>NZ_CP104733.1:0-4816345 GCF_025643735.1 Pectobacterium sp. F1-1
GTGGAGTCCGCCGTGTCGCTTTCGCTTTGGCAGCAGTGTCTTGCCCGTTTGCAGGATGAGTTACCTGCCACAGAATTCAGTATGTGGATACGCCCGTTGCAGGCGGAGCTGAGTGATAACACTCTGGCGCTCTACGCCCCCAATCGCTTTGTGCTGGATTGGGTTCGTGATAAATACTTAAATAATATCAATGGCCTGCTGAATGATTTCTGCGGGATGGATGCACCTTTGCTGCGTTTTGAGGTGGGGAGTAAACCGCTGGTCCAGGCTCTCAGCCAGCATGCGCAGCCGCATCACAAGCAGGTCAGTGCTGCGCCTGCGCAGCAGGTACGCTCGGCACCGGTACGTCCAAGCTGGGATAACTCACCGGCACAGGCAGAGCATACCTACCGTTCCAATGTGAATCCCAAGCATACGTTTGATAACTTCGTTGAGGGTAAATCGAACCAGTTAGCGCGTGCGGCGGCGCGTCAGGTGGCCGATAACCCCGGTGGCGCCTATAACCCGCTGTTTCTTTATGGCGGCACAGGTTTGGGTAAAACGCACCTGTTGCACGCGGTGGGAAATGGCATCATTGCCCGCAAACCCAACGCGAAAGTGGTCTACATGCACTCCGAGCGCTTCGTGCAGGATATGGTGAAAGCGTTGCAGAACAACGCGATTGAAGAGTTCAAACGCTACTACCGTTCTGTTGATGCGCTGCTCATCGATGATATTCAATTTTTTGCGAATAAAGAGCGTTCGCAGGAAGAGTTCTTCCATACCTTCAACGCGCTGCTGGAAGGCAACCAGCAAATTATTCTGACGTCTGACCGCTACCCGAAAGAGATCAACGGCGTGGAAGATCGCCTGAAATCCCGCTTCGGCTGGGGCTTAACGGTCGCGATTGAACCGCCAGAGCTGGAAACCCGCGTGGCGATCCTGATGAAAAAGGCAGATGAAAATGACATTCGCCTGCCTGGTGAAGTTGCGTTCTTTATTGCCAAGCGCCTGCGTTCGAATGTGCGTGAGCTGGAAGGCGCACTGAACCGTGTTATCGCTAACGCCAATTTTACCGGCCGCTCCATCACCATTGATTTTGTGCGTGAAGCGCTGCGCGATTTGCTGGCGTTGCAGGAAAAACTGGTTACTATCGACAATATTCAAAAGACGGTGGCGGAATACTATAAAATCAAAGTAGCCGACCTGCTGTCTAAACGTCGTTCCCGCTCGGTGGCGCGTCCGCGCCAGATGGCGATGGCGTTGGCGAAAGAACTGACGAATCACAGCCTGCCGGAAATCGGCGATGCCTTTGGCGGGCGTGACCATACGACGGTGTTGCATGCCTGCCGCAAGATTGAGCAGTTGCGTGAAGAAAGCCACGACATCAAAGAAGATTTTTCCAATTTAATCAGAACTCTATCGTCATAACACTATGAAATTTATTGTTGAACGCGAACGTCTGTTAAAGCCATTACAACAGGTTAGCAGCCCGCTGGGCGGCCGACCGACTTTACCGATTCTGGGCAACCTGCTGATTCAGGTGACGGAAGACGCACTGTCGCTGACTGGTACCGATCTGGAAATGGAGATGGTGGCGAAAGTGGCGCTGACGCAGCCGCATGAGCCGGGTGCCACGACCGTCCCAGCCCGCAAGCTGTTCGATATTTGCCGGGGGCTGCCGGAAGGCGCGGAAATCACCATCATGCTGGATGGCGATCGCATGCTGGTGCGTTCTGGCCGCAGCCGTTTCTCGCTGTCTACGCTACCCGCGGCGGATTTCCCTAATCTGGATGACTGGCAGAGCGACGTTGAATTTTCTCTGCCGCAGGCGACGATGAAGCGTTTGATCGAAGCGACACAGTTTTCGATGGCGCATCAGGATGTTCGCTACTACCTCAACGGTATGTTGTTTGAAACCGAAGGTGAAGAGCTGCGCACGGTCGCGACTGATGGTCACCGTCTGGCGGTCTGTTCCATGCCAGTTGGTCAATCTTTGCCATCACATTCGGTGATCGTGCCGCGTAAAGGTGTGATGGAGCTGGTGCGTTTGCTGGATGGCGGCGATACACCGTTACAGCTGCAAATCGGTAGCAACAATATTCGCGCGCATGTCGGCGACTTCATTTTTACGTCGAAGCTGGTCGATGGGCGTTTCCCTGATTATCGCCGCGTATTGCCGAAGAACCCGGATAAAACGTTGGAAGCCAGCTGTGATTTGCTCAAACAGGCCTTCTCTCGTGCGGCGATTTTATCGAATGAGAAATTCCGCGGCGTACGCCTGCACCTGATTCAGAATCAGCTCAAAATTACTGCCAACAACCCAGAGCAGGAAGAAGCGGAAGAGATTCTGGATGTGCAGTACGACGGCACCGAGATGGAAATTGGCTTTAACGTCAGCTACGTACTGGATGTGCTGAACGCGCTGAAGTGCGAAGGTGTACGTTTGCTGCTGACCGATTCCGTTTCCAGCGTGCAGATCGAAGATAGCGCCAGCCGGGCGGCGGCCTATGTCGTTATGCCAATGCGGTTGTAGAATTATTGGGCAAGTTTACTTGCCCTTTCATCATTAAGATAACTGCAACATGGCTCTCACTCGTCTTCTCATCAAAGATTTCCGCAATATCGAGGCGGCCGATCTGGCGCTGGTTCCCGGCTTTAACTTTTTAGTGGGTGCCAACGGCAGCGGTAAAACCAGCGTACTGGAAGCGATTTATACGCTAGGGCACGGACGGGCGTTTCGTAGCATTCAGGCGGGGCGTGTCATCCGTCATGACCAGCCTGAGTTTGTGCTGCATGGCCGTATTGATGGCACAGAAACGGAGCGATCCGTAGGGTTAAGCAAAAACCGTCAGGGCGACAGTAAGGTGCGGATTGACGGCAGCGACGGCCATAAAGTCGCTGAACTGGCGCAACTGCTGCCGATACAGCTGATCACCCCGGAAGGATTTACCCTGCTCAACGGTGGGCCGAAGTTTCGTCGCGCCTTTCTCGACTGGGGGTGTTTCCATAACGAACCCGGTTTTTTCGCGGCCTGGAGCAACATGAAGCGTTTGTTGCGCCAGCGTAATGCGGCGCTGCGTCAGGTGAGTCACTATGGGCAGCTCAGAGCCTGGGATCAGGAACTGGTGCCACTGGCGGAACGTATCAGCGAGTGGCGCGCACAATACAGTGCGGCGATTGCCAATGATATCGCCACGACCTGTACGCAATTTCTGCCTGAATTTTCTCTCAGTTTCTCTTTCCAGCGCGGCTGGGATAAAGAAAGTGAGTATGCAGAACTGCTGGAACGGCAGTTCGAACGCGACCGTATGTTAGGTTATACGGCGCTGGGGCCGCATAAAGCCGACTTCCGCATCCGCGCCAGCGGCGTGGCGGTCGAGGATATGCTGTCCCGTGGTCAGCTCAAGCTGCTGATGTGTGCGCTGAGGCTGGCTCAGGGTGAATTTCTTACCCGTCAGAACGGACTCCGCTGTCTGTATCTGATTGATGATTTTGCTTCCGAACTGGATAGTACCCGCCGCCGTTTGCTGGCTGAACGGTTGAAAGCCACCCATGCACAGGTTTTTGTCAGCGCGGTCAGCGCTGAGCAGATAGAAGACATGGTTGGTGAAAAGGGCAAGATGTTCCGCGTGGAACAGGGTAAAATAACGGTTCAATCACAGGACTAAAATGAGCGAGAAACGTTGATGTCGAATTCTTATGACTCCTCAAGTATCAAGGTATTGAAAGGGCTGGATGCGGTACGTAAACGCCCAGGTATGTATATCGGCGATACGGACGACGGTACCGGCCTGCATCACATGGTATTCGAGGTTGTGGACAACGCTATCGACGAAGCGCTCGCTGGCTATTGTAAAGACATTATCATCACCATCCATGCCGATAACTCGGTATCGGTGCAGGATGATGGTCGTGGTATTCCGACGGGGATTCACCCGGAAGAGGGCGTGTCTGCGGCTGAAGTGATCATGACCGTGCTGCACGCTGGCGGTAAGTTTGATGATAACTCGTATAAAGTCTCCGGCGGCTTGCACGGCGTAGGGGTTTCCGTGGTTAACGCCCTGTCAGAAAAACTGACACTGGTTATTCACCGCGATGGAAAACTTCACGAGCAGACCTATAAACACGGCGTGCCACAGGCACCGCTGGCCGTGACGGGCGACACCAACAGAACCGGTACCACGGTACGCTTCTGGCCGAGCCATGAGACGTTCACCAACGTGGTGGAGTTCGAGTATGAAATTCTGGCTAAGCGTCTGCGCGAGCTGTCGTTCCTGAACTCCGGTGTTTCCATTCGCTTGATCGACGAGCGTGAGAAAGATAAAGCCGATCACTACCATTATGACGGTGGTATCAAGGCCTTCGTTGATTACCTTAACCGCAACAAAACGCCAATTCACCCGAATGTGTTTTATTTTTCGACGGTGAAAGATGACATCGGCGTGGAAGTGGCATTGCAGTGGAACGATGGTTTCCAGGAAAACATTTACTGCTTTACCAACAACATTCCACAGCGTGACGGTGGTACGCACCTGGCCGGCTTCCGTGCCGCGATGACCCGTACGCTGAATACTTACATGGATAAAGAAGGCTACAGCAAGAAAGCCAAAGTCAGCGCCACCGGTGACGATGCGCGTGAAGGGCTGATTGCCGTGGTTTCCGTGAAAGTGCCGGATCCGAAATTCTCCTCGCAGACCAAAGACAAGCTGGTTTCTTCCGAAGTGAAAACCGCTGTTGAATCCCTGATGAACGAGAAGCTGGTGGATTATCTGATGGAAAACCCGTCAGACGCCAAAATCGTGGTCGGCAAAATTATTGATGCTGCACGTGCTCGCGAAGCGGCGCGTAAAGCCCGTGATATGACACGCCGTAAAGGTGCGCTCGATTTGGCTGGCCTGCCGGGCAAACTGGCGGACTGTCAGGAACGTGATCCGGCGCTGTCTGAACTGTACCTGGTGGAAGGGGACTCAGCGGGCGGCTCTGCCAAGCAGGGGCGTAACCGTAAGAATCAGGCGATTCTGCCGTTGAAGGGTAAAATCCTGAACGTTGAGAAAGCGCGCTTTGACAAGATGCTGTCCTCGCAGGAAGTGGCGACGCTGATCACCGCGCTGGGCTGCGGTATTGGCCGCGATGAGTACAACCCGGACAAACTGCGCTACCACAACATCATCATCATGACCGATGCTGACGTGGATGGTTCGCACATCCGTACCCTGCTGTTGACCTTCTTCTACCGTCAACTGCCTGAAATTGTTGAGCGTGGCCACGTTTATATTGCGCAGCCGCCGCTGTACAAGGTGAAAAAAGGTAAGCAGGAACAGTACATCAAAGATGATGAAGCGATGGATCAGTACCAGATCATGCTGGCACTGGACGGCGCGACGCTGCACACCAATGCACAGGCTCCTGCGCTGGCGGGGGAACCGCTGGAGAAGCTGGTTTCTGAACATTATGCCGTACAGAAGCTGATCGGTCGTATGGAGCGCCGCTTCCCACGTGCATTACTGAACCGTCTGATCTATCAACCGACGCTGTCCGAAGCGGATTTGAGCGAGCGTGAAAAGGTGCAGGCGTGGGCGGAATCGCTGGTTAGCAGCCTGAACGAAAACGAAGTGCACGGCAGCACCTACAGCTTTGTCATTCACCATGATGAAGAACGTAGCGTATTTGAACCGGCGCTGCGTGTACGTACGCACGGTGTGGATACCGATTATCCGCTGGGCGCAGGCTTCGTCGCGGGTAGCGAATATCGCAAATTGAATCAGCTGGGTGAAAAACTGCGCGGCCTAATCGAAGAAGATGCGTACATCGAACGTGGTGAGCGTCGTCAACCGGTTGCCAGCTTTGAGCAGGCGCTGGAGTGGCTGGTGAAAGAGTCCCGCCGTGGTCTGACCGTACAGCGTTATAAAGGTCTGGGTGAAATGAACCCGGAACAATTGTGGGAAACCACGATGGATCCGACCAGCCGCCGCATGCTGCGCGTGACGGTGAAAGACGCTATTGCCGCTGATGAGCTGTTCACGACCCTGATGGGGGATGCCGTTGAACCGCGCCGTGCGTTTATCGAAGAGAACGCCCTGAAAGCGATGAATATCGATATCTGATTTAGATAAATTCTGACCGTTGATAAGTCTTTCTGAAGAGTGAAAACGGTGATAATGGAATAGAAGAGTAAAGCGTTTGCGCCATGGACAAAAGCGTCAGGAGCGCTTTTGAACGTCGCTTGCGACGGCCCTGTAAGGGTGAATCTCAGGGATGAGATTCATATCTGCGCAATCCGAGCGCACAGGGATGTGTTTACAGCGTCTTTACGATCTATCCATTATCACCGCTCGATCGGTTTATCAGCAACCTGAGCCAGCTCCCTGCGAAGCTGGCTTTTTTTAGGTTCATCGCGCTTAAGCGTGAACCAATAGAAAACGGCGGTAAAAGTGGTTAGTTTTGTATTCGCCAAAACACTAACCGACCACTCAACCGCCGTCTGCCATGAATGCTAACCTCTCTTCCCTTTTCTGGGAAGGCTTTACCGTTGACTCCTTTTCCCATTCCTCATCTGATGCGCTGCTTATTACGCTTCGCCCAGACCCCCGTTTTGCACCCCAGTGCCGCCGATGTGGCCGAAGAGACTGTGCCGTTCATGATGTCTCTGTACGTCAGGTTCGTGAGCGGGATTTGCTGCACTGGCGCGTCACCCTTCTGGTTCCTGTTCGTCGTCTTCGCTGCGCCTGCTGCGGTGTTGCCACCGAACGTATCTCCTGGTTGCCTGAGAGGCAGCGTTACACCTCTACATTATCCGTCTGGGTTGAGTCTCTTAGCCGTCTACTCCCCGTGAAGCACGTAGCACAGCTGACAGGCCTGCACTGGCACACCATCAAGAATATCGACCTCCGCCGTTTGCGTCGGGAATTGCAGGAGCCAGAGCGACATACACTTCGCCGCCTGATAATGGATGAGTTCGCCCTGTTTAAAGGCCATCGCTATGCCACTGTGGTCGTGGACGCTGATACGCAGCAGGTGCTGTGGGTCGGGGAAGGTCGCAGCCGCGCGGCCTTCCGCCCGTTCTTCACCTGGCTGGGACCGGAAGGCTGCGCGGCTATCGAGTCTGTCGCAATGGACATGAACACGGCGCTGGACCTTGAAGTCAGGGAGCAATGCCCACAGGCGGAAGTGGTCTATGATTTGTTCCACGTGGTGGCGAAGTTCGGTCGCGAGGTCATCGACAGGGTGCGGGTTGACCAGGCGAATCAGCTACGTGACAACGCGAAAGCCCGGAAGGTTATCAAGCGCAGCCGCTGGCTGTTGCTGCGTAACGCTGAAAATCTGCCAGCAGGTCATGATGTAAAGCTGGCAGAGTTGCTGGAGGCCAACCAGCCGCTGAACACCGTGTACGTGATGAAAACTGCGCTGAAAGAGCTGTGGTATGCGCCGGATAAGGAGGTGGCCCGGCATCGCTGGGATGAATGGTACAGGCAGTCTCAGGAGAGCGATATAAAAGCGCTGCAGCAGTTCGCAGATAAGCTCAAGGGCTACGTGAGCGGGATAATCGCCAGTGCTGAACATCGTCTGAATACGAGTGTGCTGGAGGGGATGAATAACAAAATCAAGGTACTAAAGCGAATGGCTTATGGATACCGGGATAACGACTACTTCTTCCTGAAAATTAAAGCAGCGTTCCCCGGTAAAGCGCGATGAACCTTTTTTTATGACGAGCTTCCTGCCCGCCACGAGCGACGTTGAAAAACGTTCCCTACGTTTTTTATATCTTTTCATCAGGCCGGCGCACGCCGTTTGGCGCTGCGCATTTCCTGTAGCAGAGTGATAAACGCCGTGATCAGCATAAAGATGACGGCAGACCAGAAAATGGCGTGAGGGTGACCGTGATCCAGCAGCCAGCCGAATAGCACCGGCCCCGCCGCCCCGCCGATGTTGAAGCCAGTAGAAACAATCCCAAATACCCGTCCTTCCGCGCCCGGCGGTGAGGCGGCACGCACCAGCATATCCCGAGAGGGCGCGATCATACCGGAGAGGAAACCGGCAGCAGCCAGCAACGGCACCAGCACGAGAGTCGGTAAGGAATACAGGGCAACAATACTGACCAGCACGGCGGTCACGGCCAGCGCCGCTGTCGCTACCAGCCCATGACGCCTGGTTTTATCCGCCAGTGAGCCGCCAGCCAATACGCCAAAGGCGCTGGCGAACAGGAACGCAGTCAGCGCTACGTTAGCCTGTGACAGCGACAAATCGTAGCCCGTGACTAACGCGGTAACCGAGAAGTTCTGAATCGAGCCCGTACTTAAATTCAGCAGCAGGAACAGAATCAACAGCGCCAGAATCGGCAGTGTGAACACAGCTGCACGCACTTTGCCAGGCTGGGTGCTTGCCACCGCAGGCTTCACTCGGCTAGGTTCATCGCGATCGGTCAGAAGCAGTGGTATCGTCAGTAAGCCGATGATACCGGAAACGATAAAGGCGCTATTGATGCCGGAAAAGGCGGCGATGGACAGCAAAATGCCGGGCGCAATGGCCGTACCCAGAAAGCCGGAGAAGGTATGCACCGAGAAGGCGCGGCCCATACGTTTTTCATCAATTCCGCGCGACAGTAAGGCGTAATCCGCCGGGTGATAAACCGCGTTTGCCACGCCAGCCAGCCCCATCGCGGCGACCAGCCAAACATAGCTGCCTGAGAAACCGAGCGAGAGAAAACAGAGGCTTCCGAGCGCTAAGCCCGCGGTTAATGTGCGGCGCGCGCCGATGCGGTCCACCATAAAGCCAATCGGCGTCTGTACACAGGCGGAGACGATGTTGAATACGCTAAGCGCAAACCCAAGTTCAACAAAACTGATATCGCGCTGGGCTGATAGCAGCGGAATAAGTGCAGGTAGCACCATCATATGGAAGTGACTCACCAAATGCGCTGATGAGATTTGCGCCAGTAGCGGTAATTTTATGAATTTCATATATATTTGCAGCTTACGGGTCTGTAGATTTTATTCTCGTGAGAGCTGGCGCAAGGACTGGGCGTCACTCCCTGGCAAAGGGATCATAAGGTTAGCATATTACTTATATCATCTATGGCGAATATTGATACCCGCCTTTTCGGCAGAATAGGGAGAGAGTAGCGTGACGATCAAATCATATTTGGGTGGGTGTTTATGTGGGCAGATTCGGTTCAGAGCCACGGGTGAACCGGGCAATCCCCATGCCTGCTCCTGTACTTATTGCCAGCAGCATTCCGGTGCGCCAACGCTGCTGTGGGTTGAGTTTCCCCGGTCAGCGGTTGAGTGGATTGGTGAAGGCGGAGAGCCCGCGCGCTATCGGTCGTCTGATTACTCCAGCCGGGCTTTTTGCCCGCACTGCGGCAGCACGCTGGGAGCGATTGATGATGAGCCAACCATTGCGCTGACAATTGGAAATTTTGATGAGAAAAACAGCCCGGAGCTGAAGCCAACGTCACATTCGTTCGAGGACGGCTGCCCACGTTGGGAATAATGCACGGGCCGTTTCCGGCCCGTGTGGGGAGTGGGTGAAGAAGGAGGATTACGAGAGCTTGAAGACCAGCACTGTCTGGGCGAGCTGTCTGGCCTGTTCTTCCAGCGACGCGGCCGCAGCCGTGGCTTCCTGCACCAGTGCGGCGTTCTGCTGGGTGACGCCGTCCATCTCATGAACGGCCTGTGTCACCTGGCTGATCCCACGCGATTGTTCGTCCGATGCGGAGACGATCTCATCCATGATGTCTTTTACCGACGTGACGGCACGCAGCATGTCCTGCATGGTCTCACCGGCGCTCTGAACCAGCGTGACGCCGCTGTCGACGCGGCTGGCGGATTCCGTAATCAGCGCGGTGATATCTTTTACGGCACTGGCGCTGCGCTGCGCGAGGTTACGCACCTCGTTGGCAACAACGGCAAAACCGCGCCCTTGTTCGCCCGCTCTGGCGGCTTCCACCGCCGCGTTGAGTGCCAGAATATTGGTTTGGAACGCGATACCATTGATGATGCTGGTAATGTCGGCAATTTTCTTCGAACTGTCGTCGATTTCACTCATAATGTGAACAACCTGACCGACTATCTTGTCACCTTTCTGAGCGATGTGGGCCGCGTTCTGCGCCAGTGTGGTGGCGTTATGGGCGTTATCCGCATTCTGTTTTACCGTCGCCGTAATCTGCTCCATGCTGGCGGCAGTTTCTTCCAGAGCCGCCGCCTGTTGCTCGGTACGGGAAGCCAGATCGGTGTTGCCTGCCGCAATTTCCGTCGCGCCGTGGCTGACGGATTCGCTGGTGCTAATCAGCTGCTCGGCGATATCCCTCAACTGTGCCTGCATGGCGTTCATGGCGTAAAAAATACTGCTGTCGTCCTTCGGTTGTACGGGGATGGTTTGCGTTAAATCCCCTTGCGCGACGGACAGGGCGATCTGTGCCGCCTGAGAAGGTTCCCCACCGATAGGACGAGCGACCTTGCGGTTAAATATGATGCCCAGTACGCCGGAAACCACCACGATACTCAGCACCATAAGCAGCAGCCCCAGGTTCCGCTGCTGCACCGTTTTCGCCATCACCACATTGACCGGAGCTGACAGGCCGAGTATCCAGGGCGTGCCGGTATTGCCGATGGTGACTGGCACATACACGTTAAACGCTGGCGTGTTCAGCACAGCATTGTCACGTTCAATCTGATAAGGCTGCCCTGTCGTGACATGCTCAAGCAGCGTTGGGTCGTTTTCAATTTTTTTGGTCACCCGGGCTTTGTCGGGGTGAGAAATGTAGGCGCCAGTGTGGGACAGCAGTTGGGCGTAGCCCGTTCCCTCATAGGGTTTTATGTTGTTGGTCAGCTGTTGCAGCGTATCCAGCGAGAAATCCGCGGTAACGGAGCCGTAAAATTTGTTGTTGATGATGATGGGCACGGCAATAGAGGTCAGCAGGACATCGACGCCGTTGTAAGGGTAGCTATACGGTTCCAGAATTACTTCTTTCTGGAGTTTCTTCGGCAGTAGATAGTAATCGCCGCTGCCGGGCGTTTCATAATCCACCAGATTATGCAGCGCAACATTGCCTGCGGTATCGCGGTCGACATAACGGACGAAGCGGCCTTGCGGATCCTGATCGGGCTGGCCAGCGTACTCTCGATCTTTGCCGTCGAACGCATCTGGTTCCCATGCCAGCGACATCGAAAGGAAATCAGGGTGGCTCTTCAGCGCATTCTTCAGCAGTGTTTCTGCGGTTTTCCGATCGGCGTTGCCTGCTTCTTGCAGGCTGACAACGCTCTGCACCAGATTGCGCGCTGCATGGAGTGCGACATCCAGTTTTTGCTGAATCAGGTAGCTGTTGGTATACGCCGTTTGCTCAAGATACTGCTGTGCGATGCTCTTTTGCTGCTGGCCGGATTGCCAGATCAGCAGGCCGATAGTGAGAATAAAACCGAGTGAGCGATGGGTTAAGCGGCGGGGCCTTTGCTGATGGAGTCGCGGATAATCAATTCGCCTTTGAAGTCTGGCGCAGGCAGGATGGTTTCACCTTCCAGCCGACACAGCAGCTTCTCAAGGGTATAGTTAATCATCTCTGCGACGGGGACGTGCACGGTAGTGAGCGGCGGGTAGAACCATGAGGCCATCGGCAAATCGTCGAACCCCAACAGCGAAACGTCCTGCGGAATCGTCAGGCCGTGTTCGCGCAACGCTTTTGCCGCGCCAATCGCCATATCGTCATTGCTGGCGACCAGTGCACTGAAGGTGGCCGCCTGTTGCAGCAGGATTTTTGCTGCCGTATAGCCGCTATCATGGGTCCAGTCGCCGGGTGCAACCCGCTTGTCGCTATAGGGAATCCCATTTTCCTCCAGCGCTTGCCGGTAGCCCGCTAGTCGGCTCGCGCCAGTGGGAGAATTCGCCGATCCGCAGATAAACGCAATATCACGGTGACCCTGCGCAATCAGGTAGTTGACGGCATTATGGCCGTGTTGTTGGTGGTCGGCGCAGATACTGTTGTCACCGTGCCGATGCAGCGTACGGTTGACGACCATGATCGGCTGTTCATGCTGTTCGATGATGCTTTCCAGTGCATCGATAGAAAGAAAGCGCGGATAGATAATGACGGCATCGCAGCGTAAATCGAGCAGAAACTGAATCGCTTCCCGTTCTTCTTCGGCGCTGTGTTTGCCGTCCGCCATGATGAGCTGCCGCCCGTATTTTTCCGTCATCGTCGCCGTTTGGAACAGCAATTCACTGAAATAGGGGCCGCTGTATAGCGTGTTGGTCACGACCAAACCAATGATTTGCGATTTGCTCGTGGCGAGCTGGCGCGCCAGCAGGTTGGGCCGGTAGCCAATCTCTTCGATCGCCCGGAATACCCGATCCCGCGTGGTTTTACTGACGTAGTTATTTCCCGTCAGCACGCGTGATACGGTGGCCTTGGAGACACCGGCTTTTTTCGCTACATCGAGCATGGTTACCATCGTACTTTCCCGTTCTCCTTTTGCGCAGCTTGATGCCGTCATTATAGGGAAAAATCCTCCTTTTTTATCATCAATGGCGAATGTAGGGATAAAAATATTCTCCACTTGCGCTATTTATGATCGCCTTCAAAAAACAGTAAAAACAATATGAAACCGGTTGCATATTATTTTTCGTCTTGCTTGAATAATAAAAAAACGGACGGTGAGGTGCAGTATGAATAAGATTTTACTCTGTTGCGCAGCAGGAATGTCTACCAGCATGCTGGTACAGCGAATGGAAAAGGTCGCCGAGCAAAAAGCGATCGCTGTTGAGATAAAAGCCGTAGGTTTTGAAGAGTTTAATGAACTCATTGAGCAATATGATTGCTGCCTTCTTGGTCCGCAGATTAAGTATAAACTTCCTGAATTCAAAGCAATAGCTGACGAAAAAGCGAAGCCGATTGCGGTTATTAATATGGTTGATTACGGCATGATGAATGGGGAGAAAGTCCTTAACGATGCCCTGGCGATGATCGCGTAATGTAACGGGAGGAATAATGAGTAAATTCACTGAGTCATTATTCAGCGTTATCGAAAACCGTATTAGCCCGATTGCGGCGAAACTTTCCAGCCAGCGTCATGTTGTGGCAATTAAGGATGGATTCATTGCCTCCATGCCTTTCTTAATTGTCGGCTCTTTTATGATGTTATTTGCTCATCCGCCTTTTAGCCCGAACAGTGAATGGGCGTTTGCGCAGTGGTGGCTGGGGATGGTGGAACGCCACGGCGAACAGATCATGATGCCCTACAATATGACGATGGGCATTATGGCGGTGTATATCACCAGCTCCATCGCTTATAACCTGGCGCAGAGCTATAAAATGAACGGTTTCATGGCGGCCAGCCTGGCGCTGATGTCGTTTATGGTCGTGGCGGCGCCGCAAATCGACAAAAGCCTGCCAGTTGGATCGCTGGGCGGCGAGGGGATTTTCACCGCGATTATCGTGGCGATCTATTCGACGGAGCTGATGCATTTTTTGCAGAAGCACAATATTGGCATCCGCCTGCCGGAACAAGTACCACCGAAAATCCGCCAGTCTTTCGATCTGCTGATCCCGATTCTTGCTATCTTCCTGACGCTTTTCCCGCTTAGCCTGTTTATGCAGAGCCAGTTCGGCATGCTGCTACCGCAGGCGATCATGGCTGTCTTTGCGCCGATTATTTCGGCATCTGACTCATTACCCGCCATTCTGATCGCGGTGCTGCTCTGTCACCTGCTGTGGTTTGCCGGGATTCACGGCGCTGTTATTGTCGGCGGCATTTTGCAGGCATTCTGGCTGACCAATTTAGGAATCAATCAGGAAGCGTTTAACGCGGGCGCACCGATCACCAAAATCTTTATTGAACCCTTCTGGCAGTTTTTCATCACGATAGGCGGCTCGGGAGCGACCATGGGGCTGGTCTTTCTCTATCTGCGCAGCCGTTCTGCTCACCTGCGCTCCATCGGCAAACTGGCCGTGGTGCCGAGCATGTTCAACATCAACGAACCGGTGATTTTTGGTTCACCCGTTGTGATGAACCCGCTGCTGTTCATCCCGTTTATTACTGCGCCGTTGGTGAATGCCACCCTTGCCTATATCGCGTTAAAAACCGATTTAGTGCATCGCGTCATTTCTCTTGCGCCCTGGACAACGCCGGGCCCGATTGGCGCAGCCTGGTCTACGGGGTGGGACTGGCGTGCGGTAGTGCTGGTGGGTACTGATTGTTGTTTCGTTCCTAATCTATTACCCCTTCTTCAAAATGTATGAACGTCAGTTGATCGAACAAGAAGTGGGTACAGCAGAGGAGGCCGTGAGTGATGCGCGATAAAACCATGCTTGATGAAACGACAGTCATGGAACTGATTATCTATGCGGGAGAGGCACGCTCCAGCTCAATGGAGGCGCTGAGCGCCGCCAGAAAATATGATTGGAACAAGGCTGAAGAACTGTTGAACACGGCTTCCGTTGCGGCGCGCAAAGCCCATCAAATCCAGACGGCCTTGATTGGTGCCGATGAGGGCAGCGGGAAAATCCCGGTCAACCTGATTCTGGTTCACGCGCAAGATCACCTGATGAACGCCATGCTATGCCGTGAATTGGTGGAGGAGCTGATTCAACTGCATCGGGAAATCGCCACCCTGAAGCAGTCTATTTATTAAACAGTCTATTCATTAAACCGTTTATAAATTAATAACATGTAAATCTGAACTAACGAAAAGGAAACAAGATGTCTGCTGAACAATTACCGAAAGACTTTCTGTGGGGCGGCGCGGTTGCGGCGCATCAAGTTGAAGGTGGTTGGGATCAAGGCGGCAAAGGCGTCAGCATCTGCGATGTCCTGTCCGGCGGCGCCCACGGCGTTGATCGTGTGATTACCGATGGCGTACAGCCTAGTGTCAGTTATCCGAATCATCAGGCGGTGGAGTTCTATTCCCACTATAAGCAGGACGTTGCCCTGTTCGCCGAAATGGGCTTCAAATGCTTCCGTACCTCGATTGCCTGGACACGTATTTTCCCCAATGGCGATGAGCTGGAGCCGAATGAAGCGGGTCTGCAATTCTATGACGACCTGTTCGATGAACTGCTGAAATACAACATCGAGCCCGTGATTACGCTGTCCCACTTCGAGATGCCGCATCATCTGGTTAAGCAGTACGGCGGCTGGCTGAACCGTAAAGTGGTGGATTGCTTTGTGCGTTACAGCGAAGTGGTCATGAAGCGTTACCAGGCCAAAGTGAAATACTGGATGACCTTCAATGAGATCAACAACCAGCGTAACTGGCAGTATCCGCTGTTTGGCTACTGCTGTTCCGGCGTGATTTTTACCGATCACGACAAGCCGGAGCAGGCGATGTACCAAACGCTGCACCATCAGTTTGTCGCCAGTGCGAAAGTGGTGAAGCTGGGTCATGAGATTAACCCGAACTTCAAAATTGGCTGCATGCTGGCGCTGGTACCGATCTATCCGTGGTCATGCCACCCGGATGACGTGATGTTTGCACAGGAAGCGATGCGTGAACGCCACCTGTTTGGTGATGTGCAACTGCGCGGTTATTACCCGTCTTACATCCTGAAAGAGTGGGCGCGCAAAGGCTACCAGATTGACATGCAGCCGGAAGATGAACAGACGCTGCGTGAAGGCTGCACGGATTATCTGGGCTTCAGCTACTACATGAGCAGCGCGGTACAGCTGGCGGCAAAAGGCCAGAAAAAAGAAGATGCGATCACGGGCTTTGACGGTGGCGTGAAAAACCCGCATGTGAAGGCATCGGAGTGGGGCTGGCAGATCGACCCGGTTGGTCTGCGCTATACGCTGAACAGCTTCTACGAGCGTTATCAGAAACCAATGTTCATCGTTGAAAACGGCTTTGGCGCGGTGGACAAGGTGGAAGCCGATGGCAGCATTAACGACGATTACCGCATCGAATATCTCAAAGCGCATATCGAGCAGATGAAAAAAGCCGTCGTGGAAGATGGCGTGGAGCTGATGGGCTATACCCCGTGGGGCTGCATTGACTGTGTGTCGTTCACCACCGGTCAGTACAGCAAACGCTATGGTTTCATTTACGTGGATAAACACGACGATGGCACCGGTACGTTCAAGCGCTCGAAGAAAAAGAGCTTTGACTGGTATAAGACAGTGATCTCCAGCAACGGTGCCGAGCTATAACGGCGATTGCAGAACATGTTTGCCATATAGCCGTGCGTAACCGCACGGCTTTTTACGTTGTGCGTCATACGCCTGTCACCCTGCCGTATTTCACTAACGACTTCATCGCTGAATCGCGTTAGCATGAAAACAGATAACTTGATGCTGGAAAAACTATGTCTGTAAAACTGATCGCTATTGATATGGACGGGACGTTGCTGACGCCCCAAAATCAAATTTCACCTGCGGTAAAAGTCGCGATTGCCGCTGCCAGAGAGAAAGGCGTGCAGGTGGTGCTGGCTACCGGCCGCCCTTACATCGGCGTTGAGCGTTATTTGATGGAGCTGGATTTACAGCAGGAAGGCTGTTATTGCATCACCAACAACGGTGCGCTGGTGCAGCGTACGGTCAACGGTGACTGCGTAGCGCAAACCGCGTTGAGCTTCGACGATTATCTCTATTTCGAAGCGCTGGCTTGCAAACTCGGCGTCCATTTCCACGCGTTGGACTTCAATTTCGTCTATACCGCCAATAAAGACATCAGCCCTTACACCATTCATGAATCTCACCTGACCGGGATGCCGTTGAAGTACCGTGCGGTTGAGGAAATGGATCGCAGCCTGACGTTCCCGAAAGTGATGATGATTGATGAACCAGAGATATTGGATCGCGCCATCAGCCAGATTCCACCGGAAGCCTTTGAACGCTACACCATCATGAAGAGCGCCGAATACTATCTGGAAATTTTGGATAAGCGCGTCAACAAAGGCGAAGGCGTGAAGATGCTGGCGGAGCACCTCGGCATTCCACGCGAAAGCGTCATGACGCTGGGCGACCAGCAGAACGATCTGGCGATGATTCGCTATGCGGGTATCGGCGTCGCGATGGGCAATGCCATCGACGAAGTGAAAGAAGCCAGCCAGTTTGTCACTAGAACCAATACGGAAGACGGCGTCGCTTATGCGATCGAGAAATTTGTGCTGAATTCTTAGAGGTGATAGGAATATCGAAGAACTATAAGGCTACTTTTAATGTAGCCTTACAGGATGGTTATTATTTCAATTCATTGCTTGAATGTTTTTTACTTCAGCAATGAAATCTACAACACTTTGCAAATCGCTAATGAATGACACTGGATATACTGACTGAACAGAATAAGGAACAACTAACTGAAGTGATTTATTCTTCATTTCTGTCAACTGTTGCTCACTAATTCCTGGTTGTATAGTAATTAGATGCTTACGTCCGATCTTATCCCCTTCGGCCAGAACTTGTCTCCATCTATCCTTGCATGTTGTTTTAGCGCCAAGCAGTCTTAGTTTTTCCTGAGGGAAAAGTGGATCATGGTAAGCAGAAAAATCAGGAAAGAGAAAGTCTGGTTTAGATTTATTTTCAGTCGTATTTTTTGACGAACCTTGCTGAAATTTTAACCCATGCAGACTAAATAAATAGTTCAAATGGTTTTCAAACGCAAAGCCAACACGGGACTTGCGTCTATTTTGTACACTTAGGGAAAAATCAATAAAATCATCAACATTATCGCCATTTTCACCAAACCCCTGAGCAAGTTTTTTAGCTACCTCAAAACGTTCGTATGTTCTGAACAATTTTTCTTCTTGCTCCAGCCATAACATTAAGGTTTCATCAGGTCCATATAATGGTTCTCCTGGCGTTTGCTCCCTTGCAAAAGAAGAGAATTCTTTTGATTTTGGAAAGCCATTAGGAAAACGCCTCAGCAATATTTCGAGTAAGTTATCATTCTTGCTTTCTGACTCTTCAAGCTCTATTCCCAAATCTTCAAATAGCATTCTTACTGGAAGAATAAGAGACTTGCCTTCGATAGACGATTGAGAAAATTCACTACTAATATTATTAATTCCAAATAAAGTTTTTAGCTGGAATTCTATAGCAGAACCTGACGGAGTAATAATTATTAACAAATCTCCGTTAATTTTTTTGATAATAAGAAAGAAGTCCCCTTCATTCATCATTGAAGATACGGGATTGGTTTTATAATACATTCTATATTCTGGTTTTCTATTCTTTTGATTATGGCGAGTATCATACCATGTCAGCGTATCCTCGTAAGAAATAGGATCGATTTCTTCACCTGATATATAAATAAGGTTGGCATTAAATAATATCTTTTCACCATTTTGGGGAACGGGAAGGTACCTGGCAAACCCTGCTTTTACTAACCCACCAATTTCGTGCTGATTAGATTTTTTAGAGTCAACATCGACAGCAGAAAGGTATTTAGCAACAGCGACTTCAAAATGGTTAGATAATTTTTCAAGCATTTTTATTATGTATCCCTTTAGTATCGATTTCTACTGAGCTACTTCCAGCACAAACCCACTCTTCTATCCTTTCTGAGAGATCTTGAATAGACAGTCTGTGTTTACCTTTTATAGCACATTCCCAAATAGTCATAATATGCCAGTTTTCATTCTTGAGTTCTTTGTGGATATTATTATCTCTGGTAACATTTTTTCCAATTTTCCCCATCCAAAATTCAGTTCTCGTTGCTGGGATTTTGAAAAGATAACATTCATGATGATGCCAAAAACATCCATGCGTAAAGATAATTTTTTTATACTCATCAATAACAAAGTCAGGCCTTCCAGGTAAATCCTTTACCTGTTTTCGAAACTTTAAGCCTAAGTCCTCAAGGATTTTTTCCAGTTTAACTTCAATGGCTGTATCACAGTTGCGAATCGCCTTCATATTTTTACTACGAATCGCAGGGTTATGAACATCAGCCATTTTTATACCTTACGCGACTTTTTTGCTGTTTTTTGACTTAATTGCATTCGCAATATAAGGCTTTAGCAGTTTTGCAACGGCTGAAAAAACAGGAACAACGACCGAATTCCCAAACTGCCGATATGCCTGGGTATCTGATACAGGAATACAGAATGATTTTTCACCAGGAGACTCGAATCCCATTAAGCGAGCACATTCACGAGGAGTTAACCTTCTTGGCCTATTTTCCAGATTTTTTTCATTATCGAAATCTTCTTCTCCTAGCTCCCGATCCCATCCGCGGTCTATCAGTATTTCTGAGCCATCTTTGTGGTAACGGGCTGACAAAGTACGGGCGACACTATCTGGATTACCAGGTGATACCAAGCCAAACCCAAATCCATTTCCCTTGGCCTGATGTTTTTTTGCGTAATTATATAAATATTTCCACAAAGTAGGAGTAAGGATATATTTTTTATCAACATTATCGTCGAGTAATTCTTTGATAGTTAATTTTTTATCTGGAAAGAATTGGTTAATTTCTTTCAGAGAAAATCCTTTGTGAATGTTGAGATCACGTCTAAATCCCACAAGAACAATGCGTTCTCTATGTTGGGGTAAGAAGTTCTTACCATCAATAACTTTAGGATCATTCGCTCCTGAATGTTCAGCGTCAGCAACCACATATCCCAGTTCATCCAGTGTTTGCATGATGACCCGAAATGTTTTTCCCTTATCATGGCTTTTCAGGTTTTTCACATTTTCTAATAAGAAAATAGGGGGTTTTTTGGCCGCAATAATTCTTGCAACATCAAAAAATAAAGTCCCTTGTGTGTCACATTCAAATCCATGGGCACGGCCTAAAGCGTTTTTCTTTGATACACCAGCAAGCGAAAAAGGCTGGCAAGGGAAACCCGCCAGCAATACATCATGGTCTGGGATTTCTCTATCTATGTTTTCATATGCTTCTTTTTCACTAACTGAAGAAGCATTGCTCAGTGTAATGTCTCTGATATCAGAGTTAAAAATATGACTTTTGGGGTCACAGTACCAATTCGCTTTGTAAGTTCTGGCTGCATTTTTGTCCCATTCACTGGTAAAAACACATTGCCCGCCAATATCTTCAAATCCTTTTCTTATCCCGCCTATACCAGCAAATAGATCGATAAACTGGAACGAATAGTCAGGATGATGGGCTGGGGGGGGTGGGAGCAAACTGTTAAGCATTTTTACTTCCAGATCGGTCAATGGCTTTTGTGGCATTTTCCCGTTCAGCCAGCGATTTAGGGTTTCACGAGTCCATTCACTGTGACTAATAGCACGAAGCGCTTCAGAGACATGTTTTTGATCATAAATATCAACAAGTTTTTTGACCAGGTCTTTATCTTCCTTTCTTTTATGAAGCTGATCTTGCTCATTATCTTTAATTAATTTTTGTGCAATCAGTTCAACATTTTTCATTTTTAACACCATTTAAAAAGGGAGATACTAGTGATAGAATATCACTAAATGGCACCATTATGAATGAAAAGTTTAAAGAAAATTACATCATGTTTGAAACTAGCTTTGTGCCTTAAAGTCATTTTCAAGCTAAACTCAATGGCAGATCGCATTAATGAAAAATTATTCTATTATTTCTTGATGTTAGTTTATTCGCAGTTACTATAATTCCTTTTCTTAATGCCAGTTTTTACGGATTTTATAAGAGGTTATATATGTCAAAATCCCCTTTTTCTCTTGAAAGATCGTGCATCAAAACATTGTCAGCAGTAGAAGCAGAAAGAAATCGCTCAAATCAGCATGAATTTAATGGTGTTAGAGCATTGAAGAATCTTTTTGGATTAGAAAAGTTTAAGCAAGATGCTTATTTTTCTATCCGAGGTGAGTGTGTAAGTTGTATTAAACCAATTACCTGGTATGATGCCAGAGAAGAACACAGTACAAGAACGGAACATCGATTATATTTTAGCGGGAATATTGTAATGAACGAGGCTCAGGAAGGAGATAACATTGTAATCGGTTTTGATAATAGTAATAAAATCCATATAATATTAATTAAAAGAAATACTCCTGAGCATAAAGGATCTATATGTAATTGGGAAGGAAAATGATCCTCTCTTTTTAATTAATGAAATTCTATGGTGCTATTTTTATTTAAAACAATAACTATGCTATTTGTTTTTTATAAATCTATTCCCCCATCGTCATTATTTAATAAATACATTAATAAAAATAACGACTTTGGCTGGAAATTATTTTAATTCCAGGCTATCCGTTATTTTTTCTTTCATAACCTGAGTGATGTGATTCACCACCTGACTGCGGGGAATTTGCGGGGGATAAACCGCGCAATACGCCATTTTTATATCAGGATTGAAAGGCTTAACGATAACCGGCGAAGGGCTGTTCAGGGCGGTAATAAAATCCACCACGCCGATGCCGACGTTTCTTGACGCCAGCACGCAGCAGTTAGCCATTGAGGTTTCGATGGGGTTATGCAAATAGATTTGTTCTTTTCTGGCGGAGATATCGATCTG
Organism: Pectobacterium sp. F1-1; assembly: GCF_025643735.1. Classification (NCBI taxonomy): domain Bacteria; kingdom Pseudomonadati; phylum Pseudomonadota; class Gammaproteobacteria; order Enterobacterales; family Pectobacteriaceae; genus Pectobacterium; species Pectobacterium sp. F1-1. The sequence goes on from NZ_CP104733.1 coordinate 21,377, forward strand.
TGCCCGCAGCGGTGTAGTTCTGCCGGGCAAAATAGCGCGCGTACCGGCCAGATCGGCGAGTGTAATTTCATCCACCGTCGCAAGCGGGTGATCCATCGCTAACACCGCGACAGCGCTTGCGTCTGCCAGCGGTTCGGCTTCCAGCCCTTTAATGCCGGGCTGGCCAAAATAAAACCCACGTCATAGTGATTTTCCGCAATCGCGTCCGTAATACGACTGCTGCTCTCGATGTCCAGAAACAGGGACAGATCGGGGTATTTCTTGAGTAAGGTCGGGAGAACCTGGTCGGAACAAAGAAACGAGAGCGCCTGAACGGCCGCAATACGCAGTATGCTGCCTTTGGCGTGGCGAATTTCATCGGCAATCAGCCCGATGTGATCCAACCCTAAGTAAAGGCGCTCGACTTCCCGGTATAGCTTCATCGCCTCGGCGCGTGGAATCAGGCCGCGCCCGTCTCTATCAAATAATTTCAGATTCAGCGCGTCTTCAAAATCTTTAATGAGCCGACTGACCGCGGGCTGGGTGATGTACATCATGTTGGCGGCGGCAGTGATGCCTCCGGTGAGGATGACTTTATGAAAGGCTTCAACCTGACGGGGATTGATACGCATGCTCGTCACCTTAAAACATAACATTTAGTTATCAATTTAACACAAAATGCAATTTTTCATTATCCAATCTGGCGCATAGACTCACAATCATAAGATTTAATACACTTCATCAGTACTCAATCATGGAATAGAGGGTTAGTGAATGAAGAAATCAACGCTGGCGTTATTGTTTACCGTTTTATTTTCATCTTCACCTTTGGTTTATAGCGCGGACCTGAATATCGGTTTGGCTTCCTCCACCACATCAATGGATCCGCAGTTTTATGTGAGTGGGGCGAATAGCGCAATGGCGCGCAATATTTTTGACGGTTTGGTTGTACAGGATGAAAAACAGCAGATTGCACCTGCCCTGGCAACCAGTTGGAAAGTGATTGACGACAAGACGTGGGAATTTGTATTGCGTCCTGGCGTTAAGTTTCACGACGGCAGTGATTTTACGGCTAAAGATGTGATTGCCAGCATTAAGCGTGTTGCGCTGGCATCAAAAAACAGCCCCAGCTCTTACGCACCTTACGTCAGCGACATTGCTGAAGTAATAGAAGTTAATCCACTAACGGTGCGGATTAAGACAAAAGAGGCTTCGCCGCTGCTGCTGAATAATTTAAGTCGGATTTCCATTTTACCGGCCCGACTTGAAAACGTCCCGACGGAAACGTTGAATTCAGGAAAAGATGTGATTGGTACAGGGCCATTCAAATTTGTTTCCTTGGGTGCCGGACGACCGGGTAGTCCTTAGTCGTAATGATGATTACTGGGGAGGAAAAGCAGAGTGGGACAACGTTACTGTCCGTGTATTTAAGAACAGTAGTGCACGTGTAGCAGCCGTATTATCCGGTGATGTGGACATGATCGAAAACGTTCCAACAGCCGACAGCAGTAATATTGAAAAAAATCAGCAGTTAAAAACGATTTCAACACCAGGGAATCGTGTTATTTACCTTCACATGGACCAGCAGCGAGAGGAATCACCGTTCGCCAAAGGTCCTGATGGTAAAAACCCATTACTAAAAAAAGAAGTACGCCAGGCGATGTCTTTAGCTATTAATCGTCAGGCAATCGTCGACCGTGTGATGGAGGGGCAGGCTGTTGTTGCCTCTCAGCTTGTACCGAAGGGGTACCCAGGCTATTCCGCTTCCATTCCTGCGCCGGTTTATAATCCGGAGAAAGCCAAACAGGAACTGGCGGCGGCGGGTTACCCCGACGGCTTCACGCTGACCTTCCACGCGTCGAACGATCGTTATCCTAATGATTCTAAAATTGCTCAGGCCATTGGCCAAATGTTCACGCGCGCCGGCATCAAAACCGAAGTCGTTACGATGCCCGGCAGTGTGTACTTCTCACGTGCGTCTCGTCTCGAATTCAGTTTGATTATGGGCGGGGCCGCGATTGAAACCGGGGAAGCTTCTGGCGTATTGGGGCCATTGTTGGAAACCTTTGGCCCCAATGCAGGACAGGGGAATCGTGGTCGCTATTCCAATCCTGTCTTTGATAAAACGCTGAACGAAGCACGCGTCACGCTGGATGAAACCAAACGTGATGCGCTGCTGGCTGAGGCGATGAACATTGGCATGAACGATCTGGGGGTCATTCCGGTCATGTTCCTGTCCAACACCTGGGCGATGAAAAAGCAGTATACCTATGTGGGCCGTTCCGATGCCTACACGCTGCCGTACTTCGTCCGTACTGCCAAATAGTCACCTGTCATTTATGGTTCAAATAAGGGGTGAATATTCACCCCTTATTTATCTCGTGATAAGGAGAACGGTGTGAATACATTTAGCCGTGTTTTTCCTTCCCTTATTACCGTTAGCATTACTTCTTTTGCCCCGTCATGGCGTGGTTTTCTGCACCCTGAAATCTGTTATGAATAACCTTAAAAGAAAAAAGGAATCATCGAAGGATGAGCGCGTTACCTATTATTATTGATTGTGATCCGGGGATAGATGACGCGATTGCGTTATTAAGTGCATTTGTGGCACCCGAGTTGGATATTCGCGGTATTTGCACGGTGTGCGGTAACCAATCGTTGGACAAGACGGTGCATAACGCGCTGCAAATTGTTGAACTGGGCCAGCGCACGGATATTCCCGTTTTCGCCGGCTGCCATCGGCCGCTGTTGCGTGAACCGATCCACGGTCAGTTCCACGGGGAAAGCGGACTGGGCCAGACGGTGCTGCCTGAGCCACAAAAACAGGCCGAAGTGCAGCATGCCGTGAGTTTTATTATTGCGCAGTGCAAGCAGGCAATCGCTGACGGCACGCCGATCACGCTCTGTACGTTAGGGCCGTTAACTAATGTGGCCATGGCGCTGCGTATGGCTCCTGAGATTGCTGACGGTATTGCGCGCATTGTGATGATGGGCGGCGCCTACCGTGAAGCAGGCAACCGCAGCCTGACGTCTGAATTTAATATGCTCGCCGACCCACAGGCGGCGAAGATAGTGTTTGATTCATCGATTGCCCTTGTCGCGCTACCGCTGGATGTCACGCATCAGGTGATTTTGACGCCGGAATTGGTGGCGCGTTTCATCGCGCTATCCGGGCGGATTTCCGCGCCGTTGGGTGAAATGATGGCGTTTTGGGATCGCAATGACATCCGTCGCTATGGTTCACGCGGCGGCCCGCTGCACGATCCGCTGGTTATCGCCTGGGTGCTGGCGCCACACTGTTTCACGACGGAAAAAGCCAGCGTTTACATTGAGCAGGAAAGCGAGCTGTGCATGGGGCAGACCGTTGCCGACTGGTACGGAAAAACTGACCGTCAGCCGAATGTGGATGTGGTGACGGGGGTTGATGCCAAACAGGTTGTCGAGCTGTTTGCTGACCTATTGAGCCGCTATGGAGAGGGTGTCTGATATGGTTCAAGAACGCATTATTATTGATACCGATCCCGGCGTTGACGATGCGATAGCCATCTGGCTGGCATTGGCTTCACCCGAGCTAGACGTACTGGGGATTACCGTTGTGGCAGGCAATGTGCCGCTTGCCGCCACGCTACCGAATGCGTGCAACGTAGTGGGTGTGACGGGCAGAACCGATGTGCCCATTTTTGCTGGTGCTTCACGCCCGCTCATCCGCGATCAGGTTTTCGGTAAATACGCCCATATCGGCAAATTCTCTGCTGACTGGGTACCGGAGAGCACGCTGTCGCCGGAACAGGAACACGCTGTTGATTTTCTGGTGCGGATGACGCGTCAGGCGGCGGCCGACAATAACCCCATCACCATTTGCGCACTTGGCCCGCTGACGAATCTGGCGTTGGCGCTGTGCTTCCATCCTGATGTCGCACGCGGCATCAAACAGATTGTTTCCATGAGCTGTGCCTTTACCGCGATGGGGAATCGCGTACCGTGGGCGGATTTTAACGTCTATGCCGATCCGCATGCGGCGGAAATCGTTTTTTCTTCCGGTGTTCCCCTCGTCATCATGCCGTTGGATGTGACCTTTCAGGCATTAATTCAGACGGAACAGGTTGAGGACATCGAACGCAGCGGCGGCGCGCCGGGTAAGGCGATGGCCGCGCTGTTGCGCATGTTTGATCGTAGTGAAGTTGAGCGCTTTGGTCGCGAAGGTGGACCGATTCATGATGCGACCGTCATTGCGTGGCTGTTAAAACCGGAGCTGTTCACATCAAAACGTGCGCGCATTGGGGTAGAAGTTGCCGGTAAAACCGCGGGTTATGCGTTTGCCGATTTTTATCACAAACTGGGTGAGCCTGAGAATGCGCTGGTCGCGCGGGAAATCGACGAACAAGGGTTTCTCGGGCTGATTGCCGATCGCCTGCGCCGCTATTCTTGTGAAGAAATCAATGCTTCTGAAGACCTAAACGGTTCCGGGAGGCGCTAATGATAGCCTACCTGCTGAGCCGAATCGGACAAACGCTGCTGACGCTGGCTGTGATGTCGGTGCTGGTGTTTGTGGGTGTCTATCTGGTTGGTAATCCGATCGATATGTTGTTGGGGGCGACGGCCACGCCAGCGGAACGGCTGGCGGTGATTCAGTCCTTCGGTCTGGATAAGCCCGTCTGGGAACAGTACGGGCTATTTGTCTGGAACGCCTTTCAGGGCGATATGGGCAACTCGTTTATCTTTAATCAACCCGCGCTGACGCTGATTTTTCAGCGCATGCCTGCCACGCTCGAACTGGCGATGTTGGCGTTCGTGATGGCGCTGGTTGTTGGTATCCCGCTGGGGATTTACGCTGGCCTGAAGCCGGACAGCGCAGTGTCCAAATCCATTATGACTTTCTCCATCCTCGGTTTTAGCCTGCCCACGTTCTGGATCGGGCTGGTGATGATCATGCTGTTTAGCGTGAAGCTGGGTTGGTTGCCTTCCTCTGGCCGGGGCGATGTCCATGAACTGTTCGGTATTCCATTCAGTTTTCTGACCCGCGATGGTCTCGAACACCTGCTTTTGCCCGCGTTTAACCTCGCGCTGTTTAAAATCTCGCTGGTTATCCGCCTGATGCGCGCGGGTGTGATGGAGTGCCTGCAACAGGATTATGTGCAGTTTGCCCGTGCGAAAGGGCTGTCGGAAACCCGTATCGTACTGGTTCATGTGCTGCGCAACACGCTGATTCCGCTGATTACCGTGCTGGGGCTGGAACTGGGGTCGCTGATCGCGTTCGCGGTGGTGACGGAAACCATTTATGCCTGGCCGGGCATGGGCAAGCTGATTATCGACTCGATCGCCGTGCTCGACCGTCCGGTTATCCTGGCTTATCTGATGATTACCGTCGTGATGTTCAGCGTGATCAACCTGCTGGTCGATTTGCTGTATGTGCTGGTCGATCCGCGCGTGCGACTGGGAGGAGACAAGGGATGACAGGGAATACGATACACCAGCCCGCTGCCGTGCAAAAAAACGCTCACCCGGTAATGCGCGTGGTGATGGCGCTGCTCAACGATCGGCTGGCGCTGTGCGGACTGATTATGCTGGCGGTTTTCGTGCTGCTGGCACTGCTTGCCCCACTGCTGTCGCCGCAGAATCCCTACGATCTGATGCAGCTCGACATCATGGATGGCCGGCTCGCACCGGGTGCGCAGAGCATGGCGGGCATGACGTATTGGCTGGGGACGGACGATCAAGGGCGTGACCTGTTCAGCGCGATTCTGTACGGTACCCGCATCAGCCTGATGGTGGGCTTCTCCAGTGCGGTGCTTGCGCTGCTGATTGGTGCTTCGTTGGGGCTGATTAGCGCCTACGTCGGTGGAAAAACGGACGCGACGATCATGCGTATCGTCGATATCCAGCTCAGTTTCCCGCCTATCCTGATCGCGCTGATTCTGCTGGCGGTGCTGGGGCAAGGGGTTGATAAGATCATCATGGCGCTGGTGGTGACGCAGTGGGCTTACTACGCCCGGACGATTCGCGGGTCGGCGCTGGTGGAACGTCGCCGCAGCTACGTGGACGCGGCGCGTAGCATGGCGCTGTCCAACCGTCGCATTCTGTTTCGCCATATTTTACCCAACTGTCTGGCACCGCTGATCGTGGTGGCAACGATGCGCATTGCCTACGCCATCATGCTGGAAGCCACACTTTCATTTCTGGGGATCGGGCTGCCCGTGACGGAACCGTCACTGGGGCTGCTGATCTCTAACGGTTTTGAATACCTGATGTCGGGCGACTATTGGATCAGCTTCTTTCCGGGGCTGACACTACTGCTGCTGATTGTGGCGATCAATCTGGTCGGGGATGCGCTACGCGACATCCTCAACCCGCGGAACTAAGCCGTGGGAACGCCCATAGGAATGAGGGGTAACGAACACATGACAGCGCCGATTATGTCCGTTTCGCATCTGACCACCGCCTTTCAGGTGAACGGCGAGTGGATGAACGTGGTGCGGGATTTATCTTTCACGATTGGCGAGAAAGAGACAGTCGCCGTGGTGGGGGAATCTGGTTCAGGGAAAAGCGTGATGGCGAAATCCATCATGCGCTTGCTGCCACCCGGCCAAAGCCGAATTGAGGGGCAGATTCATTTTGGCGACACCGAACTGCTCTCGCTCCCCAATAAGGCGATGCAGGATGTGCGTGGCAACCGTATCGGCATGATTTTTCAGGAGCCGATGACCAGCCTGAATCCGGTCTTGCCGATTGGCTACCAGATTACGGAAGTGCTGCGCCGCCATCGCGGCATGGGCAAAGCCGAAGCGCGCGCCGAAGCGGTGCGCCTGCTGGAGAAAGTACGCATTCCGGCGGCCAAATCGCGGCTGAACGAGTACCCACAGAGCTTCTCTGGCGGGATGCGTCAGCGCGTGGTGATTGCGATTGCGCTGGCCTGCCATCCAAAGCTGTTGATTGCCGATGAACCGACGACGGCGCTGGACGTCACGATTCAGGCACAAATTCTGACGCTGATAAAAACCCTTCAGGAAGAAGAAGGGATGTCGGTGCTGTTTATCACCCACGACATGGGCGTGGTGGCGGAAGTGTCCGACCGCACGCTGGTGATGTATCAGGGTGAAATGGTAGAAAACGCCGTCACGCGAGAGATCTTTCATCATCCGCAACAGCCCTATACCCGTATGTTGCTGTCTGCGGTACCCAAATTAGGCTCGATGTCTGGCAGCGCATGGCCACAGCGTTTCCCGCTGATCGATCTCAAAACGGGCGAACGCCAGCCGGTGCCGGAGGCGGTGAATACCGTGTCGGGTGAGGAACCGGTGCTGACGGTAAAAAATCTGGTCACCCGATTTGATATCCGATCAGGTTTTTTCCGTCGGCTGTCCGGGCGGGTTCATGCGGTGGAAAATATCTCGTTCGATCTCTGGCCGGGCGAAACGCTTGCGCTGGTTGGGGAATCGGGCTGCGGTAAATCCACCACCGGACGGTCGATTATTCGCCTCAACGACGCCGTCAGCGGCGACATTCAGCTGCTGGGAAAAAATATCCTGACGGCGGATAAGCGTGAGCTGACCGAGTCGCGGCGGCAGATTCAAATGGTGTTTCAGGATCCGTATGAAAGCCTGAATCCGCGTATGCGGATAGGGGAAGCCATCGCCGAACCGATGCTGCTGCACGGTCTGGCGACCCGCCAGAATGTGAGTGCGCGAGTGAGCGAACTGCTGGAACAGGTAGGGTTATCTGGCGATATGGCTTCGCGTTTCCCGCACCAGTTCTCCGGCGGGCAGCGGCAGCGAGTGTGTATTGCGCGCGCGCTGGCGTTGGAGCCGAAAGTGATTATTGCCGATGAATCGGTATCGGCGCTGGATGTGTCCGTCAAAGCGCAGGTGATCAACCTGATGCTGGATCTCCAGCAGAAGCTGGGGCTGTCATTCCTGTTTATCTCGCACGATATGGCGGTTGTCGAGCGTATCAGCCATCGTGTGGCGGTGATGTATCTTGGCGAAATTGTGGAGATCGGTCCACGTTCGGCGATCTTCGACAATCCGCAGCATGATTACACCCGGCGTCTGATTTCTGCGGTGCCCGTGCCTGACCCGGATACCCGTCCGGTGCGCAATATCACCAATGATGAATTGCGCAGTCCGGTGCGTGCCCCTGATTTCCATCCTCCAGCACGCCGCTATAAACAGGTTGGCGAAGGGCATTTCGTTCTGGAGTGAACGAATCGCGTTTACTGAAAATCCAGAACGACTTAATTACAAAGTAAGCGCGATACGCTTACCATCAGGCAAGGTCACATCTAGCGTAAGCTTGCCGCCTAGGGCAGTGACATAGCGTTTCAGCGTTGACAGTTTTGGGTCATTCTCGACCTTCTCCATCTTAACAATAGATGGCTGCTTGACGCCCAGAGCTAATGCAAGCTGAGTCTGCGACATGTTCAGCTCTTCGCGTAGTTTCGCTAAAGTGATTTCCTGACGGATCTCAGCCGTGCGCGCTTCAATGCGGGCGCGGCTCTCCGGTGAACGTTTAGCCATCATTTCTTTAAATGTCGCCATCTTCTTTTACCTCCGGTGATATCAGATGCGATGTAAACTCAGCGTCTGCGATCTTAATCATACGTTCGTAGAACAATTTTTCATTTTCGCCTTTCTTATCTCCCGCACATAAAACAATCGCTTTACGTGTCCGATCAAATGCGAAGAATGTTCGGAATGGGTGGCCGCCAACCTGAACTCGAAGCTCCTTCATATTTTTGTATTGTGAGCCTTTAATCTGATCAACCTGTGGTCGCCCTAGCTGTGGGCCATCTTCTTCGAGTATACCGAGGTGTGCCAAAACCTCTTCCTGTACCGTTTCGGTTTGCTCATCAAACCACGTATCGAATAGTGCCCGTGTGACTATTTCTCATGCCAATCTGTAAACCTCCATGTCCTGCACTCTGTAAGTACAATATAACCTTAAGGCTATATTAGCAAGCGTTCCTCGTTAGCAATAGTGGGTATATGACTAGGTGAGCTATCCCTAGCTTGGACGAAAAATATTATCTGGTGGACGGCATGGACAACGATGATTTTAAGCTAACGTTGTATTTTACAACGCAATAGTATTATGGGTCTTTTCAAGGTGGCAGGAGGGCTGTAGGAATGGCGACTTTTGCAGTACGTCGTATAAACAATAGCGATCTAGACGAGTTCAGGCGAGTAAGGCTCGAAGCACTTAAGCTTCATCCAGAAGCATTCGGTGCGTCTTTTGAAGAAGAAAGCCAGAAACCAGAAACATTCTTTGCTGAACGCCTCCGCCTAAACTCGATTTTTGGAGGATATGACCTCGAAAACAGGTTGCAGGGTATCGTGGGTGTAAGCGTCAACACTGCACCAAAACTGAGTCATGTGGTCATGATTTGGGGAATGTATGTTCGAGCTGAAATGAGAGGGACTGGCCTGTCTCGATCGCTTTTGGAAGCGGCATTACAGGCATCTTGCAATGCGAAAACAGTGAAACTTTCAGTCGCTGCAACCAACAAATTGGCACAAGCCCTTTATTGTTCTTTTGGATTTAGAGAGTGGGCAATAGATACCGCTGCACTGTACATTGATGGTAAATATCATGACGAAATCTTGATGAGGCTTGATATTAATTAGATAAGTCGTAATCCCAGACTTTTTTGCACTGGCTACTACGTACTTGCTAAAACACTCACGGAGACACTTCGTGCTGCGCCACCGAATGGCCTACGGGATCGTCTCAAAGTGAATTTGGCATTATTATCCCATAAAAAAACGGACTTTCCTCTTGAATGAGGAAAGTCTGTTTAATTTTTTGATTGTTTATCAGCAGCCATTATTTGTAGATAACAGCGACGCCGCGCAGTTGGTTGTCACCCGTGGCAGACGTGATAGTGAAGGCGCTGGCACCAGCTTTTTCTGCTTTCTGAGCCAGCTGTGCTTGCAGTGAATCCAGGCTACGAGCGGTAGCGCTCACTACGCCAACTTTCTCCAGGCTCTGTGCCTGTTGTGAAGAGACCTGATCGGCAGCGAAAGCACCGAAAGACAGGGTAGAAAGTACGACAGCAGCGGCGAAGAATTTTACGTTTTTCATGTGATGTATCCTGTTCAATGTTGTTTGGAGTGAAAGGACATTTCCTTTCGATGAAGAGGATATTACGCCGCTGCGGGGAGAAGGGAAAACGGAGTGTTTTGAGAATATCTGTCAATATTTTTGATGTTTAATCTGGCGATAAGATACCCTATCTCGATCGCCAGAACGAAGGCTATATCGCCGCCTGGTGAGGTAAAGGAGGCGCGGTGGGTGCCAACACGCGCTCCAACACGCGGGCTTCCAGCTCTGCCAGCTTTGCCGAACCACGACGCCGTGGCCGGGGTAAATCGACCGTAATATCCAGCCCCACACGCCCTTCTTCGATCAGAATCACCCTGTCGGCCAGCGCAATAGCTTCAGAGACATCGTGCGTGACCAGCAGTACGGTAAATCCGTGCTGGAGCCACAGATTTTCGATCAGGCTTTGCATCTCGATGCGGGTTAAGGCATCCAGCGCGCCCAGTGGTTCATCCAACAGCAGTAAACGCGGGTGGTGAATGAGCGCGCGTGCCAGCGCGACGCGCTGTTTCTGACCGCCGGACAGCGCTGCTGGCCAGTCGTTCGCGCGATCCGCCAGCCCGACGGAGGCCAGTGCCTCCTGCGCTTTCTCACGCCAGTTGCCGCGCAGCCCCAGCCCGACATTGTCGATCACCTTTTTCCACGGCAGTAGGCGCGCTTCTTGAAACATCAGCCGCGTGTCATCTTTTGCGCTGCTGAGTGGTGCGGTGCCGGTCAGCAGTTCGCCGCTGCTGGCGGCTTCCAGCCCGGCGAGCAGGCGCAGCAGGGTACTTTTGCCGCAGCCGCTGCGGCCGACGATGGCAACAAACTGCCCGGACGGAATGCGCAGCTGCACGTCATTCAGCACGGTGCGGTGGCCGTAGTGTTTGGTGATGGCATCCAGCGCCAGCGGCGTCCCTTTGGTGAGCGGCGACGGTGAATGCGCGTGCGTTGCAGAATCGGTAAAAGCGGTCATGATGCGTCCCCCGATGAGGTTTGATAAGCCGGATTCCAGCGCAGCCAAATGCGCTCCAGACCCTGAGCACTGACATCGGCCAGCTTGCCGAGCAGGGCGTAAAGAATGATGGCCACCACCACCACGTCCGTTTGCAGGAACTCGCGGGCGTTCATGGCGAGGTAGCCGATGCCGGAATTGGCAGAAATGGTCTCCGCGACAATGAGCGTCAGCCACATAAAGCCCAGCGCAAAACGAATGCCGACCATGATGGATGGCAGCGCACCGGGCAACACCACCTGAGAAAACAGGCTCAGGCCGGACAGTCCGTAGCTGCGCGCCATCTCCAGCAGGCCGCGATCGATGTTTTTAATGCCGTGATAGGTGTTGAGATACACCGGGAATAGCGTGCCCAACGCCACCAGAAAGATCTTGGCCGCCTCATCAATGCCGAACCACAGAATGACCAGTGGAATCAGCGCCAGATGAGGAACGTTGCGGATCATCTGCACTGAGCTGTCCAGCAGCCGCTCGCCCCAGCGCGACAGCCCGGTGATAAAACCGAGCACCAATCCGATACTGCCGCCGATAGCAAACCCGATCAGGGCGCGCCAGCCGCTAATCGCCAGGTGTTGCCACAGCTCGCCGCTGGAGATGAGCGACCAGCCTGCGGTAATCACCGAACTGGGCGCAGGCAGAATCCGGTTGGATAACCAGCCGAATTCGACGGATATCTGCCACGCGACCAGCAGCGTTACGGGGAGTAAGAAGGGCGCAAACCGCTGTGCCAGTGAAGAGAGCGTTCTTGCCATGATCGGTTCCTCAGCTTTGCGAGACTTTGCGTGGCACATAGCGGTTTGCCACCACTTCTCCCACGTTGCTCACCGCATGCAGCGGCGTGGGCTGTTGCGCCAGATTGAGGTGTGGGAACAGCAGTTCACCCACGCGATACGCCTCTTCCAGATGCGGATAGCCGGACAGAATAAAGGTATCTATTCCGAGATCGGCGTATTCCTGAATACGTTCGGCCACCGTTGGGCCATCGCCAACCAGCGCGGTGCCGGCGCCGCCGCGTACCAGACCAATGCCTGCCCATAGATTCGGGCTGATCTCCAGCTTGTCCTTTTTGCCGCCGTGCAGGGCGGCCATGCGCTGCTGACCGACGGAATCGAAACGCGCCAGCGCCGCCTGTGCGTCGGCGATGGTTTTGTCATCCAGATGGGAGATCAGCCGATCGGCAGCCTGCCAGGCTTCTTCGGTGGTTTCCCGCACGATGACGTGCAGGCGAATACCGAAGCGAACCTCACGCCCCTGCGCCGCCGCTTTGGCGCGGACTTCCGCCAGCTTTTCTTTAACCTGCTCAGGCGGTTCACCCCAGGGTCAGGTAGAGATCGACCTGTTCTGCCGCCAGATTCTGTGCGGCCTCAGAGGAACCACCAAAGTAGAGCGGTGGACGCGGCTGCTGAACGGGCGGGTAAAGCAGCTTGGCGTCTTTGACCTGAATGTGTTTGCCTGCGAAATCGACGGTTTCGCCTTCCAGCAATCTGCGCCAGATATGGGTGAATTCCGCTGACGCTTCGTAGCGTTCTTCATGGCTGAGGAACAGCCCTTCGGCGGCCAATTCTTCCGGATCGCCGCCAGTCACCAGATTGAACAGCGCCCGACCATTGGACAACCTGTCCAGCGTAGCGGCCTGGCGTGCGGCGATAGTGGGAAATCACGCCGGGGCGCAGGGCAACGAGAAATTTTAGCCGCTGCGTCACTGGAATGAGCGAGGCGGCAACCAGCCAGGAATCCTCGCAGGAGCGGCCTGTCGGTAGCAACACGCCACCAAACCCTTGCCGCTCGGCGGCCTGTGCCACCTGTTGCAGATAGCTGTAGTCAACATGACGTGCGCCCTCAGTGCTACCAAGATAGCGACCGTCTCCGTGGGTGGGCAGAAACCAGAATACGTTAAGACTCATGGTGTGAACTATATGAACGCATCCCGTTTGCAAGGCTTCCGTTGTGTTGACGTTGACGGATAGGTCGCAGCTCTATATCCGGCCTTATTGCAGCCTGTGCCGCGGGCCTCGATGAGATTCGCCGACTTGCTCCTTATTCTCCTGGCGGGCTTTATGCCCGACACACCATTCAGGTTTAGCAAGTCCCGGTCTTACCTGTCGTCGTCATCACGCTGGCTGCCCTCGCAACCTTTCCGCATTCATCCTTTTGTTAAGGGTTAATGGTTTTCAGCATCCGCTGTTAATACGGCCTGATGCTGACGTAATCTTTCCGGTACTCCCGTTCGTGCGCCGCCACCGCCCACACCGTGCGCGCCAGTTTGTTGGCCATCGCGACTATCGCCACACTGGTCGGCCGCCGTTTCTTTAACTCCGTTATCCACGGTCCCGGCTCTTTCGCCAACAGGCTCGCTGCCCTCGCTCCATGGATAAACAGCGTACGCAGGTAGGTGTCACCGCGTTTGCTTATCCCCAGCAGGCGAACCTTGCCGCCAGTGCCGGTCTGTTTTGGGACGAGTCCGACATAGGCCGCGAACTCCCGTCCCGACCGGAACGCATGAGCCTCGCCCATCGTAGCCACCGCCGCCGTGGCTATCAGTGGCCCTACGCCGGGTATAGCCATCAGCCGTCGGCAGGTCTCGTTCTGTTTCGCCAGCGCCGTCAGTTGTTGCTCAATGCCGTTAATCTGAGCATCCAGCTCACTCAAGCGACGGTGCTGCTCTTCAATCTGGGCGATGAGGAACAGCGGCAGGCGGTTTTTCAGCCTCTCCAGCGCCACGGGCAGAGCCTTGTCCAGCGCGGTACGTCCTTTGCGTACTGTTTCACCAAATTCGAGCAGTAAGCCATGCAGGGCATTGGTCTGCGCGGTGCGGAACTTCACCCACTGGCGGCGCATGCGATGCAGTGCCAGAACGGCCTGCTGCTCTTCGCTCTTTACGGCAATCCCCCGTCCCGGTTGCTGGACCGCCATCCATATGGCGCGGGAGTCCATGACATCGTTCTTGTTGCCCATCAGGAAGGCTTTGACGAATTTCGCCTGAAGCAGGCGAACCTGATGACCAAGTTTCTTCAACTCCCGGGCCCAGTGCTGAGAGCCGCCACAGGCTTCCATACCAATCAGGCAGGGTTCACGGTTGCTGAAGAAGGTCAGAACATCCTGACGTCGCAGCTGTTTATCCACCACTTCGCCGCTATGTTTGTCGATGAAGTGAACCTGAATCAGGTGTTTTGCGATATCAACGCCAACAGGGGTATAGTTATTCATGTGTGGAGTCTCCAGTCAGGGGAACGATGAGTATCCCGTTATAGGCACGATGATGCCGGAAATCTGCGAGGCTCCACACCCCGTCTTTCAGCCTCTGTGCTACTCGTCAAATAGTTGGGATGCGTTCATCTCATTCTCCTTGAACAGCCTTGTTTGGGGTAAGCAAAATGTGTGTGCGATAAGCGAATTAGTTCGCCTTGGGATGCCAGACGCGCTCTGCGATATTGACCTTCACCGGCACCAGCCGGTTTTCATAAAACAGGTCGGCGGTGGATTGCTGTGCCTTGATCGTGGCGGCATCCAGTGGTTCGATGGTGGTTGGCGGGCGATGATCGAGTGCCGTTTCAATCACTTTTTCCGGTAGTCCTACCGCGTTGGCTAACAGAGTGACGCTTTGTGCCCGGTCGCTGATGGTTAACGCATCGGCTTTGGTCAGTTCGTCCAGCACCTGACGAATAAAGCTGCCGTGTGCTTCGGTATAAGGGCGGGATGCGAGGTAGAAAGAGCCGGTTTTCTCCAGCCCGCTGCTGTCAGCCAGCACACGGACGCCGCCTTCCAGCAGTGCGGCGGAATAGTAGGGATCCCAAATGGCCCATGCATCGACATTACCTTGCTGGAACGCCGCGCGGGCGTCAGCGGGAGTCAGGTAGGTCGGTTTGATATCGGTGAATTTCAGCCCGTCACGTTGCAGCGCGCGCAGCAGCGTATTGTGCGCGCTGGAGCCTTTCTGAAAGGCAACTTTACGGCCTTTTAAATCGGCGACGGTTTTCACCGGGCTGTCTTCCCGCACCAGAATCACTTCGGCCTGAGGTTTAGGCGGTTCCACACCGACATACAGCAGGTCAGCGCCAGCGGCCTGCGCAAAAATCGGCGGGATATCGCCGGTGCCGCCCAGATCGATGCTGCCAACGTTGAGCGCTTCCAGCATCTGTGGGCCGGCGGGGAACTCAACCCAGCTGACTTTGGTGTTGGGGAACTGCTTTTCCAGCAACTGGTGTGCTTTTGCCAGCACCAGACTGACCGAACCTTTCTGATAGCCGACGCGCAACTGCGCTGGCACGCTGTCCTGCGCATAGGCGGCGGACATAAGCAGCAGGGCGCCGGCAGCCAGAATGGCAGGAATGTGGCGTAGCCGCGTCGTTATGCTATTCCATAGCCGCGCGCTTTCTCCACGCCTTTCCATGACTGATTTTTTCATCATCAATGACATGCCTATGACCTCTCCCTTATAACGAAAAGTTAAAATACAGCGAGAAAATGCAACATCAGGTGATAAACATAGCAGGGGGAGGGTGGGCTTTTTAAATCTCAATTTGTCGTTTTTATAGCCAAAAGTAGGAAATGCCTGAAATCAGCACACTTAGCGTAATAAGCGCCGCAATAGTGGGTTTTACCTATCCTTCACGTCTGAAATACGTTTTCCATGACCTGCCTCACATTGTTTCCAGCAATGCCTACCATTTCGTGAACCTATTCTCATATATTGGTTTTTTTCATGGAAAACGGTTTCCATTGTGTTTCCATGATGATGTTTCCAATGACTGTGTTGATTCACGATGACTTTATTGATGACGCTTTTTATTCATAACGATTTTTATTCATAACGCTTTTTATTCGTAACGCAATGCGACGGGGTATTGAAAATGAAAAGGATCATGCTTTGTTGTTCCGCTGGGATGTCTACCAGCCTTTTAGTGAGAAAGATGAAGGAGGCGGCCAGCACACGTGGTCTGGACGTTGAGATTGCCGCCTACGCCGCCCATGAATTTGATGAGCAGGTCGGGAAGTATGACGTTGTGCTGCTGGGGCCACAGGTGAAATATATGCTGGCGTCCTTTCAGGAGAAAGCTGAGGGAAAAGGCGTGCCTGTAGCAGCGATAGATATGATGGATTACGGTATGCAGCGCGGTGACAACGTGCTGGATTTCGCCTTTTCACTGATCGAAAAATCAGGACAACCGCTATGAGTGGCCTCTATCAGTCGATGGTGAATATCATCGAGCAAAAAATTACCCCGCTGGCGGGTGTGGTCGGGCAGCAGCGTCACATCATCGCGATTCGTGATGGTTTTATCGCCGCGCTGCCTTTCATGATCATCGGTTCGTTTATGCTGGTGTTCATCTTCCCGCCGTTCGCGCCGGACACCACGCTGGGGTTTGCCCGCGCGTGGCTCGATTTCTCCGTTGCTTACCGTGAACAGCTGATGCTGCCGTACTACCTCAGTATGGGGGTCATGACCTTCTTTATCTCGGTGGGGATAGGGGCCAGCCTGGGTAAGCACTACAAGCTGGATCCGATCATGACCGGCCTGCTGGCGCTGATGGCATTCTTGCTGGTGGCCGCGCCTTATCATGAGAAGCAAATTTCTACCCAGTACTTTTCCGGTGAGGGGATTTTTACCGCGATTCTGACGTCAATTTATGCCGGTGAAGTGTATGCCTGGCTGAAGAAACGCAATATCACCATTCGCCTGCCGAAAGAGGTGCCAACCGGCGTGGCGCGTTCGTTTGAGATCCTTATCCCCGTGCAGGTTATCGTTGCGACGCTGCATCCGTTTAACCTGTTCATCCAGTCCGCGACCGGCATGATTATCCCGGAAGCCATCATGCACCTGCTGGCACCGCTGATTTCGGCGTCGGATTCGCTGCCTGCGATTCTGATTTCGGTGTTCATTTGTCAGATTCTATGGTTTGCCGGGATTCACGGCGCGCTGATCGTTACCGGGATTATGAACCCGTTCTGGATGACCAACCTGGCGCTGAACCAGGCCGCGCTGTCAGCCGGGGCGCCGCTGCCGCATATTTATTTGCAGGGATTCTGGGATCACTACCTGCTGATCGGCGGGGTTGGCTCCACGCTGCCGTTGGCCTTTTTGCTGCTGCGTAGCCGCGCGGTTCATCTGCGTACGATTGGCCGTATGGGTGTCGTGCCGAGCTTTTTCAACATCAATGAACCGATTCTGTTTGGTGCACCGATCATCATGAACCCGCTGCTGTTCCTGCCGTTTATTTTCGTGCCGATGGTCAATGCCGTCATTGCCTATACGGCGACGAAGCTCGGTTGGATCGCGCAGGTGGTTTCCCTGACACCGTGGACGACGCCGGCGCCAATTGGCGCATCATGGGCGGCGAACTGGGCGTTCAGCCCGGTGATCATGTGTCTGCTCTGCATGGTGATGTCGGCCGCGATGTATTACCCGTTCCTGAAAGTGTATGAGCGCACGCTGCTTAAACAGGAGCAGGAGAAACAACAGCAGGCTGCGGGCGAAGCCAGCGCCAGCGCATAAACACGAGTGAAGCAGAGAGGAACGTATGCACGATCATCTTCAGAAGGATTTTCGCTTTCCGGCGAATTTTTGGTGGGGCAGCGCCAGTTCGGCACCGCAAACGGAAGGCGAAAGCCTTAACTATGGTAAAAGTGCCACCGTGTGGGACGAATGGTTTGCCACGCAGCCCGGTCGTTTTCATCAGCAGGTTGGGCCGGCAGATACTTCCACGTTTTATCAGCACTGGCGTGAAGATATCGCGCTGCTGAAGACGCTGAATCACAACACGTTCCGAACGTCGATCTCGTGGGCGCGGCTGATTCCTGATGGCGTCGGTGAACCGAATCCGCAGGCGGTGGCGTTTTATAATCAGGTCATTGATGAAATGCTGGCGCAGGGCATCACGCCGTTTATCAATCTGTTCCATTTTGATATGCCGATGGTGATGCAGCGGCTGGGCGGCTGGGAAAATCGGGCGGTGGTGGTGGCCTATGCGGGCTATGCGGCGACCTGCTTCCGCCTGTTTGGCGACAGGGTCAAACACTGGTTTACCTTCAATGAGCCGGTGGTGCCGGTGGAAGGCGGGTATCTGTATGATTTCCACTACCCGAACGTGGTGGATTTCAAACGCGCTGCGACGGTGGCGTACCACACGATGCTGGCGCATGCGCTGGCGGTGAGGGCCTATCGCGAACAGTCGCAGGGCGGAGACATTGGCATTATCCTCAACCTGACGCCTTCCTACCCGCGCTCCCAGCATCCGGCTGATGTCAACGCGGCCAACATAGCCGACCTGATGTTTAACCGCAGTTTCCTCGACCCTGCACTGCGGGGCGAATACCCGCGGGAACTGGTTGATTTGCTGCATCGATACGGCCAACTGCCAAGTTGCCAGCCTGACGATCGTGCGCTGCTGGCCGATGGGATTGTCGATCTGCTGGGCATTAACTACTACCAGCCGCGCCGTATTCAGTGCCGCGACAGCCTGGTCAATCCTGATAGTCCGTTTATGCCCGAGTGGTTCTTTTCCAGCTATGAAATGCCGGGACGAAAAATGAATCCCTATCGTGGTTGGGAGATTTACGAACCGGGCATCTATGACATTCTGACCAATCTGCGGGTGAATTACGGCAATCCGCGCTGCTTTATTTCGGAAAATGGCATGGGGGTGGAGAACGAACAGCGTTTCGATGCCAACGGCCAGATTCAGGACGATTACCGCATCGATTTTGTCCGCGAGCACTTGAAGTTTGTACACAAAGGTATCGCGGAAGGCAGCCATTGCCTCGGCTACCATATGTGGACGTTTATCGATAACTGGTCGTGGTCGAATGCCTACAAGAATCGCTATGGTTTTGTGCAGTTGGATTTGGCGACGCAAAAACGCACGGTGAAGAAAAGTGGGGAATGGTTCGCGGCGATAGCGGCCGAAAATGGTTTCCAAGGTACAACGTTGTAAGTCTATCCACATCGGTGTGGCAATCTGCCACACCGAATTCACCGTTCTTCCTACTTCCGCACGTTCTCACTTCCGTATCAATAAAAAACCGGCTTGCCCTGATGAGGAGGCAAGCCGGAAAGAGGGTAATACGTGATGTCTTACAGGATAGCTAACTGGGATAAAAACTCAGGGTAGACAACGATTAGTTGAAGATTACCGCAGAGCCACGCAACTGATCGTTACCGGTCGCAGACGTGATGGTATAAGCTTTAGCGCCCGCTTTTTCTGCTTTCGCGGCGAGCTGAGCTTGCAGTGAGCTCAGGTCTTGAGCGGTAGCGGTAACGACGCCTGCTTTTTCCAGGTTCTGTGTCTGTGAAGGAGACACATATTCAGCAGCAGAAGCACCGAAAGTCATGGTAGCGAGAACAACAGCAGCGGCGATGGTTTTTACGTTTTTCATGATGTCTTATCCTTTTTCTGATTGATAGGTGAAAGGGGGCTGCCCTTTCGATAGGAAGAATGTTACGCCGATGCTAATAAATTAAAAAACGGATGTTATTGAGAGAGTTATTCTATTTTTTTGAATGATATTATTGGTTGTTGTTTGTTTTTTTTAAATATAAAACAATATGTTATACATAAAACTGAAATTTATTTACAAAATACTGACTGATATTGAATAAGCGGGGTGATGACTTGCCTGTTGAAGTTCAACTAACGTTTAATGCTACTGGTCACCAACTTACCAACATTAATTGCTGGTCATGTGACGGAAATTGGTTGATTTATGACATAAGACCCTATGGATCTTCATTCACAGGGCTGACCATTGAGCGAGTACACCTGAAAAGCCGGGAAACCGAGGTGATTTACCGGGCGACGGCGGGGGCGCATGTGGGCGTAGTGACCTGTAGCCCACAGGAACCGCTGCGCTATGTTTTTATCCACGGGCCGGAAAATCCAGATAGCGAGTGGCAGTATGATTTTCACCATCGTCGTGGAACGATAGTGGCGGACCGCCAGCGCGATGAGGCCATCACGCTTGATGCTTTCTCTATTACGCCGCCTTATCAGGCTGGCGCGCTGCGTGGCGGTACGCATGTCCACGTCTTCAGCCCGGATGCCAGCCGCCTGAGCTTTACCTATAACGACCATGTGCTGCATGAGCGCGATCCGGCATTGAACTTGCGCAATGTGGGCGTGGCTGTGCCACTACAGGCTGTCGTCGTTGAGAAACGCCATCCGCGTGAATATGGCGGTAGCCATTATTGTGTGCTGGTCAGCAAAACGACGCCGCAGCCTCAGCCCGGCAGCGATGAAATCAACCGTGCCTATGAAGAAGGCTGGGTAGGAACGGCCGGCTATATCCAGCAAGATGGCTCGCGGCAGCGCTGGGCGTTGGCGTTTATCGGCGATACGCGTGCGGCGGATGGGACGACGGTTCCGGAGATCTTTATCGTCGATTTGCCGAACGCGCTGGAAGATTACGCCAAAGAAGGGGAGGCGCCACTGGCAGGGACGGCAACGTCAATGCCCGCACCGCCAGCGGGCGTGCAGCAGCGGCGTTTAACCTTTACGCACTCGCGGCGTTATCCTGGGCTGGTGAATCAGCCGCGCCACTGGCTGCGAACCTCGCCCGACGGCAGTGAGATTGCTTTCCTGATGCGCGATGACGCGGGCGTGGTACAGCTATGGACGCTTTCCCCGAATGGCGGTGAGCCAAGGCAGGTCACGCATACGGAATACGGTGTACAGTCTGCCTTTAACTGGCACCCGAGCGGACGTTCTCTGGCGTTTGTGTGTGACAACAGCATCATGCTGTGTGATGCGCAAAGCGGTGAGCTGGTTCGGCTAACGACACGGACGGACAGCCCACCCAGTGGGGATGCCGTGGTTTTTTCACCTGACGGGAAACACATTGCGTATATGCGGGAGATTGACGGCTTTAATCAGCTTTTTGTGGTGACCACCGCGTAACGAGTACACGCGAGTTCATGGCGAGCACGGTTGTTATCAAAGCTGATCATGCGGCGCATTGTTGTTAGACATGGTGGTGTTATTAGGCATGCTGGTGTTATGGGACATCGTGTTGCTATGGGATACCGTGTTGCTATGCGGCATCGTGGCAAGCTGTGAACTGGCGGTTTGGTTTTGCTCTTCGCTGTGTAAAATGCGTTCGCGTGTTGACAGCGTGTTCTTATCGTTGCCCGCGCGGTAGTAGTCGTAGGGCAGCAGCAGCGTGTCAGCAACCGCCGAGAACGGCAGGTCAATCGCCACCAGCGGCATCATGGCCCAACTGGTGTCGTCGTCACGCAGCATATCCACACTGGCGCGCGTACCGGAATAGTAGCCCTGATCGTTTCCGGTGTGCGTCATCACGCTGGAGCAGCCGCTGGTCGCCACCGCGCCGCTACCGGTGATGATGAAAGAGAACAATGCGCTTTTCAGTAAGGTCATATTACCTGTCCATTAATAACCTGCTGCCAGAGCGGGTCGAAGCCTAATATTGGTCACTTAAGTCCGTTGTTAGGGGAAACACAGGGGGAGGTTCCCGCAGGGAGGCCTCACCCCTGTGGTCGCCCCGTGTATCTCGATACTTAAACGATCAGCACTTGGCCAAATCTGCCTATCTTGAGTGTATGTGATAACGCCCGCAGTGCGAGTGAATATTGCATGAAACGTAGCGATTTTTCCTTTTTGCCTCTTGAAAGTCTGAGGGGGGTCACCATATTGATAATAAGCCGGAAGAAAATGATACGCCGTCAGGGTATCTGTCCCGGCTGTGAGCCTGTCCTTAGGGAAGGTAAAAATAAATCCTCGCTGCATGTTTAGGAGGCTGTTTTATGCGTAACCCCGATTTTCTCCGCTGTACCGTTCCGCTATTGGTTTTGATCGCCTGTTCAATCTATTAGAAACCGGCCAGACCCAGAGTAACGGCGGCTATCCTCCCTACAACGTCGAGCTGGTTGACGAGAACCAATACCGTATTGCGATTGCCGTAGCGGGCTTCGCCGAGCAAGAACTGGACATCACAGCACACGATAACTTATTGATTGTAAAAGGCGCCCACGCCGGTGAGCAGGTTGCCCGCAACTACCTGTATCAAGGTATTGCCGAGCGCAACTTCGAGCGTAAATTCCAACTGGCCGAACATATTCAGGTAAAAGGCGCCAATCTGGAAAACGGGCTGCTGTACATCGATCTCGAGCGCATCGTGCCGGAAGCGATGAAGCCGCGCCGGATTGAAATCAAGTAAATCAACATTACGTTATTTGCACGAATCGCGCATTGCCTGAAAGGGCAGCGCCATAAATAAGCATATCGTCTGCCGAATGGGGACGACGTCAGCTATGGCATCGTGGCTGGCATAAGGTATGCCCGTATGGGCACTTAATCTCGCTTCTTAGAAGGAGTCATATCATGCGTAACTACGACTTATCACCTTTACTGCGTCAGTGGATCGGTTTCGACAAATTAGCCAGCTCAATGCAAGGCAGCCAGGAACCGATTGATTTTCCTCCGTATAACATCGAGAAGAAAGACGACAACCACTACCGCATCACGCTGGCGCTGGCGGGGTTCCGACAGAGCGATCTGGATATCGAAGTAGAAGGCCCACGCCTGACCGTGAAAGGTTCTCCGGCACCGACCGAGAAAGCAGTGGAGTATCTGCATCAGGGGCTGGTATTTAAGCCTTTCACGCTGAGCTTTACGCTGGCCGAGCATCTGCATGTGTCCGATGCACATTTTGAAAATGGCCTGCTGCATATCGATCTGGTGCGCGACGTGCCGGAAGCCTTGCAGCCGCAGCGCATCGCCATCGGCGGTGGTCGCCCGGCATTGAACCAGCAGCCCGCTGAAGATGCGTCATAACGCGACATCCGCGTCATTAACCTGATGATTTCCCGCGCCCGTCTCATTACGGGCGCGGTTTTGTGTTGCCCGCCACGTTTCCTTACCCAGCATTCTGCCAGAATCAAAAATAGCAGCAGTGGCATTTCCCAATAAAAACGTCCGCAAAGGATACGGGCATGAGTGATATCGCACTTACCGTGAGTATGCTGGCGCTGGTTGCGGTTCTGGGGTTATGGATCGGCAATTGGCGGATTTATGGCGTCGGTTTAGGGATTGGCGGGGTTCTGTTCGGTGGGATCATCGTCGGGCATGTTGCCCATCAGTATCAAATTCAACTGAATGATGACATGTTGCACGTCATTCAGGAGTTTGGGCTGATTCTGTTTGTCTATACCATCGGCATTCAGGTCGGGCCGGGTTTCTTTTCCTCTCTGCGCGTATCGGGCCTGCGCCTGAACGCGTTCGCCCTGCTGACGGTTTTCCTCGGCTGTGTCGTGACCGTCCTGCTGCATAAACTGCTCAATATTCCTTTGCCCATTATTCTCGGTATTTTTTCCGGTGCGGTGACCAACACGCCGTCGCTGGGCGCGGGTCAGCAGATTCTGACCGATCTCGGGTCGAGTTCGGCATTGGTTAACCTGATGGGGACGGGCTACGCGATGGCGTATCCGCTGGGGATCTGCGGAATTTTACTGGTGATGTGGCTGATGCGCGTGCTGTTCCGCGTGGCGGTGGAGAACGAGGCGAAGCAGTTTGAAGTCAGCAACGGCCAGCATCATGAACAGCTGCACACCATGAATGTGTCGGTGACGAATACCAATCTGCAAGGGCTGGCGATTCAGGATGTGCCGATTCTGAATCGCGACACCATTGTCTGCTCCCGTTTAAAACGCGGCGATGAGCTGATGGTGCCGTCGCCGCAGACGCTCATTCAGCTGGGCGACTATCTGCATCTGGTTGGAGCGAAAAACGATCTTGAGCAGGCGCGGCTGGTCATCGGTAATGAAGTCGCGGCGTCGCTCTCGACGCGCGGTACGGATCTGCACGTTGAACGCGTGGTGGTGACGAATGAGAAGGTGCTGGGACGCAAGATTCGCGAGCTCAATTTGAAGCAAAACTACGATGTCGTGATTTCGCGTCTGAACCGTGCGGGCGTTGAGCTGGTCGCCAGCAATCAGGCCAGCCTGCAATTTGGCGATATTCTGAATCTGGTGGGGCGAAAAGCGGCGATCGATGCCGTGGCGGATATCGTGGGAAACGCCCAGCAGAAGCTCCAGCAGGTACAGATGCTGCCTGTCTTTATCGGCATTGGGTTGGGCGTATTACTGGGCTCTGTACCGCTGATGATTCCCGGCTTTCCCGTCGCGCTGCGGCTCGGGCTGGCGGGGGGGCCACTGGTAGTGGCGCTGGTTCTGGGGCGCATCGGCGGTATCGGTAAACTGTACTGGTTTATGCCGCCTAGTGCGAACCTGGCGCTGCGCGAGCTTGGCATTGTGCTGTTCCTATCGGTGGTGGGGTTGAAATCCGGCGGCGATTTCATCGATACGTTATTGAACGGCGACGGGGTGTGGTGGATTGGTTACGGTGCGCTGATTACCATTGTGCCGCTGCTGCTGGTCGGCATACTGGCGCGCACGCTGGGTAAGATGAACTATCTGACGCTGTGCGGCATGCTGGCCGGTTCCATGACCGATCCGCCCGCATTGGCATTTGCCAATGGGTTGCACTCAACCAGCGGTGCGGCAGCGCTGTCTTATGCCACGGTTTATCCGCTGGCGATGTTTCTGCGCATTATGTCGCCGCAGCTATTAGCTGTACTTTTTCTCACCCTCTAAATGTTATCAGCTGGATAAAAAATACTATTTTTTCGCCGGGAAAGGGGTATTTATTTTTTTATTTATGAATAGAGGAATACCTGAGTAAATAAATAAGGAATTGATAACTCACTGTCTGGAAAAGAATTATATTACCATTATTAGGTATAAGGTTTTTTTATCATTTACTTATCGTTAATTACGTTAATTTTATGTTCCATGAATGTCAAAAATTATTGAATTTAAAAGATTTTTTATCGGGAAATTAAAGGTGTGATAGTTTCTTAAATAAATTAATGAACCCCTTTAGTAATTAAAGTAACGCTATTTTACAGGCGCATTATAATACTATCTCTTCATTAATCACTTGATTTGATAAGACGAGAGAAGCACCCTGAACCCTTGTTTTCTCGTCTTTTTTTTCCGCAGATGATT
This sequence comes from Pectobacterium sp. F1-1, assembly GCF_025643735.1. NCBI lineage: Bacteria > Pseudomonadati > Pseudomonadota > Gammaproteobacteria > Enterobacterales > Pectobacteriaceae > Pectobacterium > Pectobacterium sp. F1-1. Next base: position 46,462 of record NZ_CP104733.1, read on the forward strand.
CCTGTTGCGTTGTTTTCAGCAGGGTGACGAAGGAAGAATAACGAAATACCCACTCCTCCGCACGGGACATCCGTCGTGAATATCGCCTGAATAATTCGAGAGCAGCACAAACTCGGCTCGAAGTATGACGGGGAATACAGAATCCGTTTTAATGAAGAGTGGTGTTCTTATGTCTGCGAATAATAGCAGGTTGTTAAAGCTTCTAGTTATCCTTTGTATTGCCGGTGGTTTATGGCTATTGCCGGTTCCTGATGGGGTTAAACCCGATGCCTGGCATCTGATGGCGATTTTCATTGCCACGGTTGTCGGTCTGATTCTCTCTCCTTACCCGCTTGGCGCGATGGCGATGTTCAGCCTGACCTCGGTCGCCATCTTAGGGTTATTATCCATTAAAGATGTGCTGGCGGGCTTTAGCGATCCCACCATTTGGATGATCGCCTGTGCCTTCTTTATCTCTCGCGGCTTTATCAAAACCGGCTTCGGTCGGCGTATTGGTCTGCTGTTCATCAGCAAGCTGGGGAATAGCTCGCTCGGTCTGGCGTATGGTCTGGTGTTTACCGACCTGCTGTTCGCCCCAGCGATGCCTTCTACATCTGCACGCTGCGGTGGGATTATCACGCCGCTGTTTCGCTCGATTGCCGAAGCCTACGATTCCACGCCGGAGAAAGGCACACAGCGCCGCATTGGTGCGTTTTTGGTGCAGTCCATTTTCCAATGTAATGCCGTGACTTCCGCGATGTTCATGACCTCCATGGCGGGTAACCCGATGGTGGCGAAACTGGCTTCGCAGTTCGGCATTCACATCAGTTGGACGGATTGGGCATTGGCGACACTGCTGCCAGGCTTTCTGTCTCTGGCGCTGATTCCTTACCTGATCTACCGTTTCTACCCGCCTGAACTGAAGAAAACCTCAGAAATGCGTGCGATCGCCGTCGAAAGACTGCGTGAAATGGGCAAAATGACCCGCGACGAGTGGGTGGTGCTGGGCGTGTTCCTTGGGCTGGTGACCTTCTGGGTGCTGGGCTCCACGTTGAATATCGACGCGACCCTGACCGCACTGGCTGGCCTGAGTGTGCTGTTGCTCAGTCGTGCGCTGAGCTGGGACGACGTGGTGGGTGAGAAAGAAGCCTGGCACACCGTGGTGTGGTTTGCTGTGCTGATGACGCTGGCGGGCCAGCTTAACAAAATGGGCCTGATTGCCTGGCTGGGCGGTCTGGCTGGCAGCGCGGTGAGTGGTATGCACTGGCTGCCGATGCTGGGCCTGCTGCTGCTGGTTTACTACTATAGCCACTATCTGATGGCGAGTGCGATTGCCCACATCAGCGCCATGTATGCGATTTTCGTCTCTATCGCGCTGGCCGCTGGTGCACCGCCGATGCTCACCGTACTGGTGTTCGGTATCTTCAGTAACCTGTTTATGTCTACGACACACTACTCCAGTGGCCCGGCACCGATTCTGTTCGGCACAGGCTACATGCCGTTGGGCACCTGGTGGAAGATCGGTTTCTCCATCAGTCTGGTTATCATCCCTATCTGGCTGGGTGTTGGCAGTATGTGGTGGAAAGTCCTCGGTTTCTGGTAAAAACGTAGATACGTACTGGCTTTCCTGATGCGAGAAATACGCAGCAACACGTTAAGCCTGATTTCCTTTCTCTAAGCCTACGCCCTGTCTCTGTGACGGGGCGTAGGCATCACGGCACGCGAAACGCGACGAAACAGTATAAGATAACGGTGTGATGATGTTTGTTTCGGAGAGTGACATGGGCAAAAAAAAGGCACCGCTAAAGCTGGGAACATCGGTGTTTCTGATGGTGTCAGTTGTGCTTGGCGCGGTGTTGCTGGTGGTCTATTCCTTGCTGTTTTTTCGCATTAATCAGCTATCAGAAGATCATCTGCGAGAAAAAGCCTTTGCTATTGCTCGCACATTTGCAGCCTCTCCCGTTGTTATTGATGAACTTAAAGGGATTGGTCGGCCTGAAGAAGTGCAGCTCGCGGCGGAGACGATTCGCCAGCGTAATCAACTGCTCTTCGTCACGGTGACTGACATGGATACGGTGCGCCATAGCCACCCTGAACCGGAAAGAATTGGTGAGCATTTTGCTGGCCGGGATATCTACCCGGCGCTGTTGGGCATGGAAAATACCGCCATTAACCGGGGGACGCTCGATCCCGCGCTGCGGGTCTTTACGCCGGTTTTCGACAATAACCATAAGCAGGTTGGCGTCGTCGCGCTGGGGATTGCCTTAACCAGCGTGCAGAAAGTGATCAGTGATAACCGCTGGATGATTCCCTGGACGCTGCTGGCAGGGGCGCTGGTTGGCTGGTTGGGCACATTGATTTTGGTGAAGGTTCTCAAGCGCATTATGCTGGGATTCGAGCCGTTTGAAATCTCGAATCTGTTTGAACAGCGCAACGCGATGCTCAAACACATTAAAGAAGGCGTCATCGCGGTCGATCAACAGGGTCGGATTACGGTGATCAATGATGAGGCGCGACGGCTTTTCCGGCAGAATAAGCCGCAGGGCAGTGAAACGCCGGGCCTGAAGCCAGCCGAACGCGTCAGCGAACAGTGGCTTGAACATCTGCACCTGAAGCAGGTGCTAGAGAGCGGTACGCCACGGCGCGATGAAGAGATTAACTTTAACGGCCACCTGCTGCTGACTAACACTGTGCCGGTCTTTGTGAAGGGCGATATTATCGGCGCGATTGCGACGTTCCGTGATAAAACAGAGATCAGCCAACTGCTGCAACGGTTGAGTGGGATGTCCTACTACGCGGATGCGCTGCGTGCGCAGTCGCACGAGTTTATGAACAAGCTGCACGTCATCCTGGGGATGTTGCACTTAAAGTATTACTCACAGCTGGAAGACTATATCCTTAAGACCGCCAATAATTATCAGGCGGAAATCGGTTCGATTATTCGTAAAGTGAAATCGCCAGTGATTGCCGGCTTCCTGTTGGGTAAAATCAACCGCGCGCGCGATCTCGGCATTACGCTCTCCATCAGCGAGGAGAGCCTGCTGCCGGATACCGATGATGTCGATGCCACCAATGAATTGATTACCGTATTGGGTAATCTGATTGAAAATGCGATGGACGCGATTGATGGGCAGGAAAACTGCGAAATCAGCGTGAGTTTCCATCATCAGAACGGCCGCCTTCACTGCACCGTGGGGGATGACGGCCCCGGCATTTCGCCGGAGAGTCAGGCGCGCATTTATGAACAGGGATTCTCTACCAAAGGCAGCGGGCGCGGTATCGGCCTGTACCTGACCAAACAGAGTCTGGAGAAGATTGGCGGCACTATCGAGTTTGAATCAGAACCTGAGGTGTACACCCAGTTTTTCGTTACTATTCCTTATCAAGCAAGGCTGTTTGACCATGATTAATGTACTGATTGTTGATGACGATGCCATGGTTGCAGAGCTTAACAAATCTTATCTGAACCAGGTTTCTGGATTTAGCTGCTATGCGACCGTCCCCACGTTGCAGCAGGCGCGAAACCTGTTGATGCAACCTGATTCGGAAATCGATTTGGTACTGCTGGACATTTATATGCAGCAGGATAATGGACTGGATCTGCTGCCGACTATCCGTGAGTTCAGTGAAAAGACGGACGTTATCATCATCTCTTCTGCCAGCGATGTGTATACCATCAAGAAAGCGCTGCACTACGGCGTTGTAGATTATCTGATTAAGCCGTTCCAGTTCTCGCGTTTCGAGCAGGCGCTGACCGCCTATCGCGAAGAAGCAAACTTGTTCAAGCACCGCGATTTTGTTGGGCAGTCGGATATTGATAACCTGATTCGCCGTACCAGCAGCAGCACGGTCAGCGAACGTAAGAAATTGCCGAAAGGGCTGACCAGCCTGACGCTGCGTACCGTCTGCGAGTGGATTGAAGGCAATCAGGGTATCGAGTTCTCAACCGAGATGCTGGCGAATGCGATTGGTATCTCCCGCGTCTCCTGCCGTAAATACCTGATCTACCTGTCTGACACCGGCATCCTGACCACCAATATCCTGTACGGCTCTACCGGCCGACCGGTTTACCTGTATCGTTTACTGCCGGAAAAGCAGGACTCGCTGCGCCAATACTGTGAATAAAAAGCGGTGAGTAAACAAAAACGCCACGGCAATGACCGTTAATACTGTTCACTTAAGCGTGGATTTAGGGGGAAACACGGTGATGAGGTTCCCGCAGGGATACCTCGCACCGTGGTAGCCCCCGGTATCTCGATTCTTAAACGATCGGCATTACGGCAATGACCGTGGCGTTTTTGTTATTGCGGAATCGTGGTTGGGTTAGGCAAACCAGCCCAGAAGCAGCGTGGCGGCGATGACGGTAGACGCGCCGCCGATACGCGTGGCGATCTGTGCGAACGGCATCAGGGACATGCGGTTAGAGGCAGACAGAATCGCAACATCACCTGTACCCCCAAGCCCGCTGTGACAGGTGGTGACGATGGAAGCCTCAATCGGGTACATATTCAGGTAAGGCGCAATCAGGAAACTCACCAGCGCCATGGACAGCACCACAGAACCGCAGACGATGACGTAGCCGACAGAGAAGACCGCCACGACGCTCTCCAGCGGGATATACAGCATACCAAGCCCGATCATCAGCGGCCATACCAGGGAGCTGGAGACGAATTTGTAAACGCTGTGTGCGCCCGTTTCCATGATGGCAGGAATAACACGTCCGTATTTACAGAAGACAGCAATCAGAATCATCAGTACCGGACCAGGGATGTGCACCAGTTTTTCAAACAGGCCACCGATGATGAAGAAGGCGCAAATCATCAACAAGCCACCGCCCATCAGGTGGAAATCGACGGGTTTTGGCGCGTCGTTTACGGCAAACATCGCGTTGTCTTCATCGCTGCGCACCAGACGGCCTTCGCCGTTCAGATCCTTGCGGCGCATACCCAGACGGGACAGCACGCCAGCACACAGAATGGCGAAGATGTTGCCAACAACGGCTGCCGGCGCTAACTGAGCCACATACACATCTGGTGCTTGCCCCAGAATGGCAGAATAGGCGAGAGACAACGGCAGGATGCCTTCCCCAATACCGCCGCCGATAATGGGCACGATAATGAAGAAGAAGGTGTGGTAGAAGCTGTAGCCGCACAGTTTACCGACCAGTAAACCGGTTGCCAGCGCGGTTGCCGTGCCGACGACCAGCGGAACGAACATACGTATCATCCCCTGAATCAGTATCTTGCGGTTCATACCCAGGATACTGCCAACCACCAGACAGGCGATGACGAAATACAGGAAGTTCGCCTCTTTCATCAGCAGGTGGACGGTTTTCATGGTGTTGTCGTTGAACAGCTCAAAATACACCATGACGGAAGGCACCATCAGGCACAGAATCGCCGGGCCACCGATATCTTTGAACACCGGGATGTTGCTGCCAATGTGTGCCAGTAAAAAGCCCATTGTCATGATGACGGCGAAACCGCCGATCATGTTTTTAGGCAGGTATCCTTCATAGGCCGCGATAGCGACAATGGCGGCGATCGCCATAAAAAGTGCAACGGGAACGGAGCCGATTTTCTTTTTAAACACGCTGCCGATAAACGATGACTGTGTTTCCAGCGCGAGATCGTTCTCACATAGAATATCAGTTTCAATTTTTTTCATTATATTCACCCTGCTAGGACAGTTGGTACAGAAAGAAATGACATGCCTGCCGCGTCATGTTGTTTCGATATTTCTTGTGCGTCGTTATCGACGTTTTTGTCGTCGATATCGGTATGTTTATCGAACGTTATTAATGCCAATAGCGGCGGATGTTTATTATCAAAAAAGCAGCAAATACGTTTTTTTGGTTTTTTTATCAGTTAGTAACAAAAAGATAAGAAAGAGTGGATGTTATTTAACAATGAATCTTGTTGGAGGGTAATCTAGCATGAGGGAATGTTAAAAATAATACGTTAATTGCGTATTTGTGAACTTATCAGCAACTCCATTTTAAATAACTTATATTGTTTTTTTGTAATTAAAATAATTTATTGAGTGCATCGGAGGAGTTAAAAGAGGGGGGTGATGTAAATCACAGAGTGAAAATACCACTTTATGGGAATAAGTAAATAGCTCACTTTCATTTTAGTGAAAATATTTATTTAACTAAAATAGCCAATTAACTATTGAGTAATATCATTTTCTTGCGGGTCGCTACCCAGGCGATGCTACTGCGAACAGAATGCGTCCTCAACCCTACATCAGTTGCCTTTTTATCTATGCTTTATCTAACGGATGTCTTCAGCAACGGATCTCTGGTAACGACTATCCCACAGATAAACAATGCAGGAGAAGCCCAGTTGGAGGAGGGGGAAAAGGCGTTTCTTCCGTCGCACAAAGTTTTTTTCTGTAGCGTAGATAGTCCAGTTTCTGCTTATGGTGCCGTGGCAGATATCAGAATTTCTTATTATCTGTCAGGATTTTCACCTGCTGTTAACGTTTTTAACAAAAAATAGTGCTCAAATCTTGGACATGTAAGACCAGATGACTATAGTTTTTTTAATGGTGATAATTTCTTTATGTCGGTAATGTATCGGGTTTTATCGCTGTTTTTTAATAAAAAGACAAAACATCCACCTTTTTTAAGGTGATGGTTTTGTATTTTCTCTTTTAAGAAAATGTAAGGAAATTTTGTAAATCCCTACTGCTCATATTGACGTCACCGCCATCTGTTGAGAAATTGAGGGCGTCATAGGGATATAAGGAGGAAAGCAGCGGCTTGTCTGAATGATTCTACGTCTTCATCCAGCATCCGTGAGCGGGTTGTGGCGCGTCGAGGTGTAGGTTGTAGTTATTATGACTATATCCAACAGCGTGGCGGCCATCGGTTTTTGGTAACCCCTTTGCCTCTCCCCATTATTTTAATTTTGCCTTCGGGCGACAGGGTACAGACCACAGCTCGTAAAAAATACAGGTCTGGCCAACCATACCCAATTGATTTCGAGATGCAGAACGAAATATAGCGCTGTTAACCACTGTGCGTTTAACGACAGAATTAACGCGTATGCAGCTTGGAGTATGGCAGGTATAGCACACAACATCATCCACAATGGAGCACAAGTAATGGAAAAATCCCTGGTTAAATCAAGGGTGTTGAAATTCGGCCTTGGCTTGCTCGCCATGTCCGTCGCCGCAGGCGTTCAGGCAAAAACGCTGGTTTACTGCTCAGAAGGCTCCCCGGAAGGTTTTAACCCACAGCTGTTCACCTCCGGTACGACATTTGATGCCAGCTCTATTCCTATTTATAACCGCCTGGTGGAATTTAAAGACGGCACCACGGACACCACTCCAGGGTTGGCTGAAAAATGGGATATTAGCGAAGATGGCAAAACCTATACTTTCCATCTGCGTAAAGGCGTGAAATGGCAAGACGGCAAAGATTTCAAACCTTCCCGCGAGTTCAATGCTGATGACGTGATTTTCTCCTTCATGCGTCAGCAGGATGCCAACCATCCGTACCACAAAGTGTCTGGCGGCAGCTATGAATACTATCAGGGTATGGGGATGCCAGAGCTGATCAGCAAAATTGAAAAAGTCGATGACTATACCGTCCGCTTTGTGCTGACTCGCCCTGAAGCGCCGTTCCTTGCCGATTTGGCGATGGATTTTGCTTCCATCCTGTCAGCGGAATACGCCGATAAGATGCTGAAAGCCGGTACGCCGGAGAAAATCGACCTGAACCCAATCGGTACAGGTCCGTTCCAGCTACAGCAGTACCAAAAAGACTCCCGTATTCTGTACAAAGCCTTTGAAGGCTTCTGGGGCACCAAGCCGGGTATTGACCGTCTGGTCTTCTCCATCACGCCAGATGCTTCTGTACGTTACGCCAAGCTGCAAAAAGATGAATGCCAGATCATGCCGTATCCTAACCCGGCCGATCTCGCGAAGATGAAAGAAGATAAAAACATCACGTTGCTTGAGCAGCCTGGCCTGAACGTCGGCTATCTGGCTTACAACGTTGAGAAAAAACCGCTGGATAACGTCAAGATTCGTCAGGCGTTGAACTATGCGGTGAACAAGTCTGCCATCATCGAAGCGGTTTATCAGGGTGCTGGTCAGGCTGCGACCAACCTGATCCCGCCGACCATGTGGGGCTACAACAACGACGTTAAAGACTACAGCTACGATCCTGAAAAAGCGAAAGCACTGCTGAAAGAAGCGGGTATGGCTGACGGTTTCTCAATCGACCTGTGGGCGATGCCAGTACAGCGTCCGTACAACCCGAACGCACGTCGTATGGCGGAAATGATTCAGTCCGACTGGGCGAAAGTTGGCGTGAAAGCCAAAATCGTCACCTACGAGTGGGGCGAGTATCTGAAGCGTGCGAAAGACGGCGAACACCAGACCGTGCTAATGGGCTGGACGGGTGACAACGGGGATCCGGATAACTTCTTCGCGACCCTGTTCAGCTGCGATGCAGCTAAAAATGGCTCCAACTACTCCAAGTGGTGCTACAAGCCGTTTGAAGATTTGATCCAACCCGCGCGCGCCGTTTCCGATCACGAAAAACGTATTGAGCTGTACAAACAAGCACAGGTGGTGATGCACGATCAGGCTCCGGCACTTATTGTTGCGCACTCCACCGTGTATGAACCAGTACGTAAAAATGTGAAAGGTTATGTGGTTCAGCCGCGTGGTGTGCATAGCTTCAACAACGTGACGTTGGATTAAGTCAGCCACTCGTTTTTCACGGACATTGAAAACCCCGACCTTGCGGTTTCTCGTTAGAGGAGCCGTGTAGGCGGGGTTTCTTGCCCGTTAAATTTTATGGTGGGCTTCCTGCCCACACACCCTGTGGGCCGTCGTCCACGACGTTTAAAATCGTTCCTGACGATTTTTTATGCTGTGAGCAATGATAAGCCTGATGGCCAACGAGCCAGCAGGCATGAATAGAGAGTTCGGGATATGTTGCAGTTCATACTCCGGCGTTTGGGGCTGGTTATCCCAACGTTTATTGGTATCACCCTGTTGACCTTCGCATTCGTGCATATGATTCCGGGCGACCCGGTGATGATCATGGCGGGGGAACGCGGTATTTCCGCCGAGCGCCATGCGCAATTGCTGGCTGAAATGGGGCTGGACAAGCCGCTTTGGCAACAATACATCCACTATATCGGCGGTGTGTTGCAGGGCGATCTGGGAATCTCCCTCAAGAGTCGCATCCCCGTGTGGGAAGAATTTGTGCCTCGCTTCAAGGCGACGCTGGAACTGGGTATCTGCGCGATGTTGTTTGCTATCGCGGTTGGGATTCCGGTTGGTGTGCTGGCTGCGGTCAAACGCGGCTCTGTTTTCGATCATACCTCTGTTGGCCTGGCGCTGACGGGTTACTCCATGCCTATCTTCTGGTGGGGCATGATGCTGATCATGCTGGTCTCCGTTCAACTTGACCTCACGCCCGTTTCGGGGCGCATCAGCGATACTGTGTTTCTTGACGACAGCATGCCGCTGACTGGCTTTATGCTGATCGACACTCTGTTCTGGGGCGAGAAAGGCGATTTTATCGACGCGGTTGAACACATGATTCTGCCTGCCATTGTGTTGGGCACCATTCCTCTGGCAGTGATTGTGCGTATGACGCGTTCCGCAATGCTGGAAGTGCTGGGTGAGGATTACATCCGTACCGCCCGCGCCAAAGGGCTGAGCCGTCTGCGCGTGATTGTCGTGCATGCGTTGCGTAATGCAATGCTGCCGGTGGTGACGGTCATTGGCTTGCAGGTCGGCACTATGCTGGCCGGAGCGATCCTGACGGAAACCATTTTCTCCTGGCCGGGGCTGGGACGGTGGTTGATCGATGCGTTGCAGCGTCGTGACTATCCGGTGGTTCAGGGCGGCGTGCTGCTGGTAGCAACCATGATCATTCTGGTTAACCTGCTGGTGGATGTGCTCTACGGCGTGGTTAACCCACGCATCCGTCACAAGAAATAAGGGGAAGGCTAAGATGACAAATGTCACTGAACCTGTTGTAAACAGCGCACCGAAGCCGATGACCCCGCTACAGGAATTCTGGCACTATTTTAAACGTAACAAAGGGGCGGTCGTCGGCATGGTGTATGTCGTGCTGATGCTGATTATCGCCATTGGCGCCAACGTGTTGGCACCACATGCCCCTGCCGAGCAGTTCCGCGACGCGTTGCTTCGTCCGCCTGTCTGGCAAGAGGGCGGAAGCTGGCAGTTCATTCTGGGCACCGATGATGTCGGGCGTGATGTCCTGTCCCGCCTGATGTATGGCGCACGTCTGTCGCTGCTGGTCGGCTGTCTGGTGGTGGCGCTGTCGCTGGTGCTGGGGGTGATCTTCGGCCTGCTGGCCGGGTATTTTGGCGGTGTGGTTGATGCGCTCATCATGCGTATCGTCGATATCATGCTGGCACTGCCAAGCCTGCTGCTGGCGTTGGTGCTGGTGGCCGTTTTTGGGCCTTCGATTGTGAACGCCTCGCTGGCGCTGACCTTCGTGGCATTGCCGCACTACGTCCGTTTAACCCGCGCGGCGGTGCTGGTGGAGGTTAACCGCGATTACGTCACGGCTTCACGCGTGGCGGGAGCCGGTTCGGCGCGCCAGATGTTCGTCAACATTCTTCCTAACTGCCTGGCACCGCTGATTGTGCAGGCGTCTCTCGGCTTTTCTAACGCCATTCTTGATATGGCTGCTTTGGGTTTCCTCGGTATGGGCGCACAGCCGCCAACGCCAGAGTGGGGCACCATGCTCTCGGACGTTTTGCAGTTTGCGCAAAGCGCCTGGTGGGTGGTGACGTTCCCCGGTTTGGCAATCTTACTGACGGTATTGGCGTTTAACCTGATGGGGGACGGCTTGCGTGATGCTCTCGACCCCAAACTCAAGCAGTAACAGAGGTAGAGAGATGGCGTTGCTCAATGTAGATAAACTGTCGGTTCACTTTGGTGACGAGGATTTGCCGTTTCGGGCGGTCGATCGCATCAGTTATCAGGTGGAAGAAGGGCAGGTGGTCGGTATCGTCGGGGAATCCGGCTCCGGTAAATCCGTCAGCTCGCTGGCGATAATGGGGCTGATTGACTACCCCGGCAAAGTGATGGCCGACAAGCTGGAATTTAACCAGCGCGATTTAAAGCAAATTTCCGAGAAAGAACGGCGTAATCTGGTGGGTTCTGAGGTCGCGATGATCTTCCAGGACCCGATGACCAGTCTGAACCCGTGCTACACCGTGGGCTACCAGATCATGGAAGCCATCAAGGTGCATCAGGGCGGTAACCGCAAAACCCGTCGTCAGCGGGCGATTGACCTGCTGACGCTGGTTGGGATTCCCGATCCGGCTTCGCGTCTCGATGTGTATCCGCACCAGCTTTCCGGCGGGATGAGCCAGCGCGTGATGATTGCGATGGCGATTGCCTGTCGGCCGAAGCTGCTGATTGCCGATGAGCCAACCACGGCGCTGGACGTGACCATTCAGGCACAGATCATTGAACTGCTGCTCGAACTGCAACAGCGCGAGAATATGGCACTGATCCTGATCACGCACGATTTGGCGCTAGTGGCCGAAGCGGCACACCACATCATCGTGATGTATGCCGGTCAGGTGGTGGAATCAGGCAAAGCGGCGGACATTTTCAGTGCGCCCCGCCATCCGTATACCCAGGCATTACTGCGTGCGCTGCCGGAGTTTGCGGCGGACAAATCTCGGCTGGCATCGCTGCCGGGCGTGGTGCCGGGCAAGTACGATCGCCCTAACGGCTGTCTGTTAAACCCACGCTGCCCCTATGCGCAGGACCGTTGCCGTCAGGAAGAACCTGCACTGCGCGATATTCCTTGGTCGTCAGGTGAAATGTCATACACCGCTGGATGATGCGGGGAGACCGACCCTATGAGTGAACTGAACGCCACATCGCAGCCGTATTTACTGCATGCGATTGATTTGAAAAAACACTACCCGGTGAAGAAAGGCTTTTTTGCGCCGGAGCGGATGGTGAAAGCGCTGGACGGCGTTTCCTTTACGCTGGAGCGCGGTAAAACGCTGGCGGTGGTGGGAGAGTCTGGCTGTGGAAAATCCACGCTTGGCCGTCTGCTGACGATGATCGAAACCCCGTCTGACGGCGAGCTGTACTATCAGGGGCAGGATCTACTGAAGCCCGATCCTGAAGCGCAGAAGCTGCGTCGGCAGAAGATCCAGATCGTGTTCCAGAATCCTTATGGATCGCTGAACCCGCGTAAGAAAGTCGGACAGATCCTCGAAGAACCGCTGCTGATCAACACGGAACTGTCAAAAGCCGAACGCCGTGAAAAAGCACTGGCGATGATGGCGAAAGTCGGGCTGAAAACGGAACATTATGACCGCTATCCGCATATGTTCTCCGGCGGCCAGCGTCAGCGTATCGCTATTGCCCGTGGGTTGATGCTGGACCCGGACGTGGTGATTGCCGATGAACCGGTGTCGGCGCTGGACGTGTCGGTGCGTGCACAGGTGCTGAACCTGATGATGGATTTGCAGCAGGACTTGGGGCTGTCTTACGTCTTCATCTCGCACGACCTGTCCGTCGTCGAACATATCGCTGATGAAGTGATGGTGATGTATCTGGGTCGCTGTGTCGAGAAGGGCAGTAAAGATGCCATTTTCAACAACCCGCGTCACCCGTATACACAGGCGTTACTGTCCGCGACGCCGCGCCTGAACCCGGATTTACGCCGCGAACGCATCAAGCTGACGGGCGAGCTGCCCAGCCCGCTGAATCCACCGCCGGGCTGTGCGTTCAACGCCCGCTGCCAGCGCTGCTTCAGCACCTGCACGCAGTTCCAGCCGCAGTTGAAAACCTACGGCGAACAGCAGGTTGCCTGCTTCGCTGTTGATCAGGACGAACAGGGTAGCGCCGTCGCCTAGTTTGCCTTCACCTCACCTACGCTGTGCTGGCGTAGGTGAGTGGAAACGTGACTGTCGCGCCGCGAGTTAGCCGCTACTATTGCGACAATCGTGGTGAATTAGGCTTCCTGCATCGCCTTTTCCACTTCTTCCGCCAGAATCGCAATACCCTGTTCGATTTTCTCCGGCTCCGGCACATAGTTCATGCGCATGCACTGGTTGGCGTGCGGCCAGTCCTGATCCAGACCGGGGAAGAAATAGTGGCCCGGCACCACGAGAACACCGCGTTTTTTCAGGCGCTGGTACAGGATTTCCGTCGTGATAGGCAGATCCTTAAACCACAGCCAGAGGAAGATCGCCCCTTCCGGTTTATGAATCAGGCACTGCTCGGGCGACAGGTAGCGGCGAATAATGGCGATAGTTTCTGTTACGCGCTGCTGGTAGAACGGGCGTATGACGTCGTTAGATAAGCGCAGCAGATCGCCACGCTGAATCATCTCGTGCGCCAGTGCCGGCCCGACCGCACCTGGAGACAGGCTAATGATGCCGTTCATGTTGCCGATCGCGGAAATCACCTTTTCATCTGCAATCACGATACCGCAGCGTGAACCGGGCAGGCCCAGCTTGGACAGGCTCATGCACAGGATGATATTCGGGTTCCACAGCGGCGTTGCGTCGCTGAAGATGATGCCGGGGAAAGGCACGCCATAGGCGTTATCAATCAGCAAGGGAACCTTGTGCTGCTGCGCCAGAATATCCAAACGCATCAGCTCGTCGTCGGTCAGCACGTTACCGGTCGGATTGGTCGGGCGAGATACGCAGACCAGCCCGATGTCATCGGTAATCGACAGGTGATCGAAATCGACGTGATATTTAAATTGCCCTTCAGGCAATAGCTCGATCTGTGGGCGTATGGAGACGAACATGTTGTCGTCCAGCCCGGAATCCGAATAGCCGATATATTCTGGCGCCAGTGGGAACAGCACCTTTTTCAGGCTGCCATCGCTGTGGCGACCTGCAAACAGGTTAAATAAGTAGAAAAACGCACTCTGGCTGCCATTTGTCAGCGCAATGTTCTGTGGTCCAATCTGCCAGCCTAATTCATTACTCAGGAGTTCGGCCAGTGCAGTAAGCAGCGTGTCCTTACCTTGCGGGCCATCGTAGTTGCATAGCGCTTCCGTTAATTTCCCTTGTTCCAGCATATCCTGACACAACTGCTGGAAGTAGAGATCCATCTCCGGAATGTGTGCCGGATTGCCGCCCCCCAGCATGATTGCGCCTGGCGTACGTAGCCCTTCGTTCAGGTCGTCCATTAATTGGGTGATGCCAGCGTGGCGCGTGAATTTCTTGCCGAAAAGAGAAAAGTTCATAGTTTATTTATCAGTGATCGTACACAGGTTAGCGGCAACCATAGCGCTTGCGCCAATAGGGTGCAATGTGGTCAAAAAACAATCTGATAATTTTTTATCTCGCAACATACTTGAAATTCAGCATGAATGTCTGAAAGCCATGTTGGCGAGAAAAGGATTTTAGGCGACATGTTTTATGTGGCTGAAACGATGTCAGCTTTTACCGATCAATATCTCAATAATTCTGTAAATATAGATGCCATTCATGGTGAGTTAGTGATGCTAATCGGATAAATAACGCGACAATGCTGAATTTTTCTATCTGGTGATAGCTATCACATTCTGACCATCAGCTGATTTGTAGTCTTTAGCCCGCATTAGCTAAAACAATTCAGCAAAGAGGGATGATCAACATGAAAAAATTACTTGCTATAGGCATTACATTGGCGCTGACATCATGGCAATTATCGGCGCAGACGTTTGTGCTGACAGATGCTGAAGGCAGTGTAGAAAAGGGAAACTGGCAAATTGGCAGTGAGGCCCTGAAGATAAAAAATCAGCATTTCAGCATTGAGCAAAAAGTCCTGCACGGCGGACGTCAGGAAGGCAGTAAAGTGATTACGATTACCAGCCAGGACGGGCTGAAAATTGCTCTCAGCCCGACGCGAGGGATGAATTTACTGCATGTAACGGGCAAAAACATCCGTTTGGGGTGGGATTCGCCGGTTGATGAGGTCGTAAACCCGAACACCATCAATCTGGAAAGCCGTAATGGACTGGGCTGGCTGGAAGGTTTCAATGAGATGATGGTGCGTTGCGGATTTGAATGGACGGGGCACCCGGTCGTTAGCGAGGGCATGATCTATACCCTGCATGGCCGTGCGGGCAACACACCAGCTTCAAAAGTGGTCGTGGAAGTCAGCGATAAAGCCCCGCATACCATTACGGTACGAGGCCTGCTGAAAGAAAACAGCTTTAAGAAGTCGAATCTGGAAACCTGGACCGAGCTGCGTTACGTCCCCGGCAGCGAGTCGTTTACCGTGCACGATGTGCTGACCAACAAAGCGGATTACCCGCGTGACTACCAAATTATCTACCACAGCAATTTTGGCACGCCGATTCTGGAAGAAGGCGCACGTTTCATCGCGCCGGTGAAAGAGATTTCTCCGTTTAATGACCACGCTAAAGCGGGTCTGGCCAGCTGGCAAACCTATAAAGGGCCGACGAAAGACTTTGATGAAATGGTGTTCAACATTACGCCGTACACGGATGCACAGGGCAAAACGCTGGCGGCGCTGGTGAACAAGGCGGGTGATAAGGGCGTGTCGATTGCCTTTGACACCCATCAACTGCCGTTGCTGACGCTGTGGAAAAACACGGACACGGAAAAACAGGGCTACGTCACGGGGATCGAGCCCGGCACTAACTACGCCTACCCGGTGACGATTGAGCGTGAGCAAGGGCGGGTTAAAAAGCTACAACCCGGCCAGAGCACGACGTTTGAGCTGACATACAGCCTGTTGAGTAGCGCAGAGGCGGTACAGAAAACGGAACAGAAAGTGAAAGCCATTCAGGGTGACAACACCACCACGCTGACGGAAAAACCTATCGCCATCGAGTAGCTGCGATCTATGCCGACCACGGGTCAGGTGGTCGGCTATTCCACCCCATTCTTCTGCTTGTCCATGATTCCGCTTAGTCATTGTCACGTAATGTCATAATTATCTTTTCTTATTCGTTTTTTCATTTTACGCGTACCTTGAAGAGGGTATGGGTTACCTATTTGATCAGGGGATGAGGATGCCGTTGAAAGATGCGCTGCTTGCGCTGTGTGTTGTGGTGTTATGGGGTGTGAATTTTGTGGTGATCAAGGTCGGGCTGAACGACATGCCGCCCTTTTTGCTGGCAGGGCTGCGTTTTTCGCTGGTGGCGCTCCCGGCTATTTTCTTTGTGCCTTTTCCGCGTATTCCCCTGAAATGGCTGGTTGCCTACGGCATGACCATCAGCTTCGGTCAGTTTGGTTTTCTGTTTCTTGCTATCAAGCTGGGCATGCCCGCAGGGATTGCCTCGCTGGTGTTACAGGCTCAGGCCTTTTTTACGCTGCTGGTTGGCGCGGTGTTGCTGTCAGAAAAGCTGCGCTGGAATCATGTGGTTGGGATTCTGGTGGCGGCGATGGGGATGGTGGTGCTGGCTGAAGGTCGCACGGCGCTGCAAATGTCTTCCGGTATGACCACCACCACGCTGCTGCTGACGCTGGCGGCGGCGCTGTCATGGGCGGTGGGTAACATCATCAATAAAATTATCATGAGCAAAAACAGCGATGTACGCATCATGTCGCTGGTGGTGTGGGGCGCGCTGGTGCCTGTCGTGCCGTTTTTCATCAGTTCCTGGTTGTTCGAAGGCGGAGACGCGATTGTCCATAGTTTAATGACGATCCAACTGCCGACGATCTTGTCTTTGGCCTATCTGGCGTTTGCGGCAACCATCATCGGTTACGGGATTTGGGGCAGCTTGCTGGCACGCTATGAAACCTGGCGTGTGGCACCTTTGTCGCTGCTGGTTCCCGTCGTTGGGTTGGTGAGCGCCGCCATTTTTCTGGGTGAATCGCTCTCACTATTACAGATTGTGGGCGCGGTGCTGATCATGCTCGGCTTGTTGGTGAATGTGTTTGGTGCACGGCTGCGCTCATGGCGACCCGTGCGACAGCCGTGAGCTGCGTGTCCCGTAATGGGGCGTATTTATCGTGCAGCGTCGCAAAGCTACGCGGCTATTTTCGCAATTTCTCATGCCTTTCCTACGCTTTTTACTGGTGCTGACGGATCCGTTAAGCCGTGGTCATTTTCTGGCGCGGACTTTGCAAGTTGGCTTCGCAAGAGGGTAGAGCTAAAAGCAGTCAGTGAAATCAACGGGATAAAGGGGTCTCCATGAGAATAAGAAACACGACATTGGGAAGGGTGGCATCGGGAAAATGGCTGCTGTCACTGAGTGTGACGGCGCTGCTGGTGAGTGGGGCTGTGCAGGCGGCGTCTGCCCCTGCGGTGGAAGCGAAAAACGGCATGGTGGTCAGCTCGCAGTATCTGGCTTCGCAGATTGGTGTCGATATCATGAAGATGGGCGGCAATGCGATTGATGCCGCCGTGGCCGTGGGCTACGCGCAGGCGGTGGTGAACCCCTGCTGTGGCAATATTGGTGGCGGTGGGTTTATGACGCTGCATCTGGCCGATGGGAAAGACACCTTTATCAACTTCCGTGAAACGGCACCTGCGGCGGCCAGCGCCAACATGTATTTGAACGCGGATGGGAGCGTGAAAAAAGATGCGAGCCTGTACGGCTATCTGGCCGCTGGCGTACCGGGAACGGTGCTGGGGCTGGATACCGCGCTACAAAAATACGGCAAATTGACGCGTGAACAGGTAATGGCCCCGGCGATTAAGCTGGCACGTGAAGGCTTTGAGCTGACGCGGGCAGACACCGATATTCTGGACACTACCGTAAAACGCTTCAAAGCCGATCCTGAAGCGGCGCGCATTTTCCTGCGTCCCGACGGCAGCCCGTTGCAGCCCGGTGATAAGCTGGTACAAACCGATCTGGCGAATACGCTGGCGGCGATTGCCGCGAAAGGGCCGGATGCCTTCTATAAAGGTGAAATTCCGCAGGCGGTGGAGAAAGCGGCAAAGCAGGGCGGCGGCATTCTGACGGCGGCTGATTTTGCCGATTATCGCATTACCGAAACGGCGCCGGTAACCTGTAATTATCGCGGTTATCAATTTGTCTCCTCGCCGCCGCCCAGTTCCGGTGGCGTCACCATGTGTGAAATTCTCAATATTGTCGAAGGTTACGACATTAAATCGGCAGGCTTTAACTCGGCGGCCACCGTTCATGTGCTGACGGAAGCGATGCGTCATGCTTACATGGATCGCAACACCTACCTCGGCGACCCGGCATTTGTTAGTAACCCCGTTGAGCGGTTGTTGAGTAAGGATTATGCCGCTGAAATTCGCAAACAAATCGAACCGGAGAACGCGACGCCGTCCAAAAACGTGCAGCCGGGGATCGGCCCGCACGAGCGACCGGAAACCACGCACTATTCCATCGTGGATAATCAAGGCAATGCGGTGTCCACCACGTATACCGTGAACGGGCGTTTTGGTTCGGTGGTGATTGCGCCGGGAACAGGTTTCTTCCTCAATAACGAAATGGATGACTTCACGGTGAAAGTGGGCGAGAAAAACCTGTACGGGTTGGTGCAAGGGGAGCGTAATTCGATCGCCCCCGGTAAGCGCCCACTTTCGTCCATGAGCCCGTCGCTGGTGACGAAAGACGGCAAGGTCTTCATGGTGCTTGGCTCACCCGGCGGTTCGCGCATTATCACTATCACGCTGCAAACGGCGCTGAATATCATCGATCACGGCATGGCACCGCAGGAAGCGGTAGACGCGCCGCGCATCCATCATCAGTGGCTGCCGGACGAGGTGTATTACGAACAGCGCGGGCTGTCTGCCGATACGCTGAACCTGCTGAAGCAGCGTGGCTACAAGATGGTGGAACAAACGCCTTGGGGCGCAGCAGAGCTGATTTTGGTCGGCTTACCGGGCGCGGCGGGCGTCACGCCAGCGGATTCGGGCAATGACTCGGCGGTATCCGGGAAAGTGCGTGAGGGTTACCTGTACGGCGCAAATGACATCCGCCGCCCAGCCGGGGCAGCGATAGGGTATTGATTTGAATGCACGTAAGGAGAAGCGGTTTACTTCCCCCTACCTATGGATTATTTTTAACTATTAACAACATCCATGAATTAAACTTCATGGATGTTGTCTGAATTACTCTTAATCTCTCATTTTGGACCTTCCCACAAGAGCTTAGACTTCATTTCTTGTGGAACCATCTCAAAAAGAGATGATATAAGTTCTTTTTGACCGCTATAAGCTATTGAAATATCATCACTACAGTTTTCGATATAATACCTTGCCTGATTGTTTAGAAAGTAAATATCGTGATCTTCAAAATCTGGCGTCAAGATCGTGTAAGCCAAGTTATGGACAAGTTCAGCGTCATAGTAGCATGATAAATCAGATGATTTTTTATGTTGTTGCATGTTCCTGATATAAGGAATAGAAAGTAACAACATTTATATATATATTTCGTTCTTTTTTAAATTTTTTTCATTAATAGATGACCTTTCTATTTCCTGGTTTTAAACCAATGTCTTATGTTTAAATATAATGTTTGACATCTATTCTTCGGGAAAAAATAGATGTCAAAAGAACATTCCAGATCTAAATCAGCTAATGCCTTCATTTGCTCTGGCCAAAGAACGGGGCCGCCGTCACCGACCACCATACACAGCTAAGTGTCATTTTAACATCAGGTATATTTTTCAGTTTTTTTAAACCCTCCCGAGAAACATCAAGTTTGGTGATAATCCAATCAACATGATCCCTTAGATCTTTTGAAGAAATAAAGTCTTCGGATGAAAGAAACCATCCCGATATTTTTACTTCACGGGTTCGACCTAGGCTGTGTCCCTTAACCTCCCTACATACCAAAAGTACTGTAAGAACACTTCCCAAAATGTGATTGTTGGTTGAATATTAATCAATCCGGGGGGGGGGGGGTTATTAACTGCACCAATAAAGATGATTTAATAAAATTTTTATTATTTGAATAAACCTGAGCCTGCCGCAGGATCAGGTTTATTACATTTAGATTATTATCATGTTATCTCAACCAAAATGGCAGATCATCAGGCCCCAGAGCATCATACTGTTCGAGGGGACGATTTTTATCTTCGATAAACCAAGGTAAGTCAGAAATAACGGTTTTTACTGCTTCGTATTCATACCCTTGATATGAATTGAAAAGCTGATAATTTATTTCAGCAGATTCCACACACTCTAAGAATGCTTCGAAATAACGCTTGAATATATCTGATAGCATAGCTTGATTCGGATTTATCCAGCTTTTTTCTCGACAGACTATCATTTCATGATCCCAATCAATTGATGTACTTGGGAAAGTAGAAAAAAGGTCTCTTACTCTATTCATTTTTTCCTTAGCGAGTGAGAGTTTCTCAAGACGTAGATACCGCTTGTAGAGTCTATCAACTAAAATATCCCAATTTTCATCTGGGTACTTCCATTTTGTTAAATTGTTAATGCACTGAAAAAATAGTGAAAGATCATTGACTGTGCCTAGCTCAACGACTAAATCTCCGCCACTGAACCCTATCGTTTTCATTCTGTTTTAAACCTGATTGATGAATGACCAAAAATTTATCCCAAAAGGAGTTGTCGTATAATACATCACGATAATTTATAAGGTTGTTAATAATAACACCTGAGCCAATTTTATGAGAGGCTCAGGTTTATTTTTTAAATTTTTATCATGCTATCTCAGCCAAAATGGCAGATCATTAGGCCCCAGCGCATCATACTGTTCGAGGGGACGGTTTTTATCTTCGATAAACCAAGGTAAATCAGAGATAACGGTTTTTACAGGAATGTAAGTGCCAAAGTCATGATAGAAAGATTCTGCCGATTTTATGGCATTATGAAAATTTTTAAAGTGTTCTGAAAAAATGGTTGCTAAGTTATCTTTATCAAGACATAAGGTTGATAATTTAATATCCCCATCAATGTCTTCCCAGTTTATTTCTGTGGGTAAAGTACGACTAAATAGCGCTTCTACCTGAAGTGCTTGCTCAGAGGCAAGGTAGAGATCATTTTTTTCCAAGTAGCGGTGATAAAGTTCATCAGTCAACAGATTGGTGCTTATCGCTGAAGCGAACTGCGCTATGCATTGGAAAAATATATACATATCAAGAGATGTACCGCACTCGTAGACGGTATGCCCACCATGGAATCCTACGTTTTTCATTTCGTCATGAATCCTATATCTGTTGCGCTAAGTATGTTATTTGATTTGGTGACAATTTCTTTGATGATCGCACTTTTTTGGGCATCAGTCACAGTTTGTCCCCTTATATCAATAATAACTTCCTGCCTCATACCCGCAGGTAAATTCGCCTTACGTTCGATCGCTTGTTTTGATACGATATTAACCAGACCATTCTGGTTAGTAGCCAGATTATAATTTTTTACTTCAATACTACAAGTTGTACCTAAACACCAGTCTGGACGTACACTGCCTGCTGTGCCGTGCGGGACTTCTTTACCGCCTTTAAAGCTGATCTGTTCACGCCAACCTTCGCCTAGATTTTTACCTATATCCGTTTCGGATTTTCTCCAGGAAGGGCGCTCTATTAGTGCTATTTCATTTTTAACCGTTTCAAACGCCGCTTCAGCTTCTTTAATTTTCCCTGAGCTAAGATACTTTCTGGCCTGCTTTATTGCTGCGTTGCCCGCTGCTCCGAGACCAGGGACAATCGCTGCTGCGGTTAAAAGATAATCAAGAGCTGTTTGTGCCTCTAACGCACTTTTAATCCCTCCCGCGACAGGTGTAAAGTCCATGATCATCATGGCCGCAGCCATACGAGCGTCAACACGTTCCTGTGCAGCTTTATCCCCTTTCTTAGCGGCCACTATATCGTTGGCATTTTCCTGAAACATGTGGTCAATCTCATGTTCCAGAAAGTTGTACCGGTAAGTAATTTCGGCAGCATTGGCAGCACTATGAACTCCGCCAGGTGAATTGGTAGCAATAGCGCCGGCCAGAGAACCGATAACTCGGGATATTAACGCATTGGTTTCGTCCTTCTGGGTGATTTTTAGAAGCGTAACGACTTGTTTATCAAGCTCGCTTTTGTATTTTGGTTCAAACAAACTACTTCCCATTACTGCGCCAGCCAGCTCTGCCGCTAATGCACCAGCCGCAGCGCCTTTGACGTTACCACCGCTTATTTCAGCTGCTATGCCCGCGACGACGGCATGGCTGAGTGCTTTGCCCGGGACATCAAGAACAGCGCCGTTATCCCCGATAAATTTCGCCCCTTCCGCATTGATCTGGCTGCCGACATTACTGAGGAGCGCCGTGGTGAAATTATCTTTAAAGCTGCCGCCGTTAATCGCAGTACCGATGCTGGAGCTGATTACTGACTGTCCAGCAATGCGCTGTGCGACTCTATACCAATCTCCGTTATTCAATACGGGCAGTTTCTGTGTGCCGCTGACCGCTGTGCCTGTTTTTAAAATCTGATCAAAACCAGCCAGCGCACCACCTATTGCCATTGAAGTAACTAGTGATTTTACAGAAGCACTGTTACCCAGTGTTTGCATGGTTTTGGTAAGGTTACCTTTGTTGTCGACCAGTGCGACTGCTGCCTGTGAGGTCAGAGCCGTCATACCTGAGTAAACTGCTCCGGACATCACAGTGGCTGTCATTCCGGTCGCACCAGCGGCATTGACCGTCGCTGTTGCAGCCATCCCTGCCAGACCTGCACCAGCGGTTACTGCTGCAACGGCAATGGCAATTACGGCACCCACCACTGGATTCAAACTTTGGGTGGTATGGTTCCAATTTGTGTAGGCATCCTGTACTGCGTTCCACTGCACATCTTTACGGGTATTTAACCCTTTCAGCCACATCGCCCCTGGAGTATTGCTGAGAGTCTGTAACGCATTTTGCAGAGATTGGGCATTGCGTGTTTTTACGGCAGCGGAAATTCCAGTTGCGGCATCAACGGTAAACTGACCACCAGCGTGGATAGATGGCAATAGCCAGGTGTCCTTGGTGTATCCCCTATCGGAATTTTTAATGAAGAAGCCTTTCGATGTGGTGATAGTCTGCTCAAACGTGGTGTTTTTTACCGCCTTAAAGATGACTTTACCTTGAGTACTGGTGAGTTTAGCGTTCTTACCTGCCTCTATTTTGCTCGCTTCATAGATGCTGTCATCACGGCTAAGCAGATTGATGTCGCTTCCGGCAGTAAACTCGGTCACCTTATTACTGACATTATGATAGGTCTGTTTACCTTTTTTCCTTTTTTCCCATACCAGGTGCGACTGCTGGATTCTATTTCATAGTGATTGGTTTCTTCCATGGCTTGCGCATACAGAAATCCACCTTTAGCAGCCACGTCCATTGCACCTTTTGCAAGTAAACTAGTGGCCTGAAATAAGATGCTGCTGTTGGATAAAAGCGTCAGCACACCACCGCTGTTTAATACGACATTTTGTTGTGTTGTCGATTCATTGAACTCTTTATCACCTTCTCGCACTGAATGATTCTGTAGTGCATTGAATTCCATTTTACCATTACTGCTTAAGGTCATATCCCCTGTTGATGTTAATGAACTGCCGGATGCAATAAGATCGCCGTTTGTGGCAAGAGTAAGGTTGTTTCTTGCTGTGATTTTGGTTATCGCGTAGCGTTCATCTTTATTTTCTTCATCAGGGTTTTCTATAGATGAATATGGCGTAGACAGTAATGATATGGTATCTCCAGTAATAATGTTAATGTTGTTTGTTGCCGATAAGTTGGCTGATTTTATGTTTGTAATACCACCTGAACTTATTAACAAATTTCCTCTGCTGTTTATCTCGCTTGATAATAAAGGGGTTCTGGTCTGTGGAATGAAATTAGCATAACTAGTGCCTATCTGTTTATTTTCAATGGATATTGATTTATTTGAAATTAGTTCGATGTTTCTACCCGCAGTAAATGAAACCCCATGTAATATAAGTTCCATGCCTGATTTAACAAGGATGCTATCACTAGAAAATATTTTGTTTAAATTGAAAAATGCATCATCAAATCTTTTTTGATTATTAAATGGATTGTCTTCTTTTTTATGAGTAATAGAGTCATTTGGCGTATTGGTAATGTTTATGTTTCCTTTGGAAATAAACGATGTGTTCTTGTTACTATTGAAGTTAACACCAAACAAATTAATATTGTTTCCTGCATTTAAAGATAGTGTTTCTCCTGCAGACAGTGATGCATACAGTCGGTCGCCAACACTGTTAAATATAGGTAATATATCTGTCGTATAGATAATATTACCTTCACGGCTCGTAAGATTTATATTTTTGGCTCTTAATGATGATATTGTTGAGTTTATAGATAAAATTGAATTGATATTGATTTCATCTTTTCTCGAAAGAATATTCGCGTTTTTAAGAATAGTGTTTCCTGAAATTAAATTGGAGCTATTCGATGACTCAATTGCACCGTTGATAGATATTCTGTTCGATTTTAGTAATACATTATCACCTTTAATATTTAGTTCGTCTAACGGTACGGGTACTGAGGCTGTATGAGTGATGGGTTGTTGAGTTTTTTTTATATCAATGGTATTGCCAAAATCTGCAACAATATTCCCAGTTGCCTGTACCTTTGCTGATAACAGTTGTTCACTCTTAAAGGCACTCTCTTTATCTTTGACTTTATAGTAAGCAAGAATTAGTGGCATGCCATCATCAAGGAAGGTTGTACTGGCGGATTGTGACGTATTTGAGCGTCTGACAGCCTGCTCCTGTGCGGTTTCCGAACGAAAATTCGTTGTATGTTCCGTTTGCTTGAATAAGGGGGAAATATTTAAAAATGTTTGCCCAGCAAGAAATATATTACCAAATGATTTCAAACTACTGGCGTTATTTTCTAGTTGAGTTGCATTAATATAGAGGTTTTTTTCACCATGAATTTCAGCTTTGGGCGTTAAGGTGATAAATTCCCCTTCAACCTCTTTTTTAGCAATAGAGGGAATATACGTTTTCGCATCGGAAAGTGCGCGAATCGGTAATTCATTCTCAACATTAAGGTTGGCGTAAGTTAAATCCTTCTTCTCTTTTACAATGATCTGATCTCTGACGTTTTTAAGTGAACCCGTCCGAATCACCAAATCCCCGGTATTGGTCTTAATCGTCCCCGAGCGGTTTTCGACCTTAACGCCTTTATTCCCCGTCGCATCTTTTTGGATCCACAGGTTGTTGTTGGCCTGAATGGTGGCCTGTGTGTTGGTCAGGGTATCGTTGAACAGGCGCATATCTTCGCCCGCGATGATATTCCCTCGGTTATTCAATACGGTACTGGCAAGCGTGATGTCACGGTCGCTTTTCACCGTATTGCCTGCGGCAATATCGACCTGCTGTGCATTCAGATTAATATCGGTTTTCGCGTGAACATTACCGAGCTGGATTCTACCTTTGCTGTCTAGCGTAATGCCTTGCTGAGAGCTGGTCAGGTTAGCGACGTTAGCGCCGACTCCGTCCTCGGTTGCCACGAGCCGGATGCGTTCTGCATACATACCGCCGAGCGCTTTGGTATCCACCGCCAACAGCGGTTTGGTACCTTCTCCGGCGATGGGGGCGATCGTGCCGGTTTTGAAATCGACCCGATTGCTGCCTTGAGTCAGCGTCAGGCTTTTTGCGTTGATTTTGCCGTTCAGTTCAGTTGCCCGGCTGAGGATATCGACATAATCCGTTGCTGAACCGTCCAGGCCTTTTCCACCAATGGTGATGCTGCCTTTTTTCACTTCCAACGCTTCCAGGGCGCCTTGCTGATCCAGCACCGGTTTACCCGTCGTCAGCGTGGCTGAAGGTGTGTTGATGAACCCACATCCATCACAGGTAATGCCATTCGGGTTGGCAATCAATACGTTGGCTTTATTCCCGAAGACTTCTATCTTCCCTTGCAGG
This sequence comes from Pectobacterium sp. F1-1, assembly GCF_025643735.1. Lineage (NCBI taxonomy): Bacteria > Pseudomonadati > Pseudomonadota > Gammaproteobacteria > Enterobacterales > Pectobacteriaceae > Pectobacterium > Pectobacterium sp. F1-1. Next base: position 72,253 of record NZ_CP104733.1, read on the forward strand.
TCTGAGCGGGTGGAGCCCGTCACCTCGTTGATAATCAGCTCGGCCGCTTTGCCATTAAGGTTGGCGTTAGCGTTTACCTGTCCGGCCAACTGCGATTGACCTGCGGCAATGCTGTTGTTGAGTACGGCACCAGGCGTCCCGACGCTAAAATCTTTATAGGTATTGTGAGAAACACCCGCTGCGTTTGGTGTCGCGATATTGATGACCGGGACGGCACCCGCGTTGTTGACCTGCGTGCGTGGGCCGTCTGGTGTGAGTGCCGCGAACGCGGGGTGTAACGGCTGAATAGCGGTCAGATAGATCAGCAGATAGCTAAGCCCGCGTGTGGGGCGGTTATTGAATTTTTCCATGTGACTTTCCTTGTTTTCCTTTTGCTGTGAATAAAACGCTTAATCAAAAAGTGCCGTAATGGGGAGGGCGACTTGCCAGTAAACAACGGCGTTATCGGGATGGAGATCGTCCGGGAAATGTAGCGGCACGCCGAGCGACACGGATTGGCTTACCCAACGTGAAGACGCGGACAGGCCGACAGAAGCACCGGTCATATTGCCGCCGTCGACTTTGCCGGTTTTCCCGGCGATCCATCCGCTATCCACTGCCGTTGTGAGCGCGATATCACCCAAGAGCGGCAGCGTGGCGACTTGCCAGTTCACTTCGTTACGCCAGTAGAAACCCCGATTGCCGGTCAGCGTTTGTTCCTTAAAGCCCCGCACGGAATACTCGCCGCCGAGCGAGACACGTTCGCTGGTATACAGGTTGTCCGGCGTGGTTTGGCCGTAAAGGGAAGTCAGGAAGGTCAGCGAAGGTGCAAGCGGATAGAAATAGCTGCTGCTGACGCTAAATTTACGGAACTCGCTGCGCGGCAGGGCACGGTTTTCCTTTGTGTCATCCGTTGCACCCCAGCTCCTCAAGCCGTGGCTTAGCATCGGGTTAAGCGTAAAATATCCACCCGCCAGTGTGGTGCTATAGCTCAGTCCAATACTGGTGCTACTGACCGTCGGGCTGCTGATTCCAAGGCGTTCACCTGCCATGCGGTTCTCGGTGCGTCGGCGAGAGAGCGCGCTATCCAGCGCCAGCTTCTGCTTCCCATCTCGGTAGAGCGTTCTGTTGAGGCTTAGCCGATGGGTGTTGCTTTGGCCTTCATAGCGATATGTGCTACTGCCAATCGGGATTGGCTGGAAAAAGTCGTTCCAGGCGTATTGATAGCCGAGTGTCCAGTAGCCATAAGGCAAGGACATCCCGCCCGATAACGCTTGGCTGCCGTAGCTGTGGCTGAACGCGCTATCACGGCTGGCGGTGAGCCACCAGCGGTCAGCGAGTCGCAGTGGGTTATCGAACGTGAAATGAGTGGAAAGCTGTTCGCGGCCCGTGCTTTTTTGCCCGCTGTTGTCCGTGCTGAGAGACACGGTCACAGGGCGGGATTGCGTGGTACGTTTGAGGTAAACAATCGAACTTCCGGCTTGCTTTCCCGGCTGAATATCAATCGCCACCTGTCGTGAAGGTAGGCGATTAAGCTGTTCCATCCCTTGTTCGATATCGCGCAGATTAAGAATACGTCCTTCCAGCCCGGGGAATGCCATCTTGATTGCAAACGGCGTTTCCCCTTCCATGCGGATGGCTTCTATCTTTCCCTCGCTGACGCTGATGATGAGTGTGCCTCCAGAGAGGTCTTGCTCCTGTAAATAGGCCTGACTGGTGACAAAGCCGTGATTGAGATAGGTGTTGGTCGTTTCCCTCACGGCGTTATGGATGGTGACTAAGTCCAGGCAGCGATTTTGGTAGCGTTGCTGGAGAGCGGTCCGATCTTTCGTCGAGAGAGTGTTTGCATCGTGAAAGACAATGTTTTGGATGGGGAAGCAGACGGCATCTTTTACTGTTGATTCAGTGACCGTGGGTATCGTTAAGGTGGTGCTGTTTTCCAACGATAACCGCTGCTGTTTGGCCTGCTCCAGTAATGCTTTTTGCTGGAGTTCCAGCGCATCTCGATCCGTTGGGCTGATGGCAGTGGCGGCAAAGGTTGAGCTGCTGAGGCTCAAAAGAATAAGGCTTATAAAAGAAAGGGTTTTACACAAAATGAACGCGATCCTTACGTTGATTTACATTTTGCGCTTATATACACAAATGCCTTATTCCGTGACTAGGTAAAATCGATACCCGATAGAAATTCGACAGAATGCGTTGAGAAATTTAATTTATGAGAATAAAAATGAGAGTCATTATCATTTTTATATAAATAGGCAGATAACAATATCGTAAGACATAATAATTTTTATATTTATCATAGGGTTTCCGCTGCTATGGAAACCCTATGAAGGGGAGAACACGAAATCAGACGTGGGTTAGCGCCCCCAGACAATCATCCAGCGCGCCGACCAGCCAGTCAATGTCCTGAGTTTGGAACGCCAATGGTGGACGCAGTTTAAGTACGTTGCCATAAGGGCCAGCGACTGATGTCAGTACACCACGGTCGCGTAGTGCTTCTGTCAGATTCAGCGCCAGCGTTTTATCCGGTGTTTTGTTCTCTCTGTCGCTCACCAGTTCAAACCCGATAAATAACCCCGCGCCGCGCACGTTGCCTACACAAGCGTATTTGTCTTGCAGGGTGGTCAGTTCCGCCAGTAACTGCGCGCCCACGACGCGACTGTGTTCCTGAAGTTGCTCATCGTGAATTACTTTCAGCACCGCCTGTGCCGCGGCCATGGCCACTGGATTTCCGCCGAACGTGTTGAAGTAGGGGATCTGGTCGCTGAAAGCGGCGAGCACGTCGCTTTTTGCCAGCAGCCCGGAAACCGGGATGCCGTTGCCCATCGGTTTTCCGGTGGTGATGATATCCGGCACGACATCATGCCGTGCGAAACCCCAGAAAGCATCGCCAGTGCGCGCGAAGCCGGGCTGAACTTCATCCGCGATGAAAATACCGCCATTACGGTGCACCACATCAACCACAGGACGCAAAAAGCCGCGCGGATTGGGGTGTACGCCATCGGAAGAGAAGATGGAGTCCGCAAGGAACGCGGCAAATTTGATGCCGTGCGCTGCCATATCATCGATCTGTTTCTGGATTTCATTGGCAAACCATACGCCCAGATCGGGCGTATTGACCCGATAGGCATCTGGTGGTGGCACCAGTCGGGTGGTCGCCGCCAGCGGTTGGCCGCTGCCTAATGCGGGTGAGGCACCGGAGGTCAGATCGCTGGTGCCATGGTAGGCCTCACGCGTCACGATAACCCCTGTGCCGCCGCTCCAGGCCCGCGCGACGCGGATCGCCAGATCGTTGGCTTCCGAACCTGTGCACATATACATGGCACGGTTGATGGCCGCGGGTGCGGTGGCGAGGAGCTGCTCTGAATAGTCCAGAATACGTTCATGCAAATAGCGAGTATGGGTGTTCAACTGCGTCATTTGTTGATGAACGGCATCGATGACTGCCGGGTGGCAGTGCCCGATGCTGGCGACGTTGTTATAGACGTCGAGGTATTTCTTGCCGTCGGCATCCCACAGGTATTGCCCTTCGCCACGCACCAGATGAACCGGTTTGCGATAAAACAGACGATAAGACTCGCCTAGTACCCGGCTGCGCTTGTCGGTCAGCGTACGGATATCCGCGCTCAGCGCGTCAGCATGCTCGGCGCGGAAACTGTTGGTATCCATGATGGTTGAACGTGTTGCCATAATCTCTCCCGTTATAAAATGTGCGCCGCAGTGTTAGTTGGCATCGGCGACAAGTGGTTCAAGCAGATGTTCCCGTCGTGCTTTGGTGGTCAGGAAATAGAGGTAACCGAGCAACATAAAGGTACAGAACAGCCCACCGATCACCGGATTGAACCAGAGCATCGCAATCAGGCAGATGATGGCGCAGACGAGTGCGAATGCGGGGACGATGGGGTAACCGGGCGCGCGATAGCTGCGTGCCATATTGGGTGCGCTGCGGCGCAGGCGAAACAGGCTTAGCATGCTCATGATGTACATGACGATGGCACCAAAAACCGCCATGGTAATCATCGCTGCGGTCAGGTTCATGCCCTGGAGATTAATGCCATCGCAAAAGATGGCGGCAATCCCGATCGCGCCGCCAGCCAGAATCGCACGGTGTGGCGTGTGGAAGCGGGACAGTTTGGCAAGTCCCGGCGGAAGATAACCTGCGCGCGCCAGTGCGAAAAACTGACGGGAGTAGCCCAGAATAATGCCGTGGAAGCTGGCGATGAGGCCGAACAGGCCAATCCACACTAGCATGTGCATCCAGTTGGAGTTTTCCCCGACGATGATCTTCATGGCCTGTGGCAAGGGATCGTTGAGGTCGGAGAGCTGGCGCCAGTCACCTACGCCGCCCGCCATCAGCATCACGCCAATGGCTAAAACCACGAGCGTCAGGATGCCGCTGACGTAGGCGCGCGGAATCGTGCGTTTGGGATCTTTCGCTTCTTCGGCAGCCATTGCCGCGCCTTCGATAGCGAGGAAAAACCAGATGGCGAACGGTATCGCCGCAAACATACCGGAAATGGCTGCGGGTGAAAATTCATGTTGTCCCGCCCAACCGTGCGCCACGAAATTACTCAGGCTGAAGCCCGGTGCGACTACGCCCATAAACACCAGCAGTTCCATGACGGCCAGCAGCGTGACCACCAGCTCAAACATCGCCGCCAGCTTCACGCCGAGAATGTTCAGGCTCATGAAGATAAGGTATGCGCCAACGGCCGCAACTTTGGGATTCAGCTCGGGATATTGCACGTTCAGGTAGGCGCCAATCGCCATCGAAATGGCAGGCGGTGCGAAAACAAATTCAATCAGCGTGGCCATACCGGCAATCAGGCCGCCCAGATCGCCGAACGCGAGTCGGCTATAGGCAAAGGGGCCGCCAGCATGGGGGATCGCCGTAGTGAGTTCGGTAAAGCTAAAAATAAAGCAGGTGTACATGGCGGCGATGAACAGCGTTGTGACCAAAAACCCTAACGTGCCCGCGACGCCCCAGCCGTAGCTCCAGCCAAAATATTCACCAGAAATTACCAGTCCTACCGCGATACCCCACAAATGCAGGGTGCCCAGCGTGGGCTTTAATTTGCTCGTCATCACATTATCCCCGTCAGTCTGCTCATGGTTATTCGGGGCCAGTACGGCAACCCCTGTTGGCTTGTGTAGCGATAATGCCCACGCTTGTTGGTAGAAAACTTGACGCTGGCGTATCGAATGCTGCGCGCTGAAGTCAACTTTTACGGTTGGTATCGTCCTTGCGCCTTCTGGAGTCAAACCGGGGTTGTGGGGCGTCAAGTTTCTCTGCACGACACACGCCATGCTGAACGCTCGTTGACTCGCGTCGGAGTGGGAACCATGAGTGCTAAACAATATGACACCTTAAGTAATGCAGAAATTACCGCGCTGGCGCACCGGGCGCTGGCCTGCTATCCGGCGGCGCTGCAAGGGGAACTGCGGCTGCTATGTCGTTCGGAAAATGCGACGTTTCTTGTTTCGTCGGCCGGTAAGCGTTATGCACTGCGGCTACATCGCAGCCATTACCATCAGAAAGCGGAAATTGAAAGCGAGTTACAGTGGCTGGACGCGTTGCGTGATACGGGGATTGTGGTACCGGAAGCCGTGCGTGATGCGGTGGGGGAACGTGTACAGTCGCTGGCTCTCCCTGACGGCTCCTGCCGCTACGCCGTGTTGTTTCACTGGATTGACGGCGATATGCCGACCACCAGCGTCGATCCACGTGCGTTCCGGCAACTGGGCGAAATCACCGGCCGGTTGCACCAGCACAGCCGTCAGTGGCAAAAGCCCGACGGTTTCCGGCGTATTGTCTGGGATCATCACACGATGGTCAGTGCGCAGAGCCACTGGGGGAACTGGCGTGACGCGCCGAATTTGTCGATGGCGGAGCACGGCATTGTGGAAGACGCGATTGAGCGTATGGGGCAGAGATGGCGGCATTTGGTAAAGCGCCGCAGCGCTATGGCCTGATTCACGCCGACCTGCGCCTGACCAATCTACTTTTGCATCGTGGTGAAACGCGCGTGATCGATTTTGATGATTGCGGCATGGGGTGGTATCTGCACGATCTGGCTGCGGCGATTAGCTTTGTGGAGCACCATCCGCGTGCGGCAGAGTGGGTTGAAAACTGGCTGTGTGGCTACGAACGTGTCGCGCACGTCAGTGATGAGGAGCTGGCGCTGCTGCCGACGCTGCTGATACAACGGCGTGTCCAGCTCACCGCATGGGTGGGGTCGCATGCAGAAACGGAGATGGCGCAAAGTCTCGGTGCTGACTGGGCAAAACACAGTGTGCGCCTGTGTCGTCGCTATCTGGAAACCAGCGATCTGCCGATTGGCGTGGCCTGAATGCACCACGGGCGGGCAGCCTGCGCTATGGTAATGCCCGCTCATTGAATGCACGGTTTATAACCCATTGATTTCATGTGAGTGAGGACTGGTACGAAACTTGCTGATCGTTTCATGACCCGTTGGCGGGCAGAGTGATACGGCGAGGTGAAAGAAAATGGAAAATGTGACGTACTCTTCGGCACTGAACGCGGCATTCTGCTGCCACCGAGGTGTTTTGGCGGCGGCCGCGACCGGGCTTGGCGACTTTATTCATGATAACGGCGGCGATGCCGATCGTATCTTTGGCATTAGCGGCGTCGATCCAGAACAACTTGCCAGCCCGACACTCAGTCTGGGACTGGTGAACTATTGCCGGGTGATGGAGGAAGCGGCGCGTAATTCGGGTGTTGATAATTTCGGTTTACACTACGGCAAGCAGTTTAAACCGCAGTCATTAGGCCTGATCGGCTATATCGGCTTATGTTCCGACACATTGGAGCAGGCGTTGCACAACGTGGTGAAGGCATTTCCCTGCCATCAACACGATACGTTGACGCGCATGGTGGATAAAGGAGACTGCTGGCGGCTGGATTATCAGGTGCGGCACGGCGCCATTTTACACCGCCGTCAGGATGCTGAACTGACGCTCGGCATGTTTCTCAACCTGATCCGCCATGTTCTGGGTCGGCATTGGGCGCCACGCGAGGTGCATTTTGAGCATCCTCGTCCTGAAATGTGGCATGAGCACTGCAAGGTGTTCGATGCGCCGGTTTACTTCGATCAACCCTACAATTCCCTGCTGATCCCCAAACATCAGCTGATTCGTACCATGCCGGATCGCGATATGACGTTGCTGCTGGTGATGCAGGATGCCATTCGCCGCCTGAATGAAGCGTCACCACAGCAAAGCATTGTCGATCAGGTGCGCACGCAGGTGCATCTGTTATTGATGCAGAAAGAGCCGACGCTGGAAGACGTGGCGGAAAAGGTCGGGTTATCCAGTTGGTCCCTTCAGCGTCGTTTACGTGAAGAAGGGCTCAGTTTCTCATTGCTGGTTGATAAGCTGCGCTGTGAAATGGCGACGCACTATCTTCAACAGAAGCAACTGCCGATTTCGGAAATGGCGCTGTTGCTTGGTTATTCCGAGGTGAGCGCCTTTTCCCGGGCATTCCGTCGCTGGTTTGGCATCAGCCCTCGTCAGTGGCGCAAAGGCGAGGCTCTCAACCTCGCCTGATGCGGATTACTTAAAGTCCGCGTACGGCGTGAGCGGCGGTGGCGGGCTGTCGAGATCGCCTTGCCAGCCGGAAGCGGAGTAGCGCAGGTAGAGGAGGCCGTGGCTTGGGGTGTAGTCCTTCGCCTGTTGAATGTCGATACCGACACCCAGCGTCCAGTGTGAGCTGAGGCGGCGTTCGACGACGGCACGTGCCGTATAGCCGAAGCCGGAACTGCTGCTGCCTTGTGCAATGTTGTCTCTGTCGGTGAGCGCGGCGTTACCCAGCAGGCCAACCAGTGGGTAGCGACGCTGGTTTTTCGTTGACGAATGGGACCACGACAGCGATCCACCGAGCTCCCACGACCAGTTTTCCGTCCGCTGCCGATAGTTCACCGGCACACCCAGCGAGAAATATTGCTGCGGGCTGTAGTAACCGCCCTGACCGAGCGAGTAACCGCTGAGATCTTTCTGGTAGCGCCACCACATGCTGTTCAGGCCGACCGTGACGCGGCGGTTATCCTCGTTAATCAGCTTGTAGTAATACCCTGCCATAGCGCGGGCGCGGTCATTATCGGCCACGTTTTTACCGGTGATTTGGTGGACGCTGAAATCACTCCAGACACCGTGCGCTTCGCCCCTGTCGTAGCTCAACCCAAGGCTGACGCCTGTGGCGCGCACGCCACCCCAGGTAATGCCGGTGCCAGGGTCTTTAGTGCCGCCGAATGCCAGCAACGAGCTTGAGATGGGACGGCGCGAGGCCGTCGCAGTCCAGCCGATTTGCCGCCAGTCACCGCTGTAGCTTGCGCCCCCGACAATATCGACCACGTCGAAGCCGAGCGGCGTGGTGCCGATATCTGCCGACCAGCGATCATTCTTCCAGCCTGCGGCAACGCTGGTGCCGGTGGCTTTCTGTGATTTACCGTCGAAACAGTCCTGCGTGGCACAGGTGCCGAAAGTTTCCCGATAGGCACCGTTGCTGTCCGTAGAGAAGGAGCCAGCGTACATCTGTACGGTATCGGTGCGGAAGAAGGCGCGACCGTCGTACAGCGGCATGTCTATCTGCAACATGGTGTCGTGGGCGCTCAGATCGGAAATCCCGCCGGTGCCGCTCGAACGCCAGTAATCGTGGTCAAGGGTGACGGTAATATCCTGCTGACGATACAGGTCTGCCGCATCGGCGCGGATGCCACGTTGCAGCCAGTCGTCTCCTGCATGATTGCGCGTCAGCCGGGTATAGTCATCGTCGGTTTGCGGCAGCGTCGGTGTGATGCCGCTGGCGACCATCGCCTGCTTATAGTCCTGCTGTGCCTGTTCAGGCTGAGACTGTTGCTGCTCAACGCGTGCCGCATCGCGATAGACTAGAGCCTTGGTCTGACCGACGGGCTCTTTCTGCGCATCGATTTTTAGCTGGCGGAAAAGCGCCGTCGATTTTTGCGGATTGCCTACCGCTTGCCAGGCGTTGGCGACGCGCCGCTGTGCATTGAGAGTGTCCGCGGCCTGCGTGGGGAGCTGGTTCAGATGCTGGCGCGCCTCATCTTGCCGACCCTGCGCGATAAACGCATCGATCTCACCCAGCTGTGCATCGGGGTTCTGTGGTTCTCGTGTGCGGATGCGTTGATAATCCGCCAGCGCCGTCGCATATTCACCCCGTGCCAGCGCCCAGTCTGCCAGCAATAGATCGATACGGGTGTCAGATGGTTGCTGGCGCAGGAAAGCAATGGCGGCGGGTTCGTTACCTGCATCGCGCATCGCTTCCGCTTTTGCCAACGTGGTCTGCATTGCCAGGCGCCGGGATAAATCACGCATGTCGTCGCTCCACTGTGCGGCGGGCAGCGTGTTCAGGTGAGCGAGCGCTTGCTCGTCGCGATTGGTGGATGACAGGTAAAGCGAGTAAACGTAGTTCTTCTCCGCGCTGGCCGGTGGCACGGCCGTCGCGCGCTGCACCACGCTGTCCGCTTGCTGCATTTTCCCCAACTGGCGTAGCGTCTGGGCATAGTGATAGGCCAGCCACACATCGTTTGGATCCTGCTGGTTCGCCTGACGATACTTCTCCTCAGCCTGCGCCCACTGCTGCTGCTCTGCCAGTCGGTCTGCCTGCTGTTTCAGGATCTCGAGTTGTAGTGCGGCAAGCGTTTCCCGCATTGCATTCTGCTGGCTGCGCGGCAGGCTGTTGAGGTAAGTGAGCGCTTTCTCCGGTGACTGGCGTTGATAAATACCAACCAGACCGCGTAAGGCGCTGTCGTTGCCGGGTTCAAGGCGTAACGCCTGCTGATAGAGCGGTAGGGCGACGGCATCGTTTTGGCTGGCAACGGCGACATCGCCCAGACCAATCAGCGCATAGGGATTGGTGTTATCCATCTGGCGTGCCTGCTGATATTTTTGCCGTGCCAGCGGTAAATTATTGGCTTTTAGCGCGTTATCGCCTTCCGCAATGGTGGTCCAATATTGCGTGCTTTGAATCAGCCCTTCCCATTTGCCGCTGTTCAGGTGATTAACATCCGCCTGCAATGCCTTCTGGAACTGTGCCAGCGCTTTTGCCCGATCGCCCGCGCGCAGGTAAACCAGACCCACCGCGCCGATCAGCTCAGGGTCGTTGGGTGTGGCGGCCAACGCTTGATTGAGTTCACCGAGCGTGGCGCGGTTGCCCCCGCCGCTTTCCACCACCGCCAGACTGCGGAGACGGGCCTGATACGTAGGGTCGGCCAACATTCCCTGCTGGCGGTTGAGCTCTTTGCGCGCGGTTTCCGCCTGTTCACCGTCATTAAATACTGTCAGGAAGCGGTTGAGCTCCGCCACGCTCTGCGGTGTGACCGGCATCCGGCCAATAATTTCCAGCCATAGCGACGCCGCCTGGCTGCGTCCGACGGGGTCGGTAGATAGCTGTTTTAGCAACGGATAGGCCTGTTCGTTGCGATCCTGGCTGAAGAGCAGGCGTGATAACACCATACGCAGCGGAACGTTGTCAGGGTAAACCTGATCCAGCGCTTCCAACTGTTTGATCGCGAACGGTTCCTGATTCGGTAAACGAGAAACCAGCCGCCAATACTCCACAGCGAGATCGAGTGTGGGTGGCTCGCCGTGAAAGAGCGCGTCGTACTGCGCTTTGGCTTCCGTATAGCGCCCGGCGGTAGACAGCAACCGCGCCTGCTGTAACTGTTGACGTGCGGTTTCCTGTGTCAGTGCCAGCGTCATCTCTGCCTGTCGATAAACGGCAGAATCGGGAGCCACGGCCTTCAGCTTGTCCAACTGCTGGCGTGCCTGTGTCTGATCGCCTTGACGCAGCGCCAGCCGCAGTTTGGCGGCGATAACGTCGGGACTATCCGGGTCGATCAGCTCCAGCCGATAAAGTGACTGGCGCACGAGATCGTCTTTGTTGCTGGCTTCCCCCAGACGCACCTGTTCCATCAGAAATTGCTCTGGCGACGCGGTTTCCGCGCTGTATGCCTGCGGCGCAGCAACCAGCAATAACGGGAAGATGCGCAGCCAGTTTACGGTGTTGTTGTGCATTGGCTGCCCCGAGACGGTAAAAGTTGGCCTTGTGAAGTGAAACGATAGCGCTTCTGATCCCATCCCTGACCAAAGAGCGTCAGAGAGGCGGAGAAATACGCATCGTCCCCCGGTGGATTGTCGGCGAGCCGCTGTCGCTGGGCAGCTAGCGCGTCTGGTTGACGAGAGAGCATCGGCAGCAGCGAGGCGGAAAAGCCTACCGATCCCTGTCCGGTAACGGCACCTGTCGCGGTATCCGTTTTTTCGGGCGGCAGACCTTGCTGGATAGTCTGCTGAATCATCGGCTGGAACTGTTTGACCAGTTCGGTTTTCCCTCTACTGCTGTCGGCCATCATCCCTGCCCACAGATAAACGCGGATGGCGTCGTAGCTGCCGACGTTGGGTTTAGTGGTATCGGGCTGCCACCCCTTATCTTTTTGCCAGATGACCCAATCCGGCGAGAATCCTTTCGGCGCGGTTTCCAGCAGCAGGCGTTGCGTGGTGCGCTGCATCGCTTTCCACGTCTCACCCAACTGAGCAAATCGAGCCAGCAGCTGTGGCGGAAGGTAGCTGGGGTTTAAGCGCCAGTGCTCTTTCTCTGCGAAACCCACTTTGCCAGGCAGCAACATCACGCCCAGTCCCGGAATATGCACGACTTCTTCCTTGGCGATACGGGCGAGCAGCGCAGTACCTACGGTCTGATAGCGTGCTTCTTTCCACAGTCGGCCGGCTTCAAGCAGGCTATAGGCAATCCACAGGTCGGCATCGGAAGCCGAGTTTGGATCCAGCACTGTCCACTGTTTATCCTTGCTCTCTCCCCACAGCCAGGCGGGCAGATGTGCGCTCAAATCACCTGCGGACAGGTTGTTTTCCGTCCATTGCAACAGCCGATCAAACATCATGCGATCGTTGGCGACCAGCGCAAAGAACATGGCGTAGCTTTGCCCTTCGGACGTGGTGATTTTGTTGGGTGTGGAGGTATCAATCACCCGTCCTTCCGCGCTGATGTAATTCTGCTTGTACTGCTCCCAGGCTGGCCAGTCGCAGACAGCGGCGGTGGCCAGGGAAGTCCATAGCCACAGCAGCGTGGGGATCAGGTAGCGCAGCACGCGTGGCATGGTGCGTTAATCCCTTTCATCCGGCGACAGGCGACGGCGACTGAAGAATTTCAGGCCACGCCACAGCAGCCAGGCAACAATAATGACAGTAAGGGTCGATATGATGGCCAGCCAGACGGGATGTTGCGCCAGGGCGTGCCAGATACGTTCCCACCACGGCAGGTGACCGACGTAATAAATGTCCCCGACGCGGAGATTATTGATGCCCGATTCGCGGATGACGGAAACAGAGCCGAACAGCGAGGCTCTTTTTTCGCTGTCGATCAGCGCGTTATTGAGTAGCGTATAGCCCTGTGGGCTATCGGCCAGCAGCGCGACAACGCTACGCTGGTCGTGATACGGAGACTGGAAGCCGATAATCGCCGACATCGGCCCGTCACCGCTGACGGTGGTTTTGCTGTCTGGCTTCGCGTCAGAGGCTGGCGACCCCGTATCCAGGACTGCGGTCTGACGCGTTGGCTGCTTAATCCAGCTTTGCGTTTGCTCGACCAGCAGGTTGATTTTGCTGTCATCATGCAGCGCTGGCGGGATAGCGCCGATCATCAGAATATCGCTGTCCTGCTTGTCGATTTGCGTCCAGTCATCGCTGAGCTGTACCGCTAACGCCGGGTAGCCGGTTTGCGCCCCAATATTACCGATGGCATTCAGCATCGCGCTGACCTGAGCCGGCTGTGGCTGCTTGTTCACCAGTACCAGCGTTTGTGACAGGTCAGCCAATCGGCTGAACGGGTAGCCGGCATTGGCAAAGGCACGCAGATCCGGCATCGCCATAAAGTGGCGGTAGCCAGAGAAGTTAATCGTCGAGTTGCTGTCGATAACGGCGTGATTCACGACCGGCGTATAGGTTTCACAGCGGTCAGCGGTGCCGCTGGAGAGCAGCGTGGTGTAGTTGAAATCAAAGCGTAACTGGTTGGTTGTGCCCAGTTTCAATGCCGGAATGGACAGGCTCTTGTCGGAATCCCATAGCCCCTGCGTTAGCGGCAAGCGCATTAATAAAGAGTTCTGATTGTGCTCCGGCGCCAGCGAGAAGGCTTGTACAAACTGGTTGTTCAGGTTGATGCTCAGACGTGAACCATCCTGAACTTGCGGGGCAGTGTAGCGGTATTTCAGGCGCATATCGATGCCCTGACTGTGGATCAGGAACAGATCGGGCGGCAGGTTCATGGTCAGCGAAATCGGCCGGGGCACGATACCGTCGGTTTGCAGTTGTTCGTTATATTGCTGAAGCTCGGCGAAGGTCATCGGACGGTCGGTGCGAACCCAGTTGGGCGCATCATGCGGCTGGCGTGGGGCAAGCTGTTCGACCTTATTGATGGTGACGCTTTGCCCACGGAACAGTGTGTTCCCCTGAGCGATGCCCTGCACGGCGGTGAGCAGTTCATTGTCATCACGCCCCTGAACCAATAGCAGCTTGATGTGCGGATCGTTGGGATGGCTGATGATAGACACCGTTGGCCCCTTCACGGCAGGCGTATCGCGCAGGAAATCCGGCCGCTTCTCGTTGGTAGCGAACACAATACCGTGACTATTCGGCAGTTGGTTGAAGAGGGCAGGGAAAGACTGACCGCGCCATTGTGCTTTGCTGCCAAACCACGAGGCGAGTACCGCGGCGGCACGCTGTTGCACCAGATCCGGCTGGCCAGCAAAGACGATAGGCAGCGTGAGCGGGCGGGTATCGCGGCTGTCAAAGAATGGCGCAGGGAACGGCGACAGATCGTCTTTCAACGTCAGCTTCTGGAATTGCAGGTTGAGCGTGCTGGCTTTACTGACATCCAGCCACAGGCTGGTACTGGCCGGGTTTTCACAAATGTTCTGATAATGGCCGACGAACACCAGCTGTAGGCGGTTAAAGTCCGTGATATAGCGCGGATCGATAGGAATACGGACGCGGTTGGATTTCCCCATCTGCTCTTTACCAAGTGGCGTAACGCCCATTAGCTCATTGTTCAGATAAACCTTGATATGTGACTCGGTGGGGATCAGCGCCGGTGACGAAGTAAATTCAAGATCGAGAGAAGCCTGTGTGACCACCTCGTCGCTACGAACGCCGAACTCAATCTGCCCGTTGGGATCGATACCGCGCAGCGCAAAGGTGCCTGGCGCTGGTGCGATTTGCGCAAAAGGCAGCATCACGTTGCGCACGTCGGTATGGGTCGACGGCTGCGCCAGAGGAACCGCAGGCATGGCCGTCGCTGGCGTTGTGGTGGTAGGCGACTGGGTGGAGTCCCCTGTTGCCGGAGTCGATTCGTGTGGCGCGGTGACAGCCTGAGATAATGAGCTGACGCCTAAAGCCAATGCGGTGAACCAGATTATTTTTTTCGTCATCGTGTCATCATCAATGTTAAGGGTCTTTCTCGTTGTCGGAAGAAAGACCGTTGATCACGGCCTGTGAATGGCAATCAAGCCACTGTCTTTTCTGTAAACAGGTTCTCTTGTGCAAATCGCGTTTCATGGGCAAATGGCGTCTTGCCCTGATGGACGGTTTTTTCTGGCAGTGCCGCGCCCGGCTGATCTGTGACGGTGCGTTTTCCTACATAGCGCGGGATGAATGACACAACCCAGACCACAATGTTGAGGAAGGCCAGAATAATGTTGCGTATGACGGGCGGCGCGTAATCGGCCAGACGCAGGTAGCCGCGAAAGCCGAGAGCCAGCACATCAACCAGACTTTCGACCGGTTTATCCTGCGGGAAGCTGTCTTGCCAGAGCGCCCAGGTGTCGGCGCGGGCAAACGTACATTGAATGAAATCAATATGCTGGCGAATGGTTGGGTTGACCATGCGCAGGCCAATCTTGTTATCGAACGCGCGGGTGACGCTGAAAGGGAAGGCGTATTCCTGCTGGCCGCGTTTTAGCAACAGCGAGACGTTATCCCCGACCTGAAGAATGCCTGATTCACGGGCTTCAACGCCGACGCCGCCATCGGAATAGTCGCGCAGGACGCAGGGGAAAAGATGGCCATCAGCACGAAGGAGCGCGGCGGACATCGACATCTCCACTCGGTGTGCCTGACGAACCTGTTTGGCTTCTACCGCAACCGCGACGGCTCCCCCTAAAATGGTCATGTTGTAGGCGACCCAGATCAGACTGATGAGCACTGTCATGATCTCTTCCGGCGGCCCGTAAATCAGACGCCAGATGCCGTACACCACGCCGGCGATATTTAGCAGCACCAGCACCAGATAAGGCCGCGTGATCACCCAATCGACATGCTGTTCTTCAACCAGCCCACCTTTGGCCGTCACGTTGAATTTCCCTTTGTGTGGGTTAAACAGCGCCACGGTAGTCGGGCGGGCGATGTACCACGCCAGCACGGTTTCATAGATCTCACTCCAGAACGAGTGGCGGTAGCGCCCCTGAACGCGTGAGTTGGTCAGGCTGGCATGCACCATATGCGGCAGCACATAGAGCGCGATCGCTAGCGCCGGGGCGAAAATGATATAGGCGTGCAGCAACAGAAACGCCAGCGGCGCAGTCAGAAAGATTAGCCGGGGAATACCGGACAGAAAGTGCATCATGGCGTTGGCATAACATAGCCGTTGCCCCAGCTTCAGCCCTTTGCCAAGCAGGGGATTGTCCAACCGGAAGATTTGTACCATGCCGCGCGCCCAGCGAATGCGTTGGCCGATGTGAGCGGAGAGGCTCTCGGTCGCCAGCCCGGCGGCCTGTGGAATTCGAATATAGGCCGAGCTGTATCCACGACGATGCAGGCGCAGCGAGGTGTGCGCATCCTCCGTGACCGTTTCGACCGCGATACCGCCAATCTCGTCCAGCGGTTTACGCCGCAGGATGGCGCAGGAGCCGCAGAAGAACGTGGCATCCCACATGTCGTTACCGTCCTGCACCAGACCGTAGAACAGCGTGCCTTCATTGGGGGTACGGCGGAAGCGGCCCAAATTGCGTTCGAACGGGTCGGGTGAGAAGAAATGGTGCGGCGTTTGCAGCATCGCCAGCTTTTTGTCTTTGAAAAACCAGCCCATGGTTAATTGCAGGAAGGAGCGGGTTGGGACGTGGTCGCAGTCGAAAATGGCGACGAATTCGCCTGTTGCCTGCTTCAGCGCGTTGTTGATATTCCCGGCTTTGGCATGTTCGTGCGTGACGCGGGCGATGTAATGGACGCCGACTTCTCTGGCGAAGGCTCTAAATTCATCTCGGCCGCCGTCATCCAGAATATAGATATTGAGCTTATCCTTCGGCCAGTCGATACCCAGCGCGGCATACACCGTCGGTTTCACAACGCTCAGCGGCTCATTATAGGTCGGGATCATCAGATCGACGGTCGGCCACGTTTTGCTGTCTTCCGGCAGTGAAATCGGGTGGCGGTTCAGCGGCCAGATCGTCTGGAAATAGCCCAGAACCAACACAACCCAGGCATAGGTTTCTGCCGCCAGCAGTAGCATGCCGCAGATCAGGCTCAGCGGATCGTCCCAGTTCAGCGTTTCGGTGTAGCGCCACCACAGGTAACGGCAGGAGACGGTGAAAGAAAGGGCGATCATCATGAGCGTTGGCATATGTCCCGGCATGTTACGCACGAGCATGGCGATGCCCCACAGCAGCGTCATGAAGATAAACTGTGACAGCAAATCAAACGGCTGCGTGATGCACAGTAGTGCCAACGCCGCGCACAGCAGGCTCAGTATCACCGTCACCAGCGTTTGTATGCTGTTCGTTTTGGCGGAAGCTGAATCACTGTCTTCGCGATCGTCCGTATTCGCGTGGCTAAAGCGGTCGAACAGCGCTTGTTGCGCGTTCATGTAGCGTTGCCGCCAGCGCGGTAGCGCGGAGAAGACATTGCGGCGTGATGTCGGCAACTGGCCGTTTTTGATGATCAACAGCCACAGACCCTGCGTCAGGTAGCGAAGCATATCGGCCGGACGTGGGCGTTGAGGCGAAATGTGGGGGAACCAGTAGGTTTGCTGCGCGCGAATCTGTTGCCACCCCTCAGACTCCAACCGCAGAAAAATCCAGCCGAGTATCGCAAACAGCGTGGCGAAAAAGGCGGCAAAGGCGGAAGCGCCCTGCTGACGATAGCCGCGGTAGCGCTGCTGTATCGCCTGTCTGGCGGGGGGGACGAGAAAGAGGCGCAGGATCCCGCTCATACGCCACTTTCCTTAACGTGAATCAGGCACCAGTTTGCCAGCGTCATGATCTCTTCCGCAGCAACGCTGTCCGGGCGGCATTCACCCAGCGGCTGTTTCAGCATCAGCGATTCTGCCAACGCTTCGTCGCGGTGTACCAGCAGCGGCAACAGGTGTGAAAGCGTGTGCAGCCAGAGCTGGTGTAAATCCTGCTGGAGCGTGCTGAGGGGGGAAAATTGATTCACCAGAAAATGACACTGACGCGGCAATACCTGCTGATGTAAGCGTGAGTGGCAGTTGGCATCCGCCACCACCACCTGAAAAACGGTGTTCGCGGTGGCTAACGCCTGCCGTGTGAGCGGGCTATTGTCCGCCGGGACATCGATCAGTACCCAACGATGGCGACCCGCCGCGCTGAGCTGCGCCAAATTCTTTTGCCAGGTAGCAGGGTGCTGGTGGTAATGCTGTTGGAGCGTGGCGATTTCCTGCGTGTTCAGGCGACCAAACGGCAGAAAATCCAGTCTGGGCAGATATTGCATCGCGCCGGTTTGCCACGGTGCGCCGTCGGTTTCAGCCCGCGCCCAGCCACGGCGCTGCTCAAACGGCATATTAAAATTAATGCGCAGCAAGTTGTCCGGCGAAAAATCAATCACCAGCGCGGATTCACCCAGCCGCTGGAAGGCCCACCCCAGTGCAGCGGCTATCGAGGTGGTGCCCACGCCGCCGCGGATTCCCTGCAATGCAATCACGGGCATCGTCAGTCGCTCCCGGCCGGTTCTTTTAATTCATCCAGCAGCGGCCAGCGAGCCATCATTTGGCTCAGACGCACCTGACGGGCGATATCGATATAGTTTATTTCAGGTAAAGAAAAGGCCTGACTGAGAACCCGCAGATCGTCATCGGCTCTTGCATTTTCGGTTAAATCGGCGTGTGCGCTGGTATTTATACGAGTCGGTTCGTTATTCATTCCATGCCTCTGAAATAGGCTATCCATTATCATTGAGATTGATAAAGGGAAACATCTGCATGGCAGATGTGGTGCTTCTTTTGCATCCATAACAGACAGTCTGGTAGATGAAGGTTTACGCCTCTGCTGTCTTTAATAAGGAGTCAGGTGTGCCAATTAACTATAGCAATGAATTCATGATTGCAATGTGAATAGGGAAAAATAGTAACGGGTGATTTATCAACGGATAGGAATAATTCATAACGTACAGTTGTGATCCCACAAGGGGCTGCTAGAGTTTATTTTGGCTGCATATTTAAGGTGGAATTTCGCCATTAACGGAAAAGAAATCAGTCTATGAAGCAGAACTTTTCATTAGGTATCCGTGACCTTTGGGATGAACTGGCTACGCTCCAACTGGCTGGCTTTTATTGGGTAAATATCGATCGACAGGTTGATGCCGCATTATTTTGTCAGCAAATCATACATGGCCAGAATAACGACGCGAGAGTGACGTTAATAGGCTGTGGAGAGCGATCTGATGCGTTGTTTACTGATGAAATAAATATTACCGAAACAAAACAACTATCTTGCTACATATTACCGGAAAATAAAGCCGCGTTGCTGAATTTAACCGATGATTTAATGCGCGCATTACGCCCCAAAAATCGCCTTCTGGTGCTTTATGCACCCGCTAGCCTGTGGCGGGATATTTCGCCGGACAGGCTGCAACGTTGGATAGATGACACGGCGGCATGGCTACATCAGCGCCAGTGCACGCTGGTGGTGATCGGCCACAGCAGCGGCGTAACCCGCCTGAGGAATATGCTGATTTCCCAACATCGTGGGCTCTATGGTTTAGCCAGCCTGCAATGGCAACAGGATCGCGCCCAGTATCTGGTGTCATGGTGGGCAACGGAAAGAGGCGTACGGGCGAATAAGGTACAGATGCTGCAATCCGGTAATGACGGATGGCACATGCTGAAGGAAGAGGAACCGGTACTCACGCCGTCTCTGGATGACGATGGGCTATTCCTGATGGAAAAGAGCGTAATGGAAGGGGCGCCTGCGCTGTCAGAAAACTGGCAACTGCTGGACGACAACGCCATTTTGGTACAAACCGGCATGTTGACGAATTCGGCCACCCTCGTTTTTGCGCTCAGCCAAACCAGCCAGGTGGATACGCTCGTCAAACAGGTTCATAGCCTGCGGCGGCAGCGTGGCGAATTGCTGAAGATTGTGGTGCGCGAAATAAAGCCTTGCCTGCGTGCCAGTGACGAGCGCCTGCTGTTGGCATGTGGCGCCAATATTATTGTCTCCCATTCCGAGCCGCTATCCCGTTTTCTGGCGCGGATCGAAAGCGTGCAAGGGCAGCGCTTTACCAAGCATGTTCCTGTCGATGTCGAGGTCTTGCTGACCACCATGCGGCCGCTACAGATTAAGGGCTATCAGCCTCCCGAGACCTTTCGACAATCTGTGCAGATGTTGATTGATAGCACGCTCATGCCAGAAGGCAGCAAAGGCGTGCTGGTCGCATTGCGTCCCGTGCCGGGCGTACGGGCGGCGCAAGCGTTGACGCTGTGCACGCTACGGCGCTTTGGTGATGTCGTCACGATCGCGCAGGGGCGGCTGTTTTTGTTCCTGTCCAATTGCCGTTTGAATGAGCTGGATATTGCGCTGAAATCCATTTTCCGCCTGCCGGTAGATGAAGCGTTCAGCAATCGGATTGTCTGGTCACAAGACCTGCATATTCTGGCAGAAGTTAAATCGCTGGTGCAGGAGGATACGCTGGGTCAGGAACAGCAGATTAACGATTATGTTCAATTACAGCAGGCTGAATCTACACCGCACAGCCAGACGCCGCGACGTGAACCCATTGCGATTGATTTACTGAAACCTGACTTACTGGCCCGCGTACCGGGAGAACTGTCATGAACCTGATGGATATCATTCAACTGGTGTTATTGAGCGCGGTCGTCTTCTTTACGCTTGGCTATCTGGCGCACCGTGTGATTCCCCACTGGTTTCAGTACTGGAAAAACAGGCTGCTGTCGCCGCGTTACCTGAAGCCTGCGAGCATCTGGATGCGCAGTTCTTCTTCAACAAAGACGGTCTCAACCAAGCCGACTTCAGCAGAGACTAAAAAATAAAATGGACGAAAAAACACGTACTCAGCAAAATCATACGCAAAAACAGCAGAACCTATGGCGCTACTGGCGTGGGCTCGGTGCCTGGAATTTGTATTTTTTGCTGAAATTTGCCCTGCTATGGTTTGGCTACCTGAATTTTCATCCGCTGCTTAATCTGGTCTTTCTGGCGTTTCTGCTGTTCCCTATCCCCAACGTCACGCTGCACCGCTGGCGGCATATTATTGCTATTCCGCTCGGCATCGGACTGTTTTACCACGATACCTGGTTGCCGGGCATCAGTAGCATTCTCAGCCCGGGAACGGAGGTTGCTGGCTTTAGCGCGGCCTATTTGCTGGAGCTGTTAAATCGCTTCATTAACTGGCAAATGGTTGGCGCGGCGGTGGTCATTAGCGTGGCTTACTTGTTCTTCGCCCAGTGGATTCGTATTACGGTGTTTACTGTGGTGGCGCTGGCGTGGTTAAACATCGTCAATCTGGCGGGGCCTGCTGTGTCGCTGATGCCCGCGGTATCGACGACATCCGCCCCCTCGGCAGCCGCTTCTCCAACGGGGGGAAATACTGCGCTGCCCGAAGCGGCATTACCGCCAACGAACTCGAACCTAACGGCTTATCTGAACCAGTTCTATACGCGAGAGAAAGCACGCACCACGACGTTCCCTGCCACGCTGCCGCAGGATGCTCAGCCTTTTGACCTGCTGATTATCAATATCTGTTCGCTGTCGTGGTCGGATCTGGAAGTGTCACAGTTAGAAAACCATCCGCTGTGGAAGAAATTCGACATCCTGTTCCGTCAGTTTAATTCTGCCACGGCTTATAGTGGGCCGGCGTCAATTCGCCTGCTGCGCGCAAGCTGTGGTCAACAGTCCCACACCGATTTGTACCAGCCAGTGGATCAGAAGTGCTACTTGTTCAGCAACTTGGTGAAGCTGGGCTTTGAAGAACAGTTGATGCTTGATCACTCCGGCGTCTTTGGTAATTACCTGAGTGAGGTGCGTGAAGAGGGCGATATTCATATCCCAATGCTGTCGAAGGAGGGGATCAGCCATCAGATTACCTCGTTCGATGGTGGGCCGATTTATAACGATCTGGAGCTGTTAAATCGCTGGTTGAGTGAGCGAAATAAAGCGACGACGACGCGTAACGCAACTTTTTTTAACCTGATTCCGTTGCATGATGGCAATCGCTTTGTCGGCACCAATCAGTCAGCGGACTATGCGCCACGTGCGAAGATTTTGTTTGACCAGTTGGATGCGTTTTTTGACGAGCTGCAAAAATCCGGTCGCAAGGTGATGGTGATTATGGTGCCGGAACACGGTGCGGCGCTGGCCGGGGATAAGATGCAAATGTCCGGGCTGCGCGATATTCCCAGCCCGCGCATCACGCATATTCCCGTCGGTGTGAAACTGTTTGGTCAACAGGCGCCGCATCAGGGTGACGCGCTGGAGATTACGTCACCGAGCAGCTATCTGGCGATTTCGGAGCTGGTGGCGCGAATGGTGGACGGCAAAGTGTTCACGACCCCTTCCATAGACTGGCAAACGCTGACGAGCGCGCTGCCGCAAACGGAAGCGATTTCGGAAAATGAGAACGCTATCGTGATGCAATATCAGGGAAAACCCTACATTCGTCTGAACGGCGGAGACTGGGTGCCGTACCCGCAATAACCTCATCTTGTGACGCGATCGGGCAGGCGAAAAGCTTGCCCGATTCTTCTCCCGGCGGTGTCCGCCACCTTCTGTCTGTTACCGAATAGCCGCACTGGCTTATGTAGGGGATATACCCTATTCTGAGGCCGCGTTACCGCGGTTGCCGTGGGGAGCTTAGGATTAAGATGAAATCCCCCAAATATCCGCAGAAAACAGCGTTAAGGCGGCGATAAGCTGCCTTATACTATCCAGGTATTCAGGTCTGCATAAAGGTTGACGGAGAAAGCGCTTGCGGCTCAGACGTTCATTAACGATTAAACAGATGACAGCCGTGTCTGCCGTGGCACTGGTGACGATCAGCCTGTTTATCGTCATACAGCTCTTTCACTTCGTTCATCAGCGCCGTGAAGACTATGCCAGACAGCTGGAGAGCATCGCCTATTCCGTGCGTCAACCGTTGACGGATGCGGTGCTGCAAGGGGAAGTACAGCGAGCGGGCAATATTCTGGACAGCTTATTACCGGTTGCCTTTCTGAGCCGGGCAGATGTGCTTCTGCCGGATGACTTCCAGACGCTGCACGCGAATTTCCCGAAAGAACGCCCGGTGCCAGACTGGATCGCGCGGGTCTTCAGGCTGCCGATCCGTATTTCTATTCCGCTCTATTCTCCGCCGCAGACGCAGTATTCTGCCCCGCTGGCGCATCTGGTCTTACAGGCAGATTCCTACCGGATGTATCAGTTTATCGTCAGCACCTTTTCAACCATGCTGGCGACGTATCTGCTGCTAGCGTTGATTATGTCGATCGCCATTACCTGGTGCATTAACCGCCTGCTGATACACCCGCTACGTGGGATTATTGTCGAGTTACAGAATCTCCCGCCGGACGCCATGCTCCACCGTCCGCTTACGTTGCCGGCCTGGCATCAGGATGATGAACTGGGTGCGCTGGTGCGCAGCTACAACCGTAATCAGCAACTGCTGGAGCAGTCTCTCGCTGCCGGAACGGAAGGGGCGGGGTTGCCGGATAAAGCGCATTTCATGCGACGCCTCGAACAGCGTCTTGCTGATGCGACACCGTTCAGCCTGCTGGTTTTCGGGCTTGACGCCTCAGCGGGTAAGCAGGGCGATATGACCACGCTGGCTACGCAGCTTAGTACGGTGATTGAAGAGCAGAACGAGTCAGGAGCCGCCTGTCTGGCGCGTCTTGACTGCGATGAGTTCGCCCTCATTGGGAAAACGCTGGGATCCGCTGGGCAAGCGCAGGATTGGGCACAACGTGTCATGCTGGCGATTAATCTGCCTTTTTTACCCGCAGACTCCCAGCCTGAGCGGGCTGTCAGCGTCGGTATTCTCACTATTACCGATCCTCGACCAGAGGCGGCAGCGCTGCTGTTGTCACAGGCGCGTTTTGCCATGCAACTGGCGCGGCGCGATAAGAAATTCGGCATTCATTGCCTCAGCGCGTCTTCCTGAATATTCACAGGTAACGTAAATGTTACTTTTTGTCGATGGGTTTCCTGAAACGCGCCTTCCCCGTATGGCGGGGGTTTGAGCGGTTTTTAAGAGGATTGCTCTGCTGCAAAAATGTGCATCTGTTACAAGTAAATTGCACTGATGTTTCTTTATAATTCTTGCTGACGTGATTCAGCTCTTGTTTTTAACCTGCCGTTCACAAACTAAACTTATAAAACATTCTCAGCTTGTTATTGCGATGTTACTTTCCGGCGCAATCACAGGCGGCATTTTCGTACCCTATTCCCCTCCTGTGTTTTCCCCACCATAGGACGTATGTATGAAAACATCAATTTTTAAAAGTCTTTATTTTCAAGTTCTTGCCGCCATTACGATAGGGATACTGCTGGGGCATTTCTACCCCCAGCTTGGCGAGCAAATGAAGCCTCTGGGCGATGGGTTTGTTAAATTAATTAAAATGATTATTGCGCCGGTTATCTTCTGTACGGTCGTTACCGGTATCGCAGGAATGGAAAGCATGAAGTCGGTCGGTCGCACTGGTGCGGTCGCCCTGCTGTATTTTGAAATCGTGAGTACGATTGCGCTGATTATCGGTCTGGTCGTGGTCAACATCGTGCAGCCTGGCGCGGGCATGAACATCGATCCAAGTACGCTTGATGCGTCTGCGGTGGCGGTTTATACCCAACAGGCTTCGCAACAGGGTCTGATTCCGTTCCTGATGGACGTGATTCCGGCGAGTGTGGTCGGCGCGTTTGCCAGCGGTAATATCTTGCAGGTTCTGCTGTTTGCGGTGATGTTCGGCTTCGCGCTGCACCGCTTAGGGCCAAAAGGCAAAGTGATTTTTGACGTGATCGACAGCTTCTCCAAGGTCATTTTCGGCGTCATTAACATGATCATGAAACTGGCTCCGCTGGGTGCGTTCGGTGCAATGGCTTTCACCATCGGTAAATATGGTGTCGGTACGCTGGTGCAACTGGGGCAACTGATTGCCTGCTTCTACATCACCTGTGTTCTGTTCATCTTCCTGGTGCTGGGCAGTATTGCCAAAGCGACGGGTTTCAGTATCTTCAAATTTATTCGCTACATCCGTGAGGAACTGCTGATCGTGCTGGGGACGTCCTCTTCTGAATCTGTGCTGCCACGTATGCTGGAGAAGATGGAGAAGGTCGGTTGTAAGAAATCTGTCGTTGGTCTGGTGATCCCTACCGGTTACTCGTTCAACCTTGACGGTACTTCTATCTACCTGACGATGGCGGCGGTATTTATCGCTCAGGCAACCAACAGCCACATGGACATCTGGCATCAGATTACCCTGCTGGTGGTGCTGCTGCTGTCCTCTAAAGGTGCAGCGGGCGTGACGGGAAGTGGATTCATTGTGCTGGCGGCAACGCTGTCTGCTGTGGGCCACCTGCCTGTTGCCGGTCTGGCGCTGATTCTGGGTATCGACCGTTTCATGTCAGAAGCCCGTGCGCTGACCAACCTGATTGGTAACGGCGTTGCGACCATCGTGGTAGCGAAATACTGCCGCGAGCTGGATGAGAAGAAACTGGATGCTGAGCTGTCCGGTACCAATAAAAGTGATAACGCGGCTACGCCGACGGCGCAGTCGTAATTCCAGCATACCGTTATCATTCCGGCTGAGTTTTATCATTCCGGTATAGTTTGCTCAATCAGTTCCCTGCGGTGTTAACGCACCGTGGGGAATTTTTTTATCTGTAAACCAACCCAGGCCACGCGTATCTCCCGCTTTTCTTACCCGTCATGAAACGTAAAAATATTGTTACATATGACTATTTTTGCCTTTTTTGCAGATTATTTCACCTCCTGGAGTGACATAGACAAAAGCGCGCGGTCTAAGGGAATGGTACACTTCGCGTCTTCAATTTTTTCCGTGATATATCCACGAGAGTGTGCGGTGGCAGACGCAAGGCCACCATAATGATCAACAATAACCACATTTATTATGTTGGATAGCTATAAGTAGGGGTTCACATGCAGGGCACCAAAAAGGCGCTTTTCGTTGGTGGTTTGTTGCTGGCCGTGGTCAGCAGCAGCGTGCAGGCTGAAGCACTACAGCCCGATCCTGCCTGGCAGCAGGGTAAGCTTGATAATGGTTTTACCTGGCAGTTGTTAACCACGCCACAGCGCCCCGGCGATCGGGTTGAGCTGCGTTTGGTGGTGAATGCCGGGTCGCTGCTGGAAAACGCCCAGCAGGTAGGTTTTGCTCACTTTCTTCCTCGTCTGGCCTTAGCGCCCGGCGATAAATTGTCCGCAGCCCAGCGACCTTCCATGTGGATGCGCGATGCTAACGGTTCCCGTGTCCTGCCTCCGGCAATTATCTCGTACGATTTCACGTCGTATAATCTGAGTTTGCCGAACAACCGTCCCGAGCTGCTGAAAGAAGCGCTGACGTGGCTGGCGGAAAGCGCAGGGCAGATGACGTTTGACGAAAAAAGCCTACAGGCCGCGCTGAAGGTGCCCGATCAGGTGGCAACCTTTCCGATTAACCCACAGGATCCGAGCTGGCGCTATCGCCTGAAAGGCTCGCCCCTGCTGGCACACGATCCTGCTCAGGACGTCAAACCGCCGTTAAATGGCGAACAGCTCCAACAATTTTATAAAACCTGGTATACGCCAGATGCAATGACGCTCTACATCGTCGGTCATGTGGATAACCGCAGCGTGATCGAGCAGATCGGGAAAGTCTTCTCTCCGCTGGAAGGGAAACGTGAAGCCCCTGCGCCGTTACCGACGTTAAGCCCGCTGCCGACGCAGCCGATCAGCCTGATGAATAACAACGTCCAGCAGGATACGGTGTCGATAATGTGGGATGCCCCGTGGCACCCGATTCGTGAATCACAGGCACTGGTGCGCTACTGGCTGGGTGATATGACGCGGGAAGCAATGTTCTGGCACTTGCAGCAAGCACTGGAGAAGAGCCCGCTGAAGGGCAACAACCTCCGCTTCGACTGCAATGTGTTTTATACCCGTTCTCAGTGCGCGATTAATATGGATGTGCCGAACAGCGAGAGCGTTGAACCGGGCGTGACGTTTATCGCTCGTGAGCTGGCGACGCTGCGTGAAAAAGGGCTGACACAGCAAGAGTTTGATGCGCTAATCGCGCGCAAGACGGACGAGTTGAATAAGCTGTTTGCCACTTATGCGCGTACCAGCACGGACATCCTGATGGATCAACGCCTGCGCTCCCAGCAAAACGGTGTTGTAGATATTGCTCCCGAACAGTATCAGAAACTGCGCCAGACCTATCTGTCCTCACTGACGCTCGATATGCTGAATCAGGAACTTCACCAGCAACTGGTGCAGGATACGACATTGATGCTGATCCAACAGCCCGGTGAACCGGAAGCAAATATGAAGGCGTTGCAGGACGTCTATGACCAGATTATGACGCCAGCCACTGAACCTGCTGCCAGCACCGCAGCAGCAGGGTCTCAAACTGAGAAACCGCCTGCCGCGCAGTAGGGCAGTCGCCTTTGGGTATCAGGATGCAGGGTAGCGGTTTGTGGTTGCCGGGCGGAGTAAAAGGCCACGTATAGTAAAGTACAGGATATCGTTAGCAGAACGTTAGGTAATGTAACTCTTTATTTATACGTAGGTTTTAAGGATAAATCTCGTTGTTGCTAGCTTTCTCCACCCCTATTATCCCTCGTGTTTCATAAAATGTACCGAGGGATAAAATATGAGTCGTATTCTGAAAGCTGCGGGGGTGTTCGTGCTGATCACCATGTTGAGCGGTTGTCTGTTCCCACCTCCGGGTGGTGGAGGCGGCGGCGGTGGTCGGGGAGGTGGTCCATTCGGGGGCTTTGAGGAACAGCCGATGAACCAGCCAGGAGCACGTTAAACCGCAAAGCCATCGGTGAGGCAGAGTGCTACCACTGTTATGCGTTATACCTTAAGGCCGCTATTGCGGCCTTAAGATTGATGTGATGCACGGTGTTTACGCAGGCATTGCCTCAAGCGGGATAATCGCCCCACGGTATTGAATGACCGTGCTGGCTGTCAGGTGGCCGCGCTGCGCCGCTTCCTGCGTGCTGCCGCCATTCAGGCGCACTGACAGGTAACCTGCACTGAAAGAGTCGCCCGCTGCGGTGGTATCGACCACTTTCTCTTTGGGCAATTTGATCGCCGGGACATCAACCAGCGCTTGTCCACGTTCTGACACGATGCAGGAATCGGCACCGCGTTTGATTACCACTTCGCTAACGCCCAGATTGTGCGTCCGTTCCAATACTGCTTCCAGTGGCTTCGCGCCCCACAGCATGTCTTCGTCATCCAGCGTCAGGAAGGCAATATCTGTGCAAGACAGGATGTCGGTGTAGGCCTGTTGCGTCTCTTCCTTGCTCTGCCACAGACGTGGACGGTAGTTGTTATCAAAAATCACTTTACCGCCGTTGGCGCGGCAGGCGCGCAGCAGGGCGAGGAGACGCTGACGGCTGTCGGCGTTCAGAATCGCCAGACTGATGCCGCTCAGGTAGAGATAGTCAAAGTGTGCCAGCGACTGACCGATTTTTTCTGCTTCCGGGCTGTCCAGCCAGTAGCGGGCAGCGGCGTCATTACGCCAATAGTAGAATGTACGCTCGCCGCTCGCGTCGGTTTCAATGAAATATAAACCGGGCAGCTTGTTGTCCAGTCGCTGAATCAGGTCGGTTTTCACCCCTTCTTTTTGCCAGGCGGCAACCATCTCGGTACTGAAGCTATCGGTGCCGAGTGCGGTCACGTAATGCACGCCCAGTTTATCGGCGTTTACCTGACGGGCAATGTAAACGGCAGTGTTCAGCGTATCGCCGCCAAATCCACGGTTAAGATCCGTGCCCTTCTGCGACAGTTCGATCATGCATTCGCCGATTACGGCAATGTTAGTAGTTGTCATCACTTTTGGCCTTTGAAAAGGTACCCTGCACCTGATGTTTATTGGGTATAAAAAACGCGGAAATTAACGTCAGTCTCAACATTACGTGAGACTGAGTCAATAGTCTTGAAACGATGTTTTATTTTTTCATGATGCAGATCGGAAAACCAGTGCTTTCCCGCTGATTTTAGCGAGGTGAGGGCGGTTCTTTTTCCTGCTCATTCTTGTCTGTCGAGGTGTCACCTTTATAGTTCGCTGTGGCGATCCAGGCGGCGCAAAAGAGCGTCAGACGCGCGAAGAAATAGAAGAATGCCATCAGACCAATGACCGAGCCGAATGCGGCACCGGAAGGCGAGCTGGCCAGCTTAGGTAATGCCACGGTCATCGCGAATTTGATGACTTCAAAGCCTACGGCGGCGATCAGCGTGCCGCGGAAGAGCGCTTTGCGTTTAGGCTTATGGCGCGGCAAAACGAAGAATATCCAGAGGAACAACAGATAGTTAGCGAAAATGGAGATGGATAGGGCAATCAGCGTCATCGCCGGGCGTAACCACTCGATGCCATCCAGCCCCAGCGCGGTTACAATCATGTTTTGCGCGGTGCCAGCAACGGAAGTCAGGAAAAGCGTAATGATAAGCGCAATGACCAGGCCAGTTAGCGACAGGAAATCCCGCGTGTATTGAAAGTAAATCTTCTCTTCGTCTTTCGGGTTCCGTTCCCACACATCGCGCGACTGGGCGCGAATCGCTTCACGCAGGTTTCCCATCCAGCTAATGCCGGAATAGAGCGCGATCAGCAAACCGGTAATCCCGACGGTGGTACGCTGCTGCACGGCCGTGTTGACGGTATTTTTCAGCGTAGTAGCCAGATTAGGATCGCTGATACTGTTGACGATGCGGTTAATTAGTCCTGTCAGCAGATCGGGGTTGGAGGCCAGCACAAAACCGACGGCGGCAAAAGACACCATGAGAATCGGGATCAGCGACAGAAAGGAAAAATAGGTAATTGCCGCACCAAACTGGTTGCCCATGCGATCGTTGAAACGTTCGCCCGCGCGGATCAGGTGTGCCACACTGGGAATTGCCTGAATACGAGCGGCCAGACGTTTGCTCTTGCCCAAAAACGAGAGAGGTTGCTGTGGCGATGTGTCCCTTTCAGGGGTTGACGATGTTGACTGGCGGTCCGAGTCTGCCGGTACAGGCATTACGTTTCTCCTGGGTTCGGGATTAGTTTATTAGCATAAGCTTGATTATAACCAACAATATAAGAATGTGACTTTTCGATATTTTTCTGAACGTACGTCATACACGGACGTTAAGCGAGTGAATTTTCCATGCCAACACCTTCACCATCCGAACCGTCGCTGAGCGGTCTGCGCCTTAATCTGCGCATCGTTTCTATTGTGGCGTTCAACTTCGCCAGCTATTTGAATATTGGTCTGCCGTTGGCGGTGCTGCCGGGATACGTGCACGATCACCTTGGCTATAGCGCGTTCTGGGCCGGGCTGGTGATCAGCCTGCAATATTTTTCCACGCTGTTGAGCCGCCCGCACGCGGGGCGTAGCGCCGATGAAAAAGGGCCGAAGAAAATCGTTGTCTGGGGGCTGGCTGGCGTCATGCTGAGCGGGGTGTTTTACCTGCTGGCTGCCTTTAGCGACGCCTCGCCGGTGATTACGCTGCTGTTATTGTGTCTCGGGCGTATTGTTTTGGGGGCCGGACAGAGTTTTGCCGGTACCGGTGCAACGCTCTGGGGCGTCGGCGTGGTGGGTTCTCGACACATCGGACGCGTGATTTCATGGAATGGCATTGCCACCTACGGCGCGATGGCGATTGGCGCACCGCTCGGCGTCTGGCTTAACCATATCGGTGGGCTAAAACTGCTCTCCGTGTGCATTATCCTGATCGCAGCGGTGGCGATTGTGCTTGCGCTGCCGCGCCCGGCGGTGCAGGTGGCGCCGGGGAAAAAGATTCCTTTTCGCGAAGTGCTGGGGAAAGTCTGGGTTTACGGCATTATTCTGGCGATCGCCTCTGCGGGTTTTGGCGTGATCGCCACCTTTATCACGCTGTTTTATGCCGATCGGAACTGGGAAGGTGCCGCGCTGACGCTGACGATTTTCAGCTGCGCTTTTGTCGGTGCGCGGCTGGTGTTTCCTAACAGTATTCAGCGATTTGGTGGGTTACGCGTGGCGATGGCGTGCTTTGTGGTTGAGATCGTGGGGTTGCTGCTGGTCTGGGGCGCGACGCAACCGCTGATGGCAGAAATCGGCGCATTCCTCGCGGGGGCGGGTTTCTCTTTGGTGTTCCCGGCATTAGGCGTTGTCGCCGTTCAGGCTGTCTCGCCGCAGAATCAAGGTAGTGCGCTGGCAACCTATACCATATTTCTCGATTTGTCGCTGGGTGTCGTCGGGCCGGTGGCGGGGGGACTGATGGCCTATACCGGTATCGCCTCTATTTATCTGGCGGCGGCGCTGCTGGGACTATGCGGTCTGGCGCTGACGTGGCGGCTGGCTCAGCGGATCGCGAGCGTATAGAGAACAACAGTAGCCACCTCGGTGGCTACTGTCCGACGATAACACCGATTATTTCAGCTTCAGCGTGTGGATGATGCCTTCCGCTTCGGTTTGCGCCTGCTGCTGATTGCTGGCTGGCAGCGTGATCTGCAAGGTCAGCAGTTGGTTTTCCACTTTGCCCAGTACGACAGAGGAATAAGCCTGCTGCCCGCTGCTGGTAATAATGCTGTCGAGCTGTTGCAGCTTCTTGCCGTCAACGTCGATGGTTTTGTTGGTCACGACCTGGAGGTTCGCGTCACGCGTGCGCTGCTGATCTTCCAGACGCTGCGCCAGCACGGTCAGCTCTTCCGTGGTGTTGTCGCCCAGAATCACGATGACCGCTTTCTGCCCATTGTCATTGGCGTAAACGTGCATGTTGTTCGCCTGCGTTCCCACTTTACCGCTCTGGTCGCGCATATCGGCGGGCAGGGTAAACGCAATTTTGCCTTCCATTAATTCAATATTCTGACCCGCGCTGGCTTCTGCGGCAGGTTTATCTTGCGCGCCCGCTTTCGCGGCGTCATCCGTTTTGCCATCACAGGCAGCAAGCAGGCCGACAAGCAAGCCGACACCGAGGTATTTGATTACATTCGACATGGGATCCCTTTCTCTCGTTTTTGAACAGGTCATAACAGTATGGCACCCTATTCAGATAGCAAAAACAAGCATTTTGTTGTTGCAAACCGTTGTTGTTGCCTGCGTTATTTTTACAAAACGATGAGTGACTTAATGAGAAAAGGCGGCGCAAATGGCCGCCCGATAGGCATTAATGGTGGCTGCTGACGGAGCGGTAGTCGGTCGAGCCTTTCTGCTCGCTCAGACGTTTGAGCACCATGTTTAGCATCACGCCGTACATCGGCAGGAAGAACGCCAGGCTGATCAAAAGTTTAAAGGCATAATCCACCATCGCAATTTCAACCCAGTTTGCGGCCATAAAGGCATCGGTGCTGCGATAAAACGCGATGAAGAAAAAGGCCAGCGTATCGCTGAAATTACCAAATGCGATCGAAACGGCTGGAGCGATCCACCACGCACGTTTCTGGCGCAGCCGATTGAAGACGTGAACATCCAGAATCTGGCCGAGAACATAGGCCATGAAGCTGGCGCAGGCAATACGCGCTACGACAATATTCACCTGACTTAACGCTTCGAACGACTGCCACGATCCCTGATAAAACAGGGATGAAACCAGATAGGAAATCACCAGTGCAGGTACCATTACGGTCAAAATAATACGACGCGCCAGCGGTGCACCGAAAATCCGTACCGTCAGGTCAGTTGCCAGAAAAATAAACGGGAAGGTAAACGCGCCCCAGGTGGTATGAAAACCGAAAATCAATACCGGGAGCTGCACCAGATAATTACTCGACGTAATGATCAGGACATGAAACAACGATAGCCAGATCAGCGCCGTAAGCCGCTGCTGGGGAGTAAAACGATACATAATGTGACCTTTTTGGTTATTGGGGTTAGGGAACCCAAGAAATAACGTGCAGATTTATGCTGCAACGCGGCGGCATAATACGCAATTGCATCGCTAATGCAATGTGTTTTACCGGGAAAGGATGGTTGTTTTATGCGCAAACGTTGTCGTCGCTTGCGTCGGGAAATCCTCAGCGTAAACTAAGGCGGTTTTTTGATTCCTGTACTGAGAACGTTGATGACCGATCCCTTTACCAACCCGGATAAAACCCTTGATGCGCAGGGGCTGCGCTGCCCTGAGCCTGTGATGATGGTGCGTAAGACGGTACGCCAGATGGAAACCGGGCAAACGCTGCTGATTATCGCCGACGATCCGGCCACCACCCGCGATATTCCCGGTTTTTGCGTCTATATGGAGCATGAGCTTCTGGCGCAGGAAACCGAACAGCTTCCCTATCGGTATCTGCTGCGCAAAGGTTAATAATACTCAGTGCGTTATATCGTTCGTTGACGTGTGTGATTAGGAGAAACACGGGGATGAGGTTCCCGTAGGGAGGCCTCGCCCCGTGGTCGCTCCGTGTATCTCGATCCTTCAATTCACAGCCAGCAACGGTAATATCAGTCCTGTTTTCTCAATAGCCGCAGGGCGTTAGCGGTCACCAGCGCCGTTGCGCCGGAATCGGCCAGTACCGCCAGCCACAGTCCGGTAATACCCAGAATGCTGGTGACCAGAAAGACGGCTTTCAGCCCCAGCGCGATGGCAATGTTCTGACGAATATTACGCTGCGTCGCCCGCGACAGGCTAATCATGGCAGCCAGCCCGGTCAGGCGGCTGTGCGTTAAGGCCGCATCGGCTGTTTCCAGCGCCACATCCGTCCCGCTTCCCATCGCAATCCCGATCGTTGCGGCTTTCATCGCCGGCGCGTCGTTGATACCGTCGCCCACCATCGCGACAGCGTGCTGTTTGCTCAACTCGCTGACGGCCGTGACCTTATCGGCAGGGAGCAGACTGGCGCGGTAATCGATCCCTAATGTCGCCGCGATGGCCGCTGCCGCGCGGGGATTATCGCCCGTGAGCATCACGCCTCTGATCCCCAACTGCTGCAAGGCATCCAGCGCTTCACGCGCATCGTGGCGTAGGGTATCGCTCAGCGCCAGTAAACCAAGCAGCTTGCCGTCTTCTTGTACGACTACGACGGTTTTCCCTTCGTTTTCCAGCGCGTCAATCTGTTGCAGCCAATCGGCGTCGAGCAGATCGGGGGCAACGCGAGTTGGCGCACTGACCTGAATCCGTTTGCCGCTTATCGTGCCTTCAACCCCGACGCCCGCCAGTGCTTTACGATTTTCCGCCAGCGGCAGGAATGTATTGCTGGATAACGCATGCTGGACGATGGCTTTGGCAAGTGGATGGTGTGAACCGGATTCCACTGCGGCGGTGCGGGTTAACAGCGCCGTTGCGCTAACGCCCGCTGCGGGCAATACGTCCGTCACCTGCGGTTTGCCTTCCGTCAACGTACCCGTTTTGTCAAACGCGATAGTCTTGATACTGCCCAGCGATTCCAGCACCGCGCCGCCTTTAATCAGTGCCCCACGGCGCGTCGCCGCAGCGAGCCCGGACGTAATTGCCGCAGGTGTAGAGATCACCAGCGCGCACGGACAGCCGATTAACAGCAGCGTCAGGCCGCGATAAATCCACTCTTGCCACGGCTGCGCCAGCAGTAGCGGCGGCACCAGAATTACCAGCAGCGACAGCAGCATGATGGCTGGCGTGTAGTAACGGCTGAACTTATCGAGGAAGCGCTCTATCGGTGCACGGCGTTCTTCCGCTTCTTCTATCAGTTGCAGAATGCGGTCGATCGCGCTGTTGCCCGGCTGTGAGACCACGCGCAATTGCACGACCCGATCGACACACAGGCTGCCTGCGGCAATTTTCTCACCCGGCGTACGCTCAATAGGGACCGACTCGCCGGTCAGGGCGCTTTCATCAAAGCTGGCGTCGCTGTTTAAGAGCTCCGCATCAGCGGGAAGGCGCCCACCGGGTGCGACTTCAATCACATCGCCGGGAACCAGACTGGCGACAGGCACAAGACGCCGTTGCCCGTTGACGATTGCCGTGGCGTCTTCGGGAAGCAGTGCCATCAGTGCCGTTACGCCCCGTCGTGCGCGGTTTGCCGCGTAAGACTCCAGGTATTCGCCCAGCATAAACAGCAGCAAAATGACCGTGGCTTCGGTGGTTGCGCCAATCAAGAGCGCCCCGATGGAAGCCACGCTCATCAGCGTTTCAATCGCGAAGGGAGTACCGGAGCGAATGAGCTGCACCGCTTTTTTCAGGATCGGAGCCAGCCCGACAATCGTGGTCGCGATAAACGCGATCTGCCCGCCGCGCTCGCTTAACAGGGAAAGTCCCCAGCTTGCAGCAGCCAGCAAAGTGAAAAGTATTAAGAAACCATATTCATGTACGAAACGGCGTACGGTAGAGGGTTCGGGTGGTGCGAGAGGGAGTGCGGTGTCCTGCAAGGTGAAGCCAGCTTGCTGAACGGCATGTTGAACCTGAGGACGAATATCGGTGTAGGCATCAACAACCAGTTTTTCGGTGGCGAACAGCACTTTGGCTTGTTCAATTCCGGTGAGATTTTTTACTGCATTTTCGATTTTACGTGCGCAGCTGGGACAATCCATCCCGCTGATTTTCCAGCTAAAGCGCTGGTTTGATCGGGGCCTGTCGCTGTCTCCGCCGTCGGGGTCGTCTGAATCTGCGCTACCGCCGCCGTCTGACGAATGCTGCTCTGTGCCACCTGCGGTCTGTCCCACGGCGTCAGATGCGTGTTTGGTTGAACAGCAACTGTGCTCGGCATGGTTCGAATGCTGCGCGTGTTCATTGCAGCAGCTTTTGGTATGTTGCGCGGTTTTGCGCGGCGCGTGATGAACGCCGTTATTGCAGCAGGCTGACTTTTCAGCGCTGTGGTTATGCTGATGAGAGTGCATCTTTTCCTCCTGTGTTGAACCTATCCCATTAGGGCTATTTCATTTGCCATTTTGAACCTGGGCAGTGCTCGCACAAACGCGATAGCGTTTGAACACACTTCAGGGTGGCCCGTAGGGTGAGCGAAGCGAATAAATCCTCACGTACTACGTGTACGCTCCGGTTTTTCCGCGCTGTCCGTGTCCAAACTTGCTGCACCAATAACGCCTACTGGAATAGGTTATTAGTGATAGCGATTCTCATCAGGAACTTTACACCGCTGTTCAACGCTTAGCCAGATTTTCGTGAGCGCCGAAAACGTCAGAAATAAAGGGAGCGGACAATCAGGAAGTGGCCGCCAAAATAGCCCGCCGCCACTATCGCCTGATGGGCGCGGAACGGAAAACGGTAATGGTGAATCAGCCAGGCTGCATGGGCGATAAACAGCAGTACGGTGCCCGTCAGCAGGGAGAAATTCGCATTCGTCCCCAGTGCAAAATAGCGCTCGCCAGCAACCCAGACCATCAGCGTGGTCATGATGATAAAGGCGCAGGCGGGCCAGCGTTGTGCTTCCAATCGCCCCCAGATAATCGCAATCAGGATCGCGGCCAGAATGACGAGCGTTACTGCCAGCGGCCAGAAGAATGTGAGCGCGATTTGTCCGGTAAAAAAGCTAATGGTGTAGAGAAGATGGGAGAGGAAATAAGCGCCAAACGCGTAAAGCAGGCGCTGAGTCGGCAGCAATAGCAAGGTGTCTGCAACCAACGTTGCCAGCAATCCCAGCACAATCAGATAGCCTGGCACGCCAAGCAGCGGCGTCTGCCAGGCCAGCGCCAGCAGCAGTAGCATCGTGACCGGTTTGAATAACCAACGTTGCCACGTTGGACCACGGTAGCTGGCGTCCACATACAACCAACCAGAAAAAAGCACAGCAATAAATGACCAAAGCATAGCGTGTCCTTTTTGTGTTTTTGTTTGTGTCAGGATAAAGATAAGCCGTTCTTTATTCAGTGTAGGGGATTGTGAGGAAGTTAAACAACACGTCGTGAGATGGATGCGACTTCTGTGAGCTTCATGGTATGTTATCGCCTGTTTTTATTGTAGATGGGCGCCGTGAAGTCTCTGAAGGGAGCATTGTGTTGAATGAGTAATGAGTCCGCGCTTTATCGTATTCAATTTATAAATAACGGTAAAAATTACCAGCTTTACGTGCGTGAGTTGGTTCAGAGTAGCCTGTTCGGCTTTATTGAAATCGCCGACTTCGTGTTTGATAGCCAGTCTGCGGTGTTGGTTGACCCGTCAACCGAGAAACTGAAAACGGAATTTTCCGGCGTTAGCCGCAGTTTCATCCCTTTACAGGCGATCATTCGCATTGATGCCGTGACGGAAAAAGGCAGCGCCCGCATCTCTGATTTAGGCGATAACGTGACCGCGTTTCCTTATCTTCCCGGCAAGAAACCCTGATGAATGACTTCCCCTGGCTGTTGGCGTTGGCCGTTGGCGCGATTCTGGTGCTGGCGGCGCGGCAGTATCGACGTCAACGTGAGCGGGAAGCGCAGAACGATGCCGCTCCGCTACGCACTGTGGCCGCAGAGGTGAAGCACAAACGCGAATTTCCCCGTAGCCGTCGGCGCGCGCGTGAGCATCAGAGTATGGTTGTAGAGGACATGCTTTATGAGGTCACGTTCAGGCCGATTGCCGGCGGTGCGACGATCACGCTGCGCCTTGAGAACGCGGATTATCACCAGCTTGATACCGGTATGCAGGGATCGTTGCAGCTAAAGGGCACGCGCTTTATTCGCTTTGTGCCCCTGCAAAGGTCGTGATTACGGTTTTGGTGGCTTAGGCTGTTTTTTCTGCCACGCCAGCAGTTCAAATACGCCAAACAGGAAAATGCGAGCCTGAAGCGCGCGGTTTAGCGCGGGGCTGTCTTTCGGCTGGCTGGATTTTAACAGCAGCAGTTGGAAACCATGCATCAGGATCATAAACACCATCGCCACGGTCATGAAGATATTCAATGGCTTGGGAAACGGCTGAATCAGGTTAAGCAACAAAAATCCCCACACGCCCAGCATCAATAATCTGCCAAGGTTAATCAAAATCATCTCTTACCCTTACGTTGCTGCGAAGCTCATTGACGGATGTACAAACGGTAGGCGACCTGACCCGCAATTTTTTCACGGTGCAGTTGCCAATTCTCCGGGATGGTCAGTTGCGCATTTTCCGCTTCAGTTTCCACGTAAATCCACGCCTCTGGTGCCAGCCAGCCCTGTTGTTCCAGCAGGGCAAGCGTGTTGTTCAGCAGCTCTTTACGAAACGGTGGATCGAGAAACACGACGTCAAACGGTGTACCCGGCTTCGCCAGCCAGCTCAGGGCATCAGTATTGACCACCTCGGCGTTTTCCGCCCGAAGCAGCGCCAGATTTTGCGTTAATTGCTGGGCGACTGCACGTTCCATCTCCAATAATGTGGCGTGGGCAGCATAACGGGATAACGCTTCCAGCCCCAGTGCGCCGCTGCCAGCAAAGCAGTCCAGACAGCGTGCCTGTTGGATGACGGGAGCCAGCCAGTTAAACAGCGTTTCCCGCACGCGATCGGTGGTGGGGCGTAAACCGGGGCTATCGGGAACCGGAAGTTTTCTGCCGCGCCATTGACCACCGATGATTCGGATTTGTCCGGCGGCTGACGATGCATTTTTTTTAGCCATAGCTCACAGGGTTATTGTTGTGCCGCATCATCATGGTGTGGATACGGGCAGGAAATTTCTGGCGCTATTCTAGCGGCGGTTACGTGTAGAGGGAATGTTAAGATAGACGTTAAAGCGCTTAAGCCAAAATTTTGTGCTGTCTGCGGCTTTTCGATAGTGTGCCGTGTTTGACACACTTCGTTACGGACATTGCCTTTCGTTACGAAGATTGCGGGTAGCGAGTCGCATTGTCTGCCATTGCCTCCGTGTTGCTGTCGGCAGGAAAGTGTTAAACTTATTGTTTAAATATGATTTTCATTGATTGATTCGCTGCGGTGAGCAGCGTGGAGCGCGATCGCACATGTCAAAAGAAAAGAAGCGCGGTTTTTTTTCCTGGCTGGGATTAGGGAAACAGGAAGAAAAACAACAAGAGCAGCCGCAAGAGAAGCCGATTGCTCAAGAGAAGGCTGTTGTTGAAGAACAGCCGTCGGCGGCGGAACCGGATACCGCAGCATTGGTTCAGCAGACCGTTGAACACGCGCCAGAACTTGTAGAGCAACCACAGCCAGAAGAGCTTGTCATTGAAGATCAACTCCTTGAAGAGCAAGTCCTTGAAGAACAAGTCGCTGAAGAAAAAACAGACGTTGAAGCGGAAGAACTGACCCCATCGGTCGCCGAGCGTGAACCGGCCGATCATGATGATCTCGATCGGGATATTACCGATCCGATCGTGCAGGCTGAGATCGCAGAAAGCACGACGGTAGCCGAGGCAGAGCCTGACGTCGCGGCGCAAGAAGAACAGGAAAATGAGCAGCCGGATGAAATTCCAGTCGCTGCGCAAGAGCAAGAACGTCCGACGAAAGAAGGTTTCTTCGCGCGCCTGAAACGCAGTCTGGTAAAAACGCGCCAGAACCTCGGTTCAGGATTTATCGGATTGTTTCGTGGTAAGAAAATCGACGACGATCTGTTTGATGAACTGGAAGAACAATTGCTGGTTGCGGATGTTGGGGTAGAAACGACCCGTAAAATTATCACCAGCCTGACAGAGCACGCCAGTCGCCGCCAGTTGAAAGATGCTGATACGCTTTTTGTGAAGCTGAAAGACGAAATGGCGGAGATTCTTGCTAAGGTGGACGCCCCGCTGAATATCGAAGGCAAAACGCCTTATGTCATTCTGATGGTTGGCGTTAACGGCGTGGGCAAAACCACCACCATCGGGAAGCTGGCGCGCCAGTTCCAGGCGCAGGGCAAATCCGTGATGCTGGCGGCGGGTGATACCTTCCGTGCGGCGGCGGTTGAGCAACTTCAGGTCTGGGGACAGCGTAATAACGTGGCGGTGGTCGCACAGCATACCGGTGCGGATTCGGCATCGGTGATTTTCGATGCAATTCAGGCGGCGAAAGCGCGCGGTGTTGATGTGCTGATTGCGGATACCGCCGGTCGCTTGCAGAACAAAGCGCACCTGATGGAAGAACTGAAAAAGATTGTGCGTGTGATGAAGAAGCTGGACGAAG
This sequence comes from Pectobacterium sp. F1-1, assembly GCF_025643735.1. NCBI lineage: Bacteria > Pseudomonadati > Pseudomonadota > Gammaproteobacteria > Enterobacterales > Pectobacteriaceae > Pectobacterium > Pectobacterium sp. F1-1. The sequence continues at coordinate 111,679 of NZ_CP104733.1, forward strand.
ACGCGCCGCATGAAGTGATGCTGACGTTGGATGCGAGCACCGGTCAGAACGCGGTGAGTCAGGCTAAATTGTTTAATGAAGCCGTTGGGCTGACGGGGATTACCCTGACGAAGCTGGACGGTACCGCGAAAGGCGGGGTGATTTTCGCCATTGCCGACCAGTTTGCGATTCCTATCCGCTATATTGGGGTTGGGGAAGGCATTGATGATTTACGGCCCTTCAAGGCCGATGATTTTATTGAGGCACTTTTTGCCCGAGAGGATTAAAACGGATGATTCGTTTTGAACAGGTCAGTAAAGCTTACCTCGGTGGGCGTCAGGCATTGCAAGGGGTGGATTTCCATCTGCGCCCTGCGGAAATGGCGTTCCTGACCGGCCATTCCGGCGCAGGGAAAAGTACCCTGCTGAAACTGATTTGTGGCATTGAACGTCCCAGCGCGGGTCAGATTTTGTTTGGCGGTCATAACATTAGCCGCCTGAAAAAACGTGAAGTCCCGTTCTTGCGGCGTCAGATCGGCATGATCTTTCAGGATCACCATCTGCTGATGGAACGTACGGTTTATGACAACGTCGCGATGCCGCTTATCATCGCGGGCGCCAGCAGTGAGGATATCCGTCGTCGGGTCTCCGCCGCACTGGACAAGGTGGGTCTGTTGGATAAAGCGAAAAACTATCCTATCCAGCTGTCGGGCGGTGAGCAGCAGCGCGTGGGTATAGCGCGCGCGGTGGTGAACAAACCCGCCGTGTTACTGGCGGATGAACCGACCGGCAACCTGGACGATGCGCTGTCAGAAGGCATTTTGCGTCTGTTTGAAGAGTTCAATCGCGTTGGCGTCACCGTCCTGATGGCGACGCATGATACCGGGCTGATCGCCCGCCGCAATTACCGTGTGCTGACGCTGTCGGATGGCCGCATGGTGGGGGGAAACCACGATGGCGAATAACGTCCGTAATGCGAAAAAGCCTGTCGCAAAAGCCAAAGCGCTGCGTGGCGGCTGGCAGGAACAGTGGCGCTATGCCTGGACGAATACGCTGGCTGATATGCTGCGCCAGCCGCTGGCGACGTTCCTGACCGTCATGGTCATCGCTATTTCGCTGGCATTGCCCAGCATCTGTTATCTGGTGTGGAAAAACGTCAGCCAGGCTGCCTCGCAGTGGTATCCCTCACCGCAGTTGACGGTGTATCTGGATAAATCGCTGGATGACAACGCGGCGCAGGCTGTTATCACGCAGCTTCAATCGGAAGAGGGCGTTGATAAAGTGAATTACCTGTCGCGCAATGAAGCGATGGGCGAGTTCCGCAACTGGTCTGGTTTTGGCGGTGCGCTGGATATGCTGGAAGAGAATCCGCTGCCGGCAGTGGCGATTATCACGCCGAAATTGAGCTTTCAGGATTCCACCACGCTGACAACGCTGCGCGATCGCGTGGCGGCGACGCAGGGGGTGGATGAAGTTCGGATGGACGACAGCTGGTTTGCCCGGCTGGTGGCGCTGACCAATCTGGTCGGGCAGATTTCCGCGACGATTGGTATTTTGATGGTCGTGGCCGTCTTTTTGGTGATCGGCAATAGCGTGCGTCTGAGTATTTTCAGCCGTCGGGAAACCATCAACGTGATGAAGCTGATTGGCGCGACGGACGGCTTTATTCTGCGTCCGTTCCTGAATGGCGGCGCGGCAATGGGCGTGGGTGGCGCGGTGCTATCGCTGATTCTATCGCAGGCGCTGGTCTGGAAACTGGATGTGGTAGTCGCACAGGTCGCTTCCGTCTTTGGTACGACGTTTGCTGTCAAAGGGCTGAGCTGGGATGAATCCCTGTTGCTGCTGCTCATTGCCGGCATGATTGGCTGGTTGGCCGCCTGGCTGGCCACCGTACAACATTTACGCCGTTTTACACCACAGTAAGCGTTTTCTGGTATAATCATCCCCTGTAATTCAGACCGTATTGCAGGGGAAATCTCCTCAGCGACATCTCTTCTTTGCGCTTCCCGCTGTGTTTTCCCCTTGGTTTTTGGTGCGTTATCGGCTCGTTTTTCCCCTGCTTGATCTCTGGCATGGGGTGAATAAAATGATAGGAACTTGCGAGCGAAATCACAGTCTGAATAGACAGTGTTTAGGATTTGAGTAACCCGTTTTCGGGGTTTTTAATAAAATTCATCTTTAAGGTGCCGTGTTTTGCCATTTTCGCGCAAAACGATGCGGCGAAGCAGTGCTAAGATAGTCGACTGCAATATGACGAGTAGAGCAACTGAGAGGGTTGAATGACCAAAGATATGCAAACTTTCACCTTAGTTCCCCAGGGCAGTCTGGAAGGGTATATTCGTGCCGCCAATGCCTATCCGATGCTGACGGCGGAGGAAGAGCGGGCGCTGGCTGAACGGCTGCATTATCAGGGCGATCTGGATGCGGCTAAGCACCTGATTCTGTCACACCTGCGTTTTGTTATTCACGTTGCCCGTAACTATTCCGGCTACGGCCTGCCGCAGGCGGATCTGATTCAGGAAGGGAACATCGGCCTGATGAAGGCGGTACGTCGCTTTAACCCTGAAGTGGGTGTGCGTCTGGTCTCTTTCGCCGTGCACTGGATCAAAGCAGAAATTCACGAATACGTGCTGCGTAACTGGCGTATCGTGAAAGTCGCAACCACCAAAGCGCAGCGTAAGCTGTTCTTTAACCTGCGCAAGACGAAAACGCGCCTCGGTTGGTTTAATCAGGATGAAGTCGAACTGGTGGCACGTGAACTTGGCGTGACCAGCAAAGACGTGCGTGAGATGGAATCCCGCATGGCGGCGCAGGATATGACATTCGATCCCACGCCGGAAGAGGATTCGCACGACGGCAAGGCGATGTCGCCGATGCTTTACCTACAGGATAAATCGTCTGATTTTGCCGATGGCATTGAAGAAGATAACTGGGAAACGCATGCGGCGGATAAGCTCACCTACGCGTTGGAAGGGCTGGATGAGCGCAGTCAGCATATTATCCGTGCTCGCTGGTTGGACGATGACAACAAATCCACTTTGCAGGACTTGGCCGATCAATACGGCGTTTCCGCAGAGCGCGTGCGTCAGTTAGAAAAGAATGCAATGAAGAAACTGCGAGCGGCGATAGAAGCCTAATTGCTTTCATCATTGTTTCTTTCTGTAGCGACCGGGTAATGCCCGGTCGTTTTGTTTTTGTCTGATGCCAGGCTGTCGGGTTTGGGTTATGGCTTCTCTGAGTTGATTTCATCAAGAATCAGCGGCGTTTCTTTTCGGCGAATATAGCGCCAGCCGCCGGATACCGGTGAGAAGCCGCAGGACACCATAAACCGCGCCAGCACTTCCTCTTTGATCGCGGCATGATTTGCCGTGGCCAGCCACCATTCGTTCACTTCAGGCAATTGACGGCGTGCTTCATCAATCAGAAGTTGTCCTACGCCCCGCCGCCTTGTGACTTCACGCACCATCAGATCGCTCAGTTCCGCGTAGTCCCCTGCAATTTCGACCAGCATACCTCCAAGTAACCGATCGTTAAAACGGGCGGCAAAGAGTCGTCGAGTCGGTTTTAGCCCTGCTTCTAATAAATCAATATTTTGATGCGGCCAGATTTTTGCCAGATCAATTTTGTCCTGGGGGCTGAATTGGGTAAGGCATTCAACGGTGAGTTTCATTTTTATCGGCACTCCATCATATGAGTGAAGAATAATGTAGTTGTTTTGTAGTAGATCAGTTGTGTAATTTGATCGTTATGGTTAATAGGGCAAATGTTTTTCTTGTTCTTTGTTTTTCGAGTAATCCATCAACAATTAATGCATAAAGTAGAATATCTGACTATATATAAATTAAATGCTGGATTTTGCATCTGGTGTTTTGTGCTGTTTGCTCCGCTTGTTTCTGACAATGTGAGTTGATTTGCAGCATAATATTCCTGTTTAATAATATGAAAAATAAAGCCTTATTAGAAATCATTACTAATAATAACCTAAGCCTTTCTTACTTATAAGAAAATAGCGGGTTATGGCAGAAGGCGGTCAGGTTTTCGGCAATATCCATAATGACAGATGGGGTAAAAAGAATGAAATTCAGTAAAGGTAAAGTATTGCTGATGGGTTGTATGGCTGCGGCGTTTAGCCATGCGGTCAATGCTGCCGATATTAAGGTTGCGGTTGTTGGCGCGATGTCTGGCCCGGTTGCTCAGTATGGCGACATGGAATTTATTGGCGCGCGTCAGGCGATTGCTGATATCAACGCAAAAGGCGGCATAAACGGTAACAAACTGGTTGGCGTTGAATATGATGACGCGTGCGACCCTAAGCAGGCGGTTGCCGTAGCGAACAAGGTCATCAATGACGGTATCCGTTATGTGATTGGCCATCTGTGTTCCTCCTCTACGCAGCCCGCGTCTGATATTTATGAAGAAGAAGGCGTGATCATGATTACGCCTGCGGCAACCAACGCCGACCTGACCACGCGTGGTTACAAAATGGTGCTGCGTACGACGGGGCTGGATTCCGATCAGGGGCCAACCGCGGCCAAGTACATCGTCGAAACCATCAAACCTCAGCGCATCGCTGTCGTGCATGACAAGCAGCAATATGGCGAAGGTTTGGCTCGCTCTGTTCAGGATAGCCTGAAAAAAGCCGGTGCGAATGTCGTACTGTTTGAAGGTGTGACGGCGGGTGACAAAGATTTCTCTACGCTGGTTGCTCGTCTGAAGAAAGAGAACGTCGATTTCGTCTATTTCGGCGGCTATTACCCGGAAATGGGGCAGATTCTGCGCCAATCGCGTCAGGCTGGCATGACAACCAAGTTCATGGGGCCGGAAGGCGTGGGTAACTCTTCGCTGTCCAACATCGCGGGCGATGCGTCTGAAGGCATGTTGGTCACGCTGCCGAAGCGTTACGATCAGGTGCCTGCTAACCAACCGATTGTGGATGCGCTGAAAGCCAAGAAACTGGACCCGACTGGCCCGTTCGTCTGGACGACCTATGCCGCGCTGCAATCGCTGACCACCGCGATGACGCGTACGGGTAGCGATGAGCCGGAAAAACTGGTTGCGGATCTGAAAGCGAAATCCGTGGATACCGTAATGGGACCATTAAGCTGGGATGCAAAAGGCGACCTGAAAGGGTTTGAATTTGGCGTATTTGAGTGGCACAAAGACGGTACGTCCAGCGCAGTGAAATAATCACCATGCCGTAGGCGGATAGCGGATGAATTTACCGTTGTCTGCCTCTGCGGTGTGAGGAGCATTCTCCGCCCTCTGCGTGTGTACCACTACTAATCCCTCAATACCGAGCCCCCGTTGCCGCAAGGCGCGGGGGCAGCATTTAAGGTTAAGGTATGTCCGAGCAGTTCCTTTACTTTTTTCAGCAGATGTTCAACGGCCTGACGTTGGGCAGCACCTATGCGCTGATCGCCATTGGCTACACCATGGTTTACGGCATTATCGGCATGATTAACTTCGCACACGGCGAAGTGTACATGATCGGTAGCTATGTCTCCTTTATTGTGATTGCGGCCCTGATGATGATGGGCATTGATGCTGGCTGGCTGCTGATTGGCGCCGCTTTCATTGCCGCCGTGGTCATTTCCAGCGCTTACGGCTGGAGTATCGAACGGGTGGCCTACCGGCCGGTTCGAACGTCAAAGCGCCTGATCGCGCTGATTTCCGCCATCGGGATGTCCATCTTCCTGCAAAACTACGTCAGCCTGAATCAGGGCTCACGTGATGTGGCGCTGCCGAGTCTGGTGACCGGCCAGTGGGTGTTGGGCGAAAGCAATGGCTTTGCCGCAACCATTAGCGCCATGCAGCTGATCATCTGGATTGTTACGTTCCTCGCCATGTTGGCGCTGACGTTGTTCATTCGCTATTCTCGTATGGGACGCGCCTGCCGCGCTTGCGCGGAAGACCTGAAAATGGCGAGCCTGCTGGGTATTAGCACCGATCGCGTCATTTCCCTGACCTTCGTCATCGGCGCGCTCATGGCTGCCGTTGCTGGCGTGCTGTTGGGGCAGTTTTACGGCGTCATCAATCCCTATATTGGCTTTATGGCTGGGATGAAAGCCTTTACCGCTGCGGTACTGGGCGGAATCGGCAGTATTCCTGGCGCGATGATTGGTGGGCTGATTCTGGGCGTAGCCGAAGCGCTGACGTCCGCGTACTTGAGCACGGAATACAAAGATGCGGTGTCATTTGCGCTGCTGATTGTGGTGCTGCTGGTGATGCCGACCGGCATTCTGGGTCGCCCGGAGGTTGAGAAAGTATGAAACAGCTCAACCTATTTAACGCACTGGTTTCCGCGTTCATGTTGCTGGTGCTGGCCTCGTTCTTAATGGGCATGCAGTTGGCGCTGGATGGCACCAAACTGGTGGTGCGCGGTGCCGATGAAGTGCGCTGGTACTGGATTGGCGCAGGCTGCATCGTGGTGTTCTTCTTCCAACTGATTCGCCCGTTCTTCCAGCAAAGCATCAAGAAATTTTCTGTGCCGTCGCTGGTGCTACCGAGCTTTGATGGCAGTACGCCGCGGCAGAAAGTATTGGCTGCGGCCTTGATTATTGCGGCGATCGCCTGGCCGTTTCTGGTGTCGCGCGGTACGGTGGATATCGCCACCCTCACGCTGATTTACGTGATGCTGGGCCTGGGTTTGAACGTGGTGGTTGGCTTGTCCGGCCTGCTGGTATTGGGCTACGGCGGGTTTTACGCCATTGGCGCGTATACCTATGCGCTGCTGAACCACTATTACGGATTGGGCTTCTGGGAAAGTCTGCCGCTGGCGGGCATGGCGGCGGCGCTGTCTGGCTTCCTGCTCGGTTTCCCGGTGCTGCGTTTGCGCGGCGACTATCTGGCGATTGTGACGCTTGGGTTCGGCGAGATTGTCCGTATCCTGTTGCTGAATAATACCGAAATTACCGGTGGCCCGAACGGCATCAGCCAGATCCCTAAACCGACGTTCTTTGGTCTGGAATTCAGCCGCAGCGCGCGCGATGGCGGTTGGGATACGTTCCACAATTTCTTCGGTCTGCAATACGACCCCAGCGACCGTATTATCTTCCTGTATCTGGTTGCGCTGCTGCTGGTCGTACTGACCCTGTTTGTGATTAACCGCCTGCTGCGGATGCCATTGGGGCGTGCGTGGGAAGCGCTGCGTGACGATGAGATCGCCTGTCGTTCTCTGGGGCTGAGCCCAACGCGCATCAAGCTGACGGCCTTTACTATCAGCGCCGCGTTCGCAGGGTTTGCCGGTACGCTGTTTGCCGCACGTCAGGGCTTCGTCAGCCCGGAATCGTTCACGTTCGCCGAGTCTGCCTTTGTGCTGGCCATCGTCGTGCTGGGCGGAATGGGATCGCAGTTTGCGGTCATTCTCGCGGCAATCCTGCTGGTGGTATCTCGCGAGCTGATGCGCGATCTGAATGAATACAGCATGCTGTTGCTGGGTGCACTGATGGTTCTGATGATGATTTGGCGTCCGCAAGGTCTGCTGCCGATGAAGCGTCCTGAGATGAAGTTGAAAGTCGCGAAGAAGGAAGAGCAAGCATGAGCACGCAGCCACTATTATCAGTCAGAGGTCTGATGATGCGTTTTGGCGGCCTGCTGGCGGTCAACAACGTTGAAATGGATATTCATGCTGGCGAAATCGTCTCGCTGATCGGCCCGAATGGGGCGGGAAAAACCACAGTCTTCAACTGCCTGACTGGTTTTTATCGCCCGAGCGGCGGCACCATCATGCTGCGCGATCGTCATTTGGAAGGGTTACCCGGGCAGGCGATTGCCCGTATGGGTGTGGTGCGCACGTTCCAGCACGTTCGCCTGTTCCGTGAAATGACGGTGGTGGAGAACCTGCTGGTGGCGCAGCATCAACACCTGAAAAGCGGCGTGTTTGCCGGGCTGTTGAAAACGCCGGGCTTTCGTCGTGCGGAAGCCGATGCGCAGGCGCGCGCCGCGGTGTGGCTGGAGCGCATCGGTCTGCTGGATTTAGCGAACCGTCAGGCGGGGAATCTGGCTTATGGCCAGCAGCGCCGTCTGGAAATTGCCCGCTGTATGGTGACGCGGCCTGAATTGCTGATGCTGGACGAGCCTGCGGCCGGTCTGAACCCGAAAGAAACTGACGAGTTAAATCAGCTGATTGCGGAACTGCGCGATAGCCATGAGGTATCGGTGCTGTTGATTGAACACGATATGAAGCTGGTCATGGGGATTTCCGACCGGATTTATGTTGTCAATCAGGGCACGCCGCTGGCACAGGGTACTCCAGCTGAAATTCGTAACAACCCGGATGTCATTCGTGCCTATCTGGGTGAAGGATAACGTTTATGCTGTCATTACATCAGGTTTCCGCCCATTACGGAAAAATTCAGGCGCTGCACCAGGTTAGCCTGCATATTAATCAGGGCGAGATTGTTACGCTTATCGGCGCGAACGGCGCCGGTAAAACCACGCTGCTGGGCACGCTGTGTGGCGACCCGCGCGCGACGGAAGGCACCATCACGTTTGACGGTAAGGACATCACGAACTGGCAGACCGCGCAGATTATGCGTGAAGCGATCGCGATTGTACCGGAAGGCCGCCGCGTCTTTTCCCGCATGACGGTAGAAGAAAATCTGGCGATGGGAGGGTTCTTTGCCGATCGCGAGCAGTATCAGGAACGCATTGCGCGCGTCTACGATCTGTTCCCGCGCCTGTATGAGCGCCGCGCTCAGCGTTCCGGCACCATGTCTGGCGGTGAGCAGCAGATGCTGGCGATTGGCCGTGCGCTGATGAGTCAGCCGCGTCTACTGCTGCTGGACGAGCCGTCGCTGGGGCTGGCACCGATTATCATCCTGCAAATTTTCGATACCATCCAGCAACTGCGTGAAGAGGGTATGACCATCTTCCTGGTGGAGCAGAATGCCAATCAGGCGCTGAAACTGGCTGACCGAGGTTATGTGCTTGAAAACGGCCATGTCGTGTTGGAAGATACCGGTGCGGCATTGTTAGCTAATGAAGCGGTACGTTCGGCCTATCTGGGCGGATAATTTTTAGAGCAGATCTACCCTAAATCATTCAGGTTGCGGAAAGCCAACGGGCATGCAGCCTGAAGAGTGACAGGGGAATCGCTACCGGGCCGGTTTACCGGCCTGTTTCGTAGAAGGGTTAAGAAGAAATGGCCATTGAAGGGTTGTTAGCGCACCGCATCGCTCAGTTAAAAAGTTCCGCCATCCGTGAACTGCTGAAACACAGCAAGATGGAAAACATTATTTCGCTGGCTGGCGGGATTCCGTCAGATGCCTTGTTTGATTTTGAAGGGTTAAACCAGGCTACACAGTTAGCAATTACCGAACAGCCGAAAACGGCATTCCAGTATGGCTTAACCGAAGGCAGTAGCGTGCTGCGTGAACGTATTGCCGATCTGTGTGCTGTGCGCGGTGTAAAAACACGCGGCGACGATATTGTGGTGACGGCAGGTTCGCAGCAGGCGCTGGATCTGATTATGCGCTCGATGGTCGATCCGGGCGATGTGTTCGTCGTTGAACGCCCGACTTATCTGGCAGCGCTGCAAACGCTGGAGCTGGCGCAGGCGCAGGTGATGTCTGTGTCATCTGATGCTAACGGCATGGTCGTCGACGAGCTGGAAGAACTGCTGACGAAACAGCGCATTAAAGGCGTTTATATCGTTCCGAACTTCGGTAACCCGAGCGGCGTGACGCTGAGCTATGAACGTCGTCTGCAATTGATTCAACTGGCAGAACGCTACGGTTTTGTCATTATTGAAGACGATCCCTATGGCGAGTTGCGCTTCACCGAAGAGCGTAACCCTACGCTGTTCCAACTGGCGCAGGAGAAGCTGGGTAGCACGGAATACGTGCTGTATACCTCGACGTTCTCGAAAGTGCTGGCACCGGGGCTGCGTCTTGGCTGGGCGATTCTGCCGGACTGGCTGTTGCACAAAGTGGCGATTATCAAACAGGCCGCCGACCTGCACGCCAGCGCGCTGTCGCAGACCGTCGCGGAATGCTATTTGGGGCTAGGTCGTCTGGATTCGCAGATCGAAAAAATTCGTCACGCTTATAAGCACAAAGGCGAGCTGCTGGCGCAACTGGTCGAGAAGGAACTGGGGGATGTGATCACCTTCAACCAGCCGAAAGGCGGGATGTTCCTGTGGGCGAAATTCCGTCAGGACGATTTCAACACGACGGAATGGCTGAAGAAGACGCTGGAGCAGGGCGTTGTCTTCGTACCGGGCGAGTTCTTCTTCCCAGATAGTCTTGATTACTCAACGCTGCGTCTGTCCTTCGCGACGGCAACGGATGAGCAAATGCATGAAGCAGTAGCACGCCTGCGTCGCGCGCTGTAAGCGCCAATAACTGCCTGCCTGTTAATGTGAAAACCGCTGATATTTCAGCGGTTTTTCTTTATGAGGCCGTATTACCAGACTGAGAAGTTAAAAGGTTTCCCAGTTTTGCTTCGTTGAATTGCCCGCTAACGCCAATTGTGGCTTTTGCTGTGTAGCGACAGGGGTGTTGACTTGCTGTGGCTGGATACCGTCGATTTTGAACACACCCATTAATTCAACCAAATTTCTGGCCTGCTGGCTTAAACTCTCTGCGGCAGATGCTGACTCTTCAACCAGCGCCGCATTTTGCTGAGTGACCTGATCGAGCTGATTGACCGCATCATTCACCTGAGAAACGCCCTGCTCCTGCTCGTGGGTGGTCAAGCCTATCTCATTGATAAGATCAGCAACACGCTGAGACTGCTCCACAATTTCTCCTATAGTTATCCCAGCTTCGTTGACGAGCAGCCCACCGGCTTGCACTTTCTCTACGCTGATGCCAATCAGATCTTTGATCTCGCGTGCCGCCGAGGCAGAACGCTGAGCGAGCGAGCGCACTTCTCCGGCAACCACGGCGAACCCACGCCCCTGCTCTCCTGCGCGGGCTGCTTCGACGGCGGCGTTGAGTGCCAGAATGTTGGTCTGGAAGGCAATGCCGTCAATCACACCAATAATATCGCCAATTTTACGCGAACTCGTCGTGATCTCTTCCATTGTCCGCACAACATTACTAACGACATCACCGCCTTTGCGCGCAGAGGTGCTGGCGGCGTTAGCGAGTTGAGTCGCTGTTCTTACGGTGTCAGCATTCTGCTTCACGGTGATGTTCATTTCTTCCATAGAGGCAGCAGTTTCCTGTAGGTTCGCGGCCTGTTCTTCCGTGCGCTGGCTTAGGTCGGTATTGCCGATGGCAATCTGGCTGGCGCCGGTGGCGATAGACTCGCTGCTTTGATGGACTTGCCCGACAATGTTGCTCAGGCTTTGGCGCATTTCTTCCATTGCAGCCAGGATGCTAGTGGTGTCTCCGGTACGCCGTTCAATGGAAATGGCAAGATTCCCCTGCGCGACCTGACGGGTAATCTCCAGCGTATAAGCCGGTTCACCGCCCAACTGACGTTTGATTTTCCGGGTGATCCACCAGGCTATCACGCCCCCAAGCAAGGAAGAACAGAGTGCTAAAATTAGCATCAAGGAACCCGCATTTATCGCTTCTTGCTCGGACTTTTCGGCCATGGTGACTGTGAGTTGCTTCTGTCTCTCAATCATTTTGTCCAGTATATCGAATATGCTGGTTTGTGTGGTACGCACTTCTGTCAGCAGTAAATTACGAAAGGCGTCGTCTTGGTTGGACATGACCAGTTCGACGGATTTTTTCACGCTATTCGTATACGCAGGCTGCGCTTGTTCAAGCATAGCGAGATACGTTTTCGCCTCGTTATCCACGGTACTCTTACCTAATTGTATGAGTAAGTCACTATTATGTGAGAAGGCTTTCTGAATGCGATCATTCTCGGCTTTCATTTGTTGTGGATCGCTGAGAAACGCAATATTTCTCATAGAGCGGGCGATAATGTTAACGCTATCTTTTATTTCCTGCATTAACAAAAGATTGGTTATTCGCACTTGCGATAAAACCTGAATATTTCCTCCAAGTCGGTCTAACTGAATACGACCTAGTGTGGCGACTAAAAAACCAATGATGATAATGAGTGTAAAGCCTGTACCTAACATTTTTCCCAAACTTACATTTTTCATTATGTGCTCTTTTATTGAGGTTATACACGACAGGTGTAGTTATTTTTTGTTAAGGGAGATAATGCTACAAATGCGATTGGTCAACTAACGCTACCTTTGATCATCCCACGCTCTCTTGACATTTGTCTGATACAAAAAGCCCAACGGTGTTGATAACCCCCGTAACGGTATTGGTAAAGGGGGGCCACTTTCATGTGCGTAGGAATTCCAATTGTGGGTGTGTACAAGTTAAGGGAATGACAAATGGAGTGTATACACTATTGTAGTATGTTGATGGAAGGATAATGTAATAAAACTGCCATTTTTTATGAATTAATAAAACTTTAATATTATTTAATTATAGTTTTTAGGGTAAGTTATAAATATTAATATATGACTTTGAGCTCAATCTGGTTGATGTTTTTTATTATCTTTCATTGGGTTGCGTTTTTTACTCCTGATTCTGATTTTTATTAATTTATGTGTTCATTAATCTTATTATTTACTCCATTGATCTGAAAGTAAAAAGCCGCTGAAAACTCAGCGGCTTTATTTGGTTTGCTACAAGGCGAGATTTTACAAACGACGCATTCGTTAAAAGGTTTCCCAGTTTTGCTTATCGCTTCCCGCGTTACTTTTGGGATTGGCAAGTGAGAGTTTTGCACTGTCAGGTCTTTTCAGCTGCGGAGCAAGGCGTTGCGCCGATCCGCCTTCAACGATGAAGACTTTCATCAACTCGACCAGATGGGCGGCCTGTTCGCTCAGGCTATCGGCGGCGGACGCAGACTGCTCAACGAGCGCGGCGTTCTGCTGGGTCACCTGATCGAGTTGGTTCACTGCCTCATGAATCTGCGACACGCCGGATTCCTGTTCCTGCGTGGTAATACCAATTTCGTTAATCAGATCGGCAACGTGGCGCGCCTGACGAACCAGCTCTTCGATTGTCGTTCCTGCATCGCTGACCAGCGCGGAGCCTGTCTCCACCTTCTCGACGCTGTGGCCGATCAGCTCTTTAATCTCTTTGGCTGCGGTGGCGGAGCGCTGCGCCAGTGAGCGAACTTCACCGGCTACGACGGCAAAGCCACGGCCTTGCTCACCGGCTCGGGCGGCTTCTACCGCCGCATTGAGCGCCAGAATGTTGGTCTGGAAAGCGATGCCGTCAATCACGCTGATGATGTCGTTAATCTTGTGCGAGCTGTCGGTAATTTCTTTCATGGTGACCACGATATTGCCGACGGCTTCACCACCTTTAGCCGCAGTGTTACTGGCGGCCTGTGCCAGTTGTGCGGCATTACGCACCGTATCGGTATTTTGACGCACCGTTTGGCTCATTTCTTCCGTAGAGGCGGCGGTTTGTTGCAGATTGGCCGCCTGTTCTTCCGTACGTTGGCTAAGGTCCGCGCTGCCAGCCGCAATCTGTTTGGCTCCGGTGGCGATAGATTCACTGCTCTCACGCACTTGTTCAACAATGCTGCTTAGGCTTTTGCGCATGTGATTCATCGCGAACAGCAAACTGGTATTGTCACCTGATGCCAGAGCGACCGGTATTGCCAGATTACCTTGTGCGATTTCCTGTGTGACCTGTGTGGCATAAGCCGGTTCACCACCCAGTTGCTTCTTGATATGGCGGGTAATCAGCCAGGCGATGCCTGCGCCGAAGAATGAGGCGATGAGTGCCAGAATCAACAATGAATTACCATCGTAGTAGGACTCTTCAATCGCGTTGGTTGCCGTTTGTGTGGTGTAGTCTCTCTGCAACTGAATCATGGTGTTCAGATTGTTAAAAAGCTTGGTTTGGATAGGTTCAAGCTGGGTTTTAACTAACTCGATAGCTTCAGCCTGTCTATTGCTGAGTGACAGTGCGACGGCCTGGCGGCCTACTCTGGCAAATTCAGTGCGATTTTGCTGAAGTTCACCCAAAATATTGCGGACCTCGGTTGCCCGTAAATTGGCTTCCAACTGAGCGACGAGCGTCGTGTTTTTGGCACTCGTGGTTTCAATCAGCTTTTGATTGTCTTCCAGAACCTTTTGTTCGGTAGCGATGAGCATACGCAACGTGGTTTTGATCGTGACGTTAAGGTTATCTTTCAGTTCTTGTAGCACGATGAGGTTGGCAAGGTGGTGTTTAGCCAGTCTGTCCGTAGTATTACCGAGGCCAACCAGATGCATTCTGCCGAAGATGGCCACTAACAGGCCAATAATAATCACAAAGGCAAAGCCTGAACCGACCTGAGTACCCAGTTTCATTTTTTTTGTACGCTGCATGTTATCCTCATGACTTATTTACAGTATTTATTGTTATTAAGCAGATTTTCCTTTGCACGTGGGAAGCAATGCTCTCCTAAGGCTTCGCGTCCTTTTAATGAATAAGCACTTCACCCTAGAATATCGGCATGAGCAGAGAAAACATTGATTTTAATTGTCGCCGATGTTGCCTGCTGATGAGGACAAACCAGAAAATGTAGAGGATGGCGGGTACGGGTGGTGCAATGGTGAGAAAGTGAAGAGGGGGATGCGCGATCCATCCCCCTGTGTAGCATCAGAACTGTTCCCAGTTTTGATTATCGCTTCCCGTGCTGCTTCTGGGATGGGCAAGGGAGAGCGTTGCGCTGTCAGGTCTTTTCAACTGCGGGGCAGAGCGCTGTGACGTTCCACCTTCCACAACGAAGACTTTCATCAGCTCGACCAGACGGGCTGCCTGATCGCTCAGGCTATCGGCGGCGGACGCGGATTGCTCAACGAGCGCGGCGTTCTGCTGCGTAACCTGATCGAGTTGGTTCACGGCATCATGAATCTGTGACACGCCGGATTCCTGTTCCTGCGTGGTGACGCCAATTTCGTTAATCAGATCGGCAACGTGGCGCGCCTGACGAACCAGCTCTTCAATTGTCGTTCCTGCATCGCTAACCAACGCGGATCCCGTCTCCACTTTCTCGACGCTGTGGCCGATCAGCTCTTTAATCTCTTTGGCTGCGGTGGCGGAGCGCTGCGCCAGCGAGCGCACTTCACCTGCCACGACGGCAAAGCCACGGCCTTGTTCACCGGCTCGGGCGGCTTCTACCGCCGCGTTGAGCGCCAGAATGTTGGTCTGGAAAGCGATGCCGTCAATGACGCTGATGATGTCGCCAATTTTATGCGAGCTGTCGGTAATTTCTTTCATGGTAACCACGATATTGCCGACGGCTTCACCACCTTTAGCCGCAGTGTTACTGGCGGCCTGTGCCAACTGAGCGGCATTACGCACCGTGTCTGAGTTCTGGCGTACGGTTTGGCTCATCTCTTCCATTGAGGCGGCGGTTTGTTGCAGGTTGGCCGCCTGCTCTTCCGTACGCTGGCTGAGATCGGTACTGCCTGCGGCGATCTGGCTGGCGCCGGTGGCGATAGATTCACTGCTCTCACGTACCTGCCCAACAATGCTGCTCAGGCTTTTACGCATCGCATTCATGGCGGCGAGCATGCTGTGGTTATCGCCGGGGCGCAGATTGATCGCGACGGCCAGATTTCCTTGCGCAATGGCCTGTGCGATCTGAGCGGCATAAACCACTTCTCCACCCAATAACCCTGTAATCGTGCGGGTAATCAGCACGGAAACCAAAATACCAACCAGCCCCGCAATCGCGGCGAAGATAATCAGCATATTGCCGTCGCCACGTGCTTCCTGTATGGCACTTGTCGTCATGTCCTGCGTCCGCTTTTTCTGGAATTGCGCCATGCTATCCAGTGCGGCGAAAACCGGTGCCTGCGTCACCTGCATCTCATTGACCATGATCTGCATGGCACGCGCTCTTTCTTCTGCGTTTTCGGACAGGCCGAGTTCAACCGCTTTATTCACGGCATCCCGATAAGCCGGACGAGCCTGCGTCAGGTTCTCCAGCGAGTCGCGGGTTTCTGGTTCGGACAGGTGCGCATACAGTTTGGTCAGCATTTCAGTATTGCGTGCAATTTGCTGATCGATCAGGTGCTTTTCTTCCTGAATACGGTTCCTGTCATCGGTCAGGCCAATGTTACGCACGGAACGTGCTACGGCATCAAAGCCGCTCTTGGCATCTTGTATCAGGATGAGGCTGGCCAGATTTTTTTCGGATAGCGATTCAATATCTTCACCCAGATCGACCAAATGGAAGCGCCCCAGAACGGCGACCATCAGACCGATGATGATGACAGAGGCGAAACCGGTACCGAGCATGGTGCCGAGCTTCATTTTTGCGAGAAAATTCATAATGTTCCTTTATTATTTTTTATCGATGATGCAGGTTCTGCTTGGTGGATTGGATCTCTTCTGCGACAGGTCAGGAATAGTGTGTACTTCTGATGACGTCATGGTTTGGTATGCAGACTTGCTGAGCGGTGGCAAGGAAACGCACGGTTCTTTACCCCAGCCACAGTATAAAGACAGGTGTGGATAGGCATATGCCGAATATCGAAGTAAAACAGGTGCATTTTCCAGCATAAGAGAAAAACCGCTGAGTATCAGCGGTTTTTCCTTTAGTGAAATGTCGTAAGGGGTGAAACGTTAAGGGATTTACATCACCAGCCACAACGCCCAGGTGAAGAGGAATCCAGCCAGTCCGAGAATGGTCGTCAGTACCGTCCAGGTACGCAGGCCATCGGCGACGGACAGCCCCAGATATTTGGTGACGATCCAGAAACCGGAGTCATTAACGTGGGACAGTCCCAATCCGCCAAAGCAGGCAGAAAGCGTCACCAGCACAAGTTGCATCTGGTTCAGGCCGCTAACGGCTTCGCTCAGCAGGCCGCAGGTGGTGAGGATGGCGACGGTGGCCGAACCTTGCGAGGCACGCAGCGCCAGCGACAGAATAAAGGCGGCAGGCACCAGCGGCAGGTGAATGCTGGTCAGCGTATCTGCCAGCGCTTTACCGATGCCTGATTCCACCAGCACTTTGCCGAATACGCCACCCGCACCGGTCACCATGATGACCATCGCCGCGGCAGGCATGGCATCGCCCATCACACCGCTGGCTTTCTCCAGCGACCAGCCACGACGCAATGCAATCAGCCAGAACGCTAAGGCCAGAGCAATTAGCAGCGCGACAGCGGGAGAGCCGACCAGCGACATCACGTTACGTACCGGGTGTCCGGCAGGCAGAATGGTCGCAGACACGGTGCCGAGCATAATGATGGCGATGGGAATCGCAATCAGCGCAGCGATCAGCCCAGCCGAGGGAGCCGATACAGGCGCGGTATCTGGCGTCGCATCTTCCGGCTTCGCCAGCTGTAACTGCTCTAATACTTCAACGGAAAGCGCATACTTACGGCGATTCATGGCCTTGGCAGCCCAATAGCTGATGATGCCGACAGGAATCGATACCAGCAGGCCAATGATGGTCAGCCAGCCGATATCCGCATTTAACAGGCCAGCGGCGGCGACCGGACCGGGATGCGGCGGCAGCGCGACGTGCACTGTCAGCATCACGCCCGCGACGGGCAAACCGAATTTAATCGGAGAGACCTTCGCGACTTTTGCAAAGCCGTAAATAATCGGGGCGAGGATAATAAAGCCGACATCGAAAAAGACCGGAATACCCAGAATAAAAGCGGCGATGGTTAATGCCGCCACCATTAACCCCGGCCCCATTAATTGGGCAAAGCGATGCGCCAGAGATTCTGCGCCGCCAGAGACTTCGATCATTCTACCCAGCATGGCACCGAGGCCGATAATAATCGCCACCGAACCGAGAATACCGCCCATGCCGGAAGTAATCACTTTCATGACTTCGCCAGTAGGAATACCCGTTGCCAATGCGACGAGTAAGCTGACAACCAGCAGAGCGACAAAAGGCTGAATCTTAAATTTAATGACCATCAGCAGCAGGAGTAATACCCCGGCGATAGCGATGCAGAGTAAGAGCGAGGTGGCCATATTCTTATCCTCATTGACCCCGTCTTTTCAATTCAGAGGCTGAAAGAGATGGGATAGTCGTTTGTTATTTGTATAAGGGTGCCTCGATTCCCGTAATGAATACGGGAATCTGACCTATTATTTTTATTTATTCGTGTGTAACGAATATGTCTCTGGTGTTGGTTTGTTTCTTGGATAAGTGAATTAGTATTTTTTCTCCAGCCAAGGTTTAGCCCATCCCAATCCGTCTTCGGTTTTACCGCGCGGGTTATATTCACAGCCAACCCAGCCGGAATAATTCACGCGATCTAATTCGGCAAAGATGAATGGATAATTAATTTCCCCTTCATCGGGTTCATGTCGCGCAGGGACAGACGCAATTTGAATATGTCCGATGCGGCCAGATAAATCGTGAATAATTTGTGTCAGGTTGCCATCGACAATTTGTGCATGGAAGAAATCCAGCTGGATATACACATTAGGTCGGTCGATCAAATTGGCTAATTCCAGCGCCTGATACTGGCTGGCGAACAGATAATTGGGTTTCACCTTCGCGCTCAGTGCTTCAATCATGATATTGATGCCGTGTGGTGCAAATTTATCGGCGGCGTAGCGTAGGTTATCGATGAAGGTTTGCTGATAGGCCGCGCGGTCTTCACCGGGCGGGACGACGCCGCCCATCACCAGCACCGAAGGGCAGTTCAGCGCCAGCGCATATTCCAGCGCGTTATCAATATCACGGCGAGCATCCTCAATGCGGTCGGGCAGCGCTGAGACGCCCCATTCGCCTGCGGCAACATTGCCGGGTGCGGTATTGAACAACACCTGCTTTAAGCCATTTTCCCGCAGTTTTTCCGCCAGCAGCGGTGCCGGATACTCATAAGGAAACAGGTACTCGACCGAGGTGAAACCCGCATCGGCAGCGGCTTTAAACCGATCGAGAAACGGCACGTCAGTAAACAGCATAGAAAGATTGGCAGCAAACTTAGGCATGGTTAACTCCATCGCTCAGTAAAAAGTGGCTCATCAAGAGAGCTCGGTAATTTCGTCAGCGGTGAGGTAGCGAATTTTTCGGTCACCGAGAATAAAAATCAGCTTGGCAGTTTCTTCCAGCTCTTCCATGTTGTCCGCCGCCGCACGCAGATCTTTACCGGTGACGACGGGGCCGTGGTTAGCCAATAAAAACGCCTTGTAACGCGAAGCCAGCTTCGCGAGATCCTCGCCTAGCCGCGCATCGCCAGGGCGGTAATAAGGGACGACGGGCACTTTACCGACGCGCATCACCACATAGGGTGTGAACGGCTTGATGGCATCCTGCGTATCCAGCCCTTCCAGACAGGAGAGCGCGGTCAGATAGGTGCTGTGCAGGTGTACGATCGCCTTGCACTCGGGATCGTTACGGTAAATCGACAGGTGAAAACTGACCTCTTTCGATGGTTTATCCCCGGAGATCCACTCGCCGCTCATGCTGACTTTGGATAGCCGCTCGGCATCCAGTTCACCGAGGCAAGAGCCGGTCGGTGTTGCCAGCAGCGTACCGTCATCCAGTAGCAGCGAGAGGTTTCCGGCTGAACCGGTGGCGTAACCGCGCTGGAAAAAGGACGCGCCCAGCTTAACCATCTCCGCGCGTGCGCGCTGCTCGTTGTTCAGTGCGGTTTCGGTGCTGTGGTGTTTTTCACTCATACGGCAAACTCCTTTTGGGCGCGGGCAAAAAAGTCTTCATCACCAAAATTGCCGGATTTCAGCGCCAGAGAGAGCGGGTGATTGGTAGAACGCACCCACGGTACGCCGGGAGAAATGGACGGCCCGATATGGAACGCGTGAATACCCAGCGTCTGTACCACGATGCTGGAGGTTTCACCGCCCGCAATAATGAAGCGCTGAAAGCCTTCCTGCTGAAGCTGGCGAGCGACGGCAGCAAACAGTTTCTCCACCGCCTGACTGCTGGCTTCTGCGCCCCAACGCTGCTGAATCTGTGCCAGTTCGTCAGGTGATGACGTGGCGTACAGCAGTGGCGCGAGCGCGTCGTCACTGTGGGATTTCACCCAATCAACCAATTCCTGCACGTAGGATTCATCGCCTTGCAGGCTGCGAGCAACGTCAATAGCGCGACCCGCCGCCTGTTTCAGGTACTGGGCGACCTGCTTATTGGTCATGACCGAACAGGAGCCGGACAGCACAACGCCCGCGCCGGACTGCGGCTTGCCTGCCTCTGTGGCGGAACCGGTTTGTGTCGCGGGTTCTGCCCACTGACGTGCCAGACCAATCGCCAGGCCGGAACCGCCAGTAACCAGCTTCATGTCGCGTAGCGCTTCTCCCTGCGTTAACAGGTGCTGTTCATTCAACGTATCCAGTACCACATAGCGCACACCTTGTTCTTTCAGCTGGGTTAGCCGCTGTTTAACGGCTTCCGCCCCTTGATCCATCACGGCATACGGCACCAGTCCGCAGCGCCCGGCTGCCTGCTGTTCCATGACGCGTATCAGGTTGCTGTCCGTCATCGGCGTAACCGGATGGTGACGCATCCCGGATTCGGACAGCAGTTGATCCATCACGAACAGGTGACCCTGATAGACGGTTCTGCCGTTCACCGGCAGCGCCGGAGAGATGATGGTCTGCGTTTCGCCGAGCTGTTCCAACAGCGCATCGGTCACCGGACCGATGTTGCCTTTCGCGGTGCTGTCGAAGGTGGAGCAATACTTAAAGTAGAACTGCTGGCAGCCCTGTTGTTGTAGCCACGTCAGCGCCTTGAGGGAATCCGCCACCGCTTGCTCCGCCGGGCAGGAGCGTGATTTTAGGCTAATGACCACGGCCTGCGTGTCGACCTTAAAATCGGACGGCGGTACGCCGTTGAGTTGTACGGTCGGCAGCCCGTTGTTGACCAGAAAACTGGCGATATCCGTCGCACCGGTAAAATCGTCGGCAATCACACCTAGCTTGATCATGGTGCCTCCTTCTTTTCCGGCAGCGTAATGCCGTTAAAAATCTTAATGACCGCGCTGTCGTCTTCTTTACCGAATCCGGCGTTGCTGGCGGCGGTAAACATGTTGAATGCCGTGGAGGCCAGCGGCAGCGGGAAGTGCAGCGATTTAGCGGTGTCGGTAACCAGTCCCAGATCTTTCACGAAGATATCGACGGCGGATTTTGGCGTGTAGTCGCCGTCTACCACGTGGCGCATGCGGTTCTCAAACATCCAGGAGTTCCCAGCAGCGTTGGTCACCACGTCGTACATGATATCCAGCGGGATATCGGCGCGAGCGGCCAGCGCCATCGCTTCTGCGCCAGCGGCGATGTGTACGCCGGCCAACAGCTGATGGATAATTTTAACGGTCGCACCCAGCCCGATCTCTTCACCGACGCGGTAGACCTTGCCTGCGACGGCATCGAGTACCGGTTTCAGTTTCTCAAAGGCCAGGTCGGAGCCGGATGCCATTACCGTCATGTCGCCAGCGGCGGCTTTCACCGCACCGCCAGATACCGGTGCATCCAGCATAATCAACTGATGTTCTGCCAGGCGCTGTTCAATGTTTTTGGCATCCTGCGCGGAGATCGTGGAAGACACCATGACCACCGTACCGGGCTTGAGCTTCGCTGCAACCTGTGGTTCACCGAACAGAATCCCATTCACCTGTGCGGCGTTTACCACCAGCAGCACGACGGCATCCAGCTTGTCTGCAAAGGCATCAATACGCGTATCGGCCTGCGCTGCTCCTGCCTGACGTAATCTTTCCTGTGCCTGCGGGTTGATATCGACACCGTATGTCGTCAGGCCTGCGTTGATGCAGGACGCCGCAGCGCCAAATCCCATGGAACCCAGACCGATAACGGCGACAGCATAATCAGAAGTCTTTTTCATCGTGGTTGCCTTGTTAAAATTAGTGATTTTTTGTTCTCTGGTGTTAAATATAAGGACTATCAGAACAAATTATGGTGATTTTTATCACATAAATTAACATTGAGATCGTGATGATTCAGTGTAGCTGAACACTGCGTGGGAAGAGATACCCATAATTACCTTTGTATATCATATGATTATGGTGGTTTCTGGTGTTGTATGACGATGAGCGCAGTCATGTCTGGTGTAGTTTATAACGTGAATTTATGATAATTATCGTCATTAAATGGGCTGTTTCTCACAATATTTATCAGACTCGGTCTTTATCAAACACGGTCTTTATCAAACACGGTCTTTATCAAACCGAATGTCTATCAAACCAGCATTATCAAATAGGGAACGGGCAGCGTGATTCCAGTAGAACGTCATCAACAGATTCTGGCGCTGATCGCCGAGCGTGGCGCGGTTAGCATTAACGAGCTGACCGAACGGCTGGGTGTGTCACACATGACGGTGCGGCGTGATGTGCAAAAGCTGGAGCAGGATGGCCTGCTGCTGAGCGTCTCTGGTGGCGTGCGCTCGCCTGAACGGTTGGCGATCGAGCCGTCGCATCAGGACAAATCCGTGATGTTCAGCCAGCAGAAAGCGGCGATGGGGAAACTGGCGGCGCAGCACATTCCGCTGAATAGCTGCATTTATCTGGATGCGGGCACGACCACGCTATCGCTGGCGCGCGAGCTGGCTGAACGCGACGATCTCGTGATTGTCACTAACGATTTTGCGATTGCCGCTTTTCTGATTGAGTCCAGCCAGTGCCGCATGATCCACACGGGCGGCACGCTGTGCCGGGAAAACCGCTCCTGCGTTGGAGAAGCCGTCGCGCAGGCGCTGCGCAACCTGTTTATTGATATCGCCTTTATCTCCGCCTCTTCGTGGAGCCTGCGCGGGCTGTCCACGCCGAATGAAGACAAAGTGGTCGTGAAACGCGCGGCGGTAGAAGCCAGCAGCAAGTGCGTACTGCTGTGCGACACCTCAAAATACGGCCGCATCGCCACCCACCTCGCCACGCCGCTCAGCGTATTCGATAGCATCATCACCGACGACGGCCTGCCCGCCGCCGCCAAAGAAGCCTTGAGCAAAATGGGTGTTGAGGTGCTGGTGGCGGGGTGAGGGCTATTTCTGTTTGTTGATATCTAACTGGCAAAAAATATCCAGACCTTTCTCGCTGATTATATTGAGAAGACGTAGTGCAGCCCCAGAGGGTTTTTTCTCATTACGTTCCCATTTTGAGACGCTCTCAACGGACATATTGAGAGCGTAAGCTAAAGAAGATTGCGACATTTTATAACGGGAACGCATGTTCTGAATTTCTGCCCCGCTCATTGCGTGAGCTTGCTCGATGCGTTCACGGAATTCCCGTGCGGCAACCCGATTATTGATGCGTTCCATCGTAGTATCAGTGATACCCCCGTGTTCATGCAGGTTTTGCGCCATTTCCTGCAGCTCTTTCATCTTTGCAGCCATCGCATTCCACCTCTCGTAGTTCTTTCACTTTTACCAATTGAGCTATTTGTTGAACGGTGAGTTGAAGTAGGTCACCAGCAATGTCTTTATAAACAGCCAGCTCATCATCCTGAATTTCTTTAACGCCTTTCCTGACCTGATTTTTTTTCCATCCATCGGCAAAAAATAGATTAGAGCCTAGTTTGAAAAAGATGATAGTTCTGGCTCCTGCACTCTTTCCGGCATTCAATGCAATTCGTTTTTTAAGCACACCACCGCCAAGGTCAGCCTCAACACGGCCATTCATCACTTCATGAGCAATCTCACAAAGATAACTATCAGAAAGCATTTCGCTTTTTAGTTTTTTATCGAAGAGCTTCGTTGTGTATACCGCCACGGTTCATCCTTAAACATGACTAGTAACAATAACTATAGTCTAAATTACGGGTTTTCTACAATGTTCGTGGTGTTTCAGTGTGTAGCATTTTTGTACACGTCATGTAGGGGTGTAGAGAGATTCACTACACAGGCATGATGATGAAACCTGAAACTAAAGAAGCATGAATCACTATTCGGGCCAAAGCCTCCCAGCGGGATTGGATCGATATGGCTGCAAACCTTGTGTCAAAATCACGTACCGACTTTATGCTTGAAGCAGCTTGCCGCGAGGCGCAGGACATATTGTTGGATCAACGTTTGTTTATTTTGGACAACGAGCAGTTTGACGAATTTTTGGCCGAGTTGGATGCGCCTATTACCGCAGAGCGTCAGGCTCGCATTAACGATCTTATGTGTCGTCAATCGCCATGGGAATAACAGCACCAGAGCCATTACTGATAATTGTTCTTGGTGGCATGCTATTGATTGAATAGATCCTTATTTAGTCACTTTTTAAATATCAAAAAAGTGGCACATAGGTTCCATTTGCTGATGCAGGATTCGGATGATAAGAAGATCTTCTTCTCGTATGCGGTAGAAAATAGCGTGTTGCCTATGATCGAATCGGCGCACACCCTGGCTAATTTCAGGGTACTCTTGGCCTATATAAGGGGATTCTGCTAGCAGAATCAGCGTATTCTCTAGCGACTCTGTATAATTGTCAGCCTGACTGATGCCGTAGTTGATCAATGTGTACTCAAAGATGCTTGCGAAATCTTCTGCTGCAAGATTAGAGAGTTTATACATTCCGTTCGCGCTTCTTTTTTGCTGCAATTTCACGCAGCGTCAACGAACTTTCTCCACTTTGCTCCCCTGCATAAATCGCTTTTTTCAGAGCCTCTGTTTTGGATTCTTGTTGTTCAAGAAGACGAAGTGCTGACCTGATGACTTCACTGGTAGAACTATAGCGACCGCTATCTATTAATTTGGAGACAAAATCATCCAGTTGTTCGCCGATCGTAATACTTGTCGTTCTAGGCATAAAACCTCCTGTGTTATCTATTAACACAGATGGTAGCACAGAACAGCCTACTTAGTAGCCAATAAGAAGACCTTCTTCCTTTGTCACTCTCCTGTCATCTTCCAGTTATTTTTCTGTCATGCGCTCATGTCATGTTTACCTTCGCATAAAAAACGCCGTAATGATGGCGCATTTAATTGATTGCAGGAGACAGGCATGTTCAACAACACAATTCGTAAAACACATGCTATTCGCACCGCAGCGGCGTGTGTGGCATTCGCGCTGATGAGCGCCAGTGCGCAGGCCGCGACAGAAATTCCTTTTTGGCATTCCATGGAAGGCGAATTAGGGAAAGAAGTGAATTCTCTGGCTGACCGTTTTAACCAAGCACATAGCGATGTAAAAATTGTGCCGGTCTATAAAGGCAACTACGAGCAGAACCTCGCAGCTGGGATTGCGGCTTACCGCGCGGGGAATGCGCCAGCCATTTTGCAGGTCTACGAAGTGGGTACGGCTACCATGATGGCAAGTAAAGCCATCAAGCCTGTTTATGAAGTCTTCAAAGAGTCAGGCATTAATTTCGATGAGTCGGTGTTTGTGCCGACTGTCTCCGGTTATTACACCGATGCGAAGAGCGGTCACCTGCTGTCGCAGCCGTTTAACAGCTCCACGCCGGTGCTGTACTACAACAAAGATGCCTTCAAGAAGGCGGGTTTAGATCCTGAACAGCCACCGAAAACCTGGCAGCAAATGGCGGAGTACACCGCCAAACTGCGTGCCGCCGGGATGAAGTGCGGCTACGCCAGCGGTTGGCAGGGCTGGATTCAGATTGAAAACTTCAGCGCCTGGCACGGTCTGCCAGTTGCGAGCAAAAACAACGGCTTTGACGGCACCGATGCGGTACTGGAGTTCAACAAGCCAACGCAGGTTAAGCACATCCAGCTGTTGCAGGACATGAACAAGAAGGGTGATTTCACCTATTTCGGGCGTAAGGATGAGCCGACCGAGAAATTCTATAACGGCGACTGCGCTATCACGACCGCTTCTTCCGGTTCGCTGGCGAACATCCGCGAACACGCCAAGTTTAACTATGGCGTCGGCATGATGCCGTATGACGCCGATGCGAAAGGCGCGCCGCAGAACGCCATTATCGGCGGAGCCAGCCTGTGGGTGATGGGCGGCAAAGATGCTGCGACCTACAAAGGCGTCGCTGAGTTTATGAAGTTCCTGGCCGAGCCGGAAAATGCCGCTGAATGGCACCAGAAAACCGGTTATCTGCCCATCACGACTGCGGCATATGAGTTGACGCAGAAGCAGGGCTTCTACGAGAAAAACCCAGGTGCGGATATCGCCACGCGTCAGATGCTGAACAAGCCACCGTTGCCGTTCACCAAAGGTCTGCGTTTGGGCAACATGCCGCAAATTCGTACCGTTGTGGATGAAGAATTAGAAAGCGTATGGACAGGTAAGAAGACGCCGCAACAGGCGTTGGATAGCGCAGTAGAACGCGGTAACGCGCTGCTGCGTCGCTTTGAGCAATCGACGAAGTAAGACGTTTTTGCTGAGTAATACCGGGCCGAAGGGAATCGGCCTGTTTCTTTTCTGTTTGCAATGAGTTACCGCATGACATCATCCCGCCCCGTTTTTCGTAGCAGCTGGTTGCCCTATGTGTTGGTGTTGCCTCAACTGCTGATTACCGTGATTTTCTTTATCTGGCCAGCCGGTCAGGCGCTGTGGTATTCGGTGCAGAATCTCGATCCGTTTGGGTTATCCAGCGAATTTGTCGGCATGGAAAACTTCAGGCAGTTGTTCAATAACCCTTACTACCTCGATTCGTTTTACACCACGCTGATATTCAGCTTTCTGGTAGCCGGGTTTGGCATGCTGATTTCACTCTTTCTGGCCGCGCTGGTGGACTATGTGATCCGTCCCAGCCGCCTGTACCAGACGTTGATCATTCTGCCCTATGCTGTGGCTCCCGCCGTTGCTGCCGTGCTGTGGATGTTCCTGTTTAACCCCGGTCTGGGGCTGATTACCCATTTTCTCGGGCTGATGGGTTATACGTGGAACCACGCACAGAACAGCGGTCAGGCGATGTTTCTGGTGGTACTGGCGTCGGTCTGGAAGCAGATTAGCTATAACTTCCTGTTCTTCCTTGCGGCGCTGCAATCTATTCCCCGTTCATTAGTCGAAGCGGGCGCGATTGATGGTGCAGGCCCCGTGCGGCGCTTCTTCAATCTGGTGCTGCCGATGATCTCGCCAGTGAGCTTCTTCCTGCTGGTGGTCAATCTGGTATACGCCTTTTTTGATACCTTCCCGATTATCGATGCCGCGACAGCCGGTGGGCCGGTGCAGTCGACGACTACGCTGATCTACAAAATTTATCGTGAGGGCTTTGCGGGGCTGGATCTGTCCAGTTCGGCAGCGCAGTCGGTGGTACTGATGATATTGGTTATCGGGCTGACCATTATTCAGTTCCGTTTTGTTGAACGGAAGGTGAACTATCAATGAAGGTGAATCTACTAAGGTCAACGGCCAATGATTGAGAATCGTCGCGGGTTAGATATTTTCAGCCACGTCATGCTGATCGTCGGCATCCTCGCCGTACTGTTTCCGCTGTATGTGGGGTTTGTGGCTGCCACGCTGGATAACCAGGAAGTCTTTCAGGCGCCGATGACGCTCATCCCCGGTACTCACCTGTGGGAAAACCTGCGTTATATCTGGCTGCATGGTGCAGGCAACAACACCACGCCGTTCGGACTGATGCTGCTTAACAGCTTTGTGATGGCACTGGCGATTACGGTGGGCAAAATCACCGTCTCGATCCTGTCCGCTTACGCCATCGTCTATTTTCGTTTCCCGCTGCGCAACCTGTTCTTCTGGATGATTTTCCTGACGCTGATGCTGCCGGTGGAAGTGCGTATTTTCCCGACGGTGGAAGTGATCGCGCGGCTGGACATGATGGACAGCTACACCGGTTTAACGCTGCCGCTGATGGCCTCGGCGACCGCGACCTTCCTGTTCCGCCAGTTCTTTATGACGCTGCCGGATGAGCTGATGGAAGCGGCGCGTATCGACGGTGCCAGCCCGATGCGTTTCTTCTTCGACATGGTGTTACCGCTGTCGAAGACCAACCTGGCGGCGCTGTTTGTGATCACGTTCATCTACGGCTGGAACCAGTATCTGTGGCCGCTGCTGATTGTCAGCGATGCCAATCTGGGTACTGCGGTCGCCGGGATTAAAAGCATGATTGCCTCCGGTGATGGGGCGACCCAGTGGAATCAGGTAATGGCTGCCATGCTGTTGACCATGCTGCCGCCGCTGTTGGTGGTGCTACTGATGCAGCGCTGGTTCGTTCGCGGTCTGGTCGACAGCGAAAAATAAATCAAGACGAATTTCGGAAACGCTTATGGCATGTTTAAAACTTCAGGCCGTCACCAAGTCTTATGATGGCAAAACACAGATTATCCAACCCATCGATCTGGATGTCGCGGATGGCGAATTCGTGGTGATGGTCGGGCCGTCAGGCTGTGGTAAATCGACACTGCTGCGTATGGTGGCAGGCCTCGAACGCACCACCAGTGGTGACATCTATATTGATAACCAGCGGGTCACCGATCTGGAACCGAAAGATCGCGGCATTGCGATGGTGTTCCAGAACTATGCGCTTTATCCCCACATGAACGTGTTCGACAACATGGCTTACGGCCTGAAAATTCGCGGCTTTGGTAAGGCACAGATTCGTGAGTGTGTAGAAGACGCGGCGCGAATTCTTGAGCTGATGCCGCTGTTGCAACGCAAACCGCGTGAACTATCAGGCGGTCAGCGTCAGCGCGTGGCGATGGGGCGGGCGATTGTCCGTGAACCGGCGGTGTTCCTGTTCGACGAACCGTTGTCGAATCTGGATGCCAAACTGCGCGTACAAATGCGGCTGGAATTGCAGCAACTGCACCAGCGCCTGAAAACCACCAGCCTGTACGTCACACACGATCAGGTTGAAGCCATGACGCTGGCACAGCGCGTCATCGTGATGAACAAAGGGATTGCCGAGCAAATCGGCGCGCCGGCTGAAATTTATCGCCGTCCTGCCTCGCTGTTTGTGGCCAGCTTTATTGGTTCACCCGCGATGAACCTGTGGTCGGGCCGCATTAGCGATGACAGCTGCCGCTTTGAAATCGGTGGCGACATCGCTCTGGCGCTGCCTGAGCCGAAGCCGCAGTGGAGCGGTAAAGCATTGACGCTGGGGGTACGACCAGAGCATATTCAGCTGGCGACGCGCGAAACCGGCGGTATCCCGTTGCAGATTTCAACACTCGAACTGCTGGGTGCGGACAACTTAGCGCACGGCAAGTGGGGCGGACAAAACGTCATCGCGCGGCTCTCTTACGAACACTGTCCCGCCATCGGTTCGACGCTTTGGCTGCATTTACCGACGTCATCATGGCACCTGTTTGATTCGCAAAGCGGATTACGGATGGAATAATGGAAACACTCTGGCCTTACCCGAGCATTGTCGCCCATCGCGGCGGTGGTTCACTGGCACCGGAAAACACGCTGGCGGCGATTGATGTCGGCGCCAGCCTCGGTCACAAGATGATCGAATTTGACGCCAAGCTGTCGCAGGACGGCCAGATTTTCCTCCTACACGACGATACGCTTGAGCGCACCAGCAACGGTTGGGGCATTGCAGGCGAACTGCCGTGGGACAAGCTGGTCGGGCTGGATGTCGGCGGCTGGTACGGTCATAAATTTGTCGGTGAACGCCTGCCTTTGCTGTCGGAAGTGGCAAAACGCTGCGCGCAGTATGGTATGGCGGCCAATATCGAGATTAAACCCACCACCGGATATGAAACCGAAACCGGGCGGGTGATTGCGCTGGCGGCGCGTCAGCTGTGGGCCGATCATCCGGTTGCACCGCTGCTGTCATCGTTCTCTATCGACGCTCTGGAAGCCGCGCAGCAGGCTGTACCGGAACTCCCGCGTGGGTTGCTGCTGGATGAGTGGGAAGAGGACTGGCTGGCGTTAACGCAGCGTTTGGGATGCGTGTCCATCCACCTGAATCACAAACTGCTGACGGCAGAACGCGTCGCGGCGCTGAAAGCCGCAGGTTTACGCATTCTGGTTTATACCGTCAACCAACCTGATCGCGCGCAAACTTTGCTGGATTGGGGCGTTGACTGCATCTGCACTGACCGGATAGATTTAATTGGGGCTAACTTCGCGACCGGCTGAGGTCTGCTCATCGCCGAATGTCGATCGTTTAAGGATCGAGATACCGGGGCTACCACGGTGTGAGGCATCCCTGCGGGAACCTCATCACCGTGTTTCCCCTAAATCCATACTTATGATTAAGTGACCAGCATTCGCCTATTGCCGTATTATCTTTGATTGCGGCGGATCCCCTTTCTGACTCGGTGCCGGTAAATAAGGAAGTGGCTTCATGCCTGCATTTATTGTTTCGCTTTGGCACCAGATTTTTCTGTCGTTACCCCTCTTTGTTCTCATCGCACTCGGCTATAGCCTGATTCGCTATGGTAAATGGCCAACCACCGTGACCGACGGTATGACGCGTTTTGTCTTCTCCGTCGCCATGCCCGCGATGCTGTTCCGCCTGATGTCGGATTTTTCCAAACGTCCGGTGGTGGATGCCCGACTGCTGATCGCTTTTTTTGGCGGCTGCTTGCTGGTGTTTGTCTTAGGGCGGATCGTGGCGCGCAAGATCTTCCATCTTGATGGTGTCTCCGGCTCGTTGTTTGCGCTGAGTGGCATCTTCTCCAACAACGTGATGCTGGGGCTGCCGATTGCGACGCTGATGCTGGGCGAAGAGGCGATCCCATCGGTCGCGCTGGTCGTGGTGTTTAACGGGCTTATTTTGTGGACGCTGGTGACGGTGTCGGTGGAATGGGCACGTAACGGGGCGCTGTCGCTACAGGGCTTTACCAAAACCGCGCTGGGCGTGCTGAAGAACCCGCTGATTATCGGCATTCTGTCCGGTACGGCGTTCAGTCTGACCGGCCTGCCGCTGCCATCGTATGTCGATCAGCCGCTTTCCATGCTGGGGCAGATTGCCGCGCCGCTGTCGCTGGTGGCGTTGGGAATGGGGCTGGCGGAATACCGCGTGCGCGATGGTTGGCAGATTAGCACGGCGATTTGCACGATCAAGCTGCTGGTGCAGCCGCTGGTGATCTGGGGGATTGCGATCGCACTCGGTCTGCCGGAAATGGAAACGCGTGCGGTTGTGTTGCTGGGGTCGATGGCGGTGGGCGTCAACGTCTATCTGATGTCTCGCCAGTTCGATGTGCTGGGCGGCCCGGTGGCATCCAGCCTGCTGTTATCAACGGCGATGGCGGCATTAACCACGCCGTTGATTTTAACGCTGATGGGTGTGCGGTTATAGTCAGCCACGCTTGGCTAGGAAGCCTGTGGTTAGGCATTCTGTTAGTGTTATGTAATGTTTCGTGCGCGTTTGCTCTCGTGGTTTTCTGCAACCGTTGTCGTATGCGCCCGACACGGTGCGGCTCAATCGCCGCCGCCCCGTGACCCCCGGCTTTTCGCGGGGAATCACGCCGCTTTGCGGTACCTTCGGTGTTCATGCCCGCTACTCGGACCGCCTGTGACGCGCTCCCGGCGCGGCACAGGCTTTCGCGGCGTCCATGCCGCTCATCCGGCGGTCACGTCCACCTCAGCGTAATTCTTTACGCGCGTAAGATAATAAAAATCAAAAGAGCAGACCCGTTGATCAGGGGTTCTGTTTAATCGGCTGCGTTGGTGTGGTTCTCTGCGACCGCTCCAAATCTTTCTGTAGCTGCTGCTGACGTTGTTGATTCAACTGTTGATTACGCTGCTGGAGCTGCTGATTCAGTTGCTGTTGCTGCAATTTCTGGTTCTGCTGCATAGTCTGCTGTAGCTGTTTCTGGCTGCTGATGCCATTTTCAAACTGCTGTTGAGGTGTGGGCGCTTGTGTCGTGTTGGCGCTTGCCACAAGCGGCAGGCCGAGCAGGGCGGCACAGGCCAATAATGTCTTAGGGTGTTTCATTAAACCTCCACACAAGCTTTCGGCCTGTCGATAAGCCACTTGTGATACGAAAATGGAATGCCTTTATCTGTAAGATCAAGTGTAATCGCTGTGGGTGAAAACGTCGTGCAGAGTAATCCGCATTCCGGCGTACAGGTTTTGGGTTGCCCTGTGGGAATGCGCTATACTGCGGCGGAATTTTCCTTCGTGGTTGACGTTATCTCATGTTCCATATCGCGCTCTATGAGCCTCAAATTGCACCAAACACTGGCAATATCATCCGACTGGCGGCCAATAACGGCTGTACGCTTCATTTAATTGAACCGCTGGGGTTTGATTTTGAAGAGAAAAAGCTGCGCCGTGCGGGGCTGGATTATCACGATCTGGCGAACGTCAGCCGTCATCAAAACTATCAGGATTTTCTGGCCGCAGTACCGGGTAAGCGCATCTTCGCTTGTACCACCAAAGGCAGCCGTCCTTATGACCAACCGAGCTACCAGCCCGGCGATGTATTGCTGTTTGGATCGGAAACGTCCGGTCTGCCGGATGAGATTCGCAATGGCTTCGAACCAGATTTTCGTATCCGCATTCCCATGCAGTCTAATAACCGTAGCCTGAATCTGTCCAATGCGGTGGCGATCATCAGCTATGAAGCCTGGCGGCAAAATGGCTTCGGCGGTTGCCTGTAGCCACGGTTTGCTACAGCTTGCCGGTGGCGGATTTTTTCAGCGGCGGATTCACCAGAAAAACCACTTCCCCGCGATAATACGGTGAAGTGGCAAGGCGCTGCTGCCACTGTGGTTCCCACTTGCCGTTTTGTACCAGCCCTACTCGGAAAGGCAGAGCCAGTTTCAGCAGTGCGGGCAGGTACTCGGCGTAGTTGGTAATGGTGCTGCGCCCCTGATAGGTTTGCACCACCACTTCATCCAGCTTGCCCTGTAAACGGTTCAACGCCGACACATCCCCGGTTTTCGACCAGTCGAGCAGCCCGGTAATGCTGAGCTGACAATCTTCGGGTAGACGCTCGCGCAGCTGTGTCAGAAACGCGACATAACCTGATAACTGATAGCTTTTCGCGTCAAAATCAATCTGAATCCCGACTGACTGATTACCGTGGCGCTGCCACTTTTCCCGCAGTTTTAGCATCCGGTTCAAATGGCGATCGGAAAGCTCCAGCGTGGTCATGCGGAAAGCCAGCCAGACACGGTTAACGCGCAGTTGGCTGGGCGGGATCCCCTGACGCAGGAAAACGACTTTGCCCTGACGGCGAGCCACTTCTCCCTGATGCAAGTACAGCGTCTGTGCCTGATGCAGGATGGGCTGCGGTCTTACCGCCGCCCACAGCCAGAAATCCTGATAGCGCGTAGCATCAACGATGGTAGGTGCCGCGTGGGTGGTTAACGGTGCTGCGTTAGCGGAAGCGGCCTGCGTAAAGAATGCAAGCAGGCCGATCAGCACGGTTGACGGCGTTACCAGTAATAATCGAGCTTGTCTGCCCACACGCTGCCTTTGTACTTGGTTTTCAGTTGGGTAAACCAGGCTTTGCGAGTGGCTTTGCTGATTTCCTGTGGGCCACAGTCGTTATAGCCGCTCGGCGCATAGCAGTAGACCGCGCGATATAGGGCATAGGTTTTGTCTTCCGGCGGCGCTTTCGGATCGGCAATCACCCGCATATAACCATCCAGACGATTATATTCGGTGCCGACGAATTGCGTTGGCGCGTTGGTGAGCCCACTCAACATGCTACCTTCACCCCAGTCGAAGCCCACGCTGTTATTGGTACGCAGGAAAAATTCGCCGAGGCAGTTAATCGCTCGGGCGTCATTGGGGCGTTGGTTCAGCGTCGTGACCACGTCATTCAGCGCCGGACATTGATAGTCTTCTTCGGTGTCGCTGCCATCCCAATCAAACGCCGTCAGATCTTCCTGATTCCAGCTTTGATTTTCGCTGCTGACCAGCGGTGCGATGTCTTTTCGCAACTGAACATCTTTGAGATAGCTGGCGTAATCGCCATGAGTCAGCGACTTGGTTAACAATGTATGCAGCGCGATAGCCCGCTCCTCATGGCTCTGTTGCGGACCTGTTTGCTGACGGAGCAAATCGGCGTTGGCGCTAATCTTCAGCACGGCGGAACGGAAACGCAGGTTTTTCACCGGGCTGTCGGCGGTAAAGATCCGCTCGGGGTGACCCGCCTTGACCAGCGTTTCCGCCAGTGCCAGTTGCAGGAACTGATTTTGCGTGTACCCCATATTACGCGTTAACAGCTGGCGCCAGTGTGTTTCCGCCTCATCCCAGCGCTCCAGACGCACCAGCGCCCGGCCGCGCAGCACTTGCAAACTAAAACGCACGGTATCGGTGAGATCGTTGGCTTGTGTCGCGGGAACGCTGTTAACCACGGCAGCGTAATCTTTTTGACCATAAAACAGCTGGGCGGCTTGAAGGTAGCTAAACGCGTCCTGCATGTTGTTTTGCTCAAACAGCGGTTTCTGTACGGCCAGTTCGTCAGCGGATAAGGCGGGTAATGCCAGCCAGCCTTCATCTGAACGCAAGCGCTTGAGGTCTTGCACCATCGTCAACGGCGCGCTGTCTGGCGCACTGGTAAACTGACTATTTTCCAGCAGCTTATTGTCGATCTCATCGTTCAATTCAAGGAGGTCTTCGACGTCGGTGGTGCCGTCCAGTTCGTGTTGGTACGTTTTCGCCAGGGCATTCGTATCATTCATGATCCAGTAGGCGCGACGATACAGTCCGTTAGCGGAATCGACGTATTGTCCCTCGGGATACTGCTTCAGGTAGTCATCAATATGCTGAACGGCCAGTTGAGCGGCGGCCTTATCGGCTTTACTGGCATCGAACATGTTGTATTCATCAAGCGCGTTTTCCATGGCTTTATTGATTGCCACGCGAATCAGCATGTAGCGTGAGGTTTCGGCCACCCACGGCTGTGGTGAGGAGATTAACGCCTGAAAACCGCTTTCCGCCTCATCAAAATGGCCCTGATAAAACGCCAGAACCGCAAACAGGTAGTGCATGAGTGCGCCAGCATGCCCTTCGTCCGGCAAGCTGACCAGACCCTCATTCAGCGCCTCTTTGGTATACAACGGGTTGAGGAGATTTACCCGTTGATGAGCCAGCAGCGTGCGCTGTTCCTCGGTGAGTTGCTTGTCTGCCAGTAGAACGTCGAAAAACGCTTCCAGCGTGGAGAGCGCATTGGAAATATGCCGTCCTTCGTTATCATCAGGTGAAAACGTGGAGATGGTGCTCTGAACAGATAAAGGAAGATTCAGCTGCTTTGCTTTATTGAGCGTGGAGAGATAAGGCGCATCCGCCGTGACATCTTCTCCTGCCTCTGACGTCTGATGCGTTTCCGTCGCCGCGATCCCCATGACTCGGTAGGCCGTAAAAGGGTCGATACGTGAACGCGTTTGATCGGGTAAAGGATGGGGTAACGGAAGCGAAATTCCGTGGAGGCGGCTTTGCAGCAACATCAGATTCGTACGTGTGTCATTACCCGGTTGCAGGTAAGGCAAGGCGGACATGCCGCATTCTGAGTCGGAAAAGCCGCACACTCCATCGCTGGAACTGAATGCCTGACTGCTCATTAACGCGGTCAGTACGCCAGCCAGCAGCGTTACTCCTTTCATGGTTGGTATCCTTCATTTAACACGGGTCTTGCCTGTTTTCGGCATGAGTGGGGATCACTCTACGCAATCGCGTAAAAAACGCAATCCAGTGTAACTTTGAGAAGGTAAACAGAACATGACAGGTGCCCTATCGGGCACCTGAATGTGAAAACGTCGGCGGCGAGGAAGAAGCTGTCCGATTTACCGTTGATGCAACGGCAGCCAGATGATTAAGCGCAATCCACCCAGCGTGCTGTCTTCCGCTTTTACCCAGCCTTTATGCTGCGTAATGGCGGTTTCCACGATGGCAAGCCCCAAACCGCTGCCGCCGGATTCACGGTCACGCGCTTCATCCGTGCGGTAGAAGGGGCGGAAAATCTGTTCGCGATCTTCCGGGCTCACTCCGGGGCCGTCATCATCCACTTTGATGGTGATACCCTGATTATCCACTGAAAAGGCCACTTCGATGTGGTTGTGAGAATAGCGCAGCGCGTTGCGCACGATATTTTCCAGCGCACTGTCGAGCGAGGCAGGGTTGCCAAAGAGCGTCCACGGCCCCGGTGGATAAGGTACTTCCAGCGTTTTCCCCATCTGCTCGGCTTCAAAGGCGGCATCGTCCAGCACATTGCCCCATAGCTCATCGGCGCGTAGGAATTCACGGGTCAGCTCGTTCTTGTGCTGATTGCGTGAGAGCACCAGCAGATCGTTAATCATGCTATCGAGCCGCTGCGTTTCCGTCTCGATGCGGTTCAGCTCATTGCCTTCCCCCTGACGTCGACGCAGTAGCGCCGTTGCCAACTGCAAGCGCGTCAGCGGCGTGCGCAGCTCATGAGAGATATCCGACAGCAGACGTTGCTGTGCGGTAACCATCCGTTCCAGCGCGCTGACCATCTGGTTAAAGCTGACGCCCGTCGCCTGAAACTCCTGCGGGCCGGATTCCAGCTCAGGATGCTGGCGTAAGTTGCCTTTGGCGACTTCATCGGCAGCATGTTTGAGTTTACGCGCGGGTTTCGCCAGACTCCAGGCAAGCCAGAGCAGCAGCGGTGAACTGATCAACATGGTGAAGATCAGCAGCAGTAAAGGGCGGTCAAACAGCAGGCTGATAAAATCCGACTGCGGACTGCTGGCAGGGCGAATCAGGTAGAGTTGGTAGTTGTCATCACCATCGCGGATCGCAAAAGGACCGAGCAGCTCAATGCGGCCGTAATTTTTCTTTTGCGGGTGGTCGGCGTTATCCGATAGCCCGATAAAATTACGCACAATCGGGGTTTCATGTTTTTCTACGCCAAAGATCCGGCCTTCACTGGTGACCAGAAAAAGGCGCTGTCCCGGCGGAGCCCACTTCTCCAACACCCAGAACAGCCGTAGCCACCAGCGCAGATCGTTGGCGGGCGTGTTGGCAAGGTCTGCTTCAATGTGCTGTTCCAGCATGGTGCCCTGTCGCTGCTCGTTTTCCAGCAAGGCGGTAAGCTGGCGCGAGTCCAGCTTGGGCACCATCAGAACCAACATGAGTACCAGCGCCAGCGTTAACCAAAAAATGGCAAAAATACGGGCGGTCAAACTATTGATCATGCAGCGGATACCATCAGATAGCCTCGTCCACGCAGCGTTTTAAACCAGGGCAAACCGTCCTTGCGTTCTGGCAATTTACGGCGCAGGTTCGAGATATGCATATCGATCGCGCGGTCAAATGGCGTCAGGCGTTTCCCCAGCACTTCCTGGCTTAAATGCTCGCGGGAAACCACCTGTCCCAGCCGCTGGGCTAACAGATAGAGTAGCGTAAATTCGGTGCCTGTCAGATCCAGCACAACATCGTCAAAGCTGGCTTCCTGCCGTCCGGGGTTCAGACGCAGGCCGTCGACTTCCAGCGTCGGCGCGCTGTTATCGCCCGCCTGCTGTTGATCGGTCCAGTTCGAACGGCGGAGAATCGCGCGAATACGCGCCACCAGTTCCCGGTCATTAAACGGCTTCGGCAGGTAATCATCGGCACCCAGTTCCAGACCTAGAACGCGGTCTAATTCGCTGCCGCGAGCGGTCAGCATAATGACTGGTGTTTGATGCTGCTGTCGTAGTTCTTTTAATGTATCGATACCGTTTTTCTTCGGCATCATTACGTCCAGTAATAACAGGTCAATCGTGCTATCTAATACCTGTAACGCCTGCTCGCCGTCGTAGGCGACAACGACGTTAAAACCTTCCATTTCGAGCAACTCTTTCAATAAAGCCGTTAGCTCTCTATCGTCATCAACCAGCAGAATTTTATTCATGTTTTCTCTACCTCCAAGGGCAAAATACGACATAGATTAGCGCTATTCCATGACTTTACGTAGTTTTACATCCTCTGACGGATGTTTGCAGCAAGATGCGTAGACTCATGCTCATTGATTCACAAAATGACGTACCGCTCTGGAGAGTTATTGATGCAACAGTTCGCAACCTTATCTCTTGCTTCACTGCTTATGTTAGGCACGTTTACCGCCTTTGCAGCAGAAAATGGAGACGCCTCGGCGAGCGGCTGGCACATCGATGATTCCGCCATAAAAGGCGTATCCGGTCAGCAAGGTATGTTCGATGGCGTGAGGTTGACTGAGCAACAGCGCCAGCAAATGCGTGATTTGATGCACCAGAGCCGTCAAGACAAACCGGCGTTTAACACTGAAGATGTTAAAGCCATGCACAAGCTGGTGACGGCGGAAACGTTTGATGAAGCAGCGGTGCGAGCGCAGATAACCCGAATGATGACTGTGCAGATTGAGCGTCAGATTAAGATGACCCGAGTACGCAACCAAATGTACAACCTGCTGACGCCAGCGCAGAAAGAAATATTAGAGCTGAAGCATAAGCAACGCATGAAAGAGATGCAGCAGCAGGTATCCATGTTTAACCAGATGTCCGCGCCATCACCAGGCACGACAAACGATGTTGAGACAGATAGTCCCGAGTAGTAGCGCTAGTGTAGTAAGCAGTAAACGTAGTGCAGTCCGAGTAGTAATGTGTAGTAGGTACACACCCTGTTTTTCCTTGCCATAGACACCATCCCTGTCTTTTTGCCCTCCATGATGGAGGGTTTTTTTTGCCTTTTTAAAAGCAGCAACATATTTTGACTTCACTATTTGACTTCAAATGAATGGGTTCTATAATGACTTCAAAAAATGACATCATGGAATCGGCAATGCAGGGAAAACTAGCCAGTCTACGAAAAAAGCAGCGAGAAACGCTGAGCCAAATTTTCAAAACACCCGTGCTTTCAGGTGTTAAATGATCAAATGTTGAGTCACTCATCACTGCGTTAGGTGGTGAAATTAAGGAAGGTAGCGGGTCACGGGTGCGATTTTTATTGAATGGGAGTATTGCCCGATTCCATCGTCCTCACCCGTCACCAGATACCGATAAAGGCGCACTGGTTAGCCTGCGCGAATGGCTGGAAAGTATAGGAGTAAAACCATGACTAAAGCACTTAACACACCAAATACGATGGTGGTTTCCGGCCAGCCGGCCATTATCAGTTACGTACCGGAAATCGGTATGTTTCGCGGCAAGTTTATTGGCTTATCTGGCTACTGTGATTTTGTCGCCGACAGTATTAATGGCTTGAGGAGTGAGGGTGAAATTTCGCTACGTGAATATCTGGAAGATTGTCAGGAAAACGGCATTGAACCTTACGAGCGTGAAGAGAAAGTGAAAACGTTCACTCTTCGTTATCCTGAATCATTCGGGGAACGGCTGACCATTGCGGCAGCTGAGCGCCAAATTTCAGTGAATGCGTTTATTGTCGAAACACTTAACGAACATATGAAACAGGTATAACTGGCTGCCGCTTTGGCGGTTTTATTGCATAAAAACAACAGTGCAAACGCGTATTACACCGCAACATCTCTTGGTGCCGCTACGCTTTACCGATAGAAACCGGATACAAAGCAGTGCTAGAAAGGCACGAAAAAAGACAGCATAAGGAAGTGGTAACGCGTAGAATATGAGCACCAAAAATGATGCTCATGAATGTTCCCTTACCTGTTTTCAGGCTTTTGGCTGACATCCTCATAAAAGCACGCTGAAACACCCTTGACCGCTCGCCGATTACACGGCGATGTCATACTTTCCCTGTACCATTGCTCCATCGCGTTAGCCTCTGCCACGACAGGGGGGCGCATTCTTTTATGTTAACTTTTGATATCAATACCATGACCCGTTCTTCCCGTTCGACCGCCTGGTTACGCGTCGTCAGCCTTTCTCTGGCGGCATTCATTTTTAACACCGCGGAATTTGCCCCTGTTGCGTTACTGTCAGACATTGCCGCCAGCTTTTCCATGAGCGCCGCGCAGGTTGGGCTGATCATCACGATTTATGCCTGGGTGGTCGGGCTGATGTCGTTGCCCTGCATGCTACTGTCCAGTGATATGGAACGACGCAGCCTGCTGATCAAAATCTTTATCCTGTTTGTCGTCAGCAATGTGCTGTCTGGTCTGGCCTGGAATTATTGGGTGCTGGTCATTGCCCGTATCGGTGTGGCGCTGGCTCACGCGGTGTTTTGGTCAATTACGGCATCGCTGGTGGTACGGTTGGCGCCTGCGGACAAAAAGGCGCAGGCATTAAGTTTGCTGGCGACCGGCACGGCGTTGGCGCTGGTGCTGGGGTTACCGCTGGGGCGTGTGGTCGGGCAGTATTTGGGCTGGCGTGTAACGTTTGTCCTTATTGGCCTGATCGCCGCAGCGATTATGCTGGGTCTGATGAAACTGTTGCCCGTGTTGCCGAGCAGCAATTCCGGTTCGTTGAAGAGTTTGCCTCTCCTGCTTAAGCGTCCGGCCTTGCTGTGCGTGTACGGCCTGACGGTGATGATCGTAACGGCGCACTTTACCGCCTACAGTTATATTGAGCCGTTTATCCAGAAAGTGGCGTTGCTGAGTGAGAATTTCACTACTATCTTGCTGTTGATTTTTGGCGGTGCCGGCATCATTGGCAGTATGTTGTTTAGCCGCTACAGCAGCAAATACCCAGCGGGATTCCTGATTGTTTCCTTCGCGTTTTTGGCGGTGTGTTTGCTGTTACTGCTGCCGTTGTCATTCAGCGGCTGGAGCCTGTCGACGTTGTGTATCGTCTGGGGCATCGCCATTATGGCGCTCAGC
This sequence comes from Pectobacterium sp. F1-1, assembly GCF_025643735.1. Taxonomy (NCBI): domain Bacteria; kingdom Pseudomonadati; phylum Pseudomonadota; class Gammaproteobacteria; order Enterobacterales; family Pectobacteriaceae; genus Pectobacterium; species Pectobacterium sp. F1-1. Next base: position 152,061 of record NZ_CP104733.1, read on the forward strand.
CTGGGCATGCAGGTTAAGGTGCTAACGCTGGCATCGGATGCGACCGACGTGGCAATGGCGCTCTATTCGGGGATTTATAACATTGGGATCGGCGGCGGTGCGCTGCTGGGCAATCAGGTTATTATCCATTTGGGCCTGCCTGACATCGGTTTCATCGGTGCGGCGATGGCGATGTTAGCGACGGCATGCTGTATTTTTACGTTTGTTCGCTATTCCCGTGTGTTAAAAACGCCATTAACGAGCTGAATGCAGGGCATTATCAGGCTAATGCCAATCGTTGAAGCATTGAGATACACGGGGCGACCACAGGGGTGAGGCCTCCTGCGGGAACCTCCCCCTGTGTTTCCCCTAATAACGGGCTTAAGTGACCAGTAGCGGCTTTTGCCATTACGTGAGGGCATGATGAATCCACACTATGCACGTCTGGTGACGCTAGCCGCTGTGAGCGCGACGGCTGTGGCGCTGGTGCTGTTCATAATGAAAGTGTTTGCCTGGTGGCACACCGGTTCGGTGAGCCTGCTGGCATCGCTGGTTGATTCGCTGGTGGATATCGCCGCGTCGCTGGTGAACCTGCTGGTGGTGCGCTATTCGTTGCAGCCGGCGGATACCGAACATGCGTTTGGCCACGGTAAGGCGGAATCGCTGGCGGCGCTGGCGCAGAGCATGTTTATCTCCGGTTCGGCACTGTTCCTGATTCTGACGGGGTTGCAACACTCGCTGGAACCGCAGACGCTGCACGCGCCGGAAGTGGGCGTGTGGGTGACGCTCATTGCGCTCGTGGCCACGCTGCTGCTGGTATCGTTCCAGCGTTGGGTCGTGAAGCGTACGCACAGTCAGGCGGTACGGGCGGATATGCTGCATTATCAGTCCGATCTGTTGATGAACGGCGCGATTCTGGTGGCGTTGGCACTCAGTTGGAAAGGTGTTACGCGCGCCGACTCGCTGTTTGCATTGGGTATCGGTGTCTATATTTTATACAGCGCGTTGCGCATGGGGTATGACGCCGTGCAGTCGCTGCTGGATCGGGCGCTGCCGGAGGACGAGCATCGCGCCATTGCTGAGGTTATCGTAAACTGGCCGGGGATTCGCGGCGCCCATGCGTTGCGTACCCGACGTTCCGGTCCAACGCGCTTTATTCAGCTGCATCTGGAAATGGATGATGCCCTGCCGCTGGTTCAGGCTCATCAAATTGCAGATGAACTGGAGCAGGCATTACTTAAACAGTTTCCGGGTGCCGATATTATTATCCATCAGGATCCGATTTCCGTCGTGCCGGAAAATCAGCGTGGCAGGCTGGCGGTATAGTCGGCCATGTTTCGCATTTTATGTTAAAAACGTGATACGCCATGAAAATTTATGCACAATTGAGCCTGACCTGAATCAATTCAGCTTCGGGTGTTTGTTATAATATGCTAATAAAAGAATAAGGCGTTGCTGCCTGTTTTACGGCAGCGGTGAATTTACGATAGAAGAATCCTGCAAAATTACATCTACAAGTCCAGAGGTTGTCATGATTAGAAGAATCGGAGTGTTGACGAGCGGTGGCGATGCACCAGGTATGAATGCGGCAATTCGTGGTGTGGTTCGTGCTGCACTCACAGAAGGGCTGGAAGTTTACGGCATTTATGATGGCTATCAGGGCTTGTATGAAGATCGCATGGAGCAGTTGGATCGCTACAGCGTATCGGATGTGATTAACCGTGGCGGTACGTTTCTGGGATCCGCTCGTTTCCCGCAGTTCCGTGATGAAGCGGTGCGTCAGGTTTGCGTAGAAAATATGAAAAGACGCGGTCTGGATGCGCTGGTGGTTATCGGCGGTGACGGTTCCTATATGGGGGCGAAACGTCTGACCGAAATGGGTTTCCCTTGTATCGGCTTACCGGGCACGATCGATAACGACGTGGCGGGTACGGACTACACTATCGGCTACTTTACCGCGCTGGAAACCGTGCTGGAAGCGATTGACCGCCTGCGCGACACCTCCTCTTCCCACCAGCGTATTTCTATTGTGGAAGTGATGGGGCGCCACTGTGGTGACCTGACGCTGGCGGCGGCGATTGCCGGTGGTTGTGAATTCATTGTTCTGCCGGAAGTGCCGTTCAGCCCGGAAGATCTGGTCTGCGAAATCAAAGCAGGCATCGAGAAAGGCAAGAAACACGCGATTGTGGCGATCACTGAACTGGTGTGCGACGTCGACGAACTGGCGAAATACATTGAAAAAGAAACGGGGCGCGAAACCCGTGCGACCGTGCTCGGCCACATTCAGCGCGGTGGTTCACCAGTGGCGTATGACCGTATTCTGGCTTCGCGTATGGGCGCTTATTCTATCGAACTGTTGCAGCAGGGCTACGGCGGCCGCTGTGTCGGTATCCAGAATGAAAAAATGGTGCACCACGACATCATCGACGCCATTGAGAACATGAAACGTCCTTTCAAAGGCGACTGGCTGGATACAGCGAAAAAACTGTTCTGATCCACGAATTGATGCGCTCGCTAAGTGACGGCGACACCAATCTTGCAGGTTTTGCTGTTATCCGGCGTAAAAAATTATGCTGAGGAGATAGCAGGCTTAGGATGAGCCGCAGGGATGCGGCGAAAGCTTGCGCCACGCATGGAGCGTGTCGCAAGCGGTCCGTTAAGCTGGATATCGACGAAGGCACTGCGTCAGCGGCATAATTTCCGCCGAAAGCCTGGGGTCACGGGGCGAGCGGCGTTTGAGCCGTCCCGTGTCGGGCGCGTGCTACGAGGTAGCATGAAAATAACGTCATTACCGCGCACGAAACTATCTCCTGGATTACATAAAATCTAGAAGATGGCATTAAGTGGAAATGCTCTCTCCGTTATTCCCCTCATCACGCCAGCTGCTACGCATATAACCGACGAGCATATAAAAATCGGTTTTATTATTTTTTCTGCACGTTCAGACCTGCTAGCCTGCCCGTTACTTCCGTCCTGATGACACGCTGATTGCTGCTATGAACATCGATCTTCGCCAACTGCGGCACTTTATTGCTCTGATTGAACATCGAAATTTTACGTCGGCAGCACAGGCGATGAAGCTTTCTCAATCCGCTTTCAGCCGCAGCATCCAGTCGTTGGAGCAGACCATCGGTACACGTTTGATCGATCGTATGAACCAACTGGAGCCGACGCCGAAAGGGCTGGTGGTGTTGGAACACGCGCGCCGCCTGATTAATCAGACGCACGATCTGTTTAACGATATCCAGCAGTTCAATGAGAAAGAGGCGGGTGAAGTGAATTTTGGCTGCGGCCCAGCCCCCGCCGCCTGGTTGATGCCGCAGGTGATCGGGGCGTTCTCCCGACATTACCCGAAGGTGCGGATGGTTTTTCGTGTCGATAACTGGCAGGCGCTGGGCCATCGGCTGATGGCCGAAGAGCTGGATTTTATCGTGGCGGATATGCGCAATTTTGAATTTGATACCCGCTATCGTGTTCAGCCGCTGAGCCAGCACCGTTGGGGCTTCTGCTGCCGTAGCGGACACCCATTGGCGGTACAGGAAGAAATTACCGTTGAGCAGTTCTTTTCCTATCCGCTGGCGGCAACGATCCGCCCGCCCAATCTGCACCGTGCGCTGGTGCAACTGAGCGGTAAACTGGATATTCGTACCAGCATTGAGTGTGAGAATGGCTACAGTCTGCTAGACGTGGTGCGCCATTCGGATGCCATCGGGACGACCAACCATTTCAACGAGCCCGATCGGCACGGGATTCATATGTTGAAGATTGCGGGTCTGGACGACAACACCGACGAATTTTATACCCACTACGGCATTATTTATCTGGCGGACGCCCGTCTGTCCCTGCTGGCACGCAAGTTGATTGAAACCTTCGTGCAGGTCGATGGCGACCTGCACGGCACGCCTGCGGCGCTTACAGCGGAGTGATGCTGAAATCACTGATTTCCTGACGTGAAAAAACGGTCCGAAAGCCGAAATAGCCTGAGGCTGGCGTATTTGGATAGCTGGCGTGGAAATAAAGCACATTATCGACCCAAAAACGCGTTTCCCGCCGATCCACTTCAATCACGATGCGATAGCGATGATGAGGGCGCAGCAGATGCGCAGCATCGGTATATTCGCCAAGCAGCAGGCGCTCGCCGTGACCATCGTAATACCGAAAGCGCGTGGTGCTGTTCCAGTTACCGCCCATGCCGACATAGTACAAATTCAGGCTGTCATATTCGTTGAGCTTGCCGTACCGGGTAAACAGGTTCGGGTGATGCAGGTCGCGCGCGGCCCAGAACTGGTTCACGTCGGACACGCGGTCGTAAGGGCGATCCGCGACTAAAACCTCGCGCGTGAAGGCGATACGGTAGGTGCCCGAGAGTGGGGCGTCTAGCCAGATCGTCAGCCCGGCGGCGCTTTCCAGCCTCAGATGTTCCGGCGTGGTCTGGATCGCCGTGCGGTCAGGGTCTTCCTGCTCCACCTGCCAGCGTAGCGGCTGACCGGCTGAATCCGTGGACCAGATAAACGTTGAACGGTGTGGCGAATCGATAATGTCATGTGTGCCGCCTGCCTGTGGCGACAGGAGGAGCGTGTTTTCAGTACAGCCTGGGTCAGTCATGGTGATGTCCTGTAGCGTGCCGCCGGGTGGCGGCATTAAGAAGAGGGAATGTCATCCAGCAAGGCCAGCAGGGCGATGGCCGTTAATCCCCACTGCGCGACGGCATTGGTCGCCAGATTGGTGGCCGCGGTGCTGCCGGAATATTTATCAATGGTGGAATCGATCACGGGTTCATTGATCGCATAGAGCACGGTCGGAGGTGTTAAGCGCCGCTGTTCGAGAGTTGGATGAGCGATGCCGCCGCTGCCAGTGGTGAACTCTGTCCAGGCGCGTTGCGCCAGCGCACGATCGTTCAACCGTCGTGCGGCAAATGCAGTCAGCCGGGCATGCCCTTGAGCCAGATTGAGCTTTTTCACCGTCTTACCCACGGCCACGCTTAGCGTGACGGGGTCGTTATACAGTCGGCAGTAGTCGAGCCACGCGCGGGTAAACGCGGGGTCGGGCAGCGCTTCGACCAGCTCACTACAGATTTCTGTTAGACCAAAAACCGCGCTCAGATGTGAAATCTCCACTTGATCCGGCGGTGCCAGCACGATGCGCCCGGTATCGGGATCGATAGCTGACCCGCCAGTGAAAAAGCCGTGTGGCTGTGCCGCGATGGTCTGCATACTGGTGAGCAGGCGCGCGCGTATCGCTGGATCGCCGTGCCGTTCCCAGGCGGTCAGCCAGGCGGCGGCTACCGCGCCCCAGTCCGTCCCGAAGCTCAGGCTGACGTGATGCGGATCGGCGGGCGATGTTTGTCCGATCTTGCGGCCGGGCAGGACGGTGCCGAGCGTACGTAGCGCCTCGACCTGTTCGTCCATCAGTTCACCGATGCGCTCATCGGCGGTGAGGTAGTACAGAAAACGACGGTTGGCGACGGTAGAAATACGCAACTGTTTGGCGCTGTCGCCCCAGTGGCGAACATTGTGCCGTGACCCTAGTGGACTGAAGCGTCCCAGATGGTGTACGTCCACTTCGCCCGTGTGGCGCGTCATGGCTTCCGCCATGCGAAATACCTCGGCGCGCCCGCTGTGCAGAAAGTAATACCAGAGCCACAGATCGGTGCTGAGCTCCGAGTTATCCCACGCGTAGCCACCTACATCGTAGCGCCAGACGTGACGGTCGCTGTCATACGTGTGCATCACGTCGCCGAAATCCCAGAAGCCGTACCATTTCCGCTGTTCGACCTCCTGCTGATAGACATTGAAATATGCCTCCAGCTGTTTCTCCAGCCGGACGCGGGCTGGCGTAGTGGCAGAGGAAGAAGAGGCGGGTGCCCACAGTGGGCCAAACGCCTGCGCGCGGTGCAAGTCCTGAGCGTCCGCCACCAGCAGCGGCGGTTGTTGCATGCGCAGTGCCCGATTCACCAGATCGTCCGCATCGGGCGTCGCGGGCAGCACATCAATAAACAGTTCGCTGGTGCGAGCCACGCCAACTGCCGAACCGAAGCCCGGTTCGTAATCTTCGTAGGTGATCGCCAGCCCTTCGCGCTGTTTGTCATGGGTATCCTGACCCAACCCGTCATGATAAAAGCGCATATCCATCGGTTCCGCCCACGGTGACCACAGCCAGAGCGTGACGGTCGCCGTGTCGGTATGGGCACTCTCGATTTCCAGACAGGCCGGGTAGCTCTGCCAGAAATGGCGAATTCCGAACGCCACGCCGCCGGTTGGCGTGCCCAGATAGCCAACGCCCGCCGCTCGTTCTCCGGTGGCGGAAAGCAGCCAGCCCTGTCCGGCCGCGGTGCGTTTATGTATCTGGAAGCCGTCGGGATGGTGTTGGGTCAGGCGGTAGCTGCCAAACGCGGGAATATAATCCAGCCGTTTGCCGACCTCCGGTGAAAAGTCCGCGATCGGCGGTGTGGCTTGCCCAGCCAGCTGTGCCGCGATAACGGCCGCGCCAGGATCGCGGCGTAGCCCGCTCAGGCCGCGTACCGCCTCACGAAAGAGTCCACCTTGATCGGAAACGAAACGGACGTGACGATCGTGCAGTTCTCCCTGAAGCGGAACATCGAACGCCAGCCCAAGTCCTTTCAGGTTAACGAGGTCGTCGTCGTTGTCATAAATCAGGGTATGTATAACGCGCAGTGAATCGGTGTTCGCATAGCTATAAAACCGGATAATAAAGGGGATAGACGTCCGCTCCTGCTGCTGGGCGTGATGCGTACCGCGTAGTGCAATTACTGTCCGCTGTGGCCCGTTTTGCTCCACCGTTACCGTATCAATCACGCCCTGATACGCGTCCTGCGTCAGTGTGCTATCCGTCTCCGCCCCTCTCTGCATGCGCAACACCAGCCTGCCGTTGGTTAACGCCAGCCGATTATCCCGCCAGATTTCTTCGATCAACCGCGAGCCAGAGCGTGGAATCACATAGCGAATGCGGCCCGTCTCCACCGTCCAGCCGTGCTCATGCTCGCTGACCATGCCAGTCTTCGTTGGCTCTTCCGCTTTGGCTGTCGGTTTCAGCGTAAGTTTATCTTCGGGCAGCGTGGTGCCGCCCAGCGCGTGTGCCGACCATTTAATCGAACCGTCCGGCCAGTGAGCCAGCGGCCAGCTTTGCAGGTCGTAAGCACGCTGTTGCGCATCGTGCAGTTGGAAGCCGCTGTCGTTACGCACCGCGCCCTGCGGCCAGGCGGCCCCCCAGGTCACGCCAGTGAACGCGCGGGGCTGTTGTCCGTCCAGCCAGCGCAGGCTGACCTGTGGTGCAGATTCGCCTGCGTAGGCAGAGGCTTGAGGCGCGGTGGCGTGCGCCGATGTCCAGAACGGTGCCGATAGCGCCAGCAGCGTGCTGTCGCGCAGGAAGCGTCGGCGTGAGTAAGCCATCTTGTCCATGACGTTAGCCCTTGAAGTCGTAGCCGACCGAGATCCCGACCATGCGCGGTTCGCCAATCACACCCGTTGTGGCGCTGGAGCCTCTGACGGAGCGGTAGTAGTCTTTATCCAGCGCATTTTTCACCCACAGCGAGACGTTCCAGCGGTTGTCGCCTTGCTTGCCGCTCAGTCCGCTAGACAGGTTCAGAACGCCATACGCTGGAATGCGGTTGTATTCGGAATCGTCGAGCGTGCCGTAGGCCCAACTCCGCCATGACCATTGACCGGAAACCGAGGCTTGCAGATTGTTTGGTGTATCCCATTGATAACGCACGCGTGTGTTGTAGCTCAGCGTCGGGGACTTAAAGACGCGCTTTCCTGACATATCGCACGAGACAGCGGAGATTTCTGCCGGGCAGCGGGCGTTAGGGAAGTTCAGGTAGCGGGCATCCAGAACCGTACCGGCCAGACTGATACTCAACCCGTCAATGGGGCGCAGCGTCAGCTGGGTTTCGCCGCCGCGTGAGCGGAATTTCCCGGCGTTAATCAGGTAGCTGGTATCCGTTTCCTCGTCATAGGCGTTGTTCTGGAAATCTTCGACAACGCTCCAGAACAGTGCGGTATTCCATTCCACTTTGCGCTGTAACCAGTGGGTTTTGACCCCCAACTCCGCCGAACGGGTTTTTTCTGGATCGACGTACAGCGAATCGATTCCGAGCTGCCTTGCTGCCCCGGATGAAACGTTCAGACCACCGGATTTTTCCCCGTAGCCCAGTGTGACGTAAGGGGTGACGTTCGGTGCTGCGAACCAGTTCAGGCTGATGGAACCCGAAGGCAGGCGGTTGGTTTGCGAAAGCGGGCCAGAGTCAAAGGTTGCGCGATTTTTGCGTACAAACGTCCCCTCCTTTTTCTCATAGGTCTGGCGCAGGCCGACAATCACATCCAGTTTATCGGCGGCATGCCAGGTTCCGCGGCCATAGACGGAATAAACGGTGTCATCCAGCGTGCCAAAGCGCTGAACGTTAATGCCCTGATAGCCATTTCCTACCCATGTCCGCACGCGGTTGTCGTTGTAGTAGCGACTGTTTGCCTCGGTATCGAGGTTCTCTCCCCAGTAATCGACGCCCAGTGAATAATCGAACGTGTTGCCTTTGGGCGAATCCAGCCAAAAACTTTGTGACCAGACGCGATCGCGTACGTCAGCGCCGCTATCGTGATAGAGCGGAATATTCCAGTTATCTGCCGTGCTGGGTAATACGCGGAAATAGCGCAGTGACGATAGCGAATTGACGCTATAGCCGTTTTTCAGCCTCCAATTGGCCTCTACCGATCCACCGCCTTGCGCAACACGAATAACATTCTCGTCGTCCATGGCGACCTGGCGGCCACCGACGACCTTAAGGCCAGTCTGTTGGGCGCGATTACGAAAATCGTCGGTTGCGCTCACGAGTACCGAGACTGGACGCTGCGTGGAGTCGCTGTAGTCGCCGGTAATTCTGAGGCTAAAACTGTCATTAGGCTGATAAAGCAGTTGGCCGCGCACGCCGTTATTGCTGCTGCCTCCTAGCTTATGGCCGTTTTCTATATTCGTGACGTTTCCACCGCGTTCCGTGCGCGACAGGTTGATGCGTCCCGCCCAGTGGTCGCTGAGTGGCCCGGATGCCATCAGTTTGGATTGCAGGTAACCGCGCTGCCCGAAAGATTGTTCCAGTGAATATTCCGGTGTGAAGGTTGGCTTGCGGGTGCGAATATCAATAGCGCCGCCAGTGGTGTTAAAGCCGTAGGCTGCCCCCTGTGGGCCTTTCAATACGCGGGTGCTGTCGATATCCAGCAAATCATTAGAGATGACGCCGGGGCGGGATAAGTAAACGCCATCGACAAACAGCCCTACGCTGCCCGGCATACCGATATTCGTACCGCTCTCGCCGCCGTCGCCAATCCCACGAATGGTCACGGTGGTGTCCATCACATCGACGGTATCGACATCCAGCCCTGTTACCAGTTGCGACAGTTCTTCAAAGCGATACACCCGTTCTTCTTCGAGCGTTTTGCCATCGATCACCGATGCCAGCGTGGTCGGCGGTTGAACAGGCGTACGCTGAGCATTCACTTTCACACGCTTTAGTTGAACGGGGGCGGCGGTTGTTGCCTCGGTTCGTGGAACGTTATCCGTTGTGATTTGCGGATCGGCTGCTCGCGCCATAGCAGGAAGCGTTAAGACGCAGCTCATTAAAATACCCGATGTTATTTTTCGCTGGTGTTCTTTTAAATACTGCTGGTGTTTTTTTAAATACATAGCTTCGTCCGAATCTCGTCAATAGGCTGCCGATTGCCGTGAATGTCACGGCAATACGTGGGTTATAATTTTTGGGGGGAATAAATTATTGAGTTGCTTTTAGATAAGAATCATCCAGCCATTTATCGACATCAAAAGGTTGCCGAATAAGACGTGATTCATAGGCCAATGTGACGGCGCGTTTTAATTTTTCCACAAAGGCTGGATCCAATTCGGGTGAAAGACGCTCGGTTAATGGCGGCAATGTATCCCATTCGACGCGTAATATATTTTCCGGATAACCTGATTGGGTGGCTAAGAGTCGAATAAATTCATCTTTATTTTCTCATCGCTCGCCCAGTTTGCCGCTTCTCGTTGAACTTTAACCAGGCGGCGCAGAATATCCTCGTTGCCTTTGGCAAATTTCTCATCCACCAGCAGGAAGCCGCTGAGCTGGCCTGCGCCATTCAGGTCACGGCTAGACAGTGGGATGTCCGCCAGCCCTTTATCTCGCAGCGAAAGCGTATTGCTGCCGCCCCATGTCGCATCAATCTGTCCGGCCGCTAACGCCGCGCTGGCCGCCGCGAAGTCGAGATTAATCAGCTTCACGTCAGAAGGCTTTAGGCCCTGCGAATCAAGCGCGCTGACGAACGAAAGCTCCCCTGCTGTTCCACGGAAGATCCCGATGCGTTTACCTTTCAGATCGGCGATTTTCTCAATACCGGAACCTTTCGCCACCGCCAGATAGTGATTGATGCCGCGTGATGCCACGGCGATCACGCGCGTATCCAGCCCGCGCGCGCGGCCGATAATGCTGGCTAAATCCCCCAGATAGGCCACGTCAACCTGATGGTTGCCAAACGCTTCATTAATAACGGGGCCTGCGCCTTTAATAAACGTCCAACGGACGCTGATCCCGTCTTTGCCAAACTCGCGCTCCAGCAGCTTCTGGCTGTGAATGACGTCAAGCAGGCCGCCGCCGCTGGGTTTTGTGCCTGCGCCGATGTCTGGCGCGGCAATACGAATTTCAGTAATCGCCGATGCAATGCCTGACCAGGCCATTCCCATTGCCAATAAACTGGTCACTAACCATTTTCGTCCTGATGTTTTCATTTGTCGCCCGCCAGTGATGAGGTGTTTGAATGTGAGTGTGCAAATATTTCTGTTGTTATTGCGCCGGTTTAGCGCGGCGTCATCTTGTTGCAGAAACACATTTAAAGGCTTGGCAATAAACTGACTAATACAAAAAAAGCATTATGATTTTTAGTAAATAGCTAAATCAGCATTCATCGCTTATTTCATCGTTATGCAGCGAACGAAAAAAAACTATTCCAACTATGCATTAGCCTGTTTGGGTTTATTACCTTTAGTTTGTCGTTAAACCATGGATGCGATGATCTTTCCGATGAAATAGATATCGATATACAGATACATACGTTGACTTTATTTCGCATGCAGAAAGAATCGATTATTCCAACGCTATTTTAGGTTACCTCTCAATGTTGCCTGCGAGTTGAAGTATGAGGGGTATCAATAAACACGGTCAGGAGCACTAACCATGACGGAATTACTCTATGCGGGAGCGGTGTCAGGATCCCGGTCTTATTCACCGGAGCCGACTCCGCACGCCAGCCGGGTGAGCGGCGTCGTGCAGTCGCGCGTACCGACGTTGAATACGACGGTTTCGTCCCGGCCGGAGCGCTGGTTGGCCGTCATCGCGACGTTGCTATTGCACGCGGCGGTGCTGGCGTTGTTCAACGCAGCATCGGCGCCGCCGGTTACCGTGCCTGCCCGACCACAGCCTGTCAGCGTTGAACTGGTTGCGGCGGTGGCGGAGCCAGAGCTGTCAACTGAACCTATTGAGCCTGAAGCGGTGACGCCGCCGCCGGAGATCGCGCCTCCCTCGGTGGACACCCCCGTCGATGACAACGCGCTGTTGCCGCCAGCGCCTGAGAAAACAGAACCTGAGAAAAAGGTTCCAGAGAAAAGGCCAGAGCCGACACCAAAAAAGGTCGCGGTGAAAAAGAACCCGCCAGCACCGAAACCCCAGGCGGAAGGCAAATCAGCTGTCGCGCCAATAACGCCTGCTCCGGTAACGCCACAGGCCGCCGCGCAACCCGTTGATGCGCCGCTGACGCCGCCGCTGGCGAATGCGGACTACCTGCATAATCCCGCTCCGTCTTATCCCGACGTGGCGATTAGCCGTGGTTATGAAGGCACCGTACTCCTGAATGTACAGGTACGTGCTGATGGCAAGGTGCAAACCATTCGGATTCATCAATCAAGCGGCTACCCCTCGTTGGACGAGGCGGCCAGAGACACGGTGCTGCGCTGGTCTTTCGTTCCGGCGCGCCGCGGCAACCAGCCGGTGAGCGGCTGGGTGGTTGTTCCCGTCGATTTTTCGCTGAACTCATGAGGTATTGGTTATGACGCTCGGACACATTGAACTCTTTTCTGCGGAAGGCGCAGTGATTCTGTTATTGCTGCTGTTTTCCCTCGTCACCTGGGGGCTGGGATTACTGAAATTCGTCCAGTACGGGCGGGCACAGCGGCGCGATCGGCGTTTCCGCGCGGCCTTCTGGCAGCAGGATGATGTCAACCAGACGCCGGAAACTAGCGCCAGATTGCCCGGTTCGCTTGCCAATCTGGCGCTGGCGGCGGTCAAAGCGCCGGAGCGAATTAGCGGGCAGCTTGCGCTGAATAGTCATCTTCCCGATCGGGTTGAACGTGCGCTGCAACAGCAGATTCAGCGTGAGCGCCGTTTGCTGGAAAGCGGGCTAGCGATTCTGGCGAGTATCGGCAGTACGTCACCGTTTATCGGCCTGTTTGGCACCGTTTGGGGCATTATGGCGGCGTTACAGGAAATTGGGCTATCGGGTTCAGCCAGTCTTGACACTGTCGCAGGGCCGATTGGTAATGCGCTGATTGCCACCGGAATCGGGATTGCTGTCGCGGTGCCTGCGGTGCTGATCTACAACTACTTTTTACGTCGCCTCAAGCTGGTCGTCGCGGACATGGATGACTTCGCCCATGATGTCTACAGCGTGATGCAGGCGAACGATTTTCATGTCAGCACGTTTCATACCAGCGCGGAGTCCTCGTCCGCCGCTTTCTCCGTGAAGAACCTGAGAGAGGTGGTCTGATATGGCATTTACCTCGCGTAATGATGAAGATGTCATGAGTGAAATGAATATCACACCGCTCGTGGACGTCATGCTGGTGTTGCTGGTGGTGTTTATTGTGACTGCGCCGATGTTGACCAACGCCATTCCGATTCAGCTCCCGAAAACGTCGGCGGTGGCACCCGCTGACCGCGCCGATCCGGTGGTGATTAGTATTGATGGCGAGCAGCGCGTGTTCATCAATAAAGAGAATCTGGCGCGCGAGCAACTAGTGCCGCGCCTGCAACAGGCTAAAACGAGTAATGCGGATCTGGTGGTGCAAGTACAGGCGGATAAAGACGCGAGTTACGGCGCGGTCGCTGCGCTACTGGCCGATGTCGAGCAGGCAGGGATTACCCGTCTTTCCCTGCTGACGCAAAAATAACGCCGCCGGATATCGACAATCATGATGCCCAAATACCCGCTGCGGATACGCTCCGCCCCCGATGCTTCGCTGACGGCTACCGCGCTGTCGGCGGGGTACTCTGCGTTAGTCGTGTCTCTGGTTGTGCCGCTATTGGTGCTTGTCGGCTGGTGGCTTGCCAGCCGACACGGGTGGATGTCTGAACAGATCCTGCCGTCACCGCTGGCGGTGATTGATAGCGCACGGGCTTTTATCCCCGAGGAGCTGATTCACCAGTTGCCTATCAGTCTGCTGCGGCTGGTGATTGGTTTTAGCGGGGGGATCGCGCTGGGTCTGGTGCTGGGTAGCCTGTTTGGTCTGAATCGACGGCTGAATGCGCTGTTTATGCCGCTCTTTACCGTCATTGCGCAGATCCCGACGCTGGCCTGGATTCCGCTCTTGATGCTGTCACTGGGTATCGGTGAAGCGCTGAAACTGGTGGTACTGGTGAAATCGGTGACGGTGCCAGTGACGCTCTACACCTGTGCCGGGATTCAACAGACGCCACAAAAGCTGCATGAAATGGCACGTAGCCTGCGTTTGCCACCTGCCGCCTTCCTGCGTTACCTGATTCTGCCTGCGATGCTGCCGTATGTGATGACGGGCGTTAGGCTGGCGTTTTCTACCGGATGGGTCGCCCTGATTGCGGTCGAACTGTTGGCATCCAGCGAAGGGCTGGGCTATCTGCTGGTACAAAGTCGCCAGTTGTTCATGCTGGATCTGGTATTCGTCTGCATTCTGATCATTGGCATACTGGGGTTTGCTGGAGAACGCGTGCTGCTGGCGCTGGAACGCCGCTGGATTCACTGGCCTGCGCCGGTGCTGGGGCGTGATAGCCTGAGCACGGCGTTGCCGAGTTTGTCGCTGACGCCTTGGTTAGCCCCGTTGATACTGGTTGCGCTGTGGCAGGTTAGTAGCACCCATGAGTGGGTGAATGCGGCTTTTCTTCCTGCACCGAGTCGCGTGATCGACGCGCTATCGACGGGACTGGTTCAGGGCGGGCTGCTCATCGATCTCAATGCCAGCCTGCTGCGGGCGCTACAGGGGTTTATGCTGGGGAGTGCGATCGGCGTGCTGGTAGGCGCGGTGCTCGGCGGCTGGCGTATCGCTGACAAGCTGTTTAATCCGGCGTTGTCCGCGCTGCGCTGCGTGGCACTATTCGCCTGGCTGCCGCTGATTACGGCCTGGTTCGGGTTAGGAGAGAGCGCCAAAATCGTGTTTATCGCCGTGGCGGCGTTCTTTCCCGTGATGCTGGCAACCCGTCAGGGGATTGCCCAGCTTCCGCCCGCCTTGTTGGAAGTGGCACTGGTGCTGCGTTTGACGCCCGTGCAGACGCTCCGCACACTGATACTGCCCAGCGTGTTGCCGCCGCTGTTTTCCGGTCTGCGGCTGGCGCTGATGCATGCGTGGACGGGAGCGATTGGCGCAGAGTATTTCATGCCGTCGGGGGAAGGGCTGGGTGGCATGATGATTCGCGCACAGCAGTTGCTTGAATCCGATCGCATCATGGCGGGCGTGGTGCTGATTGCCACCGTCGCCGCGCTCTTTTCCCGGCTGATTACTTTGTCTGAGCGGCGGTTGACCCGCTGGCGCTTTGCATGACCGTTAACGGAGAAGCTATGTCCCTGCATTTTCAGCACATTACCAAACACTTTACCGTCAATGGCACCCCGCTGACGGTGTTGCAGGACGTCGACCTGTCGCTGCATGCGGGTGAACTGGTTGCCATCATCGGTGCCAGTGGCTGTGGCAAATCGACGCTGCTGCGTTTGGCGGCTGGGATTGATACCACTGAACGTGGACGCATTCTGATTGGCGAGCGGCCTGTGCGCGGTATTCCCGACGATGTCAGTCTGGTGTTTCAGGAACCGCGCCTGTTTCCGTGGCTCACCGTGACGGACAATATCCGCCTCGGTATGCTCAACCTTAACCTTTCTCCTGCTGAAGTGACGCGTCGTATTGCGCACTCTCTTCAGATGATGGGGCTGGAAGGCTTTGCCGACGCATGGCCGCATCAGCTATCAGGGGGAATGGCGCAGCGTGTCGCGATCGCCCGAGGGCTGGTATCGACGCCGCGCATTCTCCTGCTGGATGAACCTTTTGGTGCGCTGGATGCGCTGACCAAACAGCAGTTGCAGACGCGCTTGGCCGAAATACGTCAGCAAACGGATTTGACGATATTACTGGTGACGCACGATGTGGAAGAGGCGGTTTTTCTGGCGGACAGAGTGGTGGTAATGTCGCCCCGGCCCGGCCGAATCAGCGCAATCTTACCGATCAATCTGGCTTATCCCCGTGACCGTACCAGCGCAACGCTTCTGGAACAGCGGCAAGCGGTCAGTCAGGCCTTACATCAGGCGGATACCGTTGCGGCCTGATGTAAGGCCTGCCGCTTTCTCTCACTCTTCATTATTGATAGAAACCGCCGTGAAAAAGGCGGTTTTTCTTTTCTGCCCGTCACGCGAAATCCATGCATTTTCAGCATAGTGAAGTGCTGTGATTAACTGGCATAATGCGCATGTCATTTTCGGTCAATACCTTAACAGGATATTCCTATTGGGTATGCGCAGGTGTGTTGGCCTATACTCGTCATACTTCAAGTTGCATGTACGTTGGCTGCGTTCACTCACCCGAATCACTTACTTGAGTAAGCTCATCGGGATTCCTTCTCTTGCCGCCTGCCTGAAACTTGAATTATTTAGAGTAGACACTCGTTAAGGCCGCGCGGGTTAGCGTCGATGCATAATCGTGACCGAGAGAAACACTTATTGCCGATACTCGCCGGTGAAAAAGGGCGGGTATATATCGTTATTATTGAGGTTTTCGCATGAAAAAAGTTACCGTTGCCGCAACACAAATGGCGTGTTCCTGGGATCTGCCTAAGAACATTGAAAACGCCGAAAAACTGGTGCGACAAGCGCATGCAAAAGGTGCGCAGGTTATCCTGATTCAGGAACTGTTTGCCGCACCGTATTTCTGTATCGATCAAAGCCCAGAGCACTATGCGCTGGCGCAGGAGCTGGAAACCAGCCCGCTGATTAAGCATTTTTCCGCACTGGCGGCGGAACTGAACGTAGTGCTGCCGTTGAGCTTCTTTGAACGCGCCAATAACGCCTATTACAATTCGCTGGTGATGATTGACGCGGACGGCACCGTGCTGGACGTTTATCGTAAAACGCATATTCCGAACGGCCCGGCGTATCAGGAGAAGCAATTCTTCATTCCGGGCGACACCGGCTTTAAAGTCTGGCAGACACGCTACGCAAAAATCGGCGTGGGTATTTGTTGGGATCAGTGGTTCCCGGAAACCGCACGCAGCTTGGCGTTGCAGGGTGCTGAGCTGATTTTCTATCCGACCGCGATTGGTTCCGAACCGGCTTACCCAGACATCGACAGCCAACCGCACTGGACCCGCGTTCAGCAAGGTCACGCTGCCGCGAATCTGGTGCCAGTGATCGCATCCAACCGTATTGGTACGGAAGCCAGCAAATACATCGACGGTCTGGAAATGACGTTCTACGGTTCGTCATTCATTGCTGACCAAACTGGTGCGTTGCTGGCACAGGCCAATAAGACGGATGAAGCGATTCTGGTGCATGAGTTTGATTTAGACGCCATTGCTGCGCAGCGTGCGTCATGGGGGCTGTTCCGCGACCGTCGCCCGGACATGTATGGCACGATTGCCACCTCTGACGGCAAGACCTGGAGATAAGTGATGTCACAGTTAGCGACGCCTCCGCTCACCACGCCGCATCAGGATGGGTTTGCGATGCCCGCCGAATGGGCACCGCATGATGCCGTGTGGATGATTTGGCCGTATCGTACCGACAACTGGCGTGAACAGGGCGTTCCGGCGCAGAAAACGTTCGCGCGCGTGGCGGAAGCCATCGCCCAGAAAACACCGGTTATCATGGGCGTGCCTGCACGCTACATGGCGAATGCGCAACAAGTGATGCCGGTGAATGTCACGCTGGTAGAAATGGAAAGCGACGACGCCTGGATGCGCGACACCGGCCCGACCATTGTGCTGAATGCGGCGGGGGAACGTCGGGGGATCGACTGGCAGTTCAATGCCTGGGGTGGCGAGCTGGGCGGTCTTTATGAAGACTGGCGTCAGGATGAGAACGTCGCGGCACAGGTGCTGGACTATCATCAGGCTGCACGCTATGCCGCGCCGCTGATTCTGGAAGGCGGCTCGATCCATGTCGATGGTGAAGGTACTTTGCTGACCACGGCGGAGTGCCTGCTCAATCCGAATCGCAACCCGCACCTGAACAAAGCGGAAATCGAGCAGTTGATGCGTGATTACCTCAGCATCTCGACGATTATCTGGCTGGAAGAGGGCGTGTACAACGACGAAACTGACGGGCATATCGATAACATGTGCTGTTTCGTGCGCCCCGGTGAAGTCGCACTGCACTGGACGGATGATGAAAACGATCCACAGTATGCTCGCTCTGTTGCGGCCTATGACGTGCTGTCTGCGGCGCGGGATGCGCAAGGCCGTGGGCTGAAAATCTGGAAATTGCCTGCCCCCGGTCCGCTATATGCAACCAAAGAGGAAGCGCAGGGCGTGGACAGCGGTGATGCGATTGAGCGCCTTGCCGGTTCGCGTTTGGCGGGTTCTTATGTGAATTTCCTGATCAGCAACCAGCAAATCATTTTCCCGCTGCTGGATGAGAAGACGGATGACGTTGCACGCGATCTACTACAACAGATGTTCCCTGACTATTTGATTAGCGGCGTGCCTGCGCGGGAAATCCTGCTGGGCGGGGGAAATATTCACTGCATTACGCAGCAAATCCCTGCGGCGAAGTAACGTTTCCTATTCTCTGACGGTTGGCGATCACGCTAGCCGTGATTATTCCCCCTGTTAGCATGCTGCTCACAGGGATCATCTCATCAGGATTAGCGTAAAGGCTGGTTTTAGACGTTGCATCAAATTTTGATGTCGCTTGGGGAATGGTTTTTAAGCCAATCCGCCATCGCTGCATCCATGCGGGTTTGCCAACCGCGACCCGTCGCTTTGAAGGCTGCGATAACTTCCGGTGAGTATCGAATACTGACTTGTACTTTTGGTGCAGGTTTAACGGGGCGTCCCTGTTTGCGCATTGCTTTCAATTTACTGAAAGGCATAAGCTGCACGTTCTCACCTTCAAGCGAGCGTGTATCAGGATCTTGTGCAATAGCTTCCTGAATTTTACGGTCTTCCTCATCCGTAGGGAGGATAGTACCCTGCTTAAGTTTTGGCATATTTTTCCACCTCCGCTTTAGTGGCTTTCCGCAAACTGATGATGCGGTAAATTTCTTCGTCGTCTCCATCGCTGTAAGTAAATACTAGGCTGTGTCCCGTAACTGTTTTTTGTACAACTCAACAGTGCAAAAAACGCGTTTAAGCGATAAAAGTCGCCCCAGAAGTGTTCAATATTCAACCAAAAATCACATTTTGGGAAGTATTCTTACAGTACTTTTTGGTATGTAGGGAGGTTAAGGGACACAGCCTACGACATAAATTCGGTTGTTGAGATAAGCAAGGCCGTAAGTGATACCGATGTAACGGTCTTCGCTGTAGTTACCAAGAGAGTCAGATGCGGCAACCATTCGGTCCCAATCAAGATATTTAGCGTCGGCCAAGTAAACGCCGTGTTTTTGCTTATTACTCTGATTCTTAATCGGGTCGAATATAATTTTCATTTATTTATTGTAGCTACAATAAATATGAAGTCAAACGTATAGAAATAGCCAGACAAGCTGACAGTGAATCTAGTGGTGCTGACAGTTGAATGAGATTAAAAAAAGCCGGTTGGCGCAACAGCGCGAACCGGCTTTTGAATTGGACGAACAGATGTCCGTCCGTTTTCTGTCAATGCTTAGCCACGTTTCGCGTCGGCGGCGGCCTTCACGATGACAGCAAAGGCGTCGGCTTTGAGTGATGCACCGCCAACCAGCGCGCCGTCGATGTCCGGCTGGGTGAACAGCTCTGCGGCATTTGCTGCATTCACAGAACCGCCGTACTGGATGATAACTTGTTCAGCAACTGCGGCATCTTGCTTGGCGATATGATCGCGGATGAATTTGTGAACGGCCTGCGCTTGCGCAGGGGTCGCAGATTTGCCGGTACCGATAGCCCATACTGGCTCGTAGGCGATAACGGTGTTTTCAAATGCTTTCGCGCCCAGCGTGTTCAGCACGGCATCCAACTGACGTGCACAGACAGCTTCCGTCTGGCCTGCTTCGTTTTCTGCTTCGGTTTCGCCAATACACAGCACCGGAATCAGGCCCGCGTCTTTCAGCACGCCAAATTTCTTCGCAATAAATTCGTCGCTTTCTTTGTGGTAGGTGCGGCGCTCAGAGTGGCCGATGATGATGTATTTTGCGCCGATGTCTTTCAGCATGTCGGCGGAGGTTTCACCGGTGAAGGCACCAGAAAGGTTTACGTCTACGTTCTGCGCGCCCAGCGCAATGCGGCTGCCAGCCAGTTGGTGATTAGCCTGATCGAGGTAGAGAGCAGGTGGTGCAATCGCTACGCCACAGCCGTCAACGGTGCTGAGTTCTTTACGCAGACCCGCGATCAGTTCGTTGACCATGTGAGTGCTGCCGTTCAGCTTCCAGTTACCCATAACTAATGGATGTCGCATCTTTTTTCCTCCAGCCGGAATCGCGAATGAATCAAGGCATTAATAAATAAAAGTTTAATAAATCAATGCGTTAGTGAATGGACGCATAAATTTCACTGCCGTCAGGCAATATGACCTGCCCACAGTATAGAGACGAAATGTGACCGTGGCTCTGTTTTTCGTCATGAATTACCGTGTTGATCACGGTTCAGATAGCGTTAGCTTAATCGGTTCAACAGCAAAAGTTAGCCCTTTTTCGCCATCATCTGCAACAACATAACGCAAGGCGCCTTCCGTTTGCGGATAAAAGCGTTTTCCTTTGCCTTTTTCCAGCAGTTCGGTGACTTTTTTCACGCTCTGTTCTTCCGTCAGCGATGGGGCGAACGTGCGTGCCAGCGCAGCCATATAGTCGATGGCCTGCTTACGGCGTGCCGCGCTTTCTTGCTCGCTCTGCGGCTGCGGTAGCCAGGTGATTTGCAGCGTTTTGATTTTCCCAGTGCCTTTTTCCAGCGCGGTTGAGGCATAGAGATGGTCGTTGATTCGGCTGGCGGCACGGGTCAGCATACTGGTGATATTACCGGTGTCGACAACCCGAAATTCACCGATCGGCAGCGTTGGGTTGCTCAGGTTATAGCGGGAACGGAACTGCGTGATGGTTTGATCGAAGGTTGGAGCACCGGCCAGCAGGTACGGCGCATTGGCTGAGGTTTTGGGTGGGAACGTCGGATCTGCTCCCGCGTGGGTCTGGTACAACACCAGCGATGATAAAACCAAAAGTGAAGCGATGCGTTTTCGTGTCATAGGGATTCGGGTCAGCCACTTCAGAAGATGTCCAGGCCAATAACGGCGGAATACGTTTGATTAAAGCGGCATTTGTACGTCGTTGTCAAAACAAGTACGTCGTTGTCAAAATAAGTACGTCGTTGTGAGAAATCGCACGTGGCTGGCAAAAATTGCGTAAAGGTTGCGGGTAAACATGTCGGTTGAGGTAAAATCAGTCAGAACAAAATACCGATTCATTCGGCCAAACAGGCCGACAATTCAGGGCGTTATCGTTAATGACATTACAGCAATGGTGCTTCTCGTTTAAGGGCCGCATTGGCCGTCGTGATTTCTGGCTTTGGATGGCCATTTGGGTTGCCCTGATGGCGGTGCTGTTTACGCTATCCGGCCAAAGCTGGCTGGATACGCAATCGACGGCGTTTGGTTTGGTGGTATTGCTGTGGCCGACGGCGGCCATTATGGTGAAACGACTGCACGACCGCAATAAGAGCGGCTGGTGGGCGCTGTTGTTAGTGGTTGCATGGATGCTGGCTTCGGGCAACTGGACGATGTTCTCTGCCGTCTGGCAGTGGGGAATTGGCCGCTTCCTGCCGATCCTGATTGTCGTGATGACGCTGCTCGACTGCGGCGTTTTTCTCGGCACAAAAGGGGAAAACCGCTTTGGCGTAGAGGCGGAACCGTTTCGCTTCCGCCGCTAGTTAAAACAACCGATGGTTTACCAATAGTTTTCAGCGGTCATATGACCGGGTCTGCGGCGCAGGTGCTTGGTCATTTGCCGTTCTTCTTTCAGCAGCAGCTGGGTATCACGCACCATCTGCGGGTTGCCGCACAGCATGACGTGGCTGGTTGCTGCATCCATCGGCAAGCCCACGGCGGCTTCCAGCGAACCGTTGCTGATCAACGTCGGAATACGGCCTGTCAGCGACCCCGCTTCCTCTTCCCGGCTGACTACTGTCTGAATACGCAGCTTGCCGTGGTAGCGCTGCTGTAATTGCTGCATCAGCGGTAGATAGCTCAGATCGTGTGAGAATCGGGCGGCGTGAACCAGCACGATGTTCTTAAAGCGTTCCAGATCCTTACCTTCCTGAAGAATCGACAGGTACGGGCCAATGCCTGTCCCTGTGGCCAGCATCCACAGCGTTTCACAATCAGGAACTTCTTCCAGCACGAAAAAGCCGGCAGCCTCTTTGACGATCATGATGTCTGAACCGGGTTGCAACGCATGCAGATGAGGGCTGAGCTTGCCCTCTGGCACGGTGACCAGATAGAACTCAAGCGTGGGATCGCTGGGCGCATTCACATAGGAATACGCGCGCTGCACTTTCTCTCCCTCAATCTCCAGCGCCAGTTTGCCATACTGTCCAGCAGTGAATGCATCGGTGGGTGCGTGAACCCGAATGCTAAACAGACTGTCTGTCCAGTTTTCTACCTGAACTACTTTGCCTGTCACCCATTCAGCCATATTTTTCTGCTCCTGTTGCCGATATTAGACGCCACTATATTTGAGCGTCTACGATACGCTATTTATTAACAACTGTGAAACAATCAGTCAGCCGGGTAATCGCCTGTTACAGCAAAAATTCGTGCAGGGTGCGATCCTTGCGATCCAGATAGTGCGTCGATTTAATCCGGCGGATCGTGCGGGATTTACCGCGGATCAGCAGCGTTTCCGTGGTGGCCATGTTGCCTTTACGCGCGATCCCGTCCAGTAAGTCGCCTTTGGTGATGCCGGTCGCGGAGAAAATCACGTTATCGTTACGCGCCATGTCATCAAGCTTGAGAACGCCGCCGGCTTCGATGCCCATTTGTCGGCAGCGCGCCAGCTCATCTTCACCGATACGGCGGTTTTCGGCGTTATCGCCTTTGACCTGATGACGTGCCAGCAAACGTCCTTGCATGTCGCCATCAAGCGCGCGAATGACGGCCGCCGAGATCACGCCTTCTGGCGCACCACCGATGCCGTACAGCACGTCAACTTCGCTCTCCGGCATGCAGGTGAGAATGGATGCGGCTACGTCGCCATCTGGAATCGCGAACACTTTCACGCCCAACTGCTGCATTTCCGCGATGCAGGCATCGTGACGCGGTTTAGCCAGCGTAATCACCGTTAACTGGCTGAGTGGTTTGCCCAGTTTGATCGCGACATTACGTAGGTTGTCCGCCAGCGGCAGGTTGAGGTCAATTGCGCCTTTCGCGTCGGGCCCGACGATCAGTTTTTCCATGTACATGTCTGGCGCGTGCAGAAATGCGCCTTTTTCACCGACAGCCAGCACGGCCAGTGCATTCGCCTGACCCATTGCTGTCATCCGCGTACCTTCAATCGGGTCGACGGCGATGTCCACGGCATCGCCATGACCGGTGCCGACCTGCTCACCGATGAATAGCATCGGCGCTTCGTCGATTTCCCCTTCGCCGATGACAATCTGACCGTTGATATTGACCTGGTTCAGCATGATGCGCATCGCCTGTACGGCAGCATTGTCGGCGGCATTTTTGTCGCCACGACCTAACCACTTATAGCCTGCCAGCGCGGCTGCTTCGGTGACGCGCGAGAACTCGATGGCTAATTCACGTTTCATAAATACCTGTCTGTTGTCGATCGGGAAAGGTGTTGCCTTATGTTAGCCACTTAAGTCTGAATTTTAGGGGAAACACGGTGATGAGGTTCCCGCAGGGATGCCTCGCACCGTGGTCGCCCCGGTATCTCGGTTCTTAAACGAGCAACATTAGGATGTGGCAGCGATTTTATCACAACGGAGGGAGAGTGGCGGTTGAGCGGTAGGGAAAAAACGGGCGCGACAAGCGCGCCCGATGTTGATATTTGTGGCTGGATTAATCGTCGTGATCTTCCCAGTTACGGGCGCGGGCAACGGCTTTCTGCCAGCCGCTGTAGCGATAATTACGCTCCACGGTTTCAATGCTGGGGCGGAATTCGCGCTCGATCGTCGCTTTGCTCTTCACTTCGTCCAGATCGTTCCAGAATCCTGTGGCAAGGCCTGCCAGGAAAGCGGCACCCAGCGCGGTGGATTCACGCACTTCCGGGCGTTCCACGCGCGTGCCAAGAATATCGGACTGGAACTGCATCAGGAAGTTGTTGGCGACCGCACCGCCATCGACACGTAGCGCTTTCAGGCGCGTATCGGCGTCTGCCTGCATGGCATCCAGTACGTCGCGGGTCTGGAAGGCGATGGATTCCAGCGTCGCACGGATGATGTGGTTCGCGTTCACGCCACGGGTCAGCCCGAAGATCGCGCCACGGGCATACGGATCCCAGTAAGGGGCGCCCAGACCGGTGAAAGCGGGTACGACATAGACGCCGTTGGTGTCCTTCACTTTCGTTGCGAAGTATTCGGAGTCCATTGAGTCGCCGATCAGCTTCAGCTCGTCACGCAGCCATTGGATAGAAGCGCCGCCAACGAACACCGAGCCTTCCAGCGCGTAGTTAACTTCGCCGCGTGGGCCGCAGGCGATGGTGGTCAGCAGGCCATGTTTGGATAGCACCGCTTCTTTACCGGTATTCATCAGCAGGAAGCAGCCGGTGCCGTAGGTGTTTTTCGCCTGCCCAGGGTTAACACAGAGCTGGCCGTACAGCGCCGCTTGCTGGTCACCCGCGATACCGGCGATAGGAATACGTGTACCGCCTTTACCACCAATGTTGGTCTGGCCGTAAACTTCTGACGACGCGCGCACCTCTGGCAGCATCTCACGCGGGATATCCAGCGCTTCCAGCATGCGGGTATCCCATTCCAGCGTATGAATGTTAAACAGCATAGTGCGGGAAGCGTTGGTGTAATCCGTGACGTGAACACGCCCCTGCGTCATTTTCCAGATCAGCCAGGTGTCAATCGTACCAAACAGCAGTTCGCCGCGTTTGGCGCGTTCACGAGAGCCTTCAACGTGATCCAGAATCCACTTCACCTTGGTGCCGGAGAAGTAGGGGTCGACCACCAGTCCGGTGGTGTTGCGAACGTACTCTTCCAGACCGTCTTTCTTCAGCTTTTCACAAATTTCAGCAGTACGACGACACTGCCAGACGATGGCGTTATAAATCGGTTTGCCGCTCTCTTTTTCCCATACCACGGTAGTTTCACGCTGGTTGGTGATACCAATGCCCGCGACTTCATCCGAGCTGATGTCGGCTTTAGCCAGCACTTCGACCAGCGTGGAGCTTTGTGATGCCCAAATCTCCATCGGGTCGTGTTCTACCCAGCCTGCCTTTGGATAGATCTGAGTGAATTCACGCTGCGAGACGCTCACGATATTGGCATCGTGATCCAGTACGATAGCACGGGAGCTGGTTGTGCCCTGATCGAGCGCGACAATGTATTTTTTTTCCGGGTTCATAAATCCAATCCTGTAATGATTAACCGTGAAATAGGATGGTCGTGGCGTTAAGTTTAACGGCTTTCACGACGCGTGGTAGTTTCTGCCTCGGGTTCGCAGACATCGCATGGCAGATTACGGCCAATTAGCGCGCGATAGCCGAAGGCACCCAGACAGGCACCGATAATGGGGCCGAAGATAGGAACCAGAAAGTAAGGAATGTCGCGTGCACCAGTGAAGGCCACGTTGCCCCAACCCGCCAGGAAAGCGAACAGCTTAGGACCAAAGTCACGCGCTGGGTTGAGGGCGAAGCCGGTCAGCGGCCCCATGGACGCACCGATGACGGCAATCAGAATACCGATCAGCAGGGGAGCGAGTGGCCCACGTGGGATGCCGTTACCATCGTCGGTCAGCGCCAGAATCAGGCACATCAGGATGGCAGTGATGACGGTTTCAACCAGCAGCGCCTGCATGACGGAAATGTGCGGGTTCGGATAGGTTGAGAAAATGCCTGCTAAACTCAGGCTCTCCGTACTGCCACGCACTATATTGTTGGCTTGTTCAAAATCGACAAACAGATTGTGATACAGACCGTAGACCAGTGCGGCGGCACAAAATGCCCCCGCAATCTGCGCCAGAATGTAAGGCACCACCTTGCGACCATCAAAACAGGCAAACAGCCATAGGGCAATGGTGACGGCCGGATTGAGGTGGGCGCCGGAAATGGCGGCAGTCAGGTAGATTGCCATCGCAACCCCCAAGGGCCCCAAATGATGCTGATCTCCCACTGTCCGAAGCTGGCTCCCGCCAGTTTCAATGCGGCGACGCAGCCGACACCGAAGAAAATCAGCAGGCCAGTGCCGAGAAATTCGGCGATACACTGGCCTTTTAGCGTTGAACGTTCTGCTTGGCTCATATTTTTTTCCTGCTGGGTAACGTACAGAGTGGTAGGTCTAAGGATACCGCTTAGTGGCATCCTCTGTTTTAAATGTATTTATGATGTGAATTTATCGTTAATGCTCGAAAACGAGAAATATCGAAATTTAAATGTGTGTTGCGCGTCAAAAAATGATCGTATTCGCTTATTAAATGACTCGTGGTGGTTTTTTGTCCATCGCTGAGAGTAACGCTCAGGTTAAATTTATTAACACCATAGGAGTAATGCGGAAGCGAACAGGAGTCGTTTTCAGTCTATGCCACTCGCTTTTTCCGTTTATGCAGTTTGTTTTTCAGCTCGCGTTGCCCGTTTTTCGGTTTGTACTGCCCGTTTTTCAGTTTGTACTGATAGTGTTACGTAAGAAAAGCTGCCACACTCGCGTAGTGGGGGATGTGCGCTAGACAGGTGGCGGTTGGCTACATACAATTTCGCTATGGTCTGTCTTGCCAGCGGTCCTGCGGTCAGGATTATGTTTACGGGCGGATGGCGACACCGTTGGGTGTTGGTTACAGAGTCCGAAGGCCAGCGTTAACCGATCTTTGCCTTGTTGCGATTAAAAGGGGTTTGAAGAATGTCATTTGAAGTGTTTGAAAAGCTGGAAGCGAAAGTTCAGCAGGCGATTGATACCATCACGCTGTTGCAAATGGAAATTGAAGAGCTGAAAGAGCAGAACAACGCGCTGTCGCAGGATGTTCAGGCGGCAGCGGGTTCACGTGACGCGCTGGTGCGCGAGAACGAACAGTTGAAAGAAGAGCAAGTGGTATGGCAAGAGCGCTTACGCGCGCTGTTAGGCAAAATGGAAGAAGTCTAATAGGGATTGCCGGCTCAGACGAAGGAATCAATTATCGATTGAGCCAAATAAAAAAGGGCGGTTATCGCCCTTTTTTGTGATGATGTTACCGCAATAAAAACGCGGAGATTCAACGATATTATTCAATATCCAGCGGGTCTTCCGCCAGAATGATGCCAGTATTATCGGCATACAAATGATCACCGGAGAAGAAGGTCACGCCACCGAAGTTGACGCGAATATCGCTTTCGCCGATACCTTCGCTACTGGCACCGACCGGAATCGCGGCCATCGCCTGAATACCAATATCCAGCTCAGCTAAATCGTCGACCTGACGCACCGCGCCATAAACGACAATGCCTTCCCATTCGTTTTGCGTCGCCAACCGGGCGATTTCCGCGTTGATCAACGCGCGGCGCACGGAACCCCCGCCATCGACCAGAAGCACGCGCCCCAAGGGCCGTTCTCTTCAAGGAGATCGAACAGCAGGCCGTTATCCTCAAAACATTTCACCGTGGTGATTTTGCCACCAAATGAAGTACGCCCGCCAAAGTTAGAGAACAGAGGCTCAACAACATTCACCTCTTCGTGGTAGATATCGCACAGTTCGGAAGTATCGTATTTCATAGGATTAACGTCTGTTTGCCGCCGGAATCATGAGTATATCCCTTTCTGGCGGCTGTTGGCAAAATCATCAAATGTTAACTTGATGCGCATCAGTAAATACGCGCCGCTTTTCGCCTGCGCTCACTTTACCCGCACTAACTCAGTATCACACCCACGGCGAACAGAATGTTGGTCAGCAGCGCACCTTTCACCGTTTTTTCTAACATCGGGCGCATGCTGAATGCGCTGGTTTCACGCAGCACATAGCGCGCCTGCTTAATCAGCAACGGAAGTGCCAGAATAAAGAGCCAGCCCGCCAGACTGTGCAGATAAAACGTGGCAAACAGACCGAGACAAACCGGCGCCAGCAGCAGCAGCATCGTGTGGTAGAAGCGCGCTTTTTCCGCGCCGAGGCGCACCGCCAGTGTGTTTTTGCCGCTGATGCGATCGTTGTCGATATCGCGCAGGTTGTTGATGTTCAGGACCGCCGTAGCCAGCAGACCGCAGGCCGTGGCAGGCAGCATCACGATGCTGTCGAAGTGGCCGGTTTGCAGATAATACGACCCGGCGACGCTGAGCCAGCCGAAAAAAATCAGCACCGAGATATCACCGAGCCCAATGTAACCGTAGGGCTTGTTACCGACGGTATAGGTGATGGCGGCGAAAATCGCCAGCAGTCCCAGAATCAGGAAACCAAAGATATCTGCGGGCTTTTCACACGCCAGAATCACCAGACTCACGCCGGAAATGATGGTGAGCACCACCGTCACGATCAGTGCATTGCGCAGTTGCACCAGCGTAATGGCACCGGTCTGGATACCGCGCAGTGGCCCGATACGATCCTCGGTATCGCTGCCTTTTACCGCATCCCCATAGTCGTTCGCCAGATTGGAAAGGATTTGCAGCAGTCCGGCGGTCAACAACGCCAGTAATGCTACGCCCGGTTTAAAGCTGCTATGCCAGCTCGCAATCGCCGAGCCGGTGACGATGGACGCGAAAGCTAATGGCAACGTTTTTGGACGCAGACTATCCAGCCAGGCTTTGGTTTTGCTGCTATGGGTTGATAAGGTCATGGTGCGCTTCAATTTTTATTGACGATCCAATTGCGTGAATCATCTGTTTATAAACAAGAAAAGTCAGTGATGGCGGTGTCAGAAACAAAAGTGGGAGGCCAACGCCTCCCACTTTGTCGTTAATCGTGCGATCCGCGAAAACGGATTATAAGATAAATCGACTCAGATCTTCATCTGCTACTAATTCATCCAGATGATTACGTACGTAATCTGCGTCAATGGTAACGCTTTGGCCGTTCATTTCGCTGGCGTCGTAAGAAACGTCTTCGATCAGACGCTCCATCACGGTATGCAGACGGCGTGCGCCGATATTCTCGGTGCTTTCGTTTACCTGCCAGGCTGCTTCGGCAATACGGCGGATGCCATCGGCCGTGAACGAAATATCCACACCTTCCGTCGCCATCAGCGCTTTGTACTGCTCTGTCAACGAGGCGCTAGGTTCTGTCAGGATGCGCTCGAAATCTTCCGTCGTCAGCGCCTGCAATTCCACGCGAATCGGCAGACGTCCCTGCAATTCAGGAATCAGATCGGACGGGCTGGCAACCTGGAACGCGCCGGAGGCGATAAACAGGATGTGGTCGGTTTTGACCATGCCGTGTTTGGTGGACACGGTACAGCCTTCAACCAGTGGCAGCAGATCGCGCTGAACGCCTTCACGGGACACATCCGGGCCGGAGCTTTCACCACGCTTACAGATTTTGTCGATCTCATCAATGAACACGATACCGTGCTGCTCAACGGCTTCAATCGCCTGCTGCTTCAACTCTTCCGGGTTCACCAGCTTGGCGGCTTCTTCTTCTATCAGCAGTTTGAAGGCGTCTTTGATTTTGATCTTGCGGGCTTTCTGCTTTTGGCCTGCCAGATTCTGGAACATGGACTGGAGCTGATTGGTCATCTCTTCCATGCCCGGTGGTGCCATGATCTCTACGCCAACAGGCGCAGCAGCCAGATCGATCTCGATCTCTTTGTCGTCCAATTGGCCTTCACGCAGTTTCTTGCGGAATGCCTGGCGTGCTGCGGAAGGTTCAGGTGTGCTTTCTGCCTGCCCCCAGTTGTTCTTCGCTGGTGGAATCAGCACGTCCAGAATGCGGTCTTCCGCCATCTCTTCCGCACGGAAACGGTTTTTTTCGATGGACTGGAGGCGCACCATTTTGATCGCGGAATCCGTCAGATCGCGGATGATGGAGTCAACTTCTTTACCGACATAGCCCACTTCGGTGAATTTGGTTGCTTCCACTTTGATGAACGGCGCATTGGCGAGCTTTGCCAGACGACGAGCGATTTCGGTTTTACCGACGCCGGTCGGGCCGATCATGAGAATGTTTTTAGGCGTCACTTCATGACGAAGTGCTTCGTCCAACTGCATACGGCGCCAGCGGTTACGCAGCGCGATGGAAACGGCACGTTTCGCTTTATGCTGGCCGATGATATAGCTGTCGAGTTCGCTGACTATCTCGCGCGGGGTCATTTCAGACATAGTTGATCCTTACGCCTTGGAGGCTAATTCTTCTATCGTGTGGAACTGGTTGGTGTAGATACAGATGTCGCCAGCAATCCCCAGCGATTTTTCGACGATATCACGCGCACCCAGCTCGGTGTTTTCCAGTAACGCACGCGCGGCAGCCTGTGCATAAGGACCGCCGGAACCAATCGCGATCAGATCGTTTTCAGGCTGCACGACATCGCCATTACCAGTAATGATCAGCGAGGCATTTTCGTCCGCGACGGCCAACAGGGCTTCCAGCTTGCGTAGCATACGGTCGGTACGCCAGTCTTTCGCCAGCTCGACAGCGGCTTTCACCAGATGACCCTGGTGCAATTCCAGCTTGCGTTCAAAAAGCTCAAAAAGGGTGAAGGCATCCGCCGTGCCGCCTGCGAAACCGGCGATGACGCGGTCATGGTAGAGGCGACGTACCTTACGCACGTTGCCTTTCATCACGGTGTTGCCCAGAGTGGCTTGTCCATCACCGCCAATGACCACCTGGCCGTTGCGGCGTACGCTTACAATTGTTGTCACGAGTTAGTCCCCGTTTGAAGAAAAAGATCCCCGCATGATTCGGGGCGCATTGATGTTATAGATGGGGGAAGGCGTGGGGTTTTTCAACCCCCGCTGGCAAGAGGAATACAGTTTGATGCGCCCGCACTCTTCAGGCGTTGGATCATGCTATCTGCGGCAGCACGATTGTTATAAGGCCCCAGCATAATACGGTTCCAGCCACCGTTGGAGGTAATGCGACTTTCGATACCGGCAAACGCCAGCTGCGCTCGCACCGATTCGGCAGGATCCAGAGTTTTGAAGGAACCACATTGAATCGCCCAACGTTGAGTTTTTTCGACTTTTGGCGCTTCAGGCTGCTTGACCGGCTGTTGCTTCGGCGCTTCCTGTTTTGGCGTTTCTTGTCTTGCAATGTCTTGTTTTGGAATATCTTGTCTTGGAACCGCTGGCGTCGTTTGCGTGACCGCCGGTGCCCGCGTGGTGGGCTGCGTCGTCACAACAGGTGGCTGCTGCATCGGTTGTGTCGGCGGCTTAATCGTCACCTGAGAGCGCGGAACCTGCGTCTGGTCGTTATACGGCACTTCGGAAAGCTGTGTTGGCTGGCGACGCATATCAGACTGCATCTGTTCCAGCAGTTGGCGCTGTTCATCCGTCAACTGCACTGGCGACTGAATCTCGCCCCCCGCGGAAGGCTCCGTTGGCGCCGTGACGCCCAACTGACGATTTTCCAACTCTTTGATGTAGCGCCAGCGTTCTTCTGGCTTGGGTGGCAGCCCGTTACCTTTACCCACGTTTTGATGCGGCAGAACGGGGGACTCGTCGGGTTTGTTATGGGCGATAAAGTACAGACCGCCCGCGAAGGTGACCAAAACGGCAACAGCCAAGGCGATCATCGTTTTTGATGCACCTGAAGCCTTGCCTTTTTTTCGGCTATTTGTCGTTTTCCGACGCGTCCCTGATGAACGTCCCCGGCTCACGTAGTCTCTTTGTGCCACTGTCGTTTCGCTGTGAATTGATTAGGTAATTAACATAATTAGGGGGTCATGTTACTGAACCCTCAAATATTTGACCAGCACCTGAAGTCTTAAAGCCTGTTACGGGCGTAATTCGGCGCGGCGACGCTATCGCGGATAACCAGTTCACTGGACAACAGACGGGAACCGCTTTGTACTGTGTTACCTTGCAACTGCTCTAAGAGTAGCAGCATTGCCTCGCGTCCGATCTGATAACGCGGCTGGGCGACAGACGTCAGCGGCGGCCAGCTGTATCTCGCCTGTTCAATATCATCGAAACCGACGACGGAAAGGTCGCGCGGGATATCCAGCCCCATCTTTCTGGCCTGCGCCAGCACGCCCAGCGCCATGAGATCGCTATGACAGAAGATCGCGCTGGGCGGCTGCGGGTGCTGCATCAGCGCAATCAGGCCGTGCATCCCGGTTTCATAGGTGAAATCGCCCCGGAAGATGTACTGGTTGTCGATGAGAATCCCGTTGCGCCGTAGAGCCTGAATATATCCCTGTAGGCGATATTGGCTCAGGTGCATATGCTCCGGGCCAGCAATGCAGGCGATGCGCTGATGACCCGCCTGATGCAGATAATGTACGGCTTCAAAGGCGGCGGTCAGGTTATCTATATGCACGGTGGGCAGTGCCAGATCCGGTGAGAACTCATTCGCCATCACCATCGGCGGCAGATTACGCTGCTCTTCCTGACCGGCATCAAATGGCAGATGAGAGCCGAGCAACACCATGCCGTCGATCTGTTTGGTAATAATCAGATCGACGAAGGTTTTTTCTTTCTGATGCTGGTGGGCACAGTCGCCAATCAACACCAGATAGCCGTGTTCGGCTGCGGTTTCCTCGATCCCGCGAAAGATTTCAGAGAAATAAGGATCGCAGATATCCGGTACGATCGTCAGGATCGTACGCGATTCGTTACGCTTGAGGTTCCTGTTGAGCGCGTGGGGCGAATAGCCAACGGCGATGACAGCCTGCTCGACCTTCCTGCGGGTGGCCGCAGAGACTTTTTCTGGGTTCATTAACGTTCGGGATACGGTCGCGGTGGAAACGCCCGCCTCATCCGCCACGTCTTTCATCGTCGCCGTGGTGACGCCTTTCTTCTGCTTCAACGCTTTTCTCCTTGCGTCAGCGTTAACTGGCGCTGACTGTCAGCAGAACGCTCCTGTCTACTGACTTTCTATGATGACGGGTAACGATTTTCGGCACGGTATACCGACTGAATGGCACAGTATGTCAGTACACGACCAGCCTCAGCATACTGCCTGCGCAGACAGTGATAACAGATTGAACGCAGGTTTTGTTGCTTAATTTGCACGGAAAGTGTGATGAATATCGTGTTCTCGACGCTGCTCGCAAAAAAAGCGTGGCAAGAAACCGACATGATCTAACAGGAAACGCTAACCGTCCGTGGGATCGACATCCAGCATCCATTTCACTTTACGTGCTTGCGGCAGCGTGCCGATCAACGCCATCGAGGTTCTGACCAGTTTCTGCAATAGCGCTCGGGAAGGGTGCTGTAGTAAAAGCTGCCAGCGGAAGCGCCCCGCGCGTTTGGGTTGTAAAGCGGGTACCGGGCCCAGCAGCCAGAGTGATTCATCTCGCAATGGGCTCGCCTCCAGCAAATTACGCAATTGCTGGAGGAATAAGGCGGCCTGCTGATTATCGTGATCGTCAGCGCGGAAGAGGATATGGCTGGTAAACGGCGGCAGAAAAACGCTTTTCCGTTCGGTAAGCGCCTGGCTGGCAAAGGCATCGTAACCCTGTTGTAGCAGCGTTTGTAATAGCGGGTGATCCGGGTGGTGAGTTTGCAACGCCACTTCGCCCGCCTTGCCCGCACGCCCTGCGCGACCTGCCACCTGAGTGTAGAGCTGGGCAAAACGCTCTGCGGCGCGGAAGTCGGCAGAAAACAGCGAACCGTCCACGTCCAGCAGGGCAACCAGCGTTACGTCAGGGAAGTGATGGCCTTTCGCCAACATCTGTGTGCCGATGAGAAGACGTGCGCCGCCTTGCCTGACTTGTGAGAGCTGCTGCTCAAGCGCGCCTTTACGGCTGGTGGTATCACGATCGATACGGGTGATCGGAACATCAGGAAATAGCGGAGCAAGGCTTTGCTCCAACTGCTCGGTGCCCAGACCGACGGGCACCATATGCGTTGAACCGCAACTGGGGCACTGTTGTGGCACTGGACGCTGGCTGTCGCAGTGGTGGCAGCGCAACATTTTCTGATGCTGGTGGTAGGTATAGTAGTGATCGCAGCGCTGACATTCGGCAATCCAGCCGCATTCGTGGCACATCACTACGGGAGCGAACCCGCGCCGATTAAGGAACAAAATGACCTGATTATCGTTTGTCAGATGGTGGCGAATGCGGGTAATCAGAGGCTGGGATAATCCCGCCGTCAACGGTAGTCCTTTCAGATCGATAACGTGCTGTTTGGCCAATGCGGCATTGCCCGCTCTTTTGGTCAGATTCAAGCGTCGATACTTGCCGATCTGGACGTTATACAGCGTTTCCAGCGCGGGCGTCGCCGTTCCCATGACGATAGGAATGTCTTCTTCTCTGGCGCGGAACACCGCCAAGTCGCGAGCGTGATAACGCCAGCCTTCCTGCTGTTTATAGGAGTTGTCGTGTTCTTCATCAATCACGATCAGCCCCAAACGGGCAAAAGGGGTAAATAGTGCCGATCGTGTCCCGATGACGATCGCGGCTTCACCGCTGCGGGCGCGTAGCCAGACGGCAAGGCGTTCGCTGTCGTTGAGTGCCGAGTGCAGGACATCCACCGGCGCGTTAAAGCGTTCACGGAAGCGGGCGATGGTTTGCGGCGTCAGCCCAATTTCCGGGACTAACACCAACGCCTGTTTGCCCTGCGCCAGTACGTTTTCCAGCACGCTGAGATAGACTTCGGTTTTGCCTGAACCGGTGATGCCCGCAAGCAACCAGGCGGCAAAGTGATTATCTTCGCTGCGGATCGCACCAACGGCGGTGGCCTGCTCGGTATTTAGACGTAGCCTGTCGGTCGCCAGACTAAAGCTTTGACGCCAGTCATGGAGCGTTTGCTCTGCGACCTGTAGTTCGCACAGCCCTTTGCTACGCAGTGCCTGCAACGCCGTTTCCGTCAGCCCGATTTCGCTCACCTGATGGCGATAAATTGGCGACTGAAGTAAGGCTGCCAGCGCCTGCTGCTGCTTCACGGCGCGTTTGAGCGTGCTGAGCGGGGTCGCCCGACCCTGTTCGGTGGCAAACCACTGCCAGAGCGGGGCACGGTGTGCGGGTTTCCCCTGACGCAGTAATATCGGCAATGCATGGAACAGCACTTCGCCAATCGGATAGTGATAATACTCAACAGCCCACAGCAAAATGCGCCACAGGCTGGGTGGGAACAGCGGCTGTTCGTCCAGCACATCATGTACGGGTTTTAATTGCTCAAGCGGAAGTTCGCTGGTGTCGTTCAGTGCGGTAATAATGCCGATGGCTTTACGGTTACCAAAGGAGACGCTGACGCGCGCGCCAACCTGCGGAGCGATACCTCCAGCGGGCAGCAAATAATCGAATGTACGTGCCAATGGCACGGGCAAAGCGACCTGAGCGACAGACATAACCTCTCCGTGATAATCGACGTGGATTAGCGCGGCGATCCACGACACAACCGGGTGGTTTGTATCACGCGCCGAGCAGGGTGAAAATAACGCAAGGTGCTAGTGTACATGCTGCGAGGGATAATGTGTGGATGCGATTGCATCGGGGTATCAGATTCTGTATGATCCGCCGCCACTATGCTGTTTGCACAAATGATGAATCGTTCGCGAAAATCATTGCGCCGTTCGCATAATGAACTTACTTATACAACTTTCGTGTGGTGTCTGGCGGAACAGGGCTGGATAGCGACACGGCCTTAACTGAGGTTTCCCCATGAAAAAAGGTATTCACCCGAATTATTCTGCAGTTACTGTAACTTGCTCTTGCGGTAACGTGATCAAAACCCATTCTACCGTGGGTCGTGACCTGAACCTGGATGTTTGTGGCGAATGCCACCCGTTCTACACCGGCAAACAACGTGATGTTGCAACGGGTGGCCGTGTTGACCGCTTCAACAAGCGTTTCTCCGTACCAGGCGCTAAAAAATAAGTTCTACTGGCCTCATTGGCACAGTAACTTTGACAAAGGCACCGACAGGTGCCTTTGTTGTTTCTGGTGGTTCAGCGTTGTTCATCGAGAAATTGTTCATCGGGAAGACGAGATTTGCTCTAATGCCGCCTGCGCGAGAAACCCTGAGCGGCTTTTAAATTCAGGATTACTCGCCACGCAACGATCAATTCGGTCAATCAGCGATTTAGGCAGCGTGACGTTAATTTTTTCTGAACCACCCATTAAACGCGTCACATCGATATCAACAACCGCCCACGTGTACCCAGCGTATTCTGCGCTTTTTGCCAACTGGCCTACTGACGACACGGTGGGAATATCCTGACCCATCTCTATCAGCAGTTCGATATGTCCGGTAATTGCCTCTTTCGCATTCGTGATGGCATCGTCTAGCGTATCGCCCGCAGAAAAACAGCCCGGTAGATCTGGCACGGTTACACCGTATGCGTGGGTATCGTCGCCTGCTTCAATTGCAATCGGATAAAACATAGTTAAGCCTCTTCGAGTCAGCGATGATCATATTCCTGCTTGTTTCCTGATGCTTTTTACCGTGCCTATCGGTAAATCTTTCTTAGGGTGGGGGATTGTGACTAACCCCGGTTTGCTAGGGTGCATAAAATGGTGGTGGCTGCCGTTCACTCTTATCAGTTCCCACCCATCGGCCTTGATTTCTGCTATTAACGTCCTGCTATCCATCCCTGCACCCCGTTGCCCTTTACTACGATAATGATAACCCCAATAACTCCATCTGGCAATATTTGGGGGTTATTGGAGTTATTTCAAACCTGCATTTTTCATCCCTGCTGACGTTTTACCAGCATCCCCAGAACGAAGACGCCGCCTAACCCCGCCGTAATAATCCCAATGGGCAATTCCTGTGGTGCCAGTAGCTGCCGGCTGAGCCAATCGCCACCGCATAGCAGTATCGCGCCCAATACGGCGGTCATCGGCAGAAGCCGCTTGTGTAGCACGCCGCTCAGCGGCCGGGCCAGATGGGGAATCATCAGGCCGATAAAACCGATCATGCCG
This sequence comes from Pectobacterium sp. F1-1, assembly GCF_025643735.1. Classification (NCBI taxonomy): domain Bacteria; kingdom Pseudomonadati; phylum Pseudomonadota; class Gammaproteobacteria; order Enterobacterales; family Pectobacteriaceae; genus Pectobacterium; species Pectobacterium sp. F1-1. The sequence continues at coordinate 188,592 of NZ_CP104733.1, forward strand.
GTCAGCGCGACTAGCAGCGAGGTGGCGAACGCGCAGCAGATAAAAATTTCCACCCGTACGCGAGACAGGTTAACGCCCATTGAGGCTGCGGTTTGTCCGCCAGCCAGCAGCGCATCGAGCGCACGCCAGCGTAGGGCAGTGAGGCCGAATAGCAGCAGAACGCTGAATACTGCAAAAGGTAGCGTGTCCCAACGGGCAAGGCCTAGCCCGCCCAGCGACCAGAAAAGAATCGAGCTGGCAGCTCGCTGATCGCCGGAAAACACCAGGTAGTTCGTCAGTGCGCCGAACAGAAAAGAGATCGCCAATCCGCAAATGATCAGGCGTTCTGCGCCTCGCGCCTGTTGCAGCAGGAATAGCACCGTCACAGCAACGGCCGATAAGATACCGCCACAGAAGGCCGCCATCGGCAGCGCCCAGTCACCGAGTTGCTCGCCAAAACGGGTGATGACAGCGACCGCTCCTGCCGAGGCTCCGGCAGACAGGCCAAACAGAAAAGGGTCGGCCAGATCGTTACGGGTTGCCGTTTGCAAAAAGGCACCGACCATTGCCAATCCCGCGCCGCACAGTGCCGCCAGCAGGCTGCGGGGAATGCGCAGTTCCAGAATGATACGTGACGTCATCGGCGAGACATCCGCCGATGATAGCCCTAAGACGCTGGCGACCTGCGTGAGGGGAATTGTCGTGCTGCCTGTCGCAATATTTAACAGCATCAGCCCGACCAGTATTAGCAGCGCAATAACGAAGGTTGCGGCATAACGTGAAGACGTTGGACTCACTGAAAGGCATCCGGGTAGAGTGCGTGCGCCAGTTTATCGACGGCCGCGATATTCGCCGGCCCCGGCGTGAGCTCCGCATATTGCAGCTTTAGATAGCGATGCTGCTGTACGGCGGGGGTAAATTTCATCAGCGGGTGTGATTCCAGAAAACGTCTTAACGCATCCGCGCCGTTGCCCGTCTGGTAATCCAGCAAAATAATGAAATCAGGCTCGCGTGCCGCTACGTTTTCCCACGATGTCGAGGCCCAGCTCGTTGCCATATCGTCCATTACGTTTCTGCCGCCTGCGGCCTCAATGATGGCGGTTGGCATGGCGAATTTCCCGCTGGTAAAAGGTTTATCGTCGCCAGAGTCATACAGGAAAACCGTCTGCTTTGGCCGATCGCCAATACGGGTTTGCAGTTCGGAAATCTGCTGTTTCCAGCCATCAATCTGTTCCTGAGCCTGTTCCTGCTTACCGAAAATTTTCCCCAGTTTCAGCATGTCGCCGTAAAGCAGCTCCATGCTGGCTCGCGGGCGCAGCAGCTGTTGTTCGGTAAACACGCAGCTTTCGCTGAGTACCAGCGTTTGAATGCCGTATTTTTTCAGCGCTTGCGGCGTGACGTCGCCACCGACTTTCATGCCGTAGTTCCACCCGGCAAAGAAGAAATCCGGGTGTACGGCCAACAGGTTTTCCAACGTCGGGTATTTTGCTGCCAGTTCGGGGATCGTGCCCTGCTGTTTGATAAAGTCTGGAGGCGCTTTATACCAGCCAGTGATCCCGGTCACGCCGACGATACTTTTTTGCAACCCAAGCGCAAATGCCATCTCCGTCATATTCAGGTCATGAATCACGGCGCGCTGCGGCGGCTGGGTGAACGTTAATGGTTGCCCACAGCTGTCGACTGTGACCGGAAAGCCAGAGGCGTGCGCCCAGCACGACGTCAATGCCAGCACTCCAGACAGAAGCGTTATTTTCATCATGATTCCTTAGTGCAGTTCAGGGGCTTCAAAGATGCGAATGGGCGAACCGTTTATCGGGTGCGGCACCGTAAAGCTTTCCATCCCAAATACGGATTTCACACAGTCGGCGCTCAGCGCGTGTGCGGGCGTTCCCCAGCGGAGTAGCGTTCCCTGCTGCAAAACGGCGACGCGGTCGGCAAAGGGGGTGATCAGTGGCAGATCGTGCAGCACCGCCAGCGTTGAAATACCGCGTTTCCGTACCAGAGACAGCAACTGCGCACGCGCTAACGGATCGAGATGGTTCGTCGGTTCATCCAGCAGCAGAAGTTGTGGCGTTTGCGCAAAAGCACGTGCCAGCGCGGCGCGCTGACGTTCCCCGCCGGAGAGTGTCCCCAGCAGACGGTGTCGCAGCGGTAATAAGCCGGTATCGTCCAGCGCCTCTTCGATGAGCTGGCGATCGTACGCAGGCGTGCTGAATCCGTGGTGTGGAATTCGCCCCAAAGCAACGTATTCCGCGACTCGTAGACGCAGATCCGGCGTATCGTTCTGGGCCAGAATCGCGATGCGCTTTGCTCGCTCATGGCGGCTGAGCGTATTCAGCGGCTGACCATTCAGATGGATGTATCCCGTCGTTGTGCCGAGTTCGCTGGTTAACACGCGTAGCAGCGTGGATTTGCCGCTGCCGTTGGGCCCAATCAGCGCTAAACGTTCACCCGCCTGCATGGACAGCGAAATATCACTGAGTCTCGGTGCACGATTCGCGTCGGCGACGGAAACATCGTGCAGTTGTAGCAGCACGCGGCTGGCGGAGAGAGGCTCTATCATGATGTGGATATATCACCGTTATATGCCATGAAAATGATATGTTATAACATAATAAATTAAATGCAATCCCGATTCACAACGTGAGTGGAAGAAGAAACGGTCGTAAGAAGAGAACGGCGGACGTTAACGAGAGCGGTGAATTGAGTGGGCATTATCTGCATAGCAAAACCCCGCCGGGGAAGGCGGGGTTAGCGAGAAAATCGATAGCGCAAACGCGATCAGTATTCCCACGTATCCGGGTCGATACCCATTTCACGCATGATGATTTTCGCGGCTTCAGGAATTTCATCGCTGCGTTCTTTGCGCAGGTCTTCGTCATTCGGTAACGGTTGACCCGTGAACGCGTGCAGGAACGCCTCGCACAGCAGTTCGCTGTTGGTGGCATGGCGCAGGTTGTTCACCTGACGACGCGTGCGTTCGTCAGTCAGTATCTTTAATACTTTCAGAGGGATAGATACTGTTATCTTCTTGACTTGCTCGCTTTTTTTACCGTGTTCAGCGTAAGGGCTGACATACTCGCCGTTCCACTCAGCCATGGGATACCTTAAAAATTAATCTAATGAAGACAGCATCTGTCATGAAATGCCACGATTCTAACGGTTATTCTGCCTGTGCTCAATCTATACGCAAAGAGGTTTAGATGTCTAGATGTATTGACGTCCATTGAAACTGCGTTTACTCTTAAGTTCCTATCTTTTCAGCCTCCAGCCAGGAAATGAGCCGATGACGCGTAAACAGGCAACGATCGCAGTCCGCAGTGGGTTAAATGATGATGAACAGTATGGCTGCGTCGTTCCCCATTCACCTTTCCAGCACGTATAATTTTACCGGGTTCAACCAGCCACGCGCACACGACTATTCGCGGCGCGGCAACCCCACGCGTGATGTTGTACAGCGTGCGCTTGCCGAACTGGAAGGCGGCGCGGGTGCGGTAATGACGAGCAGCGGAATGTCGGCGATTATGCTGGTTTGCACGGTGTTCCTGCGTCCCGGCGATCTGCTGGTGGCGCCGCATGATTGCTACGGCGGCAGCTATCGTCTGTTTGATAGCCTGAGCAAGCGCGGCGCGTTTCGCGTCAAATTTGTCGATCAAAGTGATGCCGATGCGCTCAACGCGGCGCTGGCAGAAAAGCCGAAGCTGGTGCTGGTGGAAAGCCCGAGTAACCCTCTGCTGCGTGTCGTGGATATTGCCGCAATTTGTCAGGCCGCGCGGGAAGCGGGGGCGGTCAGCGTGGTGGATAACACCTTCCTGAGCCCGGCGCTGCAAAAGCCGCTAGAGCTGGGTGCCGATCTGGTTGTGCATTCCTGTACCAAATATCTGAACGGCCACTCTGATGTCGTCGCGGGTGCCGTGATTGCCAGAGATGCCGATACCATTACTGAACTGGCCTGGTGGGCGAACAATATCGGTGTCACGGGTGCGGCATTTGACAGTTATCTGTTGCTACGCGGCCTGCGTACGTTGGCACCGCGTATGGCCGCCGCGCAGCGTAACGCGCAACAAATCGTTGAGTTTTTACAGACGCAGCCATTGGTGAAGGCGCTGTACCATCCTTCACTGCCAAACAATCCCGGCCATGATATTGCCCGCCGTCAACAATCCGGTTTTGGCGCTATGCTAAGTTTTGAGCTGGATGGGGATGAAGACACGCTGCGGCGTTTTCTGGCGTCGCTGGAGCTGTTCACGCTGGCGGAATCGCTGGGCGGGGTTGAGAGTCTCATCTCTCATGCGGCAACGATGACGCACGCCGGTATGGCGCCAGAAGCGCGTGCCGCAGCGGGTATCTCTGAAACATTACTGCGTATTTCCACCGGCATTGAAGACGGCGATGATCTGGTTGCCGATCTGGATCGTGCGTTTCAAGCCGCAGCCAAGAGGTAAGAATGAGTGCATTAGGAGTAGCGCCATCGGTAACGGGCCGACAACTGCATAAGTTTGGCGGTAGCAGTCTGGCCGATGTGAAGTGTTACCTGCGCGTTGCCGGTATTATGGCGGAGTATAGCCACCCCGGTGATTTAATGGTGGTATCTGCCGCAGGCAGTACCACAAACCAGCTGATTAGCTGGTTGAAACTCAGTCAGAGCGATCGCCTGTCGGCGCATCAGGTGCAGCAGGCGTTACGCCGTTATCAAAGTGAGCTGATCGCCGGCCTTCTGCCTGCGCAAGCGGCAGAATCGCTGACCGCCCAGTTTATTCGCGATCTGGAGCGTTTGGCTACGCTGCTGGATGGCAAAATTACCGAGGCCGTTTACGCCGAAGTTGTCGGGCACGGTGAAATCTGGTCGGCCCGCCTGATGTCCGCGGTGTTGAATCAGCTGGATATGAATGCGGCCTGGCTGGATGCGCGCGATTTTCTCTGCGCGGAACGTGCCGCACAGCCGCAGGTTGATGAAGGCCGTTCCTGGCCGCTGTTGCAGCAATATCTGACGCAGCATGCGGGGCAGCGTTTGGTGGTCACCGGTTTTATCTGCCGCAATGACGCGGGTGAAACGGTACTGCTGGGGCGCAACGGAAGTGACTACTCAGCCACGCAAATTGGTGCGCTGGCTGGGGTGGAACGCGTGACCATCTGGAGCGACGTTGCCGGGGTTTATAGCGCCGATCCGCGCAAAGTGAAAGATGCCTGCCTGTTGCCGCTGCTGCGGTTAGATGAAGCCAGTGAGCTGGCGCGTCTGGCGGCGCCGGTACTGCATACCCGTACCTTGCAGCCCGTTTCCGGTAGCGATATCGACCTGCAATTGCGTTGCAGCTATCAGCCTGAACAGGGGTCGACGCGCATTGAACGCGTGCTGGCCTCGGGCACGGGCGCCAAAATTGTCACCAGCCACGATGACGTGTGCCTGATTGAAGTTCAGGTTCCTTCAGAACATGATTTCGCGCTACTGCAAAAAGAAGTCGAACAGCTTCTGAACCGTGCGCAGCTGAAACCGCTGGCAATCGGCGTTCATCAGGATCGTAACCTGTTGCAACTGTGCTACACCTCCGAAGTGGTGGATAGCGCGCTGCAACTGCTGGCGCAGGCCGCGCTGCCGGTTGAACTCAACCAGCGTGACGGACTGGCGATGGTCGCGATGGTCGGTGCGGGCGTGGGTAAAAATCCACTGCACAGCCACCGTTTCTATCAGCAGTTGAAAGACCAGCCGATTGAATTTGTCCGCCAGGCCGATGATGGCATCAGTCTGGTGGCGGTGCTGCGTGTCGGCCCGACAGAGCACCTGATTCGCGGGCTGCACCATTCACTATTCCGTGCAGAGAAGCGCATCGGTCTGGTGCTGTTCGGCAAAGGAAATATTGGTTCACGCTGGCTGGAACTGTTTGCGCGTGAGCAGAGCAATCTGTCTGCACGTACCGGCTTTGAGTTTGTTCTGGCTGGCGTGGTAGATAGTACGCGCAGCCTGCTGAACTATGATGGGTTGGATGCCAGCCGGGCGTTGGCCTTCTTTGAAAGTGAAGCGCAGGAGCGGGATGGTGAAGATCTGTTCCTGTGGATGCGTGCGCACCCCTTCGATGATTTGGTGGTGCTGGATGTCACTGCCAGTGATTCCGTCGCCGATCTGTATCTGGATTTCGCCAGCTATGGTTTCCATGTCATTAGCGCCAACAAGTTAGCCGGTGCATCCGGTGGCAATAACTATCGCCAGATCCGCGATGCGTTCGCGAAAACGGATCGCCACTGGTTGTATAACGCGACCGTCGGCGCAGGGTTGCCGGTCAACTTTGCGGTGCGCGATCTGCGGGAAAGCGGCGACAGTATTCTGGCGATTAGCGGGATTTTCTCCGGCACCCTCTCCTGGTTGTTCTTGCAGTTCGATGGCACCGTACCGTTCACCGATCTGGTCGATCAGGCTTGCCAGCAGGGGCTGACTGAGCCGGATCCGCGCGTTGACCTCTCTGGTCAGGACGTTATGCGCAAGCTGGTGATTCTGGCGCGTGAGGCCGGTTATGACATCGAACCTAGCCAGGTTCGGGTTGAGTCGCTGGTGCCGCCGGGCTGTGAACAGGGATCAGTCGATTACTTCTTCGAGAATGGCGATTCGCTGAACGAGCAGATGCTGCAACGTCTGGAAGCGGCACAGGAAATGGGCTTAGTTCTGCGTCACGTCGCACGCTTTGACAGCAATGGTAAAGCGCGTGTGGGCGTTGAAGCGGTTCGCCCCGATCATCCGCTGGCCTCGCTGCTGCCGGGTGATAACGTGTTTGCGATTGAAAGCCGCTGGTATCGGGATAACCCGCTTGTTATCCGTGGGCCGGGCGCGGGGCGCGATGTCACGGCGGGTGCGCTTCAATCTGACCTAAACCGTCTGGCGCAGTTGTTGTAGAACCTGCTGTAGTCGCGACATTATTGTTGGCCGTCTCCGTGCATTAGGAGATGGCCAATACTCAAGAGACCCATTCCCTCGTTTCCCTTCTCGCTAAAACGTTTTCGCTGCTATTTTCACCGTAATTCGTGTCATTGAAATGTCACGGTGACAACACGCCACTGACACGATCTCACCGCACAATCGGCGCATTGTTTGATTATCGCGGAATGCACAGCTGTGCAAAAAAATACTTCCCCTGCGGCAGCCCCGCACATTGTTATCGACCACCTACACGCTGGGTACGGCACGACCGCCGTATTGAACGATATCCATCTGGAGATCGCGCAGGGCGAATTCGTGGCGTTGCTCGGTTCATCAGGATGTGGCAAGACGACGTTACTGCGTACGGTCGCGGGGTTTTCATCGCCGCGTTCAGGGGCAATTCGCGTTAACGGGCAAGATATGACGCAAGCGCCACCGGAGAAACGCGGAATGGCGCTGGTGTTTCAGAGTTACGCACTGTGGCCGCATATGACGGTGGCACAACATATTGCTTACGGGCTGCGTTTGCGCCGCGTGCCGCGTGCGGAGATTGCCAGTCGCGTGGCGGAACTGGAAACCATGCTCGGGTTGACGGGGCTGAGCGCCCGTAAGCCTGCGGAGCTGTCCGGTGGGCAGCGTCAGCGCGTAGCCTTGGGCCGTGCACTGGCGGTGAGACCCGATATTTTGCTGCTGGACGAACCGCTCTCCAATCTGGATGCCCGCATTCGCCTACAGCTGCGCGATGAGATCCGTGCGCTGCAACAGCGGCTGGGATTGACGGCGATCCACGTGACGCACGATCGCGAAGAAGCGATGGTGATGGCGGATCGCATCGTGATTTTGAATCAGGGTCGCATCATGCAGGCGGGTAGCCCGCAAGAGGTGTACCACCATCCGGCCAGCGCGTTTGTCGCGGCGTTTATGGGCGCAGAAAACCGGCTGGTGCTGGAAGCGCGCTATGACGGTGAGACGCTAATGATCCCTGGGGATGCCGAAAGTCACTCGCTGGTGCCAGCGCATACGTCGCTACAGCCCGGCTCGATAGAAGCGCGCTTTCGTGCGGAAGCGGCTTGTCTTTACGATGCGGCAGAGGTTCCGCTCATCCAGCCCGGTATGTTGATGCGTTACGGTACGGTGCAGGCACAAAGTTACCCCGGTGGATACTGGTTGCATACGATTTCCAGCGGCTCTTGGCGGATACAGGTTCACGCTGCGCATCCGTATGCCATTGGGCAGCGGGTTGCGGTGCAGATCCCTGCCGAGGCGCTGTTTCTTTTCCCGCTGGCAGAACAGGCGATGTCTTCGCCAGCGGTACCGGATACCCCTTCACGTTATTCCTCGCTTCCCGGCCTGACGGCCTGATCCTGAATTGGAGACAAATGATATGAAACGCATTTTTGCTGCAACGCTGATGATGAGTACGCCACTGGCTGCTGTACAGGCTCAGGAATTAACGGTGTTGACGGCGGGTGACCAGAACATGGTCGACTATGTTAATGAGTATCTGGGGCCGCTGTTTGAGAAACAGCATCCCGGCGTAAAAGTACGCGCCGTCGGCACCGGACCGGGTGATGCGGGGTCGCAGAAGATTCTTGAGCGTTTCAATGCACAGCAGGCCGCGGGTGCCAAAGTCTGGGACACCGATGTGGCGGTCGTGCATGAGAAATTTGTCGGTCCAATGGTGCAAAAGGGCGACCTGCTGAAATATCGCGATGATATCGCCAGCGGCAAGCTGGTGAGCATGGCCGCGGCGGATAAAGCCATGGGGACGGACGTAAAAGGCTATGTCATGCCGATGTTCAGTAGCCAGACGGCGCTGGCCTATAACCCTGGCATGGTAGCGAATCCGCCTAAAAGCTATGACGAAATTCAACAGTGGGCTGCCGCGAATCCGAAAATGTTCGGCTATAACGGGATTAAAGGCGGTGCGTCGGGTGTGAGCTTCGTGATGGGCTGGATTTACGCTTACGGCGGCGATGCCCAGAAGCTGATGAACGGACCGTTTGATGAGACGGAAGCGAAGAAATGGCAGCCAGCGTTTGAACGCCTGAAAGCTTTTAACAAGAACGTGACGCTGACGCCGGGCAACGCTGGCACGCTCGATATGTTGAGCCGTGGCGAAATCGCGATGGGGCCGGTGTGGGTCGACATGTTCTACTCCTGGAAAGCGAGCGGACAACTGCCGGACAATTTCAAATTGCTGTTGCCTGCGCCCGGTATGCCGGGGCAGCCGATGCACTATGTCATCCCCGCGCAGGCACCGAATCGCGAGCTGGCTAAACAGTTTGTCGAACTGGCAACCAGCGCCAAAGTGCAGGCCGAAGGGATTGTGGAACGCTTTAACTGGTATCCGGGGATCGATGCCAAGTACGTTCAGGCTGAGCTGAAGCCCGCCGTATGGCAACGTCTGTTCACGGATGTGACGCCGGATGAGCTGGCGAGCAAAGGAAAAACGTTCCCTATCGCGCCTTATCACACCGCGATTCTGAACGCCTATGAGCAGGCGATGGCGAAATAGTGCCGCTGGCTTAGATACCCCTTAGCATCACATGCGCTCTGGCGGGATGAAGCCAGAGCGCGGAGACATTCATGTTGCACGTATCCCAATTTTCCTCCCGACTGGCGGGTATCGCGCTTGTGCTACCCGCGCTGGCGGTGGTGGCTGTCTGTTTTATCACGCCGCTGGGGCTGTCGGTTGGGGGCGCTTTTGTCAGTCAGAATGGCGTGGGCATTGATAATTTTGTCACGGCATTGACGCTGTATCTGCCCGATATCCTGTTTACCTTACTGATAGTGAGCCTCTCAACGCTGCTGATTGGCCTGCTATCGGTCATGATCGGCGGTTACCTGACGCTAGGGGAAAGCCCGCGTATGGTGGCGTTGCTGCGCTGTGTCTATCGCTGGCCCCTGTTTATTCCGTTTATCGTGACCGGGCAAATTTTACGCACGTTTCTGGCTAAGAACGGCTGGCTGAATGGCGCACTGGATACGCTCGGCATTGTCGATATGGCCAGTCCCAGCAACTGGCTGGACTGGCGTGGCATTGTGTTCGCCTTTGTCTGGAAACAGACGCCGTTTGTGGCGCTGCTGATCGCTGGTGCGATGGCGTCGCTGGATCGCACAATGATAGAGTCCGCCCGGAACTTAGGCGCGTCGCGCTTGCGTATCCTGTGTGAAATTGTGGTGCCTCAGGTTGGGCAAACGCTGCTCACCGGACTCATTCTCTCTTTTGTCACCATGATGTCGGTACTGTCTGTACCGATGATGATTAATGCCCAGTCGCCGACGATGTTAACCGCCAACATTGCCTTCCGCATTAACGCCTACGGAGATTATGGCGTGGCGAATGCGTTGGGGGTTATTTCCCTGCTGATGACCGGTCTGTTTGCCGTGATTTATCTCCGCTTGAACATGAGGGATAAAGCATGAAGAACGTACTGTGGTGGATCCCGAGAATGCTGATTCTGGGGACGCTGATCTTCTTGATCTTTGGGCCATTGGCTAACCTCTTGCTGTGGTCGGTGGCGGAAAAATGGTTCTACCCTCATCTGCTGCCTAATGACTGGGGCTTCGCCTTCTGGAAACGGGTGTTTTCACCGCGCGGGGTGGCTTGGGAAGCGCTAGGGAATAGCGTGCTGGTGGCGGTGTTTACGGTGCTGGCCTCGCTGTCGCTGGCAATTCCGGCTGGGTATGCACTGGCGCGTCTGCCGCTGCCTGCTCGTGGATTGATACTGCTGATATTCCTGATTCCACAGGCGTTTCCGAATTTGACGGTGTACGTCAATATCGCTCGCCTGTTCTATCAGTGGGGGCTGAACGGCACGCTGCTGGGTGTGGTGCTGGTCCACACGGTTCACGGGTTGGTGTTTGCCGTCTGGATTGCCTCGGCGGCGTTCTCGGCGGTGGGACGTGAAATGGAACAGGCGGCACGCTCGATTGGTGCCGGGCCGTGGCGTGCCTTTGTCGATATCACCCTGCCGCTGGCTATGCCGGGGCTGATGGCGTCTGCCATCTTTGTTTTCCTTGAGTCGCTGGATGAATTTACCGGCAGCTATTTCGTGGGGGCGCCGGATGTGCAGATGATGCCGTTACTGCTCTATACCGCCGGGGCGGGTGGCAACTACCAGATCGCTTCTATTACTGCGCTGGTGCTGCTGCTCCCTTCCGTGCTGTTCATGCTGGTGGTGGAACGTTTTTTGAAAGCCGACGTAATGGCAAGGATAGGGAAATGACGGTAGGTAAACAGGGATACGTCAGCGCACAGGATGTGGCGCGCCGGGCTGGCGTATCGCGCTCGGCGGTATCCCGTAGCTTTACCCCCGGCGCCAGTGTGTCGGCAGCTACCTATGCCAAAGTCATGACGGCGGCGCAGGAACTGGGTTATCAGGTTAACGATCTGGCGCGTGGCCTGCTGACGAACAGCAGCCGTCTGGTTGGGCTGGTGGTGACACACCCCGAGGTTGGGTTTCGTGCCAATCTGGTTGCGGAACTGTCGCAGGCGTTAATTCAACGCGGCTCAATTCCCGTTCTCATCAATACCAGCCATGTGCGGGAAGCGATGGCGGCCGCGCGCTCCATTCTATTTGGGCATCGTGCGGAAGCGACGATTGTGCTTTCCGGCTCGCCGCCAAAAGAATTTGTCGAACTGGCGCAGCTAAATGGCCAGCCGCTGATTGTTATTGGGCGGCACGAACCGGCGTGTGACAGCGTACACATCGATAATGACACCGCCGCGCGTATGGCAGCGCGGCTGTTTGCCTCATCGGGCAGGACACGTCTGGCTTTGGCCGGAGCGGCGTCGGCAACGCCCAATATTATTGAACGCGAGCAGGCGTTTTGTGAGGAGGCACGCGCGTTAGGGCTGCCCGTGGCCGTAGTGCGCGGTACTGATACAGATTATGACGATGGACTGGCAGTGGGGCAGAAGCTGTTTTCGCTCCCGGAAAGCGTCAGACCAGATGCGGTGTTCTGTGTTAACGATTTAGTCGCGTTCGGCGTGCTCGATCGCGCAAAGCAGTGTGGGCTTGCCGTTCCGCAGGATCTTATGGTCATCGGGTTTGATGATATTCCGGCCGCGGGGTGGGATGCCTATGCGTTGACGACATTTCGTCAGGATCCCGCAACGATGGCAGCGCAGGCGTTGGCGTTGCTCGATCGACGCCAGTCTCAGGTACAAGAACCCGCGTGTAGAGCGAAAGTGGCTGCCCCGCTAATCCGCCGCCAGTCGGCGTAACGGTAGTGACGGGCGAGAGCCCGTAGATAGTGAGAACCGAGGATAATATGAAACTGATTCAGCTCTCCGACCTCCATCTGACCGCGCAAGGCGGCAATTTGCATGGTCGCGATCCCGAGCAGCAGTTGAAGGCGGCGATTGCCGATATCAACGCACACCACCGCGATGCCGATTTGGTGGTTATCTCAGGCGATCTGTCCGATGACGGCAGTGTGGCATCCTATACGTTTCTGGCTACGGCGTTGGCTGAATTGCAGCTTCCCTGGCGTGTGACGATGGGGAATCACGACGACCGAGAGGTGTTTTTGGCTCAGTTCCCGACGCTGGCGGATGAAAATGGGTTTGTGCAGAACTCGACGTCTGTGGGGGATGATTGCGTCATTCTGCTGGACTCGTTGCAGGCCGGCGAGGTAGCCGGAACGCTGTGTTCTGCGCGGCTGTCGTGGCTTGAGCGACAGCTTCAGGCTGCGGAAAGCAAGAATGTGTTCCTGTTCCTGCACCATCCTCCAATGTCGATCGGGCTTCCGGCACTGGATAGCGTTCGATTGGCTTCCGAGGCGGCAGACGCGCTGTATCAGGTGTGCCATCGTTTCGGCAATGTGCGGCATATTTCCGCAGGGCACGTCCATCGGCCTGCCAGCGGCGGCTGGCGAGGCATATCGTTCAGCACGGTACGCGGCACCAACCATCAGTCCGCCCTGCGTTTCGCGCCCGGATTTGAAACCAGTCTGGAAGCCCCGCAGTACGCCATTTTTCTGACGACAGAAGAAGGTCATACTGTACATTTTCATGATTTCCCCTGTGGCTGAGGGTGTATCCTCTTTCGCTCATGTAGCCTGAGAGATGGTTTCGTGCGTCACAATCCCGCCATTTTCATGCTACCTCGTAGCACACGCCCGATACGGGGCGGCTCAGCGCCGCTCGCCCCGTGACCCCTGGCTTTCCGGCGCAAATTATGCCGCTAACGCGGTGCCTTCGTCGGTATTAGGCTTAACGGACCGCTTGCGACACGTTCCCTACGTGGCGCAAGCTTGAGCCGCGTCCCTGCGGCTCATCCTAAGCCTGCTATCTCCTCAGCATAATTTTTTACGCCGGATAACGGCAAAACCCACGACATCTCTGGGGTTTGCGTATAAAAGTCACCACGCCTGATCCATCATGAACTTTTTTCATTTATCGTGAGCAATCATCACGGCTTGCGTGCTGAAAAGCGTTGACTCTTTAAGTAGATTACGTCATTTTCTATATAGACGTCTAAACGTATAGACGTTTGGCGAATGATAATAACAATCACGGTCAACGGGGTAGCAGGTATGAGCTTTTTTCACGCAAACCAGCGGGAAGCGCTGAATCAAAGTCTGGCGGAATTACAGGGACGGATTAATGTGTCGTTCGAGTTTTTCCCGCCGCGTACCAGCGATATGGAAGAAACTCTGTGGAGCTCTATCGATCGACTGAGCAGCCTGAAGCCCAAGTTTGTTTCCGTGACCTACGGGGCGAATTCCGGCGAGCGTGACCGTACTCATAGCATTATCAAAACGATCAAAGAACGTACCGGTCTGGAAGCGGCGCCTCACCTGACTTGTATTGATGCGTCGCGTGAACAGCTGCGTGAAATTGCTCAGGATTACTGGCAGAGCGGTATCCGCCATATTGTCGCGCTGCGTGGCGATTTGCCGCCAGAAGGTGGTAAACCGGACATGTATGCGGCGGATCTGGTTTCCCTGCTGAAAGAGGTTGGCGATTTCGATATTTCCGTTGCCGCCTATCCTGAAGTGCACCCTGAAGCGAAAAGCGCACAGGCTGACCTGATTAACCTGAAACACAAGATTGATGCCGGCGCGAATCGCGCGATCACACAGTTCTTTTTCGACGTAGAAAGCTACCTGCGATTCCGTGACCGCTGTGTAGCGACGGGTATTGATGTAGAAATTGTGCCAGGCATCCTGCCCGTGTCGAATTTCAAGCAATTGCAGAAGTTTGCCACGATGACCAACGTCCGCGTGCCAAACTGGATGACGGCCATGTTTGACGGCCTGGATAACGATCCCGAAACCCGCAAAATGGTGGGGGCGTCTATCGCGATGGACATGGTGAAAATTCTCAGCCGCGAAGGCGTAAAAGATTTCCATTTCTATACGCTGAACCGTGCTGAGCTGAGCTACGCGATTTGCCATACACTGGGCGTCCGCCCTGATGTGGCACGCTGAGGCGACGCGCAACATTTCAGGAAGAACGAGGCCGCAGCGGTGATGGAGAATGACGGTATCGGAATACCTTTCAACGTCACTTACCGCGGCCATGAAAAGAGGGACTTTCAGGGATGAGATTCCTATCCAGCGATTTTAGCTTAGCCGTTGGAGACTGAATCGCTTTCCTATCACCTTACTGACCGCCGCTTTACAAGCCTCCAATCCCTATCCGCTTTCCACTGATTCACATGATACATTCTCAGACTACGCATCAAATTTCCTCGCATTCATCATGCTTGCCTGACTGAGAGACACAAAATGCTGTCATCGTCAAATCACTTGAATATATTAGCCTGCTCGGTATAGCGTTACAGGTGGCTGGAATAAGCCGACACGCTTCGGTGGGATATATTATTCATTTTGGATGTTGATAGAAATTGTCGTTCATTGATATCCTATCTATCGCTGTTAGCTATCATAATAAGGAGAATAATAATGAATATTCGGGATTTAGAGTATCTTGTCGCGCTGGCAGAACATCGGCACTTTCGGCGTGCGGCAGATTCCTGCCATGTGAGTCAGCCAACACTCAGTGGACAGATTCGTAAACTGGAAGATGAACTCGGCGTGATGCTACTGGAGCGAACCAGTCGTAAAGTCTTGTTTACCCAAGCGGGGCTGCTGCTGGTCGAGCAGGCACGAACGGTATTACGCGAGGTCAAGGTACTAAAAGAGATGGCGAGCCAGCAGGGGGAAAACATGTCCGGGCCTCTGCATATCGGCCTGATCCCCACGGTGGGGCCTTATCTGCTGCCGCAAATTATTCCGATGCTGCATCGCACCTTCCCCAAACTCGAAATGTATCTGCACGAAGCGCAAACCCATCAACTGCTCGCGCAATTGGACAGCGGCAAACTGGACTGTGCCATTCTGGCGATGGTGAAAGAATCTGAAGCCTTTATCGAAGTTCCTCTGTTTGACGAGCCGATGAAGCTGGCCATTTATCAGGATCACCCTTGGGCGAACCGCGAACGCGTGGCGATGTCCGATCTGGCGGGTGAAAAGCTGCTGATGCTGGAAGATGGCCACTGCCTGCGCGACCAGGCCATGGGCTTCTGTTTTCAGGCGGGGGCGGATGAAGATACGCATTTCCGGGCAACCAGCCTGGAGACGTTGCGTAATATGGTTGCAGCGGGAAGCGGTATTACACTGCTGCCGTCGTTGTCGGTCCCGCGCGAACGCGAACGCGATGGCGTCTGCTATTTACCGTGCTATAAACCGGAGCCCAAGCGCACTATCGCGCTGGTGTATCGCCCCGGTTCACCGCTGCGCGGACGCTATGAGCAACTTGCTGATACCATCCGCGAGCATATGCAGGGCTATATGGAAAACCTGTCAAAATAAGCGGTTCAATCCGTTCAGCGCCGCCACACGGTAAGCTTCTGCCATGGTTGGATAGTTGAAGGTGGTATTAACGAAGTATTCGATAGTATTACCTTCACCTTTTTGTTCCATGATGGCCTGCCCGATGTGGATAATCTCAGCGGCGCGCTCACCAAAGCAGTGAATACCCAAAATCTGTTTCGTTTCGCGGTGAAACAGAATCTTCAAACTCCCCACGTTCATCCCGACAATCTGCGCCCGTGCCAGATGTTTGAACTGCGCGCGCCCGACTTCATAAGGCACTTTCATCGCGGTAAGCTCTTGTTCGGTTTTCCCCACGGAGCTGATTTCTGGGATGGTATAAATGCCGGTTGGAATATCTTCGATGAGATGCGCGCTGGCATCGCCTTTGATAATCGCCTGCGCGGCGAGCCGGCCCTGATCGTACGCCGCTGATGCCAGGCTAGGATAGCCGATGACATCACCAATCGCATAAATATGCGCCAGCGCCGTCTGGTACATGCTGTTGACCTTGAGCTGGCCGCGGCTGTCGGTGCTCAGGCCAATATTCTCCAGCCCCAGCGTTTCCGTATTCCCCGTGCGTCCGTTGGCATAGAGCAGGCAGTCTGCCTTCATCTTTTTGCCTGATTTCAGATTGACGATGACGCCGTCGGACAGCCCTTCAATACTTTCGAACTCTTCGTTGTGGCGGATAACCACGCCGTTATTCCAGAAGTGATAGGACAGCGCATCCGACATTTCCTGATCGAGAAACGCCAGCAGCCTGTCGCGGGTATTGATTAAATCGACCTTAACGCTCAGGCCGCGAAAGATAGAGGCATATTCGCAGCCAATCACGCCCGCGCCATAGATGATGACGTGCTGGGGCTCATGGTCGAGTTGCAGAATAGAGTCGCTGTCGTAAATACGCGGGTGGTTGAAGTCGACTTCTGCCGGATGGTACGGACGTGAGCCTGTCGCGATAATGATATTGGCGGCGGTCAGCGTTTCATGGGTGTTGTCTGGGTAGTGAACGGCAATCGTATGGGCGTCGATGAAGCTGGCCTCGCCGGAGAACAACTCGCACTGGTTACGCTCATAAAACCCTTGTCGCATACGGGTTTGCTGACCGATGACGCTGTCGGCATGGCGTAGAATATCGGAAAATGAGGAGCGGATAATGCGGGAGTTGTCACTGTAGAGGGGATTTTGATTGAACTCGATAATGCGGCTGACGGCGTGGCGGAGGGCTTTGGAAGGAATCGTACCCCAGTGGGTACAGCCGCCGCCGACATTGTAGTGACGTTCAATCACCGCAATTTTGGCGCCGTGCTTGGCTAATCCCATTGCTGCACCTTCACCGCCGGGACCGGAGCCAATCACAATGGCATCATAATCGTATTGATGTTGTAGAGTCATGGTAGGTTAAACCTGTTTTTATACAAAATAATAACGTGGCCTTAACATCGTGCGATTGTAACATCGACTGCGGCAGAACCCAATCATCCCTGCCTTTACTATGGAAACAGATTCTCACATTCTTAATATGGCAAACTTTGTCTCATTCTGCGGACAATAAAGTTTGCTATAGTGCCCCTTTGGAAAGGGGAGTAGATCATTTGGGCAGCATAATGGGTGTCAGAGCACAACAAAAAGAACGGACTCGTCGTTCCCTTATTGAAGCTGCATTTAGCCAGTTAAGCGCTGAGCGTAGTTTTGCCAGCCTGAGTCTGCGTGAGGTTGCCCGTGAAGCGGGTATCGCGCCGACATCTTTCTATCGTCATTTTCGTGACGTGGATGAACTGGGGCTGACAATGGTTGACGAAAGCGGGCTGATGCTGCGTCAGTTAATGCGACAGGCTCGGCAGCGTATTGCCAAGACCGGTAGCGTAATCAGGACGTCGGTTTCCACCTTCATGGAATTTATCGGCAATAATCCTAATGCGTTCCGGCTGTTGCTGCGTGAACGTTCAGGGACGTCGGCGGCCTTTCGTGCGGCAGTCGCGCGCGAAATTCAGCATTTCATCGCGGAACTGGCGGATTATCTTGAGGTGGAAAACCATATTCCCCGCAGCTTTGCGGAAGCGCAGTCAGAAGCGATGGTGACCATTGTGTTCAGCGCGGGAGCAGAGGCGTTGGATGTTTCTTTGGAACAGCGTAAACAGCTGGAAGAACGACTGGTACTGCAACTGCGGATGATCGCCAAAGGGGCGTATTACTGGTACAGAAAAGAACACGATAGTAGTTTTACCGTGCCATAAATCCTCTATACCAACAACATGAAAAGGGAGAAACCATGACAGAAAAACCTCACCAAGAAAAAGGTACGCTGGTGCTGGCGTTGATTGCGGGCTTATCCGTCAATGGCGCATTCGCCGCCTTGTTTAGCAGTATTGTTCCGTTCTCGATTTTTCCCCTGATTGCGCTGGTATTGTCCATTTACTGCCTGCATCAACGTTATTTGCATCACAGTATGCCGGAAGGCATTCCGATGCTGGCAGCAGCCAGTTTTCTGCTGGGATTATTGATCTACAGTGCCATCGTGCGTGTGGAATATCCCGCTATTGGCTCGAACTTTATTCCCTCGATCCTGTGCGTGGCATTGGTTTTCTGGATTGGCCTGAAACTGCGCCGCAAAAAAGCCACGGAGTCAGTTTCAGCAGAAGAGAGTGATACGCTGTAACAGGTGTGCTCTGGCGGGGTGACCCGCCAGTTGATGTGCGGTTACTGACGCTTTTCTAACAGCACGCCACACTCCATATGGTGGGTGTAAGGGAATTGATCGAACAGTGCCAGACGGCGAATGTCGTGGGTTTCTGAGAGCGTTTGCAGGTTATGGCTCAGCGTTTCCGGGTTGCAGGAAATATAAAGAATACGTGGATACGCCTGAACCAGTTTCACCGTTTCGTCATCCAGTCCGCTGCGCGGCGGGTCAACAAAAATGGTCTCGCACTGGTAGCTCGTCAGATCGATGCCCTGCAAGCGGTTAAACTGACGTACCCCCTGCATAGCTTGCGTGAATTCTTCTGCCGCCATACGGATAATCTGCACGTTCTCTATCTGGTTCGCGGCGATATTATATTGTGCTGCCGCAACGGATGGCTTGGCGATCTCGGTGGCCAGTACGCGTTCGAAATTTCTTGCCAGCGCGAGTGAAAAATTGCCGTTACCGCAATACAGCTCCAGCAAATCCCCTGTCGACCCTGCCGTCGCGTCCAGCGCCCACTCCAGCATCTGAATATTGATTGCCGCATTCGGCTGCGTGAAGCTGTTTTCTACCTGGCGGTAAATCATATCCCGACCCGCAACCGGCAGACATTCATCAACATAATCGCGGTCGAGGCAGATTTTGGTTTTTGTCGCACGACCAATCAACTGTAGACGGAACCCCTGCGCCGTCAGGCTATCGCGCAGCGCGCGGGCATGAGCCTGCCACTCCTCGTCCAGAGTGCGGTGATACAGCAGCGAAACGATCACTTCGCCGCTCAGGGTAGACAGATAGTCTATCTGGAACAGTTTGCGGCGTAG
The DNA here is from genome assembly GCF_025643735.1 of Pectobacterium sp. F1-1. Lineage (NCBI taxonomy): Bacteria > Pseudomonadati > Pseudomonadota > Gammaproteobacteria > Enterobacterales > Pectobacteriaceae > Pectobacterium > Pectobacterium sp. F1-1. The sequence goes on from NZ_CP104733.1 coordinate 207,814, forward strand.
AACGGAATCGGGCTGGATTGCAGCAAGCAGCGCCGGCATCAGGCGGTTGATCAACTCGCTGGCTGCCGGAAAGCGATCGACCCGAATGCGCTGTTTGGTTTGCTGGTCAAACATGATGTGGTAAAGCTCATCACCCTCGTGCCAGATACGGAACTCGGCGCGCATCCGATAGTGGCTGACGGGAGAACGAAAGACGGCAGGTTCCGGTGCATTGAACGGTGCCATCAGCCCACGCAGACGCTCGGTTTTCTCTACAAGCTGGTCGTCGTATTGTTCGATGGGCAGGATCTCTGGCGTCATGGTTTTCTCGTCTGAACAGCGTCTAAAAGGGTGTTATTGGCCGGGAATTGTAGGGAATTCGGCCAGGATGTCCAGTTTTGTTACGTGATTATCCTGTAGTGATATAGAAGTCTAGACTTCCACAATTCGCGATTGTAGGATGAGCATCCGGTCTTGTAACACAAGTCAAAAGGGAATCCAGTGTAAATCTGGAGCTGACGCGCAGCGGTAAAGAAAGCCCCGGCGATAGCATTATTATGCAGACACTGTTATGTACCCTAAATAATTCGAGTTTCAGGCAGGCGGCAAGAGAGGGACAAATTCGTCGGGAACGAATTTGACCAGCCAACGGCTGGCCTTCGGTGAGAGACAGGATGTCTCTCATTTCATCCCGATGAGCTTACTCAAGTAAGTGATTCGGGTGAGTGAACGCAGCCAACGCACATGCAACTTGAAGTATGACGGGTATAGATGGGAAGTCATCGCTTTCGTTGTATCCCTTACCGTTGACGGTTTGTGGTAACAACGGCATCCAAGCCCGAAGACCTGCCGGAATACGTCGCAATTGGCTCTGCATATCGCGTGCTATTAACAGAGCCTGCGGCATCCTTATTATTTCTCGGATGCTTTAACAATGATTAAAAAAGTTTCGCTGCTGACAGTGCTTTCTGTCACGGCATTTTCTGGCTGGGCGCAGGAAAACCAAAATTCGCCATCGGAAAAAAATGCCGATGACATGGTCGTAACGGCAAATCGTTTCGCACAGCCGGTTTCTTCGGTGTTGGCACCCACTACCGTAGTGACAAGAGAAGATATCGACCGCTGGCAGGCCAAGTCGCTCAATGATGTGATGCGTCGTTTACCGGGAGTAGATATTGCTGAGAGTGGTGGCCGAGGACAACTTGGTTCGATGTTTATTCGTGGCAGCAATTCTAACCATGTATTGGTGCTGGTTGACGGCGTTCGTCTTGCCTCTGCAGGAGTCTCTGGCAGTGTTGACTTCAGTCAGATACCTATGTCGTTAGTACAGCGTATTGAATATATTCGTGGTCCTCGTTCTGCTGTGTACGGTTCTGATGCTATCAGTGGCGTCATCAATATTATTACTGAACGTGCTCAGGATGGAGGCGTGCTAAATGCTGGTTACGGTTCTCATGCTTATCAAAACTATGATGGTTCAGTACGTGGTCATGTGAGTGACAATACCGTTGTCAGTGTTGCAGGAAGCTATGAAGCTACCCATGGATATAATGTCTATCCTTCCTCGCCTTGGCCAGCTGACAGAGATAATGATGGTTATCGCAGCAAATCTTTTTGGGGATCGCTGGAACAGCGTTTCTCTGAAAATACTTCCGGTTTTCCGTGCCTATGGATATGACAATAATACGGATTATGATGTTGTTGGTACCTATCAAGGAAATGATAAGCGTTATTTGAATACTCGAAATTATGACGCGGGTCTGAAGTTCAACGAAGGTATATATTCAAGCCAATTAATTGCTAGTTACCAAACCTATGATGATCTCAATTTTAATGATGTGACCGGAAAATATAACGGCACGATTACGCAAATTGAGCAACGTAATCTGCAATGGGGCAATGTCTTCAATGTAGGAAATGGTAGCGTAAGTGTCGGAACTGACTGGCGCAATGAACGAGCGCAACCAGGAGGCAGCGCCGCCTATAATCAGGCTCATAGCCGTGACAATACAGGCATCTATTTAACGACTCAGCAGCAGTTTGGTTCTGTTACGTTAGAGGGCGCTGTTCGTGGTGATGATAATCAACAATATGGCCGACATGGCACGTGGCAAACCGGTGCTGCATGGGAGTTTGTTGACGGTTATCGAATTATAGGTTCTTACGGTACGGCGTTTAAAGCGCCAACGTTTGACAAGATATATGACACGGCATATTCGCAGGGAAATCCCAATTTATCGCCTGAAGAAAGTAAGCAGTGGGAACTTGGCGTGGAAGGCTTAAGTGGCCCGGTGAACTGGCGGGTGTCCGGCTACCGTAATGAAGTTGATAACCTCATTAACTTTCGTTCACTCCCTCTGGGCCAGAGTACCTACGATAATATCGGTAAAGCGGTAATGACCGGTGCGGAGTTTACTGCGGCCTATGATACATGGTGGTTGTCGCATCAGGTGACTCTGGAATATTTGGATGCCAAAGATAAAACGACAGATAAAGCTTTAGCGCGTCGTGCCCATAAGAAAGCGAAGTATGAGCTTTCAACTATGTTAAACGATGTGAACATGTCGCTAACGTGGCTTTACCAAGGTGCTCGCTCTGATTCGGATTTCGATCCTGTCACTTTCCAGCCTAAACCCGTCAAACTAGGTGGCTATAGCCTTTGGAATCTCGCTGCCTCATATCCGATCACCTCTCATCTGACAGTTCGTGGTAGAATCGCCAACCTGTTTGATAAAGATTATGAGACGGCATATGGCTACCGCACGGCAGGGCGAGAATACTATCTCACCGGAAGCTATACCTTCTAACCTGCCATCCCGTCCTACGGTTCTGGTCTTCGATTCCGGCGTAGGCGGGCTGTCTGTTTATGATGAAATCCGGCAACTCTTGCCGGATCTTCACTATATATACGCATTCGATAACGAAGCGTTTCCCTATGGTGAGAAATCACAGCAGTTTATTATCGAGCGCGTGGTTGAGATTGTTAACGCAGTTCAACTACGCCATCAGCTCGCACTGGTTGTGATTGCCTGTAATACGGCGAGTACGATTTCCCTTCCAGCGTTACGTGAGCGTTTTGCTTTCCCTGTCGTGGGCGTCGTTCCTGCGGTGAAGCCGGCAGCTAAGCTGACGCGCAACGGCGTTGTTGGCCTACTGGCGACGCGCGCAACGGTTCAGCGCCCCTATACGTACGAACTGATTGCCCGTTTTGCGACGGATTGCCAGATTTTGTCGCTGGGGTCGTCAGAGCTGGTTGAATTGGCAGAAGCGAAATTGCAGGGGGAGACGATTTCCATTTCCGAACTGCAAAAAATCCTGCGTCCCTGGCTGCGTTTACCGGAGCCGCCAGATACGGTTGTACTAGGTTGTACGCATTTTCCGTTGTTAGCAGAAGAGCTGAAAGCGGCATTGCCAGATGGCACGCGTCTTGTCGATTCCGGTGCTGCTATCGCCAGAAGAACCGCGTGGCTCATTGCCAATCTGGATAATCCACCGCTTTCGACAGATAAGAATCTGGTTTATTGCCTGGCGATTACACCTAAAGTCGCTACGCTGTGGCCAATATTGCAGCGTTATGGCTTCGATTCGCTGGAAAAACTGCCACTTTGATAGCCTTATGGGTAAATAGTAGACAAACGATAATTTTTTTGCATTTAGCGCTTGTCAGGCGGCGAGAAGTCCCTATAATGCGCCTCCACTGACACGGCAACAGCGACACGCGGTTGCGGTAACAGCAAAAAAGATTTCATAAAGCAGTCAGCAATGACTTGACTTTAAAGCGGATTCGCATAGTATATGCGACCCACGCCATGAGAGATTGTGGCACTGCTCTTTAACAATTTAATCAGACAATCTGTGTGGGCACTCACAAGACCGTATCTTGACGATACAAAAAGTCTTGAAGAGTGAACAACAGTAAATTCATTACGAATAAACAGTTTTAATTCTTTGAGCATCGCTGACGAGTTCAGCAAATCAAACAAATCTTAAATTGAAGAGTTTGATCATGGCTCAGATTGAACGCTGGCGGCAGGCCTAACACATGCAAGTCGGGCGGTAGCACAGAGGAGCTTGCTCCTTGGGTGACGAGCGGCGGACGGGTGAGTAATGTCTGGGAAACTGCCTGATGGAGGGGGATAACTACTGGAAACGGTAGCTAATACCGCATAACGTCTTCGGACTAAAGCGGGGGACTTTCGGGCCTCGCGCCATCAGATGTGCCCAGATGGGATTAGCTGGTAGGTGAGGTAATGGCTCACCTAGGCGACGATCCCTAGCTGGTCTGAGAGGATGACCAGCCACACTGGAACTGAGACACGGTCCAGACTCCTACGGGAGGCAGCAGTGGGGAATATTGCACAATGGGCGCAAGCCTGATGCAGCCATGCCGCGTGTGTGAAGAAGGCCTTCGGGTTGTAAAGCACTTTCAGCGGGGAGGAAGGCGGTGAGATTAATACTCTCACCGATTGACGTTACCCGCAGAAGAAGCACCGGCTAACTCCGTGCCAGCAGCCGCGGTAATACGGAGGGTGCAAGCGTTAATCGGAATGACTGGGCGTAAAGCGCACGCAGGCGGTTTGTTAAGTCAGATGTGAAATCCCCGAGCTTAACTTGGGAACTGCATTTGAAACTGGCAAGCTAGAGTCTTGTAGAGGGGGGTAGAATTCCAGGTGTAGCGGTGAAATGCGTAGAGATCTGGAGGAATACCGGTGGCGAAGGCGGCCCCCTGGACAAAGACTGACGCTCAGGTGCGAAAGCGTGGGGAGCAAACAGGATTAGATACCCTGGTAGTCCACGCTGTAAACGATGTCGATTTGGAGGTTGTGCCCTTGAGGCGTGGCTTCCGGAGCTAACGCGTTAAATCGACCGCCTGGGGAGTACGGCCGCAAGGTTAAAACTCAAATGAATTGACGGGGGCCCGCACAAGCGGTGGAGCATGTGGTTTAATTCGATGCAACGCGAAGAACCTTACCTACTCTTGACATCCAGAGAATTTGCTAGAGATAGCTTAGTGCCTTCGGGAACTCTGAGACAGGTGCTGCATGGCTGTCGTCAGCTCGTGTTGTGAAATGTTGGGTTAAGTCCCGCAACGAGCGCAACCCTTATCCTTTGTTGCCAGCGGTTAGGCCGGGAACTCAAAGGAGACTGCCAGTGATAAACTGGAGGAAGGTGGGGATGACGTCAAGTCATCATGGCCCTTACGAGTAGGGCTACACACGTGCTACAATGGCGTATACAAAGAGAAGCGACCTCGCGAGAGCAAGCGGACCTCATAAAGTACGTCGTAGTCCGGATTGGAGTCTGCAACTCGACTCCATGAAGTCGGAATCGCTAGTAATCGTAGATCAGAATGCTACGGTGAATACGTTCCCGGGCCTTGTACACACCGCCCGTCACACCATGGGAGTGGGTTGCAAAAGAAGTAGGTAGCTTAACCTTCGGGAGGGCGCTTACCACTTTGTGATTCATGACTGGGGTGAAGTCGTAACAAGGTAACCGTAGGGGAACCTGCGGTTGGATCACCTCCTTACCAAGAAGATGTGGGTTAAGTGAAGTGCTCACACAGATTGTCTGATGAAAATAACGAGCAGAAATACCTTAATAGGCTTGTAGCTCAGGTGGTTAGAGCGCACCCCTGATAAGGGTGAGGTCGGTGGTTCAAGTCCACTCAGGCCTACCAACTCTTCCGTGAGTGGTATGTAAGGTATCTGTAAGCAACGATGGGGCTATAGCTCAGCTGGGAGAGCGCCTGCTTTGCACGCAGGAGGTCTGCGGTTCGATCCCGCATAGCTCCACCATTAAAAAGACTTCAGAGCGTATTGGAAACAGTATGCTGCGAAGTATTTTGCTCTTTAACAATCTGGAACAAGCTGAAAATTGAAACATGACAGCTGAACATGCATGACTGCCTTCGGGTGAGTTGTGATGATTCTGTCTGTCAATGAGTCTCTCAAATAATCACAGCACGATGATGACTTTGATTTATCAAAGACACCTTCGGGTTGTGAGGTTAAGCGACTAAGCGTACACGGTGGATGCCTAGGCAGTCAGAGGCGATGAAGGGCGTGCTAATCTGCGATAAGCGTCGGTAAGCTGATATGAAGCGTTATACCCGACGATACCCGAATGGGGAAACCCAGTGTGTTTCGACACACTATCATTAACTGAATCCATAGGTTAATGAGGCGAACCGGGGGAACTGAAACATCTCAGTACCCCGAGGAAAAGAAATCAACCGAGATTCCCCCAGTAGCGGCGAGCGAACGGGGAAGAGCCCAGAACCTGAATCAGTTTGTGTGTTAGTGGAAGCGTCTGGAAAGTCGCACAGTAAAGGGTGATAGTCCCGTACACAAAAATGCACAGATTGTGAGTTCGATGAGTAGGGCGGGACACGTGACATCCTGTCTGAATATGGGGGGACCATCCTCCAAGGCTAAATACTCCTGACTGACCGATAGTGAACCAGTACCGTGAGGGAAAGGCGAAAAGAACCCCGGCGAGGGGAGTGAAACAGAACCTGAAACCGTGTACGTACAAGCAGTGGGAGCCTACTTGTTAGGTGACTGCGTACCTTTTGTATAATGGGTCAGCGACTTATATTCTGTAGCAAGGTTAACCGTTTAGGGGAGCCGCAGGGAAACCGAGTCTTAACTGGGCGTTAAGTTGCAGGGTATAGACCCGAAACCCGGTGATCTAGCCATGGGCAGGTTGAAGGTTGGGTAACACTAACTGGAGGACCGAACCGACTAATGTTGAAAAATTAGCGGATGACTTGTGGCTGGGGGTGAAAGGCCAATCAAACCGGGAGATAGCTGGTTCTCCCCGAAAGCTATTTAGGTAGCGCCTCGTGAATTCATCTTCGGGGGTAGAGCACTGTTTCGGCTAGGGGGTCATCCCGACTTACCAACCCGATGCAAACTGCGAATACCGAAGAATGTTATCACGGGAGACACACGGCGGGTGCTAACGTTCGTCGTGAAGAGGGAAACAACCCAGACCGCCAGCTAAGGTCCCAAAGTCATGGTTAAGTGGGAAACGATGTGGGAAGGCACAGACAGCCAGGATGTTGGCTTAGAAGCAGCCATCATTTAAAGAAAGCGTAATAGCTCACTGGTCGAGTCGGCCTGCGCGGAAGATGTAACGGGGCTAAACCATGCACCGAAGCTGCGGCAGCGACACTCAGGTGTTGTTGGGTAGGGGAGCGTTCTGTAAGCCTGCGAAGGTGGCCTGTGAGGGTTGCTGGAGGTATCAGAAGTGCGAATGCTGACATAAGTAACGATAATGCGGGTGAAAAACCCGCACGCCGGAAGACCAAGGGTTCCTGTCCAACGTTAATCGGGGCAGGGTGAGTCGACCCCTAAGGCGAGGCTGAAAAGCGTAGTCGATGGGAAACAGGTTAATATTCCTGTACTGGGTGTTACTGCGAAGGGGGGACGGAGAAAGCTAGGTTATCCGGGCGACGGTTGTCCCGGTTTAAGCGTGAAGGTGGGTGACTTTGGTAAATCCGGGTCATCGTTAACACTGAGGCGTGATGACGAGTCACTACGGTGATGAAGTAACTGATGCTACGCTTCCAGGAAAAGCCTCTAAGCTCCAGGTAACACCGAATCGTACCCCAAACCGACACAGGTGGTCAGGTAGAGAATACTCAGGCGCTTGAGAGAACTCGGGTGAAGGAACTAGGCAAAATGGTGCCGTAACTTCGGGAGAAGGCACGCTGGTGTAAGGTGAAGTCCCTCGCGGATGGAGCTGAGACCAGTCGAAGATACCAGCTGGCTGCAACTGTTTAATAAAAACACAGCACTGTGCAAACACGAAAGTGGACGTATACGGTGTGACGCCTGCCCGGTGCCGGAAGGTTAATTGATGGGGTTATCCGTAAGGAGAAGCTCTTGATCGAAGCCCCGGTAAACGGCGGCCGTAACTATAACGGTCCTAAGGTAGCGAAATTCCTTGTCGGGTAAGTTCCGACCTGCACGAATGGCGTAATGATGGCCAGGCTGTCTCCACCCGAGACTCAGTGAAATTGAACTCGCTGTGAAGATGCAGCGTACCCGCGGCAAGACGGAAAGACCCCGTGAACCTTTACTATAGCTTGACACTGAACCTTGAGCCTTGATGTGTAGGATAGGTGGGAGGCTTTGAAGTGTGGACGCCAGTCTGCATGGAGCCGACCTTGAAATACCACCCTTTAATGTTTGATGTTCTAACGTGGGCCCGTAAACCGGGTTGCGGACAGTGTCTGGTGGGTAGTTTGACTGGGGCGGTCTCCTCCCAAAGCGTAACGGAGGAGCACGAAGGTTAGCTAATCCTGGTCGGACATCAGGAGGTTAGTGCAAAGGCATAAGCTAGCTTGACTGCGAGAGTGACAGCTCGAGCAGGTGCGAAAGCAGGTCTTAGTGATCCGGTGGTTCTGAATGGAAGGGCCATCGCTCAACGGATAAAAGGTACTCCGGGGATAACAGGCTGATACCGCCCAAGAGTTCATATCGACGGCGGTGTTTGGCACCTCGATGTCGGCTCATCACATCCTGGGGCTGAAGTAGGTCCCAAGGGTATGGCTGTTCGCCATTTAAAGTGGTACGCGAGCTGGGTTTAGAACGTCGTGAGACAGTTCGGTCCCTATCTGCCGTGGGCGCTGGAAGATTGAGAGGGGTTGCTCCTAGTACGAGAGGACCGGAGTGAACGCACCACTGGTGTACGGGTTGTGATGCCAATTGCATTGCCCGGTAGCTAAGTGCGGAAGAGATAACCGCTGAAAGCATCTAAGCGGGAAACTTGCCTCGAGATGAGTCTTCCCTGGGTACTTGATACCCCTGAAGGGCCGTTGAAGACGACGACGTAGATAGGCTGGGTGTGTAAGCGTAGCGATACGTTGAGCTGACCAGTACTAATGACCCGAGAGGCTTAACCTTACAACACCGAAGGTGTTTTGTGAGGCGACTCATAAAAAACAATACTCAGCTTGTTCGAAGATTGGTTCTGATGGTTGTGCAGAGAGAAGCGAAAGCGACTGAAGTGCGACGGTTGGAATGAAACAGAATTTGCCTGGCGGCGATAGCGCGGTGGTCCCACCTGACCCCATGCCGAACTCAGAAGTGAAACGCCGTAGCGCCGATGGTAGTGTGGGGCTTCCCCATGTGAGAGTAGGGAACTGCCAGGCATCAAATAGTGGAAGGCCCCTGTCGAAAGACAGGGGCTTTTTGCTGTGCGCGTCGATGCAATCAAGCTGATTTTATCCGTACCCATAGTGAAAGACCGCCTCTATCCTGCGTAGATCAGGTAGACTATGTCATATCTGAATTAGTCGGTATCTCTATTATGGCGTCGAGCGTTATTTCATTGAAGTCTTATAACTCTTTCTCATTACCCGTTTCCGCATCTTGTATTAAGGTTGCGGATACTCAGGAGAAATTGATTGAAGGATGGCGCGTCGCCAGTGAATCACGAGAGCCGATTTTGTTGCTAGGAGAAGGGAGTAATGTCCTTTTTCTCGAAGATTTCTTAGGTACTATTCTGCTAAATCGGCTCAAGGGTATAGATATTCGAGAAGAAAGTGACGGCTGGTATATTCATGTCGGAGCCGGCGAGAACTGGCATCAATTAGTTGAATGTACGCTCAAGTGTGGTGTTCCCGGATTAGAAAATCTGGCATTAATTCCCGGATGTGTGGGTTCTGCACCGATACAGAATATTGGTGCGTATGGTATCGAGTTACAGCATGTTTGTGATTATGTTGACGTGCTGGATCTGACTGAAGGTAACGTCATGCGTTTTACCTCTGAGGAATGCCAGTTCGATTACCGTGAAAGCATATTTAAGCATCAATACCGCGCTGGGTTTGCGATTACCGCAGTAGGGTTCTTTTTAAAGAAAGAGTGGAACCCGGTACTTAACTATGGCGATTTGGTCAAATTGGACCCTGCAACCGTTACGCCACAGCAGATATTTGATTCCGTGTGCCATATGCGTCGAAGTAAGCTTCCAGATCCTACCGTGACAGGTAATGCTGGTAGCTTCTTCAAAAACCCGATAATTACACCACAGCATGCTGAATGCATTTTACGAGAGTATCCGCACGCTCCTCAGTATTTACAAGCCGATGGAAACGTTAAATTGGCCGCTGGATGGCTAATTGATCAGTGTAATCTTAAAGGATTTCAGCTTGGTGGTGCGGCTGTGCACGAGAAGCAGGCATTGGTTCTAATTAATAAAAACAATGCAAAAAGTTCAGATATTGTCGAATTAGCGCGTCATGTTCGTAACCAGGTTGCTGAGAAATTCTCCATACACCTGGAGCCAGAGGTCCGCTTTATTGCTGCGTCTGGAGAGGTCAATGCCATCGAGGTATTATCATGAAAGATATTACGGTTCCCCTTAAATTAATCAGAATTCTCTCTGATGGTGAATTTTATTCCGGTGAGTTACTGGGTGAAATGATGGGGATGAGTCGAGCTGCGATTAATAAACATATTCAGACCATACGTGATTGGGGAATTGATGTTTTTACTGTGACGGGTAAGGGCTATTCTTTACCTGCGCCTATGCAGTTATTAGATGAGGAGATTATCCTCAAGCATCTACCCGAAGGTGGAGTGACAGTTTTACCTGTCGTTGATTCTACTAATCAGTATATTTTAGATCGCCTGGACTCCTTATCCTCCGGTGATGCATGTCTTGCTGAATATCAGCAATCTGGGCGTGGTCGTCGAGGCCGGCAATGGTTTTCGCCCTTTGGTGCAAATTTGTATTTGTCCTTATATTGGCGCCTAGAACAGGGGCCAGCAGCAGCTGTCGGGGTTAGTTTGGTTATCGGTATCGTAATGGCAGAAGTGCTACATAAGCTTGGTGCTGATGGTGTACGAGTCAAATGGCCCAATGATTTATATCTGAAGGATAGAAAACTCGCCGGTATTCTTGTCGAACTCACTGGAAAAACGGGGGATGCGGCTAATCTGGTTATGGGTGCGGGCATTAATTTACAAATGAGAGAACCTGCTTCAGATACAATTAGTCAAGGCTGGATAAATTTACAAGAAGCAGGTATAGGTATTAATCGTAATACGCTTGCTTCGACTCTTATTTCTGAATTAAGGAATGCTTTAGCTATCTTTGAACTACAGGGTCTTGAACCATTCATTCCTCGATGGGAAAAATTGGATAATTATTTTAATCGTCCAGTTCGGTTGATTATTGGTAATCGTGAAATATATGGGACTGACCGAGGAATAGATCGCCAGGGTGCATTGCTATTAGAAAACGACGGTTTAGTTACACCATATATTGGTGGGGAAATTTCTCTACGTGGTGCATGAAAAAGGGGGACTCCCCCTTTTTACATATTTACTCGCTTGTCACTTTCTTAACCTAACACATTCAACTGCATGATTAGCGCTTTTAGTCATAATAAGGCTAGCTCTTTCCCGCGTGGGTAGAATATTTTCTTTTAGATTCAGTCCGTTAATTTCTTTCCATAATTGAGATGCAATGCCGACAGCTTCTTCTTCCGTCAGTTTCGCATAATTATGAAAGTATGAGTTCGGATTTGAGAAAGCACCTTGCCTAAATTTCAAGAAACGATTTATATACCATGTCTGTAGCAATGCTTCAGGTGCATCAACGTAGATAGAGAAGTCTACAAAGTCAGAGACGAAAACTCTATGTGGATCATGTGGATAGTCCATTCCACTTTGTAGAACATTCAAACCTTCTAATATTAAGATATCAGGTTGCTCCAACACTTTATTGTTATCAGGAACGATATCGTAGGTTAGATGAGAATACGTTGGGGCTGTGACTTTGTGTGTCCCTGATTTTATATCAGAAACAAATTTTACCAGGCTATGCATATCGTATGATTGCGGAAAGCCTTTTTTCTTCATCAAATCACGTGCTTTTAACACCTTATTTGGATGAAGAAATCCGTCGGTTGTAATGAGTTCTACACTTCGATGTTCCGGCCAGCGGCTTAATAATGCTTGGAGCACACGGGCTGTGGTACTTTTTCCCACGGCGACGCTACCCGCAATACCAATTATGTAAGGTATCTTTTGGCCATCCGTACCTAAGAACTGCTCAAGCACGGCCTGACGGCGTAAATTAGAGCTGATATAAAAATTGAGCAGGCGGGATAGTGGCAGATAAATTTCTGCGACTTCGTCTAATGAAAGGTCTTCGTTAATCCCTTTGAGCTTAACGATTTCTTCCTCTGTCAGCGTTAACGGGACGGAATCGCGCAAGGCGGCCCATTGGCTGCGATTAAATTGTAGATATGGCGTGGCCAAGGATTGCTCTCTATTGCTCATAAGTCGTGTTCTGCCTGCTTCACAGGTAAGAAAAGGGACTCTCAGCCAGCGAAGAAAACGGGCTATTAGTTTAGCCAACGCTATGATCGCGGCACCTTTTCTTATGTAATAAATTTTTGATAATGGGCAGGTTAACACTTTGCTGATAGAAAGAAGAAGAGAAAATCGGTTCTGTACCCGATGCTTCTATAGTTTACGCATCGGGTACAGGCTAGGCTGTGTCCCTTAACTTAACACTCGCTTCAAAAATAACCGGATCGCCCCCAGTTTAAGCATACTCAGATAATTTCTTGCTGTTTTTTCTGAGCGTGTAGCGATGCGACGATTTTCCTTTAATCCCGCAAAGCAGCGCTCCACAACATTGCGTTTTTTGTACAACCGGCTATTGAGTTTTCTGCGTCTATCCTGACTGGCTTTCTCATTCCGTTCAAAAGGGATGACTGACTTTATTCCCTTAACCTTCAAATAAATACGAAGACTTTTCCCTGAGTATCCCTTATCCGCCAGTACAGCTTTTGGACGCGATTTCAGGCACCCACTTTTACGAATAACACCAACTCGGTTGAGCAGGTCTTTTGCATACTGGCTTTCGTGGGCTTGCCCACCGCTCAGACAGAAACTTAATGGCAATCCGGTGCCATCTGTCGCCAGATGGATCTTGGTGCCAAAGCCGCCGCGAGAGCGACTCAGCCCATGATCGTCGAGTTCATCGGGATGTTTTTTTTAGCTCCTGCAGCGGCTTTCAGGGCTCGAATATTGCTGCCATCAAGCGCGATGACATCCCAGTCAATCAGTGATTTTTCATCCAGAATTTGACGTAGCTTATTGAAAAGGCTGTTCATTATTCCGGTTTTTGACCACCGGTTAAAGCGGTTATAAATCGTTTTCCAGTGACCATAGCGTTCGGGTAAATCCCTCCACGGCGCTCCAGAACAAAGAACCCAAAATATTCCATTCATGACATGCCTGTGCGCAAGATAAGGCCGCCCCCTTTAGCAGAACCTCTCTCAGGTGGCAGCATCGGTGCAATCAGAAACCATGCATCATCAGGGAAATCGTAACGAGCCAAATTGAAGGACTTTTTGTGGTTAAACTATGCTTCGTATTGTACAAAAAATAGTTACGGGACACAGCCTAGCTGGCGATTGCTTTACCTAACCCATTCACGGCAAAGAGGCGTTTATAGTAGATAGCCGTTGGATGGTAATAACCATCGGGTGTGCAAGCATAGTCAGGCAACTCTCCCAGATGGTGATAACCCATGGCTCGGTAGAATGCTTCTGCTGGGGAGCCAGCTTGGGTATCTAAATAGAGTAACCCTCTCTGTTGGAAAAGCGCGTGTTTTTCCAGTAACTGAATGAGCTGTCTGCCTATTCCCGCTCTCCGTACACGGCTATGAACTAACAATTTTTGAATTTCAGCTCTGTTTCTCCCGTTTGGCTTTTGACATAACTCTAGCTGTACACTTCCGACGATACCTTCCTCGTCGCGTGCTGCCCATAGTATGCGATCACCGTTAGCGACAGATGCTTGTAATCCATGAAAATATTCCATAGCTTCTTTGTGGTGCAGAGGCGATTGATATCCAACAGAGGCGCCTTTTTCTACAGCATCTATTAATAGACTGGCCAGTTCTTCACGATAGACAGGTAAGGTTGCCGCATTGAGTGATCTAGCCCCCTGAAACACCAGACAGTAGCTGTATCTCCAGATAAGAGATAGGCTTGAATATATGTCTAATACTAACGCCAATTTTGAGATGACCGGGATCCTGTTAGGGCAAGAAGTCCGTAAACGTAAAACTCCACAGGAGAAGATCGCCATTATCCAGCAGACGATGCAGCCGGGCATGAATGTCTCCCATGTCGCCCGTCTGCATGGTATCCAGCCCAGCCTGCTGTTTAAGTGGAAGAAGCAATATCAAGAAGGCAGCCTCACCGCCGTTGCGGCCGGAGAGGAAGTCGTTCCTGCTTCCGAGCTTACCGCTGCTCTGAAGCAGGTCCGGGAGCTTCAGCGCCTTCTGGGCAAGAAGACGATGGAAGTTGAGATCCTGAAAGAAGCTGTGGAGTACAGTCAGTCGCGAAAATGGATAGCGCACGCGCCCTTGTTGCCAAAGGACGGAGAATAGCTCAGGTCAGCCGTACCATGGGCGTGTCGCGTGCGCAGTTGTCACTGCGGATTAAGCGTTCTGCCGACTGGCAGGACAGTCGCTGTAACCGGCGTAATGACGAAGCTGACGCTGAAATACTGTCGGCCATCCTCGGTATCATCAGCGATATGCCCAGCTACGGCTATCGACGTGTGTGGGGTATCCTGCGTAAGCAACGTCGTGCAGAGGGGCAGCCGCCGGTAAATGCCAAACGGCTTTACAGGATAATGCGCAAACATAAGCTGTTGTTACTGCATGACAAACCAGAGCGGCCGCAGCGCGAGCATAAGGGTAAAATCGCGGTGGCAGAAAGCGATATGCGCTGGTGCTCAGATGGCTTCGAGTTCGGATGCGACAACGGTGAAAAACTACGGGTTACGTTCGCTCTGGACTGCTGTGACCGGGAGGCCATAGAGTGGGCGGCGAGCACGGGAGGCTACGATAGTTCGACCGTGCAGGATGTGATGCTGAGGTCAGTGGAAAAGCGCTTCGGAGACAGGTTGCCGGACATCCCGGTGCAGTGGCTGACGGATAACGGTTCAGCGTATAGCGCGCATGAAACGCGCAGGTTCGCGAGAGAACTAAATCTGGAGCCCTGCACAACAGCGGTGAGCAGCCCGCAGAGCAATGGCATGGCCGAGCGGTTCGTGAAAACGATGAAGGAAGATTATATCGCGTTTATGCCAAAACCGGATGTGAGAACAGCACTGAAAAACCTTGCAGCAGCGTTCACGCATTACAATGAGAACCACCCGCACAGTGCGCTGGGATATCACTCTCCGAGGGAATACCGGCGGCAGCGGGCATCGTTAACTTAAGATACAAAAGCTGTCCGGAGATGGCGGGTCAAGATCAGGTTGCCGCATTGAGTTGAACTATTTTCATCGTATTTTGCTCGTTCTTCAGAAATTTGTTTCTAACTCAGCAAAATTTGTTCCAAGTCTATTTTCTTAGAAAAACGAGCAAAATAGCGTCTGTCAGTGAGGGACATGTTCTCTTTAAGGGCAAAAGGCGCATTTTTGGTGCAAGAGATATAGGGCAAATTTGATGGTGCAATGCGCATTTCCTGGAGAAGATTTGATGGTTCTTTGCACTAATTCTTGTTGCTGACCTAGAATTGTGAGTGAATCTGGATAAAATCTAAGCGAAAGCACATTTTACGCAATTTTTTTGTTGCATCGAGCGCTCTGTCTACCTAGAATGCGCAGCACTTGATGCCGGCTTAGCTCAGTAGGTAGAGCAACTGACTTGTAATCAGTAGGTCACCAGTTCGATTCCGGTAGCCGGCACCATCAAGTACACAATCAGGTGGGGTTCCCGAGCGGCCAAAGGGAGCAGACTGTAAATCTGCCGTCACAGACTTCGAAGGTTCGAATCCTTCCCCCACCACCAAATTCAATCCTGGTAACAGGATATTCGATACGGTAGCAAGACCAAGCCGGATCGACGAACGCGGGGTCTATAAGTTCTTATTCCTCAACTTCAAAATCTACAGAAAAATTAGGTAGCCGAGTTCCAGGATGCGGGCATCGTATAATGGCTATTACCTCAGCCTTCCAAGCTGATGATGTGGGTTCGATTCCCACTGCCCGCTCCAAGATGTGCTGATATAGCTCAGTTGGTAGAGCGCACCCTTGGTAAGGGTGAGGTCGGCAGTTCGAATCTGCCTATCAGCACCACTTCCTTTTCCTCCTCCTGATTTTCTTTCTGTGAATAAATTCAGCAAGCTATTGCTTGGTTGATGTGGTGATACCACCGATTTATCCGTGTCTTAGAGGGACAATCGATGTCTAAAGAAAAATTTGAACGTACAAAACCGCACGTTAACGTCGGTACTATCGGCCACGTTGACCATGGTAAAACAACGCTGACCGCTGCAATCACTACCGTTCTGGCTAAAACCTACGGTGGTAACGCACGTGCATTCGACCAGATCGATAACGCGCCAGAAGAAAAAGCACGTGGTATCACCATCAACACGTCTCACGTTGAATACGATACCCCGTCTCGCCACTACGCGCACGTTGACTGCCCAGGACACGCCGACTATGTGAAGAACATGATCACCGGTGCTGCCCAGATGGACGGCGCGATCCTGGTTGTTGCTGCGACTGACGGCCCAATGCCTCAGACGCGTGAGCACATCCTGCTGGGTCGCCAGGTTGGCGTTCCTTTCATCATCGTGTTCCTGAACAAGTGTGACATGGTTGATGACGAAGAGTTGCTGGAACTGGTTGAGATGGAAGTGCGTGAGCTGCTGTCTCAGTACGACTTCCCAGGCGACGATACCCCAGTGGTTCGTGGTTCTGCGCTGAAAGCGCTGGAAGGCGACGCTGAGTGGGAAGCGAAAATCATCGAACTGGCAGGGTTCCTGGATTCTTATATCCCAGAGCCAGAGCGTGCAATTGACAAGCCGTTCCTGCTGCCAATCGAAGACGTATTCTCCATCTCCGGCCGTGGTACCGTTGTTACCGGTCGTGTAGAGCGCGGTATCGTTAAAGTTGGTGAAGAAGTGGAAATCGTTGGTATCAAAGACACCGCGAAATCTACCTGTACCGGCGTAGAAATGTTCCGCAAACTGCTGGACGAAGGTCGTGCGGGTGAGAACGTTGGTGTTCTGCTGCGTGGTATCAAGCGTGAAGAAATCGAGCGTGGTCAGGTACTGGCTAAGCCGGGTTCAATCAAGCCACACACCAAGTTCGAATCAGAAGTGTATATCCTGAGCAAGGATGAAGGCGGCCGTCATACTCCGTTCTTCAAAGGCTACCGTCCTCAGTTCTACTTCCGTACCACTGACGTAACGGGCACCATCGAACTGCCAGAAGGCGTAGAGATGGTAATGCCGGGCGACAACATCAAAATGGTTGTTACCCTGATCCACCCAATCGCGATGGATGACGGTTTGCGTTTTGCAATCCGTGAAGGCGGCCGTACAGTAGGCGCGGGCGTTGTTGCTAAAGTTATCGCTTAATCGCTGATAACGTTTGACGCGACACGCGATAAAAGGGCATCATTTGATGCCCTTTTTCTACGCTGTCATGGTAGAACCTATCTCATCAGCGATTGTGGGATATAATCATTGGTGAGATAGGCTCTGTAGATACGGCGTAAATACCGAATTATTCGTTTTACAGAACATCTTTCGGTTTGGTTGCCCCGTGGTTACGGGGCAAAGTTATTTGTCTGAATCATTGTGACAGGTTGGTTTATGAGTGCGAATACCGAAGCTCAGGATAGTGGGCGTGGCCTGGAAGTGATTAAGTGGCTGGTAGTAGGTGCCTTGCTGGTTGTTGCGATTGTTGGCAATTATTATTACCGCGAATTTAGTCTTCCTCTGCGTGCATTGGCCGTTGTTATCCTGATCGCCGCAGCCGGTGGTGTGGCACTGCTGACCACGAAAGGCAAAGCAACCGTAGCGTTTGCTCGCGAAGCGCGTACCGAAGTGCGCAAAGTAATTTGGCCGACTCGTCAGGAAACGTTACACACCACGTTAATCGTTGCCGCGGTGACTGCCGTGATGTCACTGATTTTGTGGGGACTGGATGGTATTCTGGTCCGTCTGGTATCGTTTATCACTGGCCTGAGGTTCTAAGATGTCTGAAGCTCCAAAAAAACGTTGGTACGTCGTTCAGGCGTTCTCTGGTTTTGAAGGTCGCGTAGCACAATCACTGCGTGAACATATCAAACTCCATAATATGGAAGAACTGTTTGGCGAAGTCATGGTGCCTACTGAAGAAGTAGTCGAAATCCGTGGTGGCCAGCGTCGCAAGAGTGAGCGCAAGTTTTTCCCTGGTTATGTCTTGGTACAGATGGTGATGGAAGATGCCAGTTGGCATCTTGTACGCAGCGTACCTCGTGTTATGGGGTTCATTGGCGGTACATCTGATCGCCCTGCGCCAATCAGTGACAAAGAAGTGGATGCGATTATGAATCGTCTCCAGCAGGTTGGTGACAAACCTCGTCCGAAAACGCTGTTTGAACCGGGTGAAATGGTGCGCGTTAACGACGGTCCATTTGCTGACTTTAACGGTGTTGTTGAAGAAGTTGACTATGAGAAGAGCCGCCTGAAGGTGTCTGTCTCTATCTTTGGTCGTGCAACGCCGGTTGAACTGGACTTTGCTCAAGTCGAAAAAGGCTAATTTTTCCACAAGATTTGCTGGAAATAGCTACTTGCCTATGGCGCGAAATTAACCTATAATTTCGCGCCTTTTGTTTTTCAGGGGCCTTAAAGGCGTCTGAAACGTAATACAAACCACGGGGGAGCCTTTCACTAGGCGCTATTACCCAATTGAGGAAAGCTAAATGGCCAAGAAAGTACAAGCCTATGTCAAGCTGCAGGTTGCAGCTGGTATGGCTAACCCAAGCCCACCGGTAGGTCCGGCTCTGGGTCAGCAGGGTGTAAACATCATGGAATTCTGTAAGGCGTTCAATGCTAAAACTGAAAGCGTTGAAAAAGGTCTGCCAATTCCTGTTGTTATTACCGTTTATTCTGACCGTTCTTTCACCTTCGTTACCAAAACGCCTCCAGCAGCTGTTCTGCTGAAGAAAGCAGCTGGTATCAAGTCTGGTTCTGGTAAGCCGAACAAAGACAAAGTTGGTAAAGTAACGAGCGCTCAGGTTCGTGAAATCGCAGAAACTAAAGCTGCGGACATGACTGGTTCTGATGTAGACGCCATGGCGCGTTCTATCGCAGGTACCGCTCGTTCCATGGGCCTGGTAGTGGAGGATTAATAAATGGCTAAGCTGACCAAGCGCATGCGCGTGATCCGTGACAAAGTTGATGTAACTAAACAGTACGACATCAACGAAGCTGTTGCTCTGCTCAAAGAGCTGGCCACTGCTAAGTTCGTAGAAAGTGTAGACGTCGCTGTTAACCTCGGCATCGATGCACGTAAATCTGACCAAAACGTTCGCGGTGCAACCGTTCTGCCTCACGGCACCGGTCGTTCTGTTCGCGTAGCTGTCTTCACCCAGGGTGCAAACGCTGAAGCTGCTAAAGCTGCTGGCGCTGAATTCGTGGGCATGGAAGATCTGGCTGATCAGATCAAGAAAGGCGAAATGGGCTTTGACGTTGTTATTGCATCTCCTGATGCTATGCGCGTTGTTGGCCAATTGGGCCAGGTTCTGGGTCCACGTGGCCTGATGCCAAACCCGAAAGTGGGTACTGTAACTCCTAACGTTGCTGAAGCGGTTAACAATGCTAAAGCTGGTCAGGTTCGTTACCGTAACGACAAGAACGGTATCATCCATACCACTATTGGTAAGGTTGATTTCGATTCTAACAAATTGAAAGAAAACCTGGAAGCCTTGCTGGTTGCGCTGAAAAAAGCAAAACCATCTCAGGCAAAAGGCGTGTACATCAAGAAAGTTAGCCTGTCTACCACTATGGGCGCTGGCGTTGCTATCGACCAGAGCGGTCTGAACGCTGCTGCTAACTAATAGCTTTTGTTCCGCTTTACTCGGGTGTGAGATTTACCTATAATTTTACGCCCGTTGTTCCTCAAGTGGAATAACGCAAGAATTTTCGGTTGGAGCCTGGCCTATCCAGGCCTCCGTCCAAGACCGCAGGTGTTTCGAAAGAAACTTAATCCTTCCTGCGTAGACGGTGACAGAGCCTAAATAACGTTTTTCTTTTTTATAAAGAATAATTTTTTACTGGATTCTGCTCACCGTGTTTCAACGCTTATCTCTAATTTTGGCGATAAGTGAAGTGAGTTCCGGAAATTTTCTCCGGCTAAATCCAGGAGCAAAAGCTAATGGCATTAAATCTTCAAGACAAACAAGCGATTGTTGCTGAAGTCAGCGAAGTAGCCAAAGGTGCGCTGTCTGCGGTTGTTGCGGATTCCCGTGGCGTTACCGTTGATAAAATGACCGAACTGCGTAAAGCAGGTCGTGAAGCTGGCGTTTACATGCGTGTTGTTCGTAACACCCTGCTGCGCCGCGTCGTTGAAGGCACTCAATTTGAATGCCTGAAAGACACGTTTGTTGGTCCGACCCTGATTGCATATTCTATGGAACACCCGGGCGCTGCTGCTCGTCTGTTCAAAGAGTTCGCGAAAGCGAATGCAAAATTTGAGGTCAAAGCTGCAGCCTTTGAAGGTGAGCTGATCCCGGCGGCTCAAATTGACCGTCTGGCAACGCTGCCGACTTACGAAGAAGCACTGGCACGTCTGATGTCGACCATGAAAGAAGCCGCTGCAGGCAAACTGGTTCGCACTCTGGCTGCTGTTCGCGATGCAAAAGAAGCTGCGTAATAGCGCTTTCTTTTCTAACGCACTTGCTAACGTATAAACTATTTCTGATTCTTAGGAACAATTGTTATGTCTATCACTAAAGATCAAATTCTGGAAGCAGTAGCAGCTATGTCTGTAATGGATGTTGTTGAGCTGGTTTCTGCTATGGAAGAAAAATTCGGTGTTTCTGCTGCTGCTGCTGTAGCTGTTGCTGCTGGCCCAGCTGAAGTTGCTGAAGAAAAAACTGAGTTCGACGTTGTGCTGAAAGGCATCGGCGCTAACAAAGTTGCTGTAATCAAAGCTGTTCGTGGCGCGACTGGTCTGGGCCTGAAAGAAGCCAAAGATCTGGTTGAATCTGCACCAGCAGTTCTGAAAGAAGGCGTGAGCAAAGATGACGCTGAAGCACTGAAAAAATCACTGGAAGAAGCTGGCGCAGAAGTTGAAGTTAAATAAGCCAATCTTTCAGGTTGCAGCCTGATGTATTAGGCTGATGGCTGGTGACTTTTTAGTCACCAGCCTTTTTGCGCTGTAGGGCATCAATGGGCTTTCGCACTGTTTAGCCATTGATTTCCCCAATATTTTTTTCTATTGACGACTTAATATACTGCTTTCCAGAACGGGCTCCCTGCCTGAGCAAAAGCAATGAAATGGTTTAAGAGTAATAGAAAGATGTATTACGGAAAGTTCCCCATTTTCCGACCAACATAAATAGTGTTGCATGAACTGTCCTTCTTAGGGCAGACAGAGTGGTTCGACTTGTCAGCTAGCTGAGGAACCCTATGGTTTACTCCTATACCGAGAAAAAACGCATTCGTAAGGATTTTGGTAAACGTCCGCAGGTTTTGGACGTACCTTATCTCCTTTCTATCCAACTTGACTCGTTCCAGAAGTTTATCGAGCAAGACCCGGAAGGTCAGTACGGTTTGGAAGCTGCATTCCGTTCTGTTTTCCCCATAAAAAGCTATAGCGGTAATTCAGAGCTGCAATACGTTAGCTATCGCTTGGGCGAGCCAGTATTTGACGTTAAAGAATGTCAGATCCGTGGTGTGACGTTCTCTGCGCCGCTACGCGTGAAACTGCGCCTGGTGATCTACGAGCGCGAAGCGCCTGAAGGCACCGTTAAAGACATCAAAGAACAAGAAGTTTACATGGGCGAAATTCCGCTCATGACCGACAACGGTACCTTCGTGATCAACGGCACTGAGCGTGTAATCGTATCTCAGCTGCATCGTAGTCCAGGTGTGTTCTTCGATAGCGACAAAGGTAAAACCCACTCTTCAGGTAAGGTGCTATATAACGCACGTATTATTCCTTACCGTGGTTCCTGGTTGGATTTCGAGTTTGATCCGAAGGATAACCTGTTTGTTCGTATCGACCGTCGCCGCAAATTGCCTGCGACCATTATCCTGCGCGCGCTGGGTTACTCCACCGAACAGATTCTCGATCTTTTCTTCGATAAAATTGTCTATGAAATCAATGGCAATAAATTGCAGATGGATCTGGTTCCTGAGCGCTTGCGTGGTGAAACCGCATCGTTTGATATCGAAGCGAACGGTAAAGTTTATATCGAAAAAGGTCGCCGTATCACTGCGCGTCATATCCGTCAGTTAGAGAAAGACGGTATTGAGCGCATTGAAGTGCCTGTTGAATATATTGCTGGCAAAGTTCTGTCCAAAGACTATATCGACGAGAGCACCGGTGAACTGATCGGCGCAGCCAACATGGAGCTGTCGCTGGATCTGCTGGCTAAACTGAGCCAGTCTGGCCACAAACGTATCGAGACTCTGTTCACCAACGATCTCGATCACGGCGCATACATGTCTGAAACTGTGCGTGTCGATCCATCAAACGATCGTCTGAGTGCGCTGGTTGAAATCTATCGTATGATGCGTCCTGGTGAGCCGCCAACGCGCGAAGCAGCAGAAACGCTGTTTGAGAACCTGTTCTTCTCTGAAGACCGCTACGATCTGTCTGCGGTCGGTCGTATGAAGTTCAACCGTTCTCTGTTGCGTGATGAGATCGAAGGTTCCGGTATCCTGAGCAAAGATGACATCATCGAAGTGATGAAGAAGCTCATCGATATCCGTAACGGTAAAGGCGAAGTGGACGATATCGACCACCTTGGCAACCGTCGTATTCGTTCCGTCGGCGAAATGGCAGAAAACCAATTCCGCGTGGGTCTGGTGCGTGTAGAACGTGCTGTAAAAGAGCGTCTGTCTCTGGGCGATCTTGATACGCTGATGCCACAGGACATGATCAACGCCAAGCCGATTTCGGCTGCCGTGAAAGAGTTCTTCGGTTCGAGCCAACTGTCACAGTTTATGGACCAGAACAACCCGCTGTCCGAGATTACGCACAAACGTCGTATCTCTGCATTGGGTCCAGGCGGTCTGACGCGTGAACGCGCTGGCTTTGAAGTCCGTGACGTACACCCAACTCACTACGGCCGTGTTTGTCCTATCGAAACCCCGGAAGGTCCGAACATCGGTCTGATCAACTCCTTGTCCGTTTATGCGCAAACGAACGAATACGGTTTCCTTGAAACCCCGTATCGTCGCGTGCGTGACAACGTGGTGACGGATGAGATCCATTACCTGTCTGCGATTGAAGAAGGTAACTTCGTTATCGCACAGGCCAACACCAATTTGGACGAAGAAGGCCGCTTCATCGACGAACTGGTTACCTGCCGTAACAAAGGTGAGTCCAGCTTGTTCAGCCGCGATCAGGTTGAATATATGGACGTTTCCACACAGCAGGTGGTTTCCGTCGGTGCATCCCTGATTCCGTTCCTGGAACACGATGACGCCAACCGTGCCCTGATGGGTGCGAACATGCAACGTCAGGCCGTTCCTACCCTGCGTGCTGATAAGCCGCTGGTTGGTACCGGTATGGAACGTGCTGTTGCGGTTGACTCCGGTGTAACTGCCGTAGCCAAACGTGGTGGTACAGTACAGTACGTGGATGCATCCCGTATTGTAATCCGCGTTAATGACGATGAAATGTATCCAGGCGAAGCCGGGATCGACATCTATAACCTGACCAAATATACCCGTTCTAACCAGAACACCTGCATCAGCCAGATGCCGTGTGTGTCTTTGGGTGAGCCGGTAGAACGTGGCGACGTTCTGGCAGATGGCCCGTCCACCGATCTGGGTGAACTGGCGCTGGGTCAGAACATGCGCGTGGCATTCATGCCATGGAATGGTTACAACTTCGAAGACTCCATCCTCGTTTCCGAGCGTGTGGTTCAGGAAGATCGCTTTACGACCATCCACATTCAGGAACTTGCCTGTGTGTCTCGTGACACCAAGTTAGGGCCTGAAGAAATTACTGCGGATATCCCGAATGTGGGTGAAGCAGCACTTTCTAAACTGGATGAGTCCGGCATCGTTTACATCGGTGCGGAAGTGACCGGTGGTGACATTCTGGTTGGTAAGGTTACGCCGAAAGGTGAAACCCAACTGACGCCAGAAGAAAAACTGCTGCGTGCGATCTTCGGTGAGAAAGCGTCTGACGTTAAAGACTCTTCTCTGCGTGTACCAAACGGTGTTTCCGGTACGATTATCGACGTACAGGTCTTTACCCGCGATGGCGTGGAAAAAGACAAGCGTGCGCTGGAAATCGAAGAAATGCAGCTGAAGCAGGCGAAGAAAGACCTGACTGAAGAATTGCAGATTCTGGAAGCGGGCCTGTTTGCACGTATCCACGCTGTGCTGGTTTCCGGCGGCGTAGAAGCTGACAAACTGGACAAACTGCCGCGCGAGCGCTGGTTGGAACTGGGTCTGACTGATGAAGATAAACAGAATCAGTTGGAGCAGTTGGCAGAACAGTATGATGAGCTGAAGCACGAGTTTGAGAAAAAACTCGAAGCTAAGCGCCGTAAAATCACTCAGGGCGATGATCTGGCACCAGGCGTGCTGAAAATCGTCAAGGTTTATCTGGCTGTTAAACGTCAGATCCAACCGGGTGACAAAATGGCAGGTCGTCACGGGAACAAAGGTGTTATCTCCAAGATCAACCCGATCGAAGATATGCCTTACGATGAGAACGGTACGCCGGTCGATATCGTACTGAACCCACTGGGCGTACCTTCACGTATGAACATTGGTCAGATTCTGGAAACCCACTTGGGTATGGCTGCGAAAGGTATCGGCGAGAAAATCAACGCCATGCTCAAGCAGCACGAAGAAGTGACTAAACTTCGTGAGTTCATCCAGAGAGCCTACGATCTGGGCGACGATGTGCGTCAGAAAGTCGACCTGAGCACTTTCTCAGACGAAGAAGTTATGCGTCTGGCTGAAAACCTGAAGAAAGGTATGCCAATTGCAACGCCGGTATTCGACGGTGCAAAAGAGAAAGAAATCAAGGAACTGTTGCAGATGGGCGGTATCCCTACCTCCGGTCAGATTACCCTGTACGATGGACGTACCGGTGAGAAATTTGAACGTCAGGTTACAGTGGGCTACATGTACATGCTGAAACTGAACCACTTGGTTGACGATAAGATGCATGCTCGTTCCACCGGCTCTTACAGCCTGGTTACTCAGCAGCCGCTGGGTGGTAAGGCGCAGTTCGGTGGTCAACGCTTCGGTGAGATGGAAGTGTGGGCGCTGGAAGCTTATGGTGCAGCTTATACCCTGCAAGAAATGTTGACCGTTAAGTCTGATGATGTGAACGGCCGTACCAAGATGTATAAGAACATCGTGGATGGCAATCATCAGATGGAACCAGGCATGCCGGAATCCTTCAACGTATTGTTGAAAGAAATCCGCTCGCTGGGTATCAACATCGAGCTGGAAGAAGAGTAATCCCAGCTCGTTGTATTGCTGGCATTCGTCATAGGGACACCTGAATTGTGTTGTTAAAGGCATGGTTCAGGTGTCTATCAGGTCTAACTCCGACAGGAGCCAATCCGTGAAAGACTTATTAAAGTTTCTGAAAGCGCAAACTAAAACCGAAGAGTTTGATGCGATCAAAATTGCTCTGGCCTCGCCAGACATGATCCGTTCGTGGTCTTTTGGTGAAGTTAAAAAGCCAGAAACCATCAACTACCGTACGTTCAAACCTGAACGTGACGGCCTTTTCTGCGCCCGTATCTTTGGGCCGGTAAAAGATTATGAGTGCTTGTGCGGTAAGTATAAGCGCCTGAAACACCGCGGTGTGATTTGTGAGAAGTGCGGCGTTGAAGTGACCCAGACTAAAGTGCGCCGTGAACGTATGGGCCACATCGAGCTGGCTTCTCCGACTGCGCACATCTGGTTCCTGAAGTCACTGCCTTCCCGTATCGGCTTGCTGCTGGATATGCCGCTGCGTGATATTGAGCGTGTGCTTTATTTCGAATCTTATGTTGTGGTTGAAGGTGGCATGACCAACCTTGAGCGCCGTCAGATCCTGACTGAAGAGCAGTATCTGGATGCGCTGGAAGAGTTTGGTGATGAATTCGACGCGAAAATGGGCGCCGAAGCGATCCAGGCTCTGCTGAAGAATATGGATCTGGAGCAGGAATGCGAGCAACTGCGTGAAGAGCTGACCGAAACCAACTCCGAAACCAAACGTAAGAAGCTGACGAAGCGTATTAAGCTGCTGGAAGCGTTCGTACAGTCTGGTAACAAACCAGAGTGGATGATTCTGACCGTTCTGCCGGTACTGCCGCCAGATCTGCGTCCGTTGGTTCCGTTGGATGGTGGTCGTTTCGCGACTTCCGACCTGAACGATCTGTATCGTCGCGTGATCAACCGTAACAACCGTCTGAAACGCCTGCTGGATCTGGCTGCGCCAGATATCATCGTACGTAACGAAAAACGTATGTTGCAGGAAGCGGTTGATGCGCTGTTGGATAACGGCCGTCGCGGTCGTGCGATCACCGGTTCTAACAAGCGTCCTCTGAAATCTTTGGCCGATATGATCAAAGGTAAACAGGGTCGTTTCCGTCAGAACCTGCTCGGTAAGCGTGTTGACTATTCCGGCCGTTCTGTAATCACCGTTGGTCCATACCTGCGTCTGCATCAGTGCGGTCTGCCGAAGAAAATGGCACTGGAGCTGTTCAAACCGTTCATCTACGGCAAGCTGGAACTGCGTGGTCTTGCTACCACCATTAAAGCCGCCAAGAAAATGGTTGAGCGCGAAGAAGCTGTCGTATGGGATATCCTGGACGAAGTGATTCGCGAACACCCGGTTCTGCTGAACCGTGCACCAACACTGCACCGTTTGGGTATCCAGGCATTCGAACCGGTTCTGATCGAAGGTAAAGCGATCCAGCTTCACCCGCTGGTTTGTGCGGCCTATAACGCCGACTTCGACGGTGACCAGATGGCTGTACACGTACCGCTGACGCTGGAAGCCCAGTTGGAAGCGCGTGCGTTGATGATGTCAACCAATAACATCCTGTCCCCTGCGAATGGTGAGCCAATCATCGTTCCTTCTCAGGACGTGGTATTGGGTCTGTATTACATGACGCGTGACTGTGTTAACGCCAAAGGCGAAGGCATGGTACTCACGGGGCCGAAAGAAGCTGAACGCGTTTATCGCGCCGGTCTGGCCTCTCTGCATGCGCGCGTGAAAGTGCGTATCACGGAAGAGATCAAGAGCATCGAAGGCGAGATCACGCATCAGACGACGCTGATTGATACGACTATCGGCCGTGCCATCCTGTGGATGATCGTACCGAAAGGTCTGCCGTATTCGATCGTTAACCAGCCTCTGGGCAAGAAAGCGATCTCCAAAATGTTGAACACCTGTTACCGCATTTTGGGTCTGAAACCGACCGTTATCTTTGCTGACCAGATCATGTATACCGGTTTTGCTTACGCGGCGCGCTCTGGTGCTTCCGTAGGTATCGATGACATGGTTATCCCGGAGAAGAAAGCCGAGATTATCGAAGAAGCCGAAACCGAAGTTGCCGAGATTCAGGAGCAGTTCCAGTCTGGTCTGGTTACCGCGGGCGAACGCTATAACAAAGTGATCGATATCTGGGCTGCGGCGAACGAGCGTGTTGCGAAAGCGATGATGGAAAACCTGTCCGTTGAGGATGTGGTTAACCGTGATGGTGTGGTTGAGCAGCAGGTTTCTTTCAACAGCATCTTTATGATGGCTGACTCCGGTGCGCGTGGTTCTGCGGCACAGATTCGTCAGCTGGCGGGAATGCGTGGTCTGATGGCGAAACCAGATGGTTCCATCATCGAGACGCCGATTACCGCAAACTTCCGTGAAGGTCTGAACGTACTCCAGTACTTCATCTCGACGCACGGTGCGCGTAAAGGTCTGGCGGATACCGCACTGAAAACCGCAAACTCCGGTTACCTGACTCGTCGTCTGGTTGACGTTGCGCAGGATCTGGTTGTGACCGAAGACGATTGTGGTACCCACGAAGGTATCATGATGACGCCGGTTATCGAGGGTGGTGATGTTAAAGAACCACTGCGTGAACGCGTACTGGGTCGTGTAACGGCTGAAGACGTGATCAAACCGGGCACGGCGGATATTCTGGTTCCACGCAACACGCTGCTGAACGAGCAGTGGTGTGACATGTTGGAAGAGAACTCCGTTGACGCCGTTAAAGTACGTTCAGTAGTAAGCTGCGAAACCGACTTTGGCGTGTGCGCCAATTGCTACGGTCGCGATCTGGCTCGTGGTCATATCATCAACAAAGGTGAGGCTATCGGGGTTATCGCAGCACAGTCCATCGGTGAGCCGGGTACACAGTTAACCATGCGTACGTTCCACATCGGTGGTGCGGCATCGCGTGCGGCAGCTGAGTCCAGCATTCAGGTGAAAAACAAAGGTAGCCTGAAACTGAGCAACGCGAAGTTCGTTGTGAACAGCAGCGGTAAACTGGTTATTACTTCACGTAATACCGAACTGAAGCTGATCGACGAATTCGGGCGTACTAAAGAAAGCTATAAAGTGCCTTACGGTGCGGCGATGGCGAAAGGCGATGGCGCAGAAGTTAACGGTGGCGAAACCGTAGCGAACTGGGACCCGCATACCATGCCGGTTATCACCGAAGTGAGCGGTAACATTCGCTTCACCGACATGATCGACGGCCAGACGATTACTCGTCAGACCGACGAACTGACCGGTTTGTCCTCTATCGTGGTTCTGGATAGTGCAGAGCGTACCGGTAGCGGTAAAGACCTGCGTCCGGCACTGAAAATCGTTGATGACAAAGGCGAAGATGTTCTGATTCCAGGTACGGATATGCCTGCTCAGTACTTCCTGCCGGGCAAAGCGATCGTCCAGTTGGAAGATGGCGTGAAAATCAGCAGCGGTGATACCCTGGCGCGTATTCCTCAGGAATCCGGCGGTACCAAGGATATTACCGGTGGTCTGCCACGCGTAGCCGACCTGTTCGAAGCTCGTCGTCCGAAAGAGCCAGCTATTCTGGCAGAAATCAGCGGTATCATTTCCTTCGGTAAAGAAACCAAAGGTAAACGTCGTCTGGTGATTTCTCCGTTGGATGGCAGCGATGCTTACGAAGAGATGATTCCGAAATGGCGTCAGCTCAACGTGTTCGAAGGTGAAGTGGTGGAACGTGGTGACGTTGTTTCCGACGGCCCGGAATCTCCGCACGATATCCTGCGTCTGCGTGGCGTACATGCAGTAACGCGTTATATCACCAACGAAGTTCAGGAAGTTTACCGCCTGCAAGGCGTTAAGATTAACGATAAACACATTGAAGTTATCGTTCGTCAGATGTTGCGTAAAGGCACCATCGTTAACGCGGGCAGCACGGAGTTCCTGGAAGGCGAGCAGGCAGAAGTGTCTCGTATCAAGATTGCCAACCGTCAATTGGAAGCGGAT
This sequence comes from Pectobacterium sp. F1-1, assembly GCF_025643735.1. Lineage (NCBI taxonomy): Bacteria > Pseudomonadati > Pseudomonadota > Gammaproteobacteria > Enterobacterales > Pectobacteriaceae > Pectobacterium > Pectobacterium sp. F1-1. The sequence goes on from NZ_CP104733.1 coordinate 237,279, forward strand.
GGCAAGATCACGGCAACGTTCAGTCGCGATCTGCTGGGTATCACCAAAGCATCTCTGGCGACCGAGTCCTTCATTTCTGCGGCATCGTTCCAGGAAACAACGCGCGTACTGACCGAAGCCGCTGTTGCGGGTAAACGTGATGAGCTGCGTGGCCTGAAAGAGAACGTTATCGTAGGTCGTCTGATCCCAGCAGGTACGGGTTATGCGTACCATCAGGATCGTATGCGCCGCCGTCAGGCGGGTGAAGCGCCAGTCGTGCCTCAGGTGAGTGCCGATGAAGCTTCTGCTAACCTGGCTGAACTGTTGAACGCAGGTTTTGGTAGCAGCGACGACGAATAAGTCTCTTTGCGCTGCACGACCATGCGGTAAATAACAAAAACCCCGGCTATTATGGTCGGGGTTTTTTTATGGTTGATTCCCTGCGGAAGCCCCGTCGTAAACGACGTTTAGGCATGTCTTCCTGAAATTTTTTATAGCGCACATCCCTGTGTGCTACCAAACGCCGTCGCAAGCGACGTTAAAAATTGATGGAAGGCGTCCTGCCTTCCACCCTGATGGGCCAACGCTATGCGTTGTTATAAAACGCTCCCTGCGTTTTATTTCTTCCTGAAATTTTTTATAGCGCACATCCCTGTGCGCTACCTAAAGGCCATCGCAAGCGACGTTAAAAATGTCATCCCTGAATTTTTTGTTGTACAGTAGTGTAAAGTAAACAGAACGGAACCGACATGGACACCTCAACTACGCCAACACTTTCACAGCCTGGCGGCTCAGTACCTCATCAGGATGATTCAATTTCATCTGGTAAAACCCTACAAACACAGTCAGAAAGCCATTCTCAGCATAAAGCGAAACGTGCAGCATGGGGCAGTTTTGTGGGAGCTGTTGTGGATTGGTATGATTTCTTGCTGTACGGAATTGTTGCCGCTCTTGTATTTAATACCGAATTTTTCCCGCAGGTTAGCCCGACAATGGGGACGCTCGCGGCATTTGGTACGTTTGGCGTTGGTTTTCTGTTCCGCCCGCTTGGCGGTATGGTGTTTGGGCACTTCGGCGATAAGCTGGGCCGTAAACGGATGTTGATGATCACGGTCTGGATGATGGGTATTTCCACGGCGCTGATTGGCCTGCTGCCGTCGTTTGATTCCATCGGCTGGTGGGCGCCGGTATTGCTGGTTACGCTGCGGGCAATTCAGGGATTTGCCGTCGGTGGCGAATGGGGTGGTGCAGCGCTGTTGGCAGTAGAAAGTGCGCCGAAGAAGAAGAAAGCCTTTTATAGCAGTGGCGTACAGGTTGGTTTTGGGGTTGGGCTGTTACTGGCTACAGGGTCGGTATCGCTGGTCAGCAATTTGACGACCAATGAAGAATTTATCACCTGGGGCTGGCGTTTGCCGTTCTTGTTCAGCCTGATTCTGGTTGCGATTGCCTGGTGGGTGCGTAACGGGATGGATGAGTCTCAGGAGTTTGAGGCGAATAAGACGTTGGGAGAAAGAGCAAACAAACTGCGTTCGTTTCCTATTATGGAAGCACTTCGCCAGCACCCGAAGGCATTTCTGCTGATTATCGCGCTACGGCTTGGAGAGCTGCTGACGATGTATATCGTCACCGCGTTCGCCCTCAATTACTCCACCACCCATCTTGGGCTATCGCGGGATATCTTCCTGAATATCGGGCTGCTGGTGGGGGCGATCAGCTGTGTGTCTATCCCGTTCTTTGCCTATCTGGCGGATAGCTTTGGCCGCCGTCGGATCTACGTTACTGGTGCGCTGATTGGTGCCGTGAGTGCAGTGCCATTCTTTATAGCGCTGGAAAGCCATAACACGTTGCTGATTCTGTTCTTTGCCATCATGCTGGCGAATATTGCCCACGATATGATTGTTAGCGTACAGCAGCCGATGTTTACGGAGTTATTTGGTACGGCTTATCGCTATAGCGGAGCGGGTGTAGGTTATCAGGTCGCCAGCGTAGTCGGCGGCGGATTTACGCCTTTTATCGCTGTGCTGCTAGTACAGTTTATGGATGGTTCATGGCACGCGGTGGCGGCTTACCTTGCTATTGGTTGTTTGCTGTCAGCGATTGTCGGGATGCAGATGAAAGCAAAACCGGCGGATGCTTTACCTCACTAATATCCCCATCTCTCTGATCCAAAATGCCGATACAGATGCAGTGTCTGTATCGGCACATTTCTACTGTTTTTGTCTATTGTTCTCTGGCCGGTGTTATCTGAACCGATCGAGATCGCTTCGCTTCAGCCCGATATCCTTAAGCCCGTCATCGCTCAGATTTTGTAGTATCTTCAGCGTTTGTGCCCTGGCCCGCCAGGCTTTCCACAGGCGGTACGGCAAAATCAGCATTAGCCAGAACGGTGACTCGCGGAACGGTTTTTGTGATCGATTCTCATGAAATTCCATATTTTCCCCCTCGCCAGTGAATGATCGCTATGATGGGGCGAAAGGTATTTTCAATACAGACGCAAAAAATCCATTTTTTTAGCATACAGATTGTGTGATATTGCATCTGAATGGTGATTTTTATTTGAATCTGTACTGGTTGTGGTTGGGTATCTTAATAGAGGACGATACTGATGACGCGTTATCAACACCTTGCCGGGCTGTTAGAACAGCGGATCGAACAAGGGCTGTACCAAAGTGGAGAGCGCCTGCCTTCGGTACGGGCGCTGAGTACAGAACATGGTGTAAGCATCAGTACCGTACAGCAGGCCTACCATCTGCTGGAAACCCGGCAATTGATTATGCCGCAGCCGCGTTCGGGATATTTTGTCACGCCGCGTAAGGCAACGCCGCCCGTACCCGCGCTGACGCGCCCTGCCCAACGCCCGGTTGAGATCACGCAGTGGGAATCGGTGCTGGAGTTGGTTAACGTGCGTCTGGAAACCAACGTGCTGAAATTTGGTAGCGGAATGCCGGATGTGAGCCAGCCGACCATCAAACCACTGTGGAAAGAGATGGCTCGCCTCTGCCAGTATCAGGATTCCCGCATCTTGCAATATGACAGCGTATATGGCGTGCCTGCGCTGCGTGAGCAGATTGCCCGTCTTACCGTGGACTGCGGCTGCCAGCTGACTCAAGATGATATTGTGGTCACGACCGGATGTCAGGAAGCCCTATTTGTTGCCGTCCGCGCGGTTTGCCAACCCGGCGATATCGTGGCCGTTGAATCACCCGCTTTTCCAGGCACGATGCAGATCCTTCGTGGGCTGGATATCAAAGCGATCGAGATCCCAACCGATTCAGTGACTGGGATCAGCCTCGAAGCGTTGAGGCTGGCGCTGGATCAATGGCCGATCAAGGCCGTCCTGCTGGTGCCGAGCTGCAATAACCCGCTTGGTTTTATTATGCCTGATGCCCGTAAGAAAGCGTTGGTGACGCTGGCGCAGCATTTTGATATCGCGATTATTGAAGATGATGCCTATGGTGAGTTGGCCTATGAATACCCGCGTCCCCGCGCGATAAAGTCGTTTGATGAGGATGGGCGCGTGCTGTTGTGCAGTTCGTTTTCTAAAAATCTGGCACCCGGTTTGCGCGTTGGTTGGATCGCGCCGGGGCGTTATCTGGAACGGGTGATCCATACAAAATACATCAGTACGGGATCGACGGTGGTGCAGCCGCAGATAGCTGTGGCGGAGTTTATTCGTCAGGGGCACTATCAGCCCCATCTTCGCCGCATGCGCGCCCAATACAAAGCTAATCTGAGTACGTTTACCTGCTGGGTGCGTGAGTATTTTCCGTCCAATATTTGCGTCAGTCGTCCGCAGGGAGGATTCCTGATGTGGATTGAACTACCTGAATATTTTGATTCGCTCAAGCTCACACGTGAGGTCAGAAAATCAGGCATACAGATCGCCGCAGGGTCGCTCTTCTCTGCCTCAGGGAAATACCGCAATTGTATTCGACTCAACTATGCCAATCGTTTCACGGAAGAGATGAGAGAAGGGCTGCGTATCGTGGGCAGTGAAGTTGCGAAGATGATGCATACGCCTCCTGATTAGGGCGTCACTGAGGGTGTTAGGGAAGGGCCGATACGGGTAAGGATAAGCCCCGTATCGGCGGGTTGATGTGCAGAACCGATGAGTGGCAAACGGCTCCGGCCAGCAAGCTCCGTAATGCTCAGGCCTGCCAACGACGCCACTGTATTCTTCGTCACAGACTGTGGCGATAGGCCGAATGTCATGTTGCGCGGCGCTCTCCTGAGAATATTGCCTTCCGTGTAATTCTCATGTCAGCCTGCGAGCCGCTTCGCAAATCAGGCGTATCGCCGTCTTATCTGCTCAGTAACTTATCCGCTCAGTAGCTTATCCTCTCAGTAATTACCGGCCTAAATAACCGTCCCAGTCTTTCCATACGGGCTGGAGACCTGCCCGAATGATGGCCTGCGCCACGTCTTCAGGGCGTCGTGAGTCGTGGGGTGAAAACTGTTCCAGCTCAGGATGGTCATCGGCATAGCCACCCGGTTGGGTTTTGGAAAAGGCGCTGACGTTGTTAATCGCGATAGGGATGGCATGATCGCGAAAGAACGGTGATTCGCGCGTGGACAGCGACAGTTCAATATCCGGTGCCAGCAACCGGAATGCACAAATTACCTGCATGAGCTGGGCTTCATCCATTAACGAGGCGGGTTCAATGCCGCCCGCACAGGGGCGCAGGCGCGGGAACGAGATAGAATATCGGCTTTGCCAATAATTCTGCTGCAAGTGCAACAGGTGTTCCGCCACCATATAGCAGTCGGTGCGCCAGCTAGTGGACAGGCCGATTAATGCACCCAGCCCGATCTTGTCGATCCCGGCTCGACCAAGCCGATCCGGCGTGGCGAGCCGCCAGTGGAAATCCTGTTTTTGTCCTTTTAGATGGTGCAACTGGTAGGTCGCCGGATGATAGGTTTCCTGATAGACCATCACGCCATCCAGACCCAGTGCTTTTAATTCGGCGTACTCATCCTGCGACAAGGGCTGAACTTCAATCATCAGCGAACTGAAGAGCGGCCGGATCAGCGGAAAGACACGGCGAAAATAATCCATCCCCACTTTGCGCTGATGTTCGCCCGTCACGAGCAACAGGTGCTCAAACCCGAGTGCCTTGATAGCGGCGCATTCACGCAGGATCTCTGCCTCATCCAGCGTTTTCCGCTTGATGTGGTTGCTCATCGAAAAGCCGCAGTAGGTACAGTCGTTAGAGCACAGATTGGACAGATATAGCGGTACATAGAAGCTCACCGTATTACCGAAACGCTGTCGGGTAAGCTGCTGTGCCCGCGGAGCCAGCGGTTCCAGATAAGCGCTGGCGGCGGGTGAAATGAGCGCCATGAAATCGTCACGCGTCAGGTGTGGTGCAGCAAGCGCGCGCTCAACATCCAATGCGGTTTTACCGTTGATGCGCAGCGTCAGGTCATCCCAGTCGAGCTGTTCCCAGACAGTTTGGAAATCGACGTTCATCTCGCCGCCCCTCCAGTTGGCTGATGCAGAAAACCGGTGAGTGGGCTGGTGGCGCTGGCGACGAACTGCTTACTTCCCAGACCCGCCTGACGAGCAAGCCCACCGGCATCGACTGCCAGTCTGAATGCGTGCGCCATAGCGACGGGATCGCGAGCAACGGCGATTGCCGTATTGACCAGCACGGCGTCGGCGCCCATTTCCAGCGCGTCGGCCGCATGACTAGGGGCGCCAATGCCCGCATCGACAATCACCGGAACGCGCGCTTGTTCGATGATGATGCGGAGAAAATCACGCGTTTGTAACCCTTGATTAGAGCCAATGGGCGCGCCGAGCGGCATCACCGCCGCGCAGCCAGCCTCTTCCAGCCGTTTGCACAGTACCGGGTCGGCCCCGCAGTAAGGTAGAACCGTGAATCCTTCTTTTACCAGTTGTTCGGCGGCCTTCAGGGTTTCGATGGGATCGGGCAGCAGATATTTCACATCGGGATGAATTTCCAGTTTCAGCCAGCGAGTGCCCAGTGCTTCTCGCGCCAGTCGGGCAGCAAAAATGGCTTCGTCTGCGGTTTTGGCTCCTGAGGTATTCGGCAGCAGCTTAATGCCGAGCTGACGTAGCGGGGCGAGAATGGCATCGTTGCCGCCGTTCAGGTCAACGCGTTTCATCGCCATGGTAACGAGCTGTGAACCGGAGGCCTCGAGTGCTGCCAGCATCAGTTCTGGCGTGGCGAATTTTCCGGTGCCGGTCAGCAGCCGTGAAGTTAATGTCGTATCGGCAATGTGCAGCATGTCATCCTCCCGCGATTGCCTGAAAAAGCAAAATATCATCACCGTCCTGAACCTGATGCTGTGACCAGGTGGTGTGCGGGATAATGGTCTGATTGATAGCCAGCGCCGTGCCGGGCTGGAGCCGGTTTATCTGGCTTAGCAGCGCCTCAACCGTGATGGCCTCTGGGAATTCAAAGGGCTCATCATTCAGCGTGATTCTCATGCTGCTCCCCCGCATACCGGGCAGTGGGGCGCGCGCGTGAGCTGGAGCGTGTTCCAGCTCTGCTGTTTGCCATTGAACATTCTCAGCTTGCCATCCAGCGCAGACGGCATACCGGCCAGCAGCTTTATTGCTTCCAGCGCCTGAAGCGTGCCAATCACGCCGACCACTGGACCCAGCACGCCGGCGGTGCGGCAGTTGCGCTGTGGTTCGGCCGTATCGGGGTACAGGCAGGCGTAGCAGCCAGCGTGATAAGGCGGTGTGAAGACTGTGAGCTGGCCGCTGAAACCGACGGCACTCCCGCTGATGAGCGGCTTCCCTGCGTTAAAGCAGGCGGCGTTAACCGCGTGGCGAGTGGTCATGTTATCGCTGCAATCCAGCACCAGATCGGCGCGGCTGACGGCGTGGTGTAGTGCGTCACCGCTGAGCCTTTCGGTAAGTGCAATGGTTTCCGAGTACGGGTTTAACGCCTGTAGCTGACGTTGTGCTAACACGGCTTTGGGTTTGTCGGTGTCGCTGGTGTGATAAAGAATCTGGCGTTGCAGGTTGCTGATGTGCAGCGAGTCATCGTCGGCAAGCAGCAGCTTACCGATGCCTGCGGCGGCCAGATAGAGCGAAGCGGGAGCACCCAGCCCGCCCAGGCCAACCAGCAGAACGCAGGCGGCTTTGAGTTTCTCCTGACTCTCCGGGCCAATGTCTTCCAGCATGAGCTGGCGGCTGTAGCGCATAAATTCGCTATCGCTCAGTCCGGCAGGCGCTGGATGGTGAGTCGTTACCATGTCATGCCTCCCGCCCTTCAATCATCCTGAGCAGTGTTGCCGTAGCCTGACGCCAGTCTGTTGCCTGCGTAATGGCGCTGACGACGGCAATACTGCCGACGCCCGTTTCCAGTACCGCAGGGACGCTATCGATGCTGATACCGCCAATCGCAACGGTGGGAAAACGGCCTTGCAGATCGATTATGTGCCGCATCAGTTCGGCCAGCCCCTGCGGCGCTGATGGCATGTCTTTGGTTTGCGTGGGGAAAATGTGCCCCAGCGCGATGTAGGACGGGTTTATCACCACCGCGCGCGCCAGTTCACGATCGTCGTGCGTGGAAACACCTAAGCGCAGACCCGCTTTTTTAATCGCGGCCAGATCGGCGGTGTCCAGATCTTCCTGACCCAAATGTACGCCGTACGCCTGATGTTTTACGGCTAATTTCCAATAGTCATTGATGAAAAGCTGTGCCTGATAGCGACGACCCAAGGCGATCGCCTGGATCACATCGGCTTCGGCTTGTTCATCTGACCGATCTTTGATCCTCAACTGGATCGTTTTCACCCCGACGCCGAGTAGTCGCTCGATCCACTCCACGCTATCGACGACGGGATACAGCCCCAGCCGCTGTGCCGTTGGGGCAAAAGGCGTCGAGTCTGTCATTTGCTTTCCTCGGTTTGCAGGCTGGTGGCGCTGTGATAAAGCTCGCTGCCGCGAGAGCGGAATTCTTGCGACATCTGCGCCATACCCACTTCAATCGGTTTGGCTTCCGCTTCCTGTTTCGCGGCGTAGTTGCGTACTTCCTGTGAGATTTTCATCGAGCAGAATTTGGGGCCGCACATAGAACAGAAGTGAGCGACTTTACCGGATTCCTGCGGCCACGTTTCATCGTGGTAGGCACGTGCCGTTTGGGGATCGAGCGCCAGATTAAACTGGTCTTCCCAGCGGAATTCGAAGCGTGCTTTTGACATGGCGTTATCACGGATCTGTGCGCCGGGGTGACCTTTTGCCAAGTCGGCAGCGTGGGCGGCGATCTTGTAGGTAATCAACCCTTGTTTAACGTCGTCTTTGTTTGGCAGGCCGAGATGCTCCTTCGGCGTGACGTAACAGAGCATTGCGCAGCCGAACCAGCCGATCATGGCGGCGCCGATGCCGGAGGTGAAGTGATCGTAACCCGGTGCGATATCGGTGGTTAACGGGCCGAGTGTATAGAACGGGGCTTCGTGACAGTGCTCCAGCTCTTCGGTCATGTTGCGGCGAATCATCTGCATCGGAACATGGCCGGGGCCTTCGATCATCACCTGCACGTCGTATTCCCAGGCGATTTTGGTCAGCTCGCCCAGCGTATGCAGCTCGGCAAATTGGGCTTCATCGTTGGCATCCTGAATGGAACCGGGGCGTAAGCCGTCACCCAGCGACAGCGCGACATCGTAAGCGGCACAGATTTCACAGATTTCACGGAAGTGCTCGTACAGGAAGCTCTCTTTGTGATGCGACAGGCACCACTTCGCCATGATGGAACCCCCGCGTGAAACGATGCCGGTCAGGCGTTTAGCGGTCATTGGCACGTAGCGCAGCAGCACGCCGGCGTGGATAGTGAAATAGTCCACGCCTTGTTCCGCCTGCTCCAGCAGCGTGTCACGGAACATTTCCCAGTTCAGGTTTTCCGCCACGCCGTTCACTTTTTCCAGCGCCTGATAGATTGGCACGGTACCGATGGGGACGGGGCTGTTACGCAGAATCCACTCGCGGGTTTCATGAATATAACGGCCGGTTGAGAGATCCATCACCGTATCCGCGCCCCAGCGGGTAGACCAGACCAGTTTTTCCACCTCTTCTTCGATGGAGGACGTCACGGCGGAATTACCGATATTGGCGTTAACCTTCACCAGAAAATTGCGGCCGATGATCATCGGTTCTGATTCGGGATGGTTGATGTTGGAAGGAATAATGGCGCGACCGGCGGCGACTTCCTGACGAACGAATTCCGGCGTGATGTTTTCCGGCAGAAGTGCACCGAAACTTTGCCCCGGATGCTGCTGGCGCAGCACGTCAGCGCGAATACGCTCGCGCCCCATATTTTCGCGAATGGCGATAAATTCCATTTCGGGGGTAATGATCCCCTGCCGTGCATAGTGCAACTGAGTGACGCGTTTGCCTGCTTTGGCACGTAGCGGTCGTGGCAAGTGTTCGAAGCGCAGATGATCCAAACCCGCATCTGCCAGACGCTGCTGAGTGAAATCGGAACTGACGCCGGATAGCGCCTCGGTATCGTGACGTTCTGCAATCCAACTGGCGCGCAGCTTCGCTAAGCCAACGCGGACATCGGGTTGAGCGTTGGGGTCGCCATAAGGCCCTGACGTATCATAAACCGGGATCGGTTCATTGGGTTCGTATTGCGGATTGTCTTTGCTGCCGCCGAGTAGCGTCGGGCTGAGCTGAATTTCTCGCATTGGCACGCGAATATCGTCGCGCGAACCTGCAAGGTAGATACGTTTGGAATTAGGGAAGGCTGTTCCCTGTAAGGTGTCGATAAATTGCTGGGCGGCGGCACGCTGCTCGCGGCGACCCGATTTGGATGCTGTAGATAACTCTGTTTTTACCGACGAGGTTTTTATAGACAAAGGTTCTGTAGACATAGCAAGTTCCTGTTAGACGTAAAGGGAAGATTGCTTGTCTGGAGCCCGGAGGGAGTAATAATGATATTGGGCATCAGAGCAGGTATGTAGGAATACGTAGCCTTGGGCTCAATCTCAATGAGGTGCATTACTCTTGTTCCCTTCGCAGGTATTAACCCGATCAGGTTCCGCGGATCCCGAATTAACGGTCTCAGCCTGTGCGCTCATAGATTTCGTAAAACGATTGCTTTCGTAAAACGATTGCTTTCGTAAAACAAAACATGAGCACGCTAGGCACTCCGACAAGATATGCCCGTTTCTTAAACGGGCCAATAAAACCCCTACACTGTATGACGGCAAAACGCGGATGTCAAAGCGTGACGGTTTTGCCTGTACAGCGTGTGGCGATGTTCTTAAATAACGTCAAATGACCGCTAGTTGTCGTAAACCAGACGGATCATGTTGTCTTCTAACGTAAAACGCTCCTCCAGAGCTTCACCGACGCTGGAGAGTGCCTGCTGAAATTCGAGGCAGTTATCATGGTCGATAGCCGTCGCCAGATGGTTATCGTAAAACGTCATGATTTGCTGCGTGTTGTTTTGCAGGGCGAGGTCGAGCTGGGTAGAAAGGGCTAATAGTTGTTCGCTGTGTGTCGCTGCTTCGTGCAGCATCTTTTCGTATAAGTGAAAGTGACCGGTAGAAAGATAGTCCACCAGATTCTGGCAAAAATGATCCAATGCTTCTTCATCCAGAAGAGAAAGCGCATCCTTGTTCGGCTTGATGCCAACCAGATGATAGTAAGCCACCAGAAGCTGCTTACGCGCTTGTAGCCATTGGTCGATTAACGCATTATTGCCACCAACGTATTCAGTCAGACTTTGTAGCTGGTTTAGCATTGTTGACTCCGTGAACGGTAAGAAATAACTGAAATCCCAGTTATAAAACTTATGTAATCACTCTGAATGTAAAATGCCAGTGAAGTGGCAGTGGAGCAATAAAAAGATATGGAACAGACGCTAAAAGGTGATGAGACCGGCTGGTGGGTGGTTAGCGATGCGGTACAAATCTGGCTGCCCCAGGGAGAATTACCGTGTGGAACGGCGACGAAGTGGTCTCTGCAGGGGAAAACGGCTCGCCAAATCGGCGAATGGCAAGAACAGCCTGTCTGGCTGGTGTGTCAGGGCCGTGATACCGATATGGCCTCGGTTCGCCAACTGCTCGATCAGGACGTGGGGTTATTCCAGCTCGCGGGGCGAGGCGTACAGTTGGCTGAGTTTTATCGTTCCCATCGTTTTTGTGGTTACTGCGGCCATGAAATGGTGCGGAGCAAAACGGAGCTGGCGTGCTTATGTCACCACTGCAAAGAACGTTATTATCCGCAGATCGCGCCTTGCATCATCGTCGCGATTCGCCGTGGTGATGAGATTCTGCTGGCGCAGCACAATCGACATCGCGGAAACATGTACACCGTGCTGGCTGGGTTTGTAGAAGTCGGCGAAACGCTGGAACAGACGGTCGTGCGTGAGGTAATGGAAGAGAGCCAAATTCAGATAAAAAACCTGCGTTACGTGAGTTCGCAGCCTTGGCCATTCCCTCATTCTCTGATGATGGCGTTTATGGCCGATTATGCGGGTGGAGACATTAAGCACGACCCAAAAGAGCTGCGTGACGCGGGCTGGTTCCGCTATGACCAACTCCCGCAACTGCCCCCGCCGGGCACCGTGGCGCGTCGACTTATCGAGGATACGGTGGTGTTGTGTCGCGCTTATCACGAGAACGAAGGCTGACGTGGTACTATTTGCGCCATGAATGACTCATGTACACAACGTACTCGCGTCATAGCGTATTCGTTTTATAAAGCGTTCGTTTTATAACGCATCCGTTTCATCACATCTATCCGGTGTCGAACCGCCGTGAGGTTGAAAGGAAAAGAACATGACTGATCTGAAAAACGATCGCTACTTGCGGGCGTTATTGCGCCAACCCGTTGATGTCACCCCGGTGTGGATGATGCGTCAGGCGGGGCGTTATTTGCCGGAATATAAGGCAACGCGCGCACAGGCGGGGGATTTTATGTCGCTGTGTAAAAACGCAGAACTGGCTTGCGAAGTCACGTTACAACCTTTACGGCGCTATGCGCTGGATGCGGCAATCCTGTTCTCCGATATCCTGACCATCCCTGATGCCATGGGATTAGGGCTCTATTTTGAAGCGGGGGAAGGCCCACGCTTTCACTCTCCCATTACGTCTCATGCCCATGTGGTTAACCTGCCGATTCCCGATCCTGAGCAGGAGCTCGGTTATGTGATGAATGCAGTGCGGACGATTCGTAAAAACCTCGCCGGTGAAGTGCCGTTGATCGGTTTCTCGGGCAGCCCGTGGACGCTGGCGACCTACATGGTTGAGGGCGGTAGCAGCAAAGCGTTTACCGTCATCAAGAAAATGATGTTTGCTGAGCCTAAAACGCTACACCTGTTGCTGGATAAGCTGGCGGATAGCGTCATTCTCTATCTCAATGCGCAAATTCGTGCTGGTGCGCAGGCAGTGATGGTATTCGATACCTGGGGCGGCGCGCTGAGCGGACGTGACTACAAAGAATTCTCCCTGCGGTACATGCATAAGATTGTTGATGGTTTACTGCGTGAGAACGACGGTCGCCGTGTGCCAGTGACGCTCTTCACCAAAGGTGGAGGCCAGTGGCTGGAAGCGATGGCGGAGACAGGCTGCGACGCGCTGGGGCTAGACTGGACAAGTGATATTGCTGATGCACGCCGCCGTGTAGGCGATAAAGTGGCGCTACAGGGAAATATGGATCCGTCGATGTTGTATGCCGATCCTGCACGGATCGAGCAGGAAGTGGCGTCGATCCTTGCTGGATTTGGGCAAGGCAACGGGCATGTTTTCAATCTGGGTCATGGCATTCACCAAGATGTGCCGCCGGAGCATGCGGGCGTGTTTGTTGAGGCTGTCCATCGGTTGTCTCGCCCTTATCACGCATGATTCACAGGAGATGATGTGATTGATACACAACAGCTGCGGGTTGAGCAACTGGCCCGCGCTTTTGATGTGATTCGGCACGACGATGTACCTTTTGAGCAGCCTGCGTTTATCGCGGGTGCTGACGTTGGCTTTGAGCAAGAAGGCTCGGTCACTCGCGCGGCGATTGCGCTAATGCGCTATCCTTCGTTGGAGCTGGTAGAATACAAGATTGCGCGTATCAGCACGACGATGCCCTATATCCCCGGTTTTCTTTCATTTCGCGAATGCCCTGGGTTGCTTGCCGCGTGGGCATTGCTTGAACAGAAACCCGATCTGCTGTTTGTCGATGGGCATGGGATTTCTCACCCACGGCGCCTCGGCGTTGCCAGTCATTTTGGCCTGCTGGTTGATGTTCCGACGATTGGTGTGGCAAAAAGTCGGCTGTGTGGCCGATTTGAACCGTTGGCGGAGAGCGTCGGCAGCCAGCAGCCGTTACTGGATAAGGGCGAGCAGATTGGCTGGGTCTGGCGCAGCAAAGCGCGCTGTAATCCGCTGTTTGTGGCGACGGGGCACCGAGTTGGACAAGACAGTGCATTGCACTGGGTGCAACGTTGTATGCGCGGTTACCGTTTACCGGAGCCGACCCGCTGGGCTGATGCGGTTGCATCGAATCGTCCCGCATTTGTGCGTTGGCAACGGCAGCAAGATGCTAACGTATTGTCGTAAAACTTTAGGAATTCAGGCATAGGGCGTCACTGTGATTTCAGGTACACTGCCGTCCGTCGCTGTTAATGAGCATAAAAATGTTACGTAACCCCATTCATTTACGTCTGGAAAAACTGGCAAGCTGGCAGCATGTCACTTTTATGGCATGCCTTTGTGAACGTATGTATCCCAACTACCACGAGTTCTGTCGTCAAACAGAGTTCGGCGATGCGATGGTTTACCGCCGCATTCTCGATTTGGTATGGGAAACATTGGTTGTTAAAGATGTGAAGGTTAATTTCGATAGCCAGTTGGAAAAGCTGGAAGAAGCGATTCCCGCTGCGGAAGATTACGATCTTTACGGTGTTTACCCGGCTATTGATGCCTGTATCGCGCTGGGCGAGCTGATTCATTCGCGTTTAAGCGGTGCAACGCTCGAACATGCGGTAGCGATTAGCGAAACGTCTATCCGCACGGTGGCCATGTTGGAAATGACGCAGGCAGGCAAAGAAATGACCGACGATGAGCTAAAGGTTTTGCCTGCAATTGAAGAAGAATGGGACATCCAATGGGAGATTTTTCGCCTGTTGGCGGCCTGTGAAGAACGCGACATTGAGCTGATAAAAGGGCTCCGTTCCGATCTGCGCGAGGCCGGAAGTAGTAACATCGGGATAAATTTGCATCAATAACGCGATAAAACGTGATTTAAGGCCTGAAATGGCCTGTCTTAAGGCTTCACATTCGCACCCTGTCTGGTCTACATTTGGGGGGCGTAAAAAAAGTGGCTGTCGGTGCGTGTATGCAGGAGAGTGCTACCACACCCTGAAAAGGGAGATGGCATATCCGTCGCACTCGATGCTTAGCAAGCGATAAACACACTGTAAGGATAACTTATGAATAAGACTCAACTGATTGATGTAATTGCGGACAAAGCTGATCTGTCAAAAGCACAGGCTAAAGCAGCTCTGGAATCAACTCTGGCGGCAATTACCGAGTCTCTGAAAGAAGGTGATGCAGTACAATTAGTTGGTTTTGGTACATTTAAAGTCAACCATCGTAATGAGCGCACTGGCCGCAACCCACAAACCGGTAAAGAAATCAAAATTGCTGCTGCCAACGTGCCAGCGTTTGTTTCTGGCAAGGCTCTGAAAGACGCTGTTAAATAAGCCCATGTCGGTTAAAAGTTTAAGCAGAGGGGCGTTTTCGCCCCTTTTGCTTTTACGACGATTGTGTGGCGCAGGCCTCGTGCTTATTGCCGTGGTGGCCTGTAGTAGCCGCACCGCACCGCCGGAGTTTTTTGCCAGCGGTTATGTTGCCGATCGCGGTATTGTGCGTTTGTGGCGTAAAGATGATGCGCAGAATACGACGGCGCTGACCACCGTGTTCAATCCACTTCAGGGTAACGGTCTGGTGGTGACTCGCTATACGTTCCAGCAGGATAAGCTGCGTGAGATACAGCGTAATCAGCTCGGCGCGCAAAAAGAAGATATGCGCTTGCGCTTTGCAGAAGATGGAACCGTCAGTTTTATGCAGCGGCAACTTGCCGAAAGGCGTGAATCGGTTTCTGACGATGATATCGCGCTCTATCAGTTTGATGCTAAGCGTATGCTGGAGTTGAGTGATGTACTGCGTGCAGGCAAGGTGACGCTAAAGCAAGGGAAATGGTTGGAAGGGCAAGTACAGTCTTGTGACGGTACGGTAGTTAGCCCTGATTTTGACAATGATTCGCGTGAATGGATTGCAGAGCAAAAAGTGCATGCCACGCGCCCGCTAAATGTCGCATGGCTGGAAGCGCCGGAAGGGACGCAGTTATTGCTGGTGGTGGAAGATGATGTTTGCCAGTGGCAGCCTAAATAACGTTAATCTAAAAATCTGGCAATAAAAAACCCGGATTTCTCCGGGCTTCAGTATTTATCAGACAATCGTTATCAGATCGCCTATCAGGCTTGCTCGCGCTCAATGGCGCGGTAACCGATGTCTTTTCGACAAAATACACCCTGCCATTGAATACCTGCTGCGATTTCGTAAGCGCGCTGCTGCGCTTCAGCGACGGTATTGCCCAGTGCGGTGACGCACAGTACGCGGCCGCCGTTGGTGACGACATCAATACCGTTCAGCTTGGTACCAGCATGGAAGACCTTGCCATCTTCGGCATCTTGCTGCGGTAAGCCGGAAATCACATCGCCCGTGTTGTAGTCAGCCGGGTAGCCGCCTGCGGCCAATACCACACCCAGAGACGGACGTTCATCCCAGATGGAATCTTTCTGATCCAGCGAGCCGTCACAGGCTGCCAGACACAGTTCCACCAGATCAGAGCGTAAGCGCAACATAATTGGCTGTGTTTCTGGATCGCCAAAACGACAGTTGAACTCGATCACTTTTGGCTGACCATCGGCAGAAATCATCAGGCCCGCATACAGGAAACCGACGTAGGTATTTCCCTCTGCGGCCATGCCGTTGACGGTTGGCCAAATTACCTGATCCATCACTCGCTGGTGGATTTCATCAGTCACGACCGGGGCTGGAGAATAAGCACCCATACCGCCAGTATTCGGGCCTGTATCTTTATCCCCAACACGTTTATGATCCTGACTGGTTGCCATTGGCAGCACATTCTTGCCATCCACCATCACGATGAAACTGGCTTCTTCGCCATCAAGGAATTCTTCCACCACGATACGGTGCCCGGCATCACCGAAGGCATTGCCCGCCAGCATATCCTGAATGGCGTTTTCTGCTTCCTGCAACGTCATGGCGACAATCACACCCTTGCCAGCGGCTAATCCATCCGCCTTGATGACGATAGGCGCACCTTTGCTACGCACATAGGCCAGTGCAGGTTCAACTTCGGTGAAGTTTTGGTATTCCGCTGTCGGGATGTTGTGGCGTGCCAGAAAATCTTTAGTGAAGGCTTTGGAGCCTTCTAACTGTGCTGCGCCCTGCGTTGGGCCAAAGATTTTTAGACCCGCGTTCTGAAATGCATCGACAACACCGAGAACTAACGGTGTTTCTGGGCCAACGATGGTTAAATCGATGTGGTTTTCCTGCGCAAAAGTGACTAACGCTGGAATGTCGGTTGCGGCGATATCGACATTGGTCAGCGCTGGCTCAAGCGCGGTGCCGGCATTTCCCGGAGCGACATAAACGCGTTTTGCCAGCGGTGACTGTGCGGCTTTCCAGGCCAGCGCGTGCTCGCGTCCGCCATTACCAATTACTAAAATGTTCATTTCGGTCAAGCTCCAGAATTAATGGCGGAAATGGCGCATGTCGGTAAAGATCATCGCAATGCCGTGTTCGTTGGCGGCGGCAATGACCTCATCATCGCGAATGGAGCCGCCCGGTTGGATCACACAGGTAATACCAACAGCTGCAGCAGCATCAATACCATCACGGAATGGGAAGAACGCATCAGATGCCATCGAGGAACCTTTTACCTCCAGCCCTTCATCACCTGCTTTGATTCCGGCGATTTTTGCTGAATAAACGCGGCTCATCTGACCGGCACCTATTCCGATGGTCATATTGTCGCGTGCATACACAATCGCATTGGATTTAACGAATTTAGCCACTTTCCAGCAGAAGAGGGCGTCGCGCAATTCCTGCTCGCTCGGCTGGCGTTCAGTCACGACACGCAGTTGAGAGGCATCGACCATGCCCAGATCGCGATCCTGTACCAGCAAACCGCCGTTGACGCGTTTGAAATCCAGGCCAGCAACGCGTTGCTGCCAATTGCCACAGGTCAGGACGCGTACGTTTTGTTTGGCAGCGGTCACCTTCAATGCGGCCTCGCTGGCAGATGGCGCAATAATGACTTCGACAAACTGACGGCTGATAATAGCCTGCGCCGTTTCTTCATCTAGCTCACGGTTGAAAGCGATTATGCCGCCGAATGCCGATGTTGGGTCGGTTTTATAGGCGCGTTCGTAGGCATCAAGAATTGAGCCGCCAATTGCTACACCACATGGGTTTGCATGTTTAACGATAACGCAGGCCGGTTCGGAAAATTCTTTCACACATTCCAGCGCCGCATCGGTATCGGCGATGTTGTTATAAGACAGTGCCTTTCCTTGTAACTGTATAGCCGTCGCGACAGAAGCCTCACTAATATTCTCTTCTATATAGAAGGCAGCTTGCTGATGGCTGTTCTCGCCATAGCGCATGTCCTGCTTTTTGATGTAGTTCAGGTTTAACGTGCGCGGGAAGTTACCTGATGGTTTATCGGTTTCACCGTGGTAAGGCGGAACCAGTGCGCCAAAATAATTGGCAATCATGCTGTCGTACGCGGCTGTATGTTCAAAAGCTTTAATGGCTAAATCGAAACGGGTTTCGTAGGTCAGCGAACCTTCGTTGGTGTCGATTTCATTAATAATGGCGCTGTAGTCGCTGCTCTTGACCACGATAGCCACATCTTTATGGTTCTTGGCGGCGGAGCGAACCATCGTCGGGCCGCCGATATCGATATTCTCGACAGCGTCTTCTAATGTGCAGTTCTCACGCGCCACGGTCTGGGCAAACGGATACAAATTCACAACCACGATATCGATCGGCTTAATGTCATGCTGCGTCATGATCGCATCATCTTGATCGCGACGTCCCAAAATACCGCCGTGTACTTTCGGGTGCAGAGTCTTTACACGCCCATCCATCATTTCCGGGAAGCCAGTGTAGTCAGAGACTTCAGTCACCGGCAAGCCAGCATCAGCCAGCAAACGGGCGGTTCCACCAGTTGAAAGAAGCTCGACGCCACGGTGGGACAGAGCTTGAGCAAATTCGACAATACCTGCTTTGTCAGAAACGCTGAGCAGAGCGCGGCGAATTGGACGGCGTTGTTGCATGATGATGTTATCCCCTGGATTTGGGTAGTCAGTAAAGAACGGTATGTGAATATCGTCTTTGTCAGAGCAATAATTGCGGAATAAAGAGAAATATTCAGTTAGCGTTCGCAAAAACACGACGATTTTGAACGAGGTGAATTGTAGCGAAAACGTTTGCGTGATGCTCGTCAATTTTTGAATAGAATGCTTTCTGTGGATAAGTTTGTGCAAAAATAGGTATAAAGCGGGGTTTTGCTGTGGAATGCAGCAAACAAACATTTTTCTTTAAAATAGCTATTGCGGCCTGCCGAGAAGTCCCTATAATGCGCCTCCACTGACACGGCAACAGCGCAAACGCAGTTGTGATGACAGAAAAAAGATTTCATAAAGCAGTCAGCAATGACTTGACTTTAAAGCGGATTAGCATAGTATATGCGACCCGCGCCACGAGAGATTGTGGCACTGCTCTTTAACAATTTAATCAGACAATCTGTGTGGGCACTCACAAGACCGTATCTTGACGATATAAAAAGTCTTGAAGAGTGAACAACAGTAAATTCATTACGAATAAACAGTTTTAATTCTTTGAGCATCGCTGACGAGTTCAGCAAATCAAACAAATCTTAAATTGAAGAGTTTGATCATGGCTCAGATTGAACGCTGGCGGCAGGCCTAACACATGCAAGTCGGGCGGTAGCACAGAGGAGCTTGCTCCTTGGGTGACGAGCGGCGGACGGGTGAGTAATGTCTGGGAAACTGCCTGATGGAGGGGGATAACTACTGGAAACGGTAGCTAATACCGCATAACGTCTTCGGACCAAAGCGGGGGACTTTCGGGCCTCGCGCCATCAGATGTGCCCAGATGGGATTAGCTGGTAGGTGAGGTAATGGCTCACCTAGGCGACGATCCCTAGCTGGTCTGAGAGGATGACCAGCCACACTGGAACTGAGACACGGTCCAGACTCCTACGGGAGGCAGCAGTGGGGAATATTGCACAATGGGCGCAAGCCTGATGCAGCCATGCCGCGTGTGTGAAGAAGGCCTTCGGGTTGTAAAGCACTTTCAGCGGGGAGGAAGGCGGTGAGATTAATACTCTCACCGATTGACGTTACCCGCAGAAGAAGCACCGGCTAACTCCGTGCCAGCAGCCGCGGTAATACGGAGGGTGCAAGCGTTAATCGGAATGACTGGGCGTAAAGCGCACGCAGGCGGTTTGTTAAGTCAGATGTGAAATCCCCGAGCTTAACTTGGGAACTGCATTTGAAACTGGCAAGCTAGAGTCTTGTAGAGGGGGGTAGAATTCCAGGTGTAGCGGTGAAATGCGTAGAGATCTGGAGGAATACCGGTGGCGAAGGCGGCCCCCTGGACAAAGACTGACGCTCAGGTGCGAAAGCGTGGGGAGCAAACAGGATTAGATACCCTGGTAGTCCACGCTGTAAACGATGTCGATTTG
The DNA here is from genome assembly GCF_025643735.1 of Pectobacterium sp. F1-1. NCBI lineage: Bacteria > Pseudomonadati > Pseudomonadota > Gammaproteobacteria > Enterobacterales > Pectobacteriaceae > Pectobacterium > Pectobacterium sp. F1-1. Next base: position 257,038 of record NZ_CP104733.1, read on the forward strand.
GAGGTTGTGCCCTTGAGGCGTGGCTTCCGGAGCTAACGCGTTAAATCGACCGCCTGGGGAGTACGGCCGCAAGGTTAAAACTCAAATGAATTGACGGGGGCCCGCACAAGCGGTGGAGCATGTGGTTTAATTCGATGCAACGCGAAGAACCTTACCTACTCTTGACATCCAGAGAACTTAGCAGAGATGCTTTGGTGCCTTCGGGAACTCTGAGACAGGTGCTGCATGGCTGTCGTCAGCTCGTGTTGTGAAATGTTGGGTTAAGTCCCGCAACGAGCGCAACCCTTATCCTTTGTTGCCAGCGGTTAGGCCGGGAACTCAAAGGAGACTGCCAGTGATAAACTGGAGGAAGGTGGGGATGACGTCAAGTCATCATGGCCCTTACGAGTAGGGCTACACACGTGCTACAATGGCGTATACAAAGAGAAGCGACCTCGCGAGAGCAAGCGGACCTCATAAAGTACGTCGTAGTCCGGATTGGAGTCTGCAACTCGACTCCATGAAGTCGGAATCGCTAGTAATCGTAGATCAGAATGCTACGGTGAATACGTTCCCGGGCCTTGTACACACCGCCCGTCACACCATGGGAGTGGGTTGCAAAAGAAGTAGGTAGCTTAACCTTCGGGAGGGCGCTTACCACTTTGTGATTCATGACTGGGGTGAAGTCGTAACAAGGTAACCGTAGGGGAACCTGCGGTTGGATCACCTCCTTACCAAGAAGATGTGCGTTGAGTGAAGTGCTCACACAGATTGTCTGATGAAAATAACGAGCAAAAGCGTCAACAAAGTACGGTGTCGTGTCCCCTTCGTCTAGAGGCCTAGGACACCGCCCTTTCACGGCGGTAACAGGGGTTCGAATCCCCTAGGGGACGCCAGCGCATCCGACCATTCCGGTGAAAGCGGGGGTCTTCAGTAAGTAATCTGCTTACCTCATATCTTAAAACTGATTAGCAATAGTCAGGGTTTAAGATATTGCTCTTTAACAATCTGGAACAAGCTGAAAATTGAAACATGACAGCTGAATATGCATGACTGCCTTCGGGTGAGTTGTGATGATTCTGTCTGTCAATGAGTCTCTCAAATAATCACAGCACGATAATGACTTTGATTTATCAAAGACACCTTCGGGTTGTGAGGTTAAGCGACTAAGCGTACACGGTGGATGCCTAGGCAGTCAGAGGCGATGAAGGGCGTGCTAATCTGCGATAAGCGTCGGTAAGCTGATATGAAGCGTTATACCCGACGATACCCGAATGGGGAAACCCAGTGTGTTTCGACACACTATCATTAACTGAATCCATAGGTTAATGAGGCGAACCGGGGGAACTGAAACATCTCAGTACCCCGAGGAAAAGAAATCAACCGAGATTCCCCCAGTAGCGGCGAGCGAACGGGGAAGAGCCCAGAACCTGAATCAGTTTGTGTGTTAGTGGAAGCGTCTGGAAAGTCGCACAGTAAAGGGTGATAGTCCCGTACACAAAAATGCACAGATTGTGAGTTCGATGAGTAGGGCGGGACACGTGACATCCTGTCTGAATATGGGGGGACCATCCTCCAAGGCTAAATACTCCTGACTGACCGATAGTGAACCAGTACCGTGAGGGAAAGGCGAAAAGAACCCCGGCGAGGGGAGTGAAACAGAACCTGAAACCGTGTACGTACAAGCAGTGGGAGCCTACTTGTTAGGTGACTGCGTACCTTTTGTATAATGGGTCAGCGACTTATATTCTGTAGCAAGGTTAACCGTTTAGGGGAGCCGCAGGGAAACCGAGTCTTAACTGGGCGTTAAGTTGCAGGGTATAGACCCGAAACCCGGTGATCTAGCCATGGGCAGGTTGAAGGTTGGGTAACACTAACTGGAGGACCGAACCGACTAATGTTGAAAAATTAGCGGATGACTTGTGGCTGGGGGTGAAAGGCCAATCAAACCGGGAGATAGCTGGTTCTCCCCGAAAGCTATTTAGGTAGCGCCTCGTGAATTCATCTTCGGGGGTAGAGCACTGTTTCGGCTAGGGGGTCATCCCGACTTACCAACCCGATGCAAACTGCGAATACCGAAGAATGTTATCACGGGAGACACACGGCGGGTGCTAACGTTCGTCGTGAAGAGGGAAACAACCCAGACCGCCAGCTAAGGTCCCAAAGTCATGGTTAAGTGGGAAACGATGTGGGAAGGCACAGACAGCCAGGATGTTGGCTTAGAAGCAGCCATCATTTAAAGAAAGCGTAATAGCTCACTGGTCGAGTCGGCCTGCGCGGAAGATGTAACGGGGCTAAACCATGCACCGAAGCTGCGGCAGCGACACTCAGGTGTTGTTGGGTAGGGGAGCGTTCTGTAAGCCTGCGAAGGTGGCCTGTGAGGGTTGCTGGAGGTATCAGAAGTGCGAATGCTGACATAAGTAACGATAATGCGGGTGAAAAACCCGCACGCCGGAAGACCAAGGGTTCCTGTCCAACGTTAATCGGGGCAGGGTGAGTCGACCCCTAAGGCGAGGCTGAAAAGCGTAGTCGATGGGAAACAGGTTAATATTCCTGTACTGGGTGTTACTGCGAAGGGGGGACGGAGAAAGCTAGGTTATCCGGGCGACGGTTGTCCCGGTTTAAGCGTGAAGGTGGGTGACTTTGGTAAATCCGGGTCATCGTTAACACTGAGGCGTGATGACGAGTCACTACGGTGATGAAGTAACTGATGCTACGCTTCCAGGAAAAGCCTCTAAGCTCCAGGTAACACCGAATCGTACCCCAAACCGACACAGGTGGTCAGGTAGAGAATACTCAGGCGCTTGAGAGAACTCGGGTGAAGGAACTAGGCAAAATGGTGCCGTAACTTCGGGAGAAGGCACGCTGGTGTAAGGTGAAGTCCCTCGCGGATGGAGCTGAGACCAGTCGAAGATACCAGCTGGCTGCAACTGTTTAATAAAACACAGCACTGTGCAAACACGAAAGTGGACGTATACGGTGTGACGCCTGCCCGGTGCCGGAAGGTTAATTGATGGGGTTATCCGTAAGGAGAAGCTCTTGATCGAAGCCCCGGTAAACGGCGGCCGTAACTATAACGGTCCTAAGGTAGCGAAATTCCTTGTCGGGTAAGTTCCGACCTGCACGAATGGCGTAATGATGGCCAGGCTGTCTCCACCCGAGACTCAGTGAAATTGAACTCGCTGTGAAGATGCAGTGTACCCGCGGCAAGACGGAAAGACCCCGTGAACCTTTACTATAGCTTGACACTGAACCTTGAGCCTTGATGTGTAGGATAGGTGGGAGGCTTTGAAGTGTGGACGCCAGTCTGCATGGAGCCGACCTTGAAATACCACCCTTTAATGTTTGATGTTCTAACGTGGGCCCGTAAACCGGGTTGCGGACAGTGTCTGGTGGGTAGTTTGACTGGGGCGGTCTCCTCCCAAAGCGTAACGGAGGAGCACGAAGGTTAGCTAATCCTGGTCGGACATCAGGAGGTTAGTGCAAAGGCATAAGCTAGCTTGACTGCGAGAGTGACAGCTCGAGCAGGTGCGAAAGCAGGTCTTAGTGATCCGGTGGTTCTGAATGGAAGGGCCATCGCTCAACGGATAAAAGGTACTCCGGGGATAACAGGCTGATACCGCCCAAGAGTTCATATCGACGGCGGTGTTTGGCACCTCGATGTCGGCTCATCACATCCTGGGGCTGAAGTAGGTCCCAAGGGTATGGCTGTTCGCCATTTAAAGTGGTACGCGAGCTGGGTTTAGAACGTCGTGAGACAGTTCGGTCCCTATCTGCCGTGGGCGCTGGAAGATTGAGAGGGGTTGCTCCTAGTACGAGAGGACCGGAGTGAACGCACCACTGGTGTACGGGTTGTGATGCCAATTGCATTGCCCGGTAGCTAAGTGCGGAAGAGATAACCGCTGAAAGCATCTAAGCGGGAAACTTGCCTCGAGATGAGTCTTCCCTGGACACTTGATGTCCCTGAAGGGCCGTTGAAGACGACGACGTAGATAGGCTGGGTGTGTAAGCGTAGCGATACGTTGAGCTGACCAGTACTAATGACCCGAGAGGCTTAACCTTACAACACCGAAGGTGTTTTGAGTGATGATGACTCATAAAAAACAATACTCAGCTTGTTCGAAGATTGGTTCTGATGGTTGTGCAGAGAAAAGCGAAAGCGACTTGGTTACAACGGTTAGAATGAAACAGAATTTGCCTGGCGGCGATAGCGCGGTGGTCCCACCTGACCCCATGCCGAACTCAGAAGTGAAACGCCGTAGCGCCGATGGTAGTGTGGGGCTTCCCCATGTGAGAGTAGGGAACTGCCAGGCATCAAATAGTGGAAGGCTCCTGTCGAAAGACAGGGGCTTTTTGCTGTCTGCGTTAGGAAAGGCTGTTTATCCGTATCCGGTGCCTGCCAGCAGTTCGTATTACAAATACGGTGAATGGACGGCTGTTGAGGATGGAGAAGTCTATTTGTTACCAGCGACTATTCAATGGCTTAGCGTGAAAGCTGCCTACCTGTGTCGCCCGTACTCATGAAGTTATAGCGAGAGCTGTTTACTGGTGCTATTAGGAAAGGCCTGCGCAGACACGCAGGCAGAGTGTTTCGGTATTAGTGCAGAATCTGCGAGAGAAATGACTGCGTGCGTTCTGAGCGAGGGCTGGAGAAGAAGATATCTGGTGGCGCTTGTTCCACGATCTCCCCCTGATCCATAAAGATCACCCGGTCAGCGACCGTTCTTGCGAAACCCATCTCGTGCGTTACGCAGAGCATCGTCATCCCGTCCTGAGCCAGTCCAAGCATGGTATCGAGTACCTCTTTTACCATTTCAGGATCCAACGCGGATGTCGGTTCATCAAACAACATAATCTTAGGTTTCATGCACAGTGAACGGGCGATGGCCACACGCTGCTGCTGACCTCCAGATAACTGTCCCGGAAATTTATGGGCATGGGCGGCGATACGCACGCGTTCCAGATAGTGCATTGCCAGCTCTTCCGCTTCTTTTTTTGGCATGTGGCGCACCCAGCATGGCGCCAGCGTGCAGTTCTGTAATACGGTTAAGTGTGGGAACAAATTGAAGTGTTGGAAAACCATGCCGACTTCAGTACGAATTTTTTCGATATTACGCAAATCATGATTCAATTCGATCCCATCAACGACAATTCGCCCTTGTTGATGCTCTTCGAGATGATTAATGCAGCGTATGGTGGTTGATTTCCCCGAGCCAGATGGGCCACACAGTACGATACGTTCCCCTTGTCTGACCTGCAAATTGATATCTTTAAGTACATGAAATTGCCCGTACCATTTATTCACATTTTCTAAGGTAATCATGTGATCGGTTGATTGAGTGAATGCAGTCTGATTCATGGATGGCCTCAGTGTGACTTGTGTCCGGTGTTAAAACGATTTTCAAGATGCTGGCTATAACGCGACATGCTGAAACAGAAAATCCAATAGACCATGGCGGCGAAGACATAGCCTTCTGTCGACATACCTAGCCAGGTGGGATCGACCGTGGCCTGTTGGATGCTGCTGAAGAGATCGAAAAGGCCGATGATGATCACCAGACTCGTGTCTTTAAAGAGAGAAATAATGGTATTCACCAGACCTGGGATAACCATTTTCAGCGCTTGCGGGAGAATGACCAGACCCTGCATACGCCAATAGCCTAAGCCCAGAGATTCAGCGGCTTCATACTGTCCTTTAGGTAGCGCCTGCAAGCCACCGCGAACGACCTCGGCGACATAGGCGGACTGGAATAAAATCACGCCGACTAGCGCCCTTAGCAGTTTGTCGATAGTCGTGCCCTCCGTTAAAAACAGCGGCAGCATCACGGAGGACATAAAAAGCACGGTGATAAGCGGTACGCCGCGCCAGAATTCGATGAAGACAACGGAAAGCATACGCACAATCGGCAGTGTGGAACGGCGGCCTAATGCGAGTAAGATGCCAAGTGGTAACGCACCCGCGATACCCACGGCGGCGATGATCAGCGTTAACGTTAACCCGCCCCACTGATAGGTTTCCACTCGGCTAAGTCCGCCAAAACCGCCGTAAAGCAACCACCATGCAATGAGCGGATACACCACCGCCCAGACCGCAATGTAGCGCCCGCGATAGGGAATGCTTTTCAGAAACATCGGCAGGATACTCAGCAACCCGATAGCGAGTGCAAAGTTGATACGCCAGACTTCCGCTGCCGGATACAGGCCATACATGAAATGACCAAATCTTTCATGAATGAAGACCCAGCAAGCGCCATCACGCGTACAGTCATTGCGGGTGGTGCCAATCCAATTCGCCTGAAAGATCGCCCAGTTGAGCAGCGGCGGTATGGCAACCCACAATAGCCAGAGGCAAAACAGCGTTAGCAGGCTATTGCTGATACTGGAGAAGAGATTACGTCGAGCCCATAACATCGCTCTGAAAAGAGAGGACTGACGGCCTTGCGTATAATGGTTCATCGTCATGACGTCCTCTTAGCGTTCGACTAATGCGATCTTTCGGTTATACAGATTCATCAGCAGCGAAATCAGCAGGCTGATAATGAGGTAGACCGACATGGTAATGGCGATGGTCTCAATGGCCTGGCCGGTCTGATTGAGAACCGTTCCTGCGAACAGCGACACCATATCGGGATAGCCAATGGCGGCAGCCAGCGAAGAGTTCTTCACAATATTCAGATACTGGCTGGTGAGTGGCGGAATGATGACGCGCAGCGCCTGTGGGAGGATCACTTTGCGTAGCGTAACGGGATTTGGCAACCCGAGAGAACGTGCCGCCTCATGTTGACCGTGGGAAACCGATTGGATACCTGAACGAATGATCTCGGCGATAAACGATGAGGTGTAGACTGAAAGCGCGACGGTTAATGCCGCCAGTTCAGGGATCAACACCATACCACCACGGAAATTGAAGCCTTTCAATTCCGGCATATCCCAGTGAAAAGCGGAGCCGAAAATCAAATGACTGAGTGCGCACAGCACAAGCAACAGGCCTAACGCCAGCGGCCAGGTTCTGCGTGGCTGGCCGGTTAACGCGTGGTAGCGCCGGTTACGCCGAAAGACGATCCATGCCACAACTGCTGCGATCAGCAGAGAAAGGAAAAATGCCGCCGCGCCTGGCCCCAATTCAGGAGAGGGTAGATAAAAGCCCCGATTGCTGAGGAACGCGATATCAAAGGCGCTGATCGACTGGCGTGGCCCCGGCAAATTTCGTAGTACCGCAAAGTACCAAAAGAAGATCTGCAATAGCGGTGGAATATTACGAAATATCTCGATGTAAACGTTGGATATTTTTCGCAGTAACCAGTTATCGGATAGTCGGGCAAGGCCAACGGTAAAGCCGAGAATCGATGCAAACACGATACACAATGCTGAAACCAGCAGTGTGTTGAATAACCCAACAAGAAAAACGCGGGCGTAGGTGTCGCCTTGTTGATAGTCAATCAGGTGCTGGACGATGCCAAAACCGGCGCTTTTATTCAGAAAATCAAAGCCAGAGGTGATGCCCCTCTGTGCCAGATTGGTTACGGTGTTGTGCAACAGGTAGGCTGCGACAGCCAATACCGCGATCACAACGACAATTTGATACAGCCAGGCGCGCACCGCTGGGTTAGTCAGTGATAAATCACCTTTTACGGTTGGGCGTTGTAGCATGCTGGAACCTCGATGCGGGGTACTGAAGGGCGCAGCCATACGCTGCGCCCGGTTTTTTCTGATAATTAACGTACCGCTGGCGCGTACTGGATCCCGCCTTTGTTCCACAGTTCGTTCAGGCCGCGCTTAATTTTCAACTCACTGCCCATACCGACATTACGTTCAAAGATTTCGCCGTAGTTACCGACTTGTTTGATGATTTTAAATGCCCAATCGTTTGGTAATTTGAGATCTTTACCATAGCTGCCTTCGTGACCCAGCAGGTGAGACATATCTGGCGTAGTCGGTTTTGCTGCCAACTGATCGACGTTTTTCGAGGTCACACCCATCTCTTCGGCGTTCAGCATGGCGAATAATGTCCAGCGCACGATAGAGAACCACTCTTCATCACCACGGCGTACCACCGGGCCCAGCGGCTCTTTAGAAATCACTTCTGGCAGAACGATAAACTCAGCAGGTTTGCTCAGCTTGATGCGCAGCGCGTACAACTGTGACTGGTCGGATGCCAGCGTATCGCAGCGGCCGGATTCCAGCGCTTTGGCGCTTTCATCAGAGCGGTCGAACGTGACAGGGGTGTACTGCATTTTATGGGTCTTGAAGTAATCTGCGACGTTCAGCTCAGTATCGGTACCGGCCTGAATACAAACGGTTGCGCCATCCAGCTCTTTTGCACTGGTTAAGCCTGCTTTGTTGTGCGTCAGGAAGCCAATACCGTCGTAGTAAGTGACACCGGTAAAGAGCATACCCATGCCGCCGTCGCGGGAAGATGTCCACGTGGTGTTACGTGACAGCACGTCAACTTCACCGGATTGTAGCGCGGTAAAGCGTTCCTTCGCCGTTAGCGGCGTATATTTAACTTTATTGGCATCGCCGAATACGGCTGCGGCAAGGCCGCGACACACGTCAACATCAATACCGGAGTATTTACCGCTTGCATCGGCATAGGAAAAACCGGGTAAGCCATCGCTGATACCGCATTGCACAAATCCTTTCTTCTGAATGGCGTCCAGTGTTGCACCAGCATGGGCTTGATTGATTGCGGCAAAGAGTGACGCGCCAGCAACCAGAGTAGAAATCACTATTCTTTTCATAATCATCCTAGCGTCTAGAGTTATTTGCTGTTTTTGAAGTACACAATTGTTTTTGACGTACACAATAAGGTGCACCATACCTGCCTGTCGGGATGCCGACGTGAGCAGAGCGAAGCAAATAAAATGCCAATTTTCTATTTGCTTGATAATGAAGACGAAATGAAAGGCTTATTGATCTAAATAGGTAATTCTAAATGGGTATGTTCGCACCGTGACAAATGCAAAGAGGGCGGTGTGCCCTCTTTTGGTGCGCCGAAATAGAGGGTGCGAGGCTACGTCAGCCAATATACGCATTTTTCTGGTATGGGGAGTCGTCGTTCGAGCAGCTTTAAAAGCGGAGTGACTGTGAGGGAGCATCAGCCCAGCGGAGTGCATAGGCTGATGTCGGCATTAGTGTGCGATATGGCGCTGATAATACTTTTCGAGTTTCACCTGTAGCTGGCTCAGTACGGTGCTGAACATCAAGTAAATCAACGCCGCTTCGATATACAGAATCAGAGGCTCATAGGTAACGGAAACGATGCGCTGAGCGGATAAAAACATCTCCGGTACGGTGATCACGGCAGCCAGCGACGTATCCTTGATTAAGGAGATAAACGTATTGGAAAGCGGCGGTAGCGACACGAAAACGGATTGCGGAAAGATGACCCAGCGAATCGCTTGCCTGCCATTCATGCCGAGAGAATAGGCGGCATTCCATTGGCCTTTCGGGACAGACAAAATGGCTCCACGGACGATCTCCGAGCTGTAGGCACCCACGCTGATGGTGAAACCAATGAGCGCAGCGGGGAAGGCATCGAGAGTAATCCCCGCGCTGGGCAGCCCATAAAAAATCAGGAAAAGCTGCACCAGTAACGGTGTGCCACGAATAACCCAAACGTAGAAATCACCCAGCCATTTCAGCGGCTTCGGGCCATAAAGGCGAACCAGCGCGATGAGAATGCCGAGGGCTAAGCCAAAGATGAAAGACAGAATCGCCAGAGGGACAGTAAATTTAAGTCCCGCAGACAGCAGACTCCAAAAGGAGTCTGCCATGAGTTGTAGCCAAGGCGGCATGAAAACGAGCTCCGATAAAGATATGCTCTAATTACAGAGCGATTATTGAGAAACATCCTCCCCGAAGTATCGCACAGATATGGTTTTATAGGTGCCGTCGGCTTTGATTTCATCCAAAGCTTTATTCAATGCTTCCACCAGTGGTGCCTGATTCTTACGCACCAGAATCGCGGAAGGTTCGCCGTCTTTTGAGGTCGCTGCAATCTTCACGTTGGCATCTGGCTTCTGCTTTTTGAAATCCAGGAATGACAGATTGTCGTTCAACGTGGCGTCCGCACGGCCGCTGAGAACCAGATCCAGCGACTGATTAAAGCCGTCCGTCGGCACAATGTCCGCGCCGTAGCTGGTGGCTTGTTTAGAGTAATTGCTGGTCAGGCTTTGTGCTGATTTTTTGCCTTTCAAATCGCTGAAATCTTTAATGGTGGTGTTATCGCCACGGACAACTAGCACCGCTTTGGAGTCGATATACGGCTTGGAGAAATCATACTTGGCTTGGCGCTCTTTGGTCACACCAACCTGATTGATGACCGCATCGTAGCGCTTGGCATCAATACCGGCGATTAAGCCGTCCCAACGTCCTTCAATGAACTGAGCTTTCACGCCGAGCTTTTCTGCCACCGCGCGGCCAATATCCACATCGAAACCAACCAACTGGCCTGATTTATCATGATAGGTATAAGGCGCGTAGGTGCCTTCTGTGCCGATCTTGATAACCCCTGCGGACTTGATGGCGCTAAGGTCATCGGCATGAGCGAATACGCTGGTAGCAAGCAGGGCGCTGGTCAGTAAAGCAAAACGTATTTTTTTCATTATGAATTCCTGTGAGTGGTATGCAGTGATGCGCTTATAACTTTTGTTAATAACGAATCTACGCGACAACACATCTGTTTATAAATCACGTTGTGTGATGATTTATATCAGAAGTGAATATAGTGGCTTTATGTCATTTTCGCGATATCGCTCGCGTTACTGCGTGAATAGACTATCTGTCTCACGTGAAGTGTTTTGAGCATCCAGGATTGAGGGGAGGTTGCCCTCTATCCAGATAGCCAACCCCTCGACAAGGTTGCTGACTTCTCTGCCCATTGGCGTCAATGAGTAATCAACATGTGGCGGGATAACAGGATGTGACACGCGTAAAACAAAGCCGTCATGCTCCAGTGTTTGCAACGTTTGCGCCAGCATCTTTTCGCTGACACCGCCGACGGTGCGCCGTAATTCGCTAAATCGATAGGTGCGCTCTCGCAGTGCCAACAGAACCAATACTCCCCAGCGGCTTGTAACGTCGCGCAGAATAGTTCGTGATGGGCACGCTTCTGCCATCACATCAGCACAGATAAAACGTTGTGAGGATTCTGGCGTCATGTTTCTCTCCTGATTCAATCATATGCACTAACTTTTTGGTGCGTACTTGTAAAAAAGTTAACGACATCGTAATTATCTCAAATGTTATTTCCTGATACCACCGTACACGATTCCCGACCACTCAATAGCAAGGTGATTCTTATGATAAAGACGCTGTTTCTGACGGCAACGCTGGGATTAAGCCTCACGATCGGCGCCGTATACGCACAAACGCCGGCGTCCGTTCCCAGTAACCCTGATGCGCTGTTTACCAGCCCCGATCCCACACTAAACGCGAACAAACAGGTGGTTTACCGCATCCTCCGTGAATTGCTTGACGCGGGGCATTGGGATAAAGCGGATGAACTCCTTTCTGCTGAGTATTTACAACATAATCCGAACGCCCAGAGCGGTCGTGCTGCCGTTGTGGATTACTTTACCAAGGTGCTCAAGGTGAAGCCTCAGCCGCTCCCTGAACGGCTCAATATGAAAGTGATTGCGGTGATGGCTGAAGGCGATCTGGTTACGGTGCTTTACCCGCGCACCGTTCGTGACCCGAACGTCGCAGGGGGAGCCTACACCACAACATGGTATGACACGTGGCGCATTAAAGACGGTAAGGCCGTAGAGCACTGGGATCCGGCGTTACTGGGGGAAGCGCCCGATTTACGTTAGCAGACGATTTTTGCACCGTTTTTCTGTAGTGAACATAGCGTAATCAATGGATATAGGCGAAGAGGTACTCAGTATGGAACGCAGAAATTTTCTGAAGCTGGCTGCTGGAAGCGCTGCCCTTGTGGCAACAGGGCGCGCGTTTGCTCAAACGGAGAAAGCGAAGGGGGCGATGTCAGTTTTTCAACCCCAGACGGTGCAGGGAACGGTGCTGCCGACGCGTGGCCGGGTGACGGGGACGTCATTGCCGCTCAATGCGCCCGCCACCGGGGACATTCGTTATCGGACACCCTTCCGCTTCGGCATGGGGGGAACACAGATTGGCAATATCTTCGCACCGATCAGTGACGATCAGGCGCAGTCTACTCTACAAGCCGCGTGGGACGGCGGGGTTCGCTACTATGATACCTCACCGTTCTATGGTCACGGCCTGTCCGAACATCGGCTCGGGAGGTTCCTGCGTGACAAGCCACGTGACCAGTACATCGTTTCTACAAAAGTGGGACGAATCTTTCATCCTAGCAGAACGCCGTTGCCTGCTTCGCTCTGGGCGGACAAACTCAACTTTTCTTATGAATATGATTATACCGCCGCAGGCGCGCGGCGTTCGGTTGAGGACAGTCTGCAACGGCTAGGGTTGTCCAGTATTGATATCGTCTACATCCACGATCTCGGTCCGGAGAATACGGAATTGCCAGCACCGTGGACGACATCATTTGAGATTGCGCGTAATGGCGCGATGACTGAGTTGGAAAAAATGCGTGCGGAAGGGCTTATCAAAGCCTGGGGCTTCGGTATTAATCGCCCTGATGCCGCGGTGATGGCGGCGGCGTTAGAGAACGGCCCCACGCCGGATATTGTGCTGCTGGCTTGCCAGTACAGCATCATCGACCATGAGGAAACCTTGACGAAAACGTTTCCGGCTTTGGCGAAAAAAGGTATTACGGTGACAGTGGGGACACCGCTTAACGATGGTTTTCTCGGAGGGAGAAATCGTTACCACTTCAGCAACGATCTCCCTCCCGGCGTTGTTGAGAAGCGAGCGCGTTTAGCCGCTGTCGCCGATCGACACGGTATTGATATTCGTACTGCGGCGCTGCAATTCGCTGCTGCGCCGCCTATCGTATCGGCCATTATTCCCGGTGCTCGCGCGTCTGGGCAGGTCGAGGCCAATATCCAGTCAATGAAGGTGAGCATTCCCAAGGGCTTTTGGGATGAGCTCAGGGAACAGAAGTTAATCACTGCCGATGCGCCGATACCTACCTGATTGTGAGGAGGAGCATCAGATCGTTGCATTGGGTTTGTTGAATACAAACGGTGATAATAGGGTCGTCGAGCAACGCGCCTTCACCAAGGCAATTACCTATTATCACCGTTCTATATGATGGTTTTTATCATCACGTATTTTCACGTTTTTACTGGTGTAACGGTTAAAGATAAAACCTTTTACGTGTTTCGGCCGTCACAATGGGAAGCTACGCTTAAAGAGGACTATTGCTTCTGTCGTTATCCGTTAAGGAGACAACAAATGAAGATCCGTATCGCCAGTTATAACGTTGAGAACCTGTTCCATCGTACCGCCATCCTCAACCTCCCCGACTCCCGGCAGATTGATGCCTTATTGGAACAGGTCAGGCAGCTCCAGCAACTTCTCGAACAGCCCCAATACGATGATGCTCTGAAGGATAAGGTATTCCGCCTTTCTATCGCACTGCGCCCTTATATTGATATTCGCACCGATGCGGGCACGTTGGGACGATGGAAAAAGGAGGAGGCTGGCACCGGATTCAGGATCAACAAAAGCTGCCGTGGCCGTGGGGATTGGATCGGCGAAATCGTGTTTAAGGCACAAGAGTTCAGCAGTCAGCAGCGTAAGAATACGGGCAAGGTTATTACTCTACTTAACGCCGATATCCTGTGCGCCGTTGAAGTTGAAAATATGGACGTCTTACGTGATTTCAACAGCCAGGTGCTGGGGAAAAAGAAGTTTAACCAGTTCGTGATGATCGACAGCCCGAATGATCCACGCGGCATTGATGTTGCCTGCCTGACGCGTTACCGGATTGCCCAGCTTCGCACGCATATTTTTGATGCCGGAAAACAATTTGACCCTGTCTTTAGCCGTGACTGCCTTGAAGTCACGCTGGATGTTGGTCTCAAGCAGCCGATTTATGTTCTCTGTAACCATTTCAAAAGCCAGAATGGTCAAACGGAAGCAGAGCGACAGCGTGGGGCAGACAAGCGCCGTGACCAATCCGAACGTGTCGCGGAGATTGTCCAACAGACTTACGATCTCAAGAAGGATTACGTGGTCATTCTCGGTGATTTGAACGAGGATTCTTCAAACCCCTGGCACAGTTTGGCTCCGCTGTTTTCTCTGTCAGATTTACACCCGGTTATCGATCCTGCACGCCCGGAAAAAGAGCGCTACACCTACTATTTCGCTGGCGGAAAGAAAGGCGCGCGGTTAAATCAACTGGACTATATTTTCCTGTCTGCGCCGCTGCATCAGGCGGTGGTGGAGTGGGGCGTCGAACGTCGGGGTATTTATAATATCGACAAGATTACCGCCAAAGAGGGCGCGGAACCCGTTACGCCGTTACCCGAAGTAACATCATGGGACACCGCGGCGTCCGACCATGCCGCGCTCTGGGTGGACGTGGACATTACCTGATCGCCGCTTTACGGCTATGATGGCGTGAGAAAATAGAGCAGTCATAGCCGTATAAACTGAGGACGATGATGAGTCATAAACAAGGACTAGATAAATACCCAGGTGCGCTGCGCTGGTCGTTTGGCGACAGCCCCGAGCTGGCGGATGAGCTTTTACAACTGGTGCGGGAAGGGCATAAAACGGCAACCTGTAGCTCGTATCACATGTTCAAAAATGAAGAAACGCCGCAGGTAGGCGATTACAACATCGTTCTGGACGGTGCTGGGCAGCCTTCCTGCGTAATTCGGACACGCTCGTTAACGCTGGTGCGCTACTGTGATGTGACGGCGGAAATGGCAGCAAAAGAGGGTGAAGGCGACAAAAGCCTGGCTTTCTGGCGCGAAGGCCATCAGACGTTTTTCGAACGAGAAGGCACGTTCGCCCCGGATATGCTGCTGGTGTTTGAAGAGTTTGAGCTGGTTGAGGTGTTGTGATTCTGGATGAGCTGCTGCGAAACCCGACGGTGTTTTGTCGTCGGGGCGGCTGAATTAAACTGTTGGGGTGTGTGAGAACCTGATGCCCGCAAGTGGCGAAAAATGTCTAAATTATCTGTGACGGTTCACGATGCTGAAAGCATGATCATCTGTTTTTTAGCTTGCCGTCGACATTATTAAACATTGTCTTTTCATGCTCGATGAGCCATTTCTTGCGGGCGATACCGCCACCGTAGCCTGTCATCGCACCATTTTTACCGATAATTCTGTGACATGGGATGACGATTGCTATTCGGTTTGCGCCATTTGCAGCAGCCACCGCCCGTACAGCATTAGGTTTCCCTATCAGTCCAGAAAGCGCTTGATAGTGCGAAGTTTGACCATAAGGAACAGCACGTAGTGCTTGCCAGACAGTACGTTGAAAATCACTGCCAGGGGTATCAAGCAAAAGAGTAAACTGTTGGCGCGTGCCTGAAAAATATTCGTTAATCTCTTTTTCTGTTTGCCGGGTATGATTATTTTCACCTGACATTATTCGCGCTTTGAGCCGGTGCTGAAGATCGCGAAATTCGGTCTCCAGCATTCGACGGTCAGTAAATTCCAGAAGGCAAACGCCACGTTCAGTGGCACAAACAAACATGGGGCCGAGCGGTGTGGTAAAACGGTGAATCATAATCACCTGGCTTTGTTCGGTTGGGCTAACGCCCGTGAGACGTTTATAGGTATAGCCAAAACCACTTAATGATTCGTAGCCGTTATCAAATGCAACCTCGGTAGCATTACGCCCTCCTTTCAGTTCCTGAAGCGCGATATTTACTCGCTGCATGCGTTGAAAAGCCTGAAAGGTAATGCCGTGATTTTGCAGAAACCATCGTCGAACTCGCTCTGGGCTGAGGTCGTGTTTACGAAGCTCCGTGTCGCTTATACGTGTTTTAGGGTTGGCGCGCACGAGTGCAAGCGCCTGTTCAATGAAAAGCGGTGCGCTATGGGCATTTTCCGTTGGCCGACAGACTTTGCACGGGCGAAATCCTGCATCCAAAGCAGATTTAAAATCTTTATAGAACTCGACATTTTCACGTTTCGGTTTTCGTGCCCGACAGACTGAAATACAAAATACACCTGTCGTTATTACCCCAACAAAAAATACTCCCGTATATTCTGAATCGCGCTCAAGTAGCGCCTGATACCAGACATCGCACTGATCATTATCGAGAACTTTCATCAACAAAAACTCCAGCAAACGACTGTTGCGATTGGATAATTAGCATTAAATCTTCAAGCTTTGATTGAACTGCGGAATGAATAAAATTACCCATCGAGATGCGATTTACGCCTAGTTCTTTTAGCCTGTCGAAAGTGGGGAGGTCTGGCATGCACATGACGTTTAGGGGCAAATTAACCCCTTGGGAAATGGCCTTAATATCATGTTCAGATGTTAGGCACGGAACAAAAATACCGTCTGCACCAGCCTTTTCATATAATCGACCACGCAACAGCGTTTCCTGTAGCGCCTGCTCATGACCCAGAAGAAAAGTATCGGTACGAATATTAAAAAATAGTTGGTAATTCTCTGTGATCAACGCATTACGAACCTCTTTTAATGTTCTGGTAAATGCTACGGCGTCATCAAGTTGTCTGACACCATTAATCACTCTGCTATCCTCAAGGTTTATGCCAACAACACCGAGCAGGGCGAGACGTTTAAGATGGGAGGTTATCTCGTTTGCTGTTCTACCAAACCCAGCCTCAACGTCAACGCTTAATGGTAAGGTACTGACGGATTTGATACGAGTGACGATATATAGCAACTCATCAAATGACATTGCTTCTCCGTCCTCGTAGCCTAACATGGCGGCAATGGCTGCGCTTGATGTTCCCAGTGCTTGATAGCCCGCCCGCTGAGCGGCAATAGCACTGCCTGCATCCCAGACATTTGCGATGAGTAATGGTGTGTTTTGATTATGAAGTCCAGCGAAGTCCATGATGATCTCCTTTTGCGATATACAGGATTAATCTTGAACATCCTACGACACTCTCACAACCGAAAATCAGACGACCATTTTCTGTAAACCGTCACGCATACCGGAACGGCTGGATAACTTGCACCGGCTCTTTCATGCGTCAGAAACGGATAAACAAGAAGGGATGAGTCATTAACAACGAATTCCCCATCTCGCGGACGCCACCGCTCAGCGCGTCCACGCTAAGGCCGTTGTTGCCTAAATAGAAGGCAAAGAAAAAGGCGCTTAACCAAGAGGTAAAGCGCCTTTTTTCAAATGCTTAACTGATTAGTATCAGTTCATGCCGTATTTTTCAATTTCTTACGCAGAGTACCGCGGTTGATGCCCATCATCAGGGCAGCGCGGGTTTGGTTACCGCGGGTGTATTGCATCACCATGTCCAACAGTGGCTGTTCAACTTCAGCCAATACCAGCTCATACAGGTCACTTACATCCTGACCGTTCAATTGAGCAAAATAGTTCTTCAGTGCCTGTTTAACCGAGTCGCGCAGGGGTTTTTGGGTTACCTGAGCCTGAGAGTTTACAGTGGAAACGGTCAGTACGTCAGAATTCACGCGTTGTTCGAACATAGTTCTGTCAGCTCTTTTTCTGTTTACGCAAGATTTTCAAAATATGCCTTCAACGCCTCCAGCTGCTCGCTGGCATCCTCAATGGCGTTGAATGTGCGCCTAAACTGGTCGTTTGGGGCATGTTCCTGGAGATACCAGGATACGTGCTTACGAGCGATACGAAATCCCTTGCCTGGACCATAAAAGTCGTGCAATTCCCGTATGTGCTCGATCAACAAGCGCTTAACCTCTGCCAACGGCATTGGTGCCAGCAACTCCCCTGTGTCCAGATAATGCTGGATTTCCCGAAAGATCCAGGGTCTTCCCTGAGCGGCTCGTCCTATCATCAGGGCGTCAGCCCCGGTGTAGTCCAGAACCGCTCTGGCTTTATGCGGGTCTGTAATGTCGCCATTCGCAACAATAGGAATGGTAACGGCCTGCTTAACTGCCCGAATGCTGTCGTATTCCGCGAAACCATTGAACAGGCACGCACGGGTGCGTCCGTGAATGGTTAACGCCTGAATGCCACAGTCTTCGGCCAGTTTGGCAATTTCTACACAGTTGCGGTGCTCTGGTGCCCAACCGGTACGGATTTTCAGTGTCACCGGCACGTCTACCGCTTTCACTACCGCAGAGAGGATCTGTTTGACCAAATCCGGATACTGCAATAACGCAGATCCTGCCATCTTGCGGTTCACCTTCTTCGCCGGGCAGCCCATATTGATGTCAATGATTTGCGCGCCGGAATCAGCATTGATTCTCGCTGCCGCCGCCATCTCATCGGGGTCACAACCGGCAATCTGCACGGCTCTGATACCCGGTTCATCGCTATGAACCATTCGCAAACGCGATTTGTCTGAACGCCACACTTCCGGGTTGGAAGAAAGCATTTCAGACACGGTCATTCCAGCGCCCATCGCGTGACAGAGTGCTCTAAATGGGCGATCGCTAATACCAGCCATTGGGGCTGCTATCAAACGATTGGTAAGCTGAAATTGTCCAATGTGCATAGACAAAAATTGACCATACTGTGCCTGCAAGGGCGCGTATATTACGCATTTTTTACGTCAGATGAAAGGCCAAACTTTGACCAATTTACGGCTATCGATCAATGAAAATGCACATCGTGAAGATGTGTAAAAATATTATCCATATTTAACAGCTAGTTATATTTTCATGGCGATTTTGTTCTGGGAAATATTCATCGGTTTACAGAATTTTATCTGTAAGCGTAGCCATTTTTAGTGGAGATACAGCAGGCTATCAATGCGTTATCAGTGAAATGCGTTGGTTAATGCGGTGATTGGGTGTGCCCACCGTTGTACATACGGTGGGCGGGACTCGCGGGGTAATGCTGTTACGATGCGCGGCGTTGGCCGGTAATGCGGCACCACTCTTCGCGTTCAGCGACTGGGTCGAGCGTGAATTTGTCTTCGTATGCTTCTGCGACGCCTTCGGCCTGCGTCGCCAGCACGCCGGACAAGCCGAGGTGACCACCCACTTTAGGCAAATCGCTAATCAGCGGTGCCAGCTCGCGCAGCGGGCCAGCAAGGATGTTGGCGACGACGACATCGGCAGACAGGTCGGCAGGCTGGTCTTTCGGCAGATACAGTTCAAGACGCTCAGAAACGCCGTTGCGCTGTGCGTTGTCGCGGCTGGCCTGAATCGCCTGCGGATCGATATCAATCCCGATAGCGCGCGCCGCACCCAGTTTCAGGGCGGCAATCGCCAGAATGCCGGAACCGCAGCCGAAATCGATGATGGTTTTCCCTTCCAGATCCAGTCCGTCGAGCCATTGCAGGCACAGCGCGGTCGTTGGATGGGTGCCGGTGCCGAATGCCAGACCCGGATCGAGCATCACGTTGACGGCCGTCGGGTCAGGAATGTCACGCCAGCTTGGGCAAATCCACAGGCGTTTGCCGAACTGCATCGGGTGGAAGTTATCCATCCACTCGCGTTCCCAGTCTTTGTCTTCCAATTGTTCGATTTTGTGTTTAAAACCCACGCCCAGTAGCGGCTCTTGCTCCAGCATGGCGATAACCGCGTTCATGTCGGTTTCAGCATCGTACAGCGCAATCGCGTCGGTATCGCCCCACAGGCGGGTCTCGCCCGGTAGCGGTTCGAACACCGGGGTATCGTGCGTATCCTGAAACGTAACGGATACCGCACCGCTTTCCATCATGACGTCACCCAGTTGTTCAGCAACCTTTCCTGAGGTGTTTATTTTCAGTTGAATCCACGGCATAGCAGTCTCTATTACATTTAAAGTGAAGATGAAGCAGCAACCGGCGCTGGTGGATTATGACCAAAGCGGTTGCCAATAATAAACGCCATCAGGCTCAGTAACAGCGATGGCACAATCGGGTGATAGCCAGCCAACTGAAGATTGAAGCTGGCCAGTAAGGTATAGCAAATCGCCCCGGTGAACATGGCGCTAAGCGCACCCGCGGCGTTCGCGCGTTCCCAGTACAGGCCCAGCACCAGCGGCCATAGGAACACCGCTTCCAGCCCGCCAAATGCCAGCAGGTTCAGCCAAATGATCATATCCGGCGGCCGCAACGAGGCCAGTAGCACCAGCAGGCCCAATAGCAGCGTGGTCATGCTGGAGAGGATCTTGATGCGGCGTTCGTTATGGATCTGCTGCGGGCGCACGCTGAGATAGAGATCTTTGATGATCGTCGCGGAGGCCTGAAGCAGATGCGCATTAATGTTGGACATGATAGCGGCCATTGGCGCGGCGAGAAAGATCCCTGCGGCCAGTGGCGGGAGGACGGTGACCATCAGCGCGGGCAACACCTGATCGGGAATGGTCAGATTCGGCATCACGGCACGACCCAGCGCGCCAGCCAGATGCATGCCGAGCATCAGGATGCCGATGACGATCGTGCCGATGATAATGCCACGGTGCAGCGCTTTGCTGTCACGATAAGAGATACAGCGGACGGCGGTGTTTGGCAGGCCGATGACGCCGAAGCAGACCAGCACCCAGAATGAAGCCATAAACGGCATCGACAGAATACCGTTGCTGCCCTGCGGTGACACCAGCATCGGGTCAATCTGTTGCAGTTTATCCACCGCGCTGTGCAAGCCCCCTGCGGCATAAATCACGCCGACCAGCAGGATGACGGTGCCGATCAGCATCACGATGCCCTGCATTGCATCATTGAGCACGCTGGCGCGGAAGCCGCCAAATGTGGTGTACAGCGCAATAGTGACGCCGAAAATCAGCAGACCGATGTCGTAAGGGATGTTCGCTGCGGTTTCCAGCAGGCGCGCGCCGCCGATGAACTGCACGGCCATGGCGCCGATAAACGCGACCAGCAGGCTGATGCTGGCAAACCATACCAATAGCGGACTGTTGTAGCGGGCGTACAGCATGTCATTCAGCGTGATGGCGTTGTAGCGTCGTGCCAAAATGGCGAACTTTTTCCCCAGAATACCGAGCGACAGCAGCATGGTGGGAAGCTGGATCATCGACAGCAGCACCCAGCCCAGCCCGTATTTATACGCGGCACCCGGCCCGCCGATAAAAGAGCTGGCGCTGACGTAAGTGCCGATGAGCGTCATCGCCAGTACAAACCCGCCCATTGAGCGGCCGCCGAGGAAATACTCGTTAAGAAAGTTACCCGCCTGACGGCGGCGGTACGCATAGACCGACAGCCCGAAGACCAGCAGCAGGTAGCCAATCAGCGGCAGTAAAATTTCAATTTGCATCGTCACTCTCCAGTGAGATATCGCGGAAAATAACGCGCACCATCAGCCAGCACAGCAGCGTAAACACGAGCGGCAGCAGCAGGCAGGCCATCTCAAACCAGTGTGGAAGGCCGGTGATCCCTTGTGTGTTGTCTGGCAAATAGGCGGCAAGCACCCAGGCCACTAAATAAACCAGCGTCAGGCCAAAAGCCCAGCGGGCCTCTTTGTGCGCCTGAGGAAAGCGTGTATCCATGTTCTTCTCCACCGTAAATGGGAGCATCAACCCGCCATTTTAGGGCATGGGGATTGTTATGGGCGTCATATTGTTATGGACGTCGTGATGACGAAAGCGGGAATTTTACGGCATGTGAGCCAATTGACTAGTAAGAATTACGCCATCAGCGTAAAAGCCAGTCTCGGGAGGTAATGCTAATCGTTTAAGAATCGAGATACCGTGTTTCCCCTAAATCCAGAAGTAAGCGTTCAGCATTCAATTGCGGGGCGCTCATTGTCTGACAGAAAAAGCCTGCTTTGCGATAGGGGTTAAAAAGGAAGTACGACGGGTATATTTCGCTCTGGTGAGCAACAGAGCAAGACGGAAATAAAATCTATCTCACCACAAAATAATACTAAATGAGTATTTTGGCTTATTGATCTTGAGGTAATTGGCGAATGATGGACGTCACATCGCATAATTTTCTCAGGAGAAGGTTTACTGTAGGACTATTATTTATCGTCTGCTCTTTCAGCGCAGAATAGTTAAAGATGAACCAAAGGAGTCGTTATGTCAGTTTCAGCAAGAAATCAGCTTTCGGGTGTTGTGTCTTCCATTGTTGAAGGTGCAGTAAACAATGAAGTCGCATTGACCTTGGAAAGTGGGGATAAGTTAACGACGGTGATTACACGAGCCAGCTGTCAATCGATGAACCTTGCCGTTGGCAAGCCAGCGATTGCGTTGGTGAAAGCCCCTTGGGTCATTCTGGCATCCGCCGAATGTGGTTTGAATTTTTCTGCCCGCAATCAGTTCCACGGTAAGGTGAGCACCGTTACAAAAGGCGCCGTCAACTCGACAGTGCAGTTGGTGACTGCCAGTGGGTTGACGCTGACATCAACCGTTACCAATGAGAGTCTGGAAGAGATGAATATTGATGTGGGCAGCGAATTAATTGCTCTGGTTAAAGCGTCCAGTATTATTCTGGCTACCCGGAAATAATTACCGCTTTCTTTAGTGAATTCAAATATCGCTTATTTCCCGTTTAAATAGCCAATGTCTGGTATCGTCGGAAGATTGACCTTGAATAGGATTATTTAAGAGATATACGCAGATATAAATAACAAAGGCCAGCATAAGCTGGCCTTTTGGCTCGATTGCGAAGTGTTTACTGCAAGCCGAGTTTCTTCTCCAGATAGTGGATGTTCGTGCCACCTTTCTGGAAGTTTTCGTCGCTCATGATCTTCATCTGAAGCTCGATGTTGGTTTTAATACCATCGATAATCAGTTCAGCCAGCGCGTTCTTCATACGGGAAATCGCGATTTCGCGGGTTTCACCGTAAGTGATCAGCTTGCCGATCATGGAATCGTAATACGGCGGTACGGTATAACCGGCGTAAATATGCGATTCCCAACGTACACCAAAGCCGCCCGGCGCGTGGAAACGCGTGATTTTACCCGGACTTGGCAGGAACGTGTTCGGATCTTCCGCGTTGATACGGCATTCTACCGCATGGCCGCGAACCTTGACGTCTTTCTGCTTGATGGACAGCGGCAGACCAGCAGCAATACGCAGCTGTTCTTTGATCAGATCCACGCCGGTAATCATCTCGGTGACCGGATGCTCCACCTGAATACGGGTGTTCATTTCAATGAAGTAGAACTCGCCGTTTTCGTACAGGAACTCGAACGTACCCGCGCCACGATAGTTGATATCGATACAGGCTTTGGCGCAGCGATCGCCGATGTTGCGACGCAGTTCGTCGGTGATGCCCGGTGCTGGCGCTTCTTCCACCACTTTCTGGTGGCGACGCTGCATGGAGCAGTCACGCTCAGCCAGATAAACAGCATGGCCCTGACCGTCAGCCAATACCTGAATTTCCACGTGGCGTGGGTTTTCCAGGTATTTTTCCATGTAGACCATGTCGTTGTTGAAAGCCGCTTTGGCTTCTGCACGGGTCATGTTGATGGATTGTTCCAGCTCTTTGTCGCTGCGCACGACGCGCATACCACGACCGCCGCCGCCGCCAGAGGCTTTGATGATGACCGGATAGCCGATGCGTTTTGCATGAGCGCGGTTAGCGTCCATGTCACCGTCTAGCGGGCCATCAGAGCCAGGTACGGTTGGAACACCTGCTTTTTTCATCGCGGTGATGGCAGACACTTTGTCGCCCATCAGGCGAATAGTTTCTGCGCCTGGGCCGATGAAGATAAAGCCAGAGCGTTCAACCTGCTCGGCGAAATCCGCATTTTCGGACAGGAAGCCGTAGCCAGGGTGAATCGCGACGGCACCGGTGATTTCCGCAGCGGAAATAATCGCAGGGATATTCAGGTAGCTTTTTGTTGACGGCGCCGGGCCGATACACACGGTTTCGTCCGCCAGCAATACGTGTTTCAAATCGCGATCCGCACTGGAGTGAACAGCGACGGTTTTGATGCCCAGTTCTTTACAGGCACGCAAAATACGCAGCGCGATCTCTCCGCGGTTAGCGATAACGATTTTATCTAGCATGATAAGCCTCGTTATTCGATGACAACCAGTGGCTCGTCAAATTCAACCGGCTGACCGCTTTCGACCAGGATGGCTTTCACCACGCCTGCTTTGTCGGCTTCGATCTGGTTCATCATTTTCATGGCTTCGACGATGCACAGGGTATCGCCAACGTTGACGTGCTGACCCACTTCCACGAAGGCTTTAGCGTCCGGGCTTGGGGTGCGATAGAAGGTTCCAACCATTGGAGAACGAACGATGTGTCCACTGATGGCAGCCGGTGCTGCTGCAGCTTCCACTGGCGCTGGTGCAACGGCGGCGGCCAGAGCAGGCTGTGGCTGCATCATTGGCGTAGCGTAAGCCTGTTGCATCATCGGGTAGTTAACCGCTGCTGGGGCACGACTGATACGTACTGATTCTTCACCTTCAGAAATTTCCAGTTCGGCGATGCCGGACTCTTCAACCAGTTCGATCAGTTTTTTGATTTTACGAATATCCATGGATGTGGTTCCGTACTCTTTTGTTTAATTGGAAGTTGACAGGCGTTTTACCGCTGTCTGTAAAGCATACTGATAACCATCTGCCCCCAGGCCACATATCACGCCTACCGCAACATCAGAAAGATAGGAGTGATGACGAAAAGGCTCGCGTGCATGCACGTTGGACAGATGAATTTCGATAAACGGAATCGAGACCGCCAGCAGGGCATCACGCAGCGCAACGCTGGTGTGGGTGAATGCCGCTGGGTTAATCAGAATGAAGTCTGTGTTTCCTCTGGCCTGATGGATGGTATCGATCAGGATATGTTCCGCGTTGGATTGCAGATGGGAAAACTCCACGTTCAATGTCTGCGCCTGTGTTTCCAGTTCGCTGACAATGTCTGCTAGCGTCGTCTTACCGTATTTGTCGGGCTCTCGGGTTCCTAGCAGATTCAGGTTTGGACCGTTCAAGAGCAAAATGTGAAACTTTTCTGCCATTGTGCTGCTATCTCCCGCGATTGACCTAGATTGGCAAAACCGTGTCGCACAAAATAGCGCGAAGCTATTCGTTTGTCACCTTTCGTGATGCAAATTGTCCGACCCGAGAAATTAAAGTCGTGCATTATAACCATATCGTGGCAATTCGCAGCTAAATACTGGTCTTATCTGCGGAGATATTCCTGAGCCAGACCGTGAGACGGTGTGAATCTTGCTGTGACTTACGCCCGGTTTTCCCCGTGCCAACGCGGTGTTTAGCGCCACCATTGACGAAATTTCTTATAACGGAACAGCAGCAATATCAGCGCCGCCAGTGCATATAAAATAGGCTGTGGAGACAGTGTTTTAACTGACCAAAGATAGTGTATAGGCGCAAGGATGGCGACTAAATAGACGAAATTATGCAGTTTTTGCCATTGCGATCCCAACTTGCGCATCATTATCTGTGGCGACGTTACCGCCAGTGCCAGCAAAATCAGCCAGCTTATGACACCCAGCGTCAAATAGGGACGGGATATCAGTTCCTTACCCAATAGCTCCAGATGACTCAGACCCAGCTCCAGCAGCGTATAGCTCACCAGATGTAACGTCGCCCAGAAAAAGCACCACAGCCCGAGGAGCCGACGACAGCGAATGAGCAGCGGCTGCTTGCCATCGCGCGCCAGTGGGGTGACCAACAGCGTCGCCAGCAGCAATTTCAGCGCCATCCTGCCGGTAAAGTGCTGGATATCCTTGGCCGGATCTGCGCTGAACCACCCTTGGTCAACCGACAATATCAGCCACAGCAGTGGCAGAAAACCAGCCAGATGGAGTAGCGCTTTTAACCGGGTAATGTGTTGTAGCGTCAGTCTCATGCTGATGTGGATTCCTATCCTGACAAGGTGTTATTGGTTAGACGTTTTGTGTCATTTGTTCACGTTTTGGTATCAGTCGCTAAAAGTTTTCACGCAGATTCAAGCCGCGATACAGCGAAGCGACCTGTTCCGCATAGCCGTTGAACAACAGCGTGGGTTGACGCTCAACGTTAAGTAGGCCGCCTGAACCGATGACGCGTTCTGTCGCTTGCGACCAGCGCGGGTGATCCACATGGGGGTTAACGTTGGCATAGAAGCCATATTCGTCCGGGGCTGCCAGATTCCAGGTGCAGGGTGGTTTCTCACGAGTGAACCGGATATGTACGATGGATTTGATGTTTTTGAAGCCGTATTTCCACGGCGTGACTAACCGGATGGGGGCACCGTTCTGCGGCGGCAGTGTCTTGCCGTAAACGCCGACGGCCAGCAGCGCCAAAGGGTTCATGGCTTCATCCAACCGTAGCCCTTCTACATAGGGATAATCCAGCCCGCCGCCCATAAAGCGATCTTTTTGTCCCGGCATTTGTTCCGGGTCGTAAAGCGTTTGAAATGCTACGTAGCGTGCGTTGCTGGTGGGTTCGGCGAATTTGATCAGCTTGGCCAGCTCAAATCCAACCCACGGAATCACCATCGACCACGCCTCAACGCAGCGAAAACGATAGATCCGCTCTTCCAGCGGAAAGCGTTTGAGCAAGTCGTCGATATCCAGCGTGAGGGGTTTGGCGACATCACCGTCTATCTTGATGGTCCAGCCTTCGGTTTTTAACCCACCAGCATTCGCTGCCGGGTCGGCTTTATCGAGCCCGAATTCATAGAAGTTGTTATACCCCGTGACCTTATCTTCCGGCGTGAGTGGTAAATCGATCTTCCAGCCCGCAGGTTGGCTAAACGTGAGCGGTTTACCCGGCGGCGCTTTGGGTTTATCGGCACCTTTAAACCAGGCCAGCAGGTCGGCCTGTGCAGAAAACGGCAGTGCAAGCGCCGCAGCGGAAATACCCAGCGCTTTGAGTACGCGCCGGCGCTGATAGAAGAGGGATTCCGGGGTAACGTCGGCTTCCGTGAACTTGCGATGTTTGTGCATGTGAACTCCCGCCAGTCATTATTTTTTTGACACAAAGTGGCGTTTTTACTGCTTACTGTTCACTTAGTTATAGATGAAGTACGGTAGAAACC
The DNA here is from genome assembly GCF_025643735.1 of Pectobacterium sp. F1-1. Lineage (NCBI taxonomy): Bacteria > Pseudomonadati > Pseudomonadota > Gammaproteobacteria > Enterobacterales > Pectobacteriaceae > Pectobacterium > Pectobacterium sp. F1-1. Next base: position 283,945 of record NZ_CP104733.1, read on the forward strand.
GCGACAGGAGAGATGAAATACTTTTTTGCAGGGTGTAACAGCGCTCAAGATTACTGATAATGCGTTGGGCGATGATAATGGATAGATCGTAAAGACGCTGTGAATACATCCATGTACGCTCGAGCCGCGCAGATATGAATCTCATCCCTGAGATTCACCCTTTCAGAGCCGTCGCAAGCGACGTTCAAAGGCGTTCCTGACGCCTTTGTCCCTGTCGCGGACGCTTTACTCTTCTATTCCATTATCACCGTTTTCGTTCCGCAAATTAATACGTCAACGAACGGCGTTAGCTGATTTTCACCAGCGTGCGGCCGGTGACTTTGTTCTCCAGCAGCGCCGCGGCGGTGGCAGGGACGTCTTCTAACCCAATTTCCCGCGTGACCTGCTGGTAGAACGACTCGGGCAGGATGGCGGCCAGACGCTCCCACGCTTGCTGACGGCGAGCCAGCGGCGCCATGACGGAATCCACGCCTTGCAGGCGAACATTACGTAAAATAAATGGCATCACGGTCGTTGGCAGGGCAATACCGCCAGCCAGGCCGCATGCGGCAACCGTCGCGTTGTAATCCATCTGCGCCAGCAGCGTCGCCAGTACGTTATCGCCGACGGTATCCACCGCGCCAGCCCAGCATTGTTTTTCCAGCGGGCGAGGGTTTCCGCTGAATTCGCTGCGATCCAGTACCTGCTTCGCCCCGAGTTTTTTCAGGTAATCGGTGTTGTCGGCACGGCCGCTGACGGCGGTGACCTGATAGCCTAGCTCTGCAAGCAGCGCAACAGCCGTGCTACCAACGCCGCCGCTGGCACCAGTCACAATAATGTCGCCGCTTTCCGGTGTGATGCCGCCGTCTTCCAGTGCCATGACGCACAGCATCGCGGTGAAGCCCGCCGTACCCAGGATCATGGCTTTACGTGCATCCAGTGAAACAGGCAGGGGCACCAGCCAGTCGCTCTTCACGCGAGCCTGTTGCGCCAATCCGCCCCAGTGGTTTTCACCCACGCCCCAACCCGTCAGAATGACTTGTTGGCCGACGGTAAACCGATCGCTGTCGCTGTGGCGTATGGTTCCTGCGAAATCGATCCCAGGAACCATCGGGAAGTTACGAATAATTTTGCCTTTGCCAGTAATGGCAAGCGCATCCTTATAGTTAATACCAGACCAGTTAATATCGACAGTTACATCCCCGGTGGGAAGCTGCTCGGCGTCAATCTCGCGAATCTGAGCGTGGGTCAGTCCGTCTGACTGTTCAAGAACTAAAGCCTGCATGGGCTATCTCCTGTAGCAGGATTAAATAGGGGGAGTCATTCGACTATAGTTATTACAGATACTATTTGTTAATACAGTTACCTGCGTTAGTACTGGTACTATGCGTTATAGCTGGCCTATGCGAACTGATAAAAAACAACAAACTCGCAGAAATGACAATTATTTGGAATAGGACGTAGGGATGGGATTTACGACCAGATTCTCGATACTCGTGGTATTGCTGACGGTTCTCGCCATTTTTCTTATGCTTTTCAGTAGTATATTTAGCCTCTGTTATTACAGCCAGTTGCGGACAGAGCAGCAACTGCGTGAGGTTACGGCCAGTATCGATCAGGCATTATTAGTGCAATCGCCCGAGAATATCCAATATTGGCTGCCGGCAATGATGAAGACGGCAGGCATTGTTGTGCTGGATATTCAGGACAACGATTCGACACTCTATTCAATACAGTTGCCTGAGGCTGGCTGGGAACGCACACACCTCTATCACGAGGTTGAATTTCCGCTGATGCATCATCTGAACATGACGATCGCCATCAGGTATGTTGATCCGCTGATTGGTTTACCGCGCTTTGTGGTGCCGATGTTATCGGTGTTACTCGCTGCGGGCCTGATGCTCCTGATGCTGTATTTCTCCATCCGCTGGCTGCGTCGTCAGGCCGCCGGGCAGGAAGAGTTGGAGGAGCGGGCACAGCGTATTCTCAAGGGCGAACGTGAATCGGTTATGCAGGGCTCGGTACGTGAATGGCCAGTGAATACCAGCGGCGCGCTCGATAAACTGTTGTCTGATTTAGTCGAAGCGCGTGAGGAACGTGGGCGGGTGGATACCTTAATTCGCGCTTTCGCCGCGCAGGACGCCGAAACCGGGCTGAGTAATCGTCTGTTTTTTGATAATCAACTGACCACACAGCTTGAAGAAGGTGCAGAAGTGGGGACGCACGGCGTTGTCATGATGATCCGCGTACCCGATTTTGAAACCTTGCAGGAAACGCACGGCTATACCAGCGCACTTCAGGAATACCGTTTCACGCTGGTTAACCTGCTATCGACGTTTGTCATGCGTTATCCCTCCGCGCTGCTGGCGCGTTACTTCAGCAGCGATTTCACCGTATTGCTCCCCCATAGCACCTTAAAAGAAGCCAATGCGATTGCTACGCAACTGGTGAAGGCCATTGATATTCTCCCCGCCTGCCCGCTGATCGATCGGGAAGAGGTGCTCCACATTGGTATTTGTGCCTATCGCGGCGGGCAAAGTGCCGATCAGGTGATGGAAAGTGTGGAAGATGCGACGCGTAATGCAGTGTTGCAGGGCGGTAACAGCTGGTGCGTGTTTGACAGACAGGTGCCAGACAAAGGGCGCGGCAGTGTGAAGTGGCGCACTTTGCTGGAACAGACGTTGGCGCGCGGCGGCCCGAGGCTGTATCAGAAACCCGCTGTCACGAAAGAGGGCGTGGTACATCATCGTGAAATGATGAGTCGGATCTACGACGGCGAACAGGAACTGCTCGCTGCGGAGTATATGCCGCTGGTGCAACAATTGGGGCTGGTGGCCAGCTATGATCGGCAATTGGTGGCGCGTATTATTGATTTATCAGCGAGCTGGCCCGGAGAAACATTGGCTTTGCCGGTAAGTGTGGACTCACTTTTACAGAAGCCTTTCCTACGTTGGTTGAAAGAAATCTTACTGCAATGTCCGAAAACGCAGCGGCAGCGCATTTTATTTGAACTTGCAGAGGCAGATGTTTGTCAATATATCGGCCACCTGCGACCAGTTCTTGAGGTGATCCTGGGATTAGGCTGTCGCCTGGCCGTCACGCAGGCGGGTTTAACGCTGGTCAGCACGACGTATATCAAGTCACTCCCCGTGGAGATCATCAAGCTTCATCCCGGCTTGGTTCGGAGTCTTGAGCGCCGCCCGGAAAATCAGTTGTTTGTACAAAGCCTGACCGAAGCCTGTAAGGGTACGCAAACACGGGTGTTTGCCGCTGGTGTGCGAACCAAAGAGGAGTGGCGAATGCTGTTAGGCAAGGGAGCCTATGGTGGGCAAGGGGATTTTTTTGCCGCATCAGTCCTTGTCACCGATGAGCTGAAAAAATATTCATCGCAGCATCGTGTTTAATATAAACCTCCTGTGCAAATTGACGTAGAATGAGGCGGTTGTTAAATCGGTTAGTGTGTGCTTACGATAGCGGCAATCCGATTAAATGTTAGATTTTATGTCCTGTGTTAGCGCAATGCTGTCGGGTGGACAGCGGTAAGAGGCCTTGCCGCGTGAGGAGAAAGCATGTTGTGCCTTCTTCCTGACGCCGACGTGCGCAACGCAGACTCATTTTTCACCGAAGCAGAGCCTTTTCGTGCCTTGTCGCTGCTTCGTGTGGTTGGTAAAGTAGGCGGATTTATTTTTCGCCCCCAGCTTGCAGGATTATCCTTTAGTTATGTTTAAGAAATTTCGTGGCATGTTTTCCAACGACTTGTCCATCGACCTGGGTACCGCCAATACCCTGATTTACGTTAAAGGGCAGGGCATCATACTGAATGAACCCTCTGTCGTTGCGATTCGTCAGGATCGTTCCGGTTCCCAAAAAAGCGTGGCGGCAGTAGGCCATGACGCTAAGCAGATGCTGGGCAGAACGCCTGGGAATATCGTGGCGATTCGCCCGATGAAAGACGGTGTGATCGCCGATTTCCAGGTCACGGAAAAAATGTTGCAGCACTTCATCAAGCAAGTGCATAGCGACAGCTTTATGCGTCCGAGCCCGCGCGTGCTGGTGTGTGTTCCGGTAGGAGCAACCCAGGTTGAACGTCGTGCCATTCGCGAATCTGCACTCGGTGCAGGTGCCCGTGAAGTGTTCCTGATCGAAGAGCCGATGGCGGCTGCGATCGGTGCTGGCATGCCGGTATCCGAAGCGACCGGTTCCATGGTGGTGGATATCGGTGGTGGTACCACGGAAGTGGCGGTGATCTCGCTGAACGGCGTGGTGTACTCCTCTTCTGTCCGTATTGGTGGTGACCGCTTTGATGAAGCGATCATCAACTACGTTCGTCGTAACTATGGTTCACTGATCGGTGAAGCGACGGCGGAACGTATCAAGCATGAAATCGGCTCCGCTTATCCGGGTGACGAAGTGCTTGAGATTGAAGTACGCGGCCGTAACCTTGCTGAAGGTGTACCGCGTGGCTTCACGTTGAACTCCAACGAAATTCTGGAAGCGCTGCAAGAGCCGTTGACGGGTATCGTCAGCGCGGTCATGGCGGCGTTGGAACAGTGCCCACCGGAACTGGCCTCCGATATCTCCGAGCGCGGTATGGTGTTAACGGGCGGCGGTGCGCTGCTGCGTAACCTGGATCGCTTGCTGATGGAAGAAACGGGTATTCCGGTTGTGGTGGCTGAAGATCCACTGACCTGTGTTGCCCGTGGTGGCGGCAAGGCGCTGGAAATGATCGACATGCACGGTGGCGATTTGTTCAGCGAGGAGTAATCCTGTCTGGAAAAGGGGGGACCGGATGGATGAACGCCTGCGTTTTTCATCTCTCGTGGTTACCCCTTTTTTATTTGCCTGAGCGAATGAAATCCGCCCTACGGGGTGCAGCTTTGTGACGTTAAAAATCGCCAGGAGCGATTTGAGGTTGCTGTCGAGGAATACGCAAATTTTATGAAGCCGCTTTTTAGCAGGGGACCTTCCCTGCAATTACGACTTTTTCTTGCTGTCGTTACCGCGATTGTCGTGATCGTTGCGGACAGTCGGCTCGGTTCGTTTGTCAAAATCAGAACGTACATGGATACCGCCGTTAGCCCATTTTATTTTTTGGCGAATGGGCCTCGTCAGGTTCTGGACAACATGTCTGCCTCACTGGCAACCCGTGGGCAATTAGGTCTTGAAAATACCGCCCTGCGTCAGGAACTGTTGATGAAAAACAGTGACCTGCTGCTGCTAGGCCAGCTCAAGCAGGAAATGCGCGGTTACGTGAACTGCTCGGCTCGCCGCTGCGTCAGGATGAGCAGAAGATGGTGACGCAGGTGATGTCTGCCGGAACCGACCCTTACAGCGATCAGGTCGTGATTGATAAAGGTCAGGCGAACGGTGTGTATGAAGGGCAACCGGTCATCAGCGATAAAGGCGTGGTGGGTCAGGTTGTGGCGGTTGGCCAGTTTACCAGCCGGGTTTTGTTGATTTGTGATGTTTCCCACGCGTTGCCCATTCAGGTGCTGCGCAATGATATCCGCGTGATTGCTGCCGGCAATGGCTGCACCGACGATCTGCAACTGGAGCACCTGCCTAACAATACCGATATTCGGGTCGGTGACGTACTGGTCACATCCGGGCTGGGTGGACGTTTTCCTGAAGGGTATCCGGTCGCGGTCGTGTCATCGGTTAAAGCGGATACACAGCGTGCCTATACGATTATTCAGGCACGTCCGACGGCGGGATTACAGCGCCTGCGCTATCTGCTGTTACTGTGGGGCGTGGAGAATAATTCCAATACGTCGCTGCCGCCGGCGGAAGTTCATCGGGTTGCCAATGAACGCCTGATGCAGATGATGCCGCAGGTTTTACCCTCGCCTGACGAGATGGGGCCGCCGCTTCCTCCTGATGCCGCTGGGCCTACCGTCGAGCCGCAGCAGAGAGGCCGCCAATGAACCGTTATCGCAGGCATGGCAACTGGATTATCTGGCTTTCTTTTTTGATCGCCATGGTTTTGCAGATTATGCCGTGGCCGGATGAAATCTACATGTTTCGCCCCTCCTGGCTGACGTTGTTTCTGATTTACTGGGTGATGGCATTGCCACATCGGGTGAATGTGGGTACAGGATTTATATTAGGTCTGATTATGGACCTGATTCTTGGGTCTACACTGGGAGTACGGGCGCTGGCGTTGAGCATTATTGCTTATCTGGTCGCCTTTAAATTCCAGCTGTTCCGAAATATGGCGTTATGGCAACAGGCATTAATCGTGATGCTATTGTCGCTGCTGATGGACCTCACGGTATTCTGGGCAGAATTTTTAGTTATTAATGTCTCTTTCCGACCAGAAACATTCTGGAATTGCGTCGTTGATGGCGTACTCTGGCCGTGGCTGTTCCTGCTGATGCGAAAAATTCGTCGTCAGTTTACTGTGCAATAAGGTGATTCATGACCCAGCTTTATCTGGCCTCCGCTTCTCCCCGCCGTCGTGAACTGCTCACGCAGCTCGATATTCCTTTTGCTGTACTGAACGTCGCGGTGGAAGAGCAGCGGTTACCGGAGGAAGCGGCGGAAATCTATGTCCGGCGTCTGGCGCATGAAAAAGCGACTGCGGGTGTCGCGGTCGCACCGCTCGATTTACCGGTTCTGGGTGCGGACACTATTGTGGTGCTGAACGGTCAGGTATTGGAAAAACCGCGGGATGCAGCCCATGCGGCTGAGATGCTGAGTCAGCTGTCCGGGAAACCGCATCAGGTGATGACGGCCGTCGCGCTGGCCGACAAAGACGACATATTGAGCTGTCTGGTGATCACCGATGTCGTCTTCCGTCCGCTCTCGCAGCAGGATATCGAACGGTATATCGCCAGCGGCGAGCCGATGGATAAAGCCGGGGCTTATGGTATTCAGGGCAAGGGTGGATGCTTTGTCCGGTCGCTTAACGGGAGCTATTACGCGGTGGTTGGATTGCCGCTGGTAGAAACCCAGGAGCTATTCAGTAATTTTGCTGCATTGCGGAGTGCAAGAGGAAAACATGACTGCTGAGTTACTGGTAAACGTTACACCTTCAGAAACGCGCGTTGCCTATATCGACGGCGGTATTCTGCAGGAGATCCACATTGAGCGTGATGCGAAGCGCGGCATCGTCGGCAACATTTATAAAGGCCGCGTGAGCCGTGTTCTGCCAGGTATGCAGGCGGCGTTCGTGGATATCGGTCTGGATAAAGCGGCCTTCCTGCATGCGTCCGATATTATGCCGCACACCGAATGTGTTGCCGGTGACGAACAAAAGAATTTTCACGTCCGTGATATCGCCGAGCTGGTGCGTCAAGGACAGGATCTTATGGTTCAGGTGGTCAAAGATCCACTCGGAACCAAAGGTGCGCGTCTGACGACCGATATCACGTTGCCGTCACGTTATCTGGTGTTTATGCCCGGCGCATCGCACGTTGGCGTGTCACAGCGGATTGAGAGCGAAGCGGAACGCGAGCGCTTAAAGAAAACGGTCGCCGAGTATTGTGACGATGACGGTGGTTTCATCATTCGTACCGCAGCAGAAGGGATCGGTGAAGAAGAGCTTTCTCAGGATGCGGCGTTTTTGAAGCGCCTGTGGGGCAAGGTGATGCAACGCAAAAAACGCAACCAGACCAAATGCAAGCTCTACGGTGAAGTGGCGCTCGCTCAGCGTATTTTGCGTGATTTTGCTGGTGCGGCGTTGGATCGCATTCGGATTGACTCCCGGCTGACCTATGAAGCGCTGCTGGAATTTACCTCCGAATATATCCCGGAAATGACCCGTAAACTCGAACACTATGCGGGTAAACAGCCAATTTTTGATCTGTTTGATGTGGAAAATGAGATCCAGCGTTCGCTGGACAGAAAGGTTGAACTGAAATCCGGCGGCTATTTGATCATCGATCAGACTGAAGCCATGACGACCATCGACATCAATACGGGGGCGTTTGTCGGCCACCGTAATCTGGATGAGACCATTTTCAATACCAACACGGAGGCCACGCAGGCGATTGCGCGGCAGCTGCGTCTGCGTAACCTCGGCGGCATTATCATTATCGACTTCATCGATATGAATAACGAAGATCACCGTCGGCGGGTGCTGCATTCACTGGAGCAGGCGCTCAGTAAAGATCGGGTCAAAACCAGTATTAATGGTTTCTCTCAACTAGGATTAGTAGAGATGACGCGTAAACGCACGCGTGAGAGTATTGAACACGTGCTTTGCCATGAATGCCCGACCTGCCACGGTCGCGGTACCGTGAAGACGGTAGAAAGCGTCTGCTATGAAATCATGCGTGAAATCGTGCGTGTCCACCACGCGTATGACACCGATCGTTTTCTGGTTTATGCCTCACCGGCTGTCGGGGAAGCGCTGAGAAGCGAAGAATCGCACGCGTTAGCTGAGGTTGAAATTTTCGTCGGCAAACAGGTCAAAGTACAAATCGAACCCCTGTATAGCCAGGAGCAGTTTGACGTCGTAATGATGTAAATTCGTGCGCTCGTCGTCGGCGACGAAAGAAGGAGAGATTAGTGAGGCGACTGCCCGGAATACTCGCCATCACGGGTGCCACTCTTGTCGTGATGGTTGCGCTGTTAGTCAGCGGCTTAAGACTGGTACTGCCGCAGCTCGATCACTTCCGGCCACAGCTGGTGGCCTGGGCGCAGTCTGCGGCCGGTGTTCCGTTAGAAATCGGTTCGATGACGGGGCGCTGGGAGTCCTTTGGCCCCACGCTGGAAATTGAAAAATTTCGTACCTCCCTGCCGGAATCGAACTGGCAGGTTGACCGTATTACGCTGGCATTGGATGTGTGGCAGTCGTTGCTGCATGGGCGCTGGCAGTTCCGCGATCTCACATTTCACCAGCTAAAGCTTGATCTCAATAGCCAATTCACCGGGCAGCAGCAGGATAGCAAATTGATGGAGTCAGGAAAGGTCAGCGATCTTTTCCTGCGTCAGTTTGACCACTTTGATTTGCGTGATAGCCACATTACCTTCCTGACGCCTTCCGGTTCCCGCGCGGAGCTGAGTATTCCGCAACTGACCTGGCTGAATTCCGACAAACGCCATCGTGCGGAAGGTTTGATCAGCCTGTCGAGCTTTAATGGTCAGCACGGCGTGGTACAGATGCGCATGGACTTGCACGATGAGCAGGGGCTGCTCAGTAACGGTACGTTCTATCTGCAAGCTGACAATATTGATATGAAGCCTTGGCTCAGCCGCTGGATGAAAAATACGACCGGGTTGGAAAGTGCCGACTTTAGTCTGGCGGCCTGGCTGAATGTTCGTGAAGGCGATATCCACAGCGGTGACGTGTTCCTTAATCAGGGGACGGCCAACTGGGGTGAAGGCCGCGATGCACATCGCCTGAATGTCGATGACATGACACTGCATGTCAGCCGTCAGGAAAATGGCTGGCAGGTGGATGTGCCTGAATTGAATCTGGCAACGGATGGCGTCGCCTGGCCAAAAGGTCGGCTCTCTGCCCTCTGGCTGCCAAAAAATGAACACATGTTAGGGCCCGATCGACAGGAAGAACTGCGCGTTCGAGCCAGTAATCTGGCGCTGGAACGGGTAAGCACGCTGCTTCCGCTGTTATCCGGGACTACGCCAGCCTTGAAAGAACGTTGGGCAGAACTGCAACCGACGGGCACATTGAATACCGTTGCGGTCGATATCCCTCTGCAACAGCCGGAGAGAAGCCGCTTTCAGGCCAACTGGCAGGACGTGAGCTGGCAGCAGTGGAAATTGCTGCCGGGCGTTAATCATTTCTCCGGTTCTGCCCGCGGTAGCGCCGAACGTGGTCAGGTTAGCGTCGCGTTAGATCAGAGCACGCTGCCCTATGTCGATATGTTCCGCGCGCCGCTGGAAATCAAGCAGGCCAGCGGTACGATTGACTGGCGTAATGACGCACAGGGTCTGGCGCTCTGGAGCCACGGGTTGGACGTACAGGCGAAATCGCTATGGGCTAATGGCGATTTCCGTTACGAACAGCCTGCTAAACAGGAACCGAAGCTGGATATTCTGGCTGGCATTCGACTGACCGACGCGGCGGACGCCTGGCGCTATTATCCTGAACAGTTTATGGGCACCGAGCTGGTGGACTATCTGAGCGGTGCGCTGAAGGGCGGCCGTGTTGACAATGCGACGCTGATTTTTGCCGGTAATCCGCAGCATTTCCCCTATACGCACAACGAAGGCCAGTTTGAAGTCTGGGTGCCGGTGAAAGAGGCCACCTTCGAGTTTGAGCCGGGCTGGCCTGCGCTGACGCCGCTGGATATCAATCTGGATTTTGCCAACAACGGCCTGTGGATGTTTGCGCCGCAAACCTGGCTAGGCAAGGTGGAAGGCAAGAATATTAGCGCGGTCATTCCCGATTATGAAAAAGAGATGTTGCTCATTGATGGCGAGCTGGAAGGTCCGGGGCCTGAAGTGGGGAGCTATTTTAATCAGACGCCGCTGAAATCGTCGTTGGGTACGGCGCTGGATGAACTGAAAATTGGCGGGCCGGTGAAAGGCACGCTGCATCTGGATATTCCGCTTGCTGGTGACGATGTTCGCGCCAGTGGCGACATCGCGCTGAACAATAACAGCCTCTATATCAAGCCGCTGGATACCACGATTAAGAATCTCACGGGTAAATTTCGCTATGAAAACGGCAATTTACGTAGTGACACGCTCCAGGCGAATTGGATGAATCAGCCGATGACGGTCAATTTCACGACGGAAGAGCAGGCGAAGGCTTTTCTGGTGAATGTTGGCTTACAGGGCGACTGGCAGCCTGCGCGCTTGCCCGGTTTACCCGCATCGGCAAGCAAAGACGTGTCCGGTTCGGCAGGCTGGAAGAGTACGGTGGTCGTCAACCTGCCACATTCTGGTAAAACAACCTACGATGTTGATGTACAGGCCGATTTAAGCAAAGTAAGTAGTCACTTACCTAATCCGCTAAGTAAACCTGCTGGCGAGAGCCTGCCGCTGGAGGTGAAAGCCAGCGGTGACCTGAATGGCTTCACGATGCAGGGACAGCTGGGCAAAGATAACCACTTCAATAGCCAATGGTTGCTGAAAGGCGACATCGTGACGCTGGCGCGGGCAAGCTGGCAGAACGGGGCAACGGCAGCTCCTGCACTACCAGAAGACTCCTCGCTGGTGCTCGATCTTCCGCCGCTGGATGCAGAAAGTTGGCTGGGGCTCCTGCCATCGCTGCGTGCCTCGACATCAGCGGAAGGAAGAAAGGCACACAGTTCCCTTCGTTTTCCAGAAGCGGTGACGTTGCGGACGTCTGAATTACAACTGCTAGGGCAGCAGTGGCACGATCTGGAAATCACACGCAAAAATACGCTTGGTGGCAGTGAAGTGCAGGCAAAAGGGCGTGAAATTGACGGAATGGTTGAGATACCGAATCGTGGCATGTGGCGCAGCGATATCAATTATCTCTACTACAATCCTCAGTGGAAAGGGAATGAAGCGACCAACCCGGTGGCGTTAGCAGAGAAAAAATCGCCGCTGAACGACCCGAGCATTAGTTTTGAAGACTGGCCGTCGCTGGCGGTTAACTGCCGCCAGTGCTGGGTTATCGGGCAGAATATGGGAAGTATTCAGGGAACGCTGCTGCCAGAAAAGGAAAAACTAACGCTGACGGACGGCATCATTGATACGGGTAAAGCCCGCCTGACGGTAAACGGTTCCTGGCAGGAAAATGCGGAAGGTGTGCGGACCGCGCTAAAAGGCCGCCTGACGGGAGACAGTTTGGAACAGAACGCGAACTGGTTCGGCGTGGATTCACCGCTCAAGGCTGGCTCTTTCGATGTGGATTACGATTTATACTGGCGTGGAACACCTTGGGCGCCGGATATTGCCAGCCTGAGTGGAATATTGCACACGCGTATTGGTAAGGGTGAAATTGCCGAAGTCGGTGCGGGTCAGGCGGGTCAACTGCTGCGTTTATTGAGCTTCGATGCGTTGATGCGTAAGCTGCGGTTTGATTTTAGTGATACGTTTGGTCGTGGATTTTACTTCGATTCGATTCGCAGCACCGCATGGATTAAAGACGGCGTGCTGCATACTGATGATATGCTGATCGACGGGCTTGAAGCGGACATCGCAATGAAAGGCGATCTCGACCTCGCTCAACGCCAGGTCAACATGGAAGCGGTGATTGCTCCGGAAATTTCCGCGACGGTGGGCGTGGCGACGGCCTTTGCCGTCAACCCGGTTGTGGGAGCTGCCGTGTTTGCTGCCAGTAAAGTGCTGGCACCGCTATGGAACAAGATTTCGCTGATTCGTTACCAGATTTCCGGTAGCGTCGATCAGCCAAAGATTCAGGAAGTGCTGCGTGAGCCGAACAAAAAGAAAGGCGAATAATGCCGTTAGGGCAGCGCAGTGTACTCAACCGATTATCTGATAAAGAGTGAAAAACTATGAGCCTTGCGTTTGTCAGTGAGCAGTTACTCACCGCTAACAAATTGAATCTTGACGATCTCGCTGCTGTGCTGGGGTCGCTTAATGAGCGTCGTCTGGACTATGCCGATCTCTATTTCCAGTCCAGCTACCATGAATCCTGGGTACTGGAAGACCGTATCATTAAAGACGGTTCTTACAATATCGATCAGGGCGTGGGTATCCGTGCGATTGACGGAGAAAAGACCGGGTTTGCTTATGCCGATCAGATCACGCTGAATGCATTGCACCAGAGTGCGCAGGCTGCACGCAGCATTGTGCGTGAACAGGGCACGGGGACTGCGCACACGTTGGGAGCGGTATCGCATAATGCGCTTTATCCAACGTTGAATCCGTTGGATAGCCTGACGCGTGAGGACAAAATTGCGCTGTTGCAGCGTGCCGATACGGTCGCGCGTGCTGCGGATGCGCGGGTGCAGGAAGTGTCAGCCAGCCTGACCGGCGTGTATGAACTGGTGCTGGTGGCGGCGACGGATGGCACGTTGGCGGCGGATGTACGTCCGCTGGTTCGCCTGTCGATCAGCGTGCTGGTTGAATCTGAAGGTAAACGCGAGCGTGGTTCTAGCGGCGGCGGCCTGCGTGGTGGTTACGATTATTTTTGGGAAGTGACTGACGGCGAAGCGCGTGTCGACGCCTGGGCAAAAGAAGCCGTGCGTATGGCGCTGGTAAACCTGTCGGCGGTGGCCGCACCCGCAGGGCCGATGCCTGTAGTGCTGGGCGCAGGCTGGCCGGGGGTACTCCTGCATGAAGCGGTAGGCCACGGTTTGGAAGGCGACTTTAACCGTCGCGGTACGTCAGTGTTCAGCGGACAGATGGGGAAACTCGTCGCATCAGAGTTGTGCACGGTGGTCGATGATGGCACCTTGAGTGGACGCCGTGGCTCCCTCTCAATGGACGATGAGGGCGTGCCAGGGCAATACAATGTCCTGATCGAAAACGGCATTCTGAAAGGCTACATGCAGGACAAGCTGAACGCTCGTCTGATGGGCGTTGCACCCACAGGCAACGGTCGCCGTGAGTCTTATGCTCACCTGCCGATGCCGCGTATGACGAACACCTACATGCTGGCCGGGAAATCCACGCCGGAAGAGATTATCTCCAGCGTTGAATACGGCCTGTATGCGCCAAACTTTGGCGGCGGTCAGGTTGATATCACCTCTGGCAAGTTCGTCTTCTCGACGTCGGAAGCGTACCTGATCGAAAAAGGTCGTATCACCACGCCAGTCAAAGGTGCAACGTTGATTGGCTCCGGTATTGAAGCAATGCAGCAGATCTCGATGGTCGGTAACGATCTGGCGCTGGATAAAGGCGTTGGGGTGTGCGGTAAAGAAGGGCAAAGCCTGCCCGTTGGCGTTGGCCAGCCTACGCTGAAGCTGGAAAGCCTGACCGTTGGCGGCACCGCGTAATTTGCTCTGAGTCCTGAGTTCCCTTTAAGACCGCGCGTTATTAGCGCGGTTTTTTTATTGGGCTGAGAGGTAATGGAGTAAAAAGTCAGGAAACCGCTGCAATAATCGATTTGAGCTGCCTGATGTGTATTTCATCTCGCTGTACCAAGACATCTTCCTTAATCTTGAGAACAATGCCTTTTAATAGGTCTGTTGTACTGGAGATGTTTGTTGTTGTTTTTAGTACGTCAATGTCTGTCGCGACATGCCTTCCTTTAAGAGAAAGACGTTTCTCGGATTTGCCTTTTGCCAAATCACTTTGCAGAAAACGCGGGATATCTTGTGCCGCTGCGCGATCGGCTGCCAGCGTGTGAAGATAGTATTTCATCAGCGTGGGAATAAAATCGGGTTCCCCACCTAATTCGCAGCTTGCCAGATTTAAGATATCTATCATGTGCGCAGGGACTCTGCTTTCTAGCGCCTTACGCTGTACATCCAGCGCTTTCTTAATCATGGGCGTAGATTGATGGGGAATGATGGCAACATTCCCGCAGCGGTTGCAAACGCCAACCAAAACCTGTCTCACCACGCCGCTGTTATCGCTGAATGGGACGTCTCTAAGCTGAAACGTCGCAGTTTCAGGTGACTGGCATGTGTTACAGAGAGCGGACTGTGTATCGCCGACTTTGAAAATTTTCATGTCATCGCCTCAATGGTGGACGCTAATAAAGACACAATTTGGCTCGGCAAAATACCATCTGATATACCACGATATTCCCCGATGGCGGCAACGGATGATATGAACATCAATATGCGCTGCAAAATGATGGGGTGAAGAAGAGTAGGATGTCCCCGAAGATTGATAAATAATATCAATGAGTTCTGTTATTGATGTTTGCCCGGTTGCCAGCAAATTCTTCGTACTGATATTTCCTCTGGCTTCATGCAACACAGTACCCGACTGCAAACAGACGATAAGCTGCTTTTTGGCATCCTTGAACCCCATCCCTTCACCTATATTGTACGAATTTATTCGTACCTTATCCATGTGATTTTACTTTCCTGAACGAAGGAAAGAGATATAACGTACGGATGGTGGGATGGGGATGTGTTTTGTATGAAAGAGGAAGGTGTCTCGCATTTTCCTCTTTGCAAATCCTACTTTTTTTCCTCGCTATGATTCTGCCGATAGCCCTGATACGTCAGGGCGACGTTTTTGAAGTATTCCGTCATGTAGTTAATGCAGACCTGTACTTTTAGCGGCAGGTTGTCTTTGCGGGTGTAGAGCGCATAGACCGGGCGCGGATCGGAGTGGTAGCGGTTAAATAAGATCTCAATTTCGCCGCGATTGATTTCATCCACGATCCACATGAGCGGCACGTACGCGATACCCGCGCCAGCCTTGAGCCAGCGCACCAGCGTTTGCGGATCGTTAGTGACAAAGCGCCCTTGTGGCGTGACGCGGGTTGAAATGCCTTCCGGGGCGATCAGCTCAAATTCGCTGTCGGGACGCACGCTGTATTCCAGCCAGGAAAAATTCACCATATCTGCCGGTTTATCCGGCGTACCGTGCTGTGCCAGATAGCTTTTGGCGGCACAGACCACCATCGGCATCGAGCCTAAGCGTTTCGAGAACAGGCTGGAATCCTGCAATGCGCCGACGCGGATAACGATATCCAGCCCGTCGGCAATCAGGTCGGGTGCGGGGATTCCCGTGACCAGATTAACGGACAAGCCGGGTATTCCTTCAGCATCGCGGCAGTCATGGTGGACAACACATTCTGCGCCATCGTGGAAGAACTGCCGATGCGCAGTGTGCCGATGGGCGTATTGTTGAAGGCGTAAAGTTGCTCATGGACCTCATGAGCCTCATGCAGCATGCGGCGACAGCCGTGATAGTAAATTTTCCCCGCTTCCGTCAGTCCAATGCTGCGCGTACTGCGGTTCAGTAGCTTAATCTGTAGTTCATCTTCAAGCTTGGTGACGGTCTGGCTGACGGCGGATACGCTCATCTGCAACTGGCGGGCGGCCGCGGTAAAAGAACCAAATTCCACCACGCGGGCAAACACCGACATACTCTTTAGTCTTTCCATTATTCACTCTGGCTTAAAAGTGATTTAGATCACACTATGTAGATAAGGTGATAATAAGCATCCATAATATAGCCTATCCGGTGATGCTGAGTGGATCATTGTCCGCCATCGTTCAAGCGGCAGCGTTGCCTGAAGGCGAAAGCGAACAGACATCGCCCCTGTGGTCGTCCATGATTATTCACCACTCAGAGCTAACCAATGGTTGTGTTTATTTACCCAATATAGATCGTGCGCTGATTTCCCATCGCTAGTCAGCTCCTGCAGGCATCGCTATTCATCAGTTTAACGCTATCTCATTCGCTGGCAGCCAGCCTGCGGGATGACGCGCTTTTGTCTATGCTGAACGTCAGTATCAGACAACATCATTTACCATCCGGTAGCGAACCTGCGCGCTACCGCTACCTAACAGAAAAAAGGAAAAGAGGATGAGTTCACTCCCGGTTATGGTGCTGTTCGGGTTGTCATTCCCCCCCGTATTTTTTGTCCTGCTGGTGTCATTGACTCTGTTTTTTGTCGTGAACCGCTTGCTGCAACCGACGGGTATCTATGACTTCGTCTGGCATCCGGCGCTGTTTAACAGCGCGCTGTTCTGCTGTCTGTTCTATTTACTCTTCCGTTACGGTCTGTGAGGCGTCTGTGAAAGCGTTCTTTTTAACCTTGTTTAGACAGCAGGCCGTGCTGATCAAAAAACTGAGCCGCGTAGCGATTACGCTGGTGATCGTGCTGTGCGCGATTGTCGCCATTTTCCGCGTCTGGGCGTTTTATACCGAAGCGCCTGGACGCGCGATGCCAAATTTACGGCGGATGTTGTCGCCATTGCGCCGGACGTCAGTGGGTTGTTGAGCGATGTTCGCGTCACGGACAATCAACTGGTGAACAAAGGGGATGTGCTGTTTGTCATCGACCAGCCGCGCTACCATCAGGCCGTGGCGCAGGCGGAAGCCGATGTCGCCTATTATCAGGCACTGGTGACGGAAAAACGTCGTGAATCAGGGCGTCGTGCGCGTCTGGGCATCAGTGCGATGTCGCAGGAAAATATCGATCAGTCCAGTAATGCGCTGGAAACCGCCACGCACCAGCTTGCTAAAGCGCAGGCGGTGTTGTCACTGGCGCAGTTGGAGCTGGAACGCACGGTGGTACGCGCCCCTGCCGATGGCTGGGTGACCAACCTGCATGTGCAGAGCGGTGAGTTCATCGAACGCGGTAATACGGCGGTGGCGCTGGTGAGGAAGGATTCGTTCTACCTGCTGGCGTACATGGAAGAAACCAAGCTTGAGGGGGTTCGTCGCGGCTACCGCGCGGAAATCACCCCGCTGGGCAGTGAAAAAATATTTTACGGCACGGTGGATAGCGTGGCGGCGGGCGTGAATAACAGCAGCAGCAGCGCGAACAATAAAGGCCTGGCGAATGTGGATTCTAATCTGGAGTGGGTGCGTCTGGCGCAGCGTGTGCCGGTAAAAATTCGCCTCGATCGCCAAATGGGCGACCTCTATCCGGCTGGTACGACGGCTACCGTGGTGATCACTGGTGAGCAGGTCAACAATGACAAAAAGCCGTCGCTGCTTATCCGTCTCCTTTATCGCCTGCGTGAGTTTGGTTAAGTGAGGCGATGATGAAAACGCCGTCGTTGACAGGCCCTGTGTTCTTTACGACACCGAAGTTTGCGCGTTTGCGCTTTGCCTTCAAACTAAGTTTTGCGATTGTACTGTCCCTGTTTCTGGGGTTTCATCTCCAGTTGGAAACCCCGCGCTGGTCGGTGCTGACGGCGGCGATTGTTGCTGCCGGCCCCGCTTTTGCCGCAGGCGGCGAGCCGTTTTCCGGTGCCATTCGTCATCGTGGTATTCTGCGTATTATTGGCACCTTTATCGGCTGTATCGGTGCACTTATCATCATTATTGCCACTGTTCGCGCACCGGTGGTGATGTTAATGCTGTGCTGTATTTGGGCGGGCCTTTGCACTTGGGTTTCCTCACTGGTTAAAGTCGAAAACGCCTATGTGTTCGGGCTGGCGGGTTACACCGCGCTGATTATTATTGTGTCGACGCAGGGCACGCCGCTGCTGACGCCGCAGTTTGCCGTGGAGCGCTGTAGCGAGATTGTACTGGGCATCGTCTGTGCCATTCTGGCGGATTTACTGTTTTCGCCACGTTCGATCAAACAGGACGTTGACCGGAGCATTGGTGAGCTGTTGGTGGATCAATATCGCTTACTGCAACTCAGCATGAACGGCGTGGAGAAAGAAGCCATCGATGCGGCATGGCACGCGCTGGTGCGTAAAACGACCGCACTAAACGGCATGCATAGCAGTCTGATGCTGGAATCCTCGCGCTGGCAGAACAGTAATCGCCGCTTAACGTCGCTGCATACGCAATCCCTCACGATGATTACCCAGGCGTGTGAAACCTACCTGATGTTGCAAGATGCTCCGACTCCCGTAAAAAGCAGCCTGAAACTAGTGTTGGCTCAGCCCGTTGAGTCATTCCGCGATGTGCATTGCCGTGTGAAAGCATTACGCCACCTGATTGCCGCAGACAGCCGCGATGTGCCGCCTACGCTGGTTAGCTGGGTGGGGGCGGCGACGCGCTATCTACTGTTGGCAAAAGGGGTGCAGACCAACGGGCGTATCACGACGATTGAAGCCGACGTGCTGAACAGCGAGGTGGAAATTAAAGCGCCATCAGCCGAAACTCATCATGCCATGATCAACGGTTTACGTACTGGCGTGGCGACTGCGCTGGGCTGTTTGTTCTGGTTGAGCACCGGCTGGACCTCTGGCAGCGTATGTATGGTGATGATTGCGGTGGTGACATCGCTTGCCATGCGTTTGCCGAATCCGCAGATGATGGCGAAGGATTTTCTGTTCGGGACGATCTACGCGCTGCCGCTGGGGGCAATAATGTTCATGTTTATTATGCCCTCAACGCAGCAAAGTATGCTGCTACTGTGCCTGAGTCTTGGGGCGATGGCCTTCTTTCTTGGGATTGAAGTACAAAAACGTCGTCTCGGTTCGCTGGGTGCATTAGCCAGTACGATCAATATATTGGTGCTGGATAACCCGATGACGTTCCATATCAGCCAGTTTCTGGACAGCGCGATCGGCCAGATCATCGGCTGTTTTCTGGCGCTGATGGTGATCCTGCTGATCCGGGATAACACCAAGGCGCATACGGGAAGAACGTTGTTGAACCGCTTTGTGTATGGTGCGGTTTCGGCGCTGACGACCAACACGGCGCGGCGCAAGGAAAACCATCTGCCTGCGTTGTACCAACAGTTGTTCCTGCTGTTGAATCGCTTTCCTGACGATATTGCCAAGTATCGCCTCGCACTGTGGCTGATCATCATGCACCAGCGTCTGAGAACGCTGGATATTCCGCAAAACGCGGCACTGTCGGCCTTTCATCGTCAGATTCGCGCAACGGCAGAGCAGGTGATATTGGCTCGACGTGATAGTACGCGTAGCCGCTATTTCACGCAGCTGTTAGACGAGCTTGAACGCTATCAGCAGATGCTGACGGAACAGCAGCTTCCCCCGAGCGTGACTGCGCCAGTAGGACGATTGACCGGGGTCTTACGTGATTATCAGCATGCGCTGAGCCGCTGATTTTGAGGGGAGGTATTCGGGAAGATCTCTACGTGATGAGTGGTGTTTATTGATTTTTCTTATCGCTATCGGTCGTCCATTTCATCCAAAAAAGATTCTGCATCGGAATATTTGCCTTCTGTAAACGCTTTTCTCCCCAAAGCTAACAGCTTCAGCAAGGCAAGCGTTTCTTGCTGTTTTTCATATTCCGTGATGTCCATAACTACCATTTTGACTTTACCATTATTGGGTAATAAAGCACGGGATGAGTGAGATATACTCCTCATCCCGCTTTTGACATTAGTCTGTGGTTTCAGCCAGTTCACGCAGATACTGGAAGATCTGGCGGGCGGATTTCGGCGGTTTGTTCGCCGCTTTCTCTTTCTGCGCATTCCGCACCAGAGAACGCAACTGCTGACGGTCTGCATGGGGATACAGCGCCAGAATATCGGGAACCACATCGTCACCCTCGGCAATCAGACGATCGCGCAGCTGTTCCAGTTTGTGGAACAGTGCCACCTGCTGATTATGACGGTTGTTCAGTTTATCCAGAGCCGTTTGGATTGGTTCAGGATCGCGGGCGCGCAACATCTTACCAATCAGCTGTAGCTGACGGCGACGGCCTTCTTTCTTGATCCGCTGTGCCAGTTCTACCGCTGCACGCAGATCGTCGTCCAATGGGATCTTCTCCAGGGCATTTTTGCCCAGATCAACCAGTTCCGCGCCGAGATCTTTCAGCGCTTCGGCATCGCGCTTTATTTCGCTTTTACTGACCCAGATAATCTCATCATCTTCGTCGTCTTCTTGGTTATCTGGGACGTCATTCAGCCAGTCTTCGTACTTTTGCTTCATGGTTGGCTCCTAAAAAGTGTCCAGGAGCAATTCGTAACGCTACGCGTAGCGGCTCCGGGATGGTGAACAGCGTGCCCACCAGAAAAAAAGAGGCTGATACTAACAGGTTTGGGCTTTGTGCGAAATTGTCCGTAGATCCTGTTAGACTAGAAAGCATTATGCTACACCATTTTATGCTCGTCATACCTCACGTTGCCGATGGGTTGGTTGCGCGAAGTAGGTAGAGTATACGCCCCTTTTGTACGCGTTGCGGGGATGATGATGGTGAGCTTTCTTCCACTCATTATGGCAGAACAATGACGATAACTACTCAGGTTGCAGAGCAGCGTAAAGCGCTGGAGCTCGCGGTGGCTCAGGCGCTGGAACTGGCGCGTGCCGGTTCTGATGCGGCAGAAGTCGCGGTGACAAAAACGACAGGCATTAGCGTCAGTACCCGTTATGGTGACGTTGAAAATGTTGAATTCAATAGCGATGGTGCGCTGGGCATCACAGTTTATCATCAACAGCGTAAAGGCAGCGCATCGTCTACCGATCTCAGCCCGGATGCGATAGCGCGCACCGTACAAGCTGCGCTGGATATTGCGCGCTATACCTCTGTCGATCCGTTTGCTGGCCCGGCGGATCGGGATCTTCTGGCATTCGATGCACCGGATCTCGATCTGTTCCATCCGACCGAGCTGGATGCGGATCGCGGCATTGAATTAGCGGCTCGCGCAGAGCAGGCGGCGTTACAGGCTGATAAACGTATCACCAATACCGAAGGCGGCAGTTTTAATAGTCACTATGGCGTCAAGGTGTTCGGCAATAGTCACGGCCTGCTGAAAAGCTACTGCTCCAGCCGTCATTCCATGTCCAGTTGCGTGATTGCCGAAGTGAATGGCGATATGGAACGGGATTATGCCTATACCGTCGGCCGTGCGTTGGATGATTTGCGCAGCCCAGAGTGGGTGGGTGAAGAGTGCGCGCGCCGCACGTTATCCCGCCTGTCACCGCGCAAGCTACCAACCATTCAGGCACCGGTAATGTTTTCTGCGGAAGTGGCGACCGGCCTGTTTGGCCATCTGGTTGGCGCGATCAGCGGCGGTAGCGTTTATCGTAAATCGACCTTCCTGCTGGATAAGCTCGGTCAGCAGATTCTGCCAGAGTGGCTGACGATAGAGGAACAGCCGCACTTGCTTAAAGGGCTGGCTTCTACGCCGTTCGACAGCGAAGGTGTACGGACGCAGGCACGTGAAATTGTGAAAGCGGGCGTGCTGCAAACCTGGTTGCTGACGAGCTACTCCGCACGCAAGCTGGGGATGAAGAGCACCGGTCACGCGGGGGGGATTCATAACTGGCGGATTGCCGGACAGGGCCTGGACTTCAACGGCATGCTGAAACAGATGGGCAAAGGCCTGTTGGTGACCGAACTGATGGGGCAGGGCGTGAGTGGTGTGACGGGAGATTATTCCCGTGGGGCATCTGGCTTCTGGGTTGAAAACGGTGAAATTCAGTATCCAGTCAGTGAGATTACGATCGCGGGTAACCTGAAAGACATGCTGCGGAATATTGTGACGGTGGGGAACGATATCGAAACCCGGAGCAATATCCAGTGTGGTTCCGTGTTGCTGCCTGACATGAAGATTGCGGGCGCGTGATTACCGTTGATTAGAGAGAGTATTCACGCTCATTGCCGTTGTAAACGACTCGTCGTTCTCTTCTATGCGGTACTCCTCTGGGGGTACCGTGCTAACCTTCCTATTGCTCTCTTTCTTGCCTGATAACGCAGTGGTTTCACTGAGAATGCGCATACCGATATGCCGCTTTTGACGATAAATGCTGCGTACTGGTAAAAGTATTCTCTTTTTTATATGCCCTTGCTACTTTTACTTTGAGTCGTTTGATATTTGTTCTTATTTATTACGGTGCAAATAGCAACGTCGTCTTAGATTTTAACTGACTTATTTCATGTAATGACATCAGGAAAAACGGCCGTTGGGTGCTATCGCCGAAGCGCAAATTGTGCGATCGCATTGGTTGTCGGAACCGCATTAAGCATGATGCTGACGTGTTATTTTTTCATGGAGGAATTTTATGTCCGAGAGAATCGTTGTCCCTCAGCCGCCCGTTAAGCCGTTTATTGGTAATTTAACCGATATTGACCCTAATGATAGTCAGGGTAGTTTAACTAAGCTGGTTAATAAACACGGTCCTTTTTTTAAACTGAAAATACTTAAAGATACTTTCTACGTTGCCTCTTCCCAAGAACTTGTAGATGAACTGAGCGATGAGAGTCGTTTCGAGAAATGCCTTCATGGTGAGTTGATTGAGTCGCGCAATATTGGCGGGGATGGCTTATTTACCGCATATACTCATGAACCAAACTGGGGTAAAGCACACCGTATTCTAATGCCTGCGTTAGGCCCGATTGGCGTTCGTGGCATGTTCGATAAGATGCTGGACATCGCGGAACAAATGTTGCTGCGCTGGGAACGTTTCGGACCTGATATGGCGATTGATGTTGCCGATCAGATGACTCGGCTGACATTAGATACTATTGCGCTATGCGGGTTTGATTACCGTTTCAATAGTTTTACCGTGATGGTCAGCACCCGTTTGTTGATGCGATGGTGGCTTCACTACTTGAAACTGCCGCACGCTCAAGACGTCCTGCATTTCTCAATACTTTGTTGATATCCAGAGATCATCAATATCGAACTGATATTGATTTGATGCATTCGGTTGCTCGACAAGTCGTTTCTGAACGGAAGGCAGATCCGAAGGGAAATGAAAAAGATGACCTGTTGCACCGTATGCTTAACGGGATTGATCCGGTGACGGGGGAAAAACTTTCCGATGAAAACATCGCTTATCAGATGGTGACATTTCTGATTGCTGGGCATGAAACCACAAGCGGTATGTTGTCTTTTACGGTGTATTTGTTACTGACCAACCCAGATGTATTGAGAAAAGCGCGCTCCATCGTTGATGAGGTTATGGGCGATGAGACGCCCCGAATTGAGCACCTCACGCAATTGCGCTATTTGGAACAAGTGCTGATGGAAAGCTTGCGACTTTGGCCGACCGCAGGGGCTTTCGCTCTCAAACCCATAAAGGATACGTTACTTGCTGGTAAATATCCGCTTACACCACAGGATATTATTGTCGTGTTTGAACCTATGCTCCACCGCGACAAATCGGCATGGGGCGAAGATGCGGAAGTATTTAGGCCGGAACGTTTTTCGCTGGAAAATGCGGGTACGATTTTACCGAACTCGTGGAAACCGTTTGGTACAGGTGCTCGAGCCTGTATTGGTAGAACCTTTGCTATGCAGGAAGCGCAACTGGTTCTGGCAATGCTGCTACAGCGCTTTGACTTCGAACTCGCTGATGCCAACTATGAACTCAAACTGGTAGAAACGATAACCGTCAAACCCGCGAACCTGAAAATCCGAGCTCGGATTCGGCGACCATCGACTACGCTGACGCGCAGCGTGTCGGTTAATGTGCCCCGAGCCCCGACCACATCGTCTCCCATTCCCGAGAGTTCAACACTAGTGGGTAGTGATGCGACTCCTTTGTTGGTTCTTCACGCCGGCAATACCGGTTCTTCAGAGATGTTCGCTGTTCGTATCGCCGAAGATGCAAAGATATACGGTTTCGCACCGACACTTGCGTCACTGGACGAGTATGCTGAGAATTTGCCGCAAACTGGCGCACTGGTTGTGGTGACGGCGTCCTATGAAGGGCAACCACCAAATAATGCGCGCCGTTTTGTACCCTGGGTTGAGAATCTGGGGACTGGAGCGCTTGCGGGGTTGCAGTTCTGCGTTTTTGGTTGTGGCAACTTACAGTGGGCGCGCACTTATCAGGCGATCCCGAAACGGGTGGATGCTGCGCTTGAGAAGGCTGGAGCGCAACGTATCAAAGCGCGGGGCGAGGCCGATTCCGGTGGTGACTTCTTCGGTAGCTTCGACGACTGGTATGGCAACCTCTGGCCTACATTGACCACGGCATTTGGTAAACAGGCATTATCTGCTGACGAGGCGAATACGCTTGAATTGGAATTTGTCAAAGTCGGGCGTGAAAGTGTGCTGCAACAGGGCGATATGGTTCGTGGCATGATGACTGAAAACCGCGAACTTGTCGATATGACGTCTCCGTATGCGCGTTCAAAACGGCATATTGAAATCAGGTTGCCGGAAGGGATGACGTACAGAGCGGGTGATTACCTTGCGGTATTGCCACAAAATCCAGATGAGCAAGTAAACCGCGTATTGCGACGTTTCGGTCTGGCTTCAGATATGATGCTGGTTATCAACCGTGCGCCCGGCGGAACTGGGCTACCCGTTGGGCAAGCCATCAGTTGTGCTGAATTGCTGGGAAACTATGTTGAACTGTCTCAGCCAGCAACACGAGCACATGTTGCTGTTATGGCCGCAGCAACTCGTTGTCCGCCAGAAAAAGCTGAACTCGAAAGGCTAGCGACAGAACACTATGATAGTGAAGTTTTGGCGCAACGGTTTAGCGTTCTGGATTTACTGTACCGTTTTCAGTCTTGCCCAATTGACTTTGCAACCTATCTTAAAATGTTGCCACCGATGAAAACACGGCAATACTCGATTTCATCATCACCTTTGTGGAAGCCCGATCATGTGACGCTAACGATCGCGGTAGTTGATGCACCCGCATTGTCTGGTTTAGGCCGCCATCGTGGCGTCGCATCCTCGTACCTTGCCACATTATCTCCTAATGACAGTATTTCCGTTGCGGTGCGACCTTCCGGTTTCCATTTACCAGACGACCCTGCCACGCCGCTGATTTTGATCGCTGCGGGTTCTGGTGTAGCGCCATTCCGTGGTTTTTTACAGGAACGTGCACAGCAAAAAGCGGCAGGGATCCAAGTCGGTCCGACGTTGCTATTCCTGGGAGTTAATCATCCCGATGTCGATTATCTTTACCATGATGAGCTTGCCGACTGGGAGAAAAACAATATCGTGACGGTGCTCACTGCATTTTCCAGAAAACCTGACGGTGATATCAAGTATGTCCAGCATCGGGTCTGGGCTGAGAGGGAGCGGCTTAAAGCGCTCTTTTGCCAGGGGGCATCTATTTTCGTTTGCGGTGATGGTTTGCATATGGCTCCGGAAGTGAGGGCTGCATTGCTGGGAATCTATTGCGAAGAAACGGGGAGTACTGAGGCTGATGCTATTCTCTGGGCTGATAAGCTTGAACAAGAGCAGGGACGATATGCGGCTGATATATTCATATAATAGAGTAAAGCCAACATCGCGTTAACTCTCTGTTGGCTATGGGATATGGGATTGCCGGTGGCATTAAAAAAGCGTCTCTGCTATTTTTATTGCCCTGCAATCCCTCCAAATAATGTTGGTGTATTTAGCGGTGGTATTCGCCAGCGGCTTCAGGCTGATAGAGTAGTTCGAGCACTTCAATTCGCGTTTCTTCACCGTTTGGCAACTGCCAGGTGATCGAGTTTCCCACATGCATTCCCAATAGTGCCGCGCCCAGCGGAGCCATCACCGACAGCGGTTCTTGACTGTCCTTCACCGCGGCCGGATAAACCAGCGTACGGATGTGCTCTTCGTTGGTATTCAGATCGCGGAAACGCACCCGACTATTCATGGTGACGACATGTGAGGGAATCGATGCCGAAGGCAGAATGTCCGCCCGATCCAGTTCCTCATTCAACGCCTGTGCAATATCGCTGCCCGCAAAGGCGGGCTGCTCCAATAACATATCCAGACGTTCTGCATCCAATTCACTGATTGTCAGGTTAGGTTTCGTCATACTCCTCTCCAGTTGGTATTTTCAGATGATATAAAAATAACCCCCGCGCCCAAAGGAGCAGGGGTATAAGAAAATATTATGATTTATGCAGGTAGATAGTAGGAGGTTCGGGAGGGAAAGTGAAGCGATCCGCTAAGGAAATCGCTAGTCTTCGTCGAACCCGGCTTCAAACAGCCCGATGACGGCGGCAAGCGCTTGAACTTCATCCGGACCAGTGGCTTCGACCTCGATGAGCCGTCCTTTGGCGGAGTCCAGCATCAGCATGGCAATCACGCTGCTGGCTTCGGCTTCGGTGCCGCTGTCATTGCGCAGCATTACCTCTGCATCAAAGCTCTGCACCAGCTCGAACAACTTCATCGCTGGGCGAGCGTGCATGCCCAGCTTGTTTTTGATTTCAACCGTTTGCCGGACTGTCATGGGTTACCTGGCTGTACTGGTTTGCCAACGATTACGAGGGTTTACGCTTTTCCAGCGTACGGTGGCGCGACTGGACGTTCTTACCGCGTGAGCGGAAGTAGTCTGCCAACTGCTCGGCGACGTAGACGGAACGGTGTTTACCGCCGGTACAGCCAATGGCGACAGTCAGATAACTGCGGTTATTGGTTTCCAGCATCGGCAGCCACAGTTCCAGATAGCTGCGGGTCTGGTAGATGAAATTGTGAACTTCGGTATGCCTGTCGAGGAAGGACGCAACGGGCTTATCCAGACCGGTCATCGGGCGCAGTTTCGGATCCCAGTGCGGGTTCGGCAAGAAACGCACGTCAAAGACGTAATCCGCATCGATGGGGATACCGTGCTTGAAACCGAATGACTCGAACACCATCGTAAGCTCACGTTCCCGCTTGCCGAGCAGGCGGGTACGCAGCATCTCAGCCAGTTCATGTACCGACATCTCGGAGGTGTCGATAATCAGATCGGCGCGTGAACGTAGCGGCTCCAGCAGATCGCTTTCTTCATCAATGGCGCTTTCCAGCGACAGATTCTTACTGGAGAGCGGATGCAGGCGACGGGTATCGCTGTAGCGACGGATTAATGTATTGCGATCGGCATCCAGAAATAGCAATTGAGGCGAGAAGCTTGGCGGCAGTTGCTCCATGGCATGCTCGAAGATCTCTGGCGATTCCGGCATATTGCGCACGTCAATACTGACTGCTGCGGAAATGTTACGTGCCGCAAGCGTATTAGCCAGCTCTGGCAGTAGAACCACAGGCAGGTTATCTACGCAGTAGAACCCCATATCTTCCAGTGCGCGCAGGGCGACAGATTTCCCTGAACCTGAGCGACCACTGACAATCATCAGCACCATCTGACGACTCCCCTCTGGCAACGTGATGGCGAATTCTCATTGCCACTGTTTTTATAAAAAAGTGATGTATAGCTAGAAAAATGACGGCTTCGCGTAGGGATTGCAAGCATTCTCTGAACCCAACGCGGATCGCCCGTCATCGTGAGCATGACGATCGACCGGCTTAACCGGCTTCCGTCATAATCTGGTACAGCTCTTCATCGCTTTGCACCGCACGCAGGCGTCGGCAAACCGTTTTATCCGCCAGCCGCTTGGCAACAAGCGACAGGGTATGCAAATGGGTTTTACATTGTTCCGCCGGAACCAGCAAGGCAAAAAGCAGATCAACAGCCTGATTATCAATGGCATCGAAAGCGATCGGTTGCTCTAACTGGATGAAAACACCGATGGCACCCAGCGCATTATCGTCTTCCAGCTTGCCGTGAGGAATGGCAATGCCGCCGCCGATTCCCGTGCTGCCCATCCGTTCCCGAGTCAGGATGGCATCAAAGATAATCTGCGAAGGAATGTTAAGCTGCCTGGCGGCCAGCTCACTGATAATTTCCAATGCCCGCTTCTTACTCTGGCAGTGGACAGTGCTTCGGGTGCACTCAGGACGTAATACGCTACTGAGTTGCAATACGGGATCGTGGCTCATTTTATTTTCACTTAATGACGCTTTCACTTCTGGTGATCCCGGCCCATCTGATGGATGGGCCGAGCTTGTTCCTTTGCCAAACGGCAAAGGAGAAAATTAGTGCTGCTTGAGTTTATCTTTATGCTTATTGAGCTGTCTTGCCAGCTTATCAATCAATAAATCTATCGCGGCGTACATATCTTCCGCTTCTGAGGTTGCATGCAGCTCGCCACCGTTCACGTGGAGCGTGGCCTCGGCAATTTGCTGAACTTTTTCCACTCTCAATACCACATTGACCTGATTAATCCGGTCAAAATACTGCTCTAACTTGGCAAACTTGCCATTCACAAAATCACGCAGCGGTTCAGTGATCTCGATGTGGTGTCCGGTAATGTTGAGCTGCATAGTGTCTTCCTTCTCTGTTGAGATCAAATCAGTTGTTTACGCTGATTTGATGGTGGGATAGATAAAGACTCTCGGTATTTTGCCACGGTACGGCGCGCCACGATGATGCCCTGATCGGAGAGCAGCGCCGTCAGCTTGCTGTCGCTTAGTGGTTTGACGGGGTTTTCCGCCGCAATCAGCTTCTTCACCAGCGCGCGAATTGCCGTTGACGAGGCTTCTCCGCCGCTGTCGGTATTCACATGGCTGGAGAAGAAATATTTTAGTTCAAAAATGCCGCGTGGACTGTGCAGGAACTTCTGCGTCGTCACGCGTGAGATGGTGGATTCATGCATATCCACCGCCTGGGCGATATCTGCCAGTACCATGGGTTTCATGAATTCTTCACCCTGCTCGAAGAAATCCTGCTGCTGCTCGACGATGCAGCGGGTCACTTTCAGCAGCGTGTCGTTACGACTTTCCAGGCTTTTGATGAGCCAGCGCGCCTCTTGCAGATTACTGCGGATAAATTGCCCGTCGCTGTCGTTGCGTGCGCTGTTGCCCAGTGCCGCGTACTGCTGGTTAATCTGTAGGCGGGGAATGCTGTCGGTATTGAGTTCTACGGCCCAAATGCCCTGGACTTTGCGCACCAGCACGTCAGGGATCACGTATTCAGATTCGCCAGTGTT
The DNA here is from genome assembly GCF_025643735.1 of Pectobacterium sp. F1-1. Classification (NCBI taxonomy): domain Bacteria; kingdom Pseudomonadati; phylum Pseudomonadota; class Gammaproteobacteria; order Enterobacterales; family Pectobacteriaceae; genus Pectobacterium; species Pectobacterium sp. F1-1. The sequence continues at coordinate 313,051 of NZ_CP104733.1, forward strand.
GATCGACTGCCCCGGCCGTGGATCGAGTGACTGGATCAGCGCCAGCGCTTCTTTCAGCACGTCTTCTTTCAGACGCGTGATGCGGATCAGGCTACGGAAATCATGGTTGGCTAACAGATCGAGATGATCGCTGACGATCAGGCGGGCTTCGGCCAGACGCGGCGTGCTGTCAGCAAACTGGGAAAGCTGCACCAGCAGGCAATCGCGCAGATCGCGAGCGGCGACGCCAACAGGATCAAAGCGTTGCACGCGTTTGAGTACGGCTTCGACTTCTTCCAACGTCACATCGTCGTCGCCGATGCTGTCAAGAATGTCCTCCAGCGGTACGGTCAGGTAGCCTGTGTTGTCCACGGCATCAACGATAGAGGTCGCGATAGCGGCGTCGGTGTCGGAAAACGGTGTGAGTTCGACCTGCCACATCAGGTAATCCTGAAGCGTTTGCGTGGTTTCGCCTTGGTAAATTGGCAGTTCTTCATCGCGATAGTCGGTGCCGGTGCCTGACGGTGTGCCTGCGGAGTAAATCTCATCCCAGGTGGCGTCTAGCGGCAATTCTTCCGGCATGTCCTTCTGTTCCAGAGCTTCACCGGTATCCAGTGAATCGCTGTCTGCCTTTTCAAATGACTCGATTTCGTCGTGCTGATCCGTTTGTTCGAGCAACGGATTGCTTTCCAGTGCCTGCTGAATTTCCTGTTGCAATTCAAGCGTGGACAGTTGCAACAGGCGGATGGCCTGTTGGAGCTGTGGGGTCATGGCCAGTTGCTGGCTAAGCCTGAGTTGCAAACCTTGCTTCATAAATCGCGCTAACGTCCCATAAGTGCTGCAAAGAGAAAATAGTACCCTATCAGAGTCGGAAGCCTTCGCCCAGATAGACGCGCTTCACTTGTTCGTCGGCCAGAATATCGGTCGGTGAACCGTGGGCGATCAGGTTGCCTTGACTCACGATATAGGCTCGTTCACAGACATCGAGCGTTTCGCGGACGTTATGATCGGTAATCAACACGCCAAGTCCGCTGTCACGCAGATGTTCAATGATTTTTTTAATATCTAGTACGGAGATCGGGTCTACGCCCGCAAACGGTTCATCCAACAGGATGAACTTCGGCTTTGCCGCCAGCGCACGCGCAATCTCTACGCGGCGTCTTTCCCCACCGGACAGCGATTGTCCCAGACTATCGCGCAAATGAATAATATGGAATTCTTCCATTAGCTCATTGGCACGATCTTCCTGCTGCTCGGTCGTCAGATCTTTGCGGATCTGTAACACCGCCATCAGGTTGTCATAGACGCTTAAGCGACGAAAAATAGAGGCTTCCTGCGGCAGGTAGCCGATGCCGCGCAGTGCGCGTTCGTGCAGGGGAAGCAGGCTGATGTCGTCGTTGTCGATGACAATACGCCCTTCATCACGTGGGACGATACCCACGACCATGTAGAACGTTGTCGTTTTACCAGCACCGTTCGGCCCGAGCAGGCCGACGATTTCACCGGAATTGACGGTGAGGCTGACGTTTTCGACGACCTTACGGCCTTTGTACGCCTTAGCCAGATTTTCTGCAGTTAATGTTGCCATAACTTATTCAGTGACCCGTGGTTGCGGTTGTTGAGAACGAGAAGGTTGGTTCTTGTTCTCTTTCTCCTGAAGCTGAGAGGGGACCAACACCGTCGTCACGCGCTTTCCTTTTTCGCTGGTCGCTTCCATCTGCTGCTGTTTCACCAGATAGGTGATGCGATCGCCTTTTACATTGCTATCCTGCTGTTCCAGATAGGCATTGCCTGTCAGCACCAGAAAGTCTTTGGCCAGTTCGTAGCGGATTTTCTGCGCGTGGCCTTTAACCGGTTTGCCGTTGTCCTGCATCTGGTAGAACGTCACGGGGTTACCGTAGCCTTCCACCACTTCACTGCCTTGCGTGCCCTGTGGGCGCGTCACGACGACCTTGTCGGCTTTTACTTCAATCGTCCCTTGCTTCACGACAACATTACCGGTGAACGTCACCGTGTTGCCCTGCATGTCCAGAGACTGCTGCGCGGAATCAATGCGAATCGGTTGGTTGCTATCGCCAGTGACGGCAAAGGCGGAAACGCTGACGGCGAACAGCGAGCTGGCGATCAGGGTGTTACGCATCAGATTATTGGTTTTGGATTTCATAAGAGGTTTTTACCTTTTCGATCAACTCGGCCGTTTTGTTACGCAGATTTCCGCGCATTTTCATTCCGCTTGAGGTAAAGCTGGTGCCGTACAGGGTGACTTCATCATCGGAGGAAACGTCCTGCGTCACCAGATTCACCTGGGCATTATTCGTTGTGATGCGCTGAAGCTGTGCGTCTTTCGTCAGGCTATTCACCTCGACGTGGCCGTACAGATAGAGCATCTTGTCTTTTGTCAGCTTGGCGCGGTCGGCGCGGACTGACCAGGTTGCCGTCCCCTGTTCGTTGAACAGGGTGGCAACGGGGGCGGTAAACCAACTCAACTGCTCGTCGTTGAAATACTCCGCTTTTTCCGAAATCAGTCGGTAACTCAGCTTACCCGCAGGGCTGTATACCTGCGTGTTGGTCTTTTCGCTGGTATAAACCGGCACGGCAGGGTCGTTTGCATCCGGTGCCGCTACCGTGTCGTCATCCGCAATATTCCAGCCGATGAGGATAAGCACCAACAGAGCCAGAAAAGCGGTGAGCCAACGCTTGGTTTTACTCATATTGACAACCCTTTGGCATGCTCCAGCTTGTCCTGCGAGAACAGAATCAAATCACACAGCTCACGTACTGCGCCACGCCCGCCCGCAAGGCGAGTGACATAATCTGCGCGTGGTAACAACAACGGGTGAGCGTCAGCCACGGCAACGCTCAACCCGACCTTTGCCATCACTGGCCAGTCGATCATATCGTCGCCGATATACGCGACCTGATTTGCCGTTACTGATAGTTTATCCAACAGATCGTTGAAGGCCAAAACCTTATCCGATTGCCCCTGATAAAGATGGTTAATGCCCAGTGTTTTACACCGATCTTCCAGTAATTTTGCTGAGCGTCCGGTGATAATGGCAACCTCAATGTCAGACGTCAGTAAGCAGCGAATGCCATAGCCGTCGCGGACGTTAAAGGCTTTCAGCTCTTCGCCGTGGTTGCCCATGTAAATCAGACCATCGGACATCACGCCGTCAACGTCGCAGATTAACAGGCGAACTTCACGGGCTTTATCCAGTACCTGTTGATCGACAGGCCCATAGCAGGTATCGGTTTGCGCCCTGACTTCACTCATTCACAATTATCCTTTCTTTTTAAACCACACCCGCTCGCAACATATCGTGCATATGGATAATACCGACCAGACGATCGTTTTCTGCCACCAGCAACGAGGTGATGTGACGCGACTGCATCAGGTTAAGTGCATCCACCGCCAGCGTTTGCGGTGCGACCCGGATGCCGCCCGCGGTCATCACATCAGCAATGCGCGCGCTGTTCAAGTCAATATTCATGTCGAAGATGCGGCGCAGGTCACCATCGGTAAAGATGCCCTGAATTTTCATATCCGCTTCGCAGATTACCGTCATACCCAGATTTTTGCGCGTAATTTCCACCAGCGCATCACGCAGTGAAGCATCGTGTGGGACATGCGGGATCTCATCGCCTGAATGCATGATATCGCTGACGCGCAGTAAAAGTTTGCGGCCGAGTGCGCCACCAGGGTGAGAAAGGGCGAAATCTTCGGCGGTAAAGCCACGCGCCTGTAGCAAAGCCACGGCCAGCGCGTCTCCCATGACCAGCGTCGCCGTGGTGCTGGTAGTGGGGGCGAGACCAAGCGGGCAGGCTTCCTGCGGGACGTGGACGCACAGGTGAATGTCCGCCGCTTTACCCATCGTACTTTCCGGCGCGCTGGTCATACAGATCAGGAATACTTTCTGGCGTTTCAGGACGGGGATCAGCGACAGAATTTCATGGGACTCGCCGGAGTTGGAAATGGCGATCACGATATCGTGTGGCGTCACCATACCGAGGTCGCCGTGGCTGGCTTCGCCCGGATGAACAAAAAAAGCAGGCGTACCGGTACTGGCGAAGGTTGCGGCCATCTTGCAGCCAATGTGACCGGATTTGCCCATTCCCATCACCACGACTTTGCCCTGGCAATGGAATATTTTTTTACAGGCGAGGGTAAAATTGTCATCAATGTACTGGTCTAATTGCGCAAGCCCATCGCGTTCGATACTCAGTACCTGCTTGCCCGCCTGCTGAAAGTCGAAATCGGCCGGTAGTTCGTGAGCCTGCTGTAGCCTATGGCCAGCTTGCGAGCCATGATCGGCCTGTCGTGTATGATCGGCTTGTTGTGCATGGTCGGATAGTGCACGGTCAGACAGCTGTTTTAGACGAGCATCTTGTTCAAACTGTGACATACCAATAGTCCTGATTATGATGAAAAACAGAGCGTCTCTATGAAAAACAAAACAGGGCCGTCAGATAGGCGATAAACGCGCAGCATAATAATGCGCCTGCGCCTTGTCCTATACGGCGTTTTTTACTGAGGCACAGTGCGGTTAACAGCACGCTCGCCGCCAGCATGACCCAATAGTCACGTTGAAAAACCTGAGGATTCAGCGCGCCCGGCGAGAGCAGGGCGGGAACGCCCAAAACAATCGCGATATTAAAAATGTTCGAGCCAATCAGGTTGCCCAGCGCAATATCATCTTCTTTCTTCAACGTCCCGACGATGGCGGTCGCCAGTTCAGGCAGGCTAGTACCGATCGCCAATATCGTTAGCCCGATGGTCAATTCACTGACGTCGAAGTAGCGTGCAATGACGGTGGCGTTGTCCACCACCATGCGGGCAGCCATAGGTAAAATAATCAGGCCGAGAATCAGCCACAACACGGCCACCATCTGATTGCTGTCGTCCTGCGGAAGTTCCGCCAGCTGTTCGCGGGTCAGGCTATCGCCACCTTCTCGCTGTGCCTGCTGCGCCATACGCAGTATCAACACCAGACACAGAACGGCAGCGAAGAGCAGCATCATGCCGTCTGCGCGGCTCAGGTAGCTATCATGCAGTAAAACGCCACACAATAAAGTGACGGACAACATGAGCGGCAATTCCCGGCGCAGGATGGCTGACTGTACCGTCAGCGGCCGGATAAGCGCTGCGCTGCCGAGAATGAGTAAGATATTGGCGATATTAGAGCCGATAACATTACCGACGGCCATATCGTTCTGATTGTTTAAGGCGGCGGTAACGGAAACAATCAGCTCCGGGAGAGAGGTGCCGAAGCCGACAATGGTGATGCCGATGACGAAAGGAGGTAAGCCAAGAGAACGCGCAAGCACGGCAGCGCCATAGACAAGACGATCGGCACCGTAAACCAGTAGTAGCAAACCAACGAACAAGAGTAGTGTTGCAAAGAGCATGCAGCGTCCTTTAATAGGATATATACCCGTCATACTTCAAACCGCATGTGTGTTGGCTGCGTTTACTCATCTGAATCAATTACTTGAGTAAGCTCATCGGGATTCCCCCGCTTGCCGCCTTCCTGCAACTCGAATTATTTAGTGTATAATCACCGGCTTGTTGTCGAATAAGTCAGCATTTCTGGACGATTTTCGCACAAAAAGCATTTTTCTGTGATGAGTGCTAATTCTGACGGTGCCAGGCGAAAAAGTAAAACCTGTCGCGATAAGTAAAACCCGATAACGGCTTATGCCGCCATTTTGGACAAGAACTGACGGTAAGTTTTTGTAAAACTCGCACCTTGATGAAAGTCAGCCGTTAGGCTGGAGTGAAAGACGCTACATAAACGTACTGGCTGGCGTACTGATTGGTAAGGAATGGAAATAATGCACCATGAGGCAACTAATCTGGTTGAGATCCGTGGTCTGAGCTTTCGTCGCGGGGAGCGAGAGATCTTTACGGACATCACGCTGAATGTTCCTAAAGGCAAGGTCACCGCGATCATGGGGCCTTCCGGTATCGGTAAAACTACGCTGTTGCGCCTGATTGGCGGGCAGCTACAGCCGGACAGTGGCGAGATCTGGTTTGATGGCGAGAATATCCCCACGCTGTCGCGTAGCGAACTGTACAACGCGCGCAAGAAAATGAGCATGTTGTTTCAGTCCGGGGCGTTATTCACCGATTTGAACGTGTTTGATAATGTCGCCTGGCCGCTGCGTGAACATACTAAACTGCCGGAATCGCTGCTGCGTAGCATTGTGATGATGAAGCTAGAGGCGGTGGGGCTGCGTGGTGCGTCAGAACTGATGCCTGCGGAACTGTCCGGCGGTATGGCGCGGCGCGCGGCGTTGGCGAGAGCCATTGCGCTTGACCCGCAGTTGATTATGTTTGATGAGCCTTTTGTCGGGCAGGATCCGATCACGCTGGGGACGCTGGTGAAGCTCATTGATGAGTTGAACCATGCGTTGGGTGTGACCTGCATTGTCGTTTCTCACGATGTGCCAGAAGTGATGAGCATCGCCGATTACGCCTATATCGTGGCTGACAAACGCGTGGTGGCAGAAGGGACGGCGGATGAACTGAGAGCGAACACTGACCCGCAGGTTCGTCAGTTTCTGGACGGTATCGCCGACGGGCCAGTGCCTTTCCGTTTTCCGGCGGGCGACTATAAAACGTCACTGCTAGGCTCAGGAGGTTAACGCAGTCATGTTATTACGGACGTTGGCGTCGTTTGGGCGTCAAGGCATCGCTACCAGTGCCGCGTTTGGGCGCGCCGGATTGATGCTGTTTAATGCGCTGGTGGGGAAACCCGAATTCAGAAAACAGTGGCCGCTGTTGGTGAAACAGCTTTACAGCGTTGGCGTGCAGTCGCTGCTGATCATCATGGTTTCCGGCCTGTTCATCGGCATGGTTCTGGGGTTGCAGGGCTTTATCATTCTGACGACTTACAGCGCCGAGGCCAGTCTGGGCATGATGGTGGCGCTGTCGCTGCTGCGTGAGCTTGGTCCGGTAGTGACGGCGCTGCTGTTCGCCGGGCGTGCAGGTTCCGCGCTGACGGCAGAAATCGGGCTAATGAAGGCAACGGAACAGCTCTCCAGCATGGAGATGATGGCGGTCGACCCGCTGCGTCGCGTTGTTGCACCGCGCTTTTGGGCTGGGCTAATCAGCATGCCGCTGCTGGCAATCATTTTTGTCGCCGTGGGGATCTGGGGAGGCGGGTTAGTCGGTGTGGACTGGAAAGGCATCGACAGCGGGTTCTTCTGGTCCGCCATGCAGGGTGCGGTTGACTGGCGTCAGGATGTCTTGAACTGCGTGATTAAAAGTGTCGTATTTGCGATTACCGTGACCTGGATTGCACTGTTTAACGGCTATGACGCGATCCCGACGTCTGAAGGGATTAGCCGTGCAACGACGCGAACCGTCGTGCACTCGTCGTTAGCGGTATTGGGATTGGATTTTGTGCTGACAGCACTGATGTTTGGGAACTGAGTCGATGCAAACAAAGAAAACTGAAGTCTGGGTTGGTGTGTTTATGTTGATCGCGCTGGCTGCCATCCTTTTTTTATGCCTGAAAGTGGCCGATCTCAAGTCGATCGGGAGTGAGCCGACGTATCGTCTGTACGCGACGTTTGACAACATTGGCGGGCTGAAAGCGCGTTCTCCGATCCGAATTGGCGGCGTGGTCATTGGTCGCGTGGCAGATATTTCGCTGGACGAGAAAACCTACCTGCCGCGCGTGGCGATGGATATTCAGCAGCGCTACGATCATATTCCTGATACCAGTTCTCTGGCCATTCGTACGTCTGGTTTGCTGGGCGAACAGTATCTGGCACTGAACATTGGGTTTGAAGATGAAGAAATGGGCACGACTATCCTGAAGGATGGCGGTGTGATTCAGGACACCAAGTCAGCGATGGTGCTTGAAGATCTCATCGGTCAATTCCTATATAAGAGCGGCAGCAATAGCGAAGATAATGCCGGTCAATCAGGTACGGAGCAGGGTGCCAATCCTGCGGCAACCCCAGAGCACAACAACGAACCTGTTCCTTCACATCCATAATTAAGAGGATACCTGCATGTTTAAACGTTTACTGATGGTGGCTTTACTGGTGGTCGCGCCATTAGCCAACGCGGCGGACCAAACGAATCCCTACAGTCTAATGAATGAAGCGGCGGAAAAAACGTTTAACCGCTTGAAGAACGAACAGCCAAAGATCAAACAAAATCCTGACTATCTGCGTACTATCGTACGTGAAGAGCTGCTGCCGTATGTTCAGGTGAGATACGCCGGTGCGTTGGTGCTGGGTCGTTACTACAAAGACGCGACACCGGCTCAGCGTGACGCCTATTTCAAAGCGTTTGAAGCCTATTTGGAACAGGCCTACGGGCAGGCTTTGGCGATGTATAACGGGCAAACCTATCAAATTGTGTCGGGACAGCCGCTGGGCAATGCCGATATCGTATCCATTCGCGTGAGCATCATTGATAACAGTGGCCGTCCTCCGGTACGTCTGGACTTCCAATGGCGTAAGAACAGCCAAACCGGTCACTGGCAGGCGTTCGACATGATTGCTGAAGGTGTCAGTATGATCACCACTAAACAGAACGAGTGGGCGGCAGTCCTGCGTCAGAAAGGCGTTGATGGCCTGACTCAACAGCTGGAATCTTCAGCGAAGCAGACCATCACGCTGGATCAGAAAAAGTAATTTGGGTGTGAACATGGTGAACGCATTGAACTGGCAAGCGCAGGACTCCACGCTGGCGTTAACGGGCGATCTGGATCGTGAAACGCTGTTACCCTTCTGGCAACAGCATGAAGCGTTGCTCGTGGGTAAAACCGCGCTGGATGTGTCGGGGCTAAACCGCGTTGATTCTGCCGGGTTGGCCTTGCTGATCCACGTTTATCAGCAGCCGTCGTCAGGCGATAAGATAACGATTGTCGGTGCCAGCGATCGGCTAAAAACGCTCATTGCGCTCTATAATCTGAATGAAATCATCCCTGTGTCTTGAGCTGTCGCGCCAATGCCTGATTTCCCCTTCAGGCATTGGCGCATTCTTTGTTTAAGATAGCGCCATATTCATCTAAGATACCTCCCTGTAAATCATCTCCCCCTGACATAGAAATCGAGAGCGATGGAAAATAACGAAATTAAAGACGTGCTGATGAACGCATTAGCACTGGAAGAAGCCCATGTTTCTGGTGATGGCAGCCATTTTCAGGTCATCGCGGTGGGTGGACTTTTTGCTGGAATGAGCCGAGTCAAAAAACAGCAGGCCGTTTATGCGCCGCTGATGGAGTACATCGCGGATAATCGTATTCACGCACTGTCGATCAAGGCCTATACGCCGGAAGAGTGGCAGCGCGACCGTAAACTGAACGGCTTCTAAATACGCTCCGTGTGTGAGCGGAGAGTCATCGCCAGCATCAGTGTGATGAAATAGTGAATTAAGACATCGAGATACAAAGACTATGGATAAATTTCGTGTTCAGGGCCCAACCCGCTTAGCGGGGGAAGTGACCATTTCCGGCGCCAAGAATGCTGCGTTGCCCATCCTGTTCGCTGCGTTGCTCGCAGAAGAACCGGTAGAGATTCAAAACGTGCCGAAGCTGCGCGATATTGATACCACCATGAAGCTGCTTGGTCAGTTGGGGGCGCGCGTTGAGCGTAACGGCTCCGTTCATGTGGATGCCAGCGAGGTAAACGTATTCTGCGCGCCGTACGATCTGGTGAAAACCATGCGTGCATCCATCTGGGCGCTGGGGCCGCTGGTGGCGCGTTTTGGTCAAGGTCAGGTATCGCTGCCCGGCGGCTGTGCGATTGGCGCCCGCCCGGTAGATTTGCATATTTATGGTCTTGAGCAGCTTGGCGCGCAGATCGTGCTGGAAGAAGGCTACGTCAAAGCGACGGTTGATGGTCGCCTGAAAGGCGCACACATCGTGATGGATAAAGTAAGCGTGGGTGCCACGGTCACCATCATGAGCGCTGCAACGTTGGCGGAAGGCACCACGATTATTGAGAACGCCGCGCGTGAGCCGGAGATTGTCGATACGGCAAACTTCCTGAACACGCTGGGGGCGAAAATCAGCGGTGCAGGCAGCGATAAAATTACTATTGAAGGCGTCGCGCGTTTAGGCGGCGGCGTGTACCGCGTGGTGCCTGACCGCATTGAAACCGGGACATTCCTGGTGGCGGCAGCAGTATCTCGTGGACAGATTATCTGCCGCAATACCCGTCCTGATACGTTGGATGCGGTACTGGCGAAGCTGCGCGAAGCGGGCGCAGAGATCGAAATCGGCGAAGACTGGATCAGTCTGGATATGCACGGTAAGCGTCCGAAAGCCGTTACCGTTCGCACGTCACCGCACCCAGGCTTCCCGACCGATATGCAGGCGCAGTTCAGCCTGTTGAATCTGGTTGCGGAAGGAACGGGCGTGATTACCGAAACCATCTTCGAAAACCGCTTCATGCATGTGCCTGAGCTTATCCGCATGGGCGCGCAGGCGGAAATTGAGAGTAATACGGTGATTTGCCACGGCGTCGATAAGTTGTCTGGCGCACAGGTGATGGCGACCGACTTACGTGCGTCGGCCAGTCTGGTATTAGCGGGCTGTATCGCGGAAGGCGTGACGATAGTCGATCGTATTTATCATATCGATCGTGGCTATGATCGCATCGAAGACAAGCTGCGTGGATTAGGCGCAAATATCGAGCGCGTTAAAGAACACGAGTAATCGCTTCCGTTATTTGTCTTCACTCTCTATTTGTTTTCACTATGATGTTTTTTAGCCGGGTGGGTTCCCACCCGGTTTCTTGTTTGTCTGCTGATGGTGTTTTATCAACTTACGCTTTGAATACCGCTATTGGTTGGGAAATTCCTGAATCGTCATTTGTAGTGTGATTTGCTTATTATCGCGCTCAATAGTGACCGGAATGACGGTGCCGGGGCGTATTTCTGAAACTTGCTCCATGGTTTCAATAATCGATCGCGCTGGCTTATTGTTCACGCTCACGATGACGTCTTCAATGTGGATGCCGGCTTTATCCGCTGGTCCACCCGGATCGATAGTCTGAACGAGAATGCCTGTTAATCGCCCCTGTGCATCACGGCTGTTGGTCAACGTACTGTTCTCAAAGTTTTCGAGCTGTACACCATTGACGCCAATATAGCCACGCACGACGCGGCCATCGCGGATGAGCTTGCCCATCACCTTAGTCGCCAGCGCCACGGGAATCGCGAAGCTAATGCCTTCCGGCGTTTCGCCGTTGCTGCTTTTATCAAAAGAGAGAGTATTGATACCGACCAGTTCACCCAATGTATTGACGAGCGCGCCGCCGGAATTCCCGTGGTTAATGGAGGCATCGGTTTGCAGTAAATTTTGGCGTCCGACCTGGCTTCTTTGCTGACCATAAGCGCTGAGGCTGACGCGACCCGTGGCACTGATGACACCCTGCGTCACGGTTTGCCCCAGATTATAAGGGTTGCCGATTGCCATCACGACATCGCCAACGTGCGGTAGACGGTCGGAATTAATCGGAATAACGGGCAGGTTGACGCCATCAATTTGCAGCACAGCCAGATCGGTCAAAGAATCGGAACCGATCACGCGGGCTTCGTACAGCCTGCCGTCTGACAGTTCTATCTGGATCTGCTGCACGTTATTAATCACATGCTTGTTGGTTAAAATGTACCCTTTTTCATTCATGATGACGCCAGATCCGAGAGGATGAATAGCGACCTCACTGGGCTTTCCTTGATTGGCAACCCGGTTGTAAATATTAACCACAGCAGGCGCCGCACGGCTTACCCCCTGGTGGTAGCTGACGGGTGAACCATCAGTCTGTCTGCCACTGCTTTTCAGGAACGACGTACCAGACCCAATGAATGGGAGGACGGCCAGAATAATACCGGCGACGAGGGCACCAAAGAGTGCTGAACGTAATAACTTAGCAAGCATGGCCGTGATTTACTGTGAAAAAGAGAGGTAGGGGGAGGATATCACGAGAAGTTCGGACACCGCATGATTCGGTGTCCGATTTTTTTATGGCGTGCCATCCCTGGCCGCCACCCTTACGGGCCGTTGCTGATACAACGTTAAAAATTTCTCCCAGAAATTTTTTAACATCAACGGCTTTCTGCTTGGTTACGCTGCCGGAAAAGACGACAGGTGATTAACGTAGCAGCAGATAAATCGTTTCTTCGCCCCGGACAATATTCAGTGCCAGAACAGAAGGTTTCGCTTCCAGCAGTTTGCGCAGTTGCGTGATGTTTTCAATACGCTCGCGGTTTACGCCAATGATGATATCGCCTTTTTGCAGACCAACCTGGGCGGCTGGGGTGTCTTTGGCGACGTTATCAATCTGCACGCCTTTGCTGCCGTCTTTCAATTGGCCATTGGTCAGAGAAGCCCCCTGTAACGACGGTGAAAGCGTTTCGGCGCTGGTTGAAGCCGATGAACTGTTATCCAGCACGACGGATACTTCCTGCGGTTTACCATCACGCAGCAGGCCGATTTTCACGGTTTTTCCCGGCGCAGTGGTGCCGACTTTGGCCCTCAGTTCTGCAAAGCTGCTGATCGGCTTACCATCCAGCGTCGTCAGCACGTCGCCAGCCTTGATACCAGCTTTCGCGGCGGCAGATTTCGGTAAGACTTCGCTGACGAAGGCACCACGCTGTGCATCGACGTTGAAGGCTTTCGCCATCTCAGACGTCATTTCGCTGCCTTTAATACCCAGCAGCCCGCGTTTGACTTCGCCAAATTCAACCAGCTGCTGTGCCAGATTCTGAGCCATGTTGCTGGGGATAGCGAAACCGATGCCGATATTCCCGCCGCCCGGCGCCAGGATCGCGGTGTTAATACCGATCAGCTCACCGTTGAGGTTAACCAACGCGCCGCCGGAGTTGCCGCGGTTGATGGAGGCATCGGTCTGGATGAAGTTTTCCAACCCTTCCAGATTCAGCCCACTACGCCCCAACGCGGAAATAATACCGGAGGTCGCGGTCTGACCAAGACCAAACGGGTTACCCACGGCAACGGCGAAATCGCCGACGCGGAGTTGGTCGGAATCAGCCATTTTCACAGCAACCAGATTCTTGGCGTCATTCAGCTGTAGCAGGGCGATATCGGTCTGCTCGTCGCGACCAATCAGTTTCGCTTCATATTCACGTCCGTCATTAAGCTGGACGCGAATTTTGTCGGCGTTATTGATCACGTGGTTATTGGTAAGCACGTAACCTTTTGCGGCATCAATAATGACGCCAGAGCCCAGCCCTTCAAACGGACGAGAGCTTTGTTTGTCCGACGGGAAGTTTGGACCAAAGAAGAACTTGAACTCTTCCGGTACGCGCTGACGCTGTACCTGTGTACCTTCAACATGCACGCTGACGACGGCTGGCAACACTTTTTCCAGCATCGGGGCCAGGCTTGGCGTCTGTTGCCCTTGTACCACGGCAGGCAGCGCAGCATGCGCTGCGGGAAGCGTGGACAGGGTCAAACCTATACTCATTGCCAGTGCACTAAATAATAATGATGTTTTTTTCATTGTTATTAACTCTCTCACGGCCTGCGGATGAATAAAACGATGATATATAAACTTAAAGACACGGTGAAGAGTCAGACTGGCGATCAATGTGTAAAGTTCACTGCTGTTTCGTCAACAGATTGTAACTATCGCTTTTATACAATGTGTTAGCAGAAAAGCAGTGTGTTAGCAGAAAAACAATGTGTTAGCAGAAAAACAGCGCGTTAGTGGGAATCCGGTGTTATCGAAAATACTGTGTCATCGAACGATAGCAGCCTGCTGTGCGTGTCTTAAACGTACAAGCGCTTTAAGCGTAGAACAAGAGAGAGGAAAACGTGAGGCCAGGAAGCCTCACGCTGAAGAAGGTGAAAGAATTATTTGCGAATCGGGCGTTCGCCACGCAGCAGACCTGATGCACCATCAGAGTAATCGCGCGGTGGCATGTTCACCGGTGCCTGATCGTTATCCGCTTCTGATTCGGTCAAACGATATTTAAACGGATTATCCTGGCCGGGAACGTGGGGCAACAGGCTACTGGAACTTTTCGCCATGTGCTGATAAAGCTGACGATAGTCATCCGCCATGTTATCCAATAGCTCCGCACTGCGGGCGAAGTGACCAACCAGTTCCTGACGATAATCTTCCAGTTCGGTTTTGCTTTTCTCCAGCTCATTCTGCAATGCCTGCTGTTGCCGCAGCTTACGGTTACCAAAGCGCATGGCGACAGCACCAATAATAATACCGACAACTAAACCTATCAGCGCATACTCCCAAGTCATAATCGCTCCTATTTTGACGTCGTTGTCCCGTAGGGTTTTTCACTTAATAATAGTCACTATAACCGTTAACCTTGCCTGAGTGGAATCCTGATGCTCGATGACGGAAGGGAATGTTGACCCACCGCAGACATCAAGGTTGTCAACTGCGACGATTACGGCTTAAATCGACGGCAACACACAGCAAAACACGGCTAACTTTTTTCTCAGGGATTGCGATGGCTACTCCACAGATAACACAGCAGCAAACAACACCCTTGGCACTTTATCAGCAGGCGCTTTCCGTCGGTGAATATCAACCGGATGAGGTGCAACGGCAAACGGTTGTGCGTCTGGAAGCGATACATCAGGCATTATGCGCACGTGCTACTGATGAGCACTCGGGGGCATCCGGCCGCGTGGGGAAATGGCGTAGCTGGCTGGGACTGAGTGAGAAACGCGACTCTGCACCCGTGCAAGGGTTATATATGTGGGGCGGCGTTGGGCGCGGTAAAACCTGGCTGATGGATATGTTTTTTCACAGCCTGCCTGCTGAGCGCAAGATGCGCCTGCATTTTCATCGTTTTATGCTACGAGTGCATGAAGAACTGAACCAGTTTCAGGGGCAGGAAAATCCACTGGAAAAAGTGGCAGATGGCTTTAAAGCCGAAACCGACGTGCTGTGCTTCGATGAGTTTTTTGTCTCTGATATTACCGACGCTATGCTGCTGGCTGAACTACTGCGTGCGTTGTTTGCCCGCGGTATTGCGTTGGTGGCGACATCGAATATTCCGCCGGACGATCTCTACCGCAATGGACTACAACGCGCCCGTTTTCTTCCTGCGATTGAGCTGATTAAACAGCACTGTGAAGTGCGTAATGTCGATGCGGGTATCGATTATCGTCTACGCACGCTGACGCAGGCACACCTTTATCTTTCTCCGCTGGATGAAGAAACCGATGCCGCGATGCGGCAGATGTTTACCCGCCTGACAGGCAAACAGTGGCAGACACCGGGACCGGTGCTGGAAATCAATCATCGCCCGTTGGCGACGCTCGGCGTGAGTGACGGCGTGCTGGCGGTGGATTTCCACACGCTATGCACCGAAGCGCGTAGCCAGAATGATTACATTGCGCTTTCGCGCCTCTACCATACGATGCTGCTGCACAATGTGACGGTGATGGAAACGAAGGAAGAAAACACGGCCCGCCGTTTTCTGGCGCTGGTGGACGAGTGCTACGAGCGCCGCATCAAATTGATTATTTCTGCGCAGGCATCCATGTTTGAGATTTATCAGGGAGAACACCTGAAATTTGAATATCAGCGCTGTCTATCCCGTTTGCAGGAAATGCAAAGCGAAGAGTACTTACGACAGCCTCATTTGGCGTAACGCAGGCTGCGGTTTTTTAGTCATTTGCGAGTGAAAAAAGGTCGATCTTTGAGAATGACTTCTCTATAATCTTGCGACCCCACGTTACAACAAAGTTTTTTTCCCAAAAACTTTATAGTGCCGGCAATGGCTATTCGAAGGGGTAGGTTTGCTGGACTTGATGGTCGTGTGAGCCTCAACTGTTTTTGAGCGTTTGGGTGTTCACCAACGTGTAACTAATTATTGGGTAAGCTTTTAATGAAAACTTTTACAGCTAAACCAGAAACCGTAAAACGCGACTGGTACGTTGTTGATGCGAACGGTAAAACTTTAGGCCGTCTCGCTACTGAACTGGCTCGTCGTCTGCGCGGCAAGCATAAAGCGGAATACACCCCGCACGTTGATACAGGTGATTACATCATCGTTCTGAACGCTGACAAAGTTGCTGTAACTGGCAACAAGCGTAACGACAAGATTTATTATCACCACACCGGCCACATCGGTGGTATCAAACAAGCGACCTTTGAAGAGATGATTGCCCGCCGTCCTGAGCGTGTGATTGAAATCGCGGTTAAAGGCATGCTGCCGAAGGGCCCGTTGGGTCGTGCTATGTTCCGTAAACTGAAAGTTTACGCGGGCACCGAGCACAATCACGCGGCACAGCAACCGCAAGTTCTGGACATTTAATCGGGATTATAGGCAATGGCTGAAAATCAATACTACGGCACTGGTCGCCGCAAAAGCTCCGCCGCTCGCGTGTTCATCAAACCGGGCAGCGGTAACATCGTTATCAACCAGCGTAGTCTGGAACAGTACTTCGGTCGCGAAACTGCCCGCATGGTAGTTCGCCAGCCGCTGGAACTGGTCGACATGGTTGAGAAACTGGATCTGTACATCACCGTTAAAGGTGGTGGTATCTCTGGTCAGGCTGGTGCGATCCGTCACGGTATCACCCGCGCTCTGATGGAGTATGATGAGTCTCTGCGTAGCGAACTGCGTAAAGCAGGCTTCGTTACTCGTGATGCTCGTCAGGTTGAACGTAAGAAAGTCGGCCTGCGTAAAGCACGTCGTCGTCCTCAGTTCTCCAAGCGTTAATTTCTTGCTGCTTTGCAGCGAAATCAATGCGAAAAACCCGGTGCTGGTCACCGGGTTTTTTATGCCTGAAAATAAATTTCCTCGAAATATACGCTTTACTTTCCGTATGTTAGCGATGAAGTTGCGCTTATATCCCCACAAAACGAACAAAATCTGATAAGCTATTCGCCGATTTTATGCCTGTGTGCCAGCTATCACGTAGCGGTTTAAACGCTGGGTTTTGTCCGGTGACGTTTACACACATTGGCGAGCAGCATTTCGAATAGCGGTTTGCAGGTTATTGACTGCACGGTTATTCGCCATATTTTCTCGATAAACTTGGAGGTTTTCATGGCTGTCGCTGCCAACAAACGTTCGGTAATGACGCTGTTTTCTGGTCCATCCGACATTTTTAGCCATCAGGTACGCATCGTATTGGCGGAAAAAGGTGTGAGTGTCGAGATTGAGCAGGTAGACATGGATAATCTGCCTCAGGATCTTATTGACCTCAATCCTTACGGTTCCGTGCCAACGCTGGTCGATCGCGAACTGACGCTCTATGAATCACGCATCATCATGGAGTATCTGGATGAACGTTTTCCTCATCCTCCGCTAATGCCTGTCTATCCGGTTGCACGCGGTAATAGCCGCCTGATGATGCATCGCATTGAGAGCGACTGGTATTCTTTACTGAAGAAAATTACTCATGGCAGCGCGCAAGAAGCGGATGCGGCGCGTAAGCAACTGCGTGAAGAACTGCTGGCCATCGCTCCGGTGTTCAACGAAGCGCCTTATTTCATGAGTGAAGAGTTCAGCCTGGTAGATTGCTATCTGGCCCCGCTGCTGTGGCGTTTGCCGCAGTTAGGCATTGAGCTGAGTGGTTCGGGCGCGAAAGAGTTGAAAGGCTACATGACACGCGTCTTTGAGCGTGATGCGTTCCTGGCTTCCCTGACGGAAGTGGAACGTGAAATGCGTTTGCAAACCCGAGGTTAAACTGTATGGCGTTGTCTCAACTGTCTCCGCGTCGTCCGTATTTATTGCGGGCTTTTTATGATTGGTTGCTGGATAACCAATTAACACCTCACCTGGTGGTAGATGTCACTCTGCCGGGTGTTATGGTGCCGATGGAGTTCGCCCGTGACGGCCAGATCGTGCTGAATATCGCACCGCGCGCTGTTGGCGGCCTTGAGTTAGCTGATGACAGCGTTCGTTTCAATGCCCGTTTTGGTGGTGTACCGCGTCAGGTCTACGTGCCGATGGCGGCCGTAATGGCGATTTATGCACGTGAGAACGGGGCTGGAACGATGTTTGAGCCCGAGCCTGCTTACGAAGAATCCGCAGGTGAATTTGAAGACTTCCAGGAAGGCGCCCCCTCTTCAGGGACGGTGATGTCGATTGTCGAGAGTCCGCCTGATTCTGAAACCCCTAACGATGGTTCCGGTTCTGATGATGAACCGCCACAGCCGCCTAAAGGTGGCAGACCGTCGCTGAGGGTGGTTAAATAATGCCCTTTCAAGGGCACCACTGCGGTGCCCTTTTCTATTCCTGCCTTTAGCTAACCATTTGTTTGATAAATGTTTGTTAGCAAAATATATCGTTAACTGAACACCATTCCGCCATCAATCAATAGCGATTGCCCCGTCATATAGTCGGAATCGTGGCTGGCCAGATAGGATACGCAGGCGGCGACATCTTCGGGTTCAGAAAGGCGACCCAGCGTAATGCGCTTGGCGAATTCTTCCGTCGCATAGCCACGCGGTTTCCCTGCGGATTCGGAGATCTTCCGATCGATTTCATCCCACATTGGCGTTTTTACAATGCCCGGGCAGTAACCGTTGACGGTGATGCCCAGCGGCGCTAAATCACGTGCGGCAGTTTGTGTTAGGCCGCGAACCGCAAATTTACTTGAGCTGTAGACGGCGAGTTCAGGGTTGCCCACATGTCCGGCCTGCGAACAGGCATTGATGATTTTTCCGCCGTGCCCCAGAGATTTAAAGGCGTCGAGCGCAGCCTGAATCCCCCAGATAACGCCTTTGACGTTGATGTTGTAAACGCGATCGATGACTTCCGGCGTGATGTCTTCAATCAGGGTTGAAGGGGCAACGCCGGCGTTATTGACGATGACGTTAAAGTCACCAAAGCGCTTTTTGGTTGCGGCAACGGCAGCGAAAACGGCCTCACGATCCGCGACGTCTGCCTGTAGTGCGATAGCCTGTCCGCCCGTTTTTTCGATTTCCTGCGCCACACTGCGCGCCGTTTCCTGATTGTAATCCACGATGGCGACGGCAAAACCGTCGGCCGCCAGTCTGAGAGCAATAGCGCGGCCAATACCTTGACCGGCTCCTGTTACAAGTGCCACTTCGACTGTCATAGTTCCTCCTTAATGAAATCCAATCTCAATAAAGACAAGTAAATGCCGGAGGTAAGTGTAGGCCTTTAACGTGATATTGCAGGATTTATTACGAAAAGTTCTTTAGGGAGAAGTGGAAAGATAAAGGTTTTATTGGACTTTATGGTGTGATGTTCCGCAGGGAGATGAGCTGATTGTCATCGGCTGCTAACCGAAATTTCAGGTAAGGGCGGAAAAAGAAAAGGGCAGCCAGCGCTGCCCTTAAGAGAAGTGGGTCGTTTTTACACTTCCACGTTTTTACACTTCCACGTTTTTACACTTCCAGATAGTTCATGATGCCATCAGCGGCTTTACGGCCTTCTGCGATAGCGGTGACCACCAGATCGGAACCACGTACCGCATCGCCGCCCGCAAAAATTTTCGGGTTACTGGTCTGGAAGGCGTTATCACAGCTTTCTGGTGCGACAATGCGACCTTGATCGTCCAGTTTGACGTCATGTTCTGCCAGCCACGCCATTTTGTGCGGACGGAAGCCGAACGCCATGATGACCGCATCGGCTTCCAGAACGTGTTCGGAACCCTCTACGATTTCAGGACGGCGACGCCCGTTGGCATCTGGTGCACCCAGTGCAGTACGCGCCATTTTCACACCGCACACTTTGCCAGCGCCGTTGATCTCGACGCTTAACGGTTGCAGGTTGAATTTGAACTCGACGCCTTCTTCACGCGCGTTTTTCACTTCGCGTTTGGAACCCGGCATGTTCTCTTCATCGCGACGATAGGCACAGGTCACGTGCGTTGAACCCTGACGAATTGAGGTGCGCACGCAGTCCATTGCGGTGTCACCACCGCCCAGCACCACTACGCGTTTCCCTTGCATGCTGACGTAAGGCTCGTCTACTGCTGCTTCAAAGCCCATCAGCTGCTTGGTGTTGGCGATCAGGAACGGCAGCGCATCGTAGACACCCTGAGCGTCTTCATTGTCCAATCCGCCACGCATAGACTGATAGGTGCCGACGCCGAGGAAGACGGCATCGTATTCGTCCAGCAGCGCTTTCATCTGCACATCTTTGCCGACTTCGGTGTTCAGGCGGAATTCGATGCCCATCTCGGTGAAAATCTCACGACGTTTCACCATTACCTCTTTTTCCAGCTTGAAAGAGGGGATACCGAAGGTCAGAAGGCCACCGATCTCGGGATGACGATCGAAAACGACGGCCTGTACGCCATTGCGTGCCAGCACGTCGGCACAGGCCAGCCCTGCCGGGCCAGCACCAATGATGGCGACGCGCTTGCCGGTCGGTTTGACGTTGGCAACGCTTGGCTTCCAGCCCATTTCGATCGCTTTATCATTGATATAGCGCTCGATGTTGCCGATGGTGACCGCGCCGAACTCATCATTCAGCGTACAGGAACCTTCACACAGACGATCCTGCGGGCACACGCGACCGCAGACTTCCGGCAGGCTGTTGGTTTGGTGCGATAACTCAGCCGCTTCGATAATGCGGCCTTCGTTCGCCAGCTTCAGCCAGTTCGGGATATAGTTGTGTACCGGACATTTCCACTCACAGTAAGGGTTACCGCAGGACAGGCAGCGATCTGCCTGAGCTTTGGACTGGCTTTCTGAGAACGGCTCGTAGATCTCAACAAATTCAATTTTACGAATCTTTAGCGGTTTCTTGGGCGGATCAACGCGCTGTAAGTCGATAAACTGGTAAACATTCTGACTCATGATGACCTCTTACTGCGCCTGAACCCGCAGCTCGGCTGCGGAACGACTACGGTGACCCAACAATGCCTTCACATCACTTGACTTCGGTTTCACCAGAGCAAACTTCGGTGCCCAGGTCGGCCAGTTAGCGAGGATCTCTTCTCCGCGGTGTGAACCGGTATTCTGTACGTGCTCGGTGATCAGACCACGCAGATGCTCTTCATGAATAGCCAGTTCTTCGACATCCAGCACTTCCACCAGTTCCGGGTTAACGCGTTTGTGGAATTCACCGTCTTCATCCAGCACGTAGGCGAATCCACCGGTCATGCCTGCGCCAAAGTTCACGCCAGTACGACCCAGCACGCAGACGATACCGCCCGTCATGTATTCACAGCCATTATCGCCGATGCCTTCTACCACGGTGATACAGCCGGAGTTACGTACGGCGAAACGTTCACCCGCACGGCCTGCGGCAAACAGCTTACCGCCAGTCGCACCGTAGAGACAGGTGTTACCGATGATGCTGGCTTCGTGGCTGCGGAAGGCGGAACCCACCGGAGGACGCACGGAGATGCTGCCACCCGCCATGCCTTTGCCCACGTAGTCGTTGGCATCGCCGGTTAATTTCAGTTCCACGCCGCCTGCGTTCCAGACGCCAAAGCTCTGCCCTGCGGTACCGGAGAAGTGAGCTTTAATCGGATCGCCCGCCAGCCCTTGATCGCCATGTTTCTCGGCAATCGCACCGGACAACGTCGCGCCGACGGAGCGATCGGTGTTGCGGATATCGAAGTAGAGCGCTTTGCCCTGTTTCGAATCGATGTGCGGCTGTGCCTGTGCCAGCAGCTCTTTGTTCAGCAAGCCCTTATCGAACGACAGGTTGCTTTCAGTGCAGTACAGCGCTTTGCCCGGCTGAGGCTGTGCAGCGTGCAGCAGCGGCGACAGATCCAGCTTATTCTGTTTCGCGCTGAAACCGTCCAGTTCAACCAGCAAATCGGTACGACCAATCAGATCGACCAGACGGCTGACGCCCAGCTCTGCCATCAGCACGCGGGTTTCATGCGCGATGAACTGGAAGTAGTTGGTTACACGCTCAGGCAGACCGTGGTAGTGATCGCGACGCAGCTTCTCATCCTGTGTGGCAACGCCGGTCGCACAGTTGTTCAGGTGGCAGATACGCAGGTATTTACAGCCCAGCGCGACCATTGGCCCGGTACCGAAGCCGAAGCTTTCCGCACCCAGAATCGCTGCTTTGACGATATCCAGACCGGTTTTCAGGCCACCGTCCACCTGAAGGCGGATTTTGTGGCGCAAACCGTTGGATACCAAAGCTTGCTGTGTTTCTACCAGACCCAGTTCCCACGGGCAGCCCGCGTATTTCACGGAAGACAGTGGGCTGGCACCGGTACCGCCGTCGTAACCAGCGATGGTAATCAGGTCGGCATACGCCTTGGCAACACCTGTAGCGATAGTTCCGACACCCGGTTCGGACACCAGTTTTACCGAAATCATCGCTTTCGGGTTGACCTGCTTCAGATCGAAAATCAGCTGAGCCAGATCTTCGATAGAGTAAATGTCGTGGTGCGGTGGTGGTGAAATCAGCGTCACGCCCGGCACGGAATAGCGCAGACGGGCAATGTACGGTGTGACTTTATCACCCGGTAACTGACCGCCTTCGCCCGGCTTCGCGCCCTGTGCCACTTTAATCTGAATCACATCGGCGTTAACCAGATAGGCTGGCGTCACACCAAAGCGACCAGAAGCAACCTGCTTGATACGGGACACTTTATTGGTGCCGTAACGCGCCGGATCTTCGCCGCCTTCACCAGAGTTGGAGAAACCGCCCAGTCCGTTCATCGCTTCAGCCAGCGATTCATGGGCTTCGGGGCTGAGTGCACCGATGGACATGGCCGCGGTATCGAAGCGTTTGAACATTTCAGAGGCTGGTTCAACGTCGTCGATCGCGATGGCTGCGCCTTCCTGCGGTTTCAACGCCAGCAGGTCACGTAATGTAGCCGCCGGACGCTCGTTAACCAGTTTGGCGTATTGTTCGTAATCGCTGTATTCCCCGGTTTTCACCGCTGTTTGCAGCGTGGTGACGACATCCGGGTTGTAAGCATGGTATTCGCCGCCGTGAACAAATTTCAGCAGGCCGCCCTGTTCCAGCGTTTTGCGTTTCAGCCAGGCGCGCTTGGACAGGTTCAGCAGATCCTGTTCGAAGTCGCTGTAATTTGCCCCGCCAATGCGGCTGACGACACCCAGGAAGCATTGCGTCGATACATCTTTGTGCAGGCCCACGGCTTCAAACAGCTTGGAGCAGCGATAAGACGCAATCGTCGAGATGCCCATTTTGGACATAATCTTGTACAGGCCTTTATTGATGCCGTTACGGTAGTTCAACATCACGGCACGATAAGGTTTGTCGATCGTGTGGTTATCCACCATCCGCGCCAGCGTTTCGTAGGCGAGGTAAGGGTAGATAGCCGTCGCACCAAAGCCTAACAACACGGCAAAGTGGTGCGGATCGCGTGCGCTGGCAGTTTCGACAATGATGTTGGCATCACAACGCAGGCTCTTTTCGACCAGACGGCGCTGAACGGCACCGACGGCCATTGGCGCAGGGACTGGCAAGCGTGATTCGCTAATGCCACGGTCAGACAGCACCAGCAGAACGGCACCGTCTCTGACTTTGCTTTCTGCTTCGTCACACAGTTTCTCGATGGTCTGTTGCAGCGTTTGCTGCGACGGATCAAACGTCAGATCCAGCGTGTCGGCGCGATAGTGCAGCTCATCCTGCGATGTCAGCTGTGTGAAGTCGGAGTAAAGCAGGATTGGCGATTTAAAGCTCAGACGGTGAGCTTGACCTTCCGCTTCACAGAAGACGTTCATTTCACGGCCAATGCTGGTCGCCAGAGACATCACATGCGCTTCGCGCAGCGGATCGATTGGCGGGTTGGTCACCTGCGCGAACTGCTGACGGAAGTAGTCATAAATGATGCGTGGACGGCTGGACAGCACGGCGAACGGCGTATCGTCGCCCATCGACCCCGTAGCTTCCTGACCATTTTCACCCAGCACGCGAATGACTTGATCCAACTCTTCGCTGCTGTAACCGTACTGCTTCTGGAAGGTCTCCAGCAGCTCATCGTCGAATTCACGGCTGCCGACCTGATCGTCTGGCAACTCTTCAAACGGCACGAGGCGCTTAACGTTTTTCTCCATCCACTCTTTGTAAGGGTGGCGGCTTTTCAGATCGTCATCGGTTTCAGCAGAGTGCAGGATACGGCCACTGCGGGTGTCGATCACCATCAGTTCGCCCGGACCGACGCGGCCTTTTTCAACCACTTCATCCGGCTGATAATCCCAGATACCGACTTCAGACGCGCAGGTGATCAGCTTGTCTTTGGTGATGACGTAGCGCGCAGGGCGCAGGCCGTTACGATCCAGGTTACAGGCGGCATAGCGCCCGTCGGACATAACAATACCGGCAGGGCCATCCCACGGCTCCATGTGCATGGAGTTAAAGTCGAAGAAGGCGCGCAGTTCAGGATCCATATCCGGGTTGTTCTGCCAGGCTGGCGGAACCAGCAGGCGCATCGCGCGGATGATATCCATCCCGCCGCTCAGGAACAGTTCCAGCATGTTATCCAGCGAGCTAGAGTCAGAACCGGTTTCGTTGACGAACGGCGCGGCATCCTGCAAATCTGGGATCAGCGGGGTTTTGAATTTGTAAGCGCGCGCGCGTGCCCACTGGCGGTTACCAGCAATGGTGTTGATCTCACCGTTATGTGCCAGATAGCGGAACGGCTGCGCCAGCGGCCAGCGGGGTACCGTGTTGGTTGAGAAACGCTGGTGGAACAGACAGATCGAGGATTCCAGACGCAGATCGGCAAGATCGAGGTAGAAGCGCGGCAGATCCGCCGGCATACACAGACCTTTATAGATCGTGACCAAATTGGAGAAGCTACAAACGTAGAACTCTTTGTCTTCGATACGCTTTTCGATACGGCGACGCGCCATGAACAGACGGCGTTCCATATCACGTTGACGCCAGCCTGCCGGGGCGTTAACGAAAATTTGCTCAATACGCGGCATGGATGACAGGGCAATTTCACCCAGCACATCCGGATTGGTTGGCACTTCACGCCAGCCCAGTACGGACAGCGTTTCGTTCTGCAACTCTTCTTCTACAATCCGACGGGTGGCGCGAGCCAGATCTTCGTCCTGATTGAGAAACATCATGCCAACGGCGTAGTTTTTGGCTAAACGCCAGCCGTGCTCTTCCGCCACCAGACGAAAGAAACG
Source organism: Pectobacterium sp. F1-1 (assembly GCF_025643735.1). Classification (NCBI taxonomy): domain Bacteria; kingdom Pseudomonadati; phylum Pseudomonadota; class Gammaproteobacteria; order Enterobacterales; family Pectobacteriaceae; genus Pectobacterium; species Pectobacterium sp. F1-1. Next base: position 338,059 of record NZ_CP104733.1, read on the forward strand.
GTCTGGCTTCTGAAGTAATAAACCGCAGCCGTCGCCAGTCTTGCCGTCAGCAAGGATTGCGCCACGGTGCTGCATACGTGCGAGCGCGTGAATCGCGGTACGCACTACTTTGTGGCTCGGCTCACCTTCTATATGGGCGATTAATCCGAAACCACAGTTATCTCTCTCTTGGGATGCATCGTACAACATATTAGTGAACCTCCCCAGGCTCTGTGTGACTCTCACAACCTACTGCGAGAAAGCACCGTGGCGTCGAGCGGCTAGTATTACGCTCTCTTCTTCGGCCTCTCGTGACGGTCTCACAAGTGGTAAATGACTTGTTTTTAGAGGGAGTCTTCATTTACTGCATAAATATGACGAATCATGGACCCGTCAGGAAAGCTTCCAGCGGATTTCCAAATTAGCGAGAAAGCCTGTTCAGGTCAAATACCAGTGCAAAATGTGCTGATAAACGATAATTTTTAATTATACCTATGAAAGATAATGATTTTTTTAGAAAAACTATCTCGGTAAATGACTATGGCGTTTAATTGAAGTGTGAGCTGTATCACTATACAAAAGCGCGAGAACCCTTATCCATGCTGCATTATTTCTGCGTTTCAGCATATTATGCTGAATATGGCTACTTTTAGATTTCATGAAACTATTTTTAAGTATTGCTTCATCTTTTCATCAAGCGCACACAGGGGATAAGAAAAATTAATTAGCACTGACGTGAGTTTATTTTCACTAAAAGCGAATAAAAATGCATTTCGTTGGGGTGTGTGTGATTGATCGCGGTCATCGCGAAGGGGGCAAGAGAAAGGTAGTCTGCTGTTCCTCAAGGGAGCAGGTTAGAATATGCAATTGCAAAAATTAATCAATATGTTTGGCGGAAATCTTCAGCGTCGCTATGGCGAGAAGATCCACAAACTGACGCTGCACGGCGGGTTTAATTGCCCAAACCGCGATGGCACGCTGGGGCGAGGCGGCTGTACGTTCTGCAATGTGGCCTCGTTTGCGGATGAACGGATGCAGCAACGCAGTATTGCGCAGCAGTTGGAAACGCAGGCGGGAAAGGTGAATCGCGCCAAACGTTATCTGGCGTATTTTCAGGCGTACACCAGCACTTATGCTGAAGTCCAGGTGCTGGAAAGCATGTATCAGGAAGCGCTGAAACAGGCTGAAATGGTGGGACTTTGTGTGGGCACGCGCCCCGACTGTGTGCCTGATGCGGTGCTGGATTTATTGTCTCGCTATCACGAACAGGGCTATGAGGTTTGGCTGGAGCTAGGGCTGCAAAGCGCGAGTGATAAAACGCTGCACCGGATTAATCGCGGACATGACTTCGCCTGCTATCAGGAAACCACCCGACGCGCGCGTGCGCGTGGTCTGAAGGTGTGTAGCCATCTGATTGTCGGTTTACCGGGAGAAGATGCACAGTGCTGCTTATCGACGCTGGAGCAGGTGGTTGAGACCGGCGTGGAGGGCATTAAGCTGCACCCGCTCCATATCGTGGAAGGCAGCACGATGGCGAAATCCTGGCGAGCGGGAAGGCTCCCCGATCTGGCGCTGGATCGCTACGTGGAGACGGCGGGAGAGATGATTCGCCATACGCCGCCGGAGGTGATCTATCATCGCATTTCCGCCAGCGCGCGCCGTCCGACCTTACTGGCTCCGCTCTGGTGTGAAAACCGCTGGACGGGCATGGTAGAGCTGGATCGCTATCTGCAAACGCATGGCGTACAAGGTTCCGCGCTGGGCACACCTTACCGTTACGATGGGCCCTGACGTGTCAGAAGATGCGGGTATTTCGTGCCGTGAATCTGTGCGGCGGCACCGTATAAGCTCCCATTTTACGTTATGATGCGCGGGTGGGTGACTAAGGGAAATCGCTATGAAGCAAATTCGTCTGTTGGCTCAGTACTATGTTGATTTGATGGTAAAACTGGGGCTTGTCCGTTTTTCACTGCTGCTGGCCTCAGTCTTGGTGCTGCTGGCGATGGTGGTGCAAATGGCGGTCACCCTGTTGCTCAGTGGAGAGGTCGAGAACATCGACGTCGTCCGCTCTATTTTCTTCGGGCTGCTGATTACGCCCTGGGCCGTTTATTTTCTCTCCGTGGTAGTGGAACAGCTCGAAGAGTCGCGCCAGCGGCTGTCGAAGTTGGTGGCGAAGCTGGAAGAAATGCGCCATCGGGATCTGGAGCTGAATGCGCAGCTTCAGGAGAACATCGCACAGCTCAATCAGGAAATCGCCGACCGTATCAAAGCAGAAGATGCTCGCGCGCTGGTGATGAGCCGACTGAAAGACGAGATGTCCCGCCGCGAACAGGCGCAGATTGAACTGGAGCAGCAGTCGGCGTTGCTGCGTTCGTTCCTCGATGCCTCACCGGATTTGGTTTACTACCGTAACGAAGATAAAGAGTTCTCCGGCTGTAACCGCGCGATGGAACTGCTGGTGGGCAAAAGCCAGAAGCAGCTCATTGGCCTGACGCCGCAGGATGTTTACACCCCCGATATTGCCGAGAAAGTGATGGAGACGGACGAAAAAGTGTTCCGTCATAACGTTTCTCTGACCTATGAACAGTGGCTGGTTTATCCCGATGGCCGTAAAGCCTGTTTTGAGCTGCGTAAGGTGCCATTTTATGACCGGATGGGTAAACGCCACGGGCTGATGGGATTTGGACGCGATATAACGGAGCGTAAGCGTTACCAGGACGCGTTAGAGAACGCCAGTAGGGAGAAGACTACCTTCATCTCAACAATCAGCCACGAGCTTCGTACGCCGCTTAATGGCATTGTCGGGTTAAGTCGCATCCTGCTGGATACGCAGCTTGACCCTGAACAGCAAAAATACCTGAAAACCATCCACGTCAGCGCGATTACGCTCGGCAATATCTTTAACGACGTGATTGAGATGGACAAACAGGAGCGCCGCAAGGTGCAACTGGATAACCAGCCGATCGATTTCACCGGCTTCCTCGTGGATCTGGAGAACCTCGGCGGCCTGCTGGCGGAACCGAAAGGCCTGAAGCTGATTATGGATCAGCACCAGCCTCTGCCACAGAAAGTGATTACCGATGGAACACGCCTGCGACAGATTCTGTGGAACCTGCTGAGTAACGCGGTGAAATTTACACCGAAAGGTGAAATTGTGGTGCGCGTCTGGCATGAAAAAGGCGATCGTCTGCGCTTTGAAGTGGAAGATTCCGGGATGGGCATTCCGGCGGATGAACTGGAAAAAATCTTCGCCATGTATTATCAGGTCAAAGACCAGCATGGCGGCAAGCCAGCGACAGGGACGGGAATCGGCCTTGCCGTGTCGAAGCGTCTGGCGCAGAACATGGGGGGCGATATCCAGGTTTCCAGCACGCAGGGCAAAGGTTCCTGCTTTACCCTGACGGTCATTGCGCCGAGCGTCGATGAAGCGGGAAGCGGTCTGGACGACGATGATTTGCCGCTACCGGCGCTGCACGTTCTGTTGGTGGAAGATATCGAACTGAACGTGGTGGTCGCGCGTTCCGTGTTGGAAAAATTGGGTAATAGCGTCGATGTCGCCATGACCGGACAGGAAGCGCTGGATATGTTCGATCCCGATGAGTTCGATCTGGTGCTGCTTGATATTCAACTGCCGGATATGACCGGGCTGGACGTCGCGCGTCAGCTGCGTTCGCGCTATGGCAACCGCAGCCTGCCGCCGCTGGTGGCGTTGACGGCGAACGTGCTGAAAGATAAACGCGAATATCTGGATGCGGGGATGGATGACGTGCTCAGCAAGCCGCTATCGGTGCCCGCGCTGACGGCCGTCATCAAACAATTCTGGGACACTCACACGGTGTGGACGGAAGAACCGGCGGCGGAGGAAGGTGATGAAATGGCAAAAGCAGAAGAAGATCTGTTGGATATCCCGATGCTGGAACAGTATCTGGATTTAGTGGGGCCGAAATTGATTCATCAGAGCCTGGAGATGTTTGAACAGATGATGCCGGGCTATCTGGCGATTCTGGATTCCAACATGACGGCGCGTGACCAGAAAGGTATTACGGAAGAAGGGCACAAAATCAAAGGGGCGGCGGGTTCCGTCGGGTTACGGCATTTGCAGCAGGTCGCCCAGCAGATTCAGACCTCATCGTTACCGGCATGGTGGGATAACGTGCAGGAATGGGTCGATGAACTTAAGCACGACTGGCGTCATGATGTTCAGGTACTGCGAGATTGGGTGGCAAAAGCGGAAAAAGAATCCTGATACGGTTTGTTGTGGCCACAGGGACGTGGCGAGTAAAACAGCGAGAAAATTTTTTTCGTCTCATGCGATATCATGCAAAAAGGCGGCAGATTGAGCAGGGTGTTCGGGTGGAGAGAGGCAGGGAATACGGGGTTTTGCACGTTTTCATACGGTAGAAAAAAATGACCCCGGCCGAAGCCGGGGTGCGCGAATTATGCGCCAACACCAGGGAAAACATGCACCTGCATTTAGATTTCAGGTTTTGTAAACTCGCAAGTGCGGATATTCGTGTCTTAACTATGTTTCTAACTTAACGATGTTTCTAAGCAGAGCTTAGTCTCTAAGTACATCTTACAACAGTGATTAAAACCTCACTACTGTACATCTTCATCAAGCAACAAAATAGCAAATGTAGAAATCTTTGTTACAAGAATCATTAAAATGTGTGATGTAGATTAGTGTTTGTCAATTAAAAAATCAATTAGTTGATGTAATGAAATGAAGGAAAAGATGATGAAACGAGTCGGCATTGTCCTTAGTGGCTGTGGTGTTTATGACGGTTCCGAGATTCATGAAGCCGTATTGACGTTACTTGCGTTGGATCGCGCGGGTGCACAAGCGGTTTGCTTTGCACCAGATAAGCCGCAATTACAGGTGGTTAATCACCTGACGGGTGACGTAACTGGTGAGAATCGCAACGTTTTAGCAGAATCGGCACGGATCGCCAGAGGAAAAATCCAGCCGCTTTCTACGGCGAATGCGCAAGATTTAGATGCGCTGATTGTGCCGGGTGGTTTTGGCGCCGCGAAAAATTTAAGTGACTTTGCGATGCAGGGAACGGCCTGTCAGATTGATGAAACACTGCAATTGCTCACACAGGAAATTTATAAGCAAAATAAACCAATTGGTTTTATTTGCATCTCACCTGCGCTGTTGCCGAAGATTTTGGGTGAACCTGTACGCGTAACCATTGGTAACGATATTGACACCGCTGAGGCAGTCGAAGAGATGGGCGGTATCCATGTTGTTTGTCCGGTCGATGACATCGTGGTTGATGCGGAACATAAAATCGTGACGACACCGGCTTACATGCTGGCTAACTCCATCAGCGAAGCGGCAAAAGGCATTGATAAGCTCGTAGCCCGCGTTTTGGATCTCACCGAATGAGGTGGAACAGAGGGCGTGGAGGCGTGCTAACGTGGCTGAAGCGTCTGATTGTTCGCAGTGTGTTAGTCGTCATCGGAGCGTGGCTGGCTGGCATCCTGCTGTTTTCCTTCCTGCCAGTGCCGTTTTCTGCGGTGATGGCCGACAGGCAAATCAGCGCATGGCTAAAAGGCGAATTCTCCTATGTTGCCCATTCTGACTGGGTTTCGATGGCGGATATCGCACCGGAAATGGCGTTGGCGGTGATAGCGGCGGAAGACCAAAAATTCCCTCAGCATTGGGGCTTCGATCTGGATGCGATTGGTCAGGCATTGAAGCACAACGAGCGCAATACACAGCGGATTCGCGGTGCTTCTACGCTCTCACAGCAGATGGTGAAGAATCTGTTCCTGTGGGATGGACGTAGCTGGGTACGTAAAGGGCTTGAAGCAGGGATTACCACCGGGGTGGAACTGGTCTGGACAAAACGGCGGATCCTTACCGTGTATCTGAATATCGCCGAATTTGGTCCCGGTATCTTTGGCGTAGAGGCCGCTGCCAGACGTTATTTCAACAAGCCAGCTAGCAAGCTGACAGCAAGCGAATCCGCCTTACTGGCGGCGGTGTTACCGAACCCTATTCGCTTTCGTGCGAATGCCCCCTCCGGCTATGTTATTCAACGCCAGCAGTGGATTTTACGCCAGATGAGACAGATGGGCGGCGACGCATTTTTGCGAGATAACGATCTGCTGTGAGATATCATTTGTTGTGAGATAACAATCTGAATTAATAAGTGTTGTTCGTTAGTATACCGAGAAATTTTGCGTTAACGGTCGTGTTTTCGACATCAGGAGAAAGTATGCGGTTACGTTATTGGTCAGGTTTACTGGTTGCATTGTGTTGTGTGGCTTCCGTTGCCCGTGCGGATGCGGAGCCTAAAGCGTCCCCCCCCGATAATCCCTACGCCTTCTTGCAGCAGCCTCAGCTATCCTCGGTAAAACAGCAGCTACAGCAGAAAACGGAAAAGCCGCAGACGCGCATGGCGTACGATCAGCTCATTTCAGAAGCCGATCGTGCACTGAAAATTGAGAACCCTAGTGTGACGGAAAAAAAATCCACGCCCCCTAGCGGTTCAAAGCATGATTATTTGAGCCTCAGCGCCTACTGGTGGCCCGATCCCGACAAAGCTGATGGTTTGCCCTGGATTCGTCGTGATGGGCAGGTAAACCCTGCCAGCAAGGATGAGGAGACGGACGGCGTTAGACTGGCAAAATTTACCGCCCAAACGCAGGCATTGACGCTGGCGTGGTATTTCTCTGGTAAACAGACTTATGCCGATAAGGCCATCTCGATGATCCGTACCTGGTTTATCGACCCCGCTACGCGCATGAACCCTAATCTCGATTTCGCGCAAGGCGTGCCGGGCATTGCGCCGGGCAGAGGCGCGGGCGTCTTGGACGGACGCTATTTTTCCACCCGTATTGTCGATTCCCTGATTATGCTGCGTCATGCTCCGGGCTGGACGACGCAGGATGAGCAACAGATACAGAAATGGATGAGCGATTATTTGCACTGGCTGCAAACCAGTAAGCTGGGGAAAAAAGAGGCAACAGCTCAGAACAACCACGGTAGCTGGTATACCGTGCAGGTAGCGGGAATTGCCTGGTATTTGGGAAAAATCGACGTGGTGAAGTCTATGGTGCAATTGCAGCGTGAAAAACTGGATCACCAGTTGCAACCGGATGGTTCTCAGCCTGAGGAGCTGGCGCGCACTCGCTCTTTCCATTACAGCTACTTCAACCTTCAGGCGATAACGGATATGGCGATGTTGGCTTCGCGTGTCGGGGAGAATATCTGGCAATACCACACGCCGAAGGGCAGTAGTGTGATAAAGGCGCTGGATTTCATGGCACCGTATCTGGATGAAAACAAGGCGTGGCCGCGTAAGACGCTGGACAGGCAAAGTAGCCGTCTCATTCCTCTGTTATTGCAGGCGGAGCACGGTTTGAAAGCGCCGCGTTACCAGACGCAAATCAGGCAGGCGGGCTTTGCGGAGCTACTCACTGGTGAGGCTGGCTCGCGTGATAAAGAACCGAGCCACATTAGCGTTGAAACCCGTCGTGCGCTCTGGCTGCTTAATCCAGCTGCGCCATAATTTTCTTGAGCCTCGGCCTCATCAGGTAAAGATACGCGTCCCTGAATCGGGATAAAGTGCAGAAATAAAAAAACCGCTGATGTCGTCATCAGCGGTTTTTTGTTTTTTAAAGAAAAAAGTGCGTTATTGCAGGTAGGTGAAGGCCGTCGTTACATGCTTCACGCCGCCAACCTTACTGGCGATTTCTGCGGCGGAGGCGCCTTCACGCTGTGTCACCAGACCTAACAGGAAGACTTCGCTGTTTTCCGTTGTGACTTTTACGTTAGAGGATTTAACCGTGTCGCTTGCCAGAATCTGTGAGCGAACCTTGGTGGTAATCCAGGTATCCATGGAAGCGGTTCCCATTGAAACCGGACTGCCCTGGCGTATCTCATTGTAGACTTCGGTTGCACCTTCCACGCCGAGGGCAATTTGCTTAGCCCGGTTTGCCATTTCTGTGTTCGGAGCTTGCCCTGTTAACAAGACTTTCCCCTGATAAGCCGTCGCAATGATACGGGCTTCTTTTTTCAGCTGCTCGTCTTTGCTGATTGCATTCGTCACGCGGACTTCCAGTGTGCCATCGTCAACCTGCGTGCCAACAGTGCGCGGGTCTGTGGCTGTTTTGGTCGCCACGGCACTGCCAACCGCAACAACCCCGACACAGCCTTGTAGCAGCAGGGCGATAGACAGCACGGCAAATGCAGAACTTATCCTCATGTAGTGCTCCTTCAATCGTTCTGGTGTGGAAAAAGTGTGTTATCAATCAAATCGCACAGGCAATTTACTGTCAGCATGTGCATTTCCTGAATACGGGCGCTGCGGTGTGACGGGATGCGAATCTCCACATCCTGTGGCCCGAGCAGCCCAGCCAGTTCGCCGCCATCGTAGCCAGTCAGGGCGACAATCGTCATGTCGCGAGTAACAGCAGACTCTACGGCTTTAACAATATCGCGACTATTGCCACGGGTTGATATCGCCAGTAATACGTCGCCTGCCTGACCTAATGCTCTGACTTGTTTGGCATAGACTTCTTCATGCAAGCGGTCATTTGCTATCGCAGTTAAGACCACATTATCCGCATTAAGTGCGATGGCCGGTAAGCTAGGGCGTTCCGCCTCAAAGCGGTTAATCATGCTGGCGGCAAAATGCTGCGCATTGGCTGCCGATGTTCCGTTGCCACAGCACAGAATCTTGTTGCCGTTCAGCAGAGACTGCACCATCGCAATCGCGCCGCGGGAAATGGCGTCAGGCAAGGCTTCTGCCGCTGCAATCTGCGTTTGAATACTCTCGGTAAAACAAACTTTTATTCTATCCAGCACGTTGAGTTAACCTACGTAAATTAAAATTCATAAGGATGAATTATCCCTGAGCGGCAAAGGCGTTCGGTAACCAGTCGAACTGGTCGCCCGTAATGGCCAGCACGTCAAAACGGCAGTCTACCGTGTCAAAACTGGCACCTCGCTGTGCCAACCACACGGCGGCGGCATGCAGCAACCGCTGCTGTTTGCGTCGGGTGATGCTGGCTGCCGCATCGCCAAACTGGGCGTTGCGCCGATAGCGCACTTCAACAAACACCCAGATATGACGGTCACGCATGATTAAGTCCAGCTCACCGCCGCGTAGCGTAACATTTGCGGCGGCGAAGGTCAGACCCGCGCGTTCAAGATAACGACGGGCCTGTTGTTCATAAACTGCGCCAGCGGCCCGCTGATTCAGAGAACCGGTACCAACTGACCCTGGCGATATTGCTGCCAGGTTAACTGCCGATTTATCGTGCAATCCGGCCCTGAGCTTAACATCCCTGTCGCGCCGGGAATCTGGTGACCCGGAATCTGACGCATTTCACCAAAGTGGCTGGCGAGCGTCCAGGCATCCATCCCCATGGCATACAGGCGGACTAGCGAGTAATCGTTTTTAAACTGGCTGCTGACCTGCTGCATCAGTGCCGGGTTCGCTCCTGCTAACAGCGGGATATCGCTGAACTGCAACCCTTCCATTTCGAGACGGAAGTCAGGGCCTAATCCGGCCTGGAAGCTACGTGAGCTGGCATAAAGCGCTGGACGTGCGCGTGAGGTGGTACGCATGTCGATCATCGGTTTAATCAGCGCCAACTCGTCTGGCGTTGCGATGATGTAGACCGCATCGATATTGCCACTAACGGATGAACTGACCGTCGGTTGAACCTGTGACGGAATGGCTAAGCCCCCGATGGTGGTGCCTGGCTGCGTCTGCTGCTGTGACACGCTAACTGGTTGGCCGCTCAGGCTTAAGCCTGCGCCGCTATTGATGGCCTGTTTTAACTCCGCGGTGTTGCCAAAACGCTGTTGCAGAGGGCTGGTGCCGCTTTGCTGGTTCCAGGTCTGAGCAAATGCGTTGACGATACGGTCACCCAGTGCACCGCGAGGAGCCAAGACCAGCGGCTGCTGTTTACCCTGCTGATGGATGAATTTTGCGGCGTCTCTGGCTTCATCTTCCGGAGAGAGCGCGAAATAGCAGATGTTAGGGCTATTTTCGACGTGTTCCGGCTGGTTCAATGCCAAAATATTCAGCGGTGATTGGCTGTTTGCCAACTGATCCACTTCATTTTTCAGTAGCGGACCGATGACCAGCGATGCACCATCTTGTTGTGCCTGTGTGAGAATATTCGCCAGCGGCTGTGAAGAGGTGTCATACACTTTGACCGGAAGCGAGCTGGACAGCCCCGCGCTTGTCGCCTGCGCTTCCGCTGCTGGTGTCGGAGAAGTTACCGCCTGGTCGCTGTATGACGCAGGCGCCTGAATGCTTTGACCGTCGGATGATGGGGCTACCTGTCCGTCTTGTGCGGCATCCGTTGACGGTGCGGCAGAGACGGCTGCAGTGGCTATCTGGCCGTTCTTGGCTGCATTAAAACCTTGCTGGATGGCATTGGCGAAAACCTGCGCCTGACCATTGAGTGGCAACAGCAATGCGATGCTGTTCACCGATGACTGCTGGTAGTTAATGACCTGATTCAACTGCGTAGGCAGCGTTTTTGCAGCAGGATGGTGCGGATAGCGGGTTTGCCAATCCTGAATCGCGCTCTTTAACTGGTCGGGAGAAGTACGGTTATCCTGATAGTTATTGAGTAAATCGACCCAGCCTTGCAGCACATTTTCATTTGCATTAATCAGCAGCGAGCTGGACTCCTGCGGTGACATTTGCGTCAACGTCAGCCAGGTCTGATCGAGATTGACCTGATGCTCGTCGCCTTTTAACAGCGGTTCCTGAGCGATGTAGGCGCGCAGCAGCTCAATGGAAGGACGCCCTTGTGCGGTTTTGATCTGCGCCTGATAGTAACGCTGTTTCTGCTGATCGGAAAGCGCACCCACATCAAGCTGGCTCAGTGCTGCCTTGGCCGCATCCATCGTGTTTTGGGCGATGGACAGTTCCGCGCTGAGGAGTTGCTGTTCTTGTTTTTGCGCCGCGCTCAACTTTTCTGGCAGCGCGTTGAACTGCTGGCTTGCCTGAGGGGCTTTCCCTTCCTGCAACAGGGAACGAATAGCAAGTAATTGCCAGTCAGCCTTGTTATTATCGCTACTTTGCTGCATCTGTTGCAGATAATAATCGGATGATGCGTCGGCTTTGCCCTGAACCTCGGGTGGTGGGCTCTGCGGGGCGTGACTTGGACAGCCTGCGAGAAACAGTGCCGCTAACAAAACAGGGATAACACGCCCTGCCTGGGTACGGACGAAATGAAAGGGAAGCATACTGTATCCAGTGATTTTTTTTAAAGATGCTCAATATTAAATCGGCAACCCGGATGAAACAATGAATCAAGACCAACAAGCAGACATTTCTGCATCTACCCTCTACATTGTCCCCACGCCAATCGGTAATCTGGGCGACATCACGCAGCGTGCGCTGGCGGTATTGGCGAGCGTTGATCTGATCGCCGCAGAGGATACCCGCCATACCGGTCTGCTGTTACAACATTTTGCGATTAATGCGCGACTGTTCGCATTACACGATCACAATGAACAACAAAAAGCGGATGTGTTACTGGCTAAATTGCAGTCAGGGCAAAGCATCGCGCTGGTTTCAGATGCGGGTACGCCGCTGATTAACGACCCTGGTTACCATTTGGTTCGACGCTGCCGTGAGGCAGGCGTTCGTGTGGTGCCGCTGCCGGGCGCGTGCGCGGCGATAACGGCGCTCTCCGCCTCCGGTCTGGCATCCGATCGCTTTTGCTATGAAGGTTTTCTGCCTGCCAAGACCAAGGCGCGTAAAGATACGCTACGCGATCTGGGGGAAGAACCTCGTACGCTGATTTTCTACGAATCCACCCATCGCCTTTTGGATAGCCTACAGGACATCAGCGAAGTGTTGGGGGCCGAGCGCTATGTGGTGCTCGCGCGTGAAATCACCAAAACCTGGGAGTCGATTCACGGCGCGCCCGTGGGCGAATTGCTGGACTGGGTGAAAGAAGATGAGAATCGGCGCAAAGGGGAAATGGTGCTGCTTGTGGAAGGTCATCAGGTTGATGACAGCGCGCTGTCGGCAGAAGCGCTGCGCACGCTGGCGCTATTGCGTGCCGAGCTGCCGCTGAAGAAGGCGGCTGCGTTGGCGGCTGAAATTCACGGCGTGAAGAAAAACGCGCTTTATCGCTATGGGCTGGAGCAAGAAGGCGATAGCGGTGAATCGGAGGATGACAAGTAGGGCAATTTGCCCTATTATCCGCGCCGGAGTTGACCAGACAGTCGCCGCTTCACTGCCGTCCCTTTCGGGGGAGACAGGTGGGGGGGAGGAAAGTCCGGGCTCCATAGGGCAGGGTGCCAGGTAACGCCTGGGAGGCGCAAGCCTACGACTAGTGCAACAGAGAGCAAACCGCCGATGGCCCACGCAAGTGGGATCAGGTAAGGGTGAAAGGGTGCGGTAAGAGCGCACCGCGCGACTGGTAACAGTTCGTGGCACGGTAAACTCCACCCGGAGCAAGGCCAAATAGGGGTTCACATGGTACGGCCCGTACTGAACCCGGGTAGGCTGCTTGAGCCAGTGAGCGATTGCTGGCCTAGATGAATGACTGTCCACGACAGAACCCGGCTTAACGGTCAACTCCCTTCATCATGAAACCCCGCTTCGGCGGGGTTTTGCTTTATGGGGCAGGCGAGATGAATGACTATCCACGACGCTTTTTATGAAAGAAAGCGGCTTAACGGTCAACTCCCTTCATCATGAAACCCCGCTTCGGCGGGGTTTTGCTTTATGGGGCAGGCGAGATGAATGACTGTCCACGACGCTTTTTATGAAAGGAAGCGGCTTAACGGTCAACTCCCTTCATCATGAAACCCCGCTTCGGCGGGGTTTTGCTTTATGGGGCAGGCGAGATGAATGACTGTCCACGACGCTTTTTATGAAAGAAAGCGGCTTAACGGTCAACGCCCTTCATCATAAAACCCCGCTTCGGCGTACCCGATCGCCCCAACTCGGTTTTTTACGTGAAGAAGGAGGAAAGCGTGCGAGCAGGAAATAATGACGATAAGACACTACAGATAGCACTTTTAAAAGTGCTATTATTAGAGGGTTTAGCCGTCTTTAACTAATCTGATTGAGTGATCGAAATTATGGCTTTCAACATCCTAACTAACACAGCCGCCAGTATTACTGAGTTGAAACGTGACCCGATGGGGACAGTGCGGTCTGCTGAAGGTGAAACTATCGCTATACTGAACCGGAATGAGCCTGCGTTTTATTGTGTGCCTCCTGCCATGTTCGCTTATTTAATGGAATTGGCTGAAGATGCAGAACTGGGGCGTACTGTTGATGATCGTATGTCAGAGTTAGCTGACGCGGAAGAGATTTCGCTCGATGACCTATAAGTTAAAATTTGTGCCTTCTGCAATGAAGGAATGGAAAAAATTAGGGCATCCTGTCAGGGAACAATTCAAGAAAAAGCTAGCTGAGCGTTTAGAAAATCCTCGTGTTCCTTCAGCCCAGCTTCATGGTCGTAAAGATCAGTATAAAATTAAACTGAAGTCTGCGGGTTACAGGCTGGTGTATTTGGTCCAGGATGAAACCATTACGGTGATGGTCATGGGAGTTTGAAAGCGCGAAGGTAGCCAGATTTATTCTGATACTAAAGGTCGCTCTGATTAATCTGGTCTTTTGCGAGTCCTATCCCTTGTCGGTGGTTTTTCTTACCGTGTAATACCTTTCAAATTAATTGATGTTCTCCATCACATAACTCTGACTTTTTCTGTGTCATAAAGCGCGTAAAGTAAGGCCATCGCGTGCGGCTGCACGCTCGCTGACATCTTTCAGAGGATATGATTATGAACAACCCTTCCCGGATGCCTGCACTGTTCCTCGGCCACGGTAGCCCGATGAACGTGTTGGAAAATAATGTGTATACGCAGGCGTGGCAAACGCTGGGTGAGACGCTGCCGCGTCCGAAGGCGATTATTGCGGTTTCTGCCCACTGGTATACCCGGGGTACAGCTGTAACAGCGATGGAAAACCCGCGCACCATCCATGATTTTGGCGGTTTCCCGCAGGCGCTTTTTGATACCCAGTATCCTGCGCCCGGTTCGCCTGAATTGGCGGCGAGAATCCAGCAGGTGCTGGCGCCCTATCCCGTGACCGCCGATAAAAGCCAATGGGGTTTGGATCATGGTTCCTGGGGCGTACTGATCAAGATGTATCCCGATGCGGATATTCCCGTTGTGCAACTGAGCGTGGATGGCACGCAGCCCGCCGCGTATCACTACGAATTAGGGCGCAAGCTGGCGGCACTGCGTGATGAAGGGTTCATGATCGTAGCCAGTGGCAACGTTGTGCATAACCTGCGGATGATGCAACGGGATGGTGACGCGGATCCGTATCCGTGGGCCATTTCATTCAATCAATTTGTGCGTGACAACCTGACTTATCAGGGCGACAACCATCCGCTGGTTAATTTCATGCAGCATGAAGGTGCCGCATTATCTAACCCGACGCCCGATCACTATTTCCCGCTACTCTATGTGCTGGGAAGCTGGGACGGTAAAGAGCCAGTGAGTATTCCTGTTGATGGGCTCGAAATGGGGTCGTTGAGTATGCTGTCGGTGCAGGTGGGGTAATCCGCTTTTTGCTTCAGTAATAAATAAGGCACGGTGAAAACCGTGCCTTATTAGTTTCAATGTTGCGGCTTAATCCAGAATGGTATGTGGATAGAAACGCGAGAGATCCTGAGTGATCAGGTCGCGATCTTCGCGTACGCCTATACCACAAGGCTGATCGTTCACCAGCCAGCTCCCAATCAGCGTGTAGCTATCGCCAAATTTCGGCAGTGGGTGATATTGCTGGACGATCATGCCTTCTTCGCCATAAGGGCCGTCGGCTGAGGCAATCTCTTTCCCGTTCTCGATAATTTGAATGTTTGCCCCCTCGCGCGAAAACAGCGGCTTGGTGACGTAGCTGTCCAACTGGGGATGTTCATCTTCTGCGAAATAGGCAGGAAGTAGGTTGGGATGATTCGGGAACATTTCCCACAGCATCGGCAGCAGCGCTTTATTGGAAATGATGCTTTTCCAGGCCGGTTCCAGCCAGCGCACGCCAGCATCTTCCAGCTTGGTGGAAAACATTTCGCGCAGCATAAACTCCCACGGATACAGTTTGAACAGGTTACCAATCACCTGGTTTTCAGGATCGGTAAACTGGCCTTTCTCTCCGAGGCCGATTTCCTCAATGTACAGAAACTCGCTCGGCAGGCCCGCTTCCAGTGCGCAATCTTGTAGATATTGCACTGTGCCGCGGTCTTCTTCCGTATCCTGACAGCAGGCGAAATGCAGTAAGCCGAAGCCGTGATTGAGTTTCAGTTCTTCAAAGCGTTCGATCAGCTTTTCCTGAATGCTGTTGTACTGGTCAGAATTCTGCGGCAGATTCCCGGCGTTGATTTGATCTTCCAACCAGAGCCATTGGAAAAAAGCAGCTTCGTACAACGACGTTGGCGTATCCGCATTATTCTCCAGCAGCTTGGCTGGGGATTTGCCGTCATACGCCAAATCGAGGCGTGAATACAGCGAGGGCTGATTGGTACGCCATGAGTGTCTCACGAATTCCCAGGTGTGCTTGGGAATACGGAATTTAGCGAGCAGCGCGTCGCTATTGATGACTTTTTCCACCACCTGCAGGCACATCTGGTGCAACTCCGCCGTGGTTTCTTCCAGTTCTTCGATCTGAGCAAGGGTGAACTGGTAGTAAGCCTCTTCGCTCCAGTAGGGCTCGCCGTACATGGTGTGGAAACGAAAACCAAACTCGGTTGCTTTTTCCTGCCAGTCAGGACGCGCTGTAATATCTATCCGCTTCATTTAATACGCCTCAGCCGCCCATACTGCGGGAAGCGCTGGAACTTGAGCTGGCGCTGCTGCGCTGCATGCTGTTTTGCTTCGCGACGGTTTCACCAAAACCACCACGCGTGATGGTTGAGGTCGTTGCAGGTTTTGGTGCCAGTGCGGTTTTAGGCACGGTCATTGAGCGACCTGTCGTTGCGTTGCCGTAATTTTTACCTGCAGCATCAACGAACTGACCATTGGCCGGGCTGGCCGGTGTTTTTGGACTGAACAGCGGCTGTTGCGCGAAACCGGCACCGCCACCCATCATGCGACCCATCATGTAGCCAGCCATCAATGGCATCCAGGACATCCCGCCGCCCTGCTGAGATTCTGCTGCCATACCGGCCTGTGCTGGCGCAGGCGTTTGGGTACACTGTGCTTCGCCGAATTCTGCTACGCAATCTTCTTTCGTTGCGTATTTTGGTGCCGTTTTTTCTGCTTCTTTTAACGCATTATTGTACGCGGTGGTGCATTGTGCACTCATGGAAGGGTTGGCCGCTGAACAGTCATCCGCATTCTGATAGAGAGAGACGGTTTCATCGGTTTGTTCACAGCCCGCGAGGAAAAATACGGCACTGACGGCCAACGCGACAGGTGCCAAACGGTGCGTTCGCCATTCCTTGCGGAACATTTCCTGATTAATATTTTTTGTACGTTTCATCGTGTTTATCCCAGAGCAAAGCATCACGGCCAATAACCAATAAGTGTGCCTAAGAATAGGGGAAGGCTGCCTGAATTTAAAGCGGCAATAGGCGTAACAGAAGGGGTCTTTACGTTGCTATACATTCTGTTGTGCAACGTTTCGCTTAATACAAAGTGAACAAGTCTCTTGCAATGTGATGACGTTGCGTGGTTCTGCAAAAACATCGACATAAAAAGGGGGAACCGTGGTTCCCCTGTATTAGATGCGTGTAAACGCGGCTAGCTGATTAACGCTGTGCCGAGGCGGTGGTTGCCTGCGGGGCAGTGTTGTCCGTTACGGTCGGCGTGGTAGAAACCGGCTGACCCAGTGAGGCATTCAGCGTCTGTAGATCATTTTCATTCAACGAACCCTGCGCGGATTTAATGTTTAACTGATTGATCAGATAATCATAACGTGCGCTGGAGAGCTGTTGTTTGGCGTTATACAGCGTGGTGGTGGCATCCAGTACGTCAACAATAGTACGTGTGCCAACCTGATAACCGGCTTCCATCGCATCCAGAGAGCTTTGTGCGGACACTTCAGCCTGTTTGTAAGCGTTGATGCTGCTGATGGACGCAGAAATGTTGTTAAACGATGAACGCACGGTTTGGATAACAGAACGGTGGGCGCTTTCCAGCAGTTCGCTGGCGCTGACGTAGCTGTGCTGCGCCTGTTTCACCTGAGAGTTGGTCGCGCCGCCGCTATAAAGTGGCAGAGTGAAGTTAATACCGACTCTGTGCTGCCCTGCGTCGGTGTCGTTGAAGCTGCTGCTATTTGTGCGGGAACCGGAATAGCGAGTATCACTCACACCTGTAGACGCGGTGAGATCCAGCGTTGGCATATAGCCAGTTTCGGCGGAGCGAATCTGCTCACGCGCCAAATCCTGGCTCAAACGCGCGGACAACAGGTTCAGGTTGCGGTTTTCCGCTTCTTTCAGCAGGTTGTTAACGGCCTCAGGCTTCTGCGTAGAGAAACGCTCGATATTCAGGCCGGCCAACTGCGGGTAGAAATTACCGGTAATCTGGCGCAGTGATTCCAACGCGTTATCCAGCGTATTACGCGTCAACACTTCATTAGCCAACACGCTGTCGTATTGGGCGCGGGCGTTCTGGACGTCGGTAATCGCGACCAGGCCGACGTTGAAGCGCTGTGTCGTTTGATCCAACTGACGATAAATCGCCTGCTTCTGCGCATTGATGTAGGACAGCGAATCAATTGCTCGCAGGACGTTGAAATAGGCGGTCGCCGTGTTCAGCATCAGGTTTTGCTGGGCAGTCTGGTAGGTGACGTCTTCAATACCCGCTTGTTTTTCCTGCAATGTTAGCGCACGCCACTTGGACATGTCGAACAGCGTCTGGGTTAACTGCAATGTTGCGCTTTTTTCGTTGCTGTTGACGCCATTGCTGTCACGGTAACCTTTGTTATAGGTATAACCGGCGTTGATTCCCAACTGCGGCAGTAACGGGCTACGTGATTCGTTAATCTTTTCAAACGCGGCGTCGCGGGTTGCCGCAGCGCTGCGTAAATCAGGGTTGGTGCTTTTTGCCTGCTGGTAGACCTGTAACAGGTTTTCCGCCTGACTCATGGCGCTAAAACCGCCCAGGCTCAGACCAATCAGAAGAGGGAGCAATTTCTTCATTTGCATTCCTTGTTGTGCAGCAATCTCGCTATGGTAGCGCTGTCTGTAGACGAATAATTGTCGATTCTATCAGAATCTGCCAATAGGATAAGGTAGCTGAATGTGCCATCTTTCAGCGGAATATGTCCAAATGGTCAGGTAAATTGACCCGTTGGATGATTCAGTGCGACGTTTTACTGTTCAGTAAGGTACCGAAAAGTGATGCGATGGACGGGTACTCCCCTCACTTCGCCGACGTCACGCTCAATAAACGGTCAAAAACAATGATGAGTATAATGACAGCGGATTCCGCCATACAATACCGGATTCCATTAATACTTGTTACAGGAGTGCAGCCATGTCGTCTTCCGAATCCGGCCCGGTTACTTTCACCAAAGATGATGTAGAAATTATTGCACGCGAAACGCTGTACGACGGTTTTTTTTCGCTGGAGTGTTACCGCTTCCGCCATCGCCTGTTTAATGGCGGCATGAGCGGTGAAGTCCGCCGTGAGATTCTGGAGCGCGGCCATGCTGTCGTGCTGTTGCCTTACGATCCGGTGCGTGATGAAGTGGTATTAATTGAACAGATTCGCATTGCCGCCTATGACACCAGCGCGTCCCCCTGGCTGTTTGAGCTGGTGGCTGGCATGATTGAACCAGGAGAAAGCCACGAAGAGGTGGCACGGCGCGAAGCGCACGAAGAAGCCGGATTAAGGGTTGGTCGTTGTCGACCGATAATCAACTATCTTGCCAGCCCCGGTGGCACCAGTGAACGTCTGGCGGTGATGGTAGGCGAAGTAGATACGCGAACGGCGAAAGGCATTCATGGCCTGACGGAAGAGAATGAAGATATTCGCGTACATGTGGTGAGCCGTGAACAAAGTTATCAATGGGTTGAAGAAGGCATCGTTGATAACGCTGCGTCTGTCATTGCCCTGCAATGGTTGGCGTTGCACCATGAAGAACTGAAACGCGCGTGGGTGGATTGAATTTATGAAACGTTATACTCCGGATTTCCCCGCCATGATGAGGCTATGTGAAACCAACTTTATGCAATTACGGCGTTTGCTGCCGAAAATTGATGAAGTCGGTGAAATCGCGGTTTATCACGTCAATAATGCGGTCTATCAACTGACGATACTTGAGTCTACCCGCTATACCTCATTGGTCGAAATTAAGCAGACAGCGCCCACTGTCAGCTACTGGAGCCTGCCAATGATGAGCGTTAGGCTGTATCATGATGCGTTGGTTGCGGAAGTGTGTGCTAGCCAGCAGATCTTTCGTTTCAAAGCACGTTATGATTATCCTAATAAGAAGTTACACCAGCGTGACGAAAAGCATCAAATTAATCAGTTTCTTGCTGATTGGCTAAAATATTGTTTGGCGTATGGTTCGATGTCGATACCGGTTTTTGATACCCAATAGATTTCAAGGCGCAGGACGGCGACAGTCGTGCCATCAAGGGAAGCTAGCGTATTCTGCAAGTTGAGAGATGACGGGTAGAGACAGATTTACGTAACCAAGGACACCATTTGGAAAGCCTGTTGACACTGCCTGTGGCGAGTGGCGCCAGAGTCAGGATTTTACAAATAACGGATACCCACCTTTTTGCGGGCGAGCATGAAACCTTGCTGGGTATCAACACCTATCGTAGCTATCACGCAGTGCTGAATGCCATCAAGGCTCGGCAGGATGCGTTTGATTTAATCGTGGCGACAGGCGATTTGGCGCAGGATCACACGCTGGAGGCCTATCATCATTTCTCGCGCGGTATTGCGCAGATCCCCGCACCTTGCGTATGGCTTCCGGGTAACCATGATTTCCAGCCGGCGATGGTTGATGCGCTGGCGGAGGCTGGCATTGCGCCATCCAAGCATGTGCTGTTGGGCGACAAGTGGCAGATTATTCTGTTGGATAGCCAAGTGTTCGGTGTCCCGCATGGCGAACTGAGCGAATACCAGCTTGAATGGCTGGAGCGTAGCCTGAAAAGTCAGCCTGACCGCTTTACGCTGCTACTGCTGCATCATCACCCGCATCCTTCCGGTTGTACCTGGCTCGATCAGCACAGCTTGCGTAATGCACATAGCCTGTCTGCGGTGCTGGATCGTTATCCTCAGGTGAATACCGTGTTGTGTGGGCATATTCATCAAGAGATGGATTTTGACTGGCATGGCCGCCGTTTGCTGGCGACGCCGTCGACCTGCGTGCAGTTTAAACCGCACTGTACTAACTTCACGATTGATGAGGTCGCGCCGGGTTGGCGCTATCTGGATCTGCTGCCGGATGGTCTCCTGGAAACTGAGGTCTATCGTCTGTCGGGTAGCGAATTCCTGCCTGACATGGATTCGGACGGTTACTAATGCCAACGCTTCTTTATCTACACGGTTTCAACAGTACGCCGCAGTCGGCGAAAGCGACAGCGTTGAAGACGTGGCTGGCGGAGCAGCACCCTGAAATTGACATGGTGATTCCACAGCTTCCGCCTTATCCGGCGGAGGCCGCCGAGATGATGGAATCGTTGATTATGGCGCGTGCGGGTCGTCCGGTGGGCATTGTTGGTTCTTCCCTCGGTGGTTATTATGCCACCTGGTTATCCCAGTGTTTTATGCTGCCTGCCGTGGTGGTGAATCCTGCGGTGAGGCCGTTTGAGTTATTGCTGGACCATCTGGGCGAATACCAGAACCCCTACACCGGTGAACAATATGTGCTAGAGTCTCGGCACGTTTACGATCTGAAGGTCATGCAGGTTGACCGACTGGAATCGCCGGATTTGCTCTGGCTGCTGTTGCAGACGGGGGATGAGGTTCTGGATTATCGTCAGGCAGTCGCGTATTACACGGCCTGCCGTCAAACTGTGGAGTCAGGGGGCAACCATGCCTTTGTCGGATTTGAGCACTTTTTCACGCCGATTGTGAATTTCTTAGGGCTCACGACAGACTGAATCGCCACCTATGCATTATGGATTGAAAAACGACTCGCGAAGGCGCGGCTCGTTAAACCCCATTTACTGAACTCAAAGAATTAACGCAAACTATGGCTCAATCAAGTTATAACGCTGATGCGATTGAAGTACTCAGCGGACTGGAACCGGTGCGCCGTCGTCCGGGAATGTACACCGATACCACGCGTCCTAACCATCTGGGGCAAGAGGTCATAGATAACAGCGTTGATGAGGCGCTGGCGGGTCATGCGCGTCGTATTGATGTGATTCTGCACGCCGATCAGTCGCTGGAAGTGATTGATGACGGTCGTGGGATGCCGGTGGATATTCACCCGGAAGAGGGGGTGCCTGCCGTTGAGCTGATTTTGTGCCGTCTGCACGCAGGTGGGAAATTTTCCGGTAAAAACTACCAGTTCTCGGGCGGCTTGCACGGCGTAGGGATTTCTGTGGTTAACGCCCTGTCTACGCGGGTTGAAGTCACCGTTAAGCGCGACGGTCAGGTGTATGACATCGCGTTTGCAAACGGCGATAAAGTGCAGGATCTCACCGTAACGGGCACCTGTGGCCGTCGTAATACCGGCACGCGTGTGCACTTTTGGCCGGACGAGAAATTCTTCGATAGCGCTCGCTTTTCCGTCTCCCGTTTGACGCACCTGCTGAAGGCCAAAGCGGTCTTATGCCCCGGTGTGGAAATCATCTTTAAAGACAAAGTTAACAACACCGAGCAGCGCTGGTGCTATCAGGATGGCCTGAATGACTACCTGTGCGAGTCGGTGAACGGCCTGATTACGCTGCCGGAAAAACCGTTTCTGGGGTCGATTACTGGCGATACCGAAGCGGTCGACTGGGCGCTGCTCTGGCTGCCGGAAGGCGGTGAGCTACTGACGGAAAGCTACGTTAACCTGATTCCGACGCCAATGGGCGGGACGCACGTTAACGGCTTGCGTCAGGGGCTACTGGATGCGATGCGTGAATTCTGCGAATTCCGCAATATTCTGCCGCGCGGCGTGAAGCTGAGCGCAGACGATATCTGGGAACGTTGTGCTTATGTGCTGTCGGTTAAAATGCAGGAACCGCAGTTTGCCGGGCAGACCAAAGAACGCCTCTCTTCTCGTCAGTGCGCCGCGTTTGTGTCCGGCGTGGTGAAAGACGCGTTCAGCCTGTGGTTGAACCAAAACGTGCAGGCTGCGGAGCAACTGGC
This sequence comes from Pectobacterium sp. F1-1, assembly GCF_025643735.1. Classification (NCBI taxonomy): domain Bacteria; kingdom Pseudomonadati; phylum Pseudomonadota; class Gammaproteobacteria; order Enterobacterales; family Pectobacteriaceae; genus Pectobacterium; species Pectobacterium sp. F1-1. The sequence continues at coordinate 360,311 of NZ_CP104733.1, forward strand.
CGAGTTGGCGATTTCCAGCGCGCAGCGCCGTATGCGCGCTGCCAAGAAAGTGGTGCGTAAAAAGCTGACCAGCGGGCCTGCGTTACCGGGCAAACTGGCTGATTGTACCTCGCAGGATCTCAGCCGAACCGAGCTGTTTCTGGTGGAAGGGGACTCGGCGGGCGGCTCGGCGAAGCAGGCGCGCGAGCGTGAATTCCAGGCGATCATGCCGCTGAAAGGAAAGATCCTGAATACCTGGGAAGTGTCCTCCGATGAAGTGCTGGCTTCGCAGGAAGTGCACGATATTTCGGTGGCGATCGGCATCGATCCTGACAGCGACGATCTCAGTCAGCTGCGTTACGGTAAGATCTGTATTCTGGCGGATGCGGATTCCGATGGCCTGCACATAGCGACGCTGCTGTGCGCGCTGTTTGTTCGCCATTTCCGGGCGCTGGTTCAGGGTGGGCACGTTTATGTCGCGATGCCGCCGCTGTATCGCATCGATCTGGGCAAAGAGGTGTACTACGCGCTGGACGAAGAGGAAAAAGCGGGCGTGCTGGAACAGCTTAAACGCAAGAAAGGCAAGCCAAACGTTCAGCGTTTTAAAGGGTTGGGTGAAATGAACCCGCTACAGCTACGTGAAACCACGCTGGATCCGAATACGCGCCGTCTGGTGCAGTTGACGATCAAAGAAGACGACATCGATCAGACGATGGCGATGATGGATATGCTGCTGGCGAAGAAACGCTCGGAAGATCGCCGCAACTGGCTGCAAGAGAAAGGCGATAAGGCGGAGATTGAAGTCTGACGCTAACAAGCGCCGAGTTTGATGAATGACGTGAACAAAAGATAAACATTAACCGTCTTTTAAGCTGGGGAGCTTTTGGGACGGTTTATTATGTTTATCCCGGTTCCTAAAATGAAATGCTTAAATGGTAAAAACGGATCCTACCCACGTAATGTGGACACAGCCCTAAGCGAGGTTCTGGTTTTCAAACTGTTCGGGGCTGAGACCGCCACAGGTACTGTGGCGACGCCACCCATTGTAATTACACTCGATATAATTAAACACCGCTGTTCGCATTATTTCCCTACTGGCAAAGCGCTCTCCGTGGAGACATTCCACTTTCAGCGAGTGGAAAAAGCTTTCCATGCTGGCGTTATCTTAGCAACAACCCTTTGCACTCAAGCTGCCATGCCGATTATGCCGTTTCAGCAGAGTCTGGTAACTCGCTAAACAGTACTGCCGCCACGGTCAGCATGGACAATAATGTTTTTCGGTCGCTTACGACGCCAGAGTGCCATTTGTAACGCATCGCAGGCCAGTTGCGCCGTCATTCGTGATGACATCGACCAGCTAATAATGGCCCGTGACCACAGGTCAATGACCACCGCCAGATACAGCCAACCCTCGTCCGTGCGAAGATACGTGATATCGCCTGCCCACTTCTGGTTCGGGCCGCTGGCGATGAAGCCCTGCTTCAGCAGGTTTTCAGACACGGGCAGGCCGTGCTCCCGGTAGCTGACCGGACTGAACTTTCGCGCGGCTTTTGCCCGCAGCCCCTGACGGCGCAGACTGGCAGCAATGGTTTTCACGTTATAGTCCGGTAGCTCATCAGCCAGTCGTGGGGCTCCGTACCACTGTCTGGCATGATTGAATGCCTTGCTGACGGCAGCATCGCAGACAAGTCGGAACCGCTGACGCGAGTTGACCTGATGACGGCGAGACCGCCAGACATACCAACCGCTGCGCGCGACTCTGACCACCCGACACATGGCTTTGACGCTAAACTCAGCCCGATGCTTTTCGATAAAGACATACTTCATTTCAGGCGCTTTGCAAAGTATGTCGCGGCCTTTTGGAGAATGGCCAGCTCCTCGTCCCGCTCCGCCAGTTGGCGCTTGAGGCGGGCATTTTCAGCGGCCAGTTCGCTTTCACGTTCTGAAGATGTCATTTGCTGCAGTTGTTTACTGCGCCATGCATAAAGTTGTGATTCATAAAGGCTGAGTTCACGGGTAGCGGCAGCGACACCGATGCGTTCTGCAAGCTTCAGGGCTTCGTTGCGAAATTCAGGCGTATGTTGCTTACGTGGTTTTTTACTGGTTGATACGGCTTTTGTCATGTGAGCTACCTCTGGTAGAGAGTTTACTCACTTAGTCGCGTGTCCACTATTGGCGGGTAGGATCATGCTCATCTGGCACAGGAAACGGTGGCGTTGTAGTTTCCGTTTCATCTTCAGGGATAGGATAGATCAGGATGGTAGGCTGATCGATGGGGTTGACCGGACTTCCTGTATGCGCAACAGGCTCTGACCCCTCTGGCTTTTCTGGTGCCCATGTGATAGTCGGGCCATCCAGACCGGGCGCAGGCGTGAAAGTATAGCTCTGAATTTTCGCATCCCACACCATGTTGGCAACACGAACGCTTTCATATGGTGTTCCCTCCCCCGTATGAACTCCATAGACCTGCATTTTTCCATGAATATCAGGATGCCAGAAAAAACGAACACGCGTCGTTGCCGTTTCCTCTGCCCAACCTTTACGTCGCAATTCATCTTCCAGCCAATGCTTGTCACGTAATTGGCATTTATGGAAAGGATGCATAGCTGCATCGCTATCCGGGCGCGGTTCTGAAGGCTGATAAGGGACATGTCGATGAAGATGACTGCACTGAGGTCGAAAGCTCGGCGTAACGCACTTGACGTTGAGCATATTCTTGCGGCTGCGAAAGTGGGTTTGTCGGGGTTTCGCGATGAACTTAATCGGCTATCCGCTGAATTTAGCTGGTCTCACTCACCCTATTTGCCCGACGGCACGCACGTTGTACCGCTAGCGAAATGGGCTGACGTTGCAGGCGTTTATGCTGACGAAGGGATTGCGACGCAGGGGAAGCGTGTGCCAGTGGCGACATTATTTTTGGCGACAATGAAGATTTGCAGGACGATGACACGCTGCTGGAGTGGCAAGGTATTCTGGCTACGACGCTGATTTTGATCGGCGAGACCCATCACTCGCACGGCGCGCTGCTTATGGATATGACTGGCGCCTGTTACGGAATGAGTTTTATACATGATGCGTTCTGGTTTGAAGGAGCGTCTTTCGGTGCTGCCGTTGAGGGTATTCTACTTGGTCTTAGGGGAAAGCCTATGCTGCGACCCGATCAGCCATCAATATCCGTATATGGCGAGACGATGACCGCCGATCATCCGAACGTCTATCGCTACCGCTAACCTTCTTTTCTCGCCGCGGCCGGATTCACATCAGTCATGAACGGCGTGAAGCCGCGACACGGTGCTCTGCGAGATTGTTCTCTGTGACATCACCTCATCAGATAAGGTACTATTCCCGCTAAACATACCGCCGCTATGGCGTGCCGGAAAGCGTAACCATCGCGCCGCGATGTGAGGGAAATGAGAGAAATGAGTGAGATGACTCATGACGGCGCAGAAAGCCTTGCGCTGCGCACGTTTACCGAAAATGCATACCTGAATTATTCCATGTACGTCATCATGGACAGGGCATTGCCGTTCATTGGCGATGGCCTGAAGCCTGTGCAGCGTCGCATTGTGTATGCGATGTCCGAACTGGGGCTGAATGCCAGCGCCAAATTTAAAAAATCCGCCCGTACCGTGGGTGACGTGCTGGGTAAATACCACCCGCACGGCGACAGCGCCTGCTATGAAGCGATGGTGTTGATGGCGCAGCCGTTCTCGTACCGCTATCCGCTGGTGGATGGGCAGGGGAACTGGGGGGCGCCGGACGATCCGAAATCCTTCGCCGCCATGCGTTATACCGAATCGCGGTTGTCCAAATACGCTGAAATCCTACTGTCGGAGTTAGGGCAGGGCACGGTTGATTACATCCCGAACTTTGACGGGACGATGCAGGAGCCGAAAATGCTGCCTGCGCGTCTGCCGAATATTCTGCTGAACGGCACCACCGGTATCGCCGTTGGTATGGCCACGGACATACCGCCGCACAACGTGCGTGAAGTCGCTGCCGCTGCGGTGATGCTGCTGGAAAAACCGAACGCCTCGCTGGACGACTTATTGCAGCACGTGCAGGGGCCGGATTTCCCGACGGAAGCCGAAATCATTACGCCGCGCGAGGAAGTGCGCAAGCTTTACCAGAATGGCCGCGGCTCGGTGCGTATGCGTGCCGTCTGGAAAAAAGAAGACGGCGAAGTGGTGATTACCGCGCTGCCGCATCAGGTTTCCGGCGCCAAAGTGTTGGAGCAGATTGCCAGCCAGATGCGTGCGAAGAAGCTGCCGATGATCGACGATCTGCGCGATGAATCCGATCACGAGAACCCAACCCGTCTGGTGCTGGTGCCGCGTTCGAACCGCATCGATCTGGATCAGGTGATGAACCACCTGTTCGCCACTACCGATCTGGAAAAGAGCTATCGCGTTAACATGAATATGATCGGTCTGGATGGTCGTCCTAGCGTGAAAGGGCTGGTCGAGATCCTGAGCGAATGGCTGGTATTCCGTCGCGACACCGTGTGCCGCCGACTGAACTACCGTCTGGAAAAAGTGCTCAAGCGCCTGCATATCCTTGAAGGTTTGCTGATTGCGTTCCTGAATATTGATGAAGTTATCCATATCATCCGCACGGAGGATGAGCCGAAGCCGGTACTGATGCGCCAGTTCAGCCTGAGTGAGACACAGGCTGAAGCGATCCTGGAGCTGAAATTACGTCATTTGGCCAAGCTGGAAGAGATGAAAATCCGCGGTGAGCAGGACGATCTGGCAAAAGAGCGCGATCGGCTTCAGGAACTGCTGGCGTCAGATCGTAAGCTCAGCAATCTGATTAAGAAAGAAATTCAGGCGGATGCGCAAACCTATGGCGACGATCGTCGTTCGCCGCTGCATGAACGCAGCGAAGCGAAAGCGATGAGCGAACATGATTTTGTGCCGTCCGAACCAGTCACCATCGTACTGTCGGAAATGGGCTGGGTGCGCAGCGCCAAAGGGCATGACATCGATCCTGCCGGACTGAGTTACAAAGCGGGCGATAGCTTCCGCGCCGCCGCGAAAGGTAAGAGCAATCAGCCTGTGGTGTTTATTGACTCCACCGGCCGCAGCTACGCGCTGGACCCTATCACGCTGCCTTCCGCACGCGGTCAGGGCGAGCCGCTAACGGGCAAACTCACGCCGCCGCCGGGCGCAACGATTGAGCAGGTGCTGATGGCCGCAGACGATCAGCCGCTGCTGATGGCATCGGATGCAGGCTACGGCTTCGTGTGTACCTTCAACGATCTGGTGGCGCGCAACCGCGCGGGCAAAGCGATTATTACGCTGCCGGATAATGCGAAAGCGCTAGCTCCGATTGAGATCCACGGTGACGATAACCTGCTGATGGCGATCACCGCCGCTGGCAGAATGTTGTTGTTCCCTGTCTCCGATCTGCCACAGCTGTCAAAAGGCAAAGGCAACAAGATTGTGTCCATCTCTTCGGCAGATTTTGCTGAAGGTAAAGACCGTCTGACCTGGTTGTATCTGCTGCCTCCACAGGCTTCCGTCACGCTCTATTTCGGTAAGCGTAAGCTGGTGTTGCGTCCGAACGAACTTCAGAAATATCAGGGTGAGCGCGGACGGAAAGGCACGTTGCTGCGTGGGCTACAGCGCATCGACCGGATTGAGGTGGATGCACCGCAGCAGATTAGCACCGGCAGCAGCGAAGAATAACCCCTCCGTATTGTCCTGTGCATGTTGAGAAAGGCGGCGTAATACCGCCTTTCTTTAGTTTCCGGTTGCCATCTTGCAGCAAATTGAATCACCGTGTGTTTTAGCGCGAAATCGCTATACTAGCGGCGGCTGTTGGCTAATGAGGTTGCTATGTTATCCATTTTGCGTTTTTTTATTGTCGTTATATTTTCGATTTTGGTCTGTGTTTTTGGCTTGTTTTACTGCCTGTTCAGCCCTAGAAATCCCCGTCATGTGGCGACCTTCGGCCATCTTTTTGGGCGTTTGTCCACGGTGTTTGGCCTGAAAGTAGAAATGCGGATACCGGAAGAAGCCGCGCGTTACGGCAACTGTATCTATATCGCGAATCATCAGAATAATTACGATATGGTCACGGTATCCAAAGCCGTCCAGCCTCGTACGGTTACCGTGGGTAAGAAAAGCCTGCTGTGGATCCCGTTCTTTGGGCCGCTCTACTGGTTGACGGGTAATTTGCTGATTGATCGCGAAAACCGCGCGAAAGCGCATGGCACCATCGCTCAGGTGGTGAAGCACATTAAAGAACGAAACACGTCTATCTGGATGTTCCCCGAAGGTACGCGCAGCCGTGGACGCGGTCTGCTGCCATTCAAAACCGGTGCTTTTCATGCCGCGATTAGCGCAGGAGTGCCGATTGTGCCGATTTGCGTGTCTACGACCAGCAATAAAGTGAAATTGAACCGCTGGAATAACGGCCTCGTTATCGTAGAAATGTTGCCGCCCATTGATACCCGTGCGTATACCAAAGATCAGGTTCGTGAGCTGGCGATACACAGCCATGATGTGATGGCGGCCAAGATTGCCGAGCTGGATGCAGAAGTGGCGGCACGCGAAGCGGCAGACAAAAAATAAACTTATCCCATCGGGTTACGCGATTATTTCTTCCGATTGTCTATTCAAGAACGAATCGGAAGTTAAACTTTGCTTACGGTTAATGGATTTACGGAGTCATTATGTCACTCAGCCGACGTCAGTTTATTCAGGCATCGGGCCTTGCGTTATGTGCGGGTATGACGCCACTGACGGCTAAAGCCAGTGGGAATTCCGCCGCATTGCCGATACCGCCATTACTGGAGTCGCGTCGAGGCCAGCCGCTTTTTCTGACCATGCAGCGTGCCCATTGGGCATTTTCCGGCGATCGTAAGACAGCCATTTGGGGCATCAACGGCCACTATTTGGGGCCAACGGTGCGGGTGTATGACGGCGATGACGTTAAGCTGATTTACAGTAACCGGTTAAACGAGCCTGTCGCGATGACGATCGGCGGGTTGCAGGTGCCGGGGCCGCTAATGGGCGGAGCCGCCCGTATCATCTCTCCAGGAACCGACTGGTCGCCGGTGTTGCCCATTCGTCAGCCGTCGGCGACCTGCTGGTATCATGCGAATACGCCGAACCGCATGGCACCTCATATCTACAACGGGCTGGCTGGACTATGGCTAGTGGAAGACCGAGGCAGTAAAGCCCTGCCGCTGCCCAATCACTACGGTGTTGATGATTTCCCATTGATTATTCAGGATAAACGACTGGATAACTTTGGTGTCCCTATTTATAACCCGCCTTCTAGCGGTGGCTTCGTGGGGGATTCGCTGTTAGTTAACGGTATCCAAAACCCCTTTGTTGAAGTGTCGCGTGGCTGGGTGCGTCTGAGGTTGCTGAATGCGTCGAACTCCCGGCGTTATGTGATGCGGCTGAGCGATGGCCGGGCGATGCATGTGATTGCCAGCGATCAAGGGCTGTTGCCCGCGCCGATGGCGGTGAACCAGCTTTCTCTTGCACCCGGCGAACGGCGCGAGATTCTGATCGATATGTCGCAGGGCGAAGAAGTCACGCTAACGGCAGGGGAATCGGCTGGGATAATGGATCGCCTGCGCGGCTTATTTGAGCCTTCCAGCATCCTGATTTCTACTCAAATACTCACGCTTAAGCCGACGGGTCTGCTGCCATTGGTGACGGATAACCTGCCGATGCGCCTGCTGGCCGACAATATCATTGAAGGCAGCATCAGCCGCACGCGTGAATTCCGTTTGGGCGACAGTTTGCCTGGTATCAACGGCGCGATGTGGGACATGACGCGTGCCGATGTACAAACTCAGCTTGGCCGCTGTGAGCGCTGGATTATTCACGCCGACACGCCGCAGGCTTTCCATATTCAGGGTGTGAAATTTCTCGTCCGCAGCGCGAATGGTGGCCCTCCGGCGGTGGAAGACAGCGGCTGGAAAGATACGGTGTGGGTGGATAACGACGTCGAGCTGCTGGTTTATTTCATGCAGCCTTCCTCAATGGCATTCCCCTTCCTGTATTACAGCCAAACGCTGGAATTGGCCGACCGTGGTTCAACGGGACAGCTCGTCGTCCAGTCGGCGATGTAAACCGCCTGCCATCCGCCATCCGCCTTATTCCTCTGCCGTGACACGTGTGACGGCAGAGTTTCTGGTATCCACCTGTTTCTTAATGTGATCCACCTCTATTCAGACAAACCGAAATTAAAGATGCGAAGACGTGTGGACGATACCTTATAGATTAATGTTGTGATGAATTAAGGGTGAATCGCGTTTTGAATCGCATGCGGTTCTGGGTCTGATAGGTGCTAAAAAACACGTTTTATTACAACAATTTCAGAGTCAGAGCGTTTCGTTTCGCGATGAAATCAGGTTCACTCCCTGTTTTAACCTGCACGCAGCCAGAATGCTGCGTCACTAAAAAGGCTGCACTATGCGGGAATTACTGCTTTGGGTCAGGGATCAACTGGCTGAGGCGTCGTCGGCGCCTCGCTATATGCAGCTCGCGTCGTTGCTTGAATCAGAAATCGACCGTCGGAAGGCGTTAGCAGGCCAGTTCTTACCTGCGGAAAGATTGATTGCGCAACAGCTGGGATTATCGCGCGTAACGGTCTCTCGTTCCCTGTCGCTGCTGGAAGATAAAGGGTTGATTGTTCGCCAGCAAGGGGTGGGAACTCGCGTAGCGCAACGGCTTCACTACGCATTGAGTGCTGAGGATGAAGGATTCACCGCGCTGGTGCTGAAACAGGGCGGCGTGGCTGGGAGCCTGTGGTTAGAGAAAACGATACAGGTTCCACCTGCTGCTATCGCGGAAAAAATGTCGCTGCCGGAAGGCGAGGCCGTTACCTATCTGCGACGCGTGCGGCTGAGCAATGGCGAGCCTGTTTCGCTGGAAGCGACCTGGATTCCGCAAAAATTCCTGCCTGACCCGGAAGCGCTTGAACAGTCTCTCTACCAGCATTGGATGACGGGTGGGATCACGCCGGACAAAAAGCGCTATCGCTTCAAAGCGATAGCCTGTGCGGCAGAGGTCGCCACACTGCTTGGTATCGCGGTGGAAGCACCGATACTGTATTGCCAACTGCATGTTTATAACGATCGGGGTGAACTGTTGGAATACAGCGAGGCACATTGCCGTAGCGATGTGTATGAGATTCAGTTTGCCGATTAGAAGAAAAATGCCAGCACGGTAAATGCTGGCATTACAGGTGGCTTAGAGACTATCCCAGTAGCCGTAATGGGATTAGCTCCTAGTCGTTTCTCGGTTCATCTGGGTCCGATCCTAGTCGCTTCCCGCTATCCAGCTTGGCAATTTCACCTAGCTCGTCTTTATCCAGACGGAAATCGAACACTTCGAAGTTTTCTTTGATGCGGGAAGGCGTCACCGATTTAGGAATCACCACCAGCCCGCTGTCCAGATGCCAGCGAATCACAATCTGTGCCGGCGTTTTCCCGTATTTTGTCGCCAGTTTACGAATAACCGGATGGTCAAAAACGCCCTCACCGCCCTGTGCCAGCGGGCTCCAGGACTCGGTTTGGATATGATGCGTCGCATTCCAGGCGTGGAGCTGTCTTTGCTGGAGAAGAGGGTGTAGTTCGACCTGATCGATAACTGGCAATACGCCCGTTTCTTCTTTTAACCGCTGTAAGTGGTGAATGTGGAAATTGCTAACGCCGATGCTTTTCGCCAGACCCTGTTCCTGGAGTTTGATGAGTCCGCGCCAGGCATCCACAAAGGTGTTCTGTTGCGGGAGCGGCCAGTGAATAAGGTAGAGATCGATATAATCTAACCGAAGTTTTCTCAGGCTTTCTTCCAGCGCCTTCTGGGGGGCGGTGTGATCGCCATTCCAGAGCTTGGTGGTGATGAAGACTTCTTCACGCGGCAGATTCGCGGAGCTCAGCGCCTGACCGACGGCTTCCTCGTTCTTATAAATAGCGGCGGTATCGATCGCCCGATAACCGATGGACAATGCTTCAGTCACGGCGATTACCGTGTCTTCACGGCTTGCTCGCCAGACACCAAGGCCCAACTGGGGCATGATATTGCCGTCCGCCAGCTTAACTTTCGGTTGCGTCATCTCATTCTCCTTTTATATCCGTTAATCTATAAAAATATCATAGAGTTAACTGGATGGGCGACCTGTTCATATCACGAAAATAGCGCAACGTGATCCCTAGCAGGAACAGGCATATGATTTCATTCTAGTAGAAAAATGCAGCGGTTATGGATTGTCCGATGATAAAGGGAGCCGATTGGCTCATTCCGATCGTTTAAGCATCGAGATACACGGGGCGACCACAGGGGTGAGGCCTCCCTGCGGGAACCTCCCCCTGTGTTTCCCCTAATAGCGGGCTTAAGTGACCAGTATTAGCCGATTGGCTCCCCTTAACAGACACAGCATTGAGGTGAGGGTATTCGTGTTGTTTAAATGATCGCGTTTTCTCCTATCATTCGAAGGGGTAAGAACGGAGGGGCTTAGCGCGCCGCTTCGTAAATCTTCTGGCTTTCTTCCAGCGTAATGTCGCGGTGCTCGCCCAGCGCGGTCAGGCCATGCTCGTTGAGTTTGGCGACCAGTGTCGGAATGGAGCTGCCATCCAACTGGTAGTCAGACATGCGGGTCGGTACGCCCATTTTCTCGAAGAAGTCGCGCGTAGCGGCAATCGCGCCGTCGATGCGCTGGTCTTCGCTACCGTCGCGCAGGTTCCAGACGCGCTCGGCGTATTGCAGCAGTTTGTCGCGCTTCTGTGCTTTTCTCGCTGCCAGCATGGCAGGCAGGACGATAGCCAGCGTTTGGGCATGATCGAGACCGTGCAGCGCCGTTAATTCGTGCCCCAGCATGTGGGTTGACCAATCCTGCGGCACGCCTGCGCCAATCAGGCCGTTCAACGCCATCGTGGCGCTCCACATCACATTGGCCCTGACCTTGTAGTTTTCCGGTTCTGCCAGTGCGCGCGGGCCTTCTTCAACCAGCGTCAACAGCAAGCCTTCCGCAAAACGATCCTGTACTTTGGCATCGACGGAATACGTCAGGTACTGCTCGACGGTATGAACGAAGGCATCAACCACGCCGTTCGCAATTTGGCGAGCGGGCAGGGTATACGTTACGACGGGATCGAGCACGGCGAAAAGCGGCTGGGTGTAGCGTGAGCGGAAAGCGAGCTTATCGTTGGTCGATTTACGGGTGATGACCGCGCCGTTATTGGATTCCGAACCGGTCGCTGGCAGAGTGAGCACGGCTGCCATCGCGACGCCGCGATCGATTTCTGCGCCGCCGGTTTGCAGGATGTGCCACGGGTCCTGCGCGGCCTGATAATCTGCGGCAGCAGCGATAAATTTCGTACCATCGACGACAGACCCCCCGCCAACGGCCAGCAGGAAATCAATCTTCTCTGCACGAACGACCTCGACGGCTTTCATCAGCGTTTCGTAAGTCGGGTTTGGTTCAATGCCGGAAAACTCGCGTACGTTACGGCCTTCTAATGCGCGATAGACCTGATCCAGCACGCCATTGTGCTTCACGCTGCCGCCGCCGTAGGTGATGAGGATACGAGCATCGGCAGGGATTTCTTTGCCTAATTCAGCAATCTGGCCTTCGCCAAACAAAATCTTGGTAGGGGTATGAAGTGTGAAATTGAGCATAGGTTATTTGTCCAGTTTAAAGCCCTGTTGGAGGATCGCGGGTAAGACTTTCGGGAAATAAATGTGCTGATAGTAGCTGGCGGTGTTGTCACCCCAGTTGTCGCCGTCTGTGCGACCGGTTTGCTGCCAGTGTGTCACCAGCGTGTGGTTATATTGCTCGATCGCCGCAGGCAGAACGTCCTGATGATAGGTTTCATCATGACGGAAGGAATTCAGCGGCAGGCGCGGTTTCTGATGCGCAGGCGTGTCCACGTAACCGATAGCGACGCCGGCGACGGGGAACGTCAGTTCAGGCAGTTCCAGAAAATCGATCATCGCCTGCGGGTCGCGACGAATACCGCCAATCGGGACGATACCCAGCCCAAATGAGCGTGCGGCGGCCATTATCGTGCCGAGCGCGATACCAACATCCGTTGTGCCGGCGATCAGGCTTTCTATGCTTTCATGCGCGTGCTGTTGCTTGTCGCTCATGGCAATCCCGACTTGTGTTTTATGCATATCCAGCACCACGGTAATGAAAACGGGTGCTTTGGCAATCCACTGCTGACCGCCGGCCAATTCGGCGATGCGCGCCCTGCGTGCCGGATCGCGAGTGACGATGAGCGAAACCTGCTGAGAGTTTACGGACGTGGGTGCCAGATGGGCGGACTGAATAATGGCATCCAGCACGTCATCGGGAATCGCTTTATCAAGATAGCTACGTTCACTGCGGTGTGAGGTGAACAGTTCGATCGTTTTATTCATGTCTTTTCCCGTGAGATGAGGGGACGAATGTATGCTTCGTATTGTCATCAACCCACGAAAGACGTTCAATGCACATTTCTGTTTGCTTATTGCCTATTTCTACAAAATGCAGGAGAAAAGGGTGATAATAATTCGCAGGTATGTCATTTTGTTTCTTCTGTCAGGAGAGAGGCTTCGGGCAGGAAAAGTGAACCCGTAGCGAGATAACATCATGGTGACGCACATTCAAAGCATGTTGACGGAAAGCCAATCTGAGCCGCTTGTTCAAAAACCATCCGTTCAGGCACGACTCGCTCAGAAAGAGCCAGAGCAGCAGACGGTGCGGCAACGTATCGTGCAGCAGGCAATACGCTGTTCAACCAAAAGCTGGACTACGCCTTCGCTCGTGCCACAGGTCAAGATTCTGTATACAGAACAGCACCATCCGCGTGTGCCGGTTATGTATGAGCCGACGATTGTCATCATTTTTCAGGGACAGAAGGTTGGTTATCTGGGCGGGAAAACGTTCCAGTACGACCCGGAAAACTACCTGTTGATGACCGTGCCGCTGCCGTTCGAATGTGAAACGATAGCCAGCGTTGAACACCCTTTGGTGGGGATGGCTATCCGTATTGATATCCAGATGCTTCAGGACTTGTTGATCGACATTGGTGATGACGACAGCGCGATTCGCCCCTGTTCCTGCACATGTGGCGTGAACAGTGCGCCGCTGACTGATGAAATTCTGTGTGCTGTGGAACGGCTGCTGGATGCGATGGATAACCCGCGTGATGCCCGTGTGCTGGGCCCGACGATTGTGCGCGAGATTATCTATCATATGCTCTGCGGTGAACGCGGTGCGGCATTACAGGCGCTGGTCAATCGGCACACGCACTTCAGCCAGATTGCCAAGTCTCTGCGACGAATCGAAAATCACTACGCCGATAGCCTGAATGTGGAACAGCTGGCGGCGGAAGTGAACATGAGCGTCTCGGCGTTTCACCATAATTTCAAAGCAGTCACCAACACCTCGCCGTTGCAGTACCTGAAATCCTACCGCTTACACAAAGCACGCGTGATGATGATCAACGAAGGGCTGAGAGCGGGCGTCGCGGCCGCTCGCGTAGGATATGAAAGCGTGTCGCAGTTTAGCCGGGAATTTAAGCGCTATTTCGGCGCGACGCCGAGCGATGAAGCTGCGAGATTAAAGGCCGGCAATATGGCGGTTGAGGAAAGCTGAGGGCGTTAAGCAAGCGTGCGGTTACCGATTAGGCGACGGCACGTTTTTTACGCCACACGACAACAGCCATGCCAACCAGGCCGCTAACCAGCAAAATAATCGGGAGCAGGATCAGCGCGGTCATCACCTGATCTTCATAGCGTTTGACCAGTGGAATGTGGCTGAGCGCATAGCCGAGCGTGACAATTCCCCCAACCCACAGCAGCCCGCTGAGCCAGTTGAAAATTTGGAAGCGCGTATTATTTAACCCAGAAATGCCTGCCATTGTTGGCAGTAGCGTGCGGATAAACGCTAAAAAGCGGCCAACCAGCAGCGCCATCAGGCCGTGGCGGTGGAACAGGTGATGGGCACGCTGGTGGTAATGCGCAGGAAGCTGCAATAGCCAACCTTTTACCAGACGCGTATCGCTCAGCCAGCGCCCCTGGAGGTAGCTGAGCCAGCAGCCGAGGCTGGCAGCGATGGTGAGCAGAATCATCGTAGGGAAAAAGCTCATCACGCCTTTGGCAATCATGGCACCCGTGAGCAACAGCAGGCTGTCGCCTGGCAGAAAAGAGGCAGGTAGCAGGCCGTTCTCCAGAAACAGCGTCGTGAACAGAATGCCGTAAACCACCCAAATGACGTGGGGATCGGCCAGTGCACTAAAATCCTGCTGCCAGAGCGCCTGAATAATGTCGTGAACCACACTCATATTACATCCCGCCAGTGACGATATTCACTATCTCTCAGGCTGCGGCGATGGAACGCTGAATTACCTGAAATCTACTGTCTATCAAGCCCTAAAATCGATGGGGCAAAACGCCTTGCCGCATTGTGAGAATACGACAGGGCTTAATGCTTAATTTTGGTTAAGGTAACGCGGTTTTTGGTAAGCGTTGACTCATAATTATGATAACGCATTCCCCAGCGCGCCGCAGGGGAAATCAAGATGTGGCGGCTTTATGGCCGTCACATTTTCTATATTTTATGTCTGCTGATATTTTGTTTCCTGCCGTTTGGCAGCGATGAGCCTGCTGACGCCTTGCCAGACTAAGCACTCAGCCTGCTGAAACCCGCGGCCAGATCGTCGATCAGATCGTCACTGTCTTCAAGTCCAATATGTAACCGAATAAGTGTGCCGGTAAAGTCCACGCCGCTCACCGGGCGGAGAGCCGCAAGTTCTTCCGGCTGATTTGCCAGAATCAGAGACTCAAAGCCCCCCCAGGAATACGCCATGCTGAAGTGCTCAAAATGATCCAGATAGTTCGCCAGCGCCTCTTTGCTTAATTTCTCTTTCAGCACAAAGGAGAACAAGCCGTTGCAGCCGTTAAAATCGCGTACGTAGAATTCATGCCCTTTACATCCCGGCAGCGCAGGGTGATTAACGACGGCGACTTCTGGCCGTTCTGCCAGCCACTGTGCAATGCGGATGCTGCTTTCCTGATGCTGCTTGAGCCTGATGCCCAGCGTGCGCAGGCCACGGCTGGCGACATAAGCAGTATCAGCATCTACCATTTGGCCCATCAGGTAAGACTGTTCGCGCAACTGCGCCCAGCAGCGTTCATTAGCGACAGCGGTGCCAATCATGGCATCGGAGTGACCAACAATATATTTGGTAGCCGCCTGAATAGAAATATCAATATCGAAGTCGAGCGCTTTGAATAAAATGCCTGCTGCCCAGGTATTATCAATCATGATAACGATGTCGGGATTGATGCGGCGCACGGCTTGTACGATCGCCGGCACATCATGGACTTCCATCGTGATGGAACCCGGTGATTCGAGAAAGACGACTTTGGTATTGGGCTGGATCAGTTCGGCAATGCCAGCACCGATGAGTGGATCGAAATAGGTGGTGCTGACGTTCATTTTTTTGAGCACTTTGGTGCAAAAATCCTGTGTGGGTTCGTAGGCCGACTCCGTCACCAGAATATGATCGCCTGCCGCGACGAAAGAGATAATCGCGTTAGAGATAGCCGCTGCACCGCATGGATACAACACACAGCCTGCACCGCCTTCCAGTTCCACCATCGCTTCCTGAAGCGAAAAGTGGGTCAGTGTGCCACGGCGACCGTAGAATAGCGCACCCTTGGCACGGTTAATGGTGGCGTGTTTCTTATCCTGCACGGTATCGAATACCAGCGAGGAAGCGCGCTGAATAACGGGGTTTACGGAACCGTGGGTGAATTTCTTGCTGCGTCCTGCGGCGACTAACGCTGTTGCCGTTTTTTTGCTTGTCATAATCACTATTACCTTTTCTATTCAATCCTGCCGGATGACCCAATACGCCAGATATTCCTGATAGCGAAAGTGTGAGGAAACAAGGAGGCGTTATTCGATGTATTAGCCCTACGTTATCACGGCTGGGGCGGCGTGTGGGCTTGAGTAAGATAAGATTAGAGGTAGGTGAAAATATTTCAGGTAGGGAAATGATCAAATAGGGAAATGAAAGGTAAGGAAAGCGCCATGTCTTCTGTATTGCTGTTCATCAACATGGCGCAATGTAATGTGCTAACCCGTATGCACGCCGAAGAATTTGGGCAGCCAGAGTGAGATCTCTGGAATATAGGTGACCAGCATCAGCACAAAGAACAGCCCGCAGTAGAAGGGCAGCATCGCTTTAACGACCTGTTCTATCTTCTGCTTACTCACCGCACTGGCGACGAAAAGCACGGACCCCACCGGCGGCGTGATCAGGCCGATCCCGAGATTCACCAGCATGATCATGCCGAAATGCACCGGATCGATACCGAGCGAGAGGGCGACGGGCAGCAGGACGGGCGTCAGGATCAGGATCAGCGGTGCCATGTCCATCAGCGTGCCGATCAGCAGCAGCATGATGTTAATCCACATCAGGATGACGTACTTGTTATCCGAAATGGAGGTGAAAAACTCGGTAATGCGGGCAGGCAGCTGCATGTAGGTCATGATGGCGCCGAATGCGGCGGCGAAGCCGATCAGGATCATCACGATCGTCACGGTTTTGACCGTGCGGTACATCAGCTTGGGCAGTTCCGACCACTTGTAATCTTTATAGATAAACATGGTCACGAAGAAGGACCACAGACAGGCAATAGCCGCAGACTCGGTCGCGGTAAAAATACCGGACAGAATCCCGCCCATGATGATGACGACCGTCATCAATCCCCATAAGGTATCGACAAAGATTTTCAGCGCCTGACGGAACGGTACACGTTCACCTTTTGGATAACCGCGTCGATGGGCAAAACCGACGCACATCACCATCATGGTCAGACTGAGCAACAGGCCGGGCAGGATCCCTGCGATAAACAGCGAAGCAATAGAAACCGTACCGCCGGTAGCCAGCGAATAGATCACGGAGTTGTGGCTCGGCGGTGTCAAAATCGCCTGCACGGATCCGCTGGCGGTGACGGCGGCGGAGAAGTCGCGCGGGTAACCCTTTTTCTCCATTTCTGGGATCATCACCGAACCGATTGAAGCCGTATCTGCGACAGAAGAACCAGATATTGCGCCGAAGAACGTTGAAGCGACGATGTTAACCAGCGATAAACCGCCGCGAATAAAGCCGACAAAGATGTAAGCGAAGCTGACCAGCCGACGGGCGATGCCACCTTCGGCCATGATTGCTCCGGCCAGAATAAAGAAAGGAATCGCCAGCAGCGAAAATTTGTTCACGCCGTTGGTAACCTGGATCATGACTGCTTCAAGCGGCAGATCGATCCAGAATGCGCCAACAATGGCGCTCAACCCTACTGCGTAGGCAACGGGAACACCGACCGCCAGCAGCACGGCCAATGTAGCAACAAGAATAAATGCATCCATGGTATTGGCTCCGAATTAAGAACTGCCAAGCATTACCACAGGGCGTTTATCCTGCGGGCCGAAAAACATCTTTTCGATGATGAACAGCACGGTGATTAACGAACCGATAGGCAACGGTAAATAACTTTCACCTGCGGTTAATAAGGGAAACTCCGCCACGGGCTGCTCCCATAATTCCAGGCAAAGTAATGTGCTGTAATAAAGAATAAACAGACTAATTAAGAGCATCAGAAGGTTCGACAGATGAACGCAAATCTTCTTACCGGATTCTGGCAATCTGTCGGTCAACATACTGACGGCAATATGTGAGTTGGAACGGTAACTGACGGCGGCACCGACAAAAGTAAACGTCACCATACAAATGATTGAAATGGGTTCTGGCCAGGATAATGCGGCATTTAATACATAGCGTGCGAATATTCCGACTGGAATCACGAGCGTCATAATTAATAACGCCAGACCAGAAACCCACATGGCAATACGATAGAGTACATCCATACTGGAAAGATAAGACTGTGCCATTGTGCCACCTATATTCGCTAAGCAATAAGCGAAGGGGAATTGTTGATATCAGGGGCGAATAAATAGAGCGCTATCTATGACGTTGCCGATAAATCCGTGGTGTGGTGATAATGGAAATCTATCCACTATCACCGTTTTCATTGCGTTAATCCGTTCGTCAAGAGTCTGCTATTTATCCGCTCAGGTGAGAGATTGATTATTGGACGTCGGCGACGGCTTTAATCAGATCCTGATATTTGGCACCAAACTGATCGCGTACGGGCTGAGTGGCTTTGAAATAATACTCGGTATCAATGTCATGGAATTGAACGCCACCCGCTTTCATTTTATCCAGAGATTGCTGAGTATACTCACTCCACAGCACGCGCTGTTCTTGCTGTGCTTCTTTCGCGAGCTTCAGGATAAGATCCTGATCTTCTTTAGAAAGCTTATCCCATTTGGTTTTGGAATACAGAAACAGTTCAGGAATAATGAAGTGGCGACTCCAGGTGTAGTTTTTCACGACAGGCAGGTAGTTATGTGCGACAAACGTCGGCGGGTTATTTTCAGTGCCGTCAATCACACCAGTTTGCATGCCGCTGAAGACTTCACTGACGCCCATCGCGATTGAGTTGGCACCCATCGCTTTTAGCGTTGCCAGCGCGACCGGGCTACCCTGGACGCGAATTTTCATGCCCTTAAGGTCTTCTGGTTTTACCACTGGTTGTTTGGTGATTAAGTTACGCGTTCCTGCGTCCATCCAGCCCAGAAAAACCAGTTTGGATTTGCTGTTGTTAGTAATTTTGTCTCCAATTTCCTGACCGATTTTTCCATCCAGCACTTTGTGCATATGATCTTCATCACGGAAGATATAGGGCAGCGTGAAGACTTCTATTTCTGGTAAAATAGCGGCAACGGGCGTCATTGATACACGAATAATATCAATCGCACCAAGCTGTGCCTGCTCAATCATTTGTTTTTCATCACCTAAGACGCCACCGGGAAAGGTTTTAATTTCCAGTCGGCCATTTGTGGCGGCTTTTAATTTCTCTCCCATTTTCTGAACGGCAACGACATTAGGGTAACCTTCTGGGTGAACATCAGAGGCTTTAATTTGTTGTGCCTGAATCGCTTGGCTCATCAGGAGTACGGTAGATCCCAGACAAACGCCGATCAATGTTTTTGACAGCTTCATTGAATTATCTCCAGAGGTGGGGTGACATTATCGATAATCAAATGGTGATTTAAAAATATAACTCTATGAAAAATAGTGTAATGAACAGTAGGTTTACTGCTGAGAAAACGGCAGCCGGATTAAGTTATTCTTGTGGCATGCATCGGTATTCTCTGTGAGTTAAGCTAACCTATTATACAACTTTGTAGAATGACTCGTGTCACAAAAGAAAAAGCTAATATGAAATACTGTTTTATATGGATTTTATTCCTATTTACCTCACGAACTTATACGTAACATTGTGTTTTTATTTATCTTATTATACTTAATTGTATCCTATTATTTCGTGAAACTTGTCGCCAGCCATCATGAAATGGTGTGATAACTTAATGTCGATCACAAAAAGCCGATCGTAAAAATTCGATTATAAAATCTGGGATATCACGCCGCGTTTAGGGGCGTTTTGCCTGAGATATGCCGGAATACGCCTCTTCTTTCTCGTTTTTATGCTTTTTCTGCCGATATGCCGGCAATACCCCCAAAAACCCTGTTAGAACGCAAGAAAAGTGCATTATCTTGTGTAAATAATAATGAGAACGACTATCAATTCGTTCAGGGTTTGGTATCATTTCAGGCTGCGTTATTGCGGCATTATACCTGCGGGTATGTGCGGATATTGTACAGAACAGATGACTGTACAGAACAGATGATGTACAGAATGAATGGTGGAGGCACAGCGTGAAGACGGCTGTCAGTAATACAACTCAACAGGTGTTATCAACCTGGCAAAAAAAACGTGGCGCGTTCAGCGCATTTTCCCGTAGCGTGCTGGTTATCCTGCTGTGTACGGCGGGACTAAGTGGAAATGCGTTTGCGGCTCCTGCAACGACGCCGTTATCGACAGAGAATGCAGCGCCTGCCACTCAGCCTGCTGCGGCATCTCCTTCAGCCCCTGTGACAACCGATGCTCCGGCGTCAGCCCTCTCGCTGCCAGCGAGTGCGGCACCGGGCACCAATAACCTGATGAAAACCGATTTGTCCGTTTGGGGCATGTACCAGCACGCTGATGCCGTGGTGAAAACGGTGATGATTGGCCTGCTGCTGGCTTCCGTGATTACCTGGGCGATCTTCTTCAGTAAAAGCGTTGAGATGTCTGGTGCGAAACGCCGTCTGCGCCGTGAATATCTGGCGTTGGAGCAGGCGAAAACGCTGGACGACGCGCTGGAAACCGCGGACGCGTTCAAAGCAGGCAGCGTTGCACAGCAACTGCTGGTCGATGCGCAGAACGAACTGGAGCTTTCCGCACGTTCTGATGACAACAACGGAATTAAAGAGCGCACCGCGTTTCGTCTGGAACGTCGCGTGGCGGCTACCGGGCGTCACATGGGGCGTGGTAACGGTTATCTGGCGACGGTCGGCGCGGTTGCCCCGTTCGTGGGGCTGTTCGGTACGGTATGGGGCATCATGAACAGCTTCATCGGTATCGCACAGACGCAAACCACTAACCTGGCGGTAGTTGCCCCCGGGATTGCAGAAGCCCTGCTGGCGACGGCGATTGGTCTGGTTGCGGCGATTCCTGCGGTTGTCATCTATAACGTCTTTGCTCGCTCGATTGCCAGCTACAAAGCGATGGTCGGCGATGTGGCTGCACAAGTGCTGCTGTTGCAAAGTCGCGATCTCGACGTGGCTGCCAGCAACGATAACCGGGCGTC
The DNA here is from genome assembly GCF_025643735.1 of Pectobacterium sp. F1-1. Taxonomy (NCBI): domain Bacteria; kingdom Pseudomonadati; phylum Pseudomonadota; class Gammaproteobacteria; order Enterobacterales; family Pectobacteriaceae; genus Pectobacterium; species Pectobacterium sp. F1-1. Next base: position 381,065 of record NZ_CP104733.1, read on the forward strand.
TTCAGCAGCGCATAAACTGCGGGTGGGTTAAGTCATGGCGATGCATTTGAAGGAGGACGTGAGTGATGACGGTGAAATGCATGACATTAACGTCACGCCGTTCATTGACGTCATGCTGGTTCTGCTGATTATCTTCATGGTAGCGGCACCGTTGGCAACGGTGGATATTCGTGTCGATCTGCCAGCGTCATCGGCAGCACCGCAACCGCGCCCGGAAAAACCGCTTTATCTGACGGTAAAAGCGGATAAGCAAATGTTCCTGGGGGAAGAGGTGGTTAGTGAGCAATCTCTGGCTCAGGTTCTGGACGCGAAAACCAGCGCTAACAAAGAAACGACCATCTTCTTTCAGGCAGATAAAAGCGTCGATTATGAAACCATCATGAGCGTGATGGATTCACTGCGTAAAGCGGGCTACCTCAAAGTTGGGCTGGTCGGTGCGGAAACCGCGGCTAAATAGCGGCTGAGGGTGTTTTAAGAAGGAATGCGGCGTGAATGTTCAAACCGCGTTCCTTTTTTTATGCCTGTCTTTTGTGTGTATCGCTCGCTGTGTATCGGCTGACAGGAAACGTTGGTGCAGATCTACGCCCGCGAGTCGGGATGACGCCAGTGAATCCGCGTCGGGATATAGCGCCGATCTTCTTCAAGCGGCTGTTGTGCAATCAGGCTGGTTACCATCTCAAAGCTACTGCGCGCCAGATTTTCACAATCCTGCGCCACGGTATCGATCTTCAGCGGTAAACAATCAAACAGATAGTGATCGTCAAAGCAGCACAGCCGGATGCCGCTTTCCATCAGGTTATGCTGGTTCATATAACGCAGTACGCCTTCCATCAGGCCACAGGCGGCAACAAACAGCGCTTTTGGCGGACGACCCAGCGTGGCACACAGCTGGGCAAACATTTCATAGCCCGCACTGGGGTGATAGCTGCCGTGAATAATCCACTCCGGCTTGCAGTCGATGCCTGCGCGTGCCAGCCCGAGCTGGAAGCCTTCCAGACGGTGGCGAGTCGGGGAAATTCTCGGCTGGCCGCCAAGGAAATAGAACTCATCATGATGCTGGCGAGCGATGCGTTCGACCATTTCCGCCGTGGATTCTACTGCTTCGGAGATCACCATCGGCAGCGTGGAATCACCAATCACCCGGTCAAATTGTATAACGGGCAACTGCTGATTAATTTTTTGATACTCGGTATCGCTCAACAGGCTGGAGGCGACAATCAGACCATCGACCTGACGCTGCACCAGACTGTTGACCGCCATCATCTCCTGACTGGCGTTTTCGTCGGTGCAGGCAATCAGCAACTGTAACCCTGCTTCACGGCACAGCATTTCCAGCTCGCGGGAAATGACGGCAAAGCCGTAGTTGGTCATTTCCGGTACCACCAGCCCCAGCGTGTTGCTGCGTGAGGAACGCAGCGAACGGGCGTGAATGCTGGGCTGATAACGCTGCTCATGCGCGACGGCTAAGATACGATCGCGGGTTTCATCAGAAACGCGAAACTCTTTGCTGCGTCCGTTAAGTACCAGACTGGCGGTGGATTTTGATACACCGGCCAGCGCGGCGATGTCACTGATTGTTATGCGTTTAGTCGGTTTCACCGCGAGGTCTGCTATCAGAAAAAAGGAAAGTTATTCTATCACGCATGGCGCTAACAGCCAGTGTTGTAGCGTTAATCGACCAGAGCCGCTGAACGTCATGGTCGCGTCACTTTCCGGGAAATAGCGTGCAGACATCACGGCCTCGCCGTCGTTGATGAAAATTTCAACGCTGGAGCGATCGCACAGTATCTGCAATTGGCTCAGCTCACCGCGCCAGTAGCGATGTTCGGGTTCGCCAGTGCGGCGGTTGTGTCGGCTCAGCGTGACACGTTCCCCATCCCAACAGAGAACCAGTTGTGAGGCGAGGCTGAGCTGGAATTCGCCCTGAACGGTGATGAGAATTTCCGCGCTGCTGACATGCAGCGGAGACGCGTAGTCTGCGGCACCATGCCAGGAGTAATGCTGCCTGCGCAGCTGTTGCAGTTCACGTGCAGGGCGTTGATAAACGCGATCGCCACACAGTGTGAGTTCGCGCGGGCAGGTCATGGTGTGGATCCAGCCGTACTCGATCGTCGGTTCAAAAAATTCATTATCGTCGGGAATCGACATCCAGCCGAACAGCAGGCGTCGCCCGTCTTCACTCAGTGTGGTTTGCGGCGCGTAAAACTCGAAGCCAAGATCCAGTTCATGGAAACCCTGATGGGGATAAGCACCGTTGTCGTAGTTAAGCGAGCCGATGAAATAGCCCGCCTGGAAGGTATTCAGGTAGCGCTCTTCTTCGGCGGGAACCCCCTGTGGGCAGCAGATCAGCACGTCCTTTCCATCCAGTGGGAACAGATCCGGGCACTCCCACATGTAGCCAAAATCCCCTAGTCCGCCCAGACGGGAACCGGCGATCTCACCGATCTTCTCCCACGCCAGCAGATCGTCAGAACGGTAGAGCAGCACTTTCCCTTGCAGGTCGAGATCTTGTGCGCCGAGCACCATGTACCAGTGGTCATCATGGCGCCACACTTTCGGATCGCGAACGTGCCCGGTGTAGCCATCAGGGAGCGTCAGAACCGCGCCCAGTTTGTCATATTCACCGTTAGGATTTTCGCGGGCGAGGCATTGGAACGCGGTACGTGAGCCATCGTCGTATTTCACGTTACCCGTATACATCAGCATGATCGCGCCCTGATCGACTACGGCAGAGCCAGAATAGCAGCCGTGGCTTTCATAGCTTTCACTGGGCACCAGTGCGACGGGTTCATGCGTCCAGTTCACCAGATCGGCGGAGCTCCAGTGCCCCCAGAATTTTGCTCCGTGGGCACAGGATAAAGGATTCCACTGATAAAACAGATGGTAACGCCCGTTGTGATGAATAAATCCGTTCGGATCGTTGAGCAGACCCACGCACGGAGACAGATGCCATTCCGGGCGATACGGGTCTTCCTGTTTCCGTGAGTGGCCTGACATCAGGGCGTGCGCCATGCGCTTTAGTAAGTGGACTTCCTTCATTATTCGCTATCCGTTTTATATTTCAGCAGTAAGGAAATGACAAAGGCCGCGCCGAACGCAATCAACATCCCAATCAGGTAGTTAAGCATCGACCCGCTTTGCACAATGGCCAGCCCCGGAAAACCGGTCAGCCCGACGGCCGTCATATTGACGTGATTGAAGACAACCCACGCGCCACCAAGGGCACCGCCTGCCAGTGCGGCCAGGAACGGCTTAATAAAGCGCAGGTTGATACCAAATATCGCCGCTTCTGTGATGCCCAGCAGGCAAGAAAGCCCTGCGGGAACGGCAATCGCTCGGGTTTTGGCATCACGCGTTTTGAAGTATACCGCTAGACATGCGCCACCCTGCGCCACGTTCGCCATCGCCCAAATCGGCAGCAGGAAGTTGACGCCGATATTCGGGTTACCAAGCAGTCCGGCTTCAATGGCATGGAAGCTGTGATGAACGCCAGTGATCACGATAACGGAGTAGAGGCCGCCGAACAGTAAACCGGCTAACCAGCCAGCGTGAGCAATCAACGTGCTGAGTAAGAAAGAAATACCGTCGCCCAGCGCACGCCCCGCCGGCCCGATGAGCAGCATAGCAACGAAGCCGGAAATGATGACGGTGAGGAACGGCGTGACGATGATATCCAGCGCGTCAGGTACGATTTTACGCAGGCGCTTTTCTACGATGCTCATGAACCAGACGGCCAGCAGTACCGGAAACACGGTGCCCTGATAGCCAATCATGGCGATGTCCATGCCGAAGAAATGCATGGTCTGGAAGCCCCCCGCGACGCCCCAGGCGTTGGTCAGCGCCGGGTGGGTCAGAATGCCGCCCAGCGTCGCGCCGAGATAGGGGTTGCCGCCGAACTCGCGCGCGGCAGTAAAACCGATCAGGATAGGCAGAATAATAAAGGCAGCGGAGCTGAACATATCCAGCATCACGAAGATCGCGCTGCTGGCATCGACCCAGCCATAGGTCTTGATCATACCAAGCAGCCCCATCAACAGACCGGACGCGATAATCGCCGGCATGATAGGGACGAAGATGTTCGATAGCAGACGTGCCAGACGTTGCAGCGGGTTCAGCTTTTTCGCTGCGATGGAGGCCGCTTCGGATTTGCTCGATTCACTGATGCCAGCTGCTTTGATGAACTCGGCATACACCTTGTTGACCAGACCTGTGCCGAAAATGATCTGCATTTGTCCCGCGTTCTGGAAACAGCCTTTAACGCCGTCAACGTTCTCGATGGCTTTTTTGTCAGCCAGATTGTCATCATTGAGTACCAGACGCAGGCGAGTCGCGCAGTGGGCAGCACTGGCGATATTCTCTTTCCCGCCGAGAAGGGGGATGAGCGCGGCGGCAGTTTTGTTGATATCCATGTTATTCCTCTTTATATGTCGTCACTTTGGCGTCGATTAGTGCGTAATCGACGCCAAAGCCGGACAAGGGTTAGAACCAGGTTTCCATCTGGATACCGAAGTTCCATTCGCCGCCTGCTTTAAAGCCGGTGGAGCCAAACGTATCTTCACTGGAGTAGTTATCCAGTCGCTTATCCCAGTCCATGTAGCTGGCAAACACGCGCAGTTCAGGACGGCTAAAGAAGTTGCCGATATCGCCAACCTTGAATGTCGGTGCGAAGGTCAGCTTGTAGAAACCGCCGCTAACCTGATTCAGGCTGCGATAACCGCGCGGATCGAGGTCCATGTATTGATAGCTGCCTTCATAAGCCAGTGCAAAGTTTTCGGTGATTTCCTGAATCAGGCGCGCATTAAACGTCACCCATTCGTAGCTATCGCCGTTGACGTAACGGTCTTTGCTGGTTTGCGCCAGGATGGACGGAGCGAAGCTCCAGGTCTTGTTCAGCGCGGTTGTTCCGTAGGTCGCAAAGCGCCAGGTGTTGGCATCGTTGGTCAGGTTGCCGTCGGCACCGATGTTTTTCACTTCGCCGCCCAGTCCGTGACCGTAGAGGATCGCGGTTTTCGATGTCCCGTCACGCAAGCCGTAGAAGCTGTCGCCGTGGTAAGCCACCATCGCGTGGTAGCCTTTATCGCCTGCATTGGTGTTGGTGACGACGGTGTTATCACGGCTTGTACCGGTGTTTGCTTTTATCGGTCTTGGAACTGGTGGCGGAGTCATTGATCGACAGGCCGGAACGCGCGTAGCCGTGGAATTCAAATCCATCCGCAAAGGATTTTTGCTTAGCCAGCGCCGTCGTGCGCTGTTCCACCTGCTGGGTTTTCTGTTCGGTTTGTGTGGTGCGGGTGGCGAGCTGTTGGGTTTGCTTTTCAGCGGCGTCGGCTCTGGCCTCGGCGGTCTGGGCACGGGCTTCAGCCTGTTGCAAACGCTGCTCCATGGCGTTCAGGCGGGCTTCAATACTATCGGTGTTGGCGGCAGAAACATAAAGCGGGGAGGAGAGTAATAATCCTATCGTCACAGCAAGGTGGCTTGGTTTCATTTTTTCGTTCTCGTCGTGAAGGAGATTTATTGTTTTTGGATTTCTCATGTTTAGCTAAATTGCTAAACCGGTTTTTCATGAGGAAAATAAAAGCCAGCAGAAGGGTTAGCAAGAAATTTCACTCGCCCGATTCTGTAACTGTGATCCTGACTACAAAACCGGACGGTAACCGTATTAAACGAGGGGATTAGGGCTTAGCTAAGGGAGTGCGTGCAATTGCTGAGCGTAGGGGAGTGCGGTCATTGCACCTTTTGCCGTGGTGGCAAGTGCGCCGCACTGCTGTGCCTGCGCGATAATCGGCTCCCAGCTAAGCGGCTGTGACAGCTCGTTATATTGCGCCAGGCCATGCAGTAAACCAGCGACGAAGGCATCCCCCGCACCTGTCGTATCGACGGGGGTTACCGACTGCGCGGCAAAGTGCTGTAGCTGGTGGCGATCGTGCAGCCAGACGCCTTCGCTGCCCAGTGTCACCAGCAAGAGCCGGGTGGGGTAGCGCTGCATGAACTGCTGAATCCCCGCTTCAACGTCCGGTGTTGAACACAGAAAGGCGAGTTCCTCACGCGACAGTTTCACTACGTCGGCCAGCATCAGTGCCTGTGTCAGGCAGTCGCGCAGTTCCTGCTCGCTTTGCCAGAGATCGTCACGGATATTCGGGTCGAAGCTGACCCAGCCTCGCGCGGCTTTCACCTGCCGCATCGCTTCAAAGGCGGTACTACGCGAAGGTTCCTGTGAGAGTGCGATGGAGCAGAGGTGCAGCCATTCTCTCTGGTTGAATATCGGCAGGTCTTTCGGCTGTAAAAACAGGTCTGCGCTTGGGCGTACCATAAACGTGAAGGCACGTTCCCCTGCTTCATCGAGGCTAACGACCACGGTTGAGGTGCGGTGGAGTGTGTCGTGCGCCATGTGATGCGTATCGACGTTCTCCTGTTCCAGCACTGTTTTTAGAAAATGGCCAAAAACATCGTCACCGACGCGCCCGATAAAGGCGCTGTTTCCCCCCAGTCTGGCAATGCCGACTGCGACATTGGCCGGTGCGCCGCCGGGACATTTCAGATAGCGTTCCGTATCTTCCGGGATGAGATCGACAACCGCGTCGCCCATGACCCAAATTCTGTTTGCCATAACGTTACTCTTATCAACGATAATCAGACTGTTTGCTAAAATAGAAGAATCGGTTTAGCTAAGCAATACCCTTCATTGCAGAGACGCATCCACATCAATAAAACGCACTTTTCCACATCGCATTGGTGAAAATTTATGCGATAGTCATCACGTTGCTACGGTTATCGGACTAAATAAACGAGCCTGTCATCCGATAGTTATGAGGCGTGGCTCAATGAATCCGGGAATCAAGCCGCAAAAAAGGACGAATGGAGAAGGATATGTATCACCCTACCTCTTTCCGGGGTTACCCCGGTGCGTAATTACAACCTGCTTTGGGGAATATGGGCGCTATGGGCTTTGCTGGTCGTCGCCTGGCTTATTGATATTTATAGCGAATTCCCCCTTCGCTATTACGGTCAGGGAGTGGCTGCTGTGCTCGTCGCGAGTGCCGCGATCGCATTTTTCTATACTGTTAAAAGGAATAACACGATGTTTTCATTTGATAAAAACCAAAAAAAGATGCAAAAGAACCGCAAGAGCGCAGTGAAATAAACAGCTCTCCCGCTATCAGCCCATCGAACGAGTTGATTAATTCAGTGAACCCTGTGCGCGTGAAAAAAGACACCTTTATTTCTCAGGGCGCACGGATGACGGGCTCTCTGGCTGTGGATGGCAATATCACCGTGGAAGGCCGGGTAGAAGGTGACGTGCAGTGCGATAACACGATTAAAGTAGAACACACCGGTCAGGTAAACGGCGAAATGAAATCGCAGCAGATTGTCATCAACGGTCGTGTTGAAGGACGTATCGTCGCCAGCGTCGTAGCCATTCTGGCGCAGGGGAAAGTATTTGGCGATATTTTCACCGACGAACTCTCCATTGAAAAAGGCGGCATCTTCACCGGCCAGTCCCACCCGCTGACTCCGCCAGCGCAGCATCAGGAAAAACTGAGCTACGTGGAAAAGAAAAAAGAGAAAACCGGTAAAACCCCCACAGAGCAAGAGAATGTCGTCGCGCTAGCGAGCAATGTGCCAACGGCGTGAGGTCGTCGTGAAAGGTTATTCTGACAGATAAAGACTATGGATAAGGAAGACATCATCGACAGGAGCTATTTCCGGTATTGGGGAAAAGCCAAAAGATCGGCGGATGTGCAGGAGGGAGATGATTATCACCTGCTGCCTTATCACGGTTTGGATGTGGCAGCCTGTGGTTATTTCTTGTTAAAGAGAAACTATTTTCAGGCTAACCATGTGCTGCGTGAGTTGGCGTCCGAGGCGGATGTCACCGCATGGTTTGCGTATTTTCTAGCCTGGCACGATATCGGGAAATTTGCCCGTGGTTTTCAGGGGAAATATGTCAACCCTGACTCCCCGTTAGTCCAGCATTCGGGACAATCTGGGGGGGAAAGGCATGACGATCTGGGCTTCTGGCTATGGACAATGCGTGATGATATTACCAGCTTATTTCCTTTAGGGACGAAGAAGCTCACGTCGGTGGTGAAAAGTACGCTGGAGATTTGGCTGAATATCGTCACCGGGCATCACGGTAAACCCGCGGCGGAATGCAAAGGTAGTCTGGCCTTTCATCGTGATGATTATTTGGCGGTAGGACATTACCTGCATGATCTGGAAACGTGTTTTCCCGACGCCTCTACGTTCCCAGTCTGTTTTGCAGATAAAGGCTGGCGAAACCGGCTGAAGCAGCAAAGTTGGGCGCTGGCTGGCTTGACCGTGCTGGCAGATTGGCTGGGCTCGCGCCAGCAGGATTTCCGCTATTGCAGCACGCCGATGCCGCTTGAAACCTACTGGCGTGAACACGCTCTGCCGACGGCAGAAAAGGTCGTCGCGCGTTTGCCACGAACCCCGTCTACTGCCCCTTTCCATTCTATCCAACAGCTCTTTCCGTTTATCCAACGCCCAACGCCGCTGCAACAGCAGGCACAGGAAGCGGATATTTCCGCTGACGGGCCGCAGCTTTTCATTCTGGAAGACGTGACTGGCGCGGGGAAAACAGAAGCCGCGATGATATTGGCACATCGTCTGATGGCGCAGCAGAAAGCGTGCGGTATTTATATCGGCCTGCCGACGATGGCGACGGCGAATGCTATGTACCTGCGGCTTGCCGAAGCCTACCGCGCATTATATTCACCAGAGCATAACCCTTCGCTGATGCTGGCGCATGGGGCGCGGCATATGTCATCAGCCTTTGTGCAATCGCTGTGGGAAGGTGACAGTCAGGGGCAGGCGCAGTACGACAAGAAAGAAAACGCTGCCAGCAAGGACTGTAACATCTGGTTTGCGGACTCGCGTAAGAAAGCGCTGCTGGCGGATATCGGCGTAGGCACGCTCGATCAGGCGCTGATGGCAGTGATGCCATTTCGCCACCAGTCGCTACGGGTGCTGGGGCTACAAAACAAGCTGCTGATTCTGGATGAAGTGCACGCGTATGACGCCTACATGAGCAAGCTGATTGAGCTGTTGATTGGCTTTCATGCGCTGCAGGGCGGCAGCGTGATTATCCTCACCGCGACGTTGCCACTTACCCTGCGGGAAAAACTGACGTGGGCGTTTTCGTTGGGGATAGCCTGTGAGTCTGCCCAGCCTGACCCCAACGCGGCCTATCCGTGGTTGACGCAGTTAACGCGTGAAGGGCTGCGTGAAACGGCGCTGGAAACGCGGTCGGAAGTAAAGCGCGAGGTCAAGATTAGCTGGTTGACTGAACGGTTGGAGGGCATCGAATCCGTGAAGGCTAGCGTAGCGGCAGGGCAATCGATCTGTTGGATCAGGAATACGGTGGATGACGCCATTGCCGTTTATCGTCAGCTCATTGAGGAGGGTATGGCAGAGAAAGATATGCTGCTGTTCCACAGCCGTTTCGCCTTTTGCGATCGTATGGCGATTGAGGAACAGGCGCTGACGTGGTTTGGCAAAGACAGCACGCCGGATAAACGTGCTGGCAAAGTGCTGATTGCCACGCAGGTGGTTGAGCAATCGCTGGATATTGATGTCGATAACATGATTAGCGACCTTGCACCCATCGACTTGCTGATTCAGCGTGCAGGGCGATTACAGCGGCATATCCGGTTTCTCGACGGGCGTCGTAAAACAGAGTTGGATACGGCACCGCTAACGGATGAGCGCCCGGCGGCGGTGCTGCACATCATGGCTCCGGTTTGGCAACCGGAAGCGGAGGCTAACTGGCTGGGTGATGAACTGCGCAACAGCGGCTACGTTTATCCCGATCATGCCGCGCTGTGGCGCACGCAGGCTATCTTGCGTGAATGCGGTGCAATAAAAATGCCGGAAGCGGCGCGGCTGCTGATCAACAGCGTGTATGAAGAACAGATCGCGGTGCCCCTTGAACTGGAGGCTATAGCCAACAAGGTACTGGGTGAACGATACGGCCAGCGCTCCGTTGCCGGTCAGTCATCGCTGGCGTTGGTACACGGTTACTGTGCTCAATCCAGCGAGTCTGGCTGGAGCGATGCGGTGGATATTTCCACCCGTCTGGGAGAGGACACGCTGGATCTGTATTTGGCGTGGAAACCGGAAAATGATGGTGAACTTCCGCAGCCTTACGCCGCATCGGAAACTTTCGCCTGGGAGCAAAGCCGCGTGCAGGTGCGGTTAAGCTGGTGGCAGAAGCGTAAAACCGGATTACCGATATTAGAAGATGACGCGCTGGAGCGGTTTCGACAGCAATTACACCGCCCACAGGCTGAGGTTCTGCTGCTGAATCGGGGTGAAACGCATGCGTTTTATAGCGAGCAGGTGGGGCTGATGTTGTTGGATTCGTGATGTACTCAAATAATAAGGTTGTAGGCCGCGTTGTATTAATTGAGTTTTTGCGGGCGGTGCTGCAATTGGGGTGTTTATCGGTGAGTTATTTGCAAGGGAAGTGTTGGTTTCGTGCGCTAAGCCAGTTGTGTCTTTATGCTACTTCATAGCACGCGCCCGACTCAGGGCGCTCAATCGCCGCCGCCCTGAGAACCCAGGCTGTTGGCGAGAAATTTATGCCGCTTCGCGGTTCCCTCACCGGACGTGGCCTTCTAACGGACCACCTGTGACGCGTTCCCTACGCGACACAGGCTTTCGCCGCGTCCTGCGGCTCATCCTGAAGGCCTCGGCCAGTTCGGCAAAATTTACGCCAGAGGGTGTTCATCTGCTAAAGGGAAGATAGAAAGGCTTTTGCGAGAGTTACCGCATCCCTGCGATTTGTCCCCGCTGGCGCGGGGAAGATGGAAGACTGAAATTAACAGACTGTTTCCATTATTGGTTTATCCCTCTAATAGAGGGAACTGAGAAAGTTTAACTCATAATTGTTCAATTAGACGTTCTATTTATTAAAACAGCTTCTATTATCTTTATAAAGACCATATCTATTATCTTCTTGATTTTTTCATGTCGCTAGACTAAAAACAATACAGCACCTGATACTGCTAGCTGGAGTTGCCCAACTGAGCGGTGTTCAGGCGCAAGGCACGGAACACGCACTTAGTTGAGCGAGTGGCATCTTTCATCCTAGCGGCGTATTTCGTGGAAATCAAACCACACCAGAAGGAATATGAATATTGATCATTATTCCCGTTATCACTATCCCAGTGAATATCACTATTCACCAAACCAAAGTAGAGGCTTCGCCGCCAACGCATCCTGCCTATATTGCCCCTGCCCTCAGCCACAAACGTGAGCCATCTCTCTGGCGTCGCGGACTGAATGCGTTAAAAAAGAGGTCGCAGAACCAGCCATAATCTGGCCTGCCGCAGGGATGCGGCGCACACAGGAGGTACGATGTTTTCATTGATTGAAGAACCCTGGTTACCCGCCGTTTTTTCGGATGGTCGGATGGGTAACATTTCCCCGCAGCAACTCCCCAACGACACGATTATCGATCTCGCCTGGCCGCGTGCCGATTTGCAGGGCGCGGGCTATCAGCTCCTTATCGGCCTGCTGCAAACCGCCTATGCGCCCGCTGATAGCGATGACTGGAGTGAAATCTGGGAGGAAGGGCTGGGTGACGATTTCCCACAGGCGTTAGCTATTCTTGCACCAGCAATGCAGTTTGGCGCACAGAAGCCGGCGTTTATGCAGGATTTTGCCACGCTCGACAGCGACCCAACGCCGATTTCCGGCCTGCTGATCGATGCCCCCGGCGGCAATACGCTCAAGCTGAACAAAGATCACTTTATCAAGCGTGGTACGGTCAACGCGGTATGTCCGCATTGTGCGGCAATGGCGCTGTTCACGTTGCAAACCAATGCGCCATCCGGCGGGCAAGGGCACCGCACCGGGATGCGCGGCGGTGGGCCGATCACGACGTTGCTGATGCCGGAAGATACTGGGCTGCCGCTGTGGAAAAAACTCTGGATGAACGTGGTGACACAGGAAGTGATGCCAAAGGGTAAACCTGATGCCACGGTGTTCCCGTGGTTAGCGGCCACACCGACCAGCGAGGGCGCTCACCCACCCGTGACGCCGGAAAATGCGCATCGGCTGCAAGCCTATTGGGGCATGCCACGTCGTATTGAGCTGGATTTCACCACGCTAGAGGCGGGGGAATGCGATCTGTGTGGCAGGGAATCGACCACGTTGTTCACGCAGTATCGCACCAAAAACTACGGCATTCAGTACGACAGTTGGCAGCATCCGCTCACCCCTTATCGTCGGGCATTGAAGGGCGATGATGCCCCGCTTCTGTCGGTGAAAGGGCAGCCGGGCGGGCTGGCTTACCGTGACTGGCTGGGGCTGCTGGTTCAGGGGGAAGATAAGCTTAACCACACCTTTCCCGCCACCGTTGTGCAGCACAATGCCCGGCGGGATGAATTGCGCAGGCACTCTGGGCTGTGGTGTTTTGGCTACGATATGGACAACATGAAGGCGCGTTGTTGGTATGAACACCATGTCCCGCTGTTGTTCGCGTCTGCCCGTTTTCGTGATGATCCTCTGACGTTGATTGAATATAAAGACTATTTGCAACTGGCCGTTGAGCTGGCGCGAGATAGCGCTACGCTGCTGCGGCAGATGATTAAAGAAGCCTGGTTCTCACGTCCGAAAGACGCAAAAGGGGATTTCAGCGCTATTGATGTCGCGTTCTGGCAGGAAACACAGCCTGATTTTATACGGCTGTATCAGTCGTTAGCTCAGGATGAAGCCCCCGCTACGGCGCTGAAAACGTGGCAAAAGGCACTCTATCGTTATCTGTTGGGTACCTACGATGCCCGCGTGTTTAGCAACCCCGACGAACATCGCGATCTGGCTAAGGCGGCGGGAACGCGGAAAAAGCTGAGTGCGTTTTTCCATAAGCAGAAAGCGGCAGAATCCATTAAACAGATGCAGGAGGCAGTGGATGGCAAACACGGCTGATTTTAGGGTCATCGACAAGGATGACGCGAAAAAGATTAGTGACTGGTTCGAGGCGCTACAAAATCGCCACAGTGTTGCGGGTAATGGCCGAGCGCGTCGGGCAGAGTTGCGCCGCGCTGCGCCGCCTTTTGGCGTGTTGACTTGTCCGGGGTATCACGATCTGGCGGGGAAGCTGGCAGCAAGGCTGGAAAAGGAAAGCCGCATCATGGCGCTGGCGATTTTTGTTTCCGTTGCGGCACATGTGGCGAAAAACATGCTGAAAACCAGTTTCGCTGCGCAGTTAGGTGAAAAGCAGGGCGGCGATCGCCCTTTTCTTTCTCCTTTGCGCTTTGAACGGCTACAGCGGGCGCAAACGCCGGAAGAGTTGTATCGCCAGCTTTTCCGCGCGGTGCAAATACGCGGTGAGGCCGGTGTAAACCTCCCTTCACTAGCGGACGGTATTTTCCTCTGGGCGGACGAGTGGCAGGCACGACAGGAAAACCGTGCGCCAACGCTTCACCCTTTGCGACGCAACGCGGTGCGCTGGGCGTGCGAATATGCGCAGGCGTCACAAAACCTCACCGCCGATGAGCCAGACACGACAGCAACGACAACGACAACGACAGCTTCAGACAAGGAATAACTGATGACCACATTTATCCAGCTTCATTTTTTAACCGCTTATCCATCTTCTAACCTGAACCGTGATGACGCGGGGCGTCCGAAAACCGCCATCGTTGGCGGCGTTGAACGTTTGCGCGTGTCCTCACAAAGCCTGAAGCGTGCATGGCGCACCTCTGAGGTGTTTAAATCCGCGATGGACGGCCATATTGGCACCCGCAGTCGCCGCATTGGGCGTGATATCTACAATGCGCTGATTGCTGGCGGAATGAGTGAAAAGCTGGCCGATGAGGCGGCGAAGAGCATTGCTGAGCAGTTCGGTAAACTGAAAAAAGAAGAAAAAGGTAGTAAAGAGCCACTGGAAAAATACGATATCGAACAGCTTGCTCACTTCAGCGTGCAGGAAAGGGCGTTGATCGATCAACTGGTTGCGCGTCTGGTCGCGGAATCCCGTAAGCCGAATAGCGAGGAGCTAAAACTACTACGTAAGGATGCCACCAGTGTCGACATCGCGCTATTTGGTCGGATGTTGGCCTCCAGCCCGGAATTCGATATCGAAGCGGCCTGTCAGGTGGCGCACGCATTGGGCGTAAGTGCTGTTACCATCGAAGATGATTTCTTTACGGCGGTAGATGACCTGAACACGGCAGCGGATAACGGATCGGCGCACATGGGCGAGCAGGGCTTTGCCTCGGCGTTGTTCTATCACTATGTCTGCATTAACCGCGATCTGCTGCTGAAAAACCTGAATAACGACGACGCACTGGTGGCGAAAACCCTACGTGCGCTGACGGAAACGGTGCTGACCGTATCACCGGGCGGCAAGCAAAACAGCTTCGCCAGCCGTGCGCTGGCAACCTATGCGTTGGCAGAAAAGAGCACCGATCAACCGCGTACCCTGTCGGTCGCGTTTTTCAAACCCATCCGCAGTGATAATCAGGTCAATGACGCTATCGAGCTGTTGCGTAAGCAAAAAAACAAATTTGACCGGGTGTACGCCTCTTCCGGCAGTGTGCCTTCCTATGAACTGAACGTGGAAGCGGACAGTGAGGGTGGCTCGCTGCAAGGGTTACTGGATTTCATCAGCCAGTAGGAGCGCTCTATGGATAACTATCTGGTCTTCCAGATCTATGCCCCGCTGGTGTCGTGGGGGGAAGTGGCGGTCGGTGAGGTGCGCCACACCTCGACGGTACCCAGCCGTTCGGCGCTGCTGGGGCTGCTGGCAGCGGCGCTGGGGATCCGGCGCGACGATCGAGCCGCGCTGACGGTTTTTAATCAGCATTACCATGTGGCGGTGCGGCCGCTTTCCGATCGTGAAACCTGGCTGAATGACTACCACACGGTGCAAATGCCGAAAGAAAACCGCAAAGTAACGCGTTATACAAGGCGGGATGAACTGCGGCCAGAGGTGGGACAATCGCTCGAAACCATGCTGACTTCACGTGAATACCGCTGTGATGCCTATTATCACATCGCCATTAGTGCCACGCCGGATGCGCCTTACTCGTTAAGTGCGCTGCGGGATGCGCTGCTATCACCGGTGTTTACGCTCTATTTCGGACGTAAAAGTTGTCCGCCTGCGCTGCCGCTGGCACCACACTTGTTCTCTGGTACGTTGGCCGAGGTGTGGCAGTTAGCCAGGCGGACGCCTGCGCTGAACGATCTCGCGTTAGAGATGATCGCTCGTGCCGAGGGTGTGTGCTACTGGGAACAGGAAACCGATACGGGGCTAACGGCGCAATACCGTGTTTCACGGAACGATCAGCCCGCCGATCGACGGCGCTGGCAGTTCGCCTCTCGTGTGCAATATGTTGGCAGTGATAAGGGAGAGGAATGATGTATTTTTCCAGAATAACACTGCAACTCAATGCGTTGCCGCGTGTGATGGCCGAGAAGCGGCTGCACGCGGGGGGCTATGCCAGCCACCAATGGCTCTGGCAGCTTTTCCCTGAACAGCTTCAGCGTTCGTTCCTGTTCCGCGAAGAGGCGCATGAAACCAAAAGCCTGTTTTACCTGCTTTCTGAACAGGCACCGCAGGCGGATCACAATCTGTTTCAGGTGGAAACCAAACCCTATCAACCACAGTGGCATAACGGCATGGCGTTAGCCTTTTCGCTGCGTGCGAATCCAGTCGTTACGCGGGACGGCAAACGTAGCGATGTGTTGATGGATGCGCGTCATCAGGCGAAAGCGGCGGGGCTATCCGGCGTGGCGTTGTGGCAACACCAGCAACAGCGTGCGCGGGAATGGTTGGTGCGACAGGGGGAAAATGCGGGCTTTGCGGTATCGTCGTGTCGGGTTGATGGCTATCAACGCCATCGCCTGAACAAGCCCGGTCAGTCGGCAGCGATTATGTTCAGCAGCGTGGATTATGACGGGGTGCTTCACATTACGGATGCTGAACGCTTTGCGACGGTTGCCCGACAAGGGTTAGGAAAAAGCAAAGCACTGGGGTGTGGCCTGCTGCTATTGAAACGGGCGTAGCCTGCCCCGTTACAGGGAGAGTCAACGATGTATGTTCCGCTCAACCCGATCCCGCTTAAGGATCGCGTTTCACTCATCTTTCTGCAATACGGGCAGATTGATGTTATTGATGGGGCGTTTGTGCTGGTGGATAAAACCGGCGTCCGTACGCACATTCCCGTCGGCTCGGTTGCTTGCATCATGCTGGAACCGGGCACGCGGGTTTCTCATGCGGCGGTGCGACTGGCGGCAACGGTCGGGACGCTGCTGGTGTGGGTTGGCGAAGCGGGCGTGCGGCTGTATGCGTCTGGCCAGCCCGGCGGCGCGCGGTCGGACAAATTGCTCTATCAGGCTAAGCTGGCGTTAGACGAGGAATTGCGCCTGAAAGTGGTGCGCAAAATGTTCGAGCTGCGCTTTGGTGAACCGGCGCCGAGCCGCCGTTCGGTCGAGCAGCTTAGGGGAATTGAAGGTGCCCGCGTGCGCCAAACGTATACGCTGTTGGCGCAGCAATATGGCGTGAAATGGCATGGCCGACGTTACGATCCGAAAGATTGGGAACGAGGCGACAAGGTCAACCAGTGTATTAGTGCGGCGACGTCCTGCCTGTACGGCATTACTGAGGCGGCCGTGCTGGCGGCGGGGTATGCGCCAGCGATCGGGTTTGTCCACAGCGGCAAACCGCTTTCTTTTGTCTATGACATTGCCGATATCATCAAATTCGAGGGTGTGGTAGCGAAAGCCTTTGAAATTGCAGCCCGCAACCCTGCCGAGCCTGATCGTGAAGTGCGGCTTGCCTGCCGTGATATTTTCCGTAGCCAGAAAACGCTCAGTAAACTGATTCCTCTCATTGAGGACGTCTTATCTGCGGGTGGCATTACGCCGCCGCTTCCGCCGGACGATGCGCAGCCGCCGGCCATCCCAGAGCCGAAGCCGTTTGGTGACAGCGGTCACCGGGGACAAGGTTAAATGAGTATGCTTGTGGTGGTGACGGAAAATGTCCCGCCGCGTTTACGCGGCAGGTTAGCGGTATGGCTACTGGAAGTCCGTGCGGGTGTCTATGTTGGCGATACCTCACAGCGGGTGAGAGAAATGGTCTGGCAACAGATTATCGAACTGGCAGAGCAGGGCAACGTGGTGATGGCATGGTCGACGAATACGGAATCCGGTTTTGAGTTCCAAACCTGGGGAGAAAACCGCCGAATGCCGGTAGATCTGGATGGCCTGCGGTTAGTCTCTTTTTCACCTATTGAAAATCAATAAGTTAGCGATCTTTAACAACATGGAAAAATCGGTAGATTTTTTTATGCCGAAAAAAGTGTTATAAAACAACTCTCTACTTTTAGAGTGTTCCCCGCGCCAGCGGGGATAAACCGAATCAACGGCGCAGCAGTTGGCCCAATTAACGGTGTTCCCCGCGCCAGCGGGGATAAACCGTCAGCGCCTCTGCATTTTTCAAAGTATCGCGTGTGTTCCCCGCGCCAGCGGGGATAAACCGGCTCTTTTGAAAAAATAGAAGAGCTTTTATCTGTGTTCCCCGCGCCAGCGGGGATAAACCGCATACTAACTATAAAACTGAAGAGACGCATTACGTGTTCCCCGCGCCAGCGGGGATAAACCGTAGCAAAGCTCGCTACAATGTTATCAACGGCTGTGTTCCCCGCGCCAGCGGGGATAAACCGCGAACTCAATTGCTCCAGAGCTACTTGGATGAGTGTTCCCCGCGCCAGCGGGGATAAACCGATTCCGAGTCTGATAACGCATTCCGCGTTCGTGTGTTCCCCGCGCCAGCGGGGATAAACCGAGATATCGACCTGAGCGCTCACTGCCGACACTGTGTTCCCCGCGCCAGCGGGGATAAACCGTCAATCGGATCCCTAAGTTCGATAAAATTCGAGTGTTCCCCGCGCCAGCGGGGATAAACCGGAATTACGAGATAGTTTTGAAGAGGCGGCAAAGTGTTCCCCGCGCCAGCGGGGATAAACCGTAAAGTCCAAATTCGCCGACAACTGAAACAAAGTGTTCCCCGCGCCAGCGGGGATAAACCGCAGGCCCGGGACATGGATTACATTTATGCTGAGTGTTCCCCGCGCCAGCGGGGATAAACCGAGTGGATCAGTCGTCTCAGTTAGTGATTTTTGGTGTTCCCCGCGCCAGCGGGGATAAACCGCCCGCTGCTGTCATGAGCAGCAACGTTTACTGGTGTTCCCCGCGCCAGCGGGGATAAACCGACGAGTGATACCCGCGAACGCCGCGATACGGTGTGTTCCCCGCGCCAGCGGGGATAAACCGACATGGAGGTTGATTCACGTCTCAACCACATCGTGTTCCCCGCGCCAGCGGGGATAAACCGGAGTTGTGCATCAAAAACGGAAAAATGGTGCGGTGTTCCCCGCGCCAGCGGGGATAAACCGACGATGAAAAAACTACGTGCGTTGATTTGGCTGTGTTCCCCGCGCCAGCGGGGATAAACCGCTGTTCCCCCTCCGCGGTGTCGATATCCAGCATGTGTTCCCCGCGCCAGCGGGGATAAACCGAGTCGAATTATCACGAGGAGCTGGAAAGTCTGCGTGTTCCCCGCGCCAGCGGGGATAAACCGGCGCCGACGAATTCGCGGTCACGACATCAAAAGTGTTCCCCGCGCCAGCGGGGATAAACCGGCGTATGAGGGGCAGATTTCGACGACTGATGTGTGTTCCCCGCGCCAGCGGGGATAAACCGCGCCTTTTAATAGCCGAATTTAACAAAGCCTCGTGTTCCCCGCGCCAGCGGGGATAAACCGCGCCTTTTAATAGCCGAATTTAACAAAGCCTCGTGTTCCCCGCGCCAGCGGGGATAAACCGCGTGTTGAAGAACCCGGCACTTGCGCCGACGTGTGTTCCCCGCGCCAGCGGGGATAAACCGCTTGAAAAAAATGCTACTGGCGGCGGCGTAAGGTGTTCCCCGCGCCAGCGGGGATAAACCGCCTGTTGCCCTTCACATTTGTACCCTGCCCGTGTGTTCCCCGCGCCAGCGGGGATAAACCGCAGCTATTCAAAACATTGCATATGAGACAGCCAGTGTTCCCTGCGCCAGCGGGGATAAACCGCAAATCGATGAGGTGTTGATTCGCTCAACGCTGGTGTTCCCCGCGCCAGCGGGGATAAACCGCGCCGCCATCTCCCGACTTAGCGTGATCGGCTGTGTTCCCCGCGCCAGCGGGGATAAACCGGTGGTTGCAGACGTGGAAACCCCGACACTCTCGTGTTCCCCGCGCCAGCGGGGATAAACCGCCGTATCAGCCTATCAATTTATCCTATGATGTGTGTTCCCCGCGCCAGCGGGGATAAACCGGCGTCCTGTGGGCAAAAATTCAAAGCACCCCCGTGTTCCCCGCGCCAGCGGGGATAAACCGCCACCATGGCAATGATTAGAGCGGGAGGTAAAGTGTTCCCCGCGCCAGCGGGGATAAACCGCAAAACGCTATTAATTTTATTCGGCAGTTACCGTGTTCCCCGCGCCAGCGGGGATAAACCGAACGTACGCATGTACCCGCTGAGAGTGGCAGTGTGTTCCCCGCGCCAGCGGGGATAAACCGATGCCGAAATCTAATCAGGGAGATGCTTACAGGTGTTCCCCGCGCCAGCGGGGATAAACCGAATGCTTAAAGAAATTGCCTGTAACTCCTGTTGTGTTCCCCGCGCCAGCGGGGATAAACCGAGTACCGTCGATTAGTGACCGGAAAGGCGGTTGTGTTCCCCGCGCCAGCGGGGATAAACCAGCGCTTGGAAACAATGAATCCGCAGGACCTCCGTGTTCCCCGCGCCAGCGGGGATAAACCGAATACGCCGAATCCAGAAGTTGCGCCGGAAGGGTGTTCCCCGCGCCAGCGGGGATAAACCGAAGGATCACGTCGGATGTCCGATTCCTGATAGGTGTTCCCCGCGCCAGCGGGGATAAACCGCCACGTATATCGACGCGGAATCGAACGCCCAGGTGTTCCCCGCGCCAGCGGGGATAAACCGAACCCAAACGTGTTGTTTTGCCCGTTGTTGTAGTGTTCCCCGCGCCAGCGGGGATAAACCGCGCACTCAATTGCTCCAGAGCTACTTGGATGAGTGTTCCCCGCGCCAGCGGGGATAAACCGGACAAAGACACCGCCGCTGCGCTCGATAGCATGTGTTCCCCGCGCCAGCGGGGATAAACCGCAAACCGCGTTGCGAAAGGGAAAATTCCCGCGCGTGTTCCCCGCGCCAGCGGGGATAAACCGCGTTGGTTTGGCCGGAAACGGTCACAACGTACGTGTTCCCCGCGCCAGCGGGGATAAACCGCGCAATTGATAATGGTCGGCCAGAAAAATAGCGTGTTCCCCGCGCCAGCGGGGATAAACCGCCAGGACATGGCCGCATTATGGCTTATTCAGCGTGTTCCCCGCGCCAGCGGGGATAAACCGGATAACCCGCCTCGGTGGTTTTTCTCGCTTCCCGTGTTCCCCGCGCCAGCGGGGATAAACCGAAGTGAGTTACCGCCTCCTGATTTTCACTAACGTGTTCCCCGCGCCAGCGGGGATAAACCGGATTTTTACCTGAACTCAGGTCGAACCGTTCGGTGTTCCCCGCGCCAGCGGGGATAAACCGCGCCACCACCTGAATTAGCGGGAGGCAGGACTGTGTTCCCCGCGCCAGCGGGGATAAACCGCAGCAGATAGCGTATCTTGCCGTTAAATACTGGTGTTCCCCGCGCCAGCGGGGATAAACCGAAAGAAACGCCAGAGGTAGACGAGCACCCTCAGTGTTCCCCGCGCCAGCGGGGATAAACCGTGGGATGACTAAATTCAAGTATATGTCGGAGGGGATTTCCCCGCTTGGCTGGCGTGATGGGGGATTGCGTGTCAGTATTAAAACACGCCAGTTTTGCACCCACTGTCACAGTGAGGTGCTATGCCAATGATTTTTGTCTTCCATACGTTACCGTAAGGAGGTGATATGAAAGTTGAAGCCGCAGAGTCGTCCGTTTTTGCCAGCCAGCAGGTGATGGCGAAGCGTTCTACAGAACATGCAGAGAAAGCGGCGTTGTCCGAACAGCTTCAGTCTTATCAGGCGGGAAGCGGTGCCGTTCCTGCCGGTGAGACGACGCGATATGATTTCACCCGCATTAGCCCAGCCGATCTGTATGAAACGGTAGAAGGCCTTGTCAGCAGTGGGCGGTTGGGACGTGAAGAAGGCTCCGCGCTGCTGGGGCTTATTTCGTCGCCACGAGAGAATGTCGGCAGCGTGCCGCCTTCCAATGTGTTCCAGCCGATTAATGTTTTCGATACCATTCAGCAAGGTGTCGCGGGTGCCTCATCCCGCAGCGAAGTGCAAAATACCGAAAGCCTGCAACGTGCGGCAGAGGCGTTGAACCGCTTTCAGGGGCAGGTCTCCAGCATCAGCGTTTACGTCTAGCGCATGTCGACGCGCCGTAGTCCGGTGATGTTTCTCTCTCCCCGCGTTTGCGGGGAGCGTCGTTTTATACTTTGCGCTTCGTTCAGTGTGGGGTCTGCGCTTTGATTTTCGTCAGCAGCGCGATGAGCGCCTTTATGTTGTCGTCCTGCGTGCGCCAGGATGACACGCTGATGCGCAAGGCCGGACGCCCCTGCCAGACGGTGCCGCCAAACCATGCTTTACCCGAGGCCTGTAACGCTTCCCGTATCGCCGTGGTTTGGCTGTCGGTTTCTCCCCGCAGCAGAACTTGATTAAGCACAACCCGATTTAGTACCTCAAATCCCGCATGGCGCAGGCCGTCGGCGATGAATGTTGCCTGTCGGCAGTGTCGTTCGACCATCTCCGCCACGCCGTCACGCCCTAGCGTACGCAGTGCCGCCCACACGGGAATACCGCGCGGACGACGGGAGAATTCGAGCGTCAGATTCTTCTGTGCATCTCGCGCCGCACTGGAGTAAACCGCATCTGCGTTCATCGCTTCGGCCAGCGCGTCCGCATCGCGGCAAATCGCCATCGCACAGTCGTAGGGGGTGTTCAGCCATTTGTGTGCGTCCGTTGTCCAACTGTCGGCCAGCTCGATGCCCTCAGTGAGCGCCGCGTGGGACGAGGCTCTGGCCCATAGTCCGAAAGCACCATCAACGTGAACCCAAGCTCCCGCTGCTTTCGCGACGGGAATGATCTGTGCAAAGTCATCAAACTCGCCCGTATTGACCTCACCCGCCTGCAAACAAAGAATCGTGCTATCGTCCAACGGAGGAAGCTGCGCAGCATCAATCTGCCCACACGCATTAACGGGCGCGATGCGTAAATGGCGTAGCCCAAAGCCGAGTACGCGCAGCGCTTTCTTCACGGTGATGTGCGTCAGTTCCGAAATCACGACCTTGATTTCAGGTGCGCCGATCAGCCCATCGTTGTCAAAATCCCAGCCCTGTTTTGCCAATAAGGCACGACGCGCGGCGGCCAGACAGGAAAGCGTGCAGGCGGTGGCGCTGGTGCCGAAACCGACGGCGCTGTCTTTGGGTAAGCTCAGGGCATCGAGCACCCAGCGGCTGGCGAGGCGTTCCAGCGTGGCGGAGACCGGCGAATTATCAAAGGTGGACGCGCACTGATCCCAGGCAATCATCAATCGTTCGGACGCCGCGGCAACCGGCAATGAGGCACCGATAACAAAGCCGAAATAGTTTGGGCCATTGGACGCGGTGGTCGCCGGGGAGCCGACCTCATCCAACAGCGCCAGCGTGCTTTCGGGTGAGAAACCCTGTTGCGGCAGCGTTTCATCAAAACGCGTCAGTGCCGCGAGGGCGTCTGCATCGGGGAAAACCCGCCGCTGTGCATTCGCAGCCAGATAACGTCGGCCGCGCTCATCGGCATCAGCCAGTAACGTCAGTTCACTCATGCTTTTTCCCTTATCAAGAATCGTTGTGCCGTTATCAGGCTGTCAGTTGCGGCGCAGTGCTGTAAAGATCGCCTTCGGTGACGGATAACGTGGTATGAATAGGGCTTATTTTCATAATATTTGCTTTCACCGCCCATTTTTGGTTTCAAAATAAAACCACTTGAAGCATAAATACCCTGATTTTATTCTGCAACCAAAAAACGTACGGTCATTTTTTTAGTTTGTGGGTAAGGCAGGATGAACAGGAAAAAGGGGAGGAAATCGTCATGGTGAAGCGCAAAAGTCTGAAAGAGGATGCGTGTCCCGTCGCCCGTGCGCTGGGTGTGATTGGCGATCGCTGGGCGCTGCTGATTATCCGCGATGCTTTCGATAATCGCCGCCGTTTCAGCGATTTTCAGCGCAGTTTGGGCGTCGCGAAAAATATTCTTACCGACCGTCTGCGCACGTTGGTTGACGAAGGTATTTTGTCCGTTCAGCCCGTTTCCTACAGTTCGGCCTATCAGGAGTATGTTCTGACGCCAAAAGGCGAACAGCTATTTCCGCTCGTTGTGGCGCTACGCCAGTGGGGAGAGCAGCAACTGTTTGCTGAGGGGGAACCTCACTCCCTGCTATTGGATAAACACACCGGCCAGCCTCTGCAAGCCATGCTGCCGCATTCTGCGGAAGGCCAGCGAATGGTTGGGCAGGATACATTCGTTCAGAAAGTGGAGTGAGGTGTCGTAATGCAGACAGCATCGAGAGGAACGGGCGGCGATCTTGACGCTATCTCCCGCTACCTGAAAAAGCTGCACGTACTGACGTTATGCGTGGGTGAAAATTCGGAATTATGGTGTGCGAGTTGCTTCTATACTTATGACGATCAACAGATAGCCTTCTATCTGATGACAGAGTTGCAGACGCGCCACGGTGAAATAATGGCGAGGCTACCGCAGGTGGCGGGTACGGTCAGCGGCCAGCCGAAGAGTGTGATGCTGATTAAGGGTGTGCAGTTTCGCGGATTGGCGGTGCTGTTGGAGGGCGATGAGGCGCAGCAGGCCAGAGCGCGCTATAACACGCGTTTCCCTATTGCCCGGGCATCGCAAGCGCCGATCTGGCGACTCGATCTGACAGAAATCAAGATGACGGACAATACGTTGGGCTTTGGTAAGAAACGCCACTGGCAGCGGAATGAACACAAATAACAACAGCAACGTCAAAAGATGGGAACGTGAAAGACGCAGAGTAAGGGGGAAAACCGATGAGCCGGGTATTGTTATTAGGTGCAACGGGGTTAGTAGGTCACGAGTTGTTACAGCTGTTGAAAGCCAATAATCGGGTCGAGACGATCTATGCGCCGACCCGTAAGCCGCTGGTGCCTTCGGAGAAAGTGGTTAATCCGCACGATTACGATCTGTCTACCGCGCTGGCGCAATTGACTGACCCTGTCGACATCGCATTTTGCTGCCTGGGATCGACGCTCAAGACGGCAGGCAGTAAACAGGCATTCCGCTATGTGGATTACACGCTGGTGGTGGAAGGATCAAAAGTGGCGCTGGCGCTGGGCGCGACGCACCTGTTGGTCGTCAGTTCGCTGAGTGCGAATGCGACATCGCCTTTCTTCTATTCGCGAGTGAAGGGAGAAGCGGAAAGATCGCTGCGGCAGCAAGGCTGGCAACATCTGACCCTGGCACAGCCGTCGATGCTGCTAGGGGAAAGGGAAGACAGCCGCCCGTTAGAAAGCCTGGCCGCTCCGCTGTTCCGCCTGTTCCCGGCAAAGTGGCGAGCCATTGAAGGAAAAACAGTTGCACAGGCATTGCTGAATCAGGCGTTCTCGCCGGAACCCAAAGCGCGGGTTACCGTGCTGGAATCCGATCAATTACGGTCATTGGGCAAGCAGCCACCGCTTCAGTAGCCGCCTATCGATCACCGCAGGCGGTGGACAACCTGATTGCTGCTGCCGCGCCAAATCAGTGCGGGATCTTTCAGATCTTGCACAAATTTTCCATCGACTAAGACATTGATGAGATCGACCACCTGCTGTTGATCCGGTGTCAATTCGGCCAGCACATAGCCTGTCCAGACCCAGATATCTTTGCCTGGGCATTCTGCGCGTATGCGCTCCACCAGCCGCAGGATGTCAGGCACATTCTGTGGGTGCAGCGGATCGCCGCCAGACAGCGAAATACCCTGCCGTGGAATCACCGTATCCCGAAGGTCGGCGATGATCCTATCTTCCTGTTCCTGCGTAAACGGCTGGCCGGAGTTCAGTCGCCAGGTTCTTTTGTTGTAGCACCCCGCACACTCATGTACGCAGCCAGCGACAAACAGCGTGCAGCGGGTGCCGGGGCCGTTGACAACATCAACGGGATAATACTGGTGGTAATTCATACGGTAGAGCCCATGTTATGACGCGGGCGTGTGTTGACGGTGCCGCGAAAGACGGGCCGCATTGCCGCGGCCCGGAAGGGGTTACCCCAGTTGACCGTTGCCCAGGTGTTTAATCCGGCGCTTAACTTCTTCCTGTTTACCCGCGTTGAATGGACGTGCATCCGGGCTGCCGAGGTAGCCGCACACACGGCGCGTGACGGAAACGCGTGCCGAATCGTGGTTGCCGCATTTCGGGCAGGTGAAGCCTTTGCTGGTGCACTCGAATTCACCGGTGAAGCCACACTCGTAGCATTCGTCGATCGGCGTGTTGGTGCCGTAGTAAGGCACGCGGCTGTAGCTGTAATCCCACACGTCTTCCAGTGCCTTGAGGTTGTGTTGCAGGTTCGGATATTCGCCGTAGCAAATGAACCCCCCGTTAGCCAGCGGCGGATAGGGCAGCTCGAAGTCGATTTTCTGGTAAGGGTTCACCTTCTTCTCCACATCAAGATGGAAGCTGTTGGTGTAATACCCTTTGTCCGTCACGCCTTGCACCACGCCAAATTCGGCGGTATCCAGACGGCAGAAGCGGTCACACAGGTTTTCACTCGGCGTGCTGTACAGACTGAAGCCATAACCCGTTTCCTCTTTCCACTGCTCGGTCGCCTCTTTCAGACGAGCGATGATGGCTACGGCTTTGGCACGCAGCGCCTCGTCATCAAACACGTGAGTTTGGCTACCGAAGAGAGCATTAATCGTTTCATGCACGCCGATATAGCCCAGCGAAATGGAGGCGCGTCCGTTCTTGAAGATATCCGCAATGCTGTCGTCCGCTTTTAAACGTACGCCACAGGCACCTTCCATATAAAGGATGGGCGCAACGCGGGCTTTCACGTTTTCCAGCCGCGCAATGCGCGTCATCAGCGCTTTCTTCGCCAGTGCCAGACGCTGGTCGAGCAGTGTCCAGAAGCGATCTTCATTGCCTTCGGCCTCCAGCGCGATGCGCGGCAGGTTCAGGCTAATCACGCCCAGATTATTACGACCATCGTGAATCTGCTGGCCGTCTTCTTCATAGACGCCGAGGAAGCTGCGGCAACCCATCGGCGTTTTGAACGATCCGGTGACGCTCACGACCTGTTCGTAGTTCAGGATATCTGGGTACATGCGCTTGCTGGCGCACTCCAGCGCGAGCTGTTTGATATCGTAATTTGGATCGCCCGCTTTGTGGTTCAGGCCATCGCGAATCGCGAAGACCAGTTTCGGGAACACCGCCGTTTTGTGGTTTTTACCCAGCCCGGCAATGCGATTGCGCAGGATAGATTCCTGAATCAGACGAGATTCCCAACTGATGCCGAGCCCGAAACCAAAGGTCACGAACGGCGTCTGGCCGTTAGCGGTGTGGAGCGTGTTGACTTCATATTCCAGTGACTGGAAGGCGTCGTAGCACTCTTTTTCCGTGCGGGTTAAGGCATAATTTTCCGCATCAGGAATCTGCCACTCTTCTGCCACCGCTTTATGTTTCGCATGGCTGGCAGTGACGAACGGCGCCAGAATTTCATCAATACGGTTAATCGTGGTGCCGCCATAAATGTGGCTGGCGACCTGCGCGATAATCTGCGCGGTGACGGCAGTGGCCGTAGAGATCGACTTCGGCGGCTCAATCTCCGCATTACCCATTTTGAAGCCATTGGTCAGCATGCCGTTCAGGTCGATCAGCATGCAGTTAAACATCGGGAAAAAAGGCGAATAGTCGAGGTCGTGATAGTGAATCTCGCCACGTTCGTGCGCCAATACCACATCACGCGGCAGGATGTACTGTTTGGCGTAGTGCTTGGCGACAATACCGGCCAGCAGGTCGCGCTGGGTGGGAATGACTTTACTGTCTTTGTTGGCGTTCTCATTCAGCAGCGCCATGTTGCTCTGCTCGACCAGACCGCGAATTTCCTGATTCAGCCGGCCGTGGCGTTCACGCGCGATGTCTCTATCGTGGCGGTATTCGATGTAGGTACGCGCTAGTTGCTTGTAATTGCCGGACATCAGCAGGTTTTCGACCGCGTTCTGAATATCGCGGATATCTACGCGCGTTTTATCCTGCATTTGTTGAGCGACCGCACAGGCCACAGTTGCGCAGTAGTCTGCATCATTGACACCGGCTGCATGCGCCGCGCGTTCGACCGCCTCTTTGATACGCACTTCATCAAAAGGCACCTGGCAACCGTCCCGTTTAATCACTACTGGTTTCACGTTTTCTTCCTCTCGAAAGGTTATCCACAGGCGAAAGCCCTAGCCGACAGGGGTTACAGGGGGCTGTGGATGATACTGTGGATAAACACTATATGTAGGTCATGTTTACAGGATAGGCACTATATATTGAAATTGCGTAGGAGTGTTTGCGCTTTTATCGCTGCAAAATTGACGCAGAGCAAAGAAATTCCCAGCTAGTAGATAAATCGAGCTTGATCGAAATTTAATCAAATCGGATGTGGCATCCATGAAGGCTTGTGGGACGCGGTCTGGTGGCGTGGTTGGGGCGTTTTTATCGTCAGCGAGCGGGAAAAGACAGAAATATCTGAAATACTCATGCTGTCTTTCGACATCGGGAGTCAATCATGATACTGACTCCCGAATGCCAATTGGGGGACGGATTACGGTTTGCTGTCAGGGAAAGGGGGAAGCTGGCGGAACGTGTTTAGCAACCCTTCAGACCAGGCTTTACGGATAGTGGAAAAATACGCGTTGTTTTCAGTGATGCGTTGTTGTTCGCTGCTGTCAAAGCTATCGGTGCGGTACATCATGACGTCCAACGGCAAGCCGACCGACAAGTTGCTGCGCAGCGTAGAATCGATGGAAATCAGCGCACAGCACATGGCCTGTTCCAGCGGTGTATCCATGGTTAATACACGATCGATAATCGGTTTACCGTATTTGCTTTCGCCGATTTGGAAGTAGGGGGTATCCGGCGTCGCCTCAATGAAGTTACCTTCGGGATAAATATGAAATAGCCGATGTGTGTCACCACCGATTTGCCCGCCCAGCAGCAGGTTACAGCCGAAGTTGGTGTTACTGCCATTTTGCTGTGCGCTGCTATCACGGTGGATGACTTCCCGCACGGTTTCCCCAAGCAGCATGGCGGCATCATACATCGACCCCATCTGCATCAGGTTCGGCGTGTGTTGCGCATTGATTCGGGCACTGAGCAGGCTGATGATACTTTGCGTCGTTGCCAGGTTCCCCGCGCATTGGATCACGAAAACCCGTTCTGCGTCGTGTTGAAAAACATGCAGCTTTTTGAAAGTTGCAATGTGATCAACGCCAGCATTGGTGCGGGAGTCGGAAGCAAAAACCAGACCGTCAGACAGACACATGGCGACGCAGTACGTCATAAAGTACCTTTTCGTTAAAAATTCTACTGTTGCTGCTGTACCTGCTGTTGCCGCGCAAACAAACGTACTTCAGCTTCTGAAAACATCTCTTCGCATCCGCCTCCCAGTCGCGTTCCCCGTACCGGGCAAGCATCCAGATAATCCATCCCCACGGCTAGCCACAGATGCTGGTGGAGTTTACGGGTGCTGTTGGTAATGTCGAACCCCTGCCACGTCCCGTTCAGCCAGACTTCTGCCCAGGCATGCATGGCAACATGCTGGGTGTCCTGACTGTATACGTAGCCGCTGACATAGCGTGCAGGGATAGCCAGGCTGCGGCAGCAGGCCAGAAAAACATGCGTATGATCCTGACAAACGCCTTTTTGCAGGGCAAATGCGGCTGCTGCGGTATCCTGAACCTGCGTTGCGCCGGGAGTATACGGCATTTTCAACTGTAATTCCGCCATCAGCGTATTCAGGCTTTCTTCCGGCGCATCCTGACGATAATAACGCTGTGCAAACGCCCGAATAGCGTCGTCAGCTTCGGTGAGCGGCGTCATGCGTAAAAAAACCAGCGGTGACAGCGTGTCCTGTTCGTTTGGATTTACGCTTTCGCCGCTGTCGATGATATCAACGATGCCTTCTGCATGAATTGTAATGTCATGGTGTGGATGGTCGAGCGTCAGTACATGCAACACATTGCCATACGCATCGGTGGTTTGAACGGCGGGAACCGGCAATGTCAGTTTCCATTCCCGTATTCTCTGGTGCGCTGAATCTTGCGGTGTCAGGCGTAGATACTGGGTGCTGAATTTCACTTCTTCATCGTAGCGATAGTGCGTAAGGTGATTGATGGTTAGTTTCATAACGCCTCCAGATAGGTGTGGCGGATACTGTCAGCCAACTCGTTAATTTTGCCGATAAAGTGGCTGAGATAGGTGGGGAGATCCTGCGCCAGAATGTCGTCCAATGTGCTGAAGCGCAGCTCGACGTGCAGCAGATGGGCAAGCCGCTGCGGTACTCTGGCGCGCTGGCTGCCGATGGCTTCGAGTTGCAGAACCAGATCGCTGATGCAGGCGTGCAGAGAGCGTGGTATGTCCTCACGCAAGACGAGCAGTTCGGTCACGGTTTCCGGGTTGATCGGCTGGCGATAGAGGCTGTGATAGGCTTCGCGTGCGCTCACCGCTCGCAGCAGGGTATCCAGACGGTAATACTCGCGTACCGGGTCGGGGTCGTTATGAAGCTGTTGCTGTTTGACATTCAGCAGTTGTGCGGTTGCATAGGCGCGTTCAATCAGCGTACCAATCCGAATAAAGCACTGCGCATCGTTACGTAACAAGGTGCCGAACATCGCGCCACGAAACAGATGGGAGCGCTCTTTTACCCAGTCAAAAAACGCATCAATCCCGATGGTATCCACGCCCTGATGGCGCAGATTGCGAATGTCGATGCGGGTGGTGTTGATGCACTCCCACACCTCGGAAGAGAGGCTGCCACGCACCGCGTGTGCGTTGTTCCACGCCATCTCGATACAGTTGTAGATACTGCTCGGGTTCTGGTTGTCCAGCGCGAAGAAATTCAGCAGGTTATTCATCGAAAAATGGGCGTAACGCTGCTGGAATAAGTCATGCGTCATCGTCAGATTCAGCGGCAACGCCAGATCGTGTTGCTGTTGACTGTGGCTCGGCATCATCGAGAGTTTGTAGGTTACATCCAGCACGCGGGCGAGGCTTTCCGCTCGTTCCAGATAGCGAGCCATCCAATACAGTTCACTTGCGGTGCGGCTTAGCATGATTCGTCTCCTTCCATGACCCAGGTGTCCTTGGTGCCACCGCCTTGTGAGGAGTTGACGACCAGAGAGCCTTCGGTAAGGGCAACGCGTGTCAGGCCGCCGGGAATCAGACGGATTTCCTCGCCGGAGAGGGCAAAGGGGCGAAGATCGATATGACGAGGTGCTAAGCCATCATCGATAAACGTCGGACACGTAGAGAGCGCCAGTGTTTCCTGACCGATATAGTTGTGCGGGTGCGCCAGTAAACGCTGACGGAACGTTTCGATTTCCTGACGTGTCGCGCGTGGGCCGACCAACATGCCGTAGCCGCCTGCACCGTGGACTTCCTTCACTACCATGCTGTCCAGATGATCGAGCACATAGCGGAGATCTTTCGGATCGCGGCACTGCCAGGTGGGAATGTTGCTGAGGATCGGTTCTTCAGAAAGATAGAAGCGGATCATCTCCGGCACATAGGGATAAATGGATTTATCGTCGGCAACGCCAGTACCGACGGCGTTCGCTAACACCACGCCCCCTGCACGATAGACGGATAAGAGACCGGGTACACCGAGCATCGAATCAGCGCGAAAGGCTAACGGGTCAAGGAAGGCATCATCGACACGGCGATAAATCACATCCACCTGACAAGGCCCTTCTGTGGTGCGCATATAGACGGCACCCGCTTTGACGAACAAATCCGCACTTTCTACCAGTTCGACGCCCATTTGCTGTGCCAGAAAGCTGTGTTCAAAGTAGGCGCTGTTGAAACGGCCCGGTGTCAGCACGACCACGGTGGGATCGTCGACCTGCGTACTTTCACGCAGCGTTTGCAGCAGGTAGCTAGGGTAGCGCTCGACGGGGGCGATGTGCTGGCTGGCAAACAAATCCGGGTAGAGACGCATCATCATTTTGCGATTTTCCAGCATATAAGAGACGCCGGATGGGGTACGCAAATTGTCTTCCAGCACGTAATAATTCCCGTCGCTATTGCGCACCATATCAATCCCGGTGATATGGGCATAAATGTTGTTGTGCAGGTTTACTCCCTGCATACAGGGCTGATATTGCTCGTTGGCCAGCACCTGTTCACGGGGAATAATGCCCGCGTTGAGAATGTGCTGTTGATGATAAATGTCGTAGAGAAACGCGTTAAGCGCCTGTACTCGTTGACGAATACCGCGATCGAGTAACTGCCATTCATGAGCGGGAATAATGCGTGGTACGCTATCGAACGGAATGAGGCGCTCGGTGCCGCCTTCTTCGCCATAAACGTTAAAGGTAATACCGACGCGGTGAAACAGCAGTTCCGCCTGCTCTTTCTTCTGTTTAATGGCCTGTTGGTCAGTTTGCTGAAGCCATTGCCAATAGGAATTGTAATGTTGACGTTGTTGGCCTTGCGACGAAAGCATCTCGTCATAATAAGGCGCAGATGGAAGTTGCATTTTTATCATTGTCATCCCCAGGCAGCACGCTTAATAGCGATAATAGGACAATGCATAAAATGCGCCATTTTGAGAAAAGCGTGATGTAGTCAGAGGGGAAGACGATTTTTTCCTCTAATTGGTGCGTAGCAAGGAAAGTCTGCACTGAGGAGTGAGAATAAAGACGCTAAAAATCAGCAAGACGCAGCCATAATGGTGCGTCTTGAGAAGAGAACGATCAATGATGGTGCTTAGCGACGAACGGCGATCGCTTCGATTTCGATCTTCACGTCTTTTGGCAGACGTGCAACTTCAACGCAAGAGCGAGCTGGGAACGGGGCATCGTGCTCGTTGAAGAAGGCTTCATAGGCGGTATTCACCAGAGTGAAGTCGTGCAGGTCTTTCACGAATACCGTGGTTTTCACGATATCGGAAACTTTCAGGCCAGCGGCTTCCACAATCGCCTGTACGTTTTCCAGTGACTGGCGCGTCTGCGCGGTGATGTTATCTGCTACCAGACCGCTTTTCGGGTTCACCGGAATCTGGCCGGACGTGATGATCATGCTGCCGAGGTCAACGCCCTGAACATAGGGGCCGATGGCGGCAGGGGCGTGCTCAGTGCTGATAATGCGTGACATGGTATCTCCTTGATGGGGGCGTAAAAGGAACGCGGACGTAGAATGCCAGCCACTCAAGCATGGATTTAGGGGAAACACGGTGATGAGGTTCCCGTAGGGATGCCTCACGCCGTGGTCGCCCCAGTATCTCGATCCTTAAATGATCGGCATTACGCGGACGCAGCCATTATTCAAAAAAGCCCCGCCGCAGGCAACGTCCATCGCGGGGCAAAGCAGAAAACTAACGATCTTGCAGCACGGCCTGACGCTCAAACTCTTTTTCGCAGTACTTACACTTCAGGTGAACGTCGCCGTCACGCTGTTTAACGCTGAACGACGAGGAGACCGGTTCGCTACGGCTGATGCAATTGCTGTTCGGGCAGGTGAGCACGCCAGTAATATGCTCTGGCAGCGTCGGCACCAGCTTGCGCACGACGTCATAGTCATCAATCTGATTGACGGTCGCCTGTGGTGCGTAGATCGCCAGCTGATTCGCCTGCTGTTCGGTCAGGAAGACGTTTTCGATCTTGATCAGATCTTTGCGCCCAAGGTGGTTGGACGGCAAGTTCAGGCCGATGGTGATGCGCTGGTCTGTCGCGGTGAGTTTAAACAGCGTTAGCAGTTTAAAACCCACCTGCGCGGGAATGTGGTCGATCACCGTGCCACGTTTGATCGCTTCAACCTGTAATTTATTATCGTGTGTCATGATGGTTTCTTCCTCTTACAGAACCAGTTCGCGATTCAGGACCAGCGCCAGCAGCGCCTGACGGGCGTAAATACCGTTGCCTGCCTGCTGGAAATAATAGGCGTAGGGCGTGGCATCTACATCAATGGTGATCTCATCGACGCGCGGCAGCGGGTGCAGCACTTTCAAATTCGAGCGAGCGCTGTGCAGGTCGGCGGCGCGCAGGACAAACTGGGATTTGATGTTGATGTACTCGGACGGATCCAGACGCTCTTTCTGCACGCGCGTCATGTACAGGATATCCAGCTCGCCGACGACGTCGTCGATGCTGTTGTGCAGGCTGTAAGCAATATTTTTCTCTTTCAGCATACTCAGAATGTAGTCCGGCATCGCCAGTGCGTCCGGGGCGATGAAGTAGAAGCGGTTGCCTTCAAACTTCGCCAGCGCCTGCGTGAGTGAATGCACGGTGCGGCCGTATTTCAAATCACCGACCATCGCGATATTGATGTTGTTCAGTCGCCCCTGCGTTTCCTGAATGGTGAACAAATCGAGCAGCGTCTGCGTGGGGTGCTGGTTCGCGCCGTCGCCAGCGTTCAGTACCGGAATACCGTTGGAGAACTCGGTCGCAAGGCGGGAAGCGCCTTCCTGCGGGTGACGCATCACGATGGCATCCACGTATTGGCCGATCACGGAGATGGTATCGGCCAGCGTTTCGCCCTTTTTCCCCAGCGACGTGTTGTTGCTGTCGGCGAAACCGACGACGGAGGCGCCGAGGCGATGCATCGCGGTTTCAAAAGATAAACGCGTCCGGGTGGAGGCCTCGAAGAAACAGCTGGCAATCACTTTATGTTTTAACAGCTCAGGCTGAGGCTTGGCTTTCAGGCTGGCGGCGACACGCAGCGTCAGTTCCAAATCTTCCCGACTGAGGTCGTTAATCGAAATAATATGTTTTTGATAGAGCGGATTGACCATGGTGTCTTTCTATATGAACGCATCCCGTTTGCAAGGCTTCCGTTGTGTTGACGTTGACGGATAGGTCGCAGCTCTATATCCGGCCTTATTGCAGCCTGTGCCGCGGGCCTCGATGAGATTCGCCGACTTGCTCCTTATTCTCCTGGCGGGCTTTATGCCCGACACACCATTCAGGTTTAGCAAGTCCCGGTCTTACCTGTCGTTGTCATCACGCTGGCTGCCCTCGCAACCTTTCCGCATTCATCCTTTTGTTAAGGGTTAATGGTTTTCAGCATCCGCTGTTAATACGGCCTGATGCTGACGTAATCTTTCCGGTACTCCCGTTCGTGCGCCGCCACCGCCCACACCGTGCGCGCCAGTTTGTTGGCCATCGCGACTATCGCCACACTGGTCGGCCGCCGTTTCTTTAACTCCGTTATCCACGGTCCCGGCTCTTTCGCCAACAGGCTCGCTGCCCTCGCTCCATGGATAAACAGCGTACGCAGGTAGGTGTCACCGCGTTTGCTTATCCCCGGCAGGCGAACCTTGCCGCCAGTGCCGGTCTGTTTTGGGACGAGTCCGACATAGGCCGCGAACTCCCGTCCCGACCGGAACGCATGAGCCTCGCCCATCGTAGCCACCGCCGCCGTGGCTATCAGTGGCCCTACGCCGGGTATAGCCATCAGCCGTCGGCAGGTCTCGTTCTGTTTCGCCAGCGCCGTCAGTTGTTGCTCAATGCCGTTAATCTGAGCATCCAGCTCACTCAAGCGACGGTGCTGCTCTTCAATCTGGGCGATGAGGAACAGCGGCAGGCGGTTTTTCAGCCTCTCCAGCGCCACGGGCAGAGCCTTGTCCAGCGCGGTACGTCCTTTGCGTACTGTTTCACCAAATTCGAGCAGTAAGCCATGCAGGGCATTGGTCTGCGCGGTGCGGAACTTCACCCACTGGCGGCGCATGCGATGCAGTGCCAGAACGGCCTGCTGCTCTTCGCTCTTTACGGCAATCCCCCGTCCCGGTTGCTGGACCGCCATCCATATGGCGCGGGAGTCCATGACATCGTTCTTGTTGCCCATCAGGAAGGCTTTGACGAATTTCGCCTGAAGCAGGCGAACCTGATGACCAAGTTTCTTCAACTCCCGGGCCCAGTGCTGAGAGCCGCCACAGGCTTCCATACCAATCAGGCAGGGTTCACGGTTGCTGAAGAAGGTCAGAACATCCTGACGTCGCAGCTGTTTATCCACCACTTCGCCGCTATGTTTGTCGATGAAGTGAACCTGAATCAGGTGTTTTGCGATATCAACGCCAACAGGGGTATAGTTATTCATGTGTGGAGTCTCCAGTCAGGGGAACGATGAGTATCCCGTTATAGGCACGATGATGCCGGAAATCTGCGAGGCTCCACACCCCGTCTTTCAGCCTCTGTGCTACTCGTCAAATAGTTGGGATGCGTTCATCTCATTCTCCTAACGTGTACACAGGAAATGTCGTATCTGGCTGCCCGAGCTGTCGGCGAAAAAATGCCTGAACGCGTTTTGATGCCACAAAACGATGCCCTGAAAGGGCGCCGTCGTGGACGATAGGGCACAAAAAAAAGCCCCTCATTGAGGGGCTTTCTTAATGGAATGATTGAGCAACGGAAAGGAAAACGCTGGCTGGCTGCCGGATGGCAGTTGTGGTTGAGAACCAACATAAGCAGCGGATTTTTTGGTGTAACAGTGCATGACCCCTCCCGGCAAACTGTCGGGAATTATACGCGCCGACTAGGCTATTTCAAGCAGAAAACGTGGTTTTTTACGCATAGCAATCGGTTGCGGATAGGGTGTGGTATGCATAACGCTTGCAGGTGGAAGACGGTCGATGGGGAAGAGTGATGGGCAGTTCACTTTTTCGTATTAACGCGCTGGCGGGCGTCACATTTGGAGAGTATAAGGATTATAAAACAGAGTTTCATTTTTTCTATTAACGAGGTTTTTATGATTACTGGCAATGTCCACCACCTTGAACTGGTTCCTTATCTGCCTGCCAAACTGCGTGAAGCGATTGAATACGTGAAGCAAAATATTACGGCAGATACGCCGCTGGGCAAGCATGATATTGAGGGCAACAGCGTGTTTGTGCTGATCTCCAACGACAGCACCGATCTGCTGGAAAAACGCCGCGCTGAGTATCATGCCAAATATCTGGACATTCAGATTGTGCTGTCCGGTGTGGAAGGAATGACGTTCAGTAATCTGCCTGCGGGCAAGCCGGATACCGATTGGCTGGCGGATAAAGACATTGCCTTCCTGCCAGCGGGCGAGCAGGAAAAACAGTTTGTGATGCAGGAAGGGGATTTTGTCGTCTTCTTCCCAGGGGAAGTGCACAAACCGCTGTGTGCCGTTGGTGAACCCGCGCACGTGCGCAAAGCCGTGGTGAAAATCGACGCATCGCTGGTGAGGTAAAAGCGCCGGGAAGACGATTGGGTCTGCAAGGCTGAACCGATCTGAATGCATGGCAACGAAGGGTTTATCGTTGTGGCATGTCCCTCTAAAAACTGCGCCTTTTGAGTCATCAGGGCGCAGTTTTTATTGTTTATTTACAATTCGTTATTGTGCAAGGCGGGATGTAGCGGTGGCTAACGTTGCCACATTATTCTTCGCGCTTAACCCTGACGGCGAATTTGAAATTGAACAATAAGTGGCTCAGGAGCGCCAGCACCCAAACGCCTCCCGCACCGTATAACAGAATACTGCCGAATCCTTCTGCCAACGCTCTCGATGCCACCTCTGTGGTCAGCGTCATGACTTCCCCACCTCCGGCAATGCGTTCTGCGAGTGCATCAATATCCTCTGACACGACCCCCTTCAAGCCCTCGGCTACTCCCGCAACCAGTAAATTTCCCATCAATGCGATGTTTATCGAAAGCGTAATCAACCGTGCGCTGATATCAATGCCAGAAGCCATTCCTGCCCGATCGCCCGAGACGGAACCCGTCGTCGTGTTGGTCACTGGCGTATTGATTAGGCCGAGGGCTGCTCCCGCCAGCAGCGCGCCCGGAAGTAAGCTCAGATGATGTGCGGCGGCGAATGTCATCAGCATAAAACCGGTACCAATGGTGAATAGCCCTATCGGAATGACGCGCGCAGCACCAAAGCGCACCACCAGTTTTTCGCCGAGAGGCGGCATTATCAGGGTCGGTAAGGTATAAGCCAGCAACGCGAGCCCGGTCGCGAGGCTGCTGTATCCCAGCCCGCTCTGATAATAGACGGGGAGGTAAATCATCAGCGGCCAGAAGCTGAAATTCATCCCCATCGAGCCCATGAGCGCACCGGAAAAGGGGCGAATGCGGAATACAGAAAAATCAAACATGGGATACGGATGGCGTTTCTCCACCCAGATAAATAGCCCCGCGCTCAGTACCGTAAACAGCAGGATAATACGTGCGGCAAGGCTGTCCCACCCCAAACTGCTACCCTGTGTAATGAGGTAGGTTGCGCCCATGACCATGCTCGACAGCGTAACCATGCCACTGAGGTCGAGTTTTTTAACCGCGTTGTCACGAGATTCCACCACATTTTTCAACGTCAGAATCAGCGTCAGTAAGGCGATAAAACCGTGAACCAGAAACACCCACTGCCAGCTTAGCCAGGCAACCAATACACCGCCGATCATCGGCCCGAACCCCAGCCCAAATCCAAACGTAATCCCCCAAGGGCCGCAAAAGCACGACTACGTGGTGCCCCTTGTGGAAACTGGAACGAGAGAATGGCAATCAGGCAGGTCAGCATTGCCCCACCGCTCAATCCCTGAAGAGAGCGCCCGACGATCAGCCACTGCGGGCTTTCCGCTAGCCCACACATGACCGAGGTTAGCCCGAACGCGATGATGCTGATGATAAAGACACGTTTACGACCGTATCGATCCGCCAGCGTGCCGGTCGCCATCAGTACCGTCGTGCAGGCCAGCGTGTAGGCATTCATGATCCACTGCAATTCCCTGAAACTGGCGTGCATCTCTTTTTCCAGCATGGGTAAAATGACCGGCACGCTGGAAATCTCCAGCCCTGACATCAGTGCAGCCAGACAGACCGCCATCAGTGCCAACATGTTCTTCATACTCAATTCCTGCAAAACGTTAAGAGGTGGCTAGCATGGAAGATTGAGGTCATGGTGGAAATCCACTCTGATGCCATGTATCGTCAATATCGTGCCAAAACCAGCGGTAATTCTGTTATGAACATAACCCCCCAATATTTGCCTCCTGACCGTCCTCCTGCTCCGATAAACCGGCGCTTGGTGCTGTTGGCGTATGAATGCCTGTGTACATTTGAATTTGGAATTGCGGTCGAAGCATTCGGACGCACCGATGAGGTATTGGGTGAACCGCTGTATGACCTGTGTGTGGCATCAGTGGAAGAGGGGCCTTTTGGTGCACAAGGTGGTGTTCGGCTCGTGGTTGATGGCGGGCTGGAATTGCTTGACGGAGCGGGGACTATCGTCATTCCTTGGCTGGCGTAGCGTTCACGATACGGCATCAGAACGGCTCATTGCGGCGCTGCAAAAGGCGCATCGCAACGGTTCGCGTATTGTGTCCATTTGCGCAGGGAGCTTTGTGCTCGGCGCTGCGGGTTTATTGGATGGTAAACGTGCTACCGCGCATTGGAACAGCACGGATATTCTGGCGCAAAGGTTTCCTAACGTGCAGGTCGAGCACGGCATGATTTACGTCGATGAAGGTAGCGTGATTACCTCTGCGGGGGGCGCTGCGGGTGTTGATTTGTGTCTGCATCTGATCCGACGTGATTACGGAATCGATGTCGCCAATCGTACTGCACGCCGTATGGTCACACCGCCACTGCGTGAAGGCAATCAGGCGCAGCTTCTCCAACAGCCTGTCCCGTTACGTCGGGCGAAAACGCTCGCGCCGCTGCTCGACGATTTGCGCAGTCATCTGAAAATGCCATTGGTGATTGAGAAACTCGCTGCGCAGGTCGGTATGAGTCGCCGCACGTTCTTGCGCCGTTTCCACGATGCTACGGGCACAACGCCGGGCGAATGGATGCTGAGTGTGCGATTGGAGAAGGCCTGTGCGCTGTTGGAAAACGACAGGCTGAGCATCGATCGTGTGGCAGAACAAGCGGGTTTCGGCTCGCCCGAAACGCTGCGACATCATTTTCGACAACGGCTTAACACGACGCCGACGCGCTGGCGAAAAGCGTTTAGAGACCGAATGAACAGCACGCTACCCACCGGGGATGAGCATACTAAGAGCGATTAACGTCAGGGAAAGGAAAAGCACTCCCCGGACAGGCTCCGAGGAGTGGAGTAAAGGCACGAAGGATTGGCCGTGTGCGTTAATCCTGCACCAGCGTGGCGACCATCACCGCTTTGATGGTGTGCATGCGGTTTTCCGCCTGATCGAACACGATGCTGTGCGCGGATTCAAAGACCTCATCCGTGACTTCCATTCCACCGTGCAGACCATACTGTTCCGCCATTTGTTGGCCCATCGTCGTCTGATCGTCGTGGAAAGCGGGCAGGCAGTGCAGGAACTTCACCTGCGGATTACCCGTCGCGGCGATCATCACCATGTTTACCTGATAGGGTTTCAGCAGTGCGATACGCTCCTGCCAGGTTTCTTTCGGTTCCCCCATGGACACCCAGACATCGGTATAAATGAAATCTGCGCCCGCGACGCCAGCGGCGATATCTTCCGTCAGCGTGATGCTGCCGCCGGTTTGTTCTGCCGCAGCCTGACACTCCGCTACCAGGCCGGCATCCGGCCAGCAGGCTTTTGGCGCGACAAGGCGTAAATCCAGCCCCGTCAGCGCCGCCGCTTCCAGCATGGTGTTGCCCATATTGTTGCGCGCATCGCCCACGTAAACGAGCGTCATCTCTGACAGCGGTTTACCCGGCAAATGCTCCTGCATCGTCAGCAGATCCGCTAGTAGCTGCGTAGGGTGGAATTCGTTCGTCAGGCCGTTCCAGACCGGCACGCCAGCGTATTGCGCCAGCGTTTCGACAATCTGTTGACCGTAGCCGCGATATTGAATGCCGTCGTACATTCTTCCCAGTACGCGAGCCGTATCCTTGATGGATTCTTTATGGCCGATTTGGCTACCGCTTGGGCCGAGATAGGTCACTTGCGCGCCCTGATCGTATGCAGCAACTTCGAAAGAGCAGCGAGTACGAGTCGAATCTTTTTCGAAGATGAGTGCGATGTTTTTACCTTGCAGGCGGCGGACTTCTGTCCCGTTTTTTTTATCGGCTTTCAGTTTCGTTGACAGGGCTAAAAGATTGGCAATATCTGCGGGTGTAAAA
Organism: Pectobacterium sp. F1-1; assembly: GCF_025643735.1. Taxonomy (NCBI): domain Bacteria; kingdom Pseudomonadati; phylum Pseudomonadota; class Gammaproteobacteria; order Enterobacterales; family Pectobacteriaceae; genus Pectobacterium; species Pectobacterium sp. F1-1. The sequence continues at coordinate 421,386 of NZ_CP104733.1, forward strand.
TCCATTAACCTTAAAAAATGACGCTTATAGAACGGTTGCATGATGTACATCTCCATGTGGCTCAACACCATCGGTTGAATTAAAATTCACTTTATATGTGTAATTATTCAAATTCAAGTGGTGATATCAAACTTTGTGGTGGAGCAAGCCGCAGGGCTGTGGGACAATAAGCACTATTACGTCGATTAATGAGGACTGAGGCATGGCAAGCCGCGAATTACTGGAAGAGCAACGGGAAGAGACACGCCTGATCATCGAAGAGCTGCTGGATGACGGCAGCGATCCTGACGCGCTCTATACCATTGAACACCATTTCTCTGCTGAGAAGTTTGAAGTGTTGGAAAAAGTCGCTGTAGAAGCCTTCAAACTGGGCTACGAAGTGACGGATGCGGAAGAGTTGGAAGTTGAAGATGGTGTGTTGCTGATGTGCTGTGATGCCATCAGCGAAGTTGCGCTAAATGCGGAACTGATCGACGCACAGGTAGAACAACTGCTGGCACTGGCGGAACGCCACGGCGTAAATTACGACGGTTGGGGCACCTACTTCGAAGATCCCGATGGTGAAGGCGAAGAAGACGGGGATGATGAAGATTTTTATGACGAAGACGATGACGGCAAACGTCATTAATTATTAAGTCATTAATCTCGAAGAACAGGCCTCACTGAATGCCGCAGGAACACCCTGCGGCGTTTTTTATTCGGCATCACAGCGCCGTATTACCGTACTTTCAGCTTTTTACAGCACCTTCAGCATCGTCACTTCACAATCGGTGTGGCCCGTGTTGCCCATTGCATGTGGAATCGACTCGAAACCCAGCGATTCATACAGCCGGATCGCGCTGGTTAGGTGGCCGGTTGTTTCCAGATAGCAGCGGCGAAAGCCGTGCTGACGTGCAAAATCAAGCGCCTGTATCGCTAACTGACGCGCCAATCCTTTGCCGCGCGCGACGGGCAGGAAATACATTTTCTGCAATTCACACACATCGTCTTCACCCGCGACCAATGGCGCAATGCCGCCGCCGCCAACCACGCGGCCTTCGTATTCAATCACCCAGTAGGCACTTTGCGGCTGACTATATAAGGCAAACAACGCGTCTAGATTAGGATCGGAAACGGTGTAGCCTTTATCGGCCGTCAAACCAAATTCGGCGGAAACCTGACGAATGACATGAGCGATAGCGGCATCGTCTCGCGCGGTGATGGGGCGTACCTGAAGATTGGCGGAGGTCGCGGTTGTCATAATACGTACTCTTGCTCTTACGGTTTACGAGGGGAATGTTCCTGATCGATTGTAATACCATTTCAGGCCACATTGATGCAACGTCTATACCCGTTCTTCCTGCTGTTCTTCGAGTGGTATCTATGGCGATGTTGATACCCTATCCATACTAACATACCAGTATTTTCTACTGTTAAAGCCATACCATGACATCCGAGAACTCGAATTATCTAAGATATAAGTAAAATTTCCTGTAATATCTCAGGATATAAATATTTAGCCGCACTATTTTCTTAGGGTTTATAAGACTATTCGGTTGTTTAATTACTGTTAACTTTTATTGTTGTCGTTAACAAGACGTGCTTAAATAAGCCGCTTTTTTGTATGCCAGTAACGCTTTTAAGCGCTTTATTAGGCTTATTTCTTTTAGGATGAAAGGTCTATGACTATCAATACTTCAGAAAATAACACGCAGCATCGCGTGAAATTTCATGGTAAGGCTGGGGAATATTTTGCAATTTGGTTGGTGAATGCGTTATTAACGGCCATCACTCTGGGTATTTATTCTGCCTGGGCTACCGTACGCCGCCGTCGTTATTTTTACGGTAACACGGAAATTAACGGTGACCGTTTTGATTACCACGCGCAACCCATTCAGATTCTCAAAGGACGTTTGCTGGTTATCGCCGGTATTATTCTGTTTTATATTGTGATGATGATGTCACCCGCGCTGGGTAGTATTATCGCGCTGGCATTTGCGGCACTGATTCCAGTTATTGTGATTCGCAATTGGCGTTATGACGCCATTATGTCCAGCTACCGCGGTATCCGTTTTAACTATCACTGCCAGACTGGCCGCGCGTATTGGGTGTTGCTGCTTTGTCCGATTCTGCTGCTGCTGGCTTTTTATGCCGTGTTGGCTGTAGCACTGCTGATTGGCTCGCAGAGCGATAGCCCGATTCTGATTGGATTCATTGTGCTGGCAGTGGCTATTCCGGGGTTTGCTGCGGTGAATGGCATCATGAAAATGATGCAGCTTGATTTCTATGTTAATAACCTGTTCTTCGGCAAAACCGCGTTTAAAGCGGAGTTGACGAAAGCGGCGTTTATTAAATTCGCCCTGATTAGCCTGCTGATTTTTGTTCCTTTCCTGATCGCATCGCTGTCATTCATGAGCTCCTTCTTTTTCACGCTGTTCCAAACGATTATGATGGGCGGCGGAAATGAAGATCTCGTATTGATGATGCTGCTGAGCAACGTCTTCAATATGGTCATGATGTTCGTCGTGGCGCTGCTGGGCGTGCTGGTTTCTAGCAGCTATCTGGTGGTCGCACAGCGTAATTATCTGTTTAGCCAGACGTCGCTGAATGGCGGTGTGAAACTGCACTCTTCCATGCAAACGCTGTCTTACATGGGTCTGCTGATAACAAATAGCCTGATCACTATTTTCTCTTTGGGCTGGGCAGCACCGGTGGCAGAGATTCGTCATGCACGCTATATCGCCAATGCGACGGCGGTGGAAGGCGATCTCGAATTGCTGCACGTTCAGGCACATCAGGACACAGCAAACAGCGCACTGGCTGAAGAAGCCGTGCAAGCGCTTGATTTGGGTGTTGGCCTGTAAGTTATAAGGCAGGAATATGAATATTGAGGGGCATTATCAATACCCCGGATTGGCGGCCCGCGTGGCCGCTTCTCTTCATTTAATGGACAACGGTTCGATGATGGTGTTGAACACCGGATCATCGAGCACGACATTTGCGCTGGAACAGGTCACGGTTTCCGATGCGCTGGGCTCCATCCCTCTGACACTCACGTTTCCTGACGGCGGCCGCTTTGTGCCTGCCGACGATCCTGCATTTCGCGCATGGTATTCCGCGCGCCGTCGCCCAGGGTTGGTTCACCGACTGGAACGCCATAAACGTGGCGTCATTCTCACGTTATTCGCCTCGATATTGATGGTGATAAACTATGTTTACGTGGTGTTGCCGTGGGCGAGCGCCGCGCTGGCGCTACGCATTCCAACTGCTATCGAACAGCAGTTGGGGCAAAATACGCTGAAACTGTTACGGCACAGTGATTTTGCGCCTTCCAAGCTGCCTATTGAGTGCCAGCAAGCGATGCAAATGCTGTTTCAGCAGGTTATGCCGCCTGATATGCGGGAAGATAAAACGCCGCTGCGTCTGGAGATCATGTCTGCGCCGATCGGGCCGAATGCCTTTATGCTGGCGGATGGCACACTGATTCTCAGTGACGATCTGGTGAGGCTGGCAAAAAATGACAACGAGCTGGCCGCGGTGATGTTGCATGAGATGGGGCATCACGCCTACCGCCACCCAATGCGTATGGTCGTGCGGTCATCGTTGGTATCGCTGACGTTCATGTGGATGACGGGAGATGTCAGTGGTGTGGGGGATACCTTGTTGCAGTCGGCCGCTTTCATCAACGAGATGCAATTCTCCCGTGATATGGAACGGGAAGCGGATGCGTGGGCAATCGCAGAAATGCAGCAGCAAGGGCGTTCGCTACAGTCGATGCAGGCGATGTATCAGGCTCTGGTCGCTAACGATCGCAGTCATGATGAAGTGGAATCGCTGGATTTGCCTGACTGGTTAAGCACGCATCCTGATATGGATGAGCGGCTGAAAACGATTGAAAGAGAGATGAATAAGCACTAAGTCGCCGTTTTCGACTCTCAACCCTGAACGGACTCCAGCCTTATGTCAATCGTGTGCGGTGCCACCGTGCACGATCCTTTCCTTGTGATCAATCCGAGCAAGCAATACGCGATGCCCTGTTTTTATGCGCATCTGTTTCAGTCTGAAAGCATGGTAAAACGCTTAGGCAGGAATGCGTTAAATATCATCCTATTAAAAACTTCATGTAGAATCTTTCGTAATAAATAAAAAATTCAGAGAATAATCTCTTTTTATTATTAGTCCGCTTATGTTTATTGGGATTTTTCCTAATAGACATTAGAATCGCTGCTTCGCGACTTCATGATTACCGAAGAGTTATTTATGATTAATCGAATACTATCAGGGGTGGTGGGCGCATTTCTGTTAATGCTGTCACCATTAACGCATGCACAGGCCAATTTCCCAGAGCCCAAAGAAGGCGACTGGATTGCGCCGGAATTTACCTTCAACAGTGGCGAAAAATTAAAAGATCTGCGTATTCACTATTACACGATCGGTGATAAAACCAAGCCCGCAGTCTTATTGCTACATGGAACGAACCAACCGATTAAAGCGCTGCTCGCCAATGGCTTTGGCGGAGAGCTGTTCGGGCCGGGTCAGGCGCTGGATAGCAGCAAATATTTTATTATCATGCCGGAGAGCATTGGTTCTGGAAAGTCGTCCAAACCGTCAGACGGTCTGCGGATGAAATTCCCGCAGTACGACTATAACGACATGGTGCAGGCACAGTATCGCTTGGTCAAAGAAGGCTTAGGTATTAACCACCTACGGCTGGTGATGGGATATTCCATGGGGGGCATGCAAACCTGGCTCTGGGGTGAAAAATACCCGGACATGATGGATGCGCTGGTGCCAATGGCGTCGCTGCCAAATGAACTGTCTGGTCGTAACTGGATGATGCGTCGTATTCTGATTGAATCCATCAAGAACGATCCGGCCTGGAATAATGGTGATTACACACAACAGCCGCCAACGCTGAAAACGGCCAGCATTATGTTTAGTATCGCCACCACCGGCGGCACGCTGGCATATCAGAGCAAGGCACCAACGCGTGCACAGGCGGATAAACTGGTTGAAGATCGCCTTGCTGCCCCTTCGAATAGCGATGCGAATGACTTTATTTATATCTGGGGTTCGTCTGCAAATTATAATGCGGCACCGGAACTAAATAAAATTAAGGCGCCTGTTTTGGTGATTAACTCTGCGGATGACGAGCGTAATCCTGTTGAAACAGGCATCCTGGAGAATGAGCTGAAGAAAATTAAGCAGGCGACATTGTTCCTTATTCCCGCCAGTAAAGATACCAGTGGGCATGGCACAATGATGTCAGCGAAGTTTTATAAAGATGAATTGCAACGTTTCTTAGAAAAGAATCCGTCTCAAAAAAATAATAAAAAATAAATCTTAATGACCGACAGAAAATTGACTTCTGTCGGTCATCGTCTTCTTTATACGTTTCTTTATTACGGTTTTATAACGTATTTATTTCAGCTCGTGGATTTAACACGTCTGGAAATATAACGACCATTACGTAAATAACTGAACGGCTCCGCTGTAGAGCTGGCGCTCACCCTCTCTTATTTCAGACCACAGGGACAATTTATGTTTCGTAAGATAAAGATCCGTACTGCACTCAGCATGATGGTGTTTTCGTTAGCGGCGTTACTGCTTTTTGTCGGCGTTCTGGGGCTGGTTGCCGTTCAGTCAGGAAACAAATCATTTGCTCGTGTCGATATGGAAGTGCTACCAGGGCTGGTCGCGCTGAATGACAGCTCTGAACTGCTGTTGCGTGGCCGATTGGATTTACGTCTGTACGAATCATTAATGGGGAAAGGGGATGTTGAGGCGGCTAAAGTAGCGCTGGGACGTGCCAGAACCAAAGTCGATGGCGCTAGCGAAAAATGGCAGGAATACCTGAAATATCCGCAGTCCGAAGAAGAGAAAGTGATTTCTGCGGATATGGCTGAGAAACGCAATACGCTGATGCAGGACTTTATCGATCCGGCATTTGCGGCGCTTAACGCGGGAAATCTGGATGAATATCGCCAGCGTGCCGGGAAATCAACGGTGCTGTATGCCGCGTTTGATAAATCTTCTAAAGCGCTGGTGGCCTTTAAGCTAAAGAGTATTGATGAAGCCTATGCGGATTCAAATGGGCGTGTGAATCTGATGGAAGGCATCCTGTATGCGGCGATCGCGTGTGCATTGCTGCTGGCGGTACTGGCCTGGTCTGTCATGACCAATATGATCGTGAAACCGCTGAATCAGGCTATTTCCGTCTTTGATCGCATTGCTGAAGGCGACCTGCGTGCGGAGATTGATAGCAGCGGAAAAAATGAGATCGCACATCTGTTTGCCGCGGTGCAACGTATGCGTGATGGGCTGGAAAACATGGTACGTGTGGTGCGTAACGGTACCGATGCGATCAGTGTCGGGGTTGAGGAAATCGCCTCCGGCAACATCGATCTCTCCAGCCGTACCGAGCAACAGGCGGCCTCACTGGATGAAACGGCTTCAAGTATGGAGCAGATCATGTCAACGGTGAAAAACAATGAAGACAACACGCGTAAAGCCAACGATCTGGCGCTGAAAGCCTCTAATTCTGCGTCTCGCGGCGGGAATGTCGTCTCTGAAGTGGTGGATACCATGCGTTCCATCAAGCAGAGCTCTGCCAAGATCTCCGATATTGTTGGCGTGATTGATGGTATCGCCTTCCAGACTAACCTGCTGGCGCTGAATGCCGCGGTGGAATCGGCGCGTGCGGGTCAATACGGTAAAGGCTTTGCGGTGGTAGCGTCTGAAGTACGGATGCTGGCGGCACGCAGCGCGACGGCAGCGAAAGAGATCGGCACCATGATTGATGATTCTCTCAGCCGTATTGAAAAGGGGGCGGGTCTGGTTGAAGTGGCCGGCAACACCATGGACGAAGTGCTGATGGATGTGAAAAAAGTGGTCGATATTATGGATGAGATCACGTTGGCCTCCAGCGAGCAGAGCCGCGGCATTTCGCAGATCAATATCGCCATCAATCAGATGGATGGGGTGACGCAGCAGAACGCATCATTGGTATCAGAAGTGGCAACCTCGGCGAATGCGCTTCAGGAGCAAGTGGTTAATCTGCAACAGTCCGTTTCCCGTTTCCAGATCGCAAGAGAAAACATGGAGATGGATAATGTGTTGCCGTGTCTGCGTCATAACATTGCACTGGCCGATGCCCGCTAATCGCTAACTGATATAAGAGTCTGTTTTCACTACCCTATTTCGGGAGTGAAAACAGACGGTAAATCCATAAAAACCGCACACCAACACGATTTACAGCCTGCTGCTGAAGCTCATTCGCACGCTTCACTCATCCGTTAATTTTCATGCTTCTCTGCGAATTTGCGCTAAGGTCGAATAAGACTGTTCCCATTCCTAATCTTTTTATCTGATATGAAAATGTAACTAATTATTTGCATATTCAGGTTTGTCCATCATGACAAGGAATGTTTGTTCTGTTTTTTTATCATTTAAAATCAATGAAATAAAAAAACACTCATTAAAAGATACGGCATTATTTCGTGCTCTACTCTTCACGTTGCCTTTACCTTTCTTTGCAGTCATGGCGAATGCCGCGACGCCAGCCGAGCTTCAACAACTGGAACAGCGGCAAATCAATCAGCAACAAATTAACCAGCAGGAACGGCAGCGGGCGCAAGAACGACAGTTAGCGCCTCAGGTGCCAGATGTGCGTCTGCAAGAACCTGGCGCGTTCCTGACAAAGTTACATTTTCCCGTGGAAATGACGCCCTGTTTCCCTATTAAAAAGGTTGAGTTACAGGGGACAGAAGATTTCCCCAGTTGGCTACCGTTGCAGCGTCTGGCCGATCAGGCGGTAAACCAGTGTGTGGGTGGGAAAGGCATTAATCTGTTGATGAGTGCGTTGCAAAATCGTCTGGTTAACCACGGTTATGTGACTGCCCGTGTATTAGCACCCTCACAAGATCTGAAAAGCGGTACGTTGAAGCTGGTGGTGATGGCGGGCAAAGTCGGCAACATTACGCTGTCGCCAGACAGCGATCGCTATATTCAACTTTATAGCGCATTACCTGTACGTGAGGGCAAACTGCTCGATTTACGTGATATTGAGCAGGGGCTGGAGAATTTGCAGCGCGTGCCGACAGCACAGGCTGATATGCAACTGGTACCGGGAGAGAAGCCAGGAGAAAGCGACATCGTCGTGAGTTATAAACAAGCGAAGCACTGGCGTCTCGGAGCATCAGTGGATGATTCCGGCACCAAAAGCACAGGGCGCTATCAAGGGGGCCTGACGCTTTTCCTCGATAACCCATTCTCACTGAGTGACACATTTTATCTCTACGGCGGACACGATCTACAAGGGCGTGGTAGCAAAGGCAGCAAGAGCTACGTCGCACATTATTCGGTGCCATTTGGTTACTGGCAGGCTGGCATGACCGCCAGCGGTTACGACTATCACCAGACGATCGCGGGATTAAACGAAAACTATACCTACAGTGGTGAAAGCGAGAGCCTCAACTTTCAGCTTAGCCGGGTATTGCACCGCAGCGGCAGTCAGAAAACGTCGGTCAGCTATGAAGTCATGACGCGCGAATCACGTAACTTCATTAATGATACTGAAATTGAGGTGCAACGTCGGAAAACGGCGGGATGGCGTCTGGGCTTACAGCACCGTCACTATATTTCTCAGGCCACGTTGGATGCCGCCGTCAGCTATCAGCGTGGCACCCGCTGGTTCGGTGCGCAGCCCATTCCTGAAGAAGCTAATGATGAAGGAACCGGGCTGTCAAAAATCATGCAGTTTTCCTCCGAGCTGGATGTGCCATTTGCGGTGTTTGATGAAGCGTTCCGCTACAACGTGCAATACCGCCGCCAGCTCGCTAACACTCGTCTGACAGCACAGGATCAGTTCTCCATCGGTAACCGCTGGACGGTACGCGGCTTTGACGGTGAGCTCACGCTCAGCGCCGATGATGGCTGGCTGGTGCGCAATGAGCTGGCCTGGCGCACGCCGCTCCAGAATCAGGAACTGTATCTGGGCGTAGATTACGGTGAGATCAGTAACAACAGTAAAGACACGCTAATTGGTAACCATCTGGCAGGTGGCGTAATTGGAGTACGTGGCAACGTACTGAATACGGGCTATGACTTGTTTGCTGGCATTCCGCTTTCCAAGCCTGATGGCTTTGAAACCAGCCCGGCAGTATTCGGCTTTAGCCTGAATTGGCAGTACTGACGCGTCCGTTGGATGCCCTGATCGTCACCCCTGTTTGTTGAAAAACTTCTTTCTTTGAATGGATAACGAGAATGAATAAGCACCTGTATCGCATCGTTTTTAACCGCGCTCGCGGCGTTTTGATGGTGGTTTCTGAATTGTGCCGCGGCTGCGTCAAAGATTCCGCCTCGTCTGGCCTTGGGCCAACGTTGAGCCAGATAACAGGGCGACTTTCCCCACTGACATTCCTATTGCTGGGTGTGATGGGGTTTGTCACGCTTGTGCCTGCGGTACAGGCGAACATTGTGGCGGATGGCAACGCACCTGGTAACCAGAAGCCCACGATATTACAAACGGCAAACGGGACACCGCAGGTTAATATTCAAACGCCAAGTGCAGGTGGTGTATCCCGTAATGTTTACAGCCAATTCGATGTGAATCAGAAGGGGGCCATTCTCAATAATTCGCGTAATCAGGTGCAGACACAGCAAGGAGGCTGGGTGGCTGGCAACCCGTGGCTGGCTAAAGGTGAAGCGAAGGTCATTCTGAACGAAGTTAATTCGCGCGATCCCAGTAAATTGAACGGTTATATAGAAGTTGCCGGGAAGAAAGCACAGGTGGTGATTGCGAACCCGTCGGGCATCACTTGTGATGGCTGTGGCTTTATCAATGCTAATCGCGCGACGCTGACGACCGGTCAGGCGATGATGGAAAATGGCCAACTGAAAGGCTATCAGGTTGAAAAAGGCCACATTCGTGTACAAGGCTCGGGGATGGATTCAAGCCGTCAGGACTACACCGACCTGATCGCGCAGAGTGTGGAAATCAACGCCGGACTATGGGCGAACGATTTGAAAGTGACGGCAGGACGAAACACGGTCGACGCTGAACAGCAGAAAATCGAAAAAGCATCGACGAGCTCCGGGTCAACGGAACGAACCCAGCCGACGCTGGCGGTCGATGTGGCACAGCTTGGCGGCATGTACGCGGGCAAAATTCAGCTTATTGGTACCGAGCAGGGCGTTGGGGTGCGCAACGCCGGTACGATTGGCGCACAGGCGGGCAGTGTGACGCTCTCTGCTGACGGCCGTATTGAGAACAGCGGTAGCATTAATGCCACACAGGATGTACGACTGGCGGGACGCGAACTGGAGAATAGCGGCAAAGTTTATGCACAGCGGGATGTGGCGGTCAGCACACAACAGCAAACGGCTAACCGTGGCGTGCTGGCTGCGCAACGCAATGCGACCGTGCAAGCGGCAAACATTAGCAACCAGAAAGGCGCAGTGCTAGGGGCGGGAATCAACAGCGATGGCTCGGTGGCACAAAACGGCAATCTGTCGTTAAACGCGAGCCAGCGGACGGATGCCAATGGTCAGCAACTGGCAGGCGGCTCATTGACGATTGCAGCAACCGAGGTGAACACAGACGGCAGCCAGACGCAGGCAACTGATGTTACGCTCAGCGCCACCAACGGTTCGGTTTCCAGCCGTAAGGCGAAAATCAGTGCGGATAACACTCTCAAGGTGACGGCGACGAAAGCCGTCAACAATACCGACGGCACGCTGATTGCAGGGAAAAAGCTGGATGTGCAGGCTGAGAGCCTGAGCGGTGATGGACAATTGTTGTCGCTGGGCGATATGTCATTGACTGCCACGCAGCCATTCGACAACCAGAGTGATGTGATCGCGAACGGCAAACTCGACCTTACGGTCGTGGGCGACGTTATCAATCGCCAAAAAATCCAATCTGGCAGCGAGCTGACGCTGACGGCGGCGCGCCTCGATAATCAGGCCAGCGGTGAAATTAGCAGTCAGAAGACCCTGTTGGCGCTCTCGGATTCAGTGACCAACCGTGGCCTGATCGATGCGAGTCGAACCCGTATTGATGCGGGCACGTTGAACAATATTGGCAGTGGTCGCGTCTATGGCGACTGGATTAGCCTGCAAGCACAGACGCTGAATAACCTCAATGAAGCGGGCTCTGGGGCAACGATCGCCGCCCGCCAACGTTTGGATCTGGGTGTCGGTACGCTCAATAATCGCCAGCACGGCCTGATTTACAGTGACGGTGTTATGGCATTGGGGCGTAATCTTGATGCAGAAGGCATGGCAATAGGTCAGGCTGAGGCGATCAATAACCACAGCGCTACCATTGAGTCCATCGGTGATATGGCATTATCCGCCAGCCAGATTAATAACATTAACGATAATCTGGTGACGGAAATCGTTACCAGCGCGACCCAAATCGATGAAGCCGTGCTGCGTGGACATACCACGCGCTACAACTGGAATGACATCCGTCGGACACGTAATAAGTACGGCGTGAACACCGCGCATATGCCGGATGGATACGCTGACGATAATTTCTATCGCTACACCTACACCCGTACTGTCAATGAAACGCGAGTGAAAGAGAGCGATCCGGGGCAGATTCTATCCGGTAGCAATTTGTATATTACTGCGGCGCGGATGACCAACAGCGATAGCCGGGTGATTGCGGCAGGCCTGTTGATTGACGGTGTGAAAGAACTGAGCAATCTGGCGACACCGGGCGAACGCACGACAACTGACCGTGGGCGTCAGGAGCGTTGGTATGCCAAGAAGAAAAAGAACTGGCGCGGCGTTACGCGAACGTCTCAGGGCATTGACGGTAATAGCTATGCACCCGCTGCTAACGTCGAAAAAATCGACTTGAACGTGCATGCCTGGCGTGAGCAGGCTTCGTTCAACGGGTCGGGCTATGCGGTGACGGCGCTGCGTGCAGGTGACGTCGGTCAGCATGTCGGTACGCCGACGGCAACGCTTCCGTCCAGTAGCTTGTTTACCCTACAACCTGCCGCAGAGAGCCGTTATCTGGTGGAAACGGATGCGCGTTTTACTAATCAGAAACAGTGGCTTAGCTCTGATTATATGCTGCAAGCCTTCAGTGCCGAAAGCCAGAATAAACGGCTGGGCGATGGCTTTTATGAACAGCGAGAAGTCAGTGAACAAATTGCGCAATTAACCGGACAACGCTATCTGGCGGGTTATAACAGTGATGAGGTGCAGTACAAGGCCTTGATGGATGCAGGTATCGCATTCGGACAGCAATTCTCACTGACGCCAGGTATCGCTCTGACGCAGGAACAGATGGCGCTACTCACCACCGACATGGTCTGGATGGTGAACAAATCGGTGACCCTACCAGACGGCTCTTCACAAACAGTGTTCGTCCCACAGGTTTACACCAAAGTTCGTTCAAACGAGCAAATCGGCGCGGGTAGCCTTCTGGCGGGGAATACGATCTCTGTTGGGTTGGCGGGTGGCATGCTGAACAGCGGGAGGATTGCCGCGCGGGATACCCTGTTTATCTCGTCGGATGCGTTGGACAATCAGGGTGGTTCGCTACTGGGTAAACAGGTACAGCTACAGGTTCGCAACGATCTGAATAACGTCGGTGGTGTCATTCAGGCCGAAGACAAACTGACCGCACTGGCGGGCGGTAATATCAACAGCACCAGCACGTTGAGCGGCGGGGAAGATAACCGCATTCTGGATCGCGTCGCGGGCATGTACGTCCAGAATGATAAGGGCAAACTGACGCTGGCGGCGGGTAAAGACATCAACCTGACCGGCAGTCAGGTGATTAACTCGGGAGCGGACAGCGCCACGCTGATCAGCGCGGGTAACAATCTGAATCTGGCGACGCTGACGACCACAGAAACGTTGAACAGCGACTGGGATAGCAATAATTATCGCCATTATCAGGCGCGTGAAGACATCGGTAGCGAGATTGCCGCCAATGGCCAAATAGCATTACGTGCGGGGCAAAACCTGAATGCGACGGCGGCATCCGTCACCGCGCAACAGGGGCTACAGGTTCAGGCGGGGAACGACATTAACCTGACCAGTGGCGAGTCATCTTATACGTTGACGGAGCACAGTAAGCAAAGCAACCGTGGATTGCTCTCCGCCCAGTCCAGCGAGCGTCATGACAGCATTCAGCATCAATCGGCGGTAGGGAGTTCGTTCAGCGGCGAGACGGTGGCGATCGCAGCAGGTCACAACGTGCAGATCGCAGGCAGCTCAGTGGCGGGGACGCAGGATGTCAGTATTACCGCCGGACGTGATATTACCGTGACCACGGCGCAAGAGAATCATCAGGAAACGCATCTAAAGGAAGAGAAGAAATCCGGTCTGATGGGCAGCGGTGGCATTGGATTTACCATTGGTCAGGCTAGTCAGAAAAGCACGACTGACACCGATGGTATGAGTGAAAAATCCAGCATTATTGGCAGTGAAAAGGGCAACACGACGCTACTGGCAGGTAATGGGCTGACCGTGAAAGGTAGTGACGTTGTCGCCGGACAGGATTTAACGCTGCAAGGTAAAACGGTAGACGTGCTGGCGGCGGAGAACAGCCAGACTCAGCGCCAGACCTATGAGCAGAAACAGAGTGGGCTGACGCTGGCGCTCAGCGGCACGGTAGGCGGTATGGTGAATTCGGCCGTACAAACGGCGCAGACGGCCAAAGCGACGGAAGACGAGCGTCTTCAGGCTTTACAGGGTGTGAAAGCGACGCTGAGCGGTGTACAGGCAGGGCAGGCAGCCTATCTGGCGGCGTTGCAGGGTAAAGACGACCCCAATAATAATAATGTGGTGGGCGTCAGTGTCTCGCTGGGAAGCCAGTCCTCGAAATCTGAACAGACGGTCGAACAACGTACCGCACAAGGTAGCAGCCTGAATGCCGGAAGGAATTTGTCTTTGAGAGCAACCGGTGACGATATTCGGGTTCAGGGAGGTGAGTTGCGCGCGGGCCAAGACGTGACGCTGGATGCCGCACGCGATATTCACCTGCTGTCCGCCCAGAACAGCCAGCACACGGAAGGGAGCAACAAGAGCAAAGGGGGCAGCATTGGCCTGAGTCTTGGCGCGGGCAGCGGCGGTTTTAGCCTGAGCGTGAATGCCAGTATGAATAAAGCGAAAGGGAGTGAGCTGGGCGAAGGACTGAGCCACACTGAAACACTGCTGGATGCCGGGCGTCAGGTACGTATAAACAGCGGCCGGGATACCACGTTGCAGGGTGCACAGGTCAGCGGGCAGCAGATTACGGCACGAGTGGGACGCGACTTGCTGTTACGCAGCGAGCAGGACAGCGATGTTTACGACAGCAAACAGCAGAGCATGAGTGCGGGCGTCAGCATCCCGATTTATGGGGCGGGAACCGCTTCAGCCAGCTTCAGTATGAGCAAGGACAAAATGCACAGCGACTACCGCAGTGTGCAGGAGCAGACGGGACTGTTTGCCGGACAGGGGGGCTACGATGTGCAGGTGGGCAACCATACACAGCTTGACGGCGCAGTGATAGGTTCTACGGCAGAGGCAGCGAAAAACCGACTGGAAACCGGGACGCTGGGCTTTAGCGATATTGAGAATAAAGCCGAATTTGATGTCTCGCACAGCGGCGTCGGTATCAGTACTGGCGGGCCGGTGGGTATGCAGATGCTCAGCAATCTGGCATCCAACTCCCTGATCAGCGGCAATAATGATGGCAATGCCGCGAGCACAACGCGCGCGGCGATCAGCGAGGGGCAGTTGGTCATCCGCGATGAGGCCAACCAGCGTCAGGATGTCGCACAGTTGAGCCGTGATGTTGAACACGCGAACCAGACGCTGAGTCCGATCTTTGACAAAGAGAAAGAACAGAAGCGTTTGCAACAGATGCAGGTGGTTGCAGAAATCAGCAATCAGGTCATCGATATTGCCGGTATGCACGGGGCAATTATTGCCACGAAAGCGGCGAAGGCAGAAGCGGAAGCGAAGGTGGCAGGTCTTTCTGCTGCTGATAGGCTGGCGGCTAGAGACGCCCTTGCGACAGGCGACAACTCGAATCGGACGCCGACAGAGGCAGATATTCAGAAATATGTTTATCAGACGTCGTATGACAACGCCTATACTCAGGCGTTGAACAGTTCCGGATTTGGCACCGGTGGCGCGATTCGTCAGGGCATCATGGCGGTCTCGGCGGCAGTACAGGGGCTGGCCGGTGGTAACGTTGCGCAGGCGATAGCGGGAGCGGCGGCACCGTACCTGGCGACAGAAATCAAGAAAGCCACGACGGACGCAAAAGGTAACGTAAATATCGCTGCCAATGCGGTAGCGCACGCGGTGCTGGGTGGTATTGTGGCAGAAGCCAGCGGCAACAGTGTGCTAGCAGGTGCGGCAGGTGCCGCGACAGGTGAGTTGGCGGCGCGCGTGATTGCTGACAGGCTGTATCCGGGTAAAGCCATCTCGGAAATGACGGAAAGTGAAAAGCAGACGGTCACCACGCTCTCGCTTCTGGCGGGCGGTCTGGCAGCGGGCACGGCAGGCGACTCGACGAGCAACGCGGTAGCGGGTGCGCAGGCAGGCCGAAATGCGGTGGAGAATAATCTTTTTGGTTTTGACTCAAAGAGTACGCCACAAGGGCTAAGAGATTTTGGGCAGTCGGCAACGTCGTTGTACACCAATACCAACCTGACGGATGAAAACGGTAATGTTCTTAATCCGATAACAGAAGAAGAACGGCAGTATGCGATGCACAGGTTAGTGACGGGTGTCATGCCGGAAGGGCAGGATATCTCGAAAGCCATCGTGAATGGATATACGAATGGTGTGTTGATTGCAGGTGCGTGGTATCTGGGGCCAGCGGCTGCGTTAGGAAAAGTGGTGGTCGGTTCTGCTCTGAGCGGCGGTGCGAATGCTGCCTATCAATGGTATGACCTGAGCCAGCCGAAAAATATAAATAAGACTTATGATTATTGGAGTACCACTGCTGCGTTAGTTACTGGTGGACTGGCTCCGGGGCGTGATATTTTACCGAACGTCGGTATAGCAATGGGAAGCGCGGTATTTACGGATGGACCGGATAAAGGTGCAGTTATTGGCGCAGGCGTAGGAGCATGGGGTTGGGGGGGCTTAGTGGGTAAATATGCGCCTGGTTTACTTAGACCTGTCCTTGGTCCTTCTGCGGGTTTCATTGGGGATACTACTGGTTCAGTTAGTGGAGAAATTATCGGTAACAAACTCAAAGATAAAGTGAATGAAAGGAAATAAAATAATGGCGAAAATTGAAAAACAGCCAAAAATAACCTTAGCTAAATTATTTCTAGGAGTTATTTATTTAACAGTCTGTACTTTCGTTTTTTTGTTAGCTGTTGGTGCTTTTATTGACATTATTTTTGATGGGAGCTTTAGTTTTACTTCTAAATGGATAATTGATGTTGGTGTAGGAAGCATTATCGCTGGTGTGGCATCGGGGCTGGGTTCATGGATCTTTGCAAAAATAGATGAACATAAAGTTCGTAAATCAAAGCATTTTGAACCATAAGCTCAAATTAATAAAACAAAAATCCCGGCTCCTAAAAAGGCCGGGATTTTTGTTATCTGTCATTCAGCCACAATACGCATCAACAGTTGACCGTGCTCAACGGTAACTGTCACCGCCGTATCCGTCTCAAATCCTGCGGCTTCGAGCCAGTTGCCGGTAAGGTGCAGGCTGGGGCTGCGGCTGTAATAGCGCGTCATATCATTGCGGCCGGCGTGGCGACGGCTGACATAGCCGACCTTCAGGTGTCGCCTGAAACAGATGCAGGTGGTTGCAGAAATCAGCAATCAGGTCATCGACATTGCCGGTATGCACGGGGCAATCATTGCCACGAAAGCGGCGAAGGCAGAAGCGGAAGCGAAGGTGGCAGGTCTTTCTGCTGCTGATAGGCTGGCGGCTAGAGACGCCCTTGCGACAGGCGACAACTCGAATCTGACGCCGACAGAGGCAGATATTCAGAAATATGTTTATCAGACGTCGTATGACAACGCCTATACTCAGGCGTTGAACCGTTCCGGATTTGGCACCGGTGGCGCGATTCGTCAGGGCATCATGGCGGTTTCGGCGGCAGTACAGGGGCTGGCCGGTGGTAACGTTGCGCAGGCGATAGCGGGAGCGGCGGCACCGTATCTGGCGACAGAAATCAAGAAAGCCACGACGGACGCAAAAGGTAACGTAAATATCGCTGCCAATGCGGTAGCGCACGCGGTGCTGGGTGGTATTGTGGCAGAAGCCAGCGGCAACAGTGTGCTAGCAGGTGCGGCAGGTGCCGCGACAGGTGAGTTGGCGGCGCGCGTGATTGCTGACAGGCTGTATCCGGGTAAAGCCATCTCGGAAATGACGGAAAGTGAAAAGCAGACGGTCACCACGCTCTCGCTTCTGGCGGGCGGTCTGGCGGCCGGCACAGC
Organism: Pectobacterium sp. F1-1; assembly: GCF_025643735.1. Classification (NCBI taxonomy): domain Bacteria; kingdom Pseudomonadati; phylum Pseudomonadota; class Gammaproteobacteria; order Enterobacterales; family Pectobacteriaceae; genus Pectobacterium; species Pectobacterium sp. F1-1. Next base: position 438,792 of record NZ_CP104733.1, read on the forward strand.
AGGCGACTCGACGAGCAACGCGGTAGCGGGTGCGCAGGCAGGCCGAAATGCGGTTGAGAATAACTATCTGAGTGCCGATCAGATAGAAGATTTTGCGGCGAGGGCTAAGGGTTGTGAAGCTCGCGGTGACTGCAAACAGATCGTGAAGGAAATGGAAGATCTGAGTCTGGAACAGCAGAAGGAAATTATTGCTGTATGTTCGACCAGCCCAGAGGCCTGTAAAGAAAAGTACGGCGATATCCCAGCAAACGGTATGTTGGTTCGTGAAGCGATAGATCGTGTGTTGGGTGATGATGTGCCATCGAAAATGAAGAATGACATGTCTTCGTTATTGGCACAGCAGATAGAAGCCGAAGGTGTTGTATCTAGTACGGAGTTTGCAAATAGACTCCAAAGTATTTACGGCATTGATAAACAACAGGCAGAAATTTTAGCTGGAGCTGCATTAGGTGCTATTACCGGTGGCATGGGTAAAGGCGCTAAACCAACGGCAGGGACAGCAGGCAAAAATGTTGTTGTTGTGGACTCAGGCAAGAAAGGTGGCTGGAACAAAACAATGAATAAACCAGAACCCAATACTGTCTATGAAGTTGACGGGAATAAGACTTATCACACGGATGAGTTGAGTCGAACTACCAATGTTAGTGCATCACTGAGTCTATCTAAAAATGATAGGAATACTTACCAGCAATGTAAGGCTGGTAAGTGTGGTAATACTGGTGATGAAGGCGGTCATCTTATTGCTAGTATTTTCAATGGGCCGGGTGAGAAACTAAATCTTGTTCCTATGGATGGGAATCTGAATAAAGGTGCTTGGAAACAGATGGAGAATACGTGGGCCAATGCATTGAAAGATGGTAAGGCGGTGGATGTTAATATTCAGCCGATGTATTCAGGAAATAATACAAGGCCAGATAGGGTGATTGTTCAATATTCAATTGACGGAGGCAGACCCGTTAATGTTGACTTTAAAAACTCTCCCGGAGGTAAATAATGCGGGATCAGGATTTTGAGCAGAGAATAGGCCAAATTCTGTATGGTTGTGGGCCTAAGAATGCCCACAAGATTATAGTAAGAGCAGAGGTTTTTCCTGAAAATGATGGTGGAAAGTATGAGTTTGATTATCTTGATGAAAATGGTGAACTAGACTGGTTCTCCCCAGATGGGCGAGCTGTTGCTGATTTAACGGATGCATTAGTTGCCTATAAAGCATTTTTTTTGGATAACAACTTAACTAGCGGGAAACCTATCTGGTCAAGATGTGAAATCACAGTTGATATACCAGAAGAAAAAATAAATATAAGCCTTCAGTACGACGACTAACAGCAATCCCGGCTTCTAAAACAAGCCGGGATTTTTGTTTTTACCTGTCAGAACCTTAACTCAGTCTCAATCACCAGTTTACCGCGCTCCACGGTGACGATAACAGGCTGTCCGGTGTTAAAACCGAGGTCTTCGAGCCACTTGCCGCTGAGCTTAAGCTGCGGGCTGGGCGGTTTTTTACCGCCATTGGGGGCGTAACCGACGGTGTAATGCCGTTGTGGCTCTTTTACTTCAGTTGCGCGTGGTTCTGACTTAGAATCGCGTTCAGCCATGATTAACTACCTCACTTAGTGGGTTATGGTGAGCGACCTGACAGTGTTCCCGCACTGGCGGGTCGCGCTAAAATTACGGTTAACTCGGTGTCTTACGTGTAAAACGGTTGGCATCGTGCTTGAGGATCAATGACTCCAGCAGCACTCTTGCCACTTCCTTCTCTTCAGGTGAGAACTGACTCACCGCCTCAAACTGCAAGCGCAGCTCATCGTCGGGGTTGCGTTCAGCCTTATCAAAAACAAGCGTATCTGCACTGACAGACAGCGCACAGGACAGCTTACGGATAATCTCCAGCGTGGGCTGAACTTCGTCAGACTCATAGCGGCGTATCATCGTCACGTGACAGCCCACCTTCTCAGCCAGAGCCGCTTGTGTCAGCTTACGGTCTTTACGCAGGGCAGCAAGACGTTTACCAAAGTCCATAGATATTACTCGCCAAGGAAACAATGCCAGCATCTTAACCCCCTGTATCGTAAGTGGTGCTTGTAATATACCATATATGCATGTATAAATAAACCATAAAGGCATATTGACAGGTTTTTACAGGAGCGACGGAATGGGACGAATGACACCGGCAGAACTGACGCGGCTCAAGCATGAGGTGTCATTGCTGACCGTGGCGCAACGTCAGGGTCATGTGCTGAAAAAGCAGGGCGATGACAGCGTAGTGTGCCTGTGTCCGTTCCATCGGGAGAAAACGCCGTCCTGCGTTATCACGCCATCAAAGAACCTGTATCACTGCTTCGGCTGCGGCGCGTCGGGGTCGGTGCTGGACTGGCTGCAACACACCGAGCGGCTGACCTATCCGCAGACGCTGGTACGGCTGCGTGAACTGGCCGGAACCCCGTCTTCTTTAGCCGCCGTCCCTGTACCGGCTTCGCCGCCAGTGGCGCGGACGCCGCTGTCTGACCTGGATGATGACGGTCAGGCGTTGCTGCATCAGGTTATCGACTTCTATCACCACAATCTGCTGACCAGCCCGGAGGCACAGCAGTGGCTGGTCAGTCGCGGGCTGAACCATCCTGAACTGGTAAGCCATTTTAAGTTGGGGTTCGCCGGGCATCACGGAATCAGCGGCAGCGCGGGGCTGTTGCCATCAACATCAAGCGGTGAGGGAAAGCGGCTGCGTGAGCGGCTGGCCGGGCTGGGGGTGCTGCGGTCTGCCACAAAACAGGACCACTTCCGGGGCTGCGTGGTGATGCCGGTCGTGGGCTGGAGCGAGTCGGCGAACGTGGCGCAGCGCGGGCGGGTGTTGCAGTTGTACGGTCGCCGGACCACGGCGGACTACGCGGTGAAGAAAGGGGCGGCGAAGCATCTTTATCTGCCGTCACCGTTAAGCGGGGTGTGGAATGAGGAAGCGCTGAAGGCGTCGTCAGAGGTCATCCTGTGTGAAGCGTTAATCGATGCGATGACCTTCTGGTGCGCGGGGTTCCGCCATGTGACCACGGCTTACGGGGCGAACGGTTTTACCGCTGAGCATCTGGCGGCGTTGCAGTACCACGGGGTCAAGCGGGTGTTAATCGCCTATGACCGGGATGAGGCAGGCGACCGGGGTGCGGTAGCCGTGGCCGCTGACCTGCTGGAAGGCGGTATCGGGGCGTGGCGGGTGCAGTTCCCTGCGGGGCTGGATGCGAATGCCTATGCGCTGAAAAGTGGTAATCCTGAAGCGGCGTTAGGGCTGGCGCTGGAGCAGGCACAATGGATGGGTAAAGGCATGGTTCCCGGTGTGGTGTTCTCGCATGAAACGCCGGTATCTGGCGTGAGTGAAACCCCTCCTTCTTTAGCTGCCCAGCCGAATGAACCAACAACACCACCGGTTCAGGCACTTATCCCGTGCGAACAAACGGATACGGGCGAGCTGCTGTTACGCGCCGGACCACGGGTGTGGCGGGTGCGGGGCTGGCAGAAGAACAGCGTTGCCGAGGTGATGAAAGTCAACGTGCAGGTGCGGGATGAGAGTACCGGTGCGTTCCATGTGGACTCACTGGATATGTACAGTTCACGTCATCGTCAGGGTTATATCAGCGCAGCGGCGGTTGAACTGGGCTGTGAGTCCTCGGTCATCAAACGTGAATGCGGTCGGGTGCTGCTGATGCTGGAGCAGAAGCAGGATGAAGCGCGGCAGTCGGCGGCGCAGGCGGACGCTACAGCGGCGGTGACGGTCAGCGCGGAAGACGAAGCGGCGGCGCTTGAACTGCTCAAATCCCCCGACCTTGCAGAACGGGTGGTGAATGACCTCGCGGCCTGCGGCGTGGTGGGGGAAAGCACTAATCTGCTGACCGGGTATCTGGCGGCGACGTCGCGCAAGCTGGATAAACCGCTTGCGGTGCTGATACAGAGCAGTTCGGCGGCGGGTAAATCCTCGCTGATGGACGCGGTGCTGGGGCTGATGCCAGAAGAAGAGCGTATCCAGTACAGCGCGATGACCGGGCAGAGCCTGTACTACCTTGGCGAGACCTCGCTACAGCACAAAATCCTCGCCATCGCCGAAGAAGAAGGGGTGAGACAGGCGGCGTATGCGCTGAAGCTGTTGCAGTCGGACGGGGAACTGAAAATCGCCTCGACCGGCAAGAACGAACAGAGCGGCGAACTGGTGACACGGGAGTATAAAGTGCAGGGACCGGTGATGCTGATGCTGACCACCACGGCCATCGACGTAGACGAAGAGCTGCTGAACCGCTGTCTGGTTCTGACGGTGAATGAATCCAGAGAGCAGACGCAGGCGATACACGCGATGCAGCGTCACGGCCAGACGCTGGAAGGGCTGCTTCAGTCCTCAGAAAAGCAGTATCTGACCCGGTTACACCAGAACGCGCAGCGGCTGCTGCGGCCGCTGAAGGTGGTGAACCCGTATGCTGACCGGCTGACGTTCCTGTCGGACAAGACAAGAACCCGGCGCGACCATATGAAGTACCTCACTTTAATCCAGTCCATCGCGCTGCTGCACCAGTACCAGCGAGCAGTGAAACGGGTCGAGCACCGGGGGCAGGTTATCGAGTATATCGAGGTGGCACAGAGTGATATCGCGTTAGCCAATCAACTGGCGCATGAGGTACTGGGGCGAACGCTGGACGAGATGCCGCCGCAGACGCGCAAACTGTTGCTGCTGATACAGGCGATGGTGAGCGACATGGCGCAGCGTCAGGGTTGCCAGTCGGGTGAGGTGCGGTTCACGCGGAGAGATATCCGGGGTTACACCAACTGGAGTGACAGCCAGCTCAAGAACCACTGTCTGCGGCTGAGTGAAATGGAATATCTGCTGCTGCACGGCGGCAGCCGGGGTCATCTGTTGCAGTATGAGCTGCTGTGGGATGGTGGCAACGGTGATGAAAGTCACCTGTGCGGTCTGCTTCATGTGGCTGAAAACGATGGCGGTGAGTGCAAGTCTGGTCAGGATGAAGACAGGTCTGGCTTAAGTCTGCCTCAAGTCGGGCTAAGTCTGATGCAAAAAATACCGGGTCAGCCCAGACGGTACAAGGCGTTGATGGCCTGCAAGTCTGCCCTGAGCCAGATGCAGTAATAAAGGGAAAACGAAAATCGCCCGCCGCCTCACTGCCTGCTGCCGAGGCTGATGACCTGCCATTACAGGGCAGCAAGCGCAAGTCTGGTAAAGATGAAGACAAGTCTGGTTCAAGTCTGCCTCAGGTTCGGGTCAAGTCTGGTGTGGAAAATGCCATGTCAGCCCAGACAGCACAAGGCGTTGATGGTCTGCAAGTCTGCTCTGAGCCAGATGCAGTAATAAAGGGAAAAAAGAAAGCGGGTAAAACCTTGCTGCCCGTGAGTGCGGCAACGGAGGTGCAGCATGGCCAACCGTAAACCGCGAGCGGGTGCGCTGCTGACGGTGGATGAGGTCTACCGTAAACCCATCGGTCCGGCCAGCGACCCGAAGAGCCTGTATGCGCTGCTGCTGCGGTTCGTGGTGTGGCGTCGGGAGCGCAACGGGTCGGAGGCGACGCTGAAGGTGCAGACACATCACCAGTACCGTTTTATCCTGTGGGCGGCAGAGCGGGGAGTGCATTACGCCCGTGACGTTACCCGTCCCATCCTTGAGCGTTACCAGCGTCATCTGTACCAGTACCGCAAAAGCAACGGCGAACCCCTGAGCACCCGGACCCAGCGCACGGCGTTACAGCCGTTGCAGGTGTGGTTCAGCTGGCTGACGAAACAGCATCTGATACTGGCGAACCCGGCGGCCGACCTGGCGCTGCCGAAGCTGGAGAAGCGACTGCCGCGCACGATACTGAGCGTGGAGGACGTGGAGCAGGTACTGGCCTTACCCGACCTGACGACGCTTCAGGGCATCCGTGACCGGGCGCTGATGGAGCTGCTGTGGTCAACGGGGCTGAGGCGGGGTGAGGTGGCAAAGCTGGACGTCTACAGCGTGGACGGGAGCCGTAAAACGGTAACGGTGAGGCAGGGCAAGGGCAGGAAAGACCGGGTTATCCCGATAGGAAACCGGGCGCTGCGCTGGCTGAGTCACTACCAGCAACAGGTGAGGCCGCAACTGCTGGTCAGTCAGGACATTACCGCGCTGTTCGTGGCGCTGGATGGAATCGCGGGACTGACGGCGAACGGCATCACCCACATGGTCGGCCACTACATCCGGGCATCGGGACTCGCGCCGTGGGGAAGCTGTCACCTGTTCCGGCATGCGATGGCGACGCAGATGCTGGAGAACGGCGCGGATATCCGGTGGATACAGGCGATGTTAGGTCATGCGAGCGTGGAGAGCACGCAAATCTATACGCAAGTCTCCATCAGGGCGTTATCCGCAGTCCATGCGAGTACGCACCCGGCAGAGCGTGAGGCTGAGGAAGACACCGGGCTGCTGGCCGACCTGATAGCGGACGAGGAGGCGGACACAGCGGAGCCGCACGACATACCTGTGTTGCCGGACAGTCACAAAAGTTAGCTCGTTCTCTTCAAGGCCGCAGGGTACGGCGTTGGGCAAACGCTGCGCCGTCCGTGGCGCAGCGCTTGCCTTGTTCAGGCTGGGCACTCCGGCGGTAAATGCCGCCCGGCCAGCGCCCACCTCAGTCACTCCCTTTATCTCACGTTGCTGGCCAGTCGTCATTCAACATAATGTGGCATTACGCGAAAGCCGCTGAACGCGGCCAACGCGTAACGAACATTATGTCGGCGCCGTCTACCGCAAGGGCGCGCTGCGGTCTGCTTCGGCATCGGTGAGCGGCTGGCCGCCGGGGTTCGGCTCTGTGGTGCGGTGTGGCGCACAGCTCGCAGGCTCGCTCTGCTATTAGCATCGCGTTCCTTCCCTGGCTTCCACGGTGTGGCCGCCGTCCCTGGCGGCGCAGGCTTCGGCGTCAATCCTCAGCAAACATCAACGTCAACATCAAAGCAGAAGCCGTTCCTGCGTCACGGCGCTGAAGGGCTTTACCTCGCCCCCGGCCCCCAACCCCGCTGCACTGGCTGCGCCCGGCTCGCAGTCGCCGGCTCCTTGCTCGTTCCCGTGCTCGCCATCTCCGCCCCGTGCGGCCCCCGCCGGGGGCCTCCCTGTTAAACCTCTTCTCTTGCGGGCTTCGCCAGCCCGCACCCGGCAGACGCTTCACCGTCCCACAGGCAAGCTGCGGAACGTCTCGCGCCGCGATAAACCCGGTTCAACAACAAAACGGGTAATGGCAGCGGCTGATGCCGCTGCTATGATGTGGCGGTTGCAGGCGGTAAGGTCACGGCGGGGCGGTAGCGTGCCGGGGGCTAAAAACGCGTATCGGGGCTTCGGAGTCGGGGCATCGAAACGCATCAGAAAAAACCAGCTGTAACTGGCTGACTGAACAGGGAAAAATGGTGTTCGCTGGCTGAGTTCGCACCGGAAAACGTTGTTGTTGAGAATAATCTTTTTGGTTTTGACTCAAAGAGTACGCCACAAGGGCTAAGAGATTTTGGGCAGTCGGCAACGTCGTTGTACACCAATACCAACCTGACGGATGAAAACGGTAATATTCTTAATCCGATAACAGAAGAAGAACGGCAGTATGCGATGCACAAGTTGATCACAGGTACGATACCTGAAGGGCAGGATCCTGTTCGAGGTCTTTTAATCGCGTGGGGAGCTGGAGCATCTGTGGTTGTCGCGCCGGTATTTTTACCCAGTATGTTGAGTGCTGGCACAATAATTGGCGGCGGAGCCATTAGTGGTACAGCAAATATTAGTAATCAGTTAATGGGAAATGGTTCATTTAGCTATACCGATGCGCTGATTGCGACGGGGGCTGGGGCAGTCACACAAGGCAGAGGATTCTGGTTTACAGAAGTTGTGAGTGTTGGCGGTGCTTACGCAGGAGCAAAATTGCAGAATAAAGATCCGTTGACGGCATCCATCGCGGCGGGGATTGGTACGGCGATTGGTGCTGCTGGCGGTAAACTAATCACCTATAGCAATAAGCTAAATCCTATTGTTTCAGATAGAGCTGCGGAGTCCGTAGGAGCGGTAGTCGGTGCTTTGAGTTCAGAAGCAGCGACTTCTGAGGCGGAGAACCAAGTAAAGGCAATCAGGAATAATCAAAATGGCAAATAAAATAGGAATTAAAACTCTTTTGATTCTAATCACGTCATTCACAGTGTTCATTGCTTTAACTGTGCTCCTGATTAGATTAGGTATCGCATCTGTATTCTTTTTTAAGGATGGTTTTTTTACTTTTCGTGGCAGAACGGAGTTATTGACTCTGCTAGAAAAGGTCTATCGGGGGGGATTCCCTTAGGGGTAGGAATCTGGATTATGTCCCGGCTCAAAGCGAATAAAGATAAATAAAATACATTTAAAGATCCCGGAACCACCGGGATCATCTTCGTGGTGATCAAAACCTTAGTTCAGTCTCAATGACCAGTCTGCTGTGTTCAACAGTGATAGTGACCCGCGTATCGGTCCCAAACCCCGCGGCTTCCAGCCAGTGGCCGGTAAGGTGCGGGCTGCTGCTGTAATAGCGCGTCATATCGTTGCGGTCTGTGTGGCGACGGCTGACATAGCCGACCTTCAGGTGTCGCCTGCAACAGATGCAGGTGGTTGCAGAAATCAGCAATCAGGTCATCGATATTGCCGGTATGCACGGGGCAATTATTGCCACGAAAGCGGCGAAGGCAGAAGCGGAAGCGAAGGTGGCAGGTCTTTCTGCTGCTGATAGGCTGGCGGCTAGAGACGCCCTTGCGACAGGCGACAACTCGAATCTGACGCCGACAGAGGCAGATATTCAGAAATATGTTTATCAGACGTCGTATGACAACGCCTATACTCAGGCGTTGAACCGTTCCGGATTTGGCACCGGTGGCGCGATTCGTCAGGGCATCATGGCGGTCTCGGCGGCAGTACAGGGGCTGGCCGGTAGTAACGTTGCGCAGGCGATAGCGGGAGCGGCGGCACCGTATCTGGCGACAGAAATCAAGAAAGCCACGACGGACGCAAAAGGTAACGTAAATATCGCTGCCAATGCGGTAGCGCACGCGGTGCTGGGTGGTATTGTGGCAGAAGCCAGCGGCAACAGTGTGCTAGCAGGTGCGGCAGGTGCCGCGACAGGTGAGTTGGCGGCGCGCGTGATTGCTGACAGGCTGTATCCGGGTAAAGCCATCTCGGAAATGACGGAAAGTGAAAAGCAGACGGTCACCACGCTCTCGCTTCTGGCGGGCGGTCTGGCAGCGGGCACGGCAGGCGACTCGACGAGCAACGCGGTAGCGGGTGCGCAGGCAGGCCGAAATGCGGTGGAGAATAATCTTTTTGGTTTTGACTCAAAGAGTACGCCACAAGGGCTAAGAGATTTTGGGCAGTCGGCAACGTCGTTGTACACCAATACCAACCTGACGGATGAAAACGGTAATGTTCTTAATCCGATAACAGAAGAAGAACGGCAGTATGCGATGCACAGGTTAGTGACGGGTGTCATGCCGGAAGGGCAGGATATCTCGAAAGCCATCGTGAATGGATATACGAATGGTGTGTTGATTGCAGGTGCGTGGTATCTGGGGCCAGCGGCTGCGTTAGGAAAAGTGGTGGTCGGTTCTGCTCTGAGCGGCGGTGCGAATGCTGCCTATCAATGGTATGACCTGAGCCAGCCGAAAAATATAAATAAGACTTATGATTATTGGAGTACCACTGCTGCGTTAGTTACTGGTGGACTGGCTCCGGGGCGTGATATTTTACCGAACGTCGGTATAGCAATGGGAAGCGCGGTATTTACGGATGGACCAAGCGTAGGGGCAATTGGCAGCGCAGCGGCAGGCTCTTGGGCTGGCGGAGCGTTTGGGAAATATGCGCCTGAAGTTGTAAAAAAAGCGATTGGCAGTGATCCTGTACCTGAATTTGTTTATGATTTTAGCGGTGGGGTAGCATCTGAGTTTACAAGTGGTTTTATCAAGGACATCAATAAGCCTGCGTCAGAAGGAGAGATGAATAAATGATTAAATCTCTTTATGGATACATTGCTCTTCTTCTTTATAGCTGCTTATTTTTTATATTAATGTTGTTATCTTTAGGATTTATTATTTCATCTGTGTATTATTTTTCATATGGGGTATTTAATTTTCCTAAATATCAAGTGGAAAGGGCGGTTGTATTTGGCTTGATTACGGGAGTTGCTGCATGGTTAGGTATTTTGATTTTTAAGCTCTTGGATAAGTTTAAAAAGAAACCTCCTTCTGATCCAAAATAAAAAATCCCGGCTCCTAAAAAGGCCGGGATTTTTGTTATCTGTCACTCAGCCACAATGCGCATCAACAGTTGACCGTGCTCAACGGTGACAATCACCGGCGTATCGGTCCCAAATCCCGTTGCTTTCATCCAGTAGCGCTGGGGCTGCGGCTGTAATTGCGGTCTGTGTGGCGACGGCTGACGTAGCCAGAGCAGTCGTACTGCTACGGCACGTTGTTGTTGCGGGACACGGCGAAGCAGGTGCAGGACATCGCCACGCTGAGCCGTGACGTTGAGCACGCGAACAACGCGCTCAGCCCGATCTTTAACAAAGAGAAAGAGCAGAAACGCCTGAAACAGGCGCAGCTGATAGGTGATATCGGCGCGCAGGTGATGGATATCGTGCGCACGGAAGGCGAGCTGAAGGCGCAGAAAGCCGCGGAGGCCAAGGGCGATGCCACTGTCAAACGTCCGCAGGACGGTGATTCGGCGCAGGAATGGGAAGTCTATAAAAAGGCGCTGACGGAGTCACCGACCTACAAGGCCGAGATGCAGAAATACGGCACGGGCAGCGACTTCCAGCGCGCGGCACAGGCGGCGACGGCGGCGATTCAGGCACTGGCGGGCGGGGATATCCAGAAAGCGATAGCCAGCGGGGCATCACCGTATCTGGCACAGCTGGTGAAGGACGTCACGCTACCGAAGGATGAAAGCAAAATCACGGCGTCGGATATCGCGGCCAACGCGATGGCGCACGCAGTGGTGGGGGCTGTAGTTGCCCAGTTGTCGGGTCAGGATGCAGCCGCGGGGGCCATCGGTGCCTCCAGCGGTGAACTGGCTGCCCGCGCCATCATGGCGGAGCAATACCCCGGCAAGACGGCGAGCGACCTGACGGAAGAAGAAAAGCAATCCGTCAGCGCGCTTTCCACGCTGGCCTCCGGGCTCTTGTCTGGTCTGGCGAGCAACAGCACGGCTTCCGCCGCCAGCGGCGCACAGTCCGGGCGTAATGCGGTGGAGAATAACTTCCTAAACAAAGGGAGGCCGGTTGAGTTTGCTGAAAAACTGAAAGCGTGTAGCGGTGAGCCATCCTGCGAGCAGGGCGTGCGCAAGGACATGGCGAAGGAGTCGGCAGAAAATATCCAGAAGCTGAAGTCTTGCTGGGAAGCAGGTGATAGCGCCTGTGTTGTAGCAATGCGCAGCCAGATAGAAACCGATGGAAAAGCTTACGCTCAACTTGGTGTACAGGATGCTCTGGCGGGACGTAGTTATGAAAACAGTGCGAACTGGTATGCTGATATCATCGAACAATGCGCAGGTAAATGTGGCTGGCTGGAGTCAGCGCTGGCGAAGACAGCCGCAGATGGCCTGACTAATGCTGTGTATGGGGCGTTAGGTACGGGTAGTTTGACGAAGCCTGGGCAGACGGTGGAGCCGACCAACCCGACAACCAATTCTCAAGGGGTCACTACGAGTAATGCTGCTACTTCATTAAAAGTCGGTGAAAGCAGAGTTATTGATGGGATAAATGTGACGAGGGTAGGTAGATGGATGTCCCCTGATGAACTAGCTCAAATGCAAAATAGTGGCAAAGTTATTCAAGGTGGTGGGGACAAACATTCATTTCCACTAATGGAGCCTCGGACTTTAAAGGTACTGCACCAGCAGGGTCAGTTTATGCTGAATTTGATGTTTCTACTAAAAGCTTGTTGCAAGGTGGGAAAGACGGTTGGTTTAAATTAATCGGTCCAGATGCAAGTAAGTCACAGCAATTTATGCTGAATAAGCAAGGAGGCACACAATTGCCTGATGTAAAAAATATTTCAATTATAGATAAAAAATAGATGGTTATTTAAATTATGGATATTAACTTTTTTAAGAAAAAAATAGAGCCAATTTTAGTGGGATATAGCTTTCAATACACTTCTTTTCTTGATGGTGATTTTGGCGATCTCGAACGAGTTGAATTCGAGGGGCACAATAAAGTCGGAACTGTTGATTTTTGGTCAAAAGGTTGGATAAGCATTGATATATATGACCTTATACTCGATGACCAAAGGCTCAATTTATTGTTAGGCCCTGATGAGGAGCAGTTGAAAGCCATAGAAACTTTAGTAAAGCTCTTGAATGGTATTGAAGAAAATGGCAATTAATTTGCCATTCTTCTATTCACATAACGGCCCCGGCTAAAACAGACCGGGATCGTTGTTTTTATCGGTCAGAACCTTAGCTCCGCCTCAATCACCAGTCGCCCGCGCTCGACGGTGACGATAACCGGCTGTCCGGTGTTAAAACCGAGGTCTTCGAGCCACTTGCCGCTGAGCTTAAGCTGCGGGCTGGGCGGTTTTTTACCGCCGTTGGGGGCGTAACCGACGGTGTAATGCCGTTGTGGCTCTTTTACTTCAGTTGCGCGGGGTTCTGACTTAGAATCGCGTTCAGCCATGATTAACTACCTCACTTAGTGGGTTATGGTGAGCGACCTGACAGTGTTCCCGCACTGGCGGGTCGCGCTAAAATTACGGTTAACTCGGTGTCTTACGTGTAAAACGGTTGGCATCGTGCTTGAGGATCAATGACTCCAGCAGCACTCTGGCCACTTCCTTCTCTTCAGGTGAGAACTGACTCACCGCCTCAAACTGCAAGCGCAGCTCATCGTCGGGGTTGCGTTCAGCCTTATCAAAAACAAGCGTATCTGCACTGACAGACAGCGCACAGGACAGCTTACGGATAATCTCCAGCGTGGGCTGAACTTCGTCAGACTCATAGCGGCGTATCATCGTCACGTGACAGCCCACCTTCTCAGCCAGAGCCGCTTGTGTCAGCTTACGGTCTTTACGCAGGGCAGCAAGACGTTTACCAAAGTCCATAGATATTACTCGCCAAGGAAACAATGCCAGCATCTTAACCCCCTGTATCGTAAGTGGCGCTTGTAATATACCATATATGCATGTATAAATAAACCATAAAGGCATATTGACAGGTTTTTACAGGAGCGACGGAATGGGACGACTGACACCGGCAGAACTGACGCGGCTCAAGCATGAGGTGTCATTGCTGACCGTGGCGCAACGTCAGGGTCATGTGCTGAAAAAGCAGGGCGATGACAGCGTAGTGTGCCTGTGTCCGTTCCATCGGGAGAAAACGCCGTCCTGCGTTATCACGCCATCAAAGAACCTGTATCACTGCTTCGGCTGCGGCGCGTCGGGGTCGGTGCTGGACTGGCTGCAACACACCGAGCGGCTGACCTATCCGCAGACGCTGGTACGGCTGCGTGAACTGGCCGGAACCCCGTCTTCTTTAGCCGCCGTCCCTGTACCGGCTTCGCCGCCAGTGGCGCGGACGCGGCTGTCTGACCTGGATGATGACGGTCAGGCGTTGCTGCATCAGGTTATCGACTTCTATCACCACAATCTGCTGACCAGCCCGGAGGCACAGCAATGGCTGGTCAGTCGCGGGCTGAACCATCCTGAACTGGTAAGCCATTTTAAGTTGGGGTTCGCCGGGCATCACGGAATCAGCGGCAGCGCGGGGCTGTTGCCATCAACATCAAGCGGTGAGGGAAAGCGGCTGCGTGAGCGGCTGGCCGGGCTGGGGGTGCTGCGGTCTGCCACAAAACAGGACCACTTCCGGGGCTGCGTGGTGATGCCGGTCGTGGGCTGGAGCGAGTCGGCGAACGTGGCGCAGCGCGGGCGGGTGTTGCAGTTGTACGGTCGCCGGACCACGGCGGACTACGCGGTGAAGAAAGGGGCGGCGAAGCATCTTTATCTGCCGTCACCGTTAAGCGGGGTGTGGAATGAGGAAGCGCTGAAGGCGTCGTCAGAGGTCATCCTGTGTGAAGCGTTAATCGATGCGATGACCTTCTGGTGCGCGGGGTTCCGCAACGTGATAGCCGCGTATGGCTGCAACGGTTTTACCGCTGAGCATCTGGCGGCGTTGCAGTACCACGGGGTCAAGCGGGTGTTAATCGCCTATGACCGGGATGAGGCAGGCGACCGGGGTGCGGAAACCGTGGCCGCTGACCTGCTGGAAAGCGGTATCGGGGCGTGGCGGGTGCAGTTCCCTGCGGGGCTGGATGCGAATGCCTATGCGCTGAAAAGTGGTAATCCTGAAGCGGCGTTAGGGCTGGCGCTGGAGCAGGCACAATGGATGGGTAAAGGCATGGTTCCCGGTGTGGTGTTCTCGCATGAAACGCCGGTATCTGGCGTGAGTGAAACCCCTCCTTCTTTAGCTGCCCAGCCGAATGAACCAACAACACCACCGGTTCAGGCACTTATCCCGTGCGAACAAACGGATACGGGCGAGCTGCTGTTACGCGCCGGACCACGGGTGTGGCGGGTGCGGGGCTGGCAGAAGAACAGCGTTGCCGAGGTGATGAAAGTCAACGTGCAGGTGCGGGATGAGAGTACCGGTGCGTTCCATGTGGACTCACTGGATATGTACAGTTCACGTCATCGTCAGGGTTATATCAGCGCAGCGGCGGTTGAACTGGGCTGTGAGTCCTCGGTCATCAAACGTGAATGCGGTCGGGTGCTGCTGATGCTGGAGCAGAAGCAGGATGAAGCGCGGCAGTCGGCGGCGCAGGCGGACGCTACAGCGGCGGTGACGGTCAGCGCGGAAGACAAAGCGGCGGCGCTTGAACTGCTCAAATCCCCCGACCTTGCAGAACGGGTGGTGAATGACCTCGCGGCCTGCGGCGTGGTGGGGGAAAGCACTAATCTGCTGACGGGGTATCTGGCGGCGACGTCGCGCAAGCTGGATAAACCGCTTGCGGTGCTGATACAGAGCAGTTCGGCGGCGGGTAAATCCTCGCTGATGGACGCGGTGCTGGGGCTGATGCCAGAAGAAGAGCGTATCCAGTACTCGGCGATGACCGGGCAGAGCCTGTACTACCTTGGCGAGACCTCGCTACAGCACAAAATCCTCGCCATCGCCGAAGAAGAAGGGGTGAGACAGGCGGCGTATGCGCTGAAGCTGTTGCAGTCGGACGGGGAACTGAAAATCGCCTCGACCGGCAAGAACGAACAGAGCGGCGAACTGGTGACACGGGAGTATAAAGTGCAGGGACCGGTGATGCTGATGCTGACCACCACGGCCATCGACGTAGACGAAGAGCTGCTGAACCGCTGTCTGGTTCTGACGGTGAATGAATCCAGAGAGCAGACGCAGGCGATACACGCGATGCAGCGTCACGGCCAGACGCTGGAAGGGCTGCTTCAGTCCTCAGAAAAGCAGTATCTGACCCGGCTACACCAGAACGCGCAGCGGCTGTTGAGGCCGCTGAAGGTGGTGAACCCGTATGCCGACCGGCTGACGTTCCTGAGTGATAAAACCCGCACCCGGCGCGACCATATGAAATACCTGACCTTAATCCAGTCCATCGCGTTGTTACATCAGTACCAGCGGGAAGTGAAACGGGTCGAGCACCGGGGGCAGGTTATCGAGTATATCGAGGTGGCACAGAGTGATATCGCGTTAGCCAATCAACTGGCGCATGAGGTACTGGGGCGAACGCTGGACGAGATGCCGCCGCAGACGCGCAAACTGTTGCTGCTGATACAGGCGATGGTGAGCGACATGGCGCAGCGTCAGGGTTGCCAGTCGGGTGAGGTGCGGTTCACGCGGAGAGATATCCGGGGTTACACCAACTGGAGTGACAGCCAGCTCAAGAACCACTGTCTGCGGCTGAGTGAAATGGAATATCTGCTGCTGCACGGCGGCAGCCGGGGTCATCTGTTGCAGTATGAGCTGCTGTGGGATGGTGGCAACGGTGATGAAAGTCACCTGTGCGGTCTGCTTCATGTGGCTGAAAACGATGGCGGTGAGTGCAAGTCTGGTCAGGATGAAGACAGGTCTGGCTTAAGTCTGCCTCAAGTCGGGGCTAAGTCTGATGCAAAAAATACCGGGTCAGCCCAGACGGTACAAGGCGTTGATGGCCTGCAAGTCTGCCCTGAGCCAGATGCAGTAATAAAGGGAAAACGAAAATCGCCCGCCGCCTCACTGCCTGCTGCCGAGGCTGATGACCTGCCATTACAGGGCAGCAAGCGCAAGTCTGGTAAAGATGAAGACAAGTCTGGTTCAAGTCTGCCTCAGGTTCGGGTCAAGTCTGGTGTGGAAAATGCCATGTCAGCCCAGACAGCACAAGGCGTTGATGGTCTGCAAGTCTGCTCTGAGCCAGATGCAGTAATAAAGGGAAAAAAGAAAGCGGGTAAAACCTTGCTGCCCGTGAGTGCGGCAACGGAGGTGCAGCATGGCCAACCGTAAACCGCGAGCGGGTGCGCTGCTGACGGTGGATGAGGTCTACCGTAAACCCATCGGTCCGGCCAGCGACCCGAAGAGCCTGTATGCGCTGCTGCTGCGGTTCGTGGTGTGGCGTCGGGAGCGCAACGGGTCGGAGGCGACGCTGAAGGTGCAGACGCATCACCAGTACCGGTTCATCCTGTGGGCAGCAGAGCGGGGTGTGCATTACGCCCGTGACGTAACCCGCCCCATCCTTGAACGCTACCAGCGGCATCTGTACCAGTACCGCAAAAGCAACGGTGAACCCCTCTCCACCCGGACCCAGCGCACGGCGTTACAGCCGTTGCAGGTGTGGTTCAGCTGGCTGACGAAACAGCATCTGATACTGGCGAACCCGGCGGCTGACCTGGAGTTGCCGAAGCTGGAAAAGCGGCTACCGCGCACGATACTGAGCGTGGAGGATGTGGAGCAGGTGCTGGCGTTGCCCGACCTGACGACGCTTCAGGGGCAGCGTGACCGGGCGCTGATGGAGCTGCTGTGGTCAACGGGGCTGAGGCGGGGTGAGGTGGCAAAGCTGGACGTCTACAGCGTGGACGGGAGCCGTAAAACGGTGACGGTGAGGCAGGGCAAGGGAAGAAAAGACCGGGTTATCCCGATAGGAAACCGGGCGCTGCGCTGGCTGAGTCACTACCAGCAACAGGTGAGGCCGCAACTGCTGGTCAGTCAGGACATTACCGCGCTGTTCGTGGCGCTGGATGGAATCGCGGGACTGACGGCGAACGGCATCACCCACATGGTCGGCCACTACATCCGGGCATCGGGACTCGCGCCGTGGGGAAGCTGTCACCTGTTCCGGCATGCGATGGCGACGCAGATGCTGGAGAACGGCGCGGATATCCGGTGGATACAGGCGATGTTAGGTCATGCGAGCGTGGAGAGCACGCAAATCTATACGCAAGTCTCCATCAGGGCGTTATCCGCAGTCCATGCGAGTACGCACCCGGCAGAGCGTGAGGCTGAAGAAGAAACCGGGCTGCTGGCTGACCTGATAGCGGACGAGGAGGCGGACACAGCGGAGCCGCACGACATACCTGTGTTGCCGGACAGTCACAAAAGTTAGCTCGTTCTCTTCAAGGCCGCAGGGTACGGCGTCGGGCAAAAGCTGCGCCATCCGTGGCGCACCTATTGCCTTGTTCAGCTAAGCGCTCCGGCGGTAAATGTCGCCCGGCCAGCGTTAACCCAAGCCGTTCTCTGTCATTAACGTTGCTGGCCGTTCGTCATTCAACATAATGTGGCATTACGCGAAAGCCGCTGAACGCGGCCAACGCGTAACGAACATTATGTCGGCGCCGTCTACCGCAAGGGCGCGCTGCGGTCTGCTTCGGCATCGGTGAGCGGCTGGCCGCCGGGGTTCGGCTCTGTGGTGCGGTGTGGCGCACAGCTCGCCAGCTCGCTCTGCTACGAACCTCAGCGTGCTTCCCTGGCTCTGACGGTGTGGCCGCCCTCCCTGGCGGCGCAGGCTCCGGCGTCAGCCTTCAAAAAACGTCAACAGAACAAGGGTTGTCGGCCTGCTGCCTCCGCTGAAGGGCTTCACCTCGCCCCCGCCCCAACCCCGCTGCACTGGCTGTGCCCGGCTCGCAGTCGCAGGCTCCTTGCTCGTTGCCGTGCTCGCCATCTCCGCCCCGTGCGGCCCCCGCCGGGGGCCTCCCCGCTAACCCGTTCTCTTGCGGGCTTCGCCAGCCCGCACCCGGCAGACGCTTCACCGTCCCACAGGCAAGCTGCGGAACGGCTCGCGCCGCGATAAACCCGGTTCAACAACAAAACGGGTAATGGCATCGGCTGACGCCGCTGCTATGATGTGGCGGTTGCAGGCGGTAACGTCACGGCGGGGCGGTAGCGTGCCGGGATGAAAAAGTGCGTATCGGGGCTTCGGAGTCGGGGCATCGAAACGCATCAGAAAAAACCAGCTGTAACTGGCTGACGGCACAGGGAAAAGTGAAGTTCGCTGGCTGAGTCCGCAACGGAAGAAGTTGTTGTGGAGAATAACTATCTGAGTGTGTCTGAGAAATCAGAACTTGAGATAGCAAAGCAAAAACTCCGCAACAGCAAAGACCCGGCAGAGCGTGAGCAGGCCCAGCAGAAGTACGACGCACTGATGGAAAAAGATATCTCCAGCGACAAGGAAGTGATTGATGCGTGTGGCAATGGCAATGCTGGGAGCGCGGCCTGTGCGAGTGCAAGACTGAACGTTATTGCGACCAAGGGGGAATACGAAACTGGCCAGTACAATAATAAAGTCAGTGACATGTATCCTGATGCTTACGGTCAGATAATAAACCTGCTGAATATCACCAGCGTTGATGCACAGAGCCAGCAGCAGGTGAAGGATGCGATGGTGAACTATGCCATGGTCCAACTTGGTATAAAAGATAAGGCAGCGGCTGAAGCATACATTGAGACCTATGATGGGATGAAGATCGTTGCTGCTTCTGTTGCGCCAGTACTGGGGAAAGCGGCTGCAAAACAATGGAGTAAAATTGTTTACGCAAACTTGAAAGTTGTCGCAAAAGGTAATGTTGATGGTGTGAAATTCTCCGATACCAATCAAGGGGTAAGGCCTTCACAATTAGCAGATTTTAATAAACCAACGCTTATCAACGATGTCGTTCAGGCCAAGATAGACAAGCGCCCTGATAAAAATTACCCAAATGGAAATATGGGAACAGCCCATGCAGAAGTGGGAGTGATCCAACAGGCATATGAGAAAGGGATGACCAAAGGCAAAGACATGCTTATGTCCGTGAGCGGACAAGATGTTTGTTCTTTCTGTCTTACTGATGTAAAACTCATGGCTGAAAAGTCTGGGCTTAAGTCTTTAACGTTGTTTGAAGAAAGTACAGGCAGAACTTTATATTGGGAGTCTGGTACAAAAGGTTTCCGTATTAAGGGGGCTAATGATGAGTAAGTTGCATCTTTCATGGTCTTGCTTGCCAAAGGGTGGTAATAAGAAATCTGATTGTTGGGATGACATCAGTGATTTACTAAATAATCTTCAAGTATCTAGTGGTTGCGTTACAGTGGATAAATTAGATAACGAAGGCTATATAATCTCAGAAATTCAAGTAAGAATGGAAAGAGGTCTTTATTTGGTTACCTTTTTGAATGAAGACAATGAGGTTATGACACTTTCTGATCTAAATAAACCTGATGAAAAAATACTAATTTTGGGAGATTATTGGTCCGCAAAGCAGATCACAAAAGATTTTGATCTTGTCGTCAGGATCTTTAAAGAGTTCTTTGATACTGGAAATGTCTCAACGGATCTTCTGAATTAACAAAAAATCCCGGACCCTAAACAGGCCGGGATTTTTGTTGCCTGTCATTCAGCCACAATACGTATCAGCAACTGACCCTGCTCAACACTCACTGTTACCGCCGTATCTGTCCCAAATCCCGCGGCTTCCAGCCAGTTGCCGGTAAGGTGCAGACTGGGGCTGCGACTGTAATAGCGCGTCATATCATTGCGGCCGGCGTGGCGACGGCTGACATAGCCGACCTTCAGGTGTCGCCTGCAACAGATGCAGGTGGTTGCAGAAATCAGCAATCAGGTCATCGACATTGCCGGTATGCACGGGGCAATCATTGCCACGAAAGCGGCGAAGGCAGAAGCGGAAGCGAAGGTGGCAGGTCTTTCTGCTGCTGATAGGCTGGCGGCTAGAGACGCCCTTGCGACAGGCGACAACTCGAATCGGACGCCGACAGAGGCAGATATTCAGAAATATGTTTATCAGACGTCGTATGACAACGCCTATACTCAGGCGTTGAACCGTTCCGGATTTGGCACCGGTGGCGCGATTCGTCAGGGCATCATGGCGGTTTCGGCGGCAGTACAGGGGCTGGCCGGTGGTAACGTTGCGCAGGCGATAGCGGGAGCGGCGGCACCGTATCTGGCGACAGAAATCAAGAAAGCCACGACGGACGCAAAAGGTAACGTAAATATCGCTGCCAATGCGGTAGCGCACGCGGTGCTGGGTGGTATTGTGGCAGAAGCCAGCGGCAACAGTGTGCTAGCAGGTGCGGCAGGTGCCGCGACAGGTGAGTTGGCGGCGCGCGTGATTGCTGACAGGCTGTATCCGGATAAAGCCATCTCGGAAATGACGGAAAGTGAAAAGCAGACGGTCACCACGCTCTCGCTGCTGGCGGGCGGTCTGGCAGCGGGCACGGCAGGCGACTCGACGAGCAACGCGGTAGCGGGTGCGCAGGCAGGTCGAAATGCGGTGGAGAATAATCTCTTCTACCCCGGTTCTGTGCCGAAAGGCGTGAGCGATTATGGTCAGTCTGCGACATCATTGTATACCAACACCAATCTGACGGATGAGAAAGGCAATGTGCTTAATCCGACAACAGACGAGCAACGGCAATACGCGATGCATAAGCTAGTCACGGGGACGATGCCGGAAGGACAGGATCCTGTACGTGGCTTGTTAACAGCGTGGGGCGCGGGAGCTTCAGTGGTTGGTGGAACAATCGTTGCACCAGCGGCTGGTGTTTATGCTGTGTTTGGCGGCGGTTTACTCGGCGGTATTACAGATGCAACCAAACAGTTTTTAACTATGTCTCCGAATGACACATACAGCTATACCGATACATTGATTGCTGTAGGAACAGGAGCGCTGACTCAAGGTAAGGGAACGACTTTTAGCCTCTTTGTGAATACAGGGGAGCATATTTAGGAAGTAAGGCGAAAGGTGAAGATCCGAGTGCATCTATGGCAGGTAATGTGATTGGTACTGTTATTGGTAATAAAGTTGGGGGCAAGTTTACCCAGCAGATGCTCTCAAAGGGTTACTCTCCTGTGAGTTCAGAAGTTATCGGTTCAGTAGCAAGTGGAGTGACTAGCACAGGCTCTGGATATATGACTGAAAAAGTAATTAAGAATACGGGAGCTGAGAATGCAGAAGAATGAATCAAAATATTTTAGCCTGAAGAGATTCATCTTCTTCGTTCTTGGAACGATGGGAGTGATCATTTTCTGCTGTATGCTCAGTATACCTGTTGGATATATAGCTGCATTCATAAAAACAGGAAGTTTTAATTTTAATATAGAACCAGCCATTGATGGTATCAGGTTTAGTATAAAAGTTGGTGGGGGAGTTGGGGCTGTCTTAGGGATTGGACTTTACTTTTTTGAGTACTTCGGCGCACTAAAGAAGGGGGGAGAATAACAACTTCAATCTGAGAGCGATTGCACCGAAGGGATTGCAGGATGTAGGGGTATTGATGACATCATTTTACAGCAATACCAACATGGTGGATGAAAATGGCAATGTGCTGAACCCAATAACGGAAGAAGAACGGCAATACGCGATGCATAAGCTAGTCACGTGGACGATGCCGGAAGGACGGGATCCTGTACGCGTTTGTTAACAGCGTGGAGTGGCACGGCTAACATTAGTAACCAGTTAGTGGGGAACGATCTCTCAGTATACGTATGCTTCTATCGCTGCTGGAGTCGGTACGGCGGTTGGTGCTGGAGGTGGTAAGGCAATTGAAGTCGGGAATAAATATTTCTCTGTCGTTTCAGATAAAACAGCCAGTATGACAGGTGCTATTGGCGGTGCCGTAGCGAGTGAAGTGACAGGGAGTAAAGTTCAAGATAAGGTTGATAATGCGGGAGAATCTAAATGAGCCCCCTAAAATCACTATTAATTCTGCTTATAGGTTGTTCCATTACTATGATTATGGTCGTTTTTGCAGCGTGCTTGTGCGCTGCATTTTTAACCTATTTAAAAAATGGAGTATTAATTATTAGTTGGCAGGATGATGTAATTTTTTCGCTAAAAAGAGGAACTGTTGTTGGCGTAACAACAGGAATAGGAATCTGGATCATGTCGATGCTAAAGGCCAATAAAGAGAAATAAATACAGTCTACGTTCCCGGTATAACGCCGGGAGTTTTAGAGCGACAACATGCCTTCAATCACTTATGACGGTACGATGACTGTTTAATACTGGAGTTGAACTGCTACTGAGCTCTAGGCTTTAGTGGCGATATGAAGGGGAATGATGACCGCGTGTTATGCATAGCATGTCGGTTAATAATGAAAACGCTCTTAGGGATAAAAGAGACCTTGTACATGATTCTGTGTAAATGCCATTTCTGACCTTGTACATGATTCTGTGTAAATGCCATTTCTCAGAAGTGACCGTCCAGGCGGTCACCGAACTCGATAATAAAGCGGCTCATCGCCAGCCGCCAGTTTTGGAGCGGCATCGTCCATTTTTTTGATGCCGACTGTATTGCCAGCCACACCACTTTCCTTACTGAGTCATCTGTCGGGAACACCTTGCGTTTCTTTATGGCATGCCGGATGACGCTGTTCAGTGATTCAATGGCATTGGTCGTGTAAATCACCTTACGGATGTCACTCGGGTACGCGAAGAATGTTGACAGATTCGCCCAGTTTGCACGCCAGCTCCGGCTGATTTGCGGGTAGCGCTCATCCCAGACCCTGGCGAATGTTTCCAGCTCCTGCAACGCCGCTTCTTCCGTCGCGGCCCCATAAACCGCCTTCAGGTCGCGAGTGACGGCCTTATAGTCCTTCCATGAGACGAAGCGCAGGCTGTTGCGCACCATATGGACTATACACAACTGGATGCGGGTTTGCGGATAGACCGCATTGATAGCGTCAGGGAAGCCTTTCAGACCGTCAACGCAGGCGATGAGAATGTCGTTCAGACCTCTGTTTTTCAGCTCCGTCAGCACATTCAGCCAGAACTTCGCCCCTTCATTTTCCGCCAGCCACATACCCAGTAGTTCTTTCTGACCATCGATATTGATGCCCAAGGCCAGGAACACGGATTTGTTGATGACACGACTATCCTGACGGACCTTAAGGACAATACAGTCAAGATAAACAATGGGATAAAGGCTATCCAACGGCCGATTCTGCCATTCAACAACCTGCTCCATCACTGCGTCCGTGACCTTTGAAATCAGGGCCGGCGACACATCTGAGTCATACAGTTCCTTAAACGTCGCGACGATCTCTCGGGTAGTCATGCCTTTGGCGTATAACGACAGGATTTGGTTATCCATGCTGGTTATCCGGGTCTGATTTTTCTTCACCAGTTGAGGTTCGAATGTGGCATCACGATCTCGCGGAGTACGCAGTTCGAGCGGGCCATCGCCAGTAATGACCGTTTTTGTGGAATAACCGTTACGTGCGTTAAGACCCGCTTTGGGCTGGTTTTTCTCGTACCCGAGATGGTGGGACATTTCAGCATTAAGGGCGGCTTCAACACTGATTTTTTTCAGCAGGCGATCGAACTGGCTGAGATCATCAGGTGTTTTAAGATTTTTGGCCAGTTCGTTAGCCAGTGCCTGTAATTGTTTTTCGTCCATAAATTAACCTGCTTTTGATGTTGGATTGAACATATCAAAATCAGGCAATTACACAAATTTATGTACAGGCTCGTAGAGATCGTCTCATTGATTCTCGCTAAGTGCCGCTATTTGACGATGGTACCGTCATTTAATATGAACATGAGATTGCCTTTCCAGAATTCAGCCAAATAGATGTTATCTAACTCGATGCCATGTCGAGTAATTTCGGCAAGGAGCCACTCTTCATCTTTCTCTATTTCACACAAATCGTTTTTCCTCGGCTTACCATCTTTAATTACGATCACAGATGGCATCTCCATGCCTTCACAAATCACACTTAGCTGTCCGTTGGGTTCGATTTGAGCATAGTTTATCTTTTGGAAAGAGTTGATTCCTTGAGCATGCAGCTGTGAAGCTACGTTGATAATATCTATTTTATTCTTCTTTTGTAGAATGTTTTCCATCAGGAATTTCCCTTTCTTGATAATAGGGATTGGGTCACCAATACTGACGGAGCGAAAAAAATAAATATTCTTACTGATAGCGTTAAGAAGAGAAATCAGACTGACACCAATGAGTAATACAATAACATATTGGTAGAGTGGAATACTGTCACTATAAATTACGCCGCCAATAATACCACCTAATATAAAGTTACCAATAAAATCCACAGGAGTCATTTGCGATAGCTGTGTTTTACCAGAGAAATTTAAATGGGTAATAACAATAGTAAAGCCGATAATAAATTTTAATAACACGTATCCGTAATATTCCATTTTCTTCTCCGTTACTGTCCTGACGGTGTTTTCATCTTATTAGGGTATGACGCAGGTAGTGTGATAGATATCAATCTATTCACTATAGCAATACTACACGTAATGGGGAGTGTTGATTTTTTGCCGGATTTTGCAGAAAGAAGAAGGCCCTGACATGGTCGTCAGGGCCAGAAGGGAAGGATTACAGCGCAGCGATGACCGCTTGCTGTTCCAGCAGTTTGGCTTTCGCTACGGCGTAGCCGTCCAGTTTTTCACGCTCTTTGGCGACAACTGCTTCCGGTGCTCGCGCCACAAAGCCTTCGTTGGACAGCTTGCTTTCTATGCGGCCAATCTCGGCTTCGATTTTCGCCACTTCTTTCGCCAGACGATCCAACTCTGCCGCTTTGTCGATCAGACCCGCCATCGGGATTAACAGCTCAGCGCCATCAATGAGTTTGGTGACGGAAACCGGACCTTTATCGCCCGCAGGCAGCAGCGTAATGCTTTCCAGACGCGCCAGCGTTTGGATGAAGCTGCGGTTCTCTTCCACGCGACGCTGTGCTTCTGCCGTCGCGTCACGCAGTAATACTTCCAGCGGTTTACCCGGCGCGATGTTCATTTCCGCACGGATGTTACGCACGGCGATAATCGCCTGCTTAATCCACTCCAGATCGTTCAGCGCCAGCGTATCTTCCTGTGCAGCATCAAACTCAGGGAACGGTTGCAGCATGATCGTGTCGGCGCTAATGCCTTTCAGTGCTTTAACGCGTAGCCAGATGGTTTCGGTAATGAATGGAATAATCGGGTGTGCCAGACGCAGCAACGCTTCCAGTACGGTAACCAGCGTGTGGCGCGTACCGCGCAGTTCCGCTTCCGAGCCGCCATTCATCACTGGCTTCGTCAGTTCCAGATACCAGTCGCAGAACTGATTCCAGGTGAATTCGTACAGAATACCGGCCGCAATATCAAAGCGATAGCCGTCCAGCGCTTCGCGATAGGCTTTCACCGTACGGTTGAATTCTGCCAGAATCCAGCGATCAGCCAGCGACAGCACTTTCTCGCCTGCGCCAAAACCACAATCCTGATCTTCTGTGTTCATCAGCACAAAACGGCTGGCGTTCCACAGCTTGTTACAGAAGTTGCGGTAACCTTCCAGACGCTTCATATCCCAGTTGATGTCGCGACCAGTAGAAGCCAGTGCCGCCAGCGTAAAGCGCAGGGCGTCTGTACCGTGAGGCTCGATGCCGTTCGGGAACTGCTTCTCGGTACGCTTGCGGATTTTTTCCGCCAACTGAGGCTGCATCATGTTGCCGGTACGTTTTTCCAGCAGCGCTTCCAGTGAAATTCCGTCTACCATATCCAGCGGGTCGATAACGTTCCCTTTGGATTTGGACATCTTCTGGCCTTCCTCATCACGGATCAGGCCGGTCATGTAGACGGTGTGGAATGGCACCTGCGGTTTGCCGTCTTCATCTTTGATGAAATGCATGGTCAGCATGATCATGCGGGCAATCCAGAAGAAGATGATGTCGAAGCCGCTCACCATCACGCTGCTTGGGTGGAATGCTTTCAGATCCGGCGTTTGCTCCGGCCAGCCCAGCGTAGAGAACGTCCACAGGCCAGATGAGAACCAGGTGTCCAGTACGTCTTCGTCCTGATTCAGAACGACATCATCGGCGAGGTTGTTTTCACTGCGAACTTCCGCTTCGGTACGGCCCACATAAACATTGCCGTTAGCGTCGTACCAGGCCGGGATACGGTGACCCCACCACAGCTGACGGGAGATACACCAGTCCTGAATGTCGCGCATCCAACTGAAGTACATGTTTTCGTACTGTTTTGGCACGAACTGAATGCGACCGTCTTCCACCGCTTCTACCGCGGGTTTAGCCAGCACGGCAGCGCGCACGTACCATTGGTCGGTCAACATCGGTTCAATCACCACGCCGCCACGGTCGCCGTAAGGCACGGTCAGATCGTGCGCTTTAATTTCTTCCAGCAGGCCGAGTTCATCGAATGCGGCGACGAGTGCTTTACGTGCGGCAAAACGTTCCAGACCCTGGAAGGCTTCTGGAATCTCGCTGCTGTAAACCGTGCTGGCTTCGCCATTGGTATCAAACACTTCGGCGCTCTGACGGATATCGCCGTCGAACGTCAGAATATTGACCATCGGCAACTGATGACGTTTACCGACTTCGTAGTCGTTGAAGTCGTGTGCTGGTGTGATCTTCACGCAACCCGTGCCTTTTTCCATGTCGGCATGTTCGTCGCCAACGATCGGAATGCGACGGCCAATCAGCGGCAGGATCACCTCTTTGCCGATCAGATCTTTATAGCGTGGATCTTCCGGGTTAACGGCGATACCGGTATCACCCAGCATGGTTTCCGGACGGGTGGTAGCGACGACCAGATAGTCTTTCCCTTCGGCCGTTTTGACGCCATCGGCCAGCGGATAGCGCAGGTGCCACATCGACCCTTTCACTTCGCGGTTTTCTACTTCCAGATCGGAAATCGCAGTGCGTAGTTTTGGATCCCAGTTCACCAGACGCTTACCGCGGTAAATCAGGTCTTCTTTATACAGGCGGACGAACACTTCTTTCACCGCGTTGGACAGGCCTTCATCCATAGTGAAGCGTTCGCGCTCCCAGTCAACGGAGTTGCCCAGACGGCGCATTTGGCGGGTAATGTTGCCGCCGGATTCGCCTTTCCACTGCCAGATTTTGTCGATGAATGCTTCGCGGCCGTAATCGTGGCGGGTTTTGCCTTCTTCTGCGGCGATCTTGCGCTCAACGACCATCTGCGTGGCAATACCGGCGTGGTCAGTACCCGCCTGCCACAAAGTGTTTTTGCCCTGCATACGCTGATAGCGAATCAGCGTATCCATAATGGTTTGCTGGAAAGCATGACCCATATGCAAGCTGCCGGTGACGTTGGGCGGCGGGA
This sequence comes from Pectobacterium sp. F1-1, assembly GCF_025643735.1. Classification (NCBI taxonomy): domain Bacteria; kingdom Pseudomonadati; phylum Pseudomonadota; class Gammaproteobacteria; order Enterobacterales; family Pectobacteriaceae; genus Pectobacterium; species Pectobacterium sp. F1-1. The sequence continues at coordinate 466,338 of NZ_CP104733.1, forward strand.
TCATGATGCTGAAGCTTTCTTTACTCGTGTCGCCGTGCGGCTTGAAGTAGCCTTGTTTTTCCCAGTGTTCGTAGAGCGGCTGCTCGATATCTTGCGGGTTATATTTCGTTTCCATTATGCTCAAAATTCAGTGAGTTGGCGGCGTAGCCGTGGTCAATTGGAAGCCGACGCTGCGATAGGTTTTATAGCGGTCGCGCGCCAACTGTTTCAAGGATTCTTCGTAAGGGACAAAGTCTATCACTTCATGGAAAGCGGTGGCAAAATCTGCGAACTGCGGCAATAGGCTAATCAGCAGATCCCGTGGCGCGTTGCCACGCCGCTGCGGCCAGGCCAGTTCGACGGGTGCCCCGTGACGCGGCCCTTCGCCTGCCAGATTATGCGGCACGAACGCATGAGGGTCGCGTTGCCATAGTGCCTCATCCAGTCTGATGGCCTGCTGCTCGTCTTCACAGGCAATCAGCACGCGCTTTCCTGCTCGCCAACGTTCTGCCGCCAGATCGCAGGCCAGCGCCTCATGGGCGCTGAGCTCACCGCTTTTGCTGTCGTGTTCGAGAAGATAGAACGTTGCGTTTTTCATTATTTACACGAATTTTTAGTGTTCACAGTATTGATAAGGGCCGGAATATCCGGCCCGATTATACTCGTCATACTTCACGTTGCATGTGCGTTAGCTACGCTATTCTACGTCGTTCTGCCCAGCACGGTTAAGCAGGAACTGTGATAACAGCGCGACCGGGCGACCTGTAGCCCCTTTGGCTTTGCCGGAACGCCAGGCGGTGCCCGCGATATCCAGATGCGCCCAGCTGTACTTACGCGTAAAGCGCGACAGGAAGCAGCCTGCGGTAATTGCTCCGCCCGGACGACCGCCAATGTTCGCCATATCGGCAAAATTGGACTCCAGCTGTTCCTGGAATTCGTCGGTCAGTGGCAGACGCCATGCGCGGTCGCCAGACTGCTCGGACGCGCTCAACAGCTCGTGCGCCAGCGGATTGTGGTTCGCCATCAAGCCGGTGATGTGGTGCCCCAGCGCAATCACGCACGCGCCAGTCAGCGTCGCGACGTCAATGACGACATCCGGCTCATAGCGCTCAACGTAGGTCAGCGTATCACACAGAACCAGACGACCCTCTGCATCGGTATTCAGCACTTCTACCGTTTGGCCGGACATCGTGGTCAGCACATCGCCCGGACGGTATGCACGGCCATCGACCATGTTTTCACAACCTGCCAGCACGCCGATGATGTTCAACGGCAACGCCAGTTCGGCCGCCATACGCATCACGCCGTAGACCGTGGCCGCGCCGCACATGTCGTACTTCATTTCGTCCATGCTGTCGGCAGGCTTGATGGATATGCCGCCGGAATCGAACGTCAGCCCTTTACCTACCAGCACAATCGGGCGGGTTTCCGGGTTCGGATCGCCTTTATATTCGATCACGGACATCAGCGATTCATTCTGCGAGCCCTGACCCACGGCCAGATAGGCATTCATGCCCAGCTCTTTCATCTGCTGTTCGCCAATCACGCGCGTGATGATGTTCTGGCTGTAGGTATCAGCCAGTTGGCGCGCCTGCGAAGCCAGATAGGCGGCATTACAGATATTTGGCGGCATGTTGCCGAGATCTTTCGCGGCTTTGATGCCCGCAGCAATCGCCAGACCGTGCTGAATCGCACGTTCACCGCTGGTCAGTTCACGGCGTGTTGGCACGTTGAACACCATTTTGCGCAGCGGACGGCGCAGCTCGACCTTATTGCTCTTAAGCTGATCGAAGGTATACAGCGTCTCTTTGGCAGTTTCGACCGCCTGACGCACTTTCCAGTACGTGTTACGGCCTTTCACGTGCAGTTCGGTCAGGAAGCAGACTGCTTCCATCGAGCCGGTTTCGTTCAGGGCGTTAATCGTTTTCTGAATCACCTGCTTGTACTGGCGTTCATCAAGCTCACGCTCTTTACCACAGCCAATCAGCAGGATGCGCTCGGAAAGAATGTTAGGTACATGGTGCAAGAGCAGTGATTGCCCCACTTTGCCTTCTAATTCACCACGGCGAAGCAACGCGCTGATATAGCCGTCGCTGATTTTATCGAGTTGTTCGGCAATAGGGGACAGACGACGCGGTTCAAACACGCCGACGACAATGCAGGCACTGCGTTGTTTTTCCGGGCTACCGCTTTTTACGCTGAACTCCATGTACTCTCCTGAATCTTAAAGACAAAGGCGGGGGCAACGGCTAGAATGTGACACTCCGTAATACTTTCCCGCCGTTGCGTTAACATAACCTGTGTTAATCTTAACGACGTAACGAACCTGTTTTAGTGACTAATAAGCAGGTTCTGATACAACAGCTCAAACGCAGTGTGTTGTAATACCGTTTTAGCTAAGAGGGCTGCCAAAAATGAGTATAAATGGCGCGTTAGCGAAGAAACTATCGATTTTCCTGCAAAAAGACAAGTTTTCACAGGCGTAATTAAGCGTGATCATCATTCGATATCTGGTACGGGAAACCTTTAAGAGCCAACTGGCCATCCTTTTCATTCTGTTACTGATTTTCTTTTGTCAGAAATTAGTGCGGATATTAGGTGCCGCTGTTGATGGTGAAATCCCGACAAATTTGGTTATCTCCCTGTTGGGATTGGGTGTGCCAGAAATGGTGCAGCTCATCCTGCCATTAAGCCTGTTTCTTGGTGTATTGATGACGTTTGGCCGCCTCTATGCGGAAAGCGAGATCACCGTTATGCACGCCTGCGGGCTGGGTAAACGTGTCTTGCTGAAAGCCGCATTGGCTCTGGCGGTGTTCACCGCCATCATCGCCACCATTAACGTCATGTGGCTTAGCCCGTGGTCGTCCCGGCATCAGGAAGAAGTGCTGGCGGAAGCGAAGGCGAACCCCGGCATGGCAGCGCTGGTCGAAGGGCAGTTCCAGTCTGCGCAGGGCGGCAACGCGGTGCTGTTTGTCGGTAATGTCAAAGGTTCGGAGTTTCAGCACGTCTTTCTGGCACAACTGCGCCCCAGCGGTAACGCGCGGCCTTCTGTTGTGGTTGCCGATCGCGGTCATATCAAACAAAACGAAGATGGTGCGCAGGTCGTGACGCTGGATAACGGTTCGCGTTACGAAGGCACGGCGCTTTTGCGTGATTTTCGTATCACCGATTTCACCAACTATCAGGCTGTGATCGGTCACCAGACCGTGACGCTGAATAATAGCGACGTGCAGCAAATGGATATGCAAGCGCTCTGGCATTCGGATGCGCACGATGCACGTGCAGAGTTCCATTGGCGGCTGACGTTGATTCTTTCGGTGCTAATCATGGCGCTGATGGTGGTGCCGCTGAGTGTGGTGAACCCACGTCAGGGCCGGGTGCTGAGCATGCTGCCTGCGATGCTGCTGTACCTGATCTTCTTCCTGCTGCAAAGCTCGCTGCGTTCTAACGCCAGTAAAGGAAAAATCGATCCGATGATATGGGTCTGGCTGACCAACCTGATGTACTTCGGCATCGCGCTGATGCTTAACCTGTGGGATACCGTGCCGATGCGCAAAGTGCGCGCCCGCTTTAAGCCTCGTACTCTTAGAACACAAGGAGCGGCCTGATGTTTGGTGTATTAGACCGCTATATCGGCAAAACGATTTTCACCACCATCATGACGACGCTGTTCATGCTGGTGTCGCTCTCCGGCATCATCAAGTTTGTCGACCAACTGCGTAAAGTTGGGCAGGGCGAGTATTCGGCGCTGGGCGCTGGGTTGTACACGTTGCTTAGCGTACCCAAAGATATTGAGATCTTCTTCCCGATGGCGGCGCTGCTCGGTGCGTTGCTCGGGCTGGGCCAGCTTGCGACCCGCAGCGAACTGGTGGTGATGCAGGCTTCCGGCTTTACCCGCTTGCAGATTGCGACGGCAGTAATGAAAACTGCGATTCCGCTGGTGCTGCTGACGATGGCGATTGGCGAATGGGTGTCTCCGCAAGGAGAACAGATGGCACGCAACTACCGTTCTCAGATGATCTCCGGTGGGTCGATGATCTCTACGCAGGGCGGACTGTGGGCAAAAGACGGCAATGACTTTATCTATATCGAACGAGTGACGGGCGATAAAGAGCTGTCTGGCGTCAACATCTACCACTTTGACGATAACAATAAATTGTTATCGGTACGTTATGCGGCCTCCGCTGAGTTTGAAGATGACAGGAATGTCTGGAGACTTTCGCAGGTTGATGAATCTGATTTGAGCGACGGCAAACAGATTGGTGGGAGCCAGACGCTTAGCGGTGAATGGAAAACCAATCTGACGCCCGATAAACTGGGTGTGGTGGCGCTGGAGCCTGATGCGCTGTCGATCCGCGGGCTGCATGATTACGCCAAGTACCTGAAGCAAAGTGGACAAGAGTCTAACCGCTACCAACTCAACATGTGGAGCAAAATCTTTGCACCGGTTTCCGTCGCGGTGATGATGCTCATGGCGGTCTCTTTCATTTTCGGCCCGCTGCGCAGCGTGTCGGCGGGGTCACGTATCGTGATTGGTATCAGTTTTGGCTTCCTCTTCTACCTGTTGAATGAGATTTTCCGCCCGCTCAGCCTGGTCTACGGCATTCCGCCGATTTTAGGCGCTATCTTGCCGAGCTCGGTGTTTCTGTTCATCAGCGTGGCGCTGCTGCTGAAACGCCGATAGCACCAACTAAACCAGAAAAAGCGCCGAGCGGATTGCCCTTGGCGCTTTTTTATTGTCAGAATGAAACCAACGCCCTATGGATGTGGATATTCATTGTTCACAGTAACCTTGATCACCATGCTCTAGCGAGGCGCAAGGGTCATAACACGTTGCTAAAGATGATTTTTTCAGCACTTAACCGAACGCGGAGTGGATTAACGTTGCGCATGGGCCGCCAAACGGTATAATGCACCCGTTTTCCGCATACTACTTCTGTGCCGAAGTGGCGAAATCGGTAGACGCAGTTGATTCAAAATCAACCGCCGCAAGGTGTGCCGGTTCGAGTCCGGCCTTCGGCACCAACGTATGAAAATCAAGTCACCTTAGGGTGGCTTTTTTTATGTCCAAAATCGTCCAGTAATGTCCATATCCACCTGTAAAATAACGATTTTAATTTAATTTCCCTCTCTGCGATTTTGTCTGTTTTATCCACAGTGGTCTTTCTTCGTCCATTGACATCCAGATGATTTGGGGGTCAAGGTGAGGGTAAATTCACTTCGATTATGAGTTGACCCCCAAATTATGGCGCTGACCGACGTTGTTGCCCGTACTGCTAAGCCTCGCGAGAAAGCCTATAAGCTCGCTGACGCGCACGGCCTGTATCTTTTGGTGAGTCCTAACGGCTCTAAGCGCTGGTATCTCAAATACCGCTTTGAAGGTAAGGAAAGCCGGATTGCGTTCGGTGCCTATCCGCTGATCTCGCTGGCGAAGGCCAGAGAGAAGCGTGATGAGATACGATTGCTGCTGTTGGAGGGTATCCACCCAACGGAAAAGCGTGAAGAAGAAAAAGAGCAGACGCAAGACCTCTCCGGGGCGATAGCCGCACCAAAAGCTACCCATCGGCCAGCCCTGAAACTGAATAAACTGCCGGATTTTCTGACAAGGATAGAACGCCACAAAGGGCGGGCGTTAACCAGACTGGCGTTAAAACTCACGCTGTGCGTTTTTATCCGCTCCAGCGAGCTACGGCCCGCTGGCCGGAAATCGACTTTAAACGCGCTATGTGGACGATACCGGCCGAACGAGAAGCAATCCCCGGCGTGAAACATTCGCAGCGCGGCGCAAAGATGTGCTCTGAACATCTGGTGCCGTTATCCCGACAGGCTTTAGCGCCGCTGGAACAGATTAAGGCCATCAGCGGTGCTCATGAACTGATTTTCCCCGGCGATCGTCGACCAACCAAACCGATGAGTGAAAACACCGTCAACAATGCATTGCGAACCATGGGCTACGACACCACTACCGAAGTGTGTGGACATGGCTTCCGCACCATGGCCTGTAGCGCACTGGTGGAGTCCGGCCAGTGGTCGCGGGATGCGGTAGAGCGGCAAATGAGCCATCAGGAACGCAACGGTGTTCGTGCTGCCTATATCCACAAAGCGGAACATCTGGATGAGCGCAGACTAATGTTGCAATGGTGGGCAGATTATCTGGATGCCAATAGGGAAGAGTATGTGGTGCCGTATGAGTTTAAAAATGTTTGATTCATTAGGGTCTTAGCGATGAAAAAAACGAAAAAACCAGCGGTAGCGCTCACTTCTCTGATTGAGGAGGCAGAACAGCGCCATCAGAGGGTCTTACAAGGACTTGCCGATGTTTATGCAGGACGTGTTGTGAATTACGCTGATATGCAGGCGTTCATCACCAGACTGAAGCAAGCATAATCGATACAAATACGGGGCGTATCCTGTATCTAAAGCCTATGCATTAAGCTCCGCACCAGCCCCTTTTTTGGGAGGGGCTGGTGCTCATTTTTCTTATGTGGATGATTTTTTCTGCTGCTCGTAGTTCCCAAGTATCATTTCCGCCAGATCGTCTTCCATCATTAGAATATTATCTTTATTACAATCTATAAGCTGTTTTATCACTTTACAGCTTATATGCTGTATTTTATTCTTACAGCTTATAGGGTGTATCATGCAAAAACAGCCTATAGTATGTATAAGTATCTAAAGTAAGGGTAAGTGCCTTATGAATACAGTCTATCCGTTGAAAACCTTGAATCAGTTGCGCCCATTGCTGGTTGGCTTTCGCAAAGCTAAGGGGCTGACGCAAAAAGACGTGTCTGAAAGGTTAGGTGTAACACAACAAACCTATGCCCGTTTGGAAGCAAACCCCGGAAGTGCCAGTATTGAGCGCTTGTTTAAAGTGCTCACCGTTCTGGGGGTTGAGGTGGTGCTGTCTTCTGGACCAAGAGTACATTTCTCTATGTCATCCTCAACAATGGAAGAGCCAGAAAAGTCAATAGGCTCACCCGCCAGACGGGAAAAATGGTGACACTATGCCTCGAACACAACAGCGTTTAGCAATATGGATGAATGGAATTCAAGTGGGATTCTGGGAAAAGACCCGAGGCGAAGATAAGTTGCAATATCTTCCCGAATGGATCGCTGATGAACAGGGAAGACCTTTATCGCTTTCTTTGCTTTTCACCCCCGGTAATCAGCTTTGGCGCGGCAATGTGGTACGCGACTATTTTGATAATTTATTGCCTGACAGCGAAGGTATACGCAGGCGTTTAGCAACGCGTTACCACGCTGATAGCCTTGAGCCTTTTGATCTGTTGGCTGAGCTGGGAAGAGACTGTGTTGGCGCAATACAGTTACTGAATGGTAATGAGGAGCCCACAGATCTATTTTCCGTAAATTATCGCCCACTTTGTGAAGCTGAGATCGCCACTATATTGCGTAATACAACAGCGGCATTGCTGCCAGGTCGGCAGGATGATACTGACGATTTACGTTTATCGATTGCCGGTGCGCAGGAAAAAACGGCTTTACTCTGGCATGAAAGGCAATGGTGTTTGCCAGAAGGGAGTACCCCTACGACGCATATTTTCAAGTTACCACTCGGGCTAGTGGGTAATATGCAAGCGGATATGAGTACGTCGGTTGAAAATGAATGGCTGTGTTCTTTGATCCTTAAGGAATATGGGATTCCTGTCGCAAAAACACAGATTGCACAGTTTGAAGAGCAGAAGGCACTGGTTGTTGAGCGTTTTGATAGAAGATGGTCAAGCGATCAGCAATGGATCATTCGCTTGCCACAAGAGGATATGTGTCAGGCTCTGGGTGTTTCCCCGCTACGAAAATACCAGTCTGATGGTGGGCCGGGGATTTCCGATATTATGACCATACTGAGTCATTCGGAACAGGCTGAGCAGGACAAAGCGCAGTTTTTCAGGGCGCAAATTATTTTCTGGCTGATAGCGGCTACTGATGGGCACGCCAAAAACTTCAGTATCGCTATTGAGCCACAAGGTCGCTATCACCTTACGCCGCTTTATGATGTTTTATCGGCATGGCCGGTCATTGGTCCGCGTAATAACCAGATTTCCTGGCAGAAGTGCAAGCTGGCAATGGCTGTTCGGGGTAGTAGTAATTATTACCATCTGTACAGAATTCAACGGCGGCATTGGGTCAATCATGGTGAATTAACTGGTCTGGGTAGACGACAGGTTGAAGCCATGATGGATGATATTATATCTAGGACACCTGAGGTTATTGAACGTGTATCTTCGTTGCTGCCTGAGTCATTCCCACCAGAGCTTGCGGAATGTGTTTTTGACGGTATGCGACAACAGTGTGGTCGGTTACAAGAATTGCACCGTAAATAGGATATTGAAGAACGTCTTGAAGCAATTCACCTTTCAGGCAGGGGTAGCCACAGAACGGTGAGTGACTAGGGAAAGCGATCATAAACATCCCCCACCTTGCCCCCACTTAGTCAGGGGTCACGGTTTCCCCCACCTGATTTTCATGGCTAGATTAAGATCCTATCCCAATAGGAATTGTTAGAATATAAGTAACTGAGAATTTTTGAGGACGTAGCATGACTGGCAGCACGTGGCGGATTAGTGATGAACTCTGGGAAAAAATAGCGCCGCTTATTCCTGAACATAAAACTAACCATCCACTGGGAACGCACCGAAAACGGGTTGATGACCGAGTGGCTATGGACGCCATTTTCTTTGTTCTTCGCACCGGATGCCAATGGAACGCACTAAATGAAACAGGGATATGTTCATCAAGTTCTGCACACCGCCGCTTTCAGGAATGGCGCGCAGAGGGGGTTTTTGAGCGTTTCTGGCAGAGCGGATTGATGACCAGCGAGCAACTGAAAGCCATCGACTGGTCATGGTTGTCGATGGACGGCTGTATGACAAAATCCCCGCTGGCAGGCTCAAAAAAACAGGCCGGAACCCCACGGACCGGGGGAAACAGGGGGTAAAGCGTAGCCTGATGACCGATGCGAACGGGCTGCCGCTCTCAGTGGTTGTCGCAGGGGCAAATACTCACGATATCAGGTTAGTCACAGAGCCCCTTGATGCGCTTCAGACGGGGAGGCCGGGCAGAAGGCTGAATATCTGTCTGGATAAGGGGTATGACGCGGAATGGCTGGAACGTGAACTGAAAAATCGGCGTTATGAACCGCATATCCAGTCGCGTAAAGAAGAATCCGATGCGAGCAAAGAGAATATGAATGACAAAGCCCGTCGGTGGGTTGTTGAGAGAACGCACAGTTGGATGAACCGCTTCCGTCGGCTTCTGACTCGTTGGGAGAAAAAAGTCGAAAACGATGAGGCGATGCTGCATTTTTCCTGCGGCATTATTGTCTGGAATAAAATCCTATTGGGATAGGCTCTTAGCTAATATCACTGTGGTTGCTGGTTGAGTTAGTATTGTTTAAAGCACATAGGGGTCAATTTGGTGGTCAAATTTGATAAATATCCATTTATATTTATTTAAAATCATATAAATATAAAGTGTTTCGAGTCCGGCCTTTGCACCATAGTATGAAAATCAAGTCACCTCAGGGTGGCTTTTTTTATGTCCAAAATCGTCCATATATATCTGTAAAATAATAATTTTACCCTTCCTCCCACATTGAATGCTCTCGTGAACGTCGTGCAAATAGATGCCGACATATCAGCCAAAACCATTGATCGGGAACGCATGCCTGACTGGCACCCTAAGCATCCTGTTGAAACCTCGCCAAGCCATTATTGTGATGATTCAGAGATGTTGCGTGGCAGCAAAGCAGTAAGGGAAAAGAGATAAGGTGGGGTAAGCAATGATATCCAATATCATTGAAACAGCTTGATTTTGTAGAGCCTGACGATCATTCTCAATGAATAGTCATTGAAATCACGCCTGAACAGGCAATTTTCAGGTACTGAGGTCAGTCGCTTCGAATTAATCGGGTATGGGTTTGTCGTTAACCGGAGGGAATATGCCAGAAATAAATAGCCTTTTTGCATTCTCGCTAATCGCGCTTGGGATGGTGCTTACGCCAGGCCCCAATATGATATACCTTATTTCACGTTCTATTTGTCAGGGACGTGCTGCTGGACTGATTTCGCTCGGCGGTGTCGCTCTGGGTTTTGTTTTTTACATGATCTGTGCAGCGTTTGGTATAACAGCATTAGTGATGGCTGTTCCTTATGCTTACGATGCGATCCGAATCGCTGGTGCTATTTATCTACTATGGCTGGCATGGCAGGCAATACGTCCGAACGGAAGATCACCCTTTCAGGTTAACGATTTGCCCAAGGATAGCGCGCGTAAACTGTTCATGATGGGGTTCCTAACCAATTTATTAAATCCAAAGATTGCTGTGATGTATTTATCGTTATTGCCACAGTTTATCAATCCCGCTCATGGTAGCGTTTTAACACAGTCGTTAGCCCTCGGTATGACACAAATCATCATTAGCGTCTCAGTTAACGCCGTAATCGCGATCTCTGCCGGAACCATCGCGCATTTTCTCACGAAACGGCCATCCTTTGCGCTAATCCAACGCTGGATTATGGGCGGCGTTCTGACAACCCTCGCCGTCAAAATATTAAGTGAGTCTCGCCGTTGAGGGTAACTCCCCACTTTTCTTTCATTTCACGCCTATATCTGTGTGATATGGGGATAACGGATAGGGTGACGTATTATCCGTTATCCCCTGCTTAATTCCCCCATTTCGTTGTGATAGCCTCTCTGCCTCAAAGGCGATCGGTTCATCCTTCACTGATAAGAACAGCGCTGAAACGGTATGTTTGCTGGACGTTATTTGTATCACTATGCCTTTTTAATAAACGTGAGCTGGGAGGACGAGTGGAATTAATCGTGACGCACGATATTACCGAGAGCGATCGGGAGGAACTTTTTGCAGGCCTGAGAAGCTACAACCATCGGTTTATTAATCCTGCCTCCTTTGGGCAAATCGGGATTTTTCACCGAAATAGTGCCGGGACTCTGCTTGGTGGGTTGATCGCAATGCGTAAAGGGTTATGGCTGTGTATTGATTATTTGTGGGTGAGCGAAGAATCCAGAGGCCTGAAGCTCGGTAGCGCGTTGGTGAAAGCTGCGGAACAGGAGGCGATACGTCTTGGGTGCCGCCATGCGCTTGTGGATACCTTTAGCTTTCAGGCGCTTCCTTTCTATGAAAAGCAAGGCTATCAACGGCAAATGTCGTTACCCGATTTTCCTGAAGAAGGCATGTTAAGGCACTATCTAATAAAGAAGAATATGCAGGCCGTATGATAGTTATCCGCCCATTGACCCATGACAAAGTAGATAAGGCGTGGCCTTCTTTATAATCAGGCCCGTTTCTCTTCTCACTGGTGTGGACGCATGGCTTACCAACTTAATCTTAACTGGCCAGAATTCTTAGAAAAATACTGGCAAAAACAGCCTGTTGTATTAAAGAACGCTTTCCCGAATTTTATTGACCCGATTACGCCGGATGAACTGGCGGGGTTGGCGATGGAGGCGGAGGTCGATAGCCGTCTGGTCAGTCATAAAAATGGTCAGTGGCAGGCCAGCAACGGGCCGTTTGAGCATTTTGATAATCTGGGGGAAACCGGCTGGTCGCTGTTGGCTCAGGCGGTGAATCACTGGCATGCGCCGTCTGCTGAACTCGTGCGTCCGTTCCGCGTGTTGCCGGATTGGCGTTTGGACGATCTGATGATCTCCTTTTCTGTGCCGGGTGGCGGTGTTGGCCCGCATATCGATCAGTACGATGTTTTTATCATTCAGGGGATGGGTAGTCGCCGCTGGCGCGTAGGGGATAAGCTGCCGATGCGCCAGTTCTGCCCGCACCCTGCGCTGCTGCATGTTGATCCTTTCCCGCCGATCATTGATGAAGATCTTGAGCCGGGCGACATTCTCTATATTCCACCGGGTTTCCCGCACGATGGCTTTACGCACGAAACCGCGCTCAACTACTCCGTGGGGTTCCGTGGGCCGAACGGCAGAGATTTAATCAGCAGCTTTGCTGACTACGTGTTGGAGAACGATCTCGGCGGTGAACACTATAGCGACCCGGATTTGACCTGTCGGGAGCATCCAGGCCTGGTTGAAGACTATGAGTTTGATCGTCTGCGCGAGATGATGATCGATGTAATTAATCAGCCGGAAGCGCTTAAAGAGTGGTTTGGCCGCTTTGTGACGACGCCACGCCATGAGCTGGATATCGCACCGGCAGAACCGCCGTATGAGCAGGACGAGATTGTGGGGGCGCTGATGGATGGTGATGTGCTGACGCGTCTGAGCGGTTTACGAGTGCTGGAAGTCGGCGGTAGCTACTTCATTAATAGCGAACGGCTGGATACGGTCGATCCGAAAGCGGCCGATGCGCTGTGTCGTTACACCGTTCTTGGTAAAAAAGAGCTGGGCGAGGCGCTGGATAATCCGGCATTCGTGGCTGAGCTAACCGGTCTGGTTAATCAAGGCTACTGGTTCTTCGACGAGTAATATGCTTCTCTTTAGCGGCTTCCGAACACGTATTATATGGCGGGCTTCGGGAGCCACTGTTGTTATTTGGTGGATTCTTCCTGTTAATAGCTGACTATCAACCTGACCTCGTTAATATCCATATCGCCACAAGATTAATCTTCTTTGGCTAAGAGTTAGTTATCTATTGAATTTATTAATAAAAAATAACTTTATCCCGTCAAGGAATGCAGAATTGGACTATCTTTTAGAGCGATGCGTAATTAAATAACTCTGGAGAGATGTCATGTTTCCTTTGCCTAAAATAAAACAATACCCCTTAGCGTTATGCCTCATTATATCAGCCAGTGTGGTGGCACCGTTTTCTTTCGCAGACACGAAGGCGCCTGGCACACTATTAAAAAAAGTGCCGTTGGGTGAGGAGTATGGCCTCATGGAGGCCGCTGAGCAGTATCTGATCCAGTATCATTCTCGAAGTGGTGTGGATGGCAAAAGCCCACGTGACGATACCGGTGCTGTTTTCATCCCCAAAGGTGAGGCGCCAGAAGGCGGTTGGCCTGTCGTCGTGTGGACGCATGGAACGATAGGTGTGGCGAGCTCTTGCGCGCCGTCTCTCAATCCACGTTCAGCACGGGATGCGCAGTATTTAAATACCTGGTTATCGTTGGGGTTTGCCATTGTGGCACCAGATTATGCGGGGCTGGGATCGGATGGGCTGCATCACTATCTCAATTCACGCGGTGAGGCATGGAGCGTGTTGGATAGCGTAAAAGCGTCTCTGAGTACATTCCCGCTACGTAATCAGTTAACGCTTGTCGGCCAGTCACAGGGGGCGCATGCGGCCTTTGCGACAGCAGGCTACCAACCGGATTATGCGCCGAGTTTGCATATCGCCTCGACCGTATTGACTGGTACACCCTATTTTGACGACAAAACCTCTGCGGCAGAGCTTTTTGCTGGGGAAAGCGGAGAGGGCGGCGATCCGAAAATCCCTTATGTGATGTATATCTATCTCTCGGCGGCCGATATCAATAAAGAGCTTAAGGTTGATGATTATTTCACACCGAAAGCTGCGGCCGTTGTCGCTGACGCACGTAAGATGTGTATCGGTGAACTGACGCAGAAGGTAATGGCCGAGGGGCTGAATGCGAAGAATAGCCTGAAGCCTGCGATACAAGGATTACTGGACAGCCAAACCGCGAATTTGCGCTACAACACACTCAAGGTTAACCAACCGGTCTTCATTGGGATTGGGACTAGCGACATTAACGTACCGACGAAGATGCAGCGTCACTTTGCGGAAGATGTCATTAGTGCAGGGACGTCAGCAGAAGTGCATGAATATAAGGGCATGAACCACAGCGAAACGGTTAATGTTTCGCTGCGTAATTCGGTTCCTTTTGTGTGGTCAGCAAAACAGTAAGCCTCTGGTCCCGGCGAATCTGTCGGGGCATTTGTTTTTAATGTTCAATTATGTGCCAGCCAGCGACGCGCGGCCTGATGTTCTCTGCGATATTGCCGTTGTCGATACCCTAACATCCCCCAGGCCAGCAGGCCGTATAGGGCAGCCAACAGCCATAAATGCCACCAGAATGCGCCGATCTGGGCAAAGTCGGCACCCATCTGATTAAGACGCAGTATTCCCTGGATCGTGAAAACGGCTGGTATCCACTGCGCGAGCCAGTTCAGCGGTGCGGGAATCATTTCCACAGGCCAAATAAAGCCGGAGAGAAAGACAATCGGAATGGAGGAGAGCAGCACTGCCTGGCTGGGGAGATCTTTGCGCGTAAAGGCAGCACCGAGCACCACACCGAGCCATAGCGTTGAGAGCAGAAAGGGCAGCGCAAACAGCAGCAATTTGCCCATGCTAGCTTCACGCGCGATGCCGTAGGCATCGAGACAAAAACCGAGCATGTAAAGCAGCGAGAGCAGGTAAGCGCCGCCCACGACCAATGTGCGCGCCAGCAGCAAGCGCCACGGTGTCGCATATTGCCAGTAGTGAACGATTCCTGACTGTGTTTGCTGGTTTTGTCCTGCACCGAGCAGGCCGCATCCCATCAGCAAAATCTGGTGCAGTATCAACATGAAAACGCCAGGAACCACGTAATCGACATAGCCCATGGTGGGGTTAAATACCGGCACGGCATTCAGCGAGGTTGCCTGCCACTGTGAGCTTGCCGCGGGTATGCCTTCTCCCTGAGCCAGTAGTCGTGCGATTTTAACCTGTGCGCCAACGGTACCGCCGACCGTCGCCAGAGACTGTGCGATCGCGCCGTAGATCAGGAAGTAGCTGGCATCTGCTGAATAACTTACCGTGACGCTTTTTCCCTGCATGATATCGCGGTAGAAGTGGCGCGGAATGTAGAGAATCCCTTTCGCTTCGCCATGCAGAAGCAGCGCCTTGGCCTCATCCAGCGTATTGCGCTGTGCCACCAGCCTTACCTCCGGCGTGGCGTTAGCCATAAACGCCAGACGGCGTGAGAGCTGAGTGCCATCTTCATCGACCAGCACTACCGGCAGTTCGCGTGGCGTCTGGGCGAGGTAAGGTCGCGGATAAAGAAAGGAATAGAGCAGAATCCCGCCGAACAGCGTGAGCAAGATGGTCGGATCGCGCAGTAAGCTGCGCAGCTCAAACCGGATGAGGGTGGCGAAGGTCAGCATGCTACCTCCTTGTCACGGGGTCGATAGCGCCAGAGAGTCAGCGGTAGCAACAGCCAGAATAGGGCGAGCGCTGTCAATGCAGGCGCGATCTGAACGACCCCTGCGCCGTAGCTGGTGATGGCAATCGCGATATCGCCATAGTGAGCGACGGGCAGCAACTGTCGCCAGAATGTGGCGAATGTCTCCATTGCTGCCGCCGGAAAGGTGATACCCATAAATGCCAGTCCAGGTGCCATTAACGCCCCAACAATAGAAACGGCGCGTGCCGGGTCGCGAATCAGCGCATAGAAGGCCATACCCAGTGCGACGCAGGCACCAGCCGTCACGCCGATCGCGACGAAGAGCAGCAGCGCTGAGCCGCTGAGTGGGTAATCAAGCAGGCTATACAGCCCGTAGCTCCATAAGCCGCCCCACGTCCAGCCTATCAGCCAGTGCGTCAGGAATTTAGCACCGATGGCCGCAGTGTGGTTCTCCGGCACCCAGAGTGCTCCGTGCCGATCTTCCCGAGCCAGCGTATTCAGGCCGTAGAGCGCGAGTAGAATCGACCAGATCGAGGGAATAATCGCGTTCAGCAAAAACTGGGCGTAGTTGGCGTTTTGGTTAAACAGCGCGGTAATCTGTCCGCCGATCGGCACCGCCAGTCCTTTGGCTTCAGGAACGGCTGCCCCCTGAGCCAGTGCCTGCATCACGGCGATCTGTCCGTTGAATGTTCCTGCTACCAGCGCCAGCGAGCTGTTGATGACTTTCGCAACCAAAACGAATTGCCCGTTATTCCAGGCGATGATGGTCGGTGATGTTCCCTGCCGGATATCACGCTCAAAGTGGCGTGGGATGACCACCAGCGCATAGATCTTGCCGCCACGCAATGAGGCTGAGCCTTCTGCCACTGACGGGAACTGATGGTTCAGGTTGAAAGAGGGGGATGCATGCAGTTCTCTGGCAAATTGGCGCGACATCGTGCTGTTGTCCAGATCAACCAGACCGATGGGGAGTTCGCGGACAATCGCGCCGGATAGCGTCCACCAGGTCATCAGCATGGTGATAAGCGGCAGCCAGAGCGCTAACGCCATCCCCCAGCGATCGCGCCACAGCGCCCTCCATTCGCGCATCATCACATTTCTACCAGTGCGCTCATGCCGACGCGTAGCCCGTTAATCGGTTGAATCGGACGCGCTTCTACTTCGAATGTTCGCATATCAAACCCTTGTCGGGTATCCGTTGCACGCCACGTGGCGAAATCCCCCATGACGGAGATGTAGGACACCTTAAACCGGAATGTCTGGTTGTTCAGCGCCGGAATACGTGCCTCAAACTCGGTGCCCATCGCAAAGCGCTCAAGGAGATCCTCGCGTACCGCCAGTTGGATCCAGATGTCGCTCATGTCCAGTAGCGTAACCACAGGAAAGCCCTGTGGCGCAATTTCGCCGCTGCGCAGCAACACATTGCTGACCTCTCCCGTGTGTGGGCTAACAACGCGCGCCTCTGCCAGATAGGCTTCCACCTCGGCCACGGAACCGGCGGCCATTCGGGCTTTTTCCTCTGCGGCTACCTGGGTTTCTTTCCGTGTGCCTTCCTGCGCCATTTGATATTCCTGCCACGCCATCCCTTCGGTATAGCGTGCGGCATCCCAGGAGGCTTTGGCTTCATCCCGCTTTTGCAGCGGCAGTACGCCTTCCTGATAGAGATTCTGCACGCGCAGGTAGGTCTTATGGCTTAGCTCGGAACCGGCTTTGGCTTTTTGCCACTGATCTTTGGCAGCGGCGATTTGCTGCTCACGTGCGCCTTTCTTGGCCTCTAGCGCCACCGCGCCCGCCGCGGCTTCGCCAGCTTTTGCCTGCTCCAGCTTTGCGTCCAGTTCCGGTGTCAGGAGCGTGAAGACGAGATCGCCCACGTCAAGCTGTTGGCCTTTTTGTACTGGCACGTCTGCGATACGGCCAGCCACTTTTGACGACACGGAATACTGCTGTGCTTCGATTTGCCCCTGTAAGCGTATCGGTTCGGGCTGGTAGGCGAGCCAGAAGCGATAGGCTATCCAGACAACCACAATCAGCAGGACGGCCTGAAGAAGCCATTTGCGTGTTGAACGTGAAGCGGGCTGGTGGGGTTGGGTCATGGTGTCACCTGTATGGCGTAATGGGTCTGGTAGTCAGCGAAGCGGTTTATCTGGCCGGAAATGGCCATTAATCTGGCGATGGAAACCACGTAACGATAGGCTGCGGAGGCGCGTTGTGTCTTGGCACCGGCCAGTTGGTTTAGCGCATCCACCACGTCTAGCGAGGTAGACATCCCCTGCGTAAATGCCTTGTTGCGCAACCGGACGTTCTCTTCGGCCAGCTTTTCTGTCGAAGACAGGGAGTTGAATTCTTCCAGCGCCAGTCGGGCTTCTCGCCATGTACTCTCGACCATGATTTCAAGATTTTGCCGCATATCGGCTTCCAGATAGTTAACTTGCATTTCTGCGCTTTTCGCAGCGGCAATATTGTCGGAACGGCCTTCACGGCTGATGAGCGGGACGGAAACGCCGACGCCCACCATCCAGTCTGGTGTGGTTCTGGCGGCCAGCGTGTCCTGTTCATAGAGCTGATAATTGCCGAATAAGAACACGTCAGGTGCGTATTTGGCACGCTCAATACGGATAAGATCTTTGGCCTGATCGCGCTTGGCAGAAAGCACCTTGAGACCGGGGTGGGTGTTGAGCGTTTGTTTCACCAACGCAGGCAGTTCGGGCAGCGTTTTATTTATGAACAGCGAAGAAGAGGGGGTGGCACCTTCTGTCTTGATCAACTTCGCGAAGACCATTTCGGTGGTCTCCATATTTCGCCGCGCTTTTTGTGTTTCTATGCGCGCCATGTCATAAGCGGATTGGGCGGACAGCACCTCGACCCGGGCGATCTGCCCCTGCGCTTCCAGCTTACGGGCGTGATCATAGTGTTGCGCCATACCTTTCTCGATATCCTGACGCGTCTTCATCACCTGATGTGCCATCACCACGCCGTAGTAAGTCTGTGCCAGCGCCTCAAACTGCGCCAGCGTGCGGACAATCAGCATCTGCTCTGCCTCATTCACCTGCGCGGCCCGAATTGACTGCGCGGCATCAATTCGGCCTCCGGTGAATAACGGCCAGACGACCTGAACGGAGCTGGTGACCACATTTTGTTCTGTGAAGCGGGTGACGAAGGGATTGCCGCTGATATTAATCAACTGATTGAGTGCGGCAAAGATGTCCCGGTGATTCGACAGCGGGTTTAAGTCGCGCGCATCCAGCTCAACAGGTTTATCGAGGCGCGTATAGCTTGCGCCCACGTTGACCTGCGGCCAATAGAGACCTTTGGCAGACTCTTTCAGGGACTGAGCGCGATCGACTCCGGCGTGCTCAGCGGCAATGCCATCATCGCTTTGCAGCAGGCGTACCCAGGCCTGATTAAATGAGAGGGGCTGCCCAAATGCCGTGGGCGACCAGCACTGCAATAGCAATAGCGCAGCGGGGAAATAAGCCAGAAATCGTTTTTTGCTGTGTGTTACTCGTGGCATGCCTGATGAAATCATCCTTTTACCCAAATGCCGCCAAAGTGGTAGGAGTAAGCCTGCTAAAAAGCGAAGCCTGTGTAGGATAAAGAAATAGATCTCGCGCTGAAGTAAACAAGCCGCGTGATTTCTATTATTTCCGGAGATGATTTAGTTTTGGTCTAAATTCTCAATTATTCAAATAATATAAGAGGTTAAATTGGAAAAAAGCGTGAAAGGGAAATAATGCCAGTGGAATAGGGGCGTTATGAGAATAACGATGATTATTTTTCAATGAATAATTAGCAGGAAAAGGCCCGGATATCCTCCGGGCCAGCGTGACGCAAAACAAAATTACACGGCTTCGTTTTCGTCGGTGTAGCGTTTGGCTTTATAGGCTGGGTGCATCAGGTTCTGGATGGAGAAAATATCATCCAGCTGTTCTTCGGTCAGCAGACCACGCTCCAGCACCACTTCGCGTACGCTCTTACCGGTTTCGGCACAGATTTTCCCGACGATATCGCCGTTGTGGTGACCAATGAACGGGTTCAGGTAAGTCACGATACCGATAGAGTTGAAGACGTAAGCTTCACACACGTCTTTGTTCGCGGTGATGCCGTCAACGCATTTTTCCAGCAGGTTGTAGCAGGCGCTGGACAGAATCTGGATGGATTCGAACATGGCTTGTCCGATAACGGGTTCCATCACGTTCAACTGTAGCTGACCGGCTTCTGCCGCCATGGTGACGCAGGTATCGTTGCCGATGACTTTGAAGCACACCTGATTCACGACTTCCGGTACCACAGGGTTAACTTTGGCTGGCATGATGGACGAGCCCGCCTGCAATTCCGGCAGGTTGATTTCGTTCAGGCCAGTGCGCGGGCCGGAAGACAGCAGGCGCAGGTCGTTACAGATCTTCGACAGTTTTACCGCCACACGTTTCAGGGCGCTGTGCATCATTACGTACGCACCGCAGTCGGAAGTGGCTTCGATCAGGTCTTCCGCTGGTACGCAAGGCAGGCCGCTGACTTTTGCCAGATGTTGAACGGCCAGTTTCTGGTACTCATCCGGGGTGTTCAGACGTGTACCGATGGCGGTCGCGCCCAGGTTCACTTCCAGCAGCAGTTCGGCCGTGCGCAGCAGGTTGCGGTTTTCTTCTTTCAGCAGCACGTTGAACGCGTGAAATTCCTGGCCGAGAGTCATCGGTACGGCATCTTGCAACTGGGTACGACCCATTTTCAGGATGTTTTCAAACTCTTTTGCTTTGCGCTCAAAGCCATCGCTCAGTTGAGTAATTGCTTCGACCAGTTTCAGGATGGAGGTGTACACTGCGATGCGGAAGCCGGTCGGGTAGGCATCGTTGGTAGACTGGCATTTGTTCAGGTGGTCGTTCGGGTTCAGGTATTGGTATTCACCTTTCTGGTGACCCATCAGTTCCAGACCGATATTCGCCAGCACTTCGTTGGTGTTCATGTTGACTGATGTGCCTGCGCCGCCCTGATAGACATCGACAGGGAACTGATCCAGACATTTACCATTATTCAGCACTTCATCACAGGCTTGCAGAATCGTGTTGGCAATGTTACGCGGGATGGTTTGCAGTTCTTTATTCGCCAGCGCGGCCGCTTTTTTTACCATCACCATGGCGCGGACGAATTCTGGAATATCGCTGATGGTGCTATTGCTAATATAAAAGTTCTCAATCGCGCGCAGCGTATGGATACCATAATAGGCATCGGCAGGGACTTCGCGGGTACCTAACAGGTCTTCTTCAATACGGATATTCGTTGACATGGATCTTCTTCCTTTTTTCTTGTTCGATGTACATAGCATCGTTTTCAATATTAAGACTATGATTTTTAGGGTTTGTCTTTCCTGCTTTTTGGTTCTCAGGTAACACGAACCCCGCACGATTTGTATAAAATCATGACTAAAAAGCGTTCTCAGGGAGACGAACATGGAATTAGCATCGTTAAATAGCTAGTGGTGGATATATTCCTCCATTTATGTTTTGTCTCCCAATCGTGAATAGTTATACCTAGCTGTTATTCCATATTATCCGGGTTGATCTCAACCAGCTTTTCTATTCCACGGTTCAGCGTTTTCAATTTCGGAATAAATACGGTTTTGATAATGTCATGTGTGACATCACACGCTTCTTCAAAGAACGCGCTGTATTCATCACGGTGCCCGACAATATACAGCGAGCGCTTGATATTCAGTTGTTCCGGCATATGCGTTAGCACTTCGCGGGAGTGCGCAACGGATTGCAGGAAACTCAGCGGGGTGGTTACCGCCCACCCGATGCCTGCCGCTACCATCGACGTTAAGGTATCCGCGTTATCAAATTCGAGCATGTTCGGTACGCGGACATCGATGCGGCGCAGGTAGCGCTCAATCTGCATCCCAATCTGCGAGTTCCGGTTAAAGCGCACCAGCGGCAGTGCGGCGGAAAGCTCGCGGATGTCCTCAACCGTTTTGATGCGTTTGCGGTAATCCGGCGGCGTGATAATGAAATAGCCTTCGGAAAACAGCTGGTGACGCACCACGCTATCGCTGTCGATCAATGGGTCGCTGGTGACGATCATATCCAGCTCGCGGCGCATTAGCGCTTCACCCTGCTGCGGACTGAGTCCGGTACGAATCAACAACTGCGACGAACTCTTCATCAAACTCTTGGTAAACACTGAACCGCACGTGATCGCGAATGAATCCACCAGGCCGATACGCAAGTCGGGTTTAATCCCTTTTCCTGCTTCCAGCACCTGTGCCTTCAGGTTTGCGATCTCCTCCGTCAGGATTTCTCCTCGGTTTTTCAACGCAATGCCGTAGGGCGTCAGGACAAAGGGGCGACGAGCCCGGTTAACCAATTTGACGCCGAAATCTTCTTCCAATAACCGAATCGTCTGCGAAATGGCAGAGGGTGTCAGGCCTAGCCGCGCGGCGGCTGCCGTCATGCTTCCTGCTTCCGCCATCGTCACAAAGACATAGACGGCGTACATATCGATCGATTTATTGGCGGACACTGTGCGTTTAACCATGTGAGTTTGCCTACGCTGCAAGGTGGATGTCGTCGAAATATGAAGCGTTAGTCTATCTCATCTCGCTGACTACGACCTCGCTAACTGATGTCAGAATAGTCGGCTAACTTCAGAAAAAATACAGGTTGTATCACTGATTAATTTTTTCTTATTTCTAGCTTTAGCGGATCTGAAGGTGAAATGAATGACATGATGTGATGGCTAGTGCGTCGGTTGTATTCCTCCCTCTTGTTCGTGATGTTTTTATACATAAATACAGGATGATTGCGGGTTTTGCTGTTATCCGGCGTAAAAAATTATGCTGAGGAGATAGCTGGCTTCGGATGAGCCGCAGGACGCGGCGAAAGCTTGCGCCACGTAGGGAACGTGTCGCAAGCGGTCCGCTAAGTCAGATACCGACGAAGGTACCGCGTCAGCGGCATAATTTCCGCCGAAAGCCTGGGGTCACGGGGCGAGCGGCGTGTGAGCCGTCCCGTGTCGGGCGCGTGCTACGAAGTCGCATGAAAATGACGTCATTATCGCGCACGAAACTGCCTCAGTAGCAGCATAAAAGTTTGGCTAAGGCCAATCTTTCCAGTTATAACGTATTGTTTTTACTGCGTAGTGAGACGCGAATCACCCACTAGTGTTGCTGTACGAACGTGGCGTTCAGCCTGTTCACACATTTCCAGCAGTGCCGGAATGAGGTGTGCGGTGGCGTTGAGGCAAGCGCCGAGCTGGCTGAGGCTTTCCTGTGGCAGTTCAACGTCATTTTGCAGCGTATCGCCGAGGTAGTTCAGGCCGAGGCACAGGCCCTCAACAGATTCGGCGGCAATCGCGCCGAGGTCGCAGAGCTGAACGTCATCTAACTGCGCGAAAGGCAGGCTGGCGATCAAATCGCGGAAAATGGTAATGGTGCTGTCAGCGGGTGTGGCGTGAGTGTCCGTCATGATTAAATCTTCCATAGCTAGATAATTATTTCATCACGCCTTCAGGTTCCAAACTAAAGGTGTGACCCAGGCAGGGTTGGAACACCGGATCTAGCGACCGGCCAACCTTGCGGTTGCCCTGCCTGAGCCACGGATTAGAGTGTGCACGTAGCCCCTGAAAAAACAAAGCGTTTTCAGTTCTAGATAGTCGGGGTTCCAAGCCCGGCTGCGGATGTTGCCGCAGCACAGAGACTGTATTCCAACGGCGAAAAACGTGGAATAGGGTGGATGGATTTACAGTGGAATTACAGCAGGTTTTGGAATGAAGTTCGCAGAAATGGGCTGAAAGCCTCGTCGCTGGCAAACCGCGATACACGGGGCGACCACAGGGGTGAGGCCTCCCTGCGGGAACCTCCCCCTGTGTTTCCCCTAAAATGAGGCGACTACGCTGCCTGTGGGCGCTGATAAGATGACTCTTACAAGAATGTGGAAACGCATTGAAGGGAACAATCATGCAAAAAACGTTAGCCTGCTGATTCGATTTCAGTTATCGCGATTGATGCCTGATGTAGGCTTGGCATCGACATCTTCGCGCGGAAACCGAGTGCATCCAGCATGTCGAACATGGCGTCAATAGTGAAAAGCTCAATCTTGGCATTTTTCAGTTCTGAAACGCGCGACTGGCTGATACCCAGTTTTTCCGCTGCTTCTTTTTGTGTCCAGCCTTTCTCTTTGATTAAATTGGTGATCATGATCGATAAATCCATTTTCATTGCCATCTTGCTGGCAATCTCAGCGTCATGCGTTACATGAAACGGACTTTCGTAGAATTTTAACGCCATAATACTTATCTCTCCTTATCTCAGTAAATAATATATCTAATATTTTAGATATTTCGTCAAGTTTACTGGATAGAAAGTGTTCTGTTTACTGATTCGGAATTAGTCAGCTCAACACATGATAGCGATAAAGCATTTTCTCAAGGTCCTGTTTCATGCTGACAAAAAGCAGGATCTCTATGACGCGATGCTCTTCATCAACATCATATAAACAGCGAAAATCATCTTCTATCGAGAGGCGTTCACGGAGTGCGATTCCCTTATCGGATAATATTGCGTTATGTCTGTAGCGGGTAGGATCTTGAGAAATAGCCTGTATGGATGTTAAGAACAGGGATTCAGACCACGTAGCGGCTTGTTCAATGCCAATATAGTGAGATTTATAAGACTCAGCATCCTGCAAAGACCAGACAGCCGCAGGCGCGACTTTAATGGTGTACGAACTGGCCAAGTTGACTCCTTGTTTTACGTTCGCGCTTCACGTAATTTTTGTAGGGCTTCCTCTGCGGACATTCCCTGACCGTTTTTAATTTCTTTCTTGGCCGTCATCACCAGCTTCAAGAGTGCGTTAGATTGTCTTTCTCTTTCTCTCTCCAGCAGTTCTGCTTCCCGTTCCGCCGCTGTTTGCACGAAGAGTTCTGCGGAGCCGTTTTTCGTTACATAAACGCCCCCCTGGAACAGTTCAGGGTTGCCAAGGCCTTCACGGGCCGACTTCTGAGACATTGTGGTTTTCATATCATCTGCCTTAATTAAAACAATTGCTTATGTTGAATATGGCTATAAGCGGTAGACTTCTGCTATTGGGTGATAGCGAATACTTTCCTCTTGCCGTTCCTGAGGGTAACAGAGTAATTATATCGTAGCCTGCACGTTAAGGTATAAATTTATGATGAATTTATACCCGCTTCACCCCCTCCCAGTTCAGCCCAAAACGTGCCAGATATTTACGCAGCCGATCGGCGTCGTTGGGCTTTTGTTTTTGCTGGCGTGAGACGGCGAACAGGCGGCGGCCAGCTTCGGAGAGCGAATTGGCGGTACGGCAGATGTCGAGCACGGTTTCAAGCTGGCGCTGTTCGAAGAGGTCGATGTTGGCGAGTTCTGGCGGTAGTGCTGGGGAATCGCTCTGCCAGTTGGATCGCAGGCGAGTGATTTCCTCTTCTACCAGTTCGGTTGTGATGCGACCTTGTTCCGCCAGCGTCGCCATACGGGCGATGGACGAACCAAGTTCGCGGAAGTTGCCGCGCCACGCGGCCTGTGGTGAGCAGGCGAAGGCGAGGTAGCGCTGTCGCGCGTCTTTATCGAAGCGGATCTGCGTTTGGTTATCTCGTGTGAAGCGGTGGAGTTCGTAGTCAATGTTCGGTTCGATATCTTCCCGACGCTCCGCCAGCCCCGGCAGAGGAAACGTCCACATGTTGATACGGGCGTAGAGATCTTCACGGAATTTGCCCTGAGCGATCCACTCGCGCAGGTTGCGGTGCGTGCCAGCAATCAGTTGGAAATCGCTGCTGACTTCTTTATCCGAACCAAACGGTAAAAAGCGTTTTTCTTCAATAGCTTTAAGCAGCATGGCCTGTTCATCCAGCCCCAGTTCGGCGATTTCATCCAAAAACAGCATGCCGCCGTCTGCTTCACGTAACAGCCCGGTTCTTGCCTGTAACGCACCGGTAAATGCGCCCTTTACGTGGCCGAATAATGTCGACATCGCATTGTCGCCGCGCAGCGTGGCGCAGTTAACTGCAACAAACCGCCCGCTAACCAGATGGCGTGACTGACGTAGCTGGTAAATACGCTGTGCCAGAAAGGATTTCCCCGCACCAGTCGGGCCGGTCAGGAGCATCGGTGCCGTTGAGCGTAGCGCGACACGTTCAATCTGGTCGATCAGTGTGTTGAATGTCGTGTTACGTGTCTCGATACCGGATTTCAGGAACGAGACGGAGCGCGCTTGCTCATGCTGGAAGCGGCTGGTGAGGGTTGCGTAGCGGCTAAGATCCAGATCGATAACGGAGTAGATGCCCTGCGGTGCCGGACGATCCGCTTTCTCCCCCGGTGCGGTTTGCAGCAGCTTGGCGGGCAGATAGCGGGCTTCGGTCAGCAGGAACCAGCAAATCTGCACGACGTGGGTGCCGGTGGTGATGTGAACGAAATACTCCTCGTTCTCGGTATCGAACGGGTAGCGGCTCGCAAAGTCCAGAAAGGCGCTGTAGACCTCTTCCAGATTCCACGGGTCGCGCAACTCAACGGCCTGAAGCGTAACCTGAGTCGCGGGTGACACCACGGCGATATCCTCCGCCACCTGCTGTGCCATCCCCTCGTTGCGTGCCTGGTGCAGCAGTTCCAGACGATCGACGGGGAAATCTGGCTGCTGGCATAAGCCGACAGTAGGCCGCCATTTTGTCCAGCGATTCTCCCGTTTCCCTCGTTTGTCCAGCGTGGTGCCCAGCACACCAATGACGACGCGACGCTTCATGCTATACCTTGTTATAAATTATTATCCTATAGGATAAATTTACTGTTTATTTTTCTTCGTTACCACTTTCTATGTAATTTTTTTTATTCTTTTATTATCAATGCATTATATTTTTGTTTTGTGCTTTTAATAAATCTGGCATGCCTTTGGCAATATCTATAGCGAACAACGACAAACAAAGAGAATGAAAATGGAAGAGATGAAAACGCAGGATTACGACATGATGTCGCCCGTGAATAGCGCGCCAGTAAAAATGTGGACGCAGGGCGTGCCTGTGGAACCGGAAGCCCGCGACCAACTGCTGAATACGGCCAAAATGCCGTTTATTTTTAAACATCTGGCGGTGATGCCGGATGTGCATCTGGGAAAAGGATCGACGATTGGTAGCGTGATCCCCACGCGTGGCGCGATTATCCCCGCCGCAGTGGGAGTAGATATCGGCTGTGGGATGATTGCAGTGCGTACGTCACTGGTTGCCAGCGACCTGCCGGATAACCTGATGGGGTTGCGTAGCGCGATTGAGCAGTCGGTGCCGCACGGACGTAGCGTGACGCGTTCCAAACGTGATGTCGGTTCCTGGCAGAACCCGCCGCAGACGGTGGATGCGCACTGGTCGCTGCTGGAACCGCGTTTTAAACGTTTGACGGATAAATATCCGCAGTTGCTGAAAACCAACAACTATCAGCATTTGGGAACGCTAGGAACGGGTAACCACTTTATTGAAATCTGTCTGGATGAAGTGGATCGCGTCTGGGTGATGTTGCACAGCGGGTCGCGTGGCGTAGGGAATGCGATTGGGTCGCTGTTCATCAAGCTGGCACAGGACGATATGCAGCAGCACATTGCGAACCTGCCGGACCGTAACTTGGCGTATTTCGAGGAAGGCAGTCTGCACTTTGACGATTACATCGAAGCGGTGGAATGGGCGCAGGATTTTGCCCGTCATAACCGTGAAGTGATGATGTCGCATACGCTGGCGGCGCTGTCTCGTATTGTGACGAAGCCGTTTACCACGCAGCAGGAAGGCGTGAACTGCCACCATAACTACGTGCAGCGCGAAACACACTTTGGTGAATCGGTGCTGATCACCCGTAAAGGGGCGGTGTCGGCGCAGAAAGGCCAGATGGGGATCATTCCAGGATCGATGGGCGCGAAGAGCTTTATCGTGCGTGGGCTGGGGAACGAAGAGAGCTTCTGTTCCTGTAGCCACGGCGCGGGGAGAACCATGAGCCGTACTGCGGCGAAGAAACGCTTCACCGTGGAAGATCAGATCCGTGCAACCGCGCACGTCGAGTGCAGAAAAGACAGCGACGTTATCGATGAAATCCCGATGGCGTACAAAGATATCGATAAGGTGATGGCGGCACAGTCATCGCTGGTGGAAATTGTACATACGCTGCGTCAGGTGGTGTGTGTGAAAGGATAAGAAGAGGGCAGGGAATATGGCATCGTACAATTTACTACTGCAACAGTTGGAAAAACTGGTGGCTTCGCCAGACAATTACTATCGGCCCGCGCAGGCTGATGCTCTGGGTTCTGCATCACGCCTGATAGTGCTCACGCGCCACTATAACGGGCATATTCGGCAGCGTGCGGCGCTGTGTCTGGGTTTTATGGGCGAGGTCTCGGCATTACCCGCGTTGATTGAACGAGTAAACGATTGGGCAGAACCGGTGCGCCGGGCAGCTAAACAGAGCGTGAGGCTGCTGTTAACGCCGAATAACACCGCGTCTTTTGTCGCCAATTTGCCTGCCATTTTCTGGCTGTTGCAGTGCCAGCGAGAAGATCATCAGCCGCTGGTGGGTGAGATCGTGAGCTTTCTTGCTGAGGAGGCGCATGCGTCGTCGCTACTGGCGGGGTTGTCTGCGGAAGACAAAACCGTCGCCAGATTATCACTGGATATTCTGGTTGAACGTAAGTTATTTCCGTTGAAGCAAATCTTTAGCCAGACGATGCGGCATCGCGATCCATTAGTCAGAGCGAACGCGGCGCGGTATTTGCTGAGTGCTGACAAGGATGTCGATCATGACGTGATGACCATTCTGTTGAAGGACACGTTCGCACCCATCAAGCAGGTAGCGTTGCAGTATGTGATAGACACGGGGTTTCCTGTGTCTGCGTCGCTGTTGATTGATCTGTTGTTTTATAAGAACGCATTGGTGCGTCAACGAGCCTCAGCGCTGCTGCGCGAACGAAACGACGATCCGGTTGCGCATTATCTTGTGGCACTGGATCGGGCGAGTACCGTCACAGTGCGAAAAATCACGCTCTGGGGGCTAGATGAGCATCGCTATGAAGGCATTGTGGCACTGGCGGAGCGCAATCTGGACGAGCGCTATCCCAGCCTTTATTACAGCGCTCTGCGCATTCTTATTCTGCGTACGGGTGACGATGCGCGTGAGCAACTGTTGGCCGCTCTACTGCATCCCTCGCTAGCTATTGTGAAGGTCGCGTGTAAGCTGTTTTACCAGCAGAAAATACCGCTATCGCTGCCGGAACTTCAGCACTGTATGGAAAGTGCATCTTCCAGAGAACATGTTGAGGTGTATTACTTTTTAGCGCACAAGCTCAACAAATGGGATTGGCTCGTGTTCCTGCTGGAAAACGTTAAACCAGATAATGTGGCGTTAACGCAGGCTGGCATTGCGTACTGGATACAGCGGTTTAACCGTTCGGGCATAATGCCGAGTACCCGACAGCAGGCGCGTTTACGGATGTTGTTGGACGAACATCCACACGTCATCTCGCGTGACAGTCCCTATATTGCCTTGTTTTTGTACGGCTGATTTTCGTATGAAAAAAGTACAGGAAAAAGTGGAGAGGATCGCGTAAATTGACAACACAATTGACACCACGGGGGCGGAAATGAGTACCATCCATTTCAGAATCGATGCAGAAACCAAGCAACTCGCGATGCAGGCTGCTGATCGTCATCAAGTGAGCCTGACGGAGTTGATGCGACAGCGTGCAGAGGAATTGGCAGAAGAAGAGCGTCAGTATCAGCGCAACGCAGGTGATGAATGGCTTGAAGCGCAGATTCAGGAGGCGTTTTCTCGTTATGATGCGGGTGAAGGTGAGCTCGTCAGTAATGAGGACGCCAGCCAGAGAATGGAGGCATTGAAAGCGCGAGCGGCGCGGGGTGAGCTGTGATATTTAAGGTCCGGTGGGAGAAGCAGGCACTGGCAGATCGCGAAGGAATATACCGCTATCTGTATAAAGAGGCGGGGTTGGATGTTGCGAATGCGGCGGATGAAAAATTTATCTCATCGGTATCGTTGCTCGAAGCCACGCCAGAAGCCGGTCTTGATATCGGAAAATCGGGGGAACGGCGAAAATTGGTCCTGACGCGATTCCCCTTCATCATTATTTATGCACTCAAGCGAGAGATAAACGAAGTGCATATCCTGCGTATATTACATACCTCCCGCAAGCTATCGGCATCTTACCGATAACCTCTTTACCCCAAAAAATACGCTCGTGACGATACGCCATCTTCGCCAGATCGGGTGGGTAGGCATCTGGCAGATGGATTTGTTTGCCTTCATACTGTGCAACGTCGTTGCTATGACGATGCCCATCTTTTCACTTACAGTAACTGAGTGATGGAGCCGCTATTTTCAGTGAATACTACGTCCGCTTTTGCACCGTTGACGAGTGACATTTGAGGGGGAATATGGCCAATGTCCACATCATACAGCACAGGAATAGTGAGATCCCCGAGAGCAGAACGTAAAGCGTCTAAATAATGTTGTTGTGTGGGGTCACTTACGTCGGGTGCTGCACTTCTGCCTATCAGAACACCTTTCAAGTCATTGAACCAACCCTGTAAGCGTAAACTAAATAATGCTCGCGTTAGCTCACAGGGTTCATTTCCACGTTTTCAAAATACAGAATGACCCCTTCGTCGTGATGCTGTGCCCTAAACAAAGATAGGTTACCGAATGGGGTACCCGCTAACCTTGATATGATGTCCAGGCATCCACCAATCAGGCGTCCCTGAAAATGGGCAGAAGAAGTGGTGCCATCAAGGTGCTTCCACCTTGTCTTTTGCGTCAGATTAAAACCTGCATCGTCTGTGTTAACCCATTGATTTTCATCAATTTGAAACGCAGTTGATGCGTATTGTTTAACTACTGTTCCCCGGTCGCTCTCCAAAATATCCCATATGGCTTGTGTGGTGAGATCTAACTCTTTGGCACCAAGATCCATGAGATTAGGTCCATGTACCGTTGACCAACCAGAAAGTGTAGTCAATGGGAAATGAAATGTACTGAGATCTGAAAAGCCAACAAACCATTTAGGCTCGGTTTTCGCTAACAGATTGAAATCTAAGAGATCAAGTAATTCGATGGCCAGATCACCTCCCCATGGTGGCATAACAGCCTTGACTTCTGGGTCGGTTAGATAACACATCAGCTCCTTCGCCCGTGATGTTTTACTGGCACTTTTATTTTTATGCTGGGTGCGTAAGCACTCCCCTTCACGGACTCTAAATCCTTTTTCCTTCAGGTTTTTTATGGCAAGTTCCAGTCGAGGATGCAAATGCTGAGGGACCCCAGATGATGGCGCAGTTATAGCAATCAGATCTCCTGGAACCAGTTTGGGTGGGAAGCGGATACGCATGTATTTAAATCCTTATTTTCAAAGCAATTCATAGTCCATAAATTAAACTTAACTACCCGATTTCGTTAGTAATATAGCGTATTGACCCCCTGCCCCAAAAAATATGCTCACGACGATACGTCATCTGTGCCAGATCGGGTGGGTAGGCGTCTGGCAGATGGATTTGTTTGCCTTCATACTGAGCAAAGTTAACATCGCTGGTGGTGCTTTTCAGCTTTTTGATTCGTGGAGAAAGCAGCATTTCCAGCGAATCATTGAAGCTGATGAGTACCCATATCAAAGGCTTTGTCATGCTGGTTGGGCAAGCAAAGGCCGTTGCTGGGATTGAGGAGATGTTCTGCCTCTGTTTTCCACGGGCGATGTGGCTGGCGGCCAGCAGCGCGTTTCACCTGCGCGAGGCATTCACCGCCGTGATAGCCATGAATTTCGCTCTCGTTTCCCTACCTTGATAACCGCGCTTGCGGTAAAGGTTGTTGTAACGTCTGCTGTGGTGCGCTGTCATCAACCTTGAAGCGGCTGACCAGCGATTCCATTTCAATCGCCTGCTCATCCAGCAGTTGGCTGGCAACGGAAGCCTGAGAAACCAGCGTCGCATTCTGCTGCGTGACCATCTCCAGTTGGCTGAGCGCTTCGTTAATTTGTGCGATACCCAGTGACTGTTCATCGGCGGCGACGGCGATTTCATTCACCAGATCGCGCACTTTACGCGTGCCGACGACGATATCGTTAATCCCCCGGTTCGATTGGTTCACCAGTTTTGTTCCTTCGCTGACGCTGGCAATACTGTCGGCGATGAGCGCGCGGATTTTGCCTGCTTCATCTGCACTGCGTTGTGACAGTTGACGAACTTCCGCCGCAACGACGGAGAACCCACGGCCATGTTGGCCTGCTCGCGCGGCCTCGACCGCTGCGTTCAGCGCCAGCAGGTTGGTCTGAAAGGCAATGGCATCAATGGCGGTAACGACGGCGTTCACGCGCTGGCTGGCGTCCTGAATTTTTTCCATCGCGCCGCTGGCAGATTCGGTAATGGTTCCGACGCGGCGAGCCTGATCGTCCACCTCTGTCGTTAACTGACGCGCTTGTCCGGCAAAGTCAGCGGTTTGTTTTACCGTAACGGTAATCTCTTCCATGCTGCTGGCGGTTTGCACCAGCGATGCGGACTGCTCTTCCGTGCGCTGCGCCAGATCCTGATTACCGTTAGCGATCTCGCTACTGGCACGTCCGATGGTCTGCGAGCTGTGCTTAATACTCACCACCATATCGGCGATGTTTTCCAACGAGGCGTTATACGCCTGATTCAGTTGAGAAAGCTCGTCGTTGCCCGGCACGCGTAGACGGCGTGTAAGATCCCCACCCATTTCACGAATGGTGGTCAGCGTTTGCTGAAGTTGTTCGTTGATGCTGCGCATAATCATGGAGGCAAGACCGAGCGCCATGAGCAGAGAAATCAGCGCACCAGCTAGATAACTAATCCAGGAGCGGCGGGCATCGGCGGCTAAGGCATTAACCTGAGTAGTAAGGTCTTGGGTGGCGAGCTGCTCAACTTTTTTCAGTTCATCGATTTTTACCGTTTGCTGATTAAACCACTGGCCGGCATCAATGCCAAAGTTGCCGCCGGGGGAGGCTAACGCCTTGTTGCGCATCTGGAGCGTGTTCTGGGCAGCAGGGTTGTTGAGAGCCTGTTCAAAAGCGCTGCGTAGGTCGGCATTGGCGAACATGTTATAGGCGGTGGTGTAGGCATCTCCCCGGCCGACCATTTGGTTCAGTCGCTCGAACATACCCGCGGCAAAGCTGTTAGCGGAAAAGGTGTTGGAGAGCACGGCGCGTTCGAGCCCTGCCTGCTCTTTCACATTCAGCAGGTTGTAATAGGCCGCCAGGCGTTGTGCGATACCGCCGTCACTGACCAGATGGGTCATATCCCCGACAATATTTAGCAGATAGCCGACGGATTCGGAATAGTAGCCGAGCGCCTGAGTGACGGATATCGATATGCTGTCGACATTGCGGCGATGTTCGCCGATCTGTTGCACTTTCTGCGCAATTTTGCCGAGCTCCTCGCTGACTGCCGCCCCTAATTCATCCTGACTCAGGTTAGCGGTGGTTTGCTCTAGCATCTGCTGTGCCCGATCGGTGGCCTGTCTCTGAGTTGCGAGCTCTGGACCAAAATTTTTCCCCTGACTGCCAAAATAACCTGCGCTCAAGCCGCGTTCACGCTGTAGCTGGTGGGCGAACTCGCCTGCATCGCGTGCCAGCGCAATGAGTTTCTCCATCCGGATCATTTCATTTTCGGTGCTGCGGCGTTCCATCACGCCGGAAAAGCTGAACCACAGCAGGGCAAGGATAGGAGGAAGAAGGGCAAGAATGAACTTACTACGGATCGAGATGTGATGAAGGGATTTCATAGGTGTGCTCCATAACCTGCAAGTCGTCCGTTCCTGACATGTGCAGTGTGCAAAAGTAGACAGGGGTTTATTTTAGTTTCGGCGATATGAAGCAATGATTTAGCATTGATGAGACGTCATCCATAAAAAAGTGTGTCTACTCTGGTTGAACTTCTTTCACAAGAAGATTTCACTATTAGGCTATGGTACTACCTCGTTATCTCACTCTTTAATAACTCAATATGGGTATTTGCGTGACGAATACAGGATGTGGCGAGCGGTGACTGGGTGATTCTGATTGGATCTGAATACGAGCGGAGTAACGGATAGCCGAAAGGTTCATGCGGCATAGCCCCAAAGAATCAGGGCTATGCGCATGCAGATAGAAAAACTATCAGGGGTGAGCTGACATTGAAGGAGTACTTTCTCCATTGCTGTTGGTGGCCACGATCCGGTAATAGTAACGACCAGACGCACCGCCAGAGCGATCGCTATAGCTGTTATCCGTGACGGTGGCAATTGCCTTATAAGTCCCGTTCTCGCTGGTGGATCGCATCACTTTATAGTTCTGGCTGCCTGATGATGGTGTCCAGAATAATGCGTTTACACCGTTGGTATTCTGTGACCCCAGATGCAGTGGCGTGCTGGGTACGGCCTTGGCATCACGGGTGTCATTCAGGTAGAGCACAACGGTAGAGCGTGGATCGACGGTCACGTTACCGGACAGCGTTCGCTGTGATACCAGATCTTCCGCGCCCTTAAAGCCGACTGGTGTTTTCAGGGCGTAGCGGTTGTCGGCGCTGGCATTAATACCAATGAGATAGTGGCCGAAACGTGCGGCATAGAAATCGGCCTTGCCTCGGAAAGGTTCATCGTTGGATGCCTCTTCAGGTTTAATGCCGAGCGGCAGGATTTCACCAGCATAGGCGTTAGTCGGCGGATTGGGTGGCGTATAGGGTGTTTTCTCCGGCATGTCGATGCGGTTAGGGCGTGTATAGCTCGCCGTTGAACGAAAGATCGGGGTGGTTTCCAGTACACCATACTGATCATAGCCCGGAGTGCTGAAATGGAAACGCGCCAGCCCGTTGATGCCGGTTCCTGCTTTGGCCTGCCAATATGTCGTCAGCCACAGGCGCTCATTACCTTTTTTGACGGCTACGATGGCGTTCTCTTCGTCCGCCCAGGCAAAATCCGGCTGGCCTTCGCTCATTGGCAGACGCGCACCACTGTTGCTTGCGGCTTTGATCGTCTGATAATCGGCAAAAACATCCAGCGCTTCAAAGGCAGACTCTGCGCCGTCTAGGTTGGCAAAGAACTGATTGTCCTCCAGCATCTGTTTAGCATACCCAATCAGTGTTGCATCTTTGCTGGCAGCAGCAACGCGCAGTCCTTTGGCGCGTTCATTGGTATTGAGGGTATCGACGTAAGCGAGATAGCCCGCGAAATTACCGTCACTCTCGTGTGCGCCGCGCCAGGCTAGCAGGCCGATGGCTTCCACCGAACGGTAATTGGCGCCGTTACTTATTTCAATCGCTGGGCGACGGAAAGGCGCACGCGCATTAGCCATTTTGATCATCTGTTTACGAAAATCTTCATTGCCTGTCACGCGATAATACTCGGCAAGGTACGATTGAACTTCACCATAGCCTGCACCGAGATAGCCCCATTCGCGCGTCTGACCTTTGTTGGTCACCTGATAATAATGGCTTCCGTATGGTTTTTGTCCGCCTTCTTCCGGTCCGTTAAGATCATTCCCTGTCCAGGGCAACATGCCTGCAGCTTCTTTGATATAACGCTGCGCAATGTTCTCTGCAAAGGCGCGTGAATCGCCTAATGTCAGCATCCCTTTATTCGCGAAATAAATATTGGTGCTGGCGATCAGTGATTGGTTCGTCAAGGTTCTGCGATCTTTCTGGCGGCCAAATTCACGACTGGCGAACAGCATGTCTGCCCAGGCGAGACGGCGCGATTTATTACCCACACTGCCGTAGTTGACGGCAGCATTAAGCTGCGCAGATGTGAAAGCATCGTTAAGGTAGTAGATCGCCTGCCCTAAATCGCCGTAATTACCGCCCCAGTTTTTTGTCGCCAGATTGGGGTCGGCATAATACTGCGTCGCGTAGGCATCAAGTGTCGCGACGACTTTTTCAACGACAGCCGAATTTTTATAACCCGCGAGTTCGGGAACAGACCAGGCGCGCGCCAGATAGCGTAAATCTCCCCCAGATAATGCATCGGTAGTTGCTGATTTATTGAGAAGCGCCTTAATCCGGTTATTCACCGCAGTACGAAACCGACCGTTTGTGCCGAGAATGTCATCGCCTGGTGAAGGGCGTGTCGTTACGGTTGGCTCACTGCCCTGTTTTTCTCCCGCGACGTTAAGAAAGGGGTCGACATGCGTGTAGGCGCGATAAATACCTCGGCTTGGCTGGTTCATCGCATACTGATAAGGGCTGGTAGATTCAGGCCCGCCGGAACCGAAGGGGTAAAGCCGTCCAGTGGAGACGATTTTCAGCGTGACGGACGTGCTGCCTCTGGTCATAGCATAAGGCAGTAGCGTCGTAGAGTAGAAAAAACGCCCCGGTAGCGGCTTATGCCAGTGAGCGACGCTGAGCGGAGCATAGTCGCCTTCATGGCGATAGCCTATTTGATATTCGACACCGTCTTTGATCATATAAAGGTAGAGACGGCCCGTATTAATGTTGCCGTCGTCTTCCCCCCACAGTTTGACAGAAACATAATTGCGACGCAGTGGATCGACCTGCATGGTAAATGTCAGGCTGCCGCCGTAGATACCTGTTTGCTGGAAAGGGAGTAATTTACGGGCTGATTCGCCCAGTGCGCCTGAGAGGATTTGGCTGTTTTCTCCATTGAGGCCGTGACCGCTTTCTGACGCCGTATCACCAAAGGTAATGCTATCAACGAGGCCCGTCGCCTCTACACTCGCTGCTGAAGCTGAGTTTGCTATGGCGCTCACTGCGTTGAAGGTGGCCGCGTAGGCCAAAGCCAGGGTGAGTAATAAGGCTTTCCTTAGTCGTGCGGGTATCATCATTGAACTCCTTTTACCGATTTTCTATTGTCCGTAGTGTGAAATATCAAATGATCGTGACAGATCGAATGCTCCTCTATCATGCCTGATTGTGTACGGCATCAAACGATGGTTTTGGTATGTAATATGCCTTTATCATCAGC
The DNA here is from genome assembly GCF_025643735.1 of Pectobacterium sp. F1-1. Classification (NCBI taxonomy): domain Bacteria; kingdom Pseudomonadati; phylum Pseudomonadota; class Gammaproteobacteria; order Enterobacterales; family Pectobacteriaceae; genus Pectobacterium; species Pectobacterium sp. F1-1. The sequence continues at coordinate 502,380 of NZ_CP104733.1, forward strand.
CTTTGTTTGAGTACGTACGGCGGGCGACAGCGCACCCGCCGTGAAAACGTCAAGAAGGGATCAGAACCATTGGCCAAAGCGGCGGATGTAGGCGCGTTTGACCAACTGAGCGACGGTGCAGTAGCCAATCAGCGTGGCGACCAGCCAGGGGAAGTATTCCCACGGTAGCGGCTGTAACCCGACCAGCGGCCCTAGTGGTGAGAACGGTAGATAGATGCCCATCGCTATCACCAATCCTGTCATCAACATCACTGGCAGCGCCGCTGTACTCTGAATAAACGGGATCTTCTGGGTACGCAGCATATGCACCACCAGCGTTTGTGACAGTAATCCCTCAACGAACCAGCCTGACTGGAACAGTGCCTGATGTTCTACGCTGTTAGCGGCAAACACGAACCACATCAACGCGTAGGTGGTGATGTCAAAAATCGATGACGTCGGCCCGATACACAGCATGAAGCGACCGATATTTTTAGCATCCCATTTGCGTGGTTTACGCAGGAACTCTTTATCCATTTTGTCCCACGGCAGCGACAGTTGGGAGATGTCATACATCAGGTTTTGAATCAGCAGATGGATCGCCAGCATCGGCAGGAACGGAATAAAGGCACTGGCGACCAGCACCGAAAACACGTTGCCGAAGTTAGAACTGGCGGTCATGTTCAGGTATTTGATGATATTCCCGAACGTCTCACGCCCTTTGATAACGCCTTCCTCCAGCACCATCAGATTCTTTTCCAGCAGAATGATATCAGCCGATTCCTTGGCGATATCCGTGCCGGTATCGACAGAAATCCCGATATCGGCATCGCGCAGGGCGGGCGCATCGTTGATACCGTCACCTAAAAAGCCGACCGTATGATCATTGCCTTGCAGCGCCTTCAGTACGCGAGATTTTTGCAGCGGCGTCAGCCGGGCAAAAATGGTGCGCTGTTCCACCAGCACGCCAAGCTGCTCATCGCTGAGCGCATCGATCGCATTCCCCTCCAGTACGTCGCCCGGTTCCAGCCCGACATCGCGGCAGATCTTGCTGGTAATGATCGCGTTATCGCCCGTCAGGACTTTAACCGTCACACCGTTTTCATGCAGGGCACGAAGGGCGGCAGAGGCACTTTCTTTCGGCGGATCGAGGAACGTCAGCAGGCCGCAGAGGGTCAGGCCGCGTTCATCCTCGGCGCTGAGTGGCAGCGTGCTGCCCACCGGACTCAGCTCACGGGTGCCGATCATCAACACGCGAAACCCTTGCTGATTGTAGCTTTCCGCCAGCGTTTTCAGCGTATTACGGCGTTCATCGTCCAGTTCATACCGCTGTCCGTTTTCATTCACGTGTGTGGCGACAGACAGCATTTCTTCTACCGCGCCTTTGCAAATCAGGCGTTGCTGGTTGTGTTCATCAGCAACGATGATGGAGAGGCGGCGGCGAATAAAATCAAACGGCAGCTCATCGATTTTGCGATAGCGGCCCAGCGCGGCGATGGCGGGGTTATGGCGGCCAAACTGCATGATCGCCTGATCCATCAGGTTTTTCATGCCGCTCTGATGCGCGCTGTTGAGCCAGGCGAGTTGCAGCACGCTCTCATCGGCCTGACCCTGCGTATTCAGGTGATGTTCAAGGATGATGCGATCCTGCGTTAACGTACCGGTTTTATCGGTGCACAATACATCCATCGCGCCAAAATTCTGAATCGCGTTCAGGCGTTTGACCACGACTTTACGCCGTGCCATGGCAATCGCGCCTTTTGCCAGATTGGACGAGACGATCATCGGCAGCATTTCCGGTGTCAGGCCAACCGCGACTGCCAGCGCAAACAGACTGGCGTCCATCCAGTCGCCTTTGGTGAAGCCGTTGATCAGCAGCACGACGGGCACCATCACGACCATAAAGCGGATCAGCAGCCAGCTTACGCTGTTGACGCCGCGATCGAAGGCAGTTTGGGAACGGGTGCCGACGATGGATTTCGCCAGCGAGCCAAAGTAAGTATGGCTACCGGTCGCCACGACGATGGCCGTTGCCGTGCCGCTGGAAATGTTGGTTCCCATCAGGCAGATGTTGGATAACGACAGCAGATCGCTTTCGCCGCCACAGCTTGTGGGCTGGCAGCCTTTGGCACTGATATCGCTGAACACGTCGTATTTTTCGATCGGCAGTGATTCACCGGTTAGTACCGCCTGACTGACGAACAGATCGCGTGATTCCACCAGCCGGACATCCGCAGGCACCATATCGCCAGCGGAAAGCAGCAGAATATCGCCTGGCACCAGCTGCTGAAGCGGGATTTCCTGCATGACGGCGTTGGCGCTGGCGTGAGGACGGCGCAGTACGGTGGCCGTTGTCCGCACCATGGATTTCAGTGCTTCTGCGGCTTTATTGGTGCGAAATTCCTGCCAGAAGCGCAGCAGGCCGCTCAGGCTCACCATCACCAGAATGATGATCACGCCAGTGAGTGATGTCTCTTCGTTATGACGCAGCGGCAGCCAGTAATCGGTGAAAAAACTGATAGCGGCCAGCGCGGTCAGCACGTAAATAAACGGGTTATTAAACGCGGCGGCTAACTGTACCAGCGCGTGTGGTGCTTTCTCATGGGCGACGCGGTTTTCGCCATAGGTTTGCTGACGTTCAATGACGTCATCATGGCTTAAGCCGTGCAGATGGGTATTCAGGTTAGCCAGCGTTTGATCGAGGCTGTTTTGCGCCTCGCGGGCAATCGCAAAAGTGGCCGTGGGGGTTTTACGGGCGCGGCGATACCCCGTTTGCGTGATCATATCGGTCATGATGCTGCTCTCTTAATGTTGCCTGTCCGCCACGCACGAGCGCGCATCCCGAATAAAGGGACGTAAAGCGGAGAAAAATAAAGGTATTAAGGGAGGTAAACGGCGCAGGCGGAGAGAACAGAGAGGTCGGGGAAGAAGACGATCCTTATTCTAGCGGATGCGGTTTACCGGGCCATCTAGGGTGTTCGTCCATGTTGTCTCCTTATCGCCGTGCGGCGAGATAGCAAAATAGTCGTCAGTTGACGATGCAGGATACGTAGAGTACGTAGAAACCGTGACGTAAAAACAGCATACGTAGTTTAGTGGTGCAACAATAACTCCTTTTGCCTAAACCGAACGTCAACGTTTGTTCATGAGACAAATTGAGTGTGTTTGCCGACGAACAGCGGGTATCGCGCTGTTCGTCGGTGCGAAGTGTGAAAAGGCGGGCGCTGAAAGCATGTGTGCCCCGCCGGGTAGCCAGCGGGGCAGAGGGGAATTAATGAATTCTCAGCATAGCGTCTTGATTCACTTTAAAGAAACGAACCGCATCGCGCAGTTGTTCGCCCTGTTCCGTCATGGCGTGCGCCGCCGTGGCGGATTCTTCAACCAGCGCCGCGTTCTGCTGGGTGACGCGGTCCATTTGTTCTACCGCTACGCTAATCTCTTTAATGCCGATATGCTGCTCGTTGGAGGCTTGAGAAATCTCCGCCACGATATCGGTGACCTTTTTCACTGACAGCACAATCTCCGACATCGCCTGGCTGGCTTTGTCTGCTCGCGCAGAGCCATCGGTAATTTTCTCGACGGTGCCTTCGATCAACGTTTTGATCTCTTTGGCGGCGTTGGCACTCTTCTGTGCCAGTGTCCGAACTTCGCCCGCGACGACGGCAAAACCTTTTCCTTCGCTGCCCGCTCTGGCGGCTTCCACTGCGGCGTTCAGAGCAAGGATATTGGTCTGGAAAGCGATCCCTTCGATCACGGCGATAATATCGACGATCTTCTGTGAACTGTCGGAGATCTCATGCATCCGTTTGAGCATATCGTCCACGATAAGCCCACCCTGAGAAGCGGTTTCCGAGGTTTGCTGTGCCAACTGGCTAGCTTCCTTGGCGTTATCCGCATTCTGGCGCACGGTGTGCGTTAGCTGCTGCATATTCGCCGATGCCTGAATCAGCGAGGCTGCCTGCTCTTCGGTACGCTGCGACAGGTCGCTGTTGCCCTGAGCAATCTCGCTGGATGCCAGCGAGATGGATTCACTGCCGCTCATGATGGTATGCACGATGCCCATCAACTGTTGGTTCATGTAGTTGATGGAAGCCAGCAGGCTGCTGTTATCCCCTTGGCGCAGTTTGATTTCCGTTGTGAGATTACCGGAGGCAATCTCGGTCATGATTTCTTGTGCGTAATTCGGGTCGCCGCCGAGCTGGCGTGAAATATTGCGTGAGATAATGGTGGCGATAACGGCGGTCGTCAGCAGAGCGAGCAGCAGCAATCCCCAAACATAGTACTGCGACGTCCGGTACGTCGAATCGGCGCTGGCGACGATATCTTTTGCCGTCGCCACTTCCATATCCACCAGCTTGGCCAGATCTTTCATTAATTGACTACGATACTTAGAGGAGCTTGCGCCGCTGATTTTGCTCGCTTCAGCCAGATCGCCCCGGTTCACGGTATCAATTAGCGTGGCGTTGACCGAGTTAAAACCGGAGAAATTATCGCCAATCACTTTAATCAGCGCTTTTTTATCCTCGCTATTCGCAACGGTTTGGTAGTTCTTCAGTGCAGCCAGGAAGGCATCGGCGTTTTGCAGTAATTCTTTGCGATGGCCTTCGCGCTCTTCAGGGGTTTTGGAGTCGATATACTGTATTTGCTGCAAACGCGTTTCAGACAATGTGCCACGCATTTCCAAACTATATCGCACGCCAGGCAGGCTGTTGCTGCTTAATTCAACAATACGGCTGTTATTAACGCTAAGCTGGAGTAGTGAGACCACACCTAATAGCAGCATCATGGCTACCAGGACGGAAAACCCGAGTAATAACTTGGAGAACACTGTGAGTTGAGAGAATTTCATCGCTATTCTTATTGATTATTAGAGAGAAGGTAATAGTGATAACGGCAAATAAAATAAGATCTTTATAATACGTAATTCGATAAAGAGAGTGGAGTGATGAAACGGGGTTTAATAATAAAAAATTGCATTTTATCGAGACTAAATCCTGATTGTTTTTTAATTTTTTAACTATTTTATTTTAAATTGAGCGAGTAGTTGTTAAACATTGTTTTAATAAATATTCTTATTTTTAATGTGAGAAGTAAAGCATTCACAAATAGGGGGAATAAAATGTGACTGCCATCAATAATCAATAAATATTTATGTGCTTACTAAAGCTAATAACTATATGTAACGAAAACCATTAATTAAATGACAAATTATTTCTTTTTGATCTCTTCTATCATAACGACACAGCGGTAATATCATTACCGCTGTACGATGAGGCTCACAAAGTATGCCTTAGTCCAGATAAAACACCGGTTCCAGCGCATCGCTAACCGGGCTGTTATCGGTATTGGATGGCATCACGTCACTCATATGTTGCCACCAGCGCTGGCAAATTTCCGTTTGTGCAATGGCTTCCCAGCGCGCGTCGGATTCGACTTCCACATAGCCGAACAGCAGGTTGCGCTGCTTATCCAGAAAAATACTGTAGTGGTGTGCCCCGTGGTTTTTCAGCACTTCGGCCAGCTCCGGCCAGATAGGGTTATGGCGACGCTGGTATTCATTGTGGCAATCAGGAAAAACCGACATCACAAAAGCCTTACGCAACATGGATGAGTCCCCGTAATCGTTAGCAGAACGCCACGGCGTGAGGCCGTGGCGGTTTGAGGCTGAAGATCATTTTATGATGAAAATAATTTTATGCCGAAAACCTGCTACACGCGCAGCGCGGCTTCCATGGGGGTGACGCCAAAACGTTTACCCAGTGCGATCAGCTCTTCGGTCGAGATCGTCTGCTTCTTACCGCCCATCGATCTGACTTTCACCATGACTTCGGCGGATTTTTCTGCGGTATCGATCAGGCCGAAGGCGTCGTCCAGCGTCGGACCTGTGCCGAAAATGCCGTGGAAGGGCCACAGCACCAGCGAATGACGCTTCATTTGCTCAGAGGTAGCATCGCCAATGGCATCGGTGCCCGGCACCATCCACGGCACAATGCCCACGCCGTCCGGGAAGACGACCAGACACTCCGTGCTGCCCTCCCACAGTTCACGGGTAAACGTCGCGGTATCCAGCTCCAGCACATAGCTCAGGGCGATCAGATTGGTCGCATGGCAGTGCATGATGACGCGGTCGTGCCCGTGGGTCACGCCCATGCGTACAATGTGCGACTGGAAATGCGAGGCCAGTTCAGAGGTCGGCAGGCCACCGTTGGTGAGCCCCCAGAAAATACGGTAGCCTTTGCCGTCGCTATCAACCTGCAATACCACCAGTGAATCCGCCGGGTCGAGTTGAACGTTGCGGAAAAATTTGCCGGAACCCGTGACGATAAACCAGCAATCAGCCAGTTCTGGCATCGGTTGTGATAGCGCCTCATGGCGCGGCTGCGGGTAGAAGTCGCTTTCATAAGGTGTCACATCCTCAGCCGTCAGGCGCAGGCTGACGTTACCGCCGTTACGTTCGTCCCAGCCTTTGAGCCACATGTCGCTGGTGGCTTTAATCATTCCCTGTACAAACCAGGAAGAGAGAATTGCTTGCATAATCTTACCCTTGACGTTGAGTGAGGATGGTTTCTTCATACTGACGCACCTGTTGCAGCCATTCGCTGCCCGGAAGTACGTCATGACGCTGGCAGTAGTGTTCCCACACGGCCTGCCACGGCAGTGATTTCTGCTCTTCCAGCAGCGCCAGACGCGCGGTGTAATCGCCGTTTTGTTCCAGTGTGCGCAGCGTTTCTGTCGGTTCCAGCAGCGCGCGCAGCAGGGCTTTCTTCATATTGCGGGTGCCGATGACCCAGGCGGCGATGCGGTTGATTGAGGCATCAAAGAAATCGAGCCCGATATGCACGCGGTTAAGCAGCTTATGGCGCACGATTTCGTGGGCGATGGCCTGCGTTTCGTCGTCCAGCAGCACCACATGATCGCTGTCCCAGCGTACCGGGCGGCTGACGTGCAGCAGCAGGCGGGGGACGTACAGAATGGCACTGGAGATCTTGTCGGAAATCACTTCGGTGGGGTGGAAGTGTCCGGCATCCAGGCAGAGCGCGGTGCCGCGACTGGCCGCGTAGCCGAGGTAGAATTCATTGGAGCCGACGGTAAAGCTTTCTGCGCCGATTCCGAACAGCTTACTTTCCACCGCGTCGATATGGTGTGCCGGATCGAGCGGCTCAGCGATGATCTCATCCAGTGCGCTGAGTAGCCGTTGGCGGAACGCCAGACGATCGATGGTTAAATCTTTCATGCCGTCCGGCACCCAGATGTTCATGACTGACGGCGTACCGAGTTCGCGACCGAAGTAGGCAGAAATCCGGCGGCTGGCCTGACAGTGTTCAATCCAGAAGCGACGTACTTTTTCGTCCGGGTGCGACAGGGTAAAACCGTCTGCGCTCAGCGGATGCGAAAAGCAGGTCGGGTTAAAATCCAGCCCGAGCTGGTGGCGTTTAGCCCACTCAACCCAGGTGCGGAAATGCTCGGGGGCAATCTTGTTACGGGCGACGGGCTGTGCGGATTCCAGATAGATGGCGTGCAGGTTCAGCCGTTTGGGGCCAGGGATCAGCGCAAAGGCCTGTTCCAGATCGGCACGCAGTTCATCTGGCGTGCTCGCTTTGCCGGGGTAGTTGCCGGTGGCCTGAATGCCACCGGTCAGCGGCCCACCGGTGTTTTCGAATCCGGCCACATCGTCACCTTGCCAGCAGTGCATTGATACCGGAATCTGATCGAGCTGTTCCAGCGCGGCCTCTACGTCAATATTCAGGCTGGCATAACGCGCTTTTGCCAACTGCCAGGCGGTTTCAATCGGTGTGCTCATTGCGTGGTCTCCTTTTTGCCCTTTGGGGCGGTTTCTGGCTGGCTGAGCGCCTGAAAACGACGCCAGTGCCCGGCAAAATCACTCTCCGCACGCGGGATATAGCGATGCAGAGGGAAGTTATGAGTCAGCATGTGCCGGAAAGCGGCAAGGTCGGCGACGGCGCCCAGCGCCATCAGTTGGCAGCCGATATTGCCAAGCGTCGAGGCTTCGACCGGCCCGGCCAGAACCGGAATCTGGCACACATCGGCGCACAGTTGGTTCAGGAAAGCGTTCTGGCTGCCGCCGCCGACAATGTGCAATTGGCGGATTGGTGCGTGCCGCAGTTCGCCCAGTTCCAGCACCACCTGGCGGTAGAGCAGCGCGAGGCTGTCGAAGATACAGCGTGCCAACTCGGCATCGCTTTGGGGTTCGGGCTGGCCGTGCTCACGGCAATAGTCGCGGATTGCCTGATGCATAGACGGCGGATTGATAAAGCACTCGTCATTCGGGTTAATCAGGTTGGCGAAGGCAGGCAGAGCGGCGGCGGACTGAATCAGCACGCCTAAATCCTTGATGTCACGTTCCTGGCAGACCCGCTGTAACAGCCACAGGCCCATGATGTTTTTCAGCACCCGATAGGTGCCATTCACGCCGCCTTCGTTGGTGATATTGGCGGCCAGCGCCTGTGGACTGTTAAACGGTGTGTCGCTCTCAATGCCCATCAGTGACCAGGTGCCGGAGCTGAGATAAGCGCTGTCGCGGCTTTGCAACGGCGCGCCGACCACCGCGCTGGCGGTATCATGCGTGGCGACGGCGGTGACGGGAATCTGTCGTCCGCTCGGTGCTACCCAATTTCCTACGACGTGCCCCGGCTGCACGGGGTCGCTCAACCAGCGGCGTGGTACGCCCAGATAATCCAGCAGCGTGCCGTCCCAGGTTTTCCTTTCCAGATTAAGTAGTTGGGTTGTGCTGGCGTTGGTGTATTCGCAAACCAGATTCCCCGTGAGGCGATAATGAAAATAGTCGGGGATCATCAACAGGTGTGCCACCTGATTCAGATTCTCAGACGGCGCATTGCACAGGGCTTTAAGCTGGTACAGCGTATTAAACGGCAGGAATTGAATGCCGGTACGCTGATAGATCGCCTCACGCCCCAGCTCGGCAGTGACGGTAGCCATCACGCCGTCGGTGCGGTGGTCGCGATAGGAATAGGGGAGGTCAACACGTTGCCCGTCCTTATCGAGTAGCACATAGTCCACGCCCCAACTGTCGATTCCAATGCTATCAGGCGCGATACCCATAGCATCGATTTGGTGTAATCCCATGAGGATATCGCGTTCCAGTGCGGCGAGATCCCACTGGTGGTGGTTGTCCTGAAACACCAGCGTATTGCTGAAACGGTGAATTTCTTTCAGCGTCAGATGCTGCGTTGCGGTATGCAAGGTTGCCAGCATGACCCGACCACTGGATGCCCCTAAATCCACCGCCACGATATTCTTCACCGCCATAGCCGCACTCCTTATTGTTGGATGTGTTGCAGTGTAAAGAGCGGTCACCGCAGCCACCTTCCGATGAGTGCCATCAACAACAGGCGGCTGGCAAAATGACAAAGCTGACCGTGAAAGGGCTCACAATCTGGGAAATTATTCAGGGAATAACCACGGAAAAATCAGGGGGAAAGCGGTGTGATCCTTACCACACTTCAATCAATTGGGCGGTGAGATCTTAAAAAAAGAGCAGTCAGATGGCGTGTGAGTGACGGTAATTTAAGGTCGGTTCTGTGGCTTCTGGCTACCCTTTTTCAAAGGCCGCATTTTTGCCAGAGGCCGAATGGAGAACTGAAATGACGTTACTTCGTGGTGATGATTTTTTTACTTCGCGTGCCGTAACGGTTGCGGTAGAACCACGCACCCCGCAAACGGCTTTTCCTGAGCATTACCATGATTTCTGGGAAATTGTGCTGGTGGAACAGGGCGCTGGCGTCCATGTGTTTAACGATCAGCCTTATGCGCTGTGCAGCGGTTCGGTGTTCTTTGTTCGCGATAACGACAGGCATCTGTTTGAAGACGTGGAAGGGTTGTGCCTGACTAATATGCTGTACCGTTCGCCGCGCGGGTTTCGTTTCCTTTCCGATATCGCCGCCTTCTTGCCGTATGGCCCGAACGGCGAGTGGCAGGGGCAGTGGCAAGTGAATGCGGCGGGGATGCAGCAGTTGAAGCAGTCGTTGAACAGCCTGGCTGAATTAGCGCAGAGCGATGCGCCGGAGGCGATTGCCGCCAGCGAGAGCCTGTTTCTGCATATTCTGGTGCAGTTGCGTCAGCAGTGTTTCCAGACCCAGAGCAATGGATCTGAACGTCAGGGAGTACAGGCGCTGCTGGGCTGGTTGCAAAACAACTACAGTGAAGAGGTGAACTGGGGCAGCCTGGCCGATCAGTTCTCACTGCCGCTGCGCACGCTGCATCGCCAGCTCAAACAACACACAGGTATGACGCCACAACGCTATCTGAATCGGTTAAGATTACTGGAGGCGCGTCGGCGGTTGCAGCAGAGTGATGACTCGATCACTACCATTGCGCACGCCTGTGGATTTAGCGACAGCAATCACTTCTCGACGCAATTCCGCAAGGCATTCTCGCAGGCGCCTAAGTCACTACGCCATCAGGCGTTTTCTCGTGAAGAGTAGGTAACGGCAACGGCGGGTGAGGGAATGGCGACAGCAGTACGGGGTTTGAAATTACAGACTGAAGACTATTTCCTCACCGACAAGAATGCCGTGATGGTGGCCGAGCGGCATCCGCAGCCGGTGTTTCCGCTGCATCATCATGATTTTGACGAACTGGTGATTGTCTGGCGTGGCAATGGCCTGCACCTCTGGAACGATGTGCCTTACCGCATTACCCGTGGCGATATGTTCTATGTTTCCGCACACGATCGTCACAGCTATGAATCCGTCCACGAGCTTGAGCTGGACAACATCCTCTATATCCGCAATCGCCTGACGCTATCTGCTGATTGGCAGATGCTGCTGCCGAGTGGGGAACGCCCACAAAGCCAGCGTCACTGGTGCTTAGGCTCGGAAGGCATGGATACCCTTCGTGAGAAGGTGGATGCGCTGAGGCAGGAGTGTATGAAGTCTGATGCGCTGTCGCTGCAACTGAGTGAAGCGCTGCTGTTGCAGATTGCGCTGCTGGCGGCGCGCTATCGCCACACGCCGGATAATCCACAACTGGCTGATGCGCACCAGTTGGATATGTTGATGAATGCGTTGCGTGCCAGCATTGCGACGCCGTTTCGCTTTGAAGCCTTCTGCGAACAGCACCACTTCAGCGCTCGCAGTTTACGTTCACGCTTTAAAGAACAAACCGGCATGAGCGTGCCACACTACCTGCGCCAGTTACGGCTCTGTAAGGCGATGGAGTTGCTGCGTTATGACCTGCAAACCATTGGCGACGTTGCCGCGCTGTGCGGCTTTGAAGACAGCAACTACTTCTCTGTGGTGTTCCATCAGGCGTTTGGCGTTTCTCCCAGTGCCTATCGTCAGCGCTTCCTGAATGTGGAGTGACGGCGCTTTTTAGCTATTGGGTGCGATGAATCAATGGCGGGTTAATAGTGGTAGCGGCAGGCAGCGATCATCATGGCGTCATCGGTGATGGCATAAACCAAACGATGTTCTTCGGTGATACGGCGCGACCAGAAACCAGCAAGGTTATGTTTAAGTGGCTCTGGTTTTCCTTTTCCCTCAAAAGGTGTTCTGCGCGTTTCTTTTATTAATTCATTGATCTTTTTGACCATCCGCTTATCGATGTCCTGCCAGTACAGGTAGTCTTCCCATGCTTCTTCTGACCAGATTAGCTTCACTCAATGATATCTCTTTCTTCGCCATTGCCAGCCTTAAGGCTCTCGATTGAGTTCATCAGTCTTTTGGCATTGGCTGGTGAACGCAGTAAATACGCGGTTTCTTCTAGAGAGTTATACTCTTCCAAAGACATCAGCACGCAGGCTTCACCATTCTGTCGAGTGATAAGAATAGGAGCACGGTCTTCGACCGTTTTCATCATGGTCGCCGATAGATTTTGTCGGGCTTCACTGTAGCTAATTGTACGCATTTGTCCCTCCTGATATGTACTTATCATTGTACAATGTCGCCGCGTTTTTAACCACCCAATCTTTCTTCAACAGCGCTACTCCGCCACCGTTGAAAGCAACAGGCGCGTGTAAGGGTGCAGCGGTTGATTGAAGATCTGCTCGACCGGCCCCGTTTCTACGATATCCCCGTCTTTCATCACCGCGATGCGGTGGCTCATGTGCTGTACCACGCCCAGATCGTGAGAAATAAACAACATTGTCAGCCCCAGTTGGCGTTGCAACGCGACGAGTAAGTCCAGTACCTGTGCTTGTGTTGTGACGTCCAGCGCTGATACCGGTTCGTCGCAGATCAGTATCTCAGGTTCTGAAGCCAGCGCCTGTGCGATGGAAACGCGCTGGCGTTGCCCGCCGGACAGCGCTCTTGGGCGGCGGCTCAGCAGGTCGGGCGTCAGGCCAACGTATTCCAGTAGCGTCAGAATGCGGCGCTGTTTCTCGTCGTCGCTCAGATCGCGGCGCAGGCGCAGCGGCTGGTTCAAAATCTGGGCGACGGTAAATTGCGGATCGAACGAGCTAAGCGGATCCTGTGTGATCGTCTGAATGCGTGCGCGTAGCGGTCGGCGCTCGCGCTCTGTTAACGCGCTCCAGGCATGGTCCGCCAGTCGGACTTCGCCGCTGTCTGGTTTTTGCAGCGCCAGAATGACTTTGCCCAGCGTGGTTTTACCCGAGCCGGATTCCCCGACGATACCCAGCGTTTCACCGCGTTTGATCTGGAGAGACACCTGATTGACGGCCTGCATCCTGCTGCCGTCCGGCCGTTTGAACGACACTGCAATGCGATCCGCCGTCAGGGCGATGGTATCGTCAGTGTGCGTTGTCGCCAGAGACGCGGCTGAGGGAGCAATGCCATTCTGTAAGGGATCGACGCCAGCCAGCCACTTTCCACGCGTAGAAGCCGTTGGGATCGCTGCCAGCAATTTGCGGGTGTAGGGATGCGTCGGTGCTGACAGGATTTGTCGTGCCTCACCGCCTTCAACCAACGATCCGTTCTGCATCACGATGACGCGATCCGCAACGTCTGCGACGACAGCAAGATCGTGGGTGATCAGTAACACGCCGTGTCCTGCCTGCGCCAAGGCGGTGAAGACTTTCAGCACCTGCTTTTGCACTGTGGCATCCAGCGCGGTAGTGGGTTCATCGGCAATCAGCAACTGTGGGCCGGCTGCCAACGCGGAAGCAATAAGCGCTCGCTGGCGCAGGCCGCCGGATAGCTCATGCGGATACTGGGCGGCGCGGTTCTCTGGGTCGGGAATACCTGCTTTTGTCAGGAGTTCGGCGACGCGCGCGGGAACCTGCTGGCGGGGCAGCAGGCGGTGGGTCAGAATCGGTTCGGCGACTTCCTGCCCTATCTTGCGCAGCGGGTCGAGAGACACCAGCGCATCCTGTAAAACAAAGCCGATTTCACGGCCACGAATCGCCCGCCAGTCGCGGTCGGTCAGATAGCGTAAATCACACAGACTGCCGTCATGGCGCGTGAGTTCAATCGCGTTTGCCTGTATGTCAACGACTTCACCGGCCAGACCCACGAGCGTGCGAGCGGTGACGGATTTCCCTGAACCCGATTCGCCGACCAGCGCCAGAATTTCTCCGGCATTGACCTGAAAAGAGAGGTTTTTAACCGAACGAATGGGGCCGAAAGGGCTGGGAAAGGTGACGCTCAGGCCGTCTACACGCAGCAGCGGCGTCTTTGCGGGGGCTTCTGAAGCGGCATGAGCGGGGTGAGGAAGTGTATTCAGGCTCATCGTGCCTCTCCTTTTGCCAAAATGGCCTGTAAACGACGCCCGAGCAGCGTGATAGAAATCACCGATAGCGCAACGACGCTGGCGGGCAGCAGGCTGACCCAGGGCGCGATATCAAGGAAGTTACGTCCGTCAGCCAGTAGCGCGCCCCATTCGGCAGTCGGTGGCACAACGCCCAAGCCCAGAAAACTCAGCGCCGAGGCGGACAGCACCGCGTGGCCAACGCCGATGGTAGCGACAATCAACAACGGGCGCAGCGTATTGGGAATGATATGGCGGAAAACGATATACAGCGGGTGCTCGCCCAGCGCAATCGCGTGCTCGACATAGCCGGATAGCCTGACTTGTAGCACCTGAGAACGAATTAAACGCGCATAGCCGGCAATCCCCGCCAGCCCAACGGCTAGCATGGTGTTTTCCGGGCCGCGTCCCAGTACGGCGATCACCAGTAACGCCAGCAGCAGATCGGGAAACGCCAGCATGATGTCCAACAGGCGCACCAGAACCTGACGGATACGCAGCGGCGCGAGCACCGATAGGGTGCCAAATAGCACGCCGCCGAAGCAGGCGATCAGCATTGCGCCGACGCCGATGCCCAGCGACAGGGAAGTGCCGTGAACGATGCGGGAAAAAATATCGCGTCCCAGCTGATCGGTGCCGAACCAATAGGTGGCGTTCGGTGGCTGAAATACCGCTCCCATATCCATTTCATCGGCGGTACGGCTGGTAAACAGCGAAGGAAAAGACCGCCAGCGCCAGCAGGAAAACGATAGCGGCAGGCAATAGCGTTGCGGTGCTCAGCCACGGGCTGCGATAGGTTTTTCTTGAGGGCGTCTGCGTAAAGGGCATCGGTTCACTACTCATGGGCGCTCGCCTTCTTGCGTAAGCGGGGATCGATGATGAGATACAGCGCATCCACCAGCAGGTTGATGACGACGAACAGGAACGCGGACAGCATCACGACGCCCAGCACCAGCGGCATGTCGCGGTTTTCAATCGCGCTCAACGTGACCTGCCCGATACCCGCGCGGCCAAAGACGGTTTCAGTCAACACGGAGCCGCCAAGTACGCTTGCCAGCAGCGTGCCAGTCAGCGTTGAGGCTGCCAGCGCCGCATGGCGTAGACCGTGGCGGAAACGCAGTCGGATTTCACTGACGCCGCGTGTGCGTACGGTTAACGAAAACGGTTGGGAGAGCGCCTCTTCCAGACCGTCACGCAGTACCTGACTCAGAATGGCGGCAATCGGCAGACTCAGCGTGATAACCGGCAACACCAGCGACATCACGCCGTCGTTGCCCGTGACCGGAAACCATTGCAGACGAAAGCTGAACAGGCTCAGCAGTACGATCCCAATCCAGTAGACCGGTGTGCTAAGCAGCGTCAGTTCCAGCCAGGAAACGGTGGTACGCAGCGCACCATAACGCCCTGCGGTCAGCAGTGCGCTGGTAATCGCAAGGAACAACGCCAGAATCAAGCCGCCGAGCGCCAGCGGCAGGGTTTCATGCATCGCATCGCTAATTACGCTGCCGACTGGCAGACGATAGAGATAGCTGACGCCAAAATCACCCTGTAGCGCCTGTCCGCAGTAGCGTAGATATTGTACCCACAGCGGTTGGTCGAGCCCGAATTGTTTGATGAGTACGGCGCGATAGGCTTCATCCACCACGTTATCGCCGCCGCTAAGAATGGCAACGGGATCGCCGGGGATCAGTTTGACGGCAATAAACGTCAATGTGGCTGCGCCCCAGAGCACAGCCAAAATGGTGAAGAGACGTTTACCTAACGCGTACAGATTAACGTTTAATCCAGACATCATAGAAGTTCGGTTTTGCGTTGGTAGCCCAGCTTATGCCCTGTACCTGTTTGGACAGGCCGAGTTGGTAGGCGGGAATGTACAATGGAACCACATACGCCTCATCGATGACCTCACGCTGTATTTCGCTATAGAGCTGTTTGCGTTCCGCTTCGCCTGCACCGATGGCTTTTCTCAGCTTGTCATCCAGCACGCTAATGCGCGTAAAGTTGTTGCCATTCGGTGGCGCATAGGCCGAATCGAAGACGGTACGCAGAATATCCGGCTCCGCACGCACGAAGAAGTTGGAGGCGATATCGTACTCATTGGCATTGGTGCGCGTAGTAAATTCACCCGCATCAACCGGTGTCAGTTTGACTTCAAAGCCGGCCTGCTTCACCTGATATTGCACCGCCTGGAACAGTGCGACATCCGCAGCTTCAACGTTGGTTGAAGCGTACACGAAGCTGACGCTCAGGCGCTTGCCATCTTTGGTTCGGAAGCCTTCGCCGTCTTTCTGTTTCCAGCCTGCGTTATCCAGCAGTTCATTGGCTTTTTTCACATCGAAGCCCCAGCGGGATGCGACGCTCGGATCGTAGTACAACGTGGCTGGGCCGAGAACGTTATCGGCGGCTTTCAGCGTACCAAAGAACGCAATTTTCACCGCTGCGTTGGTATCTACGGCGCTCTGGAATGCCTTACGCACCGCGACATCCTGGAAGGGGCCTTTGGTGGTATTGAGGTAGAGCACGCGGTTAACGCCCGGGTTCTCATAGGTGAGCACTTCCAGCTTCGGATTGCGCTTCACTGTCGGGAAATTGGCTGGCGGCACGGCGTCAATAGCCTGAATCTGGCCGCTGCTCAGTGCGCCAAGGCGAACCGACGCTTCCGGCAGATACTTGAACACCAGACCATCCAGATAAGCTGGGCCTGTGTGTTTGGCATAACCCGGTCCCCAGTTGTAATCAGGGCGTTTCGTCAGCTTGCTGCCGCTGCCTTTTACAAAGGAGTCGAGAATAAACGGCCCGGAACCCACCACTGTATTACTGGTATTTGGCGTGTTCTTCAGGTAAGTCGGTGATTGAATGCCCAGATACGGCAGGCTCAGCCCCTGCAACAGTGCCGCAAACGGTGAGCTGTAGTGGAGCACAATCGTGTAGTCATCCGGCGTTGAGATCTTGTCGATAGGGCCTAACAGCGATTTCGCGTAGCTGGAGGTGGTTTTCGGATCGAGAATACGCTCGATGTTGTATTTCACCGCTGCGGCATCCAGCTTGGTGCCATCGCTGAACGTCACATCCTTACGCAGATGGAAAGTGTATTCGGTGTTGTTGTCGTTAATTTTCCAGCTTTCCGCCAACCAGGGCGTAAAGCGGTTATCTTCCGCCTGTCCAACCAGTGAATCCACCACGTTACGCGCAATCAGCGCCGTTACGCCGTAGGCCGTAATGTGCGGGTCGATAATCGGCGTATCGCTGCCCAGCCCGACATTCAGGATACCGCCAGACACCGGTTTTTCACCGCTTTGTGCAGCATAAGCGCCAGGATTGAGTGCAAAAAGTAACGAGAGTAACCCTGCAGCGAGAGTCGTAACTTGCGGATGATTTTTTTCCATTCCTTGTGTCCTTTACCAATGACATGAAGCCATACTCGGCGGTCTTTTCGCTACTCTAGAGGGCGGCCTTATGCATGTAAAAGAATAAAAGTAGATTTTCAATTCCATAAAAATATATATGTGAAAGGCTTTTAGCTGCGCTGATGATGACGGGTTTTCTTTGGAATCTTGGTGGTGGTATCGGTTTTTATTACTACCCTTGATCGATGTGCTGGTTGATGCGCATCAACGGCTGGGCGCCATTCATGACGAAGAAACCGTTAAGGAGAAGCGATGTTGCTTACATTACTTGAGAAGATTGATTCATGTTATCTGGCATTGAACGGTACTTCACTGCCTTCCCCTACTGGTTTGGCCGACCGTTATCGATGGCTGCATGAACAAGCTCCTTATAGTCTGCTAGCACAAGGAACAGGGGATGAACCTCGCTTTATCTATGCCAATCACTTTGCGCTCGATTGTTTTGGCTACACAGAAACGGAAATGCTGGCGTTGCCTTCCCGACTGAGTGCTGAGGCCGATTTGCAGCCAGCCCGACAGCAGTTTCTTGAAAATGTGTCTCAGCAGGGGATTGCCCATCATTATACTGGAATCCGCATCAAGAAAAATGGCCAGACATTTCCGATTTACGGTGGCGTGGTCTGCAATTACGCCATCAGGATGGAACGCCCTGGGGAATAGCCGCACTATTCTGGCGTGAGGCGCATCAGCGCCCAGATTGGCTCAGACCAGAATAAGGAATCAGCCTGGATGAGGTTTTTGGCGTGCCTCATTTCGTCGCACTATAGCAATGGAATATCTGTTTTCGCGGATATGAGTGAAAAATCCGGATAGAGCTTTTGTGTGATGCTGTGTGAAAGAATACGTTATTAAACTGTTATGCTTTCACAAAAAAATAACCAGTCTATTTCTTATTGGTAATATTATCGGTGAGTTATTATTCATTTTTCTATTTTGTCTGGGTATTTTTGATGCGTTAAAGAATCTGGTTTTTAAATTATTGAGTAAAAATTTCACAAAAAACCAACGCATGGTGTCTTCTTTTTATTTTTATAAAATTTAAAACCGCGTTCCTAATAACAAAATATACTAGAGAGATTACCCGATAGACCAATTAACCTCTTTATCAGTCCATAATACCTATGTAAGAATATAACCTTTAATGGTTAGATTGGTAAAAAAAATGAACTTTTTTTGAACAAACATCTCCATCCCGGAGACACTATGGATTAGCCGCTTTTATTGGTTTGATTGCTGGTATTGTTTCATCTTTTGTTAAGTGGGGCGCTGAAAATCCGCTTCCTCCACGTAGCCCTACGGATATGTTTAGTAGTGCTTGCGTACCTGAATCACTGATTAGAGCTGCCGATCACATTGACTGCTCTCGTAATTTTCTTAACCCACCCTACATTTTTTTACGCGATTGGCTTGGCGTCGTTGACCCTAATGCAGCGGTTTATACCTTTGCTGGCCACGTATTCAATTGGGTTGGTGTGACGCATATTATTTTCTCTATTGTTTTTGCTGTAGGTTACTGCGTTGTTGCAGAAGTATTTCCTAAAATAAAATTATGGCAAGGCTTGCTGGCGGGCGCGCTGGCTCAATTATTTGTCCACATGATCTCATTCCCATTGATGGGGCTTACGCCATCTCTGTTTGTTCTCCCTTGGTATGAACATGTGTCTGAGATTGTAGGTCACCTCATTTGGTTCTGGTCCATTGAAATTATTCGTCGTGATTTACGTAATCGTATGACTCACGAACCGGATCCTGAAATTCCGTTGAATGCTGCACGATAGGCTGTGATTTTATTTTAGATAATGTGAAATATTGCGATGCTTATTATTTTAGTGTCGCACTATAACTTAACAGTAAATATCTCCGTCTATGCTAAAACGCCTTGAGAGGCTTTCAGGGCGTTTTTCTATTCTGCCTCGTTCGTCCAAACGTCCTCATACCCGTCCCGGTCGATAATGAATTTCGTCCCTTCGGATAAAAATAGATAAGGCACAACTTCAGGCAACATTTCCTCTAAGTGACTGGTGTGAAGGGGCTGGTAAAAACCACTCTTGGCTGAATGTTCGCCGCAGTGGATAAACCAGCTTATTGTGCCGTTTTCTGGCAAGGGAATTCGGGTTCCGTAAATGGGGGAGTTTTGTAAGGTGTTTAAGGCAATAGCGACCATTTCCTCTGGGGAATGCGGTGGCAATTGGTACTTATCGCAGATCTGCTGCTGTCGTGTGCCGGGTAGGGGGCGAGCCGCTTTTTGCATGGTTCAATCCGCTGTGATGTTCTATGCATTCCGAGATTCCGAAACACGTTATGCCGTCTGAGACGTTGGCTGATGGGCGCTTAGCTATCTAGCCACCAGTTTAAAAGTGTCTCATCTTCGTCGTCGTCAATGTTCTTATAAATATTCGCAAAGTACCACTGCACACCTGTTTTTTCGCGAAAGGCATCGAAAACGTCGGCAATCTTATCCATCCCATTTCTGGCAGGCACTGCCAATGATAAGTTGCCCTGATATACGCCGTCTAATGTTCCATTGAGCTGGCTACCCACCTCCTTTTCTAAACTGGCGATATCTTCAGGGGGAAGATAATCAGCATAGATATGAATGCAAAAATTACCGCCCCTGCGCAGCACTTCTGGATGGGCATGTTTATCGTTAATTCGGAAGATATCCCCGCGTGCTAAATTTAACGCAAGGCCGGGAGAAGACAGCAATTCGTAAGTGTCTTTCTCGATTTCTCTGACGGGTAGCACTTCAAAAGTTGGTCCATCGTTATCTGCTACATAGACACGAATTAACATAGGTGAGTGGTTACCACTATTTGAGTCGGTGAAGTGAAATAATGTCCCGATGTTAGCCCAAAAAGAGGCTCGCATGTCTTTTTTCCGTAAGCACGTTTCACGAGCAGTAGACTTCGGCTATGACCGAGAGACGCGTGTTGATGTATCAATAAATATTTCCCGAAGCGAGGCTTCAATTTCGCCAGGGGTTCCCAATTGTGGCTCGATTCCTATCTCAATGGTTTTTATCTTTTGGCACCAGTTCGTTGTACTTGAGCACGTAAAAATGATGTTGTTTGTCGTAACCAAAACAGCATCAATACCGCCATATCCCGCTACGTTTGGGTTGCCTATCTCAACATAATAGGTGTCTTGACCCAGTTCTTCGTCTTGCTCATCAGGTTCTTCCGCTCGTTGCAAAATGAGAAAATGCTGTGGATCATCTGCACTGTCTGCGAACCCAATCGTCGAAACGCTCTCTTCAGAGGACGAATCATAATAGGTTGCTGGAAATATCACGTTCATGGGTTTCTCCTACCGTCTTCCCTGTGAGGATGAGAAGTTTATCTTTCATCCACATTGCGTTTGGCGAGTCTGGTGACACTTTCATCCGTATTCGACAGCAGTCTTTCCAGAATTTCAACGGGTGTTTCCCTGTTTGTGGTGCTGCGCGCTGACAGTCGCCGAGGTGATGAAAAGGAAATATGCCAATGTGGATGAAGCACGCTGGCTAGGGAAATATTGTTCTGGTTTCTCGGGTGGCCGCCACGTTATTACGATTTCTCCCGTGCAGAAGGGCGTTCAAGCGATTCAGGCCACGCTATATAACCGCACTGGCGATATGTTAGAGATCACGACTCTTGGCTTTAAGGGAATGGATAGCCCAGAAAGCGGAAAATCAAATTTGCTTGGCCTGGGGCGAATGCTACAACTTGATGATAACGCGAGGATTTATATCGGCGTTGGCATGAGAGAGGCTTTTGCCGTATTTCGTTACCAGTATTCCCCTTCTGGCCGCGTGCTGTCCGGCAGAGCCTTCTCCAAAGGGTGGCCTTGCGAAGATGCATGGTTCTGTCACTACGACAATGACGGGCAACTTATTGAAATAACGTCGGATGATGCGCCTGTCTGGCAGAAGAAGTGAGCGATGTAAATAGCCTGCTGCTCTTAATAATGGATACGAGAAATACTGATGTACGATGAACTGATTTTTACCCATGAACCGAATGCGTCGCATGATGCCTATGTCGGCGGCGGGGCTTATTTACCCAGTGAAATGTCCTGGCCACACTCTGCTGATGGAATCCCCCTTACCCATCTGGTCTCTTTTCCCGGAGCGTGGTATTCACCGTCATTCGTACCGAAGCACTATTGGGTATCTGTATTTATCCCCTACTTGTCGGGGGAAGTTTTTCATTACCGCAAGCTGCGTGCGATTGAGAGTAATTCTGAGGCGATCGTATTGGGATATATTCGCTCTGAAGTTGAGCGCAACGAAGTCGCTAATCCAATTATCGATCGCGGAAGCATCCATATATCAAGAAGTGCGGATTCAGATGATGAAGAAAATTTAGCCTCTAAGTTAGGTGGCATTGATGCCTGGCTGCAAGGGGTTATCACATCAAATATAGGGCAGAGAAGAGTGTCTATTTATGGGGGCGATCTCGATGCTGCGCTGCCGCGTCATAAAGGAATACTCTCAGATGGCATGGGCTATCTCTTTTTAGATGAGCGTTTCTGGGATAAAACAGCAAATACATGTGGCCGATTTTTTCTACAACTTGGCTAACGCTCTGATCTAAATATGAGAAGTATCAATAAGCGAGGAACGATGGCTAGAATACGTGTCATTGGCACATCGATAGAGTCGATTCAAGCCGCAGAACGTGAGCTAGGCCGTAAGCTACCCCTCTCTTTTTCGGACTGGCTTCTGGTGAATAATGGAAGAGCGCTTGGCGCATTAACGATATTCCCGGTATTTGATTCTCGCGACCCGAGAAAAACATGGGAATCAATCGTTCGTCATTTTCAAGAAGGCTGGCAGGCATGGCTGAACAATTTTTCCGATACGACACAGGATTTCTCGACCCTTTTGCCTTTTGCGGAATGTGGTACGGGAGATTATTACTGTTTTGATTACGCCGTATTAGGGAAAGCAGGGGAGCCGATTATTGTTTTATGGTCACATGAAACGGGAGAATCAACCCAGCAGGCGGATAATTTTGGCGTATTCCTGACGATGTCAGAGCGGATTGAGTAATGTGTTGAGGTGAGCGTTTTATAAGGCTGGTCACCGGTTGGGCTTCAGGCGGAAAGCCTCGTTGAGTTCTACTTCATCCTCCGCATCCCCATCTTCAAAGCATTTGAAAGCTTTCCCGCGTAGTGTTTCCCGCACGAGCGTGTACAGATCGACAGAGTTAACGTTAACCTGAAGCCACAGCGAGCCATCGCCTTCATCGATCAGGCGGACGTCATAATCAGCGTGATTGCTTAGGGATTTGTCTTTCAAATAGATATCACCATTTTCGGCACGAATGCAGGCCTTACTGCGTTTAATCATGCTCATGACATGTTGAGCCGCCGAGGCATCATCAAAGACTAATTTGTACTCATAGCTCATATTTTGAGTATCCGCTGTTAGTTTTCACTATCTTCATCAGAGCCCTGCCTCAATATTCTTCCCATTCTGGATACGACATGTATTTTTACCTAAATCTCAGGCAGGTCGATATTATTGTGGGAAAGGATCATGGCTATTTTTCCTACAAACTCAACCGGAAGCGTTGTTGGTGTTCCATATATATCCACAATGCCGACCTCTACCGCGATATCAACAAGATAAGAGAATGCTTCAATATCCTGCGGTGACATCGACAGGGTAAGATCTTGCGGTATATCATCTCCCCGGCCATTTAGCGGCAGTAACGCACCTTTCCTTTCCCATTCAACCAGACTGCCATTTTCAGGGTAACAATTAAGGTGAGTTATCAGCGTGTCGATTGCGGGGTGTTGAATCAATTTTGCGCGGCAATAGGCCTGCAAACAATCGGAGGCATAGTGTTGCAACTCTCTTGGGGAAAATCTGGCTATTTTGTTAAAAACGTCTGACATCGTCATTTCCGATTGGATATTTTCACAACATCCAAAGTAAACGTTTCTGGCGATAAATTGCAAACTGAACGGTGTGAGGTTTATTTCGTGGGGATCCAGGCTATTTCTTCATGAGGGTAGTATGGTTTAAAAGAGTATATTAATTAAAAAGATATGCCTTTATACTCGTCATACTTCAAGTTGCATGTGCGTTGGCTACGTTCACTCACCCGAATCACTTACTTGAGTAAGCTCATCGGGATTCCTTCGCTTGCCGCGTTACAAGGCTTATAAATAAGCCTTGCCCTAGCTGGCCAACGCTTTGCGTTGTTCAAAAACGCCTCGTCGTTTTTGTCCTGAAGCTCGAATTATTTAGAGTATATAGCTGATTATCGGATGGCTGGGAAATAGCAACTTTTGATGATTAACCCGTCACTATTTCCCAGTGATTTAATCGCCGTCAATTAGGCAAGTATCAGCGCCTCATTTGCAGCAATGGTTTGTTGTATTTGGGGGGTGTTCAGCAGGCTATCTAATCGTGCCAGTGCGGTCCTTAATGGCACAAGCTCCACTCCGGATGCATCGATATCAACAATTCGGGGTTGGTCATCGTTCAAATCGTCAATAATATCCAGAATCCAGGTTATATTCTCACTGACGTTTTCACAAATAACTTTCAATTTTCCATAGAAGCCAGAAATTTGAGTGATTGAGGCCAGTTTCGTACGCGTGTTCTTTTCCTCCTGATGCAACTCTTCTACTTGTTTTTCCAGCGCGGTTACACTTCCCTCGTCGTGCTTTTGCTGGTCACGTAGTGTGACTTGCAGATTTCTGGCAACTTTCAGTTTGTTTTCGTCTTCTTTCAACGCATTTTGATAGTTGTTTATTTCATCGCGCAGAATACTGATGCGTGCGGCGTCTTGATCGACCAGCGACTTGATGCCCAGAAAAGCGCGATCGAGGCCAAGACTAAAAATCGATGCGAAGATGCTGCCAACTGAACTATCATTGAGACGATCAAGCTGCCGTTGATGTTCGTTCCGTTCTCGTTCCGAGTTACTTAGGTTATGTGACAGCGCCTCCAAATGCTGTTGGAGTTCTTGCATATTCACATCCCCTTTTTTATCTCAATCTCCAGATCCGAAATCTGTGTTTGAATTTTCATCATCTCTGCATTTAATTTACCGCTCTGAAGAATGATCGCTGCAACGGCTTCCGTTACCTTTCTTTGCTCTGTTTTGTAAAGCTGTTCCCCTTGTATTGTCTGGGTGTGTAGATACGTCACGTCATCGGTCATTCTGGTGACAACAGCGATAGCCTCCTCCTTGCGCTGATGATCCAGATAAGTAGCAGCTTCAGTTAACCCTGCGACAACCGTTTTGAGTGCTTCTGAAGTTGGTTGCAATTCGTTTTTCGCATAGAACTGTATTTGATTACCCATCTCGATGACTCCTTGTTATTGCGCAATGAGGATGGCACGTTGCTGTTCCAGCTCGATGCTTTGGTTACGGGACGCAAGCAGGTTGTTTTGCACAATGAGGGCAAGATTTTTGGCTAGCTCTGGTGCTTTGCGTATGGCTTCCTGGATTGTCGGAGATTCACTCAAATATTGGACGGCTTTTTTCTGCGCATCGGCGGCTGCCAGAAGGTAATCTCCCGACAAGCCATTTACCGCCACCCATTGGCATAGATAGAGGAAGAACGATCGCATAAAATGCGGATCCTGATATTCTTCCAGACGGGTTTCGAGATCCATTTCCTTGAGATCTTCCAGATCGCGCTGAAATCCGCTGCTGGTCATCCGGTCGCAATATTGTGACATTTGGTCCCAGAACAGGCTGGCGTTGGTCAGCGTGCCGATAACTTTGCCCAAAGCATCTATCGCGCTGTGCAGAGAATTCACTGAGAGTGTGGAATTACCTTGTTCGACTTTGAGGTTCTTCAGGCTTTCTGCATATTCAGCCAGGGCAACCAGTGAGGCTCGTTTTTCTTTCTGTAGTTCAAGCTGTTTGTTGAGTAGATTGATTCTTTCTTCACGGACTGAGTTTTCAGTTGACGCTGCCGTTTCAGCCATCTTGCTGGTTGATGCTGCAAGATTGGTCAGTGCCGTTCCCGCCGCAGCATAGGCTTTACTGCTGTCTTTCGCTTCCTTCTCCAGCGATTTGGCGGTTTTGGTCAACTCAGGCAGTTTTGCTGCTGCAACGCTATGCGCCGTTTCTTTGTCGCTGCGTTTTACCCGCAGCGCAGCAATGTCTTCCGGTTTGGCGGCGCTGTCTTTTTCCAGATTGGTCAGCGCGGTGTTTAGCACATCAAGTTCGTCTTTCAGGCTATTCACAATACTCTGCTGAGCCGACAGTTGATCGGCAGCCTCAGTATATTTTTTCTGAGCCTTATCGAATTCTTGTTTTGCACTGTCCATACTAGACTGTGCGGCTTTGATTTGTGCATTATCGTCAATGGATGAGCCAGCCTTGCTCATTATTGCCGCTACCGGATTTTTGGCGGCAGAATAGGCTCCCAGCCCCGCGCCGATTGCGTTGGTAACAGCGCTGACGATGCCCAACACCAGGGCTTTGGTTGATTCTTCCGCCTCTCGATTTTTGGCGTCTTCATACAACGCCTGAGTGGTGGCAATATCTTCTAATAATGCTTGCTGATTGGCTTCTTGCGCTTTCTGTTTGGCGATTGTTTCTCGTTCGGCTTTCTGTGCGGCGAGCAGTCGATCATTTTCACTGGCTTCTTCCAAAATGGTGTTTGATTTGGCTTTGGTGGAGTCAACCTGTAATGCTTTGAACTGTTCGGCCAGCAATATGGCTTTTACTGACATAGCACTTGAAGATTCCTTACAGTGCGCCAGTTTTTTGAACGCCAGCTTTTCCTGTCCTTTCGTCAACCAACGGTAACATTGTTGCAGTAATTCAATAATATTCTGCGTTTCGCTCTGGAACGTTGTCATGGTGGTAATGCATTCATTACATAACATCGCCAGTCGGCTTTGCAGTCTGGCGATTTCTGCCTGCAACGAACCGCCTTTTGCACCTGCAACACCATGATAAGCGACATAAAACAGTTCGACGGAAAGGTCCAGATTCTGGGTAATGTCGTTAAGACTTAATTGCCCGAGTACTGATTTTTTCTCTCGTTGAACAAGGGGGTCATTAAAAGGAGGGACTTTGGCAAGGTCATACTGTTTTTCTTCGATAACAACGATGTATCCGGTGTCGTTTCCTGAGTTACTCATATCTTGTTTCTCCTTGTTATCATGAAGGGAATGAAGTGCTGTGCTGTAGACATAGAGAGAACATGACTATTTCAACCTGCTCCCCAGTGTCTATTTACGATTCGGCGGTAGCTTCTGCTCAGAAAGGGCGGCCAAACGACCGTCGACAGCGATAATAAAAGGGTGTGTCGCTATGCACTATTGTCTCAATGGCATAGGCCATCGCGGTTGTGCCGTCTGGATTCCCCGCAATGCCATTCTTTTACCTGTTACTGGTGCAACATAAATGCGCGTGGATAGACTGCGCCCTTTCGTCAATGGGCAATCTGTTCAAGAATTGATTAACACCACCGCAGGACTTTTCGCTATGATTTGCCTCTTTTCCACCTGCATATAGTGAGTTATGGAACGTTTTATTGAGAATCTGATGTACTCATCGCGCTGGCTGCTTGCCCCGGTTTATCTTGGGCTGTCGCTGGGTTTACTGGCGCTGGCGATCAAGTTTTTCCAGGAGGTGTTCCACGTCCTGCCTAATATTCTGGATATCGCTGAAGCGGATTTAGTGCTGGTGCTGCTGTCATTGATCGATATGACACTGGTTGGCGGCTTGCTGGTGATGGTGATGCTGTCCGGTTACGAGAACTTTGTTTCGGCGCTGGATATCTCCCAAGGCAAAGAAAAGCTGAACTGGCTCGGTAAGATGGACTCCGGCTCGCTGAAAAACAAAGTCGCTGCCTCGATTGTCGCTATCTCGTCTATCCATCTGCTGCGTGTGTTTATGGATGCCCGTAACATCCCGGATAATAAACTGATGTGGTACGTGATTATCCATCTGACGTTTGTGCTGTCTGCACTTGTCATGGGGTATCTGGATCGCATGTCGCGTTACGAAAAAAGCAAAACGGCATAATGAACGCCGCACGGTTTGCGTAGCCAGAAGAAAGAAGCGATCCTATTGTTAACGAAGTGATTTTATCAACACGCTTTGTTTAACGGAGGAGACTATGTCGCAAACCCATCAAATTAACCGCCGTGTGGTTCTGGCCCAGCGCCCGCACGGCGCGCCAACACAAGAGACATTCCGTCTGGAACAACAGCCTGTTCCACAGACCGCTGCGGGGCAGATCCTGCTGCGTACGGTCTACCTCTCTCTTGACCCCTATATGCGTGGCCGCATGAGCGACGCCCCCTCTTATGCCAAACCCGTCGAACTGGATGACGTGATGGTGGGCGGAACCATCAGCCGCGTGGTTGAGTCCAAACACCCTGACTATCAGACGGGCGATTGGGTGCTGTCCTTCAGCGGTTGGCAGGACTATGCGCTTTCCGACGGTAAAGGCTTAACGAATTTGGGGCAGTCGCCCACCAATCCTTCCTACGCATTGGGCGTGCTGGGTATGCCAGGCTTCACCGCGTATATGGGGCTGACGGATATCGGCCAGCCTAAAGCGGGGGAAACGCTGGTGGTGGCTGCTGCGACCGGCCCGGTCGGGGCGACGGTCGGTCAGATTGGGAAACTGAAAGGCTGCCGGGTGGTTGGTGTCGCGGGCGGAGCGGAGAAGTGTCGCTACGCGGTTGACGTTCTGGGATTCGATGTTTGCCTCGACCATCGGGCGGATGATTTTGCAGAACAGTTGAAACAAGCCTGCCCGCAGGGCATTGATATTTACTTTGAAAACGTCGGTGGGAAAGTTTTTGATGCCGTGCTGCCGTTGCTGAATACCTCAGCGCGTATTCCTGTGTGTGGGTTAGTCTCCGGTTACAATGCAACAGGGCTGCCTGATGGCCCCGATCGTTTAGCGCTGTTAGCGGGCACGATTCTGAAGAAACGCATTCGGATGCAGGGGTTCATCATCTTTGATGATTACGGGCACCGCTTCGATGAGTTCTGGAAGGATGTGGCGCCGTGGGTGGCCGAAGGTAAGATTAAATACCGGGAAGAGATTGTCGACGGGTTGGAAAACGCCCCCGAAGCCTTTATCGGCCTGCTGCAGGGCCGCAATTTTGGCAAATTAGTGGTTAGGGTCGGGCCGGATGCCTGACAGGCGCTGACGAAAAAAGAGTTGGCGCAAAAATTGCCTGATCTCCCCTGTTATCGTTGCGGGGGAGAAGGTCAATGCATCCTGATTCAGCATCGTTTCGCGTGCGGCCGTTGCAGCCGTGGTTTGTCATTAATGCGGCGGAAGACTACCTGAAGAAAAGCATCAGCCAGTCTCCCATTGCCCATTTTTACAGCTTCACGGTCGATCGCGCCGAACCGATGACGCTGGCCGTACCGGATGGCAGCGTTGATTTGTTGCTGCACTGCTGTCGTGACGCGCCAGGTGGGCGTGTTTGCGGCAGCACGGCATCGGCGCAGATTACCCGACTGATGCCCGGTGAGCGCTATTTTGGCGTACGTTTTATGCCGGGGATCATGCCTGCTTTTCTCGATCTTTCTCCGATGGAACTGGCGGGGCAAGAAATCCCTTTCGACGAAGTGGCTCCTGATGTGCCGCGTTTACTGGGGCGGCTGGTAAACAGTCAGGATTTCAACGAACAGGTCGGCATGTTTCTGCACTATTTTTCCTACTGGACTAACCGCTCGGCACCGCCGCTGTTATTGCAGATTATCGACCTGATTATGGCGCATGACGGCAAAATCCGGGTGGATGAGCTGGAGCGGAAAACGCTCTATTCTGCACGCTATATTCACCGCTTGTTTCATGATAACTGCGGCATGTCGCCCAAAACATTCTGCCGCACGATCCGCTTCCAGAGAGCGCTCGCGCTACTCAATCAGGGAAATATCGACAGCCTGACTATGTTGGCGCAGCGTCTTGAATACGCCGACCAGTCGCATTTTTTCCGTGAATTCAAAGCGTTCTCTTCCTGCTCACCACAACACTATCTGGCACGGCTACAGGCTGTGCGCTATCAGAACCGTATTCGCCAGTGCTGAAGTAGCGCCGCCATCTCACCGCGACGTTGGAGGTGATCCTGTGCTGCGTTTTTGGTGCTCTGTTCTATTTTTTGGCGCAGTGTGCACCAAAAAGACGCTATCACTGCACCGTGGCGTGTGCCGATTTATTCTATTTTCCCCACCCTGGCCATTGCTATAAACGCTCCACACCGTGCGCTATTGCACATTTCTCTTGTGAAGCTGTCCCTTGTGAATATTGTGAGGTTGTTTATGGCACAGGCAAAAGACGTTGTACCGGGTTTTTACACCATTGATGACGCGATCGCACTGGATGGTGACACCACGCGCGCGCTGCAACTGACCCACCTGAACCGCATGCGTTCTCTGGACGGCCATGCCAAATACTTTGTTCGGGCTGAGGGCTGCACCTTCATCGACGATAAAGGCGAAAAGCATCTGGATATGATTGGTGCCGTCGGGGTGGTGACTGTCGGCAATAACAATGAATTCGTGTGGTCCTGCTTGCAGAAGTGTTTCGACAACCGCTTGTTCATGATGGGCGCGATTTCCTATCACAACGTGACGGCGGCGCTGGCACATAACATGGCGCTGCTCTCGCCGCAGGGCAAATTGACCAAAATGGGCACCGCGACCGGGGGCGCGGAGGCGATTGAAGGGATGATCAAGCTGGTTAAGCTCGGCACTCGCCATAAAGCGCATAAAACTCATCTGCTGGCGACGCTGGGTGCGTTTCACGGCAAGACATCCGGCGCGGTCTCACTCGGCGGTAAGGATAAATGGCGTGCGGGGCAGCAGCCCACACTGGGCAATATCGATCATGTGGCCTACGGTTCTGTCTCGGAGCTGGAAAGTGCGCTGGCGACCGGAAAATACAAAGCGTTTGTCGTGGAGCCGATTCAGGGGGAAGGCGGCATTATTGTGCCACCAGTTGGCTATCTGAAGGCCGCGCGTGAACTGTGTGACCGCTATGACACGCTGCTGGTGCTGGATGAAATTCAGTGTGGTGCGGCGCGTACCGGTAAGTTCTGGTGCTGCGAACACGACGACGTGGTGCCGGATTGTATTGTCTTTGCCAAAGGGCTGTCAGGCGGGCTGGTGCCGTTTGGTGGCTATCTCTGTACGGAAGCCTTATATGAAGCCGCATATGGCACTATCGAAACCTGCTATCACCATACCGCCACCTATCAGGAAAACACGCTGAGCGCCGCGGCGGCACTGGGCGCATTACAGTTCATCATCGAACACGATCTCTGCGGCATGGCGGAGCGCAAAGGCGTGCTGATGATGCAGCGGTTGCGTGATATTCAGGCGCGTCATCCACAGGTGATTAAAGACGTTCGCGGTAAAGGCCTGATGATTGGTCTTGAGTTCGGGCGTTTACCGGAGGCACTGCACGCCAGCATGGGGGAATACTACTCGGCGGCGATTGCCGGGCTGCTGGTGGAAAAATGGCGTATCCAGGTGAACTTCACCATCAATAATCTGGCGGTGTTCCGCTTCCTGCCGCCGCTCACGATCAGTGAAGAAGAGTTGGATTATGCGCTGAATGCGTTTGAATCTGCGCTGAACAGTGTCGTCGAGCAGGTCGAGTACGCCAGTGCCTCTGCGGCGACGGTGTGAGGAGAGGATGATGGCATTTACCTATTCACAACCGGTCAGGCTTTGTCTTGGACGGGGAGAGATCGCCCGCGTTGGTGATGAAGTCGCGCAGTGGGGGACATGTGTGCTGCTGGTAACGGGAAAAACCAGCTGCCGTCAAACGGGGCTGCTTGCACGACTGACCGATTTGTTAACCCAAAGCGGTGTACGCTTGGTGCTCTTCGACAGCGTTGAGGCAAACCCGCTTACCACCACCGTAGATGATGGTGCCGCGCTGGCGCGTGAGCAACAGTGTGATGTGGTGCTTGGCGTCGGCGGTGGCAGCGTGATGGACGCGGCGAAAGGCATCGCGTTTATGGCATGTCATACGGGCAATCTGGTGGATTATCTGTTTCAGCCGCCAACCAGCAATGAAGCACTGCCTCTGGTGCTGGTGACCACGACAGCGGGAACGGGCAGCGAAGGCAACTGCGTCGCCGTTTTTACGAATCCTGAAACCCATGATAAGCCGGTGTTTTTCTCGCCTGCGCTGTACGCGAAAACCGCCATTATTGACCCGACGCTCATGGTCACGCAGTCATCCCGTATGGTGGCGTCAACGGGCTTTGACGCGCTCAGTCATAACATTGAAGCGCGGGTGGGCAAGTTCTGCAATCCGATGACGGAAATCATGACCGAGCGCGCCATTCGGCTGCTGACCACCTATTTACCGCGTGTCTGCCGGGATGTGACCGATCTGGATGCCTGGGATCAGGTCTGTTGGGCGAATACATTGGGCGGAATGGCGATCGGGATGTCGGCCTGCGGTCTGCCGCATGCGATGGAACACCCGCTGAGCGGGTTGTACAACATCACCCACGGTGAAGGGCTTGCTGCGTTGTATCCCGAACTGATGCGTTTTTCCTGTGATGACAATATTGCGGGGTTCGCTGCCGTTACCGGTGCGATGAGCGATAGCGTAACGCATCTTGATGATGCCGAACGGGCAAGGCATAGCGTCTACCTGGTACAGCGCTTGCTGGAAAATATCGGACTGACATTTACGCTCCGCGATCTGGGCGTACGCGAACAGGATATTTCCTGGCTGGCGGATAACTGTGTGCAGACGATGGGCGTGAGTTTGGAACAGAATCCGCGTTCAGCGTCGCGTCAGGACATCGAATCGCTGTATCGCGCCTGCCTGTAAGGTGGCATGACGGCAAGGGATTTATCACCGGCCCGATTGCACGGCATGACGCTATCGGGTCCGTTTTGTGTATCCGGGGGGGCAAGATGAATACGCATCAATTGAAGAAAAACACTCTGGGACTGTGGTCGTTGGTCTTTTTTGTGGTCGCTGCTGCTTCACCGTTGACCGGCGTGGTCGGCGGTCTGCCCGTCGCCATCTCCGCAGGCAACGGCGCGGGGATCCCTGCGGTTTATCTGATGGCTGGCGGCATACTACTGATTTTCTCTTTTGGCTATATCGCCATGAGCCGCTATGTAACCAACGCTGGCGCCTTTTACAGCTATATCACGCTGGGCATGGGACGTCGTGCGGGGTTTAGTGCCTTATCCGTCGCGCTGCTGGCTTATTTCGCCATTCAGATCGCAGTCGTCGCGATGTTCGGTTTTTTCAGCAGCATGTATCTACAGGAGCATTTGGGCATCTCACTGCCGTGGTGGATCTACAGCGTCATGATGCTGCTGCTGATGTGTCTGTTAGGGATAGAAAGTGTGGAAGTGGGGGGACGCGTATTGGGCGTGCTGATGCTGATGGAAGTGGGCATCATGCTAGTGGTGGATATCGCGGTTCTGCTATCGCACGATACCGCGCCGATGACGCTGGCGGCATTTTCACCCAGCGTGATTAATCAAGGGAGCATTGGTATTGCGTTAATTTTCAGTATCGCTGCTTTTATCGGCTTTGAATCAACGGCGATCTATGGTGAAGAATGCCGCAACCCTGAAAAAACCATTCCCCGTGCGACGCTGGCCGCCGTGATCTTGATTATGCTGTTCTTTGCCTTCACCAGTTGGATGATGGTGCAGGCCTACGGGGTCGATCAGGTTAGGCAGCAGGCGATTAACGACCCTGGACGTTTTATTCTTAATGTGTCGACTGCGCTGGTTGGCAAATGGTCTGAGCAGATGATATCGCTGTTGTTGATCACCAGCCTGTTCGCGGCTGCACAGGCGTTTCACAACAACATCTCACGCTACCTGTTTAGCATTGGGCGTGATGGTGTGCTGTCTTCCAGGCTGGCGATGGTCAGCAAAAATAAAGGGACGCCTTACGTGGCGAGCATGGTACAGACGGTCTTTGTGCTAGCCGTGCTGTGTGCGATGGTGGTGGCGGGTCTTGATCCGATGATGCAGATCTTTGCGTTAGGATCGGCGATTGCGACGATGGCGATTCTGTTGCTTCAGGTGGGGGTTTCACTGGCAGTTATTTGTTTTTTCCAGCGAGAGACACACCTTCCGGTATCGACCTGGAGCCGCTTATGGGCACCGCTGATCTCCACGGTGGCTATGCTTCTGGCGCTGATTATGGTGGTCAGAAACGTTGATGTGCTGAGTGGTTCATCGTCTCAGATCGTTTCGCTACTGCCTTGGGGCGTGTTCGGTATTGCCATCGTGGGTTACCTGTCCGCCAATCGGGTTCGCATCCCCTCGCCGCAGGAAAATATGCCGTAACTCTCCATCATCAACTGGGCTTATTATGGCGAGATAAGCCTGGTTTATGGGGCAATGCCGATCATTCAGTCACGTAAGCAAGAATCCGATGCCAGCAAAAATAATGGGGATGACAAAGACTGTTGGTGGGTACTGGAAAGAACGCACAGTTGGATAAACCGCAAGCGTCGGCTTTTGACGCTCTGGGAGAAGAAGGCCGAGAACGATGGGGGTATGTGGTATTTTGCCTGCGGTATTATTGTCTGGAATAAAATCCTATTGGTATGAGCGCTAAACCAATGAGCGATTAATACCTCTCGCCGCTGACACGGCGAGAGGTATTGTTTATTTCGGTTTTACTATTTTCCGGCACTAAGCCAGTCTGGCAGATCGTGTAATCCCATTGCCTGACGTACCAGCGTAGGTTTAATGCCGGGCAGTTTATCCGCCAGTACCAGACCGACATCACGCAGCAGTTTTTTTGCTGGATTGTCGCCGTTAAATAGTCCACGGAATCCCTGCATGCTGGCGAGCATCACGGCGGCGCTGTGTTTGCGGCGGCGCTCATAGCGTCGCAGGTAAAGATGTTGCCCGATATCTTTGCCCTGTGTCTGTAAGCGCTTCAGTTCCGCAATCAGTTCGGCGACATCCATGAAGCCCAGATTAACCCCTTGTCCTGCCAGAGGATGAATGGTGTGCGCCGCGTCGCCGACCAGCACCAGTCGATGTGCCGCAAAACTGCGGGCGTAGCGCCCGGTTAGCGGGAAAGTCTGGCGCTCACTTTCCAGTTCACACAGCCCCAGTCGCATATCAAATGCCATCGCGACCTGACGATTGAATGCTTCTACAGGCAGGTTCTGCATCGCCTGAGCCTGTTCCGGTGACAGCGACCAGACAATCGAACAGAGGTGCGGATCGTCCAGTGGCAGAAAGGCCAGAATCCCATCACCGTGAAACGCCTGACGTGCCACAGACTGATGCGGATGTTCGGTACGAATGTTGGCGACCAGCGCATGGTGCCCATAATCCCAAAAGGTCAGCGGAATATCCGCATGCTGGCGCAACCAAGAGTGCGCGCCGTCCGCCCCAACGACCAGTCGGGCGGTCAACATGCTGTCGTCCTGCAAGGTAATAAAGGCTTCATTCTCGCCCCAGGCGACCTGTTTTAGCGACGCGGGGCAAAGCAGGGTGATGTCGCTTAACTGAGCGGCGCGTTGCCACAATACCTGCTGAATCACCGGGTTTTCAATAATGTGCCCAAGATGGGAAAAGCCGAATTCTTCGCCGCTAAAACTGATTTTGCCGAAGCTGTCTTTGTCCCATAC
Organism: Pectobacterium sp. F1-1; assembly: GCF_025643735.1. Taxonomy (NCBI): domain Bacteria; kingdom Pseudomonadati; phylum Pseudomonadota; class Gammaproteobacteria; order Enterobacterales; family Pectobacteriaceae; genus Pectobacterium; species Pectobacterium sp. F1-1. The sequence continues at coordinate 537,033 of NZ_CP104733.1, forward strand.
CTGCATGTCGTTGTACGGGCTGACGCGTTGTGCCACGAGATTTTCCCAGACGCCGAGATGGCGCAGGAGACATTCACTGGCGGCATTGATGGCGGAGACGCGTAGGGCATGATCTTTCCCGATCGGCTGAGGTTCAGCCGCCTGTTTTTCCAGCACAGCGATACGCAGGCCACTACCTTGTAAGCCGCAGGCTAGCGCCAGGCCGACCATACCGCCACCGGCAATAACCACGTCGAATGATTGCATTTCCGTCTTTTCCTGTTGGCGAGCTTAGTTAACGTTCTACCCAGCCCAGCGTGCGACGGGCAAAGGCGTCGCGCACCAGCGGCAGGTTATTCATGGCGATGAGGCCGAGGTTACGGCCAACGGCCAACGCGGTATAGCGATTGGCAAACAGTCTGACCAGCCCATCGGTGATCGCCACCGTGGTATTTTGATCGGGCGTACGCCGCTGCTGATAGCGGTCAAGCACCGTGTACTGGCCGATATCCTGCTGATTTTTCGCCGCCTCGACGAGCGTTTCTGCCAACGACATCACATCGCGAATGCCCAGATTAAAGCCTTGTCCGGCAATCGGGTGCAGCGTTTGCGCGGCGTTGCCCACCAGCGCTAGCCGGTGGCTGATGTGCTGGCTGGCTGTCAGTAAGCGCAGCGGATAGCTATGGCGTTCGCCGATGTGGGTGAACTGCCCCAGACGCCAGCCGAAAGCCTGCTGTAACTGTTGGCGAAATGCAGCTTCACTCCAGCCATCGACCTCATGTTGATGGTGTTTATCATGACACCAGACGAGCGAAGAACGGCCGTTGCTCATGGGTAGCAGCGCCAGCGGGCCGTGCGGCGTGAACCGCTCGAACGCGCGCCCACGATGGGGTTCGGCCGTCGTCACATTCGCGATCACGGCGATCTGATCATAATCATGCTGTTGCCACTGGATCCCGCAAGCGTGCGAGAGCATAGAGCGAGAACCATCGGCGGCAACCATCAATTGGCCCGTTAGTTCGGTACCGTTGTCCAGCGTTAGCATCGCGTTCTCTTGCGTCCGCGTGACGGCAACCACTTTGGCTGGGCAGTGCAGGCGCACGCCCGGCGCTTGTTGCAACAGGGCAAACAGACGTTGTCCGACGTCGTGTAGTTCAATCACATGGCCCAATGCCTGAACGTGATAGTCTGAGGCTTTCAGGTTCACTACGCTGGCGTGCCCGCGTTCGCTGACGTGAATGTCGGTTATCGCGGTCGTATGGCTGGACAGCGACGGCCAGATGCCCAGCGCGGCTAACTGCTGGCGTGTGCCGTCAGACAGGGCGATGGCGCGTGCGTCAAAACCTGGGTGTTCCTTGTCGAGCGGCGAATGTGCCTCGATAAGATCGACCGGGATTGTGCCCTGTGAAAGCAGAGAGATCGCCAGCGCCAGCGTCGCGCCTGCCATTCCGCCACCGACAATCATGACTGCCATGCTGTTGTCCTTTGCAATGATGCCCTTGTTCTTTGAAAGTAATTGTTCTTTGAAAGTAATTGTTCTTTGAAAGTGCGGCTTAGTGCTGCTGCTTGTCATGCCATTGCGCCATCAGCGCTTCAATGTCATCGGCGTTTTTAACTACGCCAGCCGTCAGGTTTTCGTTGCCGTTTTCGGTGATCACGATGTTATCTTCGATACGCACGCCGATTCCCCGGTATTGCTGCGGCACTTTGGCATCGGGCGCGATGTAAAGACCAGGCTCAATGGTCAGAACCATTCCTGGCTCAAGCGGACGGCCTCGATCGGTCGTGCCGTAATCTCCCACGTCATGCACGTCCAGACCCAGCCAATGGCTGAGGCCATGCATGAAGAACTGGCGATGTGCCTGTTCGGCAATTAGCTCTTCCACGTCGCCTTTCATCACGCCGAGTTTGATGAGCCCGCTGACCATAATGCGCACCACTTCTTCGTTTACTTCGCGGATACTGCGACCCGGACCAAACAGCTCCAGCGCGCGCAGCTGCGAACGCAGCACGAGGTCGTAAATGGCGCGCTGTGGCGCGGTAAACTTGCCGTTGACGGGGAAAGTACGGGTAATATCGCCGGCATAGCTTTTGTATTCACAACCTGCGTCAATCAGCACCAGATCGCCGTCGCGCATTTGCGTTTCGTTCTCGGTGTAATGCAGGATACAGGCGTTCTCACCGCTGCCGACGATGGTGTTGTAAGAAGGGTAGCGTGCGCCGTGGCGGGTAAACTCGTGGTGAATTTCGCCTTCCAACTGATATTCATACATGCCGGGACGGCATTTTTGCATGGCGCGCGTGTGAGCCAGTGCCGTAATTTCACAGGCGCGGCGCATCACGCTGATTTCCGCAGGCGATTTGAACAGGCGCATCTCATGCACCCACGGTCGCCAGTCGGTCAGCGTGGCGGGTGCGGCAAACCCCTGACGGGTGCCGTTGCGCAAAGTGTCCAACGCGGAGAAGACCAGCTTGTCGGCATAATCGTACTGCCCTTGCGCGTGATACACCACGTCCAGGCCATTCAATAATAGGTGCAGTTGTGCGCCGATTTCGCCAAACGGCAGGGCGCGATCAACGCCGAGTTTGGCAGGTGCTGCTTCCTGACCGAGACGGCGACCAAACCAGATTTCGGCCGTCAGATCGCGTATGCGGTTGAAGATCACGCTGTGATGATGCTTGGCATCGCTTTTTACCAGCAGCAGCACGGCTTCTGGTTCATTGAAGCCGGTGAAATACCAGAAATCGCTATTTTGACGATAAGGATAGTCACTGTCGGCATTGCGCTGCGCTTCCGGCGCAGAAAAAATAATTGCCGCGCTGCCCGGTGCCATTTTTTCCAACAGACCCTGACGACGACGAAGAAATTCTTGTGGGTTCATCACCTGCTCCTGAAAGTAGTCCGTGCGGTTATCCGTCCCTTCCGCTCTCACTAAGGCATGTCCTGCATGAGGTTGCCCTGAAGATATTAATGCAGCGTGGGTTTTTGCTGCTCGGGTGCCGTTACCGCGCGTTGGCTGATAAATTCGTTATGGCATAAAATGGCAGAAACGCGAACATACTCAATCACTTCTTCCAGCGATTGCTCCAGCTCTTCCTGATCTTCATCTTCGTCGTAGCCAAGCTGCGCAATGTTACGTAAATCTTCGATAGCTTCTTTTAGCTCGCCTTTAGCCTTGTTCAACTGCGGCTGAACCACGCCCAGCCCAAGCAGGAAGTGGTTGACCCAACCTGCCAGCGCGTCGGCACGATCGAAGACGCTCACCTCATCCTGTGAGTCGTCAGGCAGGAAAAGCTGGAACAGAAAGCCATCATCTTCCAATGCTTCGCGCGTGGCCTGATACAGGTCCTGAAGCGGTTGCGACAGCGTCTGGGTAAACGCCATACCTTCATTAGTCAGTTCAAAAACCAGCGTTCTCCAACTGTTGTCATGGTTTCCACCACACAGCATCCCACTGATCAAACCGTGCATTTCTGCCGCGGTCAGCGCGACTTGCTGTTGGTGAAGCAGTTGGTCAAGGCCCTCATAGGCGGGAAACGTATTCTCTATAGACATGCGGATTCGTCATCGTTGGCTGGATTGGTTCGTGCTATGCTACCACCAAGCTCCCTTTCGATACCAGAAAGGGCTTGTATCTTAGATCTCGGCTATATATAGTGGCGCCCGCTTTAACGAACCCGATGTAACGGGTAATGCTCATGCTATGCGGCACGCGGGCGCAAGAACGACAAAAGGCAGGAAGGTGGTATGTCTGCACAACCAGTAGATATTCAAATTTTTGGCCGTTCGTTAAGAGTGAATTGTCCGCCAGAACAACAGGATGCGTTGAATCAGGCTGCGGAAGATCTTAACCAGCGGTTGCAAGATCTTAAAGTTCGCACTAGAGTCACGAACACAGAGCAACTGGTGTTTATTGCCGCGCTGAATGTGTGCCATGAACTGGCGCAGGAACGGGGTAAAACCCGTGATTATGCGTCGAATATGGAACAGCGTATTCGTATGTTGCAGCAGACCATTGAACAGGCGTTGCTGGAACAAGGGCGGATCACAGAACGCCAGGGTGCGCAATTTGAATAACGTCGTATTTTGACAAAAGTACGGTGTTTTTACGCGATAAGACGTGCTAAGGTTTATCGCGAGTAACGAATAAAATTTCTCTGAGATGTTTGTCAGCGGGCCAGTCCCCTGAGCCGATATTTCATACCAACAGAATGTAATGCTCTGCGGTTGGTGAGCACGCTCGGTTCGTCCGAGAAGCCTTAAGACTGCGACGTTATGTTCACCTTGAACCAAGGGTTCAAGGGTTACAGCCTGCGGCGGCATCTCGGAGATTCCCTTTCTTTTATCACTCTTGACCCGTGGCGAATGCAGCCCATGTCATCTTCTGATTCATCAATATCCCCTGATTCTTCACGCTCTTCTACGGCATCATCGCGTCAGCAGATACGTCAGGCTGTGCGGCAAAGTCGGCGTTTACTGACGCCAGATCAGCAGGCGTTATTTGCACAACAGGCGTGTGAACGCATCATCGCGCACCCGAGAATCATCGGGGCAGAGAGCGTGGCGGTATTTTTGTCATTTGATGGCGAGCTGGATACCTCTCCGTTGATTCAACAACTGTGGCAGCAGGGAAAGCGTGTTTATTTGCCGGTTCTGCATCCGTTTCGTGCTGGGCATTTGCTGTTCTTGCACTATGCGCCGGACACCGAGTTGGTACGCAATCGTCTGAAGATTATGGAACCGCGTCTGGATGTGCGTCAGGTGTTGCCGTTACCGCAACTGGACATCTTGCTGACGCCGCTGGTGGCGTTTGATCGGCATGGGCAGCGGCTTGGCATGGGCGGTGGTTTTTACGACCGGACGTTGCAGTATCGTAATCAGATGTCTCGTGGGCCTTACCCGATTGGCCTGGCCCATGATTGTCAGCAGGTTGACGCACTGCCCGTGGAAAGCTGGGATATCCCGCTGCCGGAAATTATTACCCCCTCCCGCCATTGGCAGTGGAGCACGCGTTAGCTTTTGATCGATTCAGGCGAACGATCGTGGCCCAACATCTGCTGTACCAACTCTACACAGTGCAGGAAGCGCGAGTCGTAGTCCGACTCTTTGATGTAAACGTACGGGATATTATTGTTAGCCAGCATCGTTTTCAGCAGGTTCTGGAACTCCGAACGGGCGGTGGTGCTGCCTAAACTGCGCAGTCCGTCGGCCACCCACGGCGTGTTGTTTTCCAGCAAAATCACCAGATCAAAGCGATATTCGTCGATCAGCGCCTGAACGAACGGGTGTTCACGTCCCTCATATTTCTTGCAGAACGCCTGCGTAGTGACGAAATCGGTGTCGATAAAGGCCACTTTATTGGCGTATTTGACGGCAAAATCAATGTACTGTGCCTGACCCAACGCGATCTTGTCGTAGTCGGAGTATTGCAGCGCCATCTCGTCGCCCCCCAGATGAGAGAACACGTAATCGCGGCCATATTCCCAGGCGCTGGTGGTGTTGAAGATATTGGCGAGTTTATTGACTAGCGTGGATTTGCCGCTGGATTCACCGCCAAGAATGGCAACCGTGCGCACAAAGAACGGTTTCACCTCGGTCGGGATATAGTCCCAATAGCGGAAGGGATCGTGACGAATCTGCGAACCGCTGATGTTCATAAAGGAGCGCTGCGGGTCGATCAGGACGGCCTCAATGCCCAGATGCTCGCGGTATTGCGCGGCATCCTGCTCTTCGCTGGTGTAGACGAAATTGGGCGTGATGCTTTTTTTCTGCATGAACGCCTGAATGCCTTTACTCCAGACATCCCAACCGTGCGGGTACGGTTCCATCCCTTGCTCATTGAAGGCATGAATATGAATGTTTTTCTGATACTTAAAGGTCTGTAAGAGCCAACGCAGGCGGTCGCTGACGGTGGGCTGCTGCGACATCGAGCTGTTCTCAAACAGCAGGCGGTCACGCGGTTCGTCGTAACCTAAAATCACATGCAGTTCATCGACCTGACTGCAGGCGCGCTGAATCAGATAAATATGGCCAGTGTGTAGCGGATAGAACTTGCCGAAGACGACGCCAATACTCTTTTCGTAACGCGGGAATTCCAGTTCAAGAAAGCGATGCAGCGCTTCCAGTTTCTGCGCGCTAGGGCTTTTTATCTTGGCATTAAGTAATTGACTGAGATAGCCTTTGGTCATATCGGTTGCGTCGGCAACCTGCTGTAGGGTGCAACCCTTCTGCCGGATGGCGGATTTCAGGTAATCAAATGATGACATCGTGCGGCACTCTTGTTTAGCTTACTAAACAAAATACCATAAAACACGGTAACCTCCGCTACTCTTTCACACCGCTGTTTAGCTCTGGGTGAACAGGGGAAAGGGTAGCAGAGGGCTGTCTGAGGTTCGTTTAGAGATCGTCGAGGATTGCCAGCGCGTCGGCCAGCTTTTTCACGCCGAACACCTGCATACTGGCTGGGGCTTTCTTCGGCATATTGGCATGAGGAACGATGGCGCGTTTGAAGCCGTGCTTGGCGGCTTCGGTGATCCGCTCTTGTCCGCTGGGAACCGGACGAATTTCGCCCGCCAGACCGACTTCACCGAAGATGACGAGATCCTGCGGCAGCGGGCGATCGCGGAAACTGGAGACGAGCGATAACAGCAGTGCCAGATCGGCACTGGTTTCGGTGACTTTGACGCCGCCGACGACATTCACAAACACATCCTGATCCGACATCTGCAAGCCGCCGTGGCGATGCAGCACTGCCAACAGAATGGCTAAGCGGTTTTGCTCCAGCCCGACCGCTACGCGGCGCGGGTTGGACATCATCGATTGATCCACCAGCGCCTGAATTTCGACCAGCAGCGGGCGCGTGCCTTCCCACACCACCATCACGGAGCTACCGGACGTCACTTCGTCGCCGCGACTAAGGAAAATCGCCGATGGATTGCTGACCTCGCGTAGCCCTTGTTCCGTCATCGCGAACACGCCCAGCTCGTTAACGGCACCGAAACGGTTTTTATGGCTGCGCAGGGTGCGGAAACGGGAATCGGCATCGCCGTCCAGCAAGACGGAACAGTCGATGCAGTGTTCCAATACTTTCGGCCCGGCGAGCGAGCCATCTTTGGTGACGTGGCCGACCATCACGATAGCGACGCCGCGCGTTTTGGCGAAGCGTGTCAGATAGGCGGCGGTTTCACGCACCTGCGCCACGCTGCCGGGAGACGATTGAATATCGGCGAGATGCATGACCTGAATGGAGTCGATCACCATCAGCTTCGGCTGTTCCTGCTCGGCGATCAGACAAATCTGTTCGATGCTGGTTTCCGACAGCATGTTGAGATTCTGGGTCGGCAGATTAAGGCGGTGTGCCCGCATCGCCACCTGCTGCAAGGATTCTTCCCCAGTAACGTACAGGGTTTTCATGTTCTCTGACAGCTTGCAGAGCGTTTGCAGCAGTAAGGTACTTTTACCCGCGCCGGGGTTGCCGCCGATCAGAATCGCGCTGCCGGGAACGACACCGCCGCCCAGAACACGGTCAAATTCCTGAAAACCGGTAGAAAAACGGGGCAGGGCTTCAAGACTGATTTCCGAAAGTTTTTGTACCCGGCTGACGCCAGCACTCTCGCCCGCATAGCCGGTGAGACGGTCGGAACGTGATACGGATGCCGAGGCCAGGCGAACTTCGGTAATGGTGTTCCAGGCATGACAGGCGCTGCACTGCCCTTGCCAGCGCGGGTAGTCAGCCCCGCACTCATTACATACAAACGCCCGTTTGACGGCTTTTGCCACGTCTTACCTCCCACTGATTAACGCTTTTCGTGTCTCATACTGCCGCTGAGAATGCACAGCACTCCGGTCAGATCGGCATGACGGATGGTCACCGCAGATTGTTCATTGACCTTGGGTTTGGCGTGATAGGCAATGCCTAAGCTGGCTGCCTTGATCATCGGCAGATCGTTCGCGCCGTCACCAATCGCCACGGTCTGATGCATTGGGATTTCCAGCTTTTCCGCCAACTGTTGCAGTGTAGTCGCTTTATGTTTTGCATCGACAATCTGACCTATGACATCGCCAGTCAGCTTACCGTCTTGCATGCCTAATTCGTTGGCAACGGCGGCCACCAGGCCTAGCTCATCACGCAAATAATCGGCAAAGTAGGTAAATCCGCCCGATGCAATGGCAACGTGCCAGCCTGCTTCCTGAAGCTGGCTAACCATATTACGCAGGCCTGGCATCAGTGGCAGTGTCTTAAGTACCGTTTTTAAAATATTGGCGTCGGCACCTTTTAATGTCCCCACGCGCTGACGCAGACTGGCAGCGAAATCCAACTCGCCGCGCATCGCGCGTTCGGTGACTTCAGCGACCAGTTCGCCTGTGCCTGCCAGCTTGGCGATTTCATCAATACATTCGATCTGAATCGCGGTGGAATCCATGTCCATGACCAGTAAACCCGGCGCACGCAGCGTCGGTGCGTTACGCATGGCCGCGACATCAATACCTAGCTCGTGTGCCAGCTTGGTAGCGCGTGGCGTCAGCGTGCCAGCTAAACGCACAACCTGATAATCGCCCACGTTCCAGGCGCTCACGATAACCATTGCGCTGCCCAGTTTACGCTGGTAGCGGGAAATCAGGTTTTTATCGAGGACGTCGCTATAAATAAGCCAGCCAGTGTCGCCAGCGCGGTAGTCAAGCGGCATCACTTCATCACCGCTCAGTGATAATGGCAGTCCCGGCCAACAGTTGATCTCATCAGGAAGATCACGATAGGTCAGACTATTCGACATGGGGTAAATCCTCTGCTGGCAGTAATGCGATAAAGTCGTGCGATAAAGAGGGATGTGGCGTCGACCAAACATATCCCTCCAAAAACTGGGCAACAAGCTATCCTATCGTCGGCGCTTCTGGCAACATGAAAGTATCCAAAACGTGTAAGGATTATCATGGTTCGCGCCCGGGTGAAATTTCGTCTACACCGCACGGCAATTGTGCTGATTTGCCTCGCCCTGCTGGTGGTATTAATGCAAGGTGCGTCCTATTTCAGTTTGAGCCACCAGATGGCGCGATCTGAACAGGTTGAAGATCTGGCGCGTACGCTCTCCAGACAGGTGGCTTACAGCCTTTCTCCGTTGATGGGGAGCGTGGATGATAATAGCCAAAAGATTAATACCATCCTCAAACAGCTTACCGACCACAGCCGTATTTTGGATGCCGGCGTGTATCAGCAGGACGGCTCGCTGGTGGCGCATGTTGGTGAACAGGTGCAACTGCGAGATCGACTGGCGTTGGACGGCAATCGGGTCGGTAGCTACTTTAACCATCAACTGGTGCAGCCGATTGAGGGGAAAGAAGGGCCTATCGGCTTCCTGCGTATCACCTTAGATACCCATGTGCTGGCGACCGAAGCCAGACAGGTGGATAACACGACCAATATCCTACGTTTGATGATTTTGCTTTCGCTGGCTATCGGCATCATTCTGACCCGCACGCTGTTGCAGAATCGTCGTACCCGCTGGCAACAATCGCCTTACTTTCTTACGGCGAGTACGCCAGTGAAAGAAGAAGGGGACGACGCTGAGAGCGATACGCGGACGAACGATAGCGCGGCTGTGAGAAAGGATGAATAAGAGGAACGCCTCTGATGCGTTGACGACACACCGTAAAAACGATCTGCTTCTACGGGGTCTACGCGGCTATTTCAGGCCTTCCTGGAAAGTTATCCAGTGTTTATAGAATGCGCTGACAATCGAGTTGTACTCGCTTTTGGTATAGCGATCGAAGTTTGAAGAGGCAATGTAGTCGCGAAAGTTACCGAACCAGGAAGACACATCGGTTGAGGCTGCTAGCGAGAAAATCTGCTGGCGCTGAAGTTGGGTGGCAGAGGTACCTTCTGCATTCTTTTGCAGTTCCAGAAATGTGGTATTCGCCTTATCGGTGTCTCCCGCGTCGACGCTGCGCTGATATTCATCTTGCAGGAGATTTTTTTCCAGATTACTCAGCGCATCAGATTTGAATTGTATAACGCCCTGAATATCCCGATCTGCCTGATGCTGGTAATCGCTGTCAACATAGCGATTTTTCAATGTCTCTAGTTTACTGGCAGTAATGGCGATCTCCATACTATCTGTGGTGTAGCTCCACAGACTGACATCCGGCGGGGAAGATAAGGCTGTTTTAACGAGGCCGAGAAATTCCTCTTTACTGATACCGCTATCCTCTTTGAGATGGTTTGACCACAATCCGATGGTCATCTCGTGCGTGCCGATATTATCAGCAGAGACATTGATATATCCGGGAGGAAGGCTGGCAGCATTGCTTTGCCGTTCAAGCTCACGAGCTCTCGCCGTTTTCATCGCTTCTAGCGCTTTTTCTTCATCTTCGCGGCCCAAAATCGGTGCATCAGCAAACTCTTCCCTCATACGCGCGAGGGCTTCCTCTGAGATTTCTACGCCTTTAGGTAAGATGAAGGTTTTGCCGGTAATAGGGTCGACGATTTTTGCAGAATCTGTTGTGGTCGTTGTTGAAGGCGCTGCAGCGGACAGGGTGGTCGTTGATGATCGTGCGGTGCTTTGGGCTTGAGAATTGCTATAACCCGTATTATTTACAGACAAGCTCATACTCTCTCCTTAAGTGCGATCAAGTGGTTAAATATTAACCTGAATAGTATCGGCAAAGAGGGATGGTAACTTTATAAATAATTTATTCCGGTATTATTGCCTGTGGAAGGCTGAGGTGTGTCGGGTAAAGGCAGCGGCTTTGCGGTTTATGCCATCACCGATTGTGTCTGCACGTTAAATCAGGGAAAATGCTCGGCTACCGTTTATTTCTGCTTTGCCTGACGATCTGCCATCGGTGTGTTGTTGACTTGATGCTGACGCCGGGTGGCTAACAAAAGAAACCTGAAAATCATGTCTCCAAGTGAATACGCCCGCGAAGTCTCCAAAAGAAGAACGTTCGCTATTATTTCTCACCCCGATGCCGGTAAAACCACGATTACCGAAAAGGTGCTGCTGTTCGGACAGGCGATCCAGACTGCCGGTACGGTAAAAGGACGTGGTTCGAACCAGCATGCAAAATCTGACTGGATGGAGATGGAAAAGCAGCGTGGTATCTCCATCACCACGTCCGTGATGCAGTTTCCTTACCGTGATTGTCTGGTTAATCTGCTCGATACCCCAGGGCACGAAGACTTCTCCGAAGATACCTATCGTACGCTGACGGCGGTGGACTGCTGCCTGATGGTGATCGACGCTGCAAAAGGGGTCGAAGATCGTACGCGCAAGCTGATGGAAGTCACGCGTCTGCGCGATACCCCGATTCTGACGTTCATGAACAAACTTGACCGTGACATCCGCGATCCGATGGAAGTGCTGGATGAAGTCGAGAGCGAGCTTAAAATTGCCTGTGCGCCGATTACCTGGCCGATTGGCTGCGGCAAACTGTTCAAAGGCGTGTACCACCTTTATAAAGATGAAACCTATCTGTACCAGACGGGTAAAGGCCATACGATTCAGGAAGTACGCATCGTTAAAGGGCTGGATAACCCAGAGCTGGATACCGCTGTTGGTGAAGAACTGGCTGCACAGCTGCGTGAAGAGCTGGAACTGGTGAAAGGGGCATCGCACGAATTTGAGCTGGACGCGTTTCTGGCCGGTGAACTGACGCCGGTGTTCTTTGGTACGGCGTTGGGTAACTTTGGCGTTGACCACATGCTGGACGGCCTGGTTGCCTGGGCACCTGCGCCGATGCCGCGTAAAACGGATACCCGTGAAGTTACGGCGGCGGAAGAGAAATTCACCGGCTTTGTGTTTAAGATTCAGGCCAATATGGATCCGAAACACCGTGACCGCGTGGCGTTTATGCGCGTGGTGTCCGGGAAATATGAAAAAAGCATGAAGCTGCGTCAGGTTCGTACGGGTAAAGACGTGGTGATTTCAGACGCGTTGACCTTTATGGCGGGTGACCGTTCCCACATTGAAGAAGCTTATCCGGGCGATATCATCGGGTTACACAACCACGGCACTATTCAGATTGGCGATACGTTTACGCAGGGTGAAGACATGAAATTCACCGGCATTCCTAACTTTGCGCCGGAACTGTTCCGTCGTATCCGCCTGCGCGATCCGCTCAAGCAGAAACAGCTGCTGAAAGGGCTGGTACAGCTGTCTGAAGAAGGTGCGGTGCAGGTCTTCCGTCCATTGACCAATAACGACCTTATCGTGGGTGCGGTCGGCGTGCTGCAGTTCGATGTGGTGGTTGCCCGTCTGAAAACGGAATATAACGTTGAGGCGATTTACGAGTCGGTGAACGTTTCTACGGCGCGTTGGGTTGAGTGCAGCGACGTGAAGAAATTCGAAGAGTTTAAGCGTAAGAACGAACTGCATCTGGCACTGGATGGTGGGGATAATCTGGCCTATGTGGCACCGACGATGGTGAACCTGAACCTGACACGGGAACGCTACCCAGAAGTGACGTTCCATCAAACACGCGAGCATTAATTTTTATCGCAACATTAATTTTTATCACGACACGCAGGTTTATAACGGGATCGGTTCACAACGAGATGGATTGATATGCCGCGGTTTCACGGCAATCATCGTGGCTGCGTCGTCTAAATAGTGACCACGTTGTTAACATAATCATTACCCGGCTATGTTTGGTTTTAGACCAAAAACAGCCGGGTTTTTTATTTTTAAATGCATTAAAAAACAATGTATTACATGTCTATTCTGCAAGTTATACCTTTTCATTCTGGTGCCACAGACAAATCTGAATTGCTGTGCATTTTCCCTCGTTCCTCTGTGATTTTTCATTCTGTGGGCTATAGTTAACAGCGTGTTAACTTATTTAGCGTGTTCAACTGTTAACGTAATTTAAGTTGGTTCATTGTTTTGATTTGTTTCGCCTTTGCAATTCAATGCTCTGATTTTTTCATGCAAGAAGAGTGAATCATCGGAGCGTTGGACGCGCCATTATCACCTTGATTTGTTGATGGCTGTGCAGGCGTTAACGTGGCCCAAAATAGCGTATTTCGGGTTTATAGAGAGCATAAGAAGGAAGACATCGATGAAAAAGACCACACTGAAACAATCGCTGATCGTAGTTGCTCTGGGTTCTATTCTGGCTGGTGGTGCGATGGCCGAAGAAACGTTAGGGCAGAAAGTAGAACGTATCGCGGATACAACGGGTGCAAAAATCGATAGTTCCGCTAACAAAGCATCTGACTACATGAGCGACAGCGCGATCACGGCAAAAGTGAAGAGTGCGTTGCTGGAAGACAAATCGATTACCAGCAGCGATATTTCCGTCGAAACGTCCAAAGGTGTCGTTACGTTGAGCGGGTTTGTAAGCAGTCAGGCACTCAGCACTCGCGCGGTGGAAATTGCCACGCAGGTTGAGGGCGTCGAGTCCGTCAGCGACAAATTGCAGGTGAAAGATAACCCATCACAGTCGGTTGGCGCGTATGCCGATGATGCAGTGGTGACCAGCACGATTAAGGCCAAACTGTTGGCGGATGACATTGTCCCATCGCGTAAAGTGAAAGTTGAAACGCAGGAAGGCGTTGTATTACTGAGCGGTGAAGTGGACAACAAAGCACAGTCCGACCGTGCCGAAAGTATTGCGAAGGCCGTTGACGGTGTGAAAAGCGTCAAGAACGACCTGACCGTTAAATAATCCTCGTTATTTCAAACATAGCTATTATTAAAAATAGCGGTTTCACACAAGGTTATCCGTGATAGCGGATAACCTTACCTAATCCGCATAATAAAACACGATCTGTGGATACGCAGTCAGGACGCAGTACCGCGTCAGGATGACCACCATGATTATTTTTCATTTTGTCTGGTAAGGAGAGCGTATGTTTCGTTGGGGCATTATATTTTTAGTTATCGCACTGATCGCGGCAGCACTGGGTTTCGGTGGGCTGGCCGGTACCGCAGCTGGCGCGGCGAAAATTGTCTTTGTGGTCGGTATTATTCTGTTTCTGCTTAGCTTGTTCACGGGTCGAAAACGGCCGTAGCACAAAGTATTCTTCATTCTTTCTATGAAAGAAATGTCATACAGAGCACACAGCCGCGCCATGCGGCTGTCACATTTTACCGGCACACTATTTTCTAGGCTGTGTCCCGTAACTATTTTTTGTACAATACGAAGCATAGTTTAACCACAAAAAGTCCTTCAATTTGGCTCGTTACGATTTCCCTGATGATGCATGGTTTCTGATTGCACCGATGCTGCCACCTGAGAGAGGTTCTGCTAAAGGGGGGCGGCCTTATCTTGCGCACAGGCATGTCATGAATGGAATATTTTGGGTTCTTTGTTCTGGAGCGCCGTGGAGGGATTTACCCGAACGCTATGGTCACTGGAAAACGATTTATAACCGCTTTAACCGGTGGTCAAAAACCGGAATAATGAACAGCCTTTTCAATAAGCTACTTCAAATTCTGGATGAAAAATCACTGATTGACTGGGATGTCATTGCGCTTGATGGCAGCAATATTCGAGCCCTGAAAGCCGCTGCAGGAGCTAAAAAAAACATCCCGATGAACTCGACGATCATGGGCTGGGTCGCTCTCGCGGCGGCTTTGGCACCAAGATCCATCTGGCGACAGATGGCACCGGATTGCCATTAAGTTTCTGTCTGAGCGGTGGGCAAGCCCACGAAAGCCAGTATGCAAAAGACCTGCTCAACCGAGTTGGTGTTATTCGTAAAAGTGGGTGCCTGAAATCGCGTCCAAAAGCTGTACTGGCGGATAAGGGATACTCAGGGAAAAGTCTTCGTATTTATTTGAAGGTTAAGGGAATAAAGTCAGTCATCCCTTTTAAACGGAATGAGAAAGCCAGTCAGGATAGACGCAGAAAACTCAATAGCCGGTTGTACAAAAAACGCAATGTTGTGGAGCGCTGCTTTGCGGGATTAAAGGAAAATCGTCGCATCGCTACACGCTCAGAAAAAACAGCAAGAAATTATCTGAGTATGCTTAAACTGGGGGCGATCCGGTTATTTTTGAAACGACTGTTAAGTTAAGGGACACAGCCTAGTGACGCACTATCTTCTACTGGCAGACTATCTTTTACTGATACGCCCCGCGTATTTGCTGCATTTCGACAGTTTATCAGGAGGTTTATGATGAATAGCGATATCGTTGTTGGCAAATGGAAACAGTGGAAAGGGAATTTTCTGGCGCTGTGGGCCGATTGGTTTGACAGCGACTGTGCCTGGCTGGAAGGGAGCAACGATTACTTGTCCGGTGTCGTGCAAGAGGGTTACGGAAAAGCGCACGAAGAGGTATGCTCAGAGAAAACCACGTTACACTGAGGCGTTGCCGCGACGACACGTTCTGTTCTGCCATGAGGCTTTGGCAGGGTATGGCTTGCTCGTAGATTAGGTCGCCTCATCTTGACGGGCCTAATCTTGACGGAGAGAAGCGACGTGCCTTCTGAACGATACCGTTTTATCGACACCCACTGTCATTTCGATTTCCCCCTTTTTTACGATGCCGCACCGGAAAGTTTACGTCTGGCGCAAGACGCCGGGGTTGAACGCATCATTATTCCTGCTGTGGCTTCTCAGCATTTTGAGCGCGTGTTGACGCTTGCTCGCACTTATTCACCGCTTTACGCTGCACTTGGTCTGCACCCACTTTATATCGCCGAACATCAGGAGAGCGACTTGCTTCGTCTGGAAGACGAACTGCGCCAGTTCTCCTCCAGACTGGTGGCGGTGGGGGAGATTGGATTGGATCTCTATATGCCGGAACCGCAGTTCGAGCGGCAGCTTACCTTCCTTGAGGCTCAGCTTCGGCTGGCGAAAAAATACGATCTCCCGACCATCCTGCATTCGCGGCGTAGCCATGATAGGTTGGCGCAATTACTCCGCCGGATTGACGTGCCACGTACCGGTGTGGTCCACGGGTTTGCCGGGAGTCTGGCGCAGGCGCAAGCCTTTATCCGGCTCGGTTATTATATCGGCGTCGGAGGAACCATTACCTATGACAGGGCGAATAAAACGCGCCAGGCGATTGCGCAACTGCCGTTAGATCGGCTGCTGCTGGAAACCGATGCACCCGATATGCCGATGAGTGGCTATCAGGGGCAGCCAAACCGACCCGAGCACATTTCGTGTGCGTTTCACTCGCTGTGTGAGCTACGCGCAGAGCCACCTGAAGAGATTGCGGAGGCGCTCTGGCAGAATTCGCATCGGTTTTTTGGACGGCTCATGTTGGCCTAACACGGCTACCGTTACGATACTCGCTATTCCGCAACGATGCTTTCCTTACGCGGAGAGCGGTTTGCTTCCGTTTTTCTCTTATTTCTGTGTAACAACTGGCAAAACAGTCATTCTGATTTCATATACTAACCATAAAATTGTGATTAAGATCACCTTTTGGTGTTTTTGACTGTTCGATGTTGTATGTATTTGTGACATAAGTTAGCGACCTTCACGAGCCTGTCTTTATAATCAGCTCGCCAGAGCGTGCTTACCGTTCTGGCGATATGATTTTTTATGCTCTCACTTTTTTTCACGCGTTATAGGGAACTGCACATGCAACTCGTTATGAGTCTCATCGGCATGATTGTTCTGATACTGTGCGCGGTTATGTTGTCCAATAACCGTAAAGCTATCAGATTGCGCACCGTCGTTGGTGCTTTCATTCTTCAGATCGGTATTGGTGCTTTGGTGCTGTATGTCCCCATCGGGCGCAAGATTCTGGAGGGCATGACGGGCGGTGTAGCAAACGTTATCGCCTACGGAAATCAAGGTGTTTCGTTCATGTTTGGCGGTCTGGTCTCCGACAAAATGTTCGAAGTATTTGGCGGCGGTGGATTCGTTTTCGCACTGCGCGTATTGCCGATTATCGTCTTTTTCTCTTCCCTTATCGCCGTGCTTTACTACATGGGTATCATGCAGTTGGTCATCAAGGTACTGGGTGGCGGATTGCAGAAACTGTTGGGAACCTCCCGGACTGAATCGCTCTCGGCAACGGCTAACATCTTTGTCGGCCAAACGGAAGCGCCACTGGTGGTGCGCCCGTATATCGCCAACATGACGCAGTCAGAGCTGTTTGCGGTGATGTGTGGCGGGTTGGCCTCGATTGCGGGGGCGGTGATGGCGGGTTATGCCCAGATGGGGGTACCGCTGGAATACCTGATAGCGGCATCCTTCATGGCGGCGCCTGGCGGGCTGCTGTTTGCCAAGCTGATGGTGCCGGAAACGGAAAAAACGCACGACCATGACAAGATGGTTGGGTTTGTTGATGAAGACGATCGCCCGGCGAACGTTATTGATGCGGCGGCAAGCGGCGCGGCTTCCGGTATGCAGCTGGCACTGAATGTAGGTGCGATGCTGTTGGCGTTTATCGCCTTGATCGCTGTGTTGAACGGCATTCTGGGTGGAATCGGCGGCTGGTTTGACTACCCGCAGCTGTCGCTGGAACTGATCCTCGGCTGGTGTTTCGCCCCTGTTGCGTTCCTGATAGGGATTCCGTGGAATGAAGCCACCGTTGCGGGGTCGTTTATTGGGCAAAAACTGATTGTTAATGAATTCGTGGCTTACATGAATTTCAGTCAGTATCTGAAAGCGGATGACGTGGTTGCTGCTGCGGGTTTGCAGGTTCTGTCGGATCATACCAAAGCTGTGATTTCGTTCGCGCTCTGTGGCTTTGCTAACCTTTCGTCTATTGCTATCCTTATTGGAGGTTTGGGCAGTATGGCACCGACTCGGCGTCAGGATATTGCCCGCTTTGGTTTGAAAGCGGTCGCGGCAGGTACGCTTTCTAACCTGATGAGCGCCTGCATCGCAGGGTTCTTTTTGGCTCTGTAGTCCTTGTGACTACGTTGTTTCCGGGCCCTGTCATGTAACCAGACATTCTTGCCGTAGCGAGATGATGGGCGGCGAAAGTCGCCCATTGTTCGTTTATATCCCTGAAATAATCAGGGATTAAACGTGGCCTACGCAGTGTTTACCGAATGCGGGTGCGATATGCTTGCCTGAGTGGAGTGACATGCTTTCTGCTTTTATTGATGATGTTGAATGGATTACTTTTCCACGGGCAACGGACGGTGCCACCTACCCAGGTATTACTGCTCGCTGCCATTTCCATTTGTCTGCCTATGACGACGCGCTGTTTGCTGCGTCGAATATCCCTTTACCTGACGCGCTAGCGCGCGCTGTGCCGAAACGGCGCGCCGAGTTTCTGGCCGGGCGTTATCTTGCCAGACAGGTATTGAATAAACTGGGTCACCCTGAATTTGTGCTGTGCAGTGGGGAAGATCGTTCACCGCAGTGGCCGGAAAATATTGCTGGGTCGCTGAGCCATAATAAAGACAGTGTACTCTGTGCTGCCCATTTGCGTAGCGATACGCTATCGTGCGTGGGGGTTGATATCGAAGGATTCATGTCCGATGAACGTGCGCAATCGCTGTGGCCCGGCATCATCGGTGATGAGGAATACCAGTGGTTTCAGGAACGTGATGAATCGTTCTGCTGTTTGCTGACGGTAAGCTTCTCGGCGAAAGAAAGCCTGTTTAAGGCGCTTTACCCGCAGGTGCGGCACTACTTTGATTTTCTGGATGCCAGGCTGGTGGCGCTGGATATCACCAAACGCGAGTTTGAACTGGAACTGCTGACCGATCTGACGCCGACGTTTTATGCCGGACGCCGCTTTAAAGGCGCGTATCTGCTGAGAGAGTACGACGTCACCACGTTTATCTGTTGCTAAAAAAGCCCGCGAATTCGCGGGCTCAGCATTATTGATTAGCACGTATCGGCATCAGAACTTATAGCTCACGCCGCCGTATACCGTACGTCCAGACAGGAAGTAGTCGTTGTTGGTGGCAACGTAGTCCCGTTTTTCGTTGGTCAGGTTCGTGAGGCCCAGTTTCAGATCCACGTTTTTAACCGGCGTATAGGTGGCACCGATATCCACGGTATTAAAGCCTCTGGTTCTAAGTACTTCTTTATCACGCAGATATTGGTTGCCCGTGTACTGATAGGATATGTAGGTTGAGAGATTATCCAGCGCCTGCCAGTTCAACTGCGTGTTAACCGTATTTTTCGGCGTTTGTTTCAGACGCTTTCTGGTGGTGCGGTCTTCGGCATCGATGATGGTCCAGTTGGTGGTCCAGTTCAGATCCTCTGTCAGATCGATCCAGAATGAGGTTTCAATCCCCTGAATTCGTGCTTTATTCACGTTTTCATAGGTTCGTGTTAGCGAATTGGTTTGAATCATATCCTTGATGTCATTATCAAATAATGTGACTCCTGCGCCAAATCGCTCAGCCTCGTAGGCGGTACCTAACTCATAACTTATGGCTGTCTCTGGCTTAAGGTCAGGGTTCCCAAGGATAAAGCATGTTCCCTGACAGGAGGCTAAAGCATAACCTTTGACCGACTGCGAAAGTGTTGGGGCTTTATAGGCTTTGCTGACACCGCCTTTTATCACCCAGTTATCGGTCAAACTATACGTTGCATAGGCACGAGGGCTAAATTCTGTTCCGTAGACTTCATGCTGGTCGACACGACCTCCGAAGGTTAATGCCAGATCGCCAAGTTTAAATTCGTCTTGTAAGAAAAGTGCGCCTTGGCTGACATCGATCCCACCATTTTGTAGGTACATGCTATGTTTTAATGATGTCAGCAGGTATTCACCACCGCCAGTCAGCAGATGATCGCCCAGATAGCCAGAAACCTGGCCGTCTATAGTGTGGTTATCCTGACTGATATCTGCTCTGCCACCTTTCAGCTCAGAGTTATCCATCAGATTGACATTTTCATAGTAGTAACGCAGTCGCGTATCGACATTTTCCCAACTGCCGTTGTGCGTCAAGCCAAGTCCTAAACGATCCAGTTTCTGTATATTACGTCTTGCTACGTTACGCACATTCCAATATACGTCACGATCGTCTTTGACATAGGTAGCATCAAAATCCAGACTCTGCTGTTCATCAATCAGCCAGGTCAAGCTACCTAATAGATTGGTATTTTTACGCTCTTCTCGCGCATCGGTGTTGGGGTTTTTCGAGAGCTCTGTACGCCAGGCATCACGTTTGCCACCATCAATAATCAGACTGCCCAGCAGCGTATTGTCTATCAATGGGCCGCTGACGTAGCCGTTTAGGCGGTTATGGTCGCCGCCGGAACCTTCGGTCGGTGCTTCAAAGTTATAGCCGATCTCACCCGTTGCTTTCTCCCCCGGTTGGCGCAGAATTACGTTTACTACACCGCCCAGCGCGTCGGCTCCGTACAGGGATGACATGGGGCCACGGATCACCTCAATACGATCGATGGCGGATACGGGGAGTGAAGTAAGATCAAAATCGTTGGCGTAGTCGCTGGTTAACGCCTCACGCGAGTTAACTCGACGACCATTCACCAGCAGTAGCGTGTAGTCTGCCCGCATGCCACGGATCTTGATCTCGTTACGGCCATAGGTTGATGACGGATTGATGTTAATGCCCGGCAGCTTTTTCACCGCGTCGGAAACGTTATTCACCGACATCTTTTCCAGCTCGGAACGAGTGATGACAGAAACGCTGGCGGGGGCGCTCAGCGTGGTGTGTTTCGTCTGTGTTGCTGTCACGACGATTTTTTCATCTGCCGCGTTTTCTGCCTGTGTAAGTGCAGGCAGTGCCAGTAATCCGGTCATCAGCAGGGCGTGATACACCTTGCTGTGTGGGAAATGATGATGTGAAAAACGACTTTCCGGTTTTAGCTGCATGTCAAAGACCCCATCAAAGAGTGGAAAAAACATCCCCATAAATAAATTGCGTGCTGTGTTGCATGTATTACCGACCACATCGATCGGTTTATTGCCCTATTGTCTGGGCAGGCTGCTGTGAAGCCATCTCCCGGCTGCGTTCAGCCAGCAGTGGAATCAGGCGCATCGTTAGCAGCATGGCGGCCAGCGCAAATACGGCGCTGGCGACGGCGAGCTGTGAGACCCCATCAATTTTTCCTTCAACGGAGGTGCTCAGATAAGCGGCAGAGGCAACGCTGGCAAGCCCTGATGCCACGTTGGCCGCGGTGCCCTGATAGGACATAAACGCGGCGCGCTGATGCGGCAGCGGAATGCCTGCGGTGATCGCCAGCGTGCTGCTGGAGCGGGCTGCGCTGAGCGCCATGAACAGGGTGAACACCAGATACAGGGAAAGCGAAAAGGGCAAAACGAAACCACAGAGGATCACAACGGCCAGCAGCAGCGTCGTCACCACGATCGTCCGGCTGGCATACCCTCGATCCAGCAGGTTGCCGCACAACTGCATGGTTACCATGCTTGCCAGCCCGCCGCAGAGATAAAGCAGGGAAATATCATCCCGCGGGAACGCCAGATTGAACTGAAAGTAGTTGGAAAAATGGGGAATCAGCAGGAAATGGCCGAACATTTGTAGCGAAACCACCGTCAGCCCCAACAGGAAAAGCGGGGAGGCTAGCAGATCGTGCAATACGGAAGTGGGTACTGTGCTGGGAGATGCGCTTGGTTGAGATCGGTGCGTCGGCGGCATGGAAGGAAAGAGCCACAGCACTAACAGCGCCAGCAGCAGGCCGCCGAGGCCGAAAATATAAAACGGCGCTTGCCAGTTAATACGGTGAGCTAACTCCAGCGACAGCGGCATGATGATAATGGCCGCGAGTGAAAAACTCATACCGACGTAGGCCAACTGCTTTCCGCGCTCGTTGGCCGGCACGATATCGACAACCGCCGCCATCAACACGCCAGAGGCCGGCCCGGCCACACAGCCTGCCAGAATAAACAGCACTAAAAGATGGGTTTGGCTGGTGGCAAACATGCAGGCCGCCGTCAGGCTGAAGCGCAGCGTCAGCAGAACGATCAGAGCATGTTTACGGTTAAATCTGTCCAGATAAGGGGCGGCGAGGAAACCGACAATGGCGGAGGCAAACGTTGCGCCACCGCTAATGTAGCCGATGTTCTTGGCATCCATAGACAGGGCGCTGATGAAATCGGGACCTAACGGCATCACCATCATCAGGCTGCCGAGGGAAAGCATGTTGATGAGCAGCGCCAGATGCACAACGGGTCGGGTGTGCTTGCGGTACATGCTTTCATCCATGACGGGCTCACATTTAGACACAGTTAGTAAAATATTCGCGCAGTCTAGCGCAGCTTAATTTTCCTGACAATGAATGATAAGTATTTTCATTATCATCTGTGATGTGGGTTTTATAATCAATACATTCCTATTGCTAACCATTAACCGTTATGAAAGATGCCCAAAAAAATTGATTAACATCAATATAACCCCTATTTAGTGGGCGTGAATAAGCCTTCTGTGGAAGGATTGACCGAACGCGTTACTTCAGTGTAATTTAACTGCGCTTGATATAAATGATAATGATTTTAATAATCATTGGTATTTAATTTGCGAGCGCAGGAGCTGCCTTGTGGATACACTGATTACAGAAGCTGAAACATTTAGCGGGCTAACTTATTCGGAACAGACCGCTTTTTTATATGCATCGGAACACCGTAGCCTTTCGACTTCCGGCTTATTTGAACGTATTTCGTCCCCTGTTTGCGTTCCAGATTCGCACAATGATGGGCTGAGTTCTGCAATCGCGCAGGCGTTCCAGCGGGCGCGTCAGGCAGGGCAGCCGCTGCCTATTGTGGTGGGGGCGATTCCTTTTGATACCACACAACCCTCTAGTCTCTATATCCCTGATAATTATACCGTTACGACGAAATCTGAACTCGTCAGTCGTGCTCGTAAGCAGACGGCGGCAGCACCTGCTGCTCTCACGCTGAACAGCGTTCCAGATGAAGGTCAGTTCAAGTCTATCGTGGCGGAGGCCGTTGAGCGCTTCCGCTGCGGTGAACTGAGCAAAGCGGTACTGTCACGCATTCTGGACATTGAGCTGACGGGTCCGGTTAAGGCGCAAACGATCCTCAACAACCTGATGGTGCAGAACGCGGGTGGCTATCACTTCTCGCTGCCGCTGCCTGATGGTTCCATCTTACTGGGTGCTAGCCCGGAACTGCTGCTGCGTAAGCAGGGCAACGTCATTGTTTCCAACCCGTTGGCGGGATCGGCACGACGGATGAACGATGAACATCTGGATTACCTGAATAGCCAGCGCTTGCTGAATTCCAGCAAAGACAAGCACGAGCACAAGCTGGTGGTGGATGACATTCGTCAACGTCTGATGCCGCTGTGCGCGTCGTTAACGATTCCATCGGCGCCTGCGCTGATGCACACCGCCTCCATGTGGCACTTATCTACCGCCATTAGCGGTGAACTGGTGAACCCAGAGATGACAGCGCTTCAGGTGGCCTGCCAACTGCATCCTACCCCCGCGCTGTGCGGCTTCCCCACGCAGGACGCGCGCCAGTTGATCGCCGAACTGGAACCGCACGATCGCGGCGTATTCAGCGGCATTGTCGGCTGGTGTGATGCCAACGGTGATGGCGAATGGGCGATAGCGATTCGCTGCGGCACCATCAAAAACAATCACGTCCGCCTGTTTGCCGGTGCGGGCATTGTTGAGGCGTCAGTTCCCGAGGATGAATGGGCTGAAACCGCCGCCAAATTAAACACGATGCTGAATGCGTTTGGGCTTAACTCTGGTGTGGATGGACTATGAGCATTGAATTTACGCCCTGGCCAGAGGAACTGGCGCAGCGTTACCGCGAAAAGGGGTACTGGGTCGGTCTGCCGTTGACGGATGCCTGGGAACGCCATTTGACGACGCAACCTGACGCCGTTGCGGTGGTGTGCGGCGAGCGCCAGTGGAGCTATCGGGAGCTGGATCGGCAGGCTTCCGCGCTGGCATCGCGTCTGACGGAAAGCGGCCTGCGCTGTGGTGACACGGCATTGGTGCAGTTGCCGAACGTGGCTGAATTTTACCTGACCTTTTTCGCGTTGCTGAAAATGGGCGTCGCGCCAGTTAACGCGCTGTTCAGCCACAACAAGCTGGAATTGCTGTCATACGCCACGCAGATCGAACCGCGCTTACTGATCGCCTCGGCCGAGCACCCGCTGTTTGGCAACGGCGAGTTTCTGGATCGGCTCCAAACACAGGTTCCCCGCCTGCAAACGGTGGTGATGCTCGGCGACAGTCCGCTGGGGCACAGTCTGTCAGACTGGTTGCAACCGCGCACTTCAGCCAGCCAGTATCAGCCTTCCGCGTCGGGGCAGGTTGCCTTCTTCCAGCTTTCTGGCGGCAGTACCGGTACGCCGAAGCTGATTCCCCGCACCCACGATGATTACTACTACAGCGTGCGCCGCAGCGTGGAAATCTGTGAGCTGACGCCACAAACCCGCTACCTGTGCGCCTTGCCCGCACCGCATAACTTCCCGTTAAGTTCACCCGGTTCGCTCGGCGTGTTTTATGC
Source organism: Pectobacterium sp. F1-1 (assembly GCF_025643735.1). Taxonomy (NCBI): domain Bacteria; kingdom Pseudomonadati; phylum Pseudomonadota; class Gammaproteobacteria; order Enterobacterales; family Pectobacteriaceae; genus Pectobacterium; species Pectobacterium sp. F1-1. Next base: position 561,351 of record NZ_CP104733.1, read on the forward strand.
CGGTGGACGTGTCGTGCTGGCGCCCGATCCAGGGGCGATGACCTGTTTCCCGCTGATCGAACGCCACCAGATCGATATTACCTCGCTGGTGCCGCCCGCTGCCGCATTGTGGATCCAGGCGGCCGAGCAGTTTGGTGGGGCGCTGCATAGCCTGAAGATCTTGCAGGTGGGCGGCGCGAAGCTGAGTGAAGCTGTTGCCCGCCGTATTCCGGCGGTATTGGGCTGCCAGCTACAGCAGGTGCTCGGCATGGCGGAAGGGCTGGTGAACTACACCCGACTGGACGACAGCGACGAGCATATCTTCACCACGCAAGGTTACCCGATGAGCCCGGACGATGAAGTGAAGGTGCTGGATATTGACGGCAATCCGGTGCCGCGAGGCGAAGCCGGGCTGCTGGCGACGCGTGGCCCGTATACCTTCCGTGGCTATTACCGCAGCCCGGAGCATAACGCTCGCGCCTTCGACAGTGAAGGGTTTTACCACTCTGGCGATGTAGTGCAGATGACCGAGGATGGCTACTTGCGCGTGGTCGGGCGAGAGAAAGATCAGATTAACCGCGGTGGTGAAAAGATTGCCGCTGAAGAGATTGAAAACCTGCTGCTCAAGCATGACGGGATTCTTCATGCTGCGCTGGTATCCATGCCCGATCCGATTATGGGCGAAAAGAGCTGCGCTTTTCTGGTAGTCAGCGATCCCACGCTGAAAGCCATTACGTTGAGAAAATATCTTCGCAATCAGGGTATTGCTGAATTCAAACTGCCGGACCGCTTCGAGATGATCGACACCTTGCCCGTTACGCCGGTCGGCAAGATTGATAAGAAATCACTCCGTCAGCGCATCCAGACCCAACTTAGCACTCAAAACCGAACGTAGTATTCAAAACCAATAAGGATTTTGTGATGGCAATCCCTTCTATTGCTTCTTATCCCCTGCCGCGCGCACAGGATTTCCCGGACAACAAGGTTTCCTGGGCGTTTGAGCCTGAGCGCGCGGTGCTGCTGATTCATGACATGCAGGACTATTTCGTGAATTTCTATGGTGCGGACAGCCCGCTGGCGCAGCAGTTGATTGAGAACATTGTGGCGTTGCGAACCTACTGCAAAGCACAGGGAATTCCGGTGGTGTATACCGCGCAGCCGAATGCACAAAGCGCGGCAGACCGGGCGCTGCTGAACGACATGTGGGGCGCAGGGTTGAATAATCACCCTGACAAGCAACGTGTTGTGAGTGCGCTGGCACCGGATGAGCATGACACCGTGCTGGTGAAGTGGCGCTACAGCGCTTTTCACCGTTCGCCGCTGGAACCGATGATGAAGGAGATGGGTAAAGATCAGCTGATTATCTGCGGCGTTTACGGGCATATCGGCTGCATGATTACCGCGACGGATGCCTTCATGCGCGACATCAAGCCATTCATGGTCGGTGATGCGGTGGCGGATTTCTCACTTCAAGAGCACCAGATGGCGCTGAAATATGTGGCGACGCGCGCCGGACGGGTGGTTAGCACGGCGGAACTTACAGGAGCAAAAATGGCACAGGCACTGACAAAACAAGCACTGAGAGCGCACCTGCTGACCTTGATCGACGAAGATGAAGATCAATTCGATGAAGATGAGAACCTGATCGACTACGGTCTGGATTCGGTGCGCATGATGGCGCTGCTGACCGAATGGCGTAATCAGGGCGTCACGCTGAGCTTTGTCGATCTGGCGCGTAACCCCAGCCTGAATGCCTGGTGGGCGCTGATCGAAAAACAGCAGGGAGCCGCATCATGAAGCCGTTGAGCGTTGCGCAGCGTGGGCTGTGGTTAGGCCATGCCCTGAACGATGATAAGGCGACGTTCAACACGGCGGAGTGCATCGCGTTTGATGGCAAAGTCGATATCGAAGCCATGCTAAGCGCGATCCGTCAGGCTGTCATGGAGTGCGAGTGCCTGTACTGCCAATTTGTTGAGGTTGCGGGTGAACAGGCCGACCAGCCGGAGATCGGCTTTGTGGCTTCACAGTTGCCAGTGCCCATCGGCGTGCTGCCGATTAGTGAACTGTTGCCTGTGCCGATGACGGATGAAGAGCAGACAATACGCCAGTGGGCGCGTGAGGAAATTGCCCAGCCGCTGGATTTGCTGAACGGATTACCCTGCCGCTTTGCGCTACTGTGCGGTGAAAAGCGTGATTTTCTTTACAGCTGCGTTCACCACATTGCGCTGGACGGCTTTGGCACCACCATGCTGTTTCAACGCATCGCCCAGATCTATACCGCACTGACGGCGGGGCAACCCGCGCCAGTGGCCGAATTCGGCCCGTTCAGCGAGGTGTTGGAAGAGGAACAGCAGCGTGATGCCTGCGGGCAGACGGCGCAGGCGCGTGATTTCTGGCTGGAAACGCTGAACGCGATGCCGGAACCGGCCAGCTTCAGCGAAAAGAAAGCACCTATCGCGGCGCGGTTTTTACGCCAGAGCAGCGTGTTGCCAGCGGATATCTGGCAGCCGCTGACGGCACTGTGTGAAGGCAACAAAATCAGCTGGCCGGATCTATTTCTGGCGATGCTGGCGACGCACCTCAAGCTGGTGTCCGGCAGCGACAGGCTGACGTTCGGCATGATGGTGATGAACCGTATCGGCTCCGCCTCGCTGACGGTGCCGAGCATGCAGATGAATATCGTGCCGCTGTGCATTCAGGTGGATGAGCAGGCGGACTTTGTCACACTGGCGCAGCAGGTTGCTCGCACCAAACGCACGCTGCGTCGTCATCAGCATTATCGCTATGAGCATTTACGGCGCGATCTGAACCGCGTCGGCGGCGAACAGCGCCTCTTTGGTCCGCTGATCAATATCATGCCGTTCGATCATCCGCTCAATTACGGATCGCTGTCATCCAGCACCCTGAATCTCAGTGCCGGGCCAGTAGAAGATCTGACGATCGAGATCCATTTCAAACCGGATGGTACTCCGGTATTGGATTTTGATGCTAATCCAGCTTGTTACAGCGCGGAAGCGCTTGCCAGCCTGCAAGAAACCCTGTTCACGCTGCTTCAACGCTGGCTGGCACAGCCGCAGCAAACCAGTGGCGAGCTGCTGGGACGCTGGCTGCGTGAAGAACGCGAACTGGCGCTAATCACCAGCCGCGAGCCTGAACCGTTTGCCGAACCGGTTCTGACGGCGATCGCCAAACAGGCGCGTAAAAACCCGAACCATCCGGCGCTGACGCAGCGCGATCGGCAGTATAGCTACCAGCAGTTGCTGGATCTGAGCGGTCAGGCTGCCGCGGCGCTGCATGAGTGCGGCGTTCAGCCCGGCGAACGCATCGGCATTATGCTGAACCGTAGCCCGGAAACCATCATTTGCCTGCTCGCTGTGATGCAGTGCGGCGCAGTATATGTGCCGCTCGATCCTGAACAGCCGCGTGAACGTCAGCAGCACATCATCCAGATTGCCGATCTGCATACGATCGTCACGCAGGCGGACTACCAGCATCGGCTGGCGTCGGTCTTTTCCGGCGAGATCGTTCTGGCGGGGCATCTTCTGTCATCCAACGCGCAAGCCGCCGCGCTGCCGCCTGTTGAAGCGAGAGACGGACAGATTGCTTATGTCATGTTCACCTCGGGATCGACCGGATTGCCGAAAGGCGTGGAGATCGGCGCCAGCGCGTTGGATCACTTCACGGCGGCGGCACGTCAGCGCTACGGCCTGCGTGCGGCGGATCGCGTGCTGCAATTTGCCCCGTTCAATTTTGATGCCAGCATCGAAGAAATTTTTGCCACGCTGACCAGCGGTGCGACGCTGGTGCTGCGCACCGATGAGATGCTGGAATCGATTCCGACCTTTGTCGAACAGGTCGAAGAGCAGGCGATTACGCTGCTCGATCTGCCAACGGCATTCTGGAATGAATGGGTGGTGGGGCTGAAAACCGGCACGCTGACCATGGCTTCCGCACTGCGCGCCATCATCATCGGCGGTGAAGCTGTGTACCCCGAACAGCTGGCGCAGTGGCAGAGTCATGCGCCGAATACGCTGCGCTTAATTAATACCTATGGCCCCACCGAAACCACGGTAGTCGCGACCAGTTGCGATCTGCAAACGCAGTCTGCCGATGTGGTGCAGCTTCCTATTGGTCTGCCGTTGGCGGGCATCAACGCGCTGATTTTGGCGGCGGGCGATCGCCCTGCGGCGGAAGGGGAACTGGTGCTGCTGGGGCCAACGCTGGCGGCGGGTTATATCGGTACAGAACACACGGCGTTTACGCAAATAGCGGTGGGCGATCAGGATCTTCCGGCTTACCGCACCGGCGACAGAGTTCGTCTGGAAAAAGGACAGCTGCTGTACCTCGGGCGTATGGATAACGAGTTTAAAATCAGTGGCTACCGGATCCAGCCTGGGGAAGTCGAAGCCCATCTGCTGGCGCAGCCGGACGTCGATGAAGCCTGTGTACAGGGCATTGTTTACCCCAATGGCTTGCGGCGTCTGGTGGCGTTTGTCGCCACGAAAGCCGGTGAGATCAACGCTCGTGCGCTGAAACAGCGTCTGGGCAGCGTGCTGCCGCCAGCGATGATCCCCACCGATTACCGTGCCTTCCGTCAGTTGCCAAAAACCGGCTCCAACAAGGTCGATCGCAAGCGTCTGCTGGCGGAATACCACGACGAGGCTCCAGCGCAGACGTTAGCCAGCGAAACTGAAAATCGGGTCAGCGCCATCTGGCAGCAGATCCTCGGTGTGTCGGGGATCCAATCGCGGGATAACTTCTTCGAGCTGGGTGGACAGTCATTGCAGACCATCCAGATCGTCAACCGTCTGGCCGCCGAGTTTTCCGTCAGCATCAAGGTGTCTGATGTGTTCGATCATCCTCAGCTCAGCGACTTCTGCCGCTATCTGGACGACAGGCTGTCACAGGATGAAAACAGCGTGGAAATGGTGTGGTAGGGAAAATGATGAACAAGGCACAACCTCTTCAGTTTGATTTCAGCGGCAAGAGCGTCTGGGTAACCGGTGCGGCGAGCGGTATTGGCGAAAGCATTGCCCGCCAGTTCGTTGCGCTGGGCGCGAACGTGGTCGGTTTCGACCGCGCATTCCGACATGACGATCATCCGTTTAGCTGTGTGACGCTGGATATCAGCGAACCGGACAGTGTGGCGGCGGTCTGTCGCCAGCAGTTGGCGGAAACCGGGCTAGACGTTCTGGTCAACGCCGCTGGGATTCTGCGTTTGGGCGATATCGACGCGCTGAGCGTGGACGACTGGCACCAGTGCATCAACGTCAACGCCTCTGGCGCGTTTTACCTGTTAAACGCACTGGTCCCGCATTTCAAGCAGCAGCGCCGCGGTGCGATTGTTTGCGTTGGTTCCAATGCCGCTCATGTTCCCCGCATGCAAATGGCGGCGTACTGTGCCTCGAAAGCGGCGCTCACCAGCCTGTCTCACTGTGCGGGTCTGGAGTTAGCGCCTTACGGCGTGCGCTGCAATCTGGTGTCGCCGGGATCGACGGACACGCCGATGCAGCGCGGCATGTGGCACAGCGCCGGTGCTGAGCAGCGCACTATCGCGGGCTTTCCTGACCAGTACAAACTGGGGATTCCGCTGGGCAAGATCGCTCAGCCGGAAGAGATCGCCAATACCGTGGTTTTTCTGGCTTCCGATCTCGCCAGCCACATCACCATGCAGGATGTGGTGGTGGACGGCGGGGCAACGCTGACGGCCTGATTTGCTGAGAGAGTGACAAGTTATGAAAGATATCGTAACGCTGTTAAAGCAGCTGGAGCGTCAGGGCGTCCGTCTGGCGTTAAATGCGCAGGGGCAGTTGATTTCGCAGTCCAGCAAAGACGCGATCACGCCAGAGATTGGGCGCACGATTAAGGAAAACAAAGACGCCATTGTGCGTTGCCTGACGGCGCAGCAGGCGTTTGAACGCCCCATCACGCCGCAGAATGCGACGTCCGGCCCGCTGTCGTCATCACAGAGCGGACTGTGGTTTATCGAGCAGTACGAAGAGCAATCACACCTCTACAATATGCCGGTCTATTTTCGTCTGACCGGCACGCTGGATGTGGCGGCGCTGGAGTTTGCCTTTGACGCACTGGCGCAGCGTCATGCCAGCCTGCGTACCCGTTTTGTGGTCAACGAACACGGCAAGGGCGAACAGCGTATCGATGCCTATCAACCGTTTGTGATACAGCATGATGATTTCTCATCACTGCCGGAAGACGAACGGGAAGGACGCTTACAGCAGCAGGTGAAAGCGGAAATCAGCCGCCCGTTCGATCTCACGGCGGGCGATCTCACTCGTGTGCGGCTGGTGAAAATGAGCGAACGGGTGCACGTTCTGATGATCACCCAGCACCATATTATTTCCGATGGTTGGTCGGTGAAGAATATGTTTGCGGATTTCAAACCGGCTTTTCTGGCCTGTCAAAATCGCCAGCCTTACCCCGTCGAGCCGACCCAGCTTAACTATATCGATTACGCACACTGGTTCAATTCCGCCTCGTTTCTGGATTACCACAACGAATTCAAACCGTTCTGGGTTGAGCGACTGACGGGGATCCCCGAAGTTCACAGCCTACCGTTGGATAAACCACGTCCGGCGCACCAGAATAGCGGCGGTGAGGTGATTTTCTCCGCGATCAACAACGATCTGTGGGATAAATTCAAGCGCCTGTGCCAGCGCTACAATACCTCTAACTTTATCGGCCTGCATGCGGTGTTCTCTCTGCTGTTGGCGCGCATCAGCGGTGAAAAAGACATCGTCATTGGTTCGCCGCTGGCCTACCGCGAACGACCGGATATCGAAGATGTCGTCGGCTTCTTCGTCAACACCATCGTGCTGCGTACTCAGTTGCAGGACAGCCAGCGTTTCGTCGATTACCTGCAATATTGCCGCGAGCAGGATCTGTCGGCCTTCGATCATCAGCTTTATCGTTTTGAAGCGCTGAGCGAGGCGATCGGTTCCGATCGCACCACCGCGATCAACCCGATCTTCCAGGTAATGCTGGTGTATCAGGCTAAAGTGGATTTCAACGATCTGATTCCCGGTTGCGATGCGGAGGAAGAGACTTCACCCGTGCTGCCCGCCAAGACGGACATTTCGGTTAAGGTGACGGAGCTGATGGGCGAGGTGCGGCTGGACTGGCTGTTTGCCACAGCATTGTTTGAACGCCAGACGATCCAGTATTATGCCGATCGCTTTATCCGGCTGATTGAGGCCGTGGTTGAGGCTCCGGAAACCGACGTCTGGCATCTGCCGCTGATGGAAGCGGATCGCTTTGCTGCCGTGTTGGCGGAAAGTCAGCAACTGCCGCGTAGCTATCCGCAGCCACAGCTGACGGTAACCGACGTGATTGAAGCCATCGCCCAGCGCGATCCTCAGCAACTGGCGATAGCCTTTGATGGCGAACAGCGCACGGATACGCTGACGTATGCCGAACTGAACAGGCAGTCGAATCAACTGGCGCACTGGCTGCACCGTCAGGGGCTGGGTGAACAATCGCTGGTTGGCGTGCTGGCGAAACGCGATCGTTATTTTGTCATTGCGCTGCTGGCCGTCTGGAAAGCAGGAGCCGCCTATGTGCCGCTGGATCCCGATTATCCGCCGGAGCGGCTGCGCCACATCATTACCGATGCCAATCTTGCCGTGATTCTCGGCGGCGATGGGCAACAGCTGGCGCAGTGGTCCGCGGAGCAGTGTATCGATCTGACCGATCCGGCCATTGTTGCGCAGTGGCACGATCTATCAGGTGATGAACCACCGGCCATTCCGCGCCACGCGCAGCAACTGGCGCAGGTGATCTACACCTCGGGATCGACTGGCTTGCCGAAGGGCGTCATGATCGAACACGGCTCGCTGATCAATCTGCTGGACGATCATCGCGATCGCATTGCGTTCACGTCGCAAAGCACGATGTTCAACTGCATGTCGCTCTCGTTTGACGCCGGTAACATGACGACGCTGCTGCCGCTGAGCAGCGGCGGCACGCTGGCGTTTGGCGAACCTAACGATCGGGCGATTGTGCATGCCGAACAGGCGGGCGCGACGCACCTGATCCTGCCGACGGCGCTAATGTCGATTCTCGATCCGAAGCAGGTTAACGGTATTCAAGCCATTGGTATGGGCGGTGAAGCCTGTCCGAACGCCGTGGTGGAAAACTGGGCCGACAAGGTCGCGCTGTACAACATGTACGGGCCGACGGAATGTACCGTCACCGCGTTGAGCACCCGCTTGCGTAAAGGTCAGCCCGTCACCATCGGTCAGCCCATCGCTCATATTCAGGCGCTGATTTTGGACGCTGCCGGGCAACTGTGTCCGGCGGGCGTGCCGGGCGAGCTGTGCCTTGCGGGGCTTGGGCTGGCGCGTGGCTACCTCAACCAACCGCAGATGACGGCCAGCCGCTTTGAACACATTACGCTGAACGATGTGAACCATACCGGACAAGGTACAGCGACGCTGCGCATTTATCGCACGGGTGATAAGGCCAGGCTGTTGAACAACGGTGACTATGAATACTGTGGCCGTATTGATGAGCAGATCAAACTACGCGGTTACCGCATTGAGCCGGGTGAGATCGAGGCACAGCTGGCGGCGGTCTGTCCGTCTTTGAAACAGGTTAAAGTCATCGTGGCGCAGGTGGGGAACCGTCCGGCGCTGGTTGCCTATGGCACGGTGAAAGCCGACAGCAGCACGCCGGAACCTGCCGCTGTCCTGATTGATGTCGCGAAGCACCTGCCGGAATACATGGTGCCGTTCCGGCTGATTTTGCTGGAAGTCATGCCGCTGACGCCAAACGGCAAGCTCGATATGAAACAGCTGCCGCCAGTGCTGGAAGCCAGCGAAGGCGACGGGGAAGCCGATAACCCGCTGGAAGCGGACGTGCTGGCGATTTGGCGCAGCGTGCTGAATACGCCGCTGGGCGTGGAGGATGATTTCTTCCGCTTAGGCGGCGATTCGATCCTCAGTATTCAACTGACGACGCGCCTGCGCAGCGCGGGCTACGCCTGCACGGTGAAGGATGTTTTCGAGGCGAAAAGCGTGCGGCGTCTGTGCCGCGTGCTGGCGCAGAACAACCGCGACACGGGTATTGTGGCGGAGCAGGGCATGCTGGAAGGTGAGTTCGCGCTGCTGCCGATTCAGCGCTGGTTTATGAAACAACCGCTGGCACGTCCTGAACACTGGAATCAGGCGGCGATGATTCAACTGCCTGACGTGGATACCGAACGCCTGACCACGATGTTGCAGGCGCTGATGGCACAACATGACGCGTTGCGTCTGGCCTGTGATGCCGATGGGCAGCGCTATCTGACGGAAGTGTCTTTCCCTGCGGTGTCGATGCTGGATTATCGCCAGCTTGGCGACGACGGCCTGCAACAGGCGTTTACCGCGTTGCAGCGTGAATTCGACCCTGCGCAGGGAAGAACGATGGCCTGTGCGCTGGTGCGTCATCATCCGCAGGCGGACACTGCCTTGTTCCTTGCTTTCCACCATCTGGTGATTGATGCCGTGTCCTGGCGCATTCTGGTTGATGACCTGGAACGGCTGTACCTCGGTGAACCGCTGTCGCCGAAAACGTCGAGCTATCGCCAGTGGGGCACGGCGCTGCACCACTACGCTACGCAACATGCAGAACAGTTAGCGTACTGGCAGGCGCAGGAAGACGGGGGTGATCAGACGGCGCTACTGGCGGCGAAAGATCCGCAAGGCCATGCCAGTGCGGCGATGCTGACGCTGGATGCCGAAACCACAGGCCAACTGGTGAGCGAGGCGAATCGTGCCTTTAATACCGAAGTCAGTGATTTGCTGCTGGCGGCGCTGACCCGCACGTTAAACGAGCTTGGCTGGGGTGACAACGCACGCATCATGCTGGAAGGGCATGGTCGCGAAGCGATTGATCCGACGCTGGATGTTAGTCGTACGGTCGGGTGGTTTACCAGCACCTATCCGGTGTGCCTGCAAGATAAACCTGACTGGGCTTCCCTGATTAAATCCAGCAAGGAACAGCTGCGTCAGGTGCCGGATAAAGGCGTCGGATTTAACCCGCTGCGCGACTACCATCCGCAAGGCAGCTCGCTGACGTTGTCGCCGATTGTGTTCAACTATCTTGGACTGTCCGTTCAGGCGGCTGGTGTGTGGCGTCCGGTGGATGTCGCACCGGGCTGCTGTGTCTCACCAGAGAATAAACCTGAGGAGATAATCAGCCTCCACGGTGGTATTGCGGGCGGGCAACTCACGCTGCGTCAGGTCGGTTGCCTCAATCAGCATGACAGTGACCGCCTGATGGTGCGGCTGACGGAAAATATCCGTGCGCTGACGGCAGCTTGTCTGGCACAGCTACGCCACGGCACCGTCTTTACCCCTAGCGATTTCCCTGCGGTTATGCTGAGTCAGACACCGCTCGATAGCCTGTCGCAGCGTTATGACATCGACACGCTGTTGCCGCTGTCATCGCTCCAGCAGTCGATGCTGTATCACCGCCTGCGCTGTCCGCAGGACGATGCCTATCATCTGCAAACGCCGGTTCGCTATGCACAGGCGCTGGACGTGGAAGGCTATCGTCAGGCCTGGCAGCGTCAGATTCAGCGGTTCCCGGCACTGCGTGCCGCGCTGGAAAGCGAACAGGCCAGCGTACAGGTGATTGTGAAGCAGGCAGAGCTGCCTTTCTACTATCAGGATGTCGCGCAGGAGGCCGATCCACAGGCGGTCATTGAACGCTATCGCCAGCAGGATTTACGCACCGGATTTGATTTGTCACAGCCGCCGCTGTTGCGCATTGCCTGTTTCCGCGTGGGTGAACAGGATTATCGGGTACTGCTGAGCTGTCACCACAGCATCATTGATGGCTGGAGCGGCCCACAGCTGCTGGGCGCGGTACACCGTGACTATCAACTGCTGATGAACGGGCAAGCATTAATACACGGTGAAGCGCCAGCGATTCAGGTGGATCGCGCCTATGTGGATTATGCACTGCATGCCGTGGCGCAGCAGCCTGCCGTCGATGCCTTCTGGCAGCAGCGTCAGCCGCTGCTGGCGCAGACGAACGACGTGGCGATGCTGTTTGCGGCGACGGGGAAACGCGCCGATCTCAGCCAGCATCTGACGCAGGTTGAACCGCAGGTCACCGGTGTGAGCCTGAATGAACAGGATCAGGCGACGCTAACCGCCTTTGCCCGTGAAGTGGGCGTTACGCACAGCATTATCGCGCAATATGCCTGGCACCGGCTGCTGGCGCGCTCGACTGGCGATGCAGTCAGCATTGTCGGCAACGTGCTGTCAGGCAGGGAAAGTCCGGTGGAGGGCGTGGCGAGCAGCGTGGGTCTGTATATCAACAGCCTGCCGCTGGCGCTGAGCTGGCAGCAGCCGGTATCGCTACAACAGCATCTGGTGCAGTTGCAGAATGAGCTGATGGCGATGAATCAGCATGCCACGCAGTCGCTGATTGCCCTGACAGCCGGACGTCCGCGTCTGTTTAATAGCCTGTTCGTTTATGAAAACTACCCTGTTAATGAAAATCGGCCCGGAGCAAAGGAGGAGCAAGGTGAACGTGCTGACGACCCGCATCGGCTATCTCCCGAGTTTTCAGCCGCCTATGAAAAAGTCGAGATGCCGCTGAATCTGGTGGTGCGTGAGCAGGCGGGCTGCATGCTGCTGCGCTTCGAGTTTGACGCCGATGTGCTGGACAGTGCGCAGGCGCGTCGGGTGCTGATGCGCTGGCATGACGAAGTGGTGGCGCTGGTGAATAGCTCACCGCAGCAGCCAACTGAGATCGTTGGACATAATAAGGTGGCAGATGCAGCGATGAGGCAGGTTGCCATGCAGGATAGCCGCGCTGGTTCGCCTGACACACCGTCAGCCCAGTCGTTGTTACGCGTGTGGGCGCAGACGCTGAAACGCAGTGAATCCGGCCTCTGGTCGCAGACGCTGTGTGAAAGCGGTGTTGATTCGCTCCAGCGTATTGCGCTGGCACAGGCATTGAGCCGCGCATTAGCGCAGCCGGTGAGTGTGGCGCTCTTGCAGCGTTACCCGTCACCGCAGGCACTGAGCGGATATCTGGCACAGTCGAAGGTGACCGCCAATGAGGGAACGCTGTCATGACAGGGAATGATGAAGCAGTGGAGAACCCGCTGGCGGATATCCAACAGCCCACGGCCTTCGGGCAGCGGGTAGGTGCCGCGCATGGTGAACAGTGCCACAGCAGTGAACTGCCCCGACAATATCCTACGTCGCTGGTGAGTGCGGCATGGAGCTGGCTGCTGTACAAATACAGCGGTGAAGAGCAGGTGTGTGCTGCGCTCGTCAAGTGCGATCTTCCTGACCACGTAAGACCGCTGATCGCGCATTTTCACCAGCGCGATCGTCTTGTGAGCGAGTGGATCGCAGCAGTGGGATCGTTGTGCGATCCGTTGTCTGCGCCAGAGATTCCGGCAGCCGACACGCAGCATGCGCTGTTTAGCAGCCTGCTGATCGTGGGGGAAATGGCATCGTTACCTGTGGTTGTACAAAAAGCGGCGCAAAGCGTGGCGCTGATCGTACAGGTTCAGAACGATCGATTGATTCTGACGGCACCTGACGGGCAGTTTGATAACCATCAGCTACAGCGCATTGCCCGCCATCTTATTCAGCTACTCGATGGACTGCTGGCACCGCGTTGGGAGCATCTGGCACAGATTCGCCTCAGTCCGCGGGTGGTGCCGCTACCGCACAGGGCGACGACGCCTGCTCTGCACGATGAGCTGTTGGCGCATCTTACTCAGGAAGAACGTCAGGAGCGTGTGGCCATTCGCTTTCAGGAACGTGAAATCAGCTATCGGGAACTGTTGCAACGCGTTGCGCTGATTCAACAGGTGCTGGCTGCGCAGGGTATCACGGCTGGTCAGCGCGTGGGGCTGCATCTGAGCCGTCAGCCTGACACCGTGGCGGCGCTGCTGGCCTGCCTGTTTTCTCAGGTGGCGTTTGTGCCGCTGGAGCCGGATTTTCCGGGGGAACGCCTACAGGCGATTCAGCAGGAAGCGGCACTAGCCGCAGTCTTGCAGGACAGTTACACCGGCGGTTCGCTGGCGTTTGACTGCCCGATCCTGAACCTCGGCGATTTACCGTATGCCGCCAGCGATGCCGCCGCGAGCGTACAGTTGGCACGGACGGAGGGCGCGGAAACGGCGGCCTACATGATGTTTACTTCCGGTTCGACGGGGAAACCAAAAGGCGTCGTGATTGGTCAGCGGGCACTGCAAACCTTTATTCATGCCAGCACCGCGCGGCTGGATTTAACGCATCAAGCCAACTGGCTGCTGATTACTACGCTGGCGTTCGATATCTCCATGTTGGAAGTGTTTGCGCCGCTGTGGGTCGGCGGCGTGTTGCACCTGACCACGCATGAGGAATACAAAGATCCACAGGCGGTCGCGGCGTATTTGCAGGCTCGACCGAACATCAATGTCTTGCAGGCCACGCCCGCGTTTTGGCGCATGATGTTTAAAGCCGGTTGGCAGGGTAAACCCGATCTGGTGGCGCTGTGCGGCGGTGAAGCGCTGGATCTGCGGCTGGCGCAGCGTCTGGTCAGCCGTTGCAGGACGCTATGGAATTGCTATGGGCCAACCGAAGCGACGATCTGGTCGCAGATGGCACAGATCGATAGCACAGCGTTAGAGAATCAGCATACGGTTGCACTGGGTAACACGCTGGCGGGCTATCAGCATCTGGTGATCGATGACGATCGCCATCCACTGGTGGAAGGAATGGTCGGCGAACTGTGCATTCTCGGTGAGGCGCTGAGCGGCGGGTATTGGCAGCGTGACGATCTGACGCAGGATCGTTTTATTCAGCAGGTGGAATCCGGGCAGCGAATGTATCGCACCGGCGATAAAGTCCGGCTGCTGGCGGACGATCGTTATCAGTATCTTGGTCGCTTCGACGATCAGGTAAAATTACGGGGATTTCGCATCGAGTTAGGGGAGATCGAGGCGCAGTTGAAACAGATCGAGCAGGTGCAGGATGCGGCCGTCAAACTTCAGGGAGAGGGAGATGAGGCGGTGCTGGTCGGCTACGTGGAGTATAAACCCAGCTCAGAGATGACCAAACTGGCGCTGCGCAAACAGCTGCATCAGTTCTTACCGGCGTACATGGTGCCGGGGCGTATTGTGGTGCTTGATAAGCTGCCGAAAACCGGCAGCGGTAAAGTCGATCGTAAACGCCTGACGGACGTCTGAAAAGTGAGAGGGCAGCGCCGCTGCCCTCTCACTATCGTGTAACAATGGCATTCTCAGGTACGGCAATGTTATGTATCAGAAAGATTGCAACGTATTGATTTTTCCCTGTTGCCAGTTGCCTTCAGCCTGGCGTAGAGACTGACTAATATCCGCAAGATTACTGGACGGCAGCGTTTTTGGCAGCAAATCCAGTCCGATCGTCGAGAGGATTTGTCCGTAGGTATTACGTAGCTCTGCATAGGCCAGGTCCTGACGCAAACTGGCGTTGAGGGCATTGAGTTCACCTTGAATCAACTGCAATTCACCAATGCTGTTGGCCTTGTAGCGGTTTCTCAGTTGTTCGACGATTTGGGTGTCGAGATCGCGCAATTCCGCACTGGTCTTGTACTGCCGCTGCGCCTCATTGAAGTTGGCTCGGGCGATGTACAACTGCGCCATAATCGCCAGTGACATCGCCTGACGCTGTACTTCCGATACGGATTCATTAGCCTGCGCCGTTTTGTATGCTGCCGGCCCCGAGATAAGGTTAAAAAGATTCCAGGTCACCTTCACCCCAACATCTGCCCAACTCTGATTCGTGATGAAGGAGTTGCTGTCGTAGTGACCTCCTGCGCTAATTTCTAGCCCTGGCAGCATACGCAGTAGTGATTTGCGCGTTTCTGCTGCACGGATGCGTGTTTGGTAATCCTGTTCTCTCAGCTCGGGACGGTTGAGCAGTGCACTCTGTTCTAGCGTTTTGATATCCACATTCAACTGTGGCACCGCCATATCATGACTATCTGGTAATGCCAGCGTATACGCGGTGTCTAATGGCAGATTCATCAGGGTCGCCAGTTCAGTTTTCGCTAACGACAAGGCACGTCGTTGCTCTTCTAGCTGACGGGTGGCATCAATAAGTGCACGACGGTAGCTGAGTACCTCAATAGGATCGCCAATCTGTTGCGTGCTCATGCTTTCGCTGGCCACACGTGCCTGATTGACGCGATCTATCAGGCTATCAATGCGGCCAAGTAAACGTTCTGCCGTGACAGCGCGCCAATATGCTGAGCGCACATCCTGAAGGATGGTGTGAACGACCTTGCGCTTACGTTCGTCGGCTATCCAGCGCTGGTCGGCCTTTTGTTTGGCACCGACGTAGCTGACGCCAAAATCGAGAACGTTCCATACCATCGTCAGGTCGGCGACCTCGCGCTCACGATCCAGAGATGTCGAAGGGGCTAATGATTGTGCGCCAGTAGCAATATTTGTACTGCTGGAGGCACTGGTATTGCTACGTCCGACGTAGCCTGCTGACATCGCGACTTGAGGCAGCATGTCGTAGCGTGCAAGTTCCAACTGCTGTTGTGATAGCGCTTGTTCCATCACACGGAGACGTGCTTCCAGGTTGTACTTGAGCGCTCTTGCCATCGCATCGTAAAGCGTAATGGACGTCGTAACGGGCTCTTGCTCGCTGAACATGGCGCTTCTATCCTGCTGGATACGCTGTTCACTTTGCTCTTTTGATATAGGTTGGCTGGTAACGGCACAACCGCTCACGGCCATCATGACAAGACTGAGGCTGAAAAACTTCCGACCCTTTGACACTATTCCGCCCTTTATCTTGTCCGTATTTGTTGTTTTCATGGTTGTTATTCTCATGAACGTTCTGCCCCAAAACTGTGTTTATCCATGTCAATCAACGCCTGTTCGATTGCCGCCAGCCGTTGTAATTTTGCATCACCAATGTGCTGTAATTGCCGCCCCAGATCGGGAATGAATTGACCCGCGGTGACTCCCGGCGGTGAGGTTAGCCGTGTACTTTGGGCATCACCAACATTAACCCCCTTCCAACTGCCGCTGGAGAAGACCTCCATGGGGGTGATTGAAGGCAGATTGATCCCCGAGAACAAGCCGGACAAGGCTGATGTCCCGCCTAACGCCCCACCTGAATTAAAGCTGGGGAATGACCCGAGCGAACTGTCAAAATGGTTGGTATCGCCGACGTAATTACCTTGCGCAAAGGTACCGGCTATCTGGCCGACCGGCATGATGCCAGCTTGTGGTTGACGTTGCGAAGCGTGGAAAATAGTCGATGTTATCGTCGCCGTATTGGCGACTTGGCTGCTGCCGACAGTGCCAAGCGAGGAAGAAGAAAATATTGCCCCGAGCGTGACGGACGAATCTTGTGACTCTCCCTGCGTAGAGATGATCAGATTGGTCTGTGGCCTGCTTGTGGATAAGGATGTGCTGTTACCCAGCCTGAATTCAGGATCTCCGCCATCTACTTCTGCTGGGACGCTGATAATCGACAATGTGAATGTCGTGTTCACTGACGTGCTGCTGCTGTCGGTGGCGGTAACGCGGATCGACAGGTTACCGACATCGGCATTGCCCGGCGTGCCGGAGAAGGTGCCGGTGGCGGCGTTAAAGGTCAGCCAGGCAGGCAGCGCCGAGCCATCGGCCAGCGTGGCGCTGAGCGTCAGGGTGTCGCCGATATCGGGATCGGTAAAGAGTCCCGGCGGCAGGGTGAGGTTCAGGCCGCCGCCCTGTGCAATCGTCTGTGGCGGAACGGTGCCGGAAACCACGGGCGCGTCGTTGACGTTGGTGACCGTCAGGCCAAAGGTAGTGCTGACGGAGGCGTTGCTGCCATCGGTAGCAGTCACGCGGATCGACAGGTTACCGACATCGGCATTGCCCGGCGTGCCGGAGAAGGTGCCGGTGGCGGCGTTAAAGGTCAGCCAGGCAGGCAGCGACGAGCCATCGGCCAGCGTGGCGCTGAGCGTCAGGGAGTCGCCCGCATCCGGATCGGTAAAGAGTCCCGGTGGCAGGGTGAGGTTCAGGCTGCCGCCCTGTGCAATCGTCTGTGACGGAACGGTGCCGGAGACCACGGGCGCGTCGTTGACGTTGGTAACCGTCAGGCCAAAGGTGGTGCTGACCGAGGCGTTGCTGCCGTCGGTGGCAGTCACGCGGATCGACAGGTTACCGACATCGGCATTGCCCGGCGTGCCGGAGAAGGTAGCGGTGGCGGCGTTAAAGGTCAGCCAGGCAGGCAGCGCCGAGCCATCGGCCAGCGTGGCGCTGAGCGTCAGGGTGTCGCCGATATCGGGATCGGTAAAGAGTCCCGGCGGCAGGGTGAGGTTCAGGCCGCCGCCCTGTGCAATCGTCTGTGGCGGAACGGTGCCGGAGACCACGGGCGCGTCGTTGACGTTGGTGACCGTCAGGCCAAAGGTGGTGCTGACCGAGGCGTTGCTGCCGTCGGTGGCGGTGACCTTGATGGTCAGGCTGCCCACATCTCCATTGGCCGGTGTGCCGGAGAAAGTGCCAGTGGCCGAGTTAAACGACAGCCAGGCTGGCAGCGCAGCGCCGTCCGCCAGCGTAGCGCTGAGCGTCAGGGTGTCGCCGATATCGGGATCGGTAAAGGTGCCGGCCGGTACGATAAAGCTGAAGCTGCCGTCTTGTGCAATCGTCTGTGGTGGAATGGGGGTGGAAACCACAGGCGCGTCGTTGACGTTGGTGACCGTCAGGCCAAAGGTAGTGCTGACGGAGGCGTTGCTGCCGTCGGTGGCGGTGACGCGGATCGACAGGTTACTGACATCGGCATTGCCCGGTGTGCCGGAGAAAGTGCCAGTGGCCGAGTTAAACGACAGCCAGGCTGGCAGCGCAGCGCCGTCCGCCAGCGTAGCGCTGAGCGTCAGGGTGTCGCCGATATCGGGATCGGTAAAGGTGCCGGCCGGTACGATAAAGCTGAAGCTGCCGTCTTGTGCAATCGTCTGTGGTGGAATGGGGGTGGAAACCACAGGCGCGTCGTTGACGTTGGTAACGGTCAGGCCAAAGGTGGTGCTGACCGAGGCGCTACTGCCATCGGTGGCGGTGACCTTGATGGTCAGGCTGCCCACATCTCCATTGGCCGGTGTACCGGATAAGGTGCCAGTGGCCGAGTTAAACGACAGCCAGGCTGGCAGCGCAGCGCCGTCCGCCAGCGTAGCGCTGAGCGTCAGGGTGTCGCCGATATCGGGATCGGTAAAGGTGCCGGCCGGTACGATAAAGCTGAAGCTGCCGTCTTGTGCAATCGTCTGTGGTGGAATGGGGGTGGAAACCACAGGCGCGTCGTTGACGTTGGTAACCGTCAGGCCAAAAGTGGTGCTGACGGAGGCATTGCTGCCGTCGGTGGCGGTAACACGGATCGACAGGTTACCGACATCGGCATTGCCCGGCGTGCCAGAGAAGGTGCTGGTGGCGGCGTTAAAGGTCAGCCAGGCAGGCAGCGCGGAGCCGTTGGCCAGCGTGGCGCTGAGCGTCAGGGTGTCGCCGATATCGGGATCGGTAAAGGTGCCGGCCGGTACGATAAAGCTGAAGCTGCCGTTTTGTGCGATGCTCTGGTCGGTCACGGGGGTGGAAACGACCGGGGGAAGATTATTATTATTAATCGTCAGCCCGAATGTGGTACTGACTGATGCATTACCGCTGTCGGTGGCGGTTATCCGGATGGTCAGGTTACCCACATCGTTACTTCCCGGTGTGCCGGAAAAGGTCCTGGTGGCGGGGTTAAAGGTCAGCCAGGCAGGCAGCGCCGAGCCGTTGGCCAACGTGGCACTCAGGATCAGGGTGTCGCCGCTGTCTACGTCAACAAACGTACCGGATGGCACGGTGAAACTGAACACCGCATCTTTTGTCGCACTTTGACCACTGACTGTGTTGCCGACAGTGGGCGCATCATTGACGTCGGTCACGACCAGCGATGCCTGCGCACTATTGGTAGAGAACGCGCTGCCGCCGCCGGAGGTTGAGGTATCCGCCAACCCCTTGCTAGCCCCCGCTGTTGCCGTACCGCTGGTCTGATCCCACGCTTTGAAACCTAACGTTGCGGTTTCACCGTTAGCGCTGTCTGGCACATAGCGAATCTGTGCCGTCGAACTGAGCAAAAGTGCAGATGAACCTGATACCGTGCCGACATTAAACCAGTTGGCCCCGCTGTCGGTGGAATATTGCCAGCCACCATTCCCCACTGTCGTGGTAATGGCGATACCGCTGGAAGCGCCGTTGTCTACATCGCCATAGCCGGCATTGCCGAGCAATGAGGATATTGTAGTCGCGGCAGATGTCACATCTTCAGTCGTCGGTGTCAGCGTCACTGTGGTGCCGCTGGATAAGGTCGGCGCATCGTTGACGTTACTCACTGCTAATGTCGCCTGCGCACTGTTGGCGGAGAACGCACTGCTGCCACCAGTCGTCGAGGTATCTGCCAGCCCTCTGGTCGCACCTGACGTTGCGGTGCCACTGGTTTGATCCCACGCTCTGAAACCTAACGTTGCGGTTTCGCCGTTAGCGCCGTCTGGCACATAGCGAATCTGTGTCGTCGAACTGAGCAGAAGCGCCGATGAACTGGATACTGTGCCGACGCTAAACCAGTTGGCTCCGCTGTTCGTTGAGTATTGCCACGTCCCGTTGCCAGTGAGCGCCGTTAGCGCGATACCGCTGACGGCACCATTATCCACATCCGCGTAACCTGCCGCGCTCAGCAGCGACGATATCGATGTGGACGACGAGGTGACATCCTCCGTCGTGGTGGTCAGCGTCACCGTGGTGCCGCTGGATAAGGTCGGCGCATCGTTGACGTTGCTCACCGCCAGCGACGCCTGCGCACTGTTGATAGAGAACGCGCTGCTGCCGCCAACGGTCGAGGTATCTGCCAGCCCCTTAGTCGCCCCATTGGTTGCTGTGCCGCTGGTTTGATCCCAGGCTCTGAAACTGAAGGTGGCGGTTTCGCCATTGGCGCTGTCCGGCACGTAGCGAATCTGTGCTGTCGAACTGAGCAGCAGCGCCGACGAGTTGGACACCGTGCCGACGCTAAACCAGTTGGCTCCGCTGTTCGTCGAATATTGCCACGCTCCGTTGCCGGTGAGCGCCGTCAGCGCGATACCGCTGACGGCGCCGTTGTCTACATCTGCGTAACCGGCAGCGCTCAACAGCGACGATATCGATGTGGACGACGAGGTGACATCCTCCGTCGTGGTGGTCAGCGTCACCGTGACGCCGCCGGATAACGTCGGCGCATCGTTGACCGGCGTAATAGTGAGTACCGCCTGATTGCTGCCGGCGCTGTTTAGCGAACCGTCATTGAAGGTCCAGTTCAGGGTGACGCTGGCTGGCGGATTGTCGGAACTGTTCGCATAGGTCAGGGATTGCAGCACCGCGTCAACGATGACCGAGGTCGCGTTGCTGTTGAACGTCAGCGTCAGTGTCCCGTTCGAATTGGTGGTGACACTGCCCATCGCCGTGCCGTTGTATGTGAAATTTTGCCCTTGCGTCAGCACTCCCAGCAAACCGCTGTTGCCGAAAATATCATTGCTGTTGGCTCCGCCATTACGGGCGATGGTAATCGAGGAGCCGTTATAGTTGCCCAGTCCGCTGTTCAGTGCATCCAGTTCGGTGTCGGCGACCGTGACGTCGTTGTCTATCACCACTGCACTGCCGTTCTCTGTATAGGTGGCTCCGCCGTTTAGGTTGCTGAATACCGGCGCGGTATTGGAGGTCGAAGTAATCGACGAACTGTTGACCGCCGTCAGGCTGCCCGAGATGGCCCGCAGCGCCAGCGTATTGGTGCTGCCGCTATTGGTGTACTGGATAATAAGACCGGTGTAGGTGGCAATTCCCCCAGAGGGCGTCAGCGTTACCGTCGAGCCGTTGACGTCCTGATCGCCGGAGGTGACCGACAGACTGTTGACGGTGCCATCAACGGTGCCGTCGTTAGGATCGGTCACCGAGAGCGTGATATTGGTGGTGTAATCCTGATCCACCATGCCATTGGCATCGACTGCCCGCACTACCGGTACCGTGCTGAAACTGGTGCTTTGCCCATCCTGAATGGTGACGGGCACCGGTTGGGTGGAAAAAACCAGCCTTGTTGCGACCACGTCCGGATCGATTGATGTCGAGACGGCGTTGACCAGACTGCCAGACGCGGCGGTGAGGACAAAGTTGGCGTCGGCGTCGCTGGCAGAGGTATATTTCACGCCGTTGAAAGTAGCGATACCGTTTGATGCCGTCACTGATGTGGTGCCGGTCAGCGAGCCGCTGCCATTTTCGCTCAGCGTGACGGTGCCGCTGAAATCAGTATCGATATTGCCGCGATCGTCAACAGCGATCACGATGGGCTGGGTGGTAAAGTTAATGCCGCTGACCACTGCGGTGGACGGCGACTGGCTGTAAATCAGTTTGGTTGCCGCCACATCAATGCTGGCGCCGCTGCCATTGGTCACATTGGCCTGGCTGCTGGCAAAGGTGGAGCTGCCTGACCCGGTAGTAAAATTATTGGCATTCACCGACAGCACCACCGTGTGGTGGTCCGTAATGTCGTTACTGCTGGTGTTGTCGTTGTAATACGCCTTGATGGTGTAAGTTTCGCTGCTGCTATTGGCAATCGACAGGCTGAGACCGGAAAACGTGATTCTGCCGGTGCTGCTGTCGTACGTACCAACTACGTTGGTGGCATCCGGGCCACTGAGCAGAAACCGCATCTGACTCAGTTCTGATGATGTCGCCGTCCCGCTGACATTGGCGTAGAACGTGCTGACGGTCGTGGCCGAACCATCTGACGTGCCGGGGTCGGTAATAGTGAAATCCAGCAGCGAAACGGCGCTGGCTGCAGAGGTGGCAGTCGTGGAGAATGTCGTCGCTTCGCTGGACGGCCCGGCAGTGACGGTCGATGTCGCATCCACCGAAGACGCGGCCCGAATGTTGTTTAACACCAGATTATCCAGGTAGTACTCGTTAGTACCTGATGTGGTAATAGTAATCGAGGAAACGCCGGCAAAATTGCTGTTAAAGCCGCTGATAGTGGTATAAGACACCGCTCCGGGGAAGAGTAGCACCCCGCTCTTATTGTCCCCACTGGTCGATTGACTGGATGAAATCGTGTAGTTCATATTCCCGACGCCATCGGCGTTCAACATATCCAGTGAAGACAAGTCAAAAATATAGCCGGGAATGCTGATGGTAAACGTCAGCGAATTTGACGAGCTGGAACCATCCGTTTGCACGTCATATATCATGCTATTGCCATCGCTGTTTAACCCAGCCAGCACGTTACCGACAAAATCGAAATGCAGGGTATGCGTCCCTTCCTGCCAGGTCTGATTATTACCGCTACCGCCGCTGGAGCCGGCTTCAAAAGTGAAGGTATCCAGCACGCGGGTATATCCGCTCTGCGTAGCCGCCGTTAACGCGAGGTCGGTGGTTATGTTGCCTACTTGCGCTTCCAACACCCAGTCGCCGTTCAACGCCGCCGACCCAGTCAGATCGGTAGATGCCGCCACATCGGCTCCGGTTAACGCGGCCAGATCGCTGATGAAAGCTTTCCCATTGATTCCTTCCGCTACATTACAGCCATAAAGCAGAATATCGCCGGCATCGCTTAACGCCTGGCCGATGGTCGTCAGGTCGGCGCTTCTGCTGGCAAGCATGCTGTCGGTTAATGTGACGTTCCCCAGCGTCAAACGGCCTTCACCACCATTGCTGATAATATGGATAGCCTCATAACCGGTATGCGTTTGCGCCCACTGCGCTATCTGGCTTAATCCATCCTTGCTGGCATCCAGCAGCACCACCTCAACCCCGTCTTTTACGCCGTGAGCCAGTTGCTGGTAATCTGCCACCGAGGTGTCAATAAACACCACTTCTTTATGCGTGGTGCTGCCCGCCATCGCAACGCTGCTGTCCGCCGAAGTCGTTGAATCCTGAGTATTGGTCTCATGCTGGTCAGACTGACTGCTGACAGTATGCGAGGCCGTATCCGCTGTCGCGGTTTGCGTCGCTGTATCTTGTGTTGTGACGGTTTGTTCAACGGTGGCAGCTACCGCACCATCAAATAGCATTCGCGCTTCCAGCATGACCCCCAGAGGCGACTCCGCGTTGAACTCAACGCCCTGTGAAACCTGACGACTTTTTTTACCCAGCCAATGACGCCACAACATAAGGATACCTTTCAGGATGTGATTTATTTACAACACAGACCAGCCCGCGTTATGCCGGACTGGTCTGTTTTTTCAGGTAATTGCCCACGAACCATCCTGTTAGTTATCAATCAGGACGCGGTGGATACAGTCCATTAGCCATAATGCAAACGGTCAGCCCTTGCGAAGGCGACTGGGTCGCCACGTTAACCACTGGCTGCGCTACCCCTGTTACGTTTACCGCCACTGTTCCGCCAGTGACTGTCGGTATCGTTATCGGGAACGACGGAATCGTTGGCGTACCCGTTACCGTACCGCCGCTAATAGACGAGGTAATGGTGCCGCTCACCGGGCCGGTAAGCGTCTGGCTAGGCCCTATAGTAGTATCGGCAGTCGCCGTAGGATTATAAATATTAGGCGCCCCCAATGCGGGTTTGGCCAGTATCGCGCCATTGGTGGGCAGCGATGCGTTACCAGCGACAGCAGACCCACCTGCAATTTTCAGCAGGCCGGAAGTCGCTGCCGTCAGGCTGTGCGTATTGGTGATGGTCTGGCCATTTACCGTTAAGCCGGTACCGGGTTTTTCTGGCACTGTAACTGTGGTCGTAGAGGTGGTTGCAGTAAAGGCCGCGATGTGGTTATGCGCGGGTAAAGGCACGGTAACATTCACCGCCGGATTACCGATTTTCTGCCCGAGGGTGACGGTCTGTAACCCGAGCCCGGTACCCGTTCCGACTGACGAGCGTCCACGCAAATCAGGTATCCCGAAGGTGGTTGAGCCGTTACCGCCGAACTGGAATCCCAACAGGGAGTACAACGCCTGATAGCTATTGATAGGGACAGTCTGACCGTTGGCTGGAAGCCAGCCGCGCGGGCAAAAAGACATAGCAAAAGAACATACGCTGCCAGTATAGGATTCGTCATTACAGGCCATGGCACTTTGAGGAATAAAAGCACCCACGGTGATAGCGGTAGTGATTGCTGATGTAACAAATAAACGCTGAATATGCCTCATACACATCCCTCCTGGAGGAATAGCAGATTTATTAATATTAATAACCAACCGTATAATTTTGATGAAAAATCAAATACTAAGGGAACAGTGGTGCTATAAAATCTGTATGACACATCAGAAATATAGCTCAGTCAGGAAAGAAAATACTACAAAAAACAACATTAATTTACAGTTACCATTCAAATGAAATAAGCAGAGAATCACATAAGTTTATTTTTCATTTATTATCAATAGGGTGGTGTGATTTATCAGTCAGCGAGAGATACCCTAAATAATTCGGGGTTCAGGACAAAAACGGCAAGGCATTTTTGAACACGGCTTGCAGCGGCTCTTTAGGGCGGGGAACTCGATGGGCCGCATATTTAAATGCAGCCAACGCACATGCAACTTGAAGGATGTCGGGTATACCTCGGGGGATCATCATAAACACCTTATGGCTATCGCAAATGTGATAGATACCCCGGCTTATCCTCGTCAAAACCCGCTTTCCCTGATCCCCAACGCGGCAACCCGACGCCATACCGCACCAAGAATGGATTCTTTTTCCCCTTCCAGAATAACGCTGCCCCGCAGAGGCTGTTGCGGCGGCAGGAATTGCTCCTCCTGTACCATAAAACGAACGCGGTACTGCGCTTGTACCGGTTGGGGATTGTGGTCGCGGTCGCGGCGCACGGCGATGGGGCCATGGCGATCGGATGCGAGCATTTCTTGTGGCAGGTAAGCGCTACCCGTGGGGGCAATCTCATGAAGCGTAACGTCAAGACGTGGGAAAGCGGGATCGTCGGCAAGGAAGATGCCCTGCATGCCTTCTTGAGTACGTATGAGTGATTCTTCAGGTATATAGCCAATCACCCGTCCCTGAGTGGGTTCCACCACGCGTAGTAATGGCATATCCGCCGTTAACCAGCGTCCTGCTGTCAGATCACGTGCCAGATCGCGTACTACACCTGCTTGCGGTGCCCGAATTGTTAAGCGTTGACGCTGTGCTGCCAACCCACGATAGCGTGCCAGCGCCTCAGCTAACTGTTGATCCATGACCTGAATTTCACTCGCCGTTTCCTGCCGTGCCGCTCCACGCTGTCGTTGCTGCTGTAACTGGGTGATACGCTGACGCTCAATGTCGAGACGATAATCCAGATCGACTGACGTGAGCTCCAGCAGAATGTCTCCGGCATCTACCCGCTGACCATCTGTAACGTGTAGCCGGTTAACCTGCGCCGGTACTGGACTGTAAAGAGTACTGACTTTCTCGGCTTCCAATACGGCAGGAATGTGGATGCTGCCACCCCATGGATAGAGCAAGATAAACAAGAAGGTCGAGCACAGCAGGGCGCTGCGCAAAAAAGCGATAGGGTGTATTGATTTGCGCATGGACCACCAGGCATAGGCTTCTTTGGCTATCGGTAGTGCGATAAACCAGACGATCTCCACCAGCATTAAACCAATGCCGATCACCTTGATAAAAAAATGGTAAACCACCAGCGCGATGCCAAAGAACAGGAAGAAGCGCCATATCCAAGAGGCATAGCCCCACACTAGCAGTTTGCGTTGCAGGGATGGAGAAAGGTTTTCCGGCGCAGGGTGACCATGACTGAACAGACTTTCCCGCAACCGCCAGCGGCAGAGCGCATAGGCGCGTTCTTGCAGATTTTCTACGCGCCAGAAATCGCTAAGTAAAAAGTAGCCATCGAAGCGCATCAAAGGGTTAAGGTTTACGACCAACGTGGTCAGCCACGTCGCGCTGGAAAGCATAAAGGCGGCCGTTCGTGCCGGGCCATCTGGCAGTAATGTCCAGGCCAAGAGTGCAATCACCGCCAACATCAGTTCAGCCAGAATGCCGCCCGCGCCGATAAGCAAACGTGCCTGACGATCCTTCAGTTTCCAGGCGTCGGTAGTGTCAGTATAAAACAAGGGAAATAACACGATAAAGGCCACACCCATGCTTTGCACACGGCAGCCTGCCCGTTTGGCCATGAAAGCATGGCCTAGTTCATGGATAAATTTGGCGAACACCAGAGAGACACCGAACACGGCCATGCCGGACAGGCTGAAGAGGTGTGGAAACGAATGGGTGTAACGTACCCAGTCTCGACTGACTAAAAATAAACCTAGCAGTAGGACGAGTGGAAAACCCCAAATCAGAAAGGGCGTGCCATAGCGCTGTAGCCATGGCCAACAGCGGTTAAGTACTGGATCGGGTCGCCACAGCGGAATACGGAAAAAAAGATACTGGTGCAGCACACTTTTCCACAAACTCGTGCGCATCGCCCGAGCTTTGCCCAGATAGCGCTGACGCTGTTCTGCATCGCTTGCCGCGACTAAATCGTGCTGGCGCAGGAACTGCAGTAGTTGCTCCAGCTCTTTCACTCGCAGCGGCAGGCCGGGTTCACTGTTGGCTGCAGCCAATATTTTCTGCGGCTGGCGCAATGGCCAATGACGCAGCAGGCGGATAGCCGAGGGAGTCAGGGTAAAATAACGCCCAGTTATAGGATCGGACAGCACCCACTGCGGGGCTCCGTTGATGCCAGGAGCCGATTCTACCAATTGAAGATCGGCGCGCAGGGGAGGTAGATGCGGATTCATAGCCCAATCGCCTGACGGATCACGGCTAGTGGGCGACGGAACAAATAAACGGCAAGGGGAACATAGTCGCCGGAAATTTTTGCCGTGCCGCGCAGGCCGATACGGGGCGGTGTATCCGTGAAGCGTGCATCCAGACGGTAGGCGAGATTGCCGGCAGGTGTCTGTTCCGACTCATAGGCGATACGTTCTAACAATGCGGCGTGCGGCGTCAGTGGATCGCTGTCCAGAAACAGAGTGATGGGTGCCTCTTGTTGCAACTGGATGGCGTCGCCAACGTCCAGCTCGATACGTAACGCGGTGAGAGCGGGGTCTGCCAACTCCATCAAACGTTCGCCGGTGCGTACCGGTTTACCCATCCAGCGCGTTGCGTCGGCAAATACCGCAATGCCATCCCGTTCGGCGCGGATTTCTGCTCGACTTAGCAAGGCATTGGCGTAATCGCGCTCCGCTCGTTTTTGTGCCACCTGAGCGGCGAGAAAGTCGAGCCTGGCTTTGGAATCCGCATCCTGAAACGCACGTTGAGAACTCGCACGGTGCTCCGCTTCGGCGACATTCAATGCACGTTCGGCCACATCTGCCTGGGCTTTCAATGTTGTGCTGTCAAAGCGAACCAGCACTTCCCCTTGACGTACACTCTGGTTCGGTAACACGGTAAAGGATTGGATCACGCCGTCCAGTGGCGCGGCGACGACACGGCCTTGATGAGGAATAACCTCGGCGGGTGCCAACACGGATTGGCGCACCGGAATGAACAGGCAAGCGAGCAGTAGCAGCGCAGGTACGACGATTTTCCACCGAGCCCGACGCCGCCAACGAGTCGTTTGCGGTTCGATAGCCAGCCAGGCGTGGCTAAAAGCCCCGCTGAGCTGCTCCGCCAGTACCTGATCGGTACTCTGCCATGGTTGCTCTCTTGCATACCAAATTGCACCGAAGGGGTTCCCCTGACGATCGTTGAGGGGGGACCACAGCACCTCGGGGGCAGACAGCGACTGCCAATCTCTACGGCTTTGTTCATCAAGCTGTGAGGCTTGAATCACTCGGCATTGAGCCAATGCTTTCTCATCGACGGATGATAACTGCGTACAGGCGCGTTCGACAAAGGCGACAAAAGGGGCGTGCGGTGCGGGTTGTGTCACGCCAGTTACGGCGCGTACCTTACCGTTAATCACGAGTGCGGCATGGCGAAAATTGAATAGCGGCTGGCTATCGTTGACGATGCAGTAAGCTAGCTCTTCTGTGCTGTTGGCTGCCCGCGCTTGCCGCTCTATGTCAAGGAAGCGAGCAAACGCAGCGGTGCTGGCAGACGTTGGTGTCGTACTCACCGCGCCTCCGAAAACTGTGCCGTTCCGCTCATTCCGGCCATCAAGGTATTGTCCGCGTGGGCCAGCGTACCAATCAGGCTCAGCGTTTGGCTACTCTCATCAATACGTGCGCCAAGTCGTGTGACCTTGGCCTGTAACGGTTTTCCGGTTTCATCCGGCGTGAAGGTAAAAACTAATCCGGGTTTGAGCACCGACAGAAGTCGTGATGGGACGAGTAAGTTGATCTCTAGATTGCGGTTATTCACCACGTCCAGCAGTGGAGCACCTTGCGCCACACTCTCAAAGGTTTGCGCACGGCGTTTCACCACTTGACCGTCGAAGGGGGCTGTGATGCGACAACGGTTGACCTGAATTTGGTAAACCTGGCTTTCTGCCTGCGCTTGTGCAAAGTGCGCGGCAGATAACGATACCGCGTGTTTCCCCACCGATTTCATCTGCGCCAGTTGCTGGTTTTGGCTCAGTTCCGCTTCTGCTGCCCGTGCGGCAGCAGAAGCGGCTGCTAATTGGGACTGATAAACAGAACAGTCAAACCGTACCAGTAGATCGCCTTTCTTGAAGGATTCCCCTTCTCTAAACGGAATTTCCACAATACGTCCAGCCAGTTCGCTGGACAGCGTGGCTTGTTCCACCGCTATCAGAATGCCGCGAGCCTGATTGTCAGTAGGCGTGAGAGAGGAGGTGTCATGAGAGGGCATTGCCAGGAGTGGGTCGCTTGTTTGCGCATGGGCCGCAAACGCGAATAAGGAAAGCGCCAGCAATTGAAAAACGTGGCGAAATATTACGTTACTGAAACCATCCACACTGACCTGCCTTATTTGTTGAGGTGTGTGCCACGTCAGAAAAGATAAAGGGACTTTCTGAATTTTCACTTATTAACGGTGCTTATTTTGGGGAATATAATCGTACAAAATGCGCTGTATTGACAACTGCAATAGAGAGCCATTCTGGTCTTAGTTTGTCGTTTTAACCCTGACTTGTACGATTTGAGACCCGATGGATATTAACGCCTGAAAATAACAGGGGCAGCGCTGCTGCCCCTATCATACGATGCTGTGATTGCCCACCTCGCGGAGAGAAGGAGATAGGCGTGCGGTTGTGGATTACTGGTGTTCTTGTTCCAGCAGGGGATCAAGTGCATCGAATTGATGCGTTTTGAGCATCTCGCGCAACTGCGCGCGGCGCTGCACCAATGCGGTGAGTGATTCAGAGATTGATGTCATAGAGTGAGTTCTTACGCTGTTGTTGAGTTATAACGCCGACAACATCGTGCTTTATCAGCAGCATGTATTGGCAGGGTTTCGGGTTGTTATCAGCTCAATATTGCAATGGCAGTGTTACACCATTGCACGAGCAAGACGTTCAGATAAACACAGGAAAACCAGAGGACTGCTGCACACAGAGTACGGGTAGGCTATCGCAAGATGTGTCATCCCTGAGTATGTACGCTACGAGTGTACTGATGTGGCTTCCTTGTACTGCGATCGGTGGCATCTAACTGATAATGGTTACCGTTATACCAACAAATTAGTGCGTAGACATCGATATTTACATAAATGTAAACAAGCATTTAAAGGTATGTGAGTGGGGCTTTATGCATGACGTTCCCTTTAGAGGAGGTCTTTCATATGCCCATCTGAGGAGATCTCTAAAAAGAGCATAGCTTGAGGGGACAGGATAATTATAAAAGCCACCTCGTCGAGAAGCAGCTTTTAACTTCTGGATTTCAGACGTCAGATAGCTCGTGGGATATCGGGAGTGACTACTGCTGATGTTATTTTTCGATACAAAAATACCCCTGCCAAAAATGTAATAGTAATGGCTGTCGCCATGAGAAAATAAACTGCACGAACTGAATCACCAGAAATGTACAGCAGCATGCCAACAAGCGGGAGAATAGATTGGTTGAATAGAACTATTAATGATGAGGTGCTGGCAAATATCGTGGGTTCAATTAGCTCAATTCGTATCATTCTGCAAATATTTCCAGTGAAAACCTTCCCCATAATAGATAAGGCATAGCAAAAAATGAATGCAGTAAATGATGATTTAAAGATTATTAGTAATATTGAGTTTATAGTGATGAAGATAACGGATAAAAGTAGCAGGTTTTTTCTGCTGACAACACGCTTAAAATGACTATAGAAATAAGTACCCAAAACCCCACATATTCCTGCTGCGACATCAATCAGGCCGAAGTATTTAACAGGAAGATCCATGCTTCTTTCAATTAATGCTGCGCCACTCGACTCAACAAGGCCATCAAACATGTTGTTACCTATGGCAAGAAAAATGGAAAATAATAATGCCGGGATTGAAAATAGATATATTATACTCTTTTTAAATCCACTTTCCTCGTATGGGGTAACGTTTTCACTTAAAGCGCTAATTTTCGTTTCATTTAACTTTCCCTTCTCAAGGAAAAAGAAAGCGGCATTTGTTATATAAAGGATGCATGGGATAATTAACAGCATTCGAAAGCCATGATCGATCAGGAGTATTCCCATTAATGGCCCAATTATCATGCCCATGAAGTCCATTCTGGAAATTAAATTAGCATGATGCTCTTTTCTCTTGCTTAACAATGACACTAATTTTTCATATGAAATAATTGTCTGAGAGTTACCTATGGAGATCAAACTACCTACGATACCAAAAGCGATGGCAATCGATAAATCAGATGAGAAATCAGTTATCGCTAAAAATAAGCATCCTGTGGATTTTATTAAATCAGAGGAAATGGAAAGCGGACGAACACCCAGTTGATCAATATATTTACCTATTAGCGGTATAATTAAAATTCTGGGTAGCCACCATAGAGCATATGATAGCCCCGAGTATTCAATACTACCGGTAAGCTGATAAACGATTACCGGGGTTAGAAAAACCATTAACCCATCCGCGGTTAGTACTAAAAAAAGCATAAAGAAGAACAGGATGCCCATAATGAGTATTTATACCTTTTCCTTTAAAAGAACTTTGACATGTTTACCCGATTTCTCATCAAAAACTATCACTGATTTTGGCGTGTTATGTGTTGGTGCCTCACGAACTAAATCCTTTTGTTGGGAAACTAAAAACTCATAGTAATCGGTACTTGCTTCTATATTGTTTGCTTTATAACTCATGTAACTTTTATTACTTATCGGCCAATCTATAACATCATGACCAGGGATATATTCTTTTTCCTGATTTAAGAATATCACAGGCCGATTAACGGTAATTACTCCCGCCATATTTATAAGAGCATGGGCTACACCGCAAGGAATGACCAATTCTACGTTAGGATAAGGCGTGAACGTTATCTCATCCTCCATGAAAAGTGTTTCAGACCCCTCTCTCATATCTACGAGTTTAAGGGTGATTTCATGTTTCATTTTACCTAAAAAGGTGAGGTGATCTTCCTGGCCTAAATGTAACCCATAGGAATCAAAATCATAATGGTCATTCCCATGCTCGACGATATACATCGGTGACTTTCTTGTTAACGGAACGATGCAACTCTCTCTCCCAGTCTTCACTGATGGGATTTCTCTAAATTCAACACCAACGATATTAGAATGGGGTAAATTTACTTTCTCTTCATCTTTGATCTCTTCTCGGATTCTTAGGTTAATTTTACTTCCATCATCCAATATGAACTCTCTGGTTTCAGAATGTTGAAACTTATGCTTTTTAAGATTCTCTTGTTGGAATTCACCAATCCGATGATAAACAATACTGGCGGCCTCTTCAGTCATTGGAACATATCCAGGCACATCTTGAGGCGATATATCTTCTGGGATATTAATAACATCATTACCCGGCGACCAATTTAAATTGGCGCTAGAAAGTTCATCAAAGTCAGGAAGGAAAAGAGTATATGAATTTAAAGTAAAAACGTTTTCAAGATTGTGAAATGTATGAGCCACTCCAGGTGGTATAATGAGCGTTTTTGCCGATGACGGATTTATATCAAATTCAATGGCTTGCTTAAATGTTGGTGAGTTTATACGACAATCAATAAACTTTGCTCTTATCACCTGGTTTTCATTACCTAAAAATGTAAGCGTATCTTGTTGCCCTAGATGAATACCATATTGACCATATTTGAATTCATTCTCTCCATGAAAAACAATATTGACAGGGTAAGTTGTGACAAAAGGAACAACAAAAGAGTCTGATTTCCCATTATTTACTCTCCAGCGGGGAACCCAATGTAATCCATCGATATCTATTTTTCGATTAAGTTCTTCAATGTCATAGCTCATTTGCAGCCTCTTCAATAAAACAGGGCTGTCGTGAAGACAGCCCCTAATTATCAGATGTTAACTACTTCGATATCATAGCCAGCACTTTTGGCGCTTTTAATTAGCTCGCTAAGGTTGCTGGTATTCAACTGTGCATATTTATCGTCTGCGGGAGCATTTTTGATGCCCGCTAAATAAGCGAGTTTATCAAAAGCCGCTGTCGCAGCCGTTTGGGTTTGCAGCAGCATATCAGTGAAACTGTTACCTTCTACATTTTTTTCACTAACTGTTTTTGGCGTTTTGTACAGATTCGCAATTTCATTAGCTTTGCTCATAAGAAAACCTCTTACCAGTTGAAGGCATTTAGACAAATCAGGATTGGTTTGTTATCGAAATGTTTAATTAAAAACACCTCATTAACACTGATACATTAGTAATTTTTTACTGTCAATATAAAAAATGAGCATAAAATTAAGCGTTATAATTACTTTACTAAAAATATAGCAATGTTTAATTTGCTGAATTTATCTGCAACTAAATGATTTTTTTGGTTTTTTTCAATGCAAGCAATTCGAGGTGCACAACTATCAGAATATACTTTCTTCATAAATTTATGATTTAATTTTATATTAAATTCTTATGGTACTTCAGTGTTTCTTGGATTTTCTTTGTGTGTCCTATATCCTTTTTCATCATAGGATGATGTGGTTACATACGGTGCTGTTGCTATTATCGCTGTAGTTTTAGCTTGTATTCTGCACTTCTCCCCTCATCTTTCCTTGCTAATTATTTTATTAAAAATCATATGATTAACAATGAATATTCATATCAATAAGATTTTCTTCTCTCACCCATTCTGTCGAAAATGGTTACTGAATTAAAAAACTAAAAACAGCAACTTTTTTAGCTTTTTAACATGAAAAAAGATGTGAATTGTAATCAATATTCTTTTTTCATTGTTTTCTTATCGTTTAAATCGATGCTATTTCAATAAGGTAGGTGAAATTAAAAAATAAACGAAAATTTTTTCTCTCTATTGAAGAGTTGTTTTCAATGAATAGAATCACCCTGTTGGTATATTTAATTTAAATAAATATAACGTTGCGTGGTCTTGTGATTTTTGCGCTTGGTTTACTAGGGAAAGTATACCCCCCAACTCTATGGTACATAGGAGATAACCATGTCTATCATTTTATCCAATGACACCCCAACAGATTCCTATAAAGGATGCACGCCGGGTTCACGTCGCAGTGCTCTTCGTGAATTATTACAGCAGCAAAAAGGTATTCGGGTGATGGAGGCTCATAGCCCGCTTTCTGCTTTATTAATCGAACAAGCCGCTTATGAAGATGGCGATACTCATTATCAATTTGATGCGTTTTGGTCTAGTTCACTCACCGATTCGACTCTGCGGGGAAAACCCGATACGGAATTGGTGGATATCAGTCATCGTTTTCATGCGATTACGGAAATATTCGATGTTACCACTCGTCCATTAATTTTTGACGGCGATACTGGTGGGCAAACGGAGCATTTAGCTCACCGTATTCGGGCTGCCGAAAATCTGGGTATTTCTGCCATGATTATCGAAGATAAAACCGGCCTGAAGAAGAACTCCTTATTTGGTAATGAGGTAAAGCAAACGCAAGCTTCCGTAGAGGATTTTTGCGAAAAAATTACCACGGCCAAAAAAGCACAGCTGACACCAGAGTTTATGCTGATCGCCCGTATTGAAAGCCTGATTCTGGATGTCGGTATGGAAGATGCGATCAACCGCGCCCTGCATTATGCGGACGCCGGTGCCGATGGGATTATGATCCACAGTCGACATAAGAACCCTGCCGAAATTTTAGCTTTTGCCAAACAATTCCGCGATCATTATCCACATCTCCCCCTGGTTTGCGTTCCTACCAGTTTTAACGATATTACTTTCGATCAGCTGATTGATGGTGGGTTTAATATCGTGATTTATGCAAACCATATGTTGCGTGCGGCTTATCCGGCAATGAAGTCAATTTTGCCAGAAATCCTCAAGCATGGCCGAACGCTGGAAGTTGAGGATAAATGCATGTCGATAAAAGATATCTTGGATCTTATTCCCGGCACGCGATAACGAAATAGATTAGGGTGTCAGTATAATTATTTTATAACGCGATTATTGGGTGCTATGGGTTTGTCGTTTTTTCTATAATAATCACTGTTGGTAAAGTGGGTTATTCTTTGAAGTAAATGGCTGTTTTTAAATAAATAATTATATTGCCCCTGATTACTGTAATCACATAATGAAGAATAAACGCATCATTATCGCTGTTAAATACAGTGTGGTGCTAAGGGAAGGTTTATTATGATTGACCCTAATAAGCTCATCGAGTTTCTTGCTCAACGTGGCGTGCATTTTTTCAGTGGCGTCCCTGATTCATTATTAAAGGCATTTTGTCTGGCGATTGAAAGTAATCATAGCGGGCTTGCACACCGTATCGCGAGTAATGAAGGTTGCGCGGTAGGGATGGCGATAGGCCATTATCTGTCGACGCGAACGTTGCCCGTGGTCTATATGCAAAATTCAGGGTTGGGCAATGCGATCAACCCCCTCTGTTCTCTGGCTACGCCGGATGTTTATGGTATTCCGCTGTTACTCATTATTGGCTGGCGTGGTGAAGTCGATGAGAGTGGTAAGCAGCAGCACGATGAACCGCAGCATGTCATGCAGGGGCGAGTCACGTTGGCTCAGCTCAATGTGCTTGATATTCCGCATCTCGTTCTGGATAGCCATAACCCGCCTCGGTGGGATGATATTCAGGCTTTGCTCCAGCGTGCGCATGACGAACATCGTCCAGTGGCGCTGGTGGTGAGAAAAAATACTTTCTCTTCGCTAGCGGCATCCGCCAAGGCCGCTGCTGAACCGACGCTGATGCGGCGGGAAGCTATCGTTGCCGCATGCCTGAACGTGCTGCCCTCTCATCTTCCTATCGTCAGCACGACGGGCATGTTGTCCCGCGAGCTCTATGAATTGCGTGAGCAGCGGGGAGAAGGGCATCAGCAAGATTTTCTGACCGTCGGCGGAATGGGGCTGGCCAGCCAGATCGCTTTGGGTCTGTGTGATGCGCAGCCGCAGCGGAAAGTCGTTTGTCTGGATGGGGATGGGGCGCTGCTGATGCACATGGGGGGGCTGACGAATACCGCTCAGGCCAGCAACCTGATACACATCGTCATCAATAACGGCGCTCATGACTCGGTGGGCGGGCAGCCCACGGCGGCGTCCCGCTTACCGCTGGCACCTATCGCTGCTGCCAGCGGTTATGGGGAAACCTATTACGTTGAGACAGAAGAAGCTTTGCAGGCTGCCTTGCAACAGGCGCTCGTGGCGCAACGTAGCCAATTCATTGAGGTGCGATGCGGTGTTGGCCATCGCAGCGATCTGGGGCGGCCAGCAACATCGCCCGCTCAAAATCGCGATGCATTTATGCAGTTTCTTACTGCACCGCCTCAGGCCTCTTGATGGACGGCAATACCCGGAGTATTGCCCACCCCTTAGCGACAAGGATTGCCGATATGACTCATTCTGTTTCTTTAGTTGGCGTTGGTGTATTAGGAAAAGCTATCTCGCTCAGACTATTACAGCGTCATTTCCCACTCAGCGTGTTTAACCGGACTAACCGGAAAGTGAACGATATCGCCGCCGAAGGCGCTCAAGCCGTCCCTGAACTGCACCAGTTATTCACGCAGGAAAAACAAATTGTGCTCATCTGCCTGAAAGATGCAGAGGCGATACGTGATGTTTTTCAGTCTGAGGCGGTTATACAGAAGCTGACTCGCTATCGTCCTTTGTTACTCAATATCAGCACGATAGGGCCGGAAGAGAGCCGCTGGATGGAAACTTTTTTTCACCAGCATGGCGCGCATTATGTGGAATGTCCGGTATCGGGCGGACCGGAGGGGGCGCGGCAGGGTAAATTGGCCGCCTGGGTCGGGCCTTGTGTGGATGATTTCGCCAACGCGGTTAACGACGTCATCTCCAGTCTGTCGGACCACTATGTGCTGATGGAGAGCAACCACAGCGCACAGACCATGAAGGTGATTAATAACTATTGTGAGGCGGTGCATCTACTGGTCGCGGCGGAAGCGCTATTGCTGGCGGAAGCGCACGACATCGCCCCTGATGTGTTGGCAAATGCGCTGACGTTGGGGCGCGGTCGTTCGACCTATATGGAAGTCATGCTGGATCGCTATTTGAACCCGCGTGAAACCGTGTCAGTACCGTTATCTATCCGCCTGAAAGATCTCGATCTGGCACAAATGCTTTTCCGGCGTTCTCCGATCCAAAGCGAATTCTTTGATACGGCGCGCAAGCTCTATCAAAACACGGCGGATCTCTCGGCCGAACCTCAGGATCAAACCGCCTGTTTTTCTTATCTCTCACGTACTTTGCCAGTGGGGAGGGAGTAGATGTCAGAGCTAACACAGCGACAACGTTGGATGTCCATTCTTGCTCACAGCGATCCGAGCGCTCTGGAAAAACACTGGGGCGCATTGAATTACCCAACGGATTACCAGCTATTACGCCCGACGCAGATTGGTTTGATCCAGCTACAGGGAAGAATGGAGGTCGATGGCCCACGTTTTATTGTGGGGGATATGACGGTGACTCGCGCGGCGATACAACTGGAGGACGGAACGTGCGGTTACAGCTATATCGCGGGCAGAAACAAACCGCATGCCGAGCTTTGTGCCTGGATCGATGCGCTCCTGCAAACTCGACCCTATTTCCATGAAATATGGGAGCGCATCATCACACCGTTAGCCGACCAGCAGCGTGCGCATCGGGAACAGCAGCAGCATGAAGTGGCTGCCAGCCGGGTAAATTTCTTTACTTTGGTCAGGGGGGAATGATTTGTCATGACAACGATGACGGGCTTCGCCCACCCCGTATTTGGCACACAGCTCTGCTTTCGCAAAATCGTGAAGGCCATGAGCGAGCCGGGTTCTCTGGTCACGGTTCCGAATGTCTCCGGTCTGGAATCGATATCGTCTGCCACGGCAGCCACGCTGCTTACGCTGACCAGCCACACGACGCCACTGTTTATCGATCCCCGGATTGGTAACCCACTGTTGCTGCGCACGCTTTGCCTGCATACGAACGTGCCGATCGCCACGACGTTTGAAGATGCCTACTTTGTGTTGCTGAGCGGAAACGCTTTTTCTTATGACCTGATGGCGCTCTCTTGCGGCAGTGAAGTCGAACCCGAAAAATCCACCACCGTTATTTTAGAAGTGGAAGGCATGCATGATGGGCCTTGTTTAAAACTGACAGGGCCGGGCATCAAGACACATCGCATTATTTCTCCCCGTCTGCCCGCGAGTGTCAGGAATTACCTGTGCAATCGCCCCCATGCCTTCCCTACAGGATTGGATTTTCTTTTTACCTCTGGGAAAAAGCTCTTTGCCATCCCCAGAAGTACCCACGTGGAGGAATGCTAATGTACGTTGCCGTTAAAGGTGGGGAAAAGGCCATTGAGGCCGCTCACCAGCTACAAGCCTGCCGCCGCCGCGGGTGCACGGATATTCCAGAATTAGACTGTTCCCAAATAGAACAGCAGCTTAATTTGGCCGTCGATCGCGTTATGACCGAAGGCAATATTTACGACCGTCAGCTCGCCGCGCTGGCCATCAAACAGGCCAGTGGCGATCTAGTGGAAAGTATCTTTCTCTTACGGGCCTACCGTTCCACGCTGCCACGCTGGGGAATCAGTCAGCCGCTTAATACCGCGGATATGCGTCTTGAACGCCGTGTTTCGGCCATTTTCAAAGATTTGCCGGGTGGGCAACTGCTGGGACCGACCTATGACTATACCCACCGCTTGTTGGATTTCTCGCTGCTGGCCGATGGTGAGGATCCTGTCGCGCCACGGTCTGACGCCGTTGATGAGCATGAAGCGATTCCTGACCACATCGCTCATGCGTTTCAGTTCCTTTCTCAACAACACTTTGTCCCTGAGCGGCATATCGGCGACGACAGCGATCCGCCGGACATTACGATGGAGCCGCCGAGTTACCCCGGCACGCGTGCGGCGCGTCTTCAGCAGCTGTTTCGCGGCGACGAGGGGTTTCTTCTCTCGCTCGGGTATTCCACCCAGCGCGGTTATGGCCGCAACCACCCGTTTGTCGGCGAGATCCGCACGGGATACATCACCGTCAGCATCGTCGCCGAAGAGGTGGGTTTTGCCATCGATATCGGTGAGATCTTGTTGACTGAGTGCGAAACCGTGAATGGTTTTGTGAAACCTGCCAACGACGCGCCGCATTTTACCCGTGGCTACGGACTGGCATTCGGTCGTGCGGAACGTAAGGCCATCACCGTGGCATTAGCCGATCGCGCGCTTCAGTCCGACGATTATCAAGAGGAAATTCGCGGTCCGGCTCAGGATGAGGAATTTGTCCTTTCTCATGCCGACAATGTGGAGGCGGCGGGGTTTGTCTCGCATCTGAAGCTGCCGCATTACGTCGATTTTCAGTCAGAGCTGGAGCTATTAAAACGACTACGTGAGGAATACCTCGCTTCTGTGCCAAGGAGTAACGCGTGATGGGTCAGACAACGATCTCCCGCCAGAAAGGCAGCAAGCCGGAAACGGCATACAACGATTCAGACACGGAATACAACGGTTCGGAAACGGAATACAACTATGCCTATCTGGATGAAAGCACGAAGGGAATGATACGACGCGCGATCCTGAAAGCGATCGCCATTCCTGGGCATCAGGTGCCGTTCGGCAGCCGGGAAATGCCCATGCCCTACGGCTGGGGCACTGGCGGTATTCAAATCACCGCCAGTATCATCGGGCCGGACGATACGCTCAAGGTGATCGATCAGGGCTCGGATGACACCACCAATGCGGTGTCGATTCGTCGTTTTTTCCGCAAAGTGGCCAATGTACCAACCACGGAGAAAACCAGCGAAGCGACGCTGATTCAAACACGACACCGCATTCCTGAAACGCCGCTTAAGGAAGATCAGATCCTGGTGTTTCAGGTGCCGATCCCTGAACCGCTACGCTTTATTGAACCGCGCGAAACCGAGACGTGCAAGATGCATGCGTTGGAAGAATACGGCGTGATGCAGGTGAAGCTCTATGAAGACATTGCACGCTTTGGACACATCGCCACGACCTACGCTTATCCGGTGAAGGTCAACCACCGTTATGTCATGGATCCATCGCCCATCCCGAAATTCGACAACCCGAAGATGGATAGGATGCCCGCCCTGCAACTGTTTGGCGCGGGACGCGAGAAGCGGGTCTATGCCGTTCCGCCCTATACCGTGGTGGAAAGCCTCGATTTCGACGATCACCCCTTCACAATCCAACAGTGGGACAAGCCGTGTGAACTGTGTGGCGCACGCGACAGCTTCCTTGATGAAGTGGTGATGGATGATGACGGCACCCGCATGTTCGTCTGCTCCGACACCGACTATTGCCAGCAGCGCCAGGACCAGAGAGGAGAAACGTCATGACGACAGAACATCATGCATCCGATACCCCTTTGCTGGATGTACGGCACCTCACGCACCTGTATGCGCCGGAGAAAGGCTTCCGCGACGTGTCATTTCAGCTGTGGCCGGGAGAGGTTCTCGGGATTGTCGGCGAGTCGGGGTCCGGGAAGACGACGCTGCTAAATGCGATCTCCGCACGGCTGGCTCCGCAGGACGGTGAGGTGATCTACCGTAACGCCGAGCAGCAGACGCTCTCGATCTATGACATCAGCGAACGGCAGCGGCGCGCGCTGGTTCGCACCGAGTGGGGGATCGTCTGGCAGCATCCACTGGCAGGGCTGCGCCCCACCGTGTCTGCGGGCGGCAATATTGGCGAACGGCTTATGGCGATTGGTCATCGGCACTACGGCGATATCCGCAATAAAGCGGCGCAGTGGATGGAAAACGTTGAGCTACCCGAAAACCGTCTTGACGATCTACCGACCACGTTTTCCGGTGGGATGCAGCAACGCCTTCAGATCGCCCGCAATCTGGTCACGGCACCGCGGCTGATCTTTATGGATGAACCTACCGGCGGGTTAGATGTATCGGTACAGGCACGCCTGCTCGATCTGCTCAGGACGCTGGTTGTGGAGATGCAGCTTTCCGTCGTCATCGTGACCCACGATCTCGGGGTTGCCCGTCTGCTGTCACACCGTTTGCTGGTGATGCAGCGTGGGCGAGTCGTCGAGCAGGGACTGACGGACAGGGTGCTTGACGATCCAAGCCATCCCTACACCCAATTGCTTGTTTCTTCCATTCTGTAAATCCAGACAAAAGGACGCTTGATGGATACGCAATTACGCATCGAGAACGTTGATAAAACGTTCGTGTTATATAACCAGCAGGGTACACGGTTGCCGGTTTTCCACGATGTCAGTCTGTCCGTGAAAAGCGGTGAGTGCGTGGCGTTGCACGGGCATTCAGGCAGTGGAAAATCCACGCTGCTGCGTTCTTTGTACGGCAACTATCAGCCTGACGGCGGCCACATCTGGGTACGCCATCGCGAACGTTGGGTTGATATCGTCAACGCGGACGCACGCCATGTATTGGAAATCCGCCGTGAAACCGTGGGCTGGGTAAGCCAGTTTCTGCGCGTCATCCCGCGTATTAGCACACTGAATGTGGTCATCCAGCCGTTGCTGGAACGCGGTATGTCTCGTCAGGAAAGCGAGATTCGCGCCGGTGAACTGCTGACGCATCTGAACGTCCCTGAGCGGCTCTGGTCGCTCGCGCCCGCTACCTTTTCCGGCGGTGAACAGCAGCGCATCAATATTGCCCGTGGGTTTATTGGCGACTACCCGATTCTGTTGTTAGACGAACCGACAGCGTCGCTGGATGCCAAAAACCGACTGGCTGTCACACAACTCATCAACAATGCGAAAGACAAAGGGTGTGCCATCGTCGGCATCTTTCACGATGACGAAGTGCGACAGGAGGTCGCCGATAGCCTTTACACGATGTCAGTAAACGCCATGTCCGTGAACACGCAGCCGATAGCTTCCAACGCTCAGGAGACCGCAAATGATCATTAATAACGTCAACATGGTGCTCTCACGAGAAATTATTCATGGCTCACTGGAAGTGCGCAACGGCGTGATTCACCACATCAGCGACAGGCCCAGCCGTCATCCCGGTGCGTTGGATGGCGAACAGGCCTGGCTCCTGCCGGGGCTTGTCGAGCTACACACGGATAATCTTGATAAGTGTTTCACGCCGCGCCCCGGCGTTAACTGGCCTTCTGAAGCGGCGATGCGCAATCACGATGCGTGGATTATCTCCAGTGGCATCACCACCGTTTTGGATGCCGTTGCGGTAGGAGACGTGCGTGATGGCGGGCATCGGCTTGAGAACCTGCGGCGTATGACGGATGCGGTATTGCACAGCCAGCAGCATGGCACCAACCGGGCGGATCACCATTTGCATCTGCGCTGCGAACTGCCGCACCAGGATACGTTCCCTCTGTTTGAACAACTGGTGGATATCCCTCTGGTCGCGCTCGCGTCATTAATGGATCACTCGCCGGGGCAGCGGCAGTTTTCTTCCCAGGAAAAATACCATCAGTATTACAAAGGCAAATATCACCTGAATGACGAACAGATGGCCGCGTTTGAGGAGGAGCAACTGGCGGGTTCACGCCGCTGGTCGCAGCCTAACCGCGAGGCCATCGTCCGGCTTTGTCACGACAAAGGCATCACGCTGGCCAGCCATGACGATGCGACGCCGGAACATATCAGCGAAGCCCACCAGCACCGGGTCACGATTGCCGAATTCCCTACCACCGAGATTGCGGCACGGCAGGCCGATGGCGCTGGCATGAACGTACTGATGGGCGCGCCGAATGTCATTTGCGGCGGCTCGCACTCCGGCAATGTATCGGCACATCATCTGGCGACGCTTGGCGTGCTTCACATCTTGTCTTCGGACTATTATCCGGCCAGCCTGCTGGAGGCAGCGTTCATGATCGCAGAGGATGAACGCAATGATTATGACCTGCCACGTGCTATCGCGCTGGTCAGCAGCAACCCCGCTCAGGCGCTGAACTTTGACGATCGCGGCTGCATTGAAGAAGGGCGGCGAGCCGACCTGCTGCTCGTCAAACGGCACGCGCCGCAAATGAAGCTGATGCACGTGTGGCGTCAGGGCGTCCGGGTATTCTGATCATGACGAAACTCATCTACCTCATTGGCCCTTCAGGATCAGGCAAAGACAGCCTGCTGCGGGCGATTCGTCAGTTGGCGTTGCCACACCTGCTGGTGGCGCACCGGTACATTACCCGTCCCGCTGAGATACAAGGCGAGAACCACATTGCGCTGACCCAGGAGGAGTTTGAGAACCGTCTGAGGCTTGGACTGTTTGCCCTCAATTGGCAGGCGCACCAGTGCCACTATGGCATCGGGATCGAGATTGATGACTGGCTACAGCGAGGGAATGACGTCATCGTGAATGGCTCACGGGCTTACCTGAGTCAGGCGCGTGAGCGCTACGGCAACACGCTGTTTCCGATATGCCTGACCGTTTCTACATCGACATTGCGAGAGCGGTTATGCGCCAGAGGACGGGAAAGCGAACAGCAAATCGCCACGCGATTGCAGCGGGCGGAAGAAGAACAGAGCCGCTTACAAAGCGACTGTGTGTTATTGAATAACGACGGCGATCTGCAACGCACGTTATCTGTCTTTCAGTCGATGCTGTCGTTCGACAGCGGCTGTGCGATGCACAGCGAACAATAGGCCGAGTGGCAAGCGCACTGGAGAGCAGAGGAAAACCGATGGCAGCAAATATGGCAGCAAATAGTGATGGGATCGTTTTCCACTTTCTGGGAACTGGCGGTGCGCAGCAGGTTCCCGCCTTTGGCTGTACATGTATGGTTTGCCAACAGGCGCTGCACGATGAAAAAAAACGGCGCCGTGCCTGTTGCGCGGCCATCACGACACAAGACCGGATCATCCTGATTGATGCCGGATTGCCCGAACTCGCGCCTTATCTGCTTCCCTATCCGACTCGGCATATTCTGCTGACCCACTATCACATGGACCACGTTCAGGGATTATTTCCCCTGCGCTGGGGCTATGGCGATCCCATTCCGGTTTTTGGCCCCCCGGATGAAGCGGGCTGCGACGATCTCTTTAAGCACCCAGGAATACTGCATTTTCAAAAACCGCTGGTACCTTTCCAGCCTTTCGAACTGGATGGCATCAGGCTCACGCCAGTTCCCCTAATCCATTCCAAACTCACCTACGGTTACCTCATCCAAACACCGACGCATACGCTGGCTTACCTGACCGACACCATCGGGCTGCCGCCCGATACCGCCGAATTTCTTGCATCCCACACGCTGGACTATGCGATTGTCGATTGCAGCCATCCTCCCCAGACGACGCCACCGCGCAACCACAATGACATCACCCGCGCGCTGGCGATCTTCACTCAGCTAAACCCCAAACAGCTATACCTGACCCACATCGGCCACGAACTGGATCGCTGGCTCCAAACGCAAACGCGGCTGCCTGAGAACGTTCATGCGGCGTATGACGAGCTGGTGTTGGGGTTGTAGGGATCGTCGGCGAGCGGTTTTAGGCGAACAGATAACATAGAGGTGCCATCAATCATGATGGCAGTGTTCTGTGTTATAGCATGACTCAGCCTGATAGCCGGTGAGGAGCGAAAGGCGGACTTGTCAGCCTTAATGTGAGAGAACGAAATGGCGTCTTGA
This sequence comes from Pectobacterium sp. F1-1, assembly GCF_025643735.1. Taxonomy (NCBI): domain Bacteria; kingdom Pseudomonadati; phylum Pseudomonadota; class Gammaproteobacteria; order Enterobacterales; family Pectobacteriaceae; genus Pectobacterium; species Pectobacterium sp. F1-1. The sequence goes on from NZ_CP104733.1 coordinate 605,347, forward strand.
ATGACTCAGTGACCGTGAACCGTCAATCCTACCAACCGGGTCACAATAGGGCGGACAATCAGTATGCAAACAAAAGCGGCGGGCATGGCAACCTGATAGGCATTCATCACATTTTCCATGTAATGTGGCCCCATGCCAAATTCGGCCAGAATGATGACCAGACACATCAGAAATGCCATGATGGTCGCCATATAAAGAGCAAATACGTAAGGTAAAGCGCGCTTAGGGAAGCGGAATCGCGGGGTATTTTTAGCAACAGCATTAGTCATCAAGTTATCCTGGTTAACAACGGTGAGTGAAACGGTTGCTAACCTATCAAGCTAACCAAGACGGTAGTAGAGCAGCTATGCTTTAATCATTATTAAATAAAAGTAACGAATCAGGCATTGAGGGTAATATGGATGTGTTAGGGCTGATTAGCAATTTTATCCGCGTGGTGGAGAACGGCAGTATCGCCGCGGCGGCACGTGCTAAAGGTATGAGTCCGGCGGCGGTAAGCCAGAGCCTTTCCCGGCTTGAAACACATTTGGGCGTGCGTCTGATATCGCGTACCACCCGTAGCATGACATTAACCGAAAACGGTAAACGTTATTTCGAGAAAGTACGCCACATTCCACATGATATCGAACTCGCCTCGCAGGCTGCTGCGAGTGACACCAAACTGCAAGGTCCGCTTTGCATCGCGACGACTGCCGCGTTTGGTCGGTACGTTATCGCTCCACTGATGCCTGCTTTCAAAGCGTCTTTCCCCGATATTGATATCGAACTGATTAGTACCGATCGCAACGTCAACCATCGGTTGGAAGGCGTTGATGTCAGTATCCGCATCGAGGCACAGCTGAACGATCAACTGATTGCCAAAAAAATCGCATCGCTGCCCTTTGTATTCTGCGCGGCTCAGGCTTATCTGGATCGCGCTGGCACCCCTCAGACTCCCGAAGAACTCAGCCACCACGCCTGTCTGGTTTTCCGCTATCCCACCGATGGACGTTTTCTTCCCTGGACGTTTATGGTCAACGGGCAACCTGTTAACGTGAAGCTCAACCCTAAATTCATCAGTGATGATATTGATATCATTGCAAAAATAGCCGCAAACGGAGGCGGCGTTACCCGTCTGGCAAGCTTTGTTGCCCAGCCGTTGATAGACAGTGGCAAACTCACGCCTTTGTTCTGCTCAGACCACAATAACGGTAACCACGTAGAGTCTTTACCGATGAATATTTATGCCTGTGTTAATGAACGTTCGGCACTGAATTCAAAGGTAAGGGCATTTATTGCGTTTTTAGAAGCTGAGATTTAAGACGAACGAGGACGCAGCGATTTTCTGGATAAATACAGTTAATGTAGGATAGTTTTTTTAAATTAGTGGTGCCAGACTCGGACAAACGCTGGAGGCGTTGAACCGCGTTTGTCGCGCTGGCCCTGATTGTTGAAACCATTCGCCAATGCTCTACCCACTGGCTTTACGTCGCCTTTATTCGAGTAATTTATAGAAAAAGGTTGTGCCATCCAGTGTGCCTGCGGAGCTGCGGGCAAACTGCGGGATTTGGCCCGCTTCCTGATAGCCTAATTTACGATACAAAATGGAAGCGGTGTCATTGGTGCGAGTATCCAGAACCAATAAGGTGCGCTGATGAGCCTGTGCCTGACGCTCCACTTCAGCCATTAATTGCTGCGCAATGCCGCGCTGGCGAAATGCCGTATGCACCATCAGTTTTTCCACTTCAGCACGGTGGATGCCGTTTTTCTTTGGACAATAGCTAATCTGCACTGCGCCTGCGATGCGTCCTGCTTCACGTGCAATCAATAACGTACGACCGCCCTCTGCCAGATCGGCGGCAACCCCCTGCCAGTAACGCTCTGCTTCACCGGCTTCCAGTGGTGCAAGGAAGCCGATGGACGCACCACTTTCCACACAATCATTCAATAAGGTCACTAATTCTTCACGGCTTTCCGATAGCGTACTCAATTGCTCAAGTTTCATTATGTCCTCACGGCTTTCATTGAATAATTACCAAGGTGCTAAATAACAACGTCTTGTCTATGTCACGTGCCAGCGCTATCTGGCTGTTCAATGTTTGTCACCTAACCGTACCTTCGGCCTCAGGCAGGATTTGGTAGAAGAATACAAACACCGTTGCGATGATTGTTAGCAAAAGAATCAGAAATTCGACCCAAAAGCAGCGCAATATTTTTTTAATGATTGTTAAGTAGGGGTGATGCGCTATATTTTATTTCATAAGGTTAATTTATATTTAATAGCATCCTAACTATCTAGTTTTTTAATTTTTTCCCTTTTATGTGAGTATTTTAATAAATAACACGATAAATGTTATATAAAAAGTATTTATTTTTATGTTGATTAGTTGTAGTTTTTTTTAACTTAAAGTTAAGGGATGGTTATAATACAACTTACCAGAGGAAGTATCCTGTGTCTCAACTGAACGGTAATGAAGTTGCCATTATTGGTATGAGTGGTCGGTTCCCCGGTGCGCCTGATCTTGCCGCGTTTTGGCAAAATCTTTGTCATGGACAGGAGAGCATCACGTACTTTGATGATGCGACATTGCGTGCAAATGGGGTGGCAGAGAAACAGCTGGCCGATAGAGATTACGTTCGCTCTGGGTTTTGTTTGGATGGCATTTCGCAATTTGATGCCGAATTTTTTCAGCTCACTCCGCGTGAAGCCCAGATCCTCGATCCACAACAGCGGCTCTTTCTGGAATGTTGCTGGCATGCGCTGGAACACGCTGGGCATGTGCCTGAGCGCTATGATGGACGGATTGGTGTCTATGCTGGGGTCTTTTCCAGCAGCTATTTGTTGAATATCTATAGTCAGCCCGGTTTGATCGCTTCTTTGGGCGAAATGGCGGTGCGCCATGGCAATGAGAAGGATTACCTCACCACCCGACTCTCTTATAAGCTCAATCTGCGTGGCCCGAGTCTCGCGATTCAGACCTCTTGCTCAACCTCGCTAGTCGCTGTGCATACTGCGGTACAGAGCCTGTTAGCAGGCGAATGTGATATGGCGATTTCTGGTGGTGTATCCGTGCTGGCAGATCAGGAAACGGGCTATCCGTGGCAGACGGGAGGCTTGCTGTCACCGGATGGGCATTGCCGCCCCTTTGATGCCGATGCCGCAGGTACGGTATTTGGTAATGGTCTCGGTGTGGTGGTGTTAAAGCGGCTGGAAGAGGCTGAACGTGATGGTGACACCGTCTATGCGGTGATCAAAGGCAGCGCCATTAATAATGATGGTGCAAATAAGGTTGGCTTTACCGCTCCCAGCGTACAGGGTCAGGCTGAAGTCATCGCTGAGGCGCTGAGCATGGCAGAGGTATCGGCAGAAACCATTCAATTGGTGGAAGCGCACGGTACGGGCACGCCACTTGGCGACCCGGTTGAAATTGAAGCACTGACCCGCGTTTGGCAGTCGCAAACATCGCGTAAAGGCTATTGCGCACTCGGATCAGTGAAAGGCAATGTGGGGCACTTGGGGGCGGCGTCGGGTATTGCCGGGCTGATCAAAGCCACACTGGCCTTACACCATAAGCAACTTCCGCCGACCATCAATTTTACCCGTCCTAATCCCAATATCCCTTTCGAACAGACGCCGTTTTATCCTCATACCACCCTCGCGCCTTGGGGGGAAACGGACGCACATCCACGTCGTGCCGCGGTCAGTAGTTTCGGTATGGGGGGGACCAATGCGCATCTGATTCTGGAAGAAGCACCGAAAAAAGCATCACAGGCAGCCTCTGACGATGAGGTGTGCCTGCTGACGCTATCAGCCCGCAGTAAGGCTGCATTACAGCAAGCGGCTGATGAACTGGCAGAGCATTTACACCAGCAGCCCACGGCCCACTTACAGGATGTGGCCCACACGCTGCGTGAGGGGCGACAAATCTTCGACTGGCGAGCAACCATTACCGCCAGCACCATCGAAGAGGCACGAGAAAAACTCCAACGCGGGCTCAATAAACCCGCGCAGGCGTTGGCATCACCCGAGGTGGCGTTACTGTTTCCGGGGCAGGGATCGCAGTACTGGGGAATGGCTCAGCAACTCTGTCAGACGTTACCCACGTTTCGTGATGAAATCAGCCACTGTTTCAGCATATTACGAGAACAATGTGGCCTTGACCTACACCCTCTGATGGCGCAAAGCACACCAGATGATGTGCAACTGGCATGGTTAAACAGCACGGCGGTGACGCAACCTGCGATCTTCTGTATTGAGTATGCGATGGCGCGCACCATACAGGCGCAAGGGGTGAAGGTCAGCCATATGCTGGGACACAGTGTAGGCGAGCTGGTGCCAGCGACGCTATGTGGTGTGTTCACTCTTGACGCGGTTCTGACTCTGGTGGCAACACGTGGTCAATTAATGCAACAGGCAGAGCCGGGGAGAATGTTATCCGTATCGCTGGCGGAAGCGCCGCTTACTGCTTTGCTGCGCGACTGGCCCGCACTTTCACTGGCGGCGGTTAATGGACCTGAGTTGTCGGTAGTCGCGGGCCCTGAAGAGGAGATTACTGCCCTTCAGCAGGCACTAAACGATTCTGGTGTGAACACCCGACTGCTGATGACTTCGCATGCCTTTCACTCGGCGATGATGGATCCGGTACTGGACGCCTTTGAAGCCGCGGTTGAAAAATGCCAGCGTCATTCCCCTGTAGGGCATTGGATTTCTAACCTGACAGGGCGAGAAATTACGCCAGATGAGGCGATTAGCCCACGTTACTGGCGCGACCACTTGCGTAGTACCGTGCAGTTTAATCGGGGACTTCAGCAATTGCTGGCTCGCCCTGATGTGGTACTGGTGGAGTGCGGACCTGGCACGGTACTTACCAGCCTGGCACAGTCTCAAATGCGGCTACTTAACCCGCAGCGCGCAGTGGCACTTTCTCGTCATCCCAAAGAAAAAAGTGGTGATATGCACGCCTGGTTGGCAGGTATTGGCCTGCTGTGGTCTCACGGCGTGTCGCTTAACTTGCCGGAAACGCACGGGCAACGTATCGCTTTACCGGGTTATCCGTTCCAGCGGCAACATTACTGGATTGAACGTATTTATCCCCATCACTCGCCAACGGCGGTCCCTGCGGTAGAAATGGAGGCTACGCCCGTTAGCGTTACTGAGAATGTGGGAACCGTCGTTCAATCCTATGTGCAGGTTGAAGGGACTGAGGGACGTGTGGCCGCCATCTGGCGGGAATTGTTCGGTATGGACAACATCCAACATGACGATGACTTTTTTGCTCTCGGTGGCACGTCGTTAGTGGCGATTCAGCTGATTTCACAGGTGCGGGAGTTGTGGGGTGTCGAGCTCAGTATTGAAGTGTTATTTGAGGATCCCACGATTCGTGGCATTGCTGCACAAATTGACACTGCGCAGGCCGGGCAGCCATCCATTGAGGCTACCACCGAAGCAGAAGATCCTGAGATGGCGGAGCTATTACGCTTGACAGAGGGGTTGTCACTGGAGGAGCTCAACGCAAAGTTGAGCGGGTAATCACGTGGCAGGGATGCAGCCAACAATAACGATTTCATGACGTAACGACAGGTTATCAGGCGCATCACTCCCCTGAGGGGGACCCTTGCCTGACGCCGCCTTATCGATACTGCTGATAGAGAGATAATTATGTTACAACCCTTGCCACTCACGCGTATCAGCCGCCAGCAAGCGCTGCCACTGTCCGCCGATCAGTACCGAATTTGGTTTATGCATCAGCTCCAGCCAGATCTGATTCATTTTAATATCAATATGGCATTTCACCTGCGCGGCGAGCTGCAATTTGCCCGTTTTCAGGAGAGCCTGAATGCCGTAGTGGCGCGTCATGAGTCGCTGCGAACGACCTTTGTGATGTTATCGGAAGAAAAGCAGCCACAGCAGTGTATTCATCCACAATTAACGCTCGATATTCCGTTAACCGACCTCAGTACACAGCCCGTGACTATGCAGGAGCAGGTAGCACAGGAACACATGGAAGCGATAGGCAATCAGGTTTTTTCATTGGAACACGGACCGTTATTGCGCGCACATATCTGGCGGCTCACGGATGAGCATCACCTGCTGTTGTTTACTATCCACCACATCATTGCCGATTTCGATTCGCTGAAATTGATCATGCGCGATCTCTTTGCTTTCTATAACCAGCAGGGAGACACACTGGCGCCGCTGTCACTGCAATATGCCGATTACGCCGCCTGGCAGCAGACGCGTTTACAGAGTGAAGAGTACGTTAGCCAACTGGAGTATTGGAAAAATCAACTGGGTGGCGAAACGCCAGTGCTCAAAATGCCGATGGATCGCCCGCGTCACAGCGTGATGACCAATAACGGAGCCATCGTACGTCATACGTTTAGCGCGGAGCTAACAGAAGGGCTCGTGGCGTTGAGTAAAACACAAGGCGTGACGTTATTTGTCACGCTCTATTCCGCCTGGCAGGTATTGCTGCAACGCTACACCGGGCAGGATGATATTCCTGTGGGTACGCCGATCACCACCCGTAATCGGCCTGAATTACGTCAGTTGGTTGGCCTGTTTATTAACACGCTGGTGTTGAAGTCAGACCTACAGGGAAATCCCGATTTTATTACGCTGCTGAAACGTAATCGCAAAATCGCGTTTGGCGCATTTGCCCGTCAGGACGTTCCCTACGAAAAACTGGTTGAAGCGCTGAAGCTGAAGCGCAACCTGAGCCACAACCCATTCTTCCAGACCATGGTGATGCTGCTTGAAGCCGAAAAGTATGACCAACTGGCTCCGGGGCTGGCGATTGAACCTTTTGAATTTAAAAAACGCACGACCACTTTTGAGCTGACGCTGACTTTTTCACTGGTTGAACAACAGTTACACCTAGCTCTGGATTACAACACCGATCTGTATGACCGTGAGACAGTCACGCGTCTGTTGCAGCATCTTGACGCATTAATGCAGGGGATTGTTGCCGATCCACAGCGGTCGATTGCGGATTATCCGATTATTTCAGAACGAGAGCGGCATCAATTACTCACTGAACAGTGCCGTGGACCTGTCGTCACTGACAATCTGGAACACTGCGTGCATCGTCTGTTTAGCGACGTGGTTGCACGTACGCCGAATCAGATAGCCGTACGCCATCGCCAGCAGCAGCTCAGCTATCAGCAACTGGATGAGCGTGCCTGCCAGTTTGCACGCTGGTTACAGTCGCAAGGCGTCGGACGTGGGGCCATCGTGGGCCTGGTCACCGAGCGCTCGTTGAATATGATGGTCGCCCTGTTAGGCATTCTGAAAGCGGGTGCTGCTTGGTTGCCGATTGATCCGGCTAATCCGGACGAACGAATTAAGTACATGCTGAACAATGCGCATGTGTCAATGGTATTACTGGGGGAACAGGTTCAGCTAGCCTGCCAGCAGCCCTGTTTTGCACTCGAGGATATCGACAGCCGTCTGGCTGATTTCTCTCGTGCGCCACTGCTGTGTCTGAATGTGCCTGATGACCTGATGTATGTCATCTATACCTCGGGTTCCACCGGTCAGCCGAAAGGGGTGATGGTCAGCCACCGTAATGTGGTGAACCATTGCGCTAACATCATTAAGCGCTTCGATCTCCAGCCGCATGACCGGGTATTGCAGTTCACGTCGATTGGTTTTGATGTGTCGATTCAGGAGATCTTTCCTACGCTGTTACGCGGCGCGACTCTGGTACTGTGGAAGGAAAAGCGCCTGGAAGAGAGCGGTGAATTTCTTAGCTGGACTGCTCGTGAAGAAATCAGCGTGATGAACCTGACTACCGCACACTGGAACAATATTGTTGCCGATCTGCGTCACAGCCGAATCCCTGTGCCAGATCACCTGAAAGTGGTGATTGTTGGCGGCGAGCAGGCGGCGGGGGAAGTGTGGAATAACTGGCAACAACTGACACGCGGTTCCATTCGTTGGATCAATGACTACGGCCTGACCGAAACCACGGTGACTGCCAGCATGTTTGAGCCATCAGCGGATTACGTTGCCTGTGGGGCGATGCCTGTTGGCACAGCGCTGGATAACGTCGAAATTTATATCCTCGACAGCCAGATGCAGCCTTTGCCTGTAGGCGTTTTTGGCTCGCTTTATATCGGCGGCGCAGGTGTAGCAATGGGCTATATCAACCAGCCTGAGCTGAATGAAGAACGCTTCCTGACGAATCCTTTTGCTTCGGGCAAGTTGTTTAAAACTGGCGATCAGGCACGCTGGCGTCGCGACGGCCTGTTGGAATTTGCCGGACGTGACGATCAGCAGGTGAAAATCCGTGGTCATCGCGTAGAGCTGGCGGAAGTAGAGTCGATGCTGACGAAGCATGCCAGTGTGAAAAAGGCGCTGGTTCTGGCACAAGAAACCGCGCACGGCGGGCAGCAATTAGTGAGTTGGTTGGTGGTGGAGCAGGCTACCTATCAGGAAGCTGCTTTGCGTGAGTGGTTAACGGAAACATTACCGGATTACATGGTGCCAGCCTCTCTGGTCACACTCGACAGCATCCCTCTCACCGTTAACGGTAAGGTCGATAAAACGCGCTTACCTGCGCCAGTTTTTGTAGCCGAGAGCGGGGAAGCTTTCCAGGCACCACAAAGTGCAATAGCGCAGATGCTGGCGGAGTGCTGGCAGTTGCTGCTGCAACGTCCAGCTGTCGGTCTGCAAGATAACTTTTTTGCTATCGGTGGTGATTCGCTATTGGCTACTCAGGTCGCGACGCACATTAAGGCTCGGATCCAGCATGCCATCCCACTACGTCTGCTATTCGAATACCCACGTCTAGGTGATTTGGCGCATGAGTTGGAGCGCATCATTGCAGAAGGGCAGAGTGTTAACGATCGCTGTATGGTGAAAATACAGCAGAAAGGCAGCCAAACCCCACTTTTTTATGTGCATCCGGTCGGCGGCAATGTCAGCTGTTACTTCACGCTGGCTCGACACTTAGGGGAAAACCAGCCTTTTTATGCGCTGCAATCTCACGCATTGATCGATCCCAACTCGCCTTATGACACCGTCGAGAGTATGGCGGCTTTCTACCTCAATGAGATCCGCCAGATTCAGCCGCACGGTCCTTATCGGTTAGGGGGCTGGTCAATGGGAGGGTTTATTGCCTATGAAATCGCGCGCTTGTTGCAGGAGGCTGGGGAAGCAGTACAAGAACTGTCGATGATCGATACCTATCTCACCAAAAGTCGCGTTTCTACTGATGAAATCGTGTTATTCAACTTTGTGCTGCAACTGGCCGCTGTGCCGGGACGGAAGATTGATGAGGAGATGTTGCTCGCATGGCAAGGGAAAAGCTATCGCCATGAGGATGTTTGCCAGCAATTACGTGCCCACGGCTTAGTGCCGCAGGGAACAAGCGATGCAGAAATTCAGCGCCTGCTGGATGTGTATACCCACACCGTACATGCCTTCAAACGTTATCAGCCACAACCGACGCACAAGCTGGCCTTGGATCGCGTCGTGCTGTTTCGCGCCCGTGATTCACATGAGGAATTGGGCGTTTGGGAGCAATTAGTGGAACGGGTCGACCTGCATCATGTCGACGCAGATCACTTTGGCATCGTGCATCACCCGAAGGTTGGGGACGTACTGCGTCAGACAGCTTAAACCTGTGTGGCATTGATGCCGCATATCACCGATGGTTAGTCAGGAGACGGTTATGATTTTTGTACTCAAGCTGGTGGTCTATTTTCTACTTTGGACCCTGTGGTCCTACACCATGCACGTTATTGCACACACCAATTTTAAGTACAATTTTATTCGCTATTTCCATCTCAAACACCATGCCTACAACTACGGCGACAGCCAACTACCACCGTGGCATGACTATTTATTCTGGTTTGGTGACTGGAAATCATCAATGGACGTATATATTACCTTTACCATTCCATTGATTATTCTAACGATTTTTGAACCTGTTCATGGTGGGATCCTGCTGGCATTCCACTACATCTATGAGGTGTTTCTTTCACGTAACGTGTTGGACCACAATCCGAACATCACTGGCAAGATTACCCGCTTCATTCCTATCGGTAAGTTCCATCTTTGTCATCACCATAATGTGAAGTGCAACTTCTCTTTCTATATCACGTTGTGGGATTACCTGTTTCGCACCAACGACGCCTGGGTACTGAGGAGGCGTTATGAGCGACAGAAACAGCGTCAGCAGGAACAGGTTACCCCAACTTCCGACACTCCACAGACAGACGAGAGAGCATAATGAGCGATATTCAGGATAAGTTAAGTCGTCTGACCCCTGAGCAGCGCGCGCTGCTCCTGAAGACGATCAAAGCTGAACGTGGTGTCACGACCACAGACATGCCGCAAACGGCCAGTGAGAAGGGCATGAATTTCTCGCTGATCTTCTTTTCGGGCGATGGCGGGACGGAGAGTGAGCATAAGTATGATTTGCTACTGGAATGCGCCCGCTTTGCTGACAGTCATGGATTTAGCGCAGTGATTACCCCCGAGCGTCACTTTCAGCCCGTGGGCGGACTGTTTCCCAATCCTTCCGTGCTTAATGCCGCGCTGGCGATGATCACCAAAAACATTCAATTGCGTGCTGGCAGTGTGGTATTGCCACTGCATAACCCGCTGCGTGTAGCCGAAGAGTGGTCGTTGGTGGACAACTTATCACAGGGGCGCGCCGCGATTTCTTGTGCTACGGGCTGGCATCCGGCGGATTTCTTAATCAATCCCGAGGCGTATGAAAATCGCCGCGCGACCATGTTGGAAAATATCGCACTGATCCGCCAACTGTGGCGTGGTGAGTCGGTACAGCGTCAGGATATTGCGGGCAACACGGTAGAGGTCAACATTCTGCCGCGTCCCATTCAGAAAGAATTGCCGATGTTTCTCACCTCGTCTGGTAATCCCGATACCTGGCTAAAAGCGGGCGAACTGGGGATGCATGTGCTCTGTTCCCTGACCAACCATACGCTGGCTGAGTTGAAAACGAATATAACCGCTTATCGCGATGCGCGGGCGAAACACGGTTACGATCCTGAAAGCGGTATTGTGTCGGTGATGGTGCACACGTTCGTTGGTGAGCACGATGATGTGGTGAAAAATCAGGTACGTGAACCGCTACGTGACTTCCTTAATGGCTATATTAATCAGAATGATACCCTCAATCCCTACAAAGATCGTCAGCAAACGGTGCGCAGCGCGATTGATAACGATCGTGAGGCCTTACTGACCTATGCTTTTGAAAAACACTTCAATCAGACTTCGCTAATGGGGTCGCCCGAGAAGTGCACGCGTATGGTGCATAAGTTGCAGGAGGCAGGGGCAAACGAGATCGCTTGTCTGGTGGATTTTGGCCTTAGCATGGAAACCGTGCTCGCAGGGTTGCAGCCGCTGGCAGCGCTAAAAGCACAGTGTGCTCATAAGAGCGTGAACGGGTAAACGTGTGATGCGGATCCTGGCGCTCTCCGATATTCATGTCGATCAGGCGGAAAATCTAGCCTGGCTTATGCAGCTCTCGCGTGACGACTATCGTGAGGATGTGCTGCTGCTGGCCGGTGACGTTTCCCATGATTCTGCACGCTTTGCCGATGCACTCAGCATGCTGCGACAGCGTTTTGCGCAAGTGTTTTTCGTGCCAGGTAATCATGACTTGTGGTTGATGCGTCAGGAAGCAGGGGACTCGCTGGCAAAATTCCATTATTTGCTGGCGCTGTGTCAGAAATTGGATGTGCGCACCCAGCCACAGACGCTGAATCTTCTTGGGAAAACCGTGACGATTCTGCCGCTGTTTTCCTGGTATATGCGTCCAGAAGAAGGGGAGGAAAGTTTGTATGTCCCCTGTACGCAGGAACAGCATGTCAGCCACTGGTGTGATAACTATTTGATCCGCTGGCCTGATTCCCTTGGCATCAGTCCAGCCCGTTATTTTTTACAGCTCAATGAGCCCTACCTTGCCGCGTGTCCCGCCGGAGAAGTGATCACGTTTAGCCACTTTCTCCCTCGTAGTGAATTGATGCTCTCGTCACTGACTGATGAGGCCGTAACCCGCGTGACCAGCGGTAGCGGATTTAACTTTAGCCGAGTGGCGGGTACGACGCTGCTTGACCAGCAACTGCGCCGTGCGCGAGCTACGCGTCATGTTTATGGTCATCAGCATCGCAACCGCGTCCGGTCACTGGCTGGCGTGACCTATTTATCGTGTTGCCTCGGCTATGTTGCTGAACGCAACGCACAGCGTATCGATCTGAGTCAGGGAGCCCCGCTGGATGTTTTCAGCCGCTCAACTTGTCATCAGCATATGGAAGAGTCAGGACAGGTGAACATACGATGAAAGCAAGTAACAAAGCTATTTATATTGGCATTATGACTTCCTGTATGCTGGATTCAGTCGCGGTTGGAATATTGCTGCCAGTTATTCCTCTGCTGGCGATTGAGATGGGCGCAAACGCGGTGATCATTTCTGCGTTGGTTTCGATTCAGTTTATCTGCGGTGCGCTGGGATCGCCGATCCTTGGGCGAATTTCGGATCATATGCCGCGCGGGGTATTGCTGCTGATCTCTCTGATCGCCATTGCACTATGTTACTGGGGGCTGGCATTTACTTCATCGCTACTGATGTTGTTTGTGTTACGTGGGGTGATTGGTTTTATGAGCACCAATCTGGTGATTCTCGAATCCATTATTTCGCAACTGACCGATAACAAAGAGCGCAGTGCGGGGATCGCTCGGTTACGCTTAGGATCGACCGCCGGGTTGATCCTGGGTCCTGGTCTCGCCGGGCTTCTGGGACACTTCCAGATTATGCAGGGGCTGCATGAACTGTTGGTGCTTTCTGCCTGTATGTCGAGTCTTGTACCGCTGGTGATCGCCTGGACGCTGCGTGGTCAACTGACAACCAATCTAACGGCTTCCCGTCCCAAAAACCCCTACCGCAATGTACTGAAACTCTTTTTTGCCAATGCCAATATTCGCGATTTTGCGCTGATTAAAGCGCTGATTGCGGTCTGTTTTTCGCTACTGATGACCATTGCACCGCTGTGGGCCGTGCACGCCGTGGGTTGGACCACTATCGAGCTTTCGATGTTGGTTGCCGTCTTTGGTCTGTCACTCTTTTTCATCCAGGTGGCAATTGCCACCAATCGGGCTCGTTGGTTGACCAGCAATCTTTCGCTGTTTCTCGCTTGTCTGGTTGTGGTGCCAGGCTTTGTGATGCTGATTGTCGCCCCGAGCGGTGTGGCGCTGTTTCTCTGCTGTGTCGGTTTAGGGCTCAGTTCCGCAGTGGTAAACATTGTGGTGCCTTCCACCATCAGCAAGATGGCTTTCTTTGACGTTGGTGCAGTGCTTGGGATGGTCTCCACCACGGTGCTGGTCGCCAGTACCGTCGGACCCATGGTGTTTGGTGTCGTCTATCAAGCATGGGGAGGGGGGCTTACCTGGGCATGTGGATTGCTTTGTGCACTGGTCGCCTGCTGGCTGGCAATGAAATATGTCGGTAAATCCAGCGAAATTGACGAGTCGTTACCAGGGCGTGAGTTGCCGTAAGTGCAGCCAATTTAACCTTTTAATTGTGGCAGGTGAGCATGGAACAACTGGAACAACTCAGCCCGATACAGACCGATATTTGGCTGGATATTCGTGTCGGCAGTGAACAGAATTACGGTATTGGTGCCCACTGGAAAGTGGCGGATAAGCTCAGTCTGTCAGAGCTTAAGCGTGTCCTTACATCGTTAGAGATGGCGTTGGCTCCGCAGGTCAGTGCTTTGAATGCAGCGTTGGGCGTGACGCTGAAGCAGAGTATCCATTTTAGTCAGCAACACTGTATGGCGGCGCAATCGGCGGACATTGCCCAACGGTGGATTCGCGATCCCTGGGATTTCAGTCAGCAGTTGGTTCGCGTACTGCTGCTGGAACTGGACAACGGTGAACAGCATCTGGTGGTGGGAAGCCATCATCTGGTATTTGATGGTGCGGCAATTGTTCTTTTTTCCCGAGCACTGTGTGGTGAAGTACCCGATGTGGCGGCAGGGCAACAGCCCTTTGTGTTACTGACCGATAGCCTGCGTCAGCGTTTTGACTGTCAGGATACGCTGGCATTTTGGCAGCAGCATGCGGCTTTATTAACGCAAACGGGTGAAGACAGCGGTCAGCGTCATCCACAGGAAGCGACCACGTTAATTGATGTGCCGATCCCATACGAGGGAGTGGACGCCGTTTGCCGTGCCGCACGTATTACCCAGCCGTTCTACTTTAAGTCGCTGTTCGCCTGGGTTGCGGGGCAGTTATACGGCTATGATGAGGGCATTGCGCTTCAAGAGATCGTCAATCACCGCAGCGCTACATCGGCACAATTATTCGGTAACTTTTCCAGTCTGGTGCCTTTTGTGCTGCCATTTGGCTCGGCTCAGCACTTTAGTGACCTGCTGCAACAAGGTCGTGAATTTCAGCGTCAGCGAAAGGGGTTTGAAGCGCTGACTCAACTTACCTCTCGTCATCAAGGGCTAACCAGCAACGGTCTGCGATTTATTTATAACTTCCATGACTATTCGCGGGCGTTATTGCAAAGCAGTCGCCTGGAGTTAGTGAATAGTTGGACCAGTGAAGATGGCGGTGCCTTACAGTTTTATCTTTATTATCGTAGTGACGGTGCTCTGCATGCCAAATGTTCCCACCCACAAGGGGTTGTCGCTGCACAACAATTTATTGACTGTCTGATTCAGGTTCACCAGCAACTGCTAGCGGGAACGACGGCGCTGGATAGGTTGGTGTTTGTCAGCGAGGCCGATCGCGCGCAGTTATTACGCTGGAATTCGACCGAAAAGGCCTTTGATGATCGGCAAACGTTACACGTACTGTTCGAGCAGCAGGCGCTACGTACACCTCAGGCGATTGCTGTACAGGATGATGATAACCAGTTGAGTTATCAGCAGCTTGACTCGCAGTCCAGTCAATTGGCGCATTACTTGCGTTTACAAGGCGTTGGGCCAGACTGCCGGGTGGGGATGTTTCTTGAGCGCTCCTGCAACATGCTGATTGGCATTCTTGGCATACTGAAAGCTGGGGGAGCCTGGCTGCCTTTGGATAGCGAATATCCTGATGCCCGATTGGCTTATATGCTGACAGATGCGCAATCCGAGGTGGTGCTAACGACGAAGGCGCTGGCTCCGCGCTTGCGTTTGTTGCTGGCTGGACAACCCGCTCATGTGGTTGTGCTGGATGACAGCGATACCTTGGCTCAGATAAAGCAGCAGTCAACGGCGGCGATGTCGATGGAAACGCTGGGGCTCACCTCACGCCATCTAGCCTATGTAATTTATACCTCTGGATCGACAGGGAATCCGAAAGGCGTGATGCTGGAGCATCGCGGTGTGGTGAACCGCCTTGCGTGGATGCAGTCAGCCTTTAAGCTGACCGCTGACGATACCCTGCTACAGAAAACGCCGTTTGGCTTTGATGTTTCGGTATGGGAACTCTTGTGGGCGGTGTTAGTGGGGGCGAGGTTGGTGTTTGCTCGCCCCGGTGGACATAGAGATCCAGGATATCTGCATCAAGTGATGGCACAGCATCGTGTCACGCTGGTGCACTTCGTTCCTTCTATGTTACGGCTGTTTATTGACAGTAAGGCGACGAATTCCCTGCCCGATCTGAAAACCATCGTTTGTAGCGGTGAAGCCCTACCAGTAGAAACCTGGCAAGAGACCTTGAGCTACCTGCCACAGGTCGCACTATGGAATCTTTATGGACCGACGGAAGCGTCGATTGACGTGACCTGGTGGTGTGGTGAAACTGGCCGACGTTACCGTACCATTCCTATTGGCAAACCGATTGATAACACGACGTGTTATGTGGTCAATCGTCGTCTACAACTGTTGCCGCCTGGGCTGGCGGGCGAACTTTGTCTTGGCGGCGTGGGTATTGCCCGTGGTTACCTAAATCGACCTGACCTGAGTGCTGAACGTTTCCTGCCTGATCCATTTTGTGATCAGCAAGACGGCGTGTTGTACCGAACTGGTGATTTAGTGCGCTACCAGCCGAATGGCAATATTGAGTACCTTGGGCGTATTGATGACCAAGTAAAAATTCGGGGTCTGCGCATTGAACTGGGGGAAATTGAACAACAGATGCTATCACTGCCATTCGTTAGCGCGGCGGTGGTGGTGGCGCGTAAAGATGCGCACGGTGAACAGCATCTGCTGGGTTACTATAGCCTCAATCCAGGCGTGGCAGCGCCAACCCATCAAGATGCAGAGATGCGCGCGGTGTTGCATAAGCAATTACCCGATTATATGGTGCCAGCGCTGCTGATTGCGCTGGACGTTATGCCGCTGTCTGCTAATGGAAAAATCAACCGTAAGGCATTGCCTGAACCTCATTTTGCGCGAGATACCCAGAGTTATATTGCCCCGCAAGGTCGCGATGAGTGCACGTTGGCAACGATTTGGGCTACGTTGCTGCCAGTCGAGGCGACGGTAATCGGAGCCAACGATAGCTTTTTTGCTCTGGGCGGCCACTCGCTGTTAGCTGTGCGCTTATTGGCTGAAATTCGTGAGCATATGCAAGTGGAGTTGACGATCCGTGACCTGTTTGACTCGCCTCACTTGTCGCAGCAGGCTGTGCTGATTGCCAGTAAACGAGGGGGGGAACTGCTTCCGCCAGTGCTGCCACAGCCGCGTGATTCTCTGGTACCAGATATAGGCTTTCCACTCTCTTTTCCCAACAACGTCTATGGTTGCTCGATCAACTGATCGCTGACAGTAGTCTCTATAATATTTCTGCGCTGCTACGCATCGAAGGCGAGTTTCAACCGACGTTGGCTGAAAACGCTTTTCGCTTATTGATTGATCGCCATGAGCCACTGAGAACGGTGTTCTGTGTAGAGAATGATGAGGCTCGGCAGGTGATTCGCGCTGCGTTTAGCTTCCAGTTAGATCAGGTTGATCTCAGCCTGCTTCCAACAAGCCAGCAACAGCAATCTATTCAGGAAGCTGCCGTACGTGATGCACGGCAACCATTTGATTTATCTAAAGACGTGCTGCTGCGCGCGGCCTTTCTGCGCACCAGTGCAGATGACGGCGCTCTGTTGGTCACCGTCCATCATATTGCGGCAGATGGGTGGTCGATGGCTGTGCTTATTGAGGAATTCCGTACGCTGTATCAGGCACTGCTGGTTGGGGAAATCCCGTCGCTACCAGCACTGCCTGTTCACTATACCGATTACGCCCACTGGCAGCGTGAATGGGTGCAGCGGCCTGCTTATCAGGCTCAGCTTGCATGGTGGCGGCAGCAACTGATGGATTTGCCGTTAGTACATAGCCTGCCGCTTAGTCACCAGCGACCTTTACAGCAGAGCAGCAGCGGTGAACGTTATTGCTTCTCGTTGATAGCGGAAACGACTCAGGCATTACAACAGCTAGCCAATGAGGAAGGTGCTACGCTATTTATGCTGTTGCATGCCACCTTCGCACTACTGCTGTCCCGTCATGGTAGCAGCCAGGACATTGTGATTGGTGTACCGGTCGCTAACCGTTCTCATTCGGTGCTGGCGCCACTGGTGGGCTTTTTTGTTAATAGTCTGGTACTGCGTGTCGAGTGCGATCCTGATCTTGAATTCCGCCACTTTTTACGTCAGGTGAAAGCGGTCAATATTGATGCGCAAATGCATCAGGATGTGCCGTTTGAACAGCTGGTCGAGGCGTTGAATCCCGAACGTAGTACCCGCCATACGCCGTTATTCCAAATTATGTTCAGCATGGATAACGATCTACTGCAACCGACACCCGTCGGTAATTGCCATTTTGTCCGCCTGCCGCATCCGGTCACCCCTGCTCGTTTTGAGTTGCTGCTGAACGTAGTGGAGCAGCAGGGCGAATTGAAGTGCCAGTTTGACTACAATACGGCGCTGTTTGAAGCCGACTATATTGCCCAACTCGCACAGCGCTTTGGTGAATTGATCAATAGCCTGTTACGCCATCCAGAGATGGCGCTTGGTGCGTTGCCTATGCTCAATGCCGGGCAACAGCAGCGTCTTCAGCAGTTCAATCCCGCGCCTCATCACTGGTCAGAAACGCCACTGCTACCCCAGCAAATCTTGCGTCAGGCCGCATTAACGCCACAACGTATCGCGGTGGAATGGGGCGACCGGCAATTGAGTTATCTGCAACTGTGTCAGCAGGCGAGCCAGTTGGCACATTTCCTGCGGGAGCAAGGCATTGGTTCAGGTTCGCTGGTTAGCCTAGCGATGCCGCGTAGCGGTGAGGTGATGATTGGGTTGCTGGCGATTGTGATGACAGGAGCGGCCTATGTACCGATTGATCCAGATTATCCAACCGAGCGGATACGCTTCATGCTGGAAGACAGCGGTGCTCGCTGGTTGCTGACTCACCGTTCGGTGGTCGATACGCTTCACGCCAGTTTACCCCTTGAGGTACAGGTATTAACGCTGGACGATCCTGCTTTACGACAGACGCTAAGGGTTTATTCGACGCAACCGCCTGTATTTGCGCAAGTCCCAGCCGATCGGCATCTGTTATATGTTATTTACACCTCTGGTTCGACGGGGCGTCCGAAAGCGGCTCAGGTGACGCATCATGGTGCGAATAACCTGCTGCACTGGTACGTTGGCGAGCTTCAGGCTGGAGAAGACGACCGGCCGCTAATTATAAGTTCTCTGTCTTTTGACCTTACGCAGAAAAATCTCTGGTCGCCGCTACTACAGGGCGGATGCGTGGTGTTCTCTACGGTTGCGCAGTATGACGCGGAGAAAATTGTGCAGGAAATCGCTCTGCACCAGGTGACACGAATTAACTGTGCGCCAAGTGCCTTCTATCCGTTGGTGACAGAACGTGAAATGTGGACGCATCTGTTCAGTCTGCAACAGCTGTGGCTCGGTGGAGAGAGTATTGCGATGAATATCCTTCAACCGTGGTTGCAGCACAGCGGTTGTGCGCTGATTAACTCCTATGGTCCCACTGAGTGTACGGATGTGGTGTCATGGCATCGCGTTGCGCCTGAAGAGGATAATCCCCCAATTGGGCGACCAATTAGTAATACCCAACTTTATGTCCTCAACAGCCACCTTTCATTTTGTCCCGTGGGTACGCCCGGTGAACTTTGGATTGGCGGCGCAGGGGTAGGGTTAGGCTATTTGGGACGGTCAGAACTCACTGCCGAGAAATTCATTGCCGACCCGTTCAGTGATGATCCACAGGCGCGGCTCTATCGTACAGGGGATCTGGCTCAATGGCAGGCTGATGGTAGCGTTGCTTATCTGGGGCGGCTGGACGATCAGGTTAAAATTCGAGGGTTCCGCATTGAGCTGGGAGAAATCACTCAACATTTGCTGCAACATGAACATGTTTCCGCCGCCACGGTCATCGCCAGAGAAGGGAAAACGCCTTCACTGGCAGCCTTTGTCGTTGCGAGCGATCCGGTACTGACGCCAGCATTGTTGCGTCAGCATCTTCTGATATCGCTGCCCGGTTGGATGGTACCTGCGCAGATTCTGTTACTACCAGCCTTGCCGCTGACGCCAAATGGTAAAATTGACAAAAAAGCGCTGCTGGCGCTGCCAATGCCTGAAACAACGTCAGACATCATGAGCACTGCCCGTACGCCTGTTGAAGCGGGTGTTGCGGCGATCTTTGCCGAGGTTCTTGGTGTCAGTCAGGTCGGTGTTGATGACAACTTCTTTGAGTTGGGTGGACACTCACTGTCTGCAACTCAGGTTTTGGCGCGTGTGCGCCATCGTTTTGCGCCGGATCTGGCATTACATACGCTGTTTGAAAACCCTACGGTGGCGACACTGGCCGCTGCACTCGGTGAGCGTTTACCACTTCCGTCTGCACTGACCATTCAACCTCAGCCGGAAAATGCCCCGCGGGTGCTCTCCTTCGCGCAACAGAAAATCTGGTTTATGCAGCAACTGATGCCGGACAGCAGCGCTTACAACCTATTCAGTGCGTTGCAAATGGAAGGGGAATTGAATATTGCTGCATTGCAGCAGGCATTTAACCAATTGCGCGCACGTCATGCGGTGTTACGCACCTGCTTCGCGGACGAGGACGGTTCGCCAACGCTGATGCCCATCGCAGCGCAGCCTGTTGAGCATCACGATCTGCGTATGCTCACGGCTGCCGAGCGACAGTCACGAATTGAGGGTCTGGTAGATGCCGCCGCGAATCGACCTTTCCGTCTGGCAGAAGATGCGTTGCTGCGTGTGAGTCTGCTGCACTGCGAGGAGCGGCGATACGTGCTGCTGCTGACGCTACATCACATTATCGCTGATGGCTGGTCGGTCGGTGTGATGATTGATGAACTGGTGCAATATTACCGTCAGGCGCTGTCCGAACGTACCGTGGCGTTACCAGAACTGGCGATTAATTACAGCGATTATGCCGCCTGGCAGCGTGAGCAACTCAGTGGCGAACGAATGCAGCAACTTGAGCAATATTGGTTGAAGCAACTGAGCGGCGACCTACCCCTATTGCAACTGCCTGCCGATTTTCCTGAGGACGAAAGTGTGGGATCGCAAGGCGACAGCCTGACCCTGTCGTTGGATACCAACACATTGCGCCGTTTGCATCAGTGCTGTCAGCAACATAATGCCAGCCTGTTTATGCTGTTGCTAAGTGCTTTTGGACTGTTGCTGAATCGCGTTACGACACAACAGGATCTGGTCATTGGTGCCCCCGTTGCGGGACGCACATTGCCGGAAACAGAACCTCTGCTGGGCTGCTTTATTAATCCGTTGCCCCTGCGCTTGAAAGTGGCGGGTGAGGCAACGTTCAGCTCGCTGCTGACGCAGGTACGGCAGGTTTGCCTGGATGCATGGGCTCACCAGGAAATGCCCTTTGAGCGATTGACCGAGCTTCTGCGTCCAGAGCGAAGACTGAATCAAAATCCGATCTTCGACGTGATGCTCAATATGCTCAATGCGCCACAGGGAGATAAGCAGCTTGATGGCATCACGGTACGTGAACTGAAGTTGACTCAGCCGCAGGCGAAATTTGCGCTGACCCTCTATGCGCAAGAGCGTGAAGGGGAGTTGATGCTGGAGTGGGTCTGGCCGCAAGCGCGCTACGGTCGTGGACAGATACACGCGTTGGCGGAGCAGTTCATTACACTGCTGGAACAGATTGCGGATAATGTTGATCAACCGTTGCAACGCTACTCGTTGCTGACTGCGAGTGCGCGACAATTTTTACCTAACCCTCAGGAAACGCTGCCATCTGCTGCGATCACCACCGTTCCGGCGCTATTTGCCGACAGTGCCCGACGGTTTGCGACGTTGACCGCGATTGAGCAGGGGGAGCGGTTGTGGCGTTATCAGGAGTTGGCGGAAACCGCCGCTTACTATGCCGCACAGTTGCGCACAACGGGCATGCAACCCGGTGAGGTGATTGCCATCCACGGAGCGCGCAGTTTTGGCCTGATTGCGGCGATGTTGGCAGTCATGCAGGCGGGCGGCGTGATGCTGTTATTGGATAAAAATCTGTCGCTGCCTCGTCGTGAGGCAATACTCAATGAGGCGAAGCCGCAGCAACTGCTGTGTGTGGTTTCCCCTGATGCCGCCATTACTGATATTTGCGACGATCGGCGCTGGCGGCAGGTGACGCTGATCAATGCGTTGGCTACCCAGCATGCTGAGGTTATTTCTCCAACCGTTGACCCATTGGCGGCGTGTTATCTGTTTTTTACCTCCGGTACTACCGGTACGCCGAAGGGGATTATCGGTCAGCAACAGGCGCTGGCTCATTTCTTACAATGGCAACGAGACACCTTTGCCATCGGTCCAAACGATCGCTGTGCACAACTGACCGCACTCAGTTTCGACGTGGTACTGCGCGATATTCTGACACCGCTTATCAGTGGCGCAACGCTCTGTTTGCCGCCTGTTGAGGAAGACCTTTCTGCGGGAACGCTGTTCCCTTGGTTCCGACGTCAGCGCATTACCAGCTTTCACACCGTGCCGACTATCGTGAAATCCTGGCTGCTGACGATTGACCAGATTGCTGCGCTGCCGGATCTCCGACGGCTGTTTTTCGCCGGTGAGTTACTTCCGGCTAACCTGGTGCGCCAATGGCAAACTCTGGTCAGCGCGGAGGGGGAGATCATCAACCTATATGGTCCGACGGAAACGACGCTGGCGAAGAGTTTCTATCGTGTGCCTGCGGTTGGCCGCTTGCCACAGGCGTTACCAGTGGGACAGGCGATAAGTGCCAGCCAGATTTTGGTGCTTGACGCACAGCGCCAACAGTGTGGTATCGGTGAACCGGGCGAGATCGTTATCCGTACTCGCTTTCCGTCGTTGGGCTATTTACACGGTGGGCGACAGGCTCCTGCCTTTATCCACAATCCGTTTTCCGAGAAACCGAATGATATTTGCTATTTTACTGGGGATGTAGGGCATGTGCGCCATGATGGCGTGGTTTGCCTCATAGGGCGCCGCGACGATCAGGTGAAAATCCGCGGTATGCGGGTAGAGCCCGGTGAGATTGGCGCGGTACTGTTAAGTCATCCTGCGATTCAGGATGTTGCCATTACGGTTTTTAGTGATGCGCAGGATGAGAAACGTATTGCCGCTTATTATGTTGCCGCACAACCTGTGCCGGAAATAGAGACATTACGCCAACATTTACAGGCGCGTTTACCAAGCTATATGTTACCAGCGGCTTGGGTTGCGATTGATCGCCTGCCGATGACGCCGAACGGTAAATTGGATCGCCGTCAATTGCCTGACCCTCGAGCGGCGATAGCGTCGGGAAGAAGCCAGGGTTACGTTGCACCGTCGAGTGAACTTGAACGGCAGTTAGCTACGGTGTGGGCTAGCGTATTGACGATCGACGCTCCTGGCGTGAAAGACAACTTTTTTGATATTGGTGGCCACTCTCTATTGTTATTACAGGTAAAAAATCAGTTAGAGGCCGCATTGCAGCGTGATATTCCAGTAGTCGCGCTGTTTCAGTATCCCACTATTACTGCGTTGGCGGCCTGGCTTGGCGAACAGGTTCCGCAACAAGATCTGATGGCGGAGGCCGATGCGCGTATCAGTAAACGTCGCGAGGCATTGCAGCGCCGCCGACGTCGCTAACAGGAGAAAGAATGTCACCGTGGTTTCACACATTACTGCCGCGTCCCGCGGCAGCCTTGCGATTAATCTGCCTGCCATTTGCAGGGGGGAGCGCCAGCCATTACCAACCCTTTGCCAACGGATTACCCCCGTGGGTTGAACTTTGCGCTGCTCAACTACCGGGACGTAGTACGCGCCTGCGCGAAGCGCCTTGCCTGCGGGTAGCTGAAGTTGTTGAGGCGTTGCGGCAGCACATTCCGCTCGATAAACCGTGGTTATTGTTCGGTCACAGCCTGGGATGCCGTTTGGGTATGTCATTAATGCAGGCATTACAGGAACATGGGCAGCGTTTGCCTCTCCATTTTATTGCTTCAGGCTGTCGACCGCTGCATCTGATTCGTGACATATCGCCGATGTCATCGCTTTCAGACGCTGCATTTATCCAGCGTCTGCAAGGGTATGGGGGGACGCCGCCGGAATTGCTTGCTCATCAGGAACTGATGGCGTTGGTTTTGCCTATGCTACGGGCTGATTTCCGCTTGGTAGAGGATTACCACTTATCCTCTGTCACACCATTACCACTACCTGTGACGATAATGGGGGGACGCCAGGATCAGAATGTTCCCTTGATGGAGCTGCCACAGTGGCAGACGTTGTTTACCGATCCTGTGACGGTACGGTTATTTGACGGTGGGCACTTTTTTATTCAGCAGCAGAGACAAGCGGTGCTCGAGGCGCTTACGCAAATTTTGCAGCGCTATCATGTTGACGAGAGTATTGAAGATACTTCCTGTGTTCGCTCACCAAGTCTACTCACGCGAAAATAACACGCTGGCCGCATCGTCGTCCTGCGTCAGGAACCGAACTTACCGACATGGAACGACGTTCACTCGTTCATGGTGTTTTCACTCATTGACTTATGTGGTTAGCGTTCGCTGGTGAAGAACAAATTCCTGCTGCCGGACTCGTATAAACACTGGGGCTTTGAATAGCGCTTGTCATACTGGCGCCAAAAGCAAAAACCCGCCTTTTGGGCGGGTTCTTTAAATTAGTGGTGCCGGACTCGGGATCGTACTTACGATTAACATGCTGTTTATTATTGTTTTTGTTGGAAAGACGATCAAGCAGCGCCCCCATGAAAGCCCCCATAAAAAATCGCTTTGTTTTTGTGATGGTTGTCACGATGAATCGGTGTTTTAGCTGTTAACGTCGCTAAAAACGTGGTTTCATCTCCTATGCAGGCAACAGCCGATACCTCTCTGTGTTGAATATCTCTTAAACGTAGACTTGATATGTAGGATTCGTGGTTTTTGAGATAATCATAAATGATGTTATCTATAATATATGGATTATATTGGTATTTTTGCTATTATTTTGAGATGTTCTCATACTCTATTTGAGATAACTACATATCATGGCTCAATTTAATCACTTTGAACTTTCACTTCTGAACCCCAGTTTTGACTCCCCTTTAGTCGACGCTCTGACAGAGCTGGAGTTACTCCGGCATCTGAGACTGGAAACGGATGTTCACCCTATCCTGTTTGCGCAATTGAAAGCCGTTTTCCACATGCTGGAGAGTCTGGGTTCTGCGAGGATTGAGGGAAACCACACGACACTTGCCGACTATGTGGAAAGCAAAGTCGAAGGAACACAGAGTTCAACGGACCAGCTCAAAGAAATCAACAATATTGAAGCCGCGATGGAATTCATCGACGAACATCTAAATAATGGTGATGAGATAACGGAATATTTTATCCGCGAGTTACATAGTCTGGCGGTTGTCGGGTTGCAACAGGAAGGCGACAGAACGCCCGGTGCCTATCGACAACATAATGTCAGCATCGCTCAGTCTGACCATTTACCGCCGGAACATATCCACATTCCTGACTATATGTCAGAACTGACCGCCTTTATTAACCGTGCTGATAAACCAAAATATGATCTGATGAAAATTGCACTGGTGCATCACCGTTTTGGCTGGATACATCCCTTTGGCAATGGTAATGGCAGAACGGTCAGATTGCTGACTTATGCATTGCTCATCAAGTATGGTTTTAATGTTCAGGCAGGTGGTCGGGTACTAAATCCGACAGCGGTATTCTGTAATGATCGTGAACGCTATTACGCCATGCTGTCGTTAGCGGATAAAGGAACTGAGCAGGGCTTAGAAGAATGGTGTTTATATGTACTTTCGGGAATTTCATCTGAATTGAAGAAAGTCGATCAACTGACAAACCATGCTTTTTTGAGTACGAAAATACTGTATCCGGCGATCGACTTTTCATCAGAAAGAGGGCTAATAAACCCGTTGGAATCCAAAGTTCTGAAACGCGCTGTAGAGCTAGGGACGATAAAAGCGGGTGATCTCCGTACCGCTTTACCTGATCTAAAACCAGCGCAGGTGACTTATCAGCTCGGTAAGTTGATTGACCGGGGGCTGCTCCAACCAGTGGAAGAAGGAGCTCGTTCCTATACGGCGAAATTTTCTAACTCATATCTGATCCGCGGGGTGATTAAGGTTCTGCGTGAAGAAGGGTTTATTCCTGATTTGTAATCTCGTTTCTCTCTGTTGCTTGCTAATACACTTTTACCTGATTGAGCTTAGAAAATCTAAATAACTTTGAGTAGTAATAGTCGATAGCTTTAAGGGAACTCATTGCGAATTAATCGATCTGAGCAATCGCCAAACATCATAAATCACTAACTGGACTGAGCGATGCAAATAATGGCATTAATCCCTGATGAAGAACGACTACTAATGTGTAAAGAAATCTAGCGTACAGGCGATAAATAAAAATTACGCCAGATGGCTCATTGGCATGCTGATGCTGCATCGCGTGATGACTGTCACCAACGTTGCCAAACTGCTAAGCTCGCTCATCTGCCTGTCGATGGATAAATTGGTATACTTTACATTGTGTTAAGAGACTACAAGCCTTAGACCCGGACTCGCTTCCCTATGACCTGTTGCTGATATTCTTAAGACTATTCTGTTATTGGTACAATTCCCCTCTGTAGGATAGGATATATAATAATCAAACTATAGAAACGATGATTAGAAATAACACCCCCATTAAAGTTATAATGGGGGTGTTATAGTTTATTAATTAATATGTATATAAGGTTCAACTGTGATTTTATCTTGTCGTATTTTAAATAAAACTTTATCCCCAGTTGTTAATTGCAATACACTGTCATTGATGGCTTCTCCTTCTATTTTAAAAGGACCATGCTGAATGTGAATTTTTCTCTTATTGTGTGCGATGTTATCAATTATTCCTATATATTCTCCATTTTTTAATTTGAATCTATTGTCTGATGGTTTTGAATGGTTTTTTACATTTTTTTCTATAGGGTTTTTTGATAGAAATTGCATAAAATCGTCTATGAGTTTTTTAGTAACCTCAGGGTTCCTGTTTTCTTTTTCATTTATTTTTTTTGATTTTAAGAATCTGGCTGCCGCATTAAATGCAGGTTCAATTTCATCATCGATTCGTATCATTAGTTGTAAGAACCGTTTATCAATAATAGCCATTCCCCTATGTAACTCTGGGGCAATAGCTCTTTTTATTAATAAGGCGAGATGGAAGCTCCACTCTCTTAATTGACGGTCTTTGTTGGCGAATCCTTTTGTTTTGAAGGTGATGTGATGAGCTGCAAAATATAAACCTGGGTAGTCATCTTCGGAAAAAAGTTCACTAGATTTTTTTTGATTATATTCAGACAGTAGCGTTCCATAGTAATAATGAACCTTGTGCGGCTCTTCCAAAACTGTTGATACGAAAGATTTAATTAATGTCGGCGCTGATGTGATAAATTGTTGTTTTATTTCTTGTTCATGGTCATATTGATGAGGTCTGCGTTCATAGTAATATTCGTATCCAACATTGTTTCTCATTGCATTAAAAAAATCTTCTACTAACCGATGGTATGGGCGAATTGTTGCAAAAGCTTCTTTTGTTACTTGTGATTGACTGTTAGTTGTCGATATCACTTGCCCACTTAAATCAATATCTGTGGTTTCCACAAGTTTTATTGTTACATACATATCATCAGTCAAAAGTTTTCTATTATTATATAGCACGTGACTGGTTTGGCACCCATTTACAACTTGGAATTGAGATAGTTGAAAATTATCTCCAGATGGGACTATTCCCTTTGCGACGATAGTTAGTCCGTTGTTGAGTATGGCAAATCTGTCTCTTCCTTCCGTTTTCTTAATGGTTTGAGCTATATCATCATTAACTAGATTCTGATTGCCTAGAAAGTCACGAACATTCTCAAAAAACAATCCTTTATTAATATCACCGTTGCTCTTTTGTATTATTTTTACATAATCAGAGCATTTCACTACACCTAAATAAGCCGATTTTGCTCCTTTTATTTTCGGGAGGGAAACGTGTCTCTCGAAAGGGATTTCTACAAAAATATCATTTTGTGTTTCTCTGTATAATTTTGCAATTGCATCTCCATCATATATATCACATGTTACAGAAGAAGATAAATATGGGATTGACTGCATATCTTTTAAAAAAACGTCTTTTTGAGATATAATGTCATTATTGTTATTATCAAAATGGCCAGTGTAGACAAAATCTAATTCAATTCTAGGTAAATTTTTTAGTTTTGCACTCTTATTGTAAATATAGGTTTTAAGGTCAAATGCTTTATGTAACTGAGTTGGCACTGCCTGCCTGTCTTTACCAAAAAATGTCTTTACAGTTGATGTGAATTTTAAAAAATCCCCGAAATTAAATTTAGTGGATGTTTTTGATTGAGAGAATATGAATTTAACTTCAAATTGTGCTCGTGTGAAGCTCTCTAGGTCAGTCATTTCATCAATAATTATTCCGCCAATTGAGATTGCAATGCCATCAACCCCGATACATTCGCCAGTGCTAACTTTATCAAATTCAAAAGAGTCATAATGATCAGATTTCAATAAACAATAGTTGACGAATTTTTCAAATTGTAAATCTTGATTGTCATTTTCTAAATTATTTTTAATTACGAACTCTCGAAGCATGCCTGATAAAATTATATTATCCATAATATACCTTCATTAGTGAATAAGTGTGAATGTATTTTCTAGCATTAAATATTGAGTAAATCAACAATGAAATTTATTATTTTTTTAAAGGGATAAGATTAACAAAATGATGGTACGATTCCCCGCTACTAAATTCCTTGCTGCCATTAAATAAGCACACTATCTTTTTCCATTATCTACAAAATCAGGTGCCGAGATTGCTCTTCAGAATATCATACCTGCGACATATGACATCCCTAGCGTCTTTTTTATACAGTAGACTGGGTGGGAGCATTGCAAGACGCATCGGTATCCAGTAAGTCTGATAAGACCAATTCTGTCCGGTATCACCACCTATATGGCTATTCTCTTTCGTGGTAGTTCAAACAATCATTTTCCATATTATTAGTTTAATTTTAAAAATAATTATATGGACTAATTTATTTTTCCCACTGAACTATTTCACCATTATGTAACTTTAAAATAACCTCAGCAAAATCATCATCAACCGTATAAAAATAACACTCAGGCACATTAAGAACTTTAGCAAACGCGCACATCATCTCAAATGTTGGGCGATGTATACCGCTTTCATATTGGGATATGCGTGATCGTGCAGTGGCTTCCTCAATGCCAGCCAGTACGCCTAGCTTTTCTTGAGTGAGATTGGCTTGTAAACGAGCCGTTTTAAGGCGAATGGGCAACATGATGGCACCATCAATAAGGATATTGATAGCATGTTTAGCACTACTTTACATGTAGGTTGCTTAGACTTCCTGAACAATCAAGGAGGGGATTTACTTGCATTCGTTAAGAATGACTCTGATGTTTAAGGTAAAGCTCCAGAACCATCTCAGCAAAATCATCGTTAACGGTGTAAAAGTAGCATTCCGGCACATTAAGTACCTTTGCAAATGCGCACATCATTTCAAATGTTGGACGATGTATCCCACCTTCATACTGAGACACGCGGGAACGCGCAGTTTCTTCTTCAATGCCAGCAAGAACTCCCAATTTTTCCTGAGTTAGATTAGCCCGTAGTCGGGCGGCTTTGAGACGAGTAGGCAGCATTCATTACACCATCAATGATCATACATTGACTTAGTGTTTAGCATTACTTAACATCGTAGTTGTTTAGACTATCTGAACAAATGATGTTTAATGTGAGGCCACAAAATAAGGATCATGGAGATGATTGATAAGGATTGGCACCCGGCAGATATCATCGCCGGGTTAAGAAAGAAGGGAACAACATTGGCAGCCGTTTCCCGAGAAGCGGGGTTAGCGTCTTCCACGCTGGCAAACGCGTTAACAAAACACTGGCCGAAAGGGGAAAAGCTGATTGCGGAAGCGCTGGGGGTTTCACCTGCGGAAATCTGGCCTTCCCGTTACCGCAAATCAGAAGATCGTTAAAGTAAAACAGGATCTCCCGAACCGTTATCGAACAAGATCGGTAACGGTTCGGGAGAAGGCAAGCGAAGCGCGACAGTTTACTTTTGTTGTTCGCCCCATGCTCTCACCCCGTGACTTCGCCCCATGGTATGGGGCAAGTATATGCGGCGAGCGCATGAGGCGAATGCGGTGGCAGCAATGCAGCCCTGTGTCGGAAAATACATTTCCCGACACAAAACGGCGTGCGCCAGTTCATGCGGGCTGGACGCCCTTATTGCCTTTCGCATGGGGGTAATGTCGTGGCTGGACGCCACGCCAAAACCCCCAGGGTCAACGGCGGCACACCGTCGCGCGCTACGCGCGACCAACCCCTTTAAGACGCGCGTTTTAGCCTGTTATTTCTCTTTCTCGCAAGCTCGGTGCGAAATAACGGGAAACGCTGCTTTAAATGGGTTGGTCGCGCCTCGCTACCGGCTTGTGGCCGGGACTTAGCGGCGACGGTGTGCGGGGCAAGCCCCCCCAAATAAACCGACGCGTGGGCGCGTCTTTTTGCTCGCTGGGACGGCAAAATTTATTCGGCTCCCCCGGCCAGCTCGGTTTCCCTTGGGGGGGAAAACGCTCGCGGGTGGGTTCGGGCGACGCAAATTAGCCATTTCTACGAAATGGAATTTACTCGCCTCACGCCACTTTTTTAATTTCTGCTGTTCGCATCCATTAAAAAAGCCATACAAGCGCAGCCTGTCATATCGCTTGTCCCTGTAAAAACGGGTAATTTTGATGATGACAGAATCCCGCTGTTGTATCAGGGATGTTCGGTGCTCGCTCTGCTGCGCTCCGCCTCAGCCCTGATACAACAGCGGCGTAGAGAAACAAGATAAGCCGCCTCTGTTCGATTAGAAGCGACTTATTCCATCGGTGTATAAGTCTGGCTCAGGCAACCTTAATCGACTTTTCAAAGCGGTAAGCCGGGATGAATTGATGCTGACAGGCATCGAGATAATCTGACCACCATTGCATCATCTGAGTCCGTTCGTCGAGGTGTTCCGCTTTGTGAATATAGGCGGCACGAACGTGATTGCGCTCCTGATGGCTCATCTGCCGCTCCAGAGCATCTTTTGACCAGCGACCTGATTCGATCAACGCACTACACGCTATCGTGCGGAAGCCATGTCCGCAGATATCCACCTGTGTGTCATAACCCATTGTGCGCAACGCCTTGTTGATGGTGTTCTCACTCATTGGCTTACGGGCATCGTGATCGCCGGGGAAAAGTAAATCCCCGTTGCCGGACAACAGTTTTAGCTGCTTCAGTACCGTTACCGCCTGTTTTGACAGCGGCACAAGATGCGGCGTTTTCATTTTTGCGCCACGCTCTGAGTGGCGCACGCCAGCTATGGGCTCCCGCTGTGCGGGAAGTGTCCACATGGCGTTATCCAGATCGATCTCTACCCAACGGGCAAAACGCAATTCACTGGAGCGGATAAAGATCAGCAAATTAAGCTGTACCGCCAACCTTGTTAGCAGTCTGCCTGAATAGCCTTCTATCCTTTCCAGCAGTTCCGGCAACTTTTCCAGCGGTAGGGCAGGGTAATGGTTTTTCGGCGGCGGGGTGATCGCGCCGCAGAGGTCATTGGCCGGATTGCTGGCAATCAGTCCTTCCTGTACGGCGTAACGCATGATGACCGTCGTGCGTTGCTGTATCCGTGCAGCCGTTTCCAGACAACCCTTTTTCTCCGCTACCCGCAGCGGGATCAGCAGGTTGGCGGTTTTCAGGTCGGTGACAAGGACATTGCCGATGAGCGGGAAAACGTGCAGTTCCAGTGAACGCAGGACTTTGGCGGCGTGTGCCTCACTCCAGCGAATGTTCGTGGCCACCCACTGACGAGCGATGGCTTCAAAGGTATTGCCGTTTTTCCTCGCCTGTTTGCCGTGCTGTTTTTTTACGCCGGGATCGTTCCCTGCGCTGAGAATAGTTCGGGCTTCTTCACGCAGTTTACGGGCACTGGCAAGCGAGACAGTCGGGTAAGCGCCAAACGCCAGCTTCTTCTCCTTGCCGCCGAAGCGGTACTTAAGATGCCAGAGCTTGGAACCGTTAGGTTTAATCAGCAGGTACAGACCCTGCGCGTCGCTGAGTTTGTAAGGTTTATCGAGCGGTTTGGCGTTGCGGATGGCGGTATCAGTCAGAGGCATAGCGGGGGCTCCGTAGTTTATCGAACCGACAGGCCCCCAATTAAGCCCCCAAAAACTACGGATGTCAAAAAATCTGGTAGTACCTTGAGGTGCTCCAGATTTTCATCAACTCACTGATTTTTCTATGTTCCCGGACGTATAGGAACGTCCCAAAACAAAAATATGGTGCCCGGACTCGGAATCGAACCAAGGACACGAGGATTTTCAATCCTCTGCTCTACCGACTGAGCTATCCGGGCAACGGGGCGCATTAAACCGTATTGGCCGCACGGCGTCAACGGGTTTATCAACGAAAGCGCGCAAAACCCTGCTGACTGCCGACTTTTCAGCCAAAATGCGGGCTTTACCGCATTTTGTGCCTGAAATCAGGTGAGTGCACCGTTTTTGCGGCACAGCGCAAAGCGTAAGACATCTTCTGCCAGCCGCTGGGCGGTGGCGATACTGGCGGCTTGATGCTTGACCAGCAGGTTGCTCAGGCAGCCTTCCAGAATCAATTCCATCTGCTGTGCGACCATTTCGGGATCGTCGGTTTCCAGCTCTTCCAGCAAATCACGTGTGTATTGGTAAGACGCCAGCTTCTGCTGTTCCGCAATTTGGTGGATAGGATGGGTGATATCAGGGAAAAAGCTGCACGCCGCAATAAACAAGCAGCCCGGATAGCGCTGTTTGTTTACCGACTCATGCAGCACCTGATAGCGTGCCAGCAGTTTCTGTTCGATGGTTTTCTCGTCGTCTAGTAGCAACTGACGCCGCCAGGTATCGACTTGCTGGCTATGGTGACGCAGGCCGTCGTACAGCAGCGCCTCCCGATCCGGCCAGAAGGGCGTCAGCTCCTCTACCGGAACCCCCAGCCTCTCCGCCAGCATATCCAGTGTCGTCATGGCAAAACCGTGCTGCTCCAGTAGCGTAAGCGCGTGTTCAAGTACGTCTTCCCGTTGCATTAGGTCTCCTCCAGAAGCACAACAAGCGAATTGAAAGTGTCGTTTATGGGCTGAATTTCTGCAAATGTGCCTGAAATTGTTCAGCATTCATAAAACCGGTGACGCGCGAACCGGGGATCTCTTTCCCCTGAGCGTCAAAAAATACGATGGTCGGCAGCCCTAAAACCTGTAGCTTTTTCAGCAGCGCATTTTGTTCTGCGCGGTTAGCGGTGACGTCCGCCTGTAGCAGCGTGATGCGCGACAGATGGTTTTGCACTGTCGGGTCGCTGAACGTGTATTTCTCGAACTCTTTGCAGGCTACGCACCAGTCCGCGTAAAGATCGAGCATAACAGGCTGAGTGCTCTTTGCCAGCGCACTGTTGAGATCGGCGATATTGGCGACAGGGGCGAAGTTCAGTGCGGAGGTATGAGTTTGCGCCACGCCCGTTGGAGGGAATACCCAGTCTTGCAGCGGTTTGGCGCTGATCACTACGCCTGCCAGCAGCAGTAGCTGCACGCCGCGCATCCAGCCTTTACTGCTGCGCAGCGTCAGCATGAGCGCCCAGCCAAAGAAGGCGATACCGAGCGCGCTCCACAGGCGGGTTCCCCAGGTTTCTCCCAGAATGCGTTCCAGCAGGAAAACGGGCAACGCCAGAATAATAAAGCCAAACGCTTCTTTAACGTACTGCATCCACGGGCCGCTGCGTGGCAGCAGTTTGTTGCCAAACAACGTGACCAGAATGAGCGGTAAGCCCATGCCCAGCGCGTAGAGATAAAGCGTGCCGCCGCCTGCCAGCATGTTGCCGCTCTGGGCGATGTAAAGCAGGATGGCACTGAGCGGGGCGGTGGTGCAGGGGGAACAAATCAGTCCTGCCAGTGCGCCCATGAAGAATACGCCCGTGACGGAGCCGCCCTGCTGACGGTTGCTCCACTCTGTCAGTCGGGTTTGTACCGAGGACGGGAGCTGGAGTGTATACAGGCCAAACATGGACAGCGCCAGCGCAGCAAACATGACTGACAGACCAATCAGAATATAAGGATGCTGAAGTGCAGCCTGAAAGCGTAATCCGGCGGCGGCGACAACCAGCCCGAGCAGCGTGTAGGTCAGCGCCATCCCCTGAACATAGGTCATCGACAGCAGCAGCGTGCGGCGCGGCGTCAGTTGTTCTTTTCTACCCAGCACCAGGCTGGCAATCAGCGGGTACATTGGCAGGACGCAAGGAGTAAAGGCGACGCCGATGCCAATCAACAGCGCCCACCACGGCGAGAACGGCATGGGCGTGCTCTGCGGCGGTGTGCTTTGGTTTGATGGTGTTGCCTTGTCTGATAGCGTAGTGAGCGGTGCACGGGTGTCTGCGTTAGCCTGCACTTGACTGAGAGGAACAACGCGCGTTTCCGGCGGATAGCAGAAACCCGCATCGGCGCAGCCTTGATAGGTCACTTTGACAGTCGCACCGCTCTCGGCCCGTTCAATGGGAACCGCTAACGCCAGCCGATCCCGCAGAATAAAGACCTGACCGAAGAACTCGTCGCTATGGCTTTCGCCCTGCGGCAGTTCCACCTTGCCAAGCGTGGCACCGTTTCCTTCGATCTTGATCTGTGCGCGATACAGATAGTAATCGGGATGAATATCCCAGCCCAGGTTGAGCTGGTTGTCCTGCTGCTGAAACTCAAAGGCGAACGCCCCGTCGACCGGCAGAAAGCGTGACGTCGTGCTGTTGCCAAACAGTTTCTGACCAAAAGAAGAGGCGGCTACACTGGGTGTGCCGAAAGCCGTCCATAACAGGAAAATCAGCGTAAAGATGCGTTGAGCCATGTCAGATAATCGCTATCGCCCCCGGATACCGGCAGAACTAATAGCTCCGGCGTATCGTAAGGGTGTTGTTGTTTCAGGTGAGTCAGCAGCGCTTGCTGATGTGAGGTATCGCTTTTTATCAGCATTTGTACTTCTGATTGCTGTTCGAGCTTGCCTTCCCAGTAATAGAGCGAACGTGCGCCGGGCAGTAGGGTGACGCAGGCAGCAAGCCGCGTTTCCAGCAGCGAATGGGCAAGCCGTTGCGCACAGGCGTCGTCAGGTGCGGTACATAATATGACGACGGCAGCGCAAAGCGGGCGGTCAGACATCACATCCTCCGTGTCAGATGAACAAATTCCAGACAACCAGAGCCACACTATACCTTGCTTTATTGTTTGAAGGGAATGAACTGCGCGGGAGGAATGAGGCGGATCGACGAGTTAAGCCGATCCGCAAGGGACTGTCTAAAAGGCAATCGTTAGATCAGGATGCTACCGAGGATAAAGCCAAATATCACCGACAGCGTAATTGCCAGCACGCCGGGAATCAGGAAGGAGTGGTTAAACACAAACTTGCCGATGCGCGTTGAGCCGGTGTCATCCATCTCCACCGCCGCCAGCAGAGTCGGATAGGTCGGCAGAACGAACAGGGCGGAAACGGCAGCAAAAGACGCCACCGCCGTGACCGGAGAAACGCCCAGCAGCAGCGCCGCAGGCATCAGTGCTTTCGCGGTTGCCGCCTGAGAATAAAGCAGCGTGGCGGCGAAGAACAGCACAACGGCCAGCATCCACGGGTAGCTTTGCAGCAGCGCGCCTGCGGTATCCTGAATATCGGAAATGTGCGCTTTAACAAAGGTATCGCCCAGCCAGGCCACGCCCATTACGCAGATACAGGCACTCATGCCAGACTTGAACGTGCTGGCTGAGAGGATGCGCGCGGTGTCGATTTTACAGGTGATGCAAATCAGCGTGGCGATCGTCAGCATAAAGACCACAATCGCTTCGTTACGCGGCAGAACCGGATTCTGAATCAGCCCAGCCGTGCCGCTAATCGCCGTGGCATACAGCACGACAGCGATGATGCCGATCAGAAACAGCGTCACGGAAAGTTTGGCGCCCGGTTTGATCTCATGCTGGCTATTACCGCGCAGCGTGGTTTCGCCTTTTTTCAGACGTTCCTGATAAATCGGATCGTCTTTCAGTTCTTTACCCAGGAAATTGGTCACAATTGCCGTCAACAGGATTGCTGCCAGCGTGGTAGGGATGCAGATACCTAACAGCAGCAGATAGCTAACCCCGTGTGGCTCAAGAATACCGGCGACAAACACCACTGCCGCAGAGATCGGCGACGCGGTAATGGCGATTTGTGAGGCGACAACGGCGATGGAGAGCGGGCGAGAAGGACGAATCCCCTGCTCTTTGGCGACTTCGGCGATAACGGGCAGGGTGGAAAACGCGGTGTGCCCGGTTCCAGCCAGAATCGTCATGAAGTAGGTGACCAGCGGCGCGAGAAAGGTGACGTATTTCGGGTGCTTACGCAGCAATTTCTCCGCCAGACTGACCAGATAATCCATTCCGCCCGCCACCTGCATCGCAGCGATGGCGGCGATAACGGCCATGATAATTTCAATGACATCAAAAGGGATGACGCCGGGCTTTATCTGAAACCCCAGCGTAAGAACAAGCACTCCCAGGCCACCGGCGAAACCAATGCCGATGCCTCCCAGTCGTGCCCCCAAATAGATGGCGAGCAGAACGATAAACAACTCAAGACCAAGCATGACTATGCTCCTTAATTAATAATAAAAATTTCATAACTTATTCTTATGGCCGTAGACGGCAAAAAATAAAGGCACGCGGTTCTTCGTGAACGGACGTGCCTGTTGGAATTAGATGTTGGTGTTAGGGAAGCTCGTTTTCATCGGTATAGCGTTTGGCTTTGTACGCCGGATGCATCAGGTTCTGGATGGAGAAAATGTCATCCAGCTCGGCTTCGGTCAGCAGGCCGCGCTCCAGTACAACTTCACGCACGCTTTTTCCCGTTTCTGCACAGATCCTGCCGACGATATCGCCGTTGTGGTGGCCGATGAACGGATTTAGGTACGTCACAATCCCAATAGAATTGAAGACATAGGCTTCGCACACGCTCTTATTGGCGGTGATGCCGTTGACGCATTTCTCCAGCAGGTTGTAGCAGGCGTTGGTCAGAATGTGGGTCGATTCAAACATCGCCTGACCGATGACCGGCTCCATCACGTTTAACTGTAATTGTCCCGCTTCCGAGGCCATGGTGACGCAGGTATCGTTACCGATGACCTTGAAGCACACCTGATTGACGACTTCCGGCACGACTGGGTTAACCTTGGCGGGCATAATTGAGGAACCCGCCTGTAGCTCTGGCAGGTTGATTTCATTCAGGCCCGCGCGCGGGCCGGAGGAGAGCAAACGCAGGTCATTACAGATCTTCGACAGCTTCACGGCCAGACGCTTCAGCGAACTGTGCACCATGACATAGGCACCGCAGTCTGACGTCGCTTCGATCAAATCTTCTGCTGGCACACAGGGCAAGCCGCTGACTTCTGCCAGACGCTGTACCGCCAGTTGCTGGTAGCCATCTGGCGTATTCAGACGTGTACCAATGGCGGTCGCGCCCAGATTGACTTCAAGCAGCAGTTCCGCCGTGCGCAGCAGGTTTTTGATTTCTTCCTGCAACAGCACGTTAAATGCATGAAATTCCTGGCCGAGCGTCATCGGTACTGCGTCCTGCAACTGAGTACGCCCCATCTTTAGCACGTCTTCAAATTCTTTGGCTTTGCGTTCGAAGCCCTCACTCAACTTCGCTATCGCCTCGGTCAGCTTCAGGACGGAAGCGTAGACCGCGATACGAAATCCGGTGGGGTAGGCATCATTCGTGGACTGGCATTTATTCAGATGATCGTTGGGGTTCAGGTACTGGTATTCGCCTTTCTGGTGGCCCATCAGCTCCAGACCAATATTGGCTAATACTTCGTTGGTATTCATATTGACCGACGTGCCAGCGCCACCCTGATAGACATCCACCGGAAATTGATCCATGCATTTGCCGTTATTCAGCACTTCATCACAGGCACGGATGATGATGTCGGCAATTTTTTTCGGGATGGTTTGCAGCTCTCTGTTCGCCAACGCCGCGGCTTTCTTCACCATGACCATGCCGCGTACGAACTCGGGAATGTCGCTGATTTTATTGTTGCTGATATAGAAATTTTCGACAGCGCGCAGCGTATGCACGCCATAATACGCGTCTGCGGGAACTTCTCGGGTGCCTAACAGGTCTTCTTCAATACGGATGTTTTCTGACATGAGAGTGCCTATCCTGTTGTGCGACTAGTGGTGCAACTAGACGTTGTGGGCTGGTGTTATCTCGTAAAACCATTATCTCGGCAATCAATTATCTCGAAAAATAATTAAATTTTAGACAAATTGTCTTATCTAGGCAGTCTTGTCGGGATGTCTGACCAACCAATAATTCATTGCCGCTAGGATATGTCGTTATGGTAGTGAAAAATAGGTGTTTAGATCACTATACTGGCGTTCTCTACCGTTACGGTAAATGAACTGTGACTGTAGTCACGTGTCACTATTTTAGAACAATAATCGTGTGGCGGCGGCTTGAAGATGCGCAAGGTCGCCCCCATTTACATCATCACGATGTGCCGGATCGCAGAGTAGGTGTGCGCCTTTACTTATCCATGAGTAGTAAGATTCATGGGGGAGAGCGTACTGACTTTTCAATCGCGACGGCTTAACACGTTCTTATTCACACTCGTTCTGATTAACACAGTACGCGTAAAAACACACAGGAGAACCGGGTGCGCTGGTTACCGTTATTACTTATTTTTCTTTTGGCTTACATCGAGATATCGCTGTTTATTCAGGTGGCGGAAGTGCTGGGCGTTGCCATGACTCTGCTGCTGGTGGTCTTCACGTCTTGTGTGGGCGTCTCGCTGGTGCGCAATCAGGGGATGAAAACACTGGTGCAGATGCAGCAGAAAATGGCAGCCGGTGAAAGCCCGGCGGCTGAAATGGTAAAAAGCGTGTCACTGGTTCTGGCAGGCTTCTTGCTCCTGATTCCGGGTTTTCTGACTGACTTTCTGGGGCTGTTGCTTCTACTGCCACCCGTGCAAAAAAGCCTGACGCTCAAACTGATGCCTCACCTACATATCTGGCGTTCTGGCTCCGACGCGTCGTCGTCTTCTGGTGGTAACACCTTTGAGGGTGAATACCAGCGCAAGGATGGCGGGAGCGCAAATATTGAACATCGTGACGACCGTTAATGTCACGATGAACTGAAAAACAGATAAGGATTATCATATTGATAATCCTTATTTTTTATCTGCTGTCTGCGACAAGTGGCCGCCTAACGCAAAAAAAATGAATTTTCTCCCTTGAAGGGCGGTGAAACGTCCCCACTTAGAACACCACAAGGCCAATGATGAAAAGCATAAGCAAAACATCGTCGGCGTTTATCCTAAACCGATATGGACTTTCTCAAAGGAGAGCTATCAATGAATATTCGTCCATTGCATGACCGCGTGATCGTCAAGCGCAAAGAAGTCGAGTCAAAATCTGCTGGCGGTATCGTACTGACTGGTTCCGCTGCTGGTAAATCTACCCGTGGTGAAGTTCTGGCCGTAGGTCACGGACGTATCCTGGAAAATGGCGAAGTGAAGCCGCTGGATGTGAAAGTTGGCGACATCGTTATTTTCAATGATGGCTATGGCGTGAAGGCAGAGAAGATCGATAACGAAGAAGTGTTGATCATGTCTGAAAGCGACATTCTGGCAATTGTTGAAGCGTAATTGCGCGTAATCATCTGAACTGAAAGAATTTAAGGGAAATACACCATGGCAGCTAAAGACGTAAAATTCGGTAATGACGCTCGCGTAAAAATGCTGCGCGGCGTAAATGTACTGGCTGATGCAGTGAAGGTTACCCTGGGCCCGAAAGGCCGTAACGTAGTTTTGGATAAATCCTTCGGTGCACCGACCATTACTAAAGACGGCGTATCTGTTGCGCGTGAAATCGAGCTGGAAGACAAGTTCGAGAACATGGGCGCGCAGATGGTGAAAGAAGTGGCCTCTAAAGCGAATGACGCAGCAGGCGACGGCACCACGACCGCAACCGTATTGGCGCAGGCTATCATCACTGAAGGCCTGAAAGCTGTTGCAGCGGGCATGAACCCGATGGATCTGAAGCGCGGTATCGATAAAGCCGTTATCGCCGCTGTTGAAGAGCTGAAAGCACTGTCTGTACCGTGCTCTGACTCTAAAGCGATTGCTCAGGTTGGTACCATCTCTGCTAACTCCGACGAAACCGTAGGCAAAATGATTGCCGAAGCGATGGACAAAGTCGGTAAAGAAGGTGTTATCACCGTTGAAGAAGGTACCGGTCTGCAAGATGAGCTGGACGTGGTTGAAGGTATGCAGTTCGACCGTGGCTACCTGTCCCCGTACTTCATCAACAAACCAGAAACAGGTGCGGTAGAGCTGGAAAGCCCGTTCATCCTGCTGGCTGACAAAAAAATCTCCAACATCCGCGAAATGCTGCCAGTTCTGGAAGCGGTAGCGAAAGCCGGTAAACCGCTGGTTATCGTTGCTGAAGATGTTGAAGGCGAAGCACTGGCAACGCTGGTGGTTAACACCATGCGCGGCATCGTGAAAGTGGCTGCGGTGAAAGCACCGGGCTTCGGCGACCGTCGTAAAGCGATGCTGCAAGATATCGCGACGCTGACTGGCGGTACCGTTATCTCTGAAGAGATCGGTCTGGAGCTGGAAAAAGCGACGCTGGAAGATCTGGGTCAGGCAAAACGCGTTGTGATCAACAAAGACACCACCACCATCATCGATGGTACGGGTGAAGAAGCTGCGATCCAGGGCCGTGTTGCTCAGATCCGTCAGCAGGTTGAAGAAGCAACGTCTGATTACGACCGCGAAAAACTGCAAGAGCGTGTGGCTAAACTGGCTGGCGGCGTAGCCGTGATCAAAGTTGGCGCAGCAACTGAAGTTGAAATGAAAGAGAAGAAAGCTCGCGTTGAAGATGCGCTGGCTGCGACTCGCGCTGCGGTAGAAGAAGGCGTGGTTGCTGGTGGTGGCGTGGCGCTGGTTCGCGTTGCAGCGAAACTGGCTTCTCTGTCTGCTCAGAACGAAGACCAGAACGTGGGTATCAAAGTTGCGCTGCGCGCGATGGAAGCACCACTGCGTCAGATCGTTTCCAACGCTGGTGAAGAGCCATCTGTGGTTGCTAACACCGTTAAAGCGGGCGAAGGTAACTACGGTTACAACGCGGCAACGGAAGAATACGGCAACATGATCGACTTCGGTATCCTGGATCCGACCAAAGTCACTCGTTCTGCGCTGCAATACGCAGCTTCTGTTGCGGGTCTGATGATCACCACTGAATGTATGGTAACCGACCTGCCGAAAAGCGATGCGCCTGACTTAGGTGCTGCTGGCGGTATGGGCGGCATGGGTGGTATGGGCGGCATGATGTAATGTGACGCCATTGTCACCGGACGTGATTTTCCGGTGACAGGGAGTCAGGTTACAGAAACACGTCTTTCTGTCCTTTAAAGAGCACTATCCGGTCGCGATACTGGGTGGTGCTTTTTTTATGGGCCTCATTTCTGTTTAATCAATTCAATGAATTACTGAGGTGAGCGCTTTTGCGTTTGCCGATTTCCTGCCGGATTACCTGATAAATGAGTAAAGGTGCATCACGCTGGTTGCCGCATATCCTGCGACATTGCCGAAATGTTGCCACATCGGGGATGAATTGGTTTATCGCGTGTTATCGGGGGAAGCATTCTGCGCTACAATAGGAGCGCTTACTTTATTTACGAATGCTGTTATTTGGCAAAGTAACCCTGTTTGGAGTAGGGACAATGTCTGACGATGCGTCTACGCTTTTGCGCACCATTTCCTGGTTTGCTGAACCTCCTTCGGTATTACCTGAGCATATTGGTGACTGGCTGATGGAAGCCCGTTCCATGACGCAGCGGCTGGAAAAATATTGTGCCCAACTGCGGGTTACCCTTTGTCGTGAGGGATTTATTACGCCACAAGAGCTGGGCGAAGAGCGCGAACAGCTACCATATAGTGAGCGCTACTGGCTGCGTGAAGTGGTGTTGTACGGTGACGATCGCCCCTGGCTTTTTGGCCGTACCGTCGTTCCGCAACAGACGCTTGACGGAACGGATTCAGCCCTGACGAAGATAGGCAACCAGCCGTTAGGCCGTTATCTGTTTGAACAAAAATCGCTGACGCGTGACTACATTCATACCGGATGCTGCGAAGGCTTATGGGCGCGGCGTTCCCGCTTGTGCCTTTCGGATCATCCGTTACTGTTGACTGAGCTTTTCTTACCGGAATCACCGGTTTATTACGTACCGGGTGATGAAGGTTGGCAGGTAATTTGAGGAGATAAATCCTTGGAAAGAAGTGTTACAGCAGGGAAATGGCTGGCTTATTGCCGCTTGATGCGGATTGATAAACCAGTAGGTTCTCTGTTATTGCTGTGGCCAACGCTATGGGCGCTGTGGCTGGCGGGAGGAGGAGTACCCGCACCGTGGACGCTCTTTGTGTTTGTCGCTGGCGTTTTCTTAATGCGTGCGGCGGGCTGCGTCATCAATGATTATGCCGATCGTCATTTTGACGGTCATGTAAAACGCACGGCTTCTCGCCCATTGCCTAGCGGTGAAGTGAGCGAGCAGTCTGCTAAAGTGTTGTTTGTCGTGCTGGTCTTACTGGCGTTTGGTCTGGTGTTGACGCTGAATAAGATGACGATCTGGCTGTCCGTTGCAGGGCTGGGGCTGGCATGGGTCTATCCGTTTATGAAACGGGTCAGCCATCTTCCTCAGTTTGTGCTGGGTGCCGCGTTTGGCTGGTCGATCCCGATGGCGTATGCCGCGGTGAGTGAAAGCCTGCCTGCAACCTGCTGGATGATGTTTCTGGCGTATATTTGCTGGACGGTCGCCTACGATACCCAATATGCGATGGTGGATCGCGACGACGATCTGAAGATCGGGGTGAAATCCACTGCGATCTTGTTTGGCCGTTTTGACAATCTCATCATCGGGTTATTGCAGTTTAGCATGCTGGCGCTGCTGCTGATTTTAGGAAAGATCAGCGGATTGGGAACCCCTTACTATATTTCGCTGCTGGCGGCGGGTGGGATGTTTGTCTATCAGCAAATACTCACAGCCGGTCGTGAGCGCGATGCTTGTTTTAAGGCGTTCCACAATAATAAATACGTGGGAATGGCGATATTTATTGGTGTGCTGTTTGGCCTGTAAGCTGAACATCAGAGACAAAAAAGCAGCGATTTCTCGCTGCTTTTTTTATGGCACAACATCTACTGTGTTGGTAACGCTAAACACATCTGCGGCTTGATGGCGGCAGACCGTCCGCCATTTTCCAGCCTGACTACGCCTGCGTTGTCTTTTCTACTTCCTGACTATCGGCTTCCATTTCAGTAGATGAGCTGGCGCTTTCAATGGTCAAACGCACTTCCGGGGTGATCAGATCGCCGAGAATGTTGTAGATCGCGACGATATCGCCTTGTGCCGCTTCCGCGCTGTCGGTGATATACCCTTCTGTCCGTAAGGTCGCGACCAGCGTTGAGAACACCGCTTTATCAAAGAATTCCGGCGCGTTGATACCGTGCAGAACGGACAGGCGTTGCGCCATATTCCGGCTTTCTTTCTCCAGCGTGCCGCGGTTGATTTCTGGGTTCGCACACAGCAACGACAGCGTAATCGCATAGCGTTGCAGCGTTTCACGTACGCCTGCTGACAGCAATTGCAGCGTACGGATACGCGGCGGATTGATAGCCAGTTCACCGTCACGGCTGCATAGCAATTGCTGTTGAATCAGCTCGTTAGCCAACGTTTCCAGCACGCCCGGTAACTGTTCTTTGGAATAGTGTAGGAACAGTTCAGATTGCAGCAGCGGATAAATCAGCGCGATCTGTCGTACGACTTCGGCAAGCGTAATCCGGCGATGATGGATGACGATGCTGGCGATCAGCGACGGTAAGACCAACAGATGCTGGATGTTATTGCGATAGTACGTCATCAGAACGGCCTGCTCGCGCGGCAGAATGATGATATCGCCAATACTATCCTTCTCGACTTCGAACTTGTTCATGCTCAACGCATGTTCCAACAGTTCATCTGCTGTCTTTTTCGGAACCGTAATATCTTTGTGGTAAGGAACCTGGCGCAGCAGTTGCAGATAGCAATCCAACTGTTCTTGCATTTGTTCGCGCGTCAGCGAGCGCTGGCGCGATGCTAGCAAGGCCGTCGAACACAGGTTCATCGCGTTTGCCGCCGCAGAATTATTGATGCGCACCATGATATCCATAGAGATATCCTGCACTGTCGGCGTTAGCCAGCTTGGGCGCTGTGCTTCGATAGGGTCAATCGCATCACGCCATTGCGGAACATGCTGATTCAGATAGGTGGTCAATGGGAGCGGTTCGCCGAAGTTCACATACCCTTGGCCGAGATTACGCAGTTTGCGCAAACCGCGCACCATCTGCATAAAGCCTTCTTTTTCCTTCACCGCGCCGCGCAGTTCTTTCGCATAGGTGCCGACTTCCATCACATGCTCGTAACCGACATAAATCGGCACCAGCGTGATAGGGCGCGTACCGCCTCTGAGCATGGCCTGAATGGTCATGGCCAGCGTACCGGTTTTAGGCTCTAACAGACGACCTGTGCGCGAACGTCCACCTTCCATGAAGTATTCCACCGAATAGCCACGGGCAAACAGTTCACCCAGATACTCACGGAAAATCGTGGAATACA
This sequence comes from Pectobacterium sp. F1-1, assembly GCF_025643735.1. Classification (NCBI taxonomy): domain Bacteria; kingdom Pseudomonadati; phylum Pseudomonadota; class Gammaproteobacteria; order Enterobacterales; family Pectobacteriaceae; genus Pectobacterium; species Pectobacterium sp. F1-1. The sequence continues at coordinate 649,552 of NZ_CP104733.1, forward strand.
GCTTGTTGCCTTTGAAGGTACGGCGAATGAAGAAAGCGCCAAGACGGCGGAAGATTGGGCCTGCTGGCCAGAAATTAAGATTGATGCCCGCGGCGATGTGTGGCGGCACTAAGCCCTGATGGTACAGGACGTAGGACAACAGCAGATAGTCCATGTGGCTGCGGTGGCAAGGCACATAGACAATACCGTGACCATCCTGCGCCAGCTGACGAACGCGTTCGGCGTTATGGACGTTTATCCCCTGATAAAGGCGGTTCCACGTCCAGCTTAAAACGCGATCCGACAGACGTACGGCCTCGTAGGAGAAGTCGGCGGCAATTTCTTCCATTAGCGCAATCGCGTTCTGCTGCGCTTTCTCAGTAGAAATCTTCTTACTGCGCGCCTCATCGTCCACGGCTTTCTTGATCGCTTTGGAATCCAGCAGCTTATTAAACAGCTCCTGACGTACCGGCAAGCGTGGGCCAACTGCCGCCAAACGTTGGCGAGAGAAGTGCATACGCGCGACACGCGCCAGTTTGTGGGCTATGGTTTTGTCTGTGCCATGCTCGGTCGCCATATAGCGCAGTGACACTGGGCTGGAGAAGCGGACAAAACTGTCACGGCCTAGCCACAGAACGGCGAAGAATTTCTCAATACCGTTGAGCAATCGCAGGTGCGGTGTGGCCTGAGAATGGCCTTCCCGACCCGGAGAACGCCCAAACATCACGGAAACCGGCACCATCTGAACGTCTAAATCTGGATTGGCGCGATGCAGGTCCAGATAGTCGTGGAACAGTTTGACGGATTTCTGCTTGGGTACGTAATAGCGGAAGACACGCGGCCCGTCATTAATAAAGACGTGGCTTGGGAGTTCGACGCCGTTGAATTCGAACGACTGCGAGGGATCGGGTAACCCCAATGCCAGGCACTTCGCACGTAGCGTCAAGAGATCTGCCTGAGAGTTATAAGGCAGAACATAGAGTATAGGACGTGAGGGATCTAACCCCAGCTCGACCACAGGATCTGCGGGAATAACTTTGCTTTTAACCAGCAGTTTCAGTGGGAGATTCAATAGTTTATAGTAAATTTTACGCCAACCTGACATAACAACTTGGAGCCTCTTGTTAGCAATGCGCCGCAAGGATACCAGAAACTGCGCCGGAGATCTGTGGTGATGAGACAACATGAGCGCGTTAAAATGCGAACTATTTTGCATAAATAGCGGAGGATAAATGAATAAAGCAACGGGGATGATCCGGATTATTAAGGCGACCGGTTATTCCCTTAAGGGGCTAAAGCAGGCATGGCAGCATGAGGCGGCGTTTCGTCAGGAAACCGTACTGACGATTGTCGGCGTGATTATCGCGTGTTTGCTGCCAGTTACGCTGGTTGAAAAACTGCTGCTGATCGGGTCTGTCGTATTGATTATGCTCTTTGAGTTGGCTAATAGCGCCATTGAAGCGGTTGTCGATCGTATTGGCCCTGAGCATCACGAATTATCCGGAAGGGCGAAAGATATCGGCTCGGCGGCTGTTTTTGTTGCCATCGTGTTAGCCGCTGTCGTGTGGGGCAGCATCCTCTGGCAACATTTTGCCTGACGGTACGCATAAATGAATAAAAGTCAGAGGCTTTGCCGATATCTCCATTCCCAATTGTGGCTTACCTGTATATACTCACAGCAAGACTGTATAAACAACCAAGGGGGCGGAATGAAAGTATTAACAGCAAGGCAGCAGCAGGTTTATGACCTGATCCGCGATCATATTGCGCAGACCGGAATGCCACCAACGCGCGCGGAGATTGCTCAACAGCTGGGGTTTCGCTCTCCCAATGCGGCTGAAGAACATCTGAAAGCGCTGGCGCGTAAAGGCGTTATTGAGATTGTATCCGGCGCTTCTCGCGGTATTCGTCTGCTGATGGAAGAAGAAGCGGGCATTCCTCTGGTTGGTCGCGTGGCTGCCGGTGAGCCTCTGCTGGCACAGGAACATATCGAATGTCACTATCAGGTTGATCCTGCCATGTTCAAACCCAGCGCTGATTTTTTGCTGCGGGTGAGCGGTATGTCAATGAAAGATATTGGTATTATGGATGGCGATTTATTGGCCGTGCATAAAACAGAAGATGTACGTAACGGTCAGATCGTTGTCGCGCGTATTGACGATGAAGTGACGGTGAAGCGCCTGAAAAAGCAGGGCAATATGGTGCATCTTCTCGCGGAGAACGAAGAGTTTGCCCCGATTGTTGTCGACCTACGTCAGCAAAGTTTTTCGATAGAAGGCTTAGCGGTTGGCGTCATCCGTAACAGCGACTGGAGCTAACGGTTCATAGAGATGCACTGTTCACCTGTCTGAATCAGTGCATCATCCTCTCTCTTTCTCTTTGTGTTAATCGCGTCATGTGCTAGTCACTTTATGTGTGGGTGTCCCGCGTGTTAAGCTGCTAGCTGTATATATTTCGTTACATTTATCGTGTGTTCTCTACGATTCCTCTTACCACCTGTTTTCCCACTGCTTTTGCGGTGATGTTCTCTTTCCTAACGTCTTTTTTAGCTACAGATTCCTATTTTTCAATTTTAATCGAAATATTCGACTATGATTTTTATCAAGATAAGCATTTTTATCTTGATTGGTTGTTTGGTGATTGATCATCAGCGATCACATTTAGGTTGGCCCGGCAATCAAGGGAGACAGTGGCGAAGCACACCGTGATGGTTCACACCATGATGACGCTGCTTACTGAATAGACCGATTTATCTGATTATCTGAAACTGACGCATAAGTCGGTAGTCACGATTTTTATGCGCAATTCACCTAAGGTACGGAGATTCTTATGAATAAAGACCAAGCCAGCGGTAACTGGAAACAGTTTAAAGGTAAAGCGAAAGAGCAATGGGGCAAATTAACGGATGACGATCTGACGGTCATCGAAGGTAAACGTGACCAACTGGTAGGGAGAATCCAGGAGCGTTACGGGTACGCAAAAGAAGCGGCAGAGAAAGAAGTGAAGCACTGGGAAGAACACCACAAATATCACTGGTAGTGAACGTGATGCTTCTGCGCAGAAAGAGACGATAGCCCTTGGGGCTATCGTTTTTTAATCGAGGTTACCGCTTTTTAATTGGAACCGTGTGGTCGTGGTCGCAATGATCCGGCTGTTTGCACGATGCCACTTCCTGACAGCCGCCACATAGCCCGTGAGCTTCCACAACGCTGTGACGTAGCGTAAATCCTGACTGCTGTGCCAGGCTACGTAGTGTTTCTTCCACACCTTCGGTTTGACGTTCCGTGACCTGCCCGCAGCGATCGCAGATGAACAGGGCTGATGTATGGCTGTGGTCTTCAATATGGTGGCACAGCACGTAGCTGTTGTTTGACTCAACTCGATGAATGAAGCCTTGTTCCAGCAGAAAATCCAGTGCGCGATAGACGGTCGGCGGTTTGGCCTGAGGTTCGGACACTCGCAGCAGATCCAGCAGGTCATAAGCGCTGATAGCGCCGGACTGCTGCGCCATTAGACGTAAAACCTCTAACCGCTGCGGCGTGAGACGCACAGCGCGCTGCTGACAAATCTGTTCAGCCTGGGCAAGAAGTTTGTCCTGTTTGGTTGAATCCATTGTCATATCACCCTGACGCATTGAGGAACAAGACGGATATCTTACCACGGCTGAAGAAAAACGCCGAACTGGCGGCGTTTTCCTGCGAAAACAACTTCCTGTAAAAACAACGAACAGAAGTCCCTGTAAAAACAGCGGACAGAAGCGCTACACGACCAGGTCGATGAGCAGCGCCCGTAAAGGTGTTTCTGCCTGTAGCGTCAACGCCGTTTCTTCTTTGACAAAGGCGCCGTCGCCGCAATGTAGGGCTTCACTGTGCTGATTGCCTTTTACCACCATTGAACCGTGGATCAACTGGAGGTATGCCTGATTGCCCTGTAGTGCGATCGTGCTTTGCTCATTCTGCTGGAGATCGACATGATGGATCCAAACCTGCTGGCGCAGTTGCAGACTCGTCTGTTCGCCTTCCGGTGAGGCAAGCAGAGTGTGACTTGATGAATCCAATTCCATGCGCTGTAACGGGCTGTTCTCTCGAGTCTGGCAGGCATTCAGCCATAACTGCAGCCGTGTCAGTGGTTTACTGGGGTTGGTATTATGTTCGCTATAGCTGACGTTTGGCTGAGTCGCGAGTAGCAAAACATCGCCAGCTTTGGCCTGAATGTGGCGACCATTGCTGTCGCGGTATTCAGCTTCACCCTGCAGAATGATGTTCAGAATATCAACCCGTGGGTAGGTTCGCGGCTGAAATGATGCCCCCGGCGCTAATACTTCCTGATTGAGCACGCGTAGAGAAGCGTAGCCCAGCAACTGTGGGTCAAAATAGTGACCAAAAGAAAAGGTGTAGCGTGCTTGCAGCCAGCCATAGTCGGCCTGGCCGCATTGCCCCGCTGCTCTTCGTGCGATCATAATTTTTATCCCCCAGATAATTATTTATTAAACCGATAGTAATTGTGTGGACGTTGGATTGTTAGCTAGTTAATCTGGTGGGTATATTCAAAATTCCTGAATGAGTACCAAGATGGCGAAAGAACGAGCATTGACGCTGGAAGCCTTGAGGGTTATGGATGCGATCGATCGTCGTGGCAGCTTTGCCGCTGCGGCAGACGAGCTGGGTAGGGTGCCTTCGGCACTGAGCTATACCATGCAGAAATTGGAAGAAGAGTTAGATGTGGTGTTGTTCGATCGTTCCGGGCACCGTACTAAATTCACGAATGTCGGGCGTATGCTGCTGGAACGTGGACGTATCCTGCTGGAGGCCGCGGATAAGCTCACGACGGATGCGGAAGCACTGGCGCGCGGCTGGGAAACGCATCTGACGATTGTGACGGAAGCGCTTATTCCGACTCAGCGGCTTTTTCCGTTAATCGATAAGCTGGCGCTCAAAGCGAATACACAGGTGTCGATTCTGACGGAAGTGCTGGCGGGCGCGTGGGAACGTCTTGAGCAAGGGCGTGCCGATATCGTGATTGCACCGGATATGCATTTTCGCTCCTCTTCAGAAATGAATACCCGCAAGCTGTACACGATGAATAATGTGTATGTTGCCAGCCCAGAGCACCCGATTCATCAGGAGCCTGAACCACTGTCGGATGCCACTCGGGTGAAATATCGCGGGATTGCGGTGGCGGATACCGCACGCGAACGCCCGGTGCTGACCGTACAATTGCTCGACAAACAGCAGCGTCTGACGGTGAGCTCGCTGGATGATAAGCGGCGTGCGCTGCTGGCTGGGTTAGGTGTCGCGACCATGCCTTATCCGATGGTCGCGCAAGATATTGCCGAAGGGCGTTTGCTGGTGATTGGGCCGGAGCATCAGATGGAAAGCCAGATTATTATGGCGTGGCGGCGAGACAGCATGGGCGAGGCGAAATCCTGGTTCCTGCGTGAAATTCCAAAACTGCTGAACCAGCCCTAAACCCTGCATTTTTTGCGGCAAGGTGTGGTTTCACACCTTGCCTCTGCACTTCATTATGTCAGTATAAATCGACAAACGTCTTATCACGGTGGTGAGGCTGGTTCAGATCTTGCTCTGGACCCAGCGAAATCACGCCATGCGGATTAATCGTGCCGTGGCTACGATAGTAGTGGTGACGAATATGCGCCATATCGACGGTATCGGCGATGCCAGGCATTTGATAAATATCACGCAGAAAGCCGAACAGATTGGGATAATCGCTCAGGCGATATTTATCGCATTTAAAATGCGTGTGATAGACCGGGTCGAAACGGATCAGTGTCGTCCACAGGCGCAGATCGGCTTCGGTTAATTGCTCACCGGTCAGGTAGCGCTGTTTTGCCAGTATGGCTTCCAGATCGGATAATGCGGCAAAAACGGTCGTTGCTGCTTCATCATAGGCCGACTGACTCGTCGCAAAACCGGCTTTGTAAACGCCGTTGTTGACCTTGTCGTAAATCCAGCCGTTCAATTCATCAATCTGAGCGCGTAGCGCTTCTGGGTAGTAATCTCCTGCCGCTGCGCCCACGCCGTCAAACGCGCTGTTCAGCATACGGATGATATCGGCGGATTCATTACTGACGATGGTGTGTTGCTCGGTGTCCCACAGGACGGGCACGGTCACCCGACCGCTGTAGTCCGGTTTGGCGTGCAGGTAGAGTTGGTAGAGGAATTCGTGTTGATAAAGTGAGTCCCCCGTTGCCCCCTCAAAATCAGTCCCGAACGTCCAGCCGTGATCGAGCATGAGCGGATGAACCACCGACACCGCGATATGGTCTTCTAACCCTTTCAGCTGTCGCATGAGCAGCGTGCGGTGCGCCCACGGGCAGGCGAGCGAAACATAGAGATGATAACGACCGGATTGGGCAGGAAAGCCACCGTTGCCGGTGAGGCCGGGTGCACCATCAGGCGTGACCCAGTTGCGGAATGTGGATTCTGAACGCTTAAAGTGGCCGCCGGTAGATTTGGTTTCATACCAGGTATCGTGCCATACGCCGTCAACCAGTTGTCCCATCAATCCTCCCGTTTGTGTGTGATGATAAAACGACGGCAAGCCTTTTATGCTTGCCGTCTACTTTGCGATTTGGCTATTAAGTGTAGTACAGGCTTGAAAAGACCCCTCTTACCACTTTTTGCCCAGCAGGCGGTCGATGCTGAATGCGCCTGGGCCGGTTACTGCCAGCAGGAGGTAGCCGCCAGCAATGGTCAGGTTTTTCATGAACATCAATTGGTTCATGCCTTCCGCAAAGTTAGAGTGGAAAATCAGTGCAGTCAGCAGCGTAAAGCCCGCAGTAAACAGTGCAACGGTACGCGTCAGCAGGCCGAACAGCACCGCCAGACCACCACCCAGTTCCAGCAGAATGGTCAGTGGCAGCAGGAAGGTCGGTACACCCATCGCCTGCATGTATTGTTGTGTGCCCGCATAGGCATCACCCAGCTTACCGTAACCTGCAACGATAAACAGAATCGGCATTAAGATACGTGCAACCAGCAGTGCAGTGCTTTCTAAATTTTTCATCATCTCTCCAATTGATTTTGTTGTGGGCTATATCGCCCTGTTGTGTTTGTTATAGCAGGTGTTGTCTGAAAACTTGGCCCGCCATCAGGTTATGGGCAGATAGTATAGAGAGATGATTTGGGCTACCAGCGAGTATAATTGTTGCAGTATTTCAGAAAAATTGATGTTCAGTGAATGATGCAAGAACGCGCTGCAATGACGTGAGCGCGTCAGGCAAAAGTGAAGTGAATAATGGCGTATAGCACAGGCAGATCGCCGATGCGATAGGAAGGATTACGGACGAGCATCAAACGTTTTGCGGACGAGCCTGAATGTTCCCCACAGCCCGGCAAGACGGCGTCCCCAGCGAATCATACGGCTGGGGTGCCGCACGCCATAGAGCGCCACGAGGCTGGAGCCAACGATCCAGTATTTACGCCACTGCATCAGGCTTTGCCAGCCGCGATCGTAACGGGCGGTGGTATCCAGCCAGTGTTTCTTACCTGCCGATAAATCCAGCCGCTGCTGCTGTATCTGGCGCAGTAGCTGGGCTTTTTCTCTGTCTCGCTGCTGACGCTGGCTCATTTGGGATCGTCCTCCAGCAGTGACCTGTCCGTCGCCAGCTCCTTACGTGTGGCTTTGAGCAAGGTGGAACGACGTACCTTCAGGAGTGTCCAGATGCCGCCTATCAGCGCCAGCCCAAGCAAGGTGGCGGTGATACACCCCAGTGCAAAGAGACGATATTGCGGGTCGATGCCCCAGATGATCAGCGCAATCAGGCTCATAATGCCAAAAGCGGCAAAAAGCAGCGTCAGGCCGACCATAATCAGCAACTGAATCAGATTGGCTTTTTCTTCCTCTAATTCAATTACGGCGAGTCGAACACGGCTTTCCACCATGCTGACAATAATGGAGATGATGCGCTGAGCAGAAGCGATGACCCCGCTTGCGGGGCCTTGTTGTGATTTATCCGTCATAACGATCCGCTAAGTCATAACAAGCCGCTAATTAGCGACGAGACAGCAGGACGCCAAGCACGACGCCGACAGCAGCACCAATACCGACACCGGTCCACGGGTTCTGACGTACATAGTCGTCTGCAGATTCAACCGCTTCTTTGGTGTGGGAAGCGATTCGCTCACCGGTATCGCTCAGGCGATTACGGGTTTCTTTCAGCGCGCTTTCTGCTTTATTACGCAGTTTGTCGAGTTCCGCTTTAGATTTATCGCTGGAGGTGCTTAATACTTCTTCCAGCGTATCCGCCAGTGATTTCAATTCGGCGCGTAGGTATTCAGAATTTTGATCTTTAGCCATATTAATAACCCTTCGTGTTATAAACCTGAACGTTAACTATAGCTGAAGCTGAAATTTATGCCGCCCCAAACGGGTACGGACAATTCTGATAACTCGCTGTAAATTTTAGTGATTTGGTTTTTGAATATAAAATGAACAATTGCTGGGTGTTTTATAGGGACACGATATTGAGGGGTTATTGTGATGCGGCGCGTTCCGCAGCACGTAATTCCTGCTCGGCTTCAGCCAGCTTTCTTTCGCGTTTGAGGATCTTCTCAGCGTTATCCCCTTTCTGCCGGCTTTCGTGTAGTTCCTGCTGGCGTTCAGCGACGTCTTTACGTTTTTCCTCAATCGCTTCCTGACGCTTCTCAGCCAACCCGGCATCCGTACAGTGGGTTTTCACGCCGTCCAGTGCCTTTTCTAACCCGCTGATGCGGTTTTGATTGCCGTGCTTACGTGCTTCATCGATTTGGCGCTGAATATCCTGCGCTTTCTGCTGACAGGTTTCCACTTGACTGGCGGTATTCGCGAGCGCGTGGCCGGAAAGCAGGACAGATAATGCAATGATGGATGGAAATAGTTTCATCTACGTCACCCCAGTTTGGATTGTTTCTGTGTCAGTTTTTGCTGCCAGAACGGTGTCGGGGTTGTCGCCTGCTGCGCGGTAATAGTGACTTTAGGCAGAGACAATCGCAGGACATCTCTGGCAGCGATACTCTGTTCTGGCGAGGCAAGACGGACGATCAGGCTATCTTGCTCTGGTGTAATGCTTTTGATCGCAATGCCTTTTTCATTAAGACGCTGATACACGTAAAAGCCATCTGGCAGCGCGGCGCCATCGTCAGGCTTGATGTGTAGCATCGCATCGTCCTGAGAATGACGCAGCGACTGGGATTGCGTCAAGGCGATAATGGGCAGGGCAAGCAATATCAGTATGCGGCCTATTTTTCTGGGCGTAAGTTTAGGCAATAGCCAGCGGATTGACACGGTTAGCTTCCTTTTTCTGTGTTATCTGCTTTCGCTTCACGCTTTTTACGCCACAGGACAAAGAGCGATCCAAACAGTCCGATAAACAGCAGCGCCAGCGGCAGCATCATCAGGCAGAACATCAGCTCGTCTTCATATTTCAGGAAGATCGTTGTTTTCCCTAAGGCGAAGCCCAGCGTAACCAAAATAAATACCCACAGGAACCCGCTCATCCAGTTGAAGAACTGAAAACGCGCGTTATTCAGGCCTGACAAGCCTGCGATGGTCGGTAATAACGTTCTGACAAAAGCCAGAAAGCGGCCAACTAATAGTGCGGACAGACCATGACGGTGGAAGAGCTGATGGGCGCGCTGGTGATAGTGTGCGGGCAAGTGCGAGAGCCAGCCTTGAACCACTCCCGTATTGCCAAGCCACCTCCCCTGGATGTAGCTAGCCCAGCAGCCGAGGCTGGCGGCCGTCGTCAGGAGAAATAGAGTAAAAGGATAATTCATTGTGCCTTTGGCGACGAGGACACCGACCAAAATGAGCAGGCTATCGCCGGGCAGGAAAGCGGCGGGGAGCAGGCCATTTTCCAGAAAAATAATCAAAAACAGCAAGATGTAGATGGTCCATACCAGCTTGGGGTCGGCTAAAATATCGAAATCCTGATGCCAGAGTGCGTTTAACAGTTCTTTGATTAATTCCATCCGGTATTCCTAATACTGCTGTTGCATTTTAGCCTTGGCGACAATCACGCTTCTGGACATGATAAGAGCGAATACAGTGTTATCAGGGCGCAGGATTATGATTTTTTTTATGATCTCTGTTTGGTTCCGCCCAATAGTGACGCAGGTGTCTGACTTGATGCTCGCTTTTCGCTGTGAACCCGATAAACAGGCGGGTCGGGATTGTTTGGTCTTGGCTGACTTTACATCCAAAGCGACGGATTAAGCGTAAGAAAGACGCGTTAACTGTAACAAAATAGGTGTTACTGAGACAGAAAAATATTACGACAACTGAGGCGGTTTAGGGGGAATTTTTTCGAGGAAAAGTGGGGGTTTCTGCGATATTTTACACTCGCTGACAGAAATCAACGTTTTCTGACCTTTTCCCGCGTGTCCAAAAGGTTACCCCTCGTTTAAAACAAGGGGCAAAAATCGCGTTAAGACTTACCGGCGTGTATTTGGTCGAGGTGAACGACCGGGTTCTCGGCGAACATATAGCGATCGACGTTAAACTCGAAATCGTCCGTCGTGGCGCGAAACAGCATCTGTTTGGTGTTTTCCAGATGTTGCCACATGGCCAGTTTGGCGGCGTAAGGATCTTTGCGAATCAGTGCCTTAAGGATGCGATCGTGCTCTTCGCACCAGCTTTCTATCGACTTGTCGTCAATGTGTTCATGCAGTTTGCGCCAGTAAGGATTGTGGATCCGTTGGCTCCACATTTTTTCGACGATGGTCGCCATGGCTGAATTTTGTGTTGCCAACGCGACCTGCACGTGGAATTTGAGATCCCATTGAGAATCACGGAAGCGATCTTCCTGACGCGCATATTCCTGAATTTCCATCAGTTGGATGATGTCCTGACGGGTGACCTGCGTGGCTGCAAATTCAGCAATATTGCTTTCAATGAGTTGACGTGCCTGAAGCAGCTCAAACGGACCGGCTGCGACGAATTCAATATCGCCGCTATTAATGAACGGGTTCTTTTGCTGATTGGAAATAACGTGAATGCCTGAACCCTTGCGTACTTCAACGTACCCTTCGACTTCCAGCATAATAATAGCTTCGCGCACCACGGTGCGGCTGACGTTCATTTCTTCAGAAATATAGCGCTCTGCCGGTAATTTTTCGCCGACCTGGTACATACCGCTTTCGATGCGCTGTTTTAATTCTGCGGCTAACTGCTGGTATAGCCGTCGGGGTTCAGTGAGTGCCATGATGATGTCTACTCTCGATAGATGACGGTCCATGTGCCACGTCAGGGCCTGAGTGTCTATCTCGTTAATCTTTGAGGGATGATTTGTTATACCACTTAATCATAGCAGCAACCAATGTTGCGGTCACAGTTATCGCAGTGTGTTATTGCAGGGAGGTGGCTCACCCGGTATCCGATCATACCGGATGAGTCAGGATAATGCAGGGATTATCAGTGCTGGTTGGCTTCTTTCAAGGTTTCAGCCGCAGCGGCGACTTCTGATGCAGGTTGATTTTTCAACACTGTCCAGATGACGACGGCACCTAACAAGTCGAAGACCGCCAGTGCAGCAAACAGCGGGCTGAAGCCCAACGTATCCGCCAGTGCGCCCACAACCAGCGCAAACATGGTGCTTGCCATCCAGGCCGCCATACCGGTTAAACCGTTTGCTGTGGCCACTTCATTACGGCCAAATACGTCAGATGACAGCGTAATCAGCGCGCCGGACAGCGACTGGTGCGCGAAACCGCCGACGCACAGCAGCGCGATGGCGACGTAAGGGCTAGAGAACAGCCCGATCATTCCCGGTGCAATCATCAGTATCGCGCCCATGGTCACGACCAGCTTGCGGGAAACGATCAGGTTCACTTTGAAATATTTCTGGAACAGCATCGGCAGGTAGCCGCCCAGAATACAGCCGATATCGGCGAACAGCATCGGCATCCAGGCGAACATGGCGATTTCTTTCAGGTTAAAACCGTAGGCTTTAAACATGAATAGCGGGATCCACGCGTTGAACGTTCCCCAGGCCGGTTCAGCCAGAAAACGCGGCAGCGCGATACCCCAGAATTGACGGTTACGCAGGATCTGCCAGGCAGACATTTTCTTCGCGTTATTGGTTTGGTGCTGCGCTTCCTGCCCGCTAAGAATATAGTCGCGCTCTTCGTCGCTGAGTTTTTTCTGATCTTTAGGGTGTTTATAAAAAACGAGCCAGCAGATGGCCCAGACCAGGCTCAGCGCACCGGTAATGATAAAGGCCATTTCCCAGCTGTGTGCCACAATCGCCCACACCACCAGCGGCGGTGCAATCATCGCGCCGATGGATGACCCCACGTTGAAATAACCCACCGCAACAGAACGCTCTTTTGCCGGGAACCATTCGCTGCTGGCTTTCAGGCCCGCAGGGATCATCGCGGCTTCCGCCATACCGACCGCGCCACGAGCGATCGCTAACCCTCCCCAACTGTTCGCCAGTGCGGTTCCCATGCAGAAGATGGCCCACAGAATGGCGAACATGGCATAGCCGATTTTAGTCCCCAGCAGGTCCAGCACATAACCGGCGATGGGTTGCATAATGGTATAACAAGCTGAGTAGGCAGCAACGATGTAAGAATATTGCTGTGTGGTGATATGCAATTGATCCTGTAGCGTCGGGGCGGCAACAGAAATTGCATTACGCGTCAGGTATCCCAGCACGGTACCAATGGTCACCAGGCCGATCATATACCAGCGTAATCCTTTGATTTTACGCATTTAACTTTCTCTCCGAGTCAATAAAAAACACAGTGTGGCTCTTGAGTAGCGTCACGGTGTGCGGTGTCTTGTAATGTGGTACGACACGTTTTGTTGTTGTGCTGAGCAGGAAAACCCTTCTCTTTGTGAGATAGCGATTGAATCCCTGCTTAAGGCAGCGCTACAATAATTTGTCATACAACTTTAAAAGTTGAGTGATATCACAAAACCATTATTTTTATGCGGAATAACGAATTGTTCGCTGAAATCGAGAGAGACAAGCGGTTTAAAGTGATAAGTGCTGAGTTATTGTACTGCTTGTTACATTTTTGCGATCATGACCTCACAAATACTGTGAGATATCGCGCATAATTGGTGTGATATCTTTTAACGGTCAACTAATTTGGTGCACAAGAAGCACGGTAAGGAAGAAAACATGCCCCAGTTTCTGAGTGAAGATTTTCTGTTAGACAGTGAATTTGCCCGTCGTCTCTACCATGAGTATGCCGTCGACCAGCCGATATTTGACTACCACTGCCATTTGCCGCCTGAGCAGATCGCGGAAAACTACCGTTTCAAAAATTTGTATGACATCTGGTTGAAAGGCGATCACTACAAGTGGCGTGCGATGCGTACTAACGGCGTGCCTGAGCGTTTGTGTACGGGCGATGCCAGCGACTGGGAAAAATTTGAGGCCTGGGCCGCTACCGTGCCACACACCATCGGCAACCCGCTTTATCACTGGACACACCTGGAACTGCGCCGCCCATTTGGCGTAACCGGCACGCTGCTGTCGCCAAGCACAGCAAAAGACATTTGGGATCGCTGTAATGCCATGCTGGAGCGTGATGATTTTACTGCGCGCGGCATCATGCAGCAGATGAACGTGAAAATGGTCGGCACGACGGACGATCCGATTGACGATCTGCGCCACCATAAAACTGTTGCTCAGGATTCAAGCTTCTCTATCAAAGTGCTGCCGAGCTGGCGCCCGGACAAAGCGTTCAACATTGAACTGGCAACCTTCAACGACTATATGGCGAAGTTGGGTGAGGTGTCCGACACCGATATCCGTCGTTTCAGCGATCTGCAAACCGCGCTGACCAAGCGTCTGGATCACTTTGCGGCGCACGGTTGTAAAGTGTCCGACCACGCGTTGGATGTGGTGATGTTTGCGGAAGCCGATGAGTCGACGCTGGACAGCATTCTGGCACGCCGTCTTTCTGGTGAAACGCTGAGCGAACATGAAGTGGCACAGTTCAAGACCGGCGTTCTGGTCTGGCTGGGAGCGGAATACGCGCGTCGTGGCTGGGTGCAGCAGTACCACATTGGCGCGCTGCGCAACAATAACCTGCGTCAGTTCAAGCTACTGGGGCCGGACGTGGGCTTCGATTCCATCAACGACCGTCCGCTGGCTCAGGAATTGTCTCGCCTGCTCAGCAAGCAGAATGAAGAAAACCTACTGCCGAAAACCATTCTTTACTGCCTGAACCCGCGCGATAACGAAGTGCTCGGTACCATGATCGGCAACTTCCAGGGTGAAGGGATGCCGGGCAAGATGCAGTTCGGTTCCGGCTGGTGGTTCAACGATCAGAAAGACGGTATGCAACGTCAGATGACCCAGCTTGCGCAGCTTGGTTTGCTAAGCCGTTTCGTCGGTATGCTGACGGATAGCCGTAGCTTCCTGTCTTATACCCGCCATGAATATTTCCGCCGCATTCTGTGCCAGATGATTGGCCGCTGGGTGGAAGATGGCGAAGCGCCAGCCGATCTGCCATTGCTGGGCGAAATGGTGAAAAACATCAGTTTCGATAACGCTAAAAACTATTTTGCCATCGAGCTGTAATTCCACCGCGTCGTAGGGTGTGAATTGTGCGGGGGCGCGGCAGTAAGATTCCCAAAGGGGCTTACGCCGCGGTTCCCGGTGTCTCGGTCTTTTGTCATCGGCACTGGTGGTGATTCGGTGCGGGTGAATGTATACCCCAAATAATTCGAGTTGCAGGAAGGCGGCAAGAGAGGGAATCCCGATGAGCTTACACAAGTAAGTGATTCGGGTGAGTGAACGCAGCCAACGCACATGCAGCTTGAAGTATGACGGGAATGAATATAGCAGGGCAAGGATGACGGTGGTTCGGTCGTGCCCTGAATGTGAGATTCGTCCTGAGGTAGCCTGTTAATGCAAACGTTAAATCGTCGTAACTTCCCCGGTCGTCAACACCCGGATCGCGTTATCCAGTTTGGTGAAGGCAACTTCTTGCGTGCCTTCGTCGACTGGCAGTTAGATTTGCTGAATGAACACACCGATCTGGATGCGGGTATTGTCGTTGTTCGTCCGATCGATTCTGATTTCCCACCCGCGCTGGACACTCAGGATGGGTTGTACACCACCATTATCCGTGGTCTGAACGAGCAGGGCGAAGCCGTGCGCGAGCCCCGTCTGATCCGTTCGGTAAACCGTGAAATCAACGTGTACCGTCAGTTCGATGAATATCTGGCGCTGGCGCATGATCCAAACATTCGTTTTGTTTTCTCCAATACTACCGAAGCGGGTATCAGCTATCACGCAGACGACAGCCTGAACGACGCGCCGCCTGTTAGCTTCCCGGCGAAATTAACCCGTCTGCTGTATGAGCGTTTCTGTCATTTTGACGGCGCAGCGGATAAAGGCTGGGTGCTGTTACCGTGCGAGCTGATTGATTACAACGGCGTAGCGCTGAAAGAACTGGTGCTGCGCTATGCCGCACAGTGGAAACTGACGCCAACGTTTACCGCCTGGCTGAACGATCACAACACCTTCTGCTCGACGCTGGTAGACCGCATTGTGACGGGTTACCCACGTGCCGAAGTTGAAGCACTAGAGCAGGAAATGGGCTACAAGGATACCTTCTGGGACACGGCAGAACATTTCTACCTGTTCGTGATTCAGGGGCCACAGTGGCTGGCAGAAGAGTTGCGTTTGAACAAGCTGGATCTGAACATTCGTATTGTTGATGACATCAAGCCGTATAAAGAACGTAAAGTGGCGATTCTCAATGGCGCCCACACTGCGCTGGTGCCAGTCGCATTCCTGGCGGGTCTGGATACCGTTGGCGAGTCGATGGATGATGCCCTGATTGGCAAATTCGTAGAAAAGACCATTGCCGAAGAGATTGTGCCGGTATTGGATTTGCCTCATGACGAACTGACCTCGTTTGCTCAGGCCGTGCTAAGCCGCTTCCGTAACCCCTTCATTCAGCATCAGCTGTTGTCTATCTCGCTGAATGGTATGACTAAATTCCGCACCCGCATCCTGCCGCAACTGCTGACTTACCGTGAGCGCCACGGTGAACTGCCTGCTCGTTTGACGTTTGCGCTGGCGGCTTTGATTGCATTCTACCGCGGTGAACGCAGCGGTGAAGGTGATGCGTTACAAACCTACCCGTTGCAGGATGATGCACATTGGCTGGAGCGTTATTCCACGCTGTGGGCAGGCGTAAAAGAGAACACCGTCAGCCTGGCTGAGCTGGTGAATGTTGTGCTGCGCGATGCCGATCACTGGGAACAGGATTTAACGCTGGTTCCTGGTCTGGCTGCGCAGGTGACTGAACAGTTGCAAACCATCGTTGAGCGCGGCATGCGCGCAGCCGTGGAAGGTTATTGCTAATTAGCAAGAAGGGTTATCCATGCAAAGTATTATAAAAATTCATTCTCTGGACAATGTGGCTGTCGCCCTGCGTGATGTTGAGCAAGGCGAAACGGTGTCGGTGGATAGCCATACGGTGACACTTCAGCAACCTGTCGTGCGCGGACATAAGTTCGCGCTGGAAACCATCGCACCGGGAGAAATGATTACCAAGTATGGCCTGCCGATCGGCCATGCGCTGGTGTCTATTGCCCCCGGAGAACATATTCATTCCCAGAATGCGAAAACCAACCTGAGCGATCTGGATGAATATCAATACCAGCCTGAGTTTATCGACCTGCCGCCGCAAATGGGCGATCGGGACGTGCAGCTCTATCGTCGCAAAAATGGCGATGTCGGTATCCGCAATGAGTTGTGGATCCTGCCAACCGTCGGTTGCGTGAACGGGATCGCACGCCAGATTCAGCAGCGTTTCCTGAAAGAAACCAATGACGCGGAAGGTATCGACGGCGTTTATCTGTTTAGTCATACCTTCGGCTGCTCACAGCTCGGTCAGGATCACGAAAATACCCGTACGATGCTGCAAAACATGGTGCGTCACCCAAATGCCGGGGCTGTACTGGTGATCGGTCTGGGCTGTGAGAACAATCAGGTTGATGCATTCCGCACGACGCTGGGCGATTTTGATTCCGATCGCGTAACGTTCATGGTGTGCCAGCAGCAGGACGATGAAGTTGAAGCTGGCCTGGAGCGTCTGCATACGCTGTATGAGGCGATGCGTCATGACAAACGCGAGCCGGGTAAGCTGAGCGAACTGAAATTTGGTCTGGAATGTGGTGGTTCTGATGGGCTGTCTGGGATTACGGCCAACCCGCTGTTAGGCCGTTTCTCCGACTATCTGATCGCCAACGGCGGCACCACCGTGCTGACCGAAGTGCCAGAAATGTTCGGTGCGGAACGTATTCTGATGAGCCGCTGCCGTGATGAAGCGACGTTTGAGAAAACCGTGCACATGGTGAACGATTTCAAACAGTACTTCATCGCGCACGACCAGCCTATTTACGAAAACCCATCGCCGGGTAACAAGGCGGGGGGGATCACCACGCTGGAAGAGAAATCACTGGGCTGTACGCAAAAGCCGGACAGAGCAAAGTGGTTGACGTACTGAAATATGGTGAGCGCTTACATACTCCGGGGCTCAACCTGCTCAGCGCACCGGGGAATGATGCCGTCGCAACCAGCGCGCTGGCGGGAGCCGGTTGCCATATGGTGCTGTTCAGTACCGGACGTGGAACACCTTACGGCGGCTTCGTACCTACCGTAAAACTGGCGACCAACAGTGAACTGGCGAAGAAGAAACCGCATTGGATCGATTTTGATGCGGGGCGTCTGATCCATGACATGCCGATGGATGAACTGCTGAGCCAGTTTGTCGAGCTGATTGTCGAGATTGCTGATGGCAAGCGTACGAAGAATGAAGTGAACGACTTCCGTGAATTAGCCATATTTAAGAGTGGCGTAACGTTGTAAATTCTATTCATTCCAATTAAAATAAAACGGCGTTTCATTTTTATAATGGCGCCGTTTTTTTTCGCAGCAACTTTTTAGAGGCAGGGATCATGACACAGTATTGGATTGCCCAGTCTGTTGGTGTACTGGCGTTTCTGGTCGGTATCACCATGTTTTTCAACCGTAACGATCAAAAATTCAAAATACAGCTCTCGGCATACAGCGCCGTGATTGGCCTGCATTTCTTCCTGATGGGGGCAAATGCGGCGGGTGCCAGCGCATTGTTGAACTCGGCACGTACGCTAATCTCACTGAAAACACACAACATCCTCGTGATGTTTGTCTTTATCTCACTGACGCTGCTCTTTGGTTTATCGGGCATGCACCATCCTATGGAACTGTTGCCGATAGCAGGCACGGTTGCCAGTACCTGGGCGCTGTTTCGCACCTCTGGGCTGACGACGCGCTGCGTGATGTGGTGCTCAACCGCCTGCTGGGTGGTACACAATATCTGGCTGGGATCGATTGGTGGATCGCTGATCGAAGGGAGTTTCCTGCTGATGAACGGCTTTAACATCATCCGCTTCTGGCGCATGCAGCAGCGCGGCATCGATCCTTTCAGCGTAGAGAAAAAAGCGTAATTTCGAAGGTTTCTCATCATGTTAACGCTGCTCGTTTTAAAGCGAACGGCGTTAACATGATGAGGGATCATTAATCCCTAATCAGTTACAGCAGATTCAAGCGCTCTTTTTCCGCCAGTTTAGCGTCTTCCGCGTGGCACACGGCGGCGATGAACATCACGTCCGTCGAGGAGTTCACCGCGGTTTCGGCGGAATCCTGCAAGACGCCAATGATGAAGCCAACTGCGACCACCTGCATGGCGATATCATTGGAAATCCCGAACATGCTGCACGCCAGCGGGATCAGCAGCAGTGAACCGCCCGCCACGCCCGATGCGCCACAGGCACACAGCGACGCCACGACGCTGAGCAGCAGCGCGGTCGGTACGTCAATCTGAATACCTAATGTATGTGCCGCAGCCAGCGTTAACACCGTGATGGTAATCGCTGCACCCGCCATATTGATGGTGGCACCCAGCGGGATAGCGACAGAGTAGGTGTCTTCATCCAGATTCAGCTTGCGGCACAGTTCCATATTTACCGGGATGTTAGCGGCAGAACTGCGGGTGAAGAACGCTGTCACACCGCTCTCGCGCAGGCAGCGCAGTACCAATGGATAAGGGTTGCTGCGAATCTTCCAGTAAACGATCAGTGGATTGACCACCAGTGCGACCAGCAGCATACCGCCAATCAGCACCATCAGCAGATGGGCATAGCCCCACAGTGCGCTGAAGCCCGTTTCTGCCAGCGTTGACGCGACCAGTCCGAAAATCCCCAGCGGGGCAAAGCGAATGACCACGCGCACAATCATGGTGACCGCGTTGGAGGCATCAGTAATCATGCTCTTTGTGCTGTCCGAACCGTGGCGGAACGCAATGCCCAGACCAACGGCCCAGACCAGAATACCTATGTAATTCGCATTCAGCAGTGCGTGAATTGGGTTGGCGATGATGCTCATCAACAGCCCTTTCAGCACGTCGACAATACCTGACGGCGGCGTGATGTCGGTGGCCTGGGCGCTGAGCGCCAACGTAGAAGGGAAGAGGACGCTGAGCACGACGGCGATCAGTGCCGCCGAGAAGGTGCCGATGAGGTAAAGAAACAGGATCGGACGGATATTGGTTTTCTGCCCTTGCTGGTGGTTAGCGATAGACGCCATGACCAGCACCAATACCAGAACGGGTGCGACGGCTTTCAATGCACCGACGAACAGCGTTCCCAATAAACCGGCAGCCAGCGCGGCCTGTGTAGACAGCGAGGCCAGAATAATCCCGGCTGCGAGCCCCAGAAGAATCTGTTTAACCAGGCTGCCGCGAGTAATGTACTGCAAAAAACGAGAGTATTGAGTTTCCATAATTTTGACGGCGTAGCCGTTCCGCTAAGTGGTTGTCTGTACGGATTTGGCACCTCTGACATGTGTCGGGTGATTTTTTCTTTCCGTAACGAAATGTGTTTGCACGTGTCAGTATATGAAAATTTATTTTTGAGAAAAGCGATGATGTGGTTTTTTATGACGGACATCCTTGTCCGTCACCCTGCGGGCCGTTGCTGCGCAACGTTGAAAAACGCTCCCGACGTTTTTTTATGACGGACATCCTTGTCCGTCACCCTAAGATGGAACGAGGAAAGGGTCTCCGCACGGTGGGAACCGTGCGGAGAGAAAGGATTAACGCTCGGCGCGTTTGTTCACCCAGACGTTGATCAGCATGGTGATGATAAGAATGCTGGCAACGACGCCCAGAGAAATCGCCACCGGAATATGGAAAATGTCGATGAGCATCATCTTGGTACCAATGAAGATCAGGATGACGGCCAGGCCATATTTCAACAGTGAGAAGCGCTCAGCCACACCAGCCAGTAGGAAGTACATCGCACGCAGGCCGAGAATAGCGAACAGGTTGGATGTCAGCACGATAAAGGGATCGGTGGTGACGGCGAAAATGGCTGGGATACTGTCGACGGCGAAAATGACGTCGCTGATTTCAACCATGATCAGTACCATAAACAGCGGGGTGGCATACAGGATGCCGTTACGGCGGACGAAGAACTTTTCGTTCTCGATGCTATCCGTCATGCGCAAACGGCTACGCAGCCAGCGTACCAACGGCTTGTCGCCGATCGCCCCGTCATCTTCTTTCGCCAGCGCCATTTTAAGGCCGGTGAACAGCAGGAACGCCCCGAACACGTAGAGTAGCCATTGGAACTGCGTGACCAGCCAACTGCCGCCAAACACCATCAGCGTTCTGAGAACGATGGCGCCTAACACGCCGTAAATCAGCACGCGGCGCTGGTATTGTGGGGGAACGGCGAAGTAGCTAAATAGCATCAGCCAGACGAAGACGTTATCGACGGCGAGGGCTTTCTCGATCAAATAACCGGTCAGGAAGGCCAGCGACTGGGCGTTGGCTACTTCCCGGCCCATCGTGCCGTCCAGATACCACCAAAAACCGGCGTTGAACAGCAGCGAGAGCGTAACCCAGATGATAGACCAGACGGCAGCCTGCTTGAACGTCATTACTGTCGACCCTTTTCGCCCTTGATAGAGCAGGTCGATGGCCAGCATCACTATAACAATGGCAGCGAAGCTGCCCCATAACCATGGCGTGCCGATGGTGTGCATAGCAAGATCCTTAAATAGAAACAAAAACGGCCAACGTCGGAAGGACGCTGGCCGCTTGTGATTAAAGCTGCAAATGCACCTCGCCTTCCGGCAAGGTCTCACTTACAACATTAATGAAGCTGTCTCATCAAGAATCGAGCTTTTCATCAAAGTTGCCCAGTAACCGGATGCGGAACGCATCGTAATGACGATTAGCTGGCGGAAAAGTTACTCCCCTTTGCCTGATAGAAGATAGGTGAAAAGATGATCCTGGTCAAATAATTATCGCTGTCTTACTCTGCGTTTCCCGGTGCGGCGGCGTCGGCCGGAAACACGACGCCGGTTTGGCGGCGAATTTCCGTCAGCAACCCGGCGACAGTACGCGAGCGCGCCAGTTCCGCATGGTTGATGTTGTTATCGCTTACCAGCGTGGCAAAGACGTCCGCTTCGTACAGCATGCTGTTGATATGCTGCGGCTGGCTGAGATCCAACTGTTTCCCTTCACGCGGAATGAATTTCACGTTATGGCATTCGGAGACTTTCTCAATCACCAGCGAACCGTCTTCCCCCTGAATTTCACTGGGTATCGTGGAGTGGCTGACTTTGGAATGGATGATAGTGACATCGAAATCACCGTAGTTCAGGATGACACTGCCATGTGCGTCTACGCCGCTTTCCAATAGCGTCGCGCTGGCCTGTGTGGTGCACGGTTCGCCCCACAGCGCCACGGCGAAGGCCAGGCAATAGTAGCCGATATCCATGATGGAACCGTTGGAGAACGCCGGGTTGAATGTATTGGGGTTCTCGCCCGCCAGATAGCGCGGGTAGCGTGAAGAATACTGGCAGTAATTCAACACCACTTTACGCAATCTGCCCACTTTCGGCAGCGCCTGCTGTATCACGCTGAAATTGGGCAGGCTGGCGGTTTTGAACGCTTCAAAGAGCACGACCTGATTTTCTCTGGCGCAGGCGATCATCTGTTCGACTTCATAGCGGTTGGAAGCCAGCGGTTTTTCACAAATGACGTGCTTGCTGTGGCTCAGGAAGAGCAGCGCCTGTTCGCAATGCAGTGAGTTAGGGCTGGCCAGATATACGGCATCGATAAGGTCGGATTTCGCCATGGCTTCCAGTGAATCAAAGCGCGTGTCCACCATGTAGTCAGCCTGAAACGGCTGTGCTTTTTCTGCCGTGCGTGAATAGATGGCGGTGAGCTTCAGCTTGCCGGTTTCGTGGGCGGCATCAACAAACTGACGGGTGATCCAACTGGTTCCTACAATAGCGAAGCGAATCATAAGCGTTTGGTATCCTGAAGGCATAGGTGATGACTAGGGAGATTATCACGGTGAAATGACAAGGCAACGTCAATCATTTCCCGTTCCGGCAGAGAAAAGCATTTACTGACGGGCTATTTTAAGGGATAAACAGCGCAAATTTTATGATGCAGGAGAGGCCAATGAGCCAACTCGAATTGGAAACGTGCAACCTGACGTTGGTGCGTTACCCTCAGGTCGCTGAAAACTCGGCGCTACAGGCGTGGGATGCCGCAGATGAATACCTGCTGCGTGAGCTGTCCACGATGGAAATTGCGCCAGGCCCGCGTCTGATTTTCAATGATACGTTTGGCGCGTTGGCCTGCGGCTTGCAAGCACAGTCGCCCATCAGTATCAGTGACTCTTACCTCAGCCAACTGGCAACGCGGCACAATCTGGAACTGAATGGTTACGATGCCGATACGGTAACGCTGTTGGATAGCATGGCGGAGCTGCCCGCTGCACCCGCGCTGGTGGTGATTAAAATTCCTAAAACGATCGCGCTGTTGGAACAGCAATTGAGAATGTTGCGTAAGGTTGTCACGCCGCAAACACGCATCATCGCTGGTGCGAAAGCGAAGGATATTCATACCTCTACGCTGCAACTGTTTGAACGTGTGATGGGCCCGACGAAAACCTCGCTGGCCTGGAAAAAGGCGCGTCTGGTTCACTGTGAATGGGCAGAGTTGAAAGTCAGTGAGCAGTCACTCACCACTGAATGGGCGCTGGATGGCTACGGCTATCGCATTCAAAACCATGCTAACGTGTATTCACGTAATGGGTTGGATATCGGCGCGCGTTTCTTTATGCAGCATTTGCCGGAACAACTCGACGGTAAGATCGTCGATCTTGGCTGCGGTAACGGCGTGATTGGGCTGGCGGCGCTGAAAGCTAACCCGGACGCCACTGTGGGTTTCTTCGATGAGTCCTACATGGCGGTGGCATCGAGCCAGATGAACGTTGAGGTCAACTGCCCGCAGGATGTCGAGCGCTGTAGCTTTGTAGTGAATAACGGATTGGCACGTGTTAAGCGCGATACGTTACAGGCGGTGTTGTGCAATCCGCCATTCCACCAGCAACACGCGGTGACGGATGAAATTGCCTGGCAGATGTTCATGGATGCTCGTCGCTGTCTTCAGGTTGGCGGAGAATTGCGCATCGTGGGGAATCGTCATTTGGATTATTTCCACAAGCTGAAGCGTCTGTTCGGCAACTGTGAAACCGTCGCCAGCAATACGAAGTTCGTCATACTGCGTGCGGTGAAAACGGGATCGTCCCGCTAAGATGTTCCTGCTTTGTGAAGCCGAACGTGCCTCACAAAGCGGAAGCTGTTTCGCAACATTGTGTTGTCCTGAACACTGAATTTGTCCTACGCATTATAGAGTTAACGCCAGCCGGGTGGCCTGATCGATCGCCCGGCGAGCGTCCAGTTCCTGCGCTACATCGGTACCGCCAATCAGATGAACGTGACATCCGGCCGCCATTAAAGGCGCGTAAAGTGCACGATTAGGCTCCTGACCGGCGCAAATAATGATGTTATCCACTGGCAGACAGCGCATTTGCTGGTCGTGGATAATGTGCAGCCCCTCATCATCAATATTGTGATATTCCACGCCGCCCAGCAGCGTGACGCCGTGGCGCAGCAGCGTGGTGCGGTGTATCCAGCCTGTCGTTTTTCCCAGATTTTCACCGGGCTTGCCGGTCTTCCGCTGTAATAACGTAATGTCTCGCTGGTGGGGAAGCCCACCCGGCTGATGAGGTAGCAGGCCACCCCGGTGCTGTAGCTGCGTATCAATGCCCCATTCCGCATAAAAATCGCGGTGTTCCGCTGGAGCATCATGAGTATTAAGACGATGTTTCTCGCTAAGAAGGCTATTGTCACTAAGAAGGCTATTCTTACTAAGAAGATAGTGCGCAGTATCAAAACCGATGCCGCCAGCCCCGATGATAGCAACTCGCTTACCGACCGGTTTTTTGTCGCGCAGCACCTCCAGATAACTCAGCACGCTAGGGTGATCGATACCTTGAATGGCGGGGATACGTGGCACGATGCCACAGGCCAGAATCACGTCATCAAAACCGAGTAAATCGGTGATGGTTGCCTGCGTGCTCAGGCGCAGCGTGACACCGAGCAGCTCGATCTGTCGACGGTAATAGCGTAGCGTTTCATAAAATTCGGCTTTGCCGGGGATCTGTTTGGCAATGTTGAACTGTCCGCCGATATACGAAGAGGCTTCAAACAGCGTAACCTGATGGCCGCGTGCGGCGGCGTTGACGGCAAAGGCCATACCGGCAGGCCCTGCGCCGACCACCGCAAAGCGCTTACCCGCTCTGGCGGGATGGATAGGCAGCTCAGTTTCGTGACAGGCGCGTGGGTTGACCAGACAGGACGTGACCTTACCGGCAAAAATCTGATCGAGGCAGGCCTGATTGCAGCCGATGCAGGTATTGATTTCATCGCTGCGCCCCGACTGCGCTTTCGCTACCAGATCGGCATCGGCGAGAAAAGGGCGAGCCATCGACACCATGTCGGCGCAGCCCTCTGCCAGTAGTTGTTCCGCCACGCCGGGATCGTTGATGCGGTTAGTGGTAATCAGCGGGATGCGGACTTTCCCCATCAGTTTCTTCGTCACCCAGCCGAATGCGCCGCGCGGCACCAGCGTGGCGATAGTCGGGATACGTGCTTCATGCCAGCCGATGCCGGTATTTATGAGGGTAGCGCCAGCCTGTTCAACCGCCTGCGCCAACTGCATAATTTCTTGCCAGCTTGAGCCTTCTTCTATCAGGTCGAGCATGGATAAACGGTAAATCAGGATGAAATCTGATCCCGTTCGTTCCCGCACGGCGCGAACAATCTCAAGCGCAAAGCGGCAGCGGCGTTGAAAATCACCGCCCCATTCGTCATCACGATGGTTGGTATGCGTGACCAGAAACTGATTAATCAGATAGCCTTCCGATCCCATAATTTCCACGCCATCGTAGCCTGCCTGCTGCGCTAACGCCGCACAACGGGCAAAGTCATCGATGGTTTGCACAATATCCTGCGTACTCATCGCCTGTGGCGCAAAGCGGTTAATCGGTGCCTGAATGGCCGATGGCGCGACCGGATCGGGCTGATAGCTGTAGCGTCCGGCGTGGAGAATTTGCAGCGCAATTTTCCCGCCCGCTTCATGTACGGCCTGCGTCAGCACCTGATGATGCGCGAGCTGTGCCTCGTCATGTAGGGTCGCCCCGCCTTTGGCAACGGCACCTTTGGCGTTTGGCGCAATGCCGCCTGTGACAATCAGGCCAACGCCGCCCTGTGCTCGCTCGCGATAAAATGCCGCCAGCCTTTCGGTGCCGTCCGGGTGTTCTTCCAGACCGGTATGCATGGATCCCATCACCACGCGGTTCTTTAACGTCGTGAAGCCAAGATTGAGCGGCGAAAGCAGCGTAGGGTAGGCCGTCATTGCACTCTCCGGTGAAGTTAACTGGTCTGATGAGTCATGATGTTCAATCTAGCGGTAATTGAGAGAGTTGTGAAATTTATGTTTATTTATTGTGATTGATGTCATTGCGAATCGTAGGGGGAAGCGTGTGCAGGCAAGGGATCGTGCGCCGGAGTGTTTGTTGTCGGAGGCGTGTGACATTATAATCCGCGGGTTTATCGGGCAAAGGTATCGTTATGCGGGTGGAAGAGTTGGAATATCGTCTGGATAGCGCACTCCGTGCGTTAGAGCAAAGCGTTCAGCGTCAGCAGCAGACGTGGCGGCAGGAACATCACTCCCTCCAGCAGCAGTTGCTTCAGGCGAAAGAGCGTGACGCTTACCTTTGCACGCAGATTGAACGGCTCTCTGCGCAGTTGAATGCGATGGATAGCTCGCCAGATCGCAATCCGCTGCTTCAGAAAATGAAGGTCATTCATGCCCACCTTGATGCGCTGGCACAAGAGGCCAGTGCTTTTCGACGTTCACTGCGGTAACCGCACCGCTGGCATTTTTTAGCTATATCGTGCCGCGGTGTTAATGCGATATCTCGTATGCGCTATTCCGTTAACGTAATGCTTCCGTTTCCTTACACAATTCCTCCTTATTCTCCATAATTGCCGCAAATGTGGAGCCGATGCTTGCAGATATTTACCCTTGCTCTAATTAACTGAAGGTGTCGAGCCTATACTTTCTCTCGTAGCGCGGCAGCCGCCGTCGAGTAAGTCAATTCAGAGAGAGGAATGAAATATGCGTAAACTCACTGCAATGCTGGTTGCTTCTTCTTTGGCATTGGGCGCGGCAGGTATCGCGCATGCTAATGAAGCACCGAAAGGGTCTGGCTCGGAACACAAGATGATGATGAAAGAGGGTCGGGAACACCGTGACATGATGGGGCCGGATGCGATGTTTAAGGAGCTGAATTTGACGGAAGCGCAGAAGCAGCAAATCAAAGACATCATGAAAGATTCCCGCGAGAAAATGCACAAAGCGATGCAGGATGACCGCCGTGAAATGCATAGCCTGATCGCATCAGATACCTTTGATACTGCAAAAGCACAGGCGCAGTTGGATAAAGTCGATGCGGAACACAAGGCCAGAATGCTTAACGGGCTGGAAACCAAAAACAAAATTTACAACATTCTGACGCCAGAGCAGAAAAAGCAATACAACGACAACTTTGAAAAGCGACTGACCCAACCGCCAAGACCTGACGGCAAGCCTGTTCCTGCGGAATAATGTGTTCGCACGATAGTAAGTCCGTACGCTAAGTCAGCAAGTAAGACCACCGGATTGACGTATTGCCCCATGGGTAATGCTGCGGTCCGGTGGTTTTTTTATTTATTTTCCCTCTACCATCGTGCCGTGAGTCGGGAAATGATTAATGCTATCCTCACGCGGAGAAAGTAGGCAGTGCCATCGGACATTGGACAGCGGGCGGTAAAGGACAGATGAATAACGATTTGACGTTAAAAACTATAAAATTCATGCCGTTTCTGTTCTTGACCACCCTCATCGTGAGCTGTCTGGGATTTCGGTTTCGAGTGCTGGATGAACTGTCATTATTCTGGCCTGCCAATATTCTGGTTTTTTGCCTCCTGATTAGTTTCAGAGCCAGAAAAGGGACGATAAAAGGCAAAACACTCTCTATTTGCACGGGGTTTTTGGTGAGTTATGTGGCGATGCTGTCGGCGGCGCTACTGATGGACAATAACTCTCCGTTAAAAACCAAGGTGTTGTTATGTTTGTGCAATATGGTCTTTGTGGTGACGGCCTGGTGTGCCTTTTGCCTGATGTGTCGGCTGAGCGGCAAGTGGTCGACATTTGAGAAATTCAGCAAATATTACGTTTATATTATTTTCGCCTCGACGTTTGTTGGCGCGTTCTCATCCGGCGTGGCGTATGGGTTTTATGCGTATGTCTACGACACGGGGAACCGTTACGCCGAGTTTATGGATTGGTTCAGTGAGCAACTGGGAACCGGTATTATCCTCGCGTTTTTTTTCCTGAAAAGTAAGAATATCCTGCGAGCGCTACGGAATATTCCACTCTGTCCTAAGCACATCAGAGAGAACATTTTTCCCTTTCTGGTCTTTATTATCTTCTTATTAGTGAGCCTGTTTTTTCTGGACGCGAGCCTGATCACGCTGTCCGTTATTCCGCTCACGCTGTGCGCGTTCAACTACTCTTTCCCGACCATGTCGCTGCTTTGTGCGATTACGGGCGTAATTCTGAATTATCTCTACATTAATCAGGTCGGTATCCTCATTAATTCAAATTCTGAAGCGTACATTAACTCGTTTCTTACCACGGCGCGGCTGAACATTGCGATGCTCATTATGGCGATGTTAAGTGTTTCTCATTTTGTCTCAATGAATCGGCGACTGATTAAAATCATTGAAAGCAACAGCCGGAAGGATGCACTCACGAATACCTTCAATCGCCGGGCGTTTCTCAGCATGTTGAATGGAAAGCAGAGTGTGTTGGGGTATAAGAAAAAGCGTCAGTTAACGCTGCTATTTCTGGATATCGATTATTTTAAGCAAGTCAACGATACCTACGGCCATGCCTGTGGTGATGAATTAATTGCCAGCTTTGCCCGTATGCTGAGTACTGCTATTCGGCCGAGCGACATTCTTTGCCGCTGGGGTGGGGAAGAGTTTGTTATTGCTGCTTACGATCTCACCGCTAAGGAATCCGAAGCGATGGCTGAATCGCTGCGGCATCTTACGGAATCCACGGCGTTGATGCTGTCCGATGGGCGGGAAATCCATTTTACGACCAGCATTGGTGTGGCCGTGTTTGCCCAGTATGGCGGGGGCAATATTTACGATGCTATCGGGCTGGCGGACGAGGAGTTGTACAAAGCGAAAGCGCAGGGGCGTAATTGTGTGTGTCTGCGTTTGGTCGAAGATATCTGAATCCTCCCTTGACCTTCCCCTTACTGGAACGTCTACCCTCAAAAAGTCCTGTGACTGATTGAGAGGTTGTGATGAAGAAAGTCCATTTGTTAGTAGCGGCGACCTTGCTGGTTCCGGTTCTCTCGTTTGCCGCCGACAGCGCGCATAGCGGCCATGGTTCAACGCAAGAGACGTCTTCCTCCCAACAGGCGTATATGAAAGGGATGGATGCGATGCATGCCGAGATGATGGAAGGGATGCAGGCTAGCGATCCTGATATTGCCTTTGCCAAAGGGATGATTGCGCACCACCGTGGCGCGATTGATATGGCAAAAACGGAGCTGCAATACGGCAAAGATCCTGAATTACGGAAGCTGGCGGAAGAGATTATTAAAGCCCAGCAGCCGGAGATCGACCAAATGGAAGCCTGGCTGAAGAAACAGGGTAAGCAGTAACGTTGTTGATGGTGCTTCTTCTGAGAAGCGCCATTCCGTTTGTACCGCACCGTAGGCAGAGCCACGTTGTCGGATGGGTAAAAATTTAGTGACTGTTTTCACAGAATAAAACGTAGAGATAGCTTTCTCTGCGTGAACTTGTTAGAAAACAGGAAAGGACGTCACCAGAAGTTTCTGGGCGAGACCTGGATAAAGCCGCGTATACCGCACGCGGCTTTATCCAGGTTTTTTTTTGCTTATTTTCCAACTGGCCAGCGGACAACAAGCGGGATGACGTGTATCAGGCAGTTGCAGCCATTGACGAAACGGGAAGTCATTATGAATAGCAAAGTGCTCGCGGAAAATATTCTGAGGTTAGTCGGAGGGGAGACGAACGTTTCTACTTTGGTGCATTGTGCAACACGCTTGCGCTTTAAGATTGTTGATCACGGCAAGGTGGATGTGGCTGCGCTTGAGGCGCTGGACGGCGTCATTACGGTGATCAACGCATCAGGGCAGTTGCAGGTGGTGATTGGGAACCGGGTGCCGGAGGTTTATCGCGCTTTTGGCTCGATCTCCACCCTGCTGGAGGACGGCGACGGGAAACGCCAGACGGTGGAAAGTGAGCAATCGACTTCGGCGATGGGACGGTTGATCGATCTGGTGGCTGGGATCTTTACCCCGTTATTAGGGGCGATGGCGGCGGCGGGGGTGCTGAAAGGGGCGCTGTCCATCGTGCTGGCGCTCGGGTGGCTCAATGCGAAGGAAAGTACCTATATCATCCTGCATGCGGCGTCTGACAGTCTGTTCTACTTCCTGCCGATGCTGCTGGCGATTACCGCCGCGCGTAAATTTGAAACCAACATTTTTGTGGCGGTGTCGGTTGCCGGTGCGTTGGTTTACCCGACGATTCAAGGGCTGTTTGACGCGGGTCAGCCCGTGACGTTCTTCGGTCTGCCCGTCGTGATGATGAAATACACCTCTTCGGTGATCCCGATTATCTTCAGCGTATGGCTGATGTCGTATATCGAGCGTTTCCTGAATCGCCATATTCACGAAAGCGTGCGCAATATCCTGACGCCGTTCTTCCTGCTGGTGCTGATGGTGCCGCTTACGCTGATGACCATCGGTCCTATTGGTATTTCGGCCAGTAAGCTCATTGCGTCGGTGTTCGTCAGCATCTATGAATTCAACCCGATTATTGCCGGGGCGTTGATGGCGGCGTCATGGCAGATCTTAGTGATCTTTGGCGTTCACTGGGGATTCGTGACCGTATTCATCAACGATCTCTCCGTCATGGGGCGCAGCTACCTTAAAGCTGCCTCCAGCCCGTCTGTTTTTGCCCAGTCTGGCGCACTGCTGGGTGTGATGGTGCGTACCAAAGATAAAAAACTCAAAGCGCTGGCGGGCAGTACGTTTATTGCGTCGCTGTTTGGCATCACGGAACCTGGTGTTTACGGCGTGACGCTAAAGCTGAAAAAACCGTTTATCTGTGCGGTGATCGCTGCGGCTATCGGGGGCGCTATCGTCGGCTATGCGAAAAGTTCCGCGGTCTCCATGGGGATGCCTGGCTTGCTGACATTGCCGATTTTCTACGGAGAAGGCTTTGTCGGGTTCCTTATCGGTTGTGCAATCGCCTTCGTGGTGAGTTTTGTGCTGACCATTATTGTTGGATTTGACGACCCCGCGCAGCCTGCGGAGAAAGCACCCGCGCCAACACACGCACCAACGGTTAAACCTGTGGCACCGGTATCACGCCAGCATGCTAACGCCCAGTCGCTAAAAGACGCGCCAGCGACGGCTGAACAATTGGGATCGCCAGTCAAGGGCGAACTGATCTTGCTGGAAGACGTGGACGATAAGGTGTTCTCGTCCGGCGTTGTTGGGCAGGGCGTTGCCATTTTGCCGCAGGAAGGCCGCATTTATTCACCGGTGG
Source organism: Pectobacterium sp. F1-1 (assembly GCF_025643735.1). Taxonomy (NCBI): domain Bacteria; kingdom Pseudomonadati; phylum Pseudomonadota; class Gammaproteobacteria; order Enterobacterales; family Pectobacteriaceae; genus Pectobacterium; species Pectobacterium sp. F1-1. The sequence goes on from NZ_CP104733.1 coordinate 680,618, forward strand.
ACGGTGTGATTGCCAGCACGTTCGCTAGCGGCCATGCCGTCGGTATTCTTTCGCAGAGCGGTGCGGAGATTCTGATTCATGTCGGTATCAACACGGTGCAACTGGAAGGACAGTATTATCAGATGCACGTTGCAGAAGGCGACAAAGTGCAGAAGGGCCAACTGCTGTTGGAATTCGATTTGGAAGCGATCAAAAACGCGGGCTACGATACGGTGACACCGATGGTGGTGACGAATGCCGATGAATACCACCTCTTCAGCCCAGGCTCCACACGTCAGTTGAGGGTCGGGGAGACGGTTATCGCGCTGACGTAACGCCATCAATCAGACGGTGAGACATGAGCTTACCGTCTGATTTCCTCTATCACCTTATGTGCTATAGCGTTACAGCGATTTTCCGTTGCTGTTAATCACATCCTGATACCAGTAGAAGCTGTCTTTGCGCCGACGCTCCAGTGTGCCTTTGCCGTCATCATCACGGTCTACATGAATAAAGCCGTAGCGTTTTGACATCTGCGCGGTCCCCGCGCTGACCAGATCGATCGGCCCCCAACTGGTGTAGCCCAACAGCTCGACGCCATCGTCGATGGCTTCACGCACCTGAATCAGATGGCGACGCAGGTAGTCAATGCGGTAGCTGTCGTGAATGCTGCCATCTTCTTCCACCACATCGCGTGCGCCTAACCCGTTTTCCACGATGAACAGCGGTTTCTGATAGCGGTCATACAGTTCGTTCAGCAGGAAACGCAGGCCTTCGGGGTCAATCTGCCAGCCCCATTCGGAGGCCTCAAGGTGTGGGTTAGGAATCAGACGGATGATGTTGCCGCGTGAGGACTGATATTTCTCCGGCTCGAAGGTCGCGCAGCCGCTCATGTAATAGCTGAAGGAGACAAAGTCGACGGTATGGCTCAGATCGGCTTTATCCTGCGCGGTAATGGTGAGTTCGACGCCATTTTCCCGGAAATAGCGCTGGATCCAGGCCGGATAGGTGCCGCGTACCTGCACATCACCGAAGAACAGCCATTCACGGTTCTTGTTCTGTGCTTCCAGCACATCTTTCGGATGGCAGGTCATGGGGTAGCGTACCGCGCCCAATAGCATGTTGCCGATTTTTGCATCCGGGATAAGGTCATGACAGGCTTTCACCGCGCGTGCGCTGGCAACCAATTGGTGGTGAATAGCCTGATAAATCTCCTGTTTCGAAGGCTCGCCGCTCAGCCCGATGCCTGTAAAGGGCGAATGCAGCGCCATGTTGATTTCATTGAAGGTCAGCCAGTATTTCACCTTGTCTTTGTAGCGGCTGAAAACGGTACGGGCATACTTCTCAAAATGGTCGATGACGGCACGGTTGCCCCAGCCCCCCAGTTTTTTCACCAGACCGTAAGGCATTTCATAATGCGACAGCGTAATCAGCGGCTGAATCTGGTGCTTTGCCATTTCATCGAACAGACGATCGTAGAAGGCCAAACCGGCTTCGCAGGGCTCTGCTTCATCGCCTTCAGGGTAAATGCGCGTCCAGGCAATCGAGGTGCGCAACACCTTGAACCCCATTTCGGCAAATAGCTGAATATCCTGCGGATATTGATGATAAAAATCGATTGCCCGATCTTTGATGCAGCGAATGCTCTCATCGCGTTCCGTCACCGGACCATGTACGCCCTTTAGCTGAAGATCGGAGGTGGAGACGCCTTTACCGTCTTCATTCCATGCACCTTCAACCTGGTTTGCTGCAACTGAACCGCCCCATAAAATCCGTCGGGGAATGCTTTCATGGTATTGCTATATGAACGCATCCCGTTTGCAAGGCTTCCGTTGTGTTGACGTTGACGGATAGGTCGCAGCTCTATATCCGGCCTTATTGCAGCCTGTGCCGCGGGCCTCGATGAGATTCGCCGACTTGCTCCTTATTCTCCTGGCGGGCTTTATGCCCGACACACCATTCAGGTTTAGCAAGTCCCGGTCTTACCTGTCGTCGTCATCACGCTGGCTGCCCTCGCAACCTTTCCGCATTCATCCTTTTGTTAAGGGTTAATGGTTTTCAGCATCCGCTGTTAATACGGCCTGATGCTGACGTAATCTTTCCGGTACTCCCGTTCGTGCGCCGCCACCGCCCACACCGTGCGCGCCAGTTTGTTGGCCATCGCGACTATCGCCACACTGGTCGGCCGCCGTTTCTTTAACTCCGTTATCCACGGTCCCGGCTCTTTCGCCAACAGGCTCGCTGCCCTCGCTCCATGGATAAACAGCGTACGCAGGTAGGTGTCACCGCGTTTGCTTATCCCCAGCAGGCGAACCTTGCCGCCAGTGCCGGTCTGTTTTGGGACGAGTCCGACATAGGCCGCGAACTCCCGTCCCGACCGGAACGCATGAGCCTCGCCCATCGTAGCCACCGCCGCCGTGGCTATCAGTGGCCCTACGCCGGGTATAGCCATCAGCCGTCGGCAGGTCTCGTTCTGTTTCGCCAGCGCCGTCAGTTGTTGCTCAATGCCGTTAATCTGAGCATCCAGCTCACTCAAGCGACGGTGCTGCTCTTCAATCTGGGCGATGAGGAACAGCGGCAGGCGGTTTTTCAGCCTCTCCAGCGCCACGGGCAGAGCCTTGTCCAGCGCGGTACGTCCTTTGCGTACTGTTTCACCAAATTCGAGCAGTAAGCCATGCAGGGCATTGGTCTGCGCGGTGCGGAACTTCACCCACTGGCGGCGCATGCGATGCAGTGCCAGAACGGCCTGCTGCTCTTCGCTCTTTACGGCAATCCCCCGTCCCGGTTGCTGGACCGCCATCCATATGGCGCGGGAGTCCATGACATCGTTCTTGTTGCCCATCAGGAAGGCTTTGACGAATTTCGCCTGAAGCAGGCGAACCTGATGACCAAGTTTCTTCAACTCCCGGGCCCAGTGCTGAGAGCCGCCACAGGCTTCCATACCAATCAGGCAGGGTTCACGGTTGCTGAAGAAGGTCAGAACATCCTGACGTCGCAGCTGTTTATCCACCACTTCGCCGCTATGTTTGTCGATGAAGTGAACCTGAATCAGGTGTTTTGCGATATCAACGCCAACAGGGGTATAGTTATTCATGTGTGGAGTCTCCAGTCAGGGGAACGATGAGTATCCCGTTATAGGCACGATGATGCCGGAAATCTGCGAGGCTCCACACCCCGTCTTTCAGCCTCTGTGCTACTCGTCAAATAGTTGGGATGCGTTCATCTCATTCTCCTCATCGTTTTCTACATCATTACGCTGCGCTGGCCTGTGGCTCCACGCTGGGAACCGCTGAATGACAGGCAAAAAAAAACTTGGGCAGAAGAGAGTATTGCTACTCACCTCTGCCCAAGTCTCGCCCGCCATTGGCGGTAACGTCTTATCAGGACACTATACAATCCTGAATTTCTGCGGCAATGCCCCCGTCTGGTTATGTGACTCCGGTCACGACATCTCTGCTGGCATCACGGTGGAACAGAGAGGAATACCTTGCTGGAGAAGATTGGGTATGTCTTGATGCTATCGTTGTGTATAAAAAAACATAACGAATGTGAGACAATGAGGCCGATGCCTGACGTCATATAAGGAGAAAATTACCGTGTATCTGTATATGTTTTACCTGGGAGGGAACGCGGGGAAGTCCAATATTGAAGTTCACGATATCCAGTTTGTGGCGGCTGAGAAGCCAGAGGATGCGTGGCCCGCGCTCCGGGAAGCGTGGTTTGGCGACCCTGATAAAGTGCATATTGATGGATATGCGCGCGTGATATGGGCGGATGGTTATACCGTTACCCTTTCGGATACGCGACCTGCGGGCGACAACCGGCTCTTTTTTGTCAATGCTGGCGCTTACCATCCTTCAACGCTGGCGGAACTGCATGCCTTCGATCTCTTTGTGGCGAAGAGCGTGCAAGAAGCAAAATCGAAAGGATTGGCATCACTGCTTAATGGTGCGCTGCATCAGCATAAAGACAACCTTAAGGATGTGGATGACTGCCTGTTGCTTGAGAAAATCGGCGATCTGTATATCCATCTGACACCTTGTGCATCCGGCATTCCCTTCACACCGGAATGGCAGGGCTACCAGCCGATCGGTCGCTGATTTATCCTGCCTCCCGCATTAAACCGGTAAGCCAGGTTCGTGGCATACCGGTTCTTCTTCACTGCCGTCCCGTCGCCTGACGGAGAATGAACCAGAAATGCACGGTTGCCCTCTTAACCTGCACCACCGTGATGCAGCAGGCCATACGGATCTCGATCATTTCACGCTTACCCTCGCTATATCTGGTGATACACAGCGATGGCATGCAATTTGCTTCTTAAGCTCATAGCAACTCCGCAGGCTTACCTCAACGGTGAGTGAAGCCTCGGTCAGGACAACGGCGTCCACATCTTCATGCTTTTCGCATTACGGCGAGAGCAGGGGGATGTGGACGTTTTTTTATGTCTGGATTCGCCTGTTGCTGCACGGCTTTCGCGAGGCTGTGACAGCGCGATCCGATGGGAGCCCATCATGAATGCCAAATCATCAACGTGTGTGAAGAGCGTCTGTCCCTACTGTGGGGTCGGTTGCGGTGTGGTGATGGAGGTAAAAGAAAATCGCGTGATCAAGGTATCAGGCGATAAGACGCACCCCACCAACTTCGGGCGACTGTGCACGAAGGGAAATACGAGTGGTCAGGCGCTTGCCGAATCAGGGCGGCTGGAGCATGCCTACCTGCGGGGGGATCGTCAGCACGAATCCGTCAGGGTTGATTTGGATAAGGCGATTAAGGAAACCGCACGACGACTGCGGACGATCATTGATACCCATGGTCCTGACGCCGTGTCGCTCTATGTCTCCGGTCAGATGTCGCTGGAGTCGCAATATCTGGCCAATAAGCTTGCCAAAGGCTTTATCGGTACCAATAACATTGAGTCAAACTCACGCCTTTGTATGGCGAGTGCGGGGAGCGGCTACAAGCTCTCTCTGGGAGCGGATGGGCCGCCGGGTTCTTATCAGGATTTTGAACATGCCGATGTCTTTTTTGTCACCGGTGCGAACATGGCCGACTGTCACCCCATTCTTTTCCTGCGGATGATGGATCGCGTTAAAGCAGGGGCTAAGCTCATCGTGGTCGACCCACGCCGTAATGCCACGGCGGACAAAGCGAACCTGTTCCTGCACATTAAGCCCGGCACGGATTTGGCCTTGCTCAATGGCCTGCTCTATCTGCTGGTCCAGAACGGGCATACCGATCCTGCGTTTATCGCCGAGTTCACCGAAGGGTGGGAAGCGATGCCCGCATTCCTTGAAGACTACCACCCGGAGACGGTGGCGGAGATCACCGGGTTGCCAGAAGCTGACATCCGCAAGGCGGCGGAATGGATCGGCAGTGCGTCGGCGTGGATGAGTTGCTGGACGATGGGGCTTAACCAAAGCACGCATGGCACCTGGAATACCAATGCGATCTGCAACCTGCATTTAGCCACGGGGGCGATTTGCCGCCCCGGCAGCGGCCCGTTTTCTCTGACGGGACAACCCAATGCGATGGGCGGACGCGAAATGGGCTATATGGGGATGGGGTTACCGGGGCAACGCTCGGTACTGGTAGAAAAGGATCGTGCTGCTATTGAAGCCCTCTGGAATGTCCCGGCTGGCACCTTACGTACCGATCTGGGTGGGGGCACCGTCGCCATGTTTGAAGACATGATGGCAGGCAAGATCAAGGCATGCTGGATCATTTGTACGAATCCGGTGGCGACGGTTCCTAATCGCAAGAACGTGATTGCTGGGTTGCAGGCCGCCGAGCTGGTCATCACGCAGGATGCGTTTCTCGATACCGAAACCAACCGCTATGCGGATATCCTGCTGCCCGGTGCGCTGTGGGCGGAAGCAGAAGGCGTGATGATTAACTCCGAGCGGAATTTGACGCTGATGCAGAAGGCCGTTGATCCTCCCGGTGAGGCGATGGCCGATTGGCAAATCATCGCTAGCGTCGCCTGCGAAATGGGCTATGCAAAGGGATTTAGCTACGGGTCAGCATCTGAGGTGTTTGAAGAAATCAAGCAGGCCTGGAACCCAAAGACAGGTTATGACATTCGTGGTGCCAGCTATGCGCGCTTACGGCAGGCACCGTTGCAATGGCCTTGTCCGCCGAATGATGACAGCCATCGCCATCCCGTTCGCTACCTCAACGACGGTGTGAGTCAAACGCTCAACGTGTTACCAGACGGCACGCGGCCGAGGCTTGTTTTTGCGACCGACAGCGGTAAAGGGATATTCCTCCCCCGACCGCATATGCCGCCCGCCGAGATGCCGGATGATGATTTCCAGTTTGTGTTGAATACCGGTCGCTTGCAGCACCAGTGGCACACGATGACGAAAACCGGAAAGATTCCGACGCTCAATAAGCTCAATCCGGGGCCTTTCATTGAAGTGCATCCTGAAGATGCTACCGCGCTTGGCATTCGAGAGAAGGATCGGGTGGAAGTCCGTTCACGTCGGGGACGTGCGGTACTCCCTGCCGTTGTGACCGATCGCGTGCGCCCCGGAAACTGCTTTGCGCCTTTCCACTGGAATGATGTCTTTGGTGATGATCTGGCGATTAACGCGGTCACCAGTGATGCCATTGATCCTATTTCCCAGCAGCCTGAATTCAAGTTTTGCGCTGTAGCACTGGCTCGGATTGCTGAACCATCCGCGCCTATTTCCCCTGCGCGCGAGAGCGATGCGGCTCCGGTGCCATCGGTACCTGCCGAGGCGGGGGCGCCGAACAACGACATCAAGGAGCTCGACATGAAACACATTGATGCGCTGGCTACGCTACTTGGCCTGGAGGCTCCTCCGACGCTCACGCTGAGCGCACCCGAACAGCATTATCTGCAAGGGTATATCGCCGCGTTGCGTACTGATGCATCACGACTGGCTGGTGGCGTGCCCGTGCTACCTGCCACGGCGCCATTGGAACCCTCCCGACGCCTGATGCTCGACGGCATGCTGGCAGGTTTTTTTGCCCGAACCTGGGTGCCTGATGGCGGTGGCGCTTCTCTGCCAGTGACGTCTCCTGCCGCCTCTGCGGCGATCACATCATCACCCTCGCCCATTTGGGTTTTATGGGCATCATCGACCGGCAATGCGGAGAGTGTTGCAGCGCAGTGCGCTGAACGTCTGAAAGCTGAGGGGCATTCCGTGATGCTGTCTGAGATGGGCAGCGTCAAGATTGCCGATTTGCCTGCAACGTCGCGTGTACTCTTTATCGCCAGCACCTTTGGCGACGGTGATCCTCCCGACAATGGCATGAATTTCTGGGCGGCATTGCAGGCGGAGGCAGTCCCCAGTCTGGCGGGAATGGCGTTCGCCGTGCTGGCATTGGGTGATTCAAACTACGACCAGTTTTGCGGCTTTGGCCGTCGGCTTGATGCACGACTGGAGGCGCTGGGTGCGACGCGCCTGTCCGCACGAATCGACTGTGAACCTGACTATCAGGAGGCAGCGAAAATTTGGCTGGATAGCATGGTCAACGCGCTCGCAGGAACACCTATGCCAGCGGTGAGTCGAGTGTCTACTGCCGCAGCGGCGACAGTGGCTGACGCGGATACGGTAGCACCTGCTGTGATTTCGGCTCCCATCTTCAGTAGAAATGCACCTTTGCCTGCACACCTTGTACATAACCAACTGCTTAATGCACCAGGCGCAGAAAAGGAAACCCGGCAATTCGCCTTTGATATTTCAGGCAGCAATGTGAGCTACGAAGCGGGCGATGCACTCGGCATCTGGCCGACGAACAGCCCTGAGCTGGTGAGCGAGATGCTCTCGGCACTCAAGCTTTCGCCTGCTACCGTAGTGACCGTCAAGGATAAAGGCGACATGACGCTGGCTGAGGCGTTATCCCAGCATGTCGAAATTGCCCGTATCACGCCGGAGTTTTTGCAGTTTGTGAGTCAACGTTCAGATCATGGTGAACTGGCTGAGCTGTTGAAAGAGGAACGTAAAGAGGAACTCAAACAGTGGCTGTGGGGACGGCAGATTGTCGATGTGCTACAGGCGTTTCCAATTCAGGTTCAGGCTGACGAATTACTAAGCGTGCTTAAGCGTATTCAACCGCGCTTATACTCGATTTCATCCAGCCCAACAGTCACCCCGCATCAGATCCACCTGACTGTCTCGACGGTGCGCTATGGGGCTGAGGGTAAACCGCGTGGCGGCGTGTGTTCAACCTTTCTGGCTGACCGCGCGGCAGAGTCGATTGCGGTGCCGATCTTCATTCAAAAGTCAGCCCATTTCCGCACGCCTAAAAACCCGGATACGCCAATCATCATGGTGGGGGCGGGCACGGGTATCGCACCTTTCCGGGCTTTTTTGCAAGAACGTCGGGCGACAGGGGCACAAGGTAAAAACTGGCTGTTCTTTGGCGAACAGCGTGCGGCGACCGATTTCTACTATCGTGAGGAGCTGGAAGCGCTGCAGCGTGATGGTTACCTGCATCGATTTGATACGGCTTTTTCGCGTGACCAACGCGAGAAGATTTATGTTCAACACCGTATGGGTGAGCAGGGGCTGAGCTGTGGCGCTGGTTAGAGAAGGGCGCGCATTTCTACGTGTGTGGTGACGCCAGCCGCATGGCGAAAGATGTGGATTCGGCGCTTCGGCAGGTTGCACAGGTTCACGGGAACATGAGCAGTGAAGAGGCGGCAGCCTATATTGCCAAAATGGCACAGGACAAACGCTATGTCCGTGATGTGTACTGAGTTTGCCAGTAGCTTTTACTGGCATCAGGTGCCGTTATTTCTGAGGTCGATGCGTTAGGTGTTTTACCACCTAGCGCTATTTCTTTTACTCCATAATTGTTGCATATGTAAGTGACCATTGCATAATGGCGCTACATTTGCTGAAAGTGGCGTCCCTCCGCATTGGCCCTGCTCTATGAAAAGCGAAGCATCAATGCGCAAAGTTATTCAGCTTTATATACTTTGGAGATACTACGTACACTTATGTATGCTCCGTTATGGTGTGTCAACGCACAAAAAACTTGAAGTATGGTAGATAACTCTAGCGATGAGTTTCCGATAGAAGTATCGAGTAGTTATCTTTATGAATAGTATTAGAGAGCAATTTCATAAATCAAAATGGCTTATGATTTTGAAAGCATCATACTTTTTTCTCGGTCTGCTTAAATCTCTGGAAGAAGAATTTACCTCATTCAGCTTACTACTCAACACATTTTTAGTATCGCTAGATAATGAATCCCACCATTCAGGGTTGGAATATGTATTTTCTGAATAAGAATAGAAAAACTCAACGAGTAGGTCTTCTTTATTCTCTTTTTCCATTAATGATTTAATTAATTTTTCCGCTAGGCTATTTTCCTGAAGCCATGAGAAAAAATAAATCCTTTGTCTTTACTAGTGCTTATACAATTGAATATAATAAATTGATCTTGATTGTAGTCATTGAGGTTTTGCAATTTATTGTTATAGAAATCTATTTCTATTAGGATGGATGCTCCTGTTACAACTTTATTGTTCTCTACTTCAAATACTTTGTGTCTAAGACGTGAGAAAGACTTTGATAAATATATTTCATCAAGTTTTTTCTTTATCTTTCCAGTGTCGGACAAACCTTGTTTTTCATGCCTTTCTTTTTCGGATAGGATTGATTTTATTATTTTCTCTTTTGTTTTTAAATCATCGTAATTGCGTTCTTTCTTTAATTCTTTCAATTGTGAATTGAATTCGTTTCTTAATTTATATTGGTTTTTAACAATAAGTGATTTTTTAAAATATTCCATGCAACTAATACGATAAGCTTGTAAGAAAAGGTTTTCTGCTGAGGGATAGAACAAAGTATTTTCTATAGGAGAAAAGATATGTTTATCGTGGTAGGCACAAAATCCAGTAAATACAGATGCTTTAGAAATGCCGGTTTTTGTAAATGTTAGCACTCCATTTTGTTCATTTAAAGTAAAGGGGTTGGTATTCACTGACATAACCACTCCATTACTTGCTATAGGCCGAAGAGATAAAGATTTTGATAATGTATGTGCATCAATGATTCTTGAGTCACACCTTTCATGTAAAATTTCTGGCGCACTACAATACTTTAATTTCTGGCTTTTCATTAAATTTTTGGCGATATTAGCCCATCCATTATCCATATTTTACCTTTCAATTTTGATTGATTTTCATTTAATTAAAATTCTTTTACGCACTAGTTATAGTATTATTCAGTGGGAAGTGATGGGGTAAGGTTAATTATATATTTTTAGAGGCGATTTTTGGTTTTTAAATTGTAAGGGAAATCATTAATGTTTTTTTCTTAATTTGAAATTTTATTTATCCGAATATCTGATAACTTTTTTCTGAATAGTCAAAACGATGAAGAAATCATAAAAATACGTAGTATGTCGATTATATATTTGGTGGCCCCTGCTGGACTTGAACCAGCGACCAAGCGATTATGAGTCGCCTGCTCTAACCACTGAGCTAAGGGGCCGAATGGGCAATGATTATACGGTAATGTGCGGAGGAGGTCTATAGCCTATCTGCTGGGTGGTGCTTTTATGTACTCAAGATAGCTTGTTGTTATTCTTATCAGAATTTACGATAGCTGTAGTCAACGGAAGTAGGGAAAGACATGATTACCGATATTCTTGCCATGAATCTTCAGGTGGTTTTCTGCGGCATTAACCCTGGGTTGTCGACGGCCCATCATGGTTACCACTTCGCGAACCCCAGTAACCGCTTCTGGAAAGTCATTCATCAGGCAGGGTTTACCGAGCGGTTGCTGACGCCCGCCGAAGAACAACATCTGCTGGACACCGGATGCGGCATCACGATGCTGGTGGATCGCCCAACGGTTGAAGCCACCGAGCTAGGGCGAGATGAGCTGCTGCAAGGTGGGAGCGCGATTGTTGAGAAAATGGAGCGTTATCAGCCGCGTGCGTTGGCTGTGCTGGGGAAGCAGGCGTTCAGTCAGGCGTTTGGTATCAAGAAAGTGTCGTGGGGACGTCAGGCGTTGCGTATTGGCGAGACGCAGGTTTGGGTGCTGCCGAACCCAAGTGGACTGAATCGTGCGACGCTGGAGTCGCTGGTGGCGTCGTATCAGGAGCTGCATCAGGCATTGCAGGATAACGTATAAATGCAATCTGAGCGTTCTGACAGGCAAAAAATAACCCCGGAGAACCGGGGTTATTTATCATGTCGTGTGGATTAGCTGAGAACCGAATTAATCATCCAGGAAGCTACGCAGCACTTCGGAACGGCTTGGGTGGCGCAGTTTACGCAGCGCTTTCGCTTCGATCTGACGAATACGTTCACGTGTAACGTCAAACTGTTTGCCCACTTCTTCCAGCGTATGGTCGGTGTTCATATCGATACCGAAACGCATGCGCAGGACTTTCGCTTCACGTGCGGTCAGGCCAGCCAGTACGTCGTGTGTCGCAGAACGCAGGCTTTCCGACGTTGCTGAATCCAGCGGCAGCTCCAGCGTCGTATCTTCAATGAAATCGCCCAAATGTGAATCTTCATCATCACCAATCGGGGTTTCCATTGAAATCGGCTCTTTCGCGATCTTCAGCACTTTACGGATCTTGTCTTCCGGCATCAGCATACGTTCAGCCAACTCTTCCGGCGTCGGTTCACGACCCATTTCCTGCAACATTTGACGAGAGATACGGTTCAGTTTATTGATCGTCTCAATCATGTGTACCGGAATACGGATGGTACGTGCCTGATCGGCGATAGAACGGGTGATCGCCTGACGGATCCACCAGGTCGCATAGGTCGAGAATTTGTAACCACGGCGATATTCGAATTTATCTACCGCTTTCATCAGACCGATGTTGCCTTCCTGAATCAGGTCGAGGAACTGCAAACCACGGTTGGTGTATTTCTTCGCGATAGAAATAACCAGACGCAGGTTGGCTTCCACCATTTCTTTCTTGGCGCGACGCGCCTTCGCTTCACCAATCGACATGCGGCGATTGATGTCTTTCACCTGCTCGATTGTCAGACCGGTTTCTTCTTCGATCTGTTGCAGTTTTTGCAGGCTGCGAGTGACGTCTTCTTCTACATCATTCAGCTTTTCAGACCACGGCTTGCCCATGGCGACGGCTGCGGCAAACCAGGTGTTATTGGTTTCATTGCCGGTGAACATGGTGACGAAGTTTTTCTTCGGCATTTTGCACTGTTCAACGCACAGTTTGATGATCAAACGTTCCTGAGTACGGACGCGATCCATCATGGAACGCATGCTGTTAACCAGGAAATCGAACTGTTTCGGCACCAGGCGGAACTGTTTGAAGACTTCAGACAGGTTCAGAATTTCCTGTGCTGCCAGCGCATGGCTACGACCATGGGCTTTGATAGCCTGACGGGTGGTTTCATATTGTTCACGCAGTTCGGTGAACTTCTCACGCGCCAGTTCCGGATCGATACTGTTATCGTCTTCGGAGTCTTCGTCGTCTTCAGACTCTTCGTCGTCATCGTCCATTTCTTCGCTCGACAGCTCGGAGCCCACGTGCGTTGCGGTAGGGGCGATGTCCTCTTCCGCATTAGGATCGACGAAGCCGGTGATCAGGTCGGACAGGCGGCTTTCGCCCGCTTCAACGCGATCGTATTGTTCCAGCAGGTAAGTAATGGCTTCAGGATACTCGGCGACAGAGCACTGAACCTGGTTGATACCGTCTTCGATACGTTTGGCGATATCAATCTCGCCTTCACGCGTCAATAGCTCAACGGTACCCATTTCACGCATGTACATGCGAACCGGATCGGTAGTGCGACCAATTTCCGATTCAACGCTGGATAGAACCTGCGCAGCAGCCTCTGCCGCATCTTCATCGGCATCATTGGTGTTTTCGGCCAGCAACAGATCGTCTGCATCCGGTGCTTCTTCCATCACCTGGATGCCCATGTCGTTAATCATCTGGATGATATCTTCGATCTGATCCGAGTCGATGATATCTTCCGGCAGATGGTCATTGACCTCAGCATAGGTCAGGTAGCCTTGCTCCTTACCACGGGTGACAAGCAGCTTCAGCTGTGACTGCGGGTTTTGCTCCATAAGACGGTATCCACACTTCAGAGTATTTGGGTTGGTGTCGGTCAGCGTAGTTCGCTAACAATAGCATTAGGGGTATTTTTCTTATCGCCGCGGCCCCTGTAGCGGCTCTTTGCAGGGCTCAACCCTGCTATTTATAGGCAATTAAGCCTCTGTATCAGTGTTTTCTGGTCAACGCCAGTTGCAACGACCAAAGCTCTTTTTTTTCTTTGGCGTTGAGCCCGTGCGTTCTGTCACGGGCAATCAATGTTTCTTGTCGCTGTTTCAACAGCTGATCGTAGAGCTCTGCCAGACTGATTCTGAACTTCTCGTCGAGCTCTTCCTCTACGATCATATGGTTCCATGAAGCCATGGTTTCAAGCTGCTTGCGGTACTTGCTGTCGCGATATTTTTCCAACAGCAAACCCATGTTCATTCCCGGGCTGGCGTTGCAGGTTTTCACCAAATCCTGAAACAGCGATAAACCAGCCACTTTGTCTTCTTCAATCCCTTCCAGCGCAAGGTCAGGAACCTCTGCCGCCAGCCTGGGGTTTTGTACTAAAAGTCCTATAAGTATACGCATAGTTGTGACTTTTAGTTGCGGCGGCTGGTAAGGCTGTGCCTGCTCTGCCACTTTAGGCAGTAGCCTGTCCAACTGGCTGTCGTCCAAAATACCCAGCTTGTTGCCGAGCTGCTGGCGCAAATAGAGCCGCAGCGTTTCTCCCGGTACCTGGCCTATCAGCGGCAGCGCCAGCGTGCTGAGCTTGGTACGGCCATCGGGAGAACTCATATCCACCTGCTGTTGCAGCGTTTCAAACAGAAACTGCGACAGCGGCAGAGCGTGTTCCATACGCTGTTCAAAGGCGGCTTTGCCCTCTTTACGTACCAGCGTGTCGGGATCTTCACCGTCCGGCAGAAACATAAAGCGTAGCTGACGACCATCGTTCAAATAGGGTAGCGCAGTTTCCAGCGCGCGCCATGCCGCTTCGCGTCCGGCACGGTCTCCGTCATAACAACACACCACTAGATCGGTGGCGCGAAAGAGTAACTGAATGTGATCGGCGGTCGTCGAAGTACCCAGCGACGCCACCGCATAATCAATACCAAACTGCGCCAGCGCCACGACATCCATATAGCCTTCAACAACCAAAAGTCGCTTTAGCTCCGCGTGGCTTTGCTGCGCTTCATACAGGCCGTACAACTGGCGACCTTTATGAAAAATCTCTGTTTCTGGCGAGTTAAGGTACTTTGGCGTACCGTCGCCTAATACTCGTCCGCCGAAAGCAATCACTCGCCCCCGTTTGTCGCGAATGGGGAACATCACTCGCTCGCGGAAGCGATCGTACGTTCGGCCTTGATCGTTAGTCACCAGCATGCCGGCATCGTTCAATGTGCTGCGGTCATCATTATTGCGGCCAAAGCGCTTTAAAACGTTATCCCAGCCGGGCGGGGCGAAGCCGATCGCAAAATGGCTGATAACCTCTGCGCTTAAACCGCGCTGTTGCAGATACTGCAACGCTGGCGTACCGACTGACTGGCTTAGTGCTTGCTGATAGAACCCGCTGAGCTGCCCCATCAATTCGTATAGACTTTGTCGCTGGTGACGCTCTAACTGGGTTGGGCCAGTGCCGCTTTCATAAGGCACTTCGAGGCCGTATTGGGTGGCCAGTTCTTCAATGGTTTCAACGAATTCGAGACGATCGTAATTCATCAAAAAATCAATGGCGTTGCCGTGTGCGCCACAGCCAAAACAGTGGTAGAACTGTTTATCACCGTTTACGGTGAATGAGGGGGTTTTTCGTGATGGAACGGACAGCACGCATGGTAGTTTTTGCCCTGCTTTTTCAGTTTGACACGCGCGTCAATGAGATCGACGATGTCGGTGCGCGCCAGCAGGTCATTAATAAATACGCGTGGGATTCGTCCAGCCATAAGCCCCTGATGTATATCTTTCTGTAAGGTGGTTACATTGGATATAGCTTATAAACGACAACAAGCCGCGCTTCCTTTCGGAAAGCACGGCCTTCGTATGCAACTGCTAAGTCTGCGGATTAATCACGCGTTAGAGGGAAACCCTCCTGAAAATTAATACAGACGAGTGCGGCGTGCGTTTTCTCGAGCCAGTTTCTTCGCGTGACGTTTCACTGCAGAAGCTTTAGCGCGCTTACGTTCGGTCGTTGGTTTTTCATAAAACTCACGACGACGAACTTCAGCCAGAACACCTGCTTTTTCACAGGAACGCTTGAAGCGACGCAGAGCTACGTCGAACGGCTCGTTTTCACGTACTTTAATTACCGGCATGTGCCTCTCACCTCAATAAATTCGGTTTGCCGCTGGCCTTGTGCCAGCCTTTTCAAAATGGTGCGGAATTCTACTGCAAACGTGACGCCTTTGTAAAGCATTGTGGTGATCATAAAACACCCAACCACGGCCAGCGCAGAAATCAGGGAGCTTATGGTAGACTATCCACAGTTTGAAGCAAGCAGCATTCAACGAGCGCTTGTATCGTCATCAAAGTAGGAACAGCAATGCGTGTATTGGGTATCGAAACATCCTGTGATGAAACCGGCGTGGCCATTTATGACACAGAAACCGGTTTGCTCGCCAATCAGTTATACAGCCAGGTCAAATTACATGCTGATTACGGTGGTGTCGTGCCTGAGCTTGCCTCACGCGATCACGTGCGTAAAACGGTTCCATTAATTCAGGCTGCGCTGCGTGAAGCCGGGTTGCAGGCAAGCGACATCAATGGTGTGGCTTATACCGCTGGTCCTGGTTTGGTTGGCGCGTTACTGGTGGGGGCGACGGTTGGACGTTCTCTGGCGTTTGCCTGGGATGTGCCAGCAATTCCTGTGCACCATATGGAAGGGCATTTGCTGGCGCCGATGCTGGAAGATAATCCACCGGCGTTTCCCTTCGTGGCGCTGCTGGTTTCTGGTGGACATACGCAGCTCATCAGCGTAACGGGCATTGGTGAATACCGTTTACTGGGCGAGTCGATTGATGACGCCGCGGGCGAAGCGTTTGATAAAACGGCGAAACTGCTGGGGCTGGATTATCCCGGTGGCCCGATGCTGTCGAAGATGGCGCAGACGGGGGATTCGCAGCGCTTTACGTTTCCGCGCCCAATGACCGATCGACCTGGGCTGGATTTCAGCTTCTCTGGGCTAAAAACGTTTGCTGCCAATACGATTCGGAGCAACGGCGATGACGATCAAACGCGTGCCGACATTGCTCGCGCATTTGAAGATGCCGTTGTGGATACGCTGGCTATCAAGTGTCGTCGTGCGCTGGATGAAACGGGCTTTAAGCGACTTGTCATGGCGGGGGGCGTGAGTGCAAACCGGACGCTACGCCAGCGCTTAGGTGAAGTGATGGCAAAACGTGGCGGTGAAGTGTTTTATGCGCGTCCTGAATTCTGTACGGATAATGGTGCGATGATTGCCTATGCGGGTAGTGTACGTCTGATGCATGGCGCCAGCCAGACGCTGGGGTATCCGTTAGACCACGTTGGCCGTTGGCTGAACTGCCCGCGGTGTGAGCGTTTTGGCAATAATTGCTACGTGTAGCGATCCTACACGTAGCAAAGAAAACGTAGCGAAAATACTCAGTAAAAAACGAGTAATAAAAACGGTAGCGGGCGGGTAATGCCGGTCACTTAAGGTGACCGGCATTGTTTTTTAACGGATATTTCGCTCGTCTTCCCCTGATTTCTCGGGGGTAACTTCGCTCCCTGCGCAACGGCAATACCAGATAGACTGCCTGCTCATAAAAATGCTTCAGATGTCCTGGTATTGCACCCGGTGATGAACCCGGCAGACTGATAAGTAATCGCCAGATTTCCGTCAGGGCGCCGCTGAAGCTCAACTGATACGGCAGGTAATCTCCTTTCAGCCTAAACGCCATTTTCACCATCTGATAACGCACCAGATTGTACGTCAGCAGCACGCCCCACAACTCCTGCCTCACCATTTCCGGCAGTTTGCTCCGTAAATGCCACCTGTTACCCAGTAAAACTTGTTTCGCCTCGCGATATCCTAACTCGATTTCCCATCGGTGAGCGTAAAGTGCGTTCACCTCCGCTGCCGGATAACGCATCGGGTCCGTCAGTGACGTCAGCACCTCGCGCGTTTTTCCCTCTATCGTCTTCGTTAACAACCGTGCGGTGATGCTCTCCGGCAGTTCTGCCCATTGTTTACGCGCCTGCGGCGATGTCTTAATCCGCACCAGTCTGTCTTGCCTGCCCAGCTTGCTTATCACTTCATATTGCGTATTTTTCTTCAGGGGCAACAACCAGTGCCGGTTTTCTCCCATACTCTGCCAGTGATGTAATAAGCCTGCGGAGTAAAACCCTTTATCGAACAAGGTAATGCTGTTGTCTGGTGTTTTTTCGGTCAGCTCTGCTGCCAGCCGCATCTCATTGACATCGTAACGGCCGAACGCACTGGCGGTTATCAGATGGCTGCTCAACTCCATCAGGCAAGCCATTCTCACCTGAGGAT
Organism: Pectobacterium sp. F1-1; assembly: GCF_025643735.1. Classification (NCBI taxonomy): domain Bacteria; kingdom Pseudomonadati; phylum Pseudomonadota; class Gammaproteobacteria; order Enterobacterales; family Pectobacteriaceae; genus Pectobacterium; species Pectobacterium sp. F1-1. The sequence continues at coordinate 698,118 of NZ_CP104733.1, forward strand.
AGCCTCTGTCACCGTACTGATTCGAAGCCTTGCCGAAGGCCGCCTCATTTTCCGGTGTATCCTGTGTTTGCCAGACCACGCCGTCGACGGCAAACAGGTTGAGCCCATGCCATTGCGGATGCTGAGCCTGTTCGTTCCAGTGTCGTTGTGTGATATCAAACAGTTCCCTGATAGCGGCCTCGCCGAGCGTCTTCCGCCGCTGTATGACTGAACTGGGGGCGATGAACGGGGAGCCGGAGCGGTCGGCGATATCCATGAGATTAACGATGTGGGAAAGAGGTCGCTGATTGAATACAGCCATGCCAATAACCAGCCACACCATGGACTCAAGGGGGAGTTTTCGCTTGCGCAGCGTGACGGTATCAGTGAGCGTAAATGCCTGTTCGATCATGCTAACGGGCAGGAAATCAGCCAGAGTATGAATCTGTTCCGGCGCAGTAAGATTGATAATGCCAAGAGCCTGAGAAAGTTGCATAAAAAAAGGTCCATGAATGTCATGAACCTTTTGTACACCAACGGCTGGATCGTTCAACTGATCCTTAAACGATCGGCATTAAGCGGGCGGGTGAGTTACAGCTCTTGTTCGAAGAGCACCAGAATAGCTTCGTAAAGCTGTTTGACGCTGAAGCCTCTTGCCGGGGTGGTGAAGATGGTGTCATCCCCCGCAATGGTGCCGAGAATCCCTTCGGACTTCCCGAGTGAGTCCAGCAGGCGGGCAATGAGCTGCGCGGCACCAGGACTGGTATGGATGACGATGACCGCATCGTTGTAGTCCACGTCCAACACAAGATTCTTTAGTGGACTAGACGTTGTAGGAACGCCGAGTTCTGCCGGGAGACAATACACCATCTCCATTTTTGCATTGCGTGTGCGCACGGCGCCAAATTTCGTTAGCATGCGTGACACCTTGGATTGGTTGATGTTTTCAAATCCTTCGTCTTGCAATGCCTGAACAATTTCACTTTGAGAACTGAACTTCTCTTCCTTTAACAGCGCTTTGAACGCTTTAACGAGGTCTTCTTGTTTTGTCGAATTTCGCATTCTGCACCGGATTAATTGTTATGGTTAATTCTCCTATTATGCAGTTGTGTGAATTTTTATGCAATTAAATCGCCTATAATTCCAGTCTATTTCCTCAGATATGTGCTAGTCGCTGTTTTCACAAAAATTCGGTCCGTGAGTAGTCCGAAAAATGCGTCCTGCGTCACATAAAAGTAAATCAAATGTTATCAGAATGATGTTGTTTGGACGCCATAGATCGGTGTAATGTAGCGCACAGGTTAATTGCACGTGAATGAACACCGCGTTATAGCTCAATAGCTTATTAACTTTACTTACCTTTCAAACGAATGGTTGTTTTTGATTTATTATTAGAGACATAGCGTATTTTTGTCTCTCATGTCATTTGCAGAAAGGTGAGTAGACTGATCTTATCCCCATTTTTTATATTCTGTTTATAACCAAATGAATTCACGGCACTTTTTTATTTTACGATAATAAGGAGTTTAGGATGAAAGTTGCAGTTCTCGGAGCAGCAGGTGGTATCGGTCAGGCACTCGCACTCCTCCTCAAAACCCAGCTTCCTTCAGGTTCAGAACTATCCCTTTACGATATTGCTCCGGTCACGCCGGGTGTTGCTGTCGATCTGAGCCACATTCCTACAGCAGTGAAGATCAAAGGCTATAGCGGTGAAGATGCTAAACCTGCGCTGGCTGGCGCGGATGTCGTGCTGATCTCTGCTGGTGTGGCACGTAAACCTGGTATGGATCGTTCCGATCTGTTCAACGTCAATGCGGGAATTGTGCGTAATCTGGTTGAGCAAATTGCGGTTACCTGCCCAAAAGCCTTCATCGGTATTATCACTAACCCAGTGAACACGACCGTTGCCATTGCAGCTGAAGTGCTGAAAAAAGCTGGCGTGTATGACAAAAACAAACTGTTCGGCGTTACCACGCTGGATATCATCCGTTCCAATACCTTCGTTGCTGAGCTGAAAGGCAAACAGCCACAGGATATTAATGTTCCAGTTATCGGCGGACACTCTGGTGTGACGATTCTTCCACTGCTGTCTCAGGTTCCTGGTATCAGCTTCAGTGAGCAGGAAGTGGCCGATCTGACCAAGCGTATTCAGAATGCGGGCACCGAGGTTGTTGAGGCCAAAGCAGGTGGCGGATCGGCCACTTTGTCTATGGGCCAGGCTGCTGCACGCTTTGGTCTGTCTCTGGTTCGTGCGCTGCAAGGCGAAAGCGGTGTGGTGGAATGTGCATACGTTGAAAGCGATGGCAAATATGCTCGTTTCTTCGCTCAACCGGTGCTGTTGGGCAAAGACGGCGTCGTAGAGCGTAAAGATATCGGCACATTAAGCGCTTTTGAGCAAAATGCGCTTAGCAGCATGCTGGAGACGTTGAAGCAGGATATTGAGTTAGGCGAGACGTTCATCAAATAATTGCGATTGTTAACAATACGCAGAATAAAAAGCCGGAGATAGTGATCTCCGGCTTTTCTTTTTAATCGGGGCGGATGAGTTTTTTTCTGTCGATAAGCTCATTGGTTTCCGGATCGTAATACCGGCTGGGCCAAATCTCTGAGGGGTGAATATTCAACGCATCGGCAATAAGCCATTCCCCCTTGGGCCAGGGGCGTGAGAGCGCGTTAGCTAACGTAGATGAGCTTAATCCGGCCGCTCGCGATACTGCCGCCAGCGTCGTGTTTTTCTTGCGCAGTGCAGCAATGATATCAGCGGGATGCCAGTCTTGTTTCCTTAAAATCATATTCCTTCCCTTATTTGCTATAAGACGACTGTAGATTAGTGGTATAAATAACGGATGTTAGTTATATGCCGAGCTAACATGACATTATTATTTGGAAATAATATAGCATTAATTTTCCTTAAAATTCTCAATTAATTTCCAAATAAGCGCGTTTTTGTTAGGGATGGCACTATCAGGATGAAAGGCAATGAAAAAAGAGTGGTTTGCTACCAGCGAATTGGTTGGAGTCGGCGGCCTTCCGAAATCAAGACAAGGATTGAATAAGCGCGCCCGTGAGGATGGATGGGAGAAGCGTCGCCGTAAAGGCGTCCAGGGAAGAGGAGTGGAGTACTCAATTCACAGCTTACCGGATACGGTAAAAAAATCCCTATTACTCGAAATCGAGCCTTCCGTCTACTCGGCCAAGCAACCTGCGGCTCTGGCGGTATGGATGCAGATTTATCAGCAACTATCTGAAAAAGAAAGAGATGAGCTAGTCGCTTATATTCTTCGCGTCGGCGTATCGACGACGCTGAGCCAGTTGGGTATTACACCGTCGGATGAAGAACCTATCTCATCAATGGAGATTGACTGAGCTATAGGGAGTGGGTTCCCTGATTGCCCATCTGTGGTGAAGAAGGAACCTGCATTTTCTTTCGGTTTACCGTATTACTCTGGGCGCGATGTTTTAGCATCGCACTGGATTTAATCATTTCTTTATTACTTAGGTGTGCCGGTAACGTGTAAAAGTTAGCGGTTTAGGTAATTATAGTCTATTATATGGAAACTTTTGGGCGAGTTGACGTAATGCCTGTTCAAAACAAACAAGGGAGTGACGAGTATGGACAAAGAATGGTTTGCAACAAGTGAGCTGGTTGGCGTAGGTGGATTGCCGAAGTCACCGCAGGGGCTGAACAAACGGGCGCGAGACGACGGTTGGGAAAAGCGCAGAAGGAAAGGGGTTCAAGGGCGTGGTGTCGAATATTCTATTCGTAGTTTGCCGAACGAGGTCAGGAATTCTCTGCTCGTAAGAGAGAACCCGCCAACAGAATATTACCGCATCGATAATGAGCCGACCCTGTTGTCATCGTGGGTGCATATTTTCCATCAACTTTCTGTTGATGAACGAACCCGGCTGATCAATTTCATCTTGCGTGAAGGGACGATAGCGATGTTGTCTCGGCTGGATGAGGTCCCCATCGACCAGACTGCCTAGTCTGCGAACGAGTAGCGCTGCAAGGCAGCGCTACGTAGATTGAACCAGACACGATTGAAGCAGATACATAGTACCTTACACCACGATTAGAAATCGCGCTGTACGGCTAAGTGGGCAAGGCCTTCTAGCGCCATACGGTATGGTGTTTCCGGTAGTTGCTGTAGTGCGCTAATCGCTTTATCTGCCTCTTCTTCGGCCCGCTGACGCGTATAATCAAGCGAACCACACTGCTGCATGGCGGCAAGCACTGGTTCCAGTAGGTGGCGTCCGTTTCCTTCTTCAATTGCCTGACGAATCAGCGCACTCTGTTCTGTATTGCCATTACGCATGGCGTGCAGTAGTGGCAGCGTTGGCTTGCCCTCATTAAGATCATCGCCCGTGTTTTTGCCCAGCGTTTTTCCGTCTGCACTGTAATCAAGCAGATCGTCAATTAACTGGAACGCGGTGCCCAGGTAGCGGCCGTAGTCCTGGAGCGCTTTCTCTTGCTCTGGCGTCGCGCCCGCAAGGATGGATGAAGATTGTGCGGCGGCTTCAAATAAACGTGCCGTTTTGCTGTAAATGACGCGCATATAACTTTCTTCGGTAATATCTGGGTCGTTGCAGTTCATTAACTGCAAGACTTCGCCTTCGGCAATCACGTTTACCGCTTCCGACATGAGCGCCAGAACACGTAACGATTCAAGGCTGGTCATCATCTGGAAGGCACGGGTATAAATGAAATCCCCAACCAAAACACTCGCGGCATTGCCAAAGGCGGCATTGGCCGTCGCTTTACCCCGACGCATGTCAGATTCGTCTACCACGTCATCATGTAGCAGTGTTGCGGTATGGATAAATTCGATCAGTGCAGCAACAGTGACGTGTTTATCACCGCTATAGTCGAGGGCTCTGGCGGCCAGAACAGCAATCATAGGGCGTATACGTTTTCCACCGCCGCTGATGATGTAATGTCCAAGTTGGTTGATCAAAACGACGTCGGAATTCAGTTGTTCAAGAATGACGTTATTAACAGCTGCCATATCTTGCGCGGTTAATGTTGTAATTTGTTCTAGATTCATGGTTTGTGCCAACGTATGTCTTCAACACTGCCGTAAGATTGCTGTTGCATATCGGCAAGATGGAACTTATTGCGCCGATTGTACTTGAAAAATGAGAGAGATAAACGGCAGTTCATACGTTGTATTCTTTTTCTTCACATCCGTTGATTATGCACTTGTCATCCTCAGTATTTTTGCGTAGAATTCGCGCCCTATTATGAATATTTATAGCGCGCTCTGAAACCTATGGTGAGTGCGCGGAAAGCGGAGTTTTATATGTACGCAGTTTTCCAAAGTGGTGGTAAACAACACCGAGTAAGCGAAGGTCAAACCGTTCGCTTGGAAAAGCTGGACATCGCAACTGGTGAAGCCGTTGAGTTTGACCAAGTTCTGATGGTTGCCAACGGTGAAGAAATCAAAATCGGCGTTCCTTTCGTCGATGGCGGTAAAATCAAAGCTGAAGTTGTTGCTCATGGTCGTGGCGAAAAAGTGAAGATCGTTAAGTTCCGTCGCCGTAAACACTACCGTAAGCAAGCAGGCCACCGTCAGTGGTTCACTGACGTGAAAATTACCGGCATCAGCGCTTAAGATTAGGAGAGCGGATTAAATGGCACACAAAAAAGCTGGCGGTTCAACCCGTAACGGTCGTGACTCCAATGCACAACGTCTGGGCGTAAAACGTTTTGGCGGCGAAAGTGTACTGGCTGGTAACATCATCGTTCGTCAACGTGGCACCAAATTCCACGCAGGAACTAACGTTGGCTGCGGGAAAGACCACACTCTGTTTGCTTTGACTGATGGTAAAGTTCAGTTTGAAGTTAAAGGCCCAAAAAACCGTAAATATATCAGCATCGTTGCTGAATAATTTTTCGCGTTAGGTCTTACGGATTCAAGCCCCGCAATTCTTTGCGGGGCTTTTTACATTCTGATTCTGAGTAAACCATCTGGGTAAGTATGAATACTAAACAGCAGACGGGTATCGGCCTTTGTCTGGCGTTGACTACGGCAGTTTGCTGGGGGGCGCTACCGATAGCCATGAAACAGGTTCTGGTGGTAATGGAACCTTATACGATTGTTTGGTATCGTTTTTTTATCGCCTCGATTGGACTCGGCATTATTCTGTCATACCGTAAGAATTTACCGCCAATGCGGGTTTTCCGGCATCGACGTTGGTGGATTTTGCTACTGATCGCGACGGCTGGACTACTGGGTAACTTTGTTTTCTTTAGCTCGTCTCTGCAATATCTAAGTCCGACAGCGTCTCAGGTTATCGGGCAGCTTTCTCCTGTTGGTATGATGTTCGCCAGCGTACTTATCCTAAAGGAAAAGATGCGTGGCACGCAGGTCATTGGCGCGATCATGCTGATCTGCGGCCTGATCCTGTTCTTTAATACCAGCCTGATTGAGATTTTTACCCGGCTGACGGACTACACGCTGGGTGTGCTGTTAGGCGTCTGTGCTTCGGCGGTATGGGTATCCTATGGCGTAGCGCAGAAGGTGCTGTTGCGGCGTCTGACATCACAGCAAATTCTGTTTCTGCTATATGTGCTTTGCGTCGTGTTTATTACGCCTTTTACCAAGCTTGAGGCTATTTTCCAACTGAGCAACTGGCAGCTTATCTGCCTGCTATTCTGCGGTGCGAATACATTAATTGGGTATGGTGCGCTTGCGGAGGCCATGGCACGCTGGCAGGCGTCACAGGTGAGTGCCGTCATTACGCTGACGCCGCTGTTTACGCTGTTGTTTTCCGATCTACTGGCGTTGGGGTGGCCGGCTTTCTTTGCTGCGCCAGTGCTGAACTGGGTTGGCTACCTGGGCGCTTTTGTCGTGGTTGCCGGTGCGATGTTTTCTGCTATCGGACATCGTTTCTTACCCGGTAAGAAAGAACCTGTGCCGCCATTGAGGGTGCAGAAGTAGCCTGAGAGATACGTATTGCAGAGGGGCACAGACGCCTTTTGACATTCTGCATGTGTTGCTTATTTTTAATACAGATGAAATTATTGGAGCAGGCAGGTACAATCCGCTCCTTTGCTGGAATGCGTTCTGGTGCGTCAGTTTTTTTAATGGTGAGTAGAAATACGCTACATGCCGTAAAATCAAAAAGTTACGCCAAGAAGAACCAATAACAAGCCTAAAACACGTAGATATTCTCTATTGGTTTTTTGCGGAGAGAATCAATGAAGTTTGTAGATGAAGCCACAATTCTTGTTGTGGCAGGCGATGGCGGTAACGGTTGTGTTAGCTTTCGTCGTGAAAAATATATTCCTAACGGTGGCCCAGATGGCGGTGACGGCGGTGACGGCGGTGACGTTTATCTGCTGGCTGACGAAAACCTGAACACACTGATCGATTACCGTTTTGAAAAATCTTTCCGCGCTGAGCGTGGACAAAACGGGCAAAGCCGTGATTGTACGGGTAAGCGCGGCAAAGATATTACGATTAAAGTCCCGGTTGGTACGCGTGTTCTCGATCAGGGAACTGGCGAAGTGCTAGGTGATATGACGCGTCATCAGCAGAGCCTGATGGTAGCGAAAGGCGGCTGGCATGGTTTAGGTAACACGCGTTTTAAATCATCCGTCAACCGTGCTCCTCGCCAGAAGACCAGCGGCACGAAAGGTGAAGAACGTGAGCTGACACTGGAACTGCTGTTGCTGGCTGACGTGGGAATGCTGGGGCTGCCCAACGCAGGTAAATCGACTTTCATCCGTGCGGTATCAGCGGCAAAACCAAAAGTCGCCGACTATCCGTTTACCACACTGGTGCCGAGCCTTGGCGTGGTTCGTATGGATAGCGAACAGAGCTTTGTTGTGGCGGATATTCCTGGTTTGATTGAAGGAGCATCCGAAGGTGCTGGGTTAGGGATTCGTTTCCTGAAGCACCTGGAGCGCTGCCGTGTTCTGTTGCACTTGGTTGATCTGGCTCCGATTGATGAGTCTGATCCGGTTGAAAATGCCAAAATCATTATCAACGAGCTAGAGCAGTACGGCGCAGGTTTGGCAGAAAAACCGCGTTGGCTGGTTTTCAACAAAGTTGATTTGATCGACAAAGCTGAAGCGGAAAAACGAGCCAAAGAGATTGCGACTGCGCTTGGCTGGGAAGGGAAATATTACCTGATTTCTGCGGCGAACCGTGAAGGCGTCACGCCACTTTGCTGGGATGTGATGAGCTTCCTGAAAGCCAATCCGAAAGTGACGGCGATTGCCGAAAGCGCACCGGAAAAAGTTGAATTCATGTGGGACGATTATCACCGTCAACAGCTGGCTGAAATAGAAAAAGAAGCTGAAGAAGAGTGGGATGATGATTGGGACGATGAAGATGACGAAGGCGTTGAGATTATCTATCAAAAGTGATGCGTTCTTCTGCTAGTTAATGCTCGCTTATTGCGGCCTTATCCCATCAGGGTAAGGCCGCATTCTTATTTTAATTGTTCTGATAAATGTCTTTGTAGAGGCGACTTTCAAATCGCACCAGAGGGACACGGCGTGCGCGTTGGTCTTCTGGCGGCACGGCATAACCGGACAGGAACTGAACGAATGCCATGCGCTGGCCACTCGCGGTGGTGATGAAGCCTGCCAGATTATATACGCCCTGTAGTGCCCCGGTTTTCGCCGAAACCTTGCCATCAACGCCAGCTTCATGCAGGCCGCCACGATAGCGCAGCGTGCCGTCATAGCCGGAAAGTGGAAGCATGGTGATGTAATTCAATTCATTATCGTGCTGTGCGATGTACTGCAATACCTGCATCATCGTTTCTGGCGAAATCAGGTTGTGTCGTGACAGGCCTGAACCATCAACAACAATGCTGTTTCCTAAATCCACACCTGCTTTCTGACGCAGGATCTGGCGCACGGCATCCGCGCCAGCGCGCCATGTACCCGGCACGCTAAAGCGCTCATGCCCAATGGTACGGAAAACCGTATCGGCAATCATATTGTCCGATTTTTTCAGCATGATAGTGAGCAGATCGTGCAGTGGCGCGGATTGTGTCTGAGCCAGCACGCTCCCCGCGGCTCCTGGCTGCGTCTGACGACGAAGGCTGCCCTTGATGCGAATATCTGCTTGCTGAAGCTCATCTTTAACAATCGCGCCGGCATAACTGGCCCCATCCTGAATCGCGAACGCCAGCGGAAGCGGCTCTGTGCGCTGAGTCAAACAGCCTGTAAGCGTAAAACGATTCAGTTCCCCCAGAACCACATCCAGTTCGCAATATTGCGCATCAGACGAGCCTTTAGCCAGCGTGCGGACCTCGCTGAACATTTGCACCGGATAATAGGATGCAACGCGGATAAACGCATTGTCGCCCGCTTTAGGCGCGCTGTAGAGTGAGACGGAGAAGCAGTTACGATCGACAATCGCGGCGCCCGGTGGGGCGCTGAAGCACTGGGTCATGTCGTTCCAGGGCCAGCCCGGCGCTTTATCGTGACTGGCGAATACCGAGGTATCGATTAGCACATCCCCTGCGATTTCCTGTATCCCGCGCTTTCTTAATTCTTGCACCATGTTCCGTATTTGCTGGCGCTTAAGTGTTGGATCGCCGCTAAACCGCACGATGAGGTTACCGTTTAGCATACCGCTGGTGACAGGGCCATGGCTTTCCATCGTAGTGATGAATCGATAGTCTGGACCCAATTGTAGTAATGCAGCTAATGCGGTTATCACCTTTTGTGTACTGGCGGGAAGCGCCATTTGCTGGCTATTGAAGGCCATGCTGGGTGTTGTTGAGCCAACTTTTTGTACCAATAGCGCCAGATTGGCGCCGTCTGGTAAATATTGGCGATGATCCTCAACAGAAGCTGCATTGGCATGCAGAACAAAAGCGCAGGCAAATCCGGTAACAATCGATGAAAAACGCATAATCTCAGCTAATAACGGGGTAACGTGTGGTCATACTACGGCGCAACAAGGGCTAAAGTAAACGATGACCCTCATTGAACTCTGGGGTAAAATACGTATCAAAATGCAAAACCGCTGCCAGCCTGGAAATTTTATTCCGGGGGTGGTTGCTTTTGCTTTATGTCCAGTGAGGACTGGCACGTTGCAGAGACTCCGTCGCCTTTGATTTTTAGCGCGTCAGGATGACGATTATTTGAGTCTTACGGACTTTTTTAGAGGTATAGACAATATGAAACAATTTCCGATGACCTTGCGTGGTGCTGAAAAATTGCGCGAAGAGCTTGACCACCTGAAATCTGTGCGTCGACCTGAGATTATTGCGGCCATTGCTGAAGCGCGTGAGCACGGCGATCTGAAAGAAAATGCAGAATACCACGCCGCACGCGAGCAGCAGGGCTTTTGTGAAGGGCGCATTCAAGACATTGAAGCGAAGCTGTCTAACGCACAGGTTATCGATGTCACGAAGATGACGGCGAACGGGCGTGTTATTTTTGGCGCCACGGTAACCGTGATGAACCTGGATAATGAAGAAGAACAAACCTACCGGATTGTTGGCGATGATGAGGCGGATTTTAAGCAGAATCTGATCTCTGTGAATTCCCCGATTGCGCGTGGGCTGATCGGCAAAGAGGAAGATGACGTTGTGGTCATCCGTACGCCGGGCGGCGATGTGGAATATGAGATCCTGAAGGTCGAATATCTGTAAATTTTGCTGGGTTGTTGATTAAAACAGCAAAAATTGTAAAGAAAAGAAAAAGGCCGCTTGCGGCCTTTTCTCTAACCGAGAGGCATGGCACCTTTCCGTTAAAACTGAGTATCCTGAAATAAAAAGTGTTATCGTGGTAACACAATTTTACGTTCTTTCGCAGGACGGTACAGCACCAGCGTGTGGCCGATGACCTGAACGTTAGCGGCACCCGTTTCACGAACAATGGCCTCGACAATCAAGGCTTTGGTTTCGCGGTCTTCTGTCGCTACTTTTATCTTGATCAGTTCGTGATGCGCCAATGCTTGTTCGATCTCAGCCAAAACACCTTCGGTGAGACCGTTATTGCCCAGCATGACAACCGGTTTTAGCGGATGTGCCAAGCCTTTCAGGTGCTGTTTTTGTTTATTACTTAGGTTCATTGTCTTTTTTACTTAGGTTGGGATTGAAAACGGGTCATTCTACCGCCATCTCATGATTATAACCAATTTGACTGTTCTGATTGGTAATATGTGAGAAGTTTCTCCCCACCACGAGCGTGTTACTGAGAATAGTTGGAAAATCGATGGCGAATAAAAAGCGTTCTGCAAGTTCCAGTCGCTGGTTGCAGGAACACTTTAGCGATAAATATGTGCAGCAGGCCCAGAAAAAAGGGCTGCGCTCGCGTGCTTGGTTTAAACTTGACGAAATACAACAGAGCGACAAACTGTTTAAACCCGGTATGACGGTTGTGGATTTAGGCGCTGCACCTGGCGGTTGGTCACAGTATGTGGTCACGCAAATTGGTGGAAATGGTCGAATTATCGCGTGCGATATTTTACCGATGGATCCGATTGTTGGCGTCGATTTCCTGCAAGGGGACTTTCGTGATGAACTGGTCCTCAAAGCCTTGCTCGAAAGGGTTGGCGATAGCAAAGTTCAGGTGGTGATGTCTGACATGGCCCCTAACATGAGTGGTACACCAGCCGTTGATATTCCGAAATCGATGTATCTGGTTGAATTAGCACTTGGTATGTGTCGGGATGTATTAGCGCCAGGCGGAAGTTTCCTGGTGAAAGTGTTTCAGGGAGAAGGTTTTGATGAATACCTACGGGAAATTCGCTCCCTGTTTACGAAAGTGAAAATTCGTAAACCAGACGCCTCACGTGCCCGGTCTCGTGAAGTGTATATTGTAGCGACAGGGCGGAAACTGTAGTACCCTAACGCTGTTTTTTAACACAGTTGTAATATGAGGTTAATCCCTTGAGTGACATGGCGAAAAACCTAATTCTCTGGTTAGTCATCGCAGTGGTGCTGATGTCTGTTTTCCAGAGCTTTGGGCCCAGCGAGTCGAATGGCCGTAGGGTGGATTATTCAACCTTCTTGACTGAAGTGAATCAGGATCAGGTCCGTGAAGCACGTATTAACGGGCGTGAGATCAGTGTTATCAAAAAAGACAGCAACAGATACACGACTTACATTCCTGTCAATGACCCCAAGCTACTGGATAACCTGCTAACGAAGAATGTGAAAGTCGTTGGTGAGCCACCGGAAGAGCCAAGCCTGTTGGCTTCTATCTTTATTTCCTGGTTCCCGATGCTGCTACTCATTGGCGTCTGGATCTTCTTCATGCGTCAAATGCAAGGCGGCGGTGGTAAAGGTGCCATGTCCTTCGGCAAGAGCAAAGCGCGTATGTTGACTGAAGATCAGATCAAGACGACGTTTGCTGATGTTGCCGGTTGCGACGAAGCGAAGGAAGAGGTTAGCGAACTGGTTGAGTACCTGCGTGAACCTAGCCGTTTCCAGAAGCTGGGCGGTAAGATTCCGAAAGGTATTCTGATGGTCGGCCCGCCGGGAACCGGTAAAACGCTGCTGGCGAAGGCGATTGCTGGTGAAGCGAAAGTCCCTTTCTTTACGATTTCCGGTTCTGACTTCGTTGAAATGTTTGTTGGTGTTGGTGCTTCTCGCGTTCGTGATATGTTCGAACAGGCGAAGAAAGCGGCACCTTGTATCATCTTTATCGATGAAATCGACGCCGTTGGCCGTCAGCGTGGCGCAGGTTTAGGCGGTGGTCACGATGAACGTGAACAAACGCTGAACCAAATGCTGGTTGAGATGGACGGCTTTGAAGGCAACGAAGGCATTATTGTTATCGCGGCGACGAACCGTCCCGATGTGCTTGATCCAGCTTTGTTGCGTCCCGGTCGTTTTGACCGTCAAGTTGTGGTTGGCCTGCCGGATGTTCGCGGTCGTGAACAGATTCTGAAAGTGCATATGCGTCGCGTACCGCTGTCTCCCGATATCGATGCGTCAGTGATTGCGCGTGGTACACCAGGTTTCTCTGGTGCGGACTTGGCTAACCTGGTTAACGAAGCCGCATTGTTCTCTGCTCGTGGTAATAAACGTGTCGTTTCGATGGTCGAATTCGAGAAAGCGAAAGACAAAATCATGATGGGTGCCGAGCGCCGTTCCATGGTTATGACTGAAAAGCAGAAAGAATCGACAGCATACCATGAAGCCGGTCACGCTATCATTGGTCGTCTGGTGCCAGAGCACGATCCGGTTCATAAAGTGACTATCATCCCACGTGGTCGTGCCCTGGGCGTGACGTTCTTCCTGCCTGAAGGTGATGCGATCAGCGCCAGCCGTCAGAAATTGGAAAGCCAGATCTCTACGCTGTACGGCGGTCGACTGGCTGAAGAAATCATTTACGGCGTGGAGCATGTTTCGACTGGCGCGTCTAATGACATCAAAGTCGCAACGTCGATTGCTCGTAACATGGTGACGCAGTGGGGTTTCTCTGAGAAATTGGGTCCATTGCTTTATGCAGAAGAAGAGGGCGAAGTATTCCTCGGCCGTTCTGTCGCAAAAGCCAAACACATGTCAGATGAAACGGCGCGTATCATCGATCAGGAAGTGAAATCACTGATTGAACGCAACTACGTGCGTGCTCGTGAGCTGTTGATGGCAAATATGGACATCCTTCACTCAATGAAAGATGCGTTGATGAAGTATGAAACCATTGATGCGCCGCAGATTGACGATTTGATGGGGCGTAAGAAAGAGGTTCGTCCGCCTGCGGGCTGGGAAGCGTCTCGTTCTGACAACGATTCCAGCAACGGCGGTGGGACACCTAAAGCCCCTACGCCAGTGGATGAGCCACAAACACCTAATTCTGATTCCGGTAACACGACTCCTGGTAACCCCCTGTCTGAGCAAGCGGACGACAAATAATTCGCCTGCGATTGATATCGGTAACTCACAAAACCCCAGCTCAGGCTGGGGTTTTTTACTGAGAATGTTCTTCGAATCACCTTTCATGCTAACTACACCAGAATGCGGAGGTAAATCATGCAACTGGTTGCCAGAGACTCAACGCTGGATCTTTCCTGCCCACGTATCATGGGTATTCTTAACGTCACGCCGGACTCTTTTTCCGATGGCGGAAAACACAACAAGCTTGATGCAGCATTACTGCATGTTCAGGAGATGGTTAACGCTGGTGCGGCCCTGATCGATATTGGCGGTGAATCAACGCGTCCTGGAGCGGATGAGGTGAGCACGGAAGAAGAGTTGGAACGTGTGGTGCCTGTCGTTGAGGCCATCGCTAAGCGGTTTGATGTCTGGATCTCGGTCGATACTTCAAAGCCGGAAGTCATGACGGCGTCAGCGCTGGCAGGTGCACATCTGATTAATGATATTCGCGCTTTGCAAGAGCCAGGTGCGCTGAAAGCGGCGGCGGCAACGGGGCTACCTGTGTGTCTGATGCACATGCAGGGGATGCCGAGAACCATGCAGCATAAGCCGCATTATGATGACCTGATGCAGGACATCGGCAATTTCTTGCAACAGCAGATTGATCGCTGCGTGAACGCCAATATTCCGAAAAGTAAGCTATTGCTGGATCCTGGGTTCGGATTCGGTAAGAATCTTGCCCATAATTATGCGCTTCTGGCTCGCCTGAGCGAATTACATCGTTTTGAACTGCCGCTTCTGGTGGGGATGTCGAGGAAATCCATGATTGGACAACTCCTTAATGTGCCGCCTGCGCAGCGTGTTCATGGTAGTGTTGCCTGTGCTGTGATCGCGGCGATGCAGGGAGCACAGATTATTCGCGTGCACGATGTTAAAGAAACGGCTGATGCCATGCGCATTGTTGAGGCGACCCTTTCTGCGAAGGAATAAAAACGAGATGAGTAACCGCAAATATTTTGGTACCGATGGCGTGCGTGGCAAGGTTGGTAATACACCGATTACCCCTGATTTTGTGCTTAAACTGGGTTGGGCTGCGGGGAAAGTGCTCGCACGGCATGGTTCTCGTAAGATTATTATCGGCAAAGATACCCGCATTTCAGGCTACATGCTGGAGTCTGCGTTGGAAGCCGGGCTGGCAGCGGCGGGGTTGTCGGCTTCTTTTACTGGCCCGATGCCGACGCCGGCGGTTGCTTATCTCACCCGCACGTTCCGTGCAGAAGCGGGTATCGTTATTTCTGCTTCTCATAACCCGTATTACGACAACGGTATTAAATTCTTCTCAATTGACGGTACCAAGTTGCCGGATGACGTAGAAGAAGCAATAGAAGCGGAACTGGAAAAACCGCTGACGTGTGTTGAGTCTGCTGAATTAGGCAAAGCCAGCCGCATTGTTGACGCCGCTGGTCGCTACATCGAGTTTTGTAAGGGTACGTTCCCGAGCGAACTGAGTCTCAATGGTTTAAAGATTGTCGTCGATTGCGCCAATGGTGCGACCTATCATATCGCCCCCAGCGTATTACGCGAGCTTGGTGCTAAAGTCATCGCAATTGGCTGTGAACCGGATGGCATGAATATCAATGAAGAGTGCGGGGCGACCGACGTCAGGCTACTGCAGGCTCGCGTGCTGGCTGAGAAAGCGGATGTTGGCCTCGCGTTTGACGGCGATGGCGATCGGCTCATCATGGTCGACCATTTGGGCAACAAAGTCGATGGCGACCAGATTCTGTATATCATCGCCCGTGAAGGTTTACGCCAAGGGCAACTGCGTGGCGGTGCCGTGGGCACGCTGATGAGTAACATGGGGCTTGAGGTGGCATTAAAGCAGCTGGGCATCCCGTTTGCTCGCGCCAAGGTGGGCGATCGCTATGTATTAGAAATGATGCAGGCAAAAGGGTGGCGCATTGGTGCAGAAAACTCCGGCCATGTCATCTTGCTCGACAAAACGACGACGGGCGACGGTGTGATTGCTGGTTTGCAGGTTCTTACCGCGATAGTGAGAAATCATATGAGTCTGCATGATTTATGCAGCGGTATGAAGCTGTTTCCACAGATCCTGGTCAACGTACGGTTTACGGGAGAAAACGACCCGCTGGAAGATAAAAACGTTCAGCAGATTACGCAGGATGTGGAAAAAGAATTGGCCGGACGCGGGCGGGTGTTGCTGCGTAAATCCGGTACTGAGCCGCTTATCCGTGTCATGGTTGAGGGTGAACAGGAAGAGACCGTTATCGCGCTGGCAAACCGCATTGCCGATGCGGTGAAAGCTGTTGGTTGAGGTTTTTTTGATTAACCAATCAGGCAGATATAATACTGTTCACTTAAGCGTAGATTTAGAGGGAAACACGGTGATGAGGTTCCCGCCGGGATACCTCGCACCGTGGTAGCCCCCGGTATCTCGATTCTTAAACGATCGGCATTAAATCAGGCAGATAGGGCTTTTGGCATGCATCTTGTGCCGAAAGCCGCTGTTTTTTTCTGCAATCAACCCGCGGTGACCAAATTACCCTTGCGTACGTTACATCCTTTGGTTAGTATTCAGACCCGCTTGATAAGGGATGTTTGAGACATCTGACTTGCGGAATGACGCGCGGTTTGCCGCCAGAATATAGCATTCTCCATGAGACATGGAGAAAACGGTTAACAGGTACGACTATGTACGAAGCTCTATTAGTGATTTTCCTGTTAGTATCGATCGGGCTGGTTGCCTTGATCATGCTTCAGCAGGGTAAAGGTGCTGATATGGGAGCCTCGTTCGGAGCAGGTGCTTCTGCCACTTTGTTCGGTTCGAGCGGCTCTAGTAATTTCATGACCCGCATGACTGCGATACTGGCGACCCTGTTCTTCATTATCAGCCTCATTCTGGGCAACCTGAGTTCGCTGCAGAAAAAAGGCGGTGCTTGGGATAACCTGAGCCAGCCTGAAAAAGTCGAGCAGACGACAACGCCTGCTGCGCCTTCAACGCCGGCGAGTGACATTCCGAAATAAGCGTTTTAAAGTAGTAATTGTGATGCCGTGGTGGTGGAATTGGTAGACACGCTACCTTGAGGTGGTAGTGCCCGATTGGGCTTACGGGTTCAAGTCCCGTCCTCGGTACCAACATAAAAAATAGACGTCAATGGACGTCTATTTTTTTGTCTCTAATTTCTGGTCTCAGCGCTTTACAGGCGCACCAACTGCTTGCCGAAGTGTTTACTGTCTAATAAGTCGATAAAGGCTTGAGGCGCATTCTCTATTCCCTCAATAATGTTCTCTCGATATTTTAATCGCCCTTTCTCAACGGCATCGAGTAGCCAAATGTCCGCTTCTGCGTAGTCTTTGAACCACTCAGTGACGAGAAAAAATCGGCTCAGAGGGGCTTCGGGCAAAGAAGAGAAAAATGCCACCGGGCTTGAAGCATCAACATCATGCCCTTGATTATAGAGTGCCGCGCTGCCACAAACAGGAACTCTGGCACCTTCGTTAAGCAACCTGGCAACGAAGAGAGAAACTCTGCCACCAACATTTTCAAAATAGATGTCAATTCCGTTGGGACAAGCAGCTCGCAAGGCCTGATCTAAACCAGCTTCTTTATAATTAATACAAGTATCAAACCCAAGAGTCTCAACGACATAACGGCATTTTTCTTCGCTGCCCGCCAAGCCGACCACGCGACACCCTGCTTGTTTGCCTAGCTGTCCGACGGCTGAACCGACACCTCCTGATGCAGCGGATACCACCAACGTTTCTCCTGCTTTGGGTTTGGCTATTTTATTCAGGCCAAAATAAGCGGAACGTCCTGGTGTTCCTGCGGCCCCCAAAAAAATAGAAGGTGATAGAGCCGTCGGCAGTACGCGGTGTGTAATAAAATCCTGAGGCGTACCGACATAGTATTTCTGCCAGCCTGAAAAGGTAAATACGCAGTCTCCAACCTGAAATTTTGGATTTTTTGTTGCTACGATATTGCCTATTGTTTCCCCTTGAATAACCTCTCCGAGCTTGATAGTGCTAACAAAGGCCGTATTTCTACTGAGTCGAGCGCGCGTGTATTGGTCAATAGATAGCCACTTATTTTCAACTATGTATTCGCCGGGTTGTAACGCATTGATATGGCGTTCATCAAGCCTAAAGTGTTCTAACTGGGCTGGGCCATCAGGATGGTGAGCGAGTACGATTAGTTTATTTGTTAACGGGTTCATAATATTCCCTATATTCATCATTCATTACGCATGACTTGATGGCTGGTTCAGACAGCGTCATCTTGCGCATGTGAGGACCAGCGATATTTTGGCCATTTGAAGCTGAAAATGACGAGCAACAATGTTAGAGGCCAACCGCTGATCAGGACGAGGGTATCCATTGGTAATCCAGGCCGGAGTGAAAGGGTATAAATGACGATGGCTTTTATCAGATAGGCCACAATCCAGACCAATGAGACTTCGTTCCATATTTTGGTGTACCGTGGGGTGCCATAGTGAGGAAGTGTTTTTAGTCTTGGCGTAGCTTGTTCCGCTAGTGTCTGTATGACTGGACGCCCGAGCATGCTGTAAATGCTGAAGATAATCACGGTGGACATTGCGCCGCTGACGGATAAAAAGACGCTCTCCTGCCTGATATCAAACAGCATATACCCTTCCAAATAAAGATAATGGCTTAGGCCTGAAACCAAAATAAGGGCGATGATCGGCAAGTAGCCTTTCCACCGACTGATATATTGCAGGACACCAGAATAGATAGCTGTAATTAATAATGCAGCTCCTGCCCCCCATTGCCAGAAAGCGATATTGTAAATAATAATTGGTAAGATAATGGTTAGGATGGCATCGCGTGATACCAGATATTGCCAAACGGTTAACGACGGTGTATCGCTCATTTGCTTCTCCTCGCTTATGTGATCAAACCGCCGTTAAACATTTGAAACCGCAGACGGCGGATGTGTTATCGCAATACGCGCTTTAGCTTCTCTGCTATGCGTGAAATATGCGGTGCGTTCATCATTGAGATATGATCGCCAGAAGCTGCCAGCACGGTCAGACATCCTTCAGTCAGGCGATGCCACCCTAACCCGGATTCGGGCAGGCGGATTCGCCCAGGTAAAATATCCTCCGCTTCGACGACCAGTAGGTTTCCAGGGTAAGGTTCGCTACGGTAGGTCTCTGCTGCGTAAATATGTGATTGTAAGATATTGAGAAAATCCTGAAATTCTTGTGGCCCAATCTCGTCAGGAACTAGCCCCACTCGCTTAAACTCTGCCAGAAAGCGTGTTGTGCGCTGCTCATTACTCATGCCTAGAAGCGACTTCTCTGAAAGATCGAAAGATGCACCGGTAAACAAAGCCACTTTATGCGCAAAGTACGCCAGACGTTCAGCCTCGCTCATGCCTGCTGAGCCGTCGATGTTGATCTCTGGTGCAGGTTGGTCCAACACTAATACCGTAGGCGTTATGCCTTTTTTCGCGAGCTGCTGCGCCATTTCAAAAGCGATAGTTGCGCCGAGAGACCATCCTCCGAGTACCAGACGAGAGCGATGAACGATGTCGCCAGCTTCTGAGAGGTAGAACGCGGCAAGCGTTTTGATATCGGCGTTATAAGGCTGGTTAACGCTGAAATCAGGCACCTGAATACCGTATATGGGGTAGCGCTCGCCCAATTCACGCGCCAGCGCGGAATAGCACAGCACGTTACCGCCAGCGGGGTGGATCAAAAGCAACGTGGGTTTATCTTCTGGCTGACCACGGTTGATTGTCACCCTTGCGGTTTGAGTCTGGGTGCCTTTTTCTTCAATCACACGCGCCAACTGGGCAATGCTGCTGTTCTCGAACAACTGCCCCAGAGACAGGGATGTCCCAAAATGCTGATTAACGCTCAGGATGAGCTTTAATGCGCTGAGAGAATTCCCGCCAAGGATAAAGAAGCTCTCCTGCGTATCAATCGTCTCGCTTTGTAAAATGTCGCGATAAATTTCATGTAGGTCATGTTCACGCTGATTTTCTGGGGCATGGAATGCTACGCGCTTTTCTACTGAGGGCAGGGGTAACGCAGCATAATTTATCTTACCGCTGGCGGTTAATGGCATCGCTTCTAGCCATACCCAGTGTTCTGGCTGCATATAGTCTGGCAGTTTTTTTTGCAGCGCCGTTTTAACTTTGGCCTGACTAGGTTCATCAATGCCGCACAGGTACGCGGTTAAGACCGTTTCCCCGTGGGGAAGCGTGTTTTGTTTAATCGCTACGTGAGTCGCATTAGCCACCTGTTGTAATGCCTGTTCGATCTCTGCCAGCTCAACGCGGTAGCCGCGTACTTTAACCTGGCGATCCAACCGTCCCATAAATTCAAGATTGCCGTCAGGCAGGAAACGGCCTTTGTCACCGCTGCGATAAAGCCGTTCGCCCTCAAGGTAAGGGTGAGGAATAAAGCGTGCGTTATTTTGATCTGGCAGGCCAATGTACCCTTCTGCGACATGCGAGCTGCCCAGATAAATTTCACCCGGTAAGCCAGTCGGAACGAGCTGTTGATAAGGATCGAGCAGCAGGACATGGCTATCGGTCAGCGGTTTCCCGATGGGTAAGTAATTACCGGCGATCGCGTTAAGCTCTTCTGGCACCGGATAGGTAGTGACGCCGACGGTGCATTCGGTTGGGCCATAATGATTGAGGATGCGGCAAGACGTTCGAAACTCTCGTACACGCTTGATGAGTGACAGAGGAACGCGTTCTCCGCCGATAACCAGTAACTGACGAGGTAATAACGCTTCAGCCTGTGGTGACGTCAGTAACGTCGCTAAATGCGACGGCGTGATCTTGATGCAATCTACCGGATAGCGCGCCAGATAAGCGAACAGCTCCTGTGGGGAGCGGAGTAATTCCGTGCTGATCACGTCCAACTGACCCTGGTGAATCAGTGCAGGAAACAGCACCGTGTGTGCTAAGTCCGTTGTGAAGGATGAAAACATGCCGTAGCGGGCATCGGGCGGCAGGTTGAGCACGGGCTGAATAGCCTGACAGTAGTGGCTTAGCTGTGAGTGTTTGACCCGAACGCCCTTGGGTTTGCCGGTACTGCCCGAGGTATAAATGATGTAAGCCGGGCCATCCGTCACGGTTTGTGACTGAGCGGGGTTGCTTACTGGCATGGCGCTGCGGTTTTGTCTTACGTAGAGGCAGGGGAGCTTATCACCGGGCGCCTGTTCGTCGATGATGACGCAGCGGGCAGCGGAATTTTGCAGGATGAACTCAACATGCAGCGCAGGGAGATCGATATCGATTGGAACGTAGCATCCACCTGCTTTTAACACGGCCAGAATCGCGACGACGTAATACTCGCTTTTAGGCATGAACAGCGCGACACACTCCCCATGAGCAATGCCGTCTTTCTGGAGCTGATGAGCCAGCTGGTTCGCTCGCTCATTGAGCTGAGCATAGCTGAATGTACGGCCTTCACAGCGAACCGCGATGGCATCGGGATGTTGTTGTACCTGTTGTTCAAACTGCCGATGAACCGCGGGCGGGAATGTGCTAGCGGCCGGCTGGCATTGTGCGATTGTCGCCCGACGCTCTTCGTCGCCTAACAGCGAAAGATCCCGCACGGTGAGCTGCGGTTGGTTAATTAAGGTCTCAAGCGTCGCTCGCAAGTCATTCAGCATGCGTCGGACAGTATTGCTGGAAAATAACGCGCTGCTGTAGTTCATGGTGAACAGTAGGCCGTTGCTATCTTTATCTTCTTCTACCCATAAGTTGAGATCCAGTTTTGCAGTGCCGTAATCCACTTTTAACGGTTTATATTTGAACCCGCCATGGCTGCTGTGAAAATGGGGGAAGACCTGATACGTCAAGATTGCCTGGAAGATTGGATTGATCTGGGGATTACGCACATAGGTAATCTCATCCAGAATATAGTTGAACGGCACATCCTGATATCTCAGAGTTTCTTCACATTCGACGCGCACGTCCTCAATCAGCGAAGCGATACTGGCATCAGGATCGATATCAAAGCGTAATGGTAGGGTGTTCATGAATAACCCCATCATATTTTGCGTGGCCGGTAAATTGCGGTTGGCAAACGGTGCGCCGATGATGATTTCCTGCTGTCCGCTATATTTATGCAGCAGGAGTTGGTATGCCGTGAGGATAACGTGGAATTGCGTTGCCTGATGCTGTGCCGCACAGGTTTGCAAACGCTGACAGAAAGAGGAGTCAAAGAATTGGCTGGTGATGCTGCCTGCGGTGCTCATTTTGGCTGGACGAGGGTAGTCTGTTGCCAGCTCTAACTGCCCCGTGATGCCATCCAACCTCTTAGCCCAATAGGACAGTCCTGTCTGGTATTCGCCCTCGCTATACCACCGATCTTCTGCCAGTGCGTAATCGGCGAACTGGAGCATTTTCTCGATAGGTAATGTCCCCCCTTGTAACAAACGGAAATAATTTTCCATCAGCATTTTGAAGAACACATTGACCGTCCACCCGTCGGAAATAATGTGATGAAAGGTCAGGAACAGGACATAATCATGCTGATGAATTTTGGCCATATGGAGATAAACCAAGGGGCCATTCTCCAGATCAAAAACAATATTTCCTTTCACTTTGGCAGTTTCTGAAACGTATTTTTCAAGCTCTTCTTCGCTGAACGCGGAGATATCCTCGAAGCTAAACGGAAAGACATATCGTTGGCGATGTGTTGACACACATCGTTATCGACCAGCCGGAATGTTGTACGCAGAATGTCATGTTGTTGCATCAGATAGTCGAGCGTTTGCTGTACTCGCTGTGGCTCCATGTCGTGCTCGATCCTGCAGGCAAGCACATACGGATTATTATAAACCAGGCTATCGTCAAGGTATTGGGAGAGCATCCAGATACGCTTCTGCGCGCTGGTCATGGGGAAATGGACTCTGCCTGGAGTGGCGTGCGGAGTAATGGTTTTACCTGAGGATGTATTGCTCGCTTTCTTCTTTTCTCTGGCCAGTTTTTTGAGTTCATCCAGGCTAAGCGAGGTCAGTTTTGCGGTGGGAAGCTGCGTCATTATCGAGTCTCATTTTGTGATAGTCGGTTTTTTACAGTAGCGGCCGCCTTCGAGATACATTCCGAAGGCGGCCGTGCGCTTATTCCTGCAATAAGGTTTCCAGTTCAGTAAGGATCAGCGTTGCTAACCCTTGCACGGTCTGGTTCTGGTAAAAGAGATCAACACGGATATCGATTTCAAAGATGCCCGAAACGGTAGATACAACCTGTACTGCCAGCAGCGAATTTCCGCCCAGTTCAGTAAAGCTATCGTTAACGCCGATACCCGAAATCCCCAGAATGGACTGCCAGACTTTGACGATCTCTTTCTCAATGTCATTTTCTGGTGCAACGTAATCCACAGAAAGAGCGGGTCTGGCATATCCTTCCGTAGCATCGCTATCCTGCAAGATGAACTCAGGCGTTTCCTGCTCAGGGATCGACTCATAAATGAGCTGGTCCAGATCGCTGGTAACAACGACTAACTGTTCAAATTCCAGATGTGCGAGCTGGCGTTTTATTGCATCCAGCCCTTCTGGCAACAGAATGTCTTTATCTGCCAAATTCACTTTTACTGCGGCTTTCGCTGCTGTTGATGTGTTTTCGGATGTAGCGAGTTGGTTGCCCATCGTCATCTTCATCAGCGTGTAATTTTCCAGTACCAGCAGCGGAACGCCCTCTGGTGAAAGGAACGTGATATCCATGACGATGGCGTTATCCTGCGGCTGATAAGCCTGCTTGAGCCTGACGTGGACGTAACACTCTTGCCCCAGTGGCGATAAGAAGGTCATCTTGCCATAGCTGATAGGCAGGAAATTTTCCTGTGTAATCAGCGCCAGACAGGATATTGCCGTGGCATCAATCAGCGCAGGGTGGTATGGGTAGCGGGTCAGATCGTGCGTATAGTCGTTACTCAGCACCTTGTGGATCAGCCATTCGTTATGACCTTGAACGATCTCACGGTGGTTGTTCCAGCGCTGGCTGAACGACAGGAAATTTTCACCCGTGTTGGCATTGTCCAGCTCAGTGATAAACGGCGCGTAGGGAACCTTCGTGGTGCAGCGCTGTTTAATGGCATCAGTCGATAGTGGTGTAAGGTCAACCGTTGGCGCGCCGTGGGCGATTCCACCGAAGGCGTGCTCTTGCCATGCTAGTTCAAGTACACCTCGAGTCTTGAGGCTGAACTTATAGCCTTTCCCCTCTGACGTGATGAATAGCCTCATCTGTCGTGGCCAGGCGTCGGTATAGATAACGGGCTTAGTCAGCATCAGGTTTTTGACCTGAAGGCTTTCCTGAGGCTTAAAGCACGTCATGAACTCATGCAGCAGCGATAAGATCGTTGCTCCCACCAATGAGGGCTGTTTCGCAAGGCGGTGCTCATCAATAACCCAGTCGTTTACGGTGAGGTTGACCTGATAGATTTCCTGCATATTTTCACGTGCAATGAGCGTGAGTAAGTCCCTCGTGATTGCCTCAGCTACAGGCATTTTGCTGTTTTTCTTCTCTTCTAACTGTTTGTTCCAACGGGCAGCCATGCCGACATCGCCCCATTGTCCCCAATTTATTGATACCGTGCGGCCACGACGATGCTGGTTGCGATAATGTGCAAAGGCATCCATAAACGCGTTGCCAGAGCAGTAATCGATGCGGGCTTCATCGCCCACAATTGCGGTAATGGAGGAGAACAGAATAAAGAAGTCAGGCTGCTTGTCTTGCAGCAGCTCATCCAGAATGAGCGAACCTGCGACTTTAGGATCGAGCACGTTGGCGCAATCGGCGTCGCTCTTCAAAGGAATGATGCCGCCACCTGGTACACCCGCAGTATGGAACACCCCATCGATATGCGGGAATGTGGATAGCATGCTGCGCATTCCCTGATAGTCACAGACATCCACCGGTGCTAAATGCACTGCGTTGCCATGCGCTTCCAGACGTAAAATGCTTGCCAGTTTTTCACTGGTAGGATCATCGACAGGGTGCTGTTGGATCCAATTGTGCCATGCTTCACGCGGCGGTAGAGCGGAACGATATGTCAGAATTATCGTTGCGTTACTTGTTTCACTCAGATGATTGGCGACCAGTATTCCTAGGCCGCCAAGGCCACCAGTAATCAGGTAAACACCGTCATTTTTTATCTCAACAGGGTCGCCTATCGTGTCCTCTTCCAAATGCACGGCCTGATAACTTTCTTCCCAGCGCTGGTTTCCGCGGTAAGCCACCAGGTTGCCGTGTGTTGCGATATGGCTTTCTGCAATCAGACAGTGGGCAAATTCATCAAGCTGTTCGGAGTTTTGTTTGAGATCGATATCCACCAGGTGGCATTGCACTTCAGGATATTCGTGATAGAACACGCGCGAAGGCCCGACCAGTAACGCATTCTCTGGGGAAGCGATGCGTTCCCCCATCACGCTGAACGTGTTGCTGGTGGCGAAGGTCACATGCAGATCGTCCAGTAAATTCTCGTTCACCAGCGCCTGCTGGAGATAGAGGGCTGGGTAGAACGCGTTCAGCGGCGAGGAGAGATAAGTGTGCTCAAGCGGCTGGACCTGTTCCGCTGCCGTCAGGTTCCATAGGTACAGGATACGTGATGGGCGTAACCCTTGTTCTGTCAGGCTTTTCAGTAGCTGGACGTAGTCAGTGCGCGAGGATGCGTTGAGGGTGTATCGGCCTTCGGAAAGCGCTTCCTGATACTGTGTTCCCGGGCTGACGAAAAAGACCTTATGCCCGTCTTTTTCCAGCAGTTGCTTTGCACGTTCGGCGATACCCAACGTATCCGTCAGGAGCAGCCAGCAGGTGTTCTCTGCTTCAACGCGTTTGCCCGCCATATATTTCGCTGGAATGGTTTTCTTCCAGGTCGGCATATAAAACCAATCGCCGATGTCCGCCTGTTTCCGCTTTTTAGCCTTAACGGATTGCTCACTTTGCGCATCAGAGCTGGCTGACGACAGCGCCGGCAGGGCGAAGCGTTTACGCTCGAAAGGATAGCCGGGCAGCGGGATGCGGCGACGGTGCTGTTCTGGATGATGCTGATGCCAGGGAACGTTTACGCCGCTTGCCCAAAGCGCGCCGAGCGTTGAGAGCAGATGCTCGCCGGATAACGCAACATCTTTTGCCGTGGGTAATGAAGCATAAATCAAGGCACCATCTTCTGCGCTGAAATGCTGCTTGGCGGACGACTCCAGTGAACGCCCCGGTCCAACTTCAAGGAACACGAAGTCATGATGTTCGTCAGCCATCAGCGTTTTGAAGCCATGAGAGAACAGAACGGTGTTGCGAACGTGCTCAACCCAATAATCGCTGCTTTTAGCGATGTCTTCACTCAGCCATTCGCCGTTGACGGTCGAGACAATAGGGATTTTCGGCGCATGGAGCTTGATGCTGTCGATGACCTTTTTGAAGGCAGGCAGCATGGGTTCCATCATGTGTGAGTGGAACGCGTGTGAAGTATCCAGATGTTTGCAGAAGACATTGCTGTCTTCCAACTGCTGTTGGAAACGTGCGACATCGTTTGAAGCACCGGCGATGACGCAGAGTCCAGGGTAGTTAACCGCCGCAATTTCCAGCTTGCTGCCGTGAAGTTTGGCCTTCAGGCTCTCTTCATCGAGCAGAACAGCAAGCATATCCCCTGCGGGCAATGCTTGTACCATCTTGCCCCGTAGCGCCACGGCTTTCAGCGCATCTTCCAGGGAGAACACGCCGGAAAGACAGGCTGCCACGTATTCCCCCACGCTGTGCCCAATCATGACATCCGGCTGAATGCCCCACGACATCCACAGTTTTGCCAGACTGTACTCCACCACGAACAGGGATGGTTGGGTAAACTGGGTTTCATTGATGCGGGACTCGGCGGTATCGCCGCTGTCCTGAAAGATAATGGACGTCAGATTGACGTCCAGAATCGGTTCCAGATAGTCACAGCATTGATCCATGCTCGCCCGGAAGATGTCGTAGGTGTCGTACAGTTCACGTGCCATATTGACATACTGGTTGCCCTGCCCTGGGAACATAAACACGACGGATTTTGGGTTTTTCCCCTGCTGCGTCACCACCAGTGAAGGCTGATCCAGCTTGGCTAGCAGGGCATCGCGATCCTTCCCGATAATGGCTGTGCTGTGAGAGAACCTTTGTCTCCCTACCTGTAGGGTGTAGGCGATATCTGCCAGATTGGCATCGTCATGCGCACTGAGGTACTCACGCAGGCGATGTTTCATGTCTTCCAGCGCCGTGCGGCTTTTCGCGGAGAAAGGGAAAACCAGCAGATTGTCGTCATGAGTATCGCTAGCTTTTAGCGGTGGTGCTGCTTCCAGAATGATGCAGGCATTGGTGCCGCCGACGCCAAAAGAGTTCACCAGTGCGCGGTGCGGTGTTTCCGACGGTTCCAGTTCACTGAGTTCGGTATTCATGATGAACGGGCTGGTTTCGAACTCAATGTTAGGATTTGGCGATTCGAAATGGAGAGAGGCGGGTAACTTGCCGGTTTCCAGCGCCAGTGAGGCTTTGATGAGGCTGGCCATGCCAGATGCCGCGTCCGTATGGCCGATGTTGGTTTTCACCGAACCCAGACGGCAATACTGGGTTTTGTCGGTATATTCCTGAAACGTCTGTGTGAGCGAGGTGAATTCAATAGGATCGCCTAGCGCCGTCGCGGTGCCGTGAGCTTCAACAAAGTTGATGGTAGCGGGATCAAGCTCCGCATTAGCGATCGCCTGTTTGGCAACGGCGATTTGTCCGCTGATGCTCGGTGCGGTAAAACCGGCTTTCAGGTTACCATCGTTATTCACTGCGCCGCCTTTCAGCACGGCGTAAATATGGTCGCCGTCGCGTACGGCGTCATTCAGACGTTTCAATAACACCACGCCAGCACCACGACTGAATACCGTACCGTTGGCTCGCGAGTCGAAGGCATAGCAACGGCCATCGGCGGATTCCATACCGCCTTGCATATAGGAGTAACCCCGGCGCTCTGGCGTATCCACGGAAACGCCGCCTGCGACGATCAGATCGCTTTCCCCATTCAGCAGGCTGTTCATACCCATCACGACGGCGACCATCGCAGTTGAACAAGCGGTTTGTACGTTAACACTTGGCCCTTTGAGGTTGAGCTTGTAAGACACTCGGGTCGTTACGTAATCTTTATCATTGTTGGTGACGACCGATGCGCCGCTGGCGTACTTCTGTACTTCAGGATGGGCATTTGCTTTACTCAAATGCCAGGCGGTTCCCGTTCCGCCGAATATACCCACTTTTCCAGGGTAGGTGGCAGGGACGTAGCCTGCATCTTCAAACGCGTGCCAGCAACATTCCAAAAAGACACGATGCTGTGGATCCATAATTTCGGCATCGCGGGGCGTAATATCAAAAAAATTAGCGTCAAAGTGCTGTGCGTTGCCCAAAATTCCCCGGCGGCGAATATAGTTGGGCGAGGCGATCATCTCTTCTTCAATGCCTGACTCCCTCAGTTCTTCTTCACTGAATGTGCTGATCGTCTCCACGCCGTCCAACAGGTTTTGCCAAAATATCGCGGTATCTTCTGCTCCGGGAAAGCGCGCCGACATGCCTACAATGGCAATATCCTTATCACGGAACTGTTCTTGCTGTTTCATTTAATTACCTCAACGTGAATATATTCGCCTCCTTTCACGGCGCAGGCCGT
This sequence comes from Pectobacterium sp. F1-1, assembly GCF_025643735.1. Lineage (NCBI taxonomy): Bacteria > Pseudomonadati > Pseudomonadota > Gammaproteobacteria > Enterobacterales > Pectobacteriaceae > Pectobacterium > Pectobacterium sp. F1-1. Next base: position 726,575 of record NZ_CP104733.1, read on the forward strand.
TAACCTTCTCTCTCTAAATATTTTCCAGAGAAAAAAAGGTCGACGTCCTACGCCGTGAATATAGAAGGGACAACTAAATTAAACGTGAATTACTTTTTGCTACCCGCGATTTCAGCAGTAATCTGGCTGATGATACTTTGCAGGCCAGATGCTGATGGATGTTGCAATGATGCTTTGATTGAAACAGGAATAGCAGGAACAGACTTCGTCCCCCAATATTTTCTGACATAAGGGAGGACTTTCTGGCCAATCGCATAATAGTTAGCGGGCTTGGATGAATTTTGGTGACTCAGTACAACTTTAATTGCCGAAGCCACCTTCGCTTTTACTACTGCGGAATTCAATTTATTTGCAGACATGGTATTACCACCTATTATCAGTGAAATAAGGATGATGAAATGCATTACCCATTACAGGGCGGTTATTCCCCTGGAGTATATACTCGTCATACTTCAAGTTGCATTTACGTTGGCTACGTTCAGTCACCCGAATCACTTACTTGAGTAAGCTCATCGGGATGAAATGAGAGACATCCTGTCTCTCACCGAAGGCCAGCCGTTGGCTGGTCAAATTCGTTCCTGACGAATTTGTCCTTCGCTTGCCGCCTTCCTGAAACTCGAATTATTTAGAGTATAAATACGATTTTGGACGTAATTACTTCTTGCTGCTTGATTTCCCAGCGTGTATTTCGCTAATACGTTTGCTTAGCATCTGTACCGTTGGGTATTGGAATAAATCAACAATAGAGATCGGTGACTCCATTTTGTTTTTTATTTCCCGATAAACTTTGGACATAAGCAGAGAGTTTCCTCCTGCATCGAAGAAATTCTCTTGAATAGAGACCTGCGGATTATTGAGTACGGTTCGCCAGATAGAAATAATATTTTTTTCTATCTCGGAAGGTAATATTGCTTTGTCGTTTGACATTTTTTCACCATTAGTTATTTACATAGGAACACAGTTTGGATTTATCAATTTTTCCATTGGGATGCGTGGGCATTTTTTCCAACGCGACGAAATGGGAAGGCACCATGAAGAAAGGCAGGATCTTGGCAAGGTGTGCTTTTATCTCCTGAATATCGATGCTCTTTTGATGCCGTAATACATAAAACGCGGAGAGCGATGGCGCTATGCTTTCCGGGCGCTTTTCGAGAATAACGGCGGCGTGGTTAATTTGTGGCAGCGCCTGCAAGTGCGTTTCTATTTCCGCCAGCTCAATACGGTGTCCGCGTAATTTAACCTGGCTGTCTATTCGTCCAATGAACTCCAGCACGCCATCGGCTCGTTGCTTAACCCAGTCACCGGTTCTATACATTTTCTGCCCAGACTGATGGCTAAACGGATCATCGACAAATCGTTCCTGCGTCAGCTTTTCTGCATGCAGGTAGCCTTTGGCCAGAATATCTCCTGCCAGATAGAGCTCGCCGCTTTCCCCGGCACCGACAGGCTGCTGCGCGTCGTCCAGTACATAAGCGATGGCGTGCGGGATTGGTCTGCCAATCGGGGCAATTTTCTCCTCTGCTCCCGGCTGGCAGTGCCAGTGGCAGGCAAATATTGTGGCCTCGGTTGGGCCGTAGAGGTTGTGGATTTTCCTCGGATATTGCAGGGAAAGATCGTTAACCAGTGTTTGATCGAGCGCCTCGCCGCCAGAAAAGATATGGCATAGGGATGTGCAGCGGGATAGCACGTGTGCATCGACAATAACGCGCAGCGCCGTCGGTACGAATTGAGCAACCGTGACCTGATGGCGGCACATAAAGTCTGCCAGCAATAGCGGATCGTACTTGGCGTCTTCGGTGATCACCGCACAGCTGGCTCCGGCGATCAGCGGCCAGAAAATTTCCCACACCGAGACGTCAAAACTGAACGTGGATTGATTAAGTACAACGTCTTCGTGATGCAGTCCGAAGGCGCTTTGCATCCATGCCAGATAATTGATCACCGTGCGATGACTGACCATAACACCCTTTGGCGTTCCGGTAGAACCGGAGGTATACATCACGTAGCACAGGTCTTCCTCGCTGACGGTGGGAAGCGCTGGGGTAGCCTGTGTGCTCAGATCGAGCTGGTTGATGTCAACGATCTCACGGTGGCCCGGCGCTAGCTTAAGCGCGTGTTCATCGTCAGTGATCACCAGACGTGCATCGGCATGATTGACCATATAATCCAGACGCTCGTGTGGATAGTAAGGATCAAGCGGTAAATAGCACGCACCGGTTTTCAATACGCCGAGCAGGCTGACGATCAGATTCGGGCTTTTATTCAAATAAATACCGACAACATCCTTCGGCTTTACGCCCCGCAGCAATAGCTCGCTCGCCATGGTGTTTGCACGCAGCTCCAATTGCCGATAGGTCAATATTTCGGTATCGCTTCTCAGGGCGATGGCGTCCGGCGTCTGATGCCACTGCTGTTCAAATAAGGTATGGAGCACTCTTGCCGATGCCATGATCTGATCCTCTGGTGATGCCAGGGGTCACGCCGGGCATCCTTTTACGCGTTATGCAGGTACGGCACACAGGTGCTATGCCGCTGAGTAATGTGCTGTGATTATGATGATGCTTCTTGCTGCTCCGCAGATGCGGGTGGGGCTGTATTTTCTGCTGTCTGTAACACGTTTTCCCCTGCGGGAGTGCTGGGTCTGGTTGCGGCATCGGTCAGAAAATCGATAACACGCATGAGCGCTTCAGGCGCGGGTTGGCGTTTTACCTGCGTGTGAATGCTGTATTTAGCGCGTGTATCTGTAGCCCGGGTTTGCGCCGACTTGTGTGAGACACGACCGGCCATTTTGACCTTGAAAGGTCCCCACCCCAGTGCAGCGGCCAGATTGCCGTCTTCTCCGGTGTCATCAGATGACGATTCGCTCTGTGTCACTTCAAGTTCGAAGTCGATTGTCCCTTCTTCAATAGAAATAATCGGATGGGTAATGGCGGCAATGAGCGGTATGCGCATCGTTTTTGTCACCGCGCCTTTTGCTACTCCGCTTTCATCAATAAGCGTTTCGTCGTAATCGAATTGGATAGCAACGGCTTTATTATTCTGAATGCATACGGATAATAAAAAATCCGTATAGGCTTTGCTGGCTTGAACCTGTGCGTTAATCATTGCCTGTAAAGGCCCGCTAATCATATTTTCCAGTGGTAATGCATTAATAACCGAACCGATAAATTGCGAATCCATCGGAACCTCCAATTATCTGCGAATAGAGTGTGATGCACTGTCAATAAAAAATAGCAAAGGGAAGGGAAAAGAATACCCGTCAGGGTACAGGGGGACTTTCGCATTCTGGCATAGTCCCTTTGGAATATAGGCAATAATGTCTTTTATTTGTTAAACCCATACTCAGGCATGCGCGTTATTTTATGTGTCTTTCCTGGTATTAGCATGGCGACCCCATCGTTACGTATTCTCATTTTACAACATTAATTTTTCACCGTGTGAGATACCGGACGTTGCGTTAGAAACATTCCCGTAAAAAGCATCCTTTTACAATATGGAAGGAAAATGATGAAGAATAGAAAAACGGTCTTTGAAATTATCTCTGAATGGTCACTGAAAAGCCCCGATAAGACGGCGGTGGAATTTAACGGCGACAGCCTGAACTATCAACAAATAGAATCACGGTCACGCCTTCTGGCCGATTACCTTTTATCACACTACCCGAATAATAAACGTGGCAGAATTGCCGTCTATCTGGAGCCTGGGGTCATGATGCCGGTGGTCTTGCTGGCTATTTTAAAAGCCGGATATACCTATGTTCCGCTCTCACATTTTCACCCGTCAGAAAGAATCATTCAGATTCTTGATGACTCGTCGGCATTTTTACTTATTTCCACGCGCTCGATGGTAAATAAAACGGCTATCGATAATGTTTTCTCCTCTACGCTCGTGTTAGAGGATATTCATTATCCCACTGAGCCGGCAGCCGTGCTGCCATCCGTTTGTGAAAACGATCTCGCCTATATTCTCTATACCTCCGGCTCTACCGGGAAGCCAAAAGGGGTGGCCATTGAGCATCGAAATCTGAGTTATTATCTGAACTGGTTTAATGAGGATGTGTGGCCAGAGACGCGTGCGACGCTCCCTCTGACATCGTCACTCAGTTTTGCTGCCGCTGTGACACAGCTTTACGCCCCTTTATTACGTGGCGACACGCTGTTTATTTTGCCCGCCGATAGCTTGAATGAACCGGACGTTTTATTACGCTGGCACCAGCAGCATCCGGACGGCGCCATTTACTGTGTGCCGACCGTTTGGGATGAACTGCTGCGCTATCAGGCGACTTCTTCTCACGTGTGGGCGTTACCCAAAACCGTTTTTCTCTCTGGTGAACCTGTCTCTTTTGATTTAAAAGAGCGCACATTCCAGCAGATCCCGGATGTCAGGCTCTTTAATCTGTATGGCCCGACGGAAACGACGGCCAACTGCTCGTTTGCCGAATTGGTGCCGGGAAAAGAGGTGACGCTCGGTAAGGCTCTGCGTGGTAGCGAAATTCTGATCGTGGATGAGAATCTGTGTCCTGTGGCTGAAGGGGAAGAAGGGGAGATTTGCGCCTTCGGTGAAGGCGTCGCCCGTGGCTACATTAATCGCGACGAATTAACGCAACAGCGTTTCTTTACTCATGAGCGAGCCGGTAAAAGCGACTGGGGACACCGCACGGGCGATCTGGGAAAAAGGACGCCGGACGGGGAGATCGTCTATCTGGGGCGTATCGATCACCAGATTAAGATTAATGGCATTCGTATTGAGCCCGAAGAGATCGAAATCGTGTTACGCCAGCATGGCGATATCGACAACGCGCTGGTGCGGCCGATTCAGGAAAACGGGCGTCAGCGTCTGGTGGCCTATCTGGTAAGCCGTAATCCATCGCTTGCCACGAACGATTTACGTCGCTTCTTGCAGGATAAATTGCCACGAGCGATGCATCCGTCCCATTTTATTATGCTGGAAACGCTGCCCAAGTTGCCTAACGGGAAATTGGATGTCAGCCGGCTGCCTGCGCCTTGTCCGCAGCGCCCTGAGTTGGGATATCCGGTTAAAACCGCAGGCAATGAGCTGGAACAGGAACTGATTGACATCTGGCAGGATGTGCTTGGTTTTCGTGAGCTCGGCGCCAACGATAACTTTTTTGATTTAGGGGGGGATTCGCTTCAGGCGATGAACGCCAGGCGACTGATTCGAAAACGACTGTTTAGCGACATCGATTATCCGTTGTTTTTCAACAACGCGACCCCTCATCTGCTGGCTTTCATCGTCCCTTACTATGTTAACGATGACGAGCCCACGCTTGATGAGGGTAAAACGGATATCGATGCGCTCACACCATCATCGCAGCAGCGTTATTTCCTGACGCTGGATCAGCTCAGTCCGGATCCGTCGGTCTACCAATTGGCTTTTCGCCTGACGATAGACGGTACACTGGATGAATCTGCCGTGGAATGGAGTCTTGGGCGTATTCTGGAAGGTAACCCGGTATTGAGGACGCGCTTCGATCTGGATCGTCTGCAATGCCTTGAGGGGGATTATCCCGTCGGGGCGATCCCGATTGAACGACTGACGGCTTTCTCTACTGGCGGGCTGGCGAATACGCTGAGCGACCGGCAACTGCTGGATCTGGTCAATACACCGGAGATGGATTTAGAACATTCTCCGCTTATCTGTTTTCATCTGGTCTCGCTGGCGGCGCAACGGCATATTCTGCTGGGACGCGTGCACCATACCGTATTCGATCATGACGCGATTGGCTTATTCTTCAATCAATTTATTGATTACATCCGCGCTTATAGCGCGGGCGATCGCAGCTATCGAATAGGCAGTGAAGAGCGCTATCTGCGCTATCGTCAACAGCAGCGGCGTACTAAAGATCAGTGCTACCCAAGAGAGCGGCAGTTTTGGCTGGATAAAATGGAGGCTTACCTGGCTGCGGGTGCTGATGCGACGGCATTTCCTCTTAGTGAAAGCCAGGAGGGAGAAAATTATTGGTGTATTTTGTCTGATACGTTAACGCAGGCGATAAAGCACTATGCCCAGCAGCATCGCACAACGCCATTTGTCTGCATGCTGACCGCTTTCAACCTGCTGCTCAAAACGACAAACTACTGTCATGTGCCCATCGGTATTCCGGTGTCGAACCGTATGCTGGCGGAAAACGCCACTACGATAGGCTGTTTCGTGAATATGGTGACCTACTATGATGATTCGCCCACTCAGGAGTCTTTCAGCACGCTTTTGGCCCGTGGCCAGAATAAGATCCATGCCATTTTGGACAATCAGACATTGCCCTATGATGTGTTAATGGCCGATGTTCGCGCCAGAGGAGGGGCTGATAAGCTGCGTTTCCCTGTCAGTTTTAACTATTTGACCGCTATGCCGCCGGCCGTACAGATCAATGAGACTGCATATCAGATTGCGGATATTGCTAATCATCAGGCTCGACTGGATTTGACGCTCTCTGTTTATGACGATGACGCACTGACGCTGTGTTTTAATTATCAGCTGGCGGCGTTTAAAGCGGAAGATATTGCCACTCTGTCTCATCAGTACCATCAAATTCTCATGGATATCGTACAGCCAAACGGGACGCCCTTGTACGGCAACCGGTAGGTAATGCTTACGAAGGCGCCCGAACTGTGGCGCCTTCGCTAAGAGGGCTTGCATGTAGATGCTGGTTTCATGAGCCACGCACTGATGAGATGGTTGAACGTGTCAGGAAGGAGAATGTGGTAGCAGGAAGGCGGTGCCTTCCTGCTATATGAGCGACGTACGGCTGAGAACAGGTATTCTTGAGTACGTTTATTGGTGAGACTAATTGTTGATGATAATAGCTATTGATGAGACTAATTATTTATGAGAACCATGCACTAATGGTCTGACGAGCTTTTGTCATCGGGTGTTTTTTCCCGAGCTTCATTGATCGAATGAACACCTTTTGTCGCCTGCTTGATTTCCGACGCGACATCCAGGATGTCGTTATTCTCTCGATAGCTGAAGAAGTTTGCCAGCAGCGTAACTAAACCCACACTAATAGCACCAACCAGATAACCTAGCCCTATTGCATTCTCTATTTTATTGATATTCACGTGCAGCAATTCGGCAATAATACCGACCAATGAGAATGCTGCTGAAATGCTGATGATGATAATAATTAATATCGAGACAACTTTGTCATAATTATTCAGTTTCTGCGGTCGCCAAAAGAAGGAAATACTGAGGCCGCCGAATAATCCTGAAATTGATGCAATAATATCGCTGACTAGAATGCCATAGACTAGAGGATAGGTTGAAAGATCCATAATATGTCCGTGATGATATTTTCTATGAAAGGGGCGTTTTCGCGTTTTTTTGAATATTAGCTCGGTGTGACGGGCTGTAGGAAAAGCGCCTTTTCTGCTTCTCTACGGCGTAGAAGACCTTCCACGACTTGTTCACCATCTTTGTCCCAGCGTGGAAATTGATCGGCTGCGGCATCATAGTTACCTTGATTCAGCAGGCGTAATAATGTCGACGTTTCCAGACTTTCTACGCCCAGATTGTAGGTAAATGATGTTAGTGCACCAAATTGGTTTCCGTTGAGATCAACGTTCACATAATGCTGTACACCGGTTTCCGCCGTCTTTAAGTCCTGACGTAACAGTAAGTCGGCTTCCTGAAGGGTAATACCGTTATCAAAATTTTCGTGTGGCAGTATCAGATGTCCATATCCAATAGTCCATCTGCCAGCGGTATCGAGATACTTTGTTAATCTCAATCCTTCAAAGCTCTTAATAAGATCGAGACCAGCTTCATTGATCGTTTCAGGAATGTTAGCCATTGTTTTTTTCCTCTTGTGTTATTTGGGGGAGAACGAGATTGGTATAGTCATCAATTAATCGCATGAGGCTTTCAGGGGGGGCGAGCGCAGTGAACTGCATTTCTATATCGATGTGCTGACTATTTCTGCCTTTTTTGTTTTTGCCTGAAGGCGACATACTGACGTGAAAATTGCTGACGTTATAATCGTCTAAAGGCGAGGCTATTTCGTCCTTGCTTACCGCATCGGTCCTCACTGTCATTTGCACTTTCATTTTTTCCAGCATCAACCCCCTTGGAGTAGAAAGGGCAACCAGTGGCAGCTCGATGTGGTGTCGAGAATCGAGTTGAATAGAAACCGTCTTTGGCGTTAACGCACCATCAGCGTCACGTTCAAAAAAAGGATCGAGCGTTTGTTGGTATTGGTGAGCGATAAATTGATTGGCTGCGGTAGCGGCATGCTGCATGCCGCGAGCAATATCTGCTAATGTTAGCGCCTTTGATGATGACGTCACGCGATCGTTTAGCGTGGAATGCGGGTTTTCCCCTTGGGGGGGCTCGACATTCTCTGGTTTTTTATTTTTTCCCGTTATCCAATTTTTGAATGACATACTCTCTCCTTATCTTATTTTCCAATCGCTAAAAATAAAAACCCTGGAGGAAAATAAATGACAATTTGAGAAGACGTTAACAATTAATTAAAGAATAATATATCAGTCATTGTGGTAGCGATAGCATGCAATACGACATAGGCCATTTATTCAAATTTTAAAGATTTATTGCGCTAAAGGTTTTATACATTTATGAAATCATTACGCTATTAGGGCTTATTTTGAGATAATGTTTCATTGCTAATGGTATTCCTCTTTGGGGATTTTATCTGAAGTTATCATGTCAGTATGCGTTAATAAATATGACCAAGTCTATAAGGTAAACGGCATATGCCAAATGGCGTGACATCATATCTTTCAAGATGGACTAAAACTTCTTAGAGGGCATTTTCAAATATGGCATTTTAAAATAAAGGTAAATGGAGATTGCACAGTGAATGTTGTTATTATTGACAAATCCCCTGTTTTCATTCAGGGCTTATCTGTTGGGCTGAATGATTTTATGCACAATGTCAATATTGTTGGCGTAAATGAAATTGACGATGTATGGCCTTGCCTTGAGGGGATGAAAAACGCTTTTATTTTGCTAAATTGTAATAAAGAAAATGGAGAATACAGTTTTTTCCTGGAAACGCTGCATGAGAAATATATTGGTGTTAGTGTGATTATTATGGTTGATTCTATTGAAAGACATATTTTGAATAACTATCTGAAACACCATGTTATGGGGGTCGTTCTTAAAACATCGCCCGTTGATTCTATTGCTCAGGCATTAAAAACCGTGTCTATGGGTATGGTCTGTTTACCTGATGATGGCGTGATCTATGAAGGATGGAGTGTCGATAACAGCGTAAAAGGCAAACTGAGTGAAAGGCAGCATGAGGTTCTGCAACTGATTGCATCAGGCGCTTCTAATAAACAGATTAGCCGGACATTAAACATCAGTGCAGGAACGGTGAAGTCGCATTTGGAGTCAATTTTCAGGCGACTTAATGTGCGTAACAGAACACAGGCTGCGATCGTACTATTAGAAGAAGAACGAAGATAAGTTCTATCCTATTATATTATTCAGTTATTGTTTGATTTTTAAGCATCAGGGAATCCCCCACAGCGTCACCTCTTTCAGCTATTTCTGGCGCCCGTGCCTTTTTGCAACGGTCTGCCCACTTTGCGGCTCGCGTGACGACACAAGATCTGCTTCCTGCAGTGGAATGCCCATCATCGCGATGGCCGCTTCTACGCCCTTTATGATTCTTGACAAAAGAACGTATTACACGTATAAGAATCGCCTTCGAACCAATCCTATGGATGACTTGCATTTCTGGAGTTGTCAGCGTAGTATTTGCCACGTTTTCGGACGCGGGGTGGAGCAGCTTGGTAGCTCGTCGGGCTCATAACCCGAAGGTCGTCGGTTCAAATCCGGCCCCCGCAACCACTTAACTTCCAGTAAAGTGTTTTTTCAAATACGTTCTTCACTCAATTTCTATCTCTTTTTGCAGTGATTTTTGAAAAAATCCTTCACCGAAAGTTATGCCGCGTTGGTTTGCGGCATTAGGGTCCAGTTGCATAAAGCCCCGATTTTTCGGGGTTTTTTGTTATTTGGCAACAAACAACTGGGCTATTAGGCCCTTTTTTTATGTCTTGGGGGTGGGCTTGTCCACATTAGAGCAAAAATTAACAGAGATGATTTCAGCACCCGTTGCCGCATTAGGCTACGAATTAGTTGGGATTGAGTTCATCCGCAGTCGCCAATCGACACTGCGTATCTATATTGATAGTGAAGATGGCATCACTGTTGATGATTGTGCTGATGTCAGCCACCAGGTCAGTGCGGTATTGGACGTCGAAGATCCAATCACTGTCGCCTATAACCTGGAGGTTTCGTCTCCAGGGCTTGAGCGTCCCTTGTTCACGGCAGAACATTATCTGCGTTTCATCGGTGAAGAGGTGACAGTGGTACTGCGTATGGCAGTCCAGAATCGCCGTAAATGGTTGGGTGTAATCAAAGCTGTTGACGGCGAAATGATCACCATAACAGTGGAAGGCAAAGATGAAGTATTCGCGCTGAGCAACATCCAGAAAGCGAATCTTGTACCCCACTTTTAAAGTTTGGATGAGGCAACTAGGATGAACAAAGAGATTCTGGCTGTTGTTGAAGCAGTTTCCAATGAGAAAGCCGTCCCGCGCGAGAAGATTTTTGAAGCGCTGGAAACCGCACTGGCGACAGCGACCAAGAAAAAATACGAGCAGGAAATTGATGTCCGCGTGAGTATCGATCGCAAAACGGGCGATTTTGATACCTTCCGTCGCTGGTTAGTCGTGAATGAAGTCACTCAACCAACGCGCGAGATTACGCTTGAAGCTGCGCAGTTTGAAGATCCTTCTCTTGATATTGGCGGTTATGTTGAAGATCAAATCGAATCTGTAACCTTTGACCGTATTACGACGCAAACGGCAAAACAGGTTATCGTACAGAAAGTTCGTGAAGCCGAACGTGCGATGGTTGTTGATCAGTTCCGTGAGCAAGAAGGCGAGATTATCACCGGTGTCGTGAAGAAGGTGAACCGTGATAATATTTCGCTTGAAGTCAGACCAATCGATGGCTCTAACACCAGCGCAGAAGCGGTAATCGGCCGCGAAGATATGCTGCCTCGTGAAAATTTCCGCCCTGGCGACCGTATTCGTGGCGTACTGTATTCTGTTCGTCCTGAAGCTCGCGGTGCTCAACTGTTTGTCAGCCGTTCCCGTCCGGAAATGCTGGTTGAACTCTTCCGCATTGAAGTTCCAGAAATCGGTGAAGAAGTCATCGAGATTAAGGCCGCGGCCCGCGATCCGGGTTCACGTGCGAAAATTGCAGTGAAGACGAATGACAAGCGTATCGATCCTGTCGGCGCGTGTGTGGGTATGCGTGGTGCGCGCGTGCAGGCGGTTTCCAGTGAACTGGGCGGCGAGCGTATTGACATCATTCTGTGGGATGACAACCCTGCACAGTTTGTGATCAATGCCATGGCGCCTGCCGATGTTGTCTCGATCGTGGTTGATGAAGATACCTGCACGATGGATATCGCCGTTGAGTCGAGCAACCTGGCTCAGGCGATTGGTCGTAACGGGCAAAACGTACGTTTGGCTTCCCAACTGCTGAAACAGCATCGTTCAGACGACCGTTGGGAACTGAACGTGATGACAGTGGAAGATCTTCAAGCCAAGCATCAGGCTGAAGCACATGCCGCAATCGACGTTTTTACCAAGCATCTTGATATTGATGACGAGTTTGCCACCGTGCTGGTTGAAGAAGGTTTCTCCTCACTTGAAGAACTGGCCTACGTGCCAATCAAGGAGTTGCTGGCTATCGAAGGCCTTGATGAAGAAACCGTTGAAGCATTGCGTGAGCGTGCGAAAGCCGCATTAACCACGCTGGCACTGGCGCATGAAGAAAGCCTGGGTGACGGTCAACCTGCTGAAGACTTGCTTAGCTTGTCTGGGCTGTCGCGTGATTTGGCGTTCAAGCTTGCTGCGATCGGTGTTTGTACGCTGGAAGATCTTGCTGAACAGGGCGTTGACGACCTGACAGATATTGAAGAACTCAATGATGAGCAAGCGGGCGAATTGATTATGGCCGCGCGTAATATCTGTTGGTTTGGCGACGACAACGAATAACGAACTGTAGCAGGAAAGGAACAGCATGACAGATGTAACCGTAAAATCGCTGGCCGCAGAGATTCAAACTCCGGTTGACCGCCTGATACAGCAGTTTGCTGATGCGGGAATGACCAAGTCTGCATCGGACGCTGTGACCCAGCATGAAAAAGAAACATTATTGGCGCACCTGAACCGCGATCGCGGTAATGCGCAGGGTAAACTGACGCTGCAACGTAAAACGCGCAGCACGTTAAATGTCCCTAGCACTGGCGGTAAAAGTAAGTCGGTGCAGATCGAAGTCCGCAAGACACGCACTTATGTAAAACGCGATCCGATTGATGCCCAACAGGCGGAAGAGGAAGAGCAGGCACGGCGTGAAGCGGAAGAACAGGCACAACGTGCCGCTGAAGAGCAGGCTAAACGCGAGGCTGAACTGCGCGAAGCTGCTGATAAAGCGAAACGTGCTGCCGACGAGCAAGCCAAACGTGAAGCCGCTGAAAAAGCTAAGCGTGATGTAGCGGAAAAAGAAAAAGTGACGAACCAACAAAACGAAAATATGACCAAGCCGGCTCAGGCCGAGAAAGCGAAGCGCGAAGCTGAAGCTGCTGAACTTAAGCGTAAAGCGGAAGAAGCGGCACGTCTGAAAGTTGAAGAAGAAGCCCGTCGCATTGCTGAAGAAGCCCGTCGTATGGCCGAAGAGAATGCCGGACGTTGGGAAGCGGAAAGCGCTAAACCTGAAGAGTCTGCCGATTATCATGTGACGACGTCTCATCATGCCCGCGAAGCGGAAGATGAGAATGACCGTCAGGTTGAAGGCGAACGCCGCAGCCGCAGCCGCGCTGGCAAGGTGACCAAACAGAAGAAAGGCAATCGCCAGTCTGAGTCCAAAGCTGACCGCGAAGAAGCGCGTGCTGTTACCCGTGGCGGTAAAGGCAAGCGTAAGCCAAGCTCACTGCAACAGAGCTTCAATAAGCCTGTGCAGGCGGTTAACCGTGATGTTGTGATTGGTGAAACGGTTACTGTTGCTGAACTGGCTAACAAAATGGCCGTTAAAGGCTCTCAGGTCATCAAAGTGATGATGAAACTGGGCGCAATGGCAACGATCAACCAGGTTATCGACCAGGAAACCGCGCAACTTGTTGCGGAAGAGATGGGTCATAAAGTCATCCTGCGTCGTGAGAACGAGCTGGAAGAAGCGGTAATGAGCGACCGTGATACGGGGGTTGCAGCAGAAGCGCGTGCCCCTGTCGTCACCATCATGGGTCACGTTGACCACGGTAAAACCTCTCTGCTTGACTATATTCGTTCAACCAAGGTCGCAGCGGGTGAAGCGGGTGGGATTACCCAGCACATCGGTGCTTACCACGTTGAAACTGACAATGGCATGATTACGTTCCTGGATACACCGGGACACGCCGCGTTTACCGCAATGCGTGCTCGTGGTGCTCAGGCAACGGATATCGTGGTACTGGTTGTGGCGGCGGATGACGGCGTAATGCCTCAGACCATCGAAGCTATCCAGCACGCGAAAGCCGCTCAGGTTCCGGTTGTGGTTGCAGTCAACAAAATCGATAAACCTGAAGCCGATCCCGATCGTGTGAAAACCGAACTGTCTCAGTACGGCGTCATGCCGGAAGAGTGGGGCGGCGAATCTCAGTTTGTCCACGTATCTGCTAAAGCCGGTACGGGCATCGACGAACTGCTGGATGCGATTCTGTTGCAGGCCGAAGTTCTGGAACTGAAAGCCGTTCGTAGCGGCATGGCAAACGGTGTAGTGATCGAATCCTTCCTGGATAAAGGTCGTGGCCCGGTTGCAACCGTACTGGTTCGCGAAGGTACGCTGAATAAAGGCGACATCGTTCTGTGCGGTTTCGAATATGGCCGTGTTCGTGCGATGCGTGATGAATTAGGTCGCGAAATTACATCTGCGGGTCCTTCTATTCCTGTTGAAATTCTCGGTCTGTCCGGTGTGCCTGCCGCAGGTGATGAAGCGACGGTTGTTCGTGACGAGAAGAAAGCGCGTGAAGTGGCCTTGTATCGTCAGGGTAAATTCCGTGAAGTTAAACTGGCTCGTCAGCAGAAATCTAAACTGGAAAACATGTTTGCCAACATGACGGAAGGTGAAGTTTCTGAACTGAACATCGTGCTTAAATCTGACGTTCAGGGTTCTTGTGAAGCGATTTCCGATTCACTGCAGAAACTGTCTACTGATGAAGTGAAAGTGAAGATCGTGGGTTCCGGTGTGGGCGGTATCACAGAAACGGACGCCACGCTGGCAGCCGCTTCGAATGCGATTATCCTTGGCTTTAACGTTCGTGCAGATGCATCAGCACGCCGCATTGTTGAATCAGAAAGCCTGGATCTGCGTTATTATTCCGTCATTTACGACTTGCTTGATGAAGTTAAACAGGCGATGAGCGGTATGTTGGCGCCGGAGTACAAGCAAGAGATTATCGGTCTGGCCGAAGTCCGTGATGTCTTTAAATCACCGAAATTTGGCGCTATCGCAGGTTGTATGGTGACGGAAGGTATCGTTAAGCGTCACAACAAGATCCGCGTACTGCGTGACAACGTGGTGATCTACGAAGGCGAGCTGGAATCTCTGCGCCGCTTCAAAGATGACGTTAACGAAGTTCGTAACGGTATGGAATGTGGTATCGGCGTGAAGAACTACAACGACGTTCGCCCTGGCGATATGATCGAAGTCTTTGAAACGATTGAGATCAAACGTACGATCGCGTAATCCGTTTTCAGCGACGACGTAAGTGATTCGTAAGGGGGGCCTAGTGCCCCCCGATTTTTACTGGAGAATTTATCATGGCAAAAGAATTCAGCCGCACCCAGCGCGTTGCGCAGGAAATGCAAAAAGAAATCGCCATTATCATTCAGCGTGAAGTGAAAGATCCGCGTATCGGTATGGCGACCGTATCCGGTGTGGAAGTTTCTCGCGATCTGGCGTATGCCAAAGTTTTTGTGACCTTCCTGAATGATAACGAGCCAGAACAAGTTAAAACGGCAATAAAAGCACTTCAGGATGCGTCTGGCTTTATTCGTACCCTGGTTGGCAAGGCAATGCGTCTGCGTGTTGTTCCGGCCCTGACCTTCTCCTACGACAATTCGTTGGTTGAAGGGATGAGAATGTCCAATCTGGTGACCAATGTGGTCAGAAACGATACGGAACGTCGTTCTGTGACGGGCGAAGATCAGGAGGATTAATGAGTCGTCCTCGTCGTCGCGGCCGTGATATACACGGCGTATTGCTCGTAGATAAGCCGCAAGGCGTGTCGTCTAATGATGTTTTACAGAAGGTAAAACGGATTTTTAACGCCAACAGAGCGGGTCATACGGGGGCGTTGGATCCACTAGCCACCGGTATGTTGCCGATTTGCCTTGGGGAAGCGACGAAATTTTCCCAATACCTGCTGGATTCAGATAAGCGCTACCGCGTTATTGCTCGCCTTGGGCAACGAACCGACACCTCCGATGCCGACGGTAACGTGATTGAAGAACGTGCGATTGGTTTTTCTGCAACGGAACTGGAGCAGGCGCTGGAAGGCTTTCGCGGTACCACGCAGCAAGTGCCATCCATGTACTCTGCGCTGAAGTATCAGGGGCGTAAGCTGTATGAGTATGCTCGCCAGGGGCTGACGGTTCCGCGCGAAGCGCGTGACATCACCGTGTACGAACTGCAGTTCATCCGCTGGGAAGGCGATGAATTGGAACTGGAGATCCACTGTTCGAAAGGGACGTACATCCGCACCATTATTGACGATTTGGGTGAAAAGCTGGGCTGTGGCGCACATGTGATTTACCTGCGGCGCTTACAGGTTGCCACCTATCCTATCGAAAGAATGGTGACGTTGGAGCAGTTAGCCGCATTGGTCGAGCAGGCTCAGGCGCAAGAACTCTCGCCTTCACTGAGTCTCGATCCTCTGCTTATGCCGATGGAAAGCCCGGTCATGGATTTTCCTGAAGTGAATTTGACACCCGTTGTCGCTGGTTATTTGAAGCTGGGACAGCCTGTTCAGGCCGCGAATGTGCCGCTGAACGGCATGGTGAGAATCACCGAAGGTGACGCGCACAAGTTTATCGGTATGGGTGAAATTGACGGTGATGGCCGCGTTGCGCCACGGCGTCTGGTTGTTGAGTTTCCGGTGTAAACCCGCCTGTTGCTGCCTTGCTATCGCAGAACGCTGAGGGTAGAATAGCGCGGCTTGACTATTGGGTGGCTGAATTAGAGATCGGCGCCTGTTTTTTTATCTATAATGTTTGGAGTATTACAATGTCTCTAAGTGTTGAAGCTAAAGCTAAAATCGTAGCAGACTTCGGTCGTGGCACTAACGATAGTGGTTCTACTGAAGTTCAGGTTGCTTTGCTGACTGCGCAGATCAACCATCTGCAAGGCCACTTTTCTGAGCACAAAAAAGATCACCACAGCCGTCGTGGTCTGCTGCGTATGGTTTCTCAGCGTCGTAAGCTGCTGGACTACCTGAAGCGTAAAGATGTAGCACGTTACACCAGCCTGATCGAACGTCTGGGTCTGCGTCGCTAAGTCTTCTGAGTTTCAGTAGGAAGGGGCCTCTTTTGGCCCCTTTCTTCTAGGAAGCGTTAGCAAAACAGAGTAGTGTATTGTTGTTAATATGATCTTTCATTACAGAGGTTCGCGCGGCTAATGAGAGGCTTTATCTGCATGAGCAAGATAAGGGTTGTCATTAGTCGTGAGGATGTAGTGTAAAGATCGGGAGTTCACTGGCGCGTTTATCTTGAATACGTGTAGCGCGCCCCAGCTAAGGATATTATTTTGCTGAATCCGATCGTTCGTAAGTTTCAATATGGTCAGCATACCGTTACGTTAGAGACCGGTATGATGGCACGCCAGGCTACCGCCGCTGTGATGGTAAGCATGGATGACACCGCGGTATTCGTTACCGTTGTTGGCGCTAAAAATGCCAAACCCGGCCAAAGTTTCTTCCCATTAACGGTTAACTATCAGGAGCGTACCTACGCTGCTGGACGTTTCCCTGGTGGTTTTTTCCGCCGTGAAGGCCGTCCAAGCGAAGGCGAAACGCTGATTTCTCGCCTGATCGACCGTCCAATCCGCCCTCTGTTCCCAGAAGGTTTCCTGAATGAAGTTCAGGTGATTGCAACCGTAGTTTCCGTTAACCCACAGGTTAACCCTGACATCGTTGCCATGATTGGTGCCTCTGCGGCGCTGAGCCTGTCCGGTATCCCGTTCAGCGGCCCTATCGGTGCGGCGCGCGTTGGCTACCTGAACGACCAGTATGTCCTGAACCCAACGACGGATGAGCTGAAAGAGAGCCGTCTGGATCTGGTGGTTGCAGGTACAGAAGGCGCAGTTCTGATGGTGGAATCCGAAGCCGATCTGCTGAGTGAAGATCAGATGCTGGGCGCAGTGGTATTTGGTCACGATCAACAACAAGTTGTGATTGAAAACATCAACGCTCTGGTTGCCGAAGCGGGCAAACCGAAGTGGGAATGGCATGCGCCAGAAGTGAATGTTTCTTTAGAGCAGCGCGTACAGGCTCTGTCTGAAGCACGTTTGGGTGACGCTTACCGCATCACTGAAAAACAAGAGCGTTATGCGCAAGTTGACGTCATCAAAGCTGACGTTGAAGCTGCTCTGCTGGCAGAAGATGACACGCTGAACGCGGGTGAAATCCAGGAAATCCTGGGCAACGTCGAGAAAAACGTTGTGCGTAGCCGCGTACTGGCTGGCGAACCGCGTATCGATGGCCGTGAAAAAGACATGATTCGTGGCCTGGATGTGCGTACTGGCGTACTGCCTCGTACCCACGGTTCTGCGCTGTTCACCCGTGGTGAAACGCAGGCGTTGGTAACGGCTACGCTGGGTACTGAGCGTGATGCGCAGACCATCGACGAGCTGACGGGTGAGCGTACCGATCGCTTCCTGCTGCACTACAACTTCCCTCCGTACTCTGTTGGTGAAACCGGTATGGTGGGTTCACCGAAGCGTCGTGAAATCGGTCACGGTCGTCTGGCTAAGCGTGGCGTATTGGCCGTTATGCCGAAGGCGAGCGAGTTCCCGTACACCGTACGTGTGGTGTCTGAAATCACGGAATCCAACGGTTCTTCCTCCATGGCGTCTGTCTGCGGTGCTTCTCTGGCACTGATGGATGCTGGTGTGCCGATTAAATCAGCCGTTGCGGGTATCGCGATGGGGCTGGTGAAAGAAGGCGACAACTTTGTTGTTCTGTCCGACATTCTGGGTGACGAAGACCACCTGGGTGATATGGACTTCAAAGTTGCTGGTAGCCGTGAAGGTATCACCGCGCTGCAGATGGATATCAAGATCGAAGGGATTACCCGTGAGATCATGCAGGTTGCGTTGAATCAGGCCAAAGGTGCGCGTTTGCACATTCTGGGCGTGATGGAACAGGCGATCAGCACGCCACGTGGCGATATCTCTGAATTTGCACCACGTATTCACACGATCAAGATCAGCACCGATAAGATCAAAGATGTCATCGGTAAAGGTGGTTCTGTGATTCGTGCGCTGACGGAAGAAACCGGCACCACCATTGAAATCGAAGACGATGGTACTGTGAAGATTGCTTCAACCGACGGTGAAAAAGCGAAACACGCGATTCGTCGTATTGAAGAGATCACCGCTGAAATCGAAGTTGGCCGCGTGTATCAGGGTAAAGTTACCCGCATCGTTGACTTTGGTGCTTTCGTCGCTATCGGTGGCGGCAAAGAAGGCCTGGTGCATATTTCTCAGATCGCCGACAAGCGCGTAGAGAAAGTGACTGACTACCTGCAAATGGGTCAGGAAGTGCCGGTCAAGGTTCTGGAAGTTGATCGTCAGGGCCGCGTGCGCTTAAGCATCAAAGAAGCAACGGCGCAAACTCAGGAAGCGGCAGCCCCGTCTTCTGAGGAATAACGACTGTTAGAAAACGGTCTTATGGCACCTTGTCTGATTATCATGGCAAGGTGCCACGTGTATCGTAAGGGTATGGATGTCCTTGCGTTGAGCGGTCCGGGACAGGATGTTCATCCAATGTTTGTCTTCGGGAGTGGGAAATGAAGCCTTTCTTGCGCTGGTGTTATGTTGCAACAGCACTCATGCTGGCAGGATGCAGCAACACGGATTGGCGTAAAGACGCAGTATTGGCGATTCCGTTACAGCCTACTTTACAGCAAGAAGTGATTCTGGCACGCATGGAACAAATCCTTGCAAGCCGGGCATTAACCGATGATGAGCGAGCACAGCTATTATATGAGCGCGGAGTGCTGTATGATAGTCTCGGGTTACGGGCATTGGCGCGGAATGATTTTTCACAAGCGCTGACGATCCGCCCTGATATTCCAGAAGTTTTTAACTATTTGGGTATCTATTTAACGCAGGCAGGCAATTTTGATGCTGCCTATGAAGCGTTTGATTCTGTACTAGAGCTTGATCCAACTTACAATTACGCGCGTTTAAACCGGGGCATCGCTTTGTATTACGGCGGTCGCTACCTGTTAGCGCAGGATGATCTGCTGGCGTTTTATCGAGACGATCCGAATGATCCTTTCCGTTCGTTGTGGCTGTATCTTGTGGAGCGAGAAATCAATCCAGAGACGGCCAAAGTTGCGTTGAAGAAACGCTATGACGACGCCAAGAAAGGGCCTTGGGGATGGAATATTGTCGAATTCTACCTGGGTGGTATCAGTGAAAAAACACTGATGCAGCGTTTACAGGAAGAAGCTACGGATAACACTTCGCTCGCTGAGCATCTCAGTGAAACTGACTTCTATTTAGGTAAGCACTACCTAAGTCTGGGGGACAAGAACACCGCCTTGGCGCTGTTCAAGCTGACGGTTGCCAACAACGTCCATAACTTTGTTGAGCACCGCTATGCATTGTTGGAATTGGCGCTATTAGGCCAAGAGCAAGACGACCTATCAGGATCGGACCAGCAATAGCTGACGAACACGTAATCAGCCTGAAAAACTTCGGTTATCACCTTCACGGGTGAGGGCTTTTTTGTTCGCTTTTTAATCCAATTTGAGCCGGTTCACACTTTTCAATGAAAATGACTGAAAATTTTCACGACGAGTTATGTAGACTGGCCGCCATGTGTAATGAGGCACGTGTACATGACTGATTTAGTAACTTCTTTTGCCGATTTGGGGCTGAACACCTCTATCCTTAACGCCCTGACTGACTTGGGCTATGAAAAACCGTCTCCGATTCAGGCGGAATGTATTCCTCACCTGCTGAATGGTCGCGATGTGCTGGGTATGGCACAGACCGGTAGCGGTAAAACTGCAGCGTTCTCTCTGCCATTACTGAACAACCTGAAACCTGAACTTAAAGCACCACAAATTTTGGTGCTGGCACCGACCCGTGAGCTGGCGGTGCAGGTAGCAGAGGCCTGCAATGATTTCTCCAAACATATGCACGGCGTGAATGTCGTCGCACTGTACGGCGGTCAACGCTATGACGTGCAACTGCGCGCGCTGCGTCAGGGTGCACAGATTGTCGTGGGTACGCCAGGTCGTCTGCTGGATCACCTGAAACGCGGTACGTTGGATCTGTCCAACCTGAGTGGTCTGGTACTGGACGAAGCCGATGAAATGCTGCGTATGGGCTTCATCGAAGATGTTGAAAACATCATGGCGCAGATCCCTGCTGAGCATCAGACTGCGCTGTTCTCTGCGACCATGCCTGAAGCGATCCGCCGCATTACGCGCCGTTTCATGAAAGATCCGCAGGAAGTTCGTATTCAATCCAGCATTACTACGCGCCCAGACATCAGCCAGAGCTACTGGACGGTGCACGGTATGCGTAAAAATGAAGCGCTGGTGCGTTTCCTGGAAGCGGAAGATTTTGATGCGGCGATTATTTTCGTTCGTACCAAGAATGCGACGCTGGAAGTGGCTGAAGCCCTGGAGCGTAGCGGTTACAACAGCGCTGCGCTGAATGGTGACATGAACCAGGCGCTGCGTGAGCAAACGCTGGAGCGCCTGAAAGATGGTCGTCTTGATATCCTGATCGCGACCGACGTTGCGGCGCGTGGTCTGGACGTTGAGCGTATCAGCCTGGTTGTTAACTACGATATCCCGATGGATGCCGAGTCTTACGTTCACCGTATTGGTCGTACCGGTCGTGCGGGTCGTGCTGGCCGTGCTCTGCTGTTTGTTGAAAACCGTGAACGTCGCCTGTTGCGCAACGTTGAGCGCACAATGAAGCTGACCATTCCTGAAGTGGAATTGCCAAATGCAGAATTGCTGGGTCAACGCCGTCTGGCCAAGTTTGCCGCTAAAGTACAGCAACAGCTGGAAAGCAGCGATCTGGATATGTACCGTGCGCTGCTGACGAAACTGCAACCGCAGGAAGAGTTGGATGTTGAAACGCTGGCTGCCGCGTTGCTGAAAATGGCGCAGGGCGAACGTCCTCTGATTCTGCCACCCGATCCGGTATTCCGTCCTCGTCGCGAATTCCGTGACCGTGATGATTCACGTGGCGAGCGTCGTCGTGATCCACGCGACTCTCGTGACAGCCGTGACGGTGACCGTCCGCAACGTCGTGAGCGTCGTGATGCGGGTGAGATGGAACTGTATCGTATCGAAGTGGGTCGTGATGACGGCGTTGAAGTTCGTCACATTGTTGGCGCAATTGCCAACGAAGGTGATATCAGCAGCCGCTACATCGGTAACATCAAGCTGTTCGCGTCTCACTCGACGATCGAACTGCCGAAAGGTATGCCGGGCGACCTGTTATCGCACTTTACTCGCACGCGTATTCTGAACAAACCGATGAACATGC
Source organism: Pectobacterium sp. F1-1 (assembly GCF_025643735.1). Taxonomy (NCBI): domain Bacteria; kingdom Pseudomonadati; phylum Pseudomonadota; class Gammaproteobacteria; order Enterobacterales; family Pectobacteriaceae; genus Pectobacterium; species Pectobacterium sp. F1-1. The sequence goes on from NZ_CP104733.1 coordinate 748,406, forward strand.
AGTTGCTGGGTGATGCTCAGCCGCACGAACGTCGTGGCGGTGGCCGTCCTGGTGGCGAACGCCGTGATGGCGCAGCGCCACGTCGCTCTTTCGGCGGTGGTGAACGTCGTGAAGGTAACGGTGGTGAGCGTCGCGAGCGTTCTTTCAACCGTGATAACCGTGACGGTGCTTCACGCGCTCCACGCCGTCGTCCTGCTGACGCGTAAGCTTCACTTCAGCTTGTTTCAATACAGGCTGTTGTAATAACAGCAGCTTCAATGCAAAACGACCCGTTTCAGGGTCGTTTTTTTTTGACTAAAGCCAATCCATCAATGTGTGTTACAGCGTTTGCCGGACATCCATTGCGATCTCAAATGATTGCAGGCGTGCCTGATGGTCAAATATTTGACCATTGATCATCACTTCATCCGCCCGCGTTTCTCGCAAAAGACTCTGCAATCCATGACGTACCTTGGCGCGATCGCCAACGATCGACAGCCGTAATGCCTGATCTGCACCAAACTGTTCGGCAGGTGACCCAACGGTATCGATATTTTCTACCGGAGCGGGCAGCGGGCCCGGTGTGCCGCGGCGCAGGTTGATGAACTGCTGCTGCATCGAGGTAAAGAGGAAACGCGCATCCCGATCGCTCTCTGCCGCAACTACATTGACGCATACCATCGCGTAAGGTTTGGGGTGGGTGGCTGAAGGAATAAAGTGCTCGCGATAGAGCCGAAACGCTTCCAGCAACATATCGGGCGCGAAATGGGCTGCGAAGGCAAAAGGTAATCCCAGTCTTGCGGCCAACTGCGCGCTGTACAGGCTGGAACCCAATAGCCAGATCGGCACGTGTAAACCTTGTCCCGGAACGGCTTGTACTGGCTGGCCCGGCTGTGCATCGGCGAAGTAGCGTTGCAATTCCTGCACGTCGCGTGGGAAATCTTCAATATCGGCATTCAGGTGACGGCGCAGCGCCATCATGGTGCGCTGGTCGGTGCCGGGCGCTCGGCCTAATCCCAAATCGATACGGCCGGGATACAACGACTCCAGCGTACCAAATTGCTCGGCGATGACGAGTGGTGAGTGGTTTGGCAGCATTACGCCGCCAGAACCGAGACGAATGCGCGCCGTTCCCGAGGCAAGGTAGCCGAGCAGCACGGATGTTGCTGCGCTGGCGATACCCGTCATGCTGTGGTGTTCCGCCAGCCAATAGCGGTGATAGCCCCATTTTTCTGTATGTTGTGCCAGATCCAGCGAGCGATGGAAGGCATCACGTGCTGTCGCACCTTGCGGAATAGGCGCAAGATCGAGGACGGAAAACACAGTGGATTGCGAAGATGTGGACATAATATGGCTCACTTTGTTGTTCACTGACTCCACCCATTCGGTGGATGCTAATGCCGTCAGTCAATGATGAAAGTCAGAGCAGTATGCGGCAATCTGGCACTTATACGTAGTTCAAAGGTGCGTTTGAGAAAAGGGCGGCTGGCCGCCCTGATAGGAAGTGAGTTATTGAACGAGTTCAAGGCCGGCGACGCGGCGCCAGTAACCGTTGCAATCAGCCTGATTTTCCAGGGCTAGCGGTGCCGTCCCTTGTTCATTGGCGCGGAATTTATCCAGCATCGCCAGCGTGCTGATATCGTTCGGCGACAGCCGGACAATATCGACCAGATCCTGCATTGATGTCAGTTCGTTGCCGAGGTTGTAGCAATAGCCGCTTTGCGTCTGGATGCCATTCAGGACAAAGACCTGTTGGTTCTCCTGCGACAGCATTTTTCGGCCCTGCGGGTAGTTAAGGCAGCAGGTTTCACATTCGTCTTTTGGTCTATCTTCTGAACGCGCGGTGAAGCAGCGGGCGGAATAGGCCAGCGGCAAATGGCCGTAGCTGAGCACTTCCACTTCAAACTGATGACGAAAGCCAAGTTCGTCACACTGGTTCAACAGGTTTTGTAGCCAGTCACGAGAGAGTTCGACCGGCATGCACCAGCGCACCATGCCTTGTTTATGCAGGACTCGCAGGGTGTAAGCGTTGTAGCAATTGAGCGCGTGTCCGGCGACAAACGGCAGACGGCGTTCAGCGGCGATGTTGACCGCACCCAGATCGTTCGCTTCCAGCAAAAATTCGCCGTTTTCCACATAGCGCTTCAGTTCCGTGAGTTCAGACGGAGCCTGTAACAGCGCGAGCGTCGAGATCACCACCTGTTTGCCGCTGTTTGCGACCTCACGGGCCACGCTGAACCAGTCCGCGACCTTCATCAGGCGGCGCTTGCTGCACACCGTCTCGCCGAGATAAATGATATCGGCGCTGCTGTTCACTGCGGCCTGATAAAACGTCTCGACGTCCTCTTTCGGCCAATAGTAGAGGATATTCCCTAATGCGTATTTCATGTGTTCTCCCGCTACTGCCATTTACGGTGATAAGCGCCGAGTGTGGTCTGCGTACCTTCAGCCACCGCACCTAACGCATCCATCCATGCTTGAGTTGGTACAAATGCTTCAGGATTGGCACGGCAGCGATCGATAGCCTGTCGCCACACCTGCGTAATCTGGCTGACGTAGGCCGGGCTACGCTGGCGACCCTCTATCTTCACGGAGGCAATATTGGCGGCCATCAACTCAGGCAGCAGTTCCAGCGTGTTCAGGCTGGTGGGTTCTTCTAGCGCGTGATAGCGCTGCCCATCGACTAAATAGCGGCCTTTGCACAGTGTGGGATAACCGGCGTTCTCATCGTCCTGATAGCGGTCGATCAGAATATTGTTCAGGCGCGACTCCATGCCGTTTTCCGTCTGCTGCCAGCGTACAAATCGCGCGGGTGAGCAGGCACCTACGGTATTCGGTGATTCACCGGTCAGATAAGAAGAGAGATAGCAGCGGCCTTCCGCCATGATGCACAGGCTACCGAAGGCGAACACTTCGAGCGGCACCGGACTGGTGCGGGCGATTTGTTTCACCTGATGGATGGACAGCACGCGCGGCAGCACAATGCGTGAGACATCAAAATGACGATGATAGAAACGGATCGCTTCGGTGTTTGTCGCCGACGCCTGTACCGACACGTGGCGTTCGATGTGGGGATAGCGTTCGGCGGCATATTCCAGCATCGCGAGATCGGCAAGGATCAGCACGTCGGCGCCGATTTGTGCCGCCATGTCCACGGCGCGCTGCCAGCGCTGATAGCCGTCCGGGTGAGCAAATGTATTGATGGCGATATGCAGCTTACGCCGGTGGCGATGCGCGTATTCACGCGCTTCCTGTAGTTTCTTATCGGTAAAATTCAGCCCGGCAAAATGACGTGCGTTGGTGTCGTCCTTCAGGCCGATATAGACCGCATCTGCGCCATTATCGATGGCAGCTTTCAGTGCCGGCAGGTTACCGGCGGGGCAAAGCAGTTCCATACACAATCCTTCATTAATCCCTTCAGGGCCGCAGGGGCTCAGTACGATCAATGATGTTCAGACTGACTCGCAGTGGATGTCGGGCACTCTGCCTGCCATGCTGCGCGCCGCCGCAGGCGATATTGAGAACCGCCTCGACGATTTTTATCAGTCGATGAATGTTGTTAACGATTGGGAATCTTAATTAACCCATCCGGTAAGGACTTTGATTTAAGGCAGTTTATGGTGCTAATCGTCGCGCCAGGACAAAATCTGTTGGGCATAATCGGATAACCGACTAAATTATTGACATAGACCTCTTCCGCTTGCGGTGGATGTGGCAAAATGCTTGCAGATTATCTGAACAGTCAGACTGCTTTAAGAGGAGTACGCCAGTGTTGGAAAAACTACGAGCGCAGATTGTGCGTCAGGGACCGAGCTTATTAGGTAAGCCACTCAAGTTCACTCCCTTTGCGCTACAGCGTCAGGTTTTGGAACAGATGTTGGGCTGGCAGTTCCGTCAGGCGCTGGAAGAGGGCGATCTGGCATTTCTCGAAAGCCGTTGGCTGAAGATTGAGGTGCGTGATGTTGGCCTGCAATGGTTTATGACGTTGCGCGATGGTCGTCTGGCGGTGAGCCACGACGAGACGCCCGATGTCAGCTTCAGTGCAGACGCGAACGATCTGATTTTGATCGCCGCGCGTAAAGAAGATCCCGACACGCTGTTTTTCCAGCGTCGTCTGCGCATTGAGGGTGATACTGAGTTAGGTTTGTATGTGAAGAACCTGATGGATGCCATTGAGCTGGAAGCCATGCCCGCGCCGCTGCGTATTGGCCTGCTGCAACTGGCTAATTTTGTGGAAGCCGGTTTACAGGAGGGCGTAGTGCAAACGACGAATCACGCGCCAGTATCATGTTAGTTCGGGTCGAAATCCCCGTCGATGCCGCAGGGATCGACAGCTTATTGCGCCGTGCTTTTCCAACGGGAGCGGAAGCGGATCTGGTTCACCAACTGCGTGAAGATGGTTTATTGACGCTCGGCGTCGTGGCAACCGACGATGAAGGCGGCGTAGTGGGCTACGCGGCATTCAGCCCGGTGCTGATCGACGGTGAGGATCGACAGTGGGTGGCGCTTGCGCCGCTGGCGGTAGAAGAGAGCCTGCGCCGACAGGGCGTGGGAGAGAAGCTGGTTTACGAAGGGTTGGATGCGCTGAATGAATTTAGCTACACCGCCGTCGTCGTGCTGGGCGAGCCAGCGTACTACTCTCGTTTTGGCTTCGTTCCGGCGACAGAGCACCAGTTGCATTGTCGCTGGCCAGACAGTGAGTCCGCTTTTCAGGTCTACCCACTGGCGGACAACCATGTTGTCGGCGAAGGGCACTCTGAGAGCGAAAGCGGCTTTGAAAGCGCGAGCGGGCTGGTTGAATACGCCGAACCGTTTAACCGCTTTCTCTAGTTGATAGCGTATCAATACAAATTGTTTGAAATACAAAGCGTCTGAGGCTGGTCTTGTACCAGCCTTTCTTTTTGGCTTTTACTGAGTTGCTTAATGCGATGCTCCAGTTTGAGTGCGTTGGAGCGATCACCCACCAGACAGTGAAACGCCAGCGTTAATTCCCCTTTTCCCCGCAGCGCTTTTGCCCCTTTCCCCGTTTGATGCTCGTTCAGACGACGGCTGACATCCGTGGTGATCCCCGTATACAGCGCTCCGCTGACCGTGCGCAGTATGTACAGATACCAGCGGGAATGTTCGGTGTGTTCAGTCATGGTGTGTTCTATATGAACGCATCCCGTTTGCAAGGCTTCCGTTGTGTTGACGTTGACGGATAGGTCGCAGCTCTATATCCGGCCTTATTGCAGCCTGTGCCGCGGGCCTCGATGAGATTCGCCGACTTGCTCCTTATTCTCCTGGCGGGCTTTATGCCCGACACACCATTCAGGTTTAGCAAGTCCCGGTCTTACCTGTCGTCGTCATCACGCTGGCTGCCCTCGCAACCTTTCCGCATTCATCCTTTTGTTAAGGGTTAATGGTTTTCAGCATCCGCTGTTAATACGGCCTGATGCTGACGTAATCTTTCCGGTACTCCCGTTCGTGCGCCGCCACCGCCCACACCGTGCGCGCCAGTTTGTTGGCCATCGCGACTATCGCCACACTGGTCGGCCGCCGTTTCTTTAACTCCGTTATCCACGGTCCCGGCTCTTTCGCCAACAGGCTCGCTGCCCTCGCTCCATGGATAAACAGCGTACGCAGGTAGGTGTCACCGCGTTTGCTTATCCCCAGCAGGCGAACCTTGCCGCCAGTGCCGGTCTGTTTTGGGACGAGTCCGACATAGGCCGCGAACTCCCGTCCCGACCGGAACGCATGAGCCTCGCCCATCGTAGCCACCGCCGCCGTGGCTATCAGTGGCCCTACGCCGGGTATAGCCATCAGCCGTCGGCAGGTCTCGTTCTGTTTCGCCAGCGCCGTCAGTTGTTGCTCAATGCCGTTAATCTGAGCATCCAGCTCACTCAAGCGACGGTGCTGCTCTTCAATCTGGGCGATGAGGAACAGCGGCAGGCGGTTTTTCAGCCTCTCCAGCGCCACGGGCAGAGCCTTGTCCAGCGCGGTACGTCCTTTGCGTACTGTTTCACCAAATTCGAGCAGTAAGCCATGCAGGGCATTGGTCTGCGCGGTGCGGAACTTCACCCACTGGCGGCGCATGCGATGCAGTGCCAGAACGGCCTGCTGCTCTTCGCTCTTTACGGCAATCCCCCGTCCCGGTTGCTGGACCGCCATCCATATGGCGCGGGAGTCCATGACATCGTTCTTGTTGCCCATCAGGAAGGCTTTGACGAATTTCGCCTGAAGCAGGCGAACCTGATGACCAAGTTTCTTCAACTCCCGGGCCCAGTGCTGAGAGCCGCCACAGGCTTCCATACCAATCAGGCAGGGTTCACGGTTGCTGAAGAAGGTCAGAACATCCTGACGTCGCAGCTGTTTATCCACCACTTCGCCGCTATGTTTGTCGATGAAGTGAACCTGAATCAGGTGTTTTGCGATATCAACGCCAACAGGGGTATAGTTATTCATGTGTGGAGTCTCCAGTCAGGGGAACGATGAGTATCCCGTTATAGGCACGATGATGCCGGAAATCTGCGAGGCTCCACACCCCGTCTTTCAGCCTCTGTGCTACTCGTCAAATAGTTGGGATGCGTTCATCTCATTCTGTAGATTATTGTTTGAAAAAGTGGTTTGACACAGCTAAACATAAATAGCACCTCACACCAATCGTATTTCAAATAACGAGTATTTCAAACAACGAGTATTTCAAACCACGTGCATTTCAAAGCACTTGCCTTTCAAAGAATGGACACGGCATCACATTACTGGCTGTTATTCAAAGACATCTATTTCTTTTACGGATAGGGAAAAACGTATGGCACTGAAGCGATATATACCGCTCGCGCTGGCTGTCACTGGCGTTAAGTTGCTGAGTGCCCGCATTGGTTCAACAGGTAGTCGGTGCCCATGTGCTGTAGACAACGCTGTCAGCATGATTCCCCAGACTGACCTTATTCAGGGAAGTGTGTGTGATTAAAATCACATATAATCACTATCTATTGCATTTCTCTTACATCAAGTGTGAATGAATGCACAAAATAGTCTGTCATGGCGTGTTCAAATGTCTGACGGGTTCAAGTTTTTAAGCCGTTTCTTTCGGTGTTGAAATCATCACAGGATGAAGGGCAGAGGAAGGCTGATTGCGGTGAGAAGGATCTTAGTGCCGCTACAGGTTGTTTCTCCTGAGCGCTATCTTCAAGGAACCAAGTCCGCTCGCCAAACGTGCTGGTTTACACCAGTTAATGTTCAGGGCCGGTTAGACCGGCTGACGAGTTGGAGTGTTGTATGACCAAGCTGACCACGGCCGCGCAACGTGCGCTGGCGCTGATGGATTTAACCACGCTGAATGAAGATGATACGGATGAAAAAGTGACGGTGCTCTGCCGTCAGGCGAATAGCCCGGCAGGGAAAACGGCTGCTATCTGTATCTATCCACGTTTTATCCCCTTGGCGAAAAAGATCCTGCGTGAGCAAGGTACGCCGGATATTCGTATTGCGACGGTAACCAACTTCCCGCACGGCAATGATGATGTTGAGATTGCGGTTGCAGAAACGAAGGCGGCAATCGCTTACGGCGCTGATGAAGTTGATGTCGTGTTCCCTTACCGTGCACTGATGGCAGGCAATGCTCACATCGGTTTTGAACTGGTGAAGGCGTGCAAAACGGTGTGTCAGGATGCCCATGTGCTGTTGAAAGTGATCATCGAAACGGGCGAATTGAAACAGGATGCGCTGATTCGTCAGGCGAGTGAAATTGCCATTGATGCGGGTGCGGATTTCATTAAAACCTCAACCGGTAAAGTGCCCGTGAACGCGACGCCGGAGAGTGCGGCGATCATGTTGAAAACGATCCGCGATAAAGGTGTAGGCGATCACGTTGGTTTTAAAGCGGCGGGTGGTGTGCGTAACGCGGAAGATGCCGCCATCTATCTGCAACTGGCGGACGATATCATGGGGGCTGAATGGGCGACGGCGCAGCATTTTCGCTTTGGTGCCTCCAGCCTGTTGGCAAGCCTGCTGACCACGCTCGGCCACGGAACCGCGACTCCGCAAGGTAGTTACTAATCACGCACAGACGGTGCGCGATTTTATTCGTGACAACATTTTGTTTATGAAAGCATTTTTGCAAAACAGCAAATGCACTCGCAGCGACAGGCTGCGGAGCCATATCCGAATTCATCAGGAGTACAGACTTTGTTGCTGATTCAGGAAATTATTCGTAAGAAGCGTGACGGAAAAGCACTGAGTGAAGAAGAAATCCGCTTCTTTATCAACGGTATTCGTGACAATACCGTCTCCGAAGGCCAGATTGCGGCTCTGGCGATGACCATTTATTTTCATGACATGTCGATGGATGAACGCGTGGCGCTGACGCTGGCGATGCGTGATTCCGGCACAGTGCTGGACTGGAAAAGCCTGAACCTGAACGGCCCTCTGGTGGACAAACACTCTACCGGCGGCGTGGGCGATGTGACGTCGCTGATGCTGGGGCCGATGGTCGCTGCCTGCGGGGGATACGTCCCGATGATCTCCGGGCGTGGTTTAGGCCATACCGGCGGCACGTTGGATAAGCTCGAAGCGATTCCAGGGCTGGGTATCTTCCCGAACGATGACGATTTTCGCCGCATCATCCAGCAGGTTGGCGTCGCAATCATTGGGCAAACCTCCTCGCTGGCACCGGCGGATAAACGCTTTTATGCCACGCGTGACATTACCGCCACGGTCGATTCCATCCCGTTAATCACCGCGTCGATTCTGGCGAAGAAGCTGGCTGAAGGGCTGGATGCGCTGGTGATGGACGTTAAAGTGGGTTCCGGGGCGTTCATGCCGACCTATGAACTGTCCGAGCAACTGGCACAGGCGATTGTCGGCGTAGCGAACAACGCAGGATGCCGTACCAGCGCATTGCTGACTGACATGAATCAGGTGCTGGCCTCTAGCGCAGGCAACGCGCTGGAAGTGCGGGAAGCCGTGCGTTTCCTGACGGGGGAGAGCCGCAATCCGCGCCTGTATGATGTTACTATGGCGCTCTGTGGCGAGATGCTGTTGGCGGGCGGGCTGGCAAGCTCGGCGGACGACGCGCAATCACGCTTACAGGCCGTGTTGGATAACGGCAAAGCTGCCGACGTCTTTGGCCGCATGGTTGCCGCACAGCGTGGCCCTGGCGATTTTGTCGAACACTACGATCGCTACCTGCCAGTGGCGACATTAAGTAAGCCGGTGTTCGCGATGCGTGAAGGCATCGTGACCGCGATGGACACGCGCGCGCTGGGCATGGCCGTCGTCTCGCTGGGTGGCGGACGCCGTCAGGCTACCGATACGATCGATTACAGCGTCGGTCTGGATAGCATGATCAGCCTGGGTGAGCGCGTTGATGCGCAGCGCCCGCTGGCGGTGATCCATGCCAATACGGAAGCGCAATGGCAGCAGGCGGCAAATGAGGTTCGCGCCGCAATCCAACTGGGCGACACTGCGCCAGAAAAGACCCCAATGGTCTATCGTCGGGTGAGCGCAGAAGCGTGATCGTCAGAGTGGGGTAGTGATTGTTTTGAATTGATGTTCCCCTGTCGGTAGATAGGGCGTTAGCGCAGAGCTGCGCAGGAGAGAAAGAATGAAACGTGCATATATTATGGTTCTTGACTCGTTTGGTATCGGCAGCAGTGCGGATGCAGAACGTTTTGGCGATGTAGGGTCGGATACGCTGGGCCATATCGCTCAGGCGTGTGCGGCAGGAACGGCGGATAAAGGGCGCAGCGGCCCGCTGCATTTGCCGAACCTGAGCCGTCTGGGACTGGGTAAAGCCGCTGAGGCCTCAACGGGAACGTTCCCGCCAGGGCTGGATGAGAATGCAGACATCATCGGTGCTTACGCGCACGCCAGTGAAATCTCTTCGGGTAAAGATACGCCGTCGGGCCACTGGGAAATTGCCGGTGTGCCTGTCCTGTTCGACTGGGGCTATTTTAAAGATGAAGAGAACAGTTTTCCGCAGGCGTTGCTGGATAAATTGGTAGAGCGTGCCAATCTGCCAGGCTATCTGGGCAACTGCCACTCTTCCGGTACGGTGATTCTGGATCAGCTTGCTGAAGAGCACATGAAAACCGGCAAGCCGATTTTCTACACCTCTGCGGATTCCGTGTTCCAGATTGCCTGCCATGAAGAAACATTCGGTCTGGATAAGCTGTACGAACTGTGTGAAATTGCCCGCGAAGAGCTGACCGAAGGGGGCTACAACATCGGGCGTGTGATCGCACGTCCGTTTATCGGCGATAAACCCGGCAACTTCGAACGAACCGGCAATCGTCACGATCTGGCCGTTGAACCGCCAGCGCCGACCATTCTGAAAAAGATGGTGGAGGAAAAAGGTGGCGAAGTGGTTTCGGTCGGTAAAATTGCGGATATCTACGCGCAGGTCGGCATCACGAAGAAAGTGAAAGCAACCGGCATCGATGCGCTGTTTGACGCCACGCTAAAAGAGATGGATAGCGCGGGCGACAACACCATCGTATTTACCAATTTTGTTGATTTCGATTCTGCCTACGGCCATCGTCGCGATATTCCGGGCTATGCTGCCGCATTGGAGCTGTTTGACCGCCGCCTGCCAGAAATGCTGTCCCGCGTGAAAGGCGACGACATTCTGATTCTGACGGCCGACCACGGCTGTGACCCAAGCTGGCACGGCACCGATCACACCCGTGAGAACGTCCCGGTGTTGATCTATGGCCCGAACGTGAAGCCGGGCTCATACGGCCACCGTGAAACCTTCGCCGATATCGGGCAGACGGTTGCGACCTACTTTGGCCTGTCGCCTATGGACTACGGTAAATCGATACTGTAAAACACACCGTTTTTACGTGAACTTGATTAATTAAGGAATAAACGCATGGCTACGCCACATATTAATGCAGAAATGGGTGATTTCGCGGACGTTGTACTGATGCCGGGCGACCCGCTGCGTGCTAAGTACATCGCAGAAACCTTTCTGGAAAATGCCCGCGAAGTGAACAACGTGCGTGGCATGTTAGGGTTCACCGGAACCTACAAGGGCCGTAAAATTTCGGTCATGGGCCACGGTATGGGTATCCCATCCTGCTCCATTTATGCGAAAGAGCTGATCACCGAGTTCGGCGTGAAGAAGATCATTCGCGTGGGTTCCTGCGGCGCGGTGCGTGAAGATGTGCAACTGCGTGACGTGGTGATCGGTATGGGCGCCTGCACGGATTCCAAAGTGAACCGCATGCGCTTCAAAGATCACGACTATGCGGCGATTGCCGATTTCGACATGGTGCGCCATGCTGTTGATGCTGCCAAAGCGCGTGAGGTTTCTGTCCGCGTAGGTAACCTCTTCTCCGCCGATCTGTTCTACACGCCAGACCCGCAGATGTTCGACGTGATGGAAAAATACGGCATCCTGGGTGTGGAAATGGAAGCGGCCGGTATCTACGGCGTTGCGGCAGAGTTCGGTGCGAAAGCACTAGCCATCTGCACCGTTTCTGACCACATTCGTACCGGTGCGCAGACCACGTCAGAAGAGCGTCAAAACACGTTCAACGAGATGATCGAAATCGCGCTGGAATCCGTTCTGCTGGGCGATAACGAGTAATATCATACTCCCTAGCCCGGACATTCGCTCCGGGCTGTATTTTTCCTGCTATTCCCTCACACCGTTTCCTTCAAACGGTTCGCTTCAACCCTTTCCGTAAGACACCTGTGATAGATCCGCCTCTGGCACCGTAACAGAAGGATCGTCTGCACGGTTCTCTGTGTGCGTTTCCTTCTCTGCTTCGAGCGGCATTAGCCGTATCTGATGGCGGAAACAGGCCTGTACGGCAGGCTGGTGGCTGACTGCCAAGACAATGGTTTGTGGCAGCGTAATCTTGATGTGTGCTAGCAGCTGAAGCGCCGCCGCGTCGTCGAGCTGGCTGGTGGCTTCATCCAGACAAAGCAGCGTTGGGCGCAGTAGCAGTGCACGGGCGAGTGACAGGCGCTGTTGTTCGCCGCCCGATAGCTCCCGGCTCCAGTTAGCCTTGTCGTTCAGACGAGGAATCAGCGCGGCCAGCCCGGTTTGTTCCAGCACGGCGATCGCCTGGGCAGTATCCGCTAACTGTGCCTGCGGGTAACACAGCACCTGACGTAGCGTGTCCTGCGGTAAATAAGCTTTTTGCGGTAAAAATAGCACTCGGCCAGTAGGGAAATGCCAGTCACCTTGTGAAACCGGCCACAACCCCGCTAGCGCACGCAGAAGCGTGGTTTTCCCCGTGCCGCTGGCTGCGTTAAGCGTCGCCCATTCGCCAGCCTGAAGCCTGAGCGTCAGCGGGGCGAAATACGGCGAACCATTAGGGCGCGGTACGGATAGCGCGTTGATGTGGAGAGCATGGCCTTCATGATGTGGCGCCTCTGGTACAGGCAATTGCTGTAAGCGGTGCTGGAATTCCCACAGTCGCTCAATCGTGGAAGACCACTGAACCAGTTGGCGATAGGCATCAATAAACCAGCCAAAAGCATCCAACACGTAGCTGAAGGCCGATCGCGCCTGCATGATCGCCCCGAGGCTAACCTGACGAGCGAGAAACAGCGGTAGGGTAGCGAAAACCGGGATAATCAGGCTGAAGCGGAAATAGCTGGTCGTAAAGCTTTCCAGCCGGAATTCCCGCGCCATTAGGCGCTGCCAGTTTTGCACAATAGGCAGAAAATGTTGCCGCATTCGCTGTTGCTCTGCGTCGCTTCCCTGGTAAAACGCGATTTGCTCGCTGTTATCCCGTACCCGCAGCAGCGTGGCACGGTAGTCGGCTTCCGTCCGCTGACGCTCAATATTTAGCTTGTGCAGACGGTGGCCTAGCAGGTGTGTTATCACGCTCGCCAGTGCGGCGTAAATCAATGCGATCCACACCAGATAGCCGTGTATCGTGATGTTGTAGCCGCCTAATGTGAAGGTATGGACGCCGGACAGTTGCCAGAGAATAGCGATGAAGGAGAAAAAGCGGGCGGTATTTTTCAGCAACGAGAGGAGGAGTTCGAGGCTTTGCTCTATCAGCAGGCGAATATCCTCCGCGATGCGCTGATCGGGGTTATCCAGCCCTGCACTGAGCCGATAGTGGGCGTGATTGCGCAGCCAGTTCTGTTCATACTGGTGGGTCATGGTATCGCGCCAGCGGATAATTAGCTGTTTCTTGAGCCAGTTGCCGCAGATGATCACCAGCACGAACAGCAGCGTGTAGGCCAGATAGCGCACGGCCATATCGTAGATTGAGGCATGCTGAAAATAGTCGGCCAATGCGTCGTAAAAATCCCGACTCCAGTTGTTGTACTGCACGCTGATCCACACGACGGAGAGCGTCAGGCTCATAATCAGCAGCAGTAACAGCCAGAGCAAGGTTGCACGCGTGGTCAACCAGAAAGGCGCGACCAGCGTATAAAAGCGTTTAAGCGTTTGCATAATGGATTGGGCGATGGCCTGCCAGCCGAGGCTGGCAGGCGCAGGCGCTTAGAAATTCCACTTCGCGGTCAGCATGAAATTACGTGGGTCGCCGTAATAGTTGTTGCCGCTACGATGGCGGTTGTTCAGGTTCAGGAAGTAGGTTTTATCCGTCAGGTTATTGCCTACCAGATTGAAACTCAGGTTTTTGCTGTACTGATAGCGGACATTGGCGTTAAACAGCGTATAGCCGCCCTGAGACAGGCCAAACACTCGGTTTGGATAGGTTTGCGTACCCGTTTGGGCAGTCATGCCTGCACCCATCGTCCATTGATTCAGCTCACCCGGCAGAGTGTATGAGGTGTACAGCTTGAACATATGCTTCGGCGTGCGCGGGCTGAACTGTGCCGCTTTCTCACTCTCTGATGCTTCCAAATATTTACTGTTAGTCAGGGTATAGCCCGTCTGAATCTGCCAGCCTTCAACCAGTTTCCCCGTGACATCCAGTTCCACCCCTTGGCTACGTACTTTGCCTTCAGCACGGGAACAACCGCTATCAGGATCTCGGCAAACGGAACTGTCTGCTTCGGCGAGTGCACGGTTGGACTGAATAATGCGAAACAGTGCCAGTGAAGCATTCAGATCGCCGTCAAAAAACGCCCCCTTAACGCCGGTTTCATAGTTGGTGCCGGTAACGGCGGGCAATAGCTTATCGTCCTTATCGCGTGCACTCTGCGGTTTATAGATTTCAGCATAGCTGGCATACAAGGTGTAATTGTCGGCAAAATTCCATAGCAGGCCGCTGTAAGGGACAAATTTATCGCGAACGTGCAGGCTGCTGTATTCCTTGTCGTTGGTGTTGCGATGGTTATCGTAATAGTAGTCGTAGCTATAAGCACTGTAGCGGCCGCCGAGGATCAGTTTCCAGTCATCGGCCAGTTCCCAGCGAGTGGTGGTAAATAGCCCACGCTGATAAATATTATATTGCTCTCTGTAGCGGGAACTGTAGAGGCTAAGGTTAGACCAATCGGGCTCTGCGACTGAGTTGGGATTCCAATTATAGATATTGGCACTGCTCATGTTAGCAATACGGCCAATCGCGTTGTCGAAGTTCTCTTTCTGATAGTCACCGCCGAACACCAACTCATGGCTACGCCCCAATAGCTCAAAAGGACCACTCGCACTGAGGTTATAACCCCATTGGTCGCTCTTGTTGTCATAGCGCAATGCGTTGTTTAACCTACTGACTCCTGTTTGAGGATCAACGCCTGCTGTTCCATTCATGATACCGATATAACGTTCTTTGGACGTACCATGCGTATAGTTAAGTGCGCTCTTGATAGCCCAGTTGTTGTCAAAGTTATGCTCGAATTCAGCGAATGGGTTGATCTTTTCGAAGTTAATTCGGTTCCAACTGGCACCCAGAAAGGTTGAGCGAGGTAGATTTAAATTACGTTTATCCGTGCCAAAAGGGACACCATACAGATCGGGTACGACATCGGTTTTTTGCCAATTAATCCCTGTAGTGAAAGTCGTATTGGGAGTGATATCCCATGCTAGTGTGCCGAATAGCACTTTGCGCTCACTGCCTACGTAATCGGTGAAGCTTTGTTTATCCTGATAAACGCTAACCAGACGACCGCGTACGCTGGCATCCTCATTGAGTGGGCCTGAAACGTCTATTTCATTACGGTAATTATCCCAACTTCCGACGCTGGCACTGACAGATGCCTGAAAATCATAGGTGGGTTTTTTACGTACCAGATTGACGGTACCTCCGGGTTCCCCGCTGCCCTGTGTTAGGCCTGAAGCGCCGCGCAGAACTTCGATGCGATCGTAAATCGCCAGATCGGGTGATTCACTGGTCGATTGAGAGGCGTTCATTACGCTATTTTGCGACGATTGGTTGACGCCATTTTCTTTGATATTGTCCATCGTGAAGGCACGCGATTCGTATTTCACCTGAAAACTATTCTGGTTGACTACGTTAATGCCGGTGGTTTGCTTCATGGCCTCATCCAGTGAGGTCATATTCTGATCGTCCATACGCTGGCGCGTCACAACGCTCACCGACTGCGGCGTTTCTCGCGGTGACAGATTCAGCTGTGTCGCGGTGTTCATGCTGCGCGTGGTGTAGGACTGAGTGCCTTCTGTCACACCGTTGCGATTGACGCCCGCCACGACCAGCATTTCATCGCCCTGCGGTATTCTCTGTAAGCGCCAGACGCCGTTAGGCTGTGGAATCACCTGAAGCCCGCTTCCTGCTAGCAGTGCCGAAAATCCGCCATCGACGCTGTAATTCCCTTGCAGGGACGGCCCGGTTTTTCCTGTCGCCAATTGTGCATCGCCGACCAGATAAACGCCTGACTGCGCGGCAAACTGGTTTAGCTGCTGGTTAAGTGGTCCGGCAGGAATCGCGTAGGTTTTCGTTGCCGCGGCGGGTGCCGTTTCCGCTGCGATTGCGGTGGAATGTGCGAGCAGCGATGTGCCGCACAGCAGCAGATGAACGGCGATTGCCAGTTTGGAAGGTGTGCGCTGTGTAGAGAAAAATGGAATCAATGCCATGAAAATTCGCCTTCTGACCCAGAGTAAAAATTGGTGGTTTTACTGTGAATCGAACGACAGCGGAGAAAGGGGAACTCAAAAGAGAAAATTTTTTGGCTGTATCCGAAAAAGACGGGGGTATCAGCGTGGTTCGACTGTCACCCACCATGGAAAACGCTGATGGATACGAACCGGGAAAGCCTGCGCCAGCATGTTCAGCGCCATGTCGGTATCGGTTAAGGGGAAGGTGCCCATCACGCGCAAATCAGCGATGGCAGGCTGGCACGCCAGATAGCCGTGGCGATAACGAGACAACTGCGCCACGACCTCTCCTAGCGGCATGTTGTCCGCCTGTAGTACGCCGTGCGACCAGTCGGCATCGTTCTGCTGATTGGGCACGATGTCACCCTGACCGTCGGCGTTAAAGCGCAGGTGATAGCCCGCGTTGACCCGACGTGCGGCGGAGGCATATCTGGCGCTGGCGTCGACTGCGTGTTGGTACACGGTTAGTGTGGTGGTGTCTGATGCCTGTGCGACGCTGAAGCGCGTGCCCAGCGCCTGCAAGCGCCCTTGTGCGGTCGTGACAAAGAAAGGGCGTGCATCGGCAGCAGTATCAATCAGAATGTCCCCCGCCAGCAGGGCGATTTCCCGACGCTGATCGCTGTAGCGGATATCAATCGCGCTGGCGGTATTCAGCCACAGCCGGGTGTTGTCCGGTAAGGTCAGTGATTTGATTTCGCCTACCGCGCTGTGATGATCGGCTGTCATCGCCAGCAGTGAGCTTTTTAGCGGCGTGTGACGGTAAGTCAGCCAGGACAGCAGTGAACCCGTGCTGAGTAGGGCGGCGAGTTTGAGCGCACGGCGGCGCGTCATCGGCGCAGGCTGGTGCAACAGCGCATTCAGCGCAGGCTGTTGACCGTCACCACGTAGCGGCTGGAAGCGTTGGCTGACCGTGAGCACGTATTCCCAGGCATGGCGGTGTTCCTCGCTTTCGTCCATCCAGCGCTGCCAGTGATGGTAGTGTTCATCGTCAGGTTCCCGATCGCACAGTTGAGCGTACCACTGCGAGGCCTGCTGCAAGGCAATAAAGCTGGGTTTGTTCCGGCTGGGGTTATTCATGAATGCGCAGCCTGACCGTCCGCGTCTATTTCTGCCTCCAGCAGCACACAGTGCAACATGGCCTGCGCCATGTATTTTTTCACCATGCGTTCGGAAACGCCCAGCGCCTCGGCAATCTCCCGATAGGGTAATCCCTGTACCTGCGCCATGATGAACGCGGCGCGCACCTTCTCGGGCAGTGCGCGCAGCATGGCATCGACCTGATACAGCGTTTCGAGAATGATATTGCTGTCTTCCGCTGACAGCGCAACCGGCTCCGGCTGTTCGGCGAGTGAGGCGAGCCAGACGCGCTCAATTTCCCGTTTGCGCCAGAGATCGACACACATACCTTGTGCCATCACGCTCAGATAAGCTCGTGCCCCTGCGTGGCTGTCGAACTGGCGTGGCTTCAATAAGAGTCGTACAAAGACATCCTGCGCCAGATCGGCCGCATCGCACAGATTTCCCAACCGTTTACGCAATAGCCCCTGCAACCAGCCATGATGCTGACAATAAAGCTGATGCATATCTGCTGAGGTATCAATATTGGCTGATGACATGTCTGGTGCCTGAAATGAAGCGATAGGAGGTCAAATTTCAGGCGCATCTTAGTTGAGAATGATTTTTATTTCAATGCTAAGGAAAATGTGGGTACTGATGGAGAGAGGCAAGGACGTGTAAGAAACGTGTGGGTAGCAAAGCGGAAATGCGTCACATTCGGTAGCGATGTCGGTCGTGATGCGACTCAACGATATCGTAAAAGGCTGGCCTCAACGTCAGGCCAGCCGACAACGTTACTTAATCGCCTGAGCAGGAACTTGCGCGGCGCTGTTAAAGCTGATCTCGTTGACAGCACTCCACTTGTTCACATCGGTGCCAAACGTATCCAATTTGAAGAATTTGGCTTTAACGGCTGGAAAGGTGAATTTTTCACCGTCTTTGGCATTGCTGGAGGTGACCAGATTGTCAGCCAGCTTTTTCCAGGTTTTACCGTCGGTAGAGTAGGAGACGGAGAACTTCAGTTTACGCTCGTCCGCTTTGAAAGGAACCAGAACAAAGTTTTCAACCGATTGTTCTTTATCCAGTTCTAACTGAACCCAACTCTCACCGTTTGCCGCCCAGCGTGTTTTTACGTCGCCATCGGCAATATTGGCAGGCTTGTGGCCTTTGTCTGAATCATAAGAGGAGGCGGTTACCGCCGTTACTTGTACCGCATAAGCGGAAAGAGAGAATAAGCCGCACAGGAGCGTCGTAGCCAGAGTGTATTTTTTCATATTATTCCTCGTAGATAACGGATAAACCATGCCATGCCTGCAAACCAGAAACATGAAATGGAACATGATTGTAATAAAAAAGAAACAAAGGTTTACTTACGAGGATCACGTTGTAGGGATCTTTCTGTCGAAAAAAATGCAGGGCGAGATGGGGCGCACATTACGGCACTCGCCAAGCGGCGAATGTCGTAGGCGAAAATTGTTAGCCGAGCGGCAGCGCCATGAGAATCGCGTCTTCCCGGCCGTGTGCCGTAGGGTAATAATCGCGGCGCACGGAGACTTCATTAAATCCCAGACTTTCATAAAGCGCGATGGCGCGTGCGTTCGATTCGCGTACTTCCAGCCACAGCGTCAGAATGCCACGTCGTTCCATTTCGTCGATCAGGTGTTCCAACAGTTGGCGACCCAAGCCCTGACGCTGATAATCGGGATGCACGGCGATGTTGAACAGCGTCGCTTCATCCAGCACGACCTGCGTGATGGCGTAAGCGGCAAGCTGACCGTCATGGTTCAGTTTGATGTTGAAATAACGCTCCCCCTGATTGCTGACAAACGTTTTTTCCGTCCACGGGAAGGCATGGCTGGCCTGTTCTATTTTAAAGGCTTGCGCCAGGTCAGCTGGCGTCAGAGAAGATATCGTGTTCATGTTCACAGATCTGTTGCCACAGCGCCCGTTTGGCGTCGGCATTTTGATAAAGTTCGGAAAGCAGAGGGCTGGAAAGCTGAACGCCCTGTAGCGCAATCGGCTCCGCAATACCCAAGCGCCAGCTATGGCAGCGTGCGTCGGCGGGCAGCATCTCGATCTGCTGCGGCGTCAGACGATAGGCTTGCGCGGGCGTCAGCGCCAGACTGTGCAGGACATCGTCCAGCAGCGGTTCATCATCGGCCAACGGCTCGGCGGAGACAATCACCAGACGCACCTGTGCGGGCAGACTGACGGCGATTTCGCCTTGCAGCACGGTTGGGCGACGCAACGTCCACTGCGTAATTCCCAGTTGCTGTAGCAGCCTGTCACGTCTTGATTCCATGCGTTATCCTGTCTTGCGGGCGAGAAAATGCGTCGTACCTATGCTAACAAACCCCGTCAGACTGCGCCAACGTCGGCGTGGTTATTTCCTCTCCGCGCTGCAACTTCGGAGGCGAAGCGTATATAATCCCCCGCTCAATGATTAAGGAGCCGTAGCCCGATGTCCGCATTAACCCCCGCCAGTGAAGTCATACTGCGCCACAGTGACGAATTTCTTTCACGCCGTGTTCTGTTTGCCGGTGATTTGCAGGATACCCTGCCCGCACAATTTGAAGCGGCGTCGGTGCGTGTCCATTGCAACCAATATCACCACTGGCAGCAGATGGCAAAGCCACTTGGGGAGAACGCTCAATATGGTCTGGTGGCGGATGCGGCGCTGGTGGCGGATAGCGACACGCTGATCTATTACTGGCCAAAAAGTAAACAGGAAGCGGAATTCCAACTGCGTAACCTGCTGTCCCTGATGCCGGTCGGCGCGGAAATCTTCGTTGTCGGAGAAAACCGCAGCGGCGTGCGCAGCGCGGAACCCGTGCTGTCTGACTTCGTTGAACTGGTAAAAATCGACAGTGCGCGTCGCAGCGGGCTTTATCACGGGCGGGTGGATAAGCAGGCCAGCTTCACGTTGGATGACTGGTGGGACGACTATGTGACAGACGGCGTGACCGTCAAAACGCTTCCGGGGGTTTTCAGCCGTGATGACCTGGATCCGGGTAGCCGGCTGCTGCTGTCTACGTTTGAGCCGCACATGAAAGGTAAAGTGCTGGATATCGCCTGCGGTGCCGGTGTGCTGGCATCGGTGCTGGCGAAGCAGTCGCCGAAAATCCGCCTGACGCTGAGCGATGTCAGCGCGGCGGCGGTGGAATCCAGCAAGGCAACGCTGGCGGCAAATGCGCTGGAAGGCAGTGTGATTGCCAGTAACGTCTATTCGGATATCAACGGTCGCTTCGATATGATCGTTTCCAATCCGCCATTCCACGATGGCTTGCAGACCAGTCTGCAAGCCGCGGAAATGCTGATTCGCGGTGCGGTATCCCATCTACCGGTTGGCGGGCAGCTACGTATCGTCGCTAACGCCTTCCTGCCTTATCCCGCGCTGCTTGATGCGGCGTTTGGTAGCCATGAAGTGCTGGCGCAAACCGGACGCTTCAAGGTGTATCAGGCTACCGTGGGGCGCCCGCCGCGTACAGGCAGTAAAGGCCGTCGGTAATCTTACTGATTAAGGGCTGCCATACTCTCCTTGCCGTAGCGTTCTCCTGCTGCGGCATCGGGCGGGAAAATGGCATTAATAGCAGCCAACTCGGCTTGCGTCAGTGTGACATCCAGCGCGGCGACGTTCTCTTCCAGATAACGACGGCGTTTGGTGCCAGGAATCGGCACGATATGTTCACCCTGCGCTAATACCCATGCCAGCGCCATCTGTGATGGTGTCACCTGTTTTTCCTGCGCTAATTGGTTAATTTTCTCTACCAGTTGCAGATTTTTCCCGAAGTTTTCCTCCGTAAAGCGCGGATTGGTGCGACGAAAATCGTCGGCGGCCAGATCGTCTGGGCTGCGAATCGCACCGGTCAGGAAACCGCGCCCCAGCGGGCTGTAAGGCACAAAGCCGATACCAAGACGTTCACAGGTGGGCAGAATTTCAGCCTCCATGTCGCGTGTCCACAGTGAGTATTCACTCTGTAACGCAGTAATCGGGTGCACGCGATGCGCGCGTTCCAGCGTGGTGACGGAGGCTTCGCTCAGACCGATGTAACGAATCTTGCCTTCCTGTACCAGCTCCGCCAGTGTGCCGACCGTTTCTTCAATGGGCACTGTCGGATCGATGCGATGCTGATAGTACAAATCGATAACGTCTGTACCGAGGCGCGTCAGGCTGCCTTCCACCGAACGGCGGATGTAGTCCGGTTTACCGCAGATGCCGCGCGCGTTGGGGTTTGCCGGGTCACGGATGATGCCGAATTTGGTCGCCAGAAAGACCTGCTCACGTTTACCTTTTATCGCTTTACCGAGCAACTGTTCATTGGTATGGGGGCCATACATGTCGGCGGTATCCAGCAGAGTCACGCCCAATTCCAATGCGCGATGTAGCGTGGCGATGGATTCTTTTTCATCCTGTGCGGTGGAGTAGAAATCGCTCATCCCCATGCAGCCGAGTCCAATAGCCGAAACCTGTGGGCCGTTCGCGCCTAGTTTGCGTTGTTGCATTGTCGTCTTCCTCATCTCGTTGGCAGTGAGAGCAGTCTGGTTGTTTATCCAGAAAAGATAAATACCGCTTTTTATGCAACACTATTCAAAAATAACCAACAATGGTGGCAGCGATGGATCATATTCAGGCGATGCGGGTTTTTGTGCGAATTGTCGAATTGGGTAGCTTCAGCCGGGCGGCGGAGCGACTGACGCTACCGCGTGCGACGGTGAGCAACACCATCAAACAGCTTGAAGGGCGGCTGGGTGTTCGTTTACTGCAACGCACGACCCGTCAGGTGCAGATCACCGATGAAGGGCGTGTTTATTACGAACGCTGTTTGCAATTGCTGGCGGAAATTGAAGAGATCGACACGCTGTTCACGCAGCAAAAGCAACAACCCGTGGGTAAAGTGCGGGTGGATATGCCGCACTCGCTGGCGCGGGAGGTCGTTGTGCCAGCGCTGGGAGAATTCTACGCGCGCTATCCGCAGGTGACGCTGATGCTGAGTGCCAACGATGCGGCGATTAATGTGCTGCGTGAAGGCGTTGACTGTGTGCTGCGTGCCTGGCAGACGGACGACGAGACGCTGGCGACCCGTCATTTACCGTCAATGCCGCAGATTACCTGTGCGTCGGCCGACTATTTGGCGCGCTATGGCGTGCCGCGTTCGCTCGATGAGCTAACGGGACATCGTATGGTCGGGTATTTCTCCCTGCGCACTGAATATCTTTATCCGCTGGAGTTCATGTCGGGTGATGAGTGCATTACGCGTATGTTGCCCAGTGCGTTGCAGGTTAACGGCACCGATGCCTACATCGCCAGCGCCCGTGCCGGACTGGGGATTATTCAGGCGCCGCGTCGCGGTTTACGTCCATTTCTGGAAAGCGGGGAACTGGTTGAGATCCTGCCGGAAATGTCGCCGCCCGCGATGCCGCTTTACGTGATGTATGCGCCTGGTCGCTTTCTCGCTCCGCGGATTCGGGTGTTTATAGAATGGCTTGATGAACTCTTTACGCGCAATTCCGCAGCGAGATGATGATTTTTGCAGCAACCCCCGCATTCCAGAGGAAATAATCATTGACGTGAACGCGAAAACCTCTAGAATTCGCCCCCGTAGTGATATTGCGTAAAGCAGTGTTGCGAAGGTGGCGGAATTGGTAGACGCGCTAGCTTCAGGTGTTAGTGTTCTTACGGACGTGAGGGTTCAAGTCCCTCTCTTCGCACCAACATCACTACGACGGTTCTGGTTTGTCGAACCACAGCAGTCAATCAGTATTGCATAAGCGGCATGACAACATTGCGAAGGTGGCGGAATTGGTAGACGCGCTAGCTTCAGGTGTTAGTGTTCTTACGGACGTGAGGGTTCAAGTCCCTCTCTTCGCACCATGTCATAGTAGCTTTAGCGTATAAGCTGATTTTCTGCATAAAGCGGTTTTACTGCATAAAGCGGTTTTACTGTATAAGACAGTTTTACTGTATAAGACAAGCAACGTTTCAGTGCGAAGGTGGCGGAATTGGTAGACGCGCTAGCTTCAGGTGTTAGTGTTCTTACGGACGTGAGGGTTCAAGTCCCTCTCTTCGCACCACAGATTTTTTCTGTATCTTCCTGATTTTCTTTCCTGCCTATTCTGTTTTTTCCTTTTCTCTCTATCTATCGCCCTTTTCCGCGTTTATTGATCTTTCTGAGTCAGTTCACCGTTCCGTATTGGTTTACATTGTCGTCATATTAAACGTGACGGAGAGTGCTGCCAGTCCGCCAGCCAGCGCAATGCAGGATGGCAGCAATAAATAGTGGCGTAAGCGTTGATGAAACAGCATGACAAGCGTCGCCAGTAGCGCGATGGCGATAATCACTTTCAGGTGCGTCAGGTTAAGATCGAGGAGTGCTAATAGCGGCATGATGGCACAAGGCAACAGCACGCCCCAGGCACTCGACAAATGCTTCCCCATACACCAACTCACGCTCCATAGCCCGCAGGCTGTGATCATTGCTGTCAGCATTTTTCCACCCATCAAAAGTGATAATGATAACTAATATCATATAAGAATTTATATCAATTACTAGTTTTTTGACGAGCAGATTGGCGGAATTTTCTTCATCAAGGCATTAATTGGGATAGAGGCTGCTCAGATGCTGGCGTATCAAATGGATCATATTCACGATAGTGGGCGATCGTTCATGTTTACGCCAGATAGCCGCAACTTGTGTATGGATTTCGGGCATGCCGATGTCATGATAGGTCACGTTATCGGCCTTAATGCAGGCAAGCGACTCTGGTACGAGCGTGATGCCGAAGCCTGCGGCGACCATCCCGATCGTTGCTGTGAGTTGCGGGGCAAAGGGGCTGGGTCTGGGACCATAGCCTGACAGATAGCAGGTACGGATAATCATATCGTGCAGCCCCGGACACACCTCGCGTGGGAAAATAATCAGCGGTTCCTGACGCAGCTCGCTGAGCGAAACCTGCGTTTTATGGCTAAGCGCATGTCCCGCGGGTAACACCAATTTCATCGGCTCTTCGGCCAAAATCTCCCCGTTAATCTCATCACTGAGATCGCAAGGTAAGCGCAGAAAGGCGATGTCGGTGTTGCGTTCTTGCAGTGAAGCGATAAGCGTTGCTGGACTCTCTTCTTTCGGTAGCGGTTGCACATTCGGATACTGCTTACAGTAACGGTGCAGTAGGGCAAGCACCGTTGGATGGAACATGGCCGATGGGGAGAAGCCCACGTTCAGGCTTCCTTTTTCACCCCGCGCAATACTTCTGGTCCGTGCAATCGCCGAATCGGTGAGTTGCAGAATCCGGCGTGCGTCCTCATAGAGCGCCTGTCCCGCCTCCGTCATTTCTACACCGCGCGTTAGTCGCTTGAACAGCGGTGTCCCGATCTCCTGCTCGAATTTCTTGATTTGCTGGCTGAGAGGCGGCTGTGACATCCCCAAATTTTCTGCCGCACGCGTGAAATGCCGCGCTTGTGCAACGGCGACAAAATAGCGCAGGTAACGTAGTTCCATTCACGTAACTCCATATGTTTCCGATCTTGAAATGGTCTTCATTGCATATTGGAATTTTGTGCTCTTCCGCGTCAATCTTTATCTAAATATTAATAATGTTTAAGTAATTGGTGTGGTGAGAAGGAAGGTATGAAAACGAGCGTCAGTGAACAATCCTGTGAGGAAGCCTTTGCCAGCTATGCTTATGATTTTCGGCAGCAGCATGCAGACAGCGTTATTTATCAGACCTCATTAATGAGTGGGCTAATAAATGGCGTCTATGAAGGTAGCCGAACGATAGCTGAATTACTGGAATATGGTGATTTCGGATTAGGAACATTTAATAGTTTGGATGGGGAACTGGTTGCGTTAAATAGCCAGATTTTCCAGTTGTTATCTGATGGCAGCGCGCGGGCGGCGAAGCCGGAGCAGAGAACGCCGTTCGCCGTCATGACATTCTTTCGTCCGACGGAAACGATCCATTTTGATCATTGGACGTCGCGCGAAGAGGTTCATCGCCAGATCGACGAAATTGTGGGAACGGATAACTTGTTCTGCGCGTTGCGGGTTGATGGGAATTTTCGCTGTGTTGAAACCCGTACCGTCCCTCGTCAGTGCCGGCCTTATAAACCGATGCAGGAAGCCGTTGAAGGACAACCGACATTTCATTTTGAACACCGTAACGGCAGCGTTATCGGTTTTCGTAGTCCAGCTTATACCCAGGGAATTAATGTCGCGGGTTACCACGAACATTTCATTACTGACGATCGCCAGGGCGGCGGTCATATTCTTAATTATGACGTCGAACACGGCACGCTAACGTTTGGCGTGGTTGCCAAACTGATCATCGATCTGCCTCAGGATCGGGAATTTCTCAATGCCGATCTGTCTTCAGAAAACCTCAATAGCGTTATCAAGTCAGTAGAGAGCTAGTCATTTCATCGGAGTCATGTCATGGAAAAGTCCACCGAACAGCAAAGCTGGAGTAGCGGAGCCGAGCTGATTGTAAAACACCTGGAAGCGCAGGGCGTAAAGCATGTTTTTGGTATCCCCGGCGCTAAAATCGATCGCGTGTTTGATGAGCTGGAAGACTCGACAATTCAAACGATCCCGGTACGTCATGAGGCGAACGGCGCGTTTATGGCGGCGGCGATAGGCCGCCTCACGGGGAAAGCGGGAGTGACGTTGGTGACATCCGGCCCCGGCTGTTCCAATCTGGTCACCGGGCTGGCAACGGCGACCGCAGAAGGTGATGCTGTTGTGGCGCTGGGCGGGGCGGTTAAGCGGGCGGATAAACTGAAGTTGACACACCAGAGTCTGGACACCGTTAGCCTGTTTCAGCCGGTCAGTAAATTCAGTGCGGAAATCACGGCCTCCAGTGCGATCTCTGAAGTGCTGGCGAATGCGTTCCGCGCAGCGGAAAGCGGCCGTCCGGGCGCGGCGTTTGTCAGCCTGCCGCAGGATATCGTCAATGAACCAGTCATTAGCCCAGTGCTGGCGTGTCCGAACTTGCCGTTGCTAAACGGCGCGCCGCATAGCGACATTGCCGAAGCGGCCAAACGGCTGCGGCAGGCTAAAAATCCGGTGTTGTTGCTCGGATTAATGGCCAGCCAGCAGGAAAACGCGCAGGCGCTGCGTCGTTTTTTACACCGCAGCCAACTACCGGTTACCAGCACGTATCAGGCCGCTGGCGTGATCGATCAGCAGCAGTTCGATCACTTTGCAGGACGTGTCGGGTTATTCAACAATCAGGCTGGGGATAAACTGCTACAACAGGCGGACGTGATCGTTACCGTAGGTTACAGCCCGATTGAATACGACCCGGTGTTATGGAATAGCGGTAAAGCAACGCTGATCCACATCGATGTATTGCGGGCAGAGATCGACAGTGCCTATCACCCTGATATCGAGCTGCTTGGAAATATCGCGATGACGGTGGATGCGTTGAACGCGTGCATCAGCGAGCCGTTTATTTTATCGGCGGGTACGCAGTCCGTGTTACAGGATCGCCAGCGTCAGCGTCACGATCTCAGTACGCGCGCCATCAACATGGCTGGGTTTGCGATTCACCCTCTGCGTCTGGTGCGGGCGATGCAGGATATCGTCAATGAAGATGTCACGCTGTGTGTCGATATGGGGAGTTTTCACATCTGGCTGGCGCGTTACCTGTATAGCTTTCGGGCGAGACAGATCCTGATGACCAATGGCCAGCAGACCATGGGCGTGGCGCTGCCGTGGGCGATAGCGGCATCACTGGTGCAGCCCGGCAAGAAAGTGGTATCCGTTTCCGGCGACGGTGGGTTTATGCAGTCCAGTATGGAGCTGGAAACCGCGGTGCGCCTGAAAAGTAATCTTCTGCATATCATCTGGGTGGATAACGGCTATAACATGGTGGAAATCCAGCAAATCCATAAATATCATCGTCCGGCAAGCGTGGCATTTGGGCCGATTGATTTCAAAGCGTATGCGGAAGCGTTTGGCGCGAAAGGGTTTGCGGTGGAGTCTGCGGATGAGTTGGTCAGCAAACTCCGTCAGGCGATGGACGTTGATGGCCCGGCAGTCATTGCGATTCCGGTTGATTATTCCGATAACCACTGGCTGATGGAGAACCTGAATATTAGTGTGCTGATCTGATATGTCGGGATCGCGCCTGCATGCAAGTATCTATTAATATTACTTACACTGTCTGCCCAGAGGAATCCGGACAGACAGTACAAGTGTAACATCCAGGAAAGTATTCATGTTAGGACTAATATTTTTCTGTATTTTATGAAAACGAGCTCATTCAATCGTTATTAAATAGCGTGTTATCTTTCTCCGTAAGTGTACTCAATTTTGTTAATTGTTGATTTGAATCCATATCGTGGAAAAATTCTCTGTGGCGATGCTAAATAACTATCAGCTAACGCTTCAGCCGCAGTTCGGTAAAACTTTTCTTGGTTTTTATTATACCAAGGGTCATCATGCGGGTTGGGGCTGAATTTGTAGGTTTGATCACGTGTACCCGCCATTATACGAATTCCACGGTTAGTACCATATTTTTGCTCTGCATAAGTAAAATCAACCCCACTATTTTGGTAGTTTTTCAGCGTTCCTTTGACATCCGCTGCGAATGCGTTGTTGGCAGTAAACGTCAAAAATAGAAATGCCGATGCAGCAATAGAACGTTGCAATAATGTATTAATGTTTTTTTGCATAGCTTTTATCCTATATGATTTTTAACAGGGAGAATCACAGTTAAAATCTAGATGAGCATCTGAGTTTATGCAATTAGCGGTCAGGTACTATTAACGGCATTTTCTCTTTTTTCTTAGTTTAATAATAAATAGAAGTCTAATTTTATAATCCAATCTATTATCACGATCGTCATTTTAATTAATATTAATTTGTCATGTAATTATTCATGTAATACGGCGTGACGATCCTTCTTTACACTTTAATCCTCGTCATACTTCAAGTTGCATGTGCGTTGGTGGATCAACGTCGTTACGGATGAATTTGATCTTTTGGCGCGCGCTGGCACTGAGATGAAGATGCCTGAGAAGCAGCTCACAGAATCGTGATGATGGCGACATAAGGAAGAGAGTCTGACTGGGATCCGTTGCCGGATTTTGATTGAAAAAATCTAATTTAGCGTTGTTTTTGTCATTAGATTATCTAATCCTAAAGGTGTTTTTATTCGGGTGCCATTTCCTGAGTTATTCCGTTTAAATATCATTAATCTTCGATATTATCTCGATTAAACAAAAAACATGCTTGTTTTTGTTTTTTATTCAGCATATTTGTCTGGCTTGTTTTCTGTGAGTGACTTGGCTTTCTTTGTGTTCTATATAATTTATCTTATGACTGAGGGTGTGGTTTAACCTGCGCTTCGGTGGTAAGTTCAGTGAGAAGATATCGTTTGCGCAGTGTGTTTTATCGCCTGAACGCCATGCGCTGAAGAGGGATGAGAATGGCAAAGCAGACTCCGTTGTACCAACAGCATCTGGCCGATGGCGCCAAAATGGTGGATTTTCACGGCTGGATGATGCCGCTGCATTACGGCTCTCAACTGGATGAGCATCATATTGTGCGTCGGGAAGCTGGCATGTTTGACGTCTCCCACATGACTATCGTCGATTTGCATGGTGCGAGAACGCGTGAATTCTTGCGTTACCTGCTGGCGAATGATGTCGCTAAACTCACGCAGCCGGGCAAGGCGCTTTATACCGGCATGCTGAATGCTTCCGGTGGCGTCATCGACGATCTGATCGTTTATTTTCTTACGGAAGATGATTTCCGGCTGGTCGTGAACTCCGCGACGCGCGAAAAAGATCTCGCCTGGATCGGGCAGCATGCTGCGCCGTTCGGGGTTGAAATCCGTGAGCGCGACGATCTGGCGCTGGTCGCGGTACAAGGTCCGCAGGCGCAGGAAAAAGTGCAGGAATGCCTGAAGGCGAAAGGCTTGAATGATGCAGACGTGGCAGCGTTAGCCAGCATGAAGCCATTTTTTGGCAAGCAGGTAGGGGATTTCTTCGTCGCTACGACGGGTTACACGGGCGAAGCTGGTTATGAAATTGCTCTGCCGAGTGAACAGGTGGTCGACTTCTGGCAGCAACTGCTGGCTGTTGGCGTGAAGCCATGCGGTCTGGGCGCGCGCGATACGCTGCGGCTGGAAGCCGGAATGAACCTGTATGGTCAGGATATGGATGAAGGCATTTCGCCGCTGGCGGCCAATATGGGCTGGACTATCGCCTGGCAGCCGGAGGATCGCCAGTTTATCGGGCGTGAAGCACTAACGCATCAGCGTGAAAAAGGGACCGATCAACTGGTTGGTTTGGTGCTGACGGAAAAAGGCGTATTGCGCAATGATTTACCTGTGCGCTTTACTGATAGTGATGGCGTGATGCGCGAAGGGGTTATCACCAGCGGATCGTTCTCGCCAACGCTTGGCGTGAGCATAGCGCTGGCGCGTGTTCCGGTGGGGATTGGTGAACAGGCGATAGTGCAGATTCGCAACCGCGAACTGCCCGTCCGCGTGACCAAACCCGGCTTTGTTCGTGCCGGAAAAGCCATCGTTCAGTATTGATAGCGGCTTGCCTGTAAAGATAAGCGGATAGGATTAACGACTTTAGGAAAGGGGATGCAATGAGCAATGTACCAGCAGAATTAAAATACACCACGTCGCATGAATGGGTAATGCACGAGGGCGGCGGTATCTACAGCGTGGGCATTACCGAGCATGCGCAGGAACTTCTGGGTGACATGGTCTTTATCGATTTACCTGAAGTGGGCACGGTCGTCGCCGCAGGCGATGACTGCGCGGTGGCGGAGTCGGTAAAAGCGGCGTCAGATATTTATGCGCCCATTAGCGGTGAGATCGTGGAAGTGAACGAAGAGCTGGAAAGCTCCCCTGAACTGGTCAACAGCGCGCCTTATGCCGATGGCTGGCTGTTCCGCATCAGAATTTCTGATGAGTCTGATTTAGACGAACTGCTTGATGCCGAAGGCTATCAGGCTTCTTTGGAAGACGACGACGAGTAGTTATCGCGCCCCGGTCTCTATGCCGGGGCGTGTTGTTTTATGCGCCCGCGGCATCTTCAGCGCGGTAGCCAGCACGATTAATGCAGGCACGATTGATCAAGGAAAGTACTGTAATGACCCAAACACTCAGTCAACTCGAACATGACGGCGCGTTTATCGAGCGCCATATCGGCCCTTCCTTCAGCCAACAGCAGCACATGCTGTCGGTGGTGGGCGCAACGTCGCTGGACGCGCTGATCCGCCAGATTGTCCCGGTGGATATTCAATTGCCCAGCCCGCCCGCGGTAGGAGAGGCGGTGACGGAACATGAAGCGTTAGCTGAACTGAAGGCCATTGCAGGACGCAATCAACGTTATAAAAGCTATATCGGTATGGGCTACAGCGCGGTGCTGATGCCACCGGTAATTTTGCGCAACGTGCTCGAAAATCCGGGCTGGTACACCGCTTATACGCCGTATCAGCCGGAAGTCTCTCAGGGGCGTCTTGAAGCGCTGCTGAATTTTCAGCAGGTCACACAGGATTTAACGGGTCTGGACTTGGCCTCCGCCTCGTTGCTAGATGAAGCGACTGCGGCGGCGGAAGCGATGGCGATGGCAAAACGCATCAGTAAACTCAAGCAGGCTGAGCGTTTCTTCGTTGCAGACGACGTGCATCCCCAAACGCTGGATGTGGTGCGTACCCGCGCGGAAACCTTTGGTTTTGAGATTGTTGTCGGTAAAGCGGAAGAGGCACTGAAAGACGATGCGGTGTTTGGCGTACTGCTGCAACAGGTGGGGACGACGGGCGAGCTGCACGATTACAGCGATCTGATGGCGGCACTGAAAGCGCGTAAGGTCGTCAGTTGCGTGGCGTCGGACATCATGGCGCTGGTGTTGCTGGCCGCGCCGGGCAAGCAAGGAGCAGACATTGTCTTCGGCTCCGCACAGCGCTTTGGTGTGCCGATGGGTTACGGCGGGCCACACGCGGCCTTCTTCGCCTGCCGCGACGAGCATAAACGTGCAATGCCGGGACGTATCATCGGCGTGTCGCGCGATGCGGCAGGCAACACCGCGCTGCGCATGGCGATGCAGACGCGTGAACAGCACATTCGCCGCGAGAAGGCGAACTCCAATATTTGTACCTCGCAGGTGTTGCTGGCCAACATTGCGGGGATGTATGCGGTATTCCACGGGCCGGAAGGGCTCAAACGTATTGCCGGGCGCATCCACCGTCTGACCGATATTCTGGCGGCGGGATTAACGCAGGGCGGGCTGCTGCTGCGCCATCGCAGCTGGTTCGACACGCTGACGATTGAGGTTGCGGACAAGGACGCGGTGCTGAGCCGGGCATTAAGTTTTGGCATCAACTTGCGCAGCGATTTGGCGAGTGCGGTAGGCATCACGCTGGATGAAGCGACCACGCGTGAAGATGTGCTGGCGCTGTTTGCCGTGCTGTTAGGTGACGATCACGGGTTGGATATCGACGCACTTGATGCTGCCATCTGCCAGAAAGCAGCAACGATCCCCGCCGGGCTGGTGCGCCACGATGCGATCCTGTCGCATCCGGTGTTCAACCGTTATCACAGCGAAACCGAGATGATGCGCTACCTGCACCGTCTGGCGCGTAAGGATCTGGCACTGAATCAGGCGATGATCCCGCTGGGTTCCTGCACCATGAAGCTCAACGCGGCGGCGGAAATGCTGCCGATTACCTGGCCGGAATTTGCCGAGCTGCATCCATTCTGTCCGCCGGAACAGGCGCTGGGCTATCGTCAGATGATCGAACAGCTATCGGGCTGGCTGGTTCAACTGACGGGCTATGACGCGATTTGCATGCAGCCCAACTCAGGCGCACAGGGCGAATATGCAGGACTGTTGGCGATCCGTCGCTATCATGAAAGTCGCAATGAAGCGGGTCGTCATCTTTGTCTGATCCCGAGTTCAGCCCACGGTACGAACCCGGCATCGGCGCAGATGGCGGGGATGGATGTGGTGGTGGTCGCCTGTGACAAACAGGGCAATATCGATCTGCACGATCTGCGTGAGAAAGCACAGACGGCGGGCGAACAGCTTTCCTGCATCATGGTGACCTATCCATCCACTCACGGCGTTTATGAAGAGACGATCCGGGAAGTGTGCCAGATCGTGCATCAATACGGCGGTCAGGTGTATCTGGACGGTGCGAACATGAACGCGCAGGTTGGCATCACTACGCCGGGCTATATCGGCGCAGACGTCTCGCATCTGAATCTACATAAAACCTTCTGTATTCCGCACGGCGGCGGTGGGCCGGGCATGGGGCCGATTGGCGTGAAAGCGCATCTGGCGCCGTTTGTACCGGGTCATCAGGTGGTAAAAATGGCTGGTGTATTGACGGATCAGGGCGCGGTATCGGCGGCGCCGTTCGGTAGTGCTTCGATTCTGCCGATTAGCTGGATGTACATCCGCATGATGGGGGCGGAAGGGCTCAAACAGGCCAGCCAGATGGCGATCCTGAACGCCAACTACATTGCGACGCGCTTACAGCAGGCCTATCCGGTGCTTTACACTGGCCGTGACGGTCGCGTGGCGCACGAATGTATTCTGGATATTCGCCCACTCAAAGAGAGCACGGGTATCAGTGAGATGGATATCGCCAAGCGCCTGATCGACTATGGTTTCCATGCGCCAACCATGTCGTTCCCGGTCGCGGGCACGCTGATGGTAGAGCCAACGGAATCGGAGAGTCAGGTCGAGATCGATCGCTTTATCGACGCGATGCTGGCGATCCGCGCTGAAATCAACCGCGTCGCGCAGGGTGAATGGCCGCTGGACGATAACCCGCTGGTGAACGCACCGCATACACAGGCGGAGCTGGTGGCTGATTGGGCGCATCCGTACAGCCGTGAGCTGGCAGTATTCCCGGCAGGTAGCGAACACAAATACTGGCCGAGCGTGAAGCGTCTGGACGACGTTTACGGTGACCGTAACCTGTTCTGCTCGTGTGTGCCGATGAGCGAGTATTAATACGTTAGGCATGATATATTGGCCTCGAATACTGTCTATATGCGAGGCCAGCAAATGGATAAAGTTAAGGTAATGCGTCCAATTAGTAGAACATGTGTTTTTCAATGAATGCCCCGATGACTTTTTCATGCAATTCTATCGAACGCGAGAAGCAGATTGTTTTACGGGCCAGACGTTTAATACGTGTCCTCAGTGTCAGGTTGTTACGCTCAATACGCTGAGTGAAGATTTTTCCTGTCAGATGCTTATCTTTCGGGAGTTCTCTGGCATAACTGCCCCAGTCATCGCTGGTTATCATACCGATGTTAAACGGCGTCAGCAGAGCCACAAGTTCACGGCAGGTGTTATCCGTGCGCGGTCCAAACGTGTAAGCCAGAACGCCACCTGTTTTGGTGTTGTATGCATACCAGAGCCAATGCTGCCGGGCTTTATTGCCGACAAAGCTCCATTGCTCATCAAGCTCACAGATAAGTGCTACATCGGCATGAGCGACCGGAGAGGAAGTTATTCGCTTCGGCGCGAGTTTTTTAACGTGCGAATGACGGTGTTAATACCGATTTTCAGTGTTCTGGCTGTATCACGAACGCCGGCGCCGTTGAATGCCATTTCGGTAATTTGTTGTTTGACACCGGGCTTACGCGCTTCATAAGTATAGGTGAGCAGAAACACGCGGTGACAGTCACGACAGCGAAACCGGTCACGACCTTTAGGGTTCTGTCCATGACGGTAAACCTGAACAGACTGACAGCGAGGACAATGAACATTAACGCTGGCCATGAGCAAACCTCAAAGCGGTCATTATATATCAATTCAACTAATTAGAGGCACCACCAAAGTTAAAAGGGATGCGATGATTTTAGGAATAGAAAATAGAACCGAGAATTGGACAACGGTAAGAAATATTTTTGACCAGAAAAATAAAAGATTAATTGAATATCTAATGATAAATAACAACGACGATAGCGCCCCCTTTGATGATGGAAAAGAGGCCAAGCTTGAATTGTTTTGGTATGGCTATAGGGATTACATCTATGGGAAGGATATTAATCGATATTCAGCCGAGTATAATATAATCTATGCGCGGTTTTTGCGATTGTTTCCTGATTTACAGGAAAGAGTATTAAATTTTAAGGGGGACTCTAATAGGTATTTACGTGTTGAAAAAACGGTTAATTATTCTCTTGAAAGAGAAGATGCCCCGCTACGCCTGTTTCAAAACATTCGCCATACGGAAATTGATATTGTTATTGAAACACGAAATAAACTTTATATCGGTGAAGTAAAGGATTCACAAACTTTTGGTGCGCACGGAGGTTTGTTTTTACCCCATCAACTGCTTCGGCAATATATTATGGCACGAATACTTATAGATGAACTGGGTAAAGACTTAGACGTTGTACCTTTTATTATTTCAAATAATAGTTCTGAGACGAAGAAAAACGGACAGGTGAAACTTATGGAAAGCCTCTCATATCTAAACATAGATAATAACGTTTTTACTTGGTGTGACATAGATAAATACCCTGACTCATCTATAGGATAAGAAAAATTGATTTCGTGTAGATTTTCATGCTGACAGAACACATAGCCATGTGGATCTTTAAAGTTACAGATTAGCCCGCGAATGATTTACTTCCGAAAACAAACTGTCATTAAACTGACGCCCCACTGACACGCTAGCGTTCTAGGGTAAGGCCTCTGTGTTTCACACTGAACGGCCTTTGAGTTATGCGTGCAAAATGCTTTCCCTACCTTGTGCTGTTGCCGACGCTGGTTTTTTTGCTTGCCTTCACCTATTTCCCCCTGCTGCGCTCGGTCATCGATAGTTTGTATGACACCCGACTGAATGCCGATACGCCGCTGTTCGTCGGGATGGATAATTTTGTGCGTCTGGTGCAGGACGCGGTGTTCTGGCAGGCCTTGCTGAACAACGTGCTGTATATCCTGATGACGGTGGTGCCTGGCGTGCTGCTGGCGCTGTTGCTCGCGGTGCTGTTTTGGGAAAACACACGCGTTAACCGCTGGCTGCGTACTGCTTTCTTCTTTCCAATGATTATTCCGCTGGTGAGCGCCGCAACGCTGTGGCTATTCATCTTTATGCCGGGGCTGGGGTTGCTGGATTACTACCTGGCGAAGGTGTTCGGCCCGATGAACAACAACTATCTCGGCATGAGCGACAGCGCGCTGGTGGCGGTGAGCGTCATCGGTATCTGGAAATTCGCCGGTTACTACATGCTGTTTTTTCTCGCTGGTCTGCAAGCCGTTTCTGCTTCCGCTCGTGAGGCAGCGCTGATGGAAGGGGCTTCACGGCGTCAGGTATTTTTCTACGTCACGCTGCCGCTGCTACGGCCAACCATCGCTTTTGTGGTCACTATCGCCTTTATCTACGCCATCACTCAGATCGACCATGTCGCCGTGATGACGCGCGGCGGGCCGAATAACGCGACGACTGTGCTGCTCTATTACATTCAGGATCTGGCGAATGATACGCACGATCTGGGCAAAGCCTCTGCGGCCACCTTCCTGACGTTGGCGATGCTATTCGTCTTTTCCATGATGAATCTGAAAGTGCTGGAGAAGGGGGCGCATTATGAGCGCTGAAAATCAGATCGTTGACGTTCAGAACGTGAAAAGTCCACGCGTTGAAAGCCGAAATGTGATCAACCCGCTTCGTATCACGACGCGTTTCACGCTGCCGCTGGTGCTGATTTGCGCCGCGTTACTGTGGGTCAGCCCGTTTATCTGGATGCTGTCTGCGTCCGTTAGCACCAGCAGTTTCGGCGTGGACATGGCCTCGCTGCTGCCGCGTCTCCCGCTCACGCTTGATAACTTCCGCGAGGCGTGGGACAGCGCTAACTGGCTACAGCTTTATACCAATACGCTGATTTTTGCGGTCGGCACGTTTCTGGTGCAGTTGGTGACGATCACCACAGCGGGCTACATCTTTGCCTACCACGAGTTTCGCGGCAAAACGCTGCTGTTCTACCTGTTGCTGATTCAACTGATGATCATGCCCGTCGTCATGATGGTGCCAAACATGATGACGCTCAAACAGCTCGGCCTGCTCAATACCCTGACTGGCGTGATGATGCCGTATTTCGCCTCGGCGTTTGGCGTGTTTTTGATGCGTCAGGCATTTCTCAATATTGCCAAAGAGATCGAAGAAGCCGCGTTGATGGAGGGCTGCCGCTGGTGGCAGGTGGTGTTCCACGTCCTGATCCCGATGACCTGGCCGTCGATTCTGGCTTTCGCCACGGTCAGCATTACCTACCACTGGAACGAATATCTCTGGCCGCTGATGGTGCTCAACGATCCCGACAAACAGGTGCTGACCATCGGGCTGGTGTCGTTCGCTATGGGCGCGGAGTCCGGTGGGCAGTGGGGATTGATCTGCGCAGGTACGCTGCTGGTGTGCTTGCCGCTGATGGTGGCCTTTGTGGTGTTCCAGAAGCAGTTCCTGAGCAGTTTCGGCTTCTCGGGCATTAAGTGAATCGCTGTAAGGGTATGTGGGTGAATGCAGGGCGATTTAAGTATGGGTTTAGGGGGAAACACGGTGATGAGGTTCCCGGAGGGATACCTCACACCGTGGTCGCCCCCGGTATCTCGATCTTTAAACGACCGATATTAATCATGCGGGTGACGTAGTTCTATTTATCTGGAGCGACAGGCTCCGTGTATCTCGATTCTTAAACGATCGGCGTTCACCAATAGGTGAAATAACGATAGAGGTGGTGATTATGTTGCTGGCACAGATTTCCGATCTGCATTTTCGCAGTGAAGGGCGCAAGCTCTATGAATTTATTGATATTAACGGGGAAAATGCCAAAGTCATTAATCAGCTCAACGCACTGAGCGAGCGGCCGGACGCGGTGGTAATTAGCGGTGATATCGTCAACTGCGGCAGTCCGCAGGAGTATCAGGTGGCACAACGTGTGTTACAGATGCTGGATTACCCGATGTACGTGATTCCGGGTAATCACGATGACAAACAGCATTTCCTCAACGCGATGCGCCCGCTTTGCCCGCAATTGGGCGATGATCCTGAGAACATCCGCTATGCCGTAGATGATTTCCCGATGCGCCTGCTGTTCATCGACACCAGTCTGGCTGGGCAGGCGAAAGGCTGGCTGACGCCGTCCACGCTGGGCTGGTTAGAGCAACAATTGCAGGATCATGCCACGCGTGAAACGGCAATCTTTATGCACCATCCACCGCTTCCTTTGGGATCGGCACACATGGATCGGATCGCCTGCGAAAACGGGAGCGAGCTGCTGATGCTGATCGAACGTTTCCCACAGCTGACGCGGATCTTCTGCGGTCATACGCACCGTTTGATTATGACGCAGCATCGGCAGGCGATTATTGCCACCGTACCGGGTACTGTCCATCAGGTGCCGTATTTCTACTATGACGATACGTCGTATTACAACCTGGAGCCTGCCAGCGTGGTGATGCACCGCTATGTGCCGGTCACCGGACTGGTGAGTTACAGTCAGTCGATCGCATCGTACCCTGGACCTTACCTCTACGATCCGCGTATCAGCTGTCCGGTGGATGCGTAATGGCCGTGATTCAACTACGGAATATCAGCAAACGCTTCGAGCACACGCAGGCGTTGGCATCGCTGTCGCTGGATATCGCTGACGGCGAGTTTCTGGTGCTGGTTGGGCCGTCTGGCTGTGGAAAAAGTACGCTGCTGCGTATGCTGGCCGGACTGGAAGACGTCAGCGATGGGCAAATTCTACTGGGTGATGATGACATCACGACGTGGAGCCCAAAGCAGCGTAATTTCTCAATGATCTTCCAGAACTACGCGTTGTTTCCGCACCTGACGGTCGAGCAGAACATCACTTTTGGGATGCGGATGCGCGGTGAGCCGAAAGCGGAGTATCCACAGCGCGTGCAGCGCGTTGCCAGCCTGCTTCAGCTTGAGCCGCTACTGAAACGCAAACCGGGAAAACTGTCCGGTGGTCAGCGACAACGTGTGGCGATGGCGCGGGCGATCGTGCGCGATCCGCATTTATTTCTGATGGATGAGCCGTTGTCGAATCTGGATGCCCGCCTGCGCAGCGATGTGCGGGACGGCATTATGGATCTGCACCGACAGTTGAAAACGACCACCGTTTACGTCACGCACGATCAGATTGAGGCGATGACGATGGCCGACAGGATCGCCGTGCTCGATCGCGGCGTGCTGCAACAGGTCGGGACGCCGGAACAGCTGTATTCACACCCGGCTAATGTCTTTGTCGCCGGATTTATTGGTACGCCAGCGATGAATCTCGTGACGCTGCCCTGCACAGATGGCCGCGCCATGTTGCAGGCATTGCCCGTGGCGCTGCATGACAGTGAAGAAACGCGAGCATTGACCAGCGTGCTGCTGGGGATTCGCCCTGAGCATATTACCGAACACGCCGCGTCAGACGGCGACTTGTCATTGCCGGGAACGGTGAAGCAACGGGAGCTGTTTGGCGCGGAGTATCTGATACACGTGGATACGCCGTTGGGCAATATTCGCTACCGTCGGCCCAATCGCGATGGCGTGCCGGATCTCGGTGCATCCATTGTGCTTCATTTTTCACCGCAGGATTGTCATTGGTTTTCCGGGCAAACCGCCCGCAATTTATCCCAGGAGAAAAGAAATGCGTAAGCCCCGTATGATGGCGCTGGCGATAGCCTTGCTGATGTCTGGCCCCGCGCTGGCGAAAGAGAGTATCGATTTCATGTTTCCTGCGCCGGTTGATGGCAAGCTGACGATGGAAATGACGCGCATCATCAAGGAGTACAACCAATCGCAGGATCAGGTTGAAGTGCGTGGGATCTTCACCGGCAATTACGATACAACCAAAGTGAAAGCGGAAGCGGCCGCGAAAGCGGGCGATCCGCCAGCGCTGGTGATTATGTCGGCGAATTTCACTGCCGATCTGGTCATCAAAGATGAAATCCTGCCGATGGACGAGTTATTCAAATACGGCAATGAAAAAGCCACGCCTTTCCTGACCAAAAACTTCTGGCCTGCGCTGCATCAGAATGCGCAGGTAATGGGCGTCACTTATGCGATCCCGTTCCATAATTCGACGCCGATCCTCTATTACAACGAAGACATGCTGAAAAAGGCCGGCTTTAACGAACCGCCGAAAAACTGGGATGAAGTGGTTGCCGTCGCGAAGAAACTGACTGACCCGGCGAAAGGACAGTGGGGCATCATGATTCCGTCCACCAACGATGACTACGGCGGCTGGATACTGTCTGCGCTGACGCGTGCCAACGGCGGAGCGTATTACAATGCCGATTATCCGGGCGAAGTGTATTACAACACGGCATCAACCAAAGGCGCGCTCCAGTTCTGGCGTGATTTAGTGTACCGCGACAAAGTGATGCCCGCTGGCGTACTGAATTCCAAACAGATCAGTGCCGCGTTTTTCTCCGGCAAGCTGGGTATGACGATGCTGAGCACCGGTGCGCTGGGCTTTATGCGGGAAAACACCAAAGATTTCCAGCTTGGCGTAGCGATGATGCCGGAAAAAGAGCGCCGCGGCGTCACCATCGGCGGGGCGAGTCTGGTGAGCTTTAAAGGAATTTCCGAAGCACAGAAGAAAGCGGCCTGGCAATTCATGAGCTACCTAGTCAGCCCAGAAGTCAGCGGCAACTGGAGCCGTTTTACTGGCTACTTTGCACCGCGCATAGCGGCCTACGATCTGCCGGAAATGAAGGATTATCTGGCGAAGGATCCGCGTGCGGCCATTGCGCTTTCACAACTGCAATATGCCCATCCGTGGTACGCCACCTATGAAACGGTCGCGGTGCGTAAAGCGATGGAAAATCAGCTGGCGGCGTTGCTAAACGATCCGGCGAAAAAGGTTGATGACGCTGCTGCCGCTGCGCAAAAAGAGGCGGATGGCATCATGAAGCCTTACGTGGATAAAACAGCGTTGCGAGACGTGAAATAAGGATGTCCGCCCCGTTGATACTGGCGCAACGGGGCGGGAAAAGGCTAGTTGCCAGCGGTGTCTACCACTGGGGAAAGTGCAATCAGAATGGCGGTTTCCGGCGTCAGAATGGGAAGGGCAAGTCCAGCCTGCATCAGCCAGTCGCCAGAAACCACGATCGGCTGACGTAACCAGGGGGGAAGCTCACGCATAGCGCCGCCGCCTTCGCGCACTGTTTTGATTTCCGGGCCATCCAACAGCGTGACTGCATAACGCGCGTCGGGCTGTAGACCGGGGAAGCGCAGCGTACCCGCCAGCGAATACTCCGGCATACGCAACTGGGCTACCTGAAAAACCGCGTGCTGCCGATCGTGGCTGACCACGCCGGTGACCTGCGTGGTCTCGTCCGGCATGTCGACTCGCCAGGTGGTGCCGCGGTGCAGCAGTGGGCGCAGCGTTTTATGCAACTGGATGTAGTGGCGATAGCCTTCCAGTTCGTCGTTATCGGCCTTCACGGGATCCAGCTCGATGCCCATATGGCCGAACAACGCGGTCAGCCCGCGAAAGGCGAGGGTATGACGCCGATACGTGGCGTGGCAGCGAGCGTGCCCGATGTGTTGCCCCATCACCTCCGGCGGGAAGAAGTAGCTCATACCGCGCTGGATAGTCTGGCGCTCCAGCGCGTCGTTGTTATCTGACACCCAGAAACGCTGGGTGCGCTCCAGCACGCCGTAGTCGATGCGACCGCCGCCGGAGGCGCAGGATTCAAATTCGACATGGGGAAAACGCTGGCGCAAGGTATCGAGCAGACGGTAGAACTGATGGGTTTGCGCATCGGCGGCCAGACGGCCTTCGTGGGCGGGTTGCACCAGCTCGCGGTTCATATCCCATTTCACATAATCGATTGGGTGCTCACCCAACAACCAGCTCAGTCGCTCCAGCAGGTAAGCGAAGGCGTCGGGCTGGTTTAAATTCAGCACGTACTGGTAGCGACCCGTTGGCTGCGCGTAGCCGGGCAATTGCAGCACCCAGTCGGGGTGGGCGCGAAATAGATCGGAATCGGGGTTAATCATCTCCGGTTCGACCCAGATGCCGAATTCCATTCCCAGCGCTTTGACATGCTCAATGACGGGCATCAGCCCGTTCGGGTATTTTTCCTCGTCCAGATACCAGTCGCCGAGCGCGGCTCGGTCATGATGACGACCACGGAACCAGCCGTCGTCGATAATGAAGCGCTCTACGCCGACGTCGGCGGCTTTGCTCGCCATTCGCATGATGTATTCTGGATCGTGATCGAAATAGATCCCTTCCCAGGTATTGAGGTGCACCGGACGTGGCTTATCACCGCAGAATTGGATCAGGGACTGACGCAGGAAGGCGTGATAACGCTGGCTCATGCCGTTCAAACCCGCATCGGAGAAGGCGGCGTAGACCCACGGCGTGGTGAGGGATTCTGACTGCGCCAGCGTGATTTCGCCCGGCAGATACAGGGCTTCCGCCTGCACGACGCGGCGTCCGTCCGTTTTGATATCGGCACGCAGGCGGTGGTTGCCGCTCCAGCCTAAATGCACGCCCCAGACGGTGCCATGCTGCTCGTTGAATGCGGATTCGCCAAGGATAAAAGCGGGAAAATACTCGTGTGAGCTTCTTCCGCGACGGCTTTCCTGAATAAAACCGCCGTGCTGCAATGTGAGGCGGTGAGTCTGAAACTCACGCAGCCAGCGGCCGTGAAACGCCATGACATCGCTTGCCCGTTCCGGAATGGGCAGCGTGACGGCGAGGCGCTGTACTTGCCAGACGTTATCGTGCAGGTTCTGCAACGTGTGGCGCAGTTGAAGGACATCGGTCTGCGGATCCAGACGCAGCTCGCTGGTCAGGCGCAGCCCAGCCTGCGCATCCTCCGCCGTGATGATGAGCGTATTGTCCTGAACGTCTGCCTGCGTTGTCGTGAAGATCGGCGCGGCGTCATAGCCCGAGCGATGCCCCTCAATACCCGGTGAACCGAACTGACCACGTCCGTATTCCATCGCCAGCGTCAGAGGAAGATCCACATCCAGACGACCGTTAGCGATGGGGCGTTGCAGAGAAACGATATCCTCTGGAGAGAAGCCGCGCAGCCGTGGCCCCCAGTAGAGAATTTCCGCCGCCGGAGCATAGCGAACGATGACATCGCACTGCGCGCTGGTTAATTGAACAATATCACGCACCATAATGAAGGCTCCCAATTACGACCTGATTAGTGCCTGTAAGTGAAATCTTAAACGTTTAAGTCATCAACTTAAACGTTTAAGAAATGTGATTTTGTTAAAATAATCGTTACGAAAGAGAGAACTGCTGCGATGAAGATGTGAAAGATGTCTTGCTGGCGGCGGGTGCCAACCAACCCACCGATAGCACGGTGAAAGGCGACAGAGGGTGGAATAGATTAAGCGGGAAAGCTTGTCTTACCCAGACGTAACGTCGGCTGCCATAACACCTGCAAATTTTCTACGGCTTCGCCTGCGATAAGCGCCTGCGTCATGCTGGCAATCTGTTCACCAACCTGCTCGCGCGTGGCCTGCTGTATGGCGGTCACGTTGAGGTCGGTCAGGCTGTCCTGCGGCAGGCCATCGTACATCACGAGAGCGATGGGGTGAGAACCGGAAAGACGACCTGCCTGCTGCAATGCGGCGACAGCACCGTCACCGTGGACGTTGCCATCGATCACCAGCGCGGTGGGCGGTTCAGGCAACGCCAGAAGGTCGATCATGGCCTGATATCCCGCGCGGCGCGTGGGGCTGACACAACGCAGATAGGTTTCGTGAAACGGCAGGCCGTGGTGTTGCAGCGCATCGCGATAGCCCTGACGACGCTGCATGATGAATGCCTGCGGATGATCTTCACTTAACATAGCGATACGGCGATGGCCGAGCGCGATCAGGTGTTCGGTCGCCAGCGCCATGCCCGCACGGTTGTCAAAGTCGAACCAGGCGTAGGGGTGGGGGAGCTGGCTGCGCCCCAGCGCCAGAAAAGGCGCGTTGTGGCGTTGCAGTAACGCCAGTCGCGCGTCCTGTTCACACGTATGCGCTACAATCAGCGCATCAATACGGTGGCTGGCGATCAGCCGGGCGGCGCCCTGGCAGGCGTCTTGCTCATCTGCCAGCAGGAGAAAATCGACCTCGTGCCGTGCCAGTTTGTGGCTGATCGCGCCAATCATCTCAAAAAAGATGTCGTTACTCAGGGAAGCCGCGTAGGGATAGACCAGTCCGACGGCGTTGCTTTTACCCATTTTCAGGCGACGCGCGTGGGTATTGGGTCGATAGCCGATGCGCTCTGCTTCTTCCTGAATACGCTGGCGCGTGGCGTCGGAGATATCCCGATGACCGTTCAGCGCACGGCTCACCGCTGCCACGGACAAGCCCAGATTATTCGCGATTGTTTTTAACGACATCACCTTCTCCTGACGTGCATGCTCAGCGACGGGGCGGCTAGCGGGAACACCAAATTATAGCAACCACCCTTTGGCTTTGGCGTCTTCCAGATGCTGCTTCAGGTAGTGCCACAGCTCTGGGTTGATCGCGGCGATGAATTCGGCGCGCTCAAGAACCTGTTCCAGGCGGATGCCGTTTTCTACCCAGCTTTGCCCGCCGTTGTACAGATTCATCAGCATCGGCATAATGCGATCGAGCATCATGGCGAACTGGGCGCTAGGGGTTTCATTGGCTTCATACTCTTCCCACAAATCATGGAATCGTTGACGCTGCGGCTCCGGCAGTAAGCCAAAGATGCGGGCGGCGGCGGCGACTTCCTGATCGTGAATCGCCAGGCGTGCGGAAAGATCGTAAACGATCACATCACCCGCATCGATTTCGACGATGTCGTGAATCAACGCCATTTGGATCACGCGTTGGATGTCTACGTCTTCACCTGCATAAGGCGCCAGCGCCATCGTGGCGACGGCAAAATGCCAGCTGTGCTCGGCAGAATCTTCGTGACGTTCGCTGCCGATAATCTTGGTGCGGCGCTGCACGTTTTTTAATTTATCGATTTCTATCAGAAAGCCGAACACGTCGGTCATGGAGCCGAAATTCAGCGTGGATAGGGAAGATGACATGAAACGCTTACCTCTTGCAGTGAAAACGATATGTAGTGAAAACCAAAACGATATGTAGTGAAAACCAAAACGATATGTGGTGAAAACGACAAGAAGGTGCTGTGAGTGTCAGAACCGGATGACCGTGAATGCGAATAACCGGTAAAAACGGTAGAGCCCTTCAAAAAACAGGGAGATATCGAGGCCGATCATTGTAGGGGATGTTGCCCGAGATTGACATGCATGATTACACGTTAAGTCAGAGAGAAAGTGGGGCGATAATTATTTTAGCTTACACGTGTACACTGAAACTATTCTCAGTTACTCTGCTCAAAGGTTAAACACCTACGCCTGCGTCCCCGGCATGAAATCGTGGGGGGTAAAGCGGATAACGTCAGCGCATGGCGTTGTGAAGTGTGTGATGTTGTGAAATATGTACTGTTGCCGAATACAGCGGAATCTATTGATGTCAAAAAATGCACAGATGCCGGATTACTCTCTGGCAGAGGAAATTGCGAATAGC
Source organism: Pectobacterium sp. F1-1 (assembly GCF_025643735.1). NCBI lineage: Bacteria > Pseudomonadati > Pseudomonadota > Gammaproteobacteria > Enterobacterales > Pectobacteriaceae > Pectobacterium > Pectobacterium sp. F1-1. Next base: position 792,920 of record NZ_CP104733.1, read on the forward strand.
ATAAGCCACGGAATCGGTGTGATTTTCGGGATTGTCGGTCTGATTTTATTGCTGGTTCAGGCGGTCAACAATGATGCCAGCAGCGTGGCAATTACCAGCTACAGCCTCTATGGTGGCAGCATTATCCTGCTGTTTTTGGCGTCGACGCTGTATCACGCAATTCCGTCTCAGCGTATTAAGCCGTGGCTGAAAAAGTTTGACCACTGTGCCATCTACCTGTTGATTGCCGGAACCTATACGCCATTTTTGTTGGTGGGGCTGGATTCACCGCTGGCACATGGTCTGATGGTCGTTATCTGGGGAATGGCGCTGCTGGGCGTGATTTTCAAACTGGCGTTTGCCCACCGTTTCGAAGTGCTGTCGTTGATTACCTATCTGGTGATGGGTTGGCTGTCGCTGGTGGTGATTTATCAGATGGTGATGAAGCTGGCCGCAGGGAGTGTGACGCTGCTGGCGGTGGGCGGCGTGGTGTACACGCTAGGGGTGATTTTCTACGCCTGCAAGCGTATTCCCTATAATCACGCGATTTGGCACGGGTTCGTGTTAGGCGGCAGCGTCTGCCACTTTCTGGCGATTTATCTTTATATTTAAGTCTACATAAAGCGCATGAACCAACCTGGCTCATGCGCAGTACCGCCCGTCGGATTAATCCGTTATTTCATACGGCAGCGGCTGAATCGTGAGCTGGCTGTCGGCATCTTCGCGTACGCGCAGAACATTCTCCGCGGTGAGATCGTTATTCAACACGGCCTGTACCCACACCTCACCGTTCTGCAATTGGCTGGCTGCCAACACCGTACCGGTACGGCGCCAGTTCTCGCCAAGCTGCAATTCGAGATCGTCCCCTGATTGCGGCACCTGTTTGGCTTTACCCGCCAGCCAGTAAAGCGCACGCTTGTTCGCCCCACGGTATTTTGCACGGGCGACCATTTCCTGACCGGTATAGCACCCTTTGCTGAAGCTAATCCCATTTAATGCCTGTAAATTAGTCGCTTGCGGGATGAACTGCGCACTGTTTGCGCTGTCAATGATGGGCTGACCTGCTTCGATATCCAGCGTCAGCCACTGGCGGCTGTCATTCAGACTGACGTTATCGCCGAGCAGCTCAAGCAGCGACGCGCTTTGCTCAGGAGACAGCACCAGCAGGAAACGTTCTGCGGGATGGGCAAAATGCAGTAAGGTTGCCCCGTCGTGCTGCACGACAGGGTGCTCGGCGTCTGGCAATGAGTTAAAGGCAGGGGCCAGCAGCTCGCGGATGCCTGTACCTGCTGCGCCCAGCAGTACGATATTGTCGTCTGGTGCAATCGTTGTTTTCGAGAAAACGGCGTATTTTTTCAGCTCGCTAAGCTGGGCGTCGCGTAGGTTACGACGCTCAATGAAAGCAAAGCCTTCGCCGTGATGGAACAGGCGCAGATTGCTCCACATTTTCCCTTTCGCATCGCAGTGCGCGCAAAGGACATGCCGATCGTCAGCAAGCGCGCTGACATCAGCGGTGACCTGCCCCTGAAGGTATTTGACGGTATCCGGCCCAACCAGCGTGGCCAGTGCCCAGTCATCCAGCGAGATGAGTGTGGCGGCCAGTTGGGTGGAAGCCAATGGAGGTTGTGAGGCAAAAGGAAGTTGATGAGCCGTATGTTGGTTAACCATATAGTACAATCCTGCGCTAAGGGCGATACACGAATGGCTTAATGGTAAAAGAGCGCTCAGGGTTTGCAAGGGGTTATTCACGCAGCGTTCTTGCATAGCACATCCTGATACCGATCGGCGTTCTCGGCGCGGCGCACATCGGTAAACTATGTCAAAATGTTACTATTAGTTGATACCCGCTACCGGAATCGGAGTACACTAGCGGCACGTTGCGATAACAAGGTGGACATGAAACATGGAAATCGATAATAAATCACGCATTCATTGGGCATGCCGCCGTGGTATGCGCGAACTGGATATCGCGATCATGCCGTTTTTTGAGCATGACTATGACACACTCAGTGACAGCGATAAGCGCACGTTTGTACGCCTGTTACAAAGCGACGATCCCGATTTATTCAACTGGCTGATGAACCACGGCGAGCCGAAAGACGGAGAGCTGAAACGCATGATTTCTCTTATTCAGACGCGAAATAAAGATCGTGGCCCAGTGGCAATGTGATCTTCGCGTTTCCTGGCGCATGCAACTGTTGTCATTGGTTGTACATGGCCTCTTGGTATTGCTCATTCTTCTGGCGCCGTGGCCGGACGGCTATGCATGGCTGTGGCTGTGCCTGGTCACGATGGTGATGTTCGGTTTTATCCGTAGCCAAAGGAATATTAAATCCCGACAGGGGGAAATCGTTCTGCTTAGCGAAACGACCCTGAACTGGCGGCAGCAGGAGTGGCAGATCGTTAAACGACCGTGGTTGCTGAAAAATGGCGTGTTGCTGTCATTGCAGGCCGTTAACGGTAAAGACAGACAACAGCTTTGGCTGGCATCGGACAGCATGGGCGATGACGAGTGGCGTCACCTGCGTCAGCTTCTTTTGCAGCAGAAAAACTGGGCGAGATAGCGGTGCGTTGGAAAGGTTCTTATTCGGTCACTGTGTGACCGTGCTTTAAAATTGATTGGATATACTGATGACTAAGCCCGCAGTGCAAAAAAATGGTCTGCATCCTCGTAATCGCCATCGCGATCGTTATGATTTTCCCGCGCTCAAACAGAGCTATCCTGCGCTGACGCCGTTTGTCACGGTAAATGCCTATGGCGATGAGTCCGTCGACTTCGCCAATCCCGAGGCGGTGAAAGCGCTGAATCAGGCGTTGTTGCAACACTTTTATCAGATTGAACACTGGACGATTCCAGACGGTTTTCTGTGTCCGCCGATTCCCGGCCGTGCCGATTACATTCACCATCTGGCTGACTTGCTGGCGGAAGATAACCGCTCGGTGGTGCCACGCGAGGCTTCCGTGCTGGATGTCGGCTGCGGCGCTAACTGCATTTATCCGCTGATTGGGCATCGCGAATATGGCTGGCGCTTTACTGGCAGCGAAATTAATCCGCTCGCAATGAAAGCGGCCAATCAGACGATTGAGGCGAATCCCGGCTTGAATCGGTCGATTCGCCTGCGTCGTCAGAAAAGCAGCAAAGCGATACTTGCTGGTATCATTCACAAGAACGACACGTTTGATGCGGTCATGTGTAATCCACCGTTCCATGCGTCTGCTGAGGATGCGCGTCAGGGATCGCAGCGCAAACTGCATAATCTGGGGCTGGATAAGCGCTCACCGCTGAATTTCGGCGGTCAGCAGGATGAACTGTGGTGTGAAGGCGGCGAGTCGGCGTTTATTGGTCAGATGATCAAAGAGAGCGCCGGTTTTGCCCGTCAGTGCCTGTGGTTTACGTCGCTGGTGTCGCGCAAAGAGAACCTGCCAGAGATTTATCGCGCGCTGGAAGCGGTTGATGCGGAAAAGGTCAGAACCATCGATATGGCGCAAGGCCAGAAGCAAAGCCGCTTTGTGGCGTGGAGTTTCCTTGATACGGCCGCGCGTACCCGTTGGTTACAAAAGCGCTAAGCGACTTCCACCTCTACGGATATCAATATTCGCGGATGCCGGTCACAACGGTATCCGCGAACGTTTTACTCAACGGTAACCGTATCCGGTTCCTGTTTGACCACCTTCAACGACGTACCCTGAATCGCCATAAACACCGCAGCCCGTCGCGTGCGCAATTCGCTGTGCGGTTTCATCAAACCTTGAGAAATCGATAGCGTAATATTGCGGTACATCGCATTTTCCGCCCAGATTTCTGGCGTATTCCTGCGTGCCTGTTTGAGCACAACCGGCAAGCCACAACCCTGCGACCGCAATGAGTAACATTTTCATCGTGCTTACCTTTGTTGAGTCGTACCGTTTACAGTAAGGACGCCATTTCTTGCAGGATCTGTTCGCACCACTGTTCCAGCCGTTCATCGCTGAGATCGTATTGGTTCACTTCGTCCAGCGCCAGCCCGACAAAGTGTTTGCCGTCAGCAGCCAGCGGTTTTGGACTGATGAAATCATAGCCTTCTGTCGGCCAGTACCCAATAAATGTGACACCCAGCGGCAGCAGTTGGTCATGCAGCATGCCCAGCGCATCCAAGGGAACCATTCGCTATAGCCAAGCTGGTCGCCCATACCGTAGAGCGCCACGACTTTTCCTTTGAGGTTTAGCGCCGCTAATTGACCCCAGATATTCTCCCAGTCTTCCTGAATCTCTCCGAAATCCCAGGTGGGGATGCCGAGAATCAGCGTACTGTAATCTTCCATACGTTGAGGGTCGACATCTTTAATGTTGTGCAGATCCACCAGTTCTTCGCCCAAAATGTCGCGAATTTTTTCCGCCGCCATTTCGGTGTAGCAGGTGCTTGAGCCGTAAAACAGACCGATTTTCATAGTGAGTGCTTATAAATAATTTTTATCAGTAAGGGCAAGTTCGCCTCAGACCGCAGAGATAACGTGGCGGGCGAATGATGCCGCAGGATGTCGGTATTCTAAAAGGAGAACAGCAGTAAAGAAAGGTGCGGTGAGGGCCGTGGCCCTCACTGAAGGGACATTTATCCCAGAGACTGGTGACGTGTTTCTCTTGTCGCCAGCAGCGCAATCAGCGTCAGTGACGCCATGGCTGCCAGATAAACGCCCACGTAGAACAGGCCGTAGTTAGCCGTCAGCCACGCTGCGATATACGGTGCGACCGATGCACCCAGAATTGACGAAACGTTATAGGAGAATGACGCGCCGGTGTAGCGTACTTCCGTCGGGAACAGCTCCGGCAGCAAGGCGCCCATTGGGCCGAACGTCAGCCCCATGATGCTCAGACCCAGCACCAGGAAGCCCATCACCAGTGCCTGATTGCCTGAACCAAGCATATAAGGGAACAGCATCGCGAAGACGATCATGAGGCAGGTAATCGTAATCATGGTCTTGCGGCGGCCAAAAGCATCCGCCAGATAGCCTGCGACCGGCACCATCAGACCAAAGCCAATCACCGCGATCATCAGCATCAACAGGAAGCTGTTACGCGAGAAGCCAAGCCCCTTAGGTTCTGGCGTTGTTCCGTACGTCATGGAATAAACGGTCATGATGTAGAACAGCGTGTAGGTCGCCAGCATGATGAAGGTGCCGAGGATAGTGACTTTCATATGCTTGCTAAGCAGCGTTCCCAGCGGCATACGCACTTGTTTGCCGGCTTTGACCGCTTTGGTAAAGACCGGAGCTTCATGCAGAGAGATACGGACATACAGGCCAACCAGCACCAGCGCGGCGGACGCGACGAACGGCACGCGCCAGCCCGAGGTCATGAACTGCTCTTCCGTCAGCAGCCAGGACAACAGCAGGAAGGTGCCGTTCGCGAAGAAGAAGCCAATCGGTGCGCCAAGCTGAGGGAACGACCCATACAGCGCACGTTTATGGGACGGGGCATTTTCGGTCGCCAGCAGCGCCGCGCCGCCCCACTCACCGCCCAGACCCAGCCCCTGACCGAAGCGCGCCAGTGCCAGCAGAATCGGTGCAAAAATCCCAATGGTTTCGTAGGTCGGTAACAGCCCGATCAGAACGGTTGAAATCCCCATGGTCAGCAGCGAAGCGACTAGCGTAACTTTACGTCCGACGCGGTCGCCGAAGTGACCGAATACTGCCGAACCGATAGGGCGGGCGACAAAGGCAATCGCAAAGGTCGCTAGCGACTGTAGCGTCGCGGCCGTCGGGTCGCCCTGTGGGAAGAAAATGTGCGGGAAAACCAACACTGCAGCAGTGGCATAGATATAAAAATCGAAAAATTCGATAGCGGTGCCAATGAGTGACGCAACAATCACTTTGTTGCGTGAGTTTACGGGTGGTGCTTCCGCTTCGGCATCGAGAGTGGGAGTGACGGTGGCTTGCATAATGTTTCTTTATTTTAACAACACGAACAGCCATTCTACGCACAGAAAAATCGGCTTTTCAACGTTGATTGAGTAAGGTCAATGCCAGTCGGCACGCTGCTTCAAGGAGCCTGTTCCGATATATTATCGATACATAAAATATAATGTGCCACAGCCTTATTTTTGCCGGAGAATGTTATGGCGATGTTGAGGTTCACGGAATATGTGAGATCGCACACAATTCTGTTTGCGTGAGAATACGGTCTTGATGAGGATGTAAAGTCGTCGCTTCATCGGCATACTATTGCCAATCAATAAAGGGGTGCCAATCAGTAAAGAGGGACACGGCGATGCAAGAACACGATCAGGCACTTATCGAGCAGTTTCTCGATGCGCTGTGGCTGGAAAGAAATCTGGCCGAGAATACGCTAGCGTCTTATCGGTTGGATTTGCGAACGCTCGCGGAATGGCTTGCACACCATGATAACGCTTTATTGCAGGCGCAGGCGCTCGATCTTCAGGCGTTTCTCGCCGATAGGGTTGATGGCGGTTACAAAGCGACCAGCTCGGCCCGTTTGTTGAGCGCAATGCGTCGCTTCTTCCAGTACCTTTATCGGGAAAAGCGGCGCAGCGATGACCCTAGCGCGGTGTTATCGTCCCCGAAACTGCCGCAGCGTTTACCCAAGGATTTGAGCGAGGCGCAGGTGGATGCGTTGCTCAACGCGCCAAGCATTGAACAACCGCTGGAATTACGCGATAAGGCCATGCTTGAGGTATTGTATGCGACGGGGCTGCGTGTTTCCGAACTGGTCGGTTTGACGATAAGCGATGTCAGCCTGCGGCAGGGCGTGGTGCGCGTGCTGGGGAAAGGGAATAAAGAACGGCTGGTGCCGCTCGGTGAAGAAGCGGTGTACTGGATCGAGTATTATCTGGAACATGGTCGCCCGTGGCTGCTGAATGGGCAAACGCTGGATGTGCTGTTTCCCAGCAGTCGCGCACGGCAAATGACGCGCCAGACGTTCTGGCATCGCATCAAGCATTATGCGGTACTGGCGTCCATCGACAGCGAAAAGCTCTCGCCGCACGTCTTGCGCCACGCGTTTGCGACCCATTTATTGAACCACGGCGCGGATTTACGGGTCGTACAGATGCTCTTGGGGCACAGCGATCTTTCCACGACGCAGATTTACACCCATGTGGCGACGGAGCGGCTGAAGCAGCTTCACCAGCAGCACCATCCGCGCGCCTAAGGGATAGCGTAACCAATCGAATCATTATACAGAGTAACAGGATGTTATCTGGCTGGCGGGATTTCCCGCTTACTATCACGGCGCATCGTTGTTACAAGCGATTTGCTGCGGACAATGTTGCGAAAACACAGGATTGATGAAATGAAAAAAGGGTTATTACTGCTTTCTTTACTGGTCGCGACGGCAACCAATTTTGCCCACGCCGATGATGCTGCGATCAAACAGACGTTGACGCGTCTGGATATGCAGGGGGCGGAAATCCTGCCTTCGCCGATGGCGGGTATGAAAACCGTGATTACCGACAGCGGCGTGCTGTATATCAGCGAAGACGGCAAACATTTGCTGCAAGGCCCGCTTTATGACGTGAGCGGCACCATGCCGGTCAACACCACCAATAAGATCCTGATCGGCAAGATGGATGCGCTACAGGAACAGATGATTGTGTATAAAGCCGCACAGGAAAAACACGTTATTACCGTTTTCACTGACATCACCTGCGGTTATTGCCACAAATTGCATGAGCAGATGAAAGATTACAACGCGCTGGGCATTACCGTGCGCTATCTGGCTTTCCCGCGTCAGGGTATGAAATCGCCAGCCGCGAAAGATATGCAGTCCATCTGGTGCGTGGCCGATCGCAACAAAGCGTTTGATAGCGCGATGAAGGGCGACGCGATCTCGCCAGCAACGTGTAAAACCGATATCGCCGCGCATTATCAACTGGGCATACAGTTTGGCGTGCAGGGGACTCCTGCCATCGTGCTGCAAGACGGTTTGGTTGTGCCGGGATACCAAGGGCCGAAAGAAATGCTGGCGATGCTGGAAGCACATAAAGCCTCCAAGAAAACCGGCGGTTAATGCTACGTGGATATGATTACCCAACTCCGTCGGCGTCCGCTGGCGGAGGACATTGATTTACCCGATACCGTTCCACCTTTGCTGCGCCGCCTCTATGCACAGCGCGGTGTGAAAGGTGCGCAGGAGCTGGAACGTAGCCTGAGCGGTTTGCTCAATTACCGGTTGTTAAGCGGGATTGATAAAGCGGTCGATTTGCTGCAACAGACGCTGGCCGAGAAGCGTTGCATGGTCATCGTTGGCGATTTTGATGCCGATGGTGCCACCAGTACCGCGCTCACCGTGCTGGCACTGCGCAGCATGGGTGCCGTGAATGTGAAATATCTGGTGCCGAACCGTTTTGAAGACGGCTACGGGCTAAGCCCGGAAGTGGTGGCGCAGGCCGCCACGCTGGGTGCAGAAGTGATTGTGACCGTGGATAACGGGATTTCTTCTCACGCGGGTGTCGAAGATGCCCATCGGCGTGGTATTGCCGTGCTGGTGACCGATCACCATCTGCCGGGTGACATTCTGCCTGCCGCTGACGCCATGATTAACCCTAATCTGCCTGACTGTCAGTTTCCCTCCAAGGCGCTGGCGGGCGTGGGCGTCGCGTTTTACCTAATGATGGCGCTGTTTGTGCGCCTGCGTGATAGCAACTGGTTTACGCAGCCCTGGTTTACGCAACAGGGGCTGGCGAAGCCGAACCTCACCGAATTACTGGATCTGGTCGCGCTGGGTACGGTCGCTGACGTGGTGCCGCTGGATGCGAATAACCGAATTCTGGTTGCGCAGGGGCTGAACCGCATTCGTGCGGGCGAATGCCGTCCGGGGATTCGGGCGCTGCTGGAAGTGGCGAATCGCGATGCCAGCCAACTGGTCGCCAGCGATTTAGGCTTTGCGCTTGGGCCACGGCTGAACGCCGCGGGTCGGTTGGATGATATGACGGTTGGTGTTGAGCTGTTATTGAGTGACGATATTACTCAGGCGCGCATGCTGGCCAATGATTTAGATGCGCTGAATCAGGACAGGCGGGAGATCGAGCAGGGGATGCAGGCAGAAGCGTTGCGTCTGTGTGAATCGCTGGAGCGCACCCGCACTGAGCTGCCTTACGGATTGGCGATGTACCACCCGGAATGGCATCAGGGCGTCGTCGGTATTCTGGCTTCGCGCATTAAAGAACGTTTTCATCGCCCAGTGATTGCCTTTGCTCCCGCGGGCGACGGCATGCTGAAAGGGTCAGGGCGTTCCATTGCTGGCTTGCATCTGCGCGATGCACTGGAACGGCTGGATACGCTGTATCCCGGAATGATACAGAAATTCGGCGGGCATGCGATGGCGGCAGGATTATCGTTGCATGAAGATCGGTTTGAGGATTTCCGTCAGCGCTTCGGCGAACTGGTTGGCGAATGGCTCGATCCGTCTCAGCTTGAAGGTGTCGTCTGGTCTGATGGTGAGCTGGTGCTGCCGGAACTGGATTTGCTCTCAACGGCAGAAATGTTGCGTTACGCGGGGCCGTGGGGTCAGTCATTCCCCGAACCGACGTTCGATGGCTGCTTCCGTATTCTGCAACCCCGCCTACTCAAAGAGCGGCATTTGAAAGCGATGTTTGAACCGATCGGTGCAACAGGTCAGGTGCCGCTGTTAGATGGCATCGCGTTTAATGTCGATACTACCCTCTGGCCGGATCCGAGTATCAAAGAAGTGGAAATGGTGTATCGATTGGATATTAACGAATTTCGCGGTAAACGTTCGGTGCAACTGTTGATTCAACATCTGTGGCCGCGTGCGTGAACGGAATACGGCGGGCAGAAAGTCTATAAACTGAGCCTTTTATCCGCTAGAATGGCGGGTTACACCATTCCGTTGTCAACGACTTAACGTAAGAATATAAAAAATCATGTTTGAAATTAATCCGGTAAAAAACCGCATTCAGGACCTGTCTGAACGTAGTGCCGTTCTTAGGGGGTATCTTTGACTATGATGCCAAGAAAGAACGCCTCGAAGAAGTAAACGCCGAACTGGAACAGCCTGATGTCTGGAATGAGCCTGAACGCGCTCAGGCATTAGGAAAAGAACGCTCCTCGCTGGAAGCCATCGTAGACACCATCGATCAACTGACTCAGGGTCTGGAAGATGTGGCTGGTCTGCTTGAGCTCGCGGTGGAAGAAGAAGACGAAGATACGTTTAATGAAACGTCGGTAGAACTGGACGCGCTGGAAAATAAATTAGGCCAGCTTGAATTCCGTCGCATGTTCTCCGGCCAGTACGACAGTGCGGATTGTTACCTGGATATTCAGGCAGGTTCTGGCGGTACAGAAGCGCAGGACTGGGCCAGCATGCTGGTGCGTATGTACCTGCGTTGGGCGGAAGCCAAAGGGTTTAAAACCGAAATTATTGAAGAGTCAGACGGTGACGTGGCCGGTACGAAATCCGCCACCATCAAGATCATCGGTGACTATGCGTTTGGCTGGCTGCGTACCGAAACCGGTGTACACCGTCTGGTACGTAAGAGCCCGTTCGATTCCGGCGGCCGCCGCCACACCTCATTCAGTTCCGCGTTCGTCTACCCGGAAGTTGAGGACGATATCGATATCGAAATCAATCCGGCCGACCTGCGTATTGACGTTTACCGTGCCTCCGGTGCGGGTGGTCAGCACGTTAACCGGACAGAATCTGCGGTGCGTATTACCCACATGCCTACCGGTATTGTCACGCAATGTCAGAACGATCGTTCCCAGCATAAAAACAAAGATCAGGCGATGAAACAGCTGAAAGCCAAGCTGTATGAGTTTGAGATGCAAAAGAAAAATGCTGAAAAACAGGCGATGGAAGACAACAAATCTGATATCGGCTGGGGTAGCCAGATTCGTTCTTATGTTCTGGATGATTCGCGCATCAAAGATTTACGTACCGGAGTGGAAACACGTAACACTCAGGCCGTACTGGATGGCGATCTGGACAAATTTATTGAAGCAAGTTTAAAAGCGGGGTTATAAGAATTCACATGGCTGAATCACAATCACAGGGTGCCGATCAGGCGCAGGATCTGAATAACGAATTAAAAACGCGTCGTGAAAAGCTGGTAGCGCTGCGTGAAACCGGGATCGCATTCCCGAATGATTTCCGCCGTGACAACACGTCCGATCGTCTGCACGCTGAGTTCGATGGTAAAGAGAACGAAGAGCTGGAAGAACTGGGCGTTGAAGTGACCGTGGCGGGCCGTATGATGACCCGTCGCATCATGGGTAAAGCCTCTTTCGTGACCTTGCAGGACGTCGGTGGCCGTATTCAGCTGTATGTTTCCCGCGACGATCTGGCGGAAGGCATCTATAACGAGCAGTTCAAAAAATGGGATTTGGGCGATATTCTGGGCGCGCGCGGTAAGCTGTTCAAAACCAAAACGGGCGAACTGTCCATCCACTGTACCGAACTGCGTCTGCTGACCAAAGCGCTGCGCCCGCTGCCGGATAAATTCCACGGTCTGGCCGATCAGGAAACCCGTTACCGTCAGCGCTATCTGGATCTGATCGCTAACGATGAATCTCGCAATACCTTCCGTATTCGTTCCAAAGTGATGGCGGCGATCCGTAGCTTCATGGTCGATCACGGCTTCATGGAAGTCGAAACGCCAATGATGCAGGTGATCCCTGGCGGTGCGTCTGCGCGTCCGTTCATCACGCACCACAACGCGCTGGACATCGACATGTACCTGCGTATCGCGCCGGAACTGTACCTGAAGCGTCTGGTCGTTGGTGGCTTCGAGCGCGTGTTCGAAATCAACCGTAACTTCCGTAACGAAGGTGTTTCCCCACGTCACAATCCTGAATTCACCATGATGGAACTTTATATGGCGTATGCCGATTATAAAGACCTGATTGTGTTGACGGAGAACCTGTTCCGTACGCTGACGCAGGACGTACTGGGCTCGACAACGGTGGAATACGGCGACCAGACATTCGACTTCGGCAAGCCGTTCGAGAAGCTGACGATGCGCGAAGCGATCTGCAAATACCGTCCTGAAACCAACGTTGCCGATCTGGACGATCTGGAGAAAGCGACCGCGATCGCCCAGTCTCTGGGGATCAAGATCGAAAAAAGCTGGGGGCTGGGCCGTATCGTGACCGAGATCTTCGAAGAGACCGCAGAAAGCAGCCTGATTCAACCGACCTTCATCACTGAATACCCGGCTGAAGTGTCACCGCTGGCGCGTCGTAACGATCAGAACCCGGAAATCACCGATCGCTTTGAGTTCTTCATCGGCGGCCGTGAAATCGGTAACGGCTTCTCCGAGCTGAACGATGCTGAGGATCAGGCAGAGCGTTTTGCTCAGCAGGTGAATGCTAAAGACGCGGGCGATGACGAAGCGATGTTCTACGACGAAGACTACGTGACTGCACTGGAGCACGGCCTGCCGCCAACTGCGGGTCTGGGTATCGGTATCGACCGTATGGTGATGTTGTTCACGAACAGCCACACCATCCGCGACGTGATCCTGTTCCCGGCGATGCGTCCGCAGAAGTAAGACGCTGGGCGTAAAAATAAGCCTGAGATTGTCGTCAAACCTCATTAAACCGGTGCAACTGCACCGGTTTTTTACTATCGACAATGTAAAATTTTAGGGGAAACGTGGGGATGAGGTTCCCGTAGGGATACCTCGCCCCGTGGTAGCCCCGTGTATCTCGATCTCACCTCGTTTTTCTCCACATTCTTGCCGTCATTCTGCCATTGTCGCCCGATGGGGGAAGATGTTATTTTCAGGCATTCATTCACTGCCGGAACACTATCATGATGACGTACCGCGATGCCTGGTTCGAACTGGCGCTGTTAACCAACGGGCGCAGTTTTCCACGGCATACGCACGACGAGTTCGTCATCAGCGCCAATCTCAGCGGGTTGGAGACGGTCTGGCTGGATGGAGAAACCTTTGTTGTCACTAACGATATGGTGACGACCTACAATCCCGATCAGCTACAAGGCAGTGATAATGCGTTTGACCGTTGGCAGTGTGCATCGCTGTACGTTCATCCGCAGGCGTTCGAGCATTATTTCCACCAAGCTTTTCGGTTTTCACGGGGCTGGAATCCGTCGCCGCAGTTGGCGTCCGAGTTAAAACAGCTGGTCATCTCTGATTTGGACGACAGCACGCGTCAGGAGCGCATTATCCTGCTGCTGGCTGCGTTGATGGAAAACCAGCATCCTATGCCGTCTCAAGGTCAGGTCAAAGAAGCAGAGCGGATCACGCGGATCAAAGACGGGTTGTTGAACGATCTCAGCGATGTCCCCACGCTCGATCAGCTCGCGCAGCAGGAAAATCTGTCAGTCGCCCATCTGGTACGCTCGTTTAATCAGGCGGTTGGGCTGCCACCGCTGGCGTGGCTGATGCAGCGACGCATGTGTAAAGCGCGGGAGCTGCTGCGGCAGGGAGCCGCGATCAGCCAGGTCGCGGGGGATGTCGGGTTTGCCGATCAGGCGCATTTCACGAAAGCCTTCAACCGCTATAACGCCATGACGCCGGGACAGTTCCGCCGTATCAATTTTTGACAATACAGCGTGTCCTTTGGGCTCTAGACTCGCCTCATTACTTAATGCTCGAAGGGAATACCATGCTGTTAGTTGCGTTCACGGGGATGTTGTTATCTCTGTCATTGTGTCTCGATCTGGGGATGGTCAATACCGCGATTATTAACCGCGGGCTGCGGCACGGGGCGCGCTCGGCGTTTTATATCGGGCTGGGTTCCTGTTTCGGCGATCTGTTTTATGCCACGCTGTCGGTGCTGGGTCTGGCGGTCGTCTTTAATCTGACACCTGTGCGTTGGGCGCTATGGATTGGAGGCGGGCTGATTCTGATCTGGATGACGTTCAGTATGGCGCGCGCGGCATGGCGTGACTATCAGGTTAAACGCTTTGCCGATATCTCTGAGTCAGCGAGCGCTGCGAGTTTTTCCACTCCGCCAGCGCGTTATACCGAGTTTTTCAGCGGCGTAGGTATGGCACTGGCCTCACCAACGGCGTTACTGTGGTTTGCAGCGATTGGTGGCACCATTATCGCGCAGTCTACCGATGGCTCAGCCTTCATGATTAGCCTGTTTCTGCTGGGCTTTTTCGTGGGTGGCGTGCTGTGGACATGCTTCCTTGCCGCGCTGGTGAAGTACGGTCAGCGGCTGCTGAAAGAGCGTATCTCATTCTATTGCAGCCTGATCTCCGCCATACTATTTGCCTACTTTGCCTGGCACGTTATTTCCAGCGGCTATGAGACGCTGTTTCTGCCGCTCTCCACGGCCGCATGATCGCTCAAAACCGCAGCACTTTGCCGGGTTTTTTACTTGCTCGGCAACGGCATAGCGCTATAATGCCAATCGCTCTCTGTGCGAGTGTAGTTCAATGGTAGAACGGCAGCTTCCCAAGCTGCATACGAGGGTTCGATTCCCTTCACTCGCTCCAAAAACACTTCTCTGCATGTCTCCTGAACTCAATAAAATCAAATAATTCATACCTTTCTTGGTCTCCCAGTGTCAACCCGCATCTACCCAAATCATGTGTTGAATGTGTATAGTAATGTGAGTAGAGAGGGTTATACATACCCATTTCTATACACATTGGGTAGCTATACATACCGGAAACTATACACATGCCGCTGACAGACCTTGAGATCCGCCGTGCCAAGCCAGAAGATAAGTCCTACACCAAAAACGATGGTCATGGCCTTTCACTACTGATTGAACCTAACGGATCGAAAGGATGGCGTTATCGTTACCGTTTCGATGGCAAAGCAAAATTGTTGTCACTTGGGACTTACCCCACCATTTCTTTAGCTGAAGCCAGACAGAAACGCGACGAAGCCAAAAAACTGGTTGCCGCAGGGATAAACCCCAGTGATTTACGTAAAGAGCAGAAGCTGGCGAAACAAGGACGAAATGAAAGCACGTTTGAATCGATAGCACGTGAATGGTACGAGAAACGCTTGGATCGCTGGTCAGCATCATACAGCGAAGAAATGATGAGTACCTTTGAGAAAGATGTTTTCCCGTTTATCGGGCATCGCCCCATTGCGGAAATTAAGCCTATGGAACTCCTGGCTGTCTTGTCCAAATTAAACGATCGCGGTGCTACCGAGAAAATGCGTAAAGTACGCCAGCGATGTGGAGAAGTGTGGAAATACGCCGTCATAACGGGTAGAGCAGAATATAACCCTGCGCCGGATCTGGTGAGTGCATTCGTTGCTCATAAAAAAGAACACTATGCTTTTTTAACGGCACCAGAGCTACCTGAGTTCTTTCAAACACTGAATACCTACAGCGGCAGTTTAATTGTAAAACTGGCTACAAAGCTGTTGATTCTGACCGCCGTTAGGCCGGGGGAACTCCGCCAGGCCGAGTGGAAAGAATTTGATTTTGATAAACGTCTTTGGGAAATACCGGCAGAAAGAATGAAAAAGCGGCGTCCCCATTGTGTGCCGTTATCAACGCAGGTTATTTCCATTCTTGAAGAATTAAAGCCGATTACCGGCCATTATCCGCTTGTTTTCCCTGGCAGGGTTCAACATACCAAGCCAATGAGTGAAATGGCCATGAATGTGCTGATGCGACGTATTGGCTATGGAGGGCGTGTTACGGGGCATGGTTTCCGCCACACGATGAGCACAATTTTGTATGAACAAGGATACGATACAGCTTGGATTGAAATACAGCTTGCCCACGTTGATAAAAATAGTATTCGTGGAACCTATAATCATGCGCAATATCTTGATGGTCGTCGAGAAATGATGCAGTGGTATGCGGATTATCTAACTTCATTATCTTCGGAGGGACAATGAGTAAGTTATTATCATTATCTGAACTTCTTGAAGATGGTGAGATTAAGGCTAATGATATTTTGAGCCTTGCTATAGATGAAAAAATATCTATTTTGATAAACATGGATGATATAATAACACCTGCGGTTAAATTGATATTTTCTAGCTCTGTTCATGAGCTAAGTAATTGGATTGAAAATCCATATATAAAGAATCAAAATTACAAAGGGATAACGAAATTTTCTCTATTCGAAGAATCAAATTTTGATGATTTATGGGGGGGGTTGCAAAGTCGATTCCAATGTTAATATACAGAAAAATAATGGTAAAGAATCCTATTTCAATGCTTATTTACATGGGGTGTGGCGACTTAATAAGCACTATGTTAAAAACACACTTATCCTTGGGAGATTAAGCACTTTCGATGTGGGGTGTTTATTGCCGTTTGGTGACTTAAATAACTCGGATTTCTTACGTATATCACCGGAGGGTGATTATGAAAAACATGCTGTTCATGATGTTTATATAACCTATTCCGACTATAATAAAGCTTATGATTATCTCCTTGATAAAGGCTATGTAAGTAATAAGAGGTTGTATTCTTATGAGTCTCAAAGAAGTGCTCAGTTCGAACGCCATGCATTAAATCGAGAAAAGGTTTTAATGGCGGCAATCTCTATCAATAAACGTTATCCCAATGAATGTAGTAAGAACCCAACTCGATGGGGTGAGCTTCTATGGGAGAAGAGAACAGAATACTGGCCAGATGAAAAACCACCATTAACAAAAGATGAAATTATAAAGCTTCTTAGAAAAGCTGTTAAATCCCCAATTTAACAAAAAATAAACAAATAGGTGGAGTAATAGAGATCTGTCACGAATTCTATTACTCCACCTTTTTGTCTGTAACTTCCGATGTTTTAATTCACTCCAGTTGATTCCGGTAGACAAAGCGATGGAGTGATATGTCAAGTAAAGTTCATTACAACCTGAACCAGTTCAGACCTAACCCCGACTCAATGGTTGATATGAAATTTATCACCACTGATTGTTTGTTGAGTGATAAATGGATCTACAAATTGATTGCTCAGGGGAAATTCCCTAAGCCAATAAAAATAGGCCGTATGTCGCGTTGGAAAGCTTCAGATTATTACTCATGGCGGGATAGCCATATCGCGGCATCCAATTAATAGCCTGAAAAAACACATCGGTTTTTACTTTAAGGATTAATAAGTGAAAAAAATAGAACGCTGTAAATATGATAAAGCCCTGAACATCATTTCGGCTTATCAGCCGGTTCCGTTTGAACCAAAATACGGGGATGGTGGTTATGCGATCCGCGTCATTGAGATTTATCGTCTGTTTAAAATGGAACGTTTGTTAAACGAACTGGAAACGCTAACCGGCTATAACATGCCTAGCTACATGTGTGACCCGGACGAAATCAACTTCCTGATTGAGCGTGGCACGGCGATTTGTGCGGCGGCACTGGAGGCCGTCAATGACGCGCACCAGGGCGTTATCCGCTACGGTGGTGAGGCAGAGAATCAGAATATGCTTGATACCCATCATGGCCTTGTCTCGATGAAAGAGGCATTGAGACAATTGCAAGTGCAGCGACAACGGGCGGAGGACAATCACGAAAAAGCCAAATTAATCTATCAGGCGCGGCAGGGGTTATTAGGTTTATTACGCCCTGTTGTAGAAGCGATGCTGAAAAAGAATATCAAAGGCTTTATGAACAAGGTGATGGAGAAATTGCCGGTCGCCTCGTTGCCTGCGTATGCCTACAGGATGGATTCCTATTCTAATGGCCTAAGCTGTCAGTCTCATATTTATGCCTGGTCAAAGATGGACGAATTACAGAGCGCGATAGAAGAGATATTAAAACACTGTCGTCATCCCATAGATAAATTTGAATTAAACCGTAATGGGATCGCGAAGGCTGAGTTATGCCGTTTATATTACGGTCATGAAGGCGAGTTATTTCGCCAACTCATGCCAGTGAATGATTATGTGGAGTTAATGATCGAGACGGTAGAGATCGAGCAATATAAAAATCGCATGATGCGAGACGCACTGTAATTCACTGTATTACCTCATTTCTATAAAAGGATATTTTATGCATCACGTTAATGCCCCGGCATTGGCGGGGGAATTTCATCGCAATTTTACCCGCGGCGCGAATTATTTAAGTAATAACAAAAAGAGTTGGTAATGCGTCCAATTAGTAGAACATGTGTTTTTCAATGAATGCCCCGATGACTTTTTCATGCAATTCTATCGAACGCGAGAAGCAGATTGTTTTACGGGCCAGACGTTTAATACGTGTCCTCAGTGTCAGGTTGTTACGCTCAATACGCTGAGTGAAGATTTTTCCTGTCAGATGCTTATCTTTCGGGAGTTCTCTGGCATAACTGCCCCAGTCATCGCTGGTTATCATACCGATGTTAAACGGCGTCAGCAGAGCCAGAAGTTCACGGCAGGTGTTATCCGTGCGCGGTCCAAACGTGTAAGCCAGAACGCCACCTGTTTTGGTGTTGTATGCATACCAGAGCCAATGCTGCCGGGCTTTATTGCCGACAAAGCTCCATTGGTCATCAAGCTCACAGATAAGTGCTACATCGGCATGAGCGACCGGAGAGGAAGTTATTCGCTTCGGCGCGAGTTTTTTAACGTGCGAATGACGGTGTTAATACCGATTTTCAGTGTTCTGGCTGTATCACGAACGCCGGCGCCGTTGAATGCCATTTCGGTAATTTGTTCTTTGACACCGGGCTTACGCGCTTCATAGGTATAGGTGAGCAGAAACACGCGGTGGCAGTCACGACAGCGAAACCGGTCACGACCTTTAGGGTTCTGTCCATGACGGTAAACCTGAACAGACTGACAGCGAGGACAATGAACATTAACGCTGGCCATGAGCAAACCTCAAAGCGGTCATTATATATCAATTCAACTAATTAGAGGCACTACCAAAGAGTTTTTCTGTATCCGATGAGGCAGAAAATAAATTACGCATTGCCTTACTGGAATCTGGTTGGATGATGCAGGGCATCACCCTGATGGACATGGCGGAGGAAACTGGCCAGGCGATCACGCTTGGGGATAGTAGCCTGCATACCGTGCGTGCGATGGAAGGGCGTTTTAACAAGCCGCTGGCTGTCAATGGTACGCCGTATGTGCTGGTTGAAACGGACTCCTGCGCGTCGCTGTCGTATGCGCAAATGTCACTGATTGCCAACGTGGGCGGCATTGATCACTTTACACGGACGGTGGCGGCGTTCTTTGAACGCGCAATGGCGTTAGATATTTTGCGTATCGGGCTAAATGGCGCGTTTCTTAGCCCCGAAACCAATCCCGCCAGATACCCCAAAGGGGAAGATATCAATCTGGGCTGGCATGCCATTGCCAAGAAGTTTAATGGTGGCTCTCAGGTACTGACTAACGAAATCACGTTAGGGAACGGCGGTGACTTCCCACATCTGGACGCACTGGCTAATCACCTGATCACCCAAAAAATACCTGAGGGATTGCGCGAAGATCCGCACCTGGTGGTATTGGTGGGTGCTGAGTTAGCGGCGGCAGAGCGATTACGACTGTTCAATATGGCAGACAGGCCAGCGGATCTCGCCGCTGCGCAGATGATCACCAGTTCCATTGCGGGGCGCTTTGCGTTTGTGCCGCCGTTTATGCCGGGTAAACGGCTGGCGATCACCACGTTGGAAAACTTGCACGTCTACACGCAAAAACACAGCCGCTATTTCCGGGCGGAATTTGTGGATGACCGTTCCGTGTATGAGCACAACTACTGGCGTAATGAGGGCTATGCGCTGGGAGATGGTTATCTGTATGCCGCTGCTGATGAGCAGGCGATTACGCTGTTACCGTGAGGGCGCACATGAACGATTCACAGTTAACGACCGGCTGGTTTTGTGTGGCCACCGAAGGCATCACCATTGACGGACGCTATATCGATCCTGCCTGGCTAAAAGACATGGGCGTGACCTACAACCCGTCGCGCTATACCGCGCTGATTTGGGGAGAACACAAGCGCACCGGCGATAACCTGGGGGAAGTGCTGGCCGCGAAACACGACATTATCGACGGCGAATCCCGATTATTCGTGCGTATCCGTCCTACTGCGCAACTGGTCAGCTACAACGAGAAAGGGCAAAAGCTGTTTTGTTCGATTGAGATTGAAGAGGATTTCCCCGAAGCAGGGCGTTTTTACCTTAGCGGGCTGGCAGTCACGGACAGTCCGGCCAGCGTGGGAACGGATCGCCTGCGCTTTAGCGTAAATCGCGGCTATTTCTCACGCCGGGGGAAACGTGGCCGACTCAGCCAGCCGATCCCCTGTCAGTTCTCGCTGTCGCCGTCCGGCTGGTATTCCGCGATATCAGGCGGCTGAACGCAGGCAAAAAAATACCCGGTGCGGCAGGCACCGGGTAACACTCCCTTGTCATCTAACGTCATGGCTCGTCACTGAGCAGGAAACACTATGTACGCGATAACACACCCGGTCAATCACGGGGATTCGGATAAAAATTGCTTGCTGTCGCCAGAATACGCGGGGTATAGTTTTCGCGTTGCCGCAAAATCGGCAACCGGGCGTAGGAACCCGATATGTTTACAGGCGACATCAGACGCGCCATGCGTCTTTTTTATTGTCGAAGCTTTTGCACACCTAGTAAAAGTGGCTTTTAGCCATTCAGAATCAATGGTGGGCTGGGCGGGGCAGCTTTCGGGCTGGCCGGTTTCCTGTAACGCCGGTATTCCTACCCCCGTCCAGCTCACCACCCTGAGTGTAGGAACTCCGGTGGTGGGACATTCACCCAGTTACAGGAGTCTGCCGCTATGGCTGCTACCCCTATTCAAACTCGCCCCGAATTTGTCTTTTTATTTCTTGCCGTGCGCCGTGCTGATGTTCACGCCGTTCCGCACCGTGAAACCGTTATTGCCCCCAATGAACGCAGCGCCCGCCGTCTGCTGGCGCGTGACTATGTGCTCGCTTTTGCTGGCCGTCTTCCAGTTGAGGGGGCGCGTCATGTTTGATAACACGCCATTGGATCTCGAAGAAATCATCGACCAATGCCGGGCGCTGGCGTATGCGCTGGTTGAACTGGATCAGCCCTAGGCGAAAGAGGTGCTGATCTTTGTTTTGTCGGAGCGGCTGGACTGCTTGCACCGCACCTTTCACCAGCCGGTAGCGGAGAGTGATCATGACTAATGCTCAGTTTCCTTGCGGCTACACGCAGAATGGCGAAGAGCGTATAAATCGCGCTTTACAGGCCACCGAGTGCATGGCCGAGTTGTTACGCCACCATGCCGTTCACCCTGGTAAGCCGCTTAATTCAGACGGCCTGGCCGCTATTTTTGAATGTGTTCGTGACCAGCTTAACGGCGCGGTAGAAACCAGTGAATTCTTTGCCGGAGGGGTGAACCATGAGCGCAATTAACCTGCCGACCTCACCGGCTTTCAAAATGGCGCTTTTGCGCCATTACATCGCCAACGCTTTTCTGGAAGCAATGACAACCCAGCACGGCCAGGCGGTGTATGTACTGAACGGTAGCCGTATTCCGCTGACCGCCGACAAGGTGGCGATTAACATCATTTCCCACATTGAAGCGCCCTATATCGACCAGTTCGGCTGTGCAATGGGGCAAGCGATGGCGGCGCAGGCGCTGTATGAAATGCTCGAACCGGGCTTTATGCGTGAGGCGGTACGCCTGTCAGCGTATGGCTACCGCTGCCTGTTGGCCATGTATGCAGAGATAGCCAGTGGTGCGACGGATGGCGAACTGCCGCCCGGTGCCGTGGTAGAAACGCTGACGACGGGAGGCACGGCGCAATGACTAAACCCAAACTCTCCGAGACCGTGAAGGCGGCAAACAACCGCTGGGTGCAGATATTACCGGCGCTGGGGATTACGGTTCCGGCCAATGGCAGGCACGGTGCCTGCCCGAAATGCGGCGGTACAGACCGTTTCCGCTTTGATGATAAGGACGGGCGCGGGACGTGGTTTTGTTCGCAGTGTGGCAACGGTGACGGGCTGGATCTGGTGCAACTGGTTAGCGGCGACGACAACAAAACCGCTGCCGATGCGGTGGCGTCCGTTCTGGGCTTACCACAAGTGCAACACCCAACAACACCGCCCGCCAGGAAAGAAGCCGACGACGCCGAAAAGCGCCGCCAGTTCAGTACCAGCTATCGCACACTACGGGCGACTTGTGAAACCGGCGAAAGCGCCTATCTGACCAATAAAGGCTTAACGGGGCAGGGCTTGCCCCTGACTCGTCAGGAGAAACAGAGCGGTGGCGTGGTGTTTCCTGCCAGTTCGCTGTTGCTGCCGCTGACTGACGTTGACGGCCAGATAACGGGGGCGCAGCTAATCAGCCCATTGGGGGATAAACGGCTGCTGGCATATTCCACCCTGGCGGGCAGTTTTATTGCTCTGCAACCGCTGCCGAGTGAGGCACCGGAGCAGGTGACTATCACCGAGGGTTACGCTACCGCGCTGACGGTGGCGGCAGTGACCGAGGGCGTCACGGTGGCGGCTGTTGCTGCCAGTAACTTGCCGAATGTGGCGCAGGCGTTCCGGCAGCGCTGGCCGGATGTGCGACTGGTGATTGCTGGCGATAACGACTTTGACGACGGCAAGGAGAACACGGGGAAACAGTGGGCGGAGAAAGCCGCCAAAGCGGTAGACGGCTGGGTAACGTTGCCGCCGACGCGGCATAAAGCGGATTGGGATGACTTCAGGCAGGAGCATGGCCAGGAGCGCACCAAAGAAGCGTTGCGCGAAGAAATGATTTTGTTTGGCAAGGGCAAAACCCGCTTGCCGCAAGGTTTCCGGCTGACCAAAGAATACCTGTGGTTTGACAAACTGGTGAACAAGTCTGACGGCGATACGGAAATCCGCAATATCAAGCTGTGCAGCCCGGTGCGGGTGACGGCTATTACCTGCGACATGGACAGCAGCAACTATGGCCGTTTGCTGGAATGGGAAGACACCAACGGCATCAGTCGCAAATGGGCGATGCCGATGGAGTTGTTAGGCGGCAGCGGGGAAGAGTTGCGCCGCGTTCTGCTGGTTAATGGCCTGTCGTACATCAATACCAACGGTCAGGCGCGGGCGCACCTGATGGAATACCTTTCCCTGTGCAAGCCTGACCGTAAGGTGACGTGCGTCAGTAAAACCGGCTGGCACGGTTCGGTATACGTGCTTCAGGATGAGGTGATAGGCGAGGGGGCGGAATCGGTCATTCTGCAAACGTCCAGCGTACAGGGGCGGGATTTTCGCACAGCGGGCACGTTGGCCGACTGGCGCGATCAGGTGTCACGCTATTGCGTCGGTAATGCCCGCGTGGCGTTTTCCGTCAGTCTGGCCTTTGCCGCGCCGTTGCTCAAGCTGGTTGGCGTCGGGGGCTGCGGCTATCACCTGAAAGGGGAATCGACGGACGGCAAGACTACCACCATGAAGGTGGCGGCGTCGGTGTGCGGCGGTTCGGATTTTTGGCACACCTGGCGGTCAACTGGCAATGCGCTGGAAGGGACGGCCAGCCGTCGCAATGATGCCACACTGATGCTCGATGAGATCCGTGAGGTAGACGGACGGGAGGCGGGAAATATCGCCTACATGCTGGCTAACGGCCAGGGTAAGGCTAGAGCCAGGACTGACGGCAGCGTGAGGGAAACCAATCGTTGGTGCCTGCTGTTTCTCTCTACGGGCGAATTGTCACTGGTTGAACATGCCGCCAATGCCGGAGAACGCACTTATGCCGGTGTGGAAGTGCGCATGGTGCAAATCCCCAGCGATTCGGGTAAGTACGGCGTGTTTGAAGAGTTGCACGGCTTTTCCGGTGGCAAGACGCTGGCCGAGCATTTAGAACAGGCGTTGACGGAATACCACGGCGCGGCGTTCCGCGAGTGGTTGCGCCACCTCACGGCGGATTTATCCGGCATGACGGCCAAAGCCAAAGCGCTGCTGAAAACCTACACCCGCGAGTTAACCCCAGCGGAGGCGGGCAACCAGGTGGGGCGGGCGGTCACGCGCTTTGCACTGGTAGCGATGGCGGGCGAGCTGGCCACCGAAGCGGGGATAACCGGCTGGCCTGCGGGGGAAGCGCTACGGGCGGCAAAAGTCTGTCTGGATGCGTGGATGGTAGACCGTGGCCATGTCGCCAATCAGGAGGAAGCCGCCGCGCTGGAGCAGGTGAAAGACTTCATCACCCGTAACCAGTTCAGCCGCTTTGCCGACTGGCACAACGAGTACAGCCGTCCGGCCAATCTGGTAGGGTTCCGGCAGGTGGTCAAAGGCAGCAACACCGAGGATGCCGCCACCACGTTTTACGTGCTGTCATCTGGCTGGAAAGAAATCTGTAAGGGGTTCGACGCCAAGAAGGTGGCACAGCTTTGCGTCAGAGCGGGTTATCTGGATGTGGCAGAAGGCAGCAGCCGCACACAGAAAAACATCCGCCTGCCAGAAATAGGCGTCAAATGGGTGTACCAGTTTAATAGCAGCGTATTGGGTTAAGACTCTCGCACGTATCTTATTTTTCTGAGGATACAGAGGTTACAGCGGTGACAAGCAGGCAGGACAAGGGCTGGTGTTGTCACCATGAATAAATAGCCTGTGGTGACAGTGGTTACAAAATACGACCTGTAACCGCTGTCACCAGTAGTGAAAACGGCGTGGTTACAGTAAAAATCCTTTTATATCAATCGTGTAACCACTGTAACCGCTGTATCCACGCGCAGAGAAGAGAAACACCATAAGAATGGCCGTCCGTTAGGGCTTTATTTCTGGCGGGCGGGGTTAACAGAATGGAAGGAGTGAGCGACATGAGGATAATGCGTGTTTACTGCCCGGAATGCGGCACAGTGGCCACGGTGAAGAAAACTCACCGTAAGCACCCGCATATCTCAGATATTTACTGCGCCTGTGCGGATGTGGAATGCGGGCATACGTTCGTGATGAATATGACGTTCTCACATACCCTCAGCCCCAGCGCCAAAACCCACGGGCATATTATTAAAGGCGTGATAGACGGGATCGCCCCGGAGAAGCGCAAAGACATGATCGACATGCTGAACCAGGCGCAGGAGGACGACAAAAAGGCCGAAGCTGTGGACGAACCGGAAAATTCTCTGGTTGTGGTGCGGCGTAAAGTCGGGGAAAAATAAAACGCGTAACGCCGTATTGGCCGTTCTCATTTTTTCAGTTATGCCAACATCACTACTCGTCTGTAAGCCACGTCCGGCAAGGGATTGCCGGAACGGTGGCACGTTCATTTTCCTACCTGATTTTTTTCACCACGCCACATAAAATAATACCGAGTCTTTAAATTCAAAGAGATAGCGTAATTTTTTGCGGGTTTCAAAACCGACAAAAACGGCAAAACTGAAAAAAGCTGAAATTTCTTTCAATGATTTCAGTTGGCACCGGAACGCACAAGCCCAGCAACGGCGCGGGCTGGCGGGTTGGTTTGTAGAAAAAGAAAACTGAAAAATTTTTATGATCCGAAAACCGCAGGCGGGTGCGGTGTAGCGCCGATTTTGTCGTGTGAGTGTTTATTTGGGGTGGGTGAATGGAAAGCTGTTTTTTTTGCTAAAAAAACCATAAATGCCGACTAAGTATCTATCTTTGTGGCGATAAGAACGTGATCGCTTCGATCATGCCATGTGGGATGAAAGCCCAAACTTATGGGGTCGGATAATTCTACATTATCAGGATTGCCCCAAATGGTATCGGCTACAGCCTGCATTGCCTGGATATCACCTTGGTACACGTATCTTGCACCAGTTGCGTTGGTTTTAAATTCCAGTTTGCCATCGACTACGGTTAGGAGGGTGATCTCAAGGCTACTTTCCTTAGGGATACCGAATAACCAAAGTAGCATTCCTGCTTCTGTTTGGTGTGTATCACTAATCACAGCGCCATAGTGCTCGATAATCGTTTTATATACAGCTGTTGATACACCGCCTAACTGATAGTCAGCATCAACGTAGGCCGACTCAACTTGAGGAATGCGGGTACCCAAATCAAGCGGTGGCGTTAACTCGAAAGATAATACATAACTGGCTATATGTTCGTCGGATAGTTCATCCTTAACATAAAGTATTGCCATTTCATTGTGGTAATCTTCAAGCAAAGCACGGTAATGTCTGCCACTCTTGCTGGTAAATTGCAACCAAACAAAATGACCGGAATCCATATCGATAGAATCCGGCCAGTATAAGGTTTTATCGTGTTCAGCTATCAAATTTGGCGACATTGATGCATGTGGCTCGACTGAGTAAAAAAGGACTCCAACGCGCGTTGAGAGAAATTTACATTCAAATTTTTCAAGTCATGCCAAAGAGAAGCTTGATTAACAGGGATCGTCTGCCCATTTTTTTCAATGGTCACCTCAACAACTGGCTTCACTTTTGAATAAGTTGGCGTATTTTCCCAGTCTGAACGTAGCACCATAAGTACTTGCCGTTCTTTACGGTTTTTCATGCTTCTCACTTCAAAATCACCCAAAACGCCGGGTACAGAAAAACGCCCGATACGCTCGGTTCTGTTGGCGATAGTGTGCGGCGAATGTGTAATCATATTCTGCCCTCATGGAGTGAAGAGACTTGGTTATAGTTTAAACACAAAGATGGATGACGTCTACTGGTGTCTACTCGCGTACTCTGGTGTCAAGAGTACGCGAGTAGACTGTCTGTTTTTGTCTTGTAAGCAAACAGATTGCTCGGTTGCAGCAAGACATTAAACTACAGCCGAATTTCAGTAGCAGTGCGGTGAGAAAGAAGAAATAGATGTGTATAGAAATATGAGTAAAGTACTTTTTTAATACATTAAATTGTAATAATTACATGGTCTTATGTGTTTTATTCTATTCCCTTCACTCGCTCCAATTATTCCCCTCTCTGTATCTACTTAAGTACATTAAATTCATTAATATCAATATCTTGCTTTATTTTTCGATCGGTTAGGAAAAAACTCGTCTATCAAAATGTATACATCAGAGTGTATAGAATGTGCGTATAAAGTAATCCTCGAAAAAAGCAGAGCATTCATAAGCAGAATTTTCTCGTAATCTGAATACAAGAGATTATTATGAATAACATCTCTATTATCATAGGGTTGTGTGTTATTCCTTATTGGGTTTTTACGCCATTTCACAGAGGCCATGCTTATGAAACCACATCCGATATGCGAAATTATTGAGGCCTGTGATAAAGCAATTTCTGAGCGAAATTTTGATGCTCTGATGAATTATTACGCCGAGGATGCCGCACTTGTTATCAAGCCAGGCATGGTTGCGAGAGGTAAAGAGGAGATAAGAAAAGCGTTTGTCGCTATTGCCGATTATTTTAAAAATCAACTTATTGTTGAACAAGGCAATATGCAGGTCATTGAAGGTGGTGGAGACGCTTTAGTTATCATGGAAACCGTTCTTCATTACCCAGATGACAAAGGGAATATTGTCACAACGACCCGGCGAGCGACTTATGTTTTCAGGAAAGACGCTGATGGGAACTGGCTTTGCACCATTGATAATTCCTATGGAACAACGCTGCTGGACTGATTCTGTTTAGTTAAGGCAGGCGCGTTTTTAGTCTTCCTCGACAGCTTTTCCCATGAGTGAATTTGAGGTCAGCGAGTGACCTCAATTTCCGTCATTTACCCGGTTTCACCACGGTTGTTGTCCAGCTAGGTAAATCCCAGGTGCCACCCAGTTGGATCATGCGGCATGAACCAGTGGTTGATACACTGCTTTGCTGGAATGTTTTGCCATCCCATGTCCAGGCGTCATAGCTCATGCAGTCCGCAAGTCCACGTCCCTTATGCACAGAGGTAATTTCACCGTTTTCGTAATCTGTGCCATCTGTCGTCACGAGCTGCGGTTGCGTCTGCATGGCGTTATCGATGACCCAGTAGGCGTAGCCTTCGTTATACGCTGCGCGCCAGCAAAGGGTGCTGAGCAGGGACAGGTTGTCATTCAGGGGGGTAAGCTCAATGGGTTCCGCTTGTTGACCATCTTGCGGTTGCAATCTATCGCAATCATCATTGAGCGTTTTAAGCAATTTGGGCTGGATAGCCAGCTGTTCTGCGTCTGTCAGACTCCGTGATGGTTCCTGCTTCGTGACTGCGGCGTAGATGACGGGGGCTGTGATGGCAGATAACGCACTACTTTTATTTCCTTTTTTGGTGATGGCGTCCGTTGTGCCGATACGACCTTGTTTCTCATCCATCTTTAACAGCACCGCATAGGCACCAACACCAGACAGTTCAGAAACGACGCCATTGTGACGAAAAGCCACTTTTCCGCTTCCTTTCAGGGCCTGTAATACGACGGCAATTTGCTTCTCATTGAGCTGCCAGAGATTGTCTCCGGTTGAGGTGAGCACACCTTTATCCGCGCCGTTAAGCGTCAACGTAAGTGTGGTGCCTTTAGGGATCGCGTTGTATACCTCAGCCAGTGTGACTTCGGCCGTTATTGGCGTATTTTGCCCGGCATGACGTGTAAGAAGCAGTGAGACGCCAGGAACATCCTTCTCTTCTCCTGCGTACTGTTCTTCTGACGAGTAACCGGCGGCCCGGCACGTCAGCGTGTTATCACAGACCACTTCCCAGTCTTTATGAGAGAAAGTGCTATCTGCAAGCGTTGTAGCCAACGCCAAAGCAGGGATTCCCGCGATAAGCGCTGCGAGCGCAGTGAGGCGGTGAGAGAGAGAAAAAGTCATTTTGCATCAAGCCCTTGATTATATTGTTACTTGTCATCGGCCTGTTCTTCGCGTCAGGACGTTAAGCGCTTTTTTGACATATACCAAGATGTTAGCGTTAGACTACGTGATATTGCGAATATTTCTTGTCTGACCACTCCTTTATTAAGAGTGAATCGGGTATGATGCCGATGCCGTCAACTGCTCATCGATTGCTCAACATCCCCTCTGTGTTATCAGCATGTTTATCCTGCTTTTTAACCTCATGCGTGATAACGGTCAGAAGCAGTTTTTCACACAGCTAAAACGATTCCTATAAATAAGTGTCATGATAGATGTAGCGCGATAAGAACGACTCTTTATGCGGTACGCTGTTAATCACTTAAAGACGAGTATCATGAAAATTAAGCAAACATTTACCAGGGCATTACTCCACCCGCGCTATTGGACGACTTGGTTCGGCCTTGGCGTGCTGTTTTTATTAGTTCAACTTCCTTACCCGCTGCTGATGAAAATCGGGAGCAATGCGGGTCGCCTGTCCCGCGTTTTTCTCAAACGTCGGGTGTCGATTGCCAGACGCAACCTTGAATTGTGCTTCCCTACGATCTCTGGCGACGAAAGAGAAGCGATGATCGATAGCAACTTTGCTTCGCTCGGTATGGCATTGGTCGAAACCGGCATGGCCTGGTTCTGGTCCGATCGCCGTGTACGTCACTGGTTTGATGTTTCGGGACTGGAACATTTACACCACGCCACGGCAAAAGGTCAGGGCGTAATGGTGATTGGTATTCACTTTATGTCGTTGGAACTGGGCGGCAGGGCGATGGGGCTATGTCGACCAATGATGGCGATGTACCGTCCGCACAATAATAAAGCGATGGAAATGGTACAAACCTGGGGGCGTTCTCGTTCGAACAAGGCAATGATCGACCGTAAAGATCTGCGTGGCATGGTGCAAGCGCTGAAACGTGGTGAAGCGGTATGGTTCGCACCCGATCAGGACTATGGCCCTAAAGGCAGCGTGTTTGCCCCGTTCTTTGCGGTGAAAAATGCGGCGACGACCAGCGGCACGTATACGATAAGCCGTCTGGCAAAACCGGCGATGATGACGACAGTGCTGATTCGCAAGCCCGATGCTTCTGGCTATCAACTGGTGATTCAGCCCGAATTGCAGGATTATCCTTATCACGATGAACAGGCTGCGGCGTGTTATATGAATAAGGTGGTTGAGAAGGAAATCATGCGGGCGCCTGAGCAGTATCTCTGGCTGCATCGTCGTTTTAAAACGCGACCGGCCGGGGAAGTCTCGCTCTACGCCTGATGGCATAAACACGTGTGATATCGGATGGCGCTTCTGCGCTATCACGGTATGGTGAGCAGAGCCAGTTACGCATCGTGTAAAACCAAAAAATGGCTACCAGATGGCAGCCATTTTAGGGTGGTTAACGTACTTAAGTACGATTAACGGAAGATAGCGTGGGGGTTAACACCGCGATAGGTTTTGCCCAACGCTTTTAATATTTGATTGATTTTGCGGACAACGCGCATCTTTTTTATCCCCACGATTCTTAAATAATTATTGGTTGAAAGTACCAAAGTTGATGTTGATGTTTTCAAACATAGCGATGATTTTGTTCAGCAGTTTCATGGTCATTTCCTCATTGTTAGTTGATTGTTTTTCTGTGATGCTGTTCACGTTTTTAAGAATACTCGCACTGATACGAGTGGTCAACTTTTTTGTGATGAGAATCACAAAAAAATGAACGATCAGTTTGTGAGGAATAAACCGCTGTTTTGATTTTCGTCTAAAAACCTTTTCTGCTTTTTCTTCATACTGACGCGTTTTCAGCGAATTGCCTGCTTGAACGCGGCCCGTACTGGCCGAGCGCTGCCTTATCGGACAGATTAAGTGAGATAGGTAAATTGTCTCGATTAGCAGTTGAAATAAGCGCGGGTGAAGCGGGATAATCACGCGTTTCACATTGCCAGACAGCCTTTATCCAGCTTGTTTTAATACAGTCTGTTTTGATACAGCAGTGTCTTGATATAGCAACGTTTCTATACATCAATGTCTTGATAAGACAACGTTTTCTGGTTTTGCATTCAGCGAGTTAATCGTTTGCGTGCGGAGCTATACCCTTGTATCTTGAAGTTTAGATATTATTGACAATGTAAGTTTGGCACGGTTCATGTAGCCTGTTTTACTCTGGGGTTTCTAAGCCCGTTATTTAGCGCATTGCGCATGAACCGCGCCACTCATCTGAAACCCGAACAGTTGTTTGACCTCATTTCGTATTTGCAAGGAGGGGTAAAAATGAGTCTGCC
Source organism: Pectobacterium sp. F1-1 (assembly GCF_025643735.1). Classification (NCBI taxonomy): domain Bacteria; kingdom Pseudomonadati; phylum Pseudomonadota; class Gammaproteobacteria; order Enterobacterales; family Pectobacteriaceae; genus Pectobacterium; species Pectobacterium sp. F1-1. The sequence goes on from NZ_CP104733.1 coordinate 823,718, forward strand.
AGATTTACTTCACATCGGTATTGATGTTTCCAAAGCCTCCCTCGATATCGCTATGGGTTCTGCATTGCCGCCCTTTTCCGCCAGTAATGACCTCGATGGCTTTGACGCTATTCAGGCTGAACTGGCAAAACATTCAGTTTCTCTTATCCTCATGGAGGCCACCGGCGGACTCGAAGCTCCACTGGCTTGTTCGTTACAAGCTGCTGGTTTTGAGGTCGTCGTTATCAATCCCCGCCAGGCAAGAGACTTCGCTCGCGCCATGGGATATCTGGCTAAAACCGACCGCATTGACGCCAAAGTATTAGCGCAAATGGCTGAGGTCATTGACCGACATCCTGAGCGTGAACGTTTCATTCAACCCCTGCCAGATATTCAACGTCAGGCTCTGGCCGCTCTCGTCACGCGGCGACGTCAACTCGTTACCATGCTTGTGGCAGAGAATAACCGACTTGCTTCGGCTCACCCTCAGTCCCGCAAGAGCATAAAGACGATCATTAATGCCCTGAAACACGAACTCGCTCGAATTGACCACGACATGAACAAACATGTTCAAAGCCATTTCAAAGCGCTTTCTGATTTACTTGGCAGCGTCAAAGGCGTTGGGACGACCACCATCTCTACCCTTCTGGCTGAGTTGCCCGAACTGGGGACACTTTCCCGTCGGCAGATAAGTGCGCTGGTAGGCGTTGCCCCTTTAAACCGGGACTCTGGGAAAATGCGCGGCAAACGGACAATATTTGGCGGAAGAGCCAGCATACGTAGCGTGTTGTATATGGCCGCGCTTGTTGCCACACGTTTTAATCCGGTGATTAAAGATTTTTATACCCGCCTTGTGAACGCGGGTAAGCCGAAAAAAGTCGCGCTTGTCGCGTGTATGCGTAAACTTCTGACTATTCTGAACGCGATGCTCAAAACGGGTCAGGCTTGGGACAACGATTTTCATCGAGCTACCCCATGAAAAAATGTTGTTCAAGACAGTTGCTAAATAATTCGAGTTGCAGGAAGGCGGCAAGAGAGGGAGTCCCGATGAGCTTACTTGAGTAAGTGATTCGGGTGACTGAACGCAGCCAACGCACGTGCAGCTTGAAGAATGACGGGTATATACGGTTCATGATGCGCCAGCGATGTTGGTGTATTCGCGGAGCAAGGCCGCAGGAACCGGTCAAATTGATCGTAAATAATAATGGCATTTCAGGGGATACCACCATGTCAAACACCACTCGTCAGGCTGGCTCGCAGGGCACGCTTGATGCTTTTTTCAAAATTACACAGCGCGGCAGTAATGTGCGTCAGGAAGTATTAGCGGGTCTGACGACGTTTCTGGCGATGGTTTACTCGGTGATTGTGGTGCCGAGTATGCTGGGCAAGGCCGGCTTCCCGCCTGCGGCCGTGTTTGTGGCAACCTGTCTGGTCGCCGGGCTGGGATCGCTGCTGATGGGGTTGTGGGCTAATCTGCCGATGGCGATTGGCTGTGCGATTTCACTGACGGCATTTACCGCGTTCAGTCTGGTGCTGGGGCAACAAATCAGTATTCCCGTGGCGCTGGGAGCGATCTTCCTGATGGGCGTGCTGTTTACCATCATTTCCGTCACAGGCATCCGTTCCTGGATCTTACGTAATCTGCCGATGGGCGTGGCGCACGGAACGGGGATTGGTATTGGCCTGTTCCTGCTGATTATTGCCGCTAACGGTGTGGGTCTGGTGGTAAAAAACCCGATTGATGGCCTGCCAGTCGCGCTGGGTGATTTCACCTCTTTTCCCGTCATTATGTCTCTGCTGGGGCTGGCGGCGACCATTGGTTTAGAGAAGCGTCGCGTACCGGGTGGTATTCTGCTGGTTATCATCGCGATCTCTATTCTGGGGCTGATTTTTGACCCGAAGGTAAAATATGCTGGCTTCTTTGCGTTGCCAAGCCTGACGGCGGCTGACGGTTCGTCGCTGATCTTCAGTCTGGATATCATGGGTGCATTGCAGCCGATGGTTCTGCCGAGCGTGCTGGCGCTGGTGATGACTGCCGTGTTCGATGCCACTGGTACGATCCGTGCCGTAGCCGGACAGGCGAACCTGCTGGATAAAGACGGGCAAATTATCAACGGTGGTAAAGCGCTGACCGCAGACTCCGTGAGCAGCATTTTCTCCAGCCTGGTCGGGACGTCGCCTGCGGCGGTCTACATCGAATCGGCGGCGGGTACGGCGGCTGGTGGTAAAACGGGCTTAACGGCAACCGTCGTGGGTGTGCTGTTCCTGCTGCTGCTGTTTGTCTCTCCATTAGCGTATCTGGTGCCTGGCTATGCCACCGCACCTGCGCTGATGTACGTTGGTCTGCTGATGTTGGGCAACGTCTCCAAACTGAACTTTGATGACTTCGTGGATGCGATGTCCGGTCTGGTTTGTGCCGTATTCATCGTACTGACCTGTAACATCGTGACCGGTATCATGCTGGGCTTTGGCGCGCTGGTATTAGGTCGCATTTGTGCTGGCGAATGGCGTAAGTTGAACATCGGCACCGTCATTATCGCTGTCGCACTGGTGGTGTTCTACGCAGGCGGCTGGGCGCTGTAATCCCTTCCAACAGACCTTCTGGCGCCGTCCAGAAGGTCTGTGATTCCTCGTTTTTCCTTCCTTTTTCTCTTCCTTATCATTTCTCACGCCAAACACGATTTTATGTGCCCTTTTATTGGCTTTGGGTTGATGTTACTTGTGTGATAATCAATGTTGTTATTAATTCCGATTTCGGCCAGAAATCCATTTTCATACCGGACTAAATGCGTTAAATATGGAAGGGCAGTTTGCTCGCTAACAGGCAGAATTTTTTGACTTAGGAGTACATCTAAGGAAAGCATGGAAATATTTTTTACGATTCTTATTTTGACCCTGGTGGTATCTCTGTCCGGGGTGATTACCCGCATTTTACCTTTTCAAATTCCCCTACCTTTAATGCAAATTGCGCTTGGTGCCATTCTTGCCTGGCCCCAGTTCGGTTTGCACGTTGATTTCAATCCTGAGCTGTTTATGGTGCTCTTCATTCCGCCGCTGCTGTTTGCCGACGGCTGGAAAACGCCGACGCGTGAGTTTCTGCGGCACGGTCGGGAAATTATTGGTCTGGCGCTGGTTCTGGTGCTGATTACTGTGGTGGGCATCGGCTATTTCATCTACTGGATGGTGCCGGGCATGCCGCTGATTGCGGCTTTCGCGCTGGCCGCCGTGCTGTCACCAACGGATGCTGTCGCGCTGTCTGGCATTGTGGGTGAAGATCGTATTCCGAAAAAACTGATGGGCATTTTGCAGGGCGAAGCGTTGATGAACGATGCGTCCGGCCTGGTGTCGCTAAAATTTGCTGTCGCGATTGCGATGGGTACGATGGTGTTTACGGTTTCCGGTGCGACGCTGGAGTTCATGCAGGTTGCGCTGGGTGGGCTGTTGGCGGGCGTTGGCGTGACCTGGATATTTGGTAAATCGCTGCGTGTTATCAGCCGCTGGAGCGGTGATGATGCCGCGACGCAAATCGTGCTGCTGCTGCTGTTGCCTTTCGCATCGTATCTGATTGCGGAACACATTGGCGTGTCGGGCATTCTGGCGGCGGTGGCGGCAGGGATGACCATCGGCCAGTCGGGCGTCATCCGTAGTGCCCCCCTTGCGATGCGGTTGCGAGCAAACGGCGTGTGGTCGATGCTGGAATTCGTGTTTAACGGCATGGTGTTTATCATGCTGGGCCTGCAATTGCCGGATATTCTGGAAACCTCTGTGACCCAGGCGGAGCTGGACCCGACGGTTGAAACCTGGATGCTGTTTACCGATATCGCGATCATCTATGGTGCTCTGTTGCTGCTGCGTTTCTGCTGGCTGTGGGTGATGAAAAGATACAGCATGCACATCCAGAAAAAGCGCCCGATGATCTTCGCCGAGTTTTCTACGCGCGAGTTGTGGATCGCGTCCTTTGCTGGTGTACGCGGAGCGATTACGCTGGCGGGTGTGCTATCTATTCCGCTGCTGCTGACGGACGGCACGGCGTTTCCCTCGCGCTATCAGCTGGTGTTTATCGCCACGGGCGTCATTTTGTTTTCTCTGTTGTGTGGGGTGCTGGCCTTGCCGTTTTTGCTACGCGGTGTGGTGGTGGCGGACAAGGCGGCGCACGCTAAAGAAATTCGCATGGCGCGTATGGCGGTGGCAGAAGTCGCGATTAAAAGTATGCACAAAATGGAGGAGCGTCTGGCGGCCGATCGTGAGGAAAACATTGATGAGCAGGTGCTGAAAGAAGTCAGCGCACGCGTTATCGGTAATCTGCGCCGGCGGCTAATCGATAAAGACGATCCTGAAAATGGCCTGCTGATTGAGAATCTGGAGCGGCGTTTTCGTCTGACCGCGCTGAATTCTGAACGTGCAGAACTGTACCACTTGCGTGCCACGCAGCAGATCAGCAATGAAACGTTGCAAAAAATGCTACGCGATCTCGATCTTATGGAAGCGCTCTTGATCGAAAATGAGTAAGACGCGGTGAGGCGATCCTTGTTACCACGTTGATTTCTTTCTCTTCTTTTTCCTTCCTCAACATCCCCATGGCGTAAGCGATGGGGATGTTTTTTATGCGCCTGTTTCAAGAACAACGTCAGGTGATTGTAAACTGCTTGTCACTAAATGATAATGATTGTTATTATCTGTAGGACTTTTCTTAGAGGCAGAAAAGCCATAAATAGCAAGTTTATACTCTAAATAATTCAAGTTTCAGGAAGGCGGCAAGAGAAGGAATCCCGATGAGCTTACATAAGTAAGTGATTCGGGTGAGTGAACGCAGCCAACGTACATGCAACTTGAAGTATGACGAGTATAGAAGTAGAAAACGGCCTGCACGGTATCAACACCGTGTGGGGTGAATGGCTGTTTGAAGGATCTGATAAAAAATAAACGGACATTAACCCTGAATTAATTAGGTAATAAGCCACGTTTATAGGGGAAATTTATGCGTGTATTAGTGGTTGATGATGATTCTGTGCTGTGCCATTGGCTGGGGTCTAAATTACATTCCCACGGCCATTCTTGCCGAATGGTGCATGATGGCGCACACGCATTAAAAGCAATCAAGGATGAAGTTTATGATGTCGTTCTCTTGGACAGAATGTTACCCATCATGGATGGATTTACGGTATTACGTGAATTACAAGGCTCACGTCATCCGCCTATTATGTTGCTCTCGGCGCTGGATCGTGATGTCGATCGGGTGATGGGTTTAGAGCTCGGTGCAGAAGATTATCTCGGCAAGCCTTTTAATTTTAATGAGCTTAGGTTACGTCTGGATATTATGGCGCGGCGCGGTAAACGCCATGCGGATAACCCTTCCATGCTGACTTTTGAAGACCTGCAACTTGACCGTATGCAACGCGTTGCATGGCGCGGCGGCAAGCGTATCGATTTGACCGATAAAGAAATCAAGTTACTGATTATATTGATGGAGAATCCAGGTCAGGCGATTACGCGCACCATGCTGTTAGAGCGTGTATGGGGCTACAATTTTGATCCACAGACCAATTTGATCGACGTTCATATGTCAAAGCTGCGGGCGAAAATTGATAAAGGCTTTCCGCGTCCATTAATTAAAACGTTAAGAGCGATGGGCTACGCATTAGGCACGGTAGATAAGGACAAAACCGATGTTGGCAGCCACGCTGAATAAAATAAAAATAAAGAAGCTGGGGCAGCGATGGCAGGTAAAAATAAAACACTGGCAATTACTGGGGGCAAGCCAATATCCCGGCTTTTTATGCACCTCTAATTTTCGTCAGGCAATAACCATTGTTTTTCTGTTCTTATTGATGATGCTGATGTGTATTGTCGGCTTCAGTTCACTCAGTGAAACGTTGATTAGAACGCATGTCCGTGAAGTTATTCTGGGTAATATTTACGATTACTCGATGCAGTCGCGTTTAACCAACGCCGATAGCCTGATCGCACAATTACGCCAGGATAATCGGGCGAAAGGGGATGAATTACCGCTGTTTCTGGTGATGAATAAAGACGGTGATATTCTGTATCATAATCATCCTCTACGAACGCATCCTCTAAAAACGTCTTCTCTACAGGCACTTCCTCTCACCATGCATCCTCTGGAAATTCGACAGCACACTGACTGCCGGATGGATGTCAGCTGCCTTAAGGCCGAAATTTCCAGTCCTGACGATCCCAATCTGATCGGTTTGTCCGTCATGCTGGATGATGGGGGCGTGCTGTTTACCGCCTATAACATTCGGCCCATGTTAGAACGGGTGAGGACGATCCCGCTGGTGGCGGGGGCAGGACTGTTTATCGTGCTGCTTTTCTGCCTGTTCGTCAGCCGCCATTTCAGCTTACGCAGTTTACGCAGCGTGGAGAAAATCCGTGCGGCGCTGCATCGCTACAGCAGCGGCGAGCAGCAGGTGCGTATGCCACTGTCGCCTTATGACGATGATTTTGACAGCCTGAGCGCTGACATTAATCAGAATCTGGAACGGATTGAGCGCCTGATGGAGCAGGTGCGTAATACCTCAAGTCACGTCGCGCATGAACTGCGTACGCCGTTGACGCATCTGCAAAACCGGTTGTTCAATCTGACGGAGCGGGCAGTGCTGGATAACGACGTTCGTGATGAGTTGAATCTGGCGGTGGATGAGGTGCACAAAATTCTCGGGCTGTTCCGTACCGTGATGCGCATCGGCGAAATCGAAAGCGGACGCTGCGTGCACCAGTTTGAGAATATTGAGGCACGCCAACTGTTGGAAGAAATTGCCGAGTATTATCAGCCGCTGGCGGAAGAACGCGGCTGTCGCTTGAAGATTGAAATCAAAGCCGGTATCCAGCTTTTTGGCGACCGGGCGCTACTGTTTCAGGCGCTGGCCAATCTGGTGGAGAACGCGCTGAAATACGCGGCGCAGGGGAAATACATCACCTTGAGCGTGACGCTGTATCGCGGCTGGATCGCGCTGAGCGTTGCTGACCGTGGTCCGGGTATTCCGCCTGCGCTTCATGCTAAGGCGCTACAGCGTTTTCAGCGGTTGGATCCCTGGTTTCAGTCCGGCTATGGGTTGGGGTTGTCTCTGGTTCAGGCGATTACCGATCTGCACGGCGGCAAACTGTATCTGGACTCCTCTGAACCGGGTTTGAACGTCTATCTGTGCCTTAATCGCTGTTAATGCGTTTTTTCGTACGATGAACAGGCGCATGACGGGTGATTTTTCCCCGTTTACCATCACTCGCCTTTCTCAATTTTTATGAATATCCCTGCAAAAAACATGAATATTTATTAATTTTTCCTGTAACGAAAATCATGTTAATAATTGATTTTTATTGATAATTTTTTGTATGAAAAGATTAACGAATATTAATGTTCTGCTGCTTGCGGCGCTTGATAATAAGTCTCATTATTAATTTTATTATCATCATGGCTCCCCCGAATTCCCGAGTAGGCCATGATTTCTTTGGCTGCGATTAGAGGGTCTTCCCATGAAAAATATGAAAGCAAAACTGCGTTCTTTCCTGCGTGACGAGAGCGGTGTAACGGCGATCGAATACGGCATTCTTGCGGCGGCAATGGCGGCAGCAATTGGCGCTATTTTCGGCGGCGACGGTATCTTCGTGAAAGCGCTGAATGAGAAATTCACCCAAATCGCCGATCAGATTACCGGCACGGGCACCAGCGGCGGTACCTCCGGCGCAGCGAAATAATCACGTAATGGCGGATTACACGCACTGGCCGCAGACGGCGCTGCTGATGGGCTGCCTGCTGTGGTGTATCAGTACCGACCTGTTAGTACGCAAAATTACCAATCGGGTGGTGCTGATTTTATTGCTGGGCTGGCTGTTCTTCAGCGCTTCACACGTCCTGCAATCCGGTGCGGTAGATATGTTGGCACTACGGAAAACGCTTTGGGCGTTGCCTGGCGCGGCGGCAGTACTGGTTGTGGGGTTTTTGCTTTTCCTCACCGGCAGACTAGGTGCAGGGGATGTGAAGCTGATGAGCGTGCTGTGCCTGTGGGTTGGGCAGGGGCACCAGATCGTTTTCGTCATGGTAACGGCGCTGGCTGGCGGTGTTTTGGCGCTTAGCCTGCCGCTGCTGAATACTGTACCCACAGCGGTGGCGATGGGCATTCAAACCACCAACCGGATATTCAAGAGTCGGTTGCCTATGCCACCTGCATTGCCCGCCGATCTTTCTCAAGGCATACCTTACGGCGTCGCCATTGCGTTCGGTGCGATGTATGTCCTGATTTTTCCCTTGTTTTAATTCTGTCGCAGCTTTAAGACACACACGCTAGGGTAGGCAAGTTGAAATGAAAGTGAACTCTACATACGTACTGTCAGGCGCGCTCGTTCTGGCAGGCATTGTTGCGCTGGTGGTACGTAGCCATCTCTCTTCGGAACCCCCTCCGCCACCTCCTGTAGTGGTGAAAGCGCCGGAAAAAACGGCTGTTCTGGTGGCTGCGAGAGATCTTCATCCTGGTGATTTCATTGATCCTGCCTCACTGCGCTGGCAGGAGACAGATCAATCGGTTTCCCGATCATTTAACTTTGTTCGTGGCAAAGACAGCCAGTCTCTGCTGCTGGGCGCAACGCTGCGTGAAACCGTGGCGGAAGGTGCGCCGCTGACCAGTAATGTATTGGTTAAGCCAAATGAGCCGGGCTTTGTCGCCGCTGTGTTGCGTAAAGGGATGCGGGCTATCTCCGTTCCTACAAGCGCTATCGCGAGCAATGCCGGACTAGTGTCGGCTGGCGATCGTGTTGATGTGATCCTCAGCATGAGGCGAGACGATCAGTCTGAGCTACCCGCAAGCCGTAACCAGCCTGTCGTGATGCCACTGTTGGCGTCACAAACCATCGTTCGCGATTTACGCGTATTGGCGCTGAATGACAGAACCGGTACGCCGGTATACCCACGTTTGGATGCGATGGAAGATGGCGCGGCGCTTGATGCCACGGCTAAAAGCCGTGAGCCCGCCGTGCGCTCCCGTCCTGCCACCTACCAAACCGTTACGCTGGAAGTGACGCCTCAGCAGGCTGAAGAACTCGCCGTTGCCAAAGAACTGGGCATTCTGCATTTGGCGCTACGCAGTGCCGATTTGGATGATGAGGTCGATCCCGCGACAGGGCGACCCCATGTGACCACGGTTCCGCGCGCGACCGATATCTACGGGGTGCTATCAGCAGGATCTGGTGAACGCAAAGTGAAAATCTATCGCGCTGAGCAAAAAGACGTGGTGACGTTCCCCTCCCGATAAGACGAGTACGCCATCTGACAGCCTGCGGGGAGCCGCGAGTTGCTCATGGAAAAATGAAGCCCATTACGGAAATTAAGTAAATGACGATGTTTTCGCTGTTTTTGAAATCGGACTTTCGGGACGTGCAAACGGTTGCTGACCGCTAGCCTCTTTAATGCGGTATTGCCTGTCACGCTGACGACGATGATGTTGCCTGTGGCTACGCTGGCTGCTGGCGTCTCTGTTGCCCCTGTCACGGATGAAGTGCGTTTGACCGTGAATCAGGGACGATTGTTACATCTCAATGCGCTGCCGGACAGCGTGCTGGTGGCCGATCCTAATATCGCCAGTTTTGAACTGCCTTCACCGGGTAATCTGTTTGTCTACGCCAAAAGCGTCGGCACTACCACGCTCTATGCGATGGATGAAAATGGCAATGTCATCAACGCGATTCGCCTGGTGTCCGAGCATGATTTGAAAGCGCTGGGTGAACGCATGAAGCGTGAATTCCCCGGTGCGGATATCCAACTGGAAGCCTCGATTCCGAGCGGTGTGATTGTACGCGGTAGCGTTGATACCCCGCAGGATGCCAAGCGCGTCATCGACAGCATACAAGCTTACATCAGTGCATCTTCCGGTGGTGGTCAAGGCGGCGGTGGAGGCGGTGGCGAGAAATTGCCGGGTTCCAGCGAAACGTCCGGCAAGGTGATCAATCAGCTCAAAATCAAAACGCCTTCGCAAATCAATATTCAGGTGCGTGTTGTGGAAGTCTCTCGCAAGCTGACCAGTGAACTGGGCTTCAACTGGGCGGCATCGTTGAGCACCGGTAGCGGCAACATGAGCGCGGGCAGCGGATCGCGTCTGAACTTGTTTAATGCCACGACCGGACGGTTTTCTAACCCAACGGATGCGGGTTTCCTGAACTTCGGACGCTCCAGATTGAGTGGATTATTAACCGCCATGAATCAACAGGGCATGGCAACGGTATTGGCTGAACCTAATCTGACGGCGATGTCCGGGGAAACGGCGGCGTTTGCCGCGGGTGGCGAAGTGCCGATCGTCCTGGTCACCAATAACAGCGTCAGCATCGATTACAAATCCTACGGCGTGATTCTGCGTATGACGCCGACGCTGCTGTCTGCCAATCGCATCAGCCTGCACATTGCGCCGGAAGTCAGCGAACTCACGGATGTGGGTTCCGTACAGCTGGAAGGCGGATCGCGCATTCCTGCCTTAACGGTACGTCGTGCGGATACCACGGTAGAGCTGGCTAGCGGACAGAGCTTTGCGCTGGCTGGGATGCTGCGTAGTGCGGGTAGCCAGACGATCAACGGCGTGCCGGGGCTCAGTAGCGTCCCGATGTTTGGTCGCCTGTTTGAAAGCGAAGCCACCAGCCAGGAAGAAACGGAACTGGTGATTATCGCGACCGCCTATGTGGTTGAGCCAGTTAATGCGGGCGATCTCCAGACGCCGGGGCAAGGCGTGAAAATGCTGGATGCCTCCATGCCGCGCTCTGCATCTGTCGGCTATCTCTACTAAGTCCACGAGGGGCAATGAATATGACCACGATTAACAACAATCAGCCTCCGTTCCGCCCGCTGCACCTGCGCGTAGCGATGCTTACCGCCGTTTTTCTGCTTGCAGGATGCGGATGGAATAAGCCGATTAACGATGTACGTATGGCTCGTTTTGATCAACCGGGGCTTCAACCCATCGCCGTCCAGCCTTCATCGGTGTCCGTGCCGTTATTGGCCGCGCCAAACGGACGAGGGTTCCTGCCTGAGTCTCTGAAGCAGCTCAATATCATGTTGAAGGATCAGGGGCGGTTATCGGCACAGACGCTGACGCTGATTCCGCACAGTGCGAGCGGTGAGCAGATGGCCGGGCGATTGGCGACCGTGCTGAAAAATGCCGGCGCGAATCCACAGAACGTGAAACAGATGCGCCGCTCTACCGCGAGTGGTCAGAACGGCGATCTGGAAGTGATCTCCGAAGCGCTGGTGGTCAAAACCACCCGCTGCACGATCAATGACCCTAATCAACTGATGGTGAAGCCTTATGAAGCCATTGGTTCTCTCGGCTGCGCCACGCAAAACAATCTGGCGATGATGGTAGCTGAACCACGCGATCTGATTCAGGCGAAAGCGCTGGACGATGCGGATGGCGTCGCGGCGGTCAATAGCATCGAACGCTATCACTCAGGTGAAGTGAAAGAGCTCATCGACATTAACTTTGAAGAAGATTAAGGGCGTGACATTCCATGAGTGAAATTACCCCTAACGATGGTGAAGAACTGGCGCTACCGCTGGTGGCGTTTGCCAATGACGCGCGCGATGTGGCCGATATCAGCGATCTCTTCACCCGCCTGAAACAGCCCGATGTTCCGGTGATGTCCGGTGGTATTACTGCCGCTCGTCAATGGTGCGAACTGAACGTCCCGCCACGTATTTTACTGGTGGATCTGGAGGCAGAGCACTGGCCGCTTCCCGCGCTGGAAGAGCTGCTGAGCGTCTGCGGCCCCACCAGCCAGGTGATTGCTATCGGCAAAGAGCAGGATGTCGGCTTATACCGCGCGCTGCTTCAGGCTGGCGTGGTGGACTATCTGGTGAAGCCGTTCACGCTGGATCTGCTGGCGGCAACGTTGGCGAAGTGTGAAGGCCAACAGGCTGGGCCGGAATATGCCCGCATGGGCAGGACGATTGCGGTTGTCGGCGCCAGCGGCGGCAGTGGAGCAAGTACCGTGGCGATGGGGCTAAGCCGCCTGCTGTCCGGCGAGCGTCATTTGCCCGTCGCGCTGGTGGATTTCGACCGCCGTAACGGCGACCAACTGCTGCTGCAAGGGCAAACCGATGACGCGGGGCTGGCTGCCGTGCTGGAGACGCAAGAACTGGATACCCGACTATTACAGCGCGCCATGCTGCGCGTGGATACCCGCCTGCACCTGCTGGCGCAGAAGCCAGAGTTGGGTGAGTTGAGTCCGGTTGAGGTGGATAACGTGCTGAACCTCGGTGGCGCGCTGTGTCGCATGTTCAATCAGGTGATCTGGGATCTGCCCAGCAGCTACCCGACTGGGGCGCTGGACGTGCTGACTTACGCGGATCTGCGCATTATTGTGACGGAGTTGACGCTTCAGGATGCCCGCAATGTACGGCGTGTGCTGAATGAGATCGGTGATGAAAGCGAAGGGCAACGCCTGTTGCTGGTGCATAACCAGAGCCGCTTTGCCACCGCCGCGCCGCTCAGTCGCGATCAGTTTGAACAGTTTACCGGCCGGAAGATTGATGTCGTGCTGCCGAATGCGGGTCACGCGCTGTCGCAGAGCCTGACGCTCGGCGCGCTGAATCTGGCTGCGGCGCCTGCTTTCCAGCAGGGCTTGCGCCAGTTGGTCGATTTGGCCTGCGGCGTGCGCGCCAGACCGGCGGAAAAACGCTGGTTCTCGCGTTGGTTAAAACGCGCGTGATGATGTTCAGCGTTCGTCGTTTTTCAAAGATGAACGGACTATTTTAGGGTTACGGACTGTTTTTTGAGGTTCAGGATTATGTTGATTCGCAAGAATAACCTGCAAAAAAGCGAAGCAGGAAAAAGCACGCCTCAGCCTGCGCCTGCTGCCAACGTGGCAGAACTGAAAACGCGTCCGGCTGCGGAGAACCGCACACAGCCTGCGGCGAATGGGGCTTCGGGCGCCGCTCCGGCTGCCCGCCAGACGGATAATCGAACCAGCCAGCGCCGGATTATCCGCGCACAGCTCTACGATCAGATCGACGCAGGTAAAGCGGCGATGATGGGGCGTGACAAGCTGCTGGTGCAGATCGAAACGGTGATCCGCCGCATCTGTGATGAGCAGCGCTTGCAGCTTTCCCGGCAGGAAGAGGAAGCCATCGCCGCCGAAATGCTGGATGAAATGACCGGGATCGGGCCGATCCAGCCGCTGCTGTCGGATGACACGGTCAACGATATTTTGGTCAACGGTGCCGGTCAGGTGTTTGTCGAGCGTTTCGGCAAACTGGAGCTGTCGCCGATTACCTTCATTGATGAAGAACATGTCTTTAACACCGCGCAGCGCATTGCTGCCGCAGTCGGGCGCCGTATCGACGAAGCCAGCCCGATGGTGGATGCCCGTCTGCCGGACGGTAGCCGCGTCAACGTCATCACGTATCCCTTGGCGATCGACGGCACCACGATCTCGATCCGTAAATTTATGCGCCGCAACCTGTCGCTGGAAATGCTGGCAGAGCGCCGCTGCATGTCCTACGCGATGGCGGACGTCCTGAACAAAGCGATGCAGGCGCGCGTCAACGTCATTGTTTCCGGCGGAACGGGCGCGGGGAAAACCACCTTGCTGAATGCGCTGTCGCAGAAGATCGGCAGTACCGACCGCATCATCACCATCGAAGATGCCGCCGAGCTGCAATTGCAACAGGAACATGTGGTCAGGCTGGAAACCCGTCCTGTCAGCGCCGAAGGCACCGGCCGCGTCGATCAGCGCGATCTGATGCGTAACGCTCTGCGTATGCGCCCTGACCGTATCATTCTGGGGGAGGTGCGCGGAGGCGAGAGCTTTGACATGTTGCAGGCGATGAACACGGGCCACGACGGATCGCTGTGTACGGTGCACGCCAATACCTCGCGTGATGCGATACAGCGTCTGGAAAACATGGTGATGATGGCGAACATGCAGCTGCCGCTGATGGCGATCCGCCGTCAGATCGCCAGCGCGGTTCACCTGATCGTGCAGATCGAACGTATGCGCGACGGTATGCGTCGCGTGATCTCCATCACCGAAGTGTGTGGCATGGAGAACGAAGTCATCCAGCTTCAGGATCTGTTCAGCTTCAACATTCAGGGGATGGACGGACAGGGTTTGTTGACGGGGGAATATGTGCAGCACATCCAGCGTCCGCAGTTCTACAGCGATAAATCGCATCTGTTTGATGCGCCGTGACGGACGAAGGAGGCGCCGATGAGTGACGCACGTCTGAACCTGATTACGCTGCTGGTGTTTTGCAGCGTGCTGATGCTGCTTCTGGCGGTTAACGCCTTGCGAAAATCGCGGCAGCAGCGCACGCAGCGTGAACAGCGCTGGCAGCAGATTTTGAACGAGGTTAGCCCGTCGGCGACGGTGGTGGCGTCTGAGTCCATTCTGCGTGACGAGATCAAAACGCCGCTGATGGGCATTCCTGTCATTGGGCGCTGGCTGGCGATCCTCTGGGCGCAGATGACGTTCATCGGCTGGAAAAAGAACCTGCTTCAGCGTTCTCTGGCGCTGGCGGCAGTCTGCCTGATCCTCGGCATGATTCTGGGACAGCGTACGCTGCTGCCGCTCACGATGGGGCTGGTATTTACGCTTCTGCTGTTTATCAGTATCGGCTTGCTGCTGTTCCGTTCGACGTTGCAGAAGCACCTGAAAGCACTGCGCGAGAGCCTGCCGGAAGCGATTGATGCCATTACCCGCAGCTGTCGTGCCGGTGTGCCCGTTGCGAATACGTTTGCGATTGTCGCTGAACACCTGGCCGGGCCGCTGGCAAATGAATTCAAGACGATCGATCACTGGCTGCGGCTCGGTATTCCGTTGCGTCAGGTGATTCAGGCCTCGGCCACGCGGGTGCCGATGTCTGAGTATCGCTTTTTCGTGGTGATTCTGATCATCAATCAGGAAGCCGGTGGACGACTGGGCGAAACGCTGGAGCGTCTGTCTGCCACGCTGCGTGAACGTCGCGAGCTGCAACTCAAAGTGCAATCCAAGACGTCCGAGGCGCGGGCATCCGCCAAGATTGTCGCCGCGCTGTTTCCCGGCTGTTTGGCCTATCTGTATATGAAATCACCGGAGGATTTCAGCTTCTTGTTCTCCGATCCGGTAGGCACGATGGTACTGGTTTACGCCTTGTGTAGCGTCTCGGTTGGTATGTTAATCACGCACGTTATGGTCAAACGGATAGGGTAAGGGAGAGCCATTCATGACGATATTTGACGACCCTTTACTGTTACTGGCGCTCGTGTTGATGGTGGCGGGGATTTATCTGGCACGTATGCAGCATAAAACGCAGCAATACAAGCAACTGGAAATTCGCATGCGCGGGCATTTGCCCACGGCCTCTATAGAGGCGGCCTCTCAGGAAAACATCCTGAGAGGCCAGGGAACGACATTATCTCCCCTGCTGGAAAAGCTGTTGCAGCCGCTGGCCACACAGGGCGAGCGGCTGGCGGGATCGGAACGCGATCGCCGCAATCTGCGCCGCCTGCTGGATCTGGCTGGGATCCGCCGCAACGAAGCGGTGGGCTGGCTAGTGATGGGAAAATTTGCCGCCGGAGCGCTGCTTGCTATCGCGCTGGTGTGGGGCTGGTTACCGCCCGCTGATCGTGCGGGGCTGACAGGCGTTGCGGCGGGATTGATTGGTTTCTTTGTCGGTACCATGGTGCCGGAGTGGTGGCTGAAATGGCGTGCGGCAAGCCGGGGCGAAAAGCTGGCGCGCGCGGTACCAGATGCGCTGGATTTGATGGTGGTCTGTGCCGAAGCCGGTCTGCCGATTGGGCGCGTGTTGCAGGTGGTATCGAAAGAACTGGGACTGTCTTCACCGGAAATGGCGGACGAACTGCACTACACCGCCGCAGAATTGCAGATCCTGTCAGATCGCACGCTGGCGATGAAACATCTGGCGGAGCGTACCCGCGTCAGTGAGATTGAAAGCATGGTGGCGACGCTGATTCAGGCAGAACGCTACGGTACGCCGCTGTCTCAGGCACTGCGCACGATCGCGGATGAAAGCCGCAAGACGCTGATTCTGAGTCTGGAAGAGAAAGCGGGCAAGCTCCCTGCGCAGTTGAGCGTACCGCTGATGGCGCTGATCCTGCCGCCGATTATCGCCATTATGGCGTCGCCTGCGCTGGTGCGCGTGGTTCGCCTGTTGGCGCAGTAGTCTTGTTTCAGACATGTAGTTTTGTTTCCGACATGTTGATTTTAAAACGTGATTCCCGGTCTGAACCGGAATTCACTAGGGTGACAACCGATGGAGTTAGCGAAAATGATCGATCTGGTAGCAAAACTTAAGCGCGGCGCGCCCATGCTGGCATTGCTCATCGTCAGTACCGTGCTGGTGGGATGCGGCAGCTCGATGGCGATTAAAGGCAGTAAGGATGAAGGGCTGCGTCTGGCACGCCTGCTGCGCGATCAGGGGCGTGTTGAGGCGGCAACGGAAGTGTATGCGCGTCTGGATAGCCGTGATGCGTTGAAAGGCGCTGAGATGCTGGAGTATGCCAGCGTGGCCGCACTGGTGCGCTCGTCACAGCAAACGTTGGAGTTATACGGACGAGCACGTCAGGCGTTGGGCGGCGATACCAACAAAATGACGCCGGAAGAAGCACTGGCGGTGTGTCTGGGAATGGGCCGTGCGCAGTTGGCATTAGGGCGTAATACCATGGCGCAGACCGACTTTGCCTGTGCGCTGAAAGCACAGCCAAACGATGCTGGCGCCCTCAATGGCATGGGCGTGGTGATGGATGCTTCCGGTAAGCATGCTGAAGCACGCCAACTGTTTGAAAAAGCATTGCAGGTGAATCCTGCCGATGTGGCGGCACTCAATAATCTGGCGCTCTCCTGGCTGGCAAGCGGCAACGCGGACAAAGCCATTTCTCTGCTGCGCTCGGTGGATGAAAGCAACGCAACCGGTCGGTTGAATCTGGCGCTGGCCTACCTCTCCGAGAGCAGAGACACTGACGCGCGTGCGGCGCTGGCGACCATTGCCCAGCCACAGCGTATTGATGGTCTGATCGACGAGTTGAACCAGCGTTTACAGCAGATGCAGCAGGATAAATCCCGTGGTGAAGCGCTGCTGTTATCCAGTCGTCAACGCCTGCAATTGAGCGCTCCTGAGTAATGGCGTGGCTTCGTAATCTCGGCTCGTGGCGTGATAGAGGCAGTGTGCAAAGTATCGTGCCGCGCCATGAACGCCACTGGCGCAGCACGCACGGCGTGATCGCCACGGAAGTCGCGTTTCTGGTGCCAGTGGTGCTGGTCGGGGTGATGATGCTGTTTGAACTGGCGCGCATCGGGCTGGTGATTGCCGCCGGTAGCGCCGCACTGGATAAAGCCGTGCAGGCCTTCCGCCTCGACAACCTGGCGTCGGACAGCGCGGAGCAGATGGGAACGCGCCTAAAAGCACGGATGGTTGAAGCGGGATACGGCTACCTCAAGGAAGACGATTTAACCGTCAGCGTGTTGCACTTCGACAATCTGAGCCAGCTTGGTGGGCTGACGAATGGCAATAGCAGTCAGGACAATCCCAATGGTGAGGAAACGACGACGCTGCCAGTGTGGTCCGTGACGGTGCAGATTAAAAAGGCGTTTATCACGCCGCTACCGGGGGTGTTAACGCTGGGGGACACCTTCCGCTACCAGTACAAACATGTGTTTGGGACGGAACTGCGCAATGACTGATTTTTTACTGAAAACCAGTCGTTCATGGAAAGCCAGCCATTTACTGAATGGGCTCCGCCGCTTCTGGTTTTCTCGCGGCGCGTCTACTGCGGTAGAAACGGCGTTAGCGTTTCCTATTGTGTTGGCGATGGGGTCGCTGTGTGCGGATATCTATACCGTCGGGCTGGAACGCACGCGTATGGAACAACGTGCGGGTGCCATCGCGTCGATACTGGCGATGCAGCAGAAGCTCGATGAAAAAGGCTTGGAAGGGCTACTCAACACGGTGTTACCAACGGAAGGATTAGGCAATTATCAACTGTTAATCAGCAATGTACGCCAGACTGGCGAGCTGTACTGGCAGTTGAGCAGGGGCACGGCAGAAGCACTGTGCGCGGAAAGTGAAACGCTGCCAGGTGAAGAATATCTTCCTGAACTGCCGGAAAGAGACCGCGAAGAGGGCAGCAAAAATACCTCCATGATCGTGGTTGAGATGTGCCGTCAGGGGAAAGATGTGAGCCTGTTGGGCGGCCTGTCGCTGGGCGGGCTGTTACATGCCTCGTCAGTCAATCGGGTCGCTATCAACGTGGTGGATCTGGATGAGGTACTCCGAAAAGAGGCCGGTCTGGAAGAAGAAGAGCAGTAGCTTTGGCTCTTACAGTAAATACGGGCTTTATAAACCTAAAGATAAGCGGCAATAGACCGCAAACGGCGACGAAAATCTCGTTGCCGGAATAACGAAACGATTAAGACAAATAACGTGTGAGCCATGTCGTTTTTATTTTCCCGTTCTATGGGCGGGTTAAGTACGCGCTGAATCCAGGAATACAGGATAGGAAAGGATGAAAAAAACCTTACAGAACAGACGAGTAAAAAAAGACGATAGCAGAACCACTCTGTTCTGGCGTGAACGCCTGTCTGCCTTTATTCAGCAGGAAAAAGGGGCGGGTACAGGGTTTTATGTGCTGGGTGCGATGGCGTTGTTGGTGACGGCGGCTTTTATCGTGGATACCTCCACGGCGACCGGCGATGCGACGCAAATCAAACGCGCGACAGATGCCGCCGCGCTGGCTGTCGGGCATCAGGCGACCATTAATGGTGAAGAGTACAGCCAGGAAGACACCAATAAGCTGGCGTATGAATACGTCAAAAATAATCTGGGGATGAATAAAGCCCTGAGTGAAAAGCTGGTGGCGGGGGACGTCTCCGTCATGGAAGGACAGAATAGTGCTACGCGTAAAACCTACACCGTTACTGTCGCCTTTGAAACCAAGCCTAGCCTGCTGAACCTCGGTGCAAGGAAGCAGGAAGTGTACTCGACGTCAGAGATCGTCAACCGCCCGACCGAAATTGCCTTTGTCATGCCAGTGACGGGGGATATGAGCGAAGGGGATATCCGTTCGCTGAAAAGTGTTAGCCGCAGCTTCGTTGAGCGCATGCTGAGCAGCGCGGACGGTAAACGCGACAACCTGTGGCTGTCTCTGGTGCCCTATAGCCAATCGGTCAATGTCTATGATGCGGAAGATGCCAACCGTATTCGTCGCTGGTCTACGCCGAGTGCGTTGATTCCCCCCGAACTGCGTTCGCTCTTTGCCAGCGGCGTGGTGAGTAGTCTGGCCGATCGTCGATTCCCCGATCGTCGTGCCAATTTGTTGTGTATGTACCGTGGGTTGGGTCGGGAAGAAAACTTCTTCTGGGATGAACCGCCTGTCGGTCAATTCCGCGTGTATTACCGTCACGATCTGCCGCAAAACGGCAGCCCCGGTGCGCCACCGATCTCCTGGCGTGGTCCCAATCCCGATCTCTACCCGTGGGACAACAACTCCGATGTCGTAGATACCCGCTTTATCGTCGCAGATAGAGGGTGCCCGAACGCGGCGCTGATGCCGTTGACCAATGAAGAAAGCAAGCTGAATCAGCGTATCGAACAGTTTTCTGCCCGTTTCAACACCAACTATGCCATCGCGATGGGGTGGGCAGGCGCGGCGCTGTCACCCAATATGCGCGGTTCAGACGGCTGGGGCGATGCGACCTTGCCGCTGGATTTCAATCTGGACGGCAACGGTGACGGGCAAAAAGTGATCGTCATGATGGCCAACACCATTGGTAACTGGTTCGATACCGATAGCTATAACTTCAATCGCAATGAATTCCGTGGTTCAGCAGGAGGCGAACTGCCTCGCTCCTTTGCCGCCCAGCGTTTCCGCGATCTCTGTTCCAGCTTCCGCGCGCGCAACATCAAGTTCTATTTTGTCGGCATTCGTCCCGGTGACCCTGAAGATTTTGGTCGCAACCTGTTTGATCAGGAAGCGACACCAGGTCTGTTGGTCTGCACTGAGGGTGAAAGACGTATGAGTTTTATCGATGGTGCAGGCTTCGGCGCAGAGGGCGTTGAAGAGCAGTTGATCCAACGCCTGAACCGCATTGCTGGTCAGATTGAAACCGAGGGCGGCTACGTGCGGCTGGTGGAATAACCGCTATCCCGCAGCCATGACGCGAGTTGCCTCTTTATTACAGGACATAACACGATGACGTTTTCCCGCTCAAAATCTGGTTCAGGCTTTACGCGCGCGCCGCGTCAGGCGTGGGTATTGGAACCGCGCATGATGTTTGATGCTGCGGCTGTTTCCACGGCGGTTGATGTGGCTGCGCATGTCGCGGCAACAGACACGGCACCCGGCGTGGATGCCACACCTGTCAAAGCGACAGTCACCATTACGGATACCAGCGATAGCTTTGAAGCGGTCGATCTTTTCAGCAACGTGAGCGTGTCGGCGGATAAAAACGCGCAGGAACTGAAAGATTTGGTGATTACCGTCAACCGCACGGGCGCGAATCAGTCATTGGTCATCGACGGTACTGAGATTACGCTGGCAGCCACTAATGGCGCGAAAACGACAGAAGGCGAGGGAAAATACAGCTATACCGTTGCGGTTAGCGGTGCGACGACAACCATCACCGTGAGTATTGCGTCATCTGATGCAATTCAGCCCAATGACGTCGCTAAGCTGATCGACGGCATTGCCTATAAGCCGCTGGATAAAACCGTGGCCGGTGGAGATGTCACAGTGACGCTGAAAAGCCTGAGCGATGAGAGCGACACTGCCGATCTGAATATCCACTCTACCGTCACCATCGACAGCAAAATCAACGTGGCACCGGTGGTGTCTGCATCGGATGCGCCCGAACTGGCTGAATTACTCGTCGTGCCGGGTATGGAATCACCACAGGCGGTACGCTACTCCAGTAATGGCGCGTATGCCTACGCCATAGGAAGCGATGGCTCGTTGGGGGTCTTTACCGTCGGCGAGCATGGCAAACTGACGTTGAGCCAAACGCTGAGCGATATCAGTGCGCTTAAGGATGTGAAAGAGATTGCGCTGAGTGCCGACAACCGTTCGCTATACGCCACTACCGGTAGTAGCAATATTGTCGCACTTAGCCTCGACGAAAACGGGCAGGTTATTCAGGTCGAGGGCAGCTATACCCAAACCACCTCTTCGCAACACGGTAATATTATCGGGCTTGCGGTCTCCAGCGATAGTACCCAAGTTTATGCCACCACAGAGTGGGACGGTATGGTGGTCTTTACGCGTGACGTGACAACGGGAAGCCTGACGTTCCTTCAGCGCCTGAACCCTGACGGGATCGAGATTAATGGTATTGTCGCGAGCAGCGGTAACTATGTTGTGACTATGGGGATGGGCACTAAACATACGCTCTCGGTTTTCCAACGGGGCGATAACGGAACATTAACGTCTGTCGCCACGCTGGAAACGTCTGGGGCAGGCTATGGCGCGGTAGAGTATCAACTGGCGATCTCGAAGGATCAGCAGTTCATCTACGTCGCCGATCCTGACAACGGCGAAATTAGCGTTTACCAACTGCGCGATGGCGCTGAAGGAAAAACGCTGACCCACACGGACACGAAAACGCTCAAAGGCGTCAACGCACTGTATCTTAACGCCGACGGTAACCAGCTCTATGCCTTGAGTAGCGAAGGGACGTTGCAGATTTATAGCGTCAACGCTACGACAGGGGCACTAACTGAAGGTGGCCTGATTCAGAATATTGGCGACACGCATGGCATGGTGTTATCACCCGATGGGCAATCGCTCCTGATCGCCGGTGAGACCATTCAGCGCTTTAGCGCATTACGCACTTATCTCTACGGCAGTGACTTACCGTTTGCCGATCATGTCGCGCTTTCGGATAGCAATCTGGATGTGTTAAACGGCGGCGCAGGTAACTATAACGGCGCGACGCTTACCATCGGTCGTGAAACCCCTTCTTCAGACGATCAATTCGGCCTAAGCGCAGGCAACAACCTGACGTTGCAAGATAGCAAGATTTTGCAATCGGGGGTGGAAATTGGAACGTTCACACAGAATCAGGGTGTGCTCAGCGTCGCGTTTACTGCCGATGTGACGAAAGAAACCGCCAACGCCGTCCTTAAACAGATTACCTATCGTAACGTCGGCAGTCAGAATGCGACCGAAACGGTCACATTAACCGTGGCGGCGAACGATGGCGAGCTGAGCAGTACAGTCTCTACCGTCGCACTGCTGCTGACTGCCAACAGCGCACCGACGCTGGTTAGTCAGGGAGGAAGTAACCTGACGCTCGATATACGTGGCGCAGCCGTCTCACTGTTTAAAGACACCGCCGTGAATACCGGGGAAGCCGGACAGGCGCTGACCAAACTGTCGATCAACATTGCCGGACTTAACAGCCCGAATCAGGAATACCTGACGGTCGATGGCACTCTTATCGATCTCAGCAAAGACAGCACGGGTACGACGACTAGCGGTTACCAGTATAGCTACACCTATAACGCTTTTAGCGGTCAGTCTTCATTAGTGCTGAGTAGCGTTCAGGGCATCAGCAGCATGGCGATGATGAAGCTGGTCGATGGTCTGAGCTACTCAACGGGCAAAGAGAGCAGCAGCGCCAGTGGTGTTCGTACCATCACGTTAACCGAATTGCAGGATAACGGCGGTACCGCGAATGGCGGGAGCGACACGGCGGTGCTGACAGTTTCCAGTAGTATCAATCTGGCCTTCAACGAGCTGCCGACGATAGAGGCGACGTATTCCCCTGACGCCACACTGTTTTACAACGCGGGGACGCTGAGTGGCTACAACGAGCGCGTGTCGGCGATTAGCGTTTCTCAGGATGGCAAAACCCTGCTGGTCACCGGTAGCGAAGGCAACAATAACAGCGGCAAGACTTATCTGCGCGTTTACGCGCGTGATGCGGAAACCGGCGCATTGACGTTATTACAAAGCTTCACGCAGGGTGAACAGGACGATCCATCCACCCCTGCGATTGAAGTTAACGGCCTGAACACCATCACCACGCTGGTGCAGTCGAACGATGGCTCCAGCGTGTATGTGGCGGGAGGCAGCGGAAGCGTCTACTCGCTGGTGCAATTTAGCCGTGACACCACAACGGGACAGTTGAGCTATGTTGGGGTTGTTGCCACACAGGGTGTGAATGGTGTCAGCGGGCTGGATGCGACGGTGTCCGAGATGGTGCTGTCCGAGGATGGCACCTCGCTATACACCATTAACGGTGTGACGCCAGTTGATCGCGCTACTGATAAAAACGCGGTGACCTTCTTCTCGCGTGATACCACTTCCGGTGCGCTGACGTTTGTCGGTTCGCTGGTGGGCAGCGACACGATTCCGTTGAGAAGCCCAAGCGGCATCGTGCTGTCCAGTGACGGCACATCGGCTTATATCTCCAATCTGGGAAATCACAGTATTACCGTATTGTCGCGCGATGCCGCGACGGGCAGCCTGAGCTATGTCACCACGATTAATAAAACCACGATAGCGGCCGATGCGAACAGCGCGGACATTCCGAAGGACGATCGTTATCTCAACGGGTTGCAGGATATCGTGATCTCCCCTGATAACCGCTTTGTTTATGTGTCGTCAAATTCACAGGGCACCGTTTCGATTTTCAGCCGTGATACGGAGACGGGGGCGTTGACCTATGTTGGTACATTGGATTTGTATAATGCAGGACATATTCCTGCGAATGCGCTGTCTCTGCGTGAACTGGTGATGTCCGAAGATGGTTCGGCATTGTATGTTGCTGCGCTCGGTGGTCAGTCAGTGCTGGTGTTTGGTCGCGATAGCGATTCTGGTGCGTTAACCTATCGTAATAGCGTAGAACTCTCGATTAACACGGTTAACCATCTTGCCGTCAGTGCGGATGGTAAGAATATCTATGCTGGAGTGAGTACGTTCTTTGCCGGGCTGAACGTGCTCAATGCGGCAGCCAATGCACCTTATAGCCAGACGACGGATGTCCCATTTGCAACAGGTGTCTCGCTGTCAGATCGGGAACTGGATGGGGTTGATAATTATAATGGCGCGACGATCGTCATTAGCCGTAACGGTGACGCATCGGCTGATGATCAGTTCGCTTTCCAGAGTGGAAATGGCCTGACTTTATCCGGTAGCGATATTCAGTATCAGGGCGCGACAATCGCCACGTTCAGCGTGAACGAAGGCACGGTGAGGATAGTCTTTACCGATAGCGTCACGAAAACAGTCGTCAATCAGGTGCTGCATCAGGTGACTTACCGCTATGATGGCGAGGCAAAGGATGCCTCGATCCCGTTGACTATCACCTTTAGCGACGGCGTTAAGGAAACCAGCCTGCTACTGACGCTGGTGCCGAATAAGGCCCCAGTGGTGGATAATAGCGACTACGTTCCGCCATCGGCTACTGCCGGACAATCGTATACCGCAACGCTGCCAGACGATCTGTTCCGCGATCCTGAAAATGGCGCATTGACGCTACAGGTCAATGGCCTTCCGGCGGGGTTAACCTTCGATGCCGATACTCGCACGATTTCCGGCACGCCAGCGCTCAATGGCGCGGGAAGCTTCTCTATTAGCGTCGTCGCGACGGATGCGTCGGGCCAACAGGCAGAGCAGACGCTTACCCTAAAGATTGCCTCTGATCCTGCACAAATTCCGACGCTCGGTGGTGAATCCTCCGCGTTGAGCAACGATAGGTCGCTGTCAGCGTTCTATAATGAAACGCTCCAGAGAGATGTTATGCAAGGGGTAAAAGACACCGCATTGTCTGCTGACGGAAAAACGCTCTATGTTGTGAGCGCGCCGGATAGCGGGTCAGCGGTGCTGAGTGTGTTTACCCGTGATACAGAAGGGAAGTTCACCCTGTCAAAAATCCTCCCTCATTACCGAGAAGTATTTAATGACGAGACGCGACAGTTCGACAGGTTCGATGACAATCCCTCATTAGCAGGGGCGTCCGAGGTGACCCTGTCTGCTGATGGACAATACCTGTATGTGGTCGGCAGTGAAGGCAACGCGGTGACAGTTTTCCGCATTGGCAACGACGGTGAACTGACGCAAGCCGCTGTACTTGATCAAGCAGCGCTGGGCGGTCATACGCTGGATGTCCGTTCCCATATCGTTTCTCAGGGCGATTACCTCTATCTCACTGCTGCCCAGTCTGGCAGTGATAATGATAGCCGCAGCGTGTTGGTGTTTAAGCGCGGGGCAGACGGTGCTCTGGCTGCGGTTTCTCAGGCCGATAATCTGATTGGGGCGAGCCGTCTGGTGCTTGATCCAGCCGGGCGTTACCTGTTCGTATCGGGTTCCGGTAGTACCGTTGGCGTCACGGCTTTCACCATTGATGCACAAGGGGCGCTGGCTCAAGTCGGTCAGATTAGCGGAACGAGCGAGTATTACATCAACGGGCTGGCGCTGTCTCCCGATGGTAAAACGCTGTATGCAATTCATGCTGATGTGGGCAATTACACGCTCAATACGATAACGGTGGGAGCCAATGGGGCACTCAGGCTGGCATCGACAGAGCCATTTGTTTTTACCGATGACAGAAGTGACTCTGGCGAAGCGCTGGCGACCGATCTGGTCGTTTCCGCTGATGGCACGGCGCTGTTCGTGATCGGCAAGAACATTTCGGTCTTCTCCCGTGCGGAAGATGGCAGCCTGACGCTGAAACAGACCATTAAAAGTGGTGAGATGGGCATCGGTTTCTCTGGACTGCAAAATGTGGAACTGGGCGCAGATGGTAAGCAACTCTATCTGGTCGGTAGCGATCAGGTCCGCATACTGAATGTAGGTACGACTGGGGCGGTTTACACCGAAGGCAATGATCCCGTTGTGCTGCTGCCTTCAGGCCGTCTGTCCGACCCGCAGTTTGATGCCTTGAATGAAACGAAGGGCGACTATAACGGTGCCACCATCACGGTGGGGCGACAGGAAGGTGGACGACCTGAAGACACCTTTGGCTTGAAGGCAGATAACGGTTTAACGCTCGATGGCAACAACATCCTAAAAGATGGCGTTGCCATCGCGACCTTTACCCAGGTAGATGGGGCGCTGACGATTAAATTTATTACCGTAGTAACCCAAGCCGATGCGCAAAATGTGCTGCGCCAAATCACCTATAACAACACCAGTCAGGATCCTGAACTGGCGGGTTCGTCACCCACTTTCACTTTCAGCATTCGTGACAATGACAATAACGTCGCTGACCTGGATATCACCGTCAATCTCGTCGGTGTGAACGATCCGTCAACGTTAACGATGACCGTACTTAACCCACAAATTCCGGGCAACGGCGAGTTCGTTAAGCTGTTTAAAGATACTCAGATAGACACCATTGAGAGCGGGCAGCGCATCTGGCAGGTCGTGATGACGTTTGATGCGTCAGGGCCGAATGAGGTGATCAATGTGCGAGGAGCCACAATCGTTCTTGAATCATCTAACGGTGTACGGCAAGCCGCCAATGGGCTGCAATATTCTGTTGCGATACGAGACGGGAAGGCAACCGTTGTCATCTACTCGATGAACACCGGCAGTGAAACCGCCAAAATTATTGACAGTATCGGCTACAACTATCTGGGCAATAACCCGAGCGGGGAACGCCATGTCACCTTGATGATCAAGGAAGACAGCTATAACGGCACTACACCGGAAACCACGCTGGAGCAGGCGATTACGTTGACGCTAGCGCCGGCGGCAGAAACCAATACTGCGCCGGTCATTACGATTTCGGGCACCACGCCAACCTATACTGAACGTGCCGATCCTATCGTGCTGGTACCGGATGCAACGGTGTCCGATGCACAGATGGACAAACTCAACGGCGGCAAGGGCAACTACGACGGCGCGACGCTGAAAATCACGCTGGGCGATGGCAAAACGGCGCTGGATAAGCTGGGCTTCAGTGCAGGCAATGGCCTGACGCTGTCGGGCGATACGCTTCAGAAAGACGGCGTCACCATTGGTCAGGTCAGTAACAAAGACGGTGTGCTGACGATTCGCTTTAATGCTAATGCAGGCACGATTCCGACAACGGAAGATGTGCAGAATACGCTGCGCCAGATTACCTACGCCAGCGACAGCCATACGCCAGCCGCACAGGTTGCGGTGACGGTGACGCTGTCCGATCGCTATCTGGACTCTCAGGTTAGCGCGTTATCGGTGGCGATTACCCCGATTAACGATACGCCTGTCGTGGCGAACGATCCCTTGCTTTCCGCCGATGAACTGCGTCTGGTTAATGCCTACACGGCGATTGCCGGGTTGAGTACCGTGACGGCGGCAGCCCTTACGGCAGATGGGCTAGCGGTGTACGTCAGCGATAATAAAGGGGCGATTGCGTTATTCCAGCGCGATGCCAGCAGCGGTGAATTAACCTATGTGCGTACCTTTGCCGCCGCAGAGGGGGTGACCGGAATAAGCCAGCTACAGGTTTCTGCCGATGGCAACAGCGTGTACGCGCTGCGTGCCGACGGCAACGCGATTGTCTGGTTTAGCCGGGATGTGAATGGTGCGCTGACTCATAACGCGACGATAGAAAGTAATTATAATATTGATCATGGCAATCTCGATGACATCAATGGGATTGCTCTTTCTGAGGATGGAAAGAACCTTTATCTCATCAATAGATACAGCGGCCAGTTAGCCTATTTCAGCCGTGACACCGCCACAGGTAGATTAACCTATGTTGAGGCGCTGGGCGGTAATATGTCGAGTGAGCCTTATCTGTGGGCTGCGACCCGCATCCTCAGCCGTGGTGATTTGTTGTTTGTTACTACAGCAATTAACGATACCTCGACGGTGATCGTTTATCAGCGCGACGACAGCGGTAAACTGACGTTGTTGGGACACGTCCGCAGTTTTACCGATGCCGCAGGCAATACCGTGCAACTCTCAGGACTAGAGCAGCTTACCGTCAGCGCCGATGGTCGCAGCGTCTTTGTCGCCAGCGCTGGGCAGATTGATGCCTTCGCGCTGGATACCGCAACGGGAACCTTTACGCATCTTGCCCGCGTCGCGGCAGAAGGCACGGTGAGCGATCTCGCCCTCTCTGCGGATGCGCGGGTGCTGTATGCCACTAAAGGGGATGGGTCGCTTACTCGCTATGTTCTGAACGATAAGACGCTGATCCCACTCGATACGCTAACCAGTAACGGTTCAAGCTTCGCTCATCTGCTGCCAGTTGACGGTGGGCTGATTACGCTCGGCAACGGCGTGTCGGTGCTGGATGAAACTTCTCGCCTGCCGGTTTATCGCGTTGACGGCCCGGCGGTCATCGTGACACCGGCGATTGTCCTCAGTGATGCGGAACTGGATGCACTGAACGGCGGGGCGGGGAATTATCAGGGGGCGTCGATTACGCTACAGCGTGGCGAAACGGCAACCGCAGGCGATCGTTTTGATTTTACCGCGGGCAATGGCTTCACGTTGGCAAATGGCGTGATTAGCAAAGATGGGCAAGCGGTAGCGACCTTCACGCAGGTGGACGGCAAGCTTACCGTGACCTTCACTGCCGCCATTTCTCGTGCGGATGCCACGGCGCTGGCACGTCAGATTAGCTGGGCAACGAGCGCTTCACTGGTGGGAAATGCGACCTCGCTGACGTTAGTGCTCAACGATGGAGAGATTGATTCTGCGGCGCAGGCGCTTGGCGTTACGCTGTCGAGAGAGGTAAACCTGCCGCCCGTTGGCCATGCCGAATTGTTCACCCCGCCTACGGCACAGGTGGGCTCTGGCTGGTCTTATACCTTGCCCACCGGTTTGTTCAGCGACCCTGAGAATGACAGGCTAACGATAACCATTGACGCCGCACAGCTGCCTAACGGTGTGAGCTTTGATAGCGAGACGCGCACTTTCAGCGGTAATCCTTCTGCGGCGGGAACGTTTAACGTGACGATTACCGCCACGGACAGCGCGGGCAACGCGACGACGCTGACTGTGGCGCTGACGGTCAACGCCGCTTCGACGCCAGTCGACCCCGGTACTCCAGTCGACCCCGGTACGCCGACAGAGCCGGCCAATCCTGATAACACCTCAACAGCGGCGCCGGTGATTCTGGTGCAGCAGGGCGCAAGCCTGCCTGCGGATGCGGATCAAAGAGAGCGCGAGCAGCCGCTGGGCGCGATTGTCGCCGATCTGTCTCGTTCGGACGCGCAACCACAATCGTTACCCACCAGTATCACCGTTGAACCTGCACGCCAGCGCGCTGCTGATACGACGCGTCCGTCGGATGCGCCCTGGGTGCTCGATCCTGTGATGTCACAGCTGATGCCGACGCTGGAGCAGGTCAATTTATCTTCGCGTGCTGGTACCGCCGTGCGCGACAGCGCCGCTGTTTCTCCGTCGGATTCCAACTTGTTCCTGCACGTACGTGGTCAGACAACGGCGTTGGAATCGGCGTTCAGCAGTGTGCAGGGCGCGTTGCAGCCGGATGCCTCCGGCGCGCTGGCCTTTAGCCTGCCGCAGCGCATGTTCAGCGTGCGTGAAGGCAACGCCACACTGACGCTGCAACTGGCGAACGGGCGTCCGTTGCCTGCGTGGGTGCAGTTTGATGCCCGCAGCGGCGTGGTGCGTATTACCGATGCCAGTGCGGTGCAGGTTAACCAGATCCAACTGGCGCTAAAAGCGCAGGCCGCAGACGGCACCAGCCGGATCGTACCGATTACGCTGCAAACCGGACAGGGCGCTGGTGTAGAAATGGCGACTGACCGTGGAGCGATGCAATGGCCTGCAAACCCTGCGGCACCGTCGGCTGAAAACCGAGAGGCGGAACGCTTAGCACCAACGGGGAAAACCGCTTTTACCGAACAGCTACGTCAGCATCAGCCTGAACAGGATGCGCTGCTGGCGGCGCTCAGTGAACTGAGCAGCCAGCGTGCGTAAGCACGCCGCAGATCGAGACGAGATTTTATTCCTTAACCACACACCTTCGGCTTGCAGGCCACCGCCTGCAAGCCGAAGGGAACAGACAAATAGAAGATGGGGAGAACCCGGGTGAATCAGCACATAGCGCATTTCTGGGATAGCCAGCAACACGACAGTCAGCAGCACGTTCAACACGAGGCTACACCACGCACCGCGGGTTCCCGGGCGTTACGGATCGCCGTGACCCTTGCCTGTCTGGGGTTGGCGGGCTGTGCCGTCAAGCCTGAGCCGATTACGGTTGAGCAGCAGGTTGCCCAGGCGCTGAGCGACAGAACGCAGATGTTCGCCAATCAGGAACCGGTACGCGGCACGATCACGCTGGATGAAGCGATTGCCCGTGCGCTGAAATATAACCTGCAACAACGAGTCGCGCTGATGGAACAGGCGATGGAAGACGACCTGTTGGGCGTACAGAATCTGGATATGCTGTTACCGAAACTGACCGTGCGTGCCGGGCTGCAAACCCGCGATAACGTCGCTGGCTCAAGTAGCCAGTCGGTGACCACGGGACGACAATCGCTGGAAGCATCCACCAGTCAGGATCAGACCCAGCGCACCGCCGATCTGACAATGAGCTGGAACGTGCTGGATTTTGGTATCAGCTATTTCAACGCCAAAGTACAGGCGAACAAATCGCTGGCGGCAGAAGAACGCCGTCGTCGCGTCGTCGCGGATATTACCCGTCAGGTGCGGACGGCCTATTGGGAAGCCGCAACTGCGCAGCGTTTGCAGCCGGAAGTGACCACGGCGCTGACGCAGGCGCGTCAGGCGCTGGAATATGCGCGCCAGACCGAGCAACAGCGACTGTTGGCACCGGTTGAGGCGCTGCGTTTCCAGAAAAATATGCTGGAGATGGTGCGCCAGTTGGAAATCGTCGACAGCGATCTGGTGGTGGCGAAGTCCCGTCTGGCGGCGCTGATGAACCTGCCGCCGTCCAGCAAGTACGATGTCGTTGTGCCGAGCGAAAGCAGTTTGGTTGCGCCGAAGATGGCTTACTCGCTCGACGATCTGGAAAACTTCTCGATGGTTAAACGCCCGGAAGTGCGCGAAGAGAGCTATCTGGCACGCAATAGCGTACTGGAAACCCGTAAATCGCTGCTGCGTCTGCTGCCGGGTGTGTCGCTATTTGCTGGAATCAACGGTGACAGCAACAGCTATCTGGTCAATCACCAGTGGGCGAACGCGGGCGTTCAGGTCAGCGGCAACCTGCTGAATGTGTTGTCATGGTCATCGGTGAAACGAGCCGGACAGGCGAACGAAGATCTGGCGGAAGTTCGCCGTCAGGCGCTGCGTATGGCGGTGCTGACGCAGGTGAACGTCGCCTGGCAGGAATATCAGCAGAGTACGCGGATGTTCGGCCGCTATCAGGAACTGGCGCGGATTCAGCGCGGTATCCTCAATCAAACCACGCTCAGCGTACAGCACCGTGCTGAAACGCAAATGGAGCAGGTACGCGTCAGCACGGAAACCATTCTGACGACACGCGCGCGTGACCGCAGCTTTGCCGACGTGCAGAACGCGCTGGGCGCGGTGTATCAGGCGGCCGGGCTGGATGTGCTGCCGGATAACGTGAGCGATGTCAGTCTGGCGGCGCTGAGCAATTCGATTGCCCGCACCACGGGTAATCTTGAGAAAGGCGGCGTTGCGGTGCCGCGTCTGTCCCTGTCAACACCGGCTACGCCGGCCACCACGACGGCTCCTGCCGTTACCGCTTCCGCAACAGGTTCAACGGTCGCGAAGCCCATCACGCCTGTGGCAGCCACGCCATCCGCCAACGCGGGGAAACCCTACCGCGTCGTGAATACCGATATGTGGGATAACCTGCAATCCCTACAGGCGGGAGGTTCGCGTTAATGGCTTTCGGCATGATGCGTCCGCTGTTGCTGGTGAGTGCGTTAAGTCTGCCCCTCTGGGGGCAGGCTGCGACGTCGGGAGACATTCGCGTGCAGCTTAGCGCGCAGCGCTATACCGTGTTATCCAGCGAAATTGCCGGAAAAGTGACGGACATTGCGGTGAAAGAGGGCGAACACTTCAAGCAGGGCGATACGCTGGTCACGTTTGACTGCACCGTGCTGCGCGAAAAGCTGAACTACTCAAACGCCGCAGAGAATGCCGCGCGTAAGAAGCTGGCGATTGCCGATCGGTTAGACAAGCTCAATTCGATCAGCCTGTCGGATGTCGATCAAGCGCGATCGTCGGTGTCGATGGCGCAGGCGGAAAGCGGCGTCAATCGCGCCATGCTGCAACGCTGTGCTATTAAAGCCCCGTTCTCCGGCCGCGTCACGGAAACCAAGGTGAAACGCTGGGAATCCGTGCCGGAAGGTAAAGAGCTGTTGGCGATTTATGATGACAGCGCGTTCGAGCTGGAAATGATCGTGCCGTCGCGCTGGCTGGTGTGGTTAAAGCAGGGCAGCGCTTTTCAGGTTACGCTGGATGAAACGGGTCTGAGCTATCCGGCGGAAATCAGCCGGCTTTCTTCGGCGATCGATCCGGTTAGCCAATCGGTAAAAGTTTTTGGTCGCATTACTCAGTCCACAGCCGGATTATTGCCGGGCATGAGCGGCGTGGCGCAAATCGTGCCGCCTGATGCAGGCAGCGTGTCGCCATGACCGACCGGAACACGACAGCAGCACAAACTGAACAAGATACCCGGCTGGCGCTGCTGGCCGAGCTGTTGCAACTGCAAAGCCGTGCCAGAGCGCGTGAAACGCTGGATGAACTGGCGTTTTTTATCGTCAATGAGACGCACAGCGTAGTGAAGTATCGACAGGCGCTGCTGTGGGACTGTGATAAACAGCGCTTGCAGGCGGCTTCCGGACTGGCCTCGCTCGATCACAACGCGCCGTTTTGTACCGAATTTAGCCGTCTGTGCCGCCAGTGGCAGGAAGAAGGGCGACAAGCGCAGGCGCTGCAATGCCGCGAATTACCCATTGATGATCAAGTCCTGTGGCAGGAACATCTGCCGGAATTTTTACTCTGGCTGCCGCTACGCTTAGCGCAGGGCGATATGCCGCTGGTGCTGGTGTTAGCGCGGGACAGCGCATGGCTGCCTGCTGAGATCGTTCTGCTAGAAAAGCTGGCGGAAGCGTATGCTCACGCGTGGGCGAGTTTGCAGAAACAACGTCGGCGGCAGACGAATACCAGCCCAAAGAAACGTCGTTTGATTCTGGTAGGGATTGTGGCGCTGGTGCTGATCTTATTATTTCCGGTACGCCAGTCGGTGCTGGCACCGGCGGAGATTGTCGCACACCGCCCGGTGATGGTGCGCGCCCCGGTGGCGGGCGTGGTGGATGACATTTTGGTACGCCCTAATCAGGCCGTCAGCGCCAATCAGCCGCTGGTACGGCTGGACGTACGCGAACTGGAAAACCGGCTAGAGTCTGCGCGGCAGGCGTTTGCCACCGCCGATGCCCAGTATCGTCAGGCACAGCAGCAGGCGTTGTTCGATGCTAATAGCAAGGCCAGTCTGGCCGTGCTGCAAAGCCGCCGCGAACAGGCGCAGAGCGACATGGATTTTCTGCAACGTCAGCAGGAACGTATGCAGCTCGTTTCCCCGCGTGATGGCGTGGCGATTTTTGACGACAGCAGCGATTGGATTGGGCGCTCGGTGGCGGTGGGCGAACGTATCATGATGATCGCCGATCCACACGATGTTGAACTGGAAATCCAATTACCTGCGGCGGATGCGATTGCGCTGGAAAACGGTGCAGATGTGCGCCTGTTCCTCAATGTGGCACCGAATTCGGCGCAGGACGCGCGGCTTGAACAGATTGGCTATCGTGCTGCGGCAACGCCGGATAATGTGATGGCCTATCGGCTTCGGGCGCGCTTTACGCAAGATGACCCGCAGCTGCGTGTGGGCCTGAAGGGAACCGCTAAGCTGTACGGGAAACGCACGGTGCTGTTCGTTTACCTGCTGCGTAAACCGCTGGCTTCCCTGCGCGTCTGGCTGGGGGTGTAATGCCGTCGCCTGCCGCACTCAGCCCGCTACGGGATGAACTGATCCTGCACGCCGGGCCGGCTAACCGCGACGGTTCGCCCAGTTGGACGCTGGAAGATCCGCTACGTGGTCTCTATTTTCGTATCGGCTGGGCGGAAATGGCGATGCTCTCGCGCTGGTCGATGGGCAATGCAGCGCAAATTGTTGCCGAGGTTAACCAAACTTCTGCTCTCACGCTGGATGACAGTGATGTGCAGTATTTCAACCGCTTCTTGCAGGCTAACAGCCTGACGCGCGTTTCCGGTGATGACGCGCTGGCGCAGTTTTCTCGTCAGGTGGAACAGTCGCGCGTTTCGATCTGGCGCAAGCTGTTGAAGAACTATCTGTTTTTTCGCATCCCCTTATGGCATCCGGATCGCTTTCTGGGGCGACGCTGCCGTGGGTCGAACCGTTTTTCAGCCGGGCTTTCCTCAAACTGACGCTGCTGGTGGCTGTGCTGGGGCTATTCCTGGCCGGACGCCAGTGGGAAACGTTCAAGCATACCTTTCTGCATTTCTTTACGCTGGAAGGCGCAGCGCTGGCGGGGCTGACGCTGTGCGTTACCAAGATTCTGCATGAATTCGGCCACGCCTACACCTGCAAGCGCTTTGGTGCGCGAGTCGCCACGATGGGCGTCGCGTTTCTGGTGATGATGCCAGTTCTGTATACCGATACGTCCGGTTCGTGGAAGCTCACGCGCCGTCGGCAGCGAATGGCGATTGGCGCAGCGGGCATGATGACCGAGCTGGTGCTGGCAGCGTGGGCTACGCTGGCATGGAGCTTCTTGCCGGATGGCATGCTGCGCAGCGCCGCATTTATGCTGGCGACCACCACATGGATTATGACGCTGGCGATTAACCTCAGTCCGCTGATGCGCTTTGACGGCTATTTCCTGCTGTCCGATGGGCTACAGGTACCAAACCTGCAAAACCGCGGCTTTGCTATCGGCCGCTGGCAGATGCGGGAATGGCTGTTCGGCTTAGGGGATGCCCCGCCGGAGCACTTCCCGCGCTGGCTGCAACGCACGCTGGTGGGCTATGCCTTTGCAGTGTGGATATACCGTTTCTTCCTGTTTACCGGTATCGCGATTCTGGTTTACCACATGGCGTTCAAGCTGTTGGGGATGCTGCTTTTCGCCATTGAAATCGGCTATTTCGTGGTGATGCCGGTGGTGAATGAAGTGCGCGAATGGAGTAAACGCCGTAAGGATTACCGTATGAACCGTAATATGACGACAACGCTTGCCGTGAGCGCCGTGATTCTGCTCGCGTTGCTGATTCCCTGGCAGCGCAGCGTGTATGCACCCGCGCTTTTGCGTGCGGAACAGCAAAGTAGCTTGTATATGCCCGTACCCGCGATGATTCAGCGCATTGAGGTGCAGGTCGGCCAGCCGGTGCGCACCGGGCAAACGCTCTTTATGCTGTCGTCTGATGCGCTGGCGCATGAACGGCAGCAGTTGGAGCGACAAATCGCGACGCTGAACTGGCAAAGTACCTTTCAGGTATTCAACAAGGAAGCGGTTGGCGATCACCAGCGGGTGAAGCAGGAGCATGACGCGGCGTTGCAAAAGTTACAGGTCTTGCAGCGCCAGTCTGAACAGCTGACGGTACGTGCTCCGATAGACGGCGTGGTGGCTGACATGACAACGCCGCTGGAAACCGGCGAGTGGCTGGGGCAGGGCGAATGGCTGGCCGTTGTCACCAAGCCAACCGGTGGGCTGGTAGAGGCGTTCGTGTCGGAAAAAGACTGGCAGCGGCTGCACATGGGCGGAAAGGGCACATTTTATTTACAGGATGTCAGCCGCTCATCCCTGCCGCTCACCATTGTGGAGATTGCCAGCACGGCCACCCGCGATCTGAATGCTACGCCGGAACTCGCCTCGGTTTATGGCGGCGACATTGCCACGTTGAGCGATTCGCAGCGCAAGCTGCATCCCGAGCATGCGGTTTATCGTGTATTGCTCAGTCTACCTGCCGACTATCGTGCTCAGCCGCAGGTGTTGCGCGGTACGGTAGTGATGGACGGTGAGGCGCAAAGCCTGTTCATTCGCGGCTGGAAAGTGGTATCCGCCGTACTGATTCGCGAGCTGTCATTCTGATCAGTTTTGATTTCTGCGATGTCGATCCTGACTTTCTTCCTGTCACTGCCAGCTTCCTGTTTCTGCTGGCAGTGACGTGAAGGAGGGCGCTTCCCCCCTCGATTATGTTGTTCCTGATATTCCTATCCTATCTATTTAAAATGGCAGAAATTTTTAATTTCAGCGACAAGGTTTGGTGCCATACCGAGATACACGGGGCTACCACGGTGCGAGGTGTCCCTGCGGGAACCTCATCACCGTGTTTCCCCTAATATCTGGCAATTGCCGTAGCCCGAATCAT
The DNA here is from genome assembly GCF_025643735.1 of Pectobacterium sp. F1-1. NCBI lineage: Bacteria > Pseudomonadati > Pseudomonadota > Gammaproteobacteria > Enterobacterales > Pectobacteriaceae > Pectobacterium > Pectobacterium sp. F1-1. Next base: position 859,966 of record NZ_CP104733.1, read on the forward strand.
CGCGATAAACGTTTCTGTCTAAACAGTGGAATACAAGAGGGCTGACTGTGAAGCGATCTGTCTTGTTGTTGGTGGGGGCGATGTTGGCACCCTATAGCTACAGCGCGCAGGATAATGCGGTGTCGCTATCTGTTTCTGGTTTGAATACCGTGCTGGATAACGGTTTGCTGAAAGTCGCATTCGGGAAGATGGCAGCGCGGTGAGCATGGTGGCGGGAGGCAAGAATATCGTCACTAACCTGTCCGGCGCGGTGCGCGATCCGAGCAAAAACCGTAGCGCTTATCTCGATTACTATGTTAACGATGCTTATGTCAAAGGCGTCAAAGATTTTGTCCCCGAGCGGGTGGAGGTGCTGCGCAACGATCGTGATATGGCGCATGTGGCCTATATCGATGACCGAAACGGGCTGTTACGGCTTGAATATCACCTGATTATGCGTCGTGGCGTTAGCGGGCTTTACAGCTATGTCGTTGCTGAAAATAGCGGAAATCAGGAGGTTAAAGTCAGTGAACTGCGTAACGTCTATCGTTTCGATCCTGCTCGGTTAGATCATCTCTACAACGGCGATCGTCAGGGCAAACCGCTGCTCTACAGCCAGCTTGAGGCCTTGCCGAAGGTGCAGGATGAAACCTGGCGATTGCCGGATGGCAGCATTTATTCCAAATATGACTTTGCCGGCTATATGCGTGCCGCGCCTTTCTGGGGCGTTTTCGGTAATGGCGTGGGAGCGTGGCTGATTCACGGCAACCGAGAGTATTTTTCTGGCGATGCGCTCAAGCAGGATCTGCTGGTACATCAGGATGCGATCATTCTGAACTACATGACGGGCTCGCACTTCGGTACGCCGGATATGGTGGTACCGCCGGGCTGGAAAAAATTCTACGGCCCGTGGCTGCTGTACATCAATCAGGGCGATACCGAACAGATGCTGGCAGATGCCCGACGTCAGGCACTGACGGAAACGGTCAGTTGGCCGTATACCTGGGTGGACGATTCTCGCTATGCGCGCGAGCGTACGCAGGTTAGCGGGCGCATTGCCAGTCCGCAATCCGTCACCGTCGTGCTTTCGTCGTCATTGGATGAACCGTTTGATGTGCAAACCCGCGGCTATGCGTATCAGGCAACGACTGATGCACAGGGAAATTTTACATTTTCCCATGTCCGTCCGGGCAATTACCATCTGGCGGTTTATGCCAACAGCGGTACGCAGCCGGGGATATTGGCAGAGCAGACGCTGTCCATTTCCGGTGACAAGCAAGCGCTGCCTGTGATTGCTTTGCCCAAAGCCGAACCGGTTATCTGGGCCATTGGACAAGCCAATCGTCAGGCAAGTGAATTCCGCTTTGGCGACGAAGCACGCAATACACGCTGGCAGCAGGAGGTTCCGGCCAATCTGACGTTCGATATTGGCCGCAGCGACTATCAACGCGACTGGTATTACGCGCAGACCAAACCGGGAAAATGGGATATCCGCTTTGCTCTGCGACCAGAGAAGAAAACCTATTTCCTGAACATCGCACTGGCGGCGGCCAGCAACAGCGGCATGAGTGAACCGACCCTGCCGCAGCTGGCGGTAGTGGTAAACGGCAGGACGCTGGAAACACTGACTTACGGAAACGACAAAACCATTTATCGTGGCGCGCTACAAAGCGGCCGCTACCATATCGCCCGCATCCCTGTGTCATCTCGTTTCCTGCGAAACGGCAACAACACGATCACGCTGCAATTAAAAGGTGGCAGCGTGATGTACGACGTGGTGACCTTAAGCGAGGAGTAAAACCCGGTTGTGAAGTGTTGGCTAAATGGCACTGATAGATCTATAAGACAATGATGCATTATTTTTAAATTATTTTAAATAACAATGCGTTGGTGTTTTTATTCCTTCGCGTAAAAAATCGCGCTGAGTTGGGTGGGGCTGCCGGGTGAACGGCAGGACGCCGTGAAAGTCAGTGCCGCGCCGGGAGCGCGTCATTGACGGCCCGAACAGCAGTCACGCACGCCGAAGGCATCGCGTAGCGACGCGATTAACGCGAAAAGCCAGGGGACATGGGGCGGCGGCGACTGAGCCGCTCCATGTCGGGCGCGTGCTGCAATGGCTGCAGAAAGTAGCATTGGTTAGTGCGCACGAAACCTTGCGTGCTACTAACAGAGATCTTTCCCCTGATTTATGGAGGATATTGAGCTTCATAAAAGAACTGACCCGCGAATGCGGGCCAGTGAGAGGGAGGATTAGTGGGAACTGCCTTTTGAAGCGCCGACGCCGGTTTGTGAACGGACAAACTGCGCATGGAAGCGAGCGCGTTCCTGCTGCCCGGATTCGGAGCGATCGGTGATGGAGAAGAACCAGATACCGATAAACGCGACCAGCATGGAGAAAAGCGCTGGATAATCGTAAGGGTAAATGGGGGTGGCGTGACCGAGGATTTTCACCCAGATAGTCGGCCCCAATATCATCAAAATGACGGCCGTCAACAGACCTGCCCAACCGCCAATCATCGCCCCGCGAGTGGTCAGTTTTGACCAGTACATCGAGATGATAATGATCGGGAAGTTACAGCTGGCAGCGATGGAGAAGGCCAGACCAACCATGAAGGCGATATTCTGGTTCTCAAACAGGATACCCAGCGAAATCGCTACGACACCCAGCACCAGTACGGTGATTTTCGAGACTTTCAGCTCATCACGCTCCGTCGCTTTCCCTTTCTTGATCACGTTGGAGTAGAGATCGTGGGACACGGCAGACGCGCCTGCCAACGTCAGACCCGCAACGACGGCCAGAATGGTGGCAAAGGCTACAGCAGAGATAAAACCGAGGAAGAAGTTGCCACCGACCGCATCGGCCAGATGCACCGCCGCCATGTTATTCCCACCGATGAGCGCGCCTGTTGCGTCCTTGAACGCAGGGTTAGCGCTGACCAGCAGGATGGCGCCGAAGCCGATGATGAAGGTCAGGAAGTAGAAATAGCCCATGAAACCTGTGGCATAGAACACGCTCTTGCGAGCTTCTTTCGCATCACTGACGGTGAAGAAGCGCATCAGAATGTGCGGCAGGCCGGCGGTACCGAACATCAGGCCTAAGCCGAGGGACAGCGCGGATATTGGATCAGAAACCAGCCCTCCGGGGCTCATGATTGATGCACCTTTCGGGTGAACCACCATCGCCTGTTTGAACAGTTCGTTAAAGCTGAATCCTACGGATTTCATCACCATGACGGCCATGAAGGTGGCGCCGAATAGCAGCAGGACGGCTTTGATAATCTGTACCCATGTGGTGGCGAGCATGCCGCCAAACATCACATACATCACCATCAGAATACCGACCAGTATCACGGCCACATGGTAGTTGAGGCCGAACAGCAGTTCGATAAGTTTCCCCGCGCCAACCATCTGTGCGATGAGATACAGGGCCACAACCACCAGCGAACCGCAGGCGGAAAGGCTACGGATCGGGCGCTGCTGCAAACGGTAGGAGGCGACGTCAGCAAAAGTATAACGCCCGAGGTTGCGTAGCCGCTCTGCGATCAGAAACAGAATAATGGGCCAGCCGACCAAAAAGCCGAGTGAGTAGATCAGGCCGTCGTAGCCGGAGGTATAAACCAGCGCAGAAATACCGAGGAAGGAGGCGGCGGACATGTAGTCGCCCGCAATCGCCAGCCCGTTCTGAAAGCCGGTGATGTTGCCGCCAGCCGTATAATAATCGCTACGTGAACGGGTTTTCTTCGACGCCCAGTAGGTGATATACAGCGTACCGCCGACGAACAACAGAAACATCACGATGGCTTGAATATTCAACGGCTGGCGCTGGACATCCCCCGTGAGGGCATCCGCCGCCCACGCAAGCACCGGCAGCGTCAAAAGTCCGAACAGCATCATAAAGCGTATTTTCATTGCTTTACCTCATCCAGTAACTGTTTGGTCAGACGATCAAATTCACCGTTAGCGCGGTACACATAAATGCCTGTCAAGATGAAGGAGATCGCAATCAATCCCACGCCAATCGGAATACCACGGGTAATGCTGGAACCCGAGCTGATGGGCGTTCCCAGCCAGCCAGGTGCAAAGGCGATGAGCAGGATAAAACCCACATAAAGCACCAGCATGATGATCGAGAGGAAAACAGCGAAACGCTGCCGTTTGTTGACCAGTTCTCTGAATAAGGGGTTACTTTCAATCCGTTGATAAATGGCATCATTCATCGTAAGTCTCCAGTAATCTGTAGGGTTGAGTATTGCCGCGACGCCGCCGCCTGATTTATCGCCAGCCACATCCCCGCAAGCCACGTCATGGCTTACGGGAATGAAGAGAGCGGTGGGTCAGAGGGTTATTGAGAGGCGGTACTCATGGCCTGCTTTTCTTCGAGCAGTTTTTCGACGACGCCTGGATCGGCCAGCGTTGAGGTATCCCCCAGATTGCTGGTGTCACCGGCGGCGATCTTCCGCAAAATACGACGCATGATTTTGCCGGATCGCGTTTTTGGTAAAGAGTCAGTCCAGTGCAGGATATCTGGAGTTGCAATCGGGCCGATTTCCTTACGTACCCAGTTGCGAACCTCCGTATACAGCTCGCTGGACGGCTCCTCGCCGTGGTTCAGCGTGATGTAGGCGTAAATAGCCTGCCCTTTCATATGGTGTGGAATGCCGACGACGGCCGCTTCAGCAATTTTGGGATGGGCAACGAGCGCTGATTCGATTTCCGCCGTCCCCAGACGATGCCCGGAAACGTTCAACACGTCGTCAACGCGACCCGTAATCCAGTAATAGCCATCTTCGTCACGGCGCGCGCCGTCACCGCTGAAGTACATGCCTTTGAAGGTAGAAAAATAGGTTTGTTCGAAGCGATCGTGATCGCCAAACAGGGTTCGTGCCTGACCCGGCCAGGAATCCACGATGACCAGATTGCCTTCCGCGGTGCCTTCCTGCGGGTTGCCGAGGTTATCGACGAGTGCAGGTTGTACGCCGAAGAATGGGCGCGTCGCGGAGCCGGCTTTCGCTTCAATCGCGCCAGGCAGAGGGGTGATCATGAAGCCGCCCGTCTCCGTTTGCCACCAGGTGTCGACGATAGGGCACTTACCGTTGCCGATTTTGTTGAAATACCACTCCCAGGCTTCCGGGTTGATTGGCTCACCGACGGAACCCATGATCCGAAGGGATTCACGCGATGTGCCCTCAATCGCTTTATCACCTTCAGCCATCAGCGCGCGGATCGCGGTGGGAGCGGTATAGAGGATGTTGACCTGATGCTTATCGACCACTTGCGCCATGCGGCTGGCGTCCGGCCACGTTGGTACACCTTCGAACATCAGCGTAATCGCACCGCATGCCAGTGGGCCATAAAGCAGGTAACTGTGCCCCGTGACCCAGCCAACGTCCGCCGTACACCAGTAAATGTCGCCGGGATGATAGTCGAAGACATATTTGAAGGTCAGTGCAGCATAGACCAGATAGCCGCCAGTGGTGTGCAACACGCCTTTGGGTTTACCGGTTGAACCCGACGTATAAAGGATAAAGAGCGGATCTTCCGCGTTCATCTCTTCTGGCGGGCAATGGTCGTCTGCTTTTTCAACCAGTTCGTGCCACCACAGATCGCGTCCGTCCTGCCATTCACCGGTTTTACCCGTACGACGGAAAACGATAACGCTGGTAATGGTGGTGACGTTCGGGTTCTTTAACGCCTCATCAATATTCTTCTTCAGCGGAACCACACGCCCGGCGCGCACGCCTTCATCGGCGGTAATAACCAGCTTGGCGCTGGAATCGATGATACGCCCAGAAATCGCTTCGGGAGAGAAGCCCCCGAAGATCACCGAGTGGATCGCTCCGATTCTGGCACAGGCCAGCATTGCCACGGCCGCTTCCGGCACCATTGGCATATAAATAGCAACAACATCGCCTTTTTTGACGCCCTGGGACTTCAGCACATTGGCGAAGCGGCACACGGACTGATGCAGTTCACGGTAGGTGACTTTTTTACTTTGTGTCGCGTCATCACCTTCCCAGATGATGGCGGTTTGATCGCCACGCTCGGCCAAATGGCGATCCAGGCAGTTTGCTGCCACATTGAGTGTACCGTCTTCAAACCAGCGGATACTGATGTGGCCGGGGTCGAATGAGGTGTTCTTGACAGTTTTATAGGGTTTGATCCAATCGACGATCTTTCCCTGCTCACCCCAAAAGGCAGCGGGATCGTCAACGGACAGCCGATACATATTTTCGTATTGCTGAGCATTTATCAGTGCATTTTCCGCAATTGCGGCGGGAATGGTGTGTTTATTATGTTGTGTCATAGCGCTTCTCCTTAAACATGTTAATGCTATGTCAAATAATGGTTAATTGTAGTTAACCCGTTATCTTTGTTTCTTTTTTGCGCGATTGATCACGCAATGCAGGAAAAGCAGTGAGGCGTTACTTAAAAGATAGTCTTTTGGTTCAGAAAACAGGCAGTTTTTCGTGGTAGCCAAAACACAATAAGTGATGTATGTCACAATATGATCGTCAGCAGAATTATCTGTGCTGTTATAATGTCATTAACGATCAATTCATTGTTTTCAATAGATTATATCTATTGTTATCAAGTTTTTGATCGCCCTTTACGATCAAAAGGCATAAAGATCCCGCTTATTCAGCCGATAGTAAAAACCCCGTTCAGAGTATATTTCTACGTAAGCCAGCTATTTAGCGCGTTCACCTGTGTTCCATCTGTTGAGATTTTGTTTCAGTTGTTAATTATATGTAATCTATTAATGAAATAGATTTATCTGATTATCAACGGGCAGATAAGTGTGAATAATGTACACTCTAAGTGGGTTCCATCGCACAGATGTGGGCCTTCTTAAAAAGGGTACAGATGCCGTGTGCTAGCCGCTGACAAAAAGAAAAATGAAGTGTTATTTTTTGTGTCTTATTCAGAAATATCCGGTTTCCAAAAATAAATAACATAGATATACCCATATCACTGACGCTGACTAAGGCGGCAGATGTTTGAGCACCGGTAGCTTGAGAACGTGTAAATGGTTCCGGTTAGCGAAATTCACTATTTTCATTAGGTGACTTTCTCGGGTGGGGAAGAACACTATTAGTCCGGAAACCTTTTAAATTCCGGTAGGTTGATTGCTTATCAATAGTGCGTTATGGGGTCATGGCGCGCTGTGAGATATCTTTTTACATAGCATGATGCAGAGGAAACAATGAGTCTGATATTTGGCCGGAATGAAATTTTAGGCATGCTTTCTCAACCAGTTCAAAACGATCGGCGCGCTGTGGCGGTGATTGACGAAAAGTGTAAGGTCGTTTGCGCGAATTCTGCCTTCAACGCCCATTTTGGATTGCGTGCTGAAATGAATACGCCCGTCTCAATTGATGATGTGCTACCTATCAACGTGAAGTTCGCCTATCACGACTTTATAACGAATTCTAACGTGCTAAGTACGCGTGTGGTCTCGGATTTGTTGTCTGATGGCTTTACTAAAAAGCAGTTAAGCACGCTGTCTTTTTCTAAGCTGAACGTTGAAAACCGAGTGCTTTCTTTGCTGATCCTGAACCAGGATACGGTTGAGCCTTCGGCAAATCTGGCATCATAAGCTTGTATAATTGTAGGTTATCTGTCCGGAAGATTAGAGGTGTGCGTTTTCTAATGGAAAATAACGACCAAAGAAAAATTGTTGCTATTAATAACGTTGCTATTTCTAATTTAGCACTGCGTTTCAACAGCAACCGATTGCGTAGGTTATTCTCTGATAACCCCCTGCGGCCAGCAGGACGATAAAGTCGCGCCGATTTTTCGTAAATGAAGAATGAAAAACGTTCTTTATTAACAGCGACCATGTTAAAAGTTAATAAAAAATAGAGGGTTAACTATTTTATTGCATGTAATATGCCATTTTTAAATAAATAGCGAAACGTTTCGATGCCCGCTTGCTTCCCTTCTCACTATTCCCTTTTCTTTTTGCCTTTTCGAAAATTATTCCCCCTAAAGTGTAGAGTTTATTAAACCTTGATAAGAGGCTCTTAAAATTTTCTTTATTTTTAGCGTGTGGAATCTTAAAGGATGACAAATGAATAAGTAGACTCTCGTCTAATTACTGATGAGGTTGGGACAATGTAACCTCTGTCGGCATATAGCAATTTTTGATAAAAAGGACGTCAGCTTTTTATTGCCAATGACATTGGTTTACCAATATCGACAACGCGTTTTCCGCAATAATCCTGATTCAGTGCGCATTATTTCAATTATTTTTCGATTTTCAGTTCCCCTTTTTACTCCCCCGATTGGCATAGCTTCTGAAAACAGCGTTTCTTATGCGATAGGGGATAAATAATGGTTACATTCCGTACCCACCTGTTAGCGCGTGCTTTACGTGCTGGCGTACTTGGGGCATCGTTTGCCTCAGTGCTGCCAATGGCGGCGGTTTATGCTGCATCTGCGGCGCCAGTTCAACAATACGCGGTGTCGTCCGGCTCGCTCAATCAAGTGCTTAATCAATTTGCCCAACAGGCTGGCGTATTACTTTCTTACGATCCGGCATTGGTTGCGGGTAAACGCGGTACGGGGCTACAGGGGAACTACAGCGTAGAGCAGGGCTTTGAACAGATTCTCAGTAGCAGTGGCCTCCGTGCACAGTACAGTGCTGATGGCAGCGTGACGCTAGTGCAGCGCACGGCGAATGAGCCTGTGCCGGTTACTACGCCTGCTAAAAACGATCGGATCGTTGTCACCGCTCCACCGAATACCGCGATGAAGCTGGATGTGCCGATTTCAGAAACGCCACGTGCGGTTGCGGTTGTCACGGAGAAACAGATCGAGGAACGCGGAGCGCAAAAGATCGATCAGGCGCTACGCTATAGCAGCGGGATTCTGGCAACGCCATACGGGCCGGATAATAAAGCCGAATGGGTGACTATCCGTGGATTTAGCGATCAATCCCGGTTCCAGAATGGTCTGGCGACGCTGAATGAAGATGGGTTCTATGGTCAGCAGATTGAGTCATTCGGCGTTGAACGTATCGAAGTCCTGAAAGGTCCTGCTTCTGTCCTGTACGGGCAAAATCCGCCGGGCGGTCTGGTGAACGTCATCACCAAACGGCCTACGCGTTTACCGCAGGGAAAAGTGGAGCTGGAATACGGCTCTAACGACTATCGCCATCTGGCCGTCGACAGTGCGGGTCCGTTAAACGATGACGGCTCGGTGCTGTATCGGGTTGTTGCGTTAGCGCGTGATACCTCGGGTGAGATGGATTTCTCGAAGAGCAAGCGCCTTTATCTGGCACCGAGCGTCACGTTCCTCGGAGAAGACACTGAACTGACCGTGTTAGCCAGCTACATGGATACGAAATCCGACACAACCAACGGCTTTAAGCTGCCGTACGGGACATTACATGGCACACCGTTTGGCAAAGTCGGCTATAAAACGTCGCTGGGCGAACCGGGGTTGAACCGTCACGATACTCGGCAATTCAACCTAGGCTATGAGTTCACGCATCACCTGAACAATACCTGGACCTTCCACCAGAATGTGAATTACACCTATCTGAATTTGGATCTGCGTAGTGCTTATGCGATAAGGATGGAGGATGAGCGCCACGCCAACCGTGGGCTGACCTACCGTGACGGCTTTGCGCAAAATTGGGCCACGGACAACCGTTTAGTGGGGGAATGGCAGTGGGAAGACATAGAAAATACCTTGCTGCTCGGGGTTGACTATCGTCGTGCCAATACTCGAAGCCATGATGCTGATTTATCCCCTTATAATTCAACAAAATACCAGTTCATCAATAACCCGATTGATATTTTCAACCCAGTCTACGGCAACTATACGCTGAATGACGATCAACTCTCTTACCATCGTTCCGGTCGCCATCAGAATGGTTACTATATCCAGAACCAGATCAAATATGATGATCGTTTGATCTTCTTGCTGGGTGGACGTTACGACCAGTCAAAATCACGTACACAAAATGAAATCATGGGGATTGATTCCCGCACGGATGATTCCAAGTTTACGAAGTCCGCGGGTGTGATATATCTGTTTGATAACGGAATTTCACCTTATATCAGCTATGCAGAGTCTTTCCTGCCTATCGCTGATTACGATGCATCAGGACGGCAATATAAACCGACTATGGGCAAGCAAACCGAAGTGGGCGTTAAGTACACACCGAGTGGAGTTAATGGCTATGCCTCAGTTGCCGTTTTCAATCTGAATCAGGTCAATATCCTGACTACAGATATCGATAACCCTATTCGTCGAGTGCAAGCGGGTGAATCACGTTCTCGTGGCGTTGAGTTAGAATTGAGCGGCGAGGTATATTCCGGCCTCTCAGTGACAGCCAACTACACGTACAACAAAGTGGAGACAACGAAGTCTGGAACCGTGGGAGAAGTTGGAAAACGTCTGGCGGGCTTGCCGTTGCATAGCGCGTCTGCATGGGCAACTTATGCTTTCTCTGGCCCACTTGAGGGGCTGACCGTGGGTAGTGGTGTACGTTACGTTGGGAGTTCATTCGGCGATAAAATTGAAAGCCGAAATTTGAAAGTACCTGCTTATACGCTGTGGGATGCGATGATTGCCTATGATTTCAGCAAGGACTGGCGCGTGCAGGTTAATGCCACCAACCTGACAAACCGTGAGTATGTTAGCGCGTGTGATTTCTGGTGCTACTACGGTGAAGGTCGTAACGTTAGCGCGAACGTCAGCTATCGTTGGTAATCACCCGTCTCAAACATCACTGAAAGAAGCCCATCGGGTCAACTTAAGCCCGTTGTTAGGGGAAACACAGGGGGGAGGTTCCCGTAGGGAGGCCTCACCCCTGTGGGGGCCCCGTGTATCTCGATGCTTCAACGATAACCCTTACCCTTCCTTCGGGCTTCTTTCTTTTTGCTCCACACGCTTCGCTATTTCCTTATTTTTACCGTTCTCGGCACGATAGACGTGAATAGTCGTTGACTTTGCTTTTAATGATAATGAAAATCATTTCATTGCTGTCACATTGAGCGAATATCGTGAAGAGTCCCGCCGCTGCCTGCCCCAATCAGCCTGAAACCTTAAACGTTCAGCAGGTTTATCATGACCATTATGCCTGGTTACAGGCGTGGTTGCGTCGGCGTTTGGGGTGTTCACAGCAGGCTGCGGATCTGGCGCAGGATACGTTTCTACGTTTGATCTGCCAGCCTCAGGGCGATCGCATCCGTGAACCTCGCGCCTGGCTGACGACCGTGGCTCATGGGCTGATGGTGAATCACTGGCGGCGGAAAGACATCGAAAATGCCTATCTTCAGGTGCTGGCAGAGCAGGAATTTCATTTTTCTCCCTCGCTGGAGCAGCAGGCGATGGTGGTTGATGCGCTGTTGGCCATCGATCAGATGCTGGCGACGCTGCCCGGCAAAGTGCGTCAGGCATTCTTGCTGGTGCATCTTGACGGTTTGACCTATCGGCAGGTTGCTGAACAATTAGCCGTTTCCGAGCGGATGGTAAAAAAATTATATGGCACAGGCGATGCTGAATTGTCTATTGTGTCAGGACTTATGATTTCTTCTATCACGTCTTCTATTCCCAAAGATGTTCTTTATGCTGCCGCGGAGTGGTATGCCACGCTGTATGACGAAGACTGCGCTGAGCACGATCGTCAGGCATGGCAGCGTTGGTTACATCAGAATGAAGCTCATCGGCTTGCCTGGCAGCAGGTTGAACAGATTCATGCCCGTTTCCATGCGGTAGATAGCCAGTTAGCCTCTTCGGTGCTGAGTAAGCGCGGTGAAGAACGTCGGCGTATGCTCAAACTATTGGCGATTGCCAGCCTGACCGGGGGCGTTGGCTTTAGTCTGCCGTGGGAAAGCTATGCTGCCGATTACCGTACAGGCATGGGGGAAACCCGTGAGCTCAGCATCGAAACGGGGATGACCCTTTGGCTCAATACCGATTCGGCAGTGAATCAGCAGGGCAATCCTGCGCTGTCTCAGCCGCTGACGTTTCAATTGATCAAAGGTGAATTGATGCTGGATAACCAAACGGCGCATGCAGCTCGGTTGACCACGCCCATGGCGATCTCGCCGCTTCTGCGCATTCCTGCCAATTAGCTCTGCGCTATACGTCCGCTCACAGTGTGCTCTCCGTTTTTGGCGGTGAAGTTTTGCTACAAACGGCAGTCCCTGCCGCAAAGCGGATAACGGCAGGGCAACAGGTTCTCTTTACCCGTGATAAGAGTAGTGAACCGACACCCGTTGAGAATTTCCGTCAGAGCTGGCGTAAAGGACAGTTGGTTGCGGATAACATGCCGCTAGGGCAGTTCATGAATGAGGTGTCCCGCTATCACAATGGTTACTTTCATGTGGATTCTGCGGTGACGACGCTACGGATTTCGGGCGTTTTTCCGTTGCATGAAACCGATCGCCTGCTCGATGCCGTTGCGCGAACGCTGCCGGTGAAGATAACCCGGCGTTTTTCCTGGTGGGTGGATATCCAGCCGAGTTAAAACACTGCTGGTATTTCGTCGGTAAAACACCAAAAATATTCTTCGTTTGTTATCTGGTTGGTTATCACTCGCAGACGAAACACAAATCTGGCGCATATATATCAATATGTTGATACCGAAAAAGGCGTAGCATACTCCACAACGAGTATTCTCGGCGTTGCCTCTTCATACGGGAAGTCATCATGCAGTTACTGAACCTGAAACAAGCTCGCCTGTTGAGCTTTTTCTTTATTATGGGTGGCCTGCTTATATTGCTGCCTCTACGCCTGCTGGCCTGTTTTATTGCCGGTTTTTGGTGTATGAAATCGTGAATTTACTGACGCCCTATTTTCAACGGGTAATCAGCGGTAAGCGCGCTCGCTGGATTGTGGTCGCTGTGATCAGCACATTGGTGGTCAGCCTGTTGAGTTTACTGTTTGGTAGTCTGGTCGGGCTGTTGATGCAGGAAATGAAGGATACGGCGGCATTCAATGTGCGTATTGGTTACATCCTCAATGACATCCAACAGCAGGTCGCCCACTATCTACCGGGGTATCTGCCGGTCAGTGTTGAAGAGCTTCAGCGCGAGCTGCTGCAATGGGTTCAAGCACATATTGTGATGTTGCAGAACATGGGGAAAAGTTTCCTGCATGGATTTGTGACGATGCTAATCGGTATGGTGCTGGGGGCGATTGTGTCGCTTTATAACGTCGATCAGGACACCGAGAAGCCATTACTCAAAGCGGAGTTGTTGCGTCGGGTGACATTATTATCGGCGTCGTTTCGCAACATTGTTTTCGCTCAGGTGAAAATCTCTGCGGTTAACACAGTGCTGTCTGCCGTTTTTATTCTGGGCGCTCTGCCGCTGTGTGGTATCCATCTGCCGTTTGCCAAAACGCTGGTGGTACTCACCTTTATTTTCGGTCTGCTGCCGGTGATCGGTAATCTGATCTCCAACTCGATCGTTTTTCTGTCGGGCTTATCGCTTTCGCTGCCGATCGCACTGGTTGCGCTGGTGTATTTGATGTTGATTCATAAGCTTGAATACTTTTTGAATGCGCAAATCGTTGGGACGAGGATCAAAGCGCATGCGTGGGAAATTCTGCTGGCGATGTTGGTGTTTGAAGCGGCCTTTGGGTTGGCTGGTGTGATTGCTGCCCCGATATACTACGCCTATCTGAAAAGCGAATTGAAAGAAGCCTCGTTGATTTAATACTGCTCTTTGGCAGGTGATTTATGCAATCATCTGCCATTTTCTGCCCGCTCTGTTAATCACAACTCGACGCGCTAAATGAATCAGCCCAATACGAGATTGGGTTAATTGAGGCTGCTGACAAAGGCCGCCGAGCGGTAGTAACGGATAGATCGTAAAGACGCTGTGAACACTTCCCTGTGCGCTCGGATTGCGCAGATATGAATCTCATCCCTGAGATTCACCCTTTCAGGGCCGTCGCTAGCGACGTTCAAAAACGTTCCTGACGTTTTTGTCCATGGCGCAAACGCTTTACTCTTCTATTCCGTTACTCCCGTTTTCGTTCAGCAAAAAGGTTCGTCAACATTCTGAATAAGCCCAATACAAGATTGGGCTGATTGTTTTTAATGGAGACTTGTCTTCAATAACCGTCTGAATAAACGATTATTTTCGATTAATGCTGTGCAGTAGCAACCTGCGGTTTCGCCTCTTCAGACTGAACGCCTAACGGGTTGTTACCCCAGCATTTCTCATATTCCCAGCCTGTCAGTTCTTCCGCAACCGCACGTGCGTGAGGTGGGACATCGGCAATCGCGCCACCCGCTTTGATACGTGCAATTTCTTCCAGCAGAATGGCATGGTTCTTACGATCCAGCTTCATCTGCGTGGTGTAGTAAATAGCAACCAGCGCAAGACCGATAACACCCAGTGAGAACACGCCAACAATCGCCTGTACGGCTGATTCTGGTTGTACTGACTGCCCGGAGACAAAGCCGAATTGGCTTAGCGTCCAGCCCATTGCGAAGACGATCACCGAGCGCACCATTTTGCCGGCAAACGTCATGGCGCCTGCGTAGATCCCTTCACGGCGACGACCGGTCAGGACTTCATCCACGTCGGCCAGGAAGGTATAAACCGTCCAGGGAATATAGTAGATACCGCCCGTGCTCAGGCCAAATACGGCGGTAATGGCAAACAGAACAAAGATGGTCATGTCTTCTGACCAGTTAGCGAAATAGAGCGCGGCATAGGCCATGACGCTGACAATCACTACCATCAACGCCAGACGGAACGGTCGCGCAAAGCCCATTTTGACGCAGATACCGATGAAGGCCGCGGTAGAAATAAGCTGCATGACTGAGCTGAAGCTATTGAGGTGTGATACCAGTGCCGTGTTCTGCTTCAGACCAAAGACGATGAAGTAGGTAAATGCGGAAGCGAACAGCCACTCAGCACCAAAGCCAAACAGGTACATTCCCAGATGCTTGCGGAAAATACGCAGACGGAAGGTAGAAGCCATATCCACGCTCAGCTTTTTCATCGCCTGCCACAGGCTAGAGGTGCTTTCACGGACGATTTCGTTGACCGGGCGCTCCCAGGACGTCATATACAGCGCGATCATCGCTGCGCACATAATGGCGCCATAGACCAGGCCGGTGTAGAAGAATGGCGTTGCGGAATCTTTACCGTAGACGGCAATAAACTGCCCGGGAATGAATGCCGCCAGGAAGTTGGCGATTTTGCCGAAAATGGCTTTAGAACCCGTCAGCTTGGAACGCAGTTTGAAATCAGACGTCATTTCGGTAGCCAGCGTTTCATACGGCACCATGATCGAGGTGTAAATCAGCTCGAACAATACGTATGTCGCCAGGTAATACCAGAAACCAAAACCATCGACCCACAGCATGGGGTAGACAAGAACCAGTGGGACACCCAGTAAAATAAAGAAGCGACGGCGGCCAAATCGGCGACCAACACGGGTGTTGTAAAAGTTATCACTGATGTACCCCATGATGGGGTTACTGATAGCATCAATGATGCTGGCAACGGAGAAAATGGCCGCGGCCTGAACCAATGTTAACCCACAAAATGTGGTGTAAAAGTACATCAGCCATGCGCCGCTGATAGCAAGCGCACCGCTGCCGAGCAGGTTCGCGCTGCCGTAACAGAACGTATGTTTAAAAGAGATTGGTTTATTCATGATCAGCCTAATTACAAATATGAAACAATATTTCAGTTCGTTTGAACTATCATTTCTTTATGATTTGCTCTATTGAAAAGAAAGTAAACTGACGATCACGCTTTCACGCGCTTTTAATGACGATCTGTCAGGTAGATCATGAAATAAGATATTTTAATTTGCTTTTTATGATTTTTTGATCCTGACTTTATGTGCTTAAGTTACGAAATATGTAGATTTATTACATTTTGTTGGTATGCATGCAGATTGGCGACGAGCTGACATTGAGCGCTGCCCCACAAATCGATAGCGTGATATGAAATAACGCATTGACCTCAGAGAGGAAATATCGTCATCATCCCGCCCAGTTCAATCTACTGTCTTTTCTTATCAGGAGCCGTAACGTGAGTCATTTAATGATCTACGCCGTCATTTATGTGGTTTTTATTGCTGTGGTTGGATTGTTTGCTTTTCAGGCTTGGTTACCGGCTTCCGCGCCGCGCGGGCTGAGAGATCGCGCGGGGATTCTGGTTGGGGTATTACGCTGCGTCACCCTGTTTCTCGTCGTCTCCGCAATGCAAATTTTGTTTCCCAATTCGCTGCTGGATAAGCTCGTCTGGCTGATTGCCGCTGGGCTGTTGGTGATCGCTGTGATTGGCGGGGGGATGAGCTGGTCATCGCTGCCGTGGCTGGATGCAACAAAAGGGAAAAGCCGCACTTTGGCTCTGGGTGTCCAAAGTGCGTTGTACCTGGGTTTGCTTGGATTTATCGTTATGTAAAGTCCTGTACCAGTGCGGCCACGGTGTTCTTTGCGCCGTGATCGCGCAGCTTCAGGTAAGCCTGTGCGATAGCGTTAAAGACATCGTGATTGGCTGGTAGATCCTCGCCGAAAATAGAACGAATGTTAAGAAATGCACTGACCCGCTCGGCGCTGTCCGATGTTTCCTCCACGATGTTCCTGAGTTTGTCAGCCAACGGATCGCGGATTTCAATCGGGTTACCTGCGTCATCTTTTCCACTGACATAACGCATCCAGCCAGCGATGCCCAATGCCAGACAGCGATAGTCTCCTCCATTGCTCACGTGCCACCGTAGCGATTCCAGCATGCGCTGAGGCAGCTTCTGTGAACCGTCCATGGCAATCTGCCACGTCCGATGTTTGAGCGCTGGGTTGGAAAAACGGGTCAGTAGTTGGATGGCATAATCTTTCAGATCGATATCCACGACGCTAAGCGTCGGCGCCTGTTCCAGCAGCATGAGATGAGACACGGCCCGGCGATAGTTCTCGTCGTTCATACAGTCGCTGACGTGATCGTAGCCGGCGAGATAGCCCAGATAGGCCAAAAATGAATGGCTGCCGTTCAGCATGCGTAGTTTCATTTCTTCAAACGGCAGTACGTCATGCACCAGCTGTACGCCTGCCTTTTCCCATTCAGGGCGTCCGGCGGTGAAATGATCTTCAATCACCCATTGAATGAAAGGCTCACAGGCTATCGCACAGGGATCGGCGACGCCAAGGTGTTCGGCAATTTCCTGCAACGTTTCCGGCGTTGCCGCAGGGACAATGCGATCCACCATCGTATTCGGGAAAGAAACCTGCGCGTCGATCCAATCGATCAGGCTTCGATCGTTGATTCCCGCGGATTCCAGCACGGCGGCTTTGGCCGTTTTACCATTTTCCGGCACGTTATCGCAGGAGAGTACGGTGAACGGCGCGATTCCACGTTCGTGACGCAGGCGCAGCGCTTCTGCCAGCAGCCCGGGGACTGAAGCGGGATGGCGGGGATCGACGAGATCCTGTTGAATCAGCTTATTGGTACGATCCAGCTTGCCGCTCGTACCGTCCATGCAATAGCCTTTTTCGGTAATCGTCAGGGAAACGATGGCAGTTTCTGGCGCGGCGAGTTTCTCAATAATGGCGGTAATGCCTTCTATTCTGGCATGTAACGATTCACACACGGCACCAACGACAATCGGCTGATTGCTCGTCGCGGCTTTTTCCAGCACGGTAAACAAATGATCCTGCTGGCGCAGCGCATTGATCATCGTATCGTCACTGAATAGCACGACTTCACAAATTCCCCAGTCTCCTCCCTCCCTATTCAGTACACGATCGGTGAGCAGTGCCTGATGAGCACGATGAAAAGCGCCAAATCCGATATGAACGATGCGCGGTTTCAGCGCCTTACGATCGTAGTGAGGAAATTGGACGCTGTCAGGCAATTCGCAGGTAGCGATATTTTTTATTTTATCAGTCATTTATTGCGCTTTCGGGTGGGGGATCCATGACGTTAAAAGTAGCCGTGATTTGCAGGCGGTGCAATACAAGACGCACAGATAGGTTACGGTGCGCACGTTTTTTTCTCTGTGCGAATTTTATCGCTTTTTCAGATTCGCTTCTTCGGCAGTGTGCGGTTTTGTGAGGGGGCTTCAGCGTAATGATGTAACGCTGAAATTTAGTCTTGTTTTTACTAACTTATCTCCATTTCTTCTACATCAGGAAGTGCTTTTCCTGAGTGCAGTCTGTTATTTTGTGTCGATATTTTCCTCACCCCAACGCATAGCAAAAAGGCCCGTAAGATGAAACTTGAATCCCTCGCGCTACATCATGGTTATGAATCTGAAGCGACAACGAAGTCCGCAGCCGTACCGATTTACCAGACGACCTCTTACACATTTGACGACACGCAACACGGTGCCGATCTGTTTGATCTGAAAGTCGCGGGCAATATCTATAGCCGTATCATGAACCCGACGAACGCCGTGCTGGAGCAGCGACTGGCGGCGATTGAAGGCGGCATTGGCGCGCTGGTGCTTTCATCCGGTATGGCGGCGATTACCTATTCGCTCCAGGCACTCACGCAGGTTGGGGACAATATCGTCAGTACCAGCCAGCTGTACGGCGGAACCTATAACCTGTTTGCCCATACATTGCCGCGTCAGGGCGTTGAAGTGCGTATGGCTTCTTTCGATGATTTTACGACGCTGGAGTCGCTGATTGACGAACGTACCCGCGCCGTTTTTTGTGAATCTATCGGGAATCCGGCGGGAAATATCGTGGACATTGCCAAAATCGCGGACATTGCGCATCGCCACGGCGTCCCGGTGATTGTTGATAATACCGTGGCGACGCCCGTGCTGTGCCGACCTTTTGAGCACGGTGCAGATATCGTCGTCCACTCGCTGACCAAATATATCGGCGGCCACGGCACCACGATTGGCGGTGTGATTATCGATTCCGGCACGTTTGACTGGGTGGCGAATAAATCGCGTTTCCCGTTACTGAACGAGCCCGATCCCTCTTATCACGGCGTGGTGTATACCGACGCTTTCGGTCCGGCGGCCTATATCGGACGCTGCCGGGTGGTGCCGCTGCGTAATACGGGCGCGGCGCTTTCTCCACATAGTGCGTTCTTGCTATTGCAGGGGCTGGAAACCCTCAGCCTGCGTATTGAACGCCATTGCAGCAATGCGGAAGCGTTGGCTGGCTACCTGAATCAGCATCCGCTGGTTACCTGGGTGAACTATGGTGCGTTGCCGGATAGCCCCTATAAAGCAAACTGCGACAAAATTACCTCGGGCAAAGCGTCTGGGATTATCAGTTTTGGCATCAAGGGTGGGAAAACGGCAGGCGGCCACTTTATTGATGCGTTGAAGATGATCTTACGGCTGGTGAACATTGGCGATGCCAAATCGCTAGCGTGTCATCCGGCAAGTACCACGCACCGTCAGTTGAATGCGGAAGAGCTGGCGAAAGCAGGCGTGAGTGAGGATTTGGTCCGAATTTCGGTTGGCATTGAGCACATTGACGACATCATCGCTGATGTGGCGCAGGCGCTGGAAGCTTCGCAGAAGTAGTAAGAAGTAGTAAACGGTAGGGAATGAAAGAAACGCGTTGGAAACCTGTATGGGGTTCCAACGCGTTATCGCGATTACGAACGGCTGGCGTCGGTCGCTGTAGTTGTTGGCTGTGATTCGGCCGGTGCGGCATTTTGCTCCGCATTAAGGTTGTCTTGCGGCTGTGCTTCTGGTGCGACAGGTGCCGCAGCAGATTCAACCGGAATCGCCGGGGTAGCTTGTTCGATCAGACCATTGATTTTGGTCGGCATACCAGAACGTCTCTGGATTGCCTGATCGACTTCACTGGTGTTCACGCTGGCATCAGCCAGAACTTTGCTCACTTTTGGCGTCATGCTGATCGGTGCAGGAGAATTAGAATGGAATTCTTCTACCGTGCGGGACAGCGGATTGTGAACCTCAACATAGCGTGAGCCATCTGGCTCAACGGTGGCTTTCACTGGCTCATTGATGAACTGAACGCGAGTACCGACCGGAACGTGGTCGAATAGATACTTGATATCATCGGCACGCAGACGAACGCAGCCGTGGCTTACGCGCAGGCCAATACCGAAGTTGGCGTTGGTGCCGTGGATCGCGTACAAGTTGCCGATGTAGAGCGCGTACAGACCCATCGGGTTATCCGGGCCTGCTGGGAAAACTTTTTGCAGTGTCTCACCGCGTGCTGCGTATTCGGCATGCATCTTCGCGGTTGGCGTCCAGGTTGGGCCCGCTTTCTTACGTTGAACGGAGGTCGTCCAGTTGATCGGCGTATCTTTGCCTAACTCACCAATCCCGATTGGCAGCACGACCACGGTTTTGGAGCCTTTCGGGTAGTAGTACAAACGCATTTCTGCGCTGTTGATGACAATGCCTTCACGCGGGGCATCCGGCAGAATCAACTGATGAGGAATGACCATTTTGCTGCCGGGAACGGGCAGGTAAACGTCCGCATCTGGGTTGGCTTCCAGCATGTTGCTCAGACCCATTTGGAACTGTGCTGCAAAATGCTCCAACGGCTGCGTGCTATCTTCCGGTACGGTGATTTCGATATTCTCGCCTATCAGTCGGCTATTCGCCGCAGGCAGAGGATAAACAACGGCAAAGGCGGCCTGGCTGAATGCGGCGGCGGCAAGAACTACAGTAAAGATCGCGCGAATACTCATTTTCGTTTCTTTATTTGAGTGGTAAATGCACCCCCCGAATCAGGAGGCTGGTCTGCTAAGGTCGCGTTAGCGACCGGATGCGCATTATATGTGCAGAATGGCCTCCGAGGGAAACAACATGTGTAACTAATCACACTTTTTGGCATCCGAATGAGAAAGAAAACCTCCGAGAGTGAACCGTCACTCAATTTTCCCCGTCTAGTGTGGGTTTGTTAAAGCGTCGATTTGCGAGTACCGGGAGAGCCTGACGGGCGTACGCCAGTCGTTCCGGTTCAATGTCTGCATACAGGAGAGCCGGAGTTTCCGGTGCCTGAACCACAACGACGCCTAAAGGATCGACCACCATGCTGTTACCGATATTCCTGACGCCACATTCACCAACGGCGACGAGATAAGTGGTGTTTTCCAGTGCCCTGGCCCGCACCAACAGTTCCCAGTGCGCCTCTTTCAGCGGCCCCTTAATCCAGGCGGAAGGAAGAACGAGGACATCTGCGCCGTCCAGCACCAGACGGCGGGCAAGTTCAGGGAAGCGAATGTCATAGCAGGTCATCAGCCCAACGTTTAACCCGGCGATGGTCAACAGCGGTGGAACCTCTTCACCTGCCAGCACGTTTTCCGATTCCTGTACGGAAAAGGCATCATACAGATGTAGTTTACGGTATTGCGCGACGATCTCGCCGTTGCGCAATACCAGTAGCGTATTCCAGACTTTCCCTTCGCCGTTTGGGATATGCACACAGAGCATGGTCGTCAGGTTGTTGCCTCTGCTGGCTTCCAGCAGATGCGTAACAAACGGGCCATCAAGCGGCTGAGCGGCGGTGAGCACCATGTTGGGATTGGTGATATCGCGAGCCAGCACGCCTTCAGGCAGCACCAGCAGATCGGCGCCGTTTTGCTGTGCTGCCGACATGAATCCAGCGATGGTCGTGGCATTTTGTTGCCACTCGCGGTCAACGGCGAATTGCCCCAGTGCGACTTTCATTCTTGCTTGCTCCTTCGTTGCCCGATTAATCGCGCTTGGCTGGCATCATGCGCAGCAGCGTGTTGTCTTTCATGACATAGTGGTGGAACAGGGCAGCCGCGGTATGGGCGGCAATGAGCCAGTAGCCTAACGGTGCCAGCGTTTCATGCCAGCCAATCAGCGTTTCAGCAAGGTCGAAATTCGGCGTCGCGGCGGTTGGCATGCCGATACCAAACAACATCCAGTCCCGACCGCTGTAATAGCGTGAGGCAACGCCCAGTATCGGTAGCGTGATAAACAGCAGGTAAATAACGGCGTGGGTGAGTGAAGCCAGGATACTCTGCCAACGAGGGGGCTGTGGCGTAATAGCGGGGGAGGTATGACGATGGCGCAAGAACAGGCGAGCCAGCATAAGAACCAGTATGGTTACGCCACAGCTAAAGTGCGTCACCATCATCACGGTGCGCAGCAGCGAACCTCGTTCAGCAAATCCGCGTAGCTCAATGGTGGCATAGGTCACAACGAGCAACAGAAAAACCAGCCAGTGCAATGCAATCTGCGATGGTGCGAACTTTCCTTTCATGTTTCTTCCTCTGCGACTGTGAGAGCGGTTTGACGCGGTAACGGGCAAATAATCTCATAAAGTATAAGGTAACTTGCGTCTTGTCAGCCCTTCTTTACCATGCCTGACAAACCGGGCGGTTTGCGCTGGCTTCTTCGGTATTCAGCCTCGTTTGGATAGGATGAAAACTGCCAATAAAAAATTTCCGGGAGAAGTTTTTAACGTGGCATCAGCAACGGCCCGTAAAGGGGGCGGACAGAGATGGCACACCATAAAAAACCGGCCGAAGCCGGTTTGGAAGACGAAACATTATTCCTGCGGGTTTTTCTCCGCTTTGCCGGCCATCATGGTCAGGAAATCAAAGCGGCGACGCAGATCCAGCTCTGCTTCTTCATAGAGCTGCGCGGTTTCTTCCGGCATCATGCTATTCAGGCGGCGGAAGCGTTGCTCTTTCAACAGCGTTTCACTCAGGCTGCTTGATGGCGGACGAGAATCGGTGACCAGCGCGGCTTTCCCTTCTTCGGCACGACGTGGATCGAAGCGGTAGAGCGGCCAAAAGCCTGTCGCTGTCAATTGGCGCATCTGATCGTGGCTGAATGCCAGATCGTAGCCGTGCTCTTCACACGGGCTGTACGCGATAATCAGCGACGGGCCCGGCCAGGCTTCGGCTTCCTGAATCGCTTTCACCGTCTGGTTCAACTGCGCCCCCAGTGAGATCTGCGCAACATACACGTGACCGTACATCATGACGTTGATGCCGAGATCTTTACGCGCTTTGCGTTTGCCTTTCTCGCCAAACTTGGTCACTGCGCCCAGCGGTGTTGCTTTGGACTGCTGTCCGCCGGTATTGGAGTAACACTGGGTATCCAGTACCAGCACGTTGACGTTTTCACTCAGGCTCATGACGTGATCCAATCCGCCATAGCCGATGTCGTAAGCCCAGCCGTCACCGCCGATGAGCCAGATGGATTTATCGACAAAGTGGTCGGCTTCGCTTGCCAGCACGCTGGCGTCGGTATCATTGATGGCTGCCAGCAATCCACGTAGCTGTTCGATCTGCTGACGGCGCAGATCGGGCGCGATGGACTCTTCCTGCAATGCGCTCACCAGATCCGGCGGCAACTGCGGTGCCAGCTTGTTGAGCAGGCGCACGGCACGCTGACGGTGCTGATCGACGCTCAGGCGGAAGCCCAGACCGAATTCGGCGTTATCCTCGAACAGCGAGTTAGCCCAGGCTGGACCGCGACCGTTGGCGTCGGTAGTCCACGGGGTGGTGGGCAGGTTACCGCCATAAATAGACGAGCAGCCCGTCGCATTCGCCACCAGCAGGCGATCGCCATAGAGCTGGGTCAGCAACTTGATGTACGGTGTTTCGCCACAGCCGGAGCAGGCGCCGGAGTACTCGAATAGCGGTGAAATCAGCTGAGAAGTCCGGATATCAATACGTTCCAGCGCAGATTTGTCGATTTCCGGTAATTGCAGGAAGAAATCGAAGTTCTCTTTCTCCGCCGCCAGATTGTCCAGACGGGATTCCATATTGATGGCTTTGATTTCTGGGTTCTGACGGTCTTTGGCCGGACAGACTTCCACGCACAGATTACAACCGGTACAGTCTTCCGGAGCGACCTGCAACACGTATTTCTGACCGCGCATGTCGCGCGCTTTCACATCCAGCGATTGCAGTGAAGCGGGTGCATTTTCCATCGCATCAGGCTGGATGACTTTGGCGCGAATAGCCGAGTGCGGGCAGGCGGCGACGCAGTGGTTACACTGCGTACAAAGCTGCGGTTGCCACAGCGGAATCTCTTCCGCGATATTGCGTTTTTCCCACTTGGTGGTGCCGGTCGGCCAAGTGCCATCGGGCGGCAGGGCGGATACGGGCAGTGTATCGCCCAGACCCGCCAGCATCGCGGCCGTGACGGTTTTGACGAAATCGGGCGCGGCGTCGGACACGACTGGCGGGCGCTGCGGGCTGTCTGGGTTGACGGCGTCCAGCGGCACATCGGCCAGCGCGTCCAATGTGGCGCTCAGCGCTTGCCAGTTGCGTTCAACCAGTTCCTGACCTTTACTGCCGTAGCTCTTGGCGATGGCGGTACGCAGTTTTTCCACCGCCACATCGGCTGGCAGAATCTGTGACAGATGGAAGAACGCCATCTGCATGACGGTATTGATGCGCGCGCCCAAATGGCATTCGCGGGCAATCTTGGCGGCGTTGATGCAGTACACGCGGGTATTACGCTGGTTCAGCCCTGCCTGCACTTCCTGTGGCAGGCGGTGCCACAGATCGTCGCTGTTATACGGTGAGTTGATCAGGAAAACGCCGCCGGGTTTCAGGCGTTCGACCATGCTGTACTTGTCGATAAACTGCCACTGATGGCAGGCGACGAAATCCGCCTGATCGATCAGGTAGGCTGAGTTGATCGGGTGCGGGCCCACGCGCATATGGGAAACGGTCAGGCTACCGGCTTTCTTCGAGTCATAGACAAAGTAGCCTTGCACAAACATTGGCGTCGTTTCGCCGACGATTTTGATCGCGTTCTTGGTCGCGGAAACGGTCCCGTCACTGCCCAGGCCGTAGAACAGCGCTTCGAGCGATGCGTTACCTGGGAAATGCTGTTCCGGCAGTGGCAGGGAAAGATGGGTGACATCGTCATAAATACCTACCGTGAAGCGCGGTCGTGGGTTGGCAAGTGCTAACTCATTAAAGATCGCCTGTACGCACTGCGGAGTAAATTCTTTGGAGGACAGCCCATAACGACCACCAATGACACGTGGCATAAGTGAACGCTCACCTGCGGAGAACGCCTCGGCCAGCGCGGTCATCACATCGAGGTATAGCGGTTCTGCCAGCGCACCCGGCTCTTTGGTGCGATCCAGCACTGCGATGCTTTTCGCCGTTTGCGGAATCACTGCCAGCAGATGTTTGGCCGAAAACGGGCGGTACAGGCGGATTTTCACCACGCCGACTTTCTCACCGCGCATCAACAGCGTATCGACTACCTCTTCACACGTGCCGACGCCGGAACCCATCAGGACGACGATTTTAGTCGCCTCTGGGTGGCCGTAGTATTCAAACGGCTGGTACTGGCGCCCTGTCGCAGCGGCAAAATCGTTCATCGCCTGTTCAACGTGCTCATAAGCTGCGTCGTACCAGCGGTTGGTGGCTTCGCGCGCCTGGAAGAAGGTATCCGGGTTTGAGGCGGTTCCACGAATCACCGGGCGTTCCGGTGTGAGCGCTCGCTCACGGTGTGCTTCAATGGCCTGCTGTGGCAGAAGCTGGCGAATCACCTCATCGCTCAACGGCTCAATCTTATTTATTTCGTGCGAGGTACGGAAACCGTCAAAGAAATGGATAAACGGCAGACGGCTGTTCAGGCTAGCGATTTGTGAAATCAGCGCAAAGTCCTGCGCTTCCTGCACATTGCTAGCGCACAGCATGGCGCAGCCCGTCTGGCGTACGGCCATGACGTCAGAATGATCGCAGAAAATGGAAAGCGCATGCGTCGCAACTGTACGGGCTGCGACGTGCAGGACAAACGGGGTTAACTCGCCGGCCAGCTTATACAGCGTAGGGATCATCAGCAGCAGACCCTGCGATGAGGTAAATGTGGTCGCGAGTGTACCTGTCTGCAATGCACCGTGGACGGTAGCGATCGCGCCGCCTTCCGATTGCATTTCCACAACGCGAGGCGTGTCTCCCCATATATTCAGCCCGCCGTCGCTCGACCAGGCCGCAGCCTGTTCAGCCATGCTGGAACTGGGGGTAATAGGGTAGATGGCGATGACTTCATTGGTTCGCCAGGCCACGGAGGCGACGGCGTTATTAGCGTCGGTGGTGATCATGACTTATAGCCTTTTTGCTCAATAAACCCCTCATTTTACATGGTCTTTTCGGACGATGAAAATGACTGGGCATAAACGAAAATACGATTTTTATCGGGGGATTATCGCATTTCAGGAAAAAAGAGGGTGGAACGATGTATGCGGAGTTGTATCAAACTGTGTTTTATCCCCGTTACTTTGGTCTACGTCCATCAATCTTAGTGCGTTTGTGTTTCCTAAAAAGGAAATCTATTCTGGATTTTAGAACTGTTTGTTGATTTTTTGTTCGATATTCACACGAAATCGCATGATTTTATTTGCTCATTACTGTCATGACGAGTAGCGTGCTTATACTAAAATTACATCTGTAATGAATGTATTAAGGAACCGAACGATGGCAAACGATGAAATAAAAAATAAACTGGTTTCCGTACTGGCCGCACAACAGGCGCAGGGAAAAACGCCAGAACAAGCTGTCGATCATATCCTTCAGGCATTGGGCGGGCGAGCAGGTGATGTGTCCCGTATTTCGGTTTTGACGTCGACATTAATTGCCGATGTGCTTTACACCGTGTATCAGGAGACGATCACACATCAGCAGATTGCGGTGATTTTACGTAAGTTGGGCTACGCTGCACGTGACATCGCTGTTGCATCACACACTATCTATCCACAACTGGGCGTTCAGGACATCGGTCAGCTTTTGCAGATCTCGGAAATTTATCCGACGATCGATCGTGCTGCGCTACTCGATGCACTTACTTACGCAAATTTTTCCAAAGTGGAAAGCGAGCAGGCTGCTGACGCTCTCGGCGTGTAGTACTGGACAATGTAATACCAGAATAATGTAATACCCAAACAAGGTAATACCCAAACAAGGTAATACCAGTATCGTACCGATGATCTTACCCGCCAATAGTGGACACGCGACTAAGTGAGTAAACTCTCTACCGGAGGTAGCTCACATGACAAAAGCCGTATCAACCAGTAAAAAACCACGTAAGCAACATACGCCTGAATTTCGCAACGAAGCCCTGAAGCTTGCAGAACGCATCGGTGTTGCTGCCGCTGCCCGTGAACTCAGTCTGTACGAATCCCAGCTTTATAACTGGCGTAGCAAGCAGCAGAGCCAGACAACGTCCTCTGAGCGAGAAAGTGCACAGGCAGCAGAGATTGCCCGCCTCAAGCGCCAACTGGCGGAGCGGGACGAGGAGCTGGCCATTCTCCAAAAGGCCGCGACATACTTTGCAAAGCGCCTGAAATGAAGTATGTCTTTATAGAAAAACATCAGGCTGAGTTCAGTATCAAAGCCATGTGTCGGGAGCTCAGAGTCGCGCGCAGCGGTTGGTATGTCTGGCGGTCTCGCCGTCATCAGGTCAACTCGCGTCAGCGGTTCCGACTTGTCTGCGATGCTGCCGTCAGCAAGGCATTCAATCATGCCAGACAGTGGTACGGAGCCCCACGACTGGCTGATGAGCTACCGGACTATAACGTGAAAACCATTGCTGCCAGTCTGCGCCGTCAGGGGCTGCGGGCAAAAGCCGCGCGAAAGTTCAGTCCGGTCAGCTACAACCCATCCCCGTCCTGTAGCGTGTATTCCTTTTCGGCAGGTTTGGCAGCTTTAATCTCGGTATTGCTCAGTGGGGTAGTTATACGAGCCATCGTAGTTATACGCTTTTGTAGTTATATGGGGCGGTATAACTAAGCGTATAACTAAAATTTCCGGCTGTAAACGGGGTATACCGATAGATAACAGGCAATAAAAAACCCGCAAACTCAGTGAGAATGCGGGTTTTCATGGTGTATCCGGTAGTAAACGATACTTACCGAATACGAATGTGGTGGAGCTGGGGGGATTTGAACCCCCGTCCGGAACCACTCTACCGTCGGTACTACATGCTTAGTCTATTTTTGCATTCGCTTGCCAGCTGCGAATAGACACGCCACTAACAAACTAGCCTGATTAGATTTAGTGCTTCAACCCCAGGCAAGGCATCCACACGATCTCTTTTGGGTTTGACCTCTCTTGATCCCCGTCCTAAGAGCGGAGGCTAGGGAGAGAGGGCTCAGAGCAGGTTATTAAGCTGCTAAAGCGTAGTTTTCGTCGTTTGCGACTATTTTTTTGCGGCTTTTTACGAGGCCAACCGCCCCTCGGCATGCACCTTGGGCTTTGCAAATCCCGTCGAATCCAGAATCAGCCCCAAGAAACTGTCACCAGTATATCAGAACTTACCGTTGCTAAGCCAGTGGCTTAGCGATTGGCGTTCTTCATGATACGGGCTTTGTCTAACTTCCATTCACGTTCTTTAATGTCATCACGCTTGTCGTGATCTTTTTTACCTTTCGCCACACCAATTTTGACTTTGCTCCAGGCATTTTTCCAATACATGGACAGTGCGACGACCGTGTAACCTTCTCGACTGACACGGCCAAACAGCGACTCCAACTCACGTTTGTTGAGAAGAAGTTTGCGTGTGCGTATTGGATCGCACACAACGTGTGATGAAGCCACATTTAGCGGCGTGATAGTGGCGCCAAACAGGTAAGCTTCACCGTTCATGAAGGTGACGTAGCTGTCGCTGAGGTTTGCTTTGCCTGCGCGCAGTGATTTGACTTCCCATCCTTGCAGCGCAAGGCCAGCCTCAAATTCTTCCTCGATGAAGTATTCGTGACGGGCGCGCTTGTTTTGCGCAATGGTGGCGGAACCGGGTTTGTATGCTTTTTTCTTTGTCATAGTGCCGTCATTATACTGGATGTCATTGGGAATGAAATCCCCGCCGTGCGTCCGTGTCGTGGTTAATGATATCGTGCGATAAGCTTCGCAGAATTTTTGCCTGTCGGGCTATCAGTGCTATTATTTTGCGCGTTTTATGAATCACGGAAAAGAGTATGCCAAAGATAAGTCGTTCCGCACTGGTGCCGTTCAGTGCTGAGCAGATGTACAAGCTGGTGAATGATGTTGCTTCCTACCCCGCGTTTTTACCGGGCTGTACGGGGAGCCGCGTGCTCTCCTCTTCAGAAGGAGAGATGACCGCCGCAGTAGACGTTTCCAAAGCTGGTATCAGCAAGACATTTACCACACGTAATACGCTGACACACAACCAGAATATCAATATGCAACTGGTCGATGGCCCCTTCCGTCAGTTGGGTGGCGACTGGCATTTTACGCCGCTGAGCGCCGATGCCTGTAAAGTCGAGCTGCATCTGGAATTTGAATTCACCAATGCGTTGATTGAACTCGCTTTTGGCAAAGTATTCAAGGAGCTGGCAGGAAATATGGTGCAGGCTTTCACGCAGCGAGCAAAAGAGGTCTACAGTGTCCGCAATGCAGGTTGATGTGGTCTATGCGTTGCCTGAACGCCAGTATCTACGCACGGTGAAGCTGGAAGAGGGCAGCACGGTTGAGCAGGCGATTGTGGCATCGGGTCTGCTGGAGCTGCGTCATGACATCGATTTGCAGGTGAATAAAGTCGGTATTTACAGCCGTGCAGTGAAGCTGGCCGACATAGTGCAGGATGGTGACCGCGTAGAGATTTATCGTCCGCTGATTGCCGATCCGAAAGAGCTGCGCCGCCAGCGCGCAGAGCGTTCTAAGAGTAAGTGATGTACGGTATCGGCAAAGCGGTTAAAGACGCTATCGTCGGCTATTTATTATGAGACGATAGCGTGAGATACGCTGACACAGAGGGGAATTAAGTGATTAATCGCCGCTATTGTAGATAATCAAATCGATAGATACGGCCATTTTCATTGATGGTCGCTACATATGCTAATGCATCTTTATGACTGTAGTGATAATGATTCACGAGCGCCCAAAAAAGATGGTAAAACTCGTTTTTCATATCCGTCACAAAAATGCCTTGATCGTCTGAGCCTAATGCAATCTGCATTACGCTATCCCCTTCTATTTTACGTTCAGGAATTTGCATCCAACGGAAAACATGATGTTCATGTACTGACTCATAATGACTGATTCTGACATTACTGGTAGGTAATGTCTCAATCACGATGTGCTTTTCTTTCACCAGATTTTGTACATATTGTTGAGCATGTAATATCAGTGATTCAGGAGTGAAATGAGTATTACACTCCTGAAGTTGCTCATAACGTGAAATAACATTTTGATCAAACCACCGCATGGTTAATAATCGCAGTGCGTCATCACCTGTACGCTGACTAAATTGACGAACCTCATTAAACTCTTCACCAATCCAGCCTATCGGTTGGTCTGATTTATCTTGCAAATAATCTCGAACTTGCTCAGGAGATAACCCGCGACCATCAAAAAATTGTTGCAACAGAGTTAAAGGAATATGCTGATTGAAAATTTTGTAAGCCTGTGTTGTGATAGCATCTTCCAATATTGGGATAGAAAATTTTGCGTCACCGCCTTCAATTAATACTTTTCTGATAAAAAGTAAATTCTCTAACCATTCCCCACGACGAAGATAGATTTTATCAGGCATTTTCTCTATCCAAAGTGAAGGGAGAATGCCAATTGCGGTAGCATGACCTATTCTGTCACCATTGCAAAGATCAAGGAATGTTATTGCTTCATAGACATTCCTAATTCCGCTAATAAGGTGTTCAAAATCCTCCCCTGCATGATAAGTAAAGTTCTTTATGCCTTTACGTCTGGCCTTACGATAAAGTACAGAGAAAACTTCTGGTGGGCTTTCCAGCTCATTTGCTGCGGCATCGAATGCGGTAAGAATCGAGAGTAAGGCAGGGTTATTATCGAAAAGAGCAAAAAGGCTATCTGCTCGCTGCATAATATCTTCTCGTAAAACACGGAAATGTGTTTCTCCAGTATTATGATTCCAGGGTTTTTTTACAAAATGTGTCACAAGTCGTAATGTAGGGCGAGAAAATTTCAGACACTCTTGTGCGAGTTGATTGATATCTGTGGGCATAGCCAAGATACCATTTTTCTTCCCTCGTTGCTGGTAGTGCCAAAAACCGGATAGAATTTTTGTGAGCAAATTTACATTTTTAGCTTCCGTATCTTTCGGTGCAAAACGACCTTCAAACGTCGTTAATATAGAATTTTGCGTAGGTTTTTTTCCATGTAATTGATAGAAACGTGCTTCATATTCTTTTTCAATAGGTTCGCGTGGTCCAAGTTCTGTGAATTTTTGAAATTGATCAAAACCATATTGATCGGTTCGCTGCACCAATAATTGTTGAAATAAATTCATACTGAGCAGGTAAAGCAAATAGCAGGCATCTTCCATCGCTGAGGTTGAGGAATTATCTTTTAATTTATTCAATACGCGGATATGAAAATGCAATTCACAAATGCCATGTTCATATTGTTTGACAGAGAATTGCTCCTGTTCATAGGGAAAATAAGTGCTATCAATATCTTCGATATCTTGGGTGCGAAGTATGTTAGCAAAGTCTAGCCTCGTGAAGCCGTTGTGTTGTGCATCAGATGGACGCTTATCAACCCACTGTAATAGCCATTCTCGGCAGTATCTGGCGATATATAGCATTCGTTTGACTTTTATCGCTGAATCTAATCTTGTGCTAACAGCATAAAAACGGCGAATGCGAGTTGAATCTTTTTTCCTGCTCTCCTCCATTTCATCAAGCAATGCACTGGGGCTTAACAGGCTGTGGTGCCACATCAGCTCGAAAAAAGTGGTGCCATTGAGGTGCATATGTGCTTCATGTAATCCTTCTTTTTCTATGTAGTCTTCAACTAATGGGTGCCATGGCGAAATAATTGGCCGATGGCCTAATGTTTGTTCAAGAGTATCAAATAGGTCGAAATTTGAAGGACATTCGTTACGGCAAAACATTTGCTCAGCCTGATAGGCAATGACGGGAAAGCCTGACTGATTAGAAATCCAGTTTTGCCACTCCATAAAGCGTTGGGGTTGCACTGTTAAACGCCTTAAATCGGGATCCAAGTGATGCCTTGCCACTTGGCCTAATAGCGCACGGCACCAGCCTTTTGCCTCACGTTGCCGCTCAATAAGATGACGCCAGTGTCGATCAAACATCGGATCGATATGTTGAAAATTTCGCTGATGCCAACTGTTGTACGTGGCAGCTTCTATTGCATATTCCTCCAGATGCTGACGTTCGCCAGAGAGTAACTGGGGAAGTTGTGTGAGCAACAGTTCATATAAGCGAGGCTCTGACAATAGGTATTGATTGATAAACATGTGTTACCCTTATTTTCTCTCACTCGCATTACTGGTACTGTTAGCATTATTGGTACTATTTCTAAAACAGCCAGAGATAATCAGCTTGGAAATAAATAAATAGTCTTCTTTTCTATCAATAGATTCTTTGATTAAATTATTTGCCTCCGTATTCTCCGGTGATATTTCCCCTGTTGATTCATGTTGAGATAATTCATTTATCTCGTTAAATAGCGTGGTTATTTTATGCTTGTCGGTACTTCTTTTTTGTTGATGTAAAGGGCCGAGCAGTGAAATAAATGGAAGGAATAGAGGGCATGTCAAGAATGTATGAGTGATGGGTAATGTTGATGCGAATGACTTCTCTTTGTTTTCTGGCCTGCTAAGTGATGTTTTTATTTTATTCATGTTTGAATAAAGTTCATCATGACTCGTAGAAACATTCCTTGCGGAAATGAAAGCGTCGATGAGATCTTGTGGGACGTTTTTACTGTATCTTACCTCTTCAATTAATATCGAGTTAATTACTCCCCAAATAAAGCGAGAAAATGCGACATCAAGTAATATGTCACCTTTTTCACTCCCGTAATTTACTTCCTCTGTGGCTTTTTCTGATATAGATATCAGGGAGTATTGTATTCTTTCCCATATTTTACCTATCAGTAAAGGAGAGCAGGAGATTGATTTTTCATTTGTATTTTCTATCCAGTTATTTATATTTTCGTTAAGTGATTTTATGTTTTCATTTTCCGATGTGACATCTTCATCGATTTCATTTGATTCATTATTATACAGGCTTTCGTCATAACTTATAGATTTTTTTAAAAAATCCGGTGAGCTATAAGTATTTAGTCGGATGAAGCGTCGAATGTCAACGTCTCCATCTTCTTCTAACAATTGAGCAATGACAGAGAAAAGCGAAAGTGCTGAAATATAATCTCTTTTTTCAGCGCCTACTTGAATGCTGTGTGATGAAATTAATATGGTTGTTGCGGCAACGTAATCAATGTATTTATATTCATAGTTGCCATCTGTCTTCTTGTTTATTTTACTTGAAAGTTGCTCTAATGATCCAATGACATCCGTATGTTTCCATTTTGTTATTTCTTGGAAGTTTTTTTTGTCGAAATATTTTTCGTTTAGTTTTCTTCTGTTTATTCTTATAACTCCGCTTTGTATTTTTTTATTTCCTTTGTTCTCATCGTAAATAACAGCATTAAGATGTGCCGCTATAGTAATTATGTTCTCATTTCTTGTTATGCCAATATAATTTTTATACCTTTCATTAATATTTTCTTTATCACTCTCGTTGCTATTCTCCACGTAATGAATATAGGTATTGGCACTAGCGGCACAGGCAAGCATAAATTTTAATGCATTTGACAACGTGTTGTTTTCAAATTTCTTGCTAAGAAGAGCAGCCATATAGAATTTTGCAGCATTGTAAGCATCATCGCTATTGTCTGGTCGTAAATAAAATCCAGTCTCCAATTCGCCATAACGATAGCATAAATCAAACACTGTATTGGCTATTTGGTTAATTTCATGTTCGTTATCTTCTAATAATGTATTGTCTACATTCTGATAAATTAATTCATTTATGAAAATATATTTTAATGCTGAAGTAAGATGCTCGGGGAGGTAGCTAATGCCATCGTTTGGTTTATCATCAGTGATTTGCTTTAGTAATTGAACTATGCTTCTTATCGGCTGGGAAAGTAAAAAATTAATGTATTCATTGATGTGCTGAGGTTTTATTTTTAATGTTTTTGTTAATATATCTTCAAGTAAGGTAGTTATGCGTTTTTTTTGTTCTTTACTGCTTTCTATATTTACTTCTATTTGATTTTTTATTTTTTTTAGGTTTTCTAGCTCTATTCTTTGGTAAGTTGGGAATATTTTAGTTAAATATTGTTGAGTTAGGTGGCCGACTAATCGTTCCGTTTCGGTGTCTTTTTCTTTGCTTTTATTAACGTCAGCGAGTTCAATGGTTTTTTTATTCTTTATGATGTAGTTATATAATGTTACATCACCAGAAATAATCACAACGATTCTTGGGTGCGATAAGTATCGGCGAATGTTTTCCAATATTTCGTAAGCTTTTTCGGTATTAGTATCAACATCATCAATCGCAATAATAAACAATTTTTTGTTTAATGTTGTCGCTATTTTATCAATGAACTGGTGAAACCGCTCTTCAAGGCACTGTCCGCTTTTCGAGTTTTTTAATGCCTGGCTAAGAAACCAGGCATCATCATGCTTGCTATGGTTGTTTTTTTGTTCACCCAGTAACCGCAAACCTTCAGCCATTTTTTCAAGATATTTGTTGAGTTCATGATATTGTTCTTGATCTGAACAGTATTTCAATGATTCATCATAGAGTTGCTTGAATTTCACGACTATATCTACAATGATATTTTGATGCGTTTCAATTAATGTCGGATCAATAAAAGCTAATGGGCATATGCCATTTTCATCTTTTGAATAACAATCTAACACAGCGTTGAGGAATGTCGTTTTACCTGTGCCACGTTGCCCGCTAACAAATATAGTGTTGTTATGGCGCTGTAGTTTATTAATCTGCTTGTTTCTTTCTTTGCAATAATATTTAGCTCCACTGTCTATGTTTTTCTCTACATTTTCAATGAAACCGTTCAGCAAGGTATCTAACTTTTCTTGGCTGCCTGTTGTAACATGGTGTTTTCTGAATATTCACTGATATCATTAATATTATCTAGATTAATAATTACTTCGCTCATAATATTCCTTTGTGGTTATTAATGGTGACTGAATTATGGTAAGCAGCATCGATAAATTGAATGTGCGCTGCGAGGGAAACTTATTATGAATAATATATTAGGGAAGAAATGAGGAAGAGGAAAGGAGAACACAGATTTATTTTATAAGCGAAGCAGGAGTACGGAAATAATTTCCATACTCCTGTGCAGGCAACCTGAAAAATTGGTGGATATTAATCCAACGCAGGTTTGTTGTTGATGTTGGTTAACACACCACTGCCGCTGAAGGTCAGCGTCAGCGTCTGCTGTTTTACCGATTCATGACCAGGCTGCTGGCGGAAAACGTAAAACCACGTATCGCTGCCAAACGGATCCTGCATCATAGGCGTACCCAGCGTATAAGCGACCTGTTGTTTGGTCATGCCGGTGTGAATTTTTGCAACGTCAGCCGGTGCCAGATAGTTTCCCTGATTGATGTCCGGCCGATAGACCACCTTTTCCAGTGTGGAACAACCGGCAGTCAGCATAACAACCACCGCGGCGACGACAGTCAGCGTTTTACAGCGCATAGTGATTACATTCCTTAAGGGCATAGGTTGCCGATGATAATAGACCTTGCAGGACTTGGAAACCTGCAAGGCGATTGTATGACCTCAGGAAGGTAAAAAAGTTGAGCTTTTTTACCTGCGATGCACCTTTCTTGACCTTATCGGCAGTAGATTTTAGGCCGCAAGCAGTTCCTTGGCATTCGCCAACGTGTTTTTGGTGACGGCGCTGCCGCCCAGAAGGCGTGCCAGTTCTTGTAGCCGAGCGCGCTTATCTAACTGTTGCATCAGCGTTTCCGTTTCTGCGCCGTCCGTTTGTTTACTCACGAAGAAGTGCTGATGACCGCAGCCCGCGACCTGCGGCAGGTGCGTCACGCACATCACCTGAGTGGATTCGCCGAGCTGACGCAGCATTCTACCGACGATGGCGGCGGTAGGCCCGCTAATACCCACATCGACTTCATCGAAGATCATCGCCGGAGTGTCCATTTTCTGCGCGGTGATCACCTGAATAATCAGCGCGATACGAGACAGTTCGCCGCCCGATGCCACTTTCGCCAGTGTTTGGTGTGGCTGGCCTGGGTTAGTGGTCACCCGAAATTCGATACTGTCGGCGCCAGTGGCCGTCAGGGTGTCCGGTGTAAATTTCACATCAATGGTGAAGTGTCCGTGTGGCATCGCCAGTTCACGCATATTGGTGGTGATGAGCTGAGCCAGTTCGCTGGCGTGGTGCTGACGGCGCACGTGCAGCTGTTCTGCAAGGTGCAACGCCTGTTGATGATATTCGCCGACGGAGGCGCTGAGCGCATCGTGGTCGCTTTCCTGTTGTTCCAGCTGCTGTTGCTCTTCCAGTAGCTGCTGATGGAACGCTGGCAGCGCCTCTGGCGCAACATGGTGTTTACGTGCCAGTGCGAGCTGACGTGACAGACGTTGTTCCAGTTCATACAGGCGAATTGGGTCGAGATCCATTTGTTCGCTGTAGTGGCGCAGTTCATCGCTGGCTTCGCTAAGCTGAATGCCCGCTTCTTCGAGCATGGACAGCACGCCAGACAGCTTGTCATCCATGCTGATGAGTTCGCCAAGCTGGTGTTTTACGCTATGTAGCATACTGATGATGTTCTGCTCGTCGTCTTCGCTCAGCAATTGCATGGCCTGTTGGCTCATCGTCAATAGCTGACCACTATTTGCCAGTCGTTTGTATTCAACGTCAATCTGTTCGTATTCGCCGGGCTGCGGAGCGAACTCATTCAGCTCTTTTAATTGATATTGCAGCAGTTCCCGGCGAGCCTCACGCTCAATCGCCGCCTGTTGTAGCTGCGCCAGCGCGCGGCAGCTTTGGTGCCACTGATGCCAAACCTGCTGCATGGCCACCAATAGCTTCGGTTCATCGGCATACGCATCCAGCAGATGTTTTTGGTGGTCGGGGCGCAGCAGTAGTTGATGGGCATGCTGACCGTGTACCTGAATCAGGTGCTGGCCGAGTTCACGCAGTTGAGACAGCGGCACGGCGGTACCGTTAATAAAGCCACGCGAGCGACCATCGGCGCTAATGACGCGGCGTAGCAGGCACTCGTTGCTGTCATCCAACTGGTTTTCTTCCAGCCATTGGCGTGCCGTTGGGGTATCCGCCAGCGCAAAGCGGGCGCAAATGTCGGCGCGAGCTGCGCCCGGCCTGACCATGCTGGCGTCAGAACGATTTCCCAGACATAAACCGAGGGCATCAATCGCAATAGATTTCCCCGCACCGGTTTCCCCGGTGATAACGCTCATTCCTGACTGAAAATCGATTTCTAATTCGCGCACGATGGCGAAGTTACTGATAGTGAGTTGCGCCAGCATGATAAACCCCTGTATGTAATCACATGTGATTGCATACAGTATAAACTGGTTTTATATACAGTAAAGTAGCTGGGTAGAATTTTAGAATAATTTTTTTGACCAGCCGAGTTTTGAGCTTAGTGTATTGAAATAGCTGTAATTTTTTGGATGGATCAGATTTAGGTGGTGCTCACTGCGGCGAATCAGTACTTCTTCACCTTCCTGTACAGGCAGTGCAATCTGGCTGTCGCAACTGATTTCCAGGTCATTGGTAATGCAGGAAAATTTGAGCCGAATCGTACTGCTGCTGTTGATGACCAGCGGGCGTGCAGACAGCGTATGCGGGAACATGGGAACCAGCGCAATCGCATCCAGCGACGGCGTCAGAATCGGGCCGCCAGCGGAAAGGGAATAGGCGGTTGAGCCTGTAGGCGTGGCGATAATCAGGCCGTCTGAACGTTGGGAGAAGGCGAATTTGTCGTCAATATAGACTTCAAATTCAATCATATGTGCGACTTTTCCCGGGTGAAGCACTACTTCATTAATAGCGGTACTGATGCTGTCGGGCTGGTTTGCGCGGCAAACGTGCGCTTCCAGCATGAAGCGTTGTTCGCTCAGATAATGGCCGTCGAGAACGTCAGAAAGCTGTTGCTGCGCATGGTCAGGATCGAGATCGGTTAGAAATCCGAGGTTACCCCGGTTCACACCGATTACCTTAATGTCATAGCGCGACAGCACGCGCGCCGCGCCGAGCATATTGCCGTCACCGCCGACGACAACCGCCAGATCCGCCTGCTGGCCGATGTCGGCAAGGCTACCCGTCGGCACGTCTTTCAGGTTCAGTTCACGGGCGATCTGCTGCTCGATCAGAACGGAGTAACCTTTGTCGGTGAGCCAGTGATAAAGCATCTCATGCGTTGCCAACGCCGTTGGGTGGCGCGGATGGCCGACAATGCCAATACAATTAAACGGCCTGTTCATTGTAAGCGGTGTGTTCATTGCTGTTTTGTCCTCAGCGTGGTGTATCGGCAGCGGCAGGAACCAATATATGACAGGTTCCCTTGAATCCCCGATTTTGATCCCCATAATAAGCAACTAGCGAGATTAATGCTAAACCGCGGAGAATTTCATGAGTAGTAAAGAACAGAAAACGCCTGACGAGCAAGTGCTGGATCAAAAGGAAGCAGCAAAAGGGCAGCAAACGGATGCCGCGCCAGAGACGGCAGACGTAGCTGACCCGCGTGATGCGCGCATCGCCGAGCTGGAAGCCCAGTTGAGCGAACTGCAACAGCGTGAACGTGACAATATGCTTCGCGTCCGTGCTGAAGCCGATAATGTTCGCCGCCGTGCGGAAATGGATGTTGAGAAAGCGCATAAATTTGCGGTAGAAAAATTTGCCAGCGAAATGCTGCCAGTTATCGATAACCTGGAACGCGCGCTGGATACGGCGGACAAAGCCAATGAATCACTGGCTGCGATGATTGAAGGGGTTGAACTGACGCTGAAATCATTGCTGGATGCCGTCCGCAAATTTGGTATTGAGGTTGTCGGTGAAGTAAACGTACCGTTTAACCCAGAAGTGCATCAGGCAATGACGATGTTACCTTCGGCCGATCACCAGCCGAACCATGTCATGATGGTCATGCAAAAAGGCTATACGTTGAATGGCCGTTTGCTACGCCCGGCGATGGTTGCGGTATCAAAAGGACAAGACTGATACCGTCTGCTTTTGCGCAGTATCTGCTTTTTACGCACTGTATTTATAACGTACCGTCGTACCAAACCCCGTGCCACGCATGTAATGCTGTTCACTTAAGCATGGATTTAGGGGGAAACACGGTGATGAGGTTCCCGTAGGGATACCTCGCACCGTGGTAGCCCCCTGTATCTCTATTCTTAAACGATCGGCATTAGTGCCACGCATGGGGTTTTTTGTTTATATTTTGTTAAGATTTGTTTGATAAAAAAGATGTTTTTTAGGTTTTGAATGACTCATCATCTTTAACTATCAAAAGAATTGGTATCACCTCTCTAAATGCACTTGATAATCATTATCGTTTCTGTGAGAGTAGTAAAACACCAGTGTTAGAAGGGTCATACTATGCCGGGTAGCCGTGTTATTGAGTCAACAAGCCGTACATCAAGGAAGATCAAACTCTCTTTGATGGGCCCGGCGTTTATCGCGGCGATTGGTTATATCGATCCCGGTAACTTCGCCACGAATATCCAGTCTGGCGCAGCCTATGGCTATACGCTGCTGTGGGTGGTGGTGTGGGCGAACCTGATGGCGATGCTGATCCAACTGCTGTCCGCCAAATTGGGGATCGCAACGGGTAAGAATCTGGCGGAGCATATCCGCGATCGCTTTCCGCGTCCGGCCGTTTGGGCGTATTGGGTGCAGGCCGAAATTATTGCGATGGCGACCGATCTGGCCGAATTTATCGGTGCGGCGATTGGTTTCAAACTGCTCTTGGGCGTGTCGTTGCTGGAAGGCGCGATTCTCACGGCTATTGCAACTTTCCTGATTTTAATGCTGCAACAGCGTGGTCAGAAGCCGTTGGAGATGGTCATCGGCGGCCTGCTGCTGTTTGTGGCGGCGGCGTATATTGTCGAATTGGTCTTCTCTCAGCCTGAGCTGTCCGCATTAGCCAAAGGCATGGCGATCCCTAGTCTGCCGACCTCCGATGCCGTGCTGCTGGCGGCGGGCGTTCTGGGGGCGACCATTATGCCGCATGTGATTTATCTTCACTCTTCCTTAACGCAGCACGAAGGCAGCCATACTCGTGCCGAGCGCTATTCTGCAACGAAAGTCGATGTCGCGATTGCGATGACGATCGCCGGGTTCGTCAATTTGGCGATGATGGCAACGGCGGCGGCAGCGTTCCATTTCAGTGGCAATCAGGATATTGCCGATCTGGATAAAGCCTACCTCACGCTGGAGCCGCTATTGGGTAAAGCTGCCGCGATAATTTTTGGTCTGAGTTTGGTGGCGGCGGGTCTGTCCTCTACCGTCGTTGGTACGCTGGCGGGGCAGGTGGTGATGCAAGGATTCGTGCGCTTTCATATCCCACTCTGGGTACGCCGCACGGTGACAATGCTGCCATCGTTTATCGTGATTCTGTCCGGTATGGATCCAACGCGTGTGCTGGTGTTGAGTCAGGTTGTGCTGAGCTTCGGGATTGCTCTGGCGTTGGTTCCCTTGCTGTCCTTCACTGGTAACCGTGAATTAATGGGAACGATGGTGAACGGAAAATGGGTACAGCGCATCGGCCAACTCATTGTGGTGCTGGTGGTTTCTCTGAATATGTATCTGTTGGTTGATACGATGTTAGGGATATAGATCGGGTGCCACCACTTATCAGGCCAAACGCGGGTGGTGGCACCGCTCAACGCACTATCACTACACTACTCTCACATTCGCCTTCTTACTGGCTGCCCTTTCTTAACTCCGTCACCGGAACACCGCCGATTCCCCAGTTGTCCGTGTCGACTTCATCAATCACCACTACGGTGGTTTTTGGGTTTTTGTTTAGCACATCGACCAGCAGTTGGGTGACGCCCTCAATTAGCTGACGCTTTTGTTCCGCGGTGGCACCTTCATTGGTGATTTTGATGTTGACGTATGGCATGGATTCTCCTGGGTTATGGCCGTGGTCGACGGTAGGGGAAACAGAGCCTCGCCGCGATGAAAAGTGCTGCTGCGCTGCACAGTATCGCTGGCGCGATAGCGTTGGTATTCGTCAGGGCGCTGGTGAGCAGTGGGCCAAGAATTTGGCCAATGCCGTAAGTGAGCGTCACCAGACCAAGCAGATTGATGCTGTGCGGTGCGCGTAGTCGTTTGGCTAAAGGCATCACCAGCGAGGTCGTTCCCATAAAGGTAGCACCAAAGCCGATGCAGCTGAATATCAGCGCTACGGGGGAGTGGCTGAACAGCGTCAGCAGAACGCATACGCCCTGAATGAGCAAGTTTGCTGTCAGGCAGGGCAAGGTTCCCCAGCGGCTGGCAGCCCATAGCCAGAAAAAACAGCCGGGAATGATGGCCAGCCCAACCAGCGACCAGAGATGAAGAGATAAACGCGGCATACCCAGTGCAGTCACCATCAACGGCAGATAGGTGGCGATGATGATGTACCCGAATCCTGCAAGACCATACAGCAGTGCAAGCCGCCTCCAGCCAAGCAGAGGCGGCTCATTGATATTCGTCAGCGGCTGCGGCGCGACACTGGATTTAGGCGGTGAAAGGATGAATAAGGCAAGCAGAAGTAGCGCGGAGAGCAAAGCGGCACTCGGCGGTGAGGGCGTAATGCCGTCCGATGATAATGTATTCATTGCCCAATACGATCCCCACGCCGACTCCGGCATAGAGCGAGGCGATAACGCGAGCCTGCCTACTGTGATGCTGGGTGTGGTGCAAAATAGTCAAAGAACCGAAGATCATCATCGCTGCGCTGGCGATCCCGGCGAGGAAACGAATGAGCATGACCAGCATCGTGTGGGTAGTCAGGGGCATTGCGAAGAGCAAAACACCGGTCGCGACGGCTGCGCTAAACAGCAGGAACATGGGGTGAGAGGCTGAGGCGCGACGGCTGAAAGAGAAAAACAGGCTACCAAACAGATAGCCAGCGTAGTTCGCGCTGGCAATGTAGGAAAGCTGGTTGAAGGTGAAACGGCCCTCTTCCAGCATCACGGGCAGCATCGGCGTATACAAAAAGCGTCCAAGCCCCATACCTAACGCGAGCACGATCGTCCCGAAAAGGGCAAGCGTCAGCGTATCCGAGAGGGGAACCAGGCGAGGACGATCCATCATGCGATAACCCAAAGTACAGAGAACATGTCGTTATCCTGCCCGTTTTCTCAGCAAATAAAAGTGAATAGTCGTGAGCAGGTTGATGACGCAGAGAGAATAGATTGTGGTAAGGCACTGGTGCGCAGGAGACAGAATCTGCAACCCGTTTATGCCGTGGTTAAAAGGGGATATGATGAATTCGCGTTGTATATAAACGAGCCTTCCCTCCACATCGATCGCCGAGGTGTTTGCATGTCGTCTCCCATTGATATCGTCGAAAAGAAGCTGCTGTCCGACCACTGGTTTATCCTTCATAAATATGTTTTTGATTTAAAAAGAAAGAATGGCGGCGTAGTGCGCCAGATTCGTGAGGTTTACGACCGTGGTGATGGCGCGACGATTCTGTTGTACAACCGGGCGAAAGGCACGGTGATCCTGACGCGGCAGTTCCGTATTCCTACCTACGTCAACGGTAATGAAAGCGGCATGCTGCTGGAAGCATGCGCGGGTTTACTGGACGATCATTCGCCCGAAGAGTGCATCCGCAATGAGGCGATAGAAGAAACCGGTTATGCGGTCGGTAACGTCGAGAAGCTGTTCGATGCCTATATGTCGCCCGGTGGTGTCACCGAGCGGCTGCACTTCTTTGCGGCCGAATACGATGAATCGCTACGGGATAACTCGGGCGGCGGTGTAGAAGATGAGGATATCGAAGTGCTGGAATTGCCGTTCAGCGAAGCCGTCGCGATGATGAATGATGGCCGGATTAAAGACGGCAAAACCATCATGCTGCTACAGCACGCGATCATTCGTGGCTGGTTTGCCAGAGCGTAGAGAGGTTTTGCGGCACACGCGTCTCGTCGTGTGCCTCTTTATATGGTGTGGTAACGCTTTCATTTTTGTGCCATTTCATGGTGCCAGTGTGATTGTGGTTAATATTAGCCGAATAACCGTTTTCTCTGTTTTTATATTTTCATTTTTTGTTTTATTTTCAATGCTATGATCTGATTTTTGTCTTTATTTTGATCGATTTTATCGGCTGATATACGCGTTATGGAGGGAAAATTTTCCTAAAATTTTTGTATTTAGATCGAATATTTAGTCATTTCTCTTCCTGTTGTGTGACCCGTATCACCGGATGAAAGAATGTAAGCGGTGTAACTCGTTGCTTCATTATGCAGTAACTCATATTCTCTCTTTACAAAAAGTAAAGAAGGACTGCTCTGATGAAGATCAAGAACAAAGTATCTACCCTATTTGCAGTTTCATTCTTCACGCTGGGTTTATCGAGTCATAGCCTGGCTGCGGAAGTCACCGTGTGGGCCTGGGATCCTAACTTCAATGTCGCGGCAATGCATGAGGCATCGTCGGTATATAAAAAAGCCGATCCCAGTTTTAGTCTGAAAGTGATCGACTCAGGTAAAGAGGATATTGAGCAGAAATTAAATACCATGTTGGCTTCAGGGGTTAAAAACTCGCTTCCCGATATTGTGCTTATTGAAGATTATAATGCTCAGAAATACCTTCAGGCTTATCCTGATTCGTTTATCCCATTGCAGGACGCTATCGATTATAGCCAGTTTGCACCGTATAAAACGAAAGTGATGACGGTCGGGAATAAGGTATACGGCGTGCCTTTTGATTCCGGCGTGGCAGGAATGTTCTATCGACTCGATTATCTGGAGGCTGCCGGATATAAAGAGAGCGATATGGTGAATAT
Source organism: Pectobacterium sp. F1-1 (assembly GCF_025643735.1). Taxonomy (NCBI): domain Bacteria; kingdom Pseudomonadati; phylum Pseudomonadota; class Gammaproteobacteria; order Enterobacterales; family Pectobacteriaceae; genus Pectobacterium; species Pectobacterium sp. F1-1. The sequence continues at coordinate 903,667 of NZ_CP104733.1, forward strand.
TACCTGGGATAAATATATTGAGATCGGCAAGCAGGTAAAAGCGAAAACCGGCGTTGATATGCTGACCTACGATATGAATGATGTGGTGCTTCCTCATATTATGATGCAGTCCGGTGGAGAATGGTTCTTTGATAATCAAGGGCAACTCAATCTCACCAAAAACAATGCTCTGAAAGAAACATTAAAAACGATTAAAGCGATTAATGACGCAAAAATTGCACGCCCTATCTCGGGCTGGTCGAGTTTTGTGGGGAGTTTTAATGCCGGAAAATCGGCAAGTGTGGTTTCTGGTGTATGGGTGATTGGTTCAATTAAAAGCGCCGCAGATCAGAAAGGAAAATGGCGCGTTGCACCGATCCCACGGCTGAATCTCGACAACGCGGTTCATGCCTCCAATCAGGGGGGATCGAGCTGGTATGTCTTAAAGGGGGGCAAAAACACGAAACAGGCGATTGAGTTTTTGCAGAAAACCTTCGCGGCGGATAGCAATATGTATCAAACCCTTTTGGTCGATCGTGGGGCGCTCGCCACCTTCCTGCCAGCCACTTCCGGCCCTGCTTACGCGGTACAGGATCCGTTCTTTGGTGGGCAAGCTGTGTTCGCTGATTTTTCTAAATGGGTGACTGAAATTCCACAGGTTTCCTACGGTATGTATACCCAGGAAGTTGATAACGCCATTGCTGCTGAAATACCTGCATTACTGAAAGGCGATTCTGTCGATGACGTGTTAAAACGCGCCGAAACGACATTAAAAAATCAGATTATGCAGTAGCGAGTGTGAGCTTGAGGGCGGAAAGCCCTCAAGCATTTCTCTCCGGAAATCGATGGTGTGATAATGATGTATAAACCTAAAATGAATAGGCTTTATAACATCAACGGCTGGGCTTTCGTCGCTACCGCTGTTGGGTTAATTGCCTTAATGACGATATACCCTATTTTCAAATCACTTTGGCTCTCTTTTCAATCTGGCCGTGGTGTGGTGACACAATTTGTTGGCCTGGGAAATATCATTCGGTTATTCAATGATCCTATGTTCAAAACGGCACTTTGGAATACGTTGACCTTTCTGGTAATCCAAGTCCCGATTATGATTTTATTATCATTGGCTATTTCTTCTTGTTTGAATTCGTCTCAGCTTAAATATCGTCAGTGGTTTAGGATCGCGATCTTTTTACCCTGCGTGACCTCACTGGTTGCCTACTCAATTCTTTTCAAGAGTATGTTTGAACTGGATGGCGTGATTAATTCATTCTTACTGTTTATTCATGTTATTGACGATCCGATTCCGTGGCTATCCGATCCTTTCTGGGCGAAGGTGACTATCATTATTGCCATTACGTGGCGCTGGACGGGATATAACATGATATTCTATCTTTCCGCGATGCAGAATATTGATAAGTCCATTTATGAAGCTGCCCGGGTTGATGGTGTCAGCCCAATTAAGCAATTTTTCTTCATTACGATCCCGTTATTGAAACCGGTCATTCTTTTTACCAGCGTGACATCAACGATCGGCACATTACAGTTGTTTGATGAAGCGATGAATATCACGAATGGTGGCCCGGCAAATGCGACGCTGACGTTATCGCTTTATATTTATAACCTGTCATTCAAGTTTGTGCCTAACTTTGGCTATGCGGCAACGGTTTCCTACGTCATTGTTGTTTTTTCAGCAATATTGGCACTGATTCAGTTTAAAGCAGCGCGGAAGGGATGATATGAGGAAAAGTAAAGTTAACAGCCTACTCATGCATATTTTTCTCGTGTTGATGAGTATTTTTTCGCTTTTCCCTTTCTATTGGATGGTGGTGTCGAGCACAAATAGCACCAGCCAAATCAACATGGGGAAATTCACGTTTGGCGATCAATTACTGGTCAATTTTACCAATCTGACGAGCCAGGTTGATCTGGCGCTGGTGTTCTGGAACACGTCAAAAATTGCGTTGATCAGTACGGTGTCCACGCTTGTCGTGTGCTCTATCGCAGGCTATGCGTTTGAAATTTATGCCAGTAAGAATCGTGAGCGTGTCTATGTGGCGTTACTCACGACGATGATGATTCCGTTTGCGGCATTAATGATCCCGCTTTTCACCATGTTTGGTAAGGCGGGGTTACTGGATACCCATTTTGCGGTGATCATGCCGACCGTGGCCGGGGCATTTATTATTTTCTACTTTAGGCAATGTACTAAAACGTTTCCGCGAGAGTTGATTGATGCGGCGCGTGTGGAAAGCGTCGCTGAGTGGAAAATTTTCCTGTATGTCTACGTGCCGATTATGCGCGCCAGTTATTCCGCTGCTTTTATTATTGTTTTCATGACGTCATGGAATGCGTTTCTCTGGCCGCTTATTGTCCTTCAATCTAACGAATTAAAAACGATCAATCTGGTGTTATCGAGTTTTGCTTCCGCTTACTCGCCAGATTTCGGATTGATTATGGTTGGAACGGTGATTTCTACACTACCCAGTTTACTTATCTTCTTTGCCATGCAGAAGCAATTTATCGCCAGCATGACGGGCGCGGTAAAGTAATACGCTCTCAATGGAAAATTAACGTTTGAGGTTCACATGGCTGATATTTTACTAAAAAATATAGTGAAACGTTACGATAAGACGGAGACGATCCATCGTATCAATCTTGAAATTAATTCTGGCGAATTTGTGGTATTCGTTGGCCCATCGGGATGTGGTAAATCGACGTTGCTAAGAATGATCGCTGGATTGGAAGAAATAACAGACGGCGAAATTCATATTGATAACCGCTTAGTTAACCATTTTGATCCCGCAGAACGAGGGATTGCGATGGTTTTCCAATCCTATGCGCTGTACCCGCATATGACCGTGGCTGAAAACATGGGATTCGGGTTAAGAATGAATGGGCACCCCAAAGCTGAAGTCGAAAGAATGGTGCGAAAGGCGGCGATGACGCTTCAGCTCGAAGGACTGTTGGATCGTACACCGAAGCAACTGTCTGGTGGCCAGCGCCAGCGCGTTGCGATTGGGCGGGCCATTGTACGCGACCCTAAAGTGTTTTTATTCGATGAGCCCCTCTCGAACCTCGACGCCGAATTACGCGTGGAAATGCGTTTACAGATTGCCCGACTGCACCAGGAAATGCGTAACACTATGATATATGTGACGCACGATCAGGTGGAAGCGATGACGTTGGCGGATAAAATCGTGGTGTTAAACAAAGGATATATTGAGCAGGTTGGCACACCGATGGCGCTATACCATAAGCCGGAGAATCTTTTTGTTGCCGGTTTTATCGGTTCGCCGAATATGAATTTTCTACCCGGTGAGGTGACACAGGTTGAAGGAAATAACGTGAGTATTTTGATCAATAAGCTCAATACACTTTCCGTGAATCTTGCGAATCACGGATTACATGCCGATCAGAAAATTACCGTAGGTATTCGCCCTGAACACCTGAGTATTGATCCGAATGGCGGGGATGTCAGCTTGTCGATCAATAGTGAAGTCACTGAAAGGCTGGGTAATGCCACGTATATTTTTGGTGCTTACTCTGGTGTGAATCATTTCAAGGTACATTTGTCGGGTGATAACAGTATTGCACCTTACTCAACGATTCCGCTGACATGCCGTAGTGAAAATCTGCATTTTTTTGATGAAAACGGAAAACGAATTAATTAAAAACCACATGTCTGTCATGTTGAGAATGACGCCATTGAAAATACTATATGGCGTAAATGGAAAGTAATAAATCTAACCAGGTGACTATTAATATGAGTCGCTTGGTTTTTTATGTGAAGTTTATTTTTTTATCAATATCCCCCTCTGTTTTTTGAATCTGTACCTGGGTGTTTATTAAGGTAATAAACACCTTTTAAGCGTGTTACCTCAAGGAGAAATGAATGAAAAAGAATAATTATTCAGGAATGATCTCTGTATTGTTAATGCTGTTTATCGGGTTCATGGCAACTAGTCTGGCTAAAGCGGCGCAGCCGTTTGCTTATGGCGCAGATATTGGTTGGGTAAAGCAATTGGAAGATCGGGGTGTCACCTGGCGTGACGATACCGGAACCCAGCGTGATGTATTGCAGATCTTGCGCGATCACGGCATAAACGCTGTGCGGCTGCGTATTTTTGTTAACCCCGATCCCAGCGCGCTATGGCATAAAGATAATACGACCTGGACGCTGCTCGGCTATACCGATAAAACCCGCGTGGTGAGTGCCGCACAGCGTGCCAAAGCGATGGGCATGCGTGTTATGGTGGATTTTCACTACAGCGATGTTTTTGCGGATCCTGGTCATCAAATCAAACCCGCAGCGTGGGCGAACTACAACCTTAGCCAATTAACAACGGCCGTTTATAATCACACGCATGAGGTGATGAGCGCATTGGTATCCGCAGGCGTGACGCCTGAATGGGTGCAGGTCGGCAACGAAATGAACCCAGGGATATTACTACCGGAAGGCAGTACCAGTCGGTTTGCCAATTTAACGCAGCTACTGAATGCGGGCTATGATGCAGTTAAAGCGGTCAGCCCTTCCTCTAAAGTGATTAGCCATTTGGCGCATGGAGATAATAATTCAAACGCTCGCTGGTTTTTTGACAATTTCCTCACCACATACGGTGGTAAAACCGATGTGATTGGTTTTTCATTCTACCCCTATTGGGAGGGGAAAAATTATTGGGAGCTCACTGGTGCACTGGCTAGCAACCTCAACGATATGGCGAGCCGCTATGGTAAGGAAGTCATGGTTGTTGAAGTCGGCGGTTTGGAAACTAACCCGACAGACAGTTACTGGACGATTAGGGATACGATTAATCTTGTTAAAGCGGTGCCGGGAAATAAAGGGATCGGGGTTTTTTATTGGGAACCTGCGGGCAATGCAAAGGTGTTACCGGATGGCTACGCTTTAGGCGCGACGACGCAAGTTTCAACCAATGTATTGCAATTTACCCGAGCACTGGACGCGTTTGCCGAATCACAAATCAATTTTATCAATGGAACACGTTATAAGATCGCTAATCGGCATAGCGGTAAATCGCTCAATGTTGTGGGTGGTTCACATGAAGATAACGCATGGCTTGAACAATACAGCGATAGTAACTGGGAAAGCCAGCGTTTTTATTTCAACGCGGTGGGTAATGGTTATTTTAATCTGGTGAACGTTAATAGTGGCAAGTACATCGATATCGCCTCTAGTGCCAATGATGAAGGGGCGCAGATTATCCAAATGTATAACACTGGCCATTTTAGCCAGCAATGGCTGATTTTAGATGCGGGTGATGGCTATTATAAAATCCTGAATAGAAATAGCGGAAAGCTTTTGGATATCAGTAGTCGTTCGACAGAGAATGGGGCATCCGGCATTCAATGGAATGATAACGGCGGATGGAATCAACTATGGAAAATAACCGCTAATTGATGCTGTCTGGCTGCGTAGTGCTATTACGTGGCCACCTTATCAGTAACGACAGAAAGGGGCATATGATAACAGGACAACGTTACGTCGTGCCGAGTGTGAAGCTTTCGCGCCAGACCATCTCATAACCAACCTGTACGTGTTTTTTATAATAGCGTCCCGCAACCAGTTCTAAAAACAGATCGACGGCGGCTTCACCCATTTCAGCAGGGTAGAGTCGCATGGTGGTCAGGCTGGGATTCAGATGCTGTGCCGTGGGGATATCATTCATCCCGATCACTTTTATTTGCTTAGGGATGGCAATGCCTTTCTCTTGAATCGCACGGTACACGCCAATAGCGATAATGTCTGTTGCGGCGAACACGACATCTGGCCACGCTTTTTGTTGCAGCAACTCATTCATCGCCTGATAGCCGGACTCAATACAGAATAACTGGCTGACCTTGCATCGCGATTCGTGGTAGATGCCGTATTTTTGGGTTATCTCTTGGAATACATGCAGCCGGCTTTCATTGTTGCCGATAAATGCGGGACGCTGAGCGCCGCTCTTCACAATGTAATGTAATACTTCGCGTGCTGCCGCTTCCCGATCAAAAAGCACGGCGTCACATTTTTTATCGAGGGGGGCGGAGTCGATGAAAATCAGGTTTTTATTTAATGAATAGATTAAGGCGATATCGCTTTCGCTAAAGTGACCTACGCAAATAATCGCCTGCGCCTGGGCTAAAGTATGGCTGTTGGAAGATAAATTTGTGGTGAATAGATTGCGTAACGAAATATTAAAATGGTGGCAGCGGTTTTCAATGCCAATACGCATGGCGGTGAAATAAGGGTCGTTGAGTTCTTCTGAGGGCGTAAGAAAGTGGACGACGGCGAGATTTAATACATTGTCGTTATCCCTTTTGAAATGAGAGCGTACAACAAGCGAATTCTCTAACCGTTTTTTCTGCTGCTTACGTTGTGTCGGCGATAAATAGGCCAGCTCATGAGCAATGTTCTTAATGAGTTGGCGCTTTTCTTTGGTTATGGACAGGCTGGGATCGTTATTAAGTACGCGAGAAACCGTTGAGGCGGCCACTCCGGCTTTTCGAGCAATGTCTGTAATCGTTGCCACAAAAAATTTTCCATCATTTGCCTATGGGCTGATAGTAGCGAATGCTTAATTAATTTAAAACGCTAATTATTCAAAAGTACGCTTAAATCTTCAGAAGTGCGACGAGTTCACTGACCCGTAGCCGTAATATCCTAAATCATTCGAGTGGTGTGAAAAAACGAGTTCGTTTTGAACGCCGCTTGCGGCAGCCTTTTAGGGGGAAGCTCAGCCATGAGCCGAGTATTGCCAACGCACAAGCAGCTTGAAGTATGACGGGCATAAATAGCAGAACGTGCCCTAATTACAGCACGGTTGAGAAAAAGGCCTGCGTTCGGCGGTTCTGCGGAGCGTCCAGTACCTGTCTGGCGGGGCCGGTTTCGACAATTCGACCGTTTTCCATAAACACGATGTTATCGGCGATCTCACGGGCGAAGCCGATCTCGTGCGTGACGATGACCATCGTGATACCGGAATGTGCCAGCTTCTTAATGACCTGAAGCACTTCACCAACCAGTTCCGGGTCTAATGCCGAAGTGGGTTCGTCAAAGAGCATCACCTGCGGATTCATGGCGAGGGCGCGGGCAATCGCGACCCGCTGCTGTTGGCCGCCGGAAAGCTGGTGCGGCCAATCGTCGGCTTTCTCCGCGAGTCCAACCTGTCGCAGCAGCGAATACGCCTGATCGAGCACCTCCTGCCGTTCACGTTTTTTAACGCGCAGCGGGGCATCGCTCACGTTTTGCAGCACGGTACGGTGAGGGAACAGGTTAAAGTGCTGAAACACCATGCCCATCTTGCTGCGCTGGGCGGCGACCTGTTTGTCACTCAATTCATAGAGCCGATGGCCTTTTTGCCGATAGCCAACCAGTGTGTCGCCAACACAAATGGTGCCGCCATCGAGTTTTTCCAGATGGTTAATACAGCGCAGCAGCGTGGATTTACCTGCACCGGATGGACCCAGAATCGCAGTGACCGATCCGGCCTCCATCTGCAAATCGATGTCATCTAAAATCAGGTTTCCCGACAGGAATTTACGCACGTTTCGCAGTGTGATGGGCTCGCCCATAGTTGCCTTTCCTTCATCATTCATTGAGAGCACGACTTTGGTCGCCCGCCGATTCAGGTGCCGGGGGACTCGCTGGGCTGCTGCCGGTTTGCTGGCTGGGCGCGTTGGGTAAGCCTTGCAGCACGCGGTTTACGGCTTCTGCCTGGCTTGTTGCGCTTGAGCGTGGAACGGCCGAAATAGCGTTCAACATAGTATTGGCCGACAGACAGCACGGAGGTCAGCAGCAGATACCAGATAGTGGCAACCAGCAGTAGCGGGATGACTTCATAGGTTCGCTGATAAATGATCTGTGCCGAATACAGCACATCCTGAAGCGAAATAACGGAAACTACCGCCGTGGTTTTCAGTTGGCCGATGACCTCGTTGCCTGCGGGAGGCAGAATGGCGCGCATCGCCTGCGGCAGAACGGTGTAGAAGAATATTTGCGGTTTACGGTATCCCAGCGCGCGGGCTGCTTCTAACTGACCGGGGTTGACGCTTTGAATGCCCGCACGAACGATTTCCGCCGCATAGGCAGACTGGTGCATGACCAGCGCCAGCACGGCGGCATTAAACGGGCTGATGAGCGTATTGCCGGGAACGCTGAAAAGTTCGCCGACAAACGGCAGCGAGAGCGAAATCGTCGGGTAGAGCGCTGCAATGTTATACCAGAGAAACAGCTGCACCAGCGTCGGGACGCCACGGAAGAACCAGGTATAGCCCCAACTGACCGCCACCAGCACCGGGTTGCTGGACAGGCGCATCAGCGCCAGTATCGTGCCTCCGCCAAAGCCTAATACCACCGAAATGGCGGTCAGTTTCAGCGTCATGATGACGCCCTGAAGAATGGAGTCCTCGGTAAAACTGTCCACAACGACCCGCCATTCAAAACGGGGATTGTTCAGCACAGAATGGGCGATAGCGCCTAACAGCAGCAGAACCAGCAGGGCGCTGATCCAACGCCCGTAGTGTCGGTTGGCAACGATGTGCAATTCCTGCTGCGGTGAGGGAGTACTCATCCGAAGATCTCTGCGTTACGTTTCGCTTCGGGGACTGCGCCGTAGCCGATGTCCCACTTATCCAAAATCTTCTGGTAGGTACCATCTTTAATCAGCGAATTCAGCGCCGCCTGAACCGCGTCTTCCAGAGCCGAGTCTTTAGGGAACGCAATGGAAACGGGCGCATCGTTAACGGCGATATCACCGCTGATGGTCAGCCGTTTTACCTGACTCACCTGATAGCGTAGTCCTTCATAAGGGCCGAAGAACAGCGGTACGCGCCCGCTGATCACCGCCTGTACGCCAGACGGACGATCCGGGAAGATCGCGATTTTGATCGCGTCTTTCTGTTCTGCGACACACTGCTTGTTGGCTTCCTGCAAGCGCAGTAGCTGAGTGGTACCCGCTCCCGCCCCCACTTCTTTACCGCACAGCACGCTGAGGGAGGTAAAAGGCGCGACGTTAGCGTCTTTCAGGGAAATGATGGCCAGTTTTGACGCGTTGAAATAACCGATGAAATCGATTTGCTCAAGGCGCTTTGGCGTCGCATTGATATTCGACAGCGCCACATCGTAACGGCCTGATTTCAGACCGGGGATGATGTTGTCGAACCCGCCGGTATCGTTCCAGTTCACCGGCACGCCGAGCCGGTCACCAATCGCGTTCATGATATCGATCTCGCGGCCTGCCAGCGTTTTATTATCTTCCTGATAAAAGGTGGTTGGCGGCGTATTGGGGTTGGTGCCCGCAACGATAAAGCCTTTTTGCAGGACGGCCTCTGGCACTTTGGCTTTTAAGGCCGCATCGGACTGAACCTGAAAGGTGCGAGTGGTGGGGACATTTTGCTCGGCAGAAAAGGCCGGCGGCATTACGCCAAGCATAAGTAATGGAAAGGCAAGCAGAGGTTTTTTCATTGTTTTTACCTGGGTTAACTAACATGCTTTTCTTCATAAGACATGAAAAAATAAATGGGTTTTTCTTATCAAAAGAAAAGGGCTTATGCGGTATGTGATTTGCCAAACGGCATTTTTTGACACCTTTTCTCTTTTAATCGTCAGGGTAAAACAGGACAAATAAAAAAAGGTTATAAGTTATAAGCGAGCGATTTTGTTACTTTTGTTATTGGATTACGGGAGTGTGAAATGGATTTTTTACTATGATAAACAGAATGATAACGTTTATTTCGTTATTCGCTTGACTGCGTTGAAGGCTAAATAACAAATATCGCAAAGCAAAGGCAATCAGAACATATACCCGAAAGGGTACCGGTGATAATGGCAGAACTCTTGCCCAATAGCGGCGTTTCGCCTGGCTATTGGGAAGGGGTTATTTTTCCGGGGTGATGCGGACGATATGAATAATCAGGTACAACATTTCATCGTTAGAGATGTCGATGTTGAGCAGGTTGTGAATATAGTCTTTGATCAGTCGGCTACATTTGTACGCATCAGGATACTCTTTGGTGACCTGTTCAAAATAAAGTCATCATTGGAATGAATTAGGCTATTTTCTAGCAGACGCTGAATGAAGAATTGCATATGCGTCAGGAAACGGGAGTAGTTAATGGACTCTTTATCAATCACGATATGGAAGTTGTACTGAATGATATTAAAGATATCTTTCAGCATTTTGACCGACTGGAGCGTGTTCTCCATATTCTGGACGTCAGTTTGGGCGTTGACCAAATGGAAGGCGATATTGCCTGCTTCTTCTTCGGGTAATTCCAGATTCAGTTGTCGGTTAATGTCGCTGAGCGCCCGTGAGGCAATCGCAAACTCCTGCGGATAAAACCGTTTTACTTCATAAAGCAGACGATTTTGTATGCTGATGCCTTTGCGATAACGCTCAATGGCAAAACTGATATGGTCAATCAGCGTAAAAAAGACCTGTTCGCTCAGGCGACCCTGAAGTTGTCGATTCGCATCATCAATAATCTTATTCACGATGTGAACATATTCTTCCCCGACGTGCTCAATCAAACGAGCAAATTCGCGAGGCGATGTGCCATCCTTGAGAATAAAGGTCTTCTCAATTTTGGTCGGGTCGAGAATATCTCCGGTTTTGCTGTTAAAACCGATCCCTTTCCCCATGACAATGATTTCGTTGTTATCTGCATCAGAAGATAACACCAGGCTATTGTTCAGTATTTTTATTGCTTTTATCGGTTCAGCCATCATGCGTTTCTTGAGTGATATCAGTGGGAGCGTCAGTAAAATAATAACCCATTTCTTCTCTTTCATGTTGCGGGTGAGTTTTCCCGCAACATGAGGGATTCAGAGTGAGCTTATCCCTGTTTTAACAGAGTGTATTGGGGCGTCAGTATTGGGACGCCTCAGGAAATAGCCGTGTGCCATTTGATGCTATGACACCTTGATACCAGTAAAAACTTTTCTTTTTGATGCGGCGCAGATCTTTCAGATCGAATTCGTCGCGGTTCACGTAAATAAACCCGTAGCGTTTACCGTAGCCCTGATGGGTGCTGACCACATCGATTGCCGACCACGGACAATAGCCAATAAGATCAACGCCATCGCTGATGGCGAGCTGCATTTGTTCAATATGACGAGCAATAAAATCGATGCGATATTGATCGTCGATCGTACCGTCGGCCTCAAGTTTATCTGGCGCACCCATGCCATTCTCCGTAATCAGGATCGGCAGATGATAGCGTTCGTAGGTTTTCCGCAACGTTAAGCGCAAGCCAACGGGGTCGATCACCCAGCCATAAGGCGTTTTATCAACGTGCGGGTTTTCCGCTGCGCGATAGACGCCGGGCTCGCCCAGCATGATTTGCTGATCGCCCGCGCGGGCGCTGACATCCGACGCATCGCCTTTGCTGGCGGCAATGGTGGCGGTGGAGTAGTAGTTGATCGCCACGTAGTCGGGCTTTCCCGATTGCAGGATATCGTCATCGCCAGGTAATGTTTCCGGTGCCAGACCGCGATCTTCCAGATAACGCCAGGCCAGCGCGTTGTAGCGGCCGTGTACGGCAACATCCAGAAAACTCCAGCAGCGCAGAGTTTCCCAGTTGTGCGCGGCGATGGCATCTTCCGGTTTGCTGGTGGCTTGATACATCGAGGTAGTATTGATTGCCGGACCAATCAGGCCATTGGGCGCGAGTTCGTGACACAACGCCATGACCTGCGCCTGCGCTAACATCATGTGATGGTTCTGCTGGTACAGCGCTTTTTTAGACGGTAAAACGCCACCTTCCGGCAGGCCAATCGCGCCGGGATGCAGAATCATGGTGTTCTGCTCATTGATTGTCAGCCAATATTTTACCTTGTCGCCGAAATGCGTAAACAGCGTGCGGGCGTAGTGAACAAAGGCATCAATCGTGGCGCGATTCTGCCAGCCGCCTTGTGCCTCAAGGCAATAAGGCAAATCGAAATGGTAGAGCGTGACGACCGGTTCGATACCGTGCGCATTCAGCTCATCAATCAGGCTGTTGTAGAACGCGATGCCCAGCGGATTGATGGCACCTGTGCCGTCGGGAAGAATACGCGTCCAGGCGATAGAGAAACGATAGGCCTTTAAGCCCAGCTCCGCAAACAGCTGCACATCTTCTTTAAACCGATGGTAGTGATCGCTGGCGACGGTGAAGTCGGCAGTGTTTTCCGGGTGCTGGCATTGATCAATGATCGACGGGCTTTTTCCCTCGGCTTGCCACCCCCCTTCAACCTGATAAGCCGAGGTTGAGGCTCCCCACAGAAAATCCGCTGGGAAGTGCTTTTGCTGTTGATAGTGCATATTTTTCTCACATACAGGAAGACTGAAAAGCATTGGGCAGGACACCCAATGCTTTTAGGGAACGTCAGGCCTTCACGTTAATGATGGTATCCATCGGGGCGATCGGCTGTGGCGCGGCGCAGACGACGCTGGCGTACTCATCGCTGTTGATGATCACGACGGGCGTAACCGGGTCATAGCCCAACCGCGTGATTTCATTGAGATCGAAACTGATCAACCTGTCTCCCGCGCTAACCCGGTCGCCCGGTTGCACATAGCCGGTAAAGTGTTTGCCGTTGAGATTCACCGTATCGAGGCCGACATGAATCAGTAATTCCAGACCGCTGTCAGCGCGGATGCCGACGGCGTGTTTAGATTCAAGGAAAGTGATGATTTCGCCACTGACGGGCGCGACCACTTCACCGCTGTCAGGAATAATCGCCACGCCTTGTCCCAGTAATCCCTGTGAAAATACGTCATCGTTGATGTCATTCAGCGCGACCAGCTTGCCGGACAGTGGGCTGAGAATAGTTTGTGGTTCTGCGTGTTTTTCTGCGGCCTGCGTTTTTTCAGCGCTATCGGCTGCTGGTGCAGTGTGACGTTGGTCTGCCTGAGCTGAGTCGGTTTGAACAGCGTCAGTTTCATCCACCGGATCGTCGAATCCCATGATCCAGGTGAGAGCAAACGTGACGACAATCGCGATGGCGCAGGTGATCAAGGCATGGACGATATTCATCGGGTTTTCGCCAATAAAAGCAGGCAGAGCAGCCAGCCCCGGTGAGACGAAGGCATAGCGAACCAGCCCGGCCAGCCCGGCATAGATCCCCGCACAGCCCCCGCCAATCATGGCGGCAATTAGCGGTTTTTTCAGCTTCAGCGTTACCCCGTACAGGGAAGGTTCGGTGATACCCAGCAGTGCAGTAAAGCCCGCCGAAGAAGCCAGCTGTTTCAGATTCTTGTTCTTGGTTTTAAACGCCACGCACAGCGTAGCGGCACCCTGTGCAATGTTGGAAGCCAGCATGCCTGGCCCGTTGATCATCTCGAAGCCATTGCGGGTAAGCTGCGAGGTGGCAATCGGCGTCATCGCCCAGGCGGTGCCAGTGATGACCAAAAACGGTTGCAGACCCCCCATCAGCATCGGGATTAACCAGCTTGCCTTGCCGTCGATGATCGCCGCGCCGCTGGCGACCAGATCGTTGAGGAAAATCCCGAAAGGCCCAATCACCACCAGCGCGAGCGGTGCGGTGAACAGCAGCACGATCATCGGCTTGGTGAAAAATTTGATCATGGACGGTGAGATCTTTTCGGCGAACTGCTCAATGTAAGACATGATCCATACGGTAAGAATGATCGGCAATACCGATCCGGCGTAGTCTGCCAGCCGTACCGGAATGCCGATAAAGCTGATCGGGCCACCGGAGGCCAGTAGCTGAGCCAGATTGGGGTGCAGCAATGCGCCAGCGATGGTCATGGCCAGAATCGGGTTACAGGCGAACTTGATGGAAGCACCGTAGGCCAGCAGAACCGGCAGGAAGAAGAAGGCCGCATCAGAGATGGTGTCCAGCAGGCGATAGGTCGTGCTGTCGGCAGAAATTAACCCCGCCAGCTTGAGGATCGCCAGCAGTGCTTTAATCATCCCTGCGCCAGTAATCGCCGGGATAACGGGTGTGAAGGTGGTGGAGATCACGCTGATGATTTGCGAGAAAATGCCGCCTTTTTTCTGTGGTTCCTTACTGCTGGCATGACGCTGGCTGTTCATCTCGCCAATCTCGTTCAAAATCGCGCGATAGGTGATTTGGACGTCGTTGCCGATCACCACCTGAAACTGGCCACCGCGATCGACCACGCTGATGACGCCGGGAAGTTTAGCAATCGCCTCTGCCTGTACGGCATGGCTGTCGTTGAACTCGAAACGTAAGCGAGTGGCGCAGTGGGTCAGCTTGCTGACGTTCTGCTTGCCGCCGCTTAACGCGAGGATATCGACTCCAAGTTTTTGATAATCCATTTTTTGATGATCCATAGTTTTACCCTGTGTTGACGCCAATTAGGCCAAAAAAAAAGACCAAAATAAAAATGCACCTCTTAAAAAGAGGAAATGCATTTTTACTTTGGTCTTGCCTGCCGAAGCAGTAGCACGCCGCGATAAAAATAGGCTGGTGCAACTTGTGGTGTTGCGCCGCAATATCAGCATGCGGCGCTGGAGTCATGCAATGTGCTCAGGTGAATTAATTGATCTGGATCACAAACAATAGCGAGGTTTGCGATCCTTTTGCGCACAGTATTGCAGTTTTTATCCCAGATAATAGGCATTCAACCGCGCCTGCACTGAGCGATTTTCCGCTATAGTGCATCCGGCAAACTGAACAAAAAATCGTCAAATAAAATAACTATATTAACCAGCATTCCCCCGCAGTTTTTGCCATCCTCGGTAGTCTCTTCATTCGCAAACACTATACTGGGTACTCTCGACCCTACAGACACAACACAACAAAACCGAAAAGGTACATAAAATGGATGAACAGCTAAAGCAAAGCGCCCTTGATTTCCACCAGTATCCGATTCCCGGAAAAATTCAGGTTTCCCCGACTAAACCGCTGGCGACGCAGCGCGATCTGGCGCTGGCGTATTCTCCTGGTGTTGCGGCACCCTGTCTGGAAATCGCGGAAGATCCGCTGGCCGCCTACAAATACACCGCGCGCGGCAATTTGGTCGCCGTGATCTCTAACGGAACGGCTGTTCTCGGCCTCGGCAATATCGGCGCACTGGCTGGTAAGCCCGTGATGGAAGGTAAAGGCGTTCTGTTCAAAAAATTCTCCGGCATTGATGTTTTCGATATCGAAGTCGACGAGCTGGACCCAGACAAGCTGATCGATGTGATCGCCGCACTGGAGCCGACGTTCGGCGGTATCAATCTGGAAGACATCAAGGCACCGGAGTGCTTCTACATCGAGAAGAAACTGCGTGAGCGCATGAAGATTCCGGTCTTCCACGACGATCAGCACGGCACGGCGATCATCTGTACTGCCGCTGTTCTGAATGGCCTGCGCGTAGTAGAAAAAAATATTTCTGATGTGCGTCTGGTGGTATCCGGTGCAGGCGCGGCCTCTATCGCCTGTCTGAACCTGCTGGTGGCGCTGGGTCTCCAGAAACACAACATTGTCGTATGTGATTCGCGCGGCGTGATTTATCACGGTCGTGATGAAAACATGGAAGAAACCAAAGCGGCGTATGCGGTGGAAGATAACGGCGCGCGCAAACTGGCCGATGTTATCCCTAATGCGGATATCTTCCTCGGCTGCTCCGGCCCTGGCGTACTGACGCAGGATATGGTGAAAACCATGGCGCCGCGTCCGCTGATCATGGCATTGGCAAACCCTGAACCGGAAATTCTGCCGCCGCTGGCGAAAGAAGTTCGTCCAGATGCGATTATCTGTACCGGTCGTTCCGACTATCCGAATCAGGTGAACAACGTACTGTGCTTCCCGTTCATCTTCCGCGGCGCGCTGGATGTGGGCGCGACCACGATTAACGAAGAGATGAAGCTGGCCTGCGTGCACGCGATTGCCGATCTGGCGCTTGCGGAGCAGAGCGAAGTGGTGGCATCTGCCTACGGCGATCAGGATCTGTCATTCGGGCCGGATTATCTGATTCCAAAACCGTTCGATCCGCGTTTGATCATCAAAATCGCCCCCGCGGTAGCGAAGGCGGCGATGGATTCCGGCGTGGCGACGCGCCCGATCGAAGATTTCGATGCCTACGTCGAAAAACTGACCCAGTTCGTCTACAAAACCAACCTGTTCATGAAGCCGATCTTCGCACAGGCGCGTCAGCAGCCGAAGCGTGTGGTATTCGCGGAAGGTGAAGATGCGCGCGTGCTGCACGCTACGCAGGAGCTGGTCACGCTGGGGCTGGCGTTCCCGATTCTGATTGGCCGCCCGAGCGTCATCGAGATGCGTCTGCAAAAACTGGGGCTGCAACTGACCATCGGTAAAGATTTCGAAGTGGTCAACAACGAATCGGATCCACGCTTCAAAGCATACTGGAGCGAGTATTTCGAACTGATGAAGCGTCGCGGTGTGTCGCAGGAAAAAGCGCAGCGTGCAGTGATCGGCAATCCAACGCTGATCGGAGCCATCATGGTTCACCGTGGCGAAGCGGATGCGCTGATTTGCGGCACGATTGGTACCTATGAAGAGCATTTCGACGTGGTTGAAAAAGTGTTCGGCTACCGTGAGGGCGTGCAGGCGGCGGGCGCGATGAACGCGCTGATGCTGCCGAGCGGCAATACCTTTATCGCCGACACCTACGTTAATGCCGATCCGACGCCGGAACAGCTGGCGGAAATCACCCTGATGGCGGCGGAAAGCGTACGCCGTTTCGGTATCGAACCGAAAGTCGCGTTGCTGTCGCACTCCAGCTTCGGCACCTCGGATTCCCCGACGGCGCAGAAGATGCGTGCCACGCTGGCGCTGGTCAACAAGCTGGCACCGGAACTGGAGATCGACGGCGAAATGCACGGTGACGCCGCGCTGGTGGAAGCAATCCGCCGTGAGCAAATGCCAGACAGCCCGCTAAAAGGCTCGGCTAACATCCTGATCATGCCGAATATGGAGTCTGCGCGTATCAGCTATAACCTGTTGCGCGTGTCGTCTTCAGAAGGCGTGACGGTGGGGCCAGTACTGATGGGGATTTCGAAACCGGTACACATCCTGACACCAATTGCTTCGGTACGTCGGATCGTGAACATGGTGGCGCTGGCAGTGGTAGAAGCCCAAACTCAGCCGCTGTAAGTTATTTCCAGTCATACAGACAAACCCAGCCAGAAGTCGGCTAATGCCGATCGTTTAAGACTCGAGATACCGGGGGCTACCACGGTGCGAGGTATCCCTACGGTAACCTCATCACCGTGTTTCCCCCTAAATCCATGCTTAAGTGAACAGCATTAGCCAGAAGTCGGCTGGTTTTTTTTATTCTCTCAGCTTATCGACCAAATAGTCGCTTAAAAACATAGAACCAATAAAGCAAAGCGCAAAGGCGGGGAACGCCATATTTTCTGGGAGTAAATAGATAACCATGAGAAGAGAGATAATCCAGAGAATAAACGTCAGTATCATCGAAAGAATATCGAATAGAACAGATTTCACAGCCTTCAGCATAACGTCATCATCCTTAAATGACTTTTCCTTTTAATCGCTTACAACCTATTATTCGCTGACAACATAGCACGTCATTTTTAGCAGAACATGGTTTTTCCATAGCATGACATAAGGTAAATCAATGGAATAATTTTCGTTTTATGCCATGATCCCGCCTCGTCTGTAGGGGGCTTCCCCTGACTCGATAAAAAATCCAACGAGCGACTATCGGTTATGGCAACACGCGCAGTGAACGAAAATACAGTAGCAAAAAGCGGTACAGAAAAGCGCCTTCCTTCGCTGTTTGGCGGGTCGATGATTATTGCAGGAACGATTATCGGTGCCGGGATGTTTTCCCTGCCGGTGGTGATGTCGGGGCCTGGTTTTTCTGGTCATTTGCCGTGTTGGTGTTTACCTGGTTTTGCATGTACCACTCGGGGTTGATGATACTGGAAGCCAACCTGAATTACCCGACCGGTTCCAGCTTCGATACGCTGACTAAAGATCTGCTGGGCAAACGCTGGAATATTGTGAACGGCATATCGATTGCTTTTGTCCTCTATATTCTGACTTACGCCTACATTTCAGCGAGTGGTTCAATCATCCATCACACGCTGGCGGAGATGTCGATCGACTTCTCCGCACGAACCGGCGGCTGCCTGTTTGCGCTGTTTGTGGCGTTGACCGTGTGGTGGAGTACCGCGGCAGTCAGCCGCATGACCGCATTTTTTCTGGCCGCCAAAGTCCTGACTTTTTTCATGACGTTCGGCAGTCTGCTGTGGAACGTTAAGCCCGTTGTTTTATTCAATGTGGCGGAAGCGTCACCCAGCTACCTGCCGTATGTGTTGATGACGCTGCCATTCTGTCTCGCGTCTTTCGGCTTTCATGGCAACGTTCCCAGTCTGGTAAAGCATTACGGTCGTGAACCGCAGATTATCAAACGCTGTTTGTTTATTGGCAGCGTGCTGGCGTTGGTGATGTATGTCATCTGGCTGATTGGCACGATGGGAAATATTGCCCGTCCTGACTTTATTGGGATTGCCGAGCGGGGCGGTAATATTGATGTACTGGTGCAGGCGTTGGGTGGGGTGTTGAACAGCCCTTATCTGGACGTGTTGCTCACCGTCTTTTCCAACTTTGCCGTTGCCTGTTCGTTCCTCGGCGTAACGCTGGGGCTGTTTGACTATCTGGCGGATTTGCTGAAATTTGACGATAGCCGAATGGGAAGAGCGAAAACGGCATTGGTGACGTTTCTGCCGCCTATCATTGGTGGGTTGCTGTATCCGAACGGCTTTATTTATGCGATTGGTTTTGCCGGGCTGGCGGCGACGGTGTGGGCGGTGATTACGCCAGCACTGTTGGCTCGCGCGTCACGCGTCCGCTTCGGTAGCCCGCTTTTCCGCGTGCGGGGCGGTAATGCGATGATCGCGCTGGTGCTGCTATTTGGTATCGGCACTGCGCTGATACACATTCTTTCCAGTCTCGATTTACTGCCAGTTTATCGCTAAGTATCGCCATTCTGCCTTGTCTGCTAAAGCAGAAGCGGCGGGATGGCGAGTGCTTCAGACCGTTACGGTTTTTTCGCCTGCTGTAACCACTTATCCAGTTCATTAGCGAACTGCTGACGATCCCGCTGGCTTAATGCGCTGGGGCCACCGGTTTGTATTCCGCTGGCGCGCATGGTGTCCATAAAATCCCGCATGTTCAGCCGTTCCCGAATGGTATCCGGCGTATAGCGTTCGCCGCGCGGGTTCAACGCGGCGCCGCCTTTTTCTATCACTTCTGCTGCCAGCGGAATATCGGCGGTGATCACCAAATCGCCCGCTTCAGTGCGGCGTACAATTTCATTATCGGCGACATCAAAACCTGATGAGACGCGCAGTGTGCGGATAAAACGCGACGGCGGTACTTTTATGGTCTGGTTGGCAACCAGCGTGACCTGTGTTTGCGTGCGATCCGCTGCGCGAAATAGCACGTCTTTGATGACGTTCGGGCAGGCGTCGGCATCGACCCAAATCTGCATGACTTATGCTTCCTTGTTGTGCGTATGACTTTCTGCCAGCCAGTCTCTGGCCGGTAAAAAATCTTGATACAGCAGGGCCTCCGGGCTACCCGGTTCTGGCTGATGCTGATATTCCCAGCGTGCTAGCGGTGGCATGGACATCAAAATTGACTCGGTACGTCCGCCGCTTTGCAGGCCAAACAGCGTACCGCGATCCCAAATCAGGTTGAATTCCACATAGCGGCCGCGGCGATAGAGCTGGAATTCGCGCTCGCGTTCTCCCCACGGCAGTGCTTTACGCCGTTCAACGATGGGCAGATAGCCATCGAGGAAGCCGTTACCGACAGCGCGGATGAAGGCAAAACTAGTCGCAAAATCTGGCGCGTTGAGATCGTCGAAAAAGAGCCCGCCGATACCGCGTGCTTCGTTACGGTGCTTCAGGAAGAAGTAATCGTCGCACCACTTTTTATAGCGCGGATATACCTCGTCGCCGAAGGGCTGGCACAGGTCGTGAGCGGTCTGGTGCCAGTGCACCGCGTCCTCTTTAAAACCATAATAGGGCGTGAGATCGAACCCGCCGCCAAACCACCACACCGGTTCTTCTCCCGGTTTCTCTGCGATGAACAGGCGCACATTGGCGTGGCTGGTGGGAATGTACGGGCTTAGCGGATGAATCACCAGCGACACCCCCATTGCCTGAAAACTCCGGCCAGCCAGATCGGGGCGATGGGTACTGGCGGAAGGCGGTAATGATTTACCGGTGATATGGGAAAAGTTTACGCCGGCCCGTTCAAAGATACGCCCGCCGGATAGCACGCGGCTGCATCCGCCGCCGCCTTCGGCACGCTGCCATTCATCCTTGGCGAAGTCAGCTTCACCATCGATCGCTGCAAGCTGCTGACAGATATCCTTCTGTAAGCTAAGCAAAAAATGTTTTACTGCGTTGACGTCAGACATAGTAGGCATCTCGTTTCCATAGCGAGGGTGGCACAGTGAGCAGGCGGGCAGTATACCATCAATCAAATCGATCCCCGGTCACCCGTTGTGTGATTCCTGATGGCGGCGCGTAATTTGAGATTGCGTCTGATAAAAATCACGCGATAATCACGATTTACCTTATTGCAAAATGGCGACTGTGATGGAAATCCGCATATTCAGGCAGGATGACTTTGAAGCCGTGATCACCCTTTGGGAACGCTGTGATTTGCTGCGCCCGTGGAACGATCCTGAAATGGACATTGAGCGTAAGCTCAATCACGACCCCGATCTGTTTCTGGTCGCAGAGGTGAACGGCGAAATCGTGGGGTCGGTAATGGGCGGTTACGACGGCCACCGTGGAGCGGCGTACTACCTTGGCGTACACCCTGATTTTCGTGGTCGCGGCATTGCGAATGCATTGATTAGCCGACTGGAGAAAAAACTCATCGCCCGCGGCTGTCCGAAGATCCACCTGATGGTGCGTGAGGACAACGATGCTGTCATCGGCATGTATGAAAAACTCGACTACGAGATGGTTGATAGCGTCACGCTGGGAAAACGCCTGATTGAAGACAGGGAGTATTGATCGTTATTTCACGGATGCTAAATCGCTCTTTCTGTACCGCTTTTCCCTTCTGGTCCCTCTCTCTGTAAAAATGTGCGCCTCCGTTAGCGCACTTTTTCTTTTTTAACTCAACGTATTATTTCGATTTGTAATGGTCTTGCAGGCAATTTGTTAGGCTTTATGGGTAACAGTTTTCATTTGTAAAACGATTCTCATTTGTATTATTATTTATTAATGTTCTCCGTTTGATCTTGACATGTTTTTTCATGTTCTGATTTTGCTTACATTTTATCGCCTGGAAGATTGTGATTGCACTACTGACACCAGGGAGTTAAAGGGATGGAGTTGGATAGTGAGTCGTGAAAATCTTCAAGGGGCTTTACTCGGTGCGAATCGCACTGGCTGCAGCGCATTACTCGCTCCCCGTGCCCTTGCTCATTATTCTTCACCAGCAGCATTGACCTCCGATGTGCCTAACTGGCGTTCTCTGGCCTTTTTTGTGTTGTCCGGTGTGGCGCATGCGTTACTGGCGGTTTTCTTTCTATTGCACTATTCCCCAAAAGAAAACATTGAAGATATGGCAGGAAACGCGGGCGGCAGCATGCAGGTGACCATGATGGCGGCTGCGATGTCACAGGCTGCCGACACGTCACCACCCGTAGCCGATCCTCCCGTTGCGCAACCGACGCCCGTGGTGATGCCAATCCTAACGCCATTACCAGAACACCCCAATCCCGTTATTAAACAATCCGTTATTGAACAACCCGTCATTGAACGTAAGCCTGTCACGCCGACAGCGGAAAAAAAGCCGCCCGTGCGTGAGAAAAAACAGCCTGAAAAGAAACGGGAAGAGAAGCCGAAAGAACAGCAGCAGGCTAGATCGCAGCAGACACAACAGACCGAGAAGAAAAGTGAGTCCCCCGTAGCGACAGCGCAAACCGGTGATGCACCTTCACCGATGCAAGCTTCTGCTGGTATGCCGGGCAGTGCGGCAACGGCCAAAGCGGGAGAAAGCGATAGCGGTCAGGCGGTTCGTGGCGCAGGGAAAAGCAATAGTCAAAATTTCAAAGCGCTGCATCGTCGCGTGAATTATCCCGCTCGGGCAAAAGCGCTGGGTGTGGAAGGAAAAGTGCGCGTCAAATTCGATATTACCGGTAGCGGTACGGTCACTAACGTACAGATTCTGTCCGAAACGCCAGACGGCGTATTTGGCGATGATGTAGTGAAAGATATGGCGCGTTGGCGTTATCGGACGGAGGCACCAGTTGAGAATCAGGTGGTTTCCATCGTTTTTAAACTGAATGGTCATATTCAGGTTGATGACTAGCAATACATGTTACATGCAGTAATTACAAAAATAATTTTATTTTCCAAATGATAAGGTTCACTGGGGATTTTGAATAAATGAATAAAAACGTCTATTTAATGATGATTTTGTCATTATTATCAGCGCCTGCGCTTGCACAGCAAAATGATACCTCTGCCGATGAAAATCAGCAGAAAAATAATGCAGAAACCGAAGAGGAACAGCAAGGCGATTCCGCTTCAGGAAATGGCGAAGATACGATTTTAGTCCGCTCAACCCCGACCAGCCAGTCGATGGGGACGCAGATCATTAATGCTGAACAGATTAAAAAGAAACCGACCAGAAATGGTAGCGTGACTGAACTGTTGAAAGATAACCCCAATGTCAATTTTGCGAATGAAACCGATAGCAGTCTAACGGCGGGGGAAATTGCACCTGAGAATGTTTCATTTCATGGGGAAAAGTTCTATAACAATAACTTCATGATTGATGGATTGTCCAACAATAACACCATTAACCCTGGTGCCAATGGTGGCACATTAGGGACGAATCCAGATGGTTATAATGCGACTGATTTACCTAGTGGCGGGACACAGTCTTTTTGGATAAATTCTGAGCTTATAGAGAAACTGGAAGTATT
Source organism: Pectobacterium sp. F1-1 (assembly GCF_025643735.1). Taxonomy (NCBI): domain Bacteria; kingdom Pseudomonadati; phylum Pseudomonadota; class Gammaproteobacteria; order Enterobacterales; family Pectobacteriaceae; genus Pectobacterium; species Pectobacterium sp. F1-1. The sequence continues at coordinate 926,550 of NZ_CP104733.1, forward strand.
TGATAGCAACATTTCTGCTAAATATGGCGATTTTACCGGTGGTGTTGTTGATGCCAAGTTGAAAGATCCTGATTTAACTCGAGTTTCAGGTAAAGTATCTTACCGCACAACGAGTGATAAATGGACTAGTTTTCATGTTGATGAAAGTAATGTTGCTAACTTTGAATCAGCTACTCAGCTTTATTATCAACCTAAGTTTAAGAAGCAGTTTTATTCATTTTCCTTTAACCAACCGCTAAGTGATAAAGCTGGGTTTATTTTTTCTTATAATCGCCAGCAGTCAACGATACCTAATTATCATGTTTATCTTAATGAATGGCACGATCAAAAACGTGTTGCTGAAACGTATCTCTTAAAGGGAACTTACTTAGCAGATAATGGAGATATGATTCGGCTGACAGGAATGTATTCTCCACATGAGTCTACTTATTATAGTAAGGATGTAAAGAATGGTGCGTTTAAGAATACGGGTGGTGGGTATAGAAATAATATAGAATGGGAACATAATGCCAGTTGGGGTAAAATGACTAGTCTGGCTGGTTATCAATATGAGCAAAATAAAATTGACCATAGTTCTGATTATTATATGTCGTGGCGTCGTTTCTTGAATAGCCAGAATTTTGTCTCCAACGCGATTGACTGGAGTAGTACTGGAGGGGCAAGTGGGCAGAATGCATATATCGGTGGATATGGTTCTTTTGCTACAGAAAAGAAGACGATAACGCTTAAGCAGGACTATGAGTTAAATCCGCGTTCCTTATATGGCATTAACCATCAGGTTGATTTCGGCTGGCAGGTTGATTCCTACCATGCACAATACCGCAGATTCCGTAATGTATCTTCAAGCAGAGGGACACCAACACTTGATGCGAGTGTGGTGTGTACTACCGGCGATGCATTTTGTATTGATGGAGAACAATACTATAAAAGTTATAATTTATATCCTGCTCGTAAGGTTGAAGGAAGTTATATTAATTATTCAGCATATCTTCAGGATAGTTTGAGTTATGGTAATTTGGAGTTAACTCCTGGGGTTCGTCTGCAATATGATGATTTCCTAGAGAATGTGACGATTGCGCCACGCTTCTCTGCTTCGTATGATCTATTTGGCGATCGTTCTACGCGTTTTTTTGGTGGTGCGAACCGTTATTATGGTCAGAATCTTCTGGCGTACAAGTTACGCTCAGGTATCAGTTCATATGAAATTGTTTCACGTACCAATGCAAATAGTGCCTGGACAAGTTCGGGACTTCGGACAGCCTCTATTGACTATAATGTTTCTGACTTAAAAACCCCTTATAGTGACGAGTTATCATTGGGATTGTCACAACGTGTGATGAACACAATATGGACATTTAAATGGGTGAATCGACAAGGGAAAGATCAATTCGGTCGAGAATCTTATCGTGATGACAATGGTGATCGTTTTTATCGTTTAAGCAATACTGCAAAAACGGAAGGTAATGATTTTTCTCTAACAGTAGAGCCTATCAGCCCATACCGTTTTTCTTTTGCTGAAGTGAGCTGGTCTTTGAATGCGAAATATGGGAATAATAAATCTAGCTCTCAAACATATTATGATGAGTCTAATACCGATGAGAGTAAGGTTATTTTTAATGGAAAATTGATGGATAAAGCCGACATGGATGCGTTGGATTTCAACAATCCATGGAGAGCTAAAGTTAGTGTAAATACCTATTTCCCTGATGTGCGTGTAAACTGGAGTCAAGCTATTGGCTATACATCGGGATACACCGGATATATTACCAGCTCGATAAGTTGTCCAGCGGATAATGCTGCTTGCGGAACCTATGATGGTGATGCAAGCCTATATGAAAAAGTTAAATTTAAAGACGTTTTTAGCTACGATTGGCGGTTTAATTACACGCAACCTGTATTTAAAGATCAATCCCTTGATATTTCCCTGGATGTGTTGAATGTGCTTGACCAAAAGGTCGCAATAGCACGTGGAACCCAATCTACCGGTACCATTACTTATCAGACCGGCCGTCAGTTCTGGCTTGGCGTCGCTTACACTGTAAATCCTATGCCCCGCCATTCGTCAGCCTGCGACGAATGGCGGGGCATTTTGCATTGATGCATTCAGAAATTGCCTTACAGGCAAAAAATAAAAACGAAAAGGTTGTTATGAACTGGAAGAAATGTTGCTGGTTATCGCTAACAGCTGTCGGCCTGTTAGCAGGAAGCGTGGTGAGCCAGGCCGAAGAAGTGAAAAGTCCGTTGCCGGTTTTTAAAGAAGGAACGCTGGCGAATGGATTGCGTTATACCCTTGTGCCGCTGGAAGGGCAGAAAGCGCGGGTAGATGTTCGCCTGATTGTGGATGTCGGTTCGATTGACGAGAAGGACAACGAGTCCGGTGTGGCGCACATGGTGGAGCACATGGTGTTTCGCGCCAGCGAGGCGTTTCCTCAAGGTGTGAGTACGGAACTGCACAAACAGGGATGGGGACGCGGACAGAGCTATAACGCGGTGACCAACTACGAACGCACCATGTACATGATGAGCCCGCCGAAAGGGAATCGCGATCTGGGAACGACCTTGCAGGCGCTGAGCCAGATGACAGGTCATGCCAAGCTGCTGCAAAGCGATCTCGATGATGAGCGCAAAATTATCCTGGAAGAGTGGCGCGGCAAACTGGGCGTAGCGGAACGCATGAACCAGCAGCGCGTACAGGCGATTCGCCATGATTCTCGCTATCCTTCCCGCCCGACGATTGGTACGGAAAAATCGATTAACGACACGCCGGCTAGCGTACTACAGGATTTCTATCAGCGCTGGTATCACCCGTCGAATATGCGGTTGATGATTATCGGTGATATCACGCCTGCGGAGGCGGAGCGCGACATTCAACGCTATTTTGCACCGTTGCCGAATGTTGCTGTGCCAGCTCGTGATTACTATGAGCCGTTACTGAAACCGCAGCTCAACGTGGCGCGTTTGCAGGATAGCCAAAGTGGTAGCAGTCAGGTGTCGTTTGTCTACCGTTTCAATGACAAAGACACCTTCGGCCAATCCGATTTTCGTCATCGTTTGCTCACCCAAATCACGATGTCTGCGGTTACGCGCCAGGTTCGTCGCCAGCAGGCGGAGTTGCCGCAAGACGCCAGTAGTCTGGTGGTGCGTAAATCAGATATCGGTAAAACGACGGCCGCGCTGGGCTTTTTCGCCAATGTGATGCCGGGTGGCCATGACGCCGCGATTTCTGCCGTACTGAAAGAAATTGAGCGGTTCAAACGCTATCCGTTAAACGAGCAGGACATCACGGAGATCAAATCCGACATTCGTGAAGTCGCACAGCGTATGAGTGATACCCCTGAGTCGCGTGAATTTGCAGACTGGATTCAGCAATTGACCATCGTCTGGCAGCAGGATCGCCCGTATGTCGGCAGCCAGCTGCGCGGTAAAGAGGCGCTGGACGCGCTGGACACCATCACTGCGGAAGACGTTAATCGTCATTGGCAACGTTGGTTAGCGTCACCTGATACGTTGGTGCAGTTTAGCGTGCCGGGCGCGACGCCTTTCACGTTGCCGAAGCCGGAGGCGATGCGTAAGTTACAGGCGCAGTGGGCGGCAGCGACGCTGGCACCGTTACAGGTGGAAAAAGAAAAAGTCATCCCTGAGCTTCCTGCCGTGACGCAAAGCGGAAAGCGTACGGCGGTGAAGACTTTTGCCGCACAGAAGGTCGAGCAGTGGCAGTTGAGTAATGGCGATCGCGTCGTGTGGCTGCGCGCGCCGGAAGCGGGCAAGAAAGTGTATCTCACCGCGACGAGTCCGGCTGGATTCATGGCGACGTCGCTGAATCCGTGGCAGGCACAGTTGGCGAGTCAACTGGTCAATCAGAGCGGCCCTGCGACATGGAGTGGTGAAGCGCTGACGAACTGGAAAAAAGATAAATCCCTGTCGCTGAGCATCGATCAGGAAGCGGATCAACTGACGGTGAACGGGAGCGCCCCCACTGAGCAACTAGCCAGTCTGCTGGGGTTATACCGCGAGCTGAATGTGGCGCCGGGGATCGATCCTGAGGTGATGAAAGAGAGCATGATGAGTCTGGCGCGTCAGAAGGCCAATGACGATCAGTCTGTTTCAGGGAAACGTGCCAGCGAAATCACTACGCTGCGTTTTGGTGGGCCAAGCTGGCAGCAGCCTGAAATTGCCGAGCTGAAGCAAGTCACGGCACCAGCGTTACTGTCACAGTGGCATAAAGCCGCTTTTGCGCCGGTCACCTACTATCTGATCGCCGATATGCCTGCTGCACAGATTTTGCCGCAGGTTGAACGCTATCTCGCGACGATCCCACGCCAGCCAGCCAGTGACGTGAAATCACATCTGGCGCTGCCGGGTAAACGTGAGGCGACATCGGCTATCAATATCGAGCCGCGTGCCGACATCCTGACCTGGAGCTTCACGCCATATACGTGGACGCCGCAGGCCGCGGTTCAAGTGAGTATTGCCCGCAATATCGCGAATAAATATCTCAAAACCCGCCTGCGTGATGACGCGCTGGGTATTTATCGTATGCGTGTCGATAGCGAGCTGGAAGATAAGAAACAGCGTATCGAGACAGAGGTGAGTTTCACCAGTGCGCCTGAACGTGCGCAGGAACTGTGGAAACTGGCCGAGCACGTGTTTGCTGAATTGCCGACGAAAATTACTCAGGAAGATGTGGACGATCAGAAAGCGCAGTTTATTCGTGCGGAAAAAGGGCGTCAGAGCGATCTCATGACCCTAGAGCGCCGCCTGCTTCTGAGCTATCGCCACTATGACGATCCGCGCTACCTGAGCAGCGTCTCCAAATTGGCTGATAGCATTACGCTGGAAGGCGTCCGAGCAATGTCGGCGAAGCTATACAACCCGGATAACCGCGTGCTTTACATCACCTTGCCGCAAGAGGTGAAAGAGTGAAGAAGGTAATGGCTCAATTTGTCGATCTCTGCCGCCCTTTCTGGGGCGGCAAACGAAGCTGGCAGGCTTGGTTGCTCTTGTTCATCGCCATCGCGATGGGCGGGATGATCGTTTATCTCAATGTGTTATTAAACGAGTGGAGTAAGACGTTTTACGATGCGCTAGGTGCATTCGACAGCAGTTTGTTGCTTTCTCTGATGAAAGAATACGGTATTTACATCCTGCTCTATATTGGGTCGATCGTGTATCAGGAGTGGTTTACCAAACTGCTGATTATCCGCTGGCGTACCGCGTTAACCGCCGAGCTGGTAGATAGCTGGCTGGCGAAGCGGGCATTTTATCGCATGTCAGTTGCGGGCAAGATTGATAACCCAGACCAGCGTATTGCCGAAGATATCAACCTGTTTGTCGACAAAGCCGTTAGTCTAGTCATCGAATTTTTGATCGTGACCGCGCGTTTGTTCTCTTTCGTCGTCATTCTGTGGGGATTATCGGGCGTTCAGCGCTTTACGCTGTTTGGCAAAGAGTGGGTAATCGAAGGTTATCTGGTCTGGATAGCTATTCTGTATACGCTGCTCGGCAGCCTGATTACGCATGTGGTCGGGAAACGTCTGCATAATATTAATTATGAGAAGCAAAAGGCAGAGGCCGATTTCCGTGCAGCGCTGCTGCGTAAGCATGATAACGCCGAGCAAATCGCGCTGTACGGCGGCGAAGCGCAAGAGAAAAGCCATCTTCAGCGACATTTCTCTGCCATTGTGTCGAACTGGGGGCGTTTTATGAATGCCGAGCGTAATCTGGGCTTCTTCACCACGGGCTATATGCGTGTAAGCCAGATTGTGCCGGTCTTTGCCGCTCTGCCTGCCTTCCTGAGTAAAACGGTAACGCTGGGTGGGTTGATGCAGATCCGCGGAGCGTTTGCGCAGGTACACGGTGCACTGAGCTGGTTTATCCATAAGTACAAAGAGTTTGTGATTCTTTCTGCCAGTATGGCGCGTCTCAGCCAGTTCAAGGACGAAATCAAACGTCACCAGTCTGAACAGGTTGATGCGCCGGTAGGACAGGATTTACGTATTGATCGGCTTTCTTTCACCACGCCGCAGGGGGCTCCGCTATTGCAAAACGTAGACCTGAGCTGCGAAGCAGGTAGCTGGAGTAAGTTTTCTGGCCGCAGCGGGCTGGGGAAATCAACCTTGCTGCGTACGCTAAGCGGCCTGTGGCCGTATTACGATGGCCGCTGGCAATCGCTTGAAGGACGTAGCCTACTGTTACCGCAGCAAAGCTATCTGGGACAGGGGACGCTGGCAGAGATCCTCTGCTACCCGCACCCGCCGCTGGCTGACAGCGAGATGCTGCGTCAGACGCTGGACAGCGTCGGGCTCGGCGCGTGGCGCGATCGTCTGGATGAGCAACTGAACTGGGATCGGGTGTTCTCCGGTGGGGAGCGGCAGCGCGTCGCTTTTGCCCGTGCGCTGATCGCCAAACCCGATACGCTCTATCTGGATGAAGCGACCAGCAATCTGGATCATGACGCCGCCAGGCAGCTTCTGGCGCTGGTCAAGATGGCGTTGCCTGCGTGTACCGTGGTGGCGATTACGCACCAGACGGAGCTGGACGATCTGTTCCCACACCGTTATGACTTAACGGATTTTGCCTCACAGCGCAGTTGATGTTGCCCGCAGGCCTTCCGAGTATTGGGAGGCCTCAGACTGTTGATAAACCTATTCGACGAATGAAAACGGGAGTAACGGAATAGAAGAGTAAAGCGTTTGCGCCATGGACAAAAGCGTCAGGAACGCTTTTGAACGTCGCTTGCGACGGCCCTGCAAGGGTGAATCTCAGGGATGAGATTCATATCTGCGCAAGCCGAGCGCACATGGATGTGTTTACAGCGACTTTACGATCTATCCGTTACCCCCGCACTCTGCGGCCTTTGTCTGTCGTTCTGGTAGGTTTCTTTTCGTATGCCCTCTATAATCCCTCACAAGATTATCCCGTCTTTTACGGCACTTTTCGTCGCTTGCAGACTCCAATCCCCATCTTATTAGGGTGGCTGATGACGGAAGCCGTTCAATCTTGAGGAGTACATGCTATGAATTTTCGCCCGCTGGGTTTATCGCTGGTGCTGGGGTTACCGCTGTTGCTGAGTGGATGCAGCACGCTTTCGCATTTCTCCTGGTCCAGCCTGTCGCCGTTTAACTGGTTTGGCAGTTCGCTGGAGGTGACTGATGCGGGTGTTGGTGGCATCAATGCCGGTACGCCACTGTCCGAAGGGGCGCTACAGAGCGCACTGGATGGTGGTTATCAACTGCGTAGTGGAATGGGGACCTCCAACGGTCAACTGGTCGCGTTTTATCAGGCGCTGGATGGGAAAGAGGTGAAGATGATCATCAGCGGTCAGCCGAAGGGCAGCGTGCGCAAAGTTGAGGTCATGGATCCGGCGGTAGGCAGCGCAGGCGGTGTGAAAATCGGTGACGCTTTTAGCAATACCTACAGCAAAGCATTTGAATCCTGTCAGTTAGGACAAGGTGATGATGCGCAAAGTGTGGAATGCGCCGCGCCGCAGAGTACGCATATCAGCTACCTCTATTCCGGCGAATGGAGCGGCCCGGAAGGCTTGATGCCGCCTGACGATATCCTGAAAAACTGGAAAGTGAGTAAGATTGTGTGGCACGCGCAGGCGCGAAACTAACTTGCGTTTACGCAAGGTAAACGTCAGGCGGCTTCCGGTATGATAGCGGCGTCGCCTGATAGTTTTTCGGTGGTCGCATGCGCCATCGCTATAGTCGTAAGCCATAATCGTAGTAAACCATAACAACAAAAGAGAAAACTGACGCTTGAGGAAGCAGAAATGACACCAATTCAAAGCGGTATTTTGTTGGAACACCGCCGTTTTGCCATCTTTATGGAAGCGATGATTCAGGGAGAGTTTGATGTTATCCGGCAGGGATGCAAAAAATTCTGTCAGACATTGCAAGAGCTACAGCAGCAGTATCCCGATGCGGGATTAGGCGCGGTGCTGGCATTTGGCAACGATGTCTGGCGCGATCTGGATTGTACTCGCGGTGCGGCAGAGCTGAAACCCTTTACGCCACTGGGTAACGGGCTTGCACCTGCTACGCAGCGCGATTTGTTGATCCACATTCAATCACTGCGCCATGATGTGAACTTCACGCTGGCACAGGCGGCGCTGGCCGCGTTTGGTGGCTCGATTCGTATCGAAGAAGAGACGCACGGTTTCCGCTGGGTGGAAGATCGCGATCTCAGTGGTTTCGTTGACGGTACGGAAAACCCGCAGGGCGATGCCCGCCATGCCGTGGCGATTATCCCAGAAGGCCAGCCAGATGCGGGCGGCAGCTACGTCTTTACCCAACGCTGGGAACACAATCTGAAGCAGCTACAGCGTTTTAGCGTGGAACAGCAAGAACAGATGATCGGGCGCACCAAGCGGGACAACGAAGAGCTGTCTTCTGATGAACGCCCTGTGACGTCGCATCTCAGCCGTGTGGATTTAAAGGAAGACGGCAAAGGGCTGAAAATCCTGCGTCAAAGCCTGCCTTATGGCACCGCGAGTGGGAAAAATGGGCTCTATTTTGTCGCCTACTGCGCACGTCTGCATAACATCGAGCAGCAATTGCTGAGCATGTTCGGCGATCGTGACGGTAAACGTGATGAGATGCTGCGCTTTACGCGTGCCGTCAGCGGCAGCTACTTCTTCGCGCCTTCTCTGGATCAACTTTTATCGCTATAAGATCCAACGCGTTTCCTGATGCCTGCACTTGTGCAGGCATTCGCTTTCAGTTTTCAACATTTGAGCTTCCCCGCATCAGGCTATCGGGCCATACCTTCCTTCTCCATTCCGCTTTTTCTTCCTATCTCTTTTGTCTTGGGTTATGTCCTTTAGCGCTTAAAAATCCCGAAATGTTATATATAAAGGTTATATGTTAACCATCACTTCCCCCTACACTGAGTTGCGCTGACAAGTGCATTTTTTCCAAAAAAATGGCTATGCAAACGATAGATCCCCCATAACAAAGCCTACCAAATAGGCGCTAACTCTGGCAGGACATAAGATGAATCACGTACAGGTGAAAGGCTGGCTGGTGAAAGGTTCTCTGGCGCTGTCATTGCTGCTGGGTGGTCAGAGCGCTGTCTCTGCTACCGAGTTGCTGAACAGCTCTTATGATGTGTCACGTGAGCTATTTGTGGCGCTCAATCCCGGTTTTGAAAAACAGTGGTTGTCGCAGCACCCTAACGATCCGCTGACGATCAAACAATCACATGCCGGTTCGTCTAAACAGGCGCTGGCTATTTTGCAGGGCCTAAAGGCCGATGTCGTAACCTACAATCAGGTGACGGACGTCCAGATCCTGCACGATCGCGGGCAGTTGATTCCCGCCGACTGGCAGGCGCGTTTACCGAATAATAGTTCTCCATTCTACTCGACCATGGCGTTTCTGGTTCGCAAAGGCAATCCTAAAGGGATTCACGACTGGAACGATTTGGTGCGTGATGACGTGAAGCTGATTTTCCCGAATCCGAAAACCTCCGGCAATGCCCGTTATACCTATCTTGCAGCCTGGGGCGCGACTAGCAAAGCCAACGGTGGCGACGAGGCCAAAACGCGCGCGTGGATAACACGTTTTCTGGCAAACGTTGCGGTATTTGATACCGGCGGCCGTGGCGCAACCACCACGTTTGTGGAGCGTCAGTTAGGTGATGTGCTGATCAGCTTTGAATCCGAGGTGAATAACATTCGTAATCAGTACGGTGCCGAGAACTACGAGGTGATCGTTCCGAAAGTCAACGTGCTGGCGGAATTCCCCGTCGCGTGGATCGATAAGAATGTGGAGAAGAACGGCACCGAGCAGGCAGCAAAAGCCTATCTGAATTATCTGTATAGCCCGGAAGCGCAGAAGATCATCACGGATTTTTACTATCGTGTGAATAACCCCGAACTGACGCAAACGCTGAAATCCCGCTTTCCGGACACCACCTTATTCCGGGTGGAAGATCAGTTTGGCACATGGCCACAGGTGATGAAAATCCATTTCGACACCGGTGGCGAGCTGGATAAATTGCTGGCGGCTGGTCGTCAGTAATGGCTTTGGGGTCGGGTAACCTTTTTTCTGGTTCAGGTAAACGGGTGCTGCCGGGATTCGCATTGAGTCTGGGCAGCAGCCTGCTGTTCGTCTGTCTGATTCTGTTACTGCCTTTAAGCGCACTGGTGATGCAGCTTTCGGAAATGAGTCTGGCGCAATACTGGGCGGTGATTTCCAATCCGCAGGTGGTGGCTGCTTACAAGGTGACGCTTCTGGCCGCGGGGCTGGCGACAGTATTCAATGCGGGATTCGGCCTGTTGATGGCGTGGATTCTGACGCGCTATCGCTTTCCCGGCCGTGCTTTACTGGATGGGCTGATGGATTTGCCCTTTGCGCTCCCCACTGCCGTCGCGGGGTTGACGCTGGCCGCGCTGTTTTCAACCACCGGCTGGTATGGGGCATGGCTGGCTGAATTCGGCATCAAGGTCTCGTACACCTGGCTGGGGATTACGGTGGCGATGGCGTTCACCAGTATTCCCTTTGTGGTGCGTACCGTTCAACCGGTACTGGAAGAGCTGGGGCCGGAATATGAAGAGGCGGCGCAGACGCTGGGGGCGAATCGCTGGCAGTGTTTTCGCTATGTCATTTTACCGGAATTAACTCCGGCGCTCTTAACGGGCACCGCGATGTCGTTTGCCCGCAGTCTGGGCGAATTTGGCGCGGTCATCTTTATTGCAGGGAATATCGCCTGGCAGACGGAAGTCGTTTCGCTGATGATTTTTATCCGCTTGCAGGAGTTTGATTTCCCTGCCGCGAGTGCGATTGCTTCCGTTGTGTTGGCGGTATCCTTATTGATCCTGTTTGCCGTCAACGTACTGCAAAGCCGTTTTGGTCAACGGACCCGGAGCGTGTAATGGCTGAGATTCCTACCGTGACGACGCGGCGTCAGGCTCATCCTGTTCGGCAGGAAGGCAACTGGGGAAGGGCAGCGCTGATTGCACTGGGCGTGATATTATCGCTCATCATGCTGGTCATCCCTTTGGTGTCAATTTTTGCCGCGGCGCTGGCGCACGGGCTAGGGGGCGTCTGGCGTAACCTGAGCGATCCTGACATGCTGCATGCGATTGGTCTCACGCTGCTGGTGGTGGCGATTGTCGTACCGGTAAATCTGGTTTTTGGCACGTTGCTGGCGTGGCTGGTCACGCGCTTTCAGTTTCCGGGGCGGCAACTGCTGCTCACGCTGATCGACATCCCTTTTGCCGTCTCGCCGGTGGTTGCGGGTCTGTTGTATCTGCTTTTTTACAGCACCAACGGGCCGGTTGGCGGCTGGCTGGATGAACAGGGACTACAGCTGATGTTTGCCTGGCCGGGCATTGCGCTGGTGACCATATTCGTGACCTGCCCGTTTATGGTCAGGGAACTGGTTCCGGTGATGATGAGTCAGGGCAGTCAGGAAGAAGAGGCGGCTGTGCTGCTTGGTGCGTCGGGCTGGCAGGTGTTCTATCGGGTGACGTTACCGAATATTCGCTGGGCGTTGTTGTATGGCGTGGTACTGACGAATGCCCGTGCGATTGGCGAGTTTGGTGCGGTATCCGTGGTGTCGGGGGCGATTCGTGGTGAAACCTATACGCTACCGCTTCAGGTTGAATTGCTGCATCAGGACTATAACAGCGTGGGCGCGTTTACCGCCGCGGCGCTGTTAACCGTGATGGCGATACTGACGCTGTTCATCAAAAGCGCCTTGCAGTGGCGGGTGAAACGGCAAATGGCGCAAGGGCGGGAACAGAATCCGCCTGAAAAGCAGTAAATTGAGATTGTTGGCAAAGTCAGATTTTAGGGGAAACACAGGGATGAGGTTCCCGTAGGGATACCTCGCCCTGTGGTAGCCCCATGTATCTCGAATTAACCATCATGGGTTTGTCAGCAACGTTAATTTTATCGTTCACTCCGTAAGTGGGTGAGACTTTTTAGGACTCAACTTGTGACAACGCTTGAGCAGTGTATTGGCAATACCCCGCTGGTGAAATTGCAGCGCCTGACGCAGGGGCTGAACAGTGAAATTTGGCTGAAGCTGGAAGGGAATAACCCCGCCGGCTCGGTAAAAGATCGGGCTGCACTCTCTATGATCCAGCAGGCAGAGAATCGCGGCGAGATTACTCCCGGCGATCGGCTAATCGAGGCGACCAGCGGGAATACCGGCATTGCGCTGGCGATGATTGCGGCGGTAAAGGGTTATCGGTTACGTCTGCTGATGCCGGACAACATGAGCTATGAACGTCAGACTGCGATGCGTGCGTATGGCGCAGAACTGGTTCTGGTTAATCGCAAGTTAGGGATGGAAGGGGCGCGGGATCGCGCAAAACAGATGGTGCTGGCGGGAGAGGGGAAAACGCTCGATCAGTTCAATAACCCGGACAATTCGTTGGCGCATTTTCTCACGACTGGCCCGGAGATCTGGCAGCAAACGGCGGGTAAGCTGACCCACTTTATCTCCAGCATGGGAACGACCGGCACGATATCCGGCGTCAGCCGCTATCTGAAGCAGCAGAACCCAGTAATCTGTACAGTCGGGCTACAGCCTGCGGAAGGCAGCCATATTCCCGGTATTCGCCGTTGGTCACCGGACTATATGCCGGGCATTTTCCGCGCCGATCTGGTCGATCGTATTTTGGATATGACACAGGTCGACGCCGAGAATACGCTGCGGCAACTGGCGCGTCAGGAAGGGATCTTCTGCGGTGTCAGTACCGGCGGCGCGGTTGCTGGCGCACTGCGGATTGCTGCGGAAAACCCCGGTAGTGTGATCGTGGCAATCGCCTGCGATCGCGGCGATCGGTATCTGTCCACCGGGGTATTTGACTGATGACTATTCTCGCTCCAGTGCGTGAATCGGTTCCATCTGCGCCGCACGACGGGCAGGGAAGAAGCCGAAGATAATGCCAATCAGGCTGGAGCACAGGAATGCGGCAATAATCGATGAACTGGAATAGATCATCGCGAAATTGCTGCTGAACTGTGCAAACAGTACGCCGATAGCCAGCGACAGCCCCACACCGATTATGCCGCCGAACAGGCAGACCAGCACCGCTTCGATCAGAAACTGCTGCATGATGTCGCTGGTGCGTGCGCCGACCGCCATACGAACGCCGATCTCTCGGGTTCGCTCCGTGACAGAGACCAGCATGATGTTCATGACACCGATACCGCCGACCAGCAGCGAAATCAGCGCGATCATCGACACCAGCAGCGTGAGCGTGGTGGTGGTTTTCTCGATCATCTGACGGATGCTGTCCGTGTTCATGACAAAGAAATCTTTCGTACCGTGTCGCTGTGTCAGCAGGGCGGTGATGCTTTTCTCGGCGACGTTCATATCAATATTGTCTTTCACCCGCACCGTGATGCTTTTCAGGTAGGACTGTCCGACCATGCGTTTCATCACGGTGGTGTACGGCACCCAGACATTCAGGTTTTCGTCACTGCCGAAGCCACCCTGATTCTTGCTGACGACGCCGATAATCCGAACGGGCAGCGAGCCCAGCAGAATCACTTGTCCAATGGGATCCTCGCCGTGGGGAAAGAGCTTGTTAAGCGTGTTTTTGTCAATCACCGCGTCCTGTGCCAGTTCATCGACGCTGCTGCGAGGGAAAAGCACGCCGCGTTGCAGCGTGTAACCACGCACGGTGAAGAACTGTTCACCCACCCCGGAAACGCTGGCAGACACGGCAATGTTGCCATAGCGCATCGTGACGCTGGTGGAGATAGACGGGGTGACGCTATGCACGTAGGGATGCTGCGTCAGTGGCTGAATATCGCTGGCGCGCAGCGTTTGAATGGCGCTGGCATCCATGTCGCCGAAATCTTTGCCGGGGAAAATTTCCAGCGTGCTGGTGCCCATCGAGTTGATGTCGGCCAGCACTTGCTCCTGTGAGCCTTTCCCCAGTGCCACCACCGAAACAACCGATGCGATGCCGATAATGATGCCGAGCATGGTCAGAAAAGTGCGCATCCGCTGGGCGTTCATCGCCAGCAGCGCCATTTTGAATGCGTCAATAAAGCGGTCTTTGAACTGGTTCAGGGCCGAGGTTGCCGGAGAACTGGCGGCCTCAGGCGATGGCGCGGTGGCCTCTTCGGGACGCGTTTGTCGATCGGCAATCACTTCGCCATCGCGCAGTTCTATGATGCGCTGCGCATGCTCGGCAATCGTCATGTCGTGCGTGACGATGACAACGGTGTTGCCCTGTCTATGCAGATCGCGGAGGATGCTCAGCACCTCGTTGCCGCTGTGGGTGTCCAGCGCGCCAGTGGGTTCATCCGCCAGAATAATGCCGCCGCCGTTCATCAGCGCACGGGCGATACTGACGCGCTGCTGCTGGCCGCCAGAAAGCTGGCTGGGTCGATAGTGAAGGCGATTCTCCAGTCCCAGCCGGCTTAACAGCTCCGCCGCCCGTTGACGGCGCGCCTGTCGGCTTTTACCGGCATAAATGGCCGGCACTTCGACATTCCCTAGCGCGCTGAGGTCGCCCAGCAGGTGATAGCGCTGGAAAATAAAACCAAAATGCTCGCGACGCAGTTCCGCTAACTGGTCGTTGTCCAGTTCGCCCACGGCGCGCCCTGCCACCTGATAATCCCCGGAGGAGGGTTTATCCAGACAGCCGAGAATATTCATCAGCGTGGATTTTCCCGAACCGGATGCGCCAACAATGGCCACCATTTCTCCCTGATTGATCGTCAGGTTGATGTCCTTGAGGACGGTGACGTCCTGTTCGCCGTTGGAAAAGCGGCGGGTAATGCTGGTCAGCTTAAGTAAGGATGTGGACATGCGTTACATCCCCATCGGCGGGCCGGGATGCGTGGACGCGACATCACCGGATGACGGGCTGACAACCACTTGTTCCCCAACGCTGAGCCCCGAACGGATCTGGGTGCGCACGTTATCATTGAGGCCGAGTGTGACCAGGCGTGATTCGATCTTCTTGTTCGCATTCATCACCTGCACGTACCACATGCCATTGCGCGAGGTTAATGCTGTTGCCGGGACGACAATGGCATTTTTCACTGAAGACAGCAGAATATATACCTGTGCTGTCATGGAAATGCGTAATACGCCGTCAGGATTCTTCACGTCGAACAGGCCGTTGTAATAGATCGCGGTGCTGGATGAAGAACTGGTGCTACTCGAACTGGATGATGTCGTGGTTGAGTCTGTATTGATGGAGTCCGGTGCGGGTTCAATCGAGCTCAGCGTGGCTTCGTAACGTTTACTGGGTTCGCCCAGAATACTAAACCACACGGGCATGCCGGTTTTCACCTTGACGACGTCGGCTTCTGAAATCTTCACCTTGATGGTCATGGTGTCCAGATTGGCGACTTTGGCAATGGTCGGCGTTGTCTGGATGGCGTTGACCGTTTGGCCTGCTTCAACAGGAATGGCCACCACAGTGCCATCCATCGGTGAACGAATCTGGGTATACCCCAGGTTAACCTTAGCGGTGTTGACGGTAATTTGTGCCTGAACGATCTGTGCGTCCAGCGCATCGATATTGGCTTTGGTGGCATCCAGCGTGGCTTTCGCGCTATCGTAATCGGCCTGTGCGCCAACGCCGCGTTTCATTAACATTTGCTGACGCTGCCAGCTTAATTCGTTGTTACGCAACTCCGCCAGTTTGGCAGTGCGCTGCGCCTGAATATTTTTTAGCGCCGCTTCGCCATTTCTTAACGTGTCCTGCTGGGGGAGGTCATCAATCTCGGCGATCAATTGCCCTTTTGTGACCTTATCGCCGAGTTCGACATGCAGCGCTTTGATTTGCCCTGAGGCTTGAGCACCGACGCTGACCTGCTTCTGCGCCTCAATTTTGCCGTCAGCGAGTACCGTCTGTTCGAGATCCGCAATTTCTGCGGCGGCGGTCATCGCGCTTGGCGCGGGGGCTGGCTTGTTGAAAAACAGATGAATAAGCACGGCAGCGGCGATAAGACCCAGCGCGATCGTCGTACGGCGTCGTGTAAAAAATCGTGATTGCATCAGGGGGAGTCGTCCTTAATGAATACATTTGAACGGAAGTAAATAACGCAGGTGAGTAATTTACCCCGAGTCCGTAAAGGTAGCGGTAATCTTTGCTCAAAGAAATGGTAAGGATTAGGTAAATCTGGCTGCGAATATTAACGCTAAGCCTGAGAATACAGCATCTATACCCGTCATGCTTCAAGCGATATGTGCATTTTTTTCCGCAACATCGAATGATGTAGGGTATACCCGATTAATGAGGACAGGATATGAATATTTTACTGGTCGATGACGACGTAGAGCTGGGCGATATGCTCTGTGAGTACCTGAATGCGGAAGGGTTTTCGACCTCCCGGGTGCTGACAGGTAAAGAAGGCGTCGAGGGGGCGATGTCGGGGGATTACACCGCGATGATTCTGGATGTCATGTTGCCGGATATGAGCGGCATTGACGTGCTGCGCCAGATCAGAAAAACCGAACAGTTGCCCGTCATTATGCTAACGGCGCGCGGTGACAACATCGACAGAGTTATCGGTCTGGAAATGGGCGCGGATGACTATATGCCTAAACCCTGTTACCCGCGTGAGCTGGTGGCAAGGTTGCGGGCGGTGCTACGTCGCTATGATGACCAGCCGAGTGCAAAGCGAGACGAGAGCCTGGCAGCCAGCGGCGATCTGGTATTGAACCCAGCGACGCGTATCAGCGAGTGGCGCGGAAAGCCGTTTGATCTGACGGCGTCTGAATTTAATTTGCTGGAGCTGTTGTTACGTTCCCCTGAGCGGGTGGTGTCAAAGGATGAGCTGTCCGAAAAATGTCTGGGACGTCGCCGTGAAGCGTATGACCGCAGCGTGGATGTGCACATCAGCAATATTCGTCAGAAGCTCTGTGCATTGCCGGGCAACAGCATGACGATTGAAACTGTGCGCAGTGTGGGATACCGGATTCGCTGATGATGATTCGTGGAAGGCTTTTCTGGAAGATATTGCTCGGGTTCTGGCTGACGTTCCTCGTGATGTCTCAGTTGCTGTGGCTGGCTTTTTCTTTTTACGGCGAACGCCATAAGCCGCTGGAAGAGATCGTGGTTTCCCGTATTGCGACGATGCAAACGGAGATGGTGGCGGCGGCGCTGCAACATGGCGGTCTGGGTGAATTGAACGATGTGATGTCGCTGTTGCCGCAGCAAGAGCAACAATACATTTCCGTCACGGAATCGCCGTTGCCGCTGTCGGAGCAGGAATTGAATTCCGCCTCGGAGAATGCGATGCCCGTCGATGATTTTGCGCCGGATAAGCGTAACGCGCCGCGTGCTACGCACATGATCAAGCAGGTCAGTGGGCCTGCCGGAAAGTGGTATCAGATACGTTATGACACCGAGCTGCTGCGCAGCGAATTCCGTCCTCCTCGTCCGATCGAGTTTCTTAACGTACCCGTGCCGTTTGTCATTATCGCGGGGTTCGGTGGGCTGCTGTTTAGTTCGGTACTGGCATGGAGTCTGGCGCGTCCGCTGAACCAGATCCGCGCAGGGTTTGATCAGGTAGCTCAAGGGGATCTGAATGTACGCCTGCTGCCGGTAATGCATAAGCGACATGATGAAATCAGTGACGTGGCGCGTGATTTTGATTCCATGGTCGAACGGTTGGATAGCCTGGCCAGCGCGCGTGAACAGCTGCTTCATGATGTTTCACACGAGCTGCGCTCCCCGCTGGCGCGTTTGCAGCTCGCTATCGGGTTGATAAGGCAAAACCCAGACAATGTCGATAACTCCTTACAGCGTATTGAGCGTGAAGCGCTGCTGATGGATAAGATGATTGGCGAGCTGCTGACGCTATCGCGCACGGAGCATTCTGGCATTGAGGAAGCCTATTTCGATTTACTGGGACTGGTGACGGCCGTCGTCAACGATGCGCGCTATGAAGCGCAGGTCACTGGCGTCGAAATCCTGCTGGCGGCGGATGAAGACGAGGACTACACGATTAAAGGCAACTCGGAGCTGATGCGCAGGGCGGTCGATAATGTGATGCGCAACGCGCTACGTTTTTCAGCCCGCGAGCAGCAGGTTTCCGTATCGCTTATTGGCAACGAGCATGAGTGGACGATTCAGGTCGCCGATCAGGGACCCGGCGTGGAGAAAAGTAAGCTCTCCAGCATCTTCGATCCTTTTATTCGTGTGGATTCGCCGCTGTCTGGCAAGGGCTATGGGCTGGGGCTGGCGATTACTCGCAAAGTGGTGCTGGCGCACGGTGGGCATATTGAAGCGGACAACGGTGAACAGCGTGGATTAGTGATTCGCCTGTGCGTACCGCGCTGGAAAGCCTGAAACGAAAACGGCACCATCCGGGTGCCGTTTCGTGCAAACGTAGTAGACCATCCGTAGAAGGGCGGTTTACTTTTTGATACGGATAACCGGCGTTTCGCCGACAACGACCGTACCACTCAGTTTGGTCAATTCCTTGATTTCATCCATGTTGGAAATAACCACTGGGGTCAGAGTAGACTTCGCTTTTTCTTCCAGCAGCGCCAGGTCAAACTCGATAACGAGATCGCCTTTCTTCACGCGCTGGCCTTCTTCGGCGATGCGTTTGAAGCCTTCGCCTTTCAATTCAACGGTATCAATACCAAAGTGCACAAACAGCTCAATGCCGCTGTCAGACTCGATGGAAAACGCATGGTTGGTTTCAAAAATCTTACCGATGGTGCCGTCTACCGGTGCGACAATCTTGTTGCCAGTTGGTTTGATGGCAATACCGTCACCGACGATTTTCTCTGCGAATACGACATCAGGAACATCTTCAATATTGACGATTTCACCCGACAGTGGGGCAATGATTTCGATGCTGCCAGTGTCTTTTTTGTCGTCAGAAACCAGAGATTTCAATTTATCGAACAAACCCATGATTCTCTCCTAAGCATTAATATTGGGCCAGCATATACCCTAATCTTTCAAGTCGTTGTGGCATTGGCTTTTTTCGCTACCCCGACCGCGACGGTATCGCCTGTCGGGGGGGCTGATTGCCACCTTGAAACCTATTAGGTGAAGCAGAATCAGCAGAGCGTTTTTTCTTTAATAAAGCGGCTCACCAGATTGCTTAACTCTTGTGCTGTCGGTTGAGCTAATGCCTGCTCCGCCAGCGCCTTCGCATCTTCGTAATTCGCATTACGGATGATTTTCTTGATGCTCGGGATAGAGATCGCACTCATGCTGAATTCGTCCAGACCCATTCCCAATAACAGTAGTGTAGCACGTTCGTCACCGGCGAGCTCACCACACATCCCTGTCCACTTGCCTTCGGCATGAGACGCATCGATAACCTGCTTAATCAGGGTAAGGACGGCGGGGGACATCGGATTATAGAGATGAGAAATCAGCTCATTACCGCGATCAACAGCCAGAGTATACTGGGTTAAGTCATTTGTCCCAATACTAAAGAAGTCGACTTCTTTGGCTAAATGTGGCGCGATTGCGGCAGCGGCAGGGGTTTCAACCATCACGCCGACTTCAATGCTTTCGTCGAAGGCTTTACCTTCTTCTCTCAGCTGCGCTTTCAGCATCGCCAGTTCGGCTTTCAGCTCACGCACTTCTTCCACGGAGATAATCATCGGGAACATGATACGCAGCTTGCCAAAGCTGGATGCGCGCAGAATGGCACGCAGTTGGGCGTGCAGGATTTCTTTACGATCCAGACAGATACGGATAGCACGCCAGCCAAGGAACGGGTTCTCTTCCTTCGGCAGGTTCATGTAAGGCAGGTCTTTGTCACCGCCGATATCCATGGTACGGACGATAACTGCCTGAGCGCCAACGGCTTCGGCCACCGCCTTATACGCCTGGAACTGCTCTTCTTCTGTCGGCAGAGAATCACGATCCATGAACAGGAATTCGGTACGATACAGGCCGACACCTTCTGCGCCGTTACGCTCAGCCCCGGCGACATCACGCACGGTACCGATGTTGGCACAGACTTCAACCTGATGACCATCCAGCGTGATGGCTGGCAGATCTTTCAGCTTGGCCAGCTCATATTTTTCAGCGCTGTACTGCTGCTGAATGGCTTTTAATTCTTCAATTTTTTCTGTGGTCGGATTCTGATAGATCTGGTTGTTTACGGCATCCAGAATCAGATAGTCGCCGTTTTTGACCTGTTGCGTCACGTTGGTCGTGCCGACGATAGCAGGCAGCTCCAGCGAACGGGCCATAATGGAGGTGTGGGACGTGCGGCCACCGAGATCGGTAATGAAGCCCAGCACTTTGTCCAGATTCAACTGCGCGGTTTCTGACGGCGTCAGATCCGTAGCAACCAGAATGACTTCATCCTGAATATCGCCCAGATCGACGATGGTCATATTGAGAATGTTGCGTAGCAAACGCTTCCCGATATCACGCATGTCTGCGGCGCGTTCTTTCAGATATTCATCATCAAGTTCTTCCAGTGCTTTGGCCTGGTTTTCGATAACGGAAAACGCAGCGGCGTCGGCGGAAGCCTGTTCATCTTTAATCAGGGCTATGATTTCCTGCTCGAACTCTTCATCTTCCAGCAACATGATGTGGCCTTCGAAGATGGCTTCTTTCTCTGCGCCCAGCGTCTCGCCGGCTTTCTTCTTGATAGCTTCCAACTGTGCGGATGCTTTGGAACGGCCAGTCAGAAAACGTTCAATTTCCTGCTCCACCTGATCCGCAGAGATTTTTTTCCGGTTGATGATAATTTCATCTTCTTTCAGTAACAGTGCCTTACCAAAAGCAATCCCCGGTGATACTAATATGCCTGAAATCATAACCCTACCTTACTCGATTCTGATGTTCACTAAAAAGACCCGTTGCTTACTCGAGCTCGGCCATCAGCTTAACCAGATGTTCAACCGCTTTTTGTTCGTCTTCGCCTTCCGCAGCGATAGTAACCACAGTTCCTTGGGTTAAGCCGAGTGTTTGTAATTTGAACAGGCTTTTGGCGCTAGCGCTCTTGCCGTTGGATGTCACGGTGATTTCAGAAGCGAAGCCTTTGGCTTCTTTAACGAACTGAGCAGCGGGACGAGTGTGCAGGCCATTTGGTGCGGTGATAGTCACTTCTTGCTGGAACATGCTTTTTTCCCAACTTATGGATTAGATTAATGTTGTGGAACTAAAGTTTAGCTGATTCACTGAACTTTAGCCTGTTTGGTTAGCGCCTGATTTATGTTACAGGGGCGAGCCACGATGCGACAAGAAAACCGTCAAACGTATTTCCTGGATAAAATACCATCAAACACCACAGCTTCCGCTACCCATTATCTTAACCCCGGTCGCAAAACGGCGATGTGGCTATCGTGCGCAAGACAAAACCGTTTTACGCAAGACAAAAACCGATTTACGTAAGACAAAAATAATGTGGTATGGCGTGGCGTTTGTCTGACATTAATTTCACGCATCAAAATAATTGTTCGGTTAAATACTAAACCTGATGTAGAAAAGCAATCTGTATGTAGTGGAAAGTTTGAAGTGTGCCACAAAAAAGCACCTAAATAGGTGCTTTTTTAACACATTGGTCACTTGTTGTTCGAGTGCGACCGGAAGATTACTGTTGCAATTCCTGCTCAGTGAACAGGTCGGCAAAGAGTGCCGTACTCAGATAACGTTCGCCGGAAGACGGCAGAATGACAACGATAGTTTTGCCGTCAAACTCTTTCTCTTTGAGCAGATTCAGCGCGGCGGCAACGGCGGCGCCGGAAGAAATCCCGGCGAGAATGCCTTCTTCTTCCATCAAACGGCGTGCAGTGCTGATCGCTTCTTCATTGGTGATTTTTTCTACGCGGTCAATCAGTTTCAGATCCAGGTTACCCGGAATGAAGCCCGCGCCAATGCCTTGAATCTTGTGTGGGCCTGGTTTCAGGTCTTCGCCTGCCAGTGCCTGAGTGATAACTGGTGAATCGGTGGGTTCAACCGCCACGCTAATGATGGCTTTGCCTTTGGTGTTCTTGATGTAGCGGCTGACACCAGTCAGCGTACCGCCTGTACCGACGCCGGAGATAAAGACATCAACCTGACCGTCCGTGTCTTCCCAGATTTCAGGACCAGTCGTTTTTTCGTGAATTTCCGGGTTAGCGGGGTTGCTGAACTGCTGTAGCAGCAGATAACGGCTTGGATCGCTGGCGACAATCTCTTCTGCTTTGGCAATCGCGCCTTTCATACCTTTCGCGCCTTCGGTCAGCACCAGATTGGCACCCAGCGCTTTCAGCAGTTTACGACGCTCGATGCTCATGGTTTCCGGCATGGTGAGCGTGAGTTTGTAACCACGAGCCGCTGCGACGTAGGCCAGAGCAATCCCTGTGTTTCCGCTGGTCGGTTCAACCAGTTCAATGCCTGGTTTGAGAACGCCGCGTTTTTCTGCGTCCCAAATCAGGTTGGCGCCGATACGGCATTTTACGCTGAAGCTGGGGTTGCGGGATTCCACTTTAGCCAGAATGCGTCCGTTGCCGATACGGTTCAGGCGAACCAGCGGCGTATGGCCGATTGTGAAAGAATTGTCTTCGTAGATCTTGCTCATAGCCTGTCCTTATAACTGTATGAAATTTTTGCGAACGTAGAGAGAATACCCGTTCACACCTTTCAGTGAAGTAAAGAATTGCTATATCGTTATGTTCTTAAGAAATATCTTTTCATTACAATAGAAAGCACTGGCTCCGATCAGCCAGTGCACTCGCGCTTTTAGGGCGCTTTTTTCGGCAGCGTCGCTGACAGATCCCGATAGCGATCCACCCACAGCTGCGTTGCGCCACATACCGCGACGGGCATGATGACCAGATTCAAAAAAGGCACCAGCGTAAACAGGCTGACCAGGGCGCCAAACTGCATATTGGCGACCTTGTGACGGCGTAATGCCTGCCGCATGGTGGAAAAGCCCACTTTGTGGTTATCAAACGGATAATCGCAGTACTGAATCGCCAGCATCCACGCGCTGAACAGGAACCACAGCACCGGTGCGACAGTTTGCCCAATACCGGGGATGAAATAGAGAAGCAATAGCACAATCGCGCGTGGTAGGTAATACGCCAGCTTTTGGATTTCACGCTTCATAATCCGGGGGACATCTTTGGCGATGCCGAGCATGCTGCTGTCCGGCAGCGTCTGGCCTGTTAATTTAGCTTCCAACTGCTCCGCCAATAAGCCGTTAAACGGTGCGGCGATAAAATTGGCGATAGTACTGAATAGGTAGCTGAATACCAGCAGGATGGAGAGGACGGCGAGTGGCCAAATGAGGTAGCTGAGCCATTGCAGCCAGCTCGGAATGTGGCTCATGAGCTGAGGAATCCAATCATTCAACTGGGTGAAAAGCCACCAAAAAGCACCGCCCATCAGCACGATGTTCATGAGCAGGGGAAGAATGACGAAACGCCGGATGCCCGGCAGTGAAATCAAACGCCATCCGGCAAGAAAATAGTGTATGCCGCTGCGAACCTGGCCTGCGGTGTTGCCGTAAGACGGTTTTTCGAAAGACATAGTGACAATATACTCAGTCATTTGTTTGTTGAGGCATCATATCGGGATGATCTTATGCTGACTAGCCCGCATTTGGATGAAAAAACAGCAAAAAAGTGCGTTGTATCTATCTTTATTGTCATAAAGTACCGTGCAGGCTTGCACTTGTGTACTCAGGCAAATAGAGTTAGTAGTATAAGTATTTGCCGTGGTGGCAATGTATTGTTAGAACAATTGGGATAGCAATGATGCAGGACTTGCGTCTGATATTAATCGTTGTTGGCGCGATCGCTATAATAGCGCTTTTACTTCACGGCTTGTGGACTAGCCGTAAAGAGCGCTCGTCCCTTTTTCGTGACCGCCCGGTTAAACGCGCAAAGAAAGCGCGTGATGAAACGCCGCTTGACGAGCTGGATGAAGGCGTTGGCGAGGTTCGCGTGAAGGGTGCGCGTCCGCAACAGAATGAACCCTCATTTGGTAGCGCGTCATTTGATAATTCTTCGTTTGATAACCGGCCATTTGATAGTCAATCATTTGATAACAGCAGTGCACGTGAAGACGTTCGCCCAGAGGCGAAATCGCCGTTCGAGCACCTGTCTCCCGTTTCTTCTTACGATCCTTTACTGGATGAAGCCACGCCAGTGGATTCTCCGCGTTCGCAGGTGCGTGGCGATAGCAACCCGCAGGTTGTCAGTCCCAGAGAAACGCCAAGCCCAGCCCAGTCGAACATTGATTCGCCGCGTGAGTCATTTGCCTATGATGCGCCGCAGTCCGCTCCGCAGCAGCCTGCTGCACATTCGTTGCATGAGAAGGTTCAGCCTGCGCAGCCTCAGCAACCCGCTGAACCTGTCGAACCCGCAGCGGCAAAAGAAGCGGTTCTGGTGCTGCACGTCGTGGCGCACCAGGGCGGTGTTATTGGTGGCGAACTGCTGTTGCAAAGCCTGCTTCAGGCCGGTTTCCAGTTTGGTGAAATGAACATTTTCCATCGTCATGTAAACCCAGCGGGTGCTGGCCCGGTGTTGTTCAGCCTGGCGAATATGGTGAAACCCGGTTCGTTTGATGTGGACGCGATGTCCGAGTTCTCGACGCCCGGCGTGTCCATTTTCATGATGGTGCCGTCTTATGGCGACGCCAGCCAAAACTTTAAACTGATGTTACAGTCTGCACAGCGTATTGCCGATGATGTTGGCGGCGTGGTGCAGGATGATGAGCGTCGCATGATGACGCCGCAGAAGGTTGAATCCTATAAAGCCCGCATCCGCGATGTGCTGAAAGCCAACGCCTGATAGCACTATCTATGTGAAAGCATAAGTTTGCGAATGCAGTGGGTGAGAGAAGCCTCCGTTAAGGGAGGCTTTTTTTATTCTTAGATCAAATCGTGGCGTAAAAAGGCAAGAAAAGGTGAAGCGTTGTGAGTGAAGCAAAAGGATTAAAACAAGAGCTTGGTCTAATCCAGGGGGTGGGGCTGCTGTCGACTTCGTTGCTGGGGACGGGGGTGTTTGCGGTTCCTGCACTGGTCGCACAGCTGGCGCAGCGGGATAGTCTGTGGGCGTGGCCGATCTTGATCCTGCTTGTTTTTCCTATCGCCATCGGTTTTGCCGCTCTGGGGCAACATTTTCCTAATGCGGGCGGAGCCGCGCATTTTGTGAATCTGGCTTTTGGTCCACGCATGGCGCGTGTGACTGGCTGGCTATTCCTCTCTGTTATTCCGCTAGGGCTACCTGCTGCTTTGCAGATTGCCGCCGGGTTCTGGCAGGCAGCATTTGGCTGGAGTGATCTGGGGCTGCTCTGCGTACAACTGCTGACGCTGGGGGGGATCTGGCTGCTTGGCCTGCGCAGCGCCGGATCCAGCGCCAACATTCAGATTATTATCGCGATGTTAGTGGTGGGGTTGGTTGTTGCTATCTGGTGGCAGGGCGATATTACGCCCACACACATTCCCTGGCCGTCGGTGAATGAGCTGTCATGGTCTAACACCTTTGGTGCGTTGGCCGTGATGTTCTGGTGCTTTGTGGGTCTTGAAGCTTTTGCCCATATGGCGACGGAGTTCCGTGTGCCGGAGCGGGATTTCCCACGGGCTTTACTCATCGGCATGCTGCTCGCAGGTGCGGTTTACTGGGGATGCACAGTGGCGGTATTGCATTTTAAGGCTTACGGTGAGGGGATGGCCGCCACGGCGTCACTGCCGGGCATCGTTGTGCAGCTGTTTGGTCAGCATGCGCTGTGGATCGCCTGCTTTGTCGGTTATCTGGCCTGCTTTGCCAGCGTGAATATTTACACGCAGGGCTTCGCCCGCCTTGTCTGGTCGCAGGCACCGAGAAGCAGTGCATTGGCAAAGCTGTCTGCGGGGCGGGCGCCGGTAAATGCGCTGTCGGTTGTCGTGAGCTGCTGCCTGGTGTGCAGCCTGTTGATTTACTGGCTCAGGCTACCGCTGGATCTGCTGATTGTGTACGCGAACGGCATCTTTGTGCTGATCTATCTGCTGTGTATGCTGGCTGGGTGGCGTTTACTGAAAGGACGTGCGCGCGTGATGGCGGCAATTGGCTGTTTGCTTTGCTGTGCGCTGTTGCTGATGATCGGCTGGAAATCGCTGTATGCGTTAATCATGCTGGTCGTGCTATGGCTGTTCCTGCCGCGCAAGCAGGTTGAAGTGGTTTCTCACTGAGTCGTTTTATGCTGAGTTCTGTGGCGTGAAACCTGCGCGTCGGAGACGGTCGCGGTGGCGGCATCGGGAATCGAGCAACGCCCTGATTAGGGCGCTGCATCGCGATGTTACGAGCGGTTGTGATGAGACGAATTACTATGAGGATTAGTCGTTTTCCGGCGCTGCGGCGGGTTTTTCTTCCGCAGACAGTTTCGCTTCCAGCTCCGTCAGGCGCTGTTCCAGGCGGGCAATCTTCTCGCGCGTGCGGAGCAGAACCTGCGTCTGAATATCGAACTCTTCACGGTTCACCAAATCCAATCGGGTCAGCTGTGCTTGCAAGACCTGACGAATCTTTTTCTCCACATCATCACCCAATTCCCGGATACCTTTTGGCATGGATTCATGCACTTGACGGGCGATTTGCTCAATCTTCTTTGGGTCAATCATGTCGCTTTCCTGATTAGGTTATGTAAAGTCACTACTACAGCAAGTGTAATGCGAGAGTGAGTGTAATGCGAGTCGTGGGATGGATAAACTAAATCCGCTCCCTGCTTTGCACATATTCAGCATGATTTTGCTGTAATTCAGAATGGTTTTGCTGTAGTTCAGAATAGTTTTACTGCAATTCAGCATACGTTTTGCCCTATTTCCTGCGGCGGATCAATTGCCCTGTCGAGGTATTAGCGTTATAGTAAATGCGCTTATTCTCAGGGCGGGGTGTAATTCCCCACCGGCGGTAAACCAGTATCTATACTGGAAGCCCGCGAGCGCTCATGCTGTGTTTTTCGATGTTGATTATCGATTTCGCAACGTGGGGTCAGCAGATCCGGTGTAATTCCGGAGCCGACGGTTATAGTCCGGATGGGAGAGAGTAACGGTATCTGTCGGGCTACATGCTCGCTCGCGTTATTTTTGCTAACTATTACTATGCAACCAGTCGTAATGGTTACTCCTCAAGCTCGCCCTGATTCTGGTAATTCATAATAACATTGAGGTTTTTTACCATGAATCAGACATTACTTTCTGAATTTGGCAATCCGACTGAACGCGTAGAACGCGCACTTGATGCATTGCGTCATGGCCGCGGCGTGCTGGTGTTGGATGATGAAGATCGTGAAAACGAAGGTGACATGATCTTCTCCGCTGAAAATATGACCGTTGAACAAATGGCGCTGACGATTCGTCACGGTAGTGGCATCGTGTGCCTGTGCCTGACGGAAGAGCGTCGCCAGCAGTTAGAATTGCCAATGATGGTGGAGAAGAACTCCAGCCATTATCAAACGGCGTTCACGGTGACGATTGAAGCTGCCGAAGGCGTGACGACAGGCGTTTCCGCTGCCGACCGCCTGACCACCATTCGTGCCGCGATTGCGGATAACGCCAAGCCGAGCGATCTGAATCGTCCTGGTCACGTATTCCCGCTGCGCGCCCAACCGGGTGGCGTATTAACGCGCGGTGGTCACACTGAAGCAACGGTAGACCTGATGACGCTGGCAGGTTTGAAACCGTCTGGCGTTCTGTGTGAACTGACGAACGATGATGGTTCAATGGCGCACGCGCCGGAAGTGATCGCGTTTGCCAAGCAGCACAACATGCCGGTACTGACGATTGAAGATCTGGTGGCTTACCGCATTGCTGCAGAGCGCAAAGCCAGCTGATTCACGCGGATACCACGCAAACAAAAGGGCCGATTCATCGGCCCTTTTGTATTTAACGGGGTAGGTTTCTAATGGCCGGCCTGTGTTTATGGCTTTCTTGCCAGTAGTGTGGCAAAGCGCAGTTTGATGCGGTTGCCGTGTGCATCCGTCTTATGCAGTTCACCCATATCCTCGTTGTATTTGAGGATCTCCCAGTCGGCGTAATAGTTCTTCAGCTCAGCTTCTTTAAAGGTAAACGAGAAGGGCATCGGGCACGGGCAATCCTCCGTCGACATCGCGGCAATAATCAGGTTATAGCCACCGTTAACGGTGTTGTTCTGCATATTGCTGATGATGTGTGGAATACGGTCACGTTCCAGAAACATCAGCACGACGGTCGACAGGATAAAGTTGTACTGTTCTTTGATTTCCGCCAGATTGATGTTGTAAACGCGCGCCCGGATGTGTTCCAGCGCTTCGCTCTTGATGATGTTATTCAGCGAATCAATGCTCTGCTCGTGCTTGTCACAGGCCGTCACATCAAACCCACGCAGGTTCAGATACAGCGCATTACGCCCACCGCCGCAGCCTAAATCCAGCGTTTTGCCCGGATTGACGTACTGTACCGCGTTGATCACTTCGGAATGGGTGCGGGTCAGACCGTATTTTTTATGGTAGAAATCTTCCGCTGAACAGAAAAAGCTGAGCTGACATTCCAGATCGTCAGAGAAAGAAACGATGCGGTGCCACGCCTGTGGGGCGACAAACGGCGGCTGGTTCTGCTCGGAGAACCGGAACGTCTCCAGCGTCTCGCCGTCTTCAGTCAGCATGGAAAAGGTCATTTCCCCTTTCAACACGGTCAGTTTTGCCCAGGTACCTTCCTGCGTGTTGTGCTTTTCCTGAAACGCAGCAGGCAGCGTCTGGCTGTTCCACTGCGGCATCTTCTTATAACAAATGAGATCTTGCATCTTTACCTCTGTAAATTCCAAAAGCGATGGCTTTATTCTATTAACCCGCACGCTGACTGACCAGAAAATATGTATTTTAAATGCATTATTTATTTTGCTGTGTCAGGCCGTGGTTGAACTCACGGTGGAAAGCTGTCGCAGCAGTGGAAATGCCTCTTTCATCCGTTCACCGCCGACCACAAAGGCACGTAACATCTGCTGACTATCCAGCGCTTTCGCTACCATCCCCTGATCGTTCCATTCCTGCTGCCAGTGCAAGTCGCCACGCGTGGTATCACCCGCCATCTGTAAAGGAAACAGCGGCGTCTTGATTTTCACCAGCATCGGCGGCAGTGTCAGGGACTCGCTGGCACCCAGCAGGTTCTTCGCCAGCGTCATGGCACTGAGCTGAATGGGTTGCAGGAAGGGCAGGAGCTTACCGCCAATTTCCGCGCAGTCGCCCAGCGCATAAATCTGCGGATCGGTGGTCTGTAACTGCGCATTAGTCTGAATGCCTTTCTGCACCGTTAACCCCGCTGCTTTCGCCAGCAATGTGTTGGCCTGCAAACCGATAGCGGAGATGATTTCGTCCACCTCGACAGTTCGGCCATCGGTAAAGGTGGCCAGCACGCCGGTTTCGGTTTTCTCCAACTGTTGCAGGGTCGTGTTCAGCAGCAGTGAAACCCCTTGTTGCGTCAGCGTAAAGTGCAGGCGCGCGCTGACTTCAGGCGGTATCAATGTCGGCAGAATGTGGCTGGCGCGGTCAACCAGTGTGACTTGTTTTCCCGCGCGACCCAAATCCATCGCCAATTCGGTGCCGATGAGTCCGGCTCCGAGCACCAGTACGTGCTTGGCTTGCCAGAGGCGACGTTCATGGGTGCGGTATTCTTGCTGGCTATTGAGCGTCATCATATGTTCACGTCCCAGAATTGGCGGCACGATGGCGCTCGCTCCCGTTGCGAACACCAGCTTATGGTAATCGTAACGCTCCGTACCACAGACGACCTGTTGCGTATGGCGATCAATGGCGGTGACACGCGTATTGGCCAGCAGCGTAATGCGGTTTTCTTCGGCAAACGCGGTGGCCTGCAGCTTGGTCAGATCGTCGGCGTGCTGTTGCAGGCTCATCACATGGCTTAAATCCGGTTTGTTGTACTCATCGCCGCTGTCGGCGGTGATCAGGCGGATGGGGCAGTGCGCATCCAGCTTGCGTAGCTGCCGGATGAGCTGGCGGGCGGCGAAGCCCGCGCCAATAATCACGATATCTTTCATCGTCCTCTCCTTAGCGAATCGGATTGAAAACGTCTTTACCCAGCCCGCATTCCGGGCACAGGAAGCTGTCTGATACGTCCGACCACTGGGTGCCAGGTGTAACATCCTGCATCGGCTCGCCCAGTGTCGGATCGTAAATCCACTGGCAGACGCTGCACTGCATACAGCCGCTTTCTGACTGCACCGCTGCGACTTCACTGCAACCACAGGCGCTCTCCGTTGGCGTGTTCACCGGTTGTGGCGCGGCGACCTGTTTTACGGGGGAAATGACGCGACGGGCAGGCGTATCATCCAATGGATGCAGCGCCCACTGACGAGCGATTTCGCGGCCGTGTTCGCGGCAAATTTCCAGTGCGGAACCGTCAGGACGCCACTTGGTTTTCAGCGCCAGCGTGGTTTCAAAACCGGCATCCATCAGACGGGTTTGAATGCGATCTACCGCACCGCCGTTCCAGCCGTAGCTGCCGAACGCCGAGGCTTTCTTGTTTTGGAAACGCAGGCCGGTGATCTCTTCCAGCATGGCGGCAACCTTCGGCATCATCACGTTATTCATGGTGGACGAACCGACTAATACACCTTTCGAGCGGAAGACCTGCGTCAGGATTTCGTTCTTATCGTGGCGGGCGACGTTATAGATTTTCACCGCGACGCCGGGGTCAACATCGTTGATGCCTTGTGCAATGGCGTCGGCCATCATGCGGGTGTTATTGGACATGGTGTCGTAAAACAGCGTGATGCGATCTTCCTGATAGCTGTCCGCCCATTTCAGATACAGGTGGATGATCTGGGCAGGATCGTCACGCCAGACCACGCCGTATGAGGTCGCCACCATCGACAGCGGGAGGTTGAAACCCAGCACTTCGTGGATCTTAGCGGTGACTAAGCGGCTGAACGGCGTCAGAATATTGGCGAAATAGCGTTGGCACTGCTCGAACAATTCAGTCTGATCGACTTCGTCATTAAACAGGTGTTCATCGCAATAGTGCTGACCGAACGCATCGTTACTGAACAGTACGGCGTCCTCGGTCATATAGGTCATCATACTGTCCGGCCAGTGCAGCATCGGCGTTTCGATAAAGATCAACTGCTTGCCGTTACCGATATCCAGCGTGTCGCCAGTTTTGACCGTATGGAAATGCCACTCAGGGTGATGATGATGACCGGTGATGGAATCGATCGCGTTGTGGGTACAGTAGATCGGTGTGTTGGGAATACGTGCCATCAGTTCGCTCAGCGCGCCGGCGTGGTCCTCTTCGGCGTGGTTGATCACGATGTAGTCAATCGTGTTCAGATCCACTTCCGCCATCAGGTTTTGCACAAAATCGCGGCTGAATTTGTGATCGACGGTATCGATCAGCACGGTTTTTTCTTCGCGGATCAGGTAACTGTTGTAGCTGCTGCCTTGCAGCGTTTTGTACTCTGTGCCGTGAAAATCACGCACTTCCCAGTCGCGTTGTCCAACCCAGTGGATATTGTTCTTAACGTGAATTGCCATGTTCTGAAACCTCAATAGTCGTATACGGAAATATGCTGTAGAGATTGCAGAAAATGTGCCAATTTTTAATATATTGATTTATAACAATTTAATAAATAGATATTGTCAAAATGACATGATTTATCTATTGTCTTAATGACACAGGTTCTGTCATTAGGACACACCATGACACTCTCCATTAATGCTCTTGCCCGTATCGCTATCGAGTTGCAAATGGGGCTATCGAATCAGGATCGTTTTCAGCGCTTGATTAACAGCCTGCGCCAGCTGTTGCGCTGTGATGCCTCGGCGCTGCTGCGTTATGAAAATCAGCTGTTTCGCCCGTTGGCGATCGACGGTCTGGCGCCGGACGTGCTGGGGCGACGCTTTCGCCTGTCCGATCATCCCCGTCTTGAGGCCATTGCCCGTGCGGGCGATGTGGTGCGCTTTCCGGCAGATAGCCAGCTTCCCGATCCCTATGACGGCCTGATCCCCAGTCAGGAAGATCTTAAGGTGCATGCTTGCGTCGGCTTGCCGCTGTTTGCTAATCAGAATCTGATCGGTGCGCTGACTGTGGACGGCATGGATCCCTGTCAGTTCGACCATTTTAGCGATGAAGAACTGCGGCTGGTGGGGGCGATGGCGGCGGCGGCGCTGAGCAATGCGCTGTTGATGGAACGTCTTGAGCGACAGTTGCCCGCGCCGGTGCGTGCCGAAAGTCCGGCAGCGGAAAGCGTGGAGGAAATGGTAGGGCTGTCGGAACCGATGCAGCGGCTGAAGAAAGAGGTCGATATCGTCGCAGGCTCAGATCTGAACGTGCTGATTATGGGGGAAACCGGCGTCGGTAAAGAGCTGGTGGCGCGGGCGATTCATCGCGGTTCCTGCCGGGCAGCGCATCCTCTGGTATACCTGAACTGCGCCGCGCTACCGGAATCGGTGGCGGAGAGTGAGCTGTTTGGTCATGTTAAGGGCGCGTTTACCGGAGCGATCCATCATCGCACTGGCAAGTTTGAAATGGCGGATAACGGCACGCTGTTTCTGGATGAGATTGGCGAGCTGTCGCTGACGCTACAGGCGAAGCTGCTGCGCGTATTGCAGTATGGCGATCTCCAGCGCGTGGGCGATGACAGCAGCCTGAAAGTGAACGTGCGCGTGCTGGCGGCGACTAACCGTGACTTGCGGCAGGCGGTGCTGGATGGCGCTTTTCGTGCTGACTTGTTCCACCGTCTGAGCGTGTTCCCGCTATCCGTACCGCCGCTGCGCGAGCGTCGTCAGGATGTGGCGCTGCTGGCGGGATTCTTCTGCGAGCGCAGCCGTGCGCAGCTGGGGCTGGCGCGGCTGGCGTTGACGGCAGACGCGGGCGCGCTGTTGGAACAGTACGACTGGCCTGGGAATGTGCGCGAGCTGGAACACGCCATTT
This sequence comes from Pectobacterium sp. F1-1, assembly GCF_025643735.1. Taxonomy (NCBI): domain Bacteria; kingdom Pseudomonadati; phylum Pseudomonadota; class Gammaproteobacteria; order Enterobacterales; family Pectobacteriaceae; genus Pectobacterium; species Pectobacterium sp. F1-1. The sequence continues at coordinate 959,357 of NZ_CP104733.1, forward strand.
ACCGTGCTACCGTGCTGGCAAGAGCGGGACAGGAATCGGGTGAGGTGCTGTTAGGCCCTGAGCATTTCAATCTTGAACTTTCCGTCCAGCCCGTTCATACCCCTGCAGGGGCACCGAGTGCTACCGACAGCGTACCGGATTATTTCATCAGCGGCGGTTTGCGAGAGGCAACGGACGACTATCAGCGTCGGATCATCCAACAAACGCTGGCACGTCATGAGGGCAACTGGTCATCCTGCGCAAGGGAACTTGAACTAGACAGCGGCAACCTGCATCGGCTGGCAAAGCGATTGGGCATCAAATAAATAAACGCCCCGAAAATCGGGGCGCTGAGGTTGCTGACAAAGCCCGCAGAGCGGGGTAACGGATAGATCGTAAAGACGCTGCAAGTACGTCCATGTAAGCTCGGATTGCGCCATCCCTGGCGCAAACGCTTTACTCTTCTATTCCGTTACTCCCGTTTTCATTCGGCGAATAGGTTTGTCAACGGTCTGAACGCGCCCCGAAAATCGAGGCGTTGGCACACGAAATATCTCCTAACCTCTAATCACAGTAAGAGTGAGTTAACCGCATTTCACACACTTGGCGCTCTGGATCACCTGGAAGAAATCGTTGCCTTTATCATCGACCAGAATAAAGGCTGGGAAATCTTCAACTTCGATTTTCCAGATGGCTTCCATTCCCAGCTCTGGGTATTCCACGCAGGTCAGGCTCTTGATGCTGTTCTGCGCCAGAATCGCTGCCGGGCCGCCAATGCTGCCGAGGTAGAAGCCGCCATGTTTATGGCACGCGTCGGTTACTTGCTGGCTGCGGTTGCCTTTCGCCAGCATGATCATGCTGCCGCCGTTGGCTTGCAGTAAATCGACGTAGGAATCCATGCGGCCAGCGGTGGTTGGGCCTAACGAACCGGACGGATAACCTTCTGGCGTTTTCGCCGGCCCCGCGTAGTAAATCGGGTGATCTTTGATGTACTGCGGCAGGCCTTCGCCGTTATCCAGACGTTCTTTCAGCTTGGCGTGAGCAATATCACGACCGACGATGATGGTGCCAGTCAGGGAAAGACGGGTGGATACCGGGTACTGCGACAGCGTCTTCAGGATCTCGGCCATCGGGCGATTCAGGTCGATTTTAACCGCATCGCCTTCGCCCGTTTCACGCAGGTGCTCAGGGATATATTTACCTGGATTCTGCTCTAACTGCTCCAGCCAGACGCCCTTGCGGTTAATCTTGCCTTTGATGTTACGGTCAGCCGAGCAGGACACGCCCATACCAACAGGGCAAGAGGCGCCGTGGCGCGGCAGACGGATAATCCGCACGTCGTGCGCAAAATATTTACCGCCGAACTGCGCGCCCAGACCCAGATCGCGCGCGGCTTCCAGAATTTCCTGTTCCAGCGCGACATCACGAAACGCCTGACCATGTTCATTGCCTTCGGTCGGCAGTTCGTCGTAGTACTTGGTTGACGCCAGCTTAACGGTTTTCAGCGTGGTTTCTGCCGAGGTGCCGCCAATGACAAACGCGATGTGGTACGGCGGACAGGCCGCGGTGCCCAGTGAACGCATTTTCTCGATCAGGAAACTTTTCAGTTTACCCGGCGTCAGCAGCGCTTTGGTTTCCTGATACAGATAGGTTTTGTTAGCGGAACCGCCGCCTTTGGTGACGAACAGGAATTTATAGTCCTCGCCCTCGGTGCTGTAGAGGTCAATCTGCGCAGGCAGGTTAGTGCCGGTGTTGACCTCTTTGTACATATCCAGCGCGGCGTTCTGCGAGTAACGCAGGTTGTCTTCAACGAACGTGTTGTACACGCCTTTGGACAGCGCCTCGGCGTCGTTACCGCCGGTCCAGACGTTCTGGCCTTTTTTGCCGACGATGATCGCCGTACCGGTATCCTGACAGGTCGGCAGGATGCCCTTGGCGGAAATTTCTGAGTTGCGCAGGAATTGCAGGGCAACGTATTTGTCGTTTTCGCTGGCTTCCGGATCGCTAAGAATATCGGCAACTTGCTGCTGGTGAGCGGGGCGGAGCATGAAAGAGGCATCGTGGAAGGCTTGCTGAGCCAGAAGCGTCAGTGCCGCTGGATCGATCTTCAGGATGTCCTGACCTTCAAACTGGGCGACAGAGACAAAATCGCTGCTCAGCAGGCGATATTCGGTGTCATCTTTACTGAGTGGAAAAGGATCTTGGTAATAGAAGGGTTTATTCGACATTTTTTTCTCACTTGCAATTGCATTAATTAGTAAATTTTTCACCTTATAGGATTCAGCATCTTATTATTAAGGCGTATTACCGCAGCACTACAGGGATGTCTCGAATACAAAAGTAGTAATCGCTATAATAGTATGGTTTTTTGTCGGGAAGTACCACTTTGGTACATCACAATAATAATGATGTCGTGCATTATTTTTTCTGTGACAGACGTGCGAAACCGCCACGCGGCTCGGGTTTCCGTGTGCAGAAAACACAGGAAAATGCGCATGGTTTAGCGTGAAAATATTTCTCTTTTAATTGGCTTAATTAAGTAAAGTAAATGGTGAAATTAAAAACAATAACCATTTAATCTTTAATGTTATTCATTGGCGATATAAAGAAACCGTTATTGGTTTTTTATCGCTTCATGAAAAAACATGCCGATCACAAAAGCCACGGAGCGGTGGCCGATGTGATGACGGATGTGGTTTTTCCAATGCAGTGACGGAGTTATGGCGGCGTACTCTCTTGTTGGGCAAGGAGATTGTCGATCATCCACAGCCCTGCCGGACCGGGGGGATGGGGTTTGGACCAGACAACGTCCACGTCAATCCACTGCGGCCAGCCCGCCACAGGCAACTCCACCAGCTTTTTCCGATCGTATTGCGCCACCAGCCAGCGTGGCAGGATGCTCCAGCCGTGCCCCTGTTGCGCCATTTCTAACAGCATCAGGTAGGACGGCGCAGACCAGACGATCCCTTCCGGTTGCAGCCGATCGCTGCGTTTATAGGTATTGAGATAGAGCTGGCGGACGGTCGCCAACTGGCTGCGTGTTACGCTTTTTTCCGTTGCTAGCGGGTGGGCTGCCGACACAAAATGGCCATTTCGGTCTTTACCTGTAAACGCGCGGCCGCCACATCGGGCGGGTAGTCCGTTTGAGCACGCAGTAGCCCGACATGCGCCCGATTCATTTGCAGCAGATCAATCACGTCATCACCTTCCGCAATCAGGCATTCAAATTCAATATCGGGAAAATGATGAGCGAAACGCTGGAGGACAGGCTCGTAGTGGGTAGCTTGCCAGATGTCCGACAGCACAAATGTCAGACGAGGTTCGATATGATCGGCCAAACGGATCGCCAGTTCATCCAGTTCCTCACTGGCGGATAAGATTGCCTGTACGTGAGAAAGGACTTTTCTGCCCGCCAGCGTGAGCACAGGTTGGTGGCCGGATCGATCAAACAGCGTCAGCCCCAGATCGGCTTCCAGATTGGCGATGGCCGCGCTGATAGTGGACTGACTTTTATGCAATCGCCGGGCGGCGGCGGAAAACGAACCCGCATCGACGGTGGTTACAAAAGCCAGCAGGGATTCCGGTGAATATCGCATTGTTATCTATACCCTAACTAATTCGAGTTTCAGGACAATATAATTATATCGATTTTATCGATGGAATCTAACTGTACTCTACCACCTTATGCGATGAAAATAAGGCCGTAATACGATGCCATCCATGGTCATGGCGAAAATTGACCCGTTACTCGCAATAAATAAAAGTGAATGTGCTATGCAGAACAAAACCAGTAAAACCTTACGTGAGCGTGTGTACCATGCCGTGGGCTTTGAGCTGATCGCGTTGACGATCTGTGCGCCAGCGGGTGCCTGGCTGCTGAATAAGCCGCTCTTCGATATGGGCGCGCTGGCCATCATGCTGTCCAGCGTCGCGATGATCTGGAATATGATCTACAACACGATATTCGATCGCCTATGGCCAGTGGATCGCGTTAAGCGTCGGTTGCCGATCCGTATCGCTCACGCGCTGGGGTTTGAAGGCGGTTTTATCCTGATTGGTTTGCCGCTGGCGGCGTGGATGCTGAACGTCACGCTATGGCAGGCGCTGATGGTGGAGATCGGCTTCTTCCTGTTCTTCCTGCCGTACACCGTGGTGTATAACTGGGCCTACGATACGTTGCGGGAACGCATTGTGAACCGCCGTCGCCATGTTCGTCCTGTGTCGGCCAACTCCCGTCTGCGCTAATTCATTTGCGTTAATTCGTGCGTTACCGGTGTGTCAGTTTAAAGCTCTGATACGCCGGTAATTCAAGCGAACGCCATAAATACCACGACGCCACCGTGCGATAAGGCCGACATGGCAGGCTGAGTGCCTGCAACTCGCGCGGTTTCGGCATCTCCGGCAAATCGTAAGCGTAGCGTAACCCCTTACGAATACCGAGATCGTCGAGCGGCATGATGTCGGTGCGTTCAAGCGAATAAATCAAAAACATTTCTACCGTCCAGCGCCCGATACCCTTGAGCGACGTCAACTGCTGAATGAGCGTGTCATCATCCATTTCTGTGGCCTGTTCGAGACTAGGCACCAGACCGCTTAGCGCACCCTGGGCAATGCCGTGCAGCGTCTCTGCTTTGCGGGCGGAAAAGCCACATTGCCGCAGCGTGTCGGTGGAGCAGGCCAGCATCTGTTCCGGGCTGGGGAAGACATCACCATGTACCCGCAGGAGCTTCGCGACCATCGCGTCTCCGGCACGTGTCGTCAACTGCTGGTAGGCAACGGCACGCATCAGCGCCTCATAAGGTTCCCGGTGCGGCGCGGTCTGATGGCGACAGTCGCCAATCTGTTCGATCAGGCTGGCCCAGCGTGTATTGATGGCGCTGAGATGGGTTTTGGCCTGCTGTGTGAAATCCGACGGCGGATGGGATGGCATAAACGGTTTCCGTGATGAGAATGCAAAAGGCGGAAGACGAGCATAGGAGATTGCCGCATGGCGCGCCATGCGGAAAGGATTATTCGTATGAAACAGAACATCCGAATGAAAAAGCAAGCGTTGCACGTGTGCGTAAAGTGGCTTCGGTTTAGCGTTAGCGCATGAGCTGCCTTTCAGTAATAGTAAGAGGGGGGAGCGCACTACGAGTGGGTGGAATGAGGTGCATATGATGCAAAACGACACGATGCTTAACGATACACCGTTTCAGGATGCTGACTCGCGCTGGCAGGCGGTGGTGACACGCAATCACGCGGCTGACGGCTGCTTTATCTATGCGGTGAAGACGACGGGGATTTACTGTACGCCTTCCTGTGCATCACGCCAGCCTCGGCGTGAAAATGTGGTGTTTTTCGCGACGGCCGATGAGGCGCAGGCGGCGGGGTTTCGCCCGTGTAAACGGTGCCGTCAGGGGACGCTTTCGCGGCAGGAACAGCAGGCGCAGCAGATTGCCCACGCGTGCCGGATAATTGAGCAGTCAGCGAATCAGCCGACGCTGGCGGTGCTGGCTCAAGCCGTGGGGATCAGCGTGTTCCATTTTCATCGCGTGTTCAAAACCATCACCGGCCTGACGCCAAAACAGTATGCCAGCGCCCATCGTCATCGGCAGCTACGTGAACAACTGGCAGAAAAGGGAGCGGTCACCGCAGCGATTACCGCGGCGGGCTATGACGCCAGCGGGCGCTTTTATGCCGCAGCGGGGGCGCATTTAGGAATGACGCCGACGGCGTTTCAGAATAAAGGAAAAGGGATGACGATCCACTTTGCCGTTGGTTGCTGCTCACTCGGCGAGGTGCTGGTGGCGGAAAGCGAGAAAGGCATCTGCGCGATCCTGCTGGGAGACGATCCTGAATCGCTGCTCAACGCGCTTCAGGAGATGTTTGCTAACGCACAGCTGATTGGCGGCGATGCGGCGTTTGAGCAACGGATGGCGCAGGTTGTCGGATTTGTCGACGATCCGGCTATCGGGCTGACGCTGCCGCTGGATATTCGCGGTACGGCATTCCAACAGCGCGTCTGGCAGGCGCTGCGGGCGATCCCCGCAGGAGAAACGCTGAGCTATCGTGAGGTTGCTGAACGTATTGGCGCCCCTGCCGCCGTGCGTGCGGTCGCGGGTGCCTGTGCGGCAAATCGGCTGGCGGTTGCCATTCCCTGTCATCGCGTGGTCCGACACGACGGCGCGCTGTCAGGCTATCGCTGGGGCGTTGTGCGTAAACGTGCGTTGTTGAAGAAAGAACAGTTGAAGAAAGAACAGTTGAAGAAAGAACAGGGCACGCATCCGCAAGGGGATTCATTATCGTGAATTTTGATTTATTTGCCGATGAGGCGCCGCGTCGCTGGACGGAAACGCTGGCACCGGGTGCCGTCATCCTGCGTGGTCGCGCCTGTGACGACGCCCCGGCGTTGCTTGCGGGGCTGAAAGCCGTCACCGCGCGTGCGCCGCTGCGGAAGATGGTGACGCCGGGTGGTTTTGTGATGTCGGTGGCGATGAGCAACTGCGGGCCGCTCGGTTGGGTGACGGATGAACGTGGCTATCGCTACACCTCACACGATCCGCGGAGCGGAGAAGCGTGGCCTGCTATGCCGGAGGTTTTTTCCCGACTGGCGCAGCAGGCAGCGAGCGAAGCCGGTTTTGCTGATTTTGAACCGGATGCCTGCCTTATCAACCGCTATGACGTCGGCACACGTATGTCTCTGCATCAGGATAAAAACGAACGGGATTTCCACCAACCGATTGTATCCGTCTCGCTGGGGCTCAGCGCGACGTTCCTGTTTGGCGGCAGGGCGCGGAGTGATAAAGCGCAGCGTGTGGCGCTGACGCACGGCGATGTGGTGGTCTGGGGTGGCGAATCGCGGCTCTATTTCCACGGCATCCTGCCGTTGAAAGGCGGTAACGTGCCGGAAGGGATGTCCGACGAATGCCGTTTTAACCTGACGTTTCGCAAAGCTGGATGAGTGGAAAAAGGATTTATCTCCCCTCTACGTACTCCAGTTCCTCTCCTCTCTAGTCAGTGATTTTAGATAAATGTTGCAGATGTGAATAAATGTGAGGCGATTCAAATTATCGTTATTAGTATACTTGTATGGTAGTTGGCATAAACGAATGGCTACATGCACAGAAGGATAAGTAACGTGAAGATTGTCAGCGCTGAAGTATTTGTCACCTGTCCGGGACGGAACTTTGTCACCCTGAAAATTACGACAGATAGCGGATTAACTGGCCTCGGCGATGCGACGCTCAACGGGCGTGAACTGCCGGTCGCCTCTTACCTCAAAGATCATGTGTGTCCGCAGCTTATCGGCCGCGATGCGCACCAGATCGAAGACATTTGGCAATATTTCTACAAAGGTGCGTACTGGCGCCGTGGCCCGGTAACGATGTCCGCCATTTCCGCGGTCGATATGGCGCTGTGGGACATCAAAGCGAAAGCTGCCAACATGCCGCTCTATCAACTGCTGGGTGGCGCATCGCGCACGGGCGTGATGGTGTATTGCCACACCACGGGCCACTCGATTGATGAAGTGCTGGATGATTACGCCAAGCATCGCGATCAGGGCTTCAAGGCGATTCGCGTGCAGTGCGGCGTGCCGGGTATGAAAACCACCTACGGCATGGCGAAGGGCAAAGGGCTGGCGTATGAGCCGGCGACGAAAGGCAACTGGCCGGAAGAGCAGCTGTGGTCGACGGAGAAATACCTCGATTTCACGCCGAAGCTGTTTGAAGCGGTGCGCGACAAGTTTGGCTTTGATGAACATCTGCTGCACGACATGCACCACCGCCTGACGCCGATTGAAGCGGCGCGCTTTGGCAAAAGCATTGAAGACTATCGCCTCTTCTGGATGGAAGACCCGACGCCTGCGGAAAACCAGGAGTGCTTCCGTTTAATCCGCCAACACACCGTCACGCCGATTGCGGTGGGGGAAGTCTTTAACAGCATCTGGGACTGCAAGCAACTGATCGAAGAACAGCTCATCGATTACATTCGCACGACCATTACCCATGCGGGTGGGATTACCGGCATGCGTCGCATCGCCGATTTTGCCTCGCTCTATCAGGTACGCACCGGTTCTCATGGGCCGTCGGATCTGTCGCCTATCTGCATGGCGGCGGCGCTGCACTTCGATCTCTGGGTGCCAAATTTCGGCGTACAGGAATACATGGGGTATTCGGAGCAAATGCTGGAAGTGTTCCCACATAGCTGGACGTTCGATAACGGCTACATGCACCCAGGCGAAAAACCGGGGTTAGGCATCGAGTTCGATGAAAAGCTGGCGGCCAAATATCCCTATGACCCCGCTTATTTGCCGGTTGCCCGTCTGGAAGACGGCACGCTGTGGAATTGGTAAGAGTGGAATTGGTAAGGGTGGAATGGGGAATAAGAGGCTAAAACATGAAAAGCATTGTGATACAGCAGCCAAATGCGTTGGTGATTGAAGAACGCGGTATTCCGCAACCCGCGGCAGGCGAAGTTCGGGTGAAGGTGAAGCTGGCGGGTATTTGTGGTTCGGACAGCCACATCTATCGCGGGCATAACCCTTTTGCCAAGTACCCGCGTGTGATTGGGCACGAATTCTTCGGCGTGATTGAAGCAGTCGGTGACGGTGTGGAGGCATCCCGTCTGGGCGAACGCGTTTCGGTCGATCCGGTCGTGAGCTGCGGCCACTGCTACCCGTGTTCCATCGGCAAGCCGAACGTCTGTACCTCACTGGTGGTGCTGGGTGTACATCGTGACGGCGGGTTCAGCGAATATGCTGCCGTACCGGCGAAGAATGCACACGTCATTCCCGATGAAATTCCTGACGAGTTCGCCGTCATGGTGGAGCCCTTCACGATTTCCGCCAATGTGACCGCGCAGGTGAAACCGACGGAGCAGGATGTCGCTCTGATTTATGGCGCGGGGCCGATGGGGCTGACCTCGGTTCAGGTACTGAAAGGCGTGTTCAACGTGAAGGAAGTCATCGTCGTCGATCGCATTCCTGAACGTCTGGATATGGCATTGCGTAGCGGGGCAGACAGGGTCATTAACAACGCGTCGCGGTCATTAAAAGACGAGCTGGAAGCGTTGAATATCAAGCCTACGCTGATTGTTGACGCCGCCTGCCATCCATCTATTTTGCAGGAAGCGATTACGATTGCCTCTCCGGCGGCGCGTATCGCCATCATGGGCTTTTCCAGCGAGCCTTGTCAGGTTAGCCAGCAGGGAATCACCAGCAAAGAGCTTTCCATCTTCTCATCACGGTTGAATGCCAACAAATTCCCTATCGTGATTGCGTGGCTGAAAGAGAAACGTATCGATCCGGCAAAACTGATTACGCATCGGTTTGATTATCAGCAGGTGGTACAGGCGATTGAGGTCTTTGAAAAAGATCAAAAGCGCTGCTGTAAAGTCCTGCTGACGTTTAATGAAGCATGACAGATATAAATAATGGCACCGAATAATATAAAAGGAAAAACGTTATCGACTACAGAATAATATCATGATTCCTTTGAAGTAATTATTTCTCTCTTAATCACTCCAGACCACTAATAACGGACTGGAGTGGATTGCGACACCATGATGAACGGTAATTTTATTTACTGTGCTCTACCATAATTACAAATCGTCGAGAGTATATATATGAATACGCATAAAATAGCATCTGGACAAAATAAGCCTGCAAGAAGTACCTCTGACTTAGTCAAAGCGGCGGTGTCCGGCTGGCTGGGCACCGCACTGGAATTTATGGATTTCCAGCTGTATTCGCTCGGGGCGGCGCTGGTGTTCCATGAAATCTTCTTCCCTGAACAATCGGCGGCGATGGCGCTGATTCTGGCAATGGGGACTTATGGTGCTGGCTACGTGGCACGTATCGTCGGCGCTTTTATTTTCGGCCGTATGGGTGACTCTATCGGTAGAAAGAAAGTGCTCTTTATTACCATTACCATGATGGGTATCTGTACCACGTTAATCGGCGTGCTGCCGACCTACGCGCAGATCGGTATTTTCGCGCCGATATTGCTGGTGACCTTGCGCATCGTGCAGGGGTTAGGCGCGGGCGCGGAGATCTCCGGTGCGGGAACGATGCTGGCGGAATATGCGCCGAAGGGGAAACGCGGGATTATTTCCTCACTGGTGGCGATGGGAACCAACTGCGGTACGCTTAGCGCCACCGCTATCTGGGCCTTCATGTTCTTTGCCCTCTCCAAAGAAGAATTACTGGCGTGGGGCTGGCGTGTACCGTTCCTGGCCAGCGTCGTCGTGATGATATTCGCGATCTGGCTGCGTATGAACCTGAAAGAAAGCCCGGTCTTTGAGAAAGTCAGCAATGACGTATCCGGTACCGAAGAGCCATCCCCCGCGTTGGTGGTTGAGCAAAGCGAGCAGAAATCGATCCTGTCGATGTTCAAAAGCAAAGCGTTTTGGCTGGCTACCGGGCTGCGTTTCGGTCAGGCGGGAAACTCAGGGCTAATTCAGACCTTCCTGGCCGGATATTTGGTTCAAACGCTGCTGTTTGAGAAATATATTCCTACTGACGCGTTAATGATTAGTTCTATTATCGGATTTATTACGATTCCATTATTAGGCTGGCTGTCAGATAAAGTCGGTCGCCGCGTACCTTATATTATCCTGAATATTTCGGCGATATTGTTAGCCTACCCGATGCTCTCTCTTATTATTGATAAAGAAAATAGCGTCAATGTGATTATCGTCAGCATCATCATTATTCATAACTTCGCGGTGCTGGGCTTATTTGCGCTGGAAAATATCACCATGGCGGAAATGTTCGGTGGACGCAGCCGCTTTACGCAAATGGCGATTGCCAAAGAAACGGGTGGTTTGGTTGCCGTTGGTTTCGGCCCCGTCTTAGCCGGTATTTTCTGCAACATGACCGGTTCCTGGTGGCCGATTGTCGTGATGCTGATTGCTTATTCGGTGATTGGTTTATTCGCGGCTATCTGTATGCCTGAAGTGAAAGATCGCGATTTAGATGCATTAGACGACGCAGCATAACGTTCAGATTGTCATTGTTCGAGTTGCAGATGAGGTGACCTTGCTGCAACTCGAATCATTTAGGGCGTAGACGTATTTTTTGAATCACCTATCAGGGATAACGATGAGTATCAGCGAATTTTCTACTCTTAAACCGCAGGTTGTGGTGCCGCGTTACGGCCGACGCCTGCTAAAAACACGTATTGCGCATATTGGCTTTGGCGCATTCCACCGGGCGCATCAGGCGGTCTGTGCCGATAAGCTGGCGGCGGAGCACGGCAGCGACTGGGGTTATTGTGAAATCAACCTGATTGGCGGCTAGCCGCAAATTGAGGCTATTCGCCAGCAGGATTTACTGTGGTCGGTGTCCGAAATGGCGGACAGCGGCTGGAATAGCCGGGTCATCGGCGTCGCGACCCGCGCGCTGCATGCGGAAGTCGAAGGTATCGACGCGGTGCTGGAAGCGCTGAGCGCACCGGATATCGCCATCGTGTCGATTACCGTCACGGAGAAAGGCTATTGCCACCATCCGGCGACGGGGCAGTTGAATACTGAACATCCGCTGATTTGCCACGATCTGGGGTTACCCGCAGAGCCACGCTCCCTGCCCGGTGTGATTCTGGCTGCCATCAAACGCAGACGGGAACGCCAGCTACCGGCATTCAGCGTGATGTCCTGCGACAATATGCCGGAAAATGGGCACGTCACGCGTAATGCGATCGTGCAACTGGCCGAGTTGCAGGATGTCGAACTGGCGCGCTGGATTGAACAGCACGTCACCTTTCCGTCCACGATGGTGGACCGGATTGTTCCGGCTATCACTGAGGAAACGCTGGAGACGATTCAGGGACAGCTGGGTGTCGCCGATCCGGCGGGTATTGCCTGCGAGCCGTTTTTCCAGTGGGTGATTGAAGACAACTTTGTCAACGGTCGTCCCGCGTGGGAAAAAGCCGGTGCGGAATTGGTACAGGATGTCCTTCCGTTTGAGGAAATGAAGCTACGGATGCTGAACGGCAGCCACTCGTTTCTGGCGTATCTGGGCTACCTTGCGGGCTATCAGCATATCAGCGAGTGCATGCAGGACGGCGACCTGGTTGCGGCGGCGCACCATCTGATGCTGAATGAACAAGCGCCAACGCTGCGTACACAGGGAGTCGATCTCGCCGCCTATGCAGATGCGCTACTGGATCGCTATCGCAATCGGGCGTTAAAGCACCGTACCTGGCAGATTGCGATGGACGGCTCGCAGAAACTGCCGCAGCGGATGCTGGATTCGATCCGTTGGCATCTGGCGCGCGGCAGCCGTTTTGATGCACTGGTACTCGGCGTGGCAGGGTGGATGCGCTATGTCGGCGGCGTGGATGAACAAGGAAAACCGATTGAGATCAGCGATCCGTTGAAAGACTTGATCGCTGAAACGGTGCAACGTAGCCCGGAAGGGGAAAGTCGGGTTGCGGCATTGCTGGCGCTGACGGCGATTTTCGGTGAGGACTTACCGAAGAATCCTGTCTTTGTCGATGCGGTGACGCAGCACTACCTGTCGCTGTTAGCGAAGGGCGTGAAGGGAACATTGCAGGATACCGACTGGTAGGATGAAAGCGTGACGGCGACGGCCGTCGCGTGACCGCATTAGATAGCCGTAATCATAAAGCAACACAGGATGAGGCGAGTGCCGACAATGCCTTATCCTGTGTCTCCCGATCTCACCACCCACGACAGACGTTGTAACACTGACACTCGCTGCGCTAAGCGTGTATCATAAGCGGTAAATTTCTCGGGTAAGCACAGCGGCATGGATACCTCTTTTCAGATCAACAACAACGAACCAGTCAATCAGCAAATTTATCGCGTACTGCGCAAAGACATTGTGGAATGCAATATTCCGCCGGGTAAGCTGCTGTCTGAAAAAGAAATTTCTGTGCGTTTTGATGTGTCCCGCCAGCCGGTCAGAGAGGCTTTTATCAAGCTGGCAGAGGCCGGATTGGTGCAAATTATGCCGCAGCGCGGCACGTTTGTGATGAAGATCTCCGAGCAGCGCGTGGCGGATGCCCGCTTTATCCGTCAGGCGCTGGAGTGCGCGATTGTGCGTCGGGCGGCAGAAATGGTGACGGAAGAACACCTGCTGACGCTGGGGCACAACTTACGCCGTCAGGAACTGGCCGCACAGAATGAGCAGGTGCGCGAGTTCCTCAGCCTTGATGACAGTTTCCATCAGCTTCTGACGCAGATTGCCAACTGTCCGCTGGCGTGGGAAACCATTGAGTCGATTAAAGCGACGATGGATCGCGTGCGTTTTCTCAGCCTGAGTCAGGTTTCTCCTCCCTCAAGCCTTATCCAACAACACTACCTGATTTTTAACGCCCTGAAAGCGCGTGACCCTGATGCCGCGGAAAAAGCGATTCGTGAGCATTTGCAGGAAATGATCTATTCGATCACGCCGATTGCGCAACAGAATAGCGACTGGTTCGAGCACGCCTGAGCCTTGTTTACTGGCTGCTATCACCGCATGAATTTGATGTATTCATGCGGTGAGGGTCTACCTGCTTTAACGGGATAACGCCGCAATCTCAGTGCTGCTCAAGGCACCTGCGTAAATTTTGAAATAATCATAGCGCCCCTTCATGTAGGGATCGGTCGGATACTGTGAACGGCCAAGGTAGGCGGCACTCAATTCACCAAGCTGGTAAGGTGCCAGTGTTAGGGTTTCACTCCGCACGACCTCTTTCCCGTCAATATACATAATCCCGATATTGCCAGACTGAGTCAGTGCGACGGTGACCCAACGACCAACGGGGAATGTCTCGGTGGTAGGTTCAAACGCTTCCATCATGTAGCCATGTAAACTGGATATTCTGAACGAAGGTTTACCCAGATTGCTGTAAGGCAATAGGGCGATCCAGCGTCGGGTGCCAGAACCCATATCGAAAATACGCGCCCAGGTGCGCTTGTCGTCAGCACAGAAGCGGGTAATGACGGTGAAATCACCTAAATTTTCCATCACTTTTCCGGGCAAGCTGACATAGCCATCGATCCCATCTAACACCAGCGCAACGCCAGCACCATCAGGCCCTGTTCCCCAGTTGGCTCCGCCATGTAAGGTGCTGGCTTCCCATTTTCCTGTGCCGTCAGCCAGCGTCGTGCCTGAACCTTCATTAAACGCCAGATGAAAAATTTCTTCTGTTTTTATCGCAACGCTCACGACATCAGAAGCCTGTGTTTCTCCACCATTCACCAGCGCTTTAACACGATAGGCGTAGCGGGATGCACTGGAGATAATATCCTGATCGGTATAGGTTAATAAGTCGGTAATGCCGTAAGCGATTGGGCTGAATGCCCCATTCGCCGAGGTTGAACGCTCAAGCGTATAGCTGGTGGCTCCGACGACGCCCCACCATGAAAGTTCGATACTGTCGCCGCGACGATAAGCGGTTAAGCCTGTTGGCTTCAGCTCTGCATTCGCGACGGCTAACTCGCGAGTATATAGCAGTGTGCCGTAGCCTGTACCATCTCCTCCGCCACCATTCTCCGGTGTGATCTTCTGGACATATTTATAAACGTAGGGCGTCGCAATTCCTTTGCGTTTAGCGTAGTGGTTATAGATGGTTTCCCAGCACGGGCGGTTATTTCCCTGGCTGACGGTGCCAAGCCCTTCCATCAGGCCGTGGCGATTACGGTAATTTTTCCACTGCACGGAAAGAAAGCCGCCATTGCTATCAGACAAATTGGATTTCGCGACATATTCGGCACCAGCGAGGAAGCGGTTATTGGCATAACCGTAGATATCATCCCCCTGATTCCACGCCATTTCGCAGAATGCGACACCCAGACTCATACCTAACGTGGTGTGCCCCTGATCGCGGCCACTTTCTTGCCATTGCCCCAGATAGCCGGGGTGTAAATGCACCACGGCCTGCATTCCCGCCCCATTTCCCTGACCATACTTGTAGTAATCAATCGCTTCCTGATAGATATCAGGTCGGTCACATAGCACGCCGATCGCCAAAATATTGGCAATCGCACACTGATCCCAGTTCGTCCAATAGTTCGTGATGTCTGCGCCATTATGAACGTCCAAAAAATTACGCGACATCGGGTAGAAGATCGTCAGCATCATGTTTTGGAAACGCTCAAAATCGGTGCGCGCCCAGCCGGAGTAGGTACGCATAATCTCTGCGACGTTAGCGAATTGGTAGCCATAGATACCTGCTGCTAACCAGCGGTCTGCGTTACCCGTGATTCTTTGTAGGGTGGAAGACCACGCGTTGAGATACCGTAACGCTTCATCGGCATAGACCTTATCTTGGGTAATTTTCCAGCGTACCGCCAGACGGTAGGAACGTTGCACATCGATATATAAAATCGCGAAGTTTTGCCCCTCGCCGCCGCGTACGAGGTTATCTGTTGCGCGCGGATTCGCTCCCAGCTGTGAATACCCATCCTGTATGAACGGCGTCCAGGCATTTGTCCAGGGTTGTTCTTTTCTGGCAATTTTATCTCGAATACGAGAAAAATCCTCTTCGGTATGTAATAGGCCGGGGTGTGTGAAGGTACGATCTTCGGCATAAATGGAGGGAGCCATCGCGCCTGTTGCGACTGCGGCGATGGCTCGGGTGAGGAAACTTCCTTTGAATTGGCCTAGCAATCCGCTGAAAGCCGCACCCGCTCCAGCCTGTAAAAAGCGGCGGCGAGGTAACGACGCCGGTCTTGCCGTTTCCGTGTGCGAACCCGTGGATGTGTTTGTGTGATCGTTGTCCGTCTGCTGTGCTACTTTTTTCATGGTGATTTAACTTCCCTGTCTGTGTGTATTCATCATTTCACCGATGATCAACACTGCACCGGTTTTTCCATAACCTGTCGATGATCAGGCCACGAGAAAAAGGGCTGTGAGATGCCATCGTTGCACTGTGCTTGTGTTTTTTGGCGGTATTGCCATGCCGAATGTTGAAAATAAGGCTTTCTTTATGGACGTGTCGAGGGAAATTGTGCTGGATAAGTTTTGCACTGTTTGGTGAGTGGGTCTGGGAGTAGCTCATTGATTTTTCTTATTAAAAATCAATGAGCATAAAACGTTATTCCTGCCATTTTTTTGGGATTGACTAGTCTTTTGCACTGCTTTTGGGGGCAGGCGCTAAACACTGTCTTGGTAAAAGTAAGATCTTATTGAAAAGGTGACTCCAGCGGTTGTGCCAGATGAATCACCCAGAGCTCATTGTCGGCCTCTGGCTTCTGTAGCGGTTTGATTGCCAATGTCGTATCAACCGCCTTGCCATTCCGCGTCAGTTTGCCATCGGCAGTCACCTGATAATCGTCCGCGTTGTCTTTCGCTTTTATCGGAGATTGCAACACGGATTGCAGGCCAAAGTCGTTGTCGTTGATAATGGCCAGCGTTTGTTTATCGACCAGCGCCAGACCTTCCACTTTCTCCTGCTGCCAGCCGAGCTGACGCAGATCCACCAACTCCTGTTTGTGCGCCAGCGTAATGCCGCGTTTTTCCAACTGAGCGAGATCGTCAAATTCCGGCGATTTGCCGTTGGCATCGAACGGCGTCAGGTCGCTCGCTTTGCTGAGATCGACCAGATAGATGCGGTTCTGCATCTGTTTGTCTTTATCCACACCTTGCTCGACCAGCAGAATACGCTGATTATCCAGCGCTACGATGTCGCCGATCTTGGCATTTTTCGCTTTCTTGTAGCGGTCGATATTGATGGGGTAGCCCAGCATGCGGCTGGTTTGGGTTTCCGGGTTAAACATCACCAGGCGCGTAAACTGCGCTTTGTTTTTGGTTTTGCCGTCGATATCCAGCGTGCTTTGCACTGCCATGACGATCGTGCCATCCGGCAGGCGGGTCAGACCTTCAAAACCGCGATTCGGCTGACGCCACTTGATGACATTGGGTAAGCCGCTGGCAACCGAGTGTTCGTTATCCGCTGGCGTTGGCCCGAATTTTTGCAGAATCTTCCCGCTGGCATCAACGTGGATCAGAAACGGGCCGTATTCGTCACACAGCCAGAAACCGCCGTTGCCGTCCGGCGTAATCCCTTCGGTGTCCAGCCCGCGCTGGCTGGTGCTGAGCGGTTGCAGTGCGTCATTCAATGCCATTTCGTTAGTGGTGCCGATAAAGTCTGCTGGCAGCGGCAGGCCAGTGATATTGCCCTTGGCATCGTGCAGCGGGCGAGGATTGCCCGCCTCGGCGGCTTTCGCGCTGACGCGAATATCCATCATCAACGGCGCGTAGTCAGGGCTGGCGAAGATCTTGGCCTCTTTCTCGCCGACCAGCGGCGCATCGGCATTCGGGCCGCGATCGGTGACGGTGACGAACATCAGGTCATCACCCTGTTTACCCGTGAAATAGAGACCGGAACCAATGCCAACAGGCAGACCGTTGGGGAAGTTCTGGGCGAACTTGCCCTGATACGCCACACGTTCGCTGGCTGGGAAGGTGACGATATAGCGCGTCACTTTTTCTCCCGCGGCCTGAACGCTGAACGGCAAAAATCCGGCAACCAGCAGTGCTAACAACGTGTGTTTCATGGGATTAGCTCTTTGATGTGGGGTGATTGGACAGACGTATTGTCGGAGCATAGATAATCGTCATGTCAGTTTTGTGACCATAGGCTTCATTTTGCAATGAAGCCTATGGTTTTCACGGCATATCCGTCGCTGGCCGGATCGTTATCCCTTTCCGTGAGGTTTCCTGAAAGCGAAAAAGAGCTGTAGCGTG
This sequence comes from Pectobacterium sp. F1-1, assembly GCF_025643735.1. Classification (NCBI taxonomy): domain Bacteria; kingdom Pseudomonadati; phylum Pseudomonadota; class Gammaproteobacteria; order Enterobacterales; family Pectobacteriaceae; genus Pectobacterium; species Pectobacterium sp. F1-1. The sequence goes on from NZ_CP104733.1 coordinate 977,016, forward strand.
TTGCACAGCACCAGAACGGCGGTGACGATGAACACCCAGCGGAAGCCCATCAGGGCGGACACACCGGAACCGACCAGCGGCCCCATTACGTTGCCCAGATACATAAATGACTGGTTATAGCCGAAGATCCGGCCTGTCACCTGCTGGCTGCTGTATTTAACCAACAGCGCCTGCACGGTTGGCATCAGTGCGCCATCGGCAAAGCCCAGCAAAAAGCGCAGGATGCCGAGCTGTGTAGGACTTTGTACCATCGCCATGACCAGAAACAGCAGTACGCTGATCGCCAGTGCGGCGATCAGGACGCGATGTGCGCCGATTCGATCGCCTAAACGACCCAGGCGGGGGGCGGATAGCAGGGCGGATACGCCGGGAATGGCCGCAATCACGCCGCTGATAAAGGCGATGTTGTCCGTGCCGGGCGTTAGATCGCGGATGAACAGGGTGAGAATGGGGCTAATGGAGCCGTTCGCCATCTGGATCATCATCGTCGTAATGAACAGGCAGATAATGAGTGCTGGATATGGTAGGGAAGCAAAGACGGCTTTCCCGCTGAGCCGATTCTCTTTGGTGACTTTAACCACGCTCTCTTTTATCGCGAAAAGCGTAATCAGGAAACTGGTAAACAACATGCCGCCAGTGATGAAAAAGACGATGCGTAGCCCGATATAATCGGCCATAAAGCCGCCAAATAAGGGGCCGAGAATGACACCGGCGATCTGCCCGGTCGATAGCATACCCAGCGCCCAGCCGCTTTTTTCACGTGGAACCTGCGAGGCGATCAGCGCCATCGCGTTGGGTATGTACCCGGAAGTCAGCCCCATCAGCGTGCGCAGGATGAACAGGTGCCACACGTTGGTCGCCAGCCCTTGCAACGACATCACGACGGCCATGCCAAGCGCGGCGCGCAGTAGCATAAGCTTGCGGCCTTTACGGTCGGCGAGGCTTCCCCACAGTGGCGCGACGGCGGCGGAGACGAGAAAAGACGAACTAAAAATCAAGCCGGACCACAGGCTCAGCGATTCGTGCGAGTGAACGCCAAGCTGCTCAATATACAGCGGCAGGAAGGGTAATATCTGGCTCATGGCCAGCCCGGTGAAAAAGCATCCCAGCCAGGCAGAGAAGAGGTTAAGTTTCCAGGTTTCCATGGGGGTCGGAATAGGCCTTCATCAGCGAATAACCAATGGCGAAACCGTGGTGACTGCGCGCAAAAAAAGTGTGCTAACCGACAGTGAATGGCGCTCAATTAATAACGGACAGTGACTAAAATTTCGTCTTTCATCATGAGCATAGCATAGCCAGCGGCGTAGTGGTCACTGAGGGTAATGATTCGCAACAAAAGAAAATCAGCGTGGGAAGCAGGCGGGAATAGGGGAAAGTGTCGGTGAATTTTATTATGTGATGTATATCACAAAAAATTGGCTTTTGAACCATAGGGGTTGTACAATTCACCACCATAAGGCAGCCCACTGCCACGTAAGGCAAGAGTAATTCCATCGCGTAATCAGAATAACGAGCTAAGTCAATAAGGTGAAAAAAGTGCGTAACTTCTTTAAAAAAATGCTGGCGGCTTACCTGAATACTTATAAAGACGTACCGCCCGGCGCACTATTCTAAGAATCTGTGCTATGCAAGCAGGCCGCCATCATGGCGGCCTGTGTATTTATGGGGAGCCGAGAACCAACACAACGTGGTTCTGAGTCGGTTCCCCTTTTTGTGGTGATCTTACTTCGTGCTGTAGACCGGAACGGCCGTCACTTCTGGCACGGCTTCGGTCAGGTAAGCACCGGCTGCGCTGCTTTTGACTTCATTTTCATCAATAAAGCCATAGAACACGCCTTGCGACGCAGAAGTACCGCGAATTTCCGCATCTCCACGCATCTGCGCATTGCCTGACAGCACAATGCCGCGTTCAAACGCGCCCGGCCCCATGAAGACCGTATGCAGCCGCGCGTTATCGCGTACGACGGTATTGCCTTGCAGCACCGTCAGGCCGCTAACGACAGCACGCCCTTCTACTGTTCCGTTCAGAATCGTTGCACGATCTTCAATTCTGGCGTTATCCCTTACCGTACCGCCGATGACGCGAGCATAAGGCCCGACGTATGCGGTAGGGGCAACATTGGCTGCGTTGGAGACCCAGCCGCCGCCGTTTGGATGGCGAGAGCCGTTAGCGGTTGGATTTGGCGCACCAGGCTGGCTGCCTTCCGGCCAGACACCAGTGAAATCAGCCATCCACGGGTAGCGGTAAAGGGAGTAGTAAGCCTGATCCCATTTGATCTTCTGCATTTGCGATGGTGTGCCCATGACCACCATGTAAATGCCGCGATCGTCCTGACGGATCGTGAAGTTTTTCACCGTGGCAGAGGCGCCGCGTTGTAGCTCGCTGTAGCGAGAAACGCCATCCGCTCCGATAGCGACAATCCCCCAGCGCCAGTCGGAATTAGGCTGTGGCATCGTTGCCGGATCGTTCTTCAACCCAGGGAAGCGGGTAATGGCAGATTTGCTCTGCACCATGCCACGGAATTTGACGGTGATTTGCGTCGCGCCATTTTCTGGGATCAGCCGGACGATGTTGTAGCCCAACTGCTGTGGAGCTTGATCGAACGGGACGGAGAAACGGCGGAGGTTGGCGCTGGCACCGACAACCGGCTCAAGCGTCGTGGTTCTCAGCAGACGGTCAGCGTTATCCTGACTGGGTTGTAGCGCACCATAGCCACCGTAGGTTGTGCGATAAAAACGACCACGGTCAAAACCGTCTGGATCGATGTAATCCCAGTTGACGTTGTGCATCGCCCAGTCGCCGAAGACATCGTTGAATTCAGACTGGCTCCAGCCCATGTTGGTACGCAGAACGGACAGCGGATCGGCAGTAGACTGGCCGCTTTCGCCTCCTTTCGGTGCTTTTGACCACATATCGTTGATAGCGCTATAGCCAAAGCGGTTCTTTAGGTACTCCATAAACGACCAGTTGCAGTAACGGTTACGCGTCGAACCCAGATAAATATGCGGGTAGTTGACCTGCATTTCCGAACAGTGTGCTGACGTACCGCGGAATTCATCCATCTGGTGCGTCATCCAGTTCGCGTGGGATTCCCAAATCCAGCCAACGTAGTCTTCTCCTCCTGCGGTTCGGAAGCTGCCGATTTGCGCCTGTAGTGCATGAGTAAATTCATGCGCCAACCCCCAGTTATCCTTGAGTGACGCTGGACCGATCCATACCCCCATGCTGCCACCGCCCGCAATACCCCCACTCAGCCCAAAAGTGGGATCGATGTGAATATTGGCTTTATATTTCACGGTCTGCTTGCAATAAGGCTCGGGGAACTGAATTTGTTTAATAAACTTATCCCAAATTTGTTCCAGTTTCTGCCCTGCGGCAACCGCATCATTACGGTTAACGTCGTTATTATTCCAGCGGAAGGCAAAATGCTCGGTCTGGTATTTCACGGAAGGCATATCGGTGATGGAATTATCCACCTGCCAGTTACCTGTGACACAAGCCTCAGCAGCGTTTGCCGTATTGACCATTAAGGCACCGCTTAAAACGAGTAGACAGTTTAACGGCGTGAGAAGTGTTTTTAATTTTTTGACATAAATCCTTTTCCTAGCAGGAATATTGCTAATCAGCCTTATTATTTCAAGTGGAAATTCTCCGTTGATAAATAAGACCCATCCCAAGGCCATCATGGCCTGTTTCTCTTAAGTAAAAATATATCGACCTCTGTAGGAAGAGGTCGGTTGGATTATAGATTAATTTTTTCCTGTTACCTATTTCATTTTAAATTTTGGTTATGTTTGAGTTTCCTAAAATACACATAATTGTTGGTGTAATGCTTTATTATCCAATAAAGGATACTGGCTGCCAGTAACGAATTAAACGCCGGCACGCCCCATTCAAAGGCTAATCCAACGATGGCGCCGACAATGCTGGCAATAATAGCGGCCCAGCCAATTAGCGGTGTTTGTGCGCTATCCGGTAATTGGCCTTCGGCACGGCTGGCGTCGAGCAGCGCTCTGTGAGTGCGTAAAATATAATAATCAATCAGCATCACACCGATAATTGGAATAGCACGCCTAATAGCGTCAGGAAATCAATGAAACGATCCAGAATACCGGCGACGGAAAGCGCTGTGCCGATGACACCAATCACCAGGGTGATCGAGACATAGCGTAATTTTCTCCCCGTAACGCCCTCTATGGCATTGGCGATTCCCAAAGAGGAGGAATAAAGGTTGATATCGTTTACTCTCAGTGTCGAAAATATAACGGCAACCAGCCCGATGCCGCCAGCTGCCTGAGACATGATCGTCACAACATCTGCGGTATTGAGTGCGCGGGCAATAATGATGGCGAGGCCATTTACAATAAATTCCCCGACGATAATCGACAGCATCGTCATCCAGAAAACATGTTTTCCTGTTTGAGAATAGCGCGTCATATCTGGAGTAATTAAGCTGGCGACGATGCAACCGCCGACAACCATTGTTGCGCCGGCGCTAATAGAAATTGCCGCGCCATTAGGGGCGGACGCGATCAGTTCGGCAATATTGTGGCCGGAGAGCGTCATGATCGAGATATAGCCGACGACGATGACAAACATTGGTACGGCAATTTTGGCGGTGAAGCGTAATGCTCTAAAACCGAAGGCAACGAGTAGCGTCAGTGCAATACCGGACAGGGCGGCAGACCAGCCAAAACCGAGCTTATCCGCCATCGCGAAGTTGAGCGCTTTGGCGAATACGGCATTCTGAACGCCGAACCAGCCGATGAGACTCACGGCGATGACCAGCCCAATCAGGACGGAACCAATACGGCCAAAGCCGCACCAGCGTGCGAGCAGGCTGCCCGACATCCCTTCTTTCATCCCGGCGTAGCCCAGCCCCACGGTTACTACGCCAAAAATGACGCTGCCAATAAAGATGGCGAGAAATGCCTGACTCAGCGTCATGGAATGGCCAAGCACCGCACCTAACATAAACTGATCTAATGCGGTTAACATGCCGATATGGACTAATGCCACATTTAAAAAAGGCAGCCGGACACTCAGCGGAACGCGACTGACGGGGTAATCATCTATTTTTTCCATAGGGATATGTTCTCTTATATAAATTGAATGCCTTTCTCGATGAGCGAACGCGGAATATAACCGTCGATGCCAAGATCCCGACAAAATGCTTCAAATTGCTGTAGAGAGTGCGTGTCGGTTTTTTGGTACATGTTGTAGACTCTGTTCTCTATTGTTTTTGGTGAGACATTCATTTTTCTGGCAATTTCTTTATTTGAAAAGCGCTGCAATAGCAGAAATATAATGTCGAGCTCTGCCTGAGTAAAAATATCGGTGGCGAATTCGGTTTGTAATAAGCTCGGTTTTTGTTGATTAATATAGACTAGCGGAGACAGTGAGTCTAACTGCCTGGCGCTCCACATCGTTCCAATGCAGGCTTTGTTTCTATCAAAAATAGGCGTCTTTTCGCTAATGCAAGGCGTGAGTGTTTTTTTGCCATACCAGTAATGTGTTTCGATCACCGTAACACGTTTCTCACTATTTTCAGTCAGCCTATCGTGTTCTTTTAAACCATCGGAGAGTTCCGCCCAACTGGCTGGAAATTCATCATCAAAACGACCTTCAATATCAAATTTTTCCGATGTTCCCGTATAAAGATAGGCAGCTTTGTTCATGTAAAGATGCCGCGATGATAAATCTTTAATACCCCATGGTTCGCTTAAGTACTCCATCATAGTAATCAGGCTATTAATATAGTCAGTCATGTGTTCCGCTGATAGTGGCATTCTGCCCTCCTTGAGAGGTGGCATTAATTCAATAAATATTAAGTTTTGGTTAATACTATTCTGATCATTGTTATCTCGCTAATTTATTGATTAACGAATGATTTGATTTCATGATTTTTTTATCAAGCAAGGGTGTTTTTTACCTTTTATGGATTTATTCTTTTATGCTATGATTAACCGCCACGACGTTATGTGTCAATTATATGTCTATGGCGTCACAAAATTAAGCGAAATATTCGCCGCACCAGGGAAATAATGCCGAATCCTGTGAGGGATGGGCATTTGGTCTTACATCAAACAATAACAATACATTATTTTCACGTTACTTACTGAAGCTCTTCAGTATTTTATGTCGTTAATTGCTTTGTGTCCTCTCAGGATGCAGGGTATCGCCCGGTTTATGTCAGCGAAATGCCATCGTGGTTTCGCTGGCATTCCTCTCTTGTTTATCTCCTCTGCCAACGTATGTTGCAAAAGGGCACAACCTGTTGCCGTGCTTTCTAACAATCGGTCTGCCGGTTGCATGGTACATGATCAGTGCCAAGGTCTTTGAAGCACCGATTGACCTATTGGAAGACAAGCAGGGCAAGTCTGTTGTAAATGCCTCGAATGTTCTTTTTGCAACATACCTTGTTAACGGTATGGTGATTTGCTCTTTTCTATCTAATTGTATTCTAAGTGAATTCATCCTTTCTTTGAAATAACAATAATAATGCGTATAGTTATCATTTACTTTTCTGTGCAAATGTTGACAAAAAACGCCTCAGCATCTCGCCAATACCACCATCAGTTAACCGAGGATATGCCATGTCTTTTGGAGTTACTCGCGCCGAAAAAACGCGCGTTTGTGATTCTTCGCTGGTCGGAGCAAAACCATTCGGAGTCTCTCTTCTCGCCCTGTTGATTTCAGCTTCTTTCCTGCCTGCTCAGGCTATTGCCGAAGAAACCCCAGCCTCAGGTGATACGCTTGTCGTCAGCGCTAACGCCAATGCTAACGCAGAGGCCAGCGACCCGCAGGATTACAGCGTGAAAGTGACTAATGCCGGAACGAAGATGACGCTGACGCCGCGTGATATCCCGCAGTCGGTGAGTGTTATCAGCCAGCAGCGTATCGAGGATCAAGGGTTGCAGACGATTGGCGAGGTCATGGCGAACACGACCGGTGTGTCCTCTAAAATTATCGACTCCGAACGCATGACGTATTTCGCTCGCGGTTTCCTTATCAATAACTACCTGTTTGATGGTATTCCAACGGTGGTTGACGATATCTGGAACTTTGGTGATTCAGCTTCGGACACGGCGATCTACGATCGTATCGAAGTGGTGCGTGGGGCGACCGGGTTAATGACCGGAACGGGTAACCCTTCTGCTGCGGTAAACATGGTGCGCAAGCATGCGAACAGCCGTGAATTCAAAGGCTCGGTATCCGGCAGCTACGGCTCGTGGGATAAACAGCGGATGGTGGCCGATTTGTCTGCGCCGCTGACAGAATCCGGCAACGTGCGTGGCCGTGTAATTACGGGCTATCAGGATAATGATACCTGGCTCGATCGTTACCATAGCCGCAAGAAATTCGTCTACGGCGTGATTGATGCCGATGTGACAGATTCCACCACGTTATCCTTTGGTTATGATTATCAGGACAATCACAATACTAGCTCAACGTGGGGAGGCTTGCCGACGTGGTACAGTGATGGCAGCCGTGTTCGTTTTGATCGCAGCCTTAACTCCGCGCCAAACTGGAGTTATACCGACTCAACGTCGAAAAAAGTGTTTGCCGGTTTGACCCAGCGTTTTGATAACGGCTGGCAGGTGCGTATGAACGGTACGCATGACGAGACGAACTTTGATTCGAAACAGATGTATGCCAACGGTTTCCCAGACAAAAACACAGGGCTGCTTGTTGACCCTTACTATCCTGCTTATAACGCTGGTGCTTATGGTGGATGGAATAGAGGGAAGCGTAAAATCGATTCTGTCGATACCTACGTGACTGGTCCCTTTGAGCTGCTCGGTCGTCAGCATGAGCTGGTTTTGGGGGCGAGTTATAGTAAACAGAGCAATAGCTATGATAACTCTTATCCTACAAGCGCAATCACTCCAGAGGATATCGGTAATTATTTCAACTGGAATGGCAATCTTGCCGATCCTACATGGAGTTCCTGGCAGCCTTACGAAAATGCTACGACACGCCAGAAATCAGCTTATACTTCGGCACGCTTCTCGCTGGCTGATCCATTGCATTTGATCGTCGGTGCACGTTACACCGACTGGAGTGTGGCAGGATCCTCGGATAGCGATAGCAGAAACCGCATTACGCCGTATGCGGGGCTGGTGTATGACATCAACGATACCTGGTCGACGTATGCCAGCTATACCGATATCTTTCAGCCGAATAACAAACGCGACATCAACAAAACCTATCTACAGCCGACGACAGGCAGAAACTACGAAACGGGTCTGAAAGGGGATTGGTATAACAGTCGTCTGACCGCATCAGTTTCGGTTTTCCGTATCGAACAGGATCACGTAGCGCAGACGAATAGTGCTCGCTTTGCTGGGTCGAACGAGACAATTTATTACGCTGTTGACGGTGTCGTCAGTAAAGGTATCGAGTTTGAAGTGAACGGTGCGGTAACAGACAACCTGCAAATGACGTTTGGCGGTTCGCGCTATGTTGTTGACGATCAGGACGGTAAGTCGGTCAATCCAGAACAGCCGCGCACATCGTTCAAACTGTTTACCCGCTACCAATTGCCAACGCTGCCGGAGTTAACCGTGGGCGGCGGTGTGAACTGGCAAAATGGCATCTGGCAGGAAGGTTCTGGCCCGCAAAACACCACGCTGCGTGCCGAGCAGGGCAGCTACGCGCTGGTTAATCTGTTTGGTCGCTATCAGGTGACCAAGCAACTGGCGGTGCAGGCGAATATCAACAACCTGTTTGATAAAGAGTACTACGACTACCTTGCACCTTATGCCGTGTATGGTACGCCGCGTAGCGTCTCGATGACCGTTAACTATGCGTTCTAGCTTGCGTTGATGCGAGTGACTTTCCCTGCGATGCGATGAGCTGTCGTTGGGAACCTGCATGGCGCCCGTATCTCAGCGATATGGGCGCTTTTTCTTTTACCGCTATGCTAGGATATTTTCACTCATTACCCGTCAGGAAGACTGAGAATGATCTCAACGCAGTACATCAGCCGAATCGCGCTGGCACATGAAAAGGTGGACTCATTCGAGGTTTATCCGTTTTCTATTCCGTCGATTCGCTCGCTGGGTAAGCTGGAGTTACACCCGAAAGCCACCTTTTTTATCGGCGAGAATGGCTCAGGAAAATCCACGCTGTTAGAAGCCATTGCCGTTTCGATGGGCAGTGAGTGAATAATGCGTGTGCCGCCAGTGTTGGGTAAATAACATGACGGCGTTGGCTTTACCCTCAATTCACTATAAATAGCTTAAGGTGAAGTTCGCCGTTGCCATGAAATCACCGGACTGAATCAGATCGTCGCGTATTTTTTCGATGCGGGCCGAAAAGGGAATGGTGTTGTCCCCGCTTTGCAGCACAATGTTGTCCGTACTGCTGTTGATGCCGACCAGTTTGTCCGCATGATAAATACCAACCGCGATGCCTTTGGCACCGGATGAGGAATCCAGCGCCAGTCGATTAGGCAAGAGTGGCTCCTCTTTTCCTGAAAAGCGGATGGTGACGTTTTGGTAGGTATCCAGATTGCAGTCTGTGAGGTTAATCGCGAAGTCGTGCCATTCTCCGTAGCGATTAGCCTTTAAATAGCGTGAAGAAACTTCGCTCATATCCACCACAATCGCTTTGCTATCCGCGCTGACATTACAGGCGGCGTTGACGACGAGAACGTGAAACGTTACTTCATGGTCGTCCATTGATGATACCTGCTGAGCGATGGACTCTCCCGAAGGAAGCGTCAGGATGCCGAGTGTAAACGCGAGCAGCGCGCGGTATGGCCGGGTTTTTATTGCTGTATTGTTATTGTTTATCATCGTTGCGATCCCATGGGTTAATGATAATTAAACCGCAGAATAATGTTTTTCTCGGTATCGCCTATCACCGCGGGGCCGGAGGCGTAGAGCCGGGCCGTATAGCGCCGTTCGATCACGCCGCTCGATGCTGTCAGGCCGTCAACCAGACCGATGAACTGGTTAAACACTATGTTATTGCCACTGCGGGTATCTTCGATTTTCAGCGTGGCGCCATTTCCCATATTCATGCCGTCTATCCCGACGAGTGAATTTCCCCGCGACGAGGCATCAAAGTTGATGTCCAGATCGAACCCCTTGCCGCAGTCTTCTCCGCCGTCGGTTGATACGTTGATGTGGAAGTCTGTTTGCGCCAGTGCATTCGCTTCTGTACCAGCCCATGCTCTGACCGTACCAAAATCAACATAGCTGTCGGGCGAGACGTTAATCTTTGCGGCGCACTGCATAATGTCGATGCCGTGTAGTCCTGACAGGCTTAAGCCATAGTTGCTGTCGGGCTTGTTATTGATGCCACCTTCGCCGTCGATCTGGAAGACGCGCAGCGCATCCACGCCTGCGGTGGTATCGGTGATATTCCCCGGTTTTTTTCGAGATAAAGCTGCACTGTGACATTCAGCATGGTTGGGTTGGCAGGCGGTCTCGAACCGCTGGGGCCCGGTGCGATCCACTGTCCGGTGGATACACGGGAGGCGGTGGTGCCGCCATTGGTAATGACACCGAGATCCTGACCGTTATAGATGATGCCAATGCCAACCCCCTGACTGATGACCTTACCTTCGGGATTGGGATAGAAGTAGGACATCTCACCCTGTGGGCGTACGGATTTATATGCCCAGCAGGCCAGGCTGCGGGTATAGGGTTTTGATGTCCAGAGGCGGCTGCCAATAGGCAATGTCGCGGGTATTTTGAGCGTACCGATATCCTCATAATCGTTTACCGGGCCAGTCACGGTGCCGAGCCGACATTCCAGTGCACTGGCGTTAAACGCCGTTAAGCCGAAAAAGAGCGACGCACAGAGAGCGACATGGCGATGTTGATGAATAGCTAACCAAGACATGGCGGTTCCCTATTGTTTATTTATGGGGCGTGGGCTGGCACTGGTTTTGTACGCAGATGAAAGGCAGTTCCAGATGGCCGCCGTAGTCGTTGACGTAGTACAGATAGAAGCGATCGATTGCCCCGTCATTCACCTCAACTGGCAGGGTTGAGCGTGGCGCGATCATAAAGGCGTTCCCTTTCAGTAGGTTGGCAGGATTGGTGCGCGCCGCTTTAGGTTGTTTTAGGATGGCGCTTACCGTGATGTAGTACGGCGTTGGGTTTTCTACCTGAAAGGTGTTTCCCATTTTTCGGATCGTCAGTTTTTCCTGCCAGATTTCATCCTTAGCGGGTTTTACGCCGCGGGGACGGAAGAACACCTTAATTTCAGACTGAATGGCGATCTGTAATACGTTGGGTTTTTCCGCTTTGGGGGGAATTTCCCGGACGTTGAGGTAAAACAGCGATTCGCGGTCGGCTGGCAATTGGCTGATTTGCTCGGTCTTGACCAGACGGATCAGGCTATATCCTTTCGCTTCGATGCGCTGTAACGGTGGCAGCACCATCAGCGGTGTATTCACTTTATTGTGCTTATCGTCTGTCAGCCAGGACTGTGCCAGAAACGGATTCTCCGCGTTTTGGTTCATCAACATGACCGTCGCGGATTGTTCATCATCGTTAAAAATAACGCGCGTGCGATCGAGGCTCAGCGCGCTATACGCCGAAGGCAGCAAAAACAGGCCGCCGATGAGGAATCCTGCAACTTGCTGATAAAATGGGTGTTTCATAACGTACTCTCCAGACTTGTCTATTTCTTCGCGCCGCTTATTTACAGGGAAGCAGCAGCGCATCAAGGTGATGTAAGGTCGCGGGCAGGGTGATGGAACACTGCGTTCTTCCCTCCCAGATGACGGACAGCGTTTCACCAGGCGAGACGCCCGTGATATAGGCTTGTCCGCCGTTAGTGACCATGGCGATATCACGGCCTTTCTTGTTTTTGATCTGCGCGGCAAACGGGGGATATGCGCCGTTGACCAGCGCAATGTGCGCCATGATTTTTTCCCCGCTAACGACGTCGAATTTGCGGTAACCAATTGCCCCTTCGGTCAGCGTGCCTTGCACCACCGTCGTCATGGCCTCGATGTTCTGCGGTAATTTCTGTACATCAATCCGGGTTGATACGTCGTAGTAGCTGCTGGTACCGGCAATAACGGCCAGACCGTAGCGGTTAGTTTCAACCTGGCTGCCAGTGAACGGCACGCCCGGCTGCTCGGTATCGACCATGATGCGGGTGCCACCCTGATTGCCTTTCGGGTGTGCCGCCACGCCGTGGCGAGTGGCGGTAATACCGCCACGCAGTGAACCGTTCAGGTAGGTATAACGAGCCTGCTGCCAGGAGACGCCCACGGTGGCATCCGTCATCGGTGCCAGATGGGTATAGTTACCGCTCAGGTAGGTATGCTCTTTGCTGTCGTACCGCGTGCTCAGGTTCCAGGTTCGGCGCGGGTCAGTGTTATTGGAATAGGTGAGTGCCTGATTGCTGCTGTTGTTATAGCGCCCCATGCTGTAGCTCAAGCGCTCCTTATCCCCGAGTGGAATGGAAAAGCTCAGGAACAGGCTGTCATCGGTACGGCGGTTGAATTCGGTGCGATAGGCCGAGACATTGGCGGCAATCCCTTTAAATGCGCCGATATCAAAGTACTTGTTCAGCGAAATCCCGTAGCGATCCTGCTCGGCTTCATTCCAGTAGGTCTGGCGTGTATAGGTGATGTAGGTTGAGAGTCCACTCAGTAGTGAAGATGATTCCTGCGTCGCGAAGTTTTTTGAGAGCGTAATGGTGTAGCGCTCTTTTTCATTGCGATAGCGGTTATCCAGATTCAGCGCATGAAGATACTGTGCCATGCTCATGTAGGTCTTTTCTGAAAAGCGGTAGCCCGCGAAGCTGAGCTGGCTATCGATCGAATTGAAATACTTAGACCAGTTGAGTGAGAAAGCATGCCCGATTTGCGACGAGGACGTGTCTGGAAGCGTCGCGCGTGACTGCGTGACGTCAGCGGACAGCGCGCCCAGCAGGTAGAGGTTTTTCCCGATGCCTGCTGACCAGGACTGGTAGCCATCAGACAAAATACTGCCGCCGTACACCGACCAGGCGTTAGATAGCCCCCATGAGGCTTCGGCGGCAGAAAATGCAGGGCCTTGCAGGCGATGGTTGGTTGTCGAGGGTTTACCAGCGGCGAGTTTGTACTGAACATGTCCTGGCCGTGTCAGGTAAGGCAGATTAGCCGACTCGGTCTGGAATGTTGTCACCGTGCCGTCTTCCTCCGTCACGCGAACATCCAGCGTGCCGCTGACGCCGTTCTTCATATCCTGAATCGCAAAGGGGCCGGCAGGCACGGTGGTTTCATAGATCAGCCTGCCATTTTGCGTGACTGTCACCGTCGCGTTCGATTTGGCGACGCCGCGAATTTCTGGCGCATAACCGCGTAGTGAAGGAGGCAGCATGTTCTCGTTGTTGGCTAATGACGCGCCGGTAAAACGGTAGCTATCGAACAGGTTGCTGCTGAAATACATTTCACCCAGCTTGAGATCGGCCGAAAGCGTTGGCAGCGGACGATAGGCGTAAAACTGATCCCACGAAAAGCTATCGCGGTTCGCGTTGCGCGATTTTTGCAGAAAATAACGATAATCGGCACGGTAACGCCAGGCTCCCAGATTGACCCCCGTGGTGCCGTAGCTGCTGAGATAGTGTGTTGTGCCTCTTCCATGGGTATCTCGACGGACGTTTCCGACCAGATTGTAATCCAATAGCGCGCCGCCGATGCCGTGATCCCATTGCTCGGGCGGAATCCAGTTTTGATCGCTATAGGCTAACCACGCCTGTGGGATCGTAATATTCAGCGTTCCCATACCGATCTGGTTAGAGACCTTCACACCGGCAATCGGGGTCAGATCGACACAGCTTTCGTTATGCCAGAATTCGATTTTGTCGCGGGCTTCTTTCTTCAGCGCCAGCTTATCGACGAGTTCGGGGGGGAGGCAGGCCGTTGGGCGGGATTGAGTATTGCCTTCCGGCAGATAGTGAATGATTTGCTGTTGTATTTCACGCGAGTTCACTTTGATTGATAAAAGATAAGCTCCGGGGGTGACGTATTCGGGATCGGAAAAATGGCTAAGATCAATGTCACTACGCTCATCGACATCCAGTACATCAACGTTAAATTCCGTTGCGCTGATCGATGTTGTACTCAAAGAAAAAATAAAAACGCTATAGCGAAATAGCGCCGATTTTACGTTTTCTTTGAGCGTTATATTCTTCATTGCCATAGGAATATGTGTTTGAGTAGATGCCGCGTTGTGGTTATTCATTCATGTCAGCCGACATGAATGAATAAGGTGCAAGGGGAGGATGTCTCCCCATTTTTTCCCATACACTGTGGCTAGCCGATCAATATTTATTGATAGGACACGACAAAGTTAGCGGTGCTGGCGAAAGAACCTGTAGTCACGGCAGGTGCTTCTCCTTCCTGTGGAGTAGGAAGCTTGGTTACATAAGACGTGAAGGAGAAAATGTTGTCTCCATTTGCCAGTGGTGTGGCGGGAACGGCTGGCGTGGTTCCATCGAATTTAATCTTTTCACCGATGCGTTCGACTGCAATACCTACCCCCCCAGCATTGCCGTTTAATGCAAGCAGTTCATTATTGGTGCCGGATGCCACGCCGCCGGAGAAAACAATTTTTGCGCTGGTCGCGGTATCCAGACTGCAATCTCTTAATGTGATATCGAACGGCTTAATTTCTGACGTGCCGCCGTTTTCCAGCACGGTTTTGCTGATTTCACCAAACTCGATCGTTTGGTGCAGATCTTCCTGAGAGACGGAGCAGGGGGTATCAATAATTTTTCCTTTGAATGTCACAGAACCATTATGTGAATCTGCGGCATAGGCACTGAAAGAAAATACCACGGGGATGAGGGACGTCAGGGCGATCTTTGATAATTTCATATTGTGCTCTCTCTGTTGGTTACTCTATTTAAAAGATGAACGCTATGCACGAGTGCTTTTCCGTATTCATGCATAACGGATCGTTGCTGCTCTTTTTGAATGACTCTATTGGTTGGCTGATGGTTGGTTACCTTTCGTATGGCAATATATTCATCAGCCGCCAACCCAGATTGATCTGGAACGAGGTGAATAGTAGGGGGGCGGGATATATCAGTCAAATATATTGATTTAAATATTTTTATTTAGTTTAAGTGTTTTGAATTTACATTTATTTAGATTTTTGTTCTGTTTAGTGTTTTTCTTCTTTCAGGAGATATTAAGGGGTAAAAATATAAATTCAGACATAAATCATGTTAATTCAACGCGTTATTTAGTATTCCCTTGCTTTGTATGGCTATGGTGTAAGCTCTCTGCCTTTTTATAAAAATAATGAAATGTCTTTTTATTTATATTGTTCTTAAACGAATGTTAAATAACCTTTGACAATAAATTGGTAAGTTTTATATGCTTGATTGATATAGCGACATTTTGCGCTATATAATTGATTTTACTTTTATAGATAACGTATCGGTTGTTTGGGTAGAGTGCTATTTTCAGACTATTCTGTAGGTATTTTCATTAAAAAATAACGTATCTACCAAGCTACTTATAAAAAACGATAACGTCTCTTAATCGTGATGGAAAAAGGTCGTATGGTTTATTTGATTAATGATTTAATCATTTTTAATGAAGGAGATGGAACGCTAGCATGGATAGAACGTGAAAACGAAGCAACCTCTTTGAGTTTCCCTGTTTCTCGCTTGTTCTGCTTGCTCATTGAGAATCAGGGAGTCACGTTAAGCCGAGATTTCTTGTTAAAGGAAGCATTAGAAAAGCACGCACTTTGTCCTTCTCTTAATAATCTCAACAACTATCTTTCTCTTCTAAGGAAAGTATTGCGAGAATTTGACCTTTCAGATGCGATTGTGACTATTCCTAAATTGGGGATTATTTTTAACGTTAAAAGCGTGACTCATTATCCAGTCGTGGGTGAGGAGGAAAAAGGGAAAGAAAGGTTAAATCAGGAGGTTGAAGATAAAATTGAAGAAGATGTCGATGAAGGGGAAAAGTCATTTTCTATAGAGCATCACGCCATTCCTGAACCCGTAAAAAAGCAGCAATACATCATGTTCCTTCTCATTTGGGTCACGATAGTCGGGGTTTTTCTACTCGCGTTGGAGAACATCAATCGTTTTCCCTATCGGCCTCTTGTCGACGTGAAGATGAGCGGGAAATGTGATTTGTTTTATTTATATGACAGCGTTGGTTATCCTCTCCCCATCGACTATGAGAATCTCTGTTCAGATAACACATTGTTCTTCCTGTCTAAAAAAATCGTTATATCTGAAATGCTGGATAAGAAAAGTGAAATCGTTATTTCCTGCAGGAAAGATGGGAAGGGATGTGTAACTTATGTTAATAATTAAAGTCAGAAAGAAAATTTTTTGCACCACGGTGGTGCTTTTTATTTCATTTTCCCTGGGGATTATTTTTTATTTAAAAAGCAACTTATACAGAAAGCCGCTGATATGCCAGGGTGAGATCACTTTTTATTCAGAAGAGCAACGTATCAGAACGGAATATGACGTCTATTTTTATCTAAATAATAAAAATAGAGCACTGGTTTTAGTCAACGGTTTTTACCTCGGAAAGGATGGCGTGCCGCTGACGATTCGGCGT
The DNA here is from genome assembly GCF_025643735.1 of Pectobacterium sp. F1-1. Classification (NCBI taxonomy): domain Bacteria; kingdom Pseudomonadati; phylum Pseudomonadota; class Gammaproteobacteria; order Enterobacterales; family Pectobacteriaceae; genus Pectobacterium; species Pectobacterium sp. F1-1. The sequence goes on from NZ_CP104733.1 coordinate 993,572, forward strand.
ACATTCAGTTTTGACTCCGTTTGGGAAGGGAACCGATTAATGGTGCACAATATCCTGATAAACAAGAACATCAATGACAAAGCCCCCAATGATGCGATTCCCATATTGGCGGAAAATGATGTTATCCAGTTTGAAATGCTGACGAAGCATGCCTATCTGATTAGCACCGTACAATCGAAGATGGCGTGTAATATCCGCGATTAATGCCTGTAGAAATGGCTTGAGCCGCACAGTAAAAGGCTATCGAAAACCAAGCCAGATAGGGTTCTCGACAGTTTTCATTCTGCATGGCTCGGCTTCATCAGCATCGGGTGGCATCGTTGCCTTCGACTGCTTTCTGCTATGCCTCTTTCAATGGCAGTGTCGTCATGCAGGTCTGGCTGTCGTCATAGGTCGCAAACGGTGAACTGGCTACGCGCCCCTGATAGGTGACATTGATGGTTCCTTCAATATTGCGTGGTAACCATACGCCGACAAAACCATTCTGATGGCTGCTCAGGGTTTTCTGCACGATAACGTTACCTGCTTTATCCGTGATTTTTACCTCAAACGCCGTATTGGCGAGTTCACCCTGACACCCGGATAAACTGTGGTTAAAGCAGGGATGGGTCTGCTGAATATAAGGGGCGATTGATCGATCGTATCGACAATCTGCTCGACAGTTTTCCCCGCCAGTCCCTGTTTGGCCAGGAACGCGTTGGCGTCAGTCGCCGCGGCGACACCCTGACCGCTCAATGTCAGAGCGAGTAGCGCTGCCATCATCTTTATCTTCATCATCATCTCCTCTCAATAGCGTCATCATCTGGAATCACAGGTTATGACGCTACACCTTCCCCCTACGGGAAGGTCAAAGGGGGGGGTATAGAAAGGTAAAGTAATGTATTTAATGGTTTTTTATTGATTCTGGTCAATTTTATATCATGTTAAATGGCAGGAATATCTTGCCTTTATTGATGCGGGTCATGAGTCAAATTTTCTTAAGCCTTACTTACTGACCCGACCAGTAAAACTCGATGCGGATCCCGCTTGGCTCATAGCACATCATATGCATTGCCGGGCTACCGCTCACTAAAGCGGGCGCAAATTCAATGTTGATGTTATGCGCTGATAATTTCTCAGCGATCTCAAGCAGCGCCGCTTTGCTATCAACCTTATGGCAAGATGATGCAAGCCGACATGACGTTTTCGATCGAACTGAGCCGGCTCGGTGGTTTGCGTCTGCTAAAGTGTGAGCATTACCGTACCATCGCTGCCAAAAATAGCGGGATAATCCTCTTTTCGTTTTACCTCTTTCCATCCCAGAAGCGTGGTAAAAAAGCGTGCGCTTTCTTCCAATGCTGATACCGTCAGACCTATATGGTGAACGCCGTGTGTGAGTGGTGAGTTCATGGTTACTTCCTCAATGAGGGATAAAGTTAATGACGACTACTTTGTTCGTCGGTTTGCTTCATCGGTGTGTAACAGGCACCGGGTTATGGCTAAGAAGGACGAGGGAAGGCTAACCGTCTGGCGTGCTGGCGATAAACATCCTCGCCGCTGGTCAGGCCAACAAATTCGGCTCTCACGATCATCCCTTCAATAAAAGTCATGATCGCTTCGATTTTGTCTTCTTTTTCTGGCTCTTCGGCAGTGAATAGCGATAGTAAGAATGACTTGATCCAGGTTTTATGGCGGAGAGCCAGATCCGCAATCGCGTCGTCTTGCCCTTTAAACTCAGCCAGCGCATGCATGAACATACATCCCTTAAAGTTCATGGTTCGGAACCAGGAGAAATGCCAGTCCATCACAGCATCCAGACGACTTTCTGCGTCGTTAACGCCCGATACCACGCTGGTTAACCCATCCTCAAAGCGTGTATGTCGGCGAGCCAGCACGGCTTCAATCAACTTATTCTTTGAGCCGAAATGGCGATACATGGATGTTTTGGAGACCCCCGCCTTATCTCTAATTAAATCAACACCAACGGCGGTATAGCCAAATTCATTAAACAGCGCTTCGGCGATATCTAAAATGTGCTCTCTTTTGCCCATGCTCTCTTTCATCGTTTTTCTTCACCAATGATAGGTTGTTTTTGTATGTACAGATCTGTACTCTTTGTTGTGTGTGTACAGATCTGTACACTTAATGTAGCACAGCAATTTCATAACACGCATGTTTTTTATCGGAGATGGGCGATGAAGAGACTCAGAGGAGGTGGCGCGTTGCCACCAAAGCCAACATTTATCCAGTTAATGAAAGGGTTAGTTGGTGGGAGCATCGGGATTCTAATCCTAAGTTATTTGGGGCAGTCCAGCGGTGTACCTTGGTTGATGGCGCCTTTCGGGGCAACTTGCGTCATTTTATTTGCTGCGTCAGCGTCTCCATTCGCACAGCCGAGGAACGTTATTGGGGGGCATTTCATTACGTCAGCCGTAGGACTGATTGCTTTATATGGATTCGGCGACACAATCGTTGTGTTGTCATTGGCTGTGGGCGTGGCGACAATGCTGATGCAATATTTTCGTGCGGTTCACCCACCGGCAGGTGCCAACCCGTTGGTGATCATTCTGGCTGGGAAAAGTGCCGTGGGGGTTGAGTTCTTAGTCACACCCGTTCTATTGGGGAGCATTATGCTGGTGGCGATCGCCGCCGTGATCAATAACTATGCTGAGGAAAGCCACTGGCCTGCGTATTGGCACGGTATTGGACAGCGCAAACGCCAGCCCTGAGACAGTCTGACTCAAGGATGAGTCGGCGTTTTGATGTAGGGCTCACTCACCAGAATGAGAAGGTTGCAGCTATTTTTCATGTGACTGTTTTACATGGAAATAGTATGAGTTTTGCTCGCACTACACCTTTGCACCATCGTGACAATCACCTGAAACAGTTCATCTTTAGCCTGCTGTTCCGTAATAATCCCTTTCACCGCGGCATAGGATAATCCTTCGGCGGAGCCGAGCATCGCGCGTAATGCCGGGTCACGAAGTGGCTTACCCGCACAGAATGGCGCAAAGAGATCGCGGCATTTTTGCGTGAAAGTGGCATCGTACTCCTGCCTGATTTGCTCAAGCGCGGGGGGCCGATTTACTGGTGGTCCATACCGGGATTATTGAAAGGGTGGATCGACCGCGTTTTTTCAAACGGTTGGGCTTATGAAGAAACGGCCGATGGGCAGGTGGTAAAGAAATTGGGGCATTTGCCGGTGCATCTTGTGGCGCTGGGGGCGGTCAACCAGAGGACGTTTGAAAAACGTGGCTACGCCGATGCCTTTCATGCACAGATCGCAGACGGGATTTTTGACTACTGCGGTGCTTCAGTTCTGACGTCTGAAATGCTGTTGATGCCAGAACGGGTAACGCCCGAGGCGTGTATCGATGCTGCACACCATATTGGCAGGCGCATTTTCCGGTAATTTCGGAGATTGATCTACCGTTAACACCTCATACGATTAAAACAAAGGCGTATTTAAATAATGCGGCTTTACTCCCTTATTTATTCTGGCCGGACGGTAAATGGCGGATTACCGCTCGGCCAAACGGATGATATGTTTTTAGCCTCATTTCAGCATACTTTGCGTATCAGTATAAATGCCGTACTAGATCATAAACTCATCCTCGTAATGAAATTAGATAATAAAGGGAAAGCTATGAATTCCGCTGAGCATATTAAAAATATTTCAGAAATCATGATGATGCCTCTGGCAGCAAAAGCACTATGCGTAGCAGCAGAAATAGGGATCGCAGATAAAATAGGGGATGGAGGTTCACGTATTGCTGAATTAGCCAAAGCGTGTCATGTCGGTGAAAAAAGCGTACTGGATATTATAAAAGTGCTTGAGGTCTTTGGTTTCTTTGAGGTGAAAGATGAAAGTATTATTAAAAATAACGCCCGCTCTGCGCTACTGATGTCGGATCACGTAAACTCAATGAAAAATTTCTGTATGCTGTTTGGCAATGAATATTATCAGGGGTTTGATGGCTTACTGCATACGTGTCGTACGGGCGCATCAGGGTTTAAGCAAGTATTTGGCCTGACATTATATGAGCACCTGGCGAACTCCGCATCGCGCGCAGAAATTTACGATCTCGCTATGCGGGATTTATCACGCCCCGTTGGTTATGTATTGGCGAAAGAATATGCCTCTCTTTTTAATAAGACGGGCAGTGTAGTCGACATTGGCGGCGGTAGCGGCGTTATTCTGATTGAGATTATAAAACAGTATCATAACCTGACCGGTTGTCTTTTCGATATGACGGGGGTTTGTAGCCGAAGTGAAAAGAGTGTCACACAGCACTATCCTGAATTGAAAGAAAGAATGGTTTTCACTCCCGGCAGTTTCTTTGAGGCGATTCCCTCTGGTTATGATGTTTATCTGCTTAAAAATATATTGCACAACTGGAACGATGAATTTTGCCTGAAGATATTAAAAGCCATCGCGCAATCCATTGGGCATTCGACGCTATTAATTATTGAACCTCTGCTGGAACATGAAGAAACCTCCCCAAGATTATTGATGAATGCGCTTTTTCAATCAGTGATTTGTCAGGATGGTACGCGATACAGAACCTTGAAAGATATGGAAGATATTCTGACGTTAAGTGGGTTAACCATTGTTGATACAAAGAAAATAACCACGGGTCATACGGTCATTGAAATTCAATTGAATACTAAATAGCGCGAGTGAAATGCTTCATTTCTCATGTCGCCATTTATATAACGTAATAGCATTGTTTTTTTATTTAAATAAAAATGTCTATTTCTACGCATTGCGAGCAAGGCATGTTTTCCTTTCTCGCTTTATCAGAGGGCGGGGGCAACTTCGAAACAACGGAGAACCGTCATGTTAACGTTGTCATTTTCACTGAACATTATCTAAGAGAGGCTCCAATGAAAATATTCCAATCCTACTGGCTACCTTTGGTATCAGCATTGGGATTAAGCATGCTTTCCAATTATTCGCACGCGGCAGTATTTGTTTGCAGCAACGACGCTTGCAGCAATTGGACTGCCATCACCCAGGCGCAGCTTAATACTAAGTCTACCGATGGAGAAGGGACTACCATTCTCCAGACCCTCAGCGAGTCATCTGAAGCCAGTGTCGTCAATGGCTACAACAGCACAGGCAACACGAATCTCTATCTGAAAAACAGTTTATGGCACATTGGGGGTGTCGAGCCTATAAAGGGAAAACAGCATGTGACGGCGTATGTCTATAAATCCACTGATCTCAATACTCGTCTCAAAACCTGCCACGCTTTCTCGTACAAGAAAGATCTCAAAGGGCCTTACTTCGCGACCTGCCAGTAAGCAGATATCTAAACCCGTCAAAAAGCACGACCCAGACGTCGTGCTTTTCTGATGTTTCTGAATCAAGACGTTATTTAAGGAAGGCTAGCCGGAAGATAGAGGTCAACATACCGCTTTATTGTGCGCGAACCCGCACGCCTGCAAAAACAATCACCATTGCCGATACCAGCAATAATCCGCTACCCGCAAAGACACCGCTGGCTCCGTTGAGGTCAAATATCACCCCGCCACCCGCGGCACCTGCCCCGATGGCAAACTGGATCGATGCCACCAGTAAACCCCCTGCGCTTTCGGCTTCGTCCGGTACGGTGGCCGCAAGCCAGGTTGACCACCCGACAGGCACCAGACCAAACGCAAATCCCCACATCGCGACCAACAGGCCGTCCAGCATTGCCAGATGCCCAAAGGCCACCATCGTCAACGCCAGAACGCCCATAACAAAGGGGACCAGCGCCAGCGTCAGGCGTAAGTTCCGGGCCAGTAAATAACCGGCAATCGAAGTACCAACAAAATTCGCGAGGCCAAAGCCGAGTAAAATCAGAGAAATGCTTTCGACGCTTGCCTGCCCGACGGTTTCCAGAAACGGTCGCAGGTAGGTGAAAAAGGCGAAATGTCCGCTGAAGATCAGCACCGTTGCCAGCAACCCGCCGATCATGCCCGGACGGCGCAGCACACGAAGTAGTGTTCCCAGACTACCGCTGCTTTCCGGCTTCATCGATGGCAACACCGAGAGCTGCCACAACAGCGCCAGAGCGCTCGGCAAAATGCAGAGAATAAAGACGTTGCGCCAGCCAATCAAACTCCCCAGATAGCTACCAAGCGGTGCCGCAACGACGGTGGCAATCGACACGCTGGAGAAGATCACCGCCAGCGCTTTCGGCACTTTATCCTCAGGCACAAGACGCATCGCCGTGGCGGTGGACATGGCCCAAAATCCCCCAATGGCAACGCCTAGCAGTAAACGCCCGAATAGCAACACATGCAGATTGGGAGCAAACGCGACCAACAGGCTGGAGATGATTTGCAGCACCGAGAAAAACATTAGTACCCAACGGCGGTCGATACTTTTGGTCGCCGGTGTGATGAGCAAACCGGTTACCAGCGCGACCAGCGCCGTTGCGGTGACCGCCTGACCCGCCATTCCTTCTGTAACGCCTAAACTTGCTGCCATCGGCGTTAATAAACTGGCTGGTAGAAACTCAGCCGTAATCAGGCCAAATACCCCCAGTCCCAGTGAATAAACGGCTCGCCAGGCGGGTTTTGCTGGCGCGATGGCCTCACTTGCCGCTATACATGAATTCATCTGTTACTCTCTCGTTAGAAAAATGTGACAACCGTCACGAAGCATAGAGTGTTCCTCGTGGACGATCTATGACATATACTCTTCACTTATTGATTATTCGTCCGGAGTTGTTGCCATGACCGTTCAGTCACCCGATTTGATCAGCGAGCTTCTGCGTGGGATGCGTCTTTCCGGGGTGACATATCGCCGAATTGAAACCCATGCTCCCTTTGGCCTGGCGTTCCGCTACGAACCTGGTAAAGCGCAGTTTCATTTTGTCAGCCAGGGAACAGCGCTGCTGCGCATGGAGAGTGGCGCGACATTTGTGCTAAAAAGCGGGGATGCGCTGTTTATTCCTAACGGGAATTCGCATGCGCTGCTCTCTGACGAAAAGGCTGACGTCACGCCAGTCTCTGCATTTCCCAGTGAAGCGATTTGTAATTCTGTCTGTGCGATCGACTGCAAGCCCTGCCCAGACACCGAGAACACGGTGATCTTCAGCGGATGCATGGATTTTGAACTGGGCGGAATGCAGCCGCTGATCAAAGCGATGCCGGAAGTCATGATGGTGAGCCGCCTGATGTCGACCTGGCCGGAAATCCATCCGATTCTTGCGGCGATGGAACGTGAATCGATGATGCGTCAGGTGGGCTTCGCCGGCATTCTGGCAAGGCTGGCCGATGTGGTCGCGGCGCTCATCGTGCGCAGATGGGTTGAAGCTGGCTGCGGTAAAGCGACGGGCTGGGTACAGGTACTGCGCGATCCGCGACTGAGCAGGGCGATTTACGCGATGCATCAGAATCCGGGCATCAACTGGAACGTCGCGGAACTGGCAAAAGAGGCGGGCACCTCCCGCTCTGTTTTTGCCGAACGGTTTCTCTCTGCAACCGGCACCACGCCTGTGAAATACCTCAGCGAACTGCGCATGCGTCTGGCCGTCCAGTACATCCGTCATGAGCATCAGCCGATTGAAACGGTGGCGCTACGTCTGGGTTACGGATCGCTGGCGGCGTTCAGCCGGGCATTTAAACGCATCGTAGGTCATGCACCGGGAACGCTGCGGGAAACCAGCTTGGCTCCTGAAGAGGTTTGATGGGGAGCGTACAAATCGTGAACTCGAATCATGGGGAAGGTGAGGTAGGATAGCGCTTTCGTAGAGAATCGAACGCTGTTCGATGGAGAGTCCGAATCTCTCAAAAGCAAAAACCCGCCTTTTGGCCGGGTTCTTTGGATTAGTGGTGCCGGACTCGGGATCATTCAGCTTTCTATTAAGTTGAAATGTAGCATAAATTTTAATCGAGGTTGTTGTCAAGACCCGTAGGTTGACCCGTATTTTTATAGATAGATCAGAATGATGTGTCACATGCGATAAAGAAATGTCCGGTTCGTTCCTTTGGTGCGATTCCCTGTGATGTAAATCAGTCTTAATGAGATTATCCGATTTAGACCGATTTCATAATGGTGTTAGCTGACGTGTGGCAAAGCGATCTTTGCATATGCCAACCTTCTCTTAGAGTAATCAGTATGCCGTAAGATCCCTAAATTGAATGATCCGGTTTACCCGGATACTTACAGCATTCTCTTGCTTTATTATGATTGATTTTAAACTCAGTTTAATTGATGAAAAATTGGTAAGCTAGATTTTCGCATTCTTAAATTTAGCTTAAAAAACCGACTTTCACCTGTTAATCATAAAAATATTATTCCTTCATGCTTTTCAATTTTTCTAACATTGCTTTTAAGGATTTTGGCGAAACGTAGATTGTTTTCTTTCCATTCTCAATTTTATCAAAAAGCCCAATTTCCACTAGATTTTTAAGGTCAGTACGTGCAGTATTATCAGAAATATTAAGATTTTCGCTAACTTCTTTTGCCGTAAAATGCCGACCAGCATTTTCGATGGCAACTAACAATACTGTTCTCTGCCTGTCATTTAACTTATTAATTAGCCCACCATTCCATAGCAAACTATCAATTTCTGCACGCTGGGTGGCTACTTTTTTTATGTGATCCGTGAAATTCATTGTAGCACGGCATACAATCTGACATTGATAATCTACGAAATAAGTTAAGTCAAAATCATCAGTTTCAGTGAATAGATAGGATTTACCATATGCTGTTGAGGCTTCTTTTAATAGACGACTAATTGATATGTATTTGAATGCTGTATATCCGCATTTGAATAAATACCAATAAAATAAAGCCCTTGCTGTTCTTCCGTTGCCATCATTAAAAGGATGCTCATAACCTATCATGAAGTGTAAAATACAAGCTTTAATTAAAGGGTGTAAATATCTTGACGTAAGTAAATCCTCATGTCTTGTGTTGGCCCATTCGCAAATAGTTTGTAATCTGTCATCTAAATCATCATGAGATGGGGGATAATGAACAATATTACCGTCATAATCACAAATAACGATGTCGTCAGCCTGCCTAAACTCTCCTGGCTTGTATTTTTCGTTGTTAATATCTCTTGTGCCAATAGAATGAAGCTCTTTTATAAGAGCCAACGATAAATCTTCTCCTCGTTTATCCCAGACGCTACCCATCAAACGATAGTTGCCGAGAATCATTCTTTCATCTTCTGTTCTAGGTTTTCTTTGAGCCGTAAGTATAGCTTTTGCCACTATGGTTCTGGTCGCAGCTCCTTCTAATTGGCTTGAGGATATTGACTCTTCTTCCCTTAGCTCACGAATTAAATATTTAACTCCTTCCATATTTGAAATCATTGCCTCAAACGCAGCTTTTGAGGTTTGCTGATCGATAAGCGAGCAGGCTTTATGCATGGATGGTAGAACATTTATCTTTGCGCGTTCACCATTTTTATCTTTATAGGTCATATGGTGTATATGAGACATACGTGCCATTTTTTGTACAGACCAAGCATGGATAGCATCGACACCTTTTTCGACTCGATATTGAAAATCATCCCAATGCTGATAGCGTCCCTTGTCATCTGTTACCCTATGATAACCCATTAACTTCGATAGCCGATCCGCTCTATCTTCGGTAGCATCTTTAGCTATTTCCATGAAAGGGACTAATTTTGGCGGATGTTTGATGGTCATAAATTTATCTCAAAAATATCTCATTTTGAGATAAATTGGATCATCACACGCTGATTGTCAATTTTTGTTGCTTGCTAGAGCAATAAATATCAAAAAGAACGCTAATGTTGGTTCCATCCATTTTGAAGTCTGTCAAAAGTGGGCTTACTGAGCGGAAGCACAGCGATCCAACTCCAACCGTTTAAGCTCCTCAACCGTATAAACCCGAAAAACATTGCGGTGCTTCGCTTCCAGCGGGATATGCTGATGATTCACGATGGCGTGTTTGATACTATTTAATAGCAGTTCGATAGCCCGCTTTTTCTGCGGATCGGGCACGATGTAGAAGACGTACATCCAACGTTTTTGAGTACGAGTTATCAAATGTTGGGTGATAATTGCCTGATAACGGGCCTTGGTTTTCAGATGGCGTTCAGTCTCAACTGCGATGACGGTTCCGTCTGGTAACGTTATCACCCCTGCCGGGCGATGATATACCTCATAGCGGCTGAGGAATGTTGAATCAGCGCCGCTGATCCACCCATAAGTGCCTTTCTTCTCAAGAAGGAGCCGCGCTAGCTGACGATCAAGGCGCTGTATCAATGTCCAGCCCGTGACTTTCGAGGGCTCAAACCGTGCAGGAAAGCCATCCTCATGGGGTGTGATGACAACGGATAATCCGTCGTTGGTGATCCCCCACAGAGAGGTTTTCACCATTCTGGTGTTTATTTCATGCTTTTGGATCAATCCCATGTCGATGGCTTTTGCCAGCAACAGATAAAGCGGCTTGTGATTTTTATAATCAAAAAGCAGCATCAACGTTTTAAAGTCGCTGTAGGTTTCTTCTTTCAGAAAGGTGAGCAGAAGTCGCATTTTTTCGTGACTACGCGCCCGCCGTTCACGGTAATCGTAAATCAGCATGGTTACTCCTTCGCATTTTACTGGGGTGTTCGCTCTTTCGGCTTTATCACCTCATTGCATGGGCGCATACCTTCGCCCACTTGCATGAGTCGACGTCATGAGGCGATCTTGTGGGGATAAAGAGGTGTCTACTTCGCAGCCATGCGCCGGAAAATACATTTCCCGGCACAAAACGGCGTGCGCCAGTTCATGCGGGCTGGACGCCCTTATTGCCTGTGCCTGTCGCATGGGGGTAATGTCGCGGCTGGACGCCACGCCAAAACCCCCAAGGTCAACGGCGGCACACCGTCGCGCGCTACGCGCGACTACCCCCTTTGAGACGCCGTTTTTAGCCCACTTTTTCTTTTGCCCGTTCCGGTCAGCGAAAAAATGGGAAAACGCCTTCAAAGCGGGTAGTCGCGCCTCGCTACCGGCTTGTGGCCGGAGACTTAGCTGCGACGGTGTGCGGGGCTGAAGCCCCCCAAATAAACCGACGCGTGGGCGCGTCTTTTTGCTCGCTGGGGCGGCAAAATTTATTCGGCTCCCCCCGGCCTGCTCGGTTTCCCTTGGGGGAAACGTTCGCCGGTGGGTTCGTGCGACGCAAATTAGCAATTTCTGCGAAATTGAATTTACTCGCCTCACACCACGGTTGAATGCCCGCGAGGTGCAGGCCTTCACCCGCCTAACCCCGTCGCGTCCTGCGTCGTGGCTGAATGGTCTGTTGAGCGCGGTCAGCGTTGCGAAAATAAAACGTGTTGGCATGTCTTCTCCCACTGGAATTAGCCAGTAGAGGAGACTATCGGGAAAGGAGGAGGCTGCCTGCAAACAACTCAATATCGGATGGGAAGAGTTATTGTTATTGAGCCATGAAAGCAAAAAAGCTCTGACCTAACGGCAGAGCTTTAATCAGGCAGGTTATATTCAGATGGCTATCTGGCGGTGAGTGAGTGTGCGCGTTTGTGCATCGTGGAAAGGGCAGGGATGAGCAAACTGATTGCGGTTAACCCGTGTCCCAACTGGCACAGGCTTTCTGGCGTCGATTCGCACACGTCATTATCGGCAAAGGTAATCAGCGCATCGCCAATGAAATTCAGGCAATGGCAAAGCCCGGCCTGTGTTTCGGCGCAATACTCAGTGACCTGCGAGAGTTCGTCATTGTCCATGTGTGAAAAGTCCAGACGAGCCAGCGCGGCACTCATGGCGGAGTAACGGTTCTCATAATCCGGCAGTGATTGATAAGACGCGCCCGTGTTACTATCGGTGTCAGCCATAGCATTAGTCCTCATAATGTTGTGGTCAGAAGCCCGGTTAGTGTTCCTAGCACTGCCGGGCTTCGCTCTTTACTGTTGCAAAACACCATGTAATTGCGGTGTAATTACAACTATACCATGCTATGGAATTTGTAATTACAATGTCAAGTGAAAAATCCAAAACAGACCAGTATCAAATTCGACTGTCCCACGAGTTTCGTGCGCAATTAGAAGAGCAAGCCCATAAAGATGGCGATAAGACATTGGCTACATGGATTAAGCGTGTTCTGCGTAAGGAACTCCAGACGCGCGGTATTGAACCAAAAGGCTGAACGGTGGTTTGAGTCAGCCGATGTAGCAAATACTAACGTGTAAGAAACGTTTGGCAGAATGCCCGAATGGTTTTATGACAACGCTCCTGACGGGGTTTCTATCACATAGAAACCCCGTCAGGAGCCAACAAGCGCAGCGCGTTAGCCAGCCGAATGACTCCGCGCATAGATATACGGCGCGACATATCCTTCGCGGTTGACGTCCAGATAATCCGACCACCACTGCATCATTTCGATTCTGGCTTCCAGATGCTCGGCTTTATGCACGTAAGCTGCTCGCACGCCGTTGCGCTCTTTGTGACTCATCTGCCGCTCAATGGCATCCTTTGACCAGCGTCCTGACTCGTTCAGAGCGCTACAGGCCATGGTTCTGAAACCATGCCCACAGATTTCGGTTTTGGTGTCGTAGCCAATCACGCGTAGCGCCTTGTTGATGGTGTTTTCACTCATCGGCTTGTTCAGGGTATGCGCGCCCGGAAAAACGAAGACCGATTCGCCTGAAATTGCCTGAACCTGTTTCAGCAGGGCGACCGCCTGCCGTGACAGCGGCACCAGATGTTCATCCTTCATTTTCGCGCCACGCTCTGAGAACCGCACGCCGTTTACCGCTTCGCGCTGGGCGGGTACGCTCCAGATATGGGCTTTCAGATTGAATTCATCCCAGCGGGCAAAACGCAGTTCACTGGAGCGCAGGAAAACATGCAGATTCAGCTCCAGCGCCAGACGGGTGAGCATCCGGCCTTTGTAGCTCTCTATCTTCTCCAGCAGTTCGGGCAGGCGTTTCAGCGGCAGGGCGGGGTGATGTTGGGTCACGACCGGGGTCACGACGCCATCCAAATCGTAAGCAGGATTATATTTGATGACGCCCTGCTGGACGGCGTGACGCATGATTTTGGTCAGATGCTGGCGTACCCGTCCGGCGACGTCATGTACGCCTTTGTCGTCAATCGCCTTAACCAACTGCGCCAGATGGCGGGTTTCAACCTGCGCGATATCCATCGCGCCAATGGCGGGGAAAACGTAGCGTTTCAGGCAGGTAAGAATTTTATCGGCGTGCGCGTCTGACCAGAGTTTAAGACTGCTGGTGTGCCACGCCTGAGCGACAGACTGAAAGGTGCGGGATTCATCAACGGCAGGGTTGTTCGTTTTGCGAAGCTGAGAAGGGCTGATGCCAGATGCCAGCAGCTTACGCGCTGCATCGCGTTTTTCACGGGCTTCCGCCAGCGTGGTTTGAGGGTAGGGGCCAAAAGCCAGACGGTTTTCTTTACCGCCGAAACGGTAGCGGAAATACCATAGCTTAGCGCCGCTGGGTGATACCGTCAGGTACAGGCCTTGCGAGTCGGTGAGCTTATAAGATTTTGCGAGAGGTTTCGCGGATCGGACTTTGCTGTCAGTTAACATGTGAGGGTCACTCCCGTTCATCGAACTGAATGACCCGCAATCTGACCCACAAATTCCTCGATACGAAGGGATAAATCAAAACGCATCGAAAAAGATTTTTACGCCAACTTATTGAATCACAACAACATAGGGATTGATAAGGAGGCATAAAAAAGGAAAGGTGGTGCCCGGACTCGGAATCGAACCAAGGACACGAGGATTTTCAATCCTCTGCTCTACCGACTGAGCTATCCGGGCAACGGGGCGCATTAAACCGTATTGGCCGCGTGGCGTCAACGGGTTTCTGTCACAAAGCGGAGCGCCTGCGCTATTTTCAGGCAATTGTATTATTTGCTAGCCGATTTCTGGCGATCCTTTCAGCATGCTTAGCGCACTCATTCGTCTTCCCGTATACGCTCGGCATGTTTCGTTGCACTTTTTACCGCGTTGAGTACGGGCTGGATTGTTGAATTTGATGAAGAATAATGCCACTATTGCGCGGTTTTTTAACGTCTCGTTCACCTGAACGCCCCTTTAAGCGTAGTTAGCGTATAGCTAAAGAGGATCGCCGATATGTCAGATTCATTGCTCATGGTGCAAAACGCTCGCGCCAGCTCGCTGATGACGTCACTGCGTGTTTCTTCTTTCCACCGCTGCGCGGTTTACTTTTCTTCCTGTCGATTATCCTCCTTCACCATGCGGTGAGGCGTTCGTTCGCTCACTGTTAGGCATGAGTAAAAATAGAGTACGCCTCTGCTTTTACTGATGTCTATCGGATGGTGCTGGCTCCAGTTTTTCCATTCTTGGCCTACAGTTGACCTGTAGGGATCATACGCTTGTCGTTATTGATTGGCATTGTGATTGGTCGGGATTGTTATCCCTGAACGGTGTCTTCCAGGCACGTACACTTACCCTTAACCGTTTGGGTTTGGTTACATGAAACAGTTAAAAATTGCGGCGAATGCAGCGGTTGCCACCCGTTTAATCACAGCGCGCGAGATTGTCGCGTTGAGTCAGACCGACTTCACCGATGTGGCGGCGGTCGTGGTTTCGATTGAAGAAGCCCGTAGCGGTATTCTGTCGATATTGCAGCACACTGGCTTTAGTATCCCGGCGTTTGTCGAAGAGCCTGACGAAGATAAAGAGCTGGATGTTCTGCCTGCGGGCAGCGAATGGCTGGTTCTTGATGACGACGGTGAGCATGCCAGCGTGCTGGAGCGAGCGGCGAAAGCCTATCAGGATACCCTGTTGCCACCGTTTTTCGATACGCTGACCAAATACGTCAACATGAAAAACACGACGTTTGCCTGTCCGGGGCATCAGGGCGGTCAGTTCTTCCGCAAGCACCCGGCGGGGCGTCAGTTTTTTGAGTTTTACGGTGAGAACGTGTTTCGTTCGGACATCTGTAACGCTGACGTCAAACTGGGCGATTTGTTGATTCACGAAGGGGCGGCGAAGAAGGCGCAGAAGCATGCTGCTCGTGTGTTTAACGCGGATAAAACCTATTTCGTGTTGAACGGCACGTCCTCTGCGAACAAAGTGGTGACGAATGCTCTGCTGGCGCGTGGCGATCTGGTGCTGTTTGACCGCAATAACCATAAATCCAACCATCACGGCGCGCTGATTCAGGCGGGTGCGACGCCAGTCTATCTGGAAACCGTGCGCAATCCGTTTGGCTTTATCGGCGGCGTGGATGCGCATTGTTTTGATGAAGCCTATCTGCGCAAGCTGATCGCGGAAGTCGCACCGGAACGTGCCAACGAGCCGCGTCCGTTCCGTCTGGCCGTCATCCAGCTCGGCACCTATGACGGCACCATTTATAATGCGCGTCAGGTTGTCGATAGCATCGGGCACCTGTGCGACTACATTCTGTTTGACTCCGCCTGGGTCGGCTATGAGCAGTTTATCCCGATGATGGAGCAGTGCTCGCCGCTGTTGCTGGATCTGAATGAGAACGATCCGGGGATTTTCGTGACGCAGTCGGTGCATAAGCAGCAGGCGGGCTTCTCCCAGACCTCGCAGATCCACAAAAAAGATACGCACATCAAAGGCCAGCGCCGTTTCTGCAACCATAAACAGCTGAATAACGCTTTTATGCTGCATGCCTCAACCAGCCCGTTTTATCCGCTGTTCGCCGCGTTGGATGTCAATGCCAAAATGCACGAAGGGGCAAGCGGGCGTCGGATGTGGATGGACTGCGTGAAGCTGGGCATTGAGGCGCGTAAGCAACTGCTGACACGCTGTTCGCTCATCAAACCGTTCGTGCCTGTGACGGTGGGCTGCGCGCTCTGGCAGGATCACGATACGGAGACGATCGCGCAGGACGTGCGTTTCTTCAACTTTGAGCCGGGCGAGAAATGGCATGCGTTCGAAGGGTACGCCGAGGATCAGTACTTTATCGATCCTTGCAAATTACTGCTGACCACGCCGGGTATTGATGCGATTAGCGGCGATTATACCGAATTTGGTATTCCGGCGACGATCCTGGCTAACTACCTGCGCGAGCACGGCATTATCCCGGAAAAATGCGACATGAACTCGATCCTGTTCCTGCTAACGCCAGCGGAAGACGCTGCAAAAATGCAGGAGCTGGTGAATGCGCTGGTGCATTTCGAGACGCTGATTGCCCGCGATGCGCCGCTGAGTGAAGTGCTGCCCAGCCTGTATCAGAAATACAAAGAGCGTTATCGCGGTTACCGGCTGCGTCGGCTGTGTCAGGAAATGCATGATTTTTATGCTCAGCACAACGTGAAAGATCTGCAAAAAGCGATGTTCCGCAAAACCGAGTTTCCGTCCGTGGTGATGCTGCCGCAGGATGCCAACAGAGAGTTTGTGCGCGGTAATATCGAACTGGTTCCTATTGCTGAAGCAGAAGGGCGTATCGCGGCAGAAGGCGCATTGCCATATCCGCCGGGCGTGCTGTGCGTCGTGCCGGGGGAAACCTGGGGCGGGGCGGTACAACGCTATTTTCTGGCGCTGGAAGCAGGCATTAACCTGCTACCGGGCTTCTCCCCAGAATTGCAGGGCGTCTATAGCGTCGCGGAAGAAGATGGCAGCAAGCGCCTGTACGGTTACGTAGTAGAACAGTAATTACATTTATCTTCAGACCGTTGACAAGCCTATTTACCGAATGAAAACGGGAGTAACGGAATAGAAGAGTAAAGCGTTTGCGCCAGGGATGGCGCAAGCCGAGCGTACATGGACGTATTCACAGCGTCTTTACGATCTATCCGTTACTACCGCTCTACGGACTTTGTCAGTAACCTCAAACTCAGGCTCGGAAACGAGCCTGAGTTTTTTCTGTCTTAACGCAGGCTGGAGTCCTGTTGGTTGGCGAGTTTCACCGCTTCGCGCTGTTTTTTCAGCCCGCGCCAGCCGATGATCAGCATGATCGTCAGTACCGGAATCGTCGCAATCGTCCAGGTGCCGTTCGGGTAATCAAACGCCATCAGCCCCAACACACTCACCAGAAAAGCCAATGTCAGCCACGATGTCACGGGCGCACCGGGCATTTTGAACGCCACCGGTTTGGCTTTCCCCTGACGAATCGCTTTGCGCAGCTGCATTTGGCACAGAATGATGAACGCCCAGGAACAGATAATACCGAGCGAAGCGATATTCAGAACGATCTCGAACACCTGCGATGGCACCACGTAGTTCAGCACCACGCCGATAATGTGGATGCCGACCGTGACCAAAATGCCGGTATAGGGCACAGACTGCGTGCTCATTTTCGACAGGAACGCGGGCGCCGAGCCACCCAGCGACAGCGAGCGCAGGATGCGCCCCGTCGAGTACAAGCCGGAGTTTAGGCTGGAAAGCGCAGCGGACAGCACCACGATATTCATGATCGTGCCGATATAGGGCACGCCTAGTTTGCTGAAGAAGGTGACGAACGGGCTTTGTCCCGCCTGATAGGCGTTCCACGGCAGCAGGCAGACCAACAGCGCGACAGAACCGACGTAGAACAGGCCGATACGCCAGATGACGCTGTTGACCGCTTTCGGCAGCACTTTCTCCGGGTCTTTACATTCGCCTGCGGTTGTCCCGATGATCTCGATGCCGGCAAAGGCAAATATCACCCCCTGAACCAGCACCAGCGCGGGCAGAATACCGTGTGGGAACAGGCCGCCGTTATCGGTAATCAGATGCAGGCCGGGTGTGTTGCCGTCCAGCGGGCTGCCCGTGCCAAGATAGACCGTACCGACCACCAGAAAAATGGCGATGGCCGCAACCTTAATCAGCGCGAACCAGAACTCCATTTCGGCAAACCACTTCACGCCAATCAGGTTCATCAGCGTGACGATGGATAACGCACCCAGCGCAAACAGCCACTGCGGGACATCGGCAAAGGTGCCCCAGTAGTGCATGTAGAGCGCGACGGCGGTGATATCGACAATCCCGGTCATCGCCCAGTTGAGGAAGTACATCCAGCCTGCCACGTAGGAGGCCTTTTCACCCAGAAACTCGCGTGAATACGAGACGAAGCTACCGCTGGTAGGGCGATGAACGATCAGCTCACCCAGAGCACGTAGGATGAAAAAAGAGAAGATACCGCAAACCAGATAGACCAGCGCCAGCGCGGGCCCAGCCATTTGCAGACGCGCACCCGCGCCAAGAAATAACCCGGTGCCGATAGAGCCGCCGATCGCGATCATCTGTACGTGGCGGTTGCCGATACTTTGGTGATAACCCTTTTCGTGGAGGCGTTGCCCGGCGGCCTGATGCTCGCTATGAGGGGAGGAATGTTGTGTCATTTACTCGGTGTTTTCCTGTCTGTCACGCATCTCTTGGCGATGCGCTCGCTATTATTGTTTATAATTCAAATGGTTATGTTTTCTCCTGTGACATTTTTTTATGCCGGACATCCCTGTCCGGCACCCTTCGGGCCGTTGCGCTGAGCGCGGTAAGCCGTATGGCAGAAAACAACGGCAGCGATGCTACCTTTTCCTGTGTGCTGTGGCAAAAAATGGATAGCGGGAAAGTGTGTCAGAGCGTGTGGTGTCGGGGGCGGGGCATCAGACGGGAAATCCCCCCAGTTAGGCGAGCTAGAACTGGGGCGGGACGCAGCATGAATGTGTTCATCAGGTTTTCGGTGAATCGGCCTGCGCGGCATCCTCTTCCGCCTGCCGTAAAATGGCTTTGGCAACCCACTGCGTAACATCCTGAATGCTGTCTTCTTCCAGATGCCAGATATCTTTCAGCACCAGAAAAACCTCGGAACCGTAAATGAGCGATAAGGCATAAATCACCCGCTGTTGTGCTTCCGGCGTGATTTTCCCTTCCAGCGGTTCGGTGGCAATTTTGAGCAGACGTTTACGATTGCCGCGCGTTAAGGGATCCGTATGGAGGCGATTAGAACGGCGGTCTGCCCATTGTTGCAGTGACAGATGCAGAGCGGCACGCAACGCACCTTCATGCTCCAGCATTCTTGGGTAGGCAAAGTGCAGCAGTTCAGACACGCGTTCACTGGCGTCCGGCTGTGTCGGGTGCCACGCCAGAATCGGGCCAAGGCTTTCGCCGACCACGGCTGAGACTAATGCACTTTGCGTCGGAAAATAGCGGTAGGCCGTCGCGCGTGAAAGCTGAGCCGCAGCAGCAACATCGGTAATGGAAGGGAATATGCCTTGATCGAACATATTCATGGCGGTATCAATTAATAAACGACGGGTTTTTGCCCGTGTTGATGTCAGTTTTTCATCCCGTTCAATCACATAGACCTCATTGAATTTTCGGGCCGGAAGCTATCGGGCAGCACGGCGTTGTCGCCTGAACTATAGCAAATTGAGTGATTCTTGTGCCACGTCAAGCTTTCTTACTGTTAATGTAATGCCATACATAACATTTTGAGACTTTTGTCTCATTTGGGTATTTAATGGTTTGTCTTTCTGATACTCAAGTCTCAATATGGCGACAAATTAATCTTGTCTGTTTTTGTATTATTGTAATTGTCATTTATATCAATCTGTTAATTGTTTCGCTAACGGTGGGAGGGAGACCAAGTGGGAAGTAAAGTTGGCAGCGTTTATATTGCAAGTACAGCGGATACTAAAGGGAAAGAACAGATTTACGTCCGCGATCTGATTGCCGCTACAGGCTTGAAAACCGTCACGGTCGATCTGTCAACGACATCGCCGTCAACGGACGCACGGGTATCAGAGGTGACAGATATCAGCGCAGAAACGGTGGCATCGTACCACCCGCAGGGGGCGTCAGCGGTATTTTGCCATGACAGAGGGCAGGCGATTGGTGCCATGGCTATCGCGTTTGAGCACTTCATGCTGTCGCGCGATGACATTGCCGGGGTGCTTGGGCTTGGCGGTTCCGGCGGTACGGCGTTGATCACGCCTGCGATGCAGGCGTTACCGATCGGGATGCCGAAGCTGATGGTGTCGACGATGGCCTCCGGCGATATCTCCGGTTACATCGGTGCCAGCGACATCAGCATGATGTATTCCGTTACTGATGTGGCGGGTCTGAACCGTATTTCTCGTCAGGTTCTTGGTAATGCCGCGCACCAGATCGCGGGGGCTGTGAAGTTTAAGATTCAGGAACATCATGATGATAAGCCCGCGATTGGCCTGACCATGTTTGGCGTAACGACGCCGTGCATTCAGGAAGCCAGTAAATTGCTGGACGCGGAATTTGACTGTCTGGTCTTTCACGCGACGGGTAGCGGCGGGAAAGCGATGGAAAAGCTGGTGGACAGCCATTTGCTCACTGGCGTGCTCGATCTCACGACGACTGAGGTGTGCGATTTACTGTTTGATGGCGTGCTGGCTTGTGGGCCGGAACGGTTTGACGCAATAGCCAAGACGCAGGTGCCTTACGTGGCCTCCTGCGGGGCGCTGGACATGGTGAATTTTGGCTCGCCCGCCAGCATACCGGAGAAATACGCGCATCGTCTGTTCTACAACCACAACGCACAGGTCACTCTGATGCGTACGACGATAGACGAAAATATCGCGATGGCGCGCTGGATTGGGGAGAAGCTGAACCGCTGTGAAGGTGAGGTGCGCTTCCTGATCCCAGAAGGCGGCTTCTCCGCGCTGGATGCGCCGGATCAGGCATTCTGGCACCCGGAAGCGCGTGACGCGTTTATCAGCACGCTGGAGAGCGTAGTGCAGCAAACGGCAAGACGACAGATTATTCGTCTGCCTTTCCATATTAACGATCCTTTATTTGCCCACGCGGCTGTCGATGCGTTTCGGGCTTTAGTGAAATAAGAAGGGAAAAAGTATGAAGTCAGGCATGAATCGTCAGGCATTGCTGGCAAAATTCCGCGAAATGATCGCCCGCCGTGAGCCGATTATCGGTGGTGGCGCAGGAACGGGGCTTTCCGCGAAATGTGAAGAAGCGGGCGGCATCGATCTGATTGTGATCTACAACTCCGGTCGCTATCGCATGGCGGGGAGAGGTTCTCTGGCTGGCCTGCTGGCTTACGGCAACGCGAATGAGATCGTCGTGGATATGGCGAAAGAAGTTCTACCGGTTGTGAAACATACGCCGGTGCTGGCGGGCGTGAACGGAACCGATCCTTTCTGTCAGTTTGACAAGTTCCTTGGATGACCTGAAAGCGCTGGGTTTTTCTGGCGTACAGAACTTCCCAACCGTGGGTCTGATCGACGGTAATTTCCGCGCTAATCTGGAAGAAACCGGCATGGGGTATGCGCTGGAAGTGGATATGATCCGTCTGGCGCATGAAAAAGACATGCTGACCACACCTTATGTGTTCAGTGCGGCTGATGCTGTTGCGATGACGAAAGCGGGCGCGGACATTATTGTCCCGCACATGGGGTTAACCACCGGCGGCAATATTGGGGCGGAAACGGCGCTGAATCTCGCAGACTGTGTGCCGTTGATTAATCACTGGGCAGATGAGGCGAAGGCGATACGTAAGGATGTTATTGTTCTGTGCCACGGCGGGCCGATTTCAACACCGCAGGATGCGCAGTTCATTATGGATCATTGTCCGCAGTGCGATGGTTTTTACGGCGCCAGCTCGATGGAGCGACTGCCGACAGAAACCGCGCTAACGGCTACAACACAGCAATTCAAAAAAATTAAGCGTTAACACACTTTTTTGGCTCTCTACCTGCTGATGTCCCAATGCTGGAACAAAGGCGGGTAAATTTTGCGTCAATATCAGGGAATACGGCCAGCACACGCTGGCCGCAGTTTTTTTGTGTCCTACCGATTTATGTCCCACCAATTTGTGTACCACAGAGAGGTACTCAATAGCGTTTTAGGTCGCGCAGGGATGAAAGTCATTGTTATAAATGCTATTTTTCATGGTGCAGAAACTTCGGAGAAATAGGTATGACATGGCGTATCACGATAGGATTAGTCACGAACTTACTCCTCAGCTTTGCCGTTATGGCGGATGCTGGCATTGGATTTCAACAGATAGCATTAGCGGATGAGGCCAATAATAGGCCATTAGACGTTGCCGTATTTTATCCGGTTTCGTCATCCTCACAGACCACGATCATGGGTGACAATCCCGTCTTTCCTGGCATAGCGGTGAGTAAAAACGCCGTGCCTAAATCTGGTGAACATCCCTTGATCGTGGTTTCACACGGTTACGGCGGGAGTTGGTTTAACCAACTCTGGCTGGCACAGGCGTTGGTTAAACAAGGCTATATCGTTGCCGCGCCCAACCACCCCGGCACCACCTTTAAAGATATGCGTGTTGAGAACGCTCAGGCGCTTTGGCAGCGGCCTCGTGATCTCAGTCGCGTGATTACGGCATTGCTCGCCACGCCAGAAAAAACGGGACAGGTTGATGCGAAGCGGATTGCCGCAGTGGGACACTCGCTGGGGGGCTGGACGGTATTGGCGTTAGCGGGTGGGCGTTTTAGCTCGGCGCAATTTGAGAAGGATTGTCTGACGCACGCTGGGCTGGCGTCCTGCAAGGTGTATGAAAAGATGCAGGTCGCAAAAAATGCCGCATCGCGTGCACAGCTTGATCAGCCACTCGCGGATCCGCGTATCAGCGCTGTGATTTCGCTGGATATGGGGCTGGCGAGAGGGTTTACCGCCGAGAGTCTGGCGGCAATAAATATTCCTGTATTGATCATGGCGGCGGGGTATCCCAATGAGGAACTGCCTGCGGCGCTGGAATCTCACGATCTGGCGCAGAAGCTGTCGCCAGCGCATTCAGCGTATAAGGAAATGGCTGACGCGACGCATTTTAGTTTCATGCAAATTTGTAAACCGGGTGCTGCTGAGATCATCAACGCTGAGAACCCAGGGGACGGCATGATTTGTCTCGATGGGGGAGATCGTTCGCGTGAGCAGATCCATCAGGAAGTGGTGAAGGACGTCAGCGAGTTTCTTCAGGCGGCGTGGCGGAAACCGTAGCCTGTTCCCGAAGTGGGTACTGACTACGCCAGACGCTGGGGCTCATCCCCGTGAGTCGCAAAAACTCGCGGTTGAAGTTGGATTTAGTCTGAAACCCGCTTTCCAACATGATATCCGTGATTCGGGCATCGGTTTGGCTGAGGAGGCGTTTCGCCTCCTCTATACGGTATTCGTTCATCACCTGCGAAAAATTACGACCATGAACGCGGTTGATGGTCTCGGACAAGCGCCGGAGCGGTATGCCCATGCGTCTACTCAGGCGTTGAAGCGTCATATTCGGGTCGGTATACAGCGCGTGCGTGCGGATGACATCGTCTACCGTTTTTGCGAGCTGGTGCTCGTCTTCGGTGGCGGGTGGGGCTTCGGGGTTCTGGTCAACAGAAGGTACAAGCCCTGCTTGCGGGCTTGTACGGTGTGTGACGATCAGCAGAGTCAATATCGCCAGCATGAAAAAGTGGAATGCGGTGATGATGGTCGTCGCGCGACTGCCGCTGTAGAGAGCAATATCCAGAGCAATCATCATATCGATAGCGCCGGAGATAATCACATACAGCCCGGCGTTAAACGGTGCGCTTTTCCACCACACAAGCGGGGAATGCAGACGGCGAACGGTGTAAATCAGCGCTGACCCATAACCGAAGTAAATACTCACCAGCATCAGATCGATGAGCGGAACGGCCGTTCTGCTCTGGATGACGCTTGCGCCAAGAATGAGCAAGGGGGCTAACAGGTGCCGGAGAACGCTGCGACGTCTGCGGACGAGTTCCTCAGATTTCTTTTCGCCGTGAGGGAAAAGACACAGCCATAGCAGTGGCGGAATTGAGGCGGCTATAGCGGGTTGGATAAACAGGGGTAAGGCTACATGACTGCTCCAGCGTAACGCGACCAGCGTCAGGGCAAGGCAGCTCACACCGATGAATAGCGCTTCTGTCTTGGCATTGCGTTTTTTGGCGTTCTTGTTAGGAACGTTCTTGTTAGAAAAATGGTGCTGAATATCCAGAAATCGGACGCGGAAAAACAAAATAACCAACAGAAGTGCGGTAATAAACGGTAAGGGAATTGCGGTCATCGTGTTCTTCAGAAACGTTATTGTCGATATCTGGTGTGATGAAACCGCGCTACCGGCTTTATTCCGGTAGCGCGGCGTTCTGTGGCACGCGTGAATTAACGGCGGTAGTTTTTCTGCGCCGTGTTTACTTTGTACAGATAGCGGCGAGATTCGCCTGACGGGTGCTTTGTCGTCAGCGTTTGGTAGACATCGCTCGGCGACATACTGTTGATAATGCCTACGGCGCGATCCCGATCGCTGGAGAAGACGCGCAACACGCTGCCTGCGCCACCGTTATACGCGGTGATGACGGCGTAGCGTTTCGACGTCGGGTTTTCAATACCGGCCAGATAGCTGTTCTTCAGAATCGACAGATAGGCGGTACCCGCGTCGATGTTTTGTTCTGGATCGAACAGGTAACTGCGGCTCGGCTGTCCCCATTTCCCTTTCATCTTGAAGACATCGCGCCCCGCGCTGTGCTGTACCACCTGCATCAGACCCAGCGCGTCGGAACGGCTGACGGCGTAAGGGTTGAAGCTGGATTCTGTCTGCATAATCGCCAGAATCAGCGACTCTTCAATGCCGTAACGCTCGGAGGCTTTCCGCACCAGCGGCAAGTATTTGTGTGCACGCTTATCCAGGTGGTTCGGCACAAGCTGGATCGTGACCGACCAGATAACATGCAGGCCGGAAGTGCGTTTTTGCAGACGGTTCTGGAGCAGATAATCCGCGAAGCTGGCGGCACGCCCTTCCCAGCGGATCGGTTGTCCGGTGTTATCCAGCACCTGACCATACAGCAGCGGCTCGCGGCTAATCTGAATATCGTTAGCGTCGGAATACAGATCGGTGTTACTGGCGTCGTCGCCCATCAGCAGGGTGGTGATAATCGCCTGGCGTAGGCTGGCAACGGAATTGGTCGCCGAAATGGTTTCAATCGTGATGGAACCGGCATCAAAGTTGATGTGGCTACGCGTCTGATATTGATCGGTATATTTGACGTAGTCTTTCGGACCGGCGATCAGAACTTCATTCATCCCCCAGATATTTTCGATGTTGTGGGCAAACTGGCCCATCAAAATATCGAAGGCGTTGGTATCCTTGATAAACTCTTCGTTGTCGGCATTCCCTTTGTTTCCCGAACAGGAAACCAGCAGTGGTGCAATCACCAGCAAAGCTAACATTTTCTTCATATAACAAGCCGTGTCGGAATAGGGACGTTAACGGGCCCGAAAGCCCGCCATTTTTAGTGACTCGGAGGCGTATAGCCTTCGATGTGTACGTCCTTCCCTTCAAACAGGAATTTGATCATTTCCTGTTCCAGCAGCTTACGGTCGTCAACGTTCATCATGCTGAGTTTTTTCTCGTTGATCAGCATGGTTTGCTTGGTTTGCCACTGCGCCCAGGCGTCTTTAGAAATTTCGTTATAGATGCGCTTGCCCAGATCGCCAGGATAGAGCTGGAAATCTTGCCCTTCGGCGTCGCGTTGTAAAAAAGTACAAAAAATCGTTCTGCTCATGCTTCTTCCTCATCAATTGCGCAGGCATTCAAACGTGTAGACTGCGGGTGAGCCAGCTCCCTCAGCAGGCGTTCTACCGGGGCGGCCAGTCCGACAGACGGCGGCTGCGCTAAGTTATACCAGAGACCCGCATCGTCATCCATGCAGGACCTGTTTTGTGAGCGATCGGTCTGCGATACGTCCAGCCAGAGCGGTACGATATCCAGATGAAAATGGCTAAATGTATGGCGGAACGCGACAAGCTGTTGCAATCCATCAGGATTCAGACCGCGTTGTTGCAGCCAGAGTTCCAATTCCCGACGTTCGCTGAACTGCGGAAAGCAAAATAGCCCGCCCCACAGACCCACGGCGGGGCGCTGTTGCAGCCAGACCTGAGATCCCTGCTGCATCAATAGGAACCAGCCGGTTTTCTCCGGCAGCGTCTGCTTTGGTTTCTTGCCGGGGTATTGCGCCCAACTGTGGTTGGCGTACGCCATGCAACCGGTGTTCAGCGGGCACAGCTCGCACTTGGGGCGGCTGCGGGTACAGACCATCGCCCCGAGATCCATCATCGCCTGATTAAACTGGCTGACGCCCTCGGCTGGTGTGACGTCTTCACTCCGCGCCCACAGTTTCTTCTCGACCTCTTTCTTGCCCGGCCAGCCCTCAACGGCGTAGCAGCGTGCCAGCACGCGCTTCACGTTGCCGTCGAGAATCGGGTAATGCTGGCCAAGAGAGAGCGACAGCACGGCACCGGCGGTAGAACGTCCGACGCCCGGCAGCGCCGCGACTTCGTCAAAGGTGGTGGGGAAGTCGCCGCCGTGGCGTGACACGATGGTCTGTGCCGCTTTGTGCAGGTTGCGCGCACGGGCGTAGTAGCCCAGCCCGGTCCATAAGTGGAGCACTTCGTCCAGCGGCGCTGCCGCCAGCGCGCTCACATTGGGAAAACGTTCCATAAAGCGTTGGAAATAGGGAATAACCGTGGTGACCTGCGTTTGTTGCAACATCACTTCGGATAGCCATACTTTATAGGGAGTTTTCTCAAGCTGCCACGGCAGGGTTTTGCGGCCATAGCGTTGATACCAGTCCAGCACCTGATGGGCGAACTGTTGCGCTTGCATCATAAAATGGGGTCACTATCCGACAGGTAAAAAGTTTGACAGCGATTCCAGCACAGAGTGAATGTGCTGTAAACCGGAACTTTCCGAGGCGGTGGGCTTGCTAAACCACGGTATCCTTGCATAATGCGCGTTTCCTTAACGAAATCGGACAGCAAGTAAGCACTCTTTATGATTAACAACGTCATTTCACCGGAATTTGATGAAAATGGGCGCCCGATGCGTCGTATCCGCAGTTTTGTCCGCCGTCAGGGGCGTTTGACCAACGGGCAACAGCTGGCGCTGGATAACTACTGGCCGGTGATGGGCGTGGAATATCAAACCGAACAGGTAGATTTTAACGCGCTATTTGGTCGTGACGCGCCAGTGGTGCTGGAAATTGGTTTTGGGATGGGCGCCTCGCTGGTAACGATGGCAGCACAGCATCCTGAGCAGAATTTTCTCGGTATTGAAGTTCACCTTCCGGGCGTGGGGGCGTGTCTCGCTTCCGCACAGGAGGCGGGCATCAGCAATCTGCGCGTGATGTGCCACGATGCGATCGAAGTGCTGATGAAGATGATCCCCGATGGATCGCTGTCGATGGTTCAACTCTTCTTCCCTGACCCGTGGCATAAAGCCCGCCATAATAAACGCCGCATCGTCCAGGTGCCTTTCGTTGAACTGGTACAAAGCAAGTTGAAGGTTGGCGGCGTGTTCCATATGGCAACAGATTGGGAACCTTATGCGCAACATATGCTCGAAGTGATGACGTCTGTCGCCGGGTACCGCAACCTTTCCGATAAGAATGACTACGTTGAGCGGCCGGATTCCCGTCCGCTGACGAAATTTGAAGCGCGCGGCCAGCGTTTGGGGCATGGCGTATGGGATCTGATGTTTGAGAGGATAAAATAAAATGGCACAAGCTCGTAGCCGTCGTTTACGTAAAAAACTGCACATTGATGAGTTTCAGGAATTAGGCTTTTCGGTCAGCTTCCGCTTTCCTGAAGGCACTAACGTGGAAGACATCGATCAACTGATGGATAAGTTCGTTGATGAGGTGATTGAACCACAGGGTCTGGCATTTGAAGGCAGCGGTTATCTGTACTGGGAAGGTCTCATCTGCTTGCAAAAACTGGGTCACTGTACCGAAGAGCACCGCCAACTGGTTAGTCGCTGGTTGGAAGAACAGAAACTGACAGATGTGAAAGTCAGCGATCTGTTCGATATCTGGTGGGATCTGCCAGAAAACCTGCTGTAATTTTTGCTTCAGTAAAAGCAGAAGAGCTTTGGTTTACGCCAACGCGTTAAGCTAAGTAAAAAAACGCCTGAGCGGATGATGGCTCAGGCGTTATCCGCCTCATCAAAAGGCACATTGCCGCTTTCTCGCCACTGCCGTTGTTTTCTTCAGGAGAAAATATGTCGCGTAAAATGACCTTGGGTTTATTGATGTTGCTGTCCTGGCAAGCGCAGGCAGCTTACCAGTGCAACGTGAACCCGCAGGACGACATCATTATTAGTCCGCAGCACGTGCAGGTCGTGGGTGCCAGCGGCAATTTACAGCTTTCCCCGCAGGGCGACATAGTCCGTAACGGTACGCCGCTGACCCTGAACGCCGAACAGCGCCAGAAGGCTAAAGCCTATCAGGCGGATTTGCGCCAGCAACTGCCGTGGATCGATCTGGGCGCGCAACAGCATCTTGAAAAAGCGCGAGTCGCGCTGGATAAAGTGATCGTGCAGGAACTCGGCAGCGACAGCAATGTGCGTAACCGTCTGACTACGCTGGATAAACAGCTCAAACAGCAGATGAACCGTATTATCGAACACCGCAGTGATGGTCTGACGTTCCACCATCAGGCGATTAAGCAGGTTGAGCAAGATGGTAAGCAGATCGTGCAGCAAAGCATGGGCGGCGTCTTGCAGGATAGCCTGAACGAGATGGGCGTAAAACAGATGTCCAGCGGCGGTAACCCGCTACAGGCAATGATGGGCAACCTCGGCGGTTTGCAGAAAGCGATTCAGGCCGAGTGGAATAATCAGGAACTGGAATTCCAGCGCTTTGGTAATGACGTATGCAGTCGCGTGACGTCGTTAGAAAACCAGCGCAAGAGCCTGCTGCAAACGCTGAAGTAATCGTTCAGCGTTTTTGTTCACGCCTTGTTTTGTGGATGCATTGTTTTTGTGAATGCATTGTTTTTGTGAATGCATTGTTTTTGTGAACCCATTAAAGAAAACCGGGCAGTGCCCGGTTTTGTCGTTTACGGTGCTGGGAACGTGAATCGACGGTGGATCGCTTCCAGTTCATCAAGGATCTCGCCGTCCAGCGTCAGGTTTTGGCTGTCGAGGTTGATTTGTAACTGCTCCAGCGTGGTCGCACCTAACAACGTGCTGGCGACGAACGGCTGCTGACGCACAAATGCCAATGCCATTTGCGCCGGATTCAAACCGTGCTTTTGCGCCAGCGCCACGTACTCGGCAACGGCCGCCTGAGCCTGCGGGCCGGTATAGCGGGTGAAGCGGCTAAATAGCGTGTTGCGCGCGTTAGCGGGTTTTGCGCCATTCAGGTATTTACCCGTCAGCGTACCGAATGCCAGTGACGAATAGGCGAGAAGTTCTACGCCTTCATGCTGGCTGATTTCCGCTAAGCCGACTTCAAAACTGCGGTTCAGCAGGCTGTAGGGGTTCTGGATCGACACAATGCGCGGCAGATCGTGTTTTTCCGCCAAATGCAGATAGCGCATCACGCCCCACGGGGTTTCGTTAGAGACGCCGACGTAGCGAATCTTACCGGCACGAACCTGTTCACTCAGCGCTTCCAGCGTTTCCAGCAGCGTAACGACCGGTTTGTCGTCAGTATATTGATAGGCCAGCTTGCCAAAACAATTGGTCTGGCGCTGTGGCCAATGCAACTGATAAAGGTCGATATAGTCAGTGTTCAAGCGTTGCAGACTGGCGTCCAGCGCAGCACGGATATTTTTTCTGTCCAGCGCCTGCTGCGGGCGGATGCTGTGATCGTTTCCGCGCACAGGACCGGAGACTTTGCTCGCCACAATCAGTTTTTCACGGCCGCCACGGG
This sequence comes from Pectobacterium sp. F1-1, assembly GCF_025643735.1. Taxonomy (NCBI): domain Bacteria; kingdom Pseudomonadati; phylum Pseudomonadota; class Gammaproteobacteria; order Enterobacterales; family Pectobacteriaceae; genus Pectobacterium; species Pectobacterium sp. F1-1. The sequence continues at coordinate 1,023,125 of NZ_CP104733.1, forward strand.
ATTTCAGCCAGGAACCGATATAGCTCTCGGTTAACCCCTGTGTTTCCGGGCGTGGAGGAACGGCGTACATTTCTGCTGTGTCAATCAGGTTAACACCTGCGGCAATGGCGTGATCTAACTGGGCATGAGCGTCTGCTTCGCTGTTCTGTTCGCCAAAGGTCATCGTACCAAGACCCAGCACGCTCACTTCTAAAGAACTATGGGGAATACGGTGATATTGCATTGCCAGCTTCCTTATGTCTGAAAATAGCAGGTGTCTTTCTCCTCATTTCCGCATGATTTTTTGCGATTCCAATGAGTTTGGGAGAACACACCTGAATTTGACTATAACGAAGCCGTGGCGAGTGGGGAAGTCTCTTCTGCTGCCCTTTAGCAGGATTCTGCCAGAGTGCGTCGCCCGATGGGGGGAATATCGGGCTAACGCTGCCGTTAGCGCTGCACGATCTGGGAAACTTGGTCGCTGTTGATCTGTTTCTGATTACCTTGCTCATCGATATAGCTGAGCAGCCCGGTATCTTTATCCAGCACGGGTTTTCCCTGCGTCAGAAGCATTTGCCCCTCTTTTGTCGCCATCACGTAGTCACTGGAACAGCCCGCAAGGGTAAATAATAACGCCAGTGTGACTGCCATTTTCATCCGTACTTTCATTGTATTAACCCGTTAATAAATGCAAAAACTTAAGTGAGTCTAGCAAAGGGTTGAGAGGGATAACGTAGGAATAATGGAAAAAATGCGTGTTGGGGGCGTTAATTTTGTGTAATCAGGCGGCTGGTGGCCGCCTGATTAGGTCGTTTGGCGTTTTGAGCGCTCACTCTGCGGCGATCAGTGTGCCGTTTTCTCTTTTTTACTGCGCAGCAGGTTCAGCGCCTCGACGGACATTGAGAAGAACATGGCGAAGTAGATATAGCCTTTCGGTACGTGAACGTCGAAGCTTTCCAGAATCAGGGTGAACCCGACCAGAATCAGGAACGACAAGGCCAGCATTTTGACGGACGGGTGGCGTTCGACAAACTCGCCGATAGGACGCGCGGAGAACATCATGACCCCAACGGCGATAACGACGGCTGCCATCATAATGAACAGATGGTCAGACAGGCCAACGGCGGTTATCACCGAGTCCAGACTGAAGATAATATCCAGCAGCATGATTTGCACAATCGCGCCAAAGAAAGAGTACACCTTGGAAGTATGGTCTTCTGAACCGCCTTCGACGGTTTCGTGAATTTCCTTGCTCGACTTCCAGATCAGGAAGAGCCCCCCGAAGAACAGAATCAGGTCACGCGTGGAAATTTCGTTGTCGAATGCGGTAAACAGCGGGTCAGTCAGACGCATGACCCAGGCAATGGAAGCGAGCAGCCCCAAACGCATCAACATCGCCCCCATCAGCCCGATGCGGCGTGCTTTGTTTTGTTGGGCTTTAGGCAGTTTGGCGACAACCAGAGACAGGAAAATAATGTTATCGATCCCAAGAACGATTTCCAGAATAGTCAGCGTTCCCAATGCCAACCATGCGTTCGGATCAACAATCCAATCAAACATTATATCAATACACCTTAAACGAAACGTAAACGATATTATACTCTGCCAGCTCGGTGCGTAGGCAAGCGAAAGTGTGATGTCGTAAAGATATACTCGTCATACTTCGCATGTGCTCCATGTGCTGGCGTCCCTTTTACTCTGGGTCGGCGTCAGGCTTTTCCCAGGTCATATTCCCTTGTCGCAATAAAACCAGTGTACGACGAAGTATCGTACTGATGAAGCATAGCCTAATGACGCTCAGTTGCTGAGCTGCATAAAGTGGCGGGCCAGCAGCGGCGCGGTAAAGGTTTTTTTCAGGTAGAACCCGCGCGGCAAGGTCAGAATTGGCTGGCCAAATTCGCCAATGGCTTCCGTTAGTGCTCGGCTATTTGCCGCTTTGGGACGTAATTGCAGGACTTCTCCATGCCGGGCGGTGATGCTTTCTACCTGACCAAGCACGATCAGGTCCATTAACTCTTCCCAATCGCAGCGCAACTGCTCCTCTTCTTCTTCGCTGGGGCTCCAGATCAGCGGCGTGCCAATACGGCGTTCTCCCAATGGAATGTGTCGCGAGCCTTCCACTGGAATCCATAGCACCCGTGCGAGCTTGTGTCGTACGTGACTGCTTTCCCACGTAACGCCGCTGTTGCCTGTTAACGGCGCAACGCAAACGAAAGTGGTTTCCAGCGGTTTACCTTGTTCATCAATCGGAATGGTTTTTAGCTCAACGCCGATGTCAGGGAAATCCTGCTCGGGCTTGCTGCCTGCGCTGGCTCCCAGAAAACGTTCCAGCAAGACGCCAATCCAGCCTTTATCGCGTTTCAGGTTGGCGGGAAGCTGCAAGCGTGCTATGTCCGCTAATTCCGCGAGATTATAACCCGCGAGGGATTGTGCGCGTTCCAGCAAAGCGTGCTCATGTGGCGGCGCAGTCGTGTGAACCGTGGGTGAATTCATAGCGTATAGCCCGATATTTTTCCGCTCAAAAAAAATACAACAGATGGGGAATACCCATGCACAGCCTGCAAGACGGTGGAGAAAAACAATAATAGCATGATTCGTAGCGTTTTTTTTCAGTGTGATGGTGATCACTTTGCTGGGTTTTGCAAACTGTTCACGTATAGCCACCGACAATAAACAGGATCTTACACTAGGTTATCCACAGATTTCTTGGATAACCCACATAGACATGAATTACTGGTTCGATTTACAGCCTTGACTCGCGGCCTTTTTGCTGTTTTTGCCTATTTATTGCCTGAGTTTGAGGCATTACCTGTGGATAAAATCGACGTAGCGCGATCTTTCGCCAATCTTGCATTGTATGCCATTTGAACAAGCATCAAGGGTTCACCATTGCCAGTAAAACGGTTTGTAATTTTATGAATAGAAAGCACTATTTTTTAATTTATGGTGGTTTTTTTTCTTCATCAAAAATGAGTTTTACTCACTTCTTCATGGGTTCTGCACAAAGATGTCCACAGAAAAAGTGAATAAATTGCGGATTCCAGTCTTCACGTGTTTATAACTTTGATCTTATCTGTGGGTTATCTTAATTTTATTAGTATCACATGCTTTCTAAGCAGTGGTTTACCGCCTGACGGGAGTGTGAAACAATCAGGTCATCTTTGCATTGATGTTTATCGAGGTAGTCCGGTGATCGATGATGATGGCTACCGCCCAAACGTTGGTATTGTAATTTGTAATCGGCAGGGGCAGGTGATGTGGGCCCGGCGCTATGGTCAGCACTCCTGGCAGTTTCCGCAGGGGGGGATTAACCCCGGTGAAAGTGCTGAGCAGGCGATGTACCGCGAACTGTTTGAAGAAGTCGGGTTAAGAAAAAAGGATGTGCGCGTGTTGGCATCTACCCGTAACTGGTTACGCTATAAATTACCAAAGCGTTTGGTGCGTTGGGATACAAAACCGGTCTGTATCGGCCAGAAGCAGAAATGGTTTTTGCTACAGTTGATGTGTAATGAGTCGGATATCAATATGCAGAGCAGCGGCACGCCGGAATTTGATGGTTGGCGCTGGGTGAGTTACTGGTATCCGGTACGTCAGGTCGTCTCTTTTAAGCGAGATGTGTATCGTCGTGTGATGAAGGAATTTATCAACCCGGTGATATTGCTTCAGGAGAGTGCTGCGGCTCGGATGACAACGCCGTCCGGTCCTCGGCGAAAAAGAGGGTAATTCAGGCACATTATGCTCACGCGCTTGCGAGAAATTGTCGAAAACGTTGCGGCAACGGCCCGCCTTAGTGATGCGCTGGACATTCTGGTCAATGAGACCTGTCAGGCTATGGACACGGAAGTCTGTTCCATTTATCTGGCCGATCACGATCGTCAATGCTATTACCTGATGGCAACGCGCGGGTTGAAAAAGCCGCGCGGGCGCACGGTTACGCTGGCGTTTGGGCAAGGTATTGTCGGGCTGGTTGGTCAACGCGCTGAGCCTATCAACCTGGCCGATGCCCGTGCTCATCCCAGTTTCAAATATATCCCCGCGGTGAAAGAGCAACATTTTCGCTCTTTTCTTGGCGTTCCCATTATCCACCGTCGCCACCTGCTGGGTGTACTGGTGGTGCAACAGCGTGAACATCGTCAGTTTGATAAAAACGAAGAATCGTTCATGGTGACGCTGGCCACGCAGATGGCCGCTATTCTCTCCCTTTCGCAGATCAAAACGCTCTTCGGTCAATACCGTCAGACGCGCGTGAAAGCGCTGGTTGCCGCCCCCGGTGTGGCGATCGCCCCTGGCTGGCAGGATTGTACTCAGCCTTCTCTGGATCAAGTATTTCCCGCGTCGAGTCTGGACAGCGAGCGTGAGCGCTCCCGTTTAACGCAGGCGTTGGAAGAGGCAACGGCGGAATTCCGTCGTTTCAGCAAGCGGTTTAGCGCCAGCGCGCAGAAAGAGAGCGCGGCGATTTTCGATTTGTACTCGCACTTGCTGAATGATGCGCGGCTAAAACGAGAACTTTTTCAGGAAGTGGATGCGGGCAACGCCGCCGAGTGGGCTGTAAAACTGGTGATCGAACGTTTTGCCGCGCAGTTCACCAATTTGCAGGATACGTATTTACGAGAACGGGCGGGCGATCTGCGCGCGTTGGGGCAACGGTTGCTGTTTCACCTCGATGATAACGCGCAAATCATGGGGCAGTGGCCTGAGCGCTTTATCCTCGTAGCGGACGAATTAACGGCGACGCTGCTGGCGGAGCTGCCGCCAGAGCGGCTGGCGGGCGTTGTTGTGTACGATGGTGCGGCTAATTCTCACGCGGCGATTCTTGTGCGTGCGATGGGGATTCCGACGCTGGTGGGGGCGGACATTCAGCCCGATCTGCTGCATCAGCGCTTGCTGATTATCGACGGCTATCGCGGTGAGCTGTTGGTCGATCCTGAACCCGTGCTGGTACAGGAATATCAGCGTCTGCTGACGGAAGAAAACGAGCTGACCCGTCTGGCCGAAGGCGAAATGGAACAGCCTGCCGTGCTGAAAAGCGGTGAACGTATTCAGGTCATGTTGAATGCCGGGTTAAGCGCCGAACACGAAAAGCGTTTCATCAATCAGGTTGATGGCGTGGGTCTGTACCGTACGGAAATCCCTTTTATGCTGCAAAGCGGTTTTCCGTCCGAAGATGAACAGATGACGCAATACCAAAGCATGTTGCAGCTTTATCCTACGCGCACGGTGATGCTGCGCACGCTGGATATCGGCGCAGATAAGCCGCTGCCTTATTTGCCCATTAGCGAAGAGAACCCGTGCCTTGGCTGGCGCGGTATTCGGATTACGCTCGATCAACCTGAAATCTTTCTGATTCAGGTGCGCGCCATGCTGCGGGCTAACGCGCATAGTGGCAATCTCAGCATTTTGTTGCCGATGATCAGCAGTCTGGATGAAATCAGTGAAGCGCGTCGCCTGATCGATCAGGCGGCGGGCGAAGTCGAGGAATTATTGGGCTTCCCGCAGCCTAAACCGCGGATTGGCATCATGATCGAAGTACCGTCGATGCTGTTCCTGCTTCCTCATCTGGCTTCCCGCATCGATTTTGTTTCAGTTGGCACCAACGATCTGACGCAGTACCTGCTGGCGGTAGATCGTAACAACGCGCATGTGGCATCGCTTTATGACAGTCTGCATCCTTCCATGTTGCAGGCGTTGAATATGATTGCTGTTGAATGCGAGCGACATAACATCCCGCTTTCCGTATGCGGTGAAATGGCGGGAGAAGCGCTTGGCGCACTGTTGCTGACCGGGCTGGGCTATCGCTCGCTCAGTATGAACGGGCGCAGCGTGGCGCGAATTAAATATCTGCTGCGCCAGATTACGCTGGCTGAGTCGCAGGCGTTAGTACAACAATTGCTGGGCGCGCAAAGCGCTGCGGAAGTCCGTCAGTGGGCGGCGATTTTCATGGAAGAGCGCGGGCTGGGTGGCTTGATTCGCGGCGGGCGCTAAGTTGCCGTGAGGCGATATTGACGAATACATCGACAGTTAATTGCGAGTAAATGTTTAATAGCGACTCAATGTTTTACAGAACTTTTCCCCGATGCAAGCAACGAGCGCGGGTGCGTATGCTATGATTCGCCACCGCGGTTCGCAGGACGGATTCATTCTCCTGCCTTTTGCCTATCAATGACGATCCCGAAAGCAGGGATAACACAATAAAATATGTGGTGAATGATGACGACAAGCTATCTGGCGTTTCCTCAGTTTGACCCAGTGATTTTCTCTATTGGCCCATTGGCGCTGCACTGGTATGGGCTGATGTATCTGGTGGGTTTTGTATTTGCCATGTGGTTAGCGGTGCGTCGGGCGAATAAACCGGGTAGTGGTTGGACCAAAGATGAAGTCGAGAACCTGCTGTATATGGGGTTCCTTGGGGTCTTCGTCGGCGGGCGTTTGGGCTATGTTCTGTTTTATGCCTTCCCGTCATTTCTTGAAAATCCGCTCTATCTTTTCAAAGTCTGGGATGGCGGTATGTCGTTCCACGGTGGCTTAATGGGCGTTATTTGCGTCATGCTGTGGTTCGCGCATCGCACCAAACGCCATTTCTTCCAGGTCGCTGATTTTATTGCTCCCTTGATTCCTTTTGGGCTGGGAGCTGGTCGTTTGGGCAACTTCATCAATGGCGAACTGTGGGGGCGCGTGACGACGGATACCCCGTGGGCCATGCTGTTCCCAGGTTCGCGCAGCGAAGATATGATGCTGGCCGTCAGCAACCCGCAGTGGCAGGCGATTTTCAATCAGTATGGCATGCTGCCGCGTCATCCTTCCCAACTGTATCAAATGATGCTGGAAGGTGTGGCGCTGTTTATCATCCTGAATCTCTTTATTCGTAAATCTCGGCCGATGGGCAGCGTCTCAGGGCTTTTCCTGATCGGTTACGGTACGTTCCGAATTATCACCGAATTCTTCCGCCAGCCAGATGCTCAGTTGGGGCTGTTCGGCGATCTGTTCAGCATGGGGCAAATTCTGTCGCTGCCAATGGTGATCGCGGGTATTTTGATGATGGTCTGGGCCTATCGTCGTCAGCCTGCGCAGCAATAATCCGCCGTCCTTTTTTAATTTTGTGGTGAGGTAGTATGAAACAGTATCTGGATCTGATGAAAAAAGTGCTTGAAGAGGGCACGCCGAAGGCCGACCGTACCGGCACGGGAACGCGTTCTATTTTCGGCCATCAGATGCGTTTCAACTTGCAGGACGGGTTCCCGCTGGTTACCACTAAAAAATGCCACCTGCGTTCAATTATTCATGAACTGCTCTGGTTCCTGAACGGCGATACCAATGTTGCTTATCTGCATGAAAATAAAGTCAGTATTTGGGACGAATGGGCAGATGAAAACGGCGATTTGGGGCCGGTTTATGGTAAGCAGTGGCGCTCATGGGGAGCCGCAGACGGCCGCCAGATCGACCAGTTGAAGAATGTCCTGACCCAGTTGAGACAGGATCCCGATTCCCGCCGCATTATCGTGTCTGCCTGGAACGTGGGCGAGTTGGACAAAATGGCGCTGGCGCCGTGCCACGCGTTTTTCCAGTTCTACGTGGCGGATGGCAAACTCTCTTGCCAGCTTTATCAGCGCTCGTGCGATATCTTCCTTGGCCTGCCGTTCAACATCGCCAGCTATGCGCTGCTGGTGCACATGGTGGCGCAGCAGTGCGATCTGGATGTGGGTGACTTCGTCTGGACTGGCGGTGATACGCATCTGTACAACAACCATCTGGAACAGACGCACTTACAGCTGAGCCGTGAACCGCGTGCGCTGCCTAAACTGGTGATCAGGCGTCGCCCGGATACGCTGTTCGACTATCGCTTCGAGGACTTTGAAATCGAGGGATACGATCCGCATCCCGCCATCAAAGCACCGGTTGCGATCTAAAACTTCCCCACACTTTTCAGGGCCGCGTCATGCGGCCCTTTTTGTTTCCCCCGCCTCCCCGCACGCTTTTTCTGTTGTTACATTGTTGCAGTAAAACATTGCGAGCCGCTACGTATAACGCCGTTAACACGCTGTTTTTGCTGATAAGACTCACTATCCTGACGCCATGAAAACAGGGAATCGACAACCGCGAGGGTTTACCTTGCTTGAATTATTAGTGGTGTTGACGATCGTGGTGCTGATGGCTGGCGGCGGCCTGCATGGCTGGATTCAGTATCAGCAGGCCATTCGTCTGGAGCAGAGTGCGCAGCAACTGCTGGATTTTTTGAACCGGGTTCAGGCCAATGCCTATTGGCATAACGAAATCCGGACGGCGAAGCTCATCTCGCAGGGGGAGCTATGGTGCATGGTCGCGAGCCAGAATGAAAAACAGTCTGGAGAGACATGCCGTGAGAACCATTCGGGACAGTTCGTACGTCGTACGCAGGATGTCGTGCTGGCAAAGTCCACCAGTAACGTGTTTACGTTTTTTGGCTTGCGTAATGCGGCACAGGCCGGGCACATCTCGCTGTCGAACGCTGCGGGTCAGTTGCGTCTCATCATCTCTGTGAGGGGACGCATGCGTCTGTGCAGCGAATCGCAAGTGGTTCTGGCGATTCCCTTATGCTGAAGCAAATTGTGTTGAGGGACACGGCGCTGGGGAGAGTCAATCGATGGCGTAAACAGCGCGGTTTCACCTTGCCGGAAATCCTGTTAGCGCTGAGTTTAGGCAGCCTGATTATGCTGTCGGCGGCGCAGCTATACCCTCTGTTGCGTGGTCAAAGTCAGGACAGTGCACAGTTTTTCCGGCTGGAACAGCTGTTTAGTCAGGTAGCGATGGGGATTGAGAAAGATATCCGTCGGGCCGGTTTTTGTGCGGGAACCTGTCAGGGGAAGGCGATTAGCATCGGGAACTATCCGGGAGAAATGGAAAACAGCTGCCTGAATGTCTCTTACGATCTGAACCGAAATGGTATTTGGGATGGTGGAGAGCAGCAGGATGCCGAGTCTTTTGGCTATCGTCTGCGCGGTCGCTCGTTGGAAATTCAAAGCGGGGCGCACAATTGCCAGGGCGACCGATGGGAGAAACTGTTTGATCCGCAGGAGGTCGTGCTCACCCTATTCCGGTTACAGCGTCTGGCTACACAAAATGATGTGGCGCTGTATGAATTGCAACTGGCGGGATTCTGGGCCAAACGCCCTGCCGTTAAGCAACATATTACCCGCCTGATACTGGGGCGTAACCCATGAAGAAAGGATGGCAAACGGGAAGTGGAACACTGCCTATGGTGCTGCTGATCGCCGTTATTGGCCTGTTGTTGATGTCTGGTTTGCAACGTCAGCTTGATACTGCCATTCAGGTGGGAAACGATGAGCGGCATTATCTGCGCGCCTTCAATCAGGCATTGTCCTCATTGAACTGGGGAAAAGGGCAGCGTTGGAATGTGCTAACGGAAAGCTGGCAGTGTCAGCAACTGTCGGCGGAACAGCTAGTGGTGTGCCTGCGTGCGGCCTCGGATGGGAGGCAGGGGTTACTGCGTGGTGAAGGGACGCTACCCGGTTCGGTGCGACCGTTGACGCTGTACCAGCGTGTGTCATTTTTGGCGCTGTCATCGGGTCAGAATGCTATTCGACCAGTGGGTAACGGCTGGCTGGATTTTTGCCCTGATAAGGATGTGACGCGCTGTGATGCAACGGAATAGCGCAGTGAACAAGGAATGTGTGAATCATCAATCTGGTTTTAGCTTGCCGGAGACGCTGGTGGCTGCGCTGCTGTTTGCCGTGTCGCTGATGGGATTACTGCAATATCACCAGATATTACAGCAATCATTTCAGCATCAGTGGCAGCAGCGTCAGGCCTGGCGGTTTGCGATACAGCAGTTGGAAGCCTATGAAGCAGGCGTGCCGTATCATCCGTTTGCTCTTGATAATGCGGCATCCCTGTCGAGTAAACACTGGCAGTTTAGTGTGTCGGAGCAGTTACAGAGTCCAGAATGCCGTCAGGTAACGGCAAGAGTCATGACGCCACGCCGCTATCAGGCTACACTAAACCGTTGGTTTTGTCGGTCATCGCCTGTTCAATAGGCCTGTTTGAGTAAACTGTGAGTTATCAATCGTAAGCAGCGGTAGCAGGAGCCAGAATGTTTAGAATCTATCACTCCAATCAGTTGGATATCCTGAAAAGACTGATGGTTGAGTTGATAAAACGTCAGCCGCTTGCCGATCCCTTCCAGCAGGAAGTGATTTTGGTGCAAAGTCCGGGAATGGCACAGTGGTTGCAAATTGAACTGGCTGGGCACTTCGGTATTGCCGCGAATATTCAATTCCCGCTGCCCGGTGTTTTCTTGTGGAATATGTGTCGCCACGTGCTGCCGGATATTCCAAAAGAAAGCGCCTTCAGCAAGGATGCAATGACGTGGAAACTCATGCACTTGTTGCCCGATTTATTGGCACAGCCTGATTTTTCGGCACTGAAGCACTATCTACAGGATGATGATAACCAACGAAAGCTGCATCAGCTTGCCGGGCGCGTGGCGGATCTTTTCGATCAATACCTGATTTATCGTCCTGAGTGGATCAAAGCCTGGCAAGAGGGGAAACAGGTTGACGATCTTGGTGGTAACCAGCTGTGGCAGTCGGCGCTGTGGCGCGCGCTGGTGGATTACACGCGTGAACTGGCGCAGCCAGAATGGCATCATGCGATTCTGTATCAACGCTTTATTACTGCGTTAGCGCAGGCAAAAGTGTGCCCGAACGGTCTGCCGCCGCGCGTTTTTATCTGCGGCATTTCGGCGTTACCCCCGATCTATTTACAGGCGTTGAACGCGCTGGCGCGACATATTGACGTGCACCTGCTCTTTACCAACCCTTGTCGCCATTACTGGAGTGACATCCAGGACTATAAGTTTCTGGCGAAGCTAAAAGCCCGCCACCGCCGTTTACATCGTTTTGACGATGAGCAGACTGATGAAACCCGCCCGCTCTTTCGCGATCCTTCACAGGCAGAAACGTTGTTTAACGATGACGGTCAGCAGTCGATTAATAATCCGCTGCTGGCATCGTGGGGAAAACTGGGGCGCGATAACCTTTATCTGCTGGCTGAGCTGGATAACGTGCAGGAGGTCGATGCCTTTGTTGAGTCTGATGGCGAAAATCTGCTGCAAACCTTGCAACGCGATATTCTTGAACTGGAAGACCACGCGGTGGTGGCTGTCAGCCACGAAACGCAGAACACCAGCACGCAAAAACGTTTGCTGGCACTCGACGATCGTTCGGTCGATTTTCACGTCTGTCATAGCCCGCAGCGTGAGGTTGAAGTGCTTCACGACCGATTGCTGGCCATGATGGCAGACGATCCTGAGCTGATGCCGCGTGATGTTATTGTGATGATGGCGGATATCGACAGCTATACGCCATTTATTCAGGCGGTATTTGGCAATGCGCCGGATAATCGCTATCTGCCTTTTGCCATCTCCGATCAGCGTGCGCGGCATGCGCACCCTGCCTTACAGGCCGTAATCAGCCTGCTGGATTTACCGACAAGCCGTTTTACGGCGGAACAGGTTCTGGCATTGCTTGAAGTCCCCGCGCTGGCTGCCCGTTTCGGTATTCAGGAGGAAGGATTACGGCGTCTGCGCCTGTGGGTGGTGGAGTCCGGCGTGCGCTGGGGATTGGATGACGACAATGTGCGCGATCTCATGCTGCCGCCGACGGGCCAGCATACGTGGCGTTTTGGTCTGACGAGAATGCTGCTGGGCTATGCGATGGACAGTCAGGTCGGCGACTGGCAGGGGGTGCTGCCTTATGATGAATCCAGCGGATTGATTGCGGAATTGGCTGGTCAACTGGCCGAACTGCTGATGCAAATTCACCAATGGCGTCAGCGCCTGTCTCAGCCGCGCGTGCTTGTCGACTGGCTACCGCTGTGTCGAGAGCTGCTCGAAACCTTTTTTGATGCGGATAGCGAAACCGAAGCGGCGCTGGCATTGGTTGAAAAACAGTGGCAGTACGTGATTGGTATGGGCACGGTGGCGCGCTATCCGCAGCAGGTGCCGATTTCCCGGTTACGTGATGAGCTATCGCGGCGCCTCGATCAGGAACGGCTCAGCCAGCGTTTTTTGGCCGGTGCGATCAATTTTTGCACGTTGATGCCAATGCGTTCTATTCCCTTTAAGGTCGTGTGTTTGCTGGGGATGAACGATGGTGTTTATCCCCGAACGCTGCCGCCGCTCGGGTTCGATCTAATGGGGCGGAAGATCAAGCGCGGCGATCGTAGCCGACGTGACGATGACCGTTATCTGTTTCTGGAGGCGCTTCTGTCGGCGCAGCACAAACTTTATATCAGTCATATCGGGCGCTCGATTCAGGATAATACGCGTCGCTATCCTTCCGTATTGGTGAGCGAACTGACGGAGTATATCGCCCAAAGTTATGTCTTGCCGGGCGATGAGGCGCTGGATATTGATAGCAGTGCTGAGCGGGTGGTGAAGCACCTCTGCCGTGAACATAGCCGTATGCCTTTCGACGCGGATAACTTCCTGTCGGCACCGCAGCCATTGAGCTTTGCGGCAGAGTGGTTGGCGGCGGCGAACCGAAAAGGGGAAGCCCAGCCTGATTTCGATCGTGAAGCGCTGTCCGAAAGAACAACGGATAGGGATGTCAGTCTGGACGATCTGAAACGGTTTTATCGTCACCCGGTGCGAGCCTTTTTTCAACTGCGGCTTGGTGTGAGTTTCATGCTGCACAGCGATGAACTGTTGGATGAAGAGCCCTTTGTCGTTGATAACCTTAACCGCTATCAGTTGAATAGCGAGTTGCTTAATACCTTGATTAATGAAGGCGATACAGAAAAACTGTATCGCCGTGCCAGAGCGGCGGGCGAGCTTCCCTATGGCGCGTTTGGTGAGATTTACTGGCAGGAACAACAGCAGGATATGGCGCAACTGGCAGCGCGTGTGCGTGATGAGTTAACGTCCTCGCTGTCGGTGAGCCGGGAAGTGGATATCCTCCTTAACGGTGTGCGCATCAGCGGCTGGCTGAATCAGGTGCAGCCGGATGGTTTGCTACGCTGGCGTCCCGGCACGCTTTCCATGAAGGATGGCATGACGCTGTGGTTGGAACACTTGGCTTATTGTGCGACGGGGGGGCAGGGCGAAAGCCGATTATATGGGCGGGAGGATACCGCGTGGCGCTTTTCTGCCTTGTCGGAAACGCAGGCCAGAGAACATTTGGCTCTCATGCTGGATGGATATCGTCAGGGAATGAGCAAGCCGCTGTTACTGCTCAATAAAGCGGGGAGCGCCTGGCTGGCTGAATGTTATGATCGTGAAAGCGATAGCCTGCGGTCAGATGAAGAGGCGCAGAACAAAGCGCGCGCCCGTTTATTGCAAGCCTGGCAGGGCAATATGGGAATGCGGGGGGAAGGCGAGGATTATTACCTGCAACGTATTATTCGTGAGTTGGATGAAAAACGAATGAATGAGGTGATTGAGGCGGCGAAAATCTGGCTACTGCCACCGTTCCGCTCTAATCTGGCGTGATGAGTTTGTTTTGGGTAATGACCGAGTCGATTTCGAGGTGCGAGAAGAGAACGCACTGCAAGGTGAAAAGTGATGGATATGAGGTTGGAGAATTGCATGCGTAAACAGTGGGTCTGGATTACCGGGTGGTTTCTTTTATTCACATTCTGGCTTCCGGCGAGTTGGGCAGAGACGGGCTGGCAGCCGCTGGCTCAGACCATTCGAAAAAGCGAAAAAGATCCGCGGCAATATCAGGCGATTAAACTGGATAACGGCATGATCGTTCTGCTAGTTTCCGATCCGCAGGCACCCAAATCTTTGGCATCACTGGCGCTGCCTATTGGTTCGCTGGACGATCCTGATAGCCAACTGGGGTTAGCGCACTACCTTGAACACATGGTACTGATGGGATCAAAACGTTACCCTGAGCCCGAAGCGCTGTCCGAGTTTTTGAAAAAGCATGGTGGCAGCCACAACGCCAGCACGGCGTCTTACCGCACGGCGTTTTATCTGGAAGTCGAAAATGATGCGTTGCGGCCCGCTGTAGATCGGATGGCTGACGCGATTGCGGAGCCGCTACTCGATCCGGTGAATGCCGATCGTGAGCGTAACGCGGTCAATGCGGAATTAACGATGGCGCGTTCGCGTGACGGTCATCGCATGGCGCAGGTCGGTGCAGAGACGCTGAACCCTGCGCACCCGAGTGCGCGTTTTTCGGGGGGGAATCTTGAAACCCTGAGCGATAAGCCTGGCAGCAAACTGCATGATGAACTGGTGAAGTTCTACCAGAAATACTACTCGGCCAACCTGATGAAAGGGGTGATTTACAGTAATCAACCTCTCCCTGAACTGGCAAAACTGGCGGCCGATACCTTCGGGCGCATTGCCAATCACAACGCCAGCGTTCCTGCGGTTACCGTCCCTGTCACGACGGAGAAGCAGCGTGGCGTGATGATTCACTATGTCCCTGCGCAACCGAGAAAACAGCTGCGTATTGAATTTCGCGTCAGCGATATTAGCCAGGAATTTCGCAGCAAGACGGATACCTACATTAGCTATCTGATCGGCAACCGCAGCCAGAATACGCTTTCTGATTGGTTGCAAAAGGAAGGACTGGTTGAGTCTATCGGTGCGGGTTCTTCACCGATTATCGACCGTAACGGCGGCATGTTCGCTATTTCAGCCTCGCTGACCGATAAAGGTTTGGCGCAGCGTGACGAGGTGATTGCGGCCATCTTCCGTTACCTGCAAGAAATCCGTACCGAGGGAATTCAGCAACGTTATTTTGATGAGATCGCACGCGTTCTGGATCTGGATTTCCGCTATCCGTCCATCAGCCGGGACATGGACTACATCGAGTGGCTGGTGGATACCATGCTGCGCGTGCCAGTCGAACATACGCTGGATGCGCAGTATGTTGCGGATCGCTACGATCCGAAGGCTATCGCTGCACGTTTGGATGAGATGACGCCGCAGAACGCGCGCGTTTGGGTTATCAGCCCGAATGAACCGCATAATAAAGTGGCCTACTTTGTCGATGCGCCGTACGAGATGGATAAAATTCCGTCAGCGACATTCGCAAAATGGAAAACGCTGGGGCAAAAAATGTCGCTGTCGTTGCCAACGATCAACCCTTATATCCCAGATGATTTTTCTCTGATCAAAGCGGATAAATCGATAACCAAGCCGACGCTTCTGCTGAATCAGCCGGGACTGCGCGTGCTGTATATGCCAAGCCACTATTTCGCCGATGAGCCGAAAGCAGAAATCACCCTGTTCCTGCGTAATCAGGAAGCGCGCAGTACCGCACGGAATCAGGTGTTGTTCGCGTTAAATGACTATCTTGCGGGGCTGGCGTTGGATGAACTCAGCTATCAGGCCTCAGTGGGTGGCATTAGCTTCTCCACTCGCAGTAATGATGGTCTGGTAATTAGCGCCGATGGCTATACCCAGCATTTGCCACGATTGCTACTGACGCTGGCAGACGGCTATGCCTCCTTTACGCCGACGGAAGCGCAATTGGAGCAGGCAAAGTCCTGGTACTTGCAGCAGTTGGATGCGGTCGAAAAATCAAAAGCCTTTGAACAAGCCATACAGCCGATTCAGGCGGTATCGCAACTGCCTTACTTCGAGCGCGGTGAACGACGTAAATTGCTGAAAGATATCCACTTACAGGATGTGATTAATTATCGCAACGATCTGCTGCAAAACGCCACGCCGGAAATGCTGGTTGTCGGTAATCTGACACCGGAGAGCGTGACCGAGTTAGCGACGACGCTGAAAGCGCATCTGAAGGCGAAGGGTGAAAATCTGTCGCGCAGCGATGATGTCAAAGTCAGCAAACCACAGTTCGCTAATCTACAACGCCCAGGCAGCAGCACGGATTCTGCGCTAGCGGCAGTGTATGTGCCAACGGGTTACTCGGAAACGCAAAGCATGGCGTATAGCTCGGTGCTGGGGCAGATCGTTCAGCCTTGGTTCTATAGTCAACTGAGAACGGAAGAGCAGTTGGGCTATGCGGTGTTTGCTTTCCCGATGTCGGTTGGCCGACAGATGGGCATTGGCTTCCTGCTACAAAGCAACAGCAAACAGCCTGCTTATCTGTATCAGCGCTATGAAGATTTTTACCTGAAAGCGCAAAAACGACTGCGTGAAATGAGTGAAGAAGAGTTCGCACAGTATAAACAAGGTGTGATGAATGAACTGAATCAACGTCCGCAGACATTGGGTGAAGAAGCCAGCCGACTGCGTAAGGATGTGGATCGGGAAAACTTTGCTTTTGACTCGCGGGAGAAACTGCTCGAACAAATCAAACCGCTGACGGTGGCGCAACTGGCCGATTTCTTCCAGCAGGCGCTGAAGCCTGAGGGGCTGGCCGTATTGTCGCAGGTTTCCGGCAGCCATCATGGTAAAGCTGACTATGCCGCACCGAAAGGATGGCATACCTACGCGGACGCCTCTTCATTGCAGAAAACGTTACCGCGTGAGAAAGCGCCTGCGATGATCCCTGCGCCAGCCGCACAGCCCGCAGCGGATACTGCGGCATCGGACGCTGTCGGTAAGGTTGCAGCACAATGACAAGTGCCGCGCCGCAATCATTAGACGTCATGACGTTACCGCTCCTGGGGGAGCGGCTGATTGAGGCGTCGGCCGGAACAGGGAAAACCTATACGCTGGCTGCGCTGTATCTGCGCCTGTTACTGGGGCTGGGTAAGCAAGCCGCATATCCACGTCCGCTACTGGTCGAGGAAATTCTGGTTGTGACCTTTACGGAGGCTGCGACCGAAGAACTGCGAGAGCGTATTCGTGCCAGAATCCATGCCTTGCGTATCGCCTGCCTGCGTAAAAGCGCGCAGGGGGAGCAGGCGGAGAAACCTAAAGATGCTTCGCTCGCGCAACTGCTGGCGGAGATTTCGGACCATCGCGATGCGGCGGATGTCTTGCTGGCGGCCGAACGGCAAATGGATGAGGCGGCGATCTACACGATCCACGGTTTCTGCCAGCGTATGCTCAGTACTAATGCGTTTGAATCCGGCGTACTGTTTGAACAAGTGCTGATAGAAGATGAGCAGCCGTTGCGTCGTCAGGCCTGCGCCGATTTTTGGCGCCGTTACTGCTATCCGCTGCCGGTAGAAGTCGCCCGTATTGTCGGTCTGGAATGGAAAGGGCCGGAAAACCTGCTGGCCGATCTGGCTCCTTATCTGCACGGTGAAGCGCCTGCGTTTCGTTTACCGCCAGAAGAAGACGAAACGCTGCTTAGCCGACATGAGAAAATTGTAGCGACGATCGATGCGTACAAGCAGCGTTGGCTAGCGTCAGCAGCGGAGCTGGAAGCGTTGATTAGCGCTTCTGGCGTCGATAAGCGCAGCTACAGCAGCAAGCATCTTCCCAACTGGCTACAGAAAGTCACGCTGTGGGCAGAACAGCAGCCGACGCTGGATTACCAACTGCCGAAGGATCTAGTGCGGTTTTCCCAGCAAGCGCTCATTGAAAAGACGAAGAAAGGGGAACCGCCTGTTCATGCTCTGTTCGAGGAGACTGAACGGCTGCTTGAAACGTCGCTATCGCTGCGTGATTTGGTGATTGTGCGTGCGCTGTCGGCGATCCGGGAGTCGGTGCGTGAGGAGAAACGACAGCGTGCGGAACTGGGATTTGACGATCTGCTGAGCCGTCTGGATGTTGCGTTGCAGCAGCCGGGGGGAGAGCAGCTTGCCAGCGCCATTCGTGAGCGCTATCCGGTAGCGATGATTGATGAGTTTCAGGATACCGACCCCCAGCAATATCGTATTTTCCAAACGCTGTACGTTGGGCAACCGCAGTGTGGGTTGCTGTTGATCGGTGACCCTAAGCAGGCTATTTATGCGTTTCGCGGTGCGGATATTTTTACCTATATGCACGCGCGCGGAGAAGTGGCTGCGCATTATACGCTGGGCACGAACTGGCGCTCGTCGCATCAGATGGTGCGTGGCGTTAATCGTTTGTTTGAGCGCCTCGCCCATCCTTTTATTTTCCACAATATCCCTTTCCTGCCGGTCAAGCCTGCCGACTCTAAACGCGGCCTGGTGTTTGACATCGCCGGGCAGCCCCAGCCTGCACTGCAATTCTGGCTAACGGGTTCAGAACCGATCGGCATAGGGGATTATCAGCAACAGATGGCGCGCCAGTGTGCGGCGCAGATTCGTGACTGGCTCGTGGCCAGCCAGCGTCATGAAGCCTGGCTGGTTAGCGATGATTCCCGGCGTTTGGTCAAAGCTTCCGATATGAGCGTGCTGGTGCGTAGCCGGCGTGAAGCCTCGCTGATTCGTGATGCGCTGAGCCGTTTGTCGATTCCTTCAGTATATCTGTCCAATCGCGACAGCGTATTCAGCACGCCTGAAGCCAGCGATATGTTGTGGCTGTTGCAGGCGGTACTGGCGCCGGAGCAGGAACGCACGTTACGTAGCGCAATGGCGACGGCGCTGATGGGGTTGGATGCCGAACAGGTTGATGCGTTAGGGCAAAGCGAAGCCGCATGGGATGCGCTGGTGGATGAGTTTGCCGGTTATCGCATGCTGTGGCGCAAGAAAGGTGTACTGCCGATGCTGCGTGCGCTGATGAGCCAACATCAACTGGCAGAGAATCTGCTGGCGAGTGCGGACGGGGAGCGCCGCATTACCGATATTCTGCATATCGGTGAGCTATTGCAGGATGCCTCGGCAACGCTCGATAGCGAACATGCACTGGTGCGTTGGCTATCACAACAGATTGTCCAGCCGAATCCGCAGGCCGAGAATCAGCAGTTACGCCTGGAAAGCGACCGTCATTTGGTGCAGATCGTCACGATCCATAAATCAAAAGGGTTGGAATATCCGCTCGTGTGGCTGCCTTTCATCAGTAATTTCCGCGTGCAGGATCAGGGCATTTATCACGATCGCGAGAGCTATCAGGCCGTGTTGGATCTGCAAAATCATGAGGAAAGTCAGACGTTGGCGGAAGAAGAGCGGCTGGCGGAAGATTTACGTTTGCTGTATGTCGCGCTGACCCGCTCTATTTACCACTGTAGCGTGGGCGTTGCGCCGATTCAGCGGTCGCGTAAGAAAGACGGCAGCAGCGATATGCACCAGAGCGCGCTGGGCTATTTACTCCAGCGCGGTAAAGAAGCTGAGGCCGCCACGTTGGTTAGCGAGCTGGAAGGCATGGTCGGGGACGGCGTCGCATTGACACCGCTACAGGAGACGGAAACGCAGCGCTGGCAGCCGGATAGACCAGAAGTGGCAGAGCTACAGGCTCGCCATATTGAGCGCCAGCTACGCGACGGCTGGCGAGTCACCAGTTATTCGGGGCTTCAGCAGCATGGCACCACCAGTGCGCAGGATCTGGTGCCGCGTCTGGATATCGAAGCGATAGGCGAGCGTCAGGAAACGGATGAAGCCCAACTGACGCCGCATACGTTCCCGCGCGGCGCGAGTCCGGGGACGTTTTTGCATAGCCTGTTTGAAACGCTGGATTTCACTCAGCCCGTTGATGATGGCTGGCTAGCCGAGCAGTTGCAGCTACAGGGATTTGAAGCGCACTGGCATCCGGTGTTGAAGGCGTGGATGGATACGCTTTTACATACGCCGCTTAACGGTCAAGGGATAACACTGTCGGCGCTGGATAACGCAGATAAGCAGGCTGAATTACAGTTCTATATACCCATTGAGGCTCCGATACAGGCGGCGCAGCTCGATAGGCTGGCAAAGCATCACGATCCGCTATCTGCGCGCTGTCCGGCGCTCTCTTTTCAGCAGGTGAAAGGCATGCTGAAAGGGTTTATCGATCTGGTGTTCCGCTGGGAAGGGCGTTATTACCTGCTGGACTACAAATCCAATTGGCTTGGCTCTGATGCCAGTGCGTACACCCAAACGGCCATGATGCAGTCGATGGCCGAACACCGCTATGACCTGCAATATCAGCTCTATACGCTGGCTTTGCATCGCTATCTCCGTCACCGCATTGCGGATTACGACTATGAGCGTCATTTTGGCGGCGTGTTTTATCTGTTTTTACGCGGCGTTGAGGAATCTCACTCCGGCAATGGCATTTTTGCTTGTCGTCCTTCCGCTGAATTTGTTTTCGGGCTTGATACGCTCTTCAAGGGAAAGGTGCCTGACGATGCTGATACAGGAATTCCCGCATGATTGCCTTGCTTGAAACGGCATTGACGCGGCGACTGCTGCGCCCGCTGGATATTCAGTTCGCCAGAATGTTGGCGGATGAGACGCAGCCTGACCTGCTGCTGGCTGCTGCCTGCCTGAGCGCGCACTCGGGGGCGGGGCATGTGTGTTTACCGCTGGAGAATTTGCAGGCACAGACGCTGTTTGACGGTCGCGATCCTGAGCTGGCGCAACAGCTGCTTGCGGAGGCAGGGCTAAACACGGTGGCCGCATGGCAGCAGCATTTGCTGGCATCTGATGCTGTCAGCGACGGCAGTGCGTCGACGCCACTGGTGTTGCAAGGAGAAAAGCTTTATTTACAGCGCAGTTGGCAGAGTGAGGGCCGCGTGGCGCGGTTTATCGCCAGCGAACGCGATACGCTACCCGTTGATGAACCTGCGATCCGAGCCGTGTTGGATAGGTTATTTCCTGACACGGGTGAAGAGGTTGACTGGCAGAAGGTGGCCGCTGCTGTCGCGTTGACGCGTCGCATTGCGATTATTTCCGGCGGGCCAGGGACAGGGAAAACCACGACGGTGGCCAGACTGCTGGCCGCGCTGATTGAGCTGAATACGGGAGAAGCGTTACGTATTCAATTAGCCGCACCGACTGGGAAAGCAGCAGCGCGGCTCACGGAGTCGCTGGGTCAGGCTCTGCATCGCCTGGCGGTGGAGCCTCGGCAGCGTGATGCGTTTCCGCAGGAAGCGACAACGCTGCATCGGCTGTTGGGCGCGGTGACGGATAGCCAACGTCTGCGTCACCATCAGGATAATCCGCTGCATCTGGATGTGCTGATTGTGGATGAGGCATCAATGGTCGATCTGCCGATGATGGCGAATGTAATTGCCGCGCTTCCATCACACGCGAGAATTATCTTTCTAGGCGATCGCGATCAACTGGCGTCCGTCGAGGCGGGGGCGGTATTGGGCGATATCTGTCGTTTTGCCGAGGCTGGCTATAGCCGCGCGCGGGCGCAGCAATTGCAGCGTTTGACGGGCTGTCATCTGGATGACAGCGGCCCGGAAGGGCAGTCGACGGTCAGTGACAGTATCTGTCTGTTACGCCGGAGCTACCGTTTCGATCCGCATTCCGGTATTGGACAACTGGCGCTGGCGGTTAACGGTGGTGATGATACTCGCGTGCGTGCCGTGCTGAACGGTGAGTTTGCTGACATCACGTGTAGCCCGTTAACCGAGGCTGAAGAGTATCATGCCATGCTGGCACAGTGTGTCGAAGGGTATCGTGATTATCTACAGCTTGTTGCGGCGGGCGCAACGCCGGATGCCGTGTTGCTTGCTTTCCAGCGTTATCGCCAACTGTGCGCATTGCGTGAAGGGCCGTTTGGCGTAGCAGGGCTGAATCAGCGCATCGAGCAGGCTTTGCATCAGGCAGGACTGATTCAGCGCAGCCGTAATCCGCTTAACCGCTGGTATCCCGGCCGACCGGTCATGATTGAACGTAACGATGCCGCACTGGGTCTGTTCAATGGTGATATCGGTATCGCCATGATAGGGGAAAGCGGGGAACTGCGCGTATTTTTCCCCTTGCCGAATGGCGAAACCAAAGACGTGACGCCAAGCCGTCTGCCGCCGCACGACACAGCCTATGCGATGACGGTGCATAAATCGCAGGGATCGGAGTTCGATCATACGGCGCTGGTGCTGCCGAACCACTATTTACCGGTGCTGACGCGGGAGCTGGTGTATACCGCTATCACGCGTGCGCGCCAGCGTTTGTCACTCTATACCGATGTCCGCATTCTCTGCCGGGCGGTGAAAACGCCAACGCAGCGCTATAGTGGCTTGGAAGAGAGAATTAGCGCATTAATGATGCGTCCTTGATGGGGGATAACGTCAGGCGGACTCACGCTCAATCAGTGAAAAACCGATATCCATGATGGGGGAAGGCACGCTTTTCCCCTCAATCTTTTCTGCCAGCATGGTCGCTGCGTCGGTGCCGATCTTCCTGCGATCGATCCTGATCGTCGTAATCGTTGGTGTGCTGTGGGCGGCGAAATCGAGATCGCCAAATCCCATCACGGCCAGTTGCTTCGGCACCGCTAATCCTCTGGCGGCAGCTTCAATCATCACACCTTGCGCCAGCGTATCGGAACTGCAAATGATGGCATCAAAAACGTCGCCATCGGCGAGAAGTTCGATCAGCCCTTGCCGCCCTAACGCCAGCGTCGCAGGCCACGGGGCGAGGGTTTCACGCACGTAATGTCCCGGCTGTTTTTGTATGACGTCGTAAATGCCCTTCTTACGCAGCCCGGCACGCGCGTCTTCGGTCCAGACCAGGCCAAAGCGCAAATGTCCTTTACCCAGCAAATAGTATCCGATGGCGTTCCCGATGCTTTCATGGGAAAAACCGACCAGCATATCGAGCGGCGTTGGGGTGAGATCCCAGATTTCGACAACGGGGATCGTAGCGTTGAGCAGGAGACGTTTGAGTTCGGGCGTATGGTGAATACCGGTGAGGACGATACCGTCTGGGCGACGAGAAAGCAGGGTGGCGACAATCTCTGCCTCGGATTCATTGGTATAGCCAGCGACGCACAGCAGCATGTGGTAACCGCGTGCGGCTAGCTCATCGCTGATCGCCTGAACGGTATCAACGAACATATTGTTATTGATTTGCGGTACAACGACGGCAATCAGCTTGCTGCGTCGGGAGGCGAGCCCGCCTGCCAACATATTGGGGATATAACCCGTGGCGCGAACGGCTTCCATCACCTTATTCACAGTTTCCGCACGAACAATCTTCGGATTGTTCAGCGCGCGGCTGACGGTCATGGGTGAAATGCCTGCGGCACGCGCGACATCTTCAAGCGTGGGAGCGCGCGGCGGCATGCTGCTGGCATTTTTATCGCGTTTCAATCACGGGTTCCCTTCTGAGGCTGCGCGCACATTTACATGTCGCTGGATTATCGTTGATGGCACATCGGTTTACCAGTCGCCTGTGTTTCTACAACTTGCCGAATTGTCTCGTTTTTCCGGTTGGTCCCAGAGCTGGTTAGGCTGAATTTCCGCTGTATCCTCTTACTTTTTGTGGTGATTGCGCAATCATTAATTCTGTCTCTCGATGAACGATTTTATCGTGTTAATGATTATTGTGTGATCTGTGTTGCATGTTTTTTCTTCATATATCACTATCTTCCTTCTGTTTATAAATGTTAGCGCAATCATTTTACGAGGTGAGACATGACTATCAGTGCAAATTCAGCGGCGGTTAGCTATGCAAAAGTCACTAACGTCAGAACGGCTGCCGAGTCGGGCGATCGAATTGAATGGGTAAAACTCTCTCTGGCGTTTTTGCCGCTTGCAACGCCGGTTAGCGATGCGAAAGTACTAACCGGAAGGCAAAAACCGCTGACCGAAGTCGCCATTATTTTTGCCGAAATCCGCAGTCGTGATGGGTTTGAAGGGGTGGGGTTCAGCTATTCCAAGCGGGCGGGTGGACAGGGCATTTATGCCCATGCGAAAGAGATTGCCGATAACCTGCTGGGCGAAGATCCGAACGATATCGATAAGATCTATACCAAGCTGCTGTGGGCTGGGGCATCGGTTGGCCGCAGTGGAATGGCGGTGCAGGCGATTTCTCCGCTCGATATTGCACTGTGGGATATGAAAGCCAAGCGTGCAGGTCTGCCCCTGTCGAAGTTGCTGGGATCACACCGTGATTCCGTGCAGTGTTACAACACCTCCGGCGGCTTCCTGCATACGCCATTGGATCAGGTATTAAAAAATGTCGTGATCTCACGCGAAAGCGGTATCGGCGGGATCAAACTGAAAGTCGGGCAGCCGAATACGGCAGAGGATATCCGTCGTCTAACGGCAGTACGCGAAGCGCTGGGAGATGATTTCCCGCTGATGGTGGATGCCAATCAGCAGTGGGATCGCGAAACGGCGATTCGGATGGGCAGAAAGATGGAAGCCTTTAACCTGATCTGGATTGAAGAGCCGCTGGATGCCTACGATGTGGAAGGTCACGCGGCGCTGACGGCTGCGCTGGATACGCCGATTGCCACTGGCGAGATGCTGACCAGTTTCCGCGAGCATGAACAGCTGATCCTCGGGAACGCCAGTGATTTCGTCCAGCCGGATGCGCCGCGCGTGGGCGGGATTTCGCCTTTCCTGAAAATTATGGACTTGGCCGCGAAGCACGGTCGTAAACTGGCACCGCATTTTGCGATGGAAGTGCATTTGCATTTGGCTGCGGCCTATCCGATTGAACCTTGGCTGGAGCATTTTGAGTGGCTGAACCCGCTGTTCAACGAGCAGCTAGAGCTGCGCGATGGGCGCATGTGGGTATCTGACCGTCTGGGGCTGGGATTTACGCTGAGTGAACAAGCGAGGAAGTGGACAGCATTAACATGCGAGTTCGGTAAGCATCCATAAACAGGCAAACACACATGGCCGATTTTATGGTCGGCCATGCGCAGCGTTATTGAGTGGAATCGCTCAGAGATCCAATACCAGAATCTTCGAGCGACGCTGGTAGTTGTACAGTGCCTGTTTTTTCTTCGGCAGCATTTCCACTTCGGCAGGTAAAAAGCCGCGTTCCTGGAACCAGTGAATGCTGTGCGTCGTCAGCACAAACAGCTTTTGCAGACCCTGCTGACGCGCCTGAGCGGCAATACGTAGCAATAGCATGTCGCCGCGCGATGAACTGCGGTAATCCGGGTGAACCGCGACGCAGGCCATTTCGCCAATGCTTTCTTCCGGGAACGGATAAAGCGCCGCGCAGGCAATGGTCAGGTTATCGCGTACCACGACGGTGAATTTGTCGATCTCCATTTCTAACTGCTCGCGCGAGCGTCTCACCAGAATACCTTGTTCTTCCAGCGGGCGAATCAGTTCCAGAATACCGCCGATATCATTGATGGTCGCACGGCGAACCTGCTCGGCGCTTTCCATCACGATCTGCGTACCGATACCGTCGCGTGAGAAGAGCTCTTGCAACAGCGCTCCGTCGTCCTGATAGCTAATCAGATGGCTGCGGCGTACGCCGCTACGGCAGGCTTTGACTGCGCCACGCAGGAACCGGACTGTCCCCGAATGGTAATCACCAGCCTGTTCCAGCGCATCAATACGGCGCTGTGCGTCATCCGGGAACAGCTCGGAAATGATGCTGCCTTCTTCATTGGTCACGCCCTGTGACGAGCAGAAGCCGATCATCTTCTCTGCTTTCAGTTTAATCGCGAGCTGGGTTGCCACCTCTTCCGAGGTTAAATTGAAACTTTCACCGGTGACTGACACCGCAACTGGACCGAGCAGGACAATCGCGCCGCTATTCAACTGGCGGTGAACCGCCTCCTCATCAATGCGGCGAATGCGGCCGCTGTGGCAGTAGTCCACGCCGTCATCCACGCCCAGCGGCTGCGCGATAATAAAATTACCGCTGACGACATTAATGTGGGCGCCTTGCAGCGGCGTGTTGTTCAGGCTCATCGACAGTCGAGCCGTGATGTCCAGTTGCAACATCCCCGCCGCCTGCTTAACCAGCTCCAGCGTGGCGCTGTCGGTGATGCGGGTGTTTTTATGGTAGTGAGGCTCGTAGTGATGCGTTGTCAGGTTGGCATCGATCTGGGGGCGAGCGCCATAAACGACGACCAGCTTAATCCCCAGACTGTGCAGCAGCCCGATATCATTTACGATGCTAGAGAAGTTGGCATGCTCAATGGCTTCGCCACCTAACATGATGACAAACGTTTTGCCACGGTGGGCATTGATATAGGGAACTGAATGGCGGAAGCCCTGAACCAGTTCTGTACTACGTTCCTTCACTGCGAGCCCTCTTTGCATTTTTATTCGTAATTTATGTATTTTTATTCTTTATGGTGTAAAAGGCAAGAGGAAGTATTCACCATAAAAGCGAGGTTAATGCTTCAAATTTATGATATCCGCCTGTTATAAGGCCTGCAGATGATTTTTGCATGACAGGGCAGAGCAGATTCGTTAAAGTTTTTGACAATTTTTACCTTTATTCATTTTTTGATCGCTTATCCCATGCAGTAGCAAACAAAAATTCAGGATAACGCACAGCAATCAGATCGGAGCGGCATGTCTCATTCGAATCATCATCTGACTCGACGACGTCTATTACAAAGCGCAGCAGCAACCTGGCTGTTAAGCGTAAGTGGTGTGGGGATAGCGGCGACAACACAGGTCGTTGCCGTGCGTGTCTGGCCGTCTTCCGCCTATACCCGCGTCACGCTGGAATCTAATAACCCGCTGAAATATAAACAGTTTAGTCTCAGTAATCCCGAACGCATCGTGGTGGATATCGAAAATGTTCACCTGAACAGCGTATTGAAGGAAATAGCCAGCCAGTTTCAGCAGGATAACGATCTGCTGATTAAAGAGGCGCGCATCGGTCAATTTGATAAAAGCACGGTGCGTCTGGTGCTGGAGCTTAAACAGCAGGCGACGACTAAAGTTTTTACGCTGGGGCCGGTGGCCGAATTCAAGCACCGACTGGTGCTGGATTTGTATCCTGCGGCAGGGCGCTACGACAACGAAGACGATCCGCTGCTGGCGCTTTTGGAGGATTACAACAAAGGCGATCTGGAGCGCACCCTGCCGGCAGAAGCGCCCAAAGCTGGGAAGGCAGGGCAGGATCGTCCGCTGATTATTATGCTCGACCCTGGTCATGGCGGTGAAGATCCCGGCGCGATTGGCAAGAATAAAACGCGCGAGAAAGACATCGTGCTGCAAATCGCCCGCCGCCTGCGTAAGCTGATCGATAATGAATCCAACATGAAGGCGTATATGACGCGCAATGAAGATGTGTTCATTCCGCTGCGCGTGCGGGTGGCGAAAGCGCGCAAGCAGCGTGCCGATCTGTTCATTTCGATTCATGCGGATGCGTTTACTAATCGATCGGCAAGAGGATCGTCGGTTTTTGCCCTCTCGAAGAAAGGGGCAACCAGTACCGCCGCCAAATTTCTGGCAGAAACTCAGAACGAATCAGATTTGATCGGCGGTGTGAGCATGAGCGGCGATCGCTATCTGGATCACACCATGTTCGATCTGGTGCAAACCGTCACCATCAGCGACAGCCTGAAGTTTGGTCAAGAGATTCTGAGTCGATTGGGCAAAGTGAATCGCCTGCATAAAAACAGCGTCGATCAGGCTGGATTTGCGGTACTGAAAGCGCCGGATATTCCGTCTGTTCTGGTTGAGACGGCATTTATCAGTAATCTGGAGGAAGAGCGCAAGCTGCGCACCAGCCAGTTTCAACAGCAAATTGCGGAATCCATTTTTGCAGGCGTTAAAGCCTATTTTGCCAGTCAGGTTCAGCAGTAGTTGATGTTGTTGATGTCGCACGATGGCCGCGCCTAACCGGCGCGGTTCAGCAGTAATATGTCTGGGGCGTGGTATGTAGAGATAGGTAGTATGTAGAAATAGGTCGCGCAGAAAACAAAAAAGCACCCGTTAAGGTGCTTTGTCGCTTGGTTCTTAATTAGACATAGTCTTAGTTGGTTGCGGGGGCCGGATTTGAACCGACGACCTTCGGGTTATGAGCCCGACGAGCTACCAGGCTGCTCCACCCCGCGTCCGTAATAACTAATCTTCACTGCTTTGATGGACGACTCACATCAATTGGTTGCGGGGGCCGGATTCGAACCGACGACCTTCGGGTTATGAGCCCGACGAGCTACCAGGCTGCTCCACCCCGCGTCCGTACTAACTTCTTTACTACTGACTATCTTTACTGCTTTCACGTTTCTTGATGGACGACTCACATCAATTGGTTGCGGGGGCCGGATTTGAACCGACGACCTTCGGGTTATGAGCCCGACGAGCTACCAGGCTGCTCCACCCCGCGTCCGTGGATGCGCACTATACTCTCCATGAGTATTGATGCAACCTATTTCTCTAAAAAGCGCGGTATTTGGCTGTCAGGTGATTGATTTACCGCCTTGTAGGTTGTTTTATGACCGCAATGTGGCGATGAAAAGAAACCCCACCTTTTACTGTGCTGCATGCCGAACGACATTCGCGTGATCCGTGGATTTATATGCTGTCCCATTCCTTTCTCGATAGCCGTTTGTTATCGTTCGACGGTAAATTTTTTGATGTAAAAAGCGAGCGCAAAGATGAAGGGACGGTGGGGAAAATACGTGCTGACCGCAGTGGTCATTGCCATTCTGGCGGGGTGCCAATCCCGGCCAACCGATCGCGGGCAGCAATATAAAGATGGTCACCTCAACCAGCCTCTGGAATTGGTGAATGAGCCGAATGCCAAGGGCAAACCCGTCAACGCGCGGGATTTCATGACTCAGGTTTCTGAAATCCGCTCGGCGTCACCGAATCTCTATACGCGCAATAATACGACCTTTCAGGCGATTGAAAACTGGATGATGTCTGGGGCTGACACCCGTGAACTGAGCAAGTTTGGCCTGAACGCCTGGCAGATGGAAGGCGTCGATAACTTTGGCAACGTGCAGTTCACCGGTTACTACACGCCAGTGCTACAGGCGCGCCATACCCGTCAGGGTGAATTCCGCCATCCTTTATATGCCATGCCGTCAAAGGGCAGAAAGAACAGTCGGCTACCGGATCGTGCTGGCATTTATGCTGGTGCACTGGATGACAGGCTGGTTCTCGCCTGGACCAACTCGCTGGTCGATAACTTCATGATGGAAGTGCAGGGCAGCGCCTATATTGATTTTGGCGATGGACGTCCGCTGACGTTCTTCGGCTACGCCGGTAAAAACGGCCATGCCTACCGCAGTATTGGTAAAGTGCTGATCGATCGGGGTGAAGTTCCACGTGAAGAGATGTCTATGCAGGCCATCCGCAAGTGGGCGGAGCAGCACACCGAATATGAAGTACGTGAATTGTTTGAGCAGAATCCCTCTTTTGTGTTCTTTAAACCCATGATGTCCGCGCCTGTGAAAGGGGCCAGCGCCGTGCCGCTGGTGGCGAAAGCTTCTGTGGCATCTGACCGTTCGCTGATTCCGGCTGGTACGGCGCTGTTAATGGAAGTGCCGCTGTTGGATAACGTGGGCAAATTCACCGGCAAATATGAAATGCGCCTGATGATTGCGCTGGATGTCGGTGGGGCGATTAAAGGCCAGCACTTTGATATGTATCAGGGCATTGGGCCAGATGCAGGGCATTCGGCTGGCTTCTATAACCACTATGGACGGGTCTGGGTATTGAAGAGTGCGCAAAGCAGTCCGGCGAACGGTTCAGGATCGCTGTTAGTCAACAATCCACAGTAGTCATCTCTTTCGTTTGAAATCTCAGAAGTGGTGTAAAGATGAGCCACTTCTGAGATGAAACGCTTGCTCTCCACGTACCAGAACAGAATCAGCTGTTAAAGCCGTATTTGCTGCTCAGCCCTAATTCGTTCACGATACGAATACCTGAATCCAACGCTTCGCCCTGCAAACCCCGCAGTGGACGGCGCAGGCTGCCTGCCGGTAAACCTACCGCCTTCATCAATGATTTCACCGCTACCGGGTTGATTGCCGAATAGGTGTAATGCAACAGCGGCAGCAAATGTTGATAGGCCTGACGGAAGCGCTCTGCATCCTCACCGTTTTTCCACGGACGAGAAATTTCAGCCAGTTCTGCTGGGGCAATATTGCCGGTCATGTTGGCCGTCCCATGCCCTCCCAACGACATCGTTGGCACCACCAGACCCAGATTGGGCGAGTCGCAGCACATCACCGAAACATCAGGGTTCCCTGCCAGAACCTGTGCGACCTGACCTACGCGGGTGGTGGATTCTTTATGAATAACGTAGTTCGGGTGTTGGAAAATACGCAGCAGCGATGTCCAGTGCAGATCCGTTTTCACGCGTGGCGGATTGTTATAAATCCCTAACGGCAAATCGGTCGCGTCGGCAATTTCCAGAAAATAGCTTTCGATATCGCTCTCGCTGGCACAGATATAGGCGGGGGCGGCGATAATGGCACCGTCTGCGCCGTTGTCATGTGCATAGCGAACATAGTCAATGGTGGTATCGGTATTGTTACCGGTACAGCCGTAGAACAGCTTCATTTTGCTGGTGCTGTATTGCGCGGTTCGGCGGATGATCGCCTTTCTCTCATCTGGGGACAGCATGGACACTTCCCCCGTTGAGCCCATAATCAAAACGGCTGCGGTGCCGTTGTCTTCCTGGAATTTTAATAACGCCTCAAATGCGCCGAAATCCACGCTGCCATCGTCATTAAAAGGCGTAATAAGGGCAACGAATGACCCTTCAATTTTTTCTCTGCTCATGTCTGTTTCCTGTCAATGTAAACGTGTTGCGAATAACTAAAAATCAGGACTGAAGTGATGTCTCAGTCAGTGGCTTGGCGGTAAAACCCGCCTCGACAAAACGTAAGAGATGCGACAGCACGCGGTCGTCATCTCGGTTGTCACACAGCCCTTTGGAAAGCAACGCCAGACGGCCAGAGCGCGGATCGGCGTCGGTTAACACGTGCATGGCGGCACCACGGGCAAATTCATAACGCCAGATCACCTCTGCGCGCGATAACTCCGGCAGCGCACGGGAAAAGGCATCGATAAAACGGTGAGCGACGTGATCGAACTGCGCCGAAAGCAGGGCAGTGACCTCCAGACCCGGCGTAGCCCGCAGGTGCTGTAACAGGCGCACGACAATACGACCCCCATCAGGTGTGCGAGCGGTTTTAACCAGCGGGCGCAGTAGCGCATCCAGCAGTGCGGCAACGGGAAGGTCATCACCCTGATTGGCTTTTTCCACCTCATCCAGCAGGCGCGTTCTTTCGTCATTTAACGGCCCGAGAACGTTGTCCAGCACGGCACGCAGCAAACCTTCTTTTGAACCAAAGTAATAATTCACCGATGCTACGTTTACGTTGGTGGCTTCGGTGATTTCACGAATCGTCGTTAGCTCACTGCCTTTGCAGGCGAAGATCGTGATGGCTTCACGCAGGATGCGCTGTTTAATGTCTGCCTCTTTTTCTTTGCTTTGCTCTTTGGTTTTCAATAACGCCACCATGATTCATCCTTTTTGCTCACGCTCACAGTCGGGGGCACCGACGTCATGCGTTGTGATAGTGAGGCTGTGTAAAATGCGCTGTCGCTAGGCCAGTTCTTGAAAACCCAACTCTTGATAAACCAATGTTGCCCAATAGCGGATGCCTAGTGGGATCAGCGCGTCATTAAAGTCGTAGTGCGGGGTATGCAGGTGATGCACGTTGGGCGCATTTTTGTCGTTGTTACCCAGCATCATGAATGCGCCCGGGCGCTGCTCCAGCATGTAGGCAAAATCTTCTGCACCCAGCAGCGGCGTCATCGCGGTGTCAACCTGTTCGCGTCCGACCACCTGCGCGGCGGCATTAACGGCTAACTGCGTGACATGCGTATCGTTAACCAGCGCGGGATATTGCCGTTCATAGTGCACGTCGGCCGTTGCACCAAAGCCTTGTGCGGTGCTGTGTGCCAGTTCTCGCAGGCGCGTTTCCAGTAGATCGCGAACGCTCGGTGAGTAGCTCCGTCCGGTTCCTTTAAGGATGACGCTATCGGGGATCACGTTTGGAGCATGGATATCGCCGCCCTGAATATGGCCGATGCTGAGCACCGCCGCATCCATCGCGGGGACGTTACGGCTAACGATGGTTTGCAGGCCAAGCATAAATTGTGCGGCGGGTAGCGTCGGGTCGATAGAAAGGTGGACGCCTGAACCGCCGTGTCCACCCGTGCCGTGAAACGTGACCTGCCAGGTATCGCTGGCTGCCAGCATTGGCCCGCTGCGAATCGCGAATTTTCCCACTTCGATACCGGGTTTGTTATGCAGACCAAAGAGTCGGTTGCAGGGGAACGCGGTCAGCAGGCCGTCATTGAGCATGGCAAGTCCGCCACCTAATCCTTCTTCCGCTGGCTGGAAAATAAAATGTACCGTTCCAGCAAAGTTGGGGTGCTGAGACAAATAGCGTGCGGCGCCCAGCAGCATGGTGGTGTGTCCATCATGTCCGCAGGCATGCATTTTCCCGGCATGCACCGATGCATAGGGCAGATCCGTTTTCTCATTGATATACAACGCGTCCATATCTGCCCGCAGGCCGATGCTGTCTCCACCGGGATAACGACCATGTAGTGTGGCGACCACGCCCGTTCCACCGATGCCCGTTGTGACGGCAAGCCCCCACTCCGTCAGCTTTTCTGCCACTAATTGCGCGGTGGCAAACTCTTCAAAGCCAATTTCTGGGTGTTGATGAATATGGTGACGAATCGCAATCAGCTCAGGTAAAAAATCCTGAATGACCAATTCCATCGCTGTTTGGTCAATAGCGGTTGGTGTCGGTGTATTCATCATGTGTTCTCTGTTCTTATCCATGCGCCTGTCTACTCATCGGCTGTGGAGGCACAAGCGCATCACGCTGCCTGCCGCCTGGGACGGCATCGATCAGCTTGCGGGTGTACGGGTGTTGTGGCTGATGCCAGATGCTGTGGTGATCGCCACTTTCCACACAGCGTCCGTTTTGCATCACCATGACCCGATCGGCGATATAACGCACCACGGCGAGATCGTGGGAAATAAACAGTAGCGACACGCCCATTTCGTTTTTTAACTCAACCAACAGATTGAGGATCTGTGCCTGAATAGACACATCGAGTGCGGACACCGGTTCGTCGCAAATCACCAGCGAAGGACGTACCACCAGTGCACGGGCAATGCCGATACGCTGGCGCTGTCCGCCGGAAAATTCATGGGGATAGCGGCTTAGGCTGCTTTGCGGCAGACCGACACGATCGATGATATTTTTGATTGCCTGCTGTCGCTGCGAACGATCGCCAAGGCCATGTACGATCAGCGGCGTTTCAAGAATATGTTGAATGCTGTGGCGTGGATTCAGCGAAGCGTACGGATCCTGAAAGATCATCTGCACCCGCTGACGTAACGCTTTCAGCCGTGATTCTTTTAGTGTGGTGATGTCTTGTCCATCGAACACGATCTGCCCGTGTGAAGGCGGTAGCAGGCGCAGAATGGTTTTGGACAGGGTGGATTTACCACAGCCGGATTCGCCCACCAGACCGAGGGTTTCTCCGGGTAAAATAGTCAGTGACACATCGTCAACGGCCAGCACCTTGCCCTGTGTTGTTGAATAGCCGGTATGAATATTTTTCAACGAGAGTAGCGGCGGCTGGTTTGTATCGGTGGCACGGTGAATCAAGGTGGGCGGCGTCAGTAGTGTAAAGCCTTCGTCCGTTGGCGCGTGATGGATTTCCGCCAGTCGATGGGTACGGTAGTGCCTGTCTTGATCCATATGTAGCGATGTCGCTAACAGCCCGCGCGTATAGCTGTGCTTGGGGGAGAAACGGTGTGTGGATGACTGAAACAGGTCGGCTGCCTGTGCTTCTTCCACCTTTTGCCCGGCATACATCACCGCCACGCGGTCGGCCCATTGCGCCACCAGCCCAAGATCGTGGGTAATCAGCAGCAGGCTCATCGAGAATTCACGCCGCAGGTTATCCAGCAGCGCCAGAATCTGTGCCTGAATGGTAACGTCCAGCGCCGTGGTTGGTTCATCGGCAATCAGCAGACGCGGTCGGCACGCCACCGCCATGGCGATCATGACGCGCTGACGCTGTCCGCCAGAAAGGTTATGTGGATAGTCATCCACCCGGCGGGCGGGTTCTGGGATCTTGACCAGATCCAGCAATTCGATGGCGCGCGTCCGTGCCTGTGCAGGCGTCAGCGCTTCATGCAATCGCAGCGTTTCGCTAATTTGCTGCCCGATGGAAAGTACTGGATTGAGCGAGGTCATCGGTTCCTGAAAAATCATCGACAGCACATTGCCACGCAGCTGGCGCATCTGCCGGTCTGGCAGGGTCAGCAGATCCTGTCCATCAAACAGGATGCGGCCGCTGATTGTTCCCGGTTCGGCGACCAGCCGCATCAGGGACAGCGCCGTCGCGGATTTCCCGCAGCCGGATTCGCCGACCAGCGCCAGCGTTTCTCCTGCATTAATCGTCAGGTTTAGCCCTCGAACGGCTTGATGACCAGGAAAATTGACGTGTAAATCTTGAATATCGACCAGCGGCTTCATGCGCTTCTCCCCCGTAACCGTGGATTCAGTGCATCGTTCAATGCGTCGCCCACCAGATTCAATGACAGCACGGTTAAGACCAGTGCGGTGCCGGGCAAGGCGGTAAGAAACCAGGCAGTACGCAGCGACTCACGGCCTGCACCGATCATGCTGC
Source organism: Pectobacterium sp. F1-1 (assembly GCF_025643735.1). NCBI lineage: Bacteria > Pseudomonadati > Pseudomonadota > Gammaproteobacteria > Enterobacterales > Pectobacteriaceae > Pectobacterium > Pectobacterium sp. F1-1. The sequence goes on from NZ_CP104733.1 coordinate 1,057,429, forward strand.
CCCAGCTCACACGGTTCGGATCGCCAAAGCCTAAGAAGGAGAGGGCGGATTCAATCAAAATGGCCGAGGCGACCATGACGGACGTTGTAACGATGATCGACGGCAGCGCGTTCGGTAGCATTTCCTGAAAGATGATACGCAGACTGGAAAATCCCTGACTGCGTGCGGCTAACACAAAATCGCTTTCGCGCAGGGAGCGAAATTCGGCCCGTACCAGACGGGCAATCGTTGGCCACGAGGCAATCCCGATAGCCAGTGAAATCAGCGTAACCGACGGTGAACCGATGGCGACCAGCACCACGACCAGCAAAAAAGTCGGGAAGGTCTGGAACAGTTCGGTGATATGAACCAGCAGGTCATCAACCCGACCGCCAAAATAGCCCGCCAGCGCACCGACGACGGTGCCAATTAACAGGCTGACGATGACCGCCGAGAAGCCAATTTGCAAAGAAACCTGTGAACCGTGGACGATTCCAGCGGCGACATCCCGGCCCATCGAATCGGTTCCTAACGGGAAATCAGGGTTTTCGCCCGGCCACAAGAAAGGCTGAGCGACCATATCCAGCGGATCGCCGGGATACAGTAACGGCGCGAAGGCGGCCATCAGAAATACCGTAATCAGCAACAGCAGGCCAGCCATCCCCGCGGGATTGCGGATAAATGCACGCACCTCCGGCGACAGGCGGAAAGGCGTTTTTAACGGGCGAGTTACCGCTGAGCTAACGCCGTCTGCTGCGGCTTTCTTCGATGTGAGATTTTCAGGAGAAAGATGATTCATATCAGCGCGCCTTAATTCGGGGATCGAGCCAGGATTGCAGTAAGTCCACCAGCACGTTAGCCAAAATGACTAAGAAGGCGGAAAGCAGCAGGACGCCTAACAAGACGTTGAAGTCACGTGCCATCACCGCTTCCAGCGCCAGACGGCCCAGTCCCGGCCAGCTAAAGACCGTCTCGACCACGGCTGCTCCACCCAGCAGATTGCCGAAGTGCATCCCCGCCACGGTAGTGATAGGCAGCAGCGCGCAGCGCAGAATGTGTCTGACGGTGACCCACAGCGGCGACAGCCCTTTGGCATGTGCGGTGCGCACGAAATCCTGCTGAGCGATTTCCAACATGGCCGCGCGGGTCAGACGGGCATAAATGGCAATAAAAAAGCTGCTCAGCGCCACGACCGGAAGGATGGCATGCTGCAACATATCCTTGAAATACGCCCAACCGGTTAGGCTCGCGTCGATGGTGATATTGCCGCCGCTTGGCAGCCAATCAAGATGTACGGAAAACAGAATCAGCGTCATCAGGCCGATCCAGAATCCCGGCGTGGAGTAGAGCAGCAGCGCGATGAGGGAGAGCAAGCGGTCGGGCCATTTGCCTGCCCACACTGCCATGATCGTTCCCAGCGTTATACCGATGACGATGGCAAAAACCTGCGACAGCAGCATCAGGAATAGCGTGCCCGGCAACCGTGACAGGATCAGATCCATTACCGGCGCATTGTAGCGAGGCGAAAAGCCGAGGCTGAACTGCGCCAAATTGCCTAAATAAGCCGAGAGCTGTTGCAGTATGGGTTGATCGAGACCGAATTGAGCGCGCAGGTGTGCCATCGTCGCTTCGGTTGCATTGCCTGATTCGCCGGCCAGCACATCAACGGCGTCTCCCGGCACCAACTGCAACAGGAAAAACACCAGAATGACAATGCCAATGGCCGTTGGCAGTGCATGAAGCAGGGTACGCCACAGTACGCGTCCGATTCGTTCTACTTTATTCATCACATACCTTCATGGGATTCCCCTGCCAGCGCAGGGGAATGCTGTATTACGATTACTGATCCAGCCACACGTCGGCCAGGCTGCCGTTGACGCCCTGAATATCCGTGACGACGTTGTGCACGCGCTTGTTGTAAATCGTCTGGCGCTTAATCTGGAGCAGGTTCAAATCGGGAATATCCGTGGCGATGATGCGTTGGAACTGCTTGTACAACTCCACGCGTTTTTCAGGATTGGTTTCCACCGAGGCTTGCTCAAGCAGGCGGTCGACTTCCGGGTTGCTGTAATGTGAGCCGTTGCCGAAAGGTACGCCCGGTTGATAGGTTTTTGACCAGTACAGGCGCTGTACGCCTACGGCGGGATCGAACAGGTTCGAGATGGAACCGTTGTTGAAGTCAAAGTCGCGGTCGGTATAAACGCGCTTAACGAAGGTGGCGAAATCCTGTGAGCGAATGGTGACGTCGATGCCGACTTTGGCGAGTGACGATTTGAGGTATTCCGCTACGCGTTTGAAGCTATCACCATAGGGCATGAAGTCATGTACCAGCTTGAAGCGGATACCGTCTGCCTGACGCGGGAAGCCCGCTTCATCCAGCAGTTTGTTCGCTTTGGCAATATCGAAGCCATAAGGGGAGGGGGTCGCATCATGGAACTGCGCCAGCTCTGGCGTAATGGGTGTCGGTGAATTTACCGCGTATCCATACCACACCACGTTTTTCAACACATCAATATTGATGCTGTGCGCAATGGCCTGGCGAACCTTCAAATTCTTCAGGTAAGGGTTATCCAGATTGAACTCGATACGCGTTTGCGTTGGGCTATAACCGTAGCCGTTGGTTTCAATGCCTAGCTTGGGGTTTTTCTTGATGCGTTCAATTTCACTCAGCGGAACGGGAGAGTCGCTTCCCAGATCCAGCGCGCCGGTTTCAAGCGCAATGGTGCGAGTGGCTGCATCGGGAATGATTTTCACCACCAGTTTATCAACGTAAGGCTTGGGGCTATCCCAGTAGTTCGGGTTACGTTCATACAGGATATGGCTGCCACGAACCCATTCTTTGAAGACGAACGGACCGGTACCAATCGGTGCGGTATTGTGAGGATTCGACAGAATGTTTGTGCCTTCATATAAGTGTTTTGGCACGATAGGCGCTTCGTTGGCGGAGAACGCGCTCAGCAGATAAGGCGCGGGTTTTGACAGTTCAAGAATCGCGGTATACGGATCGGGGGTTTTCACTTCGGTGACGTTGGCAAACGTGCCCTGACCGCGTGAATTGTATTTTTTGACGGTCAGAATAGAAAACGCGACGTCCGCAGAAGTGAAGTCTTGCCCATCATGCCATTTCACGCCTTTACGCAAATGGAACGTATATTGTTTGCCGTCCGGGCTAACTGACCAACTAGTTGCCAACTGCGGGGTCGGTTTCATATCGAAATCGTAATTCAACAAGCCTTCAATGACCTTGGCGTTGACCTTCATCACCGCGCCGCTGGTGCTAACCAGGCTGGTTAACACGGGCGGTTCAGGCTCGGCCAAAAAATTCAGCGTGCCGCCGCGCTTGGGCGTCAGGGTTTCCGCCTGTGCGGCAAGGCCGAATAACGAAGACGTCAGAATCAACGCTGATAAGAATAGATTTTTTTTCATATTTCCCATCCGTATGCAGAGGGCAACGGTGTGCTCCCCACTTTTATTTTTAATGGCGTGTTGTGAATGATGTGTTTGGGGTGACAACGCACCTTTCTCTGAGAGAGATAAAGGGGGTCAACATCGGGACAGTAATGAAATAACGTCATTACCGTTGCTGTGTGGCGTAATGGGTTTCATGCTGCGTTCCTGGTTTTAATAACGAAAAAATAATAAAACGGCCTGAACCACCTCTTTATTTTCTGGTTAAACCCTAGCCTAACGCGTGTTTTAAACGAACGTTTAAATATGGATAACTAATGCCGAATTACGCATAAGCTATTCACTCTTCTTGCTGTTGGGGGCGTCGGTAATTCAGGGTATTATCCACCCTGCTAATTACTTATCCTGAGGTTGTCATGGCGATTAAACGTTATCCACATCTTGCGCATTGGGGCGCGTTTACCGCTGTAGTTGAAGACGGCTGGTTGATTCGATGCGAGCCGTTTGCTGACGATCCGGCACCTTCCGCCATGCTCGATTCCATCGTGCCGCTGGTGTATTCCGACCGACGTATCCGTCGGCCTTCGGTGCGGCGTTCCTGGCTCCAGAAACGTGAAAATAGCGACAGAACGCTGCGTGGCCGGGAAGACTTTGTTGAAGTGGATTGGGATGTGGCGCTCGATCTGGTTGCGCAGGAGAATCGCCGTATTCGCGATCGCTACGGTGCGGATGGCCTGTTTGCCGGTTCCTACGGCTGGTCATCTGCCGGGCGCTATCACCATGCACGTTCTCAGGTACGACGTTTCTATTTCTCCGGCGGCGGCGCGGTCGATCAGCAGGGCAATTACAGCTGGGGCGCGGCGCAGTTCTTCCTGCCGTACGTGATTGGTACTTTTCACCCGCTGACGGGCAAGGTGACGGAATGGCGCAGCGTCGCTGAACACTGTGATATTTTCCTCGCATTTGGCGGTCTGGCGCTGAAAAACGCGCAGGTGGCCTCCGGCGGTGCCGGGCACCACACCTTGAAGCCCGCGCTGGAAACGCTGGTGGCGAAAGGGATTCCGGTCATTAACATCAGCCCGATGCGCGATGACTGCCCTGAATTTGTGAATGCCGAGTGGATTCCAATCCGCCCGAATACCGATGTCGCTCTGATGCTGGCGCTGGGCTATGAAATTCAGCGTTTGGGCGCTGACGATAAGGATTTCCTGCAACGCTACTGTGTTGGTTACGAGCAGTTGAGCGACTACTTGCACGGTCGCGGCGACGGCGTGGTGAAAACGCCCGAATGGGCCAGCGACATCACTGGCATTCCCGCTGAACGTATTCGGCGTCTGGCGCAGCAGTTGATCGGTGTGCGCAGCTTTATTACCTGTTCTTATTCAGTGCAACGCGCGCACCGCGGCGAACAGCCGTATTGGATGATGATTGCGCTGTCTTCAATGTTGGGACAGGTGGGGTTGCCCGGCGGCGGATTCTCCTTCGGGCATGGTTCGATGAATAGCGTCGGCAACGAGCGTATTTCAACGCCAGCGCCCGCTTCGCCTTCCAGCCCGAATGCGGGGCGAGCGATCCCCGTGGCGCGTATTGCCGATATGCTACTGCATCCGGGAACGCCTTATACCTTCCAGGGCGAAACCCATACTTATCCCGATATTCATCTGATTCACTGGGCGGGCGGTAATCCGTTCCATCATCACCAGCAGTTGAACCGTCTGGTAGACGGCTGGCGCAAACCGGATACGGTGATTGTGCAGGATATCGTCTGGACGCCAGCAGCGCAGATGGCGGATATCGTACTGCCCGTCACGACAACGCTGGAGCGTAATGATATCGGCGGGTCGTCTCGCGATCGCTTTATCTTTGCCATGCATCAGGCGATTGCGCCGCAGCATCAGGCGCGTAATGACGTGGATATTTTCAGCGAACTGGCCGAGCGTCTGGGTTATGGCGATGTGTTCACGCAAAATCGCAGTGAGCAGCAGTGGCTGGAACACCTGTATGAAGAATGCCGAGCAAGGCAGCGGGATGCCGCTGACAGCTGGCCGTCATTCGAGGATTTCTGGCAGCAGGGATATGTCGAAATCCCGATGGATGAAAAGCCGTTTGTGTTCTTTGAGGATTTCCGCCGCGATCCTCAGCAGCATGCGCTGAGTACGCCAAGCGGTAAAATTGAACTGTTCAGCTCGGCCATCGCCAGCTATGGTTATGCCGATTTTGCGCCGCACCCGGAATGGCAGCCTCCCGTTGAATGGCTGGGAGCCAAAAGCACGGAGGAATGGCCGCTGCACTTTATTTCCATTCAGCCGTCCGACCGTTTGCACAGCCAACTGGCAGCGACGCCGCAGGTTGCCGCGAATAAAACCGCAGGAAAAGAGACGCTGTACATGCACCCGCAGGATGCCGCCAAACGGGATATCGTCGACCGTTCGCAGGTGGAAGTCAGAAACGCGCGTGGTCGCATTCTGGCGGGCGTACAGATTACCGATGGCGTCACGCCGGGCGTGGTGATTATGTCCACCGGTGCCTGGTTTGAACCCGGCTTCGGTCAGAAAACGTGGTATCCGGTTGAGCAGTCTGGCAATGCGAATGTACTGACGCTGGATATCGGCACATCGCCGCTGACGCAGGGGCCGAATGCCATGAGCTGTTTGGTGGATGTGGTGCGGGTTTAGCGCTATCCTGAGCCGCTTTTTCGCTGTGTTATTTTCCTGTGATTTTGTTTTCGTAAGGTTGGTTGAATGAATACGCAATTATCCGAAGCCTATTTGCAACGCTTCGGCGGGACCGCGCGGTTATATGGTCAACAGGCGCTGGCGCTGTTTTCTCAGGCTCACGTTTGTGTGATTGGCATTGGTGGTGTCGGTTCCTGGGCGGCTGAGGCGCTGGCGCGTACCGGCATCGGCGCGATTACGCTGATTGATATGGATGATGTGTGCGTCAGTAACACCAATCGACAGATCCACGCGCTGCGTCAGCACACTGGGCAGTCGAAGACGGAAGTGATGGCGGAACGTATTCTGGCGATCAACCCGGAATGTCGCGTCACCTGCGTGGATGATTTCATTAGCGCGGAAAACGTGGCCGAGCTGCTCGATAAAAACTTCAGCTATGTGATTGATGCCATCGACAGCGTACGCCCGAAGGCGGCGCTGCTCTCCTACTGTCGCCGCTATAAAATCCCGGTGGTGACAACCGGCGGTGCAGGTGGGCAGATCGATCCGACTCGGATTGAAGTGGTCGATCTGGCGAAAACGATTCAGGATCCGCTGGCTGCCAAGTTGCGCGAGCGGTTAAAGCACGATTTTAACGTGGTGAAGAACAGCAAGGGAAAGTTGGGTATCGACTGTGTGTTTTCCAGCGAGCCACTGGTTTATCCGCAGCCTGACGGTTCCGTTTGTGCATCGCGCAGCACGGCAGACGGCGTCATGCGTATGGATTGCGCATCAGGCTTTGGGGCCGCGACGATGGTCACCGCAACCTTCGGGTTTGTTGCGGTATCCCATGCGCTGAAGAAGATGATGGCGAAAAGGGAAAGGGCGTCTGCGACGTAACAGGTGTTTGTGACAAAATAAAGCCTGTGGTGCAGAAGTCGCGTGAATCTCGCTATTTTCCCGCTGCTTCGTGTTCTGCTATGTCCCTGATTCTGGCGGCCAGCGCCGCCAGCCCGCTTGAACGCGAAGCGCTGAGCTGCGCGCGCAGCCCCAACATATCGAACAGCGCCAGCGGATCGTGCTGTAATAGCGTTTCTGGCGTTTTTCCCTCAACGGCGGTGAGCAATACCGCCAGTAATCCCCGCACGATGCGCCCGTCGCTGTCACCGTAAAAATTCAACCTGCCATCTTCCTGACGTTGATAACCCAGCCAGACGCGATTTTCACAGCCGGATAATGAAATCTCGTCGGTTTTCAGCCCCTCGGGCAGTGCGGGTAACGCCTTTGCCAATAAAATGAGCTGCCGATAGCGATCTTCCCACGCGCGGCAGGCATCGAATCGCGCCAGCAGGTCGGCGACGGTGGTGTGGTGGCCAAAAGGATGCGTGGTGTCAGTTGTCTGGGTCATGGTTTAGTCGATCAATAATTCAAGGGCGCTGCCCACTGCGGCGATCAGCGCAGCAACATCCTGTTGGTTGTTATAGGGGGCAAACGAGGCGCGGAGCGTGCCGCTGACGCCGAGCGCGTCCATCAGCGGCTGCGCACAGTGATGCCCAGCACGCAGTGCGATGCCGCTTTCAGCTAACAGCGTAACCAGATCGCTGTGGTGCACATCGGCAATATCAAAGGACAGCACGCTGGACTGCGGGCTACGGAAGCTGCGAAAGCCGGGGAACTGCGCTAAATACGTTTCGGCAAGCTGCGCTAACTGCTGGCTGTGCTGCTCTGCGGCGTGCCAGTCCAGCGTGGTCAGCCAGTCTAGTGCCGCAGACAGGCCAAGCACGCCGGCAATGTGTGGCGTTCCCGCCTCAAACCGCTGTGGAATCGCCTGGGGCTTGAAGCCGTCAAAGGACACCTGCGTCATCATTTTTCCGCCGCCTTGCCACGGCATCATGCTTTCCAGCAAGGCGGTTTTGCCGTACAGCACGCCAATCCCGGTTGGGGCATACAATTTGTGCCCGGAAAACGCATAGAAATCAATATCCAACGCCTGTACATCCGGCGGACAGTGAACAATGCCCTGCGCGCCATCAACCATCACTACCGCGCCATAGCGGTGGGCCAGCGCAATCGCGCGCGCCAGATCGGGCTGTCCGCCCGTCACGTTTGACATTTGCCCCAGCGCCAGCAACCGGGTTTTGGGGGTAAGCAGCGTGGCTAGCTGCTCAACATCCGGTAAGAAGTCCGCGCCTATCGGTAACTTCACCACCTTTGCGCCGGTTTGCTGCGCCACCATTAGCCACGGAATGAGGTTAGCGTGATGCTCCGCCTCACTCACCACGATCTCATCGCCCAGTTGAAGGCGAGGACGTGCATAGCTCTGCGCAACCAGATTGATCGCTTCCGTCGTGCCTCTGGTCCAGACAATCGAACGCGGATCGTCCGCGTGGAGTAAGGTAGCGACTTGCTCTCGAGCGCCTTCAAAGCGCTGGGTCAACGCCTGCGCACCGCGATGCTGGCTGCGGTGCACCGTACCACTCTCACTGCAATAGAACGCTTGAACCGCATCAATGACAGCCTGTGGTTTCAGCGCGGTCGCGGCGCTATCAAGATACACCGTCGAATGCTGAAGAGCGGGGAACTGTTGGCGAAAGGTGGCGGGGTTAAACGGTGTCATGAGCATCCTCTTTTGGAGGGGCGATCCTGTCCCATTTTGTTGAGAGAGACAAGTTTAGGACTATGCCTAATGCGATTTTATGGAAAAAAAAGCAACTATTGCTACGCTTTAAAGTGTTAATTTTCAGGATTTCCTGATGAATAAGGTTAACTAGAAAACATTTAAATTCATTGAGGCTTAACTATGAAGAATAAAATTTCTATTTTTGCCGCTATCGTGATGGCGTTTTCTCTGGCAGCCTGTTCCAGTAATTACGTCATGCATACCAATGACGGGCGCACCATCGTTGCAGAGGGGAAACCGAAGGTTGATGATGAGACGGGTATGATCAGCTATACCGATGCCTACGGTCAGCAGCAGCAAATTAATCGCGATAATGTGAAAGAAATGGCGAAAGGGAAATAGTGCGGTTTGCCTATCATCCCGCGTTACCTGTTAAGCTGCGCAGACTCGCATCGGTTGTCATCGTTTCAGGTGTGAAACGCAGGCCAAAAAAAAGCACCGCAATTTGCGGTGCTACACAAAAAATCACTTTGGACAGACAGGGTAAATGTACAGGAAGTGAATAGGGTAGACTCGCTACCACATCTGCAAAAGGCAGACAAACAAATAGCAAACACAACATCACAACCACAAGCCAAAAGCACCTCAGGTCACCCCTCCGCACTTTTCGTTCCGGCCCAGGAAGTTGCGCTAATATAGGTATTTGCTGGTACATCCTCAACGGACAAATTATAATGTCTCGGATTACAAAAACTAATAGTTGTACCCGTCATCTTTTCGTTGCAGAGAATCTGGCTGTTGCCACTGGTATTAATCGCTTAGCCAGCTAATTGGCAGGCGATCTTTCCCGTTGTTGCCTTTCTGCATCTTAAGATTTAATGGGTACGAATGTACCTGATCAATCGCTGATTTAGCGTAAACCAAAAGATTTCATTCATGTCAAAACGTCTCCCTCCGCTCAACGCATTACGCGTTTTTGATGCGGCGGCTCGCCATTTAAGTTTTACCAAAGCGGCAGAAGAACTGTTTGTTACGCAGGCTGCCGTCAGTCACCAGATTAAGTCACTGGAAGATTTTCTGGGGCTTAAATTATTCCGCCGTCGTAATCGTTCCCTGCTGCTGACGGAAGAGGGGCAAAGTTACTATCTTGATATCAAAGAGATCTTCTCCTCTTTGAATGACGCAACCCGTAAGCTGCAATCCCGCAGCGCCAAAGGTGCGTTGACGGTTAGCCTGCTGCCCAGCTTTGCCATTCATTGGCTGGTACCGCGTCTGTCGAGCTTTAACTCCGACTATCCGGGGATTGATGTCCGTATTCAGGCGGTGGATCGCGATGAAGATCGTCTGGCGGATGACGTGGATGTCGCGATTTTCTACGGTCGCGGAAATTGGCCGGGGTTGCGGGTAGAAAAACTGTACGCGGAGTATCTTTTGCCCGTTTGCTCGCCAGCATTGCTGACGGGGAGCCACCCGTTAAAAACGCCGGACGATTTGGTCGCACACACGCTGTTGCACGATGCGTCACGTCGTGACTGGCTGTCCTATACGCGTCAGCTTGGCGTGCAAATTAACGTGCAGCAGGGGCCGATTTTCAGCCACAGCGCCATGGTGTTGCAGGCGGCCATTCATGGGCAGGGCGTGGCGTTGGCGAATAATGTCATGGCACAAACGGAAATCGAAGCCGGGCGACTGGTGTGCCCATTTAACGATGTGCTGGTCAGCCGGAACGCTTTTTATCTGGTATGTCATGACAGTCAGGCAGAACTGGGTAAAATAGCCGCCTTTCGCCATTGGATTCTGGCGCGGGCCGCCAGTGAGCAGGAAAAGTTTCGTTTTCGCTATGACAACGGCACGCGCTGAGGCCGTGTGGCTGTCGAAGGTTGAGTGACCGAATAACTCACGTAGATAACTTATGCAGATAGCTACGATGATAGATAACAACGATTATAGGTAACTACGATGAATAGTCGTTTCATGCTGGTGTTTGCTGCTATCAGCGGCTTCACTTTTGTCGCGCTGGGCGCGTTTGGTTCCCATGTTCTCAGTAAAACGCTGGGTGCAACGGAACTGGGTTGGTTGAAAACCGGCCTTGAATATCAGGCATTTCACACACTGGCGATTTTGGCGCTGGCCATTGCGATGCAACACCGAACCAACCTGTGGTTTTACTGGAGCAGCGTTTTTCTGGCGTTGGGAACGGTACTCTTCAGCGGAAGTTTATACTGTCTGGCGCTTTCTCACCTGAAGCTATGGGTTTATGTGACTCCGATTGGTGGCACCTGTTTTCTGGTGGGATGGATATTAATATTGATTGGCGCACTGCGTCTGAAGAGAAAGGCTGAACGCCATGAATAAGGTCATTTTGTATTGTCGTCCCGGGTTTGAGAAAGAGTGTGCGGCGGAAATAACGGAAAAAGCCACGCAGCATAACGCCTTCGGCTTCGCGCGGGTAAAAGAAAACAGCGGTTACGTGGTGTTTGAATGCTATCAGCATGAAGATGCTGAGCGTTTGGTGAAAACACTGCCGTTTCATGAGCTGATTTTTGCCCGTCAGATGTTCGTAAGTGGTGAACTGCTGCGCGATTTGCCGCCGGAAGATCGCATCACGCCAATTGTCGGTATGTTGTCAGGGGCTATTGAACGGGCGGGAGAGCTGCGCGTTGAAGTTCCTGACACCAACGAAAGCAAAGAACTGATGAAGTTCTGCCGCAAATTCACCGTGCCGCTGCGTGCGGCACTGCGCGAACATAAAATTCTGTTGGGCTATGAAAAAGCGGATCGGCCGGTACTACATGTGCTGTTCATTGCGCCAGGCTGCTGCTATGTCGGCTATTCCTATAGCAATAACAATTCACCGTTTTATATGGGGATCCCACGGCTGAAATTCCCTTCTGATGCACCAAGCCGCTCGACGCTGAAACTGGAAGAAGCATTCCACGTTTTTATTCCTGCGGATGAGTGGGATGAGCGCTTGGGCAGCGGTATGTACGCGGTGGATTTAGGCGCGTGTCCCGGCGGCTGGACTTACCAACTGGTTAAACGCAGCATGATGGTTTATGCGGTAGACAATGGACCCATGGCACCGAGCCTGATGGAGACTGGGCAGGTGATGCACCATCAGGCGGACGGCTTCCGCTTTGAGCCACCGCGTAATAACGTGTACTGGCTGGTGTGCGACATGGTGGAAAAGCCGGCTAAAGTCACCAGTCTGATGAGTGACTGGCTGATCAAGGGTTGGTGTCGCGAGGCCATTTTCAACCTGAAACTGCCGATGAAGAAACGCTATGAAGAGGTGTCGCAGAATCTTGCCGTGCTGCGTGAACGCCTGAGCGAAAATGGGATTAATGCTGAAGTGCATGCCAAGCATTTGTACCATGACCGCGAGGAAATCACGGTACACGTTCGTCGTTTCTGGAGCGCAGTGCCTGGCCGTCGCGACGAGCGGTAAAATAAGAGATATTGTGGATTTTGCTGTTATCCGGCGTAAAAAATTATGCTGAGGAGATAGTCGGCTTAGGATGAGCCGCAGGGATGCGGCGAAAGCTTGCGCCATGCTGGGAGCATGTCGCAAGCGGTCCGTTAAGCCAGATACCGACGAAGGCACCGCGTAGCGGCATAATTTAGCCAGAAGCCTGGGGTCATGGGGCGAGCGGCGTGTGAGCCGCCCCATGTCGGGCGCGTGCTACTGGGGTAGCATGAAAAATGATGGTATTATTGCGCACGAAACCCTCTCCTGGTCTGCATAAAAAATGTGACTAAGAGACAGGTATTAATAGGGGCACATCGCCCGTCTCTTAATACGGTAGCCTCAGCTGTTGCAGATTGCCATTAAGCGTTAAATCGGTACGCAGCATGGCCACCTGACGGCTGATTAGCGCCATGTCTTTATGCTGTTCCAGCTTCTTACGCCACTTTTCTGGCACGGCATCGAGTTGCTGGTACAGCGCCTCCAGGCTCCCTGCCTGTTGCAAAAGCTGTGCGGCGCTTTTGGGGCCAATACCTGCGACGCCCGGAATTTTACTGCTGCTAATGCCTGCCAGTCCCCAGTAGTCCGTAAGCTGTTGTGGTGACACACCAAACTCTTGTTCGATAAATGGCAGGTCCAGCCAGCGTTTCTGAAAGTAATCCCTGATCTGAATGTGTGGCGCTAATAGCTGACAGTACCCTTTATCGGTCGACACAATGGTTGTTTGATGACCCGCTGATGACAACTTGGTGGCTAGCGTGGCTGCCAGATCGTCGGCTTCATTGCCGGGACTATGCCAGCTTGCTACACCAACTTCGGCAAACGCCGCTTTAATCTGCGGGAGTTCTTGTTTCAGATTATCTGGCATTGGCGTGCGTCCTGCCTTGTAGTCAGGCAGGAGCTGATGGCGCCAACTGGTCACACGACCTTCATCATCAAACTCTTCATGATCAAAAACGGCAACGGCGTGCGTAGGCTGGCTGTGTTGTATGAGTTGCTGCAATGCATGTTGGCATGCTGTGATACAGGGAGAACCTTGTACCGCATGAATGCGACGTATCAGATTGAGCGCGTCAATAATCAGCAAATGGACGGGCATCGCGTAATTCCTGATGTAATAAGCGGGGGAAGCTGGGCTCCCCCCACATAGGTACGACCGAGCGGTGAACCGTTAGGAGCAGATTTCGTAGCAGGGGATATAGGCGCTGCCGGGCAGCTTCATGCGCTGTTGTGCGACAAAGCCCTGTAACAGCGTATCCATGCTTTTCATCATCTGCGGGTCGCCATGAATTTTGTACGGCCCACGTTGTTCAATCGCCTGAATGCCGACTTCCTTCACATTACCGGCCACAATCCCAGAGAACGCCCGGCGTAGCGCGGCAGCCAGTTCTTCAGCCGGCTGGTTCGGATGCAGGTTGAGATCGGCCATATTTTCATGTGTCGGCTCGAAGGGCAGTTGCAGATCGGGAGCGATGCGCAATGACCAGTTAAAGCTGTAGGCATCGCCCGTGTGGCGGCGGCTTTCTTTCACCTGCGGCATCGCTTTCTTCATCTGGCGGGCGACTTCCGCAGCGTCATTAATGATGATCGAGTAGTAACGGCGCGCCTGACGACCCAGCGTGCCCACAATGAATTCGTCCAGCACGCGGAAATAGTCTGCGCTTTCTTCGGGCCCGGTGAGGATAATCGGCAACACTTGCTCGCTGTTTTCCGGGTTCATCATGATGCCCAGCAGATAGAGGAACTCTTCCGCCGTTCCGACACCACCAGGAAAAATAATGATGCCGTGTCCGATACGGACAAAAGCTTCCAGACGCTTTTCGATGTCCGGCATAATGATCAGTTCATTGACCAGCGGATTCGGCGGTTCGGCCGCAATGATGGACGGCTCGGTCATACCAATGAAACGTCCTTCTTTATAGCGTTGCTGTGCGTGACCAACGGCGGCACCTTTCATTGGCGCTTCCATCGCACCCGGACCGCAGCCCGTACAGATATTCAGTTCACGCAGGCCGAGCTGGCTGCCCACCTTACGCGCATACTGGTATTCGATTTCATTAATTGAGTGGCCACCCCAGCAAACCACCATGTTCGGCTCTTCCCCGACGTGGAGCGCCTTGGCATTACGCAGGATAGAGAACACCAGATTGGTGATATGGGAGGAATTTTCCAGATTCAGGTTCTGGTAGCGACCTGCGCTGGCGATTTGGCCGTTGACGAAAAGAATGTCGCGCAATACGGCGAACAGGTTAGCTTGCAAAGCGCGAATGATGTTGCCGTCAACGAAAGCATCTTCCGGCGGGTTCACCAATTCCAGTTTGACACCGCGCTCACGGCGCAGCACGTTGATATCAAAATCTTCATAACGAGACAGCAGTTCTTTACTGTTATCTGTCTGGCTACCGGAATTCAGTACGGCGAGGGAACAGTTGCGAAACAAACGGTAGAGATCGCTGCTGGCTGTGCTTTTCAGCATGTCGACTTCCAACTGCGATAACAAATCCATCGATCCCAATGGGCTGATATGTGTAATCAATTTTGCTCCTTGAAACGCAATATAATTCGCGATGCCATGCTGGCTGCTGAGAGCACGTTCCGTCGCTACACGCTCGACGTTTCAGCAACACGGCACGAATGTCATTCATTTTAGACGCGACGCGAAACGTCATACGTTAAATACCGCGAGCCTAAATGAAACCTACTTGAGTACCGTTCAGACGTTATGGATCTTTTGTTGTCTGGCACACCACCTTAACGCGCTGCCATCATTTTTTCCAATGTTGGCAGCAGTCTGTCGCCTAACTTGCGTGACGCTACGCATCTTACTGTACGAGCCTGTGATTTATCGGTTGGTTACTGGCGTGGCAGGCGTCCATTTGGCGCGTTAAACGGGGTGTTACTGCGCCACGGGTTGATATCCAGCCCGCCGCGTCGGGTATAGCGGGCATAAACGCTGAGTTTTTCCGGTTGGTAATAGCGCATGATGTCGTTAAAAATTCGTTCCACACACTGCTCATGAAATTCGTTATGATGACGAAACGAAACAATGTAGCGCAGCAGTGCTTCGCGGTTAATGCGTTTGCCGCGATAGTGGATCTGTACAGAGCCCCAGTCGGGCTGATGGGTGATCAAACAGTTGGATTTCAGCAGGTGGCTGACCAGTGTTTCTTCAACGACAGGTGCGTCCTGTTCGTTTGTCGCCAGATAATCGGCGTTGAAATCGTAGCTGTCGATCTGAATGTCTTGATCGTCGATGCACTCGCCTGTGAATCCTGCTAGCGGCTGCCTTTCAAGCTCGCTGAGTTTGAAAAGCGTGATGCTGACATCCCCCTGAGCGCAGTGCGCCAGATCCTTGGCTAACGTTGCGCGTACGCTTTCCCAACTGTCGAATGTCGTCTGATTAAAGCTGTTCAGGTACAGCTTAAAACTTTTTGATTCAATCAGATTCAGGCTTTCCGCATTGAGATGCATTTCACCGACGGCCACCTGAGGCACGCCGCGGTTGTTCAGCCAGGAAAGCTCGTAGAGCGTCCAGATATCTGCGCCATGAAAAGGCAGGCTATCAGGATGAATACCCAGTGGATCGCGGTTCAGGCTACGTGGCACGGGTTGGAGAAGGGCGGCATCATAGCGATCGTGATAGGGAGTGGGTTTGCCCAGTGTCAGCCCGCTCAGGGCCTGATGCTTGTCATAAACGGACATGCTGTTACCTTGATGTGATAAGCGTGATGGCGAATAGTGTAACCTGACTAAAAGAGTGATGAGAAAAATTATGGAGCATGAGGTCGTTTCGGCACTGGCGGCGTTTACCCAGCGCTATGTTGACTGCTGGCAGCAGGAGAAGGGGCATTTGCCCGCCAGTGAAGCCCTTTACGGCATACCTTCCCCGTGTATTGTCGAAAATCATGAAGATACGGTTTACTGGTCGCCGCAGCCTTTTGCTCCTTCAGCCGCATTGGATGGCGTGGAACGTGCACTGGAAATCAGCCTGCATCCTGATGTTCATGCTTTTTACACCGCGCAGTATGCTGGGGATATGGCGGCGCAGTTTGATTCGCTCTCCTGTCAACTGTTGCAGGTGTGGAGCGAGGAAGATTTCACCCGCATGCAGGAGAATCTGATTGGTCACTTGTTAACTCAGAAACGCCTTAAGCTGACGCCAACGCTGTTTTTAGCAACGACTGATTCTGAGATGACAATGGTGTCGTTGTGTAATATTTCTGGTGAAATCATCCTGGAAGAGTTCGGTACGAAAAAGCGTCAGATTTTAGCGCCGACGCTGACAGCGTTTCTTTCTAACCTGAACCCGTTAGCGGTCTAATGGTTAATCGAATTTCACTTTCGGCTTTGTGAGAGATCTCTTACATTTGCTGTAAGAAATGTCTTATCTTTAATGTTGAAAATATGTTTCATTTTTATTTTTCCATTATTAATTAGAAAATTACAATAAAAAATTACCGTATCGCTTAAGGGGTGTTGAGAAACATTGTCAATTACCCCTTGCTGAAAGCTGACAATTAATACATCTTATTACTTAAGTTAGTAACCGGTTACAGTGTGTGTAATGGTGACTATCGGTAACAAAATAGTGTTACTGCACTCGGGTTGTTTTCAGGACGAAACGTTGTTTCAGGAAGAGACACAGTTTCAGGATGAAACACTGTTTTAGGGATAAAGATTGTTTTAGGAAGAAACACTCGTTTCAGGAAGAAGCGCAGTTTCAGGAAGAAACACGGTTTCAGGATGAAATCAGGGACACCTCCAGGAAGGAGACCGAGAGCCGATTAGGAATATCGGTGGGGCAGGAGCCTAAAGGGATTTAGTCACGGAAGATACAGGATGGAAACGTCAGGAAGAAAGTAGGACGCCAGCAAGGATTGTGGGTCAGGGAGACCAAAAAGGAAAAGTTTTCATGGATGAGCAGGGATGCAAATGTGTAGCGGGATAGCTATAAAACGAACCGGGGGTACTGAGCAATCAGTACCCCCACTTTTTTGCCTGTAGTATGGGGAACTGAGGCTGTCGCCGATAGCCTGTGGTCAACATGCGGCGATTGGGTCAGGCTGATATCAATGCTATGCTTTGCCGCCATTACTGTTGGCTTCAAGGGCGAGAAACCGCATGAGTAGAGAGAACCAGGTTCGTCAGTCATTATTCGATATTGAGCGCGCATTGAGAGAAAGTCCTTTCTGGCAGGTTGTTCCGCCAGAAGATGAGGCGTTTAACAGCACTGAGCCTTTCAGCCTGGATACCATGAAACCCGAAGAGTGGTTGCAGTGGGTCTTTTTGCCGCGCATGCATGCTTTGTTGGATAGCGAATTAGCGCTGCCCGCTGAGCTGGCTTTGCTTCCTTATTTTGAAGAAGCGTTGGAAGGTACGCCAGAAGAGACGTCGGCGATCCTGTTGCGTATCGGGCTACTCGATGAGCTATTCCGCCCGGATGCACAGGATGGCGCAGTACACGATGCTTGAGATTATTTATCAGGATGAGCATCTGGTCGCCGTCAATAAACCCAGCGGCTGGCTAGTCCACCGTAGCTGGCTGGATCGCAAAGAAAAAGTCGTGGTGATGCAGACCGTGCGCGATCAGATCGGCCAGCACGTCTATACCGTGCATCGTCTCGACAGGCCGACATCCGGCGTGTTGTTGCTCGCGCTGTCCAGCGAGGTGGCGCGTGCGTTATCCCAGCAGTTTGAATCACACCAGATGCAGAAAATGTATCATGCCGTGGTGCGGGGCTATGTGCTGGATAATGGCGTGATTGACTATGCGCTCACCGAAGAACTGGACAAGATCGCCGACAAGTTTACGAATCCTGATAAGGCACCGCAGCCTGCTGTCACGCATTATCGTTCTTTGGCGCAGGTCGAAATGCCGGTTGCCATCGGGCGTTACCCAACGGCACGCTACAGTTTGATGGAACTGAAACCGCAGACAGGGCGGAAACATCAGCTCCGTCGCCACATGTCACATATCCACCACCCGATTATCGGCGATACCGCGCACGGCGACTTGCGACACAATCGCGGTATGGAATCGCACTTCTCCTGCGGCAGGCTCATGCTACATGCCAGCGAGTTGCAGTTGAATCATCCAGTGAGCGGGCAGCCATTGACGTTGCAGGCTCGCTGGGATGCGCCGTGGCAGGGCGTGATGACGCAGTTTGGCTGGCAGGGGATTCTCCCTGAATTTGAAGGGGTTGAGTTTCCTGCCGACTCAGGTCAGGATAGCGAGCATTTCGTTGGGTAATATCTGCCGTATAACGTTTATATCAAACCTATTTATATCAAATACATCGAATTAAAAAGGGAGTCAGAAGCATGGCGCAGATTGGTATTTTTGTCGGTACGGTCTACGGGAATGCATTGCTGGTGGCTGAAGAAGCCGAAAATATCCTCAGGGATCGTGGCCATGAGGTTAAGGTCTTTGAAGATGCCACGCTGGAATCTTGGCTGGATTACCGCGAGCATACGGTTTTAGTGGTCACGTCGACGACGGGACAAGGCCAACTGCCTGACTCTATTGTTCCGCTCTACGCTGCACTGCGTGAGAAAGGCGGCTACCAGCCCGCGCTGCGCTATGGGGTGATTGCGTTAGGCGATAGCAGCTACCCGAATTTCTGCGCAGGCGGTCATCTTTTCGATGCGCTGTTGCAGGAAATCGGTGCTAAGCGCCTGGGCGACGTGTTGGAAATTGATGCCGTCGAGCATCCAGAACCGGAAGTGATGTCATGTCCGTGGGTTGAAGGATGGGCTGATTTGGTTGATGCGCAGTGATGCTGTGCTGAAATGAGAAACGGGAGCCTGTTGTGCTCCCGTTTTCGTTGCGACCTATTAGCGATGACCGTGTTTAGCGACTCTTGGTCAGCTTCTCTAAATCCGCTTCGATTTCGGTAATCTTGTTGGACACAACACTTTCCAGATGACGTAGATCGTCGAGAATTTTGCGTTTCAGATCGACTTCAACCTGTTCCTGCTGGCAGATCTTGTCTAATTCATCAATCACATAGCGCAGATTGGGGCTGATCTCGTTGATCTCTTTATAGCCCTGTCCTGAGTTGTCGGCCACGATGGTCTTACGCTGGCGTGGGTATTTGAACTTCACGCTTTTAGCGAAAAACTCGCCCTTATCTTTACGGAAATAGATCTTCAGGATGTCGTTGTTCGCTTCCTGACGTAGGCTATAGCGATCAATATCATCGGGATTGGTAATGCCCAGGCTTTTTAGATTGTCATACATAGCGTCACCTTCTCGGTTTCTATAGAGTCCTGATTATCATGCCAGCGAGAACCTACGCTGTTTATACCCGTCATACTTCAAGCTGCTTGTGCGTTGGCTGCCTTTACTCACCCCAGTCACTTACCTGAGTAAGCTCCTGGAGATTCGCGCAGTTGCCGCCTTCACGCAACTCGAATTATTTAGGGTATATACCCGTCATACCGAAGTATTGAGGGAACATATAAATAACTTATCGTTCGAACATAAAAAAACGGCGGGTGATTAACCCGCCGTTTCTCGTTTAGTCGATAGAGCGTAATAACTCATTGATACCCACTTTACCGCGGGTTTTCGCATCCACTTTCTTCACGATGATGGCGCAGTACAGGCTGTGGCTACCGTCTTTGGACGGCAGGTTGCCGGAAACCACAACGGAGCCTGCGGGTACGCGACCGTAGTGAATTTCACCGGTTTCACGATCGTAAATACGCGTGCTTTGGCTGATGAACACGCCCATAGAGATGACGGAACCTTCCTCAACCACAACGCCTTCCACGACTTCAGAACGCGCACCGATGAAGCAGTTATCTTCGATGATGGTTGGGTTCGCCTGTAACGGCTCCAGAACACCACCGATGCCGACGCCGCCGGACAGGTGAACATTTTTACCGATCTGAGCACAAGAACCGACGGTTACCCAGGTATCCACCATGGTGCCTTCATCAACGTAAGCGCCGATGTTGACGTAAGATGGCATCAGTACGGTATTACGTGCGATATAGGCACCGCGACGCACGCTGGCTGGTGGAGCAACGCGCACGCCTTCACGCTGGAAACGCGCTTCATCATAGTCAGCGAATTTCATTGGCACTTTGTCGAAAAAGCGTGTTTCTCCACCTTCGATAAGTTGGTTATCGTTAATGCGGAAAGAGAGCAGCACGGCTTTCTTCAGCCACTGATGGGTAACCCATTGGCCGTCGATTTTCTCTGCAACGCGCAGGGCGCCGCTATCCAGCAGGCTGATAGCCTGATTGACGGCTTCACGCGTAACGGTATCTGCATTTGCCGGAGTGATTTCAGCGCGGCGCTCGAAAGCCGTCTCAATGATGTTCTGTAGTTGTTGGTGCATCCTGATTTCTCTTTCCTGATTGTAAAAATTAACTCAATGGTACTTTATCGTTTGGGTTAAGGGCTTCTGTCAACCGTTCTTGCAATTTAAGACGTAATTCCGGCTTTAATGCCCGCCTGTCGCTGTCAGCCAGAATGAAAAGATCCTCTACCCGTTCGCCGATGGTGGAAATGCGTGCGCCGTGCAGCGACAGGTTGAGATCGGCAAAAATCTCACCGATACGTGCCAACAGCCCTGGTTGATCGAGCGCGCTCAGCTCCATATAGCTGCGTCTGTCCGTATGTGTCGGCAGGAAGTTGACTTCCGTTGGCACGCTGAAGTGGCGCAGTTTAGGTGACGGTCGCCGTACGCGCGGGTGTTGATAATGCCGTTGTGTCAGTGCTTGTTCCAGCGCGTGACGTATCATTTCATGCCGATCCTGCGCCAGCGGGCTGCCGTCAGGTTCCAGCACGATGAAGGTATCCATCGCCATACCGTCGCGGCTGGTAAAGATTTGCGCGTCGTGCACGCTGAGGTTGCGTCGATCTAACTCACCGGCGACCGCCGCGAAAAGATAAGGCCTGTCCGGGCTCCAGATAAAAATCTCTGTGCCGCCACGGCTGGCTTGATGGCTGATGAGCACCAGCGGTTTGTTGACATCATGCTCCAACAGGTGACGCGCGTGCCAGGCCAGCTGGTTTGGCGAGTGGCGCAGGAAATAATCGGCTCGACAGCGGCTCCAGATGTGGTGCAACGCTTCTTCGTCAATATTATCCATCCGCAGCAGCGCCAGCGCCTGCAAGCGATGATGACGGACGCGTTCGCGTAAATCCGGCGTATTTTGCATACCACGGCGCAGCTGTTTTTCTGTCGCAAAATAGAGTTCGCGCAACAGGCTTTGCTTCCAGCTATTCCACAGCGTTTCATTGGTGGCGCAGATATCCGCTACTGTCAGGCTGACCAGATAGCGCAAGCGGGTTTCGCTCTGCACTTCGGTAGCAAATTGCTGAATGACGGTGGGATCCTGAATGTCGCGACGCTGTGCGGTGACGGACATCAGCAAATGGCAGCGCACCAGCCAGGAAACCAGTTGAGCTTCGCGTGAATTCAGCCCGTGCAGCGCGGCAAATTCCAGCACGTCCTGTGCGCCCAGTTCGGAATGATCGCCCCCACGGCCTTTTGCGATGTCGTGGAACAGGGCGGCCAGCAGCAATAATTCAGGCTGGGGTAGGCGAGGGTAGAGTTCTACGCACAGCGGATGCTGCGGTCGCGTCTCCTCATCGGCGAAGCTTTCCAGTTTGAGCAGGACGCGAATGGTGTGCTCATCCACCGTATAGGCATGGAACAGATCGAATTGCATCTGACCGACAATATTCCCCCACAGCGGCATGTACGCCCACAGCACGCTGTGGCGATGCATTGGCAGCAGCGCACGGCTCACCGCATGTGGGTGGCGCAGAATATTCATGAATAGCTGGCGCGCTTCTGGAATGGTGCAGAGTGGGCTGGCGAGGTGACGACGTGCATGGCGCAGTTGGCGCAAGGTAGTGGAGTAAATGCCGTTGATGTCGCGGTTGCGCACCATCAGGTAGAACATGCGCATGATGGCTTCCGGCTTTTTGATGAACAGGTTTTCATCGCGCAGGTCCACCAGATTACCGCGTAGCTGGAATTCATCGTCAATCGGACGAGGTTTCTCACTCGCATCCAGTGCCAGAATGGCTTCGTCAAAGAGCTGCAACAGCATCTGATTCAACTCGCTGACGCGGCGCGTCATACGGTAGAAATCCTTCATCATGCGCTCTACTGGCGTGTTGCCTTCACCCCGATATTGCAACAGCTGTGCGACGTTAAGCTGCCTGTCGAACAGCAGTCGGTTGTCGTAACGTGGCAGGATCAGATGCAGGGCGAAGCGGATGCGCCACAAAAAGCTTTGGCATTCATTCAGCTCTTTACGTTCGGCTTCGGTCAGGAAGCCGAACCCCACCATCTCATTCAGCGACGTGGCACCAAAATGGCGTCTCGCGACCCACAGCAACGTGTGAATATCGCGCAGCCCGCCCGGACTGCTCTTGATATCGGGCTCCAGATTGTAGCTGGTGCTGTGATAGCGTTGATGGCGTTCCTGCTGTTCGGCGATTTTTGCCGGAAAAAACGTGGATGATGGCCAGAATTCATCACTGAATACGTGTTTTTGCAGCGTGAGAAACAGGGCGACGTCGCCGCATATCATGCGCGATTCGATCAGATTGGTTGCGACGGAGATATCGGCACGTCCTTCCTGTAGGCACTCTTCCAGCGTTCTGACGCTATGGCCGACTTCCAGTTTCAGATCCCACAGCAGGGTGATGAATTGACCGACACGCTGGGAATGTTCCTCACTTAGCGCCGTCTGGCTTAAGACCAGCACGTCGATGTCGGAGAGGGGGTGCAGTTCACCGCGGCCATATCCGCCTACAGCGACCAGCGAGGTCTGGGCGATATTTTCAAAGCCGTAGAAGTACCACAGCCGCTGCAACAGGCGATCGATAAACAGGGTTCTGGCATCTATCAGCTTTTCTGCGCTGACGCCGGCGCGGAATTCTGCACCGAGCCAAAGCTGAAACAGTTCTAATTGCTGTTTCAACGTCTGACAATCCAACATGTCATCCGCATAGGTCAGCGGTGACGCAGGAAGCTGTACTGATGCAGTGGTGTCTATAGGGCTGTCTGGTGAGGACGCGTCAGGTGGTGTATTGTCTGGCGAAAAGCGGTTATCTGTCATAGCGCAGCCCATAAAAAAACGCAGAGCGCGTTTTTCAACGTCGCTTGCGGCGGCCCGTAGGGGGGCGTGCTTTCTGCACGCCATAAAAAAAGCCGGCATCTGCCGGCTCAGTGTTTACTCTTCATGCGTGATGATGTTGGGGATGGTCTCATCCTTTCGCAACGTCATTATTTCGCAGCCGTTATCGGTTACCACAATAGTATGCTCGTACTGTGCCGACAAGCTGCGATCTTTGGTTTTTACCGTCCAGCCGTCTTTCATCGTGCGAATACGGAAATCACCGGCATTAAGCATGGGCTCGATCGTAAATGCCATACCCGCCTGCAACACCACACCGCCGTCATCGGCATCATAGTGCAGAACCTGCGGCTCTTCATGGAAGCCTTTACCGATACCATGACCGCAATATTCACGCACTACGGAGAAGTTATTCCCTTCAGCAAACTGCTGGATAGCTTTACCCAACGTACGCAGGCGAATGCCGGGTTTAACCATTTTCAGCGCCAGATAGAGGCTTTCCTGCGTGATGCGACAGAGGCGCTCGCCCAGAATGGTTGGCTTGCCTGCGATGAACATTTTTGAGGTATCGCCGTGGAAGCCGTCTTTGATGACGGTGACGTCGATATTGACGATATCGCCATCCTTAAGGATTTTGTCGTCGCTCGGAATACCGTGACACACCACTTCATTGACGGAAATACACACGGATTTCGGGAATCCATGGTAGCCCAGGCTGGCGGAAATGGCCTGCTGCTTGTTGGTGATGTGATCGTGACAGATTCTGTCCAGCTCGGCGGTGCTCACGCCCGGCACCACGTGGGGTTCGATGATTTCCAGAACTTCGGCAGCCAGACGGCCAGCGACGCGCATTTTTTCGATGTCTTCAGGAGTTTTAATTGAAATTGCCATGGGTGGTCGTCCGCAGGTGTCATTTAAGACACGAGAATTAAGATGAATAACTAATAACTTATGTTACCAGTCCTGCCGCTGGCTTGCCAAACTATCATTCTGATTCGTAGACGATGGAATAACAAATGTTGGTGTCGCTGGGGGATTTATGGTATAAAGCGCGCCGATGATCCGGCTGGATATCGGTTATACGGTACTCAACCACATCGACTAAACTCACTTTGTGTAAATAACACACACATGTCGGCACGTTCGCCGGGGTGCTCCTGAGGTGTTTCACCGGATGGGGTCGGCGCAATGGGACATGTGGAGGCATAACCCCATACTTAATTAATAGAGGTAATCATGGCAACTGTTTCCATGCGCGATATGCTCAAGGCTGGCGTACACTTTGGTCACCAGACCCGTTACTGGAACCCGAAAATGAAACCATTCATCTTCGGTGCGCGTAACAAAGTTCACATCATCAACCTTGAAAAAACTGTACCAATGTTCAACGACGCTCTGGCTGAGCTGAGCAAAATTGCTTCTCGCAAAGGCAAAATTCTGTTCGTTGGTACTAAACGCGCAGCAAGCGAAGCGGTAAAAGATGCAGCCAACAACTGCGATCAGTTCTTCGTGAACCATCGTTGGTTGGGCGGTATGCTGACTAACTGGAAAACCGTTCGTCAGTCCATCAAACGTTTGAAAGATCTGGAAACCCAATCTCAAGACGGCACGTTCGACAAGCTGACCAAAAAAGAGGCGCTGATGCGCACTCGTGAACTGGACAAGCTGGAAAACAGCCTGGGCGGTATCAAAGATATGGGCGGTCTGCCAGACGCGCTGTTCGTTATCGACGCCGATCACGAGCACATCGCCATCAAAGAAGCTAACAACCTGGGCATTCCAGTATTCGCCGTGGTTGATACCAACTCCGATCCAGATGGCGTTGACTACATCATCCCTGGTAACGATGACGCAATCCGTGCAGTTAGCCTGTACCTGAGCGCTGTTGCTACTGCTGTCCGCGAAGGCCGTTCTCAAGATCTGGCTGTGCAGGCAGAAGAAGGCTTAGTAGAAGCTGAATAATAAGTCTGGCTCGTTGAGCCCTTATTAACCAGGTAGTACTAGTTTGGTTAGGGGCCTTTTTATGGCCCCTTTTTCACTTTTAAAGCTGTTTGGTCGTGACGACCAGGCAGAGCAAATCTCCCGAGGATTTTAGAATGGCTGAAATTACCGCATCACTGGTAAAAGAGCTGCGTGAGCGTACCGCTGCGGGCATGATGGAATGTAAGAAAGCGCTGGTTGAAGCTAACGGCGACATCGAGCTGGCTATCGAAAACATGCGTAAATCCGGCGCAATCAAAGCGGCGAAGAAAGCAGGTAACGTTGCTGCTGATGGCGTAATCAAGACTAAGATCGACGGTAACTACGCTGTGATCCTGGAAGTTAACTGCCAGACCGATTTCGTTGCTAAAGATGGTGGTTTCCAGGCCTTTGCTGACAAAGTGCTGGACGCGGCTGTTGCAGGCAAAATCACTGATGTTGAAGTGCTGAAAGCACAGTTCGAAGAAGAGCGTGTTGCGCTGGTTGCGAAAATTGGTGAGAACATCAACATTCGCCGCGTTTCTGCTCTGGAAGGCGAAGTTCTGGGTAACTACCAACACGGTGCGCGCATCGGTGTTCTGGTTGCTGCTAAAGGTGCTGACGAAGAGCTGGTTAAACACCTGGCTATGCACGTTGCTGCAAGCAAGCCTGAATTCGTTAAGCCGGAAGACGTGTCTGCTGAAGTGGTAGAGAAAGAGTACCAGGTTCAGTTGGAAATCGCGATGCAGTCTGGTAAGCCGAAAGAAATCGCAGAGAAAATGGTTGAAGGCCGCATGAAGAAATTCACCGGTGAAGTTTCTCTGACTGGTCAACCTTTCGTTATGGATCCAGCCAAGTCTGTTGGTCAGCTGCTGAAAGAGCACAATGCTGACGTAACTAACTTCATCCGTTTCGAAGTGGGTGAAGGTATTGAGAAAGTTGAGACTGACTTTGCTGCTGAAGTCGCAGCGATGAGTAAGCAGTCTTAATCAGTAAAAAAAGAGCCGCCAGTTGGCGGTTCCTTTTTATCCAGCCCAAAGAGTTTCAATACGCTTGGCTTCCTGCATTCAGATAGGGGGCCGGGTGGAATAGTTTTGATTTTACAACCCCCCAATACGACGACAGCCTGTAGGATAAGAACACCATGGCAACCAATGCAAAACCCGTCTATCAACGAATCCTGCTGAAGCTCAGTGGCGAAGCTTTACAGGGAACTGAAGGTTTTGGTATCGATGCGAGCATTCTGGATCGCATGGCTCAGGAAGTGAAAGAACTGGTTGAGTTAGGCATTCAGGTCGGTGTGGTTATCGGCGGTGGTAACCTGTTTCGTGGCGCGGGTCTGGCTAAAGCGGGTATGAACCGCGTTGTGGGCGACCACATGGGAATGCTGGCGACCGTCATGAATGGTCTGGCAATGCGTGATGCGTTGCACCGTGCCTATGTGAACGCTCGCCTGATGTCCGCCATTCCCCTGAATGGCGTCTGTGACAATTACAGCTGGGCGGAAGCCATTAGCCTGCTGCGTAATAACCGCGTGGTGATTTTCTCCGCCGGGACAGGTAACCCTTTCTTTACCACGGATTCTGCGGCTTGCCTGCGCGGCATTGAGATTGAAGCGGATGTCGTATTGAAAGCGACAAAGGTCGATGGCGTCTATTCTGCCGATCCGGTAAAAGATCCTTCAGCAACGTTATACGATTCGCTGACCTATCAGGAAGTGCTGGAACGTGAGCTGAAAGTGATGGATCTTGCTGCGTTTACGCTGGCACGCGACCATAATTTACCGATTCGTGTTTTCAACATGAACAAACCGGGCGCACTGCGCCGCGTTGTCATGGGTGAAAAAGAAGGGACGTTAATCAGCCAGTAACGTCAATTATGGGGTAATATATTGTCAGTATTGCTCCATACGCCAGCCAAGCGCTGGCATTAATTATTCACCGGATCGTGTACTGACATGGTCCGCCAGGCAACCAGTTTTCAAGGGTTCACAACGTGACTAATGAAATCAGAAAAGATGCTGAAACGCGCATGGACAAATGTGTTGAAGCGTTTAAAAACCAGATCAGCAAAATCCGTACTGGCCGTGCATCGCCTAGCATTCTCGATGGCATTCAGGTTGAATACTATGGCAGCGCAACGCCACTGCGTCAGGTTGCTAACGTTGTCGTAGAAGACTCCCGCACGCTGGCGATTACGGTATTCGACCGTACGCTTGGCCCGGCGGTTGAGAAAGCCATCATGGCCTCCGATCTCGGCCTGAACCCGTCTTCTGCTGGCACCGTCATCCGTGTTCCGCTGCCACCATTGACGGAAGAACGTCGTAAAGATCTGATCAAAGTCGTGCGCGGCGAAGCGGAACAAGGGCGTGTTTCTGTACGCAACGTGCGCCGTGATGCTAACGACAAACTGAAAGCGCTGCTGAAAGATAAAGCGATCAGTGAAGATGAAGAACGTCGTGCTCAGGATGATGTGCAGAAACTGACTGACAACTTCATCAAGAAAGTGGATACCGCACTGGCAGAAAAAGAAGCGGAGCTGATGGAGTTCTAATCAGCCTGTTGAATATTGCGTCGCAGGAAATGTGTGGGCTTGCCCCTTTTTTCCGGCGGCGCTTTATTTTTTTATGCAAGGAATGGGTGAAGGCCAGCCCCTCTGAGCAGTAAACAATTTTTTGCTATATATATGACTGCGACTGTGATCGATAGCAGAGATATATACCCCAAATAATTCAAGTTGCAGGAAGGCGGCAAGAGAGGGAGTCCCGATGAGCTTACTCAGGTAAGTGATTCGGGTGAGTGAACGCAGCCAACGCACCTGCGGCTTGAAGTATTACGGGTATATCATGGGAATCGTCTCAGACTCGTGTACCTTCCTGTCATCAAATCCGGTTATTCAGAGCATTTTTAATGAAGCAACTGACAATTCTTGGTTCCACTGGCTCTATTGGCGTCAGTTCTCTGGCCGTCATTAAAGCCAATCCTGATAAGTTTGCCGTACGCGCATTATCCGCTGGGTACAACGTCAAGCTGATGCTGGAGCAGTGTCTCACTTTCCAACCCGCCTATGCCTCAATGGCGGATGAAGCTTCTGCAATGGCTCTGCGCCAACAGTTGGCGGAATACGGCTGCAAAACGGAGGTTTTGGCTGGGGAGCAGGCGGCGTGTGAGCTTGCCGCGTTGGATGGCGTCGATCAGGTCATGGCCGCGATTGTGGGGGCCGCAGGATTATTGCCGACGCTGGCGGCAATTCATGCTGGAAAACAGGTCTTGTTGGCGAATAAAGAATCATTGGTTACCTGTGGGCGTCTCTTTATGGACGCGGTCGCGCAAAGTGGCGCGCAGCTCTTACCGATTGATAGCGAGCATAATGCGATTTTTCAGAGTTTACCTGAGCAAATTCAGCGTCAGTTAGGCTACGCTTCATTGTCGCAGCATGGTGTTGAACGTATTGTTTTGACGGGATCTGGCGGACCGTTTCGTGAGACAGCGGTGTCGGCGCTGGCGGACATGACGCCGGATCAGGCGTGTGCGCATCCAAACTGGTCAATGGGGCGCAAAATTTCGGTTGATTCCGCCACGATGATGAACAAAGGGCTGGAGTATATCGAAGCGCGCTGGCTGTTTAACGCTTCTGCTGAGCAGATGGAAGTCATTATTCATCCGCAGTCAGTGATTCACTCGATGGTACGTTACCGTGATGGCAGCGTTCTGGCTCAGTTAGGATCACCTGATATGCGTACGCCGATTGCCCATGCGATGGCTTATCCCGAGCGTGTGACATCGGGCGCAAAAACGTTAGATTTTTGCCAGATCGGCGCGCTGACATTTTTGGCGCCGGACTATGCGCGCTATCCTTGTTTGCAGTTGGCAATTGATGCCTGTAATCATGGTCAGTCAGCCACGACGGCATTGAACGCCGCGAATGAAATTGCGGTAGCGGCATTTTTGCAGTCGCAGATTCGCTTTACGGATATTGCGGCGGTAAATCGGCATGTTATTGAACAACTTACATTACCAGAACCCGCCAGTGTTGATGATGTTCTTGACATCGATCGCTGGGCTAGACAGGCCGCAGCACAGATCCTGACACACTACGCGCGATAGCCGGATAGACCCGTGGCACAATTTGTTCATGTGCGGTGGAGGTGGTATAGTCTGCGCCACTCAGTGGTTGATTATGCGAAAGTTGTTTAATCGACCGTGAAGCTAAGCCGTGATCGTTCACGGCTTTTTTTGCGCTAACGGGGTCTGATGTTACGGAAGGACTGTTGTATTTCTTGCTTGAGGAAATAAGTACGCGTTATGCCGTCCGATAATCAAAAAAATACTCACGATCTGCCACCCGCCGGACCGCGGCATGTTGCCATTATCATGGATGGCAATGGTCGCTGGGCGAAAAACCGGGGGAAAATGCGGATTTTTGGCCATCAGGCTGGCGTAAAGGCTGTGCGACGTTCAGTCAGTTTTGCAGTAAGCCAAGGGCTGGACGCACTAACGCTTTATGCATTTAGTAGTGAAAACTGGAACCGTCCGGCGCAGGAAGTTTCCGCACTCATGGAACTGTTTGTTCGGGCGCTGGACAGCGAAGTAAAAAGCCTGCACAAGCACAATGTTCGCTTAAGGGTCGTCGGCGATATCGGCCGCTTCAGTCCTCGCTTGCAAGAGCGTATCCGCCGTTCGGAGACGCTGACGGAAAAGAATCAGGGGCTCACACTGAATATTGCCGCGAATTATGGCGGTCGTTGGGATATTATTCAGGGAGTACGGCAACTTGCAGAGCAGGTGCAGGAAGGCATTCTGCGTCCTGATAGTATTGATGAAGCATCATTATGTCAGTACATCTGTCTGCATGATCTGGCTCCGGTTGATTTGGTGATCAGAACCGGTGGAGAACACCGCATCAGTAATTTTCTTCTGTGGCAAATTGCTTATGCTGAACTTTACTTTACTGATGTCCTCTGGCCTGATTTCGATGAACAAGTCTTTGAAGGTGCGCTGAATGCTTTTGCACAACGCGAGCGCCGCTTCGGGGGAACAACACCTATCGATGCTGATGCATCCTAGGGGGAACTTTTGCTGAAGTATCGCCTGATTACTGCTTTTATTTTGATCCCGATTGTTATTGCGGCGCTTTTCTTGCTGCCTCCTCTGGGGTTCACGCTTGTTACGCTGGCTGTTTGTATGCTGGCGGCATGGGAGTGGGGTCAACTGGCGGGGTTTGCCTCTTATGGTCAACGCCTGTGGCTCGCTATTCTATGTGGTTTCTTGCTGGCGCTGATGCTGTTGTCGCTCCCGGCCTACCATTATTCCGTGCATATTCCACAGATCAGTATCGCACTCTGGTCATCGCTGGCGTGGTGGAGTGTAGCGCTGCTGTTGGTTCTGTTCTATCCGGCTTCTGCCTCATTCTGGCGCCATTCGCGCGCATTGCGGCTTGTGTTCGGCATTATGACGATTGTGCCGTTTTTCTGGGGCATGGTCGCGCTTCGTCATTATCATTACGCGATTAATCCGTTTACGGGGGCCTGGTGGCTGCTGTACGTCATGCTGCTGGTGTGGGGAGCGGACAGCGGTGCCTACATGTTCGGTAAACTTTTTGGCAAGCGTAAACTCGCGCCAAAAGTGTCGCCGGGCAAAACCTGGGAAGGCTTTCTCGGCGGTCTGGCGACGTCGGCGCTCATCTCCGTGCTGTTTAGCCTCTACGCACCATTAACGGTCGCCCCATCGACGTTGCTGATGTGTTCTATCGCTGCGGCGTTGGCTTCGGTACTGGGTGATTTGACGGAAAGCATGTTCAAACGTGAGGCGGGCATCAAAGACAGTAGTCATTTGATTCCGGGACACGGTGGTGTGCTCGATCGTATCGACAGCCTGACGGCTGCGGTTCCTGTATTCTCTTGCCTGATGCTGCTGCTGTTTAAAGTGGCTTAGAATAAAGCGGTAGAGCTATTTATGCTGAGTTTTC
This sequence comes from Pectobacterium sp. F1-1, assembly GCF_025643735.1. Lineage (NCBI taxonomy): Bacteria > Pseudomonadati > Pseudomonadota > Gammaproteobacteria > Enterobacterales > Pectobacteriaceae > Pectobacterium > Pectobacterium sp. F1-1. The sequence goes on from NZ_CP104733.1 coordinate 1,088,591, forward strand.
TCTGGAATCTTGCCGCGTTTATCATCGCACTGGGTGTGTTGGTCACCGTCCATGAGTTTGGGCATTTCTGGGTGGCTCGCCGCTGTGGTGTGAAGGTCGAACGCTTCTCCGTTGGCTTCGGGCGCGCAATATGGCGTCGTCGCGATCGTACCGGTACAGAATTTGTGATTGCGCTGATCCCGCTTGGCGGCTACGTCAAGATGCTGGATGAGCGCGTCGACGTAGTTGCGCCAGAATTCCGCCACCAATCCTTTAACAGTAAAACAGTCTGGCAGCGTGCGGCTATCGTTAGCGCTGGCCCGATTGCCAATTTCCTGTTTGCCATTGTGGCGTACTGGCTGGTGTTTATTCTCGGCGTGCCGGGCGTGCGTCCGGTTGTGGGTGAAATACTGCCCAACTCCATCGCGGCGCAAGCGGAAATGTCGGCGGGAATGGAACTAAAGTCAGTAGATGGTATCGAAACGCCTGATTGGGATACTGCGCGTCTGGCGTTGATCGGTAAAATCGGTGATAGCGAGGTTGTGATCGGAACCGCTCCATTAGGCTCTGATCGCGTCGTTCAGAAAACGCTGGATTTACGTGATTGGCAGTTTGAGCCTGATAAGCAAGATCCTGCCGCTTCGCTCGGGATTATTCCGCGCGGTCCGCAAATCGAGCCAGTACTGCATCAAGTGCAGGCGGGGTCGGCGGCGGAAAAAGCAGGTTTGCAAGTCGGAGACAGGATCGTTAAAGTCGACGGGCAGGTGCTCGCGCAATGGCGTGATTTCGTCATCGCCGTGCGTGATAATCCCGGACAATCTATTGCTCTGGAGGTGGAACGGAACGGTGCAACAGTACCGTTGACGTTAACGCCAGACAGCAAATCTGTGGGGAGTGGCAGAGTTGAAGGGCTGGCGGGCGTTATGCCAAGTGTGACGCCACTGCCTGAAGAATACAGGACTGTGCGCCAGTATGGGCCGTTTAGCGCAATCTACCAGGCAACAGATAAAACCTGGCAACTGATGAAATTGACCGTCAGTATGTTAGGGAAACTGGTTATGGGTGATGTTAAGCTGAACAACCTGAGTGGTCCCATTTCGATTGCTCAGGGCGCAGGAATGTCAGCAGATTATGGATTGATTTATTACCTGATGTTTTTGGCCTTAATCAGCGTCAATTTGGGGATCATCAATCTGTTCCCTCTGCCGGTATTGGATGGTGGACACCTGCTCTTTCTTGCGGTTGAAAAGCTGAAGGGTAGGCCGGTTTCTGAGCGTGTGCAGGACGTTAGCTATCGCATTGGTACAGTATTGCTGATGTTGTTAATGGGACTCGCACTTTTCAATGATTTCTCTCGTCTCTAGGCGCGGGATTAGGTTAGGAAAAACGCATAACAACGATGGCGATCAAAAAGTTGCTCATAGCGTCGCTGCTGTTCAGCAGCGCAACCGTATACGGTGCAGACGGGTTCGTGGTGAAGGACATTCATTTCGAGGGCCTGCAAAGGGTTGCCGTCGGGGCGGCATTACTTAGTATGCCAGTCCGCGTTGGTGATACCATCGGTGACGATGATATCGGTAACACCATCCGTGCCTTGTTTGCGACCGGAAATTTTGAAGATGTTCGCGTCCTGCGCGATGGCGGAACGCTGATTGTGCAGGTGAAAGAACGTCCGACAATCGCCAGCGTCACGTTTTCCGGCAATAAGTCTGTTAAAGACGATATGCTGAAAGAGAACCTTGAGGCCTCCGGCGTGCGCGTCGGTGAAGCGTTGGACCGCACTGCGCTCACCAGCATCGAAAAAGGACTGGAAGATTTCTACTACAGCGTGGGTAAGTACAGCGCATCGGTTAAAGCCGTTGTCACGCCACTTCCACGTAACCGTGTAGACCTGAAACTGGTCTTCACGGAAGGCGTTTCCGCCAAGATCCAACAGATTAATATTGTCGGTAACAAAGCGTTCAGCTCCGACGAATTGATCTCCCGTTTCCAACTGCGTGATGAAGTGCCGTGGTGGAACGTGGTTGGCGATCGTAAATACCAGAAACAAAAACTGTCTGGCGACCTGGAAACCCTTCGGAGTTTCTATCTGGATCGCGGCTATGCGCGTTTCAACATCGATTCTACTCAGGTGAGCCTGACGCCAGATAAAAAAGGTATCTACATCACCATCAATATGACGGAAGGCGAGCAGTACAAGCTGTCCGGCGTGACGGTGAAAGGCAATCTGGCTGGCCACTCTGCGGAAATCGAAGGATTGACGAAGATTGAACCGGGTGAACTCTACAACGGGACGAAAGTGACCCGCATGGAAGAGGACATCAAGAAACTGCTGGGTCGTTATGGCTATGCCTATCCGCGCGTGGTAACGCAGCCGGAAATTAATGATGCAGACAAGACGGTGAGATTAAACATCAACGTTGATGCTGGTAACCGTTTCTATGTTCGTCATATCCGCTTTGACGGCAACGACACGTCGAAAGACGCCGTTCTGCGTCGTGAAATGCGCCAGATGGAAGGTGCCTGGTTAGGCAACGATCTGGTTGAACAGGGCAAAGAGCGTCTAAACCGACTGGGCTTCTTTGAAAGCGTTGATGTGGAAACGCAGCGCGTTCCCGGTGTCGCCGATCAGGTTGATGTCACGTATAAAGTCAAAGAGCGTAATACGGGGACATTCAACTTTGGTGTCGGTTTCGGTACAGAAAGTGGCGTGAGCTTCCAGGCTGGGGTTCAGCAGGACAACTGGCTGGGAACGGGTAACTCCGTGGGTATCAGCGGGACGAAAAACGACTACCAGACGTATGTTGAACTGTCACTGACCGATCCGTACTTTACCGTCGATGGCGTCAGCCTCGGTGGCCGCATCTTCTATAACAAATTTGAGGCCTCTGACGCCGATTTGTCCGACTATACCAACGTGAGTTACGGCGTTGGCAGCACCCTGGGCTTCCCGATTAACGAGAATAACTCACTGCGTGTCGGTCTGGATTATGTCCATAACGATCTGTCGGATATGAGACCGCAGGTGGCGATGTGGCGTTATCTGGATTCCGTGGGGGTTAATCCATCTGTGGTTGAGGAAGGTAATAAATCTAGCGCTGACTTCAAAGCGAACGATTTCTTCCTGAATACCGGGTGGTCGTATAACAATCTGGATCGTGGCTACTTCCCGACGAAAGGAACACGTGCGTCCGCGAATGCCAAGATCGCCGTGCCGGGCTCGGATAACGAATACTACAAGCTGACGTTTGATTCGGCGAGCTACTATCCATTGACCGAGAGTGGTAAATGGGTCGTGATGGGTCGTACGCGTGCGGGCTTTGCAGATGGCATTGGTAGTAAAGAAGTGCCGTTCTACGACAACTTCTATGCGGGTGGTTCCAGCACGGTGCGTGGCTTCCAGTCGAACACCATTGGTCCTAAAGCCGCCTATTATAAGTGCCCTGCGAGTCTTGTAGGTTCTGGCTCTGGTTCTTATTCTTCTTGCCCGATTGATTCAAGTAATCTGGATGACGCTGTGGGCGGTAATGCGATGGCGGTGCTGAGTGCGGAACTGATCGTGCCGACGCCGTTCATCAGTGATAAATACGCGAGCTCTGTCCGTACGTCCTTCTTTGTGGATGGCGGTACGGTATGGGATACCAACTGGGAAAATACACCTGCAACGATTGCAGCAGGCGTACCGGATTATAGCAAAGCGAGCAACTTCCGTATTTCCAGCGGTATCGCATTGCAATGGATGTCTCCGCTTGGGCCATTGGTCTTCTCCTATGCCCAGCCGGTTAAAAAGTACGATGGAGACAAGTCGGAACAATTCCAGTTTAACATTGGCAAAACCTGGTAGTGTGACGTCAATAGGTCGTATGCAGGGAATGTCGCATCGTTGTTCATGGACATGAATGGTTGGACATAAACCGTTCATGTCATGGCGCGATGCCCATAATTAAAGTGTTAAGACACAAATAGGTTAGGTTGAGGAGTTTATAGTGAAAAAGTGGTTATGTGCCGCAGGCCTCGGTTTAGCATTGGCTGCTTCAGCCAGCGTTCAGGCTGCTGACAAAATTGCCGTTGTTAACGTCTCCAGCATTTTCCAACAGCTGCCGCAGCGTGAAACCGTTGGCAAACAGCTGGAAAACGAGTTCAAAGGCCGTGCTTCTGAACTGCAATCTATGGAAAACGATTTACAGGCCAAGATGCAGAAGTTGCAGCGTGATGGTTCTACCATGAAAGCGAGCGATCGCAGCAAAATGGAGAAGGACGTCATGGCACAGCGTGAGCAGTTCTCTACCAAAGCGCAGGCTTTTGACCAGGACAACCGCCGTCGTCAGATGGAAGAACGTAACAAAATCCTGAGCCGTATTCAGGATGCCGTGAAAGCGGTTGCAACCAAAGAAGGCTATGATGTTGTGATTGACGCTAACGCTGTTGCGTATGTCGCCAATGCGAAAGACATTACTGCCGATGTGCTGAAACAGGTTAAATAAACCATGTATTCAATTCGACTGGACGCGTTAGCTCAACAGTTGGATGCACAATTACACGGTGATGGCGATATCGTCATCACCGGTGTTGCTTCTATGCATTCGGCAAAAACTGGGCAAATTACGTTTCTTTCCGACAGTCGTTACCGTGAGCAACTGGCTGGGACGCAAGCGTCAGCGGTGGTGCTGACGGAAGCGGATTTACCTTACTGTCAGGTTGCTGCGCTGGTAGTGAAGAATCCCTACCTTACCTATGCGCGGATGGCGCAACTGCTGGATACCACGCCGCAACCGGCCACTAACATTGCGCCGAGCGCGGTTATTGCGCCAGACGCGACGCTGGGTCAGCAGGTGTCCGTTGGTGCAAATGCCGTCATTGAATCTGGTGCACAGCTGGGCGATGGTGTTGTTATTGGCCCCGGCTGCTTTATCGGTAAAGATGCCCGCATTGGCGCGGGTACCCGTTTGTGGGCAAATGTAACGATTTATCACCGCGTTGAGCTGGGTGAACATTGCCTGATTCAGTCGGGAACGGTTATCGGTTCAGACGGTTTTGGCTATGCCAACGATCGCGGTAACTGGGTGAAGATCCCGCAGTTAGGAACGGTCAGAATTGGCGATCGGGTTGAGATCGGCGCAAGCACGACCATCGATCGTGGCGCGTTGGATGATACGGTCATTGGCAATGGTGTTATCATTGATAACCAATGTCAGATTGCGCACAACGTCGTGATTGGCGACAATACCGCGGTAGCGGGTGGCGTCATTATGGCGGGGAGCTTGAAAATTGGTCGTTATTGCATGATCGGTGGTGCCAGCGTCATTAACGGGCACATGGAGATCTGCGATAAAGTGACGGTAACGGGAATGGGGATGGTCATGCGACCTATCACAGAACCTGGGGTATACTCTTCGGGCATTCCTTTGCAACCCAACAAAGTATGGCGTAAAACCGCAGCGCTGGTGATGAATATTGATGAGATAAGCAAACGGTTGAAAGCCGTTGAACGAAAAGTCGATAACGTTTAATCACTCGCGTTTTTATTTGCGGCCTGCCTGAAGACACCTAATTTAGGGTCTGTGCAGGCCGTGTTGTTGATGGCATCAGTTTTTATGGACAGGAAGAGTATTTTGACTACTGACACTCATACTCTGCATATTGAAGAGATTTTAGAACTATTACCGCACCGTTTCCCATTTTTACTGGTTGATCGGGTACTGGATTTTGAAGAAGGGAAGTTTCTGCGGGCGGTTAAAAACGTCTCTTTCAACGAACCCTTCTTCCAGGGCCATTTCCCGGGCAAGCCAATTTTCCCCGGCGTGCTGATTCTGGAAGCCATGGCTCAGGCTACGGGTATTCTGGCGTTTAAAAGCGTGGGCAAACTGGAGCCGGGTGAGCTGTACTATTTCGCCGCTGTTGACGAAGCGCGCTTTAAGCGCCCTGTACAGCCAGGCGATCAAATGATCCTTGAAGTTGAATTCATCAAAGAGCGTCGCGGCGTTGCACGCTTTAAAGGTGTTGCCAAAGTTGATGGCGAAGTGGCCTGCGAAGCGTCAATGATGTGTGCTCGCCGTCGGGAGTCCTGATAACGTGATTGATCAAACCGCCTTTATTCACCCAAGTTCGATTGTTGAAGACGGTGCCATCATTGGCGCTGGCGTTCATATTGGCCCGTTCTGCTATATCGGTTCTCAGGTTGAGATCGGTGCGGGTACGGTGCTGAAATCACATGTCGTCGTCAATGGCGTCACTAAAATTGGTCGCGATAACGAAATCTATCAGTTCACGTCAATTGGTGAAGTGAATCAGGATCTCAAATATGCTGGGGAACCAACCCGCGTTGAGATTGGCGATCGTAACCGCATCCGTGAAAGCGTCACGATTCATCGCGGCACAACGCAGGGCTGTGGGTTGACTAAAGTCGGTAGCGATAATCTGTTGATGATCAACACGCATATCGCACATGACTGCGTAGTGGGCAATCGCTGTATTTTGGCGAATAATGCAACGTTGGGCGGCCACGTTTCTGTCGATGATTTTGCGATTATCGGCGGGATGACGGCGGTACATCAGTTCTGCATTATTGGTGCTCACGTCATGGTGGGTGGATGCTCCGGCGTGGCGCAAGACGTGCCGCCGTATGTTATCGCTCAGGGTAACCACGCGACGCCGTTTGGCCTGAATATTGAAGGCCTGAAGCGTCGTGGTTTCGAAAAAGAAACCCTGCACGCGATCCGTAACGCGTACAAGCTGATTTACCGCAGCGGTAAAACGCTGGACGAAGTGAAACCGGAAATTGAAGCACTGGCAGCGGAACATCCGGCGGTGCAGGCGTTTACCGATTTCTTTGCCCGTTCTACTCGCGGCATTATTCGTTAATCCATGTCATCACGTCCTTTGACTATTGGGCTGGTCGCCGGGGAAACTTCCGGCGACATCCTTGGCGCGGGCCTGATCCGGGCGCTAAAAGAAAAGGTGCCCGATGCGCGGTTTGTCGGTGTTGCCGGGCCGCGTATGCAGGCTGAAGGTTGTGAAGCCTGGTACGAAATGGAAGAGCTGGCCGTTATGGGGATTGTTGAAGTGCTTGGGCGACTTCCTCGTCTGCTGAAAATTCGGCGGGATTTAACCCAGCGCTTCAGTGAACTCCAGCCTGATGTTTTCGTGGGGATTGATGCACCTGATTTCAATATCACGCTGGAGGGTAACCTCAAGCAGCGGGGCATCAATACCATTCACTACGTCAGCCCGTCCGTGTGGGCATGGCGTCAAAAACGCGTTTTCAAAATAGGTAAAGCGACCAATCTGGTGCTGGCTTTTTTGCCTTTTGAAAAAGCGTTTTACGATCGTTTCAATGTACCTTGTCGCTTTATCGGCCACACGATGGCTGATGCAATGCCATTGCACCCCGATAAGCTGGCGGCGTGTGCAACATTGGGTATTGCGCCAGAAGCGCACTGTCTGGCGCTTCTGCCGGGTAGTCGCGGCGCAGAGGTGGAAATGCTTAGCGCGGATTTCCTCAATACTGCGGTGTTGCTACGCCAACATTTTCCCGATCTGGAAATTGTGGTTCCGCTGGTGAACAGCAAACGGCGTGAACAGTTTGAGCAGATCAAAAGCACTGTGGCTCCCGATTTACGCGTACATCTGCTGGATGGTCAGGCGCGTGAAGCGATGATCGCCAGTGATGCGGCGCTATTAGCATCCGGTACGGCGGCGCTGGAGTGTATGCTGGCTAAATGCCCGATGGTTGTGGGTTACCGCATGAAGCCTTTTACCTTCTGGCTAGCACAGCGTCTGGTCAAAACGACGTGGGTGTCGCTGCCGAATTTGCTGGCTGGGCGCGAACTGGTGACGGAATTGCTACAGACCGACTGTACGCCTGACAAGCTGGCTGCCGCGCTGCTGCCGCTGTTTGCAGATTCAGATAAAACGGCTGCACTGCGTACGACATTTGTGGATTTGCATCAGCAGATTCGCTGTAACGCCGATGAGCAGGCGGCTCAGGCGGTACTGGAATTAGTCAAGCCGCGTTCATAAACTCCTATTCGTAAGACCATGTTAATAAAGCCATGAGTGAAATGTTTATCTATCCGCAGGCGACCTGTATCGCTGGCGTTGATGAAGTGGGGCGCGGCCCTCTGGTTGGCGCAGTAGTGACGGCTGCGGTGATTCTGGACCCGACTCGGCCAATTGTCGGGCTGGCGGACTCCAAACAGCTGAGTGAAAAACGTCGGCTGGCGCTCTATGATGAAATCAAAGAGAAGGCGCTGGCGTGGAGCCTTGGCCGGGCAGAACCGGAAGAGATTGATCAACTGAATATCCTGCATGCTACCATGTTGGCCATGCAGCGTGCGGTGGCTGGGTTGGCTGTCGTGCCTGATTTTGTTCTGATTGACGGCAACCGTTGCCCGGAGCTGTCGATGCCCGCTCAGGCGGTGGTTAAAGGGGATAGTCGCGTGGCTGAAATCAGCGCAGCCTCGATTATGGCGAAAGTCACTCGCGATCGTGAGATGGTCGAGTTGGATCAACGCTTCCCCGCTTATGGTTTTGCCCAACATAAAGGTTATCCAACGGCTTTTCATCTGGAGAAACTGGCCGCACTGGGTGCCACTGAGTTTCACCGTCGGAGCTTCGCGCCAGTCAAACGCGCATTAGGGTTGGCGTAAAACATAAGTTGGCGTAAAACGTCGGCTGACGTAAAACATCATCATTAACTCTCGATGTGGCATGTGCATGTCGTTGTGCCTGCCATGCTAACTAATCGATAAATTCTGGGATCTGGATATGGCCGAACCACGTTTTGTTCACCTGCGTGTTCACAGTGACTATTCCATGATCGATGGGCTGGCCAAAGTCGGTCCGCTGGTAAAAAAAGCAGCGGCACTCGGTATGCCAGCGCTGGCGATTACCGATTTTACCAACCTATGCGGGCTGGTTAAGTTCTATGGCGGCGCGCATGGCGCGGGCATCAAGCCGATTATCGGCGCAGACTTTTCTGTCGAAAGCGACGAATTAGGGGATGAACTCGCACATCTCACTGTTCTGGCGATGAATAATGAAGGCTACCAGAATCTCACTCTGCTGATTTCTCATGCTTATCAGCGTGGTTATGGCGCTGCCGGGCCGACAATTGACCGTGATTGGCTGATTGAGCATCGGGAAGGGCTGATTTTACTGTCTGGCGGTCGCCGGGGTGATGTCGGCCAGTTTTTGCTACGCGGCAACCAGACACAGGCCGAGCAGTGTCTGGCGTTTTATCAGGAACATTTCCCCCAGCGCTACTATCTGGAACTGACCCGCACGTCACGCCCTGACGAAGAAAGCTATTTGCATGCTGCCGTCGAGCTGGCGACAAAGCACGGGTTGCCCGTGGTGGCGACCAATGAAGTGTGTTTTATCAGCACTGATGATTTTGACGCTCACGAAATCCGCGTGGCTATCCACGATGGCTACACGCTTGATGATCCCAAACGTCCGCGTAATTACAGCCCACAGCAGTACATGCGTACCGAAGAGGAAATGTGCGAGCTATTTGCGGATATCCCCGAGGCGCTGGCGAACAGCGTTGAAATTGCCAAACGCTGTAACGTAACGATCCGTTTGGGGAATATTTCCTGCCTAAATTCCCGACGGGCGACATGACCACGGAAGATTTTCTGGTTGAGTGTTCGAAAAAGGGGCTGGAGGAACGTCTCGAATTCCTGTTCCCTGACCCGGAAGTGCGTGCCGCGCGGCGGCCGGAGTACGACGAGCGTCTGGATGTTGAACTGGGCGTAATTAACCAGATGGGGTTCCCCGGTTACTTCCTGATCGTCATGGAATTTATTCAGTGGTCGAAGGACAACGACGTGCCTGTTGGGCCGGGGCGTGGCTCCGGTGCGGGGTCATTGGTGGCCTACGCACTGAAAATCACCGATCTGGACCCGCTGGAATTCGACCTGCTGTTCGAACGTTTCCTTAACCCTGAACGTGTTTCCATGCCCGACTTCGACGTCGATTTCTGTATGGAAAAACGCGATAAGGTCATCGATCACGTTGCGGAAATGTACGGACGTGATGCGGTATCACAGATTATCACCTTCGGTACGATGGCGGCGAAAGCGGTTATTCGTGACGTCGGGCGCGTGCTTGGGCACCCTTATGGGTTTGTCGATCGTATTTCAAAACTGGTGCCGCCCGATCCGGGCATGACGCTGGAAAAAGCCTTTGCCGCTGAACCGCAATTGCCGGAAATTTATGAAGCCGATGAGGAAGTTAAGGCTCTCATTGATATGGCGCGCAAGCTTGAAGGGGTAACGCGTAACGCCGGTAAACATGCAGGTGGGGTGGTGATATCCCCCACCAAGATTACCGATTTCGCACCGCTGTATTGTGATGCGGAAGGGAACCACCCGGTTACCCAGTTCGATAAGAACGACGTGGAATATGCCGGGCTGGTGAAGTTTGACTTCCTTGGTCTGCGTACGCTGACCATCATCGACTGGGCGCTGGGGATGATTAACGCCCGTCGCGCGAAGCAGGGGCAGGAACCGATTGACATCGCGGCGATCCCGCTCGATGACAAGAAAAGTTTCGACATGCTGCAACGCTCGGAAACCACAGCGGTATTCCAGCTTGAATCACGCGGTATGAAGGATCTCATCAAGCGTCTGAAACCCGACTGCTTCGAAGATATGATCGCACTGGTGGCGCTATTCCGCCCCGGCCCGCTGCAATCCGGCATGGTGGATAACTTCATCGACCGTAAGCACGGCCGTGAAGCGATCTCTTATCCTGATATCGAATGGCAGCACGAGTCACTCAAGCCGGTGCTGGAGCCGACCTACGGCATTATCCTGTATCAGGAACAGGTCATGCAGATTGCTCAGGTACTGGCTGGCTATACGCTGGGCGGGGCGGACATGCTGCGTCGTGCTATGGGGAAAAAGAACCCGGTCGAAATGGCGAAGCAGCGTGGTGGCTTCGAAGATGGTGCCAAATCTCGCGGTGTGAACGGCGAACTGGCGGTTAAAATTTTCGACCTGGTGGAAAATTCGCTGGTTACGGCTTTAATAAATCTCACTCAGCGGCTTATGCGCTGGTGTCTTACCAGACGCTGTGGCTGAAAGCGCACTATCCGGCTGAATTCATGGCGGCGGTAATGACGGCCGATATGGACAACACGGATAAGGTGGTTGGGCTGGTTGATGAATGCTGGCGGATGGGGTTAAAAATTCTGCCTCCTGACATCAATAGTGGGCTGTATCACTTCCATGTTAACGACGATGGCGAGATTGTTTACGGCATCGGCGCGATTAAAGGCGTGGGTGAGGGCCCGATTGAAGCGATTATTGAAGCGCGTAATCAGGGCGGTTATTTCAGAGAGCTATTTGATCTTTGCGCGCGTACTGACATTAAGAAGCTGAACCGCCGTGTGCTGGAGAAGCTGATTATGTCCGGGGCATTTGACCGCCTGGGGCCGCATCGCGCCGCGCTAATGAATTCATTGGCTGATGCGCTTAAAGCTGCCGATCAGCATGCGAAAGCGGAAGCCATTGGTCAGGTGGATATGTTCGGTGTGCTGGCAGAGGCGCCTGAGCAGGTTGAGCAATCTTACAGCACCGTGCCGCCGTGGCCGGAGCAGGTGGTGTTGGATGGGGAGCGGGAAACGCTGGGGCTGTACCTGACCGGCCACCCGATCACGCAATATATTAAGGAAATTGAACGCTACGCCGGTGGCGTGCGTTTGAAAGATATGCACCCGACGGATCGGGGTAAAATGACCACTGCCGTTGGGCTGGTGTTGGCGGCTCGCGTCATGGTAACCAAGCGGGGTAACCGCATTGGTGTCTGTACGCTGGACGATCGTTCCGGTCGTCTCGAGATCATGCTGTTTACCGATGCATTGGAAAAATATCAGCATTTACTTGAGAAAGACCGTATCCTTATCGCCAGTGGACAGGTCAGCTTTGATGACTTCAGCGGCGGGCTTAAAATGACCGTCCGAGAGTTAATGGATATCAGTGAAGCGCGGGAAAAATACGCGCGCGGGCTTGCTATCTCGCTGACTGACAGGCAAATTGATGACCAGCTATTAAACCGTCTCCGCCAATCGTTGGAACCCCATCGATCGGGGACGATCCCAGTGCATCTCTATTACCAGCGTGAAGATGCGCGCGCCCGACTACGTTTCGGCGCAGCATGGCGTGTAACGCCTGCCGATGCGCTACTGAACGAGCTGCGCACATTAGTGGGTAATGAGCAGGTGGAACTGGAATTTGACTAATATAGGAATACTATGAGTCTGAATTTTCTTGATTTTGAGCAGCCGATTGCAGAGTTGGAAGCGAAAATTGACTCGCTGACCGCAGTCAGCCGTCAAGACGAAAAATTGGATATTAATCTGGACGAAGAAGTCCAGCGCCTGCGTGAGAAGAGCGTTGAATTGACGCGCAAAATCTTCGCTGATTTGGGTGCCTGGCAGGTTGCGCAATTAGCGCGCCATCCGCAACGTCCTTATACGCTTGATTATATTAAGCACATCTTTACTGACTTTGATGAATTGGCAGGCGATCGCGCCTATGCCGATGACAAAGCCATTGTCGGTGGGATTGCCCGTTTGGATGGGCGTCCGGTGATGATCATTGGTCATCAGAAAGGACGTGAAACCAAAGAAAAGATTCGCCGTAACTTCGGCATGCCCGCACCGGAAGGTTATCGCAAAGCGCTGCGCCTGATGGAAATGGCCGAACGTTTCAAGATGCCGATCATTACCTTTATCGATACGCCGGGAGCCTATCCAGGCGTTGGCGCGGAAGAGCGCGGTCAGTCTGAAGCGATTGCGCGCAACCTGCGTGAAATGTCGACGCTGCGAGTGCCAATCATCTGTACCGTTATCGGTGAAGGGGGTTCCGGTGGTGCGTTGGCTATCGGCGTGGGCGACAAGGTCAACATGTTGCAGTACAGCACCTACTCGGTTATTTCACCGGAAGGCTGTGCGTCTATCCTGTGGAAGAGTGCGGATAAGGCACCGCTGGCGGCGGAAGCCATGGGCATCATCGCGCCGCGTCTGAAAGAGCTGAAGTTGATCGACACCGTGATTCCTGAACCGCTGGGTTCGGCGCACCGTAACGTCCCGGCAATGGCCGAGTCGCTGAAAGCGCAACTGCTGGCCGATTTGCTCGACCTCGACGGTCTGACGGAAGAAGAACTGCTAAACCGCCGTTATCAGCGTTTGATGAACTATGGTTACTGCTGATAGCGTGATTGTCTGATTGATTGCAGTATTATCAATCAGGCAATTCTGGCGTTACTCTGAAAATCCGTTGTCAGAAATGACAGCGGATTTTTTGCTATGAGGGGTTGAAGCATGCTGAAGCTGCTTGATGTTCATCACATTGCGGTTATTGCCTCCGACTATGCGCGCAGTAAGGCGTTTTATTGTGATGTGTTGGGGTTTACGTTGAACCAGAGGTTTACCGTGAAGCGCGGCAGTCGTGGAAAGGGGATCTCTCGCTGAATGGGCGTTATACCATTGAGTTATTTTCTTTCCCTCATTCACCTGCGCGTGTGAGTCGCCCGGAAGCCTGCGGCCTGCGCCATCTGGCTTTCGCCGTGGCTGATGTTGAACAGGCTGTTGCCGCGCTGGAGCAGTCAGGTGTTATTTGCGAACCCGTACGGATCGATCCTGAAACGCAGCAGCGCTTCACGTTTTTCTCCGATCCTGACGGCTTGCCCTTAGAACTTTATGAGATCTGACGTTGTGAATGGCACTGAATCTAACGATGGATTACCTGACGATGGATTGCTCCAGGCGATCGCGGCGCAAACGGCCAGATGCAAGTCGATCCTGCTGGCTTACAGTGGCGGTCTGGACTCCAGCGTGTTGTTACATCTGCTGGTGGCGGTGCGTCAGCGTTCCGGGCTGGCTATTCGCGCGGCCTATATTCATCACGGTTTAAATCCGCTGGCAGAGAGTTGGGCTGAACATTGTCGTCAGCAGTGTGAATACTGGCAGGTGCCGTTTGCCTCGCTGTCGGTGACGGTTGAGGCGCAGAACGGCGGTATTGAAGCGGCAGCCAGAACGGCGCGTTATCAGGCACTGCAAGCGCATCTGCAAGAGGGGGAAACCCTGCTGACGGCGCAGCATCTTGATGACCAGAGTGAAACTTTTTTACTGGCGCTTAAACGCGGCAGCGGGCCTGCCGGATTGTCTGCCATGGCAGCGCACAGTACGCTAGGTCATCATCGACTGGTGCGTCCGTTGTTAGGATTTTCGCGTATCCAGTTGGAAGCGTATGCGCAGCGGCATCAGCTTCACTGGATCGAGGACGACAGCAATCAGGATGAGCGTTTCGATCGCAATTTTCTACGCCGGCAAATTTTACCGCGCTTGACGCAGCGCTGGCCGCATTTCTCCTCCGCCGTGGCGCGTAGCGCCGAACTGTGTGCTGAACAGGAACAGTTGCTGGATGAACTGTTGGAAGAATCATTGCAGGCGCTATGTCAGCCGGATGGGGCGCTGAGCATTGACGGCCTGGCGCCGCTAAGCCCGGTGCGTCGTTTTGCGCTACTGCGGCGCTGGCTGGCACAGCAAGGTGCGACCATGCCCGCGCGTGAACAGCTACAGCGACTCTGGGATGAGGTGGCGATGAGCCGTCAGGATGCGGAACCTATATTGCAATTAAATCAGTGGCAGATCCGTCGTTTCCGTCAGCATCTCTATTTGCTGCCGCTGATGAGCTCGCTACAAGACCGCATTTTGCCGTGGCAGCCGACGTCACGTCCGCTGCCGCTCCCTGACAATCTTGGTACGCTGCTGCTGGCCGATAGTGGGCTGGCAGTGCGCGCGCCGGAAAACGGTGAAGCGGTAAGTATTCGTTTTTCGACCCGTGGAACCGTGCATATTGTCGGCAGAACCCACGGGCGGCAAATCAAGAAACTTTGGCAGGAACTGGGTGTTCCGCCCTGGTGGCGCGACCGGACGCCGCTGGTGTTCTACAACGAACAGCTCATTGCGGCCGTGGGACGATTCGTCACGCGGGAAGGGCAGGTGAGAGAAAACCAGCCCGTGTGGCACATTATTTGGGAAAAATAGAGTTTGGGAAGAATAAGGTTTGGGAAAAATAAGTTTGGGATAAAAGCTGAAGTCATCTGATCTGGATAAAAGCGAAAGCAGGTAAATACTCGAATAAAAACGGACAACCTGCGTTGTCCGTTTCGGAAGCGTTTGTTCAGCGTTTGCCGCTGAATGAAAGGATAAGCCTGTCAGGATTCGCTGACGACGACCTTCCCGATTTCAGGATGACTGAAACTGACGATGTGGTCGAGGCGCAGTTCGCGCATTGCCCCGGAGGCTTCGATCACCAGATATTCGACCTGCTTACGGGAGATCATATCACTGGCTTTACCGGTCACAACTTCACCATTGCGTAGTTCCAGCGTCAGCGTCAGATTCTGCTGACAAGTGGCTTCCAGGCTGTCGTAATCATCACAGTTGATGGGTTGATATTCATTACTCATTGACATAATCACTCACCAATAAGTTAGCGGCGGCAAAAGCGGCCTGTTCCCTGACGGAGGATGGCAGCGCATCATTCGCGGCAATGCCATCCAGGGTTTTCAAAACACAACCCAGCGAATCGGGTATATAGCCCAGATCGCCACTGGCGATCTCTGCGTATAAGCGACGTACTAATTCACAGTATTCTTGCACTATATCCTCCCTTGAAAGCTTAGCTCGGTAGATATTCATGCATCATCACCTGTTGCGGTGCGCGATGTTGTAAGCCTACGAAGATAAACTCTATTTATCAAACCGACTATAGCATAGGCACTAACAGGATATCAGTAGTCCTTAGAGGCCTAATCTATCAGTTACGTGGCAGATATCACCTTTACTGTGAGGATGGCGCTAACTCAAGTAAACTAAAGGGAATAACGACGAGGTTACTGATGGCACTAAAAGCAACGGTTTACAAAGCAGCAGTTAATATTGCCGATATGGATCGGAATTTTTTTCACGACGCGAACCTGACGATCGCGCAGCATCCGTCTGAAACGGAACAGCGCATGATGCTGCGGCTTTTAGCGTGGATTTGCCATGCTGATGAAAACCTGCGCTTTACCAAAGGGCTCAGTGCCGATGACGAACCGGAAATCTGGCGGCGCAACGATACGATGGAACTGGAGTTGTGGATTGAGCTGGGCCTGCCGGATGAAAAGCGGCTTAAGAAAGCCTGCAACCAGTCCCGTGCCGTGGTGCTATACGCGTACAGCGAGCGTGCGGCGCAGGTTTGGTGGAGTGCGATAGCAAGTAAGGTTTCCGGATACAAGAATCTGGCTATTCGCTTTTTGGATGATAATCAACTGACTCAACTTGCCGGGCTGGCCGCACGCACGATGGCGTTGCAGGCAACGATACAGGAAGGGACGATCTGGTTGTCTGACGATAAGAATAGTCTGGAAATAGCATTTTCTGAGTGGAAAATTCCTCAGACTCAGGGATGATAACAGGCTGGATACATTCCAGAGCATTGAGTCAGAACGATAAAAACAGGGCAGAGACGGCAGGACAATAATGATGAAAAAACTGGCTATCGGTGTGCTGTTGATTGCAGGGGTTTCTGGGTTGATTGGGTGTCATACCCGTTCACAAGTTCAGGAAGAGCCTCTTAAACCAATGGCGCAAAGTTATCGTGGCGTTTTACCCTGTGCGGACTGCGGAGGGATTGATACGTCGCTGTTTTTGGAAAAAGACGGGACTTTTGTGCTGCGAGAGCAGTATCAGACAACGCGAGCGGGCAACAACACATTTGCTTCCTATGGGCAATGGCGACGTACCGCGGATAAGCTGGTATTGACGGATAGTGCAGGAGAAAAACGTTACTTCCGCCCGATTGATAAGGGGCTGGAAATGCTGGATCAGCAAGGGCTTCCCATCAACTCCTCTCTTCCTCGCCAACTGACGGCAACCGAGCAGGCATTGCCGGATACGCCGATGTCGATGAAGGGCATGTACCGCTATCTGGCCGATGCTGCGACGTTCTCTGATTGCGCCACGGGTAAAACGTTTGTGGTGGCAAGCAATGCTGTGCTGCAAAGGATGTACCTCCGCACGACGGTGTCGGCGGGCGAACCGGTACTGGTTTCCTTTACCGCGCATTTTGCCGTGATTCCATCGATGGAAGAAGGGCAGATGGTGAAAGCGGTGGTCCCCAACAGCAGTGATAACGCGCGTATGCGAGCACGGGCAAACTGCGATACACAGATAGATTAACGCAGCATTAAAAAGAAAAGGCACTGATTTCAGTGCCTTTTTGGTATCGATTTGCCTCACTCTAATTCGGGTTAGAGCATTTTCTTTAGCTGATAAAGCCAGTCCAGCGCCTGACGTGGGGTGAGCGCATCAGGATCGATGGTTTCCAGCGCTTCCATTGCCGGAGACGGCTCATGATTGCTCAGCAGCGCTAACTGCGCA
Source organism: Pectobacterium sp. F1-1 (assembly GCF_025643735.1). Classification (NCBI taxonomy): domain Bacteria; kingdom Pseudomonadati; phylum Pseudomonadota; class Gammaproteobacteria; order Enterobacterales; family Pectobacteriaceae; genus Pectobacterium; species Pectobacterium sp. F1-1. The sequence goes on from NZ_CP104733.1 coordinate 1,106,010, forward strand.
CCATCGATATGGCTTGATGACGCATTATTCGATAACGTTTCCAGCTCCTTCAGTTTCTGGCGTGCGCGTTTAATCACTTCTTTCGGTACGCCAGCCAGTGCGGCGACGGCAAGGCCATAACTTTTGCTGGCTGCGCCATCTTGTACGCTGTGCATAAAGGCAATGGTATCGCCGTGTTCGCGCGCATCTAAATGCACATTCACAACGCCTTCCATTTTTTCCGGCAGGGTAGTTAGTTCAAAGTAGTGCGTTGCAAACAGCGTCATCGCTTTGATGCGGTTCGCCAGATTCTCGGCGCAGGCCCATGCCAGCGACAGGCCGTCATAGGTTGAGGTTCCGCGACCGATTTCGTCCATCAATACCAGGCTGTTTTCCGTGGCGTTGTGCAGAATATTTGCCGTTTCTGTCATTTCCACCATGAAGGTGGAACGACCAGAAGCCAGATCGTCTGCGGCACCCACGCGGGTGAAAATACGGTCGACGGGGCCAATGACCGCCTGATCCGCAGGCACAAAGCAGCCGATGTGCGCCATCAGCACAATCAGTGCGGCCTGACGCATATAAGTACTTTTACCGCCCATATTGGGGCCGGTGATAATCAGCATACGACGCTGTGGTGCCAGCGACAACGGGTTCGAAATAAACGGTTCACGAAGCACCTGCTCGACGACAGGGTGACGACCGCCCGTAATTTTGATGCCGGGTTTATCACTCAGCGTCGGGCAGACGTAATTGAGCGTATCGGCGCGTTCGGCCAGATTCGTCAGGACATCCAGTTCGGCCAACGCGGCTGCACTTTGCTGAAGTTCGGCCAGATGAGGCAACAGCAGATCGAAAAGCTCATCGTAAAGTGCTTTTTCCAGCGCCAGCGCTTTGCCCTTCGAGGTCAGAACCTTGTCCTCGTACTCTTTTAGCTCGGGAATGATATAGCGTTCGGCATTTTTCAGCGTCTGGCGGCGCACATAGTGAATCGGCACCAGATGGCTTTGACCACGGCTGACCTGAATGTAATAGCCATGTACGCCGTTGAAACCGACTTTCAGCGTATCAAGCCCCAGCTTTTCGCGTTCACGAATTTCCAGACGGTCCAGATAGTCGCTGGCACCGTCAGCCAGCGCACGCCACTCGTCCAGTTCCGCGTTGTAGCCTGGCGCGATGACGCCACCGTCACGAACCAGCACGGGCGGAGCTTCGACAACTGCGCGTTCCAGCAAGTCTCGTAATTCATCAAATTGCCCAATCAGGCTGACTAAACGGCGAACGGAGTCAATATCAAGCGGTGCAAGCTGCTCACGAATATCGGGAAATTGCTGGAAGGCGTGGCGCATACGTGCCAGATCGCGCGGGCGTGCCGTGCGCAATGCGAGTCGCGCCAGAATACGTTCCAGATCGCCGACCTGTCGCAGAGAGGGTTGCAGATCGGGCGTGATGTCCTGCAACGCGCTGATAGCCTGCTGGCGCTGCTTAAGCGCATCAATATCGCGACTGGGCATATGAATCCAGCGCTTCAGCATCCGGCTGCCCATCGCTGTTACGGTGCAGTCCAAGACGGCAGCCAGCGTATTTTCCACGCCACCGGACAGGTTTTGCGTCAGTTCAAGGTTACGGCGGGTGGCCGCATCCATGATGATACCGTCCTGCTGGCGCTCCATGGTAATCCCACGGATATGCGGCAGTGAGGTGCGCTGAGTGTCTTTCGCGTATTGCAGCAGACATCCGGCGGCGCGCAGCGCGAGCTTCGCCTGTTCTACACCAAAACCCGTCAAATCGCGGGTGCCAAATTGCAGGTTCAACTGCTGACGTGCGGTATCCGGTTCAAACTCCCACAGCGGACGACGGCGTAGTCCATGACGGTTTTCGATCAAATCCATGGATTCGAAGGATTCAGGGTAGAGTAATTCCGCCGGGTTGGTGCGCTGTAATTCGGCCGCCATGGTTTCTCGATCGGCAGGCTCGCTCACGCGAAAGCGTCCAGAGCTGATATCCAGAGTGGCATAACCGAATCCCCGACTATCCTGCCAGATAGCGGCCAGCAGGTTGTCCTGCTTTTCCTGCAATAGTGCTTCGTCGCTGATGGTTCCCGGCGTGACGATACGTACTACTTTGCGTTCTACCGGGCCTTTGCTGGTGGCCGGGTCGCCAATTTGTTCGCAGATCGCAACGGATTCGCCCATTTGCACCAGTCTGGCAAGGTAGTTTTCAACGGCATGGTGGGGAACGCCAGCCATCGGTATCGGTTCCCCTGCGGAAGCGCCGCGCTTCGTCAGAGAAATATCCAGCAGTTGAGAAGCCCGCTTGGCATCGTCATAGAACAGCTCGTAAAAATCGCCCATGCGGTAAAACAGCAGGATTTCCGGATGTTCAGCCTTTAACCTAAAGTACTGCTGCATCATGGGGGTGTGGGCAGTGAAATCCTTGTCGGTAGAATCTTTCATATTGATTTTACTCAGTCTTAACGCTTTTGTTCGTTCAGGTGATGGTGCAGGGTTTGATGGTCAACCGTGCTGATGGCGTGTCACCTGAGCCTTGAAATGGAATGCCAGAAGTATACTGGCTGACAGATGAAAAACATCACCCGTGAATGCGCTATCTTACCACTGGTGGCCGTTATTTGGCGTCAGACGACGTTACCAGACTGAATCAGGGATGCGTATCCGATTTGCTCGAACGCGCGAGGCGGCTCGCAAGTTTGCCATGAAGAGGTATCAGGTCAATAATAATTAATTCATGAAAATCAATGCTGCTGAGCTTAGCATTAGAGCGTTTCTGCTAAATCAATGAGCCTATTTGACGGTATTAAATCCCGCCAAATAGATTATCTTTTTAACGTTATGGTACAGCCAACACCGCACAATTACATAAGTCATCACTTTCAAAGTTGGTGATATCACCCGCCTGCATACCAGGAACAGGGAAGACTCGAACAGTAAGCGGTTTATTTAAGCGAAAAGCCATCGTCCCTGTGTCTCTCATTAGGGCTGACAGTTTATCAATAGAGACATCACCGGGAACAGGAACGGTATCCAGCCCAATTCCACAAACAGCGCTGTAAGTCAGCAACGAGCGAATATCAAAATTTGATTTTACAGATCCATCAGCTAAACCTTGATCTTCAGTTAATGCAAGCATTAACCCAGAAAACCCCACCAACTCAGTCTCTTTTACTGATTTAAATACCTTAGTTAATAATCCTGATACTTCGACAGTGCCTGATGCTCCAAAGTATTCGACCCCCATTTGTTCATAGACTTCGGCCATACTGGCACAATTTTTAGAGGGTGCAGCCGAACTATCGAAGCCTGAAAACGTAAAGGGAAAATCCATTTTTGCATGGTTAATAATATGTTGAATTGCTGATATATGATACTGAAGGGCTGTGCTCAGGACGGTGTAATAATTACTGAACAGTTGATTATGGTTTTTTGTACCTTTCTGTTTATTGAAGTTTTTTAATGTATTAACCAGCAGATCGGGGGTTTCAAGACCAATAACAAAGCAATCCCCTAATTCTTTTTGATGATATCCGGCCGGAAAATAAGGTATTAGTGGTTTACAATTGAAGTTGACTGTAAAGTTAAAATTTCCCTCGCCTCGTGGGGTTATTACACTAATTTTTTTCACACATGATGCGGCAGTCTTAATAAGCTCATTGTCGACAATACCACAATCATCTAAAGGGATATTTACACAGGCATTGCACAAATCGCCAAACTCATTAATGAGATCAGGCAGCATCTCAATTTCTCTTGTGGTTTTTGCTTCACCAATAGCAAATCTTACCCTTATTCCTGACTGATTATTGTGAGCCAGTAATTTGCTAATATAGTGTAAATCAGCTCGGGCATTCTCTATACTGTTTAGGTCGAGATATTCCCCAAATGGATTGGTAACAATGCGAATGGACTGTACCGTGTAGTGGTGACGTTGAAACTCTGCCGTTAAATCTGATAAAAATTTTGAGGCTTTATTAATTTCTGTCTGCCAACTCTCTTTATCGTGACTTAATGATAGAAATGCTGTCACAGTCCGTATTTTACAAAGTGCTTTCTCTTTATAACCCACTGGATTCTCCCTGGAAACTATTGCCATACATTGGGGGGTTCTGTCATATCATCCTACCCGGCAGAGCAAAACAAATACAATGGCATTTGGTGTGCATGGCGACACGTCTTGCTTTTCATACGCATTAATATGTATGTGGGATCTTATCCATGATCTTGAAAATAGCGTGTTGTTGATTTTGATAGGGATGCCGAGGCCTTAGACAAAACATGAGGTCATCCCCACGTTGGATACTCACCACTACGTTATCAAACATAAGGTCAGTTCTTTGCAATGTAGCAGATGACTGGGATAAGGACGCGTATTCGATTTTTCCACTAGTGCTTAAGTGCGCGAGGCGGCTCGCAAGCTTGCCTGTTAAATAAGTGATGCCTCGCGCTGATTCCTTATTCTGTGCGCGACTCAATGTCCTGAACGTTCTGCCAGCTAGGCAGATTTTTCAGACGTTGTGAGTAGCGCTGAATATTCGGGAATCGTTCTCCGGGAACGAGTCGTTCTACGACGGTATTAATCACGAAGCCCAGCATAATATCCGCACCACTCAGCTTATCACCCACGATAAATTCTCTTGCAGACAGCATGTTGTCTAAAAATGAAAAGACTTTCTCGAATTCGTTGTCGGCGTAGCTCTCAAGGAAATTTAGCGTGGTGCCGGTATTCTTTTCAAATTCGCCAAAGATCTTTAATAACACTGGCAGCATGGCGGAGCTTTCCGCGAAGTGTATCCACTGAAGATAGTCAATGTATTCGGCCTCACTTACATCTGGAGCCAGGTGTTTAGCATGGCGATTGATCAGGTATTCAACGATAGCGCCAGATTCCGCGATGATCTTGCCCTCTTCTTCAATCAACGGCGATTTACCCAAAGGATGTATCGCTTTTAATGAGGCCGGTGCTAAGTGCGTTTTTTCATCCCGCTGATATCTGACGAGTTCATAAGGTATTCCTGCTTCCTCAAGCAGCCAGAGGATACGAACAGACCGTGAATCATTAAGATGGTGCAATGTTAATCCCATATTATTTTTCCTTAAATTCTGATGAAGAGTGCGAGTCGCCATGATGTGGTTTCCTCCGCCTGTGTGGGTTCCATGTCATACCAGCAGAGTAGCGGTTCCGGTGGTTTGCGGCTAACAAGGCTATTTTTGAGGGGATATAAATATTTTTATGAGGTAATGATGACCATGAGTGATGGCCAAAAACATGGCCAGCGATCGCCGCACCACGTGCATCGACTGGCTCGAGACGGTGTCGGTATGGATCTTTGCCTGAGAGGATGCGCAGAATGCGACAGTCACCAATGTCTTAAAATCAGAATTATTTGAGATATCGATACATGCTGGGGGAAGGTTGTGTGCTATGTTGAGTTTCTCGTGATAATGACGCGTCGCTCCTATGAAAAAAAGCCTGCTAGCCTATTTTCAAACGCTCTATTTTAAGAAAAATTTTTTCTTATTGTCCGCCAGCCTGCTTTTTATTCTGGCATCGCTTTTTGCATTGGTGCTTACGGTTTATTCAACGTTCACGCTCAGACAGTTTGAAAGTGAAGTCGATAATTTTTCTAACGTCACGGTTGAACATGCCGAAAAAATAATGTTGCAGGCGACGTCCGCACTCGATGTTTTAGAAACATATATTCCACCTTATTGTGATAATCTGCATCTGGGTTTACTGCGTAAGATCGCTTACGACAATGATTATATTCAGGACGTGGTTTATATTGATGGGAATCGGCCTCGCTGTTCTTCGATGCTGAACGAAATTCGTACCATGTTTCTTCCCGTGCCCGATTTCCGCTATGAAAATCGCTATGATATCTGGTACAAAATTGAAAGTCCGCTGAACAAAATAAGACGATGATTTATGTTGGCGCAACGCGTCATCTTGTGGTGTTGAATCCACGTTCATTTCTGGATGTCCCTTCCTACAGTTACAATATCCAATATGCATTGCTGGAGAAAAACAAGCGGGATGGGCGGGTTATCCTGTCAGATTTGATGAGTAGCGATGTGTATTCTCGCTTGATTGCGGGGGGAAATAACCCCGATAGATTTTATATTGGCGATAAATACTACGTTCAGAAACCGCTGTCCAATAGCGATCTCGCTCTGGTCGTGAGTGCGGATCGCGCTACAAGTTTCTCATTCTACCTAAAGATTTTTCTCTTCGTGTTGCCCGTTTTTCTACTGCTTTCCCTGATTCTATCTACACTCATCTCTAAAAAATCACTGGCCATTCAGAGTCCGCGCTATGTTTTCAATCAGGCGCTGAAGCAAAAAGAATTTGAATTGTATTATCAGCCGATTATTAAACTGGATACCGCTCAGATCGTGGGATGTGAAGCGCTGATACGCTGGCGTCATGCGGACGGGCGCCTGATTACGCCTGACTCCTTTATTCCCATGATTCGTCAGGTTGGGCTAATGAAGGAGCTAACGTTTTTCGTCATTAATGAGGCGCTACAAACGGCCAGCATACTGAAGAAACGTTACCCTGCGATGTTTGTCTCCATCAATCTTGAAGCGGCGGAGTTTGAAGACATATCCGTTTTCAATTATCTCGTCGAACATATTGCGGCGCACGATCTCGAGGGTGCCAATGTTAATGTCGAATTAACCGAATCCTCCATGATCGAACCGCAGAAAGCGGCACCGATGGTGGAGCTGTATCAACAACAAGGCATTGATGTCGCCATTGATGATTTTGGGACCGGGTATTCCGGGCTGTCGTATCTTGAGCGGGTAAAAGCCAATAAGCTTAAAATCGACAAGTCCTTTGTTGGGAATATTAATGATCACTCGCCGACCGATATTGTGCTGTCCCATATTGTCAGCATGGCGCACTGTCTTAATCTGCATATTGTTGCCGAGGGGATTGAGACCCCGGTTCAGGAAGCCTATCTGAAAAGCCTGGGCGTCGCTTATGCGCAGGGCTGGCTGTATTCCAAAGCGCTAACGCAAGAAGCCTTGATGGCGTTTCTGGCGGCAAGGGGCGAAACGGTGTCAGATGGGCAGTAAAGTCACGATAAACGCTGCTTCACTATCAAAAATATGCATAAAAGGGTAAAATATCGAAAATATTGCAGTTACCTAATGATATTTATTACTTTTTTATTGTGAATTTTTCAGGAGTTTATCATGCAACAGTTACCTCATTGTCCGAAATGCAGTTCTGAATATACCTGGCAAGAAGGTGAAATGTTCAACTGCCCGGAATGCGGAAATGAGTGGTCCGCAACAGATGACGCGGCGGCGCAGGATGAGGGGGTAGTGGTCAGAGATGCTAACGGCAATCTGCTGGCGGATGGCGATACGGTAACGGTCATTAAAGACCTGAAAGTAAAAGGCAGCTCCACCCCGCTGAAAATCGGCACCCGCGTGAAGGGTATTCGTCTGGTTGAAGGCGATCACAATATTGATTGTAAAATCGATGGTTTCGGCCCGATGAAGCTGAAATCCGAGTTTGTGAAGAAAAACTGATTCGTGTGTGATGGCGTGCGCCGGTCTGTCATCTGGTCGGCGCGCGGCACTTTTTCACCTCCGGCTGGTTTTTTCACATCAGACAATCCTTTACCATAGCGGGTATTGATTTCTTACCTGGCTATACGGATATCTGATGCGTCATTTGGTTCGTTTTCTCCCTCTGCTTGTTTTGCTCTCGGCCTGTAGCAGTCAGCCGGCTCCTCCCCCCGCAGAAGCGCCTTCAGGTAACCCTTTTAAAGGCGGTTTCCTGCTTGAACCGGCACACAATGTCCATCCGTTAGGCGGTGATTTTGCGACTAACCCCGCTACAGCGCGGTTTGTCGATAAAATGGTGCTGGAACACGGCTTTAATCGCCAGCAGTTGCATGATGTGCTGGTGCAGGCGAAGAGCCTGGACTGGGTCATTCGCCTGATGGATAAACAAGCCCCGACATCGCGTCCGCCTTCAGGGCCGAACGGTGCCTGGAACCGCTACCGCAACCAGTTTATTACGCCAGACAACGTGCAGAATGGTGTGGCGTTTTGGAATCAATATCAGGATGCATTACAGCGCGCCCAGAATATTTATGGCGTCCCGCCTGAGATCATCGTCGGCATTATTGGCGTTGAAACCCGCTGGGGCAGAGTGATGGGGAAAACACGTATCATCGATGCATTGGCAACGCTGGCGTTTGATTACCCGCGACGTGCCGATTACTTTGCGGGCGAGCTGGAAACCTTCCTGCTGATGGCGCGTAAAGAAGGCAACGACCCGCTCAGTCTGCGCGGCTCTTACGCGGGGGCGATGGGCTATGGGCAGTTTATGCCTTCCTCCTTCAAGAACTACGCGGTGGATTTCGACGGCAACGGGCATACTAACCTGTGGGATCCGGTGGACGCGATTGGCAGCGTAGCCAACTATTTCAAAGCGCACGGGTGGGTGAAGGGTGCCCCTGTGGCGGTGCAGGCAAACGGTCAGGCACCGCTGCTGGCGAATGGTTTTAATACCCGTTACTCGCTCACCGAACTACAGGCCGCGGGATTAACGCCACAGCATTCGCTGGCGGGATACAGTGAAGCCAGCCTGCTACGGTTGGATATCGGTACGGGCTATCAATATTGGTACGGATTACCGAATTTCTACACCATCACGCGCTACAACCACAGCACGCACTACGCGATGGCCGTGTGGCAACTGGGTGAAGCCGTAGGCCGCGCTCGCCAGAATCAGAGCTACTAAGCTCAGACCGTTGACAAACCTATTTGCCGAATGAAAACGGGAGTAACGGAATAGAAGAGTAAAGCGTTTGCGCCAAGGATGGCGCAATCCGAGCGTACAGGGATGTATTCACAGCGTCTTTACGATCTATCCGTTATTCCCGCTCTCGGACTTTGTCAGCAATCTCTGCTACTAAGATTTTCCCTTTACAGGCTGTCTCTTCGTCATATTTCCAATGCAGACGCAGAGACAGTTTCGTGCGCCATAACGCTGCTATTCATATGCTATACCGTATACGCGCCCGACGCAGGGCGCTCAGTCGCCGCCGCCCTGCGAACCCAGGCTTCTGGCATAAATTATGCCGCTGCGCGGTGCCATCGGCGTTCGTGACCGCTAACCGAGCCGCCAGTGACGCGTTCCCTACGCGGCACTGGCTTTCGCGACGTCCTGTCGCTCACTCGGCGGTCACGCCCACCGCCGCATAATTTTTTACGCCAGATAACGACAACCCCATGAGCAATCGCCGCATCGCATGCGATGCGAAATCTCACTCTTCCTAATGCTCCCTTTGCCTCAAATTTTCCCTGAATCACCCTCAATACAATCCGCATCGACAGCTTTGCTGCATCATTGGACTATTCCTGCATAGGGGGTTCCTATGGCGTTGCAAACCGAGGCGATGAATGACGACGATGATGGTGGTGTTCCTGCTGGCTGGGATGGTGAAAGGCGTGATTGGTCTGGGGTTACCGACAATCGCGATGGGGCTGTTAACGCTGGTGATGCCCGCCGCCAGCGCGGCAGGGTTACTGATAGTCCCTTCGCTGGTGACCAACATCTGGCAGCTCGCCTGTGGCCCCGCTTTTCTCAGCCTGATTAAACGGTTTTGGACGCTGTTTGCCGGGATTATCATTGGGACACTCTGGAATGGCCTGCCGACGCTAACCTCTTCATCGTCATGTACGAGTGCGGCGCTCGGCGGCATTTTGGTGGTTTACGGCCTATGGGGAATGATAGCGACGACGTTGCCGCAGCCCGGTCGTCATGAAATCTGGCTGTCGCCTCTGGTGGGCTACATCACTGGGGCTATCACGGCGGCAACGGGCGTCTTCGTGATTCCCGCTGTGCCTTACCTGCAATGCCTGCGGCTCAATAAAAACGATCTGGTACAGGCGCTGGGGCTGGCGTTTACCGTCTCCACGCTGGGGCTGGCGTTACAACTGATGCAGGGGATCGGGCTACAGGGTATCGATCTCTGGCAGTCGATGCTGGCGCTGATTCCCGCGCTACTGGGCATGATGATGGGGCAACGCCTGCGCCACGCGATCAGCGAGCAGGTTTTCCGGCGCTGTTTCTTCATCGGGCTGATGGCGCTGGGTGGATACATGGCCATGCGTGGGCTGCTTTAAGCGGCGTTCTCTGTCGTAATAAACGTGACGAAGTCCTGAACATAGCCGGGCAGCGCGGAAAACTGGCGGGCGCAGACAACCAGATTACGTGTCGCCCAGTCGTCTGACAGTGGGACTGTGCGGATAGCTAGCCGCTCCATCATACGCTGTGTGGCATGGCGTGGAAGAATGCCAATGCCGATACCGCTGTGAATCACCTGCGTAACGGCATCAAAGCTGGCAAGACGCACGCGGTAATTCAGGCGTTTCCCCAGCCTTCTGGCGTGCTCGTCGATGTGCTCCTGTAACGCCGCGCCTTCGCTAAGCCCGATAAATTCGGCGTCGGCAATATCGGAAAAGGTAAGCTGCGAGGCGTCAGACCAGATACTGGCGCGGGGTACCACAGCCACCAGTTCATCCTGACGGAACCGGCGGGTTTCCAGTCCATCGAGCGGCACGGAGTCGGCCACAATGCCGAGATCGGCGGTTTGATTGCGGATAGCGTTGACGATATCGCGGCTGAGTTTTTCATTCACCGATACGGATATCTGTGGGCAGACCACCAGATAGTGACCCAGCAGAGCGGGTAAATATTCATTCAGTGCCGCAGAGTTGCACAACAGCGGAATATGGCCGCGCAACCCCTTGCTGTATTGATGTAATTCGCTGCGCATGTGATCGACCTGACGCAGGATGATGTGGGCATGGTGCGCAAGAGAAAATCCTGCGTCGGTGAGTGAGACGCCCGCCTTTGAGCGCCATAACAGCGGTACGCCAAGTTCGTCTTCCATGCCGCGGATGCGTTCGCTGGCGGCCTGTACGGTCAGGCTGGACGCCGCCGCGCCGCCGGTAATACTGCCTGCTTTCTGAATATTGAGAAACAGCCGGAGATCGGTTAAATCGAATCGCATAGCGGGAGTCTGTCTCGGAGGAGCCGATACCCACTATTATGGTCGTGAGTCAGGGCGAGGGCAATCGCCCAGCCCGCGACTTACTGAAATTCCACTCTATTTCTTCCCTTTTCCTTGGCCTGATAGAGTGCGGCATCCGCTGCGCCATAGAGTGCATCGAAACTGGTTTTCTGTGGTGCCCAACTGACACCGAAGCTGGCGGTAACGCGCTGTTGCGGCAGTACGCTGAGCGGTATTCTGTTGAGATCCTGATGAAGGCGGCTGGCGAGCGAGACGGCCTGCATGAGCGTATGTCCTTCCAGCAGAATGGTGAACTCCTCACCGCCGACGCGACCAATGCTGCTTGTGGTATTCAGCACGTGTTGCACGCGTGATACCAGATCGCAGATCACGGCAGGGAAGTCAATGCGCAGTTCTTCACCAAATTCTTCCGCAATGTCGTCGTCTTTGTCGTAATACCAATACAGGGCAATCGATAGCGACTGTTCAGCAGCCTGGTTAAGCAGGTTGAATAAACTGAACAGCATCTTGGTGCTGGAGCTGTTGAAATAAATCAGGGAGACGTGAATTTCGATGTTCGGCAGCGCCTTGTCCGGCGGCATCGTTTCCGCGTAGGTCGTCAGCGTGTGCAGATACGCCTGAATCTCCGTAAGCAGCGGGCGGTAAAACGCCGCAGCATTCTCAGGATAAGACTCGCCGGAAAGATAAAGACGGTGTGTGTCAAAGTGAAAATCAACAGTTGGGGTACAGGATGTCCCCGAAATATGGAGGTTGCTTATGGTCGTTATATTTTTCATGTCAAATGATTGCCTTCAGATAAAACGTAGATAGCCCCGTTGATGCGTCGGCCCGAAACGTAAACTGGAGTGGCTCACTGGCATCACGCGCGACGGTCAACAGCCCCATATCCGCGCCTTTGCTTGATGACGGGGTTTCATCGCGCAGAGAGGCCTTATAGGCGAGGCGGATTTCATCAAGTGTCATACCGCGCAGCGGTTCAAGACGTCCCCGCAGCGTCTCGACATCGTCGGGGTGTACCGGGTTGGCGCACAGCAGGAAGTATTTCCCATTTTCGTAACCCAGACAGACGGAACCATGACGGACCTCGACGGGCTGATCGAGCGCCGTTAGCGGGGCGGCGGAATAGCGAGTAATGTTCTGCACCATTTCGACGAAGGTAGAGAACAGTCTGCGACGGATACCGGCAGGAAGCTGTTTTTTCTCCAGCTGTAGCCGCATGGTTTCAGCCAGTGAACTGATGATGTTTTGTGAAAAATAGCCCACGTAATACAGCGTGATGTCATGCTGGTGCGAGGGCGTGAAAAATTCAGTGTATTTGATGTTTGGCATCATTCTGCCTGCCTGATTAAACAAAAGTCGAACAATGTCGGAAGCCCCAAAATGTTAAATCGTCTCGTCGGGTCTGATCGCCCTGGTAGATCTTGTGTGCCGACAGGAGCTGGTTAGCCAGCTCACGCATCGGCTGGTGTTGATAGTGCTGGAGATGCTCCTGTAGCCGGCGTTTTCCAAACATAATCCTGCTTTCTCCGCCAATTTGATCCGTCAATCCGTCCGTGGTGGTAAAAAACATATCGTTATCATGAAGCGGCAATTCGTAGCTCGACCATTGGTAGTCATAAGGCGTTTCGGTATAGCCGATCCCCATACGATCGCACTGGAGTGGTGTCAGTTGCCCGGTATGGCGTTGCAGCATGAAGGCTGGCATCCTCGCGCCGGCAAATGTCAGCGTGTTGCGCGTCATGTCGCAAAACATCAGCATGGCATCGCAACCGTCGTTAGAGGCCGAAAGCTGGCGCGTCTCGTCACGCTGCCCCAGCGTATCTTTAATATGGCGGTTGATCGTTTGTAATAGCTGCGCAGGCAGCATCGGACCGTGCTGGGTCAGCGCCTGTTCCAATGCGGAAGAGAAAATCAGCGTCATAAATGCGCCGGGTACGCCGTGTCCAGTGCAGTCTGCGACAGCAGCAAGCCAGCCATTCTGATAGGTTTTAAAGGCATAGCAGTCACCGCCGACACAGTCTCGCGGTTCCCAGGCCAAACACCAGTCCGCAAGCGTGCGGGACATCGCCTGCGTTGACGTCGTCAGCATCGCGGCCTGAATCACGCTGGCATATTCGATACTCTGCATAATCTGCTGATGCTGGCGCAGGTGCATATCGGAGACGGCCTTAATCAGATCGATGCCCAGCCCGATACCGATATAACGCCCGTTCTCGGTGATCATAAAGCCATCCGTCAGCGATTTATCACCCGTGATCACCGTTTGATCGGCGACGTCGTTTAACGACGCCAGCGCATCAACAATCAGCGGGTTTTTATCCATAAACGCGATGCAGCTCTTTTTATCGTACAGTTCGCGATAAAAAGGCCGTGACATTTGCGAGAGAAAAATGTGGCGGTTGATTAAGCCGAAAGGGCGTCCATCCTCAACGACAGGCAGGCTAACCCACTCTTTATTTTTACTAAATAACTGCAATACGGTGGCGTTGTCGGTGTTAGGGGAAACGTCCGGCAACGGAATGCAAAGATCTCGCGCCACCGGTGTACCCCGGAGGAGCGGTCGGGCGCAATGAACGGGCATAGCGATCATGGTTAATCTTTGGGCAGATTTGTCTTTAAGGAAAAATACCTGCCCTTGATGACCAAATGATGACAGCCCCCGTCATACTTCAAGCCGCAGATGCGTTGGCAATACTCGGCTCATATCTGAGCCTCGCCCTGACGGGCCGCTGCAAGCAGCGTTCAACCGGCTAAGCCGGTTTGTCCTTACTCACCCCAGTCACTTACCGGTGTAAGCTCCTGGGGATTAATGAACCTCATAAATGAGGCTCACCCTTCGGGCCAGCGCTAGCGCTGTTCAAATCGGTTTATAACCGATTTGTCGCGCGGTTGCCGCGTTACGAGGCACATAAATGAGCCTCGCCCTGAAGGGTCAACACTTCGTGTTGTTCAAAACGATAACGTTTTGTCCTGCAACTCGAATTATTTAGGGGGCTCGTGCTATTGCGTGTGCAGGACGTTGGCCATGATCTGATTTTGCCAGTCGAAATAGGGGTTAAAGGTCAGGCGTACATGGGTTTTGCCATTTTCCACGTATCCCCAGTCGGAATACCACAGCGTGCTGCGATCCTGACAGGTTTTCAGGTCGTTCAGGGGTTGGCCGTTGGCGCAGATGACAATCTCACCGGTTTTACCGTATTCCTTATTCTCTGGCGAAAACAGGAGCGACATGTGCGAGAACTGGCTGATGCGCCATTCAGGTAGCGAACCTGTCCGCACCAACACGCGTGAGGAATGGACACCGGCAGGGCGATCGCCATACCAGATCAGGCGGCTGCGCGCGTTGGTAAACTGCTTATCGAACGCGTCGACAACATAAGCCGTATCAACGACGGAATCATGCTCTGCCAGCACGATTAGCACCGGTTTGTCATAAGGTTTTTTGGCGAGCTCTGAACGCACACCGCTGCTGGAATAATAATATTGAGCGAAGCCGTTGGTTGGCACGCGCATATAGCGGGTTGCCAACTGCTGCGGATAGCCGGGGCGCGGCGGCATCAGCCAGTCGGTAAATACGGACAGTACCGGAGCCATGAAGTCGTATTTTTCGTTGGATTTAATCGCGGGGGAGAATAATACCAGCCCTTTGATTTCCGGGTGTTGTAACGCGTATTCCAGCACCAGATTGCCGCCAGTGGAGAAGCCACCCAGATAAACCTCATCGACCTCTTTGCTGAGGATGGCGGCCTGCTCGGCGACCACTTTGCGCCAGTCATCGACGGTGACGTGCAACAGATCTGACGGTCGGGTGCCATGTCCCGGTAGCAATACGGTTCTGACCAGAAAGCCTTGTTCGACCAGTTGCGGCGTAATGTCGATAAATGAACCGGGTGAGTCACCTAGCCCGTGCACCAGCAAAATGGCCTTATGCGGCTGGCCGGCGGGGCGAGTTTCACTGGGCGTGTTCCAGCGTAATTCCAGCTGTTTATCCGTGGTCTGGAAAGCGCGATGCTGCGCGACCCAGCTCGCCGTATCTTGCTGGTAACGCTCGAATGACGTTTGTCCTAATGGTGTGATGTCGCGAGGCGTGTTGTTACATCCCACCATAAAAAGTACGCCACCTATGGCAAACAAACCTGTCATGACCTGCTTGCAGGTTGTCCACGACACGAACCGGAATACGTTTATTGTCATTTATGCTCCTTGCCTCTTTGGCAGCATCAAGCCGATCGCGAACGGGTAATGGCGTTTCGACAACACTATATCTGAAATTATTTGGCAAGCATGGCGCTCAACGTGCGGCTTAGTGGGGCTTCATGTTATACTTCAGACAAATTGGGCGTTTTTCTGTCTTTTGGTCAGGCCAATATTGCGATGGCCGATGTTGAATAAAGGGATGGCGGTATGCGTTTATATCAGCAGATTGGTGACAATCTCCGCGCGGAAATTCTGAAGGGCAACTATCAGATTGGCGACCGTTTGCCTCCCGAGCGCGATATTGCTGAAACCTACAACGTCAGCCGTAGCGTGGTGCGTGAAGCGCTGATCATGCTGGAATTAGAAAAGCTGATTGAGGTGCGTAAAGGCTCTGGTGTTTATGTCATGCAACTGCCGGCCGCGCAGGGGAAAGAGGGCGCAGTGGACAGCGGATATGGTCCCTTCGAGCTGATGCAGGCGCGCCAACTGCTGGAAGGTGAAGTGGCCGCCTTTGCCGCGATGCAGGCGACCAAAAGCGACATTGTGAAAATGCGACAGGCCATTGAACAAGAAAGGACATCGCTTGAAAACGGCAGCGTGGATGAAAGTGCCGATGAACAATTCCATTGCCTGCTGGCGCAATCTACCCAAAACAGCGTCTTAGCCAATATGGTGTATGAGGTGTGGCAGGCGCGTAAACGCAGCCCAATGTGGCAAGGCATTCATTCTCATACCGAGGATTTTAGCTATCAGCGCCAGTGGCTGGACGATCATGAACAGATCCTGCGTGCCGTGTCTCGTCGTGATGTGAATATGGCGCGTCAGGCAATGTGGCAGCATTTGGAGAACGTAAAAATTAAACTGCTGGAAATCTCGAATGTGGACGATCCGGCATTCGACGGCTACCTGTTCGAGTCTGTTCCTTCCCGCCTGGAATCCTGATTGCGCTTTGCATTTTCTTTCCCGTCTGGATTTTCTCTCCGGCATCGCATCGGTGTGCGGAGAGAAAAGATATCAGACCAAATAACCTTTTTTTGATTTTCTCTTCATTTTTTTAGTCTTATTGGCATGATGTTAGGCCAAAAAACGAATTTTTTGTGTAATTGGTCAATCAATTTGTGCATTTCGTTTGACAGCCTGCCCCGGTGAGGTAGTCTTTTCCTCATTTATTGATGAAAAAAAAGTGAAAAAGACAATTCTCTCACTTGACGAAAAAAAGGTAACTCAGTATGGAACAAACCCTGGCGTTGGTACGGCCCGAACGATCCTGTCTCACTGGATGACGTGCGGCAAGCTGGTGCGACTGGCGTGGTGACGGCACTACACCACATTCCCAATGGTGAAATCTGGTCGGTTGAAGAGATTGAAAAGCGCAAAGCCGAATTGAAAGCGAAAGGGCTGGTTTGGTCGGTGGTGGAAAGCGTACCGGTTCATGAAGAGATCAAAACCCAGACGGGGAAGTATCAGCAGCATATCGCCAACTATCAGCAATCGCTGCGCAATCTGGCGCAGTGCGGGATCGATACGGTGTGCTATAACTTCATGCCCGTATTGGACTGGACGCGAACCGATCTGGAGTATGTTCTGCCGGATGGCGCAAAAGCGCTGCGTTTCGATCATATTGCCTTTGCGGCCTTTGAACTGCATATCCTACAGCGTCGCGGTGCCGAAAAAGATTACACGGCGGATGAACAGGCACAGGCTGCCGACTACTTCCGTGCGATGAGTGAAGAAGAGATTGCGCGCCTGACGGGGAACATTATCGCAGGCCTGCCGGGCTCTGAAGAGGGCTATACGCTGGAACAATTCCGCGGACGTTTGGAGGAATATGACGGTATTGACCATGCGAAACTGCGTGAGCACCTTGGGCATTTCCTCCGTGAGATTGTGCCTGTTGCGGAAGCTGTCGGTATTCGTCTGGCCATTCACCCCGATGATCCGCCACGCCCGATTCTTGGGTTGCCGCGCGTGATGTCTACGATTGACGACATGCGCTGGTTGAAACAGACGGTTGATAGCCTTCACAACGGCTTTACCTTCTGTACAGGTTCTTATGGCGTAAGGGCCGATAACGACTTGGTTACGATGCTGGAAACATTTGGCGATCGCGTGCATTTCACTCATCTGCGTGCCACCTGTCGGGAAGACAATCCCAAGACGTTCCATGAAGGGGCGCATTTACAGGGGGATGTGGACATGGTGGCGATTATCAAGGCCATTCTGGCGGAAGAGCTGCGGCGCCAAAAGGCGGGCGATCGTCGTCCGATCCCGATGCGCCCAGATCACGGGCATCAGATGCTGGACGATCTGAAAAAGAAAACCAACCCTGGCTACTCGGCAATCGGTCGCCTGAAAGGGCTAGCGGAACTGCGTGGTGTTGAGCTGGCGCTGAAGCGCACGCTGTTTACCGAATTGCAGCAAGGATAATGAAATGAAACAGACCGTGCTTGAATAAGCACGGTCTGTTGACGATGGATGCGTCAGAACCCCAAATGGAACATTAATTTAGGAGCGAACTCTGCTGGCAGAATTACAGGGCTTTAACGTTTGAACGGCTAACTTTGCAGTTCTTGGTATCCCAGAATTCACCGTGTTTAGGAGAGTCACCTTTGCCTTTTTCTACACCGGTAAACTCTTCACATACAGGCGGTTTGCCTTCTTTGTAGTTTTTAATACGCAGATCGCGGATGTCAGCCACATCGCCAAAGTTACGGTTTACGCCTGCAATGCTATCAATGGTGCCGTTAACGGTTGCGCTGATGATGGTGAGGTTACGCGGACCGCCATTGTTGGTGCAGTCACCGCAAGAACGCCACAGTTTGCCGTGTTGACCCGTCAGAGTGAAGTTGCCCTGTACGATCGTGTGGCTGTTTTTGGCATTCTGTTGCAGCACTTTGTCCGGTTTGCCGCCAGGGCCATTGGTGGTGTTATGTGCGACACCGCCAACGATGGTCAGAGTTTTGCCGTTATTGGTCGCGGCATCTTCACAGATGTCTTCCCAGATCACGTTTTCAATACGGCAGTCGCCTGATTTACAGTGGATACCGTCAGAACCGCCTTTCTCGGAGATGCGCAGGTTCTTAATGGTGGCATTTTCCAGCGTGATAACCGGAGGCTGTTTATCACTGTCTCCGTTACAGCTCAGACCCAGAGTAATACCGCCGCAATCGACGGTTTTATCTTTAATTACCGCTCCTGCTTTACATTCGGAGCTGGTTGCTTTTAGTGCCGTCGCGCGCAGTGGTGCCGGCTCCTTGCTTGGGGCGGTTGGTGCTGCATTAGACTTCAGTACATTATTATTACCGCTCACGGTATCTACCCAATACCAATAATCCGACTTTGGATTGGCGGTTAAATCGGTAAAAGTCCTGTCGGTAGAATTGAGCTCTGCAATTTTTTCGCTGCCAGCCTGATTGTTACTGGTGTTGCGATACACATCCTGGCGAACAACGTTGCCTGCATCGGTAGACCAGCTTAAATAGGTGGCATTATCTTTTTTCAGCAGCATTAGCATTGTGTCATTAGCTTGAGCCTGAAAAGAAAAAGCAGCAGTACATAAAAATATCGGTGTTAAATACTTAAACATATGTTTTTCCTTGTAAAATAAACGGATATTTTTTCTCTTTATTTATTCTAAATAAAGAGTGGGTCCTTGCGCATCGGGAGGATTATATAGCAGGAAATATGAAATGAATAATAATTCGAAAAAATATTGAGGTTAATCAGGTTATTTAATTTAGCCTGTGATTATTTTATGTTTAACTTTATTAATTGTTTATTATATTTTCTTTAATTATTTCTTATGAATTAATAAATATTCGGGAGGTTCTTATTAAGAAAATAAGAAAAAGGGATGCTCTGAAGAGATGAAAATCTTACCACCCGCTCACGGGCAGGCATGACTGGATTCGGTTGATTTCTACGTTTCGTTGATGTGCCATTTACTTTTATGGTGATAATTTAATCATGCATAAAATTGAATGCTTCTACTAATAAGCATTGATGTTTTTTTATGTGAATGGACTTTTATTAACTGACATATCATGTGCGACAATTTTTAGTTTCTATAAAACGTTTTATTTTTCTTATTAATAAAAAAGAAAATGAAATTTATTTTTTAGTCACAACAAAATTGCGGATATCTACACCCTAAATAATTCGAGTTGCAGGAAGGCGGCAACAGCGCGACAAATCCGTTTTAAACCGATTTGAACGCTGCTTGCAGCGGCCCTTTAGGGCGAGGCTCGCGACGGGCCGAGTATTTGAGAGAAGCCAACGCACCTGCGGCTTGAAGTATGACGGGGATACAAGGGAAGGTTTGACATGGAATACCAATCAGGCAAGCGAGTTTTATCTCTATCATTAGGGCTTATCGGCCTGTTTAGCGCTTCGGCATGGGCTTCTGACTCACGAACGGTGAGTGAGCCGAAAGTACCGTCCTCCTGTACCGTGCTTAAAGCGGACAGCAGTACGGCCACCAGCGCCATTCAAAAAGCCCTGAATAATTGTGAGAAAGGGAAAGCAGTAAGGTTGAGTGCAGGAAGCACTTCCGTCTTTCTGAGCGGCCCGCTTTCTCTGCCTTCGGGCGTCAGCTTGTTAATCGACAAAGGGGTGACGCTGCGGGCAGTGAATAACGCCAAATCTTTTGAGAATGCGGCGTCGTCCTGTGGTGTAGTGGATAACAACGGTAAAGGTTGTAATGCATTTATTACCGCCGCGAGTACCACGAATAGCGGAATCTATGGGCCGGGCATCATTGATGGGCAAGGGGGTGTGAAGCTTCAGGATAAGAAGGTAAGCTGGTGGGATCTGGCCGCCGATGCCAAAGTGAAAAAGCTGAAACAGAATACCCCTCGTCTGATTCAAATTAACAAGAGCAAGAATTTCACGCTGTATAACGTTTCCCTCATCAACTCCCCGAATTTCCACGTCGTGTTCAGCGATGGTGATGGTTTAACTGCGTGGAAAACCACGATCAAAACGCCGTCCACCGCCAGAAACACCGACGGTATCGATCCGATGTCGTCAAAAAACATCACCATCGCTTACAGCAGTATTTCCACGGGTGACGATAATGTGGCGATCAAAGCCTATAAAGGCCGTGCCGAGACGCGCAATGTTTCCATTTTACATAACGAATTCGGAACAGGTCACGGGATGTCGATCGGCAGCGAAACGATGGGGGTTTACAACGTAACCGTCGATGACCTGAATATGAATGGCACCACGAACGGTTTGCGCATTAAGAGTGACAAGTCGGCCGCTGGGGTGGTCAATGGTGTTCGGTATAGCAATGTCGTCATGAAGAATGTGGCGAAACCGATTGTGATTGATACGGTATATGAGAAAAAAGAGGGAAGTAATGTTCCTGAGTGGAGCGACATTACATTTAAAGATATTACGTCCCAAACCAAAGGTGTCGTGGTACTGAACGGCGAGAACGCGAAAAAGCCGATAGAAGTCACCATGAAGAACGTCACACTGACGAGCGACAGTACCTGGCAAATCAAGAACGTCACCGTTAAGAAGTAGTTCGATTAAGTAATAACTTGGTTAAACAATAGCTCGGTTAAATAGTCGCGCTACATGAACAGCGCCGCCGGTTCCCCGTGCGGCGCTGTTTTATTTGTGCACACGCGGGATTAACGTTCACGCAGCGCTTCATTGACCTTGTTCAGTGGTTTAATCAGATAGTCCAGTACGCTTTTTTGGCCGGTTTTTATCTCCACGCTGGCGACCATGCCGGGCACGATGGGGAATGTTTCCCCGGCTTTGTTGGTTAGCTCTGCCTGCGTGGTACGCACATAGACTCGATAATAAAACTGATCGCGCCTGACTTCGTCCTGAAGCGTGTCGGGCGACACGCTTTCGACTTCCCCCGTTAAGTTGCCGTAGATGGAGGAATCATAGGCGGTGATTTTTACCGTGGCGGGCAAACCCGGCCTGATATAGGCAATATCGCGCGGGTTGATGCGCGTTTCGATCAGCAACTGATCTTCCAGCGGCACGATTTCCATCAGCTTGCCGCCCGGTTGCAGCACGCCGCCCACGGTTGTTACCTGAATATCTTTCACAATCCCGCGTACGGGTGACGTGATGGTGGCGCGCTTGAGCTGATCGGCTTTCCCGCTGACCACTTCCATCTGAGCTTCCAGATCGGCGTTGTTTTTGACCTGTTCTTCCCGCGCCCGTACGGCGTATTGGTTGTTGGCTTCGTCGATTTTGCCACGGATTTCGCTAATCTGACGGCGTAACCGGATCACCTCGACGGTGCTGGCGGCACCGCGCTGCACCAGCGGCTCTGTCATCCGCAGCTCTTGCTCCACCAGCCGCATAGACTGTTGCAGGTTAGCGACGGTTTCATCGCGATTGCGCAACCGTGATTCATAAAGCTGACGTTCGCGTGCGGCCAGCGCAGGTTCCTTAATGGTTTCCGCACTGAATGTTAGCGGTGCGCCGCTGAGCTCGGCTTGCAGACGTTCGGCGGACGCCCGCAGCGTCTGCACGCGGGAGAAGGCTTCGCCGTAGACTGACTGGAAGCGGTTGACGTCCAACTGCGCCAGCACCTGTCCCTTCTCAACGACGTTACCTTGTTGCACATAGATCTGGCCGATAATCCCGCCGTCCAGGCTTTCAATCACCTGTGCGCGGGTCGAGGGGGTGACCTTACCGCTCCCGACCGACACCTCATCCAGCACGGCGAAGGTGGCCCAGATAAAAAAGACGACCAGCCCCAGCAGGCTGAGCCAGATAATGACGGAGACGCGTCGACCCTGGCGTTTCAGGTCATCATGGATAGTGATGCTACTCATTGTGTTCCCCTTACGCCACGCTCTGCGCGGTATCAGCCGGTTTACTGACCGCCTTCAAAATCTGGTCACGCGGGCCATCTGCCACGATGCGTCCGCTATCCATGACGACCACCCGGTCAACCAGCTTGAGCAGCGCCGGGCGGTGCGTCACCAATACCAGCGTGCGTCCCGTAAGCCAACTGCTTAACTGGTGAATCACGTGGCTTTCCAACTGTTCGTCCATCGACGCCGTGGGCTCATCCAGCAGGACGATCTGGGGATTACGCAACAGCATCCGGCTGAGCAGAATCATCTGCCGCTGCCCGCCGGATAAACCGCGTCCGCCTTCATGAATGATGCGATCCAGGCTGGAGGCATCTTGCTGGATCAAGCTGAGTGCGCCGCTAATACGCAGCGCCTGCAACAGCTCCTGCTCGGTGGCATGCGGATTGCCGAGCATCAGGTTTTGCCGCAGGCTGCCGAAGAACAGGCGTGATTCCTGTGACAGGAAGCCTAACTGGCGGCGGACATCCGCCGGATCGATCTGGCTGATATCGACGCCATCAATAATGACCTTGCCGCGCGTCGCGGTCGCCTGATTAGCAAGCAGCTTGAGCAGGGTGGATTTACCCGCGCCGACCTTACCCAGCAGTGCCACTTTTTCGCCCGGTTTGATCTCCAGCTTGCCGACCTGCAAGGCGGTATCACCTTTTTCGGGGTCGTAGCTGTATTGCACGTTGTGGATCTGGAAGTGCCCCTGAAGGATCGGGCAGTGTGCCATTTTGCCGTCCTCCGGTCGATCCAGCGGTTTTTGCAAGATGTCATCCAGCCCGGTCATGGCGGTTTTCGCGTGTTGCCAGCGGGAAAACACCATGGTTAACTGCATGAGCGGGGCGATGGTGCGTGAGGAAAGCAGGCTACAGGCCACGAGCGTACCGGTGGTGATATCGCCCGCCAGCACCAGATAGCTGCCGAAGACCAGCATGCCCGCATAGGTGAGCTGTTGGACGGTCGATGCCCAGCCGCTGAGCCGTGCCCCCCACACGCGCTGCTTCATCCCGATGGCGGCGCTGACTTCGTGAGTTTGCTCCCATTGGCGCTGGAAGTAGGGTTCGGCCTGCAACGCCTTGATATCTTCGATCCCTTCGATGGATTCCACCAGCACCGCATTGCGCAATGCGCTTTCACGCATCCCTTCTTTGGCGAGTTTCGCCATCGGCCATTGCAGCATCAGGCCGGGAATCACAATCAGCGGGATCGCCAGCATGGGGATCATCACCAGCGGCCCGCCGATCATCGCCATGATGCCGAGAAATAGCAAGACGAACGGCATGTCAGCGGCTGCCCCGACGGTCGTTGAGGTTAGCAGTTCACGCACCTGATCGATTTCTCGCAACTGAGAAATAAACGAGCCGGTAGATTTCGGCCGGGCCTCGTTTTTTATCGCCAGCGCGCGGGCGAACAGCATACCCGACACGTTCAGATCGATGCTCTTGCCCATCAGATCGGAGACGACGGTGCGCGATAAACGGATGGCGTACTCTAATGCGGCAGCCAGCAACACGCCGAAGAACAGCACCCACAAGGTGGGAATCGACTGCGCGGGAATCACGCGGTCATACACCTGCATGGAGAACAGAATCCCCGCCAGTGCCAGAACATTACCCACGATAGAGGCGAGAGAAATTTCCCCTATCTGCCGTTTTGCACCACGAAAATGTTGCCAGAACCAGTGCTTGCGGTACGGTTTGACGAAATCATCGATGCGGGTGTCGCGGCCACGTTCTGCGATGCCGACCAGCACGATAATCCCCTGACTGTGTTTGATGAGCTCAGTCAGTTCGGCTTCGCGCTGAAGGTCGCCGCCGTCATTCAGCCAGTAGGTGGCGATGCCTTCTTCATTTAACGATTCAATGACGATGACGCCACCGTCGTCGGTTTCCGCCAGTACCGGTAAGATCTTGTTGCGCCAGCGGAGCTTCTCCGTGCGTCGCAGGCTGATACTTAATCCCATCAGGTGGCTGATTTGTTCTAACTGGCGGGCAATCGGCTGCTGTTCGTACCAGCGCATCTGCTGGTGTACCGACTGGGTATCCACCACCTGTCCATAGTGGGTGGCGGCGCGAGCCATCGCGGCAATCCAGACTTCAGTTTGGGTGACTTGTGTCATTGAGATTCCTGCATGTTCTTATCCGGCATGTTCTTATCCGGCATGTTCTTATCCGGCATAGTCTTATCCGGCAGGTGAGCCGGCTTACAGCGACGGTAACGTCTCGCCAGTGGCTTGATGACGCTCAATGCCCAACATATCCAGCAGATTATCGACGGCTGCGGCATAGTTAACCGCTGCTTCCCAGCCGTCATATAACGCGCCGATGCGTGAGGTTTCAGCCTGCAATACATCTTGTTCAACGCTGAGCAGGTCGTTCAGGCTGCGTTTGCTGAGTTTGTATTCATCCTGATAAACGTTGCGGGTGTAGGTCGCGCTGGTGATTTGCTGCTGGCTGGCTTTTTCACGCTGCTGTGCGCCGATGAGATCGGCATACGCCGTTGAGGCTTTCTGGTTCATATCCAGTTTCGCCGCTTCGACTTCGGCCTGTGCGGCTTCGCGCGTACCTGCCGCAGCATCAACGCGTGCGCTGACGGCGCCGCCCTGATAAAGCGGGGCTTCTACAACCAGCTGTAGCTGATCGTCCCAGTAATTACGTCTGTCGGTTTCATAGCGGGTACGACCCATCTGTACGGCAATAGTCGGCCAGTGCTGGGCTTCCGCCTGGCGAATCCGGTGACGTGAGGCCTCCTGCTTGGATTGGGCGCTTAGCACGGCATTACTTTGCTGGTAGGGCAGTGCCTTGAGCGTAATTTTTTGTTGCAGCAGCGCACGGGGCAGATCGGGCAGGGAAGTGGGGAGAACGCCGGTCAGTACGCTGAGCTGGGCCAGCGAGGAGCGTTCCAGCGCACGGTATTGCTCCAGCGTTGCCCTCATGCCCGCAATGCGGGTTTCCGCCTGTAGGACATCGGATTGCGTACTGAGACCGGCCTCGGAGCGAAGCGTCGCGGTGTCTTTGACCTGACTGAGCGACGTGATATTACGCTCGGCCGCCTGACTCAGTTCCTGATAGCGTTTGACCTTCAGATAGGTCAACAAGGTTTGCTGACCGACCGTGGTCATGACGCCGTAGAGTTGATAGCGATAGGCATCTGACAGACTGTGCTGCTCATCAATGCTGCCACCTGTCTTACCAAAATCGTACAGGAGCTGTTTTAGCGTGAGTCCCGCCGTGGAATTGTTGCTCATCGTACCGCCACTATCGCTTTGATCTGACTGGCCGACATTGCCGCTCAGGCCGATTTGCGGGAACCAGGCGCTTTGTGCAACGCGCAGATCGGCTTCGCCGACGCGAATTTGTGCCGAGGCCTGCGCAATTTGTGGGTTACGTGCAAACGCGCGGAGAATCGCCTGCTTGAGATCCAGACTATCGACCTGCTGTTCTGTCGGTGCCGCTGACCAATCAAACGCGACGTCCTGCGTGAACGCGGGCTGACTATAAAAGAAGGAAGCACTACCGCAGACCACTCCAAGCGCGAGGACATAGCGCGGTGTGTGATGGCGTAATGTGTGAGTCAAAAAAGCGCGATTGCGCTGAAAAAACATGCCCCTGATAAAAAATCTGATAAGAAATGATTTGTGCATCAATTACCCCTGTTTTCATCACGCTTTGTTTTAGTTCCTTTACACATATTTGTGCCGCTACCGAGGCAGTTTCATTCTGTCTCTGGGACACGTATCTATGCTGCTTTTGAGACTGTTTCGTGCGCGATAATAGCGCTATTTTTATGCTACCTCGTAGCACGCGCCCGACTCGGGACGGCTCAAACGCCGCTCGCCCCGAGACCCCAGGCTTTTGGCGGAAATTATGCCGCTACGCGGTGCCATCGTCGGTATCAGGTTTAACGGACCGCTTGCGACACGTTCCATACGTGGCGCAAGCTTTCGCCGCGTCCATGCGGCTTATCCTAAACCTGCTATCTCCTCTGCATAATTTCTTACGCCGGATAACGACAAAATCCGCGTTGATCTCCGCATTTGTGTATAAGCAGCAGCCCTTGACCGAGCCAGCGCTTAACACACCGTTACACCATATTGACGAGCAGGCCTTGCTGCACCAGTACATCTCCCAGGTTGTTGGCGTTATCCAGCGATGAATGGTGGTAGACGTCGAAACGTTGGCCATCAATATCGCGTTGCCCTACCGTGCTCCAGACGCCTTCGCCCGGAATCAGGTTCACCTGATTCCCTTCGCCTCCGACAATCAGCAGATCGTCTTCGGGTCGGTCGGTGACATTCAGGGCGCGGTCAAGATCCAGTGTGATGCTGTTGGTGCCGTTTTTGCCTAAATCGAAGATCTCTACGTTATCGATTTTCAGCCCCAACGCGGTGAGATCCAGATTGAGCTCGGTGCCATCCAGAACCAGCGTGTCAATGCCGTCACCACCGTCGATCTGAGTAAAGTCGAGCGTTGAAAGCGTAATGATGTCGTCGCCTTCGCTGCCTTCGACATCCTCGCCCGTTTGCACCGTACCGTCGGCCAGACTGATGACGACGCCACCGATGGCATACACGCTGTCTTCCACTTCGGTGCTGGTGCTCTTGTCGATGGTTTGTGTCTCGCTGAGCGTGGCTGCCGCCATTTTCGAGCTGACATTAAGGGGTTGCACGTCGGTGCTTTCCCCGGTGTCGAGCGGTTCGCTAGACAGCGAGGCCACCTGAGCGAGACTGCTATCGTCAACGTCCAGCGCCATCATGCTCGCCAGCGGTAACCCAAGGGAGATTCCGGATGTTAATCCGGCGGATACGCCGGTGAAGTTACCCGCCTGATCGGTGACGGAGGCTTCAACGGCTGTTCCCAACAGCGCGGTCAAAATGGCACCCACGTTGAAAACGTTGATGCCCAGTAGCGAACTACTGAAATGTGCACTCCACTTGCCATCGGCACCGACCGTGCCCTGTAGCGTTTGGCCGAGCAGCGTGACGGTCACCTTGGCACCTTGCTGCACGTAGCGCGAGGTGCCGCTGACGGTGACGCCGTTCGCCAACAGCCCAACGGTGTTGCCAATCAGCGACCCCACCGCGTCAATCCCCAACTGCGGTAGCTGGTGGGTTTTGACGACAACGTTGGTGCCGGTACTGTTGGTGTTGCCATAGCGATCGGTGACGCTGACGCCAATGGTTAAATTGCCATCGGCAATGTTGAGCAGGTTGGCGCTCGGCACGCTGATGCTCCAGGTGCCGTTGCTGGCGACAGTGGCGCTGAGTACAAGCCCGCCGACGGTCAGGGTGATGCTACCGCCAGCCGCATTGGTCGTGGTTCCACTGATTATCTGGTTTATGCCTGCTTCGGCCAGATTCAGATAGCCATCGCCGCCAAACAGTGAGCCGAGGCTGACCGTTGGCAGGGCATGAATGCCCACGCCGATCGAGGCACCTGCGCTGGTGGTTTTTCCTGCGGCGTTGGTCAGAGAAGCACTGAGGGACAGCGTGCCGTCAGTCAGATTGTTGAGATCGAGCGCAGGCAGGCTGACCGACCAGCTACCGTTGTTTTGCACGACGGCAGAGTAGGTCTTGGTCCCCAGTGAAATCTGGATAGTGGAACCTACCGCATTGGTGCTGGTACCGCTGATGACCTGACCCGCGGCAGCCTCGACGGCATTCAACAGGCCGTCACCGCCAAACAACGGGTTAATCGCAATGGTTGGCAAGGCGTTAATAATGACATTCAAGGCACTGGTGGTTTCCCCTACGTTACCCGCGGCATCAACCAGACGAACGCCGACGTTAGTCACACCATCTACGAGCGCCTTCAGGTCGAGACTTGGGACTGGCAAGCTCCAGCTACCGTTGGCACCGACCGTTGTGGTGTAGGTTTTGCTGCCCAGCGTGACGCTGAGCGTGGTACCTGCTGCCACATTGGTTGTCGTTCCGCTGATGGTTTGTGCGCTCAACAGGCTGGAAAGATCCAGCACGCCGTTGTTGAACAAGGGGTTGAGGGTGATAGTCGGTGGCAGGATGGAAACGTTGAGACCTGCGCTGATGCTATTACTGTTACCCGCCGGGTCGGTCACCGTCGCACTGACTGTGAGGTTGCCATTGGCCAGGCCGGACAGTTGCAGTGGCGTGACGCTGGCGCTCCAGGTGCCGTCATTGCCAACGGTAGCGTTGAGCGTCAGGGTGCCAATGCGTATGACAATCGACGAGCCCGCCGCAGCGTTGGTGGTGGTACCGCTAATCGTCTGTGTCAGCGCGGCTTCTGCGGCATTGAGGAAACCATCGCCGCCAAACAGTGAGCCAAGGCTAATTGTCGGCAGATTTTTGGCAATGATGTTGATCGCGCTACTGACGGTGCTCGTGTTGCCGGACGCATTGGTGATAGAAACGCCGAGTGTGGTGCTGCCATCGGCTAACGCGCTGAGGTCCGATGGTTGCAGCGTCAGGCTAAACGCGCCGCCTGCCCCGACCGTAGACAGGAAGGTTTTTCCGCCAAGGGTTACCGCAACCTGCGAACCTGCGCTGGCATTGGTGACCACACCACTGATCGTTTGTGCCACCAGTGCTTCTGCCGCGTTGATAAAGCCATCGCCGCCAAATATCGGGTTCAGCGTAATTACCGGCTGTGCGAAATCGAACGTGATGCCGGCACTGCCCGTGGTGCTATTACCGACACTGTCTGTCGCGGTGGCGCTCACGGTGAAATCACCGCTGCCCAGCCCTTGCAGAATACCCAGTACGCTTGGGGTGACGGTTGTACTCCACTTGCCATCCGATCCGACAGTGGCTGTAGCGATTTGTGAACCTGCAATGCTCAGCGTAATGGTTCTGCCAGCCAGACCGGTGGCTGTGCCGCTGAGGATTTGGCCGGTCAGCAGGTCGCCCAGATTTAGCAGGCTGTCGCCAAAGACGGGGTTGAGCGTAATGCTCGGCAGATTTTTGATCACGGCCGGAACGTTCACGATCTGACTGGCGGTGTTGCCCGCCTGATCGGTGACCGTGACGCCAAGCGCCAGCGTTCCATCTTGCAAAGCCTGAAGATCCAACGCAGGAACGGTCAAGCTCCAGGCACCGCCTGCGCCGACGCTGATCCCGGTGTAAACCTTGGTGCCTAGCGTCACACTCACCGTCGCCCCTAATGCGACGCTGCCGCCGCTCACTACACCGCTGATGATCTGGCTGGTTGCGACATCTACTGCATTCAACGCGCCGTCCGTGAAGGCAATAACGGAGTTGATGACTGGGAGAGATTTCAGCACATCAATATTGACCAACTGATTCTTCACGTTGCCGTGTGAGTCGACAATGTCGACGTTAACCGCGAGCAGGCCATCGCTCAGACCGGCGAACAGATTCGGGGCAAGGGCGACACTCCAGGCGCCGTTGGCACCCACGGTGCCTTCTACCGTATTGCCCAGGATGGTGACCTGTACTTTCGCACCCAGATAGTTCCCTGTCGCATTACCGCTGATGACCTGCGTGACCAGTGATTCGGCCAGGTTGAGGATGCCATCGTTACCGAAGATATCCGTAATACCTGCCCCGAGCGTCTTGTTCAGCGCAACATCCAGCGTGACATCAAGGTGTGTGCTATTGCCCGAGGTATCGGTCAGCGTCACGCCGATGACCTGCGGCCCGTCGATCAGGTTTTGCAGATTGACGGACAGCACCGGAATCGTCCATTTGCCGTCAGAGCCGACGGTTGTCGTGCCCGTCAACGGCCCGGCGGTTAACGTGACGGTAGCCCCGACTTCGCCTGTACCGGTGATTGCTGCGCCCGCCACGGCTTCAGCTAATGTCAGGATATTGTCATCGAACAGCGTCACGCTGAGCAGTGGAATACCCGTATCGACGGTAACGACCTGCGTATCCGTGGTGGTATTTCCTGCTATGTCCGTGAGCGTCGCGGTAATGGTGTGGCTGCCATCGTTCAACTGTGCCAGATCGGAAGCAGGGACACTCACACTCCAGGTGCCGGTGGCGGAAACCTGAGCCGTGTAAGTTTTGCCATTCAGCACCACACTGACGAGTTGTCCGGCCTCCGTGGTGGAAGCTGTCCCCGTAATCGTCTGGGCGGTGCTGGCTTCCGTACTGTTCAGTATGTTATCACCGGCAAAAGTAACGATATCCAGCGTGGGCGCTACCGTATCGACCAGCACCGTTCGCGTGAGGGTCGCATCGAGCGACGTCGCGGTGATATTGATGTTGCCTTGCGTGGTGAAATAGACGCTGGCGGGAATGGTGGTGCTCCAGAAGCCATTGATGTCAGTGATGACGATAAGTGGCGAACTTCCAATGTTAAGCGATACCGCAGTCATCGACGATGACGGGCCGATAGATCGCCCAGAAATGGTGATATTACCGTTTATCTCGCTGGCGTTAATGATGTTGTCGTCCGCTATCGGGTCGATCACCATAGCGATGGACGGTGGTGTCAGATTGACATTGAATCCTACGCTGGCTTGTGTCGCCGGATTACCCGCTTTATCTGTCGCATTGGCGGTGATGGTGTAGGTCGTATTCGCCAGAGCTTGCAGCGCGGCTGGAGGGGTGGTCACGCTCCATGTGCCTCCAGCGAGAATTTGCGTCGTATAACTGACGTTATTCAGCCTGACGGTCACGGTTTGCCCCACTTCCAAATCAGTGGCAGTACCGCTGATGGTCTGCGTGGTGCGGCTTTCCGCGTAGCTGAGGCCATCCAGCCCAGCAAAGGCGGTAATCGCCAGCGTCGGTGAGACCTGTACGGCAAGGATTGCCTGAGAATTCAGCGTCGCGCTGTTGCCCTGGCTATCTGTTGCCGTGATGACGATATTCTGCGTTCCGTCAGCAAGCAGACTGAGTTGCGTTGGGGTCAGTGTGGCTGTCCATACGCCTCCGCTAATCTGTGTGACGAGCGGTTGTCCGCCAAACGTGACGGTCACACTCACCGCATCACCCGCGCTGCCGCTAAGCGTTCTGCCCGCCAGCGTTGCGGCTTCTGCGATACTCAGATAGCCATCATCAAACGGCGTATTCAGCGTGATGGCTGGTGGCGTGAGATCGCTGGTAAAGATGAGTGGGGTAGATCCGGTGTTGCCTGCCTCATCGACGGCGGTCACCGTGATGGTATGTTGACCATCGACCAGCGAATTCAATGCGTTAGGCGGGAGTGTAACGGACCAGTTGCCGCTGCTATCCACCGTTGCCGTGTAGCGAATACCGTTGAGGTCGATCTCCAGTTTAACGTTTTGCCCGTTACCGCTAATTTGCGTGCGGCCAGAGAACGTCAGTGCAGATGCGGCTTCGGCGATATTCAGGATATTATCAATACCAAACGGCGTCACGTCGATAATTGGGGCAGGCAGCGTCTGTGCCGAACTCACATCGATCGGGGTACTGGTAATCGCATTACCAACCCAATCGGTGACCTTGACGCTAATGCTGTAATTGCCTTCGGTGAAGATCGACAGATCGGCAGGACTCAGCGCTCTGGACCAGCCGCCGACGCCGTCTGCGGTGGCGGTAAAGGTGGTGGTTGCCAGCGTGGTTTTATTGGTCACCGTAATGGTGACTTCCTGGCCTGCGCTGGTAATACCGGTTTTGCCGGTTAAGGTCTGGATGGACTGAATCTCAGTGGCGTTAAGGATGCCGTCGCCAAAAGGCAAATCTAACGTTGGTACCGGCAGGGTGGTGGTCAGCACATTCGCCGTGGCTGCTGCGGTACTGGTGTTGCCCGCAGAATCGGTGACGATGACGGTGAAATTCACCGTACCATCCGGCAGGTCGATCAGCGTCTGACGATCCAGCGAGAGCGACCAACTGCCGTCAGGGTTCACGGTGGCAGGGACGCTGGTGCCGTTAATGCTGACCGACACGGTTTGCCCCACGTTGCTGGAGAGCCCCGTTTGTCCAGATAGTGTAGCGCCCGGCTGTGCATCGGCCAGACTCAGTTTGCCATCGCCGAACGGAGTATCCAGCGAGGCGACAGGCACGCCCACAATGACGCTGGTGAACGTTCCGCTTCCTGTTCCGATATTGCCCGCATGATCCGTGACGGTCACGTTAATGGTGTGTGTGCCATCGCCTAATGCCGACAAATCGGCGGCAGGCAGCGTCACACTCCACTGGCCGTTTGCCGCCACCGTGGCGTTGTAGGTGGTGGTTATCGCGCCATTGGTAACGGCAACAGACACGCTCTGTCCGGGATCGATGATCCCCGTTGTGCCCGTCAGCAACTGATCCACCGTGCTTTCCGCCTGATTTAGCACGCCGTCAACAAACGGTGTGGCGATACTGATGGCAAAATTGGTGTGGATGACGACATCCAGCGTGGCGCTCGCACTGCCGGTATTGCCCGCGCTGTCTGTTACCGTCACGCTGACCTGCACGTTGCCATCCGCCAGAATGCTGAGTGCATTGGCCGGAATGGTGGCGCTCCACAGGCCGCCTGCGAGCGTCACGCCCGTTACGGTGTAAGCCCCGATCGTGACCTGAATCGTTGTCCCGACGGGCAGGTTGGTGTAGGTGCCGCCGATGGTCGTTTCCGTTGCCAGTTCCGCGCTTGTCAGGACATTATTGTCATAGAGCGCATTCAGCGTCAGCGTCGGCAGCGACTGCGTTTTTAGCGTGATATCAATGCTGCTTGTGCTGGTATTTCCTGCACCGTCGGTCACGCTGGCTTCAAGCGTCTTCACACCGTCGCCCAACGCCAGCAGATCGTTTGCCGTAATGGCGATTTGCCAGATGCCGTTACTATCGGCGACAGTGCTATAAACTGCTGTGCCGACTTTGATGGTGACCAAAAGACCCGCCTCGCCTTTGCCGCTTAACGGGAGTCCGGCCAACGCGTCTGCCAACCCGATATCGCTGGTGTCGACCAGCGCATCGATAGACAGTAAAGGGGGAATGGTATCGACCGTAAACGGATGCGTCGCGGTGGCTGGGTTCTGTGCGATGTCGTTGACTGCCGCGGTCACATTCTGATTGCCCTGCGGCAGATTTTGTACATCGCTGGCGGGAACGGTCGTGCTCCAGCTGCCGTCTGCGCCAACGGTCGCCAGATAGGTTTTATTATTCAGCGTTACCGTGACGCGCTGTCCCGTCTGAACATTTGTCGTTGAACCGGAAATGAGCAGAGCAGATTGCGCATCCTGCGCGCTGACGACATCGTCGCCAGACAGGGTCGCGATGGTGATAGCGGGCAGGTTGGCGGCATCGGTGATGACAGTGATGTTATGCGTCGCCGAACCAGGGTTACCACTTACGTCCGTCACGCTGGCACTCACCGTTTGTTTACCATCAGGTATGTTGCCGACATCCGTTGCAGGAACTTGTACGCTCCAACTGCCATCTGCGCCTACTGTAGCAACGTAGGTTTGATTGTTGAGGGTGACGGTGACCTGCTGACCCTGTTCCACATTTTGGCTGCTGCCGTTGATCGTCAACGGCTGACTAGATTCGGCCAGATTGAGGTAATCATCGGTCGACAGCGTCGCTATCGTTAGGGTCGGCGCTTTGGCTGGGTCGGTATCCAGCGTAATCGAATGGCTTACCGTACCGATATTGCCGGCAGCGTCGGTCAAGCTAGCCGTGATCGCGGTGATACCGTTCGGCATGTTTTGCAGGTCGCCAGCGGGCACGGTGACGCTCCAGGTGCCGTCGGCTTGCGCCAGCCCCTGATAGATCTGCCCGTTGATGGTGACGCTAACAATGATCGGACGACCGCTGTCGTTGATGGGCGACGTCCCGCTGATCACCACCGGTTGCAGGCTTTCCGCGATGTTGATGATATCGTCAGTGCTAATCGGATTGATGGTCAGCACCGGTGGTGTCAAATCAACGAATGCACTGCCCTGAACGGTGGAGGTGTTGCCCGCAGCATCGCTGACGGTAACAGAAATGTTAAGGAGACCGTCTGCCAACACCGTCAGAACGGACGACGGCAATTGCAGGCTCCAGTTGCCATTGCCATCAACCGTGCCGGAGTAAACCGTAGTGCCAATAGTGACGCTGATGGTTTGCCCGGCTCCGCGCAGGCCCGTGGTACCGTAGAGGGTCTGCCCGCCCTGTGCATCGCTGAGATTCAGATAACCGTTGCTGAATGGCATATGCAGCGAGGCCACCGGTGGGTTATGGATGCTGACGCCCAACTGCTGCGTACCCGACAGGGCATTACCCGCCTGATCAACCGCCGTGACATTTACCGTAATGATGCCATCTCCCAGCGCTTGCAGATCGGCAGGCTGAATGGGGGCGCTCCAGGTTCCGTCTGGCTGTACCTGAACGGTATAGGTTTTCCCGTTAAGTATGACGTTGACGTCCGTGCCAGGCGCGACGTTGACGGCACCGCCGTTAATGGTTATGCCGCTTGCCGCTTCCTGCACATTTAGCTGGTTATCCCCGGTAATTGGCGCAATAGACAGGCCGCTTGCATTGGTATTCACCGTCACGCTGCTACTGGATGTCGCGGTATTACCGGAGACATCGCTTACGCTGACGGTAATCGTCTGGCTACCGTTAGTCAGCAGAGCCATGTCAGCATCTGAGATCGTCGTGCTCCAGTTCCCATTCGACAGCACTTGAGCGGTATACGTTTTGCCATTGAAGCTAATCGTCACCGTCTGGCCTTGCTCAACGTTTTTACTGGTGCCGCTGAGTACCTGGCTGACGTTTACTTCTGCTCCGTCAACAATGTTATTGCCCGCGAACGTTCCAATCGTGATGATCGGTGCGTTGAGCGGGCTGGCATCGACGGCAACAGTCTGTGTGACCGTGGTGGTATTGCCTGCGGTATCGGTCAGGCGTGTCACGACGCTGTAACTGCCATCGGACAGACTAGCCAGGTCGGCTGACGGAATCGTGATGCTCCAGGTGCCGTCACTGCCGACGATACCGCTATAGACTTTGCCATTCAGCGTTGTGGTAACGGTTTGTCCTGCGCTGGACGGCGAGGCGGTGCCGGTTAACAACTGATCGCTCTGTACCTCGGTGCTGTTCAGGATGTTGTCGGTCGTAATGTTGCCCGTCGTCAACGTCGGCGGGGTGCGAGCCACGGTAATGTTGCTGGTTAGGGAACTGCTGTTGCCAGCAGCGTCGCTAACGCTAACCTGCAATGTTGTGGTTCCGTTCGGCAGATTTTGCAGACCGTTTACAGGGAGTAAAATGGTCCAGTTGCCTGCGGTGTCAACAACCCCTGTGTACGTCACGCCGCCCAGCGTGGCGGTGACGGTTTGCCCCGGTGAAGTGATACCCGTTGTACCGCTGAGCGTCTGGGTAACACTCGCCTCTGCGGCATTGAGGATACCATCGCTGAACGGTGTGTTTAGCGTCAATGATGGGCTGCTGTTGGTAAACACATCAATGGTACGGCTACCGCTCAACGCGTTTCCTGCGCTGTCTACCGTTGTTACGGTGAGGGTTGTGTTGCCGTCGGCCAGTGCGCTGACGTCCGCTGCTGATACGGTGATGCTCCACGAACCGTTCGGCTGTACGACGCCGTCGTAGCTTTTCCCGTTCAGCATGATGGTGACGGTTGTGCCCGCTGTCACGTTCTGGCTGCTACCGTTGACGGTCAGATCTTGCGCCGCCTCGATTTGGTTCAGTTTGTCGTCACCCGCGATGGTATCGATGGCGATACCGCTCAGAGAGGTGTTCACCGTAATCGTCTGGCTGATCGTTGCCGGGTTACCGCTGACGTCGTTGACGCCGATCGTGACGGTATGCGTGCCTTGTGCCAGATGAAGGAGATCGGCAGACGGCACGCTGACGCGCCATTGGCCGTTGCTGTCGACCGTTGTGGTGTAGGTGTTGTCGCCGAGCGTTACGGTCACACGTTGCCCAGCCTCGACATTCAGGCTGTTACCGCTGATGACTTGCGCGACGTTGATTTCACCGCCGTCGATGATGTTATTGAGCGCGATGGGGTTGACGGTGAGCAGAGGCAGGTTGGCCGGGCTGGCATCCAGTGTTAATGATCCGGTACTGGTGGTCGTGTTGCCTGATGCTCCGGTCAATGTTGCCGTCACGGTGTAGTTACCGTCAGCCAGCGCCTGAAGATCGGCGGAGGGGATCGTGGTACTCCAGCTACCGTCAGGCTGAATCTGCGCCTGATAATTTTTATTGTTGATCGTAACGGTGACGGTGCGACCCGCATCCGACTGTAGTGCATTACCGGATATCACCTGATCGTTCAGGCTCTCGGCGGCGTTGATGATACCGTCATTGGTCAACGGTCTCAGCGTCAGAATGGGGAGCGTCAGATCGACAGTAACATCGCGAGTGATTTCAATGTTGTTACCCGCGCTGTCCGTTGCCTCTACGTGGATAGCCTGTACGCTGCTCGGCAGAAGTTGTAGATCGGCGGCGGGAAGCGCAGCACTCCAGTTTCCCTGATTATCCACGGTAGCGGCATAGGTTTTGCCGTTCAGCGTAATGATGACGCTTTGGCCCCCACCAGTAATCCCGGTTTTCCCTGTCAGGTTCTGCCCATTAGCGGCTTCGATGATGTTCAGTATGCCATCGCCGAAAGGCTGGTTAATCGTTGGCTGTGGTAGGTTATTAATATGAATATCAATATCACGGCTGGCAGTAACGGGAACATCACCGGGGTTGGCAACGCTGGCGGTAATGGTGACCTTACCATCCGGTAAGGCGAGCATGTCGCTACTTTCAACAGTGACGCTCCAGTTACCGTTCGCGGCAATGGTGCCAATGTAAGTTTTGCCATTAAGCGTCACGGTAACGCTTTCGCCCGGTGTGACATTGACCGTTGAACCTGAAATCGTCAGCGGCTGTGACGCTTCGAGGCGATTGATCTGGTTATCTAGTGCAACAATGCTGATAGAGATGCTGTCATTACTCGTATCGATAGAGGACCAGGTTTCGTAGTTCCCGGTGTTACCTGCCAGATCGGTGACCTGAGCGGAGATCGATACCGTTCCCTCACTGAGTTCAACCATATGCTCAGCCGGAATTTCTACACTCCAGTCGCCACCACTCTGAATGGTAGCGAAGTAGAACTTCTTGTTGAGGAGAATGGTGGCAACCTGACCGGCTTCCACATTCGAACTGGTGCCCGTTAGCCACTGGCTGACTTTCAGAGCGGCCGCTGTGATGACGTTATTTTCATCAACAAAAGCATTTACGAAGATTGTCGGCTGGAGCGCAGGATCGGCGCTGAGCGTGACGGACTTCTCGACGCTGGAGGTATTACCGACAGCATCGGTGAGCGAGGCCGTTAGCGTATAGCTGCCATCGGCCATGCCGCGCAGAGCCGCGGTGGGCAAATTGATGCTCCAGTTGCCATCATTACCGACGACGCCGGTATAGAACTGCCCATCGAACGTGATAACGACAGTACGACCCGCTTCGCTAATTGAGGCGGTACCGTTGACGCTCTGGTTGCTTTGCGATTCGACCAGATTGATGGTGTCGTCGCCCGCAATCGTACCGATGGTCAGGATCGGAGCCGTAAAGTCGGTAGGGCTGATAAATGTCTTGCTGGCTTGGTTTCCTGCGGCGTCTTGTGCCGTGACCAACAGCGTGTTATTACCTTCCGGTAACTGCTGGAGATCGGCCGCAGGGACGGTAACTTTCCAGTTACCTGCGGTATCCACCGTTCCAGTATAAGATTTCCCGCCGAAGGACAAGATGACTGTCTGCCCAGCGCCGCTGACGCCGGTGTGGCCGGTAATGGTCTGGCTGACCAGCGCTTCTGCACTGTTCAGAGAACCGTTGCCGAATGGCGTGTCAATCGTTGGCTGTGGCAGCGTATGAATGTGTACGCCCAGTGTCTGTGCGTCGCTGACGGTAGCGCTTCCCGCCACCGTCACGCTGGCGGTTAAGGTCGCATTGCCATCTGACAGAAGCTGGAGATCGGCGCTGGGGATTTGCAGCGTCCAACTGCCGTCTGCGGCAACGGTGGTGGTGTAGTTTTTCCCGTTCAGCGTAACGGTCACCGTCTGCCCTGCGGGAACATTGGCGGTATTACCGTTGATCGCCAGCGGTTGCAGGGATTCAGCCTGACTCAATAGGTTGTCGCTGGCGATAATATTGATGGCGATGCTGTCGCCAGATTTGTCTACGGTGATATCGCGACTTCCGCTTACTGCGTTACCTGCTTTGTTGCTCACATTAACGCTAATACTGTGTGCACCGTCTGCCAGCAGTGCGATATCCACGGCTGAAACTGTGATGCTCCAGGTTCCACCTGACTGCACGGTCGCAAGATAGGTTTTCCCATTCAGGCTGATGGTAACCACTTGTCCCGCTTCAACGTTGGTGGTTGTCCCGCTCAACTGCTGACCGACTTTGGCTTCTGCACCGTCGATGACGTTATCGTCTGCGAAGTTATTTAT
Source organism: Pectobacterium sp. F1-1 (assembly GCF_025643735.1). Classification (NCBI taxonomy): domain Bacteria; kingdom Pseudomonadati; phylum Pseudomonadota; class Gammaproteobacteria; order Enterobacterales; family Pectobacteriaceae; genus Pectobacterium; species Pectobacterium sp. F1-1. The sequence goes on from NZ_CP104733.1 coordinate 1,144,437, forward strand.
GGTGATGGTTGGCGCCGTGGTTGCGCCACTGTCAATAGTCAGAGGACGGGTTACCGTTGTGGTGTTACCTGCGGCATCGGTCAGCGTAACGGTCAGGTTATGGCTCCCGTCCGCAATAGCGACCAAATCGGCCGTTGGCAGCGTGATACTCCAGTTTCCGTCGTTGCCGACAGTCGTGGTGTAGGTTTGCCCGTTGAGTGTAACGGTGATCGGGAGACCCGCTTCGCTGAGTGAAGCTGTTCCGTTGACCACCTGGTTGACGGCCAGCTCTGCACCATTGAGGACATCGTCCTGAGCGATAGCGGAGACGTTGAGCGTCGGCGGCGTCGTATCAACGCTGATGTTCTGTGTGACGGTTGTTTCGTTGCCTGCGATATCGCGGACGACAATCTCCAGCACGCTGATATTGTCCGATGGCAGGTTTTGCAGGATGTCTTTGGGGATCGTCACCGTCCAGTTCCCGTTGGCATCCACCGTGCCGGTAACATAATTCCCACCGATCGTTAGGCCGACAGTTTGGCCTCTGCCGCTAATCCCGGTTTCCCCACTGATGACCTGATCCTGCGCGGCTTCGGCGGCGTTTAATACGCCGTCGGCGAACGGTGGGGCGGTCAGTGTGATAGTCGGAAGCGTATTGATGTGCACATCCAGCGTATGGTTGACGGTAACGGTTTCTCCGCTGATCCCTTGTACGCTGGCCGTAATAGTGTTGCTGCCGTCAGTCAGGGCAAGCAGGTCGGCACTGGGGATATCCACAGACCATTTGCCATCAGTGCCTGTGGTGGTGGTGTAGGTCTTTCCGTTCAATGTCACGGTGACGGTTTGGCCTGCGGCAACGTTGGCTGTCGTCCCACTGACCGTCAGCGGCTGCCCTGCTTCCACGGCATTCAGGCGGTCATCTGTTGAAACGATGCTGATGTTGACTGCTTCGACATTGGTGTCCACCGTGATGGTTTGCGGAGGCAGGGTGGTGGTGTTGCCTGCTTTATCCGTTAATGATGCCACCAGATTGTAGGTGCCGTTCGTCAGCGCCTGCATGTCGCCGGAAGGAATCGTAACACTCCATGAGCCATCGCTTCCTACCGTTGTGGTGTAGGTCGTGCCATTAAATGTCACCGTCACGGTCTGACCGACATCTGACAGGGAAGCGGTACCGGAGACAGACTGCGAAGACTGGAGTTCGTCGGCGGTGATCAGATTGTTGCCGGTAAATGGCGACAGAGACAGTTCCGGCGGTGTGGTGTCGACAATGATGGTGCGGTTAACCACGGTGGTATTACCGGCGTTATCGGTCACGCTGAACGTCATTGCGTGGTCGCCTTCGCCCAGCGTACTCAGATCGGCGGCAGGGATGGTGAGGGTCCAGTTACCGGCGGCATTAATGGTCGTGGTATACGTTTTTCCATTTAGCGTGATAGTGACGTTCTGGCCCGCTTCCCCCGTTCCGTTTAGAACCTGACCGTTTGCCAGCTCCCCTACGGTGAGGTAATTGTCGCCTGTAAATTTATCAACGGTCAAATTCGGAGGCAGGGTATCAATGGTGAGATCGAGGGTTTTCTCATGGATGACGCCATTTGCATCCGTCACGCTCACTTTTAAGGCGTAAATGCCGTCTTCCAGCCCGGTAAACGCATCTGCTGGCAGTGTAAAACTCCAGGTGCCGTCGGCTGCAATGGTCGTGGTGTAGACCACACCGTTCAATGTGATGGTGACGATTTGCCCTGCGTTGATGCCTGTTGTTTTTCCGCTAAGAGTATGGGCTTCCCCTATCTCTGTGCGGTTTAGGATATTGTCTCCAGCGAAGGGATTAATGGTTAAAGATTCAGGTGGGGTTGGCGTGGTGGATTTATTGTCGCTGCTTGATGAACCGACAGCGATGGCAGCTCCACCGATAGCAACGGCACCAAGAATACCGCCTAGCGTGGCCGCAGAAATCGTGCTGGTGGTGGTGCTTCCAATCAACAATGATGTCATATCGCCCAGCGTGGAATATTCTGGCGTAAGAGCAGCGGCTTCTGCTGCGAGTGTCGCTCCTTCAGCCGCCGCCGCACCTGAGAACTGCGCATGGATGAGACGGGTGCCATCGTCAAAAACCAGTTCGCTGTGATAACCGGCGGCATCCAGCGTGAAGAAGCTTTCATAGCGGACGGTGGTACCGTCTTTCATATGTAAGATAAGATCGTCGCCGAGGCGTTCATAGCGGGACACGATGTCCGGTGTGCCATAAATTCTTACGGTGCTGCTCTCCAGCAGCTCGACATTTGTGGTTCCTTCCGGGACAGCTCTGATAAATTTACCACCCTGACGAGACAGGATATTTGCATTTCCCGCAATAACATTCATATCTGACATGAAATAGCCTCTTGCTTATCTGCAACCATTGTCTTAATACCTCTCTCATCGGATCAGTGTCGCGGTGGGAGACGTATGGGATATGCACCACCAACAAAAAGCGGGGTGCTAAAGCTGACCTGGTTCAGAAACAAAAAGCAGAAAGAAATAGTCAAATATGGCTAAATAGATTGCTGTGTATCCCTCTTCCATGTGGATTAGTCCATTGGGATGAAACTCACCCAATTCTTGATATTTATAGGTGTGGCTTAACTAAAAATCCAACTTTTTTGAAATGTTTTGAAATAAAAATATGACAATATTCCTACGTATTAAATAGCTTAGTCGTATTACCCTCCGTTATTAATCATTACAATACTAACTGTAATGTTCGATTATCATTACATAATGTTCCTAAATGCATAATAATAGGTTTTTTGTGCGCTTTTGGGGCGGTATGGCTTAGGTTATTAACCTTTTTTATAATGTGGTTATTTATATTGTTTGTATCAATTTGTGTTTATTATTGTTGGAAATGAGAAATGCGCGTTGACGAAGCGTGTCATCGGTAAAACGATAACTAATCGTGATAATTCATCATTATTTCTAATGCGTTGTGCTGATGAGGCTGGATGTGGGATATGTATATACCCGTCATACTTCAAGTTGCATGTGCGTTGGCTACGTTCAAATACTCGGCCCGTCGTGGGCCTTGCCCTGAAGGGTCAACGCTTTGCGTTGTTCAAAACGTTAACGTTTTGTCCTGAAACTCGAATTATTTGGGCTATAGTGTGCCTGGTATAACGCTAGATATGAGAATTATTCTTGATATCACGGTCACCGCCATTAAACTGCGGGCGATTGTTTTCATCATAGAGACCAGGTTGTTATGGAGTTACTCCGCATTGTTTACCACCAATACCGTTGGCCATTTCTTGCCGTAATCCTATTAAGTTTGTTGAGTGCCGCGCTGGGCATTGGACTGATTGCCTTTATCAACCTGCAATTGATTGAAACGGTCAATCAGTCGTTGAGCGTACTGCCGCAATTTCTGGGCCTGCTGCTACTGCTAATGGGCGTGACGCTGGTGTCGCAGCTGGCGTTGACTACGTTGGGGCATCATTTTGTTTATCGCCTGCGTGGGCAATTTATCAAGCGTATTTTGGACACCAACATTGCGCGTATCGAGCAGATCGGTAGTGCGCAACTGCTTGCCAGCCTATCCAGCGATATTCGCAACATCACACTCGCGTTTGTTCGCCTACCTGAATTGATTCAGGGCATCATTCTTACAATCGGCTCTGCGGCTTATCTGGCGTGGCTTTCTCCTAACATGCTGATCGTAACGTCGCTCTGGATCGCGATAACGATTTGGGGCGGTTTTATGCTGGTTTCCCGCGTGTATAGCCATCTCACTAAGGTGCGGGAAGCGGAAGATCGGCTGCAAAAAGATTTTGAAACGGTGATTAATGGGCGTAAGGAACTGGCGCTCAACCGTGAGCGGGCGCAGAAACTGTATGAAGAGGTTTATCAGGCCAATGCGCAGGATTACCGACAGAACGTGATTCGTGCTGACACCTTCCACCTCAGCGCGGTGAACTGGTCGAATATTATGATGCTGGGCGTGATTGGCGCGGTCTTTTTCATGGCAAATAATCTCGGCTGGGCGGATACCAATGTCGCGGCAACCTACTCACTGACGCTGCTTTTTTTACGTACGCCGATGCTACAGGCCGTTGGTGCTCTGCCGACGCTGCTGAGTGCGCAAGTTGCGTTTAATAAGCTGAAACGCTTCGATTTGGCGGATTATCGGGAGCCGTTTTCCGAGGCGATAGCCCCTGCGGACTGGCACACGCTGGAACTGCGTGATGTGGTGTTTCGCTATGAGGGTTCCGGATTTGAAGTCGGGCCGATCAATCTGGTGATAAAACGTGGCGAACTGGTGTTTCTGATTGGCGGTAATGGAAGCGGGAAATCTACGCTGGCGATGCTGTTGACCGGGCTTTATACCCCGGTTTCCGGCTCGCTGCTGCTGGATAACCACGCCGTTACGGCGGAAACGCGACAGGATTACCAAAAGCTATTTTCTGCCATTTTTACCGATTTCCATTTGTTCGGGCAGATGATGGGCCCGCAGGGAACGGAGCCGGATATGGCGCTGGTCGACAGCTGGCTGGATCGTCTGAACATGCGGCATAAGTTGACGCTGGAGAATCATCAAGTGATGAACTTACAGCTTTCTCAGGGGCAGCGTAAGCGTGTGGCACTGCTGCTGGCTGTTGCCGAACAGCGGGACATCTTACTGCTGGATGAATGGGCGGCCGATCAGGATCCGCAATTCCGCCGCGTGTTTTATCTTGAGCTGTTACCGCAATTGCGTGCATTGGGGAAAACGATTGTGGCGATCAGCCATGACGATCACTACTTTGAACATGCTGACCGACTGCTTGAAATGCATCAGGGGATGTTGTCTGAACTGACGGGCGACGCGCGTGAACAGGCCTCTCAGGATGCGGTGGCACAGATTAGTCGGTAGCGTAAATCAGCGTGGCGTAATGCTGCGCTGTGAGGGATCACACACCGTTAACATGAAGTTTTACAGGCATATATTAATCTGTTGAATTCTGGGGCATTATAAGCGCCAATGTTGGCAGGCTGCCAACAGGGTTGAGGTTTTTTACTTACAGATCAGGCACCTGACGTATCTGGTCTGCCACTTAACTCAATAAGTTGGTATAGGTTATGAAAAGGATGTTTAACGCATTATTCGTTGTTGTTTTTGTTTGTTTTTCGTCTTTGGCAAATGCGGCAGAAAATCTCCCTAACATTGTCATTCTGGCAACGGGCGGTACGATTGCAGGTTCCGCTGCGGCCAACACGCAAACCACGGGGTATAAAGCGGGTGCGTTGGGCGTAGAGACGCTGATTCACGCTGTACCAGAGCTGAAAACACTTGCCAATATTACCGGCGAGCAGATTTCCAACATCGGCAGCGAAAATATGACCAGCGATGTCTTGCTGAAGCTGAGCAAGCGCGTGAACGAGCTGCTGGCACGCAGCGATGTTGATGGCGTGGTGATTACGCACGGCACGGATACGCTCGATGAATCGCCTTACTTCCTGAATCTGACGGTGAAGAGTGACAAACCGGTGGTCTTTGCTGCGGCGATGCGTCCGGCAACGGCAATCAGCGCCGACGGTCCAATGAACCTGTACGGTGCGGTAAAAGTCGCAGCGGATAAAAACTCCCGTGGCCGTGGAGTGATGGTGGTACTGAATGACCGTATCGGTTCCGCTCGTTTCATCAGCAAAACCAACGCCTCTACGCTGGATACCTTTAAAGCGCCAGAAGAAGGCTATCTGGGCGTGATTATTGGTGACAAAGTTTACTACCAGACTCGTCTGGACAAGATTCACACCACGCGTTCCGTATTTGATGTGACCAACATAGATAAGCTGCCGGCTGTCGACATTATTTATGGCTATCAGGACGATCCAGAATACATGTATGACGCTGCCATCAAACATGGCGTAAAAGGCATTGTGTATGCGGGTATGGGCGCAGGTAGCGTATCTAAACGCAGTGACGCAGGCATCCGTAAAGCGGAAAGCAAAGGCATTGTTGTTGTACGTTCCACCCGTACCGGCAGCGGTATCGTCCCACCGGATGCTGGCCAGCCTGGTCTGGTTTCCGATTCTCTGAGCCCGGCTAAATCACGCATCCTGTTGATGCTGGCGCTGACGAAAACGACGAATCCAGCGGTGATTCAGGATTATTTCCACACGTATTAATCGCCTGAGCGGTTTGCCCCGCCTTTAAACGCGGGGCTTTTTATTTCCTGTCATCCCATTTTTACTTTTAGTTATTCAACTTTTCGTTTCCACTGAGAAGTCACTTCCCTCCCTGTTGATTTTATCGGTATGATTCAGTCCACGACAAAGCAGTTAATCACCCCCATTTATCTTTGATACCCGAAAGCGTTCGAGTTGCGGGACAGGTGACGCGCGCGCAGCTTGAAGTATGACGGAGTGGGCGAGTAAAGAAGAAGGATACGTCATTACATGACACACCCCATTTTTATGGTTGGTGCCAGAGGCTGTGGGAAGACCACCGTTGGGCATCAACTGGCGCAGGCGTTGGGATATGACTTTGTCGACACCGACCTGTTTATGCAGCAGACCACTAATATGACGGTGGCTGATGTGGTCGCGCAGGAAGGATGGCATGGGTTCCGCCAGCGCGAAAGTCTGGCGCTTCAGCAAGTGACGTCTAACCGCTGCATCGTTGCGACGGGGGGCGGTATGGTGCTTGCGGAGGCCAACCGACGCTTTATGCATGATAAAGGCACTGTGATTTACCTGCATGCGGATGCGGAGTTGCTGGCCCAGCGGCTGGAGGAAAACCCACAGGATAACCAGCGGCCCACCCTGACTGGTCGTCCTATCGCGGAGGAGATGGCCGATGTGTTGGCTGCGCGCGAGGCGCTGTATCGCGGTGTCGCGCACCATGTCATCGATGCGTCTCAGGCGCCGGAAGCGATTGTGGCAAACGTATTGAAGGCGCTGCGTTTGTCGGCCGCGTAGAATGGCGACCGGACACTGGCAAAATAATCACCAGTCAGTGCTACCGAACACTAACTTTCAATGAATAGATCGTGACAGTAGCGCGACTCTCCTTTTAAGATGAATTTTCTGAATTTTTCGACGATAGGTGCCGCGCTATGCTGAATGTAAATGAGTATTTTGCAGGGAAGGTCAAATCAATCGGTTTTGAAGGCGACGGCATTGGCCGCGCGAGTGTCGGCGTCATGGATGCGGGTGAATACACATTTGGAACCGGGCAGCCGGAAGAAATGACGGTCATCACCGGAGCATTGAAGGTGCTGTTGCCAGGCGCGCCGGATTGGCAGGTTTTCACTCCGGGAGAAACGTTTTTCGTTCCGGGAAAAAGTGAGTTCAATTTGCAGGTAGTCGAACCGACCTCTTATCTGTGTAAGTACCTGTAATAACTATTTTATTTTTATAGTCTATCTCCTCATCGCCGCGTTGTGTGCGACATAACGCGGCGTTTTTTTATGCCGATTCTGCGTCATTCCCACTTTTCATCCCGTTCTGCGCGTGCGTGTGCCTTTCTGTCATTCTTTTCTCAATGAGAATAAATAATGCTGCAAAAATGTTAAGTGGTTCAAATAATGAACGCAAAGGTATTTAAAAGGTATTATTAATTGGTATTTTAAAGGTGTACCTTACTCTGTCATGAAGGATGTAAATATGAAAACTACAGCAAAGCTGTCGTTCATGATGTTTGTTGAATGGTTTATCTGGGGAGCCTGGTTTGTTCCACTCTGGCTGTATCTGAGCAAAAGCGGGTTCACGGCGGGCGAAATCGGCTGGTCGTATGCCTGTACCGCGATTGCCGCTATCTTATCGCCGATTCTGGTGGGGTCACTCACCGACCGTTTCTTTGCCGCGCAAAAGGTGCTGGCTGTACTGATGTTCGCCGGAGCGATACTGATGTATCTGGCGGCACAGCAAACGGAATTCATGTATTTCTTCCCGCTGTTACTGGCGTATTCGTTAACTTATATGCCGACTATTGCACTGACTAACAGCATCGCCTTCTCACATGTTGCCGATGTAGAGCGGGATTTCCCGCGCATTCGTGTTTTGGGTACGATTGGCTGGATCGCCTCGGGTATCGTCTGCGGTTTTCTGCCGACATGGCTTGGATTTAGCGACATTTCCCCCACTAATATTCCGTTATTGATTACTGCTGGCAGCTCTGCATTGCTTGGTCTCTTTGCTTTTTTCCTGCCCAATACGCCACCGAAAAGCACGGGCAAGCTGGATGTTAAAGTCATGCTGGGGCTGGACGCGATTGTATTGCTGAAAGACAAAAACTTTCTGGTGTTTTTTGTCTGCTCCTTCTTGTTCGCAATGCCACTGGCGTTTTATTACATTTTTGCCACGGGCTTCCTCACTGAAGTCGGCATGAAAAATGCGACAGGCTGGATGACGCTGGGTCAGTTCTCGGAAATTTTCTTTATGCTGGCGCTGCCGTTTTTCACCAAGCGCTTTGGTATTAAAAAGGTATTGCTGTTGGGGCTGATTACGGCGGCTATCCGCTATGTCTTCTTTGTCTACGGCGACGCATATCACTACTTCACGTACGCATTGCTGTTCCTCGGCATTCTGCTGCATGGCGTGAGTTACGATTTCTACTATGTTACCGCCTATATCTACGTTGATAAAAAAGCGCCAGTGCACATGCGCACGGCAGCACAGGGGCTGATTACGCTCTGCTGTCAGGGTTTCGGCAGCCTGTTGGGATACCGTTTGGGCGGCGTGATGATGGAGAAACTTTTCGCTCACGGCGAGCCGGTGAATGGCCTGACCTTTAACTGGACCGGCATGTGGCTTTTTGGCGCGGTGATGATCGCAATTATTGCGCTGATCTTTATCCTGTTTTTCCGTGAATCGGATAAGGCGATCTCGACCATTGATGTAGATGGTTCAAAAAATAAGCATTTTAGTACAGAGGAAAACAAATGAAACAGGAACGTATTCTCGGTGCCTTATATGGCCAGGCTTTAGGGGATGCGATGGGTATGCCATCGGAACTGTGGCCCCGGACGCGCGTAAAAGCGCATTTCGGCTGGATTGATCGCTTTTTGCCCGGCCCGGCGGAAAATAATGCGGCGTGCTATTTCGGCCGCGGCGAGTTTACCGACGATACCTCGATGGCGCTGAGTCTGGCCGACGCTATTATTGAATGTGATGGGGAAATTAACGCCGATGCGATCGGGCGCCACATCCTGAAATGGGCGGAATCGTTTGATGCATTTAATAAAAATGTGCTCGGCCCAACGTCTAAAATTGCGTTGAAGGCTATCCGCCAGGGTACGCCAGTGAGTGAACTGGAAAATAATGGCGTCACGAATGGCGCGGCCATGCGCGCTTCTCCGCTAGGTTGTTTGTTGCCTGCGCACGATCTCGATGAATTTATCGATCAGGTGGCGCTGGCATCCAGCCCGACGCATAAATCCGACGTGGCGATTGCAGGGGCGGTTGTGATTGCCTGGGCTATTTCCCGTGCGGTTGACGGTGTCAGCTGGCAGACGATCGTCGATGCACTGCCGTCCGTGGCGCGCCACGCGCAGGAAAAACGTATCACTACGTTTAGCGCTTCTCTCGCCGCACGTCTGGAGTTAGCACTGAACATTGTGCGTAGTGCAAAGGGGACAGAAAGCGCCAGTGAGCAGCTTTATCAACTGATTGGTGCGGGAACGAGCACGATTGAATCTGTCGCGACTGCCATCGCGATGGTGGAACTGGCGCAAACCGATCCAAACCGCTGTGCGATTCTGTGTGCCAACCTGGGGGGAGACACCGATACGATCGGGGCGATGGCGACCGCGATATGCGGTGCGCTGCACGGGGTCACGGCGATTGATGCCGGATTGAAGCGGACGCTGGATGACATTAACCAGCTTGATTTTAGCCGCTATGCCAGCCAGCTCCTGCAATACCGCTCAGCACGGGAGGCGTGATGAAAGCCAGCGAACTTGCTGCAAAACTGGATGAGCTAACAACGCGTCAGCCGCTGACCATCATCGGAGCCGCAGTAATCGATGTGATTGCCGATGCTTACGCATTGCCGTATCGCGGATGTGATATTGAACTGAAGCAGCAAAGCGTGAATATTGGCGGCTGTGCTTTGAATATTGCCATTGCGCTTAAACGCCTTGGAATGGAGGCACAAAACGCCTTGCCCGTCGGGCAGGGCGTGTGGGCGGATATCATTCGTCACAGTCTGGAAAAACAGAACCTCACCACGGTGGTACAAACTGATTCGGGAGACAACGGCTGGTGTCTGGCGCTGGTTGAACCGGATGGTGAACGGACGTTTATGTCCTTCAGCGGCGTTGAGAACCAGTGGAGCGACAGTTGGCTGGCATCGTTATCCGTTGCACCGGGGAGTTTGGTCTACCTTTCAGGCTATCAACTGGCGGCACCATGCGGTGAGCGTCTGGTGAGCTGGCTGGAAACCTTGCCTGTCGTGACGCCGTTTATCGATTTTGGCCCACGTATCGCCGATATTTCTCCCGAACTGATGGCACGTATTATGGCGCTTCACCCTGTCGTTTCCCTTAATCGTCAGGAAGCGGAAGTCGCAGCGGAAATGCTCGGCGTGTCGGTTGATGTGCAAACGCTGGGGCGAGCCTGGCGGGAGATCTACCGTGCACCGGTGATTATTCGTCAGGACAAAGCGGGGGCGTGGTATTTTGATATCGATTCTGAGGGGGTTATCCCTCCGTTCCCGGCAACGGTGGTCGATACCATCGGCGCGGGAGACAGCCACGCAGGAGGGACGCTAGCGGGATTAGCCGCCGGTTGGCCGCTGGCGGCGGCGGTCACGTTGGGTAATGCGGTTGCTGCGTATGTCGTGAGCCACCGTGGCGGAGATTGCGCACCCACGCAGGCTGAACTTCGTGCCCGGTTATTCCTCGCAGACGAACACGTATAGATCGCTACGGCAATAACTGATGCTGTACTCTATGGGCCGGTTCTGCTGGTCGAGCGCCACCTGCTTGATGACCAGAACCGGTACTTTATTATCAAGCTGAATGTGGGACTGGAACTCGGCATCGGGCATGCGTGCGCTGACGCGGCTGCGTGTACGCTGTGGATTGATGTTCTGACTGCGGAAATAGTCATAAAGCGAGACGCCGATATCGTCAGCGTCCGCGATCAGGTCAACAGGAACATACGATTCTTCAATGGAAACGGCGTCCTCATCCACATAGCGAATACGTTTCAACAAAAAAACGGGCGTTTCTGGCACAATCGCCAATTGTTCGGCGACTTCCTTGCTACTTTTGACGACCTGTTTGTTTACCCATAGCGTATTGGGTTTTTTGCCCCGTAGTACGACCTGCTGTGAAAACCCTCGCGCTTCTTTCAACGAATACTCGAAAATGTTATTGATTTGCGTGCCGTAGCCGCGCACGCGGGTCACCACACCTTCTTCTTCCAGCGTCTGCATGGCTTTACGCACGGTAATGCGCGATACGCCAGTCAACTGGCTCAGGTCGCGTTCACCTGGCAAAATATTGCCATGCTCCAGCATGCCGCTACGCACGGCGTTTTTTACCGTTTCGGCAAATTTCAGGTAGAGCGGTGTATTGTCTGCTGTCGCAAAGCGTTGAGTAAGCTGTTCTATTAATTGAGTATGCGCGTGTTCCATTCTTCTCTAATCCTTGCCAGCCAACATAAGGTATATAATACCACTGGTATTATTCAGTCTATACTGAAAATGTTCAGTCATCTCACCGCATAAAAATAAACCACGTAAAATGGTTTCCAGCATAATGCTCTACCGAATAATATCTCGCTCTTTTTTATAACGCCGCGCATTACTTCTATATATGAGCTATTTTATTTAATGGTTTCTATTAATTATCCGTATAAAACAATAGTGAGATTATTAGGAATAATCCCTTAATTATTAAAATGTAATAAATTATGACGCTAATTGATAATTTTTTATTATAAAAAATGATAAGTTATTTATTCTTTTGTTTTTGTTTTTATTGGATTTTAATATTGATTTGTTGCCATTGATTCCATTTGGTGTCTTTTTTTACATCATGGCGTGGTTGAACATATTAAGTATTTTCTCGGGTTTTAAGATAAATGGCTGCGGTGGAATGTTATCGCATTCAAGTTTTATTTTTCTTTGCCGTTATGGATAGTATAACTATTCTATGCAAAGAGTATTTTATGCTGAAAACGACGCGTTCCCGCATCCTTGCGGCCTGTTCGACCATTGTTGTACTTTCGCTTGCTATCAATACCTTTCTTAATTACACCATAGCCAATAACGCGAATAAGGAATCGATCCAGAACACGCTGGACGCGGTAGCGACTAGCCATAGTATCGCTATCAGTGACTGGGTTGCGTCTAAAACGCAGATGATTTCCGCGCTGCATGACCGCGCGATAAAAGATGAAGACCCGATCCCGCTGTTTAAACAGATTGTGGCATCCGGTGGGTTTCTGAACGTGTATATGGGTTACGCCAATGGCACCGCCAAGTTTGCCGATCCTGGCGGCATCCCTGCTGATTACAACCCGACCGTCAGACCCTGGTATCAGCAGGCCGTGAAAGAAGGCAAACCGTTAGCAACCGCGCCGTATGTTGATATGGTAACGAATACGCTGGTGGTTTCTTTCGTTGCGCCTGTACTGGAAGGAAGTACGGTCAGAGGCGTAGTCGGCAGCGACGTCACAATGAAAAGCGTGATTGAAAACGTCAAAGCGATTAACCCAAGCCCAGGAAGTTTTGGCGTGTTGATTGACCGCAGCGGTACGATTATTGCGCACCCAGATGAAACACTGACGCTGAAAAATATCACCGAGATTGCGCCTGCGATTAACCTAAGCGACATTCTTTCAGCAAATAGCGCTCGCGATGTGGATTTCTCCGGGTCGACCAAACTGGTGTTGGCAAAACCGATTACTGGCACGAACTGGTACATGCTGGTGGCGCTGGACAAAGCTGAAGCGACGGCGGGTATGCGTTCTCTGTTGTCTACATCTGTCATCACACTGGTTGCCATCGCGCTGCTGGGAACGTTGATTATTGGCTTTATTATCACGTCAACGCTCAAGCGTCTGCTGCAAATCCGCGACGCAATGGATGACATCAGCAACGGTAATAACGATCTGACGCAGCGCCTGCCGGATGAAGGGCAGGATGAAGTCGCGCAAATCGCCCGCTCGTTTAACATCTTTGTCGATAAGATCAGTCAGGTCATGATCCAGATTCGGGATATCAGCGCCTCGCTTCAGGTAGCGGCGGATGAAATCTCAGCAGGAAATAACGATCTTTCTGCGCGCACCGAATCTGCGGCGTCGAGCATTCAGCAGACTGCAGCCTCGCTGGAAGAAATTTCCGCGGCGGTGACGCAGTCGGCAGGATCGGCGCAGCAGGTTAACGCTAAGGCGTTGCTGCTGTCGAAAGATGCAGGCACGGGCGGCAAAGTGGTCTCTGATGTGATTGTCACGATGGAAGAGATCGTGGTCGCGTCTGGCAAGATCGGCGATATCATTGGCGTGATTGATGGCATTGCATTCCAGACTAATATTCTGGCGCTTAACGCTGCGGTAGAAGCGGCGCGAGCGGGTGAGCAGGGCCGGGGTTTCGCGGTGGTTGCTGGTGAAGTTCGCAGCCTGGCGCAGCGCAGTGCGCAGGCTGCAAAAGAAATTAAAGAGCTGATTGAATCGACGGTCTCCAGCGTGACATCTGGCTCCGTACAGGTTCGTCAGGCCAGCGACACGATGAATGAAATTGTCGGCGGCGTGTCTACGGTGAGCTCGGTGATGTCCGAAATTACGCATGCAGCGGATGAGCAAATGCGTGGCATCAACGAGATCAACAAAGCGGTTGCGCAGTTGGATTCAATGGTGCAACAAAACGCCGCGCTGGTGCAGGAATCTGCTGCTGCGTCGGGTGCGTTGCAATCACAGGCCGAAGAACTGAATGCCGTGGTTGGAGCATTCCGAGTCTAATAGATTATCACTGAAGAGGTATTGCCCGCAGCCAGAGCGGCGGCGGGCAATCACCGACTGCATTAGCAATCGACTGAATTAACAATCGATCTCATTAACAATCGACTGTATTAATGATCGACTGTATTAACGATCGGCAGCATTAACGTTGGGCTTCTCCGCCCAACGCTTCAATCAGATTCGCAATCAACGCAGCCAGTTCGCTGGTCATCAAAATGAAATCAGCATCAAACCGCTGAGCAAAATCTTCCCGATCGATATCGTCATTTTGTTCCCGCAGCGTATCGGAGAACTTCAATCGTTTTACCGAACCGTCCTCGGACAAGACCAGTTGAATACGTTCCTGCCAGTCCAGGGCCAGCTTGGTGACCAGTTTACCGGCTTCAATATGCACAGCGATTTCATCGCAGACCAAATCCTGTTTTTTACAGCGGATCACGCCGCCGTCTTCCAGAATCGCTTTTAGTTCTGCCTCATCCTGTAACGTGAAACCAGCGGCTGGCTCACCGGAACGAACCCACTCGGTTAGCGTCAGCTCGATAGGGTTTTCCATCGTCAGCGGTACAACGGGCAGTGACCCTAGGGTTTTACGCAGCAGCGCCAGCGTATCTTCGGCTTTTTTGGCGCTGGCGGCGTCGACCATAATCAGGCCATTAACCGTATCAATCCACATCCACACCTGACTGAAACGGCTGAACGCACGCGGCAGCAGGCTATGCAGGACTTCGTCTTTCAGCGAGTCTTTTTCGGTTTTTTTCAGCTTGCGGTGCTGTTCCGCTTCCAGACGTTCGATTTTGGCCTGAAGGGTTTGCTTGATGACCGGAGATGGCAGGATTTTTTCTTCTTTACGGACGCAGATAACGATTTGCCCATTCACGACGTGCGTTAATGCATCACTATGCGATCCCATCGGTGATACCCAGCCCGTTTTCATCATATCCTGACTGCCGCACGGGGTGAACGTGAACGCGCTGAGCCGTTTTTCCAGTTCATCCGCAGATAAAACGTTATCTTTGGACAGCACGCTGTCCCGGCTTAGGCGATAAATCATTAAGTTTTTAAACCACAACATGGTGTTATCCCTGACTGGGCGCGCAGGTTTGCACGCGGGTTTGTAATGTTGCGCGCATGATAACGAATTCGAGGCCGTAATGTGGAATAAAATACCGGGATTCAGAGGAATACCTATCACGCTTTGCGCTGTCGCTGATTGGTTTCTCTGGTTATACCCGTCATACTTCAAACTGCATGTGCGCTGGCTGCGCGGCTCGAATGATTTAGGGTACCTACTATAAATAAGAACGTTTTCAGGTCGGTGACACACTTACGCGGGCCTATTTACAACACGTGGGGAGACATCATGAGAATTGGTATCGATCTGGGCGGGACGAAAACGGAAGTTATCGCGCTGGATGATGAGGGGCAGGAACGTTTTCGGCAGCGTATGCCGACGCCAAGAAATGACTACCCGGAAACGCTACGGACTATTGTCACGCTGGTGGAGATGGCTGAAAAAGCGATTGGCTGCCGTGGTAGCGTCGGTGTAGGAATCCCCGGTACGCTGTCGCCGTTTACCGGCAAGGTAAAAAATGCCAACTCCACCTGGCTCAACGGTCAGGCGCTGGATCGCGATCTCGCCACGCTGCTGAATCGGCCCGTACGCGTCGCCAATGACGCGAACTGTTTCGCGGTTTCAGAGGCGGTTGATGGCGCCGGAGCAGGGAAGCAAACCGTCTTCGCGGTCATCATTGGAACCGGCTGTGGGTCGGGAGTAGCGCTGAACGGGCAGGCTCACGTCGGCGGCAACGGTATTGCGGGGGAATGGGGGCATAACCCGCTGCCCTGGATGGACGACGATGAGCTGCACTACCGGCAGACGGTTCCCTGCTACTGCGGTAAGTCTGGCTGTATTGAAACGTTTATCTCTGGCACCGGGTTTGCCGTGGATTACCAGCGCCTGAGCGGTCAGCCGCACAAGGGCGAGGCGATTATTGCCTTAGTAGAGCAGGGCGACCCCATCGCCGAGCTGGCGTTGCAACGCTATGAGCACCGTCTGGCAAAATCGCTGGCGCATGTGATCAATCTGCTCGACCCAGATGTGGTGGTGCTGGCGGAATGAGCAATGTTTCTCGCCTTTATCAAACCGTGCCGGAAAAGATTAAACAGTGGATCTTCGGCGGTGAGTGCGAAACGCCCGTGCTTCAAGCCATACACGGCGACTCCAGCGGGGTACGCGGAGCCGCCTGGCTTTGGCCGAAGACGGAGTAATTGCAGACCGAATCATCGCTAAACGGCGTACTGCGGTGCCAGCCGACTGACACCCAGCCCGTTAACCTTCTGCACTTTGATCTGTACCGGAATACGCTCTTTCATGGCTTCGACATGGCTAATGACGCCGATAGTTTTACCCGAGGCGTTCAGGTTATCCAGCGCGTCCAGTGCGATATCCAGCGTCTCGGCATCCAGCGTGCCGAAGCCTTCATCCAGAAACAGCGAGTCGATACTGGCTTTATGGCTGACCAGATCGGACAGCGCTAATGCCAGCGACAGACTGACCAGGAAGCTTTCGCCACCGGATAGCGTTTTTGTGTCGCGCTCGGCATCCGCTTGCCAGGTATCCATCACCAGAAGTTCCAGTTCGCCACCGGGCTTACGTTTTAGCTGATAGCGATCGTGCAGGCGTGAAAGCTGGAGATTGGCGAGGTAGACCAGATGATCCAAGGTCAGCCCCTGAGCAAACTTGCGGAACTTATCCCCTTTACTTGAACCGATCAGCGAGTTTAGCGTCTCCCAGTCGTCATTTTTTTGCTGGCTCTGGGCGATCTCGTTAAGTAAAGCCTGCTGGTTCTGACGCTGTTGTTTATCATCAGCCAACTGGCGCTGGAACTCCCCCTGCTGCCGTAGATTGGTTTTCAGCGTTTCATCCAGCGCTGCCACCTGCTGCTGCATTGCTTCCTGCGTGACGTCTTCCGTCAGGGATGCTGGCCGTTGTTGCTGATGGGCGAGCAGTTCTCCTTCAGCCTGTTGGTGCAGCGCCGCCGCCTGTTGCAAGCTCTGATACAGTGTTTCCTTTAATGCCTGCAATGTCTGGCGTTCCTGTTCATCGAGCAGAGCATTGAGGAACGTGGTTTCATCTGCGAACGTGCTTTGTTGCAACGCCTGAGTAAAGCGTTCGGTCACATTCTGATACTGGCGCGAATTTTGTTCACATTGTTGCTGCTTGCTTGCCAACTCACCTGTCAGGCGGCTCAACGTCGTTTCGGTTTGCTGACGAGCTGACTGGGCTAGTCTGAGCGCATCGTCATACTGCTGGCTGGTTCGCTGTAGCTGTTCGCGCACATCGGCGATTTGTCGGTTCCCAAACAGCGCCAGTCGCTCTTGCTGGCTTGTGTTGAGTCGCGCGAGGTGCTGTGCCAACTGCTGTTGCTGTGTTTGAAGCAACTGTCTCGCCTCTGTCACGCTGTGGTGCAGATGCTGAAGATCGCTGTCCAGCGTGGCTAACAAGGGAATTAAGCGAGATTGCTCCTGCTCTTTGGCTTTCCAGTCTTGCCACTCGTTCTCGCGTTGAGCCAGCCATCCATCTTGTGCGTCAGCGTCTGGCAGAAGAAGCCCTACTGTTGCCAGCGTCTGCGTCATTTCCTGCGTATGCTGCGTGAGTTGCTGATGCACATGTTGCAGTGACTGGGTTATTTCTTCCTGTATAACGCGTAGCGACGCGTGTTGCTGAACGTTCAGCGCGATTTTCTGGTCGAGTTCCCGCTGCAATGCCTCTGTGGCAGTCAGTAAATCCTTACTTTCCTGCCACTGTTTTTGCAGTTGCTCGCGGAGGGCAATCTGCTGCCGAATAGCCTGTTCTTCGGCTTCACGCTGTGTAAGCCAGGCCGTGATGTCGTCCTGCTGTTCCAGCGAGTAGTTAACTTGTAAGCGCTCACTGACATCTTGCCACTGTTGGAGCAGGGTTTGATGTTCACTATCGAGCTGAACGATGTCCTGCTGCAACTGCTCTCGCTGCTGCTCTAGTGAGGCCAGGTGCGCCGTCGTATTCGCCAACGCCGTTGTTAACCGATTCACTTCCTGCTGTAACGTTGTCAGGCGCTGCTGAGTTTCAGACGGTTGCAGCGCCTGATAACGCTCAATGGCGGGATGCTCAGTTGAGCCACACAGTGGGCACGCTTCTCCCGCCTGTAGCCGTTGCCGTTCTGCTTCCAGCTTAACAATACGCTCTTCCTGTCGGTACACCGTTTCCAGGTCAGCCAGATGCTGGCTGCGCTGTTCATGCTCGGATTGTTGCTGTTTCCGTAATATTTGCGACTGGTCGAAATGTCCTTGTATCTCAACCTGTTTGGTGAGGTTCTGCTGCTTGCGCACCTGAAGACGCTGGAACTGATCGCTGACGGTTGCGAACTGTCGACATGTCGTCTGCTGATCCATGAGCTGATTAAAGCGCTGGTGCAGCGTGGAAAGCGACTGGTGCGCGTCCTGATGTTGCCGCGCCTCATCATGTTGTGTGAACTGTTGGCGCGCCGCATCAACGACGTTTTGTTGTTCACGCTGCTGTGTCGCCAGCGTTTCGGCTGCTTGCTGTAGCGCCGTCGACTCTTGCGTGTGCAGTGTTTGTTTCTGCTCCAGCTTCCGTTGTTCGTCCTGAAACTGGCGCAATTGTCGAAACTCGGCACGCCACTGCGGTAACCACTCTCCCCACTGCTCATAATGCGCGTGTTGCTGGCGGTAAGACTGAATCTGTTCAAGCTGTTGTTTAGCCTGCCTTTGCTCTGCTGCTATCTGGGTTTGCTTGCTTTCATCGGCGTGCAGGCGAACCTGTATTTTGGCCAGTTCTTCCTGTTGTTGGGCTTGCTGCTGCACCAGCGTGGCAATGTAATGATCAAGCGGCACAACCTGCTCGTTGATTAACAACTCTTGTTGCTGCCGTACTTGTTTGTGTCCATTAACATCCTGCTCGGCTTTTTCTTCCTGTTGGCGTAGTGTTGCCAGCGCCGTTTGCTCGGCGGCCTGCTTTGCGGCCAGTTGTTCAATGTGCTGGGCGAGCACAAGAGACTCTTGCCGATAGCGTTCTCGTTCCTGGTGTAGCGGCCTCAGTTTTTCTGCGGGGTCGCTGCTGGCTAGCTTGTCGAGCTGTGGTTTAGCCTGCTGAATGGCGGATTCGGCGCTTGTATGCAGTGTTTGCGTGTTGGCTAGCTGTGTTTGCCGCTGCGTCAGTTGTTCGAACCAGCGTAGCGTAGTCAGTGCTTGCTCTCGCTCGACGTTGCCCCGTTGTTCTTGTTGAACCAGTTCGGCAAGCTGTTCTTCCACCTGTTGACGCTGTTCATCGGTTAACAGCTGAATACCGGATGCACGCGCCTGTAGCGTGCTCAGTGCGACGCTTGCCTGCTTGTGCTTTTCATACACGCGTTCGGAAATCAGACCGTAAATGTCTGTGCCGGTCAGTTCTTCCAATAGCTCTGCGCGGTCGTCTGCTTTCGCGTTGAGAAAGGCAGCAAATTGCCCTTGTGACAGCATCATGGAACGCGTGAAACGGCCAAAATCCAGCCCGGTGAGCTGCGTGATCATCTCTTTCTTATCATTGAGTTTTTCACACAGAATTTTGCCGTCTTCAATGAGAGCGAGTTCGGCCTTGGGAGACTGCAAATTGCCGTCAGGGACATTTCTTGCCCGACGCTGGCTCCAGAAAGCGCGGTACCCCACGCCTTTCACCTCGAATTCGACTTCAGCAAGGCACTCTGCGGTATTGCGCGTCATCAGATCATTCTGGCTGGCGGAAAGCAGGCCAAGCCGTGGAGTTTCGTGGTATAGCGCCAGACAGATGGCATCCAGCAGCGTGGTTTTCCCCGCGCCGGTCGGGCCAGTAATGGCAAATAATCCGTTGCTGGAAAACGGCTCCTGCGTGAAGTCGATCTTCCATTCACCTTTCAGCGCATTGAGGTTTTTTAGGCGCAGGCTAAGAATCTTCATTTGGCTGGCTCGCTATTTTCCAGTTCATCAATAACCTGATTAAACAGCGTGCGAACGCGCTGCTGGCGGCTCTCTTCCATCTCTGTCTCCGTTGCCAGACGGCGTTCAAAAACGTCATGTACGCTGAGCTCGTTCAGCGTTTCCTTGTCTTGTTGCGTCATCGCCTGCATACGCTGTTCGCGTGTGCGGCGGAGCAGAAGCACCTCAACAGGCAGATTCTCAGTCATCGCCTGAACACGTTTCTGCATGTCGCTGAGGTAATCCTGCGTGCTGATTTCGATATCCAGCCATACAGGCTTATCGCCTCGATAATCCTGAAACGCGGCCAACTGTCGTTCAATATCGCTCAGGCTACCTTTAATCAACTGCATCGGCTGAGTGACGGGAATAGGCAGGATGTCTATCTGTGGAGGAATAGGTGGCGAGGCGTTTGGTGTAAAACTGACCAGACAAACGGACTTCTCACTGTTGAGTTCGTCAAAACTTAGCGGAATAGGCGAACCGCTGTAGCGGATATGCTCACTTTGCGTCACGCGCTGCGGGCGGTGAATATGGCCGAGCGCGATATAATCCGCAGGGGGAAAAGCCTGAGCAGGGAAAGCATCGAGCGTGCCAATATAGATATCGCGCACGGATTCCGAGGCGGTTGCGCCAATGGTCGTCAGGTGCCCTGTGGCAATAATTGGCAGCGGCAGGCCAAGTTCATCGCGTTTTTGGCAAGCCAGTTGGTAACATTGCTGGTAGTGCGCGGTAATCGCTTCCTGTAGCGCCAGCTGTTTTTCATCCCCCGATTGCCCAGCTTTGCTGATCAATACATCGCGTGGGCGTAAAAAAGGAATGGCGCAGAGCAGGGCGCCGGGCTGCCGTTGGCGATTTTCCAGCAGGAGCACCTGCCGGGCGGGATCATCGCTGGCGCAGGCAACCACGCGCGTGTTCAGGCAGGCCAGCAAATCGCGGGATTCATTTAACATCGCGACGGAATCATGGTTGCCGCCGAGAATGACGAGCTGACAGCCCGTGCGCTGTAGTGCTACCACGAAGCTATAATACATTTCCCGCGCATAGCTGGGGGGCGAGCCGTTATCAAAAATATCACCTGCGACTATAATGGCATCAACCTGATGGTGCTCCACCTGAGCGATGAGCCAGTGCAGAAAAGCCTGATGTTCAGTGCTTCGGCTTTTGGTATAAAAATATTGCCCTAAATGCCAATCGGCGGTGTGGATAATGCGCATCGTATTCTCTCGATATTCATGCCGCGTGGCGTTGTCCTTATTCACTGTGTGAAAGGGGGGGCCGTCGCCATGGTGCTCTGTCATCGTAATGCCATGATTATATATAGCAGGGAGGACGGCTGTCGCGGTGGAATCTGGAGTTTGGAAAGCGGCTCGAAAATAGGATGTATGCGCTGTAACATCGCGCGGTGAGGGCCGTGTGTTTTTCATAAATCTGTCATAAAACTGACGCATAATGCCTTTCGCCTGCTAACAGCGACGATGATTAACGACAGGATTAACAATGGCAAAACGCATATTAGTCGTGGAAGATGAAGCACCAATTCGTGAAATGGTCTGCTTTGTACTGGAGCAAAATGGTTATCAACCAGTTGAAGCCGAAGATTATGACAGTGCAGTAACGCAACTGTCGGAGCCGTTCCCAGAACTGGTGTTATTGGACTGGATGCTGCCAGGAGGTTCGGGCCTGCAATTCATCAAGCATATGAAGCGCGAGGCGCTGACGCGTGATATTCCGGTGATGATGTTAACCGCACGCGGTGAAGAAGAAGACCGTGTACGCGGCCTTGAAGTGGGAGCGGATGATTACATTACCAAGCCGTTTTCACCCAAAGAATTAGTAGCGCGTATCAAAGCTGTGATGCGCCGTATTTCACCGATGGCGGTGGAAGAAGTCATTGAAATGCGCGGCCTGAGCCTCGATCCCTCCTCACATCGCGTGACGACCGAAGAGCACGCGTTGGACATGGGGCCGACGGAATTTAAGCTGCTGCATTTCTTTATGACGCATCCTGAACGTGTTTATAGCCGGGAACAGTTGCTGAATCACGTTTGGGGCACTAACGTTTATGTTGAGGATCGTACTGTCGACGTCCATATTCGTCGCCTGCGTAAAGCGCTGGAAACCAGCGGACATGACAAAATGGTGCAAACCGTTCGGGGAACGGGCTACCGTTTTTCAACGCGTTACTGAGGTGATCGTAACCGGAGAAATATTAACGTGCTAGAACGTTTATCCTGGAAAAGGCTGGCATTGGAGCTGGCTTTTTTTTGTTTGCCTGCCTTACTGCTGGGGCTGATTTTTGGTTATCTGCCCTGGTTTCTGCTGGTCGCCGTATTAGGCTTACTGTGCTGGAATTTTTATAACCAACTGAAACTCTCTTATTGGCTGTGGGTTGACCGCAGCATGACGCCACCGCCCGGCCGCTGGAGCTGGGAACCGCTGTTCTATGGGCTCTATCAGATGCAGTTGCGTAACCGACGCCGACGCCGTGAGCTGGCGCTCCTGATCAAGCGGTTTCGCAGCGGGGCTGAATCCTTGCCGGATGCCGTGGTGATCACCACCGAAGAAGGAACGATCTTCTGGTGTAATCATCTGGCGCAGCACCTGCTGAATTTCCGCTGGCCGGAAGATAACGGTCAGAATATCCTCAACTTATTGCGTTATCCCGAATTCACGAATTACATGAAAGGACAGGATTTTAGCCGTCCTCTCACGCTGCAGTTGAATAATTCCCACCATGTTGAATTCCGCGTGATGCCCTATTCCGAAGGGCAGCTCCTGATGGTTGTGCGTGATATTACGCAAATGCATCAGCTTGAAGGTGCCAGACGTAACTTTTTTGCTAATGTGAGCCATGAGCTGCGTACGCCGCTGACGGTGTTGCAGGGCTATCTGGAAATGATGCAGGAAGAAACGCTGGATGCGGCGTTGCAAGGAAAAGCGCTGAACACCATGCAGGAACAGACCCGACGTATGGACGGGCTGGTCAAGCAACTGCTGACCCTGTCGCGTATTGAGGCGGCGACGGCGATCGATCTGAATGAAAAAGTTGATATTCCATTGATGCTGCGCGTGTTACAGCGTGAAGCGCAAACCCTAAGTCAGGGACGTCATGAGATTGTCTTTCGTGTGAACGAAAGCCTCCGCGTGTTTGGTAATGAAGAACAGCTGCGCAGCGCGGTATCCAATCTGGTATATAACGCGATTAACCATACGCCAGCGGGAACGCGTATCGAAGTCTGCTGGCAGAAGATCCCGCAAGGGGCGCAATTTCAGGTCAGCGATAACGGGCCGGGAATTGCGGCCGAACATTTGCCGCGCCTGACAGAGCGTTTTTATCGGGTTGATAAGGCGCGTTCACGCCAGACGGGCGGCAGCGGGCTGGGGCTGGCGATTGTTAAACATGCGCTCAGCCATCATGATTCCCGTCTGGAAATTATGAGCGAGGATGGTCTGGGCTCGCGTTTTGTCTTTACGTTGCCGAATCGGTTGATTGTCCCTGCCTCTCTGGCTGAAAATACGGTGAAACCTTCGGCCTGACGGGAAATGCTACCCATGACATCCGCCACTCGTATTGCGGGCGCTTTTTTACTGCTGTTCAGCGCGTTTTGCGCTGCGCAGCCTCGTCAGATGCTGGCGGGCAACCTCTCCAGCGCGGGGTCGGATACGCTGGCTAATCTGATGGCCTTTTGGGCGGCGGATTTCAGCCAGCATTACCCGAACGTGAATTTACAGATTCAGGCCGCTGGGTCATCTTCTGCGCCGACGTCTCTGGCATCGGGCGCAGCGCAGCTTGGGCCGATGAGCAGGGCGATGAAAGCCAGCGAAATTGACGCTTTCGTCCAGCACTACGGCTATCCACCGCTGGCGGTGCCGGTCGCCATGGATGCGCTGGTTGTGCTGGTCAATCAGGATAACCCGCTGCCTGGGTTGAACTTGTCGCAGTTGGACGCCATCTTTTCGATTACGCAGCGCTGTGGTAACCATCAGCCGATAAAACAGTGGGGCGATCTCGGCTTACGCGGCAGTTGGGAAAAGCGCACGCTACTGCGCTATGGGCGAAACTCTGCGTCGGGAACCTATGGGTTCTTTAAGCAAAAGGCGCTATGCCGTGGCGATTTCCTTCCTCAGGTTAATGAGTTACCGGGGTCAGCGTCTGTGGTACAAGCGGTTGCGGCGTCAACCGATGCCATTGGCTATGCCAGCGTGGGTTTTCGTACCAGCGGCGTGAGAATGCTGCCGTTAGCCGCACAAGACTCCGACTACATCTACCCCTCGACTGAAAATATCCGTAGCGGTTTATACCCTTACACCCGCTATCTCTATATCTATGTAAACAAAGCGCCGAGCCAACCGCTGGAAGCGTTGACGGCGGCATTTTTAGATCGTGTGCTGTCCGAAACGGGGCAAGCGCTGGTGAATCAGGATGGCTATTTACCGCTGCCGGAAGAAACGCGTCGTCAGGCGCGTCAGCAGATTGGCCTGCCGCAATAATTCCCCTTTCCACTACGAATTTGTGATGTTTTCACATTACATGAATTTTCTTCATGTAATGTGAAAATTCTTCTATTGCCCTGTGGGTTGCCACGTGACAGGATAGCTTTAAATCTAGACGTCCAGATGGCCAAATAGAATTAAATGTAACTATATCTCTGGGCAAATATTTCATATTGAAACTATCTGTCAGCATGCTTCTTTCCTGAAGATCGGTGCTGGCAACATGTCAGGAGCGACACATGGCGAACACCTTATCCCCTTTCCGTGCTGATATCGTCGGCAGTTTCTTACGTCCGGCTGCGATTAAGCAGGCTCGTCTTCAACATCAGGCGGGCGAGATTGATGATATCGCGCTGCGTAACATTGAGGATCGTGAAATCCTGCGGGTGGTAGAAAAGCAGCGCGAAGCGGGTTTGCAGATTGTGACGGATGGTGAGCTGCGTCGTGCCTGGTGGCATTTCGACTTTTTTGCTGATTTGCACGGCGTAGAGCGCTACGAAGCCGATCACGGTATTCAATTCAACGGTATTCAGACGAAATCTCATGCGATTCGCGTCGTGGATAAAGTGAGTTTCAACCCTCAGCATCCGATGCTCGATCATTTCCGCTACCTGAACAGCATTTCTGGCGATGCGGTCGCTAAAATGACGATTCCTAGCCCCAGCGTGATGCATTTCCGTGGCGGACGTAAAGCGATTGATGCGACGGTGTATCCCGATCTGGCTGACTATTTCGACGATTTGGCGCAAACCTGGCGCGATGCGATTCATGCATTTTATGACGCCGGCTGCCGCTTCCTGCAATTGGATGACACCGTGTGGGCTTATCTGTGCTCTGACGATCAAAAACGCCAGATCCGTGAACGTGGTGAAGACCCGGCACAACTGGCGCGGACATACGCCGATGTGCTGAACAAAGCGCTGGCGGATAAACCTGCGGATCTGGTTATTGGTTTGCACGTCTGCCGCGGTAACTTCCGCTCTACCTGGATTTCTGAAGGCGGCTATGAGCCTGTGGCAGAGATTCTGTTTGGCGAAGTGAATGTTGATGCTTTCTTCCTGGAATACGATACCGAGAGAGCGGGTGGATTTGAGCCGCTGCGCTTTGTGAAACCGGGTCATCAGCAGGTGGTTCTGGGACTGATCACCACGAAGAACGGTGAACTGGAAGATGCCGATGTGGTGCAGGCGCGTATCGCGGAAGCGGCAAAATATGTCGATCTCAGCCAGATTTGCCTGAGCCCGCAGTGTGGTTTTGCTTCAACGGAAGAGGGGAACAGCCTGACGGAAGAGCAGCAGTGGAATAAGCTGAAACTTGTCGTGGATATCGCCAATCGCGTGTGGTAAGAGCGGCGAGATAACCCGATTCCTGCAAATGGAAATACAGAGGCTGGATCATTAGATCCGGCCTTTTTTATTGTCGTTCTCCTGCCTTCTGCCCGCGATGTTTTGTGAAATATGTTTTTTTTATGATCGAACAGCGCATTTTATGCCGGTTTTTGTCAGTTTTATTGCAATGAAATATCGATAAATGCGCAAATCATGTGTTATGCAAATCATGATAAACCAATTTATATTCTTATTTTTTCTCATAGTTAGGCTGTATGTTCTGGTTTTTGGATCTCTGCTTGTCTTTTTACGCTATAAACGGTTTACTTAGCACCCAATATAGCTGTGCAAAAAATAACTTCTATGACCGCCATTTTCGTGTCGCCGAAGTGTTGGCGTCATGCTCCGAGCTAACCCTTTGCGAACGGCTTACGGCGGCGATAAACGACACAGTTTTCTTTTTATCGATTTGATACAGGCAACACGACATAACTATGAGTCATCGTTTAACTTCCAAAGATATTGTGGCATTAGGTTTTATGACCTTTGCTTTATTCGTGGGGGCTGGAAATATTATTTTCCCGCCTATGGTGGGATTACAGTCAGGTGAGCACGTTTGGACTGCGGCACTCGGCTTCCTGCTGACCGCCGTTGGCCTACCCGTGTTGACTGTGATCGCATTGGCTAGGGTTGGCGGTGGCGTTGATGCGCTCAGCTCGCCAATTGGTAAGAAAGCGGGCGTGGTTCTGGCCACCGTGTGCTATCTGGCCGTTGGGCCATTGTTCGCAACGCCGCGTACGGCAACTGTGTCGTTTGAAGTCGGTCTGGCTCCTTTGGTGGGTAACGGAGCGTCTCCGTTATTGATTTATAGCCTGATTTATTTTGCCATCGTTATCGGGATTTCCCTGTATCCAGGTAAACTGCTGGATACGGTTGGTCACGTGCTGGCTCCTTTAAAGATTATTGCTCTGGCGATACTGGGCATTGCAGCGGTGCTGTGGCCTGCGGGTACGCCGATTCCCGCGACGGAAGCGTATGAGCATCTGCCGTTTTCCAATGGTTTCGTTAACGGCTATCTGACGATGGATACCTTGGGCGCGATGGTCTTTGGTATCGTGATCGTCAATGCCGCGCGTTCACGTGGGGTGGCAAGCCCTGTCCTGCTGACGCGTTACACCGTGTGGGCTGGGTTAATTGCTGGTATTGGCTTGACGCTGGTCTATTTGAGCTTGTTCCAACTCGGTTCCGTCAGTGGTGAACTGGTGCCGCAGGCGCAGAACGGCGCTGAAATTCTCCATGCTTATGTGCAACACACATTCGGTAACATGGGAAGCAGCTTCCTGGCGTTGTTAATCTTTATCGCCTGTCTGGTGACGGCGGTGGGGCTAACCTGTGCTTGCGCTGAATTTTTTGCACAATACCTGCCGTTGTCTTACCGCACGCTGGTGTTTGTGCTGGGCATCTTCTCAATGGTGGTGTCTAACCTGGGTCTTAGCCATCTGATCCAACTTTCCATTCCCGTACTGACAGCGATTTATCCGCCTTGTATCATTCTGGTTTTATTGAGCTTTACGCTGCGCTGGTGGAATAGCGCGTCACGTATTGTGGCGCCTGTCATGTTAGTCAGTCTGTTATTTGGCATGATTGATGGTATAAAATCGTCGGCTTTCAAATCGCTGCTGCCAGAGTGGAGCCTCAACCTGCCGCTGAGCGAGCAAGGGTTGGCCTGGTTGCCACCGTCACTGCTGGTTTTGCTGGTTGCAGTGATTTACGACAGACTGTGTGGTCGTCAGGAAGTGACGGTACATCAATAATATCGTTAATGCCTGATAGCGCCGGTGCGGTAGGGATATCGTACTGCTCCGGCCCAACGTTGGGTTTCTGCACCACAGGTATTTGCCTGTGGTTTTTCTTTTTGTAATGTTTTCTTTCTATAAGACAGGGTTGCTTATCAATGGAACAACCATCTTCCAAGCTCAAGCGTGGGTTAAGCACGCGGCATATTCGCTTTATCGCCCTTGGCTCAGCGATCGGAACCGGTCTTTTTTATGGTTCCGCGAGCGCGATCCAAATGGCTGGCCCCAGTGTGTTACTGGCTTATCTGATCGGCGGAGTTGTCGCGTATATCATCATGCGCGCTCTGGGCGAAATGTCGGTACACAACCCACAGTCCAGTTCATTTTCTCGCTATGCACAAGATTACCTCGGGCCATTGGCGGGCTATATTACTGGCTGGACCTACTGCTTTGAGATGCTGATTGTCGCCATTGCCGATGTGACTGCGTTTGGCATCTACATGGGTGTCTGGTTCCCTGCGGTACCGCACTGGGTGTGGGTTTTGAGTGTGGTGCTCATCATTGGCGCGATTAACCTGATGAATGTGAAAGCCTTTGGTGAACTGGAGTTCTGGCTCTCGTTCTTCAAGGTTGCCACCATTATCATTATGATCGTTGCGGGGATCGGTATTATTGTCTGGGGGATTGGCAACGGCGGTGAACCGACTGGCATTCATAATCTCTGGAGTAATGGTGGGTTCTTCAGTAACGGCGTGATGGGGATGATTCTCTCGCTGCAACTGGTGATGTTTGCGTATGGCGGCGTGGAGATCATCGGAATTACCGCTGGTGAAGCCAAAGATCCGCATAAATCCATCCCTCGCGCGATTAACTCGGTGCCGTGGCGTATTCTGGTGTTCTATGTCGGTACACTGTTTGTGATCATGTCGATTTACCCGTGGAATCAGGTCGGAACCAACGGGAGTCCGTTCGTTCTGACGTTCCAACATATGGGCATTACGGCGGCGGCCGGTATCCTGAATTTTGTCGTGATTACTGCGTCGCTGTCGGCGATTAACAGCGATGTCTTCGGCGTAGGCCGTATGCTGCACGGAATGGCGGAACAGGGGCATGCACCGAAGGTATTTAGCCGCATTTCCAAACGCGGTATTCCGTGGGTAACGGTCGTCGTGATGATGACGGCGCTGTTGGTCGCGGTGTACCTGAACTACATTATGCCTGGCAAAGTTTTCCTGGTGATTGCTTCACTGGCAACGTTCGCGACGGTGTGGGTGTGGATCATGATCCTGTTTTCTCAGATTGCGTTCCGTCGCCGTCTGAGCCCGGATGAAGTGAAGGCGCTGGCGTTCCCGCTGCGCGGCGGTATCGCGACCTCCGTGTTCGGTATTCTCTTCCTGTTCTTCATCATCGGTCTGATCGGCTACTTCCCGGATACGCGTGTGTCGCTGTATGTCGGTATTATCTGGATATTGTTGCTTTTAGTGGGCTATGTCTGGAAGAAGAAACGTCAGAACGCGGTAGCGGCACAGAATTAAGTTAGTCGCTTGCTATCAGAAGAAGCGCTCAGACTGTCCGTTGACAAACCTATTTGTCGAACGAAAACGGGAGTAACGAAATAGAAGAGTAAAGCGTTTGCGCCATGGATGGCGCAAGCCGAGCTTACATGGACGTACTTGCAGCGTCTTTACGATCTATTCGTTACTCCCGCACTACGGGCTTTATTAGCAACCTCTGCGCTCCCATTGGAGCATTTTTTTGTGCCTATTTTTACGCTTTCGGGGCCGTCATTTGCTGCGCCATGACCCGCATATCGTGACCGGTTGGGGTTTGATGAACGCGCAGATCGAACTCTGGCAGGATCGCAAAGATGTGGTCGAAAATGTCAGATTGAATGCTTTCATAATCGACCCAGGCGGTCGTGTTGGTGAACGCATAAATTTCTAGCGGCACCCCGTCTGATGTTGGCGCAAGCTGCCGTACCATCAGCGTCATTCCCTTATGAATACCCGGATGGGTGCGCAGATAAACCTGAAGGTAGGCGCGGAACGTGCCTAAATTCGTCAGGCGGCGACCATTCAGCGGTGAAGTCAGGTCGGAATCTGACTGGGCGTTGTGCTGATCCAGTTCGTTTTTCTTGTTCTGAATGTAGGGCGACAGGAGCTTGCTGCGCAGCAATCGAGCCTGCTCCTCTTCCGTCATAAAATGCACGCTGGTGGTATCGATATTGATACTGCGCTTGATACGTCTCCCTCCTGATTCCGCCATCGAACGCCAGTTCTTGAAGGAGTCTGACACCAACGCATAAGTGGGAATGGTGGTGACGGTATTGTCCCAGTTTTTCACTTTCACCGTCGTCAGCCCGATGTCGATAACCGCGCCGTCAGCGCCGTATTTCGGCATTTCTAGCCAGTCTCCCAGCGTGAGCATATCGTTGGCAGAAAGCTGGATGCCTGCGACCAGCCCCATAATCGGATCTTTGAACACCAACATCAGTACGGCGGCCATCGCACCTAACCCGCTAATCAGAATCAGTGGGGATTTCCCGATGAGCAGTGAGACCACCATAATACTGATGACGATGGTGGCAATCAGTTTCAGGCTTTGGAAGATACCGCGCAGCGGCAACTGTGCCGCGACTTTGGTTCGGGCGGAAACGTTGAGCAGAACGTCGAGCAGTGAGAACAACGACAGCAGCGCAAAAATCATGATCCACACTTGGGAGCAGATGATGAGCGTTTCACGTGTTTCACTCTGCGAGGGCAGCCACACAAAGACCTGAATATTGAGGATCACCCCTTGTAGCAAAAAAGCCAACCGGTTAAACAGGTTGTGTTGCGTTAACGCCTGTTTCCACCCGTGCCCCTCGGTTTTTCCAGGCTTATTGAGTGAACGCAGAACCATTCTTTTCAGAACAACCTGATGCAAAATCAGGTGAATGACGGCAGAAATGAGCAATATCAGCCCAAGAACAATCAGTAACGCAATGATGCTAGCGTGTTGTATTCCGGCTTCTCTCAGCCACAGCGCGAGATTTTGTTGCATGCGTTCTCCTTTATTCCAATGAATCTGTCGTGCATTAACACGATGTGAGGTTAAGGCTAAGGATTTAGCGCCCTCAGTCAACCTTTTGTATTCTCTGGAATCGCGTAGGAAAGGTTGGAACGGTGTGAGGAAGAACATCGGGGAAAATCGCGGGTAAAGAAAAAGCCAGTCGCATAGCAACTGGCTTGGTCATCGATTGCCTTACAGGCAGGATGAGGGAATTACAGCTTGTCTGCGTTCTCAGACAGGTATTTCGCTACACCGTCTGGTGACGCGCCCATACCGGATTTACCTTTTTCCCATTGCGCTGGGCACACTTCGCCGTGCTCTTCGTGGAATTGCAGCGCGTCAACGGTACGCAGCATTTCGTCGATGTTACGACCCAGCGGCAGATCGTTCACCACCTGGTGGCGAACCACGCCGTTTTTGTCGATCAGGAAAGAACCACGCAGTGCAACACCAGCTTCTGGGTGCTCAATGCCGTAGGCCTTCTGGATTTCACGCTTAATGTCAGCAACCATCGCGTATTGCACTTCGCCGATGCCGCCTTTGTCCACAGGGGTTTTACGCCATGCGTTGTGAACAAACTCGGAGTCGAAGGAAACACCAACCACTTCCACACCGCGTTTCTTGAACTCGGCATAGCGGTGATCGAAAGCAATCAGCTCTGAAGGACAAACGAAGGTGAAGTCCATCGGCCAGAAGAAGATCACGGCAGCTTTACCGTTGATGTGCTTCTTCAGGTTGAAATTTTCGACAATTTCGCCACTGCCTAAAACGGCAGCTGCGGTGAAGTCTGGGGCTTGACGAGTTACCAGGACCATAATTACTCCTGTAGATAGCGGTTAATGATGGAGGATGTAAAAAACAGCGATCAGTATAGGGATTCTATCTGAGTGAATACAGGCAAAGAGACCAATCAATGAGATAGCTTCTGTCTATTGAACTCATCGCTATTTCCTTTCAAGACGCTACATTAACCCTTTTAATAGAAAGGACAATATATCGCCTAGGAAAAGAGAAAGGCTGCGATCTTTCCTCACAGCTGTTGCGCTTTCGCTAATTGCATCATCCGTGGATAAAACTGCCAGAAGAGTGTTTCAAATTGGTGATAGTGCTGCTCGATATCCTGAAAAGAACCGGATAGCGCCGCCAGTTTCGGGCGGCGTACCGACATTCTGTGCAGCACATCGGCGATAAACGGCAGTTCTGCGTAACGCGTCATCCAGCGTTCCGGCCACAGATAGCGATTCAGGTTCTGAAAGCGTTCGGGAGTTTGTGCCAGATGCGGCTCGATTTGTGACTGTGCGCCGTCGATAAAGATTTGCAAGGGCGTATCCGGCACCAGTTCTAGCCAGTGCCGCGCAAGATAGTGATCCCACAGCACATCAAGCGTAATCGGCGCAACGCGGCGGAATTCATCGCTGAAATACTGACGCGCCTGTTTGACCTCCGGCAGGCTGTCAGTGAGCGAATCAACGCGGCGATGCAGGCGAATACCCGCGACGATCTCGTCTGCGTAGCTGTCCTGCGGGTTGCCGCGCACGAAATCCGCCATCAGATTACCTAATAGTGAGCTGTCGGCCAGCGTGGCCAGATGGAGGTGGGCAAGAAAATTCATTGAAGTAGTATATCCGCTTCTTCTTTTATTGTGCACGTCCTCTTACATGGCAAAGTGGGAATTCTCTGGCAGTGATGTGATACGGATTGTGATGTGTCGTGCCTGCTGTGTGCTTATTTCTTGCAGCCATGCGCTTGCGGCTCTAGACTAGGCCGCCCATTTTTAATGTATTAACAGCTAAGTGAATTGCCATGCGTGTTGCCGATTTCTCGTTTGAACTTCCTGAATCATTGATTGCCCATTATCCACAAGCGGAACGCAGTGGTTGTCGCCTGCTATCGCTGGATGGGCCAACGGGAAATCTGACGCACGGTGTGTTTACCGATTTGCTGGATAAACTGAATCCTGGCGATCTGCTGGTGTTCAACAACACACGCGTGATTCCTGCTCGTCTGTTTGGCCGTAAAGTCAGCGGCGGTAAGCTGGAAGTGTTGGTGGAACGTGTGCTGGATGAACACCGGGTGTTGGCGCACGTTCGGGCGTCCAAAGCGCCGAAGCCAGGCACCGCGCTGTTGCTGGGCGATGATGAGAGCGTCAAAGCCACGATGGCGGTTCGCCACGATGCGCTATTTGAGCTGCATTTCGATGATTCCCGCGATGTCTTGTCGATCCTGAATGATATCGGCCACATGCCGTTGCCGCCCTACATCGACAGACCTGATGAAGACGCCGACCGCGAGCTTTATCAGACCGTGTATAGCCAGCGTCCGGGGGCTGTAGCCGCGCCGACGGCAGGTTTACACTTTGATGAACCGATGCTGGTCGCACTGCGCGAGAAGGGCATCGACATGGCGTTCGTGACGCTGCACGTTGGTGCGGGGACGTTCCAGCCCGTACGCGTCGATGCGATCGAAGATCACATCATGCATGCCGAATATGCTGAAGTACCGCAGGATGTCGTTGATGCTGTGCTTGCGTGCAAAGCGCGCGGAAACCGCGTGATCGCCGTTGGCACCACTTCGGTACGATCGCTGGAAAGCGCCGCACAGGCTAGCCAGAATGCAGCGATCGAACCGTTCTTCGGCGATACCAAAATTTTCATCTATCCGGGCTATCACTACCGCATTATCGATGCATTGGTGACCAACTTCCATTTACCCGAATCGACGTTAATCATGCTG
Organism: Pectobacterium sp. F1-1; assembly: GCF_025643735.1. Taxonomy (NCBI): domain Bacteria; kingdom Pseudomonadati; phylum Pseudomonadota; class Gammaproteobacteria; order Enterobacterales; family Pectobacteriaceae; genus Pectobacterium; species Pectobacterium sp. F1-1. The sequence continues at coordinate 1,177,735 of NZ_CP104733.1, forward strand.
GTGTCGGCCTTTGCCGGTTACCAGAACACGATGTCTGCCTACCGTCAGGCGGTGGCAGAGCAGTATCGTTTTTTCAGCTACGGTGATGCGATGTTTATCACGCACAACCCGATGGCCGAACAGGAAAAAGTGGGATAAACCCGGTTTTCTGCACACTAGCGATGCCACAGACCACGCTCTGTCAGGCGTTAATACATCATTACCATCAGACTGTTTTTCTGATGCCGGAGGCTAAGTGAAGTACGAATTACAAACAACGGACGGCCGTGCGCGACGCGGCAGATTGATTTTTGAACGTGGCGTGGTGGAAACCCCGGCTTTTATGCCCGTGGGAACTTACGGCACGGTGAAAGGCATGACGCCGGAAGAAGTAAAAGAGACTGGCGCGCAGATTTTGCTTGGTAACACGTTCCACTTGTGGCTGCGTCCCGGTCAGGAAATTATGAAACTGCACGGCGATCTGCACGATTTCATGCAGTGGCACGGCCCGATTCTGACGGATTCCGGCGGTTTTCAGGTGTTCAGCCTCGGCGATATTCGCAAGATTACCGAACAGGGTGTGCATTTCCGTAACCCGATCAACGGGGATTCGATTTTCCTTAGCCCGGAAAAATCAATGGAAATTCAGCACGATCTCGGTTCTGACATCGTGATGATCTTTGATGAGTGTACGCCGTATCCTGCCGACTGGGATTACGCCAAACGCTCGATGGAGATGTCACTGCGCTGGGCGAAACGCAGCCGCCAGCGTTTTGATGAGCTGGAGAATAAAAACGCGCTGTTCGGCATTATTCAGGGAAGTGTTTACGAAGATTTACGTGATGTATCCGTAAAAGGGCTGGTAGACATTGGCTTTGATGGGTACGCTGTGGGCGGTTTAGCAGTGGGCGAACCGAAAGAAGACATGCACCGCATTCTGGAGCACGTTTGTCCGCAGATTCCAGAAGATAAACCGCGCTATTTGATGGGTGTTGGCAAGCCGGAAGACTTGGTCGAAGGCGTGCGTCGCGGTGTCGATATGTTTGACTGCGTGATGCCAACGCGCAATGCCCGTAACGGGCATCTCTTCGTGACCGATGGCGTGGTGAAAATCCGCAATGCGAAGTATAAAGACGACGTGAATCCGCTGGATGAACACTGTGATTGCTACACGTGTCGCAATTATAGCCGTGCCTACTTGCATCATCTTGACCGTTGCAACGAAATACTCGGAGCACGACTCAATACCATCCATAACTTGCGTTATTATCAGCGTTTAATGGCGGGTTTACGTCAGGCCATTGAAGAGGGTAAATTAGAGCACTTTGTGGTGGATTTTTACCAGCGGATAGGCAAACCCATTCCGCCGCTAGCGGAAAAAGACGTTGCCGCAAGCAACTGAAGCCCGTTTGCTATGAATTGCATTTTGCTGTGAAGCGTTTTTACGATTGTAAGGTTGATAATTTATCTTTTTGATAGCTTATCTTTTGACAAAAAAGAGGATATTTAAATGAGTCTTTTCATCTCCGATGCTGTAGCTGCAACCGGCGCTCCGGCTCAGGGAAGCCCGTACTCTCTGGTTATTATGCTGGCCGTTTTTGGTCTGATTTTCTACTTTATGATCCTGCGTCCTCAGCAAAAACGCGCCAAGGAACACAAAAAGTTAATGGATTCTATCAGCAAGGGCGATGAAGTTTTAACGACCGGTGGTCTGGTTGGTCGCGTGACTAAAGTGTCCGAAACTGGCTATATTGCGATTGCGTTGAACGAGACCAATGAAGTGGTTATCAAACGTGATTTCGTGGCTGCCGTGCTGCCGAAGGGCACGATTAAGGCCCTGTAATTTCCGATTTTCCCGAAGGGAACTGCCGTGTTAAATCGTTATCCTTTGTGGAAGTACCTGATGCTGGTCGTGGTGTTGTTTGTCGGCCTGCTCTACGCACTTCCTAACCTATATGGTGAGGATCCGGCGGTACAAGTTACTGGCGCGCGGGGAACCGCCGCCAGCGAAACGACGCTGATCCAAGTCCAGAATGTCTTAAAAGAACAAAACATTACCAGTAAGTCTATTGCATTGGAAAATGGTGCAATTCTGGCTCGCTTCTCTAACCCTGATGTTCAGCTCCGCGCGCGTGAAGCGCTCGTTAATGAGCTGGGCGAAAAATTCGTCGTCGCACTTAACCTGGCTCCTGCCACGCCAAACTGGCTGCGGTTGTTAGGTGCCGAACCGATGAAATTGGGGCTTGACCTGCGCGGCGGCGTTCACTTCCTGATGGAAGTGGATATGGATACAGCGCTGGGTAAACTGCAAGAACAAACCATGGACTCTTTGCGCAGCGATCTGCGTGAGAAGAACATCCCTTATGCTTCCGTGCGTAAAACTGACAATTACGGCGTCGAAATTCGTTTCCGTGATGCGCAAACGCGTGATGACGGCATCAACTATCTGACCCCTCGCCATCGCAATCTGGTTCTTAGCAGCAGCGGTAGCAACCTGCTACGTGCGGTGATGTCTGATGAACGTCTGCGTGAAGCGCGCGAATACGCTGTACAGCAGAACATCAATATCCTGCGTAACCGTGTGAACCAACTCGGCGTTGCTGAACCGTTGGTACAGCGTCAGGGTGCTGACCGTATCGTCGTTGAGTTACCGGGTATTCAGGATACGGCGCGCGCGAAAGAAATTCTTGGCGCAACCGCTACGCTGGAATTCCGTCTGGTTAACAGTAATGCCGATGCGACCGCAGCGGCGAACGGCCGTGTGCCGGGCGACTCTGAAGTGAAGAGCATGCGTGACGGCTCACCGGTGGTGCTGTTCAAGCGCGTGATTCTGACGGGCGACCATATCACCGATTCGACATCGAGTACGGATGAATACAACCAGCCTCAGGTGAATATTTCTCTGGACAGCGCGGGTGGCAACACCATGTCCAACTTCACCAAGGACAGTATCGGTAAGCTGATGGCGACGCTGTTTGTCGAATACAAAGACAGCGGCAAGAAAGATGCGACAGGCCGTTCGGTGCTGGAAAAACACGAAGAAGTGATCAACGTGGCGACGATTCAGTCGCGACTGGGTAACAGCTTCCGTATTACCGGCATTGATAACCCGAACGAAGCGCGTCAGCTCTCTCTGCTGCTGCGTGCGGGCGCGCTGATTGCGCCGATCCAGATCGTGGAAGAACGTACCATTGGGCCTACGCTTGGGATGCAAAACATCACTCAGGGGCTGGAAGCCTGTCTGTGGGGCTTGATCGCATCGATCCTCTTTATGGTCTTCTTCTATAAGAAATTCGGTGTTATCGCGACCAGTGCATTGGTTGCTAACCTGGTGTTGATTGTTGGGGTTATGTCGCTGTTGCCTGGGGCAACGCTGACCATGCCGGGTATCGCGGGTATCGTGCTTACACTGGCCGTTGCAGTCGATGCTAACGTACTCATTAACGAACGTATCAAGGAAGAACTCAGTAATGGTCGCTCTGTGCAGCAGGCTATTCATGAGGGCTACAAAGGTGCGTTCAGTTCGATTGTTGATGCGAACGTCACGACGTTGATTAAAGTCATCATCCTGTATGCGGTTGGTACCGGTTCTATCAAAGGGTTTGCTATCACGACTGCGATTGGGATTGCGACCTCAATGTTTACGGCGATCGTCGGTACTCGTGCCATCGTTAACCTGCTTTACGGCGGTAAACGTATCAACAAGCTGTCTATCTAGGAGTGCGTTGTGGCACAGGAACAGGAATACAACATTGAACAACTTAATCATGGGCGTAAAGTCTATGATTTCATGCGCTGGGACACATTGGCATTTGCCATTTCCGGCCTGCTGATCATCGCTTCTATCGTGGTTATGGGCGTGCGTGGTTTCAACTGGGGGCTCGACTTTACCGGTGGTACGGTCATTGAGATTAACCTTGAGAAACCGATCGATCTCGATGTCCTGCGTAGTTCGTTAGAGACCTCTGGGTTTTCAGAGCCGCAGGTACAAAACTTCGGTAGCAGCCGCGACGTGATGGTGCGTATGCCACCCGTTTCTGGCAGCGAGAACGAAGCGCTCGGTAACAAAGTGCTGACGGTAGTGAATGATACCTTCCAGCAGCATGCGACGGTGAAACGTATTGAGTTTGTCGGGCCGAGCGTGGGGAGCGATTTGGCACAGGCGGGCGCATTGGCGCTGATGTCTGCGCTGATTGCTATCCTCATTTACATCGGTTTTCGTTTTGAATGGCGTCTGGCGATGGGGGCCGTGCTGGCTTTGGCGCACGATACGATCATCACAATGGGGCTGCTGTCTCTGTTCTCTATTGAGATTGACCTAACGATCATTGCGTCGCTGATGTCGGTAATTGGTTATTCGCTTAACGATAAGATCGTGGTATCTGACCGTATTCGTGAAAACTTCCGCAAGGTTCGTCGCGGTACACCATATGAGATTACCAACATTTCTCTGACGCAGACGCTGCACCGTACCATTATCACATCAGCAACCACATTGGCGATGATTGTGATCCTCATGGTCTTCGGTGGAGCCTTGTTGCATGGCTTCTCGTTAACGATGTTTATTGGTGTGATCATCGGGACGATCTCTTCCATCTATGTTTCTTCTGCTCTGGCGCTGAAACTGGGTATGAAGCGTGAACACCTGATCGTTCAGAAAGTGGAAAAAGAAGGGGCGGACCAACCGTCTATCCTGCCTTAATCTACCGACTGTAAACATAAAAAACCCCGCGTCGCTGCGTAATGCTGTCCACTTAAGCATGGATTTAGGGGGAAACACGGTGATGAGGTTCCCGTAGGGAGACCTCGCACCGTGGTAGCCCCCGGTATCTCGATTCTTAAACGATCGGCATTAGCGTCGCTGCGGGGTTTTTTGCATCTTAGCGCTGAGAAATACTTTTGCTAGGGGGACTCGGTTGCGGCAACAGGCGGGGGACTTTGTATCTCCTGAACCTGATGCAAACGAACAAAACCGAGTTCTTCCGGTGGCAAACCGCTCAGGCGTAATTCAATAATCGCTTCGGCTTTTGGTAACAGCGTGGGGGAGACGACAAAAGACTGCGTTTGTGTGTCGCCGACTAAAGGCTGGCCACTCACCGGGTCGAGCCGTCCCCAGTCAAGCTGTGCACCAAAGGCTGGCAGCCCTTTCGCATCAAGTGTACGGATATGCAGTAACGCGCTTGTTCCGTTCGCTTCCGTCTCGATATTACGTAACGATACGCTGAGTCTGCCAATGCTGCTTTCCAGCATTGTGCTGGTTTGCGCTGCGGGCAGTAAATAAACGCCAGAGGTGGATTGAGAATTCAACGCATTTTGTCGCTCTAATGCCGTAGCCTGATCGGTCAGCGTTTGTAATTGCTGGTTTAGCTGACCTATCTGATTCTGTAGCTTTGGCATCTGGCGCTGTTCGGCGCACCCTGCGAGCAAAAGCAGCGCTGGCAGGAAGGTCAGTACGCGATATCGGGTTCTCATATCTGTGGTTCCCCTTTCGATGTTTTATTCATTGATCCGTTGATCCCTGTTGCTGAGTTTAGCTGCGATTAAGCCTAAGTCATAGGTGAGACAGCTTTTTTCGTCCTATTACCGGGAGAGATGCGAAACCCTTCGCAACGTGATTCAGGAGTTTTGGTTAGTCCGTTAATTCAGGGTAAACTGTCTCTACGTTAAGGATTACTGGTCAGGACACATCATGCATTGCCCGTTTTGCTCCGCTGTTGATACCAAAGTCATTGATTCCCGTCTGGTCGGCGAAGGTTCGCAAGTACGCCGTCGTCGGCAGTGTCTGGTTTGTCATGAACGCTTCACCACGTTTGAAGTGGCTGAACTGGTGATGCCGCGAGTCATCAAAAGCAATGAAGTGCGCGAGCCTTTTAATGAAGATAAATTGCGTAGCGGCATGCTGAAAGCGCTGGAAAAAGGCCGGTAAGCTCTGATGACGTCGAAATGGCGATTAATCACATCAAATCTCATCTTCGTGCGACCGGAGAACGTGAAGTTACCACCAAGATGGTCGGCAATCTGGTGATGGAAGCGCTGAGAAAGCTGGATAAAGTGGCGTATATCCGCTTTGCATCGGTGTATCGCAGCTTTGAAGATATCCGTGAATTTGGCGAAGAGATTGCGCGTTTGCAGGATTAAGCCGCGTTGGTTTGAGAGAGATAAGAGGTTCGGGAATGAGCGTTTTTCAGGGAAACCGTACTCAGAAAGATAGTGTTCAGAAGGATAGTGTTCAGGAAAACGGCCACGTGCCGCAGGATGAGCTATACATGGCGCGAGCGTTAGAGCTGGCACGCCGTGGTCGTTTTACGACGGCTCCTAACCCCAATGTTGGCTGTGTGATCGTGCGTGATGGCGAAATTGTCGGTGAAGGCTATCATTTCCGTGCTGGCGAACCTCATGCTGAAGTTCATGCGCTGAGAATGGCAGGGGAGCGCGCACGTGGTGCGACGGCTTACGTCACGCTAGAGCCGTGCAGCCATCATGGCCGAACGCCACCTTGTGCCGATGCGTTGGTTGCTGCTGGCGTTTCCCGTGTGGTTGCCGCGATGCAGGATCCCAATCCGCAGGTCGCGGGCCGTGGCTTACATCGCTTACAGCAAGCGGGGATCGCCGTCAGTCATGGTTTGATGATGGCTGAAGCAGAGAAAGTGAATGTCGGCTTTCTGAAACGTATGCGGACGGGCTTTCCTTACGTGCAGCTCAAGATGGCGGCGTCTTTGGATGGGCGCACTGCGATGGCGTCGGGAGAAAGCCAGTGGATTACCTCACCGCAGGCGCGGCAGGATGTGCAACGTTTTCGCGCGGAGAGTGCAGCGATTCTGAGCAGTAGTGCAACGGTGCTGGCTGACGATCCCTCTCTTACTGTGCGGTGGTCAGAGCTGGGCGCTGATGTGCAGACACGTTATTCAGAAGCCGATCTCAGGCAACCTGTTCGGGTGATTGTGGACAGCCAGCAGCGCGTCACGCCGCAGCATCGGATTGTTAGCCAACCCGGCCAGACCTGGTTGGCGTGTGTGCAGGCGGACGAACAGACGTGGCCACAGAGCGTCGAACAGGTCACATTGCCGCAGCACAATGGCGGCGTTGATCTGGTGGCACTGATGATGATACTGGGGAGACGACAGATAAACTCCGTCTGGGTCGAGGCCGGAGCCAGCTTGGCTGGTGCGTTGCTTAACGCTGGCGTCGTTGATGAACTCATCGTTTATCTTGCGCCAAAACTGCTGGGTGAAAACGCTCGCTCGCTGTGCCTCTTGCCAGGGCTGGATCAACTGTCTCAGGCACCGGAATTTGATATCGCAGAGGTTCGCCAGATTGGCCCGGATCTGCGATTACGTCTGAAACCTAAATTCTGATGTGTATGTAAATACGTGGTGCAGGTCCGACAAAACCGGATACGTGCCAACAAAAATTATGATAGAATCCGCCCCCCTGCGGGCCATAAAGACCAGATACAAGGAAAGCTATGAACGTTATCGAAGGTGTTGTTGCTACTCCTGATGCCCGTGTGGCGATTGCGATTGCGCGTTTTAACCATTTTATTAACGACAGCCTGCTGGAAGGTGCGGTTGATGCGTTGAAACGCATCGGTCAGGTTAAAGACGAAAATATCACCGTTGTTTGGGTGCCGGGTGCTTACGAACTGCCATTGACGGTTCGTGCGCTGACCAAAAGCACGCAAAATGGCGGGTATGATGCCGTTATTGCTCTGGGAACGGTTATCCGTGGTGGAACAGCGCATTTTGAATTTGTTGCTGGTGAATGTAGCTCTGGCCTGTCCTCCGTTGCGATGGACAGCGAAATCCCTGTTGCTTTCGGCGTTCTGACGACGGAAAGCATTGAACAGGCAATTGAGCGCTCTGGCACGAAAGCGGGGAACAAAGGTGCAGAAGCTGCCCTGACCGCGCTAGAAATGATTAATGTATTGAAAGCGATTAAGTAAGCCTGATTAAGTAAGGGGAATTCCGTGAAACCTGCTGCTCGTCGCCGCGCTCGTGAATGTGCGGTTCAAGCGCTTTACTCCTGGCAGTTATCTAAAAATGATATTGCCGATGTTGAACTACAATTCCTGAGCGAGCAGGATGTCAAAGATGTCGACATTACCTATTTCCGTGAATTGCTGGCGGGGGTTGCCACTCAGGCTGAGAAGCTTGATCAACTGATGGCACCTTTCCTGTCTCGTCAACTTGAGGAATTGGGACAGGTTGAGAAAGCGATTCTGCGTTTGGCGATGTTTGAGCTGAGCAAGCGCGAAGATGTTCCTTACAAAGTGGCGATCAACGAAGCCATCGAACTGGCTAAAGTCTTCGGCGCTGAAGATAGCCATAAATTTGTGAATGGCGTGCTGGATAAAGCGGCTCCGAGCGTACGGAAAGGCAAGAAGTAAAATGCATCGAATCAGGGCCGGATATCCGGCCCTGATCGCTTTTGAATGATAGGCTGGCTGGAAAGGTTATGATTGAAGGTGAGTTTGACCTTATTGCCCGCTATTTTAATCGGGTCCGAAGTTCACGTCGCGATGTTGAGTTAGGCATTGGTGATGACTGTGCGTTACTGACGGTGGCAGATAAGCAGATGCTGGCGGTCAGTACCGACACGCTGGTATCTGGTGTTCATTTCCTACCCGATATCGATCCCGCCGATCTGGGTTACAAATCTCTGGCGGTCAATTTAAGCGATCTGGCTGCAATGGGGGCCGATCCTGCCTGGCTTTCTCTGGCCATTACCCTACCTCAAAGCAATAGCCAGTGGCTGGCCACATATAGCGACAGTTTGTTTGAGCTGCTTGATTACTATGGTATGCAACTAGTTGGCGGAGATACGACGCGCGGCCCACTGAGCCTGACGCTGACTATCCACGGTCTGGTGCCTGCGGGTCGGGCGTTGACGCGTCGCGGAGCCAGAATCGGCGACTGGATCTATGTTACGGGTTCATTAGGCGACAGCGCCGCCGGTCTGGCTATCCTACAGAACACATTGCTCGTTGAGGATGATGAGGCGCGTCAGGGACTTATCCAGCGTCATGTGCGACCTCAGCCCAGAATTCTGCAAGGTCAGGCGCTGCGCGATCTGGCCAGTTCGGCTATCGATCTTTCTGACGGCCTCATTTCCGATCTACAGCATATACTTAAAGCCAGCGAGTGCGGTGCACGTATTAATCTGGACGCCATTCCACAGTCTGATTGGCTGCGGGGATGTGTTGATGAAGAACAGGCATTGCGCTGGGCGCTATCTGGCGGCGAAGACTATGAGCTGTGCTTTACCGTGCCGGAGATTAACCGCGGTGCGCTGGAGCTTGCCCTGGGGCATCTCGGTGCCGGCTACACCTGTATCGGGCAAATCGGACCTTCATCTGAAGGGGTTCGCTTTTTCAGGGATAATAAAGTGACCGAGCTGAACTGGAAGGGGTATGACCATTTTAGCGAGCAAAACTGATTCCGCGAGTAAAGTGAAAGGTGCTGAGGTGGCAAAGCGTCGTCTACGGCTGAGTAACCCGTGGCACCTTCTGGCGACGGGATTGGGTAGCGGGCTATCTCCCTGGATGCCGGGCACGGTAGGGTCGCTGGCGGCGATTCCTCTGTGGTATCTCATGTCCTTCCTGCCGCTTGAATTGTATTCGCTGCTGGTCATGCTGAGCATTTGTATCGGTGTTTACCTGTGTCACCAGACGGCGAAAGATATGGGCGTTCACGATCACGGCAGCATCGTCTGGGACGAATTTGTCGGCATGTGGATTACCCTGATGGCTATTCCAGTGGATGAGTGGCAGTGGGTGGCGGCAGGGTTTGTCGTCTTTCGTTGTCTGGATATCTGGAAACCCTGGCCGATTCGTTGGTTTGATCGCAACGTACACGGCGGTATGGGAATCATGATCGATGATATTGTCGCAGGGGTGATCTCGGCGGGAATTATCTATTTTATCGGCCATCACTGGCCGATATTCTGATGTTACAACGCGATTGAACCGGGGCCATGTGCCTCGATTATCGTGAGCCGCTTATGCCATCCACTGCGTGATTCTGCGCTCGATGCCGGCGGCATCCAGACCCAGATCGGCACGGATTTCTTCCTGTGAACCTTGCGGAATAAAGACGTCCGGTAGCCCGATGTTCAGCACCGAGACGGCGAGACGCTTCGCCATCAGGAACTCATTCACACCGCTTCCCGCACCGCCCATGATCGCATTTTCTTCCAGCGTCACAAACGTGCTGTGAGACTGTGCCAACTCTTCCAGTAACGCTTCATCCAGTGGCTTCACAAAACGCATATCGACGAGGGTGGCGTTTAACTGCTCTGCCGCAATCTGTGCTTCTGGCAGAAGCGTACCGAAATTCAGAATCGCGATCGTTTCGCCCTGACGACGCACCACGCCTTTACCGATTGGCAGTTCTGATAGTGGCGTCAATTCCGTACCCGTACCGTTTCCTCGCGGGTAGCGCACTGCGGTCGGGCCTTTCTGGTAGTGATAGCCCGTGTGCAGCATCTGGCGACACTCGTTTTCATCGCTGGGCGTCATGATGATCATGTTCGGGATACAGCGTAAGAAAGAGAGATCGAACGCTCCCTGATGCGTTTGCCCATCCGCGCCAACAATACCGCCGCGATCGATAGCAAACAGAACTGGCAGATTCTGGATCGCCACATCGTGTATAACCTGATCGTAGGCGCGTTGCAGGAACGTCGAGTAAATAGCGACAACCGGGTGATAGCCGCCAACGGCCAGACCGGCAGCAAACGTGACAGCATGCTGTTCGGCAATGGCAACGTCAAAATATTGCTGCGGGTAATCGCGGGAGAACTGCACCATGCCGGAACCTTCGCGCATCGCTGGCGTGATCGCCATAAGCTTGCTGTCCTTGGCTGCCGTTTCCTGTAGCCATTGACCGAAGATTTTAGAATAGGTGGGTTGAGCGCCTTCCTTGCTTTTCGGCAATGTGCCGCTGGCTGGATCGAATTTTGGCACCGCATGCCAACTGATCGGATCCTGTTCGGCAGGGGCATAGCCTTTGCCTTTTTTCGTCATGATATGCAGGAGCTGCGGGCCTTTCAGGTTGCGCATGTTTTTCAATGTATGCGCCAGCGCCTGAACGTCGTGGCCGTCGACCGGGCCAATATAATTAAAGCCCAGCTCCTCAAATAACGTACCCGGCACAACCATGCCTTTAAGATGCTCTTCGGTACGCTTCACCAGCTCTTTTATTGGCGGCAGGCCAGATAAGACCTTTTTCCCTCCTTCGCGCAGGCTGGCATAGAGCTTGCCGGACAGCAGTTGTGCCAGATGATTGTTCAATGCGCCGACGTTTTCCGAAATCGACATTTCGTTGTCGTTCAGCACAACCAGCAGGTCGGAGCGGATGTCGCCCGCATGGTTCATCGCTTCAAAGGCCATACCCGCAGTAATCGCGCCGTCGCCGATTACACAAACCGTACGGCGGCCTTTGCCTTCACGTTCGGCCGCAACGGCCATGCCCAGCCCGGCACTGATTGAGGTCGATGAATGCCCGACGCTTAATACGTCATAGTCGCTTTCATCACGCCACGGAAAGGGGTGCAAACCGCCTTTTTGGCGGATTGTTGAAATACGATCGCGACGGCCGGTCAGAATTTTATGCGGGTAAGCCTGATGGCCGACATCCCACACCAGATGATCGAAAGGGGTGTTGTAGACATAATGCAGCGCAACCGTTAATTCAACCGTTCCTAACCCTGAAGCAAAATGGCCGCTTGAACGGCTGACGCTGTCCAGCAGGTATTGGCGCAGCTCATCGCACAGCTTTGGCAGGCTATCTTTCGGCAACAATCGAAGTTCATCCGGTGTTTCCACTAACGCCAATGTAGGGTACTTCGCGGTATCAAAACTCATAGAGACTCATTAGGTAATTACTTATCGCGTTCAACGATGAAATTCGCCAGCGCTTGTAGTGGGGCAATATTCAGGGGGATCGGACTGGATGCGACGAGATCGTCCAGCGATGCCAGTGATTCCTGATAAAGCTCCTGTGCTTTTTTTCGTGCGTTATCTAATCCCAGCAGGCTGGGATAGGTGCTTTTTACCTAACTGCTGGTCCGCACCCTGACGTTTGCCTGTTGTCGCGCTGTCGCCAACAACATCGAGAATATCGTCCTGAACCTGAAAGGCGAGCCCAATCGCGTCAGCGTAGCGATCCAGGTGGGGCAAGGCGGCGCGTCCTGTTTCACCAGCGGCCAGTGCGCCTAGTCGAACGGCTGCGCGAATCAAGGCGCCAGTTTTGTGGCGGTGAATGCGCTCTAACGCAGCCAGATCGACCTGATGACCTTCCGCTTCCAGGTCGAAAGCCTGCCCGCCGCACATACCTGCGACACCACTGGCGTGCGCCAATTCTGAGAGCATCGCCAGCCGATCGCGATCGGAGACCTGTGGCATCGACGCGTCGGCCAGAATGGAGAACGCCAACGTTTGCAGTGCATCCCCCGCCAGAATGGCATTGGCTTCGCCAAATTTGATATGGCAGGTTGGCTGTCCGCGGCGTAAATCGTCGTCGTCCATCGCTGGCAGATCGTCATGAATCAGTGAATAGGCATGGATACATTCTACTGCCGCAGCAGGGGCATCCAGGCTCTCTAACGGCATACCAAACAGTTCACCCGTAGTATAAACCAGAAACGGGCGCAGGCGTTTGCCTCCTAAGAGTGAGCCATACTCCATCGCATTGACCAGTGGACTACTCTGAAAGGGGAGGCTGGTGATGAAATGGCCCAACATACGGTTAGTGCGTTGGTAATGCGCATTCAGTTGCGTGCTGAAATCGGTCATAGCGAATCATTATCCGGCGTGAACGGTGACAGCGTGGCATCGGGATCGTCACTAAGCAGGATTTGTACGCGCTGTTCCGCCTGTTGCAGTTTTTGCTGACCCTGACGAGCGAGCTGGATGCCATGCTCAAATTCATTTAGCGCATCGTCCAGCGGCAGTTCGCCTGATTCGAGGCGGGTAACGATTTTTTCCAGTTCGTTCAGCGAGCTTTCAAAGCTGACTGGCTGCTCGGTCTTCTTAGGCATAGTGGTTTCAGAATCCTGGTGTTATACGCCGTTGGCTTGTGGCGGCAGAGCGTGGTGTTGCGTTTGGTCATCCGTGGATGCGCAACAATTATACGGTTAAAGCGCACAGTATATCTTCATATAATGATATACTCCGCGCCCTGGATGCTATTGGTAAAATCATCTCTGTTCCGCTGATTTTACCGATAACGTGATTTTAGTGCTCAGGGTAAATTTATTTACGCCTTTCTGACCAAGTAACGACAGCCACCATGAAGTTTATCATTAAATTGTTCCCGGAAATCACCATCAAGAGCCAATCTGTGCGGTTGCGCTTTATCAAGATTCTAACCGGAAACATTCGCAACGTATTAAAACACTATGATGAAACGTTGGCGGTTGTCCGTCACTGGGATCATATCGAAGTTCGGGCCAAAGACGAAAGCCAGCGTTCAGCAATTCGTGATGCGCTGACGAGAATTCCGGGTATTCACCATATTCTGGAAGTGGAAGATCACGCCTACACCGACGTGCACAATATCTTTGAACAGGCGCTGGCGCTGTATCGTGAGCAGTTGGAAGGCAAGACGTTTTGTGTGCGAGTGAAGCGCCGCGGTAAGCATGAATTTAGTTCACAGGATGTAGAGCGTTATGTCGGCGGTGGTCTGAACCAGCATATTGAAACGGCGCGAGTCAATCTCACTGCGCCGCAGGTGACTGTGCATCTGGAAATCGAGCAGGATCGTTTGCTGCTGATTAAAGGACGTTATGAAGGGATCGGCGGCTTCCCGATCGGTACGCAGGAAGATGTGTTGTCGCTGATTTCCGGTGGTTTCGACTCTGGCGTATCCAGCTATATGCTGATGCGTCGCGGGTGTCGCGTGCATTACTGCTTCTTTAACCTTGGCGGTGCGGCACACGAGATTGGTGTGAAACAGGTCGCATACTATCTGTGGAATCGTTTTGGTAGCTCACACCGAGTACGCTTTATTGCGATTGACTTCGATCCTGTCGTCGGTGAAATTCTGGAGAAGGTTGACGATGGCCAGATGGGCGTCGTATTGAAACGCATGATGGTGCGCGCGGCCTCCAAAATTGCTGAGCGTTACGGTGTTCAGGCGCTGGTGACCGGTGAAGCATTAGGTCAGGTTTCTAGCCAGACGTTGACCAACCTGCGTTTGATCGATAATGCCTCCGATACGCTGATTCTGCGTCCGCTGATTTCTCATGATAAAGAACACATTATCAAACAGGCTCGCGAACTGGGAACGGAAGATTTCGCCAAAACGATGCCGGAATATTGCGGTGTGATCTCGAAAAGCCCGACGGTGAAAGCGGTAAAAGCGAAGATTGAGGCCGAAGAAAGCCACTTTGATTTTGCTATTCTGGAGCGTGTGGTGAGCGAAGCGCGGAATATTGATATCCGTGAGATCGCAGAACAGACCAAGCAAGAAGTGGTTGAAGTCGAAACGGTCGCGTCGTTTGCACCGACCGACGTGTTGCTTGATATCCGTGCGCCGGATGAACAGGACGACAAGCCGCTTGAACTGGATCACGTGGAAATCAAATCCTTACCGTTCTACAAGCTGGGTACGCAGTTTGGCGATTTGGATCAGAGCAAAACCTACCTGCTTTACTGCGAACGTGGCGTGATGAGCCGCTTGCAGGCGCTGTACCTGCGTGAGCAAGGTTTTACCAATGTGAAGGTATACCGTCCGTAATGTGAAAAAGGCGCGTAAGCGCCTTTTTCATTTACGCTAATCACGATAGTTATAAATCCCCGGCGGCAGGATTAACTGTTCAGCAACCTCGGCAGCTTTTTCTTTTCCTAGCAGTAAATCGATGATCTTCAGGGCGAAATCCATACTGGTGCCTGGCCCTTGCGTGGTTAACAGATTCACGCGCGGATCGTAGACGACGCGCTTTTCCATCCATTTTTCTGGCGCAATCTTATCCTTAAACGCAGGGTAGCCCGTCATGTTTCCGACGGGGAACAGCTGATGATATTCCAGCACCAGCGCAGGCGTTGCACACATCGCAGCGACAATTTTCCCTTCCAGATGCGCTTGTCGAATGCATTCCACCAGTATTGGGCTGTCACGGAAGCATTCCGCGCCTTGCAGTCCACCCGGTAATACCAGCACATCAAAAGGCCGATCGGCGACGGTAGCCAGCGGCGCATCTGCCAGTAGTCTTACCCCGCGTGAGCAGACGATTTCCAGATTGCCATCGCTGGCGACGCTGGCAAGCGTGACCTGAATACCCGCCCGGACAAGCAAATCGATGGTCGTGACGGCTTCAGTTTCTTCACTACCAGGTGCCAGACACACCAGTGCCGATGCGGTCATAATCATTTTCCTTTTGCTTAATGTAGTCAAACAGACGAGCATTTTCGGGGAGCGTCAGGCCGTGGAGGCGCGCTCGGTGCAGTAAATACCCGGTAATGTAATCAATTTCGGTATGCCGCTGAGCGATGATGTCCTGCAACATCGATGAGGTGTTTGCCGCCGTGTTCTGAATAATTTGATTCACGTAGAGCAGCAGGCTATCTCGTGATGTATGGAAGCCTTCTCTTTCCATGACGCTAGCCACTTCCTGACAAAGTGACACAATCAGTTCTGGATAGGCAGAAAGCTCGCCATTAGTGCAGTGATATTTCACCGTCAGCGGATTGATGACGCAGTTAGCCGCGAGCTTCAGCCAGCAGGTGGCGCTAATATTGGTGTGCCAGGCCACATCAGGCAAGGCCTGATGCAGCACTTCCGCCAGATGACTTTGGCTGCTGTCGCCGTTAAAGGTGCCGATGTGCGTTGTACCAGCGGCAACATGCACAACGTTGGTCGTGTCACGCCGTGCGGCATGGGTGGTGATCCCCAGAACCAGCGGCTGCTGTAGCGACGGTAATTCTTCCCGTGTGCCCATCCCGTTGTGTAAAAGCAGAATCGTGCAATGTGGGTTGAGCTGTGGCAACAGTACGGTGACGGCATCTGAAACCTGCCAGGCTTTTAACGTCACCAGCAGTAGTTCGCTTTGGGCAAGGTGTTCGGGATCGTTAGCCGTCAGGTTGAGATTACAGTGCTGACCATCCAGCATGGTGACATTGACCGGACAATAGGGTTGCGGAATGCGCAGCCATCCCTGGACATCATGCCCTTGCTGATGTAACGCAGCGAGCCAAAGTTGACCCAGCGCGCCACAGCCAAGAACGGTGATTTTCATGTATGTCTCCCCTATTTGATGCGGGCGCTGTCGTTCTGCCATCATAGGCTATCATTCACGTTACGATCTTGTGCTATTCGGCCTGTTTACCCGGTACAGAGTAAAAATCGGGATCGTGTCTGGCATCTTGCTTATCGCAGAAGAGCGGTTATTATGCTCGCCAGCCAAATTTGTCAGGAGAGCGAATTATGCCATCTTTCGATATTGTTTCGGAAATTGATATGCAGGAAGTCCGTAACGCGGTGGAAAATGCCACGCGTGAGCTGAGCACCCGCTGGGATTTTCGCAATGTTCCGGCCAGCTTTGAACTGAATGAGAAATCGCAAAGTATTAAAGCGACCAGCGAGTCTGATTTTCAGGTACAGCAACTGATTGATATTATGCGCGAGAAATTGCTGAAGCGCGGGATTGAAGGCGGTGCGTTAGAGGTTCCGGAAGCGTTCGAGCACAGCGGTAAAACGTACAGCGTGGAGGCCAAATTGAAGCAGGGCATTGAAACCACGCAGGCGAAGAAAATCGTCAAGCTGATTAAAGACAGCAAACTGAAAGTACAGGCGCAGATTCAAGGTGAACAGATTCGTGTTACCGGAAAATCACGTGATGATTTGCAGGGTGTGATGGCGTTGATTCGCGGCGGAAATTTGGGGCAGCCATTCCAGTTTACCAACTTTCGTGATTGATGTTTTCTCGTCATTTACCGACGAAAAAGGCCAGCGAAATCTGGCCTTTTGCTTGTCAGCCTGACACCACTTTCGGGAAGTGGTGATGATTAGTCAGACCTGACCTGCTAGTTGTTCTAGCTGCTGCCGACTGGTCTTTTTGTTGTCGATCTTCACATAGGCGCTGTACTCATCCGGCACGATGACCACGTCAGCAACGCCGGGCTGAGTACGAATTTTCTGTTCCAACTCGCCATCTTGCAACGCTACATCGGACAGGGCGATTCTCAGACTGCTGAGATAAGGTGGTTCCTGCATGGTGAAGCTGACGAGTAGCCAGATGGCTGCAATAGCCGCACCAGTCATAAACACCGCCGAAGCGCCATACCACTCAAACACTCCACCGCCGAGGCTCCCGCCAATCGCCACGCCGATAAACTGTGTGGTGGAGTAAACCCCCATCGCCGTACCTTTGTATCCCGCCGGCGATTCCTTGCTAATCAGCGATGGCAACAGCGCTTCCATCACGTTGAAAGCCAGGAAGAACAGCTGCACGCCGATGATAATTTGCCAGAGATGGTTACCTGCCGCCCATAAGACAACCTCTGCGGCGATCAGCACCACGATGCAGCCGATGAAGACCTGCTTCATTCGCCTTTTCACTTCGGCATAAATAATGAAAGGCACAACGCCAGCAAAAGAGATCAGCATCGTGACCAGATAGACTTTCCAATGATCCTGTGGCGCCATCCCCGCGGATTCCATGACGCGGGGTAGGGCGACGAAGCTCGACATCAATAAAATATGCAGACACATAATGCCAATATTCAGTTTCAACAGCCGGCTATTGCCGAGCACCTTGAGGAAACTGCCGCGCACCATCGCTGATTCTCGATTCAGGATATGTGCAGGAGCGGAAGGAATCAGGGTGAGGGTGATGGCGATGCCTGCGAGTGACAGAAGGGCGATGCCCCAGAAGAGCGCCTGTAAGCCAAAAGCGTGGGTAACGATAGGACCGACGACCATCGCGATAGCAAAGGTGACGCCGAAACTCACGCCGATAAATGCCATGGCTTTGGTTCGATTCTGCTCACGCGTCAGGTCAGAAAGCAGCGCCATAACGGCAGCGGATATCGCGCCAGCGCCCTGCAACGCGCGTCCAAGGATAATGCCCCAGATGGAGTCGCTTAGTGCGGCGATAACGCTGCCGAGTGCAAAAATCAGCAGCCCTCCAACAATCAGGGGTTTTCTGCCGATACGGTCAGAAACCAGGCCGAAGGGAATCTGGAAGATAGCCTGCATCAGGCCATAAATACCAATCGCAATGCCGATCAGCGCTTCACTGGCGCCCTGCAAGGCCATGCCGTAAGTAGTGAGGACAGGCAGCACCATGAACATGCCGAGCATACGCAGTGAAAAGACCGCACCCAGACCCCATGTGGCGCGTAATTCGCCTGGCGTCATTTTATTATCGTTCATTCGTACCTCTGAAAACAATTGGCGCTATTTTAGTGCGTTATCGCCCATACAGTAAACGATAGGTTTGTTACGTGATTTGGCGGAAAGTAACTAGGGGAGGGAAAAGTAAAAACCACCTGTCGAGGCGGTAATTTAAGGCCAACAATAAAAAAACAGGCGGACAAGCCACCTGTTTTTCGTAATGTGTAGCGTACCGCTTGTGATTAACGCAGGTAGGTCAGCAGGACTTCATGCGCAGGAGCCATTGAGTCCACGGACATCATGACGCTCAGCGAAGTAATCGCGACGATGGAGAAAACAAACAGCTTTCTTGCCCACACGCGGTCATCAATCGCATTTTTATAGCCCGACAGCGCCATACCCAGCCACCAGACGCTAACGGCTGCGGCAACGACCAGATATTTGTAACCGGCATAACCGCCGAGAGACAGCATCAATGTTGCGACCGCAAACGCCACGATATATAGCGTAATGTGGTTTTTCGCAACGGAGATACCTTTCACCACGGGCAGAACCGGGATGTTGGCGGCCTGATAATCCTTAAAGCGGAAAATCGCAATCGCGTATGAATGCGGCATTTGCCACAGGCTAAAGATCAGTAGCAGAATCAACGCACCAGCATCGAACTGGTTGCTGACGGCGCAGTAACCGATAACCGGAGGCGCTGCGCCGGACAGGCTGCCAATGAGCGTGCCATAAACAGAATGCCGCTTCATATACAGGCTATAAACACCGACATACACGATGAAGCCCATCACCGCCAGCCACATGGCCAGCGGGTTAGCCGCGATGTACAGCAGAGCAAAGCCCGCAATACCTAACAGCGATGCGTAAACCAGCGTTACCTTCAGCGAAATCAGTCCTTTTACCAGAACCCGATTTTTGGTTCTCTCCATTTTCTTGTCGATGTCGCGGTCAATGACGTTATTAAACACGCAGCCAGATGCAACGACTAACGACACACCCACAAGGGTGGCGAGAAACAAGGGATAATCAATGTGGCCCTGGGCCGCAAGGAGAAATCCACCGATAACGGAAATCAGATTTCCGAAAATAATTCCTGGTTTAGTAACTTGCAGGTATTGCTTAATCATCTTTTACGGCTCGGTTACTGGATCATCATATTGTGGTGTGCGCTCATCATAATCCAGATGGAGCCCACGACGACAATGGCGATAATCAGGACGGCAAACACAAGAGCCACCACGTTCCAGCGCTCTTCTGAGGACGTATTCAGGTGCAGGAAGTACACCAGATGCACCAGAATCTGAACCACTGCAGCTCCCACCACCGTGAAAAGAATGGCGTTATGTGAGGCAGTGCCGCTCATGACCATACTGAAAGGAATGACAGTCAAAATAACTGACAGTACAAAACCTATTACGTATGACTTAACGCTACCGTGGCTAGCACCTGAATGATCGGTTGTTGAATGACTCATTAGATTGCCCCCAGCAGATAAACAACGGTGAAGACGCAAATCCACACTACGTCGAGGAAGTGCCAGAACAGGCTCAGGCACATCAGACGTGTTTTGTTGGTTGCCGTCAGGCCACGTTTGGACACCTGAATCATCATGATGACCAACCAGATCAGACCGCCCGTTACGTGGAGCCCGTGAGTTCCGACCAGTGCGAAGAAGGCAGACAGGAATGCACTGCGATCCGGGCCATAGCCTTCAACAATCAGGTGATGGAATTCATAGATTTCCATCCCGATAAACACCAGACCGAACAAGAACGTTACGCCCAGCCAGGCATTAACCTGAGACTTGTTACCCTTGTTCATGGCGATCATCGCCATGCCGTAGGTAATACTACTGAACAACAGCGCGAACGTTTCTACCAGCACGAAGGGCAGTTGGAAAATGTCCTTCCCGCTTGGGCCACCGGCAGTACCGTTAACCAGTACGGCATAGGTTGCGAACAGTGATCCGAAAATGATCAGGTCGCTCATCAGGTAGACCCAGAAGCCGAAGACTTTATTGGCTCCTGTGTCGTGGTGCCCATGCTCGGCATGGGCAGTATTGTGGTTAGTCAGAGTTTCAGTTGACATGTTTCACGCCTGCCTTACTGAGTTGATCAAAATTCTGATTCTCAATTTGCTCAATTTCTTTAACCGGCACGTAGTAATCCACGTCTTGATTAAAGCTATGCACAATCCAGGTCACAATCATGCCTGCGAAGCCAGCGATGGCCAGCCACCAGATATGCCAGATCATGGCAAAACCGAATACCAGGCTGAATGCGGAGATAATCACACCGGCGCCGGTGTTTTTCGGCATGTGAATCTCTTCATAGCTGGTTGGACGCTTGTAAGCTTCGCCTTTCTCTTTCGCTTCCCAGAATGCATCACGCTCGTCAACATGCGGCACGACAGCGAAGTTGTAGAACGGGGCAGGAGAAGAGGTTGCCCACTCTAGCGTACGTCCACCCCACGGATCGCCTGTCAGGTCACGATTTTGGTGACGGTCACGGATACTGACGTAGAACTGGATCACCTGACACAGCACACCGATACCGATCAAGACCGCACCGATGGAAGCCACGACCAGTAAGGCGTGGAACTCAGGGTTGATTTGTTGGCTCAGACGACGCGTCATCCCCATGAAGCCGAGGACATACAGCGGCATAAAGGCAACGAAGAAGCCGATAATCCAGAACCAGAACGCACGTTTACCCCAGGTTTCGTTCAGGGTGAAGCCAAAGGCTTTCGGGAACCAGTAGGTAATACCTGCGAAGCAACCGAACACGACGCCGCCGATGATCACGTTATGGAAGTGAGCAATCAGGAACAGGCTGTTGTGCAGGACAAAGTTCGCGCCCGGTACGGCCAGCAGAACCCCGGTCATCCCACCGATAGTGAAGGTGATGATGAAGCCTGTGGTCCACAGCATCGTAGAGTGGGACTGAATACGACCTTGATACATGGTGAACAGCCAGTTGAAGATTTTAACCCCAGTTGGGATCGAAATAATCATGGTGGCGATACCAAAGAAGGCGTTGACGTTCGCGCCGGACCCCATGGTAAAGAAGTGGTGCAGCCAAACGATGAACGACAGAACCGTAATCGCAACGGTAGCCCACACCAGAGAGGTGTAACCAAACAGCCGTTTCTTACAGAAGGTTGCTACGATTTCGGAGTAAACACCAAAGATCGGTAGCACCAGAATGTAAACCTCAGGATGACCCCATGCCCAAATCAGGTTGATGTACATCATCATGTTGCCACCCATATCATTGGTAAAGAAATGGGTACCGAGGTAACGGTCAAGCGTCAGCAGCGCAATGGTAACGGTCAATATCGGGAATGCGGCGATGATCAGCACGTTGGTACACAGTGCCGTCCAGGTAAATACTGGCATTTTCATCAACGTCATACCAGGTGCACGCATCTTCAGAATGGTAGCGAAGAAGTTAACACCCGTCAGCGTGGTACCGATACCGGATATCTGTAGACTCCATATCCAGTAATCGACCCCGACGCCGGGACTGTACTCCTTCCCTGACAGCGGCGGATAGGCAACCCAACCCGTCTGCGCAAACTCACCGACCCCAAGAGAGAGGTTGATCAAGATAACGCCGACAACAAACAGCCAGAAGCTGAGGGAGTTCAGGAATGGGAACGCTACGTCACGCGCACCGATCTGCAAAGGAACCGCCAGGTTCATCAGACCAACGACAAACGGTGTCGCAACGAAGAAGATCATGATCACACCGTGCGCGGTGAAAATCTGATCGTAGTGGTGAGCGTTTAGGAAGCCCTCTTGCCCGGCAGAAGCCAGCACCTGCTGGCCGCGCATCAGGATGGCATCGGCAAAACCACGAATCATCATCACCAGACCGACGATGATGTACATGATACCGATTTTCTTGTGGTCGACGGAGGTGAACCACTCGGCCCACAGCCATTTCCACTTACCTAAATAGGTTATTGCCGCCAGCAGCGCAAGGCCGCCAACGATGATCGCCGCCACGGTGACCATAATAATGGGTTCGTGGTACGGAACCGCATCAAGTGTAAGTTTTCCGAACATCGTATTATCCCTCGGCTCCTTTGTGCGAGCTATGCTCGCCCATGTTCATGCCGTCGCCGTGTTGCATGGCCTCACCGTGTTGCATGTTTTCATCGTGCTTCATGCCTTCACTGTGTTGCATGCTTTCGTCAGACTTCATGCTTTCACCATCATGCTTCATGCCTTCACCATGATGTTGCATGTTCATGTCGTTGCCTATGAATTTGCGAATAAGATTATTGAACAAATCCGGCTGGACACTGGAGAAATATTCGACAGGGTGGAATTCACTTGGCTTAGCCAAAGTGTTGAATTCATCCATGGTATTCAGTGTCTTGGAAGACGCACGAACGTTCGCAACCCACTGGTCGAACTCTTGTTGAGTCGGTGTGGCAATTGCGGTGAACTTCATACCAGAGAAGCCTTTACCACTATAGCCGCCAGAGATACCGTCATACTTGCCCGGTTCGTTAGCGATCAAGTGGAGCTTCGTCTGCATTCCGGCCATGGCGTAAATCTGTCCACCAAGACGAGGAATGAAGAAGGAGTTCATCACTGAGTCGGAAGTAATCTTGAATGCAACCGGTACGTTGGCAGGGAAAGCCAGTTCGTTAACCGTTGCAATGCCCAAATCCGGGTAAACAAACAGCCATTTCCAATCAAGCGAAATAACTTCGACATTGATAGGTTTGACGTCTGATTCCAATGGCTTGTAGGGATCAAGCGAGTGGGTCGTCTTCCAGGTAATCGTGCCAAGAATGACGATAATGATAATTGGTACAGTCCAAACTACGGCTTCTATCTTATTGGAGTGTGACCAATTCGGGGTATATTTTGCCTTTTCATTGGAAGCACGGAACTTCCAGGCAAAAGCTATCGTCATAACGATAACGGGAATCACAACGATCAACATCAGCCCGATGGCAGTCAGTATTAGCGATCTTTGCTCTAACCCGATCTCTCCTTTGGGGTTCATCAGCGCCATATCGCAACCGCTCAGCAGAGCTGTGGCTGCAAATAAAGACAGCATCCCAAAAATTTTATTGTATTTCCTGAGTCTCATCTAGCGACCTCAATAACAAGGGCTCTATTGTCATTTCACGCGAGCGGGCATTTTACGGGAAGGTTACTGCACTGTAAACATGATTAAGGTTATGTCAGCCGGTTGTTGCTGGTTTTTGCCCTTAATGTCACAAGAATGGCCAAAATAAAAATAATTTTTAAAAACAGCAAATTAAGCGGCCACTCCGATAAGAGTATGGATGGATAATAAGAAATTACAACTTGCGCTAACGCTTATTTTCTATTTCCGGTTTGGTGAAAATTTTTGTTCAACCGGCGTTTTTGATAACGAATGAAATTAGTTTTGCGAGATTTTACGAGGAAATAAAATTCCCGCTAGCAAGATAATTATGGGAAAATAATTAAATAAAGGAAAGAGGTAATAGGTTCAGGCAGCAGATGAACGCTGCCTGAACGAAAACCATCAATGTGTTGACGGTTTTGGCGCGCGTCTAAGCGACAGGTAATCCAACAAGCTACCGAAGAAAATGCCCAGCAGAGCAAGTGTACAGCCTGCGGCGAGCAGGTATTCCGCCAGTTGGGGCAATGAAGACCATTCCAGCGCATTGCTAATGAGCAGCATGAGCCACAGCGCCAGCAATATCACCCCTGAACCCAGTACATGTAAGGCCTTCCTGTAATAATTCTGGAAGTGTGTACGCAACTGAAAGGTGTCGGTTTTCTGGGTGAATTCCAGTGTCTCACGGCAAATCATCAGGATTGCCAGGCCCGGTAAGGCGGCCAAAATCGAGAACAGATAGAACCATGCCCAGCCGTAGGATTCAACAAACCAGCCTGCGATAGGGCCAACGTATACCCGTCCGACAGCTGCAAGGGCGGAAAGCAGGGCAAACTGTGTGGCTGAGAATGATTTATTACACAGCGTCATCAAGAGCGCGACGAATGCCGCTGTTCCCATACCACCACAGAGGTTTTCCAGGAAAACGGCGGTAGCCATAGTGAACAGACTTTTGGCCGTGATGGCCAGCAGCCAGTATCCTGCATTGGACACCGCCTGAAGGATGCCAAACAGCATCAATGCTCTGAACAGCGAGAGCCGCTGCATCAATAATCCACCGTAAATGGCTCCCACGATGGTGGCGAACAGTCCAAGCGTCTTATTCACCAGCCCAACATCACCGGCATTGAAACCAACGCCGCGTATCAGGAAGGTGGTCGTCAGGCTGATCGCAAAGGCGTCACCGAGCTTGTATAAAACAATAAGCAGAAGGATAAGCCAGGCATTGTTGCGTTCGAAGAAATCGCGCAAGGGAGCAACAATGGCCTGCTCCATGGTGCGCGGCGCCGGCTGGCTATTTTGTGGCTCCGGTGCCAACAGGGTGGCGAACACACCGATCAGCATGAGTCCTGCCATGAGCCAATACGTTGCCTGCCAGCCGAGATAGCGATCCGCCATCCACAGTGCCAGTCCGCCAGAAACCAGCATGGCCAGACGATAGCCTAAGACTGAGGTTGCCGCGCCTGTGCCGCGTTCTTCCGGGGGGAGTAAATCCGTCTTATAAGCATCAAAAACAATATCCTGAGAAGCCGAACAGAACGCGACCATTACGGCCAACGCTGCCAGCCACCAGAGATCGCGTGCCGGATTCATAAACCCCATGCCAATAATGGCGGCAATGAGCAGGATCTGACTGAGAATCAGCCAGCCTCGGCGTCTGCCAAGAAATGGTGGGGTATAGCGATCCATGAGAGGGGACCACAGGAACTTGAATACGTAGGCTTGACCCACCAATGAGAAAAAACCGATGGTTTTCAGATCGACATTCTCGACGGTCATCCACGCTTGCAATGTGCCGGATGTCAACGCCAGTGGTAAACCGGAAGCAAAGCCAAGCAACAGCATAAAAAGCGAATTACGTTGGCTGAATAAAGCAACGATGCGACTAAACATGAAGAATCCTTTCCCTTGCTCCGACAGCGTTCAGGAGCAAGGGAAGCGGCGTATAGAGATTAACGGGCGTTTTCTTTGATAAAGCTGCTTACGCTGGTGTCTTGTGCCATGTCATTGATGACATCACCTAGCACGGTGTTAACCGCATCGGTAATTTTGTCGTTGCTGGCGGTGAAAGCACCCTGAACGTTATAGGTTGAGCGGTAGTTTTTCACCTGTTTGTTGCCGTTTGCCGCCTGAGAAATGATGGAGATATCGGCTTTGGTCGTGATGTTGTAGCGCAGGTTTCCTTCTGAAACGTCGGCATACAGGTGGTTAACGACGATCTGCAAGGCTACCGGGCCACCTGTGCCGATCATATAACCACGCGCGGTCATTTGCTTTTCCAGCGCTTCTTGTAACAGGAAACGCAGATCGCGGGAAGGTGTTAGCGTAATCAGTTGGCCGTCGCGATTCACTTTTGCCAACGCCTGGTCGGCGCGCTGATCTGCACCATTAATACTAATTGTTACGCCCATCAGGGTCGGATCCTGAGAAGGTAGGCTAATTTTAGGCGTGATGTTCAGCGTGTTACTTTTTGCTGCACATCCTGCAAGCAAGATTACGGCCAGAAGAGGGAAAAATAATTTTTTTAACATTCGTATTTTCTCAGTAATGATTAGTGTGGTGAGTCGACAAATATTGTTGATATCATATCATCGCCACTGGCAGGAAAAAGAGCCGATAGCAGGTAAATTGTTCTGAAATTCATCTTTTTCGTGCCATTGGCCTGAAAAAACCGTTTTTATCACATCAAAACCGTCGATGAGATATCAAGGCGTTGCAAATATTTTTCTTCTTTGTCAGACCGTTTTTACGCATAACAGGTTGAAAAAACGCTAAGGTTATAATAATTCGGGCATCGGTGAGTCGCCGTTGAGTGGCAGCAATGTCGTGTTGAGATCAAGTTTTCCCCAAGCCGAAAGGGTAGCCGTATGATGCGTGAAACGATAGAAGAAAAGCTGCGTGTGGGTTTTGAGCCCGTTCATTTAGAGGTGATCGATGAAAGCTATCGTCACAACGTGCCTGCGGGAGCGGAAAGCCATTTTAAAGTTGTGCTGGTCAGCGATAAATTCACGGGAGAACGCGTAATTGGGCGACATCGTGCAGTCTATGCCGTATTGGCTGAGGAACTGGCTGGTTCGGTGCATGCGTTAGCGTTACATACGTATTCGACAAAAGAGTGGGTCAGTTTGCAAAATGCCGTACCTTCTTCACCACCTTGTGGTGGTGCAGGCATCCTTTCTTAGTCATTAATATGGCCCGTTCCTGACATATCGGGGCGGGTTACTGACTAAAAGTGTGAATCTGTTGCTGTAATAGTCCACCCGCCGTTCTCGACTCATCCTCTCTATACCGCTATAATGCCGCGTCTATTTTTCCTGAATGTATTCGGGACGCTTCTGACTACAGGGAACGGGGTTGGCAATTTCCCGGTTCTGCGAGGTTTGTTTAACGCTGTGCACCTTGGTGCCAGTTTTGAGTCAGCCTTGCTGTCGTGAGATTTTTCGTCGCGAGAATAGTTTTGGGGTTGACCGATCACTGTGATTTTTTGAGGTAACAAGATGCAAGTTTCAGTTGAAACCACTCAAGGCCTGGGACGTCGTTTAAACATTACGATTTCTACGCAAGATATTGAAAATGCTGTTGATCGCGAACTCTCAGTATTTGCTAAACGAGCAAAAGTTGATGGATTTCGTCCAGGTAAGGCGCCTAAGTCATTGATTGCAAAGCGTTATGGTGCGGATGCGCTGAATAATGCTTTGGGTGATGCAATGGAACAGAACCTCGTTAAGGCGCTGCAGCAAGAGAATTTAACTCCTGCTGGAAGAGTTAAATATGTGCCTGGTAACTATGATAAAAACTCCGACTTCACTTACTCTGTTGAGTTTGAAGTGTACCCGGAAGTTGAATTGAAAGGTCTGGATGCAATCGAAGTTGAAAAACCGGTTGTTGAAGTGACTGACGCTGACGTTGATACCATGCTGGAAACGCTGCGTAAGCAACAGGCGACCTGGAAAGAAACTGACCGCGCTGCGGCAGCCGAAGATCGTGTTACTATCGATTTCACTGGCTCTATTGACGGTGAAGTTTTCGAAGGCGGCAAAGCCTCCGATTTCGTTCTGGCAATGGGCCAGAACCGCATGATCCCAGGTTTTGAAGATGGCGTTGTTGGGCACAAAGCGGGTGAAGAATTCACTATCGATGTGAACTTCCCTGAAGATTATCACGCTGAAAACCTGAAAGGAAAAGCGGCGCAGTTCGCTATCGTCCTGAAGAAAGTTGAAGAGCGTGAACTGCCTGAACTGACTGAAGAATTCATCAAGCGTTTCGGCGTGGCTGATGGTTCTCAGGAAGGTTTGCGTGCTGAAGTCCGTAAAAATATGGAACGTGAGCTGAAAGGCGCGGTGCGTAACCGTGTGAAAACTCAGGTTCTGGACGGACTGATCAACGCAAACGAAATCGATGTGCCAGCGGCATTGATCGATGGCGAAATCGATGTTCTGCGTCGTCAGGCTGCACAGCGTTTTGGTGGCAACGAGAAGCAAGCGCAGGAATTACCGCGTGAGCTGTTCGAAGAGCAAGCTAAACGTCGCGTTGTTATCGGTCTGTTGCTGGGTGAAGTCATCAGCAGCAATGAGCTGAAAGCTGACGAAGCACGCGTTAACGCACTGATCGAAGAGATGGCTTCTGCTTACGAAGATCCGCAGGAAGTTATCGAGTTCTACGGCAAAAATAAAGAGCTGCTGAACAACATGCGTAACGTCGCGCTGGAAGAGCAAGCGGTAGAAACTGTACTTGCTAAAGCGAAAGTCGTTGAGAAATCAGTGAGCTTCAACGAGCTGATGAATCAAACCGCTACAGCATAAACCACGTTTATCGCGTAGCAGGGAACTTTCCCTATCAAAAGCCCGTGCCTTATGGCGCGGGCTTTTTGCTTATGGGCTAGTGCGATCATGATGCTGATAGTTACCGTTTGATCGTGCTTTATCTCGGTGTTTACCTCACAACGCCTGTTGTATCGACGAGGAATGGCTGCCTGAAATTGCACTATCATTAAATCAGGCAAAGAATTTATGAGGTCAGGCAAGGAGTTAAACCACAGGTTTGCCATGCCGATAACGTGTTAATAATAAAATAATTGGCTCTTTAATAGAGAGCGATTGATAGTGTAAGCTTGAAATTCAATGCGCGTGCCCCCACTCACCGAAGAGGAAAAGTAGGCACAGCAGGTAAGGATTCTCGGCCGTATAGGTTGTTCAGCCGTGGAGGAATAGGGTTCCATAGTCATCCCCCCCTATCTCTAGTAGAATTGAATGCAATGCTTGAACAACGCAACAAGAGTGCCGGACGCATTTTATCTAGGAGACGTGAATGTCATACAGTGGCGAACAAGAAAGACAAGCACCTCATATGGCGTTAGTGCCGATGGTGGTTGAACAGACCTCGCGTGGGGAACGTTCTTACGATATCTATTCCCGTCTGCTAAAAGAACGGATAATCTTCCTGACTGGTCAGGTTGAAGATCACATGGCGAATCTGGTTGTGGCACAGATGCTGTTTCTGGAAGCCGAAAACCCAGAAAAAGACATTTATCTCTACATTAACTCTCCAGGCGGCGTCATTACTGCCGGTATGTCCATTTACGACACCATGCAGTTTATCAAGCCGGATGTCAGCACGATCTGTATGGGACAGGCTTGCTCAATGGGGGCGTTCCTGTTGACTGCGGGTGCCAAAGGCAAACGTATTTGCCTGCCTAACTCGCGCGTGATGATTCACCAGCCGTTGGGTGGTTTCCAGGGGCAGGCGACGGATATTGAAATCCATGCCAAAGAAATACTGAAAGTGAAAGCCAAGATGAATGAGCTGATGGCGAAACATACGGGCCAGCCTCTTGAAGCGATAGAGAGAGACACCGAGCGCGATCGTTTCCTCTCTGCCAGTGAGGCTGTAGAGTACGGTTTGGTAGATTCCGTATTCACTAACCGCGGGTAATCATTCGCCATAGTCGTGGTCTGGTGTAGCTAAAAATCAGTGTTCGACCGATAGTCTGTTGTGCGAGGTTATTTTACGCGTATTGGCTATAAGTATCGGCGTTCGTTGTAGCGGTATCGCTGTGGTTGGCCTGCGGGCAAAAGACGAAAAAGAGGTTTAACTCATGACAGATAAGCGCAAAGACGGTTCAGGAAAGTTACTGTACTGCTCTTTTTGCGGCAAGAGCCAGCATGAAGTGCGTAAGCTGATTGCCGGGCCGTCGGTGTATATCTGCGATGAATGTGTTGATTTGTGTAACGACATTATTCGCGAAGAAATTAAGGAAGTGGCGCCCCACCGTGAGCGCAGCGCGTTGCCGACGCCACACGAAATTCGCCGCCACCTTGACGATTACGTCATTGGTCAAGAACAGGCCAAGAAGGTATTGGCCGTTGCGGTATATAACCACTATAAACGCTTGCGTAATGGTGACAGCAGCAATGGGATCGAACTGGGTAAAAGTAACATCCTGCTGATTGGTCCTACCGGGAGCGGTAAAACGCTGCTGGCTGAAACGCTGGCGCGCTTCCTGGATGTGCCATTTACCATGGCGGATGCCACCACGCTGACTGAAGCGGGCTACGTCGGTGAAGATGTGGAAAACATCATTCAGAAGCTGCTGCAGAAGTGTGATTACGATGTGCAGAAAGCACAGCGCGGCATTGTCTACATCGATGAGATCGACAAGATTTCTCGTAAATCAGACAACCCGTCGATCACCCGTGATGTTTCAGGCGAAGGTGTGCAGCAGGCGCTGCTGAAGCTTATCGAAGGGACGATTGCTGCGGTTCCGCCACAGGGCGGTCGTAAGCATCCGCAGCAGGAGTTCTTGCAGGTTGATACCTCCAAGATCCTCTTTATCTGCGGCGGTGCGTTCGCGGGTCTGGACAAGGTGATCGAGCAGCGTACCGATACTGGTCGCGGCATTGGCTTCAATGCAACGGTTAAAGGATCGGCTGACAAGGCGACAGAAGGTGAACTGTTAAGCAATGTTGAACCGGGTGACTTGATTAAATTCGGTTTGATTCCTGAGTTCATCGGCCGTCTGCCAGTGGTTGCTACGCTGAGAGAGCTGAGTGAAGAGGCGCTGATTCAGATTCTGCGTGAGCCGAAGAATGCGCTGACCAAACAGTATCAGGCGCTGTTCAATCTGGAAGGCGTTGAACTGGAGTTCCGCGATGAAGCGCTGACGGCGATTGCCAAGAAAGCGATGGCGCGTAAAACCGGTGCACGTGGCCTGCGTTCTATCGTTGAGGCTGCTTTGCTGGATACCATGTATGACCTGCCATCGCTGGATAGCGTGGATAAAGTCGTCATTGATGAATCTGTTATTGCGGGCCAGTCCGAGCCATTGTTGATCTATGGCAAACCTGAGACACAGCAGGCTTCCGGCGAATAATTAATCAATTTGGCTGTATCAAAAAATAAAAATGGGGGATTTATCCCCCATTTGTTTTTTACACGCATGCTGGTCGTTGAATGTGAGACATTTATCCCCATATACTCAAATACCTATTTGATGAAACCCGTGAAAACCGCGTTTCATGAGATTCCCATAACCTGGCGGAAACGAAACTAAGAGAGAGCTCTATGAACCCTGAGCGTTCCGAACGCATAGAAATCCCCGTATTGCCATTGCGCGATGTGGTGGTTTATCCGCACATGGTCATTCCGTTGTTTGTTGGTCGTGAGAAATCGATTCGGTGCCTTGAAGCCGCAATGGATCATGATAAGAAGATCATGCTGGTGGCACAGAAAGAAGCCTCAACGGATGAGCCAAGTATTAACGATCTTTTCTCGGTAGGGACGGTAGCCTCAATTCTTCAAATGCTGAAACTGCCGGACGGCACGGTAAAAGTTCTGGTCGAAGGGTTACAGCGTGCACGTATTACGACGCTTTCTGACAGCGGCGAGCATTTCGCTGCGAAAGCCGAATATCTTGACTCTCCGGCGATCGATGAACGCGAGCAGGAAGTGCTCATGCGCACGGCAATCAATCAGTTTGAGGGATATATCAAGCTGAACAAAAAGATTCCGCCGGAAGTGCTGACGTCTCTAAACAGTATTGATGATGCTGCGCGTTTAGCCGACACCATTGCTGCACACATGCCGCTGAAATTGGCTGATAAACAGTCCGTACTTGAAATGTTCGATATCACTGAGCGTTTGGAGTACCTGATGGCGATGATGGAATCCGAAATCGACCTGCTGCAGGTAGAAAAACGGATCCGTGGCCGGGTTAAGAAGCAAATGGAGAAAAGCCAGCGTGAGTACTATCTGAATGAGCAAATGAAAGCCATTCAGAAAGAGCTGGGTGAGATGGACGACGCGCCGGATGAACACGAAGCGTTAAAGCGTAAGATTGATGCGGCAAAAATGCCGAAAGACGCGCGTGAGAAAGCCGAAGCGGAACTACAAAAGCTGAAGATGATGTCGCCGATGTCGGCAGAAGCGACGGTGGTGCGCAGTTATATCGACTGGATGGTACAGGTACCGTGGAATGCGCGCAGTAAAGTGAAGAAAGACTTACTGAAAGCGCAGGAAATGCTGGATACCGACCATTATGGTCTGGATCGTGTTAAAGAACGTATCCTCGAGTACCTCGCGGTACAGAGCCGTGTCAGTAAGATCAGAGGGCCGATTCTGTGTCTGGTAGGGCCTCCTGGCGTCGGCAAAACCTCACTGGGTCAATCCATCGCCAAAGCGACCGGACGTCAGTATGTACGTATGGCGCTGGGCGGCGTGCGTGACGAAGCGGAAATCCGTGGGCACCGCCGTACCTATATTGGTTCAATGCCGGGCAAACTGATCCAGAAAATGGCGAAAGTCGGTGTGAAAAACCCGCTGTTCCTGCTGGATGAGATCGACAAGATGTCTTCCGATATGCGTGGCGATCCGGCTTCTGCTCTGCTGGAAGTGCTCGATCCTGAGCAGAACGTGGCGTTTAACGATCACTATCTGGAAGTCGACTACGATCTGTCTGATGTGATGTTTGTGGCGACGTCTAACTCCATGAATATCCCGGCCCCGTTGCTTGACCGTATGGAAGTCATTCGTCTTTCCGGTTATACCGAAGATGAAAAACTGAACATCGCCAAACAGCACCTGTTGCCGAAACAGATCGAACGTAATGCGCTGAAAAATGGTGAACTGTCGGTAGAAGACAGCGCGATTGTTGGCATTATCCGTTATTACACGCGTGAAGCGGGTGTGCGTAGTCTGGAGCGTGAAATCTCTAAACTGTGCCGTAAAGCAGTAAAAACGCTGTTGATGGATAAATCCACTAAGCATATTCAGGTTTCGGGCGATAACCTTAAGGATTTCCTCGGGGTACAGCGCTTTGACTATGGCCGTGCGGATGACGAAAATCGCGTAGGGCAGGTGACCGGTTTGGCCTGGACGGAAGTCGGTGGCGACCTGCTGACAATCGAAACCGCCTGTGTGCCGGGCAAGGGGAAACTGACCTATACCGGTTCGTTAGGTGAGGTGATGCAAGAGTCGATTCAGGCTGCGCTCACCGTGGTTCGCGCCCGTGCGGAAAAATTAGGCATTAATGCTGATTTTTACGAAAAGCGTGATATCCACGTTCACGTTCCTGAAGGTGCGACGCCGAAAGATGGGCCAAGTGCGGGTATCGCGATGTGTACCGCGCTGGTGTCTTGTTTGACTGGGAATCCGGTGCGTGCCGACGTGGCGATGACGGGGGAGATTACCCTGCGTGGCTTGGTACTGCCGATTGGCGGTCTGAAAGAGAAACTGCTGGCCGCACACCGTGGTGGAATCAAGACGGTATTGATTCCCGATGACAACAAGCGCGATCTGGAGGATATCCCACAGAACGTGATTGCGGATCTGGAAATCCATCCGGTGAAACGTATCGAGGAAGTGTTGGCGTTAGCGTTGCAGAATTCGCCTTCTGGCATGCAAGTGGTCTCTGCTCCTAAAGCAAAGCCCAAAGCCAAGGCAAAATAGTGACCTGTCGCAAAAACCCTTGAGAAAATCAGGGCTGGTGGGTGAAATCGTGCTTGCCAGCTTTTTTTTGTACCGCTAAGTTAGAGCACTGTTAGTTTTAGCCGTAACTGGCTAAGCATGACAGTATTGATAATAAGTTACGTGTCGCGTCTTGGGACATTGAAGCGCGATAAGAGAATTCCAGAGGGGATGACAGAGTGAACAAGTCACAATTGATCGACAAAATTGCCGCAGATGCTGATATTTCCAAAGCGGCAGCAGGGCGTGTGTTAGATGCAATTATTGGTTCCGTTACCGAATCCCTGAAAGAAGGGGATGATGTTGCTTTGGTTGGTTTTGGTACTTTCTCAGTTCGTGAACGTGCTGCTCGTACCGGCCGTAACCCGCAAACGGGTAAAGAAATCAGTATCCCTGCAGCGAAAGTACCAGGATTCCGTGCTGGTAAGACGCTGAAAGACGCCGTTAACTGATTATTACGTCACAGGTTTGGCTGATAACCACTTTGGGTGCCAAACAATACCTGACGCAATGATATTGGTAGGGTAAGATACGAGGCGCATCATTTCATGATGTGCCTTTTATTTATATAGGATTTTACATACCCGACACATGGCAGAACGTGGCGGGCAATAAGCTTAAGTGCGCCCTAGCCTTGTATGGGCTATAGCAATCGCAAGGATGCATGGCTTCGGCCAGCGCAGGGAGTTTTATCCATTCTACAGCGGAGTGTTGTCACATTATGATGGACAATTTACGTACGGCCGCAAATAACGTCGTGCTCAAAATTATTCTTGCTTTGATCATCGCATCAT
This sequence comes from Pectobacterium sp. F1-1, assembly GCF_025643735.1. Taxonomy (NCBI): domain Bacteria; kingdom Pseudomonadati; phylum Pseudomonadota; class Gammaproteobacteria; order Enterobacterales; family Pectobacteriaceae; genus Pectobacterium; species Pectobacterium sp. F1-1. Next base: position 1,211,938 of record NZ_CP104733.1, read on the forward strand.
TCGTTCTAACTGGCGTTGGTGATTATCTTATTGGTGGTTCAGGAGATTACGCGGCAAAGGTGAACGGGCAGGAAATTACCCGCGCACAGCTTGAGCAGGCGGTACAGAACGAACGCAGTCGTCAGCAGGAAGCCTTGGGTGAGAATTTCTCTCTTCTGGCGAGCAATGACGGTTACATGCAGCAATTGCGTAGGCAGGCACTCTCCCAACTCATTGATGAAACCTTGTTGGATCAGTATGCCAACAAGTTGGGGCTGAACATCAGTGATGAGCAAATCAAACAGGCAATCTTTGACGTTCCCGCGTTTCAGACAAACAACCGTTTTGATAATGAAAAGTATCTGGATCAAGTTCGTCGTCTTGGTGTAACACCGGATATGTATGCTCAGATGCTGCGTAAGCAACTGACATCACAGCAGCTGATCCGCGGTTTTGGCAATACATCATTCCTGCTGCCGCAGGAGATCGATAATCTGGTGAAACTGGCTGCACAAGATCGCGTTGTCCGTTTGGCAACCATTGATATTGCTGCGAAGGCGAAAGCCCAGATGGTTGCTGACGATGAAGTTCAGAGCTATTACGATCAGAACAAAGGCAATTTCATCGCGCCGGAAGAATTCAAAGTCAGCTATATCGGGCTGGATGCGGCAAGCATCATGGATAGCGTGAAAGTAGACGATGCGGCCATCAACGATTTCTACGAACAGAATAAGAACGACTACTCCCAACCTGAGCGCAAAAAATTCAGCGTCATTCAGGTGAAGAATGAGGCCGATGCAACGTCTGTTCTGGATGCGCTGAAGCAAGGTAGTGATTTCGCTACGCTGGCGAAAGAAAAATCAACGGACATCATCTCGCGCCGCAATGGTGGCGATCTGGGATGGATGGACGAAAACAGCATGATTGATGAGCTGAAGCAGGCAAAACTGACGGAGAAAGGTCAGGTTTCCGGAGCCATTAAATCCTCTGTTGGCTATCTGATTGTGCGTCTGGATGATATTCAGCCGCAGCAGATCAAACCGCTGAGCGAAGTGCGTGCTGAAATCGCTGAGAAAGTGAAGCATGAGAAAGCGCAGGATGGCTATTATGCGTTGCAACAAAAAGTCAGCGAAGCGGCCAGCAATGACAACGAATCTCTGGCTTCAGCAGAAGAAGCGGCTGGTGTGAAAGCCACACAGACCGACTGGTTTACGCGTGAGAAGGTTCCTGCTGCGCTGAACTTCCAACCGGTAACGCAGGCTATCTTTAGCGGTGCGCTGCTTGGAGAAAACGGTGCAGCGGGCAATAACTCCGATGTGATTAACGTTGACGGTGACCGTGCTTTCGTTTTGCGCATCACTGAGCACAAGCCTGAAAGCACTCGTCCTCTTGATCAGGTTCGTCCCGAGATCGTAGAGACATTAAAACGTCAGAAGGCTGAACAGCAGGCTCGTATCGACGCTGAAAAAATTCTGGCTGAGTTGAAGCAAGGTAAAGACGACGCGCTGAAAGCAGCAGGGTTGAGCTTTAGCGAAGCAAAAACGATGTCTTCGGTCTCTCAGGGTGATGCAACGGCTGAAGCGATTTTTGCTATGCCACATCCAGAGAAGGATAAGCCGTCTTATGCGATTACTCAGGATCAAGCTGGCAACGTCGTACTGGTCGCGCTGGATAGCGTGACGCCACATCAGCTAAATGATGAGCAGAAAACACAGTTTGCCAGCCAGGTTCAGCAAGGTTCACTGGGGGCGCTGTTTGATTCTCTGCTGTCCAGCTTGCGTAGTGAAGCGAAAATCAAGATGGGCAATGCGGCGCAGGAACAACAATAAGCCCCGCAAAAATTTGCAAACTGTTGCAACAACTAAAGGCCGCTTTCGCGGCCTTTTCCACATTTAAATTCTGCTGTTTGCGGTGTTGATTGCTCTGCGGCAAGGTAGTCGTGCTGTCACACACATGGAGGAAACAGCATGAAAAAATCAGGAATAAAAGCACTGTGCTTAATTATTGGAATGAGTTTATCTGGGTTGCCATTACTGGTTCAGGCGGCACCTAAAGCCGCCGACAGCACGTCGACGGCAGTAAAGTCTGCGCCAGCGGATCAGAAAGTGGAAAAATCGACGCTTCCTGATGCCGACGAGGATAAGGTAAGTATTAATGCAGCGAGTGCTGCCGAGTTGGCAGACATCATGAACGGTGTCGGTCTGAAAAAGGCGGAAGCGATAGTTAACTACCGCGAGCAAAATGGCCCTTTTACTCAGGTAGATCAGCTAACGGAGGTACCGGGAATTGGGGCGGCGTTGGTCGAGCGCAATCTCTCTCGTTTAAAACTGTGATTTTTTAAGCCCGTGATGTCTTTAAAACTGTGATATCAGTCGCAGCTCAGTCGAGCACTTTCTCTGAGCTGCGAACCTCTGCTAGGCTAATTGTCAGGTCATACCAGTTGTTGGTTTTGTCACAGGAGTATTCCCGCTATGCAGACGTTAATTACCGTTCGTGGCTATCACATTGATGTTTATCAGCACGTTAATAACGCGCGTTATCTGGAGTTTCTGGAAGAAGCGCGTTGGCAATGGTTGGAAACCCAGCCCGCTTTTGGCTGGATGCATCGCAACAAAATCGCTTTCGTTGTGGTGAATATTAATATCAACTACCGCAAGCCTGCCGTGCTCGGTGATGTACTGCGCATTGATAGCGAACTGATACAGATAAATACGAAAAGTGGCGTGATCAGTCAGAAGATAACCCGCGTAGCGGATGAAAGCGACGTGACTGATGCCACGCTGACGTTTGTCTGCATCGATTTATTGACGCAAAAAGCGCTGCCGCTGGAGGGAGAACTGCTGGAACACCTAAACGGAATTCGCCGTTAACATAAAACCGCAGGCTATTGCTGTTTGGCGTGGACTACGGTTTTTACGTCGCGTGATGTTGTGTTGTGGCGTATCAGCGTAACCCTGTTTTCTGCTTCAGTGATGCCATCACGGCCGCGGAGTCGTTTTGATATTGAGCAAGACCATTCGCGCGTAAATGGCAGGCGGCACATTGGCCACATCCATCACCCTTAATGCCGTTGTAGCAAGTTAACGTGTGATAGCGCACCGTATCGAGTTGCTGGTAGTAATCCGCCAGCGCCCAGGTTTCTGCTTTATTGAGCCACATCAGCGGGGTTTCAAAGCGAATGTCGCGGGCAATGCCTAATACAATAGCCTGATTTAGCGCCTTCACGAATTCGTTGCGACAATCAGGGTAGCCGGAAAAGTCGGTCTCACACACGCCAGTAATGACAGTCTCGGCACCAACCTGATAGGCGTAGATTGAGGCGAGCGTCAGGAAAAGAATATTTCTTCCTGGAACGAAGGTATTGGGGATGCCTTGCGCATTGGCGTCGTAATCAGGAACCGGGATACTGTCGCGCGTCAGGCTGCTGGTGGCGAGCTCATTCAGTAAGCCTACGTCCAGAACCTTATGCGCCGTTGCACCCAGCTTCAGGCTGAGTTCTTGGGCGATATCAATTTCCGCACGGTGACGCTGTCCATAATCGAAGGTGATGCAGTGGACGTCATCATAATGTTGCAGGGCCTGAATCAGGCAGGTTGTGGAATCTTGTCCACCGCTAAAAACGACCACAGCACGCTTCATTCTTCATTCACCTTAACGCGACGCTAACCGCAGTACGTCTGTCATGCAGTGCGGTGTAACGTCGCCATGTTATCTGGAAAGCAATTCTGTTTAGAAAGCAATGTTATCTGAAAAAACATGTTATCTGAAAAAGCATGTTACCTGAAAAATGGCTCGTATTCAGCGCCGCGGCTGCATGCTGAATATGTCGGCCTTACGCCAGGCTGGGTTCAGATATGAGAGGGGACATCTCTGGGCTGTTCAGCGCATTGAGGTAAGGGCGAATGTCGCCGATGTTTTTTTCTACCCAACTGCTGTTGTAATAGGTATCCAGATAGCGTTCACCGCTGTCGCAGAGTAGGGTCACAATCGCCCCTTTTTGACCACGGCTCATCATTTCTTTGGCCAGTTGCAACATGCCCCAGACGTTGGTGCCGGTAGAGGCGCCTGCCTTGCGACCTAATACGCTTTCCAGCCAGTAAAGTGTGGCGATGCTGGCGGCATCCGGCACTTTGATCATGCTATCAATGACGTCAGGAATAAAAGAAGGTTCGGCACGCGGACGGCCAATACCTTCTATCCGGCTACCGCACGGACCCGTGATGGAACGATCCCGCTGCTGGTAGCAGTCGTAAAAGACAGAATTTTCAGGATCGACGACGACCAGTTGCGTATCCAGACCCTGATAGCGAATGTAGCGCCCGAGTGTGGCTGAGGTGCCGCCAGTTCCTGCGCTCATCACGATATAGTCTGGAACAGGATACGGTTCACGTGCCATTTGGCGGTAAATGCTGTTAGCAATATTGTTGTTGCCGCGCCAGTCGGTGGCACGTTCTGCGTAAGTGAACTGATCCATATAATGGCCGTTCATCTCTTGTGCGAGCTGTTCAGATGCCGCATAGATTTGTCCTGCCTGTTCGACAAAATGGCAGCGTCCACCATAGAACGCGATTTGCTCAACTTTTCTTTTTGCCGTGCAGGAGGGCATGACGGCGATAAACGGCAGGCCAAGCAAGCGGGCAAAATACGCCTCTGACACGGCGGTACTGCCGGATGATGCTTCGATAATCGGCGTGCCTTCTTTAATCCAACCGTTGCACAGCCCATAGAGAAACAAAGAACGCGCCAGACGATGCTTCAGGCTGCCGCTGGGATGTGTGCTTTCATCTTTGAGGTAAAAATAGATACCGGGGTAATCCGGCAGGGTCAAACGGATAAGATGCGTATCAGCCGAACGCTGAAAATCTGCTTCGATAGCGCTGATGGCATTTTTAACCCAGACATTGGTCATGATGAAAACTCGGTTAGACAGTGATGTGAATAGAGTAACGAGTTTTTAGGATAAAAAAATTACCTTTTTATCTCTTAATGGGGTTTTTGGGGAAATATTTTACTCCTTAATGGTTTTTTTGGGGATGATTTTACTATATAAGGCGCGGGTAAATTGCTACCTCCAACATCATGGCGACAGCAGGGCCTGTGCAACGAAGTCCATCGCATGCCGATGGTGCCAATAATGCTATTAGCGTGGCTTTAAACGGCAAGAACATTGCTTTTCTCTCTTAATGGCGGAAAGTAGGGAAAGTTTTCTATCGCGCAGCGCTATAGTGGTAAAGCTATATCAGGTAAAAACTAATCAGGTAAAAACTATGTTGGATAAAATTGATCGCACTCTGCTGAATATGTTGCAACAGGATTGCACGCTTTCGCTACAGACGCTGGCCGATGCGGTTAATCTGACATCCACGCCGTGCTGGAAACGCCTGAAGCGTCTGGAAGAAGAAGGGATTATCCGAGCTCGGGTGGCGCTGCTGGATAATGAGCGTCTGGGACTAGGGCTGACGGCGTTCGTCTTATTGAAGACGCAGCAGCACAACCGCGACTGGTATCAGACCTTCACTCGTGTCGTGTCCGATATGCCTGAAGTGTTGGCTTTTTATCGCATGGCTGGCGAATACGATTACCTGATGCAGGTTCAGGTTGCTGATATGAAAAGCTATGATGATTTCTATAAGCGGCTGGTGAATGGTATTCCCGGTTTGGTCGATGTAACATCTAGCTTTGCTATGGAACGAATCAAACACACCACGGCTCTGCCTTTATCCCTGTGATTCATCATCCATCCGTCTTTTGTATAATCACTTTTCTGAGTCTGTCATGACCCGTCTGGCTATTGGAATGAAAACCGCGTGAGACTGTTTGCTCAACTGAGTTGGTATTTTCGCCGTGAATGGCGCCGCTATCTGGGTGCCATTGCGCTATTGATTGTGATTGCCATTCTGCAATTGCTTCCTCCTAAACTGGTTGGCGTGATCGTCGATGGTGTGACGCAACACGGCATGTCGATGACCGAAATGATGAAGTGGATTGGCGTGATGCTGCTGACCGCCGTCATGGTCTACCTGCTGCGCTACGTGTGGCGCGTGTTCCTGTTCGGTGCTTCATACCAACTGGCGGTTGAGCTACGGGAAGATTTTTACCGCCAATTGAGTCGCCAGCATCCGGCGTTTTACCAGCGTCATCGTACCGGCGATCTGATGGCGCGAGCCACCAACGATGTCGATCGCGTGGTTTTTGCCGCCGGAGAAGGTGTACTGACGCTGGTCGATTCGATGGTGATGGGCTGTGCGGTACTGGTTGTCATGTGTACGCAGATCAGTTGGGAACTCACTCTGCTGGCGTTGCTTCCTATGCCATTTATGGCGATTTTCATCAAGCGCTACGGCACGCAGTTGCATAACCGTTTTAAATCCGCACAGGCTGCTTTTTCTTCGCTTAACGATCAGGCGCAGGAAAGCTTGACCAGCATTCGCATGATTAAAGCCTTTGGGTTGGAAAACTATCAATCTGCGCGTTTTGCACAGGTTGCGGCAGAGGCAGGTGCCAAAAACATGCACGTCGCCCGCGTTGATGCCCGCTTCGATCCCACTATTTATATCGCTGTCGGGCTTTCGAATTTGCTGGCGATTGGTGGCGGCAGTTGGATGGTGATTAACGGTTCGCTGACGTTAGGCTTGTTGACCAGCTTTGTCATGTATCTGGGATTGATGATATGGCCGATGTTGGCGCTGGCCTGGATGTTTAACATTGTTGAACGCGGTAGCGCGGCATATAGCCGTATTCGTCAGTTACTGGCGGAAGAACTCGTGGTGAAAGACGGTGAAGAATCATTGCCTGCGGAGCGGGGCGTGTTGGCGGTGAACATCTCCGCGTTTCGCTACCCGGATAATACCCGCGATGCCTTACAGCATATTCAGTTTACGCTGTCTCCGGGCAATATGTTGGGATTATGTGGGCCGACAGGGTCGGGGAAAAGTACGCTGCTGGCGTTGATTTTGCGTCATTTCGATACCCAGTCGGGAGAGATTCGTTATCACGATCGCCCGCTGAATGCTATTCGGCTGGACGAGCTACGAAGCCGTTTTGCCGTTGTTGGGCAAATGCCTTTTCTGTTTTCGGACACGGTGGCGCAAAACATCGCACTGGGTCGACCTGAGGCGACGCAACAAGAGATTGAACAGGCGGCGCGTCTTGCCAGCGTTCATGACGATATTCTGCGTTTGCCTCAAGGTTACCAAACTGAGGTGGGTGAGCGCGGTGTGATGTTATCTGGCGGTCAAAAACAGCGGATCGCGATTGCCCGTGCGCTGCTGCTGGACGCTGAAATTCTGGTGCTGGACGATGCGCTGTCTGCGGTGGATGGGCGAACGGAGCACCAGATTTTGCAGAATCTGAAAACATGGGGCGAAAAACGGACGTTGATCATCAGCGCACATCGCCTGTCAGCCCTCACGGAAGCGAATGAAATCGTGGTGTTGCAGCAAGGACAAGCGGTGCAGCGCGGCACACACCGGACGCTGGCCGCAGAGCCTGGCTGGTATCGGGATATGTACCGCTATCAACAGCTTGAGGCGGCGCTGGATGAGGTACCGCAGGCGGAAGGAGCAAGAAATGAATAGCCCTCAACAGTTTTGGCCAACGCTGAAACGCCTGTTGTCCTATGGTTCACCTTGGCGAAAACCGCTGCTGTCCGGTGTCGTGATGTTATGGGTTGCTGCGGCCGCAGAAGTTTCTGGCCCTATATTGGTGAGTTATTTTATTGATGATCTGGTGGCTAAAGGCGAATTTCCGCTGGCGATTGCGGCGGGCCTGGCGATGGCCTACATCCTGCTGCAAATGCTGGCGGCACTGCTGCACTATTTTCAGACGCTGTTGTTTAACCGCGTTGCGGTCGGCGTCGTCCAACAACTGCGCATTGATGTGATGGATGCGGCGTTGCGCCAGCCGCTGAGCACATTCGATACGCAACCCGTTGGGCAACTGATTTCACGCGTCACCAATGACACCGAGGTCGTTAAAGATCTGTACGTCATGGTGGTGTCAACGGTATTACGCAGTGCGGCGCTGGTGGGGGCGATGCTGGTGGCGATGTTCAGTCTGAACTGGCAGATGGCGCTGATTGCACTGATGATTTTCCCTGCGGTCGCGGTGGTCATGGCGCTGTACCATCGTTTCAGTACGCCGATTGTGCGCAAGGTTCGAAGCTACCTGGCCGACATTAATGATGGTTTCAACGAAGTGATTAATGGCATGGGCGTCATTCAGCAGTTCCGCCAGCAGGCTCGCTTTGGCAAGAAACTGGGAGCCTCCAGCCACGCGCATTATGACGCACGAATGAAGGCGTTGCGTCTGGAAGGATTCCTGCTGCGGCCACTGCTGAGCCTGTTTGCTGCGATGGTGCTGTGTGGGTTGTTGATCCAATTTGGTTTCAGTTCGATGGGATCGGTTGGCGTCGGGGTTTTGTATGCGTTTATCAACTATTTGGGGCGTCTGAATGAACCGCTGATTGAACTGACAACCCAGCAGTCTATGTTGCAGCAGGCGGTTGTTGCGGGTGAGCGTATCTTTGAGTTGATGGATGGGACAAAGCAGGGCTACGGCGACGATGAGCGTCCGCTGGCTACCGGGCGTGTCGATATTGACGATGTTTCTTTCTCGTATGGCACCGAAAAACGCGTACTACAGCATATTTCTCTGACGATACCAGAGCGCGGGTTCGTCGCGTTGGTCGGGCATACGGGCAGCGGAAAAAGCACCCTGGCCAGTTTGCTGATGGGATATTACACGCCGGACGAAGGAGAAATTCGGCTCGATGGCCGGCCGCTTTCTACGCTCTCTCATGCGGTGTTGCGCCAAAATGTGGCAATGGTGCAGCAGGATCCGGTTGTGCTGGCGGAGTCCATGTTTGTGAATGTGACGCTGGGGCGTGATATCAGCGAAGAGGCCGTCTGGCGCGTGTTGGAGGTCGTACAGCTGGCTGAGCTGGTGCGGACTTTCCCTGAAGGATTGCATACGCGCGTTGGTGAGCAGGGGAATAATTTGTCTACCGGACAAAAGCAGCTGTTAGCGATCGCGCGGGTACTGGTGCAAACGCCTAAAATTCTGATTCTTGATGAAGCGACGGCGAATATTGACTCGGGTACGGAACAGGCGGTGCAAAAGGCGTTGCGTATCATCAGGGAACAGACAACCTTGATTATCATCGCGCATCGGCTCTCTACCATCGTTGAGGCCGACACGATCATGGTGCTTCATCATGGGCAAACCGTTGAGCGGGGAACGCATGAGCAACTGCTGCAACAGCAGGGGCGCTATTATCAGATGTATCAATTGCAACTGGCCGGAGAGGATCTTGCTGCCACCAGCACCGAGCCTTGCATTGCCTGACTCGATTATAGGTCATACGATGGTCTGCACCGCTTTGAGTGGTGCAGACTGACAGTCTGCTCATGGCTTCGCACCATCATTAAGCATCGTGATTCCGGTTTTGACCCACGCTGCACTGAAAATACTCTTTTCGCACCAAAATGGTGCAATTCTTGCCCAATTCTTCCAGTCCTTCTTCCTCGTTATGTTTGCTTTTTGTCCTTTCTCATCTTTAAACGCGTTCTCTTTCCTGATTTATGCCAGATAAATCATTTATGGCACACCCTTTGCTTTAGTCATGACGTAGACCTACTTCATAGAGCGTGTAATCGAACAAGTGACGGGCGAAAGCCTGAACGTAATGGCTAGGGGGAAGACAAATGAAACTGGTTACTGTGGTGATAAAACCATTCAAGCTGGAAGATGTTCGTGAAGCGTTATCTTCTGTCGGCATCCAGGGGCTCACCGTCACTGAGGTGAAAGGATTTGGTCGTCAGAAGGGGCACGCGGAACTCTACCGTGGTGCAGAATATAGCGTTAACTTTTTACCCAAAGTAAAAATTGATATCGCGATTGCAGACGACCAATTGGATGAAGTGATCGATGTTATCAGCAAAGCGGCGTACACCGGAAAAATTGGTGATGGCAAAATTTTTGTCGCCGAGTTGCAAAGAGTTATCCGTATTCGTACGGGTGAAACTGACGAAGCCGCACTTTAACAACACCTAGCGTAGATACGTAAATAGGGATGGATGAAAATGAAAAAATTACTCTCTTCATTAGGTCTCGGTGTGGCGGCATTACTCCCGTCCTGGGCAATGGCTGCAACACCGACGATTGATAAAGCGGATAACGCTTTTATTATGATTTGTACCGCGCTGGTACTTTTTATGACTATACCGGGCATCGCACTGTTTTACGGCGGCCTGATTCGTTCCAAAAACGTTCTGTCCATGATGACGCAGGTGAGCGTAACATTCGCGATGGTTTGTATCCTGTGGGTGGTTTATGGATATAGCCTGGCTTTCAGCGAAGGTAATGCCTTCTTCGGTGGCTTCAGTACGTTTATGCTGAAAGGCATCGGGATTGAATCGATTAGCGGCACCTACTATCAATTTGTACACGTGGCGTATCAGGCTTCCTTTGCCTGCATCACCGTTGCGCTGATTGTTGGGGCGATTGCTGAACGTATCCGTTTCTCTGCTGTACTGATTTTCGTTGCGCTGTGGCTGACGTTCTCCTACCTGCCGATGACGCACATGGTGTGGGGCGGTGGTTATCTGGCATTGGATGGCGCGTTGGACTTCGCGGGTGGTACGGTGGTTCACATTAACGCCGCGGTTGCTGGGTTGGTTGGTGCTTACCTGCTGGGCAAACGCGCTGGTTTTGGCAAAGAAGCCTTCAAACCACATAACCTGCCGATGGTGTTTATCGGTACAGCGATTCTGTATATCGGCTGGTTTGGCTTTAACGCGGGTTCTGCGGGTGCCGCAAACGGTATTGCTGCTCTGGCTTTCCTGAACACGGTTGTCGCTACTGCTGCTGCGATTCTGGCGTGGGTTGGTGGTGAGTGGATGGTGCGCGGTAAGCCTTCTCTGCTGGGTGCATGTTCCGGTTGTATCGCGGGTCTGGTCGCAATCACACCAGCTGCGGGTACGGTGGGCGTCGGTGGTGCATTGATCATTGGTCTGGCTGGCGGTGTCGCAGGTCTGTGGGGCGTAACGGTACTGAAAAGATGGCTGCGCGTGGATGACCCCTGTGATGTATTCGGTGTTCACGGCGTGTGCGGTATCGTTGGCTGTATCCTGACTGGCGTATTCACTTCAGCTTCACTGGGTGGTACTGGTTATGCAGAAGGTGTGACGATGGCGCATCAGGTTTGGGTACAGTTATTTAGCGTAATTGTTGCTCTGGTATGGTCTGGCGTGGTGGCATTCGTGGCCTTCAAAGTGGCGGATATGATTGTCGGCCTGCGTGTACCGGAAGATCAAGAGCGCGAAGGTCTGGACGTCAACAGCCATGGCGAGAGCGCTTACAACCAATAATTGAGCTTGTTCAAATGCAACAAACGGGCGTGGAGGAAACTCCACGCCCGTTTTACGTTATGAGGCTGTCACAATCCTTACGCTTGGCGGCGGCGCATCACCCCTTCCTGTACGCTGGATGCAACCAGCACGCCTTCTCGGGTATAGAACTGCCCACGTACGAAGCCACGAGCACCGGATGCGGATGTACTTTCTACGGTGTAGAGCAGCCAGTCATCCAACCGGAAATCGCGGTGGAACCACATTGAGTGATCAATCGTGGCGACCTGCATACCCGGCTCCAAAAAGCCAACGCCATGAGGTTGTAAAGCCGTGAGTAGGAAGTTGCAGTCAGACGTATAGCCAAGCAGGTATTGGTGAATACGCTTGTCATCCGGCAGTGGGCCGCTGGCCCGGCACCAAACGTGTCGTACTGGTTCATCCACTTCGCCTTTTAAGGGGTTATGGAATTTAACCGGGCGCATCTCAATTGGGCTGGCCTGAATAAATTTATCGCGAAAGCGGGGCGGCAGGAGGTGCTGCATATCCTGCGCGATTTCCTGCTCGGATTTCAGCGCTTCTGGCGGTGGAACCTCAGGCATCACATTCTGGTGCTCAAACCCTTCTTCATGACTTTGAAATGAGGCCGTCATATAAAAGATAGGGCGACCATTCTGGATGGCACTGACGCGTCTGGCGCTGAAACTGTTGCCATCTCGCAGGTTTTCAACGTCATAAATAATCGGTTTCTGGCTGTCGCCGGGCAGCAAAAAGTAGCTGTGGAAAGAGTGAATGTTGCGCTCGACGGGAACGGTTTGTTTGGCGGCTGACATGGCCTGGCCTACGACTTGCCCGCCAAAGACCTGGCGCAGCCCCAAATCATCGCTTTGTCCGCGAAATAGCCCTTCTTCGAGCTTCTCTAAATGCAGGAGGTCGAGAAGGTGTTGTAGTGGTTGACTCATGGTATCGGCCCCAATGGATGAGAATAGCTAAGCATCTGTTTGTTTTATAAGGTGTAAATGTCTATTTGTGGCTTTCTTTCTGCAATAAATATGCGGTTTTTATGAAAATATCAGAATTTTGCACCATCATTATTGTGTTGGGTGAATCATACTCTTTATGAGTGCCGGTTTTTGATACCGGTAGTCCGACAATAATAAAGGAGACTGACCGAATGAAATTATGGCATATCTTAGGCGGTATCACGTTATCGATGACTCTGGCTGCATGTGCACAGAGGAGTGATTATGGCGTTTCTCCTCAAACTGGCGCACCTGTCACCAGTGCTTCTTCACAGCGCCCGGCTGTTGCGATGCCGGCAGTAACCGGCACGGTGAATATTCGTCAGCGTATTGCACTCCCTCACAACGCAGTGTTAACCGTTACGGTGTCTGATGCATCGCTGGCAGATGCGCCTTCAAAAGTCATTACTCAGCGCGTGATGCGCACAGAAGGAAAGCAAGCACCTTTCCAATTCGATCTACCGTACAATCCGGCTGATATTCAGCCCAACGCACGTATTTTACTCAGTGCAGCAATTGCAATCGATAACCGCATCGTGATGGTGACGGAGAACGTCTTGCCGGTTATTAGCAACGGCGTAAATAACGCCGATTTGGTGCTGGTGCCTGTCGCCTCGGTTCCTTTACCGGCTCAGAATCAGGGATCAATGCTATCCAACCCGGCGAATCAGAGCCCTCATATGCTTCAAGGGCAGCCTGCTGCGCCATCTGTGGCACCTCAGACTACCTGGTAACATAGGCTGCATACGCGCCGTTATGGCGCGTATTGCCAGCGGTATTTCGCAAGATCGATCTTTCCCTGACGATTGAAAATAATCCCTTCCGCCTGCAGCGCTGATTTCTGGCGCACATAGTCGCCACCGACTAGTGATATTTCACCTTTACGATTGATTACCCGATGCCAGGGGAGTTTGCTGTCTTTCGGCAGGCGTTTTAATACTCCTCCGACTTGCCTTGATGCTCTGGGTGAATCGGCAAGCTGGGCAATGTCGCCATAGGTCGCTATTTTTCCATAAGGAATCGCCGCGACGATTTGAAAAACGCGCTGGCGGAAATTATCATTTTCTTCTGACATCAGCGGATGTTCCTGCTGTTTCGAAACCGATTGACTGCCATAGTGGCATAGTAGGGTGGGTAAGAAAACAACGGTTAGTTTGCGCTAGCTTGCAATTGCCTATCCTATCACCGATAATGCCCACCGCTTTGTGACACGCTGTCGTTATCATGTGCTAGCGGTTATAAAGTCGTCAATGGAGGCCCTGTCGGTTCTCCCGCAACACTAACCTGTGGATTCGGTCAGGTCCGGAAGGAAGCAGCCGCAGCAGGAGACGTGTGTGCCGGGATGTAGCTGGCAGGGCCTCCACCATTTCTGCCCTTATCTTGCCGTGTTATCGCCAGTTAGGTTTCATCTTCTGTTCATAACCCATGCTTTTGTCATATGCCAATTTTCGGCCATAAGTCCGCTCTCTGGAGCGTATAAGTATGGCTCCGTCACTTTCCGTTTTGCCGATCTTTGTTTCTTCTGAAGGATGCCGTGCATCTTTACCTGGTGAGTAATAATTGCGCCAATTATTACATTCTCTGTTTCCATCACTGGATATACTATTAGTGATGTTATCAATGCGGTTGTTATAAATGATAAACGGTGGGTAAATAAGCGTTGTGGTATGAAGTAAAATTCATTTTTACTTAATATTAAAAATACAATTTGTTACAAGTCTTACTCAATTAATACGTTAAAAAGATAATAAAAACAAAGGCCGATAATATTATCGGCACAGTGTATTTAATGTCAGTTTTTGTATACGTTTCGTTGGAATTAACGGACGTATCGCCATACCGCAGTCGGCACTTTGTCATAGAGTTTGTTCATCGTCAGTTCTGCCAGACGATGATCGGCTGCGGAAAAGAACATCTCCAGTTCATCATTGGAAAGTTCATACTTGTTTTTTTCAATAACGCGTTCGAGGGTGTCAATGGTTGTGCATTTACGCAAACGCATCAAATAGTCGATTTTTTTCATAATGGCCTATGCAAACAGTACCTGGTGGTTAAAAAATATAAATAAATTATTGCTTAAGTTTTAGCAGGCGTACAGACGTTCTCCCCTGAGAACATTCCGAATAATTTTGCTTTGGACTTCTGCCAACGCCGCAGTTCAGCATCATTAATACCATAGTTGCTAAACAAGACGTAAGTATCATCCAAATACTTTTCAACCTGCTCTGAAAGCTCACTTTCGTTAGGGTATTTTATTTTAAATGTGAGAATAAACGTAGCGATATGCTCAATAAGTTCATTTAATTGGATATTGATCGCAGATGTTGGATCATTGACCCAGCCGTGACTGCTATCGCCTAACGTTGCTATGCTTTCGTCACACAGATTCTCACATAAGAATCTGAGTTGGGCAATATCATAATGTTTTGGTGTGTACTCATCCATATCAATCCCTCCGTTAAGCCGTTATTCAGTGTTACTGCGGTTAACACCTGGTAAACAGGTAGACTGATGAAACTTGCAAGATAAAACGTTAACGCTGTTTCGTATTCCTGTTGTGACAAACAGAGCATTGAGCCATTGTGATTTGTTCAGCAATGAATGAGACAACAAAGATGTTTGTACCTCCTACTCTCTACTATGTCGCGAAATAGGGTTGTCGTAAATACCAACCTATCATGACTTAACCTTAAGTATAGCTATACCATGTTGGTTACGCTTACGTCATTCTATATATGACTATAGCAAAAGCGTTCGTAAAATTCGCGGATAATAGGTAAGGTTTTCACCGCTATTTATTTTGATTAATCCTCATATTTTTTGTTGTAACAATGAGCATAGAATAAACTTGGCTGCTGATGATTTAATTATTTCTATCTGAAAATATGAGAAATGGCAGAAGGAATGCGAAGAGACTAGTCAGTGGATAAGGTATGTTGGTGAAGGTTATCTTATTGTTTCAGAAGTTTTTTCATGCGTGCATCCCGTACAGTCTTGTTAACGTCATAACATAGACTGTATCGGGATGGGGTCGAGAAAGATTAACCTTTTTTCCTTTTTTTTCCGCCTTGCACAGCCTTAAAGCGCGGATTGGATTTGCATATAACGTAAACTCGCCCACGACGGCGAACCACAATACAGTCTTTGTGACGATTTTTTGCTGAACGCAGCGAACTAAGCACCTGCATTTAATAACCCTCTCTGATTACTTGAAGAAGTTCCCAAAGCGCTGCTGGAAGCGCGCCGTGCTGCCTTCTTTGGAATATTCTTTTTGCTTCCCGGTGTAATAGGGATGCGATGCCGAAGAAACGTCAATGGCGACGTAAGGGTAGCTGACCCCCTCCAGTTCAATGGTTCGATCGGTTTTAATCGTTGATCCCGTCCTGTAATAGACATCTGCGCTGGTATCATGAAATACCACCGTGCGATAGTCAGGATGAATACCTGCTTTCATACTTACCTCATTTGTTATGTTATAACATATGTATTATGTTGCGCTTTTTTGGCATCAGGATCAACCATTATGTTGGTTTGGGGCTGTTGCATCCCTCTAAGCCACGATAAACACGGATAAAGAGCTAAACAGCGCGGTTTGGCACGAGTTAGTCGACATGAAAAGGGAAGAGGGTTGGGGAAAGAAAAAAGGCCGCGAGGCGGCCTTTTAGAGTAGATATGGGGGCAGTTTTAGTGCGCTGCTGTGTCGTCTACTTTCTTGCCGAAGCGACGGCGGACAACCACAAAGAACACTGGAACGAAGAAGATAGCCAGCACGGTTGCGGTAATCATCCCGCCCATTACGCCAGTACCAACGGCGTTCTGTGCACCGGACCCCGCACCGCTACTGATTACCAGCGGCATTACCCCGAGGATAAAGGCAAGGGATGTCATCAAGATTGGGCGCAAACGCATACGAACGGCATCCAGCGTTGCTTCTATCAGTCCTTTCCCTTCTTTTTCCATCAGATCTTTAGCAAATTCGACGATCAATATGGCGTTCTTCGCGGATAGCCCTATGGTTGTCAACAGGCCCACCTTAAAGTAAACGTCGTTTTCAAGACCTGTCATATTTGCCGCAATCAATGCGCCGATGATCCCCAATGGAACAACCAGCATGACGGAGAACGGTATTGACCAGCTCTCATAAAGCGCTGCCAGACACAGGAACACGACAATCAATGAAATGGCATAGATTGCAGGTGCCTGGTTACCGGATAACCGCTCCTGATAGGACATACCCGTCCATTCGTAACCGATACCTTGTGGTAATTGGGTAACGAAATTTTCCATCAATGCCATGGCTTCGCCGGTACTCTTACCTGGAGCCGCTTCACCTTGTATCTGCATGGATGGCTGGCCATTATAACGTTCCAGACGCGGTGAACCGTATTCCCAGTGGCTCTGCGTGAATGCAGAGAATGGCACCATTTGTCCATTGCTACCGCGGATGTACCAGTTTTTAATGTCATCTGGCAGCATACGGAAAGGTGCATCGGCCTGAACGTAAACTTTCTTCACACGACCTCGATCGGTAAAGTCATTTACATAAGAACCACCCAGCGCAGTTGCCAATGTTGAACTGATATCCGACAGTGATACGCCGAGCGCCTGTGCTTTTTCCTGATCGATATCGAGACGGAACTGCGGGGTATCTTCCATCCCGTTAGGACGAACCTGCACCAGCGTATCAGGGTGTTGTGCAGCCATGCCCAACAGTTGGTTACGCGCTTCCGTCAGTTTTGCATGGCCAAGGTTAGCCTGGTCAATCAACTGGAAGTCAAAACCAGTGGCTGTCCCCAGTTCGATAATCGCAGGAAGGTTGACTGCGAACACCATGGCTTCTTTATACTCACTAAAGGCTGCGTTCGCTCTTGCTGCAATCGCCTGAACTTTATTCTCTGTGCCGCTTCGTTCACTCCAGTCATTCAGGCTGGTGAAAGCCAGTCCGACATTCTGCCCGCGGCCAGAGAACCCGAAACCTGAGATCGTAAATACAGATTTGACGTTATTTTTCTCATTATCGAGATAGTAGTTCGTCATTCGGTCCATGATCTTCTGGGTATTTTCCTGCGTTGCTCCTGAAGGCAATTGAACGATGTTCAGGAGAACGCCCTGGTCTTCATCTGGCAGGAACGACGTTGGCAAACGCAAGAACAGGAATGCCAGCCCGACCACAATCAGCAGATAGATGACCAGATAACGCCCGGTGCTGCGCAGAATATTGGCCACGCTATCGGTGTAATGATGCGTGCTTTTCTCAAACAGTCGGTTGAACCAGCCGAAGAAGCCTTTTTTCTCGCCGTGATCGCCTTTGGCAATCGGTTTCAACAGGGTTGCGCAAAGGGCTGGCGTCAGAACCAACGCGACCAGCACCGACAGCACCATCGCAGAAACGATTGTGATGGAGAACTGGCGGTAGATTGCCCCTGTGGAACCACCGGTAAAGGCCATTGGGACGAAGACCGCGGACAGCACCAGCGCGATACCGACTAACGCGCCCTGGATTTGCTCCATGGAACGTTTGGTGGCTTCTTTAGGCGGCAGACCTTCTTCCGCCATGACACGTTCCACGTTTTCCACCACAACGATGGCGTCATCCACCAGAAGCCCGATGGCGAGCACCATCGCGAACATCGTCAAGGTGTTAATGGAATAACCAAACGCGGAGAGGATTGCAAACGTCCCCAGCAACACGACCGGCACCGCAATGGTTGGGATCAGCGTGGCACGGAAGTTCTGCAAGAACAGGTACATGACCAGGAATACCAGTACGATGGCTTCCACCAGCGTTTTCACTACTTCGTTGATCGAGATCTTAACGAAGGGCGTTGTATCGTACGGGTAAACGACTTTTAGGCCAGCAGGGAAGAATTCTTCGGCCTTGGTCAGTGCATTTTTGACTGCTGTTGCCGTATCTAGGGCGTTCGCACCTGTTGCCAATTTGATACCGATACCGGCAGCAGGTTTACCGTTAAAACGAGCGATAACGTCGTAACCTTCTGCACCCAGCTCAACGCGTGCAACGTCTTTAAGACGAACCTGAGAGCCATCTGCGTTAACTTTCAGCAGTATTTTAGAAAATTCCTCTGCTGAATTCAGACGGGTTTGCGCAATGATGGAAGCATTTAATTGCTGTCCGGGAACCGGTGGGGCGCCGCCCAATTGTCCTGCAGCGATCTGGTTGTTTTGAACCCGAATTGCCGTGGTGACATCGCCAGCCGTTAATTGATAGTTATTAAGCTTGTTCGGATCCAGCCAGATACGCATGGCGTACTGGGAGCCAAATAACTGCGCGTCACCGACACCGGATGTCCGGCTGATAGGGTCTTTAACGTTAGCTGCTACGTAGTCAGCGATATCTTCCTGTGACATTTTGCCGTCTTCACTGATGAAGGCGGCAACCATGAGGAAACTGCTACTGGATTTCTGAACGTTAACCCCTTGCTGCTGTACTTCCTGCGGTAGCAGTGGCATAGCCAGTTGCAGCTTATTCTGCACCTGAACCTGAGCGATGTCCGGATCCGTGCCTGCCTCAAACGTCAGCGTAATCTGAACCGAACCAGAAGAGTCACTGTTTGATGACATATACATCAGGTTATCGATGCCGTTCATATTCTGTTCGATAACCTGCGTAACGGAATCTTGCAGCGTTGATGCATCGGCCCCTGGATAAGTTGCTATTACGTCAATCGCGGGGGGCGCGATCGTTGGATACTGGGCAACCGGTAATTTAACAATTGCCAGCAACCCCGTCAGCATCACCATGATGGCGAGTACCCATGCAAAAATGGGTCGATCTATAAAAAACTTAGCCATGAATTATACCGGCTCCTGTTAGAACGTCTTAAGACTTCGCGGGTTCTGCTGGTGCTTGTTGCGCCTGCTGATTTTCTTGGGCGACTTCTTTAGCCTTCACCTGCGCACCAGGTATGATTTTCTGCAGACCCGTAACAATAACGCGATCGCCCGCTTTCAGGCCTTCGGTAACCAACCATTTGTCACCAATAGCTTTACTGGTTGTAAGCGTACGGGGTTCCACTTTATCGCCTTCCCCAACTACCATAGCGGTAGCCTGACCACGTGGATCGCGGGTGATGCCTTGCTGAGGGACTAATAAGGCTGTTGGGTTAACGCCGGAATCGAGACGGGCGCGTACAAACATACCGGGAAGCAGGTTGTGCTGTGGGTTAGGGAAAATAGCACGCAGCGTGATGGAGCCAGTGGTTTCATCTACCGTGACATCAGAGAATTCCAATGTACCTGCCTCGGTATATTCCGTACCGTTTTCCAACAGCAGGCGGACATTGGCTTTGCCTGCACTTTGTTTCAGCGTACCGTTTTCCAGTTCTCTTTTCAGTTGCAGGAAATCATTGCTGGACTGCGTGACGTCAACATAGATCGGATCAAGCTGCTGCACGGTCGTTAATGCCGTCGCTTGCCCGGTAGCCACTAATGCACCTTCTGTCACCGTGGATTTACCCACGCGCCCTTCGATAGGCGAATTGACTTTGGTGTAAGCCAGATTGATTTGTGCGGTGTCCACTGCTGCTTTGGCCGCTTGAACGGCAGCATCAGCCTGACGAGAAGTGGCGACGGCCTGGTCATAATCCTGCTTGCTGACGTAGTTGGTGCCCAGCAGTGGCTTATAACGGTTAACGGTCAGACGGGCAATTTCCGCCTGAGCCTGAGCCTGAGCGAGTGACCCTTTGGCGCTGTTGTAGTTTGCCTGATAGGTCGCAGGATCGATTTGGTACAGCGATGCGCCCGCTTTAACGTCCGACCCTTCAACGAAGTTGCGTTTGAGGATAATCCCACCAACCTGTGGACGAACCTCAGCAATGCGGTAAGCACTTGTACGGCCCGGCAGCTCGGTCATGACATTCAGTGCTTCCGTTTTTAACGTGACAATACCCACTTCAGGCATCTGCTGCTGTGCGCCGCCTTGCTGATTATTGCCGCCATCACATCCTGCGAGCATTAAGCCGCCAGAAAGCATCAGAACTGCCGCCAGAGGCGTTAGCCCTCTGTTTTTGTTCATAGATAAACCTCAAGTGTCCGATTTGAAATTGACCAATGGATCACAAGCCCAAAAACCCATTGCTGCTATAGTCTTATGTTCGTGCTATGTTACATACATACTTGAATGTATGTAAATCTCACTTTCCTTCAAATACAGCGATATGGCACGAAAAACCAAACTATCATGGCACGAAAAACTAAAAAACAGGCTCAGGAAACCCGACAACAGATACTGGATACTGCGTTAAGAGTGTTCTCTGAGCATGGTGTGTCTGCAACTTCATTGTCTGACATTGCGACTGCTGCCGGCGTGACCCGGGGTGCTATTTATTGGCATTTTAAAAATAAAGCTGAAATATTTGATGAGATCTGGGCGCTGGCAGAATCGAAAATCAGTGAGTTTGAAATAGAGTATCAGACAAAATTCCCTGATAATCCACTCCGTGTGATGCGTGAATTATTGATTTATATGCTGCGTTTAACCGTTAGCGATACGCACTGGCGTTCCATTATGGAGATTGCTTTTCACAAATGTGAGTTTGTCGGTGAAATGTTGCAATCGTATAATGCACGCAAGGAACTCTACCTTTCCTGCTACGTCGATATTGAAGAAAATCTGATTCAGTGCATTCGTATGAGCATGTTGCCGACGGACATTCATCCCCGCCGTGCAGCGATTGCGCTGCGTGCCTACTTTTCCGGTGTGATGGAAAACTGGTTATTTATGCCGGAAAGTTTCGATCTCGATCAGGAAGCCCCAGCGCTGGTGGATGCCTTTATCGATATGCTGCATTTTAGCCCGGCGCTACGCAAACCCGCTGAATAAGCCGTCGCTGGACGGCGCTAACGCCTTTTATCATTCAATGTCCCTTTGATCGCGGGGCTGCGTCGCTTTCTTCTTGTGAGCGCTTTTTCTCAAAATCGTTACGGACAATATCCAGAGCAGCCAGAGCGATACGGGGCTCGATCTGGTTTTCTTCCAGCAACATGATCAAATCGACCGCCAGTTTGATTTCGGGTGGGGCGTTTTCAAGTGACATGAACCAGTTCCTCTTTTTTCCTCGGTCAAGGCGCTGTGCTATAGCCCTTGCTCCCGACGTTCGATCTGGCGCTCCAGTCGAGACAGTGCCTGACGGCAGCGCGATAGTCGTCCTTCCAGCGCCGCCAGCTCTTTTTGTAACCGCTGTTGCTCGCTGAAAAGCGTCTGCGTGACGAGCAGGCTTTCTCTATCCTGAATCATGGAGAGCAAACGGCGTTCATAATCCTGATGTTCTGCCAGCTTGTGATACACATCTTCCGCCGGCGGGGTCGCATACTGCTCCTGCCTGCGTAATGACTGCGTTGCCAGTTCACGCTGGAGTGCGGCTATCTGGCTGACCAGCTTTTCTGCCAGAAATGCCACACGTTCGGTGCGTTGCTCTGCGACCAACTGTTTTATTGCCTGCAAATTTTGTTCAACTTCGGCGCGATAATCCCGTAGTCGGGTGCCATAGCTGCTAAAAAGTTGGCGATCAAAGCGCGATTGCGGCACGGCCTTATCCGCCAGCGGTTCGAGTTCTTTCGCCAGCGTAGTAATTTGTTGTTCAAGCGCCTGCAGCAATCGGTGCGTGTTCACGGTTTCCCTTACGGTAAGGCTGATGATTCAGCGCGTCGGTGCGTGGTGTATTGATAATTGTTAGCCTGCATCGCCTTAATACACCGTATGAGGATATCTTAACTAATTCATCAGACAAGGTGGTGATAAAGTGTGATAGACACTGTCGCAGACAAAGCATACTGCGTAGACAAAACATATTGGTAGTGAACAACGTATAAAGGTGAATATGTATCGCGCGTTGCTGATTATATTAGGGTGGGTTTCCGTTGTGCTGGCAACGTTGGGTGTTGTGTTGCCTTTATTGCCGACCACACCTTTCTTGTTACTGGCTGCCTGGTGTTTTGCCCGTTCGTCCCCGCGTTTCCACGACTGGCTACTGTACCGTTCGTGGTTTGGCAGCTATTTGCGCCATTGGCAGCAGCATCGGGCACTGCCGCCGGGAGCAAAATGGAAGGCGGTTACCATGATTCTGTTAACGTTCGCGCTTTCGCTTTGGCTGGTCAAGCTGGTTTGGGTCAGGATTTTGCTATTGGTCATTTTGGCTATTTTGTTGACCTTTATGCTTCGTTTGCCCGTGATTGATCCAGAACAAGAAACACAGGGCGCGAATCCGAAAAGATAGCGTGGGCGGCGACCTCTGTGATGGAAATATAAAAAATACGCACCCAGAGTGCGGATAGTTGCATTTGTCCGTCACTTTGACTAGATTTGAGCGTTTTCGTGCGCGGGTCGCCATTTCCTCTTTGTCATAATGCCTCTTCATCACAGTGATGATGGAAGCCTTGTGGTGACCGGCATTTGTATGTTCAGAACGTTTTATCAGGCACAACTATTATGACCGTAACAGTGCAGCAGCAGGCAGAATTAATTAAAAACAGTATCAAAAGCATCCCCGACTACCCGAAGCCGGGCATACTGTTCCGTGATGTCACCAGCCTGCTGGAAGATCCTGTGGCCTACGCAGCCAGTATTGAAATGGTGGCGAACCGTTACCGCAATAGCGGTGTGACGAAGGTTGTCGGCACGGAAGCGCGTGGTTTTCTGTTTGGCGCCCCGGTTGCTTTGGCGCTGGGTGTGGGTTTTGTTCCCGTGCGTAAACCGGGCAAGCTGCCACGTCCGACCATCAGCGAAAGTTATGAACTGGAGTACGGCTCAGATACGCTGGAAATTCATGCCGATGCGATCTCTGCTGGCGATAATGTGCTGGTGATTGACGATCTGCTGGCAACGGGCGGTACGCTCGAAGCGACGGTGAAACTGATTCGTCGTCTGGGCGGCACGGTCAACGATGCTGCATTTATCATTAATTTGTTCGATCTGGGGGGCGAGCAACGCCTGACCGAGATGGGCGTCACCTGCTATAGCCTGGTTGACTTCCCCGGACATTAATCATAACAGTCTCGCCGATAGCGGCGTGGCTGTGTTAGCATGATTGCCTCAATAACTCGACTGTTGCGGTATTGATGAGCTATCAGGTTCTTGCCCGTAAGTGGCGTCCCAAACCTTTACCCAAGTTGTCGGTCAGGAACATGTCCTGACCGCGTTGGCTAACGGCCTTTCCCTAGGCAGAATCCATCACGCTTATTTGTTTTCTGGCACCCGTGGCGTCGGGAAGACGTCGATTGCCCGTTTGCTGGCGAAAGGGCTGAATTGCGAACAGGGCGTGACGGCAACGCCGTGTGGTCAATGTGATAACTGCCGCGAAATCGAACAGGGCCGTTTTGTCGATTTGATCGAAATTGATGCTGCGTCTCGTACTAAAGTAGAAGATACGCGCGATCTGCTGGATAACGTGCAATATGCCCCCGCACGTGGGCGGTTCAAGGTGTACTTGATTGACGAAGTACACATGCTATCGCGTCACAGTTTTAATGCGCTGTTGAAAACGCTGGAAGAACCCCCTCCGCACGTTAAGTTCTTGCTGGCGACCACCGATCCGCAGAAATTGCCTGTGACCATTCTGTCACGCTGCCTACAATTTCACCTCAAAGCGCTGGATGTCGAACAGATTCGCGCACATCTGGAACAGGTATTACAGGCAGAGAATCTCATCAGCGAACCTCGTGCGTTACAGCTTCTGGCGCGTGCCGCCGATGGGAGCTTGCGCGATGCGTTGAGCCTGACCGATCAGGCTATTGCTATGGGGCAGGGGCAGGTCACGACCGCTTCCGTCAGCCAAATGCTGGGCACGCTGGACGATGAGCAACCGCTGGCACTTATTGAGGCGTTGGCGAAAGGCGATGGTGCACAGGTCATGTCGCTGTTAGATCAGGTCGCGGCTCGGGGTGTGGACTGGGAATCGCTGCTGGTAGAAACCCAGACGTTATTACACCGCATTGCGATGGTTCAGTTGCTGCCTGCGGCATTGGGTGATGATTACGCTGCCGTTGAAGCCCGCATGCGGGATTTGGCGCGTGCGCTGCCGCCTGCGGACGTGCAGTTGTATTACCAGACGATGTTAATTGGCCGCAAAGAGCTGCCTTTTGCGCCAGATCGTCGCATGGGCGTTGAAATGACGTTACTGAGAGCGCTGGCGTTTCACCCTAGTCAGATTATCGCCGAACCTGTCGCGCCAGTGAGTGCTGCGCCTGCTCAGGCTGCGCGAGCTCCTGTGACTCAACCCGCCGTGCCGCCGCAGCTTGTTGCCGCCGCATCGGCGAGGGTTCGTACGCCAGCGCCGCAGAACAATGAACCTCTGGCTGACGTACAGGCACCCACTTATTCTCCCGAACCACCGATGGATGCATCCGCGTATGCGCCACCGTTAGGGGAACCTTCTGCTTCATCGGCTTCTCAGCAGCCGGATGATGAGAGTGAACTGCCTGATGCGACTTCCCAACTGTTACAGGCGCGCAGTCAACTGCTGCGAAAACAGGGGAGTACGCCACCAAAAAAGGCTGAACCGGCAGCGTCTGACAATACGCGGCCGGCAACCTCAGCGCTGGAGCGGTTAGCTTCGGTGACTGAGCGCAGCATTCAACGGCAAAACGCGAAAACCTCGCCTTCCGAACCTAAAAAACCGGAAGCCTATCGTTGGCGGGCGCAAAACAAAGTCGATGAAGAAAAGGTCGACGTGGCGACGCCAAAAGCGCTGCGTTCGGCATTAGAGCACGAAAAGACGCCGGAGCTGGCAGCTCGGCTGGCGGAAGAGTCACTGGAGCGGGATGCCTGGGCGGCGGAAATCCATCGCCTGACGCTGCCAAAGCTGGTACAACAGCTGGCGCTCAATGCGTTTAAAGAGAGTGAAGAGGCCGGTAAGGTTCATCTGCACTTGCGTTCATCCCAGCGGCACCTGAATTCGCCGGCGGCCCAAAAGACGCTGGCCGACGCATTGACGGCCCACTACGGGCACCCTGTAGAATTACTGATTACGGAAGACGACAACCCAGCGGTGCGGACGCCGCTGGAGTGGCGTCAGGCTATATACGAAGAGAAACTGACGCAGGCGCGTCAGTCTATTCTGGCCGATACAACGATTCAAACGCTGCGGCGTTTCTTTGATGCGGAACTGGACGAAGAAAGTATCCGCCCTGTTTAACCGCTGCGAGTGCGCAGCCCGACGTGATAGAGAGAAAACTATGTTTGGTAAAGGTGGAATTGGTAACCTGATGAAGCAAGCCCAGCAGATGCAGGAAAAAATGCAGCAGATGCAGGAAGAAATTGCGAATCTGGAAGTCACGGGCGAATCGGGCGCGGGTCTGGTGAAAATTACGATCAACGGTGCGCATAACTGCCGCCGCGTAGAAATCGATCCCAGCCTGATGGAAGATGACAAAGAAATGCTGGAAGATCTGATTGCTGCGGCATTCAATGATGCTGCCCGCCGCATCGCGGAAACGCAGAAAGAGAAAATGGCGTCTGTTTCCAGCGGTATGCAACTGCCGCCGGGCTTCAAGATGCCGTTCTGATGCAGACCAGTCCGCTTCTTGAATCATTGATGGAAGCGCTGCGCTGCCTGCCGGGCGTTGGACCCAAATCGGCACAGCGCATGGCGTTTCAACTGCTGCAACGTAACCGCAGCGGCGGTATGCGCCTGGCGCAGGCGTTGACGCGGGCGATGTCCGAAATCGGCCACTGTAGCGATTGTCGGACATTCACCGAGCAGGATGTGTGTGCGATTTGCTCGAATTCGCGTCGCCAGCAAAACGGCCAGATTTGCGTGGTGGAAAGCCCGGCTGATATTCAGGCTATCGAACAGACAGGGCAGTTTGCCGGCCGTTACTTTGTACTGATGGGACACTTGTCGCCGCTTGATGGCATTGGCCCGGACGATATCGGTTTGGGGCGGTTGGAAGAGCGCTTGCAGGTGGAGTCGATCAGCGAAGTGATTCTGGCAACCAACCCGACGGTTGAAGGCGACGCGACGGCGAACTATATCGCTGAACTGTGCGCACAACACGGTGTGATGGCCAGCCGTATTGCTCACGGTGTTCCCGTTGGCGGCGAGCTGGAAATGGTCGACGGCACCACGCTGTCCCATTCACTCGCGGGGCGCCAGCCTTTCCGGTTTTAATCTGTCGGCTGCCAGCGCCATTATCTGGCAGCCGCAGTTTTGCTTTTCATTCTTATCGCACCGTTTTCTTTTTTCACTGAAATTTACCCCTTGAAATCAACCTGGTTTATCCCCATTTGCTACTTATCGTCAGTTTAATCAGCCTGAATAATATTAGGATTGAGGTAAGCAACAATGAGTATGAAAGGCCAAGAAACTCGCGGGTTCCAGTCCGAAGTTAAGCAACTCCTGCATTTGATGATCCATTCGCTTTATTCCAACAAAGAAATTTTTCTGCGTGAATTGATTTCCAATGCCTCCGATGCGGCAGACAAATTACGTTTCCGTGCGCTGTCTGCACCGGAACTGTATGCGGGCGATGGCGACCTGCGCGTGCGGGTGTCTACGGATAAAGAAAAACGTACGCTGACGATTTCTGACAACGGTATCGGCATGAGCCGTGACGAAGTCATTGATAATCTCGGTACGATTGCGAAATCCGGCACCAAGGCTTTTCTTGAATCGATGGGTTCCGATCAGGTTAAAGATAGTCAACTGATTGGCCAGTTCGGTGTGGGCTTCTACTCTGCCTTCATCGTGGCAGATAAGGTGACCGTGCGTACGCGTGCTGCGGGCGCGAATGCCGATCAGGGCGTGTACTGGGAATCTGCCGGGGAAGGCGATTACACCATTGCTGACATCACCAAAGACGACCGTGGAACGGAAATCACTCTGCATCTGCGTGAAGGCGAAGACGAATTTCTGGATGACTGGCGTGTGCGTTCCGTCATCAGCAAATATTCTGACCATATCGCGCTGCCGGTAGAAATTGAATCCCGGACGGAAAGCGAAGAAGAAGGCGGTGAGTCCACCGTTAGCTGGGAAAAAATTAACAAGGCGCAGGCTCTGTGGACGCGCAGTAAATCTGAAGTCAGCGATGATGAATACAACGAATTTTATAAGCACATCTCCCATGATTTTACCGATCCGCTGAGCTGGAGCCACAACCGTGTGGAAGGTAAGCAGGAATACACTAGCCTGCTTTACATCCCTGCCCGTGCACCGTGGGATATGTGGAACCGCGATCATAAACACGGCCTGAAATTGTATGTTCAGCGCGTCTTTATTATGGATGACGCCGAACAGTTCATGCCGAACTACCTGCGTTTTGTTCGCGGCCTGATTGATTCTAACGATCTGCCATTGAACGTTTCCCGTGAGATTTTACAAGACAGTCGCGTGACGCAAAACCTGCGTAATGCGCTGACCAAACGCGTGTTGCAAATGCTGGATAAACTGGCGAAAGACGACGCGGAAAAATACCAGACGTTCTGGCAGCAGTTCGGTCTGGTACTGAAGGAAGGCCCGGCAGAAGACGGCAGCAACCGTGAAGCGATTGCGAAATTGCTGCGTTTTGCGACCACGCAATCTGACAGCTCCGCGCAGACGGTGTCGCTGGAAGATTACGTTAGTCGGATGGTGGAAGGTCAGGACAAGATCTACTACATCACGGCAGACAGCTATGCGGCGGCGAAGAGCAGCCCACATCTGGAGCTGTTCCGTAAGAAAGGTATCGAGGTTCTGCTGTTGTCCGATCGTATTGACGAATGGATGATGAGCTACCTGACTGAGTTCGACGGTAAATCCTTCCAGTCAGTCAGCAAGGCCGATGAGGCGCTGGATAAACTGGCTGACGAAGAAAACGAGGAACAGAAAGAAGCGCAAAAAGCGCTGGAGCCGTTTGTTGAGCGTGTAAAAACCCTGCTGGGCGAGCGCGTTAAAGACGTGCGTTTCACTTACCGTTTGACCGATACGCCAGCGATTGTCGTGACGGATGCGGATGAGATGAGCACGCAGATGGCGAAACTGTTCGCCGCAGCCGGCCAGCAAGCACCAGAAGTGAAGTACATTTTTGAACTGAATCCGGATCACGCGTTAATTAAACGCGCGGCCGATGTTTCTGATGAAGCGGAGTTTGGCGAATGGGTCGAACTGCTGCTGGATCAGGCTCTGCTGGCTGAGCGTGGTACGCTGGACGATCCGAACCTGTTCATTCGTCGTATGAATCAGCTGCTAAGTGCCTGATAGTCATCCTCTCCAGACCCCGGTGTTAACCGGGGTCTTTCCGTTCTACGCATTTTCTTCCTGATGTCTTCCCTTTTCCGTCGCTGAACGCGAGCAACTCTGCCTGCCGTCTTTACGCTCGTTCTTGGTTTAACATCATTTCTGAGTCATTGGCAGTTCTTTAGCGCAAACTTGTTTTAGCAACGCATATTGGTGGCTAATGACCAGCATTCCCAGTGGGCGGCTTGGGCATATTTCGAGAAGATGCGCCCAGATATTACGTTGGATCGAAGGATCGAGTTGCGCCGTTATTTCATCTGCAATTAAAAAACGGGTACGCGGATTGAGGGCACGAAGCATAGCAATCGCTCAACTCTCCCGATTTATACAAAACGCTGTATAATGCTGCACCAATACCAATTTGCAAGCTGGTCAACGCTCCCTGAAAGCAGCGTGTCCACAAATCGCGCCCCAGATTATCCGTCCCGAACCAATACAGCGAGTCAGGTGGCAGATGTCGGGCCAGAAGATTAACCGCTAAAGGCGTATCCAGACTCGTGAAGCCATAAATCGCAATGAATAATAAGCCTAACGAAGAGATCAAGAGGCGAATGAAAGCGGGGGCTGGGTTATAGAGCATGTGGACGCTCCAATGCACGATTTAACACTTTCACCAGCCAGGCTGACAGAGAGTTGCCAATAAACACCAATAAGGTGCTAAACAAGACTATTCCCATGAGTAAGGGCAGATCACCACGCAAGCCCGCATCTATGGTTGCCTGACCTAGGCCTGGATAGGCAAATACTTTTTCTGCCAGAAAAGCGCCGCCCAACAACCCTCCAAGCGAGGCAAACTGAAGACAGAGCGCGGGTGTAATTGCATGCCGAAGGATCTGATGGCGCAACAGTGACCATCCTTTATCGCCTTGAGAACGTGCAAAACGAATAAACTCGCTGTCCATAATAGTGGCAATTTTTTCACGCGTGTGGAGAGTGATTTGCCCTAATCCCAGTAAACTTAGTGCGCACACGGGAAGAGCCAGATGGCGCAACCGTTCTGAAAAGGTTGCTATATCAGCATTATTACCGGGTTCCCATGCACAACAAACGGGGGCAATCGGCCATTGCACGGCGAATAATGACAGCAGCAACATGCCAATCCAGAAGGTAGGGGGGAGGAAAGCAGATAGCTAAGCCGACAAATCATCTTGTCTGGCCAGCGATTGAGATAGCGCCCAGCTAAAAAGCCGAGAGCAATACCCAGCACTCCCGATATGAGCCAGGCCCCAGCAAGAAGAGCAAATGATGTTGCGAACCGCTCGCGAATAACACTGGCGACAGGGGCATTAAAGAGCATTGAATAGCCAAGATCGCCTTGTATGAGTTGTAAAAACCAACGACAAAAACGTTCCCAAAGTGGCTGGTCGAGTCCCCAGCGTGCAGCAATGCGCGCATATTGTTCGGGGGGGGACATGCAGCAGGTCATTACCAATATAGGCGCGTATAGGATCAATAGGCGAAAAACTGAGCAGAATGAAGGTGCTGGCAGCAACCAGCACCAACAGTATCATCAGCCTGAACATATGACTGAAACACATTTCATTAATGGCAGGTCCAGTCATCCAGATTATTCAGAAGTGACCAACTGCCGTGAATCTCAGCGGCCCCTTTACCTAGGTCAATACACGGGTTAGCAAGGTAGGTGTGTTGAATATTAATTAACCACGCCCAGGCGGCGTCACCCTGAACGCCCGCTCCCTGTTTTCCATCCCATTCAACTTGTCGCCAGAATGGCAGTGCTTTTTGCCAGTCAGGCGCATCAATGGCCTGTTTAAGATGTTGTTCAACAAGCGGATTACTGTAATAACCCGGATTATAGTATTCCAAACCGGCAGTCTGAGCACTGTAATGATGGAAGAGTTACATTGGGTCCAGACTTCCCCAACCGAACAACGTAGGGTTGGCGTGCATATGCCGCTCTACGGTTTCCCAACTGCCCGATTGCAGAGAGATAGCGATACCTACGGGGTGCAGCATCGCCCGAACGGCTTCTGCCAGATCTTTTCTGGTGCTGTCACCACTTGCATACCATAAGGTCAAGCGCGCCTCTTTGCCCTCTTTGGTACGAATCCCATCTTTACCGACTTGCCAGCCCGCATCATCAAGGATTTTGCGTGATTTTTCTACATCGCCATCTTTGAAAACGACGTCAGGACTCTGCCAGGGGAGTCCCTGAACAGCACTGTATGCTGGTATGGCATGACCTTCCATGACCAGTTCTGCCAATTGTTTGCGATTAATGGCGTAGTTAATGGCTCGCCTGATCGCCACATCTGCCGTTACATCGTTCCCAACAGGGAAGCCATTGGCATCGTTTTTACCTGCGGGAACCATTGGGAAAACAATGCCTCTATTCTCAACACTGTCGCGAACCCAGAGTTTAAGATTATCTTGTTGGGGTACGACTGCCATTGACGGAGCAATACGTACCAGCCCCAACTGACCACTTCTTGCGGCGGAGTAAGCATTATCTTCATCAAGGAATACAAAGATGAGCCGGCTAAAATCATTCTTTTTACCGGCATACCAAGGGTTAGCTTCAACAATCAACTGTTGTCCTGGTTGAAAACTGACAAGACGGTAAGGCCCTGCGCCAATAGGCTTGTGGGCGAACGTTTTCTCATCATAAAGTTTCTCGGGAACAATACCTAAAGAGCCAAGCACATTAATGAATGTGCTTTGGGGATGACTCAACGTGATTTCAATTTGACGTACACCAACCTGACGTGCATGGCTAAAGTTGCCCATGTCGATTTTTCCGCCGCTTTTTGCTGCTTTGTTATAAGTAAAAACAACATCTTTGGCAGTCAACGGTGAACCATCAGAGAACTTGAGATCGGGTTTTAATGTCAGTGTCCAGATTCTACCCTCTGCGCTAGTTTCAACTTTTTCGGTGAGTAGGTTTCCCCAACTCATATCGACATTTTGTTTTAACAACGGCGCATGCAGAAGAAGATAACTACCATGGCTCCAGCCAAGCATTGGGTCAAAACCTTCGGAAGGTTCTGGCCCGATTGCCATTTTTAATGTCTGGCCTTCAGCAATGTGTTGTTCTGCGAAAAGTGGGGTGGCTAAAGTGAAGGATAAGGCACACATAAGCAGTGCCAGTTTGCCTATATTCATGAATCGTGTCCCAGACTGCTTTACTTGTATTACTCCTCACGAAGCCGTACGCAGGAGTTCCTAGAGTAGGGATTATGGTGGGCAAATCTGAGGGAGAATATGATACAGGACAGAAAAGTATGATGATTAAAAAAAACATCTGACGGTCAGCGAGCAGCGTGGCAATGGCCTGCTGGACTCACATTATGTCGCGGTCAGCCAAATCCAGGCTGAGCTGCTACAATGAATGCGTTATGCAGATTGCACTGCCCTGCATTTTCACTTTTTGGTGCCGTTGTTGTCATGATATTTGTCGTTACAGCAGTAAGGAATGCCGACAGTTGGGTGCAATGGACATGACGGCTTTGCAGCAATCGGGCTATTTCTGCTTTACGTTGACACTTTTTTCGTCTGCCTGCGCGTTGCTGAAGCGTGCCCGTTCCTTGAGCATAAGCGTCTGGAATGGTATGGTTTAGCGTTTTTCAAATTTATTTTATAAATATTACATAGCAAGGGGATTTACGCGATGCGTATTATTCTGCTGGGCGCTCCGGGCGCAGGCAAAGGTACTCAGGCTCAATTCATCATGGAAAAATACGGTATTCCGCAGATTTCCACGGGTGACATGCTGCGTGCAGCGGTAAAAGCCGGTACTGAATTGGGCAAGCAGGCTAAAGAAATCATGGACGCGGGTAAACTGGTCACTGATGAACTGGTCATTGCTCTGGTTAAAGAGCGCATCGCCCAGGACGATTGCCGTAACGGTTTTCTGCTGGATGGCTTCCCACGCACCATTCCGCAAGCTGATGCCATGAAAGAAGCAGGCATCAATGTCGATTACGTTATCGAATTTGCCGTTCCTGACGAACTGATTATCGATCGTATCGTTGGTCGTCGCGTCCATGCGGCGTCTGGTCGTGTCTATCATGTAAAATTCAATCCGCCTAAAGTTGAAGGCAAAGATGATGTGACAGGCGAAGAACTGACGATTCGTAAAGACGACCACGAAGATACCGTGCGTAAGCGTCTGGTTGAATATCATCAGCAGACGGCACCACTGGTTTCTTACTATCAGAAAGAAGCGGATGCGGGCAACACGCGCTATTTCAAAGTAGAAGGCACGCGTAAAGTGGAAGAAGTTCGCGCAGAACTGGAAACCATTCTGGGCTAATTTTTCGCTGCGAGTCCCACCTTGTCACAGAAATGCCAGACGACGGTCTGGCATTTTTTCGTTCTGAAATCCTCGTTTGCTTATTTTCCTCTATTGATAGCATCGGCGTTATCCCTGCTATCTACCCGTATTTGTTTAGCTTTTTTTCGCTACAATATACCCGTCATACTTCAAGCTGCATGTTCGTTGGCTTCCCTTGCTCACCCCAGTCACTTACTTGTGTAAGCTCCTGGGGATTCGTGCGGTTGCCGCCTGCATGCAACTCGAATTATTTAGGGTATAGACACTTGATATTACGCACTGGCGGGCTGAAAGAAGGCCTGCTTCTCCATAAAAGGAAGACGGCGATGAAACAAGAGAAATACGGCGTGCTAATGGTTAACTTAGGAACGCCCGATGCCCCGACGCCGCAGGCGGTGAAGCGTTATCTGGCTGAGTTTCTGAGTGACCGCCGTGTGGTGGATACGCCACGTTTGCTATGGTGGCCGTTGCTACGTGGTATCATCCTGCCAATACGCTCGCCGCGAGTGGCGAAGCTCTATCAGTCGGTCTGGATGGAAGGGGGATCGCCGCTGTTGGTGATTAGCCGTCGACAGCAGCAGGCACTGGCTGCACGAATGCCGGAAACGCCTGTTGAGCTGGGGATGAGCTATGGTTCGCCTAGCCTGCGTTCGGCGCTGGATAAATTACTGGCGCAGGGCGTGACGCAACTGGTGGTCTTGCCGATGTATCCGCAATATTCCTGCTCAACAACCGCAGCGGTGTGGGATGGGCTAGCGACACAACTGCGTGATAATCGCCAACTGCCTGCAATTCGCTTTATCCGTGATTACGCCGAGCATCCTGCTTATATTGCAGCGCTAAAGCATCGTGTCGAGCAGTCTTTTGCTGAACACGGTGAACCAGACAGGTTAGTGATCTCTTATCACGGTATCCCCGTGCGGTATGCCAATGAAGGGGATGACTATCCACAGCGCTGTCGGGCGACTACGGAGGCTCTGATTGCTGCGCTGGGGCTGCCGAAAGAGAAAGTGATGATGACCTTCCAGTCACGCTTTGGCCGTGAACCCTGGCTGACGCCGTACACGGATGAAACCATGCAGGGGCTTCCCGCGCAGGGCGTTAAACATATTCAGATTATGTGCCCCGGTTTTGCGGCTGACTGTCTGGAAACGTTGGAAGAGATTCAGGAACAGAACCGCGAAATTTTCCTGCATGCAGGTGGCGAGGCTTTCCACTATATCCCAGCGCTCAATGACGACCCGCTGCATATTGATCTGCTGGAACAGTTAGTGAGTAAAGCAGAGTAGGGATGAGGTTGCCTTTGTCTGGTGGCGTTTGAAGGCGTCAGTGTTTGAAGGCATGGCGCATAACGTAAAAAATGGCGGGCTTATTTCCCTAATACTGTTCACTTAAGCGTGGATTTAGGGGGAAACACGGTGATGAGGTTCCCGCAGGGATACCTCGCACCGTGGTAGCCCCCGGTATCTCGACTCTTAAACGATCGGCATTAGGGCTTATTTGCCCGCCATTTTCGTATTCAGCATGTCACCGTTTAAATAGGACACGCCTGAGGTGCCGGAGGGAGTTCATCCAGCTTCAGCAGTGTGATCATGCTGTTGGCTATTTCCCGCTCGCCCATGACCACCTCGTTGGCACCGTGCTCCATAATGTAGCTGACTTCATCGTCATAATGCGCGCGGGCGATAATCTCCAGGTCGGCGCGCTTCTCACGGGCTGCCGCGACGATTTCCCCGGCTTCATAGCCGTTCGGAATCGTCAACAGTAACCAGCGGGCACAGTCCAGACGCGCAATGTCCATGATTTCAGGTTTGGTCGCGTTACCCAACACCGCTTTAATCCCCTGTTCACGCAAGGCATCAACGCGGGTACGGGAATTCTCAATGACCACGATGGGAATCCCTGCCTGATGCAGTTTGGCACCAATCAGGCTCCCTACGCGACCATAGCCGACCAGCAGCGCATGGTTGCACATATCGACAGGAATCTGTTTCTCTTCCTCAATCGCTTCTTCCACGATCTGCTCTTCGATGGTTTCATGCTTCGCCAGATAGCGTTCAAGCAGCGTAAACAGCAGTGGGTTTATCATGATGGAGAGAATAGCGCCGGCCAGCACCAGATTCCGCCCCTCTTCGGACAGCAGCCCCAACACAATGCCGAGCCCGGCCAAAATAAAGGCAAACTCACCGATCTGCGCCAGACTGGCGGAAATCGTTAATGCCGTCCGTTTTGAGTGGCCAAAGAGCCGAACCAGCACGAAAGCGGCGGCTGACTTACCGAACACGATAATAGCCAGTGTGATCAGCACAGAAATGGGGTCGTTCAGCAGGATCATTGGATCAAACAGCATACCGACAGAAACGAAGAACAGGACGGCGAAAGCATCGCGCAGTGGCAGCGTATCGTGCGCCGCACGCTGGCTGAGTTCTGATTCGTTCAATACCACGCCGGCGAAGAATGCACCCAGTGCAAAGGAGACATCAAACAGTTTCACTGCGCCGAAGGCGATGCCGAGTGCCATTGCTAACACCGCTAGCGTGAAAAGCTCGCGTGAGCCGGTACTGGCACTTTTTGCCAACACCCACGGCACCAGACGGCGACCAACGACAATCATCAGGGTAATAAACGCGATAACTTTACCGATGGTCCAGGCCAAATCGGCTAGCAGTTTGCTGGTGTCAGCATGTTCAGCGCCGATCATGTCGCCGAAGGCTGGCAGCAGAACCAGCGTCAGTACCATCGCCAGATCTTCCACAATCAACCAGCCGATGGCGATTTGACCGCGCTGGCTATCAATCAGCTGTCGCTCTTCAAGCGCGCGTAGCAGCACCACGGTACTGGCGGTGGACAGACAGAGGCCGAAAACCAGGCCGCTCGCCAGGCTCCAACCCAGTATGGAGGATAATCCCATTCCAAGCAGCGTCGCCACGGCAATCTGGGCTATTGCGCCGGGAATGGCGATGGACTTTACCGCCATGAGGTCTTTCAGCGAGAAGTGCAGGCCGACGCCAAACATCAGCAGGATGACGCCAAGTTCAGCCAGCTCGGAGGCCAGTGACGTATCGGCGACAAAGCCAGGGGTAAAAGGACCGACAAGTACGCCTGCGGCAAGGTAACCAACAAGGGGAGAGATTCGCAGGCGGTTTGCCAGAATGCCAAGGAGGAAGGCAAGAACCAGCCCTCCAGCGATAGTAGAAATTAGCGGTGTTGCAGCATGCATCCCAACTCCTTGTGCCATAGGTGAAACGTAATTGAGCGGATTTACCCTTCTTGCCTTGAAGCTACAGCGTGGTTAGCGGCGCTTACGTACCCTTATCACTCTTATAGATGTACCGAAAAGCGTATTGGATCCGTTCGTTTGCTGTCTGGCTGCAACGCCAATTATTCTGGGTATACACAAATTCTATTGCATATAGCGAAATGTTGCTTGGGTAAAAGTGGTATTTTATGAAAAATATCAGTTTCTCAAGCTAAAGGTAGTGTAACACAGATTTCAGGATGGTTTCTCGCGATAAGCATTGATAAACATGCGTAATTATTCTGATAGCGTGATGTTCTTGACGCTAATGCCTTACTGCTTTTCTGTGTATTCAGCGGAATAATTTTATCCACTGGTGTAAAACGTCGGAAAACAGAGGATTAACGGTATGATGCCGGGTTATTCTGGTGAAGCATCCATATTAGCAAGAGTTCGTGACGGCACGACGACAGCGTTGGGTCAGCGAGCGATCATTATAGCGACTATACCTCAGCTGATTTTGTCGGCTATCGCACATTGCTGACGGACGGTGCCGATGTGCTTCGCGCATTGTTCATCTTGCTGTGGTAATTTGTGTGCTGAATTTCTCAGTGGTTCCACTGCGTCTTTAAAATAAACGGAGATTTATCATGCGCTTTTCAATAAAAGCTCTGGGATGTGCGATGGCGGTATCGCTGGCGCTAACGCCTGTTATGTCAATGGCTTGGGAGAAAGATAAAACATACGCCATCACCATTTTGCATACGAATGACCACCACGGCCACTTCTGGCATAACGACCACGGCGAATATGGGCTGGCGGCGCAAAAAACGCTGGTCGATCAGATTCGACAGGAAGTGGCGAGTAAAGGTGGCAGCGTATTGCTGCTTTCCGGCGGTGATATTAATACTGGCGTGCCTGAGTCCGATTTGCAGGATGCGGAGCCAGATTTTCGTGGTATGAACATGGTTGGCTATGATGCGATGGCGCTTGGCAACCACGAATTTGATAATCCGCTGTCTGTCCTGCGTCAGCAGGAGAAATGGGCAAAATTCCCACTGTTATCGGCCAATATCTATCAGAAAAGCACCAATCAGCGCTTATTTAAGCCTTATGCGCTGTTCGACAAGCAAGGTGTGAAAATCGCGGTTATCGGCCTGACAACGGACGATACGGCCAAATTAGGCAATCCTGAGTATTTTACCGATATCGAATTCCGTAATCCTTCGACGGAATCGAAGCAGGTTGTTGAACAATTGCGTAAGAGCGAAAAGCCAGATGTGATTATTGCTGCGACGCACATGGGGCACTATGACGACGGTAATCATGGTTCCAACGCGCCGGGCGATGTAGAAATGGCACGTAGCCTGCCAGCGGGATATTTGGACATGATCGTCGGGGGGCATTCGCAGGATCCTGTCTGTATGGCGCAGGAAAATAAAAAGCAGGTGGATTATGTGCCAGGCACACCTTGTTCACCCGATCGTCAAAACGGTACCTGGATTGTGCAGGCGCATGAATGGGGGAAATATGTTGGTCGGGCTGATTTTACCTTCCGCAATGGTGAATTGAAGCTTGAGCATTACCAACTGATACCCATCAACCTGAAGAAAAAGGTAGAAAAGGACGGCAAAACCGAACGTGTTTTCTATACGCATGAAATCACGCAGGATCCTGAGGTCATGAAAGTGCTGACGCCGTTCCAGGAAAAGGGCAGGCGCAGTTGGGCATCAAGATCGGCAGTGTGAAAGGCAAACTCGAAGGCGATCGTAATCAGGTGCGTTTCCGTCAGACCAATCTGGCGCACGTGCTGCTGTCGGCACAGCTTGAGCGCGCAGGTGCGGATTTTGCCGTCATGAGCGGCGGTGGCGTGCGTGACTCGATTGAATCCGGTGAGATCACTTATAAAGATGTCCTTAAGGTTCAGCCGTTTGCCAACACGCTGGTTTATGTGGATATGAAAGGCAGCGATGTCGAGAAATATCTGGCCGTCGCAGCCAATAAAAAGGTGGATTCCGGTGCCTATGCGCAATTCCTCAACGTCAGTTTGACGGCGGACGGGCAGGGTGTACAGAACGTGAAAATCAAAGGTGAGCCGTTGCAGGCAGATAAAGTTTACCGCATGGCAACGCTGAACTTTAATGCGATGGGCGGCGATGGCTACCCGCGTCTTGATAATCTGCCGGGCTATGTGAACACCGGTTTTGTCGACGCTGAAGTGCTGAAGCAGTATATCGAGAAGCATTCACCACTGGACGCAGAAGCCTACGCACCGAAAGGTGAGATTGTTTATAAGTAACAAATTGTTTATAAGTAACTAATAGTGATGGCGGTTTTTGTCTCTTTGCTGATGACTGAAACCGCCATTTTTTCTGTTTGAGTCTTTAAAGGCTGTGCTGCATATAAGCTGCGCATTACAAGAATGAATTGAATCTAATTTGCTGATTTTATTGATTAAATAATCTTATGTTTAGTAAGGTGCTTTAAAATAACAGACCTGCCAAATACGCGATACTCCTGATGCACCCTCACTAACGGAGTAGTCGGTACTATGAAAAACGTAAATATTGAAATCAACGTCTGTGGCAGCACAGGAAAAACAACATGTGCTGTTAATCCCCCAATTCAGATCAATCCTCACACCTGCTGCCATGTGGATACGGATGATCAGTGCGAGCCGCAACCTGGAGTGTCCGGGGTTTCCTCTGTATTTGGGCGTACCGGTGTCGTAACCGCTCAAGATGGTGACTATACGGCCGATCAGATCACCGAAACCGCCACCAGAAAATTTGCCTCGCCGGATGAAAAAACGACCTGGAATGAAAAGCAGGATGCATTAATCTCTGGCACCACTATCCGCACTGTCTTTGGTCAATCGCTGCTGGGCAGTGGTGATATTTCACCTACGCCAGCGCAAATGGGCATTGCGGCCATCGGGCATACTCATACCACAGCGGAAATTACCGACTACACGCAAAAAACGAAGCAGCTTATTCATTCCTCGCTGGAGGCCGGGGCAGGTGTAACGCTGAGTTATAACCCGGTGAATGAGAAAACGGTAATCAGTGCTACGGGCGGTGGTTCGGGCAGTAGTGGCTCTGGCTATATCGTTGCCGATCGTCAGGGCGCAACGGCGGGGCAGAATCACGCGTTCAGCATTAGCCCACAAAATACATTTAACCTCGCGGCGTATGCGCTGAAAGAAGAAGCGGGGGCGGCGAATCAGACTTATGTGGTTGATGACTTTAATGCATCGAGTGAGTCTGGTTATAACGCGACGAGTGCGGTTATGTTTGATGGTGCGATGCATCCAGATACTGGCGGAAGCGTTGAACTTGTTAAAGACGGTGAGTTTTATTCATCAGAGATTAAAATAGGCAATCATGCTGTCTCAGTTAGTATACCAAATGGTTCAATTGTACCAGCAATGACTTCTGATTCAGATCGTGGTTATATTGCATCGGCATCTTCAATATATTCGCCATCGTATCCTGCATATATTGCATTTGATAGAAATGACTCCAGCCTAAATAACGTGCGTGATTGTTGGGCCTCAAATCAGAGGCCTACCGACAGCAATCCACAGTGGTTGTGTTTAAAATTTCCTAGTCATCAATTTATTACTGAATATGCAATCACAAACCGTGTATATGCTGGGCTGGCAAATCCCAGATCGTGGCAATTACAGGGTAGCAATAACGATAACGATTGGAGCACTTTACATACTGTATCAAATGATGCAAATAACACATCGGGCGCTGTCCGCCAATTTACAGTATCTGCCCCAGGGCGATACGTGTCGTATCGATTATTGCTCACGGAATCAAATGGCAGTGATAATTTTGTTTGCATTAAAGAATTATCGCTGTTCACGGGCTCAAAGGTGTTACTGAAAGCTGGTGAACAATGGTTTACCGTGAAAAATGGCATTTTGTCTAATGTTCCGGTTCCAGCCAGCGCCAGTGATTTTATTCGTGATGGTTTTACAACATCAGGGAATATCCAACAATATCCATCTGGGAGTATATATTCAGGGGAAGGGATACGCATTGACGTTCGTTACACGCCACAATCCCAGATATCAATTCAGCGCTCTCTGCTCTCTGCTGGAGTATGGTCAAAAATCAATGCCGCAACATTAACCGCAACGCAAACTGGTAACGGCAAAGTGCGCGTCGCTGTGACGCGGGATCTGGTGAACTGGCATGTGTGGCGGAACGGGGCGTGGGTTGATGTGGGGGCGTTATCAGCCGATACGGCGGGGGCAACGAAACTGATCGCCGACGGTATGACACCAGCCGAACTCGGCGCTATTACGGCAGCCCAGTGGACGCAACTGTTCTCCGCCAACAACGGTGTGCCGGACTCGCTTGCCTTTGCGTTCGCACTTGATATTACCGATCCGGCGGCAGATGTCGCGACCATTGACCGCTTGGTACTGAACGTTAACGATGCGTCGAGTTGGAAAGTGCAGTCTCCCGCAGAAGTGGAAATCCGCTGGCGCACCGACAGCGTGACATTCCGCACCGTAACAGCAGGTAATTACAAACTGGCGTATCAAGTTCCGTAATCGTTCACCACATGCAACGTGCAACTGGCCGCGACGTTCGCGGCCTTTTCTTTTATAGCGCCCCATTTATCCCCTGCCACTTACCGCGTCATTCTCACCGCTTAACTCGCTATTCTGCCGCCTACCCAAATACCCGCCCCACGCGCGTACGC
Source organism: Pectobacterium sp. F1-1 (assembly GCF_025643735.1). NCBI lineage: Bacteria > Pseudomonadati > Pseudomonadota > Gammaproteobacteria > Enterobacterales > Pectobacteriaceae > Pectobacterium > Pectobacterium sp. F1-1. Next base: position 1,252,770 of record NZ_CP104733.1, read on the forward strand.
GATGGCGTAATGTACCGCCACGATGTCCCTTTATCCGAAACACGCGATGACACGTTATCGCGCAACGTCTTACCAGGGTTTCTTTTTCCACAGCTAACAAAATCAAACGATCGTAATTTTTAATTGAAGGATGTCTTATGAAGAGCAGTTCCATTCTTAAACACATCCCCTGGATGATTCTTGGAATCATCGGGGCTGCCTGCCTCGGCGTAGTCGCACTACGTCGCGGTGAGCATGTCAGTGCATTATGGATTATTGTTGCTTCTGTCGCCGTTTACCTCGTGGCCTATCGATACTACAGCCTGTATATCGCACAAAAAGTCATGCAGTTGGACCCAACCAGAGCAACCCCTGCCGTTGTGAATAACGACGGCCTTAACTATGTGCCAACGAACCGTAACGTGCTGTTCGGGCACCACTTTGCCGCTATCGCCGGTGCAGGTCCGTTGGTCGGGCCGGTATTGGCCGCTCAGGTCGGTTACTTGCCGGGCACCTTATGGCTGCTGGCCGGCGTCGTGCTGGCGGGTGCAGTACAGGATTTCATGGTGCTGTTTATTTCAACCCGTCGTAATGGCGCATCGCTAGGCGAAATCGTTAAGAAAGAGCTGGGTCCTGTACCGGGTACGATTGCGCTATTCGGCTGCTTCCTGATCATGATCATTATTCTTGCCGTACTGGCGTTGATTGTAGTGAAAGCACTGGCAGAAAGCCCGTGGGGCGTCTTTACCGTGTGTTCTACGGTGCCGATCGCGCTGTTTATGGGCATTTACATGCGCTTTATCCGTCCGGGTAAAGTTGGTGAAGTCTCGGTGATGGGTATCGTGCTGCTGGTCTTGGCGATCTGGTTCGGCGGCGTGGTTGCACATGACCCGTACTGGGGCCCGGCGCTGACCTTCAAAGATACGACGATTACCTATACGCTGATTGGCTATGCTTTCGTGTCTGCGCTGCTGCCGGTATGGTTGATTCTGGCTCCGCGTGACTATCTGGCAACCTTCCTGAAAATCGGTGTCATCGTCGGTCTGGCGATTGGTATCGTGATCCTGAACCCGGATCTGAAAATGCCAGCGGTAACGCAGTTTGTGGATGGCACTGGCCCGGTCTGGAAAGGTACGCTGTTCCCGTTCCTGTTTATTACTATCGCCTGTGGTGCCGTATCTGGCTTCCATGCGCTGATTGCGTCTGGTACGACACCGAAACTGCTGGCTAATGAAACCGATGCGCGTTTCATCGGCTATGGCGCGATGCTGATGGAATCGTTCGTGGCGGTGATGGCGCTGGTTGCGGCATCTATTATCGAACCTGGCCTGTACTTCGCGATGAACACCCCGCCAGCGGCGCTGGGCATTACGATGCCGGATCTGCACCGACTGGGCACGGCGGATGCGCCGATGATTCTGGCACAGTTGCAGGATGTCTCCGCTCATGCCGCGGCGACAGTCAGCTCCTGGGGCTTCGTGATTTCTCCTGAACAGATTCTGCAAACGGCGAAAGATATCGGTGAACCTTCTGTTCTGAACCGTGCTGGTGGCGCACCAACGCTGGCTGTGGGGATCGCACACGTGTTCCACCAGATCATTCCTGGTGCCGACATGGGCTTCTGGTATCACTTCGGTATTCTGTTTGAAGCGCTGTTCATTCTGACTGCGCTGGATGCGGGCACACGTGCTGGCCGCTTCATGTTGCAGGATCTGTTGGGTAACTTCGTTCCGTTCCTGAAGAAAACCGACTCTCTGATTGCCGGTATGATCGGTACGGCGGGCTGCGTTGGTCTGTGGGGTTACCTGCTGTATCAAGGCGTGGTCGATCCGCTGGGCGGCGTGAAGAGCCTGTGGCCGTTGTTCGGTATCTCTAACCAGATGCTGGCTGCCGTCGCGCTGATTCTGGGTACGGTGATTCTGATTAAGATGAAACGGACACAGTACATCTGGGTCACGCTGCTTCCGGCGATTTGGCTACTGATCTGTACGACCTGGGCTCTTGGTCTGAAATTGTTCAGTGACAACCCGCAGTTGGAAGGTTTCTTCTATATGGCGAACATGTTCAAAGGCAAAATTGCGCAAGGCGGTGCTGACCTGAGCGCGCAGCAGATTGCGAACATGAACCATATCGTGACCAACAACTATACCAACGCCGGTCTGAGCATTCTGTTCCTGATCGTGGTGTACAGCATTATTGCGTATGGTATCAAAGAGGCTCTGGCCGCACGTAAAGTAGCTGAACGTACCGATCAGGAAACGCCGTATGTGCCGGTTCCTGAAGGCGGCGTGAAAGTCTCTTCCGGCCACTAAGTCACTCGCCCCGTCAGATTTTGCGAGACAGCTAGCAAGGCTGAATGTGAAAGATGACGGGTACAGATACCCTGTATAATGTATAACGTTATACAGGGTATTTTTTATCTAGCCGCTATCGCAGGCGATGGTCTGGAGGTAATGATGTTTGGCAATCTGGGAAAAGCAGGAAAATATTTGGGCCAGGCGGCGCGTATGCTGGTCGGTATGCCAGACTATGACACCTACGTGCAGCATATGCAGACCAACCACCCGGATAAACCTGTGATGACGTATGAAGAATTTTTCCGCGAACGCCAGCAGGCGCGTTACGGCGGAGATGGCAAAGGCGGGATGCGCTGCTGTTAACGATTTGGAACCTGTTATGACTCAACCTTTATCCTCTGATGTGGCTACCCCTGTGTATGTCACCATCCTGACCGGGTTTCTCGGCGCGGGAAAAACCACCTTATTACGACATATTCTGAATGCAGACCACGGCTATAAAATCGCCGTGATTGAAAACGAATTCGGCGAAGTACCGATTGATAATACGTTAATCGGTGAACGCGCGAGCCAAATTACGACCCTGAGCAACGGTTGCATCTGCTGCACACAGTCCAATGAACTGGCCGATGCGCTGCTCGATCTGATCGACGGCGTTGATAACGGTACGCTGGATTTCGATCACGTCATCATTGAATGCACGGGTATGGCTGATCCTGGGCCGGTAGCACAGACCTTCTTCTCGCATGACGTTATCTGCGAACGCTTTGTGCTGGATGGCATCATCACGCTGGTGGATGCGGTACATGCGCAACAGCAGCTCGATCAGTTCACTATCGCGCAGTCGCAGATTGGCTATGCCGACCGCATACTGCTAACTAAAACCGACGTAGCAACTGAGGACGACACGCTGCTACCGCGTCTTCAGCGCATTAATGCGCGTGCACCGATCTATCCCGTAGTACACGGCGATATCGATCTGAGCGTGCTGTTTAACATCGACGGCTTTGTTCTCGGCGATAATGTGCTCAGTGACAAACTGGACGTGAAAACGCCCGTATTCCGCTTTGTTGCCCCCGCGCAGAATAACGTGCACTCCATTGTTGTGTATCTCGATAAGGCGGTTGAGCTTCAGTCTGTTTCCGATGTGATGGAAAACCTGCTACTGCAATTCTCCGATAACCTGCTGCGTTATAAAGGCATTCTGGCGATTAACGGTGACGATCGCCGTTTGCTGTTTCAGGGCGTTCAGCGCTTGTATAGCGCTGACTGGGACAGAGAATGGCAGCCTGGTGAAGAAAGAAAGAGCGTGCTGGTGTTTATTGGTGTGGATTTACCTGAACAGGACATTCGTGACGCTTTCGCTCGCCTGACGGCATAAGATCATTCATCTTATCTGTGCTGGTCGCTCTGGCCAGCACCATTCCTTATTCCGCTTACGTTGCTCACTACCCGACAGAACGGTATTCAGGCTATGCCCATCGGCAAAATGTGAATAGGGCAATTGCACAGAAAAATTCATACCTTATTGTAATTATTACGAATACATCTAAAACGTGATCGCTCCTCGCTTTTTTATGGAATGAGAGTGTTATTTTATTAAAACTATATTTCATTTTTTAGTGAGGTTAAGTATGCGTAGTGGTCTTGCCCTGTCGTTAATGGCTTCCTGCATCACATTGGGTATTCAAGCGGGCTCTGCACAAGCGGCCAGCTCAGTGAAATTCCCCGATAAAATCTGTGACGTAACGCAATACGGCGCCGAAGGCCACCGCTTACAGATCGCACTGAATACCGAGGCTTTCCAGAAAGCGATTGATGACTGTGCTGCGGCCGGCGGGGGAACGGTACACGTACCTCGCGGTAACTATCTGGTCGATCCGCTGTTCCTGAAAAGTAATATCAGGCTGGATTTAGCGAAAGATGCGACCATTGTTGCGTCGACCGAAGAAGCGGCGTATCGCGCCACGGAAAAAACCAAGTACGCTGAAGCGGAAAATGGCTGGCTTCCCTTCATCAGTATTGCGGATGCGCAAAACGTGGCTATCACCGGCCAGGGCACCATTGATGGGCAGGGCGCCGTCTGGTGGGAACGCTGGCGTGCCAATATTCGCGCAACGGGCAAGAAAGGTGGTACCGATCGTCCACGCCTGATTTATATCAAAAATTCCAGTAACGTGTTGGTGGACGGCGTCACGCTCACGCACTCCCCAAGTTTCCACGTTGTGATGCGTTACTCGCATGATGTGGATGTGAACGGTACGCGGATTCTGTCGCCGTGGCATGCGCCAAACACGGATGCTATCGACCCGATCGACAGCCAGAACATCCGTATTACCAACAATTATATCGACTGTAATGACGACCATATCGCGATAAAAGCCGAGAAGCCGGATAGTCGCTTCCCGAACGGCGTCGTCGATAATATTTATATCGCCAATAACATCCTGAAGCAGGGGCGCGGTATCTCCATCGGCAGTGAAACCTCCGGCGGTGTGAATAACGTGCTGGTCGAAAATAACCAGTTCGAAGGTTCTATGTACGGAATCCGTATTAAAACCCTGCGTGGTAAAGGCGGTGAAGTGAAAAACATCACCTACCGTAATACTAAAATGGTGGATGTCGAAATCCCGCTGGTCTTTGCGGGTTACTATAAAGCCGCGCCTATTGTGCAGGCTGAAGTAGACAAGATGCTGGCCGAAGGCGGCTTCACTATGGGCGAGCAGATTTACCCACCGGATACCGATCCAGAGCAGCCGTTTGATCAATACAAAACGCCGCATTTCAGTAATGTGACGATTGAGAATCTGGAGTCGACCGGTAAGACCAAGGCGGCGGCATACATTATCGGCGTGCCGGAAGCCCCGCTCAGTGGTTTCCACTTTGATAACGTGCGCATTGATGCAGATAAAGGGATTCGCATAAGGAACGCGGAACTGCAAACCAAAGGCCTGACGGTGAATGTGAAAGAAGGCCCAGTGATGCAGCTGGATAAAGGGGCGAAAGTCGATCAGTAATCGATTATGAAGCGGTAGCGGGGGGCACACTGGCCGTGGAGTCCTCTGCTACCTGCTTCACTTTGCTACACGTCACCCGGCAGGTGATGGCCGTTCAGCGACGGATATTAATCATGTCTGGCGATATCGGCAAAGGTCGCACGCAGTAGCCGCGCCAGATCGTCTGCCGATAGCTCAATATCCAACCCGCGTTTACCGCCGGAAATGAAAATGGTATCGAACTGGCGTGCCGGTTCATCAATCACCGTCGGCAGGAGTTTCTTTTGCCCAAGCGGGCTGATTCCCCCAACCAGATAACCGGTTACACGCTGAGCGATGACCGGATCGGCCATATCGGCTTTTTTGGCCGACAGCGCGCGAGCGACTTTCTTGAGATCCAGCATTCCGGCGACGGGCGTGACGGCTACGGCGAGGTTTTTCGCATCGCCATTCAGAGCAACGAGCAGCGTTTTATAAACCTGTTCTTTATTCAGTCCCAGCTTTCTGGCCGCTTCCTCGCCAAAATTGGTTTCGTCACTGTCGTGGTGGTAGCTGTGCAGCGTAAAGGCGATCTTATTCTTTTCGAGCAGATTGACTGCGGGTGTCATGATTTCACTGTCCTTAACCCTTTCGCGGGTTTTATCTTGCAGACGCGGTTGCGCGTCATAATGTGTTCTTTTATGGCGTGGTGGAATGACCATTTTTGAGCAATGTGGGTAAATTCTCATCGCCATACAGATGCAGGGCACCGACGGCCACAACGTAGTTTCCGGGCGGCAGCGCCTGAAGTTGCCGTTGCCAGAGGCGGTTACGCTGGCCCATCAGCAGGTCGGTCATTTCATTGCTAAATGTTGCGGGGATATCCGGCTTATATTGGCCTGGCTTGCTGTCTAGCCACCAGCCGACCATCGTTTGCAGCAGACGCGCGTTGGTGTGCCAGTGTTGAATTGTATCTTCCAGCAGCAGCAAACCGCCCTGTGGCAGTTGCTGTAACAACTCAACCTGCGTCTGTTGCCCTTCTAGTTCGATGACCGGAATACCGTGAGATTTCGCCGCGTTAATCAACTGATAATCGATGCCATAGTCGGGGCGTAAGCCCAGCAGCTGTGCCTGCCTTGCTTGCAGCATCAGTGCGGCCTGCCAGGCCGGAAGCGTATTGATATTGTTTTCATCGAAAGCGAGCGATTCGCAGATTTTTTGCAACTGGCGGTAGCTGTCTGGGCTGAGGCGTTGCATCAACGGTGGATCGTTATCACTGTGGCCGAAGGGGGAGTGTGCATCGGAGATATCGGCTTCGACGATGAGTGCGGTCGCCTGGCGGAGCTGTCGTAACAGCGTATCGGGCAGCGGTGCCATATCCTGACTCCCCATATGAATACTGCCGACCAGATGTAGCTGTCGTTCGTTGGCAAGCTGAACGTCTATCGCCGGATAGGCATAAGCCAGCGGTGAAATAAAACCAAGAAAAGTTGCGATTCTGCGCAGCAGTTGCCCCATTGATTCCGCCTCCTGATGTGGGAATAACTATGCTAAACGCTAGATGCGGAACAATACAAGGTGTACCAATCCTAAGGGCACTGAAGCCTCAGAGTTTGGCTGCTCATCCGTTATCGATTTTCCCTGCGCGTAAAATATTGATGGGTGTGTATTGGTGTGTATAATGAAAATCAGGTTAGGAGGATATATGAAATCAACTGACCTGATAAAGGAGCTGGCAGCGGCAGGTTGTGAGTGCAAACGGCATAACGGCGGAAGCCATCAAATATGGTGGTCACCCATTACCGGAAAAACGTTTCCGGTGCCGCATCCCAAAAAGGATTTACCACTTGGAACTGTCAAATCCATCAAAAAATGGCGGGGATCTAATCCCCGCCTTTTCGGAGGCAATATGTTTTTCTCAGTCGGTGTGGAAACGCCAAAAGATGACGCTACGGCATATGGGCTGATCGTTCCGGCATTGTGTACTGATGATTACGGCTGTTTCTCCGCGGCTGACAGCCAGCAAGATATCGCACGCATGGCGCGGGAAGCGATTTTAGCCCTTATTGATGAAGCGGTGAGTCGCGGAAGTCTGGACATTAAGCGACTTAATGATGCTGGGTATCTGATCTATGCAGCGATGCCTGATTTCGCGGACTACGATAGTTGGTTTGTGCTGGATGTCGATCTATCGGCTTTTGAAGGAAAGCCGCAGAGATTGAATATTTCACTTCCTGATACGTTGATACAGCGTATTGATAATCGCGTGCGGGAGCAGCCGGGAACTTATCGCGATCGTAGCCATTTTTTGGCAGAAGCGGCACGCCATGAACTGGAGTGAGTCTGGTTAAATAGGTCTGACGACAGTCGATAAAAACCATGACAATTTCCGAAAGAGGAAACGCGGCGCGTTGTTGAGACGCGCCGCATTTGTATTACTCACTTGTATTACTCACTTTTAGGTGTAAAACGCAGCAGGCGGTTGGCGTTGCTGACAACCGTGATGGAGGAGAGCGCCATGGCGGCACCGGCGACCACCGGGCTGAGTAGCGCACCGGTCAGCGGGTAAAGTACGCCCGCGGCAATCGGGATTCCCAGCGAGTTATAGATAAATGCGCCCAGCAGGTTCTGCTTCATGTTGCGCAGCGTGGCATTGGAGAGCGCCAGCGCATCGGCGACGCCGTGCAGACTGTGGCGCATCAGCGTGATGGCGGCGGTTTCAATCGCAATATCGCTGCCGCCGCCCATCGCAATGCCGACATCGGCCTGCGCCAGCGCGGGCGCATCGTTGATGCCATCACCAATCATCGCCACGCGTTTGCCTTGAGCTTGTAGCTTTTTGATGGCTTCGGCTTTTCCGTCTGGCATCACCCCGGCAATCACCTGGTCGATACCCGCTTCTTTCGCGATGCGCTTCGCCGTAAGCGGGTTGTCCCCTGTTAGCATGACGAGCTGATAGCCCTGCCGGTGCAGACGCTGCAAGGCGCTCACGCTATCTGCTCGCAGAGGATCGTGAATAGATAACACCGCGATGATGTGGCCATTCGCCGCCAGCAATACTGGCGTGATCCCGCGCTGAGCCTGTTCGTTGATCAGTGTTTCACCTTCGGTGATATCGACCTGATGCTGTTTGAGTAGTGCCGGATTCCCCAGCAGCAGAGTGGTATCGCCGATCTTGCCGCTGACGCCGAGACCGCGCAGCGTACGGAACTGCTCGGTTGGCGTGAGCGGCAGATTCTCTGCTCGTTCAAGAATCGCTTTTGCCAGTGGATGATTCGATCCCTGTTCCAGCGAGGCCGCCCAGGCCAGTGCCTGTGTTTCCGTTACGTCACCGAAGGTATGAACCGCCACAACGCGCGGCTGTCCTTCGGTTAGCGTACCGGTTTTGTCAAACACCAGCACATCCAGCTTGCTGGCCTGCTGTAAGGCATCGGCATCTCGCACCAGCACGCCAAACTCCGCAGCACGTCCGACGCCGGAAATAATCGACATCGGCGTTGCCAGCCCAAGTGCGCAGGGGCAGGCAATGATCAGGACGGTCGTGACGATGATGAGCGTGTAGACCATCTGCGGCTGCGGCCCAACGAAGAACCAGATCGCGCCGCTGAGAAGCGCAATAGCCACAACGACGGGCACAAACACGGCAGAGATGCGATCTGCCAACTGGCCGATAGCAGGTTTGCTGCTTTGTGCCTGCCTGACCAGCCGGATAATGCGCGACAGCGTGGTTTGATTACCAATTGCATCCGCTCGGAAGAGAACGCTGCCGTCGGAAACCTGCGTACCCGCATGCACCGTATCGCCAGCTGTTTTGGCTTGCGGGATCGGCTCCCCGGTCAGCATCGCTTCATCCACCCAGACTTCACCTTGCAGTATCTCGCCATCGACAGGAATACGATCGCCGGTTGTCAGGCGCAGCGTCATGCCGGGCTGCACAGCGGACAACGGAATCGATTTCTCACCTTCTTCTGTCACGACGCGAGCGGTGGGCGGCGTCAAATCCAGCAGCCGCTCCAACGCACGAGAAGATCGCTGGCGAGCACGCTGTTCCAGTGCATGACCGAGGTTGATTAAACCGATGATCATCGCGCTGGCTTCATAATAAAGATGGCGCGCGGCCATTGGAAAAAGGTCCGGCCACAGGTTAACGGTAATGGAGTAAAGCCACGCCGCCCCCGTTCCCAGCGCGACCAGCGTATCCATGGTTGCAGCACCGTTTCTCAGGCTACGCCAGGCGTTACGGTAAAAATGACTGCCAGCCAATACCATCACCGCCAGCGTCAAAATACCGATGATGAGCCACGGCGTTTGGCTTTCTGGCGTCAGACTCATGCTGCCGCCCAGCACGCCCCACAGCATTAACGGTACACCGAGCAGTAAGCCCAGCGCGGCCTGCCATTGGAAACGGCGGATAGCCTGTTGAGAGGTTTGCTGCTGGCGTGCACGGCGCGCTTCTTCGTCCTGAATGATTTCCGCCCCATAGCCCGCTTGTTCAACGGCGGCAATCAACGCTTCCGGTTCAGCATGACCGCTGACCAACGCACTGCGTTCGGCCAGATTGACACGTGCTTGCGTGACGCCACTGACGTTTTGCAGCGCCGTCTGCACGTGGTTTACGCAACTGGCGCAGCTCATGCCCTGAAGCAGGAGCTGCACGCTGTCGTCATCGTGGGTGGACGATGTGGTTGTTGCCGGAAGAATACTCTCGGCCGCTGGCAGCGCTTCCGGCGTCGTCGCTACCTGTGCCAGCGGCTCAGTTTTTGGGTGAACACTCTCCTGCACGCTGGCGTGATAGCCGGCTTCTTCAATGGCGCTAATCAGTATTGTGGCCTCAACGTTGCCGTACAGGCTTGCCTGCTCTGTAGTGACATCCGTCGCCACAACGCCGGGAATAACTTCCAGCACTTTACGCGTAGCCGCGACGCAGTGATTGCAGTTCAGGCCGGAAAGCTGGAGGGACACATCCGGTGTAGTCGCAAGCTGCGCTTCGTAGCCAGCCTGCTCAATGGCGTCGATCAACGTCTGCGAATCAATGTCGCCGCTGACGCTGGCGTACTGTTGTGTGACGCTGGTTTGTTCGACCGCAGGCAGCGCGTCCAGTGCTTTTTTAACACGTTGGACACAGTGTCCGCAGGTTAGACCCTGCAATGACAACACGATGGTTTGTGACATAATAATTTTCTCCCGTGATCACAGCCGGAGGTGAAAGACGTTGACCGGCTATCTGATTTCTACTAGTTATTGGGTAAGGTAAACCTTCTAGCAAGGGGAGGGTCAAGGGGGAAATCATGAATATCAGTGATGTCGCGAAAAAAACCGGTCTTAGCAGTAAAACCATTCGCTTCTATGAAGAAAAAGAACTTCTGACTACGCCGCTGCGTTCTGAAAATGGTTACCGTAGCTACGACGATCATCACGTTGAAGAGCTCACGCTACTGCGCCAGGCTCGTCAGGTTGGGTTTAATCTGGATGAATGCCGGGAACTGGTGACGCTGTTTAACGATCCGCTGCGGCGAAGTGCGGATGTCAAAGCGCGTACCTTGCAGAAAGTGCAGGAAATCGAGATGCATATCGAAGAGTTGAAAGCGATGCGTGAACAGTTGCTGGCGCTGGCCGAACAGTGTCCAGGTGACGGCGGAGCGGACTGTCCGATAATCAATAATCTGGCGGGTTGTTGTCAGAAGAGTAAGTCGTCAGAAGCATAAATCGCCAAAAAACAAGTCGTCATAAAGGGGAGACGAGCTCCCCTTACAGGTGTGCGGTTAGCGCTCTGTTGGGCGCACATGCAGCGTGATGCCATCAATGGCAATCACTTCGACAGGCGTGCCCGCGGGCAGATCCTGCTCTGCTTTCACACGCCAACTGCTGTCACCGATGTTTACCCGGCCGAAACCGTTAGTCACCGGGTCGGTCAGGGTCGCGCGCAGGCCAATCAACTGCTGCCCGCGTTGGTTGAGCGTTGACTGTGGGCGTGACAGCGTCCGTTTACGTAGCCAATACCACCAGAGCAGCGCCGTGACGATCGTCAGGATGGCAAAAATTGTTCCCTGCCATGGCCAGCCCAGCGGCATGACCCACGTGAGCAGCCCAACCAATACCGCCGATAAGCCGCTCCACAGTAAATAGCCACTGGCGCCTAGCATTTCGGCGGCTAAAAGCAGGCCGCCGAGTGACAGCCAGAACCAGTGCGCATTTTCCATCACCAGTTCAATGCCCATTATTTACCTCGGCTTTCTTTACTGTCTTTAACCAGTTCTGCAATTCCGCCGATAGCACCCATTAAATTGCTGGCTTCCAACGGCATCATGATGACTTTGCTGTTATTGGAAGAACCAATCTGTTGCAGTGCATCGGTATATTTCTGGGCGATGAAGTAGTTGACTGCCTGAATGTCGCCCGCCGCGATGGCCTCTGACACCATCTTGGTTGCCTGTGCTTCCGCTTCCGCCGCACGTTCACGCGCCTCTGCTTCCAGGAACGCGGACTGACGCAGGCCTTCTGCTTTCAGGATCTGCGACTGTTTTTCCCCTTCGGCTTTCAGGATTGCTGCCTGACGCACCCCTTCGGCTTCCAGAATATCGGCACGCTTGTTACGTTCCGCTTTCATCTGCGCGTTCATCGCGGCAATCAGCTCTGTCGGCGGACGAACGTCGCGGATCTCAATACGGGTAATCTTAATGCCCCACGGGTTGGTCGCTTCGTCCACGATATGCAGCAGGCGGGTATTGATGCTGTCGCGTTGAGACAGCATTTCGTCCAGCTCCATTGAACCCAGTACGGTACGAATGTTGGTCATTGTCAGATTGACGATAGCCTGTTCCAGATTGCTAACTTCATAAGCGGCGCGAGCCGGATCGATAACCTGGATAAAACACACCGCGTCGATGGTGACGTTGGCGTTATCTTTCGAAATGATTTCCTGTGATGGAATATCCAGCACCTGTTCCATCATATTAATTTTGCGGCCGACACGATCCATAAATGGCACGACCAGATTAAGGCCCGGCATCAGCGTTTTGGTATAACGACCAAACCGTTCCACAGTCCATTGATATCCCTGGGGTACGATTTTGATGCCTGACCAGACAATGATGAGTGCAACAAAGATCAAAATAGGAATGACGGTGAGCATGTTTTAAAACCTCCAGGTTGTTTTATATCGGTCAAAAGACGATGTCAGCGGGTAGTGTAACTCACTTGCGTAGGAAAGCGGGCAGGAAATGCGCCCGCCAGCGAGAGCGATAGACGGAGTAGTCGATGTGGGAGGACGGAACGGGATTAAATATCGAGTTCGATGTCGCCTTGCGGCATGCAGCAGCAGGGGAGAATTTCATCCTGTTGGATGCAGGCCAGTGGGGTTTGGCGATACGCGACTCTGCCTTTTACCAGACGCAGTCGGCAGGAACCGCAATAGCCGGAGCGGCACTGATATTCAATGCTGACGCGGTTGGACTCCAGCACATCCAGCAGGGAAGGGCCGTCGTCTGAGCAGGAAAACTGCGCACCGGATGTGCGCAGTGTGATCGTTGGATTGCTCATCGCTTACAGTTGGAAATCGCTCAGGTCATCGTCGCTGATTTCTGAATCGATCTGGCCGACCAGATAGGAGCTGACTTCCACTTCCTGAGGCGCGACCTGCACGTTATCGGATACCAGCCAGGCATTGATCCACGGAATAGGGTTAGTGCGCGTCTGGAACGGCAGCGGCAGCCCAACCGCCTGCATGCGAATGTTGGTGATGTACTCCACGTACTGGCACAGGATATCCTTGTTCAGACCAATCATCGAACCGTCGCGGAACAGGTATTCCGCCCACTCTTTTTCCTGCTGCGCGGCGAGCACAAACAGGTCATAACACTCTTGCTGACACTCTTCGGCAATCTGCGCCATTTCGGGATCGTCGTGGCCGGAGCGCATCAGATTCAGCATGTGCTGTGTGCCGGTCAGGTGCAGCGCTTCATCACGCGCGATCAGCTTGATGATTTTGGCATTGCCTTCCATGAGCTCGCGTTCTGCAAAAGCAAATGAACACGCGAAGCTGACGTAGAAGCGAATGGCTTCCAGCGCGTTCACACTCATCAGGCACAGATACAACTGCTTTTTGAGCGTGTGCAGGTTCACCGTCACGGTCTTGCCGTTAACCTGATGTGTGCCTTCGCCCAGCAGATGATAGTAGCTGGTCATTTCGATCAGCGAGTCATAGTAGCCGGAGATATCTTTGGCGCGCTTCAGGATCTCGTCATTCGTGACGATATCGTCAAACACCAGCGACGGATCGTTCACGATATTACGGATGATGTGCGTGTAAGAGCGTGAGTGAATGGTTTCTGAGAAAGCCCAGGTTTCTACCCAGGTTTCCAGCTCAGGGATCGAAATCAGCGGCAGCAGCGCCACGTTCGGGCTACGACCCTGAATAGAATCCAGCAGCGTCTGGTATTTCAGATTGCTGATGAAGATATGCTTTTCATGATCGGGTAGTGCCTGATAGTCGATACGATCGCGCGACACGTCGACTTCTTCCGGGCGCCAGAAGAAGGACAGTTGCTTTTCGATCAGTTTTTCGAAAATTTCATATTTTTGCTGGTCGAAACGGGCAACGTTAACGGACTGGCCGAAGAACATCGGTTCTAGCAACTGGTCATTTTTATTCTGTGAAAAAGTGGTATAGGCCATGAGTCTCTCCAAAAAATGCCGGGAGCATTTTTTAATGCCGATTGCGGCAGCCCCGTAAAGTGTGGGCAGGGACGCCCGCTATAAAAGGATGAAAGGCTGCATTGCAGCCTTTCATTATCATACCCGTCATACTTCAAGTTGCATGTACGTTGGCTACGCTACTCGGCACACTGACGTGTACCTCGCCCCGTTGGGGCCGCTGCATGCAGCGTTCAAACCTGCCTCTGGCAGATTTGTCAGTTACCCGAATCACTTACCTGAGTAAGCTCATCGGGATTCCCTCGCTTGCCGCCTTCCTGAAACTCGAATTATTTAGGGTATATTGGCTTAAATCTTACATGCGCCGCCTTCGCAGCCGTCGTCCTGTGGCTCTGCCAGCAGGTCGTCCTGTACGTCTTCTGCGCCGTCACGGGTGTTTTGGTAATAGAGCGTTTTCACGCCGAATTTGTAAGCCGTGACCAGATCTTTCAGCAACTGTTTCATCGGCACTTTGCCTGATGGGAAACGCGACGGATCGTAGTTGGTGTTAGAAGAAATCGCCTGATCGACAAATTTCTGCATCAACCCCACCAGTTGCAGGTAACCATCGTTGCCTGGCATTTCCCACAGCAGCTCGTAAGCATCTTTCAGCGTTTCGTATTCCGGCACCACCTGGCGCAGGATACCGTCTTTGGATGCTTTAACGCTGATATGGCCGCGCGGTGGTTCAATGCCGTTGGTCGCGTTGGAGATCTGAGACGACGTCTCAGACGGCATCAGTGCAGACAGCGTGGAATTACGCAGCCCGTATTCTTTGATGTCGTTACGCAGCGCTTCCCAGTCGAGATGCAGCGGTTCGTTGCAAATCGCATCCAGATCGCGCTTATAGGTATCGATAGGCAGGATACCCTGCGAATAGGTGGTTTCATTGAACCACGGGCAGGCACCTTGTTCGCGCGCCAGCACGTTAGAGGCTTTCAGCAGGTAGTATTGAATCGCTTCAAACGTTCTGTGTGTCAGGTTGTTGGCGCTGCCGTCAGAGTAACGCACGCCGTTTTTCGCCAGATAGTAAGCGAAGTTGATCACGCCAATGCCCAGCGTGCGGCGGCCCATCGCGCCACGCTCTGCGGCCGTGATTGGGTAATCCTGATAGTCCAGCAGGGCATCCAGCGCGCGTACAGCCAGCGTCGCCAGCTCTTCCAGATCCTCTAAGCTGTTGATAGCACCGAGGTTGAAAGCAGACAGCGTACACAGCGCGATTTCACCGTTTTCATCATTCACGTCGTCCAACGGCTTGGTCGGCAGCGCGATTTCCAGACACAGGTTGGACTGGCGAACCGGCGCAATCTGCGGATCGAACGGGCTGTGCGTATTGCAGTGGTCAACGTTCTGAATATAGATACGGCCGGTGGAAGCTCGTTCCTGCATCATCAGAGAGAACAGTTCAACGGCTTTGATGCGCTGTTTGCGGATGCTGTCATCCTGCTCATATTGCACATACAGACGCTCGAACTCATCCTGATCGGCGAAGAACGCGTCGTATAACCCCGGTACGTCAGACGGGCTGAACAGCGTGATGTCTTCCCCTTTTACCAGACGCTGATACATCAGTTTGTTCAACTGCACGCCGTAGTCGAGGTGACGAACGCGGTTACCTTCTACACCACGGTTGTTTTTCAGCACCAGCAGGCTTTCCACTTCCAGATGCCACAATGGGTAGAACAGTGTAGCCGCACCGCCGCGTACACCGCCCTGAGAGCAGGATTTCACCGCAGTCTGGAAGTGTTTGTAGAAAGGAATACAGCCGGTGTGGAAGGCTTCACCGCCGCGAATTGGGCTGCCGAGCGCACGGATACGACCCGCATTGATGCCGATACCGGCACGTTGGGAAACGTATTTCACGATTGCACTGGATGTCGCATTGATGGAATCCAGGCTGTCGCCACATTCGATCAGCACGCAGGAGCTGAATTGACGCGTTGGCGTGCGCACGCCCGCCATGATTGGCGTCGGCAGGGAAATCTTGAAGGTGGAAATCGCGTCGTAAAAACGTTTGATGTAATCCAGACGCGTTTCACGTGGGTAACCGGAGAACAGGCATGCCGCGACCAGAATGTACAGGAACTGGGCGCTTTCGTAGATATCACCGGTGACGCGGTTTTGTACCAGATATTTCCCTTCCAGCTGTTTAACCGCCGCGTAGGAGAAATTCATGTCACGCCAGTGATCGATGAAAGCGTCCATCTGGGCGAATTCTTCCGGGCTATAGTCTTCCAGCAGGTGTTTGTCGTACTTGCCCAGTTCCACCATTTTGGTGACGTGAGTCAGCAGGGCTGGCGGCTCAAACTGACCGTAGGCTTTCTTGCGCAGATGAAAGATAGCCAGACGCGCGGCCAGATATTGATAATCCGGGCTTTCGCGCGAGATCAGATCGGCGGCAGCCTTAATGATGGTCTCGTGGATATCGGCGGTCTTGATGCCGTCGTAAAACTGAATGTGGGAGCGAAGTTCGACCTGAGAGACGGAGACATTGTGTAAACCCTCTGCGGCCCAGGTAATGACGCGGTGGATTTTATCCAAATTGATTTTTTCTTTACTGCCATCGCGTTTGGTAACGAGCAAGCTCTGGTTCATGTTGGGATTTACCTGTTGGTGAAAATAAAAATATCCCCTGTTTATTCACAGAAACCACCCTGTGACTAACTCTGTGGATAAATACTAGATATAGATATTTTTTGATAAAAGGCTACTACATGGTGAGTATTGTAGTGTGGATTCTTTGAAGAACAAGAGTTGATTTTTCGTTAATTTGGAGGTTTAAGAAAAGATATTTTGTTAAAAACCTCGCCTGATAAGGCCTGTGGCGATGTCAATATCATTCTCGGTTTTGATAAGAAAAAGAAAACCTGAAGGCTTTGCTGGTTTTGGCACCAGAAGGATAAAGGCGCGCGGCAAAAAACCGCGCAGCATTTAAGAATATTCTGAATCCGATCTATTTGTCGTGGCGCGTGTGCAGCATGTAGTTCACGTCTACGTTTGGACCCAGCTTAAAGCGGTCTGTCAACGGGTTGTAGTGTAGCCCGGTGATGTGTTTTTCACGCAGCGGCGTACTGTCAACCCAGTGCATCAGCTCAGCCGGGCGGATGAATTTCTTAATGTCATGGGTGCCGCGCGGTACCATTTTTAGCACGTACTCAGCGCCGATAACGGCCATCATCCACGCTTTCGCATTGCGGTTGATGGTGGAGAAGAAGACATGTCCGCCGGGTTTGACCAACTTGGCGCAGGCCTGCACCACGGATTGCGGGTCGGGAACGTGCTCCAGCATTTCCATACAGGTGACAACATCGTAGAGGCCCGGATGCGCCTGTGCATGGGCTTCTACCGTTTCCTGTACGTAATTCAGGGCGACACCGCTTTCCAGTGCATGCAAACGTGCGACTTGTAGCGGTTCTGCGCCCATATCAAGCCCGGTGACGTCTGCGCCTTCACGCGCCATGCTCTCGGCTAAAATGCCGCCGCCGCAGCCGACGTCCAGCACTTTCTTGCCGAACAGACCTTCCGCACGCTGCGAAATATAGCCCAGACGTAGCGGATTAATGCGGTGTAACGGTTTGAATTCACCTTCTAAATCCCACCAACGTGAAGCGATAGCCTCAAATTTGGCAATCTCCTGATGGTCAACGTTCGGAGTTTGATTTTCTACATTCATCTGTCATCGCTGCCTTTCGTCATCTTTTACTGCCGCGAGTATACTCCCTTCGTGTCGCAACGTGCAGCGCTGTCGTTTTTCACTGTGGCATACTTTTCTTTGCCGGAGACTTTTCTCTGCAAAATACGTTATCTCTGCAAAATACCTGTCCAGCAGGAAAACCGTCGGTTCAAGGTGGAAGGGAGTTTCCCCCGAAACGGGGCTTTGTGATATAATCCTTCACCTTTTGAACAGTTCACCTTACCTGAACGGTTCACTTTTCTGAACACGGGTAGATGCCTAAATAGAGGGATAGCGGCTCCATGAGCGACCTTGCCAGAGAAATCACACCGGTCAACATTGAAGAAGAGCTGAAAAGCTCGTATCTGGATTATGCGATGTCCGTTATTGTCGGGCGTGCATTACCAGATGTTCGTGATGGACTTAAACCGGTACACCGCCGCGTACTGTATGCGATGAGCGTACTGGGCAACGACTGGAACAAACCGTATAAAAAATCCGCCCGTGTCGTCGGGGATGTCATCGGTAAATACCACCCGCACGGCGACTCTGCCGTTTATGAAACCATCGTGCGTATGGCGCAGCCTTTCTCACTGCGTTACATGCTGGTTGATGGTCAGGGTAACTTCGGTTCGATTGACGGCGACTCCGCGGCGGCGATGCGTTATACCGAAATTCGCATGGCGAAAATTGCCCATGAACTGCTGGCCGATCTGGAAAAAGAGACGGTCGATTTTGTGCCGAACTATGACGGCACCGAGCAGATTCCTGACGTCATGCCAACGCGTATTCCCAACCTGCTGGTTAACGGTTCTTCCGGTATCGCCGTCGGGATGGCCACGAACATTCCTCCGCATAACCTTACAGAAGTCGTGAACGGCTGTCTGGCGTATATCGACGATGAAAACATCAGCCTTGAAGGGTTGATGGAACACATCAAAGGCCCGGATTTCCCGACGGCGGCGATCATCAATGGTCGACGCGGTATTGAAGAAGCCTATCGCACCGGGCGCGGTAAAATTTACATCCGTGCGCGCGCGGAAGTAGAAGCGGACGCGAAAACCGGACGTGAAACCATCATCGTGCATGAAATTCCTTATCAGGTGAACAAAGCGCGCCTGATCGAGAAAATTGCCGAGCTGGTTAAAGACAAGCGTATTGAAGGCATTAGCGCACTGCGTGACGAATCCGATAAAGACGGTATGCGTATCGTCATCGAGATTAAGCGTGACGCCGTGGGTGAAGTGGTTCTGAATAATCTGTATTCCCAGACGCAGCTTCAGACGTCATTCGGTATCAACATGGTTGCTCTGCATCAGGGGCAGCCAAAGATCATGCCGCTGAAGGATATTCTGGTTGCGTTTGTGCGCCACCGCCGCGAAGTGGTGACGCGCCGTACCATTTTTGAACTGCGTAAAGCCCGCGATCGCGCCCATATTTTGGAAGGTCTGGCGATTGCGCTGGCGAACATCGATCCGATTATCGAACTGATTCGCCGCGCGCCATCACCGGCTGAAGCGAAAGCCTCGCTGATCGCACAAGCATGGGAACTGGGTAGCGTGGCGGCTATGCTGGAACGTGCGGGTGATGATGCCGCGCGTCCAGAGTGGCTGGAGCCGGAGTTCGGTATCCGTGACGGGCGTTACTACCTGACGGAACAGCAGGCGCAGGCGATCCTGGATCTGCGTTTGCAGAAACTGACCGGTATGGAGCACGAAAAGCTGCTGGATGAATATAAAGCGTTGCTGGCGGAAATCGCCGAGCTGCTTTATATCCTCAACAGCCCTGAGCGCCTGATGGAAGTGATCCGCGAAGAGCTGGAAGCGATCAAAACGCAGTACAGCGATGAGCGTCGTACCGAGATCACCGCGAATACCGCTGATATTAACATCGAAGATCTGATCAATCAGGAAGATGTTGTCGTCACCTTGTCCCATCAGGGTTACGTGAAGTATCAGCCGCTGAGCGATTACGAAGCACAGCGCCGTGGCGGCAAAGGCAAGTCTGCCGCACGTATAAAAGAAGAAGACTTTATCGATCGTCTGCTGGTGGCGAACACCCACGACACGATTCTGTGCTTCTCCAGCCGGGGTCGTTTGTACTGGATGAAGGTATACCAACTGCCGGAAGCCAGCCGTGGCGCGCGTGGTCGCCCGATCGTCAACCTGCTGCCGCTTGAAGCGGATGAACGTATCACCGCGATTCTGCCGGTGCGTGAATACGAAGAAGGTCGCCATATCTTCATGGCCACCGCCAGCGGTACCGTGAAGAAAACGGCGCTGACGGAATTCAGCCGTCCGCGCAGTGCGGGGATCATCGCGGTTAACCTGAACGAGGGTGACGAGCTGATTGGTGTCGACCTGACCGATGGCAGTGATGAAGTGATGCTGTTCTCTGCGGAAGGTAAAGTGGTTCGCTTCTCCGAGCAGGCGGTGCGCTCCATGGGCCGTACGGCAACGGGTGTCCGTGGTATCAACCTGCAAGGCGAAGATCGCGTTGTTTCACTGATCATTCCTCGTGGCGAAGGCGATATCCTGACCGTGACGCAAAATGGCTTTGGTAAGCGTACTGCCGTGAGTGAGTACCCGACCAAGTCGCGCGCGACGAAAGGGGTTATCTCTATCAAGGTCAGCGAACGTAACGGTAAAGTGGTTGGTGCGGTTCAGGTCGATGCCGCAGACCAGATCATGATGATCACCGATGCCGGAACGCTGGTGCGTACCCGCGTATCTGAAGTCAGTATCGTTGGCCGTAACACGCAAGGTGTGACGCTGATTCGTACGGCGGAAGACGAACATGTTGTCGGCCTGCAACGCGTGGCCGAACCGGTAGAAGATGAAGAGCTGGATGGTGTGGTAAAAGTTGAAGGCGAAGTTGCCGAAGACGACGACGCGATTGATGACATTGATGGCGATGATGATATCGCAGAAGATGACGAATAAGCCTTTTCCTTAGCCGGAATGAGTCGAATAAGCCAGCGCGATGCGCTGGCTTTTTTTATCGACACTCGGTAGTGTATCAGCCAACTGGTTCTTCCATTATTCAACGGTATCCACTTGAAATATCTCGCCTCATTCCATACCACATTAAAAGTTTCCCGTTATTTATTTCGGGTTCTGGCGGTCATGCTGTGGGTGCTAGGCGCGCTGATATCCGTTTTTTATGTCACTAAAGTATTGAATGAAAAAGAGTCAGAGTTGCGGCAGGAGTACAACCTCAGCTTTGATCAGTCGCAGGGCTATATCCGACACGCGTCGGATATTGTGCGCGAACTCCAGTATCTGGCGGCAAATCGGCTGGTGCTGGCGAGAGAAAAAGCAGAGCCGCCAATGGAAGGGGGCCCCGGTGTCTCCGTTTATTCGCTCGCGCCCGGCGCAACCTGTTCCACGCAATATGGCGGGAATGCAGCGCTGCTTTCATTAAGTCATTTCTTTAACGGCTGGCAGGATAACTTCTCTGCCGTCTACGATCTTAACCGGGTCTTTTTTGTCGGCGGCGATCGGCGCTGTATGGTTGATTTTGGCATCCGTAACCAGTCGCTCGACCGTGATAACTTACTTAAAAACGTGCAGGATCGGTTTCAGGATCAGAAGAAGAACCGCACCCAAACCGGACGTGATGAAACGCTCTATTGGATTACTCCTGCGTCTATCCCCGATGTCGGCTATTTATATGCGCTGACGCCGATTTATGTGGATAACAAGCTGGAAGTCATCATGGGGATTGAACAGACGATTCGTCTGGATGACTTTGTCACCATAGGTAAATTTCCGATCGGTGCCAGGCTGTTGGATCAATACAATCAGGTCGTTTTGCAGTTTTCCGATGATAAGGGGCGTTACGCTTCGTCGGTAGACGGTTATCCCTCCGATCATAACTATTTTGGCTATGTGAATGGTTATGACGAGCTCATTTTGAAGAAGTCGCTGCCGCCGACGTCGTTCAGCATCGTGTATTCACTGCCGTTGAAAGTGCTGCTCTCCCATATCAGCGCCTTAATGATCAACATGCTGGTGCTGAATATGTTATCGGCTATCTTGCTGTTTGTGCTGGCGCTGGTGTTTGAGCGGAAAATGCTGTTGCCGGCAGAAGTGAATGCGTTCCAACTGGAAGAGAACGAGCAATTCAACCGTAAGATTGTGGCCTCGGCACCGGTAGGGATTTGTATCCTGCGTATCAATGACGGCACGAACATCCTCAGTAACGAGCTGGCGCACAACTATCTCAACCTGCTGACCCACGAAGACAGGTTGCGTATTACCCGCATCATTTGCGAGCAGCAGTCCAAGTTTGTGGATGTCATGACCAGCCGCAATCATCACCTGCAAATCAGCTTTGTTCATTCGCGCTATCGTAATGAAAACGTGGCGATTTGTGTGCTGCTGGACGTCAGCGCGCGCGTCAAAATGGAAGAGTCGCTACAGGAAATGGCGAATGCTGCCGAGCAGGCCAGCCAGTCGAAATCGATGTTTCTGGCTACCGTCAGCCATGAATTGCGCACGCCGCTGTACGGAATTATCGGTAACCTCGATTTACTGCAAACCAAATCGCTGCCGCAGGACGCCAACCGTCTGGTGGCGGCGATGAATAACTCTTCCTCGCTGCTGCTGAAAATCATCAGCGATATCCTCGATTTTTCCAAGATTGAATCGGAACAGTTGAAGATCGAACCGTGTGAGTTTGCGCCGCATGAGGTCATCAGCCACATCACCAGCAACTATCTTCCACTAGTGGTTAAAAAGCGCCTGACGCTGTACTGCTTTATCGATCCCAATGTGCCAGTCAGCCTGTTTGGCGATCCCGTGCGTTTGCAGCAGGTGTTGTCTAACCTGCTGAGCAACGCCATCAAATTTACCGACACGGGCTGCATCATTTTTGAAGTCGGCTGCCGCGATGGCTATCTGGAATTTGTGGTGCGTGATACCGGGGTAGGGATTCAACCTCGTGAGGCGGTGAAGCTGTTTGACCCGTTCTTCCAGGCGGGGAGCGGCGTGCAGCGCCATTTTCAGGGCACAGGGTTAGGGCTGGCGATTTGTGAAAAGCTGGTCAATCTGATGGATGGAGACATTACCATTGAATCTGAACCTGGGCTCGGCAGCCTGTTTGGCGTCAGAATTCCGCTGTATAAAGCGCGTTATGCTCCCGCAGCAATCAACGCCAGTCTGCAAGGGAAAATGTGCTGGTTGAAGATACGCAATGCTCGGCTGGAGGCTTATCTGCTCACGCTGTTGCAAGATCAGGGGTTGCAGGTTGCGCGTTATCAGAACCAAACCGTGTCGCCTGATGATGTGATGATTAGCGATTACATATCAGAAGAGAATATCACCGTTCGGGCGCATATCGTGATGAGCGGTTCCCATACCGGATCCGCGCAGGAAGTGAGTGCAGGGCATTGGGTGCAAGGAACGTCCACGCCGCAACATCTGCCCGATTTGCTGGAGAAAATCTATCGTTCAGAAAACGAGGATCGCGCGTACGCCGAGATTTCACCGCCGCTGACTCACTACGAGCGCGCAGAGAATGGCGATATTATGATTCTGGTGGTTGACGATCATCCCATCAACCGCAGGCTGCTGGCGGATCAGCTTGGTTCTCTGGGGTATCAGGCGATGACGGCGAATGATGGGATCGACGCGCTGGGCGTATTGAGTAAAAATCATATCGATATCGTGCTGACGGATGTCAACATGCCGAATATGGATGGTTATCTGTTTACACAGCGTATGCGCGAGCAGGGATTACGCTTCCCGGTTATCGGCGTGACAGCGAATGCGTTGGCGGAAGAAAGGGAACGTTGCCTCGGTGCGGGGATGGATAACTGTTTGTCAAAACCGGTTACGCTGGATACCTTGCAGCAGGCGCTGGCGTATTACAGTAACGTGGTGCGTCAGGCGAGAACATCCGGGGAGTAACCTGCACCAGCGGTTGCCGGTGCAGGCGAGGAAAGGTAAAGGTTTAGTCGACCTGCGTTGCGCCGCCATTAACGGAAGACAGGTAGTTCAGCAGGGCAATATCGTTGTCGACGCCCAGCTTGGTCATCGCTGACTTCTTCTGGCTACTGATTGTTTTGATGCTGCGGTTGAGTTTTTTGGCGATTTCGGTGACCAGAAAACCTTCTGCAAACAGACGTAGCACTTCACTTTCTTTCGGAGACAGGCGTTTGTCACCGTAGCCGCTGGCGCTGATTTTCTCCAGTACTTTGGATACGCTGTCCGGCGTAAATTTCTTCCCTTTTTGCAGGGCAGCCAGCGCTTTGGGTAAATCGGTTGGCGCACCCTGTTTCAGCACGATGCCTTCGATATCCAAATCCAGTACCGCGCTCAGAATCGCCGGATTATTATTCATGGTGAGAACAATAATAGAGAGATGAGGAAAATGGCGCTTAATGTATTTAATGAGGGTGATGCCATCGCCGTATTTATCGCCAGGCATGGATAAATCGGTAATTAAAACGTTAGCGTCCAGCTTAGGCAGGTTGTTGATCAGCGCTGTTGAGTCTTCAAATTCGCCAACTACATTGACCCATTCAATCTGCTCAAGCGATTTTTTGATGCCAAAAAGGACAATAGGATGGTCGTCGGCAATAATTACGTTTAAGTTACTCATCGTTTTGGTTACTCATCTTGTTGGCTACCTTGCTGCCCTTTAGGTTCTATTGGGGATAGTAATGCACTGACAAACCTCTCAATTTCATGAAGGTTAGCCTCGATCTCTTCACTATCATGCGCGGTAATATGCTGTTCAAGCTGTTCACACAACTGTTTGCCAGGATGCAGATTCAGCATTGCAAACACGCCTTTCAGCCGGTGTGCCGTCTGCGAAAGTGACGGGAAATCGCCTGCTTCCGCTTCAGTATACAGCCTCTTTAAATCATCCGGTACTGTCTCCACGAACAGCGAATAATAGTCGCTTGATGCCAATTGCGCGGCGTAAAAGTCGACATCGTCCTGTTCCCCTTCCTGTAGCGCATCGGGGGAATGTTCCAGTTGTAGCTCAATCAGCTTAAGCAACGCCTCCAGCAGGAGGTGGCTGATATTATAATTCACCCGCAAACGGCGCGGGCCCAAAGGCGTTAAGGTGTCATCGTCGTGACTCAATAGCAGCGTATAATCTGCCTTATTATCCGGGTCATCCGTAATACAGATATCGACTTCCTGATTAATCTGGCGTTCATCGCTGACCAGATAATTCGCTCCCCAACCCGTCAGCATATTGCCGACAATATGCTGTACTTCATCAGACGTCACATCCAGCAGAATGGTAATACCATCCAGCAGTTTTTCTTCCTCAACGGAAAGCGGTTCCGGCTCCAGTTTTAGCGTCAGAATATAGTGTGTACCTAGCCCGGACTTACTGTTGATGGTTAACGCACCGCCCAGTTTATTACAGAGTTGATTACACAAAAATAAGGTCAATCCTGAATTTTGTCCGAAACGATCGGAAGTGGCAGGGTGCAGGAAAGGGTGGCGGATATTTTCCTGCTCTTTGCCTGAAACATGGGTGCCCGTATCGCTGACCTGAATAATCAGGGTGTCCGATTCATTATTTTTTCTGTCAACCGATACCGTAATTTTGCCGTAATCCGTATTGGTCACCGAATAATTCAGCAGCAGCGCCAGCGTCTTTTTCAGCAACCCGGCATCACCCACGTAAGTTTGATTATTCTCCAGGTTGTAATGATGGAATAGGGCCAGGCCTTTTTGATTCAATCGCGGTAGTAGCTCAAGAAGCACATTGTCCATCAGCGCCAGCAGCGAAAAGCTGTCGTTGACCACGCTCCATTCCTGCGCTTCCAGCTTTTCGTGCAGGGCGATATTTTCCAGTAGCTCAATAGCGCAACGGGTATCCGCCGTGAGTTGCTCCAGTGTGGGTGTCTGTACGGTTCCCGTATCGCTGTGGCGCAGCGCATGAATATGCTGTTGTAGTGAAATCAGCGGCTGTTTGAATTCGCTGAGCAGGTTTTGAAATAAGCGTTTTCTGGCGTGAATATTCTTTTCATATTCACGCTGGGCGAGCAGCAGTTTCCGCTGCACCAGAATCTCTTTATCCTGTTCACGCAGCAGGAAGAGGCAATAGTCCGGCGAATATTGGCTACGAATTTGGCGGATTTCATACATTTCATTATTGACCGTGACCTGAATGACGCCCTGATGCTCGTCCGCCATATTGGTGATTTTTTGCAGGCTAAGGTGTGGAAGCAACTGCTCGGCACGCTCATTTTGTATGATGATTTTATTGCTGTTGAAGTCATAAACCAGCACGCCCATCGGGATTCTGCTCGTGGTTTCACGGTAAATATCCAGTTTCTTTTCCAACTGATGGGATACATCCTCTATGGGATGCGCATACTTCCTACGGAAAAGATAAAAACCCGCGAGGGACAAACTCAGCAGAACCAGATTCAGCAGCAGAAGCCAGACGTTATTACGCAATGAATCAATAATCAGGGCTTTTACAGGAACCTGAAAAACGATTTTCAGCGGCGCATTAACGAGCGTGGCGGAGATTTCAATATTGGATCCGTGAAGCTGCACATCGGCCGAGCCTTCGCTATTATTGCTGCTGTCCATCGTGCTGGCTGCTGGCGTATCCGGCTTCAGCATAAGGTGCTCACGCGGGATGGTGTCCGGAATTAAATCGTTAATCGGCAGATCGAAGGCCAGAATGGTTGCCAGATGCCCCGGCTGATTGAATGTGGTGCGCAGCGTAAAATAGTAGTCGTTATAGAAGCGTAATTTACGCAGCGGGGAAAAACTTTCACGCTCGTCTAACACATTCGCCTGTTGCAGCATTTCCGTCCGGCGCGCCTCGGCGATGACCGTAATATAATTGCCACGGAACTGCGAAGAGATATCTTTCAGCGTCTGCGTGGAAATCATCGTCAGGCTGTTGTCGATACCGTTCAGGTAATACATGGAATAGACACTGTTCTCCGCTCCCCAGAGAATATCAAGATAACGGGATATCCGACGAACCGACGTCAGCGTTCCTTTATCGTGCTGCCCGAAAATCAGTGCGTCCGTTTTCTGACCGTTTTTTTCTACGTAGAACACATTCGGCATTAAATTAATGGCGGTAATGCTGGGGTCGTTAGCGGCGGGTTCGCTGTTCAGACTTCCGTATATTTGATAGGTGAAAAAACGGTAGGTATCGACGCGTTTTTGTATGCCCTGCGCAATGGTCGTCAGCGAATGTTTTTTGCCCGCCAGCAAATCGTTGATGTAGCTATAGCCGAACGTTCCGGTAATAAGGAGCGATAGCACCGTAAGGAGAGAAAAATAACGCAGGATTATGGCTGGCATCAATTAACGCTCCTGATTAGCGGATGACGGCACGCGCACTGGCGCTAACGGCCAGCAACAGCAGTGCGACAAACCCGAATGCGGTAGCCAAATTGCTGAACTGTGCAATAAAGCCGAGAATGGTCGGGCCGATCAGAATACCGGCATAGCCCACGGTGGTGATCGACGCGATGGCCAGATTGGGCGGCATGATCTTTTGGTTTCCCGCCGCGCTGAAAAGAATCGGCACCACATTTGATGCGCCGATACCGACCATGACGAAGCCAAGAATCGCGGTGATCGCATTATCAATACTGATCGTTAACACCAGACCAAGTGCGGCACAGAGGCTGCCGCCGGTAAGAATCGCGTAGCGCCCGAGCGCATTAACGATGCGATCGCCGTTCAGCCTACCCAGCGTCATCGCGACGGAAAACGCGGCATAGCCCATGCCCGCCTGCGCGCCGGTCAGGTTGCGTTCAACCGTTAAGAAGAGGGCGCTCCAATCCAGTATGGAACCTTCGGCCAGGAACATGATGAAGCACAGTGAACCAATAAACATGACCCAGCCGCGCGGAATGACAAACAGCGGGCCACCGTCATCCTGATTCGTGGTGCGCAGCAGGTGCTTGTGCGCCGTTGCCATAAAGATCAGGATCAACGCAACCATCGTCAGGATTGCCATCAGCGGGGACAGGCCAAGCCACAGCAGGGCGCTGACGCCACCTGCGCCGACAATCCCCCCCACACTAAAGAAGCCATGAAAACCGGACATCATCGCCCGCCCGCTGGCACGTTCTACGATGACGGCCTGAATATTCATTGCGACATCGATCATGCCCATAGAGGCACCGAAAAAGAGCAGCGTTATCGCCATCAGGGGTAATGTGCCTGCCTGCGTCAATGCGGGCAATACCAGACAAAGCAGCGCGCTTCCCAGCAAAATCACGCTGCGGCACCCTAACTTGCTGGTGAGAAAACCGGTGAGTGGCATAGCCAGCAACGACCCAATACCGAGAGAAAGTAGCAACATCCCCAGAGAGGCATCACTGATAGCCAGCCGCGTTTTGACAAAAGGAACCAGCGGCGCCCAGGAGGCCATGGCGAAACCCGCAACAAAGAAAACGATGCGCGTCGCTGCCTGTGCCTTTTTGCCTGGCAGAGGCTGATTAATGCATAACGGGTTGGAATTCAGTGTTGTACTCATCCTGACGAGACTATCCGGTCAACGTAACAAGGGCCTATTTTTACCATAACTCATGCCCTGAATGGAAAGAATCCTGATACGCCGTTCGAGAGGGAGGGAGAGCGCGTTTCCCGAGGTTATATCGCGCGCAAAAAAATGCCGATTAGATAATCGGCAAAAGAAGAGATCAATTAAAGCAATAATGATGATGAGGTGAAATTTTAAAGCGATGCGCACGCGCCGTTTTGCCGTTTGATGCGATTTTGCGTTGTCTTCCCCCTCGTGGTTGTAACGGGGACTTTGGGCTCTTGCGTAAGCTCTCACCCACGGCGTGTTTTTTCCCGTATAATCCCCTACTTTGTGTTAGGTCTCTGGGGTAACGGTGAAACAACTTTCCGACTTGCTGCGGCATTTGCAGCAGGATTTGCGCGAGCCACAGCCTGAATGCGCTGGTTTCAGACAAATAACGCGTTCATTAACTCTCAGCGATGCGTCTGAGCTATTGCCGTGGCTGGCGACTCAGCCGGTGTACCCACAGTTCTATTGGCAGCATCGCCAGGATCGTGAAGAAGCCGCCGTGTGCGGCAATGTGTGCGGGTTTCATCATATTCAGGATGCCGAGGCATTTCTCGCCGAGCAGCAGTGCGGCCCCAACGTGCGAATCTGGGGACTGAATGCGTTTAACCAGATAAAAGAAAGCGACACTTCGTCTCCTGGCTACCTGTTTTTGCCCCGTGCAGAGCTGCTGCGTCAGGATGATACGCTCAGCCTGAGTATTAATCTGTTCAGCGATACCTCATTGCAGCAGGATGCCGCCGAAGCCTCGGCGTTTATTAATCTGCTTCTGCCGCCTGCGTCGCTGCCTGCTTTGCATGCGGAGGTTCAGTCCGTCGGGCATCAGCCAGAGCGCCAGGGATGGATTGATTTGCTCCAGCGGGCGCTGCATGACATCAACGCGGGACTGATGGAAAAGGTCGTTCTGGCACGGGCGACTACGCTAACGCTGACGCAGTCGCTACAGGCCACCACCTTTATGGCCGCCAGCCGGGCGGCAAATCACCACTGTTTCCATTTCATGCTGGCGCACGACGCGCGTCATGCGTTTCTCGGTTCCAGCCCGGAACGGCTTTATCGTCGTCGGGGGAGTGAGCTAGAAACGGAAGCGCTGGCGGGGACGGTGGCAAGCGATCGCGACGCACACAAAGCCGCTGAACTGGCTGACTGGCTGATGAATGACACCAAAAATCAGTGCGAGAACATGCTGGTGGTGGATGATATTTGCCAGCGGCTCCAGCAGTCCGCGCTGTCGCTGGATGTGATGCCGCCGGAAATTGTGCGCCTGCGTAAAGTACAGCATCTGCGCCGCACCATTCATGCCACATTACGAACGGCGTCTGATAGCGCGTGCCTGAAGGCATTACAGCCCACGGCGGCGGTTGCGGGTTTGCCGCGGCAAGAGGCGTGGCGCTTTATTGCCGAACATGAACCGTTTGAACGCGGCTGGTACGCAGGGTCGGCGGGTTACTTTTCTCGTCAGCAGTCTGAATTCAGCGTGGCGTTACGTTCAGCCGAAGTGCGGGATCATATTTTAACGCTCTATGCCGGTGCCGGAATTGTGGCCGCTTCTGATCCAGAACAAGAATGGCAGGAGTTGGAAAACAAAGCGGCAGGGCTGAGATCCCTGTTAGACGGTGATATGTCATAGTTTTGTTTTATGGTTGTTGTGCCTGGTACTGGTTTATATCAAAGTCAGCGTGGTAAAAAAAAATATAATAGGGTCGATCTTGATGTTTGCTAAAGGGCAACCAGGCCGCCAACAGTTGATCATTCGTCTTTTGCCTGTATCCATCATTTTCTGTGAGCGGTTCAGCCAGTACACAGGAAGATGGCGGGAATAACCTGCAACCTGAGTTGTTGAGTACATCATGTCAACAAGTGTATTTAATCGCCGCTGGGCTACATTACTGCTGGAATCGCTGACCCGCCACGGCGTCCGGCATGTCTGTATCGCGCCCGGTTCTCGCTCCACCCCGCTGACATTG
Source organism: Pectobacterium sp. F1-1 (assembly GCF_025643735.1). NCBI lineage: Bacteria > Pseudomonadati > Pseudomonadota > Gammaproteobacteria > Enterobacterales > Pectobacteriaceae > Pectobacterium > Pectobacterium sp. F1-1. Next base: position 1,282,894 of record NZ_CP104733.1, read on the forward strand.
TCTGCGGCGGACAACCACGCGCTGATTTGCCACACGCATTTTGACGAACGCGGGCTCGGGCATCTGGCGCTTGGGCTAGCAAAAGCCTCACGTGAACCGGTTGCGATTATCGTGACGTCAGGCACCGCTGCCGCGAACCTTTATCCTGCCATCATTGAAGCCGGGCTGACCGGTGAGCGGCTGGTCGTTCTGACCGCCGACCGTCCGCCGGAGCTGATCGACTGCGGCGCGAATCAGGCGATTCGTCAACATGCGCTGTATGCTTCACACCCCACATTGGCGCTGGATTTACCGCGCCCCACGCCCGACATCCCAGCTAGCTGGCTGGTTTCTTCTGTCGATAGCGCCATGGCGCGACTGATGCACGGCGCGCTGCACATTAACTGCCCGTTTGCTGAACCGCTGTACGGTGCCGATGACGGCACGGCGTATCAGGATTGGCTGATGACGCTGGGCGACTGGTGGAATAGCCGTGAACCCTGGCTGCGTGAAATGCGTCAGAGTGCGCTGGTGGTGCAGCCGGACTGGCCGCAGTGGCGACAGAAGCGCGGCGTTGTGCTCGCCGGTCGCGTGAGTCCCGAACAGGGGGCGCGTCTCGCCGCGTGGGCAAATGAACTGGGTTGGCCGCTTATTGGTGATGTTCTGTCGCAAAGTGGGCAGCCGTTGCCCTGTGCGGATATCTGGCTGGCGCATCCCGACGCAGCGGATCGCTTACGGCAGGCGGAGATTGTCTTGCAGTTCGGCGGTAGCCTGACCGGTAAGCGCCTGTTGCAATGGCAGGAACAGTGCCAGCCGCAAGAATTCTGGTTAATTGACGATCTGCCGGGACGGCTGGATCCGGCTCATCATCGCGGGCGTCGTCTGGTGGCGGACGTGGGCGAGTGGCTGTCAGCGCACCCGGCGCACAAGCAGGCACCGTGGGCGGATATGTTGGTGGATATTGCCGACAGAACGCAGCGGCAGATCGACATGCATCTGGCTCCTCGCTTTGGTGAGGCACAGTTGGCGCAGCGTATACCCGCACTGTTGCCGCCAGATGGACAGCTGTTTGTCGGCAACAGCCTGGTAGTGCGCTTGATCGACGCGCTGGCGCAGCTCCCGCAGGGATATCCGGTGTACGGTAATCGCGGTGCCAGCGGCATCGATGGCCTGATCTCCACGCTGGCTGGTGTACAGCGTGCCACATCAAAAGCCACGCTGGGCATCGTCGGCGATCTCTCCGCGTTATACGATTTGAATGCGCTGGCGCTGCTGCGTCAGGCTCCCGCTCCGCTGGTGCTGATTGTGGTGAACAATAACGGCGGCCAGATATTTTCCCTGCTGCCGACGCCGGTTGCGCAGCGTGAAGCGTTTTACTGCATGCCGCAAAATGTGGAGTTCGGCCATGCTGCCGCGATGTTTGACCTGAATTACGTGCGCGCCGAGAGCTGGGAACAGTTGGCGAATACGGTGACGGATTGCTGGACACAGGGTGGCGTTACGCTGTTGGAGGTTGTGGTTGAGCCGAAGGATGGCGCAGCAACGCTCAATGAACTGGTCGCGCAGGTGGCGACATGGGCGCACTAGATTCTCAGGGGATAGAGTTTCAGGGGCTAGATTCTCAGGATTCAGGTTCTCAGGGGTTAAGCTGCCGGAAGGTGACGCATGGCGCGGTGGCGCCGAGGCAGCCGTGGCTGGTATGCCTACATGGTTTATTAGGCAGCGGCGAGGACTGGTTGCCCGTCCTGCCGTTTTGCCGCGACTGGCCCGTACTGCTGGTGGATTTACCCGGACATGGTGCGTCGCGAACGATTTCCGCAACCGATTTTGCCGATGTGAGTCGCCTGCTCAGCGAGACGCTGCGGGAGCAAGGTATTACGCGTTATTGGCTGTTGGGTTATTCGCTCGGTGGGCGTATCGCGATGTATCACGCTTGTAACGGGCAGCATGACGGCATGCTGGGGCTGTTGGTCGAAGGCGGCCACCCCGGTCTGGCGACGCCGGAGCTGCGTACGGCACGTATCCACCATGATGTTCGTTGGGCGCAACGCTTTCGTCACGAACCGCTGCCCGCGGTCTTGCAGGACTGGTATCAGCAGGCAGTCTTTGCCGATGTGAATTCAGTACAGCGTGAACAGCTGATTGCGCGCCGGAGTGCGAATCACGGCGCATCCGTTGCGGCCATGCTGGAAGCCACGTCGCTGGGGCGGCAGCCTTTTTTAGTAGACCGTCTCCGACACCTGTCGATGCCTTTTATTTATTTATGCGGTGCCAGCGATATGAAATTTCAAACGCTGGCGACGCAATATGGCCTGCCGTTACTGAGCGTAGCGCAGGCAGGCCACAATGCTCATCAGGCGAATCCAGCGGCGTATGCCGAGCGGGTTCGCGCTTTTCTTTTGCATCACGTTAAGGATTGATAACTATGCTTTATCCGAGTGAAGAACTGCTTTACGCACCGATTGAATGGCGCGATTGCAGCGGCGATTTCGCTGATATCCTCTACCATAAATCCACCGATGGCATTGCCAAAATCACCATTAACCGCCCTCAGGTACGTAATGCGTTTCGTCCGCAGACGGTAAAAGAGATGATCCAGGCGCTCGACAATGCGCGCCATGACGACGGGATTGGAACGATCATTCTGACCGGTGCAGGCGATAAGGCATTCTGCTCCGGCGGCGATCAGAAAGTACGCGGCGACTACGGCGGTTATCAGGATGACAGCGGTGTGCACCACCTGAACGTGCTGGATTTCCAACGCCAGATCCGTACCTGTCCGAAGCCAGTTGTCGCGATGGTGGCGGGCTATTCCATCGGTGGCGGACACGTTCTGCACATGATGTGCGACCTGACCATTGCGGCTGAAAACGCCATCTTCGGTCAAACGGGGCCGCGTGTGGGGTCCTTCGACGGCGGCTGGGGGGCGTCTTACATGGCACGCATCGTGGGCCAGAAAAAAGCACGTGAAATCTGGTTCCTGTGCCGCCAATACGATGCGGCACAAGCGCTGGATATGGGGCTGGTGAACACGGTGGTTCCGCTGGCTGACCTGGAAAAAGAGACCGTGCGCTGGTGCCGTGAAATGCTGCAAAACAGCCCAATGGCGCTGCGCTGCCTGAAAGCGGCACTGAACGCGGACTGCGATGGTCAGGCGGGCTTGCAGGAACTGGCGGGTAACGCCACCATGCTGTTCTATATGACGGACGAAGGGCAGGAAGGCCGTAACGCGTTCAACGAAAAACGTCAGCCTGACTTCAGCAAATTCAAACGGAATCCGTAATGCGTCGGGTCACTCTCTATCGTTACAGCGTGCCGATGGAAGCGGGTGTCGTGCTGCGCAATCAGCGTCTGAAAACCCGCGATGGGCTTATCGTTCGTCTGCAAGAAGACGAACGGTTGGGCTGGGGTGAGATCGCGCCGTTACCGGAATTCAGCGTGGAAACGCTGGCTGAGGCGGAAGCCGTTACGCTTGAACAGCTGCAATCGTGGGCGACAGGGTCTGCATTTTCTGACGATCTTTTGCCGTCAGTTGCCTTTGGCTTAAGCTGTGCACAGGCAGAGCTGGATCAACACCTGCCGCAGGCGGCTGACTATCGCAAAGCGCCGTTGTGCAGCGGCGATCCTGATGAGCTGTTTGACATGCTACAGGCGATGCCGGGCGAGAAAGTGGCAAAGGTCAAAGTCGGCCTGTACGAAGCGGTGCGTGACGGCATGATCGTTAACGTGCTGCTGGAAGCGTTGCCGGATCTGAAACTCCGTCTGGATGCCAACCGTAGCTGGACGCGCGCCAAAGCGGACGGCTTTGCCCGCTATGTCGCGCCGTCATTGCGTTCGCGTATTGCCTTTCTCGAAGAGCCTTGCAAAACCCGTGAAGAATCTCGCGAATTTGCGCGGGAAACTGGTATCTGCATTGCCTGGGACGAAAGTGTGCGCGAGGCCGATTTTCGGGTGGAAGCTGAGCCGGGCGTGAGCGCGATTGTTATTAAGCCTACGTTGGTCGGCAGCCTCGCACGCTGCCAGCAGCTGGTGCAGGAAACGCAGCAGGCTGGATTAACGGCGGTGATTAGCTCCAGTATCGAATCCAGTCTGGGTTTAACCCAGTTGGCGCGTCTGGCGCATTGGCTGACGCCGGAGACGATTCCAGGGCTGGACACGTTGAATCTGATGCAAGCGCAGGTCATTCAAGCCTGGCCGGAGAGCACGCTGCCGCTGCTGGCTGCTGAGCAACTGGACGTGGTATGGCAATCCTGACTGACTGGCCGTGGCGACACTGGGCTAATCAGACGCCTCCGTCTGTCGCATTGATTGACGATGAAACCCGCTGGAGCTGGCAGGCCCTTGCCCAGCAGGTGGATCGTCTGACGCAGCATTTTACACAGCAGGGCGTTGCGGCCGACAGTACGGTTGCGCTACGTGGGAAAAATAGCGTACAGATGCTGTTTAGCTATCTGGCGCTATTGCAATGCGGTGCACGCGTGCTGCCGCTGAATCCACAGTTACCTGATGCACTAACCGAGGCACTGCTGCCTACGCTGAACGTGGCGTATGGTCTTTGTCTGAATGATAAACCGTGGCCGAATTCAATACGCACGCTTTCTTTACCATCAGATTTTTTGCCATCGGGCTATACCGAAGAAAGCCGCCGTGCCGATCGATTGTGCTGGCAGGCCGAACGGCTGGCGACGCTGACGTTGACATCCGGCTCCAGCGGAATGCCAAAAGCGGTGGTGCACACGTTCTCGGCTCATCTTTCCAGCGCGGAAGGTGTGGTTCAGATGATGGCGTTTTCCTCCCGCGACAGTTGGCTGTTGTCACTCCCGCTCTTTCACGTGTCCGGGCAGGGTATCGTCTGGCGCTGGCTTACCACGGGAGCCACGATAGTCGTTCGTGCGCATCAGCCTCTGGAGAGTGCGCTGCGCGATTGTACCCACGCTTCTCTGGTGCCGACGCAACTGTGGCGACTGCTGTCGGAGGAAACTTTCCCTACGGCACTGAAAGCCGTATTGCTCGGCGGCGCGATGATTCCGCAGACGCTCACGCAACAGGCTGAAGCCCGAGGCGTGAGCTGCTGGTGTGGCTATGGTCTGACGGAACTGGCGTCGACAGCCTGCGCGAAACGCGCCGATGGGCGTTCTGGGGTGGGGCTGCCGTTACACGGGCGGGAGATCCGACTGGTCGAGGATGAAATTCTGCTGCGTGGCAGCACGCTGGCGGCTGGCTACTGGCGCGACGGGAAACTGATCCCACTGGTCGATGAGGATGGCTGGTTCCACACGCGAGATCGCGGGCGCTTTGCCGAGGGTGAGTGGCACATTCTGGGGCGTCTGGATAATCAATTTTTTAGCGGTGGAGAAGGGATCCAGCCGGAGAATATCGAAGCCGTACTGTTGAGGCATCCCGATGTGCAACAGGCCTGTGTTGTGCCCGTTGACGATGCGGAGTTTGGTCACCGTCCTGTTGCGGTGCTGGAAGTGGCACAAACGACGACGCTTGATGCAGTACGCGATTGGCTACAGCCGCAGCTTGCCGGATTTCAGCGCCCGGTTGCGTATTATGCGCTGCCAGCCGAACTGAAAAATGGCGGGATTAAGCTGTCGCGTCAGCAGGTGAAAGGCTGGGTTAATGCAACGCACCGCGTGCCCAACAGGTAGCGCGACGTGGCCGTAAGCTAATAATCTGGTGCGTTGCTGCTGGGGTTCGTCGCCTTTTTTTGCTGACTAGTTTGCTGAATAGCCTGATGATTGGCGTTGGTTTCACGATCGAACAGCGCCAGCTTTTCCAGAAACCACATATCCTGAAACCGCATCGGCGTGTGCTTGTCGGAAGGCACCGTATGGGTATCCATCGCCGTGGCACGCTTTCCTGCGGCTAATTTTCCTTCTCTCATCATCGTTTCTTTCTGCCTGTTTTGTCGTCGTCCATGATGAGTACTATTGTTCACTTTGTCTTTTTTGAGCAAATAGGCGACGCTTATTGTTGCCATTGTCAGCAGCGCTGAATGAAAACTTTCATGATTATTAAAAGAATAAATCGCTGCTCAGGGTAATTTCATGCTGGAGTGAGGGGGCGTTTCGGGTAAAATCGGCAGCGATAACATCTTTACACGCGCGTTTAACGACGGTTTTTAAGGATATTGAAAATGAAAAAGTTTGTGATTGCCTGTGCGGGAAGCCTGTTACTTGCAACGGCCTCTGTACATGCCATTAGCCTTTCCGGGGAAGCAGGTCGCGATTATGCAGGCGCTAATGCGGGCTTCGGTATGGGCATTCCTGGGCTTGCGGGGAATGTGAGCTATGCCCACGGCGACAACAACAATGACGTCTACGGCTTCGGTCTGGGATACACCATCCCTGTCGGCCCACTCAAGCTGACTCTGGGCGGTAAAGCGCTGTACCTGAATCAGGATCATGGCAATGATGGCTATGGTGTTGCTCTGGGCGGTGGCGTGCAGTGGCCACTGAGCCGTCAGTTCTCGCTGTATGGCGAAGGTTACTATTCACCGGATGCTTTCTCCAGCCATGTCGATCACTACGTTGAAGGGAAAGCAGGCGTACGCTGGCAGGTATTTGCACCGCTGAACGTTGATGTCGGCTACCGCTACATCAATATGGCACGTGAAAGCGGGCCGGATAATAAACTGGCGGATTCAGCCTATGTCGGCGTTGGTCTGAACTTCTGATCGCTGGTTTGAAAGAAAAAAGAGCGTGAATGCTGAGTTCACGCTCTTTTTTTATGTCTTGGATTAACCAATGAGAAGGTTAACTGATTGACGGCAGCCAGCCTGCCACCATCGCCAGTTGGATCAAAATAATACCGACACCGCTGGCGAAGACCAGCGCCAGAATCGGCACGCCACCGCGCGTTGCGCGTATTTCAGGACGCTGTTTGCGTACCTGCCAGCTCAGCAAAACAGGAATAAGCAGTGCCAGCACGGCCAGCGCAATTGCCGCATAGCCCAGCGCCATCACGAACCCCTGCGGATAAAAGAGGGCAAACACCAGCGGGGGAATAAAGGTCAGCAAACCCGTTTGCGCACGCCCTGTGACGCTATTTTTGCGTTTAAACAGATCGGCTAAATAATCGAATAGCCCAAGTGCCACGCCGAGGAAAGAGGTCGCCAGTGCCAGATCGGCAAACAGATGGACGGCCAGCTCAACGTGCGGTGAAGCCACCAGCGTGCGAATAGCCTGCATCAACCCATTCAATCCCGCCTGATCGGCCAAAATCGCGTTGAACGTTGAAGAACTCAGGCTGCCTAGCATCGCCAGTTGCCAGAAAATATAGGCAATCAGCGGGATCGCGCTACCGATAAGGAATATCCGGCGCAGCTTATGGCTGTCGCCGCCCATATAGTGCACGATACTGGGGATGCTGCCATGAAAACCGAATGAAGTCAGAATGACGGGTAATGCTGAAAGCGTCAGACCCTGTTGCAGTGGTAGCGTTAAGAGATTAACGCGCTGAATATGTGGCACCATAACGACCAGCATAATGACGAGCATGAGCACTTTGCCGCTAAATAGGATGCGGTTAAACAAATCGACGGAGGATGTGCCGATACAGACAACGCCGCCGGCAACCAGCGTGAAGAGCAGAATTCCGGCGGACAGTGGAAGTGAGTAGCCACTCCATTGGCTGATGCTGGTGGCGAGCAGTTCGCCCGCGCCGCTGATATAGGCTGCCGTGAGCGCGTACATCAGAAATAGCATACTGAAACCTGTAATCCATTGTCCCCAGCGGCCGAGGTAGATTTTTGCCAGCGTGCCCAGCCCGGTGTGCGATGGCTGATGTTGATACACTTCAACCAGCAGCAGGGCGCTATAACACATCAGTGCCCATAAACCGATTAATATCATTAACGTAGTACCAAATCCGACGCCGGCGGTGGCTAACGGCATCGCCAACATTCCTGCTCCAATGGTGGTACCTGCAACGATAAAAATACTGCCAAGAGTGCGATTTTTCACCTATTCCTCTATATATAGCGTGGCTATCCAGATATTTTTGGCAGCAGGGTAGAGTATTCAGTGATTTCTGTCAAAACACCGTTACGAGGGGTGTAATTTTATATTTACACTGGGGCTGTGCTCGTTGGCTGCGTGTGCTCTCAGGCTGGCTGAAAGAAATATTGTGTTTGTTCATCCGACTTTTTAAAGTGGTTTCAGGATCGTCACGAGGAATAAAAAAATGCTTAGGGTCGAGATGTTATGTACCGGCGATGAAGTGCTGCATGGTCAGATTATTGATACCAATGCGGCCTGGTTGGCGGATTATTTGTTTCAACAGGGATTACCGATGACCAGCCGGATGACGGTGGGGGACGATCTCGATGCGCTGGTGACGGCGATAACGCAGCGTAGCCAGATCGCCGATATCCTGATTGTTAACGGCGGGCTGGGGCCGACCAGCGACGATCTCAGCGCGTTGGCGGCGGCCACCGCAGCAGGCGAAAGGCTAGTTGAACATGCGGAATGGCTGGCGCGTATGGAGGCCTTTTTTGCCGAACGTGGCAGAGTGATGGCACCCAGCAACCGCAAACAGGCGCAAATCCCCGCCAGTGCGGAAATGGTGGATAACCCGGTGGGCACCGCCTGTGGTTTCGCGCTGAAACTGAATAAATGCCTGATGTTTTTTACGCCGGGCGTGCCATCTGAATTTAAGGTCATGGTCGATCAGCAGATTATGCCGCGCTTGCGCGAACGTTTTACTGTCGCAGATGCGCCGCTGTGCCTGCGTTTGACCACCTTTGGCCGTTCTGAAAGCGATCTGGCAAGTCAGCTGGATGGCATGGCGTTACCGCCGGGCGTGGTGCTGGGTTACCGCTCTTCTATGCCGATTATTGAGCTGAAGCTGACCGGCCCAACTGCACAACAGGAAAAGATGGTGCAGCTGTGGGAAACGGTGCGCGCCGTGGCCGGGGAAAATACTATCTTTGAAGGAACAGAAGGGCTTCCAGCACAGATGGCACGGCGTCTGGCTGAAGGTGATATGACGCTGGCAGTGAGTGAACACTTCACGGCGGGATTGCTCAACTGGCAGCTTCAATCGGCAAATACGCCGCTGGCAGGCGGAGAACTGCTGGCCAACGTTCAAGACGTCAGCCTGTCTGGATTAGCGGACTATGCTCGCCATCTGGCGGAGCGTCAGGGCGCGTCGTTAGCATTGGTCGTGGGGAATCGGAACGATGCCGAGCTATCACTGGCGCTACATACGCCGGAAGGATCTTTCGCCCAAACGATACAGTTCAACGTACAGCGCTACAGCCTGAAAACCCATCAGGAAGTCGTTGCGATGCTGGCGATGAATATGCTACGCCGCTGGCTAAACGGCTGGTCAGTGTACGGCGGACACGGCTGGATCACGGTGTTGAAGACGTTGTAGTTAGCGTGGAGTTATTGAGGATCTTATCCTAACCTGCCTGTTGGCTGCTTCTATGCTGCTGCCGATGTGGTTTCGTGCGCGATAATACCGTCATTTCATGCTACTTCGTAGCACGCGCCCGACATGGGGCGGCTCAAGCGCCGCTCGCCCCATGACCCCAGGCTTTCGGCGTGAATTACGCCGCTAACGCGGTTCCTTCGGAGATCGTTCCCGCTTTCGAGCCACCAGTGACGCGTTCCCGACGCGGCACTGGCTTTCGCGGCGTCCATGCCGCTCACTCGGCGGTAACGCTCACCTCAGCGCAATTTTTACGCCGAGTAAACCTGCCCGAAACCATCACATCAATCTAGCATAAGACAATAAGTCTATAAGACGATGGCTAATGATTGCCTGTAAATAAAAAGGCCAGAATCAACGTTCTGGCCTTTTTTACAAGAGAATCAATATAATAACGAATAGAGCTGGCGGCGGTAGCGGGCGGCGAGGGCGTCGCTGGTGCCGAGGGCGGCCATGATGTCCATCAGCGTTTTGCGCGCGTTACCGTTAGCAACGGTCAGATCTTTCTTCAGGAATCCCATCAGCAGCTCAAGTGCTTCTTCATTACGACCGACCTGATGCAGTTGCAGCGCCAGCTGTACCGCCAGTTCCGCATTTTGTGGGTCGGCGTCCAGTTGCTGCTGTAGATGCTGAATCTCCGGCGTATCGGCTGCCTGTTTTAGCAACTCAATCTGCGCAACGAGGCTGTGATAGCGCGTGTCTTGATCTTGCAAAGGAATGGTGGCTAACACGGCTTCAGCCTCTTCACTGCGTTTAATTTGAATCTGCACTTCCGCCAGCATCAGACCGATGTCGCTACGCTGCTGGCTGAGTTGCCAGGCGTCTTTCAGTAACTGCATCGCTTCCGGCAGTTTGTCTTCCTGAATCAGCTGCTGTGCCTGTGCCACTTTTAGCTCTTCTTCTTTTGGCAGCGCGCGTTTCAGCAATTCACGAATGGCTTCTTCCGGCTGTGGCCCCTGAAAACCATCCAGCGGCTGGCCATCTTTAAACAGATAAACGGTTGGAATGGAGCGCAGGCCAAACTGAGCGGCGACGCGCTGCTCGGCATCACAGTCAACCTTCGCCAGAACGAACTGCCCGGCGTATTCCTGCGCCAGCTTGTCCAACACTGGTTCCAGTTCCAGACAGTGCTGGCTACGTGCCGACCAGAAGTAAAACAGGACTGGCAGTGTCATGGAGTGTTCCAACACCTGATGCAGGTTGGATTCGTTGACGTCAACGATAGTCGCTTGTTGTTCTAACATGAGTAGTCTCTCTTACTTCCTGAATGCGTTTGACCCTTAGATGGGGCCTGTCGGCGTCACTTGCAAGCCTCATACAGAGGCAAGTGCGCAATACCTCACCTTCTGAGGTTTTATCCTCGTACTACCTTATCCAGCAGACATCCCGGTAGCAGGCGGCGCAGCCAGGTTAAGGCGTGAGCCACCAGCGTGACGGGATAGCGTAATTTAGGCCGCGAACTTTCCAGCGCATGATGCAGCTTCGGCAATATCGCTTCCGGCGGCAGTGTGAAGCGTTTAGCGATGCCGGGGTTAGTCACCGGCTTGTCTGTCTGCGTCTGTGCGACGTTGCTGGTAAAGCGTGTACTGATCGGGCCGGGCTCGATCAGGCTGACGTGCAGGCCGCTACCGTGGAGCTCCATACGCAACGCATCTGACCAGGCTTCCAGCGCATATTTGCTGGCGGCATACGCACCGCGCCCCGGCGTGGACACCAGCCCCAGAACGGAACTGGTCTGAATGATACGGCCTTCACCGTGCGGCAACATTGCGGGTAGCAGCAACTGGGTGAGTTGATGCGTGCCGAACAGATTGCTGGAAAATTGCTGTTCAAGCTGCTGGCGCGAAATGGTATTCAGCGGGCCATACAGGCCGTATCCGGCGTTATTAAACAAACCGTACAGGCGGTTATCAGTCAGTCTGATCACCTCCGCAGTCGCTTGCTCAACGCTGGCGCTGTCATCCAGATCGAGCGTAATCGCTTCTAGACCCAGCGTGGTCAGACGCGCGACATCCTCTGCACGGCGGCAGGCGGCAATCACGCGATAGCCGCGCTTTTGCAGATCCTGAGCGGCAATCAGGCCAATACCGCTGGAGCAACCCGTAATGAAGACCGTTTTTTGCATAACTTTACCTAATTCAAAAGCCTATTTATTAAGACTCATGGTTAACTAAGGGTTCCAGCTGCTTCGCCATCCATTCTGCGATAAACGGTTGGGCATCCTGGGTTGGATGGATGCCATCTTCCATCATCCACTCCGGTTTAAGATACACCTGCTCCATAAAGAAAGGCAGCAGCGGAAGCGCAAACTGCTCCGCTAATTTGGGGTAGATATTGCTGAATGACTCGGTATAGCGACGGCCATAGTTGGTCGGCAAACGGATCTGCATGAGCAGCGGCTGAGCGTTAGCCTGTTTGACCAGCGTGATGATTTTCGTCAGATCTTGCTCAATGTTAGGGGCCGGAAATCCCCGAAGGCCATCATTGCCGCCCAGTTCAATCAATACCCAACGCGGCTGATGCTGTTGCAACAGGGCAGGAAGACGCGCCAGTGCTTGCGCGGTGGTGTCTCCACTAATACTGGCGTTAACCACCGCGACGCCTTTTTTCTGCGTCTGCCACTGTGTGTTCAATAGCGTTGGCCATGCGTTAGCGATCGGCATCTGATAGCCCGCACTGAGGCTATCGCCCAGAATTAATAATGTGTCAGCGGCGAAAGCGCGTACGCTGCATAATCCCAGAAGCAAAAGGACGAAAACATGTTTGCGAAGACCAGCCCAGCGAGTGCTACGCCAAGCGAAACTGCGCACGTAGAAAACATTCTTGAAGTTCATCATCTTAGTAAGCACGTTGGTCAGGGAGAAAATCGGCTTTCCATCCTTACCGGAGTTGAGCTTATTGTCAAACCTGCGCAGACAATTGCCCTGATTGGCGAATCCGGTTCGGGCAAGTCAACGTTGCTGGGGATTCTGGCCGGGCTGGATGATGGCACAGAGGGCGAGGTGAGCCTGATGGGCAAATCGCTAAACGCGCTGGATGAAGAAGGCCGTGCGGCGCTGCGTGCTCAGCATGTGGGTTTTGTTTTTCAGTCTTTCATGCTGGTGCCGACGCTGAATGCGTTGGAGAACGTGCAATTACCTGCGTTGCTGCGCGGTGAAAGCGACAGCCATAGCCGTGGGCAGGCTGAACAGCTTTTACAGCAGCTCGGGCTAGGTGAGCGCTTACATCATCTTCCTGCCCAGCTTTCCGGTGGTGAACAGCAGCGGGTGGCGCTGGCGCGGGCGTTCAGCGGTCGTCCCAACGTCTTGTTTGCTGATGAACCGACCGGAAATCTGGATCGTAAAACCGGTGAGCGCATCGTTGATCTGCTGTTTTCCCTCAATCGCGATTATGCCACCACGTTGATTCTGGTGACGCACGATGAGCAACTGGCGGCACGCTGCGAGCGGCGTCTGCGGTTAGTCGATGGCAAGCTGCGGGAGGACGCATGATCTGGCGGTGGTTCTGGCGCGAATGGCGCTCTCCTTCCTTACTGATTGTCTGGCTGGCGTTAACGTTGGCCGTTGCCTGCGTGCTGGCGCTGGGCACGATCAGCGACCGCATGGAAAAAGGGCTCAGCCAGCAGAGCCGTGATTTTCTGGCGGGTGATCGCGTGCTGCGTGCCTCGCGGCCCGTGGCGGAAGCCTGGCTTCAGGACGCGCAGCAGCGCGGGCTGACGCTCAGCCGACAAATTTCCTTTATGACCATGACGTTCGCGGGCGATACGCCGCAGCTGGCGCAGGTTAAAGCCACCGACCAGCGCTATCCGCTGTACGGCAATTTGCAGACGCGTCCGGAAGGGCTGCATGCGGAGGCGGGAACCGTGCTAGTGGCGCCGCGTCTGCTGGCGTTACTTGGGCTGAAAGTCGGTGACATGCTGGACGTCGGCGATACTTCCCTGCGCATTAGCGGCGAGCTGATTCAGGAGCCGGATGCCGGCTTCAATCCGTTTGAGACCGCGCCGCGTATTCTGATGAATCTGGATGATGTCGAGAAAACCGGTGCGATTCAGCCGGGGGGACGCATTACCTGGCGCTACATGTTTTCCGGCAATGAGAAGCAAATTAGTGACTTCGGTAACTTCATCAAACCCCAGCTTAAGCCCGATCAGCGCTGGTATGGCATGGAAGATTCCGAAGGCGCATTAAGCCAGTCGTTAAAACGGTCGCAGCAGTTCCTGTTGCTGTCGGCGCTGCTGACGCTGTTGCTGTCTATCGCCGCGGTGGCGGTGGCGATGGGGCACTACTGTCGTAGCCGCTATGATTTGGTCGCCATTCTAAAAACGCTGGGTGCAGGCAAACAGGCACTGAGGCGATTAATCATCGGGCAGTGGCTTTCCGTGCTGGGCTTGGCGGCGATTTGTGGCAGCGTACTTGGCTTAGGGTTTGAAGCGCTGTTGATGAAAATGCTGGCGCCCGTGCTGCCTGCCTCGTTGCCCGCTTCCGGGCTGTGGCCGTGGGTATGGGCGCTGGGATCGCTGGTGCTGATCTCGCTGCTGGTTGGGCTACGCCCTTATCGGCTGCTGCTGGCGACACAGCCACTGCGCGTATTGCGTCAGGATGTGGTAGCGAACGTGTGGTCGCTGCGCTATTACCTGCCGATCGTCCTGCTTATTGTCGTCGGGCTGCTGGCGGTATTGTCCGGTGGCGGCGTGCTGCTGTGGTCACTGCTCGGCGGAATGGCAGTGCTGTCGCTACTGTTGGGCGTCATTGGCTGGGGCGGTTTGCTGCTATTACGGCGTCTGACGGTGAAACGGCTGGCGCTACGTCTGGCCATTAACCGATTGCTGCGCCAGCCGTGGTCGACGCTCAGCCAGTTGGCCGCCTTTTCGTTGTCCTTCATGCTCTTGGCGCTGCTGCTGGTGATGCGCGGTGATTTGCTGGAGCGCTGGCAACAGCAATTGCCGCCGGGCAGCCCGAACTATTTCCTGCTGAATATCACGAAGGAACAGGTGCCACAAATAGAGGATTTCCTCTCTCAGCATGACGTGACGCCGGAGCAATTCTTCCCGATTATTCGTGCGCGGCTAACGGAGATTAATCAGCAGGTTGCGACGGAAGTGATCCACGAGGACGATCCGGGCGGCAACACGGTGAACCGTGAACTGAACCTGACCTGGATGAACGGGATTCCGCAGCATAACGTACTGGTGGAAGGCGACGCGCCGAAGGCGGGCGAAGTCTCGATGGAAGCAAAAGAAGCCAAAGAGATGGGGATCAAGATTGGCGATACGCTGACCTTTACCGGCGACACGCAGCCGTTTAGTGCCACAGTCACCAGCTTCCGTCAGGTCGACTGGGAAAGTCTGCGTCCGAATTTCTTCTTTATTTTTCCGGTGGGGGCGTTGGACAACCAGCCACAGTCCTGGCTGACCAGCTTCCGTTACGACGGCGATGAAAAGATGATTACGCAGTTGAACCGCCAATTTCCGACGGTGAGCGTGCTGGATATCGGCAGTATTCTGCGTCAGGTTGGGCAGGTCTTGCAGCAGGTAAGCCGCGCGTTGGAGATCATGGTCATTCTGGTACTGTTCTGTGGCGTACTGCTGTTGCTGGCACAGATCCAGGTCGGGATGCGTCAGCGACGTCAGGAACTGATGGTATACCGCACGTTGGGTGCCGGGTTACGCCTGCTGCGCACCACGTTGTGGTGTGAGTTTGCTGTTCTGGGACTGGTGGCGGGAACGGCAGCGGCGATTGGTGCAGAATCGGCGCTGTGGCTGTTGCAGCGTAAGGTCTTCAACTTCGCCTGGGAACCGAACGTCACGATGTGGATAACGCTCCCGTTAATTGCGGCGTTCCTGCTGTCGCTCTGCGGCGGCTGGTTGGGGCTACGGCTATTACGCGGCAAAGCACTGTTCCGCCAGTTCGCGGGGTAATATTGCGTATAAGAATACGCCATTTTCTCTGGGACGAATTGCTATGCAAACGCAGAGAAAGTTTCGTGCGCAGTACCGCCGCCACGTTTATGCAAAACCTTATAAGCGCCCGACGCAGGGCGCTCAAGCGCCGCAGCCCTGCGAACCCTGGCTTCTGGCTAAATTATGCCGCTACGCGGTTCCATCGGTGTTCATGACCGCTAATCGAGCCGCCAGTGACGCGTTCCCTACGCGGCACTGGCTTTCGCGACGTCCTGTCGCTCACTCGGCGGTCAAGCTCACCGCTGCATAATTTTTGATGCCGGATAACAGAGAAAATCGATCTTTTTACCTTACTGGCTGATAGCACTCCCCGGGGCTTGGCCGCCGGTTCTCGTCACGGTTTTGTGTTTCGCCAGATATTGGTGCTGGAAAATGCACATGCGGATCGTGTTGCGGTATTCACCGTTGATGAAAAACTCGTGGATCAATTCGCCTTCTACCTCAAACCCTAGTTTGCTGTAGATGTGGATCGCTTTCTTGTTTTCCTTATCCACAATCAAATACAGCTTGTAGAGGTTCAATACCGAGAAGCCGTAATCCATCGCCAGCTTGGCTGCCGCGCTGGCATAGCCGTGGCCTTGATAGGCCGGGTCGATAATGATCTGAAATTCCGCGCGACGGTGGATGTGGTTAATCTCCACCAGCTCAACCAGGCCTACTTTGGTCTGCTCATGTTCAATAATGAAGCGCCGCTCGCTCTGGTCATGAATATGCTTGTCGTACAGATCGCTGAGTTCGACAAAGGCCTCGTAAGGCTCTTCAAACCAATAACGCATCACACTGGCATTGTTATCCAATTGATGAACGAAAGTGAGATCGTCCCGCTCCAGCGGTCGTAGCCGAACGGAATTGCTCGTACCGGACATAGTGAATCCTTAATTGATAAAAGAGACGTGAAACGGCATTGCCGGAGTCACGCTGGCATGAATATGCCAACGCTAGTATAGCGGCGGGGAGGCGGGGGCTGAACGCTGAATGTGACGTGAAAAATAGCACGATGCCCCGCATCGGTGAAATGCGGGGCGAAAGGGCATTAGAAATCGACGCTGGCGCGCAGCACCACCTGACGCGGTTCGCCAACGGCGACTCGCAGATTATTACCGCTTGACGGGTAATAGGTTTGATCGAACAGGTTCTTCACGTTGAGCTGCCATTTCACCTTGTAGCCGTTGAGCGGCAGGCTGTAAGCAACAAATGCGTCGGCAACGATGTAATCATCCAGATAGAAGCTGTTTGCCGCATCACCTGCACGACGGCTGACATAGCGAGCGCCTGTACCGGCACGGAGATCGTCACCAGATGCCAAGCCAATATTGCCAAAATCCTGTGTTAGGAATAGCGAGGCGGTATGACGGGCAGCGTTGCTCATCCGTTTGCCTTCATTTTTCGGATCGGCGGTGACGCGAGCATCGGTATAGGCGTAAGAGCCGATCAGACTTAATGAATCGGTAATGTTGCCTGCCAGATCCAGTTCAACGCCTTGTGAACGTACGGAGCCTGCGGTGCGCGTTACCGTCTGGCCATTGATGAGCTCATCGACCATCACGTTTTGTTTTTCAATATCGAACAAGGCTACGTTACCCGTAATACGGTTGGGCAGATCCCATTTGGCACCGAGTTCGTAAGAACGCCCTAATTCTGGTGGTAGCGAGCCGATTTGCGTTGCAATAGAGGAGTTGGGTTTAAATGATTCACTGTAGCTGGCGTAAAGGGATGAATAGGTCGTCAGGCTGTAGATGATGCCTGCACGTGGGACGACGCGACTGTAGGTACTATCTGTTCGCGTGACAAATGGACGACCTTTACCCGCCATCACATCGAAGGTGTCATAACGCAGACCACCCAGCAATTGCCAGCGATCGTTAAGACGAATGGTGTCTTGCATAAAGAACGCTTTGCTGTCGATATTTTCACGCTGATCGCTCTCTGAGGCGATGACGCGTGTGGAGGCGGCTAACTGACCATAAACGGGGTTATAGATATTGAAGGCCGTATTGTTTGTCCCACGGATCATATCACCACGGAATGTTCTGTCCGCTTCGTAATCAAAGCCAAACAATAACTGGTGATTGATACGTCCCCAGTCTACATCGCCATTTGCGGTCAGTTGCACGATCTGCGCCTGAGAATGTGCGTAAGCGGTAGCGTCGGCTCGACGAGTGAGTATTCCTGTGTCGGCGTCATAGCTCATCGCCCGCGCCTGATTGTCGCTGTAGCGGTTGCGGTTATACGAATAGGTCAGGCTGCTTTTCCAGCGATCATTCAGGTTGCGGTCAACCTGCATGGTGACGCTGTCCTGATCGCCGCGAGTCGCATTGTAACTTTCATCAAAGCGACGATCGCGCGGCGTATTAACCGGCTTGCCCGTCTTCGGATCGATAATGGTGCCGCGATCGAAAGGCGTCAGGTATTCCATATGTTCGTAGGATACACGCACGGTGGTGTCTTCACCGTACCACATCAATGACGGTGCAAGTGTCGTTTGGCGATTACGCCCGAAGTTGCGCCAGTAGTCGGTTTCATCATGATCGACCACCATACGGTAAGCCAAACCGGATGTGCCTAATGGGCCGGTGACGTCCAACTGTCCGCCGCCGCCTTTGAAACTGCTTCCCCAGCCTTCAATGTGTGTTTTCTGTACCAGCTCGGGTTTTTTACTGATGATATTGATGACGCCGCCGGGTTCGCCCATGCCATAGAGCATGGAAGCTGGGCCTTTCAACACTTCGACGCGTTCGCTGCTGGGGGTAAAGTTGCGTGCCTGAATAGAGCGCACGCCGTCACGAAAGATCGAGCCGTCGCGGTTATCGCCGAAGCCGCGTTTGATGATGGCATCTTGCGTGCCCCCCAGCGTATTCGACTGTGTAATACCGCTGACGTTATACAGTGCTTCATCAATATTGCGAACTGCACGATCTTCAAGCACTTGCGTGGGGACGACGTTGACCGCCTGTGGCACATCCAGCAGATGGCTTTCGGTACGGGTTCCTGTTACCGTTTTATGGGGCTGATAGCCTGTTTCTTTTCCTGCTTGATCGCCCGTCGTGGCGTTCACCACCATCGTGTCTTCTTTGCCATCAACAGTTTTGTTATTAACAATGGCTGCCTGAATGCTAAACGGCAACAGTGCCAGCAGCGGCCAGCTGTGGCGTAACGGGGTCTTTTTTATAGCAAACTTATTCATGCGAAATCTGACTCCAATAAATCCCTGAAAATTCAATAGGTAAAAACTGTTGATAGAGTTGTTGTAGTGTTTGTTGCGGATCGATATCGGCGAACCGATCCGGGTAGAGCGCCTTGGCAAACATTTCGACCATCACGACGTGGTACGGGCTGAGGTAGAAGTTGTGCCACATGCTCCAGGCACGGCCTGTTTGCACGGCTTGCAGGTGAGACAAAATAGGTTCCTGACGGATAAGTGTGTCGAAGCTCTCTTTCGCCTGCGCGGCGTTAACCAGCGGGCCGAGCATCAAGCTGGAGAAACGTTTTCCCTCCGGACCGGCCATACCGGTGGCGATGTAGACATCGGGATTAGCGGCCAGTACGCGCTCTGGACTCAATTCCCCGTAGACGCTGCTGATCGTGCCGCTGGCAATATTCTCGCCACCGGCGAAAGTCAGCAGGTCGCCAAGGCTGCCGCCGACCGCCGTGGTACAGCAGGTGTCTCGTCTGCCCAGATGCAAATGCAGCATGACCGTCGGTTTTTTACCGTGATAGTGCGCGATACGCTGGCGCACCACGTCCATATGCTGCTGATAGAAATTGCTGAAGGTGGTCGCGCGCTGGGCCTGATCCAGCACCTCGCCAAGCAAACGAATACTGGGCAACGTGTTGTTAAGCAGATCGATACGCAGATCGACATAAATAAACGGGATCCCTGCACGAGTCAGCGTTTGTTGCAGGAGATCTTCATTGGCCGCGTTTTTTGCCAGACGGGGCAGAATGACCAGATCGGGTTTTAGCGGTAGCAGCATCTCTGCGTTCATCGCTTGCAGGCTGCCGTTGCCTAACTGTGGGATCTGGGTGAGCTGCGGGAATTTTTCGGTATAGCGTGACCAGCTTTGCGCATCGTAGCGCGCCATATCGCCCGGCCAGCCGACGACACGCTTTGCCGGGTTATCCGGTTGAAGCAGCGCCAGCGTATACAGCATGCGACTCTCGCCCAGAATGATGCGCTGGGGGCTGTCTGGGATCTCTACCTGTCGACCCAAAATATCAGTGACGGTTTTTGCCTGCAAAAGCGGGCTGAGAAAAAGCAGGCAAAGCAGTAGGGCAGTACGCATGATGGAGTTCACAGAATTTAGGATGGGGAAAGATAATCATTGTCATTTTCGTTTTCAACCGATGAAAAGTACGTGTAATGACGGCTGATAGAAATGTTGTTTTTTATCTGAGAGTTAGTGGTTTCTTCGTAAAGATTAGTAAATATTTAAAGCGTAGAGAGAGGGGAACAGCGGTGCCTGACGTGGATACGGAAAGAAAGAGGCGGATAAGAAGAGGTGAGAGGGGGGGAAGTAAGGCTCCGTAGTGGGAGCCTTACTGAAATGAGCAGACAGAATTACTCGGCAGCGTAGCCCTGTGGGGGAATACGCACGCTGTCCAGCCAGGCTTCATTATCCCGCATCACCAGTCTGCCATTCAGGAACCAGTTAATGACCATCGGATAAATCGTGTGCTCGTGCGTTTTCACGCGCTCGCTCAGGCTTTCTTCGGTGTCATCACTAAATACTGGCACCTTCGCTTGCAGAATCAGTGGACCGCCATCCAATTCATCGGTGACAAAATGTACGGAAGTCCCGTGTTCCCGATCGCCATTTTCCAGCGCCTTGCGGTGCGTATGCAGGCCGGGATACTTAGGTAGCAGAGAAGGGTGAATGTTCAGCATTTTGCCTGCAAACTGAGCAACAAATTCCGGGCTAAGAATCCGCATGTAACCCGCTAAGATCACCAGCGCCGGCTCATGTTGCTCAATTTCATTTGCCAGCGCGGCATCAAATGCAGCGCGATCGGCAAAATCTTCAGGGTTCAGGACGAACGTCGGAATATCCGCATTCTGTGCGCGTTCTAACCCGTATGCCTCCGCATTATTACTGAATACGGCGGCGATCTTTCCTTTGAGACGTCCGTTCTTACTGGCGTCAATCAACGCCTGCAAGTTGCTTCCATGACCTGAAATCAGCACAACGATGTTTTTCATCAGTTAATAACCACTGCGTCTCCGGCATCGGTTTGAGTAATGACGCCGATTTTCCATGCGTTTTCGCCGCTGCTGTTGAGTAATGCAACGGCCTCGTCTGCCTGTTCGGCTGGCAGTGCGATGATCATACCAACACCGCAGTTAAAAGTACGATACATTTCATGGCGGCTGACATTCCCAGCCTGTTGCAGCCAGTTGAAAACCGCAGGCCATTGCCAGCTGGATTCGTCGATAGTTGCCTGCATACCTTCTGGCAGAACGCGTGGGATATTTTCCCAGAAGCCGCCGCCGGTCAGGTGAGAAATCGCATGAACGTCCACTTTCTCAATCAGGGACAGGATGGATTTCACGTAGATTTTGGTCGGTGCCAGCAGGTGGTCGGCCAGCGGTTTGCCTTCCAGCTCGAACTGCTCTGGATCGGTTTTGCTGACTTCAAGCACTTTGCGTACCAGAGAATAGCCGTTTGAGTGGGGGCCGCTGGACGCGAGGGCAACCAGCACATCACCGTTCTGGACTTTGCTGCCGTCGATGATTTCTGATTTTTCTACCACACCGACGCAGAAGCCAGCTACGTCGTAGTCTTCGCCGTGGTACATGCCCGGCATTTCGGCGGTTTCGCCACCAACCAGCGCACAGCCTGATTGTTTACAGCCTTCTGCGATACCAGTAATCACGCTGGCAGCCGTATCAACATCCAGTTTGCCTGTAGCGTAATAGTCGAGGAAGAACAGCGGCTCTGCGCCCTGAACCACCAGATCGTTCACGCACATCGCAACCAGATCGATACCAATGGTATCGTGGCGTTTCAGATCCATCGCCAGGCGCAGTTTGGTGCCGACTCCGTCAGTGCCGGAAACCAGAATCGGTTCGCGGTATTTTTGCGGTAAGGCGCACAAGGCACCGAAACCACCCAATCCACCCATAACTTCCGGGCGACGAGTCTGTTTCACTACACCTTTGATACGGTCGACCAATGCATTACCTGCATCGATATCCACGCCTGCGTCTTTATAACTGAGAGAGGTTTTGTCGGTCACTGCTGAGTCCCCACGAAGGTTACGGGTCGTATTCAGAAAACACGGTATTGAGAAAACATACTGTGGTAAAAATAATGCGCGCTAATTCTAACAGTGTAGGCAATCGTTTGCGAGTGATGAGTCATCGGCGGGCTATTTTTCGTTAACGGCAACAATTTCTCTTCTCGGTTGATCTGGATCAGGCTTAATCGTATGGCGCTAAGCAAAAAAGGCGGTATAATCCCGCGATTTTTTTACGACGGGCTCTTGTGCCCGCCGCCCTGCGGGCCGCCGCAAGCGGTGTTTAAAAACGCGCTTGGCGTTTTTGTCCGTCCACTAGCCGATGGGGAGATAAAGATGAAGATCGTCGAGGTGAAACACCCACTCGTCAAACACAAACTGGGTTTGATGCGAGAGAACGATATTAGCACGAAGCGTTTTCGTGAGCTGGCTTCCGAAGTGGGAAGTTTACTGACTTATGAAGCCACCGCCGATCTGGTCACTGAGAAGGTCACCATTGATGGCTGGTGCGGTCCGGTTGAAGTCGATCAGATCAAAGGCAAGAAAATTACCGTCGTACCAATTCTGCGTGCAGGGTTGGGGATGATGGAAGGCGTGCTGGAAAATGTCCCTAGCGCGCGTATCAGCGTTGTCGGCATCTATCGTGATGAAGAAACGCTGGAGCCTGTTCCTTATTTCCAGAAGCTGGTGTCCAATATCGAAGAACGCATGGCGCTGGTGGTTGACCCCATGCTGGCGACCGGCGGCTCAATGATCGCGACGATCGATCTGCTGAAAAAAGCAGGCTGTCACAGCATTAAGGTGTTGGTGCTGGTCGCGGCGCCAGAAGGGATTGCCGCACTGGAAAAAGCCCACCCGGATATTGAGCTTTACACGGCATCCATTGATAAAGGCCTCAACGAGCAGGGTTACATCATGCCGGGCCTGGGCGATGCGGGCGATAAAATATTTGGTACGAAATAACAGGTAAGCCGACTTATTAGTCGGCTTTTTTTTGGCGGGAACCTAAGTATTTCCTATGGTTCGCCACTGCCTGTGTTAGGCCATAGTCGGTTTTTTTATTACATCAGCAGTCAACATCATCCTGCTTCACCACGGTGGGGCGGGGTAAGTCTGGCTGTAAATAAGAAGTGCGGTATACCTGCACACATAAATAGCAATACTAGATAACAACACGACATAACAACACGACATAACAACACGACATAACAACACGACATAACAACACGACATAACAACACGACATAACAACACTACAGAGGATATTGAAGATGACTCGTCGCGCCATCGGGGTAAGTGAACGACCACCCTTGTTACAAACCATCCCGTTGAGTTTCCAGCATCTGTTTGCGATGTTTGGCGCTACCGTTCTGGTACCCATTCTGTTCAAGATTAATCCGGCCACCGTACTGTTATTCAACGGTGTCGGTACGCTGCTGTATTTATTCATTTGTAAGGGAAAAATCCCGGCCTATCTGGGATCGAGCTTCGCGTTCATTTCTCCGGTTTTACTGCTATTACCACTGGGATATGAAGTCGCGCTGGGCGGCTTCATTATGTGCGGCGTGCTGTTTTGTCTGGTGGCGCTGATTGTTAAGAAAGCGGGGACTGGCTGGTTGAATGTGTTGTTCCCGCCTGCGGCGATGGGAGCGATCGTCGCGGTTATCGGCCTTGAACTGGCCGGTGTGGCGGCGGGAATGGCAGGGTTACTGCCTGCCGATGGCGCTTCTGTCGATTCCACTGCGGTGACGATTTCACTGGCGACACTGGCGATCACCATTCTGGGATCGGTGCTGTTTCGTGGTTTCCTGGCGATCATTCCAATTCTGATCGGGGTGCTGGCAGGCTATGCGCTGTCGTTTGCGCTGGGCGTGGTGGATTTGACTCCGATTCGTGAAGCTCACTGGTTCGCGATGCCGACATTCTATACGCCGCGTTTTGAGTGGTTTGCCATTCTGGCGATTCTGCCTGCGGCGCTGGTGGTGATTGCAGAACACGTCGGCCATCTGGTGGTGACGGCGAATATCGTGAAGAAAGATTTGATGCGTGAACCGGGGCTGCACCGCTCCATGTTCGCCAACGGCATTTCTACCGTGCTGTCCGGCTTCTTTGGCTCCACGCCGAACACAACCTATGGCGAAAATATCGGCGTGCTGGCAATTACCAAAGTGTACAGCACCTGGGTGATCGGCGGTGCGGCGATCCTCGCGATTCTGCTCTCCTGCGTGGGTAAACTGGCGGCGGCGATTCAGGCTGTACCCGTTCCCGTCATGGGCGGCGTATCGCTGCTGCTGTACGGCGTAATCGGGGCGTCTGGTATTCGTGTGCTGATTGAATCCAAAGTGGATTACAACAAAGCGCAAAACTTGATCCTGACTTCCGTGATTCTGATCATCGGCGTCAGCGGTGCGAAAGTGCATTTGGGTGCAACCGAGCTGAAAGGCATGGCGCTGGCGACCGTTGTCGGTATCGGGATGAGCCTGGTATTTAAGGTCATTAGCCTGTTCCGCAAAGAGGAAGAGATCCTCGATGCGCCGGAAGAGAACGACGCTCGTTCATAACCGCGTCAGTTTCCTTGTTGAGGCCGTGCATATCGCGTCCTCAACAGGGCTTGGTTTCTGTGATAAACTCGATCCGATTTCCTGCCCGTTTTGCTTGAGGTGATTCTGAACACGCCGGCACAGCTTTCATTGCCACTCTACTTACCCGATGACGAAACCTTTGCCAGTTTCTATCCGGGTGAAAACGCGTCTCTTCTTGCCGCCATCAATAATGCTTTGCATCAGGAGCATGGCAGCTACATCTATTTTTGGTCACGCGAAGGGGGCGGGCGCAGCCATCTGCTGCATGCTGCCTGCGCTGAGCTGTCGCGTCAGGAACGCGCGGTGGGCTATGTGCCGTTAGATAAACGCGCCTACTTTGTGCCGGACGTGCTGGAAGGCATGGAACAACTGGCGCTGGTGTGTATCGATAATATTGAATCGATTGCGGGTGATGAAGAGTGGGAAATGGCCGTGTTTAATCTGTATAACCGCATTCAGGAAACAGGACGTGCCCGGCTGTTGATTACTGGCGATCGTCCGCCACGGCAGCTGAATTTACGTCTGCCCGATCTGGCTTCCCGTCTCGATTGGGGACAAATCTACAAGCTACAGCCGCTGTCGGATGATGAGAAAGGGGAAGCGCTACAGCTGCGTGCCAGACTGCGCGGGTTTGAATTGCCGGAAGACGTGAGCCGTTTTCTGCTTAAGCGTCTGGATAGAGAAATGCGGACGTTATTTATGACGCTCGATCAGCTCGACCATGCTTCCATCACTGCACAGCGCAAGCTGACCATACCTTTTGTGAAAGAGATCCTCGGTCTGTAGTTAACGATCGTTGTTAAAAGATCGCCGTTGAGGATCGTTCACGCCTCTCGTTTACCGCTATTCTCTGACAGCCATTTTTTACAACGACAGAATCTCCAGCACCTGTTCCGGCGGACGGCCGATACGCGCCTGGCCGTGTGCCACGACGATGGGTCGCTCGATAAGCTTCGGATTATCGATCATCGCCTGAATCAGCTGCGCTTCCGTCAGCGTGGCGTCGGACAGCCCCAACTGCTGATAAATCTCTTCTTTGGTTCGCATCAATTCGCGTGCGCTGTTAAAGCCTAGCTGCCGGATGAGCTGCGCCAGCGTCGCGGCATCGGGCGGCGTGTCGAGATAGAGCACGACGTTCGGTGTAACATGATGCTCCTGCAACAGTGCCAGCGTTTCGCGGCTCTTGGAGCAGCGCGGGTTATGGTAAATCGTCACGGCGGGTTGGGGGGAATGAAGTTGGGGTGAAGATTGTGTCATCATCATGTTCCTTATCAGGACTTCTGGTACTGGCGGAAACGCTGTTGCAACTGACGAAACTGGTCGATGCGGGCGTCGTAGCGCGCCTGTTCCAGACTCCCCAATTTAACCAGTGAGCTCGCGTTGCTCAGTAGTCGAATGGCTTGATCGAGCTGGCCGTTGAGCGCCAGACTCTCTGCTCGTGCGGCCAGTTCTTCCGCCCGCTGTCCTTGTGCGGCTGCGGCTTGTGCCAGCAGATCCCAGCCGTTTGAGTCGTCAGGGTGTGCGTAGGTGTAGCGATACAGTATTTTGCTGGCGGCAGCAGGCTGTTTCCCTTCCACATAGGCATTCGCCAGATTAAGCTGAAGTACCGGATTGGCCTGCGCGCCAGGCGCGTTTTGTAAGCGGCTGATCGCCTGCGATGCGCGGTTTTGTCCCAGATCGATATCGGTCATCATATCCAGAAACCACGGATTTTCAGGCGCGTTGCTTAGCAGTGGTTGCAGCACATTACGTGCCTCATCGTACTTTTTCGCCTGATAAAACTGAATCGCTCGACCGTACTTCGCCGCCAATTGCTCCCGCACGTTGCCTTTCTCCCATTGCTCCAGCAGATCGTTGCTCAGCGGGCGATCGGGTGAGCCATACATGCCAAAGGTACGTATTTTGGCGAACAGGAAATCCTGAGAAGATTGCACTGGCGTCGAGCGCATCTGGTTGGCACGGTTGCGGGCGTCAGACAGCCGGCTTTCCGGCAACGGGTGAGTCAGCAACATTTCCGGTGGCCTTGAGGCATAACGCGATTGGTCAGCCAGTTTTTGCAGGAAATTCGGCATGGCTTGCGGATCGAAGCCCGCACGCTGCAACACCTGAATCCCAATACGGTCTGCTTCTTGTTCATTTGCCTGCGTGAACGTAATCATGCCCTGCTGCGCACCCGCCAGCGTGCCGCTGAGCGCGGCCATCCCTAACTGGGGATTGGCCATCGCCAGCAGAATGGAGCCGAAAGCGCCGACCCAGGTGAGCGGGGCGTTACGCTGCTGTGATTCCATGCTGCGTGCCAGATGGCGCTGGGTAACGTGGGAGATTTCATGCGCCAGCACGGAAGCCAGTTCGCTTTCGCTATCGGCATAGCGGAACAGCGCGGAATGCAGCACCACGTTGCCGCCAAAGAAGGCGAAGGCGTTGATATCATCATTACGGATCAGATAGAAATGGAACTGAGTACGTACCGAATCGGCCTGTTTGACCAATCTGTTGCCGAGCTGATTAATGTAATTGGACAGCAGCGGATCGTTGATAAGCGGTGCACCTGCGCGCAACTGGCGGACGTAAAAATCACCCATCGCCAGTTCCTGATTGATACTGAGCGTGCCGCCCGCGGTGGTGCCGATGTCCGGTAGCCGATCCTGCGTGTCGGCCTGAGCGGGAAGCAGGTTGCCAGCCAGTAATGCCCCGAGCAGGACAGACATGACCGTTTTTCTTAACCGAATAGACATAACGGAAGATAACCTTTATCAACAGCTAACGTGAAAGCATTCTGCCAACTATCTTAGCCAGCGATGGCAGACAAAGAAATGCCCGAGCGGGAAAAACGTGGTGAAGGTGGAAGTCCGCATGGAAGATATCTCATCTCACAGAGATAAATCTATCAGGGTTGAGGCGGTTTCAATGCTTCCAGACGCTGTAGCCAGCCGTCAAAGTGAGGACATTGCCGACGAATCGTATCAAGCCCGATATCAGCGGCAATCAGCGGCCCATGCAGTGTCTTTTGATATTCCGGTATTGCTGCAAGAATACGTTTTGACGGAGCGGTTTGTGGGCTATTGTTAATGGATTCAGGAGAATCGAATGCAAGCTTAATATTGTTAAGTTCAATTATCGGCTTTTTTTCTTCAAGCCAGTCTGCGAATTTTTCTGTGTCGCAAAATAGCAACGCTTCAAACTCATGTAATAAAAAATTGGCGATAAAATTAGGCTGAGCAATATCGGCATCAAAGGCGTTTTCCAAATCTTCGATCCACGAATATATATCTTCATTAACAGATTTGCCTTGCCCAACCATTGGGAAATCAGTCGGGAGGCCATAATAATCAATCAGGGTGGTTACCCAGGCTTTCTTATCTTGCTGACACAGCCTGGTTATTTGATGTTTCACTTTTCCATAGCTGACAATTCCACCTTTATGCCCTCGGCTGGTTTGTGCCAAGATCGCGTTAAGGTAAATGCCCTGTTGTGCAAAGTAAGGAGCCAACGTATCACGAACAAATGTTTCTTCCGTTTGTCCTTCAACAAAAACATTAATCCTCGTCATGAGTATCGTTGTGGCCTCCCGCCAAGTATGTTTTTCTTCCACAGCTCTCCTAAACTGTAATCTTCCAGCCACTCTTGCAGTGAATCTTGATCCAAACGTTTAAACGTGGAGGCGCCAAGATGTTTATCCACGACGATCAAATCTTCGGCTTCGAATTCATTAACCAACTCAACAGATTGTGTTGAAACAATAAGTTGGTGCTGTTCACTGGCACTTCTGATGAGTGCGGCGAGTACGCTGATAGCATAAGGGTGCAAGCCTAATTCTGGCTCATCGATAATGATAGCGCTGGGCATGTAGGTTTCTGGCTGGAGCAGCACTGTAGCCAGCAGAATAAAACGTAACGTGCCATCGGATAGTTCATGGGCTTTAAATGGGATATCCTGATCTCTTTCGACCCATTCAAGCTGAATGCTTTCGAGGTTATCCGGCGTTGGGCGGAGATAAAAATCGCCAAAGAAAGGAGCGACCATTTGGATCGTTTTTACGATACGTTGGTAGTGTTCGGTGTGATTTTTTTGCAGACGAAATAGAAATGCGGCCAGATTGGCACCGTCTTCTCGTAAATAGTCATTATCATTAATACGGTGGATTTGTTTGACTCGGGCGCTTTCACTGGTGTCATGGAAATGGTACACCCGCCAGCGACGCATGGCAGGAAGCGTGTACTTTTTTATATTCGAACGATGTTGCTCGGCTAAGGATTCAAAATGCCCTGAGTTAACGCCATTATCGCCATTAAGGTTCCACCATAACGCCTCTCGCTGGAACATCATACGGTTGTCGTTGGTGGGTTCTAGTGCGAATTTATAACCGTTATTTCCGAAATAGAGTTCGCCTTTCAGCACTTCCGTTTTTTTACGGCCAAAATGTAATAATGCATCAGGGCCACCAGACTTACTGATTAACAGTTGTAACCGCTGATCCAATAATGTGGCGATGAGTCGGAAAAAGCCAATGAAATTCGACTTCCCAGCACCATTTGCGCCAATCAGCACATTCAGGCAGCCCATACGCAGATCGCAGCTAGCAATTGATTTGTATCCTTCAATTACTATATGGCTTAGATGATCGCTTTTGGTTACCGTTTTCATGGTGATTTTATTGCCTTATTTGACTGAGTTACTCGCATCTCACGATGACGTTGTATGTTGGTCTACTGTGGTATAGCAGAAAGAGAAGGTGAGGTCTTGTGCCGCCTATCTGATTTAACGAACTATCGTGAGCGTTTTTCCAGAATCAGGAAAAACCGGCACCTATGACGGTGCCGGTGGAAAATCTGAAAGCGGTGAATCAGGCGTTTTTCAGATAATCAAGAACGATGTCGTGGTGGTTGCTGGTTTTGAAGTCGTCAAAAACCTTCTCTACCTTACCGTTTTCATCGATCAGGAAACTGATGCGATGAATACCGTCATAGGTTTTCCCCATGAAGGTTTTTTCTCCCCAAACGCCAAATCCTTCTGAAACCTGATGATCTTCATCAGAAAGCAGCGTGAAATTTAAGACTTCTTTCTCGACGAAACGGGACAGTTTTTCTGATTTGTCCGTGCTGATACCGAGAACTTCAACACCATATTTTTTCAGATCGTCCATGTTGTCGCGCAGACCGCAGGCTTGAACGGTGCATCCTGGCGTCATCGCTTTAGGGTAGAAATACACCAATACTTTCTGTCCCTGGAAGTCGGTTAAATTTACTTGTTCGCCATCTTGGTCGGGCAAGCTAAATTTCGGTGCAATATCACCGGCTTTCAGTGTGTTCATCACGACTCTCCGTCTTGTTTCTCTTCATGCTGTGGATATGCCCATGCCCTTTGCAATAATAATGGCAACGTTATGCCATTGGGTCCAAATGCTATTGAGCCCAAATGCTATTGAGCCCAAATACTATTGAGCATAGTTAACGACGCTAATACTGCCTTGTGCGTTCAATTCTGTACATAGCTGATGAAAGGCTGGCTCAATAATTGAGCTATCCAACGGGGTAGAACTGTGTGCGGCAATCTGAATGTACAGTTGCGGCGGTTTTTCACCCTCGGCGGGCTGCGTTTTTGAAACCAGCTCAGCAATATTTAACTGATGGGAATCGAACAAATCGGTAAAACGCTCAATGATGTGAGGGGAGTCGACAACGTCAACTTTCACCCAGACGGTCGAAGGCGTCGGCTGGCTAGCCTGTGACTCCGTCCGCTTCATCACGATCAGCAAATCCATCTCCGCGCCTTTCAGCGGCAGGGTTGATTCGATCAGTGTTATCGCGTTCCAGCTACCGGATAGCAGCATAATGAAGGTGAACTCTTTGCCCAGCATAGCAAGACGGCTATCTTCGATATTGCAGCCACAGCTACTGACGTGGCGGGTAATCGCATTGACAATGCCGGGGCGATCAACCCCCAGAGCGGTAATAACCAGATAGTATTCTTGTGAGCTTGGCAACATCATGCTTCCTGTCTTTTTTCCCATTAATCACATGGTAAACATAAAAAATTGCCTGGAGCAATTTTTAACGCCGCTTGCGGCGGCCCGAAGGGTGGCGGGCAGGGATAGCCCGCCATAAAAAGCCTGGAGCAATTTTTAGAGGTTGCTGACAAAGTCCGTAGAGCGGGATTAACGGATAGATCGTAAAGACGCTGCAAGTACCTCCCTGTAAGCTCGGATTGCGCCATCCCTGGCGCAAACGCTTTACTTTTCTATTCCGTTACTCCCGTTTTCATTCGGCAAATAGGTTTGTCAACGGTCTGAAAAAATTGCCTGGAGCAATTTTTAACGCCGCTTGCGGCGGCCCAGACACTATTTCGTGATTGTAGGGATTCCGCGTTATGGTATGTGTTGGTAACCAAAGACAAAGCGCCTTTCATCATGCGACGGCATCAAATAAATAACGATTGGGTAAAGCAGGCTCAGCATCCCGCCTCGTTCGAACGAATTGAGGCTTTCTTCCGTGGACACGGTTACGATCCCCATCGGCACGATACCTATGCGATTGGGCGGACGTTATCCGGCGTGCAGCGCTTTCACTATCGTGGCAGTTTGTGCAATAGCGTGCCGGGGGGAACGCTGGTGCTTCACCCGGATGAGATCCATGACGGCGAGGCGGGTTCCGCCGACGGTTTTCAGTACCGCATGATTTACGTTGAGCCCGCGCTGATTCAAAAAATACTCGGTGGCAAACCCTTGCCCTTCGTTAACGGTGGCATATCCAACGATCCACGCCTGTTTGCGGCAACAGAACCGTTGCTCAGAGCCATGGAAGAGGCGTTTGATGAGCTAGAAGAAGATGATGTGCTCTACGAGCTGGCACTGGCGCTGTCAGCCGTGGGTGGACAGCGGCATCCGCGGCGTTTGTTCGACTATCACGCGGCTGAGCGGGCGCGTGAATATATTCATGATGCCTTTGATAAGACCATTACGCTTGATGCGTTGGCGCAGGTGAGCGGGCGGGATCGCTGGAGCCTGACGCGTGATTTCCGCGCACTCTTCGGCACGACGCCGTACCGCTACGTCACCATGCGCCGTCTCGAACACTGTCGGCGGCTCATGCTGGCCGGTGACAGCCTCGTCGATATTGCTGCTCAGGCGGGTTTCGCAGACCAAAGCCATATGACGCGTCATTTCGTGAAGGCATTTGGCCTTTCTCCAGGCCACTGGCAGCGCATGTTCAAGACCCCTTAGCTTGCTTGCACAATCGTTCAATACAGCCGGTACTGTGCTTCGCTAGTCTGGGGGCGTCATCATAAGGAGAAACGGTATGTATAAATCCATTAATTTTGCCCAAAAGTTAGCGTTATTCGACGATCATTGGCAGCCGAAAGTGATCGCTGAGATGAATGACTATCAGTTCAAAATCGTTAAAATTCAGGGCGATTTTATCTGGCACTCTCATCCCGAAACGGACGAAACGTTCATCGTGCTGGAAGGCCAACTGAGAATTGATTTTCGTGATGGCGATGTGCACATCAATGCCGGGGAAATGTACGTTGTTCCACGCGGCGTTGAACATAAGCCTTATGCCGAGCACGAAGTAAAAATGCTGCTGATTGAACCGAAAGGCGTACTGAATACCGGTCATGAAGGCGGCGAGCGGACGGCTGAAAATGATATCTGGATTTGAACGGCTGAGTAAAAATTAACCTGAAACGTCCCGCGAGTGACGGATAAGTCGCAGTAAACGGGCTGCTTTTGTACCAAAACGTCAGAAGCATTTTTAATTTCGTTTACTGCGTCATAAAAAAACCTGCGTCAGACACCGACAACGCCCTTGTCCGCTTGCTTTTGCATAGAAGTCAAAAGTACCATGAAGCACTTGTTTGTGGAGGGGATGGCCAATGTTTACGGGAAGTATTGTTGCGCTGGTTACGCCGATGGACGCCAAAGGCGCCGTCGATCGGGCGAGCTTGAAAAAACTGATTGATTATCATGTCGCTAGCGGTACATCGGCGATTGTCTCTGTCGGCACGACGGGTGAATCCGCCACGCTGAGCCATGACGAACATGGCGATGTCGTGATGCTGACGCTGGAACTGAGCGACGGACGCATTCCTGTCATCGCTGGCACGGGTGCTAACGCGACCGCTGAAGGCGTTTCACTGACTAAACGCTTTCATGGCACAGGCGTCGTTGGTTGCCTGACGGTCACACCGTACTACAATAAACCGACGCAGGAAGGCCTCTACCAGCACTTCAAAGCGATTGCCGAGCATACCGATCTGCCACAAATCCTGTATAACGTACCTTCCCGCACTGGCTGCGATATGCTGCCAGAAACCGTTGCCCGTTTGTCTGAAGTGAAAAATATTGTCGCAATTAAAGAAGCGACGGGGAACTTAAGTCGGGTAAGCCAGATCCAAGAGCTGGTTAGTGAAGACTTCATTTTGCTGAGCGGCGATGACGCCAGCGGTCTGGACTTTATGCAACTCGGCGGTAAAGGTGTGATTTCCGTAACGGCGAACATTGCCGCACGCGAAATGGCGGAACTTTGCAAGCTGGCGGCGCAGGGCAATTTTGTCGAAGCGCGCCGTTTAAATCAGCGCCTGATGCCTCTGCATCAGAAATTATTTGTTGAACCCAATCCTATTCCGGTGAAGTGGGCCTGTAAGGAATTGGGACTCATGGCGACCGATACGCTGCGCCTGCCGATGACACCGCTGACCGATGCCGGTCGTACGGTGATGGGGCAAGCACTTAAGCAAGCGGGTTTGCTGTAATCGTTAGGGAGATTTAATGAGTTATTCATTACAAAAGTCGATGGTGGCGAAAGTTGTTGGCATATCACTTGTGATGTTGCTTGCGGCTTGTTCCACCGATCAGCGCTATAAGCGTCAGGTGAGTGGCGATGAATCCTATCTGAAGGCACCGGCGCTGCACGCGCTGAATACGCCGGCCGGGATGATTTTACCGGTGCAGAACGGGGATTATGATATACCGCCAGTTACCCTGAATGGCGCGGTCGGCAAGGAGCTGGATATTCGTCCTCCTGTGCAGCCATTGGCCTTGTTGAATGGTTCTCGCACCCAGATCTCTGGAGATACGGCAACGCTGTTGTTAGAAAACAGCGCGCAAAACAGCCAGCTCTGGTCTCAGGTTATCCGCGTGTTGCAAGACAAAGCGTTCACTATTGCCAGCCGTCAGGACGCCAGCCAAACGCTGACAACCGACTGGATCTCATGGCCGCGTGAAGATGAAGACGTACCGTATCAAGGGCGTTATCAGATCGCCGTACAGCAGCAGGGCTATCAGGTCGCTCTGATCGTGAAGCTGCTGGGATTACAATTGAACGGCCAGCCAGTGACGACGGGCGATCAGGCTCAGCGTTACACCGGCCTGATGCTGAATGCGCTCAGTAATGGTCTGGATGCTCAGGCAACCGCACGCGAAAACGCACTGGCAAACCGCACCATTGGTTCGCTGGATGTGCAAAGCGGGGCGGATGACACGGGTCTGCCACTGCTGATTGTACGCGGTCCGTACACGGTGGTGTGGGATCGTCTGCCAGCCGCGCTGAGTAAAATCGGAATGGAAGTTAGCGATCGCAGCCGGCCGCAGGGTTCAGTTTCCGTCAAGTACAGAGCACCGAGCGGCGGAACCTGGGATGACCTGGGCGCGAAAAATCCTGAATTGCCTAACGGCGATTACAAATTGCAGGTCGGCGATTTAGATAACCGCAGCAGTCTGCAATTTATCGACGCCAAAGGGCATACGCTAACCCAGTCTCAGAACGATGCGCTGGTGGCCGTATTCCAGGCGGCGTTTAGTAAATAACGCATAAACCAAGGGTCGGATTATCCGACCCTTCTTCATTCAACAATCTCTACCCGAATTGACGGGCGCTATCGGCAACCGTTTGGGGAAGCGTTAAATATCGGGTCGTATTGGTTGACCCTCACTGTGTGGAGTAATTAAAGATGCAAAAGCTAGCTGAGCTGTATCGTGGAAAGGCGAAAACCGTCTACACCACCGAAGATCCCGATCTACTGGTGCTGGAGTTCCGCAATGATACATCAGCAGGAGACGGTGCGCGCATTGAGCAGTTTGACCGTAAAGGAATGGTGAATAACAAGTTCAACCATTTCATCATGAGCAAACTGGAAGAAGCTGGAATCCCAACCCAAATGGTGAGCCTGCTGTCTGACAATGAAGTGCTGGTGAAGAAGCTGGATATGGTGCCGGTCGAATGTGTTGTGCGTAACCGCGCGGCAGGGTCGCTGGTAAAACGTCTGGGTATTGAAGAAGGCATTGAGCTGAACCCGCCGTTGTTCGATCTGTTCCTGAAAAACGATGAGATGCATGACCCGATGGTGAACGAATCTTACTGCAAGACGTTTGGCTGGGTGAATGAAGAGAATCTGGCTCGCATGAAAGAGCTGAGCTACAAGGCGAACGACGTGCTGAGCAAACTGTTTGGCGACGCTGGGCTGATTCTGGTCGATTTCAAGCTGGAATTCGGTCTGTTCAAAGGTGAAGTCGTGCTGGGTGATGAGTTCTCACCAGACGGTAGCCGCCTGTGGGACAAAGAAACGCTGAACAAAATGGATAAAGACCGTTTCCGTCAGAGCCTTGGTGGTTTGATTGAAGCGTATGAAGAAGTTGCGCACCGTATCGGCGTAAAATTAGACTAACTGCGCAATCGTTTACGTTCAGGTCGCCGGCTGGCGATAGGCTGACGGCCTGAATCTTTTACCTATTTTCCTCTCGAAAAGCTGCCTTTCTCTTCTCGTCTCTGTCTGAATGATTTGCTGACTTACCCCTTATTTCGATTCCTGCCCCTGACCCCGATTAATGCTATCATCGCGGTTTGCTTAACGCGCAACCCGACGACTTTCGACAGACTCGCATCCATGACCTATCTCGATCCGACATTGTTAATTCTGCTCGTCCTGGCGGGGCTGGGTATCATCAGCCACAACATGACCGTCACACTGGCGATTCTGGTTTTGCTGGCGATACGTATCACGCCTTTGAATAGCTATTTTCCGTGGGTAGAAAAATACGGCCTGAGCATCGGTATCGTCATTCTGACGATTGGCGTGATGGCACCGATTGCCAGCGGAAAAATTACCGCCAGTGAAGTGATGCATTCCTTCCTGCACTGGAAATCCCTGCTGGCGATCCTTATTGGTGTTGTCGTGTCCTGGCTTGGCGGACGCGGCGTGTCGCTGATGAGTAACCAGCCCTCCGTTGTGGCCGGACTGCTGGTGGGGACGGTCATGGGGGTGGCGCTGTTTCGCGGCGTTCCTGTTGGTCCACTGATTGCCGCAGGGCTGCTTTCCCTGCTGATTGGCAAGACCTGATTCATCTGGCACGTGTGATAATGTTGCGTGATTTTCTCCACAGCCAACACCAGCAGCAGCGCTGTGGCGTTCGGCGGCTGATGCTGCTGAGCGGTGAACCGAACTGGTGTGAAACTCAGGCGTTAGCGCTTAGCGGCCAATTGCCCGGCGACTGGCTGTGGATCGGTGAATCCGCACCTGATTCCGTTACCTCGCTCCCAGCCAGTCGAGTGCGGACGCTGCTGGGGCGGGAGTCTCTCCATGCGGTGTTTGATGCGCGTAAAGGCGTGGACGTCGAGGCGCTGGCGATGCTATCAGGCACGCTACAGGCTGGTAGCTGGCTGATTATGCTGGTGCCGCCGTGGCAGACATGGCCGACCTTGCCGGATGAAGACAGCCTGCGCTGGTGCGAACAAGCACAGCCGATTGCTACCCCGTACTTTATCCAACATTTTCAGCGCCAGCTGTTGGCCGATGAAGATGTGGTGCTCTGGCTGCAGGGCCAGGAAGCTGTCATTCGGCCACTGGCCGTGCGATCGGACTGGCAGCCAGCGAACGGTGAACCGACCGCGCGACAGCAGCACATCTTGCATGAGCTGAACGCCGCTGAATCCGGCGTATTTGTGATTACCGCTCCGCGCGGGCGCGGGAAATCCGCGCTGGCAGGAATGCTGACGCAGCGGAGCCGTAAAGCCTGTTGGATCACCGCACCGTCTCGTGCGGCGGCGGAGATTCTGCAACAGCACGCGCGTGCCGATGCGCAGTTTTGGGCACCGGATGCGCTGTTGGCACACTGCCGCCTTCATGGCGCGCCTGATGTCGACTGGTTGTTGATTGATGAAGCGGCGGCGATTCCGTCTTCCGCGCTCTCCGCGCTATTACCCTATTTTCCTCGTATTCTGATGACCACGACGGTGCAAGGGTATGAAGGTACCGGACGGGGATTCCTGCTGAAGTTTTGTGCGACGTTACCGCAGTGGCGAGCGTTTACGCTGGACGATTCTCTGCGCTGGGCTGTTAACGATCCGCTGGAGCGGGTGTTGGATCAGGCATTGCTCTTCAACGAGCCCGACGCGTTTCATTCCCCGCTGCCGTCCAATCTACCTATTCCGCCTTCTGCGCTGGACAGTCGAATCGAACGTGTCGACGACTGGCTAACGAACCCTGAGCGTCTGGCAGGGTGTTACGCGCTCTTGTGCAGCGCGCATTACCGTACTTCGCCGCTGGATTTGCGCCGCCTGATGGATGCGCCGGGCATGCAGATTGCCAGTGCACAGGTGGCGGGCAATATGTGCGGCGTACTGTGGCTGGTGGAGGAAGGCGGGCTATCCGCATCATTGGCGCATGAGGTGTGGGCCGGGCGGCGGCGCCCGCGTGGCAATCTGGTGGCGCAGTCGCTGGCGGCACACGCCGGGCTGTGGCATGCACCGACGCTGCGGGCGTGTCGCGTGAGCCGGATTGCGGTGGCATCGGCATACCGCCGACAGGGAATTGGTCGGGCACTCATTGCAGAGCAGACGCGCGAGGCACAACGGCAGGCGTTGGATTACCTGTCGGTTAGCTTCGGCTATCAGCCAGACTTGTGGGCATTCTGGCAATCATGCGGCTTTCAACTGGTGCGTATCGGCAGCCATCTTGAGGCTAGCAGTGGCTGTTATAGCGCGATGGCGGTACTGCCGCTGAGTGACGCGGGGCATAAGTTGGCGGAGCAGGGAAGCCGACAGTTGGCGCGTGACTGGCGTTGGTTACAGCGCCTGATTCCGCTGAACCTCGCGCTGCCGCAGACAGGAAATACCGAGCTGGATGAAGGCGACTGGCGTGAACTGGCGGGGTTTGCGTTTGCGCATCGGCCGATGGAGGCCAGCTTCGCTGCGATTTGCCGCCTGTTGAGTCACACCACTTTGCTGCTGCCTGCGCTACGCCTGCTGGCGGAAAAACCGGGTGAAAGCGAGCTGATAGCCACGACGCTGGGGCTAAGCGGTAGGAAAACGCTCCTGAAACGCTGGCGAGAAGAGATCGCCGCTGCGCTGGTCGATCTTGATGTGCAACACAGTGAACGCTGGCGAAGAACCGTCGTATTAGGTGACTCTTGACGAGTATTGCGTGATTGAAGACGACAGAACTCGCAAATCGTACAGGTACGTCGAATATAGTAAGATGAAGTGGATTACTGCGTCTCTAACAGTCGGAAAATCAGCGGTGTTTTCCCTTGTTTGTCAGAATAGTCGGCAATTAGCGTGAGGTCAGTTTTCCTCTCTCCAGACCAGAGCTGGCACTCGACTCTCTTTCGCGGAGCATCAGCGTCAATGTCGTAACGGTACAAGGGAATTCTGCCCGTTTTATCGGGTGTAAAGGCAACGTCGAAAGGCGGAAGCGTCAAATCTGCAACCGATTCTCCCGCGCTATCCAGCTCTTCAAGAATCTCGTCGTAGATAGCAGGGCTTACGCCAAAGTCGAGTAGAACGTCGGGGTCGCTGTGCTGGATGCCCCTCAACAGATCGCCCGCGAGCCGATAAAGTTCATCTCTGTCACGTGTCATCTCTTATCGCCTTATTTTTCCCAAATTGTCCGACGCTACCTCATCGGGTACGAGTGGCGAATTTTATCAGGCTCTGCCCGTTATCGCTTGCGGTTCTGTTGGAAAGCGCTCTTGATGCGTTGGCGAGAATGAGGGCTGTCTTTTCGCTCGGCGGAGGATGCGCCTCATCCGTGAGGCGCAGATTAGGGTATCAGTCCAACTGCGGTTTGAAGGCGGGGGCCCGACGGAGCAATGCCCACAGCGTTTCCTGTAAGGGGATTTTCTGCGCTTCTAACAACTGCGGATAACGCTGATAAAAAGCGTCCTCTTTCGCGGAAAAATCCGGGTTCTCCTGAAGCCATTGCTTACGGAGCGCGGTAATTTGCTCGTCCGTTAGCTGTTTGTTGGGCGTGGCGTCTTCCTGTTCCTTAAACCAGCGGAAGCGTTTGTCAGGTGTTGCCCGTTCTTCTCTGCTCCAGCCGTCGTGAATTTGCAGGATCTGCGCTAGCGCGAAGCCGAGAGTAATGCTCACGCCTCGCCAGCTATTCGCGTCGGACGCGGCAGGTGGCGGTGATAGGCTGGCAATGATTGACGCTATATTTTTTTCCAGACCCAGTTCGCCAGAGGCTTTCTCCTCCCAACTTATTGCCTGCTGATGCAGCGCCGTCCATTCGCTTTCCGCTACGGTTTCACCCGCCAACAACTGCGAAGTGGCGCTAATCCACTGCTGACGCAGGCTGTCTACCGTGCTGTCTGCCAGCCAGTCTGCCCACGGGTTGCTC
This sequence comes from Pectobacterium sp. F1-1, assembly GCF_025643735.1. Classification (NCBI taxonomy): domain Bacteria; kingdom Pseudomonadati; phylum Pseudomonadota; class Gammaproteobacteria; order Enterobacterales; family Pectobacteriaceae; genus Pectobacterium; species Pectobacterium sp. F1-1. The sequence goes on from NZ_CP104733.1 coordinate 1,321,702, forward strand.
GCATCGTCTAACCACTGCTGTAGCCATTGCAGCGCAACGCCATCTATGGCTTTTCCGGGAGCGATAGCAGTAAAGAGAGCGTCAACCTGTGCTGGCGTGGTAGTCGGCAGCTTTTCCAGCAGTAGGCCGAGTGCAGCTGGCAGCCCGCTGACGCGTTCAAAAATGTGAATGTCAGCACTGTGCGCCAGCACCGCAGAGACCGAGCCCTTGTTGTCCTGCCAATAAGGGGAAAAGGCGTGTTCAATATCCCCGTTTGCCGCATGCTGACGTAGCCGCTGGTGGAGAAAATCGTGTAGCGACGCATCGCCATAAAACGCTCCCCACGTCACGCGGGTTTCTGCCAGCGGCTGGGCGGTGTTCTGTATCGTAATCTGGTGTGATTCCAGCCAGCCACGTAGCTGCGCCAGCGTTTTTACGCCAATCTGTCGGGAAATTTCCTGCCCGTTTTTAAACAGCAGCAGCGTTGGAATGCCGCGAACCCCAAAACGCTGCATGAATGCCGGATACTGTTCTACATCCAACTTGGCGACGGTCAGGTTATCTGGCGTGTTATCCGCGATGGTATTCAGCAGCGGTGCCAGTGTTTTACACGGCTGGCACCAGGGTGCCCACAGGTCAAGCAGAATGGGCTTGTCGTTATGATTAAGCAATGCATCTAGCGAGGTATCGCTGGCAGTGATAATGGCGTCGGACATGGTGTCTCCGTTCAGGGAAAAGTCGTAAATAAATAAGCAAAGCGCGGGCGATGAACCGTGACGACACGGTTTATTGCGAGCCGCCTACGGTCATGTTGTCGATACGAAGCGTTGGCTGGCCGACGCTGACGGGCAGGGATTGACCTTCCTTGGTACACGCGATATTGCCGTCATCCAGCGCCAGATCGTTGCCCACCATGGCGACGTGCAGCAGGGCTTCCGGCCCGTGACCAATCAGCGTGGCACCTTTAACCGGACGGGTGACGCGCCCGTTTTCGATCAGGTAGGCTTCCGTGGTAGAGAAGACATACTTCCCGCTGCTGATATCCACCTGCCCGCCGCCGAAGCCGACGGCATAGAGGCCGTTTTTGACAGACGCGATCACTTCTTCGGCGGGGTACTGTCCTGCCAGCATGTAAGTGTTGGTCATACGCGGCAGCGGCAGCGTGGAGTAGGACGCACGACGCGCGTTGCCCGTGAGCGCGGTATTCATCAATCTGGCGTTGAGGCTGTCCTGTAAATAGCCGCGCAGGATGCCGTCCTCAATGAGTGTCGTACACTGTGACGGCGTACCTTCGTCATCCACATGCAGCGAGCCCCGACGATTCGCGAGCGTGCCGTCATCCACGACGGTAATACCCGGCGCGGCAACCCGTTCGCCCAATAAACTGGAAAATGCGGAACTGCCTTTCCGGTTAAAGTCACCCTCCAGCCCGTGTCCAATGGCTTCATGCAGCAAAATACCGGGTGAGCCCGCACCGAGAATCACGCTGTAGGTGCCTGCGGGAAGCGGACTGGCATCCAGATTATTCAGCGCCTGATCGACAGCCTGATTGACCCAGTTGTTGACGGTTTCTTCAGTAAAAAAGCCATAATCGAGGCGGCGTCCGCCACCACTGGAGCCATTTTCCCGCCGACCCTGCTGTTCAACCACGACGTTGATGACCAGATTCACCAGCGGGCGAACGTCGGCGGCGAGTCGGCCGTCATGTCGGGCGATGAGAATGGTTTCATGCGAGGCGTTCAGATAAGCCGTGACCTGTGTGACCCGAGGATCGCGGGCGCGAGCCTGACGATCGATAGTCAATAACAGCTGGCGTTTATGTTCTTCCGTGACGGCAAGCAAGGGATTGTCTGCCGGATAGAGCGTCGTGGCGCTGGACGGTAGCGAGGCGGGTAGCGCCACGCTGGCGTTTTGCCCCTGACGGCTGATTTCTCTTACGGTGCTGGCGGCCTGAAGAATGGCCTGTGGGCGCAGGTCGTTGGTGTAGGAGAACGCGGTTTTCTCTCCGCTGATGGCGCGGACGCCAACGCCCTGATCGCGGCTAAACCCCGTTGGGCGCACAATGCCGTTTTCGACCTGCCAGCCTTCCTGCTGGCGGCGCTGAAAATAGAGATCGGCATAGTCCACCTGACGCTGCATGATGTGGTTCAGCGCACGCGATATCTCCGCCGTTTCCAGTGAAAATGCCGATAGCACAGGTGAAACTGATGTCGTGGTGGCGTGTATTGCCATGATGGTGATCCTGTATCTGGGACGCGATGGGGGATTACTGCCCGGCGATCTGCATCTCTTCAATCAATAAAGAACCGCAGGAGAGATTGCCCTGCGTGTGGATGTCCGCGCCGAGCGCCACGCATTGCTGGAGCAACGTTTTCAGGTTACCTGCAATGGTGATCTCTTCGACCGGATACTGAATGTCGCCGTTTTCGACCCAAAAACCCGCCACGCCTTGAGAATAGTCGCCCGTCATGGGGTTCAGCCCGTGCCCCAGCAGCGTGGTAACCAGCAGCCCTGTGTGCATACGGCGCAGTAGCGTCGGCAAGTCATCATCGGTGTGTTTCTGGCTGCTGCTCACGCTCAGGTTATAAGCCCCACCGGCGTGTCCGGTCGTGGTGAGCCCCAATCGTCGGGCGCTGTAGCTGGAGAGAAAATAGCCTTGTGCGATGCCGTCGTGGATGACATGACGCGGAACCGCAGAGACGCCTTCGGTATCAAAACAGGCGCTGGCCAGTGCGCCAGGAATAAACGGGTTTTCATATAGGTTGAGGTGTGGGGCGGTGATGGTTTCGCCGAGGCATTGCCCCAGAAATGACGTGGAGCGATAAAGCGCCGCGCCGCTTAGGGCGTTGACCAGATGATGAATTAAACTGTGGGCTACGGGGGCTTCAAATACCACCGGGCAGCGGCGGGTTGACAGCTTTCGCGCGCCTAACTGTGCGGCGGCGCGTTGGGCAGCGGTTTTCCCAATCGCTTCCGGCGCGGCCAGTCGTGAAGGCGAACGACCGAGGGTGTGCCAAAAACCTTGCTGACGCTGCGTGGCGTTACGGGCGATCGCATGGCTCCACAGCGTGTGCAGCGACGTCGGGTAACCTGCACAAAAGCCCGCGGAATTCGCTAGAATAAAGTCACCCTGCTGTGAGGTGATTTCGGTACTTTCACTGTAGCCATGCTCGTGTGTGCTATTGGCCGCCTGTTCGGCACGTAGTGCCAGCGACAGCGCCTGCTCAACGGTCAGCGTATCGGCGTTATGTAAATCAAGGTCGTAAATATCGCGAGCGAGATGCTGCGGTTCCGGTAAGCCGCTACAAGGATCTTCATCGGCGTATTTCGCCAGCGTGCTGGCGGCATCAACGGCATCCCGTAAGGCTTCCCGGCTAAATAAGGTGGAGGACACGCTCCCCGCGCGCTGGCCGAAGTAGACCGTGACTGACAGAAAGCGGCTTTGGTTTTGCGTCAGTGTATCAATATCGCCATTCCTGACACGGATCGTACGGCGGTTTCCTTGCGAGACGTTAACAACCGCCTGACTCGCGCCTTTAGCGGCCGCGAAGTTCAGCACGTCTGCGGCCAGTGACTGGAGCGTCTCGGCTTGCGGCGTCGCAAGAACGGGGGATTCATCAAGAGAAGGCATCATTGGTATCCATGTGTGGCAGTGTTCTACTCATGATGTGCAACGAGAAAAGAAAAGCGTCAGCGCGCGGCGAAACTTTTTTATAGGGAGCGGCGGTTATGTTGTACGGTTTTTATGACTGATGCTGGCGATGGGAACACCAGCATCAGTACGGGAGGGGAGATCAGGGGGCTTTGACGGGTTGCAGGACGAAATCGATTTTGCTCAGGCCGCGCTGTTGGGCGCTGGTCATGACATACGCCACCCGACCATATTCGACGGCTTGATCGGCAAACAGCCGTATATTCGGGTGGGTGCCTTCTGCTGAGGCCGCATCGAGTTTGGCGATCAGTTGTGCATCATCAATCGCTTCTTTGTTCCAGTTAATCTGCCCGGTCGCGGTAATGGCGATATCCACCGCCCGTGGATCTTTCTTGATTTTCTCGACGCTGGCACGCGGCAGCTCCACTTTGACGGCGTGATTAATCACCGGCAGGGTAATCATAAACACGATCAGCAGCACCAGCATGACGTCGATAAACGGCGTCATGTTGATATCGTTAAGCAACGCATCGTCCTGACTTTCAAACGGGGATGACATACTCATGGCGGTGTTCCTCTTAGGCGGAGCGCTCAACGGGGTGAGTGGCTTCATACCGCGCAGTGCTAGTCAGGTCGGTCAAACTGGTGTCGACGCGTGCGCCCGTCAGCAGGTAGGCGTGGAGATCGTGCGCAAAGCGGTTCATGGCATGGAGCACGATGCGGTTGCGGCGGTTGATGGCGTTAAACCCTAATACGGCGGGAATCGCCACAAACAGACCAAATGCCGTCATGATCAACGCTTCACCGACCGGGCCAGCCACTTGCGCCAGATCGGGCTGGCCGATGGTGCTGATAGTTTGCAGCGCGTGAAAAATTCCCCATACGGTGCCCAGCAGGCCGATAAACGGTGCGGTGCTGCCGATGGAGGCCAGCGTTCCGAGGCCTGATTGCAGTTTCCCGGCGTTGGTGTCCAGCGTGTTGCTCAGGCCGCGTACCAGCCAGTCGCTGAGATCGACATGTCCGCCCAGCGTGGAAGAGAATTTATGCGGATGTTTCAGCAACGCATGTCCTTCGATCACCAGATCGCGGAACGGATTAAAACGTTGTTTACCGAATTTTTCGACGCTTTCTTGCAGGCTGGTGGCTTGCCAAAAGGTATGTCGACTGTATTGCACGCTCTTGTTCAAGGCGATCAACTGCCGTGCCTTGAGCAGCATGACCGTCCATGACAGCAGCGACATGATCAGCAGAATGATGGCTACGGAGTGGGTAACCACATCGCCCTGTTGCCAAAAATGGTAGATATCTAACGTGTTCATGTGTGACCTCTTGTGCAATAACCTGATTCAATGTGTCTACGATATGGCTGATGTGATATTTCAATGACGCTTACTTCAACGTCGCTGCGTTTCTATTAGCGATTGAGCCGGAAATTAACGGGCTGAATCGTCATGACGGTAATGGCCTGCCCGTTTTCACGGTAAGGCGTACAGCGCGCCTGTGCCACGGCGTCCACGGCAGCCTGATCGAGTGCGTCATAGCCGCTGCTGCGGGCAATGTCGTGTCGGATTAAACGCCCTTCCGGGTTAATCACCAGACGAACCAACACGTCGCCTTCCTGCTGGAGACGCTTTGCGCGGCGAGGGTAGTCAGGCTGCGGGACGACACAGCCGACGGAGGCAACCTGCTTGGGCTGCGCGCCAGGACTGTTCTGCATCAAATTGCCTTTGCTGGAGGTGGTAAGCGGCCCGGCCGTCGCTTCTGGTACAGCAGGGGGTGCTTCCGCAGCAGGACGCGCAGCGGGCTGACGTTCGGCCGTTGTTTTGGGGCGAACGGGCTGAGGTTTTACCACCGGTTTAACGGGGGGCTGGTGGACTTCTTTTTTGACTGGCGGGGGCGGTGTTTGCTGCTCCTCAACGATAGGTTGCTCAGGTACGGGCGCAATTTCACGTTCCCCCTGTTCTGACGTCAGGACGGGCGGTTCTGGCGACGGTTCGGGAATCGGTTCAGGTTCTGGCGCTTCCACCATGGAGGCCTGAATGCTTACGCTGGCTGCCGGATTAAGCAGATTGATCGGTGTGTATTCGGTAGTACGAGTGATAAGCAGCGCAGCGACTCCCGCATGGATCAACGCGACGGTCAGAAAGCTGAGCGCTATCTTCCCCACTTCTCCCCGAACGGGCGCAGCCGCTGTCATCCTGTGCGCTGGTTGTACGGGGATGGCATCACGCCGTGCGGTAGGAACCGCATCAACGCGTGCGTTTAACGAAAGGTGTTGCACGGATGCCTGTTGCACGTTTTCCCCTGATACTTTTGCTGACGGTGTCGGACGTTTCATCCAGCCCTGAACACGGAACGATCATGACTTCTACTAACGATGTGCAACGAGATGGAAAAAGTGTCACCACGCGCATGAAATTTTTTATCCATCCGCTTTTGTGGATGAGGATCAGGTATTGGCTGCGCGAATGTGTATCCAGTAATCGGTGGTATGCACAATGGCGATGGGCATGGTTTGCGCCAGTGAATCCAGCGTGTAATTCAGGTTATCTAGCGGGAAATTGCCGCTAACGCGTAAATCGGCGATGGCGGGATCCAACCGGATGATGCCGGGGGTGTAATCACGCAATGTGCTGATGACGGAAGCCAGCGAACGATCGCGTACCTCCAGACGGCCATATAACCAGTCTGTTTCTGATTCCGGTGTCACGGCGACCTGATAAAGTGTGGAACGATCGAACCACACGCCCTGACCCGCATGAAGGCTCAGGCTATGCCCAGCGCGATTGGTAATTTTGGCGATGTTGTCCAGCACGCCAACATGGATGCCGCCGCTTTCATGGCGCACATTTATCGTGGACTGAAGTGCGACGATATCGCCCATACTGGTGGCAATCACAAAGGGGCGCTGCGTATCTGGCTGAATCTTGGCGAAGAGACCACCGTTATGCAGAGCAACCTGACGCACTGGCGTCTCTGGACGCACGTTGATATCGACCGCAGTACGCGCGTTCAACATGAGCGTACTGCCATCACTGAGTGGAACCTGCTGGCGCTGTGCCGTTGCGGTCTTTATATCAGACATTAGCGGAGACAGCGGGTAGTGTTGGTTAAGTAGCAGGCTGCTTAGCGATACGACAGCAACCATCCCCAGCCCATATTGCATAACTTTACGTCGGCTTGATGGCGCCAAGAGCGCCTGACGAATCGGTTCGTGAGGCAGCGTGGCGAGGAGCGGCTGAAATTTTCCCAGCGTGCGCTCAATGTGTTGGCAGGCTCGTTCGTGCAGCGGGTTCTCGTACCGCCAGCGGCGGTACTCATCGTAATCGCTCTGTGTCGCCTCACCGGAACGCAACAGCACCATCCATTCAATGGCCTGTTCGGCAACCGGGTCATCCATGTGTCGTCTTGCCATGTGGTTCACCTATCAGTCGCTGCTGTCCTGTGTGGCCAGATAGCAGTTGGTTAGTGCTTTGGCGATATATTTTCTCACCATACTGACGGAAACATCGAGCTTTTCGGCAATGTCAGCATAGGTCATACCATCAAGCTGGCTGTACAAGAACGCTTGCCGTGCTTTGGTTGATAGCCCATCCAACGCCTGATCGATAGTGAGCAACGCTTCCATCAACAGCTGTTGCTCCTCCGGTGACGGATGATGATATTCGGGTTTACTCGCCAGTGCCGAGAGATAGGCTTTTTCCAGATCGCGTCGACGCCAGTTTTCATACAGGACGCGCTTGGCGAGCGTGGTGAGCATCGCGCGCGGTTCCTGTACGTTGTCAAGGTTTGGCAGGGAGGCTAAGCGCAAAAATGCCTCTGACGCGACATCCTCAGCTTCACAGCCGTAGGCAATACGGCGGCGTAATTTTTCCGTTAACCAGCGGTAGTCGCTGCGAAATATCAGCGACAGCAGATCGGGTTTTTTAGCGGCCTCTGTGTACATGAGGATCCCCCTTAGATAGCGTATATCACAACAATGCTTGAGCTGGGATACCCCAGAGCCGCAGGATAAAAGGAACGATGGGTACTAAGGTGTTTTTAAGTCAATATTTGGAAAAATCAAACAATTTTTTTCTTATATAATTATCGAGAAATGTTCTGTTATTGATAGAAATGCATGAATAGTGATTTCTGAATGTGTCTTTCTCGGAGATAAAAAAGCTCTTGCTGAATGGTTAATTTTTCAATGTGGGGACAACAGTGCCTTTATTTATGCATTTTCTATAGTGAAAGTGAAAAATAAAAAAAAATTTATTAATCAATATTTTATGTGGAAATGGAAAATAATCACATGAAAACATAACTTTCCCCTGTCACTTTTTCATCGTCATTGCACAACTCATACGAAGGCCAATAAAAACCGATTTGTTGAAGCAATTGACGAGGGAAAAATGAAAAAACGTAATGCTGCCTCTCCTGCTCTGGGGCTGAGTTTTAAGAAACGCTTATTTTTCACGAATATGCTGGCGATAAATTCTGCGTTATTCGTGGGGGCGACTGCTGTTCCTGTTAGCGTCTACGCTGCTGGTGAAAATGACACGATCGCTTTTTCTATTCCGGCGGGCGATCTGCAAAAAGGATTATTGGCGATTGCCAATCAAAGCAAGCAGACGCTCTCTTTTAATCCTGCGCTGGTGGCGAACTATCAAAGTGCGGCGCTGAATGGTAATTATTCGACGCGTCAGGCTATTTTGCGGTTATTGCAAGGTACGCCTTTATTGCTGACGACGACGGATAACGGCACGCTAACCATTGTTTCTTCTCGCGCCAATGATGCAGAAGTCGCGCAGGCTAACGACAAAACGCTGCCCGCGATTACGGTCAGTGCAGAGAGTGAAGATGAAACCGTCTTGAACCCTGGCACGTCGTCTTCGGCATTACGTACCAGCACCTCGTTGCAGCAAACGGCGCAGTCGGTGCAGGTTATCAGTAATAAGCTGATTAACGCGCGTCAGGCGACATCGCTGGAAGATGCGCTAAAAAACTCCGGCAGTGTGGTGACGGTACAATCTAACCGTGGTACTCCCACCTACTGGATTCGTGGCTTCAATGTGACTTCTGGTGCGACAGACGGCCTTGCCGGATCCAGTAATTCTGGAATTGGTCAGGGAACGGCTATTGACGGTATTGAACGCGTCGAGGTATTGAAAGGGCCTCAGTCGGTGCTGACAGGGAGCAGTTCTGCCGCTGGAACCATTAATATCGTGCGCAAAAAGCCCGTGACGGAGACGATTCGACGCGTCAAAGTTGAGGCTGCACGTTACGGTGAATTCAAAACAGCCCTGGATCTCGGTGGCGCGCTTACGGATGATAAGGCCTTTAGCTACCGTCTAAATGCTTCGACGATGAAGTCCAGCCAGTCTTATCCTGACTTCAACGGCAGCCACAACGACTATCTGGCTCCGGCATTCTCGTGGAAAGGTGACAGCACGCGACTGACGGTAGGCGCGGAAGTTAACCAGCTTCGCGATTCTGGCCCAGCGGGGACGTTTTATAGCAATGGGAGGGTACAAAAGCTCCCTGTCTATCGTCTGGGCGATAAGGACGATCATAACAAGCTGAAAACCACGAATGCTTATTACGAGTTTGAACAGGATCTGCCGCAAGGGTGGTCGTTCAATAGTAAGGCTGGTTTCCAGAGTGCCTCTATGCAGGCAAAAATGAATGAAACCCTGCAAATTAATAATGATGGCAGCAAAATTAGCCACCCATTGGCCTATAAATCTACTAACCAGAACTGGACCCTGCAAAACGATTTCCGTGGCAAAGTGGAATTGGGACCGGTTACCCAAACGTTGCTGATAGGGCATGATTACCAATACGGACGTTTTACCAGCTACGATGGCGACTTTGTTTTGCTAAACACTGGCAATGTCTACAATCCTGATTCGCTGGTCTATCCCGGTATCGGTGAACCGACAAATCAAACCTATAGCACGAAGCTAATCCAGAGCGGCTTCCTGTTGCAGGATCAAATCGATCTGTGGGAAAGATGGCACGCCCAGCTTGCCCTGAAGCATTCCAGTTGGAATAACTCTTATCTGGTGGGAACGCGAACCTCGAATTATTCCACCAGCAAATGGATTCCCAATTACGGCCTGAGTTTTGATATTACGCCCGATATTACGATTTATGCCAATTTACTCAATAGCTTCAGCGGTAATGCGCAGGTAAGCCGCACGGGGGAAACGCTGCCGCCAACGACGGGGAAATCGAAAGAAGCGGGGCTTAAGTTTAATTTGTTAGATGATGATCTGACATTGACGACAGCTTTCTTCAGCCTGAAACAGCAAAATCTTGTGATATTCCAGAATGGGATCGCGGTAGGTACGGAAGGACGGGAAACACAAGGTTTTGATGTTGATTTGAATGGTACTGTGCTGCCAGGGTGGGATGTGACAGCCAGTTATACCTATTCGGATAATAAAGATCCTTCTTTGGTTCAGTCACAGGGATCGCCACGCCATGCCAGTAACGTCTGGACATCCTATGAAATTCAGTCAGGGCGTTTGCAGGGTGCTGGGGCGTCTGTTGGGGTGAGCGGAACGTCACGCGCCAGTAGTGGACGTGGTGCGCAATCCTTTGATATCGGCAGCCAATACTCAACGGATGCCTCCGTCTTCTATCGCCAACCATCATGGTCGCTGACGCTGGGCGTCAATAACGTTTTCGATCGCGATATTTATTATCCGTCATCGACACGTTCGTGGGTTGGGATAAAAGATGGGCGGATCTGGCGTCTCACCGGAACCTATTCGTTCTGATAATCCGTTCAACGAATCACGAGAACGGGCATTCACACGAATCAGCAGGTAGAGACGGCGCATGAACGCAAGAGAGACAAGTACGGCAAGACCGGGTATCGGCCAGATCCTGATACCCTATTGGCTGACGTCGGAGAAATATCTGGCGCTGCTTATTCTGGCGATGATTATTAGCATCAATCTGGGGACGGCTTACATTAGCGTGGAGGCGAATCGTGTATCGGGAAAATTCACCGATGCGCTGATCGGGCTGGATTGGGAGCAAATAAAACCGCTGTTTATCTTCAGCTTTGTGCTCGGTTTGAGCGCGATGATGCTGAGATGGATAAACGTACTGGGTCAAGGCTATCTTGCGCTGCGTTGGCGTACCTGGATGACGCTTCACTATATTCGGCGCTGGACGGGGACATCGGCTTATTACGCTATCGAGAGGGAAGGGGCGCTGTCGAATATCGATCAGCGCATCGCCGATGATGTTAATGAGCTGGTCTCTGCCTCGCTGAATTTTTTTCTTAGCCTCATTTCGGTTGTCATCAGCACCGTAACGTACACGGCGCTGCTGTGGTCCGTTTCCGGGGTGCTGCGTTTCTCGTTTATGGGCAGCGACTGGGCGATATCCGGCTATATGGTTTACGCCCTTTATATTGAATACTTTTTGCAAATTTTGCTGTCGCACTGGCTCGGTAAGGCATTGATAAAGCTGAACATGAACCAGCAGAATGCGGAAGGTGACTTCCGTTTTCTGGGCGTTCAGTTACGTGAAAATGCCGAGCAGATTGCCTTCTATCAGGGAGGTGCACGCGAAGGTGAACGGCTTACTCAGCGGTTTGCGCGCGTGCGTGATAACGCGTTGTCCGTGTTGCTGCGTGGCTTCAAAGTCTCGTTTGGTCAGAGCCTGTTTAGTCATTTCCTTTCACCATTACCGACGCTGTTGGCGCTGCCGCTCTTGTTAAGCGGCGAAATCACCTTTGGCGACCTGACGCGCATTCAGATGGCTTACGGTTCTCTTGGGGCGACGTTGAGCTATTTCATGCAGGCATATCAGTCCTTCACGCGTTGGCTGGCGCTGACGAAGCGTTTGCAGGATATGGAAGAAGCGCTAAATAAAAGTGAACAGTCACCTTCGCCCATTCGGGTAACGGAACACGATGGCCCGGAATTTTCCTGCCAAAATCTGCGGCTGTTAACACCCGATGGTCGGGCACTGACGGCGCTAGACAACTGGCAGGTTTTGCCCGGTGAGCGCTGGATGATCAACGGGGCGTCCGGCGTAGGTAAGAGCACGCTGTTGCGTGCTTGTGCCGGACTCTGGCAGCACGGTTGCGGGTTGATTGCGCGACCTCGCCGCTGCCGCTCTCTGTTTTTACCCCAGAAAAGCTATCTGCCTACGGGATCGCTGAAAGCCGCGCTGTGCTACCCCGGTAATGCGCGTGATTTTACCGACGCACAGTGCCGGCAGGCGCTGATCGACAGTGAATTACCGGATATGACCTCGAAATTAAATGATGAAGATCGCTGGCAACAGCGGCTATCCGGCGGCGAGCAGCAGCGCGTAGCGATCGCGCGCACGTTGCTGCACCGTCCTGACTTTATTTTTCTGGATGAAGCCACGAGCGCACTCGATCCTGAAACAGAACAGCGGGTTTATCAAACGTTGGTAACCCGTTTGCCCGACAGCGCGATTATCAGCGTGGCGCATCGGGAGGCGCTGGCTACATTCCATACTCACCATTTGCACCTGACACCGCTAACTGAAAGTGATACCCATGATGAACGGAAAACCCAAACGGAGGATGACGCGCTGCCGCATCAACATGTTGATAGCGCTATTGGCGAGCGCAGCCTTGCCTGGCGCAGCGAGTGAGTCTCCTGACCTGAGCCGCGAGAACTATCGCCTCATCAGGGAGCAAGGACAGCATTATCGTACACTGGTTCACCACTATCCGGGACGGATAGTGTGGCAGTCCGACGGGCAAACATTTTTCTACCGTCGCTCGATAGCGGCGACGGCAGAGAACCCTGGTGGCTATGAATTTATGCGCGTAGAGGCGGCCAGCAAGACGCAGCAACCCGCTTTCGATCACACACGTTTGGCGCAGGCGCTGAACCTGTTATTGACCAAACCGGTGACGGCAACGACGCTGCCGTTTGAGCAGATTGATTATAACGAACAGGCAAAACTGCTGTTTATCCCGCAAGGCTCGCGGCTGCTTGGCTGTGATATCAGCAGCTATCAATGTCGCGTGTTGTCCGATCTCTCTCAAACCGAGGAGCAAAGCCTTACTGCTGCGAAATCTCAGAGCCGGCTCTCACCGGATGGACAATGGGAGGCGTTCATTGAAAACCATAATCTGGTGCTGGTCGGTAAGCAGAATGGCGAACGGCTTGTTATCACGCAGGACGGGACAGCGCAAAACGAGTACGAGATTGAACGGTTGAGCTGGTCGCCGGATAGCACGAAACTGGCACTGTTTCGTGTTCAACGAGCAGACAAGCGTTACATTCACTATATCGAATCGTCGCCAGCAGACCAGCGACAGCCGAAGCATCGTCAGATCTTTTACCCTAAACCGGGCGATGTGCTGGATATTCCGCAACCGGTGCTGGTGGAGGTGGCTTCGCGCCGCATCACCGCTATCGATCCCGCACTGTTTCCCAATCCTTATTCGCTTTCTTACCCCGTTTGGCGCAAAGACGGGCGGACATTCACGTTTGACTATAACCAGCGCGGTCATCAGACGTACCGAGTGATTGAAGTAGATAGTGCGACCGCCACGCCGCGCGTGCTGATCAACGAAACGTCAGACACGTTTATCGATTACATGCCGCTAACGGGTGTGGCGACGGGAAGCGGTAAATATTATCGGCGAGATCTGGCTGACAGCAAAGAGATCATTTGGGCCTCTGAGCGCAGTGGGTGGCAGCATCTTTACCTGTATGACGCTGTGACGGGAACGGTGAAGAATGCGATTACGCAAGGCGAGTGGGTGGTGCGCGCCGTTAACTGGGTCGATGAAAAGAATCGGGTGATTTACTTCAGCGCGTCGGGCATCAACCAAGGGGAAGATCCTTATTATCTGCACGGCTATAAAATCGGCTTTGACGGCAGCGGATTGACGGCATTAACACCGGAATCCGCCAACCATACGCTGAGCTTCTCACCCAATGGCGACTATTACGTTGATACCTATTCACGCTATGACTTACCGCCAGTCACCACGCTCTATCGCACGGCAGATAATCAGGCGTTGATGCGGGTGAATACCACGGATATCAGCCAACTGCGTGCCGCAGGCTGGCGTCCTCCGATTCCTTTTATGACGCCGGGCAGGGATGGCAAAACGGAGATTTGGGGGCTTCTCTATCCGCCACGCAATCTCAACGCGGGGGAGAAATACCCAGTCGTTGAAGGGATCTATGCCGGGCCACACGGTTCTTTTGTGCCGAAGGATTTTTCCTTTTGGCCGGAGCCGTTGACCGAACTTGGGTTTGCCGTCGCAAAGATCGACGGTATGGGAACCAATAACCGTTCCCGCGCCTTTCATGATGTCGCGTGGCGGAACCTGAAGGATGGCGGGTTTCCCGATCGGATCCTGTGGCATCAGGCAGTAGCGCGACAGTATCCCTGGTATGACATCGCCCGTGGCGTAGGGATTACCGGCGTGTCTGCTGGCGGGCAGAGCGCGATGGCGGCACTGCTCTTCCATCCTGAATTTTATAACGTCGCCGTGGCCGATTCCGGCAGTCACGATAATCGCATGGATAAAATCTGGTGGAATGAACAGTGGATGGGCTGGCCGGTCGATGAAAAGTATGCGGACTCTTCCAACGCGGAAAATGCCTGGCGTTTACAGGGTAAGCTGTTGCTGATGGTGGGGGAGTTGGATGAGAATGTCGATCCGTCCACGACGATGCAGGTCGTCGATAAACTCATCAAAGCCGACAAAGATTTTGACCTGTTCTATCTGCCCGGCGGTGGTCATGGTGTCAGCGGCGGGGCCTACGGTCAGCGGCTGATGTGGGATTTCTTTATTCGTCATCTGGCAGGACGAAAAACGCCAGACTGGAATCGCCCGGTGCAGGAAAAGCCTCCGGCGCGCTAAGTGCGCTCGCCGATGTTGTCTTCATCGGCGAGTAATATATTCATCATGCCTTGCGGATTGTTTAAAAACTGCCGCGTGATTTGATAATGCTCTGTATCTTGCCATGCGACCTGCTGAATACCGCTTTCACTGAACTGATAAATCACCGAATTAGGATAGGCCAGAATAATGGGCGAGTGGGTGGCGATGATGAATTGACCCCCTTCGTTTACCAACTGGTGGATGCGCGCCAGCGCGGCGAGCTGCCGAGTGGGATACAGTGCGGCTTCCGGTTCGTCCAGTACATAAAACCCGTTGGCGCCGAAACGATGGTTTAACAGCGCCATAAACGATTCACCGTGCGACTGCTGATGGAGCGAAACACCCCCGTAAGCCAGTTGAATCAGGCGAGGATCGATATTTTCTATTTCTGTCGCGACATTAAAAAAACTTTCTGCCCGTAAAAAGTAACCGGTACGAGGGCGTTTTATGCCTTTGACGAGGCGGAGGGATTCGCTCAGCCTGGAATGAGAATCACGGGTACTGAAATTGAAGTTACGCGAACCGCCCTCCGGGTTGAAGCCCATCGCAATGGCCACGGCTTCTAATAGCGTCGATTTTCCTGAACCATTTTCACCAACCAGAAAGGTGACATCAGGGTGAAAACGGATCTTTTCGATATCGCTTATTGCCGGAATGTTCAATGGATAAATGTGTGGGTCGCATGTTTTTTGCGGATGAAAATAGACGCGCTGCAAATAGGGTTTGTCAGACAGATTCATGCTATTTATTTCCCCTGTGGTACCGAGACGATTTTACTCGTTACCGGATTCGGTGTTTTTCTTATTGCGCTGAAAAAATTTCAGTGCAATAAGTCCACCGGTCATCAGGATTGCACTGGTTGCTAATGCTTTAATTAGCGGGGCTGAATCTGACAGGAGCAAGCCAGAAATGGCGACGCTGAAAGAAAGTAATACTGTGATGATAGTAATAACGGAGACATCGTATGGTGAGATTTTCCGCCTAAAGATTATCGCCTTAGCTGCCAGAATGATTAAGGCACCAATCACACATCCTATGATGGATGTAGCAATGTCTGAATAAAGGTTATTCGTGATAGCAAGGTAACCTGCGACAAGAATGATAAAAAAAACGGGAATGACAAATAATAAAATTTTATTTATCACGATATGTCCTTGTGTTTGAGATGATTATATTTGAGGTGAGATGTCTGAATTAAATTATTTTACGTGGTTTATGTTATATGACCTATTTTATATTTAATAATTAAATCGGCATAGGATAGATAATATATTGATATGATGATGGTGTGGATATCGTATTAACGCCGACGGAGATACCGTCGGCGTCATGGTGCTATCAGAAGGACACGTCGACACCGCCGCGCAGCACTTCTTCGTTACCGCGATCGGCAAAGTGTTTGTCAGCACGCAGGAAGAAACGGGCATCCGCCGCTTTGCCTACGTCCAGCCTCACACCTGCCCACTGCGAGTCTTTGTCCAGTCGAATGCCCGGAATATCGAGGCGCTCTCCTTCGCGGCCCAGCCCGCTCCAGCGCGCGGAGACATCCAGCGACGGATTGGTGAATGCATGCTGATATTCACCGCTCACACCAACACTGCTCCACCATCCCTGATTCCATTGCAACAGCGCGCGCAGGTTAACCCCTGTCAGGCCAACGGTACGGGAATAATCATTGCCTTCTCCCGTCAGGCCAAATGCGCTGCCGGTATCCGTAAAGCCGCCAGTGGACAGGTAGCTGTACTTCAGCCCGGCATAGGGCTGCACGCTAAAGATATCGTTGATCGCCCATTCGTAACCCGTTTTGAGCAGGCTCTGCCAGCTATCGCTTGAGGTACTGCTGGAAACCGCTTCGACATTGTTCAGCAAGATTGAACGCTGCAATTTATCGCGACCATGCTGATAGCTCAGGTTGCCCTGAACATACCATTCTGGCGTGAGGTTATAGCGCGCATAGGTCATCACCCCGTGCAGTTTATTTTCACTGCTGCCGCCGCTGCCCTCGTAATCTGCTTTGATTTGGCTGTTGGTATAGGCGATCCCGGCACGTAATCCCGGCGTGTCGAAGTCGGTATCCGTACCGATGGCAGTCAGCGTGATGTCGTAATGGCTGCCCAGATAGCCGGACTGTTTCAGGTCGCCGCGCAGCTTGCCGGTTTCAATCCACAGTCCGTAGTTTTTCCCGTTCCCTAACAGATCCAAGCGGTTGTTCAGGAGCTGGTTCTGATAATCCAGACTGTTAAACAGAATGGCATTGCTGGAAGCGTGTGCCTGACCGGACAGCGAATCCAGTGCGATAGCGGCGGCACTCGCGCTGCCTAACTGCTGGAAGGCGGCGGCTTTAGCCAGTAAACCGGCTTGCTGTTCGCTGGTTGAGGACAGTGCTGACCAGCGATCGGCAACCTGTAGCGCCGATTCAACATTCGCCGCTGTCTGCAACTGCGCGGCACTATGCAAACCGCTGCTGGTGGCCGCTTCTACGGTATTCAGGCGGCTGAATGCGCCTGTCACGTCGTTGCTGCCGTAAGTCAGGTTCCCCGTCAGGAATAGCCCCAGATCGGTGGTACGGAATGTTCCCGTGATGCCCTGATTGCTGTGCAGCAGCGTTTCTTGTGTTTGGACGATGTAGGTATTGCTGGGCAGGCCAACGCGCAGTGTGCCATCCAGCGTCGCGCTGCCTTCCACGGTGAAAGGGTTGGCCAGCGTCACGCTCAACAAGCCGTTGCTGCCCTGCGTGTAATTGCCTGCGACGGTTAGCCCACCTTCTGCGGTGGTGGCAACGATACCCGTGTTACTCACATTGCCGCCAATGCGGCCTTTTCCTGCCAGCGTGCCGGAGCCGGATACGCTGGCATTACCCACAATTGAGCCATCAACGTACAGGCTATTGGCGGTGATTTGGGTATCGCCTTTATAGGTGTTGTTGCCTGTCAAACGCAGAATACCGCCTGCATTGCTGGCTCCGTTGACGATCAGGCCGTAGTCGCCGCTGATATCGTTAGCGAACGTGTAGTCGCCTGCGGTTAAACGCGCGGTGAAATTATCCGCGTAAAACATGGCTGGGCCTTTCACTGCTTTATCGACGTTGAGATCGCCCCAGCCAAAGGTGTCGTTATAAGGGCGTCCGTTGGCGGTATCGGCGACCGAGATATAAGCAGGGTGGAAAACACTTCCTGTGATGTTGCCGTCGCTGTCTCGGATGATTTCGTAGTAAGCGTTCTCAGCATCGTAGCGAGTATACCCGTCAGTGTGATAGGTCGCGGTGGTCAGCAGCGTTTGCTGCAGGTTATAGCCTGTCATCCACGGATAAACTGCCTGCACCAGCGAAGCTCCGCCCGCGACGCGCGGCGCTGCAAAAGAGGTACCGTGCGAACGCTCTGAAGTGCTGCTGCCTGCAACGGGATAATCAACATAGCCCGGTGCGCTCATGCAATAGGCAGCCACATTGCCACACTTATCAAAAAGATAAAGTTCAGCAGGACGCTCATTGCCTTCCTGTCCAACCCATTCAGGGATGTAACCTGTGACGGCCAAAATGCCTTTTTGCAACGACGTTTCACCGAAAATTAGCGGGATCTGTGTGTTGGGGGAGGGCGTAGAACCGGCATTATTCCCCGTGGCGACAATGCTTAGTGCTTCAGCATCGACAATGCTTTTTAGCTCGTTACGCACTAAAAGGTAGCCAAAGTTGTTTCTTGCGTTATTCAGTGCATCGGCGGTCGTCAGCCGTTCGTCCGCGGCATAGGACATATTGATGATTTTCACGCCGGAATTGAGTAACCAATTCACGGCAGAGGTGGTGTTTTGATAGTCAAAGCGGCTATTTAACGACGCCTGCGCAATATAGAGTTGACTGTCGGGGGCGACGCCTCCTGCATAGCTGTCTGTCGCCAGACCGGCCAGCGCCAGTGCCACTAGCGTGCCGTGGCCGTTAACGCCTTGATTATCATTAAGCTGTGAACTGCCGACAAAAGAGGAAAAATGCAGATTGCTGTAATTAAATTCCGGGCGAGCCGCTTCCAGACCGGAGTCAATAATCCCGACTTTAACCGCAGATGTGGTCGGCGTTTCCGGTGCTGTAGGAGTTTCCGGCGTTGTAGGAGTGGTTGGCGTCGTCGGTGTTGTGGGAGTGGGCGATGTTGGCGCGATGCTGGCGGTTTCACCACCGCCGCCTCCTCCACTGCCGCAGCCTGCCAGCATCAGCAACGCGAGACTAATATTGGCGGCGATGATGGATTGGCGAAATGTTTTTCTTTTTGGCGCATCATTCTTTTTTAGTGGAAATAACTGAACTGCCGTCGTCATTGTCGTGTCCCTGTATTTATTACGAATAGAGAACCGCCTCCCAAAAAACAGGGATTCGGAAAGTCAGACTGTTGTTAATGAGGGGGGCGCTATTCTGGTGAATAAACCTCATTTGCATGAAGGTCGGTTTCTGGTAGAAAAGAATCTCCGTCTCCTTCACTACTCTTTGTGCAATAGCTACAGAAAAGTGACAGCGAGGGACCGATTATTTTTTGTTGAATCAGGATAAGCCGATGCTGGAATTACGCCCTAATTGTGAGCACTGTGACTGTGATTTACCGCCAGATACCGAAACGTATATCTGCTCCTATGAATGTACGTTCTGCCCAGACTGTGCGGATACCGTCTTTCATCACGCCTGCCCGAACTGCGGCGGTGAGTTAGTCAAACGGCCGGTGCGTCCGGCACGCTGTCTGGTTAACGATCCGGCCTCAACGATTCGTATCGTCAAACCGCACTGAGCGGGCGGAACGTTTTGTTCCCGCCGCGTGAGAATCCAAACCGCCCGCAGCGTGAGGCTTAACTCGCGTGCTGGCGGTTTGGCGATGACCCGTATCAGGGTTTTTTCTTCGGCCAGTCGTCGTCTTCATCATCCCATTTATCGTTGTTGTCACGATGCGGGGGCAAT
The DNA here is from genome assembly GCF_025643735.1 of Pectobacterium sp. F1-1. Lineage (NCBI taxonomy): Bacteria > Pseudomonadati > Pseudomonadota > Gammaproteobacteria > Enterobacterales > Pectobacteriaceae > Pectobacterium > Pectobacterium sp. F1-1. Next base: position 1,341,157 of record NZ_CP104733.1, read on the forward strand.
TTGGGTTTGTTGAGCAGAAAACGCGTGTGGTCAACGTTGCGCAATTCTTTGATGCCGTTAATCAGCATGCCTATCAGGATAATCAGGATTATCCACCAGTAATCAGCCAGCCATGCCATGGTTACGCCTCATCAACATTATGAATATAACGGGTAAACAGCTGCGGCAAGTTCTGGCAAAGCCAGTGGTAGCCTGCAATATCTTCATCTTGCCAGGCGGCAAGAATGAGGTCGGGTGTAAGCTGTTCTTCCGCATGCTGTGCTAATGGATAATAGCTGATATGCCAGGGTTCGACTGCGACACCGCCGAGATCGTGCGCATAAGGCCGATAAAAACCGTATTCATGCATGTGCGCGCTCAACCACGCGTTCAAGGCGGCAAAATAACCGCCTTCTTCATATTCCCACGGTTCTAGCTGGAGCGAACTGCCTGCGGGTAATAAATCGGGATCGTAGATATCGAGATCGCTGCCCCAGTGGTGGCGGCTGGAGCCGGGCATGGCAGACCAGCGTAGAATTGCTTCACAGCGCTCGGCGTCGTCCAGAGCTGACACATCCAGAGGCTGACTGTTTGCATCCATGACGGGACGTTCACCGCGAAACTTGCCATTCCAGATTTGACGCTGGCGTTCGAAATCCCGAAACGTACTGGCGGGCTGTAGGTTAAATCCTGCGGTTTTTGCCGCCAGCTGTAGCGCCAGAAATGCCGTTACCGCCTCCGGTTGAAGGCGATGGCGACCGTCTAAAGCGACCAGATGCTGGTCGCTTTTACCGGTTAACATAGCTGACGTCATCATGCGATGAGCTGCTCCATAATGCGCTGGTACATCCGGCTCAGTAGCTGCAAGTCTGCCGCGCTGACGCATTCGTCCACTTTATGGATTGTGGCATTGACGGGGCCGAGTTCAACCACCTGTGCGCCCATGCGAGCGATGAAACGGCCATCGGAGGTGCCACCATTGGTCAGCAGCTCTGGAGTCACCTCGTTGTAATGCTCGACGGCATTCACTACGGCATCGACCAGTTCGCCGCGAGCGGTCAGGAACGGCTGGCCGGAGAGCTTCCAGTCGATGGTGTAATTGAGCTGGTGACGATCCAGTAATTCTGCGACGCGCTGCTGGATTAGCGTATCTGTTAATTCGGTGCTGAAACGGAAATTGAACTGCACAAACAGTTCGCCGGGGATGACGTTGTTGCTGCCGGTGCCTGCCTGAATATTGGCAATCTGCATGGTGGTTGGCGGGAAGAAATCGTTGCCCCGATCCCACTCGGTGGTGATCAGCTCGTTAAGCGCTGGTGCGGCACGATGAACAGGGTTGTCCGCCAGATGAGGATAGGCAACGTGTCCTTGTACGCCGTGTACGTACAGGTTCGCCGTGATAGAACCACGACGGCCATTTTTTACCACATCACCCACAACATGCGTACTCGACGGCTCGCCGACCAGACAGTAGTCCAGGCGTTCGTTGCGTGCCATCAGCGCCTCAACCACTTTTACCGTGCCGTTAACGGCGCTGGCTTCTTCGTCCGACGTAATCAGGAACGCGAGACGCCCTTGATGATTCGGGTGAGCGGCGACAAAGCGCTCGGCGGCAATCACCATTGCTGCCAGCGAACCTTTCATATCCGCGGCACCGCGACCGTACAACATACCGTCACGGATGATCGGTTCAAACGGTGGGTGCTGCCACTGGTTTTCATCCCCGCTGGGAACCACATCGGTGTGTCCGGCGAAGGCCAGCGTTTTTCCCGCACCGCGCCATGCCCAAAAGTTCTGGGTATCGCCAAAATCCATTGCTTCGACGGTAAAGCCAATCGCCGTCAGGCGTTCAATTATGAGCGCCTGGCAGCCCTCGTCATTCGGGCTAAGGGAAGGGCGTTTAATTAACTGTTGAGCGAGCTCTATGACTGGGCAAGACACGTTATTGGTTCTCCGCAATAAATTTCTGGTAGCTGTCGATACTAAACCCAAGCAGCGCGTTACCGCCATCGGCAACCAGCAACGGTCGTTTAATCACCGCTGGTTGTTCCAGCATCAGGCTTTTGGCGGCCTCTGCGCTGTCACGAGTATCGCTATTGATTAATTCACGTCGTTCCTCACTGAGCTTACGCCAGGTCGTTCCGCGTGTATTGAGTAAAGCCTGAAACCCCAGTTGGTCGATAAAACGCTGTAGCTGCTGTTCATCCAGACCGTCGGCACGGTAATCATGGAAGCGATACGCCACCTGTTGATCGTCCAGCCAGCGGCGCGCTTTCTTTATGGTGTCACAGTTTTTGATGCCGTACATGGTCAGCGCCATAGGGGTAAAATCCTTTCTGCTTATTGGGTTGCATGACGATCGCTGTTCTCGACAGCGCGGCCTGATGAGGCCTAATCGGGCGATAGCCCAGCATGCCGAAAAAAGGCGGGGAGATCTACTGTGAACTGTGTAGCAGAAATAGGCGGCAGTACGCTTTTTATACTTTCATAATACTTTTACCTGATTAAAAAGTGTGCGTATAATGCGTCGCCGTTAATCACCAAGAGGTTCGCATGGTAGAAGTAGAAGTGAGTACTTGGAAAGATTTTATTGAAGCAATGTTACGTAAATAATAACGAGAAGTACTGTTAGTCATTGCATACCAGGAATAAAATCATATGAATAAGCAGTATTGAGTCTCTCAATACTGCTTTTTTTCTATCCAAAAAGGGGAAACTTGAGTGAATAAAAGAGGGTATTATTAAGCTTGCGAACGAAATTCATTTTATCCAATTAATTCATGTGGATGATTGGTTAAGCGCAAATTTCGCAGCGGCAATCGCGTGAAGTTTGCTGGTGTCAAAAAGAGGAACTGTCGCATCCTGGGCGCTGATTAACAGCGGAATTTCCGTACACCCCAGAATGATGCCTTCCGCGCCTTGCTGTTCAAGCTGCTGGATAATGTCCCGATAGGCCTGCCGCGAGGTGTCGTTAATGTTCCCCAGACACAGTTCGTCGTAAATGATGCGGTTAACGATTTCCTTTCCCTCATGATCGGGAACCATCACCTCCACGCCAAATCGTTCCTGAATGCGCTGGCGATAGAAATCCTGCTCCATCGTGTAGCGGGTTCCGAGCAGGCCGACTTTCTTCAATCCGTGCTGTTTCAGGCTGGTACCGGTGGCATCGGCAATATGCAAAAGAGGAAGCTGGCAGGCACGTTCAACGTCATCGGCCACTTTATGCATGGTGTTGGTACAGATGACGATAGCGTCTGCGCCAGCCTGACGTAATCCTACTGCGATATTGCTGAGTAAAGCGGCTGACTGCTCCCAATCACCTTGTGACTGCAACCGTTCGATCTCGTGGAAATCGACGCTGTGCAGGATGATTTTGGCGGAGTGCAGGCCGCCAAGTTGGCCTTTCACATACTCGTTGATCATGCGGTAATACGGGATGGTGGATTCCCAACTCATTCCCCCGATCAGACCCAGCGTTTTGCTTACCATGGTGTCTTCCTTCGATATCATAAAAAGTGATGAATCGGCCAGAACCGAGCGCTCTGCGTTCTGCATCGGGTTAAAATAGGGCAGCGTGGTCGTCCGGTATATCTTTTTAGCGATTTTTATCACTTTTTATCCAACTTCAACTGGACAAAAGGCCAATCTATTGTTGTACTGTACCCGACACAGATTTTGTGTCTTTCATTCATGTAAAGGTAAGTTTGATGTCTAAGATTAAAGGTAGTGTTAAGTGGTTTAATGAGTCCAAAGGCTTCGGTTTCATTACTCCTGAAGATGGTAGCAAAGACGTGTTCGTACACTTCTCTGCCATCCAGAGCAATGGTTTCAAAACTCTGGCTGAAGGTCAGCGTGTAGAGTTCGAAATCACTGACGGTGCCAAAGGTCCTTCTGCTGCTAACGTTAACGCTATTTAATTATACCGATTTCGTGAAAAACCCGCCTACGGCGGGTTTTTTTTGCTTCATTTTCCACGTGCTATCAATTTTCACGTGCCATCAATTATCAAAAATATCAGTGCGTTGTCACCCACGTGACCAGAGCAAACGCCAGCGCGGTCATCAGTAACGATCCCGCCAGATTCAACAACACATGTAACCCCGCCGCTGCCAGCTGTCCGCTTTGCAGAAACATGACAACCTCTGCGGAAAAGGTAGAAAATGTTGTTAGGCCGCCGCATAGCCCGGTGGTAATCAACATTTTCCAGCCCTGATCGAGATGAGGATGGCGCAGGAAGAAAGCGAGGGCGCCGCCAATCACAAAGGCGCCAATCAAGTTGGCAAGTAAGGTACCCAGCGGCAGCGTTGGATACAGATTATTAAACTTCATTCCGAGTTGCCAGCGTGCCACGCTGCCAACTCCGCCACCAATAAATACCGCGAGTAATGTACTAAACATAGAAACCTTTCCTGGATTATTTGTGCTTAGGGCGTTTTTGTCATCTCGAAGAGTATCGGGCAGGACGCTACGCCCTCTCTGCGAGGTGGACGTAGACATCATTAGCCAAGTGGCGGTTGTACCCTGTCGTTCAGTCTGCCAGCGTTTTTGGTGGCAATAGGGTAGGGAGGAATGTCATCTCCGCTTTGGAGGGAAAAGTTTACGTCGTCGGACAGTTTTTTTGTAGTGATACCGAGGGAAAAGTTGTAAACCAATCTGAATGCGTGTGAAAGCGCTTTTCCCGCGTCTTACTTTGTTACAGATGGCGATTGTATCGTGTTGCGTAAGGTTTTACATAGAAGGCATAGGATAAAAAGCATTGCTCCGACAAGAATAGTCTCGTTTGCTGGCGTCTCCAGCCTCTGTAAATCAGGTAGGTTTGTATGGAAGGTATCAGTATTGCCAAACTGTTGGTGATTGGCGCATTAATCATCCTGCTGTTCGGTACGAATAAACTTCGTAGCTTAGGCGGTGATTTGGGCGCGGCGATTAAAGGCTTTAAAAAGGCGATGAATGACGATCAACCGGCAAAAACGGATGATACAGCAGCGCTGCATGATTCATCTCGTAAAGAATCCTGATTGCCCATCACACAGCAAAACGGACGGCTATTGCCGTCCGTTTTTTATTCCACACAAAAAATGTGTAAAAAACTATGAGCGCTTATTTTACTTCGATGCCTTTTGCCTGTAGGTCGGCATGGTAAGACGAGCGAACAAATGGGCCGCAGGCTGCATGGGTAAAGCCCATCGCCATCGCTTCGGCTTTCATCTCATCAAATTCATCCGGGCTGACGTAACGCTGTACTGGCAGATGATGGCGGCTAGGCTGTAAATATTGTCCCAGCGTCAGCATCGTCACTCCGTGGCGGCGCAGGTCGCGCATGACTTCCACGATTTCAGCATTGGTTTCTCCCAATCCAACCATCAGGCCAGATTTGGTCGGGATATCCGGGTGCGCGTTTTTGAAGTTCTCCAGCAACTTCAGTGACCACTCATAATTCGCGCCAGGGCGAACCTGACGATAAACGCGCGGTACGTTTTCCAGATTGTGGTTGAACACATCCGGTGGCGTGGCGGTCAGGATCTCTAACGCGCGATCCATACGGCCGCGGAAGTCTGGCACCAGCGTTTCGATGCGGATATTCGGGTTTTTACGGCGAATGGCGCTAATGCAGTCCGCAAAATGCTGCGCTCCGCCATCGCGCAGGTCATCACGGTCAACCGAGGTGATCACCACATAGCGTAAACCCATGTCATGGATAGTCTGTGCCAGTTTCTCAGGCTCATTCGCATCCGGCGTAAGCGGGCGGCCGTGGGCAACGTCACAGAACGGGCAGCGACGCGTACAGATGGCGCCCAGAATCATGAAAGTCGCGGTGCCGTGGTTAAAACACTCTGCCAGATTCGGACAGGAGGCTTCTTCGCAAACTGAGTGCAACCCGTTTTTGCGCATGGCTGCTTTGATTCCCTGAATACGGCTTGAATCTGCCGGAAGTTTAATCTTCATCCATTCAGGTTTGCGCAGAATCTCTTGGCGTTCGGTAACGACGGTACGTACCGGGATTAGCGCCATTTTATCGGCATCGCGGTATTTGACGCCGCGTTCGATCTGAATCGGTTTACTCATGTTTGCGTAAGTTCCAGTTCTGAATCGTTTCTTTAAATTTGTTATCCAAATTCAAAGGATTATGTTTTTGGTTAAACTTTTTTTTAAAAAACTCTAAAAATTATATCATCTTGCCTAACCACAATCAGCCTTTGCGCGATCAAAATGAATAAATTATGTGAATAAAATGTAATTTATCAAGACGCGATAGTCTAACCGGTTGATTTTCATCGACAGGATGAAACTTGTTAACCAGGAAGCGGCTCACCCTGTATGTCCAGATTCCACGGAATAAACTCGGGTGCGGAATAGCCAACTTGCTGTAAAAAGGTGTTCACTAGCACGGGGGATGTGTCATCCAGCGTGACGCCCGCTACCAGATCGCTGATTTGCGTCATTTCCATACCAGCGTAACCACATGGGTTGATACGCAGGAAAGGGGAGAGATCCATGGCGATATTGAGCGCTAACCCGTGGAAAGAGCAGCCTTTGCGAATACGCAGTCCCAGCGAGCAGATTTTACGTTCGCCCACATAAACGCCGGGCGCATCAGGGCGCGCATGGGCGTCAATATGGAAGTGCGCCAGTGTGCCAATCACGGTATTTTCAATGGCAGTGACGAGCTGACGAACGCCAAGCTTACGGCGCTTCAGATCAATCAACACGTACATGACCTGCTGGCCAGGGCCGTGGTAGGTCACCTGACCGCCTCTGTCGCTCTGAATGACGGGGATGTCACCGGGCATGAGGACATGTTCGGCTTTTCCCGCCTGACCTTGTGTGAATACGCGGGGATGCTGAACCAGCCAGAGTTCGTCTGGGGTATTCTCATCGCGTCGGTCGGTGAAATTATGCATCGCCAGAGAGACGGGTTCATATGGCTGTACGTCAAATTGGCGTACGATGATCTTATCCTGTAGCAAGTGTGTCATCTTCAGGTTAAGGAAAGGTGGGAGGATTATAACGGCGGGAGGCCTCAGCGAACAGCACTATGCAAATTATGTAGTGCAAAACGTGGGTGGCACAAAACTACGCACGATAATTATGGCATCACAAAACTATGCCGTGCTCGCTAGTTTTCCCGCTCGTTCTTTTTACTGCGTGATTCTTACAGAACCCTATGCCTTACAGAACCATGCGCACGATGTTGATGTTGCCCAGTTCTTCGTACAGCGTTTCCACCTGCTCAATGTGTGTCGCAGTGATGGTGATGGAAACGGAGTGATAATTCCCTTTGCTGCTGGGTTTGATCTGCGGCGTGTAGTCGCCTGGCGCATGACGTTGTACCACTTCAACGACCAGATCGACCAGCTCTGGTTTTGCCTCACCCATGACCTTGTAGGTAAAAACACAGGGGAATTCAAGCAGTTCGTTTAATTTGGTTTTCATTTGCGCTCCAGAGAGGGTAATACGTCGGCATCATCCCGACGGTATTAGCACTGACATAAGTACATTATACTAAAAAATAACACTCCCGCGTTGTGCGGGAGTGATGGATGCTATCTATATGGGGACGTTTTAGCCCCAGACAAGGGGGGATTAGCCGAACCAGTGGTGGAACATCAATTTGATGTAGTCGATCATGCGGCCAAAGATCCCGCCTTCTTTCACTTCGTTCATGACTACCAGCGGGCGCTGGTCGATCGTTTTGCCATCCAGTTGGAAGTTGATGGAACCCACAACCTGATTTTTCGCTAACGGCGCGTGCAGTTCTGTGTTGTCCAGAACATAGCTGGCTTTCAGATCTTTCATACGGCCGCGTGGAATAGTCAGGTAGGCATCTTTCTCAACGCCCAGCGCCACGCGGTCGCTGTCGCCAAACCAGACGGGTTCGGAAGCGAATTCTTTGCCTGCTTTCAGCGGCGCAACGGTTTCAAAGAAGCGGAAGCCCCAGGTCAGCAGCTTTTTACTTTCTGATTCGCGTCCTTTGGCATTACGACCACCCAGTACCGCTGAAATCAGGCGCATCTGACCTTCTGTTGCCGAGGCGACCAGATTAAAGCCGGCTGATGACGTATGACCCGTTTTGATGCCGTCAACATTCAGACTGGAATCCCACAGCAAACCGTTACGGTTAGGCTGGCGAATGTTATTGAACGTGAATTCTTTCTCTTTGTAGGTCGCGTATTCTTCTGGCACATCGCGGATCAGCGCCTGGCCGATCAAAGCCATATCACGCGCCGAACTGAACTGGCCGGGCGCATCCAGACCGTGTACGGTTTCAAAATTGGTATTTTGCAGTCCCAGCGCCTTCACGTAACCGTTCATAAGGTTAACGAAAGCGTCCTGGCTGCCGGCGACGTAGTCGGCCATCGCGACACAAGCATCATTACCGGATTGCAGGATAATACCGCGGTTTAATTGGGAGACGGGAACACGGTCGCCCGGCTTCAGGAACATCAGGGAAGAGCCCTGGAAGGTCGGGTTGCCAGTTGCCCAGGCATCTTTACCGACGGTAACGATGTCGTTCGGGGTGATTTTTCCTGATTTAATGGCTTGACCAATGACGTAGCTGGTCATCATTTTCGTTAAGCTGGCCGGATCGCGGCGCGTGTCGGCATTCATTTCCGCCAACACTTTCCCAGAGTTGTAATCAATCAGGATGTAGGATTCAGCATCGATTTGCGGAACGCCGGGGATCATCGTTTTGAGATTGATATCTTCGGCATAGGCAAAGGAAGTGGCACTAATGGCGAGCAGTGCGCCAAGCGCAGTACGCTTAGTAAAACGAGACGTGTTTACAGTATTCATGATTGGAACAACAACATCCGTGGGTATGAGTTAAAAAACGAGCCACACTATAGCAGATGGGCAATAGGCCGGCATCAGACATTACGTTACGTGATTTTGCAAAAGGGCGGTATGTTCAATGCCATAGCCGCCGTTTTCGCTGCGCAAGTCTGCCGGTTATTCGCTACTAAAGTGTGCTGGGTGCGGCGGTAATAAACGACTGCTGCTGAGCTTCGACTGACAAACGTTGTTGAAGTTCAGCGGCTTGCTGACGATTCTGGAATGGCCCCAGTTGGATACGGTACAGCCCGCCGCTCGCTGTGACTTTACCGGCTACGCGGAAGCGTTCGCTCAGGCTGCGTTGCCAGGTTTGTGCACGCTGCTGATCGCTCAGCGCCCCGACCTGAACCACATAGCGCCCCGTAGCAGACGGTGTCGTTGCGGCGGGTGCGGCAACGGCAGCCGCTGGCGCGACGCTCAGTGGCGCTGCGGATGAAGACGGCGTTGCCGCCGGCGTCACGCTGGACTCAACCACGCCAGCGCGCAGCGCGGAAGGCGCTCCCAAAAAACCACCGCTGTGCGACGGTGCGCTGCTTTGCGGCTGTGTGCTTTCTGCTGGCACGCTCAGGCTGCTATTGCTGATTGGGCGAACGGCGCTGTTCGGCGTGGGGGATGTCGATTCCATCATGGGGGTACCCAGCCCGCTAGCTCCGAAGCTTGGGCGTTCTGGCAGGGCGAAGCTTTGCTTCGCGACGGTGGTGCCCACGGTTCCGGGGCCGGAGAGCGTGCCGTCTGGTGCGACGTTGATGAAATCCACTTTTACTTTGGTATTGTTCGAGATATTCAGCCGATCGCCTGCGGCTTTCGACAGATCGATAATTCTACCCGGTGTATACGGTCCGCGATCGTTCACACGCACAACCAGACGACGACCGTTGCTCAGGTTGGTGACGCGGACATAGCTCGGCAGCGGCAACGTCGGGTGCGCGGCGGTGATCGCATTCGGATCAAACGTCTCGCCGATTGACGTGCGGTTACCGCTGGCTTCTTCGCCGTACCAGGCGGCTAAGCCGGTCTCGCTAAAGTTTTGCGGATCTTTGACAATTTTATAGCTCTTGCCTTTGATGCTGTAGTCTTGCAGCGTCCCCTGATTGTAGGGTTCGTAACGGGGTTCCGCACCGCCGATTTCCTCAACGGGGCCGCTATAGACCTGAGTCACGGGCGGAGCAGGCTGCCGCTGTTCCGTCGTGGTACAGGCAGCAAGCGCCAGAGTTGCTACGCCGATCCAAAGCCAATCCTTACGCATTGCTCACCTCGTGTTATAAATTTTTGGATAGCAGTTTGCGGTGAGTATGTATCGACATGACGATACCGAACCCCGCCATTAAGACGACCAGCGCCGATCCGCCATAGCTGATTAGCGGTAGCGGCACGCCAACGACGGGAAGTATACCGCTGACCATCCCGATATTGACGAAAACATAGAAAAACAGAATCAGCATCAGCCCGCCGACCATCACCCGGCCGAACGAGGTTTGTGCATTAGCGGCAATGACCAGACCGCGCATGATCATGAACAGATACATCGCGAGCAGAATCAAAACGCCGATTAAGCCGAGTTCTTCTGACAGCACGGCAAAGATAAAGTCGGTGTGGCGTTCGGGCAAAAACTCTAACTGAGACTGTGTGCCGTGCAGCCAACCTTTTCCAGACAGGCCACCAGAGCCTATCGCAATTTTCGACTGAATAATATGGTATCCGGCACCAAGCGGATCGCTTTCTGGATCGAGCAGCATCATCACTCTGGCGCGCTGATAATCATGCATCAGGAAAAACCAGAGTATAGGAATAAACGCGGCGAGTAGCAGAACGGCGATACCAATTAAACGCCAGCTCATACCAGCGAGGAAAAGCACAAACAGCCCTGATAGCGCGACCAGAATTGAGGTGCCTAAATCCGGCTGTGCGGCAACCAGCAGCGTAGGGACAAAAATCAATACCAGCGCGATTGCCGTATTTTTTAGTGACGGCGGACACATATCACGGTTGATAAAACGCGCAACCATGAGCGGTACGGCGATCTTGGCGATTTCCGACGGCTGGAAACGGATAAAGCCCAGATCCAGCCAGCGCTGTGCACCTTTACTAATCTGCCCGAAAATATCCACGATGAGCAGCAAAATAACGCAAAAGACGTAGAGGTAGGGAGCCCAGCCCTCATATACGCGGGGTGGGATTTGCGCCATCACGATCATCACCGTAAACCCCAGTACGATTTGAACGACTTTTCGCTCCATCATACCGACGTCTTGCCCGCTGGCGCTCCATAAGACAAATAGGCTATAGCCCAGCAGTGCCAGGATGCAGAGAAGAAACGGGAGGTCGATGTGGATTTTCGCCCAGAACGATCCCTTTTGTTGGCTATCGGTCATGACTGTTTGTTACTCACTCTCGCTACCCGGTGACGCAGGGGGCGCACTGGGTAAATCAGTATTGTTATCACCCAGCAGAATATGATCAAGGATCTGGCGAGTGATGGTGCCAACGGTCGGGCCTGCGCCGCCGTTTTCCAAAATGACCGATACTGCGACTTTAGGATTCTTGTACGGGGCAAAGGCAACCATTAACTTATGGTCACGCAGATGCTCTGCGATCTTGTGCGCATTATAGGTTTCGTTTTCTTTTAGGCCGAAGACCTGCGCCGTACCGGATTTTGCCGCAATTTTATAAGGGGCATCCTCGAAACTTTTGTGCGCGGTGCCGTTAGCACGGTTAGCCACGCCATACATACCATCTTTTGCCACTTCCCAGTAGCCAGAGTGAATGTCGCCAATTTGCTGATTCTCGGCCTGTCGGTAAGGCACAATAACGCCATTTTCGCGTGAACTATAAAGCAAATGCGGTGTTTTGACCTGGCCGTCGTTGATCAGTGTGACCAGCGCCTTATTCATCTGGATCGGCGTCGCCGTCCAATAGCCTTGCCCGATTCCGACAGGAATCGTGTCGCCCTGATACCAGGGTTTTTTGAATTGTCTGAGCTTCCACTCACGGGTTGGCATGTTACCTCTGCTTTCTTCCGAGATATCAATACCGGTTCGTTGCCCGTACCCGAATTTGTTCATCCATTCAGATAAACGGTCGATGCCCATGTCATAAGCAACCTGATAGAAGAAGGTATCCGCAGACTCTTCCAGTGATTTGGTGAGATTCAGGCGGCCGTGTCCCCATTTTTTCCAGTCGCGAAAACGCTTTTCTGAACCGGGTAACTGCCACCAGCCGGGATCGAACAGGCTGGTGTTGGTCGTAATGACTCCTGCCGTCAGGGCGGAAACTGCGATGTAAGGTTTCACGGTGGAAGCGGGGGGATACACACCTTGTGTCGCACGGTTGATCAACGGACGATTGGGGTCGTTACGTAATTTGTTGTAATCTTTGGTAGAAATGCCATCGACAAAGAGGTTGGGGTCATAACTGGGGGTAGAAACCATCGCCAGAATACCGCCATCGCGCGGGTCGGTGACGATGACCGCAGCACGACTACCTTCGAGTAATTTTTCGATGTAGATTTGCAGACTCAGGTCCAACGTTAGATAAATATCACGTCCGGCCTGTGGCGGCTGTTCATGGAGCTGACGGATCACACGGCCACGGTTGTTAACTTCAACTTCCTCATAGCCGGGCTTACCGTGCAGTAAATCTTCGTAATGGCGCTCGATGCCCAGCTTACCGATGTCGCGCGTAGCGGCATAATCGGCGATTTTCTCTTCTTTGGTCAGCCGCTCTACGTCTTTATCGTTGATTTTGGAAACATAGCCGGTGATGTGTGTCAGCGCAGAGCCATAAGGGTAATAGCGGCGCTGATAACCTTTAATTTCAACACCGGGAAAGCGATATTGGTTGACGGCAAAGCGGGCAACCTGAATCTCGGTGAGCCCGGTTTTTACCGGAATCGAGGTAAAGCGGCGCGAGCGCTTGCGCTCTTTTTCAAAACCCTCCAGATCGTCATCGGTGAGATCGACGACGGGACGCAGTGCTTCCAGCGTATCTTTAAGATTGTCGACTTTGTCGGGTACGAGTTCTAACTGGTAGATAGTGCGGTTTAGTGCCAGTGGGGTGCCGTTGCGGTCATAGATGATGCCGCGACTGGGCGCGATAGGAACCAGCTTAATACGGTTTTCATTAGAGCGCGTGCGATAGTCATCAACACGCACAATTTGCAGATGATAAAGGTTAGCGACTAATACACCGGAAAGCAGCAAAATGCCCAGAAAGGCAACCAAAGCACGGCGCACGAACAGGGCGGACTCAGCCGTATAATCTCGAAAGGGTTTACGTTCTACTTTCATCCAGCGTTATTTCACAGGTTTCATCGTACCGCCTTACTCCCGGTGGTAAGGGTGATTAGTCGTAATGCTCCATGCACGATACAGGCTCTCCGCGACCAGTACACGGACGAGCGGGTGCGGCAGCGTTAATGGCGAGAGTGACCAGCTTTGCTCCGCCGCCGCTTTGCATTCTGGCGCAAGGCCTTCGGGCCCGCCAATCAGCAGGCTGACGTCGCGCCCGTCCTGCTTCCAGCGCTCCAGTTGCTGCGCCAATTGCGGTGTCTCCCAGCGAGTCCCTGGAATATCCAGCGTCACAATGCGGTTGCCTTTGCCGACCGCAGCCAGCATCTGTTCGCCTTCACGCTCCAGAATGCGTTTGATATCCGCATTTTTGCCTCGTTTCCCTGCCGGAATTTCGAGTAGTTCGAAAGGCATGTCCTTGGGAAAACGGCGCAGATAATCGGTGAAACCAGTCTGCACCCAGTCAGGCATTTTGGTGCCAACGGCGACCAGTTGCAGTTTCATGCTAGCCCCACAGTTTTTCCAATTCGTACAGCTGGCGACTTTCTTCTTGCATGACGTGAACCATGACGTCACCCAAATCGACAACAACCCAGTCAGCGGCGCTTTCGCCTTCGACACCGAGTGGGATCAGACCTGCGGCGCGTGAAGATTGCACGACGTGATCGGCAATAGACGCGACGTGACGCGTAGAGGTTCCCGTACAGATAACCATGTAATCGGTAATGCTGGATTTACCCTGCACGTTAAGTGCAACGATATCCTGGGCTTTTAAGTCATCGACCTTATCAATAACGAAATCTTGGAGTGCTTGGCCTTGCAAAGGTTCCCCCTCAATGGCGTTCTGTCTGTAACTGACAGATGCGTGTGGCGCTGAATTGTTTAGGAAAAACGTGAATCACCGAGTAATTGCCGAGAATTTCCGCTTTTCCCGGTGATTGAAACCAGCCGCGGAGTATATCACGCACTTTTACCGAGTGGTATAAAGCCCATGTCTGATGGACAGGAAAAGCGATGTTATTGGTATAGACCGTTTTCGTCGATATAACGGAGCACGGCGGGCGGTAATAAATCGTGGCAGTCGAGACCTTGCTGCCGACGTTGGCGAATGTCCGTGGCGGAAATGGTAACCAGCGGCGTGTCTGCCAAAAAGATCCGCCCATGCGGTTGGCGATGAAGATCGTCTGGCGTGTGGGTCAGATGATCGTCCAGCCACTGTTGTAACTCGGGCGTTTCCAGCGTCGAGCGATAGCCGGGGCGTGCGCACACCAGCAAATGGCAGACGTCGAGTAGATCCTGCCAGCGGTGCCAATGGTGTAGTGTCAGCAGCGAATCCTGCCCGATGATAAAGCCCAGCGGCGCATTGCGGCCTTTTTCAGTCCGCAGTGCCTCCAGTGTATCAATGGTATAGGAGGGGGTTTGCCGTTGCAGTTCACGGTCATCCACGGTGAAGAGCGGATTGCCCTCAACGGCCAGTTCAGCCATATGAAAACGCTGTCGTGAAATGGCTTCGGGCTGCTGCCGATGCGGCGGAACATTATTGGGCATCAGAACAACCTGAGTTAGCCCCACGAGATGTGCCAGTGCTGTCACTGGCTGAAGATGACCGTAATGAATGGGGTCGAACGTACCGCCAAAAAATGCGGTCAGCGATGGCGTAGCGGGGGACTTATTCAAATGAATGCCTCCGGTAATGCTTTGCCGCATAGCAACATGGCAAGGGATTCGAGTTCAGACCAAACGGGCTGACCGTAGTCTTGCTTTAGTGTTATTTCCACCTGCGCCAGTAATCGCACAGCCTGCTGTAGTTGTTGAAGAGAAAGCCGCTGTAATGCCTGCGTGAGCAGGTCACGCCGATTTTGCCACACCTTTTGCTGATCGAATAAGGTACGCAGCGGTGTGCCTGACATACGCCGTTTCAGCGTTAACAGCTGTAGCAGCTCACGCTGTAGCGTGCGCAGCAAAATGACCGGTTCGCAATCTTCCTGTTTTAGCTGCTGCAAAATGTGCCAGGCGCGTTTGCCTTTGCCCGCCAGTAGCGCATCAAGCCAATGGAATGGCGTGAAGTGGGCGGCATCATTAACGGCGCTTTCCACGCGCGGCAGGGTCAGTTTGCCATCGGGATAAAGCAGCGCCAACCGTTCTAACGCCTGAGACAGCGCGAGAAGGTTACCTTCATAGCAATAGCAAATGAGCTGCGTAGCCTGTTCATCCAGCGTCAATTTCATGGCTTTGGCTCGCTGAGCCACCCAGCGGGGAAGCTGTGCCTGTTCCGGCGTGAGACAGTTGATATAGACGCTGTCTTGCGCAAGCGCTTTGAACCAGGCGCTGTTTTCCTGCGCTTTGGTCAGCTTATGACCGCGCAGAATCAGCAAAATATCGGGGTGCAAGAGTCCGGAAAGCTTGACCAGGTTTTCGCTTATCGCGGCATTTGGGCCGTTTTCCGGCAGAACCAGTAGGAGCGATTGGCGTGAGGCAAACAGGCTGAGCGCTTGACAGGTGCTGAAAATCGCATCCCAATCGGTATGCGGGTCCAGGATGAAGCTGAAATGCTCGCTGAATTCGTGCTGTTGAGCGACCCGTTTAATGCTGTCTAGGCTTTCCTGTAGCAGGAGTGGGTCTGCACCAAAGACCAAATAACAACCGCGCAGCCCCTCATGGAGTTGCGCGGTGAGTTGCTCGGGGTACAGCCGAATCATGAACGCGTGGCGGCAGTAGTGGAATCGGTGGACTGCAACCGATTTTTGACTTCCTGGCTACCGTTGATGGTCAGCAATTTACGCACCAACTGCTGGGCAGCCTGCTCGCGCATTTCCTGACGAACGATGTCCTGTTCGGCATCTTTCGCCAGTGCAGCCAGCGGGTTATCAAAGAACGTGCGGAACACCGTCACGCTGAGCGGATAAATGTCTTCACCCGGTATCAGCACCTGTGCCTGCAATGTCAGCACCATCTGGTACTCCGCCGTTTTACCGTCCTGAAAAATAGAAACGGTATCGCGCGTTTCGCTTGAGCCCAGTACCCGCAGAGACGGGATATCCTGGCGCGTCGCATCGTCAACGATTTTCACATCGCTGAGGCGGAGCTGCTCGCGTACTGCACGCGTGAGCGGGCCATAAGGGTCACTGCTGTCAAGCACCAGCGTTTGTAGCTGCGCAGGCACTTGTGTTGTGCCACGCAGATGAAAACCGCAGCCAGCGGTGATTAACACCGCCAGCCCCAGCAACAACGTGAATAGACGATGTCGCACAGTTCCTCCTTGCCTTAACCCACAACCAGGTTAAGCAGTTTGCCAGGGACATAAATCACTTTACGAACCGTGACGCCGTCCAGATATTTCGCGACCAGCGGTTCCTGAGCAGCGCGTTCGCGAACCTGTTCTTCGCTCGCGTCAGCGGCAACGGTAATTTTACCACGAACTTTACCGTTAACCTGCACGACGACCAGCTTGGAATCTTCAACCATTGCACTCTCATCTGCAACCGGCCACGGCGCGGTATCGATGTCGCCTTCGCCTTGCAGCGCTTGCCACAGAGTGAAGCAGACGTGCGGTGTGAACGGATAGAGCATACGAACAACGGCCAGCAGCGTTTCCTGCGTCAGTGCGCGATCCTGATCGCTGTCCTGCGGCGCTTTCGCCAGTTTGTTCATCAGCTCCATGATGGCGGCGATGGCGGTGTTGAAGGTTTGACGACGGCCGATATCATCGGTCACTTTCGCGATCGTTTTGTGCAGATCGCGGCGCAGTGATTTCTGATCTTCGTTCAGCGTCGCGACATCCAGCGCCGTTACCGCACCTTTCTCGGTGTGCTCAAAGGCTTGTCTCCAGACGCGTTTCAGGAAGCGGTTCGCACCTTCTACACCGGATTCCTGCCATTCCAGCGTCATTTCCGCCGGAGACGCAAACATCATGAACAGACGCACGGTATCTGCACCGTATTTCTCTACCATGACCTGTGGGTCGATGCCGTTGTTTTTAGACTTCGACATTTTGCTCATGCCCGCGTAGATCACGTCACGGCCTTCATTATCCACAGCTTTAACGATGCGGCCTTTTTCATCACGTTCAACGGTGACGTCGGTAGGTGAAACCCAGACGCGCTCGCCGTTATTGCCCAAGTAATAGAAGGCATCGGCCAGCACCATGCCCTGACACAGCAGGCGCTTGGCTGGTTCGTCAGACGTTACCAGACCCGCGTCGCGCATCAGTTTGTGGAAGAAGCGGAAATACATCAGGTGCATGATAGCGTGTTCGATACCGCCAACATATTGGTCAACGGGCAGCCAGTAGTTGGCGGCGGCCGGATCCAGCATTCCCTGATCGTACTGTGGGCAGGTGTAGCGCGCGTAGTACCAGGACGATTCCATAAAGGTGTCGAACGTATCGGTTTCACGCAGCGCAGGTTGACCGTTAACGGTAGTCTTCGCCCATTCCGGGTTAGATTTCAGTGGGCTGGTGATACCATCCATCACAACATCTTCCGGCAGGATCACCGGCAACTGATCTTCTGGCGTCGGGATGACGGTACCGTCTTCCAGCGTCACCATCGGAATTGGCGCGCCCCAGTAACGCTGACGGGAGACACCCCAGTCGCGCAGGCGATAGTTGACTTTGCGCTCGCCAATGCCTTTTGCTACCAGTTTGTCGGCAATAGCATTGAAAGCGGCGTCGAAATCCAGACCATCAAACTCGCCAGAATTGAACAGACGGCCTTTTTCCGTCATCGCTTCGGCGGACAGATCGGGTTCGCTGTCGTCAGCGTTCAGAATAACCGGCTTAATGGACAGATCGTATTTGGTGGCAAATTCCCAGTCGCGCTGGTCGTGGCCCGGAACGGCCATCACTGCACCTGTGCCGTATTCCATCAGGACGAAGTTGGCGACCCAGATAGCGACTTTTTCGCCGTTCAGCGGGTGAATAGCATACAGGCCAGTCGCCATGCCTTTTTTCTCCATCGTCGCCATATCGGCTTCGGCGACTTTGGTATTACGGCATTCTGCAATGAAATCGGTCAGTGCCGGGTTCGTGGCAGCGGCCTGTGCGGCAAGAGGGTGGCCTGCGGCAACAGCGACGTAGGTCACGCCCATGAACGTATCCGGGCGCGTGGTGTAAACGGTCAACTTCTCGTTGCTGTCCGCTACGTCAAAGGTGATTTCCACCCCTTCAGAACGGCCGATCCAGTTACGCTGCATGGTTTTGACCTGCTCAGGCCAGCTTTCCAGCGTATCCAGATCGTTCAGCAATTGGTCTGCATAAGCGGTGATTTTGATAAACCACTGCGGAATCTCTTTGCGCTCAACCTTGGTATCGCAACGCCAGCAGCAGCCATCGATAACCTGCTCGTTCGCCAGTACAGTCTGGTCGTTCGGGCACCAGTTCACGGCGGAGGTTTTTTTATAAACCAGACCTTTCTCGTACAGCTTGGTGAAGAACCATTGTTCCCAGCGGTAGTAGTCTGGTTTACAGGTCGCGACTTCGCGATCCCAGTCATAGCCAAAGCCCAGCAGTTTAAGCTGGTTTTTCATGTAGTCGATATTGGCGTAAGTCCAGGGCGCTGGTGCGGTGTTGTTTTTGACCGCAGCCCCTTCTGCTGGCAGACCAAAGGCATCCCAACCGATCGGTTGCAGAACGTTTTTACCCAGCATGCGCTGATAACGGGAGATCACGTCGCCGATGGTGTAGTTACGGACGTGGCCCATATGTAGTCGGCCAGAAGGGTAAGGCAGCATGGAAAGGCAATAGTATTTTTCCTTGCCGGGCTGTTCGGTGACTTTAAATGTCTGCTTCTCTTGCCAGTGAAGCTGGACGTCCGCTTCTATCTCTTCTGGGCGGTATTGCTCTTGCATGGCTGCCAGGGGTCCTGTTTAGTGAAGAATCGCTACGTGTGAGTAGCCTGTTCTGATTCATAACAAAAGATCCGCATAGCATAGCCGTAAGCGGCGCGTGCAACAACACCCAGCGCCCGACTGAGGAATATTTCTGCTCTGTGAGCGACAGACTGCGAGGCGTTGCGCAAATTGGCGACAATTTATCAGGCGTACCGAAAAAATAATCTAAAATAGAGAGAGATAGGCAACGTATCGGTTTTGGCTTGGTGTGCCAGACGGAGAATAGTTGTGCTTTATCGCCCTTCAATCCGCTTATTCAGGAGGAAGCATGAATAAACTAGCCCGCTATTACCGCGAGTTAATGGCTTCAGTGACGGCCCGGCTGAACAACGGTGAGCGCGATCTCGATAGTCTGGTGCTGAGCGCCCGCAAAACCTTGCAGGAAGGTTCGGAGCTGACGCAGAAAGAAATAGAACAGGTCATTCAGGCTGTTCAGCGCGATCTCGAAGAGTTTGCCCGCAGCTATAACGAAAGTCAGGATGAGTTTACCGACAGCGTTTTTATGCGAGTTATCAAGGAAAGTCTGTGGCAGGAACTCGCGGATATTACGGATAAAACCCAGCTGGAGTGGCGTGAGATTTTTAAAGATGTGAACCATCACGGGGTGTATCACAGCGGTGAAGTGGTGGGGCTAGGTAATCTGGTGTGTGAGAACTGCCACCACCATATTGCGTTCTACACGCCGGAGGTTTTGCCACTCTGCCCGAAATGCTCGCATGACCTGTTCCACCGCCAGCCATTTCAGCCGTAAGGCTGTTGGGGGGGCGAGCGGTGGTAATGGGTAGATCGTAAAGACGCTGCAAGTACGTCCCTGTAAGCTCGAGCCGCGCCATCCCTGGCGCGGACGCTTTACTCTTCTATCCCATTACCACCGTTCTAGTCCTACAAAGTATTCCTGCAGATATTAATGCAGGATTTTCGCCAGGAAGTCTTTCGCACGTTCGGACTGTGGGTTATTGAAGAAATCATCCTTGCGGGTGTCTTCAACGATTTTCCCCTCATCCATAAAGATCACGCGGTGTGCCACTTTACGGGCAAAGCCCATTTCATGGGTGACGACCATCATGGTCATGCCTTCTTGTGCCAATTCGACCATGACGTCCAGCACTTCGTTGATCATTTCTGGATCGAGTGCGGATGTCGGCTCATCAAATAGCATCGCGATAGGATCCATACACAGTGCGCGGGCGATAGCGACACGCTGCTGCTGACCACCGGAAAGTTGCCCCGGATATTTGTTAGCGTGTGCTGCCAGCCCAACGCGTTCCAACAGCTTCTGCGCTTTGGCTTTGGCATCTTCACGCTTACGTTTCAGCACTTTTACCTGCGCGAGCGTTAGGTTCTCGATAATCGACAGATGCGGGAACAGTTCAAAGTGCTGGAACACCATCCCGACTTTGGAACGTAGCTGAGCCAGATTGGTTTTTTTATCGTTAACGGCAGTCCCGTTGACGGTAATTTCACCTTGTTGGATCGGTTCCAGGCCATTTACGGTTTTGATCAGGGTTGATTTGCCGGAGCCTGAAGGCCCACAGACGACCACGACTTCACCTTTTTTTACTTCTGTGGAGCAGTCGGCTAGCACCTGAAATTGGCCGTACCATTTAGAAACATTTTTCAGGGAAATCATCAAACCGTCCTTTTTTTCAGGTAACTGACCAGCATTGAGGCTGAAATGCTGAAGATAAAATAAATGAACCCGGCAAACAGGATCATTTCAACTTGTGTTCCGTCACGCTCACCGATCGTTGAGGCGGTACGGAAGAAATCTGCGAGGCTGAGCACGTAAACCAACGACGTATCCTGAAACAGGACAATCCCTTGTGTCAGCAGCAATGGCACCATGGCGCGGAATGCCTGTGGCAGAATAACCAACTTCATGGATTGCCAGTGTGTCATGCCTAATGCAAGCGCCGCGGAGGATTGGCCGCGCGATATGCTGAGGATACCCGCACGAATGATTTCAGAATAATAGGCTGCCTCGAACAGCGAGAAGGCTACCATAGCTGAAATCAGTCGAATATCGGTTTTCGGCGACAGCCCAAGCACATTTTGTAATAAGCTAGGAACCACCAGATAGAACCACAGCAGCACCATAACAAGTGGAACGGAGCGGAATAGGTTCACATACAGTTTGGCGAACCAACTGATGGGCTTGATCGGCGACAGGCGCATGACTGCCAGAATCGTGCCCCACACAATCCCGAATACCACCGCCGTCAGCGTAATTTTCAGTGTAACGACCATTCCCTGGATCAGGTACGGCATGCTTGGCCCAATTGAGCTCCAGTCAAATTCATACATGATTTATTTGCTCCCCATATTGCCCGGCAAACGGGTTTTTCGCTCAACGACCTGCATAATCAACATAATGATGGCATTGATGCCAACGTACGCTAGCGTGATGGCGGTGAAGGATTCATACGCGTGGGCGGAATAGTCCAGCAGTTTCCCCGCCTGTGCGGCCATATCCACCAGACCAATCGTAGAAGCGATGGCTGAGTTTTTGACCAGGTTCAGCATTTCCGACGTCAACGGTGGAACAATCACGCGGTATGCATTCGGCAGTAATACATAGCGATAAGTTTGTGGCAGCGTCAGGCCCATTGCCAGACCGGCGGCTTTCTGTCCGCGCGGTAGCGATTGAATCCCCGCACGCACCTGCTCACAAACGCGCGCTGCGGTGAAGAGCCCCAGACAAATCATTGATGACAGGAAGAACTGAATATTTGGGTCTAGCTCGGCTTTAAACCACATGCCGATGCTGGCAGGAAGCAGTTCGGGAACGACCAGATACCAGGTAAAGAACTGGACAATCAGCGGAACGTTACGAAATAGCTCGACGTAGCAGGTACCAATGCCCGCAACAAAACGGTTCGGGACGGTACGCAAGATGCCAAATAAAGAGCCAACGATAAAGGCGATAATCCAGGCGCAGATAGACAATGTGACGGTGACTTGCAGACCGGACAAAATCCACCCGAGGTAGGTTGTGTTGCCGAAAGGGGCGGCTTGTAGAAATATGCCCCAGTTCCAATCTATAGACATAACGAACTCCGGTAAAAAAAGGGTAGCGAAGCTACCCTGAAGATTGATGAGCGGCCATATCCCCGTTCTGTTTCAAACTACAGGCGTATTGTTTGTTTTCCTGTTTATCGAAATTTCTTGGGGCAACATGTGATGGGGAACGACCATCACATGCCTGTCTGTCCTGCCACGAATCAGCAATCAGAGGGCAGGTGACTCTGCCCTTATTCTCATTATTAATTAGTTTAGCGCTTTGTCATTTGGCGCTTTGAACAAGGCTTTCATTTCATCTGACAGTTCAAAGTTCAGGTTAAGATCTTTTGGTGGAATAGGCTGTTTAAACCAGCGATCGAACCATTTCTCAGCTTCACCGGAGGTCTGGACTTCAGCGATGGTGTCATCAACCAGTTTCTTAAATTGCGGGTCGTCTTTACGCAGCATACAGCCGTAGGCTTCTTCCGACTGCGCTTTGCCGACGATGTCCCACTGATCGGCGTTTTTCGCTTTTGCACGTTCACCCGCCAGCAGAGCATCATCCATCATAAAGGCCACAGCACGGCCGCTTTCCAGCGTACGGAAGGAGTCGCCGTGGTCTTTCGCGCTGATGATGCGCATTTTCAGCTGTTTTTCTTCATTCAGCTTATTCAGCAGAACTTCAGAGGTGGTGCCGGAGGTGACGACCACCGTTTTACCTGCCAGATCCGGGAAGTCTTTTATGCCGGAGTCTTTTTTGGTTAACAGGCGCGTACCGACCACGAAAATAGTGTTAGAGAATGCGGCTTGTTTCTGGCGTTCCAGGTTGTTGGTCGTTGAACCACATTCAAAATCGAATGTACCATTCTGCAACAGAGGGATACGGTTCTGAGAGGTGATAGGGAGTAGCTTGACCTGCAGGTTAGGCGCATCCAGTTTTTTCTTAACCGCTTCGACAATTTTGTCAGAGTAGGCCTGAGAGTAACCGACCACTTTTTGCGTGTTGTCATAGTAAGAAAAAGGCACGGACGACTCGCGGTGTCCAATGACGATCACGCCATTATCTTTGACCTTCTTCAGGGTACCGGTCAGGTCTTCAGCCTGAGCTACGCTGGCGGCAGTGCCAAGCAGAAGCAGTGATAATGCCAGTTTACGCATTTGCATGTTCTAACTCCTTTGCTGTCGTTGCAGTGCAATAGTTATAGCGCTGTCATTAATAACCGTATGGTTAATGTGCAAGTTATCTTCGTCTTCACGTTAAACAGCGTATCGCTGCATCACTCATAACGCTTTGCGACTTCTCTGTGATAACGCTGCACCGTTAAAGCGCGAAGTTACTGTCTCTACAGTTAAAAAGTAGCTGATTGTAAATAGATTGAAATGGAAATGTTTGTTTTTTGCGATATCCGCCGCACCAAATAGCTGCAATGTCAGTGTGTGGCACCAATTTGGTGCGTTACTTGCTCCAATAGAGAGCCTGAAGCCGACGCAATATCCAAAAAAATACAGAAACAACCTTTTACAGGGTAATAACAGGCAAATACCGTGCCATAAATAAAAAAGGCATACAAAAGCATGCCCTTAAGGAAGTGAGAGGGGAGTGGTTATCGGCGACGTAAAACGGAGAAAACGGTAACGATGCCGCCAAGAAGCGTAATGATCCAGAGTGGCCAGGAACCGAAGCGTGCATAAGGTGTGAGTCCGGTTGCTGGCACAACCTGTGTATCTAGTACTGCACGGGTAAACTGCGGCAGGCTGGCGCTGACATTGCCATCTGGCGCGATCACCGCGGTGACGCCGTTGTTGGTACTACGAACCAGAGGACGCCCTAATTCCAGCGCGCGCATGCGTGCCATCTGAAAATGCTGCCACGGCCCGATCGAATGACCAAACCAGGCATCGTTCGAGATAGTCAGCAGCATATCGGTGTCTGGCCGGAAGTTATCCCGCAGCTGTTGGCCTAAAATTATCTCATAACAAATGGCGGCATTAAGTTTAAAGCCATGAACCGAAAGCTGAGGCTGAACGTAGTTTCCCCGGCTGAACGACGACATCGGGAGATCGAAGAACGGCGCCAGCGGGCGTAACAGTGTTTCCAGCGGGACAAACTCGCCAAAAGGCACCAGATGGTTTTTGTTGTAACGGTTCGTTGTTGGGTAGTGATACGGATCTTTATCGCCCAAAACGATAACGGAGTTATAAAAATCGGTTTTGTTTCCATCACGTCGGATATCGACAATACCCGTAATCAGGCTGCTATTGCGGCTACGCAAGATATCGTCAATCTGCTTCAGATAAGCACCCTGACGGCTTTCAATATCAGGAATCGCCGTTTCCGGCCAGATAACGATAGGGGCTTTGTCCATGTAGGGCAGGCTGTTATCCAGATAGATCCGCAGCGTGTTCAGCAGCTCATCCTGTTCCCATTTCACAGCCTGAGGGATATTACCCTGTACCAGTGCGACATTGACGGCGCGTTCAGGTTGCAGGGTGTACCATTGCACGTTGCGCAGCGGCCAGGATAAAACGAAAACGCCAATAGCAATGGCTGCCGGGACGACTTTGCGTTGATTGATGGCATAAACGAGTAACCCGCTGAGGCTCATCAACAGGAAGGTAATGGTGTCGATGCCCAGAATGGGGGCAATACCTTTTAGCGGGCCGTCAATTTGGCTGTAGCCGAATTGCAGCCACGGAAAACCAGTAAGCACCCAGCCGCGGAGAAATTCGGTTAGCTGCCAGAGCACGGGAGCGGCCAGTGTCAGACGCAGCAGCGTTGTCTTCGGGCTGATACGTGAGAGCAGGGTGGCAAACAGCAGTGGGTAGAGCGACAAATAGGCCGCCAGCAAAATGACCAGTGCGACATTTACAGGCCCCGGCATCCCGCCAAACTGCGCGATACTGACATAAACCCAGTTAATGCCGCTGCCGAACAGGCCTAACCCCCAGCAAAACCCTATCCAGGCTGACTGACGGCTAGTGCGGTTCAGCGTCAGCGCCTGTAGACCCATAAGCGAGATAATCGCCGCAGGCCAGAAATCAAAGGGGGAAAATGCCAGTGTGCCACAGGCACCAAATAAGAGCGCCAGCAGGGCTTTGACCTGCTGGCGTTGTAGAAAAGAAGCGACAACCGTTGCCAAATTATTCTTCCAATTTTGGTTGAGGAGCATCGTCAGGGATTCTGACATGAACCTGGATAATACGGCGGCTGTCCGCCATCGCCACCTTAAACAGGTAACCTTCTATGTCGATAGTTTCGCCTCGGGCAGGGAGGTGACCAAAAGACTGCATAACCAAGCCGCCAATGGTGTCGACTTCGTCATCGCTGAACCGTGTACCGAAAGCCTCATTGAAATCTTCGATATCGGTTAATGCCCGCACGGTGTAGGTCTGGCGATTAAGCTGACGAATATCTCTGTCTTCTTCGTCGTCGTATTCGTCTTCAATCTCACCGACAATCAGCTCAAGAATATCTTCAATCGTGACCAGGCCGGAGACGCCACCAAATTCATCGATGACAATCGCCATGTGATAGCGCAGCGAGCGGAATTCGTTCAGCATTCTATCAACGCGTTTACTTTCCGGCACCACAACAGCGGAGCGCAGAACTTTATCCATACTGAAAGGCTCAGAATCACTGCGCATAAACGGCAGCAAATCCTTCGCCATCAGGATGCCTTCAATGTGGTCTTTATCTTCGCTAATAACCGGGAAACGGGAATGGGCGGATTCGATAATCACGTCCAGACACTCTTCCAGCGTTTGATCGCGCTTGAGCGTAATCATCTGCGAGCGAGGGATCATGATGTCGCGTACACGCTGGTCGGCGATATCCATGACGCCTTCGAGCATATCCCGTGTTTCAGGATCGATCAGGTCATTCTGTTCGGAATCACGAATCAGAGTGAGTAAACCGTTACGATCTTTTGGCTCGCCGTGAAAAAGCTGATTAAGAATAAGAGAAAAGAAGCCCTTTTTGGGACTGGGTGCATCGCTGTTTTGAGAATGGTCGTCGCTCATGCGTTTTAATTAACATCACTCTTGTTAAAGGATTATTGCCAGCAACTGGAAGCGGCACAGTCGCTGATGTGTGAAGATATAAATGTCCGACATCTTCCCGATCTCGGGCTAGACAAAATGTATTTCTATTTATTCGGTGAGACCATCTTTTTCTGCAAGATAAGGATCGGCATAGCCCATACTTTGCATAATCTCGATTTCCAGCGCTTCCATTTCTTCGGCCTCACTGTCTTCGATATGGTCATACCCTAGCAGATGCAGGCTACCATGGACAACCATGTGCGCCCAGTGCTCTTCTACGGTTTTTTCCTGCTCTGCGGCTTCTTGCTCGACAACCTGACGGCAGATGATTAAATCGCCAAGCAGAGGAAGTTCGACCTCAGGCGGAGCCTCAAAAGGGAACGACAGCACGTTGGTCGGCTTGTCTTTCCCGCGATAGGTGTTATTCAGGTCGCGGCTTTCAGCCTCATCCACGATACGGATGGTGACTTCAGAGACTTCCTGAAACTGTGGCAGAACGCCTTCCAGCCAGCGTTGAAAGTCTTTCTCTTCCGGTAGCCCTTGTTCTTGCTCGCTGGCGATTTGTAAATCGAGAATCACCTGACTCATTTTTGCTCCTGATCTGATTCCGCAGCCTGTGCTTCACGCTTACGTTGTTCGGCTAAGGCGTCTTTACGTTTCTGCTCGGCATTTTCCCACGCTTCATAGGCATTCACAATCCGCGCGACCACAGGATGGCGCACCACGTCTTCGCTGTGGAAAAAGTTAAAGCTGATCTCTTCCACATCGGCCAGCACTTCAATGGCGTGGCGTAAGCCGGATTTCAGATTCTTCGGCAGATCGATCTGCGTGACGTCACCGGTAATAACGGCTTTTGAGTTAAACCCGATACGCGTCAGGAACATTTTCATCTGTTCGATGGTGGTGTTCTGGCTTTCATCGAGGATGATAAAAGCATCGTTCAGCGTTCGGCCACGCATGTAAGCCAGTGGCGCGACTTCAATCACGTTGCGCTCGATGAGCTTCTCGACACGCTCAAAGCCCAGCATTTCAAACAGGGCATCATAAAGTGGACGCAGGTAGGGATCGACTTTCTGGCTAAGATCGCCAGGCAGGAAGCCCAGTTTCTCACCGGCTTCGACCGCGGGGCGTGTTAGTAGGATACGGCGAATATCTTGACGTTCCAATGCATCCACGGCGGCAGCGACGGCTAAGTAGGTTTTCCCTGTGCCTGCCGTGCCAACGCCGAATGTGATGTCGTGATCGAGGATATTGGCGACATACTGCGCCTGATTTGGCGTGCGCGGTTTGATTACGCCGCGCTTGGTGCGGATATTGACCACTTTGCCATAGTCAGGGACGTGTTCCGCAGACTGCTCCAGCACGCGGGATTCTTTAATCGCAAGGTGAATTTGCTCAGGATCGATATCACCGATCACGCCACGTACCGGAGCCGTATCGACATACAGACGTTGCAGAATATCAGAGGCAGCTTGCGTCAGCAGGTGTTTGCCGACCAGTTTAAACTGATTATCCCGTCGATTGATCTCGATGCCTAAACGACGCTCTAACTGCTTAATATTGTCATCAAATGGACCGCAAAGGCTGAGCAGGCGTTGGTTATCTGCGGGTTCAAGGGCAATCTCTTTTGTCGTTACGTTCAAATTATTCCTCTTGAGCGTTGCTGTGCTGGCGCTATTCTGCCTGCACAAAATGAATAGTTGTCAGACGGTCTGATGTGTCCGCCCTATGAATGAATTATTCATCGTGAATGCCTGATGGTGCAAGTCACAATAATGATATTGGGATGCTGCTTCGCAAAAGCAAATGTAAGCACGATGAAATTAAAACAGATGGTGAAGAGGGGCTGTCGCAAGAAAACGCCTGTGCGTTTTTAACGCGGTAAAGCCTGGCCCGCAAAGGTGACGGGTGTTCTTATCCGTCATAAAAAATGGGTGGCAAAGCCACCCATCATCACGCGAAGACGTTGATAACCGTCGATTACGGTTGGTAGAACCCGACGCCGATCTCATTCTCTTTACGAGTCCGTGCAATCACGGAAGACGGTGATTCATGTACGCGTAGATCCATTTGATCTTCGGTGCGCACCACGATGCCGCGCAGCGAATTGGTATAAACATCAACGATTTCCACATCGACGAATTTACCGATCATATCCGGCGTGCCTTCGAAGTTAACGACGCGGTTGTTTTCTGTACGGCCAGACAGCTCCATCACGCTCTTACGCGAGGTGCCTTCTACCAGAATACGCTGGACGGTGCCCAACATGAGGCGACTGAAGCGCATCGCCTGCTGGGTAATACGTTCTTGCAGAAGGTACAGACGCTGCTTTTTCTCTTCTTCCGGCACGTCATCAACCATATCCGCTGCCGGGGTTCCCGGACGGGCGGAATAGACAAAGCTGTAGCTCATATCGAAATTGACATCGGCAATCAGCTTCATCGTTTGTTCAAAGTCAGCCTGCGTTTCGCCAGGGAAACCGACGATAAAGTCAGAACTGATCAGAATACCCGGACGCGCGTTGTGTAGCTTGCGGATAATCGCTTTGTATTCCAGCGCAGTATGACGGCGTTTCATCATCGTCAGCACGCGGTCAGAACCGCTTTGCACTGGCAAATGCAGGAAGCTGACCAGTTCCGGCGTGTCTTCATAGACGCTGATGATATCGTCTGTGAATTCAATGGGATGGCTGGTGGTAAAGCGGATACGGTCGATTCCGTCGATGGCGGCCACCAGACGCAGCAGTTCGGCAAAGGAGCAGATTTCACCGTCATAGGTTTCGCCGCGGTAGGCGTTAACGTTTTGCCCAAGAAGGTTGACTTCACGCACGCCTTGCGCGGCGAGTTGAGCAATTTCAAACAACACATCATCGCATGGGCGGCTAACTTCTTCGCCGCGGGTATAAGG
The DNA here is from genome assembly GCF_025643735.1 of Pectobacterium sp. F1-1. Taxonomy (NCBI): domain Bacteria; kingdom Pseudomonadati; phylum Pseudomonadota; class Gammaproteobacteria; order Enterobacterales; family Pectobacteriaceae; genus Pectobacterium; species Pectobacterium sp. F1-1. The sequence continues at coordinate 1,370,094 of NZ_CP104733.1, forward strand.
CACAACGCAGAATGTGCAATATTTATTGCAGCCTTCCATGATGGAGACGAATGCCGTTGGCCCTTCAGCGCGCGGTTCTGGCAGACGGTCAAATTTTTCGATTTCAGGGAAACTGATATCAACGATAGGGCTGCGGGTGCCCTGAACGTGGTTAATCATTTCCGGCAGGCGGTGCAGGGTTTGCGGGCCAAAGATAACGTCAACATAGTGCGCACGTTCGCGAATATGCGCGCCTTCCTGTGATGCAACGCAGCCACCGACGCCAATAATCAAATTCGGATTGAGATCTTTCAGCGTTTTCCAGCGGCCAAGTTGATGGAAGACCTTTTCCTGCGCCTTTTCACGAATCGAACAGGTATTGAGCAGCAGGACATCGGCTTCTTCAGCGATTTCAGTCAGCTCATAGCCGTGCGTACTTCCCAGTAAATCAGCCATCTTCGATGAATCGTACTCATTCATCTGACAGCCCCAGGTTTTAATAAGCAGTTTTTTTGTCATCGACTTGCCATTACTCAGTGCGGATAAGAAAGATTCCCCTCGCCCGTCATACTTCAAGTTACAGGTGTGTTGGCTTTCTTCACTCACCCCAGTCACTTACTTGTGTAAGCTCTTGGGGATTCGTTGCGTCGCCGCCTTCCTGTAACCCGAATTATTTAGGGGATATTCGGGGGGGGTATTGTAATCGTTCGCTGACGTTGTGACCAGCACCGGAAACCGCGCTTATTTGATAACCCCTTACATTCTATAAAAATGCGGCTTTTCTAAAAAATCCCCCTTAGATCCAGTACACTACTTTCATGCACTTTTACCGGTGTGAATACACCGGAACCAGAGAGGATAAAGCCAATATGCATTACGATGCGATTGTAGTTGGCGGAGGTATGGTCGGCGCGGCTGCGGCGCTTGGGCTGGCACAGCAAGGGTTTCAGGTCGCGGTGATTGAGCAGGACATGCCGACGCCGTTTGATGCCGCCAGCCTGCCAGATTTACGGATCTCGGCGATTGGTTACGCGTCGGTTGCGTTGCTGAAAGCGTTGGGTGCCTGGCAGCGAGTGCAGCAAATGCGCAGCGCGCCTTACCGCCGTCTGGAAACCTGGGAATGGGCGAATGCCAGAGTCGTTTTCGATGCTGCTGACATTCATCTGCCTGAGCTGGGTTTTATGGTGGAAAACCGTGTGCTGCAACGAGCGCTCTGGGAAAGTTTGCAGGAAGAAGAACGTTGTCAATGTTACTGCCCGGCTGCGCCGCAGAACCTGCAACGCACCGATGATGGCTGGTGTTTACAGCTTGCTGATGGGCAACAGCTGACGGGGTCGCTGGTGATTGGCGCTGATGGCGCGAACTCTCAGATTCGCCAGTGGGCGGGGATTGGCATCAGCGGCTGGCAGTATCGTCAGTCTTGTATGTTGATCGGCGTAGAGACCTCGCAACCCCAGCAGGATGTGACCTGGCAGCAGTTTACACCGAGCGGCCCGCGTGCGTTTTTGCCGCTGTTTGACCAGTGGGGATCGCTGGTGTGGTATGACAGTCCACAGCGCATTCGTCAGCTTCAGACGATGCCGCTTACACAGCTGGATAAAGAAATTGCGGCCGCGTTTCCTGAGCGATTGGGCACAGTCAAGGCTTTTTCTGCCGGATCATTCCCGCTGGTCAGACGCCATGCGCAAACCTATATCAAGCCTGGCTTAGTGCTGCTGGGCGATGCCGCGCATACCATCAATCCGCTGGCGGGGCAGGGGGTTAATCTGGGATATCGTGACGTTGAGGCGCTACTGGATGTGCTCATAAACGCACGTAATGCAGGAGAAGAATGGGCTTCTGAGCGTGTGTTACGCCGCTATCAGTGCCGTCGTATGCCGGATAACCTGATGATGCAAAGCGGGATGGACCTCTTCTATAACGCGTTTAGTAACGCGCTACCGCCTCTGAGCTTTGCCCGCAATATGGCGCTGATGGTGGCACAGCGCGCTGGCGTGTTAAAACAGCGCGCATTGAAGTATGCCATTGGGGTCTGATGAATAATGAGGACGCCGCTCGCTACAGCACGGGCTCTGCGGTGAAGATAATATCGGTGTCCTCATTGGTTGTTGCGGTAAAGCGAACCTTTCCTAGCTGCCGCATGCCTTTACCTGAGGCCTGGCTATCCTGAAGCAGACCGAACATCATCTCGGTTACTTCAGGACTTTCGAGACTATTTCCACTTCCACCTGATGACGTGTTCTCACCCAATAGCGCAGAAAACGCTGCAGTGACGATTTGCAGATTCTGTCTTGTTGCTTCGGGGGATTCTGACGCCGCGTTGAGTATCACGAGTCCATTAAGCTGCTGGCTTTTACTCTCTACCGACCCAATTAGGCCGACGTGCTCATTAAAAATGTGCTGAAAGTCATCGACGGACGTTCCCTTTTCCATATTAATGGTCAATTTGAGAGGAATATTGAGTTTCGTCAGATTGGCATTCATCCGGTCAGCGAACGTTTGCGATGACATCTTAAAAGACGCGACATTGGCGGCATAAGCCGACGTAATGAAGCAAAATAGCAATGCCATGCTGAGTAGCAGTGTGGTTAACTGCGCACGTCTGACAGACCATCGCGATTGGCCGACGTCATTCTGCTGTGGCAGCACAACGTGGCTGAAATCATGAGTAACAGAGGATGTCGATAAAACCTTCATGCCCGCCCTTTTGAGAAAATCGAATGATTGGTGTGCATATGTTAGCACCGGATGATGTTAATACCAGACATAAGAAAACGGGGCGACATCTTTCGACCGATCCATTGTGAAGCGCTCAAAGGTGACGGTTTCCACTTTGGTGGCAAACTGTTTGCGCACACGCTTGCCTTCGCGGATAGCACTCACACAGCCTACGAACTGCCATACAGCCCCCTGTTAACTGAGGGCTGAATTTTCACTGTATATAAAAACAGTTATCAATATTTAAATTAACTAAAATATACAATTAAAAACTATTTGTTTTTTCTCCGTTGTTAAAAGCAATTGCTGCATTCAGAATTTGTGATGTTTCTGTTTCAGATTTATACCTGGATTTACTATTATCAATCCCAGAATTTTTAGCTATGTCAATTGCAGTTTTTATTAAATTTAAAAATTTAACATCATCAATAATTAATGTTTTTATTCTTTCACATTCTCTATCCATTTTATTTGAATTGAACGGTTCTATGTTTGATCCCATAGTCAATACTCTGATGATCATTAAAATATGGAATCTGAATTTTTTCATTGAGCTATCAATATCACCACTTCTAAAGAACTGTTCTAATCTGTAATAGCACAATGCACTAATGTAATATGGTGAAAGTTTGTGCTCTATGTTGAACATTTTACCTTTAAATCTATTTACTATAGTTCCATAATACGCGCTAACTAAATGCGGGGAGTTAAGGAACATAGATGCAAAGCATTTTATCTGTATAGGTATTGATATTATTTGTGTCTTTTTTATATTGGCAGAATTATATTGTTGAGATCTTCTTTCATAGTAAATAGAGAATGGTTTTTCCGCTAAAAAATATGACTCAAGGTTTTTTTGGAATACACTGAGAGATTCAAGCTCTTCTGGTTTTACTTCTGTCTGGCTGTTAGTTGCTAGAGTTATGTCAATTTTTATATCGTCACTATCTGTAACGGGTAATGCGTCCAATTAGTAGAACATGTGTTTTTCAATGAATGCCCCGATGACTTTTTCATGCAATTCTATCGAACGCGAGAAGCAGATTGTTTTACGGGCCAGACGTTTAATACGTGTCCTCAGTGTCAGGTTGTTACGCTCAATACGCTGAGTGAAGATTTTTCCTGTCAGATGCTTATCTTTCGGGAGTTCTCTGGCATAACTGCCCCAGTCATCGCTGGTTATCATACCGATGTTAAACGGCGTCAGCAGAGCCAGAAGTTCACGGCAGGTGTTATCCGTGCGCGGTCCAAACGTGTAAGCCAGAACGCCACCTGTTTTGGTGTTGTATGCATACCAGAGCCAATGCTGCCGGGCTTTATTGCCGACAAAGCTCCATTGCTCATCAAGCTCACAGATAAGTGCTATATCGGCATGAGCGACCGGAGAGGAAGTTATTCGCTTCGGCGCGAGTTTTTTAACGTGCGAATGACGGTGTTAATACCGATTTTCAGTGTTCTGGCTGTATCACGAACGCCGGCGCCGTTGAATGCCATTTCGGTAATTTGTTCTTTGACACCGGGCTTACGCGCTTCATAGGTATAGGTGAGCAGAAACACGCGGTGACAGTCACGACAGCGAAACCGGTCACGACCTTTAGGGTTCTGTCCATGACGGTAAACCTGAACAGACTGACAGCGAGGACAATGAACATTAACGCTGGCCATGAGCAAACCTCAAAGCAGTCATTATATATCAATTCAACTAATTAGAGGCACCACCCTTTTTATTTGTAAGGGTTTCTTTAATTCTTGAGTTTACGGGGTTGGAACCTTGAAAATCTCTAACGTTATCATCAAATATACTATGAATGCTTTTGTTTTCATCTTGGATTAATTTTATATATTCATCAAAAGGTATAACTCCAAGATATGCTTCTTTGACACCACGTATGTCAGGTAAAGTTATTCTACTTTGAAAGTTTATTGTTGTTGATAATTTGTTTTTTGTTTCATGATAAAGTTTTTGTATTTCACTTGCACCAAAGGGATATATTTTAATCTCTTCAAATATTCCAATTGCATCTATTTCCTTTACTCCATTGTTAACGATAGCAGTTAAATTTACATCACCAACCCATTTCCCCGTTGTAACATAATATAACCTACAATTAGGTCTTCTATTTATCATCTTATCAGAGTTAGATAATATGGTTTCCCATATTTCTTTTGTCTCTTTTATTTTATCGTTTTGAACTAGCTCTGGTGTGTCTGATAAAAAATCTTTTACACCATATATGAAGTTTCCTAACTGAGCGCCATCAAATGATGTACTTGTCTTTGACTGAATAAATGTTATATCTACGTCTAGATAGCTGCTTGATTCTAAAATGTCGTTAAATACTTCTAATGAATTAATTATCTTTCCATTTATTGATATAAATAATCCGTCGATAGCACAATCATTCCCTTCGCCGCTATGAATATCTTCTAATTCGAAACTACTTCTATTTAACTTAGATACTATGGAATAGTTGCAGAAGTGTTCGAATCTGATAGATTCGGATAAATTTTCTATCTCATTTTGTTTTGAAAATGCTTCAAGTAATGAGTTTGTTATTTTGTCCATAATTTCCTCAATTAATTGATTAGTAAAAAAGTATATTTTATTAACGTTAGTTGGTGATTTTTAATTCGCGCACTACATATGAGTTATTTCAGCTGTGACTTTAATTTTAGCTAATATTTTCAATTCTAGAAGCAAGCATTCAAATGAAAGTTTATCTCCCGCCACATGAACTTTTCCTACAGGGATACGGGTCAGATCGCGGACGCTGATTTTTCCTTCAATCTCAACCAGCCACTTGCCGTCTGTCACTTCATCAAACTTAGACATGCTCGCATTGAACGAGTACAACAATCACGTCAGTCAGAAATTCAGCTTCATATAACATACGCTTTAAACTGTGCTTTGCTGCAAATGATGCCCTATGTTTCTGAATATTACAATTTCAATTCTTTTGGTACTCGTATGAGAAACAGGCTTATCTGCGAACTCAGACTATGACAAAGATGGGGAGTCCTCCCGAATCACTTTCCGGTGGGATTTTGACATACGTTGGATATTAGGGGATTCTTCACTTGGCATGAAACGTCCTCAAGGGCTTCGTATCGCGAGATGTGACAGCACATCGTATTAGGGCTTAGGAATTTATCTTACGTGGCACTATGGCTTTCTGACGAGCTTTAGGGAAATGCTTGGAGCCAAGTAGAAGAGTGGAGTGTTGCTTTCGTCTATTGAAGGGGGATCTTCGTATTTAGAATAGAGAAGGGGAGTAACCGTAGGATGAACGTTAAAATTTTTGTCGCCATTCATAACAAAACGGGGCGACATCTTTTGATTGTCGCCCCGTTTCTTTGCTGTTTTACCAGCTTTATTTGGCTGGGGTACGAGGATTCGAACCTCGGAATGCCGGAATCAGAATCCGGTGCCTTACCGCTTGGCGATACCCCAAAAATATGGTGGCTACGACGGGAATCGAACCTGTGACCCCAGCATTATGAGTGCTGTGCTCTAACCAGCTGAGCTACGTAGCCAAATGTACTGCTAATGTTATTTTATTTCAACAAAATCTTCTACTATCAAGTAGATGGCTGGGGTACCTGGATTCGAACCAGGGAATGCTGGTATCAAAAACCAGTGCCTTACCGCTTGGCGATACCCCAACAGGACAACGAATTTTTTTAGCATAGGTTTTGAAATGGCTGGGGTACCTGGATTCGAACCAGGGAATGCCGGTATCAAAAACCGGTGCCTTACCGCTTGGCGATACCCCAATCACTACAAAACACTAACAGGCTTCGAAAAGCGATGTCAGACCGAGAAGATGATATGGTGCGGGAGGCGAGACTTGAACTCGCACACCTTGCGGCGCCAGAACCTAAATCTGGTGCGTCTACCAATTTCGCCACTCCCGCAAAAAAGATGGTGGCTACGACGGGAATCGAACCTGTGACCCCAGCATTATGAGTGCTGTGCTCTAACCAGCTGAGCTACGTAGCCATCTTTTCCGCGTCACCTTCATCGGCGTTGCGGGGCGCATTATGCGTAGTTGGCCTAATTGCGTCAACTAGTTTTTTCCCGAAAAGTGCCCTCAATGTATCGTTTGTTTGGGTTGTGAACAGTATGGTGAGAAAAACGCCAAAAAGCACGTATTCCCAGTCAATTAAGCGTATAAAAACGGGCCATGAAAGGCCCGTTGATTGAAGAAATTAAATCGAATTATTTGTAGGCGGACTGGTGTACGCCAACCGCGCGGCCTGATGGATCATCCAGTTTCTTGAAGGATTCGTCCCACTCAATCGCTTTCGCAGACGAACAGGCGACAGATGGGCCACCCGGTACGCATTCTGCCGCGCTTGGAACCGGGAACAGCTCTTCGAAGATTTCACGGTACAGGTACGCTTCTTTGGAGCCCGGCGTGTTGTACGGGAAGCGGAAGCGTGCCGTTTCTAACTGTTGATCGGTAACTTGGTTAGCCGCCACTTCTTTCAGCGTGTCGATCCAGCTGTAGCCCACGCCGTCAGAGAACTGTTCTTTCTGACGCCATGCAACGCTGTGCGGCAGGTAGGATTCAAAGCACTCGCGCAGGATGTGTTTCTCCATCTTGCCGTTGCCACACATTTTGTCGCGCGGGTTGATGCGCATCGCGACATCGAGGAAGTTTTTGTCCAGGAACGGTACGCGAGCTTCCACGCCCCAGGCCGACATCGCTTTGTTGGCGCGGGCGCAGTCGTACTGGTGCAGTGCCAGTAGTTTACGCACGGTTTCTTCATGCAGCTCTTTGGCGTTTGGCGCTTTGTGGAAATAGAGGTAGCCGCCGAATACTTCGTCAGAACCTTCACCTGACAGCACCATCTTGATGCCCATCGCTTTGATTTTTCGCGACATCAGGTACATCGGTGTTGAGGCACGAATTGTGGTGACGTCATAAGTTTCGATGTGATAAATCACGTCGCGAATTGCATCCAGCCCTTCCTGCACGGTGAAATGAATTTCGTGGTGCACGGTGCCCAGATGGTCAGCCACTTCCTGCGCCGCTTTCAAATCTGGCGCGCCTTCTAAACCGACGGCGAAGGAGTGCAACTGAGGCCACCAGGCTTCGCTGCGCTCGTTGTCTTCTACGCGACGTGCGGCATATTTCTTGGTGATTGCGGAGATAACGGAAGAATCCAGGCCGCCGGAGAGCAACACGCCGTAGGGCACGTCAGACATCAGGTGGCTTTTTACCGCTTCTTCCAGCGCATCACGCAACGCTTCTTTATCTGTTTCGTTGTCTTTTACGGCATCGTAGTCAAACCAGTCACGCTGGTAATATTCGCGGATTTCGCCGTCTTTGCTCCACAGATAGCTGCCTGCTGGGAATTCTTTGATGGTGCGGCACACTGGCACCAGCGCCTTCATTTCAGAAGCGACGTAGAAGTTACCGTGCTCATCATAACCCATATACAGCGGAATGATGCCGAGGTGGTCACGACCAATCAGGTAGGCGTCTTTTTCGCTGTCGTACAGCGCAAAGGCGAACATGCCGCGCAGTTCATCCAGGAATTCAGGGCCTTTTTCCTGATACAACGCCAGAATGACTTCGCAGTCGGAACCAGTCTGGAACGCGTAACGGTCACCGTATTGCTGACGCAATGCCTGATGGTTATAAATTTCACCGTTAACGGCCAGAATGTGGGTGCGCTCAGCGTTATAAAGCGGCTGTGCGCCCGTGTTGACGTCAACGATAGACAGACGTTCGTGAGCCAGAATCGCTTTGTCGCTGGCATAAACGCCGGACCAGTCTGGCCCGCGGTGACGCATTAAACGAGACAACTCCAACGCTTTCTTACGCAGTTCAACAGGATCGCTTTTCAGATCAAGCACACCAAAAATAGAACACATACATGACTCCAAATAATGACAGATTCGACCTCAGTGCCATTGATTTAGCATCAAAGTGCCATAGGAATTCAATATTATTTAATGAAAAAAGCCATTGATGTGGTATTTCGTTAATTTATTCGGTTTTCTGGTGTGGATTCTTCAAATTCATGAAGAGGAAAGGCCAGATTTTTAGTGATTACATAATCCGGCCAGAAAGGGAATCAGGCATTTTCGAGCAATTGCTGTAGCAGCACGCCATTTAGCATCGCCCGTTTGACCAAGGCAAACGCGCCGATCGCGGAAAGATGGTTGAGGCTGGAAATCTCAATCGGCAGGTTATGACGAAATTCTTTCAGCACTTGCGTGTTGATACAGCGTTGAATCGCCGGAAGCAGCGTTTTTTCTGCTTCGGTAATTTCACCAGCAATCACGACTTTCTGAGGATTGAACAGGTTGATTGCGATGGAAAGCGCTTTACCGAGGTTGATTCCAGCCTGTTCGATCACCTCGCGGGCGAGGGCATCGCCCCGATTTGCCGCTTTGCAAATGGCAGAAATCGTTACGTTATCCGTAGAAAGCTTGCTGGGATAACCTTGACGCAGCAGATGCTGCACTCGCTGTTCAATAGCGGCGTTGGCCACGACGGTTTCCAGACAGCCGAAATTGCCGCAGTGGCAGCGATCGCCGAGTGGATCGATCTGAATATGACCGATCTCGCCTACGTTGCCGTTGCTGCCGAGAAAAATTTGCCCGTTGACGAGAATACCCGCGCCCGTACCGCGATGGACACGTACCAGAATAGAATCCAGTGAGTCGTGGGTGGCACCGAAATAGTGTTCTGCCAGCGCCAGACTGCGAATGTCATGACCGACAAAGCTGGTAACGTTGAACTGGCGTTGCAGATTTTCGACCAGTTTCCAGTTATTCACGCTGATGTGCGGCATATAGCGAACAATGCCCGCGACGGGATCAACCAGCCCAGGCAGCACAACGGAGATTGCAATGAGTTCGCGAATGCGGCGCTGGTGGCTGGCGATAAAGCCGACAATCGCCTGAAAAAGCGCGGCTTCCAGCGCTTCCTGCGTTTTCTCTTGCAGGTCGTAATGCGTTTCTTCCAGCGCTTTTCCCTGTAAATCGTACAGTGCGATGGTCGCGTCGTAACGACCGAGACGGACGGCGATAGAATGGAAAGGGCGGTTTTCGGTGATAATCGAAATGGCGCGTCTACCGCCGGTAGAAGCCTGCTGATCGACTTCTTTGATGAGCCCGCGTTCCAGAAGTTGGCGGGTGATTTTTGTGACGCTGGCAGGCGCAAGCTGGCTCTGTTCTGCTATCTGAATGCGTGAGATTGGGCCTTGCTGGTCAATCAGGCGGTAAACCACCGCGCTGTTTAATTGCTTAACCAGATCGACATTCCCTATCTGCGCCTGTCCGCCTGTGGTCATGAAAAAGTTACTCGCTTCTTTAGGTATAAACGCAGAGATAAATGCGTCGTCTTCGTCAACATGGAGTAAACCTGATCTCGGTTTACCCCACGCATTTCCGCTTTACCCCAAGACGTTTTTCACTTTATCCCCAAACCGGGTTACCGTTAACAAACGTCTTGAGAATGTGATAGTCACGGTCAAAGGCGGTCAGGTTGGCCACTTTACCGCTTTCAATACTGCCTAACTGCTTATCGACGCCGATGGCGCGTGCGGGATAGAGTGTCGCCATTCGAATGGCTTCATCCAGCGCGATACCCGCATGTTCGACGCTATTACGCACGGCTTCAATCATGGTCAGTGCAGAACCGCTCAGCGTGCCGTGCTCATCGACACAAATGCCATCACGGTAGTATATGGTTTTACCAGCAAAAATGAATTGGTCAATATCTGCCCCCGCCGGTGCGGTAGCGTCGGTAACCAGCACCAGCTTATCGCCCTTGATACGTTTACTATTGCGAATGTTGGCCCAGTCAACGTGTCGCCCATCAGCGATAATACCGCAATAGACTTCCGGGGCATCGTAAATTGCGCCGACTAAACCGGGTTCGCGGCCGGTCAGATATGGCATGGCGTTGAACAGGTGAGTTGCGAAACGAATACCAGCGGCAAAGCCCTGCTTCGCCTGTTCCCAGGTCGCGTTAGAATGCCCGGCAGAGACGATAATACCCGCAGTCGTTAGCTGACGGATAACCGACGGTTCGACTTCCTCTGGCGCCAGCGTGACTTTTGTAATGGCGTCTGCGTTAGCGCACAGAAAGTCGACGAGCGCTTGCGTGGGCTGGCGAATAAAGGCGGGGTCATGTGTACCTTTCTTTATCACGTTTAGCCACGGGCCTTCGAGATGCAGCCCCAGCGCCTGATGCTTATTCTGTGCCAGCCAGTCCCTCATCACATCAATGCTGTGCTTCATGAACGCGTCGCTGGAGGTAATCAGCGTAGGTAAAAAGCTGGTACAGCCTGAACGCTGGTTTGCCTGCTGCATGATCTCCAGTGTTTTGACGGAGATCGTGTCCAGCGAGTCGTTGAACTGCACGCCGCCGCAGCCGTTCAACTGGAGGTCGATAAACCCCGGCGCGAGGAATGCACCGTGCAGGTCGTGTTGTTCAATGCCGGGAGGGAGCTCGGCAAGTGGGCAGACTCGCTCGATCAGCCCATCGGCAATCACGACAGCGTGATTGTCCAGAATCTGATGGCCGGTGAAAATCCGGCTGTGGGTTAACGCGTACATCATCGACTCCCGCGATCGGTTAGAGGTTCTTCATACTTTCCGTTTCTAACTCACGGAAATATTTAACAGTTTTTACCTTCAGCTCCATCGTGGAAGGTTCATCACACACCATGATGGCTTTGGCATGAAGCTGCAAACAGCTGATCGTCCACATATGGTTAACGTTGCCTTCTACTGCGGCTTGTAGTGCCTGCGCTTTGTTGCGACCGGTCACCAGAATCATCACTTCTTCGGCATCCAGTAACGTACCAACGCCAACGGTCAGGGCAAATTTAGGCACCAGACTGACGTCCCCGCCAAAGAAGCGGGAATTCGCGATACGGGTTTCTTCCGTCAGCGTTTTAATGCGAGTGCGGGAAGCCAGAGAGGAGGCGGGCTCATTGAAGGCGATATGTCCATCATTACCCACGCCGCCCATGAAAAGATGAATTTTTCCGTAGGACTTTATTTTCTCTTCATAACGGCGACATTCTGCTGTGGTGTCTTCTGCGTTGCCGTTCAACAGGTTAATGTTTTCACGCGGAATATCAATGTGATTGAAAAAATTCTGATGCATGAAGGTATGATAGCTTTCTGGGTGATCGGTCGGCAGACCGACGTATTCATCCATATTGAAGGTGACAACGTGTTTGAAGCTCACCAGGCCAGCCTGGTGCATGGCGACCAGCGATTTGTAGGCCTCCAGCGGTGAGCTGCCTGTCGGTAGCCCAAGAATAAAAGGGCGCTCTGCGCTGGGGTTGAAAGCGTTAATCTTCTCAACGATGTGGCGGGCGGCCCATTTTCCGACGTCGGCGGCGGTAGTTAAGGGAATAAGTCTCATCAGCGCTCTCCTGGTTTTAAGTGGAATAAATTGCGTTATTGCGTCAATCGCGCCAGCTGCGCGTTTTGTCTATGCATTAAAATTAGTCTACTCTGTTTTTTTTAATCTTGAAATAAGTTGGGGTTTTGTTCAGGTATAAACTTTTAATATGCAGTTTTTTGGTGATTTTTATCACATAATTATGGGGTTTAATTTGTGTAGCGAATTATTTTTCTTACACTCCCCCTAGGAGCCACCGCTGCCATGTTTTCTCGACAATGCAGTTTTTCGACGGCGACGCTCTTCGGCAGTGAAATTTATTGGCAGGTTTGTTTGCCCCACAACATTTCATTTACCTCGCAAAGGTAAGAGAGGGAAAAGTGAGTACTCTGAGCTATTTACAAAAAGTCGGTCGGGCATTGATGGTGCCTGTCGCGACGCTGCCTGCTGCCGCTATCCTGATGGGGATAGGTTACTGGATTGATCCGGTTGGCTGGGGAAGCGAGAACGCGCTGGCCGCGCTCCTCATTAAATCGGGCGAAGCCATTATCGGGCATATGGCGGTGTTGTTTGCCGTCGGTGTCGCGTACGGTATGTCGAAAGATAAAGACGGTGCGGCGGCATTGACCGGCTTTGTCGGCTATCTGGTGCTGACCACGCTGTGTTCACCGGCCGTTGTCGCCATGATCCAACGGATCCCTGTTGAACAGGTGCCCGCTGCGTTTGGCAAGATTGAAAACCAGTTCATCGGGATTCTGGTTGGTGTGATGTCGGCCGAACTGTATAACCGCTTTAGTCAGGTTGAACTGCCTAAGGCGCTGTCGTTCTTCAGCGGACGCCGTTTGGTCCCGATTCTGGTTTCTTTCCTGATGATTCTGGTGGCGTTCATTTTAATGTACGTCTGGCCAGTGATTTACAACGCGCTGGTGTCGTTCGGTGAACATATCCAACAGTTGGGATCGGTTGGTGCCGGGGTTTATGCCTTCTTTAACCGCTTACTGATTCCTGTTGGGTTGCACCACGCGCTGAACTCGGTGTTCTGGTTCGATGTCGCGGGCATCAACGATATTCCTAACTTCCTGGCTGGCCAGCAATCTATTGATTCAGGCAAAGCCGTAGTGGGGATCACCGGACGTTATCAGGCGGGCTTCTTCCCGATTATGATGTTCGGCCTGCCGGGAGCGGCGCTGGCGATTTATCACTGCGCCCGCCCTGAGAACAAAAGCAAAGTGGCAGGGATCATGTTGGCAGCGGCATTTGCCTCCTTCTTCACCGGGATCACCGAGCCGCTGGAGTTCTCATTCATGTTTGTGGCACCGGTGCTGTATTTCCTGCATGCGCTGCTGACGGGTTTTTCCGTCTTTATCGCGGCCAGTATGCATTGGATTGCCGGTTTTGGTTTCAGTGCTGGTCTGGTGGATATGGTGCTGTCCTCGCGTAATCCGTTGGCCACCCAGTGGTACATGCTGCTTGTTCAGGGACTGGCATTCTTCGTCATTTACTATGTGGTGTTCCGCTTTACCATTATGCGCTTCAATCTGTTAACGCCGGGGCGTGAACTGGCCGTGAGCGGTAGCGAAGCTGATGGATATGACGTGAGTACCGCGACTGCGAGCGAGAAATCAGGCGATGCAGCGGCACTGGCGCGGGGTTACTTGCAGGCACTGGGCGGTAAAGCCAACCTGATCGGCATTGATGCCTGTATCACACGCTTGCGTTTGAATGTGGCTGATTCTTCTCTGGTTGACGATGCTCAGGCGAAGCGTCTTGGTGCGGCGGGGGTGATCCGTCTGAATAAACAAAGTGTACAGATTGTTGTGGGTACACAGGCCGAATCGATAGCAACCGCACTGAAAGCGGAGCAGAGTAAGGCGTAACATAACGGCGCTATGCTGATGAAATTGATAGGGCGAGATAGTAATCTCGCCCTTTTTTTTCGTTATGAATAATTAAATGAAACTAACGGTTGTTTCCCAGCGTAGCTTGTTGGATCATTGTCGGTTATACGTCGTTTTAGCATTGAGGAATGAAGAATGAGTGAGGCTGAAACCCGCCCAACCAACTTTATCCGTCAGATTATCGATGAAGATCTGGCGTCCGGTAAGCATGACCATATTCAGACGCGTTTCCCGCCAGAGCCGAACGGCTATCTGCATATTGGGCATGCCAAGTCTATTTGCCTGAATTTTGGTATCGCGCGTGACTACCAGGGGCAATGCAACCTGCGTTTTGACGACACCAACCCGGTAAAAGAAGATATCGAGTACGTTGAGTCGATCAAACGTGACGTCGAGTGGCTGGGTTTTTCATGGAGCGGTGACGTTCGCTATTCTTCTGATTACTTCGATCAACTGCATGCGTATGCGGTTGAGCTGATCGGTAAAGGGCTGGCTTACGTTGATGAACTGACGCCCGAGCAGATCCGTGAATACCGTGGTACGTTGACGGCACCAGGCAAAAACAGCCCTTACCGCGATCGTACCGTGCAAGAAAACCTGACACTGTTTGAAAAAATGCGCAACGGTGGGTTTGCGGAAGGTACGGCCTGCCTGCGTGCAAAAATCGATATGGCATCGTCCTTTATCGTGATGCGCGATCCGGTGCTGTACCGTATTAAATTTGCCGATCACCATCAGACGGGCAACAAGTGGTGCATCTACCCGATGTATGACTTCACCCATTGCATTTCCGATGCGCTGGAAGGGATCACGCATTCACTGTGTACGCTGGAATTCCAGGATAACCGTCGCCTGTATGACTGGGTGTTGGATAACATCACGATTCCTTGCCATCCGCGTCAGTACGAGTTCTCTCGCCTCAATCTCGAATACGCGATTATGTCCAAGCGTAAGCTGAATCAGCTGGTTGCGGAAAATGTCGTTGAAGGATGGGACGATCCACGTATGCCGACGATCTCTGGTCTGCGTCGCCGTGGTTATAGTGCGTCTTCTATCCGTGAATTCTGCGTGCGCATTGGCGTGACGAAGCAGGATAACAACGTTGAGATGGCCGCGCTTGAATCCTGTATTCGCGACGATCTGAATGAACACGCCCCGCGAGCGATGGCGGTGCTGGATCCGGTCAAAGTGGTGATCGAGAATCTGCCAGCCGGGCACGAAGAATTTGTCGCGATGCCAAACCATCCGAACAAGCCGGAAATGGGATCACGTCAGGTAGCATTTAGCCGTGAGGTTTATATCGATCGCGCAGATTTCCGTGAAGAAGCTAACAAACAGTACAAGCGCTTGGTGTTGGGTAAAGAAGTTCGTCTGCGTAATGCCTATGTGATCAAAGCCGATCGCATTGAAAAAGACGAGCAGGGTACTATCACCACGATTTACTGTAGCTATGATGCGGAAACGCTGAGCAAAGATCCGGCTGATGGCCGTAAAGTGAAAGGCGTGATTCACTGGGTTTCTGCGGCACACGCTGTCCCTGCAGAATTTCGCCTGTACGATCGCCTGTTCAGTGTGGCAAACCCTGGCGCGGCAGAGGATTTTCTGTCGACGATTAACCCAGACTCACTGAAGATTACGCAAGGTTTTGTCGAAGCGAGTCTGGCGCAGGCAGAAGCAGAGAAAGCGTATCAGTTTGAGCGCGAAGGTTACTTCTGTGCCGATCGCGTTTACTCCAGTGCGGAACATCTGGTGTTTAACCGTACGGTTGGACTGCGTGATACCTGGGTAGGCTAACGCCACCGGTAAGAAGACAAAAATAAAACCGCCTCGGCGGTTTTATTTTTTTATGCGGTCGATTTATCGTGTCGATTCGTGCAGGGTTTCATCCTCGCGGCAATCCCCTTCACTGCAATGCCCGTAGAGATACAAACTGTGGTTGGTCAGTTTAATGCCGTGTCTTTCTGCGATCTCGCGTTGGCGTGCTTCGATAGATTCATCGCGGAATTCAATGACTTTGCCACAGTCGAGGCAAATTAAGTGATCGTGATGATGCTGCTGTGTCAGTTCAAAGACGGATTTACCCCCTTCGAAGTTATGACGAGTGACGATGCCCGCATCATCAAACTGGTTGAGTACGCGATAGACGGTAGCAAGACCAATCTCTTCGCCCATATCAATCAATCTCTTATATAAATCTTCCGCACTGACGTGGTGACAGACAGGATCCTGTAACACTTCCAGAATTTTCAATCTTGGAAGAGTGACTTTCAGGCCGGCCTTCTTTAATGCGATATTGTTGTCAGTCATGCGGGTTTAGTCCTGTTGCTTACTTATCAATGGAGGCTGCCTAGCCTATGACATCGGTCGGCGCAAAAAATGTAATAGCGTCCCAATTATAGAACCGCACATACAAAATGAAAACAAGGGAATGTTAACAATATTGTCCCCATTCACACTACTGGTATCCAACGCAATCCGTTGTTGGTGAATGAGGAAATGGTGAAGCACGTATAAAACCGATGGGATTATTGTACAGGTTTACGGATAGAAGTTAAAAAAATGTATCAATTATTATGAAAGGTTTTGCCTATCAATGTTGTTTTGGCTCTGATAGGGACTATCAGAGCCAACGTGGCTTAGACAACCAGTTCTTTCAGGCTCAGTTCATCACTGATCTGTTTGACCCACGCGGTGACGCGTTCGCTGGTCAATTCAGGTTGACGGTCTTCATCAATAGCCAGACCGATGAAGTGATTGTCGTCGGCGAGCCCTTTAGAGGCTTCAAAGTAATAGCCCTCTGTTGACCAGTGGCCGACAATCGTCGCGCCGCGAGGCTCAATAATGTCACGAATGGTGCCCATGGCATCGCAGAAGTATTCCGCATAGTCTTCCTGATCGCCGCAGCCAAACAGGGCAACCAGTTTTCCTGTGAAATCAATTTCTTCCAGTGAAGGGAAGAAGTCATCCCAATCACATTGAGCTTCACCGTAATACCAGGTGGGAATACCCAGCAGCAGGATATCAAAACCTTCGAGGTCTTCTTTGCTGCTTTTGGCGATGTCATGAACATCAGCAACGTTGGTGCCTAACTGCTGTTGGATCGTTTTGGCGATGTTTTCAGTGTTACCAGTATCACTGCCAAAGAATATTCCGATGAGTGCCATGAATTGAATAACCTCTTGATTCCTAATGGTATGGTGTAATGTTTCACCCACTTATCTGTTAATAATAACAGACACTCACATCAGGAGAAACTCGTATCGGTAAGGAGGCGTAAATCAAAGGCGTATGCAATGTGGAGGGCAGTAAAAGAAACGAAACGCATCTCTGTGGGTGCTAATTCCCCATAATGAATAGGGATTATGTTATCGTCTGGGATTAAATGCACATTTCCTTAATCTCTTCGCGGATATTTATCTGTAACGTTGTTTCATTTTTTATGAATGTGTTTTTTATTTTTACGACTAATTCCAATTGTAATTAAAAGCAGACTTCTTTTTGTGAGAAATAAAAGTCACCTCACGGTACGTTACTATTCATGAGAATTAAAATGCATACAAAAGATAATGTTTTTGTTGAATTAAAAGCCCGTAACATTTCTCGGGAATATTCCTAATGAATGGAGATAAGAATTATAACCATTTACGGATGGCTTGATGAAAAGACGAAAGGAAAATGTTTTATCTTTTTGATTTTAAATGATTAAATAAAAAAATGGCGTGGTTTTTTGCCGACTAACCGCATGGCGATGCCAACGCATATGAGGCGCAAGCGATAGCGATTTTTATGATAACTATCTGATTAAAATACTTATATCGATAAAAATAGATAAATGTATTCTCAATATGAAAAATTATATTAATAAATATAGCAAGAACGCTAAATATTCTCTGTGTTTAGCCGATGAGTTAGCGTGGTTTTTGAGTTTTCAACTCGGTGAAATGTGAACGCTAGGGAGAAGTGACCTGTTTCATGGTGTGAATTTTCTGATTCATATCGGTTGATTAGCGATAAAAATCTTTTTAACCATTTTCCTGATTTGGAGTGAGCTATGAGACTTATAAAAAATATTGCCATCAGAACCGCTATGCTATGGGTTCTGGGCATTTTTTGTGTCCTTTGGGGTGGCGTATCGATATATACCATGTTCTCTTTTAAAGAGATGACAGCGACCTCGAAAACCAGCACCTTGCTGGTTCAGAACATGAACTTTATCAACCAGGGCAACGATCAATACTTCCGTATGGTAACCCGTCTGGCGCGTGCCGTTGACGCTCGCCGCAGCGGCGATAATGCTACCGCAGATAAAGAACAGGCTTCTGCCCTCGTCGCGCTGGATAAACTGAAGTCTGATTTGGTGGCGTTTAACGCTATCGATCATGCAGGTCTGGATGCCGCGCTGGTACAGGCTGTTAGTCGTGACTGGAACAATCTGGTTACTCAGGGTGTTGAGCCGCTTTACCAAAAGGCCGTTGCCAATGCGTTGGATGATTATCAAAATCAGGCCAAGAATGTTGTGCCGCCATTGAGCCGCCAATTCGGCGCATCCTTATCCGCATTCAGTAACGCCAGCGCAGAGAAATTCGCTGCGGCTGGCGTGCGTTTTGAACAAATCACTACGATTGGACAGAACATTTTGCTGAGCGGATTGGTGATCGGTCTGATCATGCTGTTCCTGACAGACCGTTACCTCGTGGTGTGTCTGGTTCGTCCATTAAATGACCTGCGCTATCACTTTAGCGTGATTGCTTCCGGTCATCTGGGCAAGCCAATTCTGGACTTCGGCAATAACTGCGTCGGTCGCCTGTTCCCACTGCTGCGTGAAATGCAGGGGAGTCTGGCCAGCACGGTTAGCACGATCAGAAACAGCACGGATTCCATCTATCAGGGCGCTTCTGAAATTGCTGCGGGCAACAACGATCTGTCTTCACGTACCGAAGAGCAGGCTTCCGCGTTGGAAGAAACCGCGGCAAGCATGGAGCAACTGACGGCAACGGTGAAACAGAACGCTGAAAACGCCAACCACGCTAGCCAACTGGCGTTACAAGCCTCAACCACGGCGAAGAAGGGCGGTGAAATCGTTGAGAACGTAGTGAAAACCATGGCGGAAATCTCTGGCAGTTCGAGAAAAATCGCAGAAATCACCACTGTGATTAACGGTATCGCCTTCCAGACCAACATTCTGGCGTTGAACGCGGCGGTAGAAGCTGCGCGTGCAGGTGAGCAGGGGCGTGGATTCGCCGTGGTAGCGGGAGAAGTACGCAGTCTGGCACAGCGCAGTGCGCAGGCCGCGAAAGAGATCGAAGGGCTGATTTCTGAGTCTGTCCGCTGTGTCGATACAGGTTCTAATCTGGTTAGCGATGCCGGTTACACCATGCAGGATATCGTCCGTGCGGTGACCAACGTGACAAATATTATGGGTGAAATTGCGTCGGCATCGGAAGAGCAGAGCAAAGGCATTGCACAGGTTGGTCAGGCCGTGGCGGAAATGGACAGCGTAACGCAGCAAAACGCCGCGTTGGTTGAACAGGCCTCGTCGGCAGCCTTGTCGCTGGAAGAGCAGGCGGCGTTGCTGAACCAGACGGTGTCGCTGTTCCAGCTGTCTGACACGCAGTCAGCGCTGCAAGTCGCAGCAAAGCCGGTGCAGAAAGCACAGGCAGTTGCGCCACGTGCCGCTGCAGCTAAAGCGTTGCCACCCAGCAACGACAACTGGGAAAAATTCTGACGCGGGTTTTCATCAGAAAAACAGTATGTGAGTGAGAAAAGAGAGTGCTGTTTAATTTCGGGTGAATGTTCAAGCGGCGTCAGAAATGGCGCCGCACAAGATATGAATATCGTATTACGTCAATCAGGACTGTTGTTCTGCTAACTGCGCCAGCAGCATCTCTTCAATCAATTCACTGCGGCTAATATTCCGCTCTTCAGCAAGGCTGTTCAGGATATCAACAGCGTCGCTGTTAATCTTTAATTCAACACGGCGCAAGCCACGAACTTTATCGCGACGTAGCTGGTTACGCTTGTTAATTCTTAGTTGTTCGTCACGCGAGAGCGGGTTGGTCTTGGGGCGGCCCGGACGACGCTCGTCTGCGAACAGATCCAGGGTGGTGCGATCCGTTTGTTCTTTTGCCATAAGTAATGATGCTGCAAGGTATTCGGACCAAAATACACGGTGCTGCCCGTCTTGTTCTACAGATAAAAGCGATACCGATTCTCACCCTGCAACAGAGGTTGCCAGAATGCGGTTTGCTATCAGTGAAACATGTTGGGAAGTTATGCGTGCATTTTGATGAAGTGGTTACAATGCTTGTGGCTGAATCAGCCGTCCCTCTACTGCGGGCACAATCATACCCTAGCCGCACTGGCGGCGACAACGGTTAACTGACGCCGTTATCATGAATCCGCCAGTGGCAGTGTTGTCTGGTTAATTTGTATCCAGAAAACGGTGGATAGCGCGTAAAACCGCATCGGGTTTTTCTGAGTGAACCCAGTGACCCGCTCCGCTGATGACATGCGCGCGTGCCGCTGGGAACTGACGCAGCAGCGAATCTCGGTAGCGATCGTCCAGATAAGGCGAATCGCCGCCGCGAATGAACAGGATAGGACCTTGCCAGACGGGAACATCCTGCCAGCCAACGATGTTTTCGTACTCATCCCACAACACCGGCACGTTAAAACGCCACTCACCCTGTTGGAAGGATTTCAGCAAAAATTGAATCACGCCTTCTTCCTTTATATGCTGACGCATTAACGCGGTAGCTTCTGAGCGCGAGGTCAGGCCCGCTTCCGTCACGGCGCGCAGCGCGGCAAAAATAGTGTCGTGGCGGCGTACCTGATAATCCACCGGTGCGATATCAATCGCGACCAGCTTGTCCAACCGTTCGGGAATGAGCGCGCTGAGTGCCATCGCGACTTTTCCGCCCATTGAATGGCCAATAACGATAGCACGTTCGATGCTCAGGTCATTCAGCAGTGTCAGCACATCTTGCGCCATCGCAGGATAATTCATTTGCGGTGAGCGTGGCGACAAACCGTGATTGCGTAAATCGATTTGCAGAATATCGTGCGTGTTTTGCAAATCTCTGCCTAATACGCCAAGGTTATCCAGCGTGCCAAACAGGCCATGAATCAGGACGACAGGGAGTTTATCTGTGGGTTGGTGCGCATTTTGCCAACGATGATTCAATTTCATGGTGAAGTTCATTCAGAGAGACATGGGCTTAGGGTATCATGACTTTAGAACGATTTATGGCTTTAGAACATATCATGACGTTAGAACAATATTGTCGCTGAAGGGACTCGTATAGCTATTTGAATGGATGTGAAAGACATTGGGGCATAGTCTGACTTTTGCTATTGTCCCACTATGCCGCTGTTCGATAATATTTGAACGCCTGTATAATCCTTTTGATTTGAGTCATCTACCCATAGTGCCGGGTTGCAGAAGGGAAACACCTCTGTAATTTGCATGATTTTGGGTAAAAACAGCACTGGATAAAGATGAAAACTATTGAAGTCGACGAAGAGCTTTATCGCTATATTGCCAGCCACACACAACATATTGGTGAAAGCGCATCGGATATTTTACGGCGCATGCTGAAATTTACCGCTGGGCAGCCTGTTACCACGCCAGCGGTAGAGGCTGTTGCAACAACGGCAGCGTCTCAGCCTGCCGCTGCGCCGAGCCCGCGCGATCGGGTTCGCACCCTGCGTGAGCTGCTGCTGTCGGATGAATACGCTGAACAAAATAAGGCCATCAACCGCTTTATGCTGGTTCTGTCCACGCTGTATACCTTATCGCCGCAGGAGTTTGCTGCCGCGACAGAATCTCTTCATGGCCGCACGCGGGTCTATTTCGCGGGTGACCAACAAACATTGCTTCAGCATGGCACACACACAAAGCCCAAACATATTCCGGGTACGCCATACTGGGTGATTACCAACACGAATACCGGTCGTAAACGTAGCATGGTTGAGCACATCATGCTGACGATGCAGTTCCCAGCGGAACTGACAGAGAAAGTGTGCGGAACCATCTAATTATTTATTAACCATTTATCTAACGACAGCGTTAGGGAGAAACGCCAATGGCTAATCACCCAAGGGCCGGACAGCCTGCCCGGCAGAGCGATTTGATCAATGTGGCACAGTTAACGTCACAATATTATGTGCTGCGGCCGGACGTCGGCAACACAGCGCATGCGGTGAAATTTGGTACGTCTGGCCATCGCGGCAGTGCGGGACGCCATAGCTTTAATGAACCGCATATTCTGGCGATTGCGCAGGCGATTGCTGAAGAGCGTAAAAAGCAAGGCATCAGCGGCCCGTGTTACGTCGGTAAAGATACTCACGCGCTCTCCGAACCTGCGTTTATCTCTGTGCTTGAGGTGTTGGCTGCCAACGGTGTAGATGTGATCGTACAGTTGGATAATGGTTTTACCCCAACGCCTGCGGTGTCTAACGCCATTCTGGTTCACAATCGTCAGGGCGGCGCGCTGGCGGACGGTATTGTGATCACGCCGTCCCACAACCCGCCGGAAGATGGCGGCATTAAATATAACCCGCCGAACGGTGGCCCGGCAGATACCAATCTTACCAGCGTGATTGAGAAGCGTGCGAATGCCCTGCTGGCGGATGAACTGCGTGACGTGAAGCGTATTACGCTGGATCAGGCGTGGAAAAGCGGACATGTCCACGAGCAGGATCTGGTTCAGCCGTATGTAGAAGGGCTGGCTAGCGTGGTGGACATGGCGGCGATTCAACGCGCTGGTCTGAAACTGGGCGTCGATCCGCTGGGTGGTTCCGGTATTGCCTACTGGCAGCGTATTGCCGAGCACTACAAGCTGGATCTGACACTGGTGAACGATGCGGTCGATCAGACATTCCGCTTTATGTCGCTGGATCACGATGGCGTGATTCGTATGGACTGCTCGTCAGAATTTGCCATGGCTGGGCTGCTGGCGCTGCGTGATAAATTCGATTTGGCGTTTGCCAACGATCCTGACTATGACCGCCACGGTATCGTCACTCCTTCCGGGCTGATGAACCCGAACCATTATCTGGCGGTGGCAATCAACTATCTGTTCCAGCATCGTCCACAGTGGGGACAGTCTGTTGCTGTCGGCAAAACGCTGGTATCCAGTGCGATGATCGATCGCGTCGTGGCAGATTTGGGCCGTAAGCTGGTGGAAGTACCGGTTGGTTTCAAATGGTTCGTTGACGGCCTGTATGACGGCAGCTTCGGCTTCGGCGGTGAAGAGAGTGCGGGGGCCTCCTTCCTGCGCTTTGATGGCACGCCGTGGTCGACGGACAAAGACGGCATCATCCTGTGTCTGCTGGCGGCGGAAATTACGGCCGTGACAGGTAAAAACCCACAGCAGCATTATGATGAGCTGGCACAGCGCTTTGGCGCGCCGAGCTACAACCGTATTCAGGCCTCTGCGACGCATGCACAGAAAGCCGTACTGTCCAAGCTGTCGCCTGAGCAGGTGTCGGCCAGTACGCTGGCGGGCGATCCGATTACTGCGCGCCTGACCGCTGCGCCGGGCAACGGGGCATCGATTGGTGGCCTGAAAGTGATGACGGAGAACGGCTGGTTTGCCGCGCGTCCTTCCGGCACCGAAGAAGCCTACAAAATCTACTGTGAAAGTTTCCTCGGGGTGGAACACCGCGAGCGCATCGAGAAAGAAGCGGTAGAAATTGTCAGTGCGGTACTTGCAACGGCTAAATAAGTGAAAAGGCGCTGCATGCAGCGCCTTTCAGACTGCTGACAAAGTCCGCAGAGCGGGCGTAACGGATAGATCGTAAAGACGCTGCAAGTACGTCCCTGTAAGCTCGGGTTGCGCCATCCCTGGCGCAAACGCTTTACTCTTCTATTCCGTTACTCCCGTTTTCACTCGGCAAATAAGTTTTTCAACTGTCTGCTTTTTTAATCTTGTACAGCCAGAAAATGCAGAACGCCTTTATCCCAATGCGACCAGCAACGCTCCCACGGAAATCAGCGCGACGCCAGCTCCCGCCATCAGCGAAATCTTTTCTCCCAGCAGAATGACTGCCAACACGACAGCGAAAACCACGCTGAGCTTATCGATCGGGGCGACCTGAGCGACATTACCGTTCTTCAATGCGACAAAGTAAAATAGCCATGACAGCGCCCCCGCGACGCCGCTGAGCACGATAAACAACATCGCTTTTTTATTGGCGACGACCTCACCGACCAGCGCCAACTTGCCTTGCGCGACCACCACTCCGACTAAAAAAAGTGCCATGATGACGGCACGAATCGCGGTCGCCGTATTGGCGTCCAGATTTTGCAGACCAATCTTGCCAAATATCGCGACCAGCGCGGCGCATACGGCAGACAGCAAGGCGTAAATTAACCAACTACTCATGACGGCGTATTCCTGAAGAAAAGGCAAGCGCGTGCCGTGGGAAACATTCTCTACGGACGTCGCCTGATACAGAAGGATGATTTTACGGCATAAAACGATAACCGATAGCGGTTTCGGTCAAGAGATGGCGCGGTCTTGCCGGATCGCTTTCCAGCTTCTGGCGCAGGTGCCCCATATAAATGCGCAGATAGTGGCTGTGCTCGACAGCGTTTGGCCCCCAAACCTGCGTCAGCAACTGACGTTGCGTCAGCACTTTGCCTGGGTTGGCGAGGAGTGTGGCTAACAGACGAAATTCGATGGGCGTCAGGTGTAGCTCCTGATCGTCGCGATTCACCTGCCGATTGAGTAAATCCACGGTGATATTACCGAAGCTCACCAGCGGCGTTTCCTGCTGTGTATTGCTGTGGCGACGCAGCGCGACACGCAATCGTGCCAGCAACTCGCCGATGCCGAACGGCTTGGTCAGATAATCATCGGCACCGGCATCCAGCGCGTCTATTTTATCCTGCTCGTCGGTACGGGCAGAAAGAACAATCACGGGCAGGCTGCTCCACTGACGTAAATCGCGGATGTAGTCGATACCGTCACCATCCGGCAGGCCCAAATCGAGAATAATCAGGTCGGGTTTGCGCGTGGCCGCTTCCAGCAGGCCGCGCTGCATCGTTTCTGCGTCAAACACGCGACAGCCTTCGCCTTCCAGCGCCTGACGAACAAAACGACGGATCTCTTTTTCATCTTCAACGATCAGAATGGTGGCCTGCAAGGGATTCAGTGCTCCTCAATATCTTCCGGTTCGAGATCCGGCGGTGCCGACAGCGGTAAAGTGAAATGGAAGGCAGCACCGCCGCTTTCGGCATTCGTTGCCCAGATCCGGCCGCCGTGAATTTCTACTATCGCCCGACAGATCGCCAGCCCCAGCCCCACACCGGGAATCGATGACTCTTTGTGACCTCGGGAAAATTTATCAAAAATCATGCTTTCCTGACCCTGTTCAATGCCTGGGCCATTGTCCTGCACGATGATTTCCAGCACGCTTTCCTGCGTATCGTGCTGCGAAGCGGTGTTCTCTGCCATCAGGTTTGCAGGAATAATGCTTGCTGAAATCGCGATGGTGGCCTGTTCTCCGGCGTACTTCAGCGCATTCTCCAACAGGTTAATGAACACACGCTCCACCAGCCCTGCATCACAATAAACCAGAACCATCTCATCAGGTAGAGTAACCTGAATGGTGTTTTTCGCCAGCGCGCTTTCCAACTGCTGTAGGGCGCTGCCGATCAGTTCCTCCGGCGTTTGCCACTCTTTACGCAGGTTAAAGCCATCCGACTGAATACGCGCCATATCGAGCAGGTTATTCACCAGTCGTGTGGTGTTTAAAATATGCTGGCGGATCTGGTTGGCTTGCTGGGCATAAGGCGATCCTTCACTGGCCAGATTCAACGTCAGAATCTCGGCCTGACCAAAAAGGACGGTCAGCGGCGTGCGGAGATCGTGCGAGAGTGCGGCAAGCAGCGAGTTGCGCAACTGTTCGCGCTCGGCATCCAGCCGGGCATTTTCCGTACTTTGCATCAGATGCAGACGCTCCAGCGCGTTGGCGATCAGCACGGTAAAGGTGTCCAACAGGCGCTGCTGTTCGGGAATCATCAACTGCCGAGCGTTATTAGGCTCGATCGCCAGCACGCCGAAGATTTGCTGCGTGGTGGCGAGTGGCAGAATCTGATATGACACGCCGGGCAGGGTTGTCGTTCCCGCTCCGGCGGGGGCGCGATGATCGAAGCTCCAGCGGGCGATAGCATGATCGACAATCAACTGCTGACCGTCTCGCGCAGGTTGAGATAGCTCGGACGAGGTATGATGCAGGCTATCGGCGAGCAGAATCGCGATCCTGGCCTGAAACGTCGTGCTGAGAAAATGCTGGCTGGCTTCGACAATATCGGCGCTGGACAGGCTGCGGTTCAGCGCCTTCGACATCTCATACAGATGGCGAACGCGCTGCTCGCGATAACGGGCGACTCTGGCCTGATAGCGCACGCCTGCGGTCAGATTACCGACCAGCAGGCCGACGCCGAGCATCACAGCAAAGGTGACCAGATATTGCGCATCCGAGACGGCAAACGTACCGCGCGGCAGAATAAAGAAGAGATCGAAACTGGCGACGTTGATGACGGCGGCGAACACCGACGGCCAGCGGCCAAAGAACAGCGCAACGATTACCACGGCCAGCAGATAAATCATCACCAGATTGACGGGTTCCAGCATGGCAAACGGCGACCATGAGGCGAGCAGGGTGATCAACGCGCACAGCAGCGTCGCCAGTCCGCAGCCAAACAACTGCATACGCCATTTCTCGACCAACCCGCGTGCATCCGGTGTTTTAATCGGTGCGGCTGATACGTCATCCTGCACGGCCACCACGACCAGATCGAGATCCGGCCCCAGTCGGCCGAGCCGTTCGGCAAAGCGCGTGCGCCACCACCAGCCGAAGCGCTGTTCTACATGGCGACCAATGACGATTTTGCCGAGGTTGTGTTCACGCGCATAGCGCAGGACGGCAAGCTCTTCATCGGGTTCCGATAGCGTCACCGTTTCTGCCCCTAAATCCTGCGCCAGCTTGAGCGCCCGCAAAATGGCGCGCCGTTGCGGTTCAGGCAAGCGGTGCAGACGCGGGGTTTCGACGTAAACGGCGTGCCAGGTGCTGCCTAGCCGCGCTGCCAGTCGTGCCGCTGTTCGCACCAGTTTTTCATTACCCGTACCGTGGCCGATGCATAACAAAATGGCATCACGCGTATGCCAGACCTGTTCGCGCCCTTGTCCGGCACGCATGGCGCGCATTTGATCGTCAACCCGATCCGCCATGCGCCGCAGCGCCAGCTCGCGCAGGGCGATCAAATTGCCTTTGCGGAAAAAGTTCTCGACGGCGCGCTCGGCCTGTAGCGGCAGATACACTTTGCCCTCATTCAGGCGCTGCCGCAGATCGTCCGGCGGCAAGTCCACCAGAATGACTTCGCTGGCCTGATCGAATATCGGGTCTGGCACGGTTTCCCGTACCCGAATCCCCGTAACGCCGCCGACCACATCATTCAGGCTTTCCAGATGCTGAACGTTTACCGTCGTAAAGACGTCGATACCCGCATCAAGCAATTCCTGCACGTCTTGCCAACGCTTGGGGTGACGCGATCCACTTACGTTGCTGTGCGCCAGCTCGTCGATCAGAATCAGCGCCGGACAGCGCGCCAGCGCTGCATCCAGATCGAATTCGACAGTGTGACGGCCGTGATGGCGAAAATGTTTGAGCGGCAGCAACGGCAGTCCATCCAGCAGCGCAGCGGTTTCGCTGCGGCCGTGGGTTTCGACCACGCCGACCAGAATATCCAATCCCTGTGCCCGCAGCCGCTGAGCTTCCTGCAACATAGCATAGGTTTTCCCGACGCCCGCACAGGCACCAAAAAAGATCTTCAGCTTGCCGCGCGGTGGCGCACCGACCTGAGCCAACAGGCTATCGGGATCCGGGCGGCGATCTTCACCGTCAATCATGTTCTATCCCTTATTAGCGTGGCCTGAACGGTGGTCAGGCCGCAGCAAAGACGACTGGGAGTCTGGCTCCCCGTATGATAATTAATAGTAACGCACTGCCGATTAAGGCAGGGCTTTTTCCTTATCCAACGCCAGGTTCAACAGCAGGACATTAACCGTTGGCTGTCCAATGAACGCAGGCTTACTGGTTTCGGTAAAGCGATCGACCAATTGCTGTACCTGCTGGAGCGACATCCCTCTGGCCTGCGCAATATGCAGCGCCTGATAGCGTGCGGCTTCTGGGGATATTTGCGGATCCAGTCCGCTGCCGGAGGCCGTCAACAGTTCAGCGGGCACCGGTTGCTGATTGCCAACCAACTGATGCCAATAAGCGGCACGTTCACCGATCAGTTTATCCAGCGCGGGATTGCTGGCGGCCAGATTGCTGCCACCGGACGCCAGCGCGTTATACGGCGTATCTGATGTGGCGGAAGGACGCCCCTGAAAATAGCCAGCACGACTGAATGACTGCCCGATCAGGGATGAACCGACGATGGTATTCTCACGATAAATCAGCGATCCGTTTGCCTGTGTCGGGAACAACCACTGTGCCAACACCGTTGTCAGCAGCGGGTAGGCCAGACCGGTAAACAGCAGCAATAATAAGAATAAAAACAAAGAGGAACGTAAATAGCGCATAGCATACACCCGTTAGTCCTTAAGCCAGATTCAGCCCAGTCAGCAACATATCAATCAGCTTGATACCGAGGAACGGCACCAGCAGCCCGCCAAGACCATAAATCCACAGATTGCGGCTTAATTGCGCCGCTGCACTCATGGGGCGATAGCGAATCCCTTTGAGCGCCAGTGGGATCAGAAACACGATAATCAGCGCATTGAAGATCACCGCCGACAGCATGGCTGAGGTGGGTGAGTGCAGTTGCATCACGTTTAGCGCATTGAGCTGTGGGTAGGTGGCGGCAAAGGCGGCTGGGATAATCGCGAAATATTTCGCCACGTCGTTGGCGATACTGAACGTCGTCAGCGAGCCGCGCGTCATCAGCATCTGCTTACCGATGTGCACCACTTCGATCAGCTTGGTTGGATTGGAATCCAAATCAACCATGTTGCCCGCTTCCTTTGCTGCCTGCGTGCCGGAGTTCATGGCTACCGCTACATCCGCCTGCGCCAGCGCGGGAGCATCGTTCGTGCCGTCGCCGGTCATCGCCACCAGTCTGCCTTCTGCCTGATACTGGCGAATCAGCGCCAGCTTGGTTTCCGGTGTGGCTTCCGCCAGAAAATCATCGACGCCGGCTTCTGCGGCAATCGCCGCGGCGGTGAGCGGGTTGTCGCCAGTGATCATCACGGTTTTTATCCCCATACTGCGCAGCTCGGCAAAGCGCGTTTTGATGCCACTTTTTACGATATCTTTCAGTTCCACCACGCCAAGCACGCGCTTACCTTCTGCAACGACCAGTGGTGTTCCCCCGCTGCGTGCGACGTTGGAGACCGCTTCTTCGACCTGATGTGGGAAATTGCCATTATTCGCTTCAATGTAGCGACGCAGGGCATCGACAGCGCCTTTACGAATGGTGCGTTGGCCAAAATTGACGCCACTCATGCGCGTCTGGGCGGTAAAGGGGACAAAGGTGGCGTCCAACGACGCTAAGTCCTGTTCCGGCAGGTTAAAACGTTGCTTTGCCAGCACCACGATGCTGCGGCCTTCGGGCGTTTCATCCGCCAGGGAAGCGAGACGCGCTGCGTCAGCCAGCGCCTGTTCCGTCACGCCTGGCGCAGGCAGGAAAGCCGAAGCCTGACGGTTGCCCAGCGTAATGGTGCCGGTTTTATCCAGCAGCAGAACGTCAATATCGCCTGCCGCTTCGACGGCACGTCCGCTGGTGGCAATCACGTTAGCCCCCAGCATCCGGCTCATCCCAGCCACGCCGATAGCTGACAGCAGCCCGCCGATGGTGGTGGGGATCAGGCAGACGAGCAGGGCGACCAGTACGGTCACACCGACAACATCGCCGCTATTATTCGCCTGTACGCCGAACCAGGAGAACGGGTAGAGCGTGGCAGTTACCAGCAGGAAGATGAGCGTAAGCTCGATCAGCAGAATGGTCAGCGCGATTTCGTTCGGGGTTTTCCGACGCTGCGCCCCTTCAACCATGGCAATCATCCGGTCGAGGAAGGTTTCGCCGGGATTGACGCTGCACTGAATCACCAGCCAGTCGGACAGCACGCGCGTGCCGCCGGTGACGGAGGCGAAATCGCCGCCGGACTCACGGATTACTGGTGCGGATTCCCCGGTGATGGCGCTTTCATCGACGGACGCGCCGCCTTCCAGCACCTCGCCGTCGCACGGAATGGTCTCGCCCGCGCTCACCAGCACGATATCGCCTTTACGCAGGCTATCAGCCGGAACGGATTCCGAACCAGCATCGTGATGCGGCGCAGAAAGCTTGTTAGCCCAACTGGTTTTTTTGACGCCTTTCAACGCGTTTGCCTGCGCTTTGCTACGACCTTCCGCCAGCGCTTCGGCCATATTGGCGAACAGCACGGTAAACCACAGCCAGAGTGATACCAGCCCGGTAAACATGGCGTTCCCTTCCGTTTTACCGGCCAGAATAGCCAGCCAGACGAGGGTGGTCAGCATACTGCCGAGATACACCACGAACATGACCGGGTTGCGCCACTGCACGCGCGGATCGAGTTTCTTCAGCGCATCTTTCAGCGCCGAGCGGATTAACGCTCTGTCAAACAGCGTTTGCGGTTTACGTTTGCCAACAGGGCGGGAAGCCTCGCCCTGCTGGGCAGAGGTCGGTTCCTGTGTTGCCTGATGATTCATCGTGTGACGAGTCATAAAAAGTCTCCAGCCTTAGTGAGTCAGGCCGAACTGTAAATGTTCAGCGACTGGCCCTAACGCCAGTGCAGGGATAAACGTCAGTGCGCCAATCAGCAGAACAATGGCGATGAGCATGCCGATAAACAGCGGACTGCGAGTGGACAGTGAGCCTTTGCTTTCCGGCTGGCGCTTTTTCACAACCAGCGAACCGGCGATAGCCAGTACGGGCACCATGACGGCAAAGCGGCCCAGCAGCATGGTGACAGCGAGCAGAACGTTATAGAACGGCGTGTTGACGCTCAGGCCAGCAAACGCGCTGCCGTTGTTGTTCGCGGCGGAGGACACGGCATAGAGCACTTCGCTAAAGCCGTGTGCGCCGGGGTTCAGAATGCCGCTGCGTCCGGCTTCCGTACTCAGCGCCAGCGCCGTACCGAGCAGTACTAATGCAGGAGGAATCAGAATCGCCAGCGCCGTCATCTTCATTTCATAGACTTCGATCTTTTTGCCCAGATATTCCGGCGAGCGGCCAATCATCAGGCCGGCAATAAAGACGGTCAGAAGGACGAACAGCAGCATGCCGTACAGGCCAGAACCGACGCCACCGAACACCACTTCACCAATCTGCATCAACCACATGGGAACCATGCCGCCAAGCGCGGTGAAAGAGTCGTGCATGGCGTTCACCGCCCCCGTCGAGGTAGCCGTGGTGACAACGGCATACAGGCTAGACGTCAGCACGCCAAAACGCGTCTCTTTACCTTCCAGATTCGCGGCGCTGTCCGCGCCTAATGCCAGCAGATGGGGGTTACCGCTGACCTCCATTTTCATCACTACGGCCGCGGCGACGATGAAGATGAGCCCCATCGCCCATAGCAGTGCATGGCCCTGATGATTGTCACTGACGGCTTTACCAAAGGCGAAGCACAGTGCAGTAGGAATCAGCAGGATCGCCAGCATTTGTACGATGTTGCTCAGCGCGGTCGGGTTTTCAAACGGGTGTGCCGAGTTGGCACCAAAGAAACCGCCGCCGTTGGTGCCCAACAGTTTAATCGCTTCCTGTGAGGCAACCGGCCCCATCGGCAGCGTTTGGGCTGCGCCGTCCAGCGTGGTCAGATGCTGATAAGGCAGCAGGTTCTGCAACACGCCCTGACTGACAAAAAACAGCGCCAGCAACAGAGACAGCGGCAGCAGCACATACAGCGTGATACGAAACAGATCGAGCCACGCGTTGCCCAACGTGTCGACACAGCGACGAGAAAATGCGCGGATTAACGCGAAAGCGACGGCGATGCCGCTGGCGGCGGACAGGAAGTTTTGTACCGTTAGGCCAACCATTTGGCTCAGATAACTCAGCGTGTTTTCACCACTGTAAGCCTGCCAGTTGGTGTTAGTAACAAAGCTGATTGCCGTATTTAACGCCAAATGCCACGACAGTCCCGGCATATTTTCTGGATTAAGCGGCAGCGCCCCCTGCGCCATTAACAGGACAAACAAGACGACAATGCCGATCAGGTTAAGCGTCAGAATAGCTGCCGCATACTGTTGCCAGCGCATCTCCGTCGTATCTAAAGCGAAAAGGCGCGCCGCTCCCGCTTCAAACTTTTGCAGAAGCGTACCCGTTTCACCCTCAATCAGACGAGCCAGTCCGCTACCCAATGGCTGAGCGACGATCAGCACGGTAAGCAGCAGGCCAAAGATCAGTAAAAAAGCGTCAGCGGCCATCAGAATTCCTCCGCTTTCAACAAGGCATAAACCAGATAGGCCAGTAACAACAGCACAAGCAGGCCGCCTAAGACGATGCTAAGCGTCACAACACACCTCCAGAACAAAATAGACACTGTCAGAGTAGGAAAACGCAGGAAAAGAAGGTGCAAATTTCCCGTCTGCGGGCGTAAAAAAAGTATAAAAATGGGCTGAAAAGTAGATGGTGGGAGCGGTAATGGTGCTGCTGTGCCAACAGCATCGTCTGCGATGGGAAGGTGGTATTAAGAGAAAGGGATAAAGTGATCCAATCTAAAACCATAAATTAACTAATGGTAAGTTTATTTTTAACGTTATTGTAACTTAATAACGTAGTGACGAAAAAAGTTGGCGATTATTTCATCTTTTACTGGTCAGATGAGTAGTAAACTTTCAGAAAAAGCGGTAAAATTTTAACCAATATCACAGTTCTTATTTTGTCGTTATGAAAAGCGCCGCTGAACAAAGGCGCTTATCCCAGAGGAGGATCGTTATGTCGCTTTACACTACTTATCCCTTGCACCGTATTCTCCTGCGTCGCGCCGCCGTGGTTGCCATCGGCGTGCTGGCGTTACCGGTGATGCTGTTTCGCCGGGATCGGGCGCGTTTTTACAGCTATTTACACCGCGTCTGGCTGAAAACCAGCGATAAACCAGTATGGATGGCACAGTCCGAAGCGGCTGCTTGCGATTTTTATTAAGGCCTGCGTATAAGGTCTCTCGTGTTTATCTGCTGTATCCTTAAAACGGGAATGGCAGATAAACACGAAAAATGAACCGGCGAAGGATCGGTTTAAATATGTTTTGACGAGATTTACCCATTTCCCTTCCTGCCTGTTCTGCCGTTATTTCTCCCCAATCTCATGATTTATTACTTTATTCTTCGCTACGACTGCACAGAATCGTGGTGAAATCCGCTATGCTGGTCAGAGGGTTTACAGAATGCCAACGTGCATGCCGCTTGAAATATGACGGGTATAAGGATAAATCATGACGCTCGAACTCATCCCTGTTGGTATCAGCGCCTGTCTGCTCGGTAATCCCGTGCGGTTTGATGGCGGGCACAAGCGTCTGACGTTTGCTGTTGAACAACTGGCGCCTTATTTTCGCTTTGAACCGGTCTGCCCGGAAATGGCGATTGGTTTACCCGTGCCGCGTCCGGCGCTCAGACTGGTGCGAGAAGGGGAAAGCCACATTACGCTGCGCGCCAGCAATGGCTCGTCGCTGGATGTCACCCAGCAGATGACGGTGTTTTCTGCTGACAAAGTCAGCCAGCTTCAGCATTTATGCGGTTATATTGTCTGCGCGAAATCGCCAAGCTGCGGTATGGAACGCGTGAAGGTCTACGATGAAGGGCAAAAGAATGCACGTAAAAGCGGAGTCGGCCTGTTTACGCAGGAGCTGATGCGGCAAATGCCCTGGCTACCGATTGAGGAAGACGGACGCTTGCACGATCCCGGCCTGCGGGAGAATTTTATTGAGCGCGTTTATGCGCTACACGAACTGAACCAGCTATGGCAGGACGGGCTGAGCCGTGGCGCGCTCATTGCCTTTCATAGCCGCTATAAATTACTGCTGCTGGCGCATTCCCAGCCGGAATACCGCGAACTGGGACTATTTGTTGCGGGAATCGATAAATGGGAATCGTTGGAAGATTACATTGTTGAATACCGGAAACGTCTCATGAAGCTGTTGTCGACGCCTGCGACGCGGCGCAATCACACTAATGTGCTGATGCACGTGCAGGGCTATTTCCGGCGTCAGCTTAATGCTCAGCAGCGGCAAGAACTGGCGCAGCTCATCGATCGCTATCGGCAAGGTTTGCAGCCGCTATTGGCACCTATCACGCTGCTGCAACATTACATGGCGGAATACCCTGATGCGTACCTGGCTCAGCAGCGTTACTTTGAGCCGTACCCAGAGGCATTGCGCCTGCGTTACGGACACTAGTTTGACTGCCCGAGGAGTTTCATGACCACGCATGTCGTTACACATCATGCCGTTACCCATGTCGTCTGGCTGCGCAACGACCTGCGCATTACCGATAATCTGGCGCTGTACGCGGCCTGTCAGGATCCGAATGCCACTGTGATGGCCGTCTTTATCGCGACGCCTGCACAGTGGGAAAAACACAGTATGGCACCGCGACAGGCGGCCTTTCTGCTGGAAAACCTGACGTCGGTGCAGCATGCGCTGGCCGAGAAAGGAATCCCGCTGTATTACCATGAATGTGCCGACTTTGCGGCATCGGTTGACTGGCTGGTGCAATTTTGTGCGCAGCAGCAGACCACCGACCTTTTCTTCAATTATCAATATGAAATTAATGAGCGACTGCGTGATAAGCAGGTAAAAGATCGGCTAGCAGATAGTGTGGTTTGTCACGGCTATCATGACAGCCTGTTGCTGCCGCCGGGCAGTGTGCTGACGGGCAACGGCGAGATGTATAAAGTGTTTACGCCCTTCCGTCAGGCCTTTATCAAACGTCTGCTGGAGTCGGAGACGACGTGCGTACCGGCACCGGACGCGCGCGGTGAGCCGATCAATAACACACTGGAACTGGCACCGTTCAGCTATCCGCTGTGCGACGTGGATAGCGACGATTTCCCCAGCGGCGAACGTGCGGCGTTGCAGCAACTGCGCCGTTTTTGCCGCGAGCAGGTGCAGGATTATGACCAGCAGCGGGATTTTCCTGCGTTGCCCGGCACTAGCAAACTTTCTCCGTATCTGGCGCTTGGGATCGTATCGCCGCGCCAGTGCTTTAACCGTCTGCGTGCCGAGTGCCCGGATATGCTGGAACGGCGTGAGGGTGGGGCATTTACCTGGTTTAACGAGCTGGTCTGGCGTGAATTTTACCGCCACCTGATTGTGTCCTGGCCACAGCTATGTAAACACCGACCGTTCACCGCATGGACGCAGTGGGTGAAATGGCGAGAATCGCCGGAGGATTTCGCCGCCTGGCAGCAGGGGAAAACCGGCTATCCGATTGTGGATGCGGCGATGCGTCAACTGAATGAAACGGGATGGATGCACAATCGCTTGCGTATGATTTGCGCCAGTTTTCTCGTCAAAGATTTACTGATCGATTGGCGCGAAGGCGAACGCTACTTTATGTCGCAACTGCTGGATGGCGATCTGGCGGCGAATAACGGCGGCTGGCAGTGGGCGGCATCGACCGGCACCGATGCGGCACCTTATTTTCGTATTTTCAATCCGACAACGCAGGGCGAGCGTTTCGACCCTGAAGGTCGGTTTATTCGTCACTGGCTGCCCGAACTGGCCGCTGTGCCAGATAAAGATATTCATCAGCCCCATCGCTGGGCTGACAAACACCACCATCAGCTGAACTATCCGCTGCCAATCGTCGACCATAAAACCGCGCGTCAGAATACGCTGGCGGCGTTTGAGGCGGCCAAAAATATCGGTATGGCGGATAACGATCGAGAAGAGAAAAGTAAGTATGCGTAATGTGGAACTGGAAAGCATTATTAACGAGAAACTGAACACGGCGACGTTTCAGGACTATGCGCCGAACGGTTTGCAGGTTGAAGGGCGTGCAGAAGTAAAACGTATTGTGACAGGCGTAACGGCTTCACAGGCGCTGCTGGATGCGGCGGTAGAAAAGCAGGCCGATGCGATTCTGGTTCACCACGGTTACTTCTGGAAAAACGAACCGCAGATTGTCTGTGGTATGAAGCGTAACCGACTGAAAACGCTGTTGCTCAATGATATCAATCTGTACGGCTATCACCTGCCGCTGGATGCACATCCTGAACTGGGAAATAACGCCCAACTGGCGGCACTGCTGGAGATTCAGGTGCAGGGGGCAATTGAGCCGCTGGTGCCGTATGGTGAGCTGGCGCAACCTATGACGGCGGATGCCTTTTGCCGTCGTGTAGAAAAGCGTCTGGGGCGTACCGTGCTGCATTGTGGGGATAATGCACCGCAACAGATACAGCGCGTGGCCTGGTGTACCGGCGGTGGGCAGGGCTTTATTGAACAGGCGGCCCGATTTGGTGTTGATGCTTTTATTACCGGTGAAGTGTCTGAGCAAACCATCCACATCGCGCGCGAAATGGGGTTGCACTTTTTCGCTGCTGGACACCATGCCACCGAGCGTGGCGGCATTCGGGCGTTGGGCGAATGGCTGGCGGCACAGCACGGTTTTGATGTGACATTTATTGATATTCCTAACCCTGCATGATGGGCTGAAAGTCTCTGTATCGTACAGGAATGATGCCGTATTTGTTATGTTGGCATCGTTGTTGCTTAGCTGTTGGGAAGGAAATGTATAGGTAAGCAACGCTAATCATTTGGCCATGTTCGCCATGACGGATAAAACGCGATTCAGGAGGAAAGATTGCAACGAGCACGATGTTATCTTCTGGGCGAGAGAGCGGTTGTTCTGGAACTGGAACCGCCCATGTCGCTGGAGAGCCAGCAGCGGATATGGGGGCTTGCCGAGCGCCTGAACCACCATGAAGAAGTGCTGGAAGCGATTCCGGGCATGAACAACCTGACCGTGTTACTGGCGAATTCGCAGCAGGTGGCACTGGATGCGATTGAACGCTTGCAGCGCTGGTGGGAAGAGAGTGAGTCGCTGGTGTTTGACCCGCGGGATATCGACATTCCTGTTGTCTATGGCGGAGAGGCGGGGCCGGATCTGGCGGAAGTGGCCGCTCACAGTGGTCTCAGCGAGCGTCAGGCTGTGGAAGCGCATGCGTCTGCACAGTATGTGGTCTACTTTTTGGGCTTTCAGCCGGGTTTTGCCTATCTAGGCGGGTTAAACGAGAAATTGCATATGCCGCGTCGCGCCGAACCACGCCTGCGCGTGCCAGCCGGGTCGGTTGGTATTGGGGGAGCGCAGACAGGGATTTATCCGCTGGCGACACCGGGCGGCTGGCAACTGATTGGTCACACCTCGTTGAAATTGTTTAATCCACAAACGATGCCGCCCACGCTGTTGCGTCCTGGCGATAACGTTCGGTTTCTGCCACAGAAGGAGGGCGTATGCTGAAAGTTATCCATGCCGGATTGCATACGTCGGTGCAGGACGGCGGCCGTGTCGGCTTTCGCCGTTTAGGAATCAGCCAGTCAGGCGCACTCGATCTGCCCGCTCTGACGATGGCTAACCTGCTGGTGGGCAACGCAGAGAATGCGGCCGCGCTGGAAATTACGCTGGGCAAGTTTACCGCAACATTCACTACCGCCTGCTGGGTGGCGCTGACCGGTGCAGACTGCCATGCCGACCTTGATGGCAAACCGCTCTGGACAGGCTGGCGTTTCGCCGTGAAGCCGGGACAAACGTTGAAAATGCGTATGCCGCGTAACGGGATGCGCAGCTATCTGGCCCTGTCCGGTGGCATAGATGTGCCGGAAGCACTCGGTTCGCGCAGTACCGATTTGAAAGCGGGCTTTGGGGGTTTTGACGGACGTTTGCTGATGGACGGCGATGAGCTTGCGTTGGGTACGCCGACTCGTGAACTGACACGGGAAGTCGGCATCAAGCAGCTGTTGTTCAGCAACCGCGTGCGGGCATTGCCGGGGCCGGAGTATCAGGAGTTCAGCGAAGAAATGCAGGAGTTGTTCTGGCGAACTTCCTGGCAGTTGAGCCCGCAAAGTAACCGCATGGGCTACCGTTTGCTGGGCGCTGAGCTACAGCGTTCCGCCTTGTCAGGCAACAAACCGCGCGAACTGCCGTCACATGGGTTACTGCCCGGCGTCGTGCAGGTTCCGCATAATGGTCACCCTATCGTACTGCTGGCGGATGCGCAGACAACCGGCGGTTATCCACGCATTGCGACGGTGATCGAGGCGGATTTATTCCATCTGGCGCAAATCCGGCTCGGTGAACCGATACATTTTATTCGCTGCACGCAGGCTCAGGCGCAAAAAGCGGGTGAAGATCAGCGGCGTTATCTCGAACAACTGGCGTGGAGGCTGCATGATTATTGATCTGAATGCCGATCTGGGCGAGGGGGGGGAGAACGACGAAGCGCTGCTGAAGTTAGTGACCTCTGCCAATATTGCTTGTGGATTTCATGCTGGCGATGCACAAACCATGCGTCAGTCAGTACGTTGGGGAATGGGCTATGGGGTTGCGCTTGGTGCACATCCGAGTTTTCCCGATCGTGAAAATTTTGGCCGCAAAGCGATGAATGTGCCTGCTGAAGTTGTCTTTGCGCAGATGGTGTATCAGCTTGGTGCGCTCAGTGCGATTGTCGCTGCTGAAGGGGGCACGCTGTCGCATGTAAAGCCGCACGGCATGCTTTACAATCAGGCCGCGTGCGAACCCGCGTTAGCCGATGCGATAGCTAAGGCGGTGAAGGTCGTCAATCCCGCGCTGCGTCTGGTCGGGCTGGCGGGCAGTGAGCTAATCCGGGCCGGGCAACGGTTGGGGCTGGAGACGCGTCAGGAAGTGTTCGCCGATCGCTGTTATCTGCCTGACGGAACGCTAGTACCGCGCACTCAGGCGGGAGCGCTGATTAATAGTGATGAGTTGGCGCTGGCTCAGACGCTGGAAATGATTCAGCGCCAGCGGGTGAGGGCAATCGACGGTTCTTGGGTGAATGTGCAGGCGGATACCGTGTGTATTCACGGTGATGGACAACATGCACTGCTGTTTGCCCGCAAATTACGCAGCTGCTTTAGCGAGCATCAGATAGCGGTTGCTGCGGCATAATGATTATTTTTGTAAGGCGGGGATAACCGATGAAAACCGTTTTGATCACGGCGTTTGAACCTTTTGAGGGTGAACCGATTAATCCCTCATGGGAAGCGGTGAAAGTGCTTCATCAACGGGAAGTCGGCGGCGCACGCGTGGTTGCCTGCTGTTTACCTTGTGTTTTTGATGTGTCGCTGGAACAGCTTTACCGCGCAATAGCGGAATGGCAGCCGGAAGTGGTCATCGCGGTAGGGCAGGCCGGCGGTCGTGCTGATATTTCTGTCGAACGTGTGGCGATTAATATTAATGATGCCCGCATTGCTGATAACCGAGGTAACCAGCCGATTGATACGCCCGTAGTCGAAAAGGGGCCTGCGGCGTATTTCTCTACGTTGCCGGTGAAAGCGCTGGTGCAAGCGTTACGTGTGGCGGGGATTCCCGCCTCGGTATCGCAAACTGCGGGGACGTTTGTTTGCAACCATGTGATGTACGGGCTTTTACATTTACTGCATCAACAAGGCGATGTGGTGCGCGGCGGATTTGTTCATATTCCTTATTCGCCGGAACAGGCTGCACGACATCCCGGTGAGCCGAGCATGCCCACGCCGCTCGTTACGGCGGCGTTGGAAGTGATGATCAAGCAGTCGCTGGTGCAGCAGGTGGATGTGGCGGTGACGGGAGGCGCCCTGCATTAGTGTGGTTAACCAAGAATGTTGTTAACCGAGAGTGTGGTTAATCGCGCAATACGTGTGCATTTCAGGGAGTAAGGTATGCCGGAAGGGCCGGAAATTCGTCGGGCGGCCGATAAGCTGGTTGAAGCCGTTGTAGGAAAAACGCTGACGCGTGTCTGGTTTGCGTTTCCTGAGTTGAAACCGTACGAGGCAGAATTGGTCGGGCAGCAGATCAGGCAGATTGAAACGCGTGGAAAAGCGCTGCTGACCTATTTTAGCAATGATCGGGTGTTGTATAGCCACAACCAGCTGTATGGCGTGTGGCGCGTGGTGAATGCCGGCGAATCGCCGGAAACGAAGCGGGATTTGCGCGTCCGGCTGGAAACGCAGGATCGTGCCATTTTGCTTTACAGCGCGTCCGATATTGCAATGCTGACGCCGGAGGCACTCACCACGCATCCTTTCCTGCAACGTATCGGCCCTGATGTCTTGGATCTCTCACTGACGTCGGAACAGGTCTATGAGCGTTTGCTACTTCCCCGTTTTCGTCGTCGCCAGTTTAGTGGGCTGTTGTTGGATCAGGCATTTCTTGCGGGGCTGGGGAATTACCTGCGCGTCGAGATTCTCTGGCAGGCACAGCTGGCACCGCAACACACGGCAGCACAGCTAAATGAGGACCAACTGCGGACGTTAAGTCAGGCGCTGCTGGAGATTCCCCGATTGTCCTACAACACGCGCGGCACCGTTGATGAAAACCACCATCACGGGGCGATTTTTTCGTTTAAGGTTTTCCATCGTGAAGGGGAACGCTGTGAGCGCTGCGGTGGAATCATCGAAAGAACGATGCTGTCATCACGCCCATTCTATTGGTGCCCGGGTTGCCAGAAGTAATAATGTGAGTGATTTATGCGCACTATGAATACGTTAATCCCAGAAATGATTGTCTCTGACTTACAAAAGAGTCTGGCGTTTTATTGCTACGTTTTGGGATTTCAGATTGAGTACGACAGGCCTGAAGATAAGTTCGCGTTCCTTTCTTATCATGGGAGCCAATTGATGCTGGAACAGGATTATTTAACCGAATCGCCCTGGCGTGTGGAGCCTTTAGAACCACCGTTTGGCCGTGGTATGAATTTATCGATTGAGTGCCCAGATGCTCAGGCGCTGGCGGCGGCGATTGAACGTGCGGGTTATACGCTACGCAGACCCGTGGAAACGTGCTGGTACCGCGATCATGAGGTGTACCACGGGGAAAGTAATTTTCTGGTACAGGATCCAGATGGCTATTTATTGCGATTCACGCAAAGTTTAGGTTGTAAGTCATCCCTTTAGTGCCGTTATGAAAATGCTAACTCTACCGGGGCTGACCTGAATGGTTCAAACGAAGTTGCATTGGGTGAACACTTGCATAGTTAACATTCTAACGGATGACGGTACAACACTAGAATTTAACAAAACCAAAGGCAGAAGAATGCGGGCATGAAAGTAATCAAATATCTATTACTGCTTTTGGTTCCTGCGATGATGGTTGGGATGTTATTTATATTTATTGTGGCATCGGGTTCTACGGAGATAAGAACGTATACTGAAGGCGATCATTTTACCTACTATGCGTTCACCGATGAAGATATCCGCAATACCCCAAGGATATCGAGCAATTACGCTTTTGAATATGTGCCCGGCGATGGTTATGCGCCATCAAATGCCATCATTTGTAATGATACCTCTGATGCTACCCCGCTAAAAACGTACCTCACAGCATTAGGATATGAACAGCAGAAACGTAAGCAGGGGGAGGAAGATGTGTGGAAAAAGCGTACTGAGATTGAAGGGGCAACCTTCTATATCTGGGTTAATAAAGACGCTAAACAGGTTTACCTTACGAAAGTATTCCATGACTAACTGCGCTGATTATCCGTATTTCAATCACCATTGAAAATCAGTGTAGGGTAAAAAACAAAGGCCGGATACTATATCCGGCCTTTTTGATGCGTACTGAATGGATTAATCGTGTTTCAGATTGGACGTAAAGTCACGTTTGTCGTAGCCGGTATACAGCTGACGTGGACGGGCAATTTTGATGCCGTCGTCGTGCATTTCGTTCCAGTGCGCAATCCAGCCCACAGTACGTGCCATCGCGAAGATAACGGTGAACATGGAAGAAGGAATACCCATCGCTTTCAGGATAATACCGGAGTAGAAGTCCACGTTCGGGTACAGTTTCTTCTCAATGAAGTACGGGTCGTTCAGCGCGATATGCTCCAGCTCCATTGCCACTTCCAGCAGGTCGTCTTTTCTGCCCAGTTCTTTCAGCACTTCATGACAGGTTTCACGCATGACTTTGGCGCGTGGATCGTGGTTCTTGTACACGCGGTGGCCGAAGCCCATCAGACGGAAGGAGTCGTTCTTGTCTTTTGCACGTTCGATAAACGCAGGGATGTGTTCCACGCTGCTGATCTCTTCCAGCATACGCAGACAGGCTTCGTTCGCGCCACCGTGCGCCGGTCCCCACAGTGAGGCGATCCCCGCGGCGATACAGGCAAACGGGTTTGCGCCAGACGAGCCAGCAGTACGGACGGTAGACGTCGAGGCGTTTTGTTCGTGATCGGCATGCAGGATAAGAATACGATCCATAGCACGTTCCAGCACCGGATTTACAACATACTCTTCGCAAGGCGTAGAGAACATCATGTGCAGGAAGTTACCCGCGTAGGACAGGTTGTTTTTCGGATAAACAAACGGCTGACCCAGTGAATATTTGTAGCACATTGCCGCGACGGTCGGCATTTTGGACAGCAAGCGGTAGGCCGCGATTTCACGGTGGCGCTCAATGTTAATGTCCAGTGAATCGTGGTAGAACGCCGCCAGCGCGCCAGTCACGCCGCACAATACGGCCATTGGGTGTGAATCGCGGCGGAAACCGTGGAACAGACGGGTAATCTGCTCATGGATCATGGTGTGACGCGTCACGGTCGTCTTGAAGGTTTCATACTGTTCTACCGTTGGGACTTCACCGAACAGCAGGATGTAACACACTTCAAGATAATTAGACTTTTCAGCCAGTTGGGCAATTGGGAAGCCGCGGTGCAGCAGAACGCCTTCATCACCGTCGATATAAGTAATCTTTGATTCGCAAGATGCGGTAGAGGTAAAACCGGGGTCAAATGTGAAGTAACCTTTAGAACCGAGGGGACGAATATCAATCTCATCATGTCCTAGTGTGCCGGATAGGACATTTAGCTCAATTGGTTCTTTACCTTCTAGAGTAAGTGTTGCTTTTTTATCAGCCATTTACAGTCTCCTTAGCGCTTTAATTTTAAAAATTTTCACTGAAGAAATACCGTCATGCCTGTGCACCGGTAAAGGATAATAACCGGTGAAACTCTGTCGTGACACAGTCGTCAAATAGGGTACAGAGTAAGGCGGATCGCCGCATTCAGGATGAAAAATTCGTTCTCCAGGTAATTAACGATATTCAGATAATGAGTTGCGCTCTGAATAGATTCTAGTCATTACCTATGACTTTTACGTGGACTCTCTCCACTGTTACATAAGTTACGTCAGTGTGGAAGTGTCGCCGTGTGCTTTAACACATCATAAGGAACTCAATCCCCTAGTTGTAATTGAAATGTTGAACTTTTGTCAAATCAGATAATTAATTTTATATAAATTGTGAAATTCGTGATCTAAATCACTGTTCGGGGCAAATGTCACCAAACAGTTTGTATGGGAATTGTAATAGGAATGTGAAGCACCTATACTGCCGCTAGGTCTCCGGAATCACCCTGCAGTAGGAGCACCCAGTATGAAAGGATCATGCGCCGTTTAGACACCGGAATGTCGATGTTTGAGCGCGTATCGTAAACCCACTCTTCAGGGCTGCAACTTTCATACTGTCTGACCTCACATCAGGCCCGGAGGAAGAAACAATAATAAAAGCTGTGTGGGCAAATCTGTGAAAAAACAAAGACCTGTCAATCTGGAATTGCAGACGATCCAGTTTCCCGTTACTGCGATAGCATCTATTCTTCACCGCGTCTCCGGCGTTATCACCTTTGTCGCTGTCGGTATTTTACTGTGGCTGTTAGGCACTTCTCTTTCTTCAGAGGAAGGGTTCCTGCGCGCTGCGGAAATTATGGATAGCTTCATCGTCAAGTTTATCGTTTGGGGCATCCTCGTTGCGCTGGCTTATCACATTGTTGGTGGTTTACGTCATC
Organism: Pectobacterium sp. F1-1; assembly: GCF_025643735.1. Lineage (NCBI taxonomy): Bacteria > Pseudomonadati > Pseudomonadota > Gammaproteobacteria > Enterobacterales > Pectobacteriaceae > Pectobacterium > Pectobacterium sp. F1-1. Next base: position 1,414,100 of record NZ_CP104733.1, read on the forward strand.
TCTTGATGGATTTTGGCTATATAGAAGAAGACCTTGCCGCAGGTAAGCGTTCTGCAAATATCTCCTTTATTATTACTGTCGTGCTTTCAATTCTGGCTGGAGTCCTCGTATGGTAAGCAATGCTTCTGCGTTAGGACGCAATGGCGTACACGATTGGTTACTGATTCGCGCTTCCGCCATCGTCATTGTTCTGTATGTAATTTATATCATTGGTTTTATTGCTACGGCTGGCGATATCACGTATGAAATCTGGCGTGGTTTCTTCGCGATGGCCCTCACCAAAGTATTCACACTGCTAACGTTATTTTCCATTCTGGTTCATGCCTGGATAGGGATGTGGCAAGTACTGACCGACTACATCAAACCGCTGGCTTTACGCCTGACTTTACAGTTGGCGATTGTCGTCGCGCTATTGGTGTACGTCATTTATGGAACTATTGTGGTGTGGGGTGCGTGATGAATTTGCCAGTCAGAGAATTTGATGCAGTGGTTGTTGGTGCGGGTGGCGCAGGTATGCGTGCCGCGCTGCAAATCTCCCAAATGGGCCTGTCCTGTGCCCTGTTATCGAAAGTGTTTCCAACCCGTTCCCATACTGTTTCTGCGCAGGGCGGTATTACCGTTGCGCTGGGTAACACCCATGAAGATAACTGGGAATGGCACATGTATGACACCGTAAAAGGGTCAGATTACATTGGCGACCAGGACGCGATTGAATATATGTGTAAAACCGGCCCGGAAGCGATTCTGGAACTGGAACACATGGGTTTACCGTTCTCCCGCCTGGACGATGGCCGCATTTATCAGCGTCCGTTCGGCGGTCAGTCTAAGAATTTTGGCGGCGAGCAGGCCGCGCGTACCGCAGCGGCGGCTGACCGTACCGGTCACGCACTGCTGCATACGCTGTATCAGCAGAACCTGAAAAACCATACGACCATTTTCTCCGAGTGGTACGCCCTCGATCTGGTGAAGAATCAGGATGGTGCGGTGGTCGGCTGTACGGCGATCTGTATTGAAACCGGTGAAGTGGTCTATTTCAAAGCCAAAGCGACCGTACTGGCGACGGGTGGTGCGGGCCGTATCTATCAGTCTACAACCAACGCACACATTAATACGGGTGATGGTGTTGGCATGGCATTACGTGCCGGCGTTCCATTGCAGGACATGGAAATGTGGCAGTTCCACCCGACGGGTATTGCTGGCGCCGGTGTGCTGGTAACCGAAGGCTGCCGTGGTGAAGGCGGCTACCTGCTGAACAAGCACGGTGAACGTTTTATGGAACGCTACGCGCCGAACGCGAAAGATCTGGCGGGCCGTGACGTTGTTGCGCGTTCCATCATGATCGAGATTCGTGAAGGCCGTGGCTGCGATGGCCCGTGGGGACCACACGCCAAGCTGAAGCTGGATCATCTGGGTAAAGACGTTCTGGAATCCCGTCTGCCGGGTATTTTGGAGCTCTCCCGCACGTTTGCTCACGTCGACCCGGTGAAAGAGCCGATTCCGGTTATTCCAACCTGCCACTATATGATGGGTGGTATTCCGACCAAAGTGAGCGGTCAGGCGTTGACGGTGAATGAGAAAGGCGAAGATGTGGTGATTCCAGGGCTGTTCGCCGTGGGTGAAATTGCCTGCGTCTCGGTTCATGGTGCTAACCGTCTGGGCGGTAACTCACTGCTCGACCTGGTGGTATTCGGTCGTTCGGCGGGTATTCACCTGCAAGAGTCTCTGGAAGAGCAGGGCACTAGTCGTGATGCCAGCGATTCCGATATTGAGGCATCGCTCGATCGTCTGAACCGTTGGAATAATACCCGTTCAGGGGAAGATCCGGTTGAAATCCGTAAAGCGCTGCAATCCTGTATGCAGAACAACTTCTCGGTCTTCCGCGAAGGTGACGCGATGGCGAAAGGGTTGGAAGAGCTCAAAGTGATCCGTGAACGTCTGAAAAATGCGCGTCTGGACGATACCTCAAGCGAGTTCAATACTCAGCGTATCGAGTGCCTGGAGCTGGATAATCTGATGGAAACCGCCTATGCGACAGCGGTATCCGCCAACTTCCGTACCGAAAGCCGTGGTGCACACAGCCGCTTCGACTATCCAGAGCGTGACGATGAGAATTGGCTGTGCCATTCGTTGTATCTGCCGCAAACCGACAGCATGACGCGCCGTGAGGTGAACATGCAGCCTAAACTGCGTCCGGCGTTCCCGCCGAAAGTACGTACTTATTAATTGCGGAGATCAAACGATGAAACTCGAATTTTCTATTTATCGTTACAACCCGGATGTTGATGATGCTCCGCGGATGCAGGATTACCAGTTGGAAGCGGAAGAAGGCCGCGACATGATGCTGCTGGATGCGCTGATGCTGCTGAAAGAGCAGGACCCGACGTTATCATTCCGTCGTTCCTGCCGTGAAGGCGTCTGCGGTTCCGATGGCGTTAACATGAATGGCAAAAATGGACTGGCCTGTATTACGCCGGTTTCTGCGTTACGTCGCGGAAACAGCAAAATTGTTATCCGTCCTTTACCTGGATTACCGGTTGTACGTGATTTGGTAGTGGACATGGGACAGTTCTATGCTCAATATGAGAAAATAAAGCCTTACCTGTTGAATAATGGGAAAAATCCGCCGGCGCGTGAGCATCTGCAATCGCCCGATCAACGTGCCAAGCTGGATGGGTTATATGAATGCATCATGTGCGCCTGCTGTTCAACGTCTTGCCCGTCGTTCTGGTGGAACCCGGACAAGTTTGTTGGGCCTGCGGGGCTGCTGGCGGCTTACCGTTTCCTGATCGACAGCCGCGATACGGAAACCAAGCCACGACTGGACGAGCTGGACGATGCGTTCAGCGTCTTCCGCTGCCACGGTATCATGAACTGCGTCAACGTGTGTCCTAAAGGGCTGAACCCGACTAAGGCTATTGGTCATATTAAATCGATGTTGTTGCACCGCAGCGCGTAACGGATAGTGAGTATGTAACGCGTTATTGCATAAAGATAAGTAGTAAAACATGTATCTCCCTCTGGAGTTGCTATTCTTCAGAGGGAGCGCAGGAAACCTTTAAAAACCGGCTTACGCGGCAGAACCGGTTTTTAAAGGTTCCTTAGGGGGGATGGATACCCTAAGCGCGTACCGATGTACGACAAGTGAACCGTTTGTACGGTAAACGATATACGGGCACTAATTACATGTTAACCACGGCGAAAACTGAAGCTTATTAGCTTAAGGGATCATAATGCAGAACGGCGCAATGAAGGCCTGGCTGGATTCCTCCTATTTGGCGGGTGCGAATCAGTCCTACATAGAGCAACTCTATGAAGATTTTTTAACCGATCCTGACTCGATCGAACATAGCTGGCGCTCGATCTTCCAGCAATTGCCTACGAGTGGGGTCAAACCGGATCAACTCCATTCCAAAACGCGTGATTATTTCCGCCGTCTGGCGAAAGACGCTTCGCGCTTTACTTCATCTGTCACCGATCCCGATATTGATGCTAAGCAGGTCAAGGTATTGCAGCTGATCAATGCGTTCCGCTTCCGTGGACATCAGCGCGCTAACCTGGACCCGATTTTCCTGCGCCCTCAAGAGCCAGTTGCAGAACTGGATCTGGATTACCACAATCTGACGCAGGATGACCTACAGGAATCCTTCAACGTAGGTTCTTTTGCCATCGGCAAAGACACCATGAAGCTGGAAGATCTGTATGAAGCACTGAAGCGCACGTATTGCGGTTCTATCGGTGCGGAATACATGCATATCACCAGTACGGAAGAGAAACGTTGGATCCAGCAGCGTATCGAATCGGTAATGGGGCAGCCGTCATTTTCTCTCGAAGAAAAGCGTCGTTTCCTGAAAGAATTAACCGCAGCCGAAGGGCTGGAACGTTATCTGGGTGCTAAGTATCCCGGTGCGAAGCGTTTCTCGCTAGAAGGCGGCGATGCGTTGGTTCCGATGCTGAAAGAACTGATTCGCCATGCTGGCGCGAATGGTACGCGCGAAGTGGTATTGGGGATGGCGCACCGTGGCCGCCTCAACGTGCTGATCAACGTCTTGGGCAAAAAATCTCAGGATCTGTTCGATGAGTTCGCCGGCAAGCATAAAGAACACCTGGGCACGGGTGACGTAAAATATCATCAGGGTTTCTCTTCTGAATTCGATACCGCTGGCGGCCTGGTGCATTTGGCACTGGCGTTCAACCCTTCGCATCTTGAAATCGTTAGCCCGGTTGTGACGGGATCGGTTCGTGCACGTCTTGACCGCCTTAGCAGCCAGAGTGGTCCACGTGTTCTGCCAATCACTATCCACGGCGATGCGGCAGTGAGTGGTCAGGGTGTGGTTCAGGAACTGTTGAATATGTCTACGGTGCGTGGCTACGAAGTCGGTGGCACGCTGCGTATTGTTATCAACAACCGTATCGGTTTCACCACGTCTAACCCGCTGGATATCCGTTCCACCGAGTACTGTACCGATATCGGTAAAATGGTGCAGGCGCCGATTTTCCACGTTAACGCAGACGATCCAGAAGCGGTGGCGTTTGTTACACGCCTGGCGTTGGATTTCCGCAATGCCTTTAAGCGCGATGTATTTATCGATCTAATTTGTTACCGCCGCCATGGCCATAACGAAGCAGATGAGCCAAGTGCAACGCAGCCGATGATGTACCAGAAGATCAAAAAACATCCTACGCCACGCAAGGTCTATGCCGACCGTCTGGAGCAGGAAAAATCTATCACGCTGGAAGATGCCACCGAAATGGTCAATTTGTACCGTGACGCACTGGATGCGGGTGAGTGCGTGGTAGAAGAATGGCGTGAAATGGATATGCAGTCCTTTACCTGGACGCCGTATCTGAACCATGAGTGGGATGAGCCTTATCCGCACGCAACAGAAATGAAGCGTTTGCAGGAACTGGCGAAGCGTATCAGTGAAGTGCCGGAAGGGATCGACGTTCATCCTCGCGTTGCCAAAGTCTACGCTGACCGTGCTGAAATGGCCGCTGGCAACAAGCCATTTGACTGGGGCGGAGCGGAAACGCTGGCCTACGCGACGCTGGTCGATGAGGGTATCCCGATTCGCCTGTCCGGTGAGGATAGCGGCCGCGGTACGTTCTTCCATCGCCATGCTGTTGTCCATAACCAGAAAAACGGTTCCAGCTATACGCCGCTGAACCACGTGCACAACGGGCAGGGCGCGTTTAACGTCTGGGACTCCGTATTGTCCGAAGAGGCGATTCTGGCGTTTGAATACGGTTATGCGACCGCAGAACCGCGCACGCTGACCATCTGGGAAGCGCAGTTTGGTGACTTCGCCAACGGTGCGCAGGTGGTTATCGACCAGTTCATCAGTTCCGGTGAGCAGAAGTGGGGCCGGATGTGTGGTCTGGTTATGCTGCTGCCGCACGGTTACGAAGGACAGGGCCCAGAGCACTCGTCTGCGAGACTGGAACGTTATCTGCAATTGTGCGCTGAGCAAAATATGCAGGTTTGTATTCCGTCAACGCCTGCACAGGTATATCACATGCTTCGCCGTCAGGCGCTGCGCGGAATGCGCCGTCCGCTGGTGGTTATGTCACCGAAATCCCTGCTGCGTCATCCGCTGGCAATCTCTTCACTGGAAGAACTGGCGAACGGTTCCTTCCAGCCAGCGATTGGGGAAATAGAAGAATTAGATCCGGCAGCCGTGAAGCGTGTCGTGCTTTGTTCCGGTAAGGTCTACTATGATTTGCTGGAGCAGCGCCGCAAAAACGAGCAAAAAGATGTCGCGATCGTCCGTATCGAACAGCTTTATCCATTCCCGCATCAGGCAGTACAAGCGGCACTGGAACCTTTTGCCCATGTTCACGATTTCGTGTGGTGTCAGGAAGAGCCGCTGAATCAGGGAGCCTGGTATTGCAGTCAGCACCATTTCCGTGAAGTGATTCCGTTTGGGGCTTCTTTACGTTACGCAGGACGCCCGGCGTCTGCATCACCCGCCGTTGGCTATATGTCCGTACACCAGAAACAACAGCAAGATCTGGTCGATGACGCGCTGAACGTTGATTAAATAAAAGGATAGATAATGAGTAGCGTAGATATTCTTGTACCCGACCTGCCTGAATCCGTCGCTGACGCCACGGTTGCGACCTGGCATAAAAAACCAGGCGATAGCGTTCAGCGCGATGAAGTACTGGTTGAAATTGAAACTGACAAAGTTGTACTGGAAGTGCCTGCTTCTGAAGCTGGCATTCTGGATGCTGTGCTGGAAGAGGAAGGCGCTACGGTAACGTCTCGCCAACTGCTGGGTCGTATCCGTCGTGGCGACAGCTCAGGCAAAGAAACCAGCGAGAAATCACAGAGCAAAGAATCAACACCGGCACAGCGCCACACGGCTGGACTGGAAGAAGAAAGCAGCGATGCGCTTAGCCCGGCAATCCGCCGTCTGATTGCAGAGCACGATCTTGATGCCTCTGCTATCAAAGGCAGCGGCGTAGGGGGTCGAATTACGCGTGAAGACGTAGATAAGCACCTGGCTGCCCAGAAGAAAGAACCTGGCAAAGCGGCTAAGTCTGAGGCTCCGGCGGCTTCTCCTGCACCTGCTTTGGGTGCGCGCAGTGAAAAACGTGTACCGATGACGCGCCTGCGTAAGCGTGTTGCAGAGCGTCTGCTGGAAGCGAAAAACAGCACGGCCATGCTGACGACGTTCAACGAAATCAACATGCAGCCAATCATGGATCTGCGCAAGCAGTACGGTGAGGCGTTTGAGAAACGTCACGGCGTGCGTCTGGGCTTTATGTCTTTCTACATCAAAGCCGTGGTTGAAGCGCTGAAGCGTTATCCTGAAGTGAATGCGTCTATTGATGGCGAAGATGTGGTTTACCACAACTATTTCGATGTCAGTATTGCGGTTTCGACTCCGCGTGGTCTGGTTACGCCAGTGCTGCGTGATGTGGATGCGCTGGGCATGGCCGACATTGAGAAGCGTATCAAAGATCTGGCAGTGAAAGGCCGTGACGGCAAACTGACGGTTGAAGAACTGCTGGGCGGTAACTTCACGATTACCAACGGCGGCGTCTTTGGTTCTCTGATGTCGACCCCGATCATCAACCCACCGCAGAGTGCGATTCTGGGTATGCACGCCATTAAAGATCGCCCAATGGCGGTGGATGGTCAGGTGGTTATTCTGCCGATGATGTATCTGGCGCTGTCTTACGATCACCGTTTGATCGACGGCCGTGAATCCGTTGGCTTCCTGGTGACGGTGAAAGAGATGCTGGAAGACCCAGCGCGTCTGCTGTTAGACGTCTAGTCTGACAGGTAGGTTCTCGGGCGGATAACCCTGACGGTTTCCGCCCGAAATAGACAGATTAAGTGCTATGTAGGCCGTTTTTTTCAGCGGCGTTATCCAAATATATCAGAGAGTTATTGGCGTTTTTCGCTACCGAAAAAGTCGGTGATGAGAAAACGCCTGCCGACTTATCTCCAAACCTAAATGGATAGAACATCATGAATTTACACGAGTATCAGGCAAAACAACTCTTTGCTCGATATGGTTTACCGGCACCGACCGGCTATGCCTGCACCACACCGCGTGAAGCGGAAGAAGCCGCGTCTAAAATTGGTGCGGGTCCGTGGGTCGTAAAATGTCAGGTTCACGCAGGCGGTCGCGGTAAAGCGGGCGGCGTTAAAGTCGTCAGTAACAAAGAAGATATCCGCGCCTTTGCTGAAAACTGGTTGGGTAAAAAACTCGTTACTTATCAAACTGACGCGCAGGGTCAGCCCGTTCACCAAATTCTGGTTGAAGCGGCAACGGATATCGACAAAGAGCTTTATCTGGGTGCTGTCGTTGACCGTGGTACGCGTCGCGTGGTGTTCATGGCGTCCACCGAAGGTGGTGTCGAAATTGAAAAAGTGGCGGAAGAGACGCCGGAACTGATCCATAAAGCGGCGATCGATCCACTGGTAGGCCCACAGCCTTATCAGGGACGCGAACTGGCTTTCAAACTGGGTCTGAGCGGTAAGCAAGTCGCTCAATTCACCAAAATCTTCATGGGACTGGCCACGCTGTTCCTGGAGCGCGATCTGGCACTGGTAGAAATCAACCCGCTGGTTATCACCACGCAGGGCGATTTAGTCTGTCTGGATGGTAAATTGGGCGCGGACGGCAATGCGTTGTTCCGTCAGCCTGAACTGCGCGAAATGCGCGACCCAAGTCAGGAAGATTCCCGTGAAGCGCATGCGGCACAGTGGGAACTGAACTATGTTGCGCTGGACGGCAACATTGGCTGTATGGTGAACGGTGCCGGTCTGGCGATGGGCACGATGGATATCGTGAAACTGCACGGCGGTTCTCCTGCAAACTTCCTCGATGTTGGTGGTGGCGCGACGAAGGAACGTGTTACTGAAGCGTTCAAAATTATCCTGTCTGATGACAAGGTAAAAGCCGTCTTTGTTAACATCTTTGGTGGCATTGTGCGTTGCGATTTGATTGCTGATGGCATCATTGGCGCGGTAGCCGAAGTGGGTGTTAACGTACCGGTTGTGGTACGTCTGGAAGGAAACAATGCGGAGCTGGGTGCCAAGAAACTGGCGGATAGCGGCCTGAATATTATCGCCGCGACCAGCCTGACCGGTGCCGCTCAGCAGGTTGTTGCAGCAGTGGAGGGTAAATAATGTCCATTCTGATTAATAAAAATACCAAAGTTATCTGTCAGGGTTTTACCGGTAGTCAGGGGACATTCCACTCTGAGCAAGCACTTGCTTACGGTACGCAAATGGTTGGTGGCGTGACGCCGGGTAAAGGCGGCACGGAACATCTGGGGCTGCCCGTATTTAATACGGTGCGTGAGGCAGTAGAAGCAACGGGCGCAACCGCCTCTGTTATCTACGTTCCTGCGCCGTTCTGTAAAGACTCTATTCTGGAAGCGATCGACGCCGGTATCGAGCTGATTATCTGTATCACCGAAGGTATCCCTACACTGGATATGCTGACGGTGAAAGTGAAACTCGACCAGAGCGGCGTGCGGATGATCGGTCCGAACTGCCCAGGTGTGATCACACCGGGCGAATGTAAGATCGGGATTATGCCGGGTCATATTCACCTGCCGGGCAAAGTGGGTATCGTTTCTCGTTCAGGTACACTGACGTATGAAGCGGTGAAGCAAACCACCGATGCCGGGCTGGGTCAGTCCAGCTGTGTCGGTATTGGCGGTGACCCGATTCCTGGCTCTAACTTCATCGATATTCTGAAGCTGTTTGAACAGGATCCGCAGACCGAAGCCATCGTGATGATCGGTGAAATCGGCGGTACGGCGGAAGAAGAAGCGGCAGCGTACATTAAAGAACACGTGACTAAGCCGGTTGTTGGCTACATTGCAGGTGTGACGGCACCGAAAGGTAAGCGCATGGGCCACGCTGGTGCAATCATCGCGGGTGGTAAAGGTACCGCTGACGATAAATTCGCAGCGTTAGAAGCGGCGGGTGTTAAAACCGTTCGCAGCCTGGCGGATATCGGCGATGCAGTAAAAGCGATATTAGCGCGTTAATCCATTATTCAATGAAATACTCTAGCCACCTTCGGGTGGCTTTTTTTTATTCAAATCTTGCCATTGGGGTTAATCGGCACAATTGAATTACACATGACTTCTTCTCAGTTTTATTGGATAATTCGCGCGCCTGAAAAGGCCGATTAGTGATAAACACAAATGAAGATTATTTCATTGCGTTCATGTAAGCAGGGAATGGTTAATTAATTTGCCTTAAGGGGATATCGTGTGAAAATAAATATAAAAGCGTTGATGCTGGCATTATCTGCATTTACCTGCGTGGCCAGTGCACAGTCTATTAATATTGAAGTGCTGAGTGCGACAGTTAAAGATAAAAAGATTGATGACGCTGCGGTGATTCTACAGAAGAACGGTGCGCAGTCAGTGACTGCTCGCTCTGATGCCGCAGGCCGTGCAGCGCTTAACGCACCATTCGAGGTGGATCAGGACAGCTTACTGATTATAAAAAAAGAAGGGTATTCCGATCTGGTGGTTAAATGCCCGTGCGATGGAATGACTTATGCTATTAGTCCAGTAATGAAAAATCTGGATGGAATGCGAATTGTATTAACCTGGGGTGAAAAACCTGACGATTTAGATTCCCACCTTATTTATCCAGGCAACCATATTTATTTCAGCCATAAAAATGGACGCGATGCTAATCTTGATGTCGACGACACTGATAGTTTCGGCCCAGAAACGATCACGATTGATAAAAAGCATTTAGGCGAAAGTTATATTTATGCCGTTCATGATTATTCGAATGGTGAGAAGGCTAATTCATTAGCGCTCTCCGCAAGTCGTGCAAAAGTATTTGTCTATGTCGGAAGTTCACAGGTACGGTCGTATTCCGTCCCGTTGAATAAGACAGGGAATATCTGGACGGTTTTCCGTCTTAATCCGAATGGTGATTTTGAAGATATTAATGCCGTTGGTGAGGCTGATTTCACAAAAGTGAAGGAGGGTGTTGATGCACTGCCAATGGCGTTAAACCCTGCGCAAGCTGCACTTCTGGCGGGTGTTTCCGCCCCTGCGAATGCCGAGTTAGCAAAAAGCCTTAACCGTGACGGTGAAGCGGCCTATGGACGCGGTGAGTTAGAACAGGCTACGTCGCTGTTTCTGCTGGCTATCGATCATGATAGCGCATTTGGTCAGGCGTACAGCAATCTGGGACTGGCTTATCATAAGCGGGGTCATATTGCCGAAGCGATTTGGGCTAACCGCAAAGCGATTGCGCTAGCAAACGGTAGCAATGCAGCAACCACGCGTGCCAGTTCGTACTACAACATCGCAAAAATCTACGAAAATGCCGGTCAGTTTAGCGATGCACTCCAGCATTATGAGCTTGCGAGAAGCCAGAAAAGTAACACGGTTTACGATAAGGCCATTGAGCGCATGAAAGCGAAGATGTAATCGCCGCTTTACTGCGTGTATCTGTAACCACTGCGGAGGCCTTTTCGCCTCCGCTTTGGCATGTAACGCTGCCAGCGGGCGACACATAAGGGGGCGAGAACATGGGGGAATTCACCTACGGTATTGATAAAAAATACCGCGTTGTGGTCAGCAATCAAAAATAAAAATTTGACATAAAATAGAGGATAAGAAATGCATGTGAATAATCGATAACGGGAAGTAAAAATTATATTGCCGAATTAATTTTAATTAAACCTAAAAATCACATTGCATTAACAATAAGTGCAATAAAGAAATTAATGCAACTCACCAATCACGAGAAAAGCGTTAAATTGTTTTAGATCAAAAAACGCCTCTGGATATAATTTCTGAAATAGGCTTAAATTGCGCGAGGTCAATTATCGCCGTTCATGCGATTTAGTCGGTAAGTTGATTTGAAGCCAAAAACCTAGTCTGGGTCACGTAAAAACCTATTTATTGTAGGGGATTACAGGCGTAATATACGGCTACCTCCCTATGGGGTACGCTACTTGTAATACTTGTGATTTATCTTGAGCTTGCTGTCGGGGTGTGACTGCCCTGGTGAACGGTATTTATAGCGTTTGTTACAGCCTGTGTTAAAGCAATTCTTGTTGTGTTCTTTTGGGTGTAATGGCCGGATGTTTGGCGGCTTGTCAGCGTTTGCAAGCTAATCCCTTCCTGCGAGGAGCAAGGAGTCAAAATGTTTGATGTAGTCGAACTGTCACGTTTACAGTTTGCCTTAACTGCAATGTACCATTTTCTATTCGTACCATTAACGCTGGGGATGGCGTTTTTGCTGGCGATTATGGAAACGGTATATGTGCTGTCCGGCAAACAAATCTATAAAGATATGACCAAATTCTGGGGCAAGTTATTCGCTATTAACTTCGCTCTGGGGGTCGCTACCGGATTGACCATGGAGTTTCAATTCGGAACCAACTGGTCATATTTCTCTCACTACGTCGGGGATATTTTCGGCGCGCCGTTGGCGATTGAAGGCCTGATGGCATTCTTCCTGGAATCGACCTTTGTTGGCTTGTTCTTCTTCGGCTGGGACCGTTTAGGAAAAGTGCAGCATATGGCCGTTACCTGGTTGGTCGCGCTGGGCTCTAACTTCTCCGCACTATGGATTCTGGTTGCCAATGGCTGGATGCAGAACCCCATCGCATCGGATTTCAATTTCGAAACCATGCGTATGGAAATGGTGAGCTTCGCCGATCTGGTGCTGAACCCGGTTGCTCAGGTGAAATTCGTTCACACGGTGGCCGCGGGTTACTGTACGGGCGCGATGTTCATCCTGGGTATCAGTTCTTACTATCTGCTGAAAGGCCGCGACGTTGCGTTTGCCAAGCGTTCATTCGCTATTGCAGCAAGTTTTGGTTTGGCTGCGGTACTGTCTGTTATCGTGCTGGGTGATGAATCCGGTTATGAAATGGGCGATGTGCAGAAAACCAAACTGGCAGCGATTGAAGCCGAATGGGAAACTCAGCCCGCTCCGGCATCCTTCACCCTGATCGGTATTCCAAACCAGGATACGATGGAAAACAACTATGCCATCAAGATTCCTTATGTTCTGGGCCTGATCGCTACCCGTTCAACGGACAAGCAAGTTACTGGTCTGAAAGAGCTGATGGAAATGCACGAAGTGCGTATCCGTAACGGTATGAAAGCCTATCAGCTGTTGGAAGAACTACGCGCAGGCAATACCGATCCGGCAGTAAAAGAAGCGTTCAACCAGTCTAAGCAGGATCTGGGTTATGGCATGCTGCTGAAACGCTATACGCCGAAAGTCTCTGATGCGACTGAAGCGCAAATCCAGCAGGCGACCAAAGATTCTATTCCACGCGTTGCACCGCTGTATTTCTCTTTCCGTATCATGGTTGCATGTGGCGTACTGATGCTGTTGATTATCGGCCTGTCTTTCTGGACGGTTCTGCGTGGCAAAATTGGTCAGAAAAAATGGCTGCACCGTGCTGCGTTGTACGGTATTCCGTTGCCGTGGATTGCTGTTGAAGCAGGCTGGTTTGTGGCTGAATACGGCCGTCAACCTTGGGCCATCGGTGAAATTCTGCCAACGGCTGTCGCCACGTCATCACTGACAGCAGGGGATATTCTGTTCTCTATGGCGCTGATTTGTGGTCTGTATACGCTATTCCTGGTTGCAGAAATGTATCTGATGTTCAAATACGCACGCCTGGGCCCAAGTAGCCTGAGAACGGGGCGCTACCACTTTGAACAACCTATAGCGGCTGCGCAGGAAGCACGGTAAACAGGAGTCCACTATGTTTGAATATGAAGTCTTGCGTTTTATCTGGTGGCTGTTGATCGGTATTTTGCTGATTGGCTTCGCTATCACTGATGGTTTTGACATGGGCGTGGGCATTCTGGTGCGTCTGATGGGACGTGGCGATACCGAACGTCGTGTCATGATTAACAGTATTGCACCGCACTGGGACGGTAATCAGGTGTGGCTAATCACCGCCGGTGGTGCGCTGTTTGCTGCCTGGCCGATGGTCTATGCTGCCGCGTTCTCCGGCTTTTACGTGGCGATGATTCTGGTGTTGGCATCACTGTTCTTCCGTCCTGTCGGCTTCGATTATCGCTCGAAAATCGAGGATCCGCGGTGGCGTGGCATGTGGGACTGGGGCATTTTCATCGGTAGCTTTGTTCCGCCGGTGGTGATCGGTGTGGCGTTTGGCAACCTGTTACAAGGTGTGCCGTTCCATGTCGATGAATATCTGCGTCTGTACTACACCGGAAACTTCTTCCAACTGCTGAATCCGTTTGGTTTATTGGCTGGCGTGGTCAGCCTGACCATGATCCTGACTCAGGGCGCGACTTACCTGATGATGCGGACCACGGGCGATCTGCACGTGCGTTCCAAATCTGCTGCGCAGATCTCTGCGCTGGTGATGATGGTAACGTTTGCTCTGGCTGGTGTGTGGGTCGTTTACGGTATTGATGGTTATGTGGTGACGTCTGCGATTAACACTGCGGCTGAATCTAATCCGTTGCATAAAGAAGTCGCTCATCAGGCGGGAGCCTGGTTGATCAACTTCAATAATTACCCTGTACTGTGGGCAATTCCTGCTCTGGGCGTCGTATTGCCCGTGCTGACTACAGTGATGGCGCGCGCAGAGAAAGGGGCATGGGCATTCCTGTTCTCTTCCCTGACTATCGCCTGTGTGATTCTGACTGCTGGGATCGCCATGTTCCCGTTCATCATGCCGTCAATCACCGTGCCTAACGCGAGTCTGACAATGTGGGATGCGACGTCGAGCCTGCTTACCCTGAAAGTCATGACGGTGGTTGCGATTATTTTTGTTCCTATCGTGCTGTCTTATACCGCATGGTGTTACTACAAGATGTTCGGTCGCATTACCAAAGAGCAGATTGAGCAAAACACTCACTCTATGTACTAAGTAAGGAGCTTAATTTATGTGGTATTTTGCCTGGATACTCGGAACGCTTCTTGCTTGCTCACTAGGGATTATTACGGCCCTGGCGCTTGAGCAGAGTGAGGCAAGCAAAGCGGCTGAAGAAGATAAGCAATGAATGATCTGGTCGATAAACTCTATCGCCTGATGGATAAGAGCCCGATAAGGGCTCTTTCCCTTATCATGGCGTTGCTGCTGGCGGGCTGTGTATTCTGGGATCCGACGCGCTTTGCGGCGCGAACCAGTGAACTCGCGGTTTGGCAGGGGCTACTACTGATTTGGGCCGTTTGTGCTGGCGTTGTTCACGGCGTTGGTTTTCGTCCGCATCGCCTGCTCTGGCGTGCGTTTTTCGCACCATTTCCTGCCTTTGTGATCCTGTGCGCAGGATTGTACTATTTCTTCGGTTAAAATAGTCTCCTATTCCATTTAGTTATGGGTTGCTTGCAGCCCATAATTATTTTCTTTCCGCTGTCACAATCCATTCCAAACCTCATTTCTCTTGCGTATAGTAGCGAGGTTTAATGCATTACCGGGATGTAGAGTGAGTAATTCGTTGTTTCGCTGGCCAGTTCGAGTCTACTTTGAAGACACTGATGCAGGTGGCGTTGTCTACCATGCACGCTACGTTGCCTTTTATGAAAGGGCAAGAACTGAGGCGTTGCGTGAGCGCAACTTTCACCAGCAAGCCTTGCTAAGTGAGCATGTCGCGTTTGCTGTTCGTCGGATGACGGTGGAGTATCTTGCTCCTGCGCGCCTCGACGACATGCTGGAAGTGCAAAGTGAGATTATCTCACTACGTGGTGCTTCGCTAACTTTTGCACAGCGTATTCTCAATGCTCATGGCACCCTGCTAAGCCATGCTGAAGTTTTGATCGCATGCATCGATCCACATCAAATGAAGCCAATTGCGCTTCCTAAGTCTATTGTCGCGGAGTTCAAGCAGTGACTGACATGAACGTTTTTGATTTGTTCCTGAAGGCAAGCCTTCTGGTCAAACTAATCATGCTGATTTTAATCTGTTTTTCTATCGCTTCCTGGGCGATCATTATTCAACGTACCCGCATTCTGAATTCGGCGACGCGTGAGGCTGAGGCGTTCGAGGACAAATTTTGGTCGGGCATTGAACTGTCGCGCCTCTATCAGGAAAGCCAAGGCCGTCGGGATAGCCTGACGGGCACTGAACAAATCTTCCATTCAGGTTTCAAAGAATTTGCACGGCTGCATCGTGCTAACAGCCATGCGCCGGAAGCGGTGGTGGAAGGGGCGTCACGTGCAATGCGTATTTCAATGAATCGTGAATTGGAAACGCTGGAAACGCACATTCCTTTCCTAGGCACTGTTGGTTCTATCAGTCCGTATATTGGTCTGTTCGGTACCGTTTGGGGGATTATGCATGCCTTCATCGCGCTGGGCGCCGTGAAGCAGGCAACCTTACAGATGGTTGCCCCTGGTATTGCCGAAGCGTTGATTGCCACGGCAATCGGCCTATTTGCGGCAATTCCTGCGGTCATGGCGTATAACCGCCTTAACCTGCGGGTGAGCAAACTGGAGCAGAACTACGACAACTTTATGGAAGAGTTCATCGCTATCCTGCACCGTCAGGCGTTCTCCAGCGACAACAGCAAGTAATCAGGGGGGATCATGGCACGAGTACGCAGAGGTCGTCGTGAACTGAAATCCGAGATCAACATTGTTCCGTTACTGGACGTGCTGTTGGTGCTGTTGCTGATTTTTATGGCGACAGCCCCCATTATTACGCAGAGCGTTGAGGTGGATCTGCCGGACGCGACCGACTCAAAAACGGTCTCCAGCAATGATAATCCGCCCGTGATCGTAGAGGTTTCAGGCATAGGACAATATAGTCTGGTTGTTGAACAAAACCGTATGGAACAACTTCCAGCAGAACAAGTGGTTGCTGAAGCGCAATCACGGTTGTCAACCAATCCCAAGACCGTCTTTTTGATTGGTGGCGCGAAGGATGTTCCTTATGATGAGATCATTAAAGCGTTGAATTTATTGCATCAGGCTGGCGTGAAATCCGTTGGTTTGATGACACAACCGATTTAAATGAGCGCATCACGGTAATGATCGTTAAGCCTATTTCTGGCAACACTGTTTTTGGGAATCGCTTGTGCTAAAGGCAAACGAACAAAACGATAAGCTGAAACGCGCCGTTATTATCTCGGCTGTTTTGCACATCATACTGATTGCTTTGCTGCTCTGGAGTTCGTCGACACAAACGATGGATGCCAGCGGGGGCGGCGGAGGCTCGTCAATTGATGCCGTCATGGTCGATCCGAGCGCAGTGGTGGAGCAATATAACCGCCAACAGCAGCAGCAGACTGATGCAAAACGTTCTGAGCAGCAGCGTCAAAAGCAGGCTGAACGGCAGGCCGAAGAGCTTCAACAGAAGCAAGCGGCTGAACAGCAGCGGCTGAAAGAGCTGGAAAAAGAGCGTCTGCAAGCGCAGGAAGAGGCGAAAAAGCAGGCTCAGGAACAAGCAGAACAGCGTAAGCAGGCTGAAGCTGCGGCTCAGCAGGCAAAAGAACAGCAGAAACAAGCCGAAGCGGCGGCAGCCAAAGCGAAGGCTGAAGCCGAACAACAGGCGAAAGCGGCGGCAGACGCTAAGAAGAAAGCGGAAGACGAAGCGAAGAAACAGGCTGCCGCGGCCGCTGCTGCTAAGAAGCAGGCGGAAGAAGAAGCCAAGGAAAAAGCTGCGGAAGCGGCTAAGCAGAAGGCAGCAGAAACCGCGAAAGCCGAAGCAGCCAAGGCAGCCGCAGAGGCTGAACAAGCTAAACAAAAAGCAGCAGCCGAGGCGGCTAAGCAAAAAGCTGATGCTGAAGCAGCGAAAAAAGCAGAAGCAGCCGCTGCAGCTAAGAAAGCGGCTGATGAGAAAAAGAAAGCAGCAGCAGAAGCGGCTAAGCAGGAAAGCGCCGTTGACGACTTGCTGGGCGGCCTGGCTTCATCGAAAAATGCGCCGAAGTCTGGCGGCGGGGCGCCTGCGGGCACAGGCAACAATAAGAAGAGCGGTGCATCAGGTGCAGCGCTGGATAGCTATGGTGGTCAGGTGCGTTCAGCCATTCAGAGTAAGTTTTATGATTGGCAGCTCTATAAAGGACGCACCTGTACATTACGGATTAAACTGGCACCAGATGGCTTACTGATTGATGTCACTGCTGAAGGCGGCGATCCGGCATTGTGCCAGGCGGCTATTGCGGCTGCCAAACAGGCCAGAATACCGAAGCCACCGAGCACAGAGGTTTATGAGGCTTTCAAAAACGCGCCGATAGACTTTAAACCGCAGTAACCGGGCTGTTTACCCAATAGATTTAAGATTATTACGATGGTAAATAAACCAGGTTATGTTGTTTTGTTGACATTGGTTTGTTTTTGTTAAAATTCTGCTAATTTATCGTAGACTTCGAGTCTGGATAAGGGAGATGAGATGAAGCAAGTACTGAAAGTTGCAGTAAGCTTTTTAATGCTGTGGGCAGCGGCGCTGCACGCGGAAGTACGCATAGAGATTACCCAAGGGGTAGACTCTGCGCGTCCTATCGGTGTGGTTCCGTTCAAATGGGCGGGGCCTGGCGCTGCGCCTGAAGACGTAGGCGGCATTGTGGGTGCTGATTTACGCAACAGCGGCAAATTCAACCCGATCGACGCAAACCGCATGCCACAGCAGCCTGCGACGGCATCTGAGGTCACGCCTGCTGCATGGACGGCGCTGGGTATTGATGCGGTTGTGGTTGGTCAGGTTCAACCGAGTGCCGATGGCAGCTATCTGGTTTCTTACCAGCTCGTCGATACCTCAGGTAACCCAGGTAACGTTCTGGCTCAGAATCAGTTCAAAGTCACTAAGCAATGGCTGCGCTATGCTGCACACACGGCCAGCGATGAAGTGTTTGAGAAACTGAGCGGTATCAAAGGTGCATTCCGTACCCGTATCGCTTACGTTGTTCAGACCAACGGCGGCCAGTTCCCTTATGAACTGCGCGTTGCAGACTATGATGGTTACAACCAATTTGTGGTTCACCGTTCACCACAGCCGCTGATGTCTCCGGCTTGGTCGGCAGACGGTAGTAAACTCGCTTATGTAACATTTGAAAGTGGTCGTTCTGCGCTGGTTATCCAGACGCTGGCAAATGGTGCGATCCGTCAGGTTGCATCTTTCCCACGTCACAACGGCGCGCCTTCTTTCTCTCCTGATGGCAGCAAACTGGCATTCGCGCTCTCCAAGAGCGGTAGCCTGAACCTGTATGTCATGAATCTGGGATCGGGTCAAATCAGCCAGGTGACGGATGGCCGTAGCAATAATACGGAGCCAACGTGGTTCCCTGACAGCCAGACCTTGGCCTATACTTCAGATCAGGCTGGCCGTCCTCAGGTTTATAAAGTCAATGTTAACGGCGGAGCACCGCAGCGTTTGACCTGGGAAGGCTCCCAGAATCAGGATGCTGATGTGAGCGCCGACGGGAAGTTTTTGGTAACGGTTGGCTCTAATGGTGGAGCTCAGCATATTTCCAAACTGGATCTGGTAACGGGTGCCGTACAAGTATTAACGGACACGTTCCTGGACGAAACGCCAAGTATCGCACCGAATGGCACGATGGTGATCTACAGCTCCAAACAAGGACTGGGGTCAGTGCTACAACTGGTTTCGACAGATGGGCGTTTCAAAGCGCGTCTTCCGGCTACTGATGGACAGGTTAAATTCCCTGCCTGGTCGCCGTATCTATAAGTACAGATATGTACAATAAACTCGTCAAAGGACATAAGAAATGCAATTCAATAAAGTGCTGAAAGGCCTGATGTTGGCTCTGCCGGTACTGGCAGTGGCCGCTTGTAGCTCCAACAAGAACGCGGACAATGACCAATCTTCCATGGGTGCTGGTAACAACGGCATGATGGATGGCGGCAACATGTCTTCTTCTGAGCAAGCGCGTTTGCAGATGCAAGAATTACAGCGCAACAACATCGTTTACTTCGGTCTGGACAAGTACGATGTGAGCTCTGAATTCGCTCAGATGCTGGACGCACACGCTGCATTCCTGCGTAGCAACCCGTCTTACAAAGTGACTATCGAAGGTCACGCGGATGAACGCGGTACGCCAGAATACAACATCGCTCTGGGTGAGCGTCGTGCCAACGCGGTACAAATGTACCTGCAGGGTAAAGGCGTTTCTTCCGATCAGATCTCTATCGTTTCTTACGGTAAAGAGAAACCAGCTGTTCTCGGTCATGACGAAGCGGCGTATGCCAAAAACCGTCGTGCCGTTCTGGTATATTAAGAGAATCGCATGAGCAGTAACTTCAGACGTCACCTGTTGGGTCTGTCGTTACTGGTTGGCGTAGCGGTCCCTTGGGCCGCTACTGCCCAAGCGCCAATCAGTAATGTCGGCTCAGGCTCGGTCGAAGACCGTGTCACTCAATTGGAGCGTATTTCTAACGCTCACAGTCAGCTTTTAACCCAACTTCAGCAGCAGATCTCTGATAATCAGCGTGATATTGACAGTCTCCGTGGGCAGATTCAGGAAAGTCAGTATCAGTTGAATCAGGTTGTTGAACGGCAGAAGCAAATCTATCAGCAGATTGATGGATTAAGTTCGCAATCCTCTTCTACACCGACGACAGACGGCACACCTGCCGCTGCTGCGGGTACTGATACCGGTGCAGCCAACACGGCGGCACCGGCCAGTACGGGGGATGCGAATACGGATTACAATGCCGCAGTCGCGCTTGTGCTGGAGAAAAAACAGTACGATCAGGCGATTAGCGCATTTCAGTCATTCGTCAAGAAGTACCCTGATTCAACCTATCAGCCTAATGCGAACTATTGGCTCGGTCAGTTGAATTACAACAAGGGGAAAAAGGACGATGCGGCGTACTATTTCGCCAACGTTGTTAAAAATTATCCCAAATCACCAAAAAGCTCCGAGGCATTGCTGAAGGTTGGGGTGATCATGCAGGAAAAAGGTCAGGCTGACAAAGCCAAGGCCGTTTACCAGCAAGTTGTAAAAATGTACCCCAATACAGAAAGTGCAAAGCAGGCGCAAAAGCGTTTAGCGGGATCGTAATACCGTATTAATTGGCACGAAAATTGCGCAGCATGAGCGATTTTTGTGCCTAAACGTCTTAAGAGTAAGCAATCAAACAGTTTTTTAAGAAAATAGGTTGCGCTGAAAATTTAAATCAGTAATATGTGCCGCCGTTGCCAAGGCAAACAGCGAAACGCTAAAGCAGCATGAAATTGGGTCGTTAGCTCAGTCGGTAGAGCAGTTGACTTTTAATCAATTGGTCGCAGGTTCGAATCCTGCACGACCCACCAATTTCAAGTGTGATAATTGATTTTGAATCGTGAAGGATGAGAACCGAAAGGTTCGACAAAATCGGCAGTATCGATTTTGAACAACTCGAAGGCGTTGGCTCGAAGGGCGAGTCCGTAGGACGAGTAATCCTGCACGACCCACCAATTTCAAGAGCAGTGTTAAGTTAATAAGTATCAAGCAGTTCCGCATTGCGGGTCGTTAGCTCAGTCGGTAGAGCAGTTGACTTTTAATCAATTGGTCGCAGGTTCGAATCCTGCACGACCCACCATTCCTTAGTAGTTTAATTCCTCATTACACAATCATTGCTTCTCTCTTCATCCACATAATGTGTATCGTGACTTTTAATCAATTGGTTGCAGGTTCGAGCCGAGCGAAGTGAGACAGCAACGCGTGAGCGTTGACCTCGAAGGGGCGAGACCAGAGGCCGAGTCATCCTGCACGACCCACCATCTCTTAGTAGTTTAATTCCTCATTACACAATCATTGCTTCTCTCTTCATCCACATAATGTATATCATGACTTTTAATCAATTGGTCGCAGGTTCGAGCCGAGCGAAGCGAGACAGCAACGCGTGAGCGTTGACCCCGAAGGGGCGAGGCCAGAGGCCGAGTCATCCTGCACGACCCACCACTCCAAGTAGTAAATCTCCTTTTTCGAACAAACTCATTTTAAATCATATATCGCACATGCTACGTCCGTCGGTGAGATAAAACCCATCATCATTCCCTACTCGTTAAGACTTTGCGGTATATTAGGTTTTTTCCCCTCTCTATGGACTATATAACCCGTCAGGAACTGTTTTCTCATCCTATCGAGCGGGAATGGAGTCACTGTCACAGGGACGCGCCTGTAGCCCTGTTTAGGAAGATATATGATTGGTCCGTTGATTAATGGTGCTGCTATCTTGATTGGTAGTGGCTTAGGTATTACTTTGCGTCGCTTTATCCCCCAACGTTTGCAGGATGGCCTTCCGCCAGCGTTTGCGATGGTGTCGATTGCAATGGGTATCACGCTGGTCGTTAAAGTCCAGCAACTGCCTGCGGTGGCGCTGGCTATCGTGATTGGTGTTGCGTTAGGCGAGCTGCTCCGCATGGAGTCTGGCGTACAGTGGGCTGGCACGATGATTCAGAGAGGGCTAAACCGCGTTCTGCCTGCACAAGGGCAAGGGCATCGCTTACCGCAGGATGTCTACACCCAGAACTTTACCGCGTTAATCGTCCTGTTTTGTGCCAGCGGAACCGGCGTGGTCGGCGCGTTGACGGAAGGACTAACTGGTGATTATCAGCTGCTGATCATCAAATCTGCTTTGGATATTTTCACCGCGCTAATTTTTTCCATCACGCTTGGCATTGCCGTGATGTCGATTGCGATACCGCAGATGATTGTCCAGACGCTGTTGTTTTTCTCCGCCAAATTAATTATGCCCTTTATGACCGACATCACGATGGGGGATTTTTCTGCCTGTGGCGGTATTATCATGATTGCGGTAGGGCTGAGGATCGCGCAGATCAAATCATTTGCGGTGGTTAACTTCCTGCCTGCGTTGGTGCTGGTTATTCCTGTCTCTCTCTACTGGCATCGCCTCTTCGCCTAAAAGTCATGTCTGATTAGCGGCTGACGATCGATGGCATGTCGCCGCTAAAAATTTGTATGACTTCCTGGTCGGTAAGCGGCACATTCTTACTACAGACATAAATATGCTTCCCCTGCGGGCTAATGCTTTTGGCTAGCTCGATGTAGCTGGCAAATTCGACCTGGCTGTGCCCGCCTTCATTCATCTCCATTGCATGAACGATGACATTGTGCGAGGAAAACAGGCCAACCAGCCGTTTGGCTGCCACTTTGCGCGTGAGTCGATCCAATAGCTTCATCGCCGGAATCATCTGCCCAAGCAGCAAGCGTGTGGTGGTAAAAGGTGTTTCTGGTTTCTCCGTCGCTTCTTGTTGCGTGTCCACATTTCTGACGGTCAGGGTATCGCGATATATTCTGATATAGAGGCTGGCCATGCCATTTCTCTCCTTGTCTCTTTTTCTATGAGTCATACCACTCACGCATTTCATATCGGTGTTTTAAGCATATTAAACAAAATGACCGGTTTTTTGGAAAAAACACCGCGACTTTAGGCATGCTTTTCGGTATTTTGTTTAGGATAAAAAACGCTGATGCTGGTGATGAATCAGTATCCGGTGTTACAACCCGAGTTGTCATCGTGGAAATTCATAATGAGCACCCTTTTTGATAGCAATGAGACCATTTATCCGTTTCCGCCGAAGCCGAAGCCATTATCGGCTGAGGCGAAACAGCACTATCGTAGCAGGATAAAAACACTGCTGCGGGAAAGAAACGCCGTCATGGTCGCGCACTACTATACCGATCCTGAAATTCAGGCGTTGGCAGAAGAAACCGGCGGTTGCGTGGCGGACTCGCTGGAAATGGCGCGATTCGGTAGCACCCACTCGGCATCGACGCTACTGGTGGCAGGTGTCCGCTTCATGGGGGAAACTGCCAAGATACTCAATCCAGAAAAGACAATTCTGATGCCTACCTTGGAAGCCGAATGCTCGCTCGATCTCGGCTGTCCCGTCGAGGAATTCAGCCGTTTTTGCGATGCACACCCAGATCGAACCGTCGTCGTTTATGCCAATACTTCTGCGGCGGTAAAAGCGCGTGCCGATTGGGTGGTCACGTCCAGTATCGCAGTGGAGTTGATCGAGCATCTGGATAGCCTGGGAGAAAAAATTATCTGGGCACCGGATCGTCATCTGGGAAGCTATGTCCAAAAGCAGACAGGGGCGGATGTACTGTGTTGGCAGGGCGCGTGCATTGTGCATGACGAATTTAAAACGCAGGCGCTGAAGCGCATGAAGATTCTGTACCCGAATGCGGCCATTTTGGTCCATCCAGAATCGCCGCAGAGCGTGGTAGAGATGGCTGACGCCGTTGGGTCGACCAGCCAGCTGATTCAGGCGGCGAAAACGCTACCGCAGCGCGAACTGATTGTGGCGACTGACCGCGGCATTTTCTACAAGATGCAGCAGGCTTGCCCGGAGAAAACGTTGCTGGAAGCGCCGACAGCGGGTGAAGGGGCAACCTGCCGCAGCTGCGCCCACTGCCCGTGGATGGCGATGAATGGGCTGGAAGCGATTGCTAACGGCCTGGAACAAGGCGGCAATGCCCATGAGATTCATGTTGATGCCGCCCTGCGAGAAGGCGCATTAATCCCGCTGAATCGCATGCTGGATTTTGCGGCTTCACTAAAATTGCGTGTGAAAGGAAATGCCTGACGGCGAATCAGAGCATCTTGATAGACATTTCTTACAATAATTGAGACAGGGTGGTGAGATGGATTTTTTTAGTACCAGTAATATTTTAATTCATATTCCTTTGGGGGAAGGGGGATACGATCTTTCCTGGATTGAGGCGATTGGTACGCTGTTTGGCCTGTTGTGTATTTGGTTCGCGAGTCAGGAAAAAACCATCAACTACCTGTTTGGGTTGATTAACGTCACGCTGTTTGCCGTGATCTTTTTTCAGATTCAGCTTTACGCCAGCCTGTTGCTGCAAATCTTCTTCTTTGCCGCCAATATTTATGGTTGGTATGCCTGGACGCGCAAGACGGATTCGCAGGAAGTGGAGCTACGCATCCGCTGGCTGCCGATGCAGAAGCTGATTGGCTGGTCGGTGGCCTGTATTGTCACGATTGGTTTGATGACGTTCTACATTGATGCGGTATTCGCTGTGCTGACGCGCATTGCTGTTTCTGGTATGCAGGGACTAGGGCTGGAAGTACAAATGCCGACCCTTCAGCCGGATGCGTTCCCGTTCTGGGATTCCACCATGATGGTACTATCGATCGTAGCGATGATCCTGATGACGCGTAAATACGTCGAAAACTGGCTGCTGTGGGTAGTGATTGATGTGATAAGCGTGGTGATTTTTGCTTATCAGGGCGTCTACGCGATGGCGGTGGAGTACGCGATCCTGACGCTGATCGCCCTGAATGGTTCCTGGCTATGGATTAAGAGCGCACAGGAAAACCGCGTCAGTACGGTTTCACAAGGCGCGTAATCCAACCTTAATGCTTGTGGTGGTGGCCTTCTGCCTCATACTTTTCACCATAATGAATAGCCGAATGATGGCTTTCCTGATGGTGGAAATCGCAGTGGTCATCATCACAGCGTTGATATTCCATCTGCACCGTCGCATGTCCAATCTGGTAGTTTTTCAGTAAATATTCCTGAATACGTCTTAATAACGCATCGTGATCGTGCGGGGGAACCACCTGCGCATGCAGCGTCATCATCGGTTTTTCGCCAACCTGCCATAAATGAACATGATGGATATTTCTGACTTCGGGAATATTCAGCGTCAGATCTTTCTGCAAAACCTCAACGCTAAGTTGGGTGGGAGTGCCTTCCAACAGTTCGTGAATGCTCTCTTTCAATAACGCCCAGGCACTGCGCAGCACCAGACATGACACCAAAACAGAGAGAATCGGATCGATAGGCGTCCAGTTGGTATAAAGGATAATAACGGCTGCGACAATCGCGCCGACAGAACCGAGCAGATCGCCCAACACGTGCAGGGCTGCCGCACGGACGTTAATGTTTTTCCCTTCGTTGCCGTGGTGTAACAGCCAAAACGCCACGATGTTTGCCAGCAATCCGGCAACGGCGACAAGCAACATGGGGATGCCTGCAACAGGCTGAGGCTCATAGAAACGTTGGATAGCTTCCCAGAAGATGAACGCGGTAATCAGTATTAGCGTTAGCGCGTTTACAAACGCAGCGAGGGTCGTGAGCCGTAAATAGCCGAAGGTATGGCGCGCATTGGGTTTACGTTGTGCGAAACGCACGGCGACAAGTGCGACAAACAGCGCGGCGGCGTCTGTCAGCATATGACCTGCATCCGCAAGCAGAGCGAGGGAGCCGGATAGCAGGCCACCAATGACTTCTGCCACCATAAACGTGGCGGTAATGATAAATGCGGCCAGCAGACGTTTACTGTTACCTGATTCCGTGTGGCTGTGGTTATGTGCCATAGATCACCCTGAGTTGCGGTTTTATTCCACTTTACTGAAACCCGTAGAGAAAACCTATCCTGCGTTTCACCGAACTGTCGGTTGAGGTATTTTCTGGTGAAAATAGGACGGATAGGGCATCTGAGAGCATTTGATCGCGTAAATCCCGTTGATTTCAGCGTCCTGATAACACCAGCTTGACATATAATAATCAATCTTCAATATGAAACATCCCGTTTCTCAGACTACCTGCACGGGCGGGATGGCGCGTATTGGATGGGGTTAACATACCGTTTCGGAACCGATGGATTTATTTATGAATTACCAAAATGATGATTTAAGAATTAAAGAGATTAATGAACTTTTGCCGCCGGTTGCTTTGTTAGAAAAGTTTCCAGCCACGGAGAAGGCAGCGGAAACGGTATCGTTCGCACGTACTGCCATCCATAAAATACTTAACGGCAATGATGATCGCTTGCTGGTGGTGATTGGTCCTTGCTCGATTCACGACACAAAAGCGGCAAAAGAGTACGCTGCGCGTCTGCTAACGCTGCGTGATGAGCTGAGCGCCGATCTGGAAGTCGTGATGCGGGTTTATTTTGAAAAACCTCGCACCACAATTGGCTGGAAAGGGCTAATCAACGATCCGCACATGGACAACAGCTTCCAGATCAATGACGGCTTGCGCATTGCGCGCCAGCTGTTGCTGGAAATTAACGATACCGGTTTGCCGGCTGCGGGTGAATTCCTGGATATGATCACCCCGCAATACCTGGCGGATTTGATGAGCTGGGGCGCAATCGGGGCCCGTACAACAGAATCTCAGGTACACCGTGAACTGGCCTCTGGCCTGTCATGTCCTGTTGGTTTTAAAAATGGCACCGACGGTACCATCAAGGTTGCGATTGACGCGATTAACGCCGCCAGCGCACCGCACTGCTTCTTGTCTGTGACCAAATGGGGTCATTCGGCTATCGTGAACACCAGCGGTAACAACGATTGCCACATCATTTTGCGCGGCGGAAAAACGCCAAACTACAGCGCTGAGCACGTGAAAGACGTAAAAATTGGTCTGGAAAAAGCGGGTCTGACACCGCAGGTCATGATCGATTTCAGCCATGCTAACAGCAGCAAGCAGTTTAAAAAGCAGATGGATGTCTGTACTGACGTCAGTGGGCAGATCGCTCAGGGCGACAAAGCGATTATGGGCGTGATGGTGGAAAGCCATCTGGTTGAAGGTAACCAGAGTCTGGAAAGTGGTGAACCGCTGGTTTATGGCCGCAGCGTGACCGATGCGTGTATTGGCTGGGAAGATACGGAATCCCTGCTGCGTCAGTTAGCGTCTGCCGTACGCGAACGCCGCAGTAAATAACACTTGAATGGCGAGCAGGAAGCTCGCCATAAAAATCCGGTACAGGCATTGAGGAATTCTCACAAATCTGGCGCAATAAATTAGAACCCTACTTTATTTGTTAGGTTCTGACCAGATTGGTAACAACAACGTCCAGCGTTATTCGTTTTAAAACCAGTGGGAGTGTCTCAGGATATTCTCAACACCTGTCAGATATAGAAGCACACCGCGTGCTTTCACCGTGTTAGCCTATTGAATTCTAAAAGAAAATTATCGTAATTTGGTAGAATAGAGCGGAACGCGGTTTGTCTTTTTTTATCTATTGATAATCAATGAGTTATAGATATGTACCGGTGTGGAAAAATCGGTAGGATTCTTTATTCTGGAAAAAATGTTATAAAACAAATCTCTATATTTAGAGTGTTCCCCGCACACGCGGGGATAAACCGGCGAATTTGTTTATAACCAAGTTTTAATAAGAGTGTTCCCCGCACACGCGGGGATAAACCGGCACAGGCCAAATTCGGCGACAAGTCAAGCGCGTGTTCCCCGCACACGCGGGGATAAACCGCAGAATGGGACAACTTGCTAAACGGCAAACTGGTGTTCCCCGCACACGCGGGGATAAACCGGCTCGCAAGAAGCGCTTAACGAAGTTGCAACAGTGTTCCCCGCACACGCGGGGATAAACCGGCAAGGGGTCTGCAACGCCGCTGATTAACCACGTGTTCCCCGCACACGCGGGGATAAACCGCTCTTCAAGCAATGCGCGTCAGATTGGAGCTTGTGTTCCCCGCACACGCGGGGATAAACCGTCTTTTCAAATTTTCGGAGTCCAACGCTCTTAGTGTTCCCCGCACACGCGGGGATAAACCGGGAATCGATATAAATGAATACGGCAATTCCTAGTGTTCCCCGCACATGCGGGGATAAACCACTCCAGCTAACAGCAATTACATACCATCAACGGTGCGGGTCAGTAATGCTGTAATAGTATGAAAAATAGTGGATATATCTGCGGTGCAGAAAGGTATTTACTCTGCAGGTGGCTGATGCGTTTTATCTTGTTTTTTATCGGTACAGTTTCGGGAAGGTATTGTTCGATACGGGCTAAGGTGAGCGATACGTTACACGTTAAAGCTGTGTTCGCGTCGAGAAGGGTATTCTGTCGAAAGTATATGGTATAACGCTATGTCTGTCTTTTTTACCCGGTCATTACTGAAGAGTTCCAGTAATGACCGGGCTTTTCTCATTCGGGGCTAAATTACTTCGCTTTACCCTGATTCGCTACTGCGGCCGCTTTTGCAGCGATTTCGTCTGCATTGCCCAGGTAGTAACGTTTAATTGGTTTGAAGTTCTCGTCGAACTCATATACCAACGGCACGCCAGTTGGGATATTCAGTTCCAGAATTTCGTCTTCGCCCATGTTGTCCAGGTATTTCACCAGTGCACGCAGTGAGTTACCGTGAGCCGCGATGATGACGCGCTCGCCGCTCTTAATGCGTGGCAGGATGGTTTCATTCCAGTAAGGCACAACACGTTCGATGGTCAGCGCCAGGCTTTCAGTCAGTGGCAGCTCTTTGTCGCTCAGAGATGCGTAACGTGGGTCGTGGCCTGGGAAACGTTCGTCATCACGCGTCAACTCTGGTGGCGTAATCGCAAAACCACGGCGCCATTGTTTAACCTGCTCGTCACCGTATTTTTCAGCGGTTTCGGCTTTGTTCAGACCCTGCAGCGCACCGTAGTGGCGCTCATTCAGTTTCCAGGATTTTTCCACTGGCAACCAGGCTTGATCCAGCTCGTCCAGTACGTTCCACAGTGTGTGAATGGCACGTTTCAGCACGGAGGTATACGCGAAATCAAAGGCAAAACCTTCGTCTTTCAGCAGCTGACCTGCGGCTTTGGCTTCTGAACGGCCTTTGTCGGACAGATCGACATCGTACCAGCCTGTGAAGCGGTTTTCATTGTTCCACTGGCTCTCACCGTGTCTTACCAGTACCAGCTTAGTTACAGCCATAGCTAAACTCCTTCCTATCCTAAGATTTCTGTGATAACTGATTTCATTATAGGGGCGGAGAACGGTTATCGGCAATCGATAGTCGATGGCAAGCGTGATTTATCCGCAGGTTATTTGCGTAAAATCACGCTCTGGCTTTACCGTTTCAGCAAACCGGTTTCCCCCTTGTGCAATAACAGATAAACCGCAGGGATCACCAGCATTGACAGCAGAGGAGCGCTTACCATGCCGCCTATCATCGGCGCGGCGATCCGCTGCATGATTTCGGAACCGCTGCCTCCGCCCCACATAATGGGCAGCAGGCCTGCCATAATCGTTGCTACGGTCATCATTTTTGGCCGTACCCGCAGAACAGCCCCTTCGTGGATAGCATCCATTAACTGCTGGCGCGACAGCGCCTGACCGGCCACGCGGTGTTTTTCCACCGCATGATTGAGGTAGAGCAGCATGATGACGCCAAATTCCGCCGAGACACCCGCCAGTGCAATAAAGCCTACGGCACCAGCTACAGAAAGATTATAGCCAAGGATATAGAGCAGCCAGACGCCACCAATCAGCGCGAAGGGCAGCGTTGCCATAATCAGCAACGCATCTTTGATGCGGTTGAAGGTGACATACAACAGCACAAAAATGATCAGCAGCGTAAAGGGAACAACGACTTTCATTTTTTCTGTCGCGCGTTCCAGATACTCAAACTGACCGGACCAGCTCAGCGACACCCCTTCCGGCAGCGTGACCTGCTGGGCGACGGCCTGCTGCATATCTTCAACGGCGGATTTCAGGTCACGGCCGCGCAGATCGACATAAATCCAGTCGGACAGACGACTGTTCTCGCTTTTCAGCATGGGGGGCCCTTCACTGACGCGAATATCAGCCAGCTCTGCCAGTGTCACTCTGCTGCCGTTTGCCGTCACGATGGGCAGGTCACGCAATTTTTGTAGTGAATCACGTAATTCACGCGGGTAGCGGATATTGATGGGGTAACGCTGACGACCTTCAATGGTTTCGCCGATATTCTGCCCGCCGATGAGCGTTGCGACCACCGACTGAAGCTCCTCAACAGACACGCCGTAGCGCGCGGCGCGCGGGCGGTCGATATCAATATCGATATAGCGCCCGCCTGCTAACCGCTCCGCCAGCGCAGAGGTCACGCCCGGCACCTGTTTTACCACCTGCTCGATTTGCTCGGCGGTACGCTCAATATCTGCCAGATTATTGCCGTTGACCTTGATGCCCACCGGGCTTTTGATACCGGTAGCCAGCATGTCCAGCCGGTTGCGAATCGGTGGCACCCACACGTTGGCGATGCCCGGCAGGCTGACGGTGCGATCCAACTCGGCCACCAGCTTGTCCATGGTCATGCCCTCACGCCACTGGTTGCGCGGTTTCAGCCGAATCGTACTTTCCAGCATGGTGAGCGGAGCGGGGTCGGTTGCCGTTTCGGCCCGACCTGCTTTACCGAAAACCGATTCAACTTCGGGCACGGTTTTAATCAACCGATCCGTTTGTTGCAGCAGGCGACCCGCTTCACGCGCGGAGATGCCGGGCAGGGTAGAAGGCATATACAGCAGATCGCCTTCATCCAGCGGCGGCATGAATTCGCTTCCCAGACGGCTGAGCGGAAAGAGCGTGAGCAGCAACAGCAGGCCGGAGACCAGTAGCGTGATCTTCGGATAGCTCAGCACTTTTTGCAGCACCGGGTGATAGAGTGCAATCAGCCAACGGTTAATCGGATTTGCCTGCTCGTCCGGTATCTTACCGCGCACGAAATATCCCATTAATACCGGAACCAGCGTAATCCCTAATCCGGCGGCAACGGCCATGGCATAGGTTTTGGTAAAAGCCAGCGGTGAAAACATGCGGCCTTCTTGCGCCTCCAGTGAGAACACCGGTACAAACGACAGCGTAATGATCAGCAGGCTGCAAAACAGCGCGGGACCGACTTCCACCGCCGCCCGTTCCGCTAACTGCCACCACTCGTTATTTTGCGGCTGCTTGCCGGGGTTTTCATGCCGCCACTGCTCAATGACTTTATGCATATTTTCTATCATCACAATCGCGGCATCCACCATGGCACCGATAGCAATCGCGATTCCGCCCAGTGACATGATATTCGCGTTCACGCCCTGATAGCGCATGATGATAAACGCCCCCAGTATCCCCAGCGGCAGGCTGATAATCGCCACCAGCGCCGAGCGGAAGTGGAACAAAAACAGGGCGCAGATGACGGCGACAACGGCAAACTCTTCCAACAGCTTAAAGCTGAGCGTGTCGATAGCGTGTTCTATCAACTGCGAGCGATCGTAGGTTGGGACGATCTCAACGCCCGCTGGCAGGCTTTTTTGTATCTCCTGTAAGCGTGCTTTGACGGCATGCAGCGTATTCAGCGCATTTTTACCATAGCGCAGGACGATAATGCCGCCCGCCACTTCACCTTCGCCATTCAGTTCGGCGATGCCGCGCCGCATCTCCGGCCCTTCTCTGAGCGTAGCCACGTCCTGTAACAGCACAGGAATGCCGTTGCGGGTGGTAATCACCACGTGGTTAAAGTCTTGCGCGGTTTTCAGGTAGCCAGTGGTGCGTACCATATACTCCGCCTCACCCAGCTCAAGCACGGAGCCGCCATTTTCCTGATTGGCTGCCTGCACGGCACTCACGATCTGCTGGTGGGTGATGCCCTGCGTCCGCATCCGTTCTGGATCGACGATGATCTGATACTGCTTGACCATACCGCCCACACTGGCGACTTCTGCCACATCAGGCACCGTTTTCAGCTCATATTTCAGCAGCCAATCCTGAAACCCGCGCAGGTCAGCCAGGCTGTATTTGCCGCTGCGATCGACCAGCGCGTATTCGTAGATCCAGCCTACGCCAGTGGCATCCGGCCCCAGCGAGGTTTTGGCCTCGGCGGGCAGGCTGGATTGCACCTGACTGAGGTACTCCAGCACGCGGGAGCGCGCCCAGTAAGGATCGGTTCCGTCCTCAAACAGCACGTAGACGTAGGCATCGCCGAACATGGAAAAGCCCCGGACTGTCTTGGCGCCCGGCACGGAAAGCATGGTGGTGGTGAGCGGATAGGTCACCTGATTTTCCACCACCTGTGGCGCTTTCCCCGGATAGCTGACGCGAATGATGACCTGCACGTCAGACAGATCGGGAAGAGCATCCAGCGGCGTTTTTTGCAGGGAAAGCAGCCCCCACGCCGCCATGAATAGCGCCGCCAGCAAAACCAGCAGGCGATTGTTGAGCGACCAGCGAATTACGTAGGCAATCATGGATGGCCTCCGTGTCCGGCATGCGGATCGTCAGTAGCGGAAAAATGCAGAACGTGTATCCCGCTGTCGTCCATGCTGAACTGGAAACGCACGGTGCTGCCGAGCCCTACGCCCTGAGGCAGCCCTGATGGTGGCAGCGTGAAGTCCATCGTCATTGGTGACCAGTTGAGCGCCGGAACGGCTTCGTGCTCAATGGTAACCTGATTGCCGTTGATTGCCCTGATGACGCCCTGTGTTTGATAGCCAGCCGAGGTAGCTGGCGTTGCTGGGTTTTCTGATGTCTCTGCATCAAATTGCGGTAAGGCGCTGCGCAGGCTGGCTTCGGAATCAATCAGGAACTGGCCAGAGGTGACTACGCTGTCGCCCGCCTTTAAGCCCTCGATGATTTCGACCCAGTCGCCTAGCGACGCACCCACAGTGACGTTACGCGGGGTAAAATGACCGTTCCCGTCGCTCAGCAAGACCCGATTCTGGCTACCACTGACCAATAGTGCTTCCTGTGGGATCGCCAGACGCGGCTGTGCCTGAGCGTGAGAAAGCTGTACGGTGAGGTACATGCCGGGTTTTAGCTGCTGCTGTGGGTTGTCGAGTACGACACGCGCTTTTAACGTGCGCGTGGTGCTATCCAGCACGGGCAGCAGCTCGCTGATTTTGCCGTGGAAGGTTTTGCCCGGCCAGGCAGTGCTGGCGGCGCTGATGTCGCTGCCAATCGTGAGCTGCGCCGCCTGTGACTCGGGATAATCGACATCGACCCAAACTGGATTCAGGCTGGCAAGCTCAAATAACGACTGAGCAGGGCTTAACTGCATGCCTTGCCGTACTTCGAGCTTGTTCACGTAGCCATCTTCCGGTGCAGTAATGGCGATCCTATCCTGCGGCTTGCCGCTACGCTCGACCTGACGAATCACCGTTTCCGGCATGAAGAGCAGCGACAGCCGCTGTCGGGCCGATTGGCTAAGGATATCGTCGCCCAACTGCCGCACTGCCAAATATTCGCGCTGCGCCGCCGCCCAGGTTGGGTTCCACAATGTGGCCAGCGTTTCGCCTTTCTTCACCTGCTGTTGCAGCGCATTAACTGTGAGTTTTTCGACAATGCCGCCGCTGGGCGCGACCAGCGTGTGCAATCCGCGCTCATTGATCGCGACGGTGCCGTAACCCGTGCTACGGTCGGCAAGTTCGCGTATTTCCGCGCGGGCGGTGCGGACGCCGAGGTTTTGCTGCTGGCGGGCGCTGACGGTGATACCGCCATCATCCTGTACTTCATCGGCGTAGCGGGGCACCAGTTCCATATCCATAAAGGGGGATTTCCCCGGCTTGTCGAAACGTTTATCCGGCACCATTGGGTCGTACCAGTAGAGGGCGGTACGTTCTGTCTCAATTTCCACGGGGGCGTGCGATGTTTGCTGTTGACCCACCAGATAGCCCACGCCGCCCGCACTGATCACAGCCAGTGTCACCAGACTAAACATGAGTGATTTTCTCGTTACGTTTTTGTTCATCGCGCAGGGCTTCCTTGTGGTGTCAGATAGCGGATGGCAGCCCAATATTGTGCCATCTCCCGGGCGGTATCCTGAACCGCGATCCGGCTTTCAAGCAGGGCCCGGCGGGCATCCAGTACTGCAGCGAGATTACTGCTGCCGGATTGATACTGAGCCTGAATCAGCTTGATGCGCTGCTGTTGTAGCGGGAGAACGTCGTTACTCTGACGCTGCCAGCGTGACTGTGCGGCGAGATATTGGGCAATCAGCGTATCGAGCTGCGCCTGATGTTCTCGTTCGGTGAGTAAGACTTTGTCGCGTGCCTCCATACTGCGCGAGACGTCTGCGGCGTAGTCCTTGTCCTGACGTTTGGAGGTGAACAGCGGCAAATCAACCGTCACCATCATGCCCGCCATGTCGTCGTAATCGTCACCACGTTTCGCGTAATAGACTTCAACATCGACATTAGGGATGGCAGCAACGGCTGACTGCGCGGAGCGAGCCTGTGCCAGTTCGGCTTCACGCCGTGCCTGTTGCATTTCCGGGTGCTGGTGAATGGCGCTGCTCAACACTTCTGGTGACGCTGGCAGTCGCTCAAAACGGGGCAGTTCTCCGTGCACGTTAATGGCCGTCATGCCGGTCAACTGCACGAGTCGAGCGTGCGCGATCTGAGTATCTCGTTCCGCGTCGGCCAGCTTGTCCTGCATGGTTGCTAGTGTCAGACGAGCATCCAGCACGCTACTGGTTTCACCGCCAGCCGCCACATTCGCTTTTTGTGACGCGATCTGCCGTTGGCTTTCGTTGACCAGTGCAACGACGTCGGCCAATGCTTTTTGCGAGAGTGCCAAATCCAGCCACGCCTGTGCCGTTTCCCGTTGCAGGCGAGCACGGATACTTTCGCTATTACTTTGCAGTGCGTCGGCTTCGACCCGAATAGCCTGTGCCTTACTATCACGCTTACGGCTGCTGACGTAGGTTTGCATGACGCCGATACGTTGCATCGTCATGCCTTCACGCGTGAGTCGGCTACCGTTGTTACCGCCTAATGGCAAATTCTCGACGCCAAATTTCAATTTGGGATCGGGGAGTTGCGTGGCGGAGTCGGCCATGTTCTGTAGTGCATTAATCTGGTGTTGATTGGCGGACAGATCGGCGGAATAACGTTCCGCCGCCTGTAAGGCCTGTTCAAGACTCAGATCTGCCGCAAATACGGCGGCAGGCAGCCACAGCAACATCGCCAGACACGCGCGCGCGGCATCCTGTTTGGATAAGTTCATGATGTGCTCCGGTTAAGGCTGCTGTGGTGTAATCGCGGTCAGAATGTAGCCGCTGTCGTTCTGGATAAAGCTGAATGAAACGGACGTGTTGATGGGTAACGGCGCTATTTTTCCCTCTGATGGCAGCGTGAAGGCCATCGTCATAGCCGGCCATTTTAGGTCGGCGATGGGGGCGTGAGAGATCGTCACGCTATTGGCGTTCCACTGTTTAACCATCCCGGTGCTCTGATAAACAACGGGAGTGGCCGCAGGAGGTGTGGTATCCATCATCGCGTGATGCTGGTGGTCGTTTGCCCACGCGGAAAAGGTAACGGAAGAAACAGAAAAAAGCAGGCCGCTAATCAGAGCCAGATAAGTGATACGCATAAAAATAATCCCAATAAAATAATTGATAAACAAGGTATTGCGCTCGCTGGCGCAGGGGTTATCAATCGCTTGGGTTATTCTCTGAATCGACAGAAGCGGATCTCAGTTGGCGGGCCAACTGCGGGAGGAGAGAGCCAGGCATCGCATGCCTGATTAAGGGTGACAGGGTTGTCTGCTAAAACCAGCTCACCGCTGACCGGCAGTGCGAGTAATGCCAGCGAACCGTTATCCTGCTTAACGCTATCCGGTATGCAGTGCTTTTCGCACAGTGGTGTTTGCTGGTCGGCAGTGTAAGACGCTTCAGCCGTATGCTGAGCGTGAGACGATAATGGCTGAACGTCAGCCTGTTGCAGATGTGCCTGATACTGAAGAGCGGGGGATGTCTGGCTGAGCGTCATATCGCATTGGTGACCTGCGATAGCCAGTTGTGCATTCAGGAAAAGCCAGCACAGCGCCAATAGCCATCCCCACCTGCCTTTATGGCGCAGATGATGAATGAGTAATGGAGACCGTGATGATGAGGACATGGCATTCCCTTTTTGGATGTCATAGCAGTGTAAGCGTCTGAACTGGAAGCGAGCAAGCGGGGAATGGCATAGTTTTGTAAAGTCGTGTAGTAAATTGGCAGAACCCTATCTGCCAATGTTATCAATGGGTTAATTATCTTTTGCGGTTCGGTTACTGTACGAGAAACTGGTACGTAGTATCCGAACGGTAGACTTTTCCCGGTTTGAGCCAGCAGTCGGGCTGCGGCCAGTCTGGGTGATTCGGGCTGTCCGGCAGGAATTCGCTTTCCAGCGCGACGCCAGCATAGTTTTCATACTGACCACCGTCTCGCGAAGGCGTTCCAGCCAGAAAGTTGCCGCTGTAGAGCTGCAAGGCGGGGGCGCTGGTGAAGACGCTCATCAGCACGCGGCCATCGGATGACCAGAGATTAGCTGCCGGGCTCTCGCTGGAAGCGCAGGTGCGATGCAGTAAGTAAGCGTGATCGTAACCGCCGACGGCCATTTGATCGCTGTCGCGCAGGAAATCCTCTTCGAGCGTTTTTGGCTGGCGGAAATCCATTCCGGTCGTGTTTACTGGTGTCAGGTCAGCGTTGGGAATTCCCGAGCTATTGACCGGTAAATAATAGTCAGCAAACAGCTGCAATTGGTGTTTACGTACGTCAGTCAGATCGCCGTCAAGGTTGAAATAGGCGTGGTTAGTCAGACAGACGGGGCAGGCTTTCTCTACGGTCGCCTGATACGAAATTTCCAGCGAATTATGTTCGGTCAGCGCGTAGGTCACCTGTACGTTGAGATGCCCTGGATATCCTTGATCGCCATCCGGCGAGTGCAACTGATACGTCACCTGCGCGGCATCCTGACTGGCTATTCGCCAGCGACGGGCGTGAAAGCCTTCCGGGCCACCGTGCAACTGGTGCTCGTTCTGGTTTGGAACCAGATGGAACGTTTCGGTTTCTCGACTGAATGTGGCTTTGGCTATGCGGTTGGCATAGCGGCCAATTGATGCACCGAGATAAGCGCTTTGTTGCGGATACTGCTCGGGCGATGCACAGCCCAATAAGACTTCTCGCACCTCACCTTCTGGTAGCGGCAGTTGACAGGAAAGCCAGGTTGCACCCCAGTCCATCAGGCGCACGCGCATGCCCGCCTGATTCTGCAAGGTTGTTAATTGAAACGGCTGACCATCTGGCGCCAGCGAAGTGAGACTTTCATTCAACATGACTTGCTCCTGTAGAGGTCTGAGAAGATAGAGAGGATTGGCCGATAGTTTCAAATAGGGGAAGGTTGCAGAAATTAGCTCTGCTACGCTTCCCTTAATTTGTCACTCGGCGTGAAAAAACGCCGTTATGCTTCGTCGAACCCATTGGGGTGGTTGGACTGCCAGCGCCAGGTGTCCTGCGCCATTTCTTGCAGTGAGCGTGTGACTCGCCAGTTAAGGTCTTTCGCTGCACGCTCGGCATCTGCCCAATAAGCGGGCAGATCGCCCTGACGACGCGGGGCAAAATGGTAAGCCAGCGGCTTGCCACAGGCCTGACTAAAGGCTTCGACGACCTGCAATACACTGTAGCCTATGCCTGCACCCAGATTATAAATATGCACGCCAGCACGATTTTGCAGGGTGTTCATTGCGGCGATATGACCGTCAGCCAGATCGACAACGTGGATGTAATCTCGCACGCCAGTGCCGTCAGCGGTAGGGTAGTCATTACCGAAGATTGCCAGTGAGTCGCGACGCCCGACGGCAACCTGAGCAATGTAAGGCATCAGGTTATTGGGCACGCCCTGCGGATCTTCGCCCATTTCACCCGATGGATGTGCGCCAACCGGGTTGAAATAACGTAATAGCGTAATACTCCATTCCGGTTCTGCATGCTGTAAGTCTTGCAGGATTTGCTCGACCATCAGCTTGCTGCGGCCATAGGGGCTGGCTGGGTGGCCCGTTGGGAAACTTTCCTGATAGGGGGTACGTGGTTGATCGCCATAGACGGTAGCTGAGGAACTAAAAATCAGGTTTTTTACGCCTGCTTTCTTCATGGCCTCAACCAACACAAGTGTACCGTAGACATTATTGTCATAGTAACTCAGCGGTTCACGCACCGATTCCCCCACGGCTTTCAAGCCGGCAAAGTGGATGACGGAATCAATGGAATGCTTAGCGAAAATATCGTCCAGTAGCGCGCTGTCGCGAATATCGCCTTGATAAAAAATGGGCGTTTTGTCGGTTAAGCGTGTAATAGTTTTAACGACGCTAGCCTTGCTGTTGCACAAGTTATCGAGAATGACCGGCGTGTGCCCAGCAGCCAGCAATTGTACGCATGTATGACTTCCTATGTAACCGCTACCACCTGTGACGAGAACGTTCATAATGACCCCTATTATCGCAATGCTGCAAAATAACATGGCTAGACGCTGAAAAAGGTGATCTACAGCGAGAATCTGCCTCTGTTATCGATGATTTATTTACGAATAAATTTAGTGAAGCGTAGGCTACAGTGTATATGAGCTCAGCTTTCTGCCCTACATTTTATTTTGTGGTAGCGTTATCATTCCTGTTTTTAGGTGTTATTTACATAGCTCATCAATTTGGTAGCGATAGATGTCGTTGTGAGGCACAAAAGTGAGCCGGTGTGTAATACACTCTGGTGCATCTTCTGCATGGTGAGAGACAAAGAGGAGCTGCGTTTCGCCCTCGCCAATCAGGATGTCTAACCAGCGGCGCACCAGTTGGCGATTGAGTGGATCCAGCCCCTGTAGGGGTTCGTCAAGAATGAGCAGGGCGGGGTGCTTGACTAACGCACGTGCAATCAACGTCAGACGCTGCTGACCCCAGGAGAGCGACTGAAATGGCGTATCAGCGATCGCGTCATTAAGCCCAAGCAGGGTGAGCCACTGCTCGGTCAGGTGGCGCTGGCGGTCGGAAACAGCCTGATAAATACCGATAGAGTCAAAGAAGCCAGACAGGATAACGTTGCGAACGCTGGTGCTGACGCGGTAATCCAGATGGAAACTGCTGCTGACATAGCCGATGTGGCGCTTGATATCCCAGATGGTTTCCCCGCTGCCGCGTTTACGGCCAAACAGCGTGAGATCGTTGCTATAGCCTTGCGGATGATCGCCGGTAATCAGACTCAACAGCGTCGATTTTCCTGCGCCATTGGGGCCGACAATCTGCCAATGCTGTCCAGGCAGTACGTCCCATGTCAGTGCATGCAGAATGGGGCGATCGTTGTATTGCACCACGCCGTTACGCAACTGAATACGCGCTTCGTCAGCGGGAAGTGTCATGTAGCGCAGCGGATCTTCGGGTTCTGGCAGCGAACTCCCTGACAGCTTTTCGCTAAAAGCAAGTTGAGCCACCAGCGCTTCAGAGAGGATCGTTTCACGCTCGCCGAGGCGGGTCAGGGTACAGTCTGCCAGTACGCCGACATGGTTGATAAAATCAGGAATGTCGTCAAAGCGATTGAGAATAAGCACCAGCATATAACCCGTGCCTGCCAGTTTTCGCAGCTCATCAGCAAGCTGCTGGCGAGAGGCAACGTCCAGCCCATCAAAAGGCTCATCGAGAATCAGCAAGTCGGGCTGGGGCATCAGCGCCTGACACAGCATCGCTTTACGGGTTTCCCCTGTAGAGAGGTATTTGAAACGACGCTCCAGCAAATGCGCAATACCAAATTGGCGTGCCAGCTGTTGGCAACGTTCGGGATCGTTGAAGCTATCCTGAATCACTTCTGCCGTCGTGCGGCCAGTGTCATCTTCACCTTCACTCAGTAGATCGGTGTTATTGCGTTGCCACTCGTCAGAAACCAGTTTTTGTAATTGTTCAAACGACAGACGAACGGGGCGTTGGAATTCCGTTGTTCGTTCACCACGCAATAGCGGCAGCTCGCCGGATAGCGCCCGCGCCAGCGCTGATTTACCACTCCCGTTGGCCCCGACAAAGGCCCAGCACTGGTTTTCGTCGAGCATCAGTTCGTCCAGACGCAGCATGCGGGTATCGCTGAGACGAAACAGTCCCTGCGTGATTTTCAACAATGACATTTTCTATCCTTCGTCAGTCGGCGATAAGCGATGTTGGTAAATGTTAGCAAAGCGTGGCGATGATGACCCGATCAGCATTGAAACAGGCATTCACGTCCGTTCCCTGTTGCAGCTTTTGTTGCTCAAGCAGGGCGTTCGGTACCATTGCGCACAGTGTTTCTCCCCCTGTCAGCGTAATCAGAACTTCGCTGTTTTCCACACCGTGCTGAATGGTCTCAATTCGCCCAGGCAAGACGTTATCAACGGCGGGCGCAGCGGACGTGGCAGCGTACACATCGATCCACGGGGCTTTGATCAGCGCCAGCACCTCTTTTCCTTTCTGTAATTGCAGACGTTCGGCGCTTTGCTGCGTAATCAGGGCGCTGATCGTTGTTTTACCATTGGCGAGTAAAATATCCAGATGTTGTTGCACCTGTTCTTCACCGCGTGCGAGCACGGTTCCAAAAAATTGGTTACGTGCGCTGGTTTGCAGCGAGAAACGCGCGATGGCTGCCAGCAGGCTATCCAGCGGTAGTCCGTCTTCCTGCAAGACATCAAAGGCTTTTTGCTGAATCTGCGCGAGCAAATCGTACAGTTGGAGAAGGCGTTCGCCGTAGCGGGTAAGTTGAGCGCCACCGCCGCCTTTGCCGCCGGTCATACGTTCAACAATGGTCTGCTCGGCCAACTGGTTCATCTCATTGATGGCATCCCATGCGCTTTTATAGCTAATTCCTGCCAGTTTGGCTCCCTGGCTGATTGAGCCGGTATGACGAATTTGCTTGAGTAGCTCAATACGCCGTGGATCGGCGAATAAACGCTGTTGGAGTTTCAGGGTGAGAAGAATTTCAGCCTGCATAGTGAGGGCACCGTCGGTGAGTTTAATTCTCTGTATTGTCGCTATTTTCTTCATCAGGGGCAAATCGCACAAATAGACGCACTATTTTCTATTACTGCGGTAGACTACGTGGCAATAATGACGATCTCGGTTTACAGTGAAATAGCACATTCGACGAGCTAAAGTAGCGGTAACCGTTGCAATAAGTGAGGTAAGCATGTTGGAGTTGTTGAAGAGCCTGCTGTTTGCAGTTGCCATGGTTCCTGTGATGATGGTGGTTATCATGGGCGCGATTTATTGCCTGGGCGAAGTGTTTAACGTGTTGTCCCGTATCGGTCATTCCGACGGTCAGCGCGCAAAGAATCAGCACTGATTCACGATCCTTTCCTATTTTGATGTCCGGCTTTTTTGCCGGACATTTCTTTTCTACCCCCCATATCTACCTCTTTAAAGCGCATGACACTGCTTTATGATTCGTTATATCATTATTTACACAACGATAATTGTCAGGAGACAAGAATGAAGCAGCAATGGTTAAAATGGTTTGCCGCACTGACCCTCAGTGCAGGAATGGCGCTGCCTGCGGCGGCAGAAGATAAAGTCACGGTGTTCGCCGCGGCATCACTGACGAATGCGTTGCAGGACATTGCTACGCAATATCAGAAAGAGAAAAACGTTGCCGTTGTAGCGTCTTACGCATCATCTTCAACGCTGGCGCGCCAGATTGAGCAAGGTGCGCCTGCCGATCTGTTCATTTCTGCTGATCAACAGTGGATGGACTACGCGCAGGATAAAAACCTGATGGATACCACCACGCGTCACACGCTGCTGGGCAATGAGCTGGTGGTGATTGCGCCGAAAGCCAGTGCGCAGAAAGATCTCAAAATTGATGATAAAACCGACTGGAAAAGCCTGCTGAAAGGCGGACGTCTGGCCGTTGGCGACCCGGATCATGTGCCTGCCGGAATCTATGCGAAAGAAGCGTTACAGAATCTGAAAGCCTGGGATGAACTCTCCCCACTGATGGCTCGGGCGAACAACGTACGTGCAGCGATGGCGCTGGTGGAACGTGAAGAAGCGCCTCTGGGCATTGTTTACGGTTCTGACGCGGTTGCCAGCGATAAAGTCAAAGTTGTCGGTATGTTCCCGGCAACGAGCCATAAGCCTGTCGAATATCCGATGGCGATCGTAAAAGAACATAAAAACCCAGCGGTTACCGGGTTTTATGACTACCTGAAAACGCCGGAAGCAGCAGCTGTATTTAAACGTTACGGCTTCGCGCCGCGTTAATGATGCTGAGTGATTACGAATGGCAGGCAGTTGAGCTGAGCCTCAAAGTTTCCGTTGTGGCTGTGGCGTGCAGCTTGCCGTTTGGGATACTGATGGCGTGGATTTTGGTGCGCTGTCGGTTCCCCGGCAAATCGCTGTTAGATAGCATTATCCATTTACCACTGGTGTTGCCGCCAGTGGTCATTGGTTATCTGCTGCTGGTGGCGATGGGAAGACGCGGCGTAATCGGTTCCTGGCTCTATGACTGGTTCGGCTTCAGCTTTAGTTTTAGCTGGCGCGGTGCTGCATTAGCGTCGGCGATTGTCGCGTTCCCGCTGATGGTTCGAGCGATTCGGCTGTCACTGGATGCTGTCGATAAGCATCTGGAACAGGCTGCCCGAACACTGGGTGCCACACCCTGGCGTGTGTTTTTCACCATCACATTACCTCTCTCTTTTCCCGGCATCGTTGTTGGAACCGTATTGGCGTTTGCCCGTTCGCTGGGTGAATTTGGCGCGACCATTACGTTTGTTTCTAACATTCCCGGTGAAACCCGAACCATTCCACTGGCGATGTATACCCTGATTGAAACGCCCGGTGCGGAGGCTGATGCAGCAAGACTGTGTATCATTGCCATTGTCTTGTCGCTGGCTGCGCTGTTGGCATCGGAATGGTTAACAAACTGGAGCCGCAAGCGGTTGGGGGGATAATGCTGCAACTCGATTTTCATCAACAACTGGGCAACCTCGAACTCCGCGTTCAGTCTGAACTGCCCGCGAACGGGATTACCGCTATTTTTGGCGTATCCGGTGCGGGGAAAACCTCGCTGATTAATGCCGTTGTTGGCCTGACTCGCCCAGATAGCGGGCGGATTGTGCTCAATGAGCATGTCTTGGTGGATACGCAGCAGCGTGTTTTTCTTCCACCGGAAAAGCGTCGAATCGGCTACGTATTTCAGGACGCTCGCCTGTTTCCACATTATCGTGTACGTGGCAATTTACGCTACGGTATGGCTGAGGTCATGGAATCGCAGTTCGATGATATTGTCGGTTTACTGGGTATTGAACCGTTGCTGAATCGCTATCCACGGACGCTGTCCGGTGGAGAAAAACAGCGTGTCGCGATTGGCCGGGCATTGCTGACTGCGCCGGAGCTGTTGCTCATGGATGAACCGCTGGCGTCGCTGGATTTGCCCAGAAAGCGTGAGCTGTTGCCGTATCTGGAGCGTCTGGCGAAAGAAGTCAAGATTCCGATTCTGTATGTCAGCCACAGTCTGGAAGAAATTGTTCGATTAGCCGATCATGTTGTAGTGCTCGATAAAGGCAAAGTGAAAGCACAAGGGATTCTGGAAGAAGTGTGGGCCAGCAGCGCACTACGCCCCTGGTTACCGAAAGAAGAGCAGAGCAGTATTCTGAGTGCGCGCGTGTTGGCTCAACATGAGCATTACGCGATGACGGCGCTGGCATTAGGTGACCAGCAGGTGTGGGTCGGTAAAGTCGACTTGCCGCAGGATGCCGCATTACGCATTCGGGTGAATGCGGCGGATGTTTCTCTGGTGCTACAGCCGCCGGAAAAAAGCAGTATCCGCAATGTGCTGTGTGCCAGCGTGGTGGAATACCTTGATGTAGACGGACAGGTTGAAGTGAAACTTGAGGTTGGTCAGCAGACGCTGTGGTCCCGCATTACGCCGTGGGCACGAGACGATCTCGCACTTCATCCCGGGCAAGCGCTCTATGCGCAGGTTAAGAGCGTGTCCATTACGGCGTAATGGAGGTCAATTCGGTTTTTCTCTGTTGCAGTGAGTTGGCCGATAATAAAGTCGTGACTTTCTGGCAGTAGCCTGTGGTTTATGGACGCATGTTGTCAGGTTCGAAGCCTCATCGCCGTGTGCTACGGTGATGAGGCTTCCGTATAGATGCCTCGCACCGTGGTAGCCCTCGATCTCTCAAGCCTTACACGATCGACATTCTTCTCAGTAACGACGTTTTAACCGTCGTTTTCTTCCCTATTG
Source organism: Pectobacterium sp. F1-1 (assembly GCF_025643735.1). Classification (NCBI taxonomy): domain Bacteria; kingdom Pseudomonadati; phylum Pseudomonadota; class Gammaproteobacteria; order Enterobacterales; family Pectobacteriaceae; genus Pectobacterium; species Pectobacterium sp. F1-1. The sequence continues at coordinate 1,458,235 of NZ_CP104733.1, forward strand.
TCAGGGTGATCAACATGTTGTGACGACAATCACTTGCGGCAACACTGTCACCGCATGTTTCCCAGCTTGAGCTGTCATTCATTGAATGACGCGAATGAGATCCTTATCACTGGAAAGTGATATAGCCATAGCGTAGCTGGCTGTTTTCGCGCAATGATCGGGTATCTGCTTTGCTTGAGGGGAAAAGAAGAATGACGCACTTTGTTTTAGTGGGCGATGTCGGCGGCACCAATACGCGTTTGGCGCTGTGTGACGCCATGACGGGCGAGCTGTCGCAAATCGAGACGTATTCCGGGCTGGATTTCCCTTCTTTGGAAGGGGCAGTCCGTGATTATCTCGATTCGCGACAGGTCACGGTGCAGGATGCCTGTATCGCGATTGCCTGTCCGATTACCGGTGACTGGGTGGCGATGACGAATCACACCTGGGCATTTTCCATCGCTGAAATGAAAGTGAGTCTGGGCTTACGCCACTTTGAAGTCATCAACGACTTTACCGCAGTTTCTATGGCGGTGCCGGTGTTGGGGAGTGAGAGTCTGCTCCAGTTCGGAGGCGGGGAGCCAGTACCGGGTAAGCCCGTCGCCGTGTATGGTGCAGGCACGGGTCTGGGGGTTGCTCACTTGGTTCATGTTGCCAATCAATGGATTAGTTTGCCGAGTGAGGGCGGGCACGTGGATTTCGCGCCGAATAGCGATGAAGAAGACAACATTCTGGCGGTATTGCGCCAGTCGCTGGGGCACGTTTCCGCAGAGCGCTTACTCTCCGGTCAGGGGCTGGTGAATATTTACCGTGCCGTGGTGCTGTCCGATGACCGTACGCCGGAGGCGCTCGAGCCGAAAGATATTACCGAACGGGCCGTCAACAACACGGATGTGGATTGCCGTCGCGCGCTGTCGCTATTCTGCGTCATCATGGGACGATTTGGTGGCAATCTGGCGTTAAATTTAGGCACATTTGGCGGTGTTTATATTGCGGGCGGCATCGTGCCGCGTTTTCTTGAGTTTTTTAAAGCTTCCGGCTTTCGGGCAGCCTTTGAAGACAAAGGACGATTGAAGAGCTATATGCAGGATATCCCTGTGTACCTGATTACCCATGAACAGCCGGGATTAATGGGAGCGGGCGCTTACCTGCGTCAGGTGCTCGGCAACGCGCTATAAGTGAGCGTGTTCGTTGAGCGCAATCAGGCAATCGCCTAATACGGCTTGCTTGCCTGATTGCATCATCGTTGGTTAGGCCAGAATGCGGGTGCGGATGACATCTGCGATGCTGGGTTCCTCATTGCTGCCAATCACCAAATCGGCACGTGCTTTGATTTCATCGGCGCTGTTGCCCATGACGACACCCAATCCAACGCCTTCCAGCATGCTGATATCGTTAAAGTTATCGCCGAATGCCACGACGTCTTTCATACTGATGCCTTGTTCGCCAAGCCATTGCTGAAGCAGTTTGCCTTTGCTGTTACCGGTTTGAGCGATATCAACCTGATCTTGCCATGACCACTCACAGGCCAGTCCGAGCTGCTTTTCCACTTCCGCGGCGAAATGGTTCAGCGTAGGGACATCGGCGTGTGTGGTCGCGAATTTCCAGATGGCGTGGGAGGCTTCCGTTTGGCGCACCAGATTTTCCACCTGCGCAAAGCGGGGGCGCTGTTGTTCCGGCAGGTTAGCCGCCCATGCCAGCGTGCGAACGACGTGCCCGGTAGGATACTGGTAATACATATCGTCATCAGCATACATCAGCCCATGAATATCACATTCCTCCAGCAGTGCGATGACGTTTTTTGCCTGTTCAACAGAGAGTGGATTGGTGTGTGATGCCTGGCCCTGCTGGTAATCATAGACATAGGTGCCGTTACAGCAGATAGCGGGCGTATCTAACTGCAATCCCTGATAAAAAGGGTGAATGGCTGAGTGGTGGCGCCCGGTGACGATCATCACTTTTATACCTTGCTGGCGGGCTAGCGCGAGTGCGCTAAGTGATTCGGGCAGGATTTTTTTCTGTTGATTCAGCAGCGTACCATCAAGATCAAGTGCAATTACTCGGTAGGTCATCGTTGTCTCGCAAATAAAAATGTGGATATCGAATTAACCTTACGATAAAGGACGCGGCGAGAAATAGACAGACAACAACGAGATAAAAGTGTCTTAGATCTATTTGATGACGAATGATGCCGTGAGGCGGTGGGAAATCGGGCTAAACGGACAGTTTGGTAGCGCCATTGTCGATTTTCTATGCTTTCAACGGCTTATCATCTATTTTTTAAGCAATTGATCAAAACGCAGCTTTACAATGTGCGATGTACTGTTTATAGTGCGCGTCATTGCGGAGGAGTGGCCGAGTGGTTGAAGGCACCGGTCTTGAAAACCGGCGACGCGAAAGTGTTCTAGAGTTCGAATCTCTACTCCTCCGCCACTTTCAATATTCAAATCTTCATCTTTTTTATATCGTTATTTCCTGCTTCTTCATTCTCTCTGACGATTTACCGTCGCAATATCTCTTCATTCATTATCGCTGCATCTTCAGCGTCTATTAATCAAATCGTTTTCCAGCCAGTATAAAATTACGCCGACGACATAACGCTGCTCTTCGTCACTCAGCGGCTGGTGTTGGGCGATATGATGCCATTTTTCCAGACATCCGCGACAGCAGGTTGCGGTGGCGTGTTGTGCAATAAATACGGGATGGCCGCGCATCGGGGTCTGCTTGCCATCATTGGCCGGATCCGCCGGTGCCAGTTTGCGTGCGATAAAATCGGCGGCGTGGGAGGCGATCGTTTCTTTACCTTTGCTGTAGCAATAGTCTCGCTCTTTGGCACCCAACTTAAAACGCTGGCGGAAAGGGGAACGCGACAGCCGGGAAAACAGCGAATCAAACGTGGTCATAACCTAAAGTCCGTAAAACATGAACGATGCAAAAAATAGGGACATGCGGACGCTGCCGTATCAATCATTACTTAAATCAGCCATTGCTTAAATCAATAGTAGCCTTGCGATGTCTCTGTAGAATAAAGTGATTAGTCATTTATGGTATACCGTGCGTCAGGTTGAGCAAGTTCGTTATCCTTCTGATGAACCTCTTTTTGAGCCTTCCTGAGCCGCTACATTCGCGTGAAACAAGGAGAATACGATGCAGCAAGTGGTTTATGTCGCCAGCCCGGAAAGCCAGCAGATTCATGTTTGGCAACTCGGTGCTCAGGGAAATCTGACATTATTGCAAACCGTTGAGGTTCCAGGGCAAGTTCAGCCGATGGTGATCGCACCGAACAAGCGCCACCTGTATGTTGGCGTTCGTCCTGATTTCCGGGTTCTGAGCTATCGTATTGATGAACAGGGTAAATTGACGCAAGCAGGTGTGGCATCTTTACCTGGCAGCCCGACGCATTTGTCGACCGATAATGACGGACGTTTCCTGTTCAGCGCATCTTACAGTGGCGCTTGCGTGAGTGTTAGCCCAATCGGTGCTGACGGCATCGTTGGCGAGCCTATTCAGCAACTGGATGGATTGGAAGGATGCCACTCTACCAATGTCGATCCAACCAACAGTGTTGTATGGGCGCCTTGCCTGAAAGAAGACCGCATCCGTTTGTACGATCTGGGGACGGCGGGCGAATTGAGCGAGCATCGTCAGGCTGAAATAACGACGGTAGCGGGTGCCGGTCCACGCCATATGGCTTTCCACCCCAATCAGCGTTTTGCCTATTGTGTGAATGAACTGGACAGCTCGGTGGATGTGTACCAGTTGGATGCCGCCAGCGGTGAATTGCAGAAAGTACAAACGCTGGATGCCATGCCAGCAGGTTTCAGCGACACGCGCTGGGCGGCAGATATTCACATTACGCCGAATGGCCGTTTCCTGTATATCAGCGATCGTACGGCCAGCCTGCTGAGTGTTTTCCAGGTGTCTGAAGACGGCAGCACGTTAACGCTGGCGGGTCATCAGCCGACCGAAACGCAGCCGCGCGGTTTCAATATCGACAATACCGGTGAGTTCCTTATTTCAGCAGGGCAGAAATCTCAGCACATCGAGGTGTATCACATCGACCAGAACACGGGCGATCTGCAACCGCTGGCGCGTTATGCCGTCGGTCAGGGGCCAATGTGGGTGTCGGTGCTGGCGCTGGACTAAATAGGCCAAGCACAACATTGAGATTAAGCCCTGCATTTATCCGCAGGGCTTTTTTTCGATTAACCCCGGTATTCGATAATCGACAAACCCGCGTTGTAATCCGTGCTGTAGATGATGCCGTCGGCATCCACAAACACATCGCAGGACTGAATAATCTGCGGCCTGCCGGGACGTTTATCGACCATGCTGGCTGGTGCAGCAGGCACCAGCGCACCGGTTTCTTTCGGCTGGTACGGGTTACTGATGTCGTAAGCCCGCACGCCCGCATTTTGATACGTTGCGAAGATCAGTGACGAACTGATGAAGCTGCCTGGTCGGTTTTCATGCAGATTATGTGGGCCAAAGTGTGCGCCTTTTTTCACATAGTCTGTTTCTTTTGGCTGCGGGAAGGTGGCGATGCTCACCGGGTTACTCGGTTCACGAATATCGAACACCCAAATCAACTTCTCGCCATCTTCCTGATTATCCAATACGGCTTCATCCAACACGATTAGCAAATCGCGATCCGGCAGCGGCAGCGCCGTGTGTGTGCCGCCGCCAAACGGTGGACTCCAGTTACGATGGCTGATGAGTTGTGGATTGGTGCGATCGCTCACGTCCAACAGTGTTAGCCCGCCATCGCGCCAGCTTCCATAGGCGGTGTCGCCGCTGATGATGGCGTGGTGCAGGGCATAACGTTTGCCCTCTGACCAGTTTGCGGTTTCCCCACCGGCGGTGTGCATGCCGGGTAGCCAGTAGCGGCCAGCAACCTCAGGGCGCTGTGGATCGGCCAGATCGATAGTCAGAAAAATATAGTCGCTGTAGCCATCGAGCAGCGCGGAGACGTAGGCCCAGCGTCCACCCACGTACCAGATGCGATGAATGCCAATGCCGTCCAGCGGCAGGAAGCTGATTTCACGCGGTTTATCCGGCGTTGAAATATCGAAAATCCGTAATCCGGCGCTCCAGCTTTTGCCCTGCTGTTTGGTACTGACCGTATCGGCGACGGAGCGGGTGTAATAGACCTTTTCCTCGGCGAAGCTGGCATCGGCAAACAAATCGCGTGCGTTAACGACAAGCAGCAGGTCATCGTGCGTTTGCAGGTGGATATTCCAGGTACCGGGCGGGGCAGCAATAAACCCCGCCGGCTTGGGATTTTTGGCATCGCGCACATCCACAATCGACACGCCTTGTGAAACCATGTGCCCGATGTAAGCGTAGCCGCGATGAACCATCACCTGCACGCCGTCGGGTCTGCCGCCCTGATCGCTGTGTCCAATCAGCCGCATATTGCGGCTGTAATCAGGAGTGGGCAGAGGGGTCGATGCCATAACGTTATCTCCATATTATTTTGCCTGTTTGGCTTCCAGTGTAGCAAACCACGGTGCGATAAAATCATCCGTTTGGCCCCAGCCTGGGATGATTTTCGCTAATCCCGCGACGTTGACTGCACCAGCCTGACTGGCTAACAGCGCCTGCGGAATGGCTGCGGCGCGGAACTCGTAGGTTGCTGGTGTGGGTTCTCCGGCTATCTTGTTGGCAACCAGACGCAGGTTAATTTTACCGATCAGTTTTGGATCAACCGCCACACTGACTTTCCACGGGCTGCTCGCTTCACGCATCAGCTGTAAATCCTGATTGGAGATGTCGATGCTGTACAGTTTGATTTCAGTCCGGCCGTTTTCTTTCAATGCCTTATAAGCGCCCTGGCTGAAGGCATCCCACGATCCCCAGATTGCATCGATTTTGCCTTTTGGGTATTTCGCCAGCACCGCGCCGACTTTGTTGGCGGTATCGCCCTGTACGTCAGAGGATACGGCGCCAATCGATTCCAACTCCTTGATGCCGGGGTTAGCTTTCAGGATCTGCTGATAGGCAAGCTGGCGGCGTTCCATCGGCGGAAAGCCTGCGACCCACAGCTTGATGATATTGGCTTTACCGTTGAAATCTTTCACCAGTTGGCCGAGTGACTCGTTAGTCAGCGAAGCGTCATCCTGTTGGGTGACGGTCACGCCGGGAATGTCGCCGTTCACGGCAGTATCAAACACGGAAACGGCAATGCCGCTGTCGACGATACGTTTAATCAAATCGGTAGAGTAGGGATCGCGACCCTGTGACAGGATGATGCCGTCATATTTCTGGCTAATAGCCTGATTCACGAAATCCTGAAAGCGGGCATCGTCGCCGTTGCTCAGGAAGGTGCTGACCTTGAAGCCCAGCTTTTTGCCTTCTTCGAGCACGCCGGAAACAAACTGCGTGGTGTTGTCGTCCGATCCCAGATTACGGATAACCGCGATGCGAACCGGGCCGTCATGATTGGCGATAGCCGCTGGAACGGGAGCAATTGTGGCGTTCTGATTGGCCAGTGCCGGTAATGCAGTCAGTAAGCTCAGTGCAAGCAGGGCGGGCGTAAATCTCTTCATTATCAGCTCCATGGCGTTTTATAAATTGATGTCGTGTTGATTGCAGTATTGTTATGTTCTCTGCGTCATTACTTTATAGCTGTCTTTATGTCTGGATGTCTATTTAAAAATGATACTGCATCATAGCCGCTGAGCGATAGTCGGGAAAGAGGGGAGCATTATGACGTTTGGGTTTAAGTTATAACGATTCGTGCTGACTGCGGATAAAAAAGAAAATGCCCGCAGGGCGGGCATTCGAGGTTGCTGACAAAGTCCGTATGGCGGTAGTAACGGATAGATCGTAAAGACGCTGTAAATACATCCCTGTACGCTCGGATTGCGCCATCCCTGGCGCAAACGCTTTACTCTTCTATTCCGTTACTCCCGTTCTCGTTCGATAAATAGGTTTGTCAACAGCCTGAAATGCCCGCGAGGCGCGGCATTTCAGGTGAGTGGTAGGATGAAGAAAGAGCGAGTTATTTCTTCGCTTCTTTCTCCTCCATTTCACGTGCCCAGCGCGGGTGGTGTTTACGCGCCCAGCGTTTAGAGACTTTGCCTTCAATCATCCCTTTGATCGACCCTTTGACCCAGAACGCCATGTACATATGGATCAGGATGGCATGGATGAGGACGATGGCTGCAACCGCATGAATCAGAATGGCATAGCGCACGATATCAATCGGGAACAGGTGGGCAAAGTAAGGACGCCACATAATCACACCGGTAATCAACAGCACCAGTGCTAGCCCCATAATGCTCCAGAACATCATCTTCTGACCTGGATTGTATTTACCCACTTCTGCGACTTCATGCTCATTGCCTTTCAACACTTCAATAATGTTGAGGAACCACGGCAGATCGCGCTTCTTCGGAATGTTATGACTAACAAACCGGAAGAACATCGGAATCAGACAAATGACGATCAACACACCAAAAAACGGGTGCAGAATACGTCCCATTTGTGGTGTACCAAACGTCTGCGTCAACCATTGCAGGGTTGGGAAAAACAAAGCAATACCCGAGAGTGCGACCAGGAAAAAGCTAATCACCACAATCCAGTGACAGATGCGATCGATAAACTTGGTACGCAAAATCATTTGTGGTTTACTCATGTTTGTCTCCCCCTTCTTTGTCTTCTCCCTCGTGCTCATGCTCCATTTCTTCCGTGTTTGGACCCACACCGACGTAGTGGAACATTAACCCAGCGAATGTGGCGACAAACCCTAACGCGGACAGCGGTTTCAGAATGCCTTTCCACAGATTGACCGGCGTGGAAATCTGCGGGTTATCTGGCAGATTGTGATAGAGCGATGGTCTGTCCGCGTGGTGCAGAACATACATCACGTGCGTACCGCCCACGCCCTGCGGATCGTAGAGGCCTGCGTGCTCATAGCCACGGTTTTTGAGATCCGCGATACGTTCTTCCGCCAGATACTTCATCTCTTCTTTCGTACCGAAACGAATGGCACCGGTCGGACAGGTTTTCACGCAGGCAGGTTCTTGCCCAACGCTGACTCTATCGACGCACAGCGTACATTTATAGACGCGGTTATCTTCTTTATTCAGACGTGGGATATTGAACGGGCAACCGGCGATGCAATAGCCGCAGCCGATGCAATGCTCGGACTGGAAATCGACGATACCGTTGGCGTACTGAATAACCGCGCCAGCGGAAGGGCAAGCTTTCAGGCAGCCTGGATCGCTACAGTGCATACAGCCATCTTTACGGATCAGCCATTCCAGACGATCGTTCTCTTCCACTTCGGAAAAGCGCATCAGCGTCCAGGATTTGGCGCTCAGATCCGCTGGGTTATCATAAACCCCGAGGTTATGGCCGACTTCATCGCGAATGTCGTTCCACTCTGAGCAGGCAACCTGGCAGGCTTTACAGCCGATGCAGGTTGTCACATCAATCAGTTTTGCCACTTCGCTTTTGTCATTACGCACATGCGGAGGCGGTGTAAAGCCGTTGGTGGCCGAACGTTTAATAATATCTTGTGATTGCATTGACATAATTGGCTACCCTTACACCTTCTCTACATTAACCAGAAACGCTTTGTATTCAGGCGTTTGTGAATTAGCGTCGCCGACGCTCGGGGTGAGTGTATTAGCCAGGAACCCTTTACGCGTGGTTCCTTCAAAGCCCCAGTGGCAAGGGATACCCACGGTTTCCACGCTGCGTCCGGCAATTTCCAGCGTCTTGATACGCTTGGTGACTACCGCTTTGGCTTTGATGTAGCCACGCTGGCAGGAGACTTTGATTTCATCGCCCGCTTTAATGCCTTTGCTCTTCGCCAGATTTTCACCGATCTCAACAAACTGTTCCGGCTGCACAATCGCGTTCAGACGTGCGTGTTTTGTCCAGTGACGGAACAATTCGGTAATCGAGTACGTTGTCGCCACGTAAGGGAAGTCCTTCGCGGTGCCCATGGTTTTCGCATCGCGTTCAAACAAACGCGCTGCCGGGCTGGACACCACCGATGGATGCAGCGGGTTGGTGCCGATAGGGGATTCGATCGGTTCGTAGTGCTCAGGGAACGGCCCATCGACCAGCTTGTCTACGGAGAACAGACGTGCCAGACCTTCCGGCAGCATGATGAACGGCCCGGTGTCTTTGCCCGGTGGTACGGTCGCGGCGAAATCAGGCACATCAATGCCTTGCCATTTCTGACCATTCCATTCCAGTAATTTACGTTTGCTGTCCCACGGCTTACCTTGTAGGTCGGCAGAAGCGCGGTTATAGAGGATGCGACGGTTTTGCGGCCAGCACCATGACCAGTTCGGTGTGCAGCCCAGACCGGCATCCGCATTGTCGCGTCTGTCCATCTGGTTACCCGCTTCCGTCCAGCTACCGGCATAGATCCAGCAGAAGCTGGATGTGGAGCCGTCATCGCGCAACTGCGAGAAGTCAGCGACCTGTTGGCCTTTCTTCAGGATCAGTTTGCCGCTGTCATCGTAGATATCGGCCAGCGCCATGCCGTTGGCTTCACGAGCGATCTCTTCCGGTGTCGGATCTTCCGGGTCTTTATAGTTCCAGTTGATGTTCATCAACGGATCGGGATACGTACCACCTTCTTCGCGATACAGCTCACGCAGGCGCATCAGCAGTTTACCGAGGATCTTGCCGTCGTGATGGGCTTCTCCTGGTGGCTCAGCCGCCGCCCAGTGCCATTGCAGCCAGCGGCCTGAGTTGGCGATAGAGCCATTCTCTTCGGCAAAACAGGAAGAAGGCAGACGGAAAACTTCAGTCTGAATGGACTTCGTATCCACGTCATTGAATTCGCCATAGTTCTGCCAGAACGTGGATGTCTCGGTGACCAGAGGATCGATGATGACCATATACTTGAGTTTGGAGAGGGCTTCTGTCGCTTTATTTTTGTTGGAAAACGCAGCTACGGGGTTGAAGCCCTGAACGATATAGCCGTTCATTTTGCCTTCCACCATCAACTCGGTTTGCACCATAACATCGTAACTACGATCCCACTTCGGCAGCCAGTCATAACCCCAGTTATTCGACGCTTGAGCATTATCGCCGTAGAAACTCTTCATCATGCTGATAAAGAATTTCGGCGTGTTCTTCCAATAGTTAACCTGGTCGGGCAGCAGTGCGGTCGGCGTGATTTGTCCCAGATAGGTTTTCAGATCCGTTTGTTTTTCTGACGGCAGCGGCATATAGCCCGGAAGATTTAATGACAGCAGACCAAGGTCGGTATAACCCTGAATATTTGAGTGGCCGCGCAGCGCGTTGATACCGCCGCCAGCCATACCGATGTTGCCAAGTAAAAGTTGGATCATCGCCGCTGAACGAATGATTTGTGCACCGTTAGTGTGGTGCGTCCAGCCTAAGGCGTACATAAACGTCGCCGTTTTATTCGGTACACAGGTTTCGGCTAGCGTGCGACAGATCGTTTCATAATCTTTGGCGGATGTACCGCACAGGGATGTCACCATTTCTGGCGTATAGCGGGAAACGTGTTTCTTCAGCAGATTCCACACACAGCGCGGGTGAGATAGCGTGGTGTCGCGTTTGGCAAAGCCGGATTCATCAAGCTCATACTGCCAGCTGGATTTATCATATTGACGTTTTTGTGCGTCGTAACCGCTGAACAAGCCTTCGTCAAAGCTGAAATCGTCTCGTACGATCAGGCTGGCGCTGGTGTAAGACACTACATACTCATGATGAATTTTATCGTGTGTAATGAGGTAGTTAACGATACCTAACAGAAAGGCGGCGTCTGAACCTGCGCGAATGGGAGCGTAGAGGTCGGCAACGGCTGCGGAGCGGTTAAAACGTGGATCGACAACGATCAGTTTCGCATTATTGTGCGTTTTTGCTTCAACAGCCCACTTGAAACCGACCGGGTGCGCTTCTGCCGGGTTGCCGCCCATGACGATGATGACGTTGGCGTTTTTGATATCAACCCAGTTGTTGGTCATGGCGCCACGGCCGAATGTCGGTGCCAGCGCGGCAACCGTTGGCCCGTGGCACAGGCGAGCCTGGCAGTCGATGGCGATCATGCCCAGAGAACGGGCAAATTTTTGGTCGAGAATACCCGTTTCGTTGCTGGCGGCAGAAGAGCACAACATGCCTGTGGTCAGCCAGCGGTTGACGGTGTCGCCTTTGGCGTTAGTCCGTTGGAAGTTGGCGTCACGGTCTGCTTTCATCAGGCGTGCGATACGTTCGATCGCATCGTCCCAGCTGATTCGCTGCCATTTGTCGGAGCCGGGGGCGCGGTATTCAGGGTAGAGCAGGCGGTTTTCGCTGTGGATATAGTCGACCAGACCCGCACCTTTCGGGCAAAGGGAGCCGCGGCTGACTGGATGATCCGCGTCACCCTCGATATGAAAAACGGAAGGTTTTGCATTCTTGGCGCCATCGCCCAGGCTATACATGAGCACACCGCAACCGACCGAGCAGTATGTGCAGTTGTTACGTGTCTCTTTCGCGCGTAACAGCTTATATTGACGTACTGATGCCATTGCTTCTGTGGGTGTAAAGCCCAATACCGCGAGAGTGGTTCCAGCCATTCCTCCCGCGCAAACTTTAAAGAAACCTCTTCTATTGAGTTGCATTAGTTTCCCTGTGTCATTATGTGTCATTTTTGTTGCGAGCAATTTAACAACACATAAAATGTGGGTTTTGCGCGAAATCAAAATTTAAGTATTTAACCCCCCATTGCACCCATAAAGAGGTATGTTTTTTATTCGTTATATATTGTATCGCATAGCGATTTTGTTATTTCATGGTTACAAATCATGCGAAGCAGCGAGTCAGCCAGAAAGAAATAAGCGGGGATTTGTGGCGAAATTGTTGCAGAAAAAAGCCGGATAAGAATCCGGCTTGATGGGGAGGTTATTTGACTTGCATACCTGGCTGAGCGCCGCTGTCTGGGCTTAGCAGGAAGATATCTTTTCCGCCCGGCCCTGCAGCCATCACCATCCCTTCCGATATGCCGAAGCGCATTTTACGCGGTGCCAGATTAGCAACCATCACGGTTAAGCGGCCTTCCAGCTTTGCCGGATCGGGATAGGCTTCACGGATGCCGGAGAAGACCTGGCGGGTTTCGCCACCGAGATCCAACGTCAAACGTAATAGTTTGTCAGAACCATCAACCAATTCAGCCTGTTTAATCAAGGCGATACGCATATCGACTTTGGCAAAATCGTCAAAGTTAATCGTGTCCTGCACCGGATTGTCCGCCAGCGGACCGGACACGACTTTTTGCGCCGTGACCATGTCTTCTTTAGAGGCGTCAACCATCGCGTTGACTTTATCCAGATCGATGCGGTTGAACAGCGCTTTGAATGGACTTACCTGATGGCTCAGCAGCGGGGCGGTGATCGCGTCCCAGCTCAGTTCCGTGTTCAAGAACGCTTCTGTCCGCTGTGCCAGTGCAGGCAGCACCGGCTTCAGGTATGTCATCAGCACGCGGAACAGGTTGATGCCCATTGAGCAAATGGCCTGAAGATCGGCATCCCGGCCTTCTTCTTTCGCCACAACCCACGGAGCTTGTTCGTCGACATAGCGGTTGGCGATATCCGCCAGCGCCATAATTTCACGAATGGCACGGCCTGATTCACGACTGCTATAGGCTTCCGCAATACTCGTGGCAGCGTCGGTGAAGGTTTTGTACAGCTCGGCGTCGGCCAGTTTGTCCGCCAGTTTGCCGTCAAAGCGCTTGTTGATGAAACCGGCATTACGCGATGCCAGGTTGACGACCTTGTTCACGATGTCAGCATTCACGCGCTGCACGAAATCTTCCAGATTAAGATCGATATCATCAATGCGAGAAGACAGTTTTGCTGCGTAGTAGTAGCGCAGGCAATCGGCATCCAGATGCTGCAGGTACGTGCCTGCTTTAATGAAGGTGCCGCGTGATTTAGACATCTTGGCACCATTGACCGTGACGTAACCGTGTACGAACAGGTTCGTCGGTTTACGGAAACCGCTGCCTTCCAACATCGCCGGCCAGAACAGGCTGTGGAAATAAACGATGTCTTTACCGATGAAGTGATACAAATCCGCGTCTGAGTCTTTCTTCCAGAAATCGTCAAAATTCAGATCGCCACGTCTGTCGCACAGATTCTTGAACGACCCCATGTAGCCGATTGGTGCATCCAGCCAGACATAAAAGTATTTGCCCGGTGCATCAGGAATTTCAAAACCGAAATACGGTGCGTCGCGGGTGATGTCCCACTGTTGCAGACCAGAATCGAACCACTCCTGCATCTTGTTGGCGACTTGCTCCTGCAATGCGCCAGAGCGCGTCCAGGCTTGAAGCATCTCGCTGAACGCGGGCAAGTCGAAGAAAAAGTGCTCAGTGTCACGCATCTCTGGCGTGGCGCCAGACACCACTGACTTCGGTTCGATCAGCTCTGTCGGGCTGTAGGTCGCGCCGCAGACTTCGCAGTTATCGCCATATTGGTCAGCAGCCTTACATTTCGGGCAGGTGCCTTTAACGAAACGATCCGGCAGGAACATGCCTTTTTCTGGATCGTACAGCTGAGAAATCGTGCGATTTTTAATAAAGCCGTTCTCTTTCAGGCGGCGATAAATCAGACCAGACAGCTCACGGTTCTCTTCGCTATGCGTGGAGTGGTAGTTGTCATAGCTGATATTGAAACCGGCAAAGTCCTGTTGATGCTCTTGACTCATTGCCGCAATCATCTGTTCTGGCGCAATCCCCATCTGCTGTGCTTTCAGCATGATTGGCGTGCCGTGGGCGTCGTCCGCACAGATAAAGTGAACCTGGTTGCCGCGCATTCGCTGGTAACGAACCCAAATATCAGCCTGAACGTGTTCAAGCATATGACCGAGGTGAATCGAACCATTAGCGTAAGGCAGCGCGCACGTTACCAGGATTTTCTTTGCGACTTGAGTCATGAGGAACTTGCTTTCTTTTGTGAATAGAGGGAGATCGATGTTAACCGATAGCGCCTTGCTGCGTAAACCGCTGGCGTGAGTAAAACGGCAGGAAATCCCCTAGCTGATTTTAATTTGCGTAGTGTTTCCACGTTTTTGATGACGAAGGGCCTCACGCTTTCCTCGCTCTGGTATGCTATATACGATCTCAACGGTCAAATATGAGAATTTCAAGGAGCCGGAATGAACGCGACAGTCCCCGAACAACGCCCTGAAGCACTACGTGCGATGGTCGCCGGGGTTTTATCTACTTTTCAGCACCCGACACTGAAAAATAATCTGACGACACTCAATGCGCTGCGCCATTGTGCGCTGTTGGATAACGTGTTGCATATCGAACTGACGATGCCGTTTGTCTGGCTGAGCGGTTTGGCAGTATTAAAAGAAACGGTTAGCGATGAGCTATTACGTTTATCAGGCGCAAAGGCGGTCGAATGGCGTTTAACGCATGACATCGCTACGCTGCGGCGGGTTAACGAGCAGGCTGGTGTGAAGGGCGTGAAAAACATCATCGCCGTCAGTTCCGGGAAAGGCGGCGTCGGCAAATCCAGTACGGCGGTCAACATGGCGCTGGCATTGGCGGCTGAAGGTGCCAATGTGGGCATTCTGGATGCCGATATCTACGGTCCTTCCATTCCGACCATGCTGGGATCGGCCAGTGAGCGCCCAACCTCGCCGGACGGTCAACATATGGCTCCGATTATCGCGCATGGTCTGGCAACCAACTCGATTGGTTATCTGGTTACGGACGATAACGCGATGGTGTGGCGTGGGCCGATGGCCAGCAAGGCATTATTGCAACTGTTGCAGGATACGCTTTGGCCGGATCTGGATTATCTGGTGCTAGATATGCCGCCGGGTACGGGCGATATTCAATTGACGCTGGCGCAAAATATTCCCGTCACCGGTGCCGTCGTCGTGACGACCCCGCAGGATATCGCGCTGATGGATGCCATGAAAGGTATCGCGATGTTTGAAAAAGTCAGCGTGCCGGTACTGGGTATTGTTGAGAATATGAGCGTGCATATCTGTAGCAACTGTGGGCATCTGGAGCCGATTTTCGGTACGGGTGGCGCGCAGAAGCTGGCGGAGAAATACCACTGTTCCCTGTTAGGTCAGCTTCCGCTGCACATCTCCCTGCGTGAGGATCTTGATCGCGGTGAGCCGACGGTCGTCAGCCAGCCGGAGAGTGAATTCACGTCTCTGTACCGTGAGCTGGCGGGACAGGTTGCCGCTCAGCTTTATTGGCAGGGTGCCGTTATTCCCGGCGAAATTTCTTTCCGCGCGCTGTGATTCAACACTGTCCCACTCACCTGTTGCCTGGTAACGCGTGTTAGCAGGCAACAATGGGGGGAGGTGCGTGATACAGAACTTATCGCCTCATGCGGTTAAAGCTATCGATGATGTCTATGTCCGCAAAGAAATATTGCTCACTAGCGTAGCGTTCTCTCAGGCACTCTTTCAGCACCGTTAAAGAGCGAAGATGCGCAGTTTGTGTTTTTTCAATTTTGATTGATTCCAACAAATTTTGCCGATGCTGGTCGATTTTCTTTTCTCGTGTTTTTTGTGATGCCGCACCAAGCTCTTGCCAGATCATGCCCGATAGTGATGGATCGTGTTCTTGTTCTTTCAACTGATTTTTGACCGCTTCCATCCGATTTTTAAGTAACGCATTAATAGCCGGAATGACTTGTGAGTCAAAATTGAAAGAAACATCAACATATTTATGGTACATGTTCAAAATGGTCCAAATATCATTATCTTTCTTGGCTTGTGACAAAATTACCATAAGGTGATGTTTTTTCTCTTTTTCATCAGAATCTTGTTCACGGTCGGGATGAAGTACTTTCGCGATCTTCCGGTATAACTGTGTGAGATGATTCAAATCTAATGCGCTATCAGTAGGGGGGGTATACTCGTCTTCGTCCTGCTCGTCACTGTCACTAAAAAAATCGCTCTCGTGATGCTGAATATATTCTTCAATTTTTTCCCGCATTTTATTGGGATCTTTCATCATATCGAGTAATTCATCATCGGAAAGTTCTTCAACAAAACTAAATCGTTCTTCCAGAACATCACGGACAAAATCCAACTGTTCTTCTAAAGGTGGTTCATCCTTTTGATGCAACGCATTCAAGGCGAAGAACTGATCGGATAATTTATCGATATCAAGATGGCTATTGAAGGGGTAATTACGTAGCCTAGATAGCTCTTCATCGATCCAATGGAAGAGATCCTCTCGATCTCCTTTGCCCAATGATTTTTTCTCAGCAAAAGAAAGCAAACGTGCCGTTTTATTATAAACAGCCTGCATGTAGTCGTGTTCGTATGGCAGAAGTTCGCGCTGAAAATCACTGAATAGATCTGCCTGGTTTTTCTTCAGTTTATCGATTTTTTTCTGGTACTTCTCAATATTTAACCAGTAAAATTGAAATTGCTCTTGGGGAGTTTGAGGAGGGGCTGCCTTGTCGACTTTCTTGACAACCTTCTTTTTTACCAGTTTTGAGTGAGCCATCGTATCTACCAAGTCAAAACAGCCAAAGAAACCAAAGCTTAAATACTACCGATTCTCACCAGTCGCTGTCCATGAGTTATTCCATTTCCTTTGCGATAATAGTGAAACTGTAACCATTGAGAATTTTTGCTACCGGTAGCTGAAAATAGATATTGGACATAGCCAATTCAGGGAAAGGGTGGCGTGAAGGGGGGTAACTCCCTATAATTGCTGCGTCAAAGCGCCCGTTGGCGCATTCCCCTCTCTTTTATTTATGTTAATCAGGTCGTTAATACCATGACTGATCAGTCTCACCAGTGCGTCATCATCGGGATCTCAGGAGCATCCGCTTCGGGTAAAAGTCTTATTTCCAGCACCTTGTATCGAGAATTGCGCGATCAGGTTGGCGATCAGCATATCGGGGTGATATCTGAAGACAGTTATTATAAAGATCAAAGCCACCTGACGATGGAAGAGCGGGTAAAAACCAACTATGACCACCCAAGCTCAATGGATCACAGCCTGTTGCTGAAACATTTGCAAATGCTGAAAGCGGGTCAGGCGATTGAAGTCCCGCAGTACAGCTATGTTGAACATACCCGCAAGCAGGAAACGGTGCATATCGAGCTGAAAAAGGTCATTATTCTGGAAGGTATTCTGCTGCTGACGGATGCACGTCTGCGCGATGAGATGAATTTCTCTATTTTTGTTGATACACCGCTGGATATTTGTCTGCTGCGTCGCATGCGCCGCGACGTGAATGAGCGCGGACGCTCCATGGATTCCGTGATGGAACAGTATCAGAAAACCGTGCGTCCGATGTTCCTGCAATTTATTGAGCCATCCAAGCAGTACGCCGATATTATCGTGCCGCGCGGCGGGAAAAACCGTATTGCGATTGATATTTTGAAAGCCAAGATAAGCCAGTTCTTTGAATAATATCTCCTGAAGCATTCAGGTTGCGTGACCGGCGTTGACGTTTGGTACACGCCGCCGCAGTGTAATGTATGACGGAAAGAGATGAGGTTTATCTGATAGATACCGGTGTCGAATGGAGAATAAGATGAGACTGTGTGACCGTGACATTGAAGCCTGGCTGGATGATGGCCGACTGGTGATTACGCCCCGTCCGCCAACCGAGAGAATCTCTGGCGCGACCGTTGATGTTCGCCTGGGAAATCAGTTTCGCGTCTTCCGCGGACACACTGCGCCTTTCATTGATTTAAGCGGGCCGAAGGATGAGGTCAGTGCGGCGCTGGATCGCGTCATGAGTGATGAAATCAATTTACCGGAAGGCGAAGCATTCTTCCTGCATCCAGGAGAGTTAGCGCTGGCGGTGACGTTTGAGTCAGTGACGCTGCCCGATGATTTGGTCGGCTGGCTGGATGGTCGCTCTTCGCTGGCACGTCTGGGATTGATGGTTCACGTCACCGCACACCGTATTGATCCAGGTTGGCAAGGAAGAATTGTGCTGGAGTTCTATAATTCAGGTAAGTTGCCGCTGGCGCTACGCCCCGGCATGATGATTGGCGCTCTGAGTTTTGAACCGCTTTCCGGGCCAGCGGCTCGTCCATACAACCGCCGTCAGGATGCCAAATATAAAGACCAACAGGGTGCGGTAGCGAGCCGGATCGATAAAGACTAAGCCTCTTAGGGCTAGGTATCTTAGGGCTAGGCATCTGGCGACAGGCTTGCAAGGTAAACAGCAGGTGGCCGTGCGTTTCGCAATGAGGATGGCATGAGAAGATTTCTGACGACGCTGGCAATTCTGCTTGTCGTGCTGATAGCAGGAATGACGGCTTTGGTCGTACTGGTTAATCCCAATGACTTCCGCGCCTACATGGTGAAGCAAGTTGAGGAACGTAGCGGCTATCGCCTTCAATTGGATGGCGATCTGCGCTGGCATGTGTGGCCGCAACTGAGCATATTATCAGGCGGGATGTCGTTGAGCGCGCCGGGAGCCCGTGCGCCGATTGTCAGCGCCGAGAACATGCGTCTTGATGTGCAGCTGTGGCCGCTGCTTTCGCACAAGCTAGCGGTCAAGCAGGTGATGCTGAAAGGTGCCATTATTCGCCTGACGCCGGAAAGTGAAGCCAAACAGGCCAACAATGCGCCCATTGCCCCTGCGGGATCGCAGACTCCATCCGAAGAACAGCGCTGGCGGTTGGATATTGATAAGATAAAAGTCGCCGATAGCCTGTTAGTTCTGCAACGCAGCAATAATGAACAGATTAATGTTCGCGATATTAATCTTGCGCTGGAGCAGAGCAGCGACCGTCAGGTCAACATCGAATTATCAAGCCGTATCAATCGCGATCAGCGCGATGTTGCCTTTTCGCTTAATGCCGATGTCGATCTGTTGCACTTCCCTCTGCAGGTTAATGCCAATATCACCAGGCTGGACTTCCAGCTTCAGGGCGCTGACGTACCGGCAAGTGGGATAAGCGGAACAGGGAGCGTTCAGGCCAGTTATCAACAGCAGCCTGAAAAAATCACGTTTAGCCAGCTTTCATTGAATACCAATAATAGCCAACTGTCGGGGGCGGGGAGCGTGACGCTGGGCGATATCCCACATTACGATTTGGATCTGCTGTCGGAGAAGCTGGATGTAGACTCCCTGCTGGGAATTGAGGCGACAAAGGAAAACAGTACTTCCAACGCGCCGGCTAAATCCTCAGCGCCTGTTATTTCAAATGAAATTGGGTTAAC
This sequence comes from Pectobacterium sp. F1-1, assembly GCF_025643735.1. Taxonomy (NCBI): domain Bacteria; kingdom Pseudomonadati; phylum Pseudomonadota; class Gammaproteobacteria; order Enterobacterales; family Pectobacteriaceae; genus Pectobacterium; species Pectobacterium sp. F1-1. The sequence continues at coordinate 1,477,367 of NZ_CP104733.1, forward strand.
CAAGCCAGAAGACAGTCTACAGGCATTCACCGCGCGTCTGTCGCTACAGGCTGCGACGGTGGTCTATCGCGGGCTTGATGTCCGTCAGTTCACGCTACGGGCAGAAAATCAGCCGGGATTGTTGGATATTACGACGTTGAGCGGTGAACTGGGCAGTGGGCATTTCTCATTACCTGGTAAAGTCGTGACGAAGCCATCAACCAGTATCACGCTACGGCCAGAACTCAAGGATGTTGAATTATCTCAACTCATGTCTGCATTTGCGTTGCCCGCCGAGACGGTCAGCGGAAAATTGTCAATGGCAGGACAGTTCAACGGCAACAGTTTTACGCTACCTGCGTTGCTCCATCAGTGGCAGGGAACGGCGACGTTGCAGGCCAATAGCGTCCGTCTACAAGGGTTGAATATTCAGCAAATGGTGCAGATGGCTGTCGCGCGTAGCAACGGTAATGTGCGGGGACAAGAGCGCTACGAGCGTTATACCGAGCTGCAACAGCTGACAGGAAAAGCCCGGTTGAATGCGGGTAAATTGCGTCTTACCGACCTCAATGGCCGTTCAGAACTGCTATCACTCAGCGGGGGGGGGCAATTCGATCTGCCTGCCCAGACCTGCGATGTTAATGTGAATGTCTCTATCACTCAAGGATGGCAGGGCGATGAGCAACTGGTCAGCGTGCTGAAAAACACGGCGATCCCGTTACGCGTCTATGGTGAGTGGGATAAATTAAACTACCAGCTACAGGTAGACCAACTGCTGCGTAAACGCCTACAGGACGAACTGAAGAAACGCCTGAATGACTGGGCAAGCCAGAATCAGCAAAGTCAGAAGGGTAAAGACCTGAAGCAGCTCCTCGACCGTCTTTAATTTTCTAAATACGCCGTTTTAGCTGGTTTGCTGACTCCTGTCAGCAAACCAGCAGCCTCTCCCCAACATTTTCTTCTGGTTTGTCATCCTTCTCCAGGCCGGCTTTGTGCTCGGTGTCTCTTTTTTAATGCTACATATTAATATTTTTCTCTTTTTTTATTTTCTAAAGCAGTAAACTTCGCTCCCTATTTTCGGTGCGGTGCGACTCCGTTGCCGGGGAATGTCTGTCAGATCATTTATTACTCAGGTATCGAAACACACTATGCTCGAACTTTTGATTGGTGTTGCTGTAACGATTCTGGTCGGTCGTTACATTATAAAAGGGTATTCCGCGACTGGCGTATTGCTGGTTGGGGGCCTATTACTTTTGGCAATCAGTGCCATGCTGGGGAAAAACGTCCTGCCCGCCAGCGCGAAAGCGACAGGCTGGAGCGCAACGGATATTGTTGAATACGTAAAAATTTTGCTGATGAGCCGCGGTGGCGATCTCGGCATGATGATTATGGTGCTGTGTGGTTTTGCCGCTTATATGACGCACATTGGTGCCAATGATGTCGTCGTCAAGCTGGTTTCCCGTCCGCTGAAAATGATTAACTCGCCTTATCTACTGATGATTGCGGCCTATTTTGTCGCCTGTCTGATGTCGCTGGCGGTGTCATCGGCAACCGGGCTGGGGGTGCTGTTAATGGCTACGTTATTCCCGGTTATGGTGAACGTTGGTATTAGTCGCGGAGCCGCTGCCGCAATCTGTGCCTCTCCGGTGGCGCTGATCCTGTCGCCGACGTCAGGCGATGTCGTGCTGGCGGCTCAGGCATCGCAGATGAAACTCGTGGATTTCGCCTTTAAGGCCACGTTACCTATTTCTATCATGGCGATCGTGTGCATGGCCGTCGCGCATTTCTTCTGGCAGCGCTATCTGGATAATAAAGCGAATGTCAGCCATGAAATTCTGGACGTCAGTGAAATCAAGACCGATGCCCCAAGTTTTTACGCCATTCTGCCGTTTACGCCGATCATTGGTGTACTGGTCTTTGATAGTAAATGGGGGCCGGAACTTCACATTATTACCGTGCTGGTGATCTGTATGGTGCTGGCTGCGGTGCTGGAATTTGCCCGTTCGTTCAATGCGCAAAAGGTGTTTGATGGGCTGGATGTGGCTTACCGTGGGATGGCCGATGCCTTCTCGAGTGTGGTCATTCTGCTGGTCGCAGCTGGTGTCTTTGCTCAGGGGCTTGGCACTATTGGCTTTATCAGCGGCCTGATTGGCCTTGCGCAGTCATTTGGCAGCGGTGGATTAGTGATTATGCTGGTGTTGGTTGCGATCACGATGCTGGCTGCGATGACGACGGGTTCGGGTAACGCACCGTTCTATGCGTTTGTTGAACTGATTCCAAAGCTGGCGTCGCAAATGGGCATCAACCCGGCCTATCTGGCCATTCCGATGCTTCAGGCTTCCAATCTGGGCCGTACTATTTCTCCGGTATCTGGTGTAGTGGTTGCTGTTGCCGGTATGGCAAAAATATCACCGTTTGAGGTGGTGAAGCGTACGTCGGTTCCGGTTTTGGTTGGGCTGATAGTGGTGGTTATCGCCACCGAGATCATGGTGCCTGCCTGATAGCAGAAATTAGGTAAACAGCAGCACCTTTAAGCTATGTGCTCTAAAGGTGCTGGCTGTCGCTGTACCGGGCTATTTGTTTGATAAAATGTTCAAAGTCGCTTAAACGATGAGAAATAACGTGGATGACAATATCCAGATTGAGCGCCTGATAGTCATGCACGGCAATATTTCTTAATCCCACCATTTTTTGCAAATTATCAGAGAGATCAATCGTAATAATCTGTTTTGCAGCAAGAAGCGCGAAGCTATCGCGGCTACTTTGTGGTATGCCTAGCTGCTTGATACGGATAAGATAATTAGCGATATCAATAGCGGCTTCGCAGGCACGCTGTATGTTAAGTATGACGGAATCTTGCTTGGTGAAGTTTTGACGAAACCCTTCCTCAGTATCGAATTCCTCACGAATACGACGCAGGCATCTTTGTATGGTGCTGCTTTTGTTGAGCAAGATATCTGTCATGCTTTTAGATCCTGATTAAAGCTACGAATGATATCCGCACGCTCTTTTTGCAGATGCTGGTACATCGAAAGTGTTGTCATTTCAAATTCTCTCGCTGCTGTTTCCGCATCATAAAGCAGCTTGCCGTTACGAACGATCTCCATTTTTAATACCGTTGAAGCCTGCAATAAATCGATAAGATCGACGTCATGACCCACTTCTTTTGCTAATTGATTAGATAGCTCCCAACGTTCAACGGGATCCAGTGCTCTCGTAGCCATGATGGCGATATCAATGTCGCTGTCCGCTCTGGCATTGCCTGTAGCCTGAGAACCAAAGAGATAAATAATTTTGATGTCGGGTATCTGTTTTTTCAGTGTCAAAACGATCTTATCGAACATGTGATAGCCCCCATTCCTACGATTCTCTTATTGTCTGATAGGATTGCTCGAACATCAATGTATTGCCCGTCAGGGGAGGGGAACAGATAAGTTATCCCCCAGCCCCTATTTAATCACAATTCAAAATCAGTCTGTGGTTCGTCGTTTGGCGTGATGCGAACCTCCATGATTCGATGGCTTTCCACCGCCAGAATAGTGAACTGATAACCATCGATTGATAGGGTATCACCCACCCGTGGAACCCGCTGTGCGTGCTCCATCAACAGCCCCGCTAATGTGTAGTATTCGCGCTTTTCATCCAGCGTCAGCGGAACATACATCGTCAGGTCTTCCAGCGGAATATAGCCATTTGCGGTCCAACTGCCGTCGTCATTCTGCTGAATGCTGTGGCGCGCATCGCGATCTTCTCCTTCGCGTGGCAAGTTGCCTGCAATGGTTTCCATCACGTCACTTAATGTAACAATCCCTTCCATCGAACCAAATTCATCAACGACAAACGCAAAATGTGTTCTCCCTTCTCTGAACTGTTCTAGAGCCTGCAAAAGCGAAAGTTGTTCGGGGAAAACCAGCGGCTGACGAATCAGAATGCGCAGGTTAAACGGTTCGCGGTTTAGCTGCTGCTGTAGTAAGTCCGCAACATGTACTATGCCCAGCGGCTCGTCAGACGTCTTGCTGTCGGTCACCACTAATCGGGAATGCTGGTTGCTCGTTAACAGCTTAGCGAGTGCACCTTGCGTAATATCCAGCTCAACGGCATCGATATCATGCCGCGATGTCATGATGCTGCTAATGGTTCGTTGTGCTAGCCCTAATACCCGCTTTATCATCCGGCGTTCCTGAAGGTTGAATACCTCCTGACCTGCCCGGGTGTTGTCTGCAATCATCGACGAAGTTTGATTGTCCAGCTCAGCCTCTTCGTGGTTGCCGCGCAAGATACGCAAAACCACTTCTGCGGTACGCTGACGTAGCGGAATCGAAGAGGAAAGAAAGCGTCGGCGGTTAAACATGGAAACCTGATTAAACATCTCAATCAGCACTGAGAAGCCTATCGCAGCATAGAGATAACCTTTAGGAATGTGATAGCCAAAGGCATCCGCGACCAGACTGAAACCAATCATCAGCAGGAAGCTGAGGCACAGGATGACGATGGTTGGGTGTTCCGCGACAAAGCGGGTCAGTGGTTTACTGGCCAGCAGCATCAGGAAGATGGCAATTGTCACGGCGGACATCATCACCAGCAGATGGTCGGTCATGCCGACGGCGGTAATCACGGAGTCCAGTGAGAATATCGCATCCAGTACTACGATCTGTGCAACGACGGGCCAGAAGCGTGCACCTTTACGTTGGGCGTGCTGCTCTTCATCTTTTCCTTCAAGGCGCTCGTTGAGCTCCATCGTGGCTTTAAAGAGTAGAAACAGCCCGCCAATCAGCATGATGACATCGCGAGCGCTGAATGTGTGCCCAAGGAGCGTGAAAAGTGGGGTAGTCAAAGAGGCTAGCCAGGAAATGGACGCCAGCAGGCCCAGTCGCATAAGCAGGGCAAGTAACAGCCCGACGACTCTGGCTTTATCGCGTTGTTCTTTTGGTAGTTTCTCAGCCAGAATGGCGATGAAGATAAGATTATCAATGCCCAGAACCAGTTCCAGGACAACCAGCGTGGCCAACCCGGCCCATATTGTTGGATCAGCGATCCACTCCATATCTATTTTTTCACCTTTAAATGAAGATAACCTCGATAGCGTATCAGGGCATGCACAGATGAACCAGAATTTGCAGGGATATTCTTTTCTTTGACGAGGCTTACAGTGCCGCTGGTTGCCTGTCTATACTCGTTTTCTCTCACTTTTACATAGCAGTTGGCTTATATGAAGGTTGTGTGACGAGTTGTTTAAAGCAGCGTGAAAAAGCAGCAATAAACAAGATTTTCAGAATTATGAGCGGGATAGGAAGCGTTAGTGTTTGATAGTGTTGGTAGACAACGCATAGAATAGCGTGCCTATTTAACAGGGTTTTTACGACAGGGATGCACGTAGTCTTATTCTGAAAAGCTCCTTTTATGCCACCTTACCCTTGTGCTCTTTATGTCATCGTCAATACTATGGGGTGAAATTTGGCTTTGTCGATTTAGCTATATTTTTATAAATAAATATATTGATTAGTCATATTTTGTTAGCGGTGTCTGTTGGCTAACAAGGAAATGGAGTCTTTACACAAAAGCAGATGGTTTACGGAGCCGCAGATGTAGCCACAGGATGGTGTCCGTATGTTGTTTGACAGCGCATTGGTTGCTATAAGCCAAGGGCGGTAGCGTGTCTGATGCAGAATATTTAACGGTTGATGATGGTGCAAAAATGCAAGATTTCATCGTTGTATTTTTAAGCGCATTCGTCGCGCTGTTCTTGGTTAGAAAGGTCGCAATCAACGTCGGATTGGTGGATAAACCATGTGCACGTAAAAAGCACCGTGGAAATGTTCCTCTTGTCGGGGGCGTGTCGATTTATCTCGCGCTCTGCGTTTTATTTATGCTGCATTCTGACTGGCTTCCTGATTTCTCCCTATACATGATTTGCACTACCTTGCTATTGGTTGTCGGTGTGATTGATGACCGTTTTAACCTCCCCGTTTTTCCCCGGTTCGTTGTTCAACTGCTGGTGGGTAGTTTAATGATGTACTCGGGGTTATACCTTTCATCATTAGGGGACGTGGTGTTTGGTCATGAACTGCTTTTAGGGGGATTTGGATACGTCATTACATTGTTTGCCGTATGCGGTGCTATCAATGCCTTTAATATGATCGATGGTATTGATGGTTTACTGGGTTCACTGGCCTGCATCGCATTTTGTTCACTGTTTTTTTTATTCTATTCGGCGGGCGAACGCCAACTTGGGCTTTTGAGCCTATGCATGATGGCGGCTACGCTACCTTATCTTTTCCTGAATCTTGGTATCCCGTTCGGAAAAAAATTTAAGGTTTTTATGGGGGACGCAGGTAGCACCGTTATAGGATTTACCGTACTTTGGTTGCTGATTCTTGCTTCTCAGGGAGAGAGCGCGGTAATGAATCCAGTGACGGCGCTTTGGTTAATCGCGATCCCTTTGATGGACATGGCTGCTATCACGCTACGGCGATTTTTGAGAGGCGATAGTCCGTTTAAGGCCGACAGAGGACATCTTCACCATATCTTGATGTCTTCGGGGCTGACTTCGCGGCAGTCGTTGATGATTATTACGCTGGCGGCGTTGCTACTTGCCGTCGCAGGAATCATCAGCGATCGTAATAACGCGAACCAGACTATGATGTTAGGCCTATATTTTGTACTATCTATCGGTTATTTCTTTTTTATACCGCGTATAGGAAAAGTGATGCAGTTGGGGCGGCGAACCCATTCCAACAGGCTTGTAGCTAAATTGTCAGACCGCAGTGTTCAGCGTCGCTAAGCGACAAATTACCGACTTTTTATACGCTAGACTGCGGGTTCAGTTGAATAAATATTCTCTATAATCATTTGATATTTTGTAGGGATTTGTGCAATTTTGAATTAAGAGTGATGGAATAACAGGATGATAAAGCACAAGTTAAAATTGGTACCATTAGTCGTGTCACTAGCCTTGCTTAGCGGTTGTACCATAATCCCCGGAAGTCATCTATCGACTAGTGGTAAAGAGGTTATCGAGCAGCAAGACGCTGATTTTAATATTGATAAATTAGTGAATGTTTATCCTCTTACGCCTTATTTAATCGATAAAATGCGCGTTAAGCCATTAATCGCACAAACTAACCCTGCGTTGGAACGTGAACTACAGCAATATGAATACCGTATCGGCATTGGCGATGTCATCATGGTGACTGTATGGGACCACCCTGAATTGACCACGCCTGCAGGTACATACCGTACCGCTGCTGATACGGGGAACTGGGTACATTCTGATGGAACTATCTTCTATCCGTATATTGGTAAAGTGAAAGTTGCAGGAAAAACGGTGACGGAAGTTCGTGATGAGGTCATGGGCCGTTTAGCAACGTATATTGAATCTCCACAAGTTGATGTCAGTATCGCCGCATTTCGTTCGCAAAAAGCGTATGTAACCGGGGAAGTGGATAAATCAGGACAGCAACCTATCACTAATGTGCCCCTCACTGTTTTGGATGCGATCAACAGTGCTGGTGGGCTGACAGAAAATGCTGATTGGCGCAATATTGTTTTGACCCATAACGGCCAAGAGAAACGAATTTCTCTTCAGGCGTTAATGCAAAATGGTGACCTGTCTCAAAACCATCTTCTTTATCCTGGCGATATCCTCTATATACCGCGTAATGACGACCTGAAAGTGTTCGTTATGGGTGAAGTCAAAAAGCAAAGTACGCTTAAGATGGACCGAAGTGGCATGACGTTGACAGAGGCGTTAGGCAACGCAGAAGGTATGGATCAAACATTGGCTGATGCAACAGGTGTCTTTGTTATCCGTCCCCTAAGAGGAACTCAGGGGCCGAAATTGGCTGATATTTATCAGCTTAATGCTGCCGATGCGACATCTCTTGTGATGGGAGCTGAATTCCAACTGCAACCTTATGACGTGGTTTATGTAACTTCTGCACCAATCGCTCGTTGGAATCGTTTGATCTCACAACTGGCACCAACGATCTCTGCGTTTAACGATTTAAGTGAGGGGAGCCTGCGAGTTCGCACCTGGCCATAGAGATAACTATGTTTGATTCAATATTGGTTGTTTGTGTCGGTAACATCTGTCGTTCCCCTACGGGGGAGCGGTTATTAAAACAGGCATTGCCTACCAAAAAAATTTCATCCGCGGGCTTAGGTGCTTTGGTTGGAAAACCTGCAGACGCGACAGCTGCAGACGTGGCGAGCCAGCATAATCTCTCTCTTGATGGCCATGAAGCACAGCAATTAACGTCAGTACTATGTCGTCAATATGATCTCATTTTGGTTATGGAGAAAGGGCATATTGATGGCGTATGTCGTATCGCGCCAGAAGTCCGAGGTAAGACAATGCTATTTGGCCGTTGGCTTAATCAGCAAGAGATTGCCGATCCATACCGCAAAAGTCGTGAAGCATTTGAGTTTGTTTATTTGCAACTTGAGCAGTCCGCCCAGAAATGGGTGCAGGCATTAAGCCGTTAACAAGTCAGGGAAACCCATGGCAGAGAAAATTTCAGTAAAAACATCTGAAACGAATTCGGATGAAATTGATTTGGGTCGTTTATTAGGAACATTGCTGGATCATCGTTGGTTGATTATTGGTGTTACTGCAATTTTTACTATTATTGGTATCCTTTATGCTACGTTTGCGACGCCGATTTATCGAGCTGATGCCTTAATTCAGGTTGAACAAAATACAGGTAATTCATTGTTAAAAGATATATCTAGTGTTCTACCTGATGCCAAACCTGAGTCTGCGGCTGAAATAGAATTGATTAAATCTCGTATGGTCGTGGGTAAGACGGTCAGTGATTTATCTTTAGATGTTGTTGTCCAAAAAAAATATTTTCCGGTTTTTGGCAAAGGATTTGCTCGTTTAATGGATCATAAAACTGAGAAAATTGCAGTGTCCCGGCTTGATGTTCCTGCATCATGGAAAGATGAATGGTTTGAGTTACGTGTTATTGATGCTAATACTTATGAGGTCGATGTTAGTGGGGCTATAAAAGTTGAAGGAAAGGTAGGGCAGATAACAAACCAAAATAATTTATCTATATTAGTTAGCGATATTCAGGCCGAGAGCGGTACTATTTTTCGTGTTAAGAAATTAAATAAAATCACCGCAGTTAATAATGTTTTAGAGGATTTTGCTGTAGCTGATAAAGGAAAAGATACTGGTGTGCTGGCATTAAGCTACCAAGGTGAGGACCCTGATTTAACCAATAAAATATTAAATAGTATTAGCCAAAATTATCTTCAACAAAATGTTGAGCGTAAATCTGAAGAAGCAGGGAAGAGCTTAGAGTTTCTTAAAGAACAACTCCCTAATGTTCGCCTAACACTTGATGAAGCGGATAATAAATTAAACAGTTATCGGCAGAAGAATGAATCTGTCGATCTTACTTTAGAAGCGAAAGCAGTATTAGAAACAATGGTTGCAGTTGAGTCTCAGCTCAATGAGTTGACGTTTAAAGAAGCTGAAATATCAAAGCTTTATACTAAAGAACATCCCGCTTATCGTGCTTTGATGGAAAAGCGTAAGACATTAGAAGAAGAACGCGGAAAAATTAATAAACGCGTAGGCGCTATGCCAAAAACTCAGCAAGAAATCCTACGTTTAACTCGTGATGTAAATGTAGGGCAAGAGGTTTATATGCAACTGCTAAATAAACAGCAGGAGCTAAGTATTAATAAAGCGAGTACGGTCGGCAATGTCCGTGTTATTGACGCTGCTGCTCTTAAAATTAAGCCTGTAAAACCTAGAAAAGCAGTGATAATTCTACTGGCGATGATTGCTGGGATTGTTATATCAGCGATCTTTGTGATACTTAAGACTTTGCTACATAAAGGACTTGAAAGCCCTGAGCAACTTGAAGAATTGGGTATTAATGTTTATGCCAGTGTTCCTTTATCTGAGTGGCAGCAGAAGAAAGATAGGGCCCTATTAGGCAAAGGGAAAAAGGGTAATGTGCGGTCCACGGAATTACTTGCAGTTGGGAATCCCGCAGATCTTGCCATTGAAGCTATAAGAAGTTTACGCACCAGTCTGCATTTCGCCATGATGGAAGCTAAAAACAATGTGCTGATGATCTCTGGTGCCAGCCCTGCTATTGGTAAAACATTCGTCAGTGCGAATCTCGGAGCCGTTATCGCTCAGTCAGGACAGAGAGTGCTCATCGTCGATTGCGATATGCGCAAAGGCTATGCCCACGAGCTGATGGGATGTCAGGGGACTGACGGGCTTTCCGATATACTGTCTGGACAAATCACGACAGAGAAAAGCATTCGTAAAACGGCTGTAGAAAATATGGATTTTATCCCTCGTGGACAAATCCCACCTAATCCTTCTGAGTTGTTAATGCATAGTCGTTTCTCACAGTTCATCGATTGGGCGACGAAGAACTACGATATTGTTTTGTTGGATACGCCTCCAATTCTTGCTGTAACTGATGCTGCTGTTATTAGCAGACATGCTGGAACTTCACTTCTGGTTGCTCGCTTTGAGGTGAATACACTGAAAGAAATTGAAGTGAGTATCCGACGCTTTGAACAGAATGGTACAGACATTAAAGGTGTTATTCTGAATGCGATTGTAAAACGAGCCGCTAGCTACTATAGCTACGGGAATTATGATTATTATTCATATGAATATAAATCAGATAAATAGTTTTGCTAGATAAACGTTCTATTTGTATCCTATGGCAAGTAATTCTATAGAAGAATTACTTGTCTGAATTTCATGCCTACCCCTTCATTTAAAATATAATAAATTCACTAAAATAATGTAACTAAAGCATTTGCACTATAAATGCCAAAGTGTTTATTGATTTTTAAACGTGTTAATTAATAAATCATTAGCAATTGCTAAGGTGTGTAACAATCATGCATTCATTTTTAAATATTAGAAAAATAAATATAATAAAATTCTCATTGGCGTTTTCAGATTTTTTATTTTTTAATATTTCTCTAATGCTCACTTTTCTTTCTATTGAAATGTTTGGTTTTAATATTTATTCTTTTATCCCAAAGGATGAGTTCTTTGCCAGATTTGTTTCGCATGTTATTTTTTCTGTTCTTTGTGTAAGTTGGTTCTGGGTCAGATTAAGACATTACTCCTATCGTAAGCCATTCTGGTTCGAGTTAAAGGAAATCCTAAGAACCTTAGTTATTTTCTCCGTATTGGATTTGGCGTTTGTTGCGTTTTCAAAGTGGGATTTCTCCCGGTATGTTTGGGTTCTAACGTGGTTTTTTGCGCTTATTTTAGTTCCTTTGGGGCGTTCGTTAACCAAACGAATTTTAGACAAGCTGAACCTTTGGAAAAAACAAACAGTCATCATTGGGAACGGCAAAAACGCCAGAGATGCCTATGCTGCTTTACAAAGCGAAGAAATTTTGGGCTTTAGCATAGTTGCGTTTTTTTCAACTAAGAAAAACGATGATAGTCAGATCTTTAATATTCCCGTTCTCTCTTCGGAAGAGGAACTTTGGGAACAGTGCTGTTCTGAAGAAACACAGTTCATTGTTGCGGTTGACGCAGAAGATTATGACCTGAGGGATTATTGGTTAAAATCACTAGCCAAGAAGAAGTGTCGCTCCGTCTCCGTCATTCCAACGCTGCGCGGCGTTCCTTTATATGGAACTGAAATGTCTTTCATTTTTAGCCATGAAGTCATGATTCTGCGCGTCAGCAATAATCTGGCTAAAAGAACATCACGAATAGTAAAAAGAACGTTTGATATTGTAGGGTCCATCTCTATTATTTTTATCTCTTCCCCCTTGCTGCTATTTTTGGCTTTCTTGATTTCCAAAGATGGTGGCCCAGCTATATATGGGCACGAACGCGTTGGGCGTAATGCAAAGAAATTTAAATGCCTGAAGTTTCGTTCAATGATAGTCAACTCTCAGGAGGTACTGCAGGAGTTACTCGACAACGATCCTGAGGCAAGAGCTGAGTGGGAAAAAGATTTTAAGTTAAAAAACGATCCCAGAATCACTAAAGTAGGTAATTTCATCCGGAAGACCAGCCTGGATGAGTTACCGCAATTGTTCAATGTGCTGAAAGGGGAGATGAGCCTGGTTGGCCCTCGCCCTATTGTTGAGCAAGAGTTGGAGCGCTATGCCGGTGATGTCGACTATTATCTCATGGCAAAGCCAGGAATGACCGGATTATGGCAGGTCAGCGGTAGAAATGATGTTGATTATGATACCCGTGTGTACTTTGATGCGTGGTATGTAAAAAATTGGTCACTATGGAATGACATCGCTATTTTATTTAAGACAATTAATGTTGTTTTAAAAAGAGATGGCGCGTACTAGGTTTTACCATTGGTAAATGGTTAACTTTCTGAGGGTGAGTAGTGAAAAAAAAGATAATTATTGATAATCGATGGAATGGGACTGGCGGAATAGGAACGTTTTCATACGAAATAAATAAAATAAATAACTATCCTGACGCAGGATTTTCAGGGAAACCCTATAGCCCGTTTGATACAATAAAAACCGCAATAAAAATAATAAAAAAAAACAGCGCGGTTGTTTTTTTTCCGGGGTATATCCCTCCATTTTTTTCTAGGATTCCATATGTATTTACAATTCATGATTTAAATCACTTGGATCGAAAGGAAAACTCGAGTTGGATAAAAAGATTTTTTTATAAAAGTGTAATAAAAAGAGGTTGTCATAAGTCTAAATATATATTTACTGTATCTAATTTTTCAAAGGAAAGAATTATAGAGTGGTCTGGTGTGGATGCTGAAAAAGTTATTAATGTAGGCAACGGTGTATCATCTGATTTTTCTCCCAACGGAGAACATCTAGACTATCCGTTTGAATTTTTTTTATGTGTTAGCAATAGAAAACTTCATAAAAATGAAGTAAGAACGCTTGAGTCTTTTAAGGTATCTAGTCTTCCAATCACGACTAAGTTAGTTTTTACCGGTGAACCTAATCAGGTAATTTTACAAAAAATCCAAGAACTTAATCTTTCAGAGCGAGTCGTGTTCACTGGGTTCATAAAAAATGAAGAGTTACCGAAACTATATAGAAGTGCCAACGCATTGATCTTCATTTCCCTCTATGAAGGGTTTGGTCTTCCTGTCGTAGAAGCAATGGCAAGCGGAATACCAGTGATAACATCTAAAACAACCTCTTTGGGTGAGGTTGCCGGAGATGCTGCCTTGCTTGTTGATCCTTTAGACACGAAAGAAATAGCAGCTGCACTTTCAGATGTCTACTATAATAGACAGATAAGAGCTGAATTAATTGATAAAGGACTAGAGCGGGCGAAGTGCTTTACTTGGGAAGCTGTTGCGGAAAAAGTGCGTTTATTCTTAGAAAAATAGCTTTACATAAACCTTTTGTACAAAGCAGCTTACTTTCGTACCTGTTATTTGACAAATAATATGAGTAAATATTAATTATGATTCTTCCTGTTATTATGGCTGGTGGTACAGGCAGTCGCTTATGGCCTATGTCGCGAGATCTTTATCCTAAGCAATTTCTTCGATTACATGGTAAGAAATCTATGCTTCAAGAAACTATTTCTCGTCTACATGGACTCGATGCTGAACCTCCATTAGTTATTTGTAATGAAGAACATCGTTTTTTAGTTGCGGAACAATTACGTCAACTTGAGCAGCTATCCAATAATATCATTCTTGAACCAGCTGGAAGAAATACTGCACCAGCTGTTGCATTGGCAGCATTGAATGCAACTGTTAATGATGATGACCCCTTATTATTGATTCTAGCTGCTGATCATGTAATCGATGATGTAGCGGCATTTCATCAATCAATTAATGCTGCCATTCCGTTTGCAGAAGAAGGTAACCTTGTTACATTTGGTATTGTCGCTACAGGGCCTGAAACTGGATATGGTTACATTCAGCGAGGTAAGGTGATAAACCAATCTAGCTCTTCTGCATTTAAAGTACAGCGTTTTGTTGAGAAGCCTAACTTAGTTACTGCACAGCAGTATCTTGAATCTGGTGAGTATTATTGGAACAGTGGAATGTTTTTATTTAGGGCTAAACGTTTACTGGATGAATTATCACTCTATCGCCCTGACATATTAGCTGCATGTAAAGAATCAATGTCGATGACTTATTCTGACGCGACGGAAAATTTTATCCGCATAGATAAGGAAGCATTTCTCAGTTGTCCTGCTGAATCTATTGATTATGCTGTAATGGAAAAAACTTCTGAAGCTGTCGTTGTCCCTCTAAATGCTGGATGGAACGATGTAGGTTCTTGGTCAGCTTTATGGGAAATTAATAGTGATAAAGATAATAATAATAATGCGTTAATTGGAGATGTATTTACACATAATGCATCAAATTGCTATATCAACACTGAAGAAAAGTTGGTTGCTGCGGTGGGAGTGAATAACTTAGTGATTGTTAATACAAAAGATGCTGTGCTCGTCATCGATAAATCACAAGTTCAGGATGTTAAAAGGATTGTTGAGTTTTTGAAAGATAATAATCGCCGGGAATACCGTTTACACCGAGAGCTTTATCGACCGTGGGGATGCAGTGATCAGATATCAAATCAGCCTCGCTATTTAATTAACCGTGTTACAGTCAAACCAGGAGGGACATTCTCTTTGCAAATGCATTATCACAGAGCTGAGCATTGGGTGATTCTTTCAGGTACAGCTAAGGTTACGTTAGAGAATAAAACTTATTTATTGTCTGAAAATCAATCAACGTTTATTCCTGTTGGTGCGACGCATATGTTGGAGAATCCTGGAAAGATTCCTCTGGAATTTTTGGAAATTCAGTCAGGTTCTTACTTAGGAGAGGACGATATTGTCCGTATAAAAGATCATTATGGTAATTGCTGACTGAGGATAATAAATATGACAGGAAAGTTAACTTGTTTCAAAGCTTATGATATTCGCGGTCGCTTAGGGGATGAGCTTAATGAAGAAATCGCCTACCGGATAGGTCGTGCATACGGTGAATATCTTAAGCCCAAAAAAATGGTAGTCGGTGGTGATGTACGCCTGACTAGCGAAGCCTTGAAATTGGCATTGGCAAACGGACTACGTGACGCAGGGACAGATGTGTTAGATATCGGTTTATCTGGTACGGAAGAGATCTATTTTGCTACTTCATACTTGGAAATTGATGGAGGTATTGAAGTTACTGCTAGTCATAATCCGATGGATTACAATGGGATGAAGCTAGTTCGTGCACAGTCGAAACCAATCAGTGGCGATACAGGGTTGCACGATATTCAACGCTTGGCCGAAGAAAATAACTTCCCTCTAGCTAACAAAGAAAAACACGGTAGCTATGAACAGATTTCTGTGTTAGATGCTTATGTTAATAAATTGCTTAGTTATATTAAATTTAGCAGCTTCAAGCGTTCATTGAAGTTGGTTGTGAACTCTGGAAATGGTGCGGCAGGGCATGTCATTGATGCTATTGAGCAAAAATTTCTACAGGCTGGAGTATCTGTAGAATTTATTAAGATTCACCATCAGGCTGACGGTCACTTTCCTAACGGTATCCCAAACCCACTGCTCCCTGAATGTCGGCAAGATACGACTGATGCAGTCATCAAACATCGTGCTGATATGGGCATCGCTTTCGATGGCGATTTCGATCGCTGCTTCTTGTTTGATGAAAAAGGCAATTTTATTGAAGGTTACTATATCGTTGGATTGTTGGCTGAAGCTTTTTTGGAAAAGAATCCTGGCTCCCGAATTATCCATGATCCACGTTTAAGTTGGAACACGATTGATGTTGTTACTAAATCTGGTGGCGTACCAGTAATGTCTAAAACTGGGCACGCTTTTATTAAAGAACGTATGCGTAAGGAAGACGCAATTTATGGTGGTGAAATGAGTGCTCATCACTATTTTCGTGATTTTTCATATTGTGATAGTGGGATGATTCCATGGTTATTAGTCACTGAATTATTGTGCATTAAAGAAAAGACCTTAGGGCAGCTAATTAACGATCGAATTGCTGCTTATCCTGCATCTGGGGAGATAAATAATTCGCTTTCTCACCCAGAAATTGCTATTAAGCGCGTATTAGAAAAATATGCTGCTGATGCTATTCATGTTGATTATACTGATGGAATTAGTATTGAATATTCAGATTGGCGTTTTAACCTACGTAGCTCTAATACAGAACCTGTAGTGAGACTAAACGTTGAATCTCGAGCAGATAGTGTTTTAATGAAAGAAAAAACAAAAGAGATATTGGCTTTGTTATGCGATAAGCAACAATAATATTTCTCTAAATAATAAACATTGTGGTTTTAGAATGACAATGCTCCTCTTTTAATTTCATAAAATTAATATTGCACCGATTTATTTACAGGAGTCATAATGCCTCAAGGTTTTAGCGTCGGTCTTGTTGCCGACTGGCTGGTAACATACGCAGGAGCCGAAAAAGTTATCGCGGAATTTATTAAAATTTTCCCGCAGTCTGAATTGTATTCTGTTGTCGATTTTCTGTCAGATGATTCTAGGTTACTTTTCCAAAATAAGAAAGCGATAACAACTTTCATTCAGAAATTACCTATGTCTCAAAAAAAATATCAGGCATATTTGCCGTTTATGCCGCTGGCGATAGAACAGCTCGATGTCTCAAAGCATGATGTCATTCTTTCTAGCAGTCATGCTGTTGCGAAAGGAGTACTGACAGGTCCCGATCAATTACATATCAGCTATGTTCATTCTCCAATACGTTATGCATGGGATTTGCAACATCAGTATCTGCGCGAGGCCGGCCTGGATAGAGGTATTAAAGGAAACCTAGCGAGACTTTTGCTCCATAAAATCAGGACGTGGGACTATAGAACGGCAAATGGCGTAGATTATTTCTTAGCGAATTCACAATTCATTGCACGTCGAATTAAGAAAGTCTATGGGCGTAGTGCTGATGTAATTTATCCTCCTGTTGATGTTGATCGCTTTACACTAAATCAGAATAAGGAAGACTACTACTTTACTGCATCACGTATGGTGCCTTATAAGCGTATTGATCTTATTGTTGAAGCATTTAGCCAGATGCCAAATAAAAAATTGGTGGTGATTGGCGATGGTTCTGAAATGATGAAGATAAAATCTAAGGCAACCAGAAATATTGAAATTCTCGGGTACCAGCCTGACCATGTGATGCAAGAGCATATGCAAAAAGCTAAAGCATTTGTTTTCGCGGCGGAAGAGGACTTTGGTATTACGCCTGTAGAAGCCCAGGCTTGTGGCACACCTGTTATCGCTTATGGAAAAGGTGGGGCACTAGAAACTGTTCGGCCATATGGTGTGCCGAAGCCAACAGGGATGTTTTTTGAACAACAAACTGTACAATCGATTTGTGCTGCTATTTTAGAGTTTGAAAGTTTAAGATCTCCCATTGAACCCGATGATTGTCGTGATAATTCGTTGAAATTCTCTTCTGAAAGGTTTTCTGCAGAGATAAATGAATTTGTAAATAATAAGTGGGCTGAGTTTCAGGATAAGAAACAAATAGTGTATATATGACCCTGTACGAGAATGAAAAGTCTCTATTTGTTAAAATGAAATTTTAGTGTTACTTAATTTACTTGAGATAATGCAGTCTCTTTTTTAATATGTGAGATTGTTATTTTTTTCAATAATTATTTAGGAAATAAAATGAAGGGTATTGTTTTGGCTGGTGGCTCAGGAACACGTTTGCATCCAATTACTAGAGGGGTGTCTAAACAATTACTGCCAATTTATGACAAACCTATGGTGTATTATCCTATTTCTGTTCTGATGTTAGCCAATATTAGAGATATATTAATTATATCCACACCTGAGGATTTACCTTCATTTCAGCGTTTGTTGGGGGATGGTGCCCGATTTGGCGTACGTTTTAGCTATGAAGTTCAGCCGTCTCCAGATGGATTAGCTCAGGCATTTTTGATAGGTGAAGAGTTTATTAATGGTGAACGTTGTGCATTGGTACTAGGAGATAATATCTATTTTGGACAGAGTTTTGGCCAAAAATTATCTGCTGTTTCTGCCCGTGAAGAGGGGGCGACTGTATTTGGTTATCAGGTAATGGACCCAGAGCGTTTCGGTGTTGTAGAGTTTGACGAAAATAATCGGGCGATTTCACTAGAAGAAAAACCAGTTAAACCCAAGTCTAATTGGGCTGTTACAGGACTCTATTTTTATGATCGAAATGTTGTGGAAATGGCAAAGCAGGTTAAACCATCTACCCGAGGAGAATTAGAGATTACTACGCTTAACTCTATGTATTTAGAGTCAGGCGCTTTAAATGTGGAACTGCTAGGGCGGGGCTTTGCCTGGTTGGATACTGGTACTCATGATAGTTTATTAGAAGCTTCACAATTTGTTCATACTATTGAAAAGCGGCAGGGATTTAAGGTGGCTTGCCTTGAAGAGATCGCATTTCGTAAAGGATGGATTAGTAAGGAGCAGCTTGCTGTAGAAGTTGTATCTTTAAGTAAAACACAATACGGTCAATATTTGTCGCAATTGATAGCGGAGAAATAGAGTGGAAGTTAAAAATACTCGTATTAATGATGTGAAAGTTATTCGACCGAAGGTATTTGGCGATGCTCGTGGTTTCTTTCTGGAAACTTTTGAAAAGAAGCGTTATCAGGAAATGTTAGATATAGATTTCGATTTCGTTCAAGATAATCATTCCCGCTCATCTAAGGGGGTGTTACGTGGATTACATTTTCAAAAGGTTAATCCGCAAGGCAAACTTGTTCGAGTTGTTCGTGGGGCAGTGTTTGATGTGGCCGTTGATATAAGATCAAACTCCCCAACATTCGGACAGTGGGAAGGGGTTATTTTGTCCGAAGAGAATAAATCTCAATTTTGGATTCCTCCAGGATTAGCCCATGGTTTTATTGTATTATCAGATATTGCAGATTTTGAGTATAAATGTACGGATTATTATAATCCTGCTCATGAGGAATGTCTTCTGTGGAATGATCCTGATGTTGGCATTGATTGGCCAGGCGAATGTCCTTTGCTTTCTGAAAAAGATAAACAGGGGAAACTCCTCAAGGAATTATTGGTATGAGAATACTATTAACGGGAGCGAATGGGCAACTTGGGCGGTGTCTTCAGGATCGTGTTCCGAAAGAATGGGAATTATGGGCGACTGATTCTTCTGTACTAGATATTACCGATGCTGATGCGGTTAGCCAGGCTGTATCTAGCTATAAGCCCGATGTGGTAGTTAACGCGGCAGCTTACACTGCAGTTGATAAAGCGGAGTCCGAACCGGAATTAGCCACGTTGATAAATGTGTTTGGCCCTAAAAACTTAGCATGGGAAAGTCAAAAAGTAGGTGCTAGATTTATACATGTATCGACGGACTATGTTTTTGATGGTAAATCTAACAAGCCTTATGTTGAAACTGATATTACTTGCCCGCTTGGTGTTTATGGGAAAACAAAGCGAGATGGAGAATTAGCTGTTTTAAACACTGGCGCTGATGCGATTATTATTCGTACGGCATGGGTATTTAGTGAATATGGTAATAATTTTGTTAAAACTATGCTGCGCCTGGGGAGGAGTAAAGAAAGCTTAGCTATTGTTTCAGATCAACGTGGATGCCCAACGTATGCTGGGGATATAGCTGATGCGATTATTGATTTATTGATAAAAAAAGCTGAACCGGGTATCTATCACTATTGTGGTGATAAAGAAGTCTCTTGGTTTGAGTTTGCTGAGGAAATTTTTAGTGCTGCTAGCGAATTTGAATCATCCTATAAGATACCTAAAATAAATGCGATTCTTTCAGAACAGTATCCAACGCCTGCGGCAAGGCCAATGTATTCATCTTTAAATTGCGATAAGATAAATGCTTATGATATTTTTGAATCCTGCTGGAATATTCAATTAAGTAATATTATAAAAAAAATATTGTGATTTTATTTCATTTCTTATTTTTGGAGATTGCTGATGAAATTCATTAATAATCTTTTAATTCTCGTGTGTATTTGAGAGTTTTGATTTTTGTTTATATAGAATGTATTTTTTTGGGTGAGTTATTATAAATGAATAGTTCAAAAGATGCTCGCGGATTATTGAAAAACATAAGCGCAATGAGTGTCATTCATATATGCAATTATATATTCCCTTTAGTTCTAATTCCTTATCTTTCCCGAGTGTTAGGTGTGGAAATGTATGGAGTGGTGGCATTAGGATTAGGGATGGTGCAAATTGCTTGCATAATAACAGATTATGGCTTCAATTTATCAGCGACATATACAATAGCTAATGCACATGGCGATAAGAAAAAAATAAACGAAACTATATCGGCAGTTTTTTTGTGTAAATTGATACTCTTATTGGTTGTTTTTTGTATTTTTGTTTGTTTTTTATTTTTTGATGATAAACATAAAGATTTCCACTTTTTCTTCTTATTGATGTCATTACCAATAATCGGTCAAACATTTCAATCTGCTTGGTTTTTTTTAGGTATCGAAAAATTAAAGTATATATATATAATTACTAGTTTAAGTAGGGCTGCATATCTGATTTCCACTATAATTTTAGTGAAAACAGTAGACGATTATCTGTGGGTGGCTATTACAAACGGTCTATCTCAAATATTTATAGCATCTGTGGAGCTATTTTTGTTACTTAAAATGGGGTTTGGTTTTACTTATGTTTCTCAGAAGAGCTTAAAATCCGTTTTTTCTGATTCTACCCCATTTTTTTGGGCAAATGCTGCATCTTCACTTTATAATGCAGGTGGAACAGTATTTTTGGGTTTTTTTTCAACGCCGTATCAAACAGGAATATATTCAGCCGCAGAACAGTTGTATAGAGGTGCTGTTGCATTACTTACTCCTATATACCAAGCTCTTTATCCTTATATGGTTAGGACTAAAAATAAAAAATTATTTTGGAATGTATTTAAACTTGCGCTGTGTGTCGCTTTTTTAGGCGTATTTCTCTCTTCATTTTTAGTTGATTGGGTTATAAATCTAATTTTTGGTGCTGAGTTTTCTGATAGTGCTGATGTTATGATGGTATTTATGGCGGTTTTTCTCTGTGCTGTTGCCTCTGGATTAATAGGATACCCGTATCTTGCTGCAATGGGGGACTCTAAAAGTGTTAATATGAGTATTCTTTATGCTGGATTTCTGCAGATTGCTCTTTTAATATTTTGCTATTTTTTGAATATATTCATGGCCCTTCAAATGGTGTCATGTGTCTTCATAGTAGAACTATTTATCCTTATTGTAAGAGTGTTGGCTATAAAAAAACTAAATAACTTACATTGACTTTTTCTAGAGAGGTATATGGCTTTGAATGTTTTTAATAAAATTACTTCCTTGTTTTATAAACTAAAAACCTGTTTTTTTTATCGTTTTTTTTTTGGAGCTATAGGTAAAGGCAGTTGCATTAGGAAACCACTTTTTATTAATAAAGCAAAAAAAATTTTCATCGGGAAAGGTTTTTTTATTCGTGAGCAGGCTAGGCTTGAAGTCGTGGGCGATGGAGAGATCTCTATTGGTGATTTTGTTTCTATAGAGCAAAATTTTCATATTATATCTGCGAGGAAAGTCACTGTCGGAAATTATGTTGTTGTGAGTTTCGATGTGATGGTTACTGATATTGACCATGATTACAGAGAGGTTGGTGTAAGAATTCTTGAACAGAAGAATTCTATAGGGATAACTGAGATAGGAGATTTTTGCTTCATCGGAGCAGGAGCTAAAATTCAAGCTGGAACTATTTTAGGTAAACAGTGTGTTGTCGGTGCAAATGCAGTTATTAGAGGTTCATTTCCTGATTACTGTGTGATTGTTGGTATTCCTGGTCGAATAATTAAACGTTTTAATATTAAGACCAACCAATGGGAAAAGACGAATGAAAGAGGTGAATTCATAAATGATTTACAATAAAATTTTGATTACTGGTGGCGCTGGTTTTATTGGTTCCAATCTTGCGTTAAAACTTATAAATAAAAAATATGAAGTTGTTGTTTTAGACAATCTTTCCCCTCAAATACATAGTGATGATTTCTCTTGCTCTCCTCTATATTTATCAATAAAAGATAAAGTTGAGTTTATTCACGGTTCTGTTCTATCAAAAAATGACTGGTTACGGGCGTTAAAAGGCGTCGATGCTGTTATTCATTTGGCTGCAGAAACGGGCACAGGACAGTCGATGTACGAAATAGAGAAATATACCGATGTTAATATTAAAGGGAGTTCAATATTTTTAGATATATTAGCTAATACAGCCCATTCGGTTAAAAAAATAGTTGTTGCATCATCGCGTTCTATTTATGGGGAAGGAAGGTACTTCTCTGAAGGTTATGGTGACGTCTATCCACTGGAACGTAAAGATTCTGATATGGCCAATGGCGACTTTGAAGTTAAATGTCCTATTTCAGGCCAGGAAGTGACACTTTTACCGACTCATGAAGATAGTAAGATACACCCATCATCTATTTACGGCATCACAAAACAAGTTCAGGAACAGATGTTCTTAGTCATGGGGAAATCCCTCGGTATTCCAACTGTTGCATTCCGCTACCAAAATGTTTATGGAGCGGGGCAATCGCTTAGTAACCCCTATACTGGTATTCTTTCTATTTTCTCTACTAGAATTAAAAATGGAAATGTAATTAATATTTTTGAAGATGGTCTGGAAAGTAGGGATTTTGTCTATGTTGATGATGTTGTAGATGCCACAATCCTTGGCTTAGAAAAAAACGAAGCTGATTATAAAGTGTTTAATGTAGGATATGGTGAGCCGATAGATGTTTTGGAAGTCGCAAATGCGCTTAAGGTTTCATATAACGCTAATGTAGATGTTGTAATTTCAGGGAATTATCGCTTGGGTGACATTCGGCATAATTATGCAGATCTGACAAAAATTCGTACCGAGCTAGGTTTTGAGCCAAAAATACCATTTAGAGATGGCATCGCTAAATTTACAGCTTGGGTTGAGAAACAAGATGTAAAAAATGATCTTTATGATGAAAGTGTGGCAGAGATGAAAAAGAAAGGTTTGTATAAATAATGGAAAATATTATTCCTAAAGTAGGATTGGTTACCGTTCTTTACAATGGTGTAGAAGTCCTTGCAGATTTTTTTAAAAGTTTATCATCTCAAAGATTTTCCAACTATACACTTTATGTTATTGACAATTCTCCTGATGCTGTTGCTATTGATATGTCGAGACAATTGGCTCGAGAGTATAGTATTCCATGTGTTTTCCATAAATGTGAATCTAATATAGGTGTTGCTGCTGGAAATAATATAGGAATTAAACGTTCTATTAAAGATGGATGTGATTATACTATACTACTTAATAATGATATTGACTTTAATCATAACACGTTATCTGATTTGATTTCATTCACAAGATTACATAATGAAAAGCTAGTTGTCCCAAAAATATACTATGCTGGTACAAATCGTATTTGGATGGCAGGTGGAAAACTCTCAAAATATAAAGGTTCTACCACTCACCGTGGAGAAGGAGAGGTAGATTCTGGTGCTTACGATAGTATAGAGTACATAAATTATGCACCGACATGCTTTATGCTCATAGATAATTCTGTTTTTAGTACAGTTGGATTTATGGATGAAAAATATTTTGTATACTACGATGATACTGACTTTGTGTATCGTGCAACTAAATGTGGATATAAAATATGCTATTTCCCCAATGTTTTAATAAATCATAAGGTAAGTATTTCAACTGGTGGGGACAGAAGCCCTTTCTCTATTTATTATGGGAATAGGAATCGTTTTTATTTTATTAATAAGAATTATATTGGGCTGTTTAAATATATAAGTTTGCTTTTTTTCTTATCCTCTCGCCTCGCTTTATGGTTGAAATTTACATCTTCTCAAAGAGCAAGTTTAAATAAAGCATTGGTGGATATGTGGCGTTTGTGAGCTAATTTTATTTTTGCCATGCATTGAGGGGCGTATGTCAAATTTTCTAATTTCAGATATCTTTCCTTTGGAAAGAATATCTTTAAGTGCATATTTTTGCTATTTTTTTTTCTTTGTTTTTTTTATAAAAATATTTTCTTCTAATAAAGAAAATATTGGTGTTTTTTCTATAGTAAATATCTGGCTTGTTTTCTCAATTTTTATTCCTTTTATTCTTTTTTTCTTTTTTTCATATTCCCCTTATAATTCTTATGCAAGTAGCGCATTCAGTAGTTACTACCCTGACGTAAATACTGTTTTTGTAATAAGTTTTTTCGGCTTCCTTTCTTTTTTGCTAGGTCGCAGTATTGCAAGGAAAGTGAATTTTTCTCCACCTGGTTTGTTTTTGGTTACGCGGGGGACTAATGCGTTTTTCTTTAGTCGTGCGACTATACCATTTATTTTATTTATTTCTATTAGTATGCTTATTTTATTAATGGCATTAAATATACCATTCGGAGGCGGGCGAACTTTCGGAATGGAGAACCAGTCATCTAGACCTGTGTTGAATTTTATAATGTCACTTGCTAGCATAATCCTTTATGGCAGTATATTAGCTTGTTGGGCAAAGAAAAGTATACTTTCTTTTATTACAGTGCTGATTGTTTCTGTTGTCACATTATGGTCTGGTTCTCGATCTGCTTTAATTATGCCATTTATTTTGAGTATTATATCCATCTCTATGTCTGGGACAGGTAAGATAAGTAGCATGAAATATATTTTTCTTGCTCTTTTCTTTATATTTATAGCAATGGTTTTGGATATATTTAGATCGGGTCAAGGTTTGGAAGGGTTCAATTATTTTTGGGTTAATATTGCATTTGGAAACTCTTTCAGTGATCTTAGGGATTTTGCATGGGTCTACTCTTACTGGGATCGTGAGTATTTGATGGGGAAAACTCAGTTGGCCGGATTATTGGCTTTTGTGCCATCATCTATTTCTGACTTTAGGCAAGATTGGAATATTGGTCGATGGACAGCTAGTTTGGTTGGATTTGACCCAAACATTCATCCTGGACTGAGAATGGGTTTTTTTGGTGAATCGTATTTTAATTTTGGTTATCTTGGGGTTTTTTTATTTGGTTTGGTTTCTGGTGGGATACTTGGGCGGCAAGATAAAATATTAGAGAAAATAAAGAGAAACATGAAGGGGGAATTGCCTTTATCTATAATTTGCGCTAATGTTGTTTATTACAATATAGTCGTAAGTTTTTCAAACACGTCAGGTTTATTTAATACATATATTATCATCTTCATCGTTTTGTTGAGTTCCGTCTTGAGTTTTGTATCAGCTAAAATGAAATGAAACTATAAGGATAAATGTTATATTTAAGACTTTGTAACAAGGAAAATGCTTCTTGAATTGAAGTTCGGCTATACTTATTAAGTTATTCCTCATTAATATCATATATAACTAATATATCAGAGGTTGTTTTGGCTATTTATGCGAAGTTTTGATTAGTACAAAATCGTTCTCCAGATAAAACCATCAGATTGAAGAGAGTCAATCCATGACATCATTGAAAGCTATTATCCCTGTAGCAGGTTTAGGGATGAATTTGTTACCGGTGACCAAGGCAATTCCTAAGGAAATGTTGCCGCTGGTTGACCGTCCGGTAATTGAGAAGATCGTTAACGAATGCGTTAATGCGGGGATTAAAGACATTGTTCTGGTGACGCATGCGTCGAAAAATGCAATTGAAAACCACTTCGACACCTCGTTTGAGCTTGAGTCTCTGCTGGAAGAACGTGCTAAGCGTCAACTGCTGGCCGAAGTACAGTCAATTTGCCCGAAAGGCGTGACGATTATGAATGTCCGCCAGGGAGAAACATTGGGGTTAGGGCATGCGGTCTCTTGTGCTCGCCCAATCATTGGCGATAGTCCATTTGTGGTGGTGTTGCCGGATGTGGTGCTGGATGAAAGCACGGCCGATCAGACGAAGGAAAATCTGGCGTTGTTGATCTCCCGTTTTGAAGAAACAGGACGTAGCCAGGTATTGGTTAAGCATCGTCCTTATGAGGTGTTGCCTGAGTATTCTGTCGTCGATTGTGACAAACCGCTGGTGAACCCAGGCGATGCCGCTGCGATTACGTCGATGATCGAGAAACCTGAGGCGCCGTCTGAAACGGGGTCTGACCTGTCTGCGGTCGGGCGTTATGTGTTAACCGCCGATGCCTGGCCATTGCTGGAAAAAGCCGTTCCTGGCGCATGGGGACGTATTCAGTTAACGGATGTGATTGCTGATATGATTGCAACTCAGCAGGTTGATGCCGTGCAGATGGCGGGCAAGAACTTTAACTGCGGCCGTAAATTGGGTTATGCACAGGCGTTTGTTGCCTATGGGCTGCGCAACCCTGAGTTTGGTGCCGAATTTAAAGAAAGTATTAAGGCGCTGCTGAAAAAGTAATATTGAGTGATAACATGCTGTAAAACCGCAGATTGCTGAATCGTTCTGCGGTTTTTTCTTTTCCTCACCCTACGCTCCTGTTGTGCGAGCTTTCGCTATCAAACCAATCACTACCCACTCACGTAAAGCTGAGTTACCATGTTGGCCTGTTTTTAAATTGCCTGCGGGGTCGCAACGCGAGACGTTGTCGCTATTGTAGGCAGGTTATCCTTCAGACTGGAGTTGCTTTAATGTCCAAACAGCAAATTGGCGTTGTCGGTATGGCGGTGATGGGGCGCAATCTGGCGCTGAACATTGAGAGCCGTGGCTATAGCGTTTCCATCTTTAACCGTTCTTCCGATAAAACCGATGAAGTTATCGCGGAAAATCCGGGTAAAAAACTGGTGCCTTCTTATACCGTTGAAGAGTTTGTCGCATCCCTGGAAAAACCCCGCCGTATTCTGCTGATGGTGAAGGCCGGTGAAGCAACCGATAAGACGATTGAATCGTTGAAGCCTTACCTGGAAAAAGGCGATATTCTGATCGATGGCGGTAACACCTTCTATAAAGATACCATTCGCCGTAACCGCGAGCTGTCCGCGGAAGGGTTTAACTTCATCGGTACAGGTGTATCCGGTGGGGAAGAGGGTGCGCTGAAAGGGCCTTCCATCATGCCGGGTGGCCAGAAAGAAGCGTATGAACTGGTTGCCCCGATTCTGGAGCAAATTGCCGCGCGTGCGGATGGCGAAGCCTGTGTGACCTACATTGGCGCTGATGGTGCCGGTCACTACGTTAAGATGGTGCATAACGGTATTGAATACGGCGACATGCAACTGATTGCTGAAGCCTATGCACTGCTTAAACAGGCACTGAATCTGGGCAATGAAGAGCTTGCCACGACGTTCTCCGAGTGGAACAAAGGTGAGCTAAGCAGCTACCTGATTGAAATCACGGCCGATATCTTCACGAAGAAAGATGAAGAAGGTAACTATCTGGTTGATGTGATTCTGGATGAAGCGGCGAACAAAGGTACAGGTAAATGGACCAGCCAAAGCTCTCTGGATCTGGGCGAACCACTGTCTCTGATCACGGAGTCTGTTTTTGCTCGCTACCTGTCTTCACTTAAAGATCAGCGTGTTGCGGCATCTAAAGTGCTGACGGGCCCAGCGGCTCAGGCATTTGGTGGCGATAAAGCGGAATTTATCGAGAAAGTGCGTCGTGCGCTGTATCTGGGTAAAATCGTGTCTTATGCTCAGGGCTTCTCACAGTTGAAAGCGGCATCTGACGAGAATAGCTGGGATCTGAACTACGGCGAGATCGCCAAGATTTTCCGCGCAGGCTGCATCATTCGCGCACAGTTCCTGCAAAAAATTACCGATGCGTATGAGCAGAAAGCAGATATCGCTAACCTGCTGTTGGCACCTTACTTCAAGAAAGTGGCGGACGAATATCAGCAAGCGCTGCGTGATGTGGTTTCTTACGCGGTTCAGCAAGGTATCCCGACGCCAACGTTCTCTGCGGCCATCGCTTATTACGACAGCTACCGCTCCGCTGTGTTGCCTGCTAACCTGATTCAGGCTCAGCGTGACTATTTCGGTGCACATACTTATAAGCGTACAGATAAAGAAGGCGTATTCCATACCGAATGGCTGGAATAATCGTTTCTTATGCTTAGATAGTGCTGTTTGTTAATAAAACGCCAGATTAGGAAATATCTGGCGTTTTTTATATTACTGAATCAGTCTATTGATATCGTTAGGATATCTATGACTTTTTTTCTGAAATACTGTAAATTTCATTAAAGAAATCTGCTTTTTTACCGAGATCATTGCTGTTTATTACATCGGGATCTTGCTATTTTTAACGGTGTTGCAAAAATTGAGTTGTAGTTTTGCTTTCTGGCGTTGTTTGTCAGAGGTGGTTTTATCTCATAGAGGGATTATTTCCTCATTGATAGTTTTATCGCCATTGGACTGTAACTCATCACTATGGCGATCCCAGTAACGGTCGGTAACGACGCAAAACTCAATCGGTTTGCCGTTGTGCTGGCTGAAATGAAGGACGGGGTATGGTTTTTCCGACGGTACCCCACCTTGAAGTACTTCATGTTAAAAAGGAAATCGTAATGAAGAAAACGTTAATCACGCTGGCCGCTGTTCTGGCCATGTCGTCAAACGCGTTTGCTGTTGATGGCGTATCCAGCTCCACCGCTGCGGGTACCTCTACCACCACCACGACCACCAGCGCTGCCGCTGCTGGTGCCGCGGGTGCTGGTGGTGCTGGCTTTGCCGCTGGTACGACTGCTCTGATCGCTGTTGGTGCTGCTGCGGCGATCGGTGTTGCTGTTGCCGTTGCTGTTTCTAGCAACGATAACAGTACGCCTGCAACGGGCACGTCAACGACGACTCGTACTTAAGTTCGTTGTAACACTAAGGCCACTTCGGTGGCCTTTCTTTTTCCAGGCTGCGCTGTTCAACGAGAACTGCATTTCATGACAAAAATAAAACGAATGGCAAAGGTGAGTGCGCTGATTGCCATACCTCTTTTATCGGTTGTGCTGACTGGCTGTTCCCAAAATGTGGAGCAGGTGGGGAAAACGTTTAAACTGGCGTTTTTCGGTCAGGATGATACCCATGTGACGGCCAAACAGGTTGCCAATACGCCTTATGCCTCTGCCTATCTGAAAGTGGGTAAAGCACCGCAGGCGTTTGTTGTGCTCGCTTTTGCCGAGCAGAATCGGTTGAAATGGATTGGGGCCGATAAGAACATCGTTTCGACCCAACATGGTCGCTTAGTGAAAACGCAGGGTTTTGGTGAAGACATTACCTATGTGGATAACCTGCAACAGGATCCCCTGACGTTAGGCCTATTGAAGACATCGACGCCAATGACATGGCAGAGCCGGGTTGAGTGGTCGCAAGTCTTCCGCGGTGGTTACGAGACCACGTCCGTTTTTCAGGCTCGTGGCAAAGAAACGATAAAAATTCTGGATACCTCGCGTGAACTGCTACGTTTTGATGAACGAGTGACCGTCCCCACCTTGAATGAATCTTACACCAATAGCTACTGGCTCGATCCGGCTAACGGAAGTGTGGTGCAAAGCCAACAGTACATGGGGCCGGGTATGGCATTGGTAACATTCACCGTATTAAAACCCTACGTACAATAAGGGGCTGCAATGTTGGCACTTAATCGTATCGCTACCTTGTTGCTGCTGGTTTCCGGTGTCGCTACCGCCGCACAACTGACGGTGAAATCGCCTCAAGAGACGATCGCCGTCGTTAAACTGGACGACGGTACGCGTCTTGAAAAATTTTACGAACAGGTTCCCTGGCCACAGAATATCAACTGGCAAACGGCGTTTATTTCTGATTTTGCGACAACGCAGAAGGTACGCGCACAGGGTGATGTCTTGCTGCAAAAGCTGGCAGAGCTGGAAACGCGCTGGCGTAACTCGGGTGATGGCGATCTGGCGATCTCCGCCTGGCTTCTGAGAAAAACCCTGACTCCAATTAATGTCGCGGGCCGTATTCGTACCGAGCTGGATCCTGACCGCGTACGTGTTTATATAGAAAATAACCGCCCTCTGGTGGGGGAATATGCGCTGTATGTGGCTCCCCATGATGACAGACTGTCGCTGATCGGGTTGGTGAACACCTCCGCTGATGTGGGCGAACTGGAGACATCGGGAAAAGTGGCGCTGCGTGCCGGGTGGTCAGCCGAGAATTATCTCTCCGGACGGCGGCTTCTCGCGGGAGCGGATAACAGTTACGGCTATCTGATTGGGGGAAATGGCAAGTGGCGCAAAGTGCCGCTGGCGCTGTGGAACCGTCAGCACATTGAACCTGCTGCGGGTGAAACAATCTTTATCGGTTTCAATCCCTCCGTTTTACCACAGGATATGTCATCACTTAACGATCAGCTTGCTGACTACCTTGCTAACCGGATCCCACTCGAATGACAAAGAACAGAAACGTTAAATTAAGCTGTCTGTCGTTGGCGATTGGCGGCATCTTGAGTGCGCAGGCGATAGCGACTGAAACAGAAAGCAGCCGTACTGCGACCAACCCAAACATGCGTTTTCAGCCTGCAGGCGTATCGCAGTCTGATTTCGGTGGCACGGGCCTGTTGCAAATGCCGACTGCACGTATGGCGCAAACCGGTGAGTTTAGCCTTAACTATCGAGATAACGAGGAATACCGGCGTTATTCCATCTCTCTCCAGCTCTTTGACTGGCTGGAAACCACGGTGCGTTATACCGATATCCGTACTCGTCTTTATAGCAACGATCCATCTTTTAGCGGTAGCCAAACCTACAAAGATAAGGCGTTCGACCTCAAGGCGCGCTTATGGCAGGAAAGCTATTGGATGCCGGATGTTTCTGTGGGGCTGCGTGATATTGCGGGTACCGGGCTGTTTGATAGCGAATATCTGGTAGCCAGTAAGCGTATGGGGCCGTTTGATTTCACCCTGGGTATGGGGTGGGGCAATATGGCGGAGAGCGGGAATATTAAAAACCCGGCCTGTTCGCTGAAAGCCAGCTTTTGTAATCGCACGCAGAATACGGAAACTGGTCAGTTTGAGGTGGGGAATTTTTTCCACGGTACGGCCGCGCTGTTTGGTGGTGTTGAATACCAGACCCCCTGGGATCCGCTACGTCTGAAACTTGAGTATGACGGCAACGATTATAGTAATGAGGCTGCAGACGGTGGGCGAAGAGAGAAAATCAAGCAGGATTCTCCTTTCAACATTGGCGCCGTCTATCGTATAGGAGATGTGCTGGATACCACGCTGTCGTGGCAGCGCGGCAATACCCTGATGTGGGGCTTTACCCTACGCACTAATTTCAACGACCTGAAGCCGAACTATTTAGACGATGCGCCACCCGTCTATGCACCAGTGCAGGATGGTAAAGGGACCAACTGGCAGCTTGTCTCGAAAGAGCTGAATGATAAAGCTGGCTATAAGGATGCTGATATCTACGCTGATCAAAAACAGGTCACCATTGTTGCCGATCAGACAAAGTATCGTGATAGCGAAGAGGCAACGCAGCGTGCCGCGACGGTATTAGCGAACCATGTGCCGGGTAACATTGATGAATACCATTTTGTTCAGCGCAACCAGCGTTTACCGATTGCCAGCACGGAAGTGGATGCCAAAGCCTTCCATCAGGTTAAACAGGCTGCCGTTCCTCTTGGTCAACCGGAACCTGAAACGCACCGTAAAGAACCGGTATCTGATGTGCGTGGCCAGCATGTGCTGCTCGCAGAACCGGATCGTCTGACGTATTCATTAGATCCGACGCTGACGCAGTCTTTCGGTGGCCCAGAATCTTTCTACATGTATCAGGTCGCACTGAAAGGTAACGTGGACTACCGTCTGAGCGATCACTGGAGCGTAGGCGGAACGGCAACGCTGAACCTGGTGAATAACTACGATAAGTTCAATTTTAAAGCGCCGCCGGCGGATGGCGCAGCGCTGCCGCGTGTCAGAACCTGGGTGCGTGAATACGTCACCTCTTCGGATTTGTTGCTGACCAACCTGCAATTGACTCGCAGGGATAATCCCGCACAGGACTGGTATACCCAGGTCTACGGCGGCTATCTGGAAATGATGTATGCGGGTGTCGGATCTGAAGTACTGTATCGCCCGTTCGGTAAAAGCTGGGCGCTGGGTATGGATGTCAACTATGTCAAACAGCGCGACTGGAACGACATCATGAGAATGGCTGATTACGATGTGGTGACAGGCCATCTGACCGCCTACTGGGAACTGCCATTTGTGGAAGGTGCGGTCGCGAAAGTGAGTGTGGGTCGTTATCTGGCAGGGGACAAAGGGGTAACGCTCGATCTGTCTCGCCGCTTTGACAGCGGAATCATTGCGGGTGCCTTTGCGACCAAAACCAACGTTAGTGCCGCTGAATATGGTGAAGGAAGCTTTACGAAAGGCTTCTACATTTCCATACCGTTTGACCTGCTGTTCACTGAACCGACGGTGAAACGTGGAGCCGTTGGTTGGGTACCGCTGACACGCGATGGTGGACAGATGCTACAGCGTAGTAACCCGTTGTATGGTGTCACCGAGCACTAATCGATCCCTGTTTGTTTAGGGTGTTAATCAAGCCCGTCATGGTCAAGTACCACGACGGGCTTTTTTGTGCGTCTTTACGGTACGGGATTGCGTCTTGTAGTAACTAGATTGAACTATTTCATTTAGTTATTGTTTGTATCTTAATCATGTCGAATCAGTCGGAAGGATTCTGAGCTGCTATTCCTGATTGGCTTGTAATTTAACAGCTTAATCGCGGTTATCGCGATGGGCCGTGACATTCTTAAGAAGAAGTGTGTCCTGCGGGTAATGATTGAAATAGTTTCGTCATGGAAGATTCATAGAGCGAAATCTATTATCTCCTGCCGCAATCGCGAAATAAAAATAGCGCTATAGAGCTTCATTCTTGTGCTAACAGGAGAGTGTAACCCGATGAATTTGCCTATTTCCGCTGTTATCTCGTTAGTGATTAGTTCTGTTTGGTGCGTTCCTCTCTATGCCGCAACGCAGGACAATCCTCTTGGTATCTATCAACTGATTCAGGAACGGATGGTGTTGATGAAAGATGTTGCGGGGTATAAGGCCCGTCAACATCTGCCCGTTGAGGATCTAAAACAAGAGGAACGTATTTTGAGTAAGGCGCGGGAGCAATCTGCTGCCGTGGGTTTATCCCCTCAAAGTACACAGCTGTTTTTTACTTCATTAATGAGTGCCAGCAAAGCGATTCAGTATCGTTACATGGCGGACTGGCTTGCGACACCGGAAAATGACTGGACGCCGCTTTCGCTGAATGACACGGTCAGACCCACGCTACTCACGATTGATGACCAGCTCTTGGTGAGTATTAAACGTTATCTCGCGAATGGCGGGCATTTTGCGCCCCAGCAAGAGGCTACATTTCTTTCTTCTATTAATGTTGAGCATCTGTCACAGAACGACAAACGCCAGATTTATGCGGCATTGAGTCACATTGAACCAGACGGCAAATAGCTGAGTGGGAGAGAAGACGATGACTTACCAATTATTGAAAGGGAGTGAGCGCGGAAATATCGCTGATGCAGCGTATCGCGAACGCTGTGATGTTAATGAAAGCGTCAGAGTCATGCTGGTGTTGCGTTTTACTACGCCAGATGAAGAGTATTACGCCGAATTGCACGATAGCATCGATCCGCAATTTGGCGGTATCAACGCCAACAGACCGTTGTCACGCGCCGACTATGCCAGAAAGTTCAGCGCTGATGAGGCCGATATCGAGCATGTCCGTGCGTTTGCACGGCATCATCGGCTCTCTATTGAACGTGAACACGCCGCCAGCCGCACCGTTTTCATAACCGGGACGGCGGGGCAAATGGAGCAGGCGTTTCGCGTGAGCTTAGCCCGGTATGACCACAAAAACGGGACATTTCGTGGGAGAGCGGGCGGGATTTACCTGCCGGAATATCTACAGGGTGTGGTGATTGCCGTATTAGGTCTTGATGAGCGTCTGGCAACGAACTGTTGCCTGCGTATCAATGAGACGTTCTCCAATGCGGCAAAGCGCCCGTCGGGCTACACGCCGCTCGAGCTGGCAGAGATCTACCATTTTCCTGAGCATGATGGCGCGGGGCAGTGTATTGGCATTATTGAGTTGGGGGGCGGATATCGCCTGCCACAGTTGGAGCACTATTTTAAACGCATAGGCATTAATCCTCCTCAGGTTGTCGATGTTTGTGTGGGCGGTGCCCGGAATGCTCCTGCCTCGTCAGAGGGCGATAAAGCGGTGAGCCCAATTGATATCGAAGTGCAAATGGATATCGAAATCGCCGGTGCGCTGGCACCAGCCGCTAAAATTGTGGTGTATTTTGCCCCGAATACCGATGCCGGGTTTTTAGAAGCGATCAATGCTGCGATTTATGATGAGAAAAATGC
Source organism: Pectobacterium sp. F1-1 (assembly GCF_025643735.1). NCBI lineage: Bacteria > Pseudomonadati > Pseudomonadota > Gammaproteobacteria > Enterobacterales > Pectobacteriaceae > Pectobacterium > Pectobacterium sp. F1-1. Next base: position 1,511,623 of record NZ_CP104733.1, read on the forward strand.
GCCATCGGTGATTTCGATTAGTTGGGGATCCAGCGAATCACAATGGACGGCGCAATCATTACAGGTGTACAACCAGGCTTTCCAGACCGCGGCCGCGTTAGGGATTACGGTGTGCGCGGCTTCTGGCGATCGCGGTTCAAAAGATGGTGAGCCTCATGGTTTGCATGTCGATTTTCCCGCATCCAGTCCCTATGTTTTAGCCTGTGGCGGTACTCGCTTGCAAAAAGCGATGGAAGAAACCACCTGGCATAGCCGGGACGGCAGTGCGACGGGCGGTGGTGTCAGCCAGCACTTTGCGCTGCCCGGCTGGCAGTTAGGGCTGTCTCTGGTAGACAAATATGGCGGTCACCACCCTTTGCAGCACCGCGGCGTACCTGATGTCAGCGGCAATGCCGATCCTGAAACCGGCTATCTGGTTGACGTTAACGGGCAGCAAGGCGTTGTTGGGGGAACCAGCGCCGTCGCGCCGCTGTGGGCAGGGCTACTGGCGCGTATGCTGGCGCTGACCAACTCGGCATCGCTGTTTATCCCTCCCTTGCTGTACCGTAACCGTAATAGCTGCAAGGATATCGTGCGGGGAAATAATGGCGCATTTGTGGCTTCTGAAGGCTGGGACGCTTGTACGGGGCTGGGGTCGCCAGATGGCATGAAGTTACTGAGTCTGCTGAAGCGCCTCGTAAGGCTTAATGGCGCACGGGAACATGACGATGGGCACGAACAGTGAGTGCGCATTTCTGGGATAGCCTGCGCAGGGGGCAAATCCCACTCAGGCGAAGAGATTCTCGGTGATATTCATCACAGATTGCCCGACCTCGGTTTGAGTCTACGACGGTTAGCGGATATAACCCGATAAGCAGGACGTGATCGGGTCAAGGCCCGAGCGAAACCTGATACGGCACATGTTATTCAGACATGTTCGTATCAGGTTTTTTTTGCCTGAATGCAGCCCGATCGTGTGCCACTCATAATATCAGTGATGTCTTGCTGACATGATCTCGTTAAGGAAAGGAGAAAACTATGAAATACCGTCATCTTAAACGTTTCCCAGAGGGATTTTTGTGGGGCGCAGCGACATCGGCTTATCAGGTGGAAGGGGCATGGAATGAGGATGGCAAGGGGCCATCGGTGATTGATGCCAGAACCGCTTATCCTGAGGGCACCACGGACTTTAAAGTCGCCAGCGATCATTACCATCGTTACAAAGAAGATGTAGCCCTGTTTGCCGATATCGGCTTTAAAACCTACCGTTTTTCCATCGCCTGGAGCCGAATCATTCCCGATGGCAGTGGTGAGGTAAACCCGGCAGGCATTGCGTTTTACCACAATCTTATCGATGAATTGCTGCATTACGGTATTGTGCCGATTGTCACGATGTACCATTTCGATCTGCCACAGGCGTTACAGGAAAAAGGCGGTTGGTATAACCGGGAAACGGTGGAGGCATTTGAGCGTTTTGCCAACGTGCTGTTTGATGAATACGGCGACAAGGTGAAGTACTGGCTGACCATCAATGAGCAAAATATGATGATTTTGCACGGTTCTGCATTGGGCACGCTCGATCCTACGCTGGAAAATCCGAAGCAGAATCTCTATCAGCAGAACCACAACATGCTGGTGGCGCAGGCGAAAGCGATGAATGCGCTACATGACAAAGTGCCCGGTGCGAAAATTGGTCCGGCGCCCAACATTGCATTGATTTATCCGGCCTCATCAAAGCCTGAAGATGTGATGGCGGCGTTCAACTATAACGCGATCCGCAACTGGCTGTATCTGGATATGGCGGTATACGGACGTTACAACACCGCGGCCTGGCGCTATATGGAAGAAAAAGGCTATACGCCGGAGATTCTGCCTGGCGATATGGATATTCTGGCGTCGGCCAAACCCGATTTTATCGCGTTTAACTACTACACCTCGCAAACGGTTGAAGCCAGCAAAGGCGACGGTTCGGATGAAATTGCACGCGGAGGTGACCAACACCTGAAATCAGGTGAAGAGGGCGTGCATCGTGGTGCAAGCAATCCGTGGTTGCAGAAAAACGCCTTTGGCTGGGAGATCGATCCGATAGGCTTCCGAAATACGCTGCGTGAACTGCACGATCGCTACCATTTACCGCTGATCATTACGGAAAATGGGCTGGGCGCGTTTGATACGCTGGATGAAAACGGTGAGATTCGCGATGATTACCGCATCGACTACCTGCAACGCCACATTGAGCAAATCCAGCTTGCGATCACCGACGGGGTAGATGTCTTCGGTTACACGCCATGGTCGGCGTTGGATCTTATTTCCACCCATCAGGGATGCTCGAAGCGCTATGGTTTTATTTACGTTAACCGTGAAGAATTCGATCTGAAAGATCTGCGGCGTATCCGTAAAAAAAGCGCATACTGGTATGCTGATGTCATTAAAAACAATGGGCTGGATAGCTCAGAAACGTAAATGAGAAAAGCAGGTGCCTCAGTCGATATCACGCTGGGGCAGTAAACGGTAGGGAAGGCCAGCGTGCCTTCCCATCAGACAGGACGGCTGATGCGATGATAATTAAAAAAATATTGAGCAATAACGCCGTTCTGGTGCTGGCAGATGATCGACGGGAAATTGTGGCGATAGGTAAAGGCGTCGGCTTTGGCAAAAAAGTGGGCGACCCTATCGATCAACAGCGTATTGAAAGCCAGTTCGTGAAGAAAAGCGACGGTATGGCGGATGTGCTGTCACAATTGCTGGCGGATATTCCGCCTGACTGTCTGGCCGTGACGCAGCAAATTATTACGCTGGCGCAAAAAACGCTGCGGCTTGACGTACAGGACACGCTGTTTCTGGCACTCAGTGACCACATCAACTTTGCCATTCAACGTCATAAGAAAGGGCAGACGATCAAGAATCTAATGCTATGGGATATTCGTCAGTTCTATCACAGCGAATTTGCCGTTGGGTTGGACGCGCTGGAGCTGATTCGTGCCAGGCTGGATATCGATTTGCCGGAGGATGAAGCGGGGTTTATTGCGTTACATCTGGCAAATGCGACGAATAACAGCGATATGCAGAGCACGATGCAAAGCGCGGGCATCATTAAAGATATTTTGACCATTCTAAAATACGATCTCCACATCACGTTTGATGAACATTCTCTCAATTATCAGCGCCTGGTGACGCATCTGAAGTTCTTCGCCCTGCGCCTGTTAAACCGGGAAACCGTGAGCCACGGTGATGATTCCATCTATCAGGGGATTACCGAACTGATGCCACGGGCCTACGCCTGCGCGATGAAAGTGTATGATTATGTGGAAAAAAACTACGGCTGCCAGCTAACCACCGATGAAATTATGTTTCTGACCATTCATATCAACCGGTTACAACCCTCTCCCTCTAATGACATAAGCTATGATGATGGGGATGCCTGGGGTCATTACCCATGCGGAAAGACCGTTACGGGTAAGACCACCGAGAGTTAACATTTGTGTTACTCTGCTCTGCCTTTAAGGTATCTTTTCGTTATGTAACAAAATAAATTAAAACACTGCTCACTGTTGCTGGCAGGCTTGCAGTCATAATGTTCTTTTTTCTCGCTCTTCGTTAGTGAACCGCATGGGGGTTGTTATGTTAGCCTCGTCGCCGACGTTTTTGACGGTAGATGTACGTCGCTCAGGGTTACGCTTTTCCCAGCGAGTCTATATTCCACGGATTGTCGGTACGATACTGTGCGCTCTCTTTATTTCCTCGGTGCTAATTACCCGGCCTGTCCCGACGCTCTTGTGGGTGTTGCTCTTTCTTAATACCTTTATCTGGCCTCACATTGCCTACACGCTGTCCCTGCGGTCACGCGACCCGATGCAGTGCGAGAAGCGTAATTTATTGATTGATGTGGCGTTTGGTGGCATCTGGATTGGGTTTATGGGCGTGAATCTTCTGCCCAGCGCCGTGATTGCGGCAATGGTAGGGATGAACTGTACGGCTGGCGGTGGAGTAAAGCTGCTTGTTCAGGGCATCGTATTACAGTGTGTCGCCTGTGTGCTGGTGCTTGTGCTGTTTTCCGTGCCGGTTTCGCTGGATACGACACCGCTACAGCTTTATGCCTGTCTACCGATGTTGCTGGTCTACCCGATTTTTCTGGGTTATGTCACTTACACTACTGCGCTGAAACTGGCGGAACACAAACGTATGCTGATGGAAGTCAGTATTCATGACGGGATGACCAGCCTCTATAACCGTCACCACTGGGAACGTCTGCTAAAGCATGAGTATGATAGTTGCCAGCGTTATAAGCGTACGGCGACGTTAGTCCTGTTTGATATCGACCATTTTAAAGCCTTTAACGATAACTTTGGGCACAACGTCGGCGATCAGGCGATATTGCTGTTGGCGCGTGAGCTGACATCCGGCTTTCGGGAAACGGATGTCATTGGGCGATTTGGCGGAGATGAGTTTGCCGTTATTTTACCGCAGACTAGCGCGGGAGAGGCGTTAGACGCCGTGAATCGCATTAGGGAGAGCTTATCGCTGAAATTCCTGAACCAAACGCCGCAGCTGGCGGTGTTTGTCAGCGTCGGTATTGCGGAGATTTCACCGGAAATGGGTCAATATATTGACTGGTTAAAGACCGCCGATATGGCACTTTACCGGGCAAAAAACAAAGGCCGCCGCCGAACTGAAGTTGCCTGAAGACACCAGGCTACAGCCTGATAGGTTGTGTATTTACTGCTAATGAAAAAGAAGCCCCTATCGCCATCGTAAGGTGACAGGGGCTTTTTTATTTATAAGAACCAACTCGATTTATACCCTAAATAATTCGAGTTGCGTGAAGGCGGCAACCGAGCGAATCCCCAGAAGCTTACACAGGTAAGTGACTGGGGTGAGTAAGGGCGGCCAACGCACAAGCAGCTTGAAGTATGACGGGTATATAAGAACCTAATTCGCGTATTAATGAGGTAAGGCTTCTTTGGGATGCAGCCCCAGGTTGCCTGGAGACGGTTCACCTTTCACTTCGCCGAGATACAGACCGATCTGGGCGCGGAATGACTCCACTGCTGCACGATCGCTCATGAATTCAGCAAAAGCCTGTGGACTGGTGTTCTTATATTCCCAGATAGGCTTATAGCCAGCGGGCGGCGTCACGTCAGTACGCACCGACCACATATACCAAACATTGCTCTGCGTCTCTTTATCCAGCAGCCAGCTTAGATACAGCTTGGCGCTTTCCGGGTGTTTAGCCTGCTTGAAAATGGCTGCGCGCTGCGCCCAGGAAACAAACGGATCGTTTTTTGGCAGCACGAAACGCGAATTGGCGTTTTGATCGGGAGCCAGTGCGCCGTCGGTTGAGAATGTCGCCGCTGACTTACCGCTTTCAACATCGTCAGCCGGAGCCTGCGTACCGCGAACATAAACCGGGTTCTGTTCTTTGAATTTAGCGACATACTCCCAGCCGTATTTATCCACGACCTGCTTAAACCAGAACAGCACGGCGTCGTCATCATTCGGGTAGGTTAAGACAATGCTGCCTTTCAGGTCGGGACGTAAATAGTCATTGGCTTCTGTTGGCCAGGCATGTTCAGCAATCAGCTTGGTATTAACCACGTTGCTGAATGCATCGACAAATACGCCGGTCCAGGCACCGTCTTTATCTTTAAACGCAGGATAGACTTTGTCCCAGCCGATAGGTTTGTAGTTCAGCAACACGCCCTCTTTTTTCCAGCGCGGGTAATCCTGCAACGTCTGAAGCTGTACGACATCGGGTACCAGCGTGTTCGTCGCGAGTTGGTTATCAATACGGGCATCGTGGAATTTACTGTAATCCACAATGACGTTGAGTTTCATTCCCGGAAAGCGTTTTTCAAACGCTTGTTTGATACCATCCTGTTGACCAGGCGTGTCACCCCCCGCATAGACGGTCACAATACCGCCTTCCCGTAACGCATTTTGATACAGCTCGTTAATCGGGCGCTTATCGGCCTCTACTGCCGCATAGCTGGTCGCTGCTGTCGCCATCAGCGCCGTAAATGCGACCACTTGTTTTAATTTAAACATCGATTTCTCCTGAATGAGAGCCGATATCTACCGATGCATCGTTCATCCCCCGTGATTGTTGGCTGGGATAAGAATGTATTAGTGATATCATATGAATGACTATCAAATTATTTAATTTGTTTGATTGTCATTGCCTGCTAACCAATAGCTTATATGCTTGCTATCAGAGGGTTTTTGTATGTTATCCGGTTATGAAAAATATTAAATAAGAAAAAATTGAGATTTTAATTCAAAAAAAATGACTGATAAATTGGCGTGAAAAAAAGCAGAATGACGGGGAATTACAGCAATATTTAGGCCGTTCTACGGCCTAAAATTGAATGGATTCAAACGGCGGGGAGATGACTGTCGAACGGGTCCATCAGCAGGAAAGTGCACTCGGCGCGCTGGTGGCTATTGATTATGGGAACCAGCCGCTGGAAGTGTTCGGTCTGGCAGTGAATATCCAGTGCGGCTCTATCCGGCCAGGTTTCGATAAAGGTGAAATGCCCCGGATCTTTCTGATTGATAAACAGCTCATAGGAGAGGCATAACGGCTCCTGTCGGGTTTTCTCCACTAATTCACGGTACAGCGGCATGACGGTCTCAATGTACTCCGGCTTAATAAAATCCTGCGCGATGACTTTAAGCATAAAACGGCTCTCCCTATAGGTGTCTTGTTGATTAGGCGGTTCTGATTAGCCGCGCTGCTGCTTTTCGCTCTGCTCTGCGCCGTTTCCCTGTCGGTAAGCCAGCGATACCATCAGCGATTGCACCAGACACAGCGTGGCGGACTGTGAACGGAACGCATCAACCTGCGCTTCCTTCACCACAAAGCAGACATCGCTGAGCGTCGCCAGCGGGCTGATCTGGCTGTCGGTAATGACAATTTGCCGCGCGCCGGCTTTCGCGGCCATTTCACTGACCATCACGGTTTCCTGTGAATAGGGCGAGAAGCTGATGGAAACGACCACATCGCGTGCGCTGACTCGACTGAGCTGTTCACGAAACATGCCTCCCAACCCGTTGACCAGGATCGGGCTGCTTTCCAGATGGCTAAGCGCGTAGGTGAGGTAAGTGGCGACGCTGAACGAGCGCCGTAGCCCGACGATATAGATGGTCTCCGCCTGTGCCAGCAGATCGACGGCTTTTTGCAGATCCTCTTGCGGGGTACGTGCCGCTAGCTGCTGCATCGCCTGTGCGTTTGAACGGGCAAATTCGTGCAGAATATCCAACGGCGTTTCTGGCACGGCATCCGCCTCCATCGCCCGAAATAACCGCGCTCGGTCGGTATAGCTGGCCGTTTCTTCTACCAGATTCATACGGAACAGCTGTTTCATTTCGTTGAAGCCGCTGAAATCAAAGGCGTTGGCGAAGCGAATCAGCGTTGAGGGGGGAACGTCAGCGCGTTCGGCGATCACGGCGACGGTATCGAAAGCGATACTGTTAGTATTATCCAGCACATAGTGCGCGACCTGCTGTAGCCGCTTGCTGAGCGAATCATAACGCTCGCGGATCTGTTCCTGTAATTCTCTCAGGCTGGTTGCCATGGGCATATCGGGTTATCTCCCAAAGACTTATAAGAACCTATCCCATTAGGGCGATTTCATGACTGGCGCCTGAAACGGAACGGAAAATTCATTTCTGGATACGGCTGTTTTATCTGTACGACATTTTCGACGGCACGCCTGTATCGATACGACGATTTTCAGAGGCTACTCGCCTAATACTGGTCACTTAAGCCCGTTATTAGGGGAAACACAGGAGGAGGTTCCCGCAGGGAGGCCTCACCCCTGTGGTCGCCCCGTGTATCTCGATGCTTAAACGATCGACGTTAGGCTGCTCGCCTGTCTTTATGGACGGCTGTCTTCAAGTTTACCTAAAAATTCGCAGCGGATCACAATAATCAACATTTATTTTATTTTTACGTTAAATGGAATGTTCATTTCATATACTGTAATCCGATATCAGCCGTTTGTCTCCTCAAAACCCACAAAGGTGTAAACATGGAAACCGTATCTAACTTCATTCAGGGGGCGATTGCCTCCAGCAACAGCCAACGCTACGCCGCGGTGTATAACCCTGCGACGGGCGAGCAGATTCGCCAGGTTGTGATGTCTGATAAGGCGGAAGTCGAGCAGGCGATTGCCAGCGCGGCAGCGGCATTCCCTATGTGGTCAAAGCACTCTCCGCTGCGCCGCGCGCGCGTGCTGTTTCGCTTCAAAGCGCTGCTGGAAGAACGCATGGATACGCTGGCTCGGCTGATTTCACAGGAGCACGGCAAGGTCTATTCCGATGCCGTGGGAGAGGTGACGCGCGGTCTGGAAGTCGTTGAATTTGCCTGCGGTATTCCGCATCTGCAAAAAGGCGAACACTCGGCGAATGTCGGCACTGGGGTGGATAGCCATTCACTCATGCAGCCGCTCGGCGTGTGCGTTGGGATTACGCCGTTCAACTTCCCGGCGATGGTGCCAATGTGGATGTTCCCGATTGCGCTGGCGACCGGCAATACCTTTGTGCTTAAGCCGTCGGAAAAAGATCCGTCGCTCTCGCTGCTGCTAGCGCAACTGCTGAAAGAAGCGGGCCTGCCGGACGGCGTGTTTAACGTCGTTCAGGGTGACAAAGAAGCGGTGGATGTGCTGTTGACCGATCCACGCGTGCAGGCGGTGAGCTTTGTGGGATCGACGCCGGTAGCGGAATACATCTATCAGACGGCATCGGCGCACGGCAAACGCTGTCAGGCGCTGGGCGGGGCGAAAAACCACTGCATTCTGATGCCGGATGCCGACATGGACATGGCCGCCAGCGCGATTATGGGCGCTGCGTTTGGCGCAGCGGGCGAGCGCTGTATGGCGCTGTCTGTGGTGGTGGCCGTTGGCGATGACACGGCGGAAGCGCTGAATCAACGCCTGAATGCGCAGATCAACGCGATGCGCGTTGGCCCAGGTCTGATGGACGGGCAGGAAAATGAGATGGGGCCGGTGATCAGCGCAGCGCACCGGGCGAAGATTGCCGACTATATTCAGAGCGGCGTCGATCAGGGCGCGACGCTGCGTATCGATGGCCGCACGCTGTCTATTCAAGGCCATCAGCAGGGCTACTTTATTGGGCCGACGCTGTTCGACAACGTCACGCCAGAGATGAAGATCTATCAGGAAGAGATTTTTGGCCCGGTGCTGTCCGTGGTACGTGTGCAGGATTACCAAACGGCGGTAACGCTGATCAACAACCATGAATATGGCAACGGCACCGCTATTTTTACCCGCGATGGTGAAACGGCGCGCCAGTTCTGCGAAGAGGTGCAGGCGGGTATGGTCGGCGTGAACGTACCGATTCCGGTGCCGATGGCGTTCCACAGCTTCGGCGGCTGGAAACGCTCCATTTTTGGGCCGCTGAATGTCCACGGCAACGACGGCGTACGCTTCTACACCCGCATGAAAACCGTCACCAGCCGCTGGCCTGCCAGCGTCCGTCTAGAACACCACACCAGCAGCTTCGTCATGCCCACACTGGAGTGAGGTTTTGACTGCTAACAAGTGATGAATAGAGTGCATCGGTTTTGCGCTTCTGGCGTTAAAAATTATGCTGAGGTAGGGGACACCGCCGAAAGAGCGACAGGGATGTCGCGAAAGCCAGTGCCGCGGAGGGACCGCGTCACTGGCGGTTCGGATGACGGTGACACATACCGAAGGGTCCGCGTAGCGGCATAATTTATCGCCATAAGCCTGGGTTCTCAGGGCGGCGGCGATTGAGCGCCCTGAGTCGGGCGCGTGCTACAACGTAGCATAAGAATGGCTAAGTCGGGCGCGTGCTACAACGTAGCATAAGAATGGCTAAATTTTCGCGCACGAAATGCTCGCTGAATATACATAGTTCATTATAGAAATCAGATCCTTATTTAAGGAGTAGATCAATGGATACGTGTCGCATCACCATGGCGCAGGCGCTGGTCAGGTTTCTCAACCAGCAATACATCAGCGTAGACGGTGAAGAATCCCCCTTTGTGCAGGGCGTCATGACCATTTTTGGTCATGGTAATGTGCTTGGCATCGGTCAGGCGCTGGAGCAGGAGGCAAACCGTCTCAGCGTGCATCAGGGGTGCAACGAGCAGGGAATGGCGCATATCGCCGTCGGGTTTGCTAAGCAACACAAACGGCGGAAAATCTATGCGGTGACCTCGTCGGTGGGGCCGGGGGCGGCAAATATGGTGACTGCCGCAGCCACCGCCACCGCCAACCGCATTCCGGTACTGCTATTACCCGGCGATCTCTTCGCTTGCCGCCAGCCGGATCCGGTGTTGCAGCAGGTCGAGCAGTATCACGATCTGTCGATCAGTACCAATGACTGTTTTAAACCCGTTTCTCGCTACTGGGATCGTATTAATCGCCCAGAACAGCTGATGAGCGCGCTGATTAACGCCATGCGTGTGCTGACCGATCCGGCCGATACCGGTGCGGTGACGCTATGTTTACCGCAGGATGTGCAGGCGGAAGTCTGGGATTATCCGGCATCGTTTTTCCGCAAGCGCGTCCATCACCTCGAACGCCGCCCGCCGGATGCGGCACGGCTGGATGAAGCGGCGACGCTGATTGCGAGCAAGCGCCGCCCGATGCTGATTTGCGGCGGCGGTGTTCGTTATTCCGGCGCGCATGATGCACTGGCGCAGTTTGCCGAGCAGTTTGCTATTCCGTTTGGCGAAACGCAGGCGGGCAAGGGCGCGATTGTATCTTCGCATCCGCTGAACTGTGGCGGCATCGGCGTAACGGGCGGGCTGGCGGCGAATCGGCTGGCGCAAGAGGCGGATCTGGTGATCGGCGTCGGGACACGTTTAACTGATTTCACGACGGGTTCCAAGTCGCTATTTCAGAATCCGAACGTCGAATTTTTACTGCTTAATGTGGCCGAATTTGATGCGCTAAAACTGGATGCGTTGCCCCTGATCGCGGACGCGCGCGTCGGGCTGGCGGCGCTGGCCGAACGGCTGGCGACGGCATCGTATCGTAGCGGCTGGCAGCAGGCCGTTGAACAGGCTCGTGCGGAATGGGAACGCGAGCTACAGCGGCTGTTTACCGTGCAGGATAAGGGCGAACTGGTGCCGGAAGTGGTGGACGGTCTGGAAGACAAGCTGGATGAATATCGCCAGACGCTGAATACCCATCTGACGCAAACGCACGTGCTGGGGATCTTGAATGATGAGCTGGAGGATAACGCGGTTGTGGTTGGCGCGGCGGGCTCGTTGCCGGGCGATCTACAGCGCGTGTGGCAGGTGAAAACGCCGGACAGCTACCATCTGGAATATGGCTACTCCTGCATGGGATACGAGATTGCGGCGGCGATTGGCGCACGCCTTGCGGCACCGCAACAGCCCGTCTACGCGATGGTCGGCGACGGTTCCTATCTGATGCTCCACACCGAACTGCAAACGGCGGTACAGGAGGGCATCAAAATCACCGTGCTGCTGTTCGACAACGCGGGCTTCGGCTGCATCAACAACCTGCAAATGAGTCAGGGAATGGGCAGCTTCTGTACGGAAAATCGCTACCGCGATGCTGAGTCGGGGCAACTGCGTGGGGCGCTTATTCCGGTCGATTTTGCCAAGAACGCGGAAAGCTACGGCTGTAAAGCATGGCGAGTGCATGATGAAGCCTCGCTTAAGCAGGCACTGGCGGAATCACGTCAGCATTCGGGCCCTGTGCTGCTCGACATCAAGGTACTGCCGAAGACCATGACGCACGGCTATGAATCCTGGTGGCGCACCGGCACGGCGCAGGTTGCTGACAACCCAGAGATCGAGTCTGCCGCCAATAGCGTGAAAGCCGCGCTTTCCCGCGCCCGTCAGTATTAGATTATTTCTCTTGGCGGCAAACTATGTCGGGTCGTAAGTGAGGTTGGTGTTGTTACCCGGCGTAAGAAATTATGCTGAGGAGATAGCAGGCTTGAGCCGCATGGACGCGGCTCAAGCCTGCGCCACGCCGGGAGCGTGTCGCAAGCGGTCCGTTAAGCCTGATACCGACGAAGGTATCGCGTAGCGACATAATTTAGCCGGAAGCCAGGGTTCGCAGGGCGGCGGCGACTGAGCGCCCTGCGTCGGGCGCGTGCTACGAAGTAGCATGAGAATAGCGATATTTTTGCGCACGAAACATCACTGAGTCTGCATATAATGTGAGAAGAGAGTCTGTGCAGATGAAGTTTGCGATCTTTCGTGCTTCCTAATATTTCCCCTATATTCCCGAATTAAATTGAAATATTCATTTCATTTTCAAACCGCAGTTTCATTTTTTCTCCCGCGGTGCGCCAGCACCTGACCGATTCTCTGATTGTCATGTATATCCCCACAAACGTTCTCCCACGATATGTGATTGGGGTTGCAGAAAACGGCGAAGATGTCATGAAAATGTTAACTAACACGCAAAAATATAATTTTCAATTTATACAAAACTGAAATAAATGTTTTATTTTAGCTATCAGGATTTGCGGTAAAAAGCGGGTGATGGGGCTGGTGGGAAGAATGCGACTAGCCGTTATCCCGTCACTTTTTCAGTCTGGCATTACACGCCACTCAGGCAGCAAGGGAGCATCTATGTTTAACATCGCTTTACTGGGCGCAGGCCGCATCGGCCAGGTCCATGCAGTGAATATCGCGGCACACAAAGAGACCAACTTATACGCGGTCGTCGATCCCAACCCAACCAATGCCGCAGCGCTGGCCGAACGCTACCATACCAAAGTGCAAACCGTGGATGAAGTCATGAACGATCCGTCGGTGCATGCCGTTCTGATTGCCTCCGCGACTGACACACACGCCGACTTGATTGAGCTGGCCGCCAAACATGGCAAAGCCATTTTCTGTGAAAAACCGGTGCATCTGGATATTGCCCGCGTTCGCGATTGTCTGACCGTCGTCAAACAGCAGAACGTGCCGTTGTTTGTGGGCTTCAACCGCCGCTACGACCCGCAATTCCGCCGCGTCAAAACGCTGGCTGGCGAGGGGCGCATCGGCAAGCCGGAATCTCTCCTGATTATCTCCCGCGATCCGTCGCCGCCGCCTGCTGAGTATGTTCGCGTTTCCGGCGGCATGTTCCGCGACATGACGATTCATGATTTCGATATGGCGCGTTTCATTATGGGCGAAGAGCCGGTGTCGGTCTTTGCGCAAGGCAGCAATCTGGTCGATCCGGCCATTGGTGAGGCGGGCGACATTGATACCGCGTTTATCGTGCTGAAATTTGCCTCTGGCGCGATGGCAACCATCGTCAACAGTCGCCGCTCCGGCTACGGCTACGATCAGCGTCTTGAATTGCATGGCGCGAAAGGTGTGCTCAGCGCGGGCAATATCCGCGAGAACGTGGTCGAGCAGTGGACCGACGACGGTTGTCTGGCAGCGAAACCCGAATATTTCTTCCTGCAACGCTATCACGCGGCCTACGCGGCAGAGTGGCAGCACTTTGTCGATGTGCTGAATGGTCGCACCCAGCCGGAGTGCTCCGGTCTGGACGGTGAGCGTGCGTTGAATCTGGCGGATAAAGCCTTTGAATCCCTGTCTCAAGGCAAGGAGGTCGCCGTGTAACCGTATCGGCACATCGTGTTTTACCTGCTTTCAACCCTACACCCATACCCATAACAGAAGCAGATAAAGAGAAAAGACATATGAAAAAGATCATCAGCGTTTCCGCAATCGCCATCGCACTGGGTCTGTCTGGTCTTGCTCAGGCCCAAAATGAACAAATCGTTTTCAGTACGCCGAATCTCGCCATGCCGTTTGAAGTTCACATGCAGCGCACCGCCGTTAAAGCCGCCAAAGAATTGGGGGTGAATTTGCAGGTGCTGGATGGACAGGGTAGCTCACCGAAGCAGACCGCCGATTTAGAAAATGCCATTACTCGCGGCGCGCAGGGCTTTGTGGTGTCACCGAATGACGTCAACGCCGTTTCCAGCGCCGTGACCGAAATTCAGGATGCCAAACTGCCTGTGGTGACGCTGGATCGTTCGGTGAAAACAGAAAAAGCGGTGCCGCACTTTGGGGCCAACAACTACAAAGGCGGTCAGGCGATTGCCGACTATGTCAAAACCAAATTTCCGAATGGGGCAGAGATCATTCTGCTGACTGGCCAGCCGGGCTCTTCTTCTAATATCGAACGGACGCAGGGGATTCGCGACAGCCTGAAAGCGGGCGGCAGCAAGTACCACATTGTGGCTGACCAGACGGGGAACTGGATGCGTTCCGAAGGGATGCGCATTGTAGAAAGCGTCCTGCCGTCGCTGCCTAAGCGTCCACAGGTGATCCTCTCTGCGAATGACGACATGGCGCTGGGCGCGATTGAAGCCTTGCAGGGACAGGGTCTGAAACCCGGTGACGTGATGGTAACCGGCTTTGACGCTGTGCCGGAAGCGCTGGCTCGCGTACGCGACGGCTGGTTGGCCGTGACTGCCGACCAACGTCCAGGCTATGCGGTAACCACGGCATTGACGCAGTTGACCAATAACATCCGCAGTCAGACGCCTATCACCGGGGCTGACTACCAACCGACCATGATTACCAAAGATAACCTGAACGATGCCGAACGCATTGGCGAAGCGGGTAAATAAGTCGCGCTCTACATCACAGGCATTCAGCAGGCCGCGTTCGCGCGGCCTTGCGGGAGGAAGGTAAACATGACGGAACCCCTACTGAACATCACCAATCTGGCAAAGAGCTTCTCTGGCGTTTGGGCGCTGAGCAACGCACAGCTGACCGTACAGCCGGGTGAAATTCATGCGCTATTGGGAGAAAACGGCGCGGGTAAATCGACGCTGTTGAAAGCGCTGGCAGGGGCGCAGCCGCAGACCAGCGGCGACATCTGGTTTGGCGGCGAGAAACTATTACCGCTCGAATCGCCGGTTGAACGGCAAAAGCGGGGAATTATTACCATTTATCAGGAATTTAATCTGCTGCCCAATATGAGTGTCGCGGAGAACATGTTCCTGGGGCGTGAACCGCAGCGCAACGGCGTGTTTGTGGATGCGCTGGCGGTCAATCGCGAGGCGAAAGCGGTACTGGATTACCTGAAACTGAACATGGCGCCTACGACGCAGGTAGCACGATTGAGTGTAGCGCAACAGCAAATGGTGGAGATCGCCAGAGCGCTGACGCTGAACGCCAAGCTGATTGTGATGGATGAACCGTCGGCGGCGCTGAGCGACAGCGAAGTCGACAGCCTGCACCGTGTGGTGCGTGAGCTTAAAGGACGCGGTGTGAGCGTGGTGTATGTCACGCACCGGCTGCACGAAGTCTTCCAATTGTGCGATCGGTTTACCGTGTTTCAGGATGGCCGCTACACCGGTTCCGGCGATGTCACCAGCACGAACGTGCAGGAAATTATTCGCCTGATGGTCGGTCGTGACGTGGTGTTTAACCGCCGTCCGCCTTCAGAAACGCATCATCAGGATAAGCCGGTACGTCTGGCGGTGAAGGGCTTAAGCCGGGAAAAACCGCCGTTAGATGCGCACGGCATCGAACTAAAAAACATCAGTTTTCAGGTGCATGCGGGCGAAGTGCTTGGCATTGCTGGGTTGGTGGGAGCGGGACGGACGGAAATCGCACGTTGTCTGTTTGGCGCCGACGCTTTCTCTACGGGGGAATTTGTATTGGATGACGCCCCTTACCATCCGTCTACGCCGCTGCATGCGCTGTCGCAAGGCATCGCGCTGGTGCCGGAAGATCGCAAGAAAGAGGGCGCGGTGCTGGGGTTATCGATCCGGGAAAACATTTCGCTTTCCAACCTCTCGTCGCTCATGCGCTGGCGCTGGTTTGTGAATACCCGCAAGGAAGACGATTTGATTGAAGCCTACCGTCAGGCGCTGCACATCAAGATGGTGAACAGCGAGCAGGAGGTGCGCAAACTGTCGGGCGGCAACCAGCAAAAGGTGATTCTTGCTCGCTGTATGGCGCTGAACCCCAAGGTATTGATTGTGGATGAACCCACGCGCGGCATCGATGTTGGCACCAAGTCCGAAGTGCATCAGGTGCTGTTCGATATGGCGAAACGGGGCGTCGCCGTGATTGTGATTTCCTCCGACCTGCCGGAGATCATGGCGATTTCCGACCGCATTATCACGCTCAGCGAAGGGCGGATTAGCGGGGAAATTCATGGCGATGATGCCACAGAAGAAAAACTGATGACGATGATGGCCATTTGCCACGACGCATTACACGCAGCATAACGGAGGTGACGCATGTCCCAGCAGCCGCTTTCTAAGAGTATTACGCCGTCCAATCCGCGTGGACGTTTTGATCCGATTGCCTTTTTTGAACGCTTTGGCGTGTTTATTTTCATGATTTTGCTGCTGATTTTCTTTCAGTCGCAGAACAGCAACTTTCTGTCTGAACGCAACATCACCAACATTCTGACCGAAGTCTCCATCTACGGCATCATGGCGGTAGGGATGACGTTTGTCATTCTGACTGCCGGGATCGACCTGTCCGTCGGCTCCATTCTGGCAGTGTGTGCCATCACCGCCGCGTCGGTGATTAAAGGCGACAACTTTACTACCGTCGATCCTGATGCCTGGTACGGCCTGAGTTGGCTGGTTGCGTTGGGCGTCTGTCTGGCAATGGGTACCTTCATTGGTTTCCTGCATGGCTTGGGGGTGACCAAACTGCGCCTGCCGCCGTTCATCGTCACGCTGGGCGGGATGACGATCTGGCGCGGGTTAACGCTGGTGATGAACGACGGCGCGCCGATTGCCGGCTTTGACCCCGGTTACCGCTGGTGGGGGCGGGGCGAGATTCTCGGTATTTCGGTGCCGATCTGGATCTTCGCGCTGGTCGCCTTGCTGGGCTATCTGGCGCTGCATAAAACCCGCTGGGGCCGTTTCGTGTACGCCATCGGCGGCAACACCGAAGCCGCACGTCTGGCTGGCGTCAATGTGCAGCGCGTTCTGGTCAGCGTCTACGTCGTGATTGGCTGCCTCGCCGGGCTGGCGGGCTTTATTCTCAGTGCGCGCCTCGGCAGCGCGGAAGCGGTGGCGGGGATCACCTTTGAGCTGCGCGTCATCGCCTCGGTGGTCATCGGCGGTACTTCGCTGATGGGCGGCTACGGCCGGATCAGCGGCACCATTATCGGCTCGATCATCATGGGGATCCTAATTAACGGACTGGTGTTGATGAACGTATCGGCTTACTACCAGCAGATTATCACCGGGTTAATTATCGTGCTGGCCGTGGCGTTCGACACCTATGCCAAGAGCCGTCGCGGCGCGATCTGAGCCGCACCCGTACCGATTCTTTTTTTGCACCGAGGTGGATATGAAGGATGTACGCATTGGGTTAATCGGCACTGGCTATATCGGTCGTGCACATGCCATCGCCTATGCGCAAGCGCCGACGGTCTTCCCGCTGAAAGGCAACTTGGTGAAGGCGATGCTGGCGGAAGTGTCGCCGGAATTGGCAGCCAAACGGGCGCAGGAGTTCGGTTTTCAGCGCTCAACAGGGGACTGGCGTGCGTTGGTGGCGGACCCGGACATTGACATGGTGGATATCTGCGCGCCGAACTTTCTGCATAAAACGATGGCGATGGCGGCTATTGAGCACGGCAAGCACGTTTACTCAGAAAAACCGCTGGCGCTGAACGCACGTGATGCCCGAGAAATGGTCGATGCCGCACAGCGGGCGGGCGTGAAAACGCTGGTGGGTTTCAACTACATGAAGAATCCAACCTCACAGTTGGCCAAAGAGATTATCGCCAGCGGCGAGATTGGTGAGGTGGTGCATTTTTACGGCACGCATAACGAAGATTATCTGGCCGATCCGAATAAACCCGCCGACTGGCACTGTTTCAAAGAAACGGCTGGGCTGGGGGCGCTGGGGGATCTGGCGGCGCATATCGTCAACATGGCGCAGTATCTGGTGGGGGACATCGCCAGCGTCTGCGGCGATCTGCAAACGGTGATTGCGCAGCGCCCGACGGCATCGGGCAGCAGCGAATTAGTACAGGTGGAGAATGAAGATCAGGCGCATGCGATGGTGCGTTTCGCCAGCGGCGCTCGCGGCGTGATTGAAACCTCGCGTATCGCCTGCGGCCGCAAAATGGGGCTCACCTACGTGGTGACCGGTACCAAAGGCACACTGAGTTTCACCCAGGAACGCATGGCGGAGCTGAAACTCTATCGGCATGACGAACCGGAGAACCGACAGGGATTCAAAACGCTGCTGACCGGGCCGCAGCATCCTGATTACGCGGCCTTCTGCGCCAGCGCCGGACACGGTATTGGATTTAACGATCAAAAAACGGTTGAGGTACGCGATCTGATCGACGGTATTGCGGCTGACGTCCCTATGTGGCCGGACTTCGAAGAGGGCTGGAAAGTCTCGCGAGTTCTGGACGCGATCGTGCTGTCACACGAAACGGCACGCTGGGTGAATGTGGACGACGTGGGCTAACTACGACTTTTTTTACGCGACTTTTTACAGGATTGGCGGCTATGAGTAAGGAAAAGACGTTTGATGTGATTTGCATGGGGCGCGTTGCTGTCGATCTGTACGGGCAGCAAATCGGCGCACGTCTGGAAGATATGGGCAGTTTTGCCAAGTATCTGGGCGGGTCGTCCGGCAACGTGGCTTACGGCACGGCACGACAAGGGCTGCGTTCTTCTATGCTGGCGCGAGTGGGCGACGAGCATATGGGGCGCTTCCTGCGTGAAGAGCTGAATCAGGTCGGCTGCGATACCAGCCATTTGATTACCGATAAGGAACGTCTGACGGCGCTGGTGCTGTTGGGCATCAAAGATCGCGATACCTTTCCGCTGATTTTCTACCGCGACAACTGCGCCGATATGGCGATCTCACCGGAGGATTTCACCGAGGATTACATTGCGTCGTCACGCTGTCTGGCGATTACCGGCACACATCTCTCGCACCCTAACACGCGTGAAGCGGTACTGACGGCGCTGCAATACGCGCGGCGCAACGGGGTGAAAACGGTGCTGGATATTGACTACCGTCCGGTGCTGTGGGGGCTGACGTCGCTGGGCGATGGCGAAACCCGCTTTGTTGAAGCGCAGGCGGTCACCGAGCAGTTGCAGCAGGTACTGTCGCTGTTCGACGTGATAGTCGGCACCGAGGAAGAGTTCCACATTGCGGGCGGCAGCACGGATACCTTGCAGGCGCTGCGCACGGTGCGGCAGCACACGCAGGCGGAACTGGTGTGCAAACGCGGGGCGCTGGGATGCTCGGTGTTTAGCCACGCTATCCCCGATCATCTGGATAAAGGCATCACGATTAAAGGGGTTCGCGTGGATGTGCTGAATGTACTGGGCGCGGGTGATGCGTTTATGTCCGGCCTGCTGCGCGGCTACCTCAACGGCGAAGGCTGGGAGAAAGCCTGTGCGTATGCTAATGCCTGCGGCGCGCTGGTGGTGTCGCGCCACGGTTGTGCCCCAGCCATGCCAAGCAAGATCGAATTGGATAACTATTTAGCGCGGGCGGCGAGCGTGGCTCGTCCCGATTTGGACGAAGAGCTGAACCATCTGCATCGCGTCACGACGCGTCGTAAACAGTGGCACGAGCTGTGCGTGATCGCGTTCGATCACCGTAGCCAACTGGAAGACATGGCGCTGAATTGCGGCACGGAAATCAGCCGTATTCCGGCGCTGAAGAAACTGATTCTGCGTGCCAGCTATGATGCGGCGCAGCAGGCCGGGCTGGAGGGCAAAGCGGGTCTGCTGTGCGACGGCACGTTCGGGCAGGATGCGCTGAACGACATCACTGGAAAAGGCTGGTGGATTGGCCGACCGATTGAGCTGCCGGGGTCGCGCCCGTTAATGATGGAGCGCGGCAATATTGGTTCACAGCTGGTGAGCTGGCCGCTGGAGCACGTGGTGAAATGTCTGGTGTTCTTCCACCCAGAAGACGCTCACGCGCTGCGGCGCGAGCAGGAAATGAAGGTGATGGAAGTCTATCAGGCCTGTCGCCAGTCCGGCCATGAACTGCTGCTCGAAGTCATTCTACCGGCGGGAATGCCGCACAGCGATGCGCTTTACCTGCGTGCGATTCAACGCTTCTACAACCTTGGTGTGCGGCCAGACTGGTGGAAACTGCCGCCGCTGTCTGCCGCTGGCTGGGAACAACTTACGCCGCTGCTGGCAGAACGCGATCCCTACTGTCGGGGCGTGGTCATTCTGGGGCTGGATGCGCCGCTGGAAACGCTGCAACAGGGCTTCAGCGCCGCCGTCGGTTTCCCGATTGTGAAAGGCTTTGCCGTCGGTCGTACCCTGTTTGCCCAGCCAGCAAAAAAGTGGCTGCGTAACGAGATCGACGACGCCGAATTGATTGAGCAAGTTAAGCATAACTACCTGCAACTGATCGCCGTCTGGCGGCAGCGCGGTTAACCCATTTCTATATGATCGAATAAAGGGAAATAACATGACTGTTCAACTTGGTATTAATCCACTCACCTGGACCAATGACGATCTGCCTTCTCTGGGCGCGGAAACGCCGCTGGAAACCTGCCTGAGTGAAGGGCGGCAGGCTGGCTTCGTCGGTTTTGAATTAGGCAACAAGTTCCCACGTCAAGCCAGCGTGCTGGGGCCCATTTTGCAAGCGCACGATCTGCGCTTAGTCTCCGGCTGGTATTCCGGCGAACTGCTCACCCGTTCAGTGGAAGAAGAGATTGAAGCCGTGCAGGGGCATCTGGCATTGCTCCGCGACCTCGGTGCGACGGTGCTGGTGTTTGCCGAAGTGACGGGGGCGATTCACGGCGACCAACAGAAGCCGGTTCATCTGCGCCCGCGTTTCCCCGAAGATCGCTGGCCGGAATACGGCAAAAAGCTGACCGAGTTTGCGCGCTACACGCAAAGTCAGGGCGTGCAGATTGCATATCATCACCATATGGGCACGGTGATTGAAAGTGCGCAGGACGTGGATAATCTGATGGAACATACCGGGCCGGAAGTTGGGCTGTTGCTGGATACCGGACACTTTACATTCGCGGGTGCCGATCCGGTGGCGGTGGCGAAGCGCTGGATTAACCGCATCAATCACGTTCACTGCAAAGATATTCGCCCTGATGTGCTGAAAGATGTGAAAAATCGCAAGACCAGTTTTCTGGACGCAGTGCTGAGCGGTGTCTTTACCGTGCCGGGCGATGGTTGCGTCGACTATCCGGCGGTGTTCAGCATCCTGAAAGCCCATCACTATAGCGGGTGGCTGGTTGTCGAAGCGGAGCAGGATCCGGCTGTCGCGCATCCGCTGACGTATGCGACGCTGGGCTACAATAATTTGCAGCGTTTCGCTCAACAGGCAGAATTGATCTGATTTGTAGAGATATTCCCTGAGTATTCACGCTGCCGGCTAACCAACAGGCAGCGTGAAATTGGGGTAGATATGGAGGCAAAAAGATGTCCCGACTCTTATCACGCCATCGTGCCCCTGACGAACATGGCCGTACGCAGCACATCACGCCGGAAACGGCAGGCTGGCGATACGTGGGGTTCGATGTATATCAACTGGCATCAGAACAGGTGCTCTCGTTACCTGCCAGCGATAACGAACATTGTCTGGTGCTGGTGAGCGGCAAAGCGACGGTGGTCACGCCGGGCGAGCGCTTCGAGCAAATTGGCGACAGAATGAGCCCGTTTGAGCGCAGAAAGCCTTATGCGGTTTATGTCACGGCGGGAGAGGCGGTGACGGTCACGGCGCACACGGCGCTGGAACTGGCGGTTTGTGCCGCACCGGGGTTCGGCACGCATCCAACCCGGCTGATCGCGCCGCAGGATATCGACGCCGAACAGCGTGGTGCCGGCAATAATCAGCGCTATGTGCATAATATTTTGCCGGAAAACAACGCGGCAGACAGCCTGCTGGTAGTCGAAGTGTACACCGATGAAGGCTGCACCAGCTCCTATCCCAGCCACAAGCACGATGTCGATAATCCGCCGAACGAAACCTATCTGGAAGAAACTTACTATCATCGTTTGAATCCAGAGCAGGGGTTTTGCCTGCAACGCGTCTATACCGATGACCGTTCATTAGATGAATGCATGGCGGTCTACGATAAGGACGTGGTGCAGGTGCCACGTGGCTATCACCCTGTCGCCACTATCGCAGGCTATGACAGTTATTATCTGAATGTGATGGCAGGCCCGACGCGCCAGTGGCGTTTCACCTGGGAAGCGGATCACCAGTGGATCAACAGCCCCGAGTATGCGGATAAACACCGGCGGGGCAACGTGTAGTTCCTATAATGGCAAGCGAGCTTAAGTATGGGCAGTGGCTTATGGATAACTTGTAGGTCGTTGCCCTATTATTTGGGGAGACGCATTTCTGGAAAAATAGTGGGTTAACCAGATGCTTTTAATCAGTTTCATCTGACAGCAGGTCGCTTTCATAATCCTGACCGCCATGCCAAATGCCCAGAACCGTTACCGCTTTTTTCTCTTTTTCCACCATAAAAGCAATGAGTGTTCTTTTACGATGATTGGTAACACGAAGCCCTGGTAAGATATCGCTGCGCTGGTTTCCTCTTTCAGGGAATAACTCAAGCGATTCGCAATAACTGACAATGCTTTCGGTATAGCTGAGTGCGGTTTTGGGTGAGGCAACTTTCGCTATGTAGCGGTACAGTGCTGCCAGTTGTTCTTCCGCTTCCGGTGCGAATACGACCCTGTAGTCCATTACTCTTCTCCGGTCATCTTCCTGAACTCTGCTTTTAATCTGTTTCTAATGTCGCTACTGCTGAGGCTTTCTGTTTCACCGCGTTGCAGCGCGTTCCAGGCGGGAACGACTTGTTCTTGCAGCCAACTCTCTACTGCATTATCGCGTGCAATCAGCGCTCGAAGTCCTTCCCGAATAACCTCACTTTCTGACGCGTATTCACCGCTGGCAACTCGGGCTTTCACCTGAGCAGCCATTTCATTCGGTAGCGTTATACTCATCTGTTGTGTTGTTCTCATTGCCTACCCCTTGAACTTACCGATAGGATTTAATCATACTCATTATTTCCCATGTTGTCAGGGGCGAGCCACTGAATCAACCGTCTCGGTTCATCGAAATAGTATCGAGCTTACCTTCTTTCAAATAGCCAATATGGCTGGCCATTAGCTCGGCTTCCTGTTCGCTGTGTGTGACCAGAAGCGCGGTTTGTCCGGCGTCGCGCAGGATGTCGCGCACTTCTTGCCCCAGCCGTTTGCGGCTGTCGGGGTCGAGGCTGGATAGTGGTTCGTCGAGCAGCAGCACGGCAGGCTGTGGAGCCAATGCCCGCGCCAGCGCGATACGCTGCTGTTGCCCGCCGGACATCTCATGCGGGTAGCGCTGCGACAGCGCGGCAAGATCGACCAGTTCCAGCATGGCACGGACGCGTGATTGCTGTAGATCTTGCGGCTGTTTTCTCAGGCCAAAGGCAATATTCTGCGCGGCGGTCAGATGGGGAAACAGCGCATAGTCCTGAAACACCATGCCGACGTTGCGCTGTTCCGGCGGCAGATGGACGTCGGGGCCGGCTACGCAGCGTCCGCCGACGTGAATCGTTCCTTGAGTCAGGTGCTCAAAACCCGCAATCGCGCGTAAAGCCGTGGTTTTACCGCATCCTGATGCACCCAGCAGGCAGGCCAGTTCACCGGCGGCAACTTCCATGGAAAAACCGTTCAGCACGTGATGAACATTATGCTTGTGCCCGTAGGCGATGTGGACATTATTCAGAACGAGTGTAGCCTCAGACACCTTGACTCTTCCTCATGATTTTTATTCTTTCTCAACCGACGTTTTTAGCTGGCTGCGAGCCAGCAGGACAACGGGGAGCGTACCCGCCAGCACAATCAGCAGTGCTGCAATCGCGCCTTCTTCATAGGTGCCTCTGGCGGCTTCGGCATAGAGGACGGTCGCCAGCGTCTCGAAATTGACTGGCCGCAGCAGCAGCGTGGCGGGGAGTTCTTTCATCGCGTCGGCAAACACCAGCAGCGCACTGGTCACCAGCGCCGGGCGCAGCAACGGAAGGTGTACGCGGAAAAACGTGACGAATTCACTTTCGCCCAGCAGTCGCGACGCCTGCTCCATCACGGGAGGAATGCGCGTCAGCCCGGCATCGAGCGCGCCAATACCAATCGCCATGAAGCGAATCGCGCAGCAGATCACCAGCAGGATACCCGCGGAAAGCAGCGGCAATCCTTTATAGCCAATCAATCCAGCGAGGAAATTATCCGTCGCCATACCGGGTGTCATCAGGCCAATCGCCAGTACTGTACCGGGCACGGCATAGCCCAGCGACGCGATTCTCAGTAGGGTGCGGCGACGTTCCGGCGATCGGTCGGTGATGGCCGAATGACGGGCATACCACGCAATAATCAGGCTAACGAACGTCACGACCAGCGTGACGCCAACGGCCAGCAGAAGCGAGTTCTGTAACGACTGTATCAGTCCGGCGGAGATCGTCACGTTATCACCCAGCCGTTTGGCGCTTTCCCAGGCCAGAAAGAGGGCTGGGGCGATAAAGCCAAGCAGGATCGGTAATGCCGTCGCGCAGGTTGCCAGCCAGGCGCGAACGCCTTTCAACGGCGCGGGCACGATGCCGCGCATCTGTCGGCTGGTGCCATAGCGTTGGTTTTTCCGGCCGTAATATTCCAGCGTCAGCAGCAGGATGACCACCGTTAGCATGGTGCAGGCAATTTGTGCCGCTGCCGGTAAATCCGAACGGGTGACCCAGGTGGTGTAAACCGTCACGGTCAGTGTATTCACCCCGAGGAACTCGGAGGCACCAATATCATTCAGCGTTTCCAGCAAGGCCAGACTGGTGCCAACGGCCAGCGCAGGGCGCGCCATCGGCAGGGCAACGTGCAAAAAGGTTCCCGTTGCGCTTAATCCCAGCGTACGAGCGGCTTCCAGCAAATGTGCTGGCTGGCTGATAAACATCGCGCGCATGGTCAGATAAACATACGGGTAGAGCACCAGACCGAGCAGCAAAATCGCGCCCGTCATGGAGCGCAGATCCGGTAGGCGGAACTGACGCGGGCTGTCGTAGCCCAGCACACTGCGGATCGCTTCCTGAATCGGCCCAATGGGATGCAGTAGATCGAGCCAGGCAAACGCGACAATGTAGGTTGGCATCGCCAGCGGCAGCAGCAGCGCCCAGCTAACGAATTGCCTGCCGGGGAAATCAAAGGCGGTCACCAGCCAGGCGCAGCCTGCGCCAATCACCATGACGAGCGCGCCGACGCCGAGCAGGAGAATCAACGTATTGAGCGCGGCATCGGGCAGCACGTAGCGCATCAGGTGATCCCAATGACCAACACCTGCGCCCGCGGCTAGCCAAAGCAGGGACACCAGCGGGGCAAGTACGCCGAGAGCAATGATGACGGCAGCGATGCGAAGCGGAGAAAAAAAGAGGCGCGGTCGCCCGAAGGCGCCGCGCATCGTTGACGAACCGGTCTTATTGATCGAATCCAACTTTATCTACCAACTGACTGGCCTGTTTACGGAATTTAACGATGTCGGTCAGCGGGATGCTATCGATATCCACTTCGCCGATCGTGCTGCCAATGGTGGAATCCAGCGTGACGCCTTTGCGAACCGGATACTCATAGTTTGCCTGTGCGTAAAGCTGTTGAGCCGGTGCGGAGACCAGATATTCCATCAATTTCACCGCCTGATCTTTATGCGGTGCATGGCGTGCAACGGCTGCGCCAGTGATATTGACGTGCGTGCCGCCGTTTTCAAATTTAGGCTGAACCACCTTGATGCCATCGCCCCATTTACGGGCGTCGGTGCCTTCTTTGGCATTCTTCATGTGGCCGACATAATAAGAGTTCGCCAGACCCACATCGCAGATGCCGCCAAGGATATCGCGCGCGACGTCGCGGTCACCACCGGTGGCTTTACGCGCCAGATTGTCTTTCACGCCGCGCAGCCAGGTTTCCGTCTTGGCTTCGCCGTGGTGCGCAATCATTGCGGCAACCAGTGCGGTATTGTAAGGGTGTTGACCTGCACGGATACACACTTTGCCTTTCCATTTTGGATCGGCCAGATTTTCGTAAGTAATGCCGGTCAGCGGCAGGGATTTTTCCGCGTAGAGCACGCGTGAACGCATCGACAGGCCAAACCACTGATTGTCTTTATCGCGCAGCGCCGCGGGGATGGCCTCGGTTAGCGTGCTGGACTGAATCGGCTGTGTGACACCCGCTTCGACCAGATCGATCAGGTTACCCGCATCAACGGTCATCAGCAGATCAGCCGGTGAGTTTTGGCCTTCTGCCTTCACACGCTCCAGCATGCCATCTTTGATGAACACGGTATTGACTTTAACCGACGTTTCTTTGGTGAACGCATCCAGCAGCGGCTGAATCAGGCCGGGTTCACGCGTGGTGTAGAGGGTCAGAGAGTCATCTGCGGCAGCAGGCAGGGCGTAGGCCACCATCAGCGATGAAGCCAGCGTCAGCAGGCGCGCTTTTTTGCGCAGAACAGACAGCGTTTTTGACATGTTATTATCTTCTCCAGAGTGAATGTGATGCGTAAATTAATAAAATAAGGAGATATTTTCGGCAGGTGACAAAAACTATATATGATAATCACTCTTGTTTGCAATCTCATTAGTGCGTGCGCGTTGTTATCGTGATGACGGTCAACATACGGACTCAGCGAGACGATCTGTTGCCTTATTGGTCTGCGAGCGGGTAAAAGCAGCGCCGGGTGATTATCTGCTGTGAGGTGAGTGCTATGGCGTCTGGCTTTCTGCCAGCCTGCTGATATGCATGGTCAGCCAGGTGAGCTCTTCTTTTGGCAAGGCCATCTGGTATTTTTCCTGCACGTAATCTCTGATAGCCCAGGATATTGCCATCGCTTCAGGGTAGTGTTTCAGCAGTTCCTGATAGAAATCGTCCGTGCGCCCCGGCGCGATTTTGCGGGCAATCACCCGTTCGGAGAAATACCGTAGATGGGTGATAAAACGGAGATAATCGACGGCGTTGACGTCAATATTCTTGTTTAATTTGTAGCGGACAATTTCCGCCAGACGGTTCACCAACTGAACCTGTTGATGGGCATCGGCGATTTCGGCGCTGCCGGCGGCATTAATGAGGTGAAACGCGATGTTGATGGCTTCGTCATCGGGCAGCGTGACGTTAAAACGCGCCGACACGCGATCTTTCGCCTGCACGCCGATGGCGTACTCTTTTTGGTAATAGCGTTTGACTTCCCAACTGAGCTTATTGATGAAATGGTTGCCCGTTTTGCTACGTTCAACCGCGAAATAGAGATGTTCCGCCAGCGTAAAGAACAGCACCGAGTTCAGCTTTTCGGCGTACTGACTTTGCGCCAGCGTGACAATCTCATGGGTGATGTCAAAAAAAGCCGCAGGAATGGTGTCGGTCAATGAAAGAAAATGCCGTGATTTCAGGTTTTCCAGCGGAATGAAAACCTGCTCAACGTGTGTCACATCAATCAACGAGCCGGGTCTGGCACCAAACCCGATGCCTTTACCCAACAGGATCATCTCCTGCTGCTCATGATCGACCAACAGCATGCTGTTATTTAACGCTTTTTTCACTTTAATCACGTTTTTTTCCCATCACACGGTTTTTTCAATCACGTTGCTTCCCATAACAACGGTCCCCTGTCGTTGCTCACACTGCCTGCGGCAAGCATCTGCCTGTCAGGAGAGGTCGGCGCCATTCGTCGCAATAACCTTCTGATACCAGTAGAAGGAATCCTTTTTCAGGCGTGCCAGCGAGCCGTGGCCTTCGTCATCCTGATCGACATAGATAAAGCCATAGCGTTTGGACATCTGTGAGGTGCCCGCGCTGATGATGTCAATCGCTCCCCAACTGGTGAAACCCATCAGTTCAACACCTTCGCCAATCGCTTCACGCATTTGCTCGAAATGTGAACGAAAGTAGTCAACGCGATAAGGATCGTGGATTTTCCCGCTCTCGACAACGTCTTTCGCCCCCAGACCGTTTTCGACAATAAACAGCGGCTTCTGGTAGCGGTCGTAAAGCTCCAGCAGGGAGATTTTCAGCCCGATAGGGTCGATCTGCCATCCCCAATCCGAGGCTGGCAGATACGGGTTTTTCACGCCCAGAACGGTATTCCCCGGTATTCTTTCGGCGTCTGGCTGTGTGGATTCGGTGAGCGACATGTAATAGCTGAACGACACAAAATCCACGGTGTGTTGCTTGAGAATAGCCAAATCGTCGGGCTGCATGGTGATGTGGATGCCGCGTCGCTCAAGGTCGCGCTTGATGAGCGGCGGATATTTACCGAACACCTGTACATCGGCATAAAAGTAGTTTTCGAGGTTCTTTTTCAGCGCGGCTTCGACGTCTTCCGGGCGGCAAGAGTGCGGATAAGTCGTCAGTTTGGTCAGCATGCAGCCGACCTGGCTGCCTGGTATTTTTGCGTGGCAGTCGCGGGTGACGATGGCCGACGCAACAAACTGGTGGTGCAGTCCCTGATAAATATCCTGTTTGGCCTGTCCCGGGGCGCTTTTCTCTTCACGGATCCCCGCCGTAGTAAACGGATGGCGATGAATACTGTCGATCTCATTAAAGGTCAGCCAGTAGCGCACCAAATTCTTGTAGCGATCGAAACAGACGTTACTGAAGCGCACGAACGCATCCAGCACGTTGCGGTGCACCCAACCATTGTATTTTTCACTCAGCGCCAGCGGCATTTCGTAGTGTGAAAGTGTCACCAGCGGTTCGATGCCGTGCTTGCGCATCTCGCGGAACAGATCGTCGTAAAACTGTAAGCCTGCTTCATTCGGCATGCTGTCTTCTCCGGTTGGAAAAATGCGCGACCAGGCGATAGAGACGCGTAGCACCTTGAAGCCCATTTCGGCAAACAGTGCCAGATCGCTTTTGTAGCGGTGATAGAAATCGATGCCGCGCCGTTTGGGGTAGAATGCATCGTTTTTACCGTTCAGCGCATCGGCGATGTTGTCGTCCGTCAGCGCCATGTGGGCATGGTAATTCTTCAAATCGAGATTCGGTTTCCAGGTAATGGCGTCTGCGACCGACGGCCCCTTGCCGTCTTCATTCCATGCGCCTTCGGCCTGATTCGCGGCAATCGCGCCGCCCCATAAAAAGTGTTCCGGGAATGCGATGTTTTTATCCATTACACAGACTCCTTTAAGGTCATGATGATGGTGTGGGGATGGATGAGGGCGTCAGTGGCTTCCGGTATCACGCGAAAGCGCTCGCTGTTGGTGATAACCATCATGACGACGGGATCGTAACCCGCGGCAATGAGGCTATCGAGGTCAAATTTAATGAGGACATCGCCGGTATTAACCTGTTGGCCGGCCGTGACTTTCGGCTGAAAGCCCTGACCATTGAGTTTGATGGTATCAATGCCGATATGGAAAATCAGTTCAGCGCCGCTGTCGGTGAGCATGCTGACGGCGTGGCCGGTTTCAAATACGTTCTCAATGGTGCCGTTCGCGGGCGCATAAAGCACACCTTTCTCGGGGATGATGGCAATGCCGTCACCCATAATGCGTTTGGAGAAAATCTCGTCATTCACGTTGTCCAGCGGAATCACTTTTCCTTCAATCGGGCTGGCGAACGGGTATTCAGCGATAGCGTGATGGGCTTCTTCTGTCTCTACCGCCGCGACGGGTTTTTCTTCCCGCCAGAGGAACAGGGCGGAGAGAAAGGCGATGACAAAAGAGAGTGCGGCACCCGCGATGGCATAAACGATATTCCAGCTATTTTCCGGCGAGATAAACATGGAGATACTAGCCAGACCGGGACCAACCAGCGCAAAGGCTTCAATCGCCATCCAACCGATAAACGCACCGCCGACCAGACTACCTGCCAGCACGCTGTAGAGCGCTTTTTTATTCAGCAGCGTAATCCCGTACAGCGCGGGTTCGGTGATGCCGAACAGGGCGGAAATACCGGCTGAAAGCGCCGTCGATTTTAATGTTCTGTCTTTGCTCTTGAGCGCGATCGCTATACAGGCACCCGATTCGGCAATGTTGTGTGCGAGCGACGCAGGCAGATAGAGCATTTCCTTACCAAACTGGCTCATGGAGGACACGGCATAGGGCAGCATCGGCTTATGCATCCCCGAGGCCACCATGAAGGGCAGCGCAGCGGCGAGCAATCCCGTCGCCACAAAGCCCAGCTTGCTGTACAGCCAGAGGATCACGCTAGCCAGACCCGCCCCGAGTTCATAACCGAGCGGGCCAAGAACCAACAGCGTGACGGGAACGGTAACCAACAGCGACAGCATCGGTGACAGGAAAATACGCAGGGAGCTTGGTGAGTAGCGATTGAAGAGCTTTTCGGTTTGCGCATAGAAAATGACGCACAGAATCGCTGGGAAAACCTGTGAGGCGTAAGCGACGTTTTTCAGGTCGAGAGAGAGAAATTCCGCGCCTTCCGCTAGCTGTTTAGACATAGCCGGCAGCACCATGACCGAGACAGCGGAAACCGCGACCAGCACATTGACTTTCAACTTCATCGCGGTGGTGATCCCTACAAGAATCGGCAGGAAATAGAGCGGTGCGGAACCGATGTTATCCAGCACCTTGTAGGTTGAACTGTCTTTAGTGAGCCAGCCGAGCAGGTCAAGCAGCAATAGCAGTGACTTGAGCACACCGCCGCCAGCAATCGCAGGAACCAGCGGCTGAAATACGCTGATGATAAAATCGATGACAAAAGCCGTGCGGTTGGTTTTTGCTGGCACGGTGCGGCCCGTTTCTTTGCGGCCTGCGGCGAGGTTCTGCACCGCGTCGTACACCTGCATCACTTCGCTGCCGATGATCACCTGACACTGCACGTTGACCCGAACGCCCAACACGCCCGGCACGTTTTCCAGCTCGCGCTGGTTCACCTGACTATTGTCATAAAGGCTAAACCGTAGCCGCGTAGAACAGTGCTCAATGTGCTCAATGTTGTCAATTCCACCGACCAATGTGATGATTTTTTCCGCGGTGGTGGCATAGGCTGTCGCGTTATTATCTGCTGCGGTATGGCTCATACGACGGTTCCCCTGATCCAGAAACGAAAAAAGACCTGAAGCTCCTCCCATGATGTTGAGTGGGATAGCTTCAGGTCTTGCCTAGAAAACTAGTTACACGCCTGTGCTGCTGTTGTAAGTCCTGGTACGCGGGAAAGTCAAACAGATCGTACTGCCTTGACGGGTAAGTGTGATGGTAATAGCAGAATGGAAGGGGAGCCTGATGACGTGATTCGCCGGGCTGATGCTGCAATGTACGCCAATAAAATCACGCGAAAAAAAGATCAAACCCGCGCTTTTGAGGTCATCGCAGCACAACCATAAATGCCCTAGGCAGATGTTATCATCTGCTTATCAGGCATCTTTGGTGGTATCCAGAGTGAGTTTGCCATCTTCTAAGTGAAGTTTGGTGGTGGAAAGGAGTTCAAACAGGCGGTTGAACGGATCGGCGTCTTTGCCTGATTCCCCAGTCATAAAGTTGAAGTCCATCTCTATCAGGTACTTCAGACGTGGTACATAGCCTTCCGGTGCCTGCGCTTGTTCAATTAATGGCAGGCTCTCATGGTGCTCTAACACCATTTTGAAAAATTCGGTTTGTTTAAACTCGCCGCGACTCCACTCCAGTTTGCTTTGCGCCATGGCCATCGTGCGCCACACTTGCTCCTGGTCATAAGCCTCGCTCCAGGCCGCACGCCGCTCATTTACCGTAAAGGTTCCGCTATCGTCATAGGTAATCAGCGCAAGCTGTTCACGGGACAGGCCTTTGAAGGGATTACTTCCTTGACCATTGGCATACGCTGTCGCTTGTTTCGCTCTGGCTAATCGCTCGGGGTCATCACTATCGGGGACTTCCGCATCGTGTGCTTTCTTACTACTGACATAGCCCATGCCGACCAGTTCATCATCCACACTTCTGGCCCTGGCCGCCAATGTACTGCGGTCGCTTTTAGCATCTCTGGCTTCGGCCCTGACGGCGGCGTCGCTGAGCTGTTTTGCCAGCGTTGTAATGCCGCTATTCTTTTTATTTGAATAACCATCAGACGCCGTAGACGCAGACTGTGTGCCTTCGGATACGTTTTCCTGCTTTTTTATCGAGCGACTGTCATTGGTGGACTGCGCATCTGCCACCGTACTTTTTGAAAGGCCATTGAAGTTAATCATTCGTTCTTCTCACTCGTTGTGATTCAGGGATAAGTAACGACTCATGCTGCTTATCCCTATTCATAAAAAATGCCTGAGTGGTTGCTCAGCGATTTTTCAGTACGGGTGCTATCTCATGGTAATTTCTACATCTGAGTCGTGAGTATTGACGTTGGCATACGTCACTCTTAAGTCACAGCGTGCGCCGTTGCTAGGCGTGGTGCTCTTAGTCCATTGTGGGATCTTATTTCCCAACACATACTTCACAGTATACGTCATATCAAACTGGCAAACTTTGGCCCCAACTTTGTAACGAACATGCATTGAACCAACGTCACTGATTGGATTGGAGATCGTATATTGATCTGAATCCCCAGATTTGACGCTTTCTTTTGGCTTTGGAGACGCATTCGCCTGCGAGAACACTTCGGCTGTTGTCGTCGGCGAAAAAACCGCGGCAGGGGCGGAGGATGTGCCAAGATTCTTAAAAGTGACATTGAATTTCGGGCCCGCATTAGCCGCTGCTGATGCAAAAAGGGCTGTCATGAACAGTGAGGACAACAGAATGTTGCTTGATTTCATTTGAAAAACTCCATGTATTTTCATCTGCGACCACAGTCTTTTTATTCTTTCTAACTCACTATGCGGAATACGACGCTGTGTGCTGTAGCCATAAACGCAGGCAGACCGCCTGATTTAATAATAAATCGGCATTATATAAAAAATGTTTAAGTATTTATGGTTATTTTCATAACGTTCTATAGGCTTTGAAAATCTATTTTCTTTCTATTCTTAGTTTATCTTCGCTAATAATAATCATGATAATTATTAATTTGCATGTTCTATTGCTCCAGAATGGGATGATTGTGTTAGACGAACCGCTATAGACAGATTTCGCGTACTGAATGAGATAATCAACTAATGCTAATATGGTTATTTGGAATAATCGAAGGGGGGGCAGGGGCGCTTGGTAAGTCAAAAGACATCCAGCGCCTGTTTTAATGAGGGCGGGTACTAAAGGTAGCGCTTAAATCATTCGAACTGCGGGAAAATCGATACAGGGGCAGCTTGAATAGTGATGAAACTATATTGCTTTACCAGCCGCAGACGTTAGTCTCTTCATCCGCATCGTAACTGCGTACGATATTAACCAGCTCTTTTACCGCTTCAGCAGAAATTGCCTTGTCTTTTAATTCTTCAACCGTAGAGAGATCTTTATCGACGGATACGCCGTTATTATTATTTGTGACCGTTAGCAAAAAACCTTTTTTATTTTCGCTGGTTGACGACAGTTCATTGAGCAATTCCACCACTGCACTTGTGGCGAAATCAGGCACATAAAATGCCATCGGCTTGAGATAAACTTTCTGGTGGTGCCTCTAATTAGTTGAATTGATATATAATGACCGCTTTGAGGTTTGCTCATGGCCAGCGTTAATGTTCATTGTCCTCGCTGTCAGTCTGTTCAGGTTTACCGTCATGGACAGAACCCTAAAGGTCGTGACCGGTTTCGCTGTCGTGACTGTCACCGCGTGTTTCTGCTCACCTATACTTATGAAGCGCGTAAGCCCGGTGTCAAACAACAAATTACCGAAATGGCATTCAACGGCGCCGGCGTTCGTGATACAGCCAGAACACTGAAAATCGGTATTAACACCGTCATTCGCACGTTAAAAAACTCGCGCCGAAGCGAATAACTTCCTCTCCGGTCGCTCATGCCGATGTAGCACTTATCTGTGAGCTTGATGAGCAATGGAGCTTTGTCGGCAATAAAGCCCGGCAGCATTGGCTCTGGTATGCATACAACACCAAAACAGGTGGCGTTCTGGCTTACACGTTTGGACCGCGCACGGATAACACCTGCCGTGAACTTGTGGCTCTGCTGACGCCGTTTAACATCGGTATGATAACCAGCGATGACTGGGGCAGTTATGCCAGAGAACTCCCGAAAGATAAGCATCTGACAGGAAAAATCTTCACTCAGCGTATTGAGCGTAACAACCTGACACTGAGGACACGTATTAAACGTCTGGCCCGTAAAACAATCTGCTTCTCGCGTTCGATAGAATTGCATGAAAAAGTCATCGGGGCATTCATTGAAAAACACATGTTCTACTAATTGGACGCATTACCAACTTTCTCTGTCTTTTCCTTATTGTCTCGGTTCAACAGTGTTAATGAATACCCTTTGTTTTCACTTGTCATTATGCTTACCTCAACCTTCTATCAGAATTTTTGGATCGACATAAAAATCTACGTTGAATAGCGTATCATCAGATAACGCTTCTATTCTGTGCCATTTTTCTGGTGGGAATACGCCAAATTGTCCGGCTTCAATAGTCAGTGTTTCGACGGGGTCAGGACTGGTCTCATTGGCGTAACCATAATAACGGATTGTCCCTTGCATCACGCACAAGCGTGGGTAAACACCTTGTCGTGTTCCTGCATCCAAATGGCGTTTCCAGATAGATGCTGGCGCAGTTTCCTTTGTCCAAAAAGGCGTTGTACGAGTGTGAATATAATTCGCGGGTATGACAATTCGTTCCATGTTTAAACCTCATGTTTTACCCAGTCCCATGACGGGTGGGAAGGAAAGAATGATATGATGTATATCATATACCTCTTTTTATGTTTGTGAATTATTTTCTGCTAATTAATTTTTTACAGTACCGCAACACTTTGCAGAAAAGCCATATTATAAGGGGCAACATTTCCCTCTTTGGTTATTTATCTCATCTTACTGGTGGAGATAAAAACTAACATCAAGGAATAGTTACATTAAGTTATTTTCTTGATGTTCCCCTTATTAGGGATGTTGATTCTAAAAAACATCCTCATTGGTACTCAATTAGGGTTATTGTTAAAGATAAATCAAAAGAGTAAAAGTGAGAAATATAACGCCACTCGATGATGAGGTCCGAACTCAAATGAAAAAGAAGGTAAAACTCAGTTCGTTTTATTATGGCTTCCCTGTTTTTCTTGTTACGACGACGGATAATAACAACGGAAATATCAATGTTGCTTCTGTATCGTCGTCAATTTCTCTCGGCGATAAAATTATTATCGGTGTCACTAAAGGAAGTAAGACCTGCAGTAATTTATTATCTGGTTCCGATGTTGTCATCAATATTCCTGATTACAAACAGTGGGAGAAGGTTGAAGAACTGGGAAAATTGACCGGGAGCGATGTGCTATCTGAAGGTCAAATTAAATGGGGCGTCCAGGTCTGCCATGATAAACTCTCCAAAGTCGGCCTTCACACGGAATCCTCTAGCGATATTGCGCCGCCTCGGGTGATTGAATGTCCTATTCAGGCGGAATGTAAAACCGTCAGCACGACGGACAAAGGTCGTTTTATTCTCGTCGAACTGGATATTGTCAATGTCTGGGTAGATAGCGAGCTATTAGGAGCGAATGGTGTTGTTGATTCGTCAAAATGGAAGCCTCTGATCTACAACTTCCGCGAATACGACACCACGGGGGACGCATTAGGTTTTAATTTTAAATACGGCCATTAATCTTATAGAGAGAATGCTGCTGCATTATTTTCAGGTGGTAGCACTCCCTTATGCTATTGATGAATAGTGCTCTCCATGCCAGTGTGATCATTCCATTTTGGGGTCACGCCGTCATCGAACCAACGTGACCCCAAATCTGACCACCAAATTCTCCCGATACGAAGGGTAAACTGAAAATGCATCGGGAACGATTCTCAGGTGGAACGCATTGAATAAAATGATAAAAGCAAAAATCCCGCTTAAGTTACCTTAAGCGGGATTCTCTAAATTTGGCTCCTCTGACTGGGATCGCCTTTGCCAGTAACTGGCTAATAAGTAAGCTAAACCTGAAAGCACTCGTTGTCAAGACCACCAGAATGACCACCTATAGGTACAAGTTGCATAAAGCTGGTTTGAATGCTTCGCTGTATTTGGTGATCGTTTATGTGGTATCTGCTGCGATGGAGGTGTAGCCAGCGCGAGCACTGAAGAGTGCTGTCCCATAGTGGAACTGTGTTCAAAGAGAACTGACAGTACCGTTGATCTTGATCTCTTCCTAAATCGGTGCGAAGCTAAATCAGAGATCTGGGCTTTTTGCAGGCTTCGCACAAATTCCTCCGGAGTCTGGTTATTTAACGATGAATGCGGCCTGTGCCGGTTGTATTCATGTCTCCAGTGCTCGTATTTTCCTGAGCATCTTCCAGTGACAGGAACCAGTGAACGCTCATGCACTCGTCTTGGTCGCTGCCGTTAAACGATTCTATCCGCGCATTATCTGTCGGTTTTCCCGGGCGTGAGAAGTCCATCGTCATGCCGTTTTCGTACGCCCACTGATCCAGCGTTCTGGAAATAACCTCGCTGCCGTTGTCGGTCTGCAGCTGTCCCAGCACTCGCTTCTATAACTGCTTCAGACGCTCCATGACCCCGACCACATCGTCCCCGCGCAATCCCTGACCGACTTAGATCGCCAAGCATTCCCGACTAAAATTATCGACTACAGTCAGCGCTCGGATCCGACGCCCGTTGAACCGATTATCAACCACGAAGTCCATGCTCCAGCACTGGTCTGTGCCGGTCACTTCCGGACGTGCCTGTCTGTGCGTCGTGCGGACATGCCGACGGGGACGCCTTGTCCGCAGATTCAGACCTTCCTGGCAGTAAATCCGGTGTGTTTTCTTATGGTTAATCAACCAGCCCTCCGACGCAGCAGAATATGAATGCGCTGCACACCGTAGCAAACGCGGGTTTCGGCAATTTCCCTTATCCGGTGGGTGACGGCCCGATCATCACGACAGCTGCAATAGTGGTACACCGTACGACTCTGCATCATCAGACGGCAGCCGCGACGTAGTCCGATACTGTACACTTCCAGCAGCCAGGCTGCCGCTTCAGACGGTGGTTCTCCTCCTCCAGTTGCCGCAACCGGCGCAACTCTACCACGGCCATGCCACCAAATTTCTTCTTCCAGTTGAAAAAGTGGCTTCAGAAATTCCTATCTTTCTGCAGACTTCGTCAATCCGCGTGCCGGTTTCGGCCTATTTCAGGGCAAACGCGATCTGGTCTTCGGTAAATCGTGACTTTTTTATGACGGATGACCTCGTTTTTCTGGAGAAGACAGGCCGGAAACTCTACTTTACGCCAGTACTGAACAAAGGGAAGAGGTCACCCCAAGGACCTTTCCCGTTTCCAAGCATCTGACAATGACGGATAAAGGCTTACGGTCACTGATAATGACCATTAGAGCATTAAAGTCATTCAAACCGGTCTCGATGGAGATAATCTGGACAGCGTTTGGCTATCAGCACTGCGTTATATCGCTATACCTTCATTTTCCTCCGGCCAGATCGATAAAACTGCCTGTCACATACGAAGCTTCATCGGATAACAACCAAGCTATGGCTTGCGCTACTTCTTCAGGATGACCACCGCGTTTCATGGGCAGGCTATCTTTAACACGATCGACCCGCGCGGCTTCGCCACCGTCGGCATGCATATCGGTGTAAATAAACCCGGGGCGTACGGCATTGACGCGAATACCTTGACTCGCTACCTCCAAAGACAAACCGATAGTCAAGGTGTCGATTGCACCCTTTGAGGCGGCATAATCTACGTACTCATGCGGAGAGCCGAGGCGGGCCGCTGCGGAAGAGACGTTTACGATGGCACCGCCTTTGCCGCCATGGCGGTGCGCCATGCGCTTAACAGCTTCGCGTGCGCAGATGAAACTGCCACTGACGTTGGTGGCGAATAGTGTCGCTAGGCGCTGTGCGTTTAGCTGTTCGATCGAAGCTTGAGGCATCAGCATTCCGGCGTTGTTGACCAACCCGGAGACAGGGCCCAAATCTTTGTCTATCTGCTTAAATAACGCCACTATCTGCTCTTCCTGGGAGATATCGGCCTGTACGGCGATAACTTCTCCGCCGGAATGCCGGATCCTTTCCACGACTTCGTGCGCGCAGTCTTCACGCGTTCGATACCCGATGCAGATTTTATGTCCCTTGTTTGCTAGGCAGAGCGCGGTCGCTCGACCGATGCCGCGATCACCGCCAGTGATCAGAGTAACCTTGTTGTTCATACCTTATTCTTCCAATCTGTGTTTTATTTTCTTCTTGTTTATCAAAATTAAAACGGCAATGCTCAGGCAAAATAGCGCCATCATGATAAACACCCCTTTACCCGACCACTCTAACAGCGCTCCGCCAACAAATGGCCCCAAAGACAGACCCAGCACGACCAGTGTCGAGGCACCTAAATACGCGCCACGATAGCGTTCCGGCGCAAGGCGATCGAGCAAAATGCTCAAATTAGGCAACAGAATAGCTTCCGCGATGCTGAATACCATTGCGCATCCTCCCCACCAGAGCGTGCTGGTGGTGTCGTTGGCCCAAAACAGCATTTGGGAAAGTGCAAAAATCAAGGCGCCAATCATAATGCGTTGTTCGAGCGGAGTGTTGGCGAACAAAGGCACCAGATAAAATTGGGCGACCAGTACGGTAAGGGCGTTGGTCACCAAAATTACCGTCACTACATCAACTGCGCGTACGGTGTCCAGCATTAATAGATATTGCGGTACGATCGATTCGATCTGCGCATATACCAAATAGCAGAGAATGCTGCTGATCAGGACAATGATATAGATATTGTCTCGGAATATAAGTCGAACGACTTGCCAGGCAGGCATTCCTTCATCATGAGACTCTTTGGCACTATCGTGATGCAACGGCTTGCCCGGCGGAATACACCATAGAGAAAAGAGTAAAAACGGAATGTAAGAGAATGCCGTGAGCAAAAACGTGCTTTTTTGCGAGTTTAGGCCAAAAGTAATGCCAATGAGGGGGCCGCTTACTGCCGCGATGTTGACCGCGAAGTATCGAATTTGCAACGCCAGCTCTCTCCGTTTTTGGTCCTGCAGTAAATCGCTCATGAGGGCGCGGCTGGGGGCGTCTATCCATGAAAACGAGATGCCGGTCAATAAAAGACCGAAGGCGAAAACGAACACGCCATTTGCCAGCGCAATGCCTGCATAGCCTACGATCGCCAGCAGGCAGCCCAGTACCAGCAGCGTTTTTCTGCCTAAGCGATCAGACAATGAGCCCCCGTAAATTCCTAATATCACCGAAATCAACGCGCAACCTGACATAAGGCTGCCTATCGCCAGCGGCGTAAGTTGATAAGTGCGCGTCAGAATAATGGATAAGAATGGCCAAGCCATAAAGTAGCTGAGACGGGTGAGTAAAGTGAAAAACAGCAAGATAGAGACGTTTCTGGGAAAGGTCGCCAACGTTTGTCTCATTGTCAGGTCAGCACTGCATAACGTCGCGCGATCTTTCATATTTTATCTCATAAAATGGTCATTGTTCAAGGCGATGTGATTTATATGTTAATTTTTTGTAGATATCAAGCTGGAGGTAAACTTTAATCCTTTTAACTCATTTTTTCTCAAGATTGCAGCCAAATTAAATGTCTATGTTTTTTTAATTTAATGTTAATTATGAACTTTTTGCTTTTTTGTAAGCATTGTTAAATTGTTAATCAATCTGCATATTATAAGAAAAAATGTTGACTTAAGACAGTGGTGAATATAAATGTAATTGCTTAATTAACATTAACTCAACACTAATGGCAGGTTGGAGCATTCAATGTCTACTAGGGAAAAAAACGGCAAAAACCAACGGTTGCGGGAGATGATAACCAGCCAAGAACTGAGTTTTTTGATGGAAAGTCATAACGCGCTCAGTGCTAAAATCGCCGAGCGGGCGGGATTCTCCGGGTTATGGGCCTCCGGTCTGACTATCTCTGCCGCGCTGGGTCTTTCCGATCGCAATGAAGCCTCTTGGACCCAGGTGCTCGATGTCGTCGAGTTTATGACCGATCATGTGGATGTTCCCATATTGCTTGATGGCGATACGGGGTTCGGCAATTACCACAATGTGATCCGATTGGTAAAAAAGCTGTGCCAAAAACATGTGTCTGGCGTGTGCATTGAGGACAAGATTTTTCCCAAAATGAACTCGTTTCTCGGCGAGCGCCAGAAGCTGGCTGACATTGATGACTTTTGTTCAAAAATAAAAGCGGCCAAAGACACTCAGTTCGATGATGACTTTGTCATCGTCGCCCGCACTGAGGCCTTAATTTCCAGTTTGGGCATGGCGGAAGCGCTAAAGCGCGCCGAACACTATCGCCAGGCAGGTGCCGACGCGATCCTGATACATTCCAAACGTGACAGTGCCGATGAAGTCTTGGCGTTTGCCGCTGAATGGGCTAATCGCAGCCCATTGGTCATCGTACCTACAAAGTACTATTCCACACCGACGGATGTTTTCCGCCAGGCAAAAATATCGACAATTATTTGGGCCAACCACAGCCTGCGTTCATCTATCGTGGCAATGCGGGAAATCACTCGACATATATTTGAAAATCAATCGATAAACCTCATTGAACAAGGTATCGCTACTCTTGAAGACGTTTTTGCGTTGACCAACGAGGTCAGTGCGAATTTGGCGGATCTTCGGTACAAAGCGGTGCGGGAGTGAGTGATGGAAAACGCACTGTATTTTACCCGTCAGTTGAAGCAGGCAGGCTTCAACTTTTTTAGCGGCGTTCCCTGCTCGTTTTTGACTCAGGTTATCAATCAGGCCATTGCTGATCCCGAGTTGGATTATGTTCCCGCGACCAGTGAAGGAGAGGCAGTCGCTTTGGCCGCTGGCGCTTGGTTAGCGGGCAAGCAGGCCGTGGTGATGTGCCAGAACTCAGGGCTAGGTAACATGGTAAACCCGCTAACCTCACTCAATGCTGCATTCGATATCCCCGTTCTTTTGGTCGTTACTCACCGCGGAAAGCCGGGCATTAAAGATGAGCCTCAGCACCGGCTTATGGGGAAGATAACGCCTGAGCTGCTAGCGTTGTTGGGTATTCCCGCCACCGTTTTACCGGCCGACGCTACTGCTATGAGGGAGGTGATTGCCCACGCTATGCATCTTGTGCGGGATGAACAAAAAACGGCGGCGTTGATTGTGGAAAAAGGAATTTTCTCAGAAGCAACTCCGGTGGTGAAAGAAACAGGTGGACTGCCGGAGCGTGCCACAGTGCTGGAGCTGTTGCTGAATCTGGCCGGTGAAAGAGACTTTTTGATTGCGACTACCGGTAAAACGGGTCGTGAACTGTTTACGTTGAAAGATAGGGTAAACAACCTCTACTGTGTCGGCTCTATGGGATATGCCAGTGCGCTTGCGCAAGGGATCGCGCTATATGCGCCGCAGCGTACCGTCACCATTATTGATGGTGATGGAGCCGCATTGATGCATCCGGGCAATATGGCGACGATCGGGCATTTATGCAGTTCGAACTTGATTCATCTCCTTCTGAATAATGGCGCTTATGACTCCACCGGAGGACAAAAAACGTTGGCCGATGGCGTTGATTTTTCCCTGGTGGCTCGAGGAATGGGCTATACGCATGCGCAATATTGTTCAACGCTGACCGAATTGGCCGATGCGTATCGTTATGCGCAGATGCATGACCATGGCCCGGTACTGCTGATTGTGAATATCGCTAACGGCTCAATGGGGGAGTTAGGGCGCCCTACGATTACCCCTGAACAGATTGCTCGCCGCCTTCAACATCAAATCAAGGAATCCTTCTTTCATGACTGCTAATTTTTCGTTGAATAAAACTCTCGAGAATATGGCTATTTACACCTCAAAAGCCATTGCCAACAAAGCGGCCAAAATGCCTGACGTAATGAACCTGAGTTTCGGCGAGCCGGAATTTGGTCCCCCGGCGTTTCTGCAGACTTTAATTGAACGGGAAGGGTTGAGCTGGGATGTGTTCATGCACTCAGTGAAAGGTTATGAGCAGCCAAAAGGTTCACTGGCCCTGAGACAGTCTATCGCTGCATGGTATCAGCAGCGTTATGGCTTAACCGTCGACCCTGAGTGTGAAATCATGGTCACCCACGGTGGAGTGGAGGCGATCAATCTGGCAATTCAATGTACTACGCAGGAGCACCAGGGCGTTATCGTCAGCCATCCTTCTTATATGTTGTATGAACGAGCCGTTACGGCGTTGAATCGCAAGCCGGTTGCACTCAATCGCCCGTTAGGTGACTCCGAGTATTGCTTGGCATTGGAAGCGCAGCGGCGGGATCCCGAACTACAACAAGCGGGAGTCATGATCGTCAACTCACCGGAGAATCCGAGCGGTTACATGTTGAACGCCCAAGATTGGGATGCTGTTGCTGACTTTACCCGGCAACACGGCATCTGGTTGATACATGATGAGGTTTATGACGTCATGGCTTATACCGAGACACATCGGCCCGCGTTACAACATCCCTTGCTAAGTGATAATACCATTATTATCAATAGTTTCTCTAAAAAATTCGGACTACCTGGGCTACGTATCGGCTGGATGATCGCCAATAAGCGCGTCATCGATATGGCTGCAAAGCTGCATGACTATTTTTATCTTGGTGTGAATAAACAGTATGAGCACATAGCCCATTTGATTTTGCGTGAACCGCGCATGGACGTCTGGCTAAGCGAGATCATGGTGAAACTGCAAACACGGATGGAACGCGCTATCAGCGTATTGAATGGTTCATTGGGGTATCAGTGGACGCGTCAACCGCGCGGTGCAATGTTCCTCTTCCCTGAGGTGTCCGGTTTATATGCTCGTTTACCTGAAAGATGGCGGGATAGCGGTCGTACCGTGGGAGAGTGCGTAGCGGAGTATTTACTGCATGAAAAAGGAGTGGCGGTGGTACCGGGGCATGTTTATGGCGGAAACTCGGCGAATCATATTCGTATGGTGCTTTGCACCACCGATGACGTTTTTGATCAAGCATTGCATCACTTGTCTCACTGAGCCTGGAGAGACAAATGATGGCTAACTTTCCCGATTGCCGGTTGATACCCGGTTTTTTCACCGCCGAACAACGCATGCAGATCGATGCCGTTTATCATGAACTGGAGACAAAAGCTCATGAGATCGTGCGCCAAACGCAAGCGGAAAATTGTAGCTTGGCAGATTTTTATCGTCGGCAGTCCACCCTGATTGTGGTACCGGAAAAACAGTCGCCTGAGCTGATTTGCCGAATGGAATACCTCAATGGCACTTCCGACGCATTCAATCAGTTCGTGACTTTACCGGTGCAACGTCGGCTCGAAGAATTGGTTGGCGCGGAGCTGGCACTGTTCAAAGACAAGTGCAATGTGAAGGTTCCTCAGGGGGGCGCTTTTCCGCCTCATCAAGATGCGCCAGCTTACCTGAACTTCGGCCCGACGATCTTCATTACTGCGGGCATTATGTTGGATGCGCTATCTGCAGAGAACGGTTGCCTTCATATGGCAACCAATTACAGGCAACTGAACGTCGGTATTGCGCGAAATTGCGCTACGTCTTATGGCGATTACCCGTTGTTCGAATACTTCGTAGGGGGCGCGAGAAACGGCGATATCGTCGATGAAGTGCAAGCGGTGTTGCAATGGGAAACGATCGGCGGACAGGCCGGTGATCTGCTGGTATTCAACTCGTTCATTCCTCATTTTTCCCATATCAACGCCAGCCGACAGCATCGTCGGGTTCTTTATCTGACTTTCAACCTGTTGAGCGAGGGGGCGCATTACCAACGTTATTACCAGAAAAAGTGGCAGGATTACAGCAACCCACAGTTTCATATCTCTACGCCCACTATGCATGCTGCATTGCCCCACTAGTTGAGGATCGTTATGAAAACAGCGTTGTTTACTCCTGGCCCGGGCAATACCACTGATGAGGTGCGCGCTGCATTAAATTGTGATATCGGCACGCGTACGCCGCAGATGACGGAGTTGACCCGGCACTTGTGTCAACAAATTGCCGAGGTTGCCAAGTGTGGTGATGATTTTGACGTCGTACCGATACAGGGAAGCGGCACGTTTGCCGTGGAGGCGATGTTGACGTCACTGCTGCCTGCCCAGGCGCCTTGCCTTGTCTTGAGCAACGGGCCGTATGGCGAACGTATGGCGGAGATTTGTCAAATTCATGCTTTGCCGCATTACGTGCTACGCAGCGATCCACTGCGACCGATAGATGTCGTGGAGGTGGCTGACTATCTGCAGCGGCATCCCAATATCGCTGCATTAGCTTTGATTCATTTTGAGACGGGCATCGGCATTCTTAATCCGCTGGCGGCGTTGTTGGCGTTGGCTCAACAACATGGAATACGCGTTCTTGTCGATAGCATGAGCGCTTTCGGATTGCTGCCCATTGAGTTTGCTTCTCCTGCGTTGTCTGCGGTGGCGGCCTCTTCCAATAAAGTGCTGCATGGCGTTCCGGGGTTGGGACTGGTTATCGCTCGTCGCGATAGGTTGATGGATCCGAGGCCGGCACGAACGCTGAGTTTGAATCTACAGGCGCAGTATCTCGGGTTCCAACGCGACGGCATGTGGCGTTTCACGCCGCCGGTTCAGGTGATCGCCGCACTGTCTCGCGCTATTAGCGACTATCATCGGGAAGGCGGGCAAAATGCTCGTTTGCAGCGTTATCAGCGGCGAGCCAGTCGCGTGATTGCCGGTTTGGCTTCGTTTGGCATTAGACCATTAGTGCCCGAAAGCTACGGCGCACCGGTGATTGCCACTTTTGTGCTGCCCTTTG
Organism: Pectobacterium sp. F1-1; assembly: GCF_025643735.1. Taxonomy (NCBI): domain Bacteria; kingdom Pseudomonadati; phylum Pseudomonadota; class Gammaproteobacteria; order Enterobacterales; family Pectobacteriaceae; genus Pectobacterium; species Pectobacterium sp. F1-1. The sequence goes on from NZ_CP104733.1 coordinate 1,556,323, forward strand.
ACGCAGAGGTGCTGAGCGCAAGTTCGTTGAGCGAACGGTTGCTGGCTTATCAGGTGGCGATCTATCCGTCCCAGGTCAGTGAAGTAAACAGTTTCCGCATCGGTTTTATCGGTGAGCTGACGGAAAACGATGTCGATCGGCTGATCGCCGCGATTGGTGAGGTTGTCAGCGAACGCCGGGGAGCGTTGGAGCGGTCTATATGATCAATAACCGAAACACAGGGCCGACGCCTTTGCCCCCGGCCGTTTTAACTGCGATGGCGCAACAGCCGCTTAGCCACCGCAGCAATGCGTTTCGCGAGGCATTTTCCGACGTGACTGCGCGGTTGGCCAAACTGGTGAACGCCTCTGAACCGGCGCTGTTGTTGAGCTGCTCAGGTACCGGAGGCCTGGAAGCCAGCATCGCTAGTATCGTTTCCACCGAAAGTCGGATTTTAGTGCTTAGCGCCGGAAGTTATGGCGATTTGCTGGCTCGCATTGCGGGTCGTTTCACCCCGTTTATGGACACGATGCGTTTTGTCCCCGGTGAGACTTTTGATCTCGACGCCTTGCGGGTTCAACTGATGCAGGCAAGCTATGATGCGGTGCTACTGACGCACTCAGAAAGTTCGACCGGCATTTATCATCCCATCCCTTTGGTGATTGCGCTCATCAAAGCGCACAGTGATGCGTTGGTATTGGTGGATGTGGTGAGCAGTTTAGGGGTGACGCCCATCGATATGGCTGAATGGGGTGCCGATGTTATGGTTGGTGCAACGCAAAAAGGATTGATGGCGCCTGCGGGCATGGCTGTGGTGTATCTCAGTGAGCGTTCGCGACTCACTATTGAACAAAGCCCGATCGTCGGTCACGACTATATGCATCTGCGTCCGTGGCTAGAGGCTAGCAGGCAGCACGGCGTGCCCTATACCCCAGCGGTCAATGTGTTCCAAGGATTGGCGGCAGCTGTATCGCTGATTTTCGCCGAAGGATTGCCTGCGCGTTACCGGCGGCATCAGGATGCCTCCATCCGTTGCCGTGCCTTTTTCGCCGATCGCGACGGCGTTCGTTGCTTTGCGATGCCAGAGTATGCAGGAGCCAGCATGACTGCATTGTATTTGTCTGATGCGTTTTCCGCTTCCGCGATAAAAAACCGTTTGGAATGTGAGCACTGCGTTGTGGTTTCAACGGGATTAGGGCCGCTGGCAGAACGCGTAATTCGTATTGGGCATATGGGGTATTTCACGTTGGATGAAGTCGATGATGCCCTACAAGCCGTTGCGCAGGTGATAGAAAAGGAGGGCGGCGGATATGGAGATTAAATGCCTGCAAAGCATCACTCAAATTGATACTACAGCGTTTCAGTGCTTTCATCGACAGGCCAATGGCAGCATTTTCTATGATTATCGCTTTTTGTTGGCATTGGAGGAGCGGCCGTTATTACCGCATTTGAAAACCTACTATTTGATAGCGCAGAAAGATGATGCGTTGCGGGGGTTCTTGCCGGTTTATTTACAGACTGACGTTGATCCCTTCGGTGTATTGACCGCTTCTCTTGGTTACCCGTTTGATGCTGATACACGAGCGCTATTTTCCCATGTGATGCATGTCAGCGACAGCGCGTTGTTGCATACCGACGATTCTTCGCAGATCTTTCCGGCGTTGTTGACGGCGTTGGATACGTTGGCGCAAGAGGAACGGGTGTTGTCGTACGGATTATTGAATTTAACCGCCGGAAACGCTGAGGACATTTGTCGATATTCACCCGAATGGCAAAACAACTTTATGTGGAATCGTTTTAGCTGCGATCTCCGCCCATTCAGTAATCTGGAACAGATTATCGCCGGGTTAAACGCCGAAGGGCGGCGTGAAGCAAATCGGCAGAAACGCAAGTTCGAACAGTCCGGCGGCGAAGTCCGCTGGCTGCCGGTCAGCGCTGCAAATCTGCATGAGGTCACGGCGTTGTGTCAACAAACGACCGCCCGTAACGGTACGCCGCGCTATTACCCGTCGGAATCTGTGAGCCATTTGTTGCAGCGTACAGAGGCGTTCACTCGTATTGTGGAAATTAGACAAAATGGGCGGCTTGCCGGTATTGGCATTGTCTTTATCGATGGTAAAAAACTGCACCTGTGGGCGGTGGGGATGGATTATTCCGTCGCCGATTTCAGCCCTTACACATTGCTGTACCTCGATATGTATCGTTTTGCTTTAGCGAATGGAATCGAAACACTTGAAGCGGGACGCACCACTCAACGTATTAAAGAACGGTTGGGGTTTAGTGCGGTTCCACTCTATTCTGTGACGAAAAGAAGAGGTTTTTATGTTTAATATCGAGATGTTGGCATTGCTAATTTGCCCAATAAGTCAATTAACGTTGAACTATGATCCTGAACGTCAATGTCTTATTAGTGCTGACGGTCAATATGAATATCCGATAATCAACGGCATCCCTGTCTTGCTGCCCCATAATGCGATGGAAGAATGACCATGAGCAAATACGAAGATTACGATGCGATCAGTGAAAACTATGATAAGACGCGCACGGCGGTAGGTATTGAAATCGTTCTGGGATATATTGCTTCCCTGAATAAGGAACGGAAAGCATTGCAAATTCTGGATGCGGGTTGTGGTACAGGCAACTATGCACTGGAGTTGAAAAAACACTACCCGAATGTGTGGTGCGCTGACTTCAGTATGGGGATGTTAAGCAAGTGCCAGCAGAAATTTTCCCAACGCGGACAACAGGCTAATTTATTACGCTGTGATATCACTAAATTACCTTTCCGCGACAATTCGTTGGACGTGGTGATTTGCAATCAATCGCTGCATCATTTGGATGAACCCGGCAGACAATTTAAAAATCTGGCCGAGTTTTTGCGGCAGGCTGCGCGCAGCCTGAAACCGGACGGGATATTGCTGATTAATACGATCACACACCAGCAGTTGCATGATGGTGTTTGGTGGGGGGACTTAATCAAACCGGCTGTTGAGAGAATGAAGCTGCGCTTTACTACGGATGAGCAATTGGAAACATTGTTGAAACAGGCGGGGTTAATGGTTACGAATCGCGTGGTGGCGCTGGATACCATTATTCAGCAGCGCGGATATTTCGACCAGAACTCGCTGTTTGATAAAACATTCCGTGACGGCGACTCCCATTTTTCGCTGCTGACGCCTGATGAGTTGACGGAGATGTTGTGCCACTTGGAGAAAATGCGTAAACGAGGAGAACTGGAAACGTATATCCGTGATCGTGACCGTTTACGCCGGGACATTGGTCAGTTTACCTATTACGTGATCGGAAAAAAAGAATGACGGTGCGCAAAATAATCATGGTGGGTAGTCAGGATGAAATATTTGAAGAGCTGCCGCCAGAAGATATTGAATTATACGTTATTCAACCGTCTGCGTTGATCGGCCCAAGACTGCGGGCGGCCGCGAAAGATATCTACGCCATAGACGCGTTTAACGATGAGCAAGTATTAGCCGGTGCCCGCTATTTTTGTGAACGTCACGCGATAGACGGATTGTTCAGTTTTACCGAGTATGGTTTATTGCCCGCCGCCAATGCGGCGAAAGCGTTGGCCTTGCCCGGTATAAGTGCAGAGATCACCGAGTTGTGCCGCAATAAATGGAAATTGCGGGAAAAACTGGCGGCGACGTCATTACACGTGCCATTCGTTATGTTTGACAACCATGCTGCGCTAACGCAGTTTGCTGGAGAGAACGGTTTTCCTTTGGTGCTGAAAGATCCCTGCGGCGTTGGTAGCATTAACGTTAAAATTTGCCATTCATTGGCAGAGGCCTTGGCTTTTTTCGATGAATTGCAGCAGCAGGGGTATGCCTGCGTACTGGCGGAGAAATATGTTGAAGGAACGGAATACAGCGTAGAAACGTTGAGCATCCGCGGCTGTCACCAATTGATCGGCGTGACCGATAAGTATTTGTTGCCGGGAGGGGTGGTAGAGCACAAGCACGTATACCCGGCCTACTTAACGGTGGAAGCGCGTGCCGGGATTGAGCGGTATATTTGCAGATTATTGGAGCAGATTCAGCACCGCCACGGCCCGATGCATATTGAGGTTAAAGTTGATGGGGAGCAGATTTACCTCATTGAGATTAATAACCGCCCTGGCGGCGATTATATCTGGGATATGGTGAATAAGGTCTCCGGAGTGAATTTAGTCGCAGAGACGCTAAAGTATGCGTTTAGCGGTCAACCTGATGCAGATGAACGAAAAGCGCGCCGCCGTTACGGTGCGATGAGCTATATCGCCCTTTTCAAACCTATACCGACATCAACCATCAGGCAGGCGTTGGACAACATGGCAGTGCTTGATCGCGTGCAGTGCCAAATATTTTCTCAGTCCAGTAAACGGGAGATCAGGAATTCATTTGAACGACCAGGGTTTGTTTTAATTGGAGAAAAAAATGTTGCTGCTCTCTGCGCGGCATTGCCTTCCATAGAAACATGGATAGAGTCTCAATCTCATCAACAGGGGGAATGATATGAAAGGTTCCATCAGTAAAAACAATGCATTTCTGCGTAATCTGCTGAATAAACTCTTTCTGTTCTCCGTGGGAGGAAGCCGGCGTCCGCCACTGCTGACTGCGGATGAAGTGTTTCCGGAAAGTCGAATATTAGAGGCTCATTTTCCACAAATACATCAGGAGATTACCTCCCTTATCAATAAGCGTGAGCTGACGCGCTATAAGGATATTGACCCTGTGCGGGCGGCGGAGGTTTCTGAAAATTGGAAACTGTATTATGCGTGGTTTATGTGGGAGGAAAACGAGCGGGCACGCACCGATTGCCCCACGTTGCTCAGACTGGTTAAAACGATGCCGAATGTGATCAATGCTACGGTGGCCGTACTGGAACCGAGAGTGACGTTGGCCGCGCATGAAGGGCCGTATGCAGGCATATTGCGCTACCATATCGGTATCGAGGTTCCGGAAAAGAATCCGCCCTATATCAGGGTGATGAATGAGTTTCATACATGGCAAGTAGGGAAAAGTGTTGTTTTGGACGATTGCTATGAGCATGAAGTTTATAACGAAGCTGATGATAAACGTGTGATTTTGATGATTGATTTTATGCGACCAATGATTACTCCTCTGAGCTTTATTAACTTGTGTTGCTTAAAAATGAAAAAAAAGTGGGGTGGGGTGATGATCAATAAGGCCAATAATGATTAATGTCTGACCGTAATGAGATCTATTTTGAGTTCAATTGTATTAGTCGCGACTTGATCTGACACATGACCTTGAAAGGTTGAGAGTTACCGGTTTTGATAGGGGTGTCGAAGCCTTATACAAAACACAAGGTAACTCTCATGCTTCATACTACCAATCCCGTTATCAAACACAAAGCTGGTTTGCTCAACCTCGCTGAAGAGCTCAGCAACGTATCCAAAGCCTGCAAGATCATGGGCGTTTCACGGGATACGTTTTATCGTTACCGCGAACAGGCCGATGAAGGCGGCGTGGATGCACTGATAAACCGTAGTCGCCGCACACCTAACCTTAAAAATCGTACTGATGATGCTGTAAGTATACCGTTTTAAGGGATCAATCATTTTTAGAGGACTTCCACTTCCTCCCAAAGGTAAATGTCCTTAGATCGCTCATAGCAGATGTTATGTAGCCTCGAGTCTGTCCGGCTTGTGACAAAGCGGACATAGCTCACACAATTGCGAATTAGTCGTTTGAAAGCAGTTAACCTCAAATTGAAAACTTTCATTACATCCCATATATCGATGTAGAGGGCTTCCCTCTTAAACCGTTAAAGGATAACTATCATGGCTCTTAAACCTGGTCCTAAACCAATTGCTAAATCGACAGGAAAACCTGATAAACGTCGGCGTGATAATAAGGATACTCCCGGTAATACTCCGGAGTTAAAACCTAGTAAATCCACAGGGAAATAAAAAATAAGTCTGCGAATAATTTAGGGTGTAAATGAATTTTTTATACCCTATTACGAAAATAGACTACAGAATATTTTTCTGTAGCCAGATCTGCGTACCTTCTATGTCATATGCTTTTGCTCCATATCCTTTCGCAAGCAGAGGCTCCGGCAGATAATCGTCATATTTATCCAGATATTTTTCTGGAACATCTGCAGCGAGCTCAGACTCTGAAGGCAAGCCCGACAACAGCACTTCTTTTAGCGCGTGTTGGATCGAAGATACACTTGCATCATCTATTTCTATAACACCGGCAAATGAACTGGCTTTAAAGCTGCTACGCATGAGCAAGGCCGTTATTGTATTTACGACTTTATCGCCCATCCAGGGGAAAACGTAGCTACGCTGGCCGTCGGAAATAAAATGGGAATTTTGCAGATTGTAACGTTTAAAGTTGTCACAGCCTTCTGCAAAAAGGCTTCTGGCGGTGGCATCTGCATAATCGACTCTCTTACTTCCTATCGCGATGCGATAATCATTCTCCCTGTATATGGCGAGCATCTCCTGACGAACAACATCATGAACAGACATCCCCCCACCACTAAACTGTGGCGGCTGGCCGCCTTTGGTCGCCTCGACATAGATAACTTTTTTTTCCACCTCGATCTCTGTCACTTTCCAGCGGCGTCCACCGAAGATTATGTGTTGCTCAGGCAGAAGGGGAGAGTCCACTGGTACTGTGCCAAGGGTTCGGCTTCCTGTGACAATACGGAACTCTTCTGGGGTATTGAACACGGCGTAAAACGTATAATGGTTAGTCAGTTTCTCTCCCTCAGCCCCGATAACCATTTCTCCGCTAGCAAGTTGTGTCAGCAGGCCGTATGCTCCCATATGCCGAAGCAGAGTTTTGAAATCAGTTAAGTCGATGTTCCGGAAGGGGCCAGTCTGGCACAGCTGTGACCAAAGTTGATCGGCTCTAACCCCGCCCCATTGTGCTGTGATCGCAAGGATTTGGTGCAGCAACGTGGAGTAATGCATCTGGCGGGCATCAGCCGGTTCGAACCATCGCTTAGTGATCATCAATCTAATCATCGCCATCGACTGAACCAGTTGTAGCCGCAAGCGGTCTAGCATGTCGCTGGTTGCGGTAAGTTCTTGCTCAGAGATCAGCATTCTCAGAACCGATGGCGAATCTCGCCGTCCTGACCGGCCCATACGCTGACGCAGGCTGGAGACGGAATGTGGAGGAGTAACCTGTATAACCGACTGCACCTTACCGATATCAATACCCAGTTCAAGCGTCATGGTACAGACGGCTGTTGTAGGCAAATTACCCTGCTGTAGGCGGGTTTCGAGCGTCTCGCGTAATTCCCTAGACAAGGAGCCGTGATGGGGAAAGAATTCATTGGGAACAACATTTTCCTCACACATGTCACTCAACGTCGCCGCAATGCTTTCTGTGCGCTTTCGACTGTTTGCAAAAACTAAATGGGAGTCGCCACGGCAGAGTCTGAAAATGTCAGCGCAGACGTGTTTTTCTGCTGAGATTTGTGGTTCTTCTCCTTTTTCGTTCACCGGTACTAGATAGCCTTTGACCTGCACTTGCAATGTGGCCGCGCTATTGTTATCTGTTACAATTGCGCAGGGCAATCGCTGATCCGGACGCAACAGTTCAGGCACCTTATCTAGTTCTCCTAACGTAGCGCTCAACGCAACGCGGGGAACTGGATTCGCATGACGGCCCAGCACATGATCAATTCTGTTGAGTAGCGAGAGCAGTTGCATGCCGCGTTCGGTACCAATAAAGGCGTGAAACTCATCAATAACAATGTAGGCTACTGGCGAAAACGCCTGTTTAATCCAGCCCGATGAGTTTATGAGTAACGACTCAAGTGATTCTGGCGTAATAAGCAGGATGCCCGCCGGGTCGGTCCGTATCTTCTTCTTTTTGCTTTGCGGTACATCACCATGCCATGGTGTCACCGGCATATCCAACACCTCGCCTAGGCTCTCAAGACGTCGATACTGGTCGTTAATCAGTGCTTTAAGTGGGCTGATATAGATAATACCAAATCCACCTGTAATATCTGCAATCGCTGAACAGGCAGGCAGAAAGAAAGCCTCTGTTTTACCCGCTGCTGTACCTGCACTAATTAGCACGTCTTGGTCACGGGCTAAAACAACCGGGATAGCGCTCTCTTGCAGGGGCCTTAATGTAGACCAGCCCTGCTTATAAACCCACTTACGAACGCGTGGATCGAGACTATCGTACGCGCTGCTCATAATTTGAAGTTGGCCAGGTCGTCATCATCATCTTCTCCCTGCGCAATGGCATCATCCATATCGCTGGGCCTGTCATCTTCAATCGCCACACCCGAGATTAGCGTCTGCCAGCTTATCGTACTGTTTTGTTCCAGCACGGCCAGCATATCTAGGAAACCTTTGATGGTGTTTCGGGGGGTACGGAAGTAAGCATCTCCGATGGTTTTACTGCAGTGGTGCAGAAAACCAGTAAGTGCGTCATCTGATACCAGATACTTTTCGATCTCCCCGCCTGCATAAACATGGCGAAGATTTTTAAGTAAAATATACAATTCCTCTGGGGTGAGACTGGCAAGATGTAGCGTGGGTGACGAGTAGTCAATTACTCCTGCTTTCTGAGCGAACCGATTTTCCGCCAGACGCGATTGCAGCGCCTCATAACTGTAGAGTCCTTTACGCGGATCAAACAGGAACTCGGGCGTGCCTCCAAGAACAAAACCAATATTCTCGGCAGAACCCTGCAGACAGTCATTCAGGATTCGCAGGATCTGTTCATAGTTTGCAGTCCTCGCCTGAGTGTTGTTCAGCTTATAAAGGTTTACCATCTCGTCGAGGCTGACCAGTAACCCTGCATAGCCTGCCTGACGGACAAACAGGCTTACCAGCTTCAATGAATCGTAAAACGAGGCGTCTGAGATAATAGTCCGGACGTCGAGATCGTTTCGGGCATCGGTTTTTGTGGTGTATTCGCCCCGCAACCAGCGAATGGCATTGGATTTTAACGTTTCGTTATCCTGTTCATGTCCGCGCCAGAATGCATCAATGACTTTAGCAAAGTCATATCCCCCCACCATGTCGGACAGCGCAGCCAGGCGTTGGTGAATAACTGACGAGACTGTAATGCCATCCGCATCAGCCTCCTTCCTCGCCTCCGTGACGAATCTCTCCACAACACTGAGTAACGCATTACCATCAGGTTTGTTGCGGGTGGACATGTTCTTCATAAGCTCTGAGTAGAGATTACGCGCCTGACCTCCCGATGAATGAATGCGCCTGTCAGGGGAAAGGTCGGCACTGACTGTTACCAGTTTTTTTTCCAGTGCAATAGAGCGTACAACGCTCAAAAAGAAAGTTTTGCCGGATCCGTATTCACCGATGATGAGTCTGAAGCTTGCGCCGCCGTCCGCTATCCGCTCAATATCCTGATGGAGGGCTGTAATCTCATTCATCCTGCCCACCTGGATGTGCTGAATGCCTATTCTTGGCGTTACACCAGACTTCAGTGATTGGATAATGGCATCCCGTTCTTTAACTCTTATGCGTGTCACAGACATCACCTATCCCTCTAATTCTTTGGAAATTTCTAGGTCTACCCAGATATCATCATCGGCATCATCCAGCACTGGTGCATCAACCACCGCATAGGACCAATCATTAATAACCTCAAGTGCACCGCTGAGCATCAAATTAAAATTTTCGCACAGTTCCATCACCTCTTTCCGGGGCCACTGCTCCTTTTCCAGAAGCCTGTGGTAAAGCTGGCTATGTGCATTATCAAGGCCACCATCCTGCGCTCCGGCGACAGGGGTGCTCTCGCGCAATTCCGGTTCGTCCTCGGTGAAAATCGCGCTAAGTAATTTACGGACATCGTCTGTGGCCGACTCATGGTGAGCCAGCACGCTGGCGTCCAGCGTGAACTCAGCGGCCCCAAGACTCGCTGATGCAGACGACAGCGGGGTAACCTCTGCCGTAGAATGCTGATGGATGTTGCCGGAGATAGTTGAAGGATCCAGTCCTAGGCCTGAATAAATTTTTTCCAGCTGTTTGATTTCGGCAGGCTCAATTCTGCCATCCGAGCAGGCTACTCCCACGATAACCTTACCTACTGCTGATTTTTCCATCGCACTCAACAGCGCTATTCTATTTTTCATGCCAGCCATGCTGGCCGGGGTATGAAGTTGCCACGTCAAATACGCATGTAAGGAGCGTTTTTCATCTTCGCTAAAGCCAGAATTATGGTCGATAGCATTTTCCAGCACTTTCTGCTCGGCCTGAGCAAGGCTATTGTCGGTTAAGGCCACCATTGACCCCAGCCTTAGCGTCATCACCGCTGAGATAAATGCCGGAGATGGTGGTAAGCGCGCTCCCTCACCAGCGGCAAATAAAACCAGTACGCCGTCAGCTTCTGCTTTCACATGGTGGTAAAGCGGATCAGGTGCTAGGCAGTAGCCCATTTTCAGTGCAAAGGCCTGCATCAGGTCGGCTTCTTTTTTATTGATTTTCGCCGGGCAAGTGGCTCCCATATGTGCCCAGAAGTCAGCAACGGTGGTTAACCCCTTGTGACTCGCTATCACTTCATCAGCCCAGCATTTGAATGTATTTAAAACTTTTCCTGCGCTTTCATTGATGATTTCCATAGGCAGCAACATGATTGCCGCAGTATCATTTTCTGACGTACCTTTCCTGCCAAGATAGCGGCTGTAAGCATCTAGTTCATCTGTACAGATCTCTGCAAGCGTCATGATTTTCTGGACAGGCCCCTTCAATGCACTAGGGTCAGGCAAGTCTGGAACAGGCAGGCGAATGCCGCGCAGACTGGGGCTTGCAGGGGTGTAATCCAAACGCAGTCGTGTTTTATTCGGTTTGACGACCATCCCTTCACCATATTTGAGGGTATAGCGCCGTTTGAAAAGCGCAGCAAATTCTTTCGCACAGCGGCGGGCGGGAGTTCGTAACGCATACTCCGTGTGATTTGTTACCCACGTCAGCGCCAGATCGGCTGACACAGGAACTCCAGCATCCACAGCCTTTGCCAGCGCTAGCTTAAACAGCATACCATTGCTGAAACTCGAATCACGGCCAAGGTCGGCAACCAGATTAACATCTGGGCGCAGAATAGACATTGCTTCCAGTAACTGGGACGAGTAATTCCGGAAAGAGCGGTTCTCAATGAATACCGATCTTAACCGGCAGATTTCATTAAATAGAGTACGGAACTCTGCGTCAGGTGTATTACCATCCCGGCAGTCAACAAGTGCCTTTCTTTCCAGCCCATACAGATAGATAAATACGTAACCTACAGGGCATGACGCGTCGGACCTATCACTGGCAAGCCAGTTTAGATACGCGCCGCGCGCATCAGCTGAAAGCGAGGAATAGCTGGGCCAGTATCCCAATGAACTATCTTCATAAAGATAAGGTTTGTGGTGAATATTGAGCGTGTCGTCAATTAATGATGCCTCAGTGCCATCATCATAATAGCCGCTTAAGCTCTGCCCAGCGGGCTTCATCCGCTGACCGAAATAAAAATAACCACCGGTAATCTCCACACCACGCACAGTGGCCACATCACCCGGCAATACCCATCGAGCCAAAGTACCAGTAGTGGTTTTTGAGGTATTCTGACGTTGAGTCGTTGTTATTCTGTATTCGACACTACGACTGCCCAGTGTAAAAGTTGCCAGATCATCATCTTCACTGTCATCGCTTCTTACAACAGCCTCTTTTTTCTTGATGTCAGCAAGCCATTCTTTAGGTGGCGCTTTCACGATTTTAGAAGGATAAGAATCTGCAGATTTATATTTTTTCTTTCTGAAAAACAATAGATAAATTACATAAATCGCCGCTATAAATATCCATAGCTCCATGGGTAATAACCTTAAGAATGACTTTTCTCATACGCCGAAAAAATGGCGAGGGAAAATAGGGGGAAGTGGATTAATCCTAAAATAATACTTCTGTATTGCGAAGTTTAAAATCAAAACATGACCAAATTTAGCCCATTGGTTTTCACCGATAAAACCATTAGCTAACAGCTAAATGCGCAAAGTCGGCAGTTAATTCTTAAGACGGACTAATGCGAGGCCTCCGGGTACTGTTGCCTTATTGCGTTAACATGTGGACAACAGCCACATAGATGTAGACACGGCAGGACTTTACACTGAATGCAAAACTTACCTGTTTACTGAGTAGAGTTCTCGTTCCTACTGAAAACATAGCCTTTGGGTGCAGCTTTTTTCCTAGCCTATTAGCCTCGAACGTTCCCGCATTTCGCAATCCAGACTGCCATATCTTATTGTGGTCTACCTCAAAATACTGTCAGTTCAGCTTTGAACTAATACCGCTAAATTCAACCCCAAAACCATTTCACCACTGCATCCGAAGGGACGCTACGCCCGCCTATGCAGTGTCAGTTTTTCCCCGTGTGTCTTCCGTTCCCGTATCAGCTTCCGGTTAATCGTTTCCCAACACAACCCATCCTGCAAGGGTAAATGGCACGCATGCTGCGCCCTTGCGGGACGGAACGATGTCGGGAAAGCGAACCGTCAGGCGATACGAAGACGAAAATCACACCACTGACGGAGAAAAAACATGACCATTTCCCTGCATACCCAGACTAGCGCCCCTAACACCGCAGCGGCGACCAGCGTATCCCCGCTGGAGCAGTCAGGCTCCTCAAAAACGAAATTTTCTAAGGCCAAAACCGATATTTATCAGACTGTCACCAACAACATCATTGCTGCGATTGAAGCCGGTGTAAAACCATGGTCTTGCCCGTGGAAACGAGTGTCGGGCATGTCTGGGTTGCCTTCCAACTTCGCAACCGGTGCCGCGTATAGCGGAATGAATATCATGCTGTTGTGGTGCAGTGCGTCAGAACAGGGCTTCGGTGATTCACGCTGGATGACCTACAAACAAGCACAGGCAGTAGGTGGGCAGGTTCGCAAAGGCGAGCACGGCACGACAGCCATTTTCTACACCACCCTGGAGAAGGAGAACGAAGACGGAGAAATCGACCAGGTCCCGATGCTGAAAACTTTCAACGTGTTTAACGTTCAGCAAATTGACGGTTTGCCTCTGACAACTGAAACAGTCAGCCCGGAAGCAACCTTTGACCCGTTGCCGGAGGCTGAAAATCTGTTCCAGAAGAGCGGCGCAAACATCATTGAGAAAGGACAAAACGCCTTTTTCAGACCCTCAACCGATGAGGTCTGGTTGCCGGAGCGCCATCTGTTTTCAGATGCAGCTAATTTCTACGCTACTGGCTTGCATGAGCTGGTTCACTGGAGTGGTGGTCAAAAACGACTTAACCGTGAAATGAAAGGGAAATTTGGCAGTGCAGATTATGCGGAGGAGGAATTAGTAGCGGAGCTGGGAAGTGCTTTTCTGATGGCGGATTTGGGGATTGTTGGAGAGGTGCAGCATGAAAGCTATATTGCCTCATGGCTCCAGGCGCTGAAAAATGACAAGCGCTATATTTTCAAAGCGGCCAGCGCTGCCTCAAAAGCGCATCGTTACCTGATGGGTAAGATTTGAGTCGGAGATCATAAGCCGCAAAGGAATGCGGCTTTAACCTTATATCGGGGTAGGGAGGTGACAGATGTTTAAATTTCCCTGCGAATTTTCTGGACATAATATGCCTGGAAGATTCGCAGGCTGCGGGTGCGGGCGGCAAAGAGCCCGCGCATCCCGCAAACGGCGTTTGTACATCGGTAATTGCTGTAAACGACGGTTCAGGTATGACGACTGACTTTGAGGTTTGCAGGACTGAACGCTAGCAGAGCCTGTTTTTGGTGTTGTGATAAGTGTATTATGCCGTGTAATACGCACGTATTTCATGCAGGAGAGAAACTATGACCGCGAAACAACGCAACACGCAGAGCGTGACCATGACAGTAGAGCGTGCCTTATTGGTAAGAGCGCGTGAAGCGGGTATTAATCTGAGTGCTACCCTGACAACCGCGCTGGATGCAGAGCTTCGCTCTCATGAAGCGAAAAAATGGCAGGAAGAAAACAGGGAGGCTCTCGCAGCACTAAATCGTTTTCATGATGAGCAGGGTTGTTTCAGCGATGAATACAGGACGTTTTAACCATGCAATTCACTGTATACGGTAATACCGGGAAAAGCGTCGTTTACCCGCTGTTGCTCGATGTCACGAGCGATATTATCGGGCAATTAAATCGTCGGATAGTGATCCCATTGCTCCCTATTGAAAAGTATCCGGCAGGCCGCCGACCGGATCGCCTTGTCCCCGTCATCAGGCTGACGGATGGCAAAGAATACGCCGTAATGACCCACGAACTGGCAAGTATCCCTGTTCAGGCTCTGGGGACGGTGTTTTGTGATGTGTCGCAGTACCGCACTCAGGTAAAGGCGGCAATAGACTTCCTCATCGACGGGTTCTGACATTTCTTTCTATGCTGTTAAACAGGCATGCCTTTAATTGCGGCTGACGGGAGCCTGTTCAAGTTCGTCTATCGTGCGGAAGAGAAACATCTCCCGGTTTTTCGCATCAAACGGAACCAAAATTCCGTTCCTTACCACCCTCCTGATACTGTCAAACAGCCTAACCAGACCGTTGCTGTTAGAATCCAGAAAATTAGCTCACCATTGCAGCATCAGACGACGCTGTTAAAGGTGCTTGGTGACTTACTCTCTGTCCGCTCCGTGCCAGAAGCGGAAGTTGCTATCGAAATATCATCTAAACAGCTGTGCCGAATAGTAAATTCCTAAAAGGAGTCCAGACCGTTCGTCAGATGTAAACATAGATTGGGAAAAATTAGTAGTATTTTACGAAAGTATTTAGACTTTGAATGAATCCCTAACCAATTGAAATGCTCAACACTGGTTTGCTCTTGTTAATTCTCGACAAACATTTAAAATATGATGATTGTTCGATAAAAATATGAAGATAGTATGATCTCAAACATGCACTCGACACAGCATTGGTTAAAACAGTTCTCTAAAACTCATAGAGTAATTGCAGAATCTCTTCTGAATGGCCTGGTTTATATCAAGTCATCATCTTTAATAATGGACTTAAAAGAAGTGATTTTAGAAAATGAAAATAATGAAAAGGTTTCAATATTGCCAATCAGAGAACTCGACGACAACGAGCAAATTTTTGATTTGGAAAATAAAGCTATCCCACCCCAATTGCAAAATTCAAATCAACCTTTAGGTAGTGAAGCATTCATTTCAAATCTATATACTCAACTCAATAGGAAAAACAAGATTTACTTCCCACTAAGTAGAATAAAAATAGGGAAAAAATCTATCTACGTTTCAAACTCCCTGGATGAAATGCAAAAATCATCCATTAGTAAATTAATATTAATTGATGACTTAATTGGTTCAGGGGATAGAACAAAAACATATTTAGATAGGTTGTATAATCACCCAACAATAAAAAGTTGGCTTTCTTTTGGAACCTTAAAAATTGAGGTTTTAGCATACATGGCAACATTGCAAGGTGAGACGGAAGTCAGGAAATACATTGAAAAAAAGAAGGGAATTAATCTTAATATTTTATACTTGGCACCAACAATAAATAAGTTGAAAAATGTTGATGACATTAAACTCTTATGTGAATCTTATTGTGATGAAGGAGAGCGTTATCCATTAGGTTATGGTCATTCAGCGGTCAGTGTAGTGTTTTCGCACTCAGCCCCAAATAATATACCTTCTATCCTATACAGGAGTAAAATTAAATATAGTCCAAGAGTTAAAGGGATAACTAAATTAAGTAAATGGGACGCTTTATTCCCTAGCCGATATGTAAATAGTGATTTCATTTACGAAATAGAAAGTAAAACAAAAATACTATCTAAAATAAATAAAATTAAATTAATAATTAACACTCTAGCATCTGAACCCCTATCCATAAAAAATTTAAGCAGAATTTTGGGCTTATCACAGTATGAAATTAGATTTATACTAAAAAATTTAAAAGAGATCGGATGGGTGGATTTAAATGAAGAGTTATTCACTTTAACTGGGTTAGGCCGTGTTGAAGTAGGTATTCAAGCTAAAGGTCTAAAATTTATTGCATCAAACCCAGAATTCTATTATCCTCGAAAATGGTGATCGGGGCTTTGGTCATAAAGCTAGTGTCAGTCAATTGGTCTACAATTGGCCCTCTCTAAGAGGATCGGGCGGTAGTAACATACCGTGAGAGTTATACTCTAGGTTAATGATTAATTATTAACTTCGGAAGATGATTCGCATTCATACGCATCAGCCCCTTCAGCTCTCCCGACTCGTCGGTCTCGTTCGTTTTCGCTGAAGGGGTAGTGCAAATTCAAAACCATTAAGGTAGCAAATGACCATTGTCCCATCCCATCTTTATTTTATTGGCGGAGTAGAGGCCAGAAGGGAACCCGCAGTTTTAAAAAGCCTTATGGTGAAATCAAGTAAATTCCATGATCACGGCTTAACTTATATCCATAGCATACAACATCTTAGTAAGCTAATCTTCGCTGAAGAAAATTACCTAAAGTCAATAATTTTGAGGGAAATTAGTGAATATGATCACTATTCAATTCCAAAAAAATCTGGCGGAAGTAGATTTATAAGTGCACCGCATGATGAGCTAAAAAAAATACAACAATGGATTAATTTCAATGTTCTTAAAAATTTAACTCCACATCCTTGCTGCTATTCATATCATAAGAAAGCATCGATATATAAATGTGCGGAAATTCACTGCTCATCAAAGTGGCTTTTAAAGTTAGATATTGAAACGTTTTTTGATATGACTTCTGAAGTGCATATTTACAAGCAGTTTATCTCTATCGGTTATTCTCCTATAGTTTCTTTTGCTCTTTCACGAATTTGTACTTATCAACCAAAAAAATTAACAGCACATCAAAAAACTTGGGAGTTACATATGCGAGAAAATAGAAAAGAACCTTTCTCTCGTAGTGGTATTAGTTACATAGGTAGGCTACCGCAGGGATCACCAACAAGCCCTATGCTATCAAATATGGCATTTTATAATTTAGATGAAAAAATAAATTTATTAGTAAAATCTTATGGTGGGCTTTACTCTAGATATGCAGATGATATATTTATTTCTTTTTCAAGCGCTGAAGTTAATAGAACATTAATCAGTAATCTAGTCGGTAGACTCATTAATTACCTTAAAAATGAAGGTTATAAATTAAATAAAACCAAAATTAAATTATCACCACCAGGCTCTAGAAAAATAGTTCTTGGATTAAATGTAGATTCAGAAACACCAAAAATATCAAAAGAATTCAAACGGAGTATTGATTCACATCTTTATGCTTTGGCAAAGCATGGTCCTAAACTTCATGCTTTAGAAAGGAAATTCCAAAGCGTATTTGGAATGTTGGAGCACATAAAAGGAAAAATTCTTTTTGCACGTTCTATTTCACGAGAATATGGAGATAAAAAACTAAATGATTTCTACAGAGCCTTAGAATCCCACGGTTTTAACTAATTTCTGCAATGAGATGTGCTACCACGTATCAGCTTTGATCTGGCTCAACGTGGCATAACTCCGCAGTGGTTGGAATTTCTGGCGCTGGCGAAAAGGTAACATATGACGGGAAAAATTTCATACCCCCAGCCACTGAAGAATGGACGAAATTTCGAATCTATTGGTCAGGCTCTGTAATCCCTAACTGTTCTGGCTGCGTTCTGACGATCTTCTTGATGTCAGTATCCGATAGTTGTACCGGAAAGATATAAACACGTATTGAAGCGTATTAATAAATAACCATTCTTTGGGAGAATCATTTATTAACATGCGCCATCAACTGTGGGATAAATTGCGTACTTCCGCTCCTCGCTCACAGCAGACCTGATGATCACCCAGTCTGTCCGCTGCGTGCCATGAGCGGACTGTTCAGCAACATATTGCTGAAAGAATCTAACATGTATAGAGGCAATCTAAGATCGTTAACAGATTAACAAAGACAAGCAGAGACCTGCCGGTCCCAGCCTGAAAAAGCTAAATCGCTAATCTTCATTCTCCAGATCGGGTTCGATAAAGACGGAGAATTTCCCGCCCTCACGCTCCTGGAAACCTCTGATGATGCGTACTGCCTGCAGATGTTCAAGAATTGATATCACGCGCTCCCTGTTTACAACAGCAATTGTTGCCTGGGTTCGATTGATGAATACATTCCTCAATTCATCTTCGCCCAACTGATGACAAAGCCCAGCCAGCTGATGTTTATTCAGGCCTGTTACAATAAATCGCGTAAACAGCATGATTTTGAATTCTTCATTATTGGTACTGTTAAACACCAGCAGCAGGACATCATTAGGGAAATTAAGATCGGTGATATCAGAAGCAATGAAATAATCAATAAATAGCGACACCAGGTCCGCTCTCTCTTGCACGGTAAAGCGCGCATAGGTTATGACTTTTGTGAGCATGACGTTAAAGAAGCGCGCGTCTTTTTCTTTTCTTAGAAAGAACTCGGGCTGCGTCAAAAACTCACTTTTGTACTGGCTGAACCAATAGACGAAGGCATCACTGATATTTTCATCCTGAATTGCATATTGAGCCGCAATTTTTTCATACACGGCTGCGTCGAGAGGCAACTTATGCATGGCTACCAAGGTGCAGAAATGACGCGCGCTAAGCTGCTCATCAATTTCCCGCATGTTAATCTCAATCGGTGCAACTAGGCTCTGATAAACCTGTTCTTCCAAGTCATCGTTGCAGATAATTTTCATATACAGCAGGTCATAGCGGTCGCCATCATAAACTTCCGGGGATGATTGCCCCAATACAGGCGCATGCTTTGTTACATAAGCCGTCAGTATCTCCATGTCACAGTTTTCGCAGATATAGTCTATCAGCGCCCCCCATCCCGGTGCGACGCGGTCATAACGGTAAAACAGGTCGTGATAGGAAATCGTTAGCTGGTCTTCGGTGAATTCTGCTTTAGCCGATATCCCGGACAGGTCGGCAAACGAGAAGGTCATGTTTCTGACGATATCGCCTTTGGAATCGTCGCTTAGAGAGGTGCGGGTCAGAACGTATCGGATACAGTCGGCATCCTCAGCGGAGGAGATAAACACATCCCTGACGAATATATCGATGTTTTGACTGAAGTAATCAGAAACCGTACTGAGTTTATGCTCATAGGCGAGCGTCCAGGGTTTCCTTTCCGCTTCTTCAGGCGTTATGTTGTCAATAAGACATGAAACGGCAATGCCAACATTATGTCGAGTTAACTGATAAAGACTGTTTTGCGCAATAAACTGCAGGCAATACCGCTCCGTTGGCGTTATTGGTTCGAACAGCTCGTCATAGCATACATCCGCCTGTTGTACATGACGCATGAACGCTTCCTGATTTTCTTCGGTGAGCTGAGAGATTATGCGGCACCCCAGCGAATGAATAAGCTGGCGGTATTGCAGTTTATCTAGCGCATGTTCAGGCGATACGCAGGCTATCACGCTGATAGCAATATCGTTGGTGAATTTTTCACCCGGCTGGCCCGCGAGAACGGCAACCATTCTATCAAGATAACCATTTTTTTGCAGCGTGGTAACGATTAACTTATCGATGGTTTCGGGTTTGCCAAATCGTGTATAAAGCTCAGAGAAAACAGCAAGGATGTGTTCATCAGGCTGGCTGAATAGCGAAGCGAACATGCCCACCAGATGTTCGTCCGCGTTATCAATCAGATGAGTCACCAGTTGATGATGAAGCGCGCCATCGGCATAAATACGGTTATGTTCAACCAGTTCGCTGATGACTCTGTTCTCGTCATCGATAAAATATTCACCGTTTGAGGTTGCGTAGCTCAGGTCCTGACCGACGGCTTTCAGAAAGTCGTTATCATTTACGGTCATCGATCCTTCATGGAAAATAGATCGGTAGGCCATGAAGTCTTGCATCACCAGACCATCGGACAGCAGCAGATACAAGGCGTCTAAGCCGCCATTGCGCATATCGGCACACAAAGCATGGAGCTGCTGCTTAGAGACGAAGTCATGACCCTCCATTGCCTCAAGATACCCCTGCGCAATCTCTGCAAATTTCTCACGCCCGATTATTAGCATAAGTTCTCGCAGCGAAAGGGTATTTTTTAATTTTATTGACTCTTTAATTTTCTTTATTTTTATTTGCAGTTCACTAAAAGCCGAGTTTTTATCTTTACCCATTTTTGTTTTTCGTTTCAGGTATTCTTCTTTTAGTTGTTCTCTTAATGTCCTATCAAAAAGTGAGAGTGAATTTCCCTGATGACTAAAGTAGCCTATATATAAATTTTCCTTTTGCGATAAAAATTCTAAAAAACCATTTTCATCATCAATTAAAGCCAAAGTTGTTAGGGGGTAAAAATTACTGTATCCATTTCCCGTACCAAAATGAACGCCATCCCAGAGTATTTTCGGAATATATCGGCAAACTATTTCCTCTCTAATCCCCCTATGGTCATACATAGGTTCATGATTAAGATGTTCTATTTCGGCCTGTAAAAGATCCAGTTTTGTTTCCAGAGAATCGAAATGATTACGGTGAAGTTTGCGGGTTCGATAGTCGCGAATAAATGAATATAAAACCCCTGTTTTCTTATCGGTAAGGAAGTAGTCTAATGCATAGATATTTTTATAAAACACCAGCGATAACAGTTTGATTTTATCTTTGCCGTTATCAACGATATTACTGAATACATGATACTCATTGACCAAATTCTGCAGGCTGCGCATATCATTTATATATGCCGAAATGTCTTTTAAATATTTATCGTTATGCGTGTCGAGCGACATTTTCCTCTTTAATAAGGTGAACGCGTTTCTGCTGTCCATAAATGGAATGATGGGGAGAATGAAGTCAAAGAATTTAGTTCTGGCATCAGCGCCCAGGAACAGGTCGTCTCTTACCGCATAAACAAACCTGACCGGATTGCCATCAACAATATTATTGTTAACTATTTTGTTAATTTCACGCAGCTTAACGAAAATCTCAGGCGTCCCTAACCTGTCAAGATCTTCAAAGATAACTACCTTATATTCCAGTTTGGTGAAAAAATAAACGATCTCATCAAGGCAGTTATTCAATAAGGATGGCGTCTCTTGCTCGCTTGCCTCAACATCCCCGCTTAAAAGGGCTATCTTGCTCAGCTTAAGTTTCTTATCAAAAATACCGATTCGAGATGCGCTGACAGTTATAAAGTACAGTGCCGTAAAGGCCAGCAAGACTAATATAATGCCTTTTATAATGTAGTGTGCATTAAACACCTCGGTCCAGGATGACGGGAGGCTTAGAAATTCCGCAATTGTTTTGAAATAGATAATAAATGCGGCAACCGCGATGGGCGCAATGACCTTAAGTAAGGCACGATAGGTTCCCCTGACATAGTGAGGGCCCCTGTCGATTATTCTGTCTATCCTTGAGTCGGGAAGTTTCTCTCTATTCTCTTTATAAAGAATTTGTTGCAGGATACTGAGTTCAACCTCTTGGTGAGTTGGGCTGACGGTTGTTTCATTTTCCGTCATATCGAATCCCGCAAGAGATACATTGATGTATTTATCATCACAGTGATATTTCATAAATGATGAAATAACCGTACTTTTCCCTGCGCCGTAGCTCCCTGTAATGGCTATGTTTCTCACGTCTTTCTGAGACAAGGCGTATTTTAGGGCAATGAAATACTCTCGCATACTGGCATCATTGATGGTTTTCGGCGCTAAAGTATCATAGCGGTCACCTGACTCCCCTTCAGTCAGACTCAGCTCCTGCTCTGCGCGTTGTACCTGATCTTTTACCTGGCGCTTAACCAGCCATGCCTCCGTCTTCCTGCACAGGTCTATTGCCCAGCTCAACATGCTCATTCAGCGGCTCCATTTTGCCAATACCCGATTACGATAAGCGGAAATTCCGACTGTGTTTAGTGACGTCCAGAATAATTCTGATGGTTATATCGTAGCGTTTCAACACGATGAAAACATATTCTTTTTTGAGTTACTCGTGAGGATTCAGATTTGGCATGTATGAGAAGGCATCTCTGGGGATCATGACACAGCCTCAGCTCTGTGTTCCAAGTAACACACATGGTGCGCTCCTAAGTCGAAGCTCTTGTATAGGTTGCTGGCAACATGCTGTAGCTTATCCATAATTTGATACTGTCCGGTCCAGCATTAATGCTCCGCTACATACGGTCAGGCTGCAACTGTTTGCATCTTGGATAACGGGCTATGCACTTTAAGAGGTATCAGCAAGCATGACTTCCGCTCCTCGCTCTTAGCTGACCATTAGATTTGTCAACGCCAGATCCAGCTTATGAATATTGCCCCAGCTCCAGTTGTCGCAGTTCGTCGAGGGTATAAATACGAAAAACATTCCGATGTCGCACTTCCAGCGGAATATGCTGATGGTTAACAATGACGTGTTTGATGCTGCCGAACAGCAGTTCAAGGGCTCGTTTTTTCTGTAGGTCCGGCAAGATATAAAAAACGTACATCCAGTGTTTATGGGTACGGGCCAGCAAATGGCTGGCGATGATTGACTGATAGCGGGCTTTGGTTTTCAGGCGGCGCTCGGTCTCAATCGCGATGACCTTTCCGTCCGGAAGCACGATCACCCCATCAGGGCGGTGTTTGACCTGATACTGGCTGAGGAACGTTGAGCGATCGCCGTTTATCCATCCGGATGCGCCTTTTTTCTCCAGGATCAGCCTAGCCACTTGATTATCAAGGTGGTGTTCCAGCGTCCAGCCAGTGATTTTTGAGGGTTCAAAGCGCGCCGGGAAAACGTTATCTTCCGGCGTTAAAACGACGGCCAGTCCGTCGCTGGTTATGCCCCACAATGATATTTTCATCGTCCGTGATTCAAATACATACTTTTGTATTAACCCCATTCGCTCAGTTTTTGCCAGCAGTGAGTAGAGCGATTTGTGATCCCGGAAGCCAAACAGCAGCATCAGCGTTTTAAAGTCGCTGTAGGTTTCTTCCTTCAGGAAGTTCAGCAGCATTTTTATCTTCTCGTTGTTGCGAGCGGTGCGCTCGCTATGCGTGGCGATAAGCATTACCCCTCCTAAAGATTGAGCAAGGACGGTGTTTCGTCATCATCAGATCTCGGTTTTGTTGATTCCCTTTCCCCTTCAAATAAAAGATCGGGCCGGGTTGCCGTGACAGTGGGCGTTGAAGTGGGTGTTGCTCCTTCCTCGTCGAAGTCCAGCGCGATTTTTGCTGGTGCTGCCGACGCTGCAATATCCGGAGAAACGGAATAGATCTCCAGCTCGCGTTTTTGTACCTTGATGGGGGAAATTAGTGAGGCCGAGGGAAGCGCTCTCGTCGTAAAGATAAAGCTGACAAAATCGGGCAGGTTCAGGATCATATTGCTGTCGATAAAGAAACGCTCGGCCTGTCTGATCGTCCGTTCACCGTCGATAGTTTCCGTCAGTACGGCATTGGTTTTGGCTTTGCGGATTTCATCATCCACTAAGATGGTGCCGGACATTCTCGCCACCCATTCTGCCGTATCCGGGTCCATAACGCGGTACACCAGCTTGAATTTGGCGTTTTCAACGACCGCACCGACAACCGCATCGCCTTTTAAATCCGCTGGACAGTCTTTCAAATCGGCGACGGACTGATGGGCCATGATGATATGTACGCCTTTATCCCGTGCTGCGCCTAACCCCTCCAGCGCTGGTTTTGATAGGTGGTATTTCAGTTCGTCGAGAAAGATGGCTATGGGGTGGGGCGCTTCTTTTACCCGGTCGCGCCTTTCTGCTAATTGGTAAAGTCGCACCAGCAGCATTCGTTGGGCGGTAATAATCTTGCTATTGCGCATTGAGCCGATGACATAGCAGCAGCCACCTTCATCAAAAACCGATTGGAGTGAAAATCCTGTCGGCGCGTTGATGACATTGAGCAACGCCAGCTCTTCAATCTTGCCGAAAAAGGCTTTGATGTTTTCCGCGATACCTTGAACATATTCGCCGTTATAAATATCGCGGATAGTCGAAGAGGGATGACGGCTGACAAATTGTGCTGTCATACGTGCCGCTTTCCGGTCGTCGATACGATAAAAATCGGATTCCTGACCTTTTTCCGCCAAGCTGAATCCCGCAACAAACAATTCTTCCAGCTCGTCAGGCGTAATGTTTTCAATCAGATTTAATTGGTATTGCGGTTTTCGCAGGTCAATTAAGCAAAAGGGTTTACCTGCATCCTCGCAGGCTTTCCGATAAAGATGCGGTGCCCATTCATCATCCTTGGGGTCCATAATAAATACCCCTTCACCTGCAAGGATACTTTGGTAAAGCAATATACCGGTTGCTACACCTTTACCAGCCCCAGTGGTGCCGATAATATCCGCGTGTTGTTTTTGCCAGTCTCCTAACGGCAGATACATCGGTTTTTCATCACGGTCTATCCCGATAAAAATGCCCTTGTTTAGATCGATATAATCCAGTGGGTCATAATGCAGTGTTTCCGGCAGCAGCGATTTCACCGTGCGGACATCGGTGCGCAATTCCCGTTCAAGCGTGGTTTTTCTGACGAGGCGTTTCTTTATTTTGTCTAATTCAGGGGTTAATACCCTGCGCAGCAGAATATGCAAAATAAACCCGGCCACGGTAAATATAATTAATATTGACCAGTCCAGAATGGGAGTGCGGGTAAGTATCCGACCGTTATAAAGCCACTGAAAAACGCTAATGAGTAATGGTCCCATTGTGCCAAACAGAAAACACAGTAGGGAAATAGTGATAATTAGCTTTTTCCATAGCGGAGCTTTCTGCCGTTCATCGTTTTTCATTGAGGCAAAAAACGGCAGGGTCAGGCCCGATAATAGCGCCAGCATCAATTGATGCTGTTGCATAACATCAATAAAGGCCAGCGCACCATTCACTATCGGCGACAGTGAAACGGCAAGCTTATTTAAAATCATGATGCCTCCTTCGCCAGAGACTCGCCCCAACGCATCGCCCCATCAATTCGCCCCACAGTTTTGGGCGAAAAGGCGGGGCGAACATCTGGGGCTAAGAGGGTGACCGCTCTGCGGCCATGAGTCGGAAAGCAGGCTTCCCGGCACGAAACAGCGTGCGCCAGTTCATGCGGGCTGGACGCCCTTATGGACCATCGCATGGGGGTAGTGTCGTGGCTGGACGCCGCGCCAAAACCCCCAAGGTCAAAGGCGGCACACCGTCGCCCGCTACGCGCGACCACCCCCTTTGAGACGCCGTTTTTCGCCTATTTTTTCTTTTGTCCGTTCCGGCCAAGCGAAAAAATGGGAAAACGCCTTCAAAGCGGGTGGTCGCGCCACGCTACCGGCTTTTGGCCGGAGACTTAGCTGCGACGGTGTGCGGGGCAAGCCCCCCAAATAAACCGCTATCGTGGGCGATAGCTTTTCGCTCGCTGGGGCGGCGAAATTTATTCGGCTCCCCCGGTCTGCAAAATCCGCGTGGGCGCGTCTGTTTGCAGATGGGTTCGGCGACGCAAATTAGCTATTTCTGCGAAATAGAATTTACTCGCCTTACGCCACTTTTAAATTTCTGCTATTCGCATAAATTTAAAAGCCTAAAACCGTCACAACCGATGCTGAGTTTGCCATCCCGATTTGACAGGGGGAATGGTAATAACCCTGATATTGTTATTACCGTTTTTCTTTGAATTTAATTACGCACGCGGCCAAATTTATTAATTATCTGGTCGATGATTTTCGGCTCGGCTGATTTGCATTTGAGTAATAAGGCTTTTCGGGCGTCGGCGGTATGGTTGGGGTGAAATCCGTGTCTGCTCTTTTTTACAACATTAAAGAAAGAGCGTTCAGCAGACTGACATTCATTTCCTTCGCCATTACCGGTTGTTTTACCGTACAGACATAAAACCATCTCGCAGGCATCAGCGGCCATTACGGAAGAGGGCAGTAAAAAATTCATGCAGAAAAGGCAGGCGGTGAATATGATTGTTTTCATATCAAATACCTTTATTGAGAATGAGTGGGCTTTAACTGTTCGTCTATCTGAATGATTTCTTCATTTGATGAAGGTGTATCGGTTTGAAATAAATATCCCCCATCCGGCGAATATCGCCGTGAATATCTACGCTGACGATGATATCTACGCATTTAAGCACCTTGCGTAACAACACATCGAACGGAATATTTTTGCAGTCAGGATTTTCATAACAGCGGTCAATGATCCCTTCAATACATTCTTCCGGACTGCCTGCGTGCAGGGAGGTGATAAGGCCTTCATGCCCTGATCCGATAATTTTCAGCGCGTCCCACGCTTCCCGCCCACGAATTTCCGCCAGCAGAATCCGATCTGGATTCATTCGATAATTCGCTCTGATAAGTCTGCTGGGTGTGATAATCGCCTCGTCTCCGGCATCTGCCGGGTAAAACAGATGGACATAATTGGCGTGGCGGTAAAACCGGATTTCGGGATTATCTTCAATCGTGGTTAGCCTGAGATGTGGCGGAATATAGTGCAGCAACGTCTTCATATAGGTGGTTTTACCGGAGCCGGTTTCACCAACAATAAAGATCGTTTTGCCGTACTCAACGGCCTTTTCGATAAAGTGGGGAATATCACCCTTGTTATAGCATCGGGTCAGTTCATCATCTTTGCTTTCGTTTCTCTCCTTACCGGCTATCCGGTTATAAAACCCGGCATCAATCCAGGACTGATGTGTTTTCTGCTCAAATGACGGGTTTCGCAGCGTAATCGATACGGTATTTCGTTCGCAGGCCGGGGGAATAATGGTCTGGACACGTTCACCTGATCCTAATGTAGCGGAAAGAATAGGGGAGGTATCATCGATATTGTCCTCATTCCATGAGGCCAGTGCTTTGGCAAACGCATGGCACTGACGCAACGTAACCGGGGAATCATGCTTCTGCCATCGACCGTTTATTTTGGTGTGGATCTCTCCGGGGCGGTTGATGGCGATTTCCGTCAGGCCTGCAAGTTGCAGAAATTCACCAAATAACTGGTTTTTCATAAAATCCAGCGACAGGTTTTCAGCGTTCATACCACCTCTTTTTCAGACGCAGTTGATAAACGGAAGAGAAATCAATATCCGTACCGGTCATGATGCCGATCACATCGCCCTGATTGAGGTACATCGTGGGCGGGATATTGATGCTGTTTTCTAAGGCTGTTTTCGCCATTTCTGACGCGGCAGCGCGGGTGTTTTCGGTGTAATCGGTATTGCGGTCTTTCCCCGGTGCTGAATTGGATGCGGCGGCGGCCACGCCCTGTACGGTGCTCAACATCAACGCATTGCCGAACCGTTCCCAGAAATGGGTATCAATCCAGCCGCTAATCCCGGCCTCACCCAGCGGGCCGGTGGCTTCGGTATCAATCAGCGGGATTTGCAGGCTACCGGGTTCTGGTGTGCGTAATTCCGTCCAGATGACAAACATTCGGCTCCGGCCATGTTGCAGCGCCCCGGTGCGGTAGAACCCTCTGGCGACGGTTCCGGCAGGGAGCAACTTCACGTAATGGTTAGCGCTGTAGACATCTTCGCCGATGAGGCACGAAATACGACCGCCTACGTCAGAGACAAAACGTCGCATCATTGAGCACGGAATATAACGATCAACCGGAAGATAGAGATTGGGATCGAGACCCAGTCGCCTGACGCTGGTCACTTTTGCAATACCGGGATTGGCGTCGTTAGCCTCTGTGCCAGACGTGGTTGCAGGCGTGTCTTTGCTCTGATTGCGCTGTGTGCCGGAAGGGGCAGTTTGTGAAGCCTGGGTATTACTGCTTTGTGTGGACTCAGCGGTACTACTTGACCCATCGACCAGTGCCGCCGCCTTATTTAAAGCAGGTGGCTCTGACGGTGGTGCCGTCTGTATTGGGGGACTATCAGTTGCGGTTTGCTGTATGTCCTGACCGAACAGACCGAACGGATTGTTGTCCATGCCAAGATTTTTACGCTCATGCTGCCCCGAACTGGCTGACGGCGGTGCTGGGGTTTCAACCGCCTTATCATCGCTTTGCTTTAATGAGACAAGGAAGCGATCTCCACCCAATGCCAGTGCAATCAGTGCGCCCAGACTTAGCAGGCTGACCAGCAGTGTCCGGCGGCTGGAGGCTTTTTTGAAGCGGGTGACTTCGGGTTGGCCGGGAGGTGTGTTCTGCTCGGGTGCCTGACTCACCATCGCTGAACGGGCGCGTTCACGGGCTTCAGCCTCCAGCTCCGCCACGGTTTTTTCCGTTGTTTCTGGGATGGATTTATCAGTCATTTAGCCTCCGATGTGACGGCAGACGAAACCGTGTCACCGCTGCCAACAGTGACGTTGCCGAATGACGTATTCTCAATCCCGACTACCGCGCTGCCGTAGCGCAATACCAACTGTGGCGACATTGCCCGCACGACGACCACGGTGTAGTTTCCGTGTTTGGTTATGCGGGGCGTGACGGTCTGTTCCTGCCCGTTAACGACCCGGAAGATAGACGGAAGGATTTTGGTGGGAGAAAAACCCAGATAGATAAAGCGGCCATCATCGTAAGTAAAATCTGGTGCTATGTAGGCTGAACCCGTCGCGACTCGCTTGGTATAAAGCCAGTTACGCGGCGTGGTAGCTTGCTCGAAGGCTGTCGTTATCTGCTGCTTTTCCTGCGTTTCACGCAGGAGTTTCAGGCGATCTGCGCTGGCTGCGTCTGCTTGCCTGCGCTCGTCATCCGGATAGCGAAAACGGATAATAAAGGCCTGAGAAGGCAAGTCATTCTCCAGCACGTTCAGTTCCAGACTGTAATCCCGCTTTGATGTCACGACAAAGAGATTGGTTCTCCACTCGCTCGCCGTTGGCAGAAACACCTTATTGACGTTGTTGCCGTTATCATCGGTTACCGGTTGGGTAATAGGATTTGGGCTGACACCGACCCGGTTATCGCTTTTTGTGACTTTCCAGCCCCTTGGAAAGCCTGCTTGCGCGTCGATGACTTCTTCATCGTCATCAAACAGGAGTGTGGTGAGGTAGCCGGGGCGGGTGTTGACGATAGTCGCATTTTGGCTGTTATAGGTGACATTCTGCATTCGGCTGTCATAGGTGCTGCGGCTCGGTATCGCCGCGCTCCAGGCTGTGGATGACATCAGAAGGAGCCACAAGAGCACTGTTTTTTTCAGCATCATTCACCCCTCAGTTCTTTATCGCGTTGGTAGCTGGTTACGATGAACCCCAGCGGATTCACTTCTCGCTGGCTGTCTGTCAGTTGTTTGCGGGGGACATAGCGATAAGTCAGGCGAATGTTCCAGACATCTGTTTTAATCGAGTTATCGACAATGCGGCGGATAGTCCGTTTAATGCGTAAGGTCGCCAGATGGTCAGGATCTGTCGCGGTCGTGTGAACGTTGGAAATAATGTCGATAGACACGACATATTCCGCTTTATTGAAAATGATATCGGGTGCCTGATTGCTGTTAAACCCGTCGAGATAATCCCGGTTCACGCTGTCGCTATTGAATAACTGCACATCGTCGTAATCGCGCTGAAGAGCAAAATAGTTATAGCCTTCGCGGAGCCTGACGTAATGCGCTGCTAACGCCTGAGCCAGTGCTTTTTCAGTGGAAATATTCTGCTCTTTAATCCGGGTCATATAGTCATAGCGCCCGGTCTGTTTATCCACCGACCATAATTCGATTTCGGTGGTTTTCAGCGGCAGCAGAATGATCAGTGCGGTGATCGCCATTGCGGCCAGAGCAAAACCTATGGCTGCTATTCGCCACGCTATCCTTTTTTCCCGTTCATCCTTTTCCAGCAGGACTGATTCAAAGGTGCGGGATGACGCGATGACATTTTCTGTTTCAGACATGTTTTGTCAGCTCCTGAATAATCGCGGGAGAATTAACCGGTTGAGGATCGCCAGATACTGGCGTCAAATCGTGCTGACGTTGTACGCAACCCATGAGGACGCACAGCATCAGAAAGATGAGGCTGGATTTCATATTGATTCCTGTGTTTGTCGAAGACAGCAATGCCATACCGATGGCGGTTGCCACGGCACGGGGTGGAGAGACTGCGTTAGAAGGGGATTAGCGGTTACGCTGTTGGTTGAAACGCTTCATACTATCGATAGACGCCGCACGTTTTTGCCATGCGGAGAGGGCTTTGCTGGTGCCTGCGGCGATAAGTGTACCTGCTGCATTAGCGGCGCTGACGCTCCCTTTTTCCGCTAACCGGGCACCCGTCGCACTGGCTTTCATGACCGATTTCGCTGCGTCAGAAGACGGTTTCGCCAGCCCACGTAGACCGCTCATGGTGGCACCCTGTAGTGCGACCTGAACGGCGACGCCGCCTAATGCGTTAGCGATTTTTGCTGAAAACCAGATAATGACGCCAGAAATAATACCGGCAACGCAGCACTGAACACCCAGTGTGATGATATTGGCGCTATCTGCAAAACTAACCGCTTTATCTAATAGCCCATTAAGATAATTGATGACAATCCTGATGGATAACGCGGAAAACATAATCGTCAGGATCACCGTGAAGATAATTTTCAGCCAGTTGTTAAACATCGGAATAAGGAATCCATACAGCAGGCAGAAAATAAATAACGGTGCAGTGGTGGTCATTAATACAATGATAATTCCGGCTAACAGATTAACTGCCGAACCAAAGAGCAGGGTGACGATTGCACCGCCCCAGACCAGAAGTTGTGCAATACCGCCGTTGAGTTTTACATAGGTGGAATCATCCTGCTGATAAAGCTTTTGTCCTATCGTTTGCGCTTTTGCCCAGACGGTATCCAGTAAGACCCAGACATTGTCATCACCACTGACGCCGTCGGTTAATCCGTTAATGGCAGAAATGGCTAAATCCAGCCAACCATCGAGATTTAAAACGAATGTCATGATTAATAGCATTCGCCCGACATCCCATATGACACCTTCTACAGGCGTTTGGAGTTTTCCAACCAGGGTTTGATAACCCCGATAAGTGACAAATAACGTGAAGGAACTGACGGCGATAACGCTTACCATATCGCCGTACACGGAGGTTTGTCCCCGCAGTACGGCATGTAAACCGTCAGTGATCGTGTTGTTCATTCCAACAAACATACCACCTGACATAGATGACCCCTTTAGTTCAAATCGGGAACCTTGGCATTTTCCTGACGGAGTTCAAATCGCGCTTCTCGCGCATTTTTGCAATCTTGGGAGTCATCACCGGATGATTCACACGCTTTATATCGCTGATTCATTTCATCCGGATGTTCTTTGTACCATTGCGTTGATTTCGGGTTGTCGCACCCCAGCAGAAATAGTGAGCCTAAAATAATCGGGAAAATGCAAAATGACGTTTTCATTCTTACCCTCTCAATGATTAAAGTCAGGAATTGGGGAAGTGAGTTGTTGTTCATTGAATGCTTTTTGCCGCTGTTGAGTCAACATCGTGGATCGCTGTTCAGCCTGCTTGACTGACATTTCCCATTGGCTGGTTAATGCGTTCAATTGTACGCTTTTGGCTGCCACCGCGTTAGCCAGGTCCTGTGACTCTTTCGAGTCTTTGGCGTTGGCAATGCGGTCAGATAAGTCTGATATATCGTTTAATGTGCTATTAATCCGGTTCTGGACCTCACTGGTATTCTCAATCGATACCGCCTGATTGAGGACAAGCTGTTTGCAACTTTCAAGATAACGTTGCGATGAACTGGACTGATTACAAATATCAAACGATTGATATTTGCTATATAAGCGCTGAAGGTCAGAAGAATAATAACCGCTTGGGTTGGTCAGCAGATCATCCAGTGAAATACCATTTTTACGCAGATGTTCGATATCATTTTTTAGGCTTTTTGCCTCGCGGAGAAATCCCTGAATATCGCGTATGCCTGTTGCGGTCGCTAATTGCTGCTTATAAGCATCAAGTTCACTTTTATAGTGAGTGACTGTTTCCTGCCATTGTTGGAGTTTCTGTACCCATTGGTTAATCGACTCGGTATTACTGGCGGCATCAAACACCGGGATACCCGCGCTGAGTGCGGGTGTGGAAACCAATAGCGATAACGCCAGAAGCGTGTTTCTGGTTTTCATGGTGATAACCTCCGAGGTGAATATCAGATAGCTTGGTTAAGGAACGTTTCTTTCCAGTCGGTGGGTGACATGCCTTCCTGATAAATGGCATCAAATATTTTCAGGTTGTCTTCACTGCCGCTCAGGATTTTGGTGATGTTCCCGAGCCCCGATAAATCCATTCTTGCCATGGCGACAAACGGGCGAGTTTCACCGGCACGCAGTGGTGTTTTCAGGGCAACCATATAGTGCTCGCTCGGATCAAGATTACGGACGATGTCGTAAACGCTTTCTGGGACTTTCATTTTCTCCACGTAATCTGTACGGCTGGCCTTGGGATTGGCGAGAAATATTTGAGTGCTGCATTGCTCAATAATCGCTGGAGCGATGGGATGCCTGACGATTTCATCAGGTGACTGAGTGGCGGGGATAAAAATGCCGTTCAGTTTGCGGATCACCTTGAGCATATTGAGGGAGAATTTAGAAAACTCGACATCAGCCAGCCATTTCCAGAACTCATCCATGAACATCACCAGTCGGCGACCATCCAACAGGCTGGTGACGCGGTACAGCAGGTAAAAGGTGATCGGCCCGCGTATGTCGTCGTCATCCAGGAATTCCGTACCATCGATACCAAAGTTATCAATATTGCTGATGTTAAATGTGTCCTCCTCGTTATCGAATACCCAGTCGAATTCACCGCCCTGCGCCCACTGTTTCAGGCGTATACGCAGGCCGTTAGCCCGGGCCTCTTTGGTCGGTGGTTCGGGCAACACTTCCAGCAATCGGGTAATACCATAACGGCGATATTCCGACGGGTAGTCCAGCATAATGGTATCCACCGCAGCGCTGATACGCTCTTCATCGCGGGGATCGAGTGGCTTACCGTCACGACGGCACAGCATCCGGATCAGCCGCTTGATAAAGCTGATATTCCGTCGTGTGGGAGCAAGTGAGAACGGGTTGAATCCGGTAGGGATACCGGTTCGGATACGGAAGTAGCGACCGCCCATTTGGCGGATCGACATCTCCGCCGCTCTGTCTTTATCAAAGTAAACGGTGGTCAGCCGTTTGATGGTGGCAGAGGCGGGAAATGTCGCCGGATTACGGTACTTCTGCATCAACTGTTTCATCATTGTCATCAGCAGGGTCTTTCCTGAACCTGTTTTACCGATGATGGCGGTATTCCCCGGCGTTTTCTCATTGAAGTCATTCCGTCCTGCCTGACTGTCATGCAGGTTCAGATAATAACCGCCACCACCGGGAGATTTCAGTATGGCGATAGCCTCACCCCACGGATTGCCGTGGCGTTTGTGGGGATGGAAGTTATGCAGACTCCCCATATCTGCGTAGTTCTGGCTACTGACTACCACCAGTCTAGGCCGCAACGTATAGACGCCGGGAAGTTGAGCCAGATAGGCGGCAGGTAACGACAGAGTGGACAGGGATGTCATGATGCCGAGATCGTTAAAAGGCTGGGCCAGCGCATTGGTTTCCTTGACCACCTGATCGGCGCTGGTGGAGGAGACCAACAGGGAAAAATGATATTTGCCGCAAGACACATGCCCGGACTGGAGCAAATCGCGTAAGACGATCAATTCCTCTCGCTGTGAAATAGCGTCATCGTCGGTTGAATTCAGCCGTTTTTCCGCCAGTCGGATATGACTTTGCGCTTCATCCCGTGCCATACAGGTAAAAGACTGCGTCAGCACATACTCGCTTTCGGCATACAGCAGCGCATCGAGCAGGCCGGTATAGGTTTCTGGTGAATAGTCTTTAATTTCCAGACTGCGGAAGAAGCGGGAACCGCCGACCGTCTGACATTCGGCGGTATCGGTAGTGAAGAACACATCCGGCGTGCTGAGTGTGTGATAAAACGGTGTGCGCGTCACCGCCACGTTCTGCCATTTCCCCGTCATCAGGCGATGGTAGAAAGCCAGTTGCGAAGAGTAAACTCGACCTTTTTCCCCATAGATGCCCAATGGCGTTGCCATGTAACGTGACAGGGCGGTGTGGATGGCTTCATGGTGTTCCAGCATCCCTTTCAGGGCATCATCCAGCGCCGCTTTCCTTTTTCCGGCGGTCTGTGTCTTCATGATTTTTTTCTCCAGCGTGGAGAACGGGGCATAACAGACGGTGAAAAACAGCCGATGCCGCCAGAGAGGCTTCTCTGTTAGCGGCTGGTAATAGCGTTCCGTGACGTCATCCGAAAAGGGAATGCCCGAACTGGCGTTAAAGCCATCCTGATATTTCTCTCGTATGCGGTGAATATAGAAGGTGATCGGTAGCCCTTCATACGCGCGGATCAGGTTGTTGAGGTGGCTTGCCAGCAATGTCAGATGATGCTCGTCCTCACATTCAAACACAGTGCCGCCCAATTCCCAGGTCGCGACTAAATCACCGGCGCGATTTCGTATTATGTGAGGATGAATGTGGGAGGAGTAGGGAATGTATTTATCCAGCGTGATGCGCTCGTTTAATTTCATCTTAGCGGTAAACTCCGAAACATCGACGGCGTCATAGTGGCTTGCCAGCATGGCACGGGCACCGAAATGGCGATCCGTGGCAAATCGCCCACGGGTTTTAAAGGCCAGCCACAGCAGTCCGAAATAATGAATATCCGTTCGAGCTTTTGCCTTCATTTCCAGCCAGGCAGGGATCAATAACAACGCAAGGTAATAGCTGATATAGACCGACAGCAGGACGATAGCCCCGCTGACGATCACGAACGGGACGAGAGGGATACCCATAATGGCGGCAGGGCGGGTCAGCGCTTTGTTCAGGGTGGTCATCGGTTCCCCCTAGGATGCCCAATAGGCACCAAAGCCTGATGCACCGACAATCAGGATGGCTCCGATAATGACGTTGCGCATGTCATGCAAACTTTTACCATCAAACAGCACCTTGTAACCCACCCACATGGTTGCCAGCGTGATCGTGACGGCGGCCAGCCCGAGCAAGCCGGAGGACGTATTACTGAGTGTATCGTTGGCTTTATTAAACCCGCTCCCTGCTGCCAGCGTTTGGGTTGATATCAACAGGGAAGAAAACGCAGGCCAGTATTTACGTTTTTGCATCGTCATTGCTCCTCATTAATTATAGGTAGGGATACATCGCCGCGAATGATGGCGTCGGGATAGTGCAGGGAGGTCGAAATCGGTGTGGTTTTATCGGTAAGCTCACCGCGTATGACGGTGGGCGGGTAATGAATCTCTGAAGTGGATTGGCTGGTGGTACTGCGCTTGAGATCTTCCCGCGTAGACGGGACCACATAGCCAATACGCTGGATATAACTGGTTTGGTTAAAGGCGGATTCTGGCTGCTGACCCGTATCGAAATTGCCGGAATAGTAACAACTGAGTGCTCTTTTCAGCGTGCCGCCTCGCTGGTAGCAGTCGGTGAGAATGCGCTCAAAAACGGACAGATTGGTGCAGGGGTCTAACAAGTCATGTGCTGTTACGCCGTAATGGCGAAAGTTGGTACTGGTGATTTGCATCAGCCCGACCGAATAGCGGCGGCCTTTTGCGACTACCTGCTTGATGATGTTGATGGCAGCTTGCTTGCTGGTGGGCTGATGAGAAATGACACCTGCGCTGCCGGGCGCTCTTTCTTCCTTTGGCACAATTTCAGCGACGGCATAAGGATTAAAGTTGGATTCCACCTTTGCCACATCAAACGCGGTGGAGGGGTAAATAGTGGCGGCACACTGCATGGCCGCCATCAGAAAGGCCGTTGGTGAAAGCATGGTTGCCTCGGTAAAAAGTCGAACCACACGTAGCTATCAGATAGTCGGTGGCAAAGAAAATGAGAGGAGAGTGTTAATCGTGCAGGGGGGCTTGCGGTATGTCGCTATCGTCTTTCGGCTCAAGGAGCACTAGCTTACCGGAGACAGCAATACCGGGTGTCAGTACGATGTTCAATCCAGGTTTGCCGTTATGAGCGAACGCCACGCCGACTTTTGTCCAGTACGTGTTCTTTTCTCTGCTGGCATCGGGTTGGCTTTCCTGCGTGACAAACACGTGATAGGTAGGTTTTCTCATGCTATTTCCTTTAATAAAAAGTCATGGTGAATTAACTCAATCGATCACATCCCGATTCTGCATTCCGGTTTCAACGGGTCAGCGAGAACATTCAGCGGCACCCTGAATTGTGGTTGTGTGATAGCCCGATTCGCATTGTTAAAGAGCAATACCCGCCCCGGACGAATAAACGTCCATAAAGCTCGCCAGTGGAAGGTGACGCGATTAGCGTGCGATATCAGCGTTAGGATGAGAATGAGAAAATCAAAAAGGGAATAAGAGAGAAAATATATAGTGTGATAATTATTTAGTGGTGATGTATAGCTTGGATTTGCGGTGGCATTTTGGGGCTCAGAGGCATAATTAATCTGACAGCAACTATGTGCCAACAGTGGACTTTGCTAAGTTCACAATGCATTAGTTATTGAGGAGTAGGTCGGAAAAACATAAGTTATTTTGATAATTTATCTTGACAACAGAATAAGCTTGGACTGAATTTAATCTGATTTAGCTTTAAATTTCCTAGTTTAATCACGAATGACTAAGAACGGATTGCCCCCTGAGAGCCCCTGTCATAAATAATGCGTTCTGCAAAAAAGGTGAATCTTCCGGTTCACTTTATTTTTAACCGGCATAAATCCAGCCGGGTGACGGCGTTACGTCAGAACGCCGCACTGCTCAGAGCAAAACATAAGGAGTAATATGAATCAGAGTAAAATAAACGTCTGGGATGAAAGACGAGGTTCCAATAATCATCGCGAGGAAGAGATCCGAACTGAAGCTCAGCGCGACCTTTCTCGGTTGATCCACTCGTCTCCTTTCCGACGTTTGCAATCCAAAACGCAGGTTCTTGGTCTGGGAGAAAGTGACTTTTACCGTACACGACTGACCCACTCAATGGAAGTTGCACAAATCGGTTCAGGTCTTCTTGCTAAGCTGAAAATCAAATATAAAGGTAAAGATGAAGAGCGATTTTTACCAGATAACGATCTGATGCAGGCAATATGCCTCGCGCATGATATTGGTCACCCCCCATTTGGTCATGGTGGTGAGGTAGCTCTTAACTACTGTATGTTGAATTACGGTGGTTTTGAAGGAAATGGTCAGACGCTGCGCATTCTCTCGAAACTAGGCTGTGTCCCTTAACTTAACAGTCGTTTCAAAAATAACCGGATCGCCCCCAGTTTAAGCATACTCAGATAATTTCTTGCTGTTTTTTCTGAGCGTGTAGCGATGCGACGATTTTCCTTTAATCCCGCAAAGCAGCGCTCCACAACATTGCGTTTTTTGTACAACCGGCTATTGAGTTTTCTGCGTCTATCCTGACTGGCTTTCTCATTCCGTTCAAAAGGGATGACTGACTTTATTCCCTTAACCTTCAAATAAATACGAAGACTTTTCCCTGAGTATCCCTTATCCGCCAGTACAGCTTTTGGACGCGATTTCAGGCACCCACTTTTACGAATAACACCAACTCGGTTGAGCAGGTCTTTTGCATACTGGCTTTCGTGGGCTTGCCCACCGCTCAGACAGAAACTTAATGGCAATCCGGTGCCATCTGTCGCCAGATGGATCTTGGTGCCAAAGCCGCCGCGAGAGCGACCCAGCCCATGATCGTCGAGTTCATCGGGATGTTTTTTTTAGCTCCTGCAGCGGCTTTCAGGGCTCGAATATTGCTGCCATCAAGCGCGATGACATCCCAGTCAATCAGTGATTTTTCATCCAGAATTTGACGTAGCTTATTGAAAAGGCTGTTCATTATTCCGGTTTTTGACCACCGGTTAAAGCGGTTATAAATCGTTTTCCAGTGACCATAGCGTTCGGGTAAATCCCTCCACGGCGCTCCAGAACAAAGAACCCAAAATATTCCATTCATGACATGCCTGTGCGCAAGATAAGGCCGCCCCCTTTAGCAGAACCTCTCTCAGGTGGCAGCATCGGTGCAATCAGAAACCATGCATCATCAGGGAAATCGTAACGAGCCAAATTGAAGGACTTTTTGTGGTTAAACTATGCTTCGTATTGTACAAAAAATAGTTACGGGACACAGCCTAGATAAGTACACTAAGGAACACGGCCTCGATCCTACCCGCAGACTTCTGCTGGGTGTACTGAAATATCCGGTTAATTACTCAGCCCTAATGGTTAAAAAAGTCAGTAGTCAGGCTCCTGCCGGAGGGCCAAACTGGCTCTTTAAATCATCTGATTTTAAACCTCCAAAATGCTACCTGGATTCGGAGATAGACATCGTAGAATTTGCTCTCTCACCATTTACTGAACAGGATCTGAAGCTGTTTACTTCCGTTAAACTTGGTAAAACCGAATCCGATCATAAAAAAGCTTCTTATAAAGCGCTCGATACCACCATCATGGATCTTGCCGACGAAATTTCGTATTCGCTGCATGATTTGGAGGACGCGATTTCTCTCAGAATGGTGACTCGAGAGATGTGGATAGAGCATTTCAGCGGACATGCAAACCTATTTACTGACTGCCACGGTATTACATTCTCCGGAACATGCGAATCTGTTGCGGACAGCCTATTTGGTGAAAGTTACAGGAGAAAAGAGTGCATTGGCATGCTAGTTCACCTGATGATCACAAGCGTTGAACTCAATGTAAAGGGTGCAGAATTCGAATGCGGTATGCTCAAATATAATGCGGTGCTTCCGGAAGCAGTCGAAGCATTGCGGTTGAAAATTTTCATGCTGGTCAAGGACAAAGTGATTAAGCATGAAAATGTACAATTGCTTGAATTCAAAGGACAAAAATTGATTGTCGAATTGTTTAGTGTGCTGGCTAGCGATCCGTGTCGGTTTTTACCTGCCTCGACGAGGAAAGTTTATGAGCGGCAGATTAGCTTAAGCCAGCAGGCAGGTATGAGAGTCATTTGCGATTATGTTTCCGGGATGACGGATGACTATGCGACCAAGCTTTATGAGAAAATCCTTATTCCACGTAAAGGGTCTATTTTTGACCATCTCTGATGTGCCGAGAATGATGCCTTGAGCTCGATTTGCGAATCAACAGCAACCAAGGCATCTGTCAAGGGGATGTCCAAATCACTTCGTTCTCAATTTGTTCGTGTAGCATCAGCAAACGTCCTCATCTGGGCGTTGAGCGCCAGTAATCCCGACAACGCCCATTTTCTGCAAAGCAAGTAATAATCAATGTGGAGCAGATCAGCGATCTTGTTGAATCAAAAAAATAATTCAGGAAAATGAATAGCCTGTGAACTACATTAATATGTTTGAATAATAGAGCCGCTCAGCGGCTCTATTATTTAGCTGCCTGATCGGCATTTCCGGCACCAACTCTGGTTTGTAGCACCCGTGGGAATTGTTCTTAACCCAAACAGAGCTGCTAATTCAGTCGAAGTACGTGCCGTCGTAACTTTGCAATTAGGGCAGGTGTGCGGAAGATTTAAAGTCCCAACCATTTTGATTTCCTTATATGTCGCCGCGTTCTCTTAGAATTTTCATAGCAATGCTTTTTTCTGTACTACTTGCTGAACCAAAGAACCCTTCAGACTTTATGATACTTTTCAAATCTTCACTGCTTTTGCTTTCAAGTCGCATCTTAGTAGCTTGCATCTCGTTAGACTTTTCTTCCAGAGCGTTAGCTGCACCTTTAGCTAACTTACCAGCGGTTTCCCAGAACCCCATATTTTCACTCCTTCGTTTGAGATATCAGTTAGCTGTTTTTATCGAAAAAACCGGCAATGTTTTCAAATAAAATTAACGAATGTGCAATTTACTGGTGCCGGTGATTTTATGGTTTAACCTGATTCACCTACTCTCTATTCATTAACATATCGTGATGCTAGTAGTGCCTTCCTTAGTTATGATAACAATTTGCGAACTTCTGTTTATCGCTCATTGCTGAATGTCAGATTTTACTATGTTCTAACACAAAACACCTTCATATCAAGTCTGAACTAATACAGATAAGTAATAATGGCGACGTTTTTTCTCAGTTTTTTAATAGTCATTATAAGCATTCTATTTATTAAAGATTATAAATATTGCGCAGAAAAATATTTCTCTGCGCAATATTCTTGCCGATTATCAGCGCTGGTGGCGCTCAAGTATGGTTTGGCATTCCGTACAGGTTGTCACGCCCGGAAGGGTTTTCCTTCGCTGCTCGGGAATGGGTTCACCGCACAAACGACAGTAATGTAATGAGGGCGTGGTTGCTGGTTTAAAACGATTCTGTTCAATCATCTCTTCCAAGCGTTGCTCATTAAATTCCTGATCGCGATCGATCTCATCTGGCATGCGATGTCCTCCTGTTCAGTGCTTCTTTCTCACAAAGGGTGATACGGTTCCAGACGGCGGTCAGGGAAGGCCCTTTTTTCCCAGAAGATAAGGATTCAGTAACCTGTATCATTGCTTCCAGCGCGTCAGGTGTATCAAGGTTTTCAGTGCGTTTCTTTTGCCATGACAGCCAAATTTCTGCATCGACGACTTCATCTGGGATAGGCGTTCGGCCATAAGGGATGGTGACACCCAGCAACCTGCGGCGAGTGCAGACCTCATTCGAGGTGAGGCCAAAAAAATGATTCAGGAGTGCAATAGATCCCCCCAATCTGATGGCCCGATTAATCTGCTGCTGGCGTTGCGCTTCCTGATGGGACAGCGTCAGGATCCGTTGTAGAGCGTCGTGACGAACTGTGATCGACATAAACTGTGCGGATGCCCGGCTGACAATAAATAGTTCGTCGAGGGATAGCTGATTGAGCGCATTCAATTCGTCGAATGTGAATCCTAACGTTTCACAATAACGAAAATTGCCTTCCTTAAGCGCGGCAAGGGCGTTTGTTAACACCGCGTAATTCAGTGAGGGGAACATAATGCTGTATCTCCTCTTAGCGCGTTAAGCGGTTAGCTAATTTGAGGTTAATCCAGTCGTCAATTTCAGATTCCAGCCAAGCTACGCTGGCAGGTCCAATCTTTATTGAAGAGGGAAAGGTGCCTTCTTTCATGTACAGGTAGATTTGCGAGCGTTTCAGACCGGTTTTTACTTCCACTTGTTTCAGACGTAATAACTGATGAGCTGTCATAAATACCTCCAGTGCAGAAATGGGATATGCCCGGAGATAACAAAAAAACACAGCTAGGAAAGGAGTGAAAGTTGATGAGCCCGTATTACGGACACCACAATCCTTAATACGGGTTTTTAGATTGAAGCGTGTAATGTCATTTTAATTAGGGGCCTAAACGGACGTCGGTGAACCACGTTCAAGCGCCGTCTTTAACGTATCGCCGCTGAATCGGTCGGTCATGCCTTCGTCTGATGCCCATTGTTCAAAGATGGACAGAAGCTTATAAGGTTGCCTGATTAATGGGCTGATAGCTTCATTGTTTTTACAGGCAAGCCAGAACAATCTGGATAACGGCGTAGATATACGTGTTGAGGAGGGAGGAGAAGTATCATTTTTGGCAGGCATGTTAATTAATTTCTCAAGTTCGGCATGTTTGATGACAAAACAGGCATCCTTTGGCAAATCATGAATCGGAAAATATTCTCTATGGCTATACTGCCTTGTTTTCTGGTATGGGATTTTTTCAGTAATATGTGATGCGATATTTTTAGGAAGCCTCATGATTTGCTGTTTTATCCTTTCGCGATACCTGATTTTCTCAAATATTTGAAAGTGATCGTCGCCGATATTGACAGTAAGACCATAGTTAACGTGATTTTCTCCGATTACAGGTAGTGGAATACCCAGAGATCTCGCTAATAAACGTTGAACCAGTACACATTCATAGCCGATAAGCGTTGTATCAATCACTTGTTGAGTGGGGTAAGTATATTTCCCCTCGGTGGTGACGATTAAATTTCTGTTATTGATGAAACAGTTTTTTTCGAGAATGCATAGCTGATTAATCAAATGATTGCCTATAGGCTTAAGTTTTGCCTTAGAATTTGATGTTTTGATTCTTCGTAAGATGACTGGAGATTGGAAGTAGATCGAAAGGTTGATGTCACCATATAAGGCATGGCGATAAATATCAGCTTCTGTTAACGGTGAGTTTCTTATCTGAGTCGCTATCACTATGGCTTCTGGTATCGTAATCCAGTTAAATGCATCACTTTTGGTATTGAACATCCTATTTTTCATTATCATGATTCATCTCCTTTATATGAAAATGATATATGCATAGGTGGCTAACGTTTCCTTATGCAGCCATGACGTATAGATAGGATTCTAAAAATGAGGAATAGGATTAGTGAGGGGTTGTTGTTATAACGATGATGTTATTAATTGCTTTTCGCTGGCCGTCACAAAAATGTTCGAACTCGGACACTATTACCAGAAGGGCTAACTTCCTCATATCATTTTTTATGCAACGCGTTGCCGATTTTATTCAGATCAACACAGTCAAAGCTCTGTATCAACAAAGAAGGGACATACCCTGAATTAGGCATATCAATTGGTTCGAGGTAATTAACGAACCAATTG
The DNA here is from genome assembly GCF_025643735.1 of Pectobacterium sp. F1-1. Lineage (NCBI taxonomy): Bacteria > Pseudomonadati > Pseudomonadota > Gammaproteobacteria > Enterobacterales > Pectobacteriaceae > Pectobacterium > Pectobacterium sp. F1-1. The sequence goes on from NZ_CP104733.1 coordinate 1,598,709, forward strand.
ATGATGTGACACGGTTGAATCGAGTGGAAACCAGAATGTTATTCCCTGATGGTTGGCGCTTAAACCAGCAAATGATCTAATTGTTTTTATGACGAATTTCTCGCGGAATGCGCTGCCCTTGTGAATCGAAATAGCGATTCGGCCAGATGTCACTTGCTGGTATGCCCAGTGCGTTGGCGATCAGTCGTTCACCTTTCGGCCAGGGGCGGTTTAGTGCATTTGCGAGCGTTGATGAACTAAGGCCTGCCTCACGTGATACGGCTGCTAACGTTGTCTTACGTTTACGCAGAGCTGCAATGATATCGGCAGGATGCCAGTCCATTCGTTGTTCCTGTTGTTCAATGTTCATACGTCCTCCTCTTGGATTGAAACTTTACTTCTTCCAGTAAACTATATCTTTATTGTGGGTGAAAAAACAATCAAAAATAAAGATAAAATTTATTTAGGGGAGAAATGCTTTAAGAAGGGCTTAGTGAGAGAAGCGATAATCAATCTATGTTGATCAGTACCGTGGATAACACCGTGATTGGTAAGCGATTAAGACTAAATAACTTCGCCTAATACCGCTCCACTTTAGCCAGACCATGCTGATTGCCGGGGAACGGTGAAGCGGCATTCATAAATAGTTTTACCTGCTCCAGTAACTGCCACATATACCGGCACTGATGGTTACGCGTTATCGTTTCGTGTAACGACAACCACAGCAACTCGATTGGATTTAGCCACGGCGAATACGTGGGCAGGAACAACAACCGGAACTTCGTATTTTTTCCCAGCCACTTTTTCACCTTGTGGCTTTTATGAATGATGTAATTATCAACGACCAGCGTAATGGTTTTCGCTCGCCGATATGTCCGCCGTAATGTCTCTAACAGCTTGATAAATAAATCAGAACACTTTTTACTGCCGCCAACGTAATGGACTCGTCCCGTATCCGAATGCAGTGCCCCTGCCAGATAATACTTTTGGTTCTGTCCCGGCGTAGTAATACGTTTCTGTTGCCCTTTGAGCATCCAGTCTGCACCGATTTTCGGGTTCAGGTCGATATCTACTTCATCCTGATAAAACACGGGATGCTCCGTTTGTTTCCGAGAGACCGCCTGTTCGATGGCGAGTCGCTTTTCCTCATAATCTGGGTCTTTGATTTTCAGTGTTGGCGCAGCTCTGCGCCAGACAATGCCCGCTCGTCTCAGATAGCGATGTAACGTGGAAGGATGAAGCGTCACGTTAAAAAGCCGGTTAATGATAAGTGCCAACAACTCGGTACTCCAGCGGGAGCGCAGCCAGCCAAAATCCTGAGGAGAGCGTTTAATAAGAAGCGGTAGCATATGCAGGATATCAGCGACTGGCCAGCGCGGTGCTCGTCCGGCTTTGAGGCTCTTTAGACCTTCAACACCATGTAAAGTAAACCAATTTATCCATCGTCCAACGGATGAGCGGGCAGCACAGAGCAGTCTTGCAACGTCGGTGACAGTCATTCCCCGATGCAGCATCAGTATGGCGATGAGTCGTCTGGAGTAATTTTTATCATGTGTCTGTTGGGCTTCTTTACGCATTAGTCGTCGTTCTTCATCAGGGATTGCTGCTATGATCGGCATCGCTCAGTCCGGTTGGTGATTTGTGATGTTTGGCGATTGATCAGATCGCATAACTCGGACTGAGTTCCCTTCAAGTGATCTACTATTTGGCAAAGTTATTTAGCCCGAGTGAACAAGGGATTAAAGCAGATAGAGCTCGGTTGCCTCGCTGGTTTGGATGAGGAAACGGCAAGCTCTCGTGTGAGCCAATACGAAAGGGAAGTCAGTGCGCCAGATTTTGGGCTGGTTTCTCGGTTTGCTACAGTGCTGGATGTTCCTGAAGCGTATTTCTATGCTGTTGATGACGATCTCGCCACCTTGATCTTACAGTATCACCGTTTCAAGAAAGCCAATCCAAACTCCACGCTGCTCATCACACCTCAGTAAGGTTGATGCCCTAATGCGTCATGGTGTTCAATCTTTGTGCGTTTACCCTTCTAAATTTAATTATTCCTACTCTCAATAAATTAAACCTTCATTTTTGAGTTTAAAATAACCAAAAATAAATTTTAAATTTACTGGATAAAGAACCACTTCAAGAGCGGCATGGCGGGAACGGCGATAATCGGCTTATGTTAATCTGCGAAGCAGGTAATGCCGTGATTGGTAAACGATTAAGATTGGCCCGGGTGAATGCAGGATTAAAACAGGTCGAGCTCGGTTGTCTCGCTGGGCTGGATGAAGAGACGTCGAGTTCCCGCGTAAGCCAATATGAAAGGGAAGTCAGTTCGCCGGATTTTGGTCTGGTTTGCCGATTTGCGGCGGTGCTAGATGTGCCGGAAGCCTATTTTTATGCTGTCGATGAGGATCTCGCTACGCTAATCTTGCAGTACCATCGTTATAAGAAAAGTAACCCTAATTCTACGTTGTTGATTACCCCGCAATAGACCTTCATTCATGTATCCGGCCTGAGTAATTTTCTGACATTTCTGGATTTTTTATGAAATGCTGAGGGGAAGATTTCTCACAGTCTGAAAAGCAGATCCTGTTATCAGGATCTGCTCTTAGGAGCGTTATCGATCAGGCCGCTCCAGCCGTCTTATGTTGTTGAGCATAAATGTATGGCGCAACATATTCTTCCCGGTTGGTATCCAGATAATCCGACCACCATTGCATCATCGCTTTACGGGCATCAAGATATTCTGCTTTATGGATGTAAGCTGCTCGGACGCTATTACGTTCTTGATGGCTCATCTGCCGTTCAACCGCATCCTGCGCCCACAGTCCAGATTCCATCAGCGCACTACAGGCCATTGCTCGGAATCCGTGACCGCAGATTTCATCTTTTGTGTCATAACCCATCACACGCAAAGCCTTGTTGACCGTGTTTTCGCACATTGGCTTATACCGATTATGATCACCGGGAAATATTAGTTCCTGATGCCCGGAAATTTCCCGTATCTGTTTCAGAATAGTGATGGACTGACGGGAGAGGGGAACGATATGCGGCGTGCGCATTTTCGCCCCACGCCCAGAGTAGCGGACACCGGGGATGGCTTCGCGGGTGGCTGGAATGGTCCAGATTTTGTTTCTGAAATCGATCTCAGACCAGCGGGCAAAACGCAGTTCGCTGGAACGGATGAACAGGTGCAGGGTGAGTGAGACTGCCAAGCGGGTTAATTCTCGTCCCTGCTTGTAGTCCTCAATGCTAGCCAACAGCTCCGGCAGTCGTTCCAGTGGAAGGGCAGGGTAGTGGCGCTTAACGGGAGGGGCGATTATCCCGTCCAGATTTGCCGCCGGGTTGTGCTCTATCAACTCCTGATGCACGGCATGACGCATGATGTTGCACATATGCTGCCGGGTACGGGCAGCCACTTCCAGCAGACCTTTTTTCTCAATCCCTTTCAGCAGGTCGATGAAGTGGCGGGTTTTCAGTTCTGTGACTGGCAGGTGTCCAATCACAGGAAAGATATGATTGTTCATACTGGCGAGCAGACGGGCGGCATGGTTCTCTGACCACGATCTGTTGCTTTTATGCCAGCTCAATGCCACGGTCTTGAAACTCTTTGCTGGAGAACGTGCTGCCTTTTCAGCGGCACGTTGCTGTGCCGGATTGATATTTTGCGCCAGCAGTTTGCGGAGTTCGTCACGTTTCTGGCGTGCTTCTGACAGACTGATTAACGGATAAGCACCCAACGCTATGCGAGTCTCTTTGCCAAAAAAATAGTATCTGAAGTACCAGAGACGCGAACCAGTAGGTTTAACGTGAAGATACAGGCCGTGCGAATCGGATAGTTTTATGGGGGTAGCAGGTGGTTTTAAGTTGCGGATTTTAGTGTCGTTAAGAGACATATGCGGGTCACTCCATTATCGAACCGGAAAGACCCCAAATCTGACCACCAAATTCTCCCGATGCGGAGGGAAAACTGAAAATGCATCGGGAAGACTTTTCACGCTAACCCATTGAATCCGAAACACATAAGGATTCGCAAAGCGGCATGAAAACAAGAATTTGGCTCCTCTGACTGGACTCGAACCAGTGACATACGGATTAACAGTCCGCCGTTCTACCGACTGAACTACAGAGGAATCGTGTGAACGGGGCGCATAATAACGGCGTGTGCCGCGCATGTCAAAGGCGTAAACCACAAAACTGCACTGTTCGGTGAGAGAATGTGCAATCTGCCGATATTTTTGGCAAATACCGGCATTTTATTGTGTTCTGGCAGTGTTAGAGTGTATTCACCGGTGCTTTTTGTTTTTCGGAAAAGGCATATAACGGTCCTTTTCCCGACAGCGTGAATAGGGATACCGCCGTGAAAGAGAGGGCGACGCCGCCTAAAATCAGGTAAGTGCCATGAAAACCGATGCTGTCATACATATTGCCAGCAAAGATCGACATGAAAATAATCGATACCTGTTTAAAGAAGCAGAAGCACACCAGATAAATCGTCGCGGAAAAGCGGACTTCAAAGACGGTGGTGATGTATTTGAAGCAACCAACAATCAGGAATGGCACCTCAAACATGTGCAGCGTTTTCAGCACAATCACTTCCAGTACGGAACTGGCAAAGGCAGAGCCAATGATTCGTACGGACATAATCGTCCCGGCGATGAGTAGGGCGTTTTTGCCGCCTATGCGGTTCACAATCAGCGGCGCAAAAAACATGATCGTGGCATTGAGCAATTCACCCAGCGTGGTGACATAGCCAAATACTCTCGTCCCTTCCTGCCGGGTCTCGAAAAACGAGGTGAAGAAGTTGGCAAACTGCTGATCGAAGACATCATAGGTGCACGACACGCCGACGACATAGAGGGTCAGGAACCAGATCTTGCGTTCTTTTAACAGCTCGGCCGCCATTTTCAGGCTAAAGGGTTTCTGATTGGAGCCAACCTGATCGGCAACGATAGCGCTGGAAGAGACCTCCGGCTTCGCCAACAGCAGCAGGATGACCAGGATGACGGCACAAGCGGAACCAAGCCAGAAAACAAATTGGTTATTGATGGTAAACATAATCCCGACGATAGAGGCGCAGAGCGCCCAACCGAGGCAGCCGAACAGGCGTGCTCGGCCAAATTCAAACTGGCTGCGGCGGCTGACTTTTTCAATATAGGCTTCAATAGCCGGTGCGCCGCCGTTGTTGATAAATCCCAGATAAATTCCGCCGACGATAGAACCTAACACGATATTGTATTTCAGTAATGGGCCAAAAACATAAATAAAGAACGGAGCAAAAAACACAAGCATGATGGTAATAATCCATAGCAGGTGTTTTCTCAATCCTAATTTATCGGATAGCAAGCCAAATATAGGTTGAAATAACAGGGCAAAAAAGGAAATGCAGGCGAAGATAATTCCCGTATCACTTTTACTTATTTGGTTGATATCGTGAAGCCAAATAGGGAAGAACGGAAAGTAAGCCCCCATTATGAAGAAGTAGAAAAAGAAAAACAGGCCGAATATCCAGAAATTTTTATTATGTAGGTAGTACATGATGCTTTCTCCGATAGGCATTATACCTGTCATACTTCAAGCCATATGTATGCTGGCTTCTCTCACTCATCCCAGTTACTTACTGATGTAAGCGCCTGAGAACGCGTTCGATTGCAGCCCGCATGCAACCTGGATTATTTAGGGTATATATCCGCGCTCTTTCGTTGTTTTTTAATACTGCTTTTTCATATCAATACGGTTGGTGATGTTGAAGAGCGACGCGATAGTGATAATGTGTCGCCGTGAGTAAGTCATCGCGATGAACGCTGGGGCTCCAGGAATCATCGCCGCCAATTCCCATATGGAAGCCATCCAGATTGAGCCAAACACCCTTTTCCTTTTCTAATAAATGATGGTGAGTACATGTCATTAACTGGGTTAACCCATAGCGGCTTAATCCAAAGTGGAAATGTCCAGTGATTGTCCATTTGCCGTATGTCAGCGTACGAGTGTTGCAGCGCAGCCCGTTTTCTGATGGGAAAATGTAGGGCGTATGAAGATCATCCAGCGGCAGACTCCAGTGTCCATGCTGTGCAGCCAACTGTCTGTCTGGGTAATTCTCATGTGGCCCAAGCCCGACCCAACTGACCTGAGGTGCTACGTCGGCTAACTGGCAGCTCAATCCCACTCTGGCTAATGACGGCAGCACGGTGGCGACATCAACGTCGACATCAACGGTCACGATGCCGTGAGCATCAATCTGCCAGCGTTTTTTACTCTGTAGCAGGATCTGTCCGGCATGGCGGAATACGTGCTCGGTGACAATGTGCACAGCGTCGGCGAGTTGGTCAGCCTGAATGGCGACACACTGCGTCTGTAATTGATAAAGCCCGGCGGACTTCCAGCGTTCGGCCCAGGCGCGAGGGTCGATGCGATCCACCTCGCTGATACCGATGTCGTTATCCAGCGGTGCTCGGACAAACTGATCTTGCAACGGGGTTAACAGCGCTGGCGTGTCGGCTGTCCACCACTGTTCCAGCCAGCCGCTCTGACGGTTAAAGCGCCAGTGTTGTTCGCCCTGAACGATATCGAAGTACGCATCGGACGATCGCAGAACGGGAGGTTTCTTCTGCCCGAAACAGGAGGTATTGGGAAGATGAAGTGGTGCAGGAAGCTGCCATTGATCCCAGGCGCAGCGGTGGTTTGCCTCTGACCAGGCGGTGGCTTTGGGCTGTACGACTTCAACGTTGAGCCAAAGTTCCCCCGCCTCTTCAACAGCGGGAAGGGCTTCCAGCAGCGTGAGAGTCTCGGTGGCCTGTGGCGCGAGCGTCAGCGGCAGCGAACCTTCCGCGAGCGTTTTATTGCCCAGCGTAATGCACCAGTTCAACTGCTCATTGTCCATATGGCGGAACAGATATTCGCTGGTGACGCGCAGCTCACACGGGGATTCAACCTGCCAGGCGAATTGGATGGGCTGCTGTGCCCGTTGGGCTTCATACAGGCTGGGATGTGGCGTGCGATCGGGAAAAAGCAGGCCATCAAGGCAGAACTGGCGATCGTTAGGCGTGTCGCCAAAATCTCCGCCGTACGCCCAGTAGGTATTGCCTTGTTCGTCGCGACGGGTCAGCGCCTGATCGACCCAGTCCCAGATAAATCCGCCCTGTAACCGAGGATATTGACGGAATGCCTGCCAGTAGCGGGCAAATCCTCCCAGGCTGTTGCCCATCGCGTGCGCATATTCGCAGAGGATAAGTGGGCGATGTTCGTCCGGCATGCTGATCCATTTGGTGATCGACCATTTAGGCACGCTGGGGAAGGGCTGATCTTCATCAACGCGGGCGTACATGGGGCACACAATATCGGTTGCACGACTGTTCGCGCCGCCGCCTTCGTAATGTACGGGACGAGTCGGATCGTGGCGTTTGATCCACTGATAGAGCGCGTCATGGTTTGCGCCATAGCCGGATTCGTTCCCCAATGACCAGATAATGATGCAGGGATGGTTGCGGTCGCGCTGTACCATTCTCGATACGCGTTCGCTGTAAGCTGGCAGCCAGACAGGATCGTCAGACAGACGGTTCATTGGCTGCATGCCGTGTGTCTCAATGTTCGCTTCATCCACAACATACAGGCCGTAGCGATCGCACAATCGATACCAGAGCGGATGGTTGGGATAATGCGAGCAACGCACCGCGTTAAAATTATGCTGCTTCATCAGCATGATATCGCGCCGCATCGTGTCTTCATCCATGACCTGACCATTCTGCGGGTGATGTTCATGGCGGTTAACGCCGCGGATCAGCAGCGGTTGACCGTTCAGCAGCAGCAGACCGCCGCGGATTTCCACTTTTCTGAAACCGACATCATAGGCTTCTGCTTCGACTAGCCCGCCTTCCGATGTTTCTAATGAGATGACAGCACGATAGAGGTGCGGCAGTTCGGCGCTCCACAGGTCAGGCTGTGGTACGTCAATACGGAGCAAGGCCTTATCGTGGTAGGCTCCGCGTTCATCGACAATATCGCTGCCGAACGCCTGTCGTGTGTCGCCGATGAGTTTATTACCACGCCAAAGCTGTGCACGGACGCGGTGGCTTTTGGATTCAACGTCGGTGAGCGTTGCCCTAACTTGAACCTCCAGCGTACCGTGGTGGAAATCGGCACTCAGCGGCGTAGTCAGTTGGATATCGCTGAGGTGAACGGTCGGTTTATGTAGAAGCGTGACGTCGCGGAAAATGCCGCTCATACGCCACATGTCCTGATCTTCCAGGTAGCTGCCGTCAGACCAGCGTAACACCATGACGGCCAGCCGATTCTCTCCACTCGTCAGATAGCGACCAATATCAAACTCCGCAGGCAGGCGGCTATCCTGCGAATAGCCTACCCAATGACCGTTACACCAGAGATAAAACGCGGAGTTAACGCCATCAAAGATAATCCGGGTTTGTCCGCTGCTGAGCCAGTCATGATTGACCTTAAAAGTGAGCGAGTAACAACCGGTGGGATTGTCCTCCGGCACATAAGGCGGGTTGACCGGAATCGGGTATTTTACATTGGTATAAATCGGAGCGTCATATCCCTTTAACTGCCAATTGGAAGGAACGGGAATGGTATCGGAACCAGGTAGATCCCGCTGTAACCAGCTTTCCGGCACGGCTTCCGGGCGAGTGAAATAGCTAAATGTCCATTCGCCATTCAGGCGACGCAGCCGCTGAGAAGGTTCATCCTGCTGTGCGGCTGCCACACTGCGCCAGCTGTTAAATGGTGGATGCGCAGGAAGCCTCTGGTAGTGAGTACAGGCTGGGTTTTCCCAATCGCGTCGAGCAAGGATGTCTTGCAGCGTGGCGCTATGGCGAACTGGATACGGTAAAACGGTATCGCTCATGATGGCTTGGCTCCTGAACGTCTCGAGTCTTTCACTGTGATGGATTCCTTAAATTGTTATCCGCTCACAATTTTGTATTACTCATAAAATATCGACTCATCAAGGCGAGTAAAGTAGAACGTGACAATAAAGTGGAAGCGATCACAAAGATCGTTTGTAAGAACAATGAGAGAACATTGACTTTGGAAAGCGCGACGCAATAAATCAACAAAGAATGATAAATAACTTATTGTTTATCATCTTATTTTGTTAGGGTTTTGCATCGACAGTGAAAAAGGATCTGTTGTGTAAAGGATTACAGCCTTTGGAGCTGGCGTGTAATGTCCAACAGATTTTGGGTGAGTTCTTGCAGGGAGGCATGTGTAGATGAATACACCGCGGTGCTATGGCGGACGATTAGTTCCGTGGGCAACAGCAGTGATGTACCCTGGGTAGGATCGCGTAGCGTAGTGAGCAAGCGGGTGACGCCTTCTTTACCTAATTGTCTGAAATCCTGACGAATGGTTGTCAGCGGTGGGGTGTAATACGCACTGTCCTGAGTGTCGTCAAAGCCGATAACTGACATCTGCTCCGGCACGCGCAAGCCATATTCGTGCAGGGCGCGCAGAACGCCAAGCGCCATTTGATCGTTCGCCACAACAATGGCGGATACGCGCAGAGATTGCCCCAGCAGAGCCAGCGTCTGGTGGTAACCGGAAGCGGCGCTCCAGTCTCCGTGCAGCACCGAAGCAGGGGAGAGTTGCTGTTTTTCCAGCTCGGCCAGCCAGCCTTCATAGCGCAGGCGGGCGGAAATTGAGGTCATTGGCCCTGTCAGCAGAGCGATATGTTGGTGCCCCAGTTGCACGAGATGCGTGATAGCCAAGCGTGCGCCGTGATCGGGATCGAACATGACGTTGAGTATGTTGGTATGCGGATCGGCATCCATAAACAGGGCGGGCGTATCGGCACAAGTCTGGCTAATGTGGGCGACGTCATCTGATGAGAGCGGGACATTGACGATAACACCACTGACCCGCTGAGAAAGCAGGTCGTTAACCGCGTTATTGCAGGTGTTGACATCCGGGCTGCTCAGCATGGACATCACGATGTTAATACCTAACTGGCTGGCGGTGCTCTTGATCGCTGCGGCAATTTGGGAAGGCGCGTGCAGTGAAAGATCGGTGGTAACGAGCCCCAGCGTGGTGATGGTTTTCCCTGCCAGTTGCTGTGCGACGCGGTTAGGCGTGTAGTTAAGCGCCGCCATCGCCTCTTCTACTTTACTGCGAGTGCGGGATGAAACATGAGGCGCCTGATTCAGCACGCGGGAAACCGTCTGATAGGAAACCCCAGCGTACTCGGCGACATCGTTTAATGTTATGGGTTTCTGTTTCATCGTGGCTATTCCGAGCGTGATTCCATGCGTGAAAGAGCATCATCATAACAAATCGCGTGGGTAATCCGTAATCGGTGTGCGTATTCAGGTGTAATCAACGCAGGCCGAAGAGAAGCTGACGTTTGTAGGCGTTTTTAGGTGTTTGTAAAAAGTAAAACCGGGAGCAAGCGCTCCCGGTTTGTGGTGAATGGCTACCCGCGGTTTACTGCTCCGACAACACAAACATACCGTAAGGGTGGATTTGCAGATAGTAGCTGTCGCCCGGATTCGGCTGAAGCTGGGTCGCGTTAACCTGCAACAGCATCGACTGCCCGTGCCAATCGACCTGCACTTCGTACTGCGGCCCCATGTAGGCGACCTGCGTGATCGTACAACGCTGGCTCTCTTCGCCCTGATGGCTGAGCGTAATGGCTTCCGGGCGAATACCGATGGTCGATTCGCTTAATCCGGCGGCAAAGCCCTGCGGACGCGGAATGAGATAACCGTAGATGTTCACGCTGTCTGCCGTGAAGGTGGCAGGGAAGATATTGGCATCCCCCATAAAGCTGGCCATAAAGCGGGAAGCTGGCTGGCGGTAGAGCTCCTGTGGTGCGCCCAACTGCATGATTTTGCCTTTGTTCATGACCAGAACCATGTCGGATACCGCAAAGGCTTCGCTCTGATCGTGCGTCACATATAGCGAGGTGATATTGAACTGCTGCTGAAGCTCGCGGATTTTCTCACGCATACTGCGGCGCAGGTTGGCGTCGAGGTTACTCAGCGGCTCATCGAACAGCAGGACTTTAGGTTTAAGGATCAGCGCACGCGCCAGCGCGACACGCTGTTGCTGTCCGCCGGAAATCTGGTCGACGTAGCGATCTTCAAACCCTTCCAGATCGACCAGCGCCAGCGCTTCTTTTACGCGTTGATTGATTTCCGCCTTCGGGCGACCGAGCATTTTCAGCCCGTAGCCAATGTTTTCCCCCAGCGACATGTGTGGGAAGAGGGCGTAAGACTGGAACACCATGCAGATATCGCGCTGTTGAATTGAGCGCTCGGTGACGTCTTCGCCATCGATGAAAATCTGGCCTTCCGTCGGTTTTTCCAAACCGGCAACCGCCCGGAGTACCGTCGTTTTACCGCAACCAGACGGCCCCAGCAGCGTGACCATTTTTCCCTGTGGGATCGCCAGATTCAAATCATCAATGACGGTGTTGTTGCCGAAACGTTTAGTGACGTGCTTCAGTTCAACAAAGTTTTTTTCAGTATTCAAAGTAATCACTCCGCTTAGTCACTATTCTTGGCTTTTGAGCGGGAAACCCGCGCTTCACCGACCAGATAATCGAACAGGAAAATAATGGCCAGCATGACCACAATCAGGATGGAACCGTAGGCAATCGCCATACCGTATTCACCGTCTTCCACGCGGTTAAGGATGTAAGATGTGGCGACGCGGGTGTCTGGCGTAACCAGGAAGATAATGGCGCTGACGGTGGTAATAGCGCGCACGAAGCTGTAAATCAGCGCAGATAAAATGGCCGGACGCAGCAGTGGAAGCAGAATATAGAACACCGTGCGCATCGAACCCGCGCGCAGACTGAGCGACGCCTCATCGAGCGATTTATCCAACTGCCCCAGCCCGGCAATACCCGCGCGGATACCGACTGGCACGTTACGCATCACCATCGACATGATGACGATCACTGCTGTTCCCGTTAAGTAAACCGGCGCGCTGTTAAAGGCCAGGATATAAGACACGCCAGCAACGGTGCCCGGTACCGCAAAGCACAGCATGGTGGTGAACTCGATGGCTTTCTTGCCGTAGAACTGTTGGCGCACCACGATGTAGGCGATAAGCAGCCCGAACAGTGCCGTAATCGGCGCGGCGATGCCCGCGAACAACAGCGTATCCAGCAGGGAAGGCCAGGCGCCGTCGCTAAAGCCTTGACCGAACAGCTTGCTGAAGTTGTCCAGCGTCAGGGTGTAATCCACGCCCCAGTTAACGGTAAAGCTGCCGTAGAAAATGCTGCCGTACAGCAAGACGTTAAAGGCAATCCAGACATAGAGCAGGATGCTGACGATCCACACCAGCGAAACGGGCAGCGGCTGCACATCACCCCGGTAGGATTTACCGGAAATCGTGACGTAGGAGCGTTTACCGATCCACAGATATTGCACGCAGAACACCGCCAGTGAGAACAGCAGCAGGATAACTCCAAGCGTACTGGCTGACTGATAGTCCAACTGCGCACCGGTGATGTAGAAGTAAATCTGGGTGGCGAGCACGTCGAAGTTACCGCCCAACACCAGCGGGTTACTGAAGTCGGCCAGTGACTGGACGATCACAATCAGGAACGAGTTGGCGAGCGCGGGTTTCAGCAGCGGCAGGAAAACCCGCTGAAAGGTTTGATAACGGTTGGCACGCAGGGTGTACGACGCTTCTTCCAGCGACGGATGAATCGTCTTCATCGCGCCTTCCAGAATCATAAACGACATGGGCGTGAAGGCGAGCACCTGTGCCAGCCAGATGCCGGTAAAACCGTACAGCCAGTTGGTGTTCGTCAGCCCGAACCAATCCACCATCAGCTCGGTCACATAACCGGAGCGGCCCATCATCAGCGTTACACCTAACCCGACGACAAACGGCGGCGTAACGATAGGCAGAATGGAGAAAATGCGGCCGATAATCGCGGAGCGGCGGGCGATGCGCGAGGTGTAGATTGCCAACACCATACCGAAGAAGGTACAGCCGATACCGACGGCAACCGATAGCAGGAATGAGTTCCAGATCACCCGTAAAATGTGTGTCTGACCCAGAATCTGCATAAATGCCAGCGGCGCGAATTCACCGCTGTCGTTGGTGAACATCGGGATGAAGATGGCGATGCTGGGGTAAAGAATAAACACGCCAATCAGCGCGATGATGCTGATGAGCGAGCCGATGACGAAGCGATCGCCACCCAGCCAGTCAAGCCTGGAGAGCGCCAGCGTAATAATCGCACTCAGTGCGACAAATAGTGCGATCGTGCCATAGCCCATTCCGCGCCCTTCAACCGTGGCACTGATGACCACGAAAAGCGCACAGAACAATGCATAAGCTGCATCAAAACGGTGGCGGCCACGCTGTTCCCGACCGGGCGTAAACAGCGGACGCGCCAGCAACCCTAATGGGAGCAGGAACCAAAGCAGGCTGATATTCAGGCTTGACCAGCTGTAGGCTGCCAGCAGTTCATCGCGTGAGGCATCCAGCAGGCCGTAATCCAGACTCCACGCTGGCAGCAGCAAGAAAGTTGCTGCAATCAGCGCCAGCCACAGGAATATAGGATCCCGCTTAGGCGTCGGTGAAAGCGTTCGTGTGTGTGACATAAGGTTCCCTGGTGCTTTATAGCGTTGTTTTATAAGATTGAATCGTCACAGGTATTGGTTGGTGAATAATATTGAGTAATGGTTAATCAGCGATGCTGAGAACACGGCGTTAAGCGAAATACGAGCAAGCTGCCGCCGTGTTCCCGTTGTTTTTGTCATCAATAAAGGTCAATGAATCAAAGGCAATGCGTCGAGATTATTGGCCCATTTTGACTTCGTTAACCCACTTGGAAATCAGATCCTTACGCACGTCTGCGGCACCGTATTTGTCCATGTCGTAGTTGATCAGTTTCAGATCCTGCAATTTCAGCGACAGTGGGGACGCCTCGGCGGTGGTGTTAGTCAGAATCTGGTAGGACTGTCCTTTCTTCCAGGAGAGTTCCTGTGCTTCTTTCGACAGCGCCCAGTCAACGAACAGCTTGGCGTTATCCATATTGCGTGCGCCTTTCAGGATACTGACGCCGCCAATTTCATAACCGGTGCCTTCACAGGGGGAGATCAGCGTCAGCGGTGCGCCTTTCTCTTTTTCCAGTGAATAGTCGTGCAGGAAGCCGATGCCGATAGCGGTTTCACCACGCGCGGCGTTACGTGCCGGGGCAATACCGGATTTGGTGTACTGCGACACGTTGGTATTCAGTTTTTTCAGGTAATCAAAGGCCTGATCCTGCCCCCAAAGCTGGGAGAAGGTCGCCAGTGCGGTATAGGCTGTACCGGAGCTTTGTGGATCGGCAATCTGGATTTCGCCTTTGTAGACCGGGTTGGTCAGATCTTTCCAGCACTGTGGAACCGGCAGATTTTTCTCTTTCAGGCGATCGGTGTTGACGCCAAAGCCAAGAATGCCGACGTAAACGGCAGATGAGTAGTTGCCTTTACGTTTAGCGGGATCGCGGAATTGCGGCATGATCTGATCGAGGTTTTTAGACTGATAGGGCTCCAGCAGATCCATTTCGCCAGCCTGAGATTGTGGATCCAGCGTGCCGCCGTACCAGACGTCAGCCTGCGGGTTTTTCTTCTCTGCATCGACTTTCGCCAGCGTGCTGCCGGAACCGTTGCGGATAAAGGAGGTTTTAACATTGTGTTTTTCACCGAAGGCCTTGGCTTCTTCCTCGCAGAAGGCGTTGGTGGCGCTACAGTAAATGACCAGGCGCCCTTCGGCACGTGCGGTGCTGGTGGTAACGGCAGCAACGGTCAGTCCAGCGGCGATGAGGGTAGTTAAGGTACGCAGTTTCATGATGTTTTCCTTCTCTTATCTAGTTATGGATGGTTATCGCTATTTTGATGTCATCAAACGTTCCCGGCGGCTGACACCTGCCATCAGCAGCGGCATCAATAACAATCCGATGCAGGCTGAAGCCAACGCCAGCAGAGTAAAAAATCCCGACCATCCGTAGTGTTGCAGCACCTGTGCCAGCGGCCAGCCCGCCAGCGCCGCCCCCAGATAGGCAAACAACGCCAGAAAACCTGTCACCGTACCTGCGGCATCCTTATGGCTGTATTCCGTTGCAGCCAGACCGATCAACATCTGTGGTCCAAAAACAAAAAAACCGATACTGAAGAAACAGGCTGCGAGTAGTGAATAGTGGTGAATTGGTGCCAGCCACAGCGCAGTCATGGTTAAAAACAGCCCGAGGGCAAACAGCAAAATCATCGGTGCGCGCTGACCACGAAACAGCAGGTCTGACCCCCAACCGGCAAACAGCGCTCCCAGCAATCCACCCAGTTCAAACAGCGACAGCGTGGCGTTCGCGCTCAGCAGGTTGAAACCGTGGCTCTCCGACAGCCAAATGTTCCCCCAGTCATTCAGTGCAATGCGAATCAGGTACACCAGAATGTAGGAGAACCCGAGCAGCCAGATGGTGCGGTTACGCAGAATCGCATCACGCAGAATCTGGCGCATCGGCATCGGCGGGCTCTGCTGCTCCTGACGAATCTCCAACGCATCGCGTCGCCACTGGCCGACACTCGGCAATCCCTGTTGCTGGGGCTTGTCGCACAACTGCCAACACAACCACAGGCCAATCACTATGCCGATGATGCCCGGCACCAGCAGCGCAGCCTGCCATCCCCATTCGGAGGCCAGATAGCCCGCGAGCAGGGGAACCGCCGCGCCGCCAATATTGATTGACGTATTCCAGCATCCCCACCAGAGACCGCGCTCATTGCGCGAATACCAACTGCTCAGCAGTCTGGCGCAAGGGGGCCAACCCCAGCCTTGAAAGAACCCGTTCAGCGCCCAGACAATCAGTAACCCTGTGAGCGACTGGCAGTACATGAACAGAATGTTCAGCACCCCGGTAATCATCAGCCCGACGCCCATAAACCAGCGCACCTGGCTGCGATCGCACACGATGCCGGAAATAAACTTGGACGCGCCGTAGCAGAGATAAAACAGCGTTCCCAGCAGGCCGATATCGCCTTTGCTTAACCCTAATTCCAACTGCATCACTGGCATGACGAAGTTGATGCTTTTGCGCGTCAGGTAAAACGTGGCGTACCCGATGACCATGGAAATCAGCAACCGCGGTCGCCAGTAGCGATAACGCTGGCTGATCTGTGTTGGTGAAAGCTGTCCCGTTGAAACCTGTCCCGTAAACATGGGTGCCTGCATGGGGTTCTCCGTCGCGTTGAGAGAAGAGTAGGGGGATGCGAATTAAAAAGGATGAGACAAGGTTTTAGGTAACTAGGAATAATTCTTAGCTAATCGTCTTTTTGTTTAAATTTTGTGGGCAGGTTAACAATTATGTGTGTGCCGTGCGGTGTGGTGGATTCACTGCTGGTCGCGGTCTTCACCAGCCAGTGACCGCCCAGTGCCTGAACGCGTTCCTCGATGCCCCGCAGGCCGAAGCCGCCGCTCGAAGGTTTTTTCTTGTCTTTTTGTGCAATGCCCACGCCATTATCAATGACGTCAAGCGTAATCAGGTTATCCTGCTGAGAAAGCCGAACCGTAATCTGCGTGGCGCTGGCGTGTTTATTGATGTTATTCAGCAGTTCCTGCACCAGTCGGTAAAGGGTGAAAACCACCACGTCATCGTTCGGGGGCGTGGGAAGCTGATAATCCAGCTGAAACTGGATGCCGCGTGCGGCGAAGGCGAATTCATCCGCCAGATGATGCAACGCTTTATCCAGCACCATCTCATCCAGCACTGGCGGGCGCAGCTGGCGCAGAAGCTGGCGCGTGGTGTGGTGGATGCGTCGCGACAGCTCGCTGATTTGTCCGGCAGCATGCTGGGCGGCCTCGGCTGGCGCGCTGTGTTTTACCAGCATGGCCTGAATCTGAATGGCGGTGATATTTTGGCCGATGTCATCGTGCAGCTCGCGTGCGATGTCTTTGCGCACGGCCTCTTCGGTATGGATGATGCGCTCCATGAGCCGCCGCCGGGTTTTCAGCTCCTGTTCCAACTGCTGACGGTAGCGCTGAAGCCGCTGTGCCAGCTGTTGCTGGCGGCTGATGGCGATCCCCAGCCCAATACCGAGCAATGCCTGCGTGGACAGGAATAGCTCCAGCTCGCGCAAATCGTCGAAGGCACCGCTCACCTGGCGGGTGACGGCAATCATCAGACTGCCGAGTACGGCGGAGAGCACGCCACCTTGCCAGCCGAATTTATACGCCATCACCACGTTGGGCAGAAAAACGAAGATCAGCAGCAGTCGCTCCATCTCGGGTGTGAACGCCATTTGCAGGCAAACGCCGATCGAAAAAAACAGTGAGCACCAAATCAGCAGCGAAGTACGCAACGGCGGATCGGGGATCTCCTGCGCCAGCAGGGTCTGTAAGTGCTGCTGCTTGATGTATTCGTAGAGCAGATAGATGAACGGAATCAGCAGGACGCCGCCGGTAAACGTGGCCAGCAGCGTCTGCGTCAGCTGCGAATGCAACCAGGGGCCAATCGAGATGCCGTGCAGAATCGTGTTGAGCGACAGCGCCGCTAGCAACAGCAAGAGGCGTTGCCAATAAAGCGTGTAGCGATGCCAGATTTTATGCGTGATGATGGCCGGAATCAGGCTGAGGAACGGGGAAAGCAGTAGCAGCGAACGCGTCATGAGCTGTTCGCTGATAAGCCAGCTCTGGATAGCAATTTCCGAGAGTAGCAAGGTCGGCCAGTATTTGCGCGGCAGCAAAATCATCAGCGCCAGCCGTAGCCCTTGCGGTAACAGTAGCAGTGCCTGTTGGCCGTTGTTGCTCAAATAGAAACTGATGGTCCACAGCGCCAGCCAGGTCAGACTGTAGAAAAAGGCCAGAAACAGCGTCATACCGACGACGTGCAGGCGGCGCATGGTTTATTTCCCGGCCAGCAATTGATGCTGTAGTGCAAAGTGCACCAGTTCAACCGTGGATTCACACTGCAATTTGCTGAGAATATTGGCGCGGTGCACGTGAACGGTTTTATGGCTGAGTTCGAGCTGTTCAGCGATGCTTTTCACACTAATCCCGTTGATCAGCAGGCTGAATATTTCCCGCTCGCGTGGAGTCAGTGCCAGCAGTTCCTTCGGTGGCTGCTGCTGGTGGCGGATGGCGTGCAGGGCATCCGCGCAGAGGTAAATACCGCCGCTACTGACCACGCGAACCGCCTGTACTAACTCTTCCGGGCCGCAGCGCTTTGTGAGATAGCCGCCCGCGCCCGCGTCCAGCGCGCTTTGTACAAATGCGGTGGTATCGTAAATGCTCAGAATAATGGCGCGAAACTGAGGACGCTGCTGACGCAGGCGGGTTAATAACGACAGGCCGCTTTCATCCGGCATGGCGATATCAATCACGGCAACGTCAATCGGCTGTTTGAGTAGATGCGGCCACGCCTGTGCCGCCGAGGCATATTGTCCAACGACCTGAATGTCATTCTCTAATGCCAGAAGCTGTGCAAAGCCAGACCGTACAACGATGTGATCGTCAACCAAAGCCACATTAATCATGGTTTCGCCGTGTAAATCCAAAGTCATCAAAGTGTCATAATGCGGGGGAATCAAGAGGTGAGCAATAGCAGATAGGTAAAATGGAATCGGCTTAACACATTCACCATATGCATTGACCGAATGATGAAAGGCATATTGATAGAACGCGGAGTTATTTGACTCGCTTAAATAACTTTGCCAAATAGTAGATCACTTGAAGGGAACTCAGTCCGAGTTATGCGATCTGATCAATCGCCAAACATCACAAATCACCAACCGGACTGAGCGATGCCGATCATAGCAGCAATCCCTGATGAAGAACGACGACTAATGCGTAAAGAAGCCCAACAGACACATGATAAAAATTACTCCAGACGACTCATCGCCATACTGATGCTGCATCGGGGAATGACTGTCACCGACGTTGCAAGACTGCTCTGTGCTGCCCGCTCATCCGTTGGACGATGGATAAATTGGTTTACTTTACATGGTGTTGAAGGTCTAAAGAGCCTCAAAGCCGGACGAGCACCGCGCTGGCCAGTCGCTGATATCCTGCATATGCTACCGCTTCTTATTAAACGCTCTCCTCAGGATTTTGGCTGGCTGCGCTCCCGCTGGAGTACCGAGTTGTTGGCACTTATCATTAACCGGCTTTTTAACGTGACGCTTCATCCTTCCACGTTACATCGCTATCTGAGACGAGCGGGCATTGTCTGGCGCAGAGCTGCGCCAACACTGAAAATCAAAGACCCAGATTATGAGGAAAAGCGACTCGCCATCGAACAGGCGGTCTCTCGGAAACAAACGGAGCATCCCGTGTTTTATCAGGATGAAGTAGATATCGACCTGAACCCGAAAATCGGTGCAGACTGGATGCTCAAAGGGCAACAGAAACGTATTACTACGCCGGGACAGAACCAAAAGTATTATCTGGCAGGGGCACTGCATTCGGATACGGGACGAGTCCATTACGTTGGCGGCAGTAAAAAGTGTTCTGATTTATTTATCAAGCTGTTAGAGACATTACGGCGGACATATCGGCGAGCGAAAACCATTACGCTGGTCGTTGATAATTACATCATTCATAAAAGCCACAAGGTGAAAAAGTGGCTGGGAAAAAATACGAAGTTCCGGTTGTTGTTCCTGCCCACGTATTCGCCGTGGCTAAATCCAATCGAGTTGCTGTGGTTGTCGTTACACGAAACGATAACGCGTAACCATCAGTGCCGGTATATGTGGCAGTTACTGGAGCAGGTAAAACTATTTATGAATGCCGCTTCACCGTTCCCCGGCAATCAGCATGGTCTGGCTAAAGTGGAGCGGTATTAGGCGAAGTTATTTAATCGAGGGACATACTGTTTTTTTCTTTAAATCAATATATTGAGAAATCAATGTATTTACGATATCAGGGAATCAGAGTGATGAAGAAATGGCGTATAGCTTTGGTAGCGGGAATGGTCACGGCCGCGATGGCGCTGACCGCATGCGATAACGCAAGCCATTCTGCCAACCACATTAAAGTGGGTGTGATTAATGGTGCGGAACAGGATGTTGCCGATGTTGCGAAGAAAGTGGCAAAAGAAAAATATGGCCTGGATGTCGAGTTAGTTGGGTTTAGCGGTTCGCTATTGCCGAACGAAGCGACGGATAAAAGTGATTTGGACGCGAATGTCTTTCAACACCGTCCTTTTTTGGAACAGCAAAATCGTGAACACGGCTATAAGCTGGTGGCGGTAGGAAATACTTTCGTTTTCCCGATGGCGGGTTATTCGAAAAAGATAAAAAATATCAACGATCTGAAAGATGGCGACACTATAGCGATTCCTTTAGATCCGACGAATCTGGGGCGGGCGCTGTTATTACTGGAGAAAACCGGATTAATTACCCTGAAGCCTGATACGGGTTTATTGCCGACGGTGCTGGATATCACCACTAACCCGCATAACCTACGTATTATGGAAGTAGAAGGTGCGCAGCTGCCACGTTTATTAGATGACCCGAAAGTGACGGTGGCGATCATTAGCACCACCTATATTCAGCAAACGGGTTTAACGCCAACGAAAGACGGTATTTTTATTGAAGATAAAGAATCTCCGTATGTGAATATCATTGTTACCCGTGAGGATAATAAGGAGGCGGAGAACGTGAAGAAATTTATTCAAGCCTACCAGTCCGATGAGGTTGAACAGGCTGCTAACCATATTTTTAATGGCGGTGCAGTAAAAGGATGGTAGCGATAATAATTTGATGGCTATGATGCAGTCACCTTTATTAATAATGTGACTGCAAATTAATTAAATAAGAAGCTATTCGCAAGGTTCTTTTTTTATTAAACTCGATTAATAAGCATAGTAAATTCTCTTATATACACTCTGTAATTGTCGAAGGCGTGTTATTTATTTTATTAATTAACACCTCAAATGACATTACTATTCACTAATTGTAAAAAGGAAAATTTATGGCTTATCCAACAACGAATCTTACTGGGATTATTGGTTTTGCAAAAGCAGCAAATGTTACCGGAGGAACAGGTGGTAAAGTTGTTACGGTAAATTCTCTGGCTGATTTTACATCAGCCGTGAGCGGTTCCACAAAAACGATTGTGGTGCTGGGTGCATCGCTGAAAGCATCCGCGCTGACCAAAGTGGTATTTGGCAGCAATAAAACCATTGTCGGTTCTTTCGGTGGGGCGAATGTGTTGACCAATATCCACCTGCGCGCTGATGCCAGCTCTGCCAATGTCATTTTCCAGAACCTGGTTTTTAAACATGATGTCGGGATCAAGGATAATGACGATATTCAGCTGTATTTGAACTACGGTAAGGGATATTGGGTCGATCACTGCTCATGGCCTGGACATACGTGGAGTGATAACGACGGTAGCCTCGATAAACTGATTTATGTCGGTGAAAAAGCGGATTACGTCACCATCAGTAACTGCTTATTCTCGAATCATAAATATGGCTGCATTTTCGGTCACCCGGCAGATGACAATAATAGCGCTTACAATGGCTATCCGCGTTTGACTATCTGCCATAACTATTACGAAAATATTCAGGTTCGTGCACCAGGCCTGATGCGTTACGGTTATTTCCACGTGTTCAACAACTACATCAATAAATTCCAGTTGGCTTTTACGGTCGCACAGAATGCCAATGTTATTTCTGAACGCAACGTATTTGGCAGCGGTGCGGAGAAGAATGGTATGGTTGATGATAAAGGCAATGGTTCAACCTTCACCGATAATGGTAGTTCACCAGCGGCGGTGGCAAGTAAATCGCCTGCGGCTAAATGGACGGCGTCATCTAATTATTCATACAGTTTGATGACAACGTCGGCAGCGCAATCCTGGGTCGTTTCGAATGCAGGTGCACAGAATAGTGCGCTGAAATTCCCGTCATAATTAGTAGGAGGGAACGTTAGATAGTCGTCTGTCATGCATATTTTTGTGTGCTTGATTTTCAAACGCTTTACGTTTTAGATTGATGGATCTTAGACACATGCCACTCGACATACTTTTTTATGTTGAGTGGCACTTTTTTTATTTTAATAATGATTATTTCAGTAGCATAATGATTTTACGAATACTGCGCAGAAAAATTTCTTTCATCAATAACTAAAAGTGTAAAAAAATTATTCCGTGCCATCAATATCGGATAAGATTGTTCTATAATAAACACTTGGAAAGCCCCATTAGAAGAAGTTTGTAAAGGAAAATAACAAATTTTGTGGGGGATTTTTTCGGCAGTCATGGAGGAATGATGAAAAACAGAGAGTTTATCTATTCAACTATGCCTACGTTTTTACTACGTAGCATTAGTGATGAACTTGTCAATCAAGGTTTTGATCCTGAAATAATTTTTTCCGGCCTCCCTATCACATTGCAAGATGTCAATGATCCCTATGTCCGTATTCCAGTGCTTCATGGACAAACAGTTATCCAGAGAGCCTTACAGCTTTGCCGATATGATGGCTTTGGGCTAAGGATTGGCGCTAATCATACTATCTCTACAATGGGGCCGCTCTATTTTGCTTTTATTACTAGCCCAACGCTCCATCATTTATTAGATATCGGATTTAAATATCAAGGGCTTATCCATGGGTTACTGCATTTCTCGTATAGGAAAGAAGAGTCGAGAAATTTGGTGTTATTTGCCCACAGTACATTTCAGCAGATCGATATTCTTACCTTTCTCATTGAGGAAGCTTTTTCATTCTTACCAAGAATGATTCAAGAGATGTCTGCGAAAAATATCCGGTTGATAAAGATAGACTTTAGTTTCCCTCAACCTTCTTATTTTGATAAATACCGGAAAAAATTCAACTGCGATTTACATTTTAACCAGCCGCATAATGCATTATATTTTCAAGAATCTATTTTACAATTACCTATTCCTACTCATGACCATGTCAATCATAAATTGATGTTGACGTTTCTTGAACAACTGCTTGAACGTTATGTTGTTCAGAAAAATATTGTTAATGAGGTATCCCTTATCCTATATCGAACGCTGGAAAAACCGCCAATGTTTGATGCAATAGCCAGACAGCTTGCAGTAAGTGAACGTACATTACGGCGTCGACTTGCAGAATGCGGTAAAACGTATCTCACGCTGCTGGATGAGGTACGTAAAGAGCGTGCTCTGGCATTGCTGTACACCTCAGGATTATCAATAGAAAAGATTGGCCTTGCGGTGGGCTTTGATGACATTCGTAGTTTTAGGCGTGCGTTTACTCGTTGGACCGGCAAGACGCCTCGTCAACTTCGTGCGCAGCGGCATACCTGAAAATGGCCGGATTTGTCCTCAATTGACCGCCGTACGCCCTTTTTTATTTTAATCACTATTGTAACCTCATCATGCAGTTCGTAAATAAGACACATTATGATTACTCAAACGAGGTATGCAACATGGACGTTACTTTTCATAAAAAGCTACTTATGGCTTGTTCTTTTACCGCCACTGTTTTCTTTCTGCCTGCATTATTTTCATCTGCTACGTCAGCAGCAACATTAGGTGGAGTGACTGTCATTACTAAAGTTATGTCTCATTCTGCCTGGCAAGATAGTTGGGGGGCTGCTTGGGATGAATGTCGTTCCAAGTATCGTGGGACTAAAAGTCTGGGATTTAAAGGAGCAACGCAAGGTATGTCTGAAACGACCGGCGGCGTATATTGGCTGGCCTCATGGGATTGTCACGATAAATAATAAATTGCTATGCAGTTATAAGTATCAACACTCTCTTTAATATTATGTAATATCAAAAGGACGTAAAATATGAGATTAAAAAAATTCGCACACTCGCTTTTTTTATCTGTAGCGTTGCATTAACAGCAAGCTATGTTCCTCAGGCTAGTGCGGTAATATTTGGGATTGTTAATGTTTCCGATCCGGCAACAATTA
Organism: Pectobacterium sp. F1-1; assembly: GCF_025643735.1. NCBI lineage: Bacteria > Pseudomonadati > Pseudomonadota > Gammaproteobacteria > Enterobacterales > Pectobacteriaceae > Pectobacterium > Pectobacterium sp. F1-1. Next base: position 1,622,547 of record NZ_CP104733.1, read on the forward strand.
TCTTTGACCGTTCAACGGGGCGTGCAAGTTATACATATTCTATTCCGCCAACGGCGAGTTGGGGTAAGGCTTGGGACGCTTGTCGGAAAGCTTACCCTCAAACAAAAAGTGTGCATTATATAAGGGATACGGCAAAAATTAGTGGCGACCGAGTGTTGTCTAGTTGGGTGTGTGATAGTAATACATAATAGCATCGACTTGATGTGTTAATCTATTTAAAATGATATTTTGTTTGGCCAGTTTTTTATTGTCATAGGACTGGTCAAATATTATTGTAGGTTTTATTTCCACACGCCAGCGCCAGATTTTTTCTGAGTATTGAGTGTTAAATATGGAATCAGAAATAAATAAACAACAGAGAAAACTATGGCTCAGCCTATTATTGGTGTTGGGGGCTCTTGGTATTGGTATTGCGGTTTGGAGTGGCGGTCTATTTTTCAGCCAGACCGAATTTGCGAATCGCCATAGCGTTGAGGTTACCTACGCCGATATTGACGATGTGGTGACTGCAGCAGGGCAGATAAGCCCGATGCAATATGTCGATGTTGGGGTTCAGGTTTCTGGGCAGATTCAGCATATTCCTGTGGCGGTGGGGGCGACCGTAAAAAAGGGGCAGCTCGTCGCGCAGATTGATCCGGAATTACAACTCGCGACGGTTGAGGCGAATCGTGCATTACTTGATAGTCAGCAGGCGGCTATACGCCAGCAGATGGCGCAGTTGACATTAGCTCAGCGCCAGAATGCCCGACAAAGAAAAATGTGGATGGAAGGGGCTGCCAGCGAACAGGACATACAGATTAGCGAAGCCAACTTGCGGGTTGCACAAGCGCAGTTAGAAAGTCTTCAAGCACAGATACGCCAAACGGAGTCAACGTTAAAAGGGGATAAGGTCAAGCTAGGTTATACCCAGATTTACGCGCCCATCGCGGGTACGGTTGTATCATTACAGGCTCGTCCCGGTCAAACGCTCAATGCAGTACAACAGACCCCCGTCATTATGCGGATTGCCGATCTAACAAAGATGACGGTATCCGTTCGTGTCTCTGAAGCGGATATTCCCCGTCTCCGTATCGGAATGCCTGTCTATTTCAGTGTTCTCGGTTATCCGAAAGTGCGTTGGACAGCCAAGTTACAGCAGATCATGCCTGCTCCGCAAGGGAGTCAGGACAACACGATGAATGGTGGTAACATGGGTGGAAGCCCCATGATGGAAACGGTATTTTATACCGCCCTTTTTGATATTGATAACGCAGATGGTCGTTTGATGTCACACATGAGCGCTCAGGTTTACCTCGTTGTGAATGCGGTAAAGCAGGCTATTAGCGTCCCGATTACCGCGTTAACACTACGCCCCGATGGGCATTTTCAGGTTGAGGTGATCCCTCCAGAAGGCGGTCATGTCAACGCGATTCCCCGTTTGGTTCAGGTGGGTATAAAAGGTCCCGTTCTTGCTCAAATCACCTCTGGGCTGAGTCTTGGTGAGCATGTTTTGTTACCACCGTTGCCGCAAATTGTGGAAAGTGATTCGTTATGGTAAATCCTACCCCTTTAATCGCGTTATCTGGTGTTAGCAAGCAGTATGGTAACGAGGCTCAGGGCTACGTTAGCGTATTACAGGATATCAATCTGACTATTCATGCCGGTGAGTTTGTCGCTCTTGTTGGTCCCTCTGGGTCGGGGAAGTCGACTCTCATGCATATCCTAGGGACTTTAGATGGTGCGACTCAGGGTGTTTACCGCTTTGCCGGACAGGATGTTTCTCGGTTAAGTGCTGATCAATTGGCACAACTTCGTCGTACGGTTTTCGGTTTTGTATTCCAGCGTTACTTTCTTATTCCTGGGATTAGTGCGCAGGAAAATGTTGAACTTCCCACCGTCTATGCTGGGCTGGAAAAAAGGTTGCGCCATGACCATGCGCAGGCATTGTTAGGCCAGCTTTCTCTATCCGATCGTTTTGACTACAAACCGGAGCAACTTTCGGGCGGACAACAGCAGCGTGTGTCTATCGCTCGGGCTTTGATAAACGGCGGCGATGTGTTGTTTGCCGATGAACCGACGGGCGCGCTTGATAGTGTTAACGGTGAGTCGGTACTGGTGTTATTGGAGACGCTGGCGGCTTCAGGAAGAACCGTTGTTTTAGTCACGCATAACCCAGATGTGGCGAATCGCGCCCGCCGCGTGATCGAATTACGCGATGGACGTATTGTTTCTGATACCGTCCGTGTTGTCTCTGCCCCAGCAGAGACAATGGGCACACATTGGCTTGTTACGGCGGGAGGGAAAACTGACCGCTATGCGTTACTGCGTCAGGCCTGGCGGACTCTGCTGTTTTCTCCATTGCGCAGTGCGCTGACATTGCTGGGGATTGCTATTGGTATTGCCTCTATTCTCGTGATGCTTGGGATTGGGGAAGGCGCTCGACAAGAAATGTCAAAAACCTTATCGCGGCTGGGTAGCACGCTAATGACCGTGATTCCGCAGAGCATTGACGCTGATGTGGCTGCGGGACGTATTACTGATGCGGATATTGAAGCGCTTAAGCGGCTACCAGATATCGACGCCGTTGTCCCCATGCTTACAGGACAGGCTACGGTGCGACAAGGCGCCTTTAATTTAAAAAGTGCCATTATTGCCACGACGGCTGAGGCGATGGCGGTCAATAACTGGGGGCTAAGCGCTGGGGCATTTATTATGCCTCTGCACGAATACGCGAATATGTCTGTCACTGTGCTGGGTGCAGAGGTCGCGCAGCGCAGTTTTCCTTCTGGAAACGCAGTAGGCAGCGACATTCTATTGAACAATATTCCGTTCACGGTGGTAGGGGTTCTTGCGCCTCAAGGCGGGGCTGACATGAACGGGAATCTTGATCAAGCTGTTATCGTGCCTTTTGGCACAGGAAGTTTACGCGTCATAGGACGGCAGAATATCGACAGCGTGACATTGAAAGCACGCTCCTTACAAACGGTAAGACGTGTGGAAAGCGAGGTGAATGATCTACTGTCTGCACGTCATCAGCGCCCTGATTTCACCATCATCAACCGGGCGGCTATTTTGCGCTCTCAGGAAGCGTCGATGGATATCATGACTGCCATGTTGGGTTCAATTGCCGCGATTTCATTGCTTGTGGGTGGAATTGGCGTGATGAACGTGATGTTAATGTCTGTTGCAGAGCGTACGCGAGAGATCGGTATTCGTCTGGCTGTCGGTGCTCGTCAGCAGGATATCCAGTTCCAGTTTCTGTGGGAAGCCATCATTCTGGCATTGAGTGGTGGCCTGGTGGGGCTACTGTCAGGGTATTTTCTTGCTCACGTTGTTCACTCTTTCGGCAAGCCAGTCGCGCTGGGTTTTCTCCCTGCTTTACTCTCTTTTTGTAGTGCGCTTGTCACCGGGCTCCTATTTGGATATTTACCCGCACGTAAAGCGGCCCAGCTCGATCCCGTTATGGCGTTGAATCAGGAATGAGGACACTAACGAAATTCAGCTATGTATTGATAGGGATGCTATGTGCGGGCTGTACAGTATTACCCATTCCTGATGATGCCGCCTCCGAATTACCGGATACCTGGTCAATAGACGTGACTTCAGCGCTGAAGCCGCCAGATAAGGGGTGGTGGAAGGCTTTTGGCAGTCAGGAGTTGAACACGCTGCTGGAAGGAGCGCTGCTGGTCAATCGTAATCTTGATACTGTTCGCCAGAACATGGAGCAAGCTCGTATCCAATGGCAGAGTAGCCAGATGGCGAAAACACCAGAGGTGAATAGCGCATTTTCTAAGAATCTTTCGGGCGTTTGGGGAGAACATCAGCGGAACAAAAGCTATGGCGCCAGCCTGTCGCTATCTTATTCTCCCGATGTCTGGGGAGCCAAACGCGCTGCTTCTTATAGTAATGAAGCGTTGTGGCGAGCTGCATCTTATGATGTTTCCGCGACGGCATTAATGTTGCGTTCGTCAGTAATTACCCAATATTTAGCACTGCTTGGCATCCGTCGTCAGATCGCGCTGGCCGAGAAAAATTTGGACATTAGCCGCAGATTATTGACCCTTGTGGAGACTAAATATGCTGCTGGTGCTGTCGCGAGACTCGACCTTGCTCAACAACAATCCTTTGTTGCGGGAATGGAAGTGATGTTTCTGCAACTGCATCAGCAATCTCGGCAGGTCAGCAAAACGCTGGCAGCGTTACTCGATAAAACGCCGCAGGAATTAATAGAGCCTAGGCTGCATATTGAAGATCTCCGCATGCCTGATATTGGCAGCGGTCTTCCTGCGGATCTCATGCACAAGCGGCCCGACCTGTTAAGTGCGGAAGCCAAATTGGCTGCTGCGGGCGCCAATATTGATGCGGCACGAGCCGCAATGTTTCCCTCGATTTCCCTTTCGGCGACCTCCAGCGTGAGCGCAGCGGGACTAAATCAGTTATTTCGGTTAGCGCCAGGGTGGGGCAGCGGTCTGGAGATTTCGCTACCGATTTGGGATCGAGCTGCTCGAGTTGATAATCAGCGTCTTGCCTTAATTAACCGAAAAATTGCGCTTAACGCCTACCGCGAAGCGCTATTGGTGGCTTTTGGTGACGTCGAAACGGCGCTCCATGCGATGTTGAATTTACAGCAGCAGCAGCGCTGGCAAGATGCACAGTTGGCGGCGGCACGGGACTCGCTAAGGCTTGCTGAGATCCGCTATAGAGAGGGAGCTGAGGATCTACAGCGTTTGCTAAACGCACAAAATGTGTTTTATAGCACGGAGCTAGCATCCAGCATATTGTGGCAACAGAGGTTGCAAGCCGCCAACGATCTGGCTGTAGCACTTGGAGGCAGCGAGTTGCAGGAGTGATATGCACTGTTGCACCTTAAGCCGCAATATCATTTCTCGGGCTGTGGGAAAAATACCACTCGACCGTTTTCTTTATTAGCTCTTCCGTCGCATCGACATAATGCTGGGGTGACGTTTTGACTTCCTGCTCCAGAATGAGAGGAAGCTCGGTGCAACCCAGAATAATTTTCTCGACGCCAGCCTGCAACAGGCGATCTTTTACCGGCGACAGCATGCTATAGGCACCGGCGATATCACCGGATTTATACGCGTAAATGCTTTCCATTACCTGTTGTTGGTCTGCATCATCCGGCGTGTAGCACTCAATATTATCGGCAATCAGGTTGTCCTGATAAATTCTCGCTTTGACCGTCGCTGTCGTTGCTAACAGGCCGACGCGCGTGGTGTTGGCACTCTTAATCGCCTGACAGGTCACATCAATGATACTGATCATCTCCGCTCGGCATTGCTGTTTTAATTCATTAAACCAATAGTGCGCGGTATTACACGGGATAATGATACATTCAGCGCCTGCATTTTCGAGAATTTTCATATATTGCAGCATTTTTTCCAGCGGTGAGGCACTGTGCTGAAGAATGCATTTTGTTCTGTCAGGGATATCGGGAATAGACACCGCAATCATGGGGATATGGTCTTGATCCCGATACGCTGGCGTGTTTTTAATCAATTTTTGCATCGCATCGACGGTGGCACCCGGCCCCATACCGCCAAGAATTCCCACGAGACTGTTCATGCTGTTAACCCTGTAGCATTATGAAATTAAAAGGATAATCGCACACTGCCGGGCAATGTGAATTGCTAAATTCCCATCTGCTATGTATGATTTGCATAACTATTGGCATCCCTATGCTTTTATTGATTTTAACCGTATACGGTGGGAAGCCGCTTTATCGGCGAGGCAGGACGTTGGCAGAGATAGGACGTTGGTATAGGGAACGAAAACATGACGCTGCGCGTTTTGAGTGAGGGGTAATGCTGAACAATATCGAAACCAAGTGGCTCTACGATTTTATCGTGCTGGAAGAACACCGGAGTTTTACGCTGGCGGCCGAGAAGCGAAATATCTCTCAATCCTCATTTAGCCGGCGCATTCAGGCGTTGGAAGCGGCGGTTGGGTTTGACATTTTCGACCGTAGCGCGCTGCCGCTGCAACTCACCGAACAGGGCCGTGTGTTTCACGCCTATATCCGCAATACGCTGGATGATTTGGAGTATCAGCTCAATAAGCTGCACGGCGGGGATAATTACAAAAACAAGATCACCATTGCGGCGGCGCATTCGCTGTCGGTCTTCATCATGCCGGAGCTGTTAAAAGACGTGCCGGATCCGCAGGAAAAAATCTTCTATGTCGAATCCATCGATGTCGATGAAGCGGTACTGAATCTCAAAGAAGGACGCAGCGACTTCATTTTCTCATTCTACAATGAGGATCTGATGGGGGAGCCCTTTATGCACGAGAAGATACTGGAATCCCGGCTTTATCCGGTCTGCGCGTGTGATAGTGCAGGGAAGCCACTGTTTGATGTCAGCGCCTCATCGGTGCCGTTACTCAACTATACCGAGACGAGCTACATGGGGCGTCAGGTCAGCCGTTACTTATCCAGCGTCGATAGCGATAAGTTTACGGTCAACTTCGTCTCTTCTATGAGCGACTTGCTCAAACGCATGACGAAAAAAGGTTATGGAATTGCCTGGCTGCCGGACTATTCCATTCAGGAAGAGCTGAAAAACAAAGAGCTGACGATCCTGAGCATGGAAAATGCGGTGATCCGCATGGGGGTTTATCTGTATCGTCTTGATGCGCGGCTGAATGTGGCCTCTGAGAAATTCTGGCGCTACATGAAAGGGCTGTCATCGACGTCTGGGCTATAAGCGGCGTGAGACCATTGAGGTGCTGAGTCATACGACCCGCACACGGGCTGCTTGACGTATGGCGAGATAAAAAAATAGCGGCCCGAAGGCCGCTATGATGAAGCATTCACTCACTCAGCATTAGCTATTTTGCGTGGCTTGCTGAGGTTCCTGATAGGCGACGACTTCGTCGGTAGCCTCTTCCTCTTCCTCATCATCATCATCATGGATATCTTTTTCCATACTGGCCACAACGGCAGTAGAGATACTGTTACCGATGACGTTAGTTGCAGTACGGCCCATATCCAGGAACTGGTCGATACCGATAATCAGCAGAATACCGGCTTCCGGCAGGCTGAACATTGGCAGCGTGGCGGCAACCACCACGATGGAAGCACGTGCTACACCCGCCATCCCTTTACTGGTGATCATCAGCGTCAGCAGAATCAGGATTTGCTGGGTAATGCTCAGATCGATGTTGTAAGCCTGTGCGATAAAAAGAATCGCAAAGGACTGGTACATCATGGAACCATCAAGGTTGAACGAATAACCGAGCGGCAGCACAAAGCTGGTGACTTTTTTCGGCACGCCGAATTTGGTCAGCGCTTCCATGGTTTTCGGGTAAGCAGACTCACTGCTCGCCGTGGCGAAAGCCAGCATGGTCGGTTCACGAATCAGCTTCGCCAGCGTAACGATGGCTTTGCCCAAGAACAGGTAGCCAACCAGGAACAGAACGCCCCACAGTACGGCCAGACCGAGGTAGAACTCACCGATCAGTTTACCGAAGTCGTAAAGCAGACCCAGACCTTGCGTGGTAATCGCGGAAGCGATTGCGGCAAAGACAGCAATAGGAGCCAGCGCCATGACGTAGTCGGTCACGCGGAACATCACTTTGGTCAGTTCTTCGATCATGGAAATGATCGTGGTCGCGTGCTTGTTTTTGCCTTTGACATAAGCCAGAGCAGAACCGAAGAACAGTGAGAACACCAGAATTTGCAGAATTTCATTGTTCGCCATCGCTTCTACGATACTTTTCGGGAAGATATGGCTGATGAAGCTCTTAAGCGTAAATCCGTCAGTGTTCAGACCTGTAGCAACCTGTTGTACAGGAATCGGCAGATTCATTCCTGCCCCTGGTTGGAACAGATTTGCGAACACCATACCGATGAGCAGAGAGATGAACGATGCGCTGACAAACCAGATCATCGCTTTCATACCGATACGACCAACGGCAGAAGAATTTCCTCCCATGCTTGCCAGGCCGGAAACCAGCGTAGCGAAGACCAGTGGCGCGATGATCATTTTAATCAGGCGCAGGAAGATATCGGTAACCATGTTGAAATAGGATGCAACTTCTTTTGCTCGACTACCATCAAGATATTGATGGCAGGCCCAGCCGATTAATATTCCCAGGACGATAGCCAAGACTATCTGTACAAGTAACTTCTGCCTTTGCATATAAACCTCATGTTGATGAATTGATTCAGACAACACAATATTATTGCCGTGTGATGGCCGATGTTTCCCTGAATACACCAAGCCCTCACCCGAATCTGTTATTGGGGTGTTGTGTCTGCCCGCAGATATTACAACGATTCTTGCTTTTTACATTTTTTTTCTGCGGATTGTTATGTAATTGTGATCTTTGTCATGCGAAAAATGCATATCCATGTCGTGTATAATGATAAATGGGGATGTGACACACCGAACGCATAAAACAAGCATGCTTCATTAATTCATTAATAAACAATGGTTTGGGTGTGTTTTTTTTGCCCGAAGAGCGGGTGCGTAATGTGTTGAATTAGTGTTGCTAATGATCTGTGGCTATACATCAATAAAACATATGTTGAATTACTTAAAGATTAAGTAAAAATAAAAGAACAATTAACGAAAAGTTTATGTACATGCATTTTTATAAAAAATTAATTTCTTAATTATTTAAAACGTGACTTTTCTTTTGTGATTTAACCTTCATTTTGTTGTTACTGGTTTAATGTTTACTTATTGTTCTATGTATTTCTATTTGTAACTTTCAAAGCATTTGGTGTGTTTAAAATGGTGTTTTTTATTTTTTAAACATATGTTACCTATGATTTGAGGCCTCGCTGTTGGTTATTTCAGCGAAAAAGCTCGATGCTTACTTTATCGTGGCAGGCGTTTTCCAGATGTTTTTTCATCCGCTCTGCTGCCGTTTCGCGTTCTCCCCGCTGTAAACAATCAAGAATGTCCAGATGTTCTGTAATCTGTTCCAGCCGCTTGGGATTGAAGGTTGGGCTGCTTTGTCGGTATTCCACCAGACGCCGTAATTGATTGACTCGTTGCAGGCTATGGTGGGCGAAACGGTTGCCGCTACAGGCGAGTAGCGTTTCATGAAAGTGCGTATTGGCATCGAACATTTCATGGGGGGGCAGCGTTAGGTAACCCCCATTGAGAATGTCTTCCTGCTGCTTACGGCAGGCGTCCAGCGTATGCTGATCGATATGAAACTGCGGCGACAGCAGGCTGATCGGCTCAAGCAGCAGACGGAAGGTAAAACTTTCCTCATAGGCGGCGACGGAATCGATAATCGGCGTGGTTCGCCAACCCTGGCCGGTGCGAAACTCCAGCCAGCCTTCCTGCTGAATTCGTGTCAGAACGTTGCGCAGAACGGAACGGGACACCTGACATTCCCGCATCAGATCCACTTCTGAAAACTGTTCCGGCAACCGGCGGGCGAGACGCATATCGACAATCTTCTGGTAGAGTGGGTCTTCGCTGCTGGTGGCTAATTCGGCGACCAGATGACCCAGTTCATGGGCCGGACGGTCAAGATAAAACCCCCGATTACGGTGGTAATGCAGCATGCCTTTTTCTGTCAGATACAGCAGTGCGGCCTTGACCGGCGTGCGTGAGGCATTCAGCACCTGCGCCAGCGACGATTCGATCAGATGTGCGCCGGGGGGCAGTTGCTCGCGGCGAATATAGGCGACAATCTGCCTGACAATCCTTGTCTGTAGGGGAGTTAAAGCCATCGCTATCCTGCTATGTCATTTAAGGGTGTTACGGGGATCGTTATGTTCTGGAGCAAGGTTCGCTTGCCTGCGAAGTAGGCTCCGGCTGGAGCCGGAGCAATCCTGCGTTACTGGTGATAGAACGGAAACGCGCCGAAGACAATACCACCGACCAGCAGCGACAGGCTGACAAAAATCGCCCATTTGATGGCAAAGCGTTGGTGATCGCCGATGTCCACTTTTGCCAGACTGACCAGCAGGTAGAGTGACGGCACCAGCGGGCTGAGCAGGTGGAACGGCTGGCCGACAATCGACGCCCGGGCGATCTCCTCTGGGGTGATACCATAGTTGACCGCCGTCTGTGCGATAACCGGTAAGATTCCGAAATAGAATGCATCGTTGGACATCAAAAAAGTAAACGGCAGGCTAATGAGCGCGGTGAATACCGCAAGATACGGGCCGAAGCTCTCTGGTATCACCTGCAGTAGGCTTTTCGCCATAGCATCCACCATCCCCGTACCGGATAAGATCCCGGTAAAAATCCCGGCGGCGAAAATGAGTGAGGTCACCGCCAACACGTTAGCCGCGTGTGAGCCGATTCGCGCTTTTTGCTCTTCCAGCTTGGGATAGTTGAGCATGACGGCGATGGCAAAGCCGACCATAAACAGCACCTGAATCGGCAGAATGCCGATCACCAGAAACACCAGAAGCAGGGTGGTCAGGACAAAGTTAGGCCAGAACATCTTAGGGCGGCGATTGGCATCGCTTTCTTCGTCACTACCGTTGCCCAGGTTGATCGAGGCATTCTGGAAGTCGCTGATATCAATGATCCCCAATCGTTTACGTTCCTGTAGCCCCAGAAACACGGCCACGCCGACCAGCGTCAGGCTGGCTAGAATAATCGCAGGGAGCATGGGAAGAAAAACGTCCAGCGCATCAACGCGCAAGGCGGCGGCGGCGCGCGCCGTGGGGCCGCCCCAGGGGGAAAGGTTCATCACACCGCTGGCGATGTTCACCAGACAGGTCAGCCCGAGCACGCTCATACCCAGCCGCTGATAGAGCGGCAGGAATGCGGCAATCGCGATCATGTAGGTTGTTGTGCTGTCGCCGTCCAGCGCAACCATTAAGGTTAATACGGCGGTGCCGACCAACACTTTCAGCGGGTCGCCCTTAACCAAACGGAGGATGAAACGCACCAACGGATCGAACAGCCCTGCATCGATCATGATGCCGAAGTAAAGGATAGAGAATGTCAGCATAACGCCCGTTGGCGCCAGCGTTTTGATGCCGTCCAGCATCATTGCTCCCAGCCCCTGATAAAAACCTGCCGCCAGCGCAAACAGCGTAGGGACGAGAATCAGCGCGATAAGCGCAGACATTCGTTTAGTCATGATCAGGTACATAAAGCAGATGACCATAGAGAAACCGAGAATAGTGAGCACAGTGAATCTCCTGTTTTTTATTATTTTCCTAATAGCTTGCTGCCTTTCTCTTCGGCAAATTTAGGGTGCCAAAAGCCGTACGGTTTTTGCATAACCGCATATCGAAAGAGATAGGAACGGGTTATTTCCTGATGTCAGAGACGTTCAGAGGAAAGACGGATAAAAGGAGGAAATTAGCTTCCGGGGTCGATACGAATAATAAACGACAGGTAATGATGGCGAGACAAGGTAACGGTAATCGGCAACATAAACGACCTCGATACGAGCGATAATAACATTCCTTTTATCCCCGCCAGCTTAAATCTAACCGATTGTTTGGCATTACGTGGAAAATTACCACGACTGGCAGGGGCTCTTTTTGTTAAAAACAAATTAAATCATTGTAAAATGAAACGCAAATTGCGCTAAATTGGAATAAAAAGCAATTGAGCAGAGAGAGGGGATACAATGGCCAACATAATTTTAAAAGATAAACAGAGGTGTGAAAATTTAATGGCTGCGTAGAAATTTATTATCGATTAACGGAAATTCATCCGCGTCCATTAATAAATCTTTACAAGATGAGGTGAGGAATAAGGGTATTATCAGAGAGGGGAGTTAAACGTTGTCTAAACCAGCATGTATTTTCTGGACGCTATGTATTTTCTCAATCACATGTCTTGTCTGGGGGCGATGTATTTCCTAAGCCGCCACGGCTTGGATTCGCGGCGGCTAGAGAAGGGGATTAGCTGACGTTTTCTGCGGTAGTACGTAACCGATCTTTCAACTGGCTGTATTCCTGCTGTACGTAGTGCTCCGCCGCTTGCTGATCGTCAATCGCCTCCACCTTAACGGCGCAGTGTTTGTATTCTGGCGTCTTAGAAACGGGATCGAGATGATCCAACGTCAGCTCATTGCAGGCGCCGATCCACCACTGGTAAGTCATGTAGACAGCACCTTTATTGATGCGTTCGCTGACGGCAACGCGAGAGATAACCTTACCGCGTCGCGACGAGATCCAGGCCAACTGCTGATCGCGGATGCCTAAACGTTTGGCGTCGTATGGGCTAACCTGCACGTAGCCGGGTTCATCCGCCAGCGTTTGTAATGCCGTACAGTTGCCTGTCATGGAACGGCAGGAATAGTGGCCGACTTCGCGCACGGTGCACAAGACCAGCGGATAATCCTCATCCACCCGCTCCATCGGCGGTCGCCATTCTGCCGTCAAGAGCAGCGCTTTCCCACCGGGGCGATCGAAGTGATTACCCGCATAGAGCCACGGCGTTCCAGGGCTGTCTTCGGTCGGGCACGGCCAGGGCACGTAGCCCAGCCCCGCCATTTTCTCGTAGGTCGCGCCATAATACAGCGGGCAGAGTGCTCGCAGTTCGTCCCAGATCTCCTGCGTGTTGTTATAGTGCATGGGATACCCGAGCGCTGTTGCCATCAGGCTGATAATTTCCCAGTCGGGTTTTACATCGCCCTGTGGCTCCACCGCTTTATAAAAACGCTGGAATCCCCGGTCGGCCGCGGTATAAACCCCTTCGTGCTCGCCCCAGGAGGTCGCAGGTAAAATCACATCGGCAATCACGGCGGTCTTGGTCATGAAGATGTCCTGCACGATCAACAATTCCAACTCGTTGAAAGCATCACGCAGCATCGACAGATCCGGCTCGGTTTGCAGCGGATCTTCACCCATTACATAGTTGGCCTTGATTTTCCCTTTCTGTATTTTGTGCGGGAGATCGGTCAGCGAGTAGCCCACTTTGTCAGAGAGTTCAGCCACGCCCCAGGCATCGGCAAATTTCGCCAGCACCGCTTTATCTGTGACTTTTTGATAACCGGGGAACATATTGGGCAGCGCGCCCATATCGCAGGCGCCCTGCACATTGTTTTGCCCACGTACTGGCCCAACGCCGACGTTCGGACGCCCCAGATTCCCGGTCAGCAGCGCCAGACCGGACAGTCCTTTGACCACATCCACGCCTTGCCCCCATTGCGTCACGCCCATTCCCCAGAGAATAGTGGCGGACGGCGCGGCGGCATAGATCCGCATCGCGTCTCGAATCAATTTCGGTGACAGACCGGTGATGTCGGCAACATATTCCGGCGTATATTTCGCGACGGTTTGGCTGAATTCTTCGAAGCCTTCGGTATGGCGGGCAACGTAAGCCTTATCATAGTGTCCTTCGTTAATCAGGACGTTGGCGAAGGCGTTGACCAGCGCCATATTGGAGCCATTTTTCAATGGCAGCCACAGATCGGCGATGCGGGCGGTTTCAATATGGCGGGGATCGCACACGATGATTTTTGCCCCACGCGCTTTGGCTTTCAGGATCCGGCGCGCCACAATGGGGTGTGAGTCTGCGGCGTTGTAGCCGAAAATCAGTATGCAGTCGGTCTTTTCAATTTCACAGATGGAATTACTCATTGCGCCGTTGCCCAGCGTAACCTGTAATCCGGCAACCGAAGGGCCGTGGCAGAGTCGGGCGCAGCAATCGACGTTATTATTCCCGGTGACTGCGCGGGCGAATTTCTGCATCACGTAATTAGTTTCATTACCGGGGCCGCGGGACGATCCCGTGTGCATAATCGACTCGGCGCCGTACTTCTCTTTAATGGTTTTTAATCGCGAGCTGGCGAAGTCGATAGCTTCATCCCAGCTCACCGCTTCAAAGGGAGCGCCTTTCTGACGTCGGATCAGCGGCTGTTTTAAACGCGGCGTCAGAATTTTCGTGTCATTAAGAAAATCCCAGCCGTAATAGCCTTTCAGGCACAGTTCACCTTCATTGGTGACACCGTTTGCCCCTTCCGCACCAACCACTTTGCCGTTCTCTACCAGCAGGTTAATTTTGCAGCCTGACCCGCAATACGGACAGACGGTAAGTACTTTCTGCATGATTATTCTCCAAAGCCGAGTCTTGGATCGTAGGAACTGCATGCTTATGGCTGGCTGTTGATGCAGTCATCTAACATTCGATAATCACCGATAAAGAAAATTAATTTACTGATCGTGGTCATGCTCAGTGCGATGAAAAATCGGCCTAACGCGTTGAGCGATGTGACCTTTTGTCCATAGGGCATCCGTCAGGAAAATAAGGTGACAGCATATTCCTCCTCTTTATCTGTTAATGCCTATACTGTTTTTGATGATATTAATTCTACATGCCACCGATTTGGCTGTGGTAGTGACGCCTATCGGCCGTTTAAAACCATGGAGACAGGCATCTCAAGGAAGATAACGCATTCTATTTGTTCGTATTTAGCGTGACTTCCCATCTGATGGGGGATGAATCAGGGAATTCCAGAACGTCTGTTAGAGCGCGTGGGATAAGGGCGCGGTATAACGGACGGTATCGTCATGGGTAAAAAGTGAATACTTTTCCGACAGAGTATGCGGGCGGGAAATATTTGTTAACGTCGCGGAGTGCATTATGGAATTTCTAAGAAATATCAGCATAAGAATAATGGTGCTGCTTATTGTGGCTTCTCTGTTAGTGGCATGGGGAGTGGCATCAGGATTCAGCCTTTACTCGCTTCATCAGGTCACAAACTTGCTTGATAAAAGTGAGACTCAGCGAAAAACGTATTCCCATCTGGTCTATGGCGCCGATCAATATTTTCGCGCTGTAACTCGTATGGAAAGAACGATGGATTATTTGCAGCGTAATGAGCCAGAAAACGCCAAACAGACGTTGGATATGGCACAGATAGCGCTAAAGAATACCAAAGATTCGCTGGAGAAATTCCAGATGGCAGAGCACGTTGGCGTCGAGCCTGCGACGGTTGACGCGGTAAACAAAACGTGGAGCACTCTGATTGCTACTGCGCTCGACCCGATGAACGCGGCGCTACAGCGTAATGATTACGAAGGATTTCGGCAAATATTTCGCTCCGTGTATCCCCCCATTAGTCTGACGTTTGGTGAAGACATTAAACGCTATTCGGACAGCATCACGGCCTCCTCATTGATTCCAAGTGTCAATGAACACAATGTCGAGAATCGCAATGCAATCATTGCCGTGATGGTGATTGGTCTCATCGTGTTGATGTTTACGGAATTCTATTTGAAAAACTATCTGGTTGCTCCGATTTCTGTGCTGAAATCTCATTTGGCACAGCTCACGGCAGGCCGTTTAGGCTGTGAACTGGCGGAATTTGGCATGAACTGTGCTGGCCGGCTGATTCCCGATATCAAGAAGTTGCAGAAAAGTTTGCGTGATACGGTAACGGTCATCCGGCAGAGCACGACGGAGATCAATAACGGGACATCAAGTATCAAGAATGGTAACGATGACCTCTCCAGCCGTACGGAACAGCAGGCGGCGGCATTGCAGCAGACGGCTGCCAGTATGGAAGAGATCAGCTCGACGGTGCGGCAAACCACCGAACACGTTCATCAGGCGCGTAAGCTGGCGCAGGACGCGGCCAACATGGCGGAAAAAGGCGGGAATATCAGCACTAATGTGATGACGACGATGGATGGGATTAGCGCCAGTTCCCGACAAATTTCCGATATCACCTCGGTCATTAACAGCATCGCGTTTCAGACCAATATTCTGGCGCTGAATGCGGCGGTTGAAGCGGCGCGTGCAGGAGAGCAAGGGCGGGGTTTTGCCGTGGTGGCGGGGGAAGTTCGCACGCTGGCACAGCGCAGTGCGCAGGCGGCAAAAGAGATTGAATCGCTGATTGCAGAATCCGTATCGCGGGTGGAAAACGGTGCGGGATTGGTGAAACAATCAGGTGAGGCCATGACGGCAATTATTGCTTCTATTGCGCATGTCAATGATCTGATTGGCGAAATTTCGGCAGCAACGGATGAGCAAACACGGGGTATTACGCAGATTAGTCAGGCGGTGCACGAAATGGATAGCGTCACACAGCAGAATGCGTCGTTGGTAACGCAATCGGCAGCGGCGGCCGCCCGCCTGGATGAACAAACGAGCGAACTTTCCGCTGTAGTCGATGTGTTTGATCTGGATTCAGACCAGGATACCGATGTGACGTTTTCTCGTCCGGTGGTTGCAGCCCCTGTTCATCGTCCTATTCAGCAGAATGTTACACCGCTGTTGTCAGCACATAGCCGCAATAGCGGGGGATGGGAAAAATTCTGATTCGACATGGGAAACGTGTGACAGAACGTGCACATGTGGGCTGACGCGAAAACGAGATAAGCCATGAGGCTAGCGACAAACTTGGCGGGAAGGAGGGCGTCCGCCGGGGTCTGTTGGTCTCTGGTTATCAGTTGAATGCCACCGTGATTGAAGTGATGGGTGATGGCTCAAAAATAGTGGCGAAAGGCACGGCTAATCCCTTGGACTACCGGGGAAAATAGCATTTTTCTCTGTAAATCTGACCGTGTTACTGTAAAGAAATGCCATTTTAAGACGAGGGTCTCTAGGCCGTCGATGGTTTTTTATTAACATTGGCATTATTTTTGCTTTTCATTTTCGAATAACTTTCGTCGTTTTTGCGATCAAAAAACGGCGTTTTTCCAGAATGATAAAAATAAAATAGGAACGTTAGGCTTTAATTATCGATTGAAATTTTTAATTACAAATAAAAGAATTTATTGCGAATGTTTTCGTGACCTAAATCAAGACAGATGGCGGCTTCAAAGTGATAATAAGAATAACTATCATTTGTGCTTCATCACACGCTTATGTCTATCTGGCAAAAAACGCTTCTATTGTTGTGTTGGCTGTTGAGTTGTTCAGTGGCAGTTGCCGCGACCGATTACGCTTCATTCATTCAGGATATCGAAACCCGGCTGGATAAAACGGCTCAGCTCTATGAGCAGCAAAAGCCGGATGATGCCCGCACCGAAGTTCAGATGGCCTATTTCGAGGTGTTTGAAAACCTTGAAGGCCCTATCCGTATCAACCTTTCCGCGCAAAAAAGCTATCAGCTAGAGGCCACATTCGGTGAAATTCGCCGCATGATTGGCGAAGGAAAGCCACAAACCCAGGTACAGGCAAAAATTTCATGGTTGAAGGGCGAGCTGGATGCCGTTCTGCCCGTGCTGTCAGAAGGCCACAAGCTGGTTGCACAGGAGCAGCACGGTGCCTATGACAACACGGATATTGCACCGTATTGGCAGCAGAGTTTCAAAATCATCGATGACCAGCTCGCGCAGGCCGTGGCGGAATATCAGTCCGGTGATTACAAAAAGGCCAGTCAGAGCGTACAACAGGCTCACTATCAGGGGTTTAAAAACTCTGAAATGGAGATGTCGGTCAGGCAAAACCGCTCGGCGCAGCAGGCCGCTTCCATTAATCAACAATTCTCCGCACTGATTACGCTAGCTGGCCAGCCCGACCAACTGACAGACGTCGCCTATCGGGTAACCACGCTGTTGCAGGACATCGAAGATGTCTTACCGGGATTGCCGACAACGCGCGACAGCCAGCAGGCAACGGCGGCGCCCACTGCCAACGCGGATACGGGTGCGATACCGGATGCCAACTGGGCGAAAGTTGCCGACGATATTAATCAGGCCATTGCTGCTGCGATTGCGCAGTATCGTCAAGGTCAGACTAAGCCTGCCATCATGGCGGTGCAGGACACCTATTTCGATCTGTTTGAAGCCACGGGCATGGAGAACAAAATTGGTTCTCGCGATGCGGCGTTCAAATCTACGCTGGAAGGCTATTTTACCCGTTTGGTGAGTCTGATGAATGCCAAACAACCCGCGGAGCAACTTCAAGGGCAGGCCGAGGCATTGCAACAGGAACTGGCGAAGGCGGTCACCATGCTGGGCGACGGCGGTGAAACGCACTGGAGTTTGTTGATCTACAGCCTGCTGATTATTGTGCGCGAAGGTCTGGAAGCCTTGCTGATTGTGGCGGCAATCGTGGCCTATCTGGTGAAAAACAACCAGCAGGACAAGCTGTCGCTGATTCGTCAGTCGGTTTATGTCGCGCTGCTGTGTAGCGTGATTACCGCCGTCCTCTTCCAACTTCTCTTCACCAATTCCGGCGCCAGTCGTGAGCTGCTGGAAGGCATTACGATGCTGATCGCCGTGGTGATGTTGTTCTTCATGAGCTACTGGCTGTTGTCCAAAGTTGAGGCGCGGCACTGGAAGGCTTATCTGGAAGGCAAGCTGTCCCACTCGTTGAGCAGCGGTTCCATGATTGGCCTGTGGTTGACCAGTTTTCTGGCGGTGTATCGCGAAGGCGCGGAAACGGTGCTGTTCTATTACGCGCTGGTCGGCGATGCCAGCAACATGGCGGGGCACCTCTCTATTTTGGCTGGGTTTGCCATCGGTTGTGTGATTCTGCTGATCGCTTATCTCGTGATGCGCTACACCATTGTCAAACTGCCGCTTAAGCCGTTCTTCATGTTTACCGGCTGCTTTATGTACCTGATGGCATTTGTGTTTGCGGGTAAGGGTGTGTTGGAACTGATCGAAGGCAAACTGTTTGAGCCGACGCTGCTGACCGGCGTGCCGGAAATCAGCGGGTTGGGTATTTATCCTTATGTGGAAACGCTGATTCCACAAGGCGTGCTGGTTGTCGCGGCGTTAATTGCCCTGTGGGTGATGCTGCGCAGGGCGTCAGCCGTCTGATAAAGCATCCATGCAGCGCTAAGTTCATACTGGAAGCAATAAGAGCAGAAAATAACCATAACAACCTCAATCGCTTAGTGAATTAAGCGAAGAGGGTCGACTGAGATGAGGATGGGTTTGATGAATATGCAAAAAAGTCTGATTGCGGGTGCCGTTATTGCCGGTATTTTCACCGCGCCTGCCGCGCTGGCGTTTAAAGAATATCCAGCGGGTGAGCCGGTTTCCATGAACGAAATGGAAATTGCCGCCGTTTATCTGCAGCCTATCGACATGGAACCACGTGGAATGGGTCTGCCTGCCGCGAAAGCGGATATCCATCTGGAAGCCGATATTCACGCGGCGGAAGGTAACAAGAATGGTTTCGGTGCGGGTGAGTGGATGCCGTTCCTGACCATTGCATACACCCTGACTAACACCGATACCGGTGCGAAGCAGGAAGGCACCTTCATGCCAATGGTTGCCAGCGATGGCCCGCACTACGGTGCGAACATCAAAATGATGGGCGTGGGCAACTACAAAGTGACCTACCACATCGAACCGCCATCAAAAGCCGGTATGCACCGTCACACCGATGGCGAAACGGGCGTAGGCCGTTGGTGGAAACCGTTTGATGTCAGCTTTGACTTCAAATACGTCGGCTTAGAATAAGGTCTTCTGTCCGCGATGTTCTGTCGCGGCCGTGTTCACGCCTCTGCGGGTATGCTATCGCTTCCCGCAGAGGCGGTGATTTTTCGGTCAGGGTACTGATGCCAGCAAACATTATGCTCAACCAACACACCTGCAACTTGAACGGTGCCGGGTATATATGAGTTATTTCTTTATCACGACCCTCCAGTCCTTCCTGCCGATAGCGCTCTTGTTGGGGTTGAACTGGAGCCATCGTTCTACGCCGACAATTAGGCCGTTGGGCTGGATCACGCTGCTGGCGTTGTTCGCCGGTACGTTTATTGGCGTACATTTTCCTAACGGACAGGCATTTCTGCTGGGCTTTACGGCGCTTCAGGCGCTTGCCTTGATCCTGTTTCTGGTCTGCCAGTGTTTCTCCCACCCGCGTCTTGGCTACTTTTGGCAGGCGCTGCTGGTCGCGGGAGCGGCGGTGCAGTGGGGCAGCGATCCCAATTTGACCGCGCTGACAACCACCCATGTGGTGAATACCGATCTGCTGCTGAATTTTAGCGCCGTGGTGCTGGCGTTTGGCTGGCTGGTGTTCTGTGCTGCGCTGTGCGGCATGATCGTGCGCCGCATTCGCTTACTGCGCTGGCCGCTTCTTACGCTGCTGGTCGTACTTCTGTTGCTGCCGATAAGCGGCAACCTGCTGTTGCTGTTGATGAAATTACAGGTACTGGGGCTGACCAAGCCACGCCTGAGTTATGTGGCGCACGTGACTAACAGCGCGTATTTACTCAATTACCTCAGCGCGTTGTTTATGGCGATGTTGGCTGCCGGGCTGGTTTGGCCGCTGCGGCATGCGCGTCGCCAGATGCTGGCTGAGCATGACGCGATTGAAAAGCGTAAAGCAACCGCGGGCTATCGCACCGTGCGTCGTACGCTGCTGTCAACCGTCGCAGCGCTGCTGGTAGTGGTGGTGGCACAGCTCTATTGGGACAAAGTTGCATCACAGCCGCCTCGTCTGTCGGAAGCTCAGCCGGTGACGCTGGCGGCGGATGGTAAAGTACATATTCCGATTGAACAGGTGCGTGATGGCAAGCTACATCGTTTTGTATGGATTGCCGATGACGGCAAGGCCGTGCGCTTTTTCATTATTAACCGCTACCCCGATCGTCTTCGTCTGGGCGTGGTGTTTGATGCCTGTCTGCTGTGCGGCGATCAGGGCTACGTGATGGAAGGCAATCAGGTGATTTGTGTCGCCTGCGGCGTGCATATTTTCATTCCTTCTATCGGGAAGGCGGGGGGCTGTAATCCGGTGCCGATTGAAGGGTGGAGCAACGACGATAATGAACTGGTGATTGGACGAGCGTCACTGGCGGCAGGCACGAATTACTTCTCGACAGTGGTGTCGATGGACGTCATCGATCCGGTTGATGGTTCCAAACTGACCAACGTGAACGCGGAACATAAATATCGCTACGGCGGTAAAACGTACTTCTTCTCGTCGGAGGCCAACTATAACCGCTTCCGCGAAAGTCCCGCAAAATTCGCCACCGCCAAAGCGGCTGCTGGCGAGCAGGCTGAGGGGGAATGATCATGCTGTGGCGACTGTTACGTCAGTCCTGGCGCAGAAATATCCGGCGTAAATCGCTGGCGGTGCTGACCGTGTTTTTGGCCGCGGGGTTGATCTCCGCGCTGCTGGCGGTCTCCATCGACATCGGCGACAAAATGGCGCGTGAGCTGAAGTCCTACGGCGCGAATATTTTGATTGAGCCAGCAGGTCAGGCAGCGCTGCCTGCGCTGTTTGGCGAACGCAGTAATCCGCTGGAAGGGCAGGATTTCCTTGATGAGGCAGAGTTGCCGAACATTAAAGATATCTTCTGGCGTAATAACATTGTCGGTTTTGCGCCGCTGTTGAGCGGTGATGTTGAAATCAATGGTCAGCCAGTTGCCGTGCTGGGCACCTTCTTTTCTCAGCCTGTCGCGGTGCCAGATGAGGAAGACTATCGCACAGGGCAAATGACCGTTAGCCCTTACTGGCAGGTGGCGGGGCAATGGCCGCAGGAACCGGTGACGGCGGAACATGTGGCACAGGCGCTGGTGGGAAAACAGCTGGCGGCGCAAACGGGCTGGAAAATCGGGGATAAACTCGCGCTGCACGGCGCAAAAGGGGATGCAACGGTAGAAGTGAGTGGCATTCTGAGCAGCGGTGGTGATGAAGAAAGCCGTTTGGTCATGCCGCTGACAACGGTGCAATCGCTGCTGGGGCTGGCGGGGAAAATTCAGGCGATTCGCGTATCGGCGCTCACCGTGCCGGAAAACGAACTGTCGCGTCGGGCGCGGGAAAACCTGGAGGCGCTGAATTCCGAAGAATATGACCTCTGGTACTGCACCGCGTATGTCTCTTCAATCGCGCACCAGTTGGAAGAAGCGATTTCCGGCTCGGTAGTGCGTCCTATCTGGCAGGTCGCCGCCTCGGAAGGCGTGGTGATCGACAAGATCCAACTGCTTCTGGCGGTGGTGACGTTTGCTGCGCTGGTCGCTTCTGCGATGGGAATCGCCTCGCTGATGACCAGCACGATTATGGAACGCGCCAAAGAGATCGGGCTGATGAAAGCGCTGGGTGCCCGCCAGTGGCAGATCATGCTGTTGTTTTATCTCGAAGCGGCGTTGAGCGGATTGCTTGGCGGGATCGCGGGCTGCGTCGCCGGCTGGGGACTGGCGAAAGCGATTGGCCTGATGCTGTTCGGCGTCCCCTTGAGCTTCGCGTGGATCGTGATTCCCTGCGTACTGGTGATCTCGGTGTTGATTGCCATTATCGGAACGTGGTTCCCGGCACGCCGGATTGCCGGGTTGTATCCGGTGGAGGTGCTGTATGGGCGCTAACGGCTGGATGAACAGCATGTTCTGGCTACTGGTATTCCGCGCGCTGCGGTTGCGTATGCAGCGCGTCAGTGTGGTGTTCGCGGCGCTGATGGTTGGGGCAGCGATTGTGACGGCGATGTCCGCCGTCTATTTTGATATCAACGCCAAGATGAGTCAGGAACTGCGTACCTTCGGCGCGAATTTTTACATCGGTCCGGCGCGAGGCAATTCGATCCCACAGAGTACGTTTCAGCCGATTATTGATAACGCACCGGCTGGGTTAATCAATGCATCCAGCCCTTATCTGTACGGTATGGCACGTACGGAGCTGGAAAAAGTGGTGCTGATGGGCGTGTGGTTCGAATCGCTGCGCCAACTAGCACCGTACTGGCAGGTCACGGGTAACTGGATTGGCGTGAGCTTCGATGACCGTAACGCGATGATCGGGGTGAAGCTGGCGGAGCGACTGAACGTCAAGGTCGGCGACAGCATCACGCTGGTGGGCGACGGCGGTAAACAGCGTTTGCAGATCAAAGGCATCGTGGAATCCGGCGATGCGACGGACAACATGCTGATCGTGAATCTGGAACTGGCGCAAAAGTGGCTGGATAAAGAAGGTGCGATCAGTAATGCGTTGTTGAGCGTCAGTAACGATCTGGGGCAGGTGGATCGCTTCGCCGCTCAACTCCAACAGCAGTATCCACAACTGGAGATCCGCCCGATCCTGAAAGTGTCGGCGTCGGAAGGTCAGGTGTTGAATAAAATCAAAGGGCTGATGGGGCTGGTATCGGCGGTGATCCTGGTGCTGTCTTCCCTGTGTGTGAATACCACGCTGATGGCGATTGTTGGTGAACGTGCCCGCGAATTTGCGCTACAGAAAGCGCTGGGCGCGAGCGGACGAGACATCATTCGGCAGATGCTGGCGGAAACCGGCATCATTGCACTGGCGGCCGTGGTGTGCGGCTCACTTTTGGGTTATTTGCTGGCACAGGTGCTGGGAATGGCCGTATTCAACGCGACGATCTCGCTGCGGTTACCGGTGTTCCCGCTTACGCTGGGACTGTCGTTGTTGGTTGCTGCCGTCGCGGCAGTGGTTCCCACCCGGCGGGCGATCTACGTCGAACCAGCCAAAGTCTTGAAAGGAGAGTAGGTCGATGTCTGTAGAGGTGAACGCGCAGGAAAGGGCGCAGGCAGCGGAGGCGGTGATTGAAACTCGCCAGCTCTATAAACGCTTTGGTCAGGTTACCGCGCTGGAGAACATCAATATCCGTATTGCCCGCGGCGAGTTTATCGCCATCATGGGCGCGTCGGGTTCGGGTAAAACCACGCTGATGAATATTCTCACCTGTCTGGATACGGTGAGTGAAGGGCAGGTATTGCTGGACGGCGTCGATGCCGCTGGGCTGGATGAAGAAGGGCGACGCCAGTTCCGTGCCGATAAGATTGGGCTGGTCTTTCAGCAGTTCCACCTGATTCCGTTTTTGACCGCGCTGGAGAACGTGATGCTGGCACAGCATTACCACAGCGTGGTGGATGAAGCGGCGGCGCAGCGCGTACTGGATCAGGTGGGGCTGGCGCATCGCGTGAATCACTTACCGAGCCAGCTTTCCGGCGGTGAACAGCAGCGCGTGTGTATCGCCCGTGCGTTGGTGAACGAACCTCCTGTGATTTTCGCTGACGAACCGACGGGGAATCTGGATGAAGAGAACGAACGGCGGGTGTTGGATCTGCTGCAAGATCTGCATCGGCAGGGGCGCACTATCGTGATGGTGACGCACAATCCTGAACTGGGCCGGTTTGCTGACCGCATTATCCGTTTGCAACACGGTAAGTATTTTGGTGAAGAGGTGAATCATCATGAAATGGCGTAACGGTATTACCGCGTTTTGCCTGCTGGGCGCACTGGTGCTGAGCGGTTGTAAGGAAGAACAGGTTAGCGTTGGGGCGCAGGCACCAGCGCTGGCGGCTTACGATCTGGCTGGGCAGCAGGTGGATCTATCGCGCTGGCAGGGGAAAAACGTGTACCTGAATTTCTGGTCATCGGGCTGCGGCGGTTGCATGGTGGAAATGGGCACTCTGGAAAAGCTGAGTCAGGAGTATGGCGATAAAGTTGTGGTGGTTGCGGTTAATACCGATCCTGACGGCGTAGATATCACCTCGATGCTGGCGCACCACAAGGTGACTTATCCGGTCGTACGCGATCAGTTGGGCATCACCAAAGAGCGCTATCAGGTCAGCGGCACGCCAACCTCATTTATTATTGATGCCAACGGCAAGGTGACCGATCAGCATCAGGGCGCGAGGGATGAAGCGCAACTCACTGCGCTGTTTCAGAAGCTGGCAAGCCGGACATAAAGACCGGCTTGTCTTATTTCCTCACTCGCTTTCACTCAGTCCGTGAAATCGGCACCTGAACTTCCACAATCACAGGTTCCGGTTTCACCCGCATGGCGTAGATCACCCCGACAATCAGGCAGGTGATGCCGCAGAGCGTCAGCAGCGGCGGCCAGGATTGCCGGATGATGAAGGCATAGGTCAGCCCCGCCAGCGTTTCAAACACAATCAGCGGCCCTACCAGCACCGTCGGCAGACGTTGGCTGGCTTCGTTCCAGAACAGCGTACCGATCCACGAACAAAACAGCCCAATCGCCAGCATCAGCGGGATGAAGACCTCAGGCCGTGGGCCGAACGGCTGCGTAAAGGTGCTGTCCGTTAGCGCCAGATGGCCGCACACCAGCAGATAACCCAACAGCGCCAGCGGTAGCGTGACCAGCCCCTGCGCTGTAGCCCAGGTTGTTGGTGTGTTGCCTTTGTGGTCGCGCAGCCAGCGGGCGTTGCGTAGTGGATACCAGGTCCAGCAAACCACGGCGAGGAAAGCCATCGCAATGCCGCTGGCGTAACGCCATAAATCGAATGTGGCCGTGCTTCCCTTTAGCTCTGCAATATTGATGCAGACCAACCCCGCCGCAATCAGCAGCAGCGACGGCAGTAGCCGACGCCAGGCGACGCGGCCATCGTGCTTGCTATACAACACATTCGCGGTGACAGAAATCACCACGGGCAGGGTGCCGATAATCATCGTCGAGATCGGTGCGCCCGTGCGTTGAATCGCGCTGGCGAGCAGAAAGTAGTACAGCAGATTACCGATAATCGTGAGCTTCGTGGCCTCCAGCCAGTCGCTGCGGGTCAACTGGCGCAGACGACGGCGATCGAGCCAGGCTAACGGCAAGGCAATTAACCCAAAAGCCAGATAGCGCCCGGTAGATTGCAAGGCAGCAGAATAGTCCGGTACCAGCAGCGGCCCAACGAAAATCAGCCCCCACATCAGTCCGGCGGCAAGTGCAAATAAAATACCAATCAGCATGATAGACCCATTTGTTCACAATAGTGCATCGCGCCAGTCTAGGGAGAGTCTGCGATGAATTATTGTAGGATATTGCTGTTTGTCATCGAAGGGGGAGCGATGACCGTCGGCGTGCTGAAAGCGTTAGCGCTGAACCGGATACACCTGCTTTTGGTAGCGAATGGGCGTGACACCATAGCGTTGAGCGAAGGTGCGGGTCAGATGCGCCTGATCGGTCAACCCGACGGCGACAGCGACATGGGCAGCCGCCATTCCGCGCGTCAGCATCTGTTTAGCTTCATACAGCCGAATTGCCATCAGCATCTGGTGCGGTGTGACGTGAAACTGGGCTTTGAACTGGCGCAGAAAGTGATAGGGGCTGAGGGAAACCAGCGCTGCCAGTTCTTTTAGGGTAATCGTATGGGCGAAGTTTTCCCGCAGATAGGCTTTCACCACATCAAAGCGATGGATCGGTTCAATCCTCTGGCGCTGTGCGATGTGCGCATGCGGGCGGAAAAGTTCAATCAGCGACAGCAGCAGGCTTTCGCTCGCTAAGGGATCGGTCGTCTGCCACATCGCAGCCAACGTTACTGCCAACTGGCGAGCGGTGGCCGGATCGTGGCGCACCACGTCGGTAAACCACCAGCCTTTCTCGCCGGAGACGTTCTCCAGCACATCGGGTGGGATGTAGATCATGGGATAGCGCCAGCCGTCTTCCGCCGCCGATTCCCCCGTATGCAGCTCATCCGGGTTCATCAACACTAACGAATCGACAGGCGCAATATGCTTGGCGCCACGATAGCGGAATCGCTCCGCGCCGGCGTCGATGGTGCCGATGCCAAACGCCTCATGCGTATGCGGCTCAAAGGCATAACGGCAGATATGCGCGTGGTAAAGCTCAATGCCGGGCAGCGTCGGCAAATGCCGGAACTGGGCATAGTCTCTTTCATCGGTAAAGTGTTCCGGTACGCCCTGCATGCTGTCACCTTGTCTCTCATTATGATTTCCATCATAGCAGCGATAGCACGTCAGCTTGAAGTGGTGCGTCTTATTTAGCGGGTACGGAAAGTGTGAAAACAGGGAATAAAAACGCGGGGATAAATAGATCAGAAAGGCATAAATCATAGCGAAATGGTTGATTGATGGCACGCGAGTGACAAAAACGACTTCATCTAACTGTTTGATTTTAAAATTTATGTCTATTCCTTGTTAGGTAAGATAGTGCGGTAGACATACCGTTAGTATAAAAAAATATAATCAACTCCATTTGCTTATTTGTTCTGGCTCTCATTACTTGCATCAATATTGCTATCTGTAATAAAGGACAAGGGAGTGAAAGGTGAACTTTCAGCAACTGAAGATTATTCGTGAATCAGCACGGTGCAATTACAACCTGACCGAGGTGGCGAATACGCTGTTTACCTCTCAATCCGGCGTGAGCCGACATATCCGCGAGCTGGAAGAAGAGCTGGGGATTGAAATCTTCATCCGGCGTGGCAAACGTCTGTTAGGTATGACCGAACCGGGAAAAGAGCTGCTGGTCGTGGCGGAGCGTATTCTGAACGACGCCAGCAATATCCGGCGATTGGCGAATGTTTTCACCAATAACGATACCGGCCAATTGGTCATCGCGACCACGCATACGCAGGCGCGCTACAGCCTGCCGCCGGTGATTAAAGCCTTCCGTTCGCTGTATCCGCAGGTGCGTCTGGTGCTGAATCAGGGCACGCCGGATGAGATCGTGGCGATGCTCCATTCCGGTGAAGCGGATATCGGTATTGCCAGTGAGCAATTGATTAACGATCCCTCGCTGGCAGCGTTCTCCTATTATCGTTGGCACCATTCGGTCATTGTGCCGGAGGATCACCCGCTGACGCAGGAACGGGTTATTACGCTAGAGATGCTCAATGCGGAGCCGTTGATTACCTATCGTCAGGGAATTACCGGTCGCTCGCGTTTGGATCGTGCGTTTCAGGCGGTGGGGATGTCGCCGGATATTACGTTGAGCGCGCAGGATTCGGATGTGATTAAAACCTATGTTGAGCTGGGGCTTGGCGTCGGGATTGTGGCCGATATGTCATACGATCCTGCGCGCGATACCGGGTTGGTGCGGTTAAATGCCGAGCATTTGTTTGAAGCGAATACGGTCTGGCTGGGGTTAAAAAAGGGTCAGTTACAGCGTAATTATGCCTGGAAATTTATTCAGCTGTGTAACACGGAACTGTCGCTGGATGACATTAAAGATAAGGTGTTCTCGGATAACGATGAAGCGGTGATTGATTACCAAATCTGAGTGATAGCACGGTTTCCTAACCCGATGCCCAGACAGCATTTTTCTGACTGGGCAGGGTTTTTCCTGTCGATTTTGTGGCGATTTCTTGTACCGCAGCGCCCGCCATTTTCTGTACTCGATTCAGCATAAATATGGTTTATCGTGCCGACAATCTGCTTGATCTGATCGTGCTGCAATAGTAGCATTCCTGCCATAACAATAACTTATGTCTGAATTTTTGTTAAGTGATACAAATACTTGTGCGTTTTTATTGAATAATTATGTTAACGGTTTTTGTATCGTAATAGAAAGTTTACCCCAAATCATTCGAGTGGCAGGACAAAACGTGTGCGTTTTGAACAGCGTGCATGCAGCTTGACGTATGACGGGGTAATTCATCAGACATCCTTCTCAATAGTCAGTCACCTCC
Organism: Pectobacterium sp. F1-1; assembly: GCF_025643735.1. NCBI lineage: Bacteria > Pseudomonadati > Pseudomonadota > Gammaproteobacteria > Enterobacterales > Pectobacteriaceae > Pectobacterium > Pectobacterium sp. F1-1. Next base: position 1,650,721 of record NZ_CP104733.1, read on the forward strand.
ACGTTGATTTTTTCGGTTCGCATTGCGCCGGAGTCGCGCTAGCGCCATGTTCGTCATGGCGGGGAGTTTAAAACGGAAAATGACGATGAAAACACAAAAAATCAGCCTTGCCTGGCAAATCCTTATCGCATTGGTACTGGGTATTGCACTCGGTGCCGTGCTGCATGAACAGCAAGAAAGCCGCCAGTGGCTCATTAGCAATATTCTTAGTCCTGCTGGCGACATCTTTATCCGCCTGATTAAAATGATCGTTGTCCCGATTGTGATCGCCACGTTGATTGTCGGGATTGCCGGTGTCGGGGATGCCAAAAAGCTCGGACGCATCGGCTTCAAAACCATCCTCTATTTTGAAATCATCACGACAGTGGCGATTATTCTTGGCATCACGCTGGCGAATGTCTTCCAGCCGGGTCACGGCATCGATATGTCGACGCTGACCGCCGTGGATATCTCGCAGTATCAAAAGACCACCGAGCAGGTGCAGAGCGGTTCCCACAGTCTGGTGGGGACGGTGCTGTCGCTGATTCCGCCGAATATTTTTGCGGCAATGGCACATGGCGAAATGCTGCCTATCATCTTCTTCTCGGTGCTGTTTGGTCTGGGGCTCTCTTCGTTGCCGAAAGAACATCGTGACCCGCTACTGAACGTCTTCCGCGGCGTGTCAGAAACCATGTTCAAGGTGACCCATATGATCATGCGCTACGCACCGGTTGGGGTATTTGCGCTGATTTCCGTCACCGTGGCTAACTTCGGTTTTGCGTCGCTGTGGCCGTTGGCCAAGCTGGTTATGCTGGTGTACGCCGCGATTTTCTTCTTCGCACTGGTGGTGCTCGGCATTGTCGCTCGGCTGTGTAAGCTGCGTATTACGATGCTGATCCGCATACTGAAAGATGAACTGATCCTCGCGTACTCCACCGCCAGCTCTGAAACCGTGCTGCCGCGTATCATCGAAAAAATGGAAGCCTATGGCGCGCCGAAGTCGATTACCAGCTTCGTCGTACCGACCGGCTACTCTTTTAACCTCGATGGCTCTACTCTGTACCAGAGTATTGCAGCGATCTTCATCGCGCAGCTATACGGCATCGAACTGTCGATTGGGCAGGAAATCGTGCTGGTGTTGACGCTGATGCTGACGTCAAAAGGCATTGCCGGCGTACCGGGCGTGTCATTTGTCGTGCTGCTGGCTACGTTGGGCAGCGTCGGTATTCCACTGGAAGGGCTGGCGTTCATTGCGGGCGTTGACCGTATCCTCGATATGGCGCGTACCGCGCTGAACGTAGTGGGAAATGCACTGGCGGTGCTGGTTATCGCCAAGTGGGAGCACCAGTTCGATGAGCAGAAGGCGCGGGCCTATGAGCGTGAGTTGAAAGGGATAAGTACACAGCCCGCCCAGCAGGGATAATCCTGCGGTATTGATTGCATGAACAACAGGCGCGTCGAGTCATCGAGGCGCCTGTTTCTTTTATGGATCCACCGTCATGCTGCGTGGCTATTTATCTCGTTGGTTTCTAAAGTTTGTGTGCGCCACAGCGCCTGTTCAATACGTTCGGCATCCGTTGCAAAAGGGAGGCGGGCGGCAATTTTCGGTGCGATTTTGACGTTCTGCGCGATGCTTTCAACCTGTTGGGGGCGTTCGTTCAGGCCGAGGGCACTTAGCGTGATCGGGCTTCCGTAGCGGCGCAACTGAGCGAACAGCTCTTCGCGGTCGGCGTCGTTGTCGTGTTCCAGAAATGCTTGTGCGGCCAGGCCAAAACCGACTTTCTCTCCGTGCAGCCAGTCATGTAGCTCTGGCAGGCGCGTCATGCTGTTGTGAATCGCATGTGCGACGCCGATACGCGGCACCTCATCTTTCATGCTGTTCGCGACCCCTGCCAGCGCGATAACGGCGTCGATCACGCGCCGCAGAGCTGGCGTGACCAGACCCTGCTGATTGTCTGCGAGAGCCTGTTCGCCATACGTATTAAACGTCTCCACGGCCAGTCGCGCGGCCTGTGCTTTGAGCACCAGCGCCAGCCCGTCATCGCCGTGGCGCAAGTACGGTTGAAATTCGTACCACTTTGCCAGCGCATCCACGATGCCTGCCTTGAGGTAACGCACGGGACTATGAGCGATGATTTCGCTGTCTACCAGCACCCACACCGGCAAGCGCGTCAGCGGAAAGGGGCCGTTGTGCGCACCGCTGTCGCTGTATATCACGCTGATCGGTGACCAGGCGGCGCAGGTCGCTGCAATGGTTGGGACGGTGATGACGGGAATCTGCCCCAGAATGTCGCCGACGGCTTTGGCGACATCCAGCACACGCCCGCCACCGATGCCTAAAATCAGTTCTGCGCCAAATGTTCGTGCCTGTGCGGTCAGCGCTTCTATCGCTGGCTTGGTGCAATCACCCGGCAAAAACTCGACCTGATACTGTAAGCGGTGTTCGCTGAGGCTGCGTTCAACGGCATCCGACGTCGTTTTCCACGCCTGTGGGCTGGTAATAATCAATACTGTGCTGGCGTAGGGGGCAGCATATTCGCCGACAGAACGAATGACGCCATCACGATTCAGATAGGTTTGTGGCGCTTGGATTGCAATCATGTGCGCGATCTCTCATCTCTGTGGGAAAAGATAAATCAGTTGTAGCAGCGATGCAGAACGCCGCAAAAGAACAATTCTGGCTATGAATGGGCAAATTCTGCATAACCAGAATGAGGTCTAGCGCTGCATTCCCCAGCGTTTCACCGTGACGCGTTCGATAGTGGAAAACACCAGTCCTTCGACCAGCAGCCCGATGATGATGACGGAAGCCAACCCGGCGAAAACGCGATCGGTATAAAGTTCGTTACGGTTCTGGAAAATGTACCACCCCAAACCACCATTACCGCTGGATGCGCCGAATACCAGTTCGGCGGCAATCAGGGTTCGCCAGGCAAAGGCCCAGCCGATTTTCAGGCCGGAGATAATCGACGGCAGCGCGGCAGGAATCAGAATGGCGTTGATGTAGCGAAAGCCGGTCAGGCCGTAGTTGCGGCCTGCCATACGCAGTGTTTCCGAGACGCCGAGAAAGCCGGAGTAGGTGTTCAGCGCCATCGGCCACATCACGGAGTGAATGAGAACAAATACCAGACTCTTCTCTCCCAGACCAAACCACAGCAGCGCCAGCGGCAATAACGCAATCGCGGGCAGCGGGTTGAACATGGACGTTAATGTGCCTAAGAGGTCGCGCCCAAAACGCGTGGAAACCGCCAATGCGCTGAGCGCCAAGGCCAGCAGGCTACCGATGACATAGCCTTTCAACAGCGTACCGAGTGAAATCACCATTTTCTGCGGCAGTTCACCGCTGGCGAGATCGTCGCGAAAAGCCTGAAAGGTTTGCAGGAAGCTCGGCAGCATCAGGTCATTGTTTTGCCAGCGCGCGGCGAACTCCCACAGGATAAGCAGCCCAGCCAGTAGCACCAGCTTGCGCAGCCAGGTCTGATTCCACAGGCGCGTCGTCAGCGGCAGAGGTTGGGTGAGGGTAAAATCTTTCAGCGGCGCCAGTTCACGCTGATACTCGGGCCGCACGGGGGGCAGGATGCTCATAAAGTTTACCTTGTGTGGAGGTGACGGATGAAGGTGCAGCGACATCGGTTGGAAAAAGAAGATGGTGGATACGCTGTGCGGTGGTTTGAAAGGCTTCACTGCCCTGATCGCTCAGTGCAAACTGGTGACAGTTGATTTCCGCACGTACGCGGCCGGGATGCGGCGAGAGCAGCAAAACCCGGCTGCCGACGATGAGCGCTTCCTCAATTGAGTGGGTAACGAACAACAGTGTGAAGCGTACCTCTTCCCACAGCGCCAGCAGTTCTTCCTGCATTTTGCGGCGGGTTAGCGCATCCAGCGCGGCGAACGGCTCATCCATCAGCAACACTTTCGGCTGCATGGTGAGCGCCCGCGCGATGGCGACACGCTGCTTCATCCCGCCGGATAAGGTATGCGGATACGCATCGGCAAATTTCGCCAGTCCAACCTTATTGAGAAAATAGCGGGCGCGTTCTTCTGCCTCGGCACGTGTTGCCTGGCGGCTGGCCACCAGCGGGAACAGCGTATTTTCCAGCACGGTTTTCCACGGTGGTAGCTGGTCAAATTCCTGAAACACCATGATGCGATCCGGGCCTGGACGCGTGACGGGTTGGCCGTCAAGGCGGATTTCGCCGTCTACTGGTGAAAGAAAGCCACCAATCGATTTGAGCAGGCTGGATTTCCCGCAGCCGGAAGGCCCTAATAGCACAAAGCGTTCGGCGGGAAAGACGTCAAAACTTACATCATGGGTGGCGCGTACCAGACTGCGCCGCGTTCGGTATTCCAGCCCGACGCTATCAACCTGTAACAGCGGCTGGGTGACCGTATCCGGGGAGTGGTGTGTCATGCTTGTTCTCCTGCATAGCGACGAGGGGTATCGTCGAATAAGCCTGATTCTGGCCGCTTAGCTTAGCTGCCCGGCTGTTCGTAGATTTCAGCAAAGAAATAGTCTTTCCAGGAGGTGGCTTTGTTTTTCAGCACGCCAAGCTGTTGCAGTTTCTCGGCATAAACATAAGTGCGCTCTGGAGTGATCGTGAAATCGATCTCGGGATCGGCGACGATGCGTTTCACCAGTTCAGGATCCAGTTTCGATTTCTCGACCCGAATATAGGTTTCAGCCGCTGCGGCTTTATCTGCTTTGATGATCTGCGAGGCTTCTTTCAGGGCTTCATAGAAGGCGCGGTAGGTTTTCGGATTCTCATCATGGAATTTCTGCGTGGTATAAAGCACGTTGAACGTTGCCTGACCGCCTAACACATCATAAGAGCTCAGAATTTTGTGCACATTGGCATGTTCTAACGCCTGATATTGGAAAGGCGGGCTGGAGAAGTGTGCGTTGATTTCAGAACCGCCGGCGATCAGTGCCGCGCTGGCATCGGGATGGGGCAGGCTGATGGAAATCTTGTCGAAGCGCTTGAAGTCCCCCGCGCCGTAGAGCTTCGCGGTTTCGATTTGCAGCGTGCGCGACTGGAAGCCGACGCCTGCGGCAGGCACGGCGATACGGTCTTTATCGCTCAGGTCGCGAATGGTTTTCACCGCCGGGTTATTGCTAAGTAAATAGTTGGGCATGGAACCGAGTGAGGCGATGGCTTTCACATTCTGACGCCCCTGAGTGCGATCCCATACGGTCAACATCGGCGGAACGCCAGCGGAAGCGACATCCAATGCACCAGACAGCAGCGCTTCGTTCATAGCCGTCGCCCCCGAAAGCGTGCGCCAGTCTACCTTGATATCCAGACCCTGCTGCTTACCGTGCTTCTCTATCAGATTTTGGTCGCGCACGACATCCAGAATCAGGTAACCAATGCCAAACTGCTGCGCAATGCTGATGCTGCCTTCCGCACTGGCACCAAATGCCGTTAAGGTCAGGCCAATCATGACGGCAAGACGCGCGAAACGCGTCGATTTTTTTGCGGGTATTATGTGATTCATTATCGTTGTCTCATTATGAATGAATAATAGGGGCTGGCGATAAAACAAGAGAAATGGAAAATTATTATTTCAGTAAATAACGCGTCACGAATAATTGGGTGACGGAGGAATCCTATTTTCTTGTAACGTCATGGATAAAGTGTTTTTTGGAATAACTTAGAATGAATGTGATTTAAATGGCGGTGAATGCGAGAAATCAAGTAAATAACGGCTTTAGCTAAATATCGACTATAGATAGTCTTATTTTTCAGTTATGAATAAAAACCACCACGTTATAGTGAAAGTCAATAAAAATGGTGATCTAATATAGAGAAAACTTATGCCTGTTTTTACGCATCATTATTTACGCGATTATTTACGCAACCGGTTGACGGACAATGACGTGGACGCGTCAGTTGCAGCAATTGTGGCGGACAACCTCGTCGAATCCAGCCTGAAAGGACATGACTCCCACGGCGTAAGCATGCTGCCGCGCTATCTCGAGGCGATTCGAGAGGGCGGATTGTCGCCTCATGCGCAGGCGGAGAAAACGCTGGATTTCGGCCCACTGATCTCGTTTGACGGCCAGCAGGGTTTCGGGCAGGTGGTGGCAAAACAGGCTGTGGCAGAAGGCATTGCGCGCGCAAAAACACATGGTTTGGCAGTAGTTAGTTTAGCGAATGCTCACCATCTGGGGCGCATCGGTGCATGGGCGGAACAGGCCGCGGAGGTGGGGCTGGTGTCACTGCATTTTGCCAACGTGTATACCAAACCGGTGGTGCTGCCGTGGCAGGGACAGCAGGCGCGTTTTGGGACAAATCCGTTCTGTGCCGGCATTCCGGTTGAGCATGACGACCCGGTGATTCTGGATTTTGCCACCAGCGTCATTGCGGGTAACAAGGCCCGTATCGCGTGGAACGAGGGCAAATCGGTAGCGCCCGGCTGTATCGTTGATAACGAAGGTAACCCGACGGTGGATCCACGTTGGTTGATGGAGCAACCTCTGGGGGCTCTGCTGCCATTTGGTGAACATAAAGGGTCAGGGCTCTCGCTCGTCTGTTCTCTGCTGGGCGCGGCGCTAACTGGTGGTAAAACCGAACGCACGGCGAAAGGCGAAGGTAAGCAGATTATTAACAGTATGCTGTCTATTCTAATCGATCCGCAGAAATTAGGCGGAGCAGCAACCTATCAGCAGGAAATCCCCGCGTTATTAGAATGGGTGCGCCAATCCCGTGATGACGATACGTTATTACTGCCGGGCGATAAAGAAAAACAAACCTATCGTCAGCGGCTGGAGAACGGCATTTTTGTCGATGATGTCAGCTGGGGGCAACTTTCTTATTTACAGAATAACGTCGCCTGATCCGCTGAATTAATTATTTTTTAATTTATTTAACTGATTTTATTTATCCCAATGAGGGAAGTATATTTGGCGCACTCGGCTAAATACGTTGAAATCACGCCTTTATATCGCGTTGATGAAAGCCGCACGTCGTCATCTCAACCTGCCATTCGTATTTCAGGAGATTATTATGCACCTTGCCCGATTCCCCCGTTTGTCACTGGGGCATTTTCCGACGCCGTTGGAGGCGTTGCCGAACCTGTCTGCCTATCTGGGGGGGCCGACAATCTATATCAAGCGCGACGATGCTACAGGGCTGGCGACGGGCGGTAATAAAACCCGCAAGCTGGAATTCCTGCTTGCCGATGCGCAGCAGCAAGGGGCGGATGTCATCATCACGCAGGGGGCGACACAGTCTAACCATGTTCGGCAAACCATCGCGGCGGCGACAAAGCTGGGGCTAAAAACCAAAGTGCTGCTGGAAAAGCGTGTGGAAGATTACGGCGAAGATTATCAGCGCTCCGGTAACGTGCTGCTGGATAACCTGCTTGGTGGTGAAATAGTCGATCACCTGCCTGCCGGTACAGACATGCAGCAGGCGATGGAAACGCTGGCGGCGTCGCTGCGTAAAGAAGGGTTTAAACCTTATGTTATCCCCGGTGGTGGCTCCAGTCCGGTAGGTGCACTGGGCTATGTCGCCTGCGCAGAAGAATTGCTGTTTCAGTCCAGCCAGCAGCGCCTGCGCATCGATCATATCATTCATGCGACAGGCAGCACGGGAACACAGGCGGGGTTGGTTACCGGACTGGCGGCGACGCACAGCCAGATTCCCCTATTAGGCATCAGCGTCAGAGCGCCAAAAGAGAAGCAGGAAGAGAATGTTTACGCGCTGGCACAACGCACCTCGCAGCTGTTGGGGATTCCGGGTGAGCTGGCGCGCAGTGCGGTGCAGGTGAACAGCGATTATGTCGGCAAAGGCTACGGTATTCCAACCGAAGGCACGCTGGAAGCGCTCAGACTACTGGCGCAACTGGAAGGGATTTTGCTCGATCCGGTCTATTCCGGCAAAGGTATGGCGGGGCTGATTGACCTGATTCGTCAGGGACATTTTCGCGCTGATGAAAATATCGTCTTCATTCATACCGGTGGTTCGGCGGGGCTGTTTGGTTACCGTCAACTGTTCGAACAGACGGCGGCACAATGAGTACACCGCTGATTGGCGTTCTGGGTGGCATGGGGCCGCTGGCAACGGTCGATCTGCTGCATAAAATCATTGAAGAAACGCCTGCCAGCCGCGATCAGGATCATGTGCCAGTGGTGGTCTGGAATGTGCCGCAGATTCCCGATCGTCAACAGGCGCTGGCAGGAACGGGTGAATCACCGTTGCCGACGCTGTTGCATGCTATCCGGCAGCTTAATTGTCTATCAGTCAGCCATATCGTGGTGCCGTGCAATACGGCGCATCACTGGTTTGACGCGCTGGCTGAGGCAAGTCATGCGCCGCTGGTGCATATTGCCGACACCACGCTGCACGCCATTGCACAGTCTGCGGCAGTGAAGGATGCACCGCACAAGATTGGTCTGATAGCGACACACGGGACGCTCAACGCCGGGTGGTATCAGCAGCGTTTTGCCGCGCAGTTAGAGGCTGAAACCGTGGTGCCGAATGAGCAGGAGATGACGACGCTGTTTGTTCCAGGGTGCTATGCGGTAAAACGTGGCGAGCTACGACAGGGTGGACGCTTACTGGATCAGCTTGCTGAACAGTTGGTGGAACGAGGAGCAGAGCGTCTGGTGCTGGCCTGTACGGAAGTGCCTCCGGCGCTGGAGGCGGTATCGTCACGCTGGCGTGACATCAGTATCGATCCAACACGCGCGCTGGCACAGGCCTGCGTGCGCATCTGGCAACAGAAATGAAAACACCCTGCCAGCGGCTGCTAGCAGGGTGGCGCGACTATCGCATGAAAGCCGCTCATTGCTGAGTAATACTGTTCACTTAAGCGTGGATTTAGGGGGAAACACGGTGATGAGGTTCCCGCAGGGATACCTCGCACCGTGGTAGCCCCCGGTATCTCGATTCTTAAACGATCGGCATTACTCATTGCTGAGCGGCTTTTCGGCTGATTACAGGAAGCCGTACATGGCGGCGAACACCCAGCCAAAGATACAGGAGGTGGTTACGCCAATGAGTCCCGGCAGGATGAAGCTGTGGTTGATAACGAAACGGCCAATCTTGGTGGTGCCGGAGCGGTCAAACTGGATAGCAGCCAGATCGCTTGGGTAGGTTGGCAGAATGTAGTAACCATAACAGGCGGGTGCGGATGCCACGATGTATGCGGGATCCACCCCGATAGCCAGCGCTACCGGAACAATCGCTGCCAGCGCTGCCGCCTGCGAGTTTACGAACTTCGAGACAATCAGCAGGATAATCGCGTAAGCCCAGGGATACACTTTCACCAATGAACCCAGCGTACCCTTTATCTCTTCCAGATGTGCGCCAAACATGGTTTCCGCCATCCAGGCGATACCGTATACCGCGACGATAGCGATCATCCCTGAACGGAACACTTCATTCTTCGAAATCGATGACGGATTGGTTTTGGTCGCAATAATGATGATGGCGCCAGACAGCAGCATAAACATCTGAATCACCAGCACCATCGACAGCGGCTTACCGGCAAAGGCTGGACGTAGCCCTTCAACGGCACCCAAAATTGCTACTGCCGCGATGGTTGCCAGAAAGATCCACATGGCGATCCAGTTACTGCGTGGCAGTTTTCTGTCCAGCAGGGTGGCGGTATCACCATACACATATTGCTTGTTTTCAGGATCGGCGATGAATTTCTGGAAATCTTCATCCTTGTCCAGCTCTTTACCGCGGAACCAGCTGAAAATCCCGATCGCCAGAATACCCAGCAGGGTAGAAGGGATGGTAATAGACAGCAGGTCGAGGAATCCCAGATGTTTGCCCTGGAAAGTGAAATTCGCCAGCATGGCAACCAGCGACACCACCGCAACAGAGACTGGGCTGGCGATAATCCCCATCTGGGCACCGATGGAACTGGCAGCCATCGGCCTTTCTGGGCGGATATTATTCTTGATGGCGACATCATAAATAATTGGCAGGATGGTATACACCACGTGGCCGGTACCACACAGGATCGTCAGAATACAGGTGACGAACGGTGCGATAATCGAAACGTATTTCGGGTTACGCCGCAGCATACGCTCCGCGATTTGTAGCATGACATCCAGCCCACCCGATGCCTGAAGCGTTGCCGACGCGGCCACCACGGCAATGATGACCAGCATGACGTCAACGGGAGGTTTACCCGGTTGCAGTTTAAAAATAAAGACCAGAATAACAAGCCCAATCCCGCCTAATAAACCCAGCGCGATCCCGCCTTTTCTTGCCCCGTAAAAAAGGCAGATCAGGACAATGACTAATTGAATGATGAAGTCCATAGTAGCCCCATTGCAAAAATATAATGAACTAATTAGTTAGAATTAAAATAAGTGAGTTGTTACTGTGGGTACTATATGGACGGGTTGTTATTTATTTTCTTGATCTAAATCTATTAAATTTTATCTTTGCCTGCTTTACTGAAAATAAAAGATCTCGCTCGCAATAATTATGTTTTTCTGATTTATTTAGTTATTTAAGTGTAATTTTAATTTATTAATGATTGATTTAAGCATTCTTTGACTGGGTTGTTAATGGATGATGGCGTGTTTTTAAAATCCATTAAATTATTGTTCTTATTTTGTTGTATCTTGTTTTCTTTTATTTCTTATTTTCGTTAACGATAACTGTAAAAAAACAGACTTTAAGGTCACCTTATCTACCTCTAATGAGGTATTTTCTCCTATTGTATTGTTTTTAAATGATTAGTTTAAAAATGACAACATGAATCCCTTTTTGATAATGAAGTCAACGTCAGGCCACTGGAGAATAGCCGAAAAATAAAAACGGCTGTCGCGATACCACTATTTACACTGTCAGTATAGCTGACAGATTTACAGCTATTTTCACATCGTATGCGAAGCAAGACACCTTTTATAGTGTGATTAGTTATTAATATAAAATCTTTATAAATATTTTAGAATATCTGGATGCGGCTTATTTTCCTTTCTAACCGGATGTAGCCGCACAGCAGTGTTATCTCTTATATAGTGTTCTGAATTCGCGTTGTTAGCGGTGTACGAAATAGGTCGCTAATTGACGCAAGGTCTGTTCGTCCAGCGTTCCGGCGTAGTAACGCAACTGTAGCCAGGCCGTCAGCCAGGTATAACGCGCTTCAGTCAGATCGCGCCGTGCACCATAGAGCTGCTGCTCGGCGTTCAGCACGTCAAGGTTCACGCGCTCTCCGCCCTGAACGCTTTTTTGGGTGGCGGTAACCAGCGCCAGCGCCGACTTTTCCGCCAGTTCATAGGCGCGGATTTTCGCCTGACTGCTCGTGACCAAATTAAACTGGCGGCGCAGTTCCGTCTGGATTGTCGCCGTCTGTTCGTCTTTCTCCCGCGCCGTCTGCTGATAGCGCTCCTGTGCCTGACGCGTCGCGGCAGAGACGCCGCCGCCAGCAAAAATCGGTACGCTGACGCGGATGCCAATCGATCGCGTGTCGTATTTTTGGTTGTAGCTGTTTTCGGTGTCTGACTGCGTATTACGCGTGCTGGCAACCAGCGTGACCTGAGGCAGATGACCCGCCCGGTTACGCTCAATGCCGTACTTCGCCACGGCCAGCGACTGAGTAAGCGCCAGTAGCTGCGCGTTGTGACGCAGCGCCAGCGTTTGCCAGTGCTGATAGCCCGCGGGCTGAAGCGGCTGCGGCGTAAAGCGTGGCGTTAGCGCCGCAAGCTGATCCACACCAACGGGCATCCCCAGCAGCGTTTCCAGTTCACGCAGGCTGATATCCAGATTGTCCTGCGCTTCGATGAGCTGCGCTTCGGTCAGATTGACGCGCGCTTCGGTTTCCAGCATATCGGTGCGCGTACCTTCCCCCTGTTGGAAGAGGTGTTGATTCAGTTGATATTGCTCACGATAAGCGCGCTGCTGTGCCTGAACCAGCGCAATCTGCTCGCGGCTAAATAGCACGTTGGTGTAAGCCTGGAACAGACGTACCAATAACTGCTGGCTGGCATCGCGCAGCTGTTCGTCTGCCAGCACGGCGCTGGCTTCACCCTGCTGATAGCGTGACCACGCTGCGTAGTCGATCAGCGGTTGTTGCAGAGAAAAGCTGGAAGCCCGACTGGTGTAATCCCGTTCTGACTGCTGACCACCTGTCGTCACTGTGGAATCGTTACGGGACTGGCTGTAATCATAGGTGACTTTCGGCAACAGCCCGGCGCGCCCGATGTTTTTCTCTTCGCTATCGGCATTACGCGCATGCACAGCGGCCTGAAAGGCGGGGTCGTGCGTTAATGCATGTTGCCAGGCTTCCATTAATCCTAATGCCTGGCTCGGTGTGCTGTAGAGCAGCGTGAGAACAAGGGAAACGGCATAGCTGGAGCGGATCGCCGCGCGATAAACGGATGAAAGGCGCAGCATGATTACTCCTCGGTCAGTGCCAGATGCAGGCGATCGGAAAGCGGTTTGAACAGGTAGTTGAGTAGGGAGCGTTCACCGGTACGAATAAAGGCTTGCACCGGCATACCGGGACGCACGTCCAGCCCGGCGAGCTGTTGCTTACCCTGTTCATCGACGTGAATACGCAGGGCGTAATAGGGTTTTCCTGTTTGTTGCTCGACGAGTTGGTCGGCACCGATGAGTGCGACAACACCAGAAATACGCGGTGTGGTGCTTTGGTTGAACGCAGAAAACAGCAACTCGACCGGCAACCCGTTATTGACTCTGTCTACCAGCTCGATAGGCAACTGCGCGTCAATCAATAGCGGTTGCCCATCAGGAACAATCTCCATCAACATCTGCCCACTATTGACCACGCCGCCTTCGGTATGCAGCGCCAGCCCGACGACTGTACCGCTGGCGGGCGCGCGAATATGCGTGTGCTGAAGTTCATACTCCGCTGTTTTCAGTCGCTGGGTGAGATCCTGAATGGAACGCTGGGTATCGGCGAGCTGGGCGCGTACCTCTTTCTGATATTCGTTCTGGCGCTGTTGGATCTTTTGCTCCAGTTCGACGACCTGCTGCTGAAGCTGTACCTGATTATTCCGTTCCTGCGCAATTGCGCCTGCCAACTGGGCAGCCTGCCGCTCGACGTCCAGCAGGCGGTTACGGGCGATATAGCCTTCCTGCGCCAGCGGACGCAGCCCGCGTAGCTGCTCGCTGATAATCTGAAATTGCGTTTGGCTGCTAGTCAGCAGTGCCTGTGAACCCTGCGACTGCGCCTTTGCCCCGATGAGGGCTGCCTGCATCGCCGCGTGTTCCTGTTGCAGTGCGGCGCGGCGGCTGATGAAAAGCTGCTGCTGGGCGATCTGGATCTGCTGCGTGACGGTACTGTGTGGTTCTGTGGCGGCTGGGAAGGGAATCGCACTCAGATCGTCACGTTCCGCCAGCAGGCGTGCTTCGCCCGCGTGCGCTTCCTGAAGTTGGGTGACGAGATTGTCGCGCTGCGCCTGAGCGGGTGTCTGATCCAGCGTGGCAAGAATTTGTCCGGCCTGCACGTGGTCACCATCTCGCACACTGAGCGAGGCGATGCGTCCGCTACTGACGGGCTGCACTGCTTTGCGGTTGTCTGCGACAATGACCCGACCAGATACGGCGACGCCTTTATCCAACGGCGCCATGCCTGCCCACAGCAGCAGGCCACCAAAGCCGATAAGCACCAGCCAGAGGCCGTGCTTCAAATAGCGCCCGGCATCGGTATGTAATGGCATCGCCGCAACGTTATCCGCCACCGGATAGACGGGAGTTGTCGGCTGTGATGTGACTTCGCGTAACGCGGACATGATTATCCTCTTCTTTCCATGATGCTTTTCTGACGGCAGGCGTTTGTTATCAATGCGCTAAGCCTCATTTATCCGGTGCGGCACGACGCGGCGTCGGCGCGCTGTACACCATGCTCAATCCGGCGGAACCGGGCTCTTTTGGAGCAAAGGCATTTGCGGCGTCAGCGGTATTAACCGATGTAGGTTTAGGGCTGGTGGGTTTCGTCATCGGTTTGGTCAGAGAAGCATTGGCGGGCTTGGCGCGCTGTAGCTCTTTCAGTACCTGTTCCGTTGCGCCGAAATACTGAATCTGCCCTGCGCGCAGGACTAACAGCTTAGTGGCGCAGGACAGTAGGGCGGGCTTATGTGTGATCAGCACCTGCGTGCTTTTGGCCTCCTGTTGGGCGGCAATTGCGGCCAATAAGGCTTTCTCGCCGTCGTCGTCCAGGCTGGCATTGGGTTCGTCCATCACAATCAGGCGTGGCTGGTTGTAAATGGCTCTGGCGAGGGCAACCCGCTGCTTCTGTCCACCGGACAGCCCGGCACCGCCTTCGCCCAGTGGTGTATCGTAGCCTTGCGGCAGTCGCAGAATCATCTCGTGCACGCCTGCTGTGATGGCAGCGGCAACGATCTTCTCTGCATCCGGCTGAGTGAAACGCGCGATGTTTTCGGCAATCGTCCCGCTGAAAAGCTGCACATCCTGCGGCAGATAGCCGATGAAGCGACCTAAATCACCTTTGTCCCACTGGTGCATATCTGCGCCGTCCAGCCTGACTTTGCCGCCGAGAGCGGGCATGGCGGCAACCAGCAGACGGGCGAGGGTGGATTTACCTGAACCAGAAGGACCCAGCACGCCGAGCACATCGCCGGGAGCCAGTTCAAACGTGATATTGGCGAGTATGGGGGTACGCGTGTTGGGCGCGTTCGCGCTGAGCTGTTCCACCTGAAGTTTACCTTCTGGTGTTGGCAGCGCCATGCCAGCGGCACGCGCCGGGTGCGTATCGAGCAGGAGATTGACCCGTTGCCAGGCAAGACGCGCCTGCATCCACTGTTTCCAGACGCCAATGATCTGATCGATCGGACTGAGCACGCGGCTCACCAGAATGGATCCGGCGATCATCATGCCTGGCGTGATATCCCCGTTGACGGCCAGCAGCGCGCCCAGTCCCAGCATCAGCGATTGAAGCGCCAGTCGGGTACTTTTCGTCAGCGAGGTAATATTGGCGCTTTTTTCGCTGGCTACGTTCTGATAATAGAGGAACGCTTTATGCTGCGTCAGCCAGCGTTCTCGCATGGCGGGGAGCATGCCCATGGCTTCGATAGCATCGGCGTTGCGTAGGTTAGCGTTAGCCTGTTGCGTCGCCTGAACGGTGTTTTGTGCGGCTAAGGCGAGTGGTTCGCGAGTGAGCTTTTGATTCAGCCAGGCCAGCACAATCAGTATGATCGCCCCCGCCAGTGCCATCACGCCCAGCCAGGGGTGAAGTAAGAAGATCACCAGCAGATAAACGGGAAACCACGGCGCATCAAAGAAAGCGAACAGCGCATTTCCGGTGGCGAACTGGCGCAGGGCGGTCAGATCGTTTAAGGCTTGTCCGGCACCCGCCGTGCCGTTCCTGAGATTGCTTTCAAACGCCGCATTGTAGATACGCTGATTCAGCCGCATGTCCATCTGCGTACCGAGGCGGATCACCACGGCGCTGCGTATCCATTCCAGTAATCCCATCAGTAAGAACAGGCCCAGCATAATGATCGTCAACATGGCCAGCGTCATGGTGCTGCTGGAAGGTAATACGCGATCATAAACCTGAAGCATATAAATCGCTGGTGCCAGCATCAGCAGATTGATAACGGCGCTGAACAGGCCAATTCCCCAAAATCCCTGACGGTAGGCGGCCAGCGCGTCGATAATTTCCCTGCCTGATGAAGCCGGATGGGATGCGGGCATGGGAGGTTCCTTCTTCAATAAAGAGCCATCGTTCTCACCGTGGTGTGCCCACAAGGTGGAAGAGGGGGAAAACGGTTAGCCGTACCGCTATTGACGCGGTTTGCTAACGGTTATTACACTCAATAGACCGCCGCGGTGCCGTGCCCGTTATACTTCACGCTGCATCCGTGTAACGCGAAATATTCAGGGCATCTCTACTCTCTCCGTACCGCGACGGTGTTCACTCAAACGGCTAAAAGCGTCATCTTTTAGCCGTTTTCTTATGCCGCCAGCAGATCGGTCGTTTCGGCGACGCCAACGACGTCAACCACGGTATCCGCAGAAAGTGCGGCATCGGACGTTGCTGTCGCGAAGCTCAGGCTATCCAGGCTCGCATTGATGTCGATACCCGCATTGGTCAGCGCATCCAGCAGCGGCTGCACTTGTCCGCTCATCAGGCCGTAGACAACCTGATGCACCACGCCTTCACGGCCGCTATCCACGATGCTGGAGAGATCCAGGCCGCTAAAGGTGACTTGAGGTTCTTGAATGGCGTATTCGGTGCTGGTGCCGCCGCTCAGACCGTCGCCGAAGGTCAGTGAATCCAGTTGGCCATACAGAACGTGGTTAGAGAATTGATAGGTCAGGTTACCTTCGGCAACGAAGGCAGAGGTGGCGTTATTCGGGCTGACCAGAGAGTATTGTGTCCCGTTATTCCAAGAGGTACCACCGTAGAAACCTCCCGAGTTGCTGTCGGTGACGTTGCCGTTAGTGTGGTTAGCATCGCCGAACAAAGAGGACCACTCGGTCAGATACTGGGAGATAGAATAACTGGAAAACTCGGTGTCATACTGAATACTTAAACTCATGTTTTATTCCTCATTAATACTCTATCTGATAAACGGAGGCGTTTTGTGCCTCCTCTGACAAACCGCGCATCGTGATGATTCGCGGTTGATTCACACGCAGGCAGTCCCTGCGAAGAATGCTTAAAAGCGATATTCAACGCCGCCCTGGATGGTTCTTCCTCTCCCCAACGTGTATGAAATCGAATCGCCATAGCTAACGAGGTAAGCGCGATTAGTGACGTTTTCTATCGCCCCGCTGACCTTTACATTATTCGTGATTTGATAGCTGGCGTAGAGATCGAGTAGGGTATATTTGGGCCAGTCGGCGACGTAGAAATTGCCGGTACCTCCCGTCTGATTCACCGCCGAGCGATCCTGATAGCCTCGGTTGTAGCGAATCACCGCGCCAGCATCTAATTTACGATCGAATGCTCTGGTGCCAATCGTGAGACTTCCCCGATCGCTCGGCATATACGAAGACGAGCTAAAAACGGTGCCGTAATTGCATTGCACGTAGTTGTTCACGTCATCATAGGGAGTGGCGTAATAATTATTTCTACCGCCTTCGCGTATGACGACGCCACCAAGCCAGGCCGTGTTTGAGCAAAAGTCATTTTTGCCAATCATTCTGGTGTAGGTCAGATCGGCATAAAATCGACCTGTATCGTAATTCAATTGATATTCAATACCGCGGAAACGGGTTTTTGCCAGATTATTGACATAGGCTGCGTTACCGGAACCTGCGCCAGTGTAGACACCGGGTTTAACTCGCCCGATTTCCATATTGATGTAGTTGCTTATCTTGGTATCAAAATATGCCACCTTGGCAACCAGACGATCGGATTCTGTAAGCAGCTCGCTAGCCTTAATATTGAACCCCGTTTCCCACGCAGTTGACCGTTCCGGCGCCAAATAAGGGTTGGGATATTGCGTAGATGAGGAGTGCGCGCTGCCAGTGGTCAACGTTTCTGTAATCGCGGGTGGGCGCCATGATTTCCCATAATTACTGAACAACTCAAGCCAGGTTATCCCGGGTTTAACGGCGATAGCGGCGGTGGGAGAAAGCTTTCCGGTTTCGCTATCCACCTTCCAGAGCTGAGTGTTTCTGACGACCGGGCAGAGTGTTAGTCGATTTGCCGTGCAGGGGTTATCGACCGTATACGGGAACTCGGTGATCTCCATTCCCGTTGTTCCGCGCAGGCGATAGCGGTCATAACGTAGGCCGCCTTCTAGCATAAGGAAATCCTCATAGCCATAGGTCAGGTTGGCAAACAGGCTAGCCAGAGAACGATTACCACCCGGTGTGACGCCCGCCATGGATTCACGTGTGGACTCACTGCTGGACTTATCGTAGAAAACGTCAATGCCGTAGTTGGCGCTCAGCTCATGCTGAGCCGGTAAACTGAAACGTGAGATATTCTGTGCCTGCACGCCGTAAGTACGCATCCGGCTACGCGTCCAATAGCTATTATCGATGACGCTGGTACTGTAGGTATCTGATTTGTCAGTCGTATCCACATAATAAATCTTGGCGCTAAAATCAAGCCAATCGCGATCGTCCGGGTTTAGGTGATAATCCAGCGCGCTGCTACGCGACATGACGTCGCTAAACCCGCTTTTTTTCCAACCCAGTTCGGGAAACGTGGTGTTCGTTAACATACTGGGATTGGGCGTGTCTGTCTGAGTCTGCAAATAACTGAACTGAATACGTTGGTTGGCGGGAAGATTCCAGCCTACTTTAGCCAGCCGGGAGCGCATCGTGTGGCCTGAGTCAGTCACTTTGCCATGTTTCAGCGAATCGCTGGCGCGAAGCGTGTTCTCATCGCTTCCCGATGCGGTGCGGATGTCGCCGATTTTGCCTTTATTGCCCGGCCAGTAGTCGCCCAGATGGCGCTCGCTGGCTCCGACTAAAATATCACCGCTTTCGTTACCGAGTGCGAGAATCCCGCTGCCGATAAAATGCGTCCCATTGTCGCCCGTGCTGGCGTGCAATTTTCCGCCCAGTTCTTTACCCGGCACCAGAAAATCACTGGCGCTGACGGTATTAAACGTGGCGATACCTCCGAACGCGCCTGCGCCGCCCATGCCGCTTGTGGCACCTTTCTCAATCGTGGCGTGAGAGAGCAGTTCTGAATCAATATACATTTGGCCGTTACGTTGCCCGTGACCGCTTTTCTGGAAGTTCTGCCGCATACCGTCAATGTTCATATTGACGCGGCCATAATCCTGTATGCCACGAATATTCACCGAGAGGGCGGGATCCTGCTGGCTCACGCTGGAGTAAACGCCAGCGGACTGCTCCAGCATATCGGCAGCGTGGCGGGCTGGGCGGTTGTCCATCTGCTCGCGTGAGATGACGCTGATGGCGCGCGGTTGTTCGTAGATCCAGTCACCCGGATTAGCGACGGTAAACGCCCGTACCGTCATCACGTCATCTATTTTTACCGTATCGACGTTGACTGAACGAGGGCGCAGAGTAATGACGCCATTGCTGCCGATTTGGAAATCGATCGGGTTAGCACCGATCAACTGGCGCAGCCCTTGCTCGGGTGCGAAACGCCCTTGAAGCGCAGTGGCCTGCATATTTTCCAGTTTGACGTCGGCAAAAAAGACCTGTAGCCCGGCCTGTTCCGCAAAGCGGAGCAACGCGCTGCTCAACGGTTGTGTGCTGATGGAAAAGGTGACACTTTGGCGGGTTGCTTCCTGAACGTTGGCAGTGTGGGTCTCTGCTTGCACAGAATGGAATGTACCAGGCAGCGAAAGCGCGATGCCGACGGCAAGAGAAAGTGGATTAAGTTGTAACAAGCGGCTGTCTTGCTGTTGTGCTTTTTTAAACATTTTTCGCCTGGTCTGCCATTCGTTAAATTACCAATAAGCATTAATAAACAAAGGGATAATTAACCTTTCTTTTCTTAATGAAAATGATAATAAAAATCATTACCTAAATATGAAGACGGCTGAGAAGACAGAACCCGTAAAAAAATATTTAAATTTTTTTCTACGGCGCGTTGCGGCCTTGTGAACGTAAAGGGCGTTTATGAGAGAGCGCCACGCCTGAGCGGCGTGGCAAGGGTGGGACTACCGATGTAAGTAGAACTTGCCCAAAAATGATTAATCGCTATACTAATTGCATGTATATTGTGTTATATGCGACTTTGAGTCAGGTGGTTGTATGGGTGAAATTATTCGAAGCGAGTATCCGGAATTGGATAGGGTGCTTTGGGATTACCACACTCAGAGAATTCCGGCTGATTTGGCTTTTCGTATGTATGAAGAGCGTTGGAGATTTGTCGATAAGAATCGTATAGGCCAGAACGAACGTCTTCTTATTGAAAAGCTTACTGAACTATATGGTAACGGTCTTTTCATGGCTGCATGAGGGTGAATATCGCGTGACTGAATATAAGATATCTCATCATAAGATAATCAGATCGGTGTTGGATAATTTCAACACCGATTTTTTTATTGCAAATTCGATTTTCTTTGGTGGCGGCACTCGGATTGCTCTTGAGATTAATGAGTACAGAGAATCCATTGATGTTGATTTTTTATGCCCAAATAAGGACTCATATCGAGCTGTAAGGGAGCAAGTTACATCGGGGTCTCTTGGGTTGCTTGTAAAAAAAGAATTCAGTTATGCAAGAGAGATAACTTTTGACCGATACGCGGTTAGAACGTTTATCGATGAACAAGATACAAAAGTTAAACTTGAGATTGTTAGCTTTGACAACTATGAGTTAGTTGCAGATGACCGTAATATTTTTCCCGTTCCTTGTATAGATAGAGAAACTTGTTTTTATACAAAATTGCTCGCAAATGCGGATAGGTGCTTAGTGGGTCAATGCAAGGATGTCTTTGATATTATTGCGATGTATGACGAATGGGGTAGTATACCTGAACGCGCACTTAGTAAGGCTGAAGAACACTATGGCTCTACTGTGTTAAAAACGCTAATTTGTTCTTTGCGACATATACAATCTAATAAAGAAAAATATTATCAGATAGCAGAAAATTTGCTGATCCAAGAAGAGTATGCAAAGCGGCTCATTGATAAATCAGCGGATGAGTTGCTTATCAGTATTCAGTAGCAGGTAATTCTATTTATTCCTTCACATTAATAAACAACGCAAGAATAAAGATTTTTGGAGTGGGCGTCAGTATCAACATTCATTGTTGACCTGTTCCATTGATTAATATACCAAGATTGCATGTTCGTCCGCAGATCCTTGGCAAATATGAAGCCCGGCAGCTATCAACTGATACCCTGCTATCAGGGGGACATCATCGAATTTACGATAATCAATAGTAATCCCATATTTAGTGCTATCGCTGTTGATGGCTTCTCGAGTTTCTTTCATTCATTGAATTCTTTAATCAGTACAGCACGGTGACGCCGGGGAGTGAAACGGTTTTGGCGCCCAGTTCGCTGGTGATGGTTTGCAACGCGCCATCCAGCTCGTTCAGTGAAAAAATGCCGCTGACCTGACGCTGGCGCAGTGTTGAATTGGGAATGACGATCGTACCCGTTCGATACTGATTGATACGGGCGATCACGATGGCCAGCGGCTGTTGATCAAAGATCAGCAGGCCACGTCGCCAGTCGCCGCGCTCGCGGCTATTCCAGCCGGGGAGTCGCATCATCCCCTGTTCGGTATAGCGTGCCGCCTGCTGCTCATCAAGCCGCAGCGTTTCTCCGCTTGCCGTGACCTGCACGCTGTGTTCCACCACGCCAACGGTTGTTGTCTGTGATGAATGTTGCACGATGAACTGCGTGCCCAGCGCCTGTGTGGTGCCTGAGGCGGCATCAACCAGAAAAGGCCGCTGTTCCTGTGTGTTTGTTGGGGCGACGGTGAACCAGGCGGAGCCTTGCAGCAGCGTAACGCGCCGCTCTTGTGGTGTATAAGCGAGCGCAATGGCGCTACCCGCATCCATATCGACCTGACTACCATCCGGTAGCGTAACCTGTTTAACCTGATGGTCGGCACGATAATCCGAGCGCAGCATGAGGATGCCGTCGGAAAGCCATGTTGTGCCGATACAGAAACCCAGCAGCAATAACGCGGCTATTTTCCACTGTGTCGCGCGATTGACGCGTCGGCTGGGCAATGTTGCCGGTGGTTGTCGTTGCAGCACTTGCTGCTGCTCGGCGCTGAGCGACCCGAGCCCATGCCAAAGCCTCCCAGCCTGTTCCAACGCGTGGCGATGGCGCAGATCCTGTGCCAGCCAGTGCTGGAAGGTCAGTTCCTGTTCATCGTCCAGCGGCGCTTCGGCCAAACGTATGGCCCAGCGTGCTGCCTGCTGATGGATTTCAGGGGGATAATCGTTCATGTTGTAGGCCTGGAGTGTGTAGGGTCTCTAAATAGGTAGACGTCTGACGGCAATAAACCCGTAAATAATTTGTGATTATTTCATGGTGGTCGATGCTTTTCATGATAATGATCGCTTTCACGAGGAGCGGCTCGTCATCATCGCATGCAGCGTCATGGCAAGGTGTTTCTCAACCGTGCTGAGAGAAACCTCCAACTGCTCAGCAATTTGCGCCTGCGTCATGTGTTCAAACCGGTGCAGATGAAATATCAGCTGCGTGCGCTCTGGCAGCGTTGCCAGTACGTTCGCCAGACGTTCCAGCTCCTGTTGAGCGATGGCCGTTTGATCGAGCTGAGGCGCAGCATCTGGCAGGTATTCCAGCGTCGCTTCCACGTCGTCAACAGACGTCGCCATCTGCCAGCGTTGCTGGTGACGGACATGGTCGAGCAGCAAATTATTTGCTGTCTTATAGAGATACGCTTTTTTATCGTCTACATCATCCTGCTGTTCCAGCCGTTGCGCCAACCGTAAAAAACTCTCTTGCACCAGATCTGCCGCTGCCTGAGGGTCACGCAGTTTATGATTGAGATAGCGTTCTAACCGTTCTGCATAGTGGTTGAACAGCATTCTGAGTTCAGACTCTGACATGCCAACGCCCCGTCAGGTGACCTTCCCGCCGCCTTTGCGGCAACAGAACCCCTTTCCCTTGCCACGGCGCTATCCATAGCGATCCTGTCCGTTGATATCGACGGGGTAAGGCCCTGAATAATAAATTTAATGTAATTGATAATTATTATCACATATGACGAACCGGAAAGCAGAGTTAAATCTTCTTCAGATTGGCGGATTTTCGCCGTCGACTACACTTATCTTTGTTGACGTATTATTCGATTAAGAGGAATGACGATGGCGACGAAGGACGATCCTAAAGACGTGACGGTCAGCGAAGGGCTGGCAAAAGTGCATGAGGCGTCAGATCAACTGACGGAAGAGGAAATTGAGGCGCTGGCGGAGGAGGCCCGACAGGCTGCTACGCAGACGAAGAAAGCGTCTGACAATAGGCCTTAGCAGGATATCGCCTGTCAGGGAAGCGATGGGCTATCAAACATAAGGTGGCAGGTTTTTTGCACAGACATTTTGCAGATAGTGGTGAAAAACACGACGATTTTCTCTCTGTAAGGAAAATGTATGTACAACAAATTACTGATAGAAGGCAAGCTGGTAGCAGGGAAAGGTGAAGCGTTGCCAGTATTCAATCCCGCGACGGGAGAGCAAATTGCCGCCATTGCGCAGGCCGATCTGCACCAGGTTGATGCAGCGGTTCTGGCCGCAGAGTCCGCCTTTGCACACTGGGGACAGACTACGCCGAAAACGCGTGCGACGCTGCTGCTACAGATTGCCGATGCCATTGAAGAACACGCTGAGGAATTTGCCAAACTTGAATCGCTAAACTGCGGTAAACCCTATCATGCGGCGCTGAATGATGAAGTGCCCGCGGTCGCCGATGTGTTTCGTTTTTTTGCCGGTGCGGCGCGCTGCCTGAGCGGTTCGGCGGCGGGAGAGTATCTCGAAGGACATACTTCCATGATCCGGCGCGATCCGGTTGGTGTTGTCGCCTCCATCGCCCCGTGGAACTACCCGCTGATGATGGCGTCGTGGAAGCTGGCTCCCGCGCTGGCGGCAGGAAACTGCGTGGTGTTGAAACCGGCGGAGCAAACTCCACTGACTACCTTCTATCTGGCCCATCTGCTGGCGGAGATCCTGCCTGCGGGCGTGGTGAATATCGTGTTTGGGCGCGGGGCGGATATCGGCGATGCGCTGACAGGACATGAGAAAGTGAATATGGTGTCGCTGACCGGTTCAATTGCGACCGGTGCGCATATTCTGTCGCATACCGCCGCGAGCGTAAAACGAACGCATATGGAGCTGGGCGGCAAAGCGCCAGTGATTGTCTTTGACGATGCGAATATCGATCAGGTCGTTGACGGAATCCGCAGCTTCGGTTTCTACAATGCGGGGCAAGACTGTACCGCGGCCTGCCGGTTGTATGTACAGCGCGCAGTCTACGATGAGGTTGTGGAGGCATTAGGTAAAGCGGTAGCGACGCTGAAAATGGGCGATCCGCATGATGAAAGCACTGAGCTGGGGCCGTTGATCACCGAGCCGCAGCTTGAGCGCGTTATCGGCTTTGTTGAACGTGCCAAAGCGCTGCCACACATCACGGTAGTGACCGGTGGCGAACGTGTGAAAGGGCAGGGATTCTACTTCCAGCCTACGGTACTGGCGGGGGCGAAACAGGACGATGAAATCGTACAGAAAGAGGTGTTTGGCCCGGTGATCTCGATTACGCCGTTCGACGATGAAGCGCAGGTCATTGGTTGGGCGAACGCCTCGCACTACGGGTTGGCCTCGTCAGTCTGGACGCGTGATATTGGCCGGGCGCACCGTCTGGCCGCCTGTCTACAGTACGGCTGCACCTGGGTGAATACCCACTTCATGCTGGTCAGTGAAATGCCACACGGCGGGCAAAAGTTGTCGGGCTATGGCAAGGATATGTCGATGTACGGTCTGGAGGATTACACCATCGTGCGCCATATCATGATCCGTCACTGAGATGACGCACTCCATCTCAGGAGCCGCTTGTCTTGAAAAAGACGTCAGGTGCTGAAATAGCGAGTTTGTCCAGCCTCGGCGTGCCCCAAAAGAGGGCACGCTGGGCACGCGCGGGGCATCATGAGATTTTCCACTCACTTTCACTCTGATATTCACTCTTCTGACTGGTTATTAATTTCGAATATTAAAAATTAGTTCAAACTATATGCTGGATTTTTGGTTTAGATCGCGTTTTTGTATTTTATTATGATTTGGGGCGGGCGACTGGCGTGTTATGTGCATTAATTAAATTGGCATCACGTGATGTCCGTTTTCAAGGAGCGCATTTTGTCCAGATCAAACGCCCACCTTACCCCGCTAGAGTGTACTCAGCAGGCACTGCATTGGATTCATAGTGACACGCTATCCCACGATGACATGGCGGCACTGAATCGAGAAGTTTTGAGTTGTTTCCGTGAATACGTCAACCCAGGTTTTCTGGAGTACAGAAAATCTGTCACTACCGGCGGCGATTACGGCGCAGTCGAATGGCGCGCCAGTGGCCCAAATACGCTGATTGATACCCAAGGGAATGAATATCTGGACTGCCTCGGCGGTTACGGCATTTTTAACGTCGGGCATCGCAACCCTAACGTTATTGCCGCCGTTGAACGCCAGCTCGCCAGACAACCGTTGCACAGCCAGGAGTTGCTCGATCCGCTGCGGGGGCTGTTGGCAAAAACCCTGGCGGCGCTGACGCCGGGTAACCTGAAATACAGCTTCTTCTGCAATAGCGGAACGGAATCGGTTGAAGCGGCGTTGAAGCTGGCGAAAGCGTATCAGTCGCCGCGCGGCAAATATACCTTTATCGCCGCGACTGGCGCGTTTCACGGGAAGTCGCTAGGGGCACTTTCCGCCACCGCCAAGCCTGCGTTTCGTCGTCCTTTCATGCCGCTGTTACCCGGTTTTCATCATGTTCCTTTTGGCGATATCAGCGCCATGCGTAAGAAGGTTCAGCAATGCCAGAAGACCGGCGATGACGTTGCTGCCATCATTCTTGAACCCATTCAGGGAGAAGGCGGCGTGATTGTGCCACCGGAAAATTACTTGCCTGCGGTCAGAGCATTGTGCGATGAGGTTGGGGCATTGCTGATTCTGGATGAGGTACAAACTGGCATGGGACGTACGGGCAAGATGTTCGCCTGTGAACACTACGGCGTGCAGCCCGACATTTTGTGTCTGGCGAAAGCGCTGGGCGGTGGCGTGATGCCGATTGGCGCCACGGTGGCGACGGAGGAGGTATTCTCCGTGCTGTTTGAAAACCCGTTCCTGCATACCACCACGTTCGGCGGTAACCCGCTAGCCTGCGCGGCGGCGCTGGCGACCGTCAATGAGTTGCTGACGAAAAATCTGCCGGAACAGGCGGCGATACAAGGGGAGTTTTTGTTACGGGGCTTACAGCAGTTGGCGGCCGAGTATCCTCAATTGATTATCGAGGCGCGAGGAATGGGGCTGTTGCAGGCTATCGAGTTCAGGAAAAACGAGATCGGGTATGCTTTCGCGAAGGAACTGTTCCAGCGTAATGTTCTGGTCGCGGGGACGTTAAACAATGCCAAATCGGTCAGGATAGAGCCACCGCTTACCATCACGCGCGAGCAATGTGCCCGTGTATTGAAGGAAGCGAAGGACGTGCTCAAAAAGCTCAGTGGTACGATGCCTGATGAAAATAAAATGAAGGAATATGCGGTAGAGTGAAAAACGAGACGGAAACACGCAGCACCCTCCTATTAGGTTCATCCCGAAAGCCAGTCAGCCCTCACTGACTGGCTTTTTCTATCCGGTTTCCGACACGACTTTTTTCGAGACGACTTAGTGACTTTTACGGGCGATCAACACATTTAACGGCGCCATGGGAAATGCCTGATGGCGTCGGGTTTCGACAGAGGTAAAACCAGCAGACAGTAGCCACTGCGTCAGTTGACCTTCTCGCGTGACGTGGCGTCCGCTCATTTGCATCGGCAGATAGAACGGCAGAACCGGTGCGGCGGCATCGGCTTCTTCCGCGATTTCTGCTTGTGCCAGCACCAGTGTGCCTTCTGACGTTAGTGCGTTGTGGAGCGTAACCAGCATGGTGGGAATATCCTCGACAAAATGCAGGAAAGAAGAACTCCAAATCAGATCGTATTTTTCGGCAGGAAACGCGCCGCTGTGTGCCGACAGCCTTGTTGACAATCCGGCGGCATCGATATTGCGCTGCGCCACGGCGGCGGTTTGCGGCAGGTCATAGACCGTGCCGGAGATCTGCGCGTGGCGCAGCGCCAGCGTAATCGCCACCCAACCGGGGCCACCGCCCAGATCGAGAACGTGTCTGATGTGTGGGAAATCTGGCAGGCTGGAGAGCAGATTATCGGCAAGGTCTGCCGTTATCGAACGTTGCTCCTGAGCGATCTGTTGCTCTGCCGCATTAGCCCATGCTGCGTCACGTGGTAACTCGCTTAACTGTGCTGGCAGCGGCTGACGCATGCCGTCACCAAGCCCCTGACCAAACTGGCGGAGGCTAGTGAGGCGAAAGCGCCAGGCATCGCCCAGAAACCGCGAACGGCTGCGGCAGAGTACGGCGGCGCAGGCTGGGGCGGTGCGATAGCCGTCGTGATGGCGCGTCAAAAATTGCATACTCCACAGAATCTCAAGCAGAAAACCGGCTTTCTCTGGCTGCCAGCCCAATTCTGCCGCCAACTGTTCCGGCGTGGTGATCGCCTCCAGTCGGTCAAAAATCTGCTGCTCCAGCGCCAAATGTAAAGCATCGGCTTGCACGCTGCTTGCGGCAAGCCGCCATAATGTCTCTAATGGATTCATAAGTGGTCTGTCTCATTGATGGTCAGTCGATAGGGAATATGCTATCTATAAATGAGAATAGTTATTATGTTCATTGTTATGCGAGGCGGCGTTTTTCATATGCGAAACGGCGGGGGGAAGATGGCGCAAAGGCAGCAGCAGGGGCGAGAGGGACTATCATCAGGCGATCGATGTTGTGTGGGTGAGGTGAATCGTTCTGATTCGCGTCGAACATTGCCGGGCGTTATCGGCGAATGCTGGTCGGATTTCAGCGGTATCGACACGGATCTGTTGCTGGCTCGTTCGCAATATCGCCCGTGCCGCGATTTGGTGGAAGAAAGGCAGAACCCGCATTCGCAACCGATGCTCGTCATGACGTTTGCGCTGGCAGGGGAATCTGCCTATTGCGATAGCAGTGGTTTGCAGGTCTGGTTTCGTCAGCAGCATGTCACCATCACGACGTTTGGTGCCGCCAGTGTGGGCGAGCGTCATTATCAGGCGCAGCAATCGGTTGATCAGCTACGACTGCTGGTGGGGAAAACGGCGGCGGATCGTTATTTTGGCGCGGACTGTGCGGAACAGTGGTTCTGTAGTGATGGGGTGCAGCAGCGCGCATTTACCTCTATTTCTTCGGCCAGTCAGGTTCATGTCAATGCGCTGTGTGGCGACGCCGATCCGCTGAATCGCCATATCCACGCCTTAAGCCTGTTGTAGCAGTATCGGCACCTTCTGCAACCGGAGGCGCGGCACGGTGCCATTCATCCACAGGAACGGCAGCAATTGGAGCAGGTATGCTGTTGGATGCGTGAGCATCTGGCTGAACCGCTGACACTGGCCTGCATTGCGACTCAGGCGGGGATGAGTGAATCCAGACTCAAACGTGGGTTCCATCGCAGCTTTGCAACCACGCCGGGGCAGATGCTATTGCGGATGAGGATGGAGCGGGCACATCAGCTTCTGGAACAGGGATTTCAGGTGGCACAGACGGCCTGGCAAGTTGGCTATCGACACCCGGCTAATTTCAGTCTGGCATTTACGCGCTATTTTAACCGCAACCCGAAAATGATTGCTTCACATAAGTAAAAATACCCCACTGACATTAATGTGATGATGTTGTCATAACTATTTACCGTTATTTTCCTTTGATTATATTCCTGTGCGTTATTTCCGCATGCGGTGCCTGAATCCGAGCTTTTGTCCAAATTCTTCTATACTTCATCCAGCAGTATCAACGTGTAATGAATATTGCGGCCAATAAACTGTTCATTTTTCAGCGCGCAGTCGGGTGGTTCCCTGTGCATAAAAGAGAGCATTTTATTTTTAATAAAGGGTCGCTTTTTAAGCAAAGGAAAAAAGGATGAGATTAAAAAAGAAAAAAGTCGAACCGATGAAAATTCAGGACATTACCATTATTGATAATGCCCGACTTAAAAAAGCCATTACCGCTGCCGCATTGGGTAATGCGATGGAATGGTTTGATTTTGGCGTATATGGTTTTGTGGCGTATGCACTTGGACAGGTCTTTTTCCCCGGCGCTGACCCCGGCGTACAAATGATTGCCGCGTTGGCAACGTTCTCGGTTCCCTTTTTGGTGCGGCCACTCGGCGGGCTATTCTTTGGGGCGATGGGGGATAAATTTGGCCGCCAGAAAGTCTTGTCGATCACTATTATTATCATGTCGGTGAGCACATTCTGTATCGGTTTGATTCCTTCTTATGAATCGATCGGTATCTGGGCACCGATATTACTGCTGTTGGCGAAACTGGCGCAGGGATTCTCCGTCGGCGGAGAATATACCGGCGCGGCGATTTTTGTTGCCGAATATTCCCCGGACAGACGTCGCGGGTTTTTAGGGAGCTGGCTGGATTTCGGCTCTATTGCCGGGTTCGTAATGGGGGCAGGTGTCGTGGTGCTCATTTCTTCCATCGTGGGAGAAGAAAGCTTTCTGGACTGGGGATGGCGTATTCCGTTCTTTATTGCCGCGCCGCTTGGATTAATTGGAATTTACTTGCGCCATGCGCTGGAAGAAACGCCGACGTTCCAACAGCACGTTGACAAGATTGATAAAGAATCAAAAGACAGCATCCAATCCCCGCCGAAGATCTCCCTGCGTGAAATTGTGACCAAACAATGGAAAGGTTTGTTGATCTGTATCGGGATGGTGATTACCACCAATGTCACCTATTACATGCTGCTGACCTATATGCCGAGTTACCTTTCACACAGCCTGAATTACTCGGAAGATCATGGGGTGATGATTATTATCGCCGTCATGATCGGGATGCTGTTTGTGCAGCCGGTGATGGGACTGATGAGCGACCGTTACGGACGTAAACCGTTTATTATTTGCGGCAGTATTGGGCTGCTGTTGCTATCTGTGCCCAGCTTTATCTTGATTAACAGCGATGTGATTGGGCTGATTTTCTGTGGATTGCTGATGTTGGCAGTATTGCTGAATGCCTTCACGGGGGTGATGGCGTCAACGCTTCCCGCACTGTTCCCCACACATATCCGTTATAGCGCGCTGGCGACGTCATTTAACGTTTCCGTACTGGTTGCGGGCTTTACGCCAACGGCGGCGGCGTGGCTGGTGGAGTCGACCGGCAATCTGTATATGCCGGCGTATTACCTGATGGTGATTGGTCTGATCGGCTTAATTACCGGGATGTCGATGCGTGAAACGGCTAACCAGCCTCTGAAAGGCGCAACGCCAGCGGCGTCGGATCGGACGGAAGCCAAAGAGCTGCTGCAGGAACAGTACGACAATATTGAACAGAAAATAGAAGAGATTGATGAGCAAATTGCTGAGCTGGAGAAGAAAAGGAAACGGCTGACTGAACAGCATCCTGAAATTAATTAACACAATAATGCTGTGGATGGTGCCAGCGGCTACGGAATGTAGCCGCTGGAATAAGATAGTTAGCGGAACGGCGGTTCGTTAAAGGTGCGTAGTTTGCGTGAGTGCAGCTTGTCGCTTTCCGCCCGCAGCAGATCGATGGCGCAGATGCCAATCTGCAAATGCTCCGAAATCGCCCCTTCATAGAAACGGTTTGCCTGTCCCGGCAGTTTGATTTCACCGTGCAGCGGCTTATCCGACACGCATAGCAGCGTGCCGTAAGGGACACGGAAGCGGTAACCCTGGGCGGCAATCGTCGCACTTTCCATATCTACTGCGACGGCTCGGCTGAGGTTAAAGCGCAGGGCGGAGGCGGCGTAGCGTAATTCCCAGTTGCGGTCATCGGTGGTCACCACCGTGCCGGTACGCAGGCGCTGTTTAACCTCTTCTCCCGGCATGCCGCTGACCATCTTGGTGGCGTCGTACAGCGCGCGCTGCACTTCAGCGATGCTGGGAATCGGGATGTCAGGCGGTAACACCGCGTCCAGTACGTGATCGTCACGCAGGTAAGCGTGCGCCAGCACATAATCGCCGATGGACTGGCTTTCGCGCAGGCCACCGCAGTGGCCGATCATCAGCCAGGCATGTGGACGCATGACGGCGAGGTGATCGCAGATGGTTTTGGCATTGGATGGCCCGACACCAATATTGACCATCGTAATCCCTTTCCCCTGACGAGGAATCAGATGATAGGCGGGCATCTGGTGGTTCTTCCATGCCAGATCGGACACCGTTTGCTCGGGGTTAGGCGTGTCGGCCGTGATGTAGATGCCGCCTGCGCAGGATAGCGCCTCATACGGGCTATTGGGATCGGCAATCTGCGCACACGCCCAGCGCACAAACTCATCGACATAGCGCGTGTAGTTGGTGAAAAGGATGAATGGCTGAATATGTTCCACCGGCGTGCCGGTATAGTGACGAAGGCGTGCCAGTGAGAAATCGGTGCGCAGCGCGTCGAAGTGCGACAGCGGCGACGTGGTAGTCGTGTGGAACAGACCATCTGCCGTCTCGTCCCCAATCTGTGACAGTTCCGTGGTGGGGAAATGCTTGGCGATGCCGGCGCTCATGGAACGGTCAAGAATCAGGTCGGAACCGTCGAGTACGTAGGGGAACGGGATTTCCTGCTGAGATGGGCTGACCTCGATGGTGACATCATAATCCCCCTCCAGCAGCGCCAACTGTTCTGCCAGATAAGCACGCAGGAATGCCGGACGGGTCACGGTGGTGGAGTAGCTGCCGGGATGGGTAAAACGCCCATAGGCGCGATGGCGGGGATGGCCGGTCGAATTGCCGCTCCAACTGACGCGCAAGGCCGGGTAGGAAAATAATCCCGCCGCGCGCGCGTTGGCATCGGGCAGGGTGCCATCATTGATGAAGTCCCCGATGGCGTCGCGCAGCGCTGAGACGGCGTCATCATACAGTGCTTCCAGTTTATCCAGAGTCTGCGTGACGGTAAGACTGACGTGGGATCCGCTGTTATGCATATTCTCTCCTTTAAATTCTGTACTTAGGCAGAAGTTAGCTCACAGCGTAACTGAACATGCACAGTCCCGCCATCGTGAAATCTGGCGGAGCGGTAAGCGTGAAGATAAGCCAGCGCTTAGGCGGTCTCCCTCGATAGATTAGTGCTTGTGGCGACCGGAGAGATTCGCCGCGCTCACGGCCAGTATCGACAATACGCCGAGTGCGGCCGCCGGTGCCAGCACGCCCCAGAAGGCACGTTCGATATACGGCATTCCTTCTGCCAGCACACGTCCCCATTCTGGTGTCGGCGGGGAGGCGCCCAGACCTAAAAAGCCGAGCGATGCCAGCGCCAGCGCGATGCCTGGCAGTTTTAGCATCGCATGACGGAAAAGCGGGCCAAGCAGCGCTGGAAGAATATAGAACAGGCTGCGCCGTATCGGGCCGACGCCGAGAATCGGCAGCATGCGAATATAAGGGCGCGCATTGATTTCAGCCACCAGTGCCGCCGTGTGGGCTGCAAGCGGTGCCCAACTGACGGCAATGACGGCAATCGCCGCACCCGTTGCCGTCGGGCCGTTTACCGCAGCAACCAGCAGCCCGGCAATCACTGGCGGCAGGGCGTTAGTGACTTCAATGGGGCCGGTGAGCAGACGCGGAAACAGCCCAACCAACAGCCCGATTGCCAGACAGGCCAGCGATACCACCAGCGCCAGCAGACAGGTATTGAGCGTACCGTGTGCGACGCGCGCCAGTAAATCACGCCCCATCGCGTCCGCGCCAAAAGGCAGCAGCAACGATGGCGGTTGCAGGCGCAGAAAAGCAGAAGTGTAGGGATCGCGCGGCAAGCCAACCAGTAACAGCAGCGCCAGCAGTAGCACACAGAGAATCGGCAGCCAGACAGCATGACGAGACACGGGGCTGCCGCGATCTTCCGGTACGGGCATCGCGCCGTTCCGCAGCGCGCGCCCGAAAATCAGCAGCCGTACGCCGCTGGCGGCGATGCCAGCCAGCGAAGCGATGAGTAACAGAATCAGCACGCCAACCTGCAAAGCGGGTAGATCCTGTGCTGCTGCGGCACCCAGTGTCGCGCGTCCGAGACCGGGAATCGCAAAGACTTTTTCGACGGCGATGGCTCCGCCGGTTAATGAGACCAGCACCAGCCCGACCAGCGGCATGACGCTCGGCAACGTGCGCTTCAGCACCGCCAGTGCGATATGACGACGGCTGACGCCTGCCACGCTCCAGGTGGTAAGCCAGTTTTCGCTAAAAGTGGCGGAGATCGCATCGGAAATGATCCGGCCAAGGTAGCCGCCTGCCGGAATACCGAGCGCCAGAGACGGGAGCACGACGTAGTGCAAGCCCTGCCAGCCATAAGGCGGGAACCACTGTAACCAGACGGCACCGACGATCAGCAAAAAGGATGCCAGCAGGAATTCGGGCAGCGCGGTAAATAAGGCGGCAAACAGGCCGCCTGAACGATGAATCTGGCCACGTAATCCGTGCCGAAAGGTCGGCGCGCACAGCATGGCCGCCAGCGTGAAGGCAACCAGCGCCGAGGTAGCCATCAGCGTGAGCGAGACACCCGCCGCCTGTAGCATCCCTGGGAGCACAGGGCGGCCTGAAACCCAGGAGTTGCCCGCATCGCCGTGTAGCAGACCCATCAGCCAGTTCAACAGTAAACGCAGCGGCCCCTGATCCAACCCGAGAGAATGACGAATTGCGTTGAGTGTTTCTGTTGTCGCTTCCTGTTCGCCGGAACGGGCGCGCAGCAGTGCCAGCGCCGGATCCTGACCGGACCACCACGGCAGCATACCAATCAGCACGACGATCCCCGCCAGCGTCAGCAGCCGCGAAAACAGCGGGATCAGCATGCCGTATCGCGGGCGTTGCGTCTGGTTGATGGTTGCACAGGTGCGGCAATACAGCGGTTCGCTCATAAACTCGTCATCTTTCTGGTTACTGGGGCGTGTTACCCGTTATTTTGCGTCGGCGATAATATGCGTGGCGGTGTTAATCAGCGTGCGTTCACGCGGGTCACGCAGGGCGTCCTTTACCTGTGCGCTCTCACCTTGAATCACGCGCTCATGCAGCATCGGGATGGCGGCATCGCTGGCAAGGATCAGATTTTCTGCCTGCATGATGGCCTGACGACGAGCTTCACCCGCAGGAATGGCCGCCGCTTTTTGCAGTGCTTGATCGATGTCTGGGCGGCACAGCTGCGCGATGTTGAATGATCCTTCGCAGGTAAAGTCGCTGTACAGGTAAGCCACCGGATCGCCGGAATCCAGCACGGTGGCGCGGGATAAAATAAAGGCGTCAAACTTGCCTGCCAGCGCGTCGGACTCAATCTGTGCATACTCACGCACGACCTGTTTCACCGTAAATCCCGCGGCGGTAAGCTGCTGCGCCAGATAGACCGCCACCTCAGGTAGCTCGGCGCGGTCGCTGAAGGTTGCCAGTGTGATCGTCGCCCCCGCAGGCGTACCGGCTTTGATCGGATTCGCCACCGGCTGGCGCAGTTCCGCCGCCCACGGTAGCGCAGGACCTAACAGACCCAGCGCGATATCGGCACGCTTCTCATAGACGTTATCCACCAACTGTTGGCGATTGATCGCATCACGCACGGCGGCGCGCATTGCAGGATCTTGCATCACGCCGTGGCGTGTATTCAGATATAGCGTATTGGTGCGTGGCATCGGGACTTCATGCACCAGCGATTGATCCAGCAGCGGTGCCTGAGAAACCGGAATGGCTTCGACAATGTCTGCTGTGCCGGTACGCAATGCAGCCGCGCGCGCTGTGCCGTCAGAGACAAAGCTGACATCGATGCCGCTGGCCTGTGCTTTCTCACCCCAATAACCGTCGAATCTGTCCAGTACCGCGCTGCTGGTGCCGTTGACGCTACGCAGAACGAACGGGCCGCTTCCGGTATTGATCGGATTGACGACGCCATTTTTACCGTATGCCGCGGTGGAGAGAATCGCTAACTGCGGGCTGGATAAGCGCTGAGGCAGCAACGGATCCGCTTTAGCGGTAGAAACAATCACGGCGTTATCGCCATCGGCTTTCACCGTTAACTGCACGCCGTCCAGAATACGTGGCTTGGGAGCGGCGGTGGATGCTACGGTGAGCGCGTTAACCACTGTGGCGGCGTTTAACGTGGTGTTATCGTGGAAATGGACGTTGGGGCGCAGTTCAAAACGCCAGGATTTATCATCGATCTGCTGCCAGGTTGTCGCCAGCGCGGGCTGGGCTTCGCCGAGTTTATCGAGTACCACCAGCGTTTCTGCCGTGCTCCAGCGCGACAGCTTAAAGGCATCGTCGCTCAGCGGCGTCAGGCCAGAGCGCGGCGGTTGAAGCATAGCCAGTTTGATGCGACCGTCATGATGCGAGGTGTGCTTTTCCTCCGGCTCGTTGAAGCAGCCTGAAAGCAGCAGCGTGGCTGATAGCAGGCCGGAAACAGGCCACAGGAGATTACGCATATTCATCAGTCTGTCCTTATTCATTCACGGTTGAAGCGGATTTAAACGGGCGGCAGATAACCATCATCGCCAGCGAACTGCACAGCGGCACCGCCGCGAGCAGCACCCACGGAATAGCGGCCTGTGGCGATGGCGTCAGCGCGCGATCGAGCTGGCTGCCGAGGATAAAGTTACCAAGCAGAACAGCGATGCCGCCCATCGACGCCAGCGCGCCATAGTGCGCCCCCAGATTCTGGTTGTTGGCAAAACGCGGGATGAGATCCATGCCTACGGGGACGATTAACATCTGCCCCAGCGTTAGCAGGGTAATCAAGGAGATAGCCGGAAGCAGGCGCTGCCATCCTTCTGGCGGCGTGCTGGAGGCAAACAGTGCGACGCTAAGGAACGAGGCAGACAGCAACGCGAAGCCCAGCGGCAGCATACGTGCCGCACCCATCCGGCGAGCAAAACGCGCCAAAGGAAGCTGTAATCCAATGACCAGCAGCGAGGCGAGAACAAACAGCGGCCCGAGGTCTTTCTCGCTGCTGCCGGAGCGGTGTAGTTCAACCGGCAGCGCCAGATAGAGCTGGTTGTAGCTGAACAGGTAAGCGCTGTAAGCAATAATGAATACCACAAAGCGCCGCTGGCGGAACGTCTCCCACCACGGGGCGATATGCAGTTCACCCTGATTCCGCTGCGTCGGCGGCAGGCTGAAAAACAGGACAATGAGCGCGATGACAAAGACGCCCGCACCGGCAAGCGCCACGCGCTGGAATCCGTACCCAGCCAGAACGGAACCAAGTAGTGGTCCCAACACCGCGCCTAACTCTCCGCAAATGGCAAACAGAGCGAACCACTCGGAGCGGCTGCGTTTTCCCTCTTTTTCACTTTGCGTACCGGCCTGTGCCATTAATGCTTCAATCGCGGGGGAGAACAGTGCTCCGCCGACTCCGGTCAGACAGGCACCGAGAATAATCGGCCATAGCGAATCGCCTAACGCCAGCAGTAAATAGCCGCTAATACGCACAACGCAACCGCACAGGATAATCACGCGAGCGCCAAAGCGGTCAGCCAGTGCCCCGCCGACCAGAAACATGCCTTGTTGCGAAAAGGTGCGTAAGCCAATCACCAGTCCGATGGCCCAGCCGGACAGCAGCATGTCGTCGCGCAAGAAAATTGCCAGAAACGGCACGACGGCATAAAAACCAATGTTGAAAACAAGCTGGCTGCCCAGAAGCAGTGGCGGGTAAGGCCGCGGCGGGCGGCTGGCGGTCAGGTCTGACATGTCATGGTCCGTTATAAGAAAAGTTGTTATAAAAAGCCCGTTATGGGGAAATGTGTTATTAACGCGATATTTTATTGTAAAAAAGAGGTTTTCAGCGAGCTAATAGCCAGACGTCGACAGCGTGGGCACGGCCTGCAACAGACGGGCGGTGTGTGCCTGCTGCGGCGACGCCAGCACCTCGGCAGTGGGGCGATCTTCAATGATGCATCCGCCGTCCATGACCAGCATTCTGTCGCACAGGCCGGCGAGCATGGAAATGTCGTGCGAGACCATCAGCAAGCCCATCTTGTTTTGTTCGGTAACCTGCTGAAGCAGGGCTTTAATCTGTTCGCGCAGCGGTAAATCCAGACCGCTGACGGGTTCGTCCGCCAGTAAAAATTCGGGCCGAACAATCAATGCTCGTGCCAGCGCGACACGCTGTGCCTGCCCGCCGGAAAGCTGCCCGGCGACCTTGTCCAGAAGTGTGGCGCTCAGCCCTACCTGATCCATGACTTCGCTCAGGCGGGCAAAATAATGTCCATTAGCGTGACGGATCTCATCGGGGCGGAGTCGCTTCAGTGGTTCGATGAGGAGATCGGCGACGCGCTGACGCGGCGCGAGCGAGCCTGCCGGATCCTGCGGAATGTACTGAACGCGGCGGCGATACCAGAGCAGCGAACGCACCGAGCCGGGGTTAATCAGGTTGCCATCGCAGTACACCGCACCACTTTCTGGCGCTTCAAGCGCGAGCAGGGTTTTTAGCAGCGTGGATTTACCACAGCCGGAGGCACCGACCAGCCCCACGCGTTCATGCTGTTGCAGATTCAGCGACAGGTCGTGAAAAATGGCGCTAGCAGGATCGGCCTTTTGCCACGGTAAACGTGACGTCT
This sequence comes from Pectobacterium sp. F1-1, assembly GCF_025643735.1. NCBI lineage: Bacteria > Pseudomonadati > Pseudomonadota > Gammaproteobacteria > Enterobacterales > Pectobacteriaceae > Pectobacterium > Pectobacterium sp. F1-1. The sequence goes on from NZ_CP104733.1 coordinate 1,687,886, forward strand.
GGCGATAGCGGCTGACGTGTTCGAGGCTTAAAAACGGCGTGGGAACCGCATGCAGGTGGTGATTCATCCGGCAAGTGCTCTGACAGCGACTGAAGGCCGTACATTCGTCAATAACACATTGTCAGATAAAAGCGTGTCAGCGCGACGGGCGGCGGCGACCAGACTGCGGGTATACGGCTGCTGTGGCGCATTCAGCAATTGCAGCATACTGCCGGATTCAACGATCCGACCGTTCTCCATCACCAGACCGCGTTGGCAGAGCTGGGCGGCAACGGCGATATCATGCGTAATAAACAATAGGGCGGGAGCATCCGGCTGCGAACTACGTTCCTGTAAGACCTGCAATACCTGCTGCTGAGTCATGACATCCAGCGCGGTAGTGGGTTCGTCCGCCACCAGCAAATGCGTCTTGCCGAGCAACGCAAGGGTAATACAAATGCGCTGACGCTGGCCGCCGGACAGTTCGGCAGGATAGCGTTGCAACAAGTTGGGGATATCATCCAACTGCATGGCGCTAAGGAGCGCAGAAAGCTCAGCGGAAGAGGGGGCTTTCAGCGCCAGTGACAGCTGTTTTCCTAACGGCATGAAAGGATTAAGCGCCGTTGCCGAGTCCTGGAACACGGCAGAGACGCGTCCGGCCTGCGGGCGCGCCAGCGCTTTCAACTGAGCCACCTCTTCGCCATTGACCCGAATGCTGCCACTACTCTGACAGCCCGCTGGCGGCGTGCCGATGACTGCTTTGGCGGTGAGGGATTTACCGGAACCGGATGCGCCGAGTAAACAGACACGTTCACCCGTGAACAGCGTGAAACTGATATCGCTGACTTTGGTTTCGCCACCAATAGATAGATTAAGGTTCTCTACCTGAAGAATGGCGTCTGTGTGTCTGTTCCAGTTAATCATGGTTAACGTATACGGTTGGTGTAAATAGATATGTAATAACATAACAAATTACGACGAAGTGATGCAAAGGAAATGTGATCCAGAGCGTATAAATTGGCGCGTCGACGCAGTCTGAGCCGGCCGCGTCGATGATGAAAAAGGGAGAGAGTAAATTGCAGAGAAGCGCGGAGTATTTTTAGTGGTTACTCATGGGATGAATCAATAAGCTGTGCCAGTTCCGCCGCGCTCAACTGAGTAATCTGACAAACCTGAGCAGGTTCCATGCCGCTAAGTAGGAGCTGACGAGCGATATTTCGAGCACTGGCTTTCATACCTTGTTGCATGCCTTTTTCAAACCCGATTTTCTCAAGCTGCTGTGCGATGGTCATGATCGCCTCCCGATCCGTTGACAGAGACTGCGCGACGGCCTCAATAAACTCTGCTGGCCTTGAGGTGTTGCCGCTCCGCGCGATGTAAAACAGTATCGCTCTTTTTTGCGGCAGTGGTACCTGCCAGCGCTCAAATAATAGCCCGATATCCTGCGCCAGTTCCAGCATATCTCGCGTGCGGATGTGTTTTTGTACCAGTTCCAACAGCGCCACGCGGCGATGCGTCTTGATATCTTCATCTGGTATCACCGTCAGGTCAACCAACGGAAAGGGGGCGTTGTAGAGCTTCTCGGCCTGAATGGCATCAGAAAAACCGTCGAGCCAGCGTAGCGTATAGGGATAAGGACTACGCTGGCCGTGATAAAATAGCAAAGGAACAACGAGTGGCAACGTCTCGTGACCTTGAGAGAGGTGCTGTTGCATCGCCGCCAATGCGTAACGCAGCAGTCGAAACGGCATCTGTTTTTCTGGGCGACTCTGATGCTCAATCACACAATAGATATAACCTTGCCCTGCGGTGGTCTGAATTGAATACAGCATATCCGATATTCTTGCGCGTAGTTCCTCGTCAACAAAAGAGGCCGATTGCAGTTGTAGCGAGCTGAAATCGCAGATAGTCCTGATTTCTTCTGGCAGATGGATGGCGAAGAAATCCTTTGCGACGGCTGGATCGCTGAGAAACTGTTTAAAAATCGCATCATGCGCGGCCATGCTGTTTTTCCGTCCCTGAATAATCTGTAGGCAATGGTAAAAGAAGCAGATACGGGCAGGGAAGAGGCGCAGAGGACAACTGCGTCGGTATGGAAGGATGTACGCAAGAAAAGTGAGAAATGAAAGTAATGACGCGATCTCACTGGGAGCGAGATCGCATTAAGGTGTCAGAGTTAGCTCTGTTGCGTGGTCAGCCATTGCCGCAAGCGTTCGGGCTGCTGTGCACCGCTTAAGCGAGCAAGCTCTTCACCGTTTTCGATCCAGAGTAAGGTCGGCAACGTTCTGATCGCCAATTTTTCCGTCAGGGTAATGTGATGATCGGCGTCCAGATAATGGCTCGGCAATTGGCGGTATTCCTCGTTAGCCAGAATCGTTTCTAACTGGCGGTAGAGGCTTTTGCAGTGGACGCAGCGCTCTGCGCCGACCAGCAGCAATTGTGGACCCTGTTGGGTTGCCAGTGCAGGCCAGTCTTCGGCAGTAAGCGGCGCGAAGCGCTCACGGTTGACGGCAAAGAGCTTTGGGCTGCGCTTGAGGTCTTCGCTGTCGGTCGCGACGCACAGAGCATCGCCGCTCTTTTTGTAGGGGCGCGTGCCGTCAATGCGAATCACGCTGGCGAAGCCGGGCGCAGCGGCGCCGGGCTGACGTAGTTGGGTGTTATCGGGTGCGATCACTGGGGTTTCCTGTGGACGCGACAGCTGTGGCACCCACTCGTAGGGTACGCGGTAGGCGCGATACAGCATGTTGGTGTTCACCGTCTTGCCCCAGTAGGGGGAAATAAACTCCCAGACAATCTCGTGATCGACGGTGACTTCAAATAGTCGACCGTTAGCGCCTTCATTAATTAGCGTATTGCCGTTCGGCAGGCGTTGGATATTACTGATGTACGGGCTGTAAAAACGGAAGGCATCGGTCGGATGTGGAATACCCGCTTCGTAGGGCGAATAGCGCCAGACAATATCCAGCGTCACCGGGTTGATTTCCAGCACACGAGAATAATCACGCCAGGCGTTTTTCACGCCGTCGGCCGACGCCGGATTGGGCGCGCCGTAGCCAGCCCAGCCGCCGTTATCAAACACCAGAATATTGCCCGCGCCCGGCAAGCCTGCGGGGATCATATGTGCGTGATGCTGGCCGATTATCCAGCCAATGTGTTTGAGTTCCGGCGTGTTGTAATTCGGGCCAAGCTGCCAGACGATATGGCCGCTCTGCTTGTCGATGATGGCGATGATGTTGGACTCGCGTGCGTCCCAGATAATGTTATCCGGGTGGAAGCGGGTATCGCCTTGATCGAACCACGGATTGGGGCCGAGCGCTGACATGGAGTTGATATGCATCCAGTCGCCCATGCCGCCGCCGCTTTTGCGCAGGTTAGGATTGTTGTACAGCGCGGTTTTCGCGTCGTCGTCAAAGCCCAGTTCATCGAAATGGTCGCTGCAACGCCATTCCCACAAGATATTACCTTCCCAGTCCACTTCGATGATGGTGTCGTCGAGCAGCAGTTTGTCGCTGATGCGTTCATTGTGCAGGTTGGTGTGCGCCAGCAGTAATGTGTTGCCGCCAATTGACTGCGGTTCCTGACCCGGTGCGTAGTAGCCGACCGGATTACCGCTGCGCTGGTAGTCATGATGGACGCGCGCCATCCATTCAGACGGAAGGTCGGGGTCGGTGATGTGTTCATAGCCGTTAAATTTCCAGACGACGTTGCCGTCCCAGTCCACTTGAATTAGATCGACCATGTCCTGCATGCCGTAGCGTGAATCGCGTTCACCGCTGTGCCCGAGGATGTAACCGCCGGGCAGGATTTTGTTGGGGAAGCCGTGCAGGCCTTCCCACAGGCGCAGTTCGGTGCCGTTCATATCTACCAGCACGGCACCGCGTTCCAGCGCCTGAAAGACGGTGTAGCCGCCCCAGGCTTTTTCCGGGTTGTAAATCGTTGTGCCGGTCGGGTAGACGGAAGGGTGTCCCATAATGGTGCTCCAGTAGTTACGTGTTCAGAGAAGAGGAAATGACCGCCGTATCGGCAGGCTGCGTCAGCAGTGCGAGCAGGTCGCTACACTGCTGGTGGAAGAGCTGGCTGTCACGCTGGCGCGGATGTGGCAGCGAAATCGTCGCAATCTGGCGGATGCGCCCCGGTCGTGGTGCCAGCACGACGACGCGATCGGCGAGATAGACGGCTTCTTCGACGTCGTGGGTGACCAGCAGAGTGGTCGTGCCTTCCGCCTGATGAATGCGGCGTAGCTCCTGTTGCATCTGCTGGCGGGTTAAGGCATCCAGCGCACCAAACGGTTCATCCAGCATTAGGATGCGCGGATTGGCAACGAGTCCGCGTGCGATAGCCACACGCTGCGCCATGCCGCCAGAAAGTTGGGCGGGCAGGGCATCGGCAAAATCCTGCAAATGCACGAGCTGAATAAAGTGGTCGATCAGGCGCTTTCGTTCTTTGTCGTTGATTGACTCATTCGCCAGCCCGAGCGCGATGTTTTGCCGTACCGTCAGCCACGGAAACAGGCGTGGTTCCTGAAATACCATGCCGCGCTCACGTCCGATGCCGCGTACGGTTTTGCCTTCCACCAGCACACGTCCCTGATAGTCGCTGTCCAGGCCGACCAACATACGCAACAGCGTGGATTTGCCGCAGCCGCTGCTGCCGACAATCGCCACCAGTTCGCCGCTGTGAATCGACAGGGAAAAGTCCTCAATCACCGTCAGCGTCTCACCCTGAACGCGAAACTGTTTACGAAGGCGATCGAACTGCACCACTGGCGGCGGCACATCAAGGGGAGTGGACGTCATGCGATTTCTCCTGCGGAACGCCAGCGCGTCATCCGCTGTTCCAGACCTAATCCGACGCGGTCGAGCACCGCGCCCGTTAATCCAATCAGCAGCATGCCGCTGATAATCAGGGGCATATCAAGTAGCTGTTGGGCGTTGATCATCAGGCTGCCGATCCCGGTACCGGATGACATGAAATATTCTGCGCCGATAGTCCCAAGCCAGGCGTAAATCAGCGACAGGCGCAAACCGGCGAAGATCGCGGGGGCGGCTCCAGGCAAAATCAGTACCCGCAAGCGGGTCGAGAGGCGGATCTGTAACACCTGCGCGACTTCCTGTAAGGCTGTTGAACGCTGGCGGATGCCGCGATGGCTGGCTACCAGCATCGGAAAGAAAGAAGCCAGCGCGACAAACGTGATTTTTCCAGCTTCGTCGTTACCGACCCAGGCAGTCAGCAGCGGCAGCCAGGCAAACAGCGCGATCTGGCGCAGCGTCGCGACCGTGGGCGTAAAGAGGGCGTCACTGGTCGCATTCAGCCCCAGCAGCACACCGCACACCAGACCTGCGGCAATGCCGCATACTGCACCTGCTAGCGCACGGGTCACACTGGCCTGCATCGCGTCGGTGAGCGAACCGTCACGCACGCCTTGCAGCAGCGTGTGCCACACGTCGGCGGGTGGGGGAAGCAGTGACGGGTCGATCCAACCAAGATGGCTGGCTTGTTGCCATAACAGAAGGAGCAGAAAGGGGAGAACCAGTGCCGATAAGCGGCGAGACGGCGTCGAGGTTAAGCGGCCAAGCGGCGGGTGCGGCCAGAAAACCAGACGACGTTCTAACTGGTTGATTGCCCACTCCATCGCCAGTCCCGCCAGTCCGATGACGGCGATACAGACAAACACAATATCCAACTGAAACAGCTGGCGTCCCCACACCAGTAAATAGCCAATGCCCTGCGATGATGCCAGTAGTTCGACCACGATTAGCGATACCCATGCCTGTGAGATCGCCAGCCGTAAGCCGGTTAGCCAGGTGGGTAGCGCAGCGGGCAGCGTTAATTTGATGAGGCGCTGATGCCACGGCAGGCGCAGGGTACGAGCGACTTCCTGTAGCGCAGGCGGTACGTTGCGCACGCCTGTTTGCGTATGCAGCGTCACCGGGATAATCACCGCCTTGATGATGACAGCAAGCTTCAGGCCATCATCAATGCCGAACAGCACCATAAACAGCGGGATCCAGCCCAGCGTTGGAATTTGTGCCAGCGCGTAGACCGTCGGGTGCAGCAGGTGTTCGGCACGGCGTGAGGCTCCCATCAGCGCACCAAGCAGCGTTCCCGCCAGTAAGCCTGCCAGCAGGCCGCTAGCCAACCGTTGCAGGCTGATAAAGAGCTGCGGCAGGAGATCGTTGTGCCAGAGTTCGGCGGCGGTTTTAGCGACGATGTCGGGAGCCGGGAGAATCTGTGTGGGCATCCAACCGTAGTGGGTACTGATATACCATAGGGCCAGCAGTAGCAGCGGTACAATTAGTGGTACGACAAGCGGCACCACTATTGACACGACAAGAGAATAGACCCGCGCTCTCGGCAGAGCAGGCCAGACGACCGCGGTTTTTTTCAGCAGTATCGACTTATTCATTTTATTCCCGAAAACCATCGCAGCTGGATGGGGAATAAAAAACAGGTTTCGACGTTGAAGGCCAATGCAATAAAGCGATGGTCGCCGTGCAATAAATGCATATGCGTAGCCTGCGCCCGCCAGTCCTGATTTATGCTTTTTTCCGCTGAGCAAACCTGTAAATGTTATTTAAGCCTGATGCAGACGGTTCGTTAGTTTTCATGGCAGATGAAACGAATTTTTAAGGAAAACCGTATGCAACAACCCTCAATCCCATTGATAACTATTTTGTCTGCAACCCCTTTTGCTCGCTGGCAACGGGGGCTGCGTGAGATCATGAGCGTTGCGCTGCTGATGAGCGCTGCGCTAATGGCATCGACCGTTCAGGCGAACGACGCTGCCCCGCAGGATGTACAGAAACCGACGGAGATCCGCATTGGTTTGCCGGATCAGAGTGCGGGCAGTAAGCCTTTTATCCGTGGGCCGCTGGGGTTGGCACATATTCAAAAACAACTGGAGAAAGAGTTCGAACCGCAGGGCGTCAACATTCGCTGGTCGTTTTTTAAAGGTGCGGGACCGGCGGTGAATGAGGCGTTGGCGAACAAGCAACTTGATGTGGTGTATCTGGGCGATCTGGCAGCGATTATTGGCCGGGCGGGGGGCCTTCCGACGCGGGTGCTGGTCGGATCGCGCGGTTCTAATTCTTATCTGGCGGTGACGCCGGAATCGGGTATTCAGCGCATCGAGGATTTACGCGGCAAGCGGATTGCGGTCTACAAGGGAACTGCCGATCAGCTGTCGTTTGAGCGCGCGATTAAAAGCGTCGGGCTAAACGAGCGGGATGTACGGGTGATCAATCTGGATTGGACGGCAGGCAAAGCTGCGCTGGCGGCCAGACGCGTGGATGCGGTGTGGGGTGGAGTTTCTCTGCTGGCGTTGCGTAAGCAGGGCATACATATCGTGACCACCAGTCGGGCGCTGGGCTGGGCGAATACCACGCAGGCTGCCGTACTGGCGACGCAGGATTTTATCGATCGCTACCCCGGCACGACGCAGCAACTGGTGAATGTGCTGGTGGACAATGCGCAGTGGATCGGCGAGGCGCAGCATCTGCCGGACTATACGGCGCTGATGGCCGAACAGAGTCAGATCCCGCAGGCGATTTTTCAGGAAGAGCTGAAAGCGGAAGACCTTCCCTTCCAAAGCTCGCCGCGTCTCGATCCGTTCCTGCTCAGCAGCTTGCAGGACAGCATTGAGCGGGCGAAAGCGGCGGGACTGATTCGCAACACATTCTCGGCCAGCGACTGGTTTGCCAGTCAGTTTGTTGACCGGGCGCTGAAAGCCAAAGGGCTGGAATCGAACTGGGCGGTGTATGACACCAACGGTAATCCCGCGAAATAATCATGAGTGCGCTCACAACGTCGGCAGTGCCAGAGCGGGTGAGCGCAACTTGTCCTGCGCCAGTATGGTTTCGATCATCAGCTCGGCCAGCGGTGGTAGCGTTCTCTTCAAACAGGTGACAATGCCGAAGCGGGTTTGCATATTTCCCCATTCCGGTGGCGTACCCGTCAGGGGAATTTCCACCAACTGATGGCTTAATCGCCCCAGCGCGAAGCCATCCTCGCTGGCAAAGCTGATGGCCTGCGTATGCCGTAGGATACTGAAGACGGAATAGATATGGTCACACTGAATCTGCGGCCGGTAATCGGGCTGGCGCGTCAAGGCGGCCAGCACTTTGCGCATGCCGACGGGCATAAAAGGCGAGGCGAGTGGAAAACGCAGTAGATCGTCCGGTGTCACGTTTGCCTGCTGTGCCAGCGGATGTGAAGAATGGCAGATAAAGAAACAGCGCTGCTGGCTTAATGGCTGCACGTGGAGATGGGTTTCCATCTCGGCCTGCCAGGTATCGGCGACGATGAAAGGCCATTCGTCGGCCAGCAGCCGATCGCGCAGGGATTGCCAGTTATCCACGCTGTAGGTGACTCTGGCTCGCGGGCGTAGCGCATGGAAATACGCGACCGCTTTGGGGATTAGCGAGGTGGACGGCGCAGGGCCGCAGCCAAACGTCAATTCGCCTTCCTGCGCTTCGCTGATCTGCCGCATGTCGGTCATCAACTCCCAGGAGAGCTCTTGCATGCGGCGCGCAAACGGCAGCAGCGTATTGCCTTGCCACGTTAGCGCGAAGCGGCGACTCTGACGATCGATAAGTGGATGTCCCATCGTTTGTTCCAGCGCCTGAATGCTGCGGCTGAATGCCGATTGTGACAGACAGACGGCTTCTGCGGCCTGTACAAAACTCCCGTGCTCGGCCAGTGCAAGAAAATTGCGTAATTGCCGTAAATCCAGATGCATGTTGCAGCTACCTACCGTATCGATTTTCCTCACTTTTTAGGCGGAGGTCGGCTGGCAACGCAATGAACAAAAATTCATAAGTTATAGCGAATTGATTGCTATAGACTTTCAGCCCCACATAATCCGCCTTCTGGCGCGGTCAGCGGCTATTTCGCCAGCGCACAGGAAAAGTCCTGAATTTCTTCCACCGAGCCGAGACTCATATTGAACACGTCAAGGCCGCTGGCGAGCAGCACCTTTTCACCTGCCGGAGTGGAGACCATCGCAAGACCGTATTTACCGATCGACTCATTCCGCTGCTGGGCGTAACGATCTAACGTTTTAAACGGATCGCTTTGCGCCCATTCGTTCGCCGTGAGCGTTTTTGCCAGATAGACGTGCCCGTTAATTTTCACTGTCAGCGGTTTCCAGTCGGCAGAGAGCGTTGGAAACTGCTGGTTCAACGTCTGATAAACCTCCGGGCGCAGGCAGGCGATGTGGATATGCAGCTGATTTTGCGTGCGGCCGTAGCGTGAGTTAATTGCCAGTGAGAGATAGTCATCTCTGATCGGCTTGCCCACTTCGCGGGAAAGATGGCCACGCCTGTCCCAGGCCTGCATAAAGAAATTGGGTATGTTTTGTTGCAAGAGATCAGCGCTTTCGATACCGCTGATTTTATCCGTTGGGAGCAACAGGTCGTGATAGAGGCCGTTTCTGTCATCAAAAAGCACGTAGCCGTCCGCCAGATTGACTTCCAGACAGGGCGCGGGATTGCCGCTACGCTGCTGATTGGGTACGCACTGTTTGCTGACGATCTCCCACAGTGCATTGCTGTTTCCTCGACTAACCTTCCACCCTATTGCCGTGGCCGCCGTGAGCAAAATGATGGCAGAAACAGTGAAGATCAAGATCGTGTTGCGTTTCATGACGGGTCTCCGGCAGGCGCAGAAAGCGCTAAGTAGCGGGGAAAAACAGGGCATGATAAATCAGTGATAAGCCACTATGGGGCAGCGGCGATGTCATTAATATGACTTTGGTGAAAGGAGAAAGGCTAATCGGTAACGGATTGTAAGAGAGAACGGTGGTGTAATGGCATATGACGCGGTCTTTTAACCAACACAGCAATGTGATTAAAAGGCCGCGGTAAAACGACAGGAATCAGAACAAGTCGACCCGCACGTCCACGCCAACGGTTCGGCCTTCATTGACCTGCGCGTAGCCCGATGTGCCGCTCATAAAGCCAAAGGTGCGGTAGCGGCGGTCGAAGACGTTATCCACATAGCCAGCGATATTCACCCGGTCGGTGGCCTGCCAACTGAGGCGCAGGTCGGTCGTGGTATAGGTGCCCTGACGCAACGCGTTGTCTCCGTCGAAGTAGTGCGGCCCTACCACATTGAAGGCCAGACGTGGCATTAACGCGCCGAACGAGGTATCAATCAGTCCGTTCAGGCTGGTGCCAGCACCGTAGCGCGGGACGAAGGGCACGCGTTTATCCTGATAGCTCTCACTGTCACCGGTAAATTCAGAGCGGACATAGGTGCCGTTGATATCCCATGACCAGTTGGGAACGACCTGCCACTTCAGCATCATTTCTACGCCACTGGCATCGGCGCTGCCTGCGTTGCTGAGCGTTTGCATACCGACCGGGCCGGAATACAGCTGCATATCACGCGTGTGAGTATGGAACACGGCGCCCTGAAGCTGCACATCGCCGCTCTGATAGCGCGAGCCGATTTCATAGTTAATCGATTTCTCCGCGCTGTACGGAATGGCCCGTGTGCCAGCGGCAGGTGAATAGTTAAAGCCGGTTGGCTTGTAGCCCTGCGCGACGCGGGTATAGACACGCCAGTCATTATTCAGCAGATAGCTGGCGGAGAGCTGTCCCAGCACCTGATCGTCATCGACGCTATTGCTGTCGCCCACGTTCATGCCGGAGAACTGCTGGCGATAACGGGTTTCGGCCTTATCGTGCGACACACGCAGTCCGCCGCCCAGATCGATACGGTCGGTCAGGTGCCAGGTCAGATCGCTGTAGGCGGCTAACGTCTCCGTTGACGTGTTGGCATTGCTCTGCATAAACGGAGATCCTGCCATGCTGTAGGTCAGATCGAGTTTTTCACGCGTGTTCTGTCGGTAAAGGCCGAACACCATGTCCACCGTGCGGCCTGCACCGTGTGTCGCGGCACGCAGTTCCTGCACGTCCTGATTCCAGCGTTCCGGCATGTCGGCAATCAGCGTACCGTTCGGGAAGGTGCGGTCGTAATTCTGCTGCTGCCATGCGCCGATCAGGCTAAAAATCCAGTTATCGGTGGTGTATTTTCCGCTCAGCGACTGGCTGTGCGTGCAGCGGCGCAGTTTAGGATCGGGGGAGCCAGCGGCGATCTCCAGCGTCCGGTTTTTAGCATCGCCAAACGGCAGATAGGTATCCTGTGTGGCGCGCGTGCAGTCTTCCGTTAGTGCCAGACTGGTTTCCCACGGTTGACCCTCGGGAGCCAGTCGCAGTCGAAGATTTCCGACGCTGGACTTTGTCCCGCCGAGGTTGTCGCTGCCCGTCGCGGGGTTGGTCATCGCGCCTGAGTCGACCTGGCGCAGCAGCGTGACGCTGCCATACAGCAGGCCATCCTGAATGGGGCCGCTGAGGTTGATTTTGCCGTGATAGCCGTCGCGGCTGGCGACGCCGCCTTCGACATAGCCACGCGGTGTGCTGTCGGGCTGCTGAGTGACGATATTGATAATGCCGCCCTGCGCGCTTTTACCGTACAACGTCCCTTGCGGACCGCGCAGCATTTCGATGCTTTCTACATCGGAGAGGGCCTGCACGGTATTGGTGGCGAGCTGGGGGATGCCGTCCACGTAGACTGTCACTGCCGGGCTGTAGAAATCCTGTGCGGAAGACACGCCGCGCAGTGAGATCGAGGGGAACAGTAGGCTGCCGTTATTGCCGAGGTTCAGACCGGGCATCACGCGGGTTAACTTGTCGGTACTGGTGACGCCAGCATCTTTCAGTTCCGGTGCCGTCACGATGGTGGAAGAGACGTTGTTGGCCGAGGCGGAATAGGGGGATTGTTTGCTGGCGGAGACAACGAGTGTATCGTCCTGAGCGGCAAAGGCGCAGGAAGAGAGAAATATGCCGGTTAAGGCAAGCGGATAAAGACGCATTATTTTCATTATTAAATCCCTGAAAAGACTAAAATCGATGTCAAAGACAACGGTTTTCATCAAGAGATGAAAAGCGCGTAAGACAGAGAATGATGAAAGCTAAATGATAATCGTTTGCATTTTTTGAGCTACCCGTATCGGGTCTATTTCAACCCGAATACAGCAAACTTCTTGCGCATTTTCCTGCCTTAATCCTGCCCCCGCTGGCTTGCTGTAGCGGGAGTAATTCCCTCTGAAAACGCGCGAGAAAGCCGCACAGATAGCCGTTTGGCGGGCCACAGGCTGGCGACGGCGAAGCAGGCCAGCACGCCCAGCGTGGTCTGGTAATTTGTGTGATGGGCTAACTGAAGCGCAGCAATCGACACGGTCATGGCGACAGCCGCATCGGTCGATTGGAACAGCGCATAATCGGAAGCGGGCTGATGCGGTCTGACTAATCCCATCAGGACGTTGTATAGCGTGACAAACCCGACGGCGGCGGCCAGATTGACCACGCCAAAGAGCACGATCCACATGTTCAGTGCAAACAGCGGGTAGCCGACGGCCAGCATAATGGCGAGCAGAGCGTGCACGACCATGACGGGCAGCAGACAGCGCAGTGCGCCCATACGTCGAATCAGGACATTGGCGATCACAATCCCTACGCCGCTCACGACGGTGCTGTACACCGTCATGACGATGCCCAATTGGCTTAGGCTAAGCTGCCTATCGATCAGCATGACGGTCTGTAGCGCCATCATGCCGCGCATCGCCAGATAGAAAATGGCCGTGAAGGCTACTACCGGCCAGAGCGCCTTAAGCGTCAGACGATTTAGCGTCGGGCGTGCGGCTTGCTGACTCTGACGAGCCGGACTCTGATGATCCAACGTCTGGCTGTGCTGGATAGGGGACTGCTGGATATAGCGCAGCGGCAGAATGAGCATCAACAGCGATAGCCCCGCCAGCGCGAAGAAGCCACCTCGCCATCCTGCCTGTTCCGCAATACTCAGGAATGCATAAGAGCCGAACAGAATACCCAGATAGCTACCGCCGACCTGTGCGGTATTCGCCAGCGCGCGACTGGCGGCGTTGGTGGTGCAAATTGTGATTCCGTCGGCATAGATATCGTGGCTGGCGGAGAGCAATGCCAGCAGCATCAGCGCCATGATGATAGTCAGGACAGAGTGCTCGGGGGAGATGACGCCAATCATGACCAGCGTTGCCGCCATCGCGATCTGGAGCAGCACCAGACTGCCTAAATAGGGATTGCCGCGCAGAGGAAGCGCGTGACGCTCACCCCACGGTGCCCACAGGCATTTAGCAATCCACGGCAGAAAGGTCAGTGACAGCCAGCTTAGCTGCGCAAGATCCAACCCTGCGTGGCGAAAATAGCCCGCCACGCCTTGCATAATGACTGCGGTGATCATGCCTTGATGGAGGTAGAAGCACCAATAGGGCAGATAGCGTGTCATCGGGTTGTGCGTCATGGTTTGTCGCGATCCAGCAGCATTATCGCCAGCGCCTGTGCTTCAAGCGAGGTGGCGACGACAAAATAGGCATACGGCGCCTGCCCAGACTGCGTCCAGTTCTCTGCCCATTTCACGTACTTTTGCCTTTTGGCTTCGTCGTTTTCGATGCGAATCGCACCCGCACAGTATTGCTGTTGCAGGCTGACGTTATCGCGCGTCCACTGAAGATAAGCATTCATAAAAACAGGGGAGCGATGGGGCAGGTCTGCACCTGTCATACAGAGAACAAAGCGTTCTTGCGCGGCATACAGTTGAGCGATCTGCGCCATATAACCCGCGGATTCCTCGTCGGGCACCTGTTCCGGCATGTGTAAGAAGACCACCGGCCAGGCGTCTGTATCAAGGAAAGGATGTGGCGTTGCAATGGAATCGGGCATAGCGGTTTCTCCGGCTTATTATGGAGAAAATGATAATCATTCGCTGTTACGGCGCTACCCGAATCCAGTCTATTTGTACCCGTATCGGGATGAACGGGACGTTGGTTTTCAGCTAAATGTTCAGGCGCTTGAAAGCAGAAGGCGTGACGCCGAACTGCTTTTGGAAGGCGGCACTAAAGTGGCTGGCGTTGGCATAGCCCAGATCGGTGGCGACCACCATGACGGGCGCGCCCGTGACAAAAAGCCGACGCCGCGCTTCGTGCATACGTTCGGCCTGAAATAACCCATAGATGCTGTTATTGAAGAGCTGGCGAAATCCGCGTTTCAGCTTTAGTACGCTTAATCCGGTTTCTCTGGAGAGCATGGCGATAGTAGGAGCCTGTGACAAATCCGCCAGCAGCAGATCTTTGGCACGCAGCAGCTTTTGGCGATCGGCCAGGCTGAGCGTGTCCTGCGGGGGAACCGCGTCGGCATGTCCGGCGACGGCGAGACTCACCAGAATCATGCTTTGTCCCAGCAACCACAGCGGCGCATGGCGGTTTTCACCGGCCTGCTGCGGGTGCGTCAGGCTGGACAGCGCGTGGCTTAACACCTGCGCGGTTGCCCGCATTTCGGCATTGCAGTCGCAGCGGGTACAGAGCCGGCCGGAATCCAACTGCTGTTGCAGGTTACCGGTGAGATCCGGCACCCAGTTAGCCAGTAGCTCAGGGCTCAGCGACACCGTGACGCTTTCAAACTGCCCGGAGTAGGATGACGTACCCTGACAGTCTGGGGTATAGCTAATACAACCCGATCCTTGCTTCAGCACGTGTTCCCGTCCACGATCGCCTTTCAGTGCAAATTGCGAATCTCCTTGCAACGAACAGGAAAAATTGATGCGTCCCCAGTCGTCATGCAAATGCATGGTAGTGGGCTGCCGGAACTGTCCGCGCCACACCAGAATATCCAGCCCTTCCTGAAGCGTAGCGCGCAGCAGGCTACAGTCCGCACCGGTATCCGGCCGCATGACGTGCAGTTCAGCGATCAAATTCGAAATGGTGACTTCAGGCTCGCTGGTGGCTTTCAGTGGGGAGGCATTCAATGGACAGACTCCTGAAGAGACGGGTTGCGAACATCGAACGATCCGGTAATTGGACGATCATCGCACCGAAGTTGATGACGGTAACCCGTACCGATTCGGGTAGAAATCGGCTCGAATCGGGTAGATACACAATTGAGAATAGTTATTATTCCTGACTTTATTGCCGCCGTCGAGTTGATTTGCTTGCGTTACGGGTAAGCGACTGTGCGGGAAGGAGAAAAGAGAACAACTATGCCACATTCCGCTGTTGAGGGCGGTTCATCCGCTTCCACGCCGCCTTCTACGCCACATAACCGAGCCTGGCACATTATGCACCCCGTAAGAGGGCAAATTCGTCTGGCGATGTGCCTGTCGGGGCTGTCGGTTCTGGCTGGCATCGCATTTCTGCTTTTTCTGGCGTGGAGTATCCAACAGTTGCTCGTGCAACCCGCGTCATGGCCGCTGTTGACGATGGTCGGAGCGTTGCTGTGCCTGTGCGCCAGCTATCTGCTGCGTCTGCTGGCGTTTAATCAGTCTCACTACGCCGCGTTTCGGCTGGAAAATCAGATTCGCAGCGCGCTGGCGGAACAGCTGGCGCGGATCCCGCTGGGCGAGGTGCAGCGTCTGGGCACCGGTTCGCTGGCGAAGATCGTTCAGGATGATGTCAAAGCGCTTCACTTGTTTGTAGCGGACAGCACGCCGCTCTATGCCCGCGCCTTTGTGGCACCGCTGTGCACGGGAGCGTTACTGTTCTGGCTGGACTGGCGTTTGGCACTGGCCGCCTTGCTCGTGCTGGTCATCGGTGCCGTGGTGCTGAGGCTGGCGATGCGCAATGCCGGTGAGATGAACCAGCGCTATAACCACGCGCGGGAAGAAGTCAGTACCGCCGTGATCGAATTTGTGCAGGCGATGCCGGTGGTGCGCACCTTCGATACCGGCGCGTCAACGTTTGGGCGCTACCAGCAGGCGCTGGAAAATTATCTGGACGTGCTTACGCGCTGGTATCAGCAGGCGGGGTTCTCGGCACGTTTCTCCTTCGCGGTGCTTAACCCGCTTCCCACGCTGCTGGTGCTGTGCTGGGTGGCGTACGGTTTCTATTGCGCCGGCGAGCTGGACTTCAGCCTGTGGGTCGCGGTGCTGCTGCTCGGTAATGGCATGGCAGAAGCGGTTATGCCGATGATGGCGCTGAACCATATGGTAGCGAAAACCCGATTGAGTATCAGCCGGATTCAGGACGTGCTGGCGCTATCGCCGCTGCCGGAAACGGAAAGCGATGCTTTGCCTGCCGATACCAGCGTGAGCTTTGAACAGGTGAGTTTCCGCTACGACCAGCACGCGAGTGACTGGGTACTGGAGGACGTTAGTTTTCAGGTGCCAGCCGGATCGGTTACGGCGCTGGTAGGGGCATCTGGCGCAGGGAAAACCTCCGTGGCACGGCTCATTCCCCGCTTTTGGGATGTGACGGCCGGACGCATTTTGATTGGCGGCGTTGATATCCGGCAGATGAAAACCGACACGCTCATGCAGCAGGTGTCGTTTGTTTTTCAGGAATCCTTACTGTTTGCGGACACCATCGCTAATAACATCCGGCTCGGCTTGCCGGAAAAAAGCATGGAAGAGGTGATTGCCGCCGCGACGGCGGCACAGGCGCACGATTTTATCATGGCGTTGCCGCAGGGTTACGACACGCTGGCGGGTGAGCGCGGCCAGTTCCTGTCCGGCGGACAGCGCCAGCGTATCGCCATCGCGCGGGCGCTGTTGCACAACCGGCCGATTCTGGTGCTGGACGAACCGACGGCGTTTGCCGACCCGGAAAACGAGGCAGCGCTGTTGGCGGCGCTTGGCATCCTGATGCGGGGTAAAACGGTCATCATGGTGGCGCACCGTCTGTCGACGATCCGCGATGCTGACCAGATCGTGGTCTTCGACCGTGGACGGCTGAGCGAGTCTGGCCGTCATGACGTACTGCTAGCGGCGCAAGGTCGCTATAGCGAACTGTGGCGACACTATGAGCAGGCGCAGAACTGGGCGCTAGGCAACGCACCGTGCAGCACATCGTCGAGCAACGGGCAGTCAGGAGATCGCGCGTGATGAACAAAAACCATACCGTCATAACGACGCAGTTATCCGCATGGTGGCACACGTATCGTCAATTGGAGCGGGTGACGGGTTCACAATCTCGGCTGTTCCGTCGGTGTTGCTTAAGCCTGCTGGCAGCGGCTGTTGCGCAGGGGTTAGCGCTGGCGTGCCTGTTTCCGCTGCTGTCGGCGTTCACCCACGCGGCGGCTTCCCGCGAGATAGCGATGTGGCTGGTACTGATGACATTTCTTAGCCTGTTGACGCTGGCGCTGCGCTGGTATGGCCAAGGGTTTGAATATCGCGGGCAGCTTGCGGCGGCAACCCATGAACTGCGTATGCGTCTGGGAGAACAGCTGCGGAGTATGCCGCTAACCACGCTTCAGTCCGCGCGAGCGGGGGATATCAACGCGCTGCTGCTGGGCAGCGTGGATGAGAACCTGAACTATATGTTGGCGATAATAAACCAACTGCTGTTGGCTATCGTGACGCCCGTTGTGATAGCGCTCGTCATGCTGACGGTGGAGTGGCGATTGGGCGTGAGTCTGTTGCTGATCTTTCCCGCCATCGCGCTGCTGTATCGCTGGCGGCGACCGGCATTTGCGCGCACGATGCAGGCTCTGGCGGAGGCGAATCAGCAAACCAGCGCCGATATTGTGGAATATGTGCAGGGGCTCGCCGTCCTGAGAACCAGCTGTCAGCAGGCTGAACGTACATCGGCGCTGCGCCAGTGTTTTCAGCATCTGCAGCAGATACAAACGTCAGCTCACCGCAGCGGTGCCAAACCCGGTGCGGTGGTTGCCAGCGTCGTGGAGTTAGGTCTTCAGGGCGTACTGATTCTGGGTATCAGCGGCGTTGTGGTGGGCGCGTGGGATATAGCCATCGTCGCCGCGATGATGGTGATTGTGGTTCGCTTCTCTGAACCGCTGGCGACGTTTGTCAGCTATACGGCCGTGCTGGAATTGATTAATACGGCGCTGCGCCGCATTGACGATCTGCTGGCGATTGAACCGCTTCCCGTGCATCGACCTGTCGACGTGCCGCTGACGTATGCGGTTACGTTCGAGCAGGTGAGTTTTCGCTATGCCAATGAGGCTGAGGCGGTGCTCGATAGAGTGGACATCGCGCTGCCGGAGAAGGGGATGACGGCGTTGGTTGGGCCGTCGGGCTCGGGGAAAACGACGATAACGCGACTGCTCATGCGCCATGCGGATCCGCAACACGGACGCGTGTGTATCGGGGGCGTGGATATTCGCCACATTCCAACGCGTGAAGTAAATCGGCTGATTTCCGTGGTGTTTCAGGATGTCTACCTGTTTGATGATTCAGTGCTGGCAAACATTCGGATGGCGCGTCCGGATGCCAGCGACGCAGAGGTCGAGCGGGCTGCCGAGGCTGCCCAGTGTCTGGATTTTATTCAGCGGCTGCCGCAGGGATGGCAAACACGGCTGGGCGATATTGGCGGCAGATTATCCGGCGGCGAACGGCAGCGTATTTCGATTGCGCGAGCCTTATTGAAGGACGCGCCGATTGTGATTCTGGACGAACCGACGGCGGCGTTGGATACCGAAAGCGAGCTCGCTGTACAGCGGGCGATTGACCGGCTGGTTCAGGACAAGACGGTTATTGTCATTGCCCATCGGCTATCGACAATTGTGGGCGCACATCGAATTCTGGTTGTCGAGAATGGGGGGATTTCCCTGCAGGGAACGCACAGCGAATTATTGCATGCTGAAGGCCGTTATCGCGCGCTGTGGAACGCGCAGCAGTCTATCTCACTAAATTGAAATAGACTGGATGATTATAACGGTTCAGGTTTGATGAGCTGTAATTCTACGCCGAGTCTTATTGCGTGTTTGGCATTCAGCACGCCCAGTTTTTTTACCACATTGCCAATATGGAATTTCACGGTGCTGATTTTGATATCCAGAATCAGCGCAATTTCCGGGTAGGTTTTGCCCATGCTGGCCCAGTACAGAATTTCGTTTTCGCGCTGGGAGAAAATCTCTTTGTCGCCTTGTTTTCTGCTCTGATGACTTTGCGTCATCTCTTTGTAAAGCGTGGTGATTTTCTCATGAATGGTAATGAGCAGCATTTGCAGTTTGTCTTTGTTTTCCTCAACAATACTTTCTATATCCGTTGGCGAGTGCTCTTCAAACATAATCGATAGCGCCGCCAGATTATTATTGTTGTCATGCAAGACAAAGGTGTAGCCATTAACAATATCGTACTCTTTTGACAGATTAAAAATCTTGGAGAACTTCAGCTTAGAGTTAATAACGATGTTGTCTTCCCAGGAGAAAGGCGAGACTTTATTTATCGCCGTCAAAATAACTGGGTCGATATGCTGGTAGTTATTCTCTTTATAGGTACTCACCCATTCCTGCGGGTAATTTGAGATGATCACAACCTGAGAGGGGTTCTTCTTGTTCATGATCATGTAAGCGTATTTCAGGTCGCCATATTGCTTTAACTTTCGGCCGAGATAGCTTTTTATCGTGTTATTGATGATTTCATTATCAGAGCAAAATACAGACATGTAACGGCCTCAATAAAAAGCGAGAAAGTACCCATGATATAGGTGGTGTCATAAAAGTATAGTGCTGACCTATACCTAAGTCTAACTACTGTTACTCCATGATATCACTTATAATTTTTTCATGAACAGGGCAATTTATAAAAAAATTTAAGAAAGTAAATTTTAAAAAAAATTGTTACAAATTGATTTGCCAACCCAGGGAATTACCCATAATTTTGCTCCTGTTCTGTCTACTGAATTTAGGGTGTGTGGCATCAAACCACACGCCCTAAAAACAGCTCTCCCGTCATGCGGAGCTGGTTAGTAAATAATCCGTTTTCGCTTATCAACCTTCGTTGTCTCTTGCTGTTCCTCGTCGCGCTTATGTTGCCTTTCCCTGCGCTTTTGCTTACTGCGATGTTGCCCGATGTAAAGAGGCGGCGATAGCGATTTATCGCATGGTGCTGGCTTCTGATATTGGTTCGCTGCTCTGTGAATCAGGCCCGAAAGAGAATGTCGATAAACTTTTCGCCGAACCTGAAGCTGGACGCCGCGCCCATCACCGCGAATGGATGGCATGATATAGCGTGATAACACGCAGCCTAAGCGACGCAGCATTGAATGGCAGTCACCATGCGTACTTTTAATGCTGAACTGTACCGTATCGTTTTGGTTTTTCTGCTTGTGGTGTCAAGAGCGGCGCGAGGTTTTCTTCTCAGGCAACATTTCTGTCACGATTTGGGATAAGGTGTTGGCAAATTCTGCCGATATTAATGGTTCAGGGAAGGTTATCTGCATCTTAAGGATACTAGCCGACTGTTATACTGAAGAGGGCGGATATCTGCCTACTGCTCCGATGAGTGCCATCGTTGGATGATGAGGTTGACACACTTAAAAATATTTTACGTTTGACGCTGGATAAGATTGAAGAACACGACTATCACGTACAGTGGAGCGGTCGGATGTTGGTTCCTGTTTGCTCACATCTCGAATGTTGCCTTGTTACGGTATACCTATAATGACTCGAACTGAGGAAAGCATGGATAATTTTCAAAAAGAAATCGATGAGAGAACAAACCTCACCTCCGCTAATAAATTTGAACTCTTATTATTCCAACTGGGCAAATCACCAGAAGGTGACAAATCTGAGCTGTTTGGCATCAACGTATTTAAACTGCGTGAAATCGTACCGATGCCGACCTTGACCAAAGCGGCTGGCATGACATCGCCGATGCTGGGTATGGTTAACATTCGTGGGCAAATCATTCCTGTTATCGATCTTCCTGCCGTGGTAGGCAGCAAGCCGGAAACCGGGCTGAACATTCTTCTTATCACCGAGTACGCACGTAGCACGCAGGCGTTTGCTGTGGAATCGGTAGACGATATCGTTCGTCTGGAATGGAGCCAGGTTTTGGCTGCCGAAGCAGGCATCAGTAACACCTACATCACAAGTATTGCGCGTCTTGATACCGACAAGGACAGTAATCGTCTGGCATTGGTGCTGGATGTTGAACAGATTCTGTTTGATATCATTCCCGGTGATCGTGAAACCAAGCTCAAGAACGCAGAAGAGAAAACCTACCCTTACACGCCGGGCGCGATTGCGATTGTGGCGGAAGACTCCAAAGTCGCTCGTTCTCTGCTTGAACAGGGACTTACCCAGATGGGCATTCCGTTTAGCATGCACATCACCGGACAGGAAGCCTGGAACAAGATACGGCAAATTGCGCAAGAAGCGCAGTCGGAAGGCCGACCTATTTCGGACAAAATTTCACTTGTCCTGACCGACCTGGAAATGCCGGAAATGGACGGCTTTACGCTGACCAGAAATATCAAACGTGAAGAATTCCTGAAGAATATCCCGGTGGTGATTCACTCTTCTCTGTCCGGCAGTGCGAACGAAGATCACGTGCGCAATGTGGGGGCGGATGCCTATGTGGCGAAATTCGAGATCAACGAACTGTCATCGGCGATTCAGACCGTGCTGAATAAAGTGCGTCGTTAATCGTTCTGGTGGCCACCGCATTCGGCCTCTGTCTCCTCCTTTACGGGAGAAGACAGAGGCCGATTTTTTATACTACCCAGTTCTTTTCTATACATCATCAATCCCATGCGTCTTTCACACCGACAGCAGCGGATTCGTCCTGGTTACGGTTGATATCCCAACGAATGCACATGTGTCTTCATCCGGACGAGAATGCGCTGTGCTTGATAACTAGATAATGAGTAGTACATATGTACTATTTTTTGTAAAAGAAGAGTCAGAAGGGCAGCAATAATGGGGAGTAAACGGTTTTCCCGCGAGAAAACCGTATGGTTTAGCGGAAGGCGTTATACAGCGCTGAAACCGACTGATAAATCAGATCGCGCGGTAGCGTGCACTCGTGTTTTTCCAGCAGCGCGCGGATGAAACCAGCTAAACATGTCATCGCGAAACAGGGCAATCGCACTTCGCATCACGGCGTTTAACATGTCGTCCAGGCTGTTAAAATGGTAAGTAGTCGACCCTAACGGCACGTGGGCTTCCGTGCGACGACACGTTGCTTCCGCCAGTGATGTTACTCACCGCTTGTACCATCGGCGCACTGCTGAGTGGCTGGTATGCCGCGCGGCAGGCGGACATCAATGTCGCGGAAGACGCGCTGGTGGATAATCGCGTGCTGGAAAGAGAAGGGCGCTGAGGGTAAATCGGGATGCCGCCTGCATGATCGGCAGGCGGCAGACGATTAATCCAGATCGGATGCCTGATGGCGCTCGGCGACCTGCTCTGATTCGTCACCCCAGGTGCGATTGACCTTACGACCGCGAATTACCGCTGGACGGGCTGCAATTTCGTCAGCCCAACGGATCACATGCGTGTATTCGTGTGCGGACAGGAACTCTGCGGCAGAGTACAGTGCGTTTTGTACCAGTCCGCCGTACCACGGCCAAACCGCGATATCGGCAATCGTGTAGCTGTCGCCAGCCAGATAGCGGCTTTCTGCCAGTCGGCGGTTGAGTACATCCAACTGGCGTTTAGTTTCCATCGTGAAACGGTTGATCGGGTATTCAAATTTTTCCGGCGCGTAGGCATAGAAATGGCCGAATCCACCGCCAACGTAAGGGGCGGATCCCATCTGCCAGAAGAGCCAGTTCAGCGTTTCCGTGCGCGTAGCGAGATCCTTCGGCAACAGGGCGCCAAATTTTTCGGCCAGATACACCAAAATGGAACCGGACTCAAACACGCGAACCGGTTTGTCGCCGCTTTGGTCGAGCAACGCCGGTATTTTGGAGTTCGGATTGACGTCAACAAACCCGCTCGAAAACTGATCGCCATCGCCTATCTTAATCAGCCACGCATCGTACTCGGCACCCGAGTGACCCAGCGCCAGCAGTTCTTCCAGCATGATCGTGACTTTCACACCGTTCGGCGTCGCCAGCGAATAAAGTTGAAGCGGATGTTTGCCAACGGGCAGCGCTTTTTCGTGCGTCGGACCGGCTATCGGACGGTTAATATTGGCGAAGGCGCCACCGGAAGAGGCGGGCTGCCAGACTTTGGGCGGTACATAGGTTGGGGACGTAGCCATTGAAAAATTCCTTATGCATGAAAGAGAGCGAGTTAAGGTAACACCATAACAAACTCATGCCGCTCGCTGATACCGTTATGTTCTATGTCTACTACCTATTGATATAACACGAGATCCGCACATGGCTGAGGGGGATGCTCGCTGTGCGGATCGTCGCAGGGTTTAATAACCCACGGTAAAGCGTTGACGGGAATGTGCCGGATTTTCGATTTCATCAACCAGTGCGACAGCGTAGTCCTCAAAGGAAATGCTGCTGCCCTTGTCATTACTGAGCAGCGTGTCTTTGCCGAGACGGAACGTGCCTGTGCGCTGGCCTGGAACAAATTCTGCGGACGGCGAGAGGAAGGACCAGTCAAGATCTTTCTCTTGCTTGAGCAAGTCGAGGAAGGCAGCACCACGGGAGGCTTCAGGGCGGTAAGCATCAGGGAAGCCCGGCTGATCGATTAAACGCTGACCCGGAGCAATTTCCAGACTCCCCGCGCCGCCGACGACCAGATAGCGTTTTACGCCTGCGGTTTTCACGGCAGCAATCAGAATGGCTGGATCGGATGAACCAAATTTAACCGCGCTGATCACCGCATCATGTCCTTTGAATAAGGCGACTAACGCGTCCTTGTCCAGTGCGTCTCCTTGTTTAGCCGTGACGTTCGGCAGTGAGGCAATTTTTTCTGGATGGCGTGCGATGGCGGTGACCGTATGCCCACGGTCCGATAACTCTTTAAGAATGCGTGAACCGGCATCACCTGAAGCGCCAATGAGTGCGATATGTGACATGTAGACTCCTTATTTTCTTGTTTTGGGACTAAGTAACAAAAATAGACTATAGAGAATCTGGATGGTACATTGCCGACTTTTCTCCGACAAGAAGTCACCGGCATGCAACCAGGTCACACTGAAATGACTTATGACACACCCCTCACTGACACGGCTAACCCAAAAAGGTCGTCGGCGGAAAGCCTCGACGATGCCGCGTTTGACCATCCTTGTCCAATCCGTGATGTGCTGGATCGCATCGGCGATCGGTGGAGTCTGTTAATTCTGGAGGCGCTGGCGCAAAAGACGCTGCGTTTTAATGAATTGCATCGCCATATCGACGATATTTCGCGCCAAATGCTGTCGCGCACGCTGAAACGACTCGACGCTGATGGGTTCATACATCGGACGATCTATGCGGAAGTTCCCCCGCGCGTGGAATACACGCTGACGCCACTCGGGCACTCTTTTTTGCAGCCCATGCAGCTGTTAATTCAGTGGGCCGATCGGAACCATGCCGAAATTTGTCGCTCTCGCCGCCAGGCCAGACAACGCGATGCCTGAACGAGCATTTGACGCTTAATCCATTGGTCTCTCCAATCTAATGCAAGAACCGGGATGTTGAACTACCGGACGGCTCGCATTACGAATTTATGCTGTAACGCCTCCGCAGGTTACCCAGCAAAGAGGCGCTTGTTCTACCGGTTTACGTCGGCTGTCGCCTCATTAAGCAACGTGAGGTAGCGTGACCCCGAAATGTTCCTGCCGGTGACGACGCAGACGGTTTTGCGCCCGCGAATCTCTTTCGCGTAGCGAATGGCTCCCGCGACGGCAGGCACCCCAGAAGGTTCGACAACATGTCGGTGAAGTTCGAGCATTAACAGCATCGCGGCTTTGATTTCTGCTTCTGATACCGTGAGCACGCGATCGACACGGTCACGAACCAGCGGCCAGGTCATCGTACTGGGTTCTATATAGCCGCTAACGCCCTCGGCGATAGATGGCGCTAGTTCGACGGGAAGCGTGTCACGTGCCTCTTTCCAGCGGGAAAATGTCGGACTGGCTTCACTTTGTATACCCCATACTTCGATAACGGGATTGATTGCTTTGGCTGCTGTTGCAATTCCTGAGGCGAGACCGCCACCACCGATATTCACCAGGATTACCTCCGCATCCATCCAGTCTTCCATGATTTCAAGACCGACTGTGCCACCGCCTGCAATCATATGTGGGTTATCGTAGGCCGAAACGAAGGTGGCACCAGACTGTTGTGCCGTTACTATTGCCGCCTGCCTGGCTTCTTCGATGTCATCAAAGAACATAATACGCGCACCACAGCCTTTCATAGCTGCGACCTTCATCGGGTCTGCCGTGCGTGGCAAAAAGATGGTTACGGGGATGCCCGCGACTTGTCCTGCATAGGCGAGCCCTAACCCGTGGTTTCCTGCCGTTGGGGCGATGACGCCAACGCGGCGCTGTTCTGCATCCAGATTGGCAAGAACATTTGCCGCTCCCCGCAGTTTGAAGCTACCGGTCTGTTGGAGGTTTTCCATTTTGAGCCGAATTTCTGCACCGACACGAGCGGATAATTCCTGCGCGTGGTCTAGCGGCGTTCTGCGTATCGTTGTTTTAATCTGCTGAGATGCGGCGTAAATATCTTTCAGCGTTATAGCGTCGGTTGCCCTTTGGTGTTCGCTTGTCATAGTATTTCCCTATCAACTGTATATGTGAATGACTATATAGGTATTTGGCTATATGAACAAGCATGCAGCGACAGCGGCCGATTTACTACGAGCGCTCGGCAACGAGCAGCGGCTCATTATTCTGGAATGGTTGGCCGATCCTCGGGCACATTTCCCAGAACAGCAGGATGGTGATTTAGTTAAGGATGGGGTGTGCGTAGGGTTTATCACTGAGAAAATTGGCTTGAGTCAGCCGACCGTCACCGGCCATCTTCAATATCTATCGAAATCCGGAATTGTCACATCGAAACGCATCAAGAACTGGGTGTTCTATAAACTTGTCCCTGAGCGTTTAGAGGAGGCAACTGCCGTATTGTCTGAGCTTGCAAAGGTCGCGTCGCGTCAACATAAGGCATCAGAATAGGTCGTTAGCCGTCATCACTTTCCCTGAGACTTAGCTGAGCGAACCCGCGTAGCCCAGTTTGGCAGATGGGTGATGGCAAGGACGACAAGCACGATACCGCCAGACCCGCGCGTAGCGGATATGCAACCGGTTTCTTATTTCTGTTCATGCCCTCTTTTTTCCTCTAGAATTTCTGCCATTCGGGCCGCGCTGAATCAAATCAACATTATGCAGACCCACAACATTAAAGACTCATCATCGATAAATCATCAGCATTGGTAAAGGATAAGTGCCATGAGCGAAAGATTTCCGCACGGCTTTATGTGGGGCGGCGCCACCGCAGCGAATCAGGTTGAAGGGGCCTACAATATCGACGGCAAAGGTCTATCGATTGTGGATGCCATTCCCGGCGGTAAAGCGCGTCTACGCATCGTGGCTTCCGACGCGTTTGACTTCACGCTGGATGAACAGCGCTACACCTATCCTAACCATAAAGGTATCGATCACTATCATCGTTTCCGTGAGGACATTGCGCTGTTTGCCGAGATGGGCTTCAAATGCTATCGCTTCTCGATTGCCTGGACGCGCATCTACCCGAATGGCATTGAGCAACAGCCCAACGAAGCGGGGCTGAGCCACTATGAGCAGGTGATTGATACTTGCATCGCCTACGGCATTGAACCCGTAATTACGATCTCTCACTATGAAATGCCGCTGCATCTGGCCACCGCTTTTGGCGGCTGGAAAAACCGTGAGTTAATCGGCCACTTCGAGCGCTTTGCCCGCACGGTGCTGGAGCGCTTCGGTCACAAAGTGAAATACTGGATGACCTTTAACGAGATCAACAGTGCTGTTCATTTCCCGATCATGAGTCAGGGGCTGACGGTACAAACCGGTGCGCTGGATCCACAGGCTAAATTTCAGGCGTGGCATAACCAGTTTGTTGCCAGCAGCCTGGCGGTGAAGATTGCCCATGAGACGAACCCGCAGATCCAGATTGGCTGCATGATTCTGTTTGCCACGAATTACGCCTATGACTGTAATCCCGTCAATCAACTGGCGACACTCAAAGAGACTCAGGCCTTTAATTTCTACTGTGCGGATGTGCAGGCCGGCGGGAAATATCCCTACTATGCGAAAAGCCTGTGGCAGTCGCTGGGCGTCACGCTGGATATTCAGCCGGGCGATCTGGAACTGATTAAACAGCACACCGTCGATTACATCGGCTTTAGTTACTACATGTCTTCCACCATCTATGAAACTGACCCTGAGGCGACGGCGGCGCACGGCAACCTGCTGGGCGGGGCGCGCAATCCGTTCCTGGAAGCCAGCGAGTGGGGCTGGGAAATTGATCCGGTGGGGTTGCGCATTGCGCTCAACCAGCTGTATGACCGCTACGAAAAGCCGCTGTTTATCGTAGAAAACGGGTTGGGTGCGGTGGATAAGCCGGATAACAATCACTACATCGCCGATGACTATCGCATTAACTATTTACGCCAGCACATCGAAGCAATGGCCGACGCGATTGCCGACGGCGTCGAACTGATGGGATATACCCCGTGGGGCTGTATCGATCTGGTCAGCATGTCTACCGGTGAGATGAGCAAACGCTACGGCTTTATCTATGTCGATCTGGATGACACGATCGCCGGCAGCGGCAACCGTTATAAGAAAAAATCGTTCCACTGGTATCAGAAAGTGATTGCGACTAACGGTAGCGATATCAGCTAAATGGCTATTTCCCGATGCTGAGGGTATGGGCATCGGGAATGTTTTTGTGTGCTTCATCTATATTTCCCTATCAAAACGACCAAACTGGCCTCAAGCACAGTTTGCATAAGGGCCGCCAGAGTGAGAAGGATAGGTACTACACATAGCTAAATTTTAATAAGATCGATTAGAATTTTCCTAAAAAAATGGATAAAATACCAGCATTCTGCCGTTGAATACCTTCGTCATACCCCACGCTGGGTATGCAGTGATGATTTTATGGGACATACGGAATTCGTGCTATGAATGATAATGATGACTCACTATTTAAAAATAATAGTCTTTCTCTTCAACAAAAATTAGAACGTGCTCGTACTGAGCTTCTTGATTTATCTGCGCGTAATAAACTACTAAACATCCCTCGTTCTAAAACAGCAAAGCTATTAGAAATAGTTGATGAACGATCTGCTGATATATATCGTTTACTGGTTAAAGAAGGAAAAGTATTTACTTTCCTACCCGGGCGGGCTGGAAGAAAGGGAGAGTTAATTGATGATGAAGATATTGAAACGGATTCGGATGACGCTCTTGTAGGTGAGCAGCTTTTTGCTTTTGATGAAGATGTTGATAAAAATGTCAGCCGTGCTGAGCATCAGGATACAAAACTGCAAACACGATTAACTCCACAAGGTCTGCAGAAGCGATTATTAGATCTTTATCATGATTCTAAAACATTAGAAGAAGAGCAGGGCGTAAATATATTGTACCTAACGCTCGGAACCTTAAAATGGATTGATCCTAATAACAAAGAAAATATCAGATATGCTCCTTTAATTTTAATACCTGTATCTCTTGAACGTGGAACTGCTGGCGATAGATTTAAACTGCAGGTAAGACAGGAGGAGATTATTGAAAATCTTTCGCTAGAGGCATATCTCCAGCGTACGCATGAGATTTTATTACCCAAATTCAATACAGATGAAGAATTGCATCTTTCCAGTTATATCGATGAGGTTGCTCAGGCTGTACAGATAAAACCTGATTGGGGCGTTCAAGAAAACGATATTACGTTGGGATTCTTTTCCTTTGCTAAGTTCCTTATGTATCGGGATTTAGATCCAGAAAACTGGCCTGAGAATGACAATATAACAGATCAACCACTTATTCAGTCACTCATGGTCGATGGTTTTAATGAAAAGGATGAAATGCTTTCAGACGATGCATCGATAGATCCCTTCATTTCTCCGAAAGATATGCTTCACATCATGGATAGTGACACTTCTCAAACTCTTGCTATCCACGATGTTCGTAGAGGGAAAAATCTCATCATTCAGGGGCCGCCCGGAACCGGTAAATCTCAGACGATTGCGAACGTAATTGCTTCTGCAGTGGCTGATGGCAAAACAGTATTGTTCGTAGCAGAAAAAATGGCTGCGCTTGAAGTGGTGAAACGCCGTCTTGATTATTCGGGAGTGGGCGATGCATGTTTAGAGTTGCATAGTAATAAGGCGAACAAAAGGGTCTTCCTGGAAGAATTAAAGAGGGTCTGGGAGCTAGGATCACCAAGAGGTGAATTTCCAGACACATTGGTTGAAAACTTAACGGATGCAAGGGATAAACTGAACGAGCATCCTGCAAGGTTACACAAAATATATCATCCTTCCACTTTGTCTCCCTATCAGGTAATGGGGCACCTTGTCCGGTTACGTCAGTTAGGACAAGCTCCGACCGATTTTAGTCTCGAAAATTTTGAACATTGGAATGACGACGATCTTAAGAAACGTCTTGATCTCGTGAAAGAGATTGTTGATCGCATCCAAGATATTGGTTTGCCTAATCAGCATCCATGGAATGGTGTTGGTCTTGAGCAGATCTTACCTATGGATGTAGAGAAACTACTTCCACGTCTGCAAGAAATTGAAGGGGATATTGCACGCATTGCAAATGATGTAGCAAGTCTGTCTGCTGAACTTGCAGTGACCCCTGTTCCGGAAACATTCTCCTCAGTCGAGAAATTAGTTGAAGTTGCTGAATGCATCAATAAAGGGCCAGATTTATCACCGAAAGCGCTTACTTCAGCAGTTTGGCATGATAGCGTACCTGCAATTAAACGCCTTATTGTGTTGGGCAAGCAGTATCAGCAAATCCGCTTAGACCTTGAAAAAGATATAACAGCTGAAGAGATTGAGACTCCAGTTGTCGAGTTGGAAGATGCACTGACAAGGCTTCCCCAGGATTTTCAGGTTAACGGCTTTTCAGTCGCTAGTTCTCTGGTAAAACCCTTAGCTAAGCTACGCCTTGATGCAGCCCGTCTACATGAAGAATTAGGTACTCAGGAAGGATATTACACAGTTCAAGAAATAGAACGTCTCATCGCACTGGGCGAAAGAATTGCAGCAGCTCCTAATGCCAGTCCCGATGCTTTTATTGCGTCAGTCTGGGATCACGGTGTTGAGAAAGCAGATGAACTGGTTGAGTCGATAGCTTCCTTCAGAGCCGTTAGTGAAGTTATTAGCCCTAAAATCAATGAAGCTGCTTGGAGTACAGATGTTCTGGAGGCTAGAAATCTTCTGGCGAGTCATACTGGTATTTTCCGCTATCTCAATGGAAACTGGAGAAAAGCGAAGGCACTGGTTGGCTCTTTACTGCGTGATCGCTCCTTGCCTATTGACCAACAGGTGTTATTGCTGGATGAACTCATTAAAGCGCAAGGAGAGAGGAAAAAAATCCAGGAAGGCAATGATTTTGGTCATTCAGCTTTCGGTAGCGATTGGCGTGGTGAAAAAAGTGACAGTTCTCCTTTAATGGCATTAGTTGAATGGATGAGAACGCTTCGTGACGTAGGGCCTGAAGCTCGGTTGTTAGCTAGTCGACTCGTTGACCGCGAGGATGTCAAACTCCGGACGCAACAATTGAACCAGTTACTCCAGCAGGTTCGGTCCCAATTGGATGTTCTCTGGAGTTCATTTGGGTTATCACCTGAGGAACACTTTACCAACCAGATATCTATAAACCGTGTTTCATTAGCTTTCATTGAACAAAAAATCCAACACCTTACAGAGGTGGATGAACAGTGCGCTCGTGTGATGGTGAAACCACCTGCTCGTATAGATGAGCGTTGCCAGTTAGTCACTCGGATGATTGATCTGCAGAAACTTATTATTGAACTGCGTGCGGAAACTCCGATTGCTGAAAGTGCTTTTGACGAACAGTGGAAAGAGTTGTCATCTGATTGGGATTACCTTGGTCTGGCTTGTTCTTGGTTAGAGCAGAATAGTGCACTACGCTTTGTGGCAGCAAAACTGACGAACAGAGCTGAAACTGCCCAGATTGCACAAGAAACTCACCAGTTCAGCCAAAAAATAGTTAATGAACTGGAACAAATTGCGAAGGAGTTAAAAGGAACGGTTAAAACCCTTTTCGGATCATCATCGGATGAGTTGAAAATATCAGTTGCGTGGGAGAAGCTTCAAATATGGATTGCGAATTCAGAGCAACTCTCTAAATGGGTTGCGTATCAGCATCGTGTCGCTCAGGCCCGGAAATATGGATTATCTGAGGTAGTAGAAAAACTCGCCTGTGGGGGGCTTTCGCTAAATTCTTCGATTTCCGCCGTAGAGCGTACCTATTTTGAGTCGTTACTTAAGGTTATGGCTCTTGAAGAACCCGATTTGGTTCGTTTTGATGGTGAGCTTCACTCTCGTCAGGTTACAGTATTCGCAGAGCTTGACCTTAAACGAATCAAAGCTGCCAGCCTTGAGGTTGTGCGTGCTCACCATAGGCAAATACCATCCAAGAGTGGTGGTGTTGGCCCTGTAGGTGTTTTGCGCTCAGAAATGGTGAAAAAGAGGGGGCATTTGCCGATTCGTCAGTTAATGCTAAAGGCTGGCGTGGCGATTCAGGCTTTAAAACCAGTAATGATGATGAGTCCTTTATCCGTTGCCCAATTCCTTATCCCTGGCAGACAGAAATTCGATCTTCTGGTTATGGACGAAGCAAGTCAGATACAGCCAGTTGATGCAATTGGCGCAATTGCTCGCTGCAAACAGGTCGTAGTCGTTGGGGATGAACGCCAGCTTCCACCAACACGATTCTTCGCTAAAATGACAGAATCTGCCGCTAATGACGATGATGATGAGGTCTCTCAGGTCGCTGATATAGAGAGTGTGCTGGGCTTATTTGTTGCCAGAGGGTTACCTCAACGTATGTTGAGATGGCACTATCGTAGTCGTCATCAATCATTGATTGCTGTATCCAACAGTCAGTTCTATGAAAATAAGCTATTTATTGTACCGAGTCCGTATACTCAGGAAGCGGGTATGGGTTTGCAATTCCACCATATTCCAGATGGTGTATTCGAATCAGGCGGAAAGGGAACCAATACTGTAGAAGCTAAAGCTGTCGCTAAAGCAATCATGGAACATGCTCGCAAATATCCTGAACAGTCGCTTGGTGTTGCAACATTTTCTGTTTCCCAACGCAAGGCTATTCAGGATGAACTTGAGCTATTACGTCGCTTGAACCCCGATCTGGAAGAGTTCTTTAATGCCCATCCGAGTGAGCCTTTCTTTGTTAAAAACCTTGAGAACGTGCAGGGAGATGAGCGTGATGTGATTATGATATCCGTTGGCTATGCCAGAAATGCACAAGGATACATGGCGATGCGTTTTGGTCCTCTGGGGTCTGAGGGAGGGGAACGAAGGTTGAATGTGTTAATCAGTCGAGCCAAACGGCGATGCGAGGTTTTCGCCTCAATCACAGATGAAGATATTGATTTGGAACGAGCAAAGGGTAAGGGCGTATTTGCTTTTAAACTCTTCCTGCAATATGCACGTACTGGGCGTATATCTTTAGCTCAGCGTTCAGAAAAAGAAATGGATAGTATATTTGAAGAGCAGGTTGCTAATGCGCTGCAGAAAGCTGGCTATCAAGTCCATCCTCAGGTCGGTATCGCTGGATTCTTTATAGATTTAGCTATCGCCGATCCAGATATGCCGGGGAGATACATGATCGGTATTGAATGCGATGGTCGTGCTTATCACTCATCACGCTCTGCTCGTGAACGTGATCGCTTGCGTCAGGCTGTACTTGAAGATCATGGCTGGATTATCCACCGTATATGGAGTACCGATTGGTTCCATCGCCCAGAGGAACAACTGGAACGTACACTTCAAGCTATAGAGTCGGCAAAAAAAGAGCTGTCAGACCGAAATGAACAATTACGGCAGAGGGCACGTGCAGTACCTGTTGAGATTGTTACTGTTGATAGAGGGCCTATAGTTGAGATTGGCCTTGTTGATTCGGATATTCGAAATGAATCTGAAATTGCCTACCTGGAGGCAACTCCTGTGGCTAATATGAGTTATGAACTGCATGAAACTCCTTTAGGTATTCTCAGCGAAATGGTGGAACAGATTGTTGAAGTTGAATCTCCAATTCATCTAAGTGAAGTTATTACTAGGTTACGAACAGCTTGGGGATTGCAACGCGCAGGAGCTAGGATTGAGGCTGTTGTGAACAGGGCTGTTAATTTAGTCTGCAACAAAGGTAACATTCTTCAGGATGGACAATTTTTAGTACATCAGAAGTCAAAGATTATCTTACGAAACCGACAGCATGTTCAGTCATCGGGATTGCGTAAATCTGAAATGTTACCCCCTCAGGAAATAGCCGTAGGAATCGTTCAGGTAGTCAAAAATAACCTTGGTGCAACAGACGATGAGATAATTATGTCTCTCTCTAGGTCTCTTGGATTTAAAGCAACCAGTGGAACCCTACGCAAGGTCATTTCAGAGGTTATTGAACAGCTTCTGTTTAAAGGCGCTATCCTTAGAGAAGATACTCTGCTCGTTGAGAATAAAGAGGCAGTCACAGAGTAATTCAGGCCTCTCACGAACCCCATGCTTTGAATGGGGTTCGTGAACCACTCAGGGTTACTAATAAATTACAGACCGTGTAAATCGTGGACTTTAAAGGGGTTATCCGAAGGTTTAAGGTTGCGTTTTTCCCCGTCATTAAGAGGCATAGGGTGGTTGCACCATAATTGAACTCAAATGACCCCAGATAAGACGTGACTAACTGAATAGTGTATTTAGTCCTGAAATCAGGCCATCATTCCCCCGAGACTAGAAATTTATCGTCCAGACTTAACCCAAAGACGTAGTCTGCGCAGGCATTGTGCTTTACACTGCGCGCTGCAAAAACTGAGTAGATAAACGATTAAGTAGGCGACAATGGCGATGAACGGAACGATCACAACCTGGTTTAAAGATAAAGGCTTTGGCTTTATTAAAGATGAAAACGGCGATAACCGTTATTTTCATGTGATTAAGGTCGCCAACCCTGATCTGATTAAGAAAGATGCTGCGGTGACTTTCGAACCCACCACGAATAACAAGGGGCTGTCGGCCTATGCGGTGAAGGTTTTACCGGAAAGCAAATACATCTATATCGCGGGTGAGCGCCTTAAGCTCACGTCGATCAAGTCTTATCTGGTTTATAGCGAAGACGTGCCCGTCGATAGCGGCATTGATAAAGAAAATGCGGTGTTGTCTGTGGGGATACTGATGAATAGTATCAGGCCGAAATCAACCGCTAAGCCGGGTGAAATGCGCTCGATAAAAAAACTGGCGATCACGACCTTCCAGGGAACGACGTTAATCTTCTCGGAAGATGAGATAGACATCGATGCCACGGTGAAATTGCTCAAGTTCTGATAACCCTGTGCCGGAGTTCTGCGCCATTCATCAGCAGAGTTTCGGCATCGCTTCTGATAACTCCCAAACGCAAGCTGCATCGCGATCACGTCCTGCAATCTGGTACTGCCTCAAACATTACAGGTATAATCCTGTAAATTATTCAACCGGTTTAGAAACGACAATGACAAAACTCACCTTACAAGAGCAGATGTTAAAAGCTGGATTAGTGACCAGCAAGAAAATGGCCAAAGTCCAAAGAACGGCGAAAAAATCACGCGTTCAGGCTCGTGAGGCAAGAGAGGCGGTGGAAGAGAATAAGAAAGCACAGCTTGAGCGTGATAAACAGCTCAGTGAACAACAAAAACAGGCTGTGTTATCTAAAGAATATAAAGCTCAGGTGAAGCAGCTCATTGAAATGAACAGAATCACGATTGCAAAAGGCGATATTGGTTTTAACTTCACCGATAACAACGTTATTAAAAAAATAGACGTGGATAAGTTGACCCAGGCCCAACTGATCAATGGCCGTCTTGCTATTGCTCGTTTGGCGGTTAATAGCAACGGCGAGAGTGAATACGCAATTATCCCCGCGATCGTAGCCGATAAAATTGCGCAGCGAGATGCGAGCAGTATTGTCTTAAATAGTGCTTTGAACCAGGAAGAACAAGACGAAGACGATCCGTATGCTGATTTTAAAGTGCCTGATGATTTGATGTGGTAATGAACGTTTTGCCGATGCTTATCGATGAAAAGCCCTTACGGGATTTTCGTTTAGGCTGATGTCTCGCTCAGTCTGGTTGGTGAAGTGGGGCAGTTGGCGATGGATTGGATCGCCAACCAGACTGCGTTTGTTTAACATGGCCGACGCTTTGGCGGCGTTATTTAGCCAGAAGTTCTCTGCGAACGATTTCCGCGCCTGCACTTAACGCATTGAGCTTGCCTCTTGCGACGCGACGAGACAACGGCGCCATGCCACAGTTGGTCGATGGATAGAGCTTGTCGGCATCCACAAACTGAAGCGCTTTGCGTAATGTAGCGGCGACTTCCTCTGGTGTCTCAATGGTATTGGTTGCCACGTCAATGGCGCCTACCATCACTTTTTTACCGCGAATGAGTTCAATCAGATCCATGGGAACACGTGAATTCTGACATTCCAGTGAAATGATATCGATTGCCGATTTTTGCAGTTTAGGAAAAATTTCTTCATATTGCCGCCACTCAGACCCCAGCGTCTTTTTCCAATCGGTATTGGCTTTGATGCCATAGCCATAGCAAATGTGCACCGCAGTTTCACATTTAAGCCCTTCAACGGCTCTTTCTAACGCGGCAATGCCCCAATCATTCACCTCATCAAAGAAAACATTAAATGCAGGCTCATCAAATTGGATAATGTCGACACCCGCCGCCTCTAACTCTTTAGCTTCTTGATTCAGAATGGTGGCAAATTCCCAGGCGAGTTTTTCGCGACTTTTATAGTGGCTATCATAAAGCGTATCGATCATTGTCATGGGGCCAGGCAGGGCCCATTTAATCGGTTGCGTAGTTTGTTGACGTAAAAATTTGGCGTCTTCAACAAAAACGGGCTTTTGGCGAACCACTGCACCAATGACTGTCGGCACGCTCGCGTCATAGCGATTACGAATTTTAACGATCTCACGTTTCTCGAAATCAACACCGCTGAGGTGTTCAATAAACGTCGTGACAAAATGTTGACGCGTTTGCTCGCCATCACTGACAATGTCAATCCCCGCTTGCTGTTGCTCTGCCAGGCTTAAACGTAGCGCATCTTGTTTACCCTCAATCAATTCCTCACCTTGCAATTTCCAGGGTGACCACAGTGTTTCAGGCTGCGCCAGCCAAGAGGGTTTAGGTAAGCTGCCAGCGGTTGAGGTGGGTAGCAATATTTTCATAATAATCAGTGACCTTGTATGTTTGGTTAATCAAAGAACGTAATTAGCAGACCATTGCTCAAGAATAGCGTGGTATGGTTTGATGAAGTTTTTCTCCGTAAACTTTCCCTGCTCGATAGCCAACAGGCTACGTTCTTCTCGATCATAAACAATTTGAGTGAAGGAATGATCCTGATGATTCAGGCTTGGCTGATAGCATTGACCTGCCGGAGAGTTCGCATTGTAAATCTCAGGTCGGTAAATCTTTTGAAACGTCTCCATCGTGCTGATGGTACTGATCAGCTCAAGATTCGTATAATCACTCAGTAAGTCACCAGAAAAATAGAAGGCCAAAGGCGCAACGCTATTTGGCGGCATAAAATAGCGAGCCTGTAATCCCATTTTATGGAAGTATTGGTCGGTCAATGAATATTCATCTTGCTGGTATTCGATGCCTAATACGGGATGTTGATTTCCAGTCCTGTGATAGGTGTTTTTACTTGAAACACTGAGGCATATCACTGGCGCTTTACTAAAATTCTCTTTATAGCTCTTCGAGTTCACGAAGCATTTAAAGATATTGCCATGCAACTCGCCAAAGTTATCTGGGGTGCTAAATCCAGGGTTGCTTTTATTATGATCTGACAGCAATACGCTAAAATCATAATCTCGCACGTAGGAAGAGAAATTATTCCCTACAATGCCTTCAATGCGCGCGTTGGTTTTTTTATCAACAACATTCGTTTTCAATATTTCAATGACAGGGAAGGTGTTGCCATTGCCTTCAATATCAATTTCAACGGAAATGATATCGAGTTCAACAGCGTAACGATCGCTTTTAGGGTTATCCCAATGCGCCAGAGAATTGAAACGGTTGTCAATCATTGTTAAGGCATTGCGCAAGTTTTCCTGGCGGTTCTTGCCTCTCGCCAAATTCGCAAAATTGGTCGTGATACGCGTATTTTCGGACGGGTTATAGTTCTCATCGAAACGCGTGTTCTTAATCGTAAATGTAAAATTCGTATTCATCGCGATCTAACATCCTAATTGTTGATATCAACCTGGTTTTATGTCTTTCTTTTCGAAGATTTTCAGGTCTTATCATTCAGCAGATTTCATATTGTCTCTAGCAGCTTGTCTCTAACTACTGCAATTGCACAATTTATGCCAGAGTCACTGCGTGAGTAAAAGTGATTTAATTTCAATAGACATGAACCATCTTCATGACTTGGGGGACGGCCCGCATCGGTGCCGTTGTAAAGCCCTCTGTTAAATAAAGTTTGTTTTTATAATTCATGTGGTTAGTGATGTGTGCTTACATGGCTTCATGGTAAGGCTAAAGTGGAAAACTTACCAGTTTTTCACGTCTAAGGGACTGAGGCGTCTGCGTTTGGCTCCTTGCCCTACATGGATGACAGGAAAACGAACTAAGAATGGTATTATCCCAGTCAGATGATGCATGCATCAACGGACGTAGACCTTAACCCCTGAGGATGGCTTATGAACAATGAAATACCGCTTAAATTTTATGACATCACGGATGAGTATGCGACGGAATCTGAAAAGCCGTTGAGCGAGTCAGAACGTGGCGCACTGGCGCGCTATTTCCAACTGCTGATCACTCGTTTAATGAATAACGAAGAAATCAGTGAAGAGGCGCAGAAGGAGATGGCCCGTGACGCTGGGATCGACGCGCATCGTATTGATGAGATCGCGACATTCCTGAATCAATGGGGCAATGAGTAACGCTCATTCAGGGCATATTGAAAAAGATGCAAGGTGAGTGTGGAGATACCCGCTGCACAGCTTAACTCATAGTTATAAGCGGCTAAAAAACATCCCGCCTGTATTTTCTGAAGCGGGATTTTCACATTGCCAGTTCCTTACCGGGGCAAGTCAGGGCAGGGAACGTATTCGATCAATATCGCGTACTAAATAGTATTTAGACTGTCTGTGGCTGTAACTGATAAACCCATGCCGTAACCTGATGGTTTTCGGCTGTAGTAACCATAACCTCAACGCGATCGTAGCCCTCTTCAAATTCATCCAGCATTGGCCAGTGTGCCTCAAGGTTAGCGGACGAAAACAGGTAACCGCTAACGCGCGACCCGCGATCATCCAGGACTATCCCAGGAAAATCTGCGGCGGCACCCCAACCACGCTCATAAAACGTGCCTGTGACGTAACCCGGCAGCCAGTCTCCACCGATGTTTTCCAAAATATAGGCATTTTCGTGACCCGGGCGCAGCGTACCGTAGACAAACAAGCGTTCCATTTTTCCTCGTCAATCGAAATAGTGAATATCCAAAGGGTGAAGAGCAATACTCACGTTAGGGCTTAATAAAGCGGTTCGCAACAGGTTCTTCAGCGCTGATGAGCGGGTGCGGAGTGAATTGTATTTTCCGCATCTGGGGCCGGGGGCAATAGGTACTACCATTGCTGCTGTACTGCATGACGTTAACCGTACGCCAGTCCTTTGCGGACGTACTGCGCATCCGCAATGAGTTCTGCGTCACGATGATGGTGGAATTGTGGTGTCAGGACCGGTATTGAGCAATTTGGTGACTATCAGCCATCCATTCGATCTAGTGTTTGTCGCGGTGACAACGACGTCATTCAACCTGACGTTATTCATAGTATATTGAGAGCATTGTTTACTATCAGGTTGAGTACATGTCTTACTCCATCGGTGAATTTTCCCGGCTTTGTGGGATAAATGCGACGACGCTCCGCGCTTGGCAGCGTCGTTACGGCCTGCTCAAACCGATGCGCACAGACGGTGGCCATCGGTTGTACAGCGATGACGACGTCCAACAGGCGTTAAAAATTCTCGACTGGGTGAAAAAAGGGGTCCCGGTCAGCCAAGTGAAACCGCTGCTGGCTCGCCCAGGCACGCGTCGAACAAATAATTGGCTTGCCCTGCAGGAAAGCATGTTGCAGCGGTTGAAAGAGGGAAAAATCGAATCACTGCGCCAGATGATTTACGACGCAGGCCGCGAGTATCCGCGTACGGAACTGGTCCGTGAAGTATTGCGCCCGCTGCGCAGCAAAGTCTCGGCCAATATTCCGGCGATGATGACCCTGCGCGAAATCCTTGATGGTATCATCATCTCCTACACGTCGTTTTGCCTTGAAGGGGATAAAAGATCGCCAGGTGATAACTATCTGATTACCGGCTGGCATCTGAGCGATCCGTGCGAAATTTGGCTCGAAGCGCTCATGCGCACCGGTCAGGGGCTTCGCATTGACGTCCTTCCCGTACCGCCAGCCACTCTGGCGCCGGAGATTTTCCCAGAGCGAAAATGGCTGCTGGTCACCACCGGTAAACTCACTGCGGCTCGCAAAAAACAGATTGACCTTTGGCAGCAGCACGTCGCTTCCTTAGACGTCATTCCCCTGTAATTCCGCTTTTTCATCTCCCAATCCTTCACTTCGCTGCCACCTGCAAAGGTGGCGGACGGGTAACCTATTCGAAGAAAATAAAATCTCATATTTAAAATAAATAATTGAAATTATTGTGAAATAAAAAATAATACTGGTGAAACTTGGACAAATAGAAATAATTGTGTAGATTTTAATTATACGATTACGCCACGTTGTTCCAAGCCCAAGTGAGACTCATGAACACATTGTCATCCGTCATCAACCGATTTGTGGATTACTACACCGAGCTGGATACCCAGCAGCCATTGGCGCTGGCCGCGATTTATCATCCCAATGCTTCGCTTATCGACCCGTTTGGTGAACATGAGGGGCTGGTTGCGATCCAGCGTTACTTCACCCATCTGCTTGCTAACGTTGAGCAGTGCCGCTTTTCCATTGACCCTTCCCTCAGCAGCGGCCATCGTTTTGTCGTAACCTGGACCATGCACTGGGCCCACCCGCGAGTTGCTGGGGGAGACGCACTTACCTTGCAGGGATGCTCAATCGTGGATATTCAGGACGATCTGATTATTCGTCAGCGCGATTATTACGACGCCGGCGAGATGATCTACGAACACCTTCCGTTACTGGGTTGGGCGGTGCGCGGTGTGAAAAGAAGAGTGCGTTCATGAAAACGGTCCTCATCACGGGTGCAAGCTCTGGCATAGGGGAGGGACTCGCAAAATCCTGGGCCGATGACGGCTACCGCGTCATCGCTTGCGGGCGAGATCCAGACCGGCTGGAAGCGTTACACCAATACAGCCCAAACATCACGGTGAGGTCGTTCGATATGACCGATCCTGCGGCCTGCCGTCAGGCGCTGTCCAACTGTGTTGCCGATTTGGTCATACTCTGTGCGGGAACCTGTGAATATCTGGATCATGGCGTTGTGGATGCCGCGCTGGTGGAACGGGTGATGACCACCAATGTTCTGGGGCCGGTAAACTGTCTGGCCGCGCTACAGGGGCAGTTGGTTTCGGGAAACCGCGTGGTGCTGGTCAGCTCCATGGCGCACTGGCTGCACTTCCCACGGGCAGAGGCTTATGGTGCATCGAAAGCGGCGCTGACCTGGTTTGCCAATAGCCTGCGACTGGATTGGGAGCCAAAAGGGATTGCTGTCACGGTCGTCTCGCCGGGCTTTGTTGACACGCCATTGACCCGCAAAAATGATTTTGTCATGCCCGGTCAGGTGAGCGTGGACAGCGCCGTGGAGGCTATCCGTCGTGGTCTGGTTAAAGGGAAAGATCACATCGCGTTCCCGACAGGCTTCAGCCTGATTTTGCGCCTGCTGGCAGGGCTGCCTAATTTTCTTCAGCGCGCGTTGCTGCGCAGGATGGTGCGTTCATGAACATTGCTATTATCGGCAGCGGTATCGCCGGGTTGACTTGTGCCTGGCGGCTGGCCGGACACCATCAGGTTACGCTTTTCGAGGCTGAACCCACGTTAGGTGGGCATACCGCTACGGTTGATGTCACCACTCCGCAGGGGACGTATGCCATCGATACTGGGTTTATCGTCTATAACGACCGCACTTATCCGCGTTTTATGGGCCTGCTCAGCGAGTTGGGTATCCGTGGGCAAAAAACGCAAATGAGCTTCTCCGTGCATAACCCAGAGAACGGTCTGGAGTATAACGGTCATACTGTCGCTTCGTTGTTTGCTCAGCGTCGTAATCTTGTCAATCCGACATTCTGGGGGCTGCTTAAATCGATCGTACGTTTTAATCGATTGGCAAAAGAAGCGCTGGCGGGGGAGGTAGACGAGAGCGCTACGCTACAGACTTTCCTCGATCAGCACCGTTTCAGCGGTTTTTTTGCCCGTCATTACATTTTGCCGATGGGTGCCGCTATCTGGTCGTCGTCGCTTCAGGAGATGCGCCGCTTCCCGCTGCCGCTATTTTTGCGTTTCTTTGAGCACCACGGTCTGCTGGATATCGCTCATCGTCCGCAGTGGTACGTGGTGCCAGGTGGTTCGCGGGAGTACATTCGCGCTATGCTGGCACAACTGGGCGATCGCCTGACCCTCCATCTTAACGCGCCGGTGCAGAAGGTGATGCGCCACGATGGAGGCG
This sequence comes from Pectobacterium sp. F1-1, assembly GCF_025643735.1. Classification (NCBI taxonomy): domain Bacteria; kingdom Pseudomonadati; phylum Pseudomonadota; class Gammaproteobacteria; order Enterobacterales; family Pectobacteriaceae; genus Pectobacterium; species Pectobacterium sp. F1-1. The sequence continues at coordinate 1,729,474 of NZ_CP104733.1, forward strand.
TTCAGATCCAACTTGAGGGATCGAGCTATACGTTCGATCAGGTGATTTTCGCCTGCCACTCAGCGCAGGCATTGGCGATGCTTGACGAGCCGACGCCTGCCGAGCGTGAGGTGCTGGGGGATATCGGCTGGCAGCGTAACGAGGTGGTGTTACACAGCGACCCGCACTGGCTGCCGGTGCGCCAGCGCGCCTGGGCCAGTTGGAACTATCGCCTGAGTGAGCGTGAACAGGATAGCGCCTGTGTCACCTATAACATGAATATCTTACAAGGGTTGCCAGAGGGCAGCCCCCTGTTCTGCGTTACCCTGAACCCGGAAACACCGATTGACGAGCGCTATGTCTGGAAGCGCTTTGTCTATGAGCACCCGCTGTTTAACCCCAGAAGCTGGCGCGCACAGGCGCGTCGCAGTGAGATTAACGGCTGTCAGCGGAGCTGGTATTGCGGGGCATACTGGTACAACGGTTTTCATGAAGATGGCGTACGTAGCGCACTCGATGTGGTGAAGGGGATCGCCGCCGCAGGAGAGGGGAACTGAAATGAATAGTTGCCTGTATCAGGGGGTTTTACGCCATCGGCGGCTCCAGCCGAAAGTGCACCATTTTCGCTACAATATGTTTATGGCCTGGCTCGATCTGGATGAACTCGACGTGCTGCCATCGGCAGGCATCCGCCGTAACCGATTTGCCGCTGCCGCTTTCCACGATGCGGACTACCCGCTTGGCACGCCGCTCAAAGAGAACGTCCTTGACCGGCTTGAAAGCCTGACCGGCGAGCGACCTGATGGCCAGATTATGCTTCTGACCCAGTTGCGCTATTTCGGGTTCCACTTTAATCCGGTCAATTTTTACTACTGCTATGACCATAGGGGCATCCTGCGCTGGATACTGGCGGAGGTGCGCAATACCCCGTGGAACGAGCGCCATTACTATGCGGTCGATGGTCATGCGGTCGATGGTCAGGAGGCCCGCCCGCTGGAAAAGGCGTTCCACGTCTCTCCCTTTAACCCGATGGACATGGTTTATCACTGGCGTTTCAACAGCCCCGGTAAAACGCTGCATATGCATATCGAAAATCATCAGGAATCCAAAGTATTCGATGCTACGTTGGTGCTGCGCCGTGAACCACTGACGCGCGCAAACCTGGCGTCACTTCTGCTGCGTATACCGTTGATGACGCTGAAAACTGTGTTCGCTATTTATTGGCAGGCGCTGCGGCTATGGCTTAAGCGTGTGCCGCTGTACAACCATCCCGTCAGCAGGAGTAAACGCTCATGACCGATCCCGTCTTTGCGCTTGAACCCGACATCCCGCGCAACGCTCGTATCGCGCGCTGGCTGCTCTTTCGTTTGCTAAGTGGTATCCGCGAGGGGGCGATCACGGTACGTGAAGGGGCGCAGACTTTCCATTTTGGCGATGCTGCCGCCACACTGCGCGCCGACGTGCAGATCCTTGCTCCAAGTGTGTACTGGCGTTTACTGACTGGCGGTAGCCTCGGTGCTGCTGAAGCCTGGATAGACGGCGAGTGGGAGACGAATCAGCTCACCCCGCTGTTGCAGATTCTTGCGCTCAACAGCAAGGTGCTAGAGCAGATGGAAAGCGGCTTTCGTCTGCTGGGCAGGCCGGTTGAGCGGCTTCGCCATTGGACGCGGCGCAACCATCGGCAGCAGGCGCGGGAAAACATCGCTGCCCATTACGACCTGGGCAATGAGTTCTATGCACATTTTCTCGATGAGGAAATGCTCTATTCCAGTGCGCTGTTCACCGCCGACGAGCAGGATCTTACCCTGGCTCAGCGGGCAAAGATGACCCGTCTGTGTGAACAACTGACGCTGACGCCCAGCGATCACCTGCTGGAAATCGGCACCGGCTGGGGGGCGATGGCGGAGTTCGCCGCTCGTCATTACGGCTGCCGAGTCACCACTACCACGCTGTCGCAGGAGCAGTACGACTGGGCGAAAGCGCGGATTGCCCGCGCGGGGTTGCAGGATCGCGTGCAGGTTCTGCTGTGTGACTACCGCGATCTGACCGGCGAGTTCGATAAGCTGGTGTCGGTCGAGATGATAGAAGCGGTAGGACAACGCTACCTGCCAGCCTTCTTCCGCACCTGTCAGGCCCGTTTGCGTCCGGGAGGAAAAATGGTGATTCAGGCCATCACCATTCAGGATCAGCGCTACCGCGACTACAGCAAAAGCGTCGATTTTATCCAGCGCTACATCTTCCCCGGCGGTTTTTTACCAAGCATTACGGTGATGAGTGAGCTGATGATGCGACACACTGATTTTGTCGTCCGTAATCTGTTCGACATGGGGCCTGACTACGCTCGCACGCTGGCACAGTGGCGGCAGCGGTTTGTACACGCCTGGCAGGATATTGAACAGCTCGGGTTTGATGACCGGTTTCGTCGTATGTGGCTCTACTACTTTGGCTACTGCGAAGCCGGATTTAATGCACGTACTATCAGTGCGGTGCAACTGACCGCGGAGCGCGTATGAAGCGCTATGTGCAGGTCTTTCTGATGGCAATAGCGTTCGATCTCTACTGGACGTTGGTGGTGTTGTTTCGTGAACGAGGCCTATTTTTGTGGCTTGCGCTCGCGATACTGGCCTGCCTGATGCTGTCGTCTGCACACCGTCTTTATGCCCTCCTGCTCGCTGCGGCGGGGAGCGGCCTTGATGCGTTCTGGGTGTGGGTGGGGCTGATCGATTTTAACGGTGACGTGATGCTGCCGCTATGGATGGTGGCGCTGTGGTTGATGTTCGCTACCGTCTGGACTGAGCTGACCCGCACGACCACGCTGCCGGTGTGGCTACTGACGCTGATGGCGACTTTTGGCGGGCCAGTGGCGTACATCATCGGTGAACGTCTGGGCGCGATGACCTTCCTGAAACCTGACGTCATCGTCGTCAGTTGGATGGCGTCGGGCTGGCTGATTCTGATGCTGTTTTTCCAGATGTTGATGGGGAAGCAACAATGAGAACCGCGTTATTGATGTTGCTGTGGCTGACGGCCATCACGCCCGTCGCTCATTCCGCCGACTGGTTAAGCTGGCGCAAAGTGGGTGATGCAACCCTAACCTGGGGGCCGTTCACCGTCTATACCTCCCAGTTGCTCACGCCGGACGGCCGGTATAACGGTCTGGAGCAGGATCAGGCGTTGATTATTACCTACAAACGCAATATCGATCGCGGCGAGCTGGTTGAGGCCACTCGCGATCAGTGGCAGGCGCAGGGCGTTCTGGCGCGCGAACCGCAGAGTGAATCCTGGCTGCGTATGCTGAATTCCCTCTGGCCTGACGTCACTCCGGGGGCGCAACTGGCTTTTGTGTTTAACGGTAGGCAAGGGCAATTCTGGTACCGCGCCTCGGCGGCACAAAAAAGTTTTGTCCCGCTCGGTCCGAGCCAGCCTGCAACCTTCAGTACATGTTTTCTTGCCATCTGGCTCGATCCTCGCACGCAATATCCCGAACTGCGTCAGCAGTTGATCGGAGGTAAAAAATGAAACGTATTATGACACTGTGCCTGATGCTGGTAATGCTGACAGGATGCAGCACAGAGGTTACTGACTACCGACACCAACAGCCGTCGCTAGATATCTTCCAGTATTTTCAGGGGAAAACCGAAGCGTGGGGCATGGTGCAGGATCGCAGCGGTAAACAACTGCGTCGCTTCCACGTCGATATCACCGGTAACGTCATCGGTGACACGCTGATGCTTAACGAGCATTTCGTCTATGACGATGGTGAGCAACAGCAGCGCGTGTGGCATATCCGGCGCATCGCTGCCGATCGCTACGAGGGCGCTGCGGGCGATATTGAAGGTGTAGCGACAGGTCAGGCTGCGGGCAATGCTTTTAACTGGCGTTACAGTATGAACGTTAAAGCTGACGGCCGTACCTGGCTGTTACACTTTGATGACTGGATGTACCTACAGGATGGCACGCATCTTTTTAATAAGACAGAGATGAAGAAATTCGGGATCACTGTTGGGACGGTCACGCTTTTCTTCACCCGAAATACGCAGTAAAGAGGGGCGTGCCATGACTATTCAACCCGTCATTGGGATCAGCGGATGTTTAACCGGCTCAGCCGTACGGTTTGACGGTGGGCACAAACGGATGAACTTCGTCATGGATGACCTGGCGCAGTGGGTGACCTTCAAACCCGTCTGCCCGGAGATGTCCATCGGCCTGCCCGTGCCCCGTCCGGCTCTGCGTCTGGTACAGACGGCGGAAGGCGACATCCGCATGCGCTTCAGTCATGCTCCACACGACGATGTAACGGAGAAAATGGCTGGCTTCGCCGAGACTTACCTTTCACGTTTGGATCAACTGTCGGGTTTTATCGTCTGTGCCAAATCGCCGAGCTGCGGTATGGAGCGCGTGCGGCTGTATGACGAAAAAGGCAATCGCGGGCGTAAAGAGGGGGTTGGTCTTTTTACCGCTTCATTACTGGAGAAATACCCGTGGTTACCGGTTGAAGAAGATGGTCGCCTGCACGATCCGGTGCTGCGGGAGAACTTTGTCGAGCGTGTTTTCGCCCTGCATGAGCTGAACACTTTGCGTACCAACGGCCTCACGCGGCGCGCGCTGCTTGACTTCCACAGCCGCTATAAACTTCAACTGCTGGCACATCACCAGGCGGGCTACCGTGAGATCGGGCCGTTTGTCGCGTCGCTGCATGAATGGGAAGACCTGGATGATTTCTTTGTGGCCTATCGCGAAAAACTGATGACAATCCTGAAGAAACCCGCTTCGCGGAAAAATCACACCAACGTGCTAATGCATATTCAGGGTTATTTCCGTAATCAGTTGACTCTCCGTCAGCGTGGTGAACTGCGTGAGGTGATCCTGCACTATCGCGATGGACTGTTACCCATCCTCGCCCCACTTACGCTACTGAAGCACTATCTGGCCGAATACCCTGACCGCTATCTGCTAACTCAAAATTACTTTGACCCTTATCCGCAGAGTTTGGGTCTTCGCCTTCCGGTTCACTGAGGGAGAAAGAGGGAAAGGGCATGATAAATGGGGCAAAGGTTACTTAGAGCCTATCCCAATTATAAGTAACTGAGAATTTTTGAGGACGTAGCATGACTGGCAGCACGTGGCGGATTAGTGATGAACTCTGGGAAAAAATAGCGCCGCTTATTCCTGAACATAAAACTAACCATCCACTGGGAATGCACCGAAAGCGTGTTGATGACCGGGCTGCTATGGACGCCATTTTCTTTGTGCTACGCACCGGATGCCAGTGGAACGCACTGAATTAAACGGGGATCTGTTCGTCGAGTTCCGCACACCGCCGCTTTCAGGAATGGCGCGCAGCGGGGGTTTTTGAGCGTTTCTGGCAGAACGGATTGATGGTCAGTGAACAACTGAAAGTCATTGACTGGTCATGGTTGTCGATGGACGGCTGTATGACAAAATCCCCGCTGGCAGGCTCAAAAAAACAGGCCGCAATCCCACGGACCGGGGGAAACAGGGGGTAAAGTGTAGTCTGATGACCGATGGGAACGGGCTACCGCTCTCTCTGGTTGTCGCAGGGGCGAATACCCACGATATCAGGTTAGTCACAGATACCCTTGATGCCCTCCAGACGGGCAGGCTCGGCAGAAGGCTCAATATCTGTCTGGATAAGGGGTATGACGCGGAATGGCTGGAAAGCGAACTGAAAAATCGGCGTTATGAACCGCATATCGAGTCGCGTAAGGAAGAATCCGATGCCAGCAAAGAGAATATAAATTACAAAGCCCGTCGGTGGGTTGTGGAGAGAACGCACAGTTGGATGAATCGCTTCCGTCGGCTTCAGACTCGTTGGGAGAAAAAAGTCGAAAACGATGAGGCGATGCTGCATTTTTCCTGCGGCATTATTGTCTGGAATAAAATCCTATTGGGATAGGCTCTAAGTGACATGACGGTTCCCTCCGATTGTTGGTAAAAACGAAATCGAACCAGCTTTACCAGTATTTTTACCAGCAAAAGTGTATGGTTTCGAGTGTTTTTTAGTGAACGAGGGCGAACCTGAAGAAGGGGATAACCAATTGATAAAAAGCAAAAAAGCAGACGTCAGTGAACGTCTGCTTTCTTTAAATTGGCTCCTCTGACTGGACTCGAACCAGTGACATACGGATTAACAGTCCGCCGTTCTACCGACTGAACTACAGAGGAATCGTGTGAACGGGGCGCATAATATCCGCCACCTGCGGTACTGTCAACGGCAAAATCAGCTTTATTGTCTGACTGCCTAGGCTATGTACAATTCGCTGTTTTTTTATGAGTTAGTAGATGGATGGTGCACGGTAGTTGACGCTGCTTTGCCAGTTTTTTAGGCGGGCGAGCGGATCTTGTCGATAGAATTTTTGAAAGCAGAGGTACAGGTCGGGGAAACGATCGTCGAGAAGTTCGGGGGCGCTGAAGAAGTATTCCGACAGCACCGCAAAGCACTCTGCCGGATCGTGGGCGGCATAGGGATCCATACTGGTGGCGTCTTCACCGACCAGATCAATCTCTTCCTGCAAAGCATCCATCGCGCCACGCAGATGTTGTTCCCAGACAGCAATATCGCGCAGGGGAATTAGGGGAACGCCAGTTGCTTCGCCGCTGCTGCGAATATCCAGCTTGTGTGCGACTTCATGAATGATGAGGTTGAAACCGGAGAGATCGAAAGAGTCTTGCACTTCTTGCCAGTTGATGACAATCGGCCCCTGATCCCAGCTTTGCCCGGACTGTACCATTTTCCCCGTATGCACGAGTCCGATGTCGTCCTGCCACTCTTCTTCGACAATAAACGGGCCGGGATAAACCAGAACTTCGTGGAAACCATCCAGCGCATCCATTCCCAGCGACAAGACCGGCAGGGAAAACAACAGGGCGATGCGTTGCTGCATGATTTCCGTTAACACTAGCTCCTGCAACGGAATCAGGCGTTTTTGCTTCAGAAACTGATCGGCAAGTGCGACCAACTGCTGAAGTTCTTCATCGGTTAAGGGGGCGAGAAGTGGGATGGAGACCGCAGCTTGCCAGTGTTCAAGTGTCTGCACCTGAGGTTGAGTGTTTTTCCATGGCCATTTAATCATCGTTATTGCTCGTTCAGTCGTCACTTGAATTTAAAGGCGAGGGCGTGTGTTGTTAAACTAACTCGTTGTTAACATGCCGTAAAAGCGGGCATCATGGCAACTGCTAAACGGAGAGATGCCGGAGCGGCTGAACGGACCAGTCTCGAAAACTGGAGTAGGGGCAACTCTACCGGGGGTTCAAATCCCCCTCTCTCCGCCACTATTCAAACACTTACCGCGCGTTTAGTCTGTGACGCTTTCCACACTTGGCAGTGGCTTAAAGTGGGCAGCTCAAATCCCCTTCTTTACAACGTAGCATGCTTTTGAATTCTGTTACGCGCTCGGCGGTTTTCTGCGTCAGGCACTGGGAATACACCATGCCATGCACCGATCCTCCGGTTGTCGGGAAGGTCTGAAACTCACAGTCAGCGTCGCGGTACGCGATCCATTTTCTCTGGGCTGACTTGAGCAATGCCTTGTGTTCTTCAATCACCAGGCGTTTGACGACATCCTGATAGAGTCGATTAAGTTCGCCATCCACTTTTTTATACTCATCAGCCGCACATTGGCTCATGTCTAGCTGTGTGCTGGCGTAGCCACAGTCTGCTGCCGCGGCTTGAGCCAGGGGCAGTAGAACAAAGAGGGCAATAGCGAATTTTTTTATTCTTTATCCTTTATAAACAGACACTACGCATGAATATTGATTATATCCAGCCATGCTGTTCGCTGCATATAAACTGAGTGGGGAGGACGCTACGGTATCGCTGATCATTTGAGCAGGTTGACGTTTACGGTGATATTCCTCCGATCAAATAGGGATATTTTCATCGACAATCCTATACTGAATGCGCTGACATATCGTTTGCTTGGATGCATTGACTATTCACTACGACCGGGAGGGAAGGATATGAAAATTGAGACTGGAGAGAATGGCCTCTTTGCGCATCGCGCTTCGATCGCCAACTCAACGGCTCAGGCTGGTAATCAAGCCTCGTTTGCTGCTGTTTTAGCTGAAAAAACGCAGGAAGTGAGAGCCAATAACGCGGCCACCTTTGCTGCTCAGATTAAGAAATACGATTTCACGAATATGACGCCACAAGCGTTGACCGAGGTTGTAAATAACCTGATCCAAAGTGGACAGATGGATCTCGACGAATCGTCACCATTGTTGGGATTCATGGCTCCTACCGCGCTGTCTAAAGTCGTTTACGATGGCACCGCGCCCGCTTCATCGCCGCAGCCTATGAACGTGTTCTCCAAAATTCAGGAAGGGATTGACGGCGCGCTATCACGTAATGAAAGGGCGAGCGCAGAAAACCTGCAACGCGCTGCTGATGCGTTGCTTCGTTTTCAGGATAAAGCCGTAAAGGTTAATATGTTCGCGTAATGAAAAAGGCCAAGCGTGAATTGTAATGCCGATCGTTTAAAGATCGAGATACCGGGGGCTACCACGGTGCGAGGTATCCCTGCGGGAACCTCATCACCGTGTTTCCCCCTAAATCCATATTTAAGTGAACAGCATTAAAGTGTGAATTGGCCTTTATTTATTGATGGGGACGTATTGATGGGAACGGAAAGAGATTATTTAATGCTGATCTGAGTGTACAGTGTATTCCAGGGAGCGTTGATTGAGGTGTCCTGGAATTTAAATATACCGTTCTGCGAGCCGTCAAGGTTGTAATATTTCATCCAACCAACCACTGTGCCACCAACGGGACAAGGGAAAACGTAAGATGTCCCTACGACACAAATAGAATCATTCTGGTAATTTTTAGAATTTGCTAATTGGCCAGAGTTCATCCAGGCAATCGCATTACCGCCATAGCCAATTTCCTGTACGGCAACGCGAAGCTGTGCTCCTCCGTGATCGCACGTTGTTGAAAATTGACCAACAGTGGTCATATATTCCCAATTGCAGTTTGATGAACCGACAGCATAGATAGCAAGCCGGCTCAGCGGTGGCGCTGGTGCCCGCAGTGCACCGGTTTGTGCGGGGGCCTCTCCTGTTTCTGAAATGGATAATACGCTGTTGCTTCCATCAAGTTGGGCGAAGGCTGTTTCGGTAAGTTTAACTGGCGGGCCTTCTTTATCATTAAGGCTGGATGTTTCTGAATAAGCATACGCGCTGAAAATTGTAGTCAGTGAAAATAATAAAGGAAATGCAAATTTCTTTTTCATAACAATCTCCAATGTTAATTGCTGTTTTTAGATGCAAGTCCTTGCATCGCGATTAAGTTTAGAAAGTTAAATCGGTTTTTCAAGGTATTCAGGAAATATAAATCCAGAGCGTGATTAATTATTAATAGAGTTGTTTTTTCTCTGCTATGTATTTCAATAAATATATCTTGAAGGTTTTTCTTATTATTATGAATAATTGGTTGAATTAATAATGAGGAGAGGTAATACGTGGCGTAGCGTGTTCGGTCATCTTATCCATGGACTCAAACATGAGTAAGTATCATGAGACAATGCTCTGATGGATGACAGTGCGGTTCTGGTGTTCTGAAGCACAGGCCTTCATTTTCTCAGCAAAGATTAATCTCAATTGTTTTGGTGAATACTGACAAATCCCGGACCCTGAGCTAGTTTCATAAGTAATCATCACGTTACGGAGGTTGATATGGGATTTTGGCGCATCGTTTTTACTATTGTTCTTCCACCGCTGGGCGTGTTATTGGGGAAAGGTATTGGTGGGGCATTTATTCTGAACATTATCCTAACGCTGTTAGGCTATTTTCCTGGGCTGGTGCATGCGTTTTGGGTTCAGACGAAAGACGATGGCCTGTAATGGCTGGAGAGTCTGACCGACGATTATGATGAAATAACGGGGGAGGCAACGAGCCTCCCCTGATTTTTTGCGTATGGGTAGGGCAGGCGATTAATAATAGCCAATCAGTTTCCACCACGCTAAGCCGACGATAAAGATCAGGGCGACATTAAACGTGACGATGCAGAAGTTGATTTTATAGAAACGATGCCGCTCAAAATATCCCTGAGCAAAATAGATAGGGCCAGGGCCGCCGCCGTACTCGGTATTTCCCCACATCAGGTTGCTAAAAATGCCAAAACAGATGGCGACCATCATGGGCGGTGCACCCGCGGCTATCGCAGTGGCGGCGAAGGGCGCATAGAGTGCGGCCACGTGGCCAGAGGCGGTAGCAAACAGATAGTGCACATAAATATACAGGATGCCAAGAATCACAAAGGTTTCCATCGCGCCGAAACCTTGTATGGAGTTACCCAACTTAACGGTCATCCATTTAATGAAACCAAGGTCAGACAGCCCTGCGGCGAGGCTGATAATGACGCTAAACCAGATGACGGTATCCCAGGCGGAGCGATCGTTAAGAACCTCTTTCCACTGTACGGCTTGCGTCACGAACAGGTAGGCGACCAATGCCAGCCCGACGGAAGTGGCAGAGAAACCGGTGACAAGGCTGGTTCCCCAGCCAAGTAGCGCGAGAACAAAGCCAAAGGCTACTTTTTTCTCTGCTGGTTTCATGCTTCCCAATTCCGCCAGTGACCGACGTCCCATCTCTTTGGCTTCTGGCGTTTTTTTCAGTTCCGGATTCAGTATTTTGTAAACCAGCAGCGGCATCAGGCAGAAACAACACATGGCGGACACGACGGCGGCAACAAACCAGCCGCCCCAGGTGATATCCACGCCTAGTGAGGTTTTCGCCAGGCTGCCAACGAGCGGGTTGGCGGCCATGCCGGTGAGGAATATTGCACCGGTGATCGGGGTAAACTGAAAGCAGACCATGATCAGGAAGTCCCCGATCTTTTTACCGCTAACGCCGGGTGTTGAGCCTAATACTTCATTAATGGAACGCGCGATAGGAAAGATAATTCCCCCCGAACGCGCCGTGACGGATGGCATGGCGGGCGCCATGATGAGATCGGAAACGCCCAGTGAATACGCGATCCCCAGGCTGCTTCCGCCGAATAGCGACAGCATTTTGTAGGCGATGCGTTTTCCTAATCCAGATGTCACAAAACCCAGAGAAAGAATATAGGCACAAAAGATGAGCCAGACGATGCCCCTGGAAAAACCGGCCAGCGCTTTGGCTTCGGTTAAGGTGCCGGTGAAGATGGTCACGCAAAGGACAAGCAGCATAATGGCGCCCGACGGCAGCGGCTGCGTCAGTATTGCGGCAATGGTGGCGGCAAAAATCGCGAACATATGCCATGCCTGTGGCGTAAGGCCACCGGGAACCGGAGAAAACCAGATAATCAGGCCCAGCAGGAGAGGAATAATAGACGCGACTATTTTTTTCTTGGTGGATGATTCGGATGACATAATGCCTCCTTAATCGTGCAAATCATGGTTATCCGCCATCATTCCCGGCAACAGAGGGCCTGCCCAGAAGCGCTATTATCTAGCGTCTGGGAACGTCTTGAACTCAGTCTGTTAATAAGGGTGATACCGGATAATCACCGGTGATTATTATTTTCTTTCCGTTTTATTTAATACCTGATCCACCATTTCAGGGGCGCTCCCCAAATAATTGACGGGGTTAGTCAGGTCGTTGATTAATTTAGGATCGAGGCGGCTGGCGACGCCAGGCATGGCATTGAGAACATCGGCTAGCGTACCGCCTTTTTCATTTACGATGCGGCAGGCATCGTAGACGATGTCGTGTGCTTCCTGACGACCAATATAGGGTGCCAACCCCATCATTACGGCTTCTGCCACAATCAGGCCGTTGGTCATGTTGAGGTTTTTCAGCATCATTTTCTCATCGACAATCAGACCGTTTAACATGAATTTGGCCTGATTGAGCGCACCCGCGGAAAGAAGGAAACTTTCCGGGATGGCAATCCACTCTGCGTGCCAGGGGCCTGTAGCGCGTTCCAGGTCCTGCACCATTGCATCCAGCATCAACCCGGCCTGTTGGCGAACACCTTTGGCGCAGGCCAGCCTGAAGCGAAAGTATTAGGCTGTGTCCCGTAACTATTTTTTGTACAATACGAAGCATAGTTTAACCACAAAAAGTCCTTCAATTTGGCTCGTTACGATTTCCCTGATGATGCATGGTTTCTGATTGCACCGATGCTGCCACCTGAGAGAGGTTCTGCTAAAGGGGGCGGCCTTATCTTGCGCACAGGCATGTCATGAATGGAATATTTTGGGTTCTTTGTTCTGGAGCGCCGTGGAGGGATTTACCCGAACGCTATGGTCACTGGAAAACGATTTATAACCGCTTTAACCGGTGGTCAAAAACCGGAATAATGAACAGCCTTTTCAATAAGCTACTTCAAATTCTGGATGAAAAATCACTGATTGACTGGGATGTCATTGCGCTTGATGGCAGCAATATTCGAGCCCTGAAAGCCGCTGCAGGAGCTAAAAAAAACATCCCGATGAACTCGACGATCATGGGCTGGGTCGCTCTCGCGGCGGCTTTGGCACCAAGATCCATCTGGCGACAGATGGCACCGGATTGCCATTAAGTTTCTGTCTGAGCGGTGGGCAAGCCCACGAAAGCCAGTATGCAAAAGACCTGCTCAACCGAGTTGGTGTTATTCGTAAAAGTGGGTGCCTGAAATCGCGTCCAAAAGCTGTACTGGCGGATAAGGGATACTCAGGGAAAAGTCTTCGTATTTATTTGAAGGTTAAGGGAATAAAGTCAGTCATCCCTTTTAAACGGAATGAGAAAGCCAGTCAGGATAGACGCAGAAAACTCAATAGCCGGTTGTACAAAAAACGCAATGTTGTGGAGCGCTGCTTTGCGGGATTAAAGGAAAATCGTCGCATCGCTACACGCTCAGAAAAAACAGCAAGAAATTATCTGAGTATGCTTAAACTGGGGGCGATCCGGTTATTTTTGAAACGACTGTTAAGTTAAGGGACACAGCCTAGTGATAAGATGCAGACCATATCCGCGATAAGATAAAACGAGCTTACCTTTGTCGCGGCATGGCCTGAAAGGTCAAATATATGGACATGTTTAAATGTCCGTACATGCCGTGCATATAACAACATGTACGGACAAGTTAGGGGGCGGTTGAATGTCATTTTGTGATGCAGGGCATCAATATTGATTAAGAGCGTGAGCCGATGAAAGAACCCTTGTATAAGCGCATTGCCCGTGAACTCAGCCAAAACATTACATTAGGCAAATATCCGGCGGGGTCGTTGATCCCCTCCGAGCTGGAGCTCTGTGAGCAGTATCAAGTGAGCCGACATACTGTCAGGTAGGCACTGCGCGATCTGACGTAGGCGGGGTTAGTCTCTCGTCGCAAGGGGGTCGGTTCCGTTGTGGTCGATAATGATGAAAAGCGTGAACGTAATCATCCTCTGGCCAGTCTTGAAGATTTGTTCGTGCTGGCAAAAACCAACCTGCGCGTAGTGAAGAAGATTGATGAAGTCGTGGCGGATGTCGAGCTGGCACAGATTATTGGTGGCAAACCGGGCGATCGCTGGCTGCATATTGCCAGCATTCGTGAAGACAGCGAGAAAAAAGACGCCCCAATATGCTGGACTGACAGCTACGTTAGCCCGGATTATGCCAAGGTCAAAAGTCTGGTACGCAGCGATCCGTTTGCTCTGATTAGCGATTTGATTGAAAAGCATTACGGCGTGCAGGGTGAAGAAGTGCGCCAGACGATTTCTGCTGTTGGCGTGCCGGCCAAGATAGCGAAAACGCTGGGTGTTGACGCAGGCTATCCGGCATTAAAAATAGTTCGCCATTATCTGGACCGCTCGGGGAACGTCTTTGAAACCACGGTATCGATTCATCCGGCGGACCGATATACCTGTTCTATTACGCTGAAACGCCAAACACGAAACTGAGCATAATCCGGTCAATGCCTGATTGACGGTGACTATTTCCTGTCGACATGTGCCTGCATGATGAAGGCAGGCACATGCCTTGTGGCTACTGTGTGCTTACCACTTAATAGTGGTGCCTGTGTTACTGGAATAACGGCTTAACAAAACGGGCAAAGGTATTGCTGACTCGTAGGGTTCAGTATAGTGGTTTCAGTGTGGAAGTATTAGCGCAGAATGTTAGAACGTAATGTTTTGTATTTTATTGTGGGCTTGTTAAAGCTCCCTTGTCGGTTTGATTACCCCTATGGTTAGATTTCATCAAACAAATTTCATCAAAAAATAACGTTGGGTGAATGACCATGAGCCATTATTCAGCAGTGAAGGAATCAGGCCCAACAGCGCTTTTATTGATTAATAAGCAGGCGCGGAATGGCGATTCCTCTGCGCGCTATGTGAAACAGCTATTACAGGAAAGCCGGATTAGCATCGTCGAACCGGATGAAAACGCGTCGGGTTCATGCAGCGATATGATACGCGCATATGCGGATCGGGTGGATTTTGTCATTATCGGCGGTGGCGATGGGACGTTAAACTCCGCCGCGCCCGGTCTGGTGGATACCGGCTTGCCGCTGGGTGTGCTGCCGTTAGGGACAGCGAATGACTTTGCCCGTACGGTGGGGATCCCCAGAGAGATCCGGCAGGCGATTCAGGTTATTGCCAACGGACAGCGGCGCGCCGTTGATTTAGGCGAGGTCAACGGACATCTGTTTTTTAACGTTTCCAGTATTGGGTTTTCTGCGGCATTGGCACGCGGGTTGTCGGCGAAATCCAAGAAACGCTGGGGAACATTAGGCTATGCGCTGGCGGCCTTTAAGCTCTTGAAGCAAAGCCGTCCTTTCCGCGTTGAGATCGAGCATGACGGCATTAAAGAACGGGTGAGAACCGTGCAGGTGTCGGTGGGGAACGGCCGTTTCTATGGTGGTGGTATGGCGGTAGCAGACAGCGCCGCGCCCGATGATGGTCGGCTGGATGTGTACAGCCTGGAGGTGTCTCACTGGTGGGAAATGGTGGCGCTGATTCCTTTTATCCGCAAGGGAACGCATGGCCGCTGGCGCAAGGTTCGCGCCTTTTCCGCCAGACAGCTGACGTTAAGTACCCCGAAGCCGCACGATATCAATGCGGATGGCGAGCTGATTGGCAAAACGCCAGCGGTATTCGGAATCAGAGAAAAGGCGATTCAGGTTTTTGCGCCACCGGTGCCTGATTAAAATTTGAGGTTGCTGGCAAAGTCCGTATGGCGGTAGTAACGGATAGATCGTAAAGACGCTGTAAATACATCCCTGTACGCTCGGATTGCGCCATCCCTGGCGCAAACGCTTTACTCTTCTATTCCGTTACTCCCGTTCTCGTTCAATAAATAGGTTTGTCAGCAGTTTGAAACAGGGACACCGCATGGTGTCCCTGTTTGTTTATAAAGAATGAGTCAGCGAATTATTTAAATACGCGGAAACGTTCTTCAAACGAAATATAGGTTTTCTCACCAGCTGGTTGCTCGATGGAGCCAAATGGCATTTGAGCACGCAGCTTCCAACTGGCTGGCAGCTTCCACTGTGCTTTCACATCATCGTCAATCAGCGGATTGTAGTGCTGGAGAGAGGCACCAATTTTTTCCTGTGCCAGCGTAGACCACACGGCAAACTGCGCAATACCGGTTGAATGTTCAGACCAGACTGGGAAGTTATCGGCATAAAGTGCGAATTTTTCCTGTAGTGCTTCAATCACGGCGGTGTCTTCAAAGAACAGGACGGTCCCCGCGCCAGCAGCGAAAGAGGCCAGTTTATTTTCTGTCGGAGCAAAGGCGTCCGCAGGCACAATTTTCTTCAACTGCTGCTTAACAATATCCCACAGTTTGTGATGCTGCTCGCCGAACAGAATCACAACGCGTGAGCTTTGCGAATTAAAAGAGGAGGGGCTTTCATTAACGGCTTCGGTAATGAGGGCGGTAACCTGATCTTCTGATATCGGTAATTTATTGCCGATGGCATAGATTGAACGACGAGCCTTGATTGACTGCAAAAAAGCATTACTCATGGTGTGTTCCTCAGTTTACGTGATGACTAACCTTAATACTGTGTCACCGATTTTTCCTGTGTTCAATGGCTTATCGTGCCGGAGTCGTATCTTTTCCTTCTGCGCCTCGCTCGCCGCAAACCTCGCAGTGCGGGTTTTTCGGCAGCATGATTTCACGAAATTGCAGCGTCATCGCATCGAACATCAGCAGTCGTCCAACGCTCAGCTTGCCGTAACCAGTCAGCAGTTTAATGGTTTCCATTACCTGCAAACTTCCGATGGTGCCCACCAGCGGCGACATCACGCCTGCTTCGACGCAGGTTAGCGCATTGGCGCCGAACAGACGGCTGAGGCACTGATAGCAAGGTTCACCAGGATGATAGGTAAAGACGCTGAGTTGGCCTTCCATCCGAATCGCTGCCCCAGAGATCAGCGGCTTCTTAAGCTGAAAGCCAATGCGGTTTAGACGATTGCGAATAGCGACATTGTCGGTACAGTCCAACACGGCGTCGTGTTGGCTGACCAGTGCGCTCAACGTCTCGTCATCAAGATCGTCATCAACGGTATCGAGCGAAAGATGCGGATTCATATCGGATAGCGTCAGACGCGCCGATTCAACCTTCGCCATACCGATACGGGCATCACGATGCAGCACCTGGCGTTGCAGGTTAGACAGAGAGACGGTATCAAAGTCCAGCAGCGTCAAATGGCCAACGCCAGCGGCGGCCAGATACTGTGCGGCGGCACAGCCTAGCCCACCCAGCCCGACAATCAGCAGGCGTGACGCTTTGAGCTTTTCCTGTCCGTCAAAATCAAAGCCGCGCAGCACAATCTGTCGATTGTAGCGCAGCATCTCTTCATCGCTCAGTTCCGGCAACATACTCAGTGTCCCAGCAGCGCGTTGAAGGGCTCGATGTCGACCCATTCGCCTGCGGCGACATGGCCGCGATCCTGCTCAAGCACGATGAAACAGTTACCGAGGCTGAAAGAGCTGAAAACGTGCGAACCCTGATGCCCGGTGGTTGTGACTTCCAGCTCACCCAGAGCGTTACGGCTGAAAATGCCGCGTTGGAAATCGGTGCGCCCCGGCGTCTTTTTCAGGGCGCTGGTCGTTTTGACGCGAATGCGAGGCGGCTGGTGCCACTGCGTATAGCCAGACAGGCGCGCCAGCAGCGGTTGAACCAGTTGATAGAATGTCAGCGCAGCGGAAACGGGATTTCCCGGCAGGCCGCAGAACCAGGCATGGTGCAATTTACCGAAGGCGAAGGGTTTGCCGGGTTTGATCGCCAGTTTCCAGAAATGGATATCGCCCAGTTCATCCAGCATCTGCTTGGTGTAATCCGCTTCGCCAACGGAAACGCCGCCGCTGCTAATCACCAGATCGGCCAGCCGATCAGCCTCATGGAACGCGGCACGCAAGGCCGCCGGATCGTCACGAATAATCCCCAGATCGTGCACATCGCAGCCCAGTTGTTCCAACATCAGGCGGACGGCGAAACGGTTGGTGTCATAAATCTGGCCGTCTTCCAACGGTTTGCCGACAGGTTGCAGCTCATCACCGGTAGAAAACACCGCGACTTGCAGACGGCGTACTACATCAATCTGCGCAATCCCCAGCGAGGCCAGCAGCGGCAGCTCCGCCACGCCCAGCTTGCAGCCCGCAGGCAGTACGCTGGCTCCTGCCTGAATATCTTCTCCCGCCAGACGAATATTCTGACCGGGTTTGACCTTGTGGGGGAAACGGATGCCACCGTCGCTGACGTCAGCCTCTTCCTGCATGATGACGGCGTCGGCGCCTGTGGGAATCGGCGCGCCGGTCATAATGCGAATGCAGGTTCCGACAGGCCATTCACCAGTGAATGGGGCGCCAGCGAATGCTTTTCCTGCCAGCGGCAGCGTCGTGGCAACGGCCAAATCCGCACTGCGTACGGCATAACCGTCCATCGCGGAATTGGCGAAAGGTGGGACATTAATCGGAGAGGCGATGGCATGGGCGGCGATCCGGCCTGCGGCGTCGAACAGGGATACACACTCTGTCTCGGTGAGTGAAGGAACCTGAGAAAACATGTTTTCCAGGGCTTGTTCAAGAGTCAGTAAACCTGAGGTAACGCTTTCCATCTTCACTCCACCGTTTTTTCATCAATACAGTTTATTTTATCAATAAGGCTGGTTTCATTAATGAGTCTGGTTTCATTAATAAAAAGTGTTCCGCCACTACGTCGTTCATGGGCGAAAACCTGTTTCCTATGCCACTATTAATTATGTCAGAGTTCGTAACGGGGGTGAATGTATGCAGGTCAAGGAATGTGCCTTTTGGCGCATGAATCCTCGTTAGGCACGGAACGGCAGGGTCATGGTGAAAAACAGAGGCCTTCAGCCCACAACTCGAACCATTTCGGGCAGAAATGGGCGAATTTGCATGGAATATCATGCCTGATTGCACGTCTTTATTGCGATTAACTTGATGTTATAAAAGAAATTTTTCACTGTGTTGATTTCAGTTTCCGCTTTACATCATACCTTGCGCTAAATATAGTCGAAAATCGCTGATAATTTGTCCCTGACCGCGTTGCGCTGATTCCAGCCGCATTTATATGGAGATTCGCCGTTCATGTCGCCCACACAGGATCATTATGCCTCGCTGTCTTCCCCCATTCCGGGGCTTGTTTTGCCTGAAAAACGGGTGGTGGAAGTACGCAACCTGAGCGTGTATTTCGAACAGCAGGGGCTGCGGACGGACGCGGTGCGTAACTTGACGTTCTCTGTCGATCGGGGCGAAACGCTGGCCATCGTCGGGGAGTCCGGGTCGGGTAAATCAGTGACGTCGCTGGCATTGATGCGGTTGGTTGAGCATGCGGGCGGTGTGATTCATCAGGGAGATATGCTCTTCCGCCGCCGTGATGGGCAAGTGCTGGATCTGCGCGGCGCGCGCCAGCGGATGATGCGCACATTGCGTGGCGCGGATTTGGCGATGATTTTTCAGGAGCCGATGACGTCGTTGAACCCGGTTTTTCCCGTCGGCGAACAGATAGCCGAGTCGATTCGTTTGCATCAGAGGATGGACAGGCGTGCCGCGCGTGCAGAAACGTTACGCATGCTGGATCTGGTCAGAATCCCGGAAGCGCGCAACGTGCTGGATCGCTACCCACACCAGTTGTCCGGCGGTATGCGACAGCGAGTGATGATTGCGATGGCGCTCTCTTGTAAACCGTCCTTATTGATTGCCGATGAACCGACGACCGCACTGGATGTCACCATTCAAGCGCAAATTCTGCAACTGATTCGCGTGCTACAGCGTGAAATGGAAATGGCCGTCATTTTCATCACCCATGATATGGGCGTGGTGGCGGAAGTGGCCGAACGCGTATTAGTCATGCACCGAGGAGAAAGCGTCGAGGCGGGAAGCGTTGGGCAGATTTTTACTGCGCCGCAGCACCCGTATACGCAGGGGTTGTTAGCCGCGGTACCCACATTAGGGGCTATGCGCGGTCAGCCGTTTCCGGAAAAATTTCCGTTGCTGGATCAAAACGCAGTCCGTATTGCGGATAACCTGCCGCAGGATACGGTGCTCGTGGATGCGGCTCCGATCTTACAGGTTAGCCATCTGGTGACGCGTTTTCCGATTCGTAGCGGTTTGTTGAATCGCGTGACGCGGCAGGTACATGCGGTGGAAAACATCAGCTTCGATCTCTGGCCGGGCGAAACGCTGTCGCTGGTTGGTGAATCGGGATGCGGCAAGTCCACGACGGGCCGTGCGCTGCTCAAACTGGTTGAAAGCCAGCAGGGCGACATTATCTTTAATGGGCAGCCTATTCATCAGTTGAAAGGGGCTGCGCTACAGCGCCTGCGGCGTGATATTCAACTGATTTTTCAGGATCCCTATGCGTCACTGGATCCGCGTCTGACGGTCGGTTTTTCGATTATGGAACCGCTGCTGGTGCACAACATTTGCCGTCGGCAGGAAGCGGAGAAGCGGGTGGAATGGCTGTTGGCGCGCGTAGGGTTAGAACCGGAACACGCCCGGCGCTATCCGCATGAGTTTTCCGGCGGCCAGCGTCAGCGCATTTGCATCGCCCGAGCGCTGGCGTTGAACCCGAAAGTGGTGATTGCGGATGAGGCGGTATCCGCGCTGGACGTGTCGATTCAGGCTCAAATCATTAATCTGATGCTGGAACTGCAACGTGAATTCGGCATCGCGTTTTTGTTCATTTCACATGATATGGCGGTGGTCGAGCGTATCAGCCATCGCGTGGCGGTGATGTACATGGGGCAGATTGTCGAGATTGGCTCACGGCAAGACGTCTTCGAGCGGCCTCGCCATCCTTATACCCGCAAGCTGATGTCGGCAGTCCCGATTGCCGATCCCTCATGCCGCCAGCGTGAGCAGGTGCTGCTGGTTGATGAAATACCCAGCCCGATTCGGGCACTTGGCGACGAGCCGATCACGGCGCCACTGGTGCAGGTAGGTGTACGACATTTTGTTGCGCACCATCCGATAGCCGGCGCTTATTGACAGGGATTCACAAGGAGAACGTAGCATGAGCGTAATGACGATAAAACGGCGCTGGTTCGTCGCCGCAGGGGTAACCGCTGCTATGGCGGCGTCACCCGTCTGGGCAGCCAAAGATGCGGTGATCGCCGTGGGTTCCACTTTTACCAGCCTGGATCCGTACGATGCCAACGATTCGCTATCGCAAACGGTCGCGAAGTCCTTCTATCAGGGGCTATTTGGCTTTGATAAAGACATGAAGCTGGTGAACGTGCTGGCGGACAGCTATGACGTAAGCCCAGATGGCCTGACGTATACCGTTAAGCTGCATCCTGGCGTTAAATTTCACGATGGGTCGGCGTTTAACGCCGCCGCAGTAAAAGTGAATCTGGATCGCGCCAGTAATCCAGACAACCGACTGAAGCGATATAACCTGTTCAAAATGATCGAAAAAACCGATGTGGTTGACGATTTAACGGTGAAAATCACACTGAAGACGCCATTCTCGGCATTCGTTAACAATCTGGCGCATCCGGCGGCGGTGATGATCTCACCGGCGGCATTAACGCAGTACGGCAAGGAAATTGGTTTCCATCCGGTAGGCACTGGACCGTATCGTTTTGTGACCTGGAATCAGACCGATTTTGTTAAAGTCGAGAAATTCAGCGGCTACTGGAAGGCGGGTTTACCGAAGCTGGACAGCATTACCTGGCGTCCGGTAGTGGATAACAACACGCGCGCGGCACTGCTGCAAACCGGCGAAGCACAGTTTGCTTATCCAATACCGTTCGAGCAAGCCAAGGTGCTGGAGAAAAATGACAAGCTGACGCTGGTGGCATCGCCGTCGATTCTGCACCGCTACATCAGCATGAACGTGACGCAGAAACCGTTTGATAACCCGAAAGTGCGGCAGGCACTGAACTACGCAATCAACAAAGAGGCGTTGATTAAAGTCGCGTTCTCCGGCTATGCGACGCCAGCCGAAGGGCCACTGCCAGGCAGCATTGATTATTCAGTAAAATACCAACCGTGGCCTTACGATCCGGCGAAGGCGCGCGAACTGCTGAAAGAAGCAGGCTACCCTGACGGTTTCACTACAACGCTCTGGTCGTCACATAACCACAGTACGGCGCAGAAAGTCTTGCAGTTCACACAGCAACAGCTGGCGCAAGTTGGCGTGAAAGTGCAGGTGACCGCCATGGATGCGGGGCAACGCGCTGCGGAAGTGGAAGGCAAAGGCGTGAAAGAAACGGGTGTTCGTCTGTTCTATACCGGTTGGTCAGCCTCGACGGGGGAGGCGGATTGGGCGCTGTCGCCGCTGTTTGCGACGGCTTCCTGGCCACCCGCACAGTTCAACACGGCGTTTTACAGCAACCCGCAGGTTGATGCGGATCTGGCGAATGCCCTGAAAACCACGGATCGGACGGAAAAGCAGAAACTGTATCAGGATGCACAGGACAAAATCTGGGCGGACGCGCCGTGGATTTTCCTGGCGACAGAGCGTTTAGTCTCGGCCAACAGCAAAAAACTGAGCGGGTTTTACGTGATGCCGGATACCTTGTTCAGTTTTGAAGAGGCCGATCTCAAGGAATAATTCGCCGCAAAAGAATGACCAGGGAGTCGGGTGGCCGTAAGGCTGCCCGCAGTGGTCAATACTCGTCCACTTATAGGGAGTCTGACGCATGTCTGTGGAAAACCGTTCATGCTGAATTATTTTATTAAACGACTACTGGGACTGATTCCCACGCTCCTGATTGTGATGGTGCTGGTGTTCCTGTTTGTTCATTTGCTACCCGGCGATCCGGCGCGTTTAGCCGCTGGGCGGGAGGCGGATGCCGCCGTCATTGAGATGGTTCGGCAGGATCTGGGATTGGATAAATCGCTGCCGCACCAGTTCTGGCACTTTTTCACCAATATCCTGCAAGGGGATTTGGGGACGTCGATGGTCTCGAAGCGCCCAGTCACGGAAGAGATCGCTATGCGCTTTATGCCGACCTTTTGGCTGACGGTATGCAGCATGGTGTGGGCGGTGATTTTTGGTATGGCGATCGGCATCGTATCGGCCGTGTGGCGCAACGGCTGGCCGGACAGAATCGGGATGACGCTGGCGGTCTCTGGCCTCTCTTTTCCCGCTTTTGCACTCGGCATGCTGCTAATGCAGATTTTTTCTGTCGAACTGGGGTGGCTGCCGACGGTGGGAGCGGATACCTGGCTGCACTACATTTTGCCTTCGCTGACGCTGGGCGCGGCGGTGGCGGCGGTGATGGCGCGTTTTACCCGCGCGTCGTTTGTCGATGTGTTGCAGGAAGACTACATGCGCACGGCACGGGCAAAAGGCGTGCGTGAATCGTTGGTTGTGGTGAAGCATGGGCTGCGCAATGCGCTGATTCCCGTGGTGACGATGATGGGGTTGCAATTTGGTTTCTTGCTCGGCGGTTCCATTGTTGTGGAGAAGGTTTTCAACTGGCCAGGGCTTGGGCGGCTGCTGGTGGATGCGGTGGAGATGCGTGACTATCCGGTGATTCAGGCCGAGGTGCTGCTGTTTTCGCTGGAGTTTATTCTGATCAATCTGCTGGTGGATATGCTGTATGCCGCGATTAATCCAGCCATTCGTTATAAATAAGGAAAGGGAATGAGACACTGGCGACGTAAAGCGATGCTGGCGACGCTCCCTGTCATGAGGGATAAACCTGTGCGTATGCCGTGGCGTGAGTTCTGGCGGCGCTTTCTTCGGCAGCACGTTGCGGTCACCGCGGGCGTGTTTGTACTGTTGCTGGTTGCGATCGCGTGTCTGGCACCGTATCTGATGCCCTATGATGCCGAGAATTATTTCGATTATGATCGCCTGAATGAAGGTCCGTCGTCGGCACACTGGCTGGGGGTGGATTCATTAGGACGTGATATTTTCAGCCGGATCCTGATGGGAACGCGCATTTCGCTGGCTGCGGGCATCCTCTCGGTGCTGGTGGGGATGATTATCGGCACGATGCTGGGCCTGCTGGCAGGCTACTACGAAGGGTGGACAGACCGTATTATCATGCGCATTTGCGATGTGCTGTTTGCTTTTCCCGGTATTTTGCTGGCGATTGCCGTTGTGGCAATTATGGGCAGTGGCATGGCGAATGTGGTTGTCGCCGTCGCGATTTTCAGCATTCCGGCGTTCGCTCGTTTGGTGCGAGGCAATACGTTGGTGCTGAAACAGCTGACCTACATTGAATCCGCCCGCAGTATTGGCGCCAGCGACTGGACGATCCTGTTTCGGCATATTCTTCCCGGCTCGGTGTCTTCCATCGTGGTGTTTTTCTCGATGCGCATTGGAATGTCGATCATCACGGCAGCCAGCTTGTCATTTTTAGGGCTTGGCGCACAGCCGCCGATGCCGGAGTGGGGAGCGATGCTGAATGAAGCGCGATCGGATATGGTGATCGCACCGCACGTTGCGATATTCCCAAGTTTGGCAATCTTTCTGACGGTACTGGCGTTTAATTTATTGGGCGACGGCCTGCGCGATGCACTCGACCCGAAATTGAAAAGCTGAATAAAAAAAGCGCGACAACACGTGCCGCGCTTTTCAGCTGTAAGCCGTTAATGCTTAGAACGATGTGCGTTTGTAGCTGCGGTACTGCGGCTGCCAGAAGTTGTGCTCAATCGCCTTTTGCAGCGCATCCGACGAGGTCACGACGGCAGCGCCTTGCAGCTGTGCGGCTTTACCCACTTCCAGTGCAATACGTTTGGACACCTGCTGGATATCGGCCAGATCCGGCAGCAGAGCGCCTTCACCGTTATTCGCCAGCGGTGAACAGTCAGCCAGCGCACGGCTGGCGGCCATCAGCATACCATCAGTGATACGCTTGGCGCCTGACGCCAGTACCCCTAACCCGATACCTGGGAAAATATAGGAGTTGTTGCACTGCGCGATAGGGAAGACCTTATCCTGATAGTTAACCGGAGAGAACGGACTACCTGTTGCGACCAGCGCAGCACCTTCCGTCCAGCGAATGATGTCTTCCGGACGGGCTTCCACGCGGGATGTCGGGTTAGACAGCGGCATCACGATAGGACGCGCACAGTGTTTGTGCATTTCACGGATGATTTCTTCCGTGAACAGACCCGGTTGGCCGGATACGCCGATCAGGATGGTTGGCTTGGCATTGCGTACCACTTCCAGCAGGGAAATGGCGTCGCTGTTGCAATCCCAGCCCGCCAGCAGTTCGCTTTTCTGCACCAGCTTGCTTTGGAAATCGAGCAGGTTCGGCAGTTTGTCCGTCAGCAGACCAAAGCGGTCAACCATGAAGACACGTGCACGCGCTTCTTCATCGCTCAGCCCTTCAGATTTCATCTGGGCGATGATTTGTTCAGCGATACCGCAGCCTGCGGAACCGGCGCCCAGGAAGGCCACGGTCTGATCGCGTAACTGTGTGCCTGCTGCACGGCTGGCGGCAATCAGGCTGCCCAGCGCAACCGCCGCGGTACCCTGAATGTCATCGTTAAAGCTACAGATTTCATCGCGATAGCGGTTCAGCAGTGGCGTCGCGTTTTTCTGCGCGAAGTCTTCAAACTGCAACAGCACGTTTGGCCAGCGACGCTTAACAGCCTGGATGAATTCATCAACGAACGCATAGTATTCGTCATCGGTGATACGTGGATGACGCCAGCCCATGTACAGCGGATCGTTCAGGCGCTGCGGGTTGTTGGTGCCGACATCCAGAACCACTGGCAGGGTGTAGGCCGGGCTGATACCGCCACACGCGGTGTACAGAGAAAGTTTACCGATTGGAATCCCCATGCCGCCAATGCCCTGGTCGCCCAGACCCAGAATACGCTCACCGTCGGTCACAACGATGACTTTCACGTTCTGCTTGGTGGCGTTTTGCAGCATATCGTCGATATGTGCGCGGTTAGGGTAGGAGATAAACAGGCCACGGGCGCGACGATAGATATCGGAGAAGTGTTCACAGGCTTCGCCAACGGTTGGGGTGTAGATGATAGGCATCATCTCACTGAGGTGTGCGTCCAACAGGCGGTAGAACAGGGTTTCGTTGGTATCCTGAATGTTGCGTAGGTAAACGTGTTTTTCAATATCGTGTTTGAATTCCTGATACTGACGCCAGGCGCGTTCTGCCTGTTCTTCGATGGTTTCGACGGCTTCAGGCAGCAGACCATGCAGGTTAAAGTTAGCGCGTTCTTCTTCGCTAAATGCGCTGCCTTTATTCAGCAGGGGGAATTCAAGCAAGATTGGACCAGCGTAGGGAATATGGAGAGGACGTTTGCTTTCGTATTCTAATTCCATGGCTTTTTACTCTTCGGATAGCAAAAAAAGAAACTCAGGTGTTGTCGATAAGAAACTGCTGCGAATCTTAAATTACACAGAGAATATGTACAGAAATTGTTAATTAAAATAGTTACAGATGGCTTGCATCTTAGGTGAAATGCAGGCTTTATCGATTCACCTCTCGTTTTTCATCCTTCCCTTTGCTGAAAGTCTGCGCTTACCGCTGTTGCTATTCCTCAATAAAGTGGTGTTCAACATCGGTGCAGCCCAATTCGGCCAGCATAATTTGCGAAATTGCCCAGTGGCTGACAACCGCATTGCGACGTTCAACGACAACGGCATGTTTCACAGTGCATAGATCTTCGCCGGCAAGATTCATCAGATTTAACGCAGCTTGCAGAGGTGGCAGGCTAGGATTGAACGCCGCATTTTCTGCATAGCGGCCGGTATAGGTGTTGCCGCCTGATGTCTCCAACGCAATACCGCTAATGGCTTTGCTATAGGGCGCATGGCTACGGTTGGCGGCATCCAGCGCCTGACGCGCAAGTGCATTCACATTCTGCAAGGTTGCACCGTGGTTGATGTCATCCATCAATAAAGTATCGATGTGCAGATCGACGGGGCCAAAAGAATCCGGCAGATAGTGGCTGAGCACGGCGGGCTGGCGACCCGGTAGTTGTATCCGCAGCGACGCCGCATTGCGCAATTCGTTCATAAACTGGCGGCAGTGTCCGCATGGCGTGTAGTTCACGGTGACGGCTTGTAATCCGCGCTCATTGCGCAGCCAGGCATGGCTGACCGCGCTCTGCTCGGCGTGTACCGTTTGCTGAAGCTGAACGGCGCTGAACTCCATGTTGGCACCAAAGTAGAAATTGCCGCTCAGCCCTTGCGCAATCGCGCCAACCTGAAAATGAGAGATAGGCGCTTGTGCGCAGGCGGCTGCCAGTGGCAATAGCGCAAAGGCTAAGGCATCGGTGTCTAACTTGCTGGCTTCACAGACGGCATTCACCTCGTCTGCGGTTAGCATGGCAGCGAAATCTGCTTTATCGAGCAATGGGCGGATCGCAGCTTGCAGACTGGCAGGTAATTGCTGGAAGGCGTTTTCAAAACGTGGATGCATAGTGGCTTACTCTCTTTACCCGTCAATAACGTCATGTTAGGTAGCAGAGTAGCAATAATTTGTGATCAAAATCTCTTTTTAGGGTGAAATCGCTGCAAATTAACTTCTAAATGCGAGATGTATCTCAATTTTATAGTGGACGATGCGAGATACACACCGTCCCTCTCTGATCTCAACTAACGATGTGCAGCAGTACGGGAAAAACAAACGGCGCAATCAGCGACGTGATGATTCCGCATATGACCAGCGCCAGCGAGCTGAATGCGCCTTCCTGATAATCGACCTCCGCGCAGCGCGCCGTACCGAGGGCATGCGAAGCGGTGCCCATCGACAACCCGCGAGCAGCTTTGGTTTTGATGCCCACACGGTTGAACAGGCTGTGGCCTAATACGGCACCGAGAATACCAACAAAAATGACGCAGACAGCGCTGATAGCCGGAATACCGCCAATAGCGCTGGCGACGGCCATCGCAATTGGGGTGGTGACCGATTTCGGCAGTACGGAGGCGGCGATTTCCGGTGAGGCCCCCATCCATAACGCCACCAGCGTGCCGGAGATAATGGCGGTCAGGCTGCCGATGAAGCACACGCTGATGATCGACTTCCAGCGGGCGCGAATTTGGTGCAGCTGTTCATAAAGCGGGAACGCCAGCGCGACCACCGCCGGTTGCAGTAGATCGTTAAGGACTTTGCTGCCTTGAAAATAGTGCTCATAGGGAATCTTCAACACCAGCAGCAGCGGAATAATAATCGCCATTGACACCAGCAGCGGGTTCAACAGGGAGATCCTGGTCAGCACGGCCAGTTTACGCGCGGCGAAAAAGACAATCAGGGTGAGAGGCAGAGACCACCACAAATAGCTGAACATTATTCGTTATCCTTCGGCGGCGTGCGATCGCCAGCCATGGCGCGTTCACGCTGCATTATCTGGGTACTGAAACCCACAACCAACATCACAATAAAGGTACTGATCAGGCAGGAAACCACGATGGGGCCAAATTGTTGGCTGACCAGATCGTAATAATTCATCACGCCGACGCCGATAGGGACGAACAGCAGCGCCATATGACGAATAAGAAGGTGGCAGCCCGGTTTCACCCACTGCGCGGGCAGGATTTGCGAGGCGAGAAGGGTGAACAAGACCAGCATGCCGATGATACTGCCGGGGATAGTGAACGGAAGTAACGCGGATACCGCATTGCCTGCCAGCAGGCAGAGATAAATCAATGCGAAAGCGCGTAAATACTGCCAGCAAACGATGAACGTATTACGCATGGGAAATTCCTGATTAGCTGAGGGGATTATCATAACGCTAATGGAATTGACGTGCCACAGCTCACGAATCTTGTTGATGAAGGGAAAGGGGCTTGCTTAAAGGATGAACAAGACCGTCCAGACTGAAAATGAAAGGCGTGTCGCGTGGAGTAAATTCGGTTCAGCCCTGCGCCAGAGCGAGTGTCGGGGCTGAACCGGAAGGAATGAAGGCGACGACTGAAGCGTTATTTAACGTCGACACTCCACTTGGTGATATCGATCTGCCCGTCACCGCCAAAGATCTCGGTGCCAAACTCAACGCTGCTGATATATTTTGTATTGCTCATCCAATTCTTGGTTCCCACCAAATAGTTGGTGAAATGGCGAATATTGAGCGATGCACTGTTGGTATTGGAGGTACGGACAAAGGAAAAGACATTCCAGCCTTTACCATTCCCCGCATTGATCCAACCTTTGAATACGTTCCAACTGCTGCCGCCGAGGAATACTGTTTCAATATAATCCCCTGCGGGGCCAGCATTGGTATTATTTAGCCAGATCATTAATTCGTCGGTCGGCGTTGAATCCCAACTGGCTTTATCGGTAGTGTGGAACCATACATCATAAGCGGCATTATAAGTGCCGGTAGATTTGATAGAATAAGTGACATTACTGGTAATACTTTTATTACTGGATAATTTTATCGGCAACCCACTATTTTCCGTATAACCCGCAGTCCAGTGCCAGCCGCTTACCAGCGATGGATAAGCTTTAACGCTGGAACTGCTGCTTGGCCAGTGCCAGTTCCACCCCATACTGGTAGGGCTATTATAGAAAACGGTTTGCTTCCATCCGTTTACTTCATCTTTTCCCCATACGTTATTGAATACATAATATTTATTATTCTCAAAATAGAGTTTATCTGCGTCCTTTGAGGAACTGGCGGCAGAAACCGTTAATGGGGCGAGTAATAAAGCAGATAAGAGTACGGGGAACCATGTGCGGAATGTATGCGATGGACGGGTATTCATAATAAGCATAATAAATCTCCTTTTAATATATGCTCTGGATGCTGCACTCTGAAATTTAGCACGTATTGAGTCAGTGTCTATGGCTGATTAAATATAAACTGTGGTGTGCTTAACAGTTTGTTGTTATTTCATCCGATACCAGAGTAATTCAACGCATCACTCATGAATAAAATGAAAATCTTATTCATTAAATAATTATAAGAGCGGTAATAAATAGTGGTGATACGAAATAAAATAGGAAAAATGATGCTGAGGCGCACGGACGTGTGCGCCTTGAGTTGTCGACTAGTGAAATAACTGTCTATTAGTTAAATAATGGTCGATTAGTTAAATAGCTGTTCGTCACGGATAGCGGAACAGACGGCCTCGGTCAGCTTATGCAGTTCATCAGGCTGAATGATAAACGGTGGCATCAGATAAATGAGCCGGCCAAAGGGACGAATCCAGACGCCGCGCTCGACGAAGAAACGCTGTAGTCGCGCCATATTAACCGGACGCTTTGTTTCCACTACGCCGATAGCGCCCAGCACGCGAACGTTCGCCACCAGCGGAGAATCCGCGCAGGGTTGCAGCGCTTCTCGCAGCTGCCGCTTAATCTGCTGTACCTGCTGCTGCCATCGGTTCTCCGCCAGTAGCGACAGGCTGGCGCTGGCCGCCGCGCACGCAAGCGGATTACCCATAAATGTGGGGCCGTGCATAAAACAGCCTGCTTCGCCGTTACTGATGGTTTCCGCTACCGCTCGGGTAGTCAGCGTGGCTGAGAGCGTCATATAACCGCCGGTCAGCGCTTTGCCCAGACACATAATGTCGGGCGAAATTCCCGCGTGTTCGCAGGCAAACAGTTTGCCGGTGCGGCCAAATCCGGTCGCGATCTCATCGGCAATCAGCAGAATGCCCCATTGGTCGCACAATTTCCGTACCCGACGCAGGTAGGCTGGGTGGTAAAAACGCATTCCGCCAGCGCCCTGCACGATGGGCTCCAGAATCACGGCAGCGACTTCATGCGCGTGCGCTGACAGCATCGCCTGTAGCGGCGCGATCTCGGCTTCCTGCCACTCGTCGGCAAAAGCGCCTGCGTTGATAGCGGCGCAGGGCGGCGCATCGACAAACAGGTGGGTGGGCAGATAGCCCTGATACAGACTGTGCATCGAATTTTGCGGATCGCACACAGACATCGCCCCGAAGGTGTCGCCGTGATAGCCATGACGGAGGGTGAGAAAGCGCTGACGGGACTCACCACGTGCCTGCCAATATTGCAGCGCCATTTTCATCGCCACTTCGACAGCCACTGAACCGGAATCCGCCAGAAAAACACATTCCAGCGCATCCGGCGTGATGTCCACCAGTTGGCGGCACAGCGCTACGGCTGCCGGATGGGTGATGCCGCCGAACATCACGTGCGACATCTGGCTGAGCTGGGTCTGTACCGCCTGATTGATTGCCGGATGATTGTAACCGTGAATCGCCGCCCACCATGATGACATGCCGTCGATCAGGCGACGTCCGTCATCCAGATGAAGTTCGACGCCGCTTGCGGCTACCACCGGATAGCAAGGCAGCGGCTCGGTCATCGAGGTGTAGGGGTGCCAAATATTGCGTTGGTCAAACGTGATGTCTTCCGGGCTCATGATGATCTTTCGTAAACTAAAATGGCTTATATTTGGTTGACAGTATATCGGGTTAATTTACACTGGCGAAACGTTTTTAGTTTGGAGATGCCGAGATGGCTGACCGCATTTACTGGACGCTTGAGCAAGCGCAAGACTTATTTAATAAACCTTTTCTGGAACTGATGTTTGAAGCGCAGCAGGTCCACCGCCAGCATTTTGACCCCCGTCAGGTGCAGGTAAGTACGCTGCTGTCGATAAAAACCGGTGCCTGTCCTGAAGATTGCAAATATTGCCCACAGAGCTCCCGCTATCGTACCGGGATTGACACCGAACGCCTGATGCAGGTTGAACAGGTGCTGGAGTCGGCCCGTCAGGCGAAAGCGGCAGGATCGACGCGTTTTTGTATGGGCGCAGCGTGGAAAAATCCGCACGAGCGCGATATGCCGTATCTGGAACAGATGGTAAAAGGCGTTAAAGAGATGGGGATGGAAACCTGCATGACGCTGGGGACGCTGCATAACGATCAGGCCGAGCGTCTGGCCTCTGCCGGGCTGGATTTCTATAACCATAACCTCGATACCTCGCCGGAGTTTTACGGCAGCATCATCACGACTCGTACCTATCAGGAACGTCTGGATACGCTGGATAAAGTGCGCGGGGCGGGCATTAAAGTCTGTTCCGGCGGTATTGTTGGGCTGGGGGAAACCGTACGCGATCGCGCCGGGCTGTTGGTGCAGTTGGCTAACTTGCCGACGCCGCCGGAAAGCGTGCCGATCAACATGTTGGTTAAGGTGAAAGGAACGCCGCTGGCGGAGAATGAGGATGTTGACCCGTTTGATTTCATCCGTACGATTGCCGTGGCGCGCATCATGATGCCTGCTTCCTATGTGCGTTTGTCGGCCGGACGCGAGCAGATGAGTGAACAAACGCAGGCGATGTGCTTTATGGCCGGCGCGAACTCTATTTTCTACGGCTGTAAGCTGTTAACCACACCCAACCCGAAAGAAGACAAAGATCTGGCGCTGTTCCTCAAATTAGGTTTGAACCCGCAGCAGACGGCGACCGAATACGGGGATAACCAACAGCAGCAGCGGCTGGCAGAACAGCTGATTAATGCCGATAGCGAGCAGTTTTATAATGCTGCGGTATAACGCCCTGCGCGTGTGCCGTCAGGTAAGGCGTGTTGCATCATGAGTTGGCAGCAACGTATTGAAGCCGCGCTGGCACAACGCCAGCGTGATGATGCTTATCGCGTGAGGTTGGCGAATCAAGGCGGCAGCGGGCGCTGGCTGATGCAGGGCGATCGCTGTTATCTGAATTTTTCCAGCAACGACTATCTGGGGCTGAGTCACCACCCGGAGATTGTGCGTGCCTGGCAGCAGGGGGCAGAGCAATACGGCATTGGTAGCGGCGGTTCCGGGCATGTGACGGGGTACACCGATGCCCATGCCATGCTGGAAAGTCAGCTTGCCGACTGGCTGGGCTATCCGCGTGCGCTGCTGTTTATTTCCGGCTATGCCGCGAATCAGGCTGTCGTCGCTGCACTGGCGCAGGCGGAAGACCGTATTTTGGCCGATAAACTCAGCCATGCGTCGCTGCTGGAAGCCGCAGCACAGTCACCTGCTACCTTGCGACGCTTTAAACATAATCAGGCCGATAGCCTGCAAACGCTGCTGGAAAAGTCTGCCGACGGCCAGACGCTAGTCGTGACCGAAGGTGTTTTCAGCATGGATGGCGATACTGCGCCGTTAGCGGCGCTACAGGCTCAGTGCAGAACGCACGATGCCTGGCTGATGGTGGACGATGCACACGGGATTGGCGTGCTGGGTGAGGAAGGTCGTGGGAGCTGCTGGCAGCAAGGCATTAAACCTGAGCTGCTGATTGTCACGTTTGGCAAAGCGTTTGGCGTGAGCGGCGCGGCGGTGCTGTGCGCTGAAGCGCTGGCCGAATACTTCCTGCAATTTGCCCGTCATTTGATTTACAGCACCTCAATGCCCGCGGCGCAGGCCTGTGCGCTGAGCGCGGCACTCCACTGTGTCCGGCAGGGCGATGCGCGGCGTGAGGCACTACGGCGTAACGTTGCGCAGTTCCGCGCGGGCTTTTCCAACTCGTCCTATCAACTGATGGATTCACAGAGCGCGATTCAGCCGCTGATTGTTGGCGAGAACGTACGAGCGCTGGCGCTAACGAACCACCTACGTGAACAGGGCGTGTGGGTTAGCGCCATGCGACCACCGACGGTGCCGCCCGGCAGCGCACGCCTGCGGATTACGTTAACGGCGGAACACCAGCCGGAAGATATCAGCCGCTTGCTTACGGTATTACACCATGCTGACAGAAAACTATAACAAGCAGGCGATTGCGCAGGCGTTTGGGCGTGCGGCAGGGTGCTACGACCGCTTTGCCGAACTGCAACGCACTAGCGGAGAACGCCTGCTGGCGCTGATGCCGTCGCACAGCGGTTTACAGGTATTGGATGCGGGCTGCGGAACTGGGCACTTTAGCCGCCGCTGGCGCCAGGCTGGTAAATCGGTGACTGCACTGGATTTGTCGGCGGACATGCTGGCGTATGCACGTGAGCAGCACGCTGCCGATCGCTATCAGGAAGGGGACATCGAAAACCTGCCGCTGGCGGATTGCTGTGTAGACATCAGCTATAGCAATCTGGCCATACAGTGGTGCGACTCGTTACCGCGTGCGCTGGCAGAGCTGTATCGGGTTACGCGACCGGGGGGCGTGATTGCCTTTGCGACGCTGGCGGACGGCTCCTTAAGCGAACTGTCGCGGGCGTGGCAGCGGCTGGACGGCACACAGCGGACAAATCGCTTTCTGCCACTCTCCGCCATTGACGCGGCTTGTCAGCCTTATCGGCATCATCTGGTACAAGAACGTGAAGTCTGCCTTTTCCCCGATGTATTGGCGTTAATGAAATCGCTGAAGGGAATTGGGGCGACCTGGCTGCACGAAGGGCGAACGCCGGGGCTGTTGAGCCGGGCACGTCTGGCGGCGCTGTCTGCCCACTATCCGCAAGAGCAGGGCGGCTACCCGCTCAGCTATCAACTGGTTTATGGAGTGATTTATCGTGATTGAGCGCTGGTTTGTGACAGGTACGGATACCGAAGTCGGGAAAACGGTCGCGAGTACGGCGCTGCTTCAGGCGGCGAGTCAGGCTGGATACCGTACCGCAGGCTATAAACCTGTGGCGTCTGGCTGTGAAATGACGGCCGATGGCATTCGTAACAGCGATGCGTTGGCGCTTCAGGCCAATAGCCGCGTCCGGTTGGATTATCAGGCGGTGAACCCGCTGGCGTTTATGGAGCCGACCTCGCCGCACATTATCAGTGCGGTGGAGCAGCGGCCTATTCATCTCTCTACGCTATCTACCGGTCTACGGGCATTAGAAACGCAGGCGGATTGGCTGCTGGTCGAAGGCGCGGGCGGATGGTTTACGCCGCTGTCGGCGCAAGAGACGTTCGCCGACTGGGTGGTACAGGAACAGCTTCCCGTGATTTTGGTCGTCGGCATCAAGCTGGGTTGTATTAATCACGCAATGTTGACCGCCCACGCGATTCAACACGCTGGCCTGCGCCTGGCTGGCTGGATCGCAAACGACATCACGCCACCAGGAAAATGGCACCAGCCGTATCTGCAAACGCTGCAACAGCGCCTGCCCGCCCCGATGCTGGGCGAAATTCCTTATGTATCCGATCTTCAACAGCACAATTTGGGGCAATATATTGATATTGGATTATTAGCGGAGTAGTCATTTTTCTACCCCTCGACTGTCTTTAATAATCGCAGTAGGTTTTATTGTTTTTTGCCAGTATCTGTCTCATGAATGTAAAACCTACATTTTCATGCTTATTAATAGCTAAAATCTTCTTGAATTTTCCCCTGAATCCCCGCCATACCTGAATTATTGCGATGTCGTCCTCCTCTTTTTTTAGTCTTTTTACGTCTAATACTTATGCGATAAATCACAGAAAGAGTGTGAAGAAAATCCATATCAGAGGGAATCACGAATGAAGCGGGTATTTCTCTAACTCAGTGCTGATGCGGGGTTGTGGGAGTTATCCACCATTTCTGTGGATAACTATGTGTATTATGGATAGACAACGCGCCCTAACCGAGAGCTGGCGCGGGTTTTCGCCAGGTTGGCGCTATTCTCCACGGTTTTGCTAATCTATTTGTTATCATATGCTTAAGTAAAATCAAGCATCTTAAACATCAACGGTGCGTAGTTGCATAAATTAACGTCACTGCGGATCCCGACATGTTACGTATTTACCCAATCTGGGGATAAATCATGATGATTTTATCTGGTAGATTGAAGATGGATGTGCTAGCAAACTCATTTGTCGATTAATCATCCGATCCAGCGATAATTTTCTTGATGCTGTTTTTATATCCAGTATCATTGCGGTGGCGAATTTCGTCATTGGCATTCAGAATAACATTCCCAGCGTCCACCCACGGCCATCGTCTTGAGCGATGCGTAATAACGACTAATACGTAATTAACGACTAATACGTAATTAACGACTAAGTAGCGTGCTTAACGATGAGTAAAGTATTTACACTGAATTCCGACTTTAAACCGGCAGGCGATCAGCCTGAGGCCATTCGTCGTTTAAAAGAGGGCCTGGAAGACGGGTTAGCGCACCAAACGCTGCTCGGGGTAACTGGTTCAGGTAAGACGTTCACGATCGCCAACGTGATTGCCGACCTCAATCGGCCGACGATGATGCTGGCGCCAAATAAAACGCTGGCCGCTCAGCTGTACGGCGAGATGAAAGAATTCTTTCCCGATAATGCCGTGGAGTACTTCGTCTCGTACTACGACTATTATCAGCCGGAAGCTTATGTCCCCAGTTCCGACACTTTCATCGAAAAGGATGCATCAGTTAACGAACATATCGAACAGATGCGTCTTTCCGCGACAAAAGCGCTGCTGGAGCGGCGTGATGTGATCGTCGTGGCTTCCGTATCCGCTATCTATGGCTTGGGCGATCCCGATCTCTATCTAAAAATGATGCTGCACCTGACGCAGGGGATGCTGATTGACCAACGTGCTATTTTGCGGCGTCTGGCGGAATTGCAATATTCCCGCAACGATCAGGCGTTCCAGCGCGGTACGTTCCGCGTGCGCGGTGAGGTGATCGATATCTTCCCAGCGGAATCTGACGAAATCGCCCTGCGTGTTGAACTGTTCGATGAAGAAGTGGAGCGGCTGTCGCTGTTTGACCCGCTGACAGGGCACGTGCTCCAGACGGTGCCGCGCTATACCATCTACCCGAAAACGCACTATGTCACGCCGCGTGAGCGTATTTTACAGGCGATGGAAGAGATCAAGGTGGAACTGGCCGATCGCAGGAAAATGCTGCTGGCGAATGATAAGTTGGTGGAAGAGCAGCGGCTGAGTCAGCGCACGCAGTTTGACCTGGAGATGATGAACGAGCTGGGCTATTGCTCCGGTATCGAAAACTACTCGCGATTCCTTTCTGGCCGTGGCCCCGGCGAACCGCCGCCGACGCTGTTTGATTATTTGCCAGCGGACGGGCTGCTGGTCATTGATGAATCCCACGTGACCGTGCCGCAGATCGGGGGGATGTATCGCGGTGACCGCGCGCGTAAAGAGACGCTGGTCGAATATGGTTTCCGGCTGCCTTCGGCGCTGGATAACCGTCCGATGAAATTTGAAGAGTTTGAAGCGCTGGCTCCGCAGACGATCTACGTGTCTGCGACGCCGGGTAACTATGAACTGGAAAAATCGGGCGGTGAAGTGATTGATCAGGTGGTGCGTCCTACCGGGTTGCTCGATCCGCTTATTGAAGTTCGGCCTGTTGCGACACAGGTGGACGATCTGCTGTCCGAGATTCGTCAGCGTGCGGCGGTTAACGAACGTGTGCTGGTCACGACGCTGACCAAGCGAATGGCGGAAGACCTGACGGAATACCTGGAAGAACACGGCGAGCGGGTGCGTTATCTGCACTCGGATATTGATACCGTCGAACGTGTCGAAATCATCCGTGATTTACGCCTTGGCGAGTTCGACGTGCTGGTGGGGATCAACCTGTTGCGTGAAGGGCTGGATATGCCTGAAGTATCGCTGGTAGCGATTCTGGATGCCGATAAAGAGGGCTTCCTGCGTTCCGAACGTTCCCTGATCCAGACGATCGGTCGTGCGGCACGTAACCTGCGTGGCAAAGCGATTCTCTACGGTGACAAAATTACGCCATCCATGGCAAAAGCGATTGGTGAAACGGAACGCCGTCGTGAGAAGCAGGAAGCCTACAATACCGAGCACGGGATTGTGCCGCAGGGGCTCAATAAGAAAATTTCCGATATTCTGCAACTGGGGCAGCCGACGAACAGAGGCAAAGGGCGAGGCAACCGTAAAGCAGCAGAATCGGCCGCACCTTATGAGCTGATGACGCCGAAGGCGCTGGAGCTGAAAATTCGCGAACTGGAAAGCAAGATGCTGACACATGCGCAGAATCTTGAATTTGAAGAGGCTGCGGCTTTGCGCGACGAGGTGCAGGCACTACGTGCACAATTTATCGCTGCATCCTAACGATGCAAGCACTCACGGAGGATCAATGATCGACCCTATTATACAGGGTGTTGAAGTGCTGTTTGTGGCAGGTTTCGGGCCGATCGTGAAATCGCTGTCTGCTAGCCATGCGCTCTATGTCGATACGCTGAAGTTACCGCTGAAGCCTGTTGCGGAAGGGAGCGACTATCTGGTGAGCGATGAAATGGGTGGCGTAAAACATTTCGCGCTGTGGCCGCTGTCACAGGCCAGCGAATCCTGCTTCGGGAATGAGAACTGGCCTACGGATCTGCCTGAACCGCAAAGCTGGCTGGAATTTGAAGTGGCGGATATGGCGGAAGCGACTGGTACGCTAAAAGCGCAAGGCTATGTGCTGCTGGTCGAGAATCGCCTTGAACCCTGGGGACAGCAGGTCACGCGTTTTCTGAGTCCCGAAGGGATTCTGATTGGCGTGACTTATACGCCGTGGCTGCGGGATTGAGAACCGAGCAGTTGTAGCGCCCGATCGATAGCCTGGCGCAGTAGCTCACGGTCATGATGGTGAGGCACATCTGCGGCGGCCAGTTCTTGCTGCACGATCAGGCGGTCGCCGATCTGACTGATATCTACTTTCGGACCGACGATCGCCACGTCCACCACCGATTTACCCACTTTGCGTTCAATCCAGGCGAGTTTCTCCGCCAATGTCAGACGGGCGGCGGGATTACTCTGCTCGCTGCCCAGATTGCCGATGTAGACCATCGGTGCGGGCGTGCGCCGGATCGCCTGTGTCAGATCGTCCAGCAGCAGTAGCGGCATCAGGCTGGTCAGGAAACTACCGGGGCCAATCAAAATCAGGTCGGCTTTGGCGATGGCATCAATTGCCTCGCGTGTGGCCTGCACCGTCGGGTACAGCATCAAATCTTGCGGTAAAGCCGCCAGTTGATCGATCTCGACTTCGCCATAAACGGGGTTGCCCTGTTCATCAATCGCCATTAAATCGACCGG
Source organism: Pectobacterium sp. F1-1 (assembly GCF_025643735.1). Lineage (NCBI taxonomy): Bacteria > Pseudomonadati > Pseudomonadota > Gammaproteobacteria > Enterobacterales > Pectobacteriaceae > Pectobacterium > Pectobacterium sp. F1-1. Next base: position 1,767,686 of record NZ_CP104733.1, read on the forward strand.
ATGCTCGGACATCGGAATTAAAAAGGCATCCACCTTGAGCAGGTTGCGAATCAGATTGATGGCTTCCAGCGGGCGCACGCTCAGGTGATCGAGCGCTTTTAGCATCAGATTACCCAGATTGTGTCCGGCAAGTTCACCGTTACCGTTAAACCGATACTCAAACATCGCAGACGCCACGCTGGGCGTAGTAATGAGTTGATTCAGGCAATTGCGGGTATCGCCCCAGGCAATGCCGCCTTCGGAACGCCGGATGCGGCCAGTAGATCCACCGTTATCCGTCGTCGTGACAATGCCGGTTAGCCGTGAACCCAGGGAAGAGAGTGAAGACATCACACGACCTAAGCCGTGTCCGCCTCCTAGTGCGACAACCCTGTCGAGGTCGGCCAACGTGCGATTGCGCATAGAGAACCTTATGAATGAGCCAGAGAAATATGAACTACGTGTGACAATCGTCGCTAAGGTAGCTGATTTCAGCTTAAAACGCGAAAAATCCTCACACGCGCATGACCTGAGACAATTTTCGTCGCGCATTTTTCCGTATGCTGTGCATCATAAGGTATTGAATATTCGTTATGTATTTAATTATATACCGATTTTGAGAGTGGTTGACTGTGCTTTTTCGCAGTAGACTATTCAATGAAATCACGATTCTTTATCGGCGGTTTTGTCGTTGTCTGACGGATAACCGATAGGAATCAAACTCCTAGCCTTGGTGCCTAAGTGATGCGCGTCGTGCGCGTGATACGGTGCCCTGGCCGTGGCCTTCGCGGTCACCAGGGTGCGAGGTAGAAATGCCTGCATCTCCCGTATTTGGAAAGGTGTTTATGGTGAGTCAACTGACTGATGCGTTTGCGCGCAAGTTCTACTATTTGCGTCTGTCTATCACAGACGTCTGCAATTTTCGTTGTACCTACTGTCTGCCGGATGGCTATCAGGCCAATGGCACCAATCCGCATCGCTTTTTGTCACTTGATGAAATTCGTCGCGTCAGCCGCGCTTTTGCCGAATTGGGGACGGAAAAAGTCCGCCTGACTGGCGGTGAACCGTCTCTGCGTCGTGACTTTGTCGATATCATCGGCGCAATCCGCGAAAATCCTGCAATTAGCACGCTGGCAGTGACCACCAACGGCTACCGTCTTGCGCGGGATGTCGCGCGGTGGCGTGATGCTGGGCTAACGGCGCTGAACGTTAGCGTGGACAGTCTGGATGCACGCCAGTTTCATGCGATTACCGGGCAGGATAAATTCCGCCAGGTGATGGACGGCATTGATGCCGCCTTTGAGTGCGGCTTCGCCAAGGTTAAAGTCAACACGGTGCTGATGCGCGATGTGAACGCAGGTAGCCTGCAAACCTTTCTCGACTGGATTAAGCATCGCCCGATTCAACTACGCTTTATTGAACTGATGGAAACGGGAGAAGGGGGCGATATGTTTCGTCGTCACCATGTTTCCGGTGAGGTCATTCGCCAGCAATTGCTGCAACAAGGTTGGCAGCAGCAGCAGCGTGCTCGCAGTGATGGCCCGGCGCAGGTGTTTTGCCACCCAGACTATCAGGGCGAGATCGGGCTGATTATGCCGTATGAGAAAGATTTCTGCCTGAGCTGCAACCGTCTGCGAGTTTCTGCCGTGGGGAATCTTCATCTGTGCCTCTTTGGCGAACAGGGGATTCCACTGCGCGATTTACTGGCTGACGATCGCCATCTCGATGATTTGAAAATGCGCATTTCGGGCGGGCTGCTGGCGAAGAAACAGACCCATTTCCTGCATGAAGGGAATAGCGGCATCACGCAAAACCTGTCATTTATCGGCGGTTAATCCGCGACATCACTGATTCTTAAAGGAGCCTGACATGAGCAAAGTCAGCAGCGAATTCGTTTCTCTCAACCTTGCGGTACTGACCGTTTCCGAGCGCCGCACGGCGGAAGATGACACCTCCGGCGACTATCTGCGTGAAGCGGCGCAGTCAGCAGGGCATCGTATTGTCGAGAGTGCCATTGTGAAAGAGAACCTGTACCAGATTCGGGCACGGATCTCGGCGTGGATTGCCAGTGACAACGTGCAGGGCATTCTGATTAACGGTGGAACGGGCTTTACCGCAGGGGACGTGGTTCCGGAAGCCATTGGCGTGTTGTTCGATCGGGAAATTGAAGGTTTCGGCGAGCTGTTCCGCATGGTGTCGTATGAAGATATTGGTACGGCGACGCTGCAATCCCGTGCGCTTGCCGGTCTGGCGAATCAGACGGTGATTTTCGCGATGCCGGGGTCGACACGCGCCTGTCGAACCGCATGGGAACGCATCATTCAGGAACAGCTGGATGCGCGCCAGAAGCCGTGCAATTTTTACCCGCACTTGAAAAAATCCTCTTAACGATAAGTCTTATTCACTATGTCATCCTCTAAATCCATGGCGCCATCCTCTACGCCACCGTTGACCCACATTAACGCCGCAGGCGAAGCTGCAATGGTGGATGTTTCCGCCAAAGCGGAAACCGTGCGTGAAGCCCGCGCGGAAGCCTTTGTTGAAATGGCACCGCAGACGCTGGCGATGATTATTGCCGGTAGCCATCACAAGGGGGACGTGTTCGCCACCGCACGCATTGCCGGCATTCAGGCCGCGAAACGCACCTGGGAACTGATTCCGCTTTGTCACCCGCTGTTGCTGAGTAAGGTGGCTGTCGAGCTGGAAGCACAGCCGGAGCACAATCGGGTACGTATTGAATCCCTCTGTCGCCTGACGGGGAAAACGGGCGTGGAGATGGAAGCGCTGACGGCAGCCTCTGTCGCCGCGCTGACCATCTATGACATGTGCAAGGCCGTGCAGAAAGATATGGTGATTGGTCCGGTGCGCCTGCTAGCGAAAAGCGGCGGCAAATCCGGCGATTTTACGGCGGAGGGCGCATGATTAAGGTGCTGTTTTTTGCGCAAGTGCGCGAACTGATTGAGACAGACAGCCTGTCGCTGCCTGCTGAGTATGCCACCGTAGAAGACGTGCGACAGGCGCTGTGCCAGCGCGGTGCGCGCTGGGCGCTGGCGCTGGAATCGGGCAAACTGCTAGCTGCGGTTAATCAGTCGCTGGTTGAGTTGACTCATTCGCTACAGGACGGCGATGAAGTGGCGTTTTTCCCTCCGGTAACAGGGGGCTGATCGTGACAGAAACGCGTATTCGAGTTGGCGAAGAGAGCTTCAACGTTGGGGATGAATATCAGTGGCTGGCACAGTGTGATGAAGACGGCGCGGTGGTGACGTTCACGGGTAAGGTGCGTAATCACAATCTGGCGAAAGACGTCAGCGCGTTGACGCTGGAACATTACCCCGGCATGACGGAAAAGGCGCTGGCGGAGATTGTCGCTCTGGCGCGTGAGCGCTGGGAACTGCCGCGGGTGAGCGTGATTCATCGTGTGGGGGCACTCTATCCGGGCGATGAAATTGTGTTCGTTGGCGTGAGTGCGGCCCACCGTAGCGCGGCGTTTGATGCCGCCCAATTCATTATGGATTATCTGAAAACCCGCGCGCCGTTCTGGAAACGCGAAGCGACGCCGGAAGGTGAACGCTGGGTGGAATCACGCGACAGTGATAAACAGGCCGCGCAGCGCTGGTAGTCCATTTCTGTGTTAGGATAAAAGGATGGCGGGGAGAGAATATTCAGTCTCGATCCCCCAAACAGGCGGTTCGCGCCGCGTTAATCAGACAACTTTATGCAAAGGTAACATCATGGACAGATATCCACGCTCGGGTTCAATTGTTGAGCGCTCGCAGTCTGGTCTCCAGGCCTATATGGCACAGGTTTACGGCTGGATGACCTGCGGCTTGCTGCTAACGGCGTTCGTCTCCTGGTACGCGGCGAATACGCCTGCCGTACTGAATTTTGTTTTCTCCAGCCAGATCACGTTCTTTGGACTGATCATCGCCCAACTGGGGCTAGTCTTTGTCATCTCCGGCATGGTGCAGCGCCTGAGCGGTGCGGTCGCCACATCGCTGTTTATGCTTTATTCCGCACTGACGGGGCTAACGCTCTCCAGCATCTTCATTATGTATTCCGGTGAATCCATCGCCAGCACCTTTGTGATTACGGCGGGGATGTTTGGGGCGATGAGCCTCTACGGCTACACTACAAAGCGGGATTTGAGCGGTTTCGGCAGTATGCTGTTTATGGCGCTGATCGGTATCGTGCTGGCTTCGCTGGTGAACCTGTGGCTGAAGAGCGAAGCGCTGATGTGGGCGGTAACCTATATTGGCGTGGTGGTGTTTGTCGGGCTGACGGCATATGACACCCAGAAGCTGAAAAACATCGGCGAGCAACTGTCCGTTGATGACAAAGACAGCTTCCGCAAATACTCCATCGTCGGCGCGTTGACCCTGTACCTCGACTTCATCAACCTGTTCCTGATGCTGCTGCGTATTTTCGGTAACCGTCGTTAAGGACAAGGCTATAACCTAAATGCTTTACTGCGTTATGTGAGTCAGTGCAAAAGGTTTCGGGCGTGTCAAACATAGCGTTTTTTGTGCCTCATCACACGCCCGACAAGGAGCGCTCAGTTGCCGCAGCTCCTTGACCTATGGCTGTTTGGCGTTAATTGTGCCGCTACGCGGTACCTTCGGCGCTCGTGACCGCTATTCGTGCCGCCAGTGACGCGTTTACTCGCCCCATAAATGGGGCTCACCCTTCGGGTCAGCACAAGTGCCTGTTCAAAAACGGCTATTGCGTTTTTGTCCGACGCGGCACTGGCTTTCGCGGCGTCCTGCCGCTCACTCGGCGGTCACGTTACCTCAGCACAATTTTTTACGCCACCTGGTTATCTTTTTTCCTTACCTGCTATTACGCAATATTTCGCCTAAAAATGGCGTAAGCGGCTGAACCGGTGGTCAGCGTGATGATAAGCAGCGGCCAGAGACTGCCCCAGATAATGCTGAAATCCGCATCCTTGAGGTAAATCTGTTTGGTGATGTCGGTAAAGTGGCGAATCGGGTTAATCCAGGTCAGATCCTGCAACCAAATCGGCATGTTCTCAACTGGTGAAACATAGCCGGAAAGCAGAATCGCGGGCATCAGGAAAACGAACACGCCGATAAACGCCTGCTGCTGCGTGGCGCAGAGCGAGGAAATCAGCAACCCAAAGCCCACCAGCGACAGACCGTAGATGAGCATTGCGGTGTAAAACAGCAGTAGCGATCCGGCGAAGGGAATATGGAAAATCAGTATGCCCGCCAGCAGTACGATCGTGGCCTGAAAGGTGGCGACAATCAGCGCAGGTATGGCTTTGCCAATGAAAATCTGGCTGGTGGACAGCGGCGAAACCAGCAACTGTTCCAACGTACCCTGTTCCCGCTCGCGCGCCACAGAGAGCGCCGTCACAATCAGCACGCCGATGGTGGCGATCATCGCAATCAGCGATGGCACCACAAACCATTTGTAGTCCAGATTCGGGTTATACCAATGGCGCACCACCTGCTCGCTATTGTTTGAATTTGAATAGTTCTGACTGGTGGTGTTTTGAGTGGGTCTGGCCGCCAGCAATGCCAACTGATAATCCCGCACGATGTGCTGCACATCGTTGGCGGCGATCTGCGCGCTGTTGGAACGTCTGCCGTCCAAAATAAGCTGAAGCGATGTGGTGTTCCCGCTAGCGATATCGCGAGAGAACTGCGGCGGGAAGCGCAGGATGAGAAGCGCACGCTGATTATCCAGCGTCGGAGCCACGTCCTGCGGGCTATGCAGCATCAGCACGTGAGAAAAAGACTTCGCCTTGGCAAAGCGCTGCGTCAGCTCAATCGCATGAGGGCCGTTATCTTCGCTGTAAATCGCAATGGTCGCGTTGGTGACGTCGAGTGTCGCGGCGAAAGGAAACAGGGAAACCTGAAGGATAACGGGCAACACCAGAATAGCGCGCGTTTGTGGATCGCGCAGCAGCGATTGCAGTTCCTTAATAATCAGCGTCCACAGGCGATGCAGCATAGTCGCTCCCTAATCCAGTCTGCGCCGGGTTTGCCAGGCCGTCAGGCCAATAAAGACCATCGCGGAGAGAATGAGAAACAGCAAGTTAGTGATCAGCACCGTGCCGATATTTCCCGCGAGAAACAGCGTTTGCAGCGTGCTGACGAAATAGCGTGCCGGGATAATGTACGACACGCCACGGACAAATTCCGGCATGCTGTCGATTTCAAAAATAAAGCCGGACAGCATGATGGCTGGCAGAAAAGCCGCATTCAGCGCCACCATCGCGGCGTTGAACTGGTTGCGGGTGAGGGTAGAGATCAGCAGCCCCATACCCAACGTGCTGGCCAGGAACAAACTGCTGATCACAAACAGCAACAGCAAGGAGCCGCGATAGGGCACCTGCATGATGAAGGTTGAGACCAGAATACACAGCGTCATGGCGATCATGCCAAGAAAGTAATACGGGATGAGCTTCGACAGCAGCAGCTCGGCACGGGTGACCTGCGTAGAGAGCAGCGCCTCCATTGTCCCGCGCTCCCACTCGCGTGCGATGACCAACGACGTGAGAATCGCACCAATCACCGTCATGATGATGGTAATCGCACCGGGAATGATGAAATGCTGGCTGATGGCGGCCGGGTTAAACCAGTAGCGCGATTGCACCTCGATAAGTTGTTCGAACGTGCCGCCGCGATCTTCCGCCCGCTGCTGCTGCCACAGCAGCCAGATGCCTTCCGCATATCCCTGCACAAAATTCGCCGTGTTGGGTTCGCTGCCGTCGGTGATGACCTGGATCGGCGCGCGATCGCCCGGCCGCGCCAGCCGTTCGGCAAAATCGGTAGGGATGACGATCAGACCGCGAATGCTGCCAGCCTGCATCTGTTGAATCAGGTGCTGACGATTATTGCTGATGGTCGGTTCAATAAACGGCGAGGCCGCGAAGGTCTTCGCCAGATCGCGTGCGTCTTCACTCTGCTGCTCCAGCAGGATGCCAACATGGAGACGGCTGGAATCCAGATTGATGCCGTAACCGAAGATAAACAGCAGCAGCAGCGGAATCACGAACGCGATCAGCCCGCTGCTGGGATCGCGCAAGATTTGGCGTGTCTCTTTCAGGCATAACGCCCGCAGGCGACGCGTGGAGAAATGTGTGCTGCCGTGCTGGTTGGTTTTATCTTGCTCAACGCTATTCTGTTCAACCATGTTCCGCCTCCCCGTCGTACGCCTGAATCAGTGCGATAAACGCTTCTTCCATGGTGGGGGAGGGCGTCTGTGTGCTGGCCGCCTGATGCTTCAGTTCGTCCGGCGTGCCGCTGGCGATCAGCTTGCCACGGTACACCAGCCCGATGCGATCGCAGTATTCTGCTTCATCCATGAAATGCGTGGTGACCATTACCGTGACGCCGCGATTGACCATGCCGTTGATGTGAATCCAGAATTCGCGCCGGGTCAGTGGATCGACGCCGGAGGTGGGTTCGTCGAGAAACAGAATATCGGGTTCATGCATCAGCGCACAGGCCAGCGCCAGCCGCTGCTTAAACCCCAGCGGCAGGGCATCCGGCGTCTGGCGATAAATGGGCTTGAAGTTGAAGGCGTCGGTCATCCCCGCCATTTTATCGCGCTGCGCTTTGCCTCTGAGACCATAGACGCCGGAGAAAAACCGCAGATTCTGTTCGACGGTCAGATTGCCGTACAGCGAGAACTTCTGCGCCATGTAACCTAAATGCTGGCGGGCTTTGCCTGAGCTGGTTTTCAGATCCATATCGAGCACCAGCGCTTTGCCGTCAGTCGGCACCAACAGGCCGCACATCATCTTGAAGGTGGTCGATTTTCCTGCACCGTTTGGGCCAAGCAGACCGAAGATTTCTCCGCGTTTCACCTGAAAACTGACATGATCGGTCGCGGCGAAATCACCAAATTTTTTCGTCAGCGCCTGAGCTTCAATCACCGTTTCACCACCGCTGACGTCAATCTGCGGCATGATGCTTGCCAATGATGAATCACTGGCCGGACCGCCACCCAGCAGGTCGATAAAGGCATCTTCAAAGCGCGGATCGGTGTCGTGCAGACAGCCTGCTTCCAACTGCAAAGCGGAGAGCAGCGATGATCGATCCGCGTCGGGTCTTAGCATCAGCCTGACGTATTGCCCCTGAATCACACCGTCGCTCACCTGTGGTAAACGCAGCGCGTCCTGCAATACATCCCGATGTCGGCGATCGCCGGTATCAATCAGGATACAGCGCCCCGCCATACGGGCAGTCAGATCGCGTGGCGCGCCGCGGTACAGCAGCTCGCCTTCGTTCAGTAACAGCACATCCCGACACTGTTCCGCTTCATCAAGATACGACGTACTCCATAGAATCAACATGCCGTCGTCGGCCAGTTCGTGCACCATATGCCACAGTTCACGGCGAGAAATCGGGTCGACGCCCACGCCCGGTTCATCCAGCAGAAGTACCTTGGGCTGCCCGAGCAGCGTACAGGCCAGCCCCAGTTTCTGTTTCATGCCGCCGGAGAGTTTGCCCGCCAGCCTGTCGGTAAAGCGGGTCAGGTCGGTAAACGACAGTAGGCGCTCGAAGGTTTCTTTGCGTACCTCGCCGGTGATACCGCGCAAGTCGGCATACAGCGTCAGGTTTTCCATGACCGTCAGATCTTCATACAGGCCGAATTTTTGCGGCATGTAGCCCAAAATGGCATGGAGCTGGCGATCGTCTTTGATGGGATCCAGATTCGCCACGCGCAGTGTCCCCTTGCTGGGGGTTAATAATCCCGCCAGCATACGCAGCAAGGTGGTTTTACCTGCGCCGTCTGGGCCAACTAATCCGGTTACGGCACCGCTACGTATCTCGGCAGTAAGGCTGGCGAGTGCGGGCTTTTCCTGTCCGGCAAAGCGCTTTTCCAGTCCGTCCAGCGCGATCTGCGCGGGAGCGTTAGTCATGGCGCACGGGCTCTTGAGTGCGATTGGCCTCTTCCGCCACCTCTTCAAAGCGTAGTGTAACCGGCATCCCCTGACGTAACCCGTCATCGGGATCGTTAACGACGATGCGCAGGCGGTAAACCAGGTCGGTGCGAAGATCTTCGGTTTCGACGCTTTTCGGCGTGAATTCGGCGCTGGGTGAAACAAAACCGACTTTGCCACGATAGGGCTGATTGGGGCGCCCATCGGTGTAAATCAGCATGTGACTACCGGGTACGACGCGGCCGAGATCTTTCTCGCTCACGTAGGCGCGTACCCAAACCGGGCGAGTGAGAGAAAGGGTGAAAACGGTACTGCCCGCCGCCAGCATGCTGCCTTTTTCAGCGGCGCGGGTGAGGATTACGCCGGGAGACGGAGCCAGCAATTCGGTATCCTGTTTATCCAATTCCGCCTGTGCCAGTCCGGCTGCGGCTTGCGCCACCGCTGCCTGCGCGGCGGCGATTTCCTGTGGTCTATTGCCACGCTCGAACTGGCTCAGCTTGTCTTTTGCCGCCTGTAACGTCGCCAGCGCCTGGCTACGTGCCGTTCTGGCATCATCCAGCATGTTGGCAGAAATAGCGCGTTTATCCCACAACCCCTGCTGACGCTGGTAGAAACTGTTGGCGTAATCATAGGCCGCTTGACTCTGGGCAACCTGAGAGCGCACCTGCGCGATCTCTTCCTGTCGGTAACCCTCCTGTGCCAGTTGGAGCTGTGCCTGAGCGCTGGCAAGGTTCGCCTGCGCCTGATGCTGTGCATTCAGATAGGGCGCGGCATCAAGCGTTGCCAGCGGCTGGCCTGCCTGCACCGTATCACCTTCATCAACGTTCAACTCAGCCACTCTGCCGCCAACACGGAAGGCCAGATTTACGGTGCGAATATCCACATTGCCGTAGAGCGTTAGCGGTTTTTCCTGCTGTTGCTGGTGGTGATAAAAACCATAACCCGCACCGAGCAGGACAAGAACGAGGGCAGCGAACGCCAGTTTTTTCTTGTTCATCACGCATGATTCCTTTGTTGGCAAGCGGCAGGGGATACGGCAGCAGCGATCCCGCAGGCCGTTAAGCGGTGTCGGCGTCTCTTATTGATCTAAGTGATTAATAATATGACGAGTTACAGGTCTTTATGGTGATTTAGCGTGATCTGTTTCACAAAAATGCACGGCATCTGGCGAATACCTTCAGACATACCCGCCCCTATCTGGCACAACACCTTCATTTTGTTAAAAAAGTGAAAATAAATCGGCGCTATTGTAATTTATTTTATTGAATGATAATAATTGTTATTAGCAATTACATAGTGAGCTGGTGGCATTGATGCAGCGCATAGGGTGGAAAACCTCTGTGTTTAATGCCTGAGCCGGTAATAACCCGCCAAGATGTTTCGCGTGAAGCGCAGCATTTTGGCGTTTTTTTGTCTGTGCCGAGGTGGTTGTTTTCAGCTAAGCGCCTCGTCACAAGCGGTGATTTTTATTCACGACGGGATACATAACCAAAGGGGAAGGACAGTGAACCAGATGCGCACTTTACTCGCATTGATGCCATGCGTGCTGATTGCTCCGGCGTATGCACAGGATGACACGACGAAAAAGGATGAGGCGAGCGGTGATGAGATGGTGATTACCGCCTCACGCTCTAACATCCAGCAGCAGAAAGCGCCGCAGGTGGTCACGGTGATTACCAAAGAGCAAATTGAGCAGCAGATGCAGGTCACCTCTGACTCGTCGCAAATTCTGAGTAATCTGCTGCCTTCGTTCTCCCCCAGCCGTCAGAAAATGAGCGGCAGCGGTGAAACCTTCCGCGGCCGTGCTGCATTGGTGATGATCGACGGTATTCCGCAATCTAATCCGCTGCGTCCGACCGGGCGTGAAATGCACACTATCGATTTTTCGATGGTGGAACGCGTAGAAGTGATTCACGGCGCGAACGCCACCAACGGGATGGGCGCGACGGGCGGGGTGATCAACATCATTACCCGTCGGCCGGAAAACGGTTCATTTAATCAACATGTCAATGTGCAAACCACGCTTCCGACGGAAAAGATTCGTGGCGAAACCGCCAGCTATAAAACCACTTATCGAGTCGATGGACGTGAAGACTATCTCGATTACCTGTTCTCGATTGGCTATGAGAATCAGGGGTTGTATCTGGACGGCAATAATCGGCCTGTCGGCGTGGATAACACACAGGGCGACACGATGGATTCGCGAGCCTACGATTTTATGGGGAAAGTGGGTTACTGGCTGGATGACTATCAACGTATCCAACTGAGCGTGAACCGCTATAACATTAAAAATGAGAATAACTATCTGAGCGTGGATGGTATCCGTAGCCAGGGGCTCCCGACGACGTCAGTTCGGGGTACTCCACGGGGTGAAGCACCCCATAACAGCATATGGACGACCGGCTTTACTTACGAAAACCATGATCTTGCAGGAATGAAACTGTCGGCTCTGCTTTTTAACCAGCGCTATGAAGCATTATTTGGTGCGACGAACTCGAGTACGTTTCAAGATCCTGCGATAGCGCCTAGAGGGTCGCTGTATGATCAATCTCGCTCCGTCGCCAATAAGTACGGCACCAAGCTGGCGTTGACCAAGGACGATTTACTGGACGATACGCTGAAAATTACGGTCGGTTTCGATACCCTGTACGATAAAGGGAAGCAGGATCTCTACCTGACCCAGCGTACCTATGTACCGGAAACAGAATACACCAACTATTCCCCTTTTATTCAGGGGGAGTATCAACTGCTGGATAATGTCACGCTGCATGCTGGCATTCGTCATGAAATCGCCAAACTGAAGGTCGGCGACTACCAAACGCTAGCGTCTAACAATGGTGTGACGGTACAAGGCGGTAGTCCGAAATTTAATGAAACGCTGTATAACGCGGGTATCATCTATGCGGCGACAGATTCGCTGAGTCTGTTTGCCAACTACTCGGAAGGGTTCGGTATGCCGGATGTGGGTCGTGCGTTGCGGACCATCAAACGTTCAGGCGTTAGTCTGAAAAACTTTGACGGTTTTAAGCCTATTGTGACGGATAATGTAGAGACAGGGTTCCGTTTTAAGCGGGATAAGTTTGATTTTGAAGCCAGCTATTATGAGTCCAAATCGAAACTGGGCGAAAACGTGACGGAGAGTGGTGGCGTATTTTTGTCCGAACGCCAGCGCACACAGATTCGTGGTGTTGAAGTGACCGCGGGCTATCAGATCAACGAACAGCACAAAGTTAATGCTTCCTATGCGCACAGCGAAGGAAAATATGACGACAATAAAGACGGCAAAGTGGATACAAAATTCAACGGCCTGAATATTGCGCCGGATCGGGTCATCGCCAGTTGGTCGGCGAACTGGAATGATCAATGGAGCTCGTTTGTACAGGCGAATTATGCTTTCAGTCGCAGCTTTGACGATGCGGGATTGGCGTTTGACGGCTACCTGCTGATGGATGCGGCGGTGGGGTATAAATTGCCATATGGCCGCCTCAATGTCGCGGTGGCTAACCTGCTGGATAAGCAATACATCACCTACTATTCGCAGGCTGGACTTAATAACAACACGCGCTATTTCTCCGGGCGCGGTCGTACGGTGACACTGGGTTATTCGATTGATTTCTAAGCGTAACTACTTTAATCACGTCCTCCATTCAGCAACAAGGCAGCGTCTTACGCTGGCCGTCCTGTCGTGCTTTCTGTTGGTGGCGTTGGTACAAGCGGCTGAACCGCCGCGTCAGATTCGCCATGCGTTGGGCGTGACCACCGTGACGGGGACGCCGCTACGTGTCGTGACGCTGTTTCAGGGGGCGACGGATTCTGCCGTGGCGCTGGGAATCCAACCGATTGGCGTCGTGGAATCGTGGACGGAGAAACCGATTTATCGCTACCTTCGCCCCGCATTGCAGGGCGTGACGCTGGTTGGGCTGGAAACGCAGCCCAGTCTGGAAACCATCGCGTTACTCAAGCCCGATCTCATTGTGGCATCGGCGTTTCGGCATGAGAAGATCTACGGCCTGCTAGCGCAGATCGCGCCGACGATTGCGCTGGATAAGGTCTCTGAATTTAAAGAAACGGTACAGATGATGGGCGTGGCGCTGAACCGGGAAGATAAGGCGCGCGAGATTTTATCCCACTGGAATCAGCGCGTGGATGCGCTGCGCGATCGGCTAAAAGCGCGATTCGGTGAACGCTGGCCGCTCAGCGTTTCCATTCTCGAATTCCGTGAAGATCACATGCGCAGCTACCTGCCCGCCAGCTTTGCCGGATCGGTGCTGTCGGAGATCGGCTTTGTCTGGTCGCGGCCGGAAAGCTACACAGCAGGTGTGATGCAAAAGCTCACCAGTAAAGAGAGCATTCCGGTGGTGGATGCCGATCTGTTCTTTGTGCTGCTGCGTTCAGGCAAGCCCGCGGTCGAGCAGAATTACCGGGATTGGCAGGCGCACCCGCTTTGGCAACGGCTGCATGCGCCTCAGCAGCAACAGGTGTATCCGGTGGATAACGTAGCCTGGAGCCTGTCTGGCGGTATTTTGGGCGCGAATAACATGCTGGACGATATTGAGCGGCAGTTCGCTGGCAACATGGAGCCTGCTGGCAAAAAAACCGATGGCACAAAGGAGAGTCAGACGCGATGAGAAAGTGCATCGTGACGGCAGCGGGTATTGCATTACTGTTGCTGAGTATCATCGCCAGCCTGATGCTGGGGCAAACGACGATTTCATTTGGCACCGTGTTTAACTCGCTGTTCCATTACGATCCGCAGCAGATCGACCAAATACTGGTGTTGACGACTCGCCTGTCGCGAACGGTGATTGCCATCGTCGTCGGTGCCAGCCTTGCCGTAGCAGGAGCCTTAATGCAGGCGTTGACGCGTAATCCGCTGGCCTCGCCGGGGATATTCGGTATTAACGCCGGAGCCATGTTTTCTGTTGTCCTGTTGTCTTCGCTGTTGACTTTTTATTCGCAGATCGCGCTGGCGTGGACGGCCTATCTGGGCGCGGCCGTTGCGGGCGTGATGGTGTACGTGCTGGGAACGCTGGGCAATGCGCGTTCCAGCCATTTACGCATTGTGCTGGCCGGTGCCGCGATTAGCGCACTGTTTATTTCGTTCACGCAGGCGCTGCTGGTGATCAATCAGGACGGACTGGACAGCATGCTGTTCTGGCTGGCCGGTTCGGTGTCTGGGCGCAACCTGTCGATGCTGTTACCGCTCCTGCCGTACTTTGTCATAGCGCTATTCCTTACGCTGCTGCTGGCGCGTCACCTGAATATTCTGGTGGCGGGCGACGAGATCGCCAAAGGATTGGGGCAACGAACGGCGCTGGTGCGAGGATTGTCCGGGCTGTGCGTGATCGGGCTGGCAGGTGGTGCTGTGGCGATAGCCGGGAATATTGGTTTTATCGGGCTGATTGTGCCGCATATTGTGCGTCGCGTGCTGTCAACCGATCACCGCTGGCTGTTGCCCGGTTGCGCCATTTTTGGTGCCTCATTGCTGCTACTGGCCGATGTTGTTGCACGTTTACTGATCGTGCCACAAGAAGTACCGGTTGGTGCAATGACGGCGCTGTTGGGTGCGCCGTTCTTCATTTATCTGGCGAGAAAGGGGATGCGGCATGGGTAAGGTGTGGACCGTGCGCGTAGGGGCGGTGTCGCGCCAGATTGATCGCCGTACCTCTGCGGTGGCGCTCTCGCTCCTGCTGGTGGTGTTAGCCGTCATGTTTCTCTCGCTGTCGCTGGGTGAGGTGGTGATGTCTCCTGCGCAGGTGGCGTCGGCGCTGCTGGGAAAGGCAGACAGCGGCGTGCATTTTATCGTCAACGACCTGCGTTTGCCGCGTGCGCTGCTGGCGCTGTTGGTAGGCGGCGCGTTGGCGATATCCGGCTTGATTCTGCAAAGCATTGTGCGTAACCCGCTGGCCTCGCCGGATATTCTGGGCATCACCAGCGGCGCCTCGGCGGCGGCAGTCTTCTTCCTCTCGTTTCTGGCAACGGCGATCAGCCAGCGTTGGCTGCCGCTGGCGGCCATGGGCGGGGCGTGGATCACTGCTGTCGTTATTTATCTGCTGGCGTGGAAGCAGGGCGCTTCGCCGCTGCGGCTGGTGCTGGTTGGCGTTGGGCTGTCCGCTATTATGGGTGCGGCGGTGACGATGATGCTGGTGTTTAGCCCGATAGGCACCACGCTGACAGCCTACGTGTGGCTGACGGGCAGTATTTATGGCGCGCAGTGGCAGCAGGTATCGGCGCTGGCGGGTTGGCTGCTACTCGGTGCACCGTTTCTGGTGGGGCTGGCGCGGCACGTTAACGTGCATGAGCTGGATGATGCGCTGGCCTGCGGTGTCGGCCAGTCTGTCGGGCGCATTCGGCTGGCGTTGCTGACGCTGAGCGTTGCGCTGGCAGGCGCGGCGATTGCCTATGCGGGCGCGATGGCGTTTGTCGGCCTGCTGGCACCGCATATTGCGAAAAAGCTGGCGAGCCGTTCATTTCCCGGTCTGGCGCTGGTATCGGCACTGACGGGCGGCTTATTAGTGATGGTGGCTGATTTACTTGGCCGCACGGCGTTCCTGCCGTTGGATCTGCCTGCCGGCATCTTTATCTCCGTACTTGGGACGCCTTTCTTTATCTATTTATTGCTTCGGCAACGCTATTGAGATTGCAAGATTATGCCAGAGAATGTGCAGCCAACATGCATCCCCCATACTAACTGCGATGCGATTGCCAGCCAGTCGCTGACGCTGAGCTACGAAAGGCAGGTTGTGATCGATGCGCTGGATATCACGCTGCCAGCTCGGAAGATTTCGGTGCTGGTGGGTAGCAACGGCTGCGGTAAGAGCACGCTATTGAAGTCGTTTGCCCGTCTGCTGAAACCCGCGAGCGGGACGATTATTGTCAACGGAGCGGATATCCATCGGCAATCCACTGTTGAGGTAGCGAAATCATTGGCGATTCTTCCGCAAACGCCGACCGCGCCGGAAGGCCTGACGGTCTACCAACTGGTGAAGATGGGGCGTTACCCGCACCAGTCGTGGCTAAAGCAGTGGTCGACAACGGATGAAGAAAAAGTGCTTCAGGCGTTGCGCAGCACCGGTGTGCTGGCATTAAAGGATCGTGCGGTGGATTCGTTGTCTGGCGGGCAGCGCCAGCGCGTCTGGATCGCGATGACGCTGGCGCAGGATACGGATATCGTCCTGCTGGATGAACCCACGACTTATCTCGATCTGGCGCATCAGATGGAGGTGTTGGACTTGCTACGGGAGTTGAACCTTCAACAGCAGAAAACCATCGTGATGGTGCTGCATGATTTGAATCTGGCGTGTCGCTATGCGCATCATATGGTGGCCGTCCATAATCGAACGGTGTTTGCGCAGGGCAATCCGCGTGACATTCTCACCGAAGCCACGGTAAAAACGGTGTTTAACCTGAACTGCCGCATCATTGACGATCCGTTCTTCGGTACGCCGCTGTGTATTCCGTTTGGGCGTGAAGCGGTGGATACGGTAGCCGATGTCGGCTAATCGTCTGACGCCGCAGCAGTGGACGATGCTCTCCGGCACACTGCAATTAACGGATGCCACACAGCGGACAGGGCAGGAGAGCTGCCCGAGTCGCAGAGTGTTAGATCCTGATTATTGCCGCGGGTTATTGGCAACGCTGACGCCGTTACTGCTGTCGCCATCGATCACGATTACCGCCTCGCTGCTGGCAAAGCGGATCGGGTTCTTAACCACGGCCTCCAGTTTGTACGCTATGTCGGTATATAACAAAGGGCTGAATATGACGCTGGATAACAGCGTGCTGGAATTCGGACACGATCGCCTATGGACGTCAACCATGCCGCTTTACGATCTCACGGTGTCCCAGCCGGAGTGGGGAACGCGGGAGGCATGGCGCGATAGCCTGTTCGACACGCTGTTTGCTCAGCATTTGTCACCGATTCTGCATACGCTGTCGGCGGTGTCGGGCGCGCCGCTGCGCATCCTGTGGGAAAACGTCGCAGTGCGGGTGTTTTCATTATATGAACAGCGTATTGAGTGGGACGATCCGGCGGCTGTGTGTGCACCGGGAATGACGCTGGCACAGCAGGTGCAGCAGGACTTTGACGCCTTACTGGCTGCGCCCGGTGAACGTTTCGGCTGCGATGAGAATCCGCTAAGACCGTTCTTTCGGGCGAAAACGCGGGTTCCGGTGGCGGGGCGCTCGGTGCGCTTTCGCCGCACCTGCTGTTTTTATTACAAGGCGTCGCAGCCACAGGAATACTGCCAAAATTGCCCCTTATTGCGCCCAGAGAAACGCGGGCAAAAGCGCATTTAACGCGCTCATTCATACTCTTGCCGCGGCGACGGGCTGCCGATAGCGAAAAAGTGCACTACCGTAGATAAAAATCCCTTAGTGCTCATAATCTCTGCTACAATCGTCGGCAGTCATGCACCGTAGTTGTGCCCGTTCATCGTGGTTGTTGCGTATGTCGTTGTTTTACGTAAATGGTTATATGAGTTGTTACGTTAATAGTGGCCCGTCAAACCCGCCTTACTGACCCTCTGAAAACTACACCGGCTGCTGTCCGGTCAGAGCGGATCTGGAGTTGTTCTTTTTATGTCATTTGATTCTCTCGGCTTGAGTGCCGATATTCTGCGCGCGATTGAAGAGCAGGGTTATCGCGATCCTACCCCTGTACAGCGTCAGGCGATTCCTGTGGTGCTGGAAGGACGCGATTTAATGGCCAGCGCACAAACGGGTACGGGTAAAACGGCGGGCTTTACGTTGCCGTTATTGCAACTGCTGACCAGCCGTGAAGCGCTGCATAAAGGGAAAGGCCGCCGTCCGGTACGGGCGCTGATCCTGACGCCAACCCGTGAGCTGGCCGCGCAGATTGATGAGAATGTGAAGGCGTACAGCAAGTATCTGCGCCTGCGTTCACTGGTCGTATTTGGCGGTGTGAGCATTAACCCGCAGATGATGAAACTGCGTGGCGGCGTGGATATTCTGGTGGCGACACCGGGGCGTCTGCTCGATCTGGAGCATCAGAACGCCGTTGACCTGTCACAGATTGAAATTCTGGTGCTGGATGAAGCGGATCGCATGCTGGACATGGGCTTTATTCACGATATTCGTCGTGTACTGGCGAAGCTGCCAGCTAAACGCCAAAATCTGCTGTTCTCCGCCACCTTCTCTGATGAGATCAAAGCGCTGGCGAACAAATTGCTGACCAATCCCGCCTCGGTTGAAGTCGTGCGTCGTAATACGCCGTCTGAACTGGTGACGCAGCACGTGCATTTTGTCGATAAGCGCCGCAAGCGTGAACTGCTGTCACAGCTGATTGGTGAAAACAACTGGCAGCAGGTACTGGTCTTTACCCGGACTAAACACGGCGCTAACCACCTCGCTGAGCTGCTGGAAAAAGACGATATTACCGCTGCGGCTATCCACGGTAATAAAAGTCAGGGGGCGCGTACGCGTGCGCTGGCGAACTTCAAAGATGGTAGTATTCGCGTGCTGGTTGCCACGGATATCGCCGCACGCGGTCTGGATATCGACCAACTGCCGCACGTGGTGAACTATGAGCTGCCAAACGTGCCGGAAGATTATGTTCACCGTATTGGCCGTACCGGTCGTGCGGAAGCGACGGGTGAAGCCTTGTCGCTGGTCTGTGTGGATGAGCACAAGCTGTTGCGTGACATTGAACGCCTGCTGAAGCGCGAGATTCCGCGTATCGCTATTGAGGGCTATGAGCCGGATCCGTCTATCAAGGCCGAGCCGATTGTGAATGGCCGTCAGGGCAACCGTGGCGGCGGTGGAGCGCGTAACGGGTCTCCTCGTGCGCAGTCTGGTGCGCCGTCCGGGCAGTCTGAGCGTAGTCAAGGTCAGAGTGAACGCCGCTCGGCCGATGGCAATCGTCAGCCGCGTAAAGCAGGCGGCAATAGCGACAGCCCTTGGGGTGGTAATAGCGGCAATAAAAGTAATAAGGGCAATGGCGAAGGACAACGCCGCGCGCCACGTCCGCAAAACCGCAGTAAGCCAGCGGACAAGTAAAAACGATAGGGAGCCAGACGGCTAATGCCGAACGTTTAAGAATCAAGATACCGAGGGGTACCACGGTGACAGGTATCCCTTCGGGTACCTCATCACTGTGTTTCCCTCTAAATCCACACTTAAATAAACAGAATTATTGTCAAACTAAGAGCATTGTTGAACATGTTCCACCTAATCATTTTTCTTCATAATCGAGAAATACAGAAATGACAATACTCATAATTTGTCCAGTCTACTATTTTTGTTGCCCATCGACTGTCATCACATAATGTAGAGATAACTGGCTACTCAATAGCTTCGCCAGCCAATAATTCCCTTCAACAGTTCGACTATTATGCAAAACTATTTGACAACAAACTCTTAATGCTATTATTAGCATTTCCGGTGATCGCCTGAACGATCACCTTTAATGGAATGAACACTCTACCCTAAATAATTCTAGTTTCAGGAAGGCTGCAAGCGAGGGAATCCCGATGAGCTTACACGGGTAAATTATTCGGGTGACTGAACGCGGCCAACACATGCAACTTGAAGTATGACGGGTATATACTGGATTATTTAGAGTCTAGCGTTTATTTACTTATTATTTCCATCATCTTTTATATTCCCAATGAACCCACCAGTGTTTGACCAATTTGTTTTTTTAACCTCATAAGGTTCCACTAATTCACCTTGCAATTGTTCAGAAAATAACTCTTTTATTGGAATATTGTTTTTTTCCAATGCAGGGCGCTCTTTAGCGTTCCATGTATTTTTCTGGAAAGCATCACTTTGAACATAGGGATCGTTTTCTGATACAGCATGTATCGATGTAGCTTCCCCTGTAACTTTATCTGCATAACGCATTGACATTATGTCCCAAAGAATATGTGGAGTGGAATGTTTTGATGATGAGATGTACTCCTTAGCATCTGTCTTGTTTAGTCCCGTTTCTGCCATCATGTCAATTCCAGTGCTATTGACACCTTTTTCTATAATATCCTTTTTGACTGAATAACTATCATTGCTTGATGCTGTCCCATCAGTATATTTAAATCTTTCTTTTATAAAAGAAAAGCTATCTTCCTCACCGCTATAGTTATGCAATGCATGGCCTCCTTCCGTCATTTCTAACGTCACTCCCCCCGTCTTTTTTGCCATCTCCTGAGCCGTCAGCATTGCAGAATGCACAACTTTACCGTCCTGCATGCTGCTACCACTCCAGAAATGTGCTCCATTGTGAGGCGAATTCATATTGGATGTTGCTGTAAAGGCGCCAAGACGCTCCAGTTCCATATTGCGATTCATTACAATATCTACTGCATTCTTGAATAGTCCAGTTGCCTCTTTTTCTTGTAATTTTTGTCTTAGTGAAAACTGAGTATCATCTGCTTTCTGTCCATAATTTTTTGCACTAATAATATTGGGGTCAGCTTTTTTATTTAGATCAGTTGGATATGTAATCTGTTGAAAATTCGTTTGATTCAATGACTTTCTTTTTATATCATCCGGGGTTGCATTTTTTATATTAGGATTACGTGCAGGCCAAGGGGTAATCTGCCCAGAATGAGAAGAAGATGCATCTTTTTTTTGATTCCCAACATCTTTTTTTTCTATTTCTTTTTCCCCTCCAGTACTCAACTCTATATTCTTATTTTGTATTACCTTATTGTTAATTTTCATGGGCATGATGTAACTCCGTAGGTGTATTTTTAATTTAACTATTAATTTCAATGTTTAATGTTAGAGTGTTTTTTATTTCCACCCTAATTTTAGGTGGTTTTTTATCTGAAGAAGTTCCCTCAAAACAAAGAGAAATTTATAAATAAAAACAATATAATTTTATAATGATTAGTTATAAAAAATTTATTTTAATATAATAAGTAATGGGTTTTCATGTCGTTAATATGAACAAAAAAATGGATTTTTTTCTCGCCAGACGTTTAATATGAATTCGCGAATTAATGTTATGTCGTTTAATTCGTTACTAAATACCTTACCTGCCCGTTAGCATGATTGAACAGGCATTAACGCTCACTGATACCGTCACGCTGCGCAAGCGAAAACTTCCCCTTGAGTCCATGGTGCGCTATATGAACGCATCCCGTTTGCAAGGCTTCCGTTGTGTTGACGTTGACGGATAGGTCGCAGCTCTATATCCGGCCTTATTGCAGCCTGTGCCGCGGGCCTCGATGAGATTCGCCGACTTGCTCCTTATTCTCCTGGCGGGCTTTATGCCCGACACACCATTCAGGTTTAGCAAGTCCCGGTCTTACCTGTCGTTGTCATCACGCTGGCTGCCCTCGCAACCTTTCCGCATTCATCCTTTTGTTAAGGGTTAATGGTTTTCAGCATCCGCTGTTAATACGGCCTGATGCTGACGTAATCTTTCCGGTACTCCCGTTCGTGCGCCGCCACCGCCCACACCGTGCGCGCCAGTTTGTTGGCCATCGCGACTATCGCCACACTGGTCGGCCGCCGTTTCTTTAACTCCGTTATCCACGGTCCCGGCTCTTTCGCCAACAGGCTCGCTGCCCTCGCTCCATGGATAAACAGCGTACGCAGGTAGGTGTCACCGCGTTTGCTTATCCCCGGCAGGCGAACCTTGCCGCCAGTGCCGGTCTGTTTTGGGACGAGTCCGACATAGGCCGCGAACTCCCGTCCCGACCGGAACGCATGAGCCTCGCCCATCGTAGCCACCGCCGCCGTGGCTATCAGTGGCCCTACGCCGGGTATAGCCATCAGCCGTCGGCAGGTCTCGTTCTGTTTCGCCAGCGCCGTCAGTTGTTGCTCAATGCCGTTAATCTGAGCATCCAGCTCACTCAAGCGACGGTGCTGCTCTTCAATCTGGGCGATGAGGAATAGCGGCAGGCGGTTTTTCAGCCTCTCCAGCGCCACGGGCAGAGCCTTGTCCAGCGCGGTACGTCCTTTGCGTACTGTTTCACCAAATTCGAGCAGTAAGCCATGCAGGGCATTGGTCTGCGCGGTGCGGAACTTCACCCACTGGCGGCGCATGCGATGCAGTGCCAGAACGGCCTGCTGCTCTTCGCTCTTTACGGCAATCCCCCGTCCCGGTTGCTGGACCGCCATCCATATGGCGCGGGAGTCCATGACATCGTTCTTGTTGCCCATCAGGAAGGCTTTGACGAATTTCGCCTGAAGCAGGCGAACCTGATGACCAAGTTTCTTCAACTCCCGGGCCCAGTGCTGAGAGCCGCCACAGGCTTCCATACCAATCAGGCAGGGTTCACGGTTGCTGAAGAAGGTCAGAACATCCTGACGTCGCAGCTGTTTATCCACCACTTCGCCGCTATGTTTGTCGATGAAGTGAACCTGAATCAGGTGTTTTGCGATATCAACGCCAACAGGGGTATAGTTATTCATGTGTGGAGTCTCCAGTCAGGGGAACGATGAGTATCCCGTTATAGGCACGATGATGCCGGAAATCTGCGAGGCTCCACACCCCGTCTTTCAGCCTCTGTGCTACTCGTCAAATAGTTGGGATGCGTTCATCTCATTCTCTTGATTCTCTATCGGCTTACAAAGACAAAGTATCTTTCTACAGCCTGGACGGGATACGGAGCAAAAGAGGCTGGAGGCCGCTGGAACAGTGTTGGCACCTCAATGGTTTATGTATCAGAAACCGCATAGCTTACGATGCTGGAGACGCTGGTACATCTGCATGCAGCGCAGATCCTGGATTATTACACGCTAATGCGTATCGAGGTGCCTGAAGATCAGATTCAGAGTGCCGATATGGACGAATTGCCAGACAACTGGGCTGCTGAAGAAGCGCCGCCAGATCTGGCTATATACGGTGATGCGAGGATCTTTACCAAAGGTTCGATAGCGTTGCGAGTCCCCAGCGCGCTATCGCCCGTGGAGTATAACTACCTGTTGAACCCAGAACACCCAGATTTCTACGGGATCATTCAGAGGGCAGAATCTATACCGTTCCAGTTTGATAGTCGGCTAAAGCCTGATCGTAAATAAGGAATACGGCCTGACGCCGTCGGTGCTGCGACTGGCGCAGAAATAGGTATGTTTTACCGAGGCGGACAGGTGTCCGCCTCGTTCTTTTCTGAACGTGCTTATTTCGCCGCCAGCAGGCATAAATGCAATGCCACTTCATACGATTTCACAAATGACGGCACGGGTAAAAACTCAAACCGCGAGTGGAAATTGTGCGCGCCGGTAAAGAAGTTCGGTGTCAGCAACCCTTTGGCGGACAGCGCAGCGCCGTCCGTGCCGCCACGCATCGGCGTTACTTTAGGCTCAATGCCCAGTGTGTCCAGTGCGGCAAACAGCAGGTCGATAGCCCTGCGATCGTCAGTGATGGCGTTGCTGATATTGCTGTAGATATCGGTGAGGGTATAGGTCACGCTGCCCGTCGGATATTGGGCAGCAATCTTGTCGGCAATTGCGGCGATCTGCTGTTTACGTTGTTCAAACGTGGCTAAATCAAAATCGCGGATAGACGCTTTGAGCTTCGCTTCATTGGCATTTGCCGTCAGATCGTTAAACCAGACATAGCCTTCACGCCCCTCGGTGTGCTCCGGCGTCTGCTGGCGATCAAACTGGCTGATAAAATCGTGCGCCATGAGCAGCGGATTGACCAGCACGCCTTTTGCCGACATCGGGTGCGCTGGCACGCCGGTAAAGCGAATTTCCGCCGAGGCCGCATTGAAGTTCTCATACACTACTTCACCCAGTTCGCAGCAGTCGATGGTGTAGGCAAAATCGACATCGAAGCGTTTGAGATCGAGCGCTTTCGCACCACGCAGCCCAATTTCTTCGTCCGGCACAAAGGCCACTACGATATCGCCGTGCGGCGTCGTGTCGGTCAGGTTCTCCATGAGCGTCATCACCACGGTAACGGCAGCCTTGTTATCCGCGCCGAGTACGCTTGTGCCATCGCTGAATATAATGTCCTGCCCGACATACGGCAGAATTTCCGGGTGTTCCGCCGTGCGCAGCCAGATGTCCTGTTCAGCATTCAGGCACAGGTCCTCGCCGGTAAAGCGCAGCGTCTGCGGATGAATATGCGGCGATAGGCCGACGTCCACCGTATCGATATGGGTAATAAAACCGATGCGCGGGGCGGACGGACAGTTGCCCGGCTTCACGGCGGTTACGGTGGCATGCTCATCAATCACTACGTCTTGCAGACCCAGCGCAAGCAGCTCGTCTGCCAGCAGTCGCGCCATCTCATGTTGCTCCGGGGTGCTGGGCAACGTTGTCGAACTGGCATCGCTTTGGCTGGTGACGGCGAGGTAACGGTAAAAACGCGTGCTGAGCTGATGAGCCAGACTGTCTGTCATAACGAATCCTTTTTATTCAGTACGTTTATTCAGTAATAGCGTTGATTATTATCCTAACGTAGAAATTATTTCATTCGAGGGTTTTATTTGTCATTTTATTGCCATGCTTTTCTATTTCAGACAGTGGCAGTCAGAAAGCAAATGCAGTAAACGGGGCACGAACAACACTAAATGGGAAACGAATGACACTACAAGTGAGGACTGGAATGAAAAAAACAGGAATACGATTTACGCTGGCAGCGTTGACGCTGGCGCTCGCCTCAGCGGCCTCGGCGAATACGCTGGTGTACTGCTCTGAAGGATCGCCGGAAAATTTTAACCCGCAGCTTTACACCTCCGGCACCAGCGTGGATGCCAGCGCGGTACCGATTTATAACCGCCTGGTGGATTTTAAAGTGGGTACTACGGAGCTGATACCGAGTCTGGCAGAGCGTTGGGACATCAGTGCCGATGGACGCGTGTATACCTTTCATCTGCGCAAAGGCGTGAAGTTCCAGAGCAACAAATTTTTCAAACCCTCACGTGATTTTACCGCCGACGACGTGATTTTCTCCTTCATGCGGCAAAAAGACCCGCAACACCCCTATCACAGCGTCTCGAAAGGCACCTATGCCAATTTTGAAAGTCTGGCCTTTGGCTCGCTGATTCAGAGCATCGAAAAAGTGGACGACCATACGGTGCGCTTTACGCTCTCCCATGCAGAAGCGCCGTTTCTGGCCGATTTAGCCTGGTACTTCGCGTCTATCCTCTCTGCGGAATATGCCGACGCGATGCTCAAAGCCGGGACGCCGGAGCGTGTGGATATGGAGCCGATTGGTACTGGGCCTTTTGAATTAGCGCAGTATCAAAAAGATTCCCGCATTCTGTTTAAGGCGTTTCCCGCCTATTGGGAAGGCAAAGCGAAGCTGGATCGGCTGATTTTCACCATCACGCCGGATGCCTCCGTGCGTTATGCCAAGCTGGAGAAGAATGAATGTCAGGTGATGCCGTTCCCTAATCCTGCCGACCTGCCGCGCATGAAAGAGAACAAGGATATCGTGCTGATGCAAAAGGCCGGGTTGAACACCGGTTTCCTGTCGTTCAACACCCAAAAAGCGCCGACGGATAACGTGAAAGTGAGGCAGGCGTTAACGATGGCGATTAATAAACCGGCGATTATCGAAGCCGTTTTCCAGGGAACGGGCACGGCGGCGAAAAACCTGCTGCCGCCGGGCGTCTGGAGTGCGGATAGTGAACTGAAGGATTATGACTACGATCCCGAGAAGGCCAAAGCATTACTGAAAGAAGCGGGCTTGGCGGAAGGCACCACGATCGAACTGTGGGCGATGCCGGTACAGCGCCCGTATAACCCGAACGCCCGCCGGATGTCGGAGATGATTCAGGCTGACTGGGCGAAGGTGGGCGTGCAGGCCAAAATTGTCACCTTCGAATGGGGGGAATACCTGAAAAGAGTGAAAGGAGGCGAGCATCAGGCCGCGTTGATGGGCTGGACAACGGCGACGGGCGATCCTGATAACTTCTTCGGACCGCTCTTTACCTGCACAGCTGCTAACGGCGGTTCCAACTCAGCAAAATGGTGTTACGCACCGTTTGATAAACTGATTACCGAAGCGCGGGCGTCGCAGGATCATGAACAGCGTATTGCCCTGTACAAGCAGGCACAGCAGATGATGCACGATCAGGCTCCGGCCGTCATGATTGCGCATTCCACCATCTTTGAGCCAGTCCGCAAGGAAGTGACCGGCTATGAAATCGATCCATTCGGGAAGCATATTTTCTATCAGGTCGATGTGAAGAAGTAAGACGCAGAAAGTCCGGCACGTGCTGTGCCGGACTCAGACCGTTGACAAACTTATTTGTCGAACGAAAACGGTAGTAACGGAATAGAAGAGTAAAGCGTTTGCGCCAGGGATGGCGCAATCCGAGCGTACAGGGATGTATTTACAGCGTCTTTACGATCTATCCGTTACTACCGCTCTACGGGCTCTGGTGTGGTGCGGTTATTCGGCTTCGTCGCCGTAATACAGTTTACCGATGCGAATAATATCGCGTCCCTGTGATTTTCGATGCTTGTTGGAGTCGCGCAGAGAATAAATGCAGCCGCAATACTCCTGTTGATAGAAACGTTCGCGCTTGCTGATTTCGATCATGCGCGATGAACCGCCGCCTTTGCGCCAGTTGTAATCCCAGTAGGTGATGCCGGGATATTTCTGCGCGGCGTTCTGGCCACATTCGTTAATCTGCTGCATGTTTTTCCAGCGGGAAATTCCCAGTGAACTGGAAATGACGCTAAAACCGTTTTCTGCGGCGTACAGCGCGGTGCGCTCGAAGCGCATATCGAAACACATGGTGCAGCGAATGCCACGTTCGGGTTCCCACTCCATGCCTTTGGCGCGCTCGAACCAGTTATCCGTATCGTAGTCGGCATCGATGAACGGCACGTTATGCTGTTCGGCGAAGCGGATATTTTCCTCTTTGCGGATCAGGTATTCACGCTGCGGGTGGATGTTAGGGTTATAAAAGAAAATGGTGTAGTCGATGCCAGAAGCGGTGATGGCTTCCATGACTTCACCAGAGCAGGGCGCGCAGCAGGAGTGCAGCAGCAGCTTGTCGGCATTATTCGGCAGAGAAAGCCGCGGGCGTTGCAGCGCAGCGGTTTTGACGTTCTGCATAGTTTTGATGTTCGACATAATAAATAGTCACTTCGTTGTGGTCCGTTAGGACAGTGTCGGCTCAAATTCGTCACGAATTATTGATGATATACTCACAAGAGGCAACCTCTGCGCCCGTCCTGCCTTATCTTTCCCGTTGCGTTCCTCGTACAATACCCCCTAAGATTGCCTGCTTTTTTAGCCGTGCAATGAATGGCTGTGATTAACGATAAAATGGTTACCGAGTAGCGTTATGCGTGTTCTGCTTGCCCCGATGGAAGGTGTTCTCGACTCATTAGTGCGAGAACTGTTGACTGAAGTAAATGATTATGACCTGTGCATCACCGAGTTTTTACGCGTGGTGGATCAGTGTCTGCCGGTGAAGTCCTTTTATCGCCTTTGCCCTGAATTGCACCACGCCAGTCGCACGCCGTCCGGCACGCTGGTGCGCGTGCAGCTACTGGGACAATATCCACAGTGGCTGGCGGAAAATGCGGCGCGGGCCGTTGAGCTAGGTTCGTATGGCGTCGATCTCAACTGCGGTTGTCCGTCCAAGCTGGTGAACGGCAGCGGTGGCGGGGCGACGCTGTTAAAAGATCCCGAGCTGATTTATCAGGGCGCGAAAGCGATGCGTGAGGCGGTGCCAGCTCATCTGCCGGTTACAGTGAAAATACGGCTGGGCTGGGATTCCGGCGATCGCCAGTTTGAAATCGCCGACGCGGTGCAACAAGCGGGCGCAAGCGAACTGGTCGTGCATGGTCGCACCAAAGAGGATGGGTACAAAGCCGAATGCATTAACTGGCAGGCAATAGGGAAAATCCGCCAGCGATTGCGGATTCCGGTGATCGCCAACGGCGAAATCTGGGACTGGCAGAGTGCGCAGGACTGCATGGCGACAACGGGTTGCGACGCAGTGATGATCGGGCGAGGGGCGCTGAATGTGCCGAACCTGAGCCGCGTGATTAAGTATAACGAACCGCGTATGCCGTGGCCGGAGGTCATGCTGCTGCTACAAAAATACGTGCAGTTGGAAAAACAGGGCGACACGGGAATGTATCACGTCGCACGCATCAAACAGTGGCTGGGCTATTTGCGTAAAGAGTACGACGACGCCACCGAGTTATTCAGCGAGATCCGTACCTTGAAAACATCGGCAGACATCGCGCGTGTGATTGGTGAGCCGTAGGCGCTCACCGTTTCCCCACTTTTGCCTTCCCACTCTTCGTGTTTTCATCACGCTGTTCAGATTTAACGCACTTCATCGCTCCCCTTCCGGCCTGCACTTTACTTTACGAATCGGTTGACGGTATAACACTCTATCTGTCTGGAAGTTTAGACGTCTATAATAAAAGGTCATCATGGAACAACACGCACCAGGCTCGGAAGGGCAATTTAAGCGCACCATGAAAGCTCGCCATCTGGTGATGCTCTCGCTCGGCGGCGTCATCGGGACCGGCCTGTTTTTTAATACGGGCTACATTATTTCCACGACGGGTGCCGCCGGGACGCTATTGGCGTATCTGATCGGTGCGCTGGTGGTGTATTTGGTGATGCTGAGTCTGGGGGAGTTGTCCGTCGCGATGCCGGAAACCGGGGCGTTCCATGTGTATGCATCCCGCTATCTTAGCCCGGCTACGGGCTATACCGTGGCGTGGCTCTATTGGCTGACGTGGACGGTCGCGCTGGGTTCCAGCCTGACTGCTGCGGGTTTTTGCATGCAGTATTGGTTCCCGCAGGTGCCGGTCTGGACCTGGTGTCTGCTGTTTTGTATGCTGATCTACCTGTTGAATATCGTGTCGTCCCGCTTCTTTGCTGAAGGGGAATTTTGGTTCTCGATCGTTAAAGTCGTCACGATCCTTGCTTTTATCGTGCTCGGCGCTGGCGCGATGTTTGGCTTTATTCCCATGCAGGATGGTTCTCCCGCGCCGTTCTTCCAGAACATTACCGCGTCTGGCTGGTTCCCACACGGCGGCCTGCCGATCTTGATGACGATGGTGGCGGTAAACTTCGCTTTCTCTGGTACGGAGTTGATCGGTATTGCGGCAGGGGAAACCGAGAATCCACAGAAAGTGGTGCCGATGGCGATTCGTACGACCGTTGCGCGACTGGTGATTTTTTTCCTGGGGACGGTGCTGGTGCTGGCGGCGATAATCCCGATGGAAGAGGCCGGTATCGCGAAAAGCCCGTTTGTGCTGGTGTTTGAAAAGATTGGTATTCCTTACGCCGCCGATATTTTTAATTTCGTGATTTTGACGGCGATTCTGTCCGCCGCTAACTCAGGGCTGTATGCCTCGGGGCGTATGCTGTGGTCGCTGTCCAATGAAGGCACGTTGCCGCGCCGTTTTTCTCGTCTGACGCGCCGTGGCATTCCGCTCTTTGCCATTTCCGTCAGTATGTTGGGCGGGCTGCTGGCGCTGTTTTCCAGCGTGGTCGCACCGGATACCGTTTACGTGGCGCTGTCTGCGATTTCCGGCTTTGCCGTGGTGGCGGTGTGGCTGAGCATCTGCGCCTCACACTATATGTTCCGCCGTCACCATATCCGTAAGGGAAAACCGCTGTCCGACCTGCAATATCACGCCCCTTGGTTCCCCATCACGCCGATTCTTGGCTTCCTGCTGTGCTTACTGGCCTGCGTCGGACTGGCGTTTGATCCCAGCCAGAGAATTGCGCTGTGGTGTGGAATTCCGTTTGTCGCGCTGTGCTACGGTGCTTATTATTTCACGCAGTCAATGAAGAAGCGTGGATTAACGGGAGTGGAAGACATTGCGTAAAAATACGGTTACCGAACTGCTGGCGACGGCACCCACGATTGTGCTGGATGGCGCGCTGGCTACCGAACTGGAAGCGCGCGGCTGTGATTTAACGGATCCACTGTGGTCGGCGAAAGTGCTGGTTGAGAACCCGGCGCTGATTTATCAGGTTCATCTCGACTATTTCAAGGCAGGAGCGCAGTGCGCGATTACGGCCAGCTATCAGGCGACGCCGCAAGGGTTTGCGGCGCGTGGCTATAGTGAAGCAGAGTCGCTGGCGTTAATTGCCAAGAGCGTGCAACTGGCGGCGCAGGCGCGGGATGATTACCGTCGCGACAATTCACAGGCTGGGTCGCTGCTGGTTGCGGGGTCAGTCGGGCCATACGGCGCCTATCTGGCGGATGGCTCGGAGTATCGCGGTGATTATCAGCTGCCGCAGGCTGACATGATGGCGTTCCATCGGCCGCGTATGGCGGCGCTGTTGGAGGCGGGAGCGGATCTTCTGGCCTGTGAGACGCTGCCGTCTTTTGCGGAAATTGAGGCGCTGATTGCGTTACTGGCGGAGTTCCCGCAGGCGCAGGTGTGGCTCTCCTTCACGCTGCGTGACAGCGAACACCTCAGCGATGGTACGCCATTGCGCACGGTGCTGGCGCGGGTTAATGCCTGTGCGCAGGTGGTTGCCGTGGGGCTCAACTGCATTGCGCTGGAAAACGTGACGCCCGCGTTGACGCATCTGTCTTCACTGACAGATTTGCCGTTGGTGGTTTATCCCAATTCCGGCGAGCAGTATGATGCGGTAACGAAAACATGGAGCAGCGCTCACGATGCGGCCTGCTCGCTGACGGCGTATCTGCCCGAGTGGCAAGCGGCAGGGGCGCGTCTGATTGGCGGCTGCTGTCGCACCACACCCGCTGATATTGCCAGTATTGCACGCTGCTGCCAGCATGGGCATCAGCACTAAATAAGGGGATGCTGAGATGGAAAATGAGGTGAACCTGCAACAGGTGTACTCGCTTGCCAGACAGCGCGTCGCGCCCGATGCGCCGGTAACGGTGCTGTGCATTGGCGAACAGCAGACGACGGTTGTCTGCGGAACGGCATCACACCCATCGATAACCCTGCAACTGACCATCGGTTTTGATAAAACGGCGGCGACGTTTTTCAGGCACCTTCCTCCAACGCCAGACGAAATGGAATTGGCGATCATGGCGGTCGAAGATGAAGTGACGCGCATTCGCCACGACATCCCAGCGGGTTCCGCTCTGTTTGCTTTTGATCCCGCCTTGGTGACTATCGTTCAGATTTCGGGAGCAGAAAAAGAGGGCGCTGGCTGGCGCCTGCCGCAGGATGACATGGAACGGACATTTAAACGTCTGGAACGTGTCATGTTGGGGAGTCCAGCTGCCTGGGAGGGCATTCCGCTTGAGAACGCTTTCTCTGCTCGGTTGCTGATTTTGCGTGAGTTTATGCACCATCACGGCTTCGATTCTGCACTGATTTTGCTATTACCTGAGGTTGTTGCGTGAAGAACTAGCGGTTTTTGCCTTCTCAGCTACTATTAACGGCGGTCAGCGTCCAGTAAGGGCACTGACCGCTTTTTTGTTGGGAAATATCCGAAGGTATTCGTCAATGAGTATGCTCTGACAGGACATTGCTCTCAGGATATCTGACGTTGTAAGGTAATAATGCGGTTTTATTATCAAGGTCGGCATTGCTATCGCGGTGACAGCCTGTGACAGGACGTAAGGCGTGAATCAAGGAGGATAAGAGGACGGCCACTGAGCCATATTATGTTACCTGTATTATCTATTTTGCGGATGACTGAATCATTATTATCTTGAATTTCCGTATGGCAGCGTAATAAAACACTGTTCTATATGGCGGATATTCAATGCTATTTCAGGGAGTCCAGTGAGGGGAAAGAACATGGTTGAACATTTCACAGGGAAATATGAAGTTGAACTTAAATTCCGCATTGACGATATAGCCGTTTTCAGGAATACGCTTTTTAGCCTTCATCCTGAGGCTTTTGTCTTTGAAAATAAAGAGCACGACGTTTATTACGATGATGCAGAGAATCGCCTGCGGCAGCAAAATATCAAAATGCGGGTGCGCCGCATGGAGCCATCGGGGATTAAGCTCTGGATCGTGAAAGGGCCGGGCGTCGATCGCTGCGAAGCGGTTAATGTCGAAGATTTTGAAAAAACCCACAGCATGCTACAGACGTTAGGGTATCAGCCCCTTTTTGAAATTCATAAAATCCGCAGCATCTACTTTTTAGACGCCTTCCATATTACGCTCGATTATATTGAGACCTTGGGTTATTTCGTAGAAATATCGGTAATGACCGATGATGAAACCCAGTTGAAAGCACTCAGGGATAGGTGTATAGAGTGTGCGATACGACTTCAATTGTCATTGGATAATATTGAAACGAAATCCTATTATCAATTATTAGGCTTTAACTAACTGTTATTTTCTGGTTATTGAATTGTTGTTTTTAGTGTTCGATTTACACACGGGGAAATGATGAAAAAATCTATTTCGGCGGCGTTGGCCACGGTAGTGATGGTGTTTTCTCTGCCTGTTCATGGTAGCGATGTGGCGCAATATAAAGATGGCAGCTATATCGGAAAAGCGCAGGGTAAGGCGGCAGACGTTGAGGTTACGGTCAGCATTAAAGACGGAAAGATCGCTAATGCTGAAGTGTTGAAGCACGGCGATACCGAAGCCATGATGCTGAGCGCGACGGATCAAATCGTGCCGGAACTCATTGAGAAGCAGGATATTAACAAGGTGGATGCGGTAACAGGGGCAACGTTATCGAGTCAAGGGGTGATTAACGCGGTGAAGCAGGCGCTGGAACAGGCAAAAGTCACGCCGTAATCGTCACTGTTACCGTTGAGGAAGGAATCTACCGCCGTGGAAGACCTGCTGATTATTCTGCGTCATACACCTTACTGGGTGTGGATTGTTTTGGGTTACCTGATTTATGCCGGAATAAAAGCCAGCCAACCGAGGCGACAATCGCTGACGCGGATGCTGGTTGTGCCAATTGTTTTCATGGTGTGGGGCGTTAGCGCCATTTTTCATACGCTGCTGTTCCCGCTTGCGGCGGCAGGAGGATTTCTGCTGGCGTTACTCGTTGGGCTGGGCATCGGGTGGATGTTGGGGAAAACGTCAGGCGCTTATCTGCCGGAATCACGTGTTTTTCAGCGCACGGGGTCATGGTGGCCGCTGGGCTTGATGCTGCTGACGTTTTGTTCTCGTTTCTATTTTTCCGTCCAACTGGCTCGGTTTCCCGCGTTGGCACATGACCTTGTATTCTGTCTATTGTCCGGCGCGGTAGGTGGCATTACCGCTGGAATATTTAGCGGTGTCAGCCTGTGTTTGCTCAACCAGATGCGCAAAATAAAACCGTCTCTGACGTAATGCGATAAAAAACAGTGGGTTGACAAAACCGTTTGTCAAAATTTGTCACAAAGCTTTTTCTGCTGCATGAGTGCGTGGGGAAGGGCGGTAAATTATAATGCCGATGCCTATCCCTTTCATTTAACAGAATACTGTTTAAGTTATTGAAGAATGACGAAAAATTTTAAGCTTTCTCTTTGTGGCCTGTTGCTGCTGTCAACCCATGCTGTGATGTTGCCTCAGGCTGTGGCGAAAGCACCGACGTACTCCGCCGGCACTGCGCATCAGGAAATTGCTTCCGGTAGCGCTATGGTGGTGGATTTGCGTGATAACCACATTCTGTATTCCAGTAACCCAGATGTGGTGGTGCCGATTGCTTCGGTGACGAAATTGATGACGGCGCTGGTGGTGCTGGATGCCAATCAGCCGCTTGATGAAATCATCTCTGTGGATATCAGCCAGACGAAAGAAATGAAAGGGGTGTACTCGCGCGTTCGTCTGAATAGTCAGATCAGCCGCCATGACATGCTGCTGCTGGCGCTGATGTCATCAGAAAACCGGGCCGCAGCGAGTCTGGCACACCACTATCCGGGCGGCTATCAGGCGTTTATCCGCGCGATGAATGCCAAAGCCCGTGCGCTAGGCATGGCTCACACGCGCTATGTCGAGCCGACCGGGCTGTCCATCAATAACGTCTCGACCGCCCGCGATCTCACTAAACTCCTGATCGCCAGTAAGCAATATCCGCTGCTGAGTCAACTGAGCACCACGCAGGAGAAAACGGCGACGTTCTCTAATCCGACGTACAGCCTGCCGTTCAGAAACACGAATCATCTGGTCTATAAAGCGGACTGGAGCATCCAAC
The DNA here is from genome assembly GCF_025643735.1 of Pectobacterium sp. F1-1. Taxonomy (NCBI): domain Bacteria; kingdom Pseudomonadati; phylum Pseudomonadota; class Gammaproteobacteria; order Enterobacterales; family Pectobacteriaceae; genus Pectobacterium; species Pectobacterium sp. F1-1. Next base: position 1,801,573 of record NZ_CP104733.1, read on the forward strand.
TGACCAAAACGGGCTTCACGAATCAGGCGGGACACTGTCTGGTGATGAGGACTGTCATTAATCAGCGGCCTGTGGCGCTGGTGGTGCTGGACGCATTCGGTAAATACACGCACTTTGCCGATGCTAACCGCCTGCGTAAGTGGATGGAAACCGGCAAGGTCAGCGAGGTGCCTGCCGCCGCGCTGAGCTATAAGAAACAAAAATCGCTGGCTTCTCGCCAACCGCAGAGCATGGCGAGCATCGAAACCGAATAACGGTTCCTTCTTTCTAATGCTTTAGAAGGGAATATTAACGGTGGCCGAACGGGCCACCGCTTCTACAGCGCTACGCGCGAGCGCGCCGATCTTCTATCACTTCTCCCGCTTTTCTCACTTCTTCGTCATGTTCATCTTCGCGCCAGGTTTCCGCTAAAGCATCTTCCAGCCAGCGCTGCATAGCAGGCTGCGCCAACAGATGGTCGCAATAGGCAGTGGCTTCCGGCGAAACGGGAAGCTGATAGGTTTTGATACGGAACACAACTGGCGCAAAGAAGGCGTCCACTGCCGAAAACTGTTTTCCTGCCAGAAACGGCCCGCCAAAGCGCGTTAGCCCTTCCTGCCAGAGTTCACAGATGCGGTTAATGTCGTTGCTGAGGGCGGGAGATATTTCGTTCATTTTGACGCGCACGCCGCAGCTCATGGAACAGGTATTGCGCAGGGCGGTAAAACCAGAATGCATTTCGGCCGCGGCACAGCGTGCCCAGGCGCGGGTTTTTGCCTCGGCAGGCCAGACGCCGGGATGCTGCTCAGCCAGGTATTCGGTAATCGCCAATGAATCCCAGACGGTGATATCGCCGTCGATCAGGCAGGGGACTTTTGCCGTCGGTGAAAAGGCCTTAAACGCCGGCTGTGCCATGCCCGGTGCAAAAACAACCAGTTTCTCTTCGAAAGGAATCGACAGTGTTTTCAATAGCACCCACGGACGCAGTGACCAGGACGAATAATTTTTATTGGCGATATACAGCTGATACATGTCTGATGCTCCTTGTGTTGACGAAGCCTTAGCATTAGCACGAAAGGGGGGAGAAATCATCCTCCACTTCTCTGCTAGCCTGGTCTGCGTGAGCGTGCTACGAGGCTAAACATCATCGTGCATGGTCAGGCTATGATCACCTGTTGGCAATGCATCTGTAGTAATGCCAGTTCGGGGTTGTCCGCACTGGCGGCATCGGTCACGATCATATCGATTTCCGGCAGGGTGGCATAGACCACGCGGCTGGTGGTGCCAATCTTGCTATGATCCGCGAGGATAATTCGCGTTCGTGCATACTGCACCATGGCTCTGGCAATAGCCGCTTCATGGTGAGCAAAACTGCTGGCGCCGGAAGCGGCAACTACTCCCACCGGAGAGAGAAGTGCGACATCGGCGCGATAGCGTTGTAGTTCATTGATGGTGATGTCGCCGCTGGTTGCCTGTGCCGAGGCGCCCATGTAGCCACCGAGTAATATCACGCTATGCTGTGCAACGGATTCCGTCGCGGTGAGTTTTTGTGCCACGGTCAGGCTATTGGTAATGACCGTCATTCCCGGCATGGAGAGCAACTCATCGGCTAACAGAGAAGTCGTGCTGCCCGCGTCGATAAACAGGGTTTGCCCGGCTTTTAACTGCTGTACGGCCGCGCGGGCAATGGCCTGCTTTTCTTTTTCGCGCACGGTATTACGAACGGACAGCGGCAGTTCCGGTTCTTGTGTTGTTGCCACAATCCCGCCGTGAACGCGGCGCAACGCGCCTGCGGCTTCCAGCTTCACGATATCGCGTCGTACGGTTTCGCGTGACACACCAAGATGTTGAATGATTTTCTCGGTGCTCACCTGGTTTAATGTCGAGAGCAGTGCCTGTATGCGATGTAACCGCGTTTCTTCTAACATAGCTTTCCATTCTTTGAGATTCTGACACCGGCTACACCGTTTGCCGTTTCTCTGTCACAAGATGCAGAAGCAGGGCGGTCATGGCGACAATCCCCATAATACACGTAGAAAAGGCGGCAGCCTGTGAGGTAAAGCCGGCTTCATCCAGCCGCATCACGGTAACGGCACCTAACGGCAATGACGGCGTGACCAAAAAAATCACGGCCGATAGTGTAACCATTGAGCGCATGAATAAAAACATGGCGACCGAAATCAGCGTGACGCGCATGGCTGGCAGATAAACATCACGTAAAATACGTACCACACCGCCGCCTAACACCGTGGTGGCATCTTCCATCGCGTGTGGAACGTTACGGATTCCCATCATCATCGTGGTGTAGCCTTGCGTGTGGTAGTGATAATAATTGCACAGTGCCACCAGCAGGGCTGAACCGTACAGCATACCCCAGGGAAGATCGGCCGTATTGAACGTAAACACGTAAGATAACCCTAATACCAGACCGGGAACCGCAACAGGCAACGCGCTGAGTAGTACGGCGGCGTTGGCGACTTTACCCGGCTGCCGATGAATACCGAAAGTGAGCAGGAATAACAGCACGGTGCCGACCATGGCCGCCAGCGCCGAAATCCACACTGACGTCCACAACGGGGTGTAGCCACCGGCGAGGTCGATATCATAATGCTTAAGCGTCAGGTCCAGACGGTACGGCCATAGGCGTATCATGCTGGCGATAATAACAGTGCCAATGACGGCGATAATGGCGAACGCGATCGTCATGGTGGCCAGATAGAATGACATATCGCGAGTACGCAAAGGTTGCGGCACATGCGGGATAGCCGCGTGTGTGCCAATTGCTTTTTGCCGTCTTGCCGCGGCGCGCTCTATCCAGATAGACGCCGCCGCAGGTAGCAGCAGTAAAATCCCCACGACCGCACCCATACCGAATTTCATCTGGCCGCTGACCTGGCTGTAAATCTCGGTGGCGAGTACGGAGAAGTTGCCGCCGATCACAATCGCGTTGCCGAAGTCCGTGATGGTAATGGTAAAAATGACAAAGGCGGCACTCAGCAGGCCGTATCGCAGGCCGGGGAGGGTAATATCCAGAAACTGTCGCCAGTCGGACGCGCCCAGCACATTAGCGGCTTCGTACTGGCGAGTATCGCTATGGCGCAGGGTGGTGCGAATGATCAGAATGGCCTGCGGCAGCGCGTACAAGACGTTGGCAATCAACAGTCCCCAAAAGCCATAAATATCCAACCGCACACCAAGCAGATTACCGATGATGCCATTTCTTCCCAGCAGAAAAATCAGCCCCAAGCCCAACACCAGCGAAGGTGCAAGTATAGGAAGTGCGGTCGCAAAGGCGATAAAACGCTTCGCGGGCATGGCGGTACATTCCAGCCCATAGGCAACAATGAATCCCAGCAACAATGTGACCAATGTGGTGACGACGCCTAATAACAAGCTGTTTGCTGTTGCCCGCCAGATGCCGGGTGAATCCATCAGCACCAGATAGTTGGATAAGCCAACGGTGCCGTTTTGATCGTCCAGCAGACTGTGCCAGGCGATACTCAGCATGGGGATGCCGAAAAACATCAGCAGCGCCAGCAGTGGAAGCCACAGACAGAGACGTGAAAGCCAGCGGTCACTGGCCGTTTGCGGAGGGAGAAGTGAATGGCTCATGCTTGCACCCAGGCGCAGTCTTCTGCGCGAATTGAGAGATGAACGGGGTCTCCAGAGGACCAGTTAACGGCGCTGCTGGTTTCGACCAGCAGCGGTTGCGATTTCCACATCACCTGAACACGTTGAATGCTGCCGAGGAAGCTGGTGGTGATAACCCGGCCTTCCGCGCCTTCTGCTTTCTGTAATGCGATGCGTTCCGGGCGAATAAACAGCTCTGCGTCTTCCGGTAGCACAGTATTTTGCGCGGAGGGAAGCAGCTCGGGCATACAGGCAGTGACGACATCACGCGACAGCAAATTACTGTGTCCCATGAATTCGGCCACGAAGCGTGTGCGTGGGCTGGTATAGAGTTCATGTGGTGTGCCTTCCTGAACAATACGTCCACCGTGCATGCAGATGATTTTATCCGCCATGCTCATTGCCTCTTCCTGATCGTGCGTGACCATCAGTGTCGGAATGCCAAGACGTTGTTGCACGTCACGCAGTTCCTGACGCAGCCCAGCACGCACGCGTGCATCCAGTGCTGAAAGCGGTTCATCCAGTAAGAGCAGGGAGGGATTGACCGCCAGTGCGCGGGCAATCGCAACACGCTGCTGTTGCCCGCCTGAAAGCTGGGCAGGATAACGATCGCCGAACCCGCTCAGACGCACGGTGTCCAGCAGATCGCTGACGCGTGCGGCAACTTCCTCGGCAGGCGTCTGGCGAATTTTGAGACCGTAGCCAATGTTTTGTGCAATCGTCATGTGGGGAAAGAGTGAATAAGACTGAAATACGATGCCAAAGCCTCGTTCTCTCGCGGGCACGTTGACCAGATCGCGGTCATCCAGCGTGATTTTCCCCCCATCGCAGCTTAGCAATCCGGCAATGATACGCAGCAATGTCGTTTTGCCACAGCCGCTTGGCCCAAGAAGGCAGACAAATTCGGCATTTTCAATCGACAAATTGATACGGTCGAGAGCGACATAACCCTCAAAGCTTTTATAAAGATTTTGAATAACCAGTGCCATGAATGCGACCTCTTAATGACGGCTTCCGCGCAGTTGGAATACGCTGTGCGGCAGCCTCTACAGCGAATACAGACCACTATCGGCCGATGGTTTTTTGCCAGGTTGCCAGTGTGGCGTCACGATCGCTGGCGCTTTTGGTGAAATCCACGGGATAGAGCACCTGTGTGAGATCGGCGGGCAGGCCAGCCACTTGCGCGGCTTTTGACTGTTCAACGCCAGGTATTGTCACGATCTCTTTATATTTGGTGTAGAGCGTGGCGGCATGGCTGGAGAGCGTCCAGTCAAGAAAGCGCTTCGCGTCGGGTTTGTTTTTGGCTGCCTTCATCAGGGCGGAGGCTTCTAATTCATAGCCAGCCCCATCGTTTGGGATCACCATCTTGATGGGGTAGCCTTCTTCAATCGATTGCATCGCGGCGAAAGCCAGCGATACGCCAATCGCATATTCGCCCGTCCGTGCCGCTTTACACGGACGTGAGCCGGACTTGGTGTATTGGGCGATGTTGCCATCCAGCGACTTCAGGAATGCCCAGCCATTTTGATCCCCTTTAGATTGCAGCAGCGCCGCGATTTGCAGATAGCCTGTGCCGGAGGAAACCGGATTGGGCATCACGATTTCCCCTTTATAGACCGGGTTGGTCAGATCCTGCCAGGATGCGGGAACAGGCAGATTCTTAGCTTTTAACGCTTCGGTATTGACGCAAAAGGCAGCCATATAGCCTGTTGCTGCAAACCATTTGTGATCCGGGGCGCGGTAGGTGGCGGCAAGGCTATCGCTGCCTTTGGCATCGTAGGGCTCCAATAAGGCGGACAAGCGTGGATCCATCACACTGGTCACTGCCCATCCCCAAATGACGTCATGTTGCGGATTCTTGGATTCCGCCAGAATCCGTGGGCCGAGATCGCCAGTGGACAAGCGCAGTACGTTGATTGTCAGGTCGGGTAAGTCTTTTTTGGCCTGTGCGACGTAATCTTTGATCTCATCTTCTTCCAGTGAGGTATAGACCGTGATGGTGCCTGCTTGTGCGACAGCGCTCGCCAGTGTGGCACCGATGAGTGCAGCGATCAGACTGGTGCGGCGCAATGAAAATCGGTTCATAAACGTTCCCCTACGGTTGTGGAAAAGGTTGGCATCAGTGTTCCTCTCGCGTTGAACGGTGCGTAACACGTTCTGTGTATTTTTGTGTTTATTGCGAGTGGTGTGAGGTTTTAGCACTAATCGTGCCATTTTCTGATTTGAGAGAAATGCTTGTTAAAATACTTATATAAATAAGTAGATTAGGTATTTTTTCTTACACGTGGGCCAATCCCATAACGGATGCCTGGCATCGTGCGTGATGTGATATGACAGATTTATTGCACTTTTTTGGCATTTTTGTGCATCAAAAAAGTGCATTTTTTTGTATTTGTGTATTTTGTTGCTTTTGGTGTAGGGTGAGTGTCATCTGAACCCGCACGATGCGTTTTATCCCTGTGTGACGCAGTCGTGCCACCACCTTATGTAGGAGTGATTATGGCGACACGCTCAACCATCATGGATACCAATAGCTTTCGCGCTGAACATGCGGATGCGCTGGATGAGGACACACGCAGGCTGACGAATAAGCGTACTCAGGTGTTAGGGGACTCCTATCGTTTGTTCTACCGTAATCCGGTACATCTGGTTCGCGGTGCTGGGCAATACCTGTGGGATGCCAGCGGGCATAAGTATCTGGATGTCTACAACAATGTCGCCAGTATTGGACACTGTCACCCTGCGGTCATTGACGCTGTTAACGAACAAATGCGCCTGCTCAACACACATACCCGTTATTTGCACGAGCGTATTCTGGATTACTCTGCGGATATCCTCAGTACGGTGCCTGCGGCGATTAACAAGGCGATGTATATGTGTACCGGGTCGGAGGCCAACGATCTGGCGATTCGCGTAGCGCGCGCCTACAGCGGTGGGACAGGGATTATTGTGAGCCGCGAGGCTTACCACGGGACCAGTGAACTCACCTCCGGCGCCTCACCGGCTCTCGGAAGCGGACAACCTCTGGCGGCGACAACGCGTCTTGTGCCCGCGCCTGACCGCTATCGTGTCAATGCGCCGGATCTGGGCGTGTGGTTTGCGCAGCAAATTCAACGGAAAATTGATGACATGGCTGCGAACGGTATTAAATTTGCCGGCTTTCTGGCGGATTCCATTTTTTCCTCGGATGGTGTCTTACCGGGACCGGCTGGCTACCTGAAACCGGCCATTGATGTGGTGCACGCGAATGGGGGAATTTTCATTGCGGATGAGGTACAGCCTGGCTTTGCCCGCACGGGCGAGCATTTCTGGGGATTTGGTCGGCACGGCATTGTGCCGGATGTCGTCACGCTGGGTAAACCCATGGGCAACGGCATACCGGTGTCGGCGCTGCTGGCAAAAGCCGATGTATTGGCGGCATTCAGCGATGAAATTCCCTATTTTAATACCTTCGGTGGCAATCCGGTGTCGATCGCCGCTGCGCAGGCGGTATTGCGCGTGATTCGCGAAGAGGGGTTGCAGGAACACAGCCGCTGTGTCGGGGAAAAATTGCAGCGTGAGCTGACGCTGCTTGCCGATCGCCATGCGTGCATCGGTGATGTGCGCGGCGCGGGGCTGTTTATCGGCTTTGAGCTGGTCAGCGATCGAGAAACAAAAACGCCGGATAAAGCACTGGCGCTGGACGTAGTTGAACAACTTCGTGCCGAACGCGTGCTCACGTCGGTGGCCGGGCCGCATGGGAATGTGCTGAAGCTGCGTCCGCCGCTGGCGTTTCAGGAACACGATATTGACTGGCTGGTTGGAGCGCTCGATCGGGCTTTGCGTTTGCAATCATCGCGGCGTTAATCTTCCCACATGCGCATGTGGCGACCGTTGTTCGCTTCATGCGCCTTCATGCTGTCCACCTTTTCTCGCCGCTGCTCAGGCAGAATGTTCGTTTTGCGTATCGTCTAGCATTATTCTTGCAGTTTTTATTAAATGAAATCTCAATAAATGCACTATATTACGCGCTGTGCATTTGAGTGCGTCGGTGCGGCAGCCACTATCGGGAAGCCTTATTCGCTTAAGGCAGGAGAAGGTGTTTTTCGCCTTGTCAGAGAAGGGATGTGACCGTCGGAATCTTCAACCTGTCTTGTGCTTCAGCGCCTTATTCTGTTTTGCTCTGACGCCTGGATTGACTGGGTCTTTATAACGAATGAAATGGCTTACTTCACTGACTATAGCAATTGGACTTGCTTGTAATCCGGCGTTTGCGCAGGAATTGACGTCTGCGCCGGCATCAATATCGCCTTCACACCAGCAACGCGACGCGTTTGTCACGGATCTGCTGAAGAAAATGACGTTGGAAGAGAAGGTCGGTCAGCTTCGACTGATCAGCGTCGGGACGGATAACCCGAAAGAAGCCATTCGGGAAATGATCAGAAACGGTCAGGTTGGCGCGATTTTTAATACGGTAACCCGTCCGGATATTCGTGCAATGCAGGATCAGGTCATGCAGCTCAGCCGCCTGAAGATTCCGCTATTTTTTGCCTACGATGTGGTACACGGCCAGCGCACCATTTTCCCTATCGCACTGGGGCTGGCTTCCAGTTGGGATATGAGCGCCATTGAGAAAAGCGCACGCGTGGCGGCTTATGAAGCGACGGAAGACGGCCTGAACATGACCTGGGCGCCGATGGTGGATATCACTCGCGATCCCCGCTGGGGCCGCGTGTCGGAAGGCTTCGGTGAAGACACCTGGCTGACCAGTAAAATTGCTGGTGTGGTCGTGAAAGCCTTCCAGGGCGATGATGTCACTGGACGCCACTCGCTGATGACCAGCGTAAAACACTACGCGCTCTACGGCGCGGTGGAAGGTGGGCGCGACTATAACACCGTGGACATGAGCCCTCAGCGCATGTTCCAGGATTATATGCCGCCTTATAAAGCGGCGATTGATGCGGGCAGCAGCGGCGTGATGGTGGCACTGAACTCCATCAACGGTACACCCGCGACGTCAAACAGTTGGTTGCTGAAAGATGTGCTGCGCGATCAGTGGAATTTCAAAGGCATCACCATTACCGATCACGGGGCGATTAAAGAGCTGATTAAGCACGGCGTGGCCAGCGATCCGCGTGATGCATCGCGTCTGGCGGTGAAATCCGGTATCGGCATGAGCATGAGCGACGAGTATTTCGTTCGTTATCTGCCCGATCTGGTGAAAAGCGGGGCGGTGAGCATGCAGGAGATTGATGATGCCTGCCGTCAGGTACTGAACGTAAAATATGATATGGGGCTGTTTGACGATCCGTATCGTCATCTGGGGCCGGCAGATTCCGATCCGGTGGATACCAATGCGGAAAGTCGTTTGCACCGTCTGGATGCGCGCGATGTGGCGCGGAGAAGTCTGGTATTGCTGAAAAACCGTCTGCAAACGCTGCCGTTGAAAAAAGAAGGTACGATCGCCGTGGTTGGTCCCTTGGCTGACAGCCAGCGCGATACGATGGGAAGCTGGTCTGCTGCGGGCGTGACGAAACAGACGATTACCGTTTATCAGGGGCTGAAGAATGCGGTCGGCGACAAAGCCACCATTCTCTATGCCAAAGGCGCCAACGTCAGTAATCATAAAGGCATTATCGACTTCCTGAACCAGTATGAAGATGCTGTGCAAGTGGATAAACGTCCACCGCAGGTGATGATCGATGAAGCCGTTGCCGCGGCGAAGAAGGCGGATGTCGTGGTTGCGGTTGTCGGCGAAGCGGCAGGTATGGCGCATGAAGCCTCCAGCCGCTCGAATATCGATCTGCCGCAAAGCCAGCGTGACCTGATCGCCGCGCTGAAAGCGACGGGTAAACCGCTGGTTCTGGTGCTGATGAATGGTCGTCCTCTGGCGCTGGTGCGTGAAGATCAGCAGGCTGATGCGTTACTGGAAACCTGGTTCAGCGGCACGGAAGGCGGTAATGCGATCGCCGATGTGCTGTTTGGCGACTATAACCCGTCCGGCAAACTGCCGATGTCCTTCCCGCGTTCCGTCGGCCAAATCCCGATTTATTACAATCACCTGCCGTCAGGCCGTCCTTACACGCCGGAAAACCCAGGCAAGTATACGTCTCACTACTACGATGAAGCCAATGGGCCGCTCTATCCGTTTGGTTACGGTCTGAGCTATACCACCTTCAGCGTGTCGGATGTGCGTTTGTCCAGCCAGACGATGAAGCGTAACGGAACGATCAACGCCAGCGTGACGGTGAAAAACACTGGCAGCCGGGCAGGGGAAACCGTTGTGCAGCTATACGTGCACGATGTGGTCGCTTCCATCAGCCGTCCGGTGAAAGAGCTGCGTGGTTTTGAGAAAGTGATGCTCCAGCCGGGAGAGTCACGCACGGTTACCTTCACGCTCGATCAGGATGCGCTGAAGTTCTACAACGCCCGCATGCAGCAGGTGGTGGAACCTGGCAAGTTTGACGTGATGATTGGTCTGGATTCACAGCGTGTGAAGAGCGAGAGTTTCACCCTGCTATAATGATGGTTGTCTCGCCGCCGGGAGCAAGTGCCGGCGGCGAGTGAATACGAAGGGTGATTATCGTCATACCGCGTGATTGCGGGAAAGCAGGGTATTGCGGGAGAGTAAGGTATTGCAGGAGAAGGGTATGCCGTTGACTGAAGTGGTTCTTGTTGATGAAAGTGACAAGCCAACGGGGGTAATGGAAAAGCAGGAAGCGCATGTAAAAGGGGCATTACATCGTGCGATCACCGTCTATATTTTCAACTCTCGCCAGCAACTGTTATTGCAGCAGCGTGCGGAGGAGAAATACCACAGCGGCGGTTTATGGAGTAACACCTGTTGCAGCCATCCTGCGCCCGGTGAAGAGACATTACAGGCGGCACACCGCCGTTTGTATGAAGAAATGGGATTACGCTGTGTGCTAACGCCGATGTTCACATTGACCTATCGCCTGCCGCTGGATAACGGGCTGATTGAGCATGAGCTGGGGCATGTGTATTTTGGCGTGACGGATGACCTTCCGCAGATAAATCCTGATGAGGTATCGAGCTATGAATACCAATCGATGGACGATATTGCACGGCGGATGACGGCGACGCCCGAACAGTTTACCGCCTGGTTCCAACTGACCTTCGCGCGTATTCCTGAGTACTGGCAGACGTTTCAGTCTGAGCAACCAAATTAATTAAAGCGATGCGAATTGCCGCGTTTCCGTGCGGCACCGTTCGTGCAGTCGGCGGTGCTTTGGGGCGAAAGCCTCAGCCTGAGTGCACGATAATAATGTAACCCACCAGCATCATGCCGGAGATGCCGCCTAAGGCAAGCAGGGCAAAGAGACCGATAATACCGATTTTTTGAAGAGTCATCAGGTTATCCTTTTGTTAATTGCCCCGAATTATAAAGCCTTCCACCCGTGAAACAAGATCGAAACGCTCCGCGCTTTTTAAATAAACCGCATTAGCGAAATAAAAGCAGCGCACCAAAAAACATCAGAATGACGCCAGCACCGCGTTCAATCGGGTTAAGCCAACGCGTTAAACGCTGCTGAATCAACGGACGAGCGATCAGTGCGGCGATCAGCAGATCCCACACCAGAACGACAGAAAACATCCAGCTACCGCTGACGAATTGCTGCGTTGGTGTCACATTCTGCCCAAGAATACTGGTCATCAGGCTGATGTAGAACAGCATGTTTTTGGGATTCAACAGCGCCGAGCCGAGTCCCAGCAAAATTTGTTTACGCAGCGTCGGGCAGTGGTCGGACGGTTGTTCCGCCTGTAATGAGAGCACTGAACGGCTTTTCACTAACTGATAGCCCACCCAGAGCAGATAAGCTGCCCCGCCTAACTCGATGAGGGTAAACAGCGTGGGCGAATGTTGAATGCCTGCCCAGCCAATCGCCGCCAGCAGAATGTAAATGCCGTTACCCAGCGCGATACCCAGACAAATCCCCGCACTGCCGCGCAGTTGGTAACGAATGGCGTAAGCTGTCAACAAAAAGAAGTCCGGTCCTGGACTCAGCAGCGCCACAAAATGTGCCAGCGCCAGAGCGGGAAAGTGAGTGGGAAAGAGAGCCTCGGCGGAAAACAGGGTATTGATAAACGGTGCATTGATGAACATGGTATGTCTGACCTCAATAAGTAATCGAGGCCAGTCTAGACAAGGCGTCCCGCTATTTATTGTCAAATATTGATCGCGCGTACTGACCCGGCGTCGCGGCGGTGTATTGCACAAACGTTTTGTGAAAATGGCTTTGATCGCAGAAGCCGCTTTGATAGCTAGCATCAACCAGCGGTGTGCCTTGTTTCAGCAGCGATTTGGCATACTCAATACGGGCATTATTCAGGAATGCCATCGGCGTGATGCCAGTATCGTGACGAAACTGTCGCACGATGGTTTCACGTCTCAGGTTTAACTCCTCCGCCAGCGTTTCCAGCGAGGGGGCTTCTTGCAAATTATTCAACAGACGTTCGCGTACATGGCGTGTCGTGATTTGCGATGCCTGATGCGGTAATGCTGGCAAACCGGAAGGGGCGGGAAGGCAATATTGTTGCCAGATGGGTGCCAGCATCGCTTTGAGCTGGTTATCTGCCGCTGCAATGTCTCCCCGATACAGCAGGGCAATGATGTGCTGATAATGTCTAAACCGTTCGGGATCGCGTAAGACGACGCAGTTGCAACGCAGGGTATCTACTTGATAACCACAGTGAGTAGCGATTTGAGCGAGACACCACTCGGCATCCAGGTACAGCATGTGATAACTGCGCGTTTTGCCGGGCAGTGGGTTACAGCTGTGCGGCTGTTGAGGATCGATAAAGATCAGGTCGCCAACCTGTAAGTGGTGAGTGTCGTTGCGGTACTGACATAGCGTTTCGCCGTGTTCTATCGCCCCAATCGAAAATTGCGCATGGCTGTGTGTTTTATAGGCATGACTGCTGTTGCGCGTGCTGCGGCTTTCAACGTGCGGTAAGTGTGGTGAAAACCAGTACGATTGGTTAATGGCATGGACTGAGGACATAATTTACCGAAGCTATTGTTTACGGAAATAGCGTTTACCGCTCGCGATAAAGGTCGTGTTTGATAAACAGATGTGTCTGGTAAAAAGAATAACTCACCCTAATCGTTGGGCGGAAGATTGTCGAGGTCAGAAGCATCGCACACGTGATATCGGCTGACGTCGCCGGGCGTCTGTGGGACAATGGCGGCCAGATTACACAAATACAGAGTATGCATGACGCTGTCCCCCGCAATAAAATTGCAGATTGGTCAATGGTATAAGGCCCTGCAAGAACAAATCCCGGATTTTATTTCCCGCGTTCCCCAGCGACAGATGATTGCCGAAGTGGCGAAAACACTGGCGGGTGATTACCCGCGCCATCTGGCTATTGAAGCGCCAACCGGCGTCGGGAAAACGCTTTCTTACCTGATTCCGGGTATTGCGGTGGGGCGTGCGGAGGATAAAACACTGGTGGTCAGCACGGCGAATGTGGCATTGCAGGATCAGATTTACAGCAAAGATTTGCCGCTGTTGCAGAAGTTTATTCCCGAACTAAAATTTACCGCCGCATTTGGCCGTCGTCGTTATATTTGCCCGCGCAATCTGGCGATGTTGGCAACCGATCCCGATGCGCAGGGAGATTTACCGCTCTTTCTGGATGACGAACTGATGTCCGCCAGCAAGGAGGAAAAGCGTACCTGCGTACGGCTCGAAAAGGCGCTGCAAGGTTACGCCTGGGACGGACTACGCGACCATTATCAGGATACGATTGACGATAGCCTGTGGCAGAAGCTGAGTACTGACAAAGCGAACTGTCTCGCGCACAACTGCCATTACTATCGTGAGTGCCCGTTCTTCATCGCACGGCGTGAGATCGAACAGGCCGATGTGGTCGTCACCAACCATGCGTTGGTGATGGCGGCGATGGAAAGCGAATCGGTACTGCCTCCCCCTAAGAATCTCCTGCTGGTGCTCGATGAAGGGCACCATATTCCTGACGTTGCCCGCGATACGCTGGAGATGTCCGGTGATATTCATCCCGCTTATATGATGGCGCAACTGGAACAACTGGTGCAGCTCATCGGGCAATGTATGGCGCAGTTTGCCCCTAAATCACCGCCGCGACTCGCTAATAGTGAACGGTTAACCAGCCACTGTGAGGAGATCCGCGAGTGCGTGCTGTCTTTCTCGCAAATGTGCGGTCTGTTTCTTCCGCCTGACGGGCAGGAAACCGAGTACCGCTTTGCGATGGGCAAAATGCCGGATGAAATGCGTGAACTCTGCGTTCGGTTGTTCAAATTGACCGATACGCTGCGGGCGCTAGCGGAGTATATGCTTAACGACCTGAGTGAGAAAACCGGGAAGCATGATGTGGTGCGGGTCTATCATGCCTTGTTGAAAATGAGCCGCCAGCAGGGCTACCTTGAGTCTATGAGTAAACTGTGGCGGCTGGCCGCGATGGAGAAATCTTCAAATGCGCCAGTTTCCAAATGGATCACCAGGGAAACGCGTGATAACCAGCCGCATCTTCACCTTCACTGCGCGGGGATCCGCGTCTGCGAGCAGCTTGAAAGACTGCTGTGGAGTAAGGTATCGCACGTCGTGGTGACCTCGGCGACGCTGCGTTCGCTGAACAGTTTTGCGCGTATTCAGGAACTGTCTGGTCTCGGTGAGGAAGAGGGGGACACGTTTATCGCGCTGGATTCGCCGTTCAACCACCGTGAACAGGGGCGTCTGGTGATTCCTAAAATGCGGTATGAACCGCTGATCGAATCTGAAGCGCAGCATATTGCTGAAATGGCGCAGTTTTTCCGGGCGGAGCTAAAGCAGGATAAACATAAAGGCATACTGATGCTGTTTGCCAGTCAACGTGCCATGCAGCTGTTTCTGACACAGGTTACCGATTTGCGTCTGATGCTGCTGGTTCAGGGAGATAAGCCGCGCTACAGGCTGGTTGAACTGCATCGTCAGCGGGTACAGGAAGGGCAGACTAGCGTACTGATTGGCTTACAATCCTTTGCAGAAGGATTGGATCTCAAAGGGGAACTCCTTTCTCAGGTGCATATCCATAAAATCGCGTTTCCGCCCATCGATAGCCCGGTGATTCTGACGGAGGGCGAGTGGCTAAAAAGCCTCAAACGGCATCCGTTTACCGTACAAAGTTTGCCCAGCGCCTCGTTTAACCTCATCCAGCAGGTTGGACGCCTGATTCGCAGCCATGATTGCTTTGGTGAAATCGTCATTTACGATCGCCGCCTGTTGAGCAAAGGCTATGGCGCACAGCTGTTGGCGGCGTTGCCCGTTTTCCCGATCGAACAGCGAGATATGCCATAATAAATTACTCTCTATGCGTTCGCTGAATAAAGGGGTAACTAATCCCTATTTAGCGCTATATTTTTTTATTCTTATTTGTTAGATTTGTCTCCGAACAGCAAGGATGCCGTTAATACGTGTGACAAAATATGTCATTGCTCGGCGCGATTTTTGTCAACCATGGAAAGGTGTCACGATGAGAATTAACGCAATTAATAAAAATTCTTATTTTTCAAAAATTAATACCACTTGGTATCTGTCTTTCTAGCTGTTCATATCCATACTAATAATAAAAATAGTCACTGTGATCTTATTATTTATCATTTGATAATAACGAAAATAATTTGCTTTATTAATTATTTCCTTATTGAGGTGGTTTTTATTTATATGCGTTTTTTATATAAATATTTCTTAGTGAGCATTATCTACCCAGGAGACGATTAGCACGCGACCACGCGCGGTACATGCAATATAGCCATTGCATGGAGGGATTTAGGATTCTGATCATCCCGATCAGACTTATGGAGAAGAAAAGATGGCTTTACGAGATGAAGATAAGGATACCGCTGAATCGGCATTGCATGCAGCGGGAACGGGGTATAGCGATGTGTACGATCTGTATAATTACCATTCACGTGGCGATGGACAGCTTAATGGCAAACCCTCGTTCACAAGCGATTTGGCAGCGAAGGAAATTGTCCGCGACGGTCTGACCTGGAATGGCACGAACGTATTCGGCAAATCCGCTAATCTGACCTATTCGTTCTTACAGAACGTGCGGTCTATCCCTTCTGGCGATCAGGGCTTTGTGAAGTTTAACGCCGCTCAGACTCAGCAAGCTAAGCTGTCTCTGCAATCGTGGTCAGATGTCGCTAACATCACGTTTACCGAGGTCAATCCAAGCCAGAAAGCCAACATCACGTTTGGTAATTACACCCGTGATTCAAGCGGTCGACTGGACAATAGTACCCAGGCCTATGGCTATATGCCGGGTAACCACTCGGCGGCCGGCAGCACCTGGTACAACTACAACGTCGACAATATCCGTAACCCAGATACGATGGAGTATGGGCGCCAGACGCTGACGCATGAAATTGGCCATGCGCTGGGTCTGAACCATCCAGGGTCTTACAACGCTGGCCAAGGTAACCCGACCTACCGCGATGTGACCTATGCGGAAGATACGCGCCAGTTCAGCCTGATGAGTTACTGGAGTGAGCAGAACACCGGAGGAGATTTCCAGGGGCACTACGCTGCTGGTCCGTTGATCGATGACATCACGGCAATCCAATATCTATACGGTGCGAACATGAACACGCGTACCGGAGACACGGTATACGGTTTCAACTCCAACACCGGCCGTGATTTCTATACCGCGAATAGCAGCAGTGACAAACTGATCTTCTCCGTTTGGGATGCGGGCGGTAACGATACGTTTGATTTCTCTGGTTACAGAAACGATCAGCGTATCAACCTGAATGAAGGCGGATTCTCTGATGTTGGCGGTCTGAAAGGTAACGTTTCTATCGCCCACGGCGTCACTATCGAAAACGCGATTGGCGGCTCCGGCAACGATATTATTATCGGCAATGACGCGAATAATATTCTGAACGGCGGTGCAGGCAATGACGTCATTTACGGCGGCGGCGGGGCAGATACGCTGACGGGCGGTGCGGGCAAAGATATTTTTGTCTACGCCAGCGCGAGCGACTCTTCCTATAAGAACGGTTATGACACCATTACGGACTTCCAACGCGGCATCGACAAAATCGATCTGTCAGCGCTGAATCCAAAAGGTGATTTGCAGTTCGTCAACGCTTTCACCGGACGTGGCAATGAAGCGTTGCTTAACTGGGATGCAGAGAGTAATACCACCGATCTGTGGCTGAATTTTGCCGGTCAGACCACACCAGACTTTCTTGTGCATATTGTTGGTCAGCCGTCTGCGGCAACCGATTTTATCGTGTGATGTAGCAAGGACGGGGAAATCCCCGTCCTTTTCTGTTATCTACTAGGGGCCACTATGAAAAAGTTAATCATCGCGGCGTTGTTAAGTGCAATAAGCGGAGGATGTATGGCAAGTAGTCTGAAATTACCTTCAGCAAGTGAGCTAAGCGGCGTATGGCAATTGCGTGGCGGAGAACAGCAGTGCGAGGTTGTGCTGCACAATACGCCGTTAGTGGATAACATCTGGCGTCTTGAGGGTGATGTAGCGTGTTTAAAAGCGCTGCTGCCGGATGTGCCCGCCGGATGGCGGCCGACGCCGGACGGTATCACGCTGACGAAAGCGCAGGGTCAGTCCGTCGCGTTTTTTAGCAAGGAAAAAGAGGGCTATACGCTGACGTTGCCTGATGGCAGTACACGGACGTTGCATAAACAGCCCTGACAGGAGAGGCAAACGCAG
Source organism: Pectobacterium sp. F1-1 (assembly GCF_025643735.1). NCBI lineage: Bacteria > Pseudomonadati > Pseudomonadota > Gammaproteobacteria > Enterobacterales > Pectobacteriaceae > Pectobacterium > Pectobacterium sp. F1-1. The sequence goes on from NZ_CP104733.1 coordinate 1,818,880, forward strand.
TGAGTCAACTAGCAAATAAGGAACGTTCGTTGTTGAGTATACTGCGTCCTTTCCGGCGCAGCTTTTGGAGCATTGGGATTTTCAGCGCCATCGTTAATCTACTGATGCTGTCGCCCTCTATCTATATGCTGCAGGTTTACGATCGCGTACTGGCGTCGGGGAATGGCACCACGTTGCTGATGCTCACCCTGCTGATTGCCGGTCTGGGGATATTCATGGCGGCACTCGAATGGGTGCGAAGTCTGGTGGTCGTGAGACTCGGCACCCGTATCGACCTACAGCTGAATCAACAGGTTTTCAACGCCGCGTTTGAGCGCAATCTGGAAGCCGGTGAGGCCAAAGCGGGTCAGGCACTGAACGATCTCACGCTCTTGCGGCAGTTCATTACGGGCAACTCACTGTTTGCCTTCTTTGATATTCCCTGGTTTCCCTTCTTTTTATTGGTGCTGTTCCTGATCCACCCGGTTCTCGGCCTGCTGGCGCTGGGAGGGACGGTGGTGCTGGTGCTGCTGGCGTGGCTGAATCAGTATCTCACCACGTCGCCTTTGGAAGAGGCTAACCATGAAGCGCTACAGGCGACCCATCTTGCGGATACGCAACTGCGCAATGCGGAAGTTATTGAATCGATGGGAATGTTGCCTAACTTGCGCCGCCGCTGGCTGGGGCAACACTACCGCTTTATTACCTTGCAAAATCTGGCAAGTGAACGGGCTGCGGTTGTCGGCGCGGCATCCAAACATGCACGCGTTTTTCTGCAATCGCTGATGCTCGGCGTGGGTGCCTTGCTCGCGATTAAGGGCGAGATTACGCCAGGCATGATGATTGCGGGTTCAATTCTTGTCGGGCGTGTGCTGAGTCCTATCGATCAGTTTATTGGTATTTGGAAACCGTTAAGCAGCGCCCGTCAGGCCTGGCATCGACTGAGTCGTATCATGGCCGCGTATCCACCTAAAGCGGCACCGATGGCGTTACCAGCGCCAGTTGGCCAGCTCAGCGTCGAGAATGTGCTGTTGCAGACGCCACAAGGGGCGGCCAGGTTGCAGGACATCCATTTCTCGCTTCAGGCGGGGGAAACGCTGGCGATTCTGGGCGCCTCCGGTTCGGGGAAATCGACACTGGCACGCCTGCTGGTGGCGACGCAAACACCAACGCGCGGCAAGGTTCGACTGGATGGCGCCGATCTCAACCAGGTAGATAAAACCGCGTTTGGCCCGGCGATGGGCTACCTGCCGCAGGATGTGCAGCTCTTTAAGGGCACGTTGGCGGAGAATATTTCCCGCTTTGGCGAACATGATGCGGAAAAAATTGTGGCGGCGGCGAAGCTGGCTGGCGTCCACGACATGATTCTTAGCCAACCGCAGGGATACGACACCCCGCTCGGCGCTGACGGCAACGGGCTGTCGGGCGGGCAGCGGCAGCGCATTGCTCTGGCGCGTGCAGTGTATGGTGACCCCTGTCTGCTGGTGCTTGATGAGCCGAACTCTAGTCTCGATAACGAAGGTGAAATGGCACTGGCACAGGCGATCTCGCATCTTCAGAAGCGGGGGGCGACGGTGGTACTGATTACGCATCGTCCTGCGTTAACCACGCTGGCACATAAGATTCTGGTGCTCAATCAGGGGAGGCAGCAACGCTTTGGCCCTGCGCGCGATATTCTGAGCGAACTGCAACCGCGACGTGCCGCCAATCAGGCACAAATGACACCTTCTGCCGCTGTCCAGCGGTAACACGGAATGACGACAACAGGGAAAGACATGTCCGCATCAGAAATAAGCGAAGAGAGTATGAACCAGACGGCGCAGCGCGATGAAAAACGTGCCGTGCGTCTGGGGTGGCTGCTGGTGCTTGCCGGGTTTGGTGGCTTTCTCCTGTGGGCACTGTTTGCCCCCTTGGATAAAGGCGTGATGGTGAATGGCAGCGTGGTGATTTCCGGTAACCGCAAGGTTGTGCAGCACAATCAAGGCGGCATTGTCGATAGAATTCAGGTGAAAGACGGCGACAGAGTCGAGGCCGGCCAGATCCTGCTCACGCTGAATGAGGTTGATGCGCGTTCGGCGAGTGAAGGGCTGGATGGTCAGTATTTACAGCTGGTGGCACGGGAAGGTCGACTGCTTGCCGAGCAGCAGCGCCTGAACGATATGGTGATGACGCCCCGCCTGCAACTTCTCGCTGAAAGGCCGGAGATGAACGTAATTACGGCATTGCAGCGTGATTTACTGCGCAGCCGTCAGCAATCACTCAAGCTTGAAGCTGAAGGAATGCGTTCCAGTATTGCAGGCATGGAGGCGTCACTCAGCGCCCAACGTCAGGTGATGTCCAGTAAGCAGAAGCAGCGGGAGACGCTGGAACAGCAGCTACAAGGGCTGCGTTCACTGGCGGCGGAAAACTATGTACCGCGTAACAAAATGCTGGAGAACGAACGTTTGCTGGCGCAGCTTAACGGCGACATCGCCCAGTTGGCGGGGGATACGAACCGTATCCGCCGTGATATTGAGCAACAAACGCTGCTGATAGCACAGCGTCAGCAGGAATACGACAAGGAAGTGAACAGCGAGCTGGCGGAAGTGCAGGCGTTGCTGAGTGATGTGGGCAGTAAGAAGGAAAAAGCCGATTTCAATTTGGCGAATATCCAGATGCGCGCGCCTGTTTCCGGCACGGTGGTCGGGCTGAAAGTGTTTACGGAAGGCGGTGTGATTGCGCCGGGGCAGACGCTGCTGGAGATTGTGCCGGACGATCAGCCGCTGTTGGTGGATGCGCGCCTTCCCGTGGAGCTGGTGGATAAGGTCTGGCCGGGGCTACCCGTCGAGTTGCAGTTCGTCGCGTTTAACCAAAGCACAACGCCGCGCGTAGCGGGAACGGTCGAGCTGTTGTCCGCCGACCGCCTGCTGGATGAGCGAGACGGTTCTCCTTATTACAGCCTGCGCGTGATGGTGGATGATGCAGGAAAACGTGAGCTGGAGGGGTTGGAAATCAAACCCGGCATGCCAGTACAAGGGTTTGTGCGTACTGGGGAGCGGTCGTTCGTCAATTATCTATTTAAGCCTTTAATGGATCGCCTGCATCTGGCATTAACGGAAGAGTAATCATGCAAAGGATCGCGATAATCATGCTGTTTGGGCTGCTTTCTTCGGGCGCGAGCGCATTAGGACTGCTTGATGCCTGGGAGTTGGCGTTGCGTAACGACGCTCAGTTTCGTGCGGCGGGGTTTGAACGTGCGGCAGGTCAGGAAGAGGAAAACATCGGGCGTGCCAATCTGCTCCCCAACCTCCAGTATGGCTATAGCGCTAACCGCAGCCACTCCAAAGTCACCCAAACGGATAGTTTCACCAATAACACGCTAAAACGTGATTACAACAGCTACACGTCCACGTTGTCGCTGCGCCAGCCGCTGCTGGATTATGCAGCCTGGGCGCGCTATCAGCAGGGCGTTGCCCGCACACTAATGGCCGACCAGCGTTTTCGCGATCGCAGTCAGGATCTGATGGTACGGTTATATAAAGCCTGGAGTAGCGCGCTGCTGGCGCAGGAAAAACTGCAATTGCTGGATGCGCAACAGCGGGCGTATCAGGAGCAGTTGGCGCTGAATAAACGTCTCTTACTTGCGGGCGAAGGGACGCTAACGGATGTGCGGGAAACGGAAGCGCGCTTTACGCTGATGGAAGCACAGCGGATTGAGCAGCAGGACAATCTGGATGCCGCGATCACCGATCTGGAAAATATGACGGGTACAGCGCTGGATATCACGGCGCTGCATCCTCTGACGCTCACTCAACTGCCGCCTGCGGAATCAGGCAAGCAGACGCTGGCGCAGTGGCGCGATCTTGCCGTGCAGCATAATGCCAAACTGGCGACGCAGCGCGAGGGGCTGACGGTCAGTCGTTATGAAATTGAACGCAGCCGCGCCGGACATTTACCCACGCTGTCGTTGGTGGCATCGTCGCGCAATAGCCGTTCGGAAAGTGAATACAACTACAACCAGAAATACGACACGCAGAGTGTCGGCTTGCAGTTGAACGTGCCGCTTTATTCCGGCGGTTCCGTCTCGGCATCGATGCGGCAGGCCGCAGCGGAATATCAGCAAACTCAGGCGGAACTGGACGATCAAACCAAACAAACGCTGGCGGAATTGAAAAAATACTACAACCTGTACAACAACGGGTCGGCGAAAATTAAGGCCTGGCAAATGACCGCCTCGTCGGCACAAGAAGCGGTCAACGCCACGCGATTAAGCGTCGCGGGCGGCGAACGTATCAATCTGGATATTCTGCTTGCCGAACAGGATTGGTATAACGCCCGACGAGAACTGGCGGAAGCGAAATACAGCTGGCTTCAGGCGTGGCTCTTACTACGCTATACCGCAGGGACGCTGAACGAGAAAGATATTCTGGAACTGGCGGCCTGGTTTCAACCAGCAACGACCCCTTCGTTTTAAATGGTTCAATTTTGTAGGATATTGTGCCTCAGTAATACTTAAACTCCTTTAAAATCATCAAACATCCTCATTTTGCATAATGGCCTCCGTTCTTATCAGGAGGCTTTATCGTGAAAAAAATCAAAAAACCGCGTCTTACCGGCTGGATTGTGACATCCGCTTTTCTCTTTGCTGTCATCGGGCTGATTTCACCACAACAGCTTCCCGTCACCGTCTATAAGCTCTCGCTTATCTCACTCGCCGCCGTACTCGGTTACTGGCTGGATCGTTCGCTATTTCCTAAAGCGCGCCCCGGTTTGTTCCTCGAACAAGGTGATGAACCTGTGCCGCGCGGACGTTTCCCGGTTCGGGACGGCCACCACACCGTGTTTGCAGCTGCGATGCTGCGGCGTGCGCTGATTGTGTCAGCCGTTTGCATCGGCGTAGCGATGGGGTTGTGATATGCGCTACTTTTTCATCATTCTGTTTTTTAAAACAATACTGTTAAGTGCTGTGGCCTGCGCAGATACGATCCCTCGTGCCGCGCAGGCGTACCGCAGTGATGTCATCCGCAGCGCACGGCTGGATTGGGGCATGAATGCCCCGATTGCAGACTTTGCCGCGCAACTGCATCAGGAAAGCGGCTGGAATCCACGGGCCGTCTCGCCCGTCGGTGCACAAGGGCTGGCTCAGTTTATGCCGACAACCGCTGACTGGTTTAGCGGTATCGTTCCTGAACTTCGGGCAAACCAACCGTTTAATCCGGCCTGGGCTATCCGCGCGCTGACGGGTTATGACCGCTGGTTGTGGACACGAATCAGTGCCAGCAATGATTGCGAACGCATGGCAATGACGTTGTCGTCTTACAACGGCGGGCTTGGCTGGTTACAGCGTGATAAACAGCGCGCGAAGATTGCCGAGAAGGACATCCTTCGCTGGTTCGGCCATGTGGAAACCGTCAATGCCGGGCGCAGTGCCGCCAACTGGCGTGAGAACCGTCATTATCCCGATCGTATTTTGCATCAGTTGGCGCCATGGTATCTGAGCTGGGGGAGGGCGAGCTGTGTGGAATAGTCTGTTTATCAATAGCCTGAAATCCCTTCTTTCGCCGCGCGTGGTCACGGTTCTGTTTGCTGTTGTGCTGCTACTCGCGGTCTATCTGACGGGGCGTCATCAGGGTTATCAACTGGCACAAGCATTGGGAGATGCCGCGCTGGCGAAACAGCTGGCGGCATTCAACTTGCTACAGCAGCAGCAAGCCGAAACCCAGAACCAGCTATCACGTGCGGCGGCAGAGCAATACCAGCAGCAGGTAGCGCGTGGGAACCAACTCGAACAGCGCTATCTCGCTGCGCGTCAAAAACTGGCGGCGGATAACGCCGCCCTGCAACGGAAGATCGATCATGTTACTCAGCAATATATTGACGAAAAAGGCAAAGTTCAGCCTGTGCAGTGCGTGTTTACTCGTGGCTTCGTGCAGCACTACAACGCCGCTTTCGGTCTGTCCGCCGACGGTGCCACAGACATTACCGCCGCTGCCCGCCGCACTGGCGCAGCGCCCGGTTCCGGCGCAGCCGCTGACGCCGAATTACAACCTTCAGGCGTCTCCCAGCGCGATATCCTCGCCAATATCAGTGACAACGGAGAACGCTACCAGGCGCTAAGCGCGCAGGTTAACGCACTGCTGGATTACATCGAAGCGTTACAACAGGCAAGGGAGGTAACACGTGAAGATTGAAGTGGAGTTCTGGTCGCTGGTCGGCCTGCTGTTGTCGTTTATGAGCTTCCTGTTTGCCGCTGGGCGGATTCTGCTTACCCAGATTGAAAAACGGCTGAACGAGCGTTTTGCCGCGCTGGAAAATGCGCGCCAAAAGAGCGAGCAAGGATGGACGCGGCTGGAGCGTGAGTTTCTGGAATTTCGCGCTGATTTACCGCTGATCTATGTGCGACGTGAGGATTACATCCGTGGTCAGACGGTCATCGAAGCCAAACTGGATGCACTTTACAATAAACTGGAGTTAGTGCAGCAGCGGCATGTGGGAGGCAATCATGGCTGACACGCAGCGTATTCGGCAGGAATCGATGCGTTGGCATTTGCTGATCGCATTAAATAAAACACGCCCTTACACCGCGAATGAAATGTTCCTGCTGGCGCTGATGCAGCGGCTGTATGCCGATGCCTCTGCGCTGGAGCTACGTCATGCGCTGGATTACCTAGCCGATCGCAAGATGGCGGTATTAACCAAGGAGGTGAGCGGCGTCTGGCTGGCGAATCTCACCCGTCTTGGCGTGGATGTCGTGGAATATGCGGTGGATTGTATGGTTGGCATCGCCCGGCCTGAAAAATACTGGGATCGGTAATCCCATTGCATGGCTTGCGCTTCTGCCTTTGCGCGTTGTCAGTGTCGCCATATTTCTCTGCGCCAGCACGATTGTGTTGGCGTTTTTTTTATCGAAATAATTTTTATTTTTCATGGTATTAGCCGTTATTTTTCAAATAAATCACGTCGCTGTTTTTTCTAAAACAGATTAAAAGCCGCCGCCAACCATTATCCGGATACTAGCGCCATCAACACGATGCGTCGCCAAAACAGGACGCCATCAACACAGCGGGTGAACGGATATGAATACCAGACCAATTATCGATGCGGTGATAGCCCGCCTCAAGCAGCACTTACCGGCACGGCGGATTGCGTCCTGTCCAGAAAACATTCTGACCGGGCCAGAGCTTCTGACGGCTGGCGACGTTCTGGTGGGGTATCGCGGTTCCGAGTTTTCCGCACCGGAAGATGCGGATTCTCCGGTTCAGACGCAGCGGCCACAGCTGATGGTCGCTGTGTTGTTGCCCGAGCTGGATGGCGAAGACGGCGTGCTGGCCACGCTCGATACCGTCCGTCAGGCGCTGGGAGGATACCGACTGCGTGACTGCCATCGCGGTATTCGGTTAGTTCGTGACCGTTATGTTGGCTACACCGAAGGACGCTGGCATTACGCCATCGATTGCACCACTGAAACCCTTTTTATCGAAGACCGCGAGCAGACGGATGGTCCGCTGCTTACCACGGTTAATTATGAGGAGAAAGACGCATGAAGTATCGCTATACCGGCCCTGCCAGCGGCGTCACGCTGGCAGATGGTCAGGAAATTCTGCTTTGGCCCGCTCAGGTGACTGAACTGCCGGCAGATCATGAGTATGTGAAAACGCTGATCGCGCTGGGCTATTTGCTGCCTGTCGCGGGTCAGAATCTGGCGGATAGCGAAACGGAGGTGACCCTTGGCCGCTAATTATTTACACGGTGTAGAAACGATTGAAGTTGAAACCGGTGCTCGTCCGGTGAAAACCGTCAAATCTGCGGTGATTGGGCTGATTGGTACGGCGCCACAGGGTGCGGTCAATGACGTTACGCTGTGCCTGTCCGAAAAAGACGCGGCACAGTTTGGTAGCCAGTTCGGCGGCTATACGATCCCGCAGGCGCTGGATGCGATTTACGATCACGGTGCGGGTACGGTTCTGGTTATCAACGTGCTGGATCCGGTGAAACACAAATCGTCGGTGAACGCAGAAAAAGTCATCTTTGACAAAGCGACCGGTACGGCGCAACTGGCGAACCGTGTGGTTGCCAAACTGGTGCTGACGGCGGCGGAAGGCAGTCAGCCGTTTGTCGAAGGTCAGGACTATACGCTGGATGCACAAACTGGCGTACTGAAAAATCTGGGTAAAAATATCGATGCCGCTGCTGTAGTCAGCGCGTTTTATGACTTTGCTGATGTCACGAAAGTGACTGCCGCCGACATCATCGGCAGCATCAACGCCGCGGGCAAACGTACCGGTATGAAGCTGTTGAACGATACCTACAACCTGTACGGCTTCTTTGCCAAGATTCTGATTTCGCCGGTGTTCTGTACGCAAAATAGCGTAACGACCGAGCTGATCGCACTGGCGGACAAACTGGGCGCGATTGCCTATATCGATGCGCCAATCGGTACCACCTTTGCGCAGGCGCTGAGCGGCCGTGGCCCGGAAGGCACGATCAACTTCAACACCAGCTCTGAACGCGCTCGTCTGTGCTATCCGCACGTCAAAGTGTACGACGCGGAAACCAACAGCGAACGTCTGGAACCGCTATCGGCGCGTGCTGCTGGCCTGCGTGCCAAAGTCGATCTGGAAAAAGGTTTCTGGTGGTCGTCGTCCAACCAGGAAATCAAAGGGATCACCGGTGTAGAGCGCCAGCTGTCCGCGATGATTGACGATCCGCAGAGTGAAGTGAACCTGCTGAACGAGCAGGGCATCAGCACCATTTTCAACAGCTACGGCTCCGGCCTGCGTCTGTGGGGTAACCGCACCGCCGCCTGGCCAACCGTGACGCACATGAAGAACTTCGAAAACGTGCGTCGTACTGGCGATGTGATTAACGAATCCATCCGCTATTTCAGCCAGCAGTACATCGACATGCCGATCAACCAGGCACTGATCGACGCATTGGTGGAATCGGTCAACGCCTATGGTCGCAAGCTGATCGGCGATGGTGCGCTGCTGGGCTTTAAGTGCTGGTTCGATGCCGCGCGTAACGAGCAAACCGAGCTGGCGGCAGGGCACCTGTTGCTTAACTACAAATTCACTCCGCCGCCACCGCTTGAGCGTCTGACCTTTGAGACGGAGATCACCTCGGAATACCTGGTAACGCTGGAGGGCACTAACTGATGGCCGGGAAAATTGAAGTAAACCGTATTACCAACGCCAACATCTACATCAACGGCACCAACCTGCTGGGGCGTGCGCAGGAAATCAAACTGCCGGATGTCTCCATGATCATGCAGGAGCACAAGGCGCTGGGTATGGTCGGTAAGATCGAACTGCCTGCGGGCTTCGACAAACTGGAAGGTGAGATCAAATGGAACTCCTTCTACCGCGAAGCAATGCTGGCGGCGGCGAACCCGTACCAGTCGCTGGCGCTACAGTGCCGCTCCAGCGTGGAACGCTACGGCTCTCAAGGCCGTATCGAAGAAGTGCCGCTGGTGACGTACATGACCATCATGTTCAAAAAGAATCCGCTGGGTACGTTCAAGCAGCATGAAAACCCGGATTTCAGCAGCGCATTCAACTGCACCTACATCAAGCAGGTGATGAACGGTGAAGACCTGCTGGAGCTGGATTATATGTCCAACATCTTCATGGTGGGCGGCGTGGATCAACTGAACAGCTACCGTGCCAATATCGGCGGTTAATTTATCTTCCAGGCTCGCCAGTAGGGCGGGCGTTTCTATCAATCAATGAGGTGACTATGTCAGCAAAAGTATTTGATATTATCGACTTGGAAAATAATATTCATTTTCAATGCCGCGAAGATGTCTACATTTTGGATGCGGGGGAAGAAGCAGGTTTTGATTTACCGTATTCCAGCCGTGCTGGCGCGGATCCTTCATCGGTAGCACGTTTGATTTCTGGTCAAGTCGATCAAAGCGATGGTTCCTATTTAGATGACAACCAGAAAGCGGCCGGCTTCTTTCTGACTGATACCTCTTACCCGCTAAGCAATTGTGTTGTTCGCTTCTATGCAGAAGATGAGCTGCATCATTAATTATCAATGTTCGCGTTATCGTAATGAGAGGGGCTTCGGCCCCTTTCTTATGCCCGCCATTTTCGTTTTCTAATTCACTTTAAAATCGTTATTCCTCGCTGCACGCGATACTGCTCCCGACATTTACTAAGGAGCCGTTATGCACACTGAAACCTATTCTCTGCAATTCCCTTACACCACCTCTGCTGGCCAACGCGTGGAGTCCATTTCGCTCAAGCGTCTGAAAGTCAAAGACATCAAAGCGGTAAAAAAAATCAGCGATGACCCAAGCAACTGGGACGACGCACTGCTGTCGCGCATGACCGGTCTGGTGCCGGAAGACATCGATGAGATGGACGCGCAGGACTATATGGCGCTGCAAAAACGATTTCAGCAGCTACTTGGGTTGGATAACGCAGCCGGCGCTGCTGTGGAAAGCGCAGGCGCTACTGGCGAGGTGGTTTCGCTTTCAGCCGAGTGAAATTGATGCGCTGGAACTGGACGATTTTGAACGCTGGTTGGATGAAGCCAGCGAACAGATAAAACGTGAGAACGGTGAGGAAGACTGATAACTGACATGATTACTGAGTCCACCATCCACCCTAACCCGGCCAGCGATAGGACGCTGGCCGTTTTACTCCCTCACCACCTGTCTTCTTCTCCTGCTGATTACCGCCCTTTTCCTCGTTTTATCCCCGGTTTGTGATGGGGAAACCAAGCTGGAGCGGCGCAAGCCGCCGTCTCCGATCCGCCCCGTAAGGGGTTTTTCTAAATGAGAGTGAACCGTGGATATGCTTTTAAACGGTGTCATGCTGGGCAGGGCGTTTGGCGCCACGCTGGATGACACAAAAAAATCCCTGCAGCCACTTAGCGATAAACTCAAACAAGCTGAGGAGTGGCAGCGTCTGTTTAATCAGTCGCTAGAACGTTTTGGCAATGTCAGTTTGCGCAGCACACAAGTGACATCCCGACTGAGCCAGTCATTAAGTAAATTGGTAACCAATCAGGAACGGCTGGAGAGTAGCCAGTCACGTCAGGAAACGCTACGTAGCCGTCGAAGTGAACTCGCTAGTGACTTTAAGACTAAGCGCGAACAGTTCGGTTCTGTCATGAAGCCAATTGTGGCGTCGGTTACACGCTATGCGTCGTTCGAGGCGCAGTTGCGCGACATCAGCGTTGCTCATGGGATATCGAGCGAGCAGGAAAAGTTGATGGGGCAGAAGCTACGTCAATCTTCTCAACGCGTAAACCAAACGCCGGATGCGCTGCTTAGCAGTACCGGACAGCTGCTTGCTCGCGGTATGTCAAAAGAGCAGGTAACGGATGTAGCCGAGGTGCTGGGGAAAACGTCAACGGCCTCTGGCGCGGCGCTGTCCGATCTTACCGCGCTTTCGGCCACATTGGATGGCGTGTTTAACCTGAAAGGAGCGAAAGCGCTGGAGGAATCCTTCTCCCGCATGCTGGCGGGGACTAAGCAAGGGTTTTCCATGGCGTCGATGGCGCAATACGCGACGGCGCTGGCTCCAGGATTTACGGCGATGGGGGCGACAGGCAATCAGGCGCTGAGTCAGTTAGTTTCCAGTCTGAGTGCGACAAAAGGCACGGATACGGAAGCGAACACGGCTGCCCGGCTGGAGAGCTTTATGAATGCCGTGGGGCGAACCGACATTGCTGACAGTTACGGCAAAGCGGGCGTGAATTACAACGCGTTGCTGAAAAGCCATATGAAAGATGGATATTCACAGTACGACGCAGCGGTTCTGATTGGCAATCAGTTGATCGACAGCAAAGGCAGTCAATTCCAGAAACGCTGGGACATGGCGGCGGGTAACGTGGACGCACAGCAAAGCTTAATGCAGCGTTACGGCTTGCAGGAGGTGTTCCGAACACCAGAAGCGCTCAATCATGCGATGTCGATGAAACAGAATTGGCAGAGCTATCAAGCAAACCAGCAGCGGATGAATAGCCCGGCGGCCACGCAAACGCTGGGTCTCGACTTCGCCCGACAGAATGACACATTGACCGCGCGCTGGAATCAAATGACAACGTCAGTGATGAACATTGCGCTCAATGTGGGAGAAGCACTGACGCCGGTATTGGTTTCCTTGAGCGACATACTGATTCCTATTTTGGATCAATTGGTGACCTGGACGGCAGCGAACGCTGAACTGGTTCGCGGGATCGTGATGGCCGTTGCCGGTTTCTTCGCGTTCAGAATGGCATTGAGCGGGGCGAAGTTGGGGATGACCACGCTGTTATCGCCTTTGCAGAGCGTTTGGGGCGGTATTTTGCAAGTTCAGCGCGGTTGGCAATTGTTCAATGCGGGATTAAGAACGACGGGCGTATTACAAGGTGTGGGAGCGGCGCTGAACTGGCTGGTTGGCGGAGCCGGAACATTAGGGCGCATGCTTGGCGGTGTGTTACGCAGCGGCTTGATGATGGCAGGCCGAGCAATATTGGTGCTGGGGCGTTTGCTGCTGACAACACCAATTGGCTGGATAATTACCGCGATTGTGGGGGCAGTTGCTTTGATTTACTACTACTTTGATCCAATCGCTGCATTTTTCAAAGATCTCGGTTCAAAAATTGGCAATGCTTTCGATGCGGGTCTGGAAGCGCTCAGTGATGCGGTATCCGGTGGCGTAGTAGGTATTACCGCTTTACTGCTCGATTGGTCACCCTACGGTGTGCTGTATTCCATCTTTGCTGATACTGTTAGCGAACTGGGGATTCAGCTTCCCGGCAGCCTCAGTGAGCTCGGTGGCGTGATTATTGATTCCCTGGTTAAGGGGCTGGTCAGTTATTTCCCTGAGCTAAAAAATGTCCTGAAAACGATCGATGAGTTTATTCCCGATAGCGTTAAAGACTTTCTGGGTATCGGCTCGAAGAAAGTGTCTGTAGAAGCCAGCGGTCAATCTGTGGCTGCCAGTGTTATGACTCCACCCGTTCTGCAACCCACTCAAGTATCTGCATTGTCGCTACAGCCGACGCAGCATGTTGAATCACCTAAGACTGAGGACACAATGCCAACCCCGCAACAGCGGGTTGCAATGACATCATCTGTCGGTGGCGCGAAAGGTAAGTTAGTCAGCGCAGCCCCTTCCGAACGTGTTCAGGTTGCTTTCTCACCCACCATTTATCTCAACGGCCAGAAGGCTGCGCCAACGCCTGAAATGACGAAGACGCTGACGCTTAGCATGAATGAACTGGAAAATATGTTGAACAAGCTGCTCACTCAGCGTGAGCGCAGGGGGTATGCCTGATGTTTGCGGTATTAGGAGATATTGAATTTAAAGTAACCGCCTATTGGGACGGCTTTAATACGTCATTCGGGGCAGATTACGCCGAGCATAGCCGTATTGAAGGTAAACCCGGTCTGCAATTCATCGGCGCGAAGCTGGACGAAATTCGTATTAGCCTGGTGTTTCACCAGCAATATTGCACGCCGGATGTGGAACTGAAGCGGTTGAATGAAGCGATGCGAGCGCATCAGGCGATGGCGCTGGTCTTCGGTAATGGGGACTATCGCGGCTGGTTTGTGATTACTGCACTGACCTCGACCAGCCAGCATACCGACGCGAAGGGCAACGTATTGGCTATGAATGCTGAGCTGACGCTGCGCGAATACATTGGCGATCCGAAGAATCCGCTCAAGCCGCCGGCGATACAGACGCCTGTTCCTAACGTCAGTGCAATCACCAAGGCTGTTGAGAAAGTGAACGACTTTGCGACCTCGTTACGTACGGCCGTTACGTATGCCAAGAAGGCGCAGTCTGCCTTTAAAGCGGCGAAAACCACGGTGCAGATTGTCAAGCGGATGAAGAAAAATCCCGAAACGGCGCTGTTGCAAGTTCCCGGGCTGTTAACGCAAGTCGGAAATGTATTGACGCCGTTAAGTGAGGTGGAGCCTGCGTTTAAAAAAACGGCAGAAGCCATTTCTGATGCCGCGGTTCAGGTAGAGAAGATGATGCCTGAAATTACGGCGGTGAATAAAGCGGCGAATGATGTGCTGAAACAGGTCAGGCAAGTTGCCGACTTGTTGCAGGGCGTCGACAGTAAAAACGTCATCGAAAGGGTGGAAGCCATCAGTAAACATGTTGATGCAGCTAGCGACACGTTTAAAGGCGCGGAACCTGCGCTGAGCAAACTGACGGCGGAAATCGTGAAGAGGGTTGAAGCATATGCACCTTGAACATATCACTACACAAGGCGAACGCTGGGATACCTTGTCCTATCGGTATTACGGCGATCCGCTCGGCTATCCGCGGATTATTGCCGCGAACCCGCATATTCCGATTGTGCCGCTGTTGCCATCAGGCTTGGTGGTGCTGATTCCGATTATTGAACAGGCAGAAGCCAGCAACGCGGAGGACACCCCACCATGGCTGCGTTAACGGAAGAATTAACCTTGCTCTCGCCCGCCGTGTCGGACGTGCTGCAACCCGCGTTCACCCTGTGGTATCAGCAGAAAGACATTACCAATGATATCGCGCCGTATGTCACCAGCGTGACGTATACCGACAGCATCAAGAATGAGTCGGATTCGATCGAGGTCAGGCTCGACGATACCGACGGCCGCTGGATGGATAAGTGGTATCCCGGTACGGGCGATACGTTATCGCTCAAGCTAGGCTATCGCGGTGAAACGCTGTTTAACTGCGGCACGTTCTCGATAGATGAAATTGAGGTTAGCGCACCGCCCAGCGAAGTGATGATTCGCGGCGTCGCGACATCGGTCAACCGTGCATTGCGAACCAAGTCAAACCGCGGTTTTGAAGATACGACGCTAGCTGCCATTGCGACACGCATCGCGAAAAAGCATCAGTTGATGCTGGTAGGCAAGATTCAAATCATCAAGATCGATCGTGTTACGCAATATGCGGAAACTGATGTCGCTTTTCTAAAGCGGCTCGCCAGCGAATATGGCTATGTTGTGAAAGTGGTCAGCGACCAACTGATTTTTTCCCATCTGGCAACGCTGCGCAGCCAGGCGCCTGTTCGACAAATCAAGCCAACGGATGTCGCGCGTTTTTCACTGCGCGACACCATCAGCCACGTCTATAAAAACGCCAAGACGAAATATCAGAAAGGGAGTGAAAAGAAACTGATGGTTTATGAAGCTGACGGAGGCGTGAAAAGCGAAATGAAGTCTGCTGGCGCCGAGACCAGCGCGGATACGCTGAAAGTTAATGCCCGCGCGGCGGATGCCTCTGGCGTGCGGATGAAAACGGATGCCGCATTGGATGCGCATAACGAAAAGCAGCAAACGGGATCGATGACGCTGATGGGCAGCCCACAGTTGGCGGCGGGGAATAAAGTTGAACTGGTGTCGTTCGGCCAGCTTTCTGGTCAGTGGTTGATCGAATCGGCTCGCCATGTTCTGGAACGGGGTAGTGGTTATACCTCCGAGATCGGTGTGACGCGCGGACCGATTACGGCAGGCAAGCGTAAGTCGGACAGCGGAAAAACGCTGGTGACTTACCATCCTGATGGCAGCCAGACAACACAAACGGTTAAGAGTAAAAAGGATGTGGGGTTATGAGTTTATCTCGTCGAATTGGCACGATCAGTGCGCTGGATGAGGTTCGCGTTATGGTGCGCGTCCGTTTACCTGAGTGCGACAATCTGCGAACGGCCTGGCTACCGGTATTACAGCGCAATACGCAGAACAATAAGGATTACTGGTTGCCAGATATTGGCGAACAGGTCGAAGTTCTGCTGGACGGCAACGGCGAAGATGGTCTGGTTCTGGGTGCGATTTACTCCGCTGTTGATGTGCCAACGCTGGCAGATAAGGACAAAAGGGCGGTAACGTTCGCTGACGGCGCGCACATTGAATACGATCGCCGAACGCATACGTTAACGATCAACGGCGGCGTGCAGCATATTGCAATTAGCAGTGGCACTGACGTGGTGGTTAACGCTCAGAAAGTCACTATCAATGCGCCAGAGACGACGGTGACGGGTAAGCTGCTGGTACAAGGACAGCTCACCTACGAGAGCGGGATGTCCGGTTCCGGCGGTGCCAGCCTCAGTGGTGATGTCAATATCTCCGGCAACGTCAGCGCCAGCGGCAGTGTGATGGACGCGGGTGGCAACTCCAACCATCACTCGCACTAGTATTTTTCTAAACCGTTTTACAATTCCTTCCTCTCACCGGGGGCGACAATAGCCCCCTATGAAAACTCAATCTGTTTTTTGGCAACCGGCGCTGCAACGTTCTGGCGAAATCGTCGAAGGAACGGCAGATATCATGCAGGCGATTCACATCATCCTGCGGACACCCTGCGGCAGCGACCCACATCGGCCTGACTTTGGTAGCAATCTACATCTGTATCTCGATTATCCGATCGATCGTGCGATCCCGCATGTCGTCAGGGAATCGGTAGAAGCGATCAAACGATGGGAACCTCGCTGCCAGTTACTGGCGGTTAAACCTTCTGTGAATGGGGCTCACCTGACGCTGCACGTTAGCTGGAAAACCGCTAACGGCGCGACACAGACCACGGAGTTGTTATGGCGCTGACAGAACCCAATTTTATTGAACGCGACGCGGCGAAGATTACCGCCGAAATGATCGCGAAATATGAAGCTGACTCAGGGAAAACACTCTATCCAGCGCAGGCCGAACGCCTGCTGATCAACCTCTTTGCTTACCGGGAAACTTTATTGCGTAGCGCGGTCCAGGAAGCCGCCAAGCAGAACCTGGTCGCGTTTGCTCGTGCGCCGATGCTGGATTATCTGGCAGAACTGGTCGGCGTCTCCCGTTTGGCGGCGCAGCCGGCGCGTGCAGAGCTGCGTTTTACCCCCGAAGCGCCGTTAGTCAGCGATTTGCTGATTCCAGCAGGCACCCGCGTTAGCGCATCGGACAGCGTAATGTTCTCCACCGACAGCGATGCGCTACTGAGAGTGAACGGCAGCGGCGTCACTGTAATGGCGACCTGTACCGAAAGTGGCGAAGTGGGCAATGACTGGCTGCCAGCCCAGATCAGTACGCTGCTGGATGAGATTGGCGACAGCGATTTACGTGTCGTCAATATCACCAAAAGCAGCGGTGGGTCTGCGGAAGAGGATGACGATCGCCTGCGGGAACGCGTTCAACTGGCGCCGGAGTCGTTTAGCACCGCGGGATCGAAACTGGCGTATCGCTTCCATGCGATGCGGGCGCACCAAAACATTGTTGATGTCGCGGTGATGTCACCGGAACCGGGTGAGGTGGTGCTGTACCCGTTGCTCAGCACTGGTCTGCCGGACAGCAGCCTGCTCTCGCTGGTGGAAAGCTTTTGCTCCGACGAGCAGGTGCGCCCGCTGACGGATTTTGTCTCCGCTAAATCCCCCACGCAGGTGGATTACGCCATCAATGCCAAATTGACGCTGTTCAACGGTGAACAGGCTAGTGTCGTTCAGGCTGCGGCGGAGAAAGCCGTGCAAGCCTGGGTTGAAACCCGTACCGCCACATTGGGGCGCGATATTGTTCCGAGCCAGATTATCGCCACGCTTTCCATTCCCGGCGTGTATCAGGTGGAACTCGTTTCACCGTCATTGATGGTGCTTGATGACAGCGAATGGGCGAACTGCACGGGCATCAATGTCAGCGTCGTCGGGGTGTCGAATGGCTGATTCACTACGACTGCTGCCACCGCCTCTTGCTGCCGACGCCCGCTTTCGCTCGCTGGCGGAGTTAGCCGACCGCTTCGATGACATCGATCTGAATACCTTACTGGTTTATCTGATCGATATTGCCGATAGCAGCGCATTGCCTTGGCTAGCCGAACAGTTCTCGCTGTTTGGCGACGGATGGGAACTGGCGGAATCGGATGATTCCAAACGTGCGTTGATCAAGGCCGCTATCGATCTGCATCGCAGCAAAGGAACGCCGTGGAGCATTAAAGAGATCATCCGCCGTTTCGGCTTCGGCGAGAGCACGCTGATTGAGAACATCGGTCGCCTGAGTTACGACGGGGAAACCACCTACAACAACCTTTATGTACACGGCGACAAAGCGGCGTGGGCGGTCTATCGCGTGCTGCTAAAACAACCGATCACCAACGATCAGGCCAGAATGTTACGCAATGCCATTGGGATGTTTGCCCCAGCACGGTGTCACCTGGCCAGCATCGAATATTGGGAAGTGCCTATCCGCTACAACCGGACGGCGACATACGACAGTAACTACAATCATGGGAGCGCTTGAACATGGCGAATTTGTCAGAGAACCCGCAATGGGTTGACGGCATTTACCAAATCGAAACGTCGGATCCGGTCGTGGGTGGACCGGACGGCGTCTCAAACCGACAGGCTAAAGAATTGGCCAGTCGTACCCGCTATTTGAAAAAAGAGCAGGAAAAAACGGGCAGCGATCTGGCGATACACGCCGCCGCCGCCGATCCGCATACGCAATATGCGCCGAAGGAGAACCCAACCTTTACCGGCACGCCAAAAGCGCCAACGCCTGCAACGGATAGTAATAGTCAGCAAGTGGCAACGACGGCGTTTGTGAAATCTGTTGCTGCGGCGTTGGTGAATGGTGCGCCAGCGGCACTGGATACATTGCAGGAATTAGCGAAGGCGATTGGTAACGATCCGAATTTTTCGGCGACGGTGCTGGATGCTATCGCTGATGTAAAAGCCGAGGCTGCGAATAAACTGAATGCACACAATGCAGCGGCTGATCCACATACGCAATATGCACCAAAAGCGAGCCCAGTATTGACGGGTAAGCCGACGGCACCAACGGCGGCACAAACATCGAATGATACACAAGTTGCGACAACCGCATTTGTTAAAGCGGCTGTTACCGCGTTGGTGAATGGTTCCCCAGCAGCATTGGATACCTTACAGGAACTGGCCAATGCATTGGGCAACGATCCGAAGTTCTCAACGACGGTGTTGAATGCATTAGCGGGAAAACTGGCAAAAGATCAGAACGGTGCGGATATTGCGGATAAGAATCTGTTTATTAAAAATATTGGCGCTGCCCGTGCTTTTCACGGAGCGATAAACATTGGCGGTGATAATGGTGCGTGGAAAACTTCTGATTTTATTGCTTGGTTGAAGAGTCAGGAGGCATTCAACCATCCCTATTGGGTTTGTAAAGGTGGATGGTATTACGCAGGGAATAAAATTATTACCGATACGGGCGTCGGTAATATTCAATTGGCTGGCGCGGTTATTGAAGTGTTTGGAACAGAAGCGGCGATGACTATTCGTATCACTACGCCTTCTACAGTGACTGCCGCTGGGGCAATACCCAATGCGCAGTTTACCTATATTAATCATGGTGATAATTATTCCCCAGGCTGGCGGCGGGATTATAATACGCGCAACTTGCCTACTGCTGCAGATGTGGGGGCGATACCATTTTCCGGCGGTACATTAACTGGGGAACTCACATCCGCTAAGCCTGATAATTATCGCATCAGTTACGGTGATTATGGCGTTTATATGCGTAATGATGGTGCGGCTTTTTATACCCTGCTAACAAATAAGGGAGATCCATATGGCAATTACAATGCCCTGAGACCATTTCGAATTCACCTTGAGTCAGGTGACGTTCAAATGTCCCAGAATGTTGAGGTTGAAGGCATTCTTTCAGAAAAAGGGGCTCGAGTTTATAGCTCAAAAAATAAACCGACTCCTGCTGACATTGGAGCGCTACCTGTCGCAGGAACTGCTGTTGCAGCTACAAAATTAGCCACACCGCGTAAAATCAACGGTGTGGTATTTGATGGTTCGGCGGATATTACTTTAACTCCCGCAAACCTTGGTTTGCGGGAAATCATTGAAACTGGTTCTGGTTCAGGATTCTATTGGAGAAAATACTCAGATCGAGTGATAGAAATTTTTGCGAGAGTAGATGTTATTACAGGAACGAATCAAACCATTTCTTTTCCTGTAAAAACTAACGGGGTGATTTTCATTTTAGCAAATGACTTCGGCGGATATTCGGGTCCAAATGCCTATACGGTAAGACCTTATAATGTAACTGAATCTGGTTTTTCTGTTTATTGGGATCGATTTAATGAGAATGGAGGAGGGAATAAGAAAAGTTTATATTATCATGTAATTGCTAATTCACTTTAATAGGTGGCCCTTATGGGCTGAGGGATCCCCACAAAATCATCGCTAATAAACCAGCACCATGCTTCGGTAGGTGCTGGTGAGTTGGGCTAAAATACTCTCCAGTTTCACCCGCCCGATTATTCGCGGTGAATGCCGCAGTACATTTTCCGCCAGTGTCAAAAACGATATCACTCTTCGACTTTTAAGGCTGTTCGCTTGATAATGAAGATGAAGTCCTTTATTTTCAAAATGATATCCTAATAACCAGAGTACAATGGATGCCAGTGTCGCCAGCAGACTCAGCACCCAAAGCCGCTCACCTGTTTTGCTTCCACAGGCGCGTAAGCCAAAGCCAAATCTCTCACTCTTTTCATCCCGAAAGTTTTGTTCAATCTGCATGCGTCTGCTGTAGAGCTTCATGATTTCACGGGGCTTAAATTCCTCTGTGCTGGTAAATATCAGCCACGGCTCTTTGGCTGAGGCTCGTTGCTCTTTTTCTGTTGTGGGATGGCTCGGTTTCCCTTTGCGACGTTGGCTTTTTCGGCCTTTCGGCGTTTTTTTATAAAGATAAAAATATCCGTTGCATTGCGCTTTTTTTGAACGCGCCAGCGTACCTATTCCCAGATATTCCGCAGATGCCGTTTCCTTGCAGTCTTTCACGCTCAGCCAGTTTTCTTTGTCATGATGAAGGCAAAATTTTACGTTTCCCCGGATGCGGCCAATAAAGTCCCACCCCAGTGATTTGATACGCCGAAACCATTCACTCTGGAAGCCCGCGTCGGTGATGATGATGACTTTCGTTTGCGGAGCGATGGCACTGGCAAGCGCGTCAAGAAAGGCATTCTGTATCAGAACATTGTTTTGCTTTTTCGACGGAACAATCTGGCTTATCAAGGGGATAGCACGACCATCACAGACAAGGCTGGCACGCAGGACATGAAATTCCTGAGAGGGATAGCCACTCCAGTCAACGGCAATAGCACACCACGGCATGTTTTTGGTCATCATGGACGTAATCTGATTAAATATTTTCGGAATATCGTTATAAAGCGCAGAATTTCCCAAAAGGCGGTCAACCCGTTTTATTTTATCTTTCACACGAGCCGCACCGGGCAAATGGCGCCCGATACTGGTGAGCGAAAGCGTCGCACCGTTTATCAACGCAGTGGTTGAGTCAATGAGCGCATTTTGTCGGTATTGATGCGTTGAAGCTAAAGCGTTATGGAAAAAAGTCTGGCATACTTTACGGACAGGCATAGGGTGATCTCATTGAATTTTTTGGCGAAAATCAGTAGATCATAAAACTCTATGCCTGTCTTGTTTTCTGGGGATTCGTCAGCCTGAAAGGGGCCCCTTAACAGATATGGAGCATAAGGGATTAAACAGGGCGATCCACCATGCCGGGAAAAACGGCAGGATCACGCTGTCTGAGTCTGCAATGGCATTGCTGGTCAGCCTGACCGGAAGACGACCCTTGCAAATCACCTCATTAAAATATCAGGACATAAAAGAAGAGAATAATAGTGATTCCGGCTATTTCATCAACTTCCCCAGGATCAAACAGGGGGGCGGATTCAGGAGGACCTTCAGGCTCCTGAACGTTGATAAATATCTGTTTGATATTGTCAGGCAACAGGCAGAGGCGTCGGTAAGCCGGATTGAGAAGGCTATCGGCAGGGCGCTTCAACC
The DNA here is from genome assembly GCF_025643735.1 of Pectobacterium sp. F1-1. NCBI lineage: Bacteria > Pseudomonadati > Pseudomonadota > Gammaproteobacteria > Enterobacterales > Pectobacteriaceae > Pectobacterium > Pectobacterium sp. F1-1. Next base: position 1,840,600 of record NZ_CP104733.1, read on the forward strand.
GGCAGAAAAAGAGGATGTGCCTGTTTTTCTGTGTGAGTCGCAATGTCGTCTGAGCGAAGGTCAGAATATGACGGCGTTACTGGCGTCGGACAGACTTCATGCTTCCCGAAACGGGGTTAATGATGCACTGATCAGCGTGGTTAATACCGAGCAGGTCATCTCTGAAAGAACCGGTGAAATCATGAAAATAAGTCCCCAACGACTCCGTTATACCCTTGGCACCAGGATGGCGCGTGACGGGTATGATGTGCAATACATTGCAGAGTTGTTAGATCACTCTTCCACGGCCTGTGCCGGGATTTATGTTGAAAATTTACCGGATAGTGTCGTCAGGATTAACGATGCTGTTTCTGACAAATTATCCTTTATTGCCGATGTTTTTCTTGGGAAAGAAAAGCCGAAAGTAAAAAGCTGTTCATCCTGTGCGACAGCCATTCCGTGTCATCAGTGCCTTTATTTCAGACCTTTCACTCACCAGAATAATGACGAGGTGGCGCATGGGTAACGTGACCGTATTCAAATCTCAGGCCGGGTTGAGTGCGGAAAAGAATACCGGTGATTTTATTGCTTTTTGCCGGGATAAGCTGACCGTATTTGGTGCGGATTTAAACTGGCATTCACCTGTCTGGAAAGGCATTGCAACGTTTTGCAAGCTGGGGACGGGGAGAGGCGCAGTCAGCAATGAATGTGCCATGGACAGCGATTTCATTTCTTTTGCCAAAAGCTATATCCGTTACCAGCAGGCGTTACGCCCGGTCAAAAGTCACGGTGCGGCACTCATGGCACTGAGGTGTCTGGAAAAAGCGCTGTTGCAGGTTTGCCGGAATGCCCATATCTATAACACGTCGGTTCTGGTGCTGGATGAAGCGATGCAGACCGCCAGACAGTATTATAAAGATAATGTGTTATACCAGTGTGGCGCACAGCTTGAAAAACTGGCGCAGTTTCTTACGACCCACCGCTTCGTTAGCTGTGGTTTTTTTCGCTGGTGCAATCCGGCTAAACCCGATTTCAAAAATCATTACCTGCCTGAGAAAGAAGATCCGGACAGAAAGCATAAATTACCGGACGAACGGGCTTTACTCGCTATCGCTGAAATTTTTTCACGACCGGATGATGAACTCAGTGAGCGGGATTTGTTTACCACCTCGGTCTTTGCTTTGCTGATGTGCGCACCAAACCGTATTTCAGAAATTCTGGCATTACCGGCAGACTGTGAGATCACCCGGAAAGATAAAAATGGCGTGGAGCGTTACGGGCTTCGCTTTCATGCCGTCAAGGGCTATGGGGCCACTATCAAGTGGGTGCCTGATGTTATGGTGCCGGTTGCCAGAAAAGCGGTCAGCCGGTTACGTCTTCTGTCGGAAAACGCCCGTTCAATAGCGAAACGGGCAGAAAATCAAACATGTTCAGCAAAACCTAAGACTGCTGCACGCTCTGTAAACGAGAAGGTGATGCCGTGTCTGCCTGCGGATTTTCCCTGGTTTGATAAAGAAAAGTCTGTGCGATATAGCAATGCGCTGTGTCTGCTGAACAAATATCAGGGCTGTGAGAAAAGGGAGACGCGGGACGTTCAGATTTGCAGGCCAGCGTATCATTTCTTTGCCTCTGATATTGCAAAGATGAGACCTTCCGGCACGGTGAAGAATATCTTTGCACGTCATGGTTATACCGATGATGAGGGGAACCCCTTATTTCTGCGCTCCCATCAGCCGAGGCACCTTCTCAACACGCTGGCGCATCAGGGGGAACTTTCAGAAATGGAGATCGCCAAATGGTCAGGCAGAGTCAGTGTCATGCAGAACCGTGCCTATAATCATGTCTCTCAGGAAGAGATGCACGAGAAAATCAAAGCGCTGAAGCTGGGGGCTCATGGTTATGCTCTGCCTGTCAGTATTCCGGTTATCACAGAAGAGCCGGATCACGGTGCGGTTCACGTCACCCCCAACGGTTATTGTGTTCATGACTACCTGATGCTCCCCTGCAAGAAATTAGCCAGCACGTTGCATTACGGCTGGGCAGGAGGAATGAACGGGCATGAGCCTGTCAAAAAAATCCGTCAGCACCTTCGGATGGCGAAAAAGGCAGTGAAAGACGCGTATTTTGGTGCGGATAAATGGGTGGCTCACCACGAAGCCGTATTATCTGTTTTAGAGAAAATGCAGAGCAAAAAATGAAAATATCTTATAAAAATTAATCATCAGGAGGCCGTATGGCAAAACATTTAACATCATCAGATATCACAGTCATTAAAAAAACGCTTCAGGGCTGGCAAGGAAAATTAACATGGGAAGCGCTTTGTATCGAAGTTGAAAAATTTATCGGAAAGAAACCCAGTCGTCAGTCATTGAATATGCATAAAGATATCGTGACTGCCTATTTAATGAAAAAGAAAATGATACAGACAAGCCGCGTTGAACCAAAGAAACCCGCCAGCCTGAAAATTGCAGCACAGAGAATACGACATATTGAAAACGAGATGGCAATGCTTGAGCAGCAAAACAACCGTTATAAAGAGCAGTTTTCCCTGTGGCAGTATAACGCCAATAAATATGGGGTGAAATCGCACCAACTTAATGAACCGTTACCTGAAAAAAAGTGACTATAAACGAAAGCAGGTAGCGTAAATATATTTTTACGGGTGCTTGATTTTTAATTTAATGGTGATATTGATACGTTGTCAGGATGACAATATTAATAATTTAAATGCAAGGATGCATAGTTATGAAAAAAATAAATATGAGTTTAATGGAAAGGTATCTGCTGTTGCTGGACAGGTTTGTTGATAAGCTCGATGAATCGGGCTTTTCAGAAGCGGAAATCACCGAGCAGTCTTATCTTTTTTGTGCCGGATTTTATATTAAATATCAGCAGGACATAGAAAATCTGACATTCTCAAACAGAGAAGTGGTGCTAAGCTTTTTGCTTCTCTCTTACTACTGCCATATCGAGAAAATCAGTGATGATTTGATTGATAAAGCTCGTCTGAATAAAGTCTTTCTTTCCATCATCAGTTTCATCATCAACAACGGTGGAAGAACCGAGCGAATCTACGTGCATGAGAAAAAGAAGTATGACGCCAACAGGCTGATAAGAGCCTCAATGAGCGTTAAGAGAAGTGGTTGTAGGATGTGATGAAAAAGCCCGTAGTTTCGACGCTACGGGCTGATGCTTTCCCTGATGTGGCAGTATTTTATTTAAAACACACCGCTTTTCATTTCACTGGCACCGGCAGTGAATTCATACGAACTGACTTTCTCACCTTTAAACGTGATGAGAATTGATTTTTCTTCAATATCCGTTCCGCCAGTCAGTATTCCTACAATCGGAATATATGATGTTGGTTTACTGCGGTAGTTATGCATTGAATAAGACCATTTCTCCTCATCATCTGAGGCGATACGTTTATCCGGCTCACCAAAGGCGGTTAATACTTCTGCCTTGGTGGTTTTTCCTTTTACAATTTTAGCTTTTACGTCTTCCTGCGTTACATTTTTCAGAGTCTGATTACCGAAGGAATAACATCCAGAGAGAGTGAGTGATACCAATACGATGATGATTTTTTTCATGGGTTTTTAACCTTAATTTTCATTGACAACCTGATCGAACACTTCCATCCACTGGTTCATTTGTTTACGCAGGTCATTGAACCCAATCTGAGATTTAAAAGAGCCTTCCTTAGGGAAAAATCTGATGTGCCATTCTGGATTTTGAATATCTCTTACACTAATAAAAAAACCTGTCTCATTTCGGTTTTTTGCCATGCGAACATTATTAATATTTTTAGCAGTAATGCTTAAACCTGCATCTTCAATTTCAACCCCATGACTGATGTTATATTTCCATTCTTTAAGATCATCAAATGAGTAGATCTTTTCATTATTCCCATCTTTGAGGAAAATGAGTCTTTTGTTGCTATCGAGCTTCATTGATGAATTAAGAAGCGTATGACTATAACAACCATCATTATCATCGTTAAAATTATCGACAGTGGCTTGATTGCTTAATTTAAGAATGTAAGAGCCTAATGCCGTGAAAAATAAAATAGCGCAGATTGGGATCCAAAAAAATCCGATAGAGATTAGATCTTCAGTCGTGCCAAAGTGCGAAAGAAACATTGGCAGAGCAAGGGCGATCCAAAGACGCTTCATTTTGAAAAAATTAATAAATTTCATGAAGCCACTGACTTTTTCAGGTGGAGAAATTTTCTTTTTTTGAGGCTGAAGCACGGCTAACGCTTTTTTGTCGCGTCGGTTCGTGAAATACGCCCAAATGAGCAGACCAACACTGACAGGAAGCCAGATAATCCCTGTGAGAACGAATCCACTTTTTCCCATCAATAATGCGATAAGTGCGGGGAGCGATACTGCAATCCAGAAGCGTTTCATAGCAAAAATGCTCATACAAATTTCCTTAATAGCGAATCAATGTGAAAGTCATATTCGTATGAAGCAGTCAGAGACTGAAAATGAGGCGAGGTTTGTCATTGCTGAGCCTATATCGTTAGTTGAATAAGTAAATAGACCAGTTAAATCAGTCTATTATGGGAAAAGGAACAGCTACATTTTGAACAGTTGTGATCAAACAAAGCAAATCGCTTATAACGATCGATGGTTTACTTGCGATAGTCAAAGGCTATCATAAATTAAATATAGATCGTTTATATCGATCGTTAATCTTGTGTTTTTTGTATGAAGAAAGGCTTGCTGGACGGCTTCTCAGCCCTACATTTGGAATGATGATGGGTGCGGTTTTTGCGGAGTTTGGATGGTGGTTTTTGGTGTTGCCGTAATTTCTATCATCTTCACGCCAGTGATGGTGTTGTGTTTTCTGGGGCGTTTGAGCATAGGGATTTTGAGTTTTTTCAACATGCCAAGGATGATGTTGAGGTAGGGAATGGTTTCCAACCATCTGAAGCCGGTCTGAATCATAGAGAGGGGTTTTCTGTGGTGAGCTTCTTTTGCTGCTTCGGTTGTATGCGTTTCTTTAGCATCTACACCAGCTTCTTTTACTGCTTCGGTTGCATACACTTCTTCAGCATCAGCATCAGCATCAGCATCAGCATCAGAGAGAAGCGCTTTGGGATAATTGATAGCGTATTTGCCCTGACCGGCTTCCTTATTGAGGGTAAGCGTTTCGATGGGGCTGTTAACGTCTGCTTTGAAGATTTCAGGGGTATCTATAGCTATGGTCATATCAAGAGCTTCGCTAACCGATGCCTTACTGACTGAGGGCATTTTCAGTTCAAACAGGAAAGCATTATCGCGTTCCGCCTGGTAATCGAGCTTGTCTTGTAGGGTAGACCAGGAATAACATTTACCTAATTGCGAAGCTTTGAAAGCAATCCCAGCATATTCGAATGAAAATCCATTCATCTTTCCGGTAGAAGCGATATTCGGGACTACCGTTATGTTTCGTGCCACAAGCTGTGTCACAAATTCAGTCGTTGATGGTTTACCGGCAAGTAATGCTTCCAAGGCTTCCTGGATTACCGATTTGGGTGATGGCTCTCCTCTATACTTCTCCATCATCGCTTCGTTACGTGACAGCTTTTTAGGTTTTGGTGTTGCGCCCATCGGTTTCTGGGGCGGGGATTTTCTGGATAGCGAAGGAGGGAAGGGCGAAGCTGGGGATGGTGATGCTACCAATTCTGGTCCTTTGGTTCTTAGTGAATAGTCGCGTTCAAGCTGTTGAATGATACGAGTGCTGATGAGGTTTTCATTTTTGCCCAAGTAAAGGCTTCCATTGGTGAGATCGATACGGCTGGCAATAATGTGGATGTGCTGGCCTGCTTCGTCATCATGAAGGACATAGCATCTCAGATGCGTTTCAGAGAAGCCCATTCGGGACATGTAATCATCAGCAATCTCTGACCACTGAGCATCTGTCAGCGCTTCGCTTTTCGGTAACCGAAGTGAATTATGCCAGACGGGTTTAGTAACATCCGGGCGAAGCGTTTTGGTGGTATTGAATTCGGCGATCAGATCTCCGGCTTCATTTCCCAGCATGTTCCCACCAATGACATAAGGTGTGCATTTATGGTGAGAGTCTGGCTTTAATGCGTAGAGAACAACACCAGCGAAGTTTTTACCTCGCTTGATTTTCTGCATTCCCTTCATGGGAAGCACTCCACATATTATCGGTGATCAGATTTGTGCGAAGCTCTGAGATCTGACGCTTCACTGCAAAGAGTTCAGTTTGTGAGAGAGAACTATCATTGCTCTTGCTATCCAGATGAGCGACCAGTCTGTTCAGCTTCTGTGAAATCTCACCAAGGGTTTTCCATGCTTCGAGATTAATAGGGGGGATAATGGCAGGGAGGTTGTGCAGAAACGCCATACGCAGCCATTCACCTTTGCGATGACTGCCACGTCTTTCATTCAGAAGCGACAACTCTTCATTATTTAATCTGACACTGATGCAGTGGCAGCGAAGGATATTATTAAAAGTATTACCAGTGCTCATATGAACTCCTTTTCATATAATTAAATCAAAGCATATTCCTTATGCTTAGACTTACTTATATGACAGAAGCTAACAATGTCAATGCATGGTGTTGATTTTGCTTTTAATTTTTTTCAACCGAAGGGCGAAAAAACAAGGGAGAACTCGGAGAAGCCAGCGTAGCGCTTCGGAGAGTTAGCCCTTGCTTTTGTTATTTATAATTATTTAAAAAAATAATAATAGATCTTTGATGGTTAATTTTTATTTTGATATTGACAATGCTTTTTTAACTGGTATCACTAGTTTATATTAATATAATGTACGAGGGTAATTTATGACTATCGAAGAATTTTGGAACCATGCATTTATAGCTTGTTTAACTAGGCTGTCAGTTGATGAGGCAAAGAAAGAGGCAGATAATGCGTTAAATATATGTATTAAACATTGGAATTCAAATAGGGAGAAATACACTCCTTTTTACAATAAATGGCAAAATCAAAATATTGGGGATGTTTTTATCCCAGATGAAGGGTCACAATTAAAAAACTTCCCCGGATATTTGGATAGTGAAAATAACAAGTAACTAATAAGTATAGCTATAACCTAAATTTTCTAATTCCGCCAATGCCTCATCAAATGAAGTAGCTCTGAATTTTACAACAGGTGGAGAGGACATAACAACAACCCAATACTCATATGATGGCGGTACAAATGGATGACCATTTTCATCAAGTGCCTCTACTCTGATGATTTTTGCAGATGGTTTTCGCGATTTAAATGAACCTATCATATTGTCCTTCTCCTTTAAATAATAAGATGTTAAGTTTTGTCGATACAGTATGCAGGAGTGCTTTTATCCGAATATAAGACTTGGAAAAACCAATAAATTACTATGTTTACTATTCGAGAATTATTACGGCAAGCCTGCAATCTCTTCAATTTCCCACAGCTTTACTGATAGCGTTTAACACTTCCACGCATACAGCATGCTACCATTAATTATCAATTTTAACAAAATAAAAAATCATGATTTTTTGTATGCAACTTGTATATTTTAGCCAAAAAATTAAAAAAATAAATTTTCTTTCCATAAAGAAAATATTGAAGAATAATGGGCGTAATAGATTAACTTTTAACATGAAAATGCTGATACAATCAGCCCAATCTTTCCCAAAGTAGGTCAACATCTTTTTTACTGTGGCTGTCTAGCTTCGCTGACTCTGTAGAACAACACCTTGCCCTGAGCAATCACCTATCCACTGATATGTAACATGTCCTCAACTGGATACGAGTCAAATAAAAATAAATTAATATTATTATCTTGCTATCGTTTTTTTGGATAAAACTATTGGATTAATTATTTTTTAACTCTCAGGTGGATCTTTTTCAATAGTAGAGCTATATCGTATAAGCAGTATTTTAAAAATCATTAGCATAAAAATATTTTACGTCTGTAATTTTTTTAATTGTTATTAATTAGACAGGACAGCAATGTTTATAAAAACTATAGAAAAAACAAATCATTCTGAATGGGTGGTGAGAAATAGTTTGTATTGGATGTCTGCTTACACAAGGTGGCAACTGGGGGCAGATGACAATGACTGGATCGTCTCTTTTGAATCCTTTGATGACACCATCAAGTTTGAATTTGAACGCCTCCTGAATGATTACAAGCTCCGCGAAGCTCATCAAAGCCATACCGGACATATCAGGGCTTCAATCATCTCCACTGTGCTGAGAAGCATTGATGCGAGGCTGACTGAATGAAGCCAATGCCATTTAACTTTGACAGGTTGAATGATGGCAGGGTATTCATCAGCAATCTGGCTGGCTTTCATCACTTCATCACTAACGATGAATTAGAAAGCCTTTCCTGCAATAAATGGTCGCCGGAGTTCCGGTCTAGTGACATTCTGGAAAGTAAGCTGTTCATTGCCGACGATGCTTCCGAAGACCTGGCTTCTGCTTCACTCAGTTCAGGATTTGCTAAACGGCTGATGAGCGATCTGGCTGTCAGACCGATTTTCATGATTGTGCCAACATTGCGGTGCGATCATACCTGCAAGTATTGTCAGGTCAGCCGAGCGGCAATCGGTGCTGAAGGTTACGATCTTGATCCGCTTCTTATCCCTGATATCGTTCAGACCATTAAAAAACTGTCTTCTCCTCCCTATAAAATAGAAGTGCAGGGCGGGGAGCCTTTACTCCGGTTTGATCTGATCCAGGAAATATACGCTGAGTGTGAGAGAACGCTGGGTCAGCAATGCTTTGAAATGGTGATCGCCACAACGCTCTCACTGCTTGAATCGTCCATGATGGATTGGGTTAAAGATCGCAATATCACGTTCTCCGTTTCTCTGGACGGTGGTGAGGATATCCATAATAAAAACCGGCTCCTTGCCGAGGGTAAATCCTATTCAAAAGCCGTTGCGGGGATGCTGGCGGTTCGGGAGCTGCTTGGCGCAGGTCGCGTGGCGACAGTCACGACCGTTACCAAGGCATTGATCCAACATCCGGGTTCAATCATTGATGCCCATCTGGGATTAGGCTTGACGGATATCTTTGTCAGACCCGTTAGCCCTTACGGATTTGCCCATAAAGAAAGCTTCACTTTCTCGATGCAGGAATATTTCGACTTTTACGCCGCGTTAATTGACGAAATTCTGTGGCATAACCAGAAAGGTACTGCTGTGGTTGAACACTCAGCCGCGATACATTTAAAGCGGATTTTCAATCCGGGTTTTAGTGGCTATGCCGATCTGAAATCTCCCAGCGGCGTCGTATTGAACTGTATTCTCTTTAACTATGATGGCCGTGTTTATGGCAGCGACGAAAGCAGAATGCTTCAGAAGGTGAATGCAGATGCTGATTTTAGTGCCGGAGCTGTTTCAGGATTGTCTTTTTCTCAAAGTCCCTACTATCAGTCAGTCCTGAGTTCATCGTTCAATTTTGCTCTACCGGGTTGTGATACCTGTGCTTACCAGCCATTTTGCGGCGCTGACCCTTGCCAGAATATCAGTGTTCAGGGAGAGCCGGTAGGCGACAGAAGCCGCTCCATCTTCTGCCAATATCATAAGGGAATGTTTCGGTTCCTGATGAATGCCATTGCTCAGGATGGGCCTACCGCAACGATGCTGAAAAGGTGGGCTTATGTCTGAGGTGCTAAGAAACGATATCTTCCGTTTTACGGCAAAAAACACGGTTGAAATGGGTTTCTATCGGCTGTGCAAAAAGAAGCCCGTTGACCCACAATTTTTTCTGCCAAATTTACTGATCCAACATTCTTTTGATGATGGTGCGACTGCCCCTTATTATGCAGGCTCTATCGTCAGTAATCAGCTATACGAGTCCGTAGAAGATGGCGATATTGGTGTTGTGAATAATGGCAATATGCTCAGAGTGATTTTGTCTCGCAGAGCAAATCATAATACTGTCCTTGTGACGGAAAGATGTAATAACCGATGCCTGTTTTGTTCTCAGCCACCAAAAACACCCAATGATGACTGGCTTCTTACACAGTCTGCCCTTGCGATTGCGGCATTTAACTTTAATGGGCTTGTCGGGGTCAGTGGTGGTGAGCCGCTGCTATATGGCGAAGAATTTCTCTCGTTTCTTGATTTCGTTATTGATAATGCTCCTGATACCTCTCTGCATGTATTAACCAATGGTCGACAGTTTGCTGATGCTCGGTTTGCTGAAAAGGTGAGGGAACGAAGCAAAAGAATGAACATTACCTTTGGGATCCCGCTTTATTCTTCACGACAGCAAATTCATGATCATCTAAATAGCTTTGCATAATAGCGCTACACTCGCTGAAGACGGCATCCCGTCAGCACTGGCCTCGCACGATGAGAAGTGAAGCATCAATGTGCGAAGTTATTTAGTGGGGAGTGATGGTGCTTTCAGGGACACTGTTAAAGGTTTAATTAACGCTGGAAATTCAGGTATCAACATTGAATTAAGGATCATCCCAACAAAGGCGAATTACCACGATCTTGCTGACGTGGTGGAATATATTGGCAGGGTTTTTTCTAACATCAGTCAGATCTCCATTATGGGATTGGAATCTATTGGCTGGGCAAGAAAGAACTGGGATGAGATTTTTGTCAGCCACGATTCGTATGCGACCTCTCTGTCCTTAGCTACCGACACGGCCAACAGAGCGGGTATCCCGTTGGTGATATTCAATTATCCGCTGTGTCACCTGCCTGAGTCTTTATGGGATTATTCAACACAATCTATTTCTGACTGGAAAAACTACTATCCAGAAGCGTGTGATTCATGCAGTAAAAAATCATCCTGTGCTGGTTATTTCTCCTCATCAAAAGGCCGTTTTCATCAAATGCCGAGACCAATACTATGAAAAGATTAAAGTTAGCCGCTTTATTACCTGGGTTTTTAGCACTCAATAACTCTGTGTGGGCCAGTGATGCAGCGATGAATATTGAAGAGTTTGGCTACTCTCCATTAAATGATCACGACCTTGTGCTTGCACCACTCAATACCGAAGTGCCTTTTTATATTGCCGGTCACCGAAGCCACAGCTCTCATCGTAGCCACAGTTCGCACAGCTCCCACCGTTCTTCATCCGGTGGTGGATATTATGGTGGTAGTGCTACACCATACTACCCTCGCAGCAGTGATTCATCTTCCGGGAGTAGCGGCTCAGGAGTGACGTCATCACCGTCTTCGCCAGCGGCATCTTCACCTTCAACGAGAGCGCTTCGTCCTGAAACCGGAAATTCTGTAAGTTCTTCAAGGTCTAGAACGAGCCAAAATACCAATACCTCCATGAATGGTGTCTCTTCCGATCAGGAAAAAAGACGCAGGCTTATCATGCGTGTGCAATTTGCCTTGTTTGATAAAGGCTATTATGAGGGCATCATTGATGGCGTTATGGGGCCGGGAACCCGATCTGCTATAAGAACATATCGAATTAATAAAGGTCTCCCTTTACCAGCTACTGAAACGTTAGATACCCAGTTGCTGAATTCATTGGGGGTTTTGGCTCGGTGAAATATATTTACTATTTTCGTCAATTAAATAATGTAATGAGGTGAGAAATGGCTCTTTTATCACAATCAGATTTAAAGCATACATATAGTTGGACAGCATTAGGTAATGATGATCCGAAAAAGACAGGAAAGCCAGATAGCACATTGCTTAACCGACATGAAGGATATGAAGTCCTTCCATTTATCAATAGATTTGCTGAGAAACACTCTTTAAAGAATAAGGCGATTGGTCTTAAAGTAGAAAAGATGATCAGAGAAAATCTACCAGGTGATGTCCGTAGCCATAAAAATGTAATTGCTTGGTTAGAGAATAACTGGAATAACTATTGATTTTTAGATGACAGCTATAAACATAGCTGTCATCTAATTTATATTCTGCTTTATCGATTGTTGTTAATTGTTTTTATAAAAATAAATTTTATGCCGAGCATACCGACTACTACTGCTCAATAAGATAGCGCTCCTATAAAGAATAAACATATTGTCGGTTAAATTAAATATGTTATCTTGACTATAAGTCAGAAAAACAGAGTGTTGCGAGTCTACTGCCTTCCTTTGTTAAGGCCTTGCTTGTAAATATATGCTCAGATTTTTCTAATTCGTTAGTTATAGAAATTATTCTTCTTTCTATGAAATTACTATTTTTCACAGATGAGTTGTTCATTGTAATCCAGTATTTTCTGATGTTTGAGAAAACATAAATGGCATGAAGTAGGCCTCTTTCATTTCTACCTTCACCTTTCCACGGAGAATAAAAGTGGTTAGATAAATACTCTTCGTGAAACAATGGAATGTGTTTTTCAATACAAGTTAGTTGAAGATGTAAAGTTTCGTGAATAACACTTTCTGTGAATCTTTCTAAACGATTCGCTTCTTGAATCGATGGTATAGAGCAAAAAATATCAAAAGGCATATCTGGGTCACTGAAACTAACGTCATTATTTGGTGCCGATAAAATTGGATGAAATACCAAGGCAAATGACGAAATGGAGCTTTGTAAGTTTCTGACGCATGTAAGGCTTTCATACATCTGCAATGCTAAATCATTGAATGAGCTATACTGGAAATTCTCTTCCTCTACAAAAGATATACCCATCGATTCCCATGCTATTTTTTCTGATTCAGACAGAAATTTTGGATGTATATAATCTATGCCCGGTTTTTTTAAAAAAAATTCTTTGTCTGAATTATTTTGGGGTTGGGTCGTATTTTTTATAGTATATCCAGCATGATCCTCACATAAGGATAAAAAAATAGGGTGGTGCCTCTAATTAGTTGAATTGATATATAATGACCGCTTTGAGGTTTGCTCATGGCCAGCGTTAATGTTCATTGTCCTCGCTGTCAGTCTGTTCAGGTTTACCGTCATGGACAGAACCCTAAAGGTCGTGACCGGTTTCGCTGTCGTGACTGTCACCGCGTGTTTCTGCTCACCTATACCTATGAAGCGCGTAAGCCCGGTGTCAAAAAACAAATTACCGAAATGGCATTCAACGGCGCCGGCGTTCGTGATACAGCCAGAACACTGAAAATCGGTATTAACACCGTCATTCGCACGTTAAAAAACTCGCGCCGAAGCGAATAACTTCCTCTCCGGTCGCTCATGCCGATGTAGCACTTATCTGTGAGCTTGATGAGCAATGGAGCTTTGTCGGCAATAAAGCCCGGCAGCATTGGCTCTGGTATGCATACAACACCAAAACAGGTGGCGTTCTGGCTTACACGTTTGGACCGCGCACGGATAACACCTGCCGTGAACTTCTGGCTCTGCTGACGCCGTTTAACATCGGTATGATAAATAACCAGCGATGACTGGGGCAGTTATGCCAGAGAACTCCCGAAAGATAAGCATCTGACAGGAAAAATCTTCACTCAGCGTATTGAGCGTAACAACCTGACACTGAGGACACGTATTAAACGTCTGGCCCGTAAAACAATCTGCTTCTCGCGTTCGATAGAATTGCATGAAAAAGTCATCGGGGCATTCATTGAAAAACACATGTTCTACTAATTGGATGCATTACCATATTTAGTGGTTATTATATTGGTTTTTAAATCATCAGATAAATCAGCATAACCATATAAATCGTCTAGGTTTTGATATGAACGCCATAATATAAATGGCCGATCAACTATCTTAATTCTCGATGAGCTAGAGTCAAACTCAAAAACAATAGGTTTTATAGATATTTTTACTTGAAGATCAACGGATTTTCGCAAGGCCTGTCTTAATTTTGGTTCATCGCGCTTTACCGGGGAACGCTGCTTTAATTTTCAGGAAGAAGTAGTCGTTATCCCGGTATCCATAAGCCATTCGCTTTAGTACCTTGATTTTGTTATTCATCCCCTCCAGCACACTCGTATTCAGACGATGTTCAGCACTGGCGATTATCCCGCTCACGTAGCCCTTGAGCTTATCTGCGAACTGCTGCAGCGCTTTTATATCGCTCTCCTGAGACTGCCTGTACCATTCATCCCAGCGATGCCGGGCCACCTCCTTATCCGGCGCATACCACAGCTCTTTCAGCGCAGTTTTCATCACGTACACGGTGTTCAGCGGCTGGTTGGCCTCCAGCAACTCTGCCAGCTTTACATCATGACCTGCTGGCAGATTTTCAGCGTTACGCAGCAACAGCCAGCGGCTGCGCTTGATAACCTTCCGGGCTTTCGCGTTGTCACGTAGCTGATTCGCCTGGTCAACCCGCCCCCTGTCGATGACCTCGCGACCGAACTTCGCCACCACGTGGAACAAATCATAGACCACTTCCGCCTGTGGGCATTGCTCCCTGACTTCAAGGTCCAGCGCCGTGTTCATGTCCATTGCGACAGACTCGATAGCCGCGCAGCCTTCCGGTCCCAGCCAGGTGAAGAACGGGCGGAAGGCCGCGCGGCTGCGACCTTTCCCGACCCACAGCACCTGCTGCGTATCAGCGTCCACGACCACAGTGGCATAGCGATGGCCTTTAAACAGGGCGAACTCATCCATTATCAGGCGGCGAAGTGTATGTCGCTCTGGCTCCTGCAATTCCCGACGCAAACGGCGGAGGTCGATATTCTTGATGGTGTGCCAGTGCAGGCCTGTCAGCTGTGCTACGTGCTTCACGGGGAGTAGACGGCTAAGAGACTCAACCCAGACGGATAATGTAGAGGTGTAACGCTGCCTCTCAGGCAACCAGGAGATACGTTCGGTGGCAACACCGCAGCAGGCGCAGCGAAGACGACGAACAGGAACCAGAAGGGTGACGCGCCAGTGCAGCAAATCCCGCTCACGAACCTGACGTACAGAGACATCATGAACGGCACAGTCTCTTCGGCCACACCGGCGGCACTGGGGTGCAAAACGGGGGTCTGGGCGAAGCGTAATAAGCAGCGCATCAGATGAGGAATGGGAAAAGGAGTCAACGGTAAAGCCTTCCCAGAAAAGGGAAGAGAGGTTAGCATTCATGGCAGACGGCGGTTGAGTGGTCGGTTAGTGTTTTGGCGAATACAAAACTAACCACTTTTACCGCCGTTTTCTATTGGTTCACGCTTAAGCGCGATGAACCAAAAATTTGCACCGATAACTTTAGATTCCCTCTGTGTATTATTTACTTGTTCTAATTCACAAGCCTGAAAACACAACTGCTGAACTAAAAAAATGCTTCCATTACACTTCTCAACAACATCTGATTTAAATTTATCATCAAATTTAATGTTAAGTAATCTTTCGCTATTCTTAAATAATTCATATACATCATTTTTCTCCCAACGATCAGCATTAATGGAAACAATTCTTCCAGCTAAGTCACCATTGAATGTTGTAAGCTTATCTTCCTCCAGCCATACACCAACTATTATGAAACAAAGTTTAGATGACTCATGAAAAGCCTTTAATGCTACTGAGAAATCAATTTGAGTTTGTTCTGGAAGATAATGAAAATCTTCAATGACTATGATTTTATCAAAATTAACTTCATCTAAGGAGGTGATAATATCGTTTACATCTTCAGGATCTAGTTCAATATTTTTTTTATTAATGGTTTTTGCTGTATCGCCATTTACATCTAGTGATGTTTTGCTGATAAAAGGAATATTTATTCCTATTTTAACTTTAGCTGTTCCTTTTAATGTTTTGGACTGTGATGTTGAAACTTGATAACCAATTTTTTTTAAAATCGCGACATGAATATCTTCCAATCTCCAATTGTTAGAACAGGTAATGTCGATATAATCATTTTGAAGAAGATTCTTTTTCCTTAAAGATGTTTTACCTTGTTTTGAACTACCATAAATTACAACATGTGTCTCTTGAGTTAGTGCATCAATAAATTTATCGTCAATATCTTTTCTTATGACATAGTTCTCGGGAAGATCTCTTGATGTCTTAAAAACAGATGAAATTGTGCTACCTTGCTGCATGTAGACCTCTAATGTTTTTATTTGTGATTGATTTTTAATGCGCTGATTATTTTCATTTATATCATGTGATTACATTGACGTTTCGAGCTAAATGAAGATATACCATCTGATTGTAAGACTACTAACAAGTTCTATTTACTAAGATAATTCGCTTAATCAACATCTGCTTCTGGGAGTTAATTGCCTGCCATCGCTAACTGACCTCCAAAGCCTAATTTATGTAGTGTTTTAAATGGTTTTCAACAAAAACATTACGAGGCTCAACTTCACTACCAAGAAGCTGCTTCTTAAATTCGTATATTAGGGTTATTTCGTTCTCAGTCAATGGGGAGCGTCCATCATAGTTTACGAATGAGAAAATCGATTCGCTGAGCTCTTTGATATCCATATTATCCTAATCATTATAATTGCATCAATGGTCTTGAGTGTTCATTAACGATAATATACAAAGCGCAAAACCATTGAAAAGGAAATTTATATGGCTAATTATGCATACATGACTATCGAAGGTAAATCACAGGGATTGATTTCTGAGGGTTGCTCCACATTAGAATCTATCGGTAACCGATATCAGGCAGGGCATACGGATGAAATCATGATCTTGGCTTTTAACCATATGATGAGCAATGACGGTCATGCAGTCCATAATCCGATCACCCTGGTAAAACCTATCGATAAGTCAACGCCGTTACTGGCAATGGCATTGAACGAGCAAGAGAAGGTCAAAGTGCAGCTCGACTTTTACCGCACGACGCAACATGCCAAGCAAGAGAAGTTTTTCTCCATTCAGATCAATGATGGACTCATATCAGATATCAATCTCGTCATGCCTAACATCATTGATGATGGGGCTGGTCTGATATTGGAGCATATCTCTATCAGGTATAAAGATGTGACATGGACGCATCACAAGGCTGGGACGTCTGGTTATGCATTGTGGGAAATGACGAAATTCATGAACTAAAAAAGCGCAGGGAAGACCTGCGCTTATCTTATGTTAAGTGGGAAAAGCGCGACTAGTGCGATTTTCTAAAAGTTTGGCTCTGCACCTTTCCGGGATGCCCCACTGACAAAAGGCCGAGCCGTTTTTTTCAGAATCAGTGGCTTTTATGTTTTAGCAACCGATTAAAATAAGTTAGTATCAACATACTATAGATATTTTTTAGCTAGGAATCAAGAAGAATGCGTATCGATACCCGCTTGGATAGGGACGGCCTGACAGTTAGGCAGTTGTTTTTTATTGAATGCTGGGCCAATTTGAGCCATAAAAATAGTATAGATACCGATCGTGTAGGATTTAATAACGTATTAAATTCTTTACAAGAAATTGATTTCCTATATGAGTTCGGTAATAAATATGGAGGGGAGAAAAAAAGAGAAAGAGCAGTAAGTGAGTTTTTGGAGATCTTAATTCAAGACGAGCTTTTGAATGACTCTATTTTTTTGAGCCTCAATATGAAAATTACCAGTCTTTTCACGAAGCCAGGATTAATAAAAGATCCTAATAAAAGCCCCGTCGAAAAGCAAAAGAAACTATTTCAGAGTTTATGTAAACAATTGAGATTAATCATTGAAAATGATTATGTTGATCTGGCAGCAGATAAGATAAAATCCATTGTAGATAAGAGTGAGACACCTAGCGATGATGAGTTAATGAAGCTATATAACAAAATAAATAACCTAATGAGCGTTCTTTTAACCAAGGGCATGCCATTAACTGAGTGTTATTTATTGTATAATAATATTTTATTGAAGAATGACAAGGGGAGTTTCGACGAGCGTTATCAATCTTGGCGAAGCAAAATTTCTCAAAAGCCCTCAAATCATACAGTGATGTTCATTCTTGAAAATGATGTATTACACGACCTTTTATCTGGAAATGATCAACCTATAGCATTCAATGATTGTCAGTTTAAAATTATCGACACTGAAAAAGGAAAAAAATACATTCAAGTAAAAATAGAGACTAAAGCTATAACACAGTTATCGGCTAGAATAAAAGCTGATCAGATACTAGTCGAATCACTTGATGTTATTGCATATATGATAGGCAAGGGGAAAATAGAAATAAAAAATAAGTTCAGTGTCAAAACAGAAGGAGAGGATGTTAATATAATTAATCATTTTGATAATGAAATCAATGTTAACTCCGATAGATTAACAAAGGACGAATTTACACATTTCATAAAATCCATGGATGTCTTATTTAAAAACGCGACTGTGGAGTCGAGAAAAAAAATAAGTTCTGCATTTCATTTTCTTAGAAATGGTATTAACAACATTTCAAAAGAAAGTAAATTTACGTCATATTGGTCCGCTCTTGAATCTTTAACCTTAGGGGTATCTCAAGATGAAATAAAACATGATGAGCATGTTATTCTTTCTGTAGTCCCATGCATTGGTCTTGATTATGTTGTGAAGCAAATGTTTGCGTTAAGAGGTATTATAAATTATCTGAATATTGAGAGTTTCTCCGAGGGTGAACAATCTTATGATTTTATAAATATAACTTTAGGTGATCTTTATCTACTTTTAAAAAATGATAATGTTTGTAATTATCTGACTCTCCAAATGTTGGAGTATCCTTATGCTTTATTTTCTTTAAATAAGATGATTAATCTGTGCAAAAACCCATCGTCAATGGGGGCTAAAATAGATAGCCATACTAAGAAGGTAACACTACATATACATCGGTTATATATTTTAAGAAACTCTATTGTTCACAATGCTGAGTCTAACCCAAATATTACTTTCCTTACATCAAATCTTGAACACTATCTCCGTGGTACTATTAATGCAATGTATTACATTGCATTACTACTTCCTAGTGTTTCCTCTCCAGAAGAAATATTTGTAAGGTGTAATTTTTTGTTTAAATCAATACAAGATAACCTCGTGAAAGTTAACAATGAAGGTGGACCCTGTGACAATAATTTAGTTGAGTGGCTTAATTTGCATAAATAATATCCTTAACTATCTAATTTGTTATTTTTAATCTGATTAAAGGCATTATGGTATAGGTATAATAATTATGAAATATAAAATTCATGAGTATGAAAATTTATGAATATAAAAATTCAATAAACAGTAAAAACTGTATCCAACCTTCACTCGTTGCCCAACATAGAACTCTGCCTTATTTTTTTAGAAAAAATAAAATTATCTTCGCCGATTATACCAGTCACAAAACTTCCCAAAGATAATCATCAGGATGATAGCTATAACTAGATGATAAACCTTCTCACTCCATGGTGCATAACCAACAAATACAATATAGCAGATCCAGAAAAAACAAAGTGTCAGCAGTAAAAATCCTAACTGATAGGATAAAAATAATAAAACTTTCTTGATGATTTTAAGCATGAGATTTAATCTTTTCTCCTACTTTATCAATCAATGCATTAAACATATGATCGCCATATATTCTTTTCACTTTTAGTGATTCCATGATTGGCTCCACCATTGGTTCGATTAAAAAGAATAAAAAATCAAGATCGTCTTTTCTTAGTGCGTAATAGACCTCTGGGTTTTCGGTGTTCAGGCTTCTTGAGCGATATATTGATCTCTCTGCCATTCCGCCACCTAACAATATGTAATATGAAAACACAGAGGGTATGCTCGCAAGATTTCCAATACGGGTTGCTAACTGCAATACTACCTGAGATACAATGACACTTCCGGTCATCGCACCCGCTGCGCCGTGGTAAATATTGCGTTTCTGCGACTCAGACGTGTGCTTGTTGAAGCTATCAAAGATCCTCTTTACAGTTTCATAGACCTTATCGCGTGAAAGAATTCCTCTGTGTATGGCACGGATCATTCTTTCCATTTCTCGTGACCGTGCATATCGGGTATCCGTATCAAGGAATGAGTAGGTGAGATAGCCAAAATTTTTGCTGACTTCACCTATCCCTGACCCTATGCCTCTGTAAAATTCACCGGTTGTAAACAGAAGAACTATTTCATCAGCCAGTTCATCCAGATCTGCTTCAGTCATTGTCATTCCATCCATGAATTACATGATTGCGTTACGATTGATTGTAATGCAATCAACTAATGAGCGGAATACATTCTTATTATATTAATAGTTTGCTATCTATTTAGTGAGGATAACTGCTATTTGGTTTAGCATAGTTGAAGGTATGCTCTTGTCTAAAAAAACAATGTAAAGAGCGGTTATTAGAGTGGATGTGTTGATTTTCAGATATAGATAACCTTTAGATCGTGAATAACTCAATGAATTTTTAACGAAAGACGGTATTATCTATGTCACTGACTCAAAGAATTCACTGGTCAGTAACTGAGCGTAGAAAATGACTGAGTTACAGAAACTATTTTTATGATTGAATTATTATATGAGGGATTATGAGCGGAAATATTTTTCCAGATGATTTCCTGGAACAACTTAGCAAGATAACGATTAAAGAAATCCCTGAGCCTAACTTCTTTGATGTAGGTGGATGTGGTTATTTTGAAAACCCTACATCAGATTTAATGGCATTGTTTATGGGAGGTCATGAAAAAGTAACGCCATGGCTGTTGAAGGCATTATTAAAAGTATTAAAAATAGATACTGAGAATATGGATTTTTCGTCACTCACTGCCGAGAGAGAAGTTGGCTGTGAGGATGGAGAAAGAATCGATATCGTAATATGCCATGACGATTTTATAATCGGCATAGAGAATAAAGTCATCTCTGGCATTAACAATCCGTTTGATAAATATGAGGAGCAACTTAAAAAATACATTAATAATAATCAAGATGTATATAAGTGCATACTTAAGCCATCATGGAATAAAAGCTCAGTAAATAATGATTGGAAGGTTATTACCTATACTGAGTTGACTGATATGGCAATTTCCCTTCTGGGTCAGGATATGATTAATGAACCATTAAGTAAATGGACGATTTTCTACAACGAATTTTTATCCCATCTATCTGCATTGAGTGAGGAAGAAATGAGTGATTTATTGAGTAATGAACAGTCTGATTTTATTACGGAAAATTTTGGAAAACTTATAAAAGCTAAACAGCTTTTAGAGGCGTTTGAAAATACTATCTCTCAGGAAGGGAAAAGTGTCATTTCCAAAGTTCTTCCTGACAGCAATATCACCAATCGTATGAATAATTGGGATGAGGATTATAAAGCATTGCACTTTTATCCAAGTGAGTGGGGATACGATAAGACGTATATGAGTTTAGTGTATAGACCAGAGAGCAATGGGGATGGAATTGAATTTTATGTCAATGCTGAAATTAATAAAAATCAATATCCCGATATAGCCTATCTCAAGGATGAAGTAGAAAAGAGCATAGCCAAGAATGATTTCATACCGAGTGCAAGTAATGAAGATTACTCTGTCTCTTCCTCAAAAAATGGAGCCAATCTTTCTCTCAGTTTCTGGGGGCTATCGAAAGATAAACAGGGAGCAATGACATTGCTGCATGATATGACTGTGTGGGTGAATGAAAAAATAAAATCTGTCCTGTAAATGCGGCTTTTTTTGCACGATATGGGCTACTTTCCTACAAAATGTAGCCCATCTACGTTGAACCGCGTGCCTGAAAAAGCCCCAACGACCATGAAAGGGCTAAAAGGGTAGTGGTTATTGCTTCCTGTTGGCAAATTTAGCCAGCGACAGAAACGATGCTTGTTTTACCATATGAAGCTGACTCAACATGCTCTCCCCACCAAGCCATCATTTCTCTGCGCTGTTCAAGATACTGCGCCCTGTTATAGGCTCTCCTGACTTCATTAGTATCGATATGCGCTAACGCAGCTTCGATCACATCAGGTGGAAATCCTTTTTCATTGAGGATGGTCGAGGCAATGGCTCTCATTCCATGAGCTACAAGCATATCTTTGAAGCCCATACGTTTGAGAGCCATGTTTGCTGTCTGGCTGTTCATTGGCTCAAGTGGGTTACGATATCCAGGGAAAACATAATCCCTGTGCTTACTAATGGGCTTCATAACTTCCAGAATCCCCAGCGCTTGCTCTGAGAGCGGGATAATGTGCTCACGTTTCATCTTCATGCGACCGGCAGGAATACGCCATTCTTTTGCGTCAAAATCGATTTCATACCAGCGCGATTCGGCGGCTTCGGCTGGTCTGGTCATGGTGAGTAATTGCCATTCGATAAGACAACGGGTTTGTCTCCCAATGCTGGCAAATGACAGTGTTTTCATCAGAAGTGGTAATTGCTCTGGCAAGAGGGCAGGGCGATGCTTCACCTTCGGCTTATGAAAAGTGCGTCCGATTCGGGCGGCTGGATTTACTGAGACCAGACCAGAGTTGAGGGCATAATCCATGACTTCATTGATACGCTGACTCAGACGTTTAACAGTTTCAAGTCTGCCTGCGGCATGAGTGGGTTCTAACGCTCCAATAAATCGTTGAGCCGTGATGTTAGCAATCGGCATAGAGCCAATGTGTGGGAATACATACTTGCTCATGGAGCGCCAGATATCGTTCAACGTATGTGTTGCCAAACCTGCTGATTCTTTAGTTTTAAACCATTCGGCAGCAACTTTTTCAAATGTGTTCTCTGTGGCATTCTTTTGCCGTGATTGCTCTGCTTGCTTGTGCTCCTGCGGATCAACGTCTTTGCCAAGAAGAAGGCGTGCATCTTCACGAAGCTTACGCGCTTCGGCAAGAGATACCGAAGGGTAAGCGCCAAGGCTAATCATTGCACGTTTGCGAGTGAAGGGTTTGTAGTAGCGAAAACGCCAGAGCTTTGAACCACTCGGAGTGACCTGTAATTCTAAACCGTCTCCATCGTAGAGGATGATAGCACGGTCAGTTGCCTTGGCGCTTTTGACCTCAGTATTGTTCAGGGGCTTTGTCTGACGTGCCATATCGCTCTCCAATCAAATCCGCAAAGCTGTTTAGGCATAGGATTGAGGCTACATGTTGCGTCGTATGCCTATATCTATGCCTAAAAAGTGTGGATTTCAATGTATCAATATGGAATTCAGTAGACAACAGAAAAACAGCGGGTTTATGCAACCTGCTGTTTAATCTGTTATTTATAGTCTTGTCTGGACTTCAATAGACAAAACGTTGGGGGAAATTTGGTCGGCACGAGAGGATTTGAACCTCCGACCCCCGACACCCCATGACGGTGCGCTACCAGGCTGCGCTACGTGCCGATGCTATGGGCATTTATACTACCTTTTCCTGACCTTATTGCAATAGCCTGATGGAACGACTGCTTTAGATTTAGGCAGTTAGTTGGCAATAAAGCGTCTTTCGTTCGTTAGTACCTGCAAGAGCAGGGCAAGCTGTGGTTTTTCATCATTCAGCCGATTTCCCGCCATGTCGTAAGCCCGGTAGTTGCCGTTGCCTTCCAACACGATGAGCTGATCCTGCGTTGTGATTATCAGCGTGCCGCCATTGCCGTTAATCAACCACGGGGAGCGTCGTTGGGCAGAGAAGAGGTCTTCGCCCTGTGAATAATCATCCGTGCTGTTTTTAACATGAAGCAGACGCTGCATTAGTGTGGTCATGACGTCCTTGTTGTCCGTCATTTTCGTAATAGTCTGCGCAGGGGTATTCGGCCAATGAACAATGAGCGGCGTTTGCCACTGGGTTCGCACAAAACGTGCCGTATTGCCAGTGTTAGCATTCTGGTTTTGTGCCGTTGTTATGATGACGACGGTATTATCCAGAATGTTTTTTTCCTGCAGGGTGCGAATAATTTGGCCAATCTGGCGGTCAACGTCCTGAATATTTACACGGGCGTTGGTGTCTGTAATTTTGCCATCTGCGGTTTTCGGCGCACTGCTGAGTTCAATGTAAGAGAACCAGGGGGCAGGGTTATTATCGCGGTTGAGCCATTCCTGCCACTGCGTGATGATGACATCGCCGTTTTGCTGCTGTGGTGCAGGCAAGGAGAAATCAGAAAGCAGCGCCTGGCGATAGAGCGGGCTGTTGAAACCGTTCACCGAAAAAAGCCCGAACTGATAGCCCTGCTGGCTTAATGCGGTGATTAACGCTGACGGTTTACGTGCGCTCAGTACGCCATCCATATAGGTCGTCGAGAGGCCGTAAAACAGGTTAAACAAGGCGGCATCTGGCTGCGAACCTGAATCATAATGATCGCTGAAGCGCACATTTTCTGCGGCGAAGCGTGACAGGTTCGGCATGCGATTCTGCATTGCATCAGGTGGGGTATCGTCGATCATCACCATCAGCAGATTGTAGCCGCTGCCGTTATCGCGGAAGGTGATGTTATTAAGCGGGTACTCCACTGTTATGGCTTCAGGATTACCCTGTTGTGTCAGCCGACGCTGATATTCCTGTGCATCCAGCAGACCATGTTTTTCCAGAAACTTGCGGGCTGTCATCGGATAAGACAGCGGCAGATTGGCGCGTTGCATCGTAATCGGGCGATAGAAATTGGCATCGGCCCAAATGTACATCAGGTGCGACGCAAAGAACGCCGAGATGAAAACGCCCGCCAGCGGCTTGCCAAAGTGGCGGCGATTCAGACTGCGTAATTTTTGCCAGCACCAGGTGCCGAACAGCATTTCCACCATGAAAATCAATGGAATGCCAATAAACATCCACTGCCAGTCGCGGGCAATTTCGCCTTGCCCCGGGTTGACGACAAGTTCCCAAACGGTGCTGTTGAGGTGCAGGTGAAACCGTGTAAAGACCTCAACATCCACTAACAGTATCGTCAGCCCAGCCGTTGCCAGCGCCGCAGACAGGAACCTAAGCAGGCGCTGCGACATCACAATAAATGTGAGCGGGAAGATGACGAGCAGATAGGCTGCAAAGACGATAAAACTGAAATGACCGAGCCAGCTAACTAGCGCGTAAATTCGACCGAACAGGGAGGTCGGCCAATCGGCAACAAACAGATAGCGGCTACCCAGCCCCAAAGTGAGCAAAATGTTGAATAAGGCGAACCAGTGTCCCCAACTGATCATCTGGGAGACTTTTTCGCGGTAGCGCTGACGGTTGGTTACCATACGTTGGTCAAAACTTAGTGAGCTTTATCGGCTTTTTTAATCGAAGCCTGTAGGGCTTCAGCGAAAGAACGCGCCATAACCTGACGTTGCGCAGGCGCGATGCTGGTGTTAATCAGGTTTGTCACCATATTACCGAGCACCATCAAAGCAAGATCGGTCGGGGCGTGGTGCTTTTCCAGAACATTGGCCATCTCAGAAAGCAGTTGTTCAACGTGTTCGTCACTATAACGGGATGATTGTGGCATAAAATGGCGTATCTCAAGCTGGTAAAGTCGCTTATCTTACCGTATAGGCTTATGCTTTTCCGCACTTTTATCATTACCGTACTTTTATCCCAAACGGACTTTTATCAATAAACGGAATTTTATCAATAAGTAGTGTAGACGCTTAGCGCGTGTAAGGTATGAAGGGCGGCTTTATGTGTTGCGGGCTGTCCGCATCAGTGTTTGAATACGCTCCTTGCTAAAAGGAGAGTTTATCATGAGTCTGGATATCGCCCAGATTGCCCTGCATCAGCTAATTAAACGTGACGAACAAACGCTGGAAATGGTGTTGCGTGATTCCCTGCTGTCGACCAATGCGGCAGTCGAAGAGATGATGGCTGAGCTGCATCGCGTATACAGCGCCAAGAGTAAGGCCTATGGGCTGTTTAATGAGCAAAGCGAGCTGGCGGATGCGCTGCGAGCCTGTCGCAAAGGCGATGAGGACTTTCTGAGTTTCTCACGCGCTGCCACCGGGCGCCTGCGTGACGAGCTGGCGAAGTACCCGTTTGCCGAGGGCGGTATTGTGTTGTTTTGCCAGTACCGTTATCTGGCGGTCGAGTATTTACTGATATCGGTGCTTAATAGCTGCAATAGCATGCGGGTTAATGAGCAGTTGGATATCAGCACCACGCATTATCTGGATATCAATCATGCCGATATCGTCGCACGTATCGATTTGACCGAATGGGAAACCAACCCAGAATCTACCCGCTATCTGACATTCCTGAAAGGGCGCGTTGGGCGTAAAGTGTCTGATTTCTTCATGGATTTTCTGGCTGCCTCGGAAGGGCTGGACACGAAAGCGCAAAACCGTGGCTTGTTGAAAGCGGTCGATGAATATTGTGATGAAGCGCAGTTAGATAAAAACGAGCGTCAGAATTACCGTCAGCAGGTGTATAGCTACTGTAATGAGCAATTGCAGTCCGGTGAGGAAATCGAACTGGCGTCGCTGTCACAAGAATTACCACCGCTGGGTGAGAAAACTTTTCAGCAGTTTTCAGCCGAGCAGGGTTATGAGCTGGAAGAAAGTTTCCCTGCCGATCGTGGGACATTGCGACAGTTGACCAAATTTGCCGGCAGCGGCGGTGGCATCAGCCTGAATTTTGATGCGCTATTGCTCGGTGAGCGGATTTTCTGGGATCCGGCGACGGATACGTTGACGATTAAAGGCACACCGCCAAATCTGCGCGATCAGCTACAGCGCCGGACGAGCAGCGGCAAGCAGTAAACCTCGTTCCAGAAAACGACGTTGCCCTTTTTCTTATCACCAGGAAAAGGGCAACGACGGTTGATGTCAGGAAACGATAATGGTTAGAAATATTTAAGCCAGCGGATGTCTCGGCGACGGGCTTTTAGGCGGGCAAACGCTTGAACCGGCGAAAATAATACGACCATCAGCAACAGAGTACATCCCCACAATTGCCAGACGGCGGAAAAGCCGAACCACTCTCCCTGATTTTTCCCCCAGACTGCGACGGCGGTTAAATACATGCCTTTTAAAACATACAGATGCAATAGGTAGAAAAACATCGGAGCGGCACCGAAGCTTGCCAGCATAATAAGCCAATGTTTCTGCTGCTGACGTTCAAACACTGCAAGCAGGCAAAGCCCGATACCGAGCGTCAGGCAGAGAAATAGCAACGAGGGCGGATACTTCGTGATGTTGAAATAGCTCATGAGTGTCTGCGTGATGACATCACTCCGCTGCCAGGGTTTGTCACCATACAGATTGATACTGCGCAGAACGAAGAACAGCGCCAGCGTGATACCCGACGCGATGAACAAGACTTTCTGACGCAGAAGCGGAAAAATGCCTTTCCGGTATAGTGCGCCAGCCGTATAACCAAGTGAAATGACACCAATCCAGGGAAGTACCGGATAGGACGTGCGTATACGGAAGGTTTCGCCAGTTTCTATCCAACCGCGATCGTGCAAAATCGCCCAGGGAATGGACCAGATGGAGTCTGCGGAAGCGTGCAGAGGATCCAGCAGATTATGTCCGCCCACGATAACGATGCCGAGTATGAAAACCAAGCTGACAGGTAACCAGATTAGCGCGCTGAGAGCGAGCATGCTCATGCCGATGGCCCAGATGACCTGTAAATAGATAACCTGTGGCGGGAACTGCAACGTCCACGCGAAGTTGATCAACGTGAGTTCAAGAAGAATAAGAATTAAGCCGCGCTGGAACAGAAAGAGGGCTGTTTGTCGGCGATCTTGTACTTTCTGATGGTAAAGCGCGGCAGAGAGCCCGGTTAAAAAGACAAACACGGGAGCACACAGATGTGCCAGCGTACGGTTGATGAATAGCATGGGGTCGGTGCTGGTTACATCAATCGGATCGGTGAGTTGCAGGTGCAGATAAAAGGTTTCCCGCACATGGTCTAGCAGCATAAGCACCATCACCAGACCGCGTAGGGCATCAATAGCGATAAGCCGCTGTGGGATATCACGAGACATGTTCACATTCCTTTGCGAATTAGCTAATTTTTATAAAAAAAACGCCGCATAAGCGGCGTTCTTCTTTTCCGGCGTCCCGGAAAACAACTTCAGCGCGAACTAAACGCGAACGAAGTCGATGTGAGTCAGTTTTGGCTTGTAAACGTGACGTTGTACAGCCTGAACTTTAACTTGTACTTCTTTGCCATCGATAGACAGAGTCAGTGCAGTACCGTAGAAGCCTTCTTTCGCTTCCTGGTTTTTCACTGAGTCGTGATCCAGTTCGATAGAAACTGGTGCTTCTGAACCACCGTAAACGATGGCTGGGAATTTACCAGCGGAACGCAGGCGGCGGCTCGCACCCTTACCCTGATCCTTACGTACTTCTGCTTTGATAGTAATCATTTTATTCTCTACTTATATAAAGTAACCCTGCTACAGGCGACCCAGCAGCAGGCGGGGTTATTCAGCTTTTGCGAACAAAAGCGGGCTGAATTCTAGCGGAATATGGTTCTGCGGGCAAATGAATCTCGGAATTACTTAGCCGCGTAGCTCATTGGCGCGGCGGAAGTGCCCCTGATAGTCAAAGAGCTTTTCACGGATTTGCCAGAATTTTCCGTGTTTGCGGGCGACGATAAAATCGGGGGAGCGCAATAACGCCTGTTGCGTGATAACGTCGACGGCATGCTGCCAGTTAAACGGCGTTCCCGGTGCGCGCTGATGAACGCGCAAGAACTGTTGCAGGAAAACGTGGCGCTGCGCGGTGGAATGCAGGCGAAAACGTTCGCTCACTTCGGCACCATCCTCATCGTGGTAGATGATTTTCAGCCATTCTCCTTTTGCATCTTGCCCCGGCTCGAAGCTCATGCCGCTACAGCGTAAAACTAACGCATCTTTCAGCTTCAGCGCCGCTTTCAGCATATCGTCGGGATCGACCAACACCTCGTTACACTGGTGGCAGCGCCGCGCCGCGATATCGTTTTCTGCGCCGCAGTGCGGGCAGACTTTAAACCGAAACCGAAAATCACACTGCTGGCGCTGGCCGTTTTCCGCCGTTTCCCAACCCTGACAGCGACGACCATAGTGTTCGATGATATCGCCGTCTGGGGTGGTTTTGCCCCAGAACAGGTTAGCAAAGCCGCATTCAGGGCAGAAAACTTGCACTGGCTGGCTACCCGTATGCGGCTTGCTGTTGCCGACTTCCGGCGTATAGAGATCGTGGGGGTTGCCGGCGTAATCCAGTATCAGGCAGTCCGTTTTTCCTGGATAGAGGCGTAAACCGCGTCCGACGATTTGCTGATACAGGCTGACGGATTCTGTCGGGCGAAGGATGGCGATAAGGTCAACATGCGGGGCGTCAAAACCGGTTGTCAGCACCGCCACATTGACCAGATATTTCAGCGACTGCTGTTTAAAGGCGTCAATCAACGCATCGCGTTCGGCTGCTGGCGTATCGGCGCTGACCAATGCCGCCTGCCCAGCCGGCAACAAGGCCGTAATTTCTTTGGCATGTTCGACGGTGGAGGCGAAAATCATCGCACCGCGCCGTGTTTGCGCATAATCAATGACTTGGTTGATGATGTGCGGCGTAATGCGTTGCTGACGTTTGAGTTCAAGATTCAGGTCAGCTTCGCTGAATAGCCCGTTGCTGCGGGCAACGAGCTTGCTGAAATCATATTGCACTACCGGCATATCCAGCCTGTCAGGCGGCACCAGAAAGCCATGTTTGATCATATAGCGCAGCGGTAGCTCATAGATGCAGTCGCGAAATAAACAGCGCTCGTCGCCACGTATCATACCGTGATAGTGATATTGGTATATCCAGCCTTTGCCAAGCCGATAAGGCGTGGCGGTTAAGCCGAGTAGCCGCAGCTGTGGATTGGTTTTTTGTAGATGCTGGATGATTTGTTGATATTGGCTGTTATCGTCATCGCTAATACGGTGACACTCATCAATGATCAACAAAGAGAACGCATTATCGAACTGGTCGAGGTTCCGTGCGACAGACTGTACGCTGCCAAAAACCACTTTCCCCTGACTGTCTCGCTGTTGCAGCCCGGCGGCGAAGATATCCGCATCCAGCCCCCAGGCGCAGTATTTGGCATGATTTTGCGCGACCAGTTCTTTAACGTGCGCCAGCACCAGAACACGGCCGCGAGCAAGTCGCGCCAGTTCGGCGATGACCAGGCTTTTCCCCGCACCGGTAGGTAAAACGATAACGGCCGGTTGGGTATGGCGGCGAAAATAGTCGAGGGTGGCGGAAACGGCCTCACGCTGGTAAGGCCGTAGTGTGAACGAGACAGACGGTGTGAACGACATAATTAGTGCTGACAGATTTTACTGGCGCTGGTGGTAAAGCCCGCATCGTGCGGAATAAATTTTCCGCGTTCAGCCAGAAACTGTACCAGCATCGGGGCCGTCATATTCTCGGCGGAGCAGGTATGAAAACGCGCCTCGCTGCCAAAGCGCGCTTCTATCGTGCTAATCAATTGTTCGGTAGTAAACGACTCACCGGACGCGAGCATCATTTGCAAAACTTCATGACCGTGAATAGATGACATAGCGTTGCCCTTAAAAGAGAGAAATTGCCCCTATTATGCCTGTTGACAATACACCGTGCGAGAATGTGCAACCCGAAGGTGGGCTAAAAGAGCCACTTATGGGCGGTGAATTGCAGGACGCGCGAACAAACCCCCGTTATACTACGATCTCATCATTTGTGGTCTCATGATTTGAGACTGGCAGTATTTGAGACAGGTAGTGAGTTTTAATGCGATTGGACAAATTTTTATCCCAGCATCTGGGAATCAGCCGTTCGCTGGTGGCGCGTGAACTGCGCGCGCAGCGTGTTACCGTCGATGGCGACGTGGTGAAAAGCGGTGCTTTCAAACTCTCCCCCGAGCATAACGTTGAATTTGATGGCAATCCGCTAGAGCAGCAGAACGGTCCGCGCTATTTCATGTTAAATAAGCCTCAGGGCTATGTCTGTTCAACGGACGATCCCGATCACCCGACCATTCTGTATTTTATGGATGTTCCGGTGGCGCACAAACTGCATGCGGCGGGGCGACTGGATATTGATACCACGGGGCTGGTGCTGTTAACGGACGATGGACAATGGTCGCATCGTATTACCTCGCCTAAGCATCAGTGTGAAAAAACCTATCTGGTAACGCTGGAGCAGCCGCTGGCCGAGGATACCGCCGCGCAATTTACCGCCGGCGTACAGTTGCATAACGAGAAGAGCCTCACTAAACCCGCTACGCTTGAGAAAGTGACGGATCATGTCGTTCGACTGACGATTAGCGAAGGTCGCTATCATCAGGTGAAAAGGATGTTTGCTGCGGTGGGGAACCGGGTCGTGGAATTACATCGCGAACGTATCGGCGACATCTGGCTGGATAGCGAACTGGAACCGGGGGAATTCCGCGAATTAAGCGATGATGAGATCGCCAGCGTGACATGATTTTGCTCAGAACGACCTTCTTTCTACTCTGGAGTTATTAGTGCAATTACGCCGCTCTTCTCATCTTGGGCTGATCTTTATTCTTGGCCTGATTTCGATGCTAATGCCGTTAGCCATCGATATGTATTTGCCTGCATTACCAACCATTGCTAACGAGTTTGGCGTGGGGGACGGGCACGTTCAAATGACGCTCAGTACCTATGTGCTGGGCTTTGCGATTGGCCAGATGTTCTACGGGCCAATGGCGGATAGCCTGGGACGCAAGCCGGTGATCCTCGGGGGGACGCTGGTTTTTGCGTTTGCAGGCGTGGCCTGTGCGTTAGCGCAAACGGTCGAGCAGCTTATCTACATGCGCTTCCTGCATGGTGTTTCTGCCGCGGCCGCTGCGGTGGTGATTAATGCCCTGATGCGCGATATGTTCTCGCGGGATGATTTTTCTCGCATGATGTCGTTCGTCGTGCTGGTGATGACGGTCGCACCGCTCATTGCGCCGATTGCTGGTGGCTGGTTGCTGCTGTGGTTTAGCTGGCATTCCATTTTCTGGACGATCTCTGGCGCAGCGTTTCTGGCAGCCGCGCTAATTTTCTTTTTTATCAAAGAAACGTTACCGCCTGCGAAGCGGCAAAAATTTCATCTGCGTACCACTATCGGGAATTTTGCCATCCTGTTCCGCCATAAGCGGGTATTCAGCTATATGGTGGCAAGCGGCCTTTCGTTTTGCGGCATGTTTTCTTTCCTGAGCGCCGGGCCATTTGTGTATATCAACCTGCATGGCGTGTCGCCTCAGAATTTCGGCTATTACTTTGCTTTGAACGTCGTCTTTCTGTTTGTGGTGACGTTGTTTAATAGCCGCAATGTGCGCCGGCTAGGCGCGCTGGCGATGTTCCGTGCGGGGCTGGTGATCCAGTTTGCGATGGGAATATGGCTAGTGATTGTCTGCCTGTTCGATCTCGGGTTCTTACCGCTGGTATTTGGTGTCGCGCTGTTTGTCGGCTGTATTGCCATGGTTGCATCGAATGCGATGGCGGTTATTCTCGATGATTTCCCTCACATGGCAGGGACGGCGTCGTCGCTCGCGGGCACGCTGCGCTTCGGTCTTGGCGCGATGGTAGGCGTTATCCTATCGCTGGCCTCATTCAACAGCGCCTGGCCGATGGTGCTATCGATGGCCCTCTGTTCGATTGGTGCGTTTCTGCTGTACCTGTACGCAAGCCGCTCGGCTGCGTCCTGATTCTCCCTTCTTATCAGATGCAGGAAAGGTGTTCCTGCATCTGAGTCTGTTTCTTCTTTCCCTGTTTTCTTTCTGACGGCGATACCTTGTCATGGTTTTTTGTTTTGTGAATGTAAAATATTTGACCCAAAAGTGAACGAGTGGGTTAAAAAGGGTTGAGATATTAAATGGAAAAGGTTACATATAGCCGGAAAAGAAGAAAGATTCGTGATCAATTTGGCATTAATAATGCTTGCAATCAGGCTTGTTAGCCACTAACACGATATGAAAAAGGTGTGTTTGTTGTTTTTTTGTTCACGAAAGGTGGCAAGAAATGGTGTGAACACGCTACTATGATAAATATGTTACTATTTTGTGAATTATTACCTGAGGAAAACAGTAGTGGACAGTTTCCAACTTTCGGTAGTTCATCGTTTGCCGCAAAGTTATCGCTGGTTATCGGGTTTTGCAGGTGTCAATGTTGAACCGATTCCGCTGAGCGGCAGAGAAGAAGATAATAACCTGATTGGCCTCAAGCTTCTGAGCCATGACGGCGATATTGCATGGAAAATCATGCACCAGTTGCATCAGTCTCTGTCTGAAATTCAGGTTGAATGCGCCGTTCTGGAATGGGAAGGCGAACCGTGCCTGTTTTTACATCGCAATGATGAAAGTACGGCAATGTGCCGTCTGAAGAACGTCGGTGTCGCTATCGCTGAGTCCGTATCGGCACAATATCCCTTTTAAACCGCAGCGTCAGCAGACTGGCGCTGCGGTATTCCCGCATTATGCCGACGGTGTTTCCGTTGTGTAGGATGAAAACTGTAGTAATTCCCGTGTGTAATGTTCGGCAGGGTGCGTGAATACCTGTTTACATTCACCTTGCTCAACCACTTCGCCTTGTCGTAGCACAATAACCTGATGGCACAGTGAGCGGATAACCTGCAAATCATGGCTGATAAACAGGTAGGCGATTTTGTGCTTGTCCTGTAATGACTTCAGCAACGCCAGAATTTGCGCCTGAACCGTTCTGTCCAGTGATGATGTCGGTTCATCAAGGATCAGCAGCTCCGGTTGCAGTATCAGGGCGCGAGCGATAGCGATACGCTGACGCTGACCGCCAGAAAATTCGGAGGGATAGCGGTAACGGGTCGCAGGATCCAGCCCAACTTCCTGCATCGCCTCAACCACGCGCTGGTCTCGCGCCTCTTTGCTTAACTTGTGATGGACGGTCAAGCCTTCTGCAATGATTTGCTCCACATTCAGCCGTGGGTTCAGCGCGGAGTTCGGATCCTGAAAGACAACCTGGATCCGGCTGCGGAAAGGTAAGAGCTGCTTGCGGGTGAGTCCTTGTAAAGGCTGACCGTCAAACCAGATATCACCACGTGAGTGAATCAGGCGCAGCAGCGCTAACCCGGTTGTGCTTTTGCCGGAGCCGGATTCTCCCACCAGACCGAGACTTTCGCCGCGTCGCAAGGTGAAGTTGATATTGTTCACTACCTGCTTTTCGTCAACGGTACGGCGCAACAGGCCGCGTTTGATGGGAAACGAAACCTGTAGTTTTTCCACTCGCAGGAGTGGCTCACCGTCATCCTCGACTGGAAGCGGTTCGCCTGATGGTTCTGCATCCAGCAATTGGCGTGTGTAAGGGTGTTGCGGTGCGCTGAAAAGCTGCTGACAGCGATTATGCTCCACGGCCTGACCGGCTTTCATGACCGATACGCTATCCGCTAACTGACGGACAATATTCAGGTTATGGGTGATGAACAGTAAACTCATCCCCAACTCCTGTTTCAGCTCATTCAGCAATTTCAATATTTGCGCCTGAACGGTCACGTCCAGTGCCGTTGTGGGCTCATCGGCAATCAGCAAATCCGGCTGTGTCAGCAACGCCATCGCAATCATGACGCGCTGGCGTTCCCCGCCGGAAAGCTGGTGCGGAAAGTCGTTCAACCGGCTTTTCGCCTGCCGAATCCCTACGCGATCCAGACAGGTGATGACTTCGCTGCGGGCTGCCTCGGTACGCATCCCACGGTGGAGCGACAGCACTTCAATCAGCTGTTTCTCAATGCTTTGCAGAGGATTCAGCGACACCATCGGCTCCTGAAAGATCATTGCGATCCGGTTGCCGCGTATCTGACGCAGTGTTTTTTCATCAGCATGCAGCAGCGATTGTCCGGCGAAGCGGATATCCCCCTGTGGATAGATGACGGGCGGGGAAGGGAGCAAACGCAAAACCGACAGCGCGGTGACGCTCTTACCCGAACCTGATTCACCGACTAGCGCCAGCGTCTCACCCACGTTCACCGCCAGCGACAACTGATCGACGACGCGTTGCTCCTGATCGCCTTTGCGGAAGGCAATGCTGAGATTATCTATCTGCAATAAAGGTGAACTGGACATATTAATGCGCCTTGCTGGGGTCAAAGGCGTCGCGCACCGCTTCGCCAATAAAAATGAGTAAGGAAAGCACGATGGAGAGCACCATAAACACGGTAATGCCCAGCCACGGCGCCTGAAGGTTATTTTTTCCTTCCAGCAATAAGGTGCCTAATGACGGCGAGCCCATCGGCAGACCAAAGCCGAGAAAGTCCAGCGATGTCAGCGTGGTAATCGAGCCGCAGAGAATGAAGGGCAGATAAGTCAGCGTGGCAACCATCGCGTTTGGCAGCATACAGCGGAACATAATGGCGCGATCGCTGACTCCCATCGCCTGTGCGGCGCGAATATAGTCAAAATTTCGGGTACGCAGAAATTCTGCTCGCACCACACCAACCAGGCTCATCCAGCCGAAAAGGACGGTAATCGCTAATAGCCACCAGAAGTCTGGCTGAATCACGCTGGATAGCAGGATAATGAGAAATAATGTCGGCATGCCGGACCAGACTTCAATAAAGCGTTGTCCCCATAGGTCGAGACGCCCGCCGTAATAGCCCTGTGTCGCCCCGACGGCGATACCAATCACGCTGGACAGGATTGTGAGCGCCAGACCGAACAGCAGTGAGATACGGAAGCCATACAGTACCTGCGCAACCACATCTTTCCCCTGGCTGTCCGTGCCCAGCCAGTTCTGCCAGTCTGGCGCCGACGGAAAGGATGCCGTCGTGGCGTAGTTGATGGTGTCGTAGCTGTAGTGAATCAGCGGCCAGATAGCCCAGCCGTGGCTGCTGATACGCTCGGCGATATAAGGATCGCGGAAGTCAGCGGTGGTATCTAACTGTCCGCCGAACGTCCTCTCGCTGTGATCAATGAGAACCGGCGTATAGAACTCACCGTCATATTTTGCCAGCAGCGGTTTATCATTGGCAATGAGTTCGGAAAACAGGCTGACGATAAACAGCACCATGAAAACCCACAGCGACCAGTAACCGCGACGATTACTTTTAAAACGCGCCCAGCGCGCCTGATTAATCGGGCTTAAGCGGCTCATTGGCGTCCCTCAAAATCGATACGCGGATCTACCAGCGTATAAGTCATGTCGCTGACGATGTTCAGCAGTAAGCCGATCAGCGTGAAGATATACAGCGTACCGAACATGACGGGATAGTCACGTTGCAGCGTCGCGTCATAGCCCAACAGACCCAACCCGTTGAGGGAGAACATCACCTCAATCAGCAGCGAACCAGTAAAAAACATACTGATAAATGTGGCAGGGAAACCGGCGATCACCAGTAGCATCGCATTACGAAACACATGGCGGTAGAGAATGCTCTTTTCATCCAGCCCTTTAGCGCGTGCAGTAACCACGTACTGCTTGCGAATCTCATCCATAAACGAGTTCTTGGTGAGCATCGTTAAGGTGGCAAAACCGCCAATCACGGAAGCCAGAACCGGTAACGTGATATGCCACAAATAGTCGGTAATCTTGCTGTACCACGGCAGGGTATCAAAATTGCTGGAAACCAGCCCGCGTAGTGGGAACCAGTCCAGATAACTGCCCCCCGCGAACAGCACAATCAAAATGATCGCAAATAAAAACGCCGGAATGGCATAACCGATAATAATTAACGTACTGCTCCAGGTATCGAACGGCGTGCCGTTCTTTACGGCTTTCTTGATGCCAAGGGGAATGGAAATCAGGTAGACGATCAGCGTACTCCACAGCCCCAGCGTGATGGAAACCGGCATGCTTTCTTTAATTAATTGCATCACCGAAGAACCGCGAAACAGGCTGTCGCCGAAGTCAAAGCGGACATAATCCCACAGCAATTTAAAATAGCGCTCATGGATCGGTTTATCGAAGCCATAGCGTTTGGTGATTTCTTCGATCACTTCCGGGTCGAGCCCACGAGCTCCCCGGTAGGCGTTCTCGATATTGGGTGTGCCGCCGGTGCCAGTACGTGCCATACCGGCATCCATTCCGCTATTGGCGGTAAAACCGCTGCCATGCCCCATTTCAATGGCTGCTATGGCCTGATCGACTGGCCCACCGGGGGCAATTTGTACAATAAAGAAGTTAATCGTGATAATCGCCCACAGGGTTGGAATGACCAGCAGGAGGCGGCGTAATAGATACGTTCCCATTTTGATTCCTTAACGTCGCTCTGCGGGCAGCGTAGCCGCCTTTTGGTTATCGAACCACCAGCCGTCGAAGCCCAGCGAATAAGCCGGGCGCACAGCGGGCATAGCAAATTTGTTCCAATAGGCGAAGCGGTCATGATTGGAATACCACATCGGAATCATGAACTGGTTCCAGGTCAGTACTCTGTCCAGCGCGCGCCCCAGCGAGAGCAGCGGCGCTTTCTGCCCTTGATGCTTAACGATTTCCTCAACGAGAGCATCAATCGCGGGATCGCTGACGCCAGGTCTGTTATAGGTCGAGTCGATGTATTGTGAGCTCCAGAACATTTGCAGGTTGTCACTGGGGTAGAGAAACGCGCTGTAAACCGTTGCCGTCATATCGAAGTCCCGCTTACGAATACGGCTGTTGAACTGGGTGCTGTCGATATTACGCACGTTCATGGTGATGCCCAGTTTCTTCATGCTCTGTTGAAACGGCAGGACATACTGTGAGTTGCCCGCGCTTGGCAGCAGCAGCTCAAACGTAAAGGGTTGTCCGGTTGTGCGATTCACCAGTTGTTGATTTTTCAATTCCCAACCGGCTTCTTCCAGCAGCTTGAGTGCCTTAAGCCAGTTTTGGCGGTCATAGCCGCTGCCGTCGGAGGAGGGCGGTTGGTAGCTGGGACCAAAGACTTCGGCAGGCACCTTGTCCTTAAGCGGTGTTAGCCAGGCGAGTTCTTCTGTGCTGGGTTCGCCTTTGGCGGCATAGTCGGTGTTTTGGAAATAGCTGTCGGTACGTTGATAGGCGTTGTAATACAGCGCCTTGTTCATCCAATTGAAGTCAAAGGTCAGCGTTAGCGCCTGACGGACTCGGCGATCCTGAAACAGCGGTCGTTGGATATTGAATGCCAGCCAGCGTGTATCCTGTGCGGACTGATTTACCTGATCCTGTTTGATGATATAGCCGCGTGCAAAGTTGCCGCCTTGATATTGCGTCGCCCAATTCTTTGGTGACCCTTCCTCGCGCAGATCGAAGGCACCGGCTTTAAAGGCCTCCAGCGCGACGCTGTCGTCCAGATAGTAGTCGTAACGAATGCTATCGAAATTGTACTGACCTTTATTTACCGGTAGATCTGCACCCCAATAATCTTTCACGCGTGAATAGGTGACATATTGGCCGGTACGATAGGCGGTGATGCGGTAAGGGCCACTGGCGGGTGGTGGGTACGATAGTGGCTCGCTGAGTTTATGATGCTTCCAGAACTTCTCCGGCATGATGGGCAATGTCATCAAACTGAACATGCGGTTTTTGTCGGAAACCGGAAAATCGAAGCGTACGGTTAGCGGTGCAACGGCTTTCGCGGTGACATCTTTAAAATAGATGCGGAATTGCGGCACGCCCTGCGTCATAAACATATTGTAGGTGAACGCGACGTCGGCTGCGGTGATCGGTGACCCGTCATGAAAGCGGGCTTTGGGATTCATGTCGATCTCAATCCAGCGGAAATCCGCTGAATGGCGTGTTGTCAGGGCAACCAGTGGATAATAACTGCCGGGTTCGTCATCAGAGGAAACAAAGAGCGAATCATAGAGGCGTTCAGTGCGCGCCGCTGCCACGCCGCGTAGCGCGTAGCGGTTGAAATTGTCAAAGGTTCCTAGTGCGCTGAGCGTGATGCTACCGCCTTTGGGCGCATCGGGATTCACATAATCAAAATGGCGGAAGTTCTCGGCGTATTTGGGCTCCCCCAAAAGTGCAAAGCTTGTGCTGTTTTCAATCGTTTCGGCATGCAGCCCAAAATGGGTTGTGCAAAGCAATACGGCAGCGATAACGCGTTTTAACATCTGACGGTAATCTCCTGCGAGCGGATGTTATCGGGTTGGGGATCGTCTGATGCAGACGTGCCATACCGTAACGTCAACAACGCCGATTTTCTCGGCATAAAGTTCTTGAAATAATTAACATTCCCATCGGGAAGCGGTGTGTTTTCTTTTTATCATGAAATCAGGTGATAAACCTACTTTAATCACGGCTTGTTAATGTTTCAGGTTGTTGAGTGAGTCATATTTTGCGCAGTGCGCCGCAAAAGGGGGAAAATGTGAGCAGGATTCGGGCAAAACAGGCATAAAAAATTTCCGGGAGAAATTTGTAACGTTGCGTTAGCAACGGCCCGTAGGGTGATGGACAAGGATGTCCATCATAAAAAAACGCCGCTTATTATAGCGGCGTTCATGTCGTCTCGTTTCGTTGGCTACAGCAAGGGAGCAGATATTGATTAGCTGGTCTTCGTTCCTTTACTCAGAACACGGCGTCCTTCCTGATAACGCTTATTCCAGTAGTCTTCCGTCATTTTAGAAATGATGACGCCGCTGCTGGTTGAAGCGTGGACGAACTGATCGTTGCCGAGGTAAATACCAACGTGGCGTCCGGTTGAACCCGCACGGAACAGAACAAGATCGCCAACGCGCAGTTTATTACGCTGAATTTTCTGGCCCATCTCTTGCTGTTCATAGGTTGAACGCGGTAGATCCATACCAAACTGTTCGCGGAAGGTGCGCTGAACGAAAGCTGAGCAGTCAATGCCACCGCGACTATCACCGCCTAAGCGATAACGAACGCCTTTCCAACTGGCATATTGGTTGAGTAATTTGGACTTGATGTCCACATTACGCACTAATGCTTCAAATTCATCCTGAGAGGCTTGCAGTAAAAGACTATCTTTGTCATTAACTGCACGCATATCAGTTTGAGCTTTATGGTTGTACGCACTGTTACTTCCACATGCGGAGAGCATCATTGCCACCGCGACGGCAGGCACTGCCCGCCAGATATATCTCAGAATCGGTTGAGACTTGACCATTATTGTTATGTTCCCTTGCTGTCCTTAACGATAAATATCGCTATGTAGTATCCCCATTTCACTGGGGTATAAATGCCAAACGAAAACGAGACTCAGACTAAAACAGAGTTTCTTCTTAGCCAAACACTCATCGGCGAAAATGTGTCGGAATGCACATTATTTCTCTTGCCGCTGCTAGTTCAGTATGTGCTAAAAAGCAAACTTGAACGAGACTACCGCAACAGCAGCAGGATTGCGAGAAGTTTTAACTATTTTATTTATAAGATTTAATGATGTGTTCAGCTAAAAAATGTCGATGTAAAAAATCTGAAATCATAGGAATTTATACTGTCGATTTTTTAGGTAATAGTCGGTTTAACAGGGCAATAGCGGCATCGCTTGCTGGCGTTAATAGCCACCAGCTCAGGCCGACCAAAACAACCGAGAGCGAACCGACTGCAATATCGGTAAACCAATGCGCGCCAATCATGATGCGAGGTAATGAGAAAATTACCATGATGGCCAGACCGATAACAAAAGCGGTGCGGGTGAAATAGCGCAGCATAAAAGCGGCAAAGATCATCAGCATCATGCCGTGGTCGCCAGGGAAACTGTCTGATGAAGCATCTTTGGTCGGAATACCGGTTAAATCTGAAACGCGGTTGACGTCGCTAAAATAGAGCGTCGGGCTGGCGTGTTGTACGGGTAATAAATGTCCTGCCTGATTCAGCACCACGGCGGTTAGCAGCATGATAAAGCCAATGATCAGCAAACGGCGGCGCTCTGTGGGCGTGGCTTTCAGATAAAATGACAGATACAACAAGCCCATCGCAATGAGCGCACAGCCGTCAAAGGCGCGATTGTTGGTGATGGCAACCAGATGTAAAAATGCTGGGCTATCGACTAAGAGACGATTGAAATAGAAAAAGATATGGCTGTCGAGCGTTAGCCAAAAACCATGATCTTCCAGCAAATACCAGGATAAGAACAAACCCATGCCCAAGGCATTGAGCACTAAAATAGAAGAAAGACGAGCAAAAGACATAAGGCAAAGCATCCAAATAAAGACGAAAAGACTCCAGTTTAGTCTACGTTAGCTAAACGAGCCTTCAACAATGAGGCTTGTAACGTATTCCATTCTGCTGGTGTTTCATTGATGATTTCGATACGGCTATCAATCGGTGCCGTTGATCGGGTTTCTATGTGAAGATCGTGTCCCTGACGGTTAACGACGAGTGTCCCTTCCTTTATACGCATCACCCCTTTAACCCGGCTTACGGGAGAAAGACGAACCCAGTCCAGCAGGGCGGCAGTGTCAAAAGCGGTTTCAGGTGCGAATATCCAGCCGCAGGCGTGATAGCCTTGTCCCTGATTGAGTGAACGTCGCCAGGATTGTCCACCCGGTAATTGCAGTGCG
This sequence comes from Pectobacterium sp. F1-1, assembly GCF_025643735.1. Classification (NCBI taxonomy): domain Bacteria; kingdom Pseudomonadati; phylum Pseudomonadota; class Gammaproteobacteria; order Enterobacterales; family Pectobacteriaceae; genus Pectobacterium; species Pectobacterium sp. F1-1. The sequence continues at coordinate 1,881,569 of NZ_CP104733.1, forward strand.
GCCAAACCGTTCGTTGGCTTATGTGAATGGTGGTGGACGCCATCTGGAAGTTCGCGCACACGGTTTTGCGATGAATGGTGTTGCGGTTGGTCGAGCAGTTGTCGGTTAATGTTTCCCTGACTGGCCTCGATAATGTGGCGACCCTCGCCGCTTGCCTGCTGCCACAACTGCAAGGCTGCGAGATCGTCGGCGGTATAGGTATCACGTTTGTTGGCGATAATGATATCCGCGGCGGCAAGCTGATCGCGGAAGTTCTCATTTTCTGTGTAACGTGTTTCACTTAACTGGCGTGCATCCAGCAGACACAGCGTGGACTGTAATGTCAGCCAGGGCTGATAGATGTCACTTGTCAGCAAGGAGAGAATTTGTTTCGGGTGACCGAGCCCTGTAGGTTCGATGAGCAGACGGTGGGGCTTTTTTTGTTGCAGCAGCATATTCAGGCCAACCTGCATAGGCAGACCGTTCACGCAGCACATGCAGCCACCGGGAATCTCTTTCAACACGGCGCCGCTGTCCGCCAGTAGTGCGCCGTCAATGCCGATTTCGCCGAATTCATTGACCAGTACCGCCCAGACTTCATCTTCCGGCTTTTGTGACAGAAGATGGCGGATCGTGGTGGTTTTTCCACTTCCCAGAAACCCCGTAATCAAATTGACTTTTGTTAGCATGGTAGGCTCCTCTGTATGTGGAAGGTTTACGTGTGCCGGACGTCTCATCCGGCGACAGGTATCGCGCTGACAGCGCGAGGTATTTTATTAGTCTGCGCGACCCATATAGCGACGTTCTGGGATGTGAATACGGATTTTTTCACCCGCGCTCAGGTATTCTGGCACCGGAATAGTCAGGCCCGTGCTCATGGTTGCAGGTTTGTTGCGTGCACTGGCGGAGGCGCCTTTAATGCCCGGTGCGGTATCAATGATTTCCAGATCCACCGTTTGTGGCAGTTCCAGCGCGATGATCTGGCCGTCCCAGCTCAATACCTGAATGCCCGGCATGCCGCCTTCAGGGATAAACAGCAGTTCTTCTTCTATTTGATCTTTTTTGAAGAGGTAAGGGGTGTAGTCCTCATCATCCATAAAGACGTATTCATCGCCGTCAATATAAGAGAAGGTGACCGTGCGGCGCGTCAGCGTGATGGTGTCGAGAATATCATCGCCTTTAAAACGCTCTTCCACTTTCAACCCCGTGCGCACGTCAGAAAAGCGCATTTTGTACAGTGTGCTGGCACCGCGGGCGCTGGGGCTCTGGACGTCAATATCCTTTACCAGCAATAACTTGTCGTTATAGTTAACGACCATACCGCGTTTAATCTCGTTCGCTCTTGCCATAAAAATTTCCTGCTATAGGGAGTGTGATTTTTGTGGCGACACGTTACTCGCGCCGGAGAATTCAGGCAAGCATAAGATACGTGGTCTTATATTGGTTTTTGGTAGAAGGGCTGTTATCGTGGCGCTCTCTATCTTTTGTCAGCCCACCGGAGAGTTTGCTGATGGACTGTCGCTCCCATTGTGGTGCTTGTTGTACCGCGCCATCGATTTCGACCCCCATGCCGGGGCTACCGCACGGCAAGCCCGCGAACACGCCCTGTATCCATCTTGATGACGCGATGCGCTGCGGATTATTTCATTCACCGTTGCGACCCGCGGTTTGCGCAGGGCTACAGCCGCGCGCAGATATGTGTTTCAGCCATCGGGATGAGGCGATGATTTACTTGCTCAAACTGGAAGCCGATACGGCACCTTAACGTGCGACCATCAGGCGTCTTTGATACGCCACATACAATAGATGGAACCGACGATCATCAGCAGGGCGAAGAAGAAAACGGCGTGATAGTTCCAGATTTCCGCAACGATCCCAGCCAGTGAACCAGAGATGATCCAGCCAACGCGGGTGGTATTGGTGAACAACGTGGTGGCAGCACCGGCCTGTCCGGGCATCAAATCCTGAAAATAGAGCATGCCGATTCCGGCCAGAATGCCAATAAAGATCGCGTTCAGCGCTTGTAACCCCAGCAGCGCAATTTCCCCATCGAGAACCAGCAAGCCGCCGAAGAACAGTAATCCGGAGGCAACGGCAAGCCGCATCAGGAAACGTTTCCCGAAGCGTTTCGCGACGTAACCCGCAATCAGCATGACCGGAATTTCCAGCCCGGCCGCCACGCCCATCATGATCCCCGCCAGCTTTTCCGGTAGATGCAGTTCATGCACCAGATACAGTGGCATATTAATGAGGTAAATCCCGTTGCAGGTCCACATCAAGGTACAGGCAACGAACAACAAGAGCGCGTCTCTGCGATTACGACGCGGTGATTCCAGCATTGAGGTGGTCTTTTCCACCGCTTTGGGCATGGAGGGCAGAAAGAGTTTGACCAGAATGCCGCACAAAATAAAGACGGCCGCCGCAGTCAGGTACATCGTGGTGAAGCCGAACCCTAGCGCCAACGCAAAAGCGATTGGCGGGCCAACAACCCAGGCGAGAGAAATTTGGGCGCGGAGGATGGAGCTGAACATCGCTGCTTCACGACCTGTTTTATCTGCGTGCTCCCGTGCCAGCGCAAAGAGCTGTGGGTTGGCGGTGGAGCCAAAACTGCTCAGCAGAACGCCAATAAAAAGCAGAATAAAGTAGTTACGGTTCCAGGCAAACAGCATGCAGGCCAGTGCGCCCAGCAGGCAGCACACGAAGATCAGCGATTTGCGATCGCCCTGACGGTCCGAACGCGTAGCCAGCATCTGACTAACGACAATACCGATAACCGCACTGCCGGTATAAAACATCCCCACCAGAAAAGGGCGAGCCTGTACTTCACTGGAAAGAAAGAGGCTGAGCGTAGGAAGTTGCAGGGCGCCGGCTGTTCCGGTCAGAAAGGCAATAACCAGGAATGCTGACGATGTCAGATCAAGCGGGCGTCGTGTTGTGTTTGCAGGAGTGAACATAAATTGATAGAGCTTGGAAAATAGGCAGAGGCTGTCGAGCGCGACATACTACTCGGGTTTATAATGAAACAGAAATCTTGTTTCATTATTTTTCGTCAGCACGGCTTCAGCCATTTGCGGATTTTTGTTGGCGGGCAGCGCATCATCCACGTTAAAATGTGCGTGATGTCAAAATTCTGTTACGTCAGCAGCGTAGAAAGCTTGCATAAATGGCGTAATAGAATGAGACTTTTGAAACGTTTCAGCGGAATTTTTTTTGAAACGCCCTAACAATCGACACATTTTTTTCTCATAAAAGCTGAAACGATTCAACTTTCAGCCAGAGAGGAGTGCCATGTTCCAGTTGTCACAGCAAGATATTCATTTGGGCGCAGCGGCCAGTACTAAGCAGGAAGCTATCCAGCTTGTTGCTTCAGCGCTGACCGAGGCCGGGTGCGTTAACGCAGGGTATGTCGACGGCATGCTCCAGCGCGAACAGCAAACATCCACCTATTTGGGAAGCGGCATTGCTATCCCTCACGGCACCACTGATACCCGCGATCTGGTATTGAAGACCGGGGTTCAAGTATTTCAATTTCCGCAGGGTATTGCCTGGGGTGAAGATCAAACCGCCTATGTGGTACTCGGTATTGCAGCCCGTTCTGATGAACACCTTGCGTTGCTGCGCCAATTGACCCACGTCCTGAGCGATGATCGCGTAGCGGCTCGCTTGGCAAGCACCACGTCAGCAGAAGAATTGCGTAGCCTGCTGATGGGCGAGCAACAACTGGCGGAATTCCGCTTTGATACCTCGCTGATTGCGTTGGATGTGGCGACCGATAATCTGCTGACGCTTCAGGCGCTGAATGCCGGTCGTCTTCAGCAGGTCTGTGCAGCCGACGCCAGCTTTGTCAGCACCGCAGTCAGCAACAAGCCGCTGAATCTGGGACAAGGTGTGTGGTTCAGCGATAGCGCGGTGGGTAACCTCAGCAGCGCAGCCGCAGTGGCGCGTCCGGCTACGCCTTTCAGCGTTGATGGTGAAAACGTGGCGTTATTGGTCACGGTAGCTGCGGCTGACGATCAGGCTTTTGCGCCGATCGATTATCTGAGCAACCTGCTGATTGCACAAAAAGCGGAACGTCTGCTGACGGCTGATGCGCCGACGCTGCTGGCTTTACTGACCAGCGATGTACCGGAAGAAAGCGAAGTGCTGACGGCAGAATTTACCATTCGTAACGAGCACGGTCTGCACGCACGTCCGGGCACTATGCTGGTGAATGTGATCAAACAGTTCAGCAGTGAGATTACCGTCACCAATCTGGATGGCACAGGCAAACCGGCAAATGGCCGCAGCCTGATGAAAGTCGTCGCGCTGGGCGTGAAGAAAGGTCACAAACTGCGCTTCACCGCCAGCGGTAGCGATGCGGAACAAGCACTGGCCGCCATTGGCGACGCGATTACGTCCGGTTTGGGCGAGGGGGCAGCATGAGCAGGAGAGTAGCCACAATCACCCTGAATCCAGCTTATGACCTGGTTGGCTATTGCCCGGAAGTTGAGAAAGGCGAAGTCAATCTGGTTCAGACAGCGGGTCTGCACGCCGCAGGCAAAGGCATTAACGTTGCCAAGGTGCTGAAAGATCTCGGGATTGATGTCACGGTAGGTGGCTTTCTGGGCAAAGACAATCAGGATGGTTTTCAGCAACTGTTCAGCGAGCTGGGCATTGCTAACCGTTTCCAGGTTGTGCCAGGACGTACGCGCATTAACGTCAAATTAACCGAAAAAGATGGTGACGTCACCGACTTCAACTTTTCCGGTTTTGAAGTGACACAGCAGGACTGGCAGCGTTTCGTCAATGATTCGCTGAGCTGGCTGGGGCAGTTCGACATGGTTGCGGTAAGCGGCAGTCTGCCTGCTGGCGTCGATCCTGATGCATTTACCGACTGGATGTCTCGTCTGCGTACGCAGTGTCCTTGCATTATTTTCGACAGCAGCCGTGAAGCGCTGGTGGCGGGATTGAAAGCCTCTCCCTGGTTGGTGAAACCAAACCGTCGGGAGCTGGAGATATGGGCTGGGCGTAAATTACCTACGCTGGCTGATGTGGTGGATGCCGCTCACGCGCTGCGTGAACAGGGTATTGCACATGTTGTGATCTCACTGGGTGCGGAAGGTGCGCTGTGGGTGAATGCATCGGGTGCGTGGCTGGCTAAACCACCTGCTTGTGATGTGGTAAGTACGGTAGGTGCGGGCGACTCCATGGTTGGGGGGTTGATTTATGGCTTATTAATGCGTGAGTCCAGTGAGCACACTCTGCGTTTGGCGACGGCAGTTTCGGCTCTGGCCGTGAGCCAAAGTAATGTTGGTATTACCGATCGTCCTCAGTTGGCCGCGATGATGGCGCGCGTCGACCTGAAACCCTTTAACTGATACAGCAGGAGATAAACAATGAAAACGCTGCTGATTTTGGATAAATCACTGGGCCTGGCGAGAAGCCAACTGGTGAAGAACCTACTCGGCGCTGCCGCTGCGAAAGCAGGGGTGACGTTTACAGAACAGGCTAACGACGCTGAACTGGCGATCGTTCTGGGTGCATCCGCTGCGGCGGACAGCGCACTGAATGGCAAGCAGGTTTATGTCGGTGACATTGAGCTGGCTGTTTCGCAGCCGGAAGCCTTTTTGGCAAAGGCGCAGGCTGAAGCAACGACGTATCAGGCTGTCGCGTCAGCTTCCGTTCAACAACCCGCTGCTGCTAAGCGCATTGTTGCCGTAACGGCGTGTCCGACTGGCGTCGCGCACACGTTTATGGCAGCAGAAGCGATTGAAAGTGAAGCTAAAAAACGCGGCTGGTGGGTTAAAGTGGAAACGCGCGGCTCCGTTGGCGCGGGCAACGCGATTACCCCAGAAGAAGTGGAGCAGGCCGATCTGGTGATCGTTGCTGCGGATATTGAAGTCGATCTGGCGAAGTTTGCGGGCAAGAAGATGTATCGCACTTCCACAGGGCTGGCATTGAAGAAGACGGCGCAGGAGTTAGATAAAGCGCAGACTGAAGCGAAAGTGTATCAGCCGTCTGGGCAAACCAGTGCGTCAAGTGCGAACGAATCTGCTCAGAAAGGCGGAACGGGTCCTTATCGTCACCTGCTGACCGGCGTATCCTATATGCTGCCGATGGTGGTGGCGGGTGGTCTGTGTATCGCCCTGTCGTTTGTCTTTGGTATTGAGGCCTTTAAACAGGAAGGTACGCTGGCCGCGGCGCTGATGAAGATCGGTGGCGGTTCTGCCTTCGCACTGATGGTGCCAGTGCTGGCGGGCTATATCGCTTTCTCGATTGCGGATCGTCCGGGATTAACGCCGGGTCTGGTTGGCGGGATGTTAGCGGTGAGTACGGGGGCGGGCTTCCTCGGTGGGATCATCGCGGGTTTCCTGGCCGGTTATGTGGCCAAAGCGATCAACAATAAGCTGATCCTGCCGCAAAGTCTGACGGCGCTAAAACCGATTCTGATCATTCCGCTGTTTGCTACGCTGATCACCGGTCTTATCATGATTTATGTCGTCGGTACGCCAGTGGCGAAAATCCTGACTGGCCTGACAGGCTGGCTGCAATCCATGGGCACGGCAAACGCGGTGATTCTGGGTGCGATCCTGGGTGCAATGATGTGTACAGATATGGGCGGCCCGGTTAACAAAGTGGCTTACGTCTTCGGTACAACCTTACTCAGTAGCCAGATTTATGCGCCAATGGCGGCGGTGATGGCAGCAGGTATGGTGCCACCGCTGGCAATGGGTCTGGCGACCGTGCTGGCAAGCAAGAAATTCAACCCGACCGAACGTGAAGGCGGTAAAGCGGCGTTTGTACTGGGCCTGTGCTTTATTTCCGAAGGGGCGATTCCTTACGCGGCGCGTGATCCAATGCGCGTTCTGCCTTGCTGTATCATCGGTGGCGCACTGACTGGTGCACTGTCGATGGCGGTGGGCGCTAAGCTGATGGCACCACACGGTGGTCTGTTCGTGCTGTTGATTCCTGGCGCGATTACCCCGGTTATTGGCTACCTGTTAGCGATCATTGCGGGAACCGCAGTGGCTGGCGTGCTGTACGCGCTGCTGAAACGCTCTGATGAACAGCTGGCGAAAGTCGCGTAAGTTTGACTTTTACGATGCAGGAAACGGCGTCGTGAATAACAAGTAATGCCATAACACAAGGATGTGGATGAGATAGCGCCAGTTGGGTAAACCAACTGGCGCTTTTTACTATTATGGAGTCAAGAAGCTAACTAGCGCTGCGCTTCGGATTTGAGCCAGGCGATTTCGTCAGCCCAGATATCAGGGTTGATCGTTTCCAGAATCATCGGGATGCCGTCAAAACGGGCATCTTTCATGATATAGCTGAAAGCGGTTTTGCCAATATTGCCTTCCCCTAGGCTATGGTGTCGGTCAACACGGCTGCCGAACGCGCTTTTGGCATCATTCAAATGCATTCCGCGCAGATAGCGAAACCCAACAATGCGATCGAATTCAGCGAAAGTGGCTTCGCAATCGGCTTCTGTCCGCAGGTCATAGCCACCGGCGAAAGCGTGGCAGGTATCGATACAGACGCCGACGCGGCCTTTATCTTCTACGCCGTCGATGATGGCTGCCAGATGCTCAAAGCGGAAACCCAAATTACTGCCTTGCCCGGCGGTATTCTCAATCACGGCGGTGACGCCATCCGTTTCCGCCAGCGCGATATTGATAGACTCGGCGATACGTGCCAGACAGTCCGTTTCCTTTATCTGTTTCAGATGGCTGCCGGGGTGAAAATTCAGAAGACTCAGCCCAAGCTGCTGGCAGCGGGACATTTCATCAATAAACGCGCTGCGAGATTTCTCCAGCGCTTCGGCGTCCGGGTGACCCAGATTAATCAGATAGCTATCGTGGGGCAGAATCTGTGCTGGCGTATAGGCGTACTGCTCACAGGCGGTTTTAAAACGGTCGATGACCTCTGTACTGAGCGGCGCGGCCTGCCATTGGCGCTGATTCTTGGTAAATAAAGCGAAAGCCGTCGCCTTTATCTCATGTGCGCGAATCACGGCCTGATCGACTCCGCCAGATGCGCTAACGTGCGCCCCGATGTATTTCATGTTGGTCTCCTCTGATAACGGAGACATTATGCAGGTTAATGAGACGTTAACAGGTAAATAATTTATCGTTAGCCGAATAAATGTTCGAAGAACAGATTAATGCCCGCACCGCCAACGACCAGCCAGAGAAACAGAACAAGTGCCAGCAGCAGCGGCTTTGCACCTGCCTGCTGGATGGCGCTGAAGCGGGTCGTGAGCCCCAGCGCCACCATCGCCATGGTCAACAGTACATTATCGAGCTGTACCAACTGTGTGACGAGCGCAGTAGGAAGTAGCTGGAAGGAATTGAAGGCGGCTACGGCAATAAACCCCAGAGCAAACCACGGAAACATCAGTGGAATCGCGTCTTCCGCGTCACTTTTTTGCGTCGCTTTTTTCAGGTAAAACCCAAGAATGAGAAGGAAAGGCGCCAGCATCATCACGCGCAGCATTTTGCTGATGACGGCGATGTTTTCTGTCGCGCCATCGACGGCGTGTCCGGCAGCAACGACCTGAGCGACTTCGTGTATCGTTGAGCCGAAGTACAGACCGACGATCTGTGGTGTGACGTCAATCCAGTGATGGTCGAGATTGACCTGATAGAGCCACGGGTACAAAAACATGGCTGTCGTACCGAAAATCACCACGGTGGAAACGGCGACGGCAATCGCATTGCTGGACGCTTTGACGACGGGAGCGGTTGCCATGATCGCCGCCGCGCCGCAGATGCTGCTGCCAGCACCGATGAGAATCACGGTTTCATTGTCGAGCTTCAGCCAGCGTTTGCCCATCCAGTAGGCGAGTAAAAACGTCAGCGTGACCACGCTCAGATCGACGGCAATCCCGGTAACGCCCACGGCAGTTACCTGCTGAAAGCTGAGGCGAAAGCCATAAAGTATGATGCCCCAGCGCAGTAAATGCTGCTTGGCCCACTGCACGCCTGGGTCGCACAGAGGGTGAAGACGCGGATAAACGCTATTTCCCAGCACGATCCCAATTAGGATCGCCAATGTCAGTGAACCGGGTCCCCAATGGGCGATTTTCGGAATATTTGCCAGCCAGAGGAGCGAAAAAGTTATTAAACTTACTAACAGCAGACCGGGCAATCGCGCTTTTGCTCCATCGGGTGGGGCTATCGTAGGTAATGTCGCAGGAAGAGCCATGGATGTAGTGCCTATTCTGACCGTACCGAAAATTGAGAAGCCAGCTTATAATCCACAAGATTAAAAGAGAAATTGATTATATATTTATAACCTATAAGTATTTTAGATAAAGAGCGCACTATGCATATCACGTTACGTCAACTGGAAGTCTTTGCCGAAGTCCTGAAAAGTGGTTCAACGACACAGGCCTCCGTTGTGCTTGCCCTGTCTCAATCAGCCGTCAGCGCGGCTCTGGCGGATTTAGAAGGGCAGCTGGGTGTTCAACTTTTCGATCGCGTTGGCAAGCGTCTGGTGGTTAATGAACATGGCCGCCTGCTGTACCCCAAGGCACTGGCACTGCTTGAACAGTCGATGGAAATTGAGCAACTGTTCCGGCGTGATAACGGAGCGCTGCGTGTGTATGCCAGCAGCACCATCGGCAACTATTTATTGCCTGCGATGATTGCCCGCTATCGTCATGACTACCCTGATATTCCGCTAGAGCTGCATGTTGGCAATACGAAAGATGTGATTACCCGCGTGTCTGAATTCAGTGTCGATTTGGGCTTGATCGAAGGGCCTTGCCATCACCCTGATTTGATTACGCAGCCCTGGTTGGAAGATGAGCTGGTGGTGTTTTGTTCTCCCGAACATCCGCTCAGCCGGGGCTCTGTATCATTAACGGCGCTGGCGGATGCGCACTGGATCCTGCGTGAACGTGGATCAGGCACGCGCGAAGTGCTGGATCATCTGCTGCTGACGCACCTGTCGCATTTCCATCTGGTGATGGAGCTAGGTAATTCAGAGGCGATAAAACATGCGGTTCGCCACGGAATTGGCATCAGTTGCCTGTCACGGCATGTTATTGCCGAGCAGTTGGCGTCAGGTTCGCTGGTGGAGTTGAAGGTGCCGTTGCCTAAACTCACGCGGACGCTGTATCTGGTTCATCACCGGCAGAAGCATCTTTCAAATGTGCTGCAGCGTTTCTTGAGTTATTGCTGCGAAACGCCATAGCGAAAATATTTTCTGCTGCTAATAATCTGGCGTGAGTTATTAACCTCTCTTATAACTCGACGATCTTAACTATTCAGCACAACGCTATTTGCTACAATCCCGCCTCGATTTTTAGCACGAGCACGCGGGATGACAATGGCTCAGCACGATATTCAACAAACTACACAGGGCGCACCGACCCTGCGCCGTGAACTGAAAGCACGGCATTTAACGATGATCGCCATTGGCGGATCGATTGGCACCGGATTATTTGTCGCGTCTGGTGCGACGGTTTCACAAGCAGGCCCGGGTGGCGCACTGTTGTCTTATGCCCTGATTGGCCTGATGGTTTACTTCCTGATGACCAGCCTGGGTGAACTGGCGGCGTTCATGCCAGTTTCCGGTTCATTCTCCAGCTATGGTTCCCGTTATGTAGAAGAAGGATTCGGCTTCGCGCTGGGCTGGAACTACTGGTACAACTGGGCGGTGACCATCGCGGTCGATCTGGTGGCGGCGCAACTGGTGATGGGATATTGGTTCCCAGAGGTGTCCGGCTGGATCTGGAGTGCGCTGTTCCTGGCGCTGATGTTCCTGCTTAACTACATTTCCGTGAAAGGATTTGGCGAGGCGGAATACTGGTTCTCACTGATTAAAGTGGCGACGGTCATCATTTTTATCGCCGTTGGCGTGATGATGATTACGGGCATCATGAGCGGTGCGGAAAATGCCGGATTCCACAACTGGGAAATTGGCGATGCGCCGTTTGCTGGTGGCTTCTCTGCCATGATAGGTGTGGCGATGATCGTGGGCTTCTCTTTTCAGGGAACGGAACTAATCGGCGTGGCGGCAGGGGAATCTCAGGAGCCAAGCAAAAACATTCCGCGTGCCATCCGTCAGGTTTTCTGGCGTATCCTGCTGTTCTACATTTTCGCGATTCTGATTATCAGCTTAATCATTCCCTATACCGATCCGAACCTGCTGCGTAATGACGTCAAAGACATTACGGTAAGCCCGTTCACGCTGGTGTTTGAGAACGCTGGTCTACTGTCTGCCGCTGCGGTGATGAATGCGGTCATCCTGACCGCGGTGCTGTCGGCGGGTAACTCGGGGATGTACGCCTCTACGCGCATGTTGTTTACGCTGGCATCGGAAGGCAAAGCGCCGCGCATGTTCGCTAAGCTGTCAAAAGGCGGCGTACCGCGTAATGCGCTGTATGCCACCACTGTAGTAGCGGCACTGTGTTTCCTGTCTTCTTTGTATGGCAATCAAACGGTTTATCTGTGGCTACTGAATACGTCGGGTATGACCGGCTTTATCGCCTGGTTGGGGATCGCTATTAGCCATTATCGCTTCCGTCGCGGGTACGTTATGCAGGGGCATGATCTGAACCGCCTGCCTTATCAATCGAGTTTCTTCCCGTTGGGGCCGATCTTTGCGTTTGTGCTCTGCTTGATTATCACTCTGGGACAGAACTATCAGGCGTTTCTGCAAGACAAAATCGACTGGTATGGCGTGACGGCAACGTACATCGGTATTCCGCTGTTCCTGCTGATTTGGTTCGGTTACAAGCTGTGCCGTGGAACGCGCTTTATCAAATATCAGGATATGACGTATCCCGATCATAAAGACTAAAGCGTAAATGCGTGGTTAACTATCGCTGCTTTTTACTTTAGCGTATCGCCTTTCACGCCGCTGATGACATGTGATCAGCGGCGTTTTTATTTGATAAAACTATCACTTTTATATCAAATATTTTGAGTTTAATTATTCTTGTAAAGTCCTTCCTGACCGTTTTTATTCTTCCTGGTAAGTGCTTTCGTGCTACGAAAACTGGCATTTCTAAACCGTAGTTAAACGAAATAAAGAATGCTAATACTTATCATTTACGTTTAAATGCATTCCTTTACACTCTTTCCTGCAAAAAAACTCAATAAAATAACGAGGAATCATGAAAGCAAATTCTCTGATTAATCTCAAGAATGCAGTAGCACTGGCTCTGGCGGCAACAGCAACAAATGTCGCGATAGCGGCAGATAGTGATGATGTTTTAGTTGTCACCGCGAGTGGTTATGAGAAAAAGTTAACGAACGCACCTGCATCGATTTCTGTCATTAGTGAAGAGGCGCTTTCCCAGAAAAACTATCACGATCTGGGAGAAGCGTTAAGTGGCGTGGAAGGGGTTGATGTGCGCAGCGGTACGGGTAAAACGGGTGGTCTGGACATCAGTATTCGTGGTATGCCGAGCAGTTATACCCTGATTCTAATCGATGGAGTACGTCAGAATGCCAGTGGAGATACAACGCCGAACGGTTTTGACACCATGAATACGGCGGTGATGCCGCCATTGTCAGCCATTGAACGTATTGAAGTGATCCGTGGGCCGATGTCGACGCTGTATGGTTCTGATGCGATTGGCGGTGTGGTCAACATTATTACGAAGAAAAACAGTAAACAGTGGAGTGGCAGCGTTAATCTGTCACATACGGTGCAAGAACACCGTAAATGGGGTGACAGCTCAACGCTGGGGTTCTATACCTCCGGCCCGTTGGTGAACGATCAATTTAGTTTGGCATTGCGCGGTAATGTGGAGCATCGTCAGGGATCAAGCGTCACCTCACTGAGCGGGACGGGTGACACGCGTGTTCCGTTCCCGACCAAGACTGATAACTACACTGTCGGTGGGAAACTGAGCTTTAAAACCAGCGAAGCGAATACCCTGTGGATTGATGGCGATGTGTCACGTCAGACTTACGATAACCGCAGTAGCCAACTGGGCCCGATTGGTGTTAGTGGCGGTGGATACCGCGATGAATTGCGCTTTGAGCGTAATAAACTGGCAATTGGCCATGACACCGACCTCTCGTTTGGTCGTTGGAGCTCAAATTTGTCATATGCAGTGACCGAGAACAAGGGGCGACTGCTAACACCACGCGTATTGAATACCGCCAATGCAAGCCTGTCTGGCCGCGACCGCGAGCTGAAGAATACCAACACTATTTTCGATACGATGCTCGTGTCGCCAATCGGGGAGGATCATCTGCTAACGGTTGGTGGGCAATTCTGGGATTCACGCCTTAAAGATGGCATTGTGTTGGCAAACAGCGGTGAAACGTTTGAACAAAAAAGCTGGTCGCTGTATGCAGAAGACGACTGGCAGCTACTCGAACCGTTGTCACTGACGTTAGGCGCCCGCTATGAGAAACATGATAGCTTCGGTGGACATGTTAGCCCGCGTGCCTATCTGGTATGGAATGTCGCGGATGACTGGACGGTAAAAGGTGGTGTGAGTACCGGATACAAAACGCCTTCTCTTGCGCAATTGCATAATGGTGTCAGTGGCGTAGCCAGAAATGGCGCTGCAACGACCATCGGCAACCCAAATCTCAAGCCTGAAGAAAGCACCAATTTTGAGACGGGGGTGTATTATGAAAACGATGCGAATGTAAAAGCGAATATCACAGGGTTCGTGAACCATTATAAAAATGCGATTGACTCGGTTGAACTCAATAGCTCAACGAGCACGTATCGCAATATTGGCAAAGCCAGAACACAAGGTGTGGAACTCGCGACATCTTTCCCAGTATTCGTGCCGGATGTCACTCTGGCGCTGAACTACACCTATACGCATAGTGAACAAATCGGTGGAAAGAATCCTGGCGCAGCATTGACAACGACGGCCAAACACATGGCGAATGCCCGTTTGAACTGGCAGATCGATGAGCAATGGAATAGCTGGTTGGCAGCGGAATACCGAGCGAAGACACCACGTTTCACTGCCAATTATGCGAATCTGAATACGGCTCAAAAATTGGTGTATGACGATCGTGGTGCCGACCTGAAATCCTGGACGGTAGTGAATCTGGGCACTTCGTATAAAGTAACGAAGGATGTTACGCTGAACGGCACGGTAAACAATCTATTGGATAAGGACTTCTCTCAAGTACAGCGCTATGAGTCAACTGATAGCTCATATTATGCGGGTGATTACTTCGGAAACAGTGCTTTTACGACAGGTTATGTAATGCCAGGACGTAATTACTGGTTATCAGTTAACGTCAACTTCTGATGCAACATCTCCCCGGAATGTCAAATGTGTTCCGGGGAGGATGCCCTCCGCTCGCTTTCCCTTTCCAGCCACATAGCACCCTTTCTACGGTTTTTTTCGCACAGTTATGCCTTCTGATTAACGACGGGATTCGTCATCATCCTTTATTGCCGCCATCTCTTTGCTGATGACATGGGAGTAATACGCAACTATCCGCGGTGTTTTATTGTTTTTGTGATATTTCTGAATATCGTCGCTAACAACGTCGATGAATGGAATTCATTATATTAGGTATTGTTAATTGCTTTAATGCTGACTACGCTTCACCTTACGGAGTGATGGATTCCCGATGAGGCAGGAAGTGTAACGTTATTAATACGTTCGTTGTCTTGTGTCGTACAGAGAATTTAATTCATTATTTTTGTATGAGAATACCTGTCGTGATTGCCGATTGCGGAGCACTCGATATCTGCAATCGGCAGTCAGTGTATGAATAGCAACCAGGGCACGATGATGTTAAAAATTACCTTTTTGGATAAAGGCTCACTGCCTGAAACCATTTTCCTGAAAAAGACGAGTTTTAGGCGGCCCCAATGTCGCCATGAATGGATTGAATATAACCACACCTCGCCCGATCACGTTATCGCCCGAGCAAAAGACACCCACGTTATCATCACGAATAAAACCCTATTAACGCGAGACACCCTGGCCGCGTTGCCTGAGTTGAAGCTGATTGCCGTGACGGCAACGGGAACCGACAATATCGATCTTGTTGCGGCTAAAGAGCTGGGTATCACGGTCAAAAATGTACCGGGCTACTCAACGCAGGCGGTATCCGAACACGTGATAGCCATGATTTTCGCGCTAAAGCACAGCCTGATGGCGTGGTATCGCGATCAACTGAGCGATCGCTGGGCCAGCCAGTCGCAGTTTGCTTATTTTGATCATCCCGTCAAAGACATTGCGGGCGCGACGCTGGGCATCATTGGGGCCGGTACGATTGGGCGGGAGGTTGCACGTCTGGCGCAGGCGCTGGGGATGAAGGTGATTTTTGCCGAGCACCGAGGGGCCGCACAGTGTCGTGCCGGCTATCTGCCGTTTGAAGACGTTCTGCGGCTGGCGAATGTGATTTCACTCAACTGCCCGCTCAATACAAGTACGCAGCATCTGATTAATGCGGAGACGCTCGCGCTGTGTAAGCCCACCGCGTTTATTATTAACACCG
The DNA here is from genome assembly GCF_025643735.1 of Pectobacterium sp. F1-1. Lineage (NCBI taxonomy): Bacteria > Pseudomonadati > Pseudomonadota > Gammaproteobacteria > Enterobacterales > Pectobacteriaceae > Pectobacterium > Pectobacterium sp. F1-1. Next base: position 1,896,976 of record NZ_CP104733.1, read on the forward strand.
CCAGAGGCGGATTGATTGATGAACACGCGCTGGCAGAGGCATTACAGCAGCGCATCATCGCTGGCGCAGCGCTGGACTGCCTGACGCAGGAACCACCGCAAAAAGACAATCCATTGATGGTTGCGGCGAAAACCCTGCCGAACCTTTTGATTACGCCGCATATCGCCTGGACGTCTGCGTCATCGCTGCAACTACTGATGGAAAAGACGATTGAAAATATTGATGAGTATGCTCAGCAGAACGGATACAAATAAGCTGTAGTTTGATTTCGCAGGATGCGGTTTGATTTCGTCGGATATAGTTTGATTTCGCCGGGTATAAAGGAATATTGCCCGGCAGCGAAAATATGATATTCATCAATTTTAATTGATTACTAAAATTGAACGTTTCATCAGATTGAATCTTTTGTCATCGATTATCTGCGCCAGACGCATTATATCCGTGAAGGAATATCTCCACTCAGGAATGAAAGATTTCTGCGAGAGAATGAAAATGCTTCACATCAAACCTAAAGCGAAACGTTATTATTTGTGATTATTCTGATTACTCTCTTTGTTGTGTGAGGGAATATTTATTTCTTAATAATAACGGGAGTGAATAATAAAACGGATGTGGTGATATATTTTTGTGGGATAAATCCGACTTAATGACGGAGGGTTGTCGTGGGCTGAGTAGTGAATCCGCCCCGAATCCAGATACACGGGGCGGAAGTTAGTGTGAATCAGCGTTTCTGGATATACGTCATTGCCAGCGCGAGTGCCAGAACCAGACCTTTAATGATATCCATGGCATAGTAAGGCACGGAAAGCATTACCAGCCCATTCTGTAAGACGCCAAGAATAACGGCACCGAGCAACGTACCCAATGCGTTCGGTTTACCGGATCCTGCCAGCGAGAAACCGATGTAGGCAGCGGCAACGGCATCCATCAAATAGCCGCCACCGGCATTAACCTGAGAAGAGCCGATGCGTGATGCCAGTAAAATGCCGCCCAGCGCCGCAAGTAATGAAGAGAACACATACGCTTGTACTCGATAACGCGCCGTGCGAATCCCTGCCAGTCTTGCAGCCTCGGGGTTGCCGCCGATGGCGTACATCCGGCGACCGTGTTTGGTGAGGGACAGGTACAACTGCACCAGTACCGTTACCGCCAGCATGATGACGACAATGACCGGTACCTGACCCAGTGTGGCAAAGAACTCAGGAATGATGCCCTCCGCCATCTCTCCGCTGGGCAACACCATGTTCTGCGTGATGGAGCCGCCATAGCTATATGTCATCGCAACGCCCTGAATGACGAACAGGCTGGCAAGCGTCGCCAGCATATCGGGAATCTTCAACACGACGATGAGGAAGGCATTGAATAGCCCGACCAGCGTACACAGCAGTAGCGTCAGAATGATCGCACCTGTAGTGCCGAATCCGTACCAGACAAACAGCGAGATAACCAGCGCGTTGGCCAGCGAGGCGGTCGATCCCACGGAAAGGTCAAACCCGCCGACGGACAGCGAGATCGAGACACCAATGGCAATCACCGTGACGATAGCGATAGAGCGCAGAATATTGATGATGTTATAGGGATCGAGAAAGTTATCCGACGCCAATCCGAAGAGGGCAATCAGCGCGACAACCGTGATCAACATGCCCCATTTATAGAGAAACTCGAAAACGTAGTGACGGAAGGGGAGCGCCCCGTTAGATGAAAGTGGGTGACTCACGCGGGAGTTCCTCCAGTTGAATATAAAAGTAGGGTTTCTTCGTCAATTTCGGCGGCATTCAGCTCTGCGACAATACGACCATCCCAGAGCACGCAGATGCGATCGCAGAGTCCGACCAGTTCGGAAAATTCGCCCGAGGCATAAATAATGCCTTTTCCCTGACGGGCGAGGCCATCAATCAGCGTGAATAGGTCCTGTTTGGCCTTGATATCCACGCCTTTGGTGGGTTCGTCAAAAATCAGCACCTGTGCTTCACTACGTAGCCACTTGCCGATCGCCACTTTCTGCTGATTCCCACCCGACAGGCGCGCCAGCTTTTGTGCCGGACCGGTGGTGCGAACCGCAAGCTGTTCAACGATCCGTTTCGCCCAGCTCACTGCCTTACTGCGGCTGAAGAAACCCCAGCGGGAAAAACTGTCGGTGGCCGTGATGCTCAGATTCATGGTGACGGATTCATCAATAAAAATGCCTTCTTTGCGCCGCTCTTCAGGAACCAGCGCCAGACCCTGTTCGACGGACTGGTGTGGCGAATGTGGTCGCCAGGGCTTGCCGCGATATTCACCTTGTGCGATCTGGCAGGGTTCCGCACCGAACAGCGTTTTGCACAGTTCGGTTTTCCCTGCGCCCGCCAGCCCGGCAATGCCCAGAATTTCCCCTTTGCGTAGCGTAAGAGAAATATTGTGCAGCAGCGTTTCGTCGTGCAAACCCGTGACCTGAAGCAGCGTCTCGTCAGCAGGTGCAGTGCGTCGCGGTGGGAAAATGTCATCAAGCCGATGCCCCAGCATTCTCTCCACGATCGCTTCGCCGCTAAGCCCTTGCATTGCGCCGCTGCTGACAAATTCGCCGTCACGCAGAACGGTCAACGTATCGCAGATCTCACTCAGCTCATGAATACGGTGGGAAATAAACACGATCCCGATGCCGTCGGCCTGTAAACGGCGCACGACCTGAAAGAGTCGTGCACTTTCAGCCTGATCCAACGGGGCAGTGGGTTCATCTAAAATCAGGAAGCGGCATTCGTGGGACAAGGCGCGGGCGAGCAGAATTTGCTGCTTCTCGGCCAGCGAACAGGTATCCAGTCGCTGACGAACATTCAGGTGAACGCCAAGTTGATCGAGAAGTGCCTGCGCCTGACGGTATATCTGCGGCCAGCTCAGTAGGTGCCCGTCCTGCGCCAGCGTATCCAGCATAATGTTTTCCGCTACGGACAGCGTGGGAACCAGCGCGACATCGACTTCCTGCTGCACCAGATGAATACCGTACTGCTTGGCATCACGCGGTGAATGGACATCGACCTGCTTGCCATTAATCAGAATGTCGCCCTGATAGTGATCGTAAGCGCCGGATAAGATGGTCATGAGCGTGGATTTACCCGCGCCGTTTGCGCCGGTCAGGGCATGAATCGAACCACCTTCCAGTGTGAAATTAACCTGCTTGAGGGCGTGGAAACCAGAAAAGGAGATGGAAATGTTCTGCATTTCCAGTCGGCTTTGGGAGGTAGGAATCATGGTCGGTAACGCTCTTGGCGGTCAGGGTCATGAAATAACGGAAAAGAAAGGTAGCACATATCCCAGAGAATTTAATACAGCTTCAAGTGTTTGAGAGTTATTGGCTATGAACGAAAAGGCATAAATTAAATAAAAAAGTTCTTAAGCTGGCGCAGGCAAGTGAATAAGATGGAATTATCAATAGGGTAGCGCAGCAGATTCATCTATCAGGCAAACATAAAATAAGAGCCACGTTCAAGGTAAGGCGCGGCGAGGAAGATTCAAACATGCACACAACGACAGTCCGCGTACAAGTTGGCCCCGCCAACTATTTTTCTTTCTCTGGCGCTATCGATAAGCTGCTGGAGTTTTATCCGCCAGAGGTGCTGAAAAACGCACTGTGGATCTACGGTGAGCGGGCGATTGCGGCGGCCCGACCGTATTTACCGGCCGAATTCGATGCGCCGTCAGCCCGGCGCGTTCAGTTTGGTGCGCATTGCAGTGAAGGTGAAGTCGCAAAATTGGTAGCACAGGCGGGTGATGACTGTCAGGTTGTCATTGGCGTCGGCGGCGGGGCGGTGCTGGATACCGCGAAGGTCGCCGCGCGTCACATTGGCGTGCCGCTGGTGGCGATTCCAACCATTGCCGCGACCTGCGCAGCCTGGACGCCGCTGTCCGTCTGGTATAACGATGCCGGACAGGCGCTGCGCTTTGAGATTTTCACCGATGCTAACCATCTGGTGCTGGTGGAGCCGCGGATTTTGCTGGCAGCGCCGGTGGAATACCTGCTGGCTGGCGTCGGTGATACCTTGGCGAAATGGTATGAAGCCGTCGTCCTTAGCCCTCAACCAGAAACGCTGCCGCTTTCTGTCCGACTGGGCTTACAGGCTGCACTGGATATCCGCAATGTGTTGCTGCAACAAAGTGAGGCGGCACTGGAAGCTGTCAAACATGGTGAACTGACGCAGGACTTTCTGGATGTGGTCGATGCGATCATTGCTGGCGGCGGCATGGTTGGCGGGTTGGGTGAGCGTTACACGCGTGTGGCAGCGGCGCATGCGGTTCATAACGGTTTGACGGTGTTGCCGCAAACGGAACGCTTCCTGCATGGTACTAAAGTGGCTTATGGCATTCTGGTGCAGAGTGCTTTGCTGGGGGATCGTGAGACGCTGCGTCAACTGAAGGCGGCATTTAAGGCATTCGGTTTGCCAACCTCACTGGCCGCGCTGGATGTAGATATTCACGATCGCGCGTCGCTTCAGGCTGTTATTGCCCGCACCTTGCAGGAGGGGGAATCCATTCATTATCTGCCGTTGGTACTGAATGAAGACGTTCTGCTGGCGGCTTTTAATACCGTTGAGTTTGCCGAAGAATAAATCGGTGGTAAGAAAAGGGCGGAGAGTACCTCCCGCCCGTAAAGATGATTTTTATGTTTAAAAACATAATTTTATACTTAAATGGCTATTGTGTTTTCTCGTAAGGGAATGAATTTTTGATGTAGCTGGCGTAGTAACGGTACTTCGTCTTGCTGGCCATCAGCTCTTCATAAATCATGCGTGCTACGCCGCTGTAGAGATAGATGCTCCCATTTAGCAATTCGACTTCCAATTGGCTTTTTTCTGCATCGTATCCGACGGAAAACAATTCTGTTGATGAAACGCGTTTTCTCTGCAAAATTAATCACTCCCAACGTGTCAATGCCGCATCCTGACGGTATACCACCCTCTTTCGAGTTCTCTAGCTATATTGTGTTATAACCTTAAGAATAGTGTTATAGCTCGAAATATATCGCGGGTAAACAGCAGCATATCGTTATTAGATCATGAATAATCAGTAAACGCTCACAGAATTCTATCTCTGTCGTTCCTCTAACGGTTTGTTGTTTATCGCTGATAAGATGATGGCCTTATTGTTTCGTTAATCCTGAGCGATAGCCCGTTGAAAAGCAGGCTGGCTCTCTATCCGCTCAATGTATTGCTGGATATGCGGATAGCGGCTGAAATCCAGACGCGTTTTCGCCAGCACCAGCGGGACGGCCATTTGTATATCGGCACCGCTGAGCGACTCTCCTGCAAACCAGTCTTTTGTGCTCAAATGCTGTTCGATGAACTGAAGTTGCGTCGTTAGCCTCGGCACAATAAAAGCCTGTTCGATACTGTGCACAATTTTTCGTGCCACGGGGCGGACGAAGAATGGCATTGGCGCGGACTCTGTTTTCGCTAATACCAAACGCATCACCAGCAACTGCATGAGCGATCCTTCAGCAAAATGTAACCAGAAGCGATAGTCCAATAGCGCTTGTCCGCTCTGCGGACGAAGCCTGCCGTTGCCGTAAGTCTCAATCAGGTATTCCACAATCGCCCCGGATTCGGCAACCGTGAGGTCACCATCGGTAATGACCGGTGATTTACCTAGCGGGTGGATTTGTTTGAGCGATGCGTGAGCACTAAACGTTTTTGGGTCACGCGTGTAGCGAATGATTTCATAATCAACGCCCAGTTCTTCCAACAGCCAGGTCACGCGGGTCGAACGGGATTTTTCGAGGTGATGAACGTGTATCATCAAGGTTTCCTTTTTTTCTTTTTTTATCCGTCATGCTGCACGCGGTAGGCGCGTTCATGTTGTTCAGGGATGATGACGATTGGGAGAGAAAACGCGCTCAGGAGATTCCTGAGCGCGGCGCTCAACGAGGTAAGCATAGCACTATTATTCAAATAGCTATTCTTCCAACAACTATTCTTCCAATAGCTATTCTTTCAATAAATAGCGGGCGTGAAAGCGCAGGTGATCCTCGATGAAACTGGCGATGAAGAAATAGCTGTGGTCATAGCCAGACTGTGTCCGCAGCGTCAGCGGCCAGTCATACTGGCTTGCCAGCGCTTCCAGCTTCGCCGGTTGCAACTGATCGGGGAGGAACTGATCGCAATCGCCCTGATCGACCAGCATCGGCAGCTTCTTCTGGCTATTTGCCAGTAAATGGCAGCTGTCATACTGCAACCACTGCGTTTCATCCTCGCCGAGATAGGCAGTCAGCGCCTTGCGTCCCCAGGGAACCTGACTTGGGTTAACGATCGGTGCGAACGCCGATGCAGACAGGAATTTTTCCGGGTTGCGTAGCGCCAGCATCAGCGCGCCGTGTCCGCCCATCGAATGCCCGCTGATGGACTGACGACTATTCACGTTAAAATGCTGCTGAATCAGTGCTGGCAGTTCACTGCTGATGTAGTCATACATCCGGTAGTGTGCCGACCAAGGCGCCTGCGTGGCATTCACGTAGAACCCTGCACCCTGACCCAAATCGTACCCTGCATCGTTCGCTACGCCATCGCCGCGTGGGCTGGTATCCGGCATGACCAGCACCAGACCCAGCTCGGAAGCAATGCGCTGCGCGCCCGCTTTTGTCGTAAAATTTTCGTCGTTGCAGGTTAACCCGGACAGCCAGTAAAGCACGGGCGGCGGTGTATCATCCTGCGTCGGCGGCAGATAGATGCTGAACGTCATCGCGGTGTTCAGCGTGTCTGACACATGGCGGTAGCGCTGTTGCCAGCCGCCAAACATACGGTGTTCTTCCAGCAGTTCCAGTGATGAAGTCATCGCTGTACAGCCTCCTTTTTCTGTTCCTGACGGTGTGCAATTAACCGAAATGGATCACTGAGCGAATCGATTTGCCTTCGTGCATTAAATCGAATGCGGTGTTGATGTCATCCAGTCCCATGGTGTGGGTGATGAAATCATTCAGCGGGAACTCACCTTTCAGGTAACGATCGACAATGCCTGGCAGTTCGCTACGGCCTTTTACGCCTCCGAAGGCAGAACCGCGCCATACGCGACCGGTCACCAGTTGGAACGGACGAGTGGCGATTTCTTCGCCTGCACCTGCGACGCCGATGATGATGGATTCACCCCAGCCTTTATGACAGCACTCTAGCGCGGAACGCATGACATTGACGTTACCGATACACTCGAAGGAGAAGTCCACGCCGCCATCGGTCAGTTCAACGATGACGTCCTGAATCGGCTTATCGTAATCTTTCGGGTTGATCAGGTCGGTGGCACCCAGTTTACGCGCCAGATCGAATTTACTGGTGTTGAGATCGATCCCGATGATGCGTCCGGCGCCCGCCATCTGCGCACCGATAATCGCCGACAGACCAATGCCGCCGAGACCGAAAATCGCAACGGTATCGCCCGCTTTCACTTTGGCGGTATTCAACACGGCACCCATACCGGTGGTGACGCCACAGCCCAGCAGGCAAACTTCTTCCAGCGGCGCTTCTTTATTCACTTTCGCCAGCGAAATTTCAGGCACGACGGTGTGCTCTGCGAAGGTAGATGTGCCCATGTAATGGAAAATCGGCTGGCCATTTTTAGAGAAACGGGTGGTGCCGTCTGGCATCAGGCCTTTACCCTGCGTGGAACGAATCGCCTGACACAGGTTGGTTTTGCCGGAGCGACAGAATTTACATTCGCCACATTCTGGGGTGTAAAGCGGAATCACGTGATCGCCAACGGCAACGCTGGTCACGCCTTCCCCGATGGCTTCGACAATCCCGCCGCCTTCATGACCAAGAATCGCCGGGAATACGCCTTCAGGATCTTTGCCCGACAGCGTGTAGGCATCCGTGTGGCATACGCCGGTTGCGACGATACGTACCAGGACTTCACCTTTCTGTGGTGGCATCAGATCCACTTCTTCAACCGACAGTGGCTGGTTGGGACCCCAGGCGATGGCGGCACGGGTTTTAATCATTTGCATGGTGGAGACTCCTAATGGCATTCCGTTATGGGTTGTAAATTGCATGAGAGGACGGGGTATTCATCACTGTGTCGTCCTGTCTCGAAAAGGCTTACTCAGGGAAAATAAGGGTTAATTCTGCTGAGTAGGTGGTTCAATCATGCTGCACTGTTCAATAATGAGTTTTTTCAGCGCTTCGACATTAGGGCCGAAGGCGTCGCGCCGCCAGACGAGCCACGTAGACGCGGTGGCGATGTCGGGCGGCAATTCATGTACCTGAACGCGCGCACCAGCTGGCAACGATTCAAGGACGGTATACGGGAGCATGGCGAGCCCGGCACCGCTGGCTACACAGGCAAGCATGGCATGGTATGAGTGAATTTCCATGATAGTACCGGGCACTACGCCATCTTGCTGGAACCAGCTCTCAAGGCGCTTTCGATAGGAACAACTGGGGCGGAAAGCAAACAGCGTATCGTGGCTGGCATCCCGCGCATGGCTAATCGGCGCGTGCGTCGTGCCGGATATCAGTACGAGTCGTTCCGTAAAGCATGAACAGCCATTCAGCTCATCGTAAACGACGGGGCCATCGACTAACGCTGCTGCCAGCGTTCCTGCACGTACGCGCTCAATGATTTCCCCGGAAGTACCGGTATTCAGAGACAGCGACACGCTGGGGTAACGCTGATGGTAAGCCGCTAATAGCGTAGGTAAACGGGTTGCCGCCGTGCTTTCCATTGAGCCTAGCGCGAAATTACCTGCGGGTTCGCCCGTACGCGTCATGCTGATCGCTTCTTCGCTAAGCGCCAGAATACGCTGCGCATAGCATAAGAAATTGTGCCCAATCGGGGACAGGCGCAGGCGCTGTTTCTCACGGATGAACAGGTCGGTACCCAATTCCTGTTCCAACTGGCGTAACCGCGTGGTCAGATTTGAGGGCACCCGATGAAGCTGTTCCGCGGCGCGTGCGACGGAGCCCGTTTCAGCAACGAGACAGAACATGCGGAGCTGGGTCAAATCCATATCTTTCTCTTTTTGTAATGAACTGGTGTTTGATTATTCATTTTTTGTGAAGTGTAGCGACAAGCTGCGCGTTTCGCAACTGGCTTAGGCCACATTGATGTGAACGTTACGTAAACCCGACGTGATGAAATGTGCGCTGAATGATGAAAATGACGGGCGTAATTATCATCAGAATTAATATTTTGGCTTAGAAAGAGATAAAACGATCACGACCTGAATTAATAGCTCCACAATCAAATTTATAACGAGTAGGGGCATATTTTTCTGAGAATAAGACCAGAATGGAAAATAAGAATAATCACAGGAAAATAAACCTGTATTTTACCCTCGCACAATAGTAAAGCAGGAAGTAAATATATAATTAAAATAAATAGTTAAATGTATAAATAAATTATCGTATCAAAGCAATAGACAAAAGCTATCACAATATATTGTTTTGATCGCATTTACTAATGAAATGACGTAAAGTGCCTGCCAGAAGTGCCGATAATGTTAATGTATGGTAGGAATATCTTATCATTATTGTAAGGAAGTGTATCTTTTGGTTATTAAAGGAAAATAATTCTAACTAATGAGAGCATCTGCTTTTCATTAAATGACGTAACACCAGGCGTATTTCCAATTAAAAATGTGCAGCTATGTTGCAGAAAGCGCAGAGGAAAGTCGCCAGATAATTTATAGGAGTCTTCTGTGAATTTTTTTAAAAATATTACCATCAGGGCAATGCTTTTAACAATATTGGGTCTGTTTCTGGTTGTATGGGGAGGCGCGTCTTTCTTTACTACCACCTCATTAAGCAGCATGACCAAGTTATTAGAATCCGGTGAAACTCAACGTAAAAACGTAGCGATGCTGGCAAAAGGCAATGACCAATATTTTCGTACGGTTACTCGTGTCGTTCGCTCGATGGATTTCCAGCAAACGGGTGATGTCGCTGATGCGGAAAAAGTATTCACGTCTGCCACTGCGGCATTTAAAATCACGTCAGATCAACTGGCTGCTTTTAAAGCCGTTGAGCACGTCGGCGTTGATAAAGCAACCGTAGATAATATGATCGCCGCGTGGACCCAGCTACTGGATAACGGGTTGACGCCGATGCTGAATGCTGCGCGTGAGAATCGTCAGGAGGAGTTCCGTCAGCTTTTCCGTAAAACCTACCCGCCGTTGAGCGTGGCATTCGGCGCTAATATGGAGAAATACCAGACGGCGCTCCTTTCCTCGTCACAGGCGTCAATGAGCGAGGTCTATGGGCTGGCTAACTGGAGTAATCATATACTGTTGGGCGCGGCCATTCTTGGATTGCTCATCCTGCTGTTGACGGATCGCTATCTGGTTCACTACCTGGTTAAGCCGTTGAATATAATCAAAGGGTATTTTCAGTTGCTGGCTGCCGGGCAACTTAACCACCCGATTGACGAGTTTGGTCGTAACTGTGCCGGGCAGTTGATTCCTTATCTGAAAGAGATGCAGTGCAGTCTGGTTAATACGGTGTCCATTATCCGCGACAGCTCTGCCTCCATTCATCAGGGTTCCAGTGAAATCAAAAGCGGCAATAACGATTTGTCCGCACGTACCGAGCAGCAGGCTGCGGCACTGGAACAAACGGCCGCCAGTATGGAAGAGCTGAGTGCGACGGTGAAACAGAATGCTGATAACGTTCATCAGGCCACCAAGCTGGCGCAGGATGCTTCCGTTGCGGCGAAGAAAGGGGGCGACGTCACGGCAGATGTGATGGCGACGATGGCAAGCATTACGACCAGCTCGAAGAAAATTGCTGATATCACCAGCGTGATTAACGGCATTGCCTTCCAGACCAACATTCTGGCGTTGAACGCGGCAGTGGAAGCAGCCAGAGCCGGTGAACAAGGGCGTGGTTTTGCAGTGGTGGCGGGTGAAGTGCGTAATCTGGCGCAGCGCAGTGCTCAGGCGGCGAAAGAAATTGAAAGCCTGATTACGGAATCGGTTGAACGTATCAACACGGGGTCAAATCAGGTTACGCAAACTGGCGAAGCGATGGATTCCATCATTTCTGCCATCACCCGGGTGAACGACCTGATGGGGGAAATCGCATCGGCATCGGATGAGCAAAGCCGCGGTATTACTCAGATTGGTCAGGCGGTGACTGAGATGGATGGCGTGACACAGCAGAACGCCGCGCTGGTACAGGAGTCTGCCGCTGCCGCTGCATCGCTGGAAGATCAGGCTCGCCAGTTGACTGAGGCTGTATCGGTATTCCAGCTGTCGGCCGCAGAGGCGCATCGTCGCCCTCAGCAGCGTCTGGCAGAGAAAGCGCCAGCGGTGGAGAAGCCGATGTTATTAGCGGCCGCAGGTGGTAGAAAAGGCAATGCTAACGACAACTGGGAAACCTTCTGATAGCCCTACGACACGCGGCGTCAGCGCGCTGACGCCTGCAAAAATCAGATGATTTATCGCTAAAAGCACTGGGATTTTCCCGGTGCTTTTTTTGTTTATCAATGGAACATTGATGGCGGAATCGTGGTCTTCCTGTGCACAAGATTTCACCCCCCGTTACGGCACAGTGGTACACCCACTGCGGGTGATAACCTGAATCTATTTCAACAATCATGACGTACAATCACTGGATAATCGTAACTCTCTCAACTAGAGTGTTGACGGCGCTAAGGTCTGATCAAGGCCGTGATAGTGCGATAGGCATAGTTACACCTGCAGGAGAATAATAATGTCATCACTAAGTAAAGAAGCCGTTATGGTGCACGAAGCACTACTGGCACGCGGCCTGGAAACGCCGCTGCGCGGGGCGCTGTTGGATCGGGATACGCGTAAGCAACGTATTGCCGAGCATATGACGGAAATTATGAATTTGCTGAGTCTCGATCTGAGCGATGACAGTCTGGCTGAAACACCGACTCGTATCGCCAAAATGTACGTTGATGAAATATTCTCCGGCCTGGACTACGCCAATTTCCCCAAAATCACCATCATTGAAAACAAAATGAAGGTCGATGAAATGGTTACCGTGCGCGATATCACGCTGACCAGCACCTGCGAACACCATTTCGTGACGATCGATGGGAAAGCGACGGTGGCGTATATTCCGAAAGATGGCGTCATTGGGTTGTCGAAGCTCAACCGTATCGTCCAGTTTTTCTCTCAGCGCCCGCAAGTGCAGGAGCGCTTAACGCAGCAGATTCTCGTCGCGCTGCAAACGTTATTGGGAACCAATAACGTTGCCGTTTCGATCGATGCGGTGCATTACTGCGTGAAGGCGCGCGGTATTCGTGATGCGACCAGCGCCACAACCACGACATCGCTCGGCGGGCTGTTTAAATCCAGCCAGAACACGCGTCAGGAATTCCTGCGCGCGGTTCGCCACCACAATTAAGCCCGCTCTGATTGGTGATGATGAAGGAATTCCCTCTCGTCATCGCCACATCGGCTATCGTCAAATCAGCAAGCATCTTCGCTTTTTCCCTTTCTGTGCATACAATCGCTACTTCGATGATTTGAACATGTAATTTGTATGCCTTCTCACACTGTACCATCACCTCATTTGCCACTTTCGCGGCCACCTTCACGGATAGCTACGCTGGATTTCGCGCGCGGCGTCGCCATCCTGGGTATTTTACTGCTGAATATTACGGCGTTTGGTTTACCGCATGCGGCATACCTTAACCCAGCCTGGCAAGGAGACCCCACGTTGTCCGATGCCTTAACGTGGGCGGCGATGGATCTGCTGGCGCAAGCAAAATTCCTGACACTGTTTTCTCTCCTTTTTGGTGCGGGGCTACAGCTATTGCTGCCGCGAGGGAAACGCTGGGTACATGCGCGTCTGTTCTGGCTGATGATCATCGGGCTAATTCATGCCATTTTTCTGTGGGATGGTGACATTTTGCTCGACTATGCGCTGATAGGGTTGGTGTGTTACGGCATGATTCGCCATGCAGAAAGCAGCCAGTTGCTCATGCGCACGGGGGCGGTTCTGTATCTGGTGGGAATCGGCGTGCTGTTTGTACTGAGTCAGATTCTGAGCCTGCAACCGGGGCGATTCTGGCTACCAGGTATGGCGGATGTCACCTACGAGGCTTATTGGCGGGCGTTAGGTGGGCCGGAAGCGTGGAGTAATCGCGTCGATCTGCTTACGGAAAGCCTGTTGTCGCTGGGCGTGCAGTACGGCTGGCTGCTGGCGGGATCGATGCTATTAGGCGCCGGGTTGATGCGCAGCGGCTGGCTGAAAGGGGAATTTAGCACGGCGCACTATCGTAAGGTGGCACTGTGGTTGATTCCACTGGGCGTGGCGATTAACAGTATCGGCGTGGTGGGGCAGTGGCTGGTGGACTGGGAATATCGCTGGAGCGGGCTGTTATTGCAAATTCCGCGCGAGCTGAGTTCACCCTTGCAGGCGATAGGTTATCTGGCGTTGTGCTACGGTTTTTGGGGCACGCTGTGCCAATGGCGCATCACGTACTGGATTACGGATGTTGGGCGCATGGCATTAACCAACTATTTGCTACAAACGCTGATTTGTGTGCTGCTGTTTAACCAGCTCGGTCTGTTTATGGCTTTCAGCCGCCTGCAATTGTTGGCGCTGGTTCCCATTATCTGGATCGCCAATCTGGTCTTTTCTCACTACTGGCTGCGCTATTTCCGTCAGGGACCGTTGGAATGGCTATGGCGCAAACTCACCCATGCGATAGGGAAAACCGAGTAGAACAAGCCCCTAAGGTGCGGCGTGCTCGTTCTGCGGTTTGGATTCGGGCTCGGTTCTCGCTGGTTGGTCAGGTTTAGCCTGATGAACGGGCGAGGGCAGCACCTGCTCCGGCAGAACGGCAGGATAATCCGGGGCATCTTCTGGAATGGTATGTTCTGCGGGAATCGGCACCTGCGGCCCTAAAAAGCGCGGTTCGCGTTTGAGGATATACAGATCGAACAGCGCACCCAAACGAGCGCCAAACTCACGAACCCGCACGGTCATCATATTTTTGGGCGAAGGCACGGCGTAACACTGCGCCTGAATCCCGAGGTGCAGCGCAATGAATAGCGCGCGTTCGCAGTGGAAACGTTGGGTGATGATGGTGAAATCGTTGGTATCAAACACCTTGCGTGTTCTGACGATGGAATCCAGCGTTCGGAACCCCGCATAGTCCAGCACGATATCCGAAGGTGGAACGCCCGCGGCGATCAAATCGCGACGCATTGTCATCGGTTCATTGTAGCTTTGCAGCGCGTTATCACCGCTGAGAAGCAGATAGCTGACTTTACCGCTGTTGTAAGCGTTAATCGTCCCTTGCATACGGAACAGATAATATTGGTTGATCACGCCGGTGCGGTAGTATTTCGCCGTCCCCAATACGACGCCAACCTGACGCTTTGGCAAGGTCTGAAGTTCATCGTAAATAAATGGCGCAGTTTTCCAACTGATCCAACGATCGAGGGCAAAAGCAGAGAGCAGCAGCACGCCAATGAGGGCTAACAAACCGAATGTCAGGCGTTTCCACATGCTTATGCCTCGGGCAAGGCTAGTCGACTAATCATGCCTCAAGGCTACTTTACCTGACAGGGTGACGCAAGACGAAGGCGAGGAACGGGCTGTCTATTGATTGAATTTTCAGCGTTAAGGTGAAAGGGCGTGAAAGTAAAACGCCAGCCTTTCGGGCAGAAAAGCTGGCGTGATGGGCATACAGGTCTCGCTCCTAACCGATCGGCATGAAGCGTGATGGGCGTGTTAAATCCGGCTACCCCACAGATCGTATTCATCGGCGTGTTCGACTTTGACCTTAACGATATCGCCGACTTTCACGCCAGTTTCTCCGTTCAGGTAAACCGCGCCGTCGATTTCAGGAGCGTCGGCCATGCTGCGGCCAATCGCGCCTTCTTCGTCGATTTCATCGATCAACACCAGCACTTCACGGCCAATTTTATCCTGCAAACGCTGGGTAGAAATGGCCTGCTGAAGCTGCATGAAACGATGATAGCGCTCTTCCTTGATCTCTTCCGGCACCGGATCCGGCAATGCGTTGGCGGCTGCGCCTTCGACCGGGCTGAATTTAAAACAGCCCACGCGGTCGAGTTTGGCTTCTTTCAGGAAGTCGAGCAGCATTTGGAAATCTTCTTCCGTCTCGCCAGGGAAACCGACAATGAAGGTAGAACGCAGCGTTAAATCTGGGCAGATTTCGCGCCAGCGCTTAATACGCTCCAGCGTTCTTTCTACTGCGCCGGGGCGCTTCATCAGTTTGAGAATTTTCGGGCTGGCGTGCTGGAGCGGGATATCCAGATAAGGCAGGATTTTGCCTTCCGCCATTAATGGAATCACATCGTCTACGTGAGGGTAAGGGTAGACATAGTGCAGGCGCACCCACACACCGAGAGACGCCAGTTGCTCACACAGGCTGACCATGCTGGTCTTGACCGGCTGCCCGTTCCAGAATCCGGTACGCTGCTTCACATCTGCGCCGTACGCCGAGGTATCCTGAGAAATCACCAGCAGCTCTTTTACGCCGGCATCCACCAGACGTTTCGCTTCATCCAGCACCGAGCCGATCGGGCGGCTATCCAAATCGCCACGCATGGAAGGGATGATGCAGAATGTACAGCGGTGGTTACAGCCTTCTGAAATTTTCAGATACGCGTAATGGCGCGGCGTGAGTTTCACGCCCTGCTCGGGAACCAGGCTGGTAAACGGGTTGTGCGTTGGTTTAGGGACATATTGATGCACGTGCGACAGCACCTGCTCGTAGCTGTGCGGGCCGGTAATTTCCAGCACTTTTGGATGCACTTCGCGTATTTGATTTTCTTTGGCACCCAGACAGCCTGTGACGATAACTTTACCGTTCTCATTCAGCGCTTCGCCGATGGCTTCCAGCGACTCTTGTACGGCGCTGTCAATAAAACCACAGGTATTGACGATCACCAGTTCAGCGTCGTCATAGCGCGGGACGACCTGATAACCTTCAGTACGCAGTTCGGTCAGAATCCTCTCGGAGTCGACGAGGTTTTTCGGGCAGCCGAGGGAAACAAAGCCGATACGTGGTTGTTGCATATTATTCGCTCACAAAATAAACAGAAAATAAAAACCGGAGGATTCTACACCATAGTTGATTATCCTTATAGTCAGTGGTGTAAAACTCAGCATTTTATCGCCGTAGTGGTGATGGTTTTTGTGGAAGGCGCTTCGCAAAGAAGGGCTAAATAGTAAATGCACGCAGAACGTTATGGTATACTTTTTCATCATTACCATGATTCAGGAGGCATGATGGTGCAGCGAATTAAAATCGTGCGGAAGCATCAACGTAAAAGCAAAATTGATGATAATCGGACCTTAATGCAGATCGGTGCCCGTGCCTCAAAGCAGGCGATCAAAGAAGCGTTGGATTCCGGTGTATCAATCGTTTATATCAAAGATGGCTGGCTGGTCAGTCAAGCACCTGATGGTACGCTCTCAGAAATTAAACCCGTGGACGGTCAACCGCCAATTAAGCTTAGGGAGCTGCTTTGCCGAGCTTGAGACTGGTTGCAGGCCCGAATGGATCGGGCAAAACGACGTTGACTAAAGAATTGCGAGAAACCTACGCCGTTCCTTTGGGGCAGTACCTTAACCCCGATGATATTGCAAAACATATTGATCTCCCTGCGTTGCTGGGGGAAGTGGTCGATAAAGCACTGTTGTCCGATGAATCAGCCGCTAGGCTGGCACAGAGAATTTCCTTAGGTTTGAGAGAGGACTGGATTCGCGATCGGCTTTCTTTTACCTATGAGTCCGTGATGAGTCACAAAAGTCATCTCGATTTTGTAAAAGCGGCAAGAGAAAGCGGTTATAAACCCTATCTTTATTATGTCTGTACGTCAGATCCAGAACTCAACGATGAGCGAATCACTCAGCGTGTTGCATTAGGCGGGCATAGTGTGCCGAAGGATAAGGTCTTCGGGCGTTATCAGCGTAGCTTGGTGTATCTCTCTGAGATGATCCGGCTCTGCCATCGTGCTTATTTTTTCGATAATTCAACGACGACGCTGACGTTTCTTGGTGAGGTTACACCGGATGGCTTTCTTGATATCGTCGAGGAATCGTTTGATAACGTGCAGCCTATGTGGTTGTACAAAAATGTGATGACGTCGTGGGATGAAAACAAAATCAGGATGATTCAGCCGAGATAACCCAATTTATCATGTCCGCCGCTTCAGCTACTGGTTTCTTTGAATTTCTTCAATAAATGTAAACCTTGCCCCGTTTTTTTGCACAAACATTGCCCGCAGCCTAAATTTACAGGACTTTTTGTTGGATGGAGACAACGCTATGTCCTATTGCCCGATGCCTCGCAATTCTGCTTCACACACCCGGTTACGACGATTTTCTGCTGCGCCACATTGGCTGCTGCTCAGTGCGACACTGCTGTTTTCCAGCCAGCTAGTAGCGGCGGAACCGAAGGTAACGGAATTGCAGGATAAGCTGGATCACCCGTGGTCATTAGCTTTTTTACCGGAGAATCAGGGGATTCTGATTACAGAACGTGCCGGGAATTTACGCTTATGGAAAGCGGGCAGTGCGTTGTCTGCCCCGATAGCGGGCGTGCCGAAGGTCTTCGCTAAATCACAGGGCGGATTGCTGGAAGTCGCGCTATCGCCGGACTTTGCGCAGAATCGACGCATCTACCTGAGCTTTGCCGAAGAGGGGGGCGAGGGTAAAGCGGGAACCGCGGTCGGCTACGGTAAACTGTCCGAGGATAATAAGCGGTTAGAGAATTTCACGGTCTTCTTCCGTCAGGAACCGAAGCTGTCGACGGGTAACCACTTCGGCGGCAAGCTGGCGTTTGATCGACAAGGGCATCTGTTTATCGCACTGGGCGAAAACAACGAACGCCCGACCGCACAGGATCTGGATAAACTACAAGGCAAGATTGTTCGCCTGACGGCGGAGGGGAAAGTACCGCCCGATAACCCGTTTGTGAACACGCCTAACGCACGGCCGGAAATCTGGTCCTACGGACACCGTAATCCGCAGGGGTTGGCGATTAATCCGTGGTCTGGCGTACTGTGGGAAAATGAACATGGCCCGAAAGGCGGCGATGAAATCAATATCCCCAAAGCCGGTGAGAATTATGGCTGGCCGATTGCGACCCACGGTATTAACTATTCCGGGTTAAAGATTCCAGAAGCGAAAGGAAAAGAGATTGCAGGGATGGCGAACCCGGATTTCTATTGGGAAAAATCACCGGGCATCAGCGGAATGGCTTTCTACAACAGCGATCGTTTCCCGCAGTGGAAAAATTCGGTTTTTATCGGCGCACTGGCAGAGAAGAACCTGATTCGTCTAACGCTTGATGGCGACAAAGTCGTTTCACAAGAGCGCTTGCTGAGCAACCGCGATGAACGCATTCGCGACGTAAGGCTGGGGCCTGACGGTTACCTCTATTTGCTGACCGATCACGACAATGGCAAATTGCTGAAAGTCGGACTGGAGTAAGAAATCAGGCACTTTGCGGTGCCTGTTTTACTTAAGACAGAGGAATCATGACGTGCTTCTGATACGCCGGGCGCTCGGTGAGTTGCTGATACCAGCGTTCCAGATGCGGGTGCGACTGCTGCTCAATCGGCATATTCAGCCAGCCGTAAACAATACAGCCTAGTGGAATATCGCCAACGCCAAACTGTTCACCGGATAGCCACGGCTGATTAGCCATAACCGTATCGACAATATCGAACAGGCGTTCGCATTCGGTGATGCCTTTCTGTACTAACGCCATATCGCGTTTTTCCGGTGCGACGCGCACCATATTGATGAACACTGGCCCGAAATAAACGGCGAGGGCGCTGGCCCAGTCCATCCATTTTTCAGCACTGGCGCGTTTGCCGGGATCCGCGAGATACAGCGAATCCTGGCCATACTGCGCCGCCAGATAACGAACGATGGTGTTGGACTCCCACAGCACCAGGTCGCCGTCCCGCAAACAGGGGATGAGGCCATTCGGGTTCATCGCCAGATAATCGGCTTCATGGTTAAGGCCGAATTGCCCACCCGCCGCAATATGCTGATAAGGCAGCGCCAATTCTTCCGCGCACCACAGGACTTTCTTTACGTTGGTCGAATTATCACGACCCCAAATCGTTATCATACCTGCCCCTCTTTCTTCGTGAAGCTTGCCCCGGTCATCCGCGACAGCCGATGAGAAATAATGATATGCCTTTTTATTCTTTATGATTTAACTTGTCATTCTTAATAATGACAGCAAGTTACATTCAGACAGGAAAGTTACACAATGAAATTGACGCATTCTGTTCGCGCCGTGTTGGGCATCACATTGCTGACTGCTGGTATGCAACTGGCGATGGCCAGCAGCGATCCTCAGACGATCACATTTGGCGTGGCACCAGGGCCGTATGGCGACATGGTGAATCTGGCCATCAAACCTGAGCTGGTGAAAAAAGGCTACAAGGTCGTCGTGCGTGAATTCAGCGATTACGTTCAGCCTAATCTGGCGCTGGCCAACGGTAGTATTGATGCCAACCTCTTCCAGCATACGCTGTATCTGGAAAAATTCGCCGCCGATAAAGGGTTAAAAATTTCCCCGCTGATTACCGTTCCGACAGCCAGCATGGGCTTCTACTCGAAGAAAATCAAATCGCTGGATGAGCTGAAAAAAGGAGATGTCGTCACGCTTTCTAACGACGCCACCAATCTGGCGCGTGGCCTGCGTTTCCTGCAATCGCTGGGGCTGATTACGATTAAGTCGGATATCGATCCGACGAAGGCTTCCGAGAAGGATATTCTTGAAAATCCGCGCGGGTTGGTCTTCAAACCGATGGAAGCGGCGCAACTGCCCCGCACGCTGGATAGCGTGACGGCATCGTTGGTGAACGGTAATTTCGCGCTGGCGTCTGGTCTGAAACTGTCATCAGCCATTAAGCTGGAAACGCTGGATGAGAACCTGAAGAACGTTATTGCCGTGCGCACCGACGATCTCGATAAACCCTTTGTTAAAGATACTAAGGCGATTGTGGAATCACCCGCTTATGCCGCGGTGATCAACGATCCGGCGTTGATGTATAGCCAGTTCCAGAAACCTGAGTGGATGCAGGCAAAAACGCCAGCGCCCGCACAGTAAGCGTCAGGCTTACACAGAATACCATTTGGCCGGTCTATGACCGGCTTTCTTCTTGTGCGCTCAGGCCAGGAGTTTGCGGATAATGATTCAGTTAGAAGGGGTAAGCGTTGACTTCTCTCACGGGAAGCAGCCAGAAAACCGCGCGGTAGACGATGTGTCGCTGCACATCCAGCGCGGGGAAGTTTACGGCATTGTTGGCACCAGCGGTGCGGGAAAAAGTACGCTGCTGCGAACCATCAATCTCTTGCAGCGGCCGACGTCAGGCCGTGTGCGCGTCAATGGCGTGCTCATCAGCGAGCTGTCAGGACATCCTCTGCGGGAACAGCGGCAAAAAATCGGCATGATCTTTCAGCATTTCAATCTGATGCAGACGCGTACCGTGGCGGAAAACGTGGCATTTAGCTTGAAAGCCGCCGGGAAATCCAACGCGGATATCGCGACGCGCGTGCCGGAAATTCTGAATCTGGTGGGGCTGGCAGATAAAGCATCGTCTTATCCGGCACAGCTCAGCGGTGGTCAGAAACAGCGCGTAGGCATTGCCCGAGCGATTGCCAACGATCCCGAAGTCTTGTTGTGCGATGAGCCTACGTCGGCGCTCGATCTGGAAACTTCCGCTGCCATTCTGGCGCTGTTGAAAGAGATTAACGACAAACTGGGCATCACCATCGTGCTGATTTCTCATGAAATGAGCGTGATTAAGGCCGTTTGCGATCGGGTGGCGGTGATGACGGGCGGTCGGGTTGTGGAAGAAGGCGATGTTTTTGATATTTTCGCGACGCCGCAACACGCGTTCACGCGTCAACTTGTGTCCCACACGCTCGATTTGGCGCTGCCGCCGCGCTTGCTGAAGGATTTGCAGGGCACATTATTGAAGATTCTGTTCGTCGGCGAATCGGCGGAGCAACCTGTGCTGTCGGATGTCGCGACGCGCTTTGGCGTGTCCGTCAATATCCTGCACGGTAAGATCGAATACATCGGCAATCGTGCGCTAGGCATCCTCGTGGCGCTATTGACCCATCCATCCAACCCCGTAAAAGTGACGGAAGCGGTGGAGCATATTCAGGTAAGGACGGCGAACGTGGAGGTGCTGCATGGCTGATTTATGGATCGATCTGGTCGCGGCGTTCGGTGAAACGTTCCAGATGGTGGGAATTTCTACGCTGCTTGCCGTCATCGGCGGTTTACCGCTGGGGCTGCTGATTTATGTCACGGACAGGAATCTGTTCTGGCAAAATCGTGCCGTCTATCTGTTTGGCACCGTGCTGGTGAATATTATCCGCTCAATTCCCTTCGTGATTCTGCTGGTCTTGCTGTTACCGCTCACGCAGTTTCTCTTGGGGAATACGATTGGCCCAGTGGCGGCGGCGGTGCCCATGTCGGTGGCAGCCATCGCATTCTATGCGCGTCTGGTGGATAGCGCACTGCGTGAAATTGACCCCGGCATTGTGGAGGCGGCCGAAGCATTTGGCGCCAGCCCGATGCGTATTATTGGCACGGTGCTACTGCCAGAAGCGAAAGCAGGATTATTGCGCGGCCTCACGATTACGCTGGTGAGCCTCATCGGCTATTCGGCGATGGCGGGTATTGTCGGTGGCGGTGGCGTGGGGGATCTGGCGATCCGCTTCGGCTATTACCGCTATGAAACCGAGGTGATGGTGATCACCGTGGTTGCACTGGTTATTCTGGTGCAGGTGGTACAGACGCTGGGTGACTGGCTGTCAAAGCGTGCAGATAAGCGCGAACGCCGTTAAGGGTTTTCCATGCACTGGCACGGGGGTTGGATTGCCATGTTCCTCGTGCCATCCGTTATGTCCTCTGATTACCTGATACCTACATTTTCAGATATTCCTTATTTTTCCTAAGTCCTTTTTTTATCAGCATTTTTTGAGACGCTTTCATTTCTTTGACTATCTTTACAGAAGGAACGGTTTTCATCCCAGAGATGACGCGTTACCTTTATGTGTTACTAAAGTTTTCAAAACATATTGAAAATTAAGAATTTTTAACGACTGATGGACATTGCGGCGAACTCATGAAAACAACCCCTTTCCTGACCAGACTCACGTCTTTCTCTGTAGGTACGGTATTGCTTGTTGGTTTGGTGCCCTTCACCTATGCGGAACAGCTGCCTGCGGTGCCGCAGATCGAAGCCAAAGCCTTTATTCTGATGGATTATCATAGCGGCAAAGTGCTGGCGGAGAGCAATGCCGATGAGCGCCTTGACCCTGCCAGCCTGACAAAAATTATGGCGAGCTATGTCATTGGTCAGGCTATTAAATCCGGTAAAATTAGTCCGACTGATGAAGTGACCGTCGGCAAAGATGCCTGGGCAACCGGCAATCCAGCGCTGCGTGGTTCGTCGCTGATGTTCCTTAAGCCGGGTGACCGTATTCCCGTTTCTGAGCTAAATAAAGGCATTGTCATTCAGTCCGGTAACGATGCCAGCATTGCGCTGGCGGATTACGTCGCGGGCAGTCAGGATGCGTTTGTCAGCCTGATGAACAATTATGTGAAGGCGCTTAACCTGACGAATACGCACTTCCTCACCGTGCACGGGCTTGATGCCGCAGGGCAGTATAGCACTGCACGTGATATGGCGCTGTTAGGGCAGGCGCTGATCCGCGACGTGCCGGAAGAGTATGCGTTGCATAAGGAAAAAGAGTTCACCTTCAATAATATCCGCCAGCCTAACCGCAACCGCCTGTTGTGGAGCACGAATCTGAATGTGGACGGCGTGAAAACCGGCCATACCAACGGTGCGGGGCATAATCTGGTGGCCTCGGCAACGGAAGGCAATATGCGCCTGATCTCCGTGGTGCTGGGTGCGCAAACCGATGCCATCCGTTTCCGTGAAAGCGAAAAGCTGCTTACGTGGGGCTTCCGTTTTTTTGAAACGGTAACGCCTATTAAGGCGGATTCCCCCTTTACCACGCAGCGGGTTTGGTTTGGCACTGAGACAGAAGCGCGACTTGGCGTCGCACAGGATGCCGCGCTGACCATCCCGAAAGGGCAAATGAAGAACCTGAAAGCCAGCTTTACGCTCAATCAGCCGCAGCTTTCCGCGCCGCTGACCAAAAATCAGGTTGTCGGCACCATTGATTTTCAGCTGGATGGTAAAAGCATCGGTCAGCGTGAACTGGTGGCGATGGATGATATCCCCGAGGCCGGTTTCTTTAGCCGCCTCTGGGATACGGTAATGATGAAGATGCAGCAGTGGTTCGGCGGGTTATTCGGTTAATTCCCCGCGTGGATTAACTGAATGCCGTTGTTGGCGAAGTAACGTAGGTATGGTTCGCCCGGTGCGCTGTCGGAAATGACCGTATCAAACAGCGTGATCGGGCCGATACAGGCGCGCTTGATCTGGCCGAATTTGCTGCTGTCTGCCACGATAATGATGCGCTGTGCGGTTGCCATGGCGCGTTGCTTCATACCCAGCTCGGCAAAATTAAAACAGGTCGCGCCTGCGTTAAGTTCGATACCCGCCGCAGAAATAAACGCTTTATTCGGGCAGATGTTGTCCAGCTCGCTGCGCTGGTTGAGCGGAGTGAAAATCGCGTTATCGGGATGGTATTCCCCACCGCACAAAATCACTCTGCACGCCTTTTTTTCCTGTAGTGCTAAAAAGGTATTCAGGGAATAGCAAATCGCGGTAAAAGGCAGTTCATCAGGAATGGCATCAATGATGAAGGGGATAGTGGTGCCGCAGTCGAAAAAAACGGTATCGTTTGCTTCCACGAGATGCGCAGCCGCCGCACCGATAGCCTGCTTTTCTCTGACCTGTTTGGTCTGCTGGTCGGAGACGAAATAGTTTGTGACGCCGTTATTCTTCAGGTCGCTCACGACGTAGCCGCCGAGCAGTATGACGCAGCTGGAATCTGCGTTCAGATCGCGGCGAACGGTCATCTCGGACACGCCGAGTAGCTGTGCGGCGTCCTTCAGATGGAGTTTATCGGTTTTCTTTAATGCCTGAGCCAGTCTGCCGATTCGTTCGTCGCGCCGCGTTTCCATAAAATTCCCAGCTCGTAAGCTATTTTTGTTGTTAGTAGTTTCCTGCTGCGCCGGCTTCGCCTGAAACGATAGCGACGCCTGAGCTGGTACCGATGCGTGTGGCGCCTGCTTCAATCATACGCTGTGCCGTTTGGCGATCGCGAACCGCGCCAGATGCTTTGACACCCATCTCGCTGCCGACGGTGTTACGCATCAGTCGAACGTGTTCTTCGCGTGCACCGCCGGTGCTGAAACCGGTAGACGTTTTGACGAACGCGACATCCAACTGACGACACATTTCACACACCAGTACAATCTGTTCGTCATCAAGCAGACAGGTTTCCAATATTACCTTCAACGGTATAGCGGCGCAAACCTCGCGCACGGCCTGAATATCCGCTTTGACGGCGTCAATCTTCCCGCTTTTCAGCCAGCCGACGTTAATTACCATGTCGATTTCCTGAGCACCGGCATCAATTGCCGCTTTGGCTTCAAAAGCCTTGCTGGCCGTCAGGCCTGCACCGAGAGGGAAACCGATAACAGAGCACACCTGAACGTCAGTGCCTGTCAGCTTTTCGGCGACTAAGGGAACGTAGCCTGAATTCACACAAACAGCATAAAAACGGTGTGCTATCGCTTCCTCGCACAGCGTGATGATTTGCTGTTCGGTAGCATTGGCGGCCAGCAGTGTGTGGTCGATATAGCGTGCGTAGTCAGTCATGGTAAATCCTTGATGATATCGATAAGAGAGCGTGATTATGACACTCAATGATTTTAATGTCACAAAAATAACAATAAAATTAATTTTTGTTATTTAAATAACATCTCATGAAATGAATGTGATTACCGATGGATGACAATCAAGAAATAGGAAAGAGAGTGGATAGCGCAAGGTAGAAAAGAAAACGCCCATCATTCTTGAACCTGAAAGGCGGGAACGATGGGCTCCTCAATAAGGGGAATCAAAGAAAAGCAGTGGCACTTATTCAGACTTTAGGGCAAAGAAAAAGTTCTCGCTTATCTGGAAAATAATGACGATTTCTTACATTTTTTCAGCCGGGTAGTTCAGGCCAAATAACCACGATCAGTGAACCCGCTAATGTCAGCAGTACGTTAGCGATAGCATAGGTACCTGCATAGCCGAGCGCAGGGATGTTACTGCGAGCCGTATCGCTGATAATGTCCATGGCGGGGGCGCAGGTTCGTGCGCCCATCATCGCGCCGAACAGCAGCGCCCGGTTCATTTTCAGTACATAGGCGCCGAACAGGAAACAAATTACCACCGGAACCAGACTGACAATAAGCCCCGAAGCCAGCATCTGAATACCGACTTCTCCCAGGCTGCTGTTGATTGTGCTGCCCGCGCTCAGGCCAACGCCTGCCATAAAGACCATCAGGCCAAATTCTTTGACCATGTTGAGCGCGCCTTGCGGGATATAGCCGAAGGTCGGGTGGTTGGCGCGCAGGAACCCCAGCATGATGCCAGCGAATAGCAACCCGGCTGCGTTACCGATGCCGAAAGTGAAGTTGCTGAATTGGATGGTGATCAGCCCGATCATTACACCGATGACGAAAAACGCGCAGAAGGCCAGCAGGTCGGTAACCTGGCTGTGAATAGAAATAAATCCGATTCTGTCAGCAATGCTTTTTACCCGACGGGCGTCGCCGCTGACCTGCAAAACATCCCCTTTATTCAGCACGACGCTATCGTCAATCGGCATTTCAATCTGGCTGCGGATAATACGGTTCAGGAAACAGCCGTGATCGGTGAGTTTCAATTGGCTCAGGCGTTTGCCGACGGCATTGTGGTTCTTGACGACGATCTCTTCCGTCACAATGCGCATGTCCAGCAAGTCACGATCGAAAACTTCCTTGCCGTCGCGGAAATTGGAGTTCAGGCGAGCGTGCGAGTCTGGATAGCCGACCAGCGCGATCTCATCACCGATTTGCAAAACGGCGTCGCCGTCGGGGCTGGCCAGAATTCCGTTGCGGCGGATGCGTTCGATGTAGCAGCCGGTCTGGCGATAGATTCCCAGCTCGCGTAAATTTTTGCCGTCCGCCCAGTCGACCAACTCCGGCCCGACGCGATAGGCGCGAATGACGGGCAAATAGACTTTTCTCTGGCTGTCTGCGTCCAGCCCGCGCTCGCGTGCAATCTGCTGTGCGCTGGTGGGCAGGTCCTGATGCTGGAGTTTGGGCAGATAGCGAGCACCGAAAATGAGGCTGACCAGCCCGACCAGATACGTCAACGCATAGCCCAGACTCAGGTGATCTTGCTCAATACCGAGCTGGCTTCCCATACTGGCGGTATTGCGCAGCGTGTCGCCCGCACCGACCAGCACGGGCGTCGATGTCATGGAACCGGCCAGCATCCCCGCCGTCAGACCAATCCCCCAACCAAATAATTTACCTAACCCCAGCGCCAGTAGCATTGCGCTACCAACCATTACCAACGCCAGCATGAAATAATTTTTCCCGTCACGGAAGAAAATAGAAAAGAAATTGGGGCCGGCTTCCACTCCCACACAAAAAATAAATAACATAAAACCGAGGCTCAGCGCTTCGGTATTAATCGAAAAATGTTGTTGGCCGAGTAATAAAGAAACAACTAAAACGCCAATAGAATTACCGAGTTGTACTGGCCCGAGGCGCAATTTCCCCAGACAGAGTCCTAATGAAAGAACCACAAATAACAGCAGAATGTAATTCCCATTTAACAAATCAGCGACGTTTATATTCATGGAATGTAACTTGTTGTTTACCAGTAAGTGCTTGATGTTATTCATTATGGCGGCTAGATTTAGCCATGAAATGCATGAGTTCCCGTGACGGTATCAATACGCGTCAGCTGAAAGGAATCAGCCTCGTTCAGTATAATTTATCCGATAAAATTGTTCAGTGTAATTATTGTTTAATTTAATGATTGTGGTGTCGCTGTTGAAGGAATGTAGCAGGTTATTGTCTTTTTCTGCGGATAATCTGCGCGTCGAATAAATCGTAGCGAAGCCTCATGTTTTTCATATCGGGGAATACGATACCCATCATTTTTACCATGCCGCATGTTTTCTCGCATGTTGCGGTATCTGGTGGATGCAGATTGGGAGGCATATTGAAAGGGGCGATTTATGGCAAAAAATAAAGGTTGGGTGGGTGCGATCTGCTGTTTTCTCTTGTTCACCGTTGTATTTCTGAGTCAAAAATTTGAGGTATCGGATGTCGCGGTGAATGACGGGTTGCGTGGCAGCCCAGGGATGTTGCTTTTTCTGCTGCCCGGCATGGTAGCCTGTTTTCTTTCCGCGCGTGGTCGCTTGCTTTACCCGCTGTTTGGTGCGCTGGCGGCGATGCCCGTATGCTTATTGGTGCTTCACCTGTGGAATACGCCGATGCGCTCTTTCTGGCAAGAGCTGGCCTACGTGATGAGTGCGGTCTTTTGGTGTGTGCTGGGCGCGTTGGGTATGCTGTGTTTACGCGGTGTTTATCGACGCTATCTTCGCTAAGCGCTTATTTCATCACCATAAACGCATCGCCATAAAAAAGCGCGGACTTTCGCCGCGCTATTGTCCTGCCAGTTCGATATTATGACTGGAACAGAGCCAGGTGCTCTTTGGCATAGGCTTCAAAATCGGTGCAGCCGCCGATGTGTTTTTCATCCAGGAAAATCTGCGGTACGGTTTCAACTGGTTTTCCTACCGTCTTGGACAAATCTTCTTTTGAGATGCCTTCTGCATGGATGTCAACATAGCGGAAGCTGAAGTCATCACGTTGCTCGGCCAGTTTTTCTGCCAGTTCTTTCGCACGTACACAATAAGGGCAAGCTGGGCGCCCGAAAATTACAGCGAACATGTAAACTCCTTTGTAAAATTAGAAAATGTTCTCATTCCTGAAACGCATAGCGTGACGTCTATTGCAGACAAGATCACGACTAAAAGTGTTACGGTTAATGAGGTTACTGCGAATTACGCTACTATACCGACATTTATCAATACTATGCCCGTATTCATTGATGAAAAATAGTCGTCATTACCTGTTACAACGATTTGCTGAAGCTATTAGGCAGTGGAGTAATGCAGCTTCTGCCTGAGCTACGATATAATTCCGCCATACTTCAAGCTGCCTATTAGATGTACTTTATCGACTGAAGGATGCCAGTGTGACACCAACCATTGATTTGCTACAGCGCCATCGTTCTATCCGCGCGTTTACGTCTCAGGCAGTGACGGATGAGCAACGCCACGCCATTATTACCTCCGCACAAAGCGCGTCCAGCTCCAGCTTTTTACAATGCAGCGCCATTATTCGTATCACCGATCCTGCCGTGCGTGAAACGCTGGTTCACTATACCGGCGAGCAAGGCTATGTGGCGCAAGCGGCAGAATTTTGGGTCTTTTGTGCCGATTTCCACCGCCATGTGGAGATCTTTCCACAGGCTGAAACCGGGCTGGCCGAGCAGTTGCTGATTGGCTGTGTCGATACCGCCCTCATGGCGCAGAATGCACTGGTCGCCGCGGAGTCGCTGGGGTTGGGCGGGGTATTTATCGGCGGAATCCGTAACCGCATTGCTGATGTGACACAGTTACTGCAATTGCCGCCGCTGGTTATACCATTGTTTGGCCTGTGTCTTGGATACCCGGACGCGGAACCGATGCTCAAGCCGCGCATGCCAACCGCCATGATGCTGCATGAAAATATCTATCAGCCGCTCGATCGTGATGTGCTGGCGCAATACGACCAGCACATGGAGGAATATTATCTGCAACGTACCGGTAGCCGCCGCGAGAGCTGGAGTGAGCACGTCGAACGGACGCTGAAAAAAGAGTTACGTCCATTCATGCTGGACTACTTACATCAACAAGGATGGGCGATACGCTAGTATCTGTAGGATATTTATGAAGATAGCCATTCTGTCTCGTGATGGGGCGTTATATTCCTGTAAACGCCTGCGTGAAGCGACTGAGGCGCGCAAGCACAGCGTTGAGATTATCGATCCGCTTTCCTGCTACATGAATATCAATTCAGCGGCGCCGTCGGTGCATTACCGTGGTCGTCGGCTGGATAAATATGACGCGGTGATTCCGCGCATTGGTTCACAGATTACGTTTTACGGCACGGCGGTATTGCGCCAGTTTGAAATGCTGGGAAGCTACCCGCTGAATAATTCTGTGGCGGTAATCCGCGCCCGCGACAAACTGCATTCACTGCAACTGCTAGCCCGCGAAGGCATTGACCTGCCAATCACCGGATTTGCCCACTCGCCGGATGATACCGGTGACCTGATCGCGATGGTAGGTGGCGCGCCGCTGGTCGTTAAACTGGTGGAAGGCACGCAGGGGATTGGTGTGGTATTGGCCGAGACGCGTCAGGCAGCGGAAAGCGTAATTGATGCCTTTCGCGGGCTGAATGCCCATATTCTGGTGCAGGAATACGTGCGTGAAGCGCAGGGTAAAGATATTCGTTGTCTTGTGATCGGTAATCGGGTTGTTGCGGCGATTGAACGGCAGGCGAAAGCGGGGGAGTTTCGTTCAAATCTGCATCGCGGTGGCTCGGCGAATAACGTGAAAATTACGGCACAGGAGCGTGCGATTGCCATCAAGGCGACGAAAACGCTGGGGCTGAATGTCGCAGGCGTTGATATTTTGCGCGCCGACCGGGGGCCGCTGGTGATGGAAGTCAATGCCTCACCGGGGTTGGAAGGGATAGAAACGACGACCGGGTTCGATATTGCTGGCATGATGATTGAGTTTATTGAACAAAATACTCAGAGGCGCTTCGCAACATCGGCAACAATAAGTAAAAGTTAGCTTTCTGAAACAGGGGCTGCGCCGTAAAATACGGTGTTCCCCATTGGCGTGTGGGCATGGTGCAGCGTGCGCTATCGCGCAACCGAACAAGGAATGCGGGTGGTGGCGCGCTTTTATCATGGCATCGTCGCGCAATATTCCGTAAGCTATGTGCCGTTTTTAACGATGTTTCTTTCGTTACGGCAGCTTCTGGTTTACGTTTTAACATCGCTCTGGTGTGAGCGGTGCTTTCTTTTCAACAACGCTGTTTTTACGGCGACAGGTATGAGGCAAACATGATGGATTCACTCATCGTCCCGGATTTGGCTATGCTACGGCGGTGGCTGGACCAACTGAATATTCTGTATTTCGAATGTGATTCCTGTCAGGCGCTTCATCTTCCTCATATGCAAAATTTTGATGGCGTGTTTGATGCGAAAGTTGATCTGGTAGATAACGTGATCCTGTTTTCCGCACTGGCTGAAGTGAAGCCCAGCGCGCTGATTCCTCTGGTCGGCGATCTGAGTCAAATCAATGCCAGCTCGTTGACCGTCAAGGCGTTTATTGACGTTCAGGACGATAATCTGCCGAAACTGATTGTCTGCCAGTCATTCAGCGTTGCCGCCGGCATGACATTGGAACAGTTCCGACATTTCATGCAGCAGTCCGAAGAACAGATCTCAATGGTGATCCTTGAGGCCGGCGCTAATAATCTGCTGTTTATCGGCGAGGAAGAAGAGGGCTCTGCTGCAAGAGTCACAACCTCACATCTGCATTGATACGGTTGCTGCCAAAGGCAGCAATTGGTTTTACTTATTTTCCTCTTACCGACATTTATTCTGGTTATTTCGCATTATTGCCGGATATTTCTCTTTGTTTGTCGCTAAACGCCTGCATCACATCGATAAAATGTGAATAAATAATCGTTAAAACCCATTTTTTACGTTCAAGTATGGTGCACAGGATGTTGTGGGGTTATGCTTTATTCCTGTAAGACACAGACAGCTGAATCAGGGCTATGTCTGTGTTTGAGCGAATAAAAATCGGTGCATACTCATTCATCGGTTGGAGAGCGCGGCAGGACATATTTTGTATCGGAACGATACAGGCTTATTTCCATGAATCACCCCCTTATATGGAGGAAGGAACGGATGTTCACCCAACGTAAAAAATGGCTATCGGGTGTTGTTACCGGCTTGCTGATGGCCGCGTCCGTCACCGCATCTGCGGAAGAGAAAACGCTGCATGTTTATAACTGGTCCGACTATATTGCGCCGGACACATTAGCCAATTTCCAGAAAGAAACCGGTATTAAAGTCGTCTATGACGTGTTTGATTCCAACGAAGTCTTGGAAGGCAAGCTCATGGCAGGCAGCACGGGTTTTGATCTGGTCGTGCCTTCTGCCAGTTTTCTGGAGCGTCAGCTCTCTGCGGGCGTTTTTCAGCCATTAGATAAGAGCAAACTACCGAATTACAAAAATCTGGATCCTGAGCTGATGAAGCTGATCGCGCAGCACGATCCAGGTAACAAATATGCCCTGCCTTACCTGTGGGCGACCACGGGCATCGGCTATAACGTCGAGAAAGTCAAAGCTGCACTGGGTGCCGATGCGCCGGTTGACAGCTGGGATCTGGTACTGAAGCCAGAGAATCTGGAAAAACTGAAAAGCTGCGGCGTCTCCTTCCTGGATGCACCGGAAGAGATCTTTGCAACCGTGCTGAACTATCAGGGTAAAGATCCGAACAGCACCAAACCGGGTGATTACACCACGTCGGCAACAGACCTGCTGCTGAAGCTGCGTCCGAGCATTCGCTACTTCCATTCATCGCAGTACATCAACGACCTGGCAAACGGCGATATCTGCGTCGCAGTAGGTTGGGCTGGCGATATTCTGCAGGCAGGAAACCGTGCGAAAGAAGCGAAGAACGGGGTGAATATCCAATATAGTATTCCGAAAGAAGGCGCGCTGGCATTCTTTGATGTCCTCGCGATTCCAAAAGATGCTAAAAATCTGGATGAAGCCTATGCGTTTCTGGATTATCTGATGAAGCCGGAAGTGATGGCGGGAATCAGTAACCACGTGTATTACGCGAGCGGTAACCTGGCCTCTTTGCCGTTGGTCAACGCAGAAATTCGTAACAACCCTGGTGTCTATCCGCCAGCGGATGTGCGAGCCAAGCTGTTTACCCTTAAAGTGCAGTCTCCTCAGATTGATCGTACGCGTACGCGTGCATGGACTAAGGTTAAAAGCGGCAAATAGCCTCTTGGATCTGGATAGTTGCCCAAGAGCTTGACGGTTGCTGGTTGCGGCAACCCGATAATGGATGGGTATAAAATGTGGCGAACAGGCGGATAACCCGCCTGTTCGCGCTCTATATTGTGTCACACCGCTGAATGCAAAAAGTGCCGAATGGCGGCATTGGCGATGTGGCTTGTTCTGCTTTTGCCGGAGAGCAATGCGAAGTGAATGACGCGATCCCCCGCCCTCAATCAAAACCTCAAAAAGCGGCCACGCCGCTGCTGGAAGTGCGCAACCTGACGAAGTCGTTCGATGGTCAGGCCGCCGTCGATGATGTCAGCCTGACGATTTATAAAGGCGAAATTTTTGCTCTGCTGGGTGCATCTGGCTGTGGGAAATCCACGCTGCTGCGCATGCTGGCCGGTTTTGAACTCCCGACGCAGGGGCAGATTGTTCTGGATGGTCAGGATTTATCATTGGTGCCGCCTTACCAGCGTCCCATTAATATGATGTTTCAGTCTTATGCGCTGTTCCCACACATGACGGTGGAAAAGAATATCGCGTTTGGCCTGAAGCAGGACAAGCTACCGCGCGCGGAAATCAAAGATCGTGTGGAAGAGATGCTATCGCTGGTGCATATGCAGGAGTTTGCTAATCGTAAACCGCATCAGCTTTCCGGTGGTCAGCGTCAACGTGTAGCGCTGGCTCGCAGTCTGGCGAAGCGTCCCAAACTGCTGCTGTTAGATGAACCGATGGGCGCGTTGGACAAGAAACTGCGTGACCGCATGCAGCTCGAAGTTGTCGATATTCTGGAACGCGTGGGCGTGACCTGCGTGATGGTAACGCACGATCAGGAAGAAGCCATGACCATGGCGGGTCGTATCGCCATTATGAACCGCGGCAAATTCGTACAGATTGGCGAGCCGGAAGAGATCTATGAGCACCCGAACACGCGTTTCAGCGCGGAGTTTATCGGCTCGGTCAATATGTTTGAAGGGATTTTGCAGGAACGTCAGGACGATGCGCTGATCATCAAAAGCCCCGGACTGGTGCATCCGCTGAAGGTGGATTCGGATGTCTCGGTAGTGGATGGCGTTCCGGTCTACATCGCGTTGCGTCCAGAGAAAATCATGCTGTGTGAAGAGGTTCCGGCCGACGGCTGTAACTTCGCGGTAGGGGAAGTGGTGCATATCGCCTATCTGGGCGACTTGTCGATTTACCACGTCAGGCTCAACAGCGGGCAAACCATCAGCGCGCAATTACAAAATGCTTACCGCTATCGCAAAGGCGCGCCGACCTGGGGAGATGAGGTTCGGCTGTGTTGGGATGCGGATAGCTGTGTGGTTCTGACGGTGTAGCGAGGAAGAATGCCATGACTTTATTTCCCGAACATAACACGGCGGAACCACCGGGCAAGGCCAGACTCTGGCTCCGTGTGTTGATGGCGCGCTGGCGTCAAAAGCACGGACGTAAGCTCGTCATCGCGCTGCCGTATCTGTGGCTGCTGCTGCTGTTCATGCTGCCGTTCCTGATCGTGTTCAAAATCAGCCTGGCAGAGATGGCGCGGGCGATCCCACCGTATACCGATCTGGTTTCCTGGATGGACGACAAGCTGGATATTTCCCTGAATCTTGGGAATTACCTGCATTTGTTGGACGACCCGCTGTATTTCGATGCCTATATGCAATCGCTTCAGGTTGCTGCCGTGTCGACGCTGTGCTGTCTGCTTATCGGCTACCCACTGGCCTGGGCGGTGGCACATAGTAAACCGTCAACGCGCAACATCCTGTTACTGCTGGTGATTTTGCCATCGTGGACGTCATTCCTGATTCGCGTCTACGCATGGATGGGAATTCTGAAAAACAACGGAATCCTGAATAACTTCCTGCTGTGGCTGGGCGTGATCGATGAACCGTTGGTCATTCTGCATACCAATCTGGCGGTTTATATTGGCGTCGTGTACTCCTATTTGCCGTTTATGGTGCTGCCGATCTATACCGCGTTGATGCGGCTGGACTACTCGCTGGTGGAAGCGTCGTTGGATCTGGGCGCGCGGCCGCTGAAAACCTTCTTCAGCGTGATTGTTCCGTTAACGAAAGGCGGAATTATCGCGGGCTCGATGCTGGTCTTCATCCCTGCGGTGGGGGAGTACGTCATCCCAGAACTGCTCGGCGGGCCGGACAGCATCATGATTGGCCGTATTTTGTGGCAGGAATTCTTTAATAACCGAGACTGGCCAGTGGCGTCTGCCGTTGCTGTCGTCATGCTGCTGCTGTTGATTATGCCGATTATCTGGTTCCACAAACATCAGAGCAAAAGTGCGGAGGGTGAAGCGTGAATAATTTACCTGTTGTTCGCTCACCGTGGCGTATTGTGATTTTGGTGCTGTGCTTTACGTTCCTCTATGCACCGATGCTGATGTTGGTGATCTACTCGTTCAATAGCTCCAAGCTGGTTACCGTATGGGCTGGCTGGTCGGCACGCTGGTATGTCGAACTGTTCCACAATACGGCGATGATCAGCGCGGTGCTCCTGAGTCTGACCATTGCTGCCGCCTCGGCCACGATGGCGGTGATTCTTGGAACGATCGCCGCCGTGGTGATGGTGCGTTTTGGCCGCTTTCGTGGCTCCAACGGATTTGCCTTTATGTTGACGGCGCCGCTGGTTATGCCAGATGTGATTACCGGTTTGTCGCTGCTGTTGCTCTTTGTGGCGTTAGGGCATGCCATTGGGTGGCCGGCGGAAAGAGGGATGTTAACGATCTGGCTGGCGCATGTCACATTCTGTACCGCGTATGTCACCGTGGTGATCAGCGCGCGCCTGCGTGAACTTGACCGTTCTATTGAAGAGGCGGCGATGGATTTGGGCGCGAATCCGCTCAAGGTGTTCTTCATTATCACGGTGCCGATGATAGCCCCTGCGCTGCTTTCCGGCTGGCTGCTGGCGTTTACGCTGTCGCTGGACGATCTGGTTATCGCCAGCTTCGTGGCAGGGCCTGGTTCAACAACACTACCGATGCTGGTGTTCTCCAGCGTCAGAATGGGCGTTAATCCACAAATTAACGCATTGGCTTCCCTGATATTGTTAGTCGTTGGTATTATTGGCTTTATCGCCTGGTGGTTTATGGCGAGAGCAGAGAAACAGCGCTATCGCGATATGCAAAAAGCGAGACGCGGCTGATTCGATCTCTCATCGTAATTTGTTAGCCTAGCGAAAATTTCCAGCAACGCCGCCAGAGTATGGGGGCGTTGTTGTTTTATATTCCGATTAAGATTTATATTCGCATTAAGTTTTATCTCTGCACCCTATTTTATGTGGGTGTTGTATTTTTGGCGGATAACTGGCCGCATGAAGGGAGAGCGTTGAAATTCTGTATACAAAGAAGGAAATGACACAACGCAAAGTTTATGCCCCGGTACCCGTCATGGTGGCGGGGATTGCGATTATTGCGACCCGTTTTTTGGGGATTTTGCTGCTGGTGTGGGAGTTAGGGCTCAGCGATTTTAGCGGCTGGATTGGCAGCAATGCGGAAGCCTGGGATTCGACGCTGGTGTTACTGTTATCACTTTTTGTTGTTGGCGTTGAGATTCGCTGCGGCTTTGCTGTTTTGGCCGGTGTGAACTGGGGCCGATGGGGCTATGTAGCCTGCCAGGGTGTGGTGGTGTGTTATCTGTTGCTGGCGTCGTTCAGTGAGTTTATGCCAGCGATATTCCATATTTCAGGAGAGAATAATGCTGCTGTGCTGCATCAGCTCCTGCTGCAAAAGATCCCGGATCTGCTGGTGATTGTTTTACTGTTTCTGCCACGGCGCAGTAAGCGTTTTTTTATGCGTCAGAAATAGACATTGATCCCTCCTGAGCGCGTCTGGCTGCTGGCGTTGCCCATGACTACGCGGAAAGATCGCAGGGTGACGCCATCTGGGTGTTATAATCCTCTCATTCCGTATTATTTTTAATAGTTAGATTTTTTATGCATTGTGCCCGCTACAGCACGGGAACCTGTCGTTCCTGCCAATGGCTGGAAAAAGCCTATCCCCAGCAACTATCCGATAAGCAGCAGCATCTCGAAGGCTTGCTACAGCCACACGCGGTGCAGCACTGGCTACCGGTGCAGCCCTCTGCGCAGTCCGCCTTTCGTAATAAAGCCAAAATGGTGGTGAGCGGCAGTGTGGAACGCCCGCTACTGGGGATGTTACATCGTGACGGAACGGCGGTGGATCTCTGCGATTGCCCGCTTTATCCATCGAGTTTCGTGCCGGTTTTCGATGTGCTCAAAGTCTTCATCGCCCGAGCGGGGCTGACGCCTTATAACGTAGAACGACGCCGCGGGGAGCTGAAATATCTGCTTCTGACGGAAAGTACGCAGCGCGGTACGTTTATGCTGCGCTTTGTTTTACGTTCGGAAACCAAACTGGCGCAGTTGCGTGCCGCATTGCCCTGGCTACATCAGCAGTTGCCGCAGCTTGAGGTGATATCGGCCAACATTCAGCCGGTACATCAGGCGATTATGGAAGGGAAAACAGAAATTATCCTGAGTGAGGCGGCCGCGTTGGCCGAACAGTTCAATCAGGTGCCGCTGTATATCCGTCCGCAAAGTTTTTTCCAGACGAACCCACAGGTGGCTGCCACGCTGTATGCAACAGCTCGCGACTGGGTTGCAGAGCTGAATATCACCAGCATGTGGGATCTGTTCTGCGGAGTAGGGGGTTTTGGCCTGCATTGTGCGTCATCCGAGATGCGTTTGACGGGCATTGAAATCAGCGCTGAGGCGATAGCCTGCGCGCGTCGTTCTGCGGAGCAGCTTGGGCTGAAACAGGTGGAGTTTCAGGCGCTGGATTCAACGCAGTTCGCGACAGGGAAAGCGGAAATCCCCGATCTGGTGCTAGTCAACCCGCCGCGCCGCGGTATCGGCAGTGAACTGTGTGCCTACCTGAGCCGCATGGCCCCGAACTATATTCTCTACTCCAGCTGTAACGCTGAAAGCATGGCAAAAGACATGACGGAATTGGCGAATTACCGCGCGCTACGCGTACAGCTATTCGACATGTTCCCGCATACGGCGCACTACGAAGTGCTGACGTTACTGAAGCGTGAGGATGGCTAAGGCAAAGCCAGGACATCTGAATACTTTGCGGTGTTGCTACCGTAGGCGTAAAAAATTGCGCTGAGGTGGGCGTGGCCGCCGGATGAGCGGCATGGACGCCGCGAAAGTCTGCGCCGCGTAAGGAACGCGTCGCAGACGGTCCGAGCAGCGGATACGAACGCCGAAGGCATCGCGAAGCGGCGCAATTAACGCC
The DNA here is from genome assembly GCF_025643735.1 of Pectobacterium sp. F1-1. Lineage (NCBI taxonomy): Bacteria > Pseudomonadati > Pseudomonadota > Gammaproteobacteria > Enterobacterales > Pectobacteriaceae > Pectobacterium > Pectobacterium sp. F1-1. The sequence continues at coordinate 1,934,316 of NZ_CP104733.1, forward strand.
GAAAAGCCAGTGGTCAAGGCGCTGCGGCGTTTGAGCGCGCCTTGTCGGGCGTGTGATGAAATGACAGAAGAATACGGTAATTAACACGCCCGAAATCGTTAAACGACCTAACACCTAATCGTGGAAGCGTTCGATAACGCGATGCGATCCTTATTGCGGAAACCACTTATCATTGATGGTTTTATACGTGCCGTCGGCTTTGATGGCATCCAGCGCTTTATTCAACTTCTCCAGTAGCGCTTTGTCATCGGGACGAACGGCGATGCCTAATCCGGTACCGAAGTATTCTGCGTCAGTCACGTGTTCACCAACCGTTGCCAGTTCAGGGTTCGTCTTAATCCATTCGTTGACGACAGCGGTATCACCGAATACGCCATCAATACGGCCGTTTTTCAGATCCAGTACTGCGTTCTGGTAGCTGTCATAAGAGACCGTTTGTACTTCCGGGTGCTTATCGTGCATGTATTTCTGGTGCGTCGTGCCGTTTTCCATCCCAATACGTTTGCCTTTCATCGCCGCAAAATCGCTGAATTTCCCTTTTTGCGCGATAACCACGGCTGAGTTGGCGTAGTAAGGCTGCGTGAACGCGACTTGCTTGCTGCGTTCTGGCGTGATGTCCATACCGGAAATCACCGCGTCATAGCGACGGAATTTCAGCGCAGGAATCAGGCTGTCAAAGGCCTGATTGGTGAACGTACAGGTCGCCTGCATTTGTTTACACAGCGCTTTCGCCAGATCCATATCGAAGCCAACGATCTCATTGCTGGCATCCAGTGATTCAAACGGCGGGTAGGTGGCTGATGAGGCAAAACGGATGGTGTCTGCGGCGGTGGCGCTGAAGGCGATTCCTGCCAGCAAGGTGGCGAGCACTAATTTTTTCATTACCTACTCCTGTTTTTCTTATATTGATAAATATACTTGCGCGGAAGGATTCCAGCGTCATGGTCGTTACCGTGCCACTAAGTGAATTTATATGCAATTAATATGATTAATAAGTCGATTTATTGCGTGTTTTTACATCAGCGGGCAATAAAAAATTTCCGGGAGAAATTTTTAACCTTGCGTCAGCAATGGCCCGTAAGGAAGACGGGCAGGGATGGCACTCTATAAAAAAAGCAGGCTATCAAAGCCTGCTTTTAGGTAAGTCGGTACGATGTGAAAAGCATCAGTTACGACGTTCGAATACCAGCGAACGGCGCTCAACCCAGCGCATCAACAATGTCAGTAACCCATTGACACACAGGTAGATAATCCCAGCAGCACCAAATACCATCACGTCATACGTCCGGCCGTACATCAGTTGGCTATAGCCCATGACTTCCATCAGCGTGATGGTGTACGCCAGCGACGTACTCTTAAACACCAGCACCACTTCATTTGAATAAGAAGACAGCGCGCGTTTAAACGCGAACGGCAACAAAATACGCAATGTCTGCTTCTGATTCATTCCCAGCGCCGCACAGGATTGCCACTGTCCGGGGGGAATCGCTTTTACTGCGCCGTAGAATAACTGTGTGGTATAGGCCGCGCTATTGAGCGCCAGCGCCACCATCGCACACAGCCACGGCTGTGAAAGCAGGTTCCACAGCCAGGGAATTTGCTGAATAGAGGTAAATTGCCCAGGGCCGTAGTAAATCAGAAAGATTTGCACCAGCAGCGGCGTGCCGGTAAACAGCGTAATGTAGCCTTTCGCCAACATCGACACGACAGGGGGTTTGAGCGTCAGCACGACGGTCAGCAGCAGTGATAACACCAGTGCCACGACGATGGAGACGGCCGTTAGGGTCAGGCTGGTATGCAGGCCTTTTACTAGCTCAGGTAAATAAGCGAGCATCAGGAAGGTCTCCGCTCAAAACGCGTAGTGCGCAGTTCAATGCGTTTCAGCACATACTGACTTAACAGCGTGATAATCAAGTAAATTGCTGCCGCGACTACGTACCAGGTAAAAGGCTCCTGCGTTCGTGTCGCAATACTCTTGGTTTGCAGCATCAAATCATTAACGCTAATCAGCGACACCAGCGCGGTATCTTTCAGCAATACCAGCCACTGATTGCCTAAACCCGGCAGGGCATGACGCCACATCTGCGGCATAATCAGACGGAAAAAGATGGCGGATTTACTGAGCCCGAGAGCCTGACCCGATTCCCATTGCCCTTGAGGGACGGCTTTCAGCGCGCCGCGCAGCGTTTGGGAAGCATAGGCGGCATACAACAGCGCCAGCGCAATCACGCCACACAGGAAGGGGCTGATTTCAAACATGCCGATATCCAGTTTTACTGGGATCTGCACGATGAAGAGATTCAGGGTAAAACCGTCTGCCAACATCAGCAGCAGCTGGGACGATCCGAAATAGATAAACAGCACGACCAGAATTTCTGGCAGGCCGCGCAGCAGCGTGACGACCGCCGTTCCCGTCCAGCTAACGGCTTTCCAGCGGACGGTTTCCCAAACGGCAAACAGCATCGCCAGCACGAGGCCGAGCACCAGTGCACAAACAGCAAGGCCGACGGTCATCCCGGCGGCGCTTGCAAGAGGTTGAAATTCAATCATTGAGCGTCAGATTACTGCTGGAACCATTTTTTGTAGATGGTCTCGTAAGTACCATCCTGCTTGATTTTGTTGAGCGCATCGTCGAATTTTTTCAGCAACTCATCGTTGTTCTGGCGCACGGCGATGCCCAGACCGATACCGAAGTAACCTTTATCCGTCACTTTCTGGCCCACGGTACTCAGCGTATCGTTTTGTTTCAGCCATTCGTTAACGACGGCGGTATCACCGAATACGGCATCCAGACGACCATTTTTCAGGTCCAGCACGGCATTCTGATAGCTGTCGTAAGGCACGGTTTTGATATCGCTATGCTTTTCCATCAGGTATTTCTGATGCGTGGTTCCGTTCTGTACGCCAACGCGTTTTCCCGCCAGTGCGGCGATATCGGCCACTTTCCCTTTCTGGGCAATAAACTGCGCGGAGTTGTCATAGTAAGGCTGGGTGAATGACACCTGCTGCTGACGCTCTGGGGTAATATCCATTCCCGCGATGACCGCTTCAAAACGACGGAATTTCAGACCGGGGATCAGGCTGTCGAAAGCCTGATTGCTGAACGTGCAGGTTGCCTGCATTTCTTTGCACAGTGCATTGGCCAGATCGATATCAAAACCCTGAATTTGGTTATTGGCATCGACAAATTCGAACGGAGGGTAGGAGGCTTCTGTCGCGAAACGGATGGTATCCGCAGCGTTAGCAGAGGCGGCGCCCATGGCGAATAAGGCTGCAACAATCAATTTTCTCATTATCATTTTCCTGATAGTAATCAATGTGATAAGTAACCAGCGAATTCAGGCGTCTGCGGCTGGGTAAAGTGCGTCGCATCCCCCTGTTCAACAATGCGGCCGTTTTCCATATACACCACACGGCTGGCCGTTTTACGGGCAAATTCAACCTCGTGAGTCACGATCACCTGCGTGATGCCGGTTTCTGACAATTCACGGATAATGTTGACGACCTGAGCGGTAATCTCTGGATCCAGCGCGGCAGTCGGTTCATCAAACAGTAGAACCTGAGGTTCCATCATCAGCGCACGGGCAATCGCGACACGCTGTTGTTGTCCGCCAGAAAGATGAAGAGGGAAGCGATCGGCAAAGTCATTGAGGCGCAGACGCGTCAGCAGTTTGTCTGCTCGCGCTTTGGCTTCTTCTTTACTCAGCCCCAGCACGCGGCAGGGCGCTTCAATCAGGTTTTGCACCACGGTCAGGTGCGGCCATAAATTGTATTGCTGGAACACCATCCCAACGTTCTGACGCAACTCACGGATCGCGCTGTCGGATGGCGTGCGCTGAAAATCAAACTGATTACCGGCGATGGAAAGCGTGCCAGAGCGTGGCATTTCCAACAGATTAAGAACGCGTATCAGCGAGCTTTTTCCCGCACCGCTGGGGCCAAGAAGCACCAGCGTTTCACCCGCAGGACAATCGAGGGTGATGTCAAATAGCGCCTGGTATGTGCCGTAGAAACAGTTAATGCCGTTTAGTTGAATACTCATGCGTAAGAATTGAATAGACATTGATGCGGCGAATGTTAACGTTGGCAGAATAGTTATGCAATCACCGTGGGGTAAAATTTGCCAATAAGCGATTTGTTGGTTAAACAATAGCACAAAATAACGGCTTACAGCCTGGAGCCATGCTTTCCCTGCGTGGGTTGCCAGCAGTGCCGCACGTTGATAATCAGTAACAGTAAAATTTCTCAGATAGCGGCGAATGGCTTCAAATAATGGTGCGCGAAGGTGAGTGATCGCGTGTGGGTTGGCGAAGGCATGTAGTGAAAAGCGCAAATAGCAAATATAGTGGAATAACGATGTTAAAATGGATGGTCTGCATAGCGTTGGGGCTGTTGACGGGGTGCCAATCGGCTTCCTCGTTGCAGGAACAGAATAATTATGTGCTAGAGACCGCATTGCAGTCGCGTGCGCAGGAATCTCGCATCCGCTTTTTGGTGATTCACTACACGGCAGAAGACTTTGCCTCCTCGCTGAATATTCTGACGAATGAACACGTCAGTGCGCATTATCTCATTCCAGCACATCCACCCTTGCGGCGGGGCAAACCGCTTGCCTGGCAATTGGTGCCGGAATCTCAGGCTGCCTGGCATGCGGGAGCCAGCAGTTGGCGTGGGTTTAGCCGGTTGAATCATTCCTCGATTGGTATTGAGATCGAAAATGCGGGCTATCAGCGCACGCTAACGGGCTATACGTGGGAACCGTTCACCGCCTCGCAGATTCAACTTGTGACTGCTCTCGCCCGTGACATTGTCGATCGCTACCAGATTGCTCCGCAGAATGTCGTCGCGCACAGCGATATTGCCCCACAGCGAAAACAAGATCCCGGGCCGCTATTCCCCTGGCAGGCGCTGGCACAGGCGGGAATCGGTGCCTGGCCGGATGCACAGCGGGTCGCATTTTATTTGAACGGACGACCCGCGATACAGCCGGTGGATGAAGCGGTTCTGCTGGAAAAATTGGGGCGCTATGGCTATGCGGTGCAGGAAACGATGACCGCGCGTGAGAAGCGGCAGGTGATTGCCGCTTTCCAGATGCATTTCCGCCCTGAAAACTATCAAGGCCAGCCAGATGCGCAGAGTGAGGCGATTGTTGATGCGCTGCTGGAGAAATACGGCAGCCGCTAAATCGCTTCCTTCTCTGCCAGTTTCGCAATACGCGCCGCCATGCCACGGAAGATAAACAGGTGAGCGGGCATCATCAGAAACCAGTAAACCAGCCCGTTGAACCCGGAAGGGTGCCAGCGTGCGCGGACGTCCACGGTGCGATGAGTGCCTTTGTCCGTGATAGTAAAGTTGAGTTTACCCAGCCCCGGCGCTTTCATACCAAATAGCAGCACCAGCTGACGTTGTGGTTTGATCGAAATGACCTTCCAGCCGTCAATCTTGTCACCCACTTCCAGCGTCGGGCGCTCAGGGCGTCCATAAGTGACGCTGTTACCGCAAAGATCGTCGAGTCGGGCGCGAATATTCCACAACGTATTCGCGTAAAAATAGCCTTCCTTGCCTCCGACCTGCTGGATGACCTGCCAGAGCGCCTGACTGGAGGCTGTCGTCTCCATCGTATGACCCGCCTGCTTGGGGTAAAAACCGTAATTGGGCTTCCAGCGCGCGCGAACCTCAGTGTCATCGCCCCAGTCGGCCTGCTGTACGCTCTCCATTTCGCTTTGCAGCGTGAGGCGCACGGCGTCATCAAAGCTCATCAGCGTTTGTGGAATCAATGCCTGAAGTTCGCGGCCATCGGCCTGTAAATCGTGTTTTAGCCCCTGAATCAGCGCGCGGGCGATGGAGGGAGGAACCGAGGTCACCAGATGCAAGAACCAGACGGACACCAGATGTGTCGGCATCGGAACGGGGATCAGCACTCTGCGCTTGCCGCTAATTTGAATGAAACGCTCAAACATCGTCTGATAGCTGATGTATTCGGGGCCTGCGGCGTCCATGATGCGATTTTCTGTCGCGGGGTGTTGCAGGATGTCGATGAGATAGACCAGCAGGTTTTCCAACGCAATGGGGGATGATTTAGAGCGCACCCAGCGCGGCGGTGTCAGCACCGGCAGGTTATAGACCATATCACGCATGATCTCGAACGCCGCGGAACCCGCGCCGATAATAATGCCCGCACGCAGCTCCGTAACGGGAATGCCGCTGCTGCGCAGAATATCACCGGTAATCTGGCGCGCCTGCATATGCGGTGAAGTGTCATCTTTCGCCTGAAGCGAGCCCAGATAGATAATCTGTTTTACACGGCTGGAGGTCAGTGCCAGCAACAGATTCATGGCCGCCATCCGCTCCCTTGCCACGAAGTCCGCGCCGTCGCCCATGCTGTGCACCAGATAATAGAGCGTTTCCGCGCCCCACAAGTCATCGGGCAGGCTTTCTGGCTTGGTCAGATCCACCTGTTGGCAGTCGACACCCGGCCAATGCCGTGACGCGAGGGATTCGGTATGACGACCCGCCGCGATAACCCGATTGCCTTGCTTGCTTAAGCGCTCGGTTAAATGGCGGCCAATGTAGCCGGTTGCGCCCAGAATCAGGATCGGGGCAGAGGGGGATGTCATGTGCCAGCGGCTCCACAGCAAAATATAACCATGGCTTACTATATCCTAAATAATTCGTGACGGGGAAACGGGGAAACAGCGAAAAGTCTGCGATAACAAGGGGTAATTGACGATAAGCCTACCTGCCCGATAGCAGACACTACCGGGCAGAAGGGGGTAAAGCAAGGGGCGTATCAGGCCAGAACGGTGTTGCCTTGCAACTGGCAACTACAGGCCAAAACATAGCCTTGTTCGATTTCGGCTGGTGTTAGCGTCATGGTACTGGTCGTGGTGTAATGACCGGATAGCACGCGGGTTTTACAACTCCCGCAAACCCCGGCGCGGCAGGCGGCGACGACCGGCACCTTATTGGCCTCCAGTGCGGCCAACAGGCTGAGACCGACCGGCACGCTTAGGTTTTTCAGCGGACGGCTGATGGTCAACGTGAGCCGATCGGCATCTTCATCCAGCGCTTCATCTGCTGGACGGAACTGCTCTTTAAAGATGCGGTTTGAGGCAACGCCAAGCTGCTGACTCAGGGCTTCAATCTGGTTCATGTACGGAGCCGGGCCGCAGGTCATCACGGTACGGCTGGCGATATCCGGCACCTGTTCGACTAACCGATCGCCGCTGATACGTCCGGCGAGAAAACCGGGCACGGCGTCAAACTCCGCCATCAGCGTCAGATGTAGCTGCTGCGGATAACGCTGCACCAGCTCTTGCCATTCGCTGGCGAAAATCACCTGCAACGGATTGCGCACGTTGAAAATGACGTGGATATCAGTTTGCGGTTTGTTTGCCAGCAGCCAGCGGCACATTGACATAATCGGCGTGACGCCACAGCCTGCCGCCGCCATCAGATAGCGATCGCTGACCGCGTTGGCACAGGTAAATTCGCCCTGTGCATCGGACAGCCACAGGTAATCGCCGACTTTCAGCGTTTGGGTCAGCCAGCGGGAGCCGATACCGTCGTCCAGCCTTCTTACTGTCAGGGTAATAAAGCGGCTGAGCCCCGGTGAAGAAGAAATTGTATAAGCCCGGAGCGTCTCCGCGCTGTTAGCAATGCTGACCAACGCATACTGACCCGGCTGGTACGGATAAAAATCATGATTAACTAGTGAAATCGTCCAGACATCGGGCGTTTCCTGAGTAATGGAATGCACCTGCATGCGGTTAGAACAAAGCGGTGTCGGCATTGTCATTGTTATTCTCCAAAAGAAACGGATTTGCGGCGCATTGGGAAGTGCGCCGCCGGGACGTCATGTGATGACTGTCGATACGTCGTCCGTCTTAATTCATTACGCAGCCAGAATGGTGTTCATGTCCTGTTCAACGGTGGTGATCGCCCGCATACCGAATTTCTCGTTCAGAATGGCGAGCAGGTTGTCTGTCAGGAAGCCCGGCGCCGTTGGCCCAGTGTAGATATTCTTCACGCCGAGGGACAGCAGGGTGAGCAGGATGACGATCGCCTTCTGTTCAAACCAGGACAGCACCAGGCTCAGCGGCAGGTCGTTCACGCCACAGCCCAGTTTTTCTGCCAGTTTGACGGCCAGAATAATGGCGGAGTAGGCATCATTACATTGGCCGACATCCAGCAGACGCGGCAGGCCTTCCAGCGTACCGAAATCCAGTTTGTTGAAACGGTATTTACCGCAGGCCAGCGTCATGATCAGGCAGTCCTGTGGAACGTTCAGCGTGAAGTCAGTGAAGTAGCTACGTTCTTCACGGCTACCGTCGCACCCGCCAACCAGAAAAACGTGGCGCAGTTTTTTCTGCGCGACCAGATCGATCACGGTATCAGCAGCGCTCAGCAGGGTTTCACGGCCAAAGCCAACGGTGATCATGTGCTCGATTTCGCTGTATGGGAAACCCGCCAGGCCCTGTGCCTGTTCGATGACCGGGCTGAAATCGTCGCCTTCCAGATGGTTCACACCCGGCCAGCCAACGATACTGCGCGTCCAGATACGATCGCCGTAGTTACCGACGTTTGGATCGATAATGCAGTTAGAAGTCATGACGATTGCGCCAGGGAACTTGGCGAATTCGGTCTGCTGGTTCTGCCAGCCGCTGCCGTAGTTGCCTGCCAGATGCTTGAATTTTTTCAGTTCTGGGTAACCGTGCGCAGGCAGCATCTCGCCGTGGGTATAAATATTGACGCCTGTGCCTTCGGTTTGCTCCAGCAACATGCGCAGGTCTTTCAGATCATGGCCGGAAATCAGAATGGCTTTACCTGCAATCGGACGGACGTTAACGGCGGTCGGCTGTGGGTTACCGTAAGCGTCGGTTTCGCCCCGGTCGAGGATCGCCATGACGTTGAAATTCATTTTACCGATGCCCATTGCGTTGTTCAGCAGGGTATCAACATCGGATGGCCGTGTGCCCAACCATGCCATGAAGGCATGATATTCGGCATAGATCGCGTCATCGTACTGACCGAGAACGTGAGCATGCTCCATATAGGCCGCGGCACCTTTCAGGCCGTAGAGGTTGAGCATGCGCAAGCCGTGAAGATCATCGCCGACGAGAGCTTTATCGCTGTCCAGCGCAAAATCCGCCGCCTGTTGCAGCAAGGTCGGAATATCGTTGCCAGCCAGTTGCAGCGCTGCCATTGGGTGATCCACCGTCGCAGTGGCATCGTGCAGACGGCAGCGAACAGCCAGAGACTCACGCAGTGTGATGGCTTCCTGTGCGTAGCCAATAATGCGCTGGGAATCGAAATTTACGTTGGTCAACGTAGAGAAAAAGGCGCGTGGCGCAAAACTGTCTATCTCGTGATCGATGATATCCAGCTCGCGCGCTTTCAGCGCCCAGGCAGAAAGCCCTTGCAGCACAGCGACCAGCAGGTCTTGCAGGTCGGAGGTTTCTGCGGTTTTACCGCACATGCCCTGCGCGTAAGAGCAGCCGTTTCCAACAGGGGTACGAATCGTTTGTTCACATTGCACACAAAACATAATGATGTCCTTTTTTAAGTTGCATTTTAAATGCTTGTTTAAAGCATAGTGTCAGCCGAGGCAGGTAAAAAGGCTTTTTTACTGCAACTTTAGGTAAATTTGATTTAGCGCAATTTTGATGATGAGCAATGAAAATCACTCTCAATTAAGGAACAAAATGTGACCATTGAGTAAAATAATGTTTTCTCGTGGAATGTGACAACATGCGCGGTAGTCAGATGATCTACACTACTCGCGATGACAGCAGAATACGCGATAGCAGCAGAAAACCGCAGGCAGCCGCTACAGGAGAGAAGGATGCATCTGGAAAGTATTGAAATCCTGGGATTTCGGGGAATCAATCGTCTGTCGCTGATGTTGGACGAGAATAATGTGCTGATTGGTGAGAACGCCTGGGGGAAATCAAGCCTGCTGGACGCGCTCTCACTGCTGCTGGCACCGACGTTGCCGCTTTATCATTTTGATATGCAGGACTTTCACTTCACGCCGGGGGATGAAAATAGTCGGGAAAAGCATCTTCAGATTATTTTCACCTTTTGTGAAACCGCACCCGGCCACCATTTATCCCCACGTTACCGCTCGCTTAGCCCTGTGTGGGTGGAAGGCGAGGCATCGCTGTATCGCATTTTCTATCGGCTGGAAGGTGAAGTGGACGAAAGCCAGTCGGTTTTCACCTGGCGCAGCTTTCTGGACGCCGACGGGCATCCGATACCGTTGGATGATATTGATGAACTAGCCAGAGAGATTATTCGTTTACATCCGGTGCTGCGGCTGCGCGATGCGCGTTTTATGCGGCGCCTGCGTTCCGGGACGCTGGCGGCGACGCTAGATAACAGTAATGAAAAACTGGCTCAGCAGTTTGAGCAACTGATGCGTGAACTGGCGCAAAATCCGCAGAAGCTGACGGATAAAGAGTTACGTCATGGTCTGGTGGCGATGCGGCAACTGCTGGAGCACTATTTTTCCGAGCAGAATGCCACGGATAACGATCGACGCCACCATCGTCATGCCCGAGCGCACAACGGTAAATCGTGGCGATCGCTAGACAACATCAACCGCCTGATTGCTGACCCGAATAGCCGCAGTCGCCGCATTATCCTGCTGGAGTTGTTTTCTACGCTGTTGCAGGCGAAAGGATCGGTGGTGCTGGATGCGCATGCCCGTCCGCTCTTGCTGATTGAAGACCCCGAAACCCGCCTGCATCCGATTATGCTGTCCGTCGCCTGGGGGCTTCTGGTGCAGTTGCCGCTCCAGAAAGTCACGACAACGAATTCAGGAGAGCTGCTGTCGCTGGTACCGATGGAGCAGGTGTGCCGTCTGGTGAGAGAGTCTTCACGGGTTGCGACATACCGTATTGGTCGTCAGGGCATGAGTGCGGAAGACAGCCGGCGCATTGCGTTTCATATTCGCATGAATCGGCCTTCTTCACTCTTCGCGCGCTGCTGGCTGCTGGTGGAAGGGGAAACAGAAGTCTGGATGCTAAATGAACTGGCACGCCAATGCGGGCATCATTTTGAAGCGGAAGGCGTGAAGGTTATTGAGTTTGCCCAGTCCGGACTTCGGCCATTACTGAGGTTCGCACGACGTATGGGGATTGAATGGCATGTGTTGGTCGATGGCGACGACGCGGGGAAAAAGTATGCCGCAACGGCGAAAAGCATGCTAACTGCTCAGGACGAGAGTGAACGCGATCACCTGACCGTCTTGCCCGCATCGGACATGGAACACTATATGTACCGTGAGGGGTTCAGCCACGTTTACCACCGCACCGCGCAACTACCGGAGAAGGTGCCACTATCGATGCATAAAATCATCATCAAGGCGATCCATCGTTCATCCAAACCCGACCTGGCGATTGAAGTGGCGATGGAAGCCGCGGCGATGGGAAGCGATGCTATTCCGCCACTGATTCGCACTATGTTCTCTCGCGTGCTGTGGCTGGCTCGCGGGCGGGCGGATTAGCGGTATATATCAATAAAAAAATGCCGTTCGTGGTGCTGAACGGCATTTGTCGCATTATAGTCATTTTACGGTTTAGCGTAGGTATTCTGAGTAAACGTGTAGGGTGTATACCCGTCATACTTCAAGTTGTATGTGCGTTGGCTGCGTTCAGTCACCCGAATCACTTACTCAAGTAAGCTCATCGGGATTCCTTCCCTTGCCGCCTTCCTGAAACTCGAATTATTTAGGGTATAGAAGGGGGGCAGGATGCGGCCTCGGCGATTTGCGGGACGATCAGGCAGGCGTGATTACCTTTCGGCCCTTGATGAACATCAAACCTGACAACCTGTCCGGCTTTCAGAGTCCGGTAGCCATCCATTTGAATGGTAGAGTAGTGTGCGAAGATATCGTCACCCCCCCCTTCTGGACAGATAAAACCAAACCCTTTGGCATTATTGAACCATTTAACAGTACCTGTCTCCATGCATTGACATCCTTCGCAAGAGTATTCTTTTCAGTAAGGTGTGGTTATTTGGTTACTACGAATACGAATTGATTAAAACCCCATCAATTCATCCGTACACTTTAGTGAAATCGATCCCGGCGTCAAGCGATCCACGGCGAGGTGTTGAGGGGAGTTTGTCAAAGTTTGATGCAGGTAACGCTATTGATGAATCCACTATTCCGTTGCGCACTCAAGATATCGGTTACAGGCCTTGAATTTTGCTTTCCAGGAACCATTTAATCCCTCAGGTGGTAAAATAAAAAGTAGACGTGATACTGTAAATACAGAGATACCCGTCATCTTTCAAGTTGCAGGCTTCATTTCCTGCTTCTCGAATCTATTGGGAATAACAGACCAATGTCGCGGGTCGCGATATTCGTTACATGATGTGGATAGAGAATGGGAAACAACAGTACGTGGTCACAATCTGAGAACCTGACCGCCGATAAGCAGAAAGAAAAATTGCAGCCGCCCTCCATGTATAACGTGGTGTTAAATAACGATGATTACACCCCGATGGAATTTGTTATTGACGTTCTGCAAAAGTTCTTTTCTTATGATATTGAACGTGCCACACAGCTTATGTTAACCGTGCATTATCAGGGTAAAGCGATTTGTGGCGTATTCAGCGCTGAAGTGGCTGAGACCAAGGTCGTACAAGTCAATCGTTATGCCAGAGAAAACGAGCACCCGCTGCTCTGTACGCTGGAAAAAGCCTGAAGTCAGGCGATTTATTGGGAGAGGTGCCTATGCTCAATCAAGAACTGGAACTCAGTCTCAACATGGCTTTCGCCAGAGCGCGTGAGCACCGACACGAGTTTATGACCGTGGAGCACCTGCTGTTAGCACTGCTCAGTAACCCAGCCGCCCGTGAAGCACTGGAAGCCTGCACGGTAGATTTAGCTGCGCTGCGCCAGGAACTGGAAGCGTTCATTGAGCAGACCACACCAACATTACCGCAGAGTGACGATGAGCGAGAAACTCAGCCAACGCTCAGCTTCCAACGCGTACTCCAACGCGCTGTCTTCCATGTGCAGTCCTCCGGCCGCAGCGAAGTGTCCGGCGCCAACGTTCTGGTCGCGATTTTTAGTGAACAGGAATCTCAGGCCGCCTACCTGCTGCGTAAGCATGACGTCAGCCGTCTGGATGTCGTGAACTTTATTTCTCACGGCACGCGTAAAGAAGAAACCGATCAGGCGCCGAACCCTGAAAATCCCGTCAATGAAGAACAGGCAGGAGGGGAAGATCGTATGGAAAACTTCACCACCAATCTGAATCAGCTGGCTCGTGTTGGCGGTATCGATCCGCTCATTGGCCGGGATAAAGAACTGGAACGCACGATTCAGGTATTGTGCCGCCGTCGTAAAAATAACCCGCTGCTGGTCGGCGAATCCGGCGTGGGGAAAACCGCGATTGCTGAAGGGCTGGCCTGGCGTATTGTGCAGGGCGATGTACCGGAAGTGATGGCAGAGTGCACGCTGTACTCGCTGGACATCGGTGCGCTGCTGGCAGGCACGAAATATCGCGGTGACTTTGAAAAACGCTTCAAGGCGCTGCTGAAACAGCTCGAACAGGATAAAAACAGTATTCTGTTCATTGATGAAATTCACACGATTATCGGCGCGGGTGCCGCGTCCGGTGGTCAGGTTGATGCCGCTAATCTGATTAAACCGCTGCTTTCCAGCGGCAAGATTCGCGTCATCGGTTCAACCACCTATCAGGAATTCAGTAATATCTTTGAAAAGGATCGGGCGCTGGCGCGTCGTTTCCAGAAAATCGACATCACTGAACCCAGCGTGGAAGAAACCATACAAATCATTAATGGCCTGAAACCGAAGTATGAGGCTCACCATGATGTTCGCTATACGTCGAAAGCAATTCGCGCAGCGGTAGAGCTGGCGGTGAAATATATCAACGATCGTCACCTGCCGGATAAAGCGATCGATGTGATCGATGAAGCGGGCGCTCGCAGCCGTCTGGTGCCAGCCAGCAAGCGTAAGAAAACGGTTAATGTGAGTGACATCGAATCCGTTGTCGCCCGTATTGCCCGTATTCCAGAAAAAACCGTCTCCGCCAGCGATCGTGATGTGCTGAAGAACCTCAGCGACCGCCTGAAAATGCTGGTGTTCGGGCAGGACAAGGCTATCGAAGCGCTGTCTGAGTCTATCAAGATGAGCCGTGCAGGGCTGGGGCAGGAGCGTAAACCGGTCGGTTCCTTCCTGTTCGCTGGTCCAACTGGTGTTGGTAAGACGGAAGTGACGTTACAGCTGGCTAAAGCGCTGGATATTGAACTGCTGCGCTTTGATATGTCCGAATATATGGAACGTCATACGGTTAGCCGCTTGATTGGTGCGCCTCCCGGCTACGTGGGCTACGATCAGGGCGGCCTGCTGACGGATGCCGTCATTAAGCATCCTCATGCGGTACTGCTGCTGGATGAGATCGAGAAAGCGCATCCTGATGTCTTTAATCTGCTGTTGCAGGTGATGGATAACGGGACGCTGACGGACAACAATGGCCGCAAAGCGGATTTCCGTAATGTCATTGTCGTCATGACCACCAACGCAGGCGTGCGAGAAACACAGCGTAAATCTATCGGTATCATCCATCAGGACAATAGCAGTGATGCGATGGAAGAGATCAAGAAGGTATTTACGCCGGAATTCCGTAACCGTCTGGATGGCATTATCTGGTTCAACCATCTGTCTACCGACGTCATTCAGCAGGTTGTCGATAAATTTATCGTGGAACTTCAGGCGCAGTTGGATGCGAAGGGCGTATCGCTGGAAGTCAGTGAGGAAGCACGTAACTGGCTGGCAGAAAAAGGCTACGACAAAGCTATGGGAGCCCGACCGATGGCTCGTGTGATGCAGGAAAGCCTCAAGAAACCGCTGGCTAATGAGCTGCTGTTTGGTTCGCTGGTGGACGGTGGCTCTGTCACGGTGGAACTGGATAAAGAGACGCAGCAACTGACTTACGGCTTCAAGAGCGCGGAGAAGCGGAAAGCGGAAAGCGTTAATTAATCGATAGCGTATGTTGTTATCTAAGAGGGATGCTAAGGCATCCCTTTTTTACATCCCTTTGCCAGACGCACTCCAAAAACAAAAGCCCTTACCATGAAAGGGAAGGGCTGGGGAGGGAGTCACATCCTCATATATCGCTGTTCTCAGCGATGGGCGAACCGGTTAACGGCTGCGGAAGACAATGCGGCCTTTACTCAGGTCGTACGGGGTCAACTCTACAGTGACTTTGTCGCCCGTCAGGATGCGGATATAGTTTTTACGCATTTTACCGGAGATATGAGCGGTAACCACGTGCCCGTTTTCCAATTCAACGCGGAACATGGTGTTGGGCAGCGTATCAAGCACGGTGCCTTGCATTTCAATATTGTCTTCTTTGGCCATCGAATCCTCTAGGTCTCACTACCTTTATTTTTTAACCGCAAGATAATGCCGAAAAACCGCCATTATGTAAAGAAGCGTTCACGCTTGGGACGTTATTTACCCGCTTTTCTCTGTCACAGTACGGGTTCGGCGAGTGGTTGTGGTAACCAACAACCGTCGTCGACGGCGAGATCCTGCCACTGAGAAAGCAGTTGCAGGAAGCGATCGCGGGGGATTTCACTCACGCCCAGCGACGCGGTATGGGCGTTTAACACCTGACAATCGATCAAATGACCACCGTGGCGGGTAAAATGTTGTTGAAACGCCAGCAGTGCGTATTTTGACGCATTATCCGTGCGGCTGAACATGGATTCACCGCAAAATAATCTTCCTTGCTCAATGCCATATAATCCACCAACCAGTTTGTCATCCTGCCACACTTCGACGGAATGGGCTTTCCCAACCTGATGAAGCTGGCGATAGGCTGAAATAATACCCGACGTAATCCAGGTGCCGTCCTGATGTTCATTCGCGCAGGCGTGAATGACATCATCAAACGCCTGATTCAGGGTGGCGTGAAACGTATGGCGCTTCAGAAATTTTTTCATACTGCGGCTGACATGGAGTTCATCAGGAAACAGCACTGCACGCGGATTCGGAGACCACCATAAAATAGGCTCACCGGGGGAAAACCAGGGGAAAATGCCTTGTCGGTAAGCTGCTGTTAACCGGGCAACGGAGAGATCGCCGCCAACGGCCAGCAGGCCGTTGGGGTCATCCAGAGCATGATTCGGATCAGGAAACTGAAGCGATTGGGACGATAGCTGATATAGGCGCATGTTTTTCAAACGTTGTGTTTCAACTGAGTTTGCCTCAAACGTGTTGGCGGAATTGCCAATAACGCCCTTTTTCTGCCATTAACATCTGATGGCTACCCTGCTCGATCACTTTGCCGTCGTCCAGAATACAGATGCGATCCATGGATTCTAAGCCGTATAACCGGTGAGTGATGACGATTAGCGTCTTATCAGCACAGTGCTGGCGCAGCAGTTGCAGAATACGTTGTTCCGTCTCCGCATCCAACCCTTCGGTGGGTTCATCCAGCAGAACCAGCGGCGCGTCGTGTAATAAGGCACGTGCTAAAGCGATACGGCGCTGTTCACCGCCGGAGAGCTGGCGACCGCCTTCTCCCAGCCAGGCATTCAGCCCTTCATTTTCCAACAGTTTTTCTAACCCGACCTGCTGTAACACCTCGGCCAGCTTTTCGTCCCGCGCAGTGGGGGCGGCCAGCAGCAGGTTGTCGCGCAGCGTTGCGCTAAAAATATGTACGCGTTGTGGTACGACGCTCATCATTGCACGGAGATCGGCTTCCCGCCAATCGGCAAGAGAATGGCCATTCAGCGTAATGTCGCCGTATTCACAACTCCATGCCCGAGTCAGCAACTGTAATAGCGTCGATTTCCCGCATCCGGTACGGCCCAGCAGCGCCAGATGTTCGCCCGGTTTAATAGAAAGGGAAATATTCTGTAGTACGGGCTGGGGCTGACCGGGGTACGTGAACCCGACATGCGAGAGTTCGAGTGAGGCCTCGCGTGACGTTTCTGGCCCATGCTCCGGGAATGTGACGTCAACGGGCTGACGAATGATTTGATCGACCCGAGCGGCGGAGGCAATCACTTGCCCCATATGCTGAAAAGCCACCGTGACGGGAGCCAGCGCCTCGAAGGCGGCAAGCGAGGCAAACACGAACAGGGCAATCAACGCGCCGGGCTGTGGATTACCACCAACGCCATCTGCTGCCAGCCACAGAATCAGGGTAACGGTCAGCCCACTGCACAGAATCATCACCGCCTGAGACAGGCCGGTAAGATTGGCTTGTTGGCGTTGACGACGCAGCCAGTTAATTTCCACCAGCGCCAACTGCTGACGAACGCGATCGAGTGCGCCGAAGACGGTTAGCTCCGCCTGACCTTGCAGCCAGGTGGTTAGTTGGAGGCGGTACTGTGCCCGCAGCGCGGTCAAATCCTGCCCGATACTGTTTCCTGCCCGATAAAACAGAATTGGCAGACATAACAACAGCACCAGCATGATGGCACCAAGCGTTAACGCCAATGAGGCATCAATGAAGCTCAGACCGTAACAGACGATAAGAATGACGGCGAATGCGCTGACGATGGGGGAAATCACGCGAAGATAGAGATGGTCGAGCGTATCCACATCCGCCACAAGTCGATTGAGCAGTTCAGCCTGACGAAATTGCGCCAGCCCACCCGGAGAGAGCGGCAAAATACGTGAAAAGGTGAAAACACGTAAACGCAGCAGAACGCGGAAGGTGGCGTCGTGACTGACGACTCGTTCGCCATAGCGCCCGGCCGTACGTGCAATCGCCGCACCCCGCACGCCGGCGGCTGGCAGCATATAGTTAAAGGTGAGCAGCCCAACAATGCCTGCTAGTGCAGCACCCGCCAGAAACCAGCCGGATAGCGCGAGCAGGCCGATGCTGGCAAGTAGCGTAGCGATAGCCAGCACAATGCCCAGGCTTAAGCGCCAGATGTGTTGGCGGTAGAGTGCCAGAAACGGTTTTAATACCTGCATCGTTTTTCTCTGAGCCATTACAGCGCCTCCTGTCGTTGTGCCAGCAGCGCCGCGAAGGGGCCAGCTTCGGCGCGGAGTGTTTGATAATCACCCCGTTGGACTAACTGACCGCCGTCCATGACCCAAATCGCATCATATTCGGTGATATCCGTGAGCTGGTGCGTGACCAGCAGTGTGGTCTGGTGGCGTGCGGCTTCGTTCAACGCCGCCATAACCAACTCTTCGCTATGGGCATCCAGACTGGCTGAAGGTTCATCCAGCAACAATAATTGGCAAGGGTGGATCAGCGCGCGGGCAACGGCGACGCGCTGTGCCTGCCCGACGGATAAGCGCGCCGCGCTGTCACCGATCGTGGTTTCCAGCCCTTGTGGAAGTTGTGGTAAAAATTCCTGCACATAGGCACGCTCAATCGCCTGCTGTAACTCCACAATACTGGCCTGCGGGTTGCCCAGCAGAATATTGCTGCGCAGCGTTTGCTCCGGTAAATGGGGATTTTGCCCAACCCAGCTCAGTTGTTTACGCCATGATTCAGGGGTTAGCGTGTTTAAAGCCTGACCGTTAACGGTCAGTGATCCGCGATAGGGCAGGAACCCCAGCAGCGCATTAAGCAGCGAACTTTTTCCTGCGCCGCTGAGGCCGACTAGCGCGATACGCTCGCCTGCGTGAATATCGAACGTCAACGGTTGAGTTAGCGGTGTACCATTCGGCGCGAGGACAACCAGATTTTCCGCCCGAATGGCAATGGCGGTATTGCTGCTGAATACTTGGGTGCCAAAACCTACCGTTTCTCCTTCCTCGGCTAAAAAGGTCACCAGCGATTCTGCTGCGCCGATAGCCTGAGCTTTGGCATGATAGAACGTACCCAGGTCGCGTAAAGGCTGAAAAAACTCCGGCGCCAGAATGAGCACGAGAAAACCAGCAAAGAGCGTTACCCCCATTCCGTAATGGCCGAAGTCCAGTTCCCCGAGATAAGAGAAACCGAAATAGACGGCGACAACGGCGATCGAAATGGAGGCAAAAAACTCCAGTACGCCCGAGGAGAGAAACGCCATGCGCAGCACTTCCATCGTACGGCTACGGAAATCTTCGGAAGCGTGGCGGATTTGTTCGGTTTCGGCCTGGCCACGATGAAACAGGCGTAGCGTCTCCATTCCGCGCAGGCGATCGAGGAAATGTCCGCTCAGGCGAGCCAGCGCCAGAAAATTGCGTCGGTTGGCATCCGCCGCGCCCATGCCGACCAGCGCCATAAAAAGCGGGATGAGCGGGGCAGTCAAAAACAGAATCAAGCCAGCAGCCCAGTTGATCGGGAAGATCGTGATTAAGATAAGTAACGGAATCAGCGCGGCAAGATACATCTGTGGCAGGTAGCGGGCGTAATAATCCTGCATATCATCAACCTGCTCAAGAATCATCGTTGCCCAACTGCCGGCGGGTTTGCCTTGTACCCAGGCAGGACCAAGCTGTTGCAGTCGGTCCAGTACCAGTTTACGAATTTGCTGTCGAACCGCTTGCCCACACAGAAAACCGACGCGCTCGCGTAACATGCTGTTGAGCGCACGTAGAATGAAGGTCGCGATCAGTAGAAAAAACGGGGAGAGCAGGGATTCTCGGGGGGCATGCTCAATGATAAGGGCATGAAGCAGCGTAGCTAATAGCCAGGCTTGTGCGATGATTAATGCACCGCTCAGGAATCCAAGCAGCAGTGAAATCCGTAGCCAACGTTGCGCCAGCTTACTCTGCTGTTTCAGCCAAGCGGTCAGTTCTTGCTGTCTGGTTTTTTTCATCAGGCACCAGTTCGTTATATTGCAGAAATGGACTTAACAGAAAATAACTCTTATGTAACTGTTAGTTAACAAAATTATCTTCTATCAGGCAGATAGACGCCATGTTACCGCGACGGGGACGCGCTGCAAACGAAAAGGAGAGATGAAATGTGGGAGACGATCAATTTTTGTGTTGCGTGAGGTAATCAGAGGGAAGAAACGGAACGGCTATCGCCGCTCCGTTCTTAATCGCGTATTACTTGCTGACGGTTAATCCGTCCAGGTAACGTTCTGCATCCAGTGCCGCCATACAGCCAGTACCTGCGGAGGTAATAGCTTGACGGTAAATGTGGTCCATAACGTCGCCTGCGGCAAAGACGCCAGGAATACTGGTCTGTGTCGCGTTGCCGTGAATACCGGATTGCACTTTAATATAGCCGTTTTCCAGTTCCAACTGACCGCCGAACACAGCCGTATTCGGGCTATGACCGATAGCGATAAACACGCCAGCCAGTTCCAGCTCTTCCGCTGCATCGCTTTGCGTATCGCGGATACGAACACCGGTCACACCCATATCATCGCCTAGCACTTCGTCCAGCGTACGGTTGGTATGCAGGGTGATGTTGCCATTTTTGACTTTGTCCATCAGACGATCGATCAGAATCTTCTCCGAACGGAACGTCTCGCGGCGGTGGATTAAATGCACTTCCGCAGCGATGTTAGACAGATACAACGCTTCTTCAACAGCGGTATTCCCGCCACCCACCACGGCAACTTTCTGATTACGGTAGAAGAATCCGTCACAGGTTGCACAGGCGGAAACGCCCTTGCCTTTGAATGCGTCTTCAGATGGCAGACCAAGGTAGCGAGCCGATGCCCCAGTGGCGATGATCAGCGCGTCACAGGTGTACTCGTCGCTATCACCGAATAAACGGAAGGGGCGGTTCTGCAAATCAACACGTTCAATATGATCGAAGATCACTTCGGTATTGAACTTGGTTGCATGTGCGTGCATGCGTTCCATTAACAGTGGGCCTGTTAAATCATCGGCGTCGCCCGGCCAGTTTTCGACTTCGGTCGTGGTCGTCAACTGACCGCCTTTTTCCATACCAGTGATTAATACTGGCTGTAAGTTCGCCCGTGCAGCATAAACTGCGGCAGTATAGCCAGCCGGGCCTGAACCCAGAATCAATAACTTGTGATGTTTAACGGTACCCATGCTTTCCTCATTTCATGACGGCGGATAATGTTCATATGAACGGTCTCTACGACAAACACGCTGACTTATTACGAACAGTCTCTACCACGGACAATGAGAACGATTGTAAGGAAATTACAGGAGTAAAAAAAGTATGCAGAAAAGTTGCTGGCTATTTGTTTAATCGTTAATGGCGATGGTGATGACAAATAGCTGAAAAATCAGCCACATTCATAAGTAAAATGATTGAAGTCACCTTGGCGAATGGCTCTGGCTTATCCAATCTGGCAGTTTCTTCTGATTTTCGTTGTTTTGCTTTGACAATCGGCTGTGCATTTGCGAAAACATCTGGGTAAGAGGAAATTTTTTGTATGTGGACAGTTAAAAGCTCGGTTTTTTATTCGTTTTTGCGCAGGTAGTAGGCCTCTGGGCCACGGATATGACGTGATGGTCTTTTCGCGGGTGAGCAATACGTGGGGCGAGAACGAGAAGTTAATGACTTTTGATATACAAAATAGGCAGCGTGTCTTCTTTAAGGGTAGCTCTGATACATGAGGTCTATCGGGGTAAGCGGGTGCAGGGAAAAGTGAAGAGAGACAATAATAATGGTAGACACTAAAAAACGGCCAGGAAAAGATCTCGATCGTATTGATCGTAACATCCTGAACGAATTGCAAAAAGATGGGCGTATTTCCAATGTCGAGCTGTCCAAACGTGTTGGGCTGTCGCCAACACCTTGTCTGGAGCGCGTGCGTCGTCTGGAAAGACAGGGTTTCATTAACGGTTACACAGCGCTGCTAAACCCGCATTATCTGGATGCGTCACTGCTGGTTTTTGTTGAAATAACGCTAAACCGCGGCGCGCCTGATGTGTTTGAACAGTTTAATGCTGCGGTGCAGAAGCTGGAAGAAATTCAGGAATGTCATCTGGTTTCTGGTGATTTTGACTACCTGTTGAAAACGCGCGTGCCGGATATGTCTGCCTACCGTAAGCTCCTGGGTGAAACGCTGCTGCGTTTGCCGGGCGTAAACGACACCCGTACCTACGTGGTGATGGAAGAAGTGAAGCAAAGCAACCGTCTGGTTATTAAGACGCGATAAACGTGTGGGTGCAAAACCCGATAAATTCAGCTACACTCCTGTGAATTTATACAGTCCCAGCGCCGGGTTTTCTCGGCGCTTTGTCATAAACCTTACAGGCCCCTGGAGAGACTCTTGAGCCAGGAATATACAGAAGATAAAGACGTTACCCTGAAAAAACTCAGTGGAACACGTCGTTTGCTTGAAGCGATTTTAATCGTTGCGGCACTTTTTGCGGTTTATCTTAGTGTCGCACTACTCAGTTTCAGCCCCTCCGATCCCAGTTGGTCACAGACTGCTTGGCATGAACCGATTCACAACTTTGGTGGTGTGGCGGGTGCATGGCTGGCGGATACGCTGTTCTTTATTTTTGGTGTGCTGGCCTATGCCATCCCGCCGGTTATGTTATCCCTGTGCTGGGCTGCTTTCCGCCAGCGTGATAACCACCAGTCTATCGACTACTTTACCTTTTCGCTTCGCCTGATTGGGACATTGGCGCTGATCCTGACCTCTTGTGGTCTGGCTGCGTTGAATATTGACGATCTCTACTATTTTGCTTCCGGTGGTGTTTTGGGAAGCCTGTTGAGCAGCTCAATGATCCCGCGTTTCAATAGCATGGGTGCGACACTGATTCTGCTGTGCGTGTGGGGCGCAGGGCTAACGCTGTTTACCGGCTGGTCATGGTTAACGATCGCTGAAAAAATTGGTGCCGGTGTCCTGGGTTGTCTGACATTTATGTCAAACCGTTCACGTCGCGATGAAGACTACCGCGAAGAAAACGACCGTGAAGAAGATGAACACGATGTGCTTAACCTGCGCCACGATGAAGCGTCGGGCGAGGCGGTAGCGCAACCGCGCGATGACGATGATGTGCTATTTTCTGCGCCTTCTGTGGCTGATGCTGCAAATGATATTGCGGCAGACAATAAAATGGAGACGTCATCATCCTCTTCAACCGAAAACGCGTCGGTGACTACACCAGCGAGCTTCTCAGCAGAGGCGTCAGTTGCGGGGGCAACATTCCCTGAACTGGCCGCGTCTGATTCGGCGTTGCCTGACACATCATCTGGTATTGTGCCACCTGTTGTCCCATCAACGATCGATAAGACATCGTCGCTGAATCCACCGCTGTATTCGTTTGAAATCCCTGAAACGCCTGCGGCGATGCCAGAGATTGCGACGTCGCCTGAACGCCATAGCAGCGCGTATGCACCTTACGGGAATAGTTACGGAGAGAGTACCGTACCGCCGATCGTAACGGCAGCGGCGGTTCAGCCCTTTGCTGCGGCACCACAACCTGAGCGTGATACGGATTTCAACGCGAACAACACCTTTATGCCAGCGTTCAGCGCCGATGGGGATGATAACCCGCAGATTAAACGCGGCGTTGGACCGGAACTGCCGCGCCCTAATCCGGTGCGTATTCCTACTCGTCGCGAATTGGCGTCATACGGAATCAAACTGCCGTCGCAGCGGCTGGCCGAAGAGCAAGCAAGGCTACAGGCGCAGAATGAGAGTGCGGAAACGGACTTGGCGAACGACATCTATCAGGAAGAAACACCTGATGAGATTGCCCGTCAGGAAGCCGCGCTACAGCAGGAGTACCTGAATCAGCAGCGCGAGCGTTACGGTGATGAATATCCGTCACAGCAAGAGGATGAAGACGCGCTTCTGCAAGCGCAGCTCGCCAGGGATTTCGCTGCACAGCAACAGTCGCGTTATGATGCCAATGCGTTGCAGCGCAATGAGGACATTTCTGCGCCGACAGCATCACCAACTGTCAGTGAGCCTGTTCAACCAACTCCTGCGGTAGCGCATAACGATTTTTCATTCTCACCGTTTAGCGCGGAGAATGAGCGCGAACCTGAGCCGCCTACGTTCAGTGAGCCAACGTATACACAGCCGTCTTATCGTGTCGAACCCGATCTTCCTCCGATGCATGCCGGTGAGGATGACGACGCTGATGAGCGCAGTCCATTAACATTTGGTCAGCCAGCGCAACCAACGTCAGCGCCTGTTGAGGCCGCGAAACAGGAAACTGTGGCAACACCAACGCATCATCCTGCAATGGATGGCTTGATTCACCCGTTCCTGATGCGTAATGAACAACCGCTACAGAAGCCGACTACGCCGCTGCCAACGTTGGATTTGTTGACGCCGCCGCCGGCTAGCGAAGCGCCTATTGATAATTTCGCATTGGAACAGACGGCGCGACTGATCGAAGCGCGTTTGGCTGATTTCCGGGTAAAAGCAGATGTGGTCGATCATTCGCCAGGCCCGGTGATCACTCGGTTTGAATTGGATCTGGCGCCGGGCGTTAAAGCGGCGCGCATCTCGAATCTGTCGCGCGATTTGGCGCGTTCTCTGTCCGTTGTTGCAGTGCGTATTGTTGAGGTGATTCCGGGCAAACCGTATGTCGGTCTGGAACTGCCGAATGCGCATCGTCAGACGGTTTATCTGCGTGAAGTATTGGACTGCGACAAATTCCGTGATAATCCGTCGCCGCTGTCGATTGTGCTGGGTAAAGATATTGCAGGCGAACCGGTCGTTGCCGATCTGGCGAAAATGCCGCACCTGCTGGTTGCGGGTACGACAGGGTCGGGGAAATCGGTCGGCGTCAACGCCATGATTATCAGTATGTTGTATAAAGCCACGCCGGAAGACGTGCGCTTTATCATGATCGACCCGAAAATGCTGGAACTTTCGGTGTACGAAGGTATTCCGCATTTGTTGACGGAAGTCGTGACCGACATGAAGGATGCGGCAAATGCGTTGCGTTGGTGCGTCGGTGAAATGGAACGTCGCTATAAGCTGATGTCGGCGCTTGGCGTGCGTAATCTGGCGGGATACAACGAACGGGTGATGACAGCAAATGCGATGGGACGCCCGATCCCCGATCCGTTCTGGAAGCCGGGCGACAGTATGGATATGACGCCGCCAGTGCTGGAAAAACTGCCATATATTGTGGTGATGGTCGATGAATTTGCGGACCTGATGATGGCGGTGGGCAAGAAAGTTGAAGAACTGATTGCCCGACTGGCGCAAAAAGCCCGTGCTGCGGGTATTCACCTGGTACTGGCGACGCAGCGTCCTTCTGTTGATGTTATCACCGGATTGATCAAGGCAAATATTCCGACGCGTATCGCGTTTACTGTGTCCAGCAAAATTGACTCACGGACTATCCTCGATCAAGGCGGTGCAGAGTCGCTATTGGGCATGGGGGACATGCTGTATATGGCTCCGAACTCCTCGATACCTGTCCGTGTTCATGGCGCTTTTGTCCGTGACGAGGAAGTTCACGCCGTCGTTCAGGACTGGAAAGCGCGTGGGCGTCCTCAATATATCGATAATATTGTCAGTGGTGGCGATGATGTTGAAGGTGGAAGCGTCGGCCTTGATGGCGATGAAGAACTCGATCCTCTGTTCGATCAGGCAGTAGAGTTTGTGGTCGATAAACGCCGTGCATCCATTTCCGGTGTACAGCGCCAGTTCCGAATCGGCTATAACCGCGCCGCGCGAATCGTTGAGCAAATGGAAGCGCAGGGCATCGTCAGCCCCCCTGGGCACAATGGCAATCGCGAGGTATTGGCACCGCCATCAATGGAATAAGTGCGTTGTATTGATTGACCTCACTCCACTATAAGGGCTGCGCGTGCAGCCCTTATGCAAAGAAGCGTAAAAGCGGTGATAAGCAGATAATTCACCTATCACCGCCCGAGTGGGTTCAGATAACATAGATCTACAAATAACACTGATCCACAAATCACATTAGTCTCGTGCAAGGCACCTGAGCTCATTATGTGAAGGTTTTTATATCAGGAAATTCAAAGGATTATGCGTATGAAAAAGTGGTTAGCTATCAGTTGCCTGATTGCCGGTGTGACCTCAACCGCTGTCTATGCGGACGCGGCAAAAGATTTGCAGGGTCGCCTCAATAAAGTAAACAGTTTCCATGCGAATTTTAGCCAGAAAGTCACCAGTGCTGACGGCGCAGCCGTGCAGGAAGGGGAAGGTGAACTGTGGTTGAAACGCCCTAACTTATTTAACTGGAAAACCACCTCACCTGATGAAAGTACGCTGATTTCTGACGGAAAAACGCTCTGGTTCTACAATCCGTTTGTGGAGCAAGTCACGGCAACCTGGCTGAAGGATGCAACAGGAAATACGCCGTTCATTCTGATTACGCGTAACGATGCCAGCGACTGGAGTAAATACGATGTGCGCCAGAAAGGCGATGATTTTGAGCTTACGCCGAAATCTGCGAGCGGCAACCTGAAACAGTTCGCGATTAATGTGACGACCAACGGCACGATCAAGCAGTTTACCGCGACGGAACAGGATGGCCAGCGAAGCACTTATGTGCTGAAGAACCAGCAAAATTCTGCTGTTGATGCCGCGCAATTCACGTTCACACCGCCGAAAGGCGTCACGCTGGATGACCAGCGTCAGTGAGGCCAGAGTGAGCAATCTGTCCCTTGATTTTTCCCACAACGAATTTCAGCCCCTGGCCGCGCGTATGCGGCCAGCAACGTTGGCGCAGTATATTGGTCAACAGCACTTATTAGGCGTTGGTAAGCCTTTGCCACGAGCCATCGAGGCAGGGCAACTGCACTCGATGATTCTTTGGGGGCCGCCAGGTACGGGAAAAACCACGCTGGCAGAATTGATTGGGCATTATGGGCAGGCGGATGTAGAACGCATTTCTGCCGTGACGTCCGGCATCAAAGAAATTCGCGAAGCGATTGAGCGTGCCCGACAAAACCGCAATGCGGGGCGCCGCACTATTTTGTTTGTCGATGAAGTCCATCGTTTCAACAAAAGTCAGCAGGATGCGTTTCTGCCACATATCGAAGATGGAACGATCACCTTCATTGGTGCGACAACCGAAAACCCCTCTTTCGAACTCAATTCCGCGTTGTTATCTCGTGCCCGTGTCTATTTGCTAAAAGCGCTGACGGCGGAAGATATCGAGCAGGTCTTGCAGCAGGCCATGAGCGACAGCGAGCGAGGATACGGCGGACAGAATATTGTTCTGCCTGCCGAAACCGCGCGAATGCTGGCCGAATTGGTCAACGGCGATGCCCGACGTGCGCTGAATAGCCTGGAAATGATGGCGGATATGGCAGAAATCGACGCGCAGGGTATGCGTGTTCTGACACCGGCACTCCTCAACGAAATCGCTGGCGAGCGTAGTGCCCGCTTTGATAACAAGGGCGATCGCTATTACGACCTGATTTCGGCGCTGCATAAATCGGTAAGAGGCTCTGCGCCGGATGCGGCGCTTTATTGGTACGCCAGAATCATCACTGCCGGTGGCGATCCGCTGTATGTTGCCCGACGACTGTTGGCGATTGCATCGGAAGATGTCGGCAATGCGGATCCGCGTGCGATGCAGGTGGCTATCTCCGCCTGGGATTGCTTCACTCGTGTCGGCCCCGCAGAAGGGGAGCGTGCTATTGCTCAGGCGATTGTTTATCTGGCCTGTGCGCCGAAAAGTAACGCCGTGTATAGCGCATTTAAAGCGGCGATGCAGGATGCACGCGAGAAACCAGACTATGACGTTCCCGAGCATTTGCGCAATGCGCCTACCCGGTTGATGAAAGAAATGGGGCTCGGGGCAGAGTATCGGTACGCACACAATGAACCCAATGCCTATGCTGCTGGCGAAAGCTATTTTCCTCCGGAAATGGCCGATACGCACTATTACGCGCCGACCTCACGCGGCCTTGAGGGCAAAATTGGTGAAAAGCTCGCCTGGCTTGCCACTCAGGATCAAAATAGCCCGACAAAACGCTACCGTTGAACTAAGCGTTGCGGTAAGGTTATTGCGGTATTTTCTGAAACCGGCCGCGTAGCGCGCCGTGTAAGCAACCATTTCATTTGATAATCATAAGCACAGGATTAGCATGCTCGATCCCAATTTACTGCGCAATGAGCTAGACGCAGTCGCCGAAAAGTTACTGGCTCGCAGAGGCTTTAAGCTGGATGTTGAGACCCTGCGTAAGCAGGAAGAACGTCGTAAAGTATTGCAGGTAGAAACTGAAAACCTGCAGGCAGAGCGTAACTCCCGATCGAAAGAGATTGGTGCAGCGAAAGCACGCGGTGAAGATATCGAGCCTTTGCGTCGTGAAGTTAACACATTAGGCGAAAAACTGGATGCCGCGAAAGCCGAGCTGGATCAGTTGCAGAATGAAATTCGCGATCTGGCGTTAACGATCCCGAACCTGCCGGACGACTCGGTGCCGCTTGGAAAGGACGACACGCAGAATCAGGAAGTGACTCGCTGGGGTGAACCGCGTAAATATGATTTCCCCGTGCGCGATCATGTTGAACTCGGAGAGATGGCTGCCGGGCTGGATTTTGCCGCGGCGGTGAAATTGACCGGTGCGCGTTTTGTCGTGATGAAAGGGCAAATTGCTCGTCTGCACCGTGCACTTACCCAGTTCATGCTGGATTTGCATACGCAACAGCATGGCTATCAGGAAGCCTATGTGCCTTATCTGGTCAATCATGCCACGTTATACGGTACTGGTCAGTTGCCTAAATTTGGCGAAGATCTGTTCCATACTAGGCCGTTGAGCGAAGAAGCGGAAAGCAGCAACTATGCACTGATTCCGACGGCTGAAGTTCCGTTGACCAATCTGGTGCGTGACGAGATTCTTGATGAAGAATCCTTGCCGTTGAAGATGACTGCCCACACGCCTTGCTTCCGTTCTGAAGCAGGTTCGTATGGTCGAGATACGCGTGGGTTGATTCGTATGCATCAGTTTGACAAGGTCGAACTGGTACAAATCGTCCGCCCTGAAGATTCTATGCAGGCGCTGGAAGAATTAACGACCCACGCCGAAACGGTACTGCAACTGTTGAAATTACCGTATCGTAAGGTCTTGCTGTGCACCGGTGATATGGGCTTTGGCTCCACCAAAACGTATGATCTCGAAGTCTGGCTGCCGGCGCAAGATACGTACCGTGAAATCTCCTCTTGCTCAAACATGTGGGATTTCCAGGCGCGTCGTATGCAGGCTCGCTGCCGTAGCAAGTCCGACAAGAAGACCCGTCTGGTTCACACGTTGAACGGTTCTGGTCTGGCAGTCGGTCGTACACTGGTAGCGGTTCTGGAAAACTACCAGCAGGCTGATGGCCGTATTGAAATTCCTGAAGTGCTGCGTCCATACATGGGCGGGCTGGAATTTATTGGCTAATTTCTGCTATCTGAAAAAAGCGCCCGTTTAAAGGCGCTTTTTTTACGCCTCCTGTTCGGTAATATTTTTTCATCGTAAAAATAGCTTCTCTACCTTAAACAACCTGTGTGACTGAATTTTAAAGCTAAAAATAATTTAAAATCAGGGGAATAGGTTGCTTCTGTTTTCAAGTGTAACGGCATCCCTGTATGTGTTGATGAATTCTTTCAATCCATCATTTGAGAAAGGACTTTTAGCACTTTTTGCCCGGATTGACTTTTATATACGCAGTGGCATGATGCGCTCACTCTTCTCCGGTTGTTTGGTTATCCACTTCGCTATGTCTGCTTATTCCCGCCCAGTGCTGCTATTGCTCTGCGGACTCTTACTGCTAACAGTTTGTATCGCGGTATTAAATACTCTGGTACCACTTTGGCTGAGTTATCAATCTCTTCCCGTCTGGCAGGTTGGCCTCGTTGGCTCATCCTATTTCGGCGGCAATCTGGTTGGAACGCTATTAGCCGGTAAATTAATCAAACTTTATGGGTTTAACCGCAGCTATTATTTGGCCGCTCTGGTATTTGGCATCGCGATTGCTGGTCTCGGTATTTCTGCCGATATTGGCAGTTGGCTATTTTGGCGCTTTCTTGCCGGGGTCGGTTGTGCGTTAATCTGGGTCGTGGTTGAAAGCGCGTTGTTATGCAGTGGAACGCCGACGCAACGTGGGCAACTGCTGGCTGCTTATATGATTGCCTATTACCTCGGTAGCGTGATTGGACAACTCCTGATTGGCGTATTGCCGACAGCATTGTTAAGCGTCCTGCCGTGGATGGTCGCACTGGTTATTTTAGCGATATTCCCCTTGCTGTTTACTCGCCTTCCCACACCGCCAGAACAGCAAGAAAAACCGGTCAGTATGTTGAAAATGCTGACGTATCGCAGTGCACGTTTAGGCGTACACGGCTGTATTATTTCCGGTGCAATTTTAGGCTCGCTGTATGGTTTGATGCCGCTGTATCTCTCTCATCAGGGAATGAATGACGCGCAGGTTGGATACTGGATGGCACTGCTGATCAGCTCAGGGATTATCGGTCAATGGCCGATTGGACGTATGGCAGATCGGTATGGACGCCTGTTGGTTCTCCGCGTATTAGTCTTTGTTGTGATTATTGGCTGTATTGCCATGTTAAGCATTAGTCACTATGCCATGGCGCCGTCATTGTTCCTGTTGGGATGTGCAGGTTTTACGCTGTATCCCGTTGCCATGTCGTGGGCATGTGAAAAAGTACGTCCTGATGAACTGGTGGCGATGAATCAGGCCTTGCTCCTCAGCTATACGCTTGGCAGTCTTTGCGGGCCAAGCGTTGCTGCGGTATTGATGCAGAGCTACTCCGATCGCTTGCTGTTTGTCTTGATCGCGGTTATTGCCATGATTTATCTGACGATGTTGCTCAGAAAAGTCGATCACCATCCAACACCATTAGCTGCTGCTTGAGCTAGCGGTATCGAGGCTGGCCAACGAGCTTTGTCCTGCTTCGACCATGTTATTCCACAGCGCTTCGGCTACCGGGCTAAGGCGCTGTTTTGCGTTTCGCACCAGATAAAATATGCTGGTTATCTTTAAACGATCTGGTGCAATTGCGGTGAGTTTGCCTTTTTCAACCCAAGGTGCGGCATAGTGATCGGGGAGAAAACCAATATGTGTGCCTGCCAGCAATAGCAACAGACTTCCTTCAAGATGCCAGGCGGTCTGGTGATAACCCTGTTTTGATACCGAACCTAGCTGTTTAGATATTTCATTGACGGCATGTCCGCCAATTAATAGCCGGCGAGGATTTAATTCACCATTGAGCCATTCATGTTCGATCATTTCAGCATTTTCTGCTAGAGAATAAAAATAGCTGTGTTCGACAAAGACGGGCTGATAAAAAATGTCCGCAGGAATGTCATCGGGTAGGGCGCTGAGAACAATATCAAGGTGTCCATTTTTTAGCCTCTCCATCAGAGGAAGGTATTCCATAATTTCGATTTCGACATTAACTTCCGGGCTTTGGTCATAAAGATGGGATATCGCTTGTGATACAACGTTGTTGGGGTGTGTTGCGATATTATCCAGACAGCCTAGTTTTACCTTACCTATAAGTTGATGTTTGATACGGGCCAGTCTGTTTGCGAAGTCATCGAGTGTGGAAATGACAGATTTAGCTTCTTGATAGACCACCTCACCTTCGGTTGTTAAGGCAAAGCCGCTACGACCACGTTCGCACAGCACCAGTCCGAGCGTATCCTCAAGACGAGAGAGGTAGTGGCTTAGTACGGGTTGGCTTAAGCCCGTTGCATCTTGTGCGTTAGTAATTCCTTGTTTTTCAACAATTTTACAAAAGAGTTTTAACCAGCGAATCTCCAGTTTGTCTAAGCGCATAGCATTTCCTTCGCATACATTACATATCTGAATGTTAACATCAAAATATATCTGTATTAATCGATATGAAACCCATTTATCTTGTCATCACGCCACATCGTTGATGTGGTTGCCACAAAATGTGTGGTTTTATGCGTCACATCAGGGTCTCTCATAAGCACAATGGTGTTGTTAGCTTGCTGACGACACCATTGTTCTATACGCCGTCAGGCAACCTCTATAAAATATCACAACGATACAATAATTATTTGCTGCTTATTTAATGGAGGGAATATGTCTCAAGGGAAAGCTGTACCTGAAAAAGAACAACAGGAGCGGCAGATCTATGATTACGAATACGAAAAGGTTCCTGTAGAAGCCAGAAAAAGCTGGTATGTCATTGCCTTGATATGGCTGGCTATCGGGATCGATATTTCTGGCCTATTTCTCGGCTCTTTTCTAAGTAGTGGATTACCTTTTTCTCAAGCTGTTATCGCCACGCTTATTGGATCTGCGTTACTGGGTGTCCTTGCTGCATTGTGTGCGAACGTTGGTTATGGCTGCGGGCTGTCAACAACGTTACTCAGTATTTCTGTTTTTGGGCGGCTAGGTGGGAAAGTGATCGGCGTGTTTTCCGCTGTTTCACTTGTTGGATGGTTTGCCTTTCAACTCGATTTCTTTGGTGTGATGCTGCAAAAAGCATTGCTACATTATCAGCTTGAACCTGGACGCTTTTTTATTCTGCTTTTTGGTATGGCTCTCATGGCATCGACGGCCATTTGGGGTGTTCGTGCGTTAGGTAAACTCAGCGTATTAAGTGTCCCGCTAATGCTTATACTCATTATCTCAGGAATCTATCTGGCTGCTAATGGCCATGCTTCACCTGCTGAAGTGGTTATTAAAAAACCGATAAGTTTAGGGAGTGCTATTTCTTACGTGGTTTCTATCTGGATAGTAGCGGCAAGTATCGTGTCACCGGACATTGCTCGTTATTCCAGAACACGTAAAGATGCCATATTAGGCTCAGGCTTGGGATTCTTACTAGGAAATAGCGCAACGATTCTTGTTGCGCTCATATTGACCCATATGGTTGGCAGTGACGATTTGGTTGAAATATTTTTTAGCATCGGACTTGGTGTGTCAGCGATTGTGATTTTGATTTTTGCTCAATGGACAACGAATAGCTCTAATTTAATTTCAGCCTCATTAGGACTCTCGGTTGTTGTCAGAGCAATATCCCGGCCAATACTCGTTGTGTTGATGGCATTTGCTGGTCTTTTTTTGGCCTATAACGGCATGATTAATAACTTCACCCAGTTTTTGTCGTTACTAGGTGTCCTAATTTCCCCTATTGCAGGGGTTTACCTTGCTGAATATTACTTTTTTGACTCTTCGCGTTTAACGCAGGATGCATCACAACCGCCATTACTGAATATTTGTGCCTCTATCGCGTGGTTATCCGGCAGTTTTGTAAGCTTATTAACCGCTACAGATTTCTTTGATTTGTTTACGATCACATCGGTTTCTACGCTGGATGGCATAATAATCAGTTTGGTGATGTATATCGCAATGCGGAAAATGTTCCCTCAGTTGGCAGAGTCTGTCCATTGATTCTCTAAATCCTAGGTTGTTCGGTGGTTATTGGGTAAGTAATGGTCCGATATATTGATTTTGAAATGATAGACGACATCGCGCTAGGTGCTTCAATCCTTGGTACTGGCGGTGGCGGGGATCCTTATTTAGGATCGCTAATTGCGAAAAATGCTTTGCGTCATGGGAAGCCTGTCACATTGTGCAACCTGGATGATGTCAATGACAATGCGCTCTTTATCCCGTGTAGTACGATGGGAGCGCCGACTGTTTCTGTCGAAAAAATCATTTCACCGCGGCAAATTCTATTGGCATTTGAAACCATGGAGAATTACCTCACTGAGTCAGCCTCTGGAACTTTTTCTATCGAAGTCGGCGGTATTAACTCGTTAATACCGCTAGTTGTTGCGGCTGCGAAAGGGTTGCCTGTTATTGATTGTGATGCAATGGGCAGAGCGTTCCCCGAAGCGCAGATGGTGACCTTTTTTCTCGATGATTTAACCTCTGCTCCAAATACATTGGCGGATGAGAAGGGCAACGCTGTCATTCTTAATCCTATCGATGGTATATGGTCGGAGCGGCTAGCACGCTCAATTGTGGAGCAAATGGGCGCCGCATGCGCCATGTGCGATTATCCGTTGCGCGGTAGCGAACTTAAGCGCAGCGCCATTAAGGGGACGCTTACTCTGGCGCAGGATATTGGAAGAATGCTGCGTCAGGCTCATCAGTCGGGCAGTCACCCGGTACAGTCTCTGCTTACGGTACTCAATGGTTATATCGTTGCATCGGGCAAAATTGTTGATGTGGTACGGCGCACAACGGGTGGTTTCGCTCGGGGCAAAGTGGTGTTGGATGGCATGGGGAACGACAAGGGTGAGTCGTTTACGGTGCTTTTCCAGAATGAGCTATTGCTTGCTTATCGCTCCTCACAGGTGACAGATCCTACGCAGGATAATCTGCTGGCTGTTGTGCCTGATTTAATCTCCATCGTAGACAGTGAAACCGGACGTCCGATTATTACGGAACATTTACGTTATGGGCAGCGAGTTGATGTCATTGCCTATCCGTGTAATGAAAAGTGGCGAACGCCAAAAGGGATTGACGTTGCGGGGCCGGAGTATTTCGGTTATCCGGTGCAGTATGTGCCGATAGAACAGCTTGCAAATCGCTGAGGCTTTCCCGATGTTACATAAAAATAATTACCGACTCGGGATTGATGTCGGCGGCACCAACACGGATGCAGCAATTTTAGATGCAGATCTGCGCTGTATTGCGACGGCCAAATTTCCTACCAGCCTGGATATTTATAGCGGCATCGAACGAGTTATTGCAGACGTTCTGACACAGTCAGGTATTGAGCCGCAACATATTCGCTATGCGATGTTGGGCACAACGCAATGTACCAATGCGATTGTTGAGCGGAAAGGGCTGGATCGCGTTGGATTATTACGCCTGAGCCTGCCAAGCAGCGATAGCGTCCCGCCGCTATTTGGTTGGGATGACGAGTGGCAAAGAACGTTAGGTCAGCATTTCTACCAAATTCATGGCGGCTATGAATTTGATGGCCGCGAGATTCATCCCGTAGTGCGAGATGAAGTCTTGGCAGCCTGTGACAGAATGCGCGGTCATGTGGATAGCGTGGCGATCTGCGGCGTATTTTCTCCAGTTAATAATGAGCAGGAGATGCAGGTTACCCAATGGGTAAATGCAGCATTACCTGAAGTCTCCCTGTCGTTATCCCACCGGATCGGCAGCACGGGACTACTGGAAAGGGAAAACGCAACCATCCTGAATGCATCGTTACAAAGTACTGCCAACCGATTTGTTAGCGGCTTTACGCAAGCGTTAGTCCGGCATGGTATTAAGGCTACGCCGTTCTTCGGGCAAAACGACGGTACATTGATGTCCGAAAGTATGGTGAAGCAATACCCCATTCTGACGATGGCCTGCGGGCCAACGAACTCGATTCGTGGAGCGTGTCACCTTTCTGGACTGGATAACGCATTGATTATCGATGTCGGCGGCACAACGACAGATATTGGCGTGTTGGTGAATGGCTTTCCGCGTGAATCTGCCATCGCCGTTGAGGTGGGCGATGTGCGGACGAATTTCAGAATGCCGGATATTATCTCTATCGGCATTGGTGGTGGAACCTGTGTGCGGCAGTCGCAGGATGGAAAACTCACTCTTGGGCCTGACAGCGTCGGCTATCGCCTGCTTGAGCAGGGCGTCAGCTTTGGCGGGCAGACGTTAACGCTCAGCGATATCATGCTGCAACTCCATCGCGAGCGATGGGCATCCGAACTTCCTCGTCCGTTGCCCGAACTGGATAAAGCGCTTTGCCAGCAGGCTTATCGCCAGATGATTGATAAAGTGGAAAGTGCTATCGATCGGATCAAATCGTCGAGCGCAGCTATTCCCGCTGTGCTTGTTGGTGGCGGCAGTATTTTACTGCCTGACGTTTTATCTGGTATCAGTCAGGTTATGCGTCCGCAGAATTTCGATGCGGCAAATGCGGTTGGTGTGGCGTTAGGGAAGGTTGGCGCACAGATTGAACGCGTAGTGAAAATGCCGGATAACGATCGCGAAAAGATAAAAAGCGAACTGCAGCAACAAACTATTTGCCTTGCAGAAGAAACGGGAGCGATGCCGGGCAGCGTTGAAATCATCGATTACCAGGAAATTCCGTTGGCTTATTTGCCGGGGAATGCGGTACAGGTGAAAATCAAGGCAGCAGGAAATCTGGCTTAGCGCTGCGCTTAACGGTTTAAGGGTATCTCTTCGCTACAATGAAAACAGCGCGCCATCAGCGCGCTATTTTCTCAAGAAATGTCAGAGATTAGTACATGACCTTGTGACCGTAGCTTTCAAGAATCGACTTAATGCGATCCATGGTATCGGCCTTCGGTGGTTTAACACCATCCAATTTGTACTCTTCACCCATCGCTATCCACTTGTGTTTGCCAAGCTCATGATAGGGAAGAAGCTCAATCTTCTCGATGTTCGTCATATCTTTGGTGAATTCGCCCAGTTTGTGTGCGGACGCATCGTCATCAGACCAACCGGGGACGACCACGTAACGTATCCAGGTACGCTGGTTGCGTTTTGCCAGATAGCGAGCGAAATCCAGGGTACGGTGGTTCGATACGCCAACTAAATTCTGGTGTATATCGTCGTTCATTTGTTTCAGATCGAGCATCACTAAATCGCTGACGTCCAATAGCTCGTCAATGACGGGATCATAGCGGCGTACAAACCCGTTGGTATCCAGACAGGTGTTGATGCCTTCTGCCTTGCAGGCGCGGAACCAGTCGCGTACAAACTCGGCCTGAAGGATGGCCTCGCCGCCGGATGCGGTTACGCCGCCGCCAGATGCATTCATAAAATGGCGGTAGGTCACGACTTCTTTCATGAGTTCTTCCACCGTCACTTCCTTGCCGCCGTGCGTATCCCAGGTATCACGGTTATGGCAGTACAGGCAGCGCATCAGGCAACCCTGGAAGAAGATGATGAAACGGATGCCTGGGCCATCGACAGTGCCGCAGGATTCAAAGGAGTGGATGCGACCGATTACTGACATTGCGAGGTTTTCTCCAAATTTGACCGAACAATAGCGGTCTTTATGAGCGCAGTCATAAGAAAGCAGGTGTCAATCTGGCAGGGATTGCTGACAGAAAAACACCGTAGGACAGATGCTGCGTCGAATCTGTTTTGCGAGCCATCCACAGGGTGAGGGCAATATAGCGGGCTGGCAAAACAGGCTAACAACCTGGACGACAATCGGGGGTGAGAAAAAGGCCCCACTGACGTGGAGCCTTTATTTTACGCCTTTTCAGACAGTCATGGAAATTACATTGACTGAGTGAAAGTACGGGTGATGACGTCTTGCTGCTGTTCTTTCGTCAGGGAGTTGAAACGCACTGCGTAGCCAGATACGCGGATCGTCAACTGCGGATATTTCTCTGGGTTTTCCATCGCATCAAGCAGCATTTCACGGTTCATGACGTTGACGTTCAGGTGCTGACCGCCTTCGATGCTGGCTTCGTGGTGGAAATAACCATCCATCAGACCGGCAAGGTTAGCTTTACGCACGTTGTCATCTTTACCTAACGCGTTAGGTACGATGGAGAAGGTATAAGAAATACCATCTTTCGCGTAAGCAAACGGCAGTTTAGCAACAGAAGTCAGAGAGGCCACCGCACCTTTCTGGTCACGACCGTGCATTGGGTTTGCACCTGGTCCAAATGGCGCACCTGCGCGGCGACCGTCTGGTGTGTTACCGGTTTTCTTACCATATACCACGTTAGAGGTGATGGTCAGAACAGACTGAGTTGGGGTTGCGCCACGGTAGGTATTCAGTTTCTGAATTTTCTTCATGAAACGTTCAACCAGATCGCAAGCCAGTTCATCTACGCGAGCGTCGTTGTTACCGAATTGCGGATATTCGCCTTCGATGTCAAAGTCGATAGCCAGGCCGTCTTCATCACGAATTGGCTTCACTTTGGCATATTTGATGGCTGACAGGGAGTCAGCAGCAACAGACAGACCCGCGATACCACACGCCATAGTACGGAACACGTCACGGTCATGCAGTGCCATCAGCGACGCTTCGTAGCTGTATTTGTCGTGCATATAGTGAATGATGTTCAGCGCGGTAACGTACTGTTTTGCCAGCCAGTCCATGAAGTGATCCATACGATCCATCACTTCGTCGAAGTTCAGAACGTCGCCTTTGATCGGTTCTGATTTCGGGCCAACCTGCATTTTCAGTTTTTCATCCACGCCGCCGTTGATGGCGTACAGCATGGTTTTTGCCAGGTTTGCACGCGCACCGAAGAACTGCATTTGCTTACCAACGATCATTGGGCTTACGCAGCAAGCAATCGCGTAGTCATCGTTGTTAAAGTCAGGACGCATCAGATCGTCATTCTCGTATTGCAGAGAAGAGGTATCGATGGAGACTTTAGCCGCGTAGTTTTTGAAGTTCTGTGGCAGTTTTTCAGACCACAGGATGGTCATGTTTGGTTCTGGAGACGGCCCCATGGTGTACAGGGTGTTCAGGAAACGGAAGCTGGTTTTACTTACCAGTGTACGACCATCCAGACCCATACCAGCCAGAGATTCGGTTGCCCAGATTGGGTCACCAGAGAACAGCTCATCATACTCAGGAGTACGCAGGAAACGCACCATACGCAGTTTCATGACCAGGTGGTCAATCATTTCCTGAGCCTCTTCTTCGGTGATTTTGCCCGCTTTCAGATCACGCTCAAGGTAGATATCCAGGAAGGTGGATACACGTCCGAAGGACATGGCTGCACCATTCTGTGATTTCACCGCAGCCAGGTAGCCGAAGTAAGTCCACTGCACGGCTTCCTGAGCCGTTGTGGCTGGGCCAGAAATGTCACAGCCATATTTAGCGGCCATTTCTTTAATTTGGCTCAGAGCATGGTGCTGATCGGCAATTTCTTCACGCAGACGGATTGTCGCTTCCAGATCTTCGCCGTTTTCCAGTTTGCTTTGCAGAGAAGTGAACTGAGCAAACTTGTCTTTCATCAGGTAGTCGATACCGTACAGCGCAACGCGACGATAGTCACCGATGATACGGCCACGGCCGTAGGCATCTGGCAGACCAGTCAGAACGCCAGATTTACGACAACGCAGGATGTCTGGAGTATAAACATCGAACACGCCCTGGTTGTGCGTTTTGCGGTATTCAGTGAAGGTTTTTTTCAGTTGAGGATCCAGTTCACGGCCGTAAACTTTGCATGAACCTTCAACCATTTTGATGCCGCCGAACGGAATCAACGCACGTTTCAGCGGAGCGTCAGTCTGCAGACCAACGATTTTTTCCAGACCTTTGTTGATATATCCCGCGTCGTGAGACGTGATCGTTGCGGCAACATTGGTATCAAAATCAACAGGGGCGTGAGTGCGGTTTTCCTGCTTGATGCCTTCCATGACGCTGTCCCACAGGGCAGACGTCGCTTTGGTTGCGCCAGCCAGGAAAGACTCATCACCTTCATACGGCGTGTAGTTTTTCTGGATAAAGTCACGAACATTGACGTTATCCTGCCATTCACCTTTGCTAAAGCCTTGCCATGCATTGGCCAATTTTTCATTCAGCTCGGTCATTTTACACCTACCTTTGATATGGATTTCTTAAAACCCGACGTTGCGGCCGATTGCACCTTAGTGGTGCTTGTCTCCACCGCGCAAATAAATTACCCAATATGTCAAACCGACCAGGACACCACCGCCGATGATGTTCCCAAGCGTGACGGGAATCAGGTTATCGGTAATGAAGTGGCTAACGGTTAAATGTTCAAATTGAGAAGGCACCATTCCAATGGCGTTCCAGAATTCTGGGGTCGCAAAATTTTTGATAACGATGCCCATAGGAATCATGAACATGTTCGCGATACTGTGCTCAAAGCCACTGGCAACGAACATGGCGACAGGCAGGATCATGGCAAACATTTTGTCGGTAAGTGTACGGCCGGAGTAGCTCATCCACACGGCCAGACAAACCATCAGGTTAGCCAGAATACCTAGGCACAATGCTTCAACAAATGTGTGTTCCAGCTTGTGTTCCGCCGTTTGCAGGACGTTGAGGCCCCACGCACCGTTCGCGACCATGTGCTCTCCCGAGAACCAGATAAGCCCAACGAAGAAAAGTGCGCCAATCAGGTTGCCGACATAGACATTTGCCCAGTTATAGGCTAGTTGCTTCCAGGTAATACGTCCACTGGCCTTGGCAATCACGATGAGAACGGTTGAGGTGAATAAGTCCGCACCGCAGACGACAACCAACATGAGACCAAGGGAGAAACAAATACCACCGATCAGTTTCGCGATACCGAAAGGAATCGTTGAGGTTCCTGTGGTGGCGGTAATATAAAAGACAAAGGCGATAGAAATAAATACACCCGCGGTTATCGCCAAATAAAACGTTGTACACGGTTGTTTGGTAGCTTTATAAACTCCGGCGTCTTCAGCAACTTTTGCCATTGCAGCCGGGAGTAATAGAGTAAAGGGGTTGTCAGCTTTCACACTAACTCTCTCTTAAAAATTATCAGCATTGAGATACTAACAAAGCAGTATACGGTAAAATTTGACGTGGATCATATTGCAAGAAATTAACAAGGTGGCAAAGAGGGTGGGATACCGTGTTTTACAGGTTAACTATTTGAATATTATAACAAAAAAATATTTTAAATTTTGCAAAAAGAGTTGAAAGGGAGGCGTTAAACCTACCGATTTAGCGTTAATAAAAATCATGTTTTGTAGAATTTCAGTACCACCTTGTCGACGTAATTTAATTAAAAATTCACCATTCAATAACAATGTTCTGATTATGCATTACGAATAATAAATATTCGTCCTGTAGATAATAAAATAGCCCTTTAAGATAAGGGCTATTTTAGATGACTAGCGGCAGATTGCTATTTGCCATAGCGTGTACTTATCAATATAAGACGCGCGGGCTGCCGCCGTCAGACATTATTTTGCTTGCCAGTAACGGCGTTTAGCTTTC
The DNA here is from genome assembly GCF_025643735.1 of Pectobacterium sp. F1-1. Classification (NCBI taxonomy): domain Bacteria; kingdom Pseudomonadati; phylum Pseudomonadota; class Gammaproteobacteria; order Enterobacterales; family Pectobacteriaceae; genus Pectobacterium; species Pectobacterium sp. F1-1. The sequence goes on from NZ_CP104733.1 coordinate 1,975,033, forward strand.
TGCAGTTTTTCATAGGCAGCCAGCAGTGACTGGTGTGCAGGCAACGTGGCAAAGGTGTCATCCACGGCAAACAAGCCGTAGAAGCAAGCTTCGCCAGCCACGGCGGCACTGGCGGCATCAACCGTTTCACTGCCGTACATTTTGGTAAAGGCGTCGTAATATTCTGCCGGGTCGCGTTCAGGCTCCTGTGCCAGTAACAGCAGGGTCTGAAGGCAACGATAATAATTGCTGCGCTGCGCTGTAAAGACGGAGTCGTTGAAGTCCTGAGTCCACTCTGTCCAGCTTAAGGCCTGATCCAGATCGCCGCCGGCCAGTGCCAACATCGCTTTCAATTCGCCAACACGCAGAGTAAACCAGCCATTATCTTTACCGGTAGCAATGCCGAGCAGTTCGCGTACGCGGGTGAAGTCATCCAGCCCTTCGTCATCCAGCTGTTGTAACAGAGCCAGATAGTCTTCTTTCTCCCATTTGCTGTCAGGCAGCGCCAGCAGCGTGTCACGCAGGTGAGCACCCATGCTGTTATTGGCCAATAACAGATCATCAGCAGGGTAGATGTCTGACATTCCCGGCACGATGATGCGGCAGGCATAAACAGAAAGATGCTCATAGTCGGCAATATAAACTTCTTTATCTTCTTGTTTGAAGATCGCCATTAGCGTCGCGAATTCTTCTTCCGTCGACCCTTTAAAGCTCCAGTCGGCAAATTCATAATCCGCGTCTTTCTTGAACATATCCCAGGAGATCAGGCCGCTGGAATCGATAAAGTGGGTTTCCAGATTGGCGTGTTCGGCCACTTCTTCATCATCAAACGTCGGTGGGGTGAAGACGTCCAGATCTTTCAGACCGCGACCTTGCAGCAGTTCGGTGACGGTACGCTCCAGTGCTACACCGAAATCCGGGTGCGCGCCGAAGGAGGCAAAACAGGTGCCGTTAGCCGGGTTAAACAGGACTACGCAGATAACCGGGTATTTTCCGCCCAATGAGGCATCGTAAGAGAAAATCGGGAAGCCTTCTTTCTCCAGCGTCGCAATCGCTTCGACCACGCCAGGGTAGCGATTCAGCACCGCTTGCGGAATTTCCGGCAGGCTGATCGACTCGGCAATGATGCGGTTTTTGATGCTGCGTTCGAACACTTCAGACAGCCCCTGAACGCGGGCTTCGTTGGCGGTGTTCCCGGCGGACATCCCGTTAGAAACGTACAGGTTACCGATGATATTCATCGGAATATACACGGTTTGCTGATCGGACTGGCGGGTAAACGGCAGTGCGCAAATGCCTCTGTCGGCATTGCCAGATTGCAGATCGATAAGATCGCTCGCGCTCAGCTCCTGCTCGGGATCGTAAAACTTGTGCAGGCGGGCGTCTAAAATGCCTTCCGGCAATGTGTCATCTGCCGGGATTGGGAACCATTTTTCATTCGGGTAGTGAACGAAATCACCGTTGGCGATTGTCTTGCCGAGATAGAAATCAGCGAAGAAATAGTTAGTAGACAGACGCTCGAAATACTCGCCTAACGCGGAAGCCAGTGCAGCTTTCTTACTGGCGCCTTTGCCGTTAGTGAAGCAGAGCGGGCAATCGCGGTCTCGAATATGGACAGACCAGACGTTTGGCACCGGGTTCAGCCATGACGCTTCTTCGATGTTAAACCCCAGGTCCTGGAGCTGTTGTTGAAAACGGGCGATGGAGTCTTCCAGGGCGGCGTCTTTGCCTGGGATAAACGTTTGAGTCATGGAGTTCACTCTTATCGAGATTAACGGAAGCGGCATGATACGGATTTTTCTGTCCAGACTCTATTTATTCATAACAGATCGGCAATGGTGAAAAAGAACAGACGGCGTAACGTGCCGTTTTGCATAATGAAAGCGCAATAAGCGTTGCAGCCGCGATTGACGAGTGATAAAACCGATAGCAGGGTAAAAGTAGTGTGGTTATAGCGGTCGTTCCGTTATAACTACTATCTTGTAACAGCGGTATTTTTATAACCGACAGGTTTATAAAAATGGTATTTGTAACAACGGTGATAAAACAGCCGCTATTTTTCAGGTGTGGTGAGGGGAAATGACTCAGATTTTTAATTTTAGCGCCGGTCCAGCAATGCTGCCGGTTGAAGTACTGCGTCGTGCTGAACAGGAATTGTGTAATTGGAATGGCCTGGGTACGTCGGTCATGGAAATCAGCCACCGCAGTAAAGAGTTTATGCAGGTTGCCGCTGAATCCGAACAAGATCTGCGTGATTTGCTGAAAATCCCCTCCAACTACAAAGTGCTTTTTTGCCACGGCGGCGCTCGCGCGCAATTTGCGGCAGTCCCATTAAATCTTCTGGGCGAGCGTACCACGGCGGACTACATCGACGGCGGATATTGGGCGCACAGCGCAATTAATGAAGCAGAAAAGTACTGCACGCCTAACGTAATTGACGTGAAAACGCGTGTAGACGGCCTGCGCGGCATTAAACCGATGCGTGAATGGCAATTATCTGATGACGCGGCATTTGTACATTACTGCCCGAATGAAACCATTGACGGTATTGCGATTGAAGAAGAGCCGGATTTTGGCGACAAAATTGTGGTCGCCGACTATTCTTCCAGCATCCTGTCTCGCCGTATTGACGTCAGCCGCTATGGCGTGATCTACGCCGGTGCGCAGAAAAATATCGGCCCTGCGGGTCTGACACTGGTTATTGTGCGTGACGATTTGCTGGGTAAAGCGCGCCGTGAGCTGCCATCGATTCTGGATTATCAGATCCTGGCGGACAATGACTCCATGTTCAACACGCCGCCGACCTTTGCCTGGTATCTGTCCGGTATGGTCTTCAAATGGCTGAAAGAGCACGGCGGTCTTGCTGAAATGGAAAAACGCAACCAGGAGAAAGCCGACCTGCTGTATAGCGCGATTGACGGTAATGATTTCTATCGTAATGATGTCGCGGTAGCGAACCGTTCTCGTATGAATGTACCGTTCCTGCTGGCGGATGCTGCGCTGGATAAAGTCTTCCTGGAAGAATCCGTTGCCGCGGGCTTGCATGCGCTGAAAGGCCACCGTGTAGTGGGCGGCATGCGTGCGTCGATCTACAACGCCATGCCGTTGGAAGGCGTGAAAGCGCTGACTGAATTTATGGCTGACTTCGCACGTCGCCACGGTTGATTAATACGACCTCGCTATACCCTAAATAATTCGAGTTTCAGGCAGGCGGCAAGAGAAGGCATCCCGATGAGCTTACTCAAGTAAGTGATTCGGGTGACTAAACGTAGCCAACGCACATGCAACTTGAAGTATGACGGGTATATACATTTTGATAAACCCCGGGCTTACCGGGGTTTTTATGTCCACGTTGAAAGAATAGGCTTTACATGCAGGAATCCCTGACCCTACAACCCATCAAGCTGATTAACGGTACCCTTAACCTTCCAGGCTCAAAAAGCGTCTCTAACCGCGCGCTGTTGCTGGCCGCCTTGTCCGAAGGAAAGACCCGGCTGACTAACCTGTTAGACAGTGATGATGTCCGCCATATGCTGACCGCGTTAACGGCGCTGGGCGTGGAATATCATCTGTCCTCCGATCGGACCGTGTGTGAGATTACCGGTCTGGGGGGCGCGTTTACGGCATCGCAACCGCTGGAGCTGTTTTTAGGGAACGCGGGTACAGCAATGCGCCCCCTGGCCGCTGCGCTGTGCCTGACGGATGGCGACATTGTGCTGACGGGTGAGCCCCGTATGAAAGAACGGCCAATCGGGCATCTGGTCGACGCACTGCGTCAGGGCGGGGCGAAAATTGATTATCTGGAGCAGGAAAACTATCCGCCGCTGCGTCTGCACGGCGGTTTTCAGGGCGGCGAAATCAGTGTCGATGGTAGCGTATCCAGCCAGTTCCTGACGGCGCTGTTGATGACCGCGCCTCTGGCCGCGCAGGATACGCAAATCAGCATTCAGGGCGATCTGGTTTCTAAACCGTATATCGATATCACGCTGCACATGATGAAAGCGTTTGGTATTGAAGTACGTAATGAGAACTACCAACACTTTTTTGTTGCGGGGCGCCAGCAGTATCGCTCTCCGGGCGACTATCTGGTGGAAGGCGATGCGTCATCAGCGTCTTATTTCCTGGCGGCCGCGGCGATTAAAGGCGGCGTGGTGCGCGTGACCGGTGTTGGTCGTAATAGCGTGCAGGGCGATATTCGCTTCGCCGATGTTCTGGAAAAGATGGGGGCGATCGTGCACTGGGGCGAGGATTATATCGAATGCGAACGCGGTGAACTGCATGCGATCGACATGGATATGAACCACATTCCCGATGCCGCGATGACTATCGCGACGGCGGCGCTTTTCGCACAGGGCGGTACGACTACGCTGCGTAATATCTATAACTGGCGCGTGAAAGAGACCGATCGTCTGGCCGCCATGGCGATTGAGCTGCGTAAAGTGGGCGCGGAAGTGGAAGAGGGTAACGACTACATTCGCATTACGCCGCCAACCAAGCTGAAAGTGGCAGAAATCGGGACGTACAACGATCATCGTATGGCGATGTGTTTCTCGCTGGTGGCGCTGTCGGATACGCCGGTCACGATTCTTGATCCAAAATGTACCGCTAAAACCTTCCCCGACTACTTCGAACAGCTGGCGCGCCTCAGCGAACTGGCTTAATGCTTCTCTAAGGCACGGTCTCCGTGCCTTTTTTCTGGCTCTGCTTCTCTCAAACGGCGCTCTGTTTTTCTTTCTGAATTGCGCGCTGCATTCAGAGAATGCCTTATTTTTCCCACCATTCCGGCATTTGGGTAACCTTTCTCTGCATTGATGCGTATAATGAGGCTCCGTGATGCCATAAAACGGCATAAGCGGAACTTCCCAGTATTAAAGGAGAGAGAAATGACGGTGATGGCACCGGTAATTACGGTTGACGGACCGAGCGGCGCAGGCAAAGGTACCTTGTGTAAGGCATTGGCTGAAGCTTTACAGTGGAATTTGCTGGACTCGGGAGCTATCTATCGTGTTTTGGCTCTGGCGGCGTTACACCACCATGTCGATATCAGTTCGGAAGACGCACTGGTCCCGCTGGCCTCTCATCTTGATGTGCGCTTTGTGGCAGAAGACGGGCAGTTAAAAGTCATTCTGGAAGGCGAGGACGTTAGCCACGAAATTCGGACAGAAGCGGTGGGTAATACGGCTTCTCAGGCTGCGGCGTTTCCTCGTGTTCGTGAAGCATTATTACGTCGGCAGCGTGCTTTCCGTGAAGCCCCAGGGCTGATTGCCGATGGTCGTGATATGGGTACTGTCGTTTTTCCTGATGCGCCCGTGAAGATTTTCCTGGATGCCAGCGCGGAAGAACGCGCACAACGTCGCATGCTACAGTTGCAGGGGAAAGGCTTTAATGTTAACTTTGAACGTCTTTTGTCTGAGATAAAAGAACGGGATGAGCGCGATCGCAACCGTCCTGTTGCGCCGTTAGTACCGGCTGCTGATGCGTTGGTGCTGGATTCAACGGAAATGACAATCGATGAAGTGATAGCGCGCGCGTTGGCTTATGCCCGCGAAATTTTAGCGTAATCACAGAACACAGAATTTTTACCTCGCTGTAAGGATGCACAGCGGGGCATGTTAAACAACCCCATCGAGCAGGATGCCAGATGGACGTTAAATTGAAACCCTTAAGATTATCAACATGACTGAATCTTTTGCTCAACTCTTTGAAGAATCCCTGAAAGAAATCGAAACCCGTCCTGGTTCCATCGTACGCGGTGTTGTTGTTGCTATTGACAAAGATGTCGTACTGGTTGACGCCGGTCTGAAATCTGAATCTGCCATTCCGGTAGAGCAATTCAAGAATGCATCAGGCGAACTGGAAATTCAGGTTGGTGATGAAGTTGACGTTGCTCTGGACGCTATCGAAGATGGCTTCGGTGAAACGCTGCTTTCTCGCGAAAAAGCTAAACGTCATGAAGCATGGCTGACGCTGGAAAAAGCCTACGAAGAAGCTGCAACGGTTACCGGTATTATCAACGGTAAAGTTAAAGGCGGTTTCACTGTTGAGCTGAACGGCATTCGTGCGTTCCTGCCAGGTTCTCTGGTAGACGTTCGTCCGGTTCGCGATACGCTGCATCTGGAAGGCAAAGAGCTTGAGTTCAAAGTTATCAAGCTGGATCAGAAACGCAACAACGTTGTTGTTTCCCGCCGTGCAGTTATCGAATCTGAAAACAGCGCTGAGCGCGATCAACTGCTGGAAAACCTGCAGGAAGGCATGGAAGTTAAAGGTATCGTTAAGAACCTTACTGACTACGGTGCATTCGTTGATCTGGGCGGCGTTGATGGCCTGCTGCATATCACTGATATGGCTTGGAAACGTGTTAAACATCCAAGCGAAATCGTCAATGTGGGCGACGAAATCACTGTTAAAGTGCTGAAGTTCGACCGCGAGCGTACTCGTGTATCTCTGGGCCTGAAACAACTGGGCGAAGATCCATGGGTTGCTATCGCTAAACGTTACCCAGAAAGCACGCGTCTGACTGGCCGCGTGACTAACCTGACTGACTACGGCTGCTTCGTTGAAATCGAAGAAGGCGTTGAAGGTCTGGTACACGTTTCCGAAATGGATTGGACCAACAAAAACATCCACCCATCCAAAGTTGTTAACGTTGGTGACGTAGTGGAAGTGATGGTTCTGGATATCGACGAAGAACGTCGTCGTATCTCTCTGGGCCTGAAACAGTGCAAATCTAACCCATGGCAGCTGTTCGCAGAAACCCACAACAAGGGCGACCGCGTTGAAGGTAAAATCAAGTCTATCACTGACTTCGGTATCTTCATCGGCCTGGATGGCGGCATCGATGGTCTGGTGCACCTGTCCGACATCTCCTGGAACGTGGCTGGCGAAGAAGCCGTTCGCGAATACAAGAAAGGTGATGAAATCGCCGCTGTTGTTCTGCAGGTTGACGCAGAGCGCGAGCGTATCTCCCTGGGCGTGAAACAACTGGCTGAAGATCCGTTCAATAACTACCTGTCTGTTAACAAGAAAGGTGCTATTGTTACTGGTAAAGTTACAGCAGTTGACGCCAAAGGTGCTACAGTTGAATTAGCAGACGGCGTAGAAGGCTACCTGCGTGCTTCTGAAGCGTCTCGTGACCGCGTTGAAGACGCAACACTGGTACTGAACGTTGGCGACAGCGTTGAAGCAAAATACACCGGTGTTGATCGTAAAAACCGCGTTGTTAGCCTGTCTGTTCGTGCGAAAGACGAAGCTGACGAGAAAGATGCAATCGCAACTGTCAACAACAAGCCTGAAGAAAGCAATTTCTCCAACGCAATGGCAGAAGCGTTCAAAGCAGCTAAAGGCGAGTAATCACAACGGTAGAATGAGCAACGCGAGTTGCTCATTCTTCTAACGGTAGTCAGTTATCCTGGTTATTGATAGCCACGCATTTGGAGGAGCTATGACCAAGTCTGAACTTATTGAAAGGCTTGCTGGACAGCAATCTCATATCCCGGCCAAAGTGGTTGAGGATGCAGTGAAAGAAATGCTTGAACAAATGGCTTCTACGTTAGCCGAAGGCGACCGTATTGAAATCCGTGGGTTTGGCAGCTTCTCACTTCACTACCGTGCACCGCGTGTAGGTCGTAATCCGAAGACGGGTGACAAAGTTGAGCTGGAAGGCAAGTACGTCCCTCACTTTAAGCCGGGCAAGGAACTCCGCGACCGCGCTAACATTTATGGTTAATCGCTAGTCATAAATGCCAGCCTTATAGAAGCACCCTTTATTGGGTGCTTTTTTTATGTTTATCGTTATTCTTCTTGTCTCCAAAATGCTACGCGATAGGTGCCTTAGACTGATGATCAATCAGGGGCTATCCTACGCTGTACGCCTCTTCTTTCCTGCTTATTTGATCAACTCAGTGACCATTCGCACACGAAACATGAATTTTTTTATTTTCAACTGTGTGGGTGTTGATGTTTTGATGGTTGTTGCCTGTTTTTCATTCGGTACATTAACATTTCTAATGCGTTATCTCTAAATAAGCAAAGTGTATGAGTGAAGCGTGTGGTCATTCCAGCAGCATAAACTGTTCCTGTTGTAGTCCTCTGTGGAAATCATTCCTCCCTAAAACGTCAATTGAGATCCCGAAAGAAGAAAATAGTCTGTTTACCGAAACGAAATTATTCCGTTCTGCGCCAAATAAAGACGGTAGCCCCGGAAAAGCGATTCTGACGCTGGAGGACGGGCGGGACGTTGCGGTTGAAGCAATGGGAATTCATGACGGACGGGTGGTTGCAACGGGTTCATACCAGGATGTGAAGGCCAAAATGCCGAAAAACACATCGGAGCACCTATTATCAGGTAAGCAAACACTGTTGCCGGGTCTGATTGAACCGCATGTACATATCATCAATACGGCGATGTTATCTGCTATCGGCAATGATGTTAGCCCGTTTGAAGAACAGATATTGCGCAAAAATTATAATAGAGACTGGGTGACATCCAATCTGGCTAAGAAGGTGGTGGGAAAGTCCGATTCGGACTGGCTTATTGGCTTTGGTGCCGACCCTTCCTTGTTTATTGGTGGAGATAAGGAATTCAATGCCAACATTCTTGATGAGCATGTGACGGATAAAATACCCGTTTTTGTCATCAATGCCTCGATGCACCTTGCCTATATCAACACCTGTGCCATTAAACTTGTCAAAACCAAAGGTGTTGATGCGCCATCAGACGGCATTCTGAAAGAAATCGTGGGTATAAAGCCCGTTGTGGACGTCATGACCAATAGTTACCCTCAAACAGAATTGGCGGCGAAGTTAGTTGCCGCAGTGCACCATTTGTTTGGTGTGGCGAGTCAGCGCGGTGTGACTTATATGCTTGATGCGGGCGTTGAACCCAAAAGTGAGCAGGCTGCTTTTGATCAAGTGAACTTGCTGAATAAATGGGCGCATCTGCCGGGCTGTCCGGTGCGGATTGGTGGCGCGCTGCTCGTGACGAGTGATAGTGATTTTAAGAGTAACGTGGTTGATTCTTACTCCCCAGGATACGGTGATGAACATTTTCACTTACCGTATATCAAGATTATTTCGGATGGCTCTAATCAAGGACTGACGGGATATCAATCTTCGCCATATTGCTGTAACAGCCGCTATGAAAAAACACCGAGCGAAACAAATGTGGGGGCTTTCAACTTCGATCCTCTCACGAGCATCAATACGCTGGTGGGGAGCGTTGTGCAACATAAATGGCCGTTGATGATTCATACGAATGGCGATGAAGCCATTAGGCTAACGTTAGCGTCATTTAAAGAGGTGGGTGTGACATCGGCAACTTATGAACAGCGCCGCGATCGTTTGGAACATGCGTCCCTGCTGACTGATGACCATCTGTCTGAAATGAAGCTACGCGGTATTTCACCTAGCTTCTTAATTGGTCATGTGGGGTATTGGGGCTGGGCATTTCAGCAAACTATATTGGGAGAGGAGCGGGCCGATCACCTCGACCGCTGCCAATCCGCGCTTGATCACGGCATGAAGATTACGCTACACAGCGATAACGGTGTTACGCCACTTGGCCCACTGCGCATGATGGAACAGGCTATTTCACGGGTGATGGAAGGCGCACCTCAACAGGAGACTCCTGCTGTGTTGCGCGATCAAGAGCGGATTTCCCGTTTCGCAGCGCTTAAAGCCGCGACCTATGATGCCGCCTGGCAATGTCATGCAGATCGGTGGGTAGGTTCGCTCGTCGCAGGTAAATGTGCTGACTTTGTGATTCTGGCGGATTCTCCGCTGACCTATGACTCAGCAGATAAGAATAACCCGGTCAACGATATGCGTCATATCTCGGTTCTGGAAACCTGGAAAGGGGGACGTAAAGTGCATTTAGGCGCGGAGCACTCTTAACGTCACGATGTGTCATGCTAAAACCCCGCGTTATCATTGACCGATAACGCGGGGAAAGGCTTACTTTTATTTATTGTGGCGATCTTTCAGACGATTGATGATGGTCGCCAGATCTAAATCCTGATCCTGCAACAGCACCAGCAGATGGTACATTAAATCCGCGGCTTCATTGGTCAGCTCTTCGCGGTCATGCACCGTTGCCGCGAGTGCGGTTTCCAGTCCTTCTTCCCCCACTTTCTGCGCAATGCGCTTGGTGCCGCTGGCGTACAGGCGTGCGGTATACGAGCTATCCGGGTCAGCGTGCTTACGCTCGGCCAGCAGTTGCTCCAACTGATAAAGGAACGTCCAGTCGCTGGCGGCAGGCGAGAAGCAGCTGCTGGTTCCCAGATGACAGGTTGGCCCGATAGGATTAACCAGAATCAGCAACGTATCATTATCGCAGTCTGGCGTAATCGAGACGACATTCAGGAAATGGCCGGAAGATTCGCCTTTGGTCCACAACCGCTGCTTGGTACGTGAGAAAAACGTGACTTTACCGCTTTCTTCCGTAGCCTGTAAGGCGTCCTGATTCATGTAGCCCAGCATCAATACTTCACCGGATACCGCGTGTTGCACGACAACAGGCAGCATACCGTCCGTTTTTTCCCAATCGAGTTGGTTTCGTTGTTCGTCGTTTAGAAAAACCGCTTCGCTTAACACACTCGAATCTCCACACCCTGTTGCTTAAGATATTGTTTCAGTTCGCCAATATTAATAATTTGCTTGTGAAACACCGATGCTGCCAGCGCGCCATCCACGTGGGCGGTCTGGAATGCATCCAGAAAATGTTCCATGGTGCCTGCGCCGCCGGAAGCGATAAGTGGAACATGACAGACATCACGCACCAGATTTAACTGGTGTAAATCATAGCCGTTGCGCACGCCGTCCTGATTCATCATGTTCAGCACAATCTCACCCGCACCGCGCTTTTGCACTTCCTCTACCCAATCCAGCGTTTCCCAGGTCGTAACCTTGGTGCGCGCTTCATCACCCGTGTATTGATTGACGTGATAGCGACCCGTTGCGGCATCATGCCAGGTATCAATCCCAACGACGATGCACTGCACGCCATAGCGGTCAGCCAGCCGGGTAATCAGCTCTGGGTCAGCCAGCGCCGGTGAGTTGATGGAAATCTTATCCGCGCCGAAAGAGAGGATTTGGCCTGCTTCTTCCACGCTCTTAATGCCGCCCGCCACGCAAAAGGGAATATCGATGACTTCCGCAACGCGGGATACCCAGCTTTTATCGACCACACGGCCATCGGAAGAGGCGGTGATATCATAAAAAACCAGCTCATCGGCGCCTTCCTGCGCGTAGCGCTGGGCCAGTGGCACGATGTCACCGATAATTTCGTGATTGCGGAACTGCACGCCTTTGACGACTTGGCCGTTACGCACGTCCAGACAGGGGATTATCCGTTTTGCCAGCATGAAATAGCCTCCGCGACGTTAAATTTACCTTCCAGCAGCGCACGGCCCACGATAACGCCCTGCACACCGCTACCGCGTAAATTGGCGATATCTTCCAGATTGCCGATACCGCCGGATGCCTGAAAGGCGATCTGCGGGTAGCGCTGGCTGATTTCACGATAGAGTTCGACGTTGGAACCGCTCAGCGTACCGTCACGGGAAATATCGGTGCACAGAACATGCTTCAGACCGAACGGCAAATACTGTTCGACGACCTGCTCAAGCGTGGCGTCAGAATTTTCCTGCCAGCCGCTGATGGCGACAAATTTCGTGCCGTTGGCATCGATACGCACGTCCAGCGCCAGCACCAGCGCTTCTGCACCGTAGCGAGTTAACCATTGCTGAACGAGTTCGGGTTGTTTCACGGCGGTGGAACCGATGACCACACGGCTGGCTCCGGCTTTTAATAGCGCTTCCACGTCCTGCTCGGTGCGGATGCCGCCGCCGATCTGAACCGGTACACTCACGCCAGCCAACAGCGTGGTTAATAGCGGAATCTGGCGGGCAGAGGGATCTTTGGCTCCAGTCAAATCCACCAAGTGCAGCACGCCAGCCCCTTGCTGCTGGTAATCCTGCAAGCGGGGAAGCGGATCGCTGCCGTACTGGCGCTGTTGGCCATAATCACCCTGATGCAGACGGACAACCTGTCCATCAATCAGATCTAATGCGGGAATAATCATGACGCTCTACATCTCCAGAAAGTTTTTCAGCAACTGCGCGCCCGCAGCACCAGAACGCTCAGGGTGAAACTGCACGCCAAAGAAGTTATCTTTTTCCAGCGCGGCGGTGAACGCTTCACCATAGTTGGCTTGTGCAATCGTGTTTTCGCAGACCGGCATGGCGTAGCTGTGAACGAAATAGAAATAGGCGCCGTCATCGATATCGCGGAACAAACGGTGTCCGGCCTTCGGAATCACCTGATTCCAGCCCATGTGTGGCAGCGGCAAGCCGTGGTCAACCATTTTTTTCACCGGTGAATCGACGATCCCCAATGTTGGGATTCCGCCATTTTCGTCGCTGTTTGTGCCCAGTAACTGCATACCGAGGCAAATGCCGAGAACGGGCTGGGTGCAGGCCTTGATCAGCGCAATCAGGTCGCGTTCTTCCAGTTGATTCATCGCCGCCTGCGCGGTGCCAACGCCCGGCAGAAACAGCTTGTCTGCCTGTAGGACAATCTCGGCCTCGCGGCTAACAACAGGTGTATATCCTAGCCGCTGCACGGCATAGGTCACCGAAGAGAGATTGGCGCAGCCGGTATCAAGAATGACGACCTTCATCAGAGCACTCCTTTCGAGCTCGGCAGCGTATCACCCTCGACGCGGATGGCCTGCCGCAGCGTACGCCCGAAGACCTTAAACAGGCTTTCCACACGATGATGATCGTTACGCCCCTTGGTTTTCAGGTGCAGCGTACAGGCCATGGAATAAGACAGTGAACGGAAGAAGTGTTCGACCATTTCGGTGCTCAGGTCGCCCACGCGCTGGTAGCTGAATTCCGCTTTGTATTCCAGATGTGGACGCCCGGAAATATCCAGCGCACAGCGTGCCAGGCACTCATCCATTGGCAGGACAAAGCCAAAACGACCGATACCGCGTTTGTCACCCAGTGCTTTATTCAACGCCTCGCCCAGCGCCAGACCGGTATCTTCCACCGTGTGGTGATCGTCAATATACAGGTCGCCTTTCACTTCAATATTCATGCGGAAGCCGCCGTGAGTGGCGATTTGATCCAGCATGTGATCGAAGAAACCGACGCCGGTGTTAATTTTGCTGCCGCCTTCCTGATCCAGCCAGACGTTCACATCAATCGCGGTTTCACGCGTAACGCGGTTAACGTGGGCATGACGGTTACGTTTGGTTAGCTGATTGGTAATGGCTTGCCAGTTCAGCCCGCCGCGCTGGTAGAGCAGGCCAGTAATGCCCATGTTTTGCGCCAGTTGGATATCGGTCTGGCGGTCGCCGATGACATAGCTGTGCGCCACATCCATCATGCCATCATTCAGATAGCGGGTTACCAGCTCAGTTCTGGGCTTGCGGCAAGCGCAGTTATCCGCTGGCAAATGTGGACAGATCAGCACTTGTTCAAACTGGATGCCTTGCGATGTCAGAATCTGCATCATCAGGTTATGCGGTGGATCGAAGGTTTCCTGCGGAAAGCTCTCGGTTCCCAGCCCATCCTGATTCGTGATCATCACCAGCGTATAACCGGCCTTTTGCAGTGCCAGCAGCGAAGGAATGACATCTGGTTCCAGCGCCAGTTTATCCAGACGGTCAACCTGAAAATCCTCAGGCGGTTCAGCAATCAGTGTTCCGTCACGGTCGATAAAGAGGTATTTCTGGCCCACGTGAGCTCCTTAAAATTAAGCGTTGATGCCCGGCAATGATTGTAATGCAGCAACAACGCGTTCACATTCGTAGCGGTTGCCGATAGTAATGCGCAAACAGCCCGCAAGGCTCGGTTGCTTATTTTGGTCACGCAGAATAATGCCCTGATCCCACAGCGTTTTAAATACCGAAGGGGAGGCGGTAAAGCGCACCAGCAGATAGTTACTCTCGCTGGGGAAGACTTCTTCAATGCAGGGAATGTCTTTCAAGGCATCACTCAGCCAGCGGCGAGCGGACGTAATCTCCTCAACATTTGCCTTCATTTTGGCGACGCCTTCACGACTCAGCGCCTGCGCCGCAATATCTGCCACAGGGGTGGACAGCGGATAAGGTGCAATGACTTTCAACAGAAGCTGAATCACTTCAGGGTTTGCCAGCGTAAAGCCACAGCGCAATCCGGCGAGCGAAAAGGCTTTGGACAAGGTACGCAGAATCACCAAATGGGGGAATTCGTCCAGCCAGACCGAGGTGGTCGCCTGCGGGCAGAATTCGATGTAGGCCTCATCGATAACAACCAGCGCTTTCCCCTGTGCCAGCGTGAGCAACTGGCGTAAATCTTCCCGTGCAATCAGATTGCCGGTTGGGTTATTCGGGCTGCAAACGTAAACGACTTTGGTGCCGTCCAACTGTGCTTCAATCGCATCGAGATCCAACTGCCAGTCTGATTTACTGGCTACGGTGCGGCGTTCCACGCCGAACGTTTCGGCGCTGACGGCGTACATACCGTAAGTTGGTGGACAGAACAGGATGGCGTCTTTCCCCGGCTCGCAGAATGCGCGGATCAGTAATTCAATCCCTTCGTCTGCGCCGCGGCTGACCAGAACCTGCTCTGGCTGTACACCGGCATACTCGGCGTAACGGTTGATCACCAGCGCTGGCTGACATTCCGGGTAGCGGTTCAGCGTCTGCAACGTCAGCTGATATTCCGGTGCTTCCGGGTATTCATTGGCGTTCAGCCAAACATCCCCGTTGCCGCCCAGACGACGGGCTGACTGGTAGGGGGTTAACGCACGGACGTTGGCGCGTGCCAGTTCTTCAATGCTGCTCATGCTTGCTCCTTCAGTGCTGCAACACGCAGGGTAACGGCGTTTTTGTGGGCAGTCAGCTGTTCGGCCTGTGCCAATGTTTCGATCGTCGGTGCCAGTTGCAGTAACCCCTGCGGCGTGAGCTGCTGTACAGTCATGCGCTTCTGGAAATCGGCCAGACCCAGGCTTGAATAGGTTGAGGTATAGCCATAGGTCGGCAGAACGTGGTTAGTGCCGGAGGCGTAGTCGCCAGCGGATTCCGGTGACCAGTCGCCCAGAAATACGGAACCTGCGCTGGTGATGCTATCAACCAGTGATTCGGCGTCGCGCGTCTGGATGATCAGGTGCTCCGGGCCATATTGGTTACTAATTTCAACGCACTGCGCCAAATCACGCGCGACGATGACGCGGCTGCTGGCAAGCGCCTGACGCGCGATGTCCGCCCGGGACAGTTGCGTGAGTTGTTCTTCAACGGCATCCGCCACGGCTTTGGCCATCGCCGCGTCTGGCGTGAGCAGGATGACCTGTGAATCCGGGCCGTGTTCTGCCTGCGACAGCAAGTCGGAAGCGACAAATGCTGGCGTCGCACCGCTGTCGGCGATCACCAGAACTTCGGAGGGGCCAGCAGGCATATCAATGGCTGCGCCATCAAGCTGCTGGCTCACCTGACGCTTGGCTTCCGTGACATACGCGTTACCGGGGCCAAAAATTTTGTCCACTTTCGGTACGCTCTCGGTGCCAAATGCCATCGCAGCAATCGCTTGCGCGCCACCGAGCTGAAAGACTTCTTTAATACTGCACAGTTGAGCGGCATACAGAATTTCATCGGCAATCGGCGGCGGCGAACACAGCACAACGCGGCCGCAGCCAGCGATGCGTGAAGGCGTTCCCAGCATCAGCACGGTTGACGGCAACGGCGCTGAACCGCCGGGAATGTACAGACCGACCGTCGCGATAGGGCGAGTGATCTGCTGGCAACGCACGCCCGGCTGCGTTTCGATATCGACAGTCGGCAGCTTTTGCGCGTTGTGGAATGTTTCGATATTACGCACGGCGATCGCCATCGCCTGTTTGACGTCATCACCCAGACGCGCTGCGGCAGCGGCGATCTCGGCATCGGTGACGCGAATGGCATTCACCTGAACTTTATCAAACTGGGCACTGTAGTCGCGCAGCGCGCTATCACCGAGGCTTTTCACGTTTGCCAGAATATCGCTCACGATGGCGGTAATACGGTCTGACGCGGAAATGGCCGGGCGAGTCAGTAACTGGCGCTGCTCTTCTGCTGAACAGCGTTGCCAGTCGACGAGCGTGCTGAAACTGCCGGTGCCGTTGGTGTTATCAGCCATCGTCATCACTCCATCATTTTTTCAATAGGCAGAACCAGAATGGAGCTGGCACCCAACGATTTCAGTTTTTCCATGGTTTCCCAGAACAGCGTTTCGCTGCTGACCATGTGCATGGCCACGCGACTTTGGTCACCAGCCAGCGGCAGAATGGTAGGGCGTTCGGCACCGGGCAGCAGGGAAATGACTTCTTCCAGACGTTCGCTCGGCGCGTGCAGCATGATGTATTTCGATTCACGTGCCTGAATCACGCCTTGCATACGGGTCAGCAGCTTATCGATCAACTGCTGTTTCTCTTCTGGCATCTCGCCGTCGCGCTGAATCAGGCAGGCTTTGGAACGGTAAATCACTTCCACTTCGCGCAGGCCGTTAGCTTCCAGCGTGGCACCGGTCGATACCAAATCGCAGATGGCGTCAGCCAGACCGGCACGTGGCGCAACTTCGACGGAACCGTTAAGCAGACAGGATTTGAAGCTGACAGATTGTCTGTCGAGATACTGTTTGAGCAGGTGAGGATACGAGGTGGCGATACGTTTGTTTTGCAGGCATTCCGGGCCGGTATAGGCTTCGTCCAGCGGCATCGCCAGCGACAGGCGGCAGCCGCCAAAGTCCAGACGGCGCAGCGTGAAGTAACGCGGATCTTCGCCCTGAGCGCGACGGTTTAACAGCTCTTCTTCCAGCACGTTTTCGCCGATGATGCCCAGATCGACTACGCCATCCATCACTAAACCGGGAATATCGTCATCGCGCACGCGCAGGATATCAATCGGCATATTTTCTGCGAACGCAATCAGACGCTGTTGCTGTAAGTTGATTTTGATCCCGCAGCGTGCCAGCAGTTCGCGTGAATCGTCGCTCAGGCGGCCTGACTTCTGCATTGCTATCCGTAAACGTGTTTTATCCAGCATGGAAACCTCATTAACCTGTCAAATTTAAATTTCTAGAAACATTGGGCCATAAAAAAACGTCTGGAACGTTTTTTAACGTTGCATAGCAACGGCCTGCAAGGTGCGCGCACGGATAGCGCGCATAAAAAAACCCTCGGAAGATGATCTTCCGAGGGCTCTCTTTGTGTTCTGCGCCACTGGAAGATCTGAACGTCTTCCAGCACCAACTGCCCGAAAGACTAATCAGGATGATGGTGATGATGGTGGTTAAACAGAACGCGTGTCATAAGTTATCTCTTTGTTGTACAAATGTTGTTGTGTCAGTATTTATTAAATCAGTAACGATTTGTCTGTCGAATAACCTAAACCATGTTCGGGCTGTTGTGCAACATTTTTTTAGCAGATGTGGGAAGTTCGTTTGGGTTGAGGAATGCGCCAGCATAATCGCATGGGATATTGGCGATTTATAGGCAGAAAGACCGGCTAAAACTGGGCGGGTTCCATAGCGATGCGCGTCAAAGCCGTTTACTCTGTAGGGATAGAGTAGGGGTAATTATAGGCTCCTTGCTGGGAGAACGGTTGATGAAAAAAGTAGCGATTGTGGGGTTGGGCTGGCTGGGCATGCCGCTGGCTTTGGCATTGAATGGGCACGGCTACCACGTAACGGGAACGAAAACCACGCGGGACGGCGCCGAGGCCGCGCGTATGAGTGGGATTGAGTGCTATCAGTTGGCGCTGACGCCGGAACTGGAATGCGACGCTGAGGAGCTTAACGCTTTACTACAACAGGCTGACGTATTAGTCGTGACGCTGCCCGCCAGCCGAACGGCGGAAGGGGGCGAAGGATATGCGCAGGCAGTACAGCAGTTGGTGAATATGGCGCGCGTGTTTCATGTCCCGCGCATCATCTTCACCAGTTCAACCTCGGTCTATGGTGATGGCAGCGGCACGGTAAGAGAAAGCTCGCCGCTACAGCCGACCACCGTGGCTGGGAAGACGCTGGCGTCTCTTGAACAGTGGTTACAGCACTTGCCCGATACTTCCGTGGATATCTTGCGCCTCTCTGGGTTAGTCGGTGGCGATCGCCATCCCGGACGTTTCCTTGCTGGTAAAACCAATTTGCCACGCGGCAACCACGGTGTGAACCTGGTGCATCAGGAAGATGTGCTGACGGCTATTCTGTTGCTGCTTAAGCTACCAAATAGTGGGCATATTTATAACTTGTGCGCACCAGAGCATCCGGCCAGACAGGATTTTTACCCCGAACAGGCGCGCAGACTGCACCTGTCTCCTCCGCAGTTTGCCCCCGTAACCGAGAACGGTCAGGGGCGGATTGTTGATGGGCAACGCATCTGTCATGAATTAGGGTTTGACTATCAGTATCCTGATCCTTCAACAATGCCGCTGAATGAAGGTTCGCAGCGCTAACGGCAATGTGTCTTAGGGCTTTTGATATCACGGCTCTTGATACGACGAATTTGACACGATGAATAAGGTACTTGATACGCTCGGATGCACATGAGTTTATCCGAGCGTGAGGAGTTAAAACGAGGTCCAATCACTTTCTGACGAGGCGACTTTTTTGTCCGCTGTTGATACACGTTTTGGCAACGCATGCCGTGGCGTAGCGGATAGTGCACGTGACGCGGCATGGTTGTCCGATTGGGAAACACGGAAATGTTCGAGCAATTTCTCTAACAGCACCGCCTGTTCCTCCAGCGAATTGGCAGAAGTGGAAGACTCCATCACCAGCGAGGCATTCTGTTGTGTCGTGGTGTCCAGCTCGCTGATGGCCTGTGCGATTTGCCCAATTTCCCGGCTCTGTTCTTCGGAGGCGGATGAGATTTCCCCCATGATGTCGTTCACGCGCTATACGGAAGCAACGATTTGCTCCATGGTTTCTCCGGCAACGGCAACCAGATGGCTACCTGCATTGGTACGTTCGACCGACTCTGCGATCAGTGCCTCAATGTCTTTGGCTGCCTGAGAGCTGCGCTGCGACAAACTGCGTACTTCACCAGCCACAACGGCAAAACCACGCCCTTGTTCACTGGCGCGTGCGGCTTCTACCGCCGCGTTCAGCGCCAGGATATTGGTTTGAAAGGCGATGCTGTTGATGGCGGTGGTGATATCGGCGATTTTTTTGGAGCTGGCCGCGATATTGTCCATGGTCGTCACAACCTGTTTCACAACCTCGCCGCCTTTAAGGGCATTTTTGGAAGCATCTGCAGCGATTTGGCTGGCATGCTTGGCGTTATCGGCGTTGTTTTTCACCGTAGACGTCAGTTCTTCCATGCTGGCGGCGGTTTCCACGACGGCGGTAGACTGCTGCTCGGTACGCGAAGAAAGGTCGCTATTACCGGCGGCAATCTTGGCCGCAGAGGCGGACACGCTGTCCACGCTGTCACGCACATCGCTGATCATAGCGTAACGGTACTCATACATCAGAGCAGAAGAAAAGTTTACTGGCAGTGTGGTATAGAAAAACGCCATTATCTGGTCGCTTCTGCTCACTTTTTTTCTATTAATCCGCTAAAGTAGTTTGGCAAACTGCCGATACCGTTTGCACAAATCTATATCGTATGATTTCAGGCACTCCGAACGTTTTCAATATGCAGCCAGTACGGTGGCATCGTGGTGGCACACATGTGACTTGAAAGGTAACGGAGAGGCGTGCATCAATATAAGCCATTGGCACATAATCATGTAAAAATGGTGGGGATGAAAGCGGTGAATGAAAATTTGAAAGAGCAGTTTGTTAAGCGCAACAAACTGGCTATCTGTGCAACGCTACGCGAATTAAAGAAGAATGACACATCTCTGATGGTTCATCATTCTCACGGTCAGTTCATCAGTAAAATTCTTGACGTTGTCCCTGACAACAACCTGTTTGTCTTCGATTTAGGCGGTATTGAGCGTGAAAACAACCTCGCACTGTGTGCAGGTTCGCTGTCTTTCGTCGCAGAGCCTGCTGGTGCAAAAGTCGAATTTAATGCCGAAATCGCGAAAACGGTGACTTACGACGGTCTGCCTGCCTTCAGCGCGCAAATTCCTGAGCTGCTTTATCTTATCCAACGCAGAACCTATTTCCGCATCAATACACCGCTGTGGCCACCGTTGACGTGCCGTGGCGAGCTGCCGGATGAGAGTGTTTTCCTGTTTACGATTAAAGACCTCTCTCTGGGCGGGTTGAGTCTGTATACCGACCGTGACACGACAGGGCTGTTGACCGAAGGCGACATTATCAAGAGCGTGGAGATGGATCTTGCTGACCACGGTTTCTTCTGCGTTGATTTGCAGTTCGTCGGTCAGGCAATGGTGAAAGTTGTCGATAATAAAGGCGAAGTGAAACTCACACAGCGTCTGAGCTTCAAGTTCCCGTCACTGAATGCGGCACAAGAGCGGGATCTTCAGCAGGTGATTTTTGAGCTGGAAAGATTACAAAACGAAAAGAAAAAGCGGTTCCAGGAGTTGTAATTTTTAAGCACAACGTTTTGTGTAGGCTTCACACAGAGCAGCAACGTTTCTCATAATAAGTATTAACGTATTTACCCTAAATATTTCAAGCTGTAGAACAAAACATGACTGTTTTATATGTACAAAACCCATGTGTCGGTTGCTTGATGTATAACGGCGATAAATAAATTGTTTCCAACGTTCTCAGAGCCTTGTCAGAAGAGATCGTCTGGTGCAGAATACGCGCCTTGCAAATAACCGACGTCTAATAGCGTCGGTTATTTTTTTACATTTATGCTCGTCAACCTTCAGGGTTACAGGGGTATTGGTGTGGTTTCTTGCCTTCTCTGTCGCCCAGGTTTGCTGGGTATAGGGTCTTCAACCAAAGAGGCCGGACAACGATCCGGATAGATAATTTTGTGTGTGCCTGTGAGCACAGTGAGGAAAGGAAAGATGGGGCAATCAGTAAGTTTCGCACCGGTGCCCGCCGGTTTGGGCTGCAAAGGTATTGGTTATGGCGCGACGCCGTCGCAAGTTATTTCTGGTGCTGTTACAGCTACCTCTTCTCATCGTGATTCAGGCGAGCCCTGTATCCATTCATTTGTTTCCGGTGCGTATGCGCTTGCCGTGATGAACGGAGGTGTGCGTCATGTCGCTTGATTCTCAACTGCCTAATGCTGGCGCCAAACGTGCTCAACTAAAAAGAACGCTCACGCTGTGGCCTGTCGTAATGATGGGGCTGGCGTACATGCAGCCGATGACCATTTTTGATACCTTCGGTATCGTGTCTGGCCTGACTGATGGCCATGTGGCGACCGCCTATGCGTTTGCGCTGGTCGCCATCCTGTTCACGGCGCTGAGCTACGGCAAATTGGTAAAACGTTTCCCGTCTGCGGGATCGGCTTATACCTATGCGCAGAAAGCGATCAGCCCGCACGTTGGGTTTATGGTCGGCTGGTCATCACTGCTGGACTATCTGTTCATGCCGATGATCAACATTCTGTTGGCGAAAATCTATCTGGAAGCCATCTTCCCCGGCGTGCCGTCATGGATTTTTGTCGCGGCGCTGGTTGGGCTGATGACGTTGTTTAACCTGCGTGGCATTAATCTGGTTGCTAACCTGAACTCCATTATCGTGGTAGTACAGGTCGCTATCATGGCGGTGTTCCTGGGTCTGGTGATCCACGGTGTTTATCTGGGTGAAGGTGCGGGTACGCTGACCAGCACACGTCCATTCTGGTCTGAGAACGCGCATGTGGTGCCGATGATTACCGGAGCCACTATTCTCTGTTTCTCGTTCCTGGGTTTTGACGGCATTAGTTCTCTGTCGGAAGAAACACAGGATGCCGGTCGGGTGATTCCAAAAGCCATCTTCCTGACGGCGCTGATCGGCGGCGTGATTTTTGTTGCCGTGGCGTACTTCCTGCAACTGTACTTCCCGGATATTTCCCGCTTTAAAGAGCCGGATGCCTCTCAGCCAGAAATCATGCTGTATGTTGCGGGTAAATTCTTCCAGTCCGTTATTCTGGTGTTCTCCTGCGTTACCGTGCTGGCATCGGGTATGGCCGCTCACGCGGGTGTTTCTCGTCTGATGTATGTGATGGGGCGCGATGGCGTATTCCCTGAGCGCTTCTTCGGTTATATCCATCCGAAATGGCGCACGCCAGCGCTGAACGTCCTGCTGGTTGGTGTGATTGCACTGTCTGCGGTGTCGTTCGATCTGGTGACGGCAACGGCGCTGATTAACTTCGGTGCACTGGTGGCGTTTACGTTTGTGAACCTATCGGTTATTTCACAGTTCTATATTCGTGAACGTCGTAACCGTACCGTGAAAGACACCATTAACTTCCTCGTGCTGCCCGTACTGGGCGCATTGACTGTCGGGGCGCTGTGGGTGAATCTGGAAGCCAGCTCAATGACGCTGGGTCTGGTATGGGCGACGATCGGGCTGCTCTATCTGGCGTTTGTGACGCGCAGTTTCCGCCAGCCAGTACCGCAATGCAGTGAAGAACCGGTGTAAGCCACCGACAACTTGCATGAAAGAAAAAGCGGAGCCGATGTACTCCGTTTCAGGCTGTTGAGAAGCCTATTTTCTGAACGAGAACGGGAGTAACGGAATAGAATAGTAAAGCGTTTGCGCCAGGGATGGCGCAATCCGAGCGTACAAGGATGTATTTACAGCGTCTTTACGATCTATCCGTTACTCACGCTCAACAGACTTTGTCAGTAATCTCCAGTGGAGCCAATGTGCTCCACTTTTTTATGACTTATCCCACCAGTTCCTGCGCATAGGCGTACAGCGCTTTTAGCTGTGCCATCTTCTCTTTATCGTCTTCATGCAACTGATACAAATTGCTGAGTTCTGACAGATAATCCTGCAAGCGTTCTGGCGTAAATACCATACGCCGATGTTGCAACCACCGTTGCTGTTCGCGGTCGTCCAGCGTGCCGGGAAAATTGCGAGCGCGATAGCGGAAAAATAGCGGTTCCAGGCGATTATCGGCAAACGTGAGATCCAACGCGGGAAGATTCTGCGGGGCGGTCTCCTGAATAATCTTCATCGCCATGCGATCGGCATCGCCAAAGAAGCCATCATAAAGGCGTAAATCGACATCATCAGACGCGACAAAAGCAGGCGCGTCCGCAAACAGTTCCACCACTTTTTCCCTGACGCTCGCGTTGTTGCGCAGCAGCGCCAGATTGTCCAGACAGCGTTGACGATCGATGCCTAATCTTTCCGCATCTTCTGGTCGTAAGGTATTGGCAGGCGCTAAGACCGGACACTTATTGATGTGCACCAGCTTGAGTGGAACCGCACTTTGACCGGCCTCCAGCGCATCCCGACGGGTGTATAACCGTTCACGCAATGTCTCGCTGTCCAGCTCTAGCAGCGGTGTCATATCGCCAGCCAAATCGCACATGATGACCGCGTTACGGTTGTCCGGGTGCCAGGCGAGCGGCACCACCCAACTGGTGTTGCTCCTTGCTGCGCCAAACATGCCAGACACGTGTACGAGCGGCTTCATCTGGGGGATATCGATCAGTGCAGAAATTTTATTTTTGTTGCGCAACGTGAACAAATACTCAAACAGCTTGGGCTGCGCCTGCTTAAACAGTTTTGCCATCGCAATGGTGGCATAAACGTCGGACATCGCATCATGCGCCTGTTCATGCGAGATGCCGTTGGCTTTCGTCAGGTGCTCAAGGCGGAAGCTGGGGAGGCCGTCATCATTTTCGGGCCAGACGATGCCTTCCGGGCGCAGGGCATAGCAAGCACGTAACGCATCCAGCAGATCCCAGCGAGAGTTGCCGTTTTGCCAGCTGTAAGCGTAAGGATCGTAGAAGTTACGGTAGAAAATGTTCCGACTGACTTCATCATCAAAACGTATGTTGTTGTAGCCCATAATACAGGTGCCGGGCACGCTGAATGCGTCGTGGATCTGACGAGCGAATTCTGCCTCATTGACGCCTTTTGTCAGCGCGACCTGTGGCGTGATTCCGGTGATCATCACCGCTTCCGGCTCCGGCAGGTAATCATCGGCCGGACGACAATAAATGACCAGCGGCTCACCGATAATATTGAAATCCATATCGGTACGGACACCCGCAAACTGCGCGGGGCGATCGCGCGCCGGATGTTTACCGAATGTCTCGTAGTCGTGAATGAAAAAAGTGGGTTGTGTTTTCTCGGCCATATATGCAGTTAGCTTTAGCTACGTGTATGCGCTGAGCCTGACGTCAGGCAAACAGACTGGAAAGTGGCAAGGATACCATTGAATCGGCTTTTCTGTGGTGCTTTCCTGATGTGCATCATTTCTCTGACTTACATCACTTCTCTGACTTACATCAAAAGAAGGGTAGACATAATCGCTAGGCATGAGTGTGTCCATTCGGTTACAATTTTCGTTTTAATGCGAATGATAATTAAATTCGATACTTTGCGATGTAATTCGCACTGCTTAATGCCGAAATAAGGAGAAAGGAATGCGGTTTCCCTCAATGATTAAAATGACGCTGCTGGCTTCCGCGTTAGTGGTGGCTGGCTGCGATCAGGCTGATTCACCATCTGCGGCAAGCCAAACTGTGGCGATTGAACATACAAAAGGTGTCACGCAGGTTCCCGTGAATCCGAAAAAAGTCATTGTGTTTGATACCGCCATTCTGGATACGATGACCGCGCTGAACATCGATGTCGCTGGCGTGCCACAAGGCGACGCAAAAATATTTCCAGATGTTCTCGCGCAATACCGGGACAGTAAGTACCTGAATGCTGGCACGTTGTTTGAACCTAATTATGAAGCTATCAGCAGTGCTGCGCCGGATTTGATTATTGGTGGCGGTCGCGCTCGTGATGCTTATGACAAATTAAATGCTATCGCACCAACGATTGCGCTAGATATCGATGATCGTCAATTTATGACCAGTTTTACGCAGCGAGTGGAACAACTGGGTGAGATTTTTAGCAAGCAGGATGAAGCTAAAGCCAAACTGGATGATTTTAAAAATCGTATCGCTCAAACGCGTGAAAAAGCCGATAAAGCAGGGTCGGCGTTATTGGTGATGGTGACGGGGGGGAAAATGTCGGCATATGGCCCGAAATCCCGTTTCGGCTTCGTTTTCGATGAGTTGGGATTTAAACCCGCGACAGAATTTCCTGAGTCCGGTCGCCACGGGAATGTGGTGACATCTGAACTGTTGTTGAGTGTCAATCCGGACTGGTTATTCGTCTTCGATCGTGACAGCGCGATTGGCAATCAGAAGGAAGGGCAATCAGCGAAGCAGGTTTTGGATAACCCATTAGTGAATAAAACCAATGCCTGGCAGAATAATCGCGTGATTTACCTGGACTCTTCTTCGATTTATATCGCGGGTGGGCTGCAAAGTTATCTGCGCCTGATCGACGATGTCAATAAAGCACTTGATGCGAAACCTTAAGACTGCATCGTGACTTCAGTAATGAAAGCGTTTTATTTTTCGGCAGGTACCATCCTCATGTTGGGGATGATTACCTGCAGTCTATTTATTGGTGCGGGACAAGTTACGCTGGATGCAGTATGGACCGACCCGATGATGCGTGACATTTTCTTTATCAGTCGTGTCCCACGTACTCTGGCGCTGTTATTGGCGGGAAGCGCCATGAGCGTTGCTGGGTTAATCATGCAACTGCTGACACAGAACCGCTTTGTTGAACCTTCACTGGCTGGTACAACGCAGTCTGCGGGGTTTGGCTTGCTGGTGGTGATGGTGGTTGCGCCATCTGCGTCCTTGATGGTGAAGATGGTCGTCGCCAGCGTGTTTGCCATGATTGGTACGCTGCTGTTTATGATGCTGTTGCGTCGTATTGTCCTCAAATCGGCGTTGGTTGTGCCGCTGGTCGGGATCATGTTTGGCGCTGTCATCGGTGCGGTAACGACATTCGGTGCCATGCATTATGACTTGTTACAGTCGCTCGGTAGCTGGGAAGCCGGGGATTTTTCCGGAATTTTGCAAGGCCGATATGAGTTGCTCTGGCTGGTAGGAATCCTGACGTTATTAGCGTGTTGGACGGCAGACCGTTTTACTGTTGCTGGAATGGGGCGGGAGTTCTCCGTCAATGTTGGCCTGAATTACCGGCAGGTTATGTTGCTGGGGCTCTCTATCATTGCGGTGATCAGCGGTGTCGTCGTCGTTGTCGTCGGCGCATTACCGTTTTTGGGACTGATTGTGCCAAACCTGATTAGCATGATCATCGGCGATAATGTGCGGAAAACTATCCCCTGGGTGTGTTTGCTTGGCGGTGGGCTTGTGCTGCTATGCGATATCATTGGTCGTGTGGTGCGTTACCCGTTCGAGATTCCAGTGAGCGTCATTCTGGGTGTGATCGGTGCTGTCGTGTTCCTTACCCTGTTGTTGAGTCAGAAACGCCATGTCAGTTAATGAATTTAAGGTTGATACCCGCCCTGCAACAGCGCCAGTCGAGCCCAGCGCCGCGCCTTATCGGCGTTTATGGTGGTTGAGTGCGGGAGCATTAGCGATAATCGTCGTGTTCATGACCATCAATCTGGGGGGGAACCTACGCTATATCCTGATACACCGAGGGCAGATTTTATCTACGATGATATTGGTGGCGTTTGCTGCCAGTGTATCAACGGTATTGTTCCAGACGGTGACCAATAACCGCATTCTGACCCCATCTATCATGGGATTTGAAGCGTTGTTTGTCCTGTTGCAAACGATGGTGTTGTTCTTTTTCGGCGTGCAAGGTATTTCAGCGGTTGGCGTCAGTGGTAAGTTTGTCTTCGAAGCATTGTTGTTGGTTCTGTTCTCCTCGCTACTTTATCGCTGGTTGTTCACCGGTCGCCACAGCAATCTGCATTTGGTTCTGCTGGTCGGGATCATTTGCGGTACGTTGTTTCGCAGTGCGTCAAGCCTGATGCAACGTCTCTTAACGCCCAGTGAATTCGCCGTGTTACAGGGGCGAATGTTCGCCACATTTACTCGAGCAGCCCCAGAATTAATTGCGCTATCAGCGGTCATCATCTTGATTGTGGCGCTGTTCGTGTGGCGGTTGCGTTTCCAATTAGATGTGTTGGCGTTGGGGAAAAATACGGCGATTAATCTGGGAATCGCCTACAAGCGCCATGTCACCATCGTACTGTTATTGGTATCCATACTTGTCGCTATTTCGACGGCATTGGTGGGGCCTCTGACCTTTTTAGGGTTCATGGTTGCGAATTTAGCCTATCTGATCGCGGGATCCAGCCAACATCGTATTCTTCTCCCAACGGCGTTTTTGCTTGGCATTATCGCATTAGTGGGCGGGCAACTGATTTTGGAGCATCTGCTTGGCATGGCTGGTGCGCTCTCTGTCGTCCTCGAATTTATCGGTGGGTCGCTGTTTATTGTGTTGCTACTGAAAAAGGTTTCCGTGTGATTGAGATCGGCAATGTAACCAAAACGTATAATAACGTGACGGTATTAAATAATGTCACGGCGACGGTGCCTCGCGGCGGCGTCACGTCGATAATTGGCCCGAACGGTGCGGGGAAGTCGACATTGTTGTCCATCATTAGCCGTTTACTGGAAGCGGATCGCGGACAGGTAAAAGTTAACGGCATGGATGTGATGACAACGCCAAGCGATAAGCTTGCCACCTGTTTGTCCGTGCTGCGGCAGGAAAACCAGTTTACCAGCCGCTTAACGGTTGCCGAACTGGTAGGTTTTGGCCGTTATCCTTACACCAAAGGGCGGCTGAACGCTGATGACCGTGAGCGCATCAGCGCTGCGTTGGCGTTCCTCAATCTGACTGAATTGAAAGATCGTTTTTTAGATGAGCTTTCCGGCGGCCAACGGCAGCGTGCTTATGTCGCGATGGTGCTGTGTCAGGACACGGAATACGTGCTGCTGGATGAACCACTGAATAATCTGGATATGAAACACGCGGTGGCGATGATGAAGCAGATCCGCCGGGCGGCGGATGAACTAGGCAAAACCATTGTGCTGGTTATCCACGATATCAACTTTGCTTCTGCCTATTCAGACTACATTATTGCGATGCGTAAAGGGCAGATCATCTACACGGGAAAACCGGAGGACATCATGGTGTCCGACGTTCTGGAAGATATTTTCGATACTGAAGTGGCCATTGAAGAGGTTCATAATCAGCGTATCGCGGTATATTACCGTTAATGGTTTGATGACAGATTATCCGCTCGGCGGGGCGTTTGCGCAAAGGGCGTAAGCACCGCTTGAAAGACGCTGGGTATAACCTGTATGGTGAATGCATAAAGAATTTATGTATGACTTAAGGTAAGGGTAAAAGATGGATAAGGACACTAAGCCGTGTTTCCAGGATGTGCTGGAATTCGTGCGCATGTTTCGTCGTAAAAACAAACTTCAGCGTGAAATCGTCGACAACGAAAAGAAAATTCGCGATAACCAGAAGCGCGTTCTGCTGCTGGACAACCTGAGCGAATATCTGAAACCGGGTATGTCCATTGAGGACGTGCAAAATATCATCGCCAACATGCGCAGTGATTACGAAGATCGCGTTGATGACTACATCATCAAGAACGCCGATCTCTCGAAAGAACGCCGTGAGCTGTCTAAAAAGCTGAAAGCGATGGGCGAAGTTAAGTAACCTAACGTCCCGTTTTTACGGGGAAACTGCTTTCTGCTGTAAATGGTTTTTTACTGTAAAAGGATCGCTTCTGCGGTCCTTTTTCTTTTGGCTTTTACGCCACATCCTGCCTTTTTACCTACCCACTTGTTTGAGCGTCGGTGACGGCCGTTAATGATTTTGTCGCTGATGATGCCAAACGCTGTGAGAACTGGAATCCAGCTCGCACGCCGAATGTCATTCTTTGCAATGTTGCCGCTTTCTTGCGAGGCATTTTCCTACCTGAGTTTTTCGTTCTGTTGCATGAGGTTGAGTTATTGCAACATTCCTGAGCGAATAACAGGGAAAGAGGGAAAGGTGTGTAATGGAAAGGGACGATATCAGTAAAAGTGATGATGTCGGTAAATAGTCTGGCGTGGGCCAGCGTGCTGGGTATCCTACCGCTGTTTTTTTTGCCGCAGCTGCCAGCGCCAACGCTGTTGTGGTGGGGCGTTGGGCTATCGACCTGTGTGGCGCTGGGCGGATCTGGTCAAACAAGGGCACGGTTTGTCGCCCTTGTTGCCGTGAGTTTTTGTTGGGCAGCGTTGAATGCTCAAACCTTATTACTACAAATCGATCGCTTCACGCAGGATTCCGTTAATGCTGTCGTGACAGTAAGCAGCATACGGTTCAGTGAACACGCTGATGATGGGCTCACGGTTCGGCTGGAAGAGATCAATCAGCGGCGAATCTTCCCACCGCTATATGCTCAACTGACCCTGTCATCGGCGATGGAAAACTGGTGCGGTGGTCAACGCTGGGCGATAACCGCCAGTTTTCGTCCTATCCATAGCCGGCTAAATGAAGGCGGCTTTGATAGCCAGCGCTGGGCGATAGCCAAACGACAACCGTTATCAGGCCGTGTACTCGCGGCAAAGGTCGCTGATAGCCGCTGTGATTTCCGCCAGCGCACGATCACTCAGGCGGAACAGCAACTACAGGGGTTAGCGTGGCGTTCTATTTTGCTGGCGCTGACGTTTGGCGAGATGAAAACGGTTAGCTCAGAGCTCAAGGCGCTCCTTCAGAATACCGGTACGATGCACCTGATGGCGATCTCCGGTCTGCATATTGTGCTTGCGGGGCTGGTTGGATGGGGAATGGCGCGGGCGTTGCAGTATGGCTTTCCCGTGCAGTGGATTGGCTATCGTTTCCCATTGATCGCGAGTGTCGTAGTTGCCTGGGGATATGTCTGGCTGGCTGGGGGGAACCCTCCGGCGGTGCGATCGGCGCTGGCGCTTAGCGTATGGCTCTGCCTGAAAATCTGGGGCGTTAACTGCTCAGCCTGGCAGGTCTGGCTATGGTGCGTTGCGCTGATTCTGGTCAGCGATCCGTTAAGCGTGCTGTCAGACAGCTTCTGGCTATCCTGTCTCGCGGTGGCATCGCTCATTTTCTGGTTTCAGTGGGCGCCGCTTCCTCATCGATTACAGACGCGGCACCGATGGTTCTGGCTACGTTGGGTTCATCTGCAAACGGGAATCACTCTACTATTGATGCCCTTGCAGCTTCATATTTTCCACGGCTTTAGCATCACCTCTCTGCCAGCCAACTTATGGGCGGTGCCTTTAGTGTCTTTCGTGACAACGCCGCTTATTTTGCTGGCGTTGAGCACGATGGCATCTGCGCCGCTGAGCGGCATGCTCTGGTGGCTGGCGGATGTTTCGCTGCGAGTGGTGTTCGCACCGCTGACGTATCTGCAAACGGGTTGGGTATACCTCGATGCATCGCTGCTGCTAGGGAGCGTCGCGGGATGGGGGGCGGTTGTCATATGGCGTTTTCGCTGGTGGCGAATGTATCCGATGAGTGTCGGCGTGCTGATTCTGGTTTTACTCGCTTTCCGTATAAAGAGCGATGAACCGGATTGGCGTGTGGACATGTTGGATGTCGGCCACGGCCTGGCCATCGTGATTGAGCAACGTGGAAAGGCGGTGCTGTACGATACGGGAAATCGCTGGGAAGGGGGCGATATGGCGACGCGAGAAATTTTGCCTTACCTACGCTGGCGGGGAGTCGACGTAGAAAGCATTATCCTGAGCCATAGTCATATGGATCATATCGGGGGGCTGGAGACGCTACAGACAGCCTACCCTGAAGCAACGATATATAGCGCCACCAACGCGATGAATCATCGTCCTTGTCTACGCGGTGAGCGTTGGCGCTGGCAGGATCTGACGTTTACCGTGCTGTGGCCGCTAGCGCTCGTTGAACGAGCGGAAAACAACGACTCCTGTGTGATCCGCGTTGATGATGGTAAACATCGTGTTTTATTAACGGGCGACCTGGAATCGGATGCGGAAAGGGCATTGATTCAGCTAGAGCGTAGCGCGCTGCGTGCGAATTTGTTACAAATCCCTCATCATGGCAGTAAGACATCCTCCTCCCCTCCCTTCATTCGTGCGGTGAATGCCGAGTTCGTTATCGCCTCGGCGGCACGCTATAACCCGTGGCGGCTGCCTTCAGTAAAGATTGTTGAACGATACCAGCAATATGGTTACTCATGGTTTGATACTGCGTCATTTGGTCAGCTAAGTGCACGTTTTTTCAGCGATTCATGGCACATTCTGCGGTTCAGGGATCACATATCGCCTCGTTGGTATCATCAGTGGTTTGGCGTAGGGCGGTATAATGAGTAAAATGGTCGGCTATTTCTTCCCGTTTCAGGTTTACTACATGCTGAATGATAAAGATCTCTCCACCTGGCAGACCTTTCGCCGCCTATGGCCGATGATCTCTCCTTTTAAGGCAGGGCTTGCTGCTGCTGCAATTGCACTCATCATTAACGCAGCCGGCGATACCTTGATGCTCTCCCTGCTTAAGCCCTTACTGGATGAAGGATTTGGTAAAGCGGAACGTTCTGTATTGCTCTGGATGCCACTGGTCGTCATTGGTTTGATGTTAGTAAGAGGGGCCTCGGGCTTCGTGTCCAGCTACTGCGTCGCCTGGGTTTCAGGCAAGGTGGTGATGAATATGCGTCGCCGTCTCTTCTCCCATATTATGGGGATGCCAGTTGCGTTCTTTGACCAGCAGTCAACCGGAACGCTGCTTTCCCGTATTACCTACGACTCAGAGCAGGTTGCTGCGTCGTCATCTGGTGCATTGATTACCGTCGTCAGGGAAGGTGCCTCGATTATCGGGCTGTTTGTTCTGATGTTCTATTACAGTTGGCAGTTGTCCATCATTCTGATTGTGATTGCGCCGATCGTATCTATCGCCATGCGCATGGTGTCCAAACGCTTCAGAAATATTAGTAAGAACATGCAGGACACGATGGGGCACGTCACCACCAGCACCGAGCAAATGTTGAAAGGCCATAAAGAAGTGCTGATGTTTGGCGGTCAGGAAGTTGAAACCAAGCGTTTTGATCAGGTCAGTAACCGGATGCGCCAGCAGGGCATGAAAATGGTATCCGCTTCATCGATTTCCGATCCTATCATCCAGCTAATCGCTTCGCTGGCGTTAGCATTTGTACTGTATGCCGCCAGCTTCCCTAGCGTGATGGAAACGTTGACTGCCGGGACGATCACGGTGGTGTTCTCTTCCATGATCGCGCTGATGCGCCCGTTAAAATCACTGACCAACGTGAATGCGCAGTTCCAACGTGGGATGGCGGCATGCCAGACGTTGTTTGCGATTCTTGACATGGAACTGGAGCGCGATACGGGTAAACGTGAAATCGAACGAGCGAAAGGGGAACTCGAATTCCGTCAGGTGAATTTCGCTTATCCGGGCAGAGAAAACCTGGCGCTGAACAATATCAATCTGCATATCCCCGTAGGTAAAACGGTGGCGTTGGTGGGGCGTTCCGGTTCGGGTAAATCAACGATTGCCAGTTTGATTACACGTTTTTACGACATTCAATCAGGTGAAATTCTGCTTGATGGCCACGATTTACGCGAGTATCGCCTGTCCTCCTTGCGTAACCAGGTGGCACTGGTTTCTCAAAACGTGCATTTGTTTAACGATACGATAGCGAACAATATCGCCTATGCTCGCAATGAGCACTATAGCCGTGAGGAAATTGAGCGCGCGGCGAAAATGGCGCATGCGATGGATTTCATCAACAAGATGGAACATGGTCTGGATACGGTGATTGGTGAAAATGGTGTAATGCTTTCTGGCGGACAGCGGCAGCGTATTGCGATTGCCCGTGCGCTGTTGCGCGACAGCCCGATCCTGATATTGGATGAGGCCACCTCTGCGTTGGACACGGAATCGGAACGCGCGATTCAGGCGGCATTAGACGAACTGCAAAAAGATCGTACTGCTCTGGTGATTGCACACCGCCTTTCCACGATTGAAAAAGCGGATGAAATTCTGGTGGTTGAAGATGGCAGAATCATTGAGCGTGGTAACCATGTTGCATTACTGGCGGCAAACGGTGCTTATGCGCAGCTACACAGAATGCAGTTTGGCGAATGATTGAACGTATCTGGTCTGGTCGCTCGCGGCTTTACTGGTTGTTGCTGCCGCTTTCGTGGCTATACGGATTCGTCACGTTTCTGATCCGCCAGAGCTATCAGTTCGGGTGGCATAAAAGCTGGCGAGCACCTGTTCCTGTCGTGGTTGTCGGAAATCTGACGGCAGGCGGCAATGGAAAGACTCCTGTGGTCATTTGGCTTGTCGAGCACCTACAGCGCAGAGGTTATCGGGTCGGCGTGGTGTCACGCGGTTACGGTGGCAAAGCTGAACGCTATCCTCTGTTACTGGATGAGTCGGTGGCGACGGCGCAGGCAGGCGATGAGCCAGTGCTGATTTTTCAACGTACTGGCGCGCCTGTTGCGGTTGCCCCTCGTCGTCGGGAGGCTGTGAGTGCATTATTGGCACAGCACACGCTAGATGTCGTGATCACCGACGATGGATTACAGCACTATGCGTTGGAAAGAGATATTGAGCTGGTTGTGATTGATGGTGTGCGTCGCTTTGGCAACGGATGGTGGCTGCCCGCAGGTCCAATGCGGGAAAGAGAAAGCCGTCTGGCCTCAGTGGATGCTGTCATTGTTAACGGCGGTACGCCGCGAACAAACGAGATAGGCATGACATTAACCGCAGGTATGGCGGTTAACTTACTTTCTGGTGAGTTCCGACCGCTGAGTCAGTTACAGGATGTGGTCGCGATGGCGGGTATCGGACATCCCCCGCGTTTTTTTGCTACGCTGCGTGAGGCTGGCGTCAGCATTGCACGTGAAATTGCCTTTGCTGACCATCAATCGTATCAGCCAGAACAGCTCGAATCGCTGACTCAGGATGCGACACAGCCGTTGATAATGACGGAAAAAGACGCCGTGAAATGTAAGGCGTTCGCTCAGGGTAACTGGTGGTATCTGCCAGTCGATGCCGTGCTCGCTGAGCCCCACGGCACGCAGTTGCTCGATAAATTGGAAAACGTGCTTAAGCAGCGTTCTGGTCGCGGAACGTAAGTCGCCGTACCACGTTTTTAGATATCTCTTAAAGATATCGCCCTGGTAGATCGCTGCCATAGCGAGAAAGAACATGCCGATCATCGATCGGCCAAAGATGGAGGAAGCATGGATCACCGTTTACTTGAGATTGTTGCCTGTCCTGTTTGTAATGGTCGGTTGTATTTTAATAAAGAGAAACTGGAGTTGATATGCAAGGTCGATGGTTTGGCCTATCCGGTTCGTGATGGCATCCCTGTGTTGCTGGAAAATGAGGCGCGTAAACTCGGCGCTGATGAGATAACACAATGACCTTTACCGTGATCATTCCTGCGCGTTTTGCGTCAAGCCGCCTGCCTGGTAAGCCGCTGGCAGACATCAACGGCAAACCGATGGTCGTCCATGTGATGGAGCGAGCGTTGGAATCGGGGGCGCAGCGCGTTATTGTCGCCACTGACCATCCGGATGTTGAAACGGCTGTGCAGCAAGCGGGCGGTGAAGTGTGCCTGACCCGCGCCGATCATAATTCCGGTACAGAGCGTCTGGCTGAAGTCATCGAGCGCTATGGTTTTACCGACGATGACATCATCGTTAACGTTCAAGGCGATGAACCACTCATTCCTTCCGTGATCATTCGCCAGGTGGCCGAGGACCTTGCAGCCAGTAAAGCAGGAATGGCAACGCTGGCGGTGCCGATTGAAACCAGCGAAGAAGCATTCAACCCGAATGCAGTGAAAGTGGTTACCGATGCTGAGGGATACGCGCTGTATTTTTCCCGAGCAACGATCCCTTGGGACAGAGAGCGTTTTGCTCAGTCTAAAGAAACTATTGGCGATCATTTCCTGCGTCATATCGGCATTTATGCCTACCGTGCAGGTTTTGTGCGCCGTTATGTCAGTTGGGCACCGAGCCAACTGGAGCAAATCGAATTACTGGAGCAACTGCGAGTGCTGTGGTACGGCGAGAAGATTCACGTTGCGGTTGCGAAAGCGGTGCCGAGCGTCGGCGTTGATACGCCAGAAGATCTGGCTCGCGTGCGTCACGTCATGGCGAATCAGTAAGATCTATCACGCTATGCTGCGATGAATACGTCATGGGGAATCTATTCTTACCGGAATGGATTTTCTCCATGACGTTTTTTCTTTATACGACATATTATATTTTAAATTATTTAGCACTTATTTAGATAAGTATTCTTAAAAATTCTCAAATTGTATCGCTTTCATATTTCACGGGTGATTTATTTCCCTTCCGAATTGATGAATAGCGAGTGGAACTTTTATTTTCATAGTTAAATGCTACTATCAATTCGCCATGTTTTTTGCATGGTGTTTTTGTTATTTCAACTAAGGACGGTAATGATATGAATGCTAAACGTTATATCGCAAAAATTTTTCTCGGCGGTATGCTGATGGGGGCTGCGGCGAGCAGCAGCGCGGCGGTGTATTACATGGCGCCCAACGGCGATGACGCAAATAATGGCAGTAAAAGCTCCCCCTGGAAAACCATCGATCGTGCGCAGAAAACATTAACTCCCGGCGATCGTCTGTGGATCCGTGGCGGTAAATACGAGTTTACCAAGGGGCTAAACGTTTGTGCCACGCGTACGGATGTGGTGAACGCGATTACGCTGAATAAGAGCGGTACTGAAGGGAAGCGCATTGAGTATTGGGCATACAGTGGCGAAGTGCCCGTGTTTGATTTCAGCCAGATGCAGGATGATTGCCGCGTCAAAGGCTTCAACGTTGTGGCAGATTGGATCTCTCTGAAAGGACTGGAAATAACCGGTGTTCCGCAGCGGAATAACCTTAACCATGAATCCTGGGGGGTATGGATACGGGGTAGCAATAATATATTCGAGCAGTTAAATATTCACCATATTATGGGGACGGGTTTGTTTATCCAGCGTGGGGGATACAATCTGGTATTGAATAGCGACTCTCACCATAATTACGATCCGCTGACATCGAATGGTGCAGGCCAAAGTGGAGATGGATTTGGTGCGCATATTCCGGCTAATCAACCAGGTAATATTTTCCGCGGTTGCCGTGCATGGTCAAACTCGGATGATGGCTTCGATTTAATTAATGCTTATTCTCCAGTGCTGATTGAAAACTCCTGGGCCTGGTCACACGGTTATTTGCCAGGGACGACGCAGTCGCTGCCAGCAGGTAATGGTAATGGTTTTAAAATCGGTGGCTACGGTGGCGTTTATGTGGCAAATGCGGTGAAACATACCGTACGTAACTCGGTTGCGTTTTTAAATAAAGCGGCCGGTTTTTATGCCAATCACCATCCGGTAGCGAACGATTTCTTTAATAACACCGGCTATAAAAATAACCCTAACTTTAATATCCGCGGTATTGATGCAAACGGGAAAGCGATTGGGTTGGGTACGCTGCGCAATAACGTGTCTCATGGGGGTAAAGACCTGTCGTTTTCCGATGGCGCGAATATGCGCTATAACTCATGGGATCTGAAAATTGCGGTATCGGATTCAGATTTCGAGAGCGTTGCCGTAACCGGGTGGGATGCGCCGCGTCAGGCAGATGGCAGCTTACCAGTATTGAAAAGCCTGCATCTTGCAGCGGGTAGCGCGCTGATCAACAAGGGTGGAGATGTCAAACTGCCTTACAAAGGTTCAGCGCCCGATCTGGGCGCTTTTGAACGCGAATAATGGCGGTGTGTTAATTCACTAGGCTGTCACTCACGATGTTCTCTGCTCGTCAGCAGAGAACATCGCTGCAACAACTCCGGCAGGGCGCGTTCTCTACCGTCATTGATCCCCTTTTATTTGATCTACGTTGAAGTATTTGTCTTCTGCTCGCCGCATCATGGTGGGTGGAGTCATTTGACTCAACGGAGGTATAGCTGTTTATGGAACAGTTGAAATCGGAGCTCAGTACGGTGTTGGGGGAAAGCCTCAGCCGGCTTGAGTGCATAAGCGAACAGCCCTATGCGGACCTGTATGCCTTATATGATAAAGAAGGTAACGCCATCCCTTTGTTGGCTAAGAGCTATATTTGCCAGGGGGTAGCGCAGCAGGAGGCCTACAAACTCTCGATGCTGGCGCGTGAGGGGGATGTCCGTTTACCCACCGTTTACGGGCTGGTGTTGACGCAACAGCAGCCTTATCGGGAACTGTTGCTAATTGAGCGCTTACGCGGCGTGTCGGTGGAGGCGCCACCAAGAAGCGGTCAGCGCTGGACGTTGTTGATGGAGCAAATTGTTGAGAGCGTATTGGCCTGGCACCGCATTGATAGTCATGGTTGCGTCGGTTCTGTCGATAGCACACAGGACAACGATTGGGTGAGCTGGTATCAACAGCGTGTGGAAGTCCTGTGGTCGACATTGCTGAATGTCAGTGCGCCACAGTTGACGCAACAGGATCGAAGCGTGCTTTATCGCTCTCGTCAATGTCTGGCGATGCTGTTTGAAGATTTCGAGGATGGCTGTGTGCTGGTACACGGTAATCTTTCACTGCGCAGTATGTTGAAGGATGCGCGTAGCGATCAACTGTTGGCGATGATTAATCCGGGCATGATGTTGTGGGCACCGAGAGAGTATGAACTCTTCCGGCTTTGTGAATCTGGCATGCCAGAACAGTTACTGTATCACTATCTGAAACAGGCACCGGTAGCGGAATCCTTTGTCTACCGGCGCTGGTTGTATGCTATCTGGGAAGCCGTGGCCCGCTATATCCACACGGGGCAACTAGACCGTCAGCTCTTTGATGTGGCTTCCCGTGAGCTGTCCCCTTGGCTGGAATGAGCCTGCGGTTGTTCGGCGTTGTGCGGTGGTATTGACGTTCCTTTCAGCGATTGCCATAGGCGACCCAGCGTTTCATACCAGGCGCGTTCGCTGTGCGATAAATAATACGCGGATGGAAAAATCTTCTCCCACGGGTTGAGCGCGGACGTGATCGCCATCTGATTCGCCGGAGCCGGAATGGGCGCAAGCCCCTGAGCCTGGAAGAATCGTATGGCGCGAGGCAGGTGGTTGGCCGAGGTCACCAGCAAGAAAGGGCGATCGCCAACAATCTTCGCGGTTTCCGCCGCTTCTTCTTCCGTATCCCTTGGCGTATCCAGAATAATGATGTCCTGCTGCGGAATCCCCAGACTTTCAGCTACCAGCGCCGCGGTTTTCGCACTGCTGACAGGGTTGCCCTGCGCCGCCCCACCGGTAAAAATCAATTTTGCGCCGGGGTTGGCATGATACAGGCGAACGCCTTCCGTTACGCGCGGGAGGCTATTGCTGATAAGGTTGGAACTGGGCGCCCATTCCGCGTTATAGGTATACCCCCCGCCTAGCACGACGATATAGTCGGCTTTGCTCGCTTGCGGCGTTTGCCGCCAGGTTGGATAGTGTGATTCCAGTGGTAGCAACAGCCTATCGGCGACAGGTTGCAGGCTGAGCAGAATCAGCGCCAGCCAACTGACGAGTATTATCGTTCTTCCCGTACGCTGCCGTTGGGTAAACCAGAGCAGCAGCAGGCCAACACCCATCAGAAGCAAGAGCAATGGCAGAGGCTGCAGAAGGCCGCCGACGAACTTTTTGAGTGCGAAAAGCATAAAATTGCATTCCTTTTGAGTGAAAAAACCGCATCCGGGAAGATATCATGCGGTAAGGCCATTTATTCTAAGCCAGCCTGTGCCAAAATGGCAGGCTGGAAAAATCGCATCGTGCAGACATGTGCTGCACGAAAGCCCCGTTTATATGATGCGGAACAATGACTGATGCAGGATCGCAATTTTAACGATATCGCCGAAAAATTTGCTCAGAATATCTATGGCACAACGAAGGGGAAACTTCGGCTGGCGGTATTGTGGCAGGATCTTAGCGATCTTTTGACCCAGCTTCCAGCACGACCATTACGCATCCTTGATGCGGGAGGCGGTGAAGGTCAAATGGCGTGTCGGCTGGCGGCTTTAGGACATCAGGTATTGTTGTGCGATGTTTCCGATGAGATGATTCAGCGCGCCAAAAGTGCGGCAGCGGCGCAGGGCGTCGACCATAATATGCGTTTTGTGCAGTGTGCCGCACAGGATATCGCGCAATATATGGAAAGCCCTGCCGATCTGATATTGTTCCACGCGGTGCTGGAGTGGGTTGCGCAACCGCAGCAGATGCTGAAAATATTGTATGATTGCCTGTCGCCGGGTGGCGCGCTGTCTTTGATGTTTTATAACCATCATGGGCTGTTGATGCGTAACATGGTGCTGGGCAATTTTGATTATGTTCAGGCCGGAATGCCGAAGAACAAACGGCGCTCGCTATCGCCAGATCACCCGCTGGATCCGCAAGCCGTGTACGGCTGGCTTGATGAAATGGGGCTGACCATTAGCGGAAAAACTGGCGTGCGTGTGTTTCATGACTACCTACAGAATAAGCAGCAGCAAATTGATAAATTTGACGACATTCTGGAGCTCGAGCAGCGGTATTGTCGGCAAGAGCCTTTTGTGAGTTTGGGCCGTTATATCCATGTCATGGCGCATAAACCCCATTTGAAGGATGCATTATGAGTGATTTTTCCCAGACTGTACCCGAACTGGTCGCCTGGGCACGAAAAAACGATTTCTCCATTTCCCTCCCTACTGAACGTCTGGCGTTTTTGATGGCGATCGCCACGCTTAACGGCGAACGCATGGATGGTGAAATGAGTGAAGGGGAGCTGATTGATGCCTTCCGCCATGTGAGTCAGGGATTTGATCAGACGAACGAAACCATTACTATCCGCGCCAATAACGCGATTAACGATCTGGTACGCCAACGGTTGCTGAACCGCTTTACCAGCGAACAGGCGGAAGGTAATGCGATTTATCGTCTGACGCCGCTGGGGATCGGCATTACCGATTATTACATTCGGCAGCGTGAGTTCTCGACGCTACGGCTTTCCATGCAGCTCTCTATTGTTGCGCAGGAGTTGAGTCGAGCGGCCGATGCGGCGGAAGAAGGCGGCGATGAGTTTCACTGGCATCGCAACGTGTTTGCGCCGCTGAAATATTCCGTAGCTGAAATTTTTGACAGTATCGACCTGTCACAGCGCGTAATGGATGAGCAGCAGCAGGGCGTGAAAGACGATATCGCGGCGCTGTTAAATCAGGACTGGCGGGCAGCGATCAGCAGCTGTGAACAACTGCTGACGGAAACGTCGTCTACGCTGCGTGAATTGCAGGACACGCTGGAAGCCGCTGGTGACAAGTTGCAGGCGAGCCTGTTGAGCATTCAGGATGCGATTATGAATAATCAGCATAACCTGGAGTTTGTCGACAAGCTGGTGTTCGACTTGCAAAACAAACTCGATCGCATTGTGAGCTGGGGACAGCAGACGATAGATCTGTGGATTGGTTATGACCGCCACGTACATAAGTTTATCCGTACCGCGATTGATATGGATAAAAACCGCGTCTTTGCTCAACGCCTGCGTCAGTCGGTGCAGAGCTATTTTGATAGCCCCTGGGCGCTGACGTTCGCCAATGCGGATCGTCTGTTGGATATGCGTGACGAAGAACTGACGCTGCGTAGTGAAGAAGTCACCGGTGAACTGCCGCCGGAGCTGGAATATGAAGAGTTTAGTGAAATGCGCGAGCAACTGATCGCGCTGGTTGAGCAGGCGCTGCATAAATATAAAGCGCAACAGATTCCGCTGGATTTGGGGGAAGTGATGCGTGAATACCTCGCGCAGCATCCTCGCTCGCGGCATTTTGATGTTGCCCGAATCGTGGTCGACCAGGCAGTACGCCTGGGCGTAGCCGAAGCTGATTTCACCGGATTACCTGCATTGTGGCGGGCAATCAATGATTACGGAGCCAAGGTGCAGGCCCATGTCATCGACAAATATTGAACAATTTATGCCAGTGAAGCTGGCAACCGCGCTGTCGAATAACCTCTTTCCTGCGCTGGACAGCCAATTGCGCGCCGGGCGTCATATTGGCATTGAAGAGCTGGAGAACCACGTCTTTCTGATGGATTTCCAGGAAGTGCTGGAGGAATTCTACAGCCGCTACAACGTGGAGCTGATTCGCGCGCCGGAAGGTTTTTTCTATCTGCGTCCGCGTTCCACTACGCTGATCTCGCGTTCGGTGCTGTCCGAGCTGGATATGATGGTAGGGAAAATTCTCTGCTATCTCTACCTTAGCCCAGAGCGGTTAGCGCACGAAGGCATTTTCAGCCAGCAGGAACTGTATGAAGAGCTGCTGAGTCTGGCAGATGAAAGCAAGCTGTTGAAGCTGGTTAACCAGCGCTCTACCGGTTCCGATCTGGATCGCCAAAAGCTACAGGAAAAAGTCAGAACCTCGCTGAACCGTTTACGTCGGCTAGGCATGATCTACTTTATGGGCAATGACAGCAGCAAATTCAGAATTACCGAGTCGGTGTTCCGCTTCGGCGCTGATGTACGCAGCGGCGATGATGCCCGCGAAGCGCAGTTGCGCATGATTCGTGATGGTGAAGCGATGCCTGTTGAAGGTAGTTTGTCGCTGAAAGATGACAGCGACGATAACGATCGCACCGATGATACCGCGCCAGAAACGGGCGAGGATGAATAAGAGCGTATCCCATTCCTATTGGGGTAGGTTCTGTGTTGAGGATGAACAGGAATGATTGAACGCGGTAAATTT
Source organism: Pectobacterium sp. F1-1 (assembly GCF_025643735.1). NCBI lineage: Bacteria > Pseudomonadati > Pseudomonadota > Gammaproteobacteria > Enterobacterales > Pectobacteriaceae > Pectobacterium > Pectobacterium sp. F1-1. The sequence continues at coordinate 2,016,658 of NZ_CP104733.1, forward strand.
CGCTCACTAACGCTGGTCAACTGGAACGGCTTTTTCGCCCGCACCTTCGATCTGGATGAACTGGTTACCACGCTATCCGGTGGTAACGGTGCCGGGAAATCCACCACGATGGCCGCCTTTATTACGGCGCTGATCCCTGACCTGACGCTGCTGCACTTCAGAAACACCACCGAAGCCGGTGCCACCAGCGGCTCACGCGATAAAGGTCTGCACGGTAAATTGCGTGCGGGCGTCTGCTACTCGACGCTGGATGTCGTTAACTCGCGCCATCAACGCGTACTGGTTGGGGTTCGCCTCCAGCAGGTTGCGGGGCGTGACCGCAAAGTCGATATCAAACCTTTCACCATTCAGGGATTACCGACGGCGATACAGCCGACACAAATTCTGACGCAGGTAGTCGGCGATCGTCAGGCGCGCGTGCTGTCATTGCAAGAGCTGAAAGATCGCGTCGAGGAGATGGAAGGCGTTCAGTTCAAACAGTTTAACTCCATTACCGACTATCACTCGCTGATGTTCGATTTAGGCGTGGTGCCGCGTCGCCTGCGTTCTGCTTCCGATCGCAGCAAGTTCTATCGCCTGATCGAAGCCTCGTTGTACGGTGGGATCTCCAGCGCGATTACTCGCTCGCTGCGTGACTACCTGCTGCCGGAAAACAGCGGCGTGCGTAAAGCGTTTCAGGATATGGAAGCCGCGCTGCGTGAAAACCGCATGACGCTGGAAGCGATTCGCGTCACCCAGTCCGATCGCGATCTGTTTAAACACCTGATCTCTGAAGCGACGTCCTATGTTGCCGCTGACTACATGCGGCACGCCAATGAGCGTCGTATTCATCTGGATGGCGCGCTGGAATTGCGCCGCGATCTGTTCTCCAGCCGTAAGCAACTGTCGAGCGAACAGTATCGTCATGTGGAAATGGCGCGGGAACTGGCGGAACAGAGCGGTGCGGAAGGCGATCTGGAAACGGATTATCAGGCGGCCAGCGACCACCTGAATCTGGTGCAAACCGCGATGCGCCAACAGGAAAAAATCGAGCGTTATAACGCCGATCTGGAAGAATTGAGCTACCGCCTTGAAGAGCAGAACGAGGTGGTGGAAGAGGCGCGAGAGCAGCAGGCGGAGAACGAAGAGCGTGCCGATGCTGCCGAGCTGGAAGTGGATGAGCTGAAAAGCCAGCTTGCCGATTATCAGCAGGCGCTGGACGTACAGCAAACCCGTGCTATTCAGTACCAGCAGGCACAGCAGGCGTTGGAACGCGCCCGCACGCTGTGCCAGTTGCCGGATTTAACGGCGGATAACGCGGACGAATGGCTGGATAGCTATCAGGCGAAAGAGCAGGAAGCGACAGAAATTCTGCTGATGCTGGAGCAGAAACTGAGTGTGGCGGATGCGGCGCACGGCCAGTTTGAGCAAGCCTATCAGCTGGTTAGCAAGATTGCCGGTGCCGTTAATCGCAACGAGGCGTGGCAGGTCGCGCGCGATTTGCTGCGCGACAGTTCTTCGCAACGTTATCAGGCGGAGCGGGTACAGCCGCTGCGGATGCGACTGTCTGAGCTGGAGCAACGCCTGCGTGAACAACAGGATGCTGAGCGGCTATTGCAGGATTTCAGCAAACGTAACGGTCAGGATTATCAACCGGAAGAGCTGGAATCACTCCAGCAAGAGCTTGATGCCCGCATTGAAACCCTGTCATCACTGGTGGCGGAAGCGGGTGAGCGCCGCATGGCGCTGCGTCAGGAACTGGAGCAAATCCAGCAGCGCATTCAGAAATTGACGGTACGTGCGCCAGTCTGGCTGGCGGCACAGGAAATGCTGACGCAACTGAGCGAGCAAAGCGGCGAAACGTTTGAAGATAGCCGTCAGGTGACGGAATTCATGCAGCAGTTGCTGGAGCGTGAACGTGAAACTACGGTTGAGCGTGATGACATCGCTACCCGCAAACGGCAAATTGAAGCGCAGATTGAGCGGCTGAGCCAGCCCGGTGGTTCCGAAGATCCGCGCCTGAATGCGCTGGCGGAACGCTTTGGTGGGGTGCTGCTGTCTGAAATTTATGATGATGTCACGTTGGATGATGCGCCGTACTTCTCGGCGCTTTATGGCCCCTCTCGCCATGCCATTGTGGTCGCCGATCTCTCGCTAGTACGTGAACAGCTTGCTGGCCTGGAAGACTGCCCGGAAGATCTGTATCTGATCGAAGGCGACCCGCAGTCGTTTGATGACAGCGTGTTTGCCGTTGAAGAATTGGAACGTGCCGTGGTGGTAAAAGTCGCGGAGCGCCAATGGCGTTACTCGCGCTTCCCGGAAGTGCCGCTGTTTGGCCGCGCCGCGCGAGAAATGCGCCTGGAAAGCCTGCGTGATGAGCGAGAAGCACTGGCCGAACAGTATGCGACGCTGTCGTTTGACGTGCAGAAAACGCAGCGCTTGCACCAGTCCTTCAGCCGTTTCATCGGTACGCATCTGGCTGTCGTTTTTGATGAAGATCCCGAAGCGGAAATTCGTACGCTCAGTTCCCGCCGCGGCGAGCTGGATCGCGCCATTGCCAACTTTGACGGCGAGAACCAGCAGCAGCGCCAGCAGTATGATCAAGCGAAAGAGGCCAGCGCACAGCTGAATAAACTGATTCCGCGTATTAGCTTGCTTTGCGACGAGACGTTGCAGGATCGCGTGGAAGAGATTCGTGCCGAGCTGGATGAAACCGAAGAATCTGCCCGGTTCATTCAACAGCATGGGGCGACGCTGGCTAAGCTGGAACCGCTGGTTTCTGTCTTACAAAGCGACCCGCAGCAGCATGAGCAGTTGCAGGAAGATTATACTCTGGCACAGAACGCACAGCGGCAGGCAAAACAGCAGGCATTTGCGCTGACTGAAGTGGTACAGCGTCGTGCGCATTTCAGCTATGCCGATTCGGCTGGCATGCTGGGTGAAAATGCCGGCCTGAATGACAAACTGCGCCATCGTCTGGAACTGGCTGAGGCGGAACGGACAAAAGCGCGCGAACAGCTCCGCCAGCATCAGGCACAGCTGACGCAGTACAGCCAGGTTCAGGCGTCGCTGAAAAGTTCTTACGATGCCAAGCAGGATATGCTGAAGGAGCTGACGCAAGAGCTTCAGGATATCGGCGTACGTGCGGATGCCGACGCCGAAGAACGTGCCCGCCAGCGCCGTGATGAACTGCATGCGGCATTAAGCACTAACCGTTCGCGGCGTAACCAGTTGGAAAAACAGATTACGTTCTGTGAAGCCGAAATGGACAGCTTGCAGAAGAAACTGCGCAAGCTGGAGCGTGATTATCACCAGATGCGCGAGCAGGTTGTCACCGCGAAAGCCGGTTGGTGTGCGGTCATGCGTTTGGTGAAAGATAACGGCGTCGAACGCCGCCTACACCGCCGCGAGTTGGCGTATATGGAAGGCGATGAATTACGTTCCATGTCGGATAAGGCGCTGGGTGCGCTGCGTCTGGCGGTGGCGGATAACGAACATCTGCGTGATGTGCTGCGGCTTTCGGAAGATCCGAAGCGACCAGAGCGCAAAATCCAGTTCTACATTGCCGTTTACCAGCATCTGCGCGAGCGTATCCGTCAGGATATTATCCGCACTGATGATCCGGTAGAAGCGATTGAGCAGATGGAGATTGAACTTAATCGTCTGACTGAAGAGCTGACGGCGCGTGAGCAGATGCTGGCAATCAGCTCACGCAGCGTGGCAAACATCATCCGTAAAACGATCCAGCGTGAGCAGAACCGCATTCGGATGCTGAATCAGGGGCTGCAAGCGGTGGCGTTTGGTCAGGTGAAGAGTGTTCGTCTCAACGTCAACGTGCGGGAAACGCATACTACGCTGCTTAATGTGTTGTCCGAACAGCAGGAAATGCATCAGGATCTGTTTAACAGCAATCGCCTGACCTTCTCGGAAGCGTTGGCAAAACTGTATCAGCGCCTGAATCCTGAAATTGATATGGGACAGCGCACGCCGCAAACGATCGGTGAAGAGCTGCTGGACTACCGAAACTACCTTGAAATGGAAGTTGAGGTAAACCGTGGCGCGGATGGTTGGCTGCGAGCGGAAAGTGGGGCGCTGTCTACCGGGGAAGCGATTGGTACCGGGATGTCAATTCTGGTCATGGTCGTGCAGAGCTGGGAAGAAGAGTCTAAGCGCCTGCGTGGTAAAGATATTATTCCATGCCGTCTGCTCTTCCTCGATGAGGCGGCACGTCTGGATGCCAAATCGATTGCCACGCTATTCGAGCTTTGCGATCGTCTGGAGATGCAGTTGGTTATCGCAGCACCGGAAAATATCAGCCCCGAAAAAGGGACGACGTATAAGTTGGTGCGTAAAGTCTACCAAAATAACGAGCACGTCCATGTGGTCGGGCTGCGTGGTTTTGGCGCAGACGCGCCTGAGACGCAAGAGCAAGCCTCGTAGTGAAGCGCAATAACGTTTATCGTTGCCAACGTGGCAGCACTTTTCCTCTATAATGATAAAGCCGCTTTTTTAAGCGGCTTTATTTTTTTCATAAAAACCTACGTAAAGAAAATGCTGCCAGCGAATAGGTGCATCAAACTCGTAAGATAATAACCAGAAGAAGAAGCAAAAATATTTTTCTCTTTATATACTGACGATAAAACGAGTGCAGGCTGTAGAAGGATTTGCGGTTGTATATTGTACCGTTGCGACCATGAATAGCGGGCGCTATATAAAAAACGATCATCTTTCATTCTTTATCGTTTTCTACAATAGGAAACGAAAAAATGAGCTTACGCCAGTGCGAGCGAATTCGGTTTGTTATTTCCATGTTCAATGTGGATTGTCGTAAAAGCATATACCCTAAATAATTCGAGTTGGGTGAAGGCGGCAACCGAGCGAATCCCCAGGAGCTTACACAGGTAAGTGACTGGGGTGAGTAAGGGCGGCCAACGCACAAGCAGCTTAAAGTATGACGGGTATAGTGATTAATAAGTACAGGGGATAAATGGATGTTGTTGTTACATAAACGAAAAATGGTCAGGCTGCTGTTGCGCGTGGGTTGTATTTGGGTCGGAAGCCTGTCTCCTTCGTTTTCGGTGCTGGCAGCATCTCCGACGGTGGTATCTGGCTTAGCACAAAGCTCAGGCGTGGTGTCCGTCGAAAATAGTCGTGCAGGGCTTCTGTCAGCGCTGCCGCACGGTATGACGTTACATTATCTCTCTGATTTATCATCGCTTTATGCCCAACATCAGATGCAACCGATGTGGGCGGATAACCGCGCGGTACAACAGTTTCAACAGCAGCTTGCTGAAGTAGCGATCGCGGGCGTACAACCGCAGTTCACCACGTGGGTGACCTGGCTGACCGATCCGCAATTGACCGGGTTTGCGCGTGATGCTGTTTTATCCGATGCGATGCTGGGCTATTTGCAGTTCGTCTCTGGCGTCGAACGCAACGGCAATGACTGGTTGTACAGCAGTGTGCCTTATCGTTTGCAATCGCCAGCAATCAATATTGTGTCTCAGTGGCAACAGGCCGTTAAATCCGGTACCAGCGCCGCCTATGTGGTTTCGCTGGCACCGCAGCACTCGCAGTACGCCAAAATGCATGAGGCGCTGAAAACGATGCTGACGGATAATCGTCCGTGGCCGAGCCTGAATATGACGGAGTCTCTGCGTCCGGAACAACAGAGCCGGGAGCTGGCGGTACTGCGTGAAATTCTGCAACGTACCGGTATGCTGTCGTCAACGGAGAGTATTACGCTGTTTAACGAAAATGCCGCCGCGACAACGGTAGCGAACGTGCAGGCTCCGCTGGCCTATAGCGATGCGGCGGATGGCGATCTCTACTCGGGAGAACTGGTTGAGGCGGTGAAACGTTTCCAGCATTGGCAAGGGCTGGAGGACGACGGCGTCATTGGTAAGCGTACGCGTGATTGGCTCAATGTGTCCCCGCAAATGCGTGCGACGCTGCTGGCGCTGAATATTCAGCGTCTGCGCCTGCTGCCGGATAATGTGCACACCGGGATTATGGTGAATATCCCCAATTATTCGCTGATCTATTATCAGGATGGTGCTGAGCGTTTATCGTCGCGTGTCATTGTTGGGCAACCTAAGCGTAAGACGCCGTTGATGAGCAGCTCGCTGTATAACGTGGTGGTCAATCCGCCGTGGAATGTCCCGACGACGCTGATTCGACAGGATATCATTCCTAAAGTGGTGCGCGACCCCGGTTACCTACAGCGGCATGGTTATACGGTGTTGTCCGGCTGGAGTCAGGATGCAGAAGTGATTGATCCCTCAATGATCGATTGGCAAGTTGTGTCACCAGAGCGCTTCCCTTATCGCCTGCGTCAGGCACCTGGGGCGAATAACTCTCTGGGACGTTATAAATTCAATATGCCAAATTCGGAAGCCATTTATCTGCACGACACGCCTAATCACAATCTGTTCCAACGTGATATTCGGGCGCTGAGCTCCGGCTGCGTTCGGGTCAATAAGGCATCGGAATTGGCTAGCATGCTATTGCAGGATGCGGGATGGAATAATAGTCGTATTTCTTCCACCTTGGATCAGGGGAATACCACCTTTGTTTCAATGAAACACCGGATTCCAGTCAATCTCTATTATCTGACGGCGTGGGTAGCGGAAGATGGCAGGCCGCAGTTCCGCACAGATATTTACAATTATGATGATACTGCCCGAGCCGGGACGAAAGTGCTCTCCAGAGCCGGGCTGTTGCTTCAGTAAGTATTGAAAATACGGACATTAGTGGTATTGATATTTTATCGTTTTGCGGGGGATCGATGCGATCTCCCGCAAACCCGTAAGCAAAGCGGGTTGACTCACTTTTCTCTGGCAGTTAAGGTTCAAGGCGGTGCGTTTTGCGCCCCCTTTTATACTTATTACCGTTTTTTAGCCAGGGTACTTGTTCTATGGATCACATTGACAATCATCGCCGTAAGTGGCTTGCACTGGGTGGTGCCGCGTTGGGCATCGCACTGCTTCCCGGTCAGGCATTTGCAACGTTATCTACGCCCCGACCACGAATTTTGACGCTGGACAATCTGAATACCGGAGAACGGCTAAAAACGGAATTTTTTGATGGTAAACGGTATAACAAATCAGAACTCTCCCGCCTGAATCACTTTTTCCGCGATTATCGCGCCAATAAAGTCAAAACGATTGACCCCCAGCTTTTCGATCAGCTTTATCGTTTACAGGTTATGCTGGGCACCAATAAGCCCGTACAGCTGATTTCCGGTTATCGCGCGATAGATACGAATAATGAATTACGTGCGCATAGCAAGGGTGTGGCAAAGCAGAGTTACCACACGAAAGGGCAGGCGATGGATTTCCATATTGAAGGCGTTCAACTGGCTAACATTCGTAAAGCAGCGATGAAGATGCGTGCAGGTGGGGTGGGCTACTACCCACGTAGCGATTTCGTTCACATCGATACCGGCCCCGTCCGTACCTGGTAATTCGCTATGCAGCGCTACACTTTTTTGATTCGGCTCGCGAAGACATCGCGAGCCGCTCAGTTTATTCAACATGGAGTGATATGAAATATCAAATTGTCCCAGTGACGGCATTTAGCCAGAACTGCACGTTGTTATGGTGTGAAAAAACGAATGAAGCGGCGATTGTCGATCCCGGTGGTGATGCAGAGAAAATTAAACGTGCCGTTGCGGATGCAGGGATTTCGGTTAAACAGATTCTGTTAACGCACGGTCATTTGGATCATGTGGGCGCGGCTGCCGAATTGGCTGAACACTATCAGGTCGCGATTATTGGCCCGCAGATTGAAGATGCCTTCTGGCTGGAAGGGTTACCTGCACAAAGCCGGATGTTTGGTCTGGAAGAGTGTGCACCGCTGACGCCATCACGTTGGTTACAGGAAGGGGATGAAGTGACGGTGGGAGAGACAACGCTGGCAGTTTTTCATTGCCCTGGTCATACCCCCGGCCATATTGTTTTCTTTGATGCGGAATCGCGTCTGGCACAGGTGGGCGATGTTATTTTCAATGGCGGCGTGGGTCGTACCGATTTCCCACAGGGGAATCATCAGGCGCTGATTGCGTCTATCAAAAATAAACTGCTACCGCTGGGTGACGATGTGACGTTTATTCCAGGGCACGGCCCGATGTCAACGTTAGGACATGAGCGCAAAACCAATCCTTTTCTGCGGGAAGATGCCGCGATTTGGTAGTTTCAGCTCCCTCTATCAGTAAGAGGGTAGAAATGAAAAAGCCGACACACTGTGTCGGCTTTTTTGATCGCTAAATGCATCAGAGTACGGCAACAATCGCTTCGCAGAGCGGTGCCATGTTTTCCGGCGTCATTCCCGCAACGTTGATACGGCCAGAGTTCACCGCATAAACGCCGAATTCGTCACGCAGACGCAGAACCTGCTCTTTAGTCAAACCGCTGAATGAGAACATTCCATTCTGGTCGATGATGAAGGAGAAATCCTGCTGCGCGCCTTTTTCCTGCAAGGTGTTCACGAACAGCTGACGCATGCGTTGGATGCGCTCACGCATCGCCGTCAATTCCTGCTCCCAAATGGTCTTCAGGGCGTCGTTGCCCAGAATGGTCGCTACAACGGTCGCACCGTGTGACGGAGGGTTAGAGTAGTTTGCGCGAATAGCGGCTTTCACCTGGCTGAATGCTTTATCTGCCGTTGCGGCATCGGCAGCAACCAGCGTACAGGCACCGACGCGCTCATTGTACAAACCGAAGTTTTTAGAGTACGAACTGCATACGATCAGCTCATCGTGCTGCGCGGCGAAGAGTCGCAGGCCTTCAGCATCTTCTTCCAGACCGCGGGCAAAGCCCTGATAGGCGAAGTCAAACAGCGGCAACCAGCCTTTCGCTACTGACAGTTCAGCCAGCGTAGCCCATTGCTCAGCGGTAGGGTCGATACCGGTTGGGTTATGGCAACAGCCGTGGAACAGCACCACGTCACCCGCTTGGGCAGCGTTCAGGCTGTTTAGCAAGCCATCAAAATCCAGCGCGTGGTTCGCTGCATCGTAGTAGTCATACTGGCACACTTCCAAACCGACGGCAGAGAAGACGTTGTTGTGGTTTGGCCAGGTTGGGTTGCTGATCCAAATGCGTTTTGCAGACGTCTGATTGGCAATGAAATCGGCTGCTACGCGCAACGCGCCGGTTCCGCCTGGGGTTTGCGCTGTACGGGCACGTTTGTCTGCAATGATGGCGTTCTGCTTGCCAAACAATAGCTCCTGCGTGCGCTGACCGAATGCTGGCAGACCGTCAATGCCCAGATAATTTTTGGTGGTTTCATTTTCCAGCAGATACTGTTCTGCTTTTTTGACGCTGGTCAGAACCGGCGTTTTGCCGGTTTCATCTTTATAGACACCAATACCCAGATTGATTTTATTCGCGCGGTCATCGGCGCGGAAAAGATCGGTCAGCCCGAGAATAGGATCGGCCGGTGCGGCAGAGATATTTTCAAACATTGCCAGAATGTTCCATAACTGAGATGAAATAAGAATTCTCAGAGTACCGTCAGTAAAAGGCTTTGCCAACCGTTGATGTCAAAAAGAAAGGGAAATAACAGGGAGGAGGAAAGAGACGAAATAAAAGACTGGCTAGACGAGAATAATTGGCGCAGCGTGGCGTAAAGCTGGAACCAAAAAAACGCGGTAAGCGTTTTTCAACATTGCTAGTGAGGACACCGAAGGAGGGTTATCTGGCACTCAATAAAAAAGACAGAACCGAAGCTCTGTCTTTTCATGCAAGACGAACGATTAACTCGTTACGTTATGCGATGCCAACTTAGAACTGGTAAGTCAGGCCAAGAGCAACTTTATCGTCGTCGTTGATGCCGTAAACATTGTCAGACTTGATCAGGTTGATGTCGTATTCAGTGTAAACAGACATGTTTTTGTTGAATGCATAGGTTGCACCCAAGCTAACATATTTATTGATATAGTCATTCACACTAGCTGCGCCGTTAGATGATTTTGCCTTAGCTTGAACGTAGCCCAGAGAAGGTGTCAGACCAAAATCAAAATTGTATTGAGCGACGGCTTCAAAAATTTCAGTTTTGTCAGCGAATGTGTCGATTGTACCGCCGGTAACCGGGATATCTTCAATGAAACTGACATTGCGGTACTCGCCATATGTTGCTGCTAAATAGATGCTGTTTGCATCATATTTCAGGCCAGTAGCCCAAGCTTCTGCTTTTTTACCTTTACCTGTAATGGTAGCATTTTGATCAGCAGTACGGTTAATTGCAGCGTAAGAACCAACAACACCTAAACCGATATCTGATGTGTAAGAGGAAGAAATACCCCAGCCGTCGCCATTCTGACGAGACAGTTTACGAGTGTTACCTTCGTTCAAGGTATCAGAATCGTTTTTACCTTGGTATTGAACAGCAAAATTCCAACCATCAACCAGACCGAAGAAATTAGCGTTACGGTAAGTAGCAACACCAGTAGAACGGCCAGTCAGGAAGTTATCGGAGTTAGACTGATCGCCACCCCATTCAGGAAGAACGTCAGTATAAGCGATACCATCGTATGCAATGCCCAGATTACGGCCATAATCGAAAGAACCGTAATCAGCGAATTTCAGGCCGGCAAACGCATAACGCGTTCTGGTGCTTTGCCCTTCTTCTTTGTTGCCCGCAAATTGCGCTTCATAACGACCAAAGCCAGTCAAGCCACTCGCGATTTGAGTTTCACCCTTGAAGCCCAGACGAGCATAGGTGTCATCACCATTGTTATTCTTGTCATCAGAAAACAGGTGTTTAGCAGTAACTTTACCAGTCAGATCCAGCTTGTTGCCGTCTTTGTTATAAACTTCTGCTGCGTTGGCGGTGCCCGCGACTAACAGAGCTGGGATTACTACTGCAAGAATGTTGCGTTTCATCATTATTACCCTCATTGGTGTTATTTAGACACCTGCCACTGCCATAAATAATTCTTTACGGAACTATTCCTGAAAGTTTGGTGTCTTCCTGTGTCTGAACGCAGTTTTCCATTCACACGTCCGTTAATCCACCCTAAAGATGCTACAAACTTCGTAATCACGTAATAAATGGAAATAATGTGTGTCTAAATGTAAATTTCAGGGAACTTTGTGAGACATAACAAAAATTAAAAAAAAAGAGCCGGAAAACCCGACTCTTCTTTTCTACATATTTGTTTTACTTATATTAAATTTTTATTTAGAAACTGGCGTTCCTCGGTGTGCGCGGGAAAGGAATCACATCGCGCACATTTTGTACACCGGTAACATAGGCAATCAGTCGTTCAAAACCTAAACCGAAACCGGAATGGGGAATGGTGCCGTAACGACGTAAATCGCGATACCACCAGTAGTCTTCTTTATTCAGACCCATCTCTTCCAGACGGCTATCCAACTGCGCCAGACGCTCTTCACGCTGAGAGCCGCCGATGATTTCACCGATGCCCGGTGCCAGAACATCCATCGCGGCAACGGTTTTACCGTCGTCATTCATACGCATATAGAAAGCTTTGATGTCTTTCGGGTAGTTTTTAACCACAACCGGTGCTTTGAAGTGCTGCTCCGCCAGATAACGCTCATGTTCGGAGGAGAGGTCAACACCCCAGTAAACCGGGTTCTCGAACTGTTTTCCGCAGTTCAGCAGGATTTCGACGGCATCGGTGTAATCCACCTGAGCGAAATCGGAGCTGACGAATTTTTCCAGACGGGTGATAGCTTCTTTATCGACGCGCTCGGCAAAGAACGCCATATCATCGGCACGCTCGTTCAGTACGGCCTGGAAAACATATTTCAGCAGGTTTTCAGCCAGACCGGCTACATCATCCAGCGTGGCGAAAGCAACTTCCGGTTCGATCATCCAAAACTCAGCCAGATGGCGGCTGGTGTTTGAGTTTTCCGCGCGGAACGTTGGGCCAAAGGTGTACACATTGGACAGCGCACAGGCGTAAGTTTCGCCATTCAACTGGCCAGATACGGTCAGGAACGCTTCTTTGCCGAAGAAATCTTCGCTGAAATCCACTTTGCCTTGTTCAGTACGCGGCAGATTTTCCAGATCGAGGGTAGAAACGCGGAACATTTCACCCGCACCTTCGGTATCGGATGCGGTAATCAGCGGGGTAGATACCCAGAAGTAGCCGTTCTCATGGAAGAAACGGTGAATGGCCTGTGCCAGCGTATGGCGAACGCGCGCAACGGCACCGATCAGGTTGGTGCGTGGACGCAAATGCGCCACTTCACGCAGGTATTCGATACTGTGACGCTTTGCCGCCATCGGGTAAGTATCGGGATCGTCAACCCAGCCGACGACGTTGACGTGGGTGGCTTGCAGCTCGAAGCTCTGTCCTTCACCCGGAGAGGCGACGACGTTACCGGTGATTTCTACGGAGCAACCGGTGGTCAGGCGCAGTACGTCATCCTGATAATTGGAGAGATTATTATTAACGACAGCCTGTAACGGATTAAAGCAGGAGCCGTCATAAACGGCGATAAAGGAGATACCGGCTTTAGAATCTCTCCGGGTACGTACCCAGCCGCGCACGGTGACTTCGCTGTCAACGGCGACACGGCCTTGCAGTACATCGACTACAGGCACTACGCTCATAAAATTCTCTCTTTAATTAATCGTGTTTAAGAAATATATCGTGGTTAAAACGCCAAATGGCCCAATCCGAGCCATTTGCTATGTTACTTGCGATGCAACAGGACACAAGCAGAAATCACCGGAATGGCGCGAAGTTTTCGCGTATCACAGTGAATCTGCTGCAAAGTTGGTCAAATACCCGTCATACTTCAAGTTGCATGTGCGTTGGCTACGCTACTCGGCACACTAACGTGTACCTCGCCCCGTTGGGGCCGCTGCAAGCAGCGTTCAAATCTGCCTCTGGCAGATTTGTCAGTCACCCGAATCACTTACTTAAGTAAGCTCGTCGGGATTCCCTCTCTTGCCGCGTTACGATGCTCATAAATGAGCATCGCCCTAAAGGGCTAACGCTTCGCGTTATTCAAAACGAACTCGTTTTGTCCTGAAACTCGAATTATTTAGGGTATATGGGAAAGCTTAACTGGCCTTTTTCACACGAGGCAGGTCAAACGCTTTGCGTAACTCACACACGAAGTTCTGATCCTGGCAGATGGTTTTACCCGGGCTATCGGAGAGCTTTGCCACCGGTTTGCCGTTGCATTCCACCAGTTTGATGACGATATTCAGCGGTTTCACGCCGGGGATATCGCATGTCAGGCGCGTGCCGATACCAAACACCAGATTCACGCGTTGCCCGAAATGACGGTACAGCGTCAGCGCTTTATCCAGATTCAGATTGTCGGAGAAGACCAGCGTTTTGCTCATTGGGTCGATATTCAGGCGCTGATAATGTGCAATGGCTTTCTCTCCCCAATCGACCGGATCGCCGGAATCGTGACGCAGCCCCTGATAGGCTTCAGCGAACGGCAAATCGAAATCACGCAGGAAGGCGTCCATGGTGATGCAGTCGGTTAATGCGATGCCTAAATGCGAGGGATATTCATGCAGCCACATTTGCAGTGCGGCGCGCTGGCTGTTGGCCAGTGTTGGGCTGATTTGCTGATGAGCCTGAAACCACTCGTGCGCCTGTGTGCCGACCGGTGTGATACCCAAACGGCGTGCCAGATCGTAATTACTGGTGCCGATGAGGTAAGGGAAATCAGCTTGCAGTGCCGTCACAATCGTCTGCTGGACATCACGAGAGAAACGCCGACGCGTGCCGAAATCCATCAGCTTGAAGCGACTGAGATCCACATCCGCGCTGTTTTGGCGGAAGCTCTCCAGCGAGGCGGAGAGTCGGGCGAGAGCCTGCTCGGTTGTGACGTCGGGCGAGCGATGCCGATGCACGACTTCACTGATGACCGCCAACAGGGGAACTTCCCACAAAATCACTTCACGCCACGGTCCGGTGATGCGGATATCCAGCTTGCCAGCGTTATTCTTGATCGAAACCTGCCGCGGATTAAAGCGAAAGCCTCGCAGCCAGTGCAGGTAATCCGGCTTAAAGAACGGCAGAGAAGAAAGATAGGTAAACTCGTCATCACTTAATGACAAGAAGCGCATCAGATCGACCTGATGGGCTATTTCGTCGGCGTAAACGCCTAATAACTCATCACCGCGGCAGCGAAATTCAGCTGCAACGTCAACATCATAATAGTGATGATACACCGCCTGTTGCATGTGCAGCTTGTAGGCGTCGGTATCCAGCAATGCGTGTAGAATCGGGGAAGTGTGCAAAGTCATAATGCGTTACAGCATCCTCGTAAGATGCATATCCACCATCGGGACAATCAGCAATGTCCGGCCAGTATACCTTGATTATCCGTTTATTACATTACGACAACATAGCGAGACGTGCGGGCGCGAACCACGGTACGATGATTATCCTCATTATTTTGTCGTGGTAACATTAAGATAACAGGCTTAGACTTGATCTTTGATGCTTATGACGAGGTGGAAACTTTATATGAATCAACAGCCGCAAATAAAATATCGCCATGACTACCGTGCGCCGGATTATACCATTACCGATATTGCACTGGATTTCGATCTCCATGCCGAGAAAACGCGCGTAAAAGCCGTGAGTCAGGTGGTGTTGCAAGGGGAGGCTGGCGCGCCGTTGAAGCTGGATGGGGAAGGGCTGGTTCTGATCGGGCTGAGCGTTGATGGGCAGCCGTGGACACATTATCAGCAGCAGGACGATGGCCTGATCCTGACGCAACTCCCTGCGCGTTTTACGCTCAGCATCGAAACGGAAATCAATCCCATCGCCAATAGCGCGCTGGAAGGGCTATATCAATCCGGTGAAGCCCTGTGTACGCAGTGTGAGGCCGAAGGTTTCCGTCATATTACCTACTATCTTGACCGGCCGGATGTGCTGGCAAAATTCACTACGCGCATTACGGCGGATAAAGCACGCTATCCTTATTTACTCTCTAACGGCAACCGCATGGCGCAAGGGGAGCTGGAAGGCGGCCGCCATTGGATTGAGTGGCAGGATCCATTCCCGAAACCGGCCTACCTGTTCGCGCTGGTTGCCGGCGATTTTGATGTCCTTCAGGATCGTTTCACGACACGTTCTGGCCGTGATGTGGCGTTGGAGCTGTACGTTGACCGTGGCAATCTCGATCGTGCCGGCTGGGCGATGACTTCGTTGAAGAATGCGATGAAGTGGGACGAAGAGCGCTTTGGCCTGGAATACGATCTCGACATTTATATGATCGTTGCTGTTGATTTCTTCAACATGGGGGCGATGGAAAATAAAGGGCTGAACGTATTCAACTCTAAATACGTGCTGGCCAAGGCAGAAACTGCGACGGATAAAGATTATCTGAACATTGAAGCGGTGATCGGCCATGAATATTTCCACAACTGGACGGGTAACCGCGTGACCTGCCGCGACTGGTTCCAGCTTAGCCTGAAAGAAGGGCTGACGGTGTTCCGCGATCAGGAGTTCAGTTCCGATCTGGGATCGCGTCCGGTGAATCGTATTGATAATGTGCGTGTCATGCGCGGCGCGCAGTTTGCCGAAGATGCCAGCCCGATGTCGCATCCGATTCGTCCCGATCAGGTGATCGAGATGAATAACTTCTACACGCTGACGGTCTATGAAAAGGGATCGGAAGTGATCCGCATGATGCACACCTTATTAGGTGAAGACGGTTTCCAGGCAGGTATTCGTCTGTATTTTGAGCGTCATGACGGCAGTGCGGCAACCTGTGATGACTTTGTGCAGGCAATGGAAGACGCCTCCGGTGTCGATCTCACGCAGTTCCGCCGTTGGTACAGCCAGTCAGGTACGCCGGTGCTGACCGTGCGTGATGACTACGATCCGCAGACGCAACAATATCTGCTGAGCGTGAGCCAAATGACGCCCGTTGGTGCCGATAAACAAGCCAAACTGCCGCTGCACATTCCGCTGGATATCGAACTGTACGATCCGCAAGGGCAGGTGATTCCGTTACAGAAAGACGGCCAACTGCTGGCGTCGGTGCTTAATGTCACCGAATCCGAGCAAACGTTCATTTTCGATCAGGTGCCTTGCCGTCCGATTCCTTCTTTATTACGTGAGTTTTCTGCGCCAGTAAAACTGAACTATGCCTGGAGCGATGAACAGCTGACGTTCCTGATGCGTCATGCGAGCAATGCGTTCTCACGGTGGGATGCAGCACAGAGCCTGTTGGCTAACTATATCCGTCTGAACGTTTCCCGTTATCAGCAGAAGCAGCCGCTTTCCGTGCCGATGCATGTCGTCGATGCTTTCCGTGGCGTACTGCTGGATGAAAAACTGGATCCGATGCTGGCCTCTCAGATTCTGACATTACCAAGCGAAAATGAGATTGCCGAGCTGTTTGACGTCATCGATCCGACGGCGATCGCCGCTGTACGTGAGAGCATGACGCGCACAATAGCGAAAGAGATGGCGGATGAGTGGCTGGCGGTGTATCACGCCAATCAGGCACCACAGTATCGCATCGAGCACGCGGATATGGGTAAACGTGCGCTGCGCAACGTCTGCCTGCATTATCTGGCATTTAGCGATGAAGCGCAGGCGAATAAACTGGTGCAGGCGCAGTTCCGTCAGGCGGATAACATGACTGATTCGCTGGCCGCGCTGTCGGCGGCGGTTGAGGCACAGTTGCCAGTGCGTGATGAATTGCTGACGCAGTTTGACAACCGCTGGCATCAGGATGGTTTGGTTATGGATAAATGGTTTGTGCTGCAAGCCACTAGCCCGGCCGCCGATGTGCTGACCCGCGTGCGTGAGTTGCTGCAACACCGTTCATTTAGCCTGAATAACCCTAACCGTCTTCGTTCGCTGGTAGGGGCGTTTGCGGCCGCTAATCCGTCGGCTTTCCATGCTGAAGACGGCAGTGGTTATCGCTTCCTGACGGAGATTCTGAGCGATCTGAACACCCGCAATCCGCAGGTCGCGGCTCGGGTGATCGAACCGTTGATCCGCCTGAAACGCTATGATGCTAAACGTCAGGCGCAAATGCGTCAGGCGCTGGAGCAACTGAAGACGTTGGAAAATCTGTCCGGTGATTTGTTCGAGAAAATCAGCAAGGCACTGCAAGACTAATCCTGCCACGCTATTAGCACAGCCACACGCGGTATCCTGCCGGGTGTGGCATTCTCTCTTATGCCATTTCTCACTTCCGCAAACGTTTTACTTTCCGCAGAGATGGCACTACCATCACCGACCGTGAATTCATAATCTTAGATTGTGACGATTATTTTTTGCGGAATGATAACGGTGGTAGGGGATAGAAGAGTAAAGCGTCCGCGCCAGGGATGGCGCGGCTCGAGCTTACAGGGATGTACTTGCAGCGTCTTTACGATCTATCCCTTACCACAGCGTGACGTAACGTTATTATCAAGCGCTAATCCACTATTGCTTACTTTCAGCGTAGGCAAGATACCTTTGCGATAGGGGTCTCAGGAGACAATATGTTCTATCCCGTTATCAAAAAAGCCCTGTTTCAGCTTGATCCAGAGCGTGCACATGAGCTGACCTTCCAACAATTACGCCGTATTACCAACACGCCTTTTGAATTTCTCGTCCGTCAGTCTGTTCCGACTAAGCCGGTTACCTGCATGGGATTATCTTTTAAAAACCCACTTGGTCTGGCGGCGGGATTAGATAAAGACGGCGAATGTATTGATGCATTAGGCGCAATGGGGTTTGGTTTTATTGAAGTAGGGACGGTAACGCCGCGCCCACAATCTGGTAATGATAAGCCGAGATTATTCCGCGTAGTGGAAGCGGAAGGGTTGATTAACCGGATGGGTTTCAATAATAAAGGCGTGGATTATCTGGTTGAGAATGTAAAGCAAACGCGCTTTGGCGGTGTATTAGGGATCAACATTGGCAAGAATAAAGATACGCCAGTTGAGCAAGGTAAAGACGATTATTTGATCTGCATGGATAAAGTTTATCCTCACGCAGGCTATATCGCGATCAACATTTCGTCACCCAATACGCCGGGATTACGCAGCCTGCAATATGGTGAAGCACTGGACGATCTTTTGCTGGCGATAAAGAACAAGCAGGCGGAATTAAAAGAGAGACATCAGAAATATGTCCCCGTGGCGGTAAAGATCGCGCCGGATCTTTCTGAAGAAGAATTGATCCAAATTGCCGATAATCTGGTTCGGCATAACATCGACGGGGTGATTGCCACGAATACCACGCTTGATAGAAAACTGATTCAGGGATTAAACCACTGTGGGCAGACCGGGGGATTAAGCGGTCGTCCATTGCAGACCAGCAGCACGGAAATTATCCGCCGTTTGTCACAGGAATTAGCCGGACGTTTACCGATTATTGGCGTTGGCGGAATTGATTCTTTGGTCGCCGCACGTGAAAAAATGGCGGCTGGTGCATCGCTGGTGCAGATATATTCTGGCTTTATTTTCCACGGTCCTCGTCTGATTAAAGATATCGTTACACATATTTAATCCGACATTCCTTTCATTTTTAGCTGGGGGTTTATTTATCCCCCCAGCTAGTCTATATTTTATCCGTTTGCGTAAATAATCTATCAACCGATGTCTGATTTTCTTACCGCGACGTTTATGTCGATGAACACTTAATGAAGTGTAAGAAAACACAATCAGCCATTTCTGATATTTCTACTGTGAAGACGAAGGGTAAATAATATGAAGTTAAAACCTGACGATAACTGGCGCTGGTATTTTGATACCGAACACGATCGCCTGATGTTGGATCTGGCTAACGGCATGTTATTCCGTTCTCGTTTTCCCTCTAAAATGTTAACGCCGGATGCTTTCAATGAATGTGCTTTCTGCGTTGACGACGCCGCGTTATTTTTTACTTATAACGACAAATGCCAGAGAGCGGCGTTGCACCGCGACCTTCAAGGCGAATTAGTCTTGAACGCGCTGGTGGCGACCCGATTCCTCAAACCGTTAATGCCGAAAAGCTGGCACTTCATCCAACAGCCGGATGCTGTGACCCATTCGCCGCAGGCGGGGGATATTGTGCAGGTACAGCTCACTGAGACCCATGAAACGGCCTGTTTTCTGGTGGCGGAAGCAGGAGATAAAGCCTGTCTCTGCTTGCTGGCGCAAGAACAACTGTCATTAAATGGGAAGACGATGGGGTTGGGTGATGCCATAAAAATCATGCACGACAGATTAATGCCTGCCGCTGTGCAGAATAGCGCTGATTGGGAAACCACATTGGGTGAAGGCACGTCGGCATTTGAGTACGCCAAGGTCGTCTAAACCCTCGGCTATACCCGTCATATTTCACGCTGCACGTGCGTTGGCTTGTCTTTGGTTATTACAGTACAGAGGTTCTTGCAGTACAGATGCTTTTCTATTGCAAATGAAGGTCACTCTGCGGAATACAGCTACAGCTAAGAATTTCGCCGTTTCCTTTGATAGCGCTTTGCTTCAGTGCGGAAACCTCCCCGCTGACTAACGTCAATTTACAGCACCCGCATAGTCCTGCCCGGCAAGAATAGGGGACGCGAATGCCCTGTTGCTCCAACTGCTCCAGCAAAATCTGCTGATTGTTCCCTTGCAATACTTTTCCCTGATAGTGAAGGGTGACAGCTTGTTCACTTTTTTCGGGAACCGAAAGGCTTTCGACCACCTGACCTGAACCGTAAGGACGTGGCGGTTTGGTGGCTAAGACTTCCAGCGTGTCACCTACGCGAATGATG
Organism: Pectobacterium sp. F1-1; assembly: GCF_025643735.1. Classification (NCBI taxonomy): domain Bacteria; kingdom Pseudomonadati; phylum Pseudomonadota; class Gammaproteobacteria; order Enterobacterales; family Pectobacteriaceae; genus Pectobacterium; species Pectobacterium sp. F1-1. The sequence goes on from NZ_CP104733.1 coordinate 2,036,331, forward strand.
CCCGTATTTCTGGCGACCAGATTTTGTCCAAAATCAACATCGCCGTTTTCCGCAGTGCGGAACGATTGCAGCGTTGCCAGCGGTTCTCCTGATGGGTGCTTACGGCCACGTTCGATGCTGACGGTGGTGAAAATACAGCGGCTACAGGGTTTGACGACGTCAAAAATAACCTCGCCAATACGAATGGTCTTCCAGCTATCTTCGGCAAAGGCGTCCGCGCCTGTCACCACCAGATTGGGGCGAAATTGCTCGATTTTAATGCCGGCGGGGCAACGCTGGCGTAACGCCTGAAATGAGGCGTCATTGATTAACAGAAACGGATAGCCGTCAGCAAATGCCAAAGGCACTTCTGGATAATGCTTAACCCGTCGCGACGGTTCATTGCCCACCCAGCGCAGCTGGACGGCGCGCTGAAAATAGTGGCTTAACCAGACATTGATGGAATCAGGCGCGACGAGTGCCGTAAAGTGCGTTCCCCAGACTTCTGTCGGCTGCGGTGCTGCGGTGAAGTCGGCAAAACGTATGGTGGCGGTTTGGCCATCCGGCGCGGCAATAAACAGCCCGTCCGGCAGCAGCGCCGGTGTAAACAACACCATTTGTGGATACTGGCGAGCGGTAATAAAGGTTCCATCAAGTTCGGTAATCATAAAGGCACGATCGTTCGCCAACCCGCTGACAGATGCCATCGCGTGGGACAGTTGTAGCCCTCGCATTGATTTTACCGGATGAATATAAAGCCGCGTTACGCCAATCACTGACCTGTTCCTTGCCAAAGTAAAACGGTGATCTTGACCCGCCATCTCCGGACAGCTTTTGTATCTTAAGTTAACGATGCCCGCTGCCGCCGGTATTCCCTCGGAGAGTGATATCCCAGCGCACTGTGCGGGTGGTTCTCATTGTAATGCGTGAACGCTGCTGCAAGGTTTTTCAGTGCTGTTCTCACATCCGGTTTTGGCATAAACGCGATATAATCTTCCTTCATCGTTTTCACGAACCGCTCGGCCATGCCATTGCTCTGCGGGCTGCTCACCGCTGTTGTGCAGGGCTCCAGATTTAGTTCTCTCGCGAACCTGCGCGTTTCATGCGCGCTATACGCTGAACCGTTATCCGTCAGCCACTGCACCGGGATGTCCGGCAACCTGTCTCCGAAGCGCTTTTCCACTGACCTCAGCATCACATCCTGCACGGTCGAACTATCGTAGCCTCCCGTGCTCGCCGCCCACTCTATGGCCTCCCGGTCACAGCAGTCCAGAGCGAACGTAACCCGTAGTTTTTCACCGTTGTCGCATCCGAACTCGAAGCCATCTGAGCACCAGCGCATATCGCTTTCTGCCACCGCGATTTTACCCTTATGCTCGCGCTGCGGCCGCTCTGGTTTGTCATGCAGTAACAACAGCTTATGTTTGCGCATTATCCTGTAAAGCCGTTTGGCATTTACCGGCGGCTGCCCCTCTGCACGACGTTGCTTACGCAGGATACCCCACACACGTCGATAGCCGTAGCTGGGCATATCGCTGATGATACCGAGGATGGCCGACAGTATTTCAGCGTCAGCTTCGTCATTACGCCGGTTACAGCGACTGTCCTGCCAGTCGGCAGAACGCTTAATCCGCAGTGACAACTGCGCACGCGACACGCCCATGGTACGGCTGACCTGAGCTATTCTCCGTCCTTTGGCAACAAGGGCGCGTGCGCTATCCATTTTCGCGACTGACTGTACTCCACAGCTTCTTTCAGGATCTCAACTTCCATCGTCTTCTTGCCCAGAAGGCGCTGAAGCTCCCGGACCTGCTTCAGAGCAGCGGTAAGCTCGGAAGCAGGAACGACTTCCTCTCCGGCCGCAACGGCGGTGAGGCTGCCTTCTTGATATTGCTTCTTCCACTTAAACAGCAGGCTGGGCTGGATACCATGCAGACGGGCGACATGGGAGACATTCATGCCCGGCTGCATCGTCTGCTGGATAATGGCGATCTTCTCCTGTGGAGTTTTACGTTTACGGACTTCTTGCCCTAACAGGATCCCGGTCATCTCAAAATTGGCGTTAGTATTAGACATATATTCAAGCCTATCTCTTATCTGGAGATACAGCTACTGTCTGGTGTTTCAGGGGGCTAGATCAGCCAAAGTAAAACGGCAACTTTATGACAAGCGTCTCGGATTAGCTATAATGCGCCTCAATTTCTTTTATGAATCTATTTTTGGTGATAGTGACGACATGAATGCTTTGTTTGCCAGCACGGCGCGGGGACTGGAAGAGTTATTAAAAAGCGAACTCGAATCATTGGGTGCGCAGTCCTGTACAGTGGTGCAGGGTGGTGTCCATTTTGAGGGTGATAACCGCCTGATGTACCAGAGCCTGCTGTGGAGCCGTCTGGCGTCGCGCATTCTGCTACCGCTGAATGAATTCAAGGTACACAGCGACCTGGATTTGTATCTGGGCGTGCAGGCGATTGACTGGTCAACGGTTTTCAGCATCGATAAAACCTTTGCCGTCCATTTTACCGGCACCAATGAAGATATCCGCAACAGCCAGTACGGCGCGTTAAAAGTCAAAGATGCGATTGTGGATAGCTTTACGCGCAAAACCGGACAGCGGCCCGATGTGGCAAAGCAGCAGCCGGATATTCGTATTAACGTCTTTTTACAGCGTGATACAGCGAGTGTCTCGCTGGATTTAAGCGGCGAAGGGTTGCATCAACGTGGCTACCGCGATCTCGCGGGGCTGGCACCGCTGAAAGAAAATCTGGCTGCGGCGATTGTGTTACGTTCCGGCTGGCAAAACGGCACGCCGTTGGTAGACCCGATGTGTGGTTCCGGGACGTTGCTGATCGAAGCGGCGATGATGGCTGCCGATCGTGCACCCGGTTTACACCGTACGCACTGGGGATTTAACGCCTGGTTAAAACACGACGCCGAACTCTGGCGCGAGGTGACGGCGGAAGCACAAGTGCGCGCCCGTCAAGGCTTGCAGGCAACGACCTCACGCTTCTTCGGATCGGATAATGACCGCCGGGTGATTGATATCGCTAAGGCCAATGCACGTCGTGCAGGCGTAGCTGAACTGATTTCTTTCGGTGTAAAAGATGCGGCACAGCTCCAGAACCCTTTGCCGGAAGGCCCTAAAGGTACGGTCATCAGTAACCCGCCTTACGGTGAGCGTCTGGAAAGTGAACCCGCACTGATTGCCCTGCATAATATGCTGGGTCGTAAAATGAAAAGTGATTTTGGCGGCTGGCAGCTCTCGCTGTTCAGTGCGTCGCCGGAGCTGCTGAGCTGTCTGCAACTGCGTGCTGAACGCCAATTCAAGGCGAAAAACGGCCCGTTAGACTGCGTACAGAAAAATTACCAACTGGCAGAAACGCAAAGTGCATCCGCAGGGCAAATCGCGGAAGATTTTGCCAACCGCCTGCGTAAGAACCTGCGTAAGCTGGAGAAATGGGCGGGTCAGCAGGGTATTGAATGCTATCGCCTCTATGATGCCGATCTGCCTGAATATAATGTGGCGGTTGACCGCTACGGCAGTTGGGTGGTTGTACAAGAGTACGCGCCACCGAAAACCGTTGATGCGCAAAAAGCCCGTCAGCGCCTGTTTGATGTTATTAACGCGACGCTGAGCGTGCTGGAATTGCCGTCAAACCGTTTGGTGCTGAAAACGCGTGAACGTCAGAAAGGCAAAAACCAGTATGAGAAACTAGCGCAGAAAGGTGACTTCCTGCTGATGGAAGAGTTTGGCGCCAAGCTGTGGGTCAACCTGACCGATTACCTCGATACCGGTTTGTTCCTCGATCACCGTATCGCCCGCAAAATGTTGGGTGAGATGAGCCGTGGCAAAGATTTTCTCAATCTGTTTGCCTACACCGGCACGGCGAGCGTACACGCCGGATTGGGCGGCGCACGTTCAACGACCACTGTCGATATGTCACGTACCTATCTGGAATGGGCGGAGAAAAACCTGCGGGTGAATGGCCTGACCGGACGTCAGCACCGCCTGATTCAGGCGGATTGCCTGTCATGGTTGCATAATGCGAATGAACAGTTTGATGTGATCTTCATCGACCCGCCGACCTTTTCTAACTCAAAACGGATGGAAGAATCGTTTGATGTCCAGCGCGATCATCTGGCGCTGATGAAGGATCTCAAACGTCTGCTGCGTCGTGGCGGCACCATCATGTTCTCGAATAATAAACGTGGCTTCCAGATGGATAGCGCTGGTTTGGCCGCGCTGGGGCTGAGCGCGAAAGAAATCACCGCGCAGACCCAGTCACAGGATTTTGCCCGTAATCGTCAGATTCATAACTGCTGGCTGCTGACGCACGCCGGTGAGGAAAAGTAACCGATGTCTTTAATCAGTGTTTCAGGTGCGTGGCTGTCGTTCAGCGATGCACCGCTGTTGGATAACACCGAACTCCATATCGAAGAGAATGAGCGCGTTTGTCTGGTTGGGCGCAACGGTGCGGGCAAATCAACCCTGCTGAAAATTCTGGCCAAAGAGATTCCGCTGGATGATGGCCGCATTACCTATGAACAGGATCTGATTGTTGCACGTTTACAACAGGATCCTCCCCGTGATGTCGCGGGCAGCGTCTTTGATTTTGTCGCCGAAGGGGTCGCTGCACAGGCGGACTACCTGAAAAATTATCACGCCATGCTGCGTTTGGTAGAAAGCGACCCGAGCGAAAAGAACCTGAATCAACTGGCTAAGTTACAGGACGTTCTGGAGCATCAGGGTTTGTGGCAATTGGAAAGTCGCATTCACGAAGTGCTGGAACAGCTTGGCCTGTCCGCTGATGCGCCGCTGGCGTCACTTTCCGGCGGCTGGCTGCGTAAAGCCGCACTCGGCAGAGCGCTGGTGAGTTCGCCGCGTGTACTGTTGTTAGATGAACCGACTAACCATCTGGATATTGAGACGATAGACTGGCTGGAAACGTTCCTGAAAACGTTCCAGGGCAGCATTATCTTCATCTCCCATGACCGCTCGTTTATTCGCAATATGGCGACTCGTATTGTCGATCTCGATCGCGGCAAGCTGGTTTCCTGGCCGGGTAACTACGATAAGTATCTGGAAGGAAAAGAAGAAGCGCTTCGGGTGGAGGATCTGCAAAATGCGGAATTCGATCGCAAGCTAGCGCAGGAAGAAGTGTGGATCCGTCAGGGCATAAAAGCCCGCCGTACCCGTAACGAAGGCCGTGTGCGTGCGCTGAAGGCCATGCGTCAGGAACGCGCACAGCGCCGCGAAGTGATGGGCTCGGCGAAAATGCAGGTTGAAGAGGCCGCCCGCTCTGGCAAGATTGTGTTTGAACTGGAAGACGTGAACTATCATGTCGATCAGGGTGCGCAGGGGGATAAGAAAGTCCTGACGCGCCATTTCTCCGCTCAGGTACAGCGCGGCGACAAAATTGCGTTGGTGGGGCCGAATGGCTGCGGTAAAACCACGCTGCTAAAATTGATGCTGGGTGACCTGGAACCGGTCAGTGGACGCGTGCACTGTGGCACGAAGCTGGAAGTGGCCTATTTCGATCAGCACCGCGCCGAACTCGATCCGGAACGTACGGTGATGGACAACCTGGCGGAAGGCAAGCAAGAAGTGATGGTCAACGGCCGCTCACGTCATGTATTGGGTTATTTACAGGACTTCTTGTTCCATCCGAAACGCGCGATGACGCCGGTAAAAGCGTTGTCGGGTGGGGAACGTAACCGCCTGCTGCTGGCGCGTTTGTTCCTCAAGCCCAGCAACCTGTTGATTCTTGATGAACCAACCAACGATCTGGACGTGGAAACGCTGGAACTGCTGGAAGAGTTGATCGAAAGCTATCAGGGAACCGTTTTGCTGGTCAGCCACGATCGTCAGTTTGTTGATAACTCGGTGACCGAATGCTGGATCTTTGAAGGTGAAGGCAAGATTTCTCGTTTTGTCGGCGGGTATTACGATGCACAGCAGCAGCGTGCCACAGCAACGCCACTGCGAACGGCAGCAGCGCCAACGCCAGCGGCAAGCACGACGGCAACGAGCACCGCACCGTCCGCTAAACGAAGCACGGGAAAATTAAGTTATAACCAGCAGCGCGAATTAGAGCAGTTGCCACAGCGCCTTGAGCAACTGGAGCAGGACATTGCGTCGCTACAGGCGCAGATGAATGATGCGGGTTTCTTTAGCCGTCCACGTGAAGAGACACAGCAAGTCTTAAACGCGCTGGCGGAAGCGGAAAGCGCGTTGGAAACCTGTTTCGAACGTTGGGAAGAGCTGGAAGCACAGAAAAACGGCTAATTCATTCAGATTTCTGGCAAGCTTATTTCTCGAACGAGAACGGTGATAATGGGATAGAAGAGTAAAGCGTTTGCGCCAGGGACAAAAACGTCAGGAACGTTTTTGAACGTCGCTAGCGACGGCCCTAAAAGGGTGAATCTCAGGGATGAGATTCATATCTGCGCAATCCGAGCGTACAGGGACGTATTTACAGCGTCTTTACGATCTACCCATTATCACCGCACGATGTACTTTACCTGTGCACTTATGGCATTGGTGACGATGCTTTCAGTCAGAAGCTGACGAGTTTTGAAGGAGAGGATGTATGTGTTCCCATCACGATCGGCATGACTGTCATCTTCAACACGATCCTCATCATGATGACTATATGCTTTGCCCGCAGTGTGACCTGCTGGTGGAGTTGCCTGAACTTTTGCACGGTCAGAAGGCGACCTGTCCGCGTTGTAAAACGGCGCTAACCAGCAGACAGACGGAACCGCGCAAACGGCCGGTTGGCTACGCGCTGAGCGCGCTATTCATGCTATTGCTGGCAAACCTCTTTCCCTTCGTTTCTATGCGCGTGGCGGGCATCACTAGCGAAATTACCCTGATACAGATTCCTAAAGTGATGGTGGCAGAAAATTATGCCAGCGTCGCGACGCTGTTTATGCTATTTGTGCAACTGGTTCCGGCCTTAAGTATGGCGACCCTTATTCTGCTTTGCTTGCATGCCTCGCTGCCGCTGGCGTTGAAAAAAAGCATGGGCAAGATGCTATTCCATCTTAAGAGCTGGGGTATGGCGGAGATTTTTCTGGCTGGCGTGCTGGTCAGTTTTGTTAAACTGATGTCCTATGGCGATATCGGTATCGGCACCAGTTTTATGCCTTTTGTCCTGTTCTGTGTATTGCAACTGCTGGCTTTCCAAAGTCTCGACCGTCGCTGGTTATGGAATGACATCGTGCCGCCTCCTTCCTTGCCTGCGCCCCCTGTCTTGGGGGAAAGTGGGCTGTCACAAGGGCTGCGTTCGTGCTCATGCTGCACCGCTATCCTGCCAGCCAACCAGTTAACTTGCCCGCGCTGCCACTCACGTGGACATGCTCGTAAGAAGCATAGCCTGCAATGGACACTGGCTCTGCTGATCACATCTGTGATGTTGTATATCCCCTCTAATCTGATGCCGATTATGGTGACCGAAGCCTTCGGCGATCGCATGGGATCGACGATCATGTCGGGCGTCATCCTACTGTGGGGGATGGGGTCTTACCCCGTTGCAATGGTCATTTTTGTCGCTAGCGTCATGGTTCCATCGCTAAAAATGTTGGCGCTAGGTTGGCTTTGTTGGCAGGCCAACGGCAAAACCAAAAACACGGAGGACAGCGAGCGGATGCATGTCATCTATGAGATGGTTGAGTTTGTCGGACGCTGGTCGATGATTGATGTGTTCGTGATTGCCGTCCTGTCTGCGATGGTGCGGATTGGTCGACTGATGAGTATTTATCCCGCCGTTGGGGCGGTGTTGTTTGCGGCCGTGGTCATTTTGACCATGTTTGCCGCGATGATGTTTGATCCCCGTCTGTTGTGGGATCGTCGCAATGATGTTCTTCATAAGGAGCCTGCCGTTGGCGAAAAATAATCATGCCGTTGCGGATGTAGAAACGATTAAACGCTGGTCGCCGGTCTGGATTGTGCCGATTGTCACGGTGCTGATCGGCGCCTGGATACTGTTTTACCATTTCAGTCATCAGGGGCCGCAAATTACGTTGATTACCAGCAACGCTGAAGGCATTGAAGCGGGCAAAACCGCGATCAAGAGCCGTAGCGTAGATGTTGGGGTGGTTGAAAGCGTGGTGCTGAGCGACGATCTTCATCGGGTACAGATTAAAGCTCGTCTGAATGACGGCATGGAGAAACTGTTAAAGCAGGACTCTGCTTTCTGGGTGGTGAAACCGAAAATTGGTAGCGAAGGGGTTTCCGGTTTAGGGACTCTGTTATCCGGCGCTTATATCGAGTTGCAGCCCGGAGTCCATCAGGAAGATAAACGCGAGTTTACCCTGCTGGATGCTCCGCCGCTGGCCTCGCCGGATGCGAAAGGCATCAGGGTGATACTGGACAGTGAACAATCCGGGCAATTGAATGCGGGCGATCCGGTTCTGTTCCGCGGCTATCGGGTGGGGTCGGTGGAAACCAGCGCATTTGATCCGAAAGCGCGTAAGATGCGCTATCAGCTGTTTATCTCTGCACCGTATGACGGTCTGGTCACGACCAATGTTCGTTTCTGGAAAGACAGCGGCGTCGCGTTTGATATGTCGGCACAGGGAATGCGTGTCGAAATGGGCTCGCTGACCACGTTGTTCAGCGGGGGCGTCAGTTTTGACGTGCCTGCTGGATGGGAACTGGGCGATGCAGCCCAGACCATGGCGCAGTATCGACTGTTTGATAGCCAGCGCAGCATTCAGGACTCGCTATACACCGAATATAAAGAGTATCTGCTGTTCTTCAGCGAATCGATTCGTGGTCTACAGGCGGGCGCGCCGGTTGAATTTCGTGGTATTCGTCTGGGCACGGTTGCCGAAGCGCCATTTTTCCCAAAAAATATGAAGCAGGATCTGGATGATGATTATCGTATTCCGGTACTGATTCGTATTGAACCTGATCGCTTCGAGAAGAAGATTGGTGGCTCTTTCGACTTTGAACAGCATCTGAAGCAGGCGCAATCGCTGGGGCTACGCGCCTCGATGAAGTCGGCTAACCTCCTCACGGGAGCGCTCTATATCGATCTCGATTTTTATCCAAAAGAGAAAGGGGATAAACCGCTGTTCGTTATGGATGGCTACCCGGTTCTGTCGACCATTGACGGCGGCCTGTCGCAGATTCAGCAGAAGCTTATGGCGGTGTTAGATAAGGTGAACAACCTACCGCTGAATCCGATGGTCAATGAAGCGACGAAGACACTGACGGAAAGTCAGGCCACGCTGCGTGAAATGCAGAAAACGCTGGCGACGTTAAACAAGCTGACGTCCAGCAAAGCGATGCAGGATCTGCCTGAAGACATGCAAAAAACGCTGCTTGAACTGAATCGCAGTATGAAAGGCTTCCAACCCGGCTCGCCGGCGTATAACAAGATGGTGGCGGATATGCAGCGCTTGGATCAGGTGTTACGGGAGCTACAGCCTGTGCTACGCACTCTGAATGAGAAAAGTAACGCGTTGGTGTTTGAAGCCTCGGGTAGTCAGGATCCTCAGCCGAAGAGGGCAAAATAATGATGAAAGCATGGACACTGGCTTTGGCGCTGGTATTGAGCGCGTGCAGCAGTAGCAATACCCAGAAAACGTATTATCAGCTACCGACAATAGCAGATACCAACACGACGCAGGCTGCGGTGACTCAGGGACACCCGCTTTGGGTTGAACATGTCAGCGTGGCTGACTATCTCGTCAATGCAGGCTTGGTCTACCAGACTAACGATGTGCAGTATGTCATTGCCAGCAACAACCTGTGGGCCAGCCCTCTGGATCAGCAATTACAGCAGGCACTGGTGACGAACCTGGGGCATAAACTGCCCGGTTGGGTCGTGACCACACAGCCGCAGGGAAGCGATCAGGCAGTGCTGAACGTTGCGGTTACGGGCTTTCACGGTCGTTATGATGGCAATGTCATCGTGCGTGGAGAGTGGATGCTGACCTATCAGGGGAAAGTGGTTAAGCGCCCCTTTAGCGTCGTGCTGCCACAAACGGAAGACGGTTATGACGCGCTGGTCAGAACGTTGGCGCAAGGTTGGCAGCAGGTTTCTCAGTCGGTTGCCCAGCAGGCCGCGACGCTGAACTAGCTGTTACTTGGCAATAATCGTTGCAGGTGCTCGGTATCGTCCGATCATAATTTGAAACAGCGGCGTTTCTAAAAAAGCAGGCCTCTAAAGATGTAATGCTGTGATTGCATTACGTTTTTAGAGGTTTTTTATTATTTTCAATTAGTTACGATTTTCCACTGTTGAGTGAGGAAAATTCCTATTTTGGATCACAAATATGACACTGGCGTGAATTTTGCGCCTTGACCTTTGGCGACAGAATCGGTATTGATAGTCTGTGGTTGCTTATAAAGTAATCATTGTTTTCTTTCCACCAGATAAATAATGAGGGAAATAAGGCATGAAGAGACAGAAACGCGATCGCCTGGAACGGGCTCATTCACGTGGTTATCAAGCAGGTATTGTCGGTAGACCGAAGGAATTTTGTCCTTATCAATCTATTAATGCCCGGTCTTACTGGTTGGGAGGCTGGCGAAAAGCCATGGAAGACAGGGCTGTTACCGCTTAGCGCGCCTTGTCATTAGAAGGAACGCCTCCGCTTTTGCGGAGGCTTTTGTTTTTTAGCGGCGAAATACGCTGATTCTTCTTCTCTCTGTTCATCGATGTCGATCCATCGATAGATACGACTCATGAACACCATCAACGAACGCGATAGATAAACACGATCGGCAAACCGATGGGACCTCAGATAACAATCTGGGGCGTTGGTCATTTCTGTAACGTTATTTACCTGTTAATTTCGATTTCGATCATTTTTATCACTTTTTTCTGTCTTTACTGCTCGATATCGTCTTTAAATTGAGCGAATAGGATAATTTTTCATTATTTATTGTTAAAAAATCTATCATTACTCTCTGGATGGTATGGTTCAGGACGGCAATGTAGTGTAATTTTTTGTTCGGAATTTTCTGAAAAGCGGTTAGGGAGAAATATATAGTGAAATTACGAACCAGAATTGCACTGCTATGCGGTACAACCTTATTAGGGATGTTAATTTTATCTGCGGTAGCGCTGAATACGCTCTATAACACGATGATGAGCGAACGCATCGGTCAGCTTTCTACTTTAGTTGAACTGGCTCATTCGGCGGCACAAAAGGCGTATGATCTTGAGAAAAGCGGTCAACTGTCGCATGAGGAAGCGGAAAAAGAGGCCAAGCGCACGATCGGCCGTTTCCATCAGGGCGATCGCTATTTCTTTGTGCGCGGTTATACGAATGATGTGAACTACGTTCATCCTAACCCTAAACGTATTGGCATCGTCGACGCCAATGGCGGCAAAGAAGCAGGAGAACGCTACCGCGCTTCGCTTCAGGGCAATACGATCGGCACCGTGATTGCAGAAGGAACGCGTCCGGGGCAGCAGAATAAGGTTGAGAAACTTTATGCCGTCATGAAATTCGAGCCGTGGGATTGGACGATTGGCTACGGTGATTACATTGACGATATCCAGCAAACATTCTGGCGTAATGCACTGATCCTGTTGTCCTTAGGGTTGGTTCTGCTGTTAATCATCTCTGCGTTTGCGTGGAACATGTTGCGTACGCTGATGCGCCAGCTCGGCGGTGAGCCGCAGTATGCCGTGGATGTTGTACGCGAAATTGCGGAAGGTAATTTACGCGTCGATGTTGAAACAAAGCCGGGCGATCAAACCAGTATTCTTTACGCTATCCGCGCGATGCGCGACAACCTGTCTCATTTGGTTAATCAGGTGCGCAGCAGTACCAATTCCATTGCTACCGCTTCAACGCAGATCGCATCAGGTAACGGCGATTTGTCTGCTCGTACCGAATCGCAGGCCAGCGCATTAGAACAGACGGCGGCGGCAATGGAACAGCTGACCGCGACAGTGAAACAGAATGCGGACAATGCACGCTATGCGAATGAACTCGCGGTATCGGCGTCGGATGTGGCTGTGCGCGGTGGTGACGTTGTCAGCCGCGTTGTCGTGACGATGGATTCCATCAGCCTATCATCACGCAAAATTGTGGATATCATCGGTGTTATCGACAGCATAGCTTTCCAGACCAACATTCTGGCGTTGAATGCGGCGGTAGAAGCGGCACGCGCTGGTGAACAGGGCCGGGGCTTCGCCGTGGTCGCGAGTGAGGTTCGCACGCTGGCACAGCGTTCAGCATCTGCTGCCCGGGAAATTAAAGGCCTGATTGATGACTCTGTGGCCAAGGTGGGCGAGGGCACGGATTTCGTGAAGCAGGCGGGCGATACGATGAATGAGGTGGTTGAAAGCGTGCATCGCGTCACGTCTATGATGGGCGAAATCAGTGTGGCAAGCGCAGAACAGCGCTCTGGGATTGAACAGGTCAATCTCGCGATATCGCAGATGGATCAAAGCACTGAGCAGAATGCGGCACTGGTTGAAGAAGCGCTGGCCGCAGCGAGATCGCTGAGTGAACAGGCGCAGGAGCTGTCACGCACCGTTGAACAGTTCCGCGTTGATGAATCTGCAGGCAGCTATCTGGCGTTGGGGGCAAGATAGTTGCCATAAACTGGCGGGGTCAGGTATCCGGCTGACCCCCGTCAAGGTTTCTCATCCGTTTCAGCACCATAAAAGAAAACGCCCCTGACTTACGTCAAGGGTGGTTGGGATGAGTATATTGGGGGGATTGACTCGCGGCGTCCTGCCGCTCGCCCTGCGGGCCGCCGTTGGCGGTCCAAAACGCCAATCCTGTCGTTTTGTCGAACCCTGTCAAGACTTCTCATCCGCTCCAGCACCATAAAAGAAAACGCCCCTGACTTACGTCAAGGGCGTTTGGGATGAGTATATTGGGGGGATTGACTCGCGGCGTCCTGCCGCTCGCCCTGCGGGCCGCCGGTGGCGGTCCAAAACGCCAATCCTGTCGTTTTGTCGAACCCTGTCAAGGCTTCTCATCCGTTCCAGCACCATAAAAGAAAACGCCCTTAACTTGCGTCAAGGGCGTTTTCTTTTATATGGCGGTGAGGAAGGGATTCGAACCCTTGATACGTTTTCACGTATACACACTTTCCAGGCGTGCTCCTTCAGCCTCTCGGACACCTCACCGGGGTCTCGCCGTCTTACATCTCAGCGGACGGCGCTAATGTAGGTAAATTGCCGAACAGCGTCAACAAACTTCTGCATTCAATGCGCGCAATTAGCTAAAGTTAACGCAATTTGTTGCTTTGCTCACCGTTTTTGCGCTCGCCTTCCATTCATTCCCCGTCGTGACGCAAAAAACTGATGTTTCATTTGTGTTAATCATGCGTTGTAATTTCGCTCACTGGCTGCGGAATATCCCTGAAAATGGTATGCTGCCTTGCAAACGTTGACTCAGGAGAATCTATGTATCCCGTCGATTTACATATGCACACCGTTGCCAGTACGCACGCTTACAGTACCCTGCATGATTACATTGCTGAAGCTCAGCAGAAGAATATCCGCCTGTTCGCCATTACCGATCATGGCCCGGATATGGCGGATGCACCGCATTACTGGCACTTCATGAATATGCGCGTTTGGCCTCGTCTGGTTGATGGCGTAGGTATCCTGCGCGGTATCGAAGCGAATATTAAAAACATTGAAGGCGAGATCGACTGCACCGGCCCCATGTTGGATCAGGTGGATGTGATTATCGCGGGCTTTCATGAGCCGGTTTTTCCACCACAGGATAAAGATACGCACACTACGGCGATGATCGCGACTATGGCACGCGGCGACGCACATATCATTAGCCACCCCGGTAACCCAAAATTTCCTGTCGATATCCGCGCAATTGCGGAAGCCGCGGCGAAATACAATGTGGCACTGGAGCTGAATAACTCCTCTTTCATGCATTCGCGCAAAGGCAGTGAACCAAACTGTCGGGCGATTGCGGAAGCCGTTCGTGATGCAGGTGGATTACTTTCTTTAGGTTCTGATTCCCATATTGCGTTTTCTCTGGGAGACTTTACCCACTGTGAACGTATTTTGCAGGAAGTGAATTTCCCGCAGGATCGGATATTGAATGTAAGCCCTCGGCGCGTGTTGGATTTCCTCGAACAGCGTGGAATGCCGGTTATCGCTGAGCTTGCTGATTTGTGACACTGTCACTTAAAGGGATCGTCACATAAAGGCATCGTCACTTAAAAATAAATAGGGTTATCAATGAACGAGTTTTCTATTGTGTGCCGCCTATTGGGCACGCTGTTTTATCGCCAGCCGCAGGATCCTTTGCTGACGCCGCTGTTCACGCTGATTAAAGAGGGGAAATTGGCGCAGCATTGGCCGCTGGAGCAGGATGCCTTGTTGGCCCGTTTGCAAAAGGGATTGGATTTACCCGCAATGGCGGCGGATTATCAGGCACTGTTTGATAGTGAAAACGGCTCGGTGTCGCCGCTGCGCTCATCCTATGACAGCGATGCGGATGATGCGGAAATTCGTACTTTTCTACAACAGCGCGGTATGCCGTTAAATGACGGCGCGGTTGGTCATTTCGGCAGCTTGCTTCTTGCGGCGTCATGGCTGGAAGATCAGGCACAAGAAGACGAAACGGCGGCGCAGATTACCCTGTTTGATGAGTATCTCTTGCCGTGGAGCGATCGTTTTCTCGGGAAAGTGGAAAGCCACGCCACCACCGCATTTTATCGTACGCTGGCAATAGTGTGCCGTGAAGCGCTGGAAGCCATGCGAGATGAACTGGGTGAAAGCGATGAAGAAGAAGACGAGCCGGAAGCAGAAGAATAATCCGCGGGTATGAAACCTCGCAGTATGAAAACGAGTACGCCGATAGCAGACACGATGTGTGCTATCGGCGAGTAGGCATTAGTCAGTAAACAGGATAACGATCTGGCCAGGTTTGATTTCGATGCCTTTCGCCATCTTCTTCGCCAGTGATTCTGTTGTGCTCTTATCCGCATTCAACACGTAAGCCGGTTTTTGGTCAAAATAGCTTTTCAGCGATTGATTGAGGTAAGGGCTTAGCGTTTTCATTATCGTCTGCATTTTTTCAGGCTGTACCGTGTAATCAACCAATTCCATGTCTTTCAGGTAAATCGCGCCCTGCGCTTTATCAAATACCGGCTGCGCTTTTAGCGTCAGTTTCATATCGGCAGCCTGATTGCCCAACAGGGATGAAATATCGACCTTTGCATTGCCCGCTAACGTGACTTTCCCCGGTTCTGCCCGACCAATCTGGCTGGATAGCTCGGTTAAAACGATGTGCGCATCCACCACGCCAGGCACGCCCAGCTCTTTCTGGTAATCATTGTGTTTTTGCAGGTACTCATTCACTTCCTGTTCACTGAGCGTGTATTGCGTGAGTTTATTACAGCCGCTGAGTGTAAAAGCCAGCAGCACTGCGGCCGCGGCCATCCATCCTGATTTTTTCATTATTCTGACCTCTTAATGCTATTGACGCGCACAACCCACCCATCGGTGGCGTGTGTTCATACGGGCAATCTATTTGTGTTAGCAACCAACACGATTACGCATCGGCAGCGTGCGCCTGATGCACAGGGTAAACAATAGGATAGCACTGAAACAGCAGAGAAACGCCGCTTCAGGACGAAGCGGCGGAGTAAATCGAAGGGTTAGATTGCCAGGCTGCTGAGCAGCGTTACCTGAGTCTGTTTCGCCATGTTATCCCGATAGTCTGCAACGCGCGAAGGAGGCGTGACGCCCGCCACGATAGACAGCGAGCGGAGCAGTGGGAAGAGGTCGATATCATCTGTCGATAGCTCGCCGTTACAGGCGTTTGGCTGGACAATCAGCGGATCCAGATCCTGCAAGTCATTGTTCAATTTCTTAATCAGCCCCTGAGAATGGCTCAGGTGATCGGCAAAACTGCCTAGCTGGGCTTCCTTCTTATTAATAAAGTATTGCCGGGCGGAAGCGGAGGCAAATTCTTCAAAGGCTGCCTGAGCAAAGCGGGGGATAATCAGACGTGGCGTATATTCGGTAACTTTACGCAGCCAGGCAGCGATGGCGGGGTTGGTGGAACCGGTCAGCAGCGGCTTGCGGTCATAATGATCAATGAAATGAACAATGTCCATGCTTTCAGGCATGTGGCTGCCATCGTCTTTTTGCAGAATAGGCACCATTTTTTGGCCGATTAACCGCTCTGGTGTTGCGGCGTCATCATTCGCCAGTATTTGCAGTTCGACAGGGAGATTCTTCAGGCCGAAGATCATGCGCGCCTTAACGCAGTAGGGACAGTGATCGTAAATGTAGAGCTTCATACGTCGTCTCCTAAATTACAGGTTTTAGACAAAGACCGCAGAGCGGCCACGCGTGTAACCCATCATCAAACAAGGTGAACCGAACGTGCGAGAAGGCTCGCGACGAAACAATTGTTTGAATGTATTAGGAAAGTATAGGAGGGCTTTACCGACGAGATCAAACTCGTCGGTAAAATTCAGACTAATGACCACCCAGCATCGCAGGCTCGATGCGGCGTTGATTGAACTGCCAATACAGAGCGGCTAACGTCAGGAACCCGATAGTACCGAGCATGAACCACGGCAGTTCCGGCTGGTTCAACGCATGTCCGGTATCGAACAGCCAACCGCCGCCGCTATAACCAATCGCACCACCGAGCGCCAGCCCAAGCCGACTGAACCCCATATAGCTCCCTCTGGCTCTGGAATCCGCCAGCGAGGCGCTCAAGGTTTCACGCGCGGGTTCGGCGATAATCGAACCAACGTAAAACAGGCTGATTAGCAGCAGCAGGGTTTGCAGTTCTGTTGTCATCCCAATAGGGAACATGCTGACGGACATGATAAAAAGCCCCGCCATCAGACGTTGTTCCAGCCGGAAACGTTTCTCACTCCAGCGGGCGATAGGGTACAGCAGCGTCAACGACAGCGTTGCTTCAATGGCGTACATCCATTTCACCGCAGACGGCGTTCCGGCGATTTCGTTGACCATAATCGGCAGCATTAACAGCACCTGCACGGCCAGCATGTAGTAGCCTGTCAGGGTTAACACATACATGAGAAAACGACGGTCGCGAATAACGCGTGTCAAACCTTCCACTATCGGCGTTTTGACCGTTGAGATGCGATAGGCTGGCAGCAGCCAGGCATTGAGCGCTGCCGCGAGCACGAAGATGACGGCACCCGCCCAGCAGACGATCTCAAAATCGTACTGGAGCAACCAACTGCCGATAAGGGCGCCGATAACGGCACCTGCACTGTCCTGCATCATTAACAGCGAGTAAAAACGGCCGCGTTCCTGCGGGCGCACCAGTTTGATAACCAGTGCGGTGCGCGGCGGGTCGAAGAGCGTGCCGCCGAGACCGGACAGTGCGCAAGACAGCCAGAGTAGCCAAGGCTCGTCGGCAATGGCCATGAACACAAAACCGGAGGCGCGTAGCAGCATCCCGGTAATAATCATCGGTTTGGCACCAAAACGGTCAGCAATGGCCCCGCCGAAAATACCGAGCCCTTGCTGAATAAACTGGCGCAATCCTAACGCGATACCGACTAATAATGCCGCCCAGCCGAGATCGTCGACAAAACGAATGGAAATAAGGGGAAAGACAACAAAGAATCCCAGAACCACCAGCATATTATCGAGTAATAAAAAATATTTACCCAAGCTCCGAGCTTGCGACATCAGAGGCATGTTTCACCACAACGAAGAAAGGAGGAAAATAACAGACGTGACTATTTTGTACTCTAATTCGACTTTGGTATAGCCTATTGTTGGATAATATTTTTTTATCGATTTAACGTTATCCGAGTAGCATTTCGGCGAGAAAAAATGGCTTTCCTGATTCAACTGCGCAATAACTCGGCGACGAGGATTTTACGTCTCTGAATTTATGTGGTTATAGTAAGGATTATCGGAAATGCCGATATTTTCTGCTTATGTGGAATAGTGATTTTTTCAGCGGCGATTAATTTTACTTATCGATAACATGGAGAGGCAGGGGGAAAAATGTTTGGCTATCGTTCAACGCCAGCAAGAGTGCAATTGACAACCGACAGGCTGGTGGTGCGTCTGGCCCATGAACGTGATGCATGGCGTCTGGCTGAATACTATTCTGAAAACCGTGATTTCCTTAAGCCGTGGGAACCCGTGAGAGACGCCAGCCATTGCTATCCATCAGGCTGGCAGGCGCGGCTGAGCGTGATTAACGATATGCATAAGCAGGGCAGCGCCTATTACTTCCTCCTGTTGGATCCGAATGAAAACGAAGTGTACGGCGTGGCGAATTTCAGCAACGTGCTACGGGGATCGTTTCATGCCTGCTATCTGGGCTATTCGCTTGGCCAAAAATGGCAGGGACAGGGGCTGATGTACGAAGCGCTGCAACCGGCAATACGTTATATGCAGCGTCAGCAGCATATGCACCGCATCATGGCTAACTATATGCCGCATAACCAGCGTAGTGGGAATTTGCTGGCACGTTTGGGGTTTGAACGTGAGGGCTATGCGAAGGATTATCTGCTGATTGACGGCAAATGGCAGGATCATGTATTAACCGCGCTGACCAACGCCGAGTGGAAGTCTCCGCGTTAAGGAAAAATGATGAAATTCCAATTGGATGCTCGTGAAGCCCGCGTGATTGGCTGCATGCTGGAAAAGCAGATCACCACGCCGGATCAATATCCGATGTCGTTAAACGGCATCACCACGGCTTGTAATCAGAAAACCAACCGCGAACCTGTGATGGAACTGAGTGAAAGCGAGGTGCAGCAAACGCTGGATTTACTCGTGAAGAAGCATTTTCTGCGCACGCTCAGCGGTTTTGGTAATCGTGTCGTGAAGTATGAACATCGTTTTTGCAATTCTGAATTTGGCGACCTGAAACTGTCACCAGCGGAAGTGGCGTTGGTGACAACGCTGCTTTTGCGAGGCCCTCAGACGCCAGGTGAACTGCGTACGCGCGCGGCCCGACTGTATGAATTTTCAGATGTCAGCGAGGCTGAATCCACGCTTGAACAACTACAGCAGCGCGACGATGGGCCGTTTGTCGTCCGACTGGCGCGGGAAGCGGGTAAGCGAGAGAGCCGCTATCGACACCTTTTCAGCGGTGAAGCCACTGATGCGGCGACGCTTGATGCGCAAAGCGCAAACGATGATTCACATACGCTGACCGAACGGGTTGAGGCGTTAGAAAAAGAGGTCGCTGAACTCAAACGTCAGCTTGCCGCGCTGTTAGCGTAATCAATCGGTATCAGGGAGAAAAATCAATGATGAAGCCTCAGCTTACGTCTGCGCAAAGCGTCTCGGAGAATAGCGGTGTTAGCCAATGTCCCCGTATCGGCGTTGTCGGGCTGGGTTCTATCGCGCAGAAAGCGTATTTGCCGATTCTTAGCCAAGCCGAACGCTGGGAATTGGTTGGCGCATTTTCTCCCGACCAGCAAAAGACACAGCGGATTTGTCAGCACTATCGGATGACGAGTTTCTCTGCGTTGGACGTGCTGGCTGCACAATGTGATGCCGTTTTCGTGCACAGCAGCACCGCCAGCCATTTTTCTGTTGTGAGCCAACTGCTGAAAGCTGGCGTCGATGTTTATGTGGATAAACCGCTGGCAGAGACATTGGAGCAGGCGGAAGCGTTGGTTGAATTGGCAGAGCAACGACAAAAAATTCTGATGGTCGGCTTTAATCGTCGGTTTGCGCCGTGCTATCAGCAGCTAAAACAGCGGCTGGATCAGCCCGCATCGCTACGCATGGATAAACATCGGGTTAATGGTGTTGGGCCACAGGATGTGCGTTTTACTCTGCTGGATGACTACCTGCACGTGGTGGATACGGCGCTCTGGCTGGCGGGAGGCGAGGTCCAACTGATTGATGGCGTTTTGCATGCGAATGCGGAAGGCCAACTGCTGTATGCCGAGCACCATTTCCAGAGTGGTAGCTGTCAGGTAACGACCAGCATGCATCGTCAGGCTGGCAGCCAGCGGGAATGGGTTCAGGCCGTTACCCATGGCGGTCTCTATCAGGTGGATGAGATGCGTGAATGGCGTGAAGACCGCGACGGTGTGACGCTCCGCCCTGCCGTGCCATCCTGGCAAACCACGCTGGAACAGCGCGGATTTGTCGGTGCGGTGCAGCATTTTATGGCGGCGATTGAACAACGGAAACCAGCGGAAACATCCGGTAACCAGGCGTTGCTGTCCCAGCGCATGATTGAAAAATTGCTGGGAAAAAGCTGAAAAGTTCAGCGGTTATGACAATGCGCGGTAGCTATTGCTCGCGCAATGCGTAGACTAGTCGCACCTCGCAATCAGGATGACCTCAACGGGTTACTAATCGGTCCTGAACCATTCAGAACATAATCGGATGAATTTACTTAAATCACTGGCTGCCGTCAGTTCCATGACCATGCTATCGCGCATTTTAGGATTCGTGCGCGATGCGATCGTCGCCCGTATTTTTGGTGCCGGCATGGCGACGGATGCCTTCTTTGTGGCGTTCAAACTGCCTAACCTGCTCCGGCGGATTTTCGCGGAAGGCGCATTCTCACAGGCATTTGTGCCTATTCTTGCTGAATATAAAAGCCAGCAGGGTGAAGAAGCCACCCGAACGTTCCTCGCTTATGTTTCCGGTATGCTGACGCTGATTCTGGCGTTGGTCACCGTCGCGGGAATGGTTGCCGCACCCTGGGTTATTATGGTGACCGCTCCCGGTTTTGCCGCGACGCCAGAGCGCTTTGAGCTGACCTCGGATCTGTTAAGAGTCACGTTTCCCTACATCCTGCTGATTTCGCTGACCTCTATGGTGGGGTCGGTGCTGAACACCTGGAACCGTTTCTCGGTGCCGGCGTTTGCCCCGACATTGCTTAACGTCAGCATGATTGGTTTCTCGCTGTTTGCCGCGCCATATTTTAACCCACCGGTGATGGCGCTGGCCTGGGCGGTGTTGGTTGGCGGTTTACTGCAACTCGGCTACCAGTTACCGCATCTGAAAAAGATTGGCATGCTGGTATTGCCGCGCCTGAAATGGCGGGAACCGAGCGTCTGGCGAGTCATGAAACTGATGGGGCCTGCGGTTCTGGGCGTCTCGGTAAGCCAGATTTCACTCATCATCAACACCATTTTCGCGTCCTTCCTCAGTGAAGGTGCGGTGTCATGGATGTATTACGCCGATCGCCTGATGGAGTTCCCATCCGGTGTTCTGGGCGTGGCGCTGGGAACGATCTTACTTCCGTCTCTGGCGAAGAGTTTTGCCAGTGGTAACCATGATGAATACTCCCGTCTGATGGATTGGGGGCTTCGCCTGTGTTTCCTGTTAGCGCTGCCGAGTGCGGTCGCATTAGGTATTTTGGCTAAACCGTTGACGGTGTCGCTGTTCCAGTACGGCAAATTTAGCGCCTTTGATGCGCTGATGACCCAGCGGGCGCTGATAGCTTACTCGGTTGGGCTGATGGGATTGATTGTCGTTAAAGTGTTAGTACCTGGCTTTTATTCCCGACAGGATATCAAGACGCCAGTCAAAATCGCGATAGTCACGCTGATTCTGACGCAGGTGATGAACCTGATCTTTATCGGCCCGCTGCAACATGCCGGTCTGGCGTTGTCCATCGGTCTGGCCTCCTGCCTGAATGCAGGGCTGCTGTACTGGCAACTGCGTAAGCAGGATATTTTCCAGCCACAGCCAGGTTGGCGGCGTTTTCTGATACGCCTGCTGGCCGCGGTTATTGTGATGTCGCTGGTTTTACTGGGGATGCTGTGGTGGATGCCCGCGTGGGATGACGGCAATATGACGATGCGAATCTTGCGTTTGCTGCTGGTTGTGGTTGCGGGGGCGGGCTCTTATTTTGCCACGCTGGCGCTGTTGGGATTCCGTCCGCGGGATTTTGCCCGCCGTAGCGTGTAACAACGTTATTGAATACAACGGTGATAATGGAATAGAAGAGTAAAGCGTTTGCGCCATGGATGGCGCAAGCCGAGCGTACAGGGATGTATTTACAGCGTCTTTACGATCTATCCATTATCGCCGCGTGACTGTCTTTGCCTGTAACGCAAAACGCCATTGGTGGCAGCACCAATGGCGTTTGTGTTTCAATGCATCCGTTTTCAGTCGATGGAGACTTACATCTTCTCGACGGTTTCGATGCCCAGCGTATCCAGACCTTGCTTCAGCGTTTTCGCCGTCAGCAGCGCCAGTCTCAGACGGCTTTGACGCACGTCGTCACTGTCGGCATTGAGAATCGGGCAGTGCTCGTAGAAACCAGAGAACAGACCCGCCAGATCGTACAGGTAGCTACACATCACATGCGGTGTGCCTTCGCGGGCGACGGTGGTGATAGTTTCTTCGAATTGCAGCAGACGCGTGGCAAGGGCAAATTCGCGCTCATCGCTCAGCGTAATCGGCTGCGTTAAGCTGTCTTCCTGTATGCCCGCACGTTTGAAAATTGACGCGACGCGGGTGTAGGCGTATTGCATGTAAGGTGCCGTGTTACCTTCAAACGCCAGCATATTGTCCCAATCGAAAACATAATCCGTGGTACGACTTTTCGACAGATCGGCGTATTTGATCGCGCCGATGGATACGACTTGCGCCAGCGCGGTTAACTCATCGTTTTCCATTTGTGGATTTTTCTCTGCGATGAGCTTCAGAGCACGATCGTAGGCTTCATCTAACAACTCGGACAGTTTAATCGTCCCGCCTGCACGCGTTTTGAATGGCTTACCGTCTTTGCCCAGCATCATGCCGAACATATGGTGTTCCAGACTGACGGAATCAGGCACATAGCCCGCTTTACGCACGATGGTCCAGGCTTGCATCAGGTGTTGATGCTGGCGGGAGTCGATGTAGTAAAGCACACGATCGGCGTTCAGGGTTTCATAACGGTATTTGGCGCAGGCGATATCCGTTGTGGTATAGAGGTAGCCGCCATCCTTTTTCTGGATGATGACGCCCATCGGTTCGCCTTCCTTGTTTTTATATTCATCAAGGAAAACCACCGTAGCGCCTTCGCTTTCTACCGCCAGACCTTTTGCCTTCAGATCGGCGACGATACCCGGCAGCATGCTGTTATACAGGCTTTCACCCATCACATCCTGCTTGGTCAGCGTGACATTGAGGCGTTCATAGTTGATCTGGTTTTGCGTCATGGTGATATCGACGAGCTTGCGCCACATCTGGCGGCAATATTCATCGCCACCCTGCAATTTCACCACGTAAGCGCGTGCGCGTTCGGCGAAATCGGCGTCTTCATCGTAGTGTTTCTTCGCTTCACGATAGAAGGCTTCAAGATCGGACAGATCCATCTCGCTGGCGTTTTCGTTTTGCATTTTTTCAAGATAGGCAATCAGCATGCCAAACTGCGTACCCCAGTCACCGACGTGGTTGGCACGAATGACATTGTGACCCAGAAACTCCAGCGTACGGGCCGCGGCGTCACCAATGATGGTCGAACGCAGGTGGCCGACGTGCATTTCTTTCGCGACGTTGGGGGCAGAATAGTCAATCACGATCGTTTGTGGTTCAACCGGCGTTAAACCCAGTTTGGGTGCATTCAGGGCGTTCTCAACCTGGCTCGCAACCCACTGCTTATCGAGAAAAATATTAATAAATCCCGGGCCTGCGATTTCTGTTTTTTCTGCAATGCCCTCCAGCGCCAAAAGCTGGACGACTTTTTCGGCCAATTGTCGCGGCGGCATGCCCAGTTTTTTTGCCACGGCCATAACGCCATTGGCCTGATAATCACCAAACTGTGCTTTTGCCGACTGACGAATCTGAGCTTCGCTGTCTGCTGGCGCGCCCGCGGCGGTTAACGCCTGGCTGACTTTTTCGGAGAGAAGAGCCTGAATATTCACCGGTTTACCTTAAATAAAAAATTAAGCCTTGCTTATACCATATTTGCCTTTCTTCGTCAGCAGACGGGGAGGTGGAGCGGGATGTTCAGGCGAAAAAATGCCCGCCAGGCAGGATAGGAAAAAGGAACGATGAGAAGGAAAAAAGAGATAAGGAGAACACGACAAAAAAGAAAATGCGGCTTGAGGTAGAATTAAAATAAATAAAAATTACGATCTTAACGTTTTCTTGAACGATTATTTACACCAATTTTATGTGAGTCTCTGGTTTTAAAATGACGAAAAATAGCGTATGCCGCAATAGCGATAAGCGCGATGGATATAATGAGTAAAACCATGATGATATCTCTGCGTTATTATTTGTTTTCTTAATTTATACGTTTTCTTTTAGGCGTTCAATGGGGTAACTCTTATTTAAGATTCCTCCCAGAATAGATTGCGAGAAGTATCGCAGATTAACGCCGGGTAAAAAACATTTCCGTTTATTAATCAAGCAGCACGGTTGTCTTTTCTTTGCATTTAATGCGTTTCACGTAACGGAGGTGTAAATAAATGTACAGGGAGAAAAGTAGAATTTAATTAGAATGTGTCACGGGTGTGATATTCTCACCGCGCGAATGGTTAGTGATAATGTGAGATGCCGCGAGGAGTTTTACCCGATATGTTACCCAATGATTTGATAACGGATTTAGCGCGTTTTGAGCACGCGTTGCAGGAATTGGCCGATGTACTACAGCTGGATTTAGGCGCATTTCATGCTGACCATATTTCTCTGCGCTGTAACCAAAATACGACGGCTGAATCCTGGAAAGCGGCGCTGCTAAAGACGGGCCGCCTACTGTCTGAAAACCAGATCAATGGTCGCCCAATCTGCTTGTTTATACTGGATAAGGCTATCGCGGTCGGCCCTTGGGAAATGACGTGTATCGAGCTACCGTGGCCGGGGAAAAAACATTATCCGCATGAAGGATGGGAGCATGTAGAACTGGTGCTGTCTGGGGAGGCGGAAACGCTGCATCAGCGTGCGC
The DNA here is from genome assembly GCF_025643735.1 of Pectobacterium sp. F1-1. Taxonomy (NCBI): domain Bacteria; kingdom Pseudomonadati; phylum Pseudomonadota; class Gammaproteobacteria; order Enterobacterales; family Pectobacteriaceae; genus Pectobacterium; species Pectobacterium sp. F1-1. The sequence goes on from NZ_CP104733.1 coordinate 2,061,135, forward strand.
TGGCCTGTTTGTCTGATGATGCGCTGCGTACGCCGGGTATCAAGCTGAAATTCAGTTCTCCACAAGGTGAAAAGGAACGAATACCTAATCCGACGCTGGCGATAACCAATGGGAAAGTGACAATAAAATTCCATCCATTTGATATACGCGATGTTGTCGCGAGCGAAATGTCTTCACAATGAAAATAGTGAAGAATGTGTACGTAGAGTAATCAGAAAGATAACATTGGTTGAAAGTTAAAATGGCATGTCACGTTATTCATGCCATTTTCTTTTGCTGTATACCCTAAATAATTCGAGTTTCAGGCAGGCGGCAAGCGAGTGAATCCCGATGAGCTTACACAAGTAAGTGATTCGGGTGAGTGAACGTAGCCAACGCACCTGCAATTTGAAGTATGACGGGTATAGAACAGATTAATAAAACTGTGGTTTATGTCATGTTTATTTCGGCAATCTATCGCGCTCATTGTGACTCCTGTCTCCTCACGATATGGATGTGAATGCCATAGTTATTACTTTAATCGGCCTGATGATTCGCCGATTCTTCGCTAATTAAGAAAAGTAGTCTGAGAGTTTACATGGAGGAGCAGCGATGACGAAACTGGAAGTATGCTGTTATAGCGTTGATTGTGCCATAACAGCAGCGCAGTCTGGGGCTGACAGGATTGAACTCTGTGCAGGACAACGGGAAGGCGGATTAACCCCCTCCTATGGTGCGCTGCGTGGTGCTCGTGAAAAGGTCGCGATTCCTGTGCACCCGATTGTGCGTCCGAGAGGCGGTGATTTTTGCTACAGCGCGACAGAACTGGCTGCCATCAAATACGACATTGAGCAGATTCGCGAAATGGGGTTCCCCGGCGTCGTTGTCGGTGTGCTGAATGAGGAAGGACATATTGATTTGCCCAAAATGCGTGAAATCATGGCAGTAGCGCAAGGCATGGCAGTAACCTTTCATCGCGCGTTCGATATGTGCCTGAACCCTTACATTGCGCTGGAACAACTCACTGAACTCGGCGTATCGCGCATATTGACCTCCGGACAGCAGCAGACGGCGGAGAATGGGCTGCGGCTATTGCGTGAACTAACACAGGCCAGTCGCGGTCCAATTATTATGGCGGGCTCTGGCGTGCGGTTGACTAACTTGCACAAATTTCAGCAGGCCGGTATTCGCGAACTGCACAGTTCCGCTGGTCAATGGACCCCATCCCCTATGCGCTACCGAAAAATTGGCGTGTCGATGTGTTCTGATACAGAGCTAGATGAATTTAGCCTGTATTGCGTGGATGGCGATGTAGTGGCTGCAATGAAACGGGCGGTCAGTCCGGATCGTGAAATGCAGTACGTGTCATAACCTCAGGCATGTCGTGGGGTGGCGATAGACGTAGTGTGTAAACAGCATCGCAATCAACACGGCATCATCATTCTTCAATTTTGCCGCGCAGCATACCCTTCGGTTTGCATGGCAAGTACCAGGCCCCAACGTGTTGTTGGGGCTTTTTTTGTCGAGCACAGTAATTTAGGGCTGGTAGATACCGGGTTTACGAGCAACCAGTACGGCTCGTACCGGTGCGGGGTAGCCTTCCACCGTTTTGGTCGGATCTTCAGGATCGAGGAACTCAGCCAGCGATTCTGTGATCATCCAGTCTGTCCGACGCTGCTCCTGCGTTGTCGTGGTGCAAATATCGACGACGCGGACATCAACAAATCCGCATTTCTCAAGCCATGTGGTCAAGGCAGTCGCGGAAGGGATGAAATACACATTGCGCATTTGCGCGTAGCGTTCTCCTGGCACCAGCACCTGGTTTTCATCGCCTTCAATGACGAGGGTTTCCAGCACCAGTTCACCGCCCGCTACCAATTGATTCTTCAATTGCCACAGGTGATCGAGTGGGGAACGGCGGTGATACAGTACGCCCATCGAAAACACCGTGTCAAAAGCGGCCAGTTCGGGGAGTTGCTCAATGCCGAGCGGCAGAACGTGCGCACGTTGATCGTTGCCTAGCAGTTTACGTACCGCTTCAAATTGACATAAAAACAGCTGCATAGGGTCAATGCCGACCGCCATCGTGGCGCCTTCACCGACCATCCGCCACAGGTGATAGCCGCTGCCGCAGCCCACATCCAGAATCAGACGATTCTTCAACGGGCTGATATGTGGCAGAACGCGCTGCCATTTCCAGTCAGAGCGCCACTCTGTGTTGATATCTACACCGTAAAGCGAAAAGGGCCCTTTACGCCAGGGCATCAGGTTACGCAGCAGCTTTTCAATACCTTCACGCTGCCCCTCGGAAATATCGGGTTCCATGCGCGCGGTGACACTGTCGTTTAAATCCAGGGCGGTTGGCGTCAGCGAGGGGAGATGTTCCAGCGAGTTAAACCAGAGTTTGAACTTACCGTGCAAGGATTCCTGCTGCCAACTGCTGAGCTGTGAAGGCAGCGTGTTAAGCCAGTGGCTGAGCGGGCCTTTTGCGATTTGCTGATAAAAATTGCCGAAATCGATCACGCCTTTTCCTCTGCTTTCACGGCTAATAACGAACCAAAATTAAAACATTGAAACCACGTTTCGCTATGCTCAAAACCGGCGCTCGCCAGCCGAGCCTTATGAGTTTCTACCGAATCGGTCAGCATGACGTTTTCCAGCATGCTGCGCTTCTGGCTGATTTCTAACTCGCTGTAGCCATTTGCCCGTTTGAAATCGAGGTGCATGTTGAACAGCAATTCGCCGACGTCTTTGTCTGCAAAATTGAATTTTTCAGAGAGGACGAGCACACCGCCGGGATTTAATCCCTGATAAATACGTTCAATAAGTACCTGACGCTGAGAAGGTTCCAGAAATTGAAGCGTAAAATTCAGCACCACCATCGACGCATTTTCGATATCAATGTTCAGGATATCGGCTTCGATAATCTCGACGGGCGTATCGGAACGAAAAGCGTCGATATGGCTACGGCAACGTTTCACCATGGCCGGAGAATTGTCGACCGCGATAATTTTGCAACCGGGAACAGAGATATTGCGTCGCATGGACAGCGTCGCAGCGCCCAGCGAGCATCCCAGATCATAGACGTGACTATCTGGACGGACGAAGCGTTCTGCCAGCATGCCAATCATCGAGATGATGTTGGAATAGCCGGGAACAGAACGTTGGATCATATCGGGAAATACGTCAGCAACGCGTTCGTCGAATGTCCAGTCGCCTAAATTGGCAATTGGCACAGAAAAAAGCATATCGCGGTTTGGCATGGCGGAAAGTTGTACTGAGAGTAATAAAGAGGCGCGTATTCTAGCAGAATACGCCGTAGCCTTCACCTTTCACATTGTGTCGGCGTAGGATTATGGACGCGGCTTTTGATGCCCGGGCGCAGGAATGTTCGTGCGACCGGGAAGGCAGTTGGCGTTCTTGTTTCGCGCCATCAATACAGCGTGAAAACCAGATCCCAGGGGAGGTAATAGAGGTTTGCTGCAATCATCAGGATAAGCGAGGCATACGTTGCCGCCATACCTGAACGCCGCCAGCGAAATTCGCGGTGCCGAAGGCCGTAATAGTGAACTAAACGTCCGGTAATCAATAAGATGCCGCAGAAATGGATCATAATGACAAGGGCGCCGTTCATTTCCATCAGCACCAGCAAAATCGCCGCAATCGGGATATATTCAACCGCATTGCCATGTACTCGGATGGCGGTTTGCAATTCATAAAATCCGCCGTCGCCATAGGCCACGCGATACTGCATTCTGAGTTTCACAACATCAATAGACAGCTTTATCAACAAGATTGCGCCAAGCACGATATAGAGCGCACTTACCATGTTTTACTCCGTAACCTAACCGAAAACGGCTTGCAGAATAATAGCTTTACCTAACGCAACTGTCGCCTATAAAGGCCGATTTTTTTAGCGGAAATGCGTTGCGTTGCCAAATGGTTTATAACCAAACGGGCTAACACCTGCCTGAGCGGGTGGATCAAAAGAGCGTTGCCTGCTGTGGCCAATCCGGCTGGGGCGGCAAGGTTGGGTCGATCTCAGCGAGTAGCGGCCAAAGCTGTTGCGCCAGTGGAGGAGCATCACCAATATCCGGTGTGTGAATGAAGAAGAAGGGATTGGCCTCGTTCCATTGCGGCAGTTTGTTACGCCACGACTCGAACCAGCGAAGATTTTCTTCCGGCGTTTCACTACCGATAAAGCGGATAAGCGGCTGTGTGGCGGTGAGCACGGCGTGTACTGGCACGCGAGGTTTCTTACGCTGGGCCTCACGCATGGCTGCACTGTCTGGCGCGGCATGGTGAACCGGACGGCTGTCGAGAATCACGCGGTTAATGCCGCGCTGCTGCAATCCCTGATTCAGCGCGCGCTCCTCATCACCTTTGGCAAAAAATAGCGGGTGACGCACTTCCACGCCGTAGCCAAATCCCTGCGGTAAGGCATCGAGAAAACGCCATAGAACGGGGAGTTGCGCAGGGCCGAAAGCGGCAGGGAGTTGCAGCCAGAGCTGCCCGATACGGTGTGCAATGGGTTCAATGCATTGATAAAAAAGGCCGACATCGCTGTCACAGTTCTGCAAGGCGGCTTTATGGCTGATCGTTGAAGGAAATTTAAAGCAAAAGCGGAAATCGTCATGCGTCATATCACGCCAGCGCCCGACGATCTCACGTGAAGGTAACGCATAAAAGGTCGTATTGCCTTCAACGCAGGTAAAGTAGCGGCTGTAATCGGCAAGATCGTTGAGTCCTAACCGACTCCATGCCGGGTGCTGCCATTGCGGTAATCCGATGTACATCATCGCACCATCACGTCATTAAACCTCAAGAGAATGGCGCTGATTATCGCGCAATTGTCAGCACCGTGCGAGTGAGTTGGAGACATCGTTTATAAAATCTCATCGGCCCACTGCGTTGCTTCTCTTATCATGGTAAAGAAGTCTTCTTCATTGAGACCTAATTGCGTTAAAAGCGGTTCAAGTTCTTCCCATTCTTGCTGTTCATATTTAGAAATTAGCGTCAGATAAGGTGCGAGTTCGCCAGTATGATCCAATAAACTCTGGTTAATTTTTTCGGATAGCGCGATTTGTGAGAGCAGCAGGGGCATTGGCGAGTCTAATACGGCATCAAGCAGCGACAATAATCCGCACAAAAATGCCTCGGTGGTATCCTCCTTTACATTAAAAGAGGCATACAATAATTCGAAGAATCTGGCGCGAATTAAACTGGTTCGATAAAGCTCGCTGGGTTTATTTTCATTACTGTTGGTAATGCTGATTAACGAGACAAAACGTTTGAGTTCCCGTTGCCCAAGCAGCATGGCCATAGAACGGAACGACATTGAGGTTGCTGTGATGCCAAAACGGGTGTTGTATTTGATGTTGGTGATGTGGCGCATCAATTTATAATAAAGCGACAGATCCGCACACACTAATTCCTCGATCGTGGCATAGTTGATTTCGGGCTTATTGACTTCTCTCAGTAATCTGATGGTATTACTGGAGTTATTGGCCAGCTTCTTCGATTTAATCATTTCAGGACGGCTGAAAAAATATCCCTGAAAAAGTGAGATCCCCAGCTTTTTGCTTTGCTGGTATTGCTCATGTGTTTCTACTTTTTCGGCCAGATAAGTTAATTTACGCTGCGAGGTTCTGTTGATGAAGTTTTCAATATCATCAAACGTCGACAGGGTTAAATCGAATTTGATGATATCAACGTAAGGTAAAAAACGATCCCACTCTGAACCCATCGAGAAATCATCCAGTGCAATTCTGAAGCCCTTTCTTTTTAGCTTTTTTACGGCGACCAAGAGATCGTTGTTGGGAGGCGAATTTTCAAGAATCTCGATAACGACTTTTTCTTGTGGCAAGACCTCTGCCTGACCATTGATCAGCAGTTGATGGGGGAAATTAATGTAGTAAGGTTGTTCAACCACGGATTTTGTTAGTGGGTTGGTTAAGAACTGATCGGAAATAAGCTGTGCGGTCGCAAATTCAGGACTGACGTCAGGAAATTTATTGGTGATGTCCATGCGAAAAAGGAGCTCGTAGGCGACCGTTTGAAGATGGCTATTTAAAATGGGTTGACGGGCAACAAATGAATACATAGCTGTTCTCCATGTAAATCATACGCATTTGCCAGTAGTGGAAAGCGCTTTTTATTAAAATTTTTATAAAAATCAGCAATTACTTGGTAATTCTAGCAGGTTTTATTAAAAAGGAAGGTCGGTTTCCCTAAATCCTCATGTGATGCACACTGGCAAATTTTACCGCTTTGAGCTGATGACTCGGGCTTCTTCTTTTGCTCACTTTTGCAACAACTTTATGCTGATTGATGAACATTCCGTTAACCGGAACGGAAATTTCGTAAAAAGAGTAGGCGGCAGCGTCGCAGAGCGTTACCTTCATGCTTATCGTTCGGGCGAATATCCTTTATAATAGCCGCCTTTTTTCATCGGACAGTAACCCAGAAAAACCATGCCGTGCAGCGAAAATGCCACTGTTTTTGCACTGTGATCTACCGTGAAAACGTGTGAGCTGGCGGATGAGTAAAAGGACATCGTGATGCGTACTAATTATTGCGGGCAGTTGAATTCGTCCCATGTGGGCCAGGAAGTGACATTGTGCGGTTGGGTTAACCGCCGCCGCGATCTGGGTGGTTTGATTTTTATTGATATGCGTGACCGTGAAGGGCTGGTTCAGGTGTTTTTTGATCCGGATCGTCAGGACGCATTTAAACTGGCATCCGAGCTGCGTAACGAGTTCTGCATCCAACTTACCGGTGTGGTACGCGCCCGTCCAGAAAGCCAGATCAACAAAGATATGGCGACGGGTGAAGTCGAGATTTTTGCCAGTGCGCTGACTATTGTTAACCGCTCTGAAGCGTTGCCGTTGGATTCCAATCAAACCAACACCGAAGAAGCCCGTCTCAAATACCGCTATCTGGATTTGCGCCGCCCTGAAATGGCGCAGCGCCTGAAAACGCGCGCACGTATCACCAGTTTTGTTCGCCGCTTTATGGACGATCACGGCTTCCTGGATATCGAAACGCCAATGTTGACGAAGGCGACGCCGGAAGGCGCGCGCGACTATCTGGTGCCGAGCCGCGTACATAAAGGCAAGTTTTATGCGCTGCCGCAGTCTCCACAGCTGTTCAAACAACTGCTGATGATGTCTGGTTTTGACCGCTACTATCAGATAGTCAAATGCTTCCGCGACGAAGACCTGCGAGCTGACAGACAGCCAGAATTTACCCAGATCGATGTGGAAACCTCTTTCATGACCGCGCCTCAGGTGCGTGAAGTGATGGAGAAACTGGTGCGTGAACTGTGGCTGGACGTGAAAGGCGTCGATCTGGGCGATTTCCCGATCATGACGTTCGCAGAAGCGATGCGCCGTTTCGGTTCCGACAAGCCCGATCTGCGTAACCCGCTGGAGCTGGTTGACGTCGCCGATCTGGTGAAAGACATCGACTTTAAAGTGTTCTCCGGCCCGGCAAACGATGCCAAAGGCCGCGTTGCCGCTATTCGCGTTCCGGGCGGCGCGCAGTTAAGTCGTAAGCAGATTGATGAATACGGCAAGTTTATTGAAATCTATGGTGCGAAAGGCCTGGCTTACATTAAGGTCAACGAGCGCGCCAAGGGGCTGGAAGGCGTTCAAAGCCCCGTCGCGAAATTCCTGAATGAAGACATCCTGTCTGCGCTGTTGGATCGTACCGCGGCGCAAGATGGCGACATCCTGTTCTTTGGCGCAGACAGCGCGAAAGTGGTGACCGATGCGCTGGGCGCGCTGCGTCTCAAGTTGGGCCGCGATTTGAGCCTGACGAAAGACAATAGCTGGGAGCCGCTGTGGGTCGTCGATTTCCCGATGTTTGAGGAAGATGGCGAAGGCGGCCTGGCTGCGATGCACCATCCGTTTACTGCACCGCGTGACATGTTGCCTTCTGAACTGGCTGCTAACCCAGTTTCGGCGATTGCCAACGCCTATGACATGGTGATTAACGGTTATGAAGTGGGCGGCGGTTCTGTGCGTATTCACAACGGTGACATGCAGCAAACCGTGTTCAGCATTCTGGGCATTACCGAACAAGAGCAGCGTGAGAAATTTGGCTTCCTGCTGGACGCGCTGAAATATGGTACGCCGCCGCATGCCGGTCTGGCCTTTGGTCTTGACCGCCTGGTGATGCTGCTGACGGGCACCGATAACATTCGTGACGTTATCGCCTTCCCGAAAACAACGGCAGCCGCCTGTCTGATGACTGAAGCACCAAGTTTCGCCAACCCGGCCTCGCTGGAAGAGCTTGCCATTGCGGTTGTCGTAAAAGGGAAAGCGGCTCAGGATGGAAAATCCGAGAACGAATAAGATGGTATATAAGCGACCCGTTTCGGTTCTGGTGGTGATCTATGCCCGTGACACTGGGCGGGTGCTGATGTTGCAGCGGCGTGACGATCCTGAATTCTGGCAGTCGGTAACCGGCAGCATAGAAGAAGGGGAAAGTGCGCCGTATGCCGCACAGCGTGAAGTCAAAGAAGAAGTTAACATTGATATATCCGCAGAAGCGTTATCACTCTTTGATTGTCAGCGCTGTATTGAGTTTGAGCTATTTGCTCATTTGAGACGTCGCTATGCGCCGGGAGTAACGCACAATACCGAACACTGGTTTTGTCTGGCGTTACCTGCTGAGCGCGAGGTGCAATTATCCGAGCATCTTGCCTACCAGTGGTTGGATGTGCCCCACGCGGCACAGTTGACCAAGTCCTGGAGCAACCGGCAGGCGATTGAGGAATTTGTTATTTATCCGGCCTGAACAGGCTTTTTTCGGAGATTTTTATGGCAGGTCATAGTAAGTGGGCTAACACAAAGCATCGTAAAGCAGCACAGGACGCCAAACGCGGTAAAATCTTTACCAAGATTATCCGCGAACTGGTTACCGCAGCCCGTCTGGGCGGTGGCGATCCAGGTTCTAACCCACGTCTGCGCGCCGCGATCGATAAAGCACTGTCCAACAACATGACGCGCGATACCCTGAACCGCGCGATTGCCCGTGGCGTCGGCGGTGACGAAGATGCCAACATGGAAACCATCATTTATGAAGGTTACGGCCCGGGCGGCACGGCTGTCATGGTGGAGTGCCTGAGTGATAACCGTAACCGTACCGTTTCCGAAGTACGCCATGCGTTTACAAAAACCGGTGGTAACCTGGGAACGGATGGTTCCGTTTCGTACCTTTTCACCAAGAAAGGCGTTATTTCTTACGCGCCAGGTCTGGATGAAGATGCGGTGATGGATGCGGCGCTGGAAGCGGGCGCGGACGATGTCGTGACGTACGACGACGGCGCAATTGACGTCTTCACGCCGTGGGAAACGTTCGGTAACGTGAAAGATGCGCTGGATGCGGCAGGTCTGAAAGCGGAGTCGGCTGAAGTCTCCATGATCCCGTCCACCAAAGCGGATATGGATGCGGAAACGGCACCGAAACTGATGCGTCTGATCGACATGCTGGAAGATTGCGACGATGTGCAGGAGGTTTACCACAACGGTGAGATCTCCGATGAGGTGGCTGAACTGCTGTAATGGCAGGTCGGTAATGCAGAGTAGCAACGGCTATCTACACGGGCGAATCGGCGGAGCGGCACGATGACAATAATAGTCGGCATTGACCCCGGTTCGCGCGTGACGGGCTATGGCATTATTCGTCAGCAGGGGCGTCATCTGACGTATCTCGGCAGCGGCTGTATCCGCACCGTGGTGGATGATATGCCCACGCGGCTGAAGCTGATTTACGCTGGCGTCAGTGAAATTATCACGCAATTTCGCCCAGACTGTATGGCGATTGAGCAGGTTTTCATGGCGAAAAACCCGGATTCGGCCTTGAAGCTGGGTCATGCTCGTGGTGTGGCTATCGTCGCAGGGGTGAATCAGGATCTGCCGGTGTTTGAGTACGCCGCGCGTTTGGTTAAACAAACCGTGGTAGGGACGGGTGCGGCGGATAAAAAGCAGGTGCAGCATATGGTTCGCTCGTTGCTGAAACTGTCAGCTAGCCCACAGGCGGATGCTGCCGATGCGCTGGCGATTGCCATCACCCATTGCCACTTTAGTCAAAGCCTGCTGCGCACGTCGGCGGCGAAAGTGAACCCACTGGCAGGACGACTGCGCTGAAACAGGAGGCTGGATATTCATCCAGCCTTTTTTATGTTATATACTCGTCATACTTCAAGCCATTCATTCCCTAAGTAAAAGGAAGCGCAACGTGATAGGTCGTCTCAGAGGCATTATCCTGGAAAAACAGCCGCCGCAGGTGCTGATAGAAGCTAACGGCGTGGGTTACGAAGTCCATATGCCGATGACGTGCTTTTACGAACTCCCTGAACTCAATCAGGAAGCGATTATTTTTACTCACTTCGTTGTCCGTGAAGATGCGCAACTGCTGTTCGGTTTTAACGATAAGCAGGAGAGGGCGCTGTTCCGTGAGCTGATTAAAGTGAATGGTGTTGGGCCGAAGCTGGCGCTGGCGATTCTCTCAGGCATGTCCGCGACGCAGTTTGTCAGCGCGGTTGAACGCGAAGAAATCGGTGCGTTGGTTAAGCTTCCTGGCGTCGGTAAAAAAACGGCGGAAAGACTGGTTGTTGAAATGAAAGATCGCTTCAAGGGCTTGAGCGGCGATCTGTTTAATCCGGTCAGCGATATTCCGCTGGCGTCGCCTGCGAGTGCAGAGAGCCGCACCAGCGATCCGGAAGCGGAAGCCGCAGCAGCACTGGTTGCGCTGGGCTATAAACCGCAGGAAGCCAGCCGTATGATTTCCAAGGTCTCGCGCCCTGATGCCGACTGTGAAACCCTGATCAGGGATGCACTGCGCGCGGCGCTGTGAGGTATTCATGATAGAAGCTGATCGTTTGATTTCCGCTGACGCCGTTCCAGAAGAAGAGTTTCTTGACCGTGCGATGCGGCCTAAGCTGCTGACCGAATATGTGGGGCAGCCGCAGGTGCGTGAGCAGATGGAAATTTTTATTCAGGCGGCCCGCAAACGCGGGGATGCGCTGGATCATCTGCTCATTTTTGGCCCTCCCGGTTTGGGGAAAACGACATTGGCGAATATTGTCGCCAATGAGATGGGCGTAAATATGCGCACAACGTCAGGCCCGGTGCTGGAAAAAGCCGGTGATCTTGCTGCGCTGCTGACCAACCTTGAACCGCATGATGTGCTGTTCATTGATGAAATCCATCGTTTGTCGCCCGTTGTGGAAGAAGTGCTGTACCCGGCGATGGAAGATTACCAGTTGGATATCATGATCGGTGAAGGACCCGCTGCTCGGTCGATCAAACTCGACTTGCCGCCTTTTACGCTGATTGGCGCAACGACGCGTGCTGGTTCGTTAACCTCGCCGTTGCGCGATCGTTTCGGCATTGTGCAACGTCTGGAGTTTTATAACGTCACCGATCTCCAGTATATCGTTGGCCGCAGCGCACAGTGTTTAGGGCTGGATCTGACATCGGATGGGGCGCTTGAAGTGGCGCGTCGTTCGCGCGGTACACCGCGTATTGCCAACCGCTTACTACGCCGGGTACGTGATTTTTCCGAGGTGAAGTCGGAAGGGGCAATTACCGGAACCGTGGCGATGCAGGCGCTGGATATGCTGGCGGTGGATACCGAAGGTTTTGACTACATGGACCGCAAGCTGCTGTTGGCGATCATCGATAAATTCATGGGTGGCCCCGTTGGGCTGGATAACTTAGCGGCAGCGATTGGCGAAGAACGTGAAACGATTGAAGACGTGCTGGAACCGTTTTTGATTCAGCAAGGGTTCATTCAGCGTACGCCGCGCGGTCGGATGGCGACACAGCATGCCTATCGGCACTTTGGCTTAACGCGCGAGGAGTAGCGTCATCTGCGCACGTTTTCCTACATTGCCCACATTCAGGGAGACCATATGGTCTCCCTGAGTTTATGGGACTAGAACCAGGCTTCCCACATTGCCCCAACGTTGAACGAATCGAGCTTCGTGTTGACGCCAGTGGTTGTCCGCGCGGTGTGTTTGTTATCCACTTCTCCGCCAGTAACATAGAAGCGTAGCATCGGTCTGAATTCCGGCCCCATCGCGATCGAGACATTCTGGGAAAGCGTCAGTTTCCACCCTTTATTGTCACTTCTTTGGTATAAATGAATAATCTCTTCTGATAATTCGCGGGCGAGCAGGGATGTCATTAAATGGTCTTGAGCATGAACCATAATCAATGTCATCGGTTGTCTGGCTTCTCCTGCATCCTGTTCGATCAGCTGAGTTTGCATCTGGTGAGCCTTACGCGCGTAACTATCGGCTTCCTTCAGCAGATTTTTGGCTTCATCAATGTTGCCTTTACGCGCAGCGTGTAGCGCCTCAAAACACAGGCTGCGTGACTGTCCAGCATTGACGATAATTTCCATTACTGCATCTTCTAATGTAATCATCATATGACCTATTTTTTTGTTGTCCACGGCGTGAGCGATACCACCTGTGCCAGCCACCCCATTTTGGTTGCGGTGTAAGCCAGTACAGCATTGACCATCGGTACGAAAACAAAGGGGAGGAACAGCATTGGGTTCATGATGATGGGCGCGCCAAACATGATCGGCTCGTTGATGTTAAAGAAGCTCGGAACGACGCCCATTCTGCCGATGGTTCGCAGCTGCGTTACCTTGCTACGTAACAGCAGGAAGGCCAGCGGTAGCGTTGAACCGACGCCGCCAATCAATAGATAGTGATCCCAAAAGCCCTGTAAATAGATATGTGGCAAGACGTCGCCAGCTGCCAGCGCGGCCTGATTCACGGCCAGATTGGTCATCCAGAATGGGTTCATGATGCCGGTGACAATCAGAGAACCGTGGATCCCCGAAAACCAGAAAAGCTGGCACAGCAGCACAGACAGAAGAATGGCAGGCAGCGAGTCGGAGGCGGACACCAGCGGTGCCAGCAGGTGCATAATCGCTTCGGGAATGATCATGCCTGTTTTTGCTTCAATGAAAAGATTGAGCGGGTGTAGCGTCGCGACAATCACTAACACGGGAATGAGGATTTCAAACGAACGGGCGACCCCCGCCGACACTTCTTTTGGCAAGCGGATGGTAATCTTGTGCTGCTTCAGCGCCGCATAAACACGGGTGGCGTAGATGGACGTCAGTAAGGCGGTGAAGATCCCTTGTCCTGACAGGTACTCGGTAGAAATTTTGTTATCGGCGTAAGGGGCGGCGATGAGCAGGAAAGCCATAAACGCCAATAGACCGGACATGACGGAGTCGAGATTAAGCTGTCGTCCCAGGCTGGCACCCACACCTACGGAGATGAAAAATGTCATTAGCCCCATACTCAGTTCGAAAGGCAGCATCAGCTGTGCGCGATAGGTGATAGAAAAATCGAGCCAGGTACGGGCAAATTCGACGGTGGTATCGGCGGAAAAGGGAGGGAAAATAAACACCAGCATAAATGAGCCGATGATCATAAAGGGGAGTGCGGCGGTAAAGCCATCGCGGATAGCGATCACATATTTTTGTTGTCCTAAACGCCCGGCCAGCGGGGTAATCGATTGTTCGATCGCAGCAATCGTTGATTGATATAAGGAACCCATGTGAACACCTTTCTTGTGTGTCGCCGCAGCAGCGGCAGATCGTCACCAAGTATGTTATCGCCACGTTTTATGCCGTGATGCATGGTATCTCAATGCGTTACGGCGATATCGCGAATGGCCGCCTGTTATGAACGTGAGTCTATACCCGTTATTTTTTCCGCGGCGGACCGCATTTTCTGCCAAGCAGAATGTAAAAAGTTATTGCCACGATGATTGGATATCATATGGAAACCGTTTTCCATGCAAAGAAAAGAGAAGTGTGATGGCGGTCAATGTGTGATGATTTCTGGCGATATTAATTAGATTTACATCACATCTTATGGGGAGAAATACTTATTGGATGTGAAACGGATAATCGGTTTCCATGCCGGATAGAAAGGGTTATACTGCCGGGCAATACAAAGCGCTGTTGGTGTTCAGGGTTTTAAGTCGGATTTAGCGTTTTCCAGGGGCAAATGATGTCTACAATCAACGATGTATCGCGTTTAGCTGGGGTGTCTAAAGCCACAGTCTCCCGGGTGTTGAGCGGTTCACGCGGCGTAAAGGAAGCCAGCCGTCTCGCGGTGTTAAAAGCGGTTGATGAGCTTAAATATCGGCCGAACGTCATCGCTCAATCGCTGCTGAGTCAGTCAACTGGCTGTATTGGCGTCATTTGTGCTCAGGACAACATCAACCAGACGACTGGCTATCTTTATGCGCTGGAAAAACACTTTAGCCGGCATCAAAAGCATCTCTTGTTGCGGTTTGCCAGCAGCAGAGCAGAAGTCATGAGCGTGCTGGATGAACTGACCAGCGGCCTGTGCGATGACATCTTAATCATCGGCGCGCGTTTTCCGCTGAATCTGTCCGATAAGAATATCATTCTGATCGATTGCATGGAGACGGACACGGCGAACAGTCTGCAATTCGATCACGCTTTTGCCACAGAAACGGCGTGCAATTACCTGATCAGACAAGGAAGACGGCAAATCGCGCTGATTAATCCCGCCGCCAGCAGTTCCGCGGAACAGGTGCTCTTAGGATATAAACGGGCGCTGGAAAATAACTTCTTGCCGTTTAACCGTAACCTGATCTTTATGGATGCGTCTTCATCGTCGTCGGTGGCGTTGCAAGTATTGCTCAATAACAGCACGACGCTGAACTTCAATGCGTTGCTGGTGGCGGATGAACTGGAAGCCAAACGTGTTATTACGCAGCTTCAGGCGTTTAATAAATCTGTGCCAAAAGACATCATGGTGTTCAGTCTGGCGGGATCTCTCGATATTCCGGGCATTCCGGCGATACCGGCAATTGAATATTCGATGGATGCGGTGGCGGCGAGAATCGTGTCCTGGCTCAATGAGAAAACACAGGACGTGCTGGGTTCGTATGTCTTGCGGGGGGATTTAATCATTCCCGATATGGCGAACCGGCAATAAACACGGTTTTCCCTCACGCCAAAAAGAAAAGCCCTTCTGAATGCTATTTCAGAAGGGCTTTTTTCATCTTGTACGTCTGTTAGACGGGTTGTTGCTTCAGCAGGCTGATAATAAACAGCAGCGATGCGCACAGCACCACTGATGGTCCGGCCGGCGTATTGTAGCCAGCCGAGAAGGCCAAACCACCCGTCACGGCAATCATGCCAACAATCATTGCGATACTTGCCATTTGTTCTGGTGTCCGCGCGAAGCGTCTGGCGCTGGCGGCGGGAATAATCAGCAGCGACGTAATGATCAGCGCACCAACAAATTTCATGGCAATACCAATGGTTAGCGCAGTGGTTAGCATCAACAGCAGCTTGGTACGCTGTAGTTTCACGCCGTCGACGTGCGCCAGCTCCGGGCTAATTGTCATCGAAAGCAGCGCGCGCCATTGCCAGCGCATAATGGCCACAACGACAATCACACCGCCACCGATGACCCACAGATCCTCTGTCGTGACGGAGAGCAAATCACCAAACAGGTAAGCCATCAGATCCACGCGCACGTTATTCATTAGGCTAACCACAACTAACCCCAGCGACAGGGCACTGTGTGCCATGATGCCGAGTAAGGTATCGACGGCCAGATAGGGACGCCGCTCCAGCCAGACAAGCCCCAGAGCCAGAATGAGTGTCACGGCGATGACGGCAGCAAACAGATTAATGTTCAGCAGCAGGCCGAAAGCGATGCCAAGTAAGGAGGCGTGTGCCAGCGTATCGCCGAAGTAAGACATTCGCCGCCAGACGACGAACGAACCCAGCGGACCTGCCGCAATAGCCAGTAATATCCCCGCCAGCCAACCGGGAAACAGCAGTTCGATCATGCGTCGTTTCCACCTTGTCTTTTCAGAATGATACGTCCCTGTAGATCGTGACGATGATTATGGTGGTGGCGATAAATCGCCAATTGCTCCGCGCCGCGGTGGCCAAACATCGCTAAAAATTCAGGATGAAGGGAGACCACTTCAGGCGTGCCGGAGCAGCAAACATGTTGATTAAGGCACAGAACTTCATCAGTTTTTGCCATCACCAAATGCAGATCGTGCGAGACCATCAGCACACCGCAGTGGAATTCCTGCCGTAGTTGATTGATGAGATCGTACAGCGCCAATTGCCCATTGACGTCGACACCCTGTGTCGGCTCATCCAGCACCAGAAGCTGAGGCTGATTGAGCAGTGCGCGCGCTAATAGCACACGTTGGTTTTCGCCGCCGGAAAGTTTCTGCATCGGCTGTTCCAGCAGGTGTGCCGCTTGTACGCGCTTAAGGGCAGGTAAAATATCCTGCTTTTTCACGCCAGGACGCAGTTGCATAAAGCGGCTGACGGTCAACGGCAGCGTGGTATCCAGATGCAGCTTCTGCGGAACGTAGCCGATACGCAGTGCGGGATCCCGGGTCAGCGAACCGGAAGTGGGGGACAGTAACCCCAGAACGACGCGCACCAGTGTCGATTTCCCTGCGCCATTCGGCCCCAGCAGTGTCAGAATTCGACCTGCCTGCAAGGTAAGAGAAATATCTGACAAGACCTTTCGGCTGCCAAATGTAACGGAAATATTATTAAGTGATACCAATGTGGACATATAATTCGGCTTGCACAACCCATGTAACGTTATATTATAACAGGTAACACGATAAAAATCGATGGGAGCGATTTTCATGCAGCAATCTATTCAACAAAAAAAAGCTATTCAGCAAAAAAAATGGTTAAAAAGTGTGTTTGTTGCCAGCGCGCTATTCGCGAGCGGGATGTCAATTAGTTCGGCATCCGCGGCGGTCATTACGTCAATTCGTCCTTTGGGATTCATTGCGTCGGCGATTGCCGATGGCGTAGCGCCAACGGAGATTTTGTTACCTGATGGCGCATCGCCCCACGATTATGCCTTGCGCCCGTCTGATGTCCAGCGTTTACAGTCCGCCGATCTGGTGATTTGGGTTGGTCCGGAAATGGAAGCCTTCCTTGGAAAACCGTTAGCGAAAGTTCCACCCGCAAAGCAGATTGCACTTTCCGAGTTGCCTGCCATTAAATCTGAGCTGGAAAAAGAGGCTGGGCACGATCATGAGGGTGAGCATGAACAGGTGCATGATGACCATGAGAAAGGCCACGATCACAGCCATGCCGCCCATGATGACGGCGACGATGGCCACCATCATGGCGAATTCAATATGCATATTTGGCTGTCGCCGGAGATGACAAAACAGGCGGCAATTGCCATTCATGCAAAATTATTGGAACTTATGCCTCAGAATAAGGACAAACTAGACGCGAATCTGCTTTATTTCACGGATAAAATCGCGCAAGCAGATGAAAAAATTGTTAAGATGCTAGCGCCTGTGCAGGGTAAAGGCTATTTCGTGTTCCATGATGCCTATGGCTATTTTGAGAAACACTACGGATTAAGCCCCTTGGGTTACTTCACGGTTAACCCCGAAATCCAACCTGGAGCACAGCGTTTACATCAAATACGAACACAGTTGGTTGAGCAGAAAGCCGTATGCGTTTTTGCTGAACCACAATTCAGGCCAGCCGTTATTAATGCTGTTGCCAAGGGAACCGACGTGCGCTCGGGTGTGCTCGATCCATTGGGAAGCAATATTGCACTGGGTAGAGATAGCTATGCCGATTTCTTGTTGCAGCTATCGAACCAGTATGTGAGCTGTCTGGAGGAAAAATCATGAGGATACGAATAAGTGCAGCAGATAGTCCGAACTATCGCTCTGGCGTATAACAGCTTACCTCGGCCCCATCGCGTCATGCTGGGGTCGCTTACCGTTGTGACATTGGCCGTTGCTGTTTGGCGACCTTTTGTTTATCCCCACGTCGATGATGCTCCTGTGATCGTGAAAGATATCGATCTGGAAACTAACCAACTCCGTACGCTGACGCCAGAAGCCAGTGAACCTATAGACCAGCCCTCGCCAGATGACGATATTCCACAAGATGAGCTGGATGATAAAGTTGCCGATGAAGGCAGTTCACATGAGTATGTGGTGTCTACGGGCGATACCTTAAGCAGCATTTTAACGCAATATGGTATCGATATGGCGGACGTTACCCAACTCGCCGATCAGAATAAAGATTTGCGTAACCTGAAAATTGGTCAGCAAATTTCATGGTCACTGGGTGAAAATGGCGATCTGCAAAGCCTGACCTGGCAGATGTCTCGCCGTGAAACGCGCATTTATGAGCGCGTCGGTGACGATTTCAAAGAACGCATTGAAACGCTGAAAGGTGAGTGGCGTAACAGCGTTCTGAATGGCCGAGTCACGGGCAGTTTTGTCAGCAGTGCGCAAAATGCCGGTTTGACCAGCGCAGAAGTGCGTGACGTCATCAAAGCGCTGCAATGGCAACTGGATTTCCGTAAGTTACGCAAGGACGACACGTTTTCTGTTTTGATGTCTCGCGAAATACTCGATGGTAAAAGTGAACAGAGTGAGCTGATCGGCGTTCGTTTGAATACCGGAGGCAAAGATTATTACGCCATTCGCGCTGAAGACGGAAAATTCTACGACCGTGAAGGTTCAGGGTTGACGCGTGGCTTTATGCGCTTCCCTACGATGAAACAATTCCGTGTTTCCTCCAACTTTAATCCGCGCCGTTTGAACCCGGTGACAGGGCGCGTTGCGCCGCATAACGGTGTCGACTTTGCTATGCCAGTCGGTACACCGGTTCTGGCCGTCGGAGACGGTGAAGTCGTGATTGCCAAACGCAGTGGCGCGGCGGGTAACTATGTTGTCATCCGTCATGGTCGTCAATACACCACTCACTTTATGCACTTGAATCGTATATTGGTGAAATCCGGTCAGAAAGTGAAACGTGGCGATCGTATCGGATTGTCTGGCAACACCGGGCGTTCAACTGGCCCGCACCTGCATTATGAATTCTGGATTAACCAGCAGGCAGTAAACCCGCTAACGGCTAAACTGCCGCGTTCTGAAGGACTTGTGGGCAAAGAGCGTCGTGATTATCTGGCGCAGGTGAAAGAAGTGGTACCGCAGCTTAAGTTTGATTAACCATATCCGTCATACTTCAAGCTGCTTGTGCGTTGGCCGCCCTTACTCACCCCAGTCACTTACTAGTGTAAGCTCCTGGGGATTCATGCGGTTGCCGCCTTCATGCAACTTGAATTATTTAGGATAGATATACTGCATGTTATGCCGGTGGCTTGCTGCCGGCATTTTCATTTATAAAACAGGTTCATGTTATAGAACGCGGTCTCCTGATTTTTGTTGCTAAGCGGGCGAGCTTTTACGTATTGTCGGCGAGTTTGCTAAACGCTAAGCGGCAACGATGATGATGTTTACTGATTGATCTGAAGAGTTTAGGCATGGAAAAAGAAAAAAAATCGAACGCTGAATTTGTTCCCCAGTTTCAACGCGCCTTTTTTCATCCGCGCTATTGGGGCGTTTGGTTAGGTGTTGGCGTAATGGCGCTTGCCGCCTATATTCCGGCGCGATTGAGAAATCCGGTGTTGGGTGGGTTAGGGCGTTTTGTCGGGAGAATATCAAAAGGCGCCCGCCGCCGTGCCCGTATTAACCTGCTGTATTGCATGCCGGAGTTAACGGAAGCACAGCGTGAAACCATCATCGATGACATGTTTGCGACAGCGCCTCAGTCGATGATCATGATGGTGGAAGTCGGGATTCGTAACCCAAAGAAAATCGAGAAATATGTTCGCTGGCACGGTGAAGACATTCTGGACCGTATTAAAGAACAAGATAAGAACGTGATCTTTTTGGTGCCGCACGGATGGGGCGTCGATATTCCGGCGATGCTGCTGACTTCGCGCGGGCAGCGTATGGCAGCCATGTTCCACAATCAGAAAAATGCGCTGGTGGATTATTGGTGGAATCGGTTACGCCGTCGCTTTGGTGGTCGTATCCATGCGCGTAACGACGGCATTAAGCCGTTTATCAGCTCCGTGCGTTCTGGGTGCTGGGGTTATTACCTTCCCGATCAGGATCACGGCCCTGAACACAGCGAATTTGTTGATTTCTTTGCGACTTATAAAGCCACGCTGCCTGCTGTCGGACGGCTGATGAAAGTATGCCGTGCTGATATCATTCCGCTGTTTCCGGTGTATAACGCGAAAGACGGCTGTCTGGATGTGTTTATTCGCCCGCCGATGGATGATTTGGCTGAAGCAGATGACGTCTATATTGCTCGACGCATGAATGAAGAGGTGGAAATTCTGGTCAGGCCGAATCCTGAGCAGTACACCTGGATTCTGAAACTGTTGAAAACCCGCAAGCCGGGGGAGATTGAACCGTACTGTCGGGATGATTTATACCGCAACTAGTTGATATTGAGTCACTAAACGCGAGATGAGCGGCGGATACTGACTGACAGAAAAAGAGATAAAAAAGCCGGACGAGAAATCGTCCGGATTTTTACTGGAATGAACCGTCTGCCTGCTAGCGAACGGTTATGGTAACGATTATTCCACGCGCAGGATGCGGATCGTGTTGGTCGTGCCTACGGTACCCATGATGTCACCCTGTGTGACGATAACCAGATCCCCAGACATCAGGAATCCTTTATCGCGCAGGCGAATCACCGCATCGTTAGCGGCAGCCACACCGTCCGTGTAGCTATCGAAATGCACGGGGGTGACGCCGCGGTATAATGCTGTCAGGTTCAGCGTTTGCTCATGGCGAGACATGGCAAAAATCGGCAACCCAGAACTGATACGGGACATCATCAGCGCGGTGCGACCTGATTCCGTCATGGCGATCAGTGCCGTAACCCCTTTCAGGTGGTTGGCGGCATACATCGCAGACATCGCAATGGATTCTTCCGTGTTATCAAACTGCACGTCAAGGCGGTGCTTGGAGACGTTGATGCTTGGGATTTTCTCCGCGCCTAAACAGACTTTCGCCATGGCGGCGACGGTTTCAGCCGGGTACTGACCCGCAGCGGTTTCTGCCGACAGCATGACCGCATCGGTACCATCTAGCACGGCGTTGGCAACGTCCATCACCTCTGCGCGCGTTGGCATCGGGTTGGTGATCATCGATTCCATCATCTGCGTGGCGGTAATGACGGCACGGTTCAACTGACGGGCGCGACGAATCAATTTCTTCTGAATGCCCACCAGCTCTGGATCGCCGATTTCAACGCCCAGATCGCCCCTCGCCACCATCACCACATCGGAAGCCAGAATAATGTCATCCATCGCGGCATCTGAGCAGACGGCTTCAGCACGTTCAACTTTTGATACGATCTTGGCGTGACAGCCCGCATCGCGCGCGAGGCGGCGTGCGTAGTTGAGGTCTTCACCTGTACGGGGGAAAGAAACGGCCAGATAGTCGACGCCAATTTTTGCGGCAGTAATAATGTCGGCTTTATCTTTTTCCGTCAGGGCTTCAGCAGACAGACCGCCGCCGAGTTTGTTGATGCCTTTGTTGTTAGACAGCGGGCCACCAACGGTGACTTCGGTATACACTTTCAGGCCTTCAACCTGAAGCACTTTCAGTTGTACACGACCATCATCCAGTAACAGGATATCGCCAGGTACGACGTCGCTCGGTAAGCCTTTGTAATCGATCCCAACTTTTTCTTTATCGCCTTCGCCTTTCGCTAAGTTGGCATCCAGCAAGAATTTGTCGCCGACATTCAGGAAAATTTTACCTTCTTTGAAGGTAGAAACACGAATTTTTGGACCCTGTAGATCGCCAAGAATGGCAACGTGGCGGCCCAATTTAGCCGCAATTTCACGAACTTTGTTGGCACGTAATAGATGATCTTCTGGTGTGCCGTGAGAAAAATTCATGCGTACTACGTTAGCGCCCGCACTGATAATCTTTTCGAGATTATTATCGCGGTCGGTAGCGGGCCCCAGGGTGGTGACAATCTTGGTTCTTCTGAGCCGTCTGGACATGTATAACTCCGTTCACTTGTGAAGCTGTAGTGTTGCGATTAAGCGTCGAATAACGGTGCAAAATGTCACTTTACAACAAAACTATTTCACCTGCGTTATCCGAACATCGTGTTGAGTCTGATTATCATACTGTACAGGTAATCCCCGTCATCTTTCCATGCCCGTCGTCTGTGGCCATTCAAGATGAGCGGGTAGATGATACCGCTCATTTTTCATAGGTATAACTCAAAAACAAAGCACAACATAAACTTATCTATCACCTGAAGGGATTAATCAGTCGCTCGTCTTTATCAAAGCGAGATTCGCGCAAGGCCTCTTTGACCCGCTTCAGGTTATCACGAAACTTCTCTCCGCGGCGCAGTGTGAAACCTGTCGCCAGAACGTCGATCAGCGTCAACTGGGCGATGCGAGACACCATCGGCATATAGACATCGGTATCTTCAGGCACATCAAGCCGCAACGCCAGCGAGGCCTCACGCGCGAGCGGCGTGCCGTCTGAGGTGATCGCGATGACGGTCGCGTCGTTCTCACGTGCTAACTGTGCCATTTCGACCAGACTTTTGGTTCTGCCAGTGTGGGAGATCAGTACCACCACGTCGCCGTCGCTGGAATTCATGCAACTCATACGCTGCATAACGATGTCATCAAAATAAACGACGGGAATATTGAAGCGGAAAAATTTGTTCATCGCATCGTGTGCGACAGCCGCGGAGGCGCCCAGACCGAAGAAAGAGATTTTTTTCGCCTGCGTCAGCAAATCCACGGCGCGGTTGACGGCAGTGACATCCAGGCTGGATTTCACCTGTTCCAGACCCGCCATTGCGGATTCAAAGATTTTACTGGTGTAGGCGTCAACGCTGTCATCTTCTTCAACGTTACGGTTCACATAGGGCGTACCGTTTGCCAGACTTTGTGCCAGATGTAGTTTAAAATCGGGAAAACCTTTCGTTTCAAGGCGGCGACAGAAACGATTGACCGTTGGCTCGCTGACGTCGGCCATTTTGGCTAAGGTCGCGATGCTGGAGTGAATGGCTGTCTGCGGAGTGCTTAGGATCACTTCAGCAACTTTTCTTTCCGATTTGCTCAAGAGTTCTAGGTGACTCTGGATTTTTTCCAGCATATTCATACGACAAGGGCCATGTAAGTTTTTTCCAATTTCAACTAAAGGTACAACTGGCATGCATTACGTGAAAATATACTACGACCCTGTACTGGTTGGCAGCGGGCAACACGTTAAGTTAGGTCCTTTTTTTGCCAGAACATGACATGTGTCTAACTTTCAGAAAAGTAATCGACTGTCAGAAACGACGAAAAATTTCGCTTTAGGGCGAATGCATAAGTGATTTCAGCCGCTGCACAGACCGATTTATGTGTGGTTTTCAGCCAATAGCGACCATTATTTGGCATTTTTATGATGGGTTTACTGGCTGTAGTCAAAAAGAGTACATTATCGCTGTAATAAAATTACAGCATCCTGCAACGAGGAGATGAACATGGCGGTAACTTCAACAGCCCAAGCGTGCGATCTGGTTATTTTCGGTGCCAAGGGCGATCTGGCGCGCCGTAAATTGCTGCCTTCCCTGTATCAGTTGGAAAAAGCAGGCCACATCCATGCGGACACCAAAATTATCGGGGTGGGCCGCGCAGATTGGGATAAAGCGGAGTATACCCGCGTCGTGCGCGAAGCGCTTGACACCTTTATGAAAGAAGCCATCGACGATAAGTTGTGGGAGACGCTAAGCAGTCGGCTGGATTTCTGCAATCTTGATGTGGAAGACACGAAAGCGTTCAACAAACTGGGCAAGATGCTTGACCAGAAAAACCGTACCACCATTAACTACTTTGCGATGCCGCCGAGCACATTCGGCGCGATCTGCAAAGGGCTGGGAACCGCAGGGCTGAATAAAGAGCCGGCGCGCGTGGTGATGGAAAAACCACTGGGTACCGATCTGGCGTCTTCTCGCGTCATTAACGATCAGGTCGCGGAATACTTCAATGAGTGCCAAGTTTATCGTATCGACCACTATCTCGGTAAAGAAACCGTACTGAATCTGCTGGCGCTGCGTTTTGCCAACTCGCTGTTCTCCTCAAACTGGGATAACAGGACGATCGACCATGTGCAGATTACGGTAGCGGAAGAAGTCGGGATTGAAGGGCGCTGGGGCTATTTTGATAAAGCTGGCCAGATGCGCGACATGATCCAGAACCATCTGTTACAGATTTTGACGATGATCGCGATGTCACCGCCATCTGACCTGACGACCGACCGTATCCGAGATGAAAAAGTGAAAGTGCTGCGTTCACTGCGTCGTATCGATCGTTCCAACGTGCATGAAACGACCGTACGCGGCCAATATACGTCTGGTTTTGTTCAGGGACACAAAGTGCCGGGCTATCTGGAAGAAGAAGGCGCGAACAAAAGCAGCAGCACGGAAACCTTTGTCGCGATTCGTGTCGACATTGACGACTGGCGCTGGTCCGGCGTGCCGTTCTACCTGCGTACCGGTAAACGCCTGCCGACCAAATGTTCAGAAGTTGTCGTGTACTTTAAAAACCCTGCGCTGAATCTGTTCCACGATTCTTACCAACAACTGCCGCAAAACAAGCTGATCATTCGTTTGCAGCCTGATGAAGGTGTAGAAATCCAGATTCTGAATAAAATCCCAGGATTAGAGCACAAACACCGCCTGCAAACGGTGAAACTGGATCTGAGCTTCTCGGAAACCTTTAATCAGCAGCATTTGGCCGATGCCTATGAGCGTCTGCTGCTGGAAACCATGCGTGGTATTCAGGCACTGTTTGTCCGTCGTGATGAGGTGGAAGAAGCCTGGAAATGGGTGGATTCCATCATGGATGCATGGGGTATGGACAATGATGCGCCGAAACCGTATCAGGCGGGAAGCTGGGGGCCTGTGGCATCCGTGGCGATGATTACCCGCGATGGCCGTTCCTGGAATGAGTTTGAATAATTTTTTGATAATGCGTCAGTAATTGAGATGCCGAGATCGCTCGGCATCTCACAGTTTTAATGTATGGCTAACGGTGCGGTCGGACATCTGCGGTGACGCAGATCCCTGTGGCAGGGGCGCGCTATATAATTAATGATGCCTTCGGGCATGACTGGAGATAACTTTTGATGAAAAACTGGAAAACGAGCGCGGAACAGATTTTGACAACGGGTCCCGTTGTTCCTGTGATTGTGGTCAACAAACTGGAACACGCGGTGCCGATGGCAAAAGCGTTAGTCGCGGGCGGCGTTCGCGTTCTGGAACTGACATTGCGTACCGACTGCGCCATCGACGCGATCCGCGCGATTGCGAAAGAAGTACCCGAAGCCATCGTAGGTGCGGGTACGGTAACAAACCCTGAGCAACTGGCGGCCGTAGTGGAAGCTGGTGCCCAGTTCGCCATCAGCCCTGGTTTGACTGAGCCGTTGCTGAAAGCGGCGACAGCAGGCAACATCCCGTTGATTCCAGGTATCAGTACGGTGTCTGAACTGATGCTGGGTATGGATTACGGCCTGCGTGAGTTCAAATTCTTCCCTGCGGAAGCTAACGGTGGTGTGAAAGCCCTCCAGGCGATCGCGGGTCCGTTTGCTCAGATCCGTTTCTGTCCAACCGGTGGCATTACGCCAAATAACTACCGCGATTATCTGGCGCTGAAGAGCGTGCTGTGCGTGGGTGGTTCATGGCTGGTGCCGAACGATGCGCTGGAAAGCGGTGATTACGCGCGTATTACCGAACTGGCGCGTGAAGCCGTTGCAGGTGCAAAAGCCTAAGTTTGCTCGTGACTGAATGATAAAGGCCACTCGTAGTGAGTGGCCTTTTTTTATCTCATGCCTTACCCGGTTGGTGGCAGTCTATCAGCCGCTGACTTTTACACCTGCCGCGACGCGCTTAGCGATTGCCACTGCATCGTCCGTGGTTTCTGCGCTGGCTAATGCGACGCCCATGCGACGTTTACCGCTGATATCCGGCTTACCAAACAGGCGAATTTGCGTATGAGGGAGTAGTGCACTTTCCAGTCCCTGATAGCGCACATTATTGCTATCGAGTTCCGGTAAAATCACAGCGGAAGCCGATGCGCCATATTGACGAATTGCGCCAATGGGTAACCCCAGAAACGCGCGAACGTGCAAGGCAAACTCGGAGAGATCCTGAGAAATCATCGTCACCATGCCAGTATCGTGCGGACGAGGGGACACTTCGCTGAAGATGACCTCATCGCCACAAACGAACAGTTCAACACCAAAGAGACCATAGCCACCGAGCGCTTTCACAACATCGCTGGCCATTTTTTGCGCGCGTTCTTGCGCCAGTGCACTCATCTGCTGCGGTTGCCAGGACTCACGATAGTCGCCATCTTCCTGACGATGCCCGATAGGCGCACAGAAATGAATACCGTCAACCGCATGGATGGTTAGCAGCGTGATCTCAAAATCGAAATTCACCACCCCTTCCACGATGACGCGCCCACCGCCTGCGCGTCCGCCCTGTTGGGCGTAGTTCCACGCTTGCGCTAATTGTTCCGCAGAGCGAATCAGGCTTTGCCCTTTGCCGGATGAACTCATGACCGGTTTCACAATGCAGGGATAGCCAATCGCATCTACTGCCTGACGAAAACTCTCTTCGCTATCGGCAAAACGATAGGTGGAGGTCGGAACGCCGAGCGTTTCGGCTGCCAGACGGCGGATACCTTCACGGTTCATGGTCAGACGTGTGGCTTCAGCGCAGGGAACAACATGGTGACCCTGTTTTTCCAACGTGACTAGCATGTCGGTGGCGATAGCCTCAATTTCCGGCACGATATAATCAGGACGCTCGGCTTCAACCAGCGCTTTCAATGCATCGCCATCCAACATATTGATGACGTGGCTGCGATGCGCAATCTGCATGGCTGGCGCATCGGCATAGCGATCGACCGCAATTACTTCGATTCCCAAACGCTGACATTCAATCGCCACTTCTTTGCCTAATTCACCGGAGCCAAGCAGCATCACTCGTGTGGCATCCGCACGCAGGGCGGTTCCAATCGTTAACATAACCTTATACCTGATCGGGTTGTGAAAAATGGCCGCAGTATAAACGAAAACGTTTGCGTGCGCATTAAAGAGGGCGTGCATTGGAATGCGGTGCGCAAAAGCGCACCAAGAGATAAGGCGGTGGCTTGGCATTACTGGGCAATCGTGCCACTCTTCTTGCAGAGTGAAAATTTTATGTTAAGACAACGAGATCCGACACGATGAAGACACCGCAAGCTGAAAAACGCCCCCATGTGATGAGCACGCATGGCGATACGCGTATCGACAATTATTACTGGCTGCGTGATGACCAGCGTGCCGATCCACAGGTGCTGGCCTATCTGGAACAGGAAAATGCCTATAGCGAGGCGGTAATGGCACCTCATGAGGCGCGCAAGCGGTCACTGTATGACGAAATGGTTAAGCGTATCCCGTCAACGGATATGTCTGTGCCGTATGTCAGAAAGGGTTATCGCTATCAAAGTCGTTATGAGCCGGGCAAAGAGTACGCCATTTATCTGCGCCAGCCCGAGCAGGCAACAGACGGGTGGGAAACGCTGCTGGACGGAAATCAACGAGCGGAAGGGCACGAATTTTATAGCCTCGGAGCGCTTGAAGTTAGCCCGAACAATGCGCTGCTGGCACTTTCGGAGGATTTTTTATCCCGTCGGCAGTACACGCTTCGTTTTCGCGATCTGAACAGCGGTGAGTGGCTGCCGGATGTGATCGAAAATGTCACGGCGGGGGCGGAATGGTCGGCGGATTCGACGGTTCTGTATTACGTGCGCAAGCATGAGCAAACGTTATTGCCGTATCAGGTCTATCGTCATCGTCTGGGGAACGATCCGGCACAGGATGAGCTGGTATATGAAGAGAAAGACGACACCTATTATGTCAGCCTGAGTAAAACGACATCAGAGCACTATATCACCATTTATCTCAGCAGCACGACGACGACGGAAGTGTTGTTGCTCGATGCGACGCACCCGGATGCTGTGCCGCAGGTCTGCATTCCACGCCGGAGAGATCATGAATATGGTATCGACCACTATCAGGGTCAGTTTTATCTGCGTTCTAATCGGGAAGGTAAAAACTTTGGTCTCTACCGTTCGGGCAAACCCGATGAGCAGACGCTGGAAACGCTGATTGCACCACGTGAAAGCCGTGTGTTGGAAGGGTTTGAGCTGTTCCGTGACTGGCTGGTGGTCGAAGAGCGGGAGCGCGGTTTGACCAGCCTGCGCCAGATTCACTGGCATACGCAGGAAGAAAAAACGATCGCCTTTAATGACGCGAGTTATGTGACATGGCTGTCTTACAACCCGACGCCAGACACGGCCTTGATGCGGTATGGCTATTCGTCAATGACAACCCCCAGCACGCAATATGAATTGAATCTGGATACGGGCGAACAGCAGTTACTTAAACAAGCTGAAGTGAAAGATTTCTCTTCGGACAATTACCGGAGCGAACGCGTATGGATCACAGTTCGAGATGGCGTCGAGGTTCCTGTTTCTCTTGTTTACCATCGCGATCATTTCAGCCCAGGTAAGAATCCGATTCTGGTCTACGGCTACGGCGCTTATAGCCATAGTTTGGATCCGGATTTCAGTGTGAGTCGCTTGAGCCTGTTGGACCGAGGGTTCATTTTCGCCTTAACGCACATTCGCGGCGGTGGTGAGCTGGGGCAACAGTGGTACGACGATGGCCGGTTGCTCAATAAAATGCATTCCTTCACGGATTTCATCGATGTATCGCAGGCATTAATAGCAAAAGGCTATGGCGACAGGAAAAACATGTTCGCAATGGGAGGCAGTGCGGGAGGATTATTGATGGGCGCGGTGGTGAATATGGCGCCTGAACTGTTTAAAGGCGTTGTCGCTCAGGTTCCATTCGTTGATGTGCTGACGACGATGCTGGATGAGTCTATCCCATTGACGACCGGCGAGTATGACGAGTGGGGCGATCCGAATGAGCAAACCTACTATGACTACATCAAACAATACAGCCCCTATGACGGTGTTATCGCACAGCGTTATCCACATTTGCTGGTGACGACCGGGTTGCACGATTCTCAGGTGCAGTGTTGGGAACCTGCGAAGTGGGTCGCGAAATTGCGGGAGGTCAAAACCGACGATCGTCTGGTGTTGCTGTACACCGACATGGATGCCGGGCATGGCGGAAAATCTGGTCGTTTTAAACGCTATGATGATATCGCGTTGGAATATGCTTTTCTGCTGATGGTGCTTGAAATACCTGAGGGCGATCGTGGATAAGAGATAAAGCGTAGCTATGAGGGTAAACCCAATCTCGGGTTTACCCGATTGGCACGGTGCATTACTTCGGTTACCAAAATTTAGGTTATCAATGAATACCTAGGTAATATCAGCCTGCGTTTTTTTCGCTTTTTTGTCAGCCCGCTTTTCGGCGGCTGTTCTTAGCGGTTTCTTCTTGCTGTTTTTTTTGCTATCCAGTCCTTTACTCATATCTTGCCTCGCTTGATAAAAGGTTAGGTTGCCACTCCATTAACCTCCTGTGCGGGCCGATATGCAAGTAGAAAATGGTTTTTGCTGTGTAAGAATGTAACCCGCGGAAAGGGATATTTTCCGCGGTACAGGCGGCATAGACTGGAATGAGGGGGAAGGCTATTTAGCTTTGGGCTCGTAGGGTAAACGCGAGAACTGAAGTGAGCGCTGGCGATAAAACATTACGCGTTCGCGAAAATAGTTACGTAGGTGCTCGGGCTGCTCTCTCTCAACGGCCTCTGGAATGACCGGCATATTGTAACGTTCTTTGAAGGCAACGCCTGATGCCGCCAAATCCACGTTAACTTTATCCATCTCCTCTTTGGACAACTCCGCCAGACTATAGCCCATACCATTTTCTCCTGCCGATTGATCACAGACTGATGTGCGCCACGGTAAAGTAGTGGCAGGAAAATGGCAAGTGTTCGCCTTATCATGTGGATGTTTATTATTCTTATTACGAAATAGGAATCATTTTTAATACGGAAATTTCATAAGTGATATAAAACGCGGTTGTTATTTTTGATAATAAAAATGATTCGCAATAATATATTCCCCTAAGAGGTAGTTGATAATAAATATCAATAACAATATTCGTAATGCATTGTTTTTGTTGTTTGTTTTATTAATTAACTTGTGATGTTAATAAAGTGTTTTTTATTTTATTTTTTCAGGCATAATGCCCTGAATAATTTCACCTGCCGGGAAAATAGGGAGTTAATATGTTAAAAAAAGAAATGATTCAGAAGCTGAATGAGCAACTTAATCTGGAATTTTATTCCGCGAATTTGTATCTGCAGATGAGCGCATGGTGCGGTGACAAAGGTTTTGAAGGCGCATCCAGTTTCCTGAAGACGCATTCTCAGGAAGAAATGCAGCACATGCAGCGCCTGTTTGACTATCTGGACGACACCGGAAGCCTGCCTGTATTAGGCGCGATTGCTGCACCGCCGATTGATTTTGATTCATTGGCTGATGTCTTCAAGCTGACCTATGAACACGAACAACTGATCACTGCAAAAATTAATGAGCTGGCGCATGAGGCGATGGCGCTGCAAGACTACTCCACATTTAACTTCCTGCAATGGTACGTTGCTGAACAGCACGAAGAAGAGAAACTGTTCCGTTCCATTCTGGACAAACTGGCTCTGGTCAAAGCCAGCGAAGGCGGCCTGTTCTTCATCGATCAGGACCTGAAAAAAATGTCTGCGGCGGCACCGTCAGCCTAACGACAAGCGACGCTTCTGTCGGCCAATGATGACTTGAATGATGCGGGATACTGTTCTCTTTATCCCGCAATTTTCCCCTTCTGAACGACCTTTCTGCCGGTATCAAACCGCCGATGTTATTCCTGACGTCGCGCTCGACTTCATCTGCCTCTGTCGCTATGATCGCCTCAGTAGTGATATACAACATTCTGTTTTATAAGGTTTGTGCCGTCTTTCTCTGAGTTAGATAAGACTGCAAAACTTACACACATCATTGTCTGAATACGCCATGTCGGGAATACCATGATGAAGAAACTCTTGCTATCTATCGTGCTTACCTCACTTTCTGTGAATGCTTTTGCTGCTGCGAAACTGGCCAATATCAGCCGGTTGGAATACGGCGATCGTTGGGCTTTCACCCGTGAAGAAGTTCAACTGATTTGCCGCCCAGGTAATGCGCTGTACGCCTTACACACCGGGACGCTGATGCAGTATCCGCTGAACGATGTTGCTATCGCACAGATGAAGTCCGGGCAGGTGAGTGCACAGCCGATAGATGCAATCTGGTTGGACGATCCTAAACATCCCGGCCAGAAGAAAAGTCTTCAGCCATTTATCGAGCGTGCAGAACAACTGTGTCAGCCAGAGGCGACACCATGAAGTAATTGATTTATCTATTGATGTTAACCAGTTACTTCTTAATGGTTAAAACAAAGTGTGAAATCTGTTCCATTTGTGATAATTACGCGCGGGTTGAGGCTGGAAAACGTGGGGGAGTTGGCTAAGCTTAAATCTACAGGGCTAGCACAGCTTGTATAAATGCCAACTTTTAGCGCACGGCTCTCCCAAGAGCCATTTCCCTAGACCGAATACAGGAATCGTATTCGGTCTTTTTTTTGGTTTAAAACCCTAATGAATGAAAAACGGCGTTCAGTCGTCTATTTTCTGATTTGTTTTTTCTTTAAAAAAGAGAAAAATTGGCTGCAACGGGGCTGTTTTATAGCATGCCTGAAAATAATATCTTGCTAAAGATTGTTAGACGTGCGTTAATAGCTCGTCGGTTTGATTCGCAGACCTAAAAGCAGTTTAGTAAAGCAGTTCTCATCTCCAAGTGTTATCCATAGATATCCCTTCTTTTGAGCCTCCTTCTCGTTGCTAATTAAATTCTGTGCACAGGCCCTATTTGCCGGAAGGCGCTATACAAATTAAGGTAATCTCTATGTCTAATAAAATGACTGGTTTAGTAAAATGGTTTGACGCGGGTAAAGGTTTTGGTTTCATTACTCCTGACAACGGCAGCAAAGATGTATTCGTACATTTCTCTGCTATTCAGAGCAATGATTTCAAAACGCTGGACGAAGGCCAAAAGGTTGAGTTCACCATTGAAAATGGCCAGAAAGGCCCAGCAGCTGGCAACGTTGTCGCACTGTAAGACGCCGCGCCGTAATAAAGCTACACTAAGCTGCACTATAAATTTGAAGTGATGCTTTTCTTGCGATAGCGATGATGGTTTAAGCCGGAGCAGTCAAGAGAAGTAATAAAGAACCCCTGGCGTGAAGCTGGGGGTTTTTGTTTAAACCTCATACTGTATCTTCAGCAGATGTTATTTTCAGAAATCATCGGAAAATATATCTTGCTTCGTATCACCTACAGATATTCCCCTTCGTTAGCTATTTTATAAATAGCGAAAATAATTGTTCTCTCTTATATAAAATATCTTTGTCACAACGGAATCGGAAGATTCATGCCCCGTTTGTAGCGATTATCGACTAAGTTAATAGAAGACAACGTTAATAAAACACGACGTGATAGGAGGAAACGATGACTGAGAAAAATGCAGACACCAAACATAAGGATGAAAAGGATCATCCGGCAAAAGAGGCGCCGAAAGATCGGGGAGAGATTCCTCGCAAACGCGATGACAGCAAAGACGATGTTGAAGATCCGTTTGATGCGAATAAGGATTAATAGGTTGGCGACAGATTTCTGTCGCCAATGTCATGCGGAAAAGAGAATCAGTGCGTTTTGGCCGCCGCAGCACCCAATGCGTCAGGGGTGAAATAATCGTTGTCGTCGACAATCGGAATATAAATTCTGACCCACTCGGTGCCTTCAACCATCTCCCAGCTATGTCCTTCCCCCTGCGTATCGGCGGCAATCAAAACCGTTCCGGGAGAAAGCAGGAAAGTAGAACCATCGCTGACCCGAAATTTCAGCGTGCCTTTCAGCGTGATGACATATTGCTTGCGCGGTGCTGGGTGGACATTCATTTCCCAGGCTTCAGTGGCATTACTGAGCCAAAATTTCTGCGCGGTGATTTTTTCCAGCGCGGGCACGCTGCCTGTCACGAAGGCTGAGTGATTGTCGGGTGTATTGATCAGTTTGATGGCCGGTATCCGTGCTTCCTCAGCGTGAGTCGAAGGAGGCGCAGCCGAATAAGCCGTAGCGGAAAACCATAATCCGGCAAGCGCCAGAAGAAAACGCGATGTCTTTTTCATTTAAATAAAATCCATATTATCTATGTCCGATGAGCAGGCAAAACCCTATCTATGTCGGCCGTCTCTGTGTACGTCTTACAACGTCGGGGATGGTACTGCTGGGGGAGATCCTTCACCAGATGGTTAAAGCAATCGCACTGATTGGTATCGCGCTTGATTTGTTTGTATTTTATTCAAAATGGGAGGGGGAATCGGCAAGTGGGCGCAAGATGGGGAAAGCGATGCGACAGAGGAGCCCTGAGGCTCCCTGACGTCTGGCACGGTTTATTTATACAGAATCGCGGTGCCGCGTAATTGATTGTTACCGGTAGCAGAAACGATGCGATATGACGATGCACCCGCTTTTTTGGCTTTTTGCGCAACCTGTGCTTCGAAACCGTCTAACGTTTTTGCACCGCTAACGGAAACCGTCGCGATTTCTTGTGCTGCAAAAGCGCCGAAAGACAACGTAGAAAGTGCGATAACTGCGATAAAATTTTTGATGTTTTTCATGATTCATTCCTTCACGTTTTATGGTGTTAATTAGGCGATTTGCCTTGATGTGAGAAATGATAGCTCTATGTTCTGGCAATGAATACCAGATAGATTTGCTATTCTTTTTCAAAAATATTGTTCTTTATTGGCTGTGCCATTCATTCCGGTTCCGCAGTAGGATGAAATCGGTGAAGAATAAATCAGTAGATGAAGGGAAGAGATATGCAGATTTCAGCCAGTCGTCTGATGGCGACGATGCAAAGCGTATTGCAAAAAGCAGGATGTGAAGAAAACGAAGCCCGTATTGTCACCGAACACCTTGTGAGCGCGAATCTGAAAGGGCATGACAGCCACGGAGTGGGGATGTTGCCACACTATGTGGAGTTTATCGGGAAAGGCATCATGCACCCGAATACCCCGGCGCGTTTACTGCGCGACAGCGGAGCGGTGCTGCAATTTACTGGCGATCGTGGGTTTGGTCAGCGTACAGGTAAAGAAGCGATGCAGGCGGCCATTGACCGAGTGAAAACGACGGGCGTGTGTTTAATGACGCTGTCGTCTACCTGCCATTTGGGACGCATCGGTACCTATGGGGAAATGGCGGCGGACGCCGGGCTCGTGTCGATACATTTTGTCAACGTCAACGATCTTGACCCGATTGTGGCGCCCTGGTGTGGCAGTGAGGCGCGTTTTGGGACGAACCCTATCTGCATTGCGTTTCCGCCCACGGCGCATAATGCGGCCTTTATTCTGGATTTCGCCACCAGCGTGGTGGCGTTGGGGAAAACCCGTGTTGCGTATCTGGCAGGTAAAACCTTTGATGAAGAGGTCATGCTGGATTGCAACGGCGTGTCTACTAACGATCCTAAAGTCATGTGGGAAGGCGAGAAGCACGGGGCCTTAAAACCGATTGCGAAACATAAAGGTGGCGGATTGATTTTAGCGGCTGAAATGCTGGCGGGATTACTCTCCGGTGGTGGAACCATTCAACCGGAGAACGAACGTCAGGGGGCGATCGTCAATAACATGACGACGATTGTTATCGACCCAGCCAGCATGGTGTCGATGGCATGGTTGCAAAAAGAATATGATGCGATGCTGGATTATGTTCGTTCTTCAACGGCACCCGATCCGGCACAGCCCATTTTAATGGCTGGTGAACCAGAACGTATTTCTCAGGCGCAGCGCCACGCAGACGGTATTTATCTGTCCGATCAGGAGTGGCAGAAAATTGTGGAGGCGGGCGTCTCTCTGGGGATGAATCCGGCTGAGTTTACGCTAATAGCATAATATGACTCAGGAGAAGGAAATAATCGGAGGGCGGTGCTGATGCGGGGATGGTTGATAGCTGCGGTGATATTGGGGGCGTTAGCGGCGATGGCACCCTGGATCCAACGTCAACTCCCGCCCGGTTACGATCCCTTTTCTCCACTGTCCGTCGATGACCCGCCTACGTTTATTACCCGACTGAAAATGAAATCTGTCGCCAGCGATCCTGATGCTTGTTTGGCAGTGTTAAAACAGGCGCGGGAAAACGGGCGGCTACGCTTCTCCGAGGCCAATAATATCAGTGGGCAATGTCCGGTGGCGTCGCCCGTGCGGGTGCAAGGTTTTGGCGTGGTCACACTCAGTTCCAGCTTTCTGGCGAGTTGTCGATTAGCGTTGAGTAGCACGATGTTTGTGACGCAGGTCGCTGTGCCGCAGGCGCGGTCGCTTGGCACGTCGCTAGCGCGCATCGACCATATGGGCAGCTACGCCTGTCGCAATGTCTATCATCGGCCAGAAGGACGCTTGAGTGAGCATGCAACGGCGGACGCGTGGGATATCGCGGCGTTTCGTCTCTCTGATGGACGACAGATTAGCGTTCTGAACCAGTGGCCGGCAACGGACGATCGCGGCAGCTATTTACGCGCCACGTTCAGGGAAAGCTGCCGCTTTTTTGGTAACTCGCTAGGGCCGGAATACAACGCCGCACACGCTAATCACTTTCACTTTGGTATGCGCGGTTTTGGCGTGTGTCGATGAGAAAACGCAGATGGGAAAACTAAAACTCAGCATGCTCTTGAGCGGGGATCCAGAAGCCATCGATATACTCTTCGATGGGGAAACAGCCCGCGCGGCGCAGGCGTTGTTCATCCATCGCTTGCAGACACTGCGCTTCGGTATTGTAGGCACCGACGACCACATCGTCACAGCCATGCCCGAGATAACAAACAAATATCACTAACGCAAACATGCTGTTCTCCAGACATTACTGATCCTCTCTAGAGAGGATAGATGAAAATCCGTGAGGGAAGAGAGAACGCATGGTTCATCAGGTGGTTTTATCGCCACCTGATGCAGAAACCGTATTTATTCTTTAGCCAAAGGTTGAGCAGAAGAGGCGCCATCCCGCACTAAATCGCGCGGCAGGCTGTTTTTTATCCGGCTATTGATGCGTTTGGCCAGACCGACGGGGGTGTTCTGGTAGGTTAAAATCAGCTCATCCGCAGCAGGGATCGGTTCTGGATAACAGTCTTTGCCCTGAAACCACTCGCAGGCGATGTTATCGGTCAGCGCGTAGGCATTGCCTGCGTGTGGATTGGCCAGCGCGACAATCGCTTCATGTTGCCAGCGGAAACCTTTAGGGAAGCGCTCGGCGAGTTTAATGCCAATCCGCGAGAATTTGATATTGCCAAAAGCAGAGGTTAGCGCCGCAGGGAAAAGCCAGATCTCGCTATCACGCTGCCACAGTTGCAGTAACGTCTCATCCCAGTAAATGCCCTGCTTACGTGCCGCCTGTATGAGTGGTGTGCAATCTTTGGGGGCAACCGGAGAGAACGGGAATTTACCGACTTTATAACCCGGGCGCGGCAGCGGCGGCACGCTGGCCGTCTTGCGCAAACGGGCAACAAAGAAGCCTTCGCTGTCATAAATCTGTGGGAAGACGTGCAGGAAACCGTCTTCCGTTGTGGCACGTTCGGCATCGGTGAAGAGGTCGCGTAACGATTCAAATTCACACGCCTCGGGAAACTGTGTCTGTAACCAATGGCAAACTTGCTGATTTTCCTGCCGATTCAGCGTACAGGTGGAGTAAATCATCACGCCGCCGGGCTTCAGGGCATGGAATGCGCTCAGAATCAGGTCGCGCTGCGTGGCGGCTATCTCGGTAATGCTCTCCTGATACCAGTGGCTCATAGCCGTCGGATCCTTCCTCACCACGCCTTCACCGGAACACGGGGCATCGAGCAGTATTGCATCAAAATATTCCGGCAGCGCTGCGCCGAAAACCCGCCCGTCGAAGTGTGTCAGCGCGGTATTGCTGACGCCGCAGCGGCTGATGTTGGCATGCAGCACTTTTACCCGACTGGCCGAATACTCGTTGGCGATAATGGCCCCTTCATTATTCATCCGTGCTGCGATCTGCGTGGTTTTAGAACCCGGTGCGGCCGCGACGTCCAACACCGTTTCCAGCGTATCGTTGCAATGGAACAGAGCGCTGACGGGCAGCATGGAGCTGGCTTCCTGAATGTAAAACAGCCCGCTTAGGTGCTCCAGCGTATTGCCTAGCCGCGTGTTTTCCTCTTCTGCATTCAGCAGCCAGAAGCCTTCCTGACACCAGGGAATCGGTTCGAGCTGCCAGCCATAGGGTTGTACGAGCTGCAAGAAGGCATCGACGCTGATTTTTAACGTATTGACGCGGATGCTCCGGCGCAGTGGGCGCTGGCAGGCGGAAATAAAATCGTCCATCGAAAGCGATGAAGGCATGATGTCCCGCATCGTGTCGAGAAATTCAGCTGGCAGGCTGGCTGGGGTAAATTTTGCCACGGCGTGGTTCCGTACAGTTTATTCAGTAAAACGAGGGGAAGAAGCGGCGAAGTGTAGCACGGTTCTTTCATGCATCATGCGAAAACGACAAGATGGCGCGTGAAAACGACAGGGCGATCGTTGCCGCCCTGTCGGGTATGAGCGTTAATTATTGGGAGGATTCGGAATCGCCGTACCCCATTGCCGCCACTCTTTGGGTTCCTCGTTTCGCAGCAGGAAATGTTTCCCTTCCTGCGCTTTAGGCGCGAGCGGCGTGCTGGGCGGTGTGGCAAACGCGATACCGCCGCGGATGAACTGCTGGAAGGTTCCGCTCTTGATGACGCCGCCCGTCAGGCCAAACTCCAGATTGTAGCCAGAAGCGAGCCAGAAGACGGAATTGTCACGCACCAGATGCTGATAGCGCTTGCTGATCCGCAGCGACACCGCGATACGATCGGAAAGCGTACCCAGCGACAGGCCAGTTACCGTACCCACTTCTATGCCGCGGAACAGCACTGGCGTACCGACCTGTAACGCGCCAGCTTCCGGTGCGTCAACGCTGATATTCAAGCCGTCCTGATAGCGAGAATCGGAGATCGTGGCCTGTTGCAACTCAAAATTACGTGTGACGCTGCCGTTACCCGGTTCGACGTTGATATAAGGCTGGAATAGTGTTTCCAGATGGTTCACGCCAGCGGCGGAAATTTCCGGTGTGACGACGGAAAAACGCGTTCCGGCACGGGCGAAATTACGCACATATTCAGGATAGAGCACGGCCTGTACCAGCACTTCGTTACGCTGCTCGGACAGCTTCAACGAATCCAATTGACCGATATCAATGCCCAGGTAGCGAATCGGCATGCCCGGCGCGAGTTTACTGGCGTCGTAGGTGCGCAGAATGATACGGCTTCCCACGGCGCGCGCCGCCGTTTCGTTGTTGTACAGGACGCGCTTGCCGCCTTTAATTTCCGGTGCGCCTTCCAGATTATCAAAACTGATCGCGCCCTTAAGTGCCCGATTCAACGGGGAAGCCTGCACGGTCAAGCCTGAGGTATTCAACTGCACACGGGCGCCGCCTTCTGCCCAGAACACGCTGTTTTCCGTCAGCAGCTTACGGTGTTCGGGACGAATATAAACGTCAACCTCAAAGGTATCTGCCTTTGGCCGCACCCGCATGATTTCACCTACCTGAAATTTACGGTACAGCACGATGGAACCGTCCTGAATATCCGGCAGGCTATCGGTCACTAAGGTGAGGGTCGGTGAGGGGGTGGAACCACGAATACCTTCTTCGGCTTTTTCGAGATCGCTGAACAGCGGGTAACGGGTTTGCACGTCGCCTTTGCTGCCTGGTAAAACCTGAATACCGCCGCTGACCCACTCTTGCGCGCTGGCACCCAGCACTTGAATTCCATCCAGCCCCATCTTCACATTTACGCGGCTGTTAACGATGAATTTGCTGTCGCGGTGCAATAACTGACGATATCGTGGCTCGATCACCAAAATGAAGCTGACGCCTTGTTCATCCAGCGTGCGCTTCACCACCTGACCGATCTGCACACCGTGCAGCAGCACGGGTTGACCGCTATCAATGCCATAGCTCTGTGCCGCCGTGAGCTGGATAGACAGCGCGCCGGGCTGACTAAGCTGCTGTTGTCCACTATCCAGCACGGTAAAATGCTGGCGCGGTTCGCCTTCGCCGGGGATGAGCGTCAACGTTGGGCCGCTCAGCAGGCGTGACACATTCAGGTCGCTGAGCGAAAGCTGGGGTTTGCTGAGTTCGATACGTGTGCCTTCACGCATCAGCGACACGACGGAAGGATCGATGATTAGCTCTCCGCTGACCTTGCCGTCGTCTGGATTTAACGTGATTTTATTTAGCGTACCGACTTCCAGCCCCTGATACATCAGTGGGGTACGGCCTTCGGAGAGGCTGTCACCGGAAGGTAAGTCCAGCGCGATTTTCACTCCGCGCTGGCTCTGTGCCAGATCGGGATAGAGGCGATAAGATTGCTCGGCACTTGCGTCCTCGCTCTCTTCCGGTGAATCGAACGCGATCGCGCCGTTCACCAACGCCGCCAGATTTTCCATCTCAATTTTCGCACCGCTGACGCTGATGTCCGCATTAAAGCCAGACACGTTCCAGAAGCGGCTGTTCTTCTTCACCAGATGGGTAAAACGGCGTTCCACCAGCACGTCAATCATGACACCACGGCGATCCTGAGAAACGGTGTAGTCGTAGACTTTTCCCACCGGAATTTTGCGGTAGTAAACCAGCGAACCGGTGTTCAGTGAACCGAGGTCGTCCGCATGGAGGTGAATCAGCAATTCTCCGGTATTCACGCGGTATTTGGGCTGCGTATCCAGCGCAGAAAAGTGCTCTTGCGGCTCGCCGGAACCGGGCATCATCCCGATATAGTTCCCGCCCACCAGCGCATCCAATCCTGAAACCCCGGCGAGAGAGGCTTTCGGTGTGACCAGCCAAAACTGCGTCCCGCTGCGCAAGGCTTCCTTCATGTCACTTTTGATGCTGGCTTCGACCTGGATAGTACGCAGATCTTCGCTCAGCTTGATGTTTTGCACCGTGCCGACTTCCACTCCCTGATAGCGCACGGGGGTACGCCCGGCCACAATCCCATCGGCGGAGACGAAATCAATGGTGACGGTGGTGCCGCGCTCCTGCTGATTGGTGTAAATCAGCCAGCCAGCAATCATCAGCGCAATCAGCGGCAATAGCCAAAACGGCGACAGGCGACGCTTGTTTTTCACGGTCGCTTCGGTTGGTGTCCCAGGCGTATTATCTTGCATTGTTATTCCACATCAGTGTTATCCCACATCAGTCGGCTATCCAGCCATTCAACGGCAAGGATAGTGAGAATCACCGCCGCGCCAAAGTAAAAGGCAGCAGGCCCCATGGTGAAAGCGAGGAGTTGATCGCGATTGACGAGCGACATCGTCAAGGCAATCACAAATAAATCGAGCATAGACCAGCGGCCAATCCAGCGGATAATACGCAGCATCTTCATGCGCATCATGATATTGCCTTCTGACCGGAGATGGATACTCACCAGCAGCCCGAACAACACCAGCACTTTGGTAAACGGCACCAGAATACTGGCAATAAATACCACCAGCGCAACAGGAACATTGCCTGATGCGAGCGAAAGAATACCGGAGAAGATCGTGTCTTCTGTGCGGGCACCATTGACATAAATAATTGATATCGGTAACAGGTTAGCGGGGAACAGTAAAATGATGGAAGCAATCAGTGCTGCCCAGGATTTTTGCAGACTGTGCCGCTGGCGTAAGCGGAGCGGAATATGACAACGAGGGCAGCGCCCCCGATTGTCGGGCGAACTGGTGAAATGGCAGGAAAGACAGATACGATAGCGATCCGGTGCAATCAACGGCCTCATGCGCGGGTAAAACCGCTGCCACAGTTGGTCGGTATTTAAATGAATCAGCGTCAGCAGGCTTAAGCTCATCAGCGCCAGAAACGCGACCAGCCCGATACCCGCCTGAACATCCGCGAATTCACGAACTTTGATCGCGGCGACGGCCATGCCGACCAGATAGATATCCAGCATCATCCACTCTTTTAACCGTTGCAACATGAGCAGGATGGGGCGCAAATTCATGCCGATGCGGGGAGCAAAGAACAGGTATAACAGCGAAAAGACCAGCGTGAGCGGTGCGCCTACGGTACAGAAGGCGACCATACTTGCCGTGAGTGGATGCCCCTGACGGGTGATTTGCCAAATGCCTTCAAACAGGCTGGCATTGATGGTGACGCCCAGAAGACGAATGCTGATTAACGGTTCCGTGAAAGCAAACGGCATCAATACCAGCATGGCAACGGCCATCGCAGCAAGCCGGGAAATGGGCCAGTCTCTGCCTGAACTGACTCTGGCATCGCAGCGCGGGCAGTTCGCTGTCTGGTTCCGCTTCAACGGCGGCAGAGCAAAAAAGGCATCACATTCCGGGCAGCGATGATAACGATCGATCGCGGGAATGGCACTTTTCGCCCCCTCGGTTAACGGCGGTCGGGGAGAGGGAAACGGCGCAGGACTGGCAATATTATGTATTTTCATTTTCCCTGCGATCCGGTAGAAGGTGTTGAGTTCCGTTATATTCACGATAGATAACGTATTCACAGCTATTTAGTGTAACTGAAGGCTCAACGAATGATAAATTCATAATAAGGCTCTGATCTCTGCCCGATATTATTTTTCTGGTGGAAATAGCACGATATGCGTGACAGCAGTACAGTAAAGCGAAGGATTCTTCGCGCGAAGGCGCTAATCTTATGGCATTCTGTAACCGATGCTAATGCAGTCTGTGCGGGAATTGTTCGCACGGTTTTGAAAAGACAACGCTATACGTTATGAATAATACGTTATGAATAAACAAGAATTTTATCAGGATCTCTTTCGCGACATGTCATCGCTTATCGCGGATGAAAACCGTTTTATTACGATCTTATCAAACAGTAGTGCGTTGCTGTTTGAGCGTTTGGATGGGGTTAACTGGGCAGGATTTTACCTGTTGGATAACGACACGCTTTTCCTGGGACCGTTTCAGGGCAAGGTTGCCTGTGTGCGTATTCCTGTTGGCAAAGGTGTATGCGGTGCGGCGATAGCTGAAAATCGCATTCAGCGCGTGGATGATGTCCATGCGTTCCCCGGTCATATCGCCTGTGATGCCGCGAGTAACGCGGAAATCGTGCTACCGCTTGTCGTGAACGGGCAAGTGATTGGCGTTCTGGATATTGACAGTCCCCTTTATCGGCGTTTTGACGCGGATGATGAAGAAGGGCTGAAGGCCGTAGTTAGCGTACTTTGTGCTCAACTGGAAGCGAGCGATGTGATGACATTCATCAATTCTCTCATGTTGAGACAAGGTTAACGTGGCAATTGCCGATGGCGTCATTATAATGACGCCTGTTCATGCCTGCGCCGGTTGGCAAACCCGTTGTAATCAGGAAATTTCATGGAAAATCAACCTAAGTTGAACAGTAGTAAAGAAGTTATTGCCTTTTTGGCAGAGCGGTTCCCGCTTTGTTTCACCACTGAAGGTGAAACGCGTCCGTTAAAGATCGGTATTTTTCAGGATCTTGTTGAGCGTGTACCGGAGTCCGATAACGTCAGTAAGACGCAATTACGCTCTGCGCTGCGTCTGTACACCTCAAGCTGGCGCTATCTGTACGGTGTAAAATTGGGTGCCCAACGTGTCGATCTGGATGGTAATCCGTGTGGCGAGTTGGAACAGCAGCATGTCGATCATGCTCGCACGCAGTTGGAAGAAGCGAAAGCGCGAGTTCAGGCTCAGCGTGCTGAGCAACAGGCGAAAAAACGTGAAGCGGCCGGAGAATCGGCAGACGCGGCACGTGCTCCTCGTCCCGCTCAGAAGCGCGCGCCACGTCGCGATGCTTCAAACAATGCATCCCAAAACCGCACATCCCAAAACAGTGCACCGCGTAAACCTCGTCAGTCTTCTTCCGGCCAATCGCAGTCCTCTTCTCAGCAATCCGCTAATGCTCAATCTCGTCAGGCAAAACCTGCCAGCAATGAGCGTCAGCGTGTAGCGGTTACGGATGTTTCCAAACTGCAAATCGGTCAGGAAATCAAAGTCAGAGCCGGCAAAGACGCCATGGATGCTACCGTGCTT
The DNA here is from genome assembly GCF_025643735.1 of Pectobacterium sp. F1-1. Taxonomy (NCBI): domain Bacteria; kingdom Pseudomonadati; phylum Pseudomonadota; class Gammaproteobacteria; order Enterobacterales; family Pectobacteriaceae; genus Pectobacterium; species Pectobacterium sp. F1-1. The sequence goes on from NZ_CP104733.1 coordinate 2,104,220, forward strand.
GAAATTGCCAAAGGCGAAGTCAGAGTACAATTGGCTTCTGGACTGGCGATGATTGTACGCGCAGAACATTTGCAGTTCTGATACGGAGGCCAACCTGGGCATGAACAACTTAGTCAGAATAACCGCCATCGCAGGCTTACTGCTGGCGGGCTCTAGTTTTGCAAATGAAAACATTACGCGTGTTGAGCAGATCCCTCAGCTACATCAGGAACCTCAACATGCTACTGTGAGCGACAGGGTGGCCTCACGTTTCCTGCGTTCGCATTATCGCCAGTTTATGCTGGATGCGCAGTTCTCAGAGAAAATTTTTAACCGCTACCTCAACATGCTGGACTACAGCCACAATGTGCTGTTGGCCTCTGATGTGGCGCAATTTTCCGGGCAAAAAGCCCAGTTGGGCGATGCGCTGAAATCGGGGCAGTTGGATGTTCCGTACGCGCTGTACAATCTGGCGCAGAAGCGCCGGTTTGAGCGTTTTCAATATGCGCTGTCGCTGCTGGATAAACCTGTCGATCTGACGGGCAATGATACGTTTGAGCTCGATCGCAGCAAAGCTCCCTGGCCGCAGAACGTCGGTGAACTTAACCGCCTGTGGGATGCCAAGGTAAAATATGACTGGCTCAGCCTGAAGCTGACCGGTAAAGATGATAAAGACATCAAAGAAACGCTGACCAAGCGCTACCAGTTTGCGATTCGCCGTTTGGCGCAGAGCAACAGCGAAGATGTTTTCCAACTCATCATGAACGCTTTTGCGCGTGAAATCGATCCGCATACCAGCTACCTGTCACCGCGTAACACCGAGCAATTCAATACCGAAATGAGCCTGTCGCTCGAAGGGATTGGTGCGGTGCTGCAAATGGATGACGACTACACCATGATTAATTCCATGGTGCCCGGTGGTCCGGCAGCGAAAAGTAAAAATATCACCGTTGGTGACCGTGTCGTTGGCGTAGGCCAAAACGGCAAACCGATGGTCGATGTTATCGGCTGGCGTCTGGATGATGTCGTTGCGCTGATTAAAGGGCCGAAAGGCAGTAAGGTGCGTCTGGAAATTCTGCCTGCAGGCAAAGGGACGAAAACCCGTATTGTCACTCTGACGCGTGAACGCATTCGTCTTGAAGACCGTGCGGTCAAAATGTCCGTCAAGACAGTCGGCAAAGATAAAGTTGGCGTGCTGGATATCCCCGGCTTCTATGTCGGCTTGACGGATGACGTCAAAGTTCAGCTCCAGAAGCTGGAAAAACAGAACGTCAGCAGCATCGTGATTGACTTACGTACTAACGGCGGCGGCGCGCTGACGGAAGCGGTAGGGCTTTCCGGCCTGTTTATCCCAGGCGGCCCGGTGGTGCAGGTGCGCGATAATAATGGCAAAGTGCGTGAAGACAGCGACACCGACGGCATTGTGTATTACAAAGGCCCGCTGGTGGTACTGGTAGACCGTTTCAGTGCTTCCGCCTCCGAGATCTTCGCGGCGGCCATGCAGGATTATGGTCGTGCCTTGATCGTGGGTGAGCCGACGTTCGGCAAAGGCACCGTGCAGCAATATCGTTCGCTGAATCGGATTTACGATCAGATGCTGCGTCCTGACTGGCCAGCGCTGGGGTCCGTGCAATATACGATTCAGAAGTTCTATCGTATTGACGGCGGTAGTACCCAGATGAAGGGTGTAACGCCTGACGTAATGATGCCAACCGGCACCGAAACGGTCGATACCGGCGAGAAGTTTGAAGACAACGCGCTACCGTGGGACAGCATCAAAGCGGCTAACTACACGAAGAGTGGCGATCTGAAGGTGCTGATTAGCACACTGAATGAGCATCATCAGGAGCGTATCGCCAAAGATCCTGAGTTCCAGTACGTTGCACAAGATATCGCTCGCTATAACGCGATGAAGGATAAACGCAACATTGTGTCGCTCAATCTTGCTCAGCGCGAGAAAGAGAATGACGATGATGAAGCGATGCGTCTGAAGCGGATTAACGATCGACTGGCGAGAGAAGGTAAAAAGCCGCTCAAATCGTTGGAAGATCTGCCGAAAGACTATCAGGCACCCGATCCTTATCTGGATGAAACGGTGAAAATCGCTCACGATTTAGCGCAAGAACAGAAAGACTGATACGCTAAAATCGCTCTGATTGTCTGAGATTGTTAAGCGCCCTGTGGGTTATCCGACAGGGCGCTTTTTTTGCAGGTAATTTCTGTCTTCACACCATCGCGGCGAGTGCAGTCAATGACGATTAACGGATCTTGGTGGGTGAACAGCCAAAACGGGTTTTAAACCGTTCGGAAAAACGTGCCGAGGATTTATACCCGCAGGCTTCAGCCAGACGCTGCATACTCCACGATGTCGTTTGTACCAGCATCATCGCGTGTTGCATTCGCGTTTCCAGCAACAGTACTTCAAAGCGAGTCTGCTCGGCAGATAGCCTTCGACGCAGCGTAGCCTCACTCATCGCCAATTGCCGCCCTGCTGACTGTGCGGTCCAGTGACGCTCCGGTTCTTCGCTGATAAGCGCACGCAGTTGTGCCGTAATGCCAGGCTGCGGTGGCGCGCCAAAATGGTATCCTCGTTCCGATAGCACCAACAGCATATCCATCAGACGCAGTTCGAGGCGCGATTCAGTGAGCGTGTTGCTCGTCATTCCCTCAACCAGATACTGCAAGGTATGAGTCAGATCGTCATCCAGTAAGAGGTGCGTGAAAGGCGCGGAAGGATGTACAGGAGCCAATTTTTCGGGATAGCGGTGATAAAACTGCGCCAGAAGCGTGGATGAAAATGTCAGAAAGAGTGACCGAAAGACGGCGTCATGACCGCCGGGCGTTTTCGTCAAATCAGCACTGGCATCAGGAGTAATCAGGCAAAGTTGAGACAGGGTGTCGATAACTGTCGTGCCGCTCTGCTCAATAAGGGTTAATTGGCCGGAGAGAACCAGCAGAAGCGTGGCTTCATAAAAATGAAAGCGCGTTGTCTGCTGTGGTGTGCGCAAATGGGGGTGGGCTAATGCACACAGGCCATACCGTTGTAGCGGCTGGCCTGACGGCAATATCCAGTCCGCCTCTGTACCCAGAGGCGGAGCTGAGGAGCGTAATGCGGTCACGCTCATTGCCCGTCATGCTTATAATGCGTCATTATCATCACGTATTATTATCACAACAGAGCAGGGTTCAACGTATACAGCCCGGTGAGTTTCGCTTCTGCCAATACTGGCGCGTTAGCCAGCGCAGCACGGACATTTGCCCCGTTAAGTTCACCTTCTATCGTTAAAGACGGTGTCGCGAGGGCGTAAAGCGTGAAGATGTAATGATGAACGAGTGCATCGTTCCACGGCGGGCAAGGGCCGTCATAGCCATAGTAGGTGCCTTTCATCTGCTCGTCCGTGGCAAACCAGACGGTGTAGTCATTAATGCCGTGTCGGAGCCCGGAGGGGGCATCCGGGCCTGCTTTCCCACGTGGGGTAATAGTATTGGAATGCGAAGCGGCGGGAATCTCACTGACGTTGGCTGGAATATCCAACAATAACCAATGGTAGAAATCGACACGCGGCAGAGAGGCGCTCACCTCGCGGCCTTCCTGATTCACATCGTCACCGCGGCTGGGTACATCTGGGTCGTGGCAAACCAATACGAAAGACTGTGTCCCTGTGGGAGCGTCGCGCCAGGCAAGGTGCGGATTATGGTTAGAAGACAGCGCAATGTGGCTGTTTGCATCCGGTACGGCAAAGGCGAACTCGCCTGGGATCGTGTCGCCGTCCTGAAAACTGTGGCTGGAGAGTTGCAGCATGGTGGTGTTCCTTATCGTGATTCTGCTGGGTGTGGAATCATTATAGAAGAAGCAGAGCACAATTATTTTCCTAATACCGTCAGGATAATGCTTTTAGCTGCCAATTTGATGGGGTGAGATGCTGTGAGGCAATAAGGCAACCAACGCTGCCGAAAATTTATCTGTGAAATTGAAACGGCGGTAATGGAATAGAAGAGTAAAGCGTTTGCGCCATGGATGGCGCAATCCGAGCGTACAGGGATGTATTCACAGCGTCTTTACGATCTATCCATTACCACCGCTCGACAGGTGATAATGGACGCTGTTGTGATTAATCGCGATTAACGGCCCGCTTTTAGCTGCTGGAAGTAGGTTTCATACAGCGTGCTGGCGCTGCCGACGTCGTTTTGCCATTCGCCTTTCGCGATGGTTTCGTCATCCGGATACAGAGTTTTATCCCCTGACACGTCCGGCGGGAGTAATTTTTTCGCTGCCAGATTCGGCGTCGGATAGCCGATAGTTTCTGCAACTTGTGCCGCGACTTCCGGGCGCAGCAGGAAATCGATCAGCTTCATCGCGCCGTCAACGTTTTTGGCGTTGGCTGGAATTGCCAGACTGTCCATCCAGAAGATGCCACCTTCTTTTGGCCAGATGACATCCAGCGGTGTTCCCGCCTGACGCGCCACGTAGGCAGAACCGTTCCACACCATACCCAGATTGACTTCACCCTCAATGAACGGGTTACCGGGGTTATCCGAGTTGAACGTCAGGACGTTTGGCATCAAGGCTTGCAGTTCTTTATAGGCTGCCTCAATCTCTTTCGGGTCGGTGGTATTCGCCGAGTACCCCAGCTTACGCAGGGCGATTTGGAACACTTCACGCGCGTCATCCGTCAGCAGCAGGCTATTTTTGTACTTGGTATCCCACAAATCGGCCCAACGGGTGACGCTGGTGGGGTCAATCACGTCGTGATTAATACCAATTGCCGTGGCACCCCAGATATAGGGAATCGAGTAGTCGTTATTCGGGTCGAAGGATTTATGCAGCAGGTTTGGATCGAGATTATGGAAGTTGCTGAGCTTGCTGGTATCAATCTTTTGCAGCATGCCTTCTTTGCTCATCTTGGAGATGAAATAGGTTGATGGCACAACCAGATCGTAGGCGCCGTCCTTATAGGTTTTCAGCTTGGCATACATACTCTCGTTGGATTCATAGGTGGAGTAAATCACCTTGATGCCCGTCTCTTTGGTGAACTGCTCCAACAGGCCTGGCGGCACGTATTCGGTCCAGTTATAGAAATAGAGCGTTTTGCTATCGTTGGCATTAGCGGTGCTGATGCCAAGCGCCAGCGCGCAGGCTGCCAGTAGGTGTGGCCACGTTTTCATTATGTTTACCTCCTAGTCCCAAAGGAAATGCCCGTTGTTTTCAGCGGGCATGAAAATCAGATGTGAATGACGTTAGCCGCTGCCTTATTTTCCAGTGCGGTCGCGTAAAATCAGTTGGCTACTGAGCACCAGCACGAGCGACAGAATGAGTAAAATCGTCGCCAGCGCGTTGACTTCAGGGGATACGCCAACTTTCACCATCGAGTAAATTTTCAATGGCAGAATTTCATACGCAGGGCCAGTGACAAACGAGGACACGACTACGTCATCCATCGATAGCGTAAAACTGAGCAACCAACTCGCAGCTACTGCTGGCATCGCCAGCGGTAGAATGATTTTCCGCAAAATAATCACTTCGCTGGCACCCAAATCACGTGCGGCTTCCAGCATCCGCACATCAAACCCTTTCAGGCGCGAATAGACGGTTACCACCACGAAGGGCAGACAGAACGTAATATGGGAAAACAGCAGAGACCAGAACCCGAGTGAGATGCCCAACAGCATAAAGAGCACCAGCAGCGAGATGGCCATCACGATATCCGGCGACATCATCACCACGAACAACATGCCGCCGACAAAAGGCTTGCCGCGAAAACGGTAGCGGTATAGCGCAACAGCCGTTAGGGAGCCAATTAGCGTGGCGAAGGTGGCGGAAAACACGGCCATCGTCAGCGAGTGCTGTGCGGCCTGAAGCAGACTATCGTTGTTCAGCAGCCGCCGATACCAGTCCAGCGTAAATCCCTGCCAGTTGATGCCAAAACGCCCCTGATTAAATGAATTCACGATCAGAATGACGATCGGGATGTACAGGTAAGCGTAAATGATGGACATAAATCCACCGCGAAGTAAGCGTCCGGTCATTCCAGCTCTCCCTTTTTGTTCAGCAGGCGAGCGGTGCGGTAGTAGATAAACAGCAGTATGCCCATGACTAGCGTCAGGCAGATGCTGGTGGCGGCACCAAACGGCCAATCGCGGATATTGAGGAACTGGCTTTTAATGACGTTACCGATCAGCAAATTCTTGGCACCGCCCATCAGATCGGCAACGAAGAACAAGCCCATAGCGGGCAGCAGCACCAGCAGGCAGCCGGCGATAATCCCCGGCATGGTTAGCGGGATGACGACGCGAATGAAGGTTTGCCACTTATTGGCACCCAGATCGCGCGCGGCTTCAAGGTAGGATTTATCGAGTTTTTCAATGCTGGAGTAGAGCGGTAGCACCATGAACGGCAGCAGGATGTAAATCAGACCGAGAATCACCGCTTCAGAGGTGTACATAATCCGCAGCGGCGTATCGATAAGGCCAGTCCAGAGCAGGAATTCATTCAGATGGCCGTGCGTACTCAGAAAGATTTTCAGCCCGTAAATGCGGATTAGCGAGTTGGTCCAAAACGGCACAATCAGCAGAAACAGCATCAGCGGCTGAATTTTTTTCGGTAAGCGCGCCAGAATAAAGGCAAACGGATAGCCCAGCAGCAGGCAGCAGAGCGTGGCGATAACGGCCATATTCAGCGAATGCAGCAGGACGGAAGCATAAAGCGGATCGGCCAGTCGCGTATAGTTTTCCAGCGTAAAGACCAGGCTGACGAAATGCGTGTCATCGCGCGTCAGAAAACTGGTGCCGATGATCATCAGGTTGGGCAGGAAAACAAACAGCACCAGCCAGGCAACGATGAGTGTGATAATGATGTTTTGAAAGCGTTTACGCGACTTCTTCATCGTGCAGGACGACCTCCCAACTTTCCACCCAGGTGACGTCGACTTTCTGGTTGAGTGAATGATCGAAGTCGGGATCGTCTTCGTTAAAGAACTCGCTAACCATGACCATTTTGCCGTTTTCCAACTCGATATTGGATTCCAGCGTCATGCCTTTATAGTTGCGTTCGCGCACGTAGCCCACCATGCCTTCCGCCTGCATACCGTCGCCCAGTTCTTCGACGCGCAAATCTTCTGGTCGTAGCAGCACGTTGAGGTGTTGGCCGACGGTGACCGGGAAACTGACGGTAATAGTGCACTCGTGGCCTTCGACCTGAGCGCGAACCCGCTGTTCGTCCAACGGTTCCAGTACTATGGCATCAAAAATATTGATTTCACCGATAAAGCTGGCGACGAACAGATTTTTCGGTTCTTCGTAGATTTCACGCGGCGTGCCGTCTTGCTCGATGCGTCCATCACGCATCACCACGATACGATCGGACATGGTCAGGGCTTCTTCCTGATCGTGCGTGACGAAAATAAAGGTGATACCCAGCTTACGTTGCAGCGCTTTCAGCTCATTCTGCATCTGCTTACGCAGCTTATAATCGAGCGCGGACAGGGATTCATCCAGCAGCAGAACTTTTGGTTGATTGACGACGGCGCGGGCGATAGCCACGCGCTGTTGCTGGCCGCCGGACAACTGGTGCGGGCGACGTTGCGCCAGTTCTTCCAACTGCACCATTTTCAGCGCGTCAATCACGCGTGGTACAATCTCTGCGGTGGGCGTTTTTTGCATACGCAGACCAAACGCCACGTTCTCAAACACGCTGAGGTGAGGAAACAGGGCATAACTTTGAAATACGGTATTAACGTGCCGCTGCTCGGCGGGCTGATGGGTGATGTCCTGCTTTTCCAGCATGACAGTACCGCTATCGACCGTTTCCAGACCGGCAATCAGGCGTAGTACGGTGGTTTTACCGCAGCCGGATGGCCCGAGGATCGTCAGAAACTCACCGTTATTAATGGTGAGATTAAAATGGGAAATGATGTCTTTGCCATCAAAGCTTTTATGGACGTTGAGCAATTCAATGACCGGCATATCAATGACCGGCATAGTCAGGGCGTTTTCTTTCATTAAGGTCGGGCTCTATTTCCTGATTTGGCCGACCAACGGCATCTCCGTTGCATCGCACCAAGGGTTATCACCTTTCAGACAGCGTGCGCAGTTAAGGGCGGCATTTTACGGGAAACGTTGCCTAACGCCAACTTGTGTGGCTCCACTTCCGGCCGGTTGACGACTGAATGGCGGTGATTCAGTCACTGAATTAGCGCGAATGTTTCCTTATTGTTACCTGATTTGGGCATTCTTCGTGACCCAGTTGCCGCTTTTTGGCCTGAATTCTGGTATGACGATTTGTTAAATCGGGAAAAAACTGACCTGACGCAATATCTGCCGGAGTAGCCCTATCCATAATGCCTTTCAGGGTTCAGGGGGCATAAATAAGATGGATAAATTACTCGACAGATTTTTGAACTACGTTTCATTTGATACACAGTCTAAATCCGGCGTCCGACAGGTGCCGAGCACCGACGGTCAGTTGAAACTGGCGCGTGCGTTGCAGCAGGAATTGCTCGAACTGGGATTTGAACAGGTTGTGCTCAGCAAACAGGGCTGCCTGATGGCGACGCTTCCGACTAACGTTGCCTGGCCCGTCCCGGCTATCGGCTTCATTTCACATATGGATACGTCGCCGGATTTTAGCGGTAAAAATGTTAATCCGCAGATTCTGGAAAACTACCGCGGCGGCGATATTGCCCTGGGAGTGGGGGACGAAGTGTTGTCACCTGTGATGTTCCCGGTGCTGCACCAGTTACTGGGGCAGACGCTGATTACCACCGATGGCAAAACGCTGCTGGGGGCAGATGATAAGGCGGGCATTGCGGAAATTATGACCGCGTTGGTGCGCTTGAAAAAAAGCCAGCTCCCACATGGCGATATTCGCGTTGCCTTTACGCCTGATGAAGAGATTGGCAAGGGCGCACAGTTTTTTGATGTTAAAGCCTTTAATGCGCAGTGGGCCTATACCGTGGACGGCGGCGGTGTTGGCGAACTGGAGTATGAAAATTTTAACGCCGCGTCAGTTCAGGTGAAAATTGTGGGTAACAATGTGCACCCCGGTAGCGCCAAAGGCGTGATGGTTAACGCGCTGACGCTCGCCTCACGCTATCATCAGCATGTGCCGGAGAGCCAATCGCCGGAGCAAACGGACGGCTATCAGGGGTTCTACCACCTTCACAGCATGAAAGGCTCTGTGGAGCGTGCGGATTTGCACTACATCGTCCGGGATTTTGACCGCAACGGCTTTGAGCAGCGTAAGCAGACGATGCTGGATATTGCGGAAAAGGTCGGCGCGGGGCTGCACCCGGATTGCTACATTGAAGTCACGATTACCGATACCTATTACAACATGCGTGAGCAGGTTGAGCAGCATCCGCACATTATTGCACTGGCGCAGCAGGCGATGCAGGATTGCGATATTGAGCCGAATATGAAACCGATTCGTGGCGGCACTGACGGCGCACATCTGTCATTTCAGGGGCTACCGTGCCCGAACCTGTTTACCGGCGGCTACAACTATCATGGCAAACACGAATTTGTCACGCTGGAAGGCATGGAAAAGGCGGTCTCTGTGATTATGCGTATTGCGGAACTGACGGCGCTGCGGGCAAAGCCGTAACGCTTCTATTCTATAGAGACGAATAAGGCGGGAATATCCCGCCTTATTATGGTGCAAACCGCTATTCAGACTTGGCCTTAATCCGCGAAGTACCAGTAGCCGCTGTTGATCAGTACCGTGAGCTGCGCGAGGAAGGATGGATCTTCCAGTGCATCGCCCAGCTGTTCCGCATCAATGGTAGGATGCTCAGCCAATGCAAACAGCGCTGTCTTGTGCGTGCTGTTCACTTTCTCTCCGTTAACGAAGCAGCTATCCCCAACGCAGATGACTCGCAGGCCGCCTAAACGGCGCAGCGGCTCACCCTGTTGCAGGTATTCATACACTTCGCCCGCCTGATAAGGTGGTTCCGGCGGTGAAAGATCGAGCTCATGGCGGGACTGGGAAATAAACTCACCAAACCAATTTTGGAAATGTTCCGGCTGTTGTACCAGATCCAGCATCATTTTTTGCAGCGCATCCAGTTCTTGCGGCAGCACACTAGCGATATGTTCACGAGAGGGAATATCGGGATCGCTGTAGCGATGGCTACCGAGTTCACGGGAAAGCACATAATCTGCAAAACCGCTAACCAGCTCGCGCGCATTTGGCGCACGGAAACCCACCGAGTAGTTCAGCGAGTTCTCCAGTGAATAACCTTCATGTGGGAAACCCGGTGGAATATAGACGATATCGCCCGGTTCCAGCTCTTCATCAATAATGGCATCAAACGGGTCGACCTGTAGCAGGTCTGGGTGTGGACAGTGTTGCTTCATCGGTATTTTTTCACCGATGCGCCAGCGGCGACGTCCCGTCCCCTGAATGATGAACACATCATACTGATCCAGGTGCGGCCCTACGCCACCGCCGGGAACGGAAAATGAAATCATCAAATCATCAGTACGCCAATCCGGCAGTTGGCGAAATGGCTGCATCAAGGCAGAAGAGGGCTCATGCCAGTGATCGACGGCCTGTACCAGCAGTGACCAGTTACTTTCCCCCAGATGATCATAGCTCTCGAAAGGGCCGTGGCTGACTTGCCAGCGTCCGTTCTGATGGCTGACCAGGCGGCTATCGACCTCGTTTTCCAACGCCAGACCGGCGAGTTCATCAGGTGAAATCGGATCGATAAAATGCGTGAAGCCGCCTTTAATCAGGAGTGGGCGCTTTTGCCAGTAGTTCGCTAAAAAATCCTGCCAGTCGAGATTGAGCTGATAGTCCATACCGTTTTCCAGAAACTCGTTTTTGAGGAAATGACTGTTCTTGAAGACATGATTTTTCTTGAAATAATCAGTATTTTAAAACAATCCGCATTGTGGCAATAAGTATAGCGGAAGCATCACGCGCTGTACTGCCTTTCACCCCTCATTCTGGCTCAGGTTCTGGCGGGAGAAAATAGCTTCGACTCGGGCGCCGCCCAGCGCGCTGTCGCTGATCAGGATCTCACCCTGATATTGTTCGATAATTTCGACGGCCACGGCGAGGCCGATACCTTGTCCGGGACGCATGCGGTCAGCACGCTGCCCTCGCAGGAAAATCATTTCGCGCTTACTCTCATGGATACCGGGGCCGTCGTCATCAACAATCAGATGCAGCTTGTGATCGGAGTACTGCACGCTAATCTCGACAAACTCCAGACAGTATTTACAGGCGTTATCAAGAATATTGCCCATCACTTCCATGAAATCATTCTTCTCACCGACAAAGGTCAGTTCGGGGGGAATATCGAGCGTCAACACCACGCCTTTGCGTTGATACACCTTATTTAGCGCGGAACACAGGCCATCCAGCAGCGCCGGAACCGAGTGTACTTCGCGTATCAGTAAATTATGTTCGGAGCGCACGCTGGCGCGATGCAGGTAATAGCCAATTTGCTGCGAGATGCGGCTGATCTGCGCCAGCATAATAGGTTCAGCCTGATCGATAGTGATCTCTTTACCGGTACGCAGCGCGCGCAATGTGGTCTGTAAGACGGCCAGTGGCGTTTTCAAACTGTGGGTGAGATCGGTGAGCGTCGTGCGGTACTTATGGTAGCGCTGGCGTTCGTTGTTCAGCAGGATATTCAGGTTTTTTACCAGACTGAACAACTCGCGCGGCGGATTTTCATCCAGCTGTTCGCGCGTGCCTTTTTCCAGCTCGGCGATCTGTTTTACCAGGTGTTGAATAGGACGCAGACTCCAGTGAGCGCCCAGCCACAGCAGGGGAAGCACCAGCAGCAGGTTGGCGATTAATACATAACTGAACCAGTCCCACACCATGTCCTGCTGTTGAAGTTCCTGCGGAATGCGATCGATGACCACTATCGTGATAGAAGGGAGATGTTCGGTCTTCGGATAAACGTTCACGGCGATGGAATGCGTTAGCGCATTGCTGCGCGCACCATTCAGTGCTCGCAGACTGCTCAATAGCAAGGTATTGCCCGTTAATACCGCGCTGCTGGTATCGGTGTCGGTATCCAATTCATGATAGGCCGTTTTGTTCAGCCATTCCCGGTTGATCAGCGCTTCCAGTTCGGGAACGTGCTTTTCGCGCCAGAGCATATTGCCATGCTCATCGTATATCAGCACCAGCGTGGGAAAATTGATATCGACGTCGGGCGGCGTGATGATGTTCAGTTGGTTATCGCGCCACTGGGCGAGGCTGTAGTAGAGGTTACTTTCGCCGCGCAGGAGGCGGAATGAGGTTTTATCAAAGTTGACGCTGTAACCGATAATGGCGACGATGCCATAGGCTAGCGACAACGCCAGTACAATGGCCGCTGTCGCGAGTAAAAAACGAATGCGAAGTGAGAAGGGAGGCTTCTTACCGCTCATACTGAGCCTGAAGGTGTATTAATATCAAAACGATATCCTTGTCCACGCACGGTCGTGATCACATCCGGTGCCTCTGCTTGCTGAATTTTCTTACGCAGTCGCCCCATCAGCACGTCGATAGTATGACTTTCCCGCAGTTCTGCATCGGGATACAGCTGTAGCATCAGCGATTCTTTGCTGACAACCTTGCCTTTGTTACGAATCAACGTCTCGATAATGGTGTATTCGAACGCAGTGAGTTTGATAGGCGCGCCGTGGATCACCAGCTCGCGGCGTGACAAATCGATCTCAAAGGGTGGCAGGCTGATGATTTGAGATGCCAGCCCGCTATTGCGCCGCATCAGCGCCTGCAACCGCGCGACGACCTCTTCCATATGGAACGGTTTAGTCACGTAATCGTCTGCACCGGCTTCCAGCACCGCCACTTTGTCCTGCCAGCCTTCACGCGCTGTCAGCACCAGAATCGGGAGTTTGACCTGATGCGCACGCCAACGACGGATCATGCTCATGCCATCTTCATCAGGCAACCCGAGGTCGACAATGGCAATGTCCGGCATATTCTCATGCAGAAAATAATCCGCTTCTTTGGCGTCAGACGCGGCATCAACCTGATGCCCCATTTCGTTCATCTGAACGGTTAAGTGATGGCGCAGTAATACATTATCTTCAATGACCAGAATCCGCATCGTTATATCCTCTGTCGAATAGATAGGGGGCATATTTATCGAAATATTTTTATATATCCTATCTTTCATCTGTCACGTATATCGCTCCCGCGTATCAACATTATACGCAGAGAAAGTGATTTATTTTATTTGTTAAATTATCCACAGGGAGCATAAACCGGGTTTAAACGGGCTGAAAATGGCAGTTAACTGGCGGGCAGGACACCCGCCAGAGAGAGGTCGTGATAGGATTCAAGAACGGTTATTTCAGGTCATCGACCATAGCGATAGCGCGGCCTATGTAATTGGCTGGCGTCATGGCTTTCAGACGCGTTTTTTCTGCTTCTGGTAGTGCCAGACCATCGATGAACTCCTGAATGCCCGCGGCATCAACGCGTTTACCACGCGTCAGCTCTTTCAGCTTCTCGTACGGTTTTTCAATCCCGTAACGGCGCATGACCGTCTGGATCGGTTCTGCCAGAACTTCCCAGTTGTGATCCAGTTCATCTGCCAGACGATCGCGGTTCACTTCCAGTTTGCTGATGCCTTTCATCGTAGCCTGATAGGCGATCAGTGCATAGCCCACACCTACGCCCAGATTACGCAGCACGGTGGAGTCGGTGAGGTCACGCTGCCAGCGAGAAACCGGCAGCTTGCTGGCCAGATGCGCCAGAACAGCGTTCGCCAGACCCAGGTTGCCTTCTGAGTTTTCGAAGTCAATCGGGTTCACTTTGTGCGGCATGGTGGAGGAACCGATTTCGCCTGCAATGGTTTTCTGTTTGAAGTGATTCAGCGCGATGTAGCCCCAGATATCACGATCAAAGTCGATCAAAATCGTGTTGAAACGCGCGATGCAATCGAACAGCTCGGCGATGTAATCGTGCGGCTCGATCTGCGTGGTATACGGGTTCCAGTTGATGCCCAGTGAGGTGACAAAGCTTTCGCTAAACTGGTGCCAGTCCACTTCCGGGTAGGCAGCCAGGTGGGCGTTATAGTTACCGACGGCGCCATTAATTTTACCGAGAATCTCAACCTGTTGCAGTTGACGATACTGGCGCTCCATACGATAGGCTACGTTAGCGAACTCTTTACCGATGGTGGAGGGCGTAGCGGGCTGACCGTGTGTGCGAGAAAGCAGCGGGATATCACGGTATTCCTGCGCCAGCGTTTTCAGCGCATCAATGATTTGACGCCAGTGCGGCAGGATGACGTCGCGGCGAGCGGTATCGAGCATCAGCGCGTGAGACAGGTTGTTGATATCTTCTGACGTACAGGCGAAGTGGATGAATTCGTTGACGGCGTGCAGCGCAGGAATGGCGGCCACCTTTTCTTTCAGGAAGTATTCAACGGCTTTCACGTCGTGGTTGGTCGTACGCTCGATGGTTTTAATGCGTGCCGCATCTTCTTCACTGAATTCGGCGACAATTTTATCAAGGAAAGCGTTTGCGTCCGCGTCAAATGCAGGAACTTCCTGGATCTCTGCACAGGCTGCCAGTTTTTGCAGCCAACGTACTTCAACCTGCACACGGAATTTCAGCAAACCGAATTCGCTGAAAATGGTGCGCAACGTGCTGACTTTATCGCCGTAGCGTCCATCAATTGGGGAAACGGCGGTCAGTGAGGATAATTCCATCGCAAGCAACTCCTGAGATTGGTTTCAATAACGATTAATTTCAATAAAAACAATTATTTAAATAACGGCAACCGATTTTGTGACGCTGGCGTGAATCACACCAGCGTCAGTCATAGCGGCAAGAATAGCATCAAACGGATGGGCAACGCGCCAATATCTGTTTCGCTTCTTTAACCAACTGGCCGCGTGAGAACATCAGCTGTAGGCGTCCGCCGCCAATTTGCTGCCAGAGTACCGCAGAGCGGATACCGGCCAGCAGAGCAGCACGCACTTTTGCCTGCACCTGACTGTTTTTCAGCACTTCCGGCGAACCGGTAACCTGAATACGCGGACCCAGTGTGCTGATGACATCCACGTAAATTGCCGCCAGCGCGCTGACAATCGTTTCGGAAAGCAGTTCGAAATGCTCCAGTTGGCGCTCCAACTGTCCAATGCGTTTACCTAATTCATCAAGCGCGGCAGGCTTCGCTTTCAGCTTGCGCTCTAGCGCAATCAGGCTGAAGGCATAGCGTGATAATTCTGCACCGGCACCTTTATTACTGCTGGTGTTCAGAATACCTAACAGCGTTTCCACCCCAATTTTCAGGTTTTGCTCGTCATTGCCGTAAACGGCCAGCGTGGATGCCGGGTTGAGGTTCAATACGCTGTTTAGCGAGGTGTGCAGTGCAGCGTTATTACACTGACCCGTATGGGCCAACTGCTGGACGACATGCGCTGATTGGCAAATACCCGCTAACGCCAGCGTAATCTCATAATAATTCTTAGCCACGTTTACTCCTGTAAGCGTTCTTCAATGATGCCGCCGCCAAGGCACACGTCGTCCAGATAAAAAACGGCGGATTGACCCGGCGTCACGGCTGCAACGGGCTCATCAAAACGTACGGTAATGCGATCGTCGCCAAGTGGCGTAACGGTGCAAGGGATATCCGCCTGACGGTAACGGGTTTTCACCGTACAGCGTAATTCAGCGGTGAGCGGCTGACGGTCAACCCAATGCAACTGTTGTGCGATTAAGCCGTAGGACATCAGGCGAGGGTGTTCGTGCCCCTGCGCGACATACAAAATATTATTAGCGACATCTTTATCCACCACGTACCAGGGATCTTCGCCGCCGTCTTTGACGCCGCCGATGCCCAAGCCTTTACGCTGCCCCAGCGTGTGGTACATCAGCCCCTGATGTTGTCCCATCGGTTTGTTGTCGTCGACGGACAGAATCGGACCCGGCTGTGCGGGCAGGTAGCGCGCCAGAAAATCAGTAAATTTGCGCTCGCCGATAAAGCAGATACCGGTAGAGTCTTTCTTCTTGGCGGTTGCCAGTTCAAGCTCTTCGGCGATCTTGCGCACCTGTGGTTTTTCCAGCTCACCGACCGGGAACAGACTTTGTGCGATCTGCTCGTGGCTCAGCGTATAAAGAAAATAGCTCTGGTCTTTGTTGCCGTCCATGCCGCGCAGCAAACGGCTCTTGCCGTCGACGTCATGGCGACGAACATAGTGGCCTGTCGCGATATAGTCTGCACCGAGATCCTCGGCGGCGAATTCCAGGAAGGCTTTGAATTTGATTTCTTTATTGCACAGGATATCGGGATTGGGGGTACGGCCCGCTTTGTATTCTTCAAGGAAGAGTTCAAAAACGTTGTCCCAATATTCAGCGGCAAAGTTGACGGTATGTAATTCGATACCCAGCTTGTCGCAAACGGCTTGCGCATCGGCAAGGTCGGTGGCTGCCGAGCAATATTCCGTGTCGTCGTCTTCTTCCCAGTTCTTCATGAACAGGCCTTCAACATGATAGCCCTGTTGCTGTAACAGGTAAGCGGAAACGGAGGAATCGACACCGCCGGACATACCGACAATCACTTTTTTCTGGCTGTTATCTGACATGGAAGTCTCACGAACTGAAATTTACTGACGCATTGATGCGAAAAACAAGCGGCATATTTTAGCATGTTGAACCGCGGGCTGCATCGCTATTCCTGCTGTGCGGTGCTTCGCTCACGTATGGCAGGAATAACAGGATGCCTAGAAAGGCCAGTTGAACGCACCCAGTACGGTTAACGGATAGCGTTCTGGCTGCTGATAGCAGCGAATACTTTCAGCCACCAGCGGCGAACGAAGCTGGCGAGAATGCAGAATTTCCTCGGCGGTCAACCAGCGACAGCATTCGATATCGCTGTCGTGCGGTTGGGTAGCGACCCGCGCAGGCAGATCGAGCGCGAAGCAAAAGCGTAAAAATGGCGTGCTGTCGGGCGCGATCCATTGGTGCAGACGCAAGAAACTCTGCGGTGTGGCCTGAATACCGGTTTCTTCCCACAGTTCACGGCTCGCCGCCTGAATCAGCGTTTCGTCGGCCTCCAGATGCCCTGCGGGTTGGTTCCACAATAATTTATCGTTAATTAATTCTTCGACGACCAGAAAATGGTTTTCGGCCTGTACCACACAGGCGACTGTCACATGGGGTTTAAACATCCGCTATCTCCTTCCATTCTCCGGGTAACAGGTTTTCTACCGTCTGATTGGCCATACCGTATCGAATCAGACGCAAGGTAGGATACCCGATATTCGCCGTCATACGACGGACTTGCCGATTACGCCCTTCATACAGCGTGATTTTTAGCCAGCAGTCAGGAATGCTTTTACGTTCGCGTATGGGGGGATTACGCGGCCACAGCCAGTTGGGTTCCGGTACGATTTCCGCCCCTGCGGGCAGCGTTTTGCCGTCATTCAGATCCAGACCGGTACGAAAGCGCATCAGGGCGGCATCGTCAGGAATACCCTCGACCTGAACATAATAAATTTTGGCTGTTTTTTGCGTTGGCTGAGTCAGTCGAGCCTGAAGTTTGCCGTCATTGGTCAGAATCATCAGGCCTTCGCTGTCGCGATCCAGACGACCGGCGGCATAAATACCGCTAACCGGAATGTAGTCTTTTAGCGTGCGGCGCCCGGCTTCATCAGTGAATTGTGGCAGGACATCGAAGGGTTTATTGAACAAAACGATTCGGCGCGGCGCATTGTCAGGTTGCCTTTTTCTTGCCGGCTGTGAGCTGAATCGTTTAACTTTGTGATTTTTAACAGGGAATTTATTCATCATCTTTATAGTCGCGGAAAACAAAAGCATTATACTCGAAATGGTTTGCGATTGGCGCGGGCTAAATATTCAAGTAGTATTGACACGCATCTTACAAGTCATTAACAAAATTGCGCTCGAAGGAGAGGTTAATGGAAAGCAAAGTAGTTGTACCGACAGAAGGTCAGAAAATCACGGTTGATGCTCAAGGTAAACTGGTTGTTCCAAACAATCCGGTTATCCCGTTTATCGAAGGTGACGGCATTGGTATCGATGTAACGCCTGCCATGATCAACGTCGTTGACGCCGCCGTGAAGAAAGCCTATCAGGGCAAGCGCGCGATTTCCTGGATGGAAATCTATACGGGTGAAAAATCCACGCAGGTATACGGTAAAGATGTCTGGCTGCCAGACGAAACGCTGGATTTGATCCGTGAATACCGTGTGGCGATTAAGGGCCCGCTGACAACGCCAGTCGGCGGTGGTATTCGTTCTCTGAACGTTGCACTGCGTCAACAGCTGGATCTGTATGTTTGCCTGCGTCCGGTACGCTACTACGAAGGTACACCTAGCCCGGTTAAACAGCCTGAGCTGACCGACATGGTGATCTTCCGCGAAAACGCCGAAGACATTTATGCAGGTATCGAGTGGAAAGCGGGTTCTGCTGAAGCAGACAAAGTGATCAAATTCCTGCGTGAAGAAATGGGCGTTAACAAAATCCGTTTCCCTGAGCAGTGTGGTATCGGCGTGAAGCCGTGTTCGGAAGAAGGCACTAAACGTCTGGTTCGCGCAGCAATCGAATACGCGATTACCAACGACCGTGATTCCGTCACGCTGGTGCACAAAGGCAACATCATGAAATTCACCGAAGGCGCGTTCAAAGACTGGGGATACCAGTTGGCGCGTGAAGAATTCGGCGGTGAATTGATCGATGGCGGCCCGTGGGTGAAAATCAAGAACCCGAACACTGGTAAAGAGATCGTAGTAAAAGACGTGATCGCCGATGCGTTCCTGCAACAAATCCTGCTGCGTCCTGCTGAATATGATGTGATCGCTTGTATGAACCTGAACGGTGACTACATTTCTGATGCCCTGGCGGCACAGGTTGGCGGTATCGGTATCGCCCCAGGCGCGAACATTGGTGACGAATGTGCACTGTTTGAAGCCACGCACGGTACGGCACCGAAATATGCGGGTCAGGATAAAGTGAACCCAGGTTCTGTGATTCTGTCTGCTGAAATGATGCTGCGTCACCTGCAATGGTTCGAAGCGGCTGACCTGATTGTTAAGGGCGTTGAAGGCGCGATCAAGAACAAGACCGTGACTTACGATTTCGAACGTCTGATGGAAGGCGCTAAGCTGCGGAAATGTAGTGAGTTTGCGCAGGACATCATCGATAATATGTAATCTTACTGTTATCACATTGATCGGCGGGGGCGCTTTGCTCTCGCTGATTTTTAACATCGAAAAAAGCCATTCAGTAAAATCTCAGTAAAATCTCAGTAAAATAGAGTGAAAAATCACCACATTCATGGTGGGCGCTATCCTGCTTTAATCTGAATTGTTACCCAATCTTTAGCGCGATCGTCGTTATAGCTATCTGTCTGCTGTTGTGATTTATGGCCCAGAAGCATTCGAGTATCGACGTCACCTTGCTCCCTATAAAGCCGCTCTGCTAATGACCGCTGTTCGTGAAATGTCGGCGGTGTACCGTTTTCCCACACAAGCGCCGTCTTATCCCTAGCTGCACTGAATCGCATTGTAATGGTTCTGGATGCCACGGCTGCACCACGCTCTGCTTGTGAGGTGGAACGAAAGAAGTGAACCAGATGAGGGCTGACAACGTAATCTCTGCACCGTGCAATGACATCGCGTAGCGTCCATCCTGTGGCGTTGGATTTCAGTGATAGTGGGATGGCAACCCGGGTGCCCGTTTTCTCTTGAACAACATGCAGGTGGTCATCCCAGATATCTGAAAACTTCATATTGGCAATATCCCCTAGGCGCTGAGCTGTCACCAGTGCCAGTAACATGGCGTTCCCCATGTATTGATGTTGAGCATCGGCCACATCAAAAATGGTCTGCCATTCATCCAGATCCAAACGCTGGCGTTGAATTCTTTTACGTGGCTGCTTGGTGGCAAGCGCAGGGTTATAACCAGGAGGAACTTCACCAGCATGCTGCGCCTCTTTGAAAACATCAATGAGGACGGAGCGAACTACCTGCGCCATGCGTGATTGCCCGTTAGCTTTATAGTCGTCCAAAATTTCTGCAATATCTTTAGCACCCACCTCCGTGAGTAATTTCATACCTGCGTGCTGATTAAATAAGGATATGGGTTTATTACGTTGTTTGTGAGTGTTGAACTTGATATCGCCTGATTTCAGCCTCTCATCTTGAATCGCTTTATATTTTTCCAGCCAACCGTTTACGGTTATACCTCTTCCTGAGATTGACAGGGTGCGTTCACGGATAGCAAATGCCTGTTTCACCTGCTGTTCGCTAATTCGTAGGTTGGCTTCTATTGCGATTGCGGTAGCGTCAGCCTCATTTGTTCCAAGTCCGTGCCTCTTGCCCGTTAAAGGGTGTTTATATTGCCAATAAACCCGCTTAGTTCGCGGGTCGGTAAAACAAAATAGATTTTGCACTTTAATGTTATGTTTCCGAGGTCTACCGGCCATCTGAAAGAATCCTTTTCAGCAGTGGGTTATCTGATTTATTTATTGTGGGTTCGGAGATCATGCCTATAAAGCGGGCATCTTGTTCCACCATCCATTTACGTCCGACTTTTTTCGGTGGCGGGGAAATCATGTTGTGCTTGGCATAGTGATATAGCGTGTTATTCGATGGTTTTTCATCACCGAATTCATCTATTGCCCAGACTTTGAGTAAAAGCATTCGCGCCATTGGTCAGTCCTTATAAAGGGCATGCCAAAGACACGCCCTAGTTTTGGTCGTTTGATCTACGTAAGGAAGGGGCTTTGGTTAGAAGAAAGTCCAGCTTTCCGTTTCGGCGTTATGGCCGAAGTTGTATCCGAGCTGAGGGGATGACAAATCCAAATTTTTCATTTCTTCAACAACGGTAGTGATAATGGCGATATCCTGATTTAACCGCATCAGATGATATTTCTTTCGACGTAGTAGGCTTTCTAACGCCAGTTGCTGTGATGGAAAGGAAAAAGAGCGTTCTGCTGATTTCGCGACTTTCTTGATCGCATATCGCATATTTTTCTTTTTCCACCCGTCGAGCCATCTCGCCTTATCCCGATCGATATCATAATCCTTAACCCAGTGAGCAGGGCATAGAAAGGCATAGCTATTGGTCTGGTGGAAGGCAATATATTGCTCGGCGATAACTTCAATTCCCGCTTCCTGAACGGTTTCAAAATATCGCCAGTAAACAGGGTAGCCATTATGTTCAGTTTTCGATTCCGGGAATGGAACCGACCATGATTGAGGCATGTATTCCTCCAGATAATAAAAACCCTGCATTCGCAGGGGGTGAGAGTTAAATTGATTCCTCAGCCTCTCTGAGGCGTCTGAGCTGCTCATCTGTCAACGATAAGTAAGTTAGCTCGTGCTCCTTGAGCCATTTGCTTATAAGTCTGACAGCTTCAAAAGCTGTGGCAGGATTGTTGGCGTCTGATAAGGCTGAGATAACCTTATTGATGGTTTGATCGTCGATCGTAGTCATTTTCTTTTTCCCAATAGATCGCGTTATTGCGTCAGGGGAATAGTGCTATCACGACAATGCTGGTACCTAATTTTTTGGCTGCTATTCTGCCAAAACATCTATAACTCAAAGGCCAGTTGCGGAGTGAAACGGTCTTTACTCTCGTCCCACATCAACGCGCTGGCGCTGTTCATTGACTCAATACGCTCGACAAGAACTGCCGCTCGCGTTTCTTTCGAGGCTGGCGCGTATGCTGATTTCTGCCACGCTTTATCGATCCCGATATTTCGAGCCACATTTGTACTGTCAGCTGACGATAGTGGAATGTGACGGAAAATATCTTTATCAAGCATCCGCAGTCCGTGCAGTTTACAAATCGGATAGCCGTTTTCATCAACAACATGGCGTATCAAATCGCGCAGTTTTGCGACGCATTTACGCGGCCGTTTAGCATCGTACTCACCCATTGTGCCGATCGCCACGCGGGGCCACTCATTACACAACTGAATAAACCGTTCATCAGGTTCGTTCATGTGCCATACCGGACAGCCAATGAATTTCCCATGCGGCCATTCAGCAATCAGAGCGTCGTTTTCCTCACTGCTACCGCCGATCACATCGGGGATAATTGCGAATGAAAAACCAGGATGATTAGCCCATTTCGCGACAAATTCGTAATACTCAGACCAATTCACAACACGTTTCTTTGTCCAGAAACTGAATGCGCCGTTGTCTAGCGCAAAACTTTGGGTAACTTCGCTAGCCAGTGCCAGTTGTCTGTGGTTTGCAAACGATATGAATGCATGCCGCCCTTTCCATGCCCTAAGAGCGCAGGTGTCAGGGGTAATAGGTCCTCCGTGGAAATGAATCATTTCACACCCTCGCTTAAATCAGTTGTTGCCTCTTCCCTGAATACCGCCCGAGATGGAGACCAATCACAGTAAGTGTCTGTTTCGACGTGTCCGAAAATGGCCTTGCATCGCTTGATATGAACGCAGTTACCGCAGGTCTTGCCTTTCGGTAGCCGCATTTTGTCGGGGTCGGATGGATCAAAGTTGATGGCTGTCATGTTGGTACCCAATTGATGCTGGACACAGACGGCAGCGCGATAATTGCATCCAGCAACTCCAGTTGCTTTGTTGATGTTACACGGCGGTAGTGGGAACGAACGGCGGTGGGGTACATCGCCGCCTTCATCCGGTGCCAGTCCTTCTTGTTGAAGACTGCCATTTCCCAATGCCTGCCGTAGGTCGATTGCCGGAACGTACGATCGCGTATTTCCACGCGGAACAGGGCGACACGATCGATGCCGGCACCGAGAATACTGGAAATACCCACAACGGCCTGTTGGCCGTCATGAGCTACGGTGACGGTTCTATTTAAGTCCGTCATTCATCCTCTCCTTTAAGAAAGCAAATCCAGTGGGTGTTACTGTGCTTGCCAGATAGGTGGCCGAATGACCGCATCGTTATCTGATGCGGCGATATTGTGGAGATATCAGCAGGGGATTAATCGTAGTGCGGGTAGTAGAAGCCATCAGGATCGCAATCAATGATAATTTTTGACTGCCCGTAGTACAGAGCGAACATCATTTTCTCCCAGTCTCTACGAGCCTGTACATAAATTTGTGTAATTGCCTGATTTTGATATGTTCAATCCAACATCAAAAGCAGGTTAATTTATGGACGAAAAACAATTACAGGCACTGGCTAACGAACTGGCCAAAAATCTTAAAACACCTGATGATCTCAGCCAGTTCGATCGCCTGCTGAAAAAAATCAGTGTTGAAGCCGCCCTTAATGCTGAAATGTCCCACCATCTCGGGTACGAGAAAAACCAGCCCAAAGCGGGTCTTAACGCACGTAACGGTTATTCCACAAAAACTGTCATTACTGGCGATGGCCCGCTCGAACTGCGTACTCCGCGAGATCGTGATGCCACATTCGAACCTCAACTGGTGAAGAAAAATCAGACCCGGATAACCAGCATGGATAACCAAATCCTGTCGTTATACGCCAAAGGCATGACTACCCGAGAGATCGTCGCGACGTTTAAGGAACTGTATGACTCAGATGTGTCGCCGGCCCTGATTTCAAAGGTCACGGACGCAGTGATGGAGCAGGTTGTTGAATGGCAGAATCGGCCGTTGGATAGCCTTTATCCCATTGTTTATCTTGACTGTATTGTCCTTAAGGTCCGTCAGGATAGTCGTGTCATCAACAAATCCGTGTTCCTGGCCCTGGGCATCAATATCGATGGTCAGAAAGAACTACTGGGTATGTGGCTGGCGGAAAATGAAGGGGCGAAGTTCTGGCTGAATGTGCTGACGGAGCTGAAAAACAGAGGTCTGAACGACATTCTCATCGCCTGCGTTGACGGTCTGAAAGGCTTCCCTGACGCTATCAATGCGGTCTATCCGCAAACCCGCATCCAGTTGTGTATAGTCCATATGGTGCGCAACAGCCTGCGCTTCGTCTCATGGAAGGACTATAAGGCCGTCACTCGCGACCTGAAGGCGGTTTATGGGGCCGCGACGGAAGAAGCGGCGTTGCAGGAGCTGGAAACATTCGCCAGGGTCTGGGATGAGCGCTACCCGCAAATCAGCCGGAGCTGGCGTGCAAACTGGGCGAATCTGTCAACATTCTTCGCGTACCCGAGTGACATCCGTAAGGTGATTTACACGACCAATGCCATTGAATCACTGAACAGCGTCATCCGGCATGCCATAAAGAAACGCAAGGTGTTCCCGACAGATGACTCAGTAAGGAAAGTGGTGTGGCTGGCAATACAGTCGGCATCAAAAAAATGGACGATGTCGATCCAAAACTGGCGGCTGGCGATGAGCCGCTTTATTATCGAGTTCGGTGACCGCCTGGACGGTCACTTCTGAGAAATGGCATTTACACAGAATCATGTACAAGGTCGCGAAAGATGCCGGAGTATGCCTTAAAAAGCTGCTCCGGTTTTTTATTGGTCAGTCCTCAAGCCTGCATGGTTCGCCCAGCAGGCTTTTTTATTTCCTGCACATAGAGCATGTTATGTCCAAAATTCTCACCCTTTTAGATTACCGAGTCGCCGCGAGTAGTTTGGGGGTTCCGGTTGCTACGGTTAAAGCGGTTACTGAAGTTGAAAGCAATGGCAGCGGTTTTCTATCTGATGGCCGTGTAAAAGTGCAGTATGAGCCGCACGTCATGTATCAGCAGTTGACGAAACATTTCGGCGGCGCTCGGGCAAATGCTGAATTAGCGAAACATCCTGATCTGGTGGCGCGTAAGCCTGGTAGTTATCAGTCTACTGATAAAGAAGACAAAGACATGGATCGGGCTGCCACTATCATTGATCGCGGCTGCGCGTTGCAATCTGCATCGTGGGGAGCATTCCAGATAATGGGCTACCACTGGAAAACCTGCGGCTATCCAACATTACAGGCTTTCATTAACGCCCAATACACAGCGGACGGCCAGCTTGATACGTTCGTGCGCTTTATTAAAGCGGATAACAAACTGCTGTCGGCGCTGAAAAGTCGTGATTGGGCAACCTTCGCCCGGATTTACAACGGCCCTGCGTACGCCAAAAACCGCTATGACACCAAACTTGAGAACGCGTATACCAAATACCAAGGGGCAGCATAAATGGAATGGTTGTCCCGACTGTGGGAGCAATTTCAATGGGCGGTCGCCGGACTGATTGGCGCGCTGATATCTGTACCGTTTCAAAGCGACCTGAGAACGGCGCGTGGGATTGCGATCTTCGTTTTCACGGGTAGCGCCTGCGCCCACTATCTGACAGGCATTGTCGGCGATTATTTCAATATCAACCCGTCGTCGGCTGGCGGGATTGGTTTTCTTCTGGGGGCATTCGGCGGTTCGCTGATTGCTGCCGTTATCAAGGCCATCGAAGCCGCCGATCTGTGGGGGCTTATCCGATCCCGATTTGGTGGAGGTGCGCAATGATTTTCACCATCGCCTACGTCACCATTCTTCTGTGGGCTGGGTGGTGCGTGTTCAGTGACCACGTTAAAGATGGGGTAATCGGCAAACTAATGTATTCGGCACTTTCTATTTCGTGCATGGGGGCGCTGATTGGTGGAAATGGAGCAGATAGACAAGCCGATAGCATTATTTTGCTATGTATTGCGATGATAGGAATTCGGCACTTTGTCCTAAAACAGCTTAATTTGTCTAAGAATTAGTCTTTTTTGAGCTGTTTTGGCGACGCTACGTGAAATCTGAATTCCTCACCCTCATCAATCCTCTCACTTTTTAACAGAGAAACCATGTTAACCACGAAAATGAAAGCGCTGCTGTTATGCGGCGGGTTGGCTGCTGCGTTCGGCGCGGGTTGGTATGCACAGGGATTACGGTGGGATGCGGATATTGCGCAGCGGGATAAGCAGCAATCGGAAG
This sequence comes from Pectobacterium sp. F1-1, assembly GCF_025643735.1. Classification (NCBI taxonomy): domain Bacteria; kingdom Pseudomonadati; phylum Pseudomonadota; class Gammaproteobacteria; order Enterobacterales; family Pectobacteriaceae; genus Pectobacterium; species Pectobacterium sp. F1-1. Next base: position 2,130,026 of record NZ_CP104733.1, read on the forward strand.
ATATCAGCACAAGCCAGCAAGCGGTTATCGCCGAGCAATCACTTCAGTTCCATCGTTACAACGAAATCGCCAGGCAGGTGAATCAGTATGCCATCACCATCAAGGGTAAATCCGATGAAAAACAGATTATTTACCGGACAGTTATCAAACATCATCCTGCTAGTCGTGAGTGCGTGCCTGATGATGTCGCTGTTGGGTTGCTCGACTACGCGCACAGTCTACGTGCCAGCGCAATGCGTTCCACTGCCAGCAGAGTTAACACAACCGATTCTGGTGCCGCTGCCACCAAATGCAGATTGACGTATGGACAGGCGGTGTATTGGATTGACCCGTTATTGACAGCGATTGAACAAGCCAATAACCAATTTATCAATATCCGTAAAGCTGAAATGCATTAGCATAGTTGCTTTATTTATTCATCTATGAGACCGGCTTTGGTATTGTGACTTGACCTTTTATTCGCAAGGGAAATTCCTATGGCAAAGAAAGTCACGATTCTCCGTAAGTCTTTTGATTCGCAAGGGCAAGCTCAAGAGTTTTTCTCTAAAATCAGACTAAGGATTTTTGAAACGAAAGAAGAAATTAATCGTGGGGATGAGTTTGATCTACTTTCCGAGTTATATAAGAAATATTGCCAATATACAAACTATGAGACTAGTGGAACCCCTGAATCATTTAAGTCCCAATATGAGCGCAGAGGAAAAGGTAGTAATGGTGGAACAACTATCAGCCTAGCGGTTAGTTTCAACGGAGTAGACTATAAAACATTTTCAGCTGATAAAGCTGTTGTGGAAATTGCAAACAAGCAAAATCCATGACATTTATCTGAGTTCACAAGGTCTTAACTCTAAATAGCCTCAGCACCCGCTGGGGCTTTTTTTCATCCCAATAAAAGGTAATCCCATGACACAGGTCACCGATCAACACATTGAACAAGAGATTCAGGCCAAAGGTTTAATCGCCCCGCGAGTTACTCCTGAGCACATTGAAGGCATTATCGTTTCTGAGCACTATTTCACTGGCGCACAAGGTGACGCAAAGGCCGTGCAAGATGCAGCGTTTTCAGGTGGTGCAATCAATGCAGCAGCTTTGCGAGCTACGCCTGAATTGCTTAAACACCTCACCTTCTGCATTCTGGTGCTGCGTAATGGCTTCACTGTTACTGGCGAATCAGCCTGCGTATCACCTGAAAATTTCGATGCAGAAATTGGTCGCAAGATTGCCCATCAGAATGCGGTTAACAAAATCTGGCAGTTGGAAGGATATTTGCTGAAGCAACGCCTTTATGAACAATCATTGTCGGAGCCATTACCAAAACTCGGTGGTTGCTGTGATGATAAGCAGGAAATAGAGCGTCGAAACATTGAGCATGCCGCCCGTACCGCCCACGAAGTTAACCGGGCGTACTGCGCTGCGCTGGGCGATCACAGCCAGCCCAATTGGGAAGACGCACCAGACTGGCAAAAGAACTCTGCTATCGAAGGTGTGGTATTCCACCTCAATGGTGATCATCCGCCGGAAGCCAGCCATAACAAATGGTTGGAGTTCAAAAAACAAGATGGTTGGAAATATGGCCCAGTGAAAGACGCAGAGAAAAAAGAGCACCCGTGCTTTGTCCCGTATGACCAACTTCCTAAAGAGCAGCAGGTGAAAGATTATCTGTTTCGCGCTGTAGTCCACGCATTCAAGTGATTCATCAGGCATTCCAGAGTCACTTCCCAGAGGTGGCTCGATAATGCTTACTCAGTAGGACGCTATGGCAAAGTACGATTGGAAAAAGCTGCTGGCCGATTATGCTGCGGCATACTCAGCAACGGGAATCTCCCCAGCGGATTGGTGCGCTCAGAATGAGGTGCCGTATAGCTCTGCGAAGCGTTACATCACGATAAAGGCTGCAACGGATTTCATTGAGCAGAATTCGCAAATTCGCAGTTCGCAAAAAAGTGATTCGCAGATTCGCAAAGAGAAGGGCGCGAATCGCAAAAGCGAGAAAAAGCGCTATGATTCTGGCGATAACGATACGGAGGAATCAGCAGACGCAGACGACAGTGACGCCAGCGATCAACTGCCTGAAACTGAACCGCAACGGGATGCTAGCGGTCGCTTTGTTAAAGGGAACAATCTGGGCGGGAATTATGGTGTTCCAGCTAATGCGTTCCAGCCTGGCAATCAAATCCCGCGCAAGCATTCTGCTTATGCCAAATATCTGGACGCCGATGAGCTTTTTGAGGCGGTGCAAGAAACCGAGCTGCGCGATGAGCTGATTTTCACCCGCGCCCGTGCATTGTCAGTGACGAAAACGCTGAACAAAATCATGGAGGATTTGCAGAACGCTGAATCAGTCGAAGCGCGTATCGAGCTTTACGATAAGTTCATCAAGGCTGAGCAAGGGCTTGATCGCAACATTGCCCGGATTGAGTCGATCGAAAACAGCCTGAGCAAGTTACAGCTGGATGCGGTGAATGTTCCACGTCTGAGTGCTGACACGCAGCGCATTAAGGCGGCGACCGCCAAGCTGAAAGCAGAAACGGAGAAACTGACGGCGGAAAGTAAGGATGTGACGACACCGCTAACCGATGTGGTGCGTGATATTCACGCGATGCCGGATGATGGAATGCTGGCGCAATGACGACACCGCACTATGATGCCAGCCTCGTAGAAGACGAGTTGGACGGAATGACCGAGGCGCAGCAGCGCCTTTTTATTTTGTCAAAATTGAGCAATCCGTGGTGGCGGCTCAACAATCTGTACAAGATCGAGAATGAGAAAGGCCAGTTAGTCACGTTTCGGATGCGTCCGGCACAGCGCCGTCTGTTCCAGAACATGCATTATCGCAACATCATTCTTAAGGCGCGTCAGCTTGGTTTCTCCACGGCGATTGATATCTACCTGCTCGATCAGGCGCTGTTCAATAAGAACATCAAGTGCGGGATCATTGCACAGGATAAGACTGCCGCAGGCGAAATCTTCCGTACCAAGATATCGATACCCTTCGACAATCTACCTGGCTGGTTACGTTCGTCATTCAAGATTACCGAGCGACGCAGCGGGGCGAATGGCGGCTATATTCTGTTTTCTCACGGCTCCAGCATTCAGGTGGCCACGTCTTTCCGATCGGGTACGGTTCAGCGTCTGCACATTTCTGAGCACGGAAAAATCTGCGCCAAGTATCCGGCCAAGGCCAAAGAGGTACGAACCGGTACGCTGAACGCCGTGCATGATGGCTGTATCGTGTTTGATGAATCCACGGCGGAAGGCGTTGGCGGCGATTTCCATACCATGAGCACGCGGGCGCTTGAGCTGGCGCAATCCGGTGTCGATCTGACGATGCAGGATTACAAGTTTCATTTCTATCCGTGGTTTGACGATCCGAAATACGTTGCGCCCGTTCCGGCCGGTGGCCTGCGGCTGAGTAAATACCATCAGGAATACTTTGCCGCGGTTGAAGCGGCAACGCGTGTCACGCTGAGTGATGAGCAAAAGCAGTGGTATATCCGCAAAGAGGTCGAGCAGGGCGAGGAAATGAAGCAGGAATTTCCTTCTACGCCGCAGGAGGCTTTCTTAACCTCTGGCCGCCGTGTATTCGCCGCCATCAATGTGATGCATGCCGAAGGGCGCTGTAGTCCGCCGCTCATCGCCTATGACGTGGAGCCTGAAACGGGTAAACGCACAAAAGTGCAGGCACTGCGCGGCGGCGATAAAGAAGAGCTTCAGCGCACGTTACAAAATCATCTGCTGGTCTGGGAATTGCCGGATCCCGACGAGGATTATGCTATCGGTGCGGATATTGCCGAAGGTTTGGAAAATGGTGACCGTTCATCTTTCGATGTCGTGAAGAAATCGACAGGCGAACAGGTGGCGCACTGGTTCGGTCATCTGGATGCTGAATTGTTCGCACAACTGCTGGCGCACATCGGCAAGTGGTACAACACCGCTTATATCGGGCCAGAGCGAAATAACCACGGCCATGCGGTATTGCAGAAGCTGCGTGATATTTACCCCGTTCGCGCTATTTACGCCGAGCAACACCTTGATCGCGATAACGACGACGAGACGCCGAAGCTGGGCTGGCTGACTACCAAGCAGAGTAAGCCGGTGGTGACGGAAGGGCTGAAAACGTTACTGCGCGAAAAGGCCAGCGGCATTCGCTGGATCGGCACCATCAACGAACTCAATACCTATGTCTATGACGCCAAAGGCAGCATGGGCGCACAAACCGGTTGTTTCGATGACCAGGTGATGAGCTATGCCATTGCGCAGGAAATGCGTGCTCGCATGCCAGCCAGACCGAAACTGAAACCTATCGACCGTTCTAAACCCACTCACTGGATGTCACATTGATGAACACAGCCGCTATTGACGCTGAGGCACGGCCACAGCAGCAGGATAATCGCCAGCAGGACAATCGCGACCGCTTTACGCAGCGGCAGTTACTGGATCTTTCATCGGACATTGACGCGCAACCAGACTGGCGCACCACGGCAAATACCGCTTGTGCGTATTACGACGGCGATCAGCTTGCGCCGGAAGTGGTGGCGAAACTGCGTGAACGCGGTCAACCGCTGACGATGCATAACCTGATTGCGCCAACCATTGATGGTGTACTGGGCATGGAGGCCAAGACACGTACTGACCTGATGGTTATCGCTGATGATCCTGATGAGGAAATGGAGCAACTGGCCGATGCGGTCAATGCGGAATTTGCTGACGTCTGCCGATTGTCCAACATCAATAAGGCTCGCTCCGATGCCTACGCTGAGCAGATCAAGGCGGGGTTATCATGGGTTGAAGTCCGCCGTAATAGCGATCTGTTTGGTTCGCGCTACAAGGTTGGAACCGTTCACCGTAATGAAGTGTTCTGGGACTGGCATAGTCGCGAGGCTGATTTGAGTGATTGCCGCTGGTTGATGCGCAAGCGCTGGCTGGACGTGGATGAGGTGAAGGCCACTTTTCCCGATATGGCGCAAGTTATCGACTATTCGATCAATGAGTGGCGCGGATTTGTCGATACCGATATTGCCGAGGGGCAGGAGTCCGCCTTAATCAGCGCTTATGACGAGTACCAACAGTGGAGCCGTAAGGATACTGAATGGGTGTCTGCCAATCGTAAGCGCGTCATGTTGCAGGTGATCTACTATCGCACGTACCAGCGGGTGCCGGTTCTTGAACTGTCTAATGGCCGCGTTATCCAGTTCGATAAAAACAACGTGATGCACGCCGTGGCGCTGGCGACAGGCCGTGTGTCGGTGGTGATGTCTCGCGTCAGCCGGATCCGTGAAGCGTGGTTTGTCGGGCCGCACTTTCTTGGCGACCGCCCATGCTCAGCGCCACAAGGCATGTTCCCGCTGGTGCCGTTCTGGGGCTATCGCAAAGACAAAACAGGTGCGCCTTATGGCTTAGCCTGCCGTGCGATCCCCGCTCAGGATGAAGTGAACTTCCGCCGTATCAAATTAACCTGGCTATTGCAGGCCAAGCGCATCATCAAGGATGCCGATGCAACCAACATGACTGACAGGCAGTTAGCGGACGAGGTTGAGCGGCCAGATGGCGTAATCACGCTCAACCCTCAGAGACACAATAAAACAACGGCAGCGGATGCGATTAATATTCAGCAGGATTTCCAAGTCGCGCAGCAGCAGTTTCAGGTCATGCAGGAGAGCATGAAACTGATTCAGGACGGGATGGGCGTGTATTCGGCATTTCTCGGGCAAGACTCCAGCGCTGCTTCTGGCGTAGCGATCAGTAACCTAGTCGAGCAGGGGGCGACGACGCTAGCGGAAATCAACGATAACTACCAGTTTGCCTGTCAGCAGGTCGGACAGTTGCTGCTGTCGTATTTACTGGAAGATCTGACGCGCCGGCGCAATTACTCCGTTGTGGTGAACCGCGACGATCCGCGGCGCCGTAAATCTGTCACCATCAATGAGGAATCCGGCAACGGGATGACGAACGATGTTTCCCGCCTGCGTGCGCATATTGCGCTTGCGCCGATCCAGCAGACGCCAGCCTATAAATCGCAACTGGCCGAGCGTATGTCTCAGGTTATCAACGGCTTGCCGCCGCAGGTGCAGGCCACGGTGCTGGATATGTGGGTCGAGTTGCTGGATGTGCCGAAGAAAGCGGAGTTTATCGAACGTATTCGCAGTGCGCTGGGTACGCCGAAAGCGCCGGATGAAATGACGCCAGAAGAACAACAGGCGGCTCAGCAACAGCAACAATTGCAGGCACAGCAGCAAGACCTGGCGATGCGTGAGATTGCAGGGAAAGTGGCGAAGCTGGAAGCCGAGGCACAGCGCATCGCGGCGGCGGCTCAGCGTGAGCAAACCTTAACGAACAGCCAGCGCTTTGATGATGCGAAAACGCAGGCGGTGATCTAGCCCCCTGAAACACCAGACAGTAGCTGTATCTCCAGATAAGAGATAGGCTTGAATATATGTCTAATACTAACGCCAATTTTGAGATGACCGGGATCCTATTAGGGCAAGAAGTCCGTAAACGTAAAACGCCACAGGAGAAGATCGCCATTATCCAGCAGACGATGCAGCCGGGCATGAATGTCTCCCATGTCGCCCGTCTGCATGGTATCCAGCCCAGCCTGCTGTTTAAGTGGAAGAAGCAATATCAAGAAGGCAGCCTCACCGCCGTTGCGGCCGGAGAGGAAGTCGTTCCTGCTTCCGAGCTTACCGCTGCTCTGAAGCAGGTCCGGGAGCTTCAGCGCCTTCTGGGCAAGAAGACGATGGAAGTTGAGATCCTGAAAGAAGCTGTGGAGTACAGTCAGTCGCGAAAATGGATAGCGCACGCGCCCTTGTTGCCAAAGGACGGAGAATAGCTCAGGTCAGCCGTACCATGGGCGTGTCGCGTGCGCAGTTGTCACTGCGGATTAAGCGTTCTGCCGACTGGCAGGACAGTCGCTGTAACCGGCGTAATGACGAAGCTGACGCTGAAATACTGTCGGCCATCCTCGGTATCATCAGCGATATGCCCAGCTACGGCTATCGACGTGTGTGGGGTATCCTGCGTAAGCAACGTCGTGCAGAGGGGCAGCCGCCGGTAAATGCCAAACGGCTTTACAGGATAATGCGCAAACATAAGCTGTTGTTACTGCATGACAAACCAGAGCGGCCGCAGCGCGAGCATAAGGGTAAAATCGCGGTGGCAGAAAGCGATATGCGCTGGTGCTCAGATGGCTTCGAGTTCGGATGCGACAACGGTGAAAAACTACGGGTTACGTTCGCTCTGGACTGCTGTGACCGGGAGGCCATAGAGTGGGCGGCGAGCACGGGAGGCTACGATAGTTCGACCGTGCAGGATGTGATGCTGAGGTCAGTGGAAAAGCGCTTCGGAGACAGGTTGCCGGACATCCCGGTGCAGTGGCTGACGGATAACGGTTCAGCGTATAGCGCGCATGAAACGCGCAGGTTCGCGAGAGAACTAAATCTGGAGCCCTGCACAACAGCGGTGAGCAGCCCGCAGAGCAATGGCATGGCCGAGCGGTTCGTGAAAACGATGAAGGAAGATTATATCGCGTTTATGCCAAAACCGGATGTGAGAACAGCACTGAAAAACCTTGCAGCAGCGTTTACGCATTACAATGAGAACCACCCGCACAGTGCGCTGGGATATCACTCTCCGAGGGAATACCGGCGGCAGCGGGCATCGTTAACTTAAGATACAAAAGCTGTCCGGAGATGGCGGGTCAAGATCACGAAAACGCAGGCGGAAACTGGTCGTATCCTTCAGGATATGGAGAATACGACGCGGGAAATTGAGGTGTTGAACGCTCAGATGATGCAGAGTATTCAGGGACAGATTGATAAAATAGACTTTTAAAATCAGTTTATTAACTGTGTTTATGAAATTAGGCGAATGCTTTAGCTTGGTCAGCGAAGTCTCTATAATTGCATGACTGTATAAAAATACAGTATTGGAATTTTTTGATGGAGAACTTCAATGATTAAGTACCGTTTATATGCTCCAAACGATGGAGACACAATGACCGTTGATGGCGGTGGCGGCGGTTGGGTTTCAAACGATGACCGCAAAGGGGGTAATGACAGGAACAATGATAAAGGCGGCTCTGCCGTTGATTATGGTAAAAACCCTGAAAAGCAGGCTATCGTTAATCCCTATTTGGCAATCGCGATACCGATGCCGGTCTACCCTCTTTATGGAAAGCTAGGGTTCACAATAAATACGGCAGCAATTCAGACTGAACTCGCAAATATCAGAGCAGCAATTAACACTAAACGTGCAACACTCAGTGCAGTGATTGGCAGATCACTTCCGATCATTGGGCGGGTATTTGGTGTTACTGCAGCCGGCATGTGGCCTTCTAGTACCGCTCCCAGTAGTCTCGACTCTATATACAATCAAGCACATCAGCAGGCTTTAGCCCAGTTAGCTGCTCAACAGGGAGTATTAAATAAAGGGTATAACGTTACAGCAATGCCTGCGGGTTTCGTCAGCAGTTTACCTGTCAGTGAAATCAAATCATTGCCAACAGCTCCCGCCAGTTTACTGGCACAAAGTGTGATTAATACCGAGCTTTCCCAGCGTCAACTGGCTCTAACTCAGCCCACGACGAATGCACCCGTCGCGAATATTCCCGTAGTTAAAGCAGAGAAAACAGCAATACCAGGTGTGTATTCAGCGAAAATTATTGCTGATGAACCTGCATTCCAGATCAAAGTAGATAATACCCAGACTGCTTTGGCAAAAAATCCGCCGAAAGTAAAAGATGATATCCAAGTCTCTTCTTTCTTGTCCACACCTGTGGCTGACACGCACCATGCATTTATTGATTTTGGCAGCGATCATGAACCGGTATACGTGTCTCTTTCAAAAATTGTGACAGCAGAGGAAGAGAAAAAACAGGTTGAAGAGGCCAAACGCCGTGAGCAGGAGTGGTTATTGCGTCATCCTATTGTTGCTGCAGAGCGAAAATTAACTGAAATCCACCAAGTGCTCTCTTTTGCTCAACAGCTAAAAGAAAGCTCTGCCGCAACCATTTCAGAAAAAACTAAAACTGTTGCGGTTTACCAAGAACAGGTGAATACCGCTGCGAAAAATCGCGACAATTATTATAATAATTCTAAGGCATTTTTGAGTTCGGGAATAACCGGGGGACCAGGATATCCAATGTATCTTGCCGCATGGCAAACGATGAATAACTTTCATCAGGCTTATTTCAGAGCAAATAATGCATTGGAACAAGAGAGTCATGTTCTGAACCAGGCTCGTTCTGAACTGTCTAAGGCTGAGCAATTGCTTGCTGAGAATAATCTGCTTCAGGTTGAAACGGAACGAACGCTTGCCGAAGAAAAAGAGATAAAACGTAACAGGGTTAATGTATCAACATTTGGCACAGTGCAAACTCAACTTAGCACACTGTTGTCAGCATTTTATGCCGCTACATCTGGATCTACTGCATCTATTTCCCTAAGTGTTCCTTCTGGGGAATTAGCCTCTTTTTTATATAAACCACAAGGGATGATTGGCAGCGGTAAGATTGTTGGGAAGGATGTCGATATTTTATTTTCCATTCCAGTAAAAGAGATTCCTGGATATAAGCCTCCTACTAACTTTGACGATTTAGTCAAGAAAAATGGAAATCTGGATCTTCCTGTTCGTCTGGCATTTTCTGATGAGAATGGAGATAGGGTTCTCCGGGCATTCAAAGCGGGTAGTCTGCGAGTCCCTTCAAGTGTCAGAGGTGTAGCTGGTAGCTATGACAAAAGTACGGGTATTTTTAGTGCAGAAATTGACGGTGTTTCATCTCGCCTTGTACTGGAAAACCCTGCGTTTCCTCCGACCGGAAATGTCGGCAATACGGGTAATACTGCTCCTGACTATAAAGCATTACTGAATACTGGTGTTGATGTTAAACCTGTTGATAAAATCACAGTTACGGTAACACCAGTTGCAGAGCCGGTGGAGTTCGATGATTATATCATCTGGACACCGACAGCAGATGGCAGCGGAGTTGAACCGATTTATGTGGTGTTTAACGATCCCTTGGATTCAGATCGGTTTACTCGTAAGCAACTGGACAAAAAGTATCTTAAACATGCCAAAGATTTTGGTATTGTTGATACCAGAAAAAATAGTGAAACACTGACTAAATTTAGAGACGCAATTATTACACACTTAGAGGAAAAAGAAACTTTTGAAAAAGGGACATATCTACTTGTGAAGGATTCAAAGGTTTTCTTTAACCCGAAGACGAATAATGTTGTTGTCATGGATAAGGATAATAAATTTATTTCCGGTTGGAAGTTGGATGTTGATTCTCAGCAGTATAAAAACTACGTTAATAATGGGGTGTTAAGATGAGTAATAAACTTATTGATTTTGCTAGGAGTTTTGTTGAGTCTAAAATTAATGCTGATAATTTCTCAGATTCTTACATTCTCATGTGGAAAGAAGAAAGGGATGCTAATCGGTTGTCAATCGATGGAAAAGAAGTAGATGAAGCGTCGTCTAGTATTTTTTGCTTGGCTGATTGCTATAATCCAGAGTCGGATCGTGATAATTACGAATTCGACGAAGCTAGTTTAAGAAAAGAAATAAAAGCCACGTTGGAAAAATTCAAACTTCTTTGATATCTCTTGCGTGTAAGAAAGATACGCGCTAAATTCGCGAAAGATACCGGAGTATGCCTTAAAAAGCTGCTCCGGTTTTTTTATACCACAAAATCAGTATCGGCCACCTTCGGGTGGCTTTTTTGTTTGTGCCGATAAGCGTTTTTGTTAGAGCGCTTATTCGCATGGGCAGCGATACGCCTTTTCCCTTTCGGATCTATCCGACAAATAGACATGCAGGAGTAATGACGTGAGTGTTGATATTAATAATTTAACAGGCGAAGAAACAGCTGAAGAGCTGGAAGCATTGTTGAATGGCTTGGGCGATGTGGATATTTCTGATGAGGCGGCAGGTGTGGTAACCCATACCGGACAAGCTACCGCCGATAATCTGAATGGGCAGCAGGAAAATAAGGGCGATACCACCACGCTGACGCCGGGCGTAGCTGCACAACCACAGGTGACCACAACGCAACAGCCGACTGTTTCTGATGAAGGTACTGGCCCCGCAAAAAGCATTCTGAGCAAGGACGGTAAGCACACCATTCCTTATGGCGTGTTGGAGGCAGAGCGTGCTGAGAAGCAGCGACTGACAGAAGCGAATCAGCGAACCTCTACAGAATTGGCTGAAGCTCGGCGACAGTTGGAAGTCTTTACGCGCCAGATTAACGATGCTGGTTTACAGCCTGCGCAGCTGCCGGAAAAAGCTAAAATCACACCAGAGCAGATCGCGACGGTGCGTGAGAGTTTCCCTGAAGTGGCGAGTGTGCTTGATGCGCTGACACAGAAAGTGGAATACTTACAATCTGCGCAGCCAGCCCCTATAGTTTCTCAACCTGTTAATGACAACCCTGTGGTTGCGGCACTGGATGCCACGCCAGATCTGAAAAACTGGCAAGATAGCGATCCAGACCGCTTTACACTGGCGGTGCATATCGATGAAACACTCAAACTTGATCCCGCGTGGAAAGACAAACCGTTAAATGAACGATTCGGTGAAGTCGTGAAGCGAACCCGCGCCGCCTATGGTGAGTCTGTGGAGAGTGCACCTCAACAGCCTACGCAAGCCGCGCAACAGCAACCGACCGCCGAAGAGCTTCAGCAAAAAGCAGCAGATCTGCTGGCGAAAGCAACCGCTTCGTCACAGCTGCCTGCGTCACCGTCAGATGTCGGTTCAACGACGCAACATACTGCATCGCCACTGGAGCAGGCGGCTAATGCCGATCCTGACCAATTGCAGGTGATGTTTGCTGGCATGACCGATGCGCAGATTGAAGCGCTGTTAGAACAAGCCATCTGACGTTACCTACTCACATCATCCAACCCGCCGCGTGCGGGTTTTCTTTTTTAGGGAATCAACATGACTACCATTACCTCCGCTCAGGCGAATAAGTTGATGCAGGTTGCGCTGTTCACCGCAGCCAACCGCAACCGCTCATTCGTTAACATCATGACGGAACAGCAGGAAGCACCAAAAGCGGTAACGCCGGATAAAAAAGGCGTGAAGCAAACCAGCTATACCGCGCCAGTGGTGCGTATTACCGATCTGCAAAAGCAGAAAGGCGATGAAGTGGATATGCAGATCGTCCACAAACTCAGCAAGCGCCCGACGATGGGCGATGCGAAGCTGGAAGGGCGTGGTGAAAACCTCGCGTTCGCGGATTTCTCACTCAAGATTAATCAGGGCCGTCACCTGGTTGATGCAGGTGGGAAAATGTCAGAGCAGCGCTATAAGCACAATCTGAACAAAACCGCACGCACCTTGCTGGGCACGTACTTCAATGATCTGCAAGATCAGTGCGCGACGGTACATCTGGCGGGCGCACGCGGTGATTTCATCGCTGATGACACCATTCTGCCGCTGGCGGGGCATGGTGAGTTCGGCAAAATCATGATTAACGATGTGCTGCCACCAACCTACGATCGCCATTTTTACGCCGGTGATGCGACCAGTTTTGAAAGTCTGGATGTTGCCGATATCTTCAGTTTGGGCGTAGTCGATAATCTTTCTCTGTTTATCGATGAAATGGCGCACCCGCTCCAGCCCGTCAAAATGTCGAAAGACGAAATGGCGAACGACGATCCGTATTACGTCCTGAACGTCACGCCGCGCCAGTGGAATGACTGGTATACCTCCACGTCGGGTAAAGACTGGCAGGCGATGTTGTCACGCGTTATTCAGCGATCTAAAGGTTTCGATCACCCGTTGTTCAAAGGTGAGTGCGCAATGTGGCGAAACATTCTGGTGCGCAAGTACACAGGGATGCCGATCCGCTTCAATTCTGGCTCTCAGGTCTCCGTATCTAACAACGATCTGGCTGCCACCGTTGCACTGAAAGAAGCAAAAACCACCATTGACCGCGCTATCTTGCTGGGCGGTCAGGCGTTGGCGAATGCTTACGGCACGGGCGAGGGCGGTGGTCACTTCGGTTACCACGAAGAGAAAGTGGATCATGGTAACGGTACTGAGATTTCAGTACGTTGGATTAACGGCCTGAAGAAAATCCGCTTCCAGCAGAAAGATGGCCGCATGAGCGACCACGGCATCATCGTCGTGGATTCCGCGATCTCCACAGGGCGTTAATCAATCCCCTCAATCCCTCTCATAACAGCAGGTTGCGGCCTGCTGCTTTGCTTTATCAGGAGAAAATTTTATGGCAACGATTCAAGCACCGTCCATGCGTGACGCGGTGTACCAAGGTCCACAGGGCAATCTGTCTTTGGCAGAGAGCCAGATTGTGCTGGCTGCCGCAGCCGCCGGCGATATTGTCGAACTGCTGGAAATGCCGATCGGTATGCGTATCTGTTCTGTTGATCTTGTCAGCGAAGCATTAGGTGCTGGCGTAACAGTGGAAGTAAAAAGCGGTACACATACGCTTGTCGCGGCGGCCAGCCATGCTGATGCGGTAGCGAAATCTGTACCCGTGGTGCCGTACAGCACGGCGGCTAGCGGTGAGAAAATTACCGCCACGATTGCCGGCGGTGCCGCAACGGGTCGTCTGGTCGTCAATGTGAAATATGTCGCGGTAGGCTACTAAGCCGCTTCCAACATTATCCAGCCCACTTCGGTGGGCTTTTTTATGAGGATTCAAGAATGACAGATATTTCTGTTGTGTACATCGGTGGTAAAGACAAAAAGCGCGATACCGTGACAGGTAGCCGCCTGATCTTTCCCCGCCTTAAACCCGTCAACGTTGAAAGCGGGATTGCTCACCAGTTGCTGGAGTTCCCTACCGTATGGGTACGTGAAGACCAGGTGAAATCGGTGTTGGCACAGTCTGCGGAAGACGAGGAATTAAAAGCCCATTTGGCGGCGGAAGAGTTGGTACGCCAGAAGGCTGAAGCTGAAGCGAATAGCTGGGTGGTCAAAATCGGTAACGATGATGTCGATTTGGCAAAACTGACATCCGTCCAACTGGCGACGCTGGTTGAAGCGGAAGATCTGGCGGATCTGAAACAAGGCGCTCAGGAAAAAGTTGATGATTTCCGCGCACGCGTTCGTGACGCTGTCAAAGCAAAGGGCGCTGAGTAATGGCATCGCTTGACGCATTTCTGCCAGCGATCCGTAAGCATATTAGCGGGCCGTTAGATTTCATGATGCGGCAATCTGCATTGGAAGCCGCTATCACATTTTGCCGTGAGTCGCTGTTTTGCCGTGAATCGCTGGTGCTGACAGAGGTTGAGCAAGGTGTAACTCTCACGCTGACGGAGAGTCTGGAAGTGAAGTGCGTCAAGCGCTTACTGGTCACCGATACTAGCAACCCTGATGAGCCGGCCGTTCTTATTGCTGGCGTAGACTTTACCGTGATTTCAGCCAATCACATTGCGCCTACACGGCCGTTTGGCCGCATCGCCATTGTTTTTGCCGTAGAGCCGCGGCGCACTGCGGATAGTGTGCCTGATGCGTTGGCTGACGATTATGCGGATGTTATTGCTTCTGGTGCGTTAGAAGACCTCTACCTGATGCCGGGTAAGCCGTGGAGCGATCCGCAGCGAGCGGCGTATTTCAGATCCCTCTTCACCGATGGTTATCGACGTGCCTATCGTGATGCGCTTGATAACTCCCCGATAACCGGTTTCCACAATCCAGTCCGTAAACACGAATTCTACTAATGACAACGATTAACGACATTATCGGCAGAGCAAACTCACAGTTGCTGGATTCGCTGTGGCTGCGCTGGCCTAAATCCGAGTTGCTGGATTATTACAATGATGCGATTAACGCCATCATCATCATCAGGCCAGATGCCGGGGCATCCATTGAGACATTCGATTGCGATCCTGGTACGCGGCAACGCTTACCCGATGGCGCGATACGTTTACTGGAAATTACGCGAGTAGTTGGGGGGCGTGCTATTCAGCCGTTTCCGCGTGATGCGCTCGATTATCAGTATCCCGATTGGCACAGCATAACGGGCCCGATTGAGCGCTATTGCTACGATGAGCAGATGCCAAAAACCTTCTTTGTATTCCCCGGCGCACTGGCTGGTGCTCAATTGGAAATCAACGTAGCGCGCTTACCTTCACCTGCCACTATTGCCGATCTATCGCCGCAGAACGCCCGGTTATTCCCCCTTGATGAGCTGTACTTTAACCCTGTTCTTGAGTTCATCCTTTTTCGCGCCTATGGCAAAGACGCAGAAAACGGCAATAACGCGATGCTGTCATCCCAGCACTATCAAACTTTTGTCGATCTGCTGGGCGTCAAATCACAAACTGATACCGCCGCCGGGCAGAAAAAGCAGGCGCAATATAACGGGAGTTCGCAAGCGTGAGTGTATTAATCAGTGGTGTATTAATGAATCCGGCTGGTGTCCCTGTTTCTGGTGCTGAAGTCACCTTTAGCGCGCTGACCAACGGACCTTCGGTATTGAACGGTTTTTCTGCATCTGTCATGACCGATCAGGATGGCAACTACGCTATTCCGTTGGAGATCTGCGAGTACGCCATTTCAATCCAGAGTGATGGTTACAATTCGGTCTATGGTTCCGTTTCTATTAATGAGAAATCGACGCCAGCGACGATCAACGAACTATTAAAACTGGCCGCGATGGAGCAGGCCGTTACGCCAGCGATTATTGTCTATTTTCGTGAGATTCAGGCTGACGTAGCGGCAAAGCTGGCTGCGATGCAGGTGTTGGGTACTAACGCGGCAGAGGCTGCGAGTGCCGCTGCTGCTGCCAGAGATGAGGCGGCACAGTATGCCCAAAATCTCAGCGCGGCGGTGGCTCAAGTTCAGCAAGCCAGTGCGGCGGCGACGGCTTCAGCTAATGCTGCTAGCAATTCAGCCAATGGTGCGCTTGTTGCAAAAAATGCAGCAGAGACAGCTGCGGGAAATGCTCAGGCAACACTGGCTAACGCCATGCTTAAGGGGCAGTTCGGGTGGGGTGGTAAGGCAATTAATGTAGGTTCAAACGTTAACCTGTTTGATTATTTCACTATGGACAGGCCGGCGGGATTATATTGGGCAAATCAAACAGCAATCAACCGCCCACCTGATTTTGCAGACGTATTGTTGTCTTGGGAACCGATTGCCCATGGTGAATTTTATGGTGCCTTATTTGCAATTGGTTTTACTACAGGCGGTGCGAAAACCGCTTCTATTAGCGTGCAACAAGGTGCGTGGGAGACTTCTTGGACAGTTGATTGGAACAGCAAGAATCTTCCCAATCCTGTGTCTAGAGGTGAATTTGGAATTGGCGGTGTTGCTGTACCAATTCCGCCCAATGTTGATATTTACGAGTTTTTCTCATCGAGTAGACCGTCTGGTTTTTATTCCGCACATCAGGGAAATAACGCAAACGCTCCGGTTGGCCCAGCAGGAGCCGATTCGGGTAAGTATTTATGGATACTAGGGTTGAATAGTAACTACGGTACATTATATTTTAGCTCTCATAATATTCCTGCATATGAAGCGACGAACATTTGTTCAAACGGAAATTGGGCGGGGTGGTCTAAGCCGTGGAATGACAAAAATCTCCCGGCACCCAACGGATTTATGCGTAACGCCACCGCTGAGGGTTATCCTTCAGTTAGCGCCTATTACGATATGTTGAGAAGTGAACAGTCAGCGGGCTCTTGCACGATATTCGGGGAATGGAAAGCGTTTCTAAGTATCCGGCATCGAGGGGGACAGCCCGGTACAGACGCCTCTGACTGGGGATGGGCTATTGTTGATAACAATATGACGAGTGGAAATTTCAACAATTTCGTGTTGGAGAAAACGTTTAATAGTACACCATTACCAGCCGTGTTTATAAAACACTCAGGTAATACCACTGTAGACGCCAACGGTTTCCTCAAAACAGCCTCCCCGATAGTGAAACTATTTTCCGATGGCTCGTCAGAGTTAAATGCAGAATCCGATGGTGTTGTAACAACGCGGCTATCAGAGGGCGTTTATCAAATTACTGGCTGCCTAGGATTAAATGCCGATCGTGCATGGGGCGGCGAAGATGGCGGAATTACGAACCCGAAATGCCGGAATGGTTACGAGCGCATTTGGAATGACTACGAAGTACAAGAGGACGGCTCACTGATAATATGCACGTATCATCGTGTTCACAGTGACGCGATGCCGTTTGCGCAGAACAGACTAAACCTCGATCATCGACCATATAACGAGAAGAGGGATTCTGAAGAGTGGCCAGACCGAGCATTGATAGACATTCCGCTGGGTACTTATCTGACGGTTCGTGTACAGATGCCTGCACGCGAGGAAAAGCAATATGTGCCAGCCACCCGAGCAATCAGCCACAGCAACGTTTACTGCAATAGCGTCTCACCTACCTGATCACGCAAAAAACGCTAATTACTCAGCAATGATATCGAGCGCACTCTCCAGCGTTTCTACTGGATCTGTGTGAATCGCTGGCGCGTCATTTTCACCGACGCGTACAGCGACATAAAACCCTGAATCCTCGATCACTGCATAGGCACCAATTGGGCAATCAGTCAGCATGTCGCTGTCGTCCAAAATGCAGATTGTCGTTCCGTGATAATCAATGGTGTGCATATTCAATCCTTTTAAATTGCGTAGGTGAAAGATACGCGCTAAATTCCCCAAAGATACCAAGCCTCGCCTTAAAAAGCGGGGCTTTTTTGTTTTCTGTCTCAGGATCATTATGGCGACCATTGATATCACCACAATGCGCGGAATGATGCCACGCGTTGTTGAACACCTTTTGCCTGAATCTAACGCGACGGTGGCGGAGAGCTGCCACTTTCGGCATGGTGTTATCACTCCTATGCTGGATGATACCGATCAGGGCAAAACCTTTGCCTTTAAGCCCAAAACCATCTTCCACTATCGCGATAATTTCTGGTTTGCCTGGAATAAGATTGTTGACGCAATCCGCAGTCCGGTCGCCAATGATGATTATGGGCGCGTTTATTACACCGACGATGAATTTCCGAAGGTCACCTCTGCACAGATTGCGACGGGCGGTAACGGCAATTATCCCTCGGCATTTTTCCGTCTGGGTGTTCCGGTGCCTGCCAACCCGATCGTCATTGGCACCATCACGCCGCCAACTGACGTAGAAGAAGATGATCCAACGGATGATGAAACGCGCTTCTACACTGAAACCTACGTTACGGCATATGGTGAAGAGGGGCCGCCGGGGCCAGCCTCTGCGGAGCTGACGATAAAGTATTCTGGGAGTTCAGTGGAACTGAATTTGCAACCACCCGGACAGCAGAACAACAACATCACCAAACGCCGGATTTATCGATCGGCGACCAGTAGTCAGGCGGCGGATTTCTTATTGGTGGCCGAACTGGATATTGCCGTCGGCGTATTTGTTGACGATCTGTCAAATGCTCAGCTTAGCGCTTCACTGGAGACTTACGATTATTACATGCCGCCGGATGGTATGAGCGGTTTGTGCATGATGTCTAACGGCATTGCTGCTGGGTTTAAAGGCAATCAGGTGATGTTCAGTGAAGCCTATTTGCCTTACGCATGGAAAGACAGCAACAAGCAGACCACGCAGGATGATGTTGTGGCGATCGCGCCAGTAGGCACAACGCTGGTCGTTGGCACGAAAGGTATCCCCTATATTTTTTCAGGTATCACACCGTCGAATATCACGTCAACGCATTCCCTGATCGCGCTGTCCTGCGTCTCACGCCACTCAATGGTAACGATGGATGGTTTCGCGTTGTATGCCTCGCCGAATGGCCTGGTTTCTATCAGTGCTGATGGTGCGGCGACGATTGCTACGGCAAATATCGTTGAGGCTAAGCAGTGGCGGAAAGATTTCAATCCGACAACGATCCGAGCCTGGCGCGTGGAAAACGAATATCTGGCGCTCTATGACACAGATAACGGGGTGGCTGGGTTTATTTTCGATCCTGCCAGCATGGATATTCGCCACATCACGACATCGTTTGATACAGCCTATAACGATCCGGCGGGTGACACGCTCTATATCGTGAAAGGACGGCAGTTATATACGTTCAATGATGGCGCTTTCAACCTGAATATGCGCTGGCGCTCGAAGCAATATCTGGCTCCAGCGCATACGGCCTTTTCCTGCCTGCGAGTCATGAGCAATGCGTTATCGCACGTCGGCGTCATTCTGCATGTTGATGGCCGCTCAGCATTGCATTTGCCGCCGGGCAGCCTGCGAGAGTCGTTAGTTAAGCTGCCTCCCATTCGCGGTAAACGCTGGCAGGTTGAAGTCTACGGCAGCGTGCCGGTAGACAGAATTACGTTAGCTACATCGATGCAGGAAATGACAGCATGACGGCAAAGTTTAGAGCGGGCAAAGACCAGTCGGCGGTTTTAGAGAACGTTGAAACGCTGACCGGCCAACGTGGTGACGGGCGCAATCGCGCGGTGACGTATGGTGATTTGGCGACCCTTGGTCTGGCTAACCTGCGTCAGCTCGGGGGCGGAAAGGTTACTTTGACGCCTGGTAATGGTTCGGGAGGCGCTAATTCTGGCGGTGGTGTACAGAAGCCAACCAAACCCACCAATTTTAAAGCGACGGGCGGGTTTGCTTACGTGCTGCTTGAGTGGGACATGCCTAATTATCGCGGCCGGTCGCTGACGGAAATCTATCGTTCTCCTGAAGATAATCTGGCAAATGCGGTGTTGATTGCCAGCTCTGCGGCTGGGGTTTACGGTGACCCCGTTGATCCAGACTGGAAAGGGTACTACTGGATACGACACGTGAATGCGCTGGGTGAGCCGGGGGCATTCAATGATTCAAAAGGCACCTATGCACAAACGCATCCCGATCCAGCGGCTATCATCGAGGTGATTAAGGAGCAATTAAATACGTCGCCACTGATTGCCGATCTGACGGAAAAGCTGGAAACAAATACCAAAAATATTGGTACGGTTGATTCAAACGTAAAAACGTTATCTGAGTCTGTTAGTAATCAAAACAGTGCCATGGCAAAGCGGGTAACCGATGTTGAAACGTCATCACAAACCAATGCGTCAGCAGTCAGGGAATTATCGCAGTCGGTATCCGAGCAGTTTTCATCATCAGCAGAGCGTGTTGAAAAAGTAGAGGCTGCAACGAGAGAAAACAATGCAGCGGTGCAGACAAATGCAAAAGCCATCACTGAAATGGATAAAAATGGCTCAGCGTCATATCGGGCAATGTGGAGCGCGAAAGCACAAGCAGGAGATGTGACGGCAGGGATTGGTATTGTGGCTGGTCAGGATTCAAGTGGAAATACCATTAGCCAGGTTGCAGTATCAGCCGCTCAGTTCTTTATCTTTGATCCTAATAATCCCAACGATAAAACCACCTATGCGATCCCCTTTGCTGTTGTGGATGGCAAAGTGGTTATTGATGAATTGATCGCCAAAGATGCAGTGATAAAAATATTGTCCGCGCAAACCATTATTGCAGACAGTGTAAAGGCAGGTATTGAGATTGTTTCTCCGTATATAAAAACGGCTCGGATTGAAAGCGGTAATTTTACCGTTGATCAGAACGGTAATATGACAGCGAAGAATGCAAAGATAGAAGGGGAAATAACTGCGACCTCTGGATCGTTCACTGGAACCGTTAATGCCCAAAATGGGGTATTTCGGGGGACAGTTTATGCAACTAATGGGGAGTTTCGGGGAAAGGTTTATGTTGAAGATTTGGAGGGAGATGTAGTCAGGCCAATTACACATACAATAGGTCAAACAACGATAATTGAGGCAGTTCCATTTAAGAGGACAATATTTTCATCACCTGTTGTTTTAATTTGGAATACTGGTGAAGGTAATGTATGGGTTAACTTTAATGATCAGAATGCAATGAATGTATACGCAAACCCATGGAACAACAATAAGATCGCTCAGGGGGTTATTCCTGCAAACACTGAATTGAAAATAACGAGCGGAAGAGGGGGGACGGGGACCCCAGAAATTTTAGTTTTTACTATTATAAAATCATAATGGACATAAATTCAGCAATTAATCGTGTAGTCATAGACAGCCGAGAGCCCAATTTAATAACAAACATCCAAAGCGCCTGCCGTAAAAAGCAGGCGTTTTGCTTTGGTACAGATGATACGCGGATTGTTCTGCGGCCACGAAGTTATTACGGAATCCCGTATGTGGTGGTGTGGCTCGGTGTCAGCACAAGAAAAGATGCATTGGCCTATTGGCTGCCCCACGTTCAGGAATTAACGCGTATTGTCGGTGGGCGTTGGGCTGAGTTCTACACGGCAAGAAAAGGGTTCATCCGGGTGGCGCAGCGGCTTGGATTTGAGCGTCTACCTGATGAGTTCGGACTAATGAAATTCAAAATATCGGTGTGAGGTGATACGTGGGAAAAGGTGGCGGTGGCAGTACAGAGGTAAAGGAGACATCCCAGCAAGCGGCGGCGGCTGATGTTGCGCGGCAACAGTGGGATCTTTATCAGAACGAGCTGAAGCCCTATGAAAACCTGTTTATGGATAAGGTGGAAGGGCTTAACGATCAGCAGAAATACGACGGCATTGCTGGCGATGTCAATCTTGGTTACCAACAGGAATTTGGCAAAGCCAGGCGGCAAGCGGCCGATGGTCTTGCATCGGCAGGTGTCGATCCCAGCAGCGGCAAATTCCAATCAACGCTGAAGGATGTTGCTACCGACCAAGTGGCAGGCACGATTGATGCAACGAATCGGTCTCAGACCGATCAGCAGAATAAGTATGTTGCAGGTTTGCACGATGTGCAGGCAATGGGAGCGGGGCAAAAAGCGGAGGCAATGCAGGGATATCAGGGGATCGCCACTGCGTCGCAACAAAAAGCGATCTCGGATGCGCAGAGTTCGCTATCCAAGCAGCAGGCGACGAAAGGGCTGGTCGGAGCGGTTGGTGGGGCACTGGTTAGCCAGGGGCTATCAAGCTTACCGAGCAAAACACCAACACCAACTGGCGGTAGCTCCAGTGGTGTATTTGGTGTGTCTAATACGCCATTCATGAGCACAAGTTTCAGAAACATTGGGGGATAGCATGGGCTACGCATCGGATACATTTGCCGACATCACACGCAAGCAGTATGCCGACTGGCAAGCGCGGTATTTGCCGAAGCGTCAGGGGCTGATGGATTTATCCACTAACGGCCAACTGATGAATAACCAGTTAGCAAGGGCAGACGCTACACAGCAGCAAACACTGAATACGGCAACGGTCGGTGCCACCAATCAACAAGCACGCTACGGGGCGACTCAGCAAACCAATCAAAGCGATAACAGCCTGGGGCTTAAGTCCGCACTTGCCACTGCGGGGGCAAAAAATGGGATACGCGACGCGGAAACCGATCGGCAAATGAGCATCTTAACTGGCGGTTCAACGGGATTGCGTGAACTTCTCAACATTGGGAGTGAAACATAATGGGATACGGCTTAATTGATATTGCGGCGCAGACGCGCCAGCAGGGTTTGCAGGGTATGCAACAGTCGGCGGAAATGGAACAGCAGCGTGAGTCGGCTAACGAACAACTTAAGGCTCAGAAGAAGCAGGCACAGAATACCAATATGGGGATGATGGCCGGATTGGGTGGGGCGGGTGGTGCCTATTTAGGTGCTCAAATGGGAGCGGTGGGCGGCCCTATAGGCATGGGCGTCGGTGCTGCCGTTGGTTTACTGGCTGGTTCACTATTTTAATTGGAGGGCGTTATGGCAGATGTCAGAGGACTGGCAGACGGCTTTCTGGCCGGATTCAATACGATGGATAATGCATTACAGCGTCGGGAGGAGTCGGAGTTACGGCGGTTAATGATTGATCAGCAGCAGAAGAATGAAGATCGTCGTTTTGGGCTTGCCCAAGAACAATTTAACTATGGCAAGGAAACTGACAACCGTAATTTTGATCGCCAAACGGGCCGCGATAAGGAAGATGATCGCCGATTTGGTTTACGACAAGAGTTAGAACGTCAGCAGCTTGGAATTCAGCGAGCTGGGTTAGGTATGCGTGCGCAAGAGCTGAATATGCGCAGAGAAGAGCATGAATTCCAGATGGCAGAGACGAAGCGCCAGAAACGTATTAATGACGAAATGCCTGCTATAAAAATGTTCTATGACCAGTTGGAAAAAACCGGAAATATTGATCCTGAGTTATTTAATCAAATATCACCGGATAATCCGTTAAACCCGAAACGGTTTATTGGCGATAAGGCCATCAAGGACGTTACAGAGATTAACCGTATCATGCCCGCTGTTCTCAATGGCGATATGGACTATAACGATCCAGCAGCTATCAGCGTGATGAATAACGTGTTATCAGCACGTATCCAGCGTGGGATAGGTGATAAAGATCCAGAAACCGGTAAGACGATTAAGGCAAAAGAGTTGGGGCATATCGGGTTAACAGAAGATGGTCAGGGTGTCATTCCAACATTAAAAGTGACGTATAACGATGGATCTACCGCGCTCAAGCCAATGACCCGCTTTGGCTCGACAGATCCTAATGACACGATTGCGCCCATTGCCTTGCCTCGCCTGATGGAGGAAATTCGAGGTTATAGCCAGATGGTCGGCCAGTTAAATTATGGTGGTCGGGCGAAGTTCTTGAATGACATGGTTAATCCGCCAGATAAGACAGCAGTACGCGAGGAAGCAAAAGGGCTGCGTAAAGACTTACTGGATGTTGGCAAGGCGAGAGCGAAGGCTCTAGCTGATCCAATGGCGCAAGATCCGCAAACTGCTGCGGGGATTAACTCACAATATGACCAGTTGGAACAGCAGGTGAGAGATTCATACGGGCAGCCCCAACGGCAACCGAAAGCAAAGGATGACAGTGGGTTGCAGCAATGGGCGGCAGGCGATCAGGGTAAGGTTGCATTTGCTCAGAAAGCTATCGCTATGGGTGTGCCAGTCTCCTCATTGAGCGCTGAGCAATTGGATGCTAAGTATTTGCAGTATACGAAAGGAGCGAAGGCATCTGCCGATGCTGCTGTAGCTAACCAGTTGAGGCAGGCACGGAGCACACAAGAATAAGAATAGGCGCACGAATGCGCCTAAAAATTATCAACGATAGCCACCGCCACCAGGGCGAGAATCAGCAGATCGCCCACCGCAGCGTGAGCCGTCAGCAGCGGTATCAGAATCATGCTGACAACGGCCAGATCCAGCCATCACCTGAAATGATGAACCTAAAGTTAACATCACAAAAATTAGTGCAATTGCTTTCTTCATTATTAGCTAGTCCTTGAATGTGTGTAGTCCGCGAAATAGCGGCAACAAGAGCGTAGCCTAAGAAAAAATTCTTGCCTGTCATTTTTGATGAGAACGCGCTAAATTCCCCAAAGATACCAAGCCTCGCCGTTAATTCGGTGGGGCTTTTTTTTGGTTCATCGCGCTTAAGCGTGAACCAATAGAAAACGGCGGTAAAAGTGGTTAGTTTTGTATTCGCCAAAACACTAACCGACCACTCAACCGCCGTCTGCCATGAATGCTAACCTCTCTTCCCTTTTCTGGGAAGGCTTTACCGTTGACTCCTTTTCCCATTCCTCATCTGATGCGCTGCTTATTACGCTTCGCCCAGACCCCCGTTTTGCACCCCAGTGCCGCCGATGTGGCCGAAGAGACTGTGCCGTTCATGATGTCTCTGTACGTCAGGTTCGTGAGCGGGATTTGCTGCACTGGCGCGTCACCCTTCTGGTTCCTGTTCGTCGTCTTCGCTGCGCCTGCTGCGGTGTTGCCACCGAACGTATCTCCTGGTTGCCTGAGAGGCAGCGTTACACCTCTACATTATCAGTCTGGGTTGAGTCTCTTAGCCGTCTACTCCCCGTGAAGCACGTAGCACAGCTGACAGGCCTGCACTGGCACACCATCAAGAATATCGACCTCCGCCGTTTGCGTCGGGAATTGCAGGAGCCAGAGCGACATACACTTCGCCGCCTGATAATGGATGAGTTCGCCCTGTTTAAAGGCCATCGCTATGCCACTGTGGTCGTGGACGCTGATACGCAGCAGGTGCTGTGGGTCGGGGAAGGTCGCAGCCGCGCGGCCTTCCGCCCGTTCTTCACCTGGCTGGGACCGGAAGGCTGCGCGGCTATCGAGTCTGTCGCAATGGACATGAACACGGCGCTGGACCTTGAAGTCAGGGAGCAATGCCCACAGGCGGAAGTGGTCTATGACTTGTTCCACGTGGTGGCGAAGTTCGGTCGCGAGGTCATCGACAGGGTGCGGGTTGACCAGGCGAATCAGCTACGTGACAACGCGAAAGCCCGGAAGGTTATCAAGCGCAGCCGCTGGCTGTTGCTGCGTAACGCTGAAAATCTGCCAGCAGGTCATGATGTAAAGCTGGCAGAGTTGCTGGAGGCCAACCAGCCGCTGAACACCGTGTACGTGATGAAAACTGCGCTGAAAGAGCTGTGGTATGCGCCGGATAAGGAGGTGGCCCGGCATCGCTGGGATGAATGGTACAGGCAGTCTCAGGAGAGCGATATAAAAGCGCTGCAGCAGTTCGCAGATAAGCTCAAGGGCTACGTGAGCGGGATAATCGCCAGTGCTGAACATCGTCTGAATACGAGTGTGCTGGAGGGGATGAATAACAAAATCAAGGTACTAAAGCGAATGGCTTATGGATACCGGGATAACGACTACTTCTTCCTGAAAATTAAAGCAGCGTTCCCCGGTAAAGCGCGATGAACCTTTTTTTTGCCAAAATTTTGGAGTCCGCAATGGCTTACGATCCTCAGCAGCAGCGCCCCGAACAACAAGTAGCGAATAAGAACCGCCAATCTCTCAACATTCAGCAGCCGGGTGAACCATCCGATTTTGATCGTCAGTTCTTTTCGGCTGAAAACTGGAATAAGCCCGTTGTTGAGCCAGAAGCAACAATGGGGGATTACGTTAAAGCCGTAGGCGCTGGCGCGTTAGACATGGTTGCTGGCGTTGGTCAGTTATTTAAATCTGGTAACCAGATTCTTGATGAAAAAAAAGCAGACACCGCAGGTGATGCCGCCAATCCGCTAGGCATTGATAGCCAAATGATGGACGTTATGCGTCAGAATGCTGGAAATCCGGTGTCGCGTGCTGGCAATTTCATTCTTGAAGGTGCAGGTGATCTTGCTGGTGCTGCATCCCAGCGTATTAAGGATAGTTACAGCGACGGGGCGAAGAAAGCGGCTTCGCTAGATTTTGTCAATTTCGAGCATAATCAGGATGGGGATATTACTGGTGTCAGTGTTGGGGAAGGGCTTTTCGATAAGGATGCCTGGTTAATCAATGCTGTCCCAACGATTGCTCAACTATTAACGGCTGGTGGTGTATCAAAGCTGGGCGCAGGTGCTGCGCGTGAAATGGCAGAGCGTGCGACATTTAACCGGCTCAGCAAGTCAATGCCTGAAGAGGCTGCCCGTCAGCTTGCGAAAGAAACCGCAGATCGTGCCGCAGCGGTCGCCGGTAAAACGACATTTGTCGGCGCAATGTCTGGCTCAGCGCAAGGTCAGGGCGGTATCGATATGCGTGAGCAAATCAACAGCCTGTCATTCAATGAGTTGATGGAAAGCTCTACGTTTCAGTCTGCATTCAGCTCAATTGACTCCAATCCAGACAATGCCCGTTTGTCCGATACTCAAAAACTGGAGCTGGCACGTACTCAGGTAGCTGATCAGGCGGCAAGTGCTGTAACCGCAGATCCCCGCTTACTGGCAGTCAATATTGCCGCGTCAACTCTGGGCGATCACACGTTGCTGAAACTGCTAACACGTAAAGGCGCGGCTTCTGGGGTGCTATCTGGTATGACGACAGGAGCCGTGTCAGAAGGTGCAACCGAATTTGCTCAGGGGGCTGGGCAACGTTATGTGCAGAATGAACAGTTGATCGACACCGCGGGGCAAAAAATCGACCCGATGAAAGATGTGTTGAAAACCGGTGCAAATAATGCGGTTGTCGGCGCTGGGATGGGGGGCGCCATCGGTGCCGTCGGTGGTGTTCGCGGGCGACAGGCAGATAAGCAATCCAATCCCGAACCAACGGCAGGAGATCTTACAGGTGATCAGCCGCAGGCTACGCAGGTCGATGTGCCGGAGTGGCAGGCATCTGGACAGCTATCCGCTGAAGGTAACGGTTCATCTATTCCCGTCGTGAAAATGGGCGAGGATTCACCACCTTCTGGCTATACAGGTGAATGGCGTGATGGCGGCCCCGTGATTTCTGTTACTCAGGGAGTAGATAATTCACAGCTCAACCCTGAAAATGTCGTTGGTACGCCACAGAGTCGTATTGATGAATTCCGCGATACACCAGCCTATCTTAGGGAAGATCCACGTATTCAGGGATTTGCTGAAGACAGTGACGTGCAGCGTGCGCTTGCTGAACAACCTGACTCTCCTACCGCTGAGCAACTCATTCGCCAGCAGATTGAACAGGGCGATCAGGGCTATTCACCGCAAGAACTGGAGGCACTGGAACAGGCTGAACGAATTATCGCTGCACGTCGTCCACGCCTTCCTGCACCAGGTCAAACCTCTGTGATTGCCATGCCAGGAGAAGTTCGTCCACCCATGGGTGACGATGCTCAGGTCGGAACAGGGCCGCAGTTTGATGCAGGAAAGCAGGTGCGCGGGCAAGAATTCATCCCCGCCGAACGCTCCCGGGCTATGAATGAGGTTGGTCGTGCTAATCAAACGTATGACGGTGAAGCAGTGCCAACCAGTGCAATTGAAGATAAAAATATTATTTTCTCTAGTGCGCCGACTATTGATGAGGGCCAGACGGCGCAGCCTCCGCAGTTTACCGAAGGGCAAACTCGCATTCAGCGACAAGTACGCCAGTTCAGTGATGCCATGGGCGTTAACGATCAGGCGGCATTGCCCGATCAGCGCCACCGTGTTGCTGGTGTGCCCATCGATGCACAAACGGAGGCGTATGCGCGCGGGGAGCCTGTGGGGGAGCTGAAATTTTACCAGCGCGATCGCCCATTCAGCAATGAACATGTCGCTAAGCACTCCAAATGGGGCAAGATGCCAGGGGCTACAGTAGAAAAGGTTGATGGTGGTTATGCGGTGCGGCTGCCATCAGAACGAGAAAAAGACACTATCACACTTCCTTCTGGTGAAGTTATTACTGTGACGATGGATCGTGATGTACCTGGAGCTGCCATATTGACAACCGAAGATGGAGGACGGATTGGCCTAAGTGCAACACAGGTTGATGGAATCAAAGGCGAGCTTGCTGGCGATAGTCCGGTGGGTGGTGGTATCGGTGATCTTGCTCGGCTTAATGCAGCACTGGAACGCATTCGCACCCATACTGAGCATCGCGGCTATCCATTATTCCCCGTTGATGCAACGCGACGCGACACTGGCGAGAAGGTAAAGGCTTGGGCGGTTCAGGCACAGCCCAATAGTCCAATCAAGATGGCACCGAAACTTTTTGATACCCGTGCGGAGGCGGTATCTTACGCTGACCGACTGGCTGATCGGGATGAAAGCAATACAATATCCCGCTCCAAGCATGAAGCGGAACGTAAAGAGAAAGATGCGGCTGAGGCAGTGAAGCGGGCTCCAATTGATGAATTTCTTAATGCTCAGAATTTCAGCCCTATGCAGCGCGGGAGAGCTGATAAAACGTTACAGGAAATGATTCACTACGCTGAGTTTGATCGACCAGTGACGAGAGCTGAATCTGTTCAACAGATGATTGAGCGGGGCTGGCACCCAGAAACCACACAGAGAACATCTGGTAGTGGGAGGAGCAAGACCTTATACCGGATTGTTTCTGATGATGGCGATCTCTATAACGTGACAAAAACGGAGCATGATTTTGCCGCTCATCTGATGGGCAAACGAGGTACTAACCAAAAATCAAACCTGTATTATTCGCGGCAGGTTAATCGCCCTGATGGGCTTACCGTTGCTGAGGTGCGGCGCATTGCCGAAGATTTTCAGCGTGAGTACAATGGCAATATTCCATTAGAGATTCGAGTGTTTGCCCGACAGGAAGACGCATATGGCCCACAAGCGACACAGGAAAACATCGGTAGAATCCAAGGTGCGTATCATGCCGCCGGAGAAGGAAGGATCGTACTTAACGCTGCCAGCATTCGTAACGAGAGCGATGGACGAAGAACACTCCGTCACGAAAGCCTTGGCCACTTTGGGATCAACACCTTTAAGCCAGCAGATAAAAGACTGGTTCTTGATGCGATTCTCAAAACGCAGAGCGACCCCAAATTCAAAACCATCTGGGAACGAGTAAAGCAGAACTACAGCGATAAGTCAGAGTCCTATCAGGCTGAAGAAGTTTTCGCTCATGCAGCGGAACTGGAGCGCGGTGAGCGTGGTGCTCGCACCCGTCGCCGTATCATCCCAGCTTCTGTTTTACACGCTTTCCAGATGGCACTACGCCGTAGTGGTTTGGTCAAAGGACCAATGAAAATTAGCGAGCTTTACGACGCCGTTGACGCAGTGGCTGACGGTATTCGCAGCGGTCGCCGTCAGCAGCAAATATTCCCCAAGACCGATCAAGATCAATTCCGACGAGATAGCCAGTCACCGCAAAACGCCTCCAAATCTGGGGGCGTTTCTGTTTCTGGTTCTGATATCGGCGGCGGCAACATCATTCACGATGGTAGCTTTAGCCGTGATGGTAGCAAACCAGAAGCCGGCATGTTGCGCGACCGTGTACAGCTTGCGGCGGATGGCTTTGTTTCCCATCTGAACGGTGCTGCCAAAATTAAGGTGAAGGCGGTGCAGACACAGGCCGAAGCTGCCGCGATGATGCCTAACGGCATTCCTGCGGAATTCGGCACAGTTCATGCCATTTACCAGCCAGAGTTGAGTCGTGTGATTGTCATCGCCGATAACATCGCCAACGCCCGTGAACTGCGTGCCAAGTTGCGGCATGAAGTGATTGCGCACCATGGCTTAGCTTCAGTGATCGGCGATGTGGAATATGACCGCATCATGCGTGTGATACACCAGACGCGGGACAGCCAGAATAAAACCATTCAGGATGTCTGGCGACAAGTCGAGCAATCCTACGGGCAGGAGTCGTTAGAAACACAGGCGAATGAATTCTTGGCGCATATGGCAGAGCGTACCGAGCTAACGAAGCTGGGCGGTGTGTGGGATCGCTTTGTTACGCTGCTGACCAACGCACTGCGTAAAGCGGGCGTGCTTAACCCTATGGATATCACGCCAGCAGAGATCCGCAACATTCTGCGCACCATTACCGGCCGCTTCCAGAAAACGGCGATGTATGCCAATGAGCAACCAGGCACCCGTGAGTTCGATAACACCTTCTCGCGTACTGATGCGCTGTATTCAAAAGCAGATGATGTTGGCCCGCTAAAGCCATTGCCGCAGGAGGCTGAGCAGTACCGTGCCGATCTTGATCGGGCTATGCGGTCGTTGAAGTCCGGTGATGTGTCGGTGAAATTAGGCAGAACACCACCAGTGTTAAGGGCGCTGGGTGCGCCTAATCTGGATATGTTTATTAACCGTGATACCGTGCGCAAAGCCACCAATGGGGTGAAGCATGATGTGCCTTTATCGGTGATCGAGCAATTGCCTGAATTAATGCATGACCCACTTGCTGTATACCGTTCGTCTACCCAAAACGATGCCGTAGTGATTTTACTTGAGGCGCAAGATACAAATGGGAATCCGGTGGTGTCAGCGGTGCATATGAATGCCAGAAAGCAGAACATGGAAATTAACAAAATCGCTTCAGTTTATGGCACGGTAGGCGGAATGTCGAAAGTACAAGGGATGGAGGATGCTGGGCTGGTGCTATATCGGCGGGCAAAAGAAAACCCTAATCAGCCTCATTCAGCCGGACTCCAATTGTCCGGGGAGAGCACTAACCAGGGTTTAGACTCTGCCAGTCGCCGATACTCACAGGGGCTTCAATTGCCCAAGGAGGGCGACCCCGCAGAATCAAGTAAAAATATACTCTCTTCCGCTGATATCCGCAAGAACAAGACGCTGTACTCCCGCTCTGCCAATCCAGCAATGGACGCCGAAACCAGCCGTAAAATGGGCTTCAACGTCGAAAAAGGCTGGTTTGATAAAGCCAAAAACTTCTATCAGATGGCAGCCGATAAAGATCGGACGGAGCTGAAGCAGTGGTGGCAAGAAACCTTCCGCAAACTGAACACGAAGACCTTTGACGGTCTGGCGCCGTTAAAATACGCAGAAGATGCGGCAGGTAAATCTGATGCGATGGTTTCCGGCTACACCGCTGCGCGCATGTCGGCGGGTTCTGGTTCGGTGACGGCGGCGGTTCTGGAGCATGGTCTGGTTCGCTATAACAAAAATGAGGGAATCACTGAGCGGATTGCTGGCACGGGTAAAGCGGATTCCTTAATGGGGGTTCTGGACGGGCTAGGTAACCACCGTGAAAACTTTCTCAAGTGGATCGCCGGTCACCGCTCTGAGCGCCTGATGGCAGAGGGTAAGGAAAATAACTTTACCGTTGATGAAATTGCTTACATGAAGTCTCTGAATCGTGGCAATGAAAAACTGTTTGCGGAGCAGAAGGCAAAATACGATGCGTTCATCAAGTCCATCATCGACCTACAGCAGGATATGGGGCTGATTGATCCTGAGAGTCGAGCGATATGGGAGGATGCCTGGTATCTGCCTTACTATCGTGAAGCAGAAAGCGGCGAAACACACGGCCCGTGGACAACACGCGGCATTGCCAATCAGAGCAGCACAATCCGTAAGCTGAAGGGCTCTGAACTCACCATTAAAGACCCGATTGAAAACCTGTTCAACTACGTTGCTAAGTCGGTTGATGCGTCGATGAAGAATGAGGCTATGCGCCGTTCTGTCACGAATCTGGCTGATACCGACATGTTGGAGGCCATTGATAGCCCGAATAAAATGGACTATCAGCGCATCGGGAAGAATGTGGTTAAGGTCTATATGGATGGACAAGAACACTTGGTTCAAGTTAACGATCCCGATCTCTACCGTGCCTTCACGATGATCGACTTGGAGCGTAGTAACTCTCTGTTCATGCGAGCTGCGCGACAGGCCAAGCGCGTGTTAACGATCGGCACCACATCGATGCCAGACTTCATCATCCGTAACTTTATGCGTGATGCCATCCATTCATGGGCGATAAATAAGGATGGGTTTAAACCCGCAATTTCTTCATGGCAGGGGCTGAAGAAAGCCATGCGCACAGATGATACGCTGGTGGATATGATGTTTGCTGGCGCTACGTTTGGTGGTGGCTACTCCAATGTTTACGATCCAGCGGCTACAGCTTCCAGTATTCGTAAGGTGCTGCGCCGTAAAGGTTATAACGATAGCCAAATCCGTGAATTTGAATCATCGATTGTGCGTAATAGCAAAGAGGTGATGGACAAAATCGGCGCTGGTTTGGAGAAATACCAGAAAGTCAGTGAAGGGGCGGAGAACGCTAACCGAATCGCGACTTACGATGCGGCGCTAAAAGCAGGAAAGAGCAAGGCACAGGCTGCCTTTGAATCTCGCGATCTGATGGACTTCAGCATGCAAGGCTCCAGCGGCCTGGTAATCGCGCTGTCTGATATGGTGCCATTCTTCAATGCCCGCTTGCAGGGCATGAGCAAACTTGGCCGCGCAATTAAAGAGGATCCCCGCGAAGTTCTGAAACGGGGAGGTTACATTGCGGGTCTATCGCTGGCGCTGCTGGCGTTGAACTGGGACGATGATCGCTATGAGGAGCTACCTGATTGGGATAAAGACGCCTATTGGCACGCATGGATTGGCGATCAGCATGTTCGCTTCCCGAAACCGTTTGAAATCGGCCTGATGTTCGGCACGTTGCCAGAGCGTTTTGTTCGTGCATTGGGGGGTGAAGATACCCCAGGGAAATTTGGTAAAGTTGTTGCGCATAACTTCTTCGAGACAATGGCCTTCAATCCTATTCCGCAGGTAACGCGACCCATTCTGGAAACATTCGTTAATTACGATTTCTTCAGAGGTGGGCCGATTGAAAACATGGCTGATGATAATGTGATTGCCGGAGCGCGTTATAACGATCAAACCAGCTTGTTGATGCGTGAAATCGGTGGGGCGGCGAACCTTTCTCCTAAGATGTTAGATCACATCATCACTGGGTACACCGGCACGCTGGGTTCGTACATTCTGGGGGCGACGAATATCATCATGCGTAACATGGGGGATAGCGGCACATCGCCGTCGCTGCGGCTGGATGAAATGCCTGTCATTAAAGCGTTTGCCCGTGGTGCCGATCCGGCGAAGTCTACTCAGTTTACTGAGGACTTCTACCGCATGATGACGGAAGCCAACCAGATAAACAGCACGATAAACTCCTATCGCAAACAGGGCCGTCAGGATGAAGCTAATGAGCTGTTGCAGGATAACCGCGAGAAACTATCACAGCGCAAAGCGTTCACGGCGACACAAAAGCAGGTGAAGCAGCTTAATGACCAAATTGAGTTAACCAGGATTGATCGTATTTTAACGGCAGACCAGAAACGGGAGCGTATTGATCGCCTTATGGCGAAACGGAATATGCTGGTTCAGCAGACGGTGAAGCGAGTTAACCCATACTTTGACAAATAAGTGTTCTATTTCAGCCAGGGCTATAGCCTTGGCTGATCCTTATTATCTTTTCTTACTTAAACTTATCTTTGCAGTCGGATAGGTCTTTGAATTTATTCTTCTCAACCCATGTATATTTGAAGGCATCACCGACTAAATATTCCTTCATATAGAAACCGTCCCTTTGCTTATAAATTGGCTGATCGTAGATGTGTCGACCAATTTCTATCTTTCCCCAGCATGTGGCGGGATTTTGAGGGGTGCAGGCTGTGGTTAGTAAAGGCAATACAAACAAGCAGAGATATTTCCTCATAAACTATTTCCATGCTAATTATTTATTGATCCTATGCGCTGTTCAACGCTGGTTAGCATTCTATTTCAACCAGTTGCGAATGCATATGATAAAGGTCAGAAAAAAGAGAAAACCAACGATACCGATAATGATGCTGATAGTGCTATCCAGATGCATACGGGATTTACTTGTGATTAGGCACGCGCCAATGATAAACGGCGCTGAGAGCGCTGGATGTACCAGCACCATAACGGCCGCTAGAATTAGGCACAGAATGAAGGCGACAGATGACATGTTATTAGTCCGTTAAATTTGTTAAGAGGTGAAATTGCAGGCAATTTATGGGGGAAGGTATTCAGTAAAATACAAAGTAGCTCACTGTTTTCTATCGATATTTATCTTAATGAAAACGATGCTGTTTAATGCGCTATTTTCTATTTTTCTTTATATAATTCATTGTGTTGTGGTTTTTCCTTCAATCTACTGCTGCGTCACCTGCAATGGTTCGAAGCGGCTGACCTGATTGTTAAGGGCGTTGAAGGCGCGATCAAGAACAAGACCGTGACTTACGATTTCGAACGTCTGATGGAAGGCGCTAAGCTACGGAAATGTAGCGAGTTTGCGCAAGACATCATCGACAATATGTAATCTGCTATTCAGTGCAGATGAGTATCAGGGGCCAATTTGGCCCCTTTTTCTTTATGGGTGACCAATGCTTTGTGAACCGGGAATCAGTCTGAAGTACATGTGGTCGGGAATCGGGCTGTTCCAGCCACCGATGTACATCGCAAAGCCGATCATGCCAAAAAGAATGCAGAGTACCAGTATCGTCATCGCAATACCGGACAACGCAGTTTGTCGCCATAGTGGTTTGGTTGTTTTGCTGACTTTTGCCTGCGAGCCTGAAGGTTTCGTCAGGGAGAAATGAAGCGTTGAGGCCACCGGGCAGGATTCGACGCAGGTCATGCAGGCCGTACATTCCGCCGTTCTCACCTGAATCAGCTTGTCCACTGGGATGTTAGACGGGCAGGCTTTGGCGCACTTGCCGCAGTCGATACAGCTGGTGGCGTTGCGACGGATCTTGAAGGGGGACAGCAACGAAAAGACCCCCATGAGTGCACCGTAAGGACAGAGGTAACGACACCAGAAATGACGGACAAACAGACTGGCGAACGTGAAGAGAAACACGCAAACCAGCGTGATGGTGCCGATATTGCGAAAGAAGCCGAGCATTTTAACGTCGGCGATCAGGCCGTAGGGCGACATCAGGAACATATAAATACTCTGTGCCGGCATTGATAAGGCGATATAGAGGAAAAAGCCTAATAACAGATATTTCAGGCTGCGCAGTGGAATATCCTGCCACTTCGGAAGAATGAAATGTCGACCCAATATTTTCCCCCCCAATGCACCTACCCATTCGAAAATCGTGCCGATAGGACACAGCCAGGAACAGAACGATTTCTTGAGCAACAGGCTAATAAGAATAAATGCGGCAAGTAATAGCATTGACGCAAGGTGGATAGGGGGAAAATTGCCGGTTTCCCATGTGAACTTTGCGTTCATCAATCCGGCAATGGGCAGCCAGCCTTCGATACCACCCGGTCTCGGCATATAAAGACTCGTACCGCCAGTTTCAAAGTAGCGTACCCAAAAATAGAAGGTGATGCCGATATAAATGTTGAGCGCCAATAGCAGAATTTGTGTTGCTCTGCGCCAGCTCAGAGCATTGCGCCAGTCGTTCCAGGGAAGTTTGCCTCCGGTGGTGCCGGGACGCCGTTGCCACCGCTTTCTTGCTTTCTCACTCATTGCTCTCAATGTCTCCCATTTATTTTTTCATTCGGCGCTTTCAACGTACCGAAGGGATCGTGGGGCAACGTTATCATGCCCTTAGCGGTCAAAAATCGATTTGTGCATTGTAAATGCATGTTTTTGTTTTTTTAGCAGGGCGATTTAAATAAGAGAAGGGGAGATAACGCGGTATTCATCGCATCGGGGATAGTGTACTGAAGAGCGATGTCTAAAAATAAAGCCTTAGCGATATAAAAATAATGGGTACAAAAGCGTACCCATTCTATTAATTGCCAGATGGTATTATCTTTTATTTTCTCTATCATACTTCAAACGGCGTGCGTTGGTCGGCGTCAGCGTAGAGGAATGCCTTGCTGCATTTTCCACAACTCGAATGATTTAAGTTATATGTTATTAAAATCAGAGGTTATCGCTGTTAGTCAATTATCTATTTTTAGTCTGTTCCTTTAATTACC
Source organism: Pectobacterium sp. F1-1 (assembly GCF_025643735.1). Classification (NCBI taxonomy): domain Bacteria; kingdom Pseudomonadati; phylum Pseudomonadota; class Gammaproteobacteria; order Enterobacterales; family Pectobacteriaceae; genus Pectobacterium; species Pectobacterium sp. F1-1. The sequence continues at coordinate 2,166,122 of NZ_CP104733.1, forward strand.
ACCTGGTTGTTAATTTATGACTTTTGGCATTATGCCTGAGAGTGTTGCTTTGCCTGTAACTCCTCTTTTCGCATTGTTCTGACAATTTTATAAATCCATTGCAGCGAGACATTATATTTTTTAGCCAACGCGCTGTGATTGCGTCCGTCAAATTCTTCATAGATTTGAAGATCGCGTTGAGAAGCGCGCCAGGATATCCCCATTGGGAAATAAACGTTTTGTCCGCCCCATACGGTCATCATATGTTTGGCAACGGCATTACCGACTAACTCGGCTGTTTGCGGATCGAGCTCGGTGACGTTTTTGACCGTATCGGCCACGTGTTGAGAAAGTTCGACCAGAAGCTCAGGACCTTTACTGCGAAATTGTGGTTCAGTCATAAATCACCTTATTGTTATGCATGAGTGTTGTTACTGACGTGAAAACTGGGTTGTTACCTTTGCAGAGATTGCTCTGCTGTCATGGGTCTATTTAAAACTATAGTTGTTTTTGTGTCAACATCTTTAGTTTTAATTTGGGTTGTTTTTGGTTGTAAAAAGAAATGACAACCAGCGGGGCGGCGCGCAGAAGAGGCCAGATGAAGGGCAAAAAAATCCCGCCATAGGGCGGGAAAGGAACACATAGACAGGATGAATAACACAACATCAACAAGGGTTGATGAAACAATAGCATGGTGATTGTATAAAACTGTGGCGCGTGGGTAAGGTTATTTGGGCGAGGGTAAACGTTTTTTAGCGACGCAGGGTTTATTCGTAACGTGGCGAACAGCAACACCAACACAAAAACGGTGTCCGTATCGGCCCACCGGTTTTGATGAAGACGGCTATGGCCGGGATATCGCCAGTATCGGGACTACAGCAGAACCGAATACCAGAACACGCGGCCAATGATCTCGACTTCTGATTCGTACGCTTCTTCGTCAGCCTCGCGATTAAAGCTATGGATGACGAGAAGGCCGCCTGGTTTGCGGTAAAGCTGCTTGATTCGCTTGAGCTTATCGTTACCGCCACCTTCCTGAGCGATGGCGTAGAGCTTTCCATCAATGATGCGCTTGTTGTTGGTATCAACCGCGACGGTGGTTCCATCAGGGATGATGGGTTCCATACTGTCGCCCGCTGCCGGGAAACAAAGTACCCCTGAACCGTCCGTATTTGCGCCAACCTTACGCAGCGTAGCTTTAGAAAAACGGAGCTTAAAGCCGTTGTAATCCTCGCTCTGAACGCGTCCGTCGCCGCAGGCAAACTCAATATCCTTTAAAAAGGGCACTTCCACCTCGTCCTCTGATAATTCTGTCGTGCTGTCCCAAGCTGATACGGTGCCCCATTCTGATTTTGGCGGAATGCTCGATTCCTGGACAGGTCTAGTCACCCCGTCGCTACGCATTGGGTCTTCGCCGTTTGCCAACCATTCAGGGCGAACATGTAGTGCATTGGAAAGCTCAACAATTTTGGTTGTCTGCGACGCTTTCCCCACCTCGATCTTCTGTATGGCGGCCTGAGATACGCCAATCATGTCGCCAAGCGCTTTTTGGCTAAGCCCCTGTGCGATTCTGGCGGTCTTTAATCGTTCTGCAAGTGTCGTTTTCATCCGTTCAATGTACAACTTAGGTTGTCACTTATCAAGCGCGTATTAATCTTGTTTAAAAAAAGCTCCCGTTATCTTTCCTTGCTGTGCGCAAAAAACACGCATGAATACAACTTTGAAAACGATTTAAGTTGTTATCTATAGCGGCAAGCCCATTTGAATAGGTGAGATAACGTCGGCATACAGAAGTGCGATTGCTCGACTATCAAAAATCCTAATAAGTATCAGGCGGTCATAGTATCATCTTATTCCACCCCCTGATTTACTCTAAACGTGTGTGTCACTTGATCTAAATCACAATCCGACGGTATGCATTTTGCTTTTATGGAAATCCCGTTGTGGGAAATATAACCAATAAATTCGTTTCATTAAGCATGCGCATGACTGCGTGTCGCGGAGGATGTATGTCTGTAATTCGCACGTGTTTAAGTCTGTTTGGTGGTGATACGGTAATAGTTCGGTGTGCAAATACATTTGAAGTGCAAATGAGCAATGGTGAACAGGAAGCATTGGCTGAAGAGAATAGTGCTACGCAGGATTCTATTTGTCGTCATGCGGAAGGCGAAGTGTATTTAACGGTGCCTTATACCGGGATTTGGGATGTCGTCATCCGAGCAAAAAACGACACGCCTGAGCATTCCATAACCTATTTTCCTGCCTGATGATTTCCCGGTTGGTTATATTCTGTTAATAACTTGATAATATGTTTCGTTATCCAGTCGTGAAAGTTTGAATATACCAACCGTCCCCCCTTTCTTTTTTGCTTCCATCCTGCAACGTTGTGAGTGCGTCGCTATCTTTCTATTTCGCTTTTCACCTATCATCTTAAATGACTTCGCCTAATACCGCTCCACTTTAGCCAGACCATGCTGATTGCCGGGGAACGGTGAAGCGGCATTCATAAATAATTTTACCTGTTCCAGTAACTGCCACATATACCGGCACTGATGGTTACGCGTTATCGTTTCGTGTAACGACAACCACAGCAACTCGATTGGATTTAGCCACGGCGAATACGTGGGCAGGAACAACAACCGGAACTTCGTATTTTTTTCCAGCCACTTTTTCACCTTGTGGCTTTTATGAATGATGTAATTATCAACGACCAGCGTAATGGTTTTCGCTCGCCGATATGTCCGCCGTAATGTCTCTAACAGATTGATAAATAAATCAGAACACTTTTTACTGCCGCCAACGTAATGGACTCGTCCCGTATCCGAATGCAGTGCCCCTGCCAGATAATACTTTTGGTTCTGTCCCGGCGTAGTAATACGTTTCTGTTGCCCTTTGAGCATCCAGTCTGCACCGATTTTCGGGTTCAGGTCGATATCTACTTCATCCTGATAAAATACCGGATGGTTCGTCTGCTTCTGGGAGACGGCCTGTTCGATGGCGAGTCGCTTTTCCTCATAATGCGGGTCTTTGATTTTCAGTGTTGGCGCGGCTCTGCGCCAGACAATACCCGCTCGTCTCAGATAGCGATGTAACGTGGAAGGATGAAGCGTCACGTTAAAAAGCCGGTTAATGATAAGTGCCAACAACTCGGTACTCCAGCGGGAGCGCAGCCAGCCAAAATCCTGAGGAGAGCGTTTAATAAGAAGCGGTAGCATATGCAGGATATCAGCGACTGGCCAGCGCGGTGCTCGTCCGGCTTTGAGGCTCTTTAGACCTTCAACACCATGTAAAGTAAACCAATTTATCCATCTTCCAACCGATGAGCGGGCCGCACAAAGCAGTCTGGCAACGTCGGTGACAGTCATTCCCCGATGCAGCATCAGTATGGCGATGAGTCGTCTGGAGTAATTTTTATCATGTGTCTGTTGGGCTTCTTTACGCATTAGTCGTCGTTCTTCATCAGGGATTGCTGCTATGATCGGCATCGCTCAGTCCGGTTGGTGATTTGTTTTGATTTGGCGATTGATCAGATCGCATAACTCGGACTGAGTTCCCTTCAAGTGATCTACTATTTGGCAAAGTTATTTAATTGATACTTCCACTTGTTATTATTAATGATTTGAAGGGATGATAGAGTCTTGATCTTTTGCCATACTCAACACTCAGCCACCATGTGTCGTGATTCTAGGCAAGAGAAGGGCTTTGGTTTGATAACGCTGGCCCGCTGTTCTTATCGTGCTCATTGCTGCAACATTTTGGATTTATAGCTAAATTTTTGTCTAATCTGAACATTAAATACGATGGGAGGGGGGAACCCATGAGCCGTGCCCCGGTAAGCAAAGATGAAGACAAACGTCTTGCTGCTCTTCGTGAGTATGGAATTAAGAACGTATTATTTGACCCGAGTTTGAGTAACCTGATTAGTCTGGCCGCTAACATCTTTAGCGTACCTATCGTTTTGGTGTCGTTGGTGGAGGCTGAGCGCCAACTGTTTGCTGCCAGCTTGGGGGTTCCTTTTTGCGAAACCCCTCGTGATATCTCTTTTTGCGCGCATACGATCCTGAAGAAAAAAATCATGGTAGTGCCTGATGCACTCAAGGATGCGCGTTTTAAAAATAATCCTCTGGTTGTGGGGGTTCCCTACATTCGTTTTTATGCCGGTATTCCCTTAATTACGCCGTCCGGGCATGCCATTGGTACCTTATGTATTATCGATTTGAAACCCAGAGCGACATTCAGCAAACGTGACGAGCACAATTTGCAGGATCTGGCTTCATTAGTGATGGATAAGCTGGAAATGCGGCGTTTGGAGCTGGCGCGTAAAGCCAGTCAGGTTCGTTTTGAAAATATTGCCAATACCTCGCCTGATACCATTCTGTGCGTTAATGAGAAGGGGATGATTACCTTCTGGAATACTGCCGCGGAGCATATGCTGGAATACACTGATGAGGAAATCATTGGCCGCAGTATTAATACCATTGTACCCGATGCCTTTGTTGTACAGCTTAATCACTTGGTTGCCGATCGTGATTCGCTGATGAAAGGCGTGACGCTGGAGCTGAACGTGCAAGCCAAAAGCGGTAGCCTGGTTCCGGTCGAACTGTCAGTTTCGATGTGGGAAGACAACAACAATGTTAGCTATGGCGCAATATTGCGCGACATTACAGAGCGGCGGCGCAATGAAGAACGCCTGTTTTTGCTGGCGCATCTGGATCCGCTTACTGGATTGGCAAACCGCACACTGCTGACATCCAATCTGGAAACGGCGCTAAAGAATGAACCCGCGGTCTGTATCATGATGGTCGATCTGGACGGGTTTAAAGATGTGAATGACAGTCTGGGGCACTCCAGCGGCGACAATATTCTGGTGCACGTCGCTAAAAAAATAAAAGCCACGGTTCGCTCCGGTGATGTTGTGGCACGCATGGGTGGAGATGAGTTTGCGCTGTTGTTTCCCGGCCTGAATGATAAAAAAGTCGCGGGGAAAATTGCTGAGCAAATTATCCATGAAATTTCGCAGGCGATGATTATTGACGATCATCAAATCAATATTAGCGCCAGCATTGGGGCGGTGCTGTACCCAGAATATGGCCTGACTGTGCAGGATCTTTTGACCAGCGCGGATTTAGCACTGTATCAGGCGAAGTCTGAAGGTCGAAACTGCTACCGCTTTTTTACGCGCGAGCTGCTTGAGGTCTTTCAGGCTAAGCATGCCTTCCAGTTAGAATTTGTGCGCGCTTATGAGCAGAATGAATTTGAGATGTTCTACCAGCCACAGGTAAAACTGGCGACAAATGAGATCGTTGGTGCAGAAGCGCTGCTGCGCTGGCGTCACCCGGAAAGAGGGTTACTTGGTCCTGCTGCCTTTCTTACCGCATTAGAAAATGGCCCGTGGGCTGAGCGAGTCGGTGATTGGATCGTCGAAACGGCATGTCGGCAGGCGGCGGAATGGTGTCGGGAAAACGACAGCTATTTTCGCATCAGCATTAATCTTTTCAGCGCACAGTTTCGTACCGGTATGTTGGCGCAGAAGATTATGGATATTCTTGCGCGTACAGGATTGCAGCCAAGCTCGCTGGAGCTGGAAATCACGGAAAATATCATCCTGCGTTACGATGAAAACATGCTGCAACCGCTGAAGGCGCTGCGCGAAGCGGGGATCGGTATTGCTTTTGACGACTATGGAACGGGCTACGCGTCGCTGAGTATGCTGAAAAATTACCCGGTGACTCGGTTGAAGATCGATCAGACTTTTGTCAGAACCATGTGTGAATCTCCTCCGGACGCGGCGATTGTCCGGGCGATCCTGTATCTCGGGAAAAGTTTTGGCCTGGGCGTGATTGCAGAGGGGGTAGAAACATTAGAACAGAGCGAACGACTGCGGGGTAAAGGGTGTGAGGAAGCGCAGGGATACCTGTTTGGGCATCCGATGCCTGCGGAGGAATTTACTCAGCTACTGAAATTGAATAAACCCATAGACGTTTAAGGTAGTAAATAGACGGATAGCGGTTGTGGTATGTCTTTCTTAAAGGCCAGCGTCCGCTGGCTTTCATAATTCCGCACGGTACACGCGGCTAACAGACTAAAAAGTGGAATCCGGATCACATTTTTTCTATAGTGCAGGCTTGTAAACCTGTACCGGATGTCCCGTGCACGAAATATTTGAGATGCTCCTTGCAGTCTTCGACCGCGCCGCACTGATGCTGATTTGCCTGTTTTTCCTGACCCGAACACGTCAGTTCCGGCAATTGCTGCAAAAAGAGCAGCATTCGCCGGGAGAGCGTGCGACGGTGACAGCCATTTTTTCACTGTTTGCGCTGTTTGGTACTTACTCCGGTATTAATGTTGAAGGGTCGCTCGTCAACGTGCGCGTCATTGCCGTGATGTCTGGCGGTATTCTCTTCGGCCCCTGGGTGGGGATTGCGACGGGTATCATTGCGGGAGTGCACCGCTATCTCATTGATATTGATGGCATCACCTCCGTACCTTGCCTGATTACCAGCATCATCGCCGGTATCACTTCTGGCTACATCAATAAGAAAGTCAAAAAAGAGCAGCAGTGGAGCATTGGAATCCTGGGGGGGATGCTGTGTGAATCGTTAACGATGTTGCTGGTGGTAGCATGGGCGACGCCGATCGCGTTAGGGTTGGATATTGTTTCAAAAATTGCGGTGCCGATGATTCTCGGTTCTGTCTGTATTGGCCTGATTGTGTTGCTAGTGCAGAGTGTGGCGAATGAAAAAGAGGTGATTGCGGCCAGACAGGCCAAGCTTGCGTTGGATATTGCACATAAAACACTGCCGTATTTCCGCAATATCAACAGTGATTCGCTGACGGCTATCTGTCGCATCATTCGTACTGAAATTAATGCGGACGCGGTGGCGATCACGAATACGCAGCATATTCAGGCTTATGTGGGGATTGGGGAAGAAAAATATAATATTGGCCACGACATTATCAGCCCAATGACGCAACAGGCGATTCATGACGGAAAAATCATCATTAAAAATAATGATGAACAGCACCTGACGCCGGAAATCCACTCGATGATTGTCATTCCGCTGTGGGAGCACGGGCAGGTAACTGGTACGCTAAAAATCTATTATCGCCATGCCCACAAAATTACCTATTCATTACGCGTGATGGCCGTCGGTTTATCACAAATCATGTCAACGCAAATTGAAGTATCCCGTACCGAACAGCTACGTGATATGGCAAATAAGGCGGAATTGAGAGCGCTGCAAAGTAAAATCAACCCACACTTTCTTTTTAATGCGCTGAATGCGATTTCCTCGTCTATTCGTATTAATCCCGATACCGCGCGTCAGTTGGTGATCAATCTGTCACGCTATTTACGCTATAACCTCGAGCTTAACGATGATGCGCTGATCGATATAAAAAAAGAGCTGTACCAGATACAGGATTATATCGCGATTGAGCAGGCGCGGTTTGGCGCCAAGCTGACGGTGATTTACGACATCGATGACGATCTGGCGTATAAGATTCCCAGCTTATTAATTCAGCCACTGGTGGAAAACGCGATTGTGCATGGTATTCAGCCTTGTCGAGGGAAAGGCACGGTGGTGCTATCCGTGAAAGAGCAGGGTGATAGGTTGCTGGTGGCGGTAAAAGACACGGGGCACGGTATTAGTCAGGAAACGATGGATCGCGTGGCGCGTAATGAGTTACCGGGGAATAGAATTGGCTTGCTGAATGTCCATCATCGGGTTCGCTTGCTTTATGGCGATGGCCTGCATATTCGTCGTCTGGAACCCGGTACTGAAATTTATTTCTACATTCCACGAGAAGAGAAAATACCGTCGGCCTTGCCGGATACCATTCAGGTGCCGTCGTCGGGATATTCTGCTGCTGAACAAACCGGAGGCAACCCATGAAAGCCATTATTGTTGAAGATGAGTTCCTCGCGCAGCAAGAGCTGAGTTACCTCATCAAACAACACAGTGATATTACGATTGAGGCGACATTTGATGACGGGCTGGATGTACTGAAGTATTTGCAGCATAACGAGGTCGATGCGATCTTCCTGGATATCAATATTCCCTCATTGGACGGCGTCTGGCTGGCGCAAAATATCAGCAAATTTGCGCATAAGCCCTACATCATTTTTATTACGGCGTACAAAGAGCATGCGGTGGAGGCCTTTGAAGTCGAAGCCTTTGATTACATTCTTAAGCCGTATCATGAATCACGCATCGTCACGATGCTGCGTAAGCTGGAAGCGACCTGGCAACAGCGGCAAATGGCTCCCGCTGTCGACACTGGCGCGTCTTCTGGTGCGCCGAGAAGTGCGCAGCACACCATTAACCTGATGAAAGACGAACGCATTATCGTCACGGATATCAACAATATCTACTATGCCGCGGCGCAGGAAAAGGTCACGCTGGTTTATACCCGACGTGAGGAATTCATCATGCCGATGAATATTACGGAGTTTTGTAGCCGTTTGCCGGAAGAGTACTTTTTCCGCTGTCACCGTTCTTATTGCGTCAACCTGACAAAAATCCGTGAAATTGTGCCGTGGTTTAACAACACCTATATTCTGCGATTGAACGACCTGGATTTTGAAGTGCCGGTAAGCCGGAGCAAGATAAAGGCGTTCAGGTCATTGATGCGCCTTTAAAGGCATTTCATTCCGCGTTTCAGGCATCTCATTCCCCATTCGATCAATCACTGTCAGCCCGCTTGTATACTGGCTTCAGCCCATAAGTTGACAGTGTTTTGATGGATTTTTCCTTCTCCACATCAGCTTATATTTTTTAGCGTACCGAGTGAATCGGACCAATTTTTGATGTAGGGAAAAGCCCATGAATACCAAACCTGCTAATCGGGGATTAATCGTTCTCGGTACCATTATCACCCAAATGGGACTCGGTACGATTTACACCTGGAGTTTATTCAACCAGCCGCTGGTGGATAAATTCGGCTGGACGCTGAGTTCAGTGGCGACGACGTTTTCCATTACCAGTTTCTGTCTGGCATTTGCTACGTTGTTTGCCGGTAAGTTTCAGGAGCGCATTGGCCTGCGCCGCCTGACCATGATCGCCGGTATTGCATTGGGTGCGGGGCTGATGGCGAGTGCGGTGAGCCCGTCGCTGACCCTGATTTATTTGCTGATGGGTGTGGTTGTCGGTTTTGCTGACGGTACGGCTTATATCACGACGCTATCCAATCTGATCAAATGGTTCCCGAATCGTAAAGGGCTGATAGCAGGCATTTCTGTTGGTGCCTTTGGTACCGGCAGCTTGCTGTTCAAGTACGTCAACAGTTTTCTGATTGCGGAAGTGGGCGTGTCAGAAGCCTTCTTCTACTGGGGTGTTATCGTCATGGCGATGATTCTGGTCGGGAGTTCATTGCTGAAAGAGCCTGCTGCGGTGCCAGCTCAGAAGACTGCGGTTCAGGGGCAGACACGTGATTTCTCGCTGGCTGAAATGTTGGCAACGAAAGAGTCGTATTTGCTGTTTATTATCTTTTTCACCGCGTGCATGAGCGGGCTGTATTTGATCGGTATTGTGAAAGATATCGGCGTGCAAATGGCCGGAATGGATAGGGCGATGGCGGCCAATGCGGTGTCGGCGATTGCGATTTTTAATACCGTGGGCCGCATAGTCCTTGGCGCGCTTTCCGACAGTGTCGGGCGTATGCGGGTCATCAGCTTTACGCTGTTCGTGACGATTCTTGCGGTCTCCGTAATGACGTTCCTGCCGCTGAATCCGCTGCTGTTCTTTATCTGTGTCAGCGCGATTGCTTTCTGCTTTGGTGGCAATATCACCGTGTTCCCAGCGATTGTTGGTGACTTCTTTGGCCTGAAAAATCACAGCAAAAACTATGGCGTCATTTATCAGGGATTCGGCATTGGCGCGCTGTCGGGTTCGTTTATCGCGGCGCAGCTTGGAGGCTTCCAGGCCACATTTACGGCAATCATCATCATGTCTGTCGTTTCGCTGCTGATTACTCTGTGGGTCAAACCACCTAAACATCAACCGGTTAGTGCTTCACTGCGTGCAGATATGGCTCACGCTCAAAGCTAATCGAATACCGTGGCGGGCAGCCGATGTTCTGCTCGCCACAAGATTGTGCTGACATACACCCTTTCTCTCTCTGCTGAAATATCGCGATACAGTTCATCACCTCTCCAGTCATCTACGTGTCACAGGCGAACCCTAGCGTCGTTATTAGCACGCCTTTTTCCTAAAACACGTTTTCCAAAAATGAAATTTTCCTAAAAATAACGCGATTTTCCTAAAAACAAATCGTACCGGAGAAAACATCATGATGACTCGGTTTAGGTTCACATCTGTTTTTTTGATGCTGCTAAGTGTGGTCTTGCTCATTCCGCGGTCTGCCAAGGCGGCTGTTGAGCTGACGTTTTGGCATGGCATGGACAGCAATTTGAATACGGAACTGATTCGGTTGGTTAACCGATTTAATGAATCTCAGACGACATACCACGTTGAACCCATCTATAAAGGCAGCTATGAGCAGACGCTGGCTGCGGGAATTGCCGCGTACCGCACCGGTAACGCACCGGATATTTTGCAGGTTTATGATGTCGGTACACCGAATATGATACATAGCGGTGCGATCATCCCGGTGTTCGAGCTGTTCAAGCAGGTTGGTATCGAGAATGACAAAAAGGCCTTTCTGCCCGCAGTGGCGCTGTTTTACAGCGACAGCCAGACCGGACATCTGATTTCCCAACCATTTAACAGTTCAACCCCCGTTCTCTACTACAACAAAGATGCATTTAGTAAGGCAGGGCTCGATCCTGATAAGCCGCCACGGACCTGGACGGAGCTGGCGTACGACGCGGCGCGGCTGCGTCAGAGTGGAATGACGTGCGGCTATACGAACGCAGGGCAGCAGGGTTGGATATTGCTGGAAGCGTTTAGCGTGTGGAACGGACTGCCGATCGCGACGAAAAACAATGGCTTCGACGGCGTCGATGCGCATCTGTTGGTGAACGGTCCGTTGCAGGTCGCACACATTGCCCAGCTTGCGCAGATGATGAAAAAGAATGAATTCAGCTATTTCGGCCGCAATGATGAAGGCACCGCCCGCTTTTATAACGGCGACTGCGGCATATTGACCGCCTCATCGGGTGGATTACGCAAGATTCAGAACTATGCCAAATTTCACTACGGTGTCGGCATGTTGCCTTACAGCGAAGAGGCCAAAGGTGCGCCGCAGAATTCGTTCATCGGAGGAGCAAGCCTCTGGGTCATGAAAGGCAAAGCGGCCTCGCATTATCAAGGTATTGCTGAATTCCTGCATTTCCTGACGCTGCCAGAAAATGCCGCTGAATGGCATCAGATGACAGGTTATCTGCCGGTGACGCAACCCGCTTACGAACTCACGCGCGAGCAAGGGTTTTATGTCAGATACCCCGGTAGCGATGTCGCTATGAAACAGCTCACCAACAAACCGCCACTGCCTTATACGCGCGGCTTCCGTTTGGGCAATATGCCGCAAATTCGCACCATCATGGATGAAGAGCTGGAGAAGGTCTGGGCAGAACAGGAAACACCACAGCAGGCGCTGGACAATGTGGTTTCGCGGGGCGATCGCCTGTTGCAGCATTTCGCGCAGTCGGTTTCCCGTCATTCGTGATATTCCCCGTTTATTTGGAGCTTTCGACTGATGACAAAGCAAAATAAAGGTAGGGTTCAGGGCGTGATCGCGACGCAAAACGCGACGGTTCTGGCTGTGGCACATCGCGGCGTTTGGGCATCGGCGCCGGAAAATTCGCTAGCGGCGTTACGCGAGGCGATTCCTCTGGGCGTTGATGTCGTGGAGATTGATGCGCAATTGACGGCAGATAGCCACGTTGTCGTGATTCATGATGATACGCTCGATCGCACGAGCGATATGCGAGGTCGCATTAGCCAGATGACGCTGGCGGAAATCCGTCAGGCGCGTTTGCGCGGGAGTGACGGCGGCTCTGCATGGCCATTGGGTGATGAAAAGGTGCCGCTGTTGTATGAAATCCTCGAAGAGGCGCGAGGGCGGGTTGTCATCAACGTAGATGTAAAACATGAACGTGAATTTGGCGTGATCGCCCGCGATATTCGCGATAAAGGTCTAAGTGCGGGCGCGATCATGAAAAGTCCCGTTGATCTTGCGGCTACTCATTTTCCTATTGCTTCCCCAGCGTGGGATACCCAGATACCTTATATGCCGATGGTCCATCTCAAACGGGGGGAAACCGTCGATATTCTGCGGCAGGTTGATGATATTGGCATCGCCATTGTGGAAGCTAATTTTGATCATATTGATGCGGTGACCGAAGCGTATGCCGAGTTTCAACGGCTTGGGGTGCGGATTTGGGTGAACACGCTGGATTGCTCGCATTCTCTCGACTATAGCGATACGCACGCCTTAGCGGATCCTGACGCCGTATGGGGAGCATTAATTCGTGCTGGGGCGGGCGCGATTCAGGTCGATCACGTCGACGCGTTTATCGATTTTCGATCAACGCTGTTGTGATAACGCAGCAGGATTAACATCAGATAGGACGCCGCTTTCCTTTTGAAAAGTGTAAAGTTATGTGGATTTAGTAACTGAAAAGTTAAGAATGCTTGAAAATGCCACGGCAACCCATACGATGTATGTGTTGCAAACTTTATCTTTCTGCGAGAGGAAATCAGACCTTTATGATGCGTATTGCGCTTTTCCTGATCACCAACCTGGCGGTGATGTTGGTTTTCGGGCTGGTACTCAGCCTGACGGGAATTCAGTCCAGCAGTGTCCAGGGCTTAATGATTATGGCTGGGCTGTTTGGCTTTGGCGGTGCGTTTGTTTCACTGCTGATGTCTAAATGGATGGCGTTACGGTCCGTTGGCGGTGAAGTCATTGAACAGCCACGTAACGAAACCGAACGTTGGCTGATGGAAACCGTTCGTACACAGTCACAGCAGGCGGGGATCGCGATGCCGCAGGTGGCTATCTACCATGCGCCGGACATCAATGCCTTTGCGACGGGCGCTCGTCGTGATGCATCGCTGGTGGCGGTCAGTACCGGTTTGCTGCAAAACATGAGCCGTGACGAAGCGGAAGCGGTTATTGCGCATGAAATTAGCCACATTGCGAATGGCGACATGGTGACCATGACGTTGGTGCAGGGCGTGGTTAACACCTTCGTTATCTTCATCTCTCGTCTGATCGCTCAGGTTGTTTCCGGGTTCCTGTCCGGCAACCGTGATGAAGGGGAAAGCAGTAACGGTAACCCGCTGGTTTATTTTGCTGTCGCGACCGTGCTGGAACTGGTGTTTGGTATTCTCGCCAGCATTATCACCATGTGGTTCTCACGCTACCGTGAATTCCATGCGGATGCGGGGTCAGCCAAGCTGGTGGGGCGTGAGAAAATGATCGCTGCACTGCAACGTCTGAAGACCAGCTATGAACCGCAGGAAGAGAGCAGCATGATGGCTTTCTGCATTAACGGAAAATCGAAATCCTTCAGCGAACTGTTTATGTCTCACCCGCCGTTGGATAAGCGCATTGAAGCGCTGCGCTCCGGTGATTACCTGAAGTAACTCACGATATTTTCTTCCCAAAGGCCCGTTCGGGCCTTTGTTATTTCTGCGTTTCTTGATCCAACAAACCTGCGTTTTCTCTGTTCGTGTGTTTTCATTAGATCTGAAACAGGTGGTGAAAATAGGAAGAATGTTTTATAAAATAAAACCACGATCACGGAAAAATGAAACATTGTTTCTATAATGCCGATATAACAGGCGTCTCGCGTGAGATTGGTGGCCTGATTTTTGAACAACCGGTGTCGGGGTAACCCGCTTGCTGGGCGATCGGAATGTCAGGTTATCGAAGAGTATGCGCGTGTGGCGTCAGATTCTTCATGATAAGTTCTAAGGATTTACGGATGGCCAAAGGTAACAAGATCCCCCTAACGTTTCATACCTACCAGGATTCAGCAACCGGCACCGAAGTTGTGCGTTTAACCCCGCCCGATGTTATCTGCCATCGCAACTATTTCTACCAGAAGTGCTTCTTCAATGACGGCAGCAAGCTGCTGTTTGGCGCTGCGTTTGATGGCCCGTGGAATTACTATCTGTTGGATTTAAAAGAGCAGAGCGCTACGCAACTGACGGAAGGCAAAGGCGACAACACCTTTGGCGGCTTCCTGTCCCCGAATGACGATGCGCTGTATTACGTTAAAAATACCCGTAATCTGATGCGTGTCGATCTGGAGACACTGGAAGAGAAAACGATTTATCAGGTGCCTGACGACTGGGTCGGCTACGGTACTTGGGTCGCCAACTCCGATTGCACCAAAATGGTCGGTATTGAGATCAAAAAAGAAGACTGGAAACCACTGACCGATTGGAAAAAATTCCAGGAATTCTACTTCACTAATCCTTGCTGTCGCCTGATTCGTGTCGATTTGGTCACGGGCGAAGCGCAGACTATCCTTCAGGAAAACCAGTGGCTGGGTCACCCAATCTACCGTCCGGGTGATGACAACACCGTAGCTTTCTGCCACGAAGGCCCGCATGACCTGGTTGATGCCCGTATGTGGTTTATCAACGAAGATGGGACCAACATGCGTAAAGTGAAAGAGCATGCTGAAGGCGAAAGCTGCACCCACGAATTCTGGGTGCCGGATGGTTCAGCGATGATTTACGTCTCTTACCTGAAAGACGATAGCAATCGCTATATCCGCAGCATCGATCCGGTTACGCTTGAAGATCGTCAACTGCGCGTCATGCCGCCGTGTTCTCACCTGATGAGTAACTATGATGGCACGCTGTTGGTCGGTGATGGTTCCGATGCGCCGGTCGACGTGCAGGACGATGGCGGCTATAAAATCGAGAACGATCCGTTCCTGTATGTTTTCAACCTGAAAACGGGCAAAGAACATCGTATTGCACAGCACAATACATCCTGGGAAGTGTTGGAAGGGGACCGTCAGGTGACTCACCCACATCCTTCTTTCACGCCGGATAATAAACAAGTCCTGTTTACTTCTGACGTAGATGGCAAACCTGCGCTGTATCTGGCGAAGGTTCCTGATTCCGTCTGGAATTAATAATACTAATAAATCCGCGTCACATTTTATGGCGCGGATTATTTTAAAATATTTACTTACATATTATTTTATTAAGTCTCTGACGCGGTTATTTCTCAAACTTAACTTGATTATCGTTGTTGCTCCATTGCCATAATCAAAGCGTTCCCTTTATACTAAAACCATTGTTCTATTTTTTTTAAAACAAAAAAACCTGAGTAGGGTAACCACAAAAATGGCTATTGCAGATTTAGATAAACAACCCGATTCCGTGTCGTCCGTTTTAAAGGTTTTTGGTATTTTGCAGGCATTAGGTGAAGAGAGAGAAATTGGTATTACCGAGCTTTCTCAGCGAGTCATGATGTCCAAGAGTACCGTTTACCGCTTCTTGCAGACGATGAAATCCCTGGGCTATGTCGCGCAGGAAGGTGAATCAGAGAAATATTCATTAACGCTCAAGTTATTTGAACTTGGTGCAAAAGCATTGCAGAACGTCGATTTAATCCGCAGTGCGGATATACAGATGCGTGAGTTGTCTGCCCTGACGCGGGAAACGATCCACCTTGGTGCGTTGGATGAAGACGGCATCGTTTATATCCACAAGATTGATTCGATGTATAACCTGCGGATGTATTCGCGTATTGGTCGCCGTAATCCGCTGCACAGTACTGCAATTGGTAAAGTGCTGTTGGCATGGCGCGATCGTGGCGAAGTAGAAGAGATTCTGTCGACGGTTGAATTCACCCGCAGTACGCCACACACGCTGTGTACTGCTGAAGATCTTCTCAATCAATTAGACGTTGTCCGCGGACAAGGTTACGGAGAAGACAACGAAGAGCAGGAAGAAGGGTTGCGTTGTATCGCTGTGCCAGTATTCGATCGCTTTGGCGTGGTGATTGCTGGCCTCAGTATTTCTTTCCCGACAATTCGTTTTTCGGAAGAAAACAAACACGAATATGTGGCTACGCTGCATACGGCCGCCAGAAATATCTCTGAGCAAATGGGCTACCACGATTACCCGTTCTGATATTCTCTATCGATACCTGAGCCTGTCCTGACCGACAGGCTTTTTTTATGGTCATCCATCTCTGTCCGCCATCCTTCGGGCCGTCGCCAGCGATGTTGAAAAACGCTCCCCACGTTTTTTTATTTTTGCACCAATACGATAGCGCTGCATATCAATACGATATGGGGAGCGGATAGGGTTGGGTATCGAACTTGGCTACGTCACGGTGTTAAGATAGCCCACAGGTTCTGTCATAAGTGGTTATAAGTGGAGTCGTTGTGAACATATTAGAAGTGGTTTTTGTCTTGCTGGTTGTGCTGCTAGCCGCGCTGATCTGGTTTTTTGTTAATCGGGCGAGCGTCAGAGCCAATGAGCAAGTGAAATTGCTGCAAGAGATCGTAGAGCAGCAACGCCAGCAGTTAGCATTATTGAAAAAATTGCTGCCCCAGAATGCAGAGAAAAGTGAGCCTGAAACGCTTACCGCCGAGTTAGAGCGTGATGACGTGGAGTTAACGTTTAAAAGTGTCATTCCTGAACGTTAATACGCCATCACTGTGTCGCGTTTAACCCCGATCTCTTTGCCTGTTCACGTCATTTTTCATACTGATGGCGTGAGCAGGCATAGTTATAAAAATGAAGAAGGCTTTACAGGAAGCACAAAAACAACATGGCAAATGCGCAAAACAACATAGCAAGCAATCAAAAAGATAGAGCAAGCGATCAACAGGAACTGGTTTTAAAACGAGGGTTAAAAAACCGGCATATTCAACTGATAGCGTTGGGTGGCGCGATTGGTACTGGCTTGTTTTTAGGGATATCGCAGACTATCCAAATGGCTGGGCCGTCCGTTTTATTGGGCTACGCGATTGCCGGAATGATTGCGTTTCTGATTATGCGACAACTGGGCGAGATGGTGGTGGAAGAGCCAGTAGCAGGTTCGTTCAGCCATTTTGCCTATAAATACTGGGGCGACTTTGCGGGCTTTCTGGCCGGTTGGAACTACTGGGCGATGTTTATTCTGGTAGGGATGGCTGAACTGACGGCCGTGGGGATTTATATCCAATACTGGTGGCCCGAGACGCCAACCTGGCTGTCCGCCGCGATATTCTTCGTGCTCATTAACCTGATCAATCTGGTGAATGTGCGGATGTTTGGGGAGACGGAATTCTGGTTCGCCATTATCAAAGTGCTGGCCATCGTCGGGATGATTGTCTTCGGCAGTTGGCTGCTGCTGAGTGGTAATGGCGGCGAAACGGCAACGATACGTAATCTATGGATTCATGGCGGATTCATGCCGAATGGTGCAAGTGGATTGATCATGGCCATGGCGGTGATCATGTTCTCATTCGGCGGTCTGGAATTAGTCGGTATCACCGCGGCAGAAGCTGCCGATCCGAAACGTTCTATTCCTCAGGCGACGAATCAAGTGGTCTATCGCATCCTGATTTTCTATATCGGCGCGCTGTCTATTTTGTTATCGCTTTATCCGTGGGGAAATGTCGTTGATGGCGGTAGCCCGTTTGTTCTTATCTTCCATGCGCTGAATAGCAATTTGGTGGCAAACGTACTGAACATTGTGGTACTCACGGCGGCGTTATCGGTTTACAACAGCGGCGTGTACTGTAATAGCCGGATGTTGTACGGTTTGGCAAAGCAGGGGAATGCGCCGAAATCTCTCGCGAAGGTTAACGGACGCGGTGTACCTGTCCGCTCTATTGCGTTGTCAGCCTTAGCGACATCGTTCGGTGTAGCAATCAACTACCTGATGCCAGGCAAAGCGTTTGAGCTGTTGATGGCGCTGGTGGTGTCGACGCTGGTGATTAACTGGATCATGATCTGCTTTGCACATCTGCGTTTCCGTCAGGCGATGATGGCGAAGGGCATTGTTCCTGCCTTCAAAGCCTTCTGGTATCCGTGGGGCAACTACCTGTGTCTGGCGTTTTTGGCGGGGATTTTGGTGATTATGCTGCTGTCGCCGGGTATTCGCATTTCGGTCATTTTAATTCCATTCTGGATTGCCGTTATTTGGCTGGGTTTCAGACTTTCCCGTAAAAATAACGCGGCGCTGAAGTCGACGCAAACACAGTAAACATGCCCGTGGCCTGTTCATCATACGGTAACGATGTCCAGGCTACCCATCCAGCTTTAATACACCACTTATAAGGTGTATTATTGTCCCCGACGTTATCCATGTCACGCTAGTGCACGCCTTTAGTCGTGTGCACCATGTGTATATATTTCACAGAGTACAGAGAAATAGCACGGTTAACACTTTTGATTTTCAATTGATAGACGATTTTTTGCATGTGAGCTTTCGTGTGGCTCACCACTGTAAATAAGGGAATTATAATGCCAGTTATCACCCTTCCTGATGGAAGTCAGCGTCATTACGACCACGCCGTTTCTCCCCTGGATGTTGCACTTGATATTGGTCCCGGTCTGGCAAAAGCCTGTATCGCCGGACGCGTCAATGGCGAGCTGGTTGATGCCAGCGATAAAATCGATACCGATGCGCAGTTAGCTATCATCACTGCCAAAGATGAAGCGGGTCTGGAAATTATTCGCCACTCCTGTGCGCACTTATTGGGTCATGCGATCAAGCAACTGTGGCCAGATACCAAAATGGCGATTGGTCCGGTTATCGATAACGGTTTTTACTACGACGTAGATATCGACCGTACCCTGACTCAGGAAGATATTGAGCTGCTCGAAAAGCGTATGCACGAGCTTTCTGACACTGACTATGACGTCATTAAGAAAAAAGTCAGTTGGCAGGAAGCGCGCGATGCGTTCGCTGCGCGCGGTGAGACCTACAAAATGGCGATTCTGGATGAGAACATCAGCCGCGATGATCGTCCGGGTCTGTATCACCATGAAGAATACATCGATATGTGCCGCGGCCCGCACGTACCGAATATGCGTTTCTGCCACCATTTCAAATTGCAGAAAACGTCGGGCGCTTACTGGCGTGGCGACAGCAAAAACAAAATGCTGCAACGTATTTACGGCACAGCGTGGGCGGACAAAAAGCAGTTGGCTTCTTATCTGCAACGTCTGGAAGAAGCGGCGAAGCGTGACCATCGCAAAATCGGCAAACAGCTGGACCTGTATCACATGCAGGAAGAAGCGCCGGGTATGGTGTTCTGGCACAATGACGGTTGGACGATCTTCCGCGAGCTGGAAGCCTTTGTGCGCATGAAGCTGAAGTCGTACCAGTATCAGGAAGTCAAAGGTCCATTCATGATGGATCGCGTGATGTGGGAAAAAACCGGTCACTGGGAAAACTACAAAGAAGCGATGTTCACGACCTCATCAGAAAACCGTGAATACTGCATCAAGCCGATGAACTGCCCGGGTCACGTACAGATTTTCAATCAGGGATTGAAATCATACCGCGATCTGCCGCTGCGTATGGCCGAGTTCGGTAGCTGTCACCGTAATGAACCATCTGGCTCTCTGCATGGTTTAATGCGCGTGCGTGGCTTTACTCAGGACGATGCGCACATCTTCTGTACGGAAGAGCAGGTTCGTGATGAAGTGAACAGCTGCATCAAGATGGTGTATGACATGTACAGCACCTTCGGTTTTGAAAAAATCGTGGTGAAACTGTCTACGCGTCCTGAAAAACGTATCGGTAGCGATGAGATGTGGGATCGCGCTGAAGCCGACTTGGCCGCAGCGTTGACTGAAAATAACATCGAATTTGACTATCAGCCGGGTGAAGGGGCGTTCTACGGTCCAAAAATTGAATTTACCCTGCATGACTGTTTGGATCGTGCGTGGCAGTGTGGTACGGTGCAACTCGACTTTTCATTACCGGGTCGCCTGAATGCGTCTTACGTTGGTGAAAGCAACGAACGTCAGGTGCCGGTTATGATTCACCGGGCTATTTTGGGATCAATGGAGCGCTTCATCGGTATTTTGACCGAAGAATTCGCCGGTTTCTTCCCAACTTGGTTAGCTCCGGTTCAAGTGGTGATTATGAATATCACCGATACCCAGTCTGACTATGTCAACGAATTGACCCGAAAATTGCAAGAAGCGGGCATTCGCGTAAAAGCAGACTTGAGAAATGAGAAGATAGGCTTTAAAATCCGCGAGCACACTTTACGGCGTGTTCCCTATATGCTGGTTTGTGGCGACAAAGAAGTTGAGGCAGGAAAAGTTGCTGTCCGTACTCGTCGCGGTAAAGACCTGGGGAGTCTGGATGTCAGTGAAGTCATCAGTAAGCTGCAGCAAGAGATTCGCAGCCGTAGTCTTCATCAATTGGAGGAATAAGGTATTAAAGGCGGAAAACGAGTTCAACCGGCGCGTCCTAATCGCATCAACAGAGAAATTCGCGCACATGAGGTACGCCTGACAGGCGTCGAAGGCGAACAGCTTGGCATTGTCAGTCTGAATGAAGCATTAGAAAAAGCCGAGGAAGCAGGTGTTGATTTAGTTGAAATCAGTCCGAACGCCGAGCCGCCGGTTTGCCGAATCATGGATTACGGCAAGTTCCTCTATGAGAAGAGTAAGGCCACAAAGGAACAGAAGAAGAAGCAAAAAGTTATTCAGGTCAAGGAAATCAAATTCCGACCTGGTACCGATGATGGCGACTATCAGGTCAAACTACGCAACCTGGTTCGCTTTCTGGAAGATGGTGACAAAGCCAAAATCACACTGCGTTTCCGCGGTCGTGAAATGGCGCACCAACAGATTGGTATCGAAGTGCTTAACCGCGTTCGTGACGATCTGAGTGAACTGGCTGTCGTCGAATCCTTCCCAACGAAGATCGAAGGCCGTCAGATGATCATGGTGCTAGCACCGAAGAAGAAACAGTAAGGCACTCAAGTAACAGAACCGCGCTGCTTTTATTTTGCGTTAAGCAAAAAACTGTGCGGTTTTGTTCGCCTTATCTGATTCGTTTTATTAACAATGCGAAGTGGAAATAAAAATGCCAAAGATTAAAACAGTACGCGGCGCCGCTAAACGCTTCAAAAAAACTGCCGGTGGTGGTTTCAAGCGTAAGCATGCCAACCTGCGTCATATTCTGACCAAAAAGTCGACTAAACGTAAACGTCATCTGCGTCCGAAAGGCATGGTCTCCAAAGGAGATCTGGGCCTGGTTGTCGCATGTCTGCCGTACGCATAAGTAACCTTTTTTTAATTCAGAATAAGACTTTAGGAGAGAGCATATGGCTCGCGTAAAACGTGGTGTAGTTGCCCGTGCACGTCACAAGAAAATACTGAAACAAGCGAAAGGTTACTACGGTGCCCGTTCGCGCGTTTATCGTGTTGCCTTCCAGGCAGTAATCAAAGCTGGTCAGTACGCTTACCGCGACCGTCGTCAACGTAAACGTCAATTCCGTCAGCTGTGGATTGCACGTATCAATGCAGCAGCCCGTCAAAATGGCTTGTCTTACAGCAAATTCATCAACGGCCTGAAAAAAGCCTCTGTTGAAATTGACCGTAAGATTCTGGCTGATATCGCTGTATTCGACAAATTAGCGTTCAGCGCTCTGGTCGAAAAAGCGAAAGCAGCACTGGCGTAAGTCAGTTGAGAGAGGGAGCTTTGGCTCCCTCTTTTCGTCCAACGTCACAGATTTTTTATTTTTCTCAACACTTTTTTATTCACAAGGCTTCTTGTGATTCTCAAAACGTTGACTTTTAAAACAAGGTAACGCAAGCATGAATGCTGCTATTTTCCGTTTCTTTTTTTACTTTAGCACCTGAACTCAGGGGGCTTTGCGCGTAAGAAAAGAAACGAAAAGTAGCGCTTAAGCCTCCCTTAGGGAGGCTTTTTTGTTTACGACAATCGGTTTTTGCTATTGTTTTTAGTAATATTTATCGCTTTAGTAAAACGATATTCTTCAATCATGACCGTTGGCCACTTAGGCAGAAAAAGAGGAACACAATGCCACATCTCGCAGAGCTGGTTGCTAAAGCCAGAACAGCTATAGAAGAGGCCCAGGATGTTACCGCACTGGAAAATGTGCGTGTCGAATATCTGGGTAAAAAAGGTCACTTAACCCTTCAGATGACCTCGCTGCGCGAGTTGCCGGCTGAAGAACGCCCTGCTGCCGGTGCTGTCATTAACCAGGCGAAGCAAGACGTTCAGGACGCGCTGAACGCCCGTAAGCAAACGCTGGAATCCGCCGAGTTGAATGCGCGTCTGGCGCAAGAAACCATCGATGTCTCGCTGCCGGGCCGCACGATTGAAAATGGTGGCTTGCATCCAGTGACGCGCACTATCGATCGCATCGAAACCTTTTTCGGCGAGCTGGGTTTCTCCGTTGTAACCGGACCAGAAATCGAAGACGACTATCACAACTTTGATGCGCTGAATATCCCAGGGCATCACCCTGCGCGAGCTGACCACGACACGTTCTGGTTCGATGCGACACGCCTGCTGCGTACGCAGACGTCTGGCGTGCAGATTCGTACGATGGAAAAGCAGCAGCCGCCTATTCGTATCATTGCGCCAGGCCGTGTTTATCGTAACGATTACGATCAGACCCACACGCCAATGTTCCATCAGATGGAAGGGTTGATCGTCGATAAAGACATCAGCTTCACCAACCTGAAAGGTACGCTGCATGATTTCCTGCGTAATTTCTTTGAGGAAGATTTGCAGGTTCGCTTCCGTCCGTCTTATTTCCCGTTTACCGAGCCGTCCGCTGAAGTGGATGTGATGGGTAAAAACGGCAAATGGTTGGAAGTCCTGGGTTGCGGAATGGTGCACCCGAACGTCCTGCGTAATGTCGGTATCGATCCGGAAGTGTATTCCGGCTTCGCGTTCGGTATGGGTATGGAGCGCCTGACGATGCTGCGCTATGGCGTGACCGATCTGCGTGCATTCTTCGAAAACGATCTGCGTTTCCTCAAACAGTTTAAGTAAGGCGGGTATACATCATGAAATTCAGTGAACTCTGGTTACGCGAGTGGGTAAACCCGGCGGTTGATAGTGAAACGCTATCCGAGCAAATCACGATGGCAGGGCTGGAAGTGGATGGCGTTGAGCCGGTTGCTGGTGCATTCCACGGTGTGGTTGTCGGTGAAGTGGTTGAATGTGGGCAACACCCTAATGCAGACAAACTGCGTGTAACGAAAGTCAACGTAGGCTGCGATCGCCTGCTGGACATCGTGTGCGGCGCACCGAACTGTCGTCAGGGCCTGAAGGTGGCGGTGGCGACGGTAGGTGCCGTGTTGCCGGGCGATTTCAAAATTAAAGCGGCCAAACTGCGTGGCGAGCCGTCTGAAGGCATGCTGTGCTCATTTTCCGAATTGGGTATTTCCGACGATCACGATGGCATTATCGAACTGCCAGCAGATGCGCCGATTGGCACAGATATTCGTGACTATCTGAAGCTGGATGACAACGCGATTGAAATCAGCGTGACGCCAAACCGTGCTGATTGCCTTGGTATCATCGGCGTGGCGCGTGATGTGGCCGTGTTGAACCAGTTGGCGTTGAATGAACCGGCGATTGAGCCCGTTACCGCAACGATTCAGGATACGTTCCCGATTCAGGTTGATGCGCCGCAGGCATGCCCGCGTTACTTAGGCCGTGTGGTGAAAGGCATCAATGTTAAGGCAGCAACGCCGCTGTGGATGCGTGAAAAGCTGCGCCGCTGTGGTATTCGCTCTATCGATCCGGTTGTTGACGTGACGAACTACGTCCTGCTGGAACTCGGCCAGCCGATGCACGCATTCGATCTTGACCGCCTCAATGGCGGCATCATCGTGCGGATGGCGAAAGAGGGCGAAGCGCTGACGCTGCTGGATGGCAACGAAGCCAAACTGAATGCAGATACGCTGGTTATCGCTGACCAGCAGAGCGCACTGGCGATGGGCGGCATCTTTGGCGGCGAGCATTCTGGCGTCAATGACGCTACGCAAAACGTCCTGCTGGAATGTGCTTATTTTAATCCGCTGTCGATTACCGGACGCGCACGTCGTCACGGTTTGCACACCGATGCTTCTCATCGCTACGAGCGTGGCGTCGATCCGGCGTTGCAGCACAAAGCCATTGAGCGCGCGACTCGTTTACTGATCGATATCTGTGGTGGTGAAGCGGGCCCGGTCGTTGATGTGACCAGCGAAGCAGACCTGCCGACGCGTGCAACGATTACGTTGCGTCGTGAGAAGCTGGATCGTCTGATTGGACATGTGATTGCTGATGAGCAGGTTAGCGATATCCTGCAACGTCTGGGCTGTAACGTCGTGAAAACCGACGCAGGTTGGCAAGCGACGGCACCGAGCTGGCGTTTCGACATGGAAATTGAAGAGGATTTGGTTGAAGAAGTCGCGCGTATTTACGGCTACAACAACATTCCGAATATTCCGACTCAGGCACCGTTGGTCATGACTGCGCATCGCGAAGCGTCATTGTCATTGAAGCGTGTGAAGACCTTATTAGTCGATCACGGTTATCAGGAAGCAATTACTTACAGTTTTGTTGACCCGAAAATTCAGGGATTAATCCACCCTGATGAAGCGTCGTTGAGTTTGCCGAGCCCCATCTCCGCAGAGATGTCGGTGATGCGTTTGTCGCTGTGGAGTGGCTTGCTGAGCGCGGCGGTGTATAACCAAAACCGTCAGCAAAGTCGTCTGCGTCTGTTTGAAAGCGGCCTGCGTTTTGTACCGGACAGCAGTGCTGACCTGGGTATTCGTCAGGATCTGATGCTGGCGGGGGTCATTACCGGCACTCGCTATGAAGAGCATTGGGATCTGGCGCGTCAGGCTGTTGACTTCTATGATTTAAAAGGCGATTTGGAAGCGGTACTGGCATTGACGGGCAAACTGTCTGAAATCGAATTCAAAGCCGAAAATAATCCGGCATTGCATCCGGGACAAAGTGCTGCTATTTATCTGGGCGACGAACGTATTGGATTTATTGGCGTTATTCATCCAGAACTGGAGCGCAAGTTGGATCTTAACGGGCGCACCGTGGTGTTCGAACTGTTGTGGGACAAGGTTGCAGACCGCGTATTGCCTGAGGCGAGCGAGGTTTCCCGCTTCCCAGCGAACCGTCGTGATATTGCCGTTGTGGTCGCTGAAAATGTCCCCGCAGGAGATATTTTGGCCGAGTGTAAGAAAGTTGGCGCAAATCAGTTAGTTGGCGTAAACTTATTCGACGTGTACCGAGGGAAGGGCGTAGCGGAAGGTTATAAGAGTCTGGCTATCAGTCTGACCCTGCAAGATACCACGCGTACACTGGCAGAAGAGGAAATTGCCGCTACCGTTGCAGAATGCGTAGCAGCATTAAAACAGCGATTCCAAGCATCCTTGAGGGATTGAACCTATGGCGCTTACTAAAGCTGAAATGTCAGAATACCTGTTTGAGAAGCTCGGGCTGAGCAAACGGGATGCCAAAGAGCTAGTCGAGCTGTTTTTTGAAGAAGTTCGTCGCGCTTTGGAAAATGGCGAGCAGGTCAAGTTGTCAGGTTTTGGCAATTTTGATTTGCGAGACAAGAACCAACGTCCGGGACGTAACCCAAAAACTGGCGAAGATATTCCGATTACGGCGCGCCGTGTGGTCACGTTCCGTCCGGGGCAAAAGCTAAAAAGCAGGGTAGAGAACGCCTCTCCCAAAGAGTAATCGTGTCACCCAAAAAGGCCGCGCAAGCGGCCTTTTCCTATTGAATTCGTCTTCATTTTATCTCTTTCAACGTTGGGTCGGTATCCGCGGGGGCAGTTTGCTGTGCGGCTAAGCGGGTTGCCCGCTCGGTTGGCGTTTTTGACGCGGTTTCTTTTTTTGGATAATCCGGCACTGGTCGATGATCGTCAATCAAGTGGCGTATTGCCAGAATTGGGTGACGTAACAGCATCCGTGGCCCTGACCAGCGCATAATCGCTTTTATCGCCTCGCGTCTGGCGGGTTGATAGCAGTGGATAGGGCAATGCTTGCAGGCGGGTTTATCTTCACCGAAATGACAGCGTTCCAGACGCTTGATGGCGTAGTTGACTAAGTCTTTATACTGCACGTTATCACCAGTTTCAGGATGATGCTTTTCATACAACTCGATCATCAATCCGACGGTACGGATCTCCCGCTGTCGGTATTTTCCCAGGGGCTTTCTCGCCATGTGCGACATGTCCTGATGAAATCATAATAGATGTATTTTAAATGCAATTTATTGCAAGGGGAACCACTGAAGTCACATCTATGCGCAAAAGGCAGAGAGAGAAAAACGGAAAGAAAAAGGCGAGGGTAAACCTCGCCGAAGGAAGAGAAAAATCAGGCCTGACCGAACTGTGCCTGATGTAACCGGGCATAGATGCCGCTTTGTTCTAATAGTACCTGATGACTACCTTGCTCAATGATGGTGCCGTTATCTACCACCACAATGCGCCCGGCATTCTGTATGGTTGCCAACCGGTGAGCAATGACCAGTGTGGTACGCCCTGCGGAAAGTTCGCTGAGCGACTGTTGTATTGCCTGCTCCGTTGCCGTATCCAGCGCGGATGTGGCTTCGTCAAGAATCAGAATCGGCGGGTTTTTCAGGAAGATGCGCGCAATAGACAAACGCTGTTTTTGCCCGCCCGACAGTTTAACGCCGCGCTCACCCACCACGGTATCCAGCCCATCGGGCAGATTCTCGATCAGTTCATCTAACCGTGCGCGTCGCGCTGCGTCCATGATGTCGTCATCGCTGGCATCCAGTTTGCCGTAGGCGATATTTTCACGAATGGTGCCGCCGAACAGGAAGACATCCTGCTGTACGATGCCAATTTGGCTACGTAGCGACGCCTGTGTCATCTGGCGGATATCCGTGCCGTCAATGGTGATGGCTCCGCGGGTTAAATCGTAGAAGCGGGGAAGCAGAGAACAAAGCGTGGTTTTACCTGCGCCGGATGGGCCGACAAATGCCACGGTTTCCCCGGCGCGAATCGATAGATCGATATTACGGAGAATAGGGCGCTCGGCTGAATAGCCAAAGCTCACCTGATTGAACCGGATATCACCTTTCAACGGCCCGGCATCGCGCGCATCGGGAGCATCGGTAATCTCAGGAACGGTATCGAGCAATTGGGTAAAGCGTTTAAAGCCTGCAATGCCTTTGGGGTAACTTTCCAGCACCGAAGTAATCTTGGCTACCGGGCGGAAGAACACTTCAATTAGCAGCAGGAAGCCGATAAAACCGCCGTAGCTGAGTTCTCCCTGAATGACATACCAAATACCTGCCAGCATCACAATAAGCTGTATCAGACGCGTGCTGAGGTAGCTGAGCGTCATGCTGGCGGTCATGATGCGATAGGCTTGTAATTTGGTTCGACGGTAGTTTTCGTTATCGTGGGAGAACAGTTTCTTCTCATGTGCCTCATTAGCAAACGCTTTCACGACGCGAATGCCCCCAACACTCTCTTCAATGCGGGCGTTGAAGTTACCAACCTGACCGAAGAGCTGACGCCATGTCTCCGTCATGCGGGCGCCATAACGGCTGACGAGATACGTCATAAAAGGCACGATAATGATCGTCAACAGCGCCAGATTCAGGTGAACGGTTGCCATCAGGATGAAGGCACCGATAAACGTCATGATCGCGAGAAAGAGGTCTTCCGGGCCGT
The DNA here is from genome assembly GCF_025643735.1 of Pectobacterium sp. F1-1. Classification (NCBI taxonomy): domain Bacteria; kingdom Pseudomonadati; phylum Pseudomonadota; class Gammaproteobacteria; order Enterobacterales; family Pectobacteriaceae; genus Pectobacterium; species Pectobacterium sp. F1-1. The sequence goes on from NZ_CP104733.1 coordinate 2,193,700, forward strand.
GGTGGGCGATTTCCCCGACTTCCTCCAGATCTTTGGTGACGTGGGTGATGATATGCCCGGTCTTCATATTGTCGTAGTAACGGAACGGCAAATTTTGCAGGTGCTCAAAGGCCTGCCGCCGCATATCGGTTTCAATACCCACACCCAGTGCATGTCCCCAATAGTTGACGATGGCCATCAGCGCGGTATTCAGCAAATAGACCGCCAATAACGCCACCGACGCTAACAGGATCAGCGACCAGTCCTGAGCCGGTAGCAGCTTGTCGATGAACGCTTTAATCGCCATCGGGAACCCTAACTCAAGCAGCCCAGCGATAATGGCACAGCCGAAATCGAGGACGAATAACCCTTTGTAAGGGGAATAGTAAGAAAAGAAACGCCTTAACATGTGTGACTTTTTTTAGGTAACGAAATGTGCAGGTGACTATAACAGGTTAGCGCGAAGAATGTGACCGTGCGCAGATTAGGGTTTTATTGACCTGGAAGCGCGATCGCACATCAGGGTGATACAGCCTTCAACCAGTAGAAGAACGCGTCGCATACCAGCAGAGTAGTGAGCCAGCGGTGACCATGGCGACGCCTTGCCAGAATGAAATAGCGGGCGTGATGTTGAGCCAGATCGCGGCCAGCAAGGTGGAAAGCACGGGCGTAAAGTAGGAGGCGGTTGCCAGCAGCGTCAGATTGCCATGCTGAATGCCGGCATTCCAGGCAGAATAGGCCAGAGCCGTTGAGGCGCCCATAAAGAGCAGTTGCAGTGAACTGGGTAACGTGAATGAAATGGCGCTTTCAGCGCTCAAGGCATATTTTATCCATAGCACGAGGGATGTGATGAAAAAGAACAACGATACGCCGCTTTTTCCCTGTCCGTAACGTTTGGTGATATTGCAGTAGAGCGCCCAGGTCAAAGCCGCAGAAAACGCCAGACTGTAGGCGAGTGGGTTGGCAAGAATGTTGTTCCATAGGAGTGCTGGCGTCCAGTTGTTGTCGCCTTTCATAATCCACACAATGCCGCCCAGCGAGAGTGCAAGACCCGGCCAGAGCAGAAAACGGCTTTTCTGCTGATTGATAAAAAGTGAGAAGAAAATGGTCAAGCTGGGCCACAAATAGTTAATCATCCCTATTTCTATCGCCTGCATGCGGCTATCCGCTAACCCGATGGAGAGCGACAGAAAAATCTCATAGCAGACAAACATTGCACCGCCTGCGAACAAATAAACGCGGGGCAACGTTGTAATGCGGGGAAGACCATAAAAAGCCAGTAGGCAGAGTGTGCTGGTGGAATAAATCATCGCCGTGCCGCCGATGGGGCCAAGCGCTTCTGTCAAGCTGCGGATCAGCCCGACGGAGGTGCTCCATAGCATGATGGCCAGCAAGCCCGTGAGTGTGGCGCGTTGTGGCGTCATCTTTATTCCTGTCATCCTTCAAATTGCCTGTGCAGAAAAAACCAAGGGCAAACCGGACGCTGTCATCCGCGTCCGGTGGTGCTTACCGTGATGGTTTACCGCCAAAAATCATCAAAAACGGTAATCGGCGGACGGCGCTTGTGCTCGGTTTTGCGATACCAGTTTTCAATAGTGGCGGCATCCTTCGCATCGACCTGTTTGCCTTCCAGATAGTCGTCGATCTTTTCATAGGTGACGCCTAGCGCAACCTCGTCGGGGAGGGACGGTCGATTGTCTTCCAGATCGGCGGTAGGGGCTTTTGTATAAAGATGAGAAGGGCAACCCAGTTCACGCAGTAGCGCTTTGCCCTGACGCTTGTTCAGTCGGAAAATTGGGTTGATATCAGTACCGCCATCACCGTATTTGGTGAAGAAGCCCGTTACCGCCTCTGCCGCATGATCGGTACCGACCACCAGCCCAGCGTTCATCCCCGCAATACTGTACTGCGCTTTCATCCGCTCTCTGGCTTTTTCGTTGCCTTTGACAAAATCGGACAGCTCTACGCCAATGGCGTGCAAGGTGGCTTCGCTGGCTTCGATGGCGGGCTTGATGTTGACGGTCAACACGCGGTCCGGTTGGATAAAGGCGATGGCGTCCTGACAGTCGGCTTCATCCGCTTGTACGCCGTAAGGCAGTCGAACGGCGATGAACTGATAGCGCGCGTTCCCCGTTTCATTGCGTAATTCCGTGATAGCCGTCTGACACAATTTGCCGGTCAGCGTGGAATCCTGACCGCCGCTGATGCCCAAAACTAACGACGTAACGAACGGGTGAGCATTCAGATAATTCTTTAAAAAATCAACGCTAACGCGGATTTCCTGTGCTGCATCGATGCTGCTTTTCACTCCCAACGCACGGATAATGTCGTTTTGTAATGACATGCCATCTCCCTCCTGAACTTATTGATACTGCAAAAGAATTATTACGATTACCTGAGTGTAAAACGAATTGGTGTGAAGAAAAAGAACAAGCTGTCAGGTAGTCATTTTCCTTATAGATAACCGGTTTTGACTATCGACCAATATGTTACATACCCGCGTTATGATTTGAAAAAGTGGTCGCTGCCTACTAGCCTTAGGGTGACCCATAATAATGAGGTGATGAAATGAAGAATAACAGATTACTGGTATGTATTGCGGCAGCGGGTGCTGTCATGCTGGCGGGATGTTCGGCTTATAACAAAGCAGAAAGTTATGTCAATGAGCCCGTGGTGAAAGATGTGAAAGTGGGAATGACGAAGCAGCAGGTTCACCAAATTGCCGGGAGTGGCGGTACCGAAAAACGTCTGGTGAATGCCAAAGGAACCTGTAGCGATTATCTGCTGAAAAATCGCGATGGCACCGCGCAGAACTATTTTGTGAGTTACAACGACACGGGACATGTTCTCAATAAAGGCTTCCAGAGCTGTCAGGCTTACGACACTAACCCACAGCGTTAAGTCACCTGACTGTACAATATCGTCATTAGAAAAGTGTCATAAAAAACGTAGGGAACGTTTTTCAACGTTGTATAGCAACGGCCCGTAGGGTGACGAACCAGGATGTCCGTCATAAAAAAACGCCGACAGCATCAGCCGTCGGCGTTTTCTTTTGTATGACAAACGTGGCCTAGCGGTGTGTCAATTCAGCGTCATCCTGCGCATTGAAAACCGTTTTATCTGTCTGCTTCATCAACTGACTGGTGACGGTACCGGCTGTCATCGAACCGCTGACGTTAAGTGCCGTACGGCCCATATCGATAAGCGGCTCAATGGAAATCAGCAGCGCAACCAGGGTTACCGGCAGCCCCATTGCAGGCAGGACGATTAACGCGGCAAAGGTCGCGCCGCCGCCCACACCGGCTACGCCAGCGGAACTGATGGTGACGATACCGACCAGCGTTGCGATCCAGACTGGATCCAACGGGTTAATGCCGACCGTTGGGGCGACCATGACGGCCAACATGGCTGGGTAAAGCCCCGCACAGCCGTTCTGACCTATGGTTGTACCGAAAGACGCGGCAAAGCTGGCGATAGATTGCGGCACGCCAATACGGCGCGTTTGTGCCTCAATGCTGAGTGGGATCGTCGCCGCGCTGGAACGGCTGGTAAACGCGAACGTCAGCACCGGCCAGACTTTGCGGTAAAAACGTGCTGGATTGATACCAGTGAAAGACAGAATCAGTGCATGGACCCCGAACATAATCGCCAGCCCCAGATAGGAGGCGACAACAAAGCTGCCCAGCTTGAGGATGTCTTGCAGGTTAGAACTGGCGACCATTTTGGTCATTAACGCCATGACGCCGTAAGGGGTCAATTTCATCACCAGACGAACGAGTTTCATCACCCAGGATTGCAGCGTGTCAATGGCGGTTAACACACGCTCGCCTTTCACCGCGTCATCTTTCAGCAGTTGCAGAGCCGCAACGCCCAGGAACGCCGCGAAGACGACGATGCTGATGATGGATGTCGGGTTCGCGCCAGTCAGCTCAGCAAACGGGTTTTTAGGAATGAATGACAGGATAAGTTGAGGCACGTTAAGGTCTGCAACTTTACCCGCATAGTTGTTTTCAATCGCCGTTAATCGCGCGGTTTCCTGCGCACCTTGTACCAGCCCGGTCGCCGTCAGGCCAAACAGGTTAGTCACAAAGACGCCGACCAGCGCAGAAATCAGCGTGGTGATCAATAGGGTGGAAAGGGTTAATAGACTGATTTTCCCTAATGACGACGCATTATGCAGCTTGGCAACGGAATTCAGGATGGAGATAAAGACCAGCGGCATGACGATCATCTGTAACAGCTGCACATAGCCATTACCGACGATATTAAACCATGAGATGGACTGCTTAATGACCGGGTTGTCTCCGCCATAAATCAGATGCAGCGCCAGGCCAAACAACACCCCGACAACCAAACCCAGCAACACTTTCTTTGCCAGACTCCAGGAGGCATTACGGTTGGCGTAACCAAGCCCGAGTAGTAATACGACAAATAGCAGAATATTTATGAGTAGCGGAAAATTCATCCGGCTTTGCTCCCTATCAGTGAATCGTGCCACATTGCCCGCAACCCAGCACGGCAGCGTAAGTCGGTAGGGGCAGTGTGATTTTTTGCGATAAAAAATAACAAACGCGCACAGGATAGCAGGTCTTTTGCCATCATGTTACAGAGATATGTCCGCCACCAGGCAACGCGGTTATTTCACGTATTGGAAGAGGTAGGTTTGCGCGGATTGCAAAAAGCGAAATGACTGCTCGTAGGTGCAGCAATTTAAATTCTTCTGCGGTTGATACAGTGAAAAACCGATACAGACAATACACAGGAAGCGCTCTAGTTGATTGCCTTTTTGGCTGTTTAAGAGCGGTAAGCGGAAACGCCAGCGACAGGGCCAGAGCAGAGGAACGCCGGAGGGTGTCAGCATATCGGCAAGAATGTGGCTCAGATAACCGACGATCATGGCATGGTAGGCATCCGTCGGAATCGGCCAATCTGGCGGTAGGCGCGTCTGGATAAAGAAAATACCGGCGACGATGGCAAGAAGGCTGTGGGTAAATCCACGATGACCAAAGAGGCGGGCAATAGGCGCGGAAAGCCACTTCAGGCGCTGCCCGAGGACGGACTTGGGGTGGTCGATATCGGGCAGTAGCGCAGTAAGGAGTGCACCGGGGATAATGTGCCACCAGTCTCCGGTAGCCAGCGCTGGCGATAGCTCAACTTTTTTAGCCAGAATCGCGCAGGCAACAGAAAACAGCAGGTGTCCTTCCGCAGTCATGAAACGTCTCAAATAAAACTGTTATTTTATACAGTATAAGAGATTATTCCTGCCTGCGGAAGCGGTGACGGCGTAACGATTTATTTCGGCTAGAGTGTGTGACGCCTTTTATGGCGCGGCTTTCGGCTGTTCGTTGTTTACCGGTAAAACACGTAGCCAGTTGTCCAGCAGTTGAGGCCAGGCAGCGGCGGGCAGCCCTTTGGTACCGCGCAGGCCGAAACCGTGCTTACCTTTCTCAAAGAGATGCATTTCAACCGGAATCTGTTTTGCCCGCAGCGCGCTGAACATCACCAGACTGTTATCAACCGACACTGATGGATCGTCAACCGCATGCACCAGAAACGTAGGGGGCGTTTGCGCGGTAACCTGTTTCTCTGGAGAGTAACGTAGCACCTGCGCTTCCGTCGGCTGTTCGCCGATTAACTGTTTGCGCGAGCCTGCATGCGCAATATCCGCCTGCATCGAAATTACGGGGTACATCAGCACCATAAAGTCAGGACGTGCACTTACGCTATCAATCGCATCCATCGCAGGGTAAACGGATTGCGCAAAACGGGTTCCAAGGCTGGCAGCAACATGACCACCGGCGGAGAATCCCATAATACCGATGCGCTGTGGATTAATGTGCCATTTCTCAGCGTTGGCTCTTAGTGTTCTGATGGCTCGCTGCGCATCGGCCAATGGGGCGTCAGCGCCTTCTTTATGGCCTTCACCGGGCATACGGTAGGTCATCACGAAAAGCGTATATCCCTGCTGATTAAAGAAAGGGGCCAGATCGCTGCCTTCCTTATCCAACACGACGCGTTGGTAAGAACCGCCGGGCGTGATGAGCAATGCCATGCCATTAGGCTTCTCTGCGGGATAAACGGTAATTTCGGGGCTGCGAATACCGGTTGCTGCCCGATCGGGGAGAGAAGGATCTTTACTGCGTTCGACCACTTGTGGCTGTACCGTTGACGAAGAGGCTCCTGGCGCTTCACCGTGTGGCCAGACAGGAAAAACAGGTTGGGCGTAACTGAATCCATTTACAGACATCATAATGGCCCCGACAAGCAGAGAACGAACAATCATGATAGATCACCTGACAAAGGGAAGGAGGGGAGAAATCGTTGGGCGGTGGTAAAAAAATAGGGTAGCCATCACATCGGAGAAAAAATGACCACCCTGAACCGCAAATTTTAATAAAGAAATAACATTCATACACGAAGAGGGTAAATCAGACACAGCAATTCCAACAGCTAAAACGTATGTAGCTAAATCGCATTTAACGACACCACATGTAACAACGAAACGTAACTAACCTGCTAATTTACGACGGACATCTTAATAAAGGGATGTTAATGATAAAAATAAAACCGGTGAATCCATTAACACTAACATCCCTTTTGCTACCTCATAACGCTTATTTAAATAATAAGACCGTTATTAGAAGCTGTATTGCACACCAACACGGTAACGGGTTTGACGATGGTCTGTAGTACCAGATTCTGCAACGTTACCTACAGCCATATAAGGCTTCCAGTTTTTATCCAATTTGTAGGACAATTTTACATCGTGATCGAAATTATATGTTTCATTGTCGTATTGGTACTGACCTGCTTTATTCGCTTTTTTGTAATCCAGCTCATAATCAACCTGGAAGTCTTTCAGGAATTTATAGCTAACAACAGCAGTCAGGTTATAACCATTCTCTTGTGTTGATGAAGAGCTGCCGATTTTATCGCTATTACGCTTGTAGTATGGGCGGTAGCGCAGAGAAGTGGATAGATCGTCAGTGATATTGACTTTACCGCGCAGGTATGGGCGGTAGTTGTTGGAAGTAGAGTTTGAATCTAAAGAGAAACCTGGTTCCAGAGAGAAGGTTTTGTTGATGTTGTAAACATAGCTGGCAACAACTTCTGTACCGTTACTGACGGTTTCATTAAAGGGTTTGTTAGGTTTACTGTCTTTACCCGATTGTGCCCATTTAGCTTCAACAGACAAACCAAAACCATTAGCAAAACGGTGTGATATTGAAAGACGATCTTTATGTTCGGCTTTCGGGGTGTCTTTCATTTCATGACGGTAATCAATTGTCACAGCCATTGTATTCACACTAATTAATGACGTAACTGCCAGAGCTAGTAATTTAACTTTCATTGTTATATTCCCTATTGGTTAGGATATCTCTAATAAAAAACACGCATTATGCTTTTTGGGACAAGTTCTATTTTATTTATTATTAAACTACGTTCTGTGATCGAGATCGTCTTGGGTAAGAAAAAGTAAAATGGGGTTTCAAATTGTGAGGGAGATCGAATTGAATATCGTGGTTGTTTTAATTTAAATGAAAAATCCCTGCCGTCAGTGCGGCAGGGATGAATTACAGTCTAAAACGGGTACAACATTATTTCATTGCGCGTTTCAGAATACGCTCAGATTGACGCTGGAAGTATTTCGCAGCATCTTCCACAGATTTCTGACCGTAATCGATAGACTGGATGGTATCACCAAACAGAGAAACGATTTGCGGGTCATCGAAATAAGGGGAAACAGCAACTTCATGCGGCAGAGACAGCGCCAGTTTTAACCCGGCAACCGCTGGTGCATCGTCTTTGATGACGCCATCAGCAGTCAGCTGAGCAACAGCCGCTTTACTCAACGGAACACCACGTTCCAGACCCAGAGCCTGAGCACCTTCTTTGCTGTTCAGCAGGAAGTTGATCAACTGAGCAGATTCTTTAGGATACTTAGTCGATTTACCGATAGACAGCATCTGTGCAGGTTTGAAGAACAAGCCGGCATCTTTCGCACCTGGCAGCATTGGGTAGCTACCCAATTCCAGTTTTGCTGGTGGTTGCAGGTTGTCAGAGTACTTGGTAATGGTGGAGTTCCACATGTAAGTACCAGACCATTCGCCTGTGATCCATGGCTTCATTTCATACATGTTGCTCTTGCCGAAAGAGGCGTAGTATTTCGCATCAGGCATGACATGGCTGTCGATCAATTTCTTATACATGCCAAAGAATTCAGCCCATTGCGCATCGCTGTAGGCGAATTTTTGAGCTTTTACATCAATCGCTGGAATGTTGTATTTCTGAACCATATAAGAGTTCAGCAGCGCCAGAGAATCCTGATGTTCCAACACGATAGGATAGTATTGGTCGCCCAGTTTTTCTTTGAACACTTTACCGGCGTTCAGCAACTCGTCCCACGTTTTCGGATATTCCAGACCGGCTTTTTTCCAGCTTTCGGTGTTGAAATAGAACACGCGAGCCGTAACGGAAATTGGAATACCGTTCAGTTTGCCGTTGACCGTGGTGTTTTGCAGCTCTTTGGTTTCGAACTGGGTCAGATCCAGAGAATCTTTCACTTTGTTCAGATCGTAAAAACCATCGCCGTTTTTAGAGAAAATCGGCAGCCAGTTCCAGTTGGTCTGCATCACGTCTGGCTCGGTATTACCAGCGATCTGTGTTGTCAGACGAGACAGGTGACCATCCCAGCCAGTGTATTCCGCTTTCACGGTGATGTTTGGGTGCTGCTTATGGAACTCTTCAATGGCCTTGAGCGTCTGTTGGTGACGGCTGTTGCCGCCCCACCATGACATTCTCAATTCCACATTATCAGCGGCCAAAGACGGCATTGCCACTAACGCCAGAGATGAAGCTATTAACGTGTGTAGGATCGCTTTTTTCATCGGTTACTACTCCTGTTAAAGAGAGATATTTTTTTCTGTTTTTGCATCAAAAATATGGCATTTTTCCATATCAAACTGGAAATATACCGGACGATGCAGTCCCTTCTCGATAATCAGCCGACCTTCGTCATAAGGAATACGGCTGGTTAATTCAAAGCCATCGACTTTAATGTACATAAAGAATTCGTGGCCCATGTTTTCTACGCGAACCAGCTCACCCTGTGAGTGGCTGCCTTCAAATGGCGTATCTGACACGGAAACGTAGTCTGGGCGAACGCCGAAGAATACGTCTTGTCCGATATAGCTGCGGACTTTATCTTGTTTTTCAGCACTTAACACCAGTGCGTTATTACCCACAACAACGCCAACCTGACCGTCTTTCTCAACCAGTTTGCATGGCTTGATGTTCATTTCTGGTGAACCAATGAAGCCAGCAACGAACATGTTGACAGGGTAGTGGTACAGGTTATCCGGCGTATCGACCTGCATGATGTGACCGAGTTTCATCACGCAGATACGGTCACCCATGGTCATGGCTTCAGTCTGATCGTGGGTAACATATACGCTGGTTGCCGCTTTACCGCTTTTCTTCAACTGTTTGTGCAGATCGGAAATACGGATACGCATGGAAGCACGCAGTTTGGCATCCAGGTTTGACAACGGTTCGTCAAACAGGAACACATCTGGCTTTTTAACGATGGCGCGGCCTACGGCCACACGCTGTGCCTGACCACCAGACAGCTGGCGCGGCAGACGATCCATCAGTTCTTCCAGCTCCAGAATTTTGGCCGCTTCTGCTACCTGCGCTTCGATTTGCTCTTTAGGAATTTTGCTCAGCTTCAGACCAAACGCCAGGTTCTCTTTTACCGTCATGTGAGGGTAGAGGGCGTAGTTCTGGAACACCATCGCAATCCCACGCTCTTTTGGCGCCAGATTGTTAACAACGCGTTCACCGATGCGAACTTCACCGCCGCTAATGGTTTCCAGGCCTGCCAGCATGCGCAGCGTGGTGGATTTCGCACAGCCAGACGGGCCGACGATAACCATGAATTCGCCGTCTTTAATCGTCAGGTCGATGCCGTGAACGGCTTTGAAACCGTTGGAGTACACTTTTTCCAGTTTATTGAAAATAACTTCAGCCATGATAAATCCTCTATTAACCTTTAATTCCGCTGCTGGTCACGCCTTGTACGAAGTAGCGCTGTGCCAGGAAGAAAACAATAATGGATGGCAGAATGGAGATGCTGGACATGGCCAGGATTTCATTCCACGGAGCGCCTTCAGTAACGTCGATAGACATTTTCAGCGCCAGCGCAATCGGATATTTATCCACGCTATAAACATAAATCAGTGGACCGATGAAGTCGTTCATTGACCACATGAACTGGAACAGCGCAACAGAGATGATGGCTGGTTTCAAAATCGGCACGACCACATACCACAGAACCTGGAAAGAGTTACAGCCATCAATCTGGGCCGCTTCTTCCATATCACGTGGTACACCACGCAGGAACTGGATCAGCATGAACACAAAGAACCCTTGTGTTGCAAACGCTACCGGCAAGTACAGTGGCAGATAGCTGTTCAGCATGCCCATTTCACGGAACATGAGGTACTGAGGAATCAGTAACACGGTGCTTGGCAGCAGCATGGTGGCAATCAGCGTGGCAAACCAGAAGTTCTTCCACGGAATGTCAAAGCGAGCGAAACCATAAGCCACAATCACCGAGGAGATGACGGTCAGAACCACTTTCGGAATCACATACTGGAAAGTGTTAATCATGTAGTGACCGAAATTGTATTCCGTACCGGTTTTCCAACCGTTAACGAAACCATCCCAGGTGGCGTGGGCAGGCCACAGACCCAACGTTGTGAAGATCTCGTGGTTCGGTTTGAACGACGCCGAAAACATCCACGCTAATGGATAAAGCATCAGTAAACCAACAAACAGCAGTATCACGTAACGGATAGCGGCACTGAGTTTTTCTTTACGCAGCGTGCGGCGTACTTCTGCAGCAGCAACTTCTTGTGCTGTCGTCAGGTTTGAATGCATGTCAGCCATTTTTTCCTCCTTTATCAGCGGAGTAGAACACCCAGTATTTCGACGACTTAAAGGAAATAGACGCAAATACCGCAACAACCAGGAACAGAACCCATGCCAAGGCAGCACCGTAGCCCATATCGAAATACTTGAACGCCGTATCGTAGATATAGAGCGAGAACAGGTAGGTGTAGTGCGTTGGACCGCCGCCAGTGATGACGTAAGGTGCCGTAAACTCCTGGAATGCCTGAGTGGTCTGCATGATAAAGTTAAAGAAAATAACCGGCGTAATCAGTGGTACCGTTACTTTCAGGAACATTTGCCATTTAGATGCACCGTCGATCATGGCCGCTTCATACTGTGATTGCGGAACGTTCTGCAATGCAGCCAGGAAGATAACCATCGCTGAACCAAACTGCCATACGCGCAGCAAGGTTACCGACATCAGTGCCAGCGACGGTTCTCCCAGCCAGTTGATAGCGTCAAAGCCAAACACGCCGAGGAAGCTGTTTAACAAGCCATCGATAGCGAACAGTGCACGCCACAGAACGGCGATTGCCACGCTGCTGCCCAGAATAGAAGGCACATAGTAAGCAGTACGGAAGAAGCCGATACCACGTAATTTGAAATTAAGTACAAACGCAATTAACAGTGCGAAGATTAATTTCAATGGAATGGTCAGAAATACATAGGCGAAGGTAACGCCCATTGATTTCCAAAAAAGGTCATCCTCCAGGAACATACGGTGATAGTTTTCTAGCCCCGTAAATTCAGGCGAATTTATCAAATCATACTCAGTAAAACTGAGGATAAATGACGAAACAAAGGGGAAAGCGGTAAAAACTATCAGCCCTATAATATAGGGGGAGATATAGGCTAACCCCAGCATTCTGTTTTCATTCATAATGCTTACCTATTGATTAATTGTGAACCATTAAAAAAAATATAAAATTAAGCTGTTAATAACTCTGGATAAATTAATTCCACGTCATAAACAATTCTATTTTCCCCGTTAACGTGAAAATCACCGTGAACATATCCACCCTGTGTCAGATACGGCGGGATATCGTTTAATTTGTTGCGACAAGCGGCAACGAAAGTCAGTAAAGCCAGCGGATAGGTATCATCCAGACGAACATAACGATGCTGTGAGGAGCGAACAAACAGCCCACGATGGAAATGTTGTTCAAACAGAACGCCCGCCAGTTGCGCGGCGTAATGTGCCCAGGATTCTGATTGCTTGTGATCGGCCAGTTCGATGACGGTCAACAGCAGTAACGGGCTGGCGATGGATTGAATATCTTCTTTATTCAGTCGCGTCAGCATGGTGTTAACCAGAGCATACAGATCCTCATCACCGCTCAGACGATAAGCACGAACCAGCGGTAATAAGTAATCACCTTCTAACGCAAACGGTTTTAATTCGGTTCCTGCTTTGCCGTAATAACCATCGCGTTTAAAACGATAGCCTGTCATGTCCTGACCGTTATTCCACATCGGACGCAGCGTATTGCTGGTGACATCATAGGCGTACTGGTAGTAATTCTTTAACCCTGAAATAACCCAGTTCAGCATTTCCGCGTCGGGTTGTGTGCGCAGGATATCCAGCATTGCCAGAGGATTATCAATCAGCAGTGGGCGCATATCGCGGAACAGCACGTTGGCTTCGCGCGCGATTTCACCAAACTCTGGGCCAAACTGACGTTGTGCGCGATCGCCAAACCAGGACTGCGTCTGGTTATCATCTTCCGGCACGGGTTGGCGCTGCTGTGGTGAACTGAACTGATATACAGGCATACCGGTTTCTGGGTTGCGCGCCAACACGTATTGGCGATAAAGGTGCTTACCCCAGGCCGCGGCGTGGCTATCGCCCGTGTATTCGGCATATTTAAACGCGGCATAAATCAGGTCTGTGCCAGCATTAACAAAAGTTAGTCCCTTTGTTAACGGCAAAACAGGCCACTGTGCCGGATCGACGACATCATGGCGAGCATGCAGGAAAACATTGGGATCGCGTTTCTTGTTGTAGTCGCCATGGCGACCCAGATCCAATGAATCCCAGTCTTCAACGTGCGCATTCCAGAAACCCTGAAAGAAATTCAGCGTCTTTTCCGCATTAACACGGTGCAATAGCGCGTAATAGGGCAGGTGGTGCTTTAATTCATGCACCTGAGCTTTGGATTCTGGTCCTTCGCCGTCCAACGTATCCAGATTAATAAAACGGTGACCGCCCCAGTAGAACAGGCCGCTGTTATCATCAACGAAGTGATCCAGGAAATATTCGCTTTGTGCGATAGCGTGCTGCTGATAACTATCATTACCGGTAACCACGCTCATGGCGCACAGCGTTCTTAACCAATTTTGCTGGCTGGCGAAATTAGAAATAGGCGCGCTGTGTCCATCAGGGAATTGCCACACCACGGGGGCATAATTTTCCACATCAAAACCGTCAGCCAATAATAACGTCGGCTGAGTTTGGCTGCGGCCTTTATCCTGAACGCAGGCAATGTGGTTATCAAGTGCAGCAACCCATTCGTCGAGCTGCGATTTCCTGCTGGTGTATAAGTTTTCAAAAATACTCATGGAGTACCTTCTTATGGAACCGTGGAACAGTTCCTTATAAATAGAAACACTGTTTTGATTGATTATATTGCGCTATTAACCTTGTCGTCATGCACGCAATATCGAAAGTGTGATCAAAGTCGGAACGTTGTTTTGATTTTTTTTAAGAAAGGATTTTAGCAGGAGAAAGAATCGTAAAAAGATAAATAAGAACTTGAAAAATAAATAAAAAGCACAACCGAAAATTGTGCTTTTTATCGAAAGTTGGCGAAATGCCGCTAAGAAAAACTGCGCTTAGCGAGCCAGCCAGCCACCATCAACAGCAATCGTGTAACCGTTGATGTAGTCAGATGCGCTGGAAGCCAGGAATACGGCTGGGCCCATCAGGTCCTGCGGTAAGCCCCAACGACCTGCTGGGATACGATCCAGGATTTCTTTACTGCGTTCTTCATCGGCGCGCAGCTGCTGGGTATTGTTGGTCGCCATATATCCCGGTGCAATTGCGTTGACGTTGATACCGTGTTTTGCCCATTCGTTCGCCATCAAGCGAGTAACACCCATAACGGCGCTTTTTGACGCGGTGTAAGACGGTACGCGGATACCACCCTGGAAGGACAGCATAGAAGCGATATTGATGATCTTACCGCCTTTGCCTTGTTTGATGAACTGGCGTGCAACGGTCTGAGACATGAAGAACACGCTCTTAATGTTCAGGTTCATTACGTCGTCCCAGTTTTTCTCACTGAAATCGATCGCATCTTCACGACGGATGATACCGGCGTTGTTGACCAGAATGTCAACGTGGCCAAATTCGGCAACGGCTTTCTCTACCAGCTCTGCATGACCAGAGACATTGCTCATGTCGGCGGTCAGGCTAAGGAAACGGCGTCCCAATGCAGTGACTTTTTCGATGGTGTCTTTTGGCTCAACGATGTTGACGCCGACGATATCACAACCTGCCTGTGCCAGACCGATAGCCATACCTTGACCCAAACCCGTATCACAACCTGTGATAAGAGCGACTTTACCTTGCAAATCAAAAGAATTTAAAATCATATCTGTAATCTCTCTATAAGCGACAATACTTAGTCGTTAGCTGTTACTGTAGGGAACACCGGTAATTCCGGTAGAAAGCGATTAACGTAACTCGCTAACCTTGACGTGATCCATGTCACCGAAAACCTGATTCTCGCCAACCATGCCCCAGATGAAGGTGTAGCATCTGGTGCCAACACCGGAATCAATCGACCAGCTCGGTGAAATCACCGTCTGCTCGTTTTTATAACCATTTCATTTTTATCACTCAGTGATGGGCTTCCTACGGTGCCCATCATGCTCTTGACGCCAAAATTGTGTCTGGCGAAAGCGCCGGGCGAAACAGATGATGTCGCGTGGCAGTGACAACGTCACCTGTTCCTCAACATGCCCGGTTCTTTCGTGTTATGCGGGATGATAGTTTGGATGGGATGTGAATTCAATAAAAATGAAATAATGTTTTATTTATTTCTTGAGGGCCGTCATGGTTTTGCTTATTTTATGTTTCTTCTGGTACTGATGTGGCTAAAATGTCGCAATCCATAGTCATACACTCGTTGTCGTGCACGGTTTGTTGACGCAATAGAAGGTATGGGCAATACAAGCGTTAGAGGAGAGATGATGATGAGAAGATACTTTATTGATGATGAAACGCCATGGGAAGAGTTGGGCGGTGGCATTAAACGCAAGATCATGACTTGGACTGATGAACTGATGATGGTGCTTGTCCATTTTGATAAAGGTGCGATTGGTACGCCTCACTTCCATGAGATTCACGATCAGATTGCTTATGTTGCCGCAGGCAGCTTTGAAGTGGTGATCGAGGGCGAGAAGCGTATTCTGAAAACTGGCGACGCTTATCTGGCGGTGAAAAACGAGATGCACGGTGTCGTTTCGCTGGAAGACGGCAGCGTCTTGATCGATACGTTTTCGCCTAAGCGCGCTGACTTCCTGTAATACCTCAAAGCGTGGCCAGTTGTTGGCTGGTCACGCTTTCGTACTCTCTCACCACATCCGCTTTTCTATTTTCCTGCTTTTTATGCCTGCACTAAATGCTTTTCGGTTAGCTGAGTCAGCGAGTCCAGCTTATGATCTGCCAGTACCCAACGTGCGTCAGCGCGGAACTCCGCCTGTGGAATAACGATTGAACGCATGCGTGCTGCCTTGGTAGCGATCATCCCGTTCACTGAATCTTCCAGCGTCACGCATTGCGTAGGGGAAACGCCAAGTGCATCCGCGGCATTCAAATAGACTTCGGGATGAGGTTTGCTATAGGGCAGCGTCTCGGCGGACATTAAGACATCAAAGTAGTGCTCCAGATTAAACATTTTCAGCACCTGCTGCTGCATGTGGAGCGGCGAAGCGGAAGCCAGACCAATTTTGAGATTCTGCGCACGGCACAA
Source organism: Pectobacterium sp. F1-1 (assembly GCF_025643735.1). NCBI lineage: Bacteria > Pseudomonadati > Pseudomonadota > Gammaproteobacteria > Enterobacterales > Pectobacteriaceae > Pectobacterium > Pectobacterium sp. F1-1. The sequence continues at coordinate 2,209,608 of NZ_CP104733.1, forward strand.
TTTCAGAGCATGTTCGACGCCGGGCAGAAGCGGGCGCTGTTCGGCAACGAGCTCGATGGCGCGATCGATAATACGGCGGACAACTTCATCCCGACTGAGTGTTGCCCAGGGGGAGAGCTGATACCACAGTTCGACAACCATATCGATGCGCAGGCCTAGCGTATCTTTCATTGACTGCCGTAACGAAATATCTACGCCCAGCGAGGCGATCACTTCCAGTTCTGCTTGATCCCACAACGGTTCTGAATCAATCAGCAACCCATCCATATCGAAAATCGCCGCGCGTAGAGAAGAATCAAAGGACATACCACTGGCTCCGTCAGCAAAGAAAAAGAAGATTTAGTGGTAAACTATACCCTAAAGAAGGTGGCCGATCAGGCGGTGTGGGAGATAAAGAGTTGACTGCACGCAAACTTACAGTAGGCTACCCGTCGTACTAAAACGATATATTACCGATGTTGCGTCGCTAAGAAGGGGTTCTCATGACGTATCAACAGGCTGGCCGTATTGCCGTCGTTAAACGCATTGCCGGATGGATCCTTTTTATTCCCGCGCTGCTTTCAACGCTCGTCTCGCTGGCTAACTATCTTTACGCGTATACACAGAAAAAACAGGGTATTGACGCGGTTCTCCTGGATTTTCTGCATTTGATGGTCGACATGGTGCGTTTTAATACGCCTTTCCTGAATATTTTTTGGTTCAACTCGCCGGTACCGGATTTTACGCGCTTTTTCAGTGCCGCGACGCTGATGTTTTGGCTGATCTACATCCTGATTTTTATTGGTCTGGCATTGCAGGTTTCGGGTGCCCGGATGTCTCGTCAGGCGAAAGCAATAAAGGAAGGCATTGAAGATCAACTGATTCTGGAAAAGATGAAAGGGGATGGCGGGAACACGCGTGAGACGCTGGAGTCACGTGTCATTGTTCCCGGACACACGATTTTTGTGCAATTCTTTCCGCTTTATATCCTGCCGGTGATTATTGCTGGCGTTGGCTATCTGGTATTGCGCTTATTAGGATTGCCCGTCTGAGTAATCGTCTGGCGCAAAGTCTGCGCCAGACGCTGAAACATCCTTCCTACCGTAGATCCAACGGCTTGCATTAACTCAAGAGTTGTCGCTCGATGAGCTGTTGCGCCTCAACGATGTGTTTACCGCCGAAAAGATTGGCGCGGTTAAGCAGGTAATAAATTTGGTAAATGGGTTGGCGATCGATAAAGCCTTTATCCAATGGCCACACGTTTTGGTAGCCATCATAAATCTGTGCGGGCAGGGCTGGGTAGCGCGGCAGCATCGCTAAGTCACATTCCCTGTCCCCCCAATAGCAGGCCGGATCGAACAGATAAGCACCATCTTGACTATTCGCGCAGTTATCTGGCCACAAGTCACCGTGCAAGAGCGACGGTTGTGGCTGATGCCCCGCGAGGCGTTCCTCAACGCGTGCGATCAGTGTTTCAATGTGACCAAAGTGCATCCCTTTTTCCGCAGCCAACTGTAACTGCCACCCAATTCGCTGTTCGGCAAAAAAGGTCGCCCAGCGCCGCTGCCAGCTGTTTGGCTGAGGCGTTGTTGAGAGGTCGTTGTCGAAATCCAGCCCAAATTGCGGCTGGTCGCTCCACTGATGCAGGCGAGCTAACTGTTCGCCCAGACACCAGGCGCTGTGGGCATCCAACGGTTTAACGGGCAGGTATTGCAGAAGCAGGAAGCTGTGATCGCGTGAACTACCGACACCGTAAACAGCGGGCACTCGCACGGTATTGCTGCGGCTCAGCAGGTGAAGCTGATCGGCTTCAGCAGTGAATTTGGCCAGCATTTCACGACTATCGCATTTCACGAAAACATCGTGCTCGCCATAACGGACATACCAGGCTGGATGTATTTCACCACCGGACAACTCGCGGTGTTCCTGAATTTCTGCAGTACCGTGATGCTCTTCCAAAAGTCGGCTGATAGCTTGCCACATAAGGTCATCCTCCCGTTGATGTTGCCCGATACCCTGCTATTCACTGGGGTGATTCGCTTACGGTAACCCATTGAGCGTAATAAAAATGGAATCTACAGCACAGTGATAACCGATAGGCGGTGATAGCGAAAAACAAGTATAGACGGAATTAAAAATAACGGAGTTAGGATGACGCTCAATCCGCAGGATGAAGCAATAAATCGGTATGAATGACGTAACCGATGCTTGATTTCCGGTTACGTCATGTTAAGCAGAAGAAAAACAGCGGGGATTACAGTGCGTCAGTGACAACCTGAGAGCTAGCCTGGCGACGTAGTTTAAGCTGGTGGTACGTCAGCGCCAGCGTAAAGAACAGAGCCTGAACGATGACGATACAAGGGCCGGTCGCGCCATCGATATAGAAACTGATCAGGGTGCCAGCAATACAAGAAATGACGGAAACCAGCGTAGCGACAAGCACCATACGCTCGAAGCGCTTACAGACCATGAAGGCAATAATGCCCGGCGCAATCAGCATCGCGATCACCAGAATAACGCCGACGGCCTGCAATGATGCAACGATAGTCATTGCCAACAGGCTTAATAACCCGTAGTGCAGCAGCTTAACGGGCAGGCCAATGACGCGGGCATGATTGGGATCGAAGCAGTACAGCATGAAATCTCGCCGTTTTAGCAACATGATGGCTAACGTCACCCCGGCAATCAGTAAGATTTGCGTCAGCTCTTGTTGAGTGATGCCCAGCACATTACCAAACAGGATATGGTTCAGGTGCTGATCGGTATCGATGCGCGCAAACATGACGAGCCCCAGCGCAAACATACCGGAAAAGATGATCCCCATTACCGTGTCTTCTTTGACTCGACTGTGCTCTTTCACGTATCCCGTTGCTATCGCACAAAAAATGCCGGAAACAAAAGCCCCGATAACCAACGGGATCCCCAGTAAAAAGGCGACAACGATACCGGGCAGCACGGCGTGGGAAATGGCATCACCCATTAGCGACCAGCCTTTCAGCACCAGATAGCACGACAGCACCGCGCAAACCGTACCTGTGACGACGGCGGCGAGTAGAGCACGCTGCATGAACGGATAGGATAGGGGATCGATTAACCAGCTTATTAGCGTCATAACGCATCTCCTGATTGATCGCGTAGCCGCAGGCGGCGCGAGGCCAGTAGCCCATGTTTTGGCGCAAAAACAAACGCCAGCAAGAAGACAAGGGTTTGCAGCGTGACAATCACGCCACCGGTTGCGCCATCGATGAAAAAGCTCAGATACGCGCCCACGGCGCTGGTGATCGCCCCAAGTGCAATCGATATCACCACCAGACGCCCAAACCGATCGGTGAGTAAATACGCGGTGGCACCCGGTGTAATCACCATCGCGATCACCAAAATCGCCCCGACCGTTTGCAACGCCGCGACAGTACAAGCACTCAGCAGCGTAAAGAACAAAATTTTCAGCTTCAGCGGAGAAAGGCCAATCGAACGGGCGTGGTTCTCATCAAAAAATACGGCCAGAAGATCTTTCCATAGCAGGCAAAGAATTACGAACGTCACGCCGATGATGATTTCAACTTGCAGGATATCTTCTTCGGCAATGCCCAAGATATTGCCGAAAATGATGGACTGTACATTAACCGATGTCGGGTTGAGCGAAATAATCAGCAGGCCGACAGCGAAAAACGTTGAGAAAATAAAACCGATAATCGCATCTTCGCGCAATCGGGTTATGTGACGGATCAGCGTCATTGCCAGTGCGGCGAGCATACCGGTAAAAAATGCACCGGCAGCGTAGGGGAGGCCTAATGCATAGGCACCGGCGACACCCGGTACGACGGAGTGAGAGAGCGCATCGCCCATCAGCGACCAGCCTTTCAGCATCAGGTATGCTGAAAGAAAAGCGCATACGCCGCCGACAATGGCGCTGACCCAGATCGCTTTGACCATGTAGTTATAGCTGAATGGCTGCAACAGGATATCGATCATCAGGGCTTTTTCTCCTCCGGTATGGCGCGTGACGCCGGAGGGTCGCTCTTGGTCGAACCATAGAATACAGCTGGACGCTCATCGTCTGTTAACACCGTCACTGAGCGGACGTCATCGTCATCATGCAGATGAGAGCCTCCGAGGTTGATGTGTCGTAGAACGCCACCGAATGTTTTTTCCAAATTGCTCTGAGTAAAGGTGCTGTGCGTGGGGCCTGCGGCTAATACGGTACGATTGACTAAAATAACGTTGTCACAAAACTCTGGAACGCTACCGAGATTATGGGTTGCCACCAGTATCAAATGGCCTTCATCACGCAAGGTGCGCAGCAGATCGATAATCGCGTTCTCCGTTTTAACGTCGACGCCGGTGAAAGGCTCATCTAGCAGTAATACGCTGCCTTGCTGAGCCAGCGCCCGCGCCAGAAATACGCGTTTTTTCTGACCACCGGACAGTTCGCCGATCTGGCGATGTTGCAGCGTCGATAGCCCGACGCGCTCCAGCGATTCCGCTACAATGGCGCGGTCTTGCTTACTCGGGATGCGCAGAAAATTCATCCGTCCGTAGCGCCCCATCATGACGACGTCGGAAACCAGAACGGGAAAATTCCAGTCCACATCTTCTGTTTGGGGAACATAAGCAACCAGATTCTGTTTCAGCGCCTGATAGATAGGTTGCTGGTTGAGCAATACCTGCCCTGAGGTTGGCTTGACCAACCCCATGATGCTTTTGAACAACGTTGATTTCCCACTGCCGTTGACGCCAACCAGGGCGCAAATCGTACCGCCGGTCAGGGAAAACGAGGCGTGGCGAATAGCCTGATGCCCGTTGCTGTAAGTAACCGAAACATCATTGACGTCTAATGACTGTACTGCTCGATCGCTACTCATTGATTAAATCCTTTCGCGATGGTTTCCACCGTCACTTGTAACAGGTCGATATAGGTTGGCACAGGGCCTTTTTCTGTAGACAGCGAATCAACATACAGCACGCCACCATATTTCGCCCCCGTTTCTTTACTCACCTGTTTTGCTGGTTTATCGGAAACCGTGCTTTCGCTGAAGACCACAGGGATAGCCTTTTCACGCACGGTATCGATAACCCGACGTACCTGCTGCGGCGACCCTTGCTCGTCGGCATTGATTGGCCAGAGATAGACTTCACTGAACTGATAATCCTTCGCCAGATAGCTGAATGCGCCTTCACTGGTGACTAACCAGCGTTGCTGTTCTGGGATGCGGGAGAGACGTTCACGTAGCGGTTCGTCGAGAGCCTTAATTTTTTCTGCGTAGGCTTTGGCGTTACGGTTATACGTCTCGGCATTGGCGGGATCGGCTTGCACCAGGCCTTTTCGGATATTTTCAATATAGATTAATGCATTGGAGGGCGACATCCAGGCATGTGGGTTTGGGTTGCCATTATAGGCACCTTCACGGATCGGAAGTGGCGTGATGCCTTCGGTTACCACGACGGCAGGCACATTTTTTACGTTTTCGAAAAAGCGCGTAAACCAACGTTCAAGATTCATGCCGTTCCACAGCACCAACTGCGCAGACTGTGTTTTTACAATATCGCGCGGTGTCGGTTGATAATCATGAATCTCTGCACCGGGCTTGGTGATGGACTCGACCGTTGCGGCATCGCCAGCGATATTCTGTGCGATATCCTGAATGATGGTAAAGGTGGTGATGACTTTAAGCTTTTCAGCCGCCTGAGCGGAGGCGTTGGCTAAAAGCAGTAAGACGCACGGTAGCGCGATACGGCGGAACAGGGCAGGTAAACGGGCGTGAAAACCAATCATGCGGATATCCTTACAAACCGTAGAAGTGTTATTTGAGAATAATTATCAATATCATTTAAGTCAAGAGGCAGAGAAGGGCGGAGAGTCAATAGTGGAGGGTGTCTCATGACACAAGAAATCACTGTTCGCAGGCTCGTCATACGTGCTTGCGCGGGTAAGGAACGCATCATGCTCCTTTAGTAACATAAATGTTGCTTTAATTTAATGAATCCTACTTAAGGTTACAACGAAAGTCTAACGGTAACAGTGGTGAACTGTCGTTCAGCTATATTTGATCATACGCATGGCGAAATTTACGCCAAAAAAGAGAGAAATCTGATGCAGCCTTAAGAAAATATCAACAGCTGCCGATAAACCATAAAGAATGTGAGAGATGTCTCTCGTTTATACGAAAGGATCGTAAGTGATATGAGCACAAAATCAGAACGACGCTGGAAGTTGGCAAGTTTAGTATTATTGACTTTTCTGGTGGCATTATTGGTGTTACTGGTTAAAACCAGTTAATTTCTGGCGTAACGAAAAGTTAGTCAATAAATAATTTCTATTATGTAATGTATTAATGCAAAAGATATACATAGCATAAAAATGACAATCCATTTTAAACATTGATATAAGCGTGGCCGCTGTCGGGCACGCTTGTTGTTAATGTTCAATATCCCTTCATCGACGCACACTAATTATAGCTTTTTGTTATGATTGCTGGTGCATGTGTGTCAGAAATGCGACGGCTGTCGCGTATTTTTTTGCATGATAGAATCTTTCGTGCGCTTATTGTGTGGTGCCAGATGCCGCCAGTGAATATAGGCATCAGCGAACGTTATCGTGTATTAATGAATCAGGGATGATGTGAATTTGTGCGGCATGTCCACGACTGATAAAAAAGGCCTTGCCATCGATTACATAGTGTGTAATAACGCTTCTGGGTAAAACGAGGTACAGTTCTGTATATGAATGGCATTTTCAGTAAAGAAGACTTAAGTACAACCTTTAGCGTTGCATGCTGCTTCTCTGCCGATCCTTATCTTAGTGCCTCAAGCAGTAACGACTTTGGTTTGTCTGTATAACGCCTTTTGGCGGTTTAAACAATTAAAGGAAATATTTGAAATGGCAAAGATTAAAGGTCAGGTTAAGTGGTTCAACGAGTCTAAAGGCTTTGGTTTCATCACTCCTGCTGACGGCAGCAAAGATGTATTCGTACACTTCTCTGCAATTCAAGGCAACGGCTTCAAAACTCTGGCTGAAGGCCAGAACGTAGAATTCGAAATTCAGGATGGCCAGAAAGGTCCTTCCGCAGTAAACGTCACTGCGCTGTAATTTTACAGCTCTGTTGCAAAACCCGCCATGGTGCGGGTTTTTTGTTGTCTGCGTTTTATTTTACCCGTGACGTAATAAAGATGTTTTTAATGAGGAAAATGTGCCGATGAGTTATCAGTGTCCGCTATGCCAGTTACCTCTGGAGCGACACCCGCGGCAATGGACGTGTGGTAAACATAGCTTTGACTGTGCGAAAGAAGGGTACGTCAACCTGTTGCCAGTACAGTTTAAGCGTTCAAAACAGCCTGGTGATAGTGCCGAAATGATGCAGGCTCGGCGTAGTTTTTTGGAAGCCGGTCACTATCAGCCGCTACGCGACATGGTGGCGCAACGCGTTGAGGCTATTGTGGCTGATGAGGCTGCTGCGCTGTTGGATATCGGCTGTGGCGAGGGGTATTACACCGCGGAGCTGGCGCAGCGTCTTGCATCGCACAGAACGATGACGATCTACGGACTGGATGTGTCCAAAGCGGCGATTCAGCGTGCGGCAAAACGGTATGAAAATGTTGAGTTTTGCGTTGCATCCAGCCAGAGACTGCCTTTTCGCGACGAATCCCTTGATGCTGTGGTAAAAATCTACGCGCCGTGTAATGACGCGGAGCTACAGCGCACCATTAAGGTTGGCGGTTGGGTAGTGACGGTGTCCCCGGGGCCTCGACATCTTTATCAACTAAAGGCGGAAGTCTACGATGAGGTGTTATTACACCAGAGCAAAGATGAAGCGCTCGTCGGCTTTCAGCTTATGGATCAGCAAACGCTCGCGTACCCGATGCAGCTATCCGGGAACGAAGCTGCGGCGTTATTGCAGATGACGCCTTTTGCCTGGCGGGCCACGCCAGATGTTAGCGAGCGATTGCGTGCGGCTGCCGTATTTCGTTGTGAAACGGATTTTATTATCCGCTTACATCAGCGTATTGATAGCGACGTCGTCGCTTAATCAAGATCGAGAAGAATAAAACGGGCAGCACGATAGTCGGGCTGCCCGTTGAAGTAAGATGAGTTTATCAGGCGGCGTAGCCGAGGTGCTCGTACAGGATATTGCAGCCGATACCAATCAGAACCAACCCACCAATCACTTCCGCTTTCTTGCCGAGAATCGGGCCGATGTAGCGGCCAATCATCATACCGATTGTCACCATGAGCATGGTGGCAAAACCAATCACCATCGCGGTATGAAAAATATTCACCTGAAGGAAAGCCAGACCGACGCCGATTGCCATGGCATCCAGGCTGGTGGCGACAGCGGTGCAGATCAATAACGCCAGACTATGATTTTTGACTTTCTCACAACGGCAGTCGTCAGAGCCTTTGAGTCCCTCAACGACCATACGGCCGCCAAGAATCAATAGCAGTGTAAACGCAACCCAGTGATCCCATTTGAGAATATATTGGCTGGCGAAAAAGCCAAGTGCCCAACCAATGAGAGGGGTGATAGCCTCGATGACACCAAAAATGAGTCCGGTACGGATGGCATCGCGGAAACGAGGATTATGCAGGACGGCACCTTTACCGATTGACGCGGCGAAGGCATCCATTGACATACCAAATGCTAAGATAAGTGTTGCTGTCATATTCATTGTAAATAGCCTCGGCTGGACGATTAACCATATACACGCAGATCATCCCCAACCCGAATGACGATCTTACGTGTCTATGGTCTCGCCTACCAATCACGCTTGGCCGCCCGCACCACGCTTATGCTCCTATAACAAGAGATAAACGAGTATGTTGATACGAGCATTTCTGATCAGTTATCGTGAATATTACTTAATCAGAAATCGGCTACTCCCCAATGACGGCGCAACCTTACCATATTATTTATGCGGCAAACAACACTAAAAGTTTTACGTGTTAATAATGCAATTGATAATTATTTTCATTTGATTGTCGAAATTGATTAATTGTATAAAATAACGTCAAAGTTATTGAGGTTAAAATACCACCAGAAAATGAGGTGTATGTTCGTGGTTATTTAAAATAATTCGCCTGATAAGTTTACCTCATTGATTCTCAATCATAAATTTATATATTTTTTCTAAATCATCAAGCTGAATAACCTGTATTAATAAACGCCGTTTCTCGAGGTCGATGACTAATATGCCATCCTCAGATAAATTCATATTTTTAATTCTGGTATAAGGAATGAATATATTCGCATAAAAGAAGCCGGCTGATTTAAACACCAGTTTAGGACGACGAATATAAGCCAGATAACACGCCATGAAGGCCAGAGAAATCAAAAGATAGGTAGTAAGAATAGCGCCATGGCTCATCACATTCTGATAAATAAGAATCCCCACTAAGCCGATAAAAATCAGCGTATCGAGCCGATTCATCCGTTTCAGAGGGACGAGGAGCTGGGTTTTCCCTTTGAGTTTATCCATGATGAACTCATCATAGATGGCATAAACCAGCGCTAATGCAATCAACACGACCAGCGTGATATCTGTCATTGTCATCCGTATTACCCTTGCTCGTTAAGCATCCAGAACCGTCATAAAAAATGGCCGGGCGTATTAGTACCCGGCCATTGGCTATTACACGCCGAGCAGGCCGATCCAGTATCCGAAGATACCAATGGCGAAGAAGCCCATAATCAGCCACAGTGCGTTCACCTTGCGCCGTAACAACCACATACAGCCGAACGTTAGCAGCAGGGGAACGAGTCCCGGCATAAGCTGGTCAAGGATAGATTGAACGGTGGTCACCGTGGTTGTACCGTTTTGGTTCGTCACCGTCGACACCACCATCGGAATGTTAACGTGAGTCCATTTATTGACCAAGGCTCCCATGACGAACAGGCCGAGAATAGAGGCTGCCTCGGTCATTTTTTGCAGGAAACCGCCGCCCATATCGCTGACGATATCGATCCCTTTACGGTAGCCGTAGGCGACGCCGTAGTAGCGTACCAGCAGGCGAACCAGGTTAAACAGGACGAAGAAGAGGACGGGCCCTAACAGGCTGCCGCTCATGGCAATCCCCGCACCGAGTGCGGCGAATACCGGACGGGCGGTGCCCCAGAATATTGGATCGCCGACGCCAGCTAATGGCCCCATTAGCCCGACTTTCAGGCCGTTTATCGCCGCATCGTCAATGGGGGCGCCGTTAGCGCGCTGTTCTTCCATTGCCATCGTTACGCCAAGTACCGGGGCTGCAACAAATGGCTGTGTGTTGAAGAACTCCAGATGGCGCTTGATCGCCTGTTTGCGCTCTTCCGAATTTTCAGGATAAAGACGGCGAATCACCGGCACCATGGAAAAACAGAAGCCGAGTGCCTGCATACGTTCAAAGTTCCAGGAACCCTGAAACAGGTTGGAACGGATAAACACCGCGCGGATGTCGCTGTCAGTGAGTTTTTTGACATTCGTGTTTTCGATCATTTTGCTCACTCCTGTTAATCCAGTTCGTTATCAAGGTCGTTATTGCCTGATGAAACCGGCTGGCCTTGAACCTTGTTATATTTCGGGCTGAGCTGGATATACAGCACCGCCATCACAATACCGATTACGCCCAGCGCTACCAGGTTGAACTGGGTGAACGCGGCGGTCACGAAGCCAAGATAGAAGAACGGCATCAGGTAGCCTGCACGCATCATGTTGATGACCATCGCGTAACCTACGACGACAATCATGCCACCGGCGATATTCAGACCGTTGGTGACCACTTCCGGGATGGAGTTCAGCATGGCGTGTACGGCATCGGTGCCGACGGAAATGGCCACAATGACCGCAGGGATCGCGATACGCATGGCCTGTAGCAGCAGGGCGGAGACGTGAATCCAACTAATGGCTGTGAGGTTACCTCGCTCTGCTGCGCTATCTGCCGCATGTTGGAATGCGACTGTGATGGTACGAACGATGATGGTTAAGACTTGCCCGGCTGCTGCGAGTGGAATCGCCAGTGCAATCCCGGCGCCGATCCCCTGACCGCCGGCAATAACCAGAATGGTTGAAATAATGGAGGCCAGCGCCGCATCCGGGGCGACGGCCGCACCGATGTTCATCCAGCCTAACGCGATCATTTCCAGCGTACCGCCAATAATGATCCCGGTTTTTAAATCACCTAATACTGCGCCAATCAGCGTACAGGCGACGAGTGGACGGTGGAACTGGAATTCATCAAGAATTGAACCCATCCCCGAAACACACGCGACGAGAAATATCAGCACAATTTGAAGTGTGGTAATCTCCATCGTACTTCTCCTATAAAACGTGTCTGAGTAAAAATTAATCGCCATCCCCGTTGTTTTTCAATGTCAACGTAGAGCCTTCAATGTCAACGTAAAGCTTTCTATGTCGGCATAACGCTTTTCAATATCGACATAAATACCTATCTTGAAAATCGCCAGGTCTATAAAGCTATTATTGATGGTGACGTTCGCGTTAATCACATTCGCATTGCGATAGATATCAGCGCGGCATTTTGTTAATTAAATCCATCATTTTAAGTCGAGTATCGGTTGAGACTTTCCGAACCTCCAATTCAATGCCGCGTTTATCTAACTCCCGGAATGCAGCGATATCCTTCTCGTCGATGGAAACGGCATTATTGACCTGCGTTTTCCCCTGTTTAAATGCCATCCCGCCAATATTAACCGAGGTGATTTTTACGCCATTTTCGATCAGCGTTAATACATCGGTCGGATTGGTGAATAACAGCATCACCCGGTCAGCGGCATATTTTGGGTTGTCGTAAACACGGACGGCTTTTGCGACATCCACCACGTGAGCGGTAACGCCCGGCGGCGCAACCTGAGTCAGCAACGTTTTACGCACGTTATCGGCGGCGACTTCATCGCTGACGACAATAATGCGCGAAACATTGGTTTCTTTCGTCCAACGGGTGGCGACCTGGCCATGAATCAGACGGTCATCAATACGCGCCAATCCGATCTTCATGTGTTCACCGGAACCGGCTGGTGTGGGAATGGCCTTGGCTTTTGGCGGCGGTGGAGGAGAAGAGGGCGCGGCTTTGGGCGTATCCTGATACTTCAGCGCCTTGACGCCATCCCTGCCGGCTTCCAGAGCGATAGCAACCAAATCGGAAAAGGACGGATTATCATCCCGAGCCATAAAGGTTTCCGCCAGCATGGGGATATTCACGCCGGCGATAACATCATGGTTTTCTTTGTTGGTGACGAGACGACTGGCCGCGTTGAATGGGCTACCGCCCCAGGTATCAACAAGAAACAGCACGCCTTGCGATGTGTCTAACTGCGTGAGTTTTTCCTGATATTTTTCTATCAATGTTTCGGCGTTTTCTCTAGGAACGAAATCGATCCAGGCGATATTGCTTTGCTCGCCAAGGATCATTTCTGCTGTCTTTAACAGCGGTCCCGCAGTGGCGCCGTGAGTGCATAACATGATTGCAATACTCACTTGCTACCTCCTCACGTTCACGATCATAAAGAGTCAATGTGTCAGGAAACCGGGTTAACGTTCAGTCGCTCAACGTCACCGTCGCGGTATTAGTATGGCTGCAAGAAAAAAATTTACCGTGGATTCATGACATTCACTGTGTTCCTCCAGGTTGTCAGGCGAGAAATCGTGACTGACAGATTTATTTTAGTTATCGAAAAAATAAATAGTGTGATGATCCTCTAATGCTGACCAGTTAAACGGGCGGCTAAAAGGATGCAGAAGCGGAAAATTTGAGCGTGTTATCAATGCGAAGCCGATCGACGAAATTCTTTGTGAAAATTGGTAACAACCTGTTAGAGTAAACGTCCCTTAAATTGCTTAGGAGCACCGGGCATCAGCCCTTCCCATGGACTGTCACCGACAAAACGTTCTCTGTTTCCCCGCTAATGCTGGCGGTTTTCTGTACTCAACTGGTCACTCAGACCACATTCATAATCTCTCTGATTCACATCAACTCTTTTTATTACCATTCAATGCGGCTCATGCATTGATGTCATCTGCTCGTTCATTTTCTGGAGTCTGACATGGAATTTTTGCTAGATCCTTCAATCTGGGCAGGCTTATTGACGCTGGTGGTACTTGAAATTGTTCTGGGTATCGACAATTTGGTGTTTATCGCCATTTTGGCGGATAAATTACCCCCCAAACAGCGAGATAAAGCCCGCATTATCGGTTTAAGCCTGGCGCTGTTAATGCGTCTGGGCCTGTTGTCTTTGATTTCCTGGATGGTCACACTGACGCGTCCACTGTTTAGCCTTGGTGATTTCAGCTTCTCGGGTCGCGACCTGATTTTGCTGTTCGGCGGTGTGTTCCTCTTGTTCAAGGCCACAATGGAATTGCATGAACGGCTAGAGAACAAAACGCACGATGGCAATGGCAATCGTGCCCACGCCAGTTTCTGGGCCGTAGTGGCGCAAATCGTCGTGCTGGATGCCGTGTTCTCGCTGGATGCCGTGATTACCGCAGTGGGCATGGTCGATCATCTGGGTGTGATGATGACGGCGGTGATCATTGCAATGGGTGTCATGCTGATTGCTTCTAAACCTCTGACCCGATTCGTTAACGAGCATCCAACGGTGGTTGTCCTGTGTCTCAGCTTCTTGCTGATGATTGGTCTGAGCCTGATGGCGGAAGGTCTTGGCTTCCACATTCCGAAAGGCTACCTGTACGCCGCGATTGGTTTCTCTATTCTGATCGAGCTGTTTAACCAGATTGCCCGTCATAACTTCATGAAGCACCAATCGCACCGTCCTTTGCGTGAGCGTACCGCAGAGGCCATTCTGCGCCTGATGGGTTCACGGAAAAACACGGATGATCTGGATGCTGATGAACCCCAGAAGAAACTCACGACAGAAGAGTTTGCTGAGGAAGAGCGCAATATGATCAGCGGCGTGCTGACATTAGCGTCGCGTTCACTGCGTAGCGTGATGACGCCACGTACTGAAATTTCCTGGGTGGATAGTGAAAGTTCCGTCGAGCAAATCCGTATGCAATTGCTGGACACGCCTCATAGCCTGTTCCCAATATGCCGCGGTTCTCTGGATGAACTTATCGGCATCGTCCGTGCCAAGGATCTGCTGGTGGCGCTGGAAACGCAGACGGATGTAGAAAGCTTCGCGGCGGCGAACCCGCCCATCGTCGTGCCTGAAACGCTGGATGTGATTAATCTGTTGCCCGTTCTGCGTCGTGCGAAAGGCAGTCTCGTCATCATCACCAATGAGTTTGGCGTAGTGCAGGGGTTGGTCACGCCGCTGGACGTGCTGGAAGCCATTGCAGGTGAGTTCCCGGATGAAGACGAAACGCTGGATATCATCCCAGACGGTGAAGGCTGGCTGGTGAAGGGCGGAACAGACCTGCATGCTTTGCAGCAGGTGGTGGATAGCAGCGATCTGGTTGACCCGAAGGAAGATTATGCTTCACTGGCAGGCCTGTTGCTGGCGCACAGTGATGAGTTTCCGAAAGTTGGCGATACCATCGAATTGCACCACCTGCGCTTCCATATCGTTGAGGTTTCCGAATACCGTATCGATCTGGTGCGTGTGGAACGCATTGTGGATGAGGAAGACGCTGAAGAAGCGTAATGCGATCCGCGTAAGTAGAACGTTTAAGCATATTTGAACGTTCCTGCGAGTAAGAGATAATCCGGAATCAGTTTTCTGATTCCGGATTTTTTATGCCTGAACAGAATATGGTTTCACTGTTGAGAGCTTGTTTCTAAGCGTGTCCAGAGGGTGAAGCGACAACAGAGGTCATGAAATACGCAGTATTGTATGATGAGGTGTAAAAGCCCTGAAATTATTGGTTAAGAGGATATTTTATCGCGACTTAATGCAAACCAATTGTCATAAAATTATATATTACCTGACATATTGAGCTTGGTAATTAACGGTTTTACTATGCCAAAAAAAATTATTATCATCAGGGATGAAACCATGCGTGGTTTTTTCAGGCTGATCCTTATCACGCCTGCGCTATTTTTTTGTACAGCATTTTCAGCATTCTCCGCGCAACTTAATCCGGCAGACCAAAAGGACATTCAGCAGTGGCAGGCCGAAGTGATCGATCAATCCCGGCAGCAGCGTGATTTATTATTGCAATTAAATCAGCCACAAATGACGATGAACCCAGTTGGTGAAAGTAATACCGGATACTGTTTGTCCATACAGGAAATTCATTATCACAAGAGTTCGCTGCTGCGTGAAAGCGATAAAGACCAGTTAAATAAAAGTCATATTAACCGTTGTATTAATGTTAATAACATTAATCTGCTGGTATATGACGGCAGCAATAAATACATCAAACAGGGCTATATTACCAACCTGACGACTCCATTGTGAGTCTTGCTAATAAAAACCGGATAGCGCCGTGGTGTATTACCGCGTTGGTCTGTCTTTTTAAGTATTCGTTTTTCATTGTTCGTTGTTAATCGTTACGACCGGGGATTCAGGGATGAAACCAGTAAAAACCACACAGCGCCTGCTGGCGTATACGCTGATCCACCTGATTGCGTTTCAGCCGCTGCTGCCGGCGATGGCGGCGGGCGTGCAGGTCGCGACGGGCAACACCGGGCTGGATCAGGCCGGCAATGGCGTGCCGGTCATCAACATTGCCACGCCGAATAGCGCGGGCATTTCCCATAACCAGTATCAGGACTTTAACGTCGGCAAGCCCGGTCTGATCCTGAATAACGGTACCGAACAGCTCAATCCGACCCAGCTTGGCGGGCTGATCCAGAACAACCCCAACCTGAAAGGCAAAGGCGCCGACGCGATTATCAACGAAGTGGTGTCCGGCAACCGCAGTACGCTGGCGGGCTACCTGGAAGTGGGGGGCAAACAGGCCAGCGTCATCGTGGCCAACCCCAATGGCATTACCTGCGACGGCTGCGGCTTTATCAATACCCCGCAGGTGACGCTGACCACCGGAAAACCCCAGCTGGATGCGCAGGGAAAGCTGCAACATATCGATGTGCAGCGCGGCGATATCACGCTGACCGGGCAGGGGCTGGATGCGAGCAAAAGTGACTACCTCAGTCTGATTGCGCGCACCGCGCAGATTAATGCCGGGCTGAATGCCAACGATACGCAGATTGTGCTCGGTGCCAGTCAGGTTGACGCGTCGGGCAAGGTGACGGCGCAGGCGGCGGATAGCGGCGTTAAGGTCGCGCTGGATACGGGCGCGCTGGGCGGGATGTACACCAACCGCATCAAGCTGGTGTCCAGCGACAAGGGCGTGGGCGTCAACGTTGGCAACCTGAGTGCGCGCAGCGGCGATATCACGCTGTCGGCCAACGGCAAACTCAGCCTCGGCGATACGGTGGCGCAGGGGAATATTCAGGCCGACGCGGACGCGCTGGCGCTGCGGGGCAAACAGCAGGCGGGTGACGCGCTGACGCTGAACGCCAGACAGGACATCACCTTGCAGGACGCGACGCTGCGTGCCGGGCAGGATATCGCTCTGCGGTCAGGCGGGACGCTTAACGCACAGAACAGCCTGGTCAGTGCGGGCGTGGATGCGCAGGGCACCGTCAGGTCAGCACATCAATTATCCGTAAAAGGTGACGCTGTCACGCTGGCGAATACCCAGCTTGCCGCCGGCAAGGTGACGGTCAACGCGGGGCAATCGCTGCAGCAGGATGCGAAAAGCGGCCTCAAGGCGGAATCGCTGCTCGATATGCGCGGCGACACCGTATCGCTGGCGGGGAGCGCGGGCGCTGAAAACGTGCGACTGGAAGCAAAGACCCTTACCAGTGCAGGCAGCGCGCAGCTTCAGGCAAAAGACAGCGCCACGGTACGCGTCACGCAGCAGGGCGACTGGCAGGGGAATCTGGCGGCGGGCAATACGCTGAGCGTGGAGGGCGGCCGTCTGGTGCAGCGCGGCACGCTGGCGGGGAAAACCCTCGCGCTGACGCTGGATACGCTGGATAACCAGGGCGATATCGCGGCGTTGCAGGCGCTGACGTTCAGCGGCGGCGACATAACGAACAGTGGCACGCTGGCCGCGGCGGAGCGGTTGACGGCTAACGCCCAGCGTCTGGACAACAGCGGATTACTCAGCGCCCGTCATGACGTGAAACTTGAGCTGCAAACGGTGCTGAACAATCAGGGCCATATTCTGACGGATAATCAGCTGTTCTTGCTGGCCGGCAGCCTCACCAATGGCGGCACGCTGCAGGCCGCGACGCTGAGCGCACAGGCTAACCGGCTCACCAATCAGGGCGAGGTCACCGCAAACGCCCTTGACCTGACCAGCCAGACGACCGAGAACCACGGCACCATCAACGCCCGGCAGATGCTGGCGCTGCACGGCGGCAGTCTGGTGAACCGCGGCACGCTCAGCACGGGGGAAAAACTGGCGCTGACGCTGGGTGAGTCGCTGGATAACCGCGGCCGGCTGCAGGCCGGCAACACCCTGCAGGTGACCGCCGACCGCCTCAGCAATGCCGGTACGCTCACGGCCCCTGCATTGCAGCTGCACACCGGTACGCTGGCCAATCAGGGGACAATTCAGGCAGACAACGCGCTGCAGTTGGACGCCACGCGCACCCTGACGCAATCCGCAACCGGTACGCTGCTGGCCGGCACGGACCTGACGGTGAACGCCGGACAGGCGGAGACCGAGGGAGCCATTCAGGCGCAGCAGTTCCTGCTGAAGGCCGAACGCTGGCTCAACGCGGGTAAAACCGGTATTACCGGTGACGGGCAGATTACGGCCACCCATCTGGACAACCGCGGCAGCCTGTTGACGGCGGGCAACTGGACGATTCACGGCGATGTCGTCAGCCAGGCCGGGGTGTTGCAGGGTAATGCACTGAATGTTCAGGCCACTACCCTCACCAGCAGCGGGCAGGCACAGGCGCGGGGCGCAGTGAACCTGACCGTCGCCGATACCTTTACCAATAGTGGTGACTGGCTCAGCGGAGAGTCGCTGCGTCTTCAGGCGGCGAACACCGAGAACCGGGGCACATTACAGGCGCTCACCCTGACGGCAGACGGGACGTCTCTCGACAACCGCGGCACGATGAGTGGTATCAATCACCTGTCGCTCTTCCTGAGCGGTAACCTGGATAACGCTGGCACCTTGCAGGGTAATCAGCTCAGCGTGGAAACCGTACAGCTCACCAATCAGGGTTCACTTCACGGCACCGACGCGCTGACGCTGGCGATAGCCGGCACCCTGTCCAGTCAGGGGGCGTTGCTGAGTGAGGATGACAGCACCATCACGGCCAAACGGTTCGATAATCAGGGCAGGTTGCAGGCGAAAAACGTCACGTTGCAGGTCGATGAACTGGATAACGCGGGGAACATCTTCGGGGTGTCCGCGCTGGCGCTGACGGCGACCCACGGGTTCACCAACCGGCAGGCGGGCAAACTGCTGTCTCAGGGGCTTGCGACGCTCACCGCGGCGGAGGTGGCGAATACCGGAGAGTGGCAGGCGAAAGCGCTGACGCTGACGGCGAATAATCTCACCAATGACGGGCAGATTCAGGGGGATGAGGCCTTGTCCGTGACGCTGCCCGCAACGGATGGCAAAGGCACATTCGTTAACCGCGGCACGGTGACGACAGGCGGGGACGCCACGCTGTTCGCACGCCTGATGGAGAATCAGGGCACGCTGTCGAGCCTGGGCAACACGGTACTGACGGGAACGTCGCTGATGAACGACGGTCGGGTAATCGCGGCGACAGGCCTGTCGCTGCGCGGCGACTATCAGGGCCGTGGCCTGCTGAATACGGCAGGGACATTGACGCTGGATGGCGACACGCTGGCGAATAACGGGCACTGGGAAAGCCGGGCGCTGTCCCTGCAAGGGAAGCAGGTGACCAATCAGGGCACGGTGCTGGGCAATACTGTCGCGCTTGCCGCAGAGCGTCTGACTAACCACGGCACCATTACCGGTGTCGAGACGCTGACGCTGTCGCTCGGCGACAGCCTGAATAATACCGGTGCGTTGCGCAGCGACAGCCTGTCGGTTGCGGCGGTGGACGTGAACAACCGTGGCGAGTTGCAGGGCACCAATCATCTGCAACTGAACACCACCGGGTGGCTGGATAACGCCGGGCTTATCAGCGCCAGCAATACGCTGACGGTCACGGCTGGCGACGTTAACCAGCGAGAGAAAGGCACGCTGGAAGGAAAAACCGTCACGCTGGAGGCGGCCTCGCTGGTCAATCAGGGTAACATCCTGGGCGTGGATGCGCTGACGCTGGCGATTGCCGGGAATATCACGAACCGTGGCAATCTACTGACGCAGGGCAACGCAACGGTGACCGCGCAGAGCACGGATAACAGCGGCCTGATGCAGGCCGCGTCCCTCTTGCTTGACGCGGATGAGGTCACCAATGCCGGGCAACTTCTCGGTATTCAGGCGCTGTCGGTAACGGCACAGCACGGGCTGACCAACCAGCAGACCGGCAAACTGCTGACGCAGGGCGCGGCGGTGTTGCAGGCGGCTCAGGTGGAAAACCACGGCGAGTGGCGGGCGGATAACCTGACGCTGCAGTCCACCCATTTCATCAACACGGGACGGGTGCAGGCCGAAGGCGATATCGGCATCACGGTCGCGCCTGCAAGCGCTGCACGTCAGGGTTCATTCCTGCCGATGGCGCTGTCGCTGGCAGCAGACATTCAGCAACTCAACGCGTCATCGTCACCTCAGGGACGTGAGGCGGGCGACGGTGTACTGGACAACCGCGGCACGCTGGTGTCTGGCGGCAACACGCAACTGCGCGCCACGCAGCTAGCCAATCAGGGCTCGCTTGCCAGCAACGGCGCGGCAACCCTTATTGGCGGGACGGTGGAGAATGCCGGAACCGTGCTGGCCGTCACCTCGCTGTCACTGACGGGCAATTATCAGGGCAGCGGGACGCTGCAGACTGACGGGTTGCTGGACTGGTCCGGCACCACGCTCACCAACCGCGGGCGCTGGCAGGCTAACACTATCCAACTGCAGGGACACGCGCTGGAGAATCAGGGCACGCTGCTGGGGCAGCGCACCGACATCACGACCAATACCCTGTTTAACGGCGGTGACATCGCCGGGACTGACACACTGCAACTGACGGTTGCCGATAGCCTGACCAATGCGGGTAACCTGTACGGTAAAACGCTGACGCTGTCGGCGACCGACCTGTTCAATCAGGGGGAGCTCTCCGGTGACGCGCTGCACCTGACGCTGCAGGACGCGGTTCGCAATAGCGGTCTTATCAGTGGCAGCCAGCGGGTGCAGCTTGAGGCGGAACAGGTCGACCAGCAGGGTTCACTGGAAAGCCGCCAGTTGCAGGTGCAGGCGGATGCACTCGACAATCAGGGCACGCTGCTGGGCGTGGATGCGCTGACGCTGGCGATTAACACCACGGCGCGTAACAGCGGAAAATGGCTGAGTCAGGGCGACAGCACGCTGACGGCCAGCCGACTGGAAAACCGCGGGCAATGGCAGGCCAACACGCTGACCCTGAGGGCGGATGCGGTTGAGAATGCCGGCCAGCTGCTGGGGCTGTCGGCGCTGACGCTGACGGCGAACAAGACGCTGACCAATGCGCAAACCGGCACGCTGCTCACTGAAGGCCTGGCGGTGCTGAAGGCCGTCGAGGCCGTTAACGACGGCGAATGGCAGGCAGACAGCCTGACGCTGGACGCGCAGCACCTGACCAATGCCGGTCATATTCAGGGTGACAAATCACTGACGATGACGCTGGCAAACGGCGACGTCACCAATCAGGGCACGCTGTGGAGCACGCTCGCCACTGTTGCTGCCCGGACGCTGACCAACGACGGCACCCTCACCGGCGTGAACGGCTTTCAACTGACGCTGGATGAGGCGTTAATCAATCAGGGCACGCTGAACAGCACTCAGCTGACCGCACAGGCCGACAGCCTGGACAACCGCGGGAAAATTAACGGCCTCGACCGTCTTGAACTGACAACCGGCAATAACCTCACCAACCGCGGCACATTGTACGGGGCGGCGGTGACGCTGAACGCGAACGACCTGACCAACAGCGGCGCAATCACCGGCGTCGACAGCCTGAATCTACATCTGAACGGGACGCTGAATAATACGCGTGACCTCAGCAGCAATGCGCTGACGATTAAGGCCAATGACGTCGTCAACCACGGCACCCTGACGGGGGTGAACGGGCTGACGCTGGAGCTTGGTAATCATCTTGATAATCAGGGCGCGCTGAACAGCCAGGCACTCACTATTGGTGCCAATGAGGTGACCAACGGCGGGCTGCTTAACGGAACGCGCAGCCTGCAGTTAACACTCAATGACACCCTGACCAACAGCGGTGACCTCACCGGTAAAAATATCAACGTCAGCGCGACGGATGTGCTGAACCGCGGGCAGATACTGGGCGCCGATGACCTGCAACTGAATGTGCGTAATCAACTGGATAACCGCGGGCTTATCAGCGGCAGCACCACGCTGGGTATCGCCGCGAACCATATCGACCAGCAGGGCACGCTGGAAGCCCGTAAGCTGAAGGTGAACGCCGGTACGCTGAACAATCACGGCAAGATGCTGGGCGTGGATGCCCTGACGCTGGCAATTGCGGGAACGGCACGCAATCAGGGCCACTGGCTGAGCCAGGGCAGCAGCACGCTGACGGCGGGTGAGGTTGACAATAACGGCCAGTGGCAGGCGGGCGATATCACGCTGCAGGCCGCTGACCTGACCAACCGCGGACAGATTTTTGGTATTAATGCGCTGTCACTGATGACCCTCAATACGCTGAATAACCAGCAGGGCGGGAAACTCCTGTCGCAGGGTATTGCTGTTTTACGCGCGGCGACGGTGACAAACGACGGCGACGCGCAGGCAGACCGCCTGACGTTTTACGCGCAGCAGCTGATCAACCGCGGACGCATTCAGGGGGATAACGGGTTAGCCGTTACGCTGGAACGCGCTAATCCGGCCAGCCTGCTCACCAATCAGGGCACGCTGCTCTCCGGCGGTGACAGCTGGCTGAGCGCCAGCCAGCTCGACAACCAGGGCACGGTCTCCGGCGTGGGTAAGCTGACGCTCGACAGCGGTGCGGTAAACAACGCGGGCAACGTAATTGCCGATGGGGCGCTGACGCTTGACGGCGACTATCAGGGCGCGGGATTGTTGCATTCTGCCGACACCCTGACGCTGCGCGGCAATCAGCTGCGCAACAGCGGGCGCTGGGAAAGCCGGGCGCTGACGCTGAACGGTGGTTCGTTCGACAACACCGGCACGGTTATCGGTGAGCGCGGTATCACGCTGGCACTGCGCGATGGCCTGACGGTCGGCGCTACCGGTCAGTTGCTGACCAACGGGGTGTTGTCCGCACAGGCGGGTACGGTCACAAACGACGGGGTCTGGCAGGGCAACACGCTGGCGCTGACGGCGAACGCCCTGACCAACGGCGGGGTGCTGCTCGGTCAGGACGGACTGCGTCTTGATTTGCCGGGCACCTATCAGGGGAATGCGCAGTCTCGTCTGCTGAGCGACGGCGACGCCGTTATCACGGCCGACCGCCTGAGCCAGAGCGGTGAGATAGCCGCGGGCACGCTGAGCCTGACCACCGGCACGCTGGATAACGGCGGGCGCGTGCTGGGCAGCCACGGCCTGACGGTCACCAACCGGGATGAGCTGATTAACCGCGCCGGGGCCGAGCTGCTGACCAACGGCACAGGAAAACTCGACAGCGGTACGCTGAGCAATGCCGGTACGCTACAGGCCGGTGACCTGCAACTGCGCGCCCGTGAGATGGAGAATCAGGGCCGTATTCAGGGTACTGACGCGCTGCGCCTGCTCGATGTGCTGCGCTATGTCGGTAATAAGGGCAGCCAACTGCTCAGCAAAGGCGCGGCTACGCTCCAGGCTAAACAGGCGGATAACGCCGGGTTATGGCAGGCGGGCACGCTGACGCTGAACGGCGACACGTTCAGCAATAGCGGCACCGTCGCGGGGCTGAACAGCCTGTCGCTCAACGGCGACGTGCTGAACAATCAGGGCGAGCTGTTCTCGCAGGGCAGCGTGACCGTGGTTGGCCAGACGCTGGAGAACGGCGGCACGCTGACGGGCGTCGGCGGCTTTACGCTGGATCTCACTGAGCGCGTCGATAATCTGGCTGCGGGGCGGCTGCTCAGCGGCGGCACAGGGGAACTGACCACCGGCGTGCTGCGCAATCAGGGACTGTGGCAATCGGACGATCTGCGTTTGATCGCTCGCGATCTCGAACAGCAGGGCAATCTGCTGGGCGTCCAACGCGGGACGCTGCAGCTGACCGGTGCCTATCAGGGCGCGCAGAGCAGCCAACTGGTCAGCGGCGGTGAGCTGAGCCTGACGGCCAACAACCTCATCAACCGCGGTCAGATACAGGGCAGCACCTTGACGCTGGGCGCGGAGTCACTCACTAACCACGGCACCCTGCGCGGTGACCGTGCGCTTAACGCCACCGTCATCGGCCAGTTCACCAATGCGCCGCAGGCGCGTTTAAGCAGCGACGGCACGCTGAGCGTGCAGGCGGCCGCGTTGAATAATCAGGGCGACATCAAAGCCGCGAACACCACGCTGATGGGGAGCATCATCGCCAATGGCGGCACGGTACAGGGCACCGCCGCGCTGCAACTGGACGCGACCGACCGGATTATCAACCAGCAGGGCGGACAGCTGTTATCCGACGGCACCACCACGCTCAACGCGGCGGTGGTAGACAATCACGGCTGGCTGCAGGGGCGCGGGCTGGCCGTCAACACGGCGCAGTTTACCCAGCAGGGCAGCCTGATGGCGCAAGATAAGCTGACGCTGAAAATTCCGCAGTGGGTGAATAACGGGCTGGTGCAGGCCGGTGAACTGGAGATTATCGCCGACGAACTCGACAACCACGGCACGCTGCTGGGGCTGACACAGCTGGCGCTGCAGACGCAGCGGCTGATTAACCGTCAGGGCGCGAAGCTCTACAGCGCGCAGGATTTGCGCCTCAAGACGAATGAGCTGCAGCAGGACGGGCAACTGGTGGCGCTGGGTAACCTGACTGCCGAACTCACCGGACCGCTGACCTTTACCCAAACCATGGCCGCCGGGAAACAGCTGACGCTGAACGTGGCGGGCGACCTTGACCAGCGCGGCACCTTGCAGGGTCAATCCGTCCAACTGGCCAGCACTGGCACGCTGAACAATCAGGGCCGTATTCTGGCAGGCGGCGGGGACTCGCGGATCAGCGCAAAAGACATCGTGCAACTGGAAGCGGGCAGTGTGCAGGCGGGCGGTAATCTGAGGCTGATAAGCGACAACACGCTAAATAACAAGGGGCTGATTGGCACCACGGGTGACCTGCTGGTGCAGGCCGGCGGTTTGCTACACAACAGCAGCATGTTGTATGCGGGCGGCAATATGCGCCTGCTGTCGGATTCCCTGACCAACGTGTTCGGCACCATACTGGCGGGCAATAACCTGCTCATTCAGCGTGACGCGCAGGGCAACGCCAGCACCTCGCTGCTCAACAGCTCCGGCACCATCGAAACGCAATCCGGGGATATCACCATTAACACCGGCACGCTGACGAATCAGCGTGAAGGGTTGGTGGTGACGGAAACGGAATTGGCGGGGGACTCGGTGCCTGAGTGGGCGGGGAAAACGATAGCGAATATTCCGATTGGGTGGTTTAAACCTGAGGATTATGGGATTTATGTATCAGAAGAGGAGAGTGGTGGAGGTGGGCACGGTGCTCCTAGGCGCTGGAAAAGCTACGCATATCTACCATTTAAAAATGCTGATATACAGAAGGTTGTAATTGAACATAAAACTATAGAAATAAAATCTGATAATCAGTCTGGTATTATCCGTTCAGGGAAAGATGCTTTCTTATATTCTAATGATTTGGTAAATCAATCATCTATATTAGAAGCGATTAAAAACATCAATCTACAAGGTGAGAGGTTAAATAATCTTTCATACACATCAGGAAGTTTTATTAAGGCTTTGATTTATAATCATATTTCCTTTCAGGAAAATGGGGAGGTTGCTCGGCCTAGTAGATATATAGATAAACATGATCGTGTGATGAACCGATATATGTCTTATAGATTATCAGGCACCCCAACCTACGAAAAAACAGTTGGCGAAAGTTATAACGCGTTAATTCAGGCGGGTGGCACCATTACCGCCGATGTTAAACAGGATATCAGCAATACCACGCTGCAGCCGGGCAGCGGCGGGTTTATGCCTGCGTCCACTAAACCGGTGCTGGATGCCATCACCACGCTGTCACCTTTGCAGAAGCAGACCTCGCGCCAGTTGGCCAGTCAGGATTCGTCGTTTAACGCCAGTGCGGTAGACGTTACTAAAGCAGGGAACGAACAGGCGGCGCTGGCAGGTAATGCAGCAGGCGTGAATGCGACGGGCAAAGCGGTGACGCTGGCGCAGCAGGCGGGCACCGCGCTGCAAGCGGGCGCACAGGCGGATAACATCACCACGGCCATCGCGGCGCCGAATACTGCCGGGCCGCTGACGCTCAACACCGGCGACGCAGTGGTGTTACAATCTTCTACTTCCAGCCACGTCAGCAATCCTGATGCGGTCGAATTGACGCAGCAGGCAGGCACTGCGCTGCAAGCAGGGGCACAGGCGGAGAACATCAGCGCGGTCATTACGGCGCCGACTACCAGCGGGCCGCTGACGCTCAACACCGGCGACGCCGTGGTGTTAGCGCCTTCAGCTTCCGGTCACGTCAATAACCCCGATACGGTCGCACTGACGTCGACGACTCAACGGCCTGATGCCGGGAATAACCTGACGCCGGTCAACGTGAACAACACCGCCGCGGGCATCACGATAGCGGGCACGGTGGGCACGCCTGCTGTGTTGACCACACCGGGCATGGTGGCGGTTGATGCACCGAAGCCTGCGGCCAGTACAGATACCCTGCCGGGCGGGAGTAAACCTGCTGCGCCACAGCCTCTCTCTGCCGCCGCGCTGCTGAGCGCCATCGGCAACGGGCTGCAAAATCTGAGTACCAATCCGCTTGCTGAGTACCCGCTGCCGACGGGCAATAACGGGCTGCTGGTTGTCGATCCAAATGCCGACAGCCGCTATCTGATCCACACCAACCCGAAACTGGAACAGCTGGGACAGGTGGATAATGCGCTGTTCAGCGATCTGCAGACGTTGCTGGGGCAGCAGCCGTCAACGGTGGTGCCGGTCGAAACGCGCTCTCAGTGGACGCAGACTGACCGGGTGCTGGGGTCGTCCTATCTGCTGGACAAGCTGGGACTGGATGCAGACCACGACTACCGCTTCCTCGGGGATGCGGAGTTTGATACCCGCTACATCAGCCAGGCGGTGCTGAAACAGAGCGGGCAGCGTCACCTGAACGGCACCGGCTCCGATTTGGCACAGATGCAAATGCTGCTGGATAACGCCGCGGCGGCGCAGAAAGGCATGAGCCTGCAACTGGGCGTCAGCCTGACGCCGGCGCAGGTGGCCAACCTCAGCCAGAGTCTGGTCTGGTGGGAAAATATCGAGGTCAACGGGCAGACCGTGCTGGCACCGAAGCTGTATCTGGCGCAGGCGGATAAAAGCAACCTGCAGGGCAGCGCGATTGTCGCGAACAGGGTCGAGCTGAACGCGGGCGGCAGCGTCACCAACAGCGGCACGCTGAAGGCCGTTGAGGTACTGGCAATCGCCAGCGGCGACAAGATTGATAACCACGAGAGCGGCCTGATCAAATCAGACGGCGGCCTGAATCTGGTGGCGCTGAATAACATCACCAACAGCGGCAGCCGGATTGAGGGCAACACGCTGCAGCTCGCCAGCATTAACGGCGATATCATCAACCACACGGCATCCCGTGACTGGCAAACGACACAGCCAGCCTCCTTACGCGATGGTATCGGTTCACTTGTGTTCACCGAGTTGGGCAAAACTGCCGAGATTGTTGCAGGCAAAAGCCTGACGCTCAGTGCAGGCAAGGATATCCGCAACGTGGCGGCTACACTCAACGCCGGACAGGACATGGCGCTGAATGCCAAAGGTAATGTGGCGCTTGAAGCATTGACTTTGAAAAACAACCATTTCGATATCGAATGGGGTCGTACTGATAATATAAATAATTCGTCTACTCAACATAGTTTAATCAGTGCTGATGGCGTACTGAAAGTAGTGGCTGGTCAGGATATTCAGATTGATGCCAGCCGGCTTTCTGGTGGTTCTGCGATGTCACTGACTGCGGGCAATGACATCCGCCTTATCGCGCAGGACACGCTGAAAGATACGTTAAGCCATACAGGTAGTGGCATCATACAGCGCCGCACGCAGGCGGTGGCAAACAGCCAGCTGCTGAGCGGGGGCGACCTGAATCTGGTGGCCGGACGGGATGTGCTGTCGGAAGCGGCCAGCCTGAACGCCAAAGGCAATGCGACACTGGCGGCCGGACGCGACCTGAATCTGCTGTCTGAAACCGAAGAAACCTACAGCGGCAACTGGTGGAACCGCCACGCCGACTGGCAGCAAAACATCACCCGGCAGAGCACCGAACTCACGACAGGCAACGGCCTGAGCCTGCAGGCGGGCAGAGATATCAACCTGCAGGCGGCGCAGGGCGTGGCGAGCGGTGCGGTGACGGCGCAGGCGGGCAACAACATCAACCTGCTGTCGGCTACGGAAACGCAGCATACCTTCTTTGAAGAAACCCAGGTTAAGAAGAAGCGGTTTTCGAAGACGGTGATGCATACCCTGCAGGAAACGTTGCAGACCAATGAGAAAGGCAGTCTGCTGTCGGGTGACAGTGTCACGCTGGCGGCCAGTCAGGATATCAACCTGCAGGGCTCCTCGGTGGTCGGTGACAAACAGGTGACGCTGCTGGCGAACAACGACGTCAACACCGCGGCCAGCGTCGAGAACTACCAGCACTATGAAGAGCACAGCAAGAAAAAGAGCGGCCTGTTCAGCGGCGGCGGCATTGGTTTTACCCTTGGTTCAACCTCGACCAGCCAGAAACTGCGTGACCAGGCGGCGACCCAAAGCCAGAGTATCAGCACCCTGGGCAGCACGACCGACTCGGTGACGGTGAAGGCCGGGAACGATGTCACGATTAGCGGCACCGATATGGTGGCCGGGAAAGACATCCTCCTGCAGGGCAACAACGTCACCATTGACCCGGGCTACGACACCCGCAAACAGCAGCAGGAGTTTGAGCAGAAAAGCGCGGGTCTGACCGTGGCGCTGTCCGGCGTGGTGGGTTCGGCGCTCAACAGCGCGGTGCAGAGCATTCAGGCGGCAAAAAGTGAAAGTGATGGCCGGCTGGCGCTGCTTCAGGGCATGAAGGCCGGACTGGCCGGGTATCAGGCCTATCAGGGCAGCCAGTCCGAACTGAACAATAAGGGGCAGTCGTCTTTTGTCGGCGTCAGCGTTTCGCTCGGGGCGCAGAATTCACGCTCCAGCCAGACCAGCGAGCAGAAACAGAGCTTTGGCTCGACGCTCAATGCGGCGGGGGATATCGGCATCGAATCGCGTACCGGGGATATCACGGTTGCGGGCAGCCAGCTTAAGGCGGGCGGCGATGTCCTGATGAACGCGGCGCAGGATATTCACCTGCTCTCGGCACGCAACAGCGAGGACATCAGCGGCAAGAACAGCAGCAGCGGCGGCAATATCGGCGTCAGCGTGGGACTGAGCAACGGCAGCGCGGGGCTCAGCATTTTTGCCAACGTCAATGCGGCGAAAGGGCGGGAAACCGGGACGGGCAACAGCTGGTCAGAAACCACGGTGGATGCGGGTAACCACGTCACGCTGAAAAGCGAGCGCGACACGCGGCTGACTGGCGCACAGGTGAACGGCGAGCGCATTGATGTTGATGCCGGACGTAACCTGCTGCTGCAAAGTCAGCAGGACAGCGAGCGTTATGATTCCAGACAGGTGAGCGGCTCGGCAGGCGGCAGCTTTACCTGGGGCGGCGGAGGCGGCAGCGGCTATATCAGCCTCAGCAAAGACAAAATCCACAGCAATTATGACAGCGTGCAGCAGCAGACCGGGCTCTTTGCGGGTAAAGACGGCTTTGGTATACAGACCGGTGAACATACCCAGCTTGACGCTGCGGTCATTGGCTCTACTGCCAGCGCCGAGAAAAACCGGCTGGACACGGGGACGCTGGGCTGGAGCGGGTTAGATAATAAAGCCGAATTCAAGGTGGAGCACAGCGGCGCCGGGTTCAGTGCCAGCCCGTCCCTGAACGGCAGTATGCTCTCGACGCTGGCGATGAACGTGCCGTCGGCGCTGATGTCGCTGGGGAGCCGCGGCAATGCGTCCAGCACCACCTATGCGGCAGTGAGCGACGGCACATTGTTGTTGCGGGATACGGCGAAACAGGTGCAGGATATCACTACGCTGAGCCGTGACGTTGAACATGCGAACAACGCGCTCAGCCCGATCTTTAACAAAGAGAAAGAGCAGAAACGCCTGAAACAGGCGCAGCTGATTGGTGAGATTGGCGCGCAGATGATGGATATCGTGCGCACGGAAGGCGAGCTGAAGGCGCAGAAAGCCGCGGAGGCTAAAGGCGATGCCACCGTCAAACGTCCGCAGGACGGTGATTCGGCGCAGGAATGGGAAGTCTATAAAAAGGCGCTGACGGAGTCACCGACCTACAAGGCCGAGATGCAGAAATACGGCACGGGCAGTGACTTCCAGCGTGCGGCACAGGCGGCGACGGCGGCGATTCAGGCACTGGCGGGCGGGGACATCCAGAAAGCGATTGCCAGCGGGGCATCACCGTATCTGGCGCAACTGGTGAAAGACGTCACGCTACCGAAGGATGAAAGCAAAATCACGGCGTCGGATATCGCGGCGAACGCGATGGCGCACGCGGTGGTGGGGGCGGTGGTCGCCCAGCTGTCGGGTCAGGATGCGGCCGCGGGGGCCATCGGTGCCTCCAGCGGTGAACTGGCTGCCCGCGCTATCATGGCGGAGCAATACCCGGGCAAGACGGCAAACGACCTGACGGAAGAGGAAAAGCAGTCGGTCAGCGCGCTTTCCACGCTGGCCGCCGGGCTGATATCCGGTCTGGCGAGCAACAGCACGGCTTCCGCCGCCAGCGGCGCGCAGTCCGGGCGTAATGCGGTGGAGAATAACTATCTGAGTGATAAGGATATCACTACGTTCACCGAAAAATATGCGAATGCGAAGACGGATGAGGAAAGAGATCAACTTAAAGCTGAACTTAGCCAGTTAGATAAAGATAAACAGCATCAAGCCTTATCGACCGGTATCCCGTTGAAGGAACAAAAAGCGGAACTGGAAAAACTGAAGTTGCTTGCTGCCTCACCGGATTGTGTCGGTCAATGTCAGGAGTTAGTGAGTTACTCGATTTCTCAGCTCGAACCAGTGGTTAACAACCCTCAATTACATCAGGATAATATTAACAAAGGGATATTGGCTGCAGTTATATCTGGTATAGCGCTTGAAAGACCTATCGGTGGAAGTTCTAATGCATCGCCGCTGACAAGAGAGCAACAGGAATTAATCAGAAAGGCTGAATCTATCTCAACAGCAAAGGGGATACAGAATCCGTTCCCGAGGGATCTGAATGAGCAAGTATTATGGAATGGAGTTAAGGCTAATCCATCGGCTGGATATCCACTGACGGGATTGAATAATGATCCTAAATTTCCTTCATCAGCAGGGTTCCAGAAAATGTCAGTCAATCATACACTCCCAGATGGTAGGAATATTGAAGTTCATTATCAATATAACTCATTGACTAATAAGGCTTATGATATGAAAGTTATCACACCACAACGTCAAGGCGCTTCATTTAAGGAAAAACAATGAAAATAATAACTCAACGAGGGGGATATCTCGTTGATGTTTATGCAGTCTATTGGGTTGGAGGCAACACTTACTTCTATGGTCTATCTAAGGGGAATGGTGGTTTGTCTGCTTATAAGCTAGGAGATGGCATAGATATAGTTGACTCGGATTTATCAGGTGAGTTTATTTATTTTAACCAAGGTATTTTTTATAAACCTTTGATAGAAGAAAAACTCCTTGATGATCTTCTTGAGTATGATGAAACAGCCTACAAACGGTTCCTTGAGATCCTGAAAGCGGAAGGACGAATAGATCCCGACTTCTATTAGTCATTATAAATCCCGGCCTCACAAACAGGCCGGGATTTTTGTTATCTGTCACTCAGTCACAATACGTATCAGCAACTGACCGTGCTCAACAGTGACAGTCACCGGGGTATCGGTGCCAAATCCCGCCGCTTCGAGCCAGTTGCCGGTAAGGTGCAGGCTGGGGCTGCGGCTGTAATAGCGCGTCATGTCATTGCGGTCGGCGTGACGGCGGCTGACATAGCCGACCTTCAGGTGTCGTAATGCTTGGGGTGTGGCGGGTTCTGACTTATGATGCTGCTTAGCCATATCAACTACTCCTAACTAGTTGTTGTGGTGAGCGTCGCTGATGGGCTGCAACCCGTCGGTGACGCGCTAAATCCTGTCTATGCTACTCTTCTTTAACCGCCTTCCTGGCGGAGTCCCAGCGGCGGGACTGGTACTTGATAATCAGACTCTCCAGCACTTCCCTGACAATCGCCTGCTCGTTCTCGGGTAACTGACTGACGGCCTCAAACTGAAGCGTCAGCGTGTCACTCGGGCCACGTTCATGTTCTTCAAATAGCAAATAATCGGTACTGACATGCAGCGTGGTTGCAATCTTCTTGAGTGCATCCAGCGACGGCATGGCCTGTCCGCTCTCGTACTTCTTCCAGCTGTTAACATGCAGGCCGACAGCATCAGCCATTGCCTGCTGGGACAGGCCGAGCTTTTTACGTAATGCGTTTAACCGAACAGGTAATGACATAGTGAGCAGATACCAGTGAGATGTCGTGCGCATGATATTACCCCCTCGAAAAAACAGCACTTGCTAAATATACATCATGATGTACCATATTAAAACATATGTGTGGTCTTGACGTGTTTTTTACAGGAGCGACGGAATGGGACGAATGACACCGGCAGAACTGGCGCAGCTCAAGCATGAGGTGTCATTGCTGACCGTGGCGCAACGTCAGGGTCATGCACTGAAAAAGCAGGGTGACGACAGCTATGTGTGTCTGTGTCCGTTCCATCGGGAGAAAACGCCGTCCTGTGTCATTACGCCGTCAAAGAACCTGTATCACTGCTTTGGCTGCGGGGCATCGGGGTCGGTGCTGGACTGGCTGCAACACACCGAGAAACTGACCTATCCGCAGACGCTGGTGCGGCTGCGGGAGCTGGCCGGAACCCCGTCTTCTTTAGCCGCCGTCCCTGTACTGGCTTCGCCGCCAGTGGCACGGACGCCGCTGTCTGACCTGGATGATGACGGTCAGGCGCTGCTGCATCAGGTTATCGACTTCTATCACCATAACTTGTTGAACAGTCCGGAGGCGCAGCAGTGGCTGGTCAGTCGCGGGCTGAACCATCCTGAACTGGTAAGCCACTTCCGCTTAGGGTTCGCGGGGCATCACGGTATCGGCGGCAGCGCGGGGCTGTTGCCGTCGACGTCAAGCCTTGAGGGAAAACGGCTGCGCGAGCGGCTGGCCGGGCTGGGGGTATTGCGGGCGAGTACGCGACAAGACCACTTCCGGGGCTGTGTGGTGATGCCGGTTATCGGCTGGTCGGAATCGGCGAACGTGGCGCAGCGCGGGCGGGTGTTGCAGTTGTATGGTCGCCGGACCACGGCGGACTACGCGGTGAAGAAAGGCTCACCCAAACACCTCTACTTACCGTCACCGCTGGCCGGGGTATGGAACGAGGAAGCGCTGAAAGCCTCGTCTGAAATTATCCTGTGCGAAGCGCTTATCGACGCCATGACCTTCTGGTGTGCGGGGTTCCGCCATGTGACCACGGCTTACGGGTCGAACGGTTTTACCGCTGAGCATCTGGCGGCGTTGCAGTACCACGGGGTCAAGCGGGTGTTAATCGCCTATGACCGGGATGAGGCAGGCGACCGGGGTGCGGAAGCCGTGGCCGCTGACCTGCTGGAAAGCGGTATCGAGGCGTGGCGAGTGCCGTTCCCGCAGGGGCTGGATGCGAATGCCTATGCGCTGAAAAGTGGTAATCCTGAAGCGGCGTTAGGGCTGGCGCTGGAGCAGGCACAATGGATGGGTAAAGGGGTTGTCCCCGGCGTGGTGTTCAGTCATGAAACGCCGGTGTCTGACGTGGGTGAAAATCCTTCTTCTTTAGCCGCCTCTGCACCTGCGGTTGATGTGGTGCCGTGCGAACAAACGGATACCGGTGAGCTGCTGTTACGCGCCGGACCACGGGTGTGGCGGGTGCGCGGCTGGCAGAAGAACAGAGTGGCGGAAGTGATGAAGGTGAACGTGCAGGTGCGGGATGAGAGTGCCGGTACGTTCCATGTGGACTCACTGGATATGTACAGTTCACGTCATCGTCAGGGCTATATCAGTGCGGCGGCGGTTGAACTGGGCTGTGAGTCCTCGGTCATCAAACGTGAATGCGGTCGGGTGCTGCTGATGCTGGAGCAGAAGCAGGATGAAGCGCGACAATCTACGGTGCAGTCGGATGTTACAGCGGCGGTGACGGTCAGCGCGGAAGACGAAGCGGCAGCGCTGGCGCTGCTCAAATCTCCCCATCTCACCGAGCGTATCGTCAATGACCTGGCAGCCTGTGGCGTGGTGGGGGAATCAACCAATCTGCTGACGGGGTATCTGGCGGCGACGTCGCGCAAGCTGGATAAACCGCTGGCCGTGCTTATCCAGTCATCATCAGCTGCAGGTAAATCCTCGCTGATGGACGCGGTGCTGGGGCTGATGCCGGAAGAAGAGCGTATCCAGTACTCGGCGATGACCGGGCAGAGCCTGTACTACCTTGGTGAAACCTCGCTGCAACACAAGATACTGGCTATCGCGGAAGAGGAAGGGGTGCGGCAGGCGGCGTATGCGCTGAAGCTGTTGCAGTCGGACGGGGAGCTGAAAATCGCCAGTACCGGCAAGAACGAGCAGAGCGGCGAACTGGTCACACGGGAGTACAAGGTACAAGGGCCGGTAATGCTGATGCTGACCACCACGGCTATCGACGTGGATGAAGAGCTGCTGAACCGCTGTCTGGTGCTGACGGTCAACGAGAGCCGTGAACAGACGCAGGCGATACACGCGATGCAGCGACACGGGCAGACGCTGGAAGGGCTGCTGGCCGCGAGTGAGAAAGGGTATCTGACTAAGTTGCACCAGAACGCGCAGCGGCTGCTGCGGCCACTGAAGGTGGTGAACCCGTATGCTGACCGGCTGACGTTCCTGAGTGATAAAACCCGTACCCGACGCGACCATATGAAATACCTGACGCTGATACAAAGCATCGCGCTGCTGCACCAGTACCAGCGAGCGGTGAAACGGGTCGAGCATCGGGGCGCGGTTATCGAGTATATCGAGGTGGCACAGAGTGATATCGCGTTAGCCAATCAACTGGCGCATGAGGTACTGGGGCGAACGCTGGACGAGATGCCGCCACAGACGCGGAAGTTACTGGTGTTGTTGCGTGAAATGGTGCGGGATGTCGCAGTGCGTCAGGCGCTGAAAGCGGAAGAGGTTCGGTTCTCACGGCGGGATGTCCGGGCAACCCTGCGCTGGGGTGATACGCAGCTAAAAGTGCATCTCTCAAGGCTGCTGGAAATGGAATACCTTGTGCTTTACCGGCGCGGGCTGACGTATGAGTACGGCCTGCTGTGGGACGGCGAAGACAGCGGTCAGCCACACTTATGCGGGTTACTGGACGTGGAAGAAACCGTTCCGGCCAGCGAGAGCAACGATAACCGGTCGGGGTCAGATGAATATCGGTCGACCACGGGTCGGGGTGTGGTCGGTAGTCGGTCGGAGAGTGAAAAAGTAGCGTCAGACCAGACAGTACAAGGGCTGGGTGCCGAAGCGGCCGGGGTTGCTGAAAACGCAGTAATAAAGGGAAAAAAGAAAACGTGCTGCTGCCATCGCCTCCGATGCTAACAAGGTGGTGACGCATGGCCAACCGTAAACCACGGTCGGGTGCGCTGCTGACGGTGGATGAGGTCTACCGTAAACCCATCGGTCCGGCCAGCGACCCGAAGAGCCTGTATGCGCTGCTGCTGCGGTTCGTGGTGTGGCGTCGGGAGCGCAACGGGTCGGAGGCGACGCTGAAGGTGCAGACGCATCACCAGTACCGGTTCATCCTGTGGGCAGCAGAGCGGGGAGTGCATTATGTCCGTGACGTAACCCGCCCCATCCTTGAACGCTACCAGCGGCATCTGTACCAGTACCGCAAAAGCAACGGTGAACCCCTCTCCACCCGGACCCAGCGCACGGCGTTACAGCCGTTGCAGGTGTGGTTCAGCTGGCTGACGAAACAGCATCTGATACTGGCGAACCCGGCGGCCGACCTGGAGCTGCCGAAACTTGAAAAGCGACTGCCGCGCACGATACTGAGCGTGGAGGATGTGGAGCAGGTGCTGGCGTTGCCCGACCTGACGACGCTTCAGGGGCAGCGTGACCGGGCGCTGATGGAGCTGCTGTGGTCAACGGGGCTGAGGCGGGGTGAGGTGGCAAAGCTGGACGTCTACAGCGTGGACGGGAGCCGTAAAACGGTGACGGTGAGGCAGGGCAAGGGAAGAAAAGACCGGGTTATCCCGATAGGAAACCGGGCGCTGCGCTGGCTGAGTCACTACCAGCAACAGGTGAGGCCGCAACTGCTGGTCAGTCAGGACATTACCGCGCTGTTCGTGGCGCTGGATGGAATCGCGGGACTGACGGCGAACGGCATCACCCACATGGTCGGCCACTACATCCGGGCATCGGGACTCGCGCCGTGGGGAAGCTGTCACCTGTTCCGGCATGCGATGGCGACGCAGATGCTGGAGAACGGCGCGGATATCCGGTGGATACAGGCGATGTTAGGTCATGCGAGCGTGGAGAGCACGCAAATCTATACGCAAGTCTCCATCAGGGCGTTATCCGCAGTCCATGCGAGTACGCACCCGGCAGAGCGTGAGGCTGAAGAAGAAACCGGGCTGCTGGCTGACCTGATAGCGGACGAGGAGGCGGACACAGCGGAGCCGCACGACATACCTGTGTTGCCGGACAGTCACAAAAGTTAGCTCGTTCTCTTCAAGGCCGCAGGGTACGGCGTCGGGCAAAAGCTGCGCCATCCGTGGCGCACCTATTGCCTTGTTCAGCTAAGCGCTCCGGCGGTAAATGTCGCCCGGCCAGCGTTAACCCAAGCCGTTCTCTGTCATTAACGTTGCTGGCCGTTCGTCATTCAACATAATGTGGCATTACGCGAAAGCCGCTGAACGCGGCCAACGCGTAACGAACATTATGTCGGCGCCGTCTACCGCAAGGGCGCGCTGCGGTCTGCTTCGGCATCGGTGAGCGGCTGGCCGCCGGGGTTCGGCTCTGTGGTGCGGTGTGGCGCACAGCTCGCCAGCTCGCTCTGCTACGAACCTCAGCGTGCTTCCCTGGCTCTGACGGTGTGGCCGCCCTCCCTGGCGGCGCAGGCTCCGGCGTCAGCCTTCAAAAAACGTCAACAGAACAAGGGTTGTCGGCCTGCTGCCTCCGCTGAAGGGCTTCACCTCGCCCCCGCCCCAACCCCGCTGCACTGGCTGTGCCCGGCTCGCAGTCGCAGGCTCCTTGCTCGTTGCCGTGCTCGCCATCTCCGCCCCGTGCGGCCCCCGCCGGGGGCCTCCCCGCTAACCCGTTCTCTTGCGGGCTTCGCCAGCCCGCACCCGGCAGACGCTTCACCGTCCCACAGGCAAGCTGCGGAACGGCTCGCGCCGCGATAAACCCGGTTCAACAACAAAACGACTACTGGCAGCGACTTGGGCTGCTGCTATGATGTGGCGGTTGCAGGCGGTAAGGTCACGGCGGGGCGGTAGCGTGCCGGGATGAAAAAGTGCGTATCGGGGCTTGGGTGTGCTGTTATCGAAACGCTTCAGGAAAAACCGGCTGTAACTGGCTGACTGTACAGGGAAAAATGGTGTTCGCTGGCTGAGTCCGCACCGGAAAACGTTGTTGTGGAGAATAACTATCTGAGTGATAAGGATATCACTACGTTCACCGAAAAATATGCGAATGCGAAGACGGATGAGGAAAGAGATCAACTTAAAGCTGAACTTAGCCAGTTAGATAAAGATAAACAGCATCAAGCCTTATCGACCGGTATCCCGTTGAAGGAACAAAAAGCGGAACTGGAAAAACTGAAGTTGCTTGCTGCCTCACCGGATTGTGTCGGTCAATGTCAGGAGTTAGTGAGTTACTCGATTTCTCAGCTCGAACCAGTGGTTAACAACCCTCAATTACATCAGGATAATATTAACAAAGGGATATTGGCTGCAGTTATATCTGGTATAGCGCTTGAAAGACCTATCGGTGGAAGTTCTAATGCATCGCCGCTGACAAGAGAGCAACAGGAATTAATCAGAAAGGCTGAATCTATCTCAACAGCAAAGGGGATACAGAATCCGTTCCCGAGGGATCTGAATGAGCAAGTATTATGGAATGGAGTTAAGGCTAATCCATCGGCTGGATATCCACTGACGGGATTGAATAATGATCCTAAATTTCCTTCATCAGCAGGGTTCCAGAAAATGTCAGTCAATCATACACTCCCAGATGGTAGGAATATTGAAGTTCATTATCAATATAACTCATTGACTAATAAGGCT
Source organism: Pectobacterium sp. F1-1 (assembly GCF_025643735.1). Lineage (NCBI taxonomy): Bacteria > Pseudomonadati > Pseudomonadota > Gammaproteobacteria > Enterobacterales > Pectobacteriaceae > Pectobacterium > Pectobacterium sp. F1-1. The sequence goes on from NZ_CP104733.1 coordinate 2,247,249, forward strand.
TATGATATGAAAGTTATCACACCACAACGTCAAGGCGCTTCATTTAAGGAAAAACAATGAAAATAATAACTCAACGAGGGGGATATCTCGTTGATGTTTATGCAGTCTATTGGGTTGGAGGCAACACTTACTTCTATGGTCTATCTAAGGGGAATGGTGGTTTGTCTGCTTATAAGCTAGGAGATGGCATAGATATAGTTGACTCGGATTTATCAGGTGAGTTTATTTATTTTAACCAAGGTATTTTTTATAAACCTTTGATAGAAGAAAAACTCCTTGATGATCTTCTTGAGTATGATGAAACAGCCTACAAACGGTTCCTTGAGATCCTGAAAGCGGAAGGACGAATAGATCCCGACTTCTATTAGTCATTATAAATCCCGGCCTCACAAACAGGCCGGGATTTTTGTTATCTGTCACTCAGTCACAATACGTATCAGCAACTGACCGTGCTCAACAGTGACAGTCACCGGGGTATCGGTGCCAAATCCCGCCGCTTCGAGCCAGTTGCCGGTAAGGTGCAGGCTGGGGCTGCGGCTGTAATAGCGCGTCATGTCATTGCGGTCGGCGTGACGGCGGCTGACATAGCCGACCTTCAGGTGTCGTAATGCTTGGGGTGTGGCGGGTTCTGACTTATGATGCTGCTTAGCCATATCAACTACTCCTAACTAGTTGTTGTGGTGAGCGTCGCTGATGGGCTGCAACCCGTCGGTGACGCGCTAAATCCTGTCTATGCTACTCTTCTTTAACCGCCTTCCTGGCGGAGTCCCAGCGGCGGGACTGGTACTTGATAATCAGACTCTCCAGCACTTCCCTGACAATCGCCTGCTCGTTCTCGGGTAACTGACTGACGGCCTCAAACTGAAGCGTCAGCGTGTCACTCGGGCCACGTTCATGTTCTTCAAATAGCAAATAATCGGTACTGACATGCAGCGTGGTTGCAATCTTCTTGAGTGCATCCAGCGACGGCATGGCCTGTCCGCTCTCGTACTTCTTCCAGCTGTTAACATGCAGGCCGACAGCATCAGCCATTGCCTGCTGGGACAGGCCGAGCTTTTTACGTAATGCGTTTAACCGAACAGGTAATGACATAGTGAGCAGATACCAGTGAGATGTCGTGCGCATGATATTACCCCCTCGAAAAAACAGCACTTGCTAAATATACATCATGATGTACCATATTAAAACATATGTGTGGTCTTGACGTGTTTTTTACAGGAGCGACGGAATGGGACGAATGACACCGGCAGAACTGGCGCAGCTCAAGCATGAGGTGTCATTGCTGACCGTGGCGCAACGTCAGGGTCATGCACTGAAAAAGCAGGGTGACGACAGCTATGTGTGTCTGTGTCCGTTCCATCGGGAGAAAACGCCGTCCTGTGTCATTACGCCGTCAAAGAACCTGTATCACTGCTTTGGCTGCGGGGCATCGGGGTCGGTGCTGGACTGGCTGCAACACACCGAGAAACTGACCTATCCGCAGACGCTGGTGCGGCTGCGGGAGCTGGCCGGAACCCCGTCTTCTTTAGCCGCCGTCCCTGTACTGGCTTCGCCGCCAGTGGCACGGACGCCGCTGTCTGACCTGGATGATGACGGTCAGGCGCTGCTGCATCAGGTTATCGACTTCTATCACCATAACTTGTTGAACAGTCCGGAGGCGCAGCAGTGGCTGGTCAGTCGCGGGCTGAACCATCCTGAACTGGTAAGCCACTTCCGCTTAGGGTTCGCGGGGCATCACGGTATCGGCGGCAGCGCGGGGCTGTTGCCGTCGACGTCAAGCCTTGAGGGAAAACGGCTGCGCGAGCGGCTGGCCGGGCTGGGGGTATTGCGGGCGAGTACGCGACAAGACCACTTCCGGGGCTGTGTGGTGATGCCGGTTATCGGCTGGTCGGAATCGGCGAACGTGGCGCAGCGCGGGCGGGTGTTGCAGTTGTATGGTCGCCGGACCACGGCGGACTACGCGGTGAAGAAAGGCTCACCCAAACACCTCTACTTACCGTCACCGCTGGCCGGGGTATGGAACGAGGAAGCGCTGAAAGCCTCGTCTGAAATTATCCTGTGCGAAGCGCTTATCGACGCCATGACCTTCTGGTGTGCGGGGTTCCGCCATGTGACCACGGCTTACGGGTCGAACGGTTTTACCGCTGAGCATCTGGCGGCGTTGCAGTACCACGGGGTCAAGCGGGTGTTAATCGCCTATGACCGGGATGAGGCAGGCGACCGGGGTGCGGAAGCCGTGGCCGCTGACCTGCTGGAAAGCGGTATCGAGGCGTGGCGAGTGCCGTTCCCGCAGGGGCTGGATGCGAATGCCTATGCGCTGAAAAGTGGTAATCCTGAAGCGGCGTTAGGGCTGGCGCTGGAGCAGGCACAATGGATGGGTAAAGGGGTTGTCCCCGGCGTGGTGTTCAGTCATGAAACGCCGGTGTCTGACGTGGGTGAAAATCCTTCTTCTTTAGCCGCCTCTGCACCTGCGGTTGATGTGGTGCCGTGCGAACAAACGGATACCGGTGAGCTGCTGTTACGCGCCGGACCACGGGTGTGGCGGGTGCGCGGCTGGCAGAAGAACAGAGTGGCGGAAGTGATGAAGGTGAACGTGCAGGTGCGGGATGAGAGTGCCGGTACGTTCCATGTGGACTCACTGGATATGTACAGTTCACGTCATCGTCAGGGCTATATCAGTGCGGCGGCGGTTGAACTGGGCTGTGAGTCCTCGGTCATCAAACGTGAATGCGGTCGGGTGCTGCTGATGCTGGAGCAGAAGCAGGATGAAGCGCGACAATCTACGGTGCAGTCGGATGTTACAGCGGCGGTGACGGTCAGCGCGGAAGACGAAGCGGCAGCGCTGGCGCTGCTCAAATCTCCCCATCTCACCGAGCGTATCGTCAATGACCTGGCAGCCTGTGGCGTGGTGGGGGAATCAACCAATCTGCTGACGGGGTATCTGGCGGCGACGTCGCGCAAGCTGGATAAACCGCTGGCCGTGCTTATCCAGTCATCATCAGCTGCAGGTAAATCCTCGCTGATGGACGCGGTGCTGGGGCTGATGCCGGAAGAAGAGCGTATCCAGTACTCGGCGATGACCGGGCAGAGCCTGTACTACCTTGGTGAAACCTCGCTGCAACACAAGATACTGGCTATCGCGGAAGAGGAAGGGGTGCGGCAGGCGGCGTATGCGCTGAAGCTGTTGCAGTCGGACGGGGAGCTGAAAATCGCCAGTACCGGCAAGAACGAGCAGAGCGGCGAACTGGTCACACGGGAGTACAAGGTACAAGGGCCGGTAATGCTGATGCTGACCACCACGGCTATCGACGTGGATGAAGAGCTGCTGAACCGCTGTCTGGTGCTGACGGTCAACGAGAGCCGTGAACAGACGCAGGCGATACACGCGATGCAGCGACACGGGCAGACGCTGGAAGGGCTGCTGGCCGCGAGTGAGAAAGGGTATCTGACTAAGTTGCACCAGAACGCGCAGCGGCTGCTGCGGCCACTGAAGGTGGTGAACCCGTATGCTGACCGGCTGACGTTCCTGAGTGATAAAACCCGTACCCGACGCGACCATATGAAATACCTGACGCTGATACAAAGCATCGCGCTGCTGCACCAGTACCAGCGAGCGGTGAAACGGGTCGAGCATCGGGGCGCGGTTATCGAGTATATCGAGGTGGCACAGAGTGATATCGCGTTAGCCAATCAACTGGCGCATGAGGTACTGGGGCGAACGCTGGACGAGATGCCGCCACAGACGCGGAAGTTACTGGTGTTGTTGCGTGAAATGGTGCGGGATGTCGCAGTGCGTCAGGCGCTGAAAGCGGAAGAGGTTCGGTTCTCACGGCGGGATGTCCGGGCAACCCTGCGCTGGGGTGATACGCAGCTAAAAGTGCATCTCTCAAGGCTGCTGGAAATGGAATACCTTGTGCTTTACCGGCGCGGGCTGACGTATGAGTACGGCCTGCTGTGGGACGGCGAAGACAGCGGTCAGCCACACTTATGCGGGTTACTGGACGTGGAAGAAACCGTTCCGGCCAGCGAGAGCAACGATAACCGGTCGGGGTCAGATGAATATCGGTCGACCACGGGTCGGGGTGTGGTCGGTAGTCGGTCGGAGAGTGAAAAAGTAGCGTCAGACCAGACAGTACAAGGGCTGGGTGCCGAAGCGGCCGGGGTTGCTGAAAACGCAGTAATAAAGGGAAAAAAGAAAGCGGGTAAAATCGTGCTGCCCGTGAGTGCGGGTTCACCGATAAATAGCGTGGTTGAGGGCAGCGATAACCGGTCGGGTCTGGAAGCGGCTCAGTCGGCCACCAGTCGGGGTGTGGTCGGTAGTCGGTCGGACAGTGAAAAAGTGGCGTCAGGCCAGACAGTACAAGGGCTGGACGCCGAAGCAGTCGGGGTTGCTGAAAACACGGTAATAAGAGGAAAAAGAAAACGTGCTGCTGCCATCGCCTCCGATGCTAACAAGGTGGTGACGCATGGCCAACCGTAAACCACGGTCGGGTGCGCTGCTGACGGTGGATGAGGTCTACCGTAAACCCATCGGTCCGGCCAGCGACCCGAAGAGCCTGTATGCGCTGCTGCTGCGGTTCGTGGTGTGGCGTCGGGAGCGCAACGGGTCGGAGGCGACGCTGAAGGTGCAGACGCATCACCAGTACCGGTTCATCCTGTGGGCAGCAGAGCGGGGAGTGCATTATGTCCGTGACGTAACCCGCCCCATCCTTGAACGCTACCAGCGGCATCTGTACCAGTACCGCAAAAGCAACGGTGAACCCCTCTCCACCCGGACCCAGCGCACGGCGTTACAGCCGTTGCAGGTGTGGTTCAGCTGGCTGACGAAACAGCATCTGATACTGGCGAACCCGGCGGCCGACCTGGAGCTGCCGAAACTTGAAAAGCGACTGCCGCGCACGATACTGAGCGTGGAGGACGTGGAGCAGGTACTGGCCTTACCCGACCTGACGACGCTTCAGGGCATCCGTGACCGTGCACTGATGGAGCTGCTGTGGTCAACGGGGCTGAGGCGGGGTGAGGTGGCAAAGCTGGACGTCTACAGCGTGGACGGGAGCCGTAAAACGGTGACGGTGAGGCAGGGCAAGGGAAGAAAAGACCGGGTTATCCCGATAGGAAACCGGGCGCTGCGCTGGCTGAGTCACTACCAGCAACAGGTGAGGCCGCAACTGCTGGTCAGTCAGGACATTACCGCGCTGTTCGTGGCGCTGGATGGAATCGCGGGACTGACGGCGAACGGCATCACCCACATGGTCGGCCACTACATCCGGGCATCGGGACTCGCGCCGTGGGGAAGCTGTCACCTGTTCCGGCATGCGATGGCGACGCAGATGCTGGAGAACGGCGCGGATATCCGGTGGATACAGGCGATGTTAGGTCATGCGAGCGTGGAGAGCACGCAACTCTATACGCAAGTCTCCATCAGGGCGTTATCCGCAGTCCATGCGAGTACGCACCCGGCAGAGCGTGAGGCTGAAGAAGAAACCGGGCTGCTGGCTGACCTGATAGCGGACGAGGAGGCGGACACAGCGGAGCCGCACGACATACCTGTGTTGCCGGACAGTCACAAAAGTTAGCTCGTTCTCTTCAAGGCCGCAGGGTACGGCGTCGGGCAAAAGCTGCGCCATCCGTGGCGCACCTATTGCCTTGTTCAGCTAAGCGCTCCGGCGGTAAATGTCGCCCGGCCAGCGTTAACCCAAGCCGTTCTCTGTCATTAACGTTGCTGGCCGTTCGTCATTCAACATAATGTGGCATTACGCGAAAGCCGCTGAACGCGGCCAACGCGCAACGAACATTATGTCGGCGCCGGTCGGCTAATGGGCGCGCTGCGGTCTTCCTCGGCAAAGGCGTGCGGCTGGCCGCCGGGGTTGGGCTCTGTGGCGCGGTGTGGCGCACAGGGCTTCGCCCTCTGCTGCAAACCTCAGCGTGCTTCCCTGGCTCTGACGGAGTGGCCGCCATCCCTGGCGGCGCAGGCTTCGGCGTCAATCCTCAGCAAACATCAACGTCAATATCAAAGCAGAAGCCGTTCCTGCGTCACGGCGCTGAAGGGCTTTACCTCGCCCCCGCCCCGACCCCGCTGCACTGGCTGCGCCCGGCTCGCAGTCGCCGGCTCCTTGCTCGTTCCCGTGCTCGCCATCTCCGCCCCGTGCGGCCCCCGCCGGGGGCCTCCCCGCTAACCCGTTCTCTTGCGGGCTTCGCCAGCCCGCACCCGGCAGACGCTTCACCGTCCCACAGGCAAGCTGCGGAACGGCTCGCGCCGCGATAAACCCGGTTCAACAACAAAACGACTACTGGCAGCGACTTGGGCTGCTGCTATGATGTGGCGGTTGCAGGCGGTAAGGTCACGGCGGGGCGGTAGCGTGCCGGGATGAAAAAGTGCGTATCGGGGCTTGGGTGTGCTGTTATCGAAACGCTTCAGGAAAAACCGGCTGTAACTGGCTGACTGTACAGGGAAAAATGGTGTTCGCTGGCTGAGTCCGCACCGGAAAACGTTGTTGTTGAGAATAACTTCTTCGGCAAAGCGCTGGTTGAAGGATGTGCGATAGCGGCACCATGCCGAACCAAGGTTGCTGAAAAGTTACTTGAGCTCGGCGTGAAAGCAGGTATTACCGGTGTTGTAGCGAAGGAAATCGCGGACAATCTCTCGTCGGAAGAGCTGGATCATCTCATCAGACTGAACATGATGGGTAATGATGAGATTACCGTGAAGTATCTGAACTCGCTTCAGGATAAGTACGGTTCTGACAATGCTTCCAATCCGAATCTTGGTAAGGATCTGACTAACGAGCAGAAGGTTGAGCTTGGCGGATCAGGATCAGGTACACCGGGCGGTTGGGAGCCTCAGGATGAAGAGAATGCCCGTAATAATGATTCTTCATCAGACCCTAAAAGCAGATCACAGTATGAACAATATGTGGATTCGTTACGTGCATCAATGGAAAAGCCCAATGTTAAGGATGATAATCTTAAAAACATAATCAATGATTTATATAGGCCAAATGCCAAAGTTGGTAGTGGAAGTACTGCGGATGCTGTTCGCTATGAATTAGCTACGGGCGAAAAAGTTGGCGGAAGGGGGCATGTTGAAAAAGCGCAAACATACTCCAAGGCTCTTCAAGATTGGTTGAATAAAAATCCTCAAGCCTCTTCAAGTGATAGAGCTGCGGCGGAAAACGTTCTGAAAGATATGCAAAATGCTCTTAAGGGTAAGAAGTGATGGATAAGTATGTTAATGAGTATCTGAGTATCTTTACTCAGAAGTCGGAATATATAAAAAATGAAGTAAATAAGAGTGTCGAATATTGGTACCCAGATCCTCCGCCGACAATTTTATTATTTTCGCTAGTAGGTAAAGCGCTAGTGAGCCAATTAGCCTCATTAGAGCAGTCAGATAAATCAATTTTTTTCCAGCACATCGAAACCGGAATAGTGTCAGATAATGATGATTTGGCAACGGCGGTAGCAACTGGTCTTATTGAATCTTTAGTTACAGCCACCGATGAAAATGAGTCTGTGTGGAAAGAAGTTGAAAGTTGTCTCCATACTGAATCAAAAAAGCACGCGCTATCGTGGAAAAATTTTGGGCAGTAATAGAATTTACCTGACTCAATAAAAGTAATCGTAAAAATCCCGGCCCCTAAAAAGGCCGGTTTTTTTTGCCTGTCTGTCATTCAGTCACAATACGGATCAGCAGTTGCCCCTGTTCAACGGTGACAATCACCGGGGTATCGGTCCCAAATCCCGCCGCTTCGAGCCAGTTGCCGGTAAGGTGCAGGCTGGGGCTGCGGCTGTAATAGCGCGTCATATCGTTGCGGTCTGCGTGGCGACGGCTGACATAGCCGACCTTCAGGTGTCGTAATGCTTGGGGTGTGGCGGGTTCTGACTTATGATGCTGCTTAGCCATAGTAACTACCTCAATGCGGCGAAAGGGCGGGAAACCGGCACGGGCAACAGCTGGTCAGAAACCACGGTGGATGCGGGTAACCACGTCACGCTGAAAAGCGAGCGCGACACGCGGCTGACTGGCGCGCAGGTGAACGGCGAGCGCATTGATGTTGATGCCGGACGTAATCTGCTGCTGCAAAGCCAGCAGGACAGCGAGCGTTATGATTCCAGACAGGTGAGCGGGTCGGCGGGCGGCAGCTTTACCTGGGGCGGCGGGGGCGGTAGCGGCTATATCAGCCTCAGCAAAGACAAGATGCACAGCAATTATGACAGCGTGCAGCAGCAAACCGGGCTCTTTGCGGGTAAAGAAGGATTTGGTATAAAAACCGGTGAGCACACCCAGCTTGACGCCGCGGTCATTGGCTCCACCGCCAGCGCCGAGAAAAATCGGCTGGACACGGGGACGCTGGGCTGGAGCGGGCTCAACAACAAAGCCGAGTTCAAGGTGGAGCACAGCGGCGCCGGGTTCAGCGCCAGCCCGTCCCTGAACGGCAGTATGCTGTCGACGCTGGCGATGAATGTGCCGTCGGCGCTGATGTCGCTGGGTAGCCGCGGCAATGCGTCCAGCACCACCTATGCGGCGGTGAGCGACGGCACGTTGTTGTTGCGGGACACGGCGAAGCAGGTGCAGGATATCACTACGCTGAGCCGTGACGTTGAGCACGCGAACAACGCGCTCAACCCGATCTTTAACAAAGAGAAAGAGCAAAAACGCCTGAAACAGGCGCAGCTGATTGGTGAGATTGGCGCGCAGGTGATGGATATCGTGCGCACGGAAGGCGAGCTGAAGGCGCAGAAAGCCGCGGAGGCTAAAGGCGATGCCACCGTCAAACGTCCGCAGGACGGTGATTCGGCGCAGGAATGGGAAGTCTATAAAAAGGCGCTGACGGAATCACCGACCTACAAAGCCGAGATGCAGAAATACGGCACGGGCAGCGACTTCCAGCGCGCGGCACAGGCGGCGACGGCGGCGATTCAGGCACTGGCGGGTGGGGACATTCAGAAAGCGATTGCCAGCGGGGCATCACCGTATCTGGCGCAACTGGTGAAAGACGTCACGCTACCGAAGGACGAAAGCAAAATCACGGCGTCGGATATCGCAGCCAATGCGATGGCGCATGCGGTGGTGGGGGCGGTGGTCGCCCAGCTGTCGGGTCAGGATGCAGCCGCGGGGGCCATCGGTGCCTCCAGCGGTGAACTGGCTGCCCGTGCGATTATGGCCGCACAATATCCCGGCAAGACGGCAAACGACCTGACGGAAGAAGAAAAGCAGTCGGTCAGCGCGCTTTCCACGCTGGCCTCCGGGCTGATATCCGGTCTGGCGAGCAACAGCACGGCGTCTGCCGCCAGCGGCGCACAGTCCGGGCGTAATGCGGTGGAGAATAACTTCCTCAGTAGTTCCGATATCACGACGTTCCTTGAGAAGTACGCTAAAGCTAAGACAGAAGAGGAAAAAGAAAAGCTCCGTGAAGAACTGAAGCAAAAGGATGCCGAGCAGCAGGCCCAGGCCCAGGCAACCGGAATTTCGGTCAATGACCAGAAAGCCGAACTGGAAAAGCTGAAAGCGCTGATGGCGTCACCGGATTGCAGTGCGGAATGTCGGTCACTGGTAGCTTACTCAATATCTCAGCTTGAACCGGTAGCCAATGATACCCAATTGCATAAGGATAATCTTGCAAAGGCTGGGCTGGCTGCGGTTATCTTCGGGATTACTGACAGAATATCGTCAGGAGCAGGAAAAGCGAAATCGCAGGAGGTGTCTGCAACTGCAAAAGCGGAAAAATCCGCACTTGATGATATTTTACAAGGAGAAAATCAGGCAGCAAAAAACACCGCTACTAATAATTTTGAAGTCAAAAAACTTCCTGATGCTAATGGGAAAAATCACATCACTGCTGTAAAAGGTGATGCAACAATACCCGTCGATAAGATTGAACTATACATGCGTGGAAAAGGGTAATGCGTCCAATTAGTAGAACATGTGTTTTTCAATGAATGCCCCGATGACTTTTTCATGCAATTCTATCGAACGCGAGAAGCAGATTGTTTTACGGGCCAGACGTTTAATACGTGTCCTCAGTGTCAGGTTGTTACGCTCAATACGCTGAGTGAAGATTTTTCCTGTCAGATGCTTATCTTTCGGGAGTTCTCTGGCATAACTGCCCCAGTCATCGCTGGTTATCATACCGATGTTAAACGGCGTCAGCAGAGCCAGAAGTTCACGGCAGGTGTTATCCGTGCGCGGTCCAAACGTGTAAGCCAGAACGCCACCTGTTTTGGTGTTGTATGCATACCAGAGCCAATGCTGCCGGGCTTTATTGCCGACAAAGCTCCATTGCTCATCAAGCTCACAGATAAGTGCTACATCGGCATGAGCGACCGGAGAGGAAGTTATTCGCTTCGGCGCGAGTTTTTTAACGTGCGAATGACGGTGTTAATACCGATTTTCAGTGTTCTGGCTGTATCACGAACGCCGGCGCCGTTGAATGCCATTTCGGTAATTTGTTGTTTGACACCGGGCTTACGCGCTTCATAGGTATAGGTGAGCAGAAACACGCGGTGACAGTCACGACAGCGAAACCGGTCACGACCTTTAGGGTTCTGTCCATGACGGTAAACCTGAACAGACTGACAGCGAGGACAATGAACATTAACGCTGGCCATGAGCAAACCTCAAAGCGGTCATTATATATCAATTCAACTAATTAGAGGCACCACCGACGCGTTAGAGTGCCTCAGTGATTTATTAGTTAAAGACCAGGGGTGTTGTCTGTTATTTTGTAAAAAAATACTTAATTCAAATAATATCGATGGTGTTTTTATTAAAGGTTCGGCCCTAAATTTTTTATTGTTGTCAGAGCAGTGGTCTTATGCCTTTGAGTATTTAACAGGTAATGCAGACAATATAACAATTGCAGAGCTTGAAAAGGCGCTGTTCTATTTTTACTGTGCAAAAAATGAGACAGATCCTTACCCTGTACCAGAAGGTTTATTCAAAAAGCTAATGGAAAGATACGAAGAGCTGAAAGATGATCCTGATGCAAAATTTTATCATCTTCATGAAACGTATAATGATTTTTCAAAAGCTTACTCGCTGAATAATTAGAACAATCCCGGCCCCGCGCCGGGATCGTTGTATTTATCGGTCATAACCGTAGCTCAGTCTCAATCACCAGCCGCCCGTGCTCAACGGTGACAGTCACCGGCGTATCCGTCCCAAATCCTGCGGCTTCCAGCCAGTGGCCGGTAAGGTGCAGGCTGGGGCTGCGGCTGTAATAGCGCGTTATATCGTTGCGGTCGGCGTGGCGACGGCTGACATAGCCGACCTTCAGGTGTCGTAATGCTTGGGGTGTGTCGGGTTCTGACTTATGATGCTGCTTAGCCATAGTAACTACCTCAATGCGGCGAAAGGTCGGGAAACCGGTTCGGGCAATAGCTGGTCAGAAACCACGGTGGATGCGGGTAACCACGTCACGCTGAAAAGCGAGCGCGACACGCGGCTGACTGGCGCGCAGGTGAACGGCGAGCGCATTGATGTTGATGCCGGACGTAACCTGCTGCTGCAAAGTCAGCAGGACAGCGAGCGTTATGATTCTAAACAGGTTAGCGGGTCGGCGGGCGGCAGCTTTACCTGGGGCGGCGGAGGTGGCAGCGGCTATATCAGCCTCAGCAAAGACAGGATGCACAGCAATTATGACAGCGTGCAGCAGCAGACCGGGCTCTTTGCGGGTAAATACGGCTTTGGTATAAAGACCGGTGAACATACCCAGCTTGACGCTGCGGTCATTGGCTCCACTGCCAGCGCCGAGAAAAACCGGCTGGACACGGGGACGCTGGGCTGGAGCGGGTTAGATAACAAAGCCGAATTCAAGGTGGAGCACAGCGGCGCCGGGTTCAGTGCCAGCCCGTCCCTGAACGGCAGTATGCTCTCGACGCTGGCGATGAACGTGCCGTCGGCGCTGATGTCGCTGGGGAGCCGCGGCAATGCGTCCAGCACCACCTATGCGGCAGTGAGCGACGGCACATTGTTGTTGCGGGATACGGCGAAACAGGTGCAGGATATCACTACGCTGAGCCGTGACGTTGAGCACGCGAACAATGCGCTCAGCCCGATCTTTAACAAAGAGAAAGAGCAAAAACGCCTGAAACAGGCGCAGCTGATTGGTGAAATCGGCGCGCAGGTGATGGATATCGTGCGCACGGAAGGCGAGCTGAAAGCACAGAAAGCCGCGGAGGCTAAAGGCGATGCCACCACCGTCAAACGTCCGCAGGACGGTGATTCGGCGCAGGAATGGGAAGTCTATAAAAAGGCGCTGACGGAATCGCCGACCTACAAGGCCGAGATGCAGAAATACGGCACGGGCAGCGACTTCCAGCGTGCGGCACAGGCGGCGACGGCGGCGATTCAGGCACTGGCGGGCGGGGATATCCAGAAAGCGATAGCCAGCGGGGCATCACCGTATCTGGCACAGCTGGTGAAGGACGTCACGCTACCGAAGGACGAAAGCAAAATCACGGCGTCGGATATCGCGGCGAACGCGATGGCGCACGCAGTGGTGGGGGCTGTAGTTGCCCAGTTGTCGGGTCAGGATGCAGCCGCGGGGGCCATCGGTGCCTCCAGCGGTGAACTGGCTGCCCGTGCGATTATGGCGGAACAATACCCGGGCAAGACGGCAAACGACCTGACGGAAGCGGAAAAGCAGTCGGTCAGCGCGCTTTCCACGCTGGCCTCCGGGCTCTTGTCTGGTCTGGCGAGCAACAGCACGGCTTCCGCCGCCAGCGGCGCACAGTCCGGGCGTAATGCGGTGGAGAATAACGCTCTGAGCGACATTATTGAGAATAAAGTATCCGGTATATCGCAGGAAGAGAAGTATCAGAACGCGCAGAAACAACTCATTGCTGCTGTTGAAGAATTCAAAGCTCAGAATTGTTCAGGGTTAAGTGCGGAAGCGTGTTCGGCGAAGATAAGTGAGCATCGGGATGAGTTGCTGAAAGGTGCTACTAGTTTTGGTTTAGACTTTGTACCGGTTGTGGGCGATATCAAAGGCTTTGCGGAAGCGCAGAGTGCTATTGATTATCTGGCAGCAATGGTTGGATTAATTCCGATTGCAGGTGATGCTGCGGGTAAAGCGATTAAAGCAGCAGAAGTGGCGCTGAAGAAAGGAGATGTTGCCGAAGCGTCGAAGCTGATTAATAAAGCTAGTGATGAAATATCTGGGTATTTACCAAGTCCTGGAAATATATCTTTACCTAGCTCGGGAGTCGGTTCTAACGCTGCATTTTCAGTTACCAATGCGCAATTGGGTAAAAAACTCGGAAAACATGTTGAAGATTTCGGTGGTAATGCATCGAATGCGGCAGACAGGCAGCGTGTATTGGATATTATAAATGATATCGGTTCTAAGCCTGATAAAGTTGTCGCCGGTAAATTTGCAGGACAAGGTGTTGGTAATGGTGCCAGTCGTGGAGACGTATTCTTTAGAGTAAAGGGAAACGATGTTGTTGTTACCAAACCGGATGGCAGTTTTGTCACTGTTTTGAAAGACGGAGTTAATAATACATCTGTGAAAAATGCACTAAAGGGAGATCCTAAATGATTAAATCTTTAGGGCAATATCAAAAATGGGCCAGTAGTGTTATTGATGAGCATCTTTTAGATGTTAGGGGGCTGATTTATGTTTTTGATAAACCTGATTTTTATCACCCTCAAAAATTGCAGTTTATTTTTTCTAATACAGAGAAGTTGTTTAGCTTCATGTGCAATAAAGATGGATCATCACTTGAGCTTACGGACTCGCCTATTCAGGAAAGTGATCTCGGCGAATATGGTAAAGAAATAATTATGGATCTGTCGAATATTACATTATTCATTGATTATATTGGGAAGCGGTTGTTAGAGATTTACTCGATATTCTCTTCTGTTGAAGATGCTTTCGTGGGAATGAAATTTGTTTTCGAAGGTGATTTAAATTTAATTATTGTAAATTTTGGGGATGAAATAAATATCTTTAACTCTTTACCATCATCATATGAACATGACGAAGGTATTAAGTATCAGTCATTATAAATGACGAATCCCGGCTCCTAAAAAGGCCGGGATTTTTGTTATCTGTCACTCAGCCACAATACGTATCAGCAGTTGACCGTGTTCAACGGTGACAATCACCGGCGTATCTGTCCCAAATCCCGCCGCTTCCAGCCAGTGGCCGGTAAGGTGCAGGCTGGGGCTGCGGTTGTAATAGCGGGTCATATCGTTGCGATCTGCGTGGCGACGGCTGACGTAGCCAGAGCAGTCGTACTGCTACGGCACGTTGTTGTTGTGGGATACGGTGAAACAGGTGCAGGATATCACTACGCTGAGCCGTGACGTTGAGCACGCGAACAACGCGCTCAGCCCGATCTTTAACAAAGAGAAAGAGCAGAAACGCCTGAAACAAGCGCAGCTGATTGGTGAAATCGGCGCGCAGATGATGGATATCGTGCGCACGGAAGTACGGGCGTTGAAGTCATGTATAACGAGTTTTTAAAATGACAAAATTGGTTGAAATAAAAGTCGTATTGAATGAGATGGCATTTTTATTAGCAGATTGCGACATGAATGACTGGTCGGGAATGTTGTTGCGACTGCGTGCTTACTTGGATGAGGATCGACAGGATGCGATTTATAGCATTCTTAATTTGTATGGCGGGATGGGATCGTTGAATGATCTCGTTTTATGTAAAAATGGGCAGATGCTGAAAGCAGAAAATGACACCTTTGCTGAATTGCGAACTCGCCTTTATATGTTAACCATGTCTCGCTAATACAAAAAGCCCCGCCAATTTGACGGGGCTTTTTGTTAACTACGGCAAAGGCTGTGATGAGAACGAATCAATCACACTGTACTTTGATCGCCAGCCCGCCTCGTGAAGTTTCGCGGTATTTGGCGTTCATGTCTTTACCCGTTTCGTACATGGTTTCAATCACCTTATCCAACGAAACGCGAGGTTCGCTGGTGCGGCGGGTTGCCATGCGAGCGGCGTTAATCGCCTTGACGGAAGCTATGGCATTACGTTCGATGCACGGAACCTGAACCTGACCAGCAACCGGATCGCAAGTTAAGCCCAGATTGTGTTCCATGCCGATCTCAGCGGCGACGCAAACCTGTTCTGGGCTGGCGCCCATCAGTTCTGCCAGCCCAGCGGCTGCCATTGAGCAGGCCACGCCGACTTCACCCTGACAGCCCACTTCGGCACCGGAGATGGAAGCGTTCATTTTATACAGAATGCCAACCGCGCCTGCCGCGAGGAAATAGCGGATATAAATGGTCGGGCTAACCGGTTCGATAAAGTGGTCGTAATAAGCGAGAACGGCAGGGACGATGCCGCATGCGCCGTTGGTTGGCGCGGTCACCACGCGGCCACCTGCGGCGTTTTCTTCATTCACCGCCAGCGCGAACATATTAACCCAGTCCACCACGTTCATCGGGTCGTTGGAGAGCTTATCGGAAGACACCAGCATACGACGCAGCGCAGAGGCACGACGTGGTACGCGCAACGGGCCAGGTAGCACGCCTTCGGTGTTCATGCCGCGATCGATACAGGCACGCATGGTCTGCCAAATATCGGCAAAGTACGCGTCAATATCTTGACGGCTGTGCAGCGCCAGCTCGTTACGCATCACCATCCCGGAAAGCGACAGGCCGCTCTGTTTACAGTGCTCCAGCATCTCTTTGGCGGAATGGAATGTGTAAGGAACGGAGACGTCAGCGGCAGTGTCTTTGCCAAAATGCTCTTCATCGACGATAAAACCACCGCCGATGGAGTAATAGGTTTTGCTATAAATTTCTTTATTACCGGCAAAGGCGGTGATGGTCATGCCGTTTTCGTGCAATGGCAGATTTTCACTGCGGAAAACCATGCCGCCTTCGCGTGGGAAATCGACTTCATGCTGCCCATTAGCCAGCAGCAGGCGCTCGCGTTGCTCAACATCGCGGATAAAGCCAGGGATGGCATCAATATCAACCGTATCCGGCATGTTGCCCGCCAGACCCATAATGATGGCGATATCGGTATGGTGGCCTTTACCCGTTAGCGACAGTGAACCGTACACATCGACGGCAATGCGCGTCGTTGTGGTCAGTAAATTCTGATTGATCAATTCATCGACAAATTGCTTACCGGCTTTCATCGGTCCAACCGTATGAGAGCTAGAGGGGCCAATACCGATCTTAAACATGTCGAAAACGCTTATCACGCGAAACTCCTCAAAGACTCAGGGCGGTATCCACCCTCTATTTTCCGATCGTCTGCATCCGCTCCCTTCACTACAATCAGCTATTTATACAGCTAATTATCTGGTGTTTTCGGTTCTGGCGAGACATGACCTGAATTTTAGTGGATATCTACCCAAAGATTAGAATAAAACTCGTTAAATCGCGCTATTGTAGTGTGGAATATGTCGTGTGGCTTTCTTTTTCGCATGAAATAAACTTATGCCATTGCACAATTTAACTTATCTCAAATGTGCGCTAAATCATTGTAAAATCTACCACTGAATGCTTTGTGAGCGAAAAGTCCGCTTTTAAATTAGGGATATTTAGTGAAGGAAAAGAAGTCGAGAACCGAAAGCCGCTGAATGCGGCCCTAAGTTTAGGGCCTGTCGGAAATCTGTAAGGCGGGCTGGTGGATGATGGCAGCCGTCAGTCCCCAGACAAACTGCTGCTGATACCAAGAGAGGTAAACCCGGTGGCGCTGCTGTTTGCGCTCGATATCCAGTGGGTAATAGCGCGTTAGCGCGAAAGCCTCGCCCAATGGCATTTCGAACAGCTCGGCGACTTCGTCTTCATTGGGATGGAAGCGGGTCTGTGCCGCGATGAGTCCGACAACGGGCGTAACCTGAAAACCGCTCACGCTGTCTAACGGCGGTAATACCCCCAATACCTGAACGTTTTCTGTCGGGATAGCCACTTCTTCCTCTGCTTCACGCAGCGCCGTTTCGATGAGCGAACGATCCTCTCGATCTGCTGCTCCGCCGGGGAACGCCACTTGTCCGGCGTGCTTACGTAGGTCGGTAGAGCGCCGGGTCAATAACAGCGTGGGCGTAGGATGGCAAATAATCGGTACCAGCACCGCGGCCTGACGCTGTTGGTGCACTGGCCGCAATGATGGTGGAAGCTGTAACTGAAAGCGCGTAATAAAGTCGTTCAGCGCAAAAGCCGTTGGCGGCAAAGCGATCTCACTCATTTATTCGATACCTGAATTGTCTGGATCCCATCCAGCAGGGGTAGAATACGGCCTACTTTATCAAACGTTTCCTGATATTCCGCTTGTTCCTGACTGTCGGCAACGATGCCGCCGCCCGCCCAGCAGTAAATTCTGCCGCGTTCGGTTAATAATGTCCTGATGGTGATATTGGTGTCCATCGTGCCACACAGGCTGATATAACCGACGCTGCCGCAGTAAGCATTACGGCGTTGAGGCTCCAGCTCTTCAATGATCTGCATGGCGCGGATTTTGGGGGCGCCAGTAATCGAGCCACCGGGGAAACAGGCGCGCAGCAGTGCGGTGGCGGGGCAATTATCCGGTAGCTGTGCTTCAATCGTACTGACCAGATGGTGTACTGCGGGAAACGGTTCGACGACAAACAGCTCCGGCACGCGTACGCTGCCCGGAACCGCGACGCGGCCAATGTCGTTACGCAGCAGATCGACGATCATCAGGTTTTCTGAACGGTCTTTTTCTGAAGCAGCGAGCCGGGCTGCCTGCTGTTTATCCGCATCCGGGTCTACGAGGCGTGGCAGGGTGCCTTTAATTGGGCGCGTTTGAATACGGTGTTTTTCCAGCCAGAGGAAACGTTCCGGTGAGACGCTGATGACGGTATTTTCTGGTAGACGCAGAAAGGCCGAAAAGGGCGCTTTATTTCCCGCGGACAACTGTAAAAACGCCTGCCATTCATCGCCCTGGTAAGCCGCAGAAAAACGCTGTGCCAGGTTAACCTGATAACAGTCTCCCGCCAGAAGGTAGTCCTGTATTTTGCGGAATTTTTCGCCGTACGCCTCGCGCGACATATTCGGCAGCCAGCTGCTGGTGAGCCTGAAATCGGCTTGCGAGGCGCTAACGGGCGGCGTGGCTAACCAGTCGAGCCGCGTCTGGAGGGAATGATGTACGATCAGCGTTAACGTCTGTCGCTGGTGATCGGCAACCAGTGCCCAATCGTATAAACCGACTGCCATATCCGGCAGGTCGATGTCCCGTTCAGCCTGCACGGGCAGCGCTTCTATCTGACGTCCCAAGTCATAGCCGAACAAACCCAGTGCGCCACCCTGAAAGGGAAAATCAGGGTGGGCTTCTGTGGGTAACGCCAACGTATCAAGCTGCTCTTGCAGAAGGGTAAAGGGATCGCCTTCTACGGTTTTCGTTACGCCGTCATGTGTGATTGCTGTTCTGTTTCCCCGCGTAGACAGCGTAACTCGCGGGTCAGCGACCATGATATCGAAGCGATTGTGCGGATGATCGGCAAACCCGGAATGCAGCAACATCGCCCACGGTTGTTGGGAAAAGGGCGCGAAGCGATCGAGCAGCACGGTCGGGTAGTAAGGCAGCGCGTGATGGATAACGGCGGAGCCCGTCGCGGTGGCCGAATCGCTGGTGTTGGTGACGTGGGTCGTATTGGCGGCAGTCATGTTTTTCGTGTTGTGTCTACAGTATTGCTATGTTGATAGCGCGTCGATTTTCCTGCCCACAGCGTACCACAAAGCAGAAATGCTGGTGTATGCCGAAGCGGGCATGCGATGATACGTGCGAATTTACCAACCAGGAAATTATCATGATTGCAGGTATGCCCGCGCTGACGCATAAGCAGCAGCAAGAGGCCGTTGAGCGTATTCAGGAACTCATGTCTGAAGGCATGAGCAGCGGCCAGGCGATAGCACAGGTTGCCGCGGAGATCCGTCAGAATCATCAGGGTGACAACGTCGCGGTGATGTTTGATGAAGATGATGACACCGTTAATGACAGCGACGAAGAACACCATTTTGACGATGGTGAAGAAGAGGACGAGCAGTAACTGCGCTTCCTCTATACCGTCATACTTCAAATTGTCTGTGCGTTGGCCGCGTTTAACGACTTGGCCCATCGTGGGGCTCGCTCTGGCTAGCCAACGCGTTACGTGGTTCAAAACGTTAACACGTTGTCCTAAACCTCGAATTATGTAGGGGCGATGAGGGTTTATATCGCCGCAATGGCTTTGATTTCGACTTTAAATTTCGGGTGCATCAGCTTAGCCTGCACGGTGCAGCGGACGGGCGCACTGCCCGCCACGACCCAGGCATCCCACGCGGCGTTCATCGCGGCAAAGTCATCCGCATCGGCAAGAAAAATCGTCACGTCCAACAGCTTGCTCTTATCCGTTCCCGCCTGTTGCAGGATTGCATCCAGCGCGCCCAGCGCGTTCTCCGTTTGCGCCTGTGCACCGTCATCCAGATTCTCCGGCACGCTGGTGTAATACAGCGTGTTGTTGTGGATGACCGCGTCTGACCAGCGTGTTTCAGGATTAATACGTGTGATCGCCATGAGATGAATGTTCTCCATTGTGGGAATAATAAAAATGGTGGGGATAATAAAATAGGGTTATCAATCATTATCGACGTGCCAAGCCTAACACAGCGGGGGACGACACGCTTTCCTGATTTAGGGTGGTAGCGTCGGGTGACTCTTGGCATAATCAGCGCGATATTTTTGCCGTGACCAGAAACGGTTAGTGATGACAGACAACGTTTTCCTACGAGAAAGAGAGCAGGCGTGACGAACGATCGGGTAATCGATGATTTTGCGAATGACGGCGCGCTGGCGAAAGCGATCACGGGCTTCAAACCGCGTGAACCACAGCGACAGATGGCGCAGGCGGTAACGCGCGCCATCGATGATAAAACAGCGCTGGTGGTGGAAGCGGGAACCGGAACCGGTAAAACCTATGCCTACCTTGCACCCGCCTTGCGTGCTGATAAAAAAGTCATCATCTCGACCGGCTCAAAAGCGCTACAGGATCAGCTCTATAGTCGCGACTTACCGACGATTGCGCAGGCGTTGAAGTACACAGGTAAACTCGCCCTGCTGAAAGGCCGCTCGAACTATCTCTGTCTGGAACGGCTCGAACAGCAATCGTTGGGCGGCGGTGATTTACCCGCCGAGGCGCTGAGCGAACTGGTCAGGCTGCGCGGTTGGTCGTCGGAAACGACGGAGGGCGATGTCACGACCTGTTCCGGCGTCGCGGAAGACAGCGCGATCTGGCCGTTAGTGACCAGCACCAATGATAACTGCCTGGGCAGCGACTGCCCGCACTATAAAGAGTGCTTTGTGGTGAAGGCGCGGCGTAAGGCGATGGATGCCGATATCGTGGTGGTTAACCACCATCTTTATCTGGCTGATATGGTGGTCAAGGAGACCGGTTTTGCGGAGCTGATCCCAGAAAGCGACGTGGTGATTTTCGACGAAGCCCATCAAATTCCCGATATTGCCAGCCAATATTTTGGCCAACAGCTTTCCAGTCGCCAGTTGCTGGATCTGGCAAAAGACATCATCATTGCTTACCGCACTGAAGTGCGTGATGCCTCTCAGCTGCAAAAAAGTGCCGATCGCCTGACGCAAAGTACGCAGGATTTTCGCTTGGCGCTGGGCGATCCGGGGTTTCGCGGGAACCTGCGCGATGTGCTCGAACAGCCGTCGCTTCAGCGTGCGCTCGTGCTGCTGGATGATGCATTGGAGCTGTGTTACGACGTCGCGAAACTGTCGCTTGGTCGCTCTGCGCTGCTGGATGCCGCCTTTGAGCGTGCCACGCTCTATCGCAACCGCCTAAAGCGGCTGAAAGAGGTACAACTGCCGGGCTATAGTTACTGGTACGAATGTAATTCGCGCCATTTTGTCTTAGCGCTGACGCCGCTGTCTGTCGCCGATCGTTTTCGCGAATTGATGAAGGACAAACCTGCTGCCTGGGTATTTACCTCCGCCACCCTGTCTGTTAACGATCAGCTCTTCCACTTCACCGATAGGCTGGGGTTGGATAACGCGAACACACTCCTGTTGCCTAGCCCGTTTGATTATGCCAATCAGGCGCTGCTCTGCGTGCCTCGTCATTTGCCGGAAACCAATCGTCCCGGTGCGGCGAAAAGGCTGGCGACGATGCTACAGCCGTTGATTGAGGCGAATCAGGGACGCTGCTTTATGTTGTGTACCTCGCATCAGATGATGCGTGACTTGGCCGCTGAGTTTCGCGCCATGCTGACGCTACCGGTGCTGCTCCAGGGGGAGACTGGCAAGGCACAACTGCTGTCGCAGTTTGTGTCGGCGGGTAATGCCTTGCTGGTGGCGACCAGCAGCTTCTGGGAAGGCGTGGATGTGCGCGGCGATACGCTCTCCTGCGTCATTATCGATAAACTGCCGTTTACCTCGCCGGACGACCCGCTGCTGAAGGCACGTATCGAAGATTGTCGGCTGCGCGGCGGCGAGCCTTTCGACGATGTGCAGGTTCCTGATGCGGTGATTACCCTGAAGCAAGGCGTAGGTCGCCTCATCCGTGACGTTGAGGATCGCGGTGTTATTGTGATTTGCGATAATCGATTGGTGATGCGGCCGTATGGCGCTGTATTTCTTAACAGCCTGCCGCCAACGCCGCGGACCCGCGATATTCGGCAGGCGATTAATTTCCTGACCCGTAATACATTTCCTGATCCGTAATACACTTCCTGTCCCATAACATATAGTCCTCGCTGGCGGTTGCCGTCTGTTCTGACCAACGGTGGGAGGGGCTGCGGTACGGCAGGGGGGTATGCTATGATACGGGTTGTTAAGATTTATTTATCCTGCCTGAGGTTGGCATGTCTACGCGAATTCTAGCGCTTGATACCGCAACGGAAGCCTGTTCCGTTGCACTCTGGAATGAAGGCGAAATTCATTCTCTGTTCGAAATTTGTCCCCGTGAGCACACACAACGTATTCTGCCGATGGTTCAGCAGGTGCTGGCCGACAGCGGTCTGACACTTAACGATCTTGATGCGCTGGCCTTTGGTCAGGGACCGGGAAGTTTTACCGGCGTGCGGATTGGTATCGGCATTGCGCAAGGGCTGGCGTTGGGGGCGGATTTACCGATGCTCGGTATATCGTCACTGGCGACAATGGCACAGGGCGCTTTCCGCCTGACGCAAGCGACGCAAGTGCTGGCAGCGATTGATGCGCGAATGGGCGAAGTGTACTGGGGCTGCTATCAGCGCGCTGCTGACGGTGGCTGGCAGGGGGAATCCGAGGAAGCCGTATTGAAACCTGAACACGTGCAGGCCTTAACGGCTACGCTGTCAGGCGAATGGGCCACGGTAGGAACCGGATGGGAAACCTATCCTGAACTGGTCAGCCATGCCTCGTTGGTATTAACGAAGGGCGATGTGCTGCTGCCGCAAGCGCAGGACATGTTGCCGCTGGCCTGTCAGCTCTGGCAAGCAGGAAAAGCGGTCAGTGTCGAGAAGGCGCAACCGCGCTATCTGCGCAATGAAGTAACCTGGAAAAAGCTTCCCGGCCGCGAATAAATGGCATGCTGATATTGCGTGGAGCATAACTTCAAACAGCAACTTATTCGATGCTGAGCAGTCTAACTATCAGATATCTGAAGAAGGGGTTGTGCCATGTTTTTACTAATGAAAAGTGCACAGATGAAAAGTATGCGGATAAAAAATCTGCATCTGAATCAGAAAAAAGCACGCCTCTGTCTGGTGGCGGCGACGGTGCTGCTGCTTTCCGGCTGTGTCACGATACCGGACGCGATTAAAGGCACGTCGCCCACGCCGCAGGACGATCTGGTGCGTGTCATGAATGCGCCACAGATTTATGTCGGTCAGGAGTCACGCTTTGGCGGGCGAGTGGTCAGCATCCGCAATGAGGCACATAAAACCCGTCTGGAAATTGCCAGCATGCCGCTGGATAGCGGCGCGAAACCGCGGTTGGATATGCCATCAGAAGGACGTTTTATTGCCTATGTGAACCGCTTTCTGGAACCTGTCGATTTTAAAGACCAACTGGTGACCGTTGTTGGGCCGATTGTCGGCACCGAACAGGGCGCTATCGGTGATAAACCTTATCGCTATGTTGTGATCGACGCACAAGGCTACAAACGCTGGAATGTCGTGCAGCGTCTGGTGATGCCACCTGGCGGCTACGGTTATGGCCTGTGGGGATGGCGTGCGGGTTACGGCTATGGTTGGGGCCCCGGATGGGGATTTGACGGTGGCTGGCCGGGGCCGGTGCAGGTTGAGAATGTCGTGACAGAATAAAATTATTTCGTTCGACGTGAAGAGATCAGGCGACGCAGGTTGCCTGATTTTTTTTGAATAAAGAATAAATTAGTGATCGTTCTCGCAACCTTGACATTGTTTGTTAGCTAACTGGTAGGCTGAGTTAAAATAATGTTAATAACAATAGGCCTTTGAGGGCGACGATGATGCCACTAAAAAAATATCTCGGGAGTGACGTCTTGGAAAAAATTTGGTTATCACGCTATCCGGCGGACATGCCGGCGGAAATCGATCCGGATCGCTATTCGTCGTTAATTGACATGTTTGAAAATAGCGTAAGGCGTTATGCCGATCGACCTGCCTTCGTCAACATGGGTGAAGTGATGACATTTCGTAAGCTGGAAGAGCGGAGCCGGGCGTTTGCTGCCTATCTGCAAAACCAGCTTAAATTGCAGAAAGGCGATCGGGTAGCGTTGATGATGCCCAATCTGTTGCAATATCCCGTTGCGCTGTTTGGGGTGCTGCGCGCGGGGATGGTGGTGGTTAACGTTAATCCGTTATATACGCCGCGTGAGCTGGAGCATCAGCTAAAAGATAGCGGGGCGAGTACGATTGTTATCGTATCTAACTTTGCGCACACGCTGGAAAAAGTCGTCCATAATACGGCGGTGAAGCACGTGATCCTGACCCGCATGGGAGATCAGCTCTCTACGGCAAAAGGCACGCTGGTCAACTTCGTGGTGAAATACATTAAGCGACTGGTGCCCAAATACCATTTGCCGGATGCGATATCGTTTCGCCGTGTTTTGCAGGAAGGGCGGCGTCAGCAGTATATTCGTCCCGAGATTATCAATACCGATTTGGCATTCCTGCAATACACCGGTGGCACCACGGGGGTTGCTAAAGGCGCGATGCTCACGCACCGCAATATGCTGGCGAATCTCGAACAGTGTAAAGGGGCATACGGCGCTATTCTGCAAGAAGGCAATGAATTGGTGGTCACGGCGTTGCCGCTCTATCATATTTTCGCTCTCACGGTGAACGGCCTTCTGTTCCTTGAATTGGGCGGAAAGAATTTGTTGATCACTAATCCTCGTGATATTCCGGCGGTCGTGAAAGAAATGAAGCAATACCCGTTCACGGCTATCACTGGTGTCAATACGTTATTTAATGCGCTGCTCAACAACAAAGAGTTCCACGAGCTGGATTTCTCAACGCTACGTTTATCAGTGGGCGGTGGCGCATCGGTTCAGCAAGCGGTGGCAGAACGTTGGGAAAAGCTAACGGGTAAACATCTGCTTGAGGGATATGGACTAACGGAAAGTTCACCTCTGGTGTCCGTAAACCCCTACGATCTCAAACATTACAGCGGCAGTATTGGGCTACCGGTATCATCCACGGATGTCCGAATTATTGACGATGACGGCAACGACGCGGGACCGGGAGAATCCGGTGAGCTGTGGGTACGAGGGCCGCAGGTGATGTTAGGGTACTGGCAGAAGCCTGCCGCGACGGATGAAGTGTTAAAAGACGGTTGGCTGGCGACAGGTGACATCGTCACGTCTGATGACGAAGGATTCCTGCGGGTCATCGACCGTAAGAAAGACATGATTCTGGTGTCCGGCTTTAACGTCTATCCGACGGAAATTGAAGATGTCATCAGCCGTCATCCCAAAGTGTCCGAGTCGGCGGTGGTTGGGGTGGCGAATGAAGTCTCTGGCGAAGCCGTCAAAGCCTTTGTGGTCAGGCGCGATAACTCGTTAACGAAAGAGGAACTCATTACCCACTGTCGCCGAAATCTTACCGGCTATAAAGTGCCGAAAGAGATCGAATTCTGCGACGATTTGCCGAAGTCTAACGTGGGGAAAATCCTGCGCCGCGAGTTGCGTGACGATAAGAAGGTGAAGAAAGACGCTGCTGCCTGACGATTTTCCACGAAAACGACTGCCAGAGAGCGGCAGGACGCGATATGATGTTTTCACGCCGGTTTATCCGGCGTTCTTTTTTATGGCGATACGGATTTGACTCAGAACCGTAAAGTAAAAACAACCAAGAGAATGACGTTTTGAATTATCAGTTGATCACTTCCGACATCGGGTTACAACAGGTTTGCTCTCAGGCGCGACGCTTTCCGCAGGTGGCATTGGACACGGAGTTCGTCAGAACCCGCACGTATTACCCGCAATTAGGGTTGATTCAATTGTATGACGGTGAACAGCTTTCACTTATCGACCCGTTAACGATTACCGACTGGGCACCTTTTCAGGCGTTACTGCGTGACGAACAGGTCACAAAATTCCTGCATGCAGGTAGCGAAGATCTGGAAGTATTTCTCAATGCGTTTGGAACACTGCCGACGCCTTTCATCGATACACAGATTCTGGCCGCATTTTTAGGTAAGCCGCTTTCTTATGGTTTCGCTGCGCTGGTGGCTGACTACATGGGCGTGACGCTGGATAAAAGCGAGTCGAGAACGGACTGGCTTGCCCGCCCGCTGAGTGAAAAACAGTGCGATTACGCGGCCGCCGATGTGTTCTATCTGTTACCGATGGCCGCCCAACTGGTGGCGGATACGCAAGCCGCAGGGTGGATGAACGCCGCGTTGGACGAATGTCTCCTGCTTTGTCAGCGTAAGCAGGATATTTTGGCACCAGCGCTGGCCTATCGCGAATTTGGTAATGCGTGGCAACTGCGTGGCCGGCATCTGGCTTGCCTTCAGCGTCTGGCTGAGTGGCGTTTGCGTAAAGCGCGTGAGCGCGACAGCGCGGTGAATTTTGTTGTACGTGAAGAGAACCTGTTACAGGTGGCACGTTGCCTGCCGACGTCACTGGGAGAACTGAGTTCGCTGGGGCTGAGCGGCCCGGAAATCCGCTATCACGGGAAAACGTTGCTGGACTGTGTTGCGCAGACGGACGGCATCGCTGATGCGGATTGCCCGCCACCCGTCATTAATTTGATCGACTATCCCGGCTATAAAAAAGCGTTTAAAGAGATCAAAGCGCTGATACAAAGCATGAGCGAACAGAGTGGATTATCAGCCGAGTTATTGGCGTCACGCCGTCAAATTAATCGCTTGCTCAACTGGCACTGGAAATTAAGTGGGCAAGAGACGGGGATGCCGGAAATGTTGTCTGGCTGGCGCGGCCAGTTATATGGCGATGCGCTGCGTGACATTGTGCAAGGCTATTAATTATCGGTAAACACGTTTTATCAATACGCCTTATTTGCTGTGATGATGGCATTATGGAAAAAGCAGCAAATAGGGTGATGAAAATACGGCGAAAAAAACAAAATAAGAAACAAAAATACTGGCTAAATACACAGGTCGTTGTGGAATCAAACGTCGTAATTTGAAGTATGGCGGAATAGTATGACGGGAGTAGTATGAAGGGAAATAGTTATCCCCTGCGTAAAAGCAGGGGATATCACAGCAGAAAAATCATTTAGGCGTTTCTTCCGCTTCCGGTAATGTCACGTTCAACTCAAGCACGGAAATATCATCTCCTTTTTGCTCAAGCTGAACCGTCACCATCTCAGGATCAATCTGTACATATTTACAGATAACCTCAAGAATATCCCGCTTTAACTGCGGCAGATAATGGGGTTCACTATCTCCCCGGCGTCGCTCCGCGACAATAATTTGCAGCCGTTCCTTGGCAATATTGGCTGTCGTTTTTTTGCGGGACAGAAAGAAGTCCAGTAAAGCCATAATTTATCCCCCAAAAAGTCGTTTAAGGAAACCCTTCTTCTCTTCTTCAACAAAACGGAAAGGACGCTCTTCGCCAAGCAAACGTTCAACTGTGTCCGCGTAGGCTTTGCCAGCATCGGCTTCAGTATCCAGAATGACCGGTTCGCCCTGGTTAGAGGCACGGAGTACGGACTGATCTTCAGGGATCACGCCAACCAGCGGAATCCGCAGAATTTCAAGAACGTCTTCCATGCTTAGCATGTCGCCGCGGCTCACTCGTCCTGGGTTGTAGCGCGTCAGCAGCAGGTGCTCTTTGATTGGATCTTCAGAGCGCTCAGCACGGCGTGACTTCGAGGACAGAATGCCCAGAATGCGGTCTGAGTCGCGCACGGAAGAGACTTCCGGGTTGGTGGTGATAATCGCTTCATCGGCAAAATAGAGCGCCATCAACGCACCGGTTTCAATCCCGGCAGGCGAATCACACACGATAAAATCGAATTCCATGTCGCCCAAATCGTTGAGCACTTTCTCTACGCCTTCATGCGTTAAGGCATCTTTATCACGCGTTTGCGATGCTGGCAGAATGTAGAGATTGTCCGTTCTCTTATCCTTGATCAGCGCCTGATTAAGCGTAGCATCACCCTGAATAACGTTCACGAAGTCATACACCACGCGACGCTCACATCCCATGATCAGGTCGAGGTTACGCAGGCCGATGTCAAAATCGATGACAACGGTCTTTTTTCCTTTCTGGGCTAAACCGGTAGCAATGGCCGCGCTTGATGTGGTCTTGCCAACGCCCCCTTTACCCGATGTAACAACAATGATGCGTGCCATAAATGTTTCCTTGGGAGATTCTAGTCTAGAGGTTTTATCGTTAAAACATTGTCCAGCTGGTTCAGGTTGATCCGCGCTGGCTGCCCAAAATACGGTTCAGGAATCTGGTCGCTCAACCAGTAACGACCAGCGATAGAGACCAGTTCTGCGGCCAGATGCGTACAGAATATCTGGCTCTGAACATCGCCAGAAACGCCTGCGAGGGCTCGGCCGCGCATCATGCCGTAAATATGAATATTGCCATCGGCAATCACCTCAGCCCCTGCGCTGACGCTGCTTGTGACAATCAAGTCACAGTTCCGGGCGTAAATCTGTTGGCCGGAGCGTACGGGGGTGTTGATGACTTTCGTTTTCACCGCGGCAGGAACGGCGGCGACGGGTTCGACTACCCGGCGTTGTGCTTTGCCTTCGCTCAGAAGGGGAAGCCCCGCCTGCGCAATGGTTTTCTTTAATGCATCGTCGGTGCATCCGCTGACGCCAACGACATGCAGGCCGGTTGATGATATGGCCTGCTGTAATTTTATCCAGTCAGTTTCCGCAGTTAATGCGGCCACGTTAATGACAACGGGGGCATTTTTCAGGAAAGCAGGCGCTTGCTCTATTTTTTCCTGTAGTGCCTGATAAATTACCTCGGGTTGGGAATCATGCAAATGAACAACCGATAAGGTAAAGCTGCTGCCTTTTAACTCTATTGGCGTTTGTGACATCTATCCTGACTCAGTTTCAGCATCTTTTAATCCCTAGAGTAACATTTAAGGCATGATATTCCAGAGCGCTGTAAGCATGTTATAGTCACAATTATATACAGGCAAGATGGCATTCCCATCAAATAGAGTAAAAAAAATGTTTTGTGTGATCTATCGAAGTGCTAAACGCGATCAGACCTATCTTTATGTTGAAAAAAAAGACGATTTCTCACGCGTGCCGGAAGAATTAATGAAAAGTTTTGGCACGCCGCAGTTAGCTATGGTCTTACCGTTGGATGGCCGTAAAAAACTGGCGAATGCCGATATAGAAAAAGTGAAACTTGCGCTACAAGAACAGGGGTTTTATCTGCAAGTTCCACCGCCGGTCGAAAGCTTATTAAACACGCCGATGTAAGTGCAAAAAAATAATACCGGTGCGTACTTTCAGATAAAGCCGCAAACATAATTTGGCGTGGAATATCTCGACCATTTACATGATATTCCGCGCGATAAATATTCATCTTCCACGTTTTACTCCGTCATCATTTAATTGTTTCCTTTTGGGATGAATTATGACGCCTTCTCCAGACTACGTGCTTGCCCGCCTTGCTCTCCTGAAATCTGTTGGGGTAACCCCCGTTACGATGATATAACGATGGTTTTGCACCATCGTGTTCTTATATAGCTGTTTTCCTTTTGGGCAGGTTCTGCACCACGAAAACAGCGATAATTCAACAGACAGGGCAGGAGAATACCCATGTATCAACACAGAGACTGGCAGGGCGCGCTGCTTGATTTTCCCGTAAATAAAGTCGTTTGCGTCGGAAGCAATTACTCCGAGCACATTAAAGAAATGGGCAGTGCGACTCCGGCTGAGCCCGTGTTATTCATCAAGCCTGAAACCGCACTGTGTGATTTACGCCAGCCCGTTGCCATTCCTAAAAACCTGGGCTCGGTTCATCACGAAGTTGAGTTGGCTGTGCTGATCGGTACGCCGTTAAAGCAGGCGAATGAAGAACGTGTCGCCCGGGCGATTGCGGGTTACGGTGTCGCGCTGGATCTGACGCTGCGTGATTTGCAGTCCGAATTCAAAAAAGCGGGTCAGCCGTGGGAAAAAGCTAAAGCGTTTGACGGTTCCTGCCCGATTTCCGGCTTTATTCCGGCTGCCGAGTTTGGCGATCCGCAACAAACCGAATTGGGAGTAAAAGTGAATGATGAAGTGCGCCAGCAGGGTAACACGCGTGATATGATTACGCCGATTCTGCCGCTGATT
This sequence comes from Pectobacterium sp. F1-1, assembly GCF_025643735.1. Lineage (NCBI taxonomy): Bacteria > Pseudomonadati > Pseudomonadota > Gammaproteobacteria > Enterobacterales > Pectobacteriaceae > Pectobacterium > Pectobacterium sp. F1-1. Next base: position 2,276,934 of record NZ_CP104733.1, read on the forward strand.
GCTTACATGAGCCGTTTCTTTACGCTGCGCGCGGGCGATATTATTTTGACGGGTACGCCAAAGGGGGTCGGTCCGATCCTGTCTGGCGATATGCTGACGATTACGGTGAATGACCGGACGTTGAGCACACGTATTATCTAATGCCCCGGCTGCCCATGTTGAATGACGGGCAGCAAAACCTCCCCGCCGCGCCCGCCAGAATCACGTATCTTATTTACAACGCTATCGATTTATCAACTTAAGTTAACTGGAAGAAACATGACTGAACGCCCTTTTTGGCAGCAAAAAACGTTGTCTGAGATGTCTGACGATGAATGGGAGTCGCTGTGCGATGGTTGCGGTCAGTGCTGTTTGCATAAACTGATTGATGAGGATACAGAGGAAATCTATTTTACCAACGTCGCCTGTAATCAGTTGAATATTAAAAGCTGCCAGTGTCGTAACTATGAGAAACGCTTCGAGTACGAACCGGACTGTATCAAGCTGACGCGTGAAAACCTGCTGACGTTTAACTGGCTCCCGGCGACCTGTGCATATCGCCTGATTCATGAACGCGAAGATTTACCGCAGTGGCATCCGCTGGTCTGCGGCACGAAGACGGCAATGCACCGCGAGCGTATCTCCGTGCGCCATATCGCTGTACGTGAGAGTGAGGTGGTGGATTGGCAGGATCACATTTTAAATAAGCCTGAATGGGCACGATAGTTGCTGCTCGGTGTGGCGGTTGTCTGGTTGACACTGTTTTCTGATAGAAACTGTTTACTGGCTAAAACTACTTATTAGCTAAAACTATTGACTGGCTAAATCAAGAAGCCCCTCAGTCTGAATCACTCAGAAGAGGGGCTTTTTATCGGGGGGAGCGTCAGTATTCATTAGTCATCCCATTTGGGGCTTAGGTACGCCGCCAGGAAGCTGAGAAAAAGAATGCCGCCCAATACGGCGATGAAGAGATTGATATTACCTAACATGATTGTTTCTCCTGAATAAATTAATTGCGATAGAAATACCTCATAGGGTGGAAAGTCATCGTTGACCTGCGATAGGTACTATAGGACTGGGGCGCATGTTAATGAAGAAAAAACGCTCAAAAAGGGGCTGGTGGTTTACATCTCGTTGAGGTAGCACACGCGGGGCTTCACTGCCGGAATCGGAATGCGCATCTGCGTTTTGCTTGTCACTTCACACTTTTATTTTTCCTTGTGCGAATCATGCTGCCATCCCCAGCATAAATCGTGACGTGTTGTATAATTTTAGAGCAGTATAACCAGCAGAGGGGGAGAGCATGTGATTAACTTTGAGAAAATCATTCTTGAGTACAGCGAGCAGTACACCGATTTTGCTGCCTCCACGATTGCTTTCATGGAAAGTCAGGAAAAAAAGATCGACGCAGATGAAATATCACGAAGAATCCCGCAGGAAAAAAGGCTTTTTTTCAACGAAAGATTAGGCCACTATCGCGATATCTACAGGCCACAGCAGTGAGCGTTTGCGCAAGCCTGTGAGGCGTAGAAACGGTTACCAGAAGCCCGACAACAGTGTCGGGCTTTTCGGTTTATATGTGAAGCGCCTTCTGTATTCATCCGCTTATGGATTAACGGCTGAAGAGATCGCGGCGTTTGGGGCGGAAAGGCTGAGCGATCAATACCAGCACGGCAATCACCAGATAAGCGACAAAGATGCCAAGCAGCCATTGTGGCATTTCCAGAGAGAGGAATTCCCACTGACGCACTGAGCAATCACCTGTCGCATTGAAAATGGCGGGAAGCCATTTGTCTAACGGTAACCATGACGGGAAGCTGACAAAAAAATCACAGGTGGTAAACGGCGACGGATTTAACAAGATATCCGTGTGTTTCCATGCCAGTCGACCCCCTTCGTAGGAACTGTATATCCATAGCGCGATGGCCGGGTAACGCAATGCCGTTGATGGCGCGATGGCGCCAACAATACCTGCGGCGAACACGCCCCATAGCGCACAGCGCTGATAGATACACAGCACGCACGGTTTTAATAGCATAACGTGCTGAAAATAGAGCGCGGTCAATTCCAACGCTAAAGCAGTAAACGCCAGCAGCAGCCACGCACTACGCCCGCGTGAGCAACGATTAAGAAATCGCAACATAAAAATATTCCATGCTAAACATGATTAAAGCAGCAGTGTAAACCGTTCTGGCTTCACTGCCATCATTTCACTGTGCAAAACGTAACGATATGTTTATTTAATGCTTTTCTGTCATTTTACGGCGGCGAACATCGCATTGATAACGTCATCAAGACGGAAATGGTCGCTGCCGTGATTACTATACACGATCGTGATTATGAGTGACTGCCTGATAGGGTCAAGTTTGGCAAAGAAATCCAGTGGTTATTCATTAAAAAATCGGTAAAGGGCACGAGTGTGAATTCCACGCCAAGCAAACCGACCAGCGTCATCACAATCGTGTAAGGCAACGCCATGATGACCATGCGCCCGTAAGACAGGCGGATGAGCGGCGCCAAAGCAGACGTCAGTAAGAATAGAAACGCGGCTTGCCCATTTGGGGTGGCGACGGAAGGCAGGTTGGTGCCGGTATTGATTGCCACGGCGAGCAACTCGAACTGATGGAGCGAGATATGACCGTTCTCAAAGGCATTGCGTGCCTCGTTAATGTAAACCGAACCAACGAAGACGTTATCCGATATCGATGATAGCAGGCCATTGAACAGGTAAAACTGCGTCAATTGTGCGCTCTCAGACGATTGCAGAACGTAATGGATAATTGGTGAAAACAGCTGCTGATCGATAATGACGGCGACGATGGCAAAAAACACCGTCAGCAGCGCGGTAAACGGCATGGCATCCTGAAACGCTTTACCGATGGCATGTTCTTCGGTCACGCCACAGAACGTCGTGGCCATGATAATCACGGAAAGGCCAATCAATCCGACCTCAGCCAGATGAAACGCCAGTGCAACAATCAACCAGACGCCAATCACGGCCTGTACGAGTAAACGAGCTTTATCTTGCGGTGTACGCTTTTCCGTCATATCCCGGTCGTAATCCTCAAGCACACGTCGCACGTTGTCCGGAAGACTGACGCCATAGCCGAAGAGTTTAAAACGCTCAACCAGCACGCAGGTCAGGATACCGCAAATAAACACCGGGACGGTCACTGGCGACATGCGCAGGAAGAAGCTGACGAAATCCCAGCCTGCGCTTTTTGCGATAATCAGGTTCTGAGGTTCTCCCACCATTGTCATCACGCCGCCTAGTGCCGTACCGACGCCAGCGTGCATGAGCAGGCTGCGCAGGAATGCCCGGAATTGCTCCAGCGTACGATGATGCTCCTCGCTGCTTAGCGTGCTGTCATCGCTGATATCGGCCTCATCTTCGCCCTGTTGGGATGCAAAACGGTGGTAAATCCCATAAAACCCGATAGCGACGCTGATAACCACAGCAATCACGGTCAGCGCATCAAGGAAAGCGGAAAGGAAGGCGGCAGCGATACAAAAAGCAAGTGATAGCAGCGTTTTGGAATGAATGCGCAGCAGCAGTTTGGTAAAGACAAAGAGCAGCAGTTGCTTCATGAAATAGATGCCCGCCACCATAAACACCAGCAGCATGAGGACTTCAATATTTCCTGTGACTTCATGCCACACCTGCTGCGGGCTGGTCATTCCGATCAATATCGCCTGGAGCGCCAGCAGACCGCCGGGCTGTAGCGGATAACATTTCAGCGCCATGCCGAGCGTAAAAATAAACTCCACGACCAATAACCAACCGGCCCAAAACGGGCTGACAAAATAAAACAGCAGCGGATTAATCAGCAAGAAGCAAAAAATAGTCAGTTTGTACCAGTCTGGCGCGTATCCCAGAAAATTTTTTAACAGCGCGCGGTGGAGGGGCATGCCGATCATAATGGGAGAGGAATCCTTACTCGTTAGAATAGTTTGATGGTTTTCATCATATCGTAAAAACTTTACAAACGGTCAGAAGTCTACCGTTCTACGCGGCGAGAGAGCGGTTTGCAGTCACAATTTTTCATTGAAATGGTTCGGTGCCTGAGTGCGGCGCTATATCATGATTCTTTCGTCTGGTATTATGATTTGGCTTTTTTCGGCAATCACTGCTACGGATTATCAAACACATGGTTATAAAGACATGGTTATAAAGGCGCAAAGTCCGGCTGGATTCGCGGAAGAATACATAATTGAAAGTATATGGAATAACCGCTTTCCTCCTGGCTCTATTTTGCCCGCGGAAAGAGAACTGTCTGAACTGATCGGCGTGACTCGGACTACCTTGCGCGAAGTACTTCAGCGCTTGGCTCGCGATGGTTGGCTGACGATACAGCACGGGAAACCAACAAAGATTAACAATTTTTGGGAAACGTCCGGGCTCAATATTCTGGAAACGCTGGCGCGACTTGATCACGATAGTGTGCCGCAATTGATCGACAACCTGCTGGCCGTGCGAACCAACATCGCGGCCATCTTTATTCGGACGGCGTTACGGCATAATCCGGAAAAGGTGCGTGATGTCTTGACTCAGGCAAACGCGGTAGACGATAGCGCAGAAGCCTTTGCGCAGCTTGACTACAACGTGTTCCGTGGTTTGGCTTTTGCCTCTGGCAATCCGATTTATGGTCTGATCCTGAACGGCCTGAAAGGTCTGTATATTCGCGTAGGGCGTTACTATTTCTCCAACCCGGAAGCCCGCAAGCTGGCGGTGAATTTTTACGGTAGGTTGGAAGCGTTGCGCAGCGAAGAGTTATACGATCAGGTCATGGATGTCGTCAGACATTACGGTAAAGAAAGCGGAGCGATTTGGCACAGTATGCAGAGCGCCATCCCGCGGGATATCGCGGAAGTACGTCGCTAAGACTCGTACTGTTGCGTCATTGTGAAATATGAAAAGGGTATTCAGGCTATGCCTGAATACCCTTTGTCTTTGGTCGTGTGCCCGAACGCCGTTACGTGGATGCCGTTCCGTTACGCGGCGGGCAGCGTTCCAGCAGTTCAACGCTGCCATCTGTGTTAGCCTGTTCCAGATAAACGTCGAACCCCCACAGGCGATGGACGTGCTTCAACACTTCCTGGCTGCTTTTATCCAGCGGGGCGCGGTTATGCGGAACATAGCGCAGCGTCAGCGCCCGATTACCACGCAAATCCACATTCCAGACCTGAATATTCGGCTCCAGATGGCTCAGGTTGTACTGTGCGGAGAGTTCCTGCCGGATCAGGCGATAGCCTTCTTCATCGTGAATCGCGGCAATTTCCAGATAGTTGTTGCGATCGTCGTCCAGCACCGTAAATAGCCGGAAATCACGCATCAGCTTAGGTGACAGGAACTGGCTGATGAAGCTCTCGTCCTTGAAGTTCTGCATCGCAAAATGCAAGGTATCGAGCCAGTCTTTACCTGCAATATCGGGGAACCAGTAAAGGTCCTCTTCCGTCGGCGACTGACAAATACGTTTGATGTCCTGAAACATGGCGAAGCCCAGCGCATATGGGTTAATGCCGCTGTAATACGGACTGTTATACGGCGGCTGATAAATCACGTTGGTATGGCTGTGCAGGAATTCCAGCATAAAGCGCTCAGTGACCCGGCCTTCATCGTAGAGATGGTTCAGAATGGTGTAGTGCCAGAACGTTGCCCAGCCTTCATTCATGACCTGAGTCTGCTTCTGCGGATAGAAATATTGGCTGACTTTACGCACGATGCGCAGAACCTCTCGTTGCCAGGGTTCCAGCAGTGGCGCATTTTTCTCCATAAAATAGAGCAGGTTTTCCTGTGGCTCTTGCGGAAAACGTCTCGCTTGCTCCGGTGCGGCACCTTGTTCACGCCGTGGTAAGGTTTTCCAGAGGTCGTTCACCTGGCTTTGCAGGTAAGCCTCGCGGCTTTTCTGACGAGACTTTTCCTCCTCGAGTGAAATTTTTTGCGGGCGCTTATAGCGATCAACGCCGTAATTCATCAGCGCATGGCAGGAATCTAACAGACGCTCCACCTCATCCACGCCATAACGCTCTTCACATTGCGCGATATACTGCCGGGCAAACAGCAGGTAATCGACAATGGAACTGGCGTCGGTCCAACTGCGGAACAGGTAATTACCTTTGAAAAACGAGTTGTGTCCATAGCAGGCATGTGCCATGACCAGCGCCTGCATCGGCAGCGTGTTCTCCTCCATCAAATACGCGATACAGGGATCGGAATTGATGACAATTTCGTATGCCAGCCCTTGCTGCCCGTGTTTGTAACGCTGTTCGGTTTCGATAAATTTCTTCCCGAACGACCAGTGGGCATAGTTGATCGGCATTCCTATACTGGAATAGGCGTCCATCATTTGTTCTGAGGTGATGACTTCGATCTGATGAGGATAGGTTGCCAGACGATACAGCTTGGCTACCCGATCAATTTCATCAAGGTAAACCTGCAACAACTCAAACGTCCAGTCCGGTCCATCACTCAGGCGAAGTGTTTTTTTTACCTGATTATCCGTTGATATAGCCATCAGCGCGCCCCCTACGTGACCAACCTGCGCGCAATCGCACAGGCATAATTAATCGTAGCTCAATCTGACAAAAGTGATGAGAAAACGGTGGCTTGGCGTAACAACTTGGTGGAGAGCGGCAATAGCGAAATGCTATCGCTGCGGCGGATGACAATTTCTTACCAAATGGTAGAGTAGTCCTGAATTTTATCTTTTAGCCAGTGTTTTACCCCAATAAAGTCGTATTTTTCTAGCGAATTAGCCCTTAAACAATTCGAGTTACAGGAAAGGCAACGTACCGGTAGCGTGAAAGAGAATGGGCAGAGGCAAATGGTCGATAACGGAAGGAAAGGGAGAGCGGTAGCATGCGGGTTGTGATTCTGGGAAGTGGCGTAGTTGGTGTGAGTACCGCCTGGTATCTTGCGCAGGCGGGGCATGATGTCACCGTTATCGACAGGCAGCCGGAACCGGCGTTGGAAACCAGCGCCGGGAATGCCGGGCAGATTTCCCCCGGCTATGCCGCGCCCTGGGCTGCGCCGGGAATACCGCTGAAAGCAATGAAATGGATGTTTCAGCGCCATGCGCCGTTGGCGATCCGGCCTGATTTCACGGCCACACAGCTGTGCTGGATGTGGCAAATGTTGCTTAACTGCGATGCGCGCCACTATAAAACCAATAAAGCGAGGATGGTCCGTCTGGCGGAATACAGCCGTGACTGCCTGCAACAGTTGCGACAGGACACGGGTATTCAGTACGAAGGTCGACAGGGCGGAACGCTGCAACTGTTCCGTACCGAACAGCAATATGACAATGCGACACGGGATATCGCCGTGCTGAAAGAGGCTGGCGTCCCGTATCAACTGCTGTCCCGTCAGGAGTTGGCCTCTGTTGAACCCGCTCTGGCGAATGTGGCGGAGAAACTGACGGGTGGGCTGCGTTTACCGCATGATGAAACAGGTGATTGTCAGCTATTCACCCGCCAACTGGCGACGATGGCTGCCGATGCTGGCGTCACCTTCAAACTGGGACGTCACGTCCGCCAACTGCGGGTGGAAGGGCAACACGTGACGGGCGTACAGTGCGACGACGAGATGATTGTGGCGGACGCCTATGTGATGGCCTGCGGTTCCTATTCCACGGGGCTGCTGCGGCAGTGGTTCGATATTCCAGTGTATCCGCTGAAAGGTTATTCACTGACGATTCCGCTGGCGGATGATGCCTCAGCACCGGTTTCTACCGTGCTGGATGAAACCTACAAAGTGGCAATCACTCGTTTTGATCGCCGCATCCGCGTCGGGGGAATGGCAGAGGTCGTCGGCTTTAATACCGATCTGAACCCTAAACGGCGTGAGACGTTGGAAATGGTAGTACGCGATCTGTATCCCCATTGCGGCCCGATTGAACAAGCGACATTCTGGACGGGGCTGCGCCCGATGACGCCAGACGGCACGCCGCTGGTAGGGCGTTCACCGCTGAAAAATCTGTATCTGAATACCGGACATGGCACGTTAGGCTGGACGATGGCCTGTGGCTCAGGGAAGTTGCTGGCGGATATTCTGTCGGACAAATCACCGGAGATTGAAGCCGATGATTTGTCTGTGTCTCGCTATACGCGTTAATGTATCTGGATTGTATAGTTTAATTAACCACGGGGCAGTGACGTAATACTGCCCTTGTGGTGCCGCGTGAGCAGTCGGGCGCGTACCGCCAGCAGAGCGGCACAGAGCATGACCAGCGCCAGTGATATTTTTGACGGCAGAGGGATCGCCATCGCGATCAACCCCAGTGCCGCTCCTCCCGCCATTTGTACAAACCCTACCATCGCCGACGCAATCCCCGCCTCATTGGAGTAAGGCTCCAGCGCATAGCTGGTGGAGGGCCCGATCAAAAAGGCCAGACCGGCACAGGCCAGTGCAACGGGCAGCATGTAGGTCGGCCAGGTGTCTTGCAACGCATCAGGCAAAAGCGCGACACCACCAAGCAGAGAAAAGAAACCCGCGCCCATCAGCAGGCTACCCACAGCCAGACAGCGTGGTCGGCCGACTTTGCGGATAATGCGATTCGCAAAAAAGCTGACCAGCATGATCCAAAAGCCGTTTGCCCCGAAGGCAATCGAAAATTCAAGCGGCGTGAGTTGCGCCTGATTCATCAACACCACGGGGGAAAAGGTGACATAAGTTAACGCTATCCCCATCGCGCCCGCGTTGACGGCTGCAAATCCCAGAAAATGGCGATCGGATAACAGGCGTACATATTGGCGCAGCGGTAAGCCGTGTACGGGCAATGTTGAATCCGGGCGCGTTTCGGGCAGGAAGCGAATGACGAGTGCTAGTACCAGAACGCTGTAGCCCGCGAGGAACCAGAAAGGCGCACGCCAGCCGAAGGCTTCAGCCAGCAGCCCGCCCAAGAGCGGTGCCAGCGCTGGCACAATATTCAGCGTGCCGTTAAGAAACCCATAGGTTCTGGCGGCATCATCGCCGTTTAGCTTGTCACGTACGCTGCTAAAAATGGCAACGGCAGTACAGCAGACGGCCATACCCTGAAAAAGGCGTGAAAGAACGAATAGCGTGGCGTTGGTCGCCAGCGCCGCCATGATGGCACCGATGATATAGATTATCACACCAGCCAGCGCCATAGGGCGGCGGCCATATTTATCGACCAGCGGCCCAGCCAGAAGCTGGCCTAATCCCATGACCAAAATAAACAGGGCGACGGTGGATTGAATCAGCGATTCCGGGCTGTTCAACGCCACGGCGATGGCGGGAATCAGCGGTAAATAGATGTCGATACCCAGAGGGCCGAGTAGAACCAGAGTCAGTAAAATCAGAACAAATCGTTGCATAACAAAAACAGACGTCTACGTTTTATGGGGTCGACAGGGTAATGCGCACACTGGCGGAAAGAAAGCGTTATCTTTGTGACAATGTCACGATGAGGTAGTGATTTCCACTCTGGAAGGGGATATCAGCCAGTTAACTATTCATCATTAACAGATAACTGGCTGAGTGATGGTTAATGCCCTACGGTTTGCTTACGGAAGAGTTCGCGGAAGACAGGGTAGATATCATCCTGATCGCGAATATGCTGCATAGCGAAATTATCAAATGTATCGCGCAGTGTTTCATATTCGCGCCAGAGCGTCTGGTGTGAACGTCGTGTGATCTCGATATAGCTGTAATAACGCACCATTGGCAGAAGCTTATTCGCCAGTATCTGGTGGCACAGCGGTGAATCATCAGCCCAGTTATCGCCATCCGATGCCTGTGCCGCATAGATATTCCACTGTGACGGATCGTAACGCTCGCGTACGACTTCCTCCATCAGTTTTAACGCACTGGAGACAATGGTGCCGCCGGTTTCCTGAGAGTAGAAGAACTCCTGTTCATCAACCTCTTTCGCCTGCGTGTGGTGGCGAATATAGACAACGTCTACGTTTTTGTAATTTCTGCTGAGGAACAGATACAGCAGAATATAAAAGCGCTTCGCCATGTCTTTTGTCGCCTGATCCATGGAGCCGGACACGTCCATCAAACAAAACATCACAGCCTGGCTCGATGGCTCGGCCCGGCGCTCGTAGTTCTTGTAGCGCAGGTCAAACGTATCAATAAACGGCACGCGGGCGATTTTCTGGCGCAGTTCGGTAATTTCCTGTCGCAGCCGTTCCTCTTCCAGCAATTGCGCGGGTTCGGTATGTGCCAGCTGTTCCAACGTCTCTTCCAGTTCGTGCAGCGTGCGGCGTTTACCCGCCGTCATCGCCATACGACGCGCCAGTGAGTTTTGCAACGACCGTACCACGCTGATATTGGCGGGAACGCCGTTCGCGGTGTAGCCAGCGCGATGTGTTTTGTACTCGGTCATCTGCCGATGCTGGGTCTTCTTCAGGTTTGGCAGCGCCAGGTCTTCAAACAGCAGGTCCAGATATTCGTCTTTGGAGATCTGAAAGACAAACTCATCCTCGCCTTCGCCATCTTTACTGGCGTCCCCCTGACCGGAACCACCGCCGCCACCTCCTTGTGGCCGCTCGATTTTGTCGTTCTGTACGAAGTGATCATTACCCGGGTGGACGCGATGACGGCGTCCTCCACGGCCCTGATGGAACATCGGTTCGTTGATGTCTGCATTGGGGATCGACACCGACTCCCCGCTTTCGATGTCGGTCACCGAACGCTTATTAATGGCCTCGGAAATCGACTGTTTTATTTGCGACTTATAGCGGCGCAAAAAGCGTTGGCGGTTCACCGTGCTTTTGTTTTTGCCGTTTAGCCGTCGATCAATAAAATAGGCCATGTTTCCCCCAAACGCTGTTGCCAGCATCGTGCGTCATTATGATGATTTCCTCACCCGCAGATACCATTCGCACAGCAAACGCACCTGCTTCCGGGTGTAGCCTTTCTCCATCATACGATCGACGAAGTCATCATGTTTTTTCTGTTCATCCGTTGAGGTTTTGGTATTAAACGAAATCACAGGCAGCAGCTCTTCCGTGTTGGAGAACATCTTCTTCTCAATGACCGTGCGCAGCTTCTCGTAACTGATCCAGTTTGGATTCCGGCCGCTATTATTGGCACGGGCACGCAGGACAAAGTTGACGATCTCGTTACGGAAGTCTTTCGGGTTGCTGATGCCCGCAGGCTTCTCGATCTTTTCCAGCTCGGCGTTTAACGATTCGCGGTCAAACAGCTGGCCTGTATCTGGGTCACGGTACTCCTGATCCTGAATCCAGAAATCCGCATAGGTAACATAACGGTCAAAAATGTTCTGGCCGTATTCGGAGTAGGATTCGAGATAGGCGGTCTGGATTTCTTTACCGATAAACTCCGCGTATTTCGGCGTCAGATAGCCTTTCAGGTGCTCCAGGTACTTCTCTGCCAGTTCCTGCGGGAACTGCTCACGTTCGATCTGCTGTTCCAGTACGTAGAACAGGTGCACCGGGTTAGCCGCAACTTCGCTGTGATCGAAGTTAAAGACGCGTGACAGAATCTTGAACGCGAAGCGGGTCGACAGGCCGTTCATCCCTTCATCCACACCTGCGTAATCGCGGTACTCCTGATAGGATTTCGCCTTCGGATCGGTATCTTTCAGGCTTTCCCCGTCATAAACCCGCATCTTGGAGTAGATGCTGGAGTTTTCGGGGTCTTTCAGGCGCGACAGAATGGAGAAGCGAGCCAGCGTTTCCAGCGTGCCGGGTGCGCAAGGCGCATGCGTCAGCTCGCTGTGGTTGAGCAGCTTGTCGTAAATTTTGACCTCTTCGGATACGCGCAGGCAGTACGGCACCTTCACGATATACACACGGTCAAGAAACGCCTCATTGTTCTTGTTGTTACGGAATTGCACCCATTCCGATTCATTGGAGTGCGCCAGAATAATCCCGTTGAACGGCAGGGCGGCAATACCTTCCGTCCCGTTGTAGTTGCCTTCCTGTGTCGCGGTCAGCAGCGGGTGGAGCACCTTGATCGGCGCTTTGAACATCTCGACGAATTCCATAATGCCCTGATTCGCGCGGCACAATGCGCCAGAGTAGCCGTAGGCATCGGGATCGTTTTGGGCATAATGCTCCAGCTTGCGGATATCGACCTTGCCGACCAGCGCTGAAATATCCTGATTGTTCTCATCACCGGGTTCGGTTTTTGCGATCCCGATTTGTGCCAGAATTGATGGCCATACTTTAACGACTTTGAATTTGGAAATGTCGCCGCCAAATTCCTGAAGGCGTTTGGCGGCCCACGGCGACATGATGGTGCCGAGATAGCGCCGTGGAATGGCATACTCTTTTTCGAGAATGGCGGCATCTTCCTGCGGGTTGAACAGGCAGAGCGGATGGTCATTCACCGGGCTGCGTTCGCCGTTGGCGCTGAGGATGTAAATCGGTACGCGTTGCATCAGTGCTTTCAAGCGTTCGGCCAGAGAGGATTTACCGCCACCGACCGGCCCCAACAGATAGAGAATCTGTTTCTTCTCTTCCAATCCCTGCGCGGCATGTTTCAGGTAAGAGACAATCTGTTCGATCGCTTCTTCCATACCGTAAAATTCTTCAAAAGCCGGGTAGCGAGCAATCACCCGGTTCGAGAATAGGCGCGACATTCGTGATTCTTGGGCGGTATCCACCATTACAGGTTCACCGATAGCCGTTAACAATCGTTCAGCCGCGTTCGCATAAGCATTGCGATCCTGCTGACAGATAGTAAGGAATTCCTGCAGAGTGAACTCTTCATCCTTGGCAGCGTCGTAGCGCTGGCGGTAGTGATCAAATATGTTCATAGCGATGCCCGTCCTTCGTCGATTAGCACAGATTAAGAGAGCGCGTGGAATATATGCCTATTAATGTATTGCCCCCCGAAAGAAGAAATCTTCTGAGTCCAGCAACCCTTATGCCAACTTGCCACATCAGGGCGTCGTGATTTTATTCATACCAGCTGGTCAGGAAGACGCCACCTTCTGTATTAAAGCGTAGTTTGCATCCGTAAAATTTCCTCTAGTCCACAGACGTATTTTTAAGATATTTCAAGGACTCACTTTCAGGAAAATCCGTGTAACCTTATAGAGAATAGGCGCTCAGCCTTAAGGACACGGCCTATTACCGACGTTAGCGCACGTAAAACCTATCGAATAGTTAGGTTATTCGTTAGTGTTATTTTATATAACCTGAACGCGAACGTGTGTAATTGGCTTATCATGTTTCATGATATTTATCTGTAATAGGAAATAGAAAACTGTGAAAAAACCTCAACTATGTATGCTGGCCGCGCTGATTTCTGGTGCCGTGCTCCTGCCTTCAGCCTATGCCGCAGACGTCTCTCTGGGCCTTGGCGCTATGGGTTCAACGTCCGTATACCGTGGTGTTGATAATGACGTTTATCCGCTTCCTGTACTGAATTATGAAAGTGAAAATTTTTATTTCCGCGGGCTGGGTGGTGGATACTACCTGTGGAATGACGGCGCAAATCGTCTCTCTTTAACGGCCTACTACCTGCCTTTAGGGTTTAAACCGGGAGATAGCGACGATCTGCGTATGAAGCAGCTAGATAAACGCCGCGGTACGCTGATGGCGGGTGCGGCCTATCGTCATACTGCCGACTGGGGCGAAATTCGTACTGTGCTGGCAGGCGACACGCTGGACTACAGCAATGGATTCGCGTGGGATACGGCCTATCTTTACCGTTTCTCAATGGGTGATTTGAGCATCACCCCAGGTATCGGTGCCACCTGGTTTAGTGAAAACATGAACCGGTATTACTATGGTGTTAACGCACAGGAGTCCGCGCGTTCCGGCTTTAACCAATATAGTCCTGGCGATGGTTGGGCTCCCTATCTTGAGCTGAGCGCCGGTTATCAGATTAACCAAAGCTGGAGCGCCTGGGCCGTGGGTCGTTACACGCGTTTGTCTGACGAAATGAAGGACAGCCCGATTGTCGACAGTAGTCACAGCATCTTAATGAGCGCAGGCGTCAGCTACCGTTTCTGATGCTTTTCGTGAGCGCTTTTAATGCTCTTCGTAAGCATGGTGCAGTTGCCGTACAATAATGGGGTGATATCACCCCATTTGCACGTTTATGGTGCGCTGAATATCATGTTAGGTTGATGGCAAACCGATGACGTTGACGGTAAATAAGGGAGAAGCGCGTGACAAAAACGATTCGTTTTCCAGATGACACCCGCGTACCGGCGATCGGTCAGGGGACGTGGTACATGGGTGAAGATGCCCGCATGAAAGCGCAGGAAGTGGCGGCGCTGCAAGCGGGCATCGACCTTGGCTTAACGTTGATTGATACGGCCGAAATGTATGCGGACGGCGGGGCGGAGGTCGTGGTTGGTGAAGCGATGCGCGGCCGTCGTGACAGCGTTTATCTGGTATCGAAAGTCTACCCGCACAATGCGGGAGGTGAAAAGGCGATACAGGCGTGTGAACGCAGCCTGAAGCGACTGCAAACCGAGCGTATCGATCTGTATCTGTTGCACTGGCGTGGTGGTATCCCCTTAGTTGATACCATCGCCGCAATGGAACGATTGCAGCAGGCGGGCAAAATCGGTCAGTGGGGCGTCTCCAATCTCGACCTTGAGGATATGCAGGAGCTGTGGTCTCTGAACGGCGGACAGCGCTGTATGACCAATCAGGTGCTTTACCATTTGGCATCGCGTGGTATTGAGTTTGATTTGCTGCCGTGGTGTCAGCAACAGCAGCTTCCCATCATGGCGTATTGTCCGCTGGCGCAGGCCGGGCGCTTACGTGATGGATTATTCTCGCATCCTGTAGTGAAGCGGATTGCGCATGAACAGAGCATCACACCCGCTCAACTTTTATTAGCATGGGCGATTCGTCAGCCGGGCGTGATCGCGATTCCTAAAGCAAGTTCGGTTAAGCATGTTCAGGAAAATGCGCAAGCATTGGACGTGTTGTTGTCTGAGGACGATATCGCGCAGTTGGATCGCGCTTTTCCACCGCCGACGCGCAAACAACATCTGGATGTGGTGTAGCGGAAGCGAAAGCATTTGTGGAAAAGGATTTGCAGAAGAAGGTGTATGGCGGAGCCGCCATACACCGTACTCGTTTGGGTATCTATAGTCGTGGTTATTTCTTGATGCGGATAACTGTCGCCAGACGCGCCGGAGCGTTGGTGGCGGCGACAAACGGTTGATTAATTCGCGCCGTTTCTACGCACACGAACGTTTTATATCCCTCATCGGTCATATCGCTAATTGTACGAGAAAGCTCTGCACCAGGGTTCCACGACACGACATCACTGTGGTGCGAATGGTGTACTTCGATGCTGCGTTTCAGGACGGCGTCATGTACCACGCTGGTATCCTGTGGCTGGGTATAAATGCGGTCTGTACGGTCGGTAAAGACCAGATCGCCTTGCTGCGTAGACAGCTTGCCCTGATTCACCTTATCAATGAATGACTCGCCCAGACCAGTAATGCGAATATCGCTGATGTCACCGATGTTGAAATAGGTGTGCAGCGCGCTGGTAATGCTGTAATCACCTTGTGCTTCCAACTCAATGCCACATTCTTTGCCCAGCTTGAAGCGGGCAATGAGCGTGAACGCATGTGGCCAGCTCTTCCGTGTTTCTTCATTGTCCCGCAGTGTGAACGTGAGCTGCACACCGTGCTCATTTTCGCTGTGGGCGGTAAATTCCCACGGCAGCAGGCGGGCGAAACCATGGTTAGGCTCGGCGAAAGGGCCAAACCAAGGGAAGCAGATCGGTACACCGCCGCGAATCGCAACGTGATGAGTAAAAGGCGTATTGTCACTCAGCCAGAGTACCGGCTCTTCATTAGTTGGCTGCCAACTGAGTAAGTGTGCCCCTTGTAATGCCACTGCCGCACGCACTTCAGGATGGTCAACGACGACGATAGGGAGTTGGTCCAACTGACGCTGGCTGAGGGGGGCGCTAATTTGTTTTGTGACGGGGAGTGAGAAAATTGTGTTATGCATGATAGTGCCTTTTTTTGATTGTTTTTCGTAGTAAAAAGAAATCTGCAAGTAACAATAAAAAAGGGCGACATCACGTCGCCCTTTTTTCACCGAATCATCGCTGACACTTATTTAGAAATGTGAGCAATCAGATCCAGAACTTTGTTTGAGTAACCCGTTTCGTTGTCGTACCAGGAAACCAGTTTCACAAAGTTATCGCTCAGTGCGATACCCGCTTTCGCATCAAATACGGAAGTCAGTTTTTCGCCGTTGAAATCGGTAGAAACCACTTCGTCTTCGGTGTAGCCCAGCACGCCTTTCAGCTCGCCTTCAGAAGCAGATTTGATTGCTGCACAGATTTCTTTGTAAGTAGCTGGTTTTTCCAGACGTGCAGTCAGGTCAACAACAGAAACGTTAGGGGTAGGAACGCGGAACGCCATACCAGTCAGTTTGCCGTTCAGCTCAGGAATAACTTTACCTACTGCTTTAGCAGCACCGGTAGAAGATGGGATGATGTTCTGTGCTGCGCCGCGGCCGCCGCGCCAGTCTTTGTGAGACGGGCCATCAACGGTTTTCTGCGTTGCAGTGGTTGCGTGAACGGTGGTCATCAGTGCTTCAACGATACCGAAGTTGTCGTTGATAACTTTTGCCAGCGGAGCCAGACAGTTAGTGGTGCAAGAGGCGTTAGAAACGATGTCCTGACCTGCGTAAGCTTTGTGGTTTACGCCCATAACGAACATTGGGGTGTCATCTTTAGATGGACCAGTCAGAACGACTTTCTTCGCACCAGCAGCGATGTGCTTACGTGCAGTTTCGTCAGTCAGGAACAGGCCAGTTGCTTCAGCAACGACATCAACGTTAACTTCGTTCCACTTCAGGTTTGCAGGATCGCGCTCGGCGGTAACACGAATGGTTTTGCCGTTAACAACCAGGTGGCCATCTTTAACTTCAACGGTGCCGTTGAAACGACCATGAGTTGAGTCGTACTTCAGCATATACGCCATGTAATCAGCGTCCAACAGGTCGTTGATTGCAACGATCTCGATGTCAGAACGTTCTTGTGCAGCGCGGAAAACAATACGGCCGATACGGCCAAAACCGTTGATACCTACTTTGATAGTCATATATTCCACCAGCTATTGGTTTGTGAATAAAAGGTTGGTTGTAAAATTACAAAAACCTTGCTGAGCGTCAAGCGGAATCGTGTCAATAGTTGCTGTAAGTCAAACCTATGACCAATCTTTGCGCAAAAACCGCTCGAGCCTGTAAATAAGTAACATCTAAGACTGATATGAGGGCGGAATGCATCATATAAAGCCTGCGTTGTCTCAATATGTGATGCTCATCACAATTAAATATTCATGCTGATAACATTTCTAATATTAGGCCAGAACGACCTGTTAGGTTGTTAATTTTTTGTTATAATCAATGATTAATTGAATTGATAACACCCGCTGTGAGACTTCCATGACTAACGACTCTGCTTCGCATACCCCGTCCGATAATACTGAACTGACTGAGATGCAGCGCTATGTCACCCAGCAACGCGGCACAGAGCCCGCGTTTTCAGGCAAACTGCTGCATAACAAGCGTACCGGCGTTTATCACTGCTTGTGCTGTCAGGCCCCGCTGTTTTACTCCGACAGTAAATATGACTCCGGCTGTGGCTGGCCGAGCTTCGATCAGCCCGTTTCCTCAGAAGCGATTCGCTATCTGGAAGATGATTCACACAATATGCGCCGTATTGAGATCCGCTGTGGGCAGTGCGATGCGCATCTGGGGCACGTTTTCCCTGATGGTCCGAAAACCACGGGCGAGCGCTATTGCGTAAATTCTGCTTCGCTGAGCTTTATCGATGACGTTGATGGCGAGCGCGTTGACGGGTAATCTGAGTGAGATGAATAGGGCATGGCAGGATGGCACTGCATAGCTTTAAACGATTCAGCTATCAAGCATTCCTGTAAATACAAACGTTTCTGTAAATGCAAACGTTCCTGTAAATACAAGTGCCCCTGTCAATAACAGAACTCAGTAAGAATAACGCTGACCTTTTTCGGAGCAGAAACCGGATATGGAACTCAATGATCTGATCGACGCGATGACGCCAGAAATTTACCAGCGGTTAGTCACGGCGGTAGAGCTGGGCAAATGGCCAGACGGTGTCGCGTTGACGGCTGAACAGAAAGAAAACTGCCTGCAAATGGTGATGATGTGGCAGGCTCGTCATAATGAACAGGCTGAGCACATGACGATTGGCACTAATGGCGAAATTGTGATGAAGAGTAAGCAGGAACTGAAGCGCGAGTTTAACATCGCTGATGCTATTGTTACGTTGAAGCCCGACGCCTAACGCGTAAGCAGGCAGCCTCATCGGCTGCCGTAATGCAGGGCGACAGTGACGCTGACTAGTGTGCGGAAGGCAGTGTAGCAAGGAACTGCGTCATATCCGTCAGTGTCGCCCCGCGCTGTACCATTTCCCGTAATGCAGATTCGCTGTCGTCGGGCAAAAGATTCAGGCCCCGACAACCGTCCACTAATATTTCGGTGTGATAACCCAGCGCAATGGCATCCCACACGCTGAACTTGACGCAATAATCTGTCGCCAGCCCGAGAATCGTCAAATGGGTGATATGGTTGGCATGTAGCCAGTCATCCAATTCGGTTTTTACCCGATGCCCGTTATCGAAAAAAGCGCTATAGCTATCGATCTCTGGCTGAGTCCCTTTTTGTACGATCCACTGAATGGCCGACTGATTAAGTGCGGGGTGGAAATCAGCACCAGCGGTTCCCTGCACGCAATGAACCGGCCACCAGATCTGCGGCCATCCGTTTAACTCGCCGATTTCTCCAACCTTGGTATTTGCATTAACGGCAAAGCAGCCGTGATTCTCGGGATGCCAATCCTGACTGGCGATCACGGTAACGCCAGCGGCCACGCAGGCCTCAATCGCACGGTTGGCAACCGCAATGACCTGATCGCCTTCATTAACGGCCAATGCGCCGCCGGGACAAAAATCATTTTGTAAATCAACTAATAGCAATGCTTTTTTCATTACCGACTCCGTGATTGACTCAATCTTTATCGCTCAATTCCCCATGCAGGTTCTGCTGCATCAAATGGCGAATTTCATCGGCGCTTAAGTCCTGCTGGCTCAATAAATAATGCAGTTTAGTCAGTGCAGCTTCAACGGTCATGTCAAAGCCACTGATCACGCCTGCATGCGCCAGCGCATTACCTGTCGCATAGCCGCCCATGTTCACACGACCGGAAATGCACTGTGTTAGATTGACGACCACAATGCCGCGTGCGGAGGCTTCGCGTAATTCGTGCAGCAGGCCGGGGCTTTGCGGCGCGTTGCCAACACCGTAGGAACGCAGGATAAGCGCCTTTACCGGCTGACGGAGGAAATTACTGATGACATCGGCAGAAATGCCAGGGTAAATCGTAATCACCCCGATAGGCTGTGGCGTTATGTGATGTACTTTTAGCGGTGGGCAGTTGCTGCATTCCACGGTGGGCGCCAGTCGACGAATATGAATACCGGCTTCCAGCAGTGGCGGATAATTAGGGGAAGCGAAAGCATCAAAACCATCCGCATGGGCTTTGGTGGTGCGATTGCCGCGTAGCAGCTTGTTATTGAAGAAGAGAGCGACTTCATTAATCGGATGATTAGCCGCAACGTATAGCGCATTCAGCAGGTTGGTCTGGCCGTCCGAGCGTAATTCTGCCAATGGAATTTGTGACCCTGTCACGATAACCGGCTTGGCCAGATTTTCCAGCATAAAT
The DNA here is from genome assembly GCF_025643735.1 of Pectobacterium sp. F1-1. Classification (NCBI taxonomy): domain Bacteria; kingdom Pseudomonadati; phylum Pseudomonadota; class Gammaproteobacteria; order Enterobacterales; family Pectobacteriaceae; genus Pectobacterium; species Pectobacterium sp. F1-1. The sequence continues at coordinate 2,296,609 of NZ_CP104733.1, forward strand.
GAGAGCGCAGAAGCGGTGAACGCCATCGTGTCAGTACCATGCAGAATCACGAAACCGTCGTAATCATCGTAGTGATCTTGAATATCGTCCGCAATGGATTGCCAGTCTGCTGGCGTCATGTCGGAGGAGTCGATCAACGGGTCATATTCATGAATCGTGAACGATGGCATCTCTTCACGATGGAATTCGGGCATGTTTGCCAACTGCTGTTGTAAATGACCGGATACCGGGACATAGCCATTAGCAGAACGCTGCATACCGATGGTGCCGCCCGTGTAGGCGACATAAATGGATTTCTTTCGCATGGTGGTGTGAGTAAGGAGTAAACCAAGAATTATAGAGGGAAAAACAGCCCGATAATACTATCATAAGCAATGACTATTACCGGGCTATACCCGTCATACTTCAAGCTGCTTGTGCGTTGACAATACTCGGCTCATTTCTGAGCCTCGCCCTGAAGGGCGGCCGCAAGCGGCGTTCAAATCGGCTAAGCCGATTTGTCCTTACTCACCCCAGTCACTTACTGGTGTAAGCTCCTGGGGATTAATGAGCCTCATAAATGAAGCTCACCCTTCGGGCCAGCGCTAGCGCTGTTCAAATCGGTAAGACCGATTTGTCGTTCGGTTGCCGCCTTCACGCAACCCGAATTATTTAGGGTATATATGTGCGCTTACTGTAAACGCTACCGGACTTCTCCGCAGTTGAGGCAAAATGCGTACCGGTTCTGCGGGTCGTTTAGGTTATTCATGATAGACGGTTGTGAGCGTACAGCTTCTGCCAACTGGGCGACCGGTGCCGGCAACATAGACTGAACGGCAACGGGCAGCAGGGCGTAAACGGAAGCGTTCACCTGATTCAGCATTGTGTCGAACAGACCAGGTTGTTCCGCATACCAGTTCAATTGGTATTGTCCCAGTTTGGCCAGCTCTGCGGCTTTCTTCACTGCATCATCAAAATCACCGATCTGATCGACAAGACCATTTTCTTTCGCATCGCTACCGACCCAGACGTGACCTTGCGCGATCTGATCGATTTGCTCCGGCGTTTTCTTGCGTGCCTGTGCCACGATATCGATGAAATTTTTATAGCCGCGTTCAATACTCAACTGCATCATCTGCGAGAATTCAGGCGGCAGCGATTTTGTAATCGACAGATCGGCCAGCGGGGAAGTGGCAACGCCATCCGTATGCACGCCAAGGCTTTCCAGCGAGTTTTCGAACGTGGTAATCACGCCAAAAATGCCGATAGAACCTGTCAGCGTACTGGCGCTGGAGATGATCGCGTTTGCTGGCGTTGAGATCCAGTAGCCGCCTGATGCCGCCATGCCGCCCATGGAGACCACGATCGGTTTGCCCGCCAGGCGAAGCGCCATCAGTTCTGAGCGGATCAACTCCGACGCGGTAACGCTACCGCCAGGGCTATTGACGCGCAGTACCAGCGCTTTGACTTTAGGATCGAGGCGTGCGGCACGAATTTGTGCTGCTGTGGTATCGCCACCGACCATTCCCGGTGTTTCCGGCCCGTCAATGATGGCGCCATTGGCAAACACAACCGCAATCTGGTTGTTATTTTGCACCGGCGGTTTGAGGGTGTAGTCGTAGATGCTGATAAAGTTAAAGTTGTTTTTCTGGCTATTCCAGCCGAATGCTTTAACCAGCGATTGCTCGGTCACGGAACGTGATGCCACTTCATCAACCAGCTTGTTATCCAACGCATAGCGTGCGGTGTCGCCCTGAACGGCCTGCAAGCCCGCAATGATGCCTGCTGCACCAGGGAAAAGCTGCTGAGGTGTAATCTGACGGTTAGCGGAAACGGTATTTAAATACTGCTGCCACAGCGCGTTGATCCAGCGGCCATCGGCATCGCGCGCAGCAGGAGACATATCGTCACGCAGATAGGGTTCAACGGCTGATTTATAGGTTCCCACACGGAAGATATTGGTGGTCACTTTCAGCTTGTCGAGCATGGATTTGAAGTAGAGATTGTTGGTCGCAAAACCGTGCAGATCGACACTGCCTTGTGGCGTCAACGACACCGTATTGGCAAAACTGGCCAAATAATATTGAGACTGATTGTAGCTGTCGCCGACGGCATAAATGGGTTTACCGCTATCACGGAATTCACGCAGCGCCTTGCCGATATATTGCAGGGATGGCTGGTCGGCACCGGTAAAGTCGCTGAGATCCAGCACCATTCCCGTGATGTTGTCGTCGCTCTTTGCCTGACGAATACTGTCAACGATATCGAACAGTGAGTTTTCCTGACGACGGTTGTTTGATGCACCGAAGAATTCGCGCCCTAATTGACGCAATTTGTTATTAACGGTGGGTTGATCAACGACTACGCCGGTTAGATCGACCAGCAGCGCACCCTTGGTGGCCACTTCCGGTGTTGTTTTTACCTGTGAGTAGATTCCAACGCCAACCAGAATCAAGGCAATAAGAAAAATATTGAGAATAAATTCTCTGATAAAATTAAGCAGACGCCACGTCCACTTAAAAAATCCGCTAAAAATTCGCCACAATGTGCGCATGATATCTCCATGAACGGGTAAACAACGTGTGCTCTACGTCCTTCAGCTCGCCTCTGGCAAGTGATGAAGCACAAGGAGTGATAGTATCCTAATGAGCAGACAGTAAAAAGTCAGTATTAAATCGCCGCAGAAGCGCGTCCTGTCGGGGCTATCTTGTAACAAAACTTCTACTTGTGCTAACGTGGCGCGCAACGTTGCCGTACCACTGTTTTTACTGTAGACCGCTTTTACTGTAGACCGCGTTTTTGCTGTAAACATCGTTTTAGCGTAAATGTGGCTTCTACCGTAGAAATGGCGTGTATCGCAGAAATTATATTGCCAGACAGGAGATGTGCGATGGATGCTCTTGAATTGCTCTTGAATCGTCGTTCGGCCTCGCGCCTGACCGCGCCAGCACCGACGGGTGACGCGTTGAATAACATCATCCACGCGGGTATGCGTGCGCCGGATCATGGTGCCATGCAGCCGTGGCGCTTTTTTATGATCGAAAATGACGGTCTGGATCGTTTTAGTGCGCTGCTGACCCGTGCGGCGCAGCAGGAAGGCTTGGACGACGCCGGTATCGATAAAGCGCGTCAGGCCCCTTATCGCGCTCCGCTGATTATCACCGTTGTCGCGCATTGCGAAGAGAACCCGAAAGTTCCGCTTTGGGAGCAAATTGTCTCCGCAGGTTGTGCGGTTCAGGCCATGCAGATGGCAGCATTGGCACAGGGCTTTAACGGTATTTGGCGTAGCGGTGCCTGGACGCACAATGCGCTGGTGCGTGAAGCGTTCAACTGTCGTGAACAGGATGAAATTGTCGGTTTCCTCTATTTAGGGACACCGCAGCTCAAAGCCTCAACGACAGTCACGCCGCTTGATACCGACACGTTTGTTCACTACTTCTGATCGTCATCTTTTGAAGAATATCGACTTCCCACCCGTTTTACCGTGTGCTTTCCCGCGAATGACGCGGGAAATGCACAGACTGTGTGCGATAGGGTGAATAATGCGACTTTTTATTGCCGAAAAGCCCAGCCTGGCGCGGGCGATTGCAGATGTGCTACCCAAACCGCATCGACGCGGCGATGGCTTTATTGCCTGCGGTCAGAATGATGTCGTGACGTGGTGCGTGGGGCACCTGCTGGAGCAGGCGCAGCCAGATGTTTATGATGCGCGCTACGCACGGTGGTCGCTTGCCGATTTACCTATCATCCCTCAAAAATGGTTGCTGCAACCGCGTCCTTCGGTTAGCAAGCAGTTGAACACTATTAAAAAGCTCCTGAATGATGCCAGCGAAGTGATTCACGCGGGAGACCCCGATCGTGAAGGGCAACTGCTGGTGGATGAGGTGCTGGAATATCTGGCGCTGCCGGAAGAGAAACGTCAGCAAGTACGCCGCTGTCTGATTAACGACCTCAACCCACAGGCGGTAGAGCGTGCCGTTTCTCGCCTGCGCGAGAACAGGGAATTTATTCCCCTATGTGTTTCTGCCCTCGCGCGTTCCCGGGCGGATTGGCTCTACGGCATTAACATGACCCGCGCCTATACGATATTAGGACGCAATGCCGGCTATGACGGCGTGCTGTCGGTTGGCCGTGTGCAAACGCCGGTGCTGGGGCTGGTGGTGCGGCGGGATGAAGAGATAGAAAATTTCGTCCCCAAAGACTACTTTGAAGTGAAAGCCCACATTGTGACGCCTGCGGATGAGCGCTTTGTCGCGCTTTGGCAGCCCAGCGAATCCTGTGAGCCGTATCAGGATGAAGAAGGGCGCTTATTGCACCGTTCTTTGGCGGAACATGTCGTCAAACGTATCGAAGGCCAGCCTGCGTTTGTCACCAGCTATAATGATAAACGGGAATCGGAAACGGCACCGCTGCCTTATTCGTTGTCGACGCTACAAATTGAGGCCGCAAAGCGTTTTGGGCTCAGCGCGCAGCAGGTATTGGACGTGTGTCAGAAGCTCTATGAAACGCATAAGCTGATCACCTACCCGCGTTCTGACTGCCGCTATCTGCCCGAGGAGCATTTTGCCGGGCGTCATGCTGTCTTGAATGCGATATCCGTACATCAACCCGATCTGCTGCCACAGCCAGTGATGGATGTGGATCGACGTAACCGCTGCTGGGATGACGGTAAGGTCGATGCTCACCACGCGATTATTCCCACTGCCCGCAGCGCCAGCGCCTCGCTGACGGAGAATGAGCGCAAAGTGTATGGTTTGGTCGCGCGGCAGTACATTATGCAATTCTGCCCAGATGCCGTGTTTCGTAAGTGTGTCATTGAACTGGATATCGCGGGGGGCAAATTTATTGCCAAAGCGCGGTTTCTGGCCGAAGCCGGGTGGCGCACGCTGCTGGGTGGTAAAGAACGTGACGAAGAAAACGAAGGCATGCCGTTGCCCGTGGTGGCCAAAGGTGATGAATTACTGTGTGAACGCGGTGAGGTGGTTGAGCGTCAAACCCAGCCACCACGACCGTTTACCGATGCGACGCTGCTATCGGCGATGACGGGTATCGCGCGTTTTGTGCAGGACAAGGAACTGAAGAAAATTCTGCGGGCGACCGATGGTTTAGGGACGGAGGCTACGCGGGCAGGTATCATCGAATTACTGTTTAAACGGGCGTTTCTGTTTAAGAAAGCGCGCTATATTCACGCAAGCGAAGCGGGGCGGGCGTTGATTCACTCGCTGCCTGCCAGCGCGGCACACCCCGACATGACAGCGCATTGGGAAGCCACGTTGACGCAAATCAGCGAGAAGAAATGTCGCTATCAGGATTTTATGCAGCCACTGACTCATTCCTTGCAGGCGTTGATTCAGCAGGCTAAACAAAACGGCGCGGTGAGAGCGTTTAAAGGACTTTCCGCGCCGCCGTCGGGTGCCACAAAACGGCGCAAGCCTCAGACTAAAAAAGCGAAGGAGCAGGAGCAATGAAATCGTTAGTGTCTTTGTGTTTCGTCAGTGTGATGCTGGTGCTGCCCACGCTGGCGCAGGCGAATCGTGGCGGGACGGATATTGTCGTTCCCGTACCACCGGAAGTGTGGGGTGCCGGGACGACGGTGCGTGAGCAAAGTAACAACTGCCTGCGCTGCTGTGTGTATGAAAATCGGAACTATTCCGAAGGCGCGGTGCTGAAGGTCGAAGGTGTGATTCTGCAATGCGTGCGGGACAAGCAAACGTTGGGAACGAATAACCTGATATGGCAGTTGATTAAGCAATAACGGCGCGTTAAGGAAGTATGACGTTTACTGCTTCCGCTGCTTTTCATCCCCGCTGTGCTTTGATGCACGGCGGGGATAGCATTTTTATCGCGTATTATTTTTACCAGGTACTATTTTTACCAAGTTACTATTTTTTACTACGCACTGTCTTTACAACGTATTCTCTCTACAGCGCGATCTATTCCTACAGCGCAAATTGTGCCCAAATTGGCGCATGGTCGGATGGTTTTTCCATTCCCCGAATGTCGTAATCAATACCGGTAGCAACGCAGCGTTCGGCCAGAAACGTGCTGGCGAGAATCAGGTCGATACGCAGGCCACGGTTGTCATCAAACCCGGCTGAGCGGTAATCAAACCACGAAAAACGATCGTTGCTCTCGGGGTTGGCGGCACGGAAGGTGTCAATCAATCCCCAGCCTTGCAAACGCGCCATCCATTCACGCTCTTCCGGCAGGAAAGAGCATTTCCCGGTGCGTAGCCAGCGCTTGCGATTCTCCTCACCAATCCCGATATCCAGATCGGTCGGGCTGATATTGACATCACCCATTACGATCAGTGGTTGCGTGGCGCTGTGGTGCTGTTCCAGATAGGTTTGCAGATCCTGATAGAAACGTGTCTTAGCGGGGAATTTCACCGGATGGTCGCGGCTTTCTCCCTGTGGAAAATACCCGTTAACAATTGTAAAGGTGCCATGCTCCGTGGCGAAATCCGCCATGATGATCCGGCGCTGTGCCTCTTCTTCATCCGTTGGAAAACCGCGACGTACCGCTATCGGCTGCGCTTTACACAGCAGGGCGACGCCGTAGTGCCCCTTCTGCCCATGATAATAAACGTGGTAACCGTACTGGCTGACATCCTCTAACGGAAACATGTCATCGTGGACTTTGGTTTCCTGCAACCCGATGATATCCGGCTGATGTTGTTCGATAATGGCGGCCAACTGATGAGGACGCGCCCGCAGGCCATTGATATTAAAAGATACAACTTTCATGTTCGCTGCCATTCGCTGAAAAATGTGACCAGATGGTAGCAGAAAATGAGGTATGGCGTCACGGTGAGGAGGGGCTTTCGGTACGCGCGAATGAAGATATTGCCGTGATGTTAGAAGCGCTTAACGCAGATGAGCATCCGTGAAAATAAGATTCACTTATATTCAGTTGAATCTAAGGCTTGTCGACCGTTATACTCCGCACCTCGCAGGAGAGAGGGCGTATACCCTAGGGTATATATAACGCTCCGCCGAAGGCGCAAACTCCCATAATCGCTCAGGCTACCCTAACTGCGAATTCCATTGAAGCCAACTGGAGAGAGGTTGCGATGCAACCCACCGAAGGGGCAAGCAGCACGGCTGCGTAAACTCTCAGGTAAAGCGGACAGCGGGAGTGGCACATTTCACAGGATAACTTGTGTGCTGACTTACATCTATCTGATCGCGATTACGGCAGAGGGGATGTCCGGGGCGTTAGCCGCCGGGCGTCGCAATATGGACATTTTTGGCGTAGGCATGATTGCTTTTATCACCGCGCTTGGTGGTGGCACCGTTCGCGATATTCTTCTCGGTAATTATCCCATCGGCTGGACGCAGCATCCCGGCTACATCTACCTCACTATTGGTGCGGGTCTTTTTACGATTATCGTTGCGCGCTTTATGCACCATTTGCACCGCCTCTTTCTGGTACTGGATGCGATGGGGCTCATTGCCTTCACCATCATTGGCTGTAATGTAGCGCTGAAGCTGAATTATTCGATGACGGTGGTGGTCATGGCGGGTATCGTGACCGGCATTTTCGGTGGAATATTGCGTGATATTTTCTGCAACCGTACACCAATGGTGTTGAAGAAAGAGTTGTACGCCAGCGTCTCGCTTTTAGTCGCGCTTTTATATTTGGGGCTCAAGTCACTTAACGTCAACCACGATATTAACCTGCTGGCGTCATTCACTATTGGTTTGGCCGTGCGTCTGGCGGCAATTCGCTGGTCATGGCAACTTCCCGTTTTCTCTTATGTTCCAGGGCGCTGGAAAGGAAAAGCGTAAGGCAGATTTTTGCCCCATCGTCTATGTCGCGCTGATTATCGGTGTGAGTGACGGTGGGGAAAATAACGCTGCGCGTTGCTCAAAACCGTGCCGGTTTTGTCGAACCTTGGTCGAAGGTTCTCACCTTCCCCTAATAGGAATCTGATGTTTTAGCGTTGGGATGTTGTTTAGAAGAACTACTTTGAAATGGTGGTGGGGGAAGGATTCGAACCTTCGAAGTCTGTGACGGCAGATTTACAGTCTGCTCCCTTTGGCCGCTCGGGAACCCCACCACTGGCCTTGCTACTCGAGGCTTTCGCTTCAAGTGGGGCGCATCATAGCAAATGACGCGCCTCTGTAAAGCGGTATATATCAAAAATAAATGCGGTTGCCGTTTTTTTATTCCGTTCGGCGCATCCTTACACAAAAAGATGTCCGATCAACCAATTACAGAATAATGGTGCGGTTACCGTAGACAAAAACACGTTGTGCCAGCACGCGGTATAATGCACGGCTCAGGACATTTTTCTCAACGTCACGGCCTGCTCGCATCATGTCATCTGCCGAGTAAGTATGGTCGACGTGAATAACGTCCTGCATGATGATGGGACCCTCATCCAGGTTATCGTTGACGTAGTGTGCCGTCGCGCCAATGATTTTTACACCGCGTTCGTAAGCCTGATGATACGGGCGAGCACCGATAAAAGCAGGTAAGAACGAGTGGTGAATGTTGATCACCTGATTTGGGTAGTGTTGAACAAACGCCGGCGTCAGCACTCGCATATATTTCGCCAGCACGACGTAATCGGGTTTGTACTGATCGATCTGCGCGATCATCTTTTGATCGTGCTCTTCGCGAGTCAATCCTTCATGGCTGACCAGATGGAAAGGAATATCAAACCGTTCTACCAGCGTCTGTAAGGTATCGTGGTTGCCGATGACAGCGGCAATTTCGACATCCAGACCGCCATAGGTACTTTTCATCAACAGATCGCCCAGACAGTGGGCTTCTTTTGTCACCAGAACGACGATACGACGACGGCCTGCTGCGGTTAATTCGCGAGACGATCCTTCGGGAAGTGCACTATCAAGGTCGGCTAACAATGTGGTGTCGTTGAAAATCCCTTCTAACTCGGTCCGCATGAAAAAGCGGCCAGTGCGGTGATCGACAAACTCATTGTTTTGCACAATATTCAGTTCGTGCTTGTAACAAATATTCGTAATTTTCGCGATGAGCCCTTTTGCATCGGGGCAAATGGTTCGTAATACTTTTCTTTGTATATTTTGGGATTGCATGAGCGCGTGGATCCTGTCCAAAAACTAAAATAACGATCTTATGGTACCGTAGCGATAACGCCGCGCGGGGACTGCCTGTGTTCTATTGTCCGCAGCACTTTTTGTATTTTTTGCCGGAATCGCACGGGCAAGGTTCATTTCTGCCTGTCTGCACATGAACGCCGTCTATATAGTACCAGTGATTATGCAGGCGAAGGAAGCGTGAGCGCTCTCGCATTACTTCTGTTCGCTGGCTGTCTGTTTCCGAGATATAACGTGCGGCGAATTCCACATAGCCTTCATCGGGCGTTTTTCCGGGTGACGTTGCCAGTATAGTAAGGCCAAGCCACTGCGAATTTTGGCAGCTTTCAGTGAGAGACGCGCGCCATTTCTCGGGTTGGAGATCGGGGTGCCAGGTGGCGATAAGGTAATCCACATCCTGTTTGACGTAGGCGGTATAGCGCGATCGCATTAAGATGGCGGGTTCAGCCGCTGTTGCGGCATGCGTGAGATAGGGTTGACAGCATGCGTTATACTGCAATCCACTGCAACAGGGGCAAGATTCTGACACGACGTCTCCTGAAGAAAGTTTAAGATAAAAACTGATAGATAATAAACAGATCCCTATGCAGGATGCCGATATGTTACCTAAGAAGCTCTACGTGTAGCAATGTGCGCTAAAATGAAGACGGGTGGTTCGATCATGCAACGGAAAAAGATTGGAGTAGCCTTGGGATCCGGGGCAGCGAAGGGATGGGCGCATATTGGTGTGATTAATGCGTTAACAGAAATGGGGATAGCAGTTGACGTTGTAGCCGGTTGTTCTATTGGTGCGCTGGTAGGCGCGGCGTATGCCACCAACAATTTAGTTTCAATAGATCGCTGGGTGAGGGCGTTTGGTTACTGGGACGTGATTCGACTGATGGATCTCTCCTGGCAGCGCGGTAGCTTATTGCGTGGCGATCGTGTCTTCAATAGCGTGAAGCATTTGCTCCCGACAACACAGATTGAAGACTGTGACATCAAATATGGCGTGGTGACGACAAACTTGAGTACAGGGCGTGAGCTCTGGCTGACAGAAGGCGATTTACATCAGGCTATGCGCGCGTCTTGCAGCATGCCTGGTCTGCTATCCCCCGTTCGATTTAACGATTACTGGCTGGTGGATGGCGCGGTGGTTAATCCTGTCCCCGTTTCTCTGGCACGGGCAATGGGGGCTGATATTGTGATTGCGGTTGATCTTCAGCATGACGCCAGTCTGAATCATCAGGATTTGCTATCGATCAAACCAACGGCGTCAGACATTGATGCCGAAAATGTCTCGCAAGATTGGCGTAGCAGAATTCGTGAGCGTTTACTGCGAAGTCGGCGTCAGCCAACAGAGAGTTCACCAACGGCGATGGAGATCATGAGCACATCGATCCAGATTCTGGAAAATCGGTTGAAGATGACGCGGATGGCAGGCGATCCGCCTGATGTGCTGCTGCAACCGTATTGCCCTCAGATCGCGACGTTAGATTTTCATCGGGCGCAGGAAGCGATTGAGGCCGGTTATAAGGCGGTAGAAAAGATGCGTGATGAGTTGTTGCCACTAGCGACAGAATCGTAATTAAGAACAGTGGGTGTGAAGGGCGCATGTTGTTGAGAGCGTGTGCAGTTAAGAACGCATGTAGCCTAAACACATGTCGTTAGAAATGCGTAAGTATGTCGTCTATCCGGCATGTCGGCGCTAAAGCAGGTGTGATTATTCGGTGTTTGAAGTAAGGGGTACTGATGGAACAACCACTGGCGGGTAAGCATATTTTAGTCATTGATGACGAGGCCGTTTTTCGATCTGTGCTCGCTGGTTATCTGACTTCTCTTGGGGCTTCCGTTCAGGAGGCGATTAATGGATTAGATGCACTACGTATTCTTGAACACTACCAACCCGATTTAATGATTTGCGATCTGAAGATGCCGACGATGGGGGGCATTGAGTTCCTTGAACGCCTACGTTTGAAGGGCAACGATACGCCAATACTCATCATTTCTGCAACCAGCCAGATGGCGGATATTGCCAAAGTCTTGCGTCTTGGCGTTCAGGATGTATTGCTGAAGCCGATTCGTGATTATGCGCGCTTGCGTGAAGCCGTTATGTCCTGCCTGTATCCCGATATGTTCACTTCACAGTTGAATGAAATGGATCAACTGATGCAGGACATGGATTCCCTCAATCAATCTCCTGAAGCGGTAACCAAGCTGCTTGCCCAGCTACAGCCCCCCGTTCAGCAAACGCTGGCTCATTGCCGTGTTAATTACCGCCAGTTAACCACGGCGGAACAGCCGGGGCTGGTGTTGGATATTGCCGCGCTGTCGGAGGCGGAACTGGCGTTTTACTGCCTTGATGTCACTCAGGGCGTCAATAACAATGGGACGCTGGCCGCGCTACTGCTTCGAACGTTGTTCAATGGGCTGCTTCAGGAGCATTTGGCCGATCAGCAGCACCGTTTGCCGTATCTACCGACGCTATTAAAGCAGGTAAATCAGTTGCTACGCCAAGCGAGTCTGGACGGTCGTTTTCCTTTGTTGGTGGGGTATTACCATCGACAGCTAAAACAGCTGATACTGATTTCTGCCGGGTTAAACGCGACGCTGAATGTTAACGAACAGCAAATCGCACTGAATAGCGGTGTGCCTTTAGGCACGCTTGAAGGTGCTTATCTCAACCAGTTGAATTATCAGTGCGAGGCATGGCAATGTCAGATATGGGGGGCGTTTACGGCTCATGTTGACGACAGAATAGTCTGATAGCGCAAGACGGTGCGGATTTCAGGCCATACCCCTCTTTCGGTATTATTTTTTATTTCCTACCATGTAGGGAGTTATCTTATTTTCATTGCACAGTAATGTTGGGACAAGCGTGCTCTTGTTAAAGTCGTTATACTCTTTCGGTTATCTTGAGTAGATAAATAAAGTTCATTATTTGAACGGTATATAAGAGGCTGTTTATGTCTATTGTGAATAAAAAAGTAAAAAAAGCGGTCATACCAGTTGCTGGATTAGGGACGCGTATGCTGCCTGCCACCAAAGCCATTCCTAAAGAAATGCTGCCGTTGGTAGATAAACCGCTGATCCAATATGTTGTTAATGAGTGTATCGCTGCAGGGATTAATGAAATTATTCTTGTTACACACTCTTCTAAGAATTCTATCGAGAACCATTTCGATACCAGTTTTGAGCTGGAAGCCATTCTGGAAAAACGTGTTAAACGTCAGTTACTGGAAGAAGTCCAATCTATCTGTCCTAAACACGTCACCATTATGCAAGTGCGTCAGGGATTAGCTAAAGGGCTGGGCCATGCAGTATTGTGCGCGCACCCGTTAGTGGGTGATGAGCCTGTCGCGGTTATTCTGCCAGATGTGATTATTGATGAATATGCGTCCGATCTGAAGAAAGATAACCTGAGCGAAATGTTGCAACGTTTTTCTACTACAGGCCACAGCCAGATTATGGTCGAGCCAGTTGAAAATGTAAGTAGCTATGGTGTGGTCGATTGTAAAGGCGTGGAATTAAAAGCAGGGGATAGCGCACCGATGGTCGGTGTGGTTGAAAAACCGAAAGCTTCCGAAGCGCCGTCTAATTTAGCCGTTGTTGGCCGTTATGTACTCTCTGCGGATATTTGGTCTCTGTTGGAGAAAACGCCACCGGGTGCAGGCAATGAAATCCAGTTAACTGATGCCATCGCAATGCTGATGGAAAAAGAAACGGTAGAAGCGTATCACCTGAAAGGTGTAAGCCATGACTGTGGTAATAAATTAGGCTATATGCAGGCATTCGTTGAATATGGTTTGCGCCATGACGGTTTAGGTCAGGAATTTGCGCAATGGTTGCAGGAAACGATTGAAGCAGAAGAAAAATAACAGAATGTAATGATTGCTCTCTGTTTTACAAAAGCAGAGAGCAGCTAAAAACGCCGCATATCTGTTTTCTCTTTGCATTTGCAAAACGCGGTGCCAAAGAAAAACCCCCGATAGCTATCGGGGGTTTTTAGTATTCAGTACTTATAAACAATTACAGCAGGAAATCGTCTAAAGATTTACCTTGCTCTTCGATTGCTTTCTTGATTACTGCCGGTGTACGACCCTGGCCAGTCCAGGTTTTAACTTCGCCGTTTTCGTCAGTGTATTGATATTTTGCCGGACGGGCAGCGCGTTTGCTTTTACCTGCAACTTTCACTGAACCTGAAGATTGTAATAATTCGTTAGGGTCAATACCGTCGGCAATCAGCATATCGCGATATTGCTGCAATTTACGTGCACGTTCTTCAACTTCAGCTTGAACCTGGCTATCTTCTTCGCGGCGTTCATTAACCACGACTTCCAGTTTTTCCAGCATTTCTTCCAAAGTATCCAGGGTACATTCTCTTGCCTGGGCACGCAGAGTACGGATGTTGTTAAGAATCTTTAGTGCTTCGCTCATTGTGATAATCTCAAATTAATATTATTGGTGGCGTGTAGAGTGATAATAGAGTGCTATTTTCCTTTCTGCAATAGTCAAATTTGTAAGTTTGTTAAAAAACATCATTTTTAAAACAGAACTCACATCGTATGTTACATAAATATAAATACTTTCCTGTTATCAAAAAAATACATTTGGTATGCCGCTTTTCTCCCTCAAACGACAGAGAATGGCTTATTGATGCTGCACCGTTGTTATAAGGAATGTTTATATCTTTTATCGTAACAGGCCGCCGCTGGTGGGCATATGGACAAAATGTGGTCGGGGAATAGCCCATTGCGTAGCGTGAAGGCGAGTTGTTACAATAAGTTTTTACGACACGAAGATCATATACCCTGCCTTTTGGAGTAACCGAGTGGCTCAACTTTATTTTTATTATTCTGCAATGAATGCAGGGAAATCGACGGCGCTATTGCAGTCGTCATATAACTACCAGGAGCGCGGGATGCGTACGCTGGTGTTCACTGCAGAAATAGATAATCGGCATGGTGTGGGGATTGTAAGTTCACGGATCGGCCTTTCTTCTCCGGCATTATTGTTTAATCCGCAGACATCCTTATTTGGATTGCTGGAGAAAGAGCATCGTGCTCAACCTGTAGATTGTGTATTAATTGACGAATGTCAATTTTTAACCCGCGAGCAGGTGAGTGAGCTTTCCGATGTCGTGGACCAATTAGATATCCCGGTATTGTGCTACGGGTTGCGTACTGATTTTCGTGGCGATTTGTTTTCCGGGAGTCACCATTTATTAGCGTGGGCAGATAAGCTGATTGAGTTAAAAACAGTCTGCCATTGCGGCCGTAAAGCCAACTGCGTATTGCGATTAGATGCGCAAGGTAATGCTGTCCACGAAGGGGAACAGGTCGTTATTGGCGGCAACGAGAGCTATGTTTCCGTGTGTCGTAAACATTATAAGATTGCGCTGGGATTAACCCGTAAGGAAAGCGAGTAAGGCGGTTAAATATCCGGCTGACGAGCAATTAATAAATAGCGTGTTAATGCGTGCGTGAGGAATAAAAATGCCCAACCCTAAACGGGTTGGGCAGAGCAGAGAGACACACCGCCTTAGCCTAAAGGCGGTACAGACAGCACGTTAATGTGCGGCTTTCTTACCGGTTTTAGCGGCTTTTGCCACAGGTTCAACCGCTTCTGTTTTTGCCTCTTCTGAGAACTTACGACCATAGTAAGTATCCAGCAGAATCTGTTTCAGTTCGGAAATCAGTGGGTAGCGTGGGTTAGCCCCAGTACACTGATCGTCGAATGCATCTTCTGACAGTTTATCTACCTTCGCCAGGAAGTCGGCTTCCTGTACGCCTGCTTCACGAATCGAGGTTGGGATCCCCAGCTCGGTCTTCATGTCTTCCAGCCAGTTCAACAATTTCTCGATTTTCTGCGCGGTGCGATCGCTTGGCGCGGTTAAACGCAGATGGTCGGCTATTTCCGCGTAGCGACGGCGTGCCTGTGGACGGTCATACTGGCTGAACGTCGTCTGCTTGGTCGGGTTGTCGTTCGCGTTATAGCGAATGACGTTTGAGATCAGCAGGGCGTTAGCCAGGCCGTGCGGGATATGGAACTCCGAGCCCAGTTTATGCGCCATGGAGTGACAGACGCCGAGGAAGGCGTTGGCAAACGCAATACCGGCAATCGTCGCGGCGTTATGTACGCGCTCACGGGCCACTGGGTTTTTCGCGCCATCGCGGTAGCTATCTGGCAGGTTCTCTTTCAGCAGTTTCAGCGCTTGCAAGGCCTGTCCGTCTGAATATTCGTTTGCCAGCACGGAAACATAGGCTTCCAGTGAGTGTGTTACCGCATCGAGCCCACCAAACGCACAGAGTGATTTCGGCATATTCATCACCAGATTGGCATCAACAATTGCCATATCTGGCGTCAGCGCATAGTCCGCTAATGGGTATTTTTGCCCGGTAGCATCGTCGGTGACGACGGCAAATGGTGTCACTTCAGAACCGGTCCCTGAGGTCGTGGTAATCGCCACCATTTTGGCTTTGACGCCCATTTTCGGGAACTTGTAGATACGTTTGCGGATGTCCATGAAACGCAGCGCCAGCTCTTCGAAGTGTGTTGTGGGGTGTTCATACATCACCCACATGATTTTCGCCGCATCCATTGGCGAACCGCCACCCAGCGCAATAATCACATCCGGTTTGAAGGAGTGCATTTGCTCAGCGCCTTTACGCACGATGCTCAGCGTAGGGTCAGCTTCAACTTCAAAGAAGACTTCGGTTTCCAGCCCGTGCTGTTTCAATACGGACGTCACCTGATCGACATAGCCATTGTTGAACAGGAAGCGGTCGGTCACGATAAATGCACGTTTAGCACCATCGGAGGCGACTTCTTCAAGGGCGATGGGCAGTGAACCGCGACGGAAATAAATGGATTTGGGAAGTTTATGCCACAACATATTCTCTGCTCGCTTGGCTACCGTTTTCTTGTTGATCAAGTGCTTCGGACCGACGTTTTCGGAGATGGAGTTTCCGCCCCAGGAGCCACAGCCCAGAGTCAGAGACGGAGCGAGTTTGAAGTTGTAGAGATCGCCGATACCGCCTTGAGACGCAGGGGTGTTAATCAGGATACGTGCGGTTTTCATCATATTACCGAAATGATTCACGCGTTCTGGCTGATTGTCCTGATCGGTATACAGGCAGGATGTGTGACCGATGCCACCCATTGCGACCAGTTTTTCCGCTTTAATGACGGCGTCGTTGAAGTCTTTCGCACGGTACATCGCCAGCGTCGGCGACAGTTTTTCATGAGCAAACGGCTCGGACTCATCGACCGCAGTGACCTCACCGATCAGCACTTTGGTGTTAGCAGGGACGGTGATGCCTGCCATTTCTGCGATCTTCGGTGCGGGTTGGCCTACGATGTCGGCATTCAGTGAACCGTTCTTCAGCAAAATACCCTGTACGGCATGCAGCTCTTTGCCTTTCAGCATGTAGCCGCCGTGGGTAGCGAAACGCTCACGCACGGCGTCATAGATGCTGTCCACGACGATAACTGACTGTTCTGACGCACAAATGACGCCGTTATCGAAGGTTTTCGACATCAGAATAGAGGCAACGGCACGTTTGATGTCTGCGGTTTCATCAACGACAACAGGTGTGTTACCGGCACCGACGCCGATTGCTGGTTTACCGGAACTGTACGCGGCCTTCACCATACCTGGGCCACCGGTGGCCAGAATCAGGTTGATATCCGGATGGTGCATCAACTGGTTGGACAGCTCAACGGAAGGCTGATCGATCCAGCCGATAATGTCTTTCGGCGCACCTGCCGCAATTGCCGCTTGCAGAACAATGTCTGCGGCTTTGTTGGTCGCATTTTTTGCACGCGGATGCGGGGAGAAGATAATCCCGTTACGGGTCTTCAGGCTGATCAGCGCTTTAAAAATCGCGGTAGAAGTGGGGTTGGTGGTGGGAACAATACCGCAAATCAGGCCAATCGGCTCTGCAATGGTAATCGTACCAAAAGTGTCATCAGTAGAGAGGATGCCGCAGGTTTTTTCATCCTGATAGGCGTTATAAATGTATTCAGATGCGAAATGGTTTTTGATGACTTTATCTTCAACGATCCCCATGCCGGATTCAGCAACCGCCATTTTTGCCAGCGGGATACGGGCATCCGATGCAGCGAGTGCGGCAGCGCGGAAGATCTTGTCTACCTGTTCCTGAGTGTAAGTGGCGAATTCCTGCTGTGCCTTTCTCACTCTTTCGACCAGTGCGTTAAGTTCAGCAACGTTGGTTACGGCCATAATGCTCTCCTGATAAATGTTAAACTCTTTCAGTCAATTGTTCGCCGAATAGAACAGTATAGATAAACGAGTGAGGGGCGTTTCCGTTACCTGGCTATTCTTTTCTGCCTATTTCGCATTCATTGACTCAAAGAGCTCGTCAGCCGCCGTTGTGGCGCGATTTCTGCTTTTTAAAATACTGTAACCGCCGACATCGTAAAATTTTGAAATATTATTTTGAAAATACATCAAAATTAAGAGGATTTACGTGTCTGCTACAGTATGAGATGAGCATACCTATTTGTGGGTGCCTTTTTTGTGATCAATATCAGACTTTCTTTATGCTGACACCATTCAGCATGCTGATGTTGATAATAACTATCATTAGCCAGATAAAATCAGCGGCTTTTCTACCTAAAATGGGTTGGTAAAGGATCGACAGCGGACGTTGAAGTGAAGCCCTGGCGGGAGAAATGCCAGCAAGGTTTGAGCGTATAACGGGAATTCGTTGTTCGTATAAGACATTTTCGCATAAACATTACTTATATCTTAATCGGGTTAGTTATTTTGCTCGTCTTCTATCGCAGGGAGGTTTCACACGCTTGTCGCGCAAAGTGAGTAACGAAGTTGTTAAAATAATAACATTTCGGTCAGATAATGACGCGGACAGGTAAGCGTGTGTCATCATTTTTGTGCTGTAAAAATGATGAAACCCGCTATGATGTTTTTTTGCTCAAAATCTATAAATTTCTGAATATTTAAAAAATAGTTGCAATATAAAATAAAAAACATTGTTTATCATAAGGTTAGTGGTTGAGTTGAATGACTGAAATAAAACGTTTACCGAGCTGTAGTAAAGAAAATTAAGCAACATCAATGTAAAAATATTGGCGAATGTGTCTGCTTTTGATAGCTTCGAGTGTCGACCTGCTATTCGTTATTTACCCATAAATTAATTTTATGATTTATTTGGATAATGGGCGATCTTTTCTGCTCTATGTGACGGCGATCTTTACGCGTAGAGTCCGGTATGGCGTTGTATCAAGACAGGGGCGTTTATAAAGTGAAAACTCGCAACACAAAACGATGCTTTGTTACCAGTATGATTGCTGCAGCAGTGATGGCGTCATGCGTGAATGTTCAGGCTGCTACTGTACCTGCCGGTGTTGAGCTGGCAAAAGAGCAGGTTCTGGTGAGAAACAATGGCGCTGAGGTGTCATCACTGGATCCACATAAAATAGAAGGTGTGCCGGAATCCAACGTCGCGCGCGATCTATATGAAGGGTTGGTGATTTCCGACCCGGATGGACACCCGATTCCTGGCGTGGCCGAGCGGTGGGAAAGCAGCGATTTTAAAGTCTGGACATTCCATTTACGTAAAGATGCCAAATGGTCGAATGGCGAGCCGGTTACCGCACAGGATTTCGTTTATAGCTGGCAGCGTCTGGCCGATCCGAAAACCGTATCTCCTTATGCTAGCTATTTGCAATATGGTCATCTGCTGAATATCGATGACATCATCGCCAGCAAGAAATCTCCCGATACGCTGGGCGTAAAAGCACTCGACGACCATACGCTGGAAGTCACATTGAGCGAACCGATCCCATACTTTTATAAATTGCTGAATCACTCGTCCATGTCACCGGTAAATAAAGCGGTGGTGGAGAAATTTGGTGATAAATGGACTCAACCAGAAAACTGGGTGGGGAATGGCGCCTACCGTCTGAAATCTTGGGTCGTGAATGAGCGGCTGGTGCTGGAACGTAATACCCAGTATTGGGATAACGCCAAGACCGTGATTAATCAGGTCACCTATCTGCCGATTGCTTCTGAAGTCACGGATGTTAACCGCTACCGTGCGGGTGAAATTGATGTCACCAATAATAAATTACCTATCGAGCTATTTCAGAAGCTGAAAAAAGAAATCCCACAAGAAGTTAAAGTTAATCCCTTCCTCTGTACGTATTATTACGAAATCAACAACCAGAAACCGCCGTTTAACGATGTCCGGGTGCGAACGGCGCTGCGTATGGGTCTTGATCAAGACATATTGACCAATAAAGTGAAAAACCAGGGTGATATTCCGGCCTATGGTTATGTTCCTCCATTTACGGATGGCTTGAAAGCGCGTACGCCAGAGTGGTTTACCTGGCCACAGGCGAAACGTAATGAAGAAGCGAAAAAACTGCTGGCGGAAGCGGGCTATACCGCAGAGAAACCGCTGACGTTTAATTTGCTCTATAACTCGTCCGATCTGCATAAAAAGCTGGCGATTGCGGCGGCGTCGATCTGGAAACAGAATCTGGGCGTCGACGCGAAATTGGAAAATCAGGAATGGAAAACCTATCTCAGCACGCGTCATCAAGGCAATTATGACGTTGCGCGTGCCGGATGGTGTGCGGACTATAACGAACCAACATCGTTCCTGAATAGTATGCTGTCAGACAGCAGCAATAACACGGCACATTATAAGAGCGCGACGTTCGACAAACTGATGGCGCAGGCTGTTCAGGCAAAAACGGACGAGGAACGTGCAGAGATTTATCAGCAGGCGGAATCGCAGTTGGATAAAGATGCGGCGATCGTACCGGTCTATTACTACGCGAATACCCGACTGGTAAAACCTTATGTCGGTGGTATTACCGGCAAAGATCCGTTGGATAATCTGCGGGTGAAAGATCTCTACATCATTAAGCATTAATCCGTCGCGATGTTATTTACGGTTTGATGCAAATGAAATGAGCGAGCTGCGATTAATTTGGTGTTTAATCTCTCGTTACCCATTCCTACTATGTGGGAATGGGGGGCGACGGGAACTGATTAATCGCTTTCTCACAGGGTGCTAATTCAGGAATCGTGCTGGGATAACTAACACGACAACATTACAGGAGAAAATAATGACACACATCACAACTAGAAAAAGAGTAGCAGCCGCTATTATCGCGGCGTTGAGTAGCACGATGGCTGTTTCAGCTATTGCCGCGACCGTTCCCGCTGGCGTTCAGTTAGCAGAAAAACAGGAATTGGTTCGTAACAACGGCGCGGAAGTGTCCTCCCTCGATCCCCATAAAATCGAAGGTGTACCGGAATCAAACGTGTCGCGCGATCTTCTGGAAGGGCTGGTCATTTCCGACGTTAACGGCAAAACCGTTCCCGGCGTAGCGGAAAGCTGGGATAACAAAGATTTTAAAGTGTGGACATTCCACTTGCGTAAAGATGCTAAATGGTCAGATGGCACGCCGGTTACCGCACAAGATTTCGTCTATAGCTGGCAGCGTCTGGCCGACCCGAAAACGGCCTCGCCTTACGCCAGCTATCTGCAATACGGTCATCTGCTGAATATCGATGACATCATCGCCGGTAAAAAATCCCCCGATACGCTGGGCGTGAAAGCGATCGACGATCATACTTTTGAGGTCACGCTGTCTGAAGCGGTGCCTTACTTCTATAAACTGCCTGTTTATGCCGCTATGTCTCCTGTTAATAAAGCCGCCATCGAGAAATTTGGCGATAAATGGACGCAGCCGCAAAACTGGATCGGCAACGGCGCTTATAAGCT
Source organism: Pectobacterium sp. F1-1 (assembly GCF_025643735.1). Lineage (NCBI taxonomy): Bacteria > Pseudomonadati > Pseudomonadota > Gammaproteobacteria > Enterobacterales > Pectobacteriaceae > Pectobacterium > Pectobacterium sp. F1-1. The sequence goes on from NZ_CP104733.1 coordinate 2,317,436, forward strand.
GAAAGACTGGGTAGTGAATGAAAAAATTGTGCTGGAGCGTAATCCGCAATATTGGGATAACGCCCATACCGTCATCAATAAAGTGACCTATCTGCCGATTTCGTCGGAAGTGACTGACGTTAACCGCTATCGTAGCGGTGAAATTGATATGACCTATAACCAGCTGCCGATTGAATTATTCCAAAAGCTGAAGAAAGAAATTCCTGACGAAGTCAAAGTCAATCCATACCTGTGCACCTACTATTACGAAATCAATAATCAGAAACCACCATTTAACGATGTCCGTGTGCGTACGGCGCTGCGTCTGGGTCTGAGTCAGGATATTCTGACCAATAAGGTGAAGAACCAGGGTGATATTCCGGCCTATGGTTTTGTACCGCCATATATTGATGGCTTCAATGCACAGACGCCAGAGTGGTTCACCTGGTCTCAAGAGAAACGTAATGAAGAAGCGAAGAAACTGCTGGCGGAAGCTGGCTATACAGCACAGAAACCGTTGACGTTTAATTTGCTCTATAACTCATCCGACCTTCATAAAAAGATGGCGATTGCAGCGTCTTCGATATGGAAGCAGAACATTGGCGTAGACGTTAAGCTGGAAAACCAAGAGTGGAAAACGTTCCTCAACTCTCGTCAACAGGGAACGCATGACTTGGCGCGTGGCGGGTGGTGTGCAGACTATAACGAGCCGTCTACCTTCTTGAACAGCATGTTGTCGGAGAGTAGCAATAATAAGGCTCACTATAAGAGCAAAGAATTTGATGCACTGGTGGCGAAATCCTTGCAGGTGAAAACCGAAGAGGAGCGTGCTGCCGTATATCAACAGGCTGAAGCATTGCTGAATAAAGATGCAGTTATCGTACCTGTTTACTACTATGCAAATACCCGATTGGTGAAGCCTTATGTTGGTGGATTAACCGGTAAAGATCCCCAGGATAATGTTTACGTGAAAGATCTGTATATCATCAAGCACTAATAATAATGGCTGGCGCATGCGATTGTGCTGCCAGCCTTTTATAGGTACGAGCAATGTTAAAATTTATTCTTCGCCGCTGTCTGGAGGCGATTCCGACACTATTCATCCTGATCACCATTTCGTTTTTCATGATGCGATTGGCTCCCGGCAGCCCTTTTACTGGTGAGCGTAATTTGCCGCCGGAAGTGATGGCGAATATCGAGGCCAAATATCATCTGAACGACCCCATGATGACGCAGTACGGTAATTACTTACTGCAACTGGTGCAGGGTGATTTCGGTCCTTCTTTTAAATACAAAGACTACTCCGTGAACGATTTGGTGGCGACGTCTTTCCCCGTTTCGGCAAAATTGGGGGCTGCTGCATTCGTTCTGGCGATTGTGTTTGGGGTGAGTGCAGGCGTAATTGCTGCGCTGAATCAGAATACCAAATGGGATTATACCGTGATGGGCTTTGCCATGACGGGGGTGGTGATTCCCAGCTTTGTCGTTGCGCCGCTACTGGTGCTGATTTTTGCCATTACGCTGCGGTGGTTACCCGGCGGAGGCTGGAATGGAGGTGCGCCCAAGTACATGATTTTACCAATGGTGGCGCTGTCTTTGTCTTATATCGCCAGCATCGCACGTATCACCCGAGGGTCGATGATCGAGGTTTTACACTCTAACTTCATCCGCACCGCGCGCGCCAAAGGGTTACCGATGCGTCGCATCGTCCTGCGTCATGCGCTGAAGCCTGCGCTGCTGCCTGTGCTCTCCTATATGGGGCCGGCGTTTGTCGGCATTATTACCGGCTCAATGGTTATTGAAACCATTTTTGGCTTACCCGGTATTGGGCAACTGTTCGTCAACGGCGCACTGAACCGCGACTATTCACTGGTACTGAGCCTGACCATTCTGGTCGGCGGCTTAACCATTCTCTTTAATGCGATCATTGACGTGCTCTACGCTGTTATCGATCCGAAAATTCGCTATTAATTGGGGGCGCTATGTTTTGGAATCGAAAAAACGTTGAAGCGTTAGAGAACTTCACCGAGCAGACAGAAATTGAAGGACGCAGCCTGTGGCAGGATGCGCGCCTGCGCTTTATCCATAACCGTGCGGCGCTTGCCAGCCTGTTTGTGCTGGCTGTCATTACCGTGTTTGTGATTTTTGCCCCCATGCTGTCCGCATTTAACTACGCCGATACGGACTGGGGAATGATGTCAGCCGCACCGGATATGACCTCTGGGCACTATTTCGGTACGGATTCCTCAGGTCGCGATCTGCTGGTTCGCGTGGCTATCGGCGGTCGCGTGTCGCTGATGGTTGGTGTGGCGGCGGCGCTGGTTGCCGTGATCGTCGGGACGCTGTATGGCGCGATGTCCGGCTATCTGGGCGGGAAGGTGGATTCCGTGATGATGCGTCTGCTGGAGATCCTTAACTCATTCCCGTTCATGTTCTTCGTGATCCTGCTGGTCACGTTCTTCGGGCAGAACATGCTGTTGATCTTCGTGGCTATCGGCATGGTGTCCTGGCTCGATATGGCGCGTATCGTGCGTGGTCAGACGCTGAGCCTGAAACGTAAAGAGTTCATTGAAGCGGCGATGGTGTCCGGTGTATCCACACGCGGCATCGTGTTACGTCATGTGGTGCCGAACGTGCTGGGAGTGGTAGTAGTCTATGCCTCTCTGCTGGTGCCAAGCATGATTCTGTTCGAATCTTTCCTGAGCTTCCTGGGGCTGGGAACGCAGGAACCATTAAGCAGCTGGGGTGCCTTGCTGAATGATGGCGCGAACTCAATGGAAGTGTCGCCGTGGTTGCTGTTCTATCCGGCGGCGTTTCTGGTCGTTACGCTGTTTTGTTTTAACTTTATCGGCGATGGCCTGCGTGATGCCCTCGACCCGAAAGATCGCTGAGGAGCATCAACATGAGCAAGATTGAGTTAACGGGCGCGCACGACGCGCTGCTACATGTTCAGGATCTCCGGGTAACGTTCAAAACGCAGGACGGAGACGTGACGGCGGTTAATGACCTGAACTTCACGCTCAACGCGGGTGAAACACTGGGGATTGTCGGTGAATCTGGCTCCGGTAAATCACAAACGGCGTTTGCGCTAATGGGATTATTGGCGCGTAATGGGCGCATTGGCGGCTCGGCGCGTTTTCGTGGCAAAGAAATTCTTAACCTGCCGGAAAGCCAGTTGAATAAGCTGCGTGCTGAAGAAATCAGTATGATTTTTCAAGACCCGATGACCTCGCTGAACCCTTACATGCGCGTCGGGGAACAACTGATGGAAGTGCTGATGCTGCACAAGAGCATGAGCAAAAGCCAGGCGTTTGAAGAGTCGGTCAAAATGCTGGATGCGGTTAAGATGCCGGAAGCGCGTAAGCGCATGAAGATGTATCCACATGAGTTTTCCGGTGGGATGCGTCAGCGTGTGATGATCGCGATGGCGTTGCTGTGCCGTCCAAAACTGCTGATTGCCGATGAACCGACAACGGCGCTGGATGTGACGGTTCAGGCGCAGATTATGACGCTGCTGAACGAGCTGAAGAGTGAGTTTAATACCGCCATCATCATGATCACCCATGACCTGGGCGTCGTTGCCGGTATTTGTGACAAGGTGCTGGTGATGTACGCCGGACGCACCATGGAATACGGCGCGGCACGTGATGTCTTTTATCATCCAAGTCATCCGTATTCTGTCGGCCTGCTCAATGCCGTGCCGCGTCTGGATGCGGAAGATGAGGTGTTGGCGACCATTCCGGGTAATCCGCCTAACTTGTTACGCCTGCCGAAAGGGTGTCCGTTCCAACCACGCTGCCCGTATTCAATGGATGTCTGCCATAGCGCACCTGCGCTGGAATCTTTTGGTGATGGCCGCTTGCGCGCCTGCTTTAGAGCGATTGAGGAGGTGGTATGAACAACGCGGACGAGAAAAAGGTGTTGTTAGAAGTGGACGATCTGAAAGTCCACTTTGAGGTCAGAGATGATAAGCAGTGGTTCTGGCAGCCGCCGAAAAAGCTGAAAGCGGTCGATGGTGTGACGCTGCGTTTATATGAAGGTGAAACGCTGGGTGTGGTGGGGGAATCCGGCTGCGGCAAGTCCACGCTGGCTCGCGCCATTATCGGACTGGTAAAAGCGACCGACGGGCGTGTCACCTGGCTGGGGAACGACCTGCTGGGCATGAGCGACGAGCAATGGCGTGCCGCGCGTAGCGATATTCAGATGATATTTCAGGATCCGCTGGCGTCGCTGAATCCGCGTATGACCATCGGTGAGATTATTGCCGAGCCGTTAAAGGTTTATCATCCTGAACTGGATCGGCAGACGGTAAAAGATCGCGTGAAAGCGATGATGCTGAAAGTTGGGCTGCTACCGAACCTGATCAACCGCTACCCGCATGAATTCTCCGGCGGCCAGTGTCAGCGTATTGGGATCGCGCGCGCGCTGATTCTGGAACCAAAGCTGATTATCTGTGATGAACCGGTTTCCGCGCTGGACGTGTCGATTCAGGCGCAGGTGGTTAACCTGCTGCGTCAGCTACAGCGTGAAATGCGGCTGTCGCTGATTTTTATCGCGCATGACTTATCGGTAGTGAAGCACATTTCCGATCGCGTATTGGTAATGTATCTGGGTCATGCGGTAGAACTGGGAACGTACGATCAGGTTTATCAAAATCCACAACATCCCTATACCCGTGCGCTGATGTCTGCTGTGCCGATTCCCGATCCCGATCAGGAACGAAACAAGCAGATACAGCTGCTGGAAGGGGATTTGCCTTCACCGATCAATCCGCCATCGGGCTGCGTGTTCTGCACCCGCTGTCCGGTTGTCGGCCCTGAGTGCTCGAAGACACGTCCCTTGCTGGAAGGAAGCTTTACGCACGCGGTGTCGTGTCTGAAAGTCGATCCTCAGGCGCTATTACCGGTGGAAGAAGTCGACGCTCAGTAAGCGGTTTTATCGGCTAGCGATGTAAAAAAGGCGTCTCCCTTGGGAGACGCCTTACGTTGCTGACAATGTACGTCGAGCGTTGATAATGGATAGATCGTAAAGACGCTGTGAATACATCCTTGTACGCTCGAGCCGCGACATCCCTGTCGCGGACGCTTTACTCTTCTATTCCATTATCACGTTTTCGTTTCGCAAATAGAATTACCCACGTCTTCAGTCACTTTGCATTGAGGCAAAACGAATTATTCTTTCCACAGAATGTGGCAAAGTTTGTGGTCTTTTTCCCGGCAAATCAGCACGCGGGCAAAAATATCCGTGATCTCTTCACCTTCCTCTTCGGCCAAACCAATAACGACTTCAGCAAAGAAGTCAGGGTTCAGATCGAAATCAACGTGCTCGGCCCAGTCTTCCGCGGGGTCGAATAACTCTGCGCCACCGCGCTCTTCGAATTGCAGGTTGAACAGCAAAATATCTGCCGGATCGAGGTTATCCGCTGCAAGCTCCAAAAAGATGTCGTAGGCCTGTTCCAATGCTTCGTCTTCGGTCAGGCGATTATTCAAATCCATAACGTAATTCCTGTTAATTCCCAATGGGCATATTAGAACACGGGAAAACGCGTATGCCCTAAATAATTCGCGTGACGGGCAGGTTATAACAGGGGGCTGAAAAAGTAGAACAGCCGCTCGACGATGCGTTGCCAGTAGGGGCGGTTTTGCCACTGTGTCGCGTTTAACAGACGTGAGCGGGCAATATAGTCTTCCTGCACGCAGGCTAAATCGCTGCCGAACCCGGCATCGTCAATCACCAGCGTGATTTCAAAATTTAGCCACAGACTGCGCATATCCAGATTTACCGTGCCGACCAGGCTCAGTTGCCCGTCTACCAGTACGCTTTTGGTGTGCAGCAGCCCGTCCTTGAATTGATAAATCTTCACGCCAGCGGCCAGTAGTTCGGTGAAGAAGGCGCGGCTGGCCCAACCGACCAGAACGGAGTCATTCTTGTGCGGTACAATGATACTCACATCGACCCCGCGTTGGGCGGCGGTACAGATGGCGTGCAGCAGGTCGTCGCTGGGCACGAAGTAGGGGGTGGTCATGATCAACTGCTTACGTGCTGAATAGACCGACGTCAGCAGCGCCTGATGAATCATCTCTTCCGGGTAACCGGGGCCGGAAGCAATAACCTGAATGGTGTGGCCGCTCTCTTGTTCGAACGGCATGACGTTAACATCCGGCGGCGGCGGAAGCAGGCGTTTGCCTGTCTCCATTTCCCAATCGCAGCAGTAAATAATCCCCAACGTGGTCGCTACCGGCCCTTCAATGCGCGCCATCAGGTCAATCCACTGCCCGACGCCAGCATCTTGTTTGAAAAGACGGGGATCGACCATATTCATGCTGCCGGTATAGGCAATGCGGTTATCGATCAGGATAATTTTGCGGTGTTGACGCAAATCCATACGGCGCAGGAAAGCACGGAACAAATTCACTTTCAGGGCTTCAACCACTTCTATTCCGGCAGTACGCATCAGTTCGGGGTGATGCTGGCGGAAAAACTGTACGCTGCCGGCAGAGTCCAACAGAATGCGACAGTGCACCCCGCGTCGTGCTGCCGCGATAAGCGAAGAGGTGACTTGCTCGACCAGACCGCCTGGTTGCCAGATGTAGAACACCATTTCGATATTGCTACGGGCAAGTTCGATATCACGTAAGAGCGCTTTAATGGTGTCATCAAACGTGGTCATCAGCTGTAACTGATTGCCTTTCACACCACCAACCCCTTGCCGCCTTTCACACAGCTGAAATAATGCGCTGGCGACTTCGCTGTTTTCCGTTGCGAAAATACGGCGATACTCTTTTAATTCACGCAGCCATTTTGCCGTTGATGGCCACATTTTACTGGCACGTTCAGCCCGGCGTTTGCCAAGATGGAGTTCGCCAAACGAAAGATAAGCGACAATACCGACAAGTGGCAGAATATAAATCACCAGTAACCAAGCCATTGCAGAAGGCACGGCCCGACGTTTCATCAGAATACGCAAGGTCACACCTGCAATTAGCAACCAGTAGCTAAAAACCAGTAACCAACTTATTACGGTATAAAATGTCGACATAAAAGCAGCATAGTTCCCTTCTGCAAAGAATTAACAAAGTGTACGCATAGATTTATAAAAGGGGAAATGCCTTTCCTCTGAATATCCCGTCATACTTCAAGCTGCATGTGCGTTGGCTACGCTACTCGGCACACTTACGTGTACCTCGCCCCGTTGGGGCCGCTGCAAGCAGCGTTCAAACCTGCCTCTGGCAGATTTGTCACTCACCCGAATCACTTACTTATGTAAGCTCATCGGGATTCCTTCTCTTACCGCCTTCCTGCAACTCGAATTATTTAGGGAATAAAAATGATGGCTAAGAAGAGAAGAGCGGAGAGGGCGATTCACTGATTGTCGTCACGCATCAGGGGTATATAATGCCCCGCGCGAGTGTATTAATAAGAGCCGCATCATGAAACGCAGTCGAAATGAAGTGGGTCGCTGGCGGATGTTGCGTCAGGTCCAGCGTCGAAGAAGCCGCTGGTTGGAGGCTCAATCACGTACGTATCGCCATATTCGCTCTGCCCGTTATTTGCAGCAAAAGCACAAACGGCGGGCATTGCTTTATGCGGTAACCTACGACTGGTAAGCCAGTGAGGAAAATAGCGACCCGAAGTATGGTCGCTATTTTTTTATTACATTCCGGATAGCGTCCCGCTCCGGTTCATCCCATAACCGGAATGCGCTGTGCGATTTCTCTCTGATCGATCATCGGGTTACTGTCACCCTCTGTCGAGGGCAGGATAAACAGCGACACTGACGTATTTAAGCGTTCCGTTTGTTCCAGCAGCGAGGAGAAGGTGCGAGCGGAGGCTTCAACCTGTCCCGCATTTTCTCTGACTGTGTCATTCAGCGTACTGAGACGGGTAGTCACTTCATGAATGCTTTCGGTTTGCTGGTGCGATATTTCCGAGATCTCGCTCAGAAACGTGCCGGTGCCTTTCGCCGTCTGAATGATGTTTTGCAGGCTATCATTCAGTTTGTTCACTAGCCGCGTTCCTGCGCTTACACTGTTGTCTGAATCACGAATCAGCACATTAATATTTTGTGCAGAATGGCTGCTTTGTGACGCCAGCGTACCGACTTCCCGTGCGACAACGGCAAAACCTCGGCCCATCGTCCCGGCCCGTGCGGCTTCTATTGCGGCATTCAGGGACAAGATATGCGTCTGAAATGCCACGTTTTCAATCATCCCAATCGCTTCTGTCATTTCGCGCGTTCTGCCCGCAATGTCTGACATCGCGGCTTTGACGTCATTCATCATGGTTTCGCCCTGCGCCGCGATCTTGCTGGTGTCTTCCGCATGCAGGTTGGCCTGCTGAGTATGCAGCGCATTTTGCTCGAGATGCTGGCTAAGTTGAATAATGTGCTCGGTAGTGACTTTAAGTTCATGGGATTGGCGGTTAGCCTGCTCAGAAAGCTGGAGGTTATCCGCTGCAACCCGATCAACCTGCATCACCATGTGGTCAACGCCCTGGCGAACCTGATTGACTAACGTCACCAGACCTTCCTGCATTTGAATGACGTTGGTATTAAGCTGCCTAATTTCGCGTGTACCGCGTATCTCTGCATCTACCGAGTGAGAAAGATCGCCTGCGGCGATCAGCTTTAAATGGGCAATAATGTGCGTCAATGGGCGAATAATCACTCGACTCACACCGATCCAAACTGCGATGGCGATCGCCAGTAAAAGCCCCAGCACCGTGATGAAAATCGTTTTAGCCTGATCGAGAGAGGATAAAAATTGTTGCCCGTGCTGCTTTTGCAGTGCATCGGTATCTTGCAGATAGTGTGAATATTTCTGAGTGAAATCGCTTTGATAGGCCTGAACAGGAACGGCAAAGAAAATATCGATCTGGTTGGTGGTTTTGATTCCCTGAGCGAGTTCGACAAGCCCGGAATAGAGTTGGTTGTAGCTTTTCTTCAAATCGACGAAGGCTGCCGTGTCGGCTTCCACCGTGGTGACCGTCCCCAATTGTTGGTAGTGCTCCTGCGCCTGTTTGAGAGACACTTCTGCCTCATCCATCAGGCTGTGCCAACTGCCTTCAGACCCCGTTTCTTTGTCTACCAGTAGATAAATACCCGCGCGATTGAGTTTATCGCTGGCGTTCATCACTTCCATCCGCGCTTTATCCATTAACGCTTGTTGCTGGCGTAGGTTTTCGTTAGCCGAAATATCCTGCCGCACTTGGGTCATCGTTTGAGAAATGACACCGACGGAAACTAATTGCAATAAAGAAAATAACCCAATGATCAATAACAATCCGGAGAGAATACTGAGGCGATGACGGCGGCGGATAGTGGCAATTCCGTTTCGCAAAATCGCTGGCATTAACATGATTGTTGACCCTCACTATATGAATAGCGGTCAAACTATCACTGTTAAATGACTAAAATATTTCAGCTTTTAGCAGAGAGGTGAAGGGCCATGATTTTCTGGTACAACCATGACCTATATCAATAGAACCTTAAAACACTTTTTTGAATGGTTTCACGCTGACGTGTTTGTAGACATCTGCCGCGATATAGGGGTCGGCGTCAGCCCATGCCGTTGCTTCATCCAGTGATGCGAACTCGGCGATAATGACGGAGCCGCTAAAGCCCGCCTGACCGGGATCGTCGCTGTCGATCGCGGGTAAAGGGCCTGCGGTAATCAGTCGTCCCTGATCGCGCAATGCTTGTAAACGGGCAAGGTGATCGGGTCTTGCCGACAGGCGTTTTGCTAATGAATCAACATTATCTTCAGCATAAATGACATAGAGCATAGTGACCTCTCAGGTAGGAAGGTACCCTTTTTCGTTTGGGATGCCGGTTTAGCGCCCAGTCGCCAAACGCTATCGGGTAAGAGACTCGCGTTTTTACCATCATACGTGATGTTGTTAGAAGACAATAGGTTGAAGACAATAGTTCGAGGACAATAGGTTGATTTGCCAGAGTAATCCCCTCACGATTTCTGTTTTTTTGCCAATTCCACGGGTTGTTATTGAATATGATTGCTATTTGCATTTAAACTTGGGCGGCATAAGAGGATAAAGACAGACTATGCCGCAAAAAAAGTTTTTTTTGACCCGCCGTTACTCATGGCCATTCATACTTTCAGTTGGTTTTCACGGTTCACTGATTGCAGGTTTGCTGTACGCATCATTCAATAATTCAATTGAATTACCGCAGGAATCCAAGCCCATCAGCGTTGTGATGGTGAACCCTGCGGCCTATGAAGCGGCTCCAGTTGCCAAATCTGCCCCCGAGCCAGAGCCGGTGAAGCAGCCAGAATCGGAGCCGGAACCGACTCCTGAGCCGGAGCCATTGCCACAGCCAGTTCCTATGCCATTGCCGGAACCAAAGCCCAAGCCGAAACCTAAACCGGAACCCAAGCCCGTGAAGAAGGTTGAGCAGCCGAAGCCGGTTAAACGTGAACCGACCGTTGAAAAACAGCCGCCTTCGCCGTTTACCAGGGAAGAGCCGACGCGCAATGTGAATAATGCGCCGGTGAAACAGGCACCCGCGCCCGCCGCCAGCACGCAGTCAAGTGGGCCACGTCCGTTGAGCCGTGCACAGCCTCAGTATCCTGCTCGTGCGTTTTCCCTGCGCGTTGAGGGTCGGGTAAAAATGCAGTTTGATGTGGACGAATCTGGGCGGGTTGACAATGTCCGCGTGCTTTCTGCTGAACCGCGTAATATGTTCGAGCGCGATATCAAACAGGCGATGCGTAAATGGCGTTACGAAGCGGGTAAACCCGGCAAAGATTTGGTTGTGACCATCGTCTTTAAAATTGACGGCGGGGCGGCAGTCGAATAATTCACGTCAGTACCAAAATACACAAAAGAAACGGGGCGTCATCTTTGGCTGATGACGCCCCGTTTTCGTATCGAGCGCTATTCAAAGGCTTATGCCGATGAACGTTAAACGTTACTCACTTGGCGTAAAGTGGCTCTTACCAGCAGGGAGTTCACGTGGGTGACCTGCTTCATCGACCGCGACGTAGGTGAATAACGCTTCGGTAGCCCGATAGCGCTGGCCAATCGGTTCAGACGACACTTTCTTTACCCAAACTTCAACGTTAACGTTGATAGAACTGCGGCCAGTGCGTAAACAACGCGCATAGCAGCAAACCACATCGCCGACGGCAACAGGTTTTAAGAATGACATCCCATCAACCCGCACGGTAACAACACGCCCTTCGGCAATTTCTTTCGCCAAAATTGCGCCGCCGATGTCCATTTGCGACATCAGCCAACCACCAAAAATATCCCCGTTCGCATTGGTATCGGCTGGCATTGCCAGCGTGCGGAGAACCAGTTCGCCCTGTGGTAACACGTTTTGTGTGCTCATTGTGTATGCCTCGATTTAGCGATTACGGTTGCTCGCTTTTTTCTTCTTCTGATTTTTCCTGGTCGTTAGGTAAGTGACGGTAGATGTAGACGCCACAAAGCAGTGTAAACAGCAGTGTTACCCCCGTTAGACCAAAGACTTTGAAATTGACCCACACGCTTTGCGGTAGCCAAAAAGCAATATAGATGTTAACCAGTCCGCACACCAGAAAGAACATCGCCCAGGCTATATTCAATTTTCCCCAGACGGATTGCGGCAAGGTTAGCTCTTTACCCAGCATTTTCTGAATCAGAGTCTGCTTCATGACAAACTGGCTAACCAGCAGAGCGGCGGCAAACAACGCATAGATAATGGTAACTTTCCACTTGATAAACAGATCGTTATGGAACACCAGCGTTAGCGAACCGAAAACGACGACCATGGCAAAGGTCACTAGCGTCATTTTCTCTATTTTACGATACATCACCCAGGTGACCGCGAGTGACAGCGCCGTTGCCGCAATTAATGCGCCCGATGCGACGTAGATGTCATAGAGTTTATAAGCCGCAAAAAACACGACCAACGGTATAAAATCAAGAAGTTGCTTCATTATGTCAATCCATCACTCAACAGTGTCGTAATCATAACCCACAAGAGTTATTCGGTAGCTCATGCCATTATCCTTCATTGTGGAACACCATTCCCGAGATATTGTAATAATTTGCAGAAAATTACGATTGGGCAAGGCATGAACGAGGGAAATGGAGAAGCCTATGTCGCCAGAACGGCGACATAGGTGAAGTGCGGCAATTACGCGCGCAGCAGCATATAAAGGCGGAACAGATAAATCAGAAGAATCGCGGAGATCAGGTTACTTAACCCGTTCAGAACTACACCGAGCACGGTCGGTGAGGAAATGGGTAACTTTGACACGACCAGTAAAATAGCGATTTTAGCCAACAACCACATCACGATGGCTGGTGCGGTTGCGCGTAAGTTGCCGTAGGCCAGTTTGGTGCTTACTTTAATTGCGCTGAAAATCCCGCTTTTTTCAGTGACGACTATCACGGGCGACAAACTCAGGGCAATGGCCAGCAACACGCCAGGAATGACCAGAAGCATCATGCCAAGCTGGATGAGCAGCGTGCACAGCAGGATCAGGAAAAGCAGGCGCAGTAAAAAAGGGGTAGAGGCGCCGATTGCGCGCAGTGCGCTGGTGCGGTGCCCGTCGGACACCAGTTGGATCAGCATCAGAATCCCGCCCGTTAGCAGTACATTGCCGACTAACGCCGCAAAGGTGCCTGCCGCTGACATTTTTAGCAACACGGCTTGTTGTTCCGGCGTCATCTGCTGAATCAAGTCCATCAAGCCGGATTCGACAGACGATGACAGATCGCTGCCGGAGGTGCTCAGAATCCGTAACTCGTCTACAGAAGGCGATAGCGCATGATTCAGTATGACAGTAATGAATGCCGTCAACAGTGACATCATTAAGATGCTGATGAACTGGTTACGGGTAAAATTCATTGTGTCACGGTACAACGTGTTAGCCGTGATAGGCATGCAGGCTCCTTGAAAAAGATAAATCAACGGATAGAACTTAACTCATGATTGTAACCTGTTAATCCGCACTGTGGCACCCCGTCAACGACGCAATGCTGTTTTTCCCTTCTGTAATGAAAGACTGTGATGAAATTGTTGCCAAAGGTGGCAGACCATATTTTTCCCGTGCCCGGTTGCAGGCATCGTTGATCTGCCCATTTTCGCCGGATTGCATAAATTCACGACAGGGTGAAGGGCGATTAACATAAATAGAACAGCTGACGGTATCCCCGACGGTGCCTTGCAATGCCTGACAGCGAGGTGTTTTGCTGTTTGTTCCTGTCATACAGCGTAAAAAAGGGGAAACGGGTTCGGTGAATTGTGAAGGTACAACGCCACCGCCGTCATCGGCTTCAGCCCAATAGAAAGACACTCTGAAATAAGCGCAGCACGCGCCGCAGTGCATACAGGTATTATCGCTCATTGGATGACTAACTGCCTCCAGCCAGCGTGAATCACGTTAATGGAAATAAAAATCTACCGTTGAATGCGTTCGCGCGGTAATGCAATTTGCGGACAGCGCACGTTATGCACCTTTCGCCATTTATTGATTTGGATCAATTTCAGTATTTTTAATTGGTTAGCGATAAATGATGAAGTTCAATTTGCGTGTAAAATCTTTAAAAGATGTGATCTGGCTTAAAACAAGAATACCTACTTAGGGGTATATTTCGCTCGAAATTTAAACCCTATAAATGGAGTGGGTAATGAAAAAGGCATCTTTATTATTGTTGGCAGCGGCGCTTATGCCTGCATTGGCAAAGGCTCATCAAGCGGGTGATTTTATTGTTCGTGCGGGTACAGCAACCGTGCATCCACGTGAAAGTTCGGACAATGTACTGGGTTTGGGAGAATTTCAGGTAAATAACAATACTCAGTTGGGTCTGACTTTTAGCTATCTGGTGACGGATAATATTGGGGTTGAATTGCTGGCGGCTACGCCGTTCAAACACAAAGTCGGCACGCCTGGCACAGGCACGATTGCAGAAGTCAAACACCTGCCGCCGTCACTGGTTGCGCAATACTATTTTGGTGATGCGCAAGATAAATTACGTCCTTATCTGGGCGTTGGCTTGAATTATACGATGTTCTTCGATGAAAAATTTAATGATACAGGGAAGAACTCAGGGCTGAGCGATCTGAGCTTGAAGAATTCCTGGGGCCTTGCTGCGCAGGCAGGGTTGGATTACAACCTGGATAAGAATTGGTTAGTCAACATGTCCGTATGGTGGATGGATATTGATACCGATGTGAAATTTAAAGCCGGTAACGCCCAGCAAAGTATCCATACTAAGCTTGATCCATGGGCCTTTATGTTTGGTGTAGGTTATCGCTTCTAATCTCATTGCTGATTGGATGTGAAAATAACAAAACGGCGACGTTACTCACGTCGCCGTTTTTATAGACACAAAATAACTAACCAATAAAGAGAACGCTATTTTTATTACAGCAGTTATCTATAGGGTGAACCATTAGAAACTGTATTGAACACCAACGCGGTAGCGAGTTTGACGCTCGTCAGTTGTTGTGCTGCCAACAACGTTGCCGACTTCAGCATAAGGCGTCCAGTTTTTATCATATTTATACGCTAATTTAACGTTATGAGTCAGACCATAGTTGTCGCTGTCGGCGATGTAACCAACAGAGCCAGCTTTAGTTTTCTTATCGTATTCAAATTCGTACTCAACCACAAAGTTCGCTGGCAGTTTATAACCCAACGTACTGGTAATGGTATAGCCTTTAACATCAGTAGGATTCGTAGAACCAATTTGATTGCTTCTGCGCAGGTAAGATGCACGGTAGCGTAAGCCATAGTACAGGGAGTCGGTGATGTTTGCCGTGCCTTTAATATATGGACGATAGTTATTATCGTTTGATGAAGAAACCATGTTCAAGCCAGTTTCCAAACCAAAGGTTTTATCAAATTTGTACAGGTAGCTGGCGGTGACTTCAGTACCATTGCTGACGGTTTCGTTATAGGGTTTATTTGGGGTCTTGTCGCTGTCAGATTGTCCAAATTTGGCTTCCATGGACAGACCGAAGCCGTTGTCAAAACGGTGAGACATCAGCAGGCGATCTTTATGATCGTTCTTTGCCGTGTCTTTCATTTCATGGCGATAGTCAATCGTCACAGCCATGGAGCTTAAGCTGATTAAGGAAGTTACCACCATCGTCAATATTTTAACTTTCATTTTATTATCCCAAGTCAAAGAGAATTATTATTTAAAAACGCGCTGCCACTTTTGTTCAGCGGTTTTATTTTATTTATTATTTCTTACAGTAATGTGAACAAGATCGTTAAAAAGGAAAAATTTTGAATGATCTTATTTATGTGATTTTCTTCGTGTTTTATTGGCGGGATTTATGCAGTTTAAAAAATAAATAGTTACTTGGTTTATTTCTTTGTGGTGGGGGTTAATGATTATTTCAATTTGAAAACATTTATTACAATTATAGGGAGTTAGACATTAAATAATAATTGCGAATATTTCATGTCAATTAAATAAGAAATAATTTGAAACACTATTAGTGCGCGCGATAGAACTTGCGTTAAGTATCTATCGCGCGCCTGAAAAGCGCTATGAACGCGTAGCGGCTTTCATTTCACTTACAAAGGTGTGTAACTCTGACAGCATGACGTCAGGCTGGTTCAGATTTTTTTCGATAATCCGCACGATCGCCGAGCCAGAAATGGCACCCGCTGCGCCTGATGCTAATGTTTCCCGCACTTGAGCCGGATCGGAAATGCCAAATCCTTGCAGCGGAGGAGCGGCATGATACTCGTTCAGTTTGGCTACCAAATGGTTCAGCGGCAGTTGGGCGCGTTTTTCTGTCCCGGTTACGCCCGCGCGTGACACTAAATAGGTGTAGCCACGGCCATAGGATGCGATCTCGCGCAATAACTCATCGTCGGCATTGGGCGGGCAGATAAAAATAGGGGCAATGCCATGCCGCAGCGCAGCCGTACGGAAAGGAGCTGATTCTTCTACCGGAACATCTGCGACTAACACCGAGTCAACACCAACCTGTGCGCAGCGCTGATAGAATTCATCAATACCGTTGCTGAAGACCAAATTGGCATATATCAGCAGGCCAATCGGGATTTCCGGGTATTTCTGGCGAATCGTCGCCAGCATTTCGAAGCACTGGCCGGGTGTGACGCCAGCGGCAAAGGCGCGCAGGTTGGCATCCTGAATGGTTGGACCATCCGCCAGCGGGTCAGAGAAGGGCACACCCAGCTCCAGCGCATCGGCACCCGCGGCAATGAGCGTATCGATAATTTTCAGGGATTGCTCGGGAGACGGATCGCCCAGCGTCACAAACGGAACGAATGCGCCTTCCTTTTTCTCCGACAGGCGAGTAAACAGTTGTTGATAACGCTCCATTACATTTCTCCCCGATCTTTCAAAATATCGTGCACGGTAAAGATGTCTTTATCACCACGGCCAGACAGGTTGACCACCAGCAGTTGCTCTTTCTCTGGCTCCGCTTTAATCATCTTCAACGCGTGCGCCAGCGCGTGGGAGGATTCCAGCGCGGGGATAATCCCTTCGCTGCGGCAGAGCGTTTTGAAGGCATCCAACGCTTCGTCATCGGTAATCGAGACATAGTCAGCGCGACCGATGCTGTTCAGGTAGGCGTGCTGCGGACCTACCGATGGGAAATCCAGCCCGGCGGAAATCGAGTAGGATTCTTCAATTTGTCCGTCGGACGTTTGCATCATCGGGGACTTCATGCCGAAATAGATACCGAGACGACCGTGTTTTAACGGTGCGCCGTGCTGCCCGGATTCAATGCCTAAACCGCCAGGCTCAATGCCGATCAGCCTGACACTGGTATCGTCGATGAAATCAGCAAACATCCCAATCGCGTTAGAGCCACCGCCGACGCAGGCCAATACCGCATCCGGCAAGCGACCTTCTTTTTCCAGAATCTGGGCTTTCGTCTCTTCGCCAATCATGCGTTGAAACTCGCGCACGATCGTCGGGTAAGGGTGCGGGCCTGCCGCCGTTCCCAGAAGATAGTGTGCGGTCTCATAGCTGCCAGACCAGTCACGCAACGCTTCGTTACAGGCATCTTTCAGCGTAGAAGAACCGCTGTGAACAGGAATGACTTCTGCCCCCATCAGGCGCATACGGAAGACGTTTGGTGACTGGCGCTCAACGTCCTTTGCTCCCATATAAACGCGGCATTTCAGGCCGAGAAGGGCGCAAGCCAGCGCTGTCGCGACACCGTGTTGGCCTGCACCGGTTTCAGCGATGATTTCGCTTTTACCCATGCGCTTCGCCAGCAATGCCTGTCCGAGTACCTGATTGGTTTTGTGCGCGCCGCCGTGTAGCAGGTCTTCGCGTTTCAGGTACAGCTTGGTTTTCGTCCCAGCAGTCAGGTTTTGACACAGGGTTAGCGCCGTTGGGCGACCCGCATAGTTTTTCAGCAGATCGGTAAATTCGGCTTGAAAGTCAGGATCTTTTTGTGCGCTGACGAAAGCCTCTTCCAGCTGGCGTAACGCTGGGATGAGAATCTGCGGAACAAATTGTCCGCCGAATTCACCGAAGTAAGGGTTGAGTAATGTCATAATGTTCCCGTCTATTTTAGTGTTGCGGCTGACGTAGCGTCGCAAAAACCGCAGCAATTTTCTGTGAGTCTTTTTTTCCCGGCTCGCTTTCGACCCCGGAATTAAAATCCAGCCCTGCGCAACCTTGCTGTGCTGCCAGCGCGCAGTTATCACTATTCAGGCCGCCGGCCAATAGCACGTTATCCAATGATTGGTTTGCCAGCAGCGACCAGTTGAAGGTTTTCCCGCTGCCGCCCTGACCGTTGTCGAACACGTAGCGATCGACATGGACGAGATCGCGCGCTGGCAGCGTATCTGCGATGCTCAGTGCTTTCCAAATCTGGCAAGCCGCAGGTAATTGCTGACGTAGCTGGTTGATCGTCTGTTGATCCTCATCACCGTGCAGTTGAACGGCCGCTAACCCTAACTGCGTCGTGATAGCAACAATGTGTTCGACGGGCGCATTGCGGAAAACACCGACATAGCGCAGTGGAGCGCCAGTCATCACGTCAGTGGCTTGTTTGGCATCAACGTAGCGTGGGGAACTGGCGACGAAGATTAAACCGCCGTAGAGCGCACCTGCTTGATAGGCGGCCTGTGCATCTTCTGCGCGCGTCAGGCCGCAGACCTTGTTTTCTCCCAAAATAACGCGGCGTACCGCGCCGTTCAGATCCGGCTCGGACATTAGCGAACTGCCGATCAGGAATCCCTGAGCAAAAGCGCTGAGTTCACGAATCTGCGCATGGCGATTGATGCCGGATTCACTGATTACGGTGACGCCAGCAGGCAGACGCGGGGCGAGCGTTCGGGTGCGATTGAGATCAATGGAGAGGTCGCGCAGGTCGCGGTTGTTGATCCCGACGACGCGCGCTTCCAATTGAATGGCCCGCTGTAACTCTTCTTCATTACTGACTTCCGTCAACACGCCTAGCTTCAGGCTGTGCGCCACGTCGGCCAGTTGCTGGTATTGCTCGTTGTCCAGCACAGACAGCATCAGCAGGATGGCATCGGCCTGATAGTAGCGAGCCAGATAGATCTGGTAAGGCGAAATAATAAAGTCTTTGCACAACACCGGCTGGTGCACCGCCGCACTGACTTGCGGCAGAAAGGCAAAGTCGCCCTGAAAATATTTCTCGTCGGTCAAAACAGAAATAGCGGACGCGTAATCTTTATAGACCTGGGCAATGGCTACCGGGTCGAAATCGTCGCGAATCAATCCTTTTGATGGTGACGCTTTTTTGCATTCCAGAATAAACGCGGGCTTATCCTGTTTCAGCGCCTGATAAAAGTCACGCTGACTGGGCACGATTTCATGCTGAAAAGAGGCCAGTGGCTGTGCTTTCTCTCTCTCGGCAACCCAGAGCGCCTTATCGCGCACAATTTTATGTAATACGGTTTCCTGCATGGTTCCATTATCCTCTGGCGGACAGGGCGATAACGCGCTGATAAGCCTGTCCACTATGAATGACTTCAAGCGCCTGTTGCGCATTTTGGCGCAAATTTTCTTGTCCGAATAATCTCAGGAGCAACGCAACATTGGCGGCAACCGCAGCAGCGTGCGCGCGTTCACCTTTACCTTGTAGCAGTGACGCGAGAATGTCACGGTTTTCTTCTGGCGTACCGCCTTGTAAAGCGGACAGCGGATACGCATCCAGACCAAAATCGCGGTGCGTCAGTTCGTAGGTTTCAATCTCGCCATTGTGTAATTCGGCAACCTGTGTCGGTGCATGAATGGCGACTTCATCCATCCCGCCGCCGTGTACGACAGCGGCACGCTGGTAGCCCAGCACTTTCAGCGTTTCGGCGATAGGGCGAACCAACTCTGGGCTATACACGCCAATCAGCGCCAATGGCGGACGAGCAGGGTTAACCAACGGTCCCAGCACGTTGAAGACCGTGCGGGTTTTCAACTGCTGACGCACTGGCATCGCATGGCGGAAACCCAGATGATATTGCGGAGCAAACAGGAAACACACCCCCAGGTCGTCCAGCGCCTGGCGTGAATCCTGCGCGCTCATATCCAGCTTAATACCGAAAGCAGAGAGCAAATCGGAGGAACCGGAGCGACTGGATACGCTGCGGTTGCCGTGCTTGGCGATTTTCAGGCCGCAACTGGCGGCGACGAAAGCGCTGGCAGTTGAAATGTTAATGCTGTTGGTGCCGTCACCGCCTGTGCCAACGATGTCGGCAAATAAATAGTCAGGGCGGGGGAAAGGTTGCGCATCGGCCAGTAAGGCCGTGGCGGCACCGGCGATCTCGTCGGGATGCTCGCCGCGCACTTTCATGCTAATCAACGCCGCTGCCAGTTGGCTGGCTTCCAGCTCACCGCGAATAATGGCACCAAACAGCGCCTGACTTTCCTGACGGCTGATGTTGTCCGCGCGGTACAATTTTTCCAGTATATTTTGCATGGTGGCGACATCCTGAACAGAAAACGGTTGTGTAGAAGACAGTTGCATCATCGTATCCCTCGTTAAGCCAGCGCCCAGTCCAACGTTTGTTCCAGCAGTCGTGCACCGTGCGTGGTCAGGATTGACTCCGGATGGAATTGGAAACCGCAGACGCGATCGGCGTCGTTACGCACGGCCATCACCATCGTGTTGAAGTGCGCGTTGACGGTCAGCGTAGAAGGAATACGGCTGCCGACCAGCGAGTGGTAGCGAGCGACCGGTAACGGGTGCGGCAAACCGCTAAACATACCGCTGGCATCGTGGTCGATGGCCGACGCTTTGCCGTGCAGGATTTCACCTGCCTGACCAACATGGCCGCCATAGGCTTCCACAATGGCCTGATGGCCGAGGCAAATACCAATAATCGGCAACTGACCGCGCAGACGTTGCAGCAGTTCCGGCATGCAGCCTGCTTCGGCTGGGGTACCGGGGCCGGGGGAAAGCATAAGAATCGGTTTTTCCATTTGCTGTAACCGCGCGATGATGACATCGGCAGGCAGATGGTTGCGGTAAATCACGACCTGATGACCGCTGGCACGCAGTTGATCCACCAGGTTGTAGGTGAATGAGTCGATATTATCGAGCAGCAGAATGTCGGCCATCAGAAGATCTCCTTTGCATGGTGCGCGCTGGCAATCGCGCGCAGTACGGCTCGCGCTTTATTACGCGTTTCGTCGGCTTCAGCCTGAGGGTTGGAATCCAGCACCACGCCTGCACCTGCCTGAACGGTGGCAATGCCGTCTTCGACATAGGCGGAGCGAATAACGATGCAGGTATCCAGATCGCCGTGTGCAGTGAAGTAACCCACTGCGCCGCCGTAGCTGCCGCGACGGGTTTTCTCACTTTCGGCAATCAACTGCATTGCCCGAACTTTCGGTGCACCGCTCAACGTGCCCATATTCATGCAGGCGCGGTAGGCGTGCAGCACATCCAGATCTTCACGTAATGTTCCCACCACACGAGAAACCAGATGCATGACAAAGGAATAACGGTCAACTTTGGTCAAGTCAGCAACGTAACGGCTGCCCGGCTGGCAGATGCGCGCCAGATCGTTACGGGCTAAATCCACCAACATCAGATGTTCTGCCAG
Organism: Pectobacterium sp. F1-1; assembly: GCF_025643735.1. NCBI lineage: Bacteria > Pseudomonadati > Pseudomonadota > Gammaproteobacteria > Enterobacterales > Pectobacteriaceae > Pectobacterium > Pectobacterium sp. F1-1. The sequence goes on from NZ_CP104733.1 coordinate 2,338,441, forward strand.
CTCTTTATGGTCGGTACGCATTTCCAGCTCAATACGGCTATCGAGGTCGCGATCCAATGAGCCATCGGCGCGACGACCGCGCGGACGGGTGCCGGCAATCGGGTAGATTTCGATTTGGCGACTGTCGGCATCGTATTTCAGCGAGCTTTCCGGCGAGGCGCCGAACAGCGTGAAATCCTGATCCTGCATGTAAAACATGTAAGGGCTGGGGTTATTGTCTTTCAGCGTTTGGTAAGCTGCCAGGGGGGAAGGGCACGGCAGAGAGAAACGGCGCGACGGCACGACCTGAAAAATTTCACCGATGCGGATGGCTTCCTGCATTTGGCTGACAACCTCGCCGAAGGCTTCATCGCTCTGATTGCAGCTCAGCGTCATCGTCTCGATAGACTGGCGCGGCAGCGCGGGTGCGGGCTGAGTCAGCTGGAATTGCAGCTGTTCCAGACGCTGTTGCAGACGCTGCTTTTCGCTGTGGTTTGGCGTAAACAGGCTGGCTTGCAGTGAGGTCACGCGTTTTTGGTGATCGAGTACCAGCAGTGTTTCTGCCAGATAGAAACAAAAGTCCGGGCAGCGTTGTTGCTGGCTCAGCGCGGGTAACGCTTCGAATCCAGCCACCAGATCGTAGGCGAACAGGCCACCGAGGAACATCGCTTCACGTTCGTCTGCCGGGCAGGCAACCAGCGTCAAAATCTGGCGTAAAGCATCAAAGACCGACAGCGAACGCAGACGAGCGTCTTCATCCTGCATGACGTCTGCTTGTGGGAAGGTGAGTTCACGACCGTTCGGACGCGGCTGATTAATAATCTCTGCCGGCAGTGCGGCATCCAAAAGCGGCAGGAGGCTGGCGCCGTTTGCCGTTAATGCCTGAATGGAAACGAGTGGGCCCAGTGCCGTGATACGCAGCGCGCTATCAACGATTAACAGGCTTTTCAGGTTTTCCTTGCTGTCGATTTCAGCTGACTCTAACAGCAACGTTGCAGGTCTGGCACCGCAGAGCTGATGGAAGATGGCGCTAGGGTCGTTACGGTAAACGGCCTCGGTACGCAGCAGTTCCAGTGTAGGTTGTGTTGTTTGCATTCTTGCTACCCGTTTTAATGTTGTGCCCATCAAATAAAAAGCCCGCTGAGTTAAGCGGGCCTGGGAATATCTGCATGTGTGATAACAGCGATGCGTGATTAGTCCACCCGCGAGAGGGAAGAGCGCCACCAACCATGCTTCATCATTTTCTGCGTTACCATTATCATCATCTCGCGGTTTGGGTTCGAATTACTGTACTGAGCTTGCGTACTAGTTAACTGGTTCGGTGATAAAATGTCAACACCTTCAATAGGATTATTTTATTACTCAGTAAACGGTGGACATTACCATTTGCTTCCTATTAATGGCATCATGCGACTTTCGTATGATTTTTGTTAATGGATAGGCTTGTGCCAGAAGATTCCCAACCGATATCGTCATTCCCACTTTACGATCTGCATAGCCACACCACGGCATCTGATGGCGTTTTAACGCCAACAGCGCTTGTTCAGCGGGCGGTAGACATGCGGGTGAGCGTGCTGGCTATAACCGATCACGACACGACCAGCGGGCTTGAAGAGGCACAGCACGCGATTGCCCAGCAGGGGTTACCGCTGAGACTGATTCCCGGCGTGGAGATTTCCACCCTGTGGGAAAATCATGAGATCCATATCGTCGGACTCGGAATGGATATTGCGCATCCGGCGTTAACCGCGTTGCTGCAACAGCAGGCGGAATGTCGGCAGAACCGGGCGGAGCAAATTGCGGTTCGGCTGGAAAAAGCCCGCATTCCCGATGCGCTGTCCGGCGCACGGCGTCTGGCGACGGGAGGACAGATTACGCGGGCGCACTTTGCGCGTTATCTCATTGAGCTGGGTATTGCGGCCAATATGAATCAGGTGTTTAAAAAATACCTGGCGAAAGGTAAAACGGGGTACGTGCCGCCGCAGTGGTGCACCATCCCGCAGGCCCTCGACGCGATTCATCAATCCGGCGGCGTGTCGGTGCTGGCGCATCCGGGGCGCTATGATCTGACGGCCAAGTGGCTAAAGCGCCTGCTCGCCACGTTTGCGGAAAACGGCGGGATGGCGATGGAAGTGGCGCAATGCCAACAGGCACCGGATGAACGGACGCAACTGGGTCGCTATGCGCGAGATTTCAACCTGATGGCATCACAAGGATCGGATTTCCACCTGCCGTGTGCCTGGATCGAACTGGGTCGCAAGCTGTGGCTGCCTGCCGATGTCGAGCCAGTCTGGCACCATCCGTTACTGGCAGATTCGCCGCGTATCATGGCGTAATGCCATCGCGAACCTATGAAATAACAATCTTTTACCTTCGACACGTTCTATAATAACCCTATTGCACGATGACGCGGGTTGAAATGTGCAACGCCGCGAAATGTCAGACGTATGAGGTAGGGTCATGAGTCAGTTTTTCTATATTCACCCGCAGAACCCGCAGCCGCGATTGATCAACCAATCGGTGGAATTTCTGCATAAAGGCGGAGTGATTGTTTATCCAACGGATTCCGGTTATGCGTTGGGCTGCATGCTGGGTGAAAAGAGTGCGCTGGAACGTATCTGTCGGATTCGCGATCTCGGTAGCGATCATAACTTTACGCTAATGTGCCGCGATCTGTCCGAACTCTCGACGTATGCCCACGTTGATAACACGGCGTTCCGGTTGATTAAAAATAATACGCCAGGCAATTACACCTTTATTCTGAAAGCGACGAAAGAGGTTCCCCGTCGCTTAATGAATGAAAAACGTAAAACTATCGGCCTGCGCGTGCCGTCCAATCCTATCGCGCTGGAACTGCTGGCCGCGTTGAATGAACCCTTGATGTCGACAACGCTGATGTTGCCGGGAAATGATTTCGCCGAGTCCGATCCCGAAGAAATTCAGGAAAGATTGGGAAAACAGGTGGATTTGATTATTCACGGTGGCTCGCTGGGTCAACAGCCGACAACGGTTATCGACCTGACTGAATCCGCACCGCGCGTTGCCCGCGAAGGCACTGGCGATGTCACGCCATTCTTATAGAAGACGCTGCGACAGGTTGTAACAATGGGAATACAAATGGCGCGAAGATCGGTATAATCGCGCCAGCATTGAATACAATGAACGATTTTTACGTACACACTATTTTTACGTACATTCAATTTTTACGTAACGGCTGAATTTTATCAGCAGTTATGACTCCCCCCGACGCCTGGGAAGGCGACACTAGAGGTTGCTCAATGAGCGAAAAGTTACAAAAAGTTCTGGCGCGCGCCGGACATGGCTCACGCCGCGAAATTGAAGGTATCATTCAGGCTGGACGTGTCAGCGTTGACGGTAAGGTTGCTACACTGGGCGACCGCGTTGAAGTGACGAAAGCCACCAGAATCCGTATTGATGGCCATGTGGTTACCGTTAAGGAAACCGAAGAAACTGTGTGCCGCGTCTTGGTGTACTACAAACCGGAAGGTGAACTGTGCACCCGTAACGATCCTGATGGGCGTCCGACGGTGTTTGACCGCCTGCCGAGAATTCAGGGCTCTCGTTGGGTCGCGGTAGGGCGTCTCGACGTGAATACCTCCGGCCTGCTGCTGTTCACGACCGACGGTGAGTTAGCCAACCGCCTGATGCACCCAAGCCGCGAGGTTGAACGTGAATACGCCGTGCGGGTCTTCGGCGAAATTGATGACGAAAAGATCAAGCAACTGAGCAAAGGCGTACAGTTGGAAGACGGCCCGGCGTCGTTCCGTACTATCCGCTATCAGGGTGGCGAAGGTCTGAACCAGTGGTATAACGTCACGCTGACGGAAGGGCGCAACCGTGAAGTTCGCCGCCTGTGGGAAGCGGTTGGCGTGCAGGTTAGCCGCCTGATTCGCGTGCGCTACGGCGATATTACGCTGCCGAAAGGTCTGCCGCGCGGTGGCTGGGCTGAGATGCCTCTGGAACAGCTGAATTATCTGCGTGAGCTGGTGCAGCTTCCGGCTGAGACGGTATCGAAACTGCCGGTTGAACGTGAACGCCGTCGGGTGAAAGCGAACCAGATCCGTCGTGCAGTAAAACGCCACAGCCAGATTAGTACCGCTCCGGCACGTCGTACGTCGCCAAAGCCGAAGCGCAACGGCTAATCGTATTAGCCCCATGCCTCACGGGCAGCTTTCGCTGCCCGTTTTCATTTCGCTACATTTCTTTTCTCGTGATAGTGGCTTTACCAGTCAATCCCCTGCTGTGCCTGAATCCCGCTATCAAACGCATGTTTTACCGGGCGCATTTCCGTCACGGTATCGGCCATTTCCAGTAAGTCACGATGACAGCCGCGGCCAGTAATGATGACCGTCTGTCCGGCAGGACGCTGCTTTAATGCAGTGACAACGTCACTTAAATCCAGATAATCATAGCTAAGCATATACGTCAGTTCGTCCAACACGACGAGATCGAGTTGTGAATCGGCCAGCATTCGTTTGCCATGTTGCCAGACACGCTGTGCGGCTTCCGTATCTGTCTGGCGGTTCTGCGTCTCCCAGGTGAAGCCTGTCGCCATGACCTGAAATTCCACACCGTGCTGTTGCAGCAGGTTCTTCTCACCGTTTGGCCATTCGCCTTTGATAAACTGGATCACGCCCGCGCGTAATCCGTGACCTATTGCCCGCGTGACGGTGCCGAATGCGGCTGTCGTCTTGCCTTTCCCATTGCCAGTGAAAACGATCAGGATACCGCGCGTTTCATTCGCGGCGGCAATACGGGCGTCGACCTTTTCTTTCAGTCGCTGCTGACGCTGCTGGTGGCGTTCATCGCTCATCGTGCGTGTTCTTCTCTATTATTCGGCTGGACCGGCTTTTCTGCCTGGCTGTGCGTCAAAACTCATCCCCGTCTTGCGGCGGCTGTCATCGCCCATCAGGTAGAGATACAACGGCATAATATCTGCTGGTGTTTTCAGTCTCATCGGATCTTCGCTGGGGAATGCCGATGCACGCATTGCCGTACGCGTTCCGCCGGGATTGATACAGTTCACGCGTAGATTTTGTGAACGGTATTCTTCTGCCAGTACCTGCATCAGGCCTTCTGTCGCAAATTTGGATACGGAGTAGGCTCCCCAGCCAGCGCGGCCTTCGCGGCCTACGCTGGAACTGGTGAAAACCAGAGACGCGCAAGGTGATTTCAGTAACAGAGGCAGCAGTGCCTGTGTCAGCATAAAGGTGGCGTTGACGTTGACCTGCATTACCTGATGCCAGATCTCTGGCGTTTGCTCTGTGACAGGCGCGATCTCCCCGAGCAGTCCGGCGTTGTGGAGAACACCGTCCAGATGTGGCACAACCTGCGCCAGTTCGTCAGCCAGTTGAAAGCACTGCGCGGAAGATAGGGTCAGCATATCGCAGACGACCACGTGTGCTGATGTACCGTGTTCCTGCTCGATCTGCTGTTTAACCACCTGAAGTTTGCTTTCTGTGCGCCCCAACAAGATGACATGTGCGCCGTGACGGGCATAGGTCAGGGCGGCTTCCCGGCCAATGCCGTCGCCAGCACCGGTCACCAGAATGATGCGGTTTTGCAGTAAATCGATTTTAGGCTGGTAATGCACAATGAATTCCTCTTGTCGTGGCACAAAACCGCCACGCTTCAGATAATAGACCTGCCATCATGTATCGGCACGGCGAAGCCAACTGTGTCGGGCTGCGCCGCTCGGAACGCCAGATGACGGCGCATTCGGCAGGATGAATGGGGGTGTTATGCCTCAAATGTCGACCGTTTTCAATGAGACTGCCTCTATTTCTCCCGGTGCTGTTGTAAAAAGCAGCAATAGGCATAAAAAACGCAGGAATAACATCGCCATATTGCGTGCCATCAGTTAGGTTATAAGAAGGGAATGGCGCACGACGTCAATGCCATGGTTGGTGAGTAAACCAACATTAATTAATACGCAGTCAATGAGGACGGTGTTTGTGGAATTACTTTCTCTGTACGGTTTATTCCTGGCTAAGGTACTCACTATCGTGGTGGCTATTAGTGCGTTAGTCGTTCTGGCATTCGGGATGACGCAACGTAAGCGCCAGCATAAAGGTGAGTTGCAGGTCATGAACCTGGGCGAGCAATATCAGGAAATGCAACGCGAAATGCAGATGGCCTGTATGAGCGACACCGAACGGAAGCTGTTATCGAAACAAGAAAAGAAGAAAGATAAAGAAACGGCGAAGCAAGATAAGCAGCGCGCCAAACGTGGCGAGGAAAAAAGTGTAAAACCGTGCCTGTACGTACTTGATTTCAACGGCAGTATGGATGCCGGTGAAGTGAGCTCGTTGCGAGAAGAGATCTCTGCTGTGCTGGCTGTCGCGAAACCGAAAGATGAAGTGCTGTTACGCCTCGAAAGCCCTGGCGGTGTGGTGCATGGCTATGGGCTGGCGGCCTCGCAATTACAACGTTTACGCCAGGGCGGAGTGCGCTTGACCGTCGCCGTGGATAAAGTGGCCGCCAGCGGTGGCTATATGATGGCCTGTGTGGCTGACCGCATCGTCGCGGCTCCGTTTGCGATTGTGGGATCTATTGGCGTCGTCGCGCAGATTCCCAATTTCCATCGTTTGCTGAAGAACAAAGACATTGATGTTGAGCTGCACACCGCCGGTGAATTCAAGCGTACGTTGACGCTGTTTGGTGAAAATACCGAGCAAGGCCGTGAGAAATTCCGCGAAGACCTGAATGTCACGCATACGCTGTTTAAGGATTTTGTCCAGCAGATGCGCCCCTCGTTGGATATTGATGCGGTGGCGACGGGAGAGCATTGGTTTGGCACGCAGGCGAAAGATCTGGGGTTGATTGACGCCATCGGTACCAGTGACGACCTGCTGATTGCTGAAATGGCTAGCCATGAAGTGTTAAGCGTTCGCTACACGCGGCGTAAACGCCTGCTGGATCGTCTGACGGGCAGCGCAGGTGATACCGCAGAACGACTGATGCTGCGTTGGTGGCAACGGGGTTCAAAGCCTCTGCTGTAATCGCTCAGCGTAGTGGCTTGCACAAATTAAATGCCCGCGAATGTGCGGGCATTTGCATTTAATCCATCATGCTATTTAATCGATCAGGTCATATTTCTCGGACAAAACATGCGCAAGATGCTTGAACATGTTAAATACCGCGGTGCTTTTTAAGGTTGGCATTCCATTCTCATCGAGAAAAAACTCACCGCGAAAAACCAGCACGCCGTTTTTTTGTTCTACGCTATCTGCGACCATGCCATGCAAATAATCATCGTGCTGTTTAATGATGTCATTGGCTTCAACTAATAAGCTCTGGCGGTCGATAGGACGCTTTTCTTCGTTAACCTGATATTCAGGTGACATGATTTTTACTCCTGTACTCACCCTTGAAAAAAGGGCGTATCGCATTATATGAACAATCATATAAACAACATAAACAATGCTGTTTCGAAAACCAACGTAGTGATTTCATCCCTCCGTCGGGTTATTTCAAAAGCTGCATAAAAAGAAAGGGTACTGCGATACGGTTTCAGCGTAAAGCGTAGATTATGATGCAAATGGGCTACATTTTAGGGGCTTACCTGCCGATATTCAGTGTGGCAGGATGCGGATAAAACCGGATTTCCACGCTAATTAGGTTGCGTGACAGCATTTATCAGGTAGAGTGTGGGATTTTGCGCAGTCAGTAGAATCCGCTCTGGATGCCCCGAAAAATATCTGATTTTCAGAAGAATTCAGCAGGTAATAGTACATATGGGTAAAGCTCTCGTTATCGTCGAGTCCCCGGCAAAAGCCAAAACGATCAACAAGTATTTAGGCAATGACTACGTGGTGAAATCCAGCGTCGGTCATGTACGTGATTTGCCGACGAGTGGCTCAGTCAGTAAAAAGAGCGCGGACTCAACGAAAGATAAAACGAAAAAGAAAGTCAAAAAGGATGAAAAATCCGCGCTGGTTAATCGTATGGGCGTCGACCCTTATCATGGTTGGAAAGCCAACTACGAAATACTGCCGGGTAAGGAGAAGGTCGTCTCCGAATTAAAAACGCTGGCGGAAAATGCCGACCACATCTATCTCGCAACCGACCTTGACCGCGAAGGGGAAGCCATTGCCTGGCACCTGCGGGAAATCATTGGTGGTGAAGATGAGCGTTTCAGCCGCGTGGTGTTTAATGAAATCACGAAAAATGCCATTACGCAGGCATTTGAAAAACCAGACACGTTGAATATTGACCGCGTTAATGCGCAGCAGGCGCGTCGGTTTATGGATCGCGTGGTGGGTTACATGGTATCCCCGCTACTGTGGAAAAAAATCGCCCGCGGCTTGTCCGCTGGCCGCGTGCAGTCGGTTGCGGTGCGCCTGATTGTCGATCGCGAACGCGAAATCAAAGCATTCGTGCCGGAAGAATATTGGGAATTGCACGCCGATTTGCTGACAAACAGCGATGTTCAACTGCAAATGCAGGTGACGCACCACAACGGCAAACCGTTTAAACCCGTCAATAAAGCGCAAACGCAGGCGGCGGTTAGCTTGCTTGAAAACGCCCGCTATAAGGTGGCCGATCGTGAAGATAAGCCAACCAGCAGTAAACCGGGCGCGCCGTTCATCACCTCTACGCTGCAACAGGCTGCCAGTACACGTCTTGGTTTTGGCGTGAAAAAAACCATGATGATGGCACAGCGTCTGTATGAAGCGGGCTACATCACTTACATGCGTACCGACTCAACGAACCTCAGTCAGGATGCCTTGACGATGGTGCGTGGCTATATTGGCGAAGAATTCGGCAAGCGCTATCTGCCCGAATCCGCGAACCTTTACAGCAGTAAAGAAAACTCTCAGGAAGCGCACGAAGCGATTCGTCCTTCCGATGTTGGCGTGCTGGCCGACAACTTGAAAGATATGGAAGCCGATGCACAGAAGCTGTATCAGTTGATCTGGCGTCAGTTCGTCGCTTGCCAAATGACGCCTGCGCAATACGATTCCACCACGTTAATCGTGGAGGCCGCAGATTATCAACTGCGTGCGAAAGGCCGTACGCTGCGTTTCGATGGTTGGACGAAAGTCATGCCTGCGCTGCGTAAAAATGATGAAGATCGCACGCTGCCAACCGTGGCGGTGGGCGAGGCGCTGTCGCTGCAGAAGCTGCTGCCAGGGCAACACTTCACTAAGCCACCAGCACGTTACAGCGATGCCTCACTGGTTAAAGAGCTGGAAAAGCGCGGCATTGGCCGTCCATCTACCTACGCATCTATTATTTCGACCATTCAGGATCGCGGCTACGTTCGTGTAGAGAACCGCCGTTTCTACGCCGAGAAGATGGGCGAAATCGTTACCGATCGACTGGAAGAAAACTTCCGCGAATTGATGAATTACGATTTCACCGCGCGGATGGAAAGTCGTCTCGATCAGGTCGCTAATAATCAGGCGGAATGGAAAGCGGTGCTGGATGAGTTCTTCAATGAATTCAGCCAGCAGTTGGAAAAGGCGGAACAGGATCCGGAAGAAGGCGGTATGCGTCCTAATGCGATGGTGTTGACCAGCATTGACTGCCCGACGTGTTCGCGCCAAATGGGGATTCGTACCGCCAGCACTGGCGTGTTCCTGGGCTGTTCCGGCTACGCCCTGCCGCCGAAAGAGCGCTGCAAAACCACGATCAATCTGATCCCAGAAAACGAAGTGCTGAACGTGTTGGAAGGCGATGATGCTGAAACCAACGCGCTGCGCGCCCGTCGCCGCTGTGAAAAATGCGGTACGGCGATGGACAGCTACCTGATTGATAATCAGCGCAAGCTGCACGTTTGTGGTAATAACCCAGCCTGTGACGGGTATGAAATCGAAACCGGCGAGTTCCGCATCAAAGGCTATGATGGCCCGATTGTTGAGTGCGAGAAGTGTGGTTCCGAAATGCATCTCAAAATGGGACGTTTCGGGAAATACATGGCGTGTACCAACGAGAGCTGTGGAAATACGCGTAAGATCTTGCGCAATGGTGAGGTGGCACCACCGAAGGAAGATCCGGTGCCGCTGCCTGAGCTGCCTTGTGAGAAGTCCGATGCTTATTTCGTTCTGCGTGACGGCGCGGCAGGTGTTTTCCTTGCAGCGAATACGTTCCCTAAATCTCGTGAGACGCGAGCACCACTGGTAGAAGAACTTGTGCGCTTCAAAGATCGCTTGCCGGAAAAACTGCGCTATTTGGCGGAAGCGCCAGCGGTTGATAAAGACGGCAATAAGACGCAGGTGCGTTTCAGCCGTAAGACTAAGCAGCAATATGTCTCGTCAGAAAAAGATGGCAAGGCAACAGGCTGGTCAGCGTTTTACATTGATGGCAAATGGGTTGAAGAGAAGAAGTAACTTTTTTCTGTTACCCAGCGTATAACCGAGTTATGCGTGATAAATCGCGACATCAAGCCAGCCGCAAGGCTGGCTTTTTCGATCGCAGAAAATCTCCAGATAAAACAAATGTATGAAGATTGTCCTGCAGTAGCATGAGGATTGTTGATCCGTGATAGAGAATCATGCGGTTTACCTCGGTGATAATCGCACGCACTGCGTTCTTTATCGTTTCGCCATGTAAAAATGGTTATATAAAAATAATTTTTATGATTAAATGACATTAATTGATGGAAATATGCGCCAGATGGTTAAGGCGTAGTCAAGGTCAATAAAACGGAACGTCGCCAGAACGTCGTGAGATGCCACGCGCACACTTCAATTGGGAATGGGATAAATTATGAAACTACAACAGCTTCGTTATATTGTTGAAGTTGTTAATCACAACCTGAATGTATCTTCTACTGCAGAAGGGTTGTACACCTCCCAGCCGGGGATCAGTAAACAGGTCCGTATGCTGGAGGATGAGTTGGGCATTCAGATTTTTGCCCGTAGTGGAAAACACCTGACGCAGGTGACACCAGCCGGACAGGAAGTCATCCGCATTGCACGTGAAGTGTTGTCGAAAGTCGATGCCATCAAAGCGGTTGCCGGAGAGCATACTTATCCCGATAAAGGATCGCTGTACGTGGCGACTACACACACGCAGGCGCGCTATGCGCTGCCTGGCGTCATCAAAGGCTTCATCGATCGCTATCCTCGCGTGTCGCTGCATATGCATCAGGGCTCGCCGACGCAGATTGCTGAGGCCGTTGCGAAAGGAACTGCGGATTTTGCTATTGCGACCGAAGCGCTCCACCTGTACGACGATCTGATCATGCTGCCGTGCTACCACTGGAACCGCGCGGTGGTAGTAAAACCCGATCACCCGCTGGCTTCCAAAACCGACATCTCTATTGAAGAATTGGCCGCTTATCCCATCGTTACCTATACCTTTGGTTTTACGGGGCGTTCCGAGCTGGATACCGCGTTTAACCGTGCGGGGCTGACGCCGCGTATTGTCTTTACCGCCACAGACGCCGATGTGATTAAAACCTACGTCCGTTTAGGGCTGGGGGTGGGGGTGATTGCTAATATGGCGGTTGATCCGCAAACGGAAACCGATCTGGTGACCATCAACGCGAACAGTATTTTCAGCTACAGTACAACGAAAATTGGCTTCCGCCGCAGCACGTTCCTGCGTAGCTACATGTACGATTTCATCCAGCGTTTTGCGCCGCATTTAACGCGTGATGTCGTCGATACGGCCGTTGCGCTGCGTTCAAATGATGAAATAGAAGCGATGTTCAAGGACGTCACGCTACCAGTGAAATAAACGTCATTCAGAACGGATCACCAACGTAAAAAAGCCAGACAGTGTCTGGCTTTTTATCATTCAAACGCTTCACGCCTCACACATCAGCGTGAGAGGTTCAGGCTGGTTATCAGGCGGATGCTGTTGTCGTAGCGGCGTCCGCAGGAACATCAGTGGCGACATCTTGCGTCATACGCGTCAGTTTCGGCGCGGTCAGCAGCATCAGAACGGCGATGATGCCTGTTACGATGCCAATCTGCAGGAAGACATTGCTGTAAACCTCAAGGGACACGTGTGGGTCTACGACGTTCTCAGGCACGGCCATCATGTTAGCGACATAGCCCGCGATAATCGCAGCACCAGCCGATGTCAGGAACCAGGCACCCATGATGAAACCCATCAGACGCTGTGGCACCAGTTGCGCGACCATCGCCAGACCCAGACCGGAAATCATTAATTCCCCGATACTTTGCAGGCCATAGCAGAGGATCAGCCAGTTGACGGACACGATACCCTGTTCGTTTGCCATGCTGGCGCCCCACGGCAGCACCAGGAACGCACCGGAACACAGCACCATACCCATCGCAAACTTGTGCGCCATCGGCAGTTGATCGCCCATTTTGTTATAAACCGCAGCCAGAATCGGGCTGGCAACCATGATCCAGAACGGGTTGAGTGCCTGATACTGCTCCGGCTCAAAGGAAAAACCTAAAATGGCGTGCTCAACGTTGCGAATCGCAAAGAAGTTCAGCGAGGTTGGCATCTGGTTGTACAACACAAAGAAGACGACAGCTTCCAGCATCAGCAGCAGCGCGACGATCATTTTCCGACGTTCTGCACCGCTTACCGCCAGAATTTCTTTAATGAAGATGGCGACAACGGCGACTGAAATAATGGTCAGAATCCAACGAGCAACGCTCTGATTGTGCAGTAGCCAGGTGGAAAGTGCGACCAGCACCACGATACCCGCGAGAGTAATGACAAGTTTCTTCAAATTGATCGGTTCGAAATCTGGCTGAGAACCTTGTGTACTGACCCACTTGCGGCAGAACATGAAGTTGACCAGCGTCAGAATCATCCCGACCACGCTCAGGGAAAAGGCGACGCTCCAGCCATAGTGTGCGGCCAGTACCGGTGTCGCCAGCATAGAGAAGAAGGAACCGATGTTCACCGACATGTAGTACATGGTGAAGGCGCCATCCAGACGTGGATCGTCCTTCGCGTAGCAGGTCGACAGCAGGGCCGACGGGTTGGCTTTAAACAAACCGTTACCGACGGCAATGGTTGCCATACCGATATAAACCCACGCCACACTGTGGCCGGAATAGGCAATCATGGTGTAACCAAGCGCCAGCACGATAGCACCCAGAACGATCACGCGTTTGGTGCCGAGGACTTTATCACCCAACCAGCCGCCAATAGCGACAAAACCGTATACCAGCGCGCTGAACGAGGAGAAGAGGGTGATGGAGTCGGTTTCGGACATGCCTAGCATTTTGACCAGATAAACGGCCATGATGCCTTGCAGGCCGTAGTAACCAAAACGCTCCCACAGCTCAATACTAAAGATGAGATAAAACGCTTTTGGTTGTTTGAACGCGTTCATGCTGACGCTTTCGGTGGATTCGCTGTTGTTGTTTGCTGTTGACACAAAGACCTCTGATTTTACATATCTCGTTTTTTTTAACGAGAAAATAACAAGAGTGAGGCAGTGAAACTGCAACCTCTTTTCATTGTTATGGGGAGGAAAAACGGCGTTATATTGACGTTATTTTACGGACAGACAAGCTATTTGACATGTTTTGTTACAAGTGGATTTGATTGCCGGATAAAACTATAAATCAAATGTTATGCAGAGTTTAATTTCATATCTTGCTTTCACATCAAATAATTATCTTGGTTTTTCGTATTTTCTTTTTTTAAAAAGGGATATAATCTGCCTTTTAGTTTAAATAAAGTTTATATCATTAACTATGAATGAATATGCGGTTTAATCTTTTGCATATTATTAAATATGCAGTGAGTATAAAAATCGATCAAATATACCCAATAAGATGACTGTCGATATAATCACGAAAAGTGACTTTCAATCACTAAATTTTCTATTAAAAATAACTTATTAGCCTTAAATAGTGGTTATGTGTGTTTTTATACAGCCTTTTTACGCGCGGAGGTGCCAGAAAAGGTTGTGAGGATCTGGATCGTGGGAGCAGGGATCGCGTAACACATTCTGTTTGCAAGAAAGTCAGGGATAAGCCAGGGTGGGATCATCGTGCTGGTGAGTAGCGCTCCACCAGCCCCGAATCGATTAGGCGTCGATCTTCTCACCAAATTCGCACAAATCTTCAATCAGGCAGGAACCACAGCGTGGTTTGCGTGCGATACAGGTGTAACGACCATGCAGGATTAACCAGTGATGACAGTCGACTTTAAATTCTGCCGGAACGACTTTCAGCAGTTTTTCCTCTACCTGTTCAACATTTTTACCCGGCGCAAATCCTGTGCGGTTGCTGACGCGGAAAATGTGGGTATCAACGGCAATCGTCGGCCAGCCAAACGCGGTATTCAGGACGACGTTTGCCGTTTTTCGTCCTACGCCGGGTAAGGCTTCCAGCGCCGCACGATCTTCAGGAACCTGTCCCTGATGCTTTTCCAACAGCAAACGGCAGGTCTTGATGACGTTTTCCGCTTTGCTGTTAAACAGACCGATGGTCTTGATGTACTCTTTCACGCCGTCTACGCCGAGTTCGAGCAGGGCTTCTGGCGTATTCGCGACGGGATAGAGTTTTGCCGTTGCTTTGTTGACGCTGACATCGGTTGCCTGTGCGGAAAGCAAGACGGCAATGAGCAGTTCAAACGGCGTGCTGAAATTTAACTCTGTTGTGGGATGGGGATTGTTGGCTCGCAATCGCGTTAAGATCTCAATCCGTTTGGCCTTGTTCACAGCGATTCCCCTACGGTATCGGTTGCCGGCGCCGTTTTCCCTTCGGTGAGAGCAGCACGGGCTCGGCGTTGTTTCATTTTCTCATCGATCAAATATTTCGCAGCCAGCAACAGCCCGAGACCGATAAACGCGCCCGGTGGCAGCATGGCCAGCAGGAACGGGGAGTCAAGGTGTACAACCTCGATGCGGAGCGACTTAGCCCAACTGCCCAGCAGCAAATCTGCGCCGTCGAACAGCGTGCCGTTGCCCAGAATTTCACGTAAAGAACCGAGCACCACCAGCGCGCTGGTGGCTCCCAGCCCCATTGCCAGGCCGTCAATTGCAGAAGGGAACACCGCATGCTTGGAAGCGAAGGCTTCAGCACGGCCGATGACGATACAGTTCGTCACGATCAGCGGAATAAAGATCCCCAGAGACTGATATAAACCGTAGGCATAGGCGTTGATCAACATTTGCACGGTGCTGACCACCGAGGCAATGATCATGACATAAATGGGAATTCGGATTTCCGCTGGCACCCAGCGGCGTAGCGCAGAGACGGCTATGTTGGTGCAGGTGAGAACCAGCGTGGTTGCCAGCCCTAAGCCCAGCGCGTTAGTCGCGGTTGATGACACGGCTAGCAGGGGGCAAAGACCCAGCAATTGAACCAGTGCCGAGTTATTCTTCCATAACCCTTCAACGAAAAGTGCTTTGGTTTGACTCATTGGGTCTCTCCACAGGCGGACAGCGTGTTGATTTGTGGCGGCAGCGTTTGCAGGTAAAGGGCGCTGCGTTTTACGCTATTAATGACGGCGCGTGGCGTAATGGTGGCTCCAGTGAATTGATCAAACATTCCGCCTTCTTTCTTCACTGCCCAGCGAGCATCCTGTTCACCCTGTACCGTTTGTCCACTGAAGCGGGTGATCCAGTCAGAAATTCGTACTTCGATTTTGTCACCCAGCCCCGGCGTTTCATGGTGCTCGGTGACGCGGACACCAAGTACCTTGCCATGAAAATCGGCACCGACCAGCAGCCTAATGGCACCAGAATAGCCATCCGGCGCGGTACTTTCCAGTGCGGCGGCAACGGGTTCTCCGTTCTGACGAGCGATAAATACGCGATGCGGCGCTGACGATCCTAATGCCGGATTAGTGACAATGTAACACTCTTTTTGAATGTCACTATTGTATAACTCAGCGGGAACCACCTGATCCAACAGCATTTTTTGTTGCAACATCGCCTGATGCGAGATCGTGGGTTCCGTCAGCATGTTTACCACGGCAGTGACGGCGGTAGTGAACGCGGCAAACAGGGCCAGTGTTGTCGCGTGGCGGCGCATTGTAGTTATCATGGGCGTCTCCTCAGCGATGGTGGCCGTAAGCGCGTGGCTTGGTGTAATAGTCAATCAGCGGCACGGTGATGTTTGCCAACAGAACGGCAAACGCGACGCCGTCCGGGTAGCCACCGTAGGTCCGAATTAGCCAAACCAGTAACCCAATCAGCGCCCCAAAAATCAAACGGCCACGGTTTGTGGTTGACGCGGTAACCGGATCGGTCGCAATGAAGAAAGCACCGAGCATGGTGGCGCCGGACAGCAGATGCAGCATCGGCGGAGCGAATTTCTCCGGCGCGATGAACCAGCTTAGTGAGGCGCAGAACATCAGCGACAGCAGGAAACTGACCGGAATATGCCAGCGAATGGTACCGCGCATCAGCAAAAACAGCCCGCCGATGAGAAAACCGATATTCACCCACTGCCAGCCAATGCCTGACAGCGATTGCGCAAACATCGGCTGTTGCAGAATGCCCTGTGGCGTTTGGCCGGAGCGCAGGCTGGTTTTAAACGTATCCAGCGGGGTAGCCTGACTGATGCCATCAACGTTGTGCATTAATTGCTGCATGGTATGTCCGTCAGGTGTGTGTCCGGTAAAAATGATGACGAGCGCATCATGGAAACCGACGGAAATGGTTTGCAGCGGCACAGGTGGCAGCCAGCTCGTCATCTGAACCGGGAACGAGATCAGCAGCACTACATAGCCAATCATCGCGGGGTTAAAGGGGTTTTGCCCTAAGCCGCCATACAGCTGTTTAGCGATAATGATGGCGAAGACGGTTGCCATGACCACCATCCACCACGGAGCAAGCGGCGGCAGGCTGATGCCGAGCAATACGGCAGTCAATAGTGCGGAATTGTCAGCCAGCGTAGTGCGCACGGCGAATTTTCTGAGTGACAGTGTCACACCCTCCGCGATAAGCGCGGTGGCTGATGCCAGACCGACCTGAATCAGGTTGCCGTAGCCAAAGAAATAGACCTGCGCCAGCATGCCAGGCAGACAGGCCAGAATGACCAACAGCATGATGCGCTGTGTGCGCTGCTGATTATGTGTAAACGGGGAACTCGCAATTCTAAAAGCCATTTATTCCTCTTGATATGACGATGCCTGCGCGGCTTTACGGGCTTTAACGCGAGCGATGGCCGCAGCCACGGCAGCCTTACGTGGATCTTCTGGCTCTTGTGCTTCAACGGCGGTAACAGGCTCGGCAACCACGTCAGGAGCAACGGATGAAACGGGGACTTCCGCATTTTCCGCGGTCTGCTGTGCAGCCTTGCGGGCTTTAACGCGAGCGATGGCCGCAGCCACGGCAGCTTTGCGTGGATCTTCAGGCTCTTGTGCTTCAACGGTGGTAACAGGCTCGGCAATCACGTCAGGAGCAACGGATGAAACGGGGACTTCCGCATTTTCCGCGGTCTGTTGGGCTGCCTTGCGCGCTTTAACGCGCTCAAGTGCGGCGGCTACCGCGGCTTTACGTGGGTCAAGCTCGGCTGTTGGGGTTTCCTGCTGCGTCCGTTCTTCACGTAACTGTTCTTCGCGTACGAATGCCTTGCGGGCAGCCCGCGCGGCGATGGCGGCGCGGTTATCGGGCTGTGCATCGGGCGTAATCGCGATTGGCGCCCCGATCTCTGTGGCTGTGGTTTGCTTGCGGCGCACACGCTCCAGCGCCGCCTGAACGGCATCTTTATCCGTGGTGGAGACGCCAGCCGCAGCCTGTTTATGGCGTAGTTCGCGAGCGGCTTTTTCTCGCTCCAGGCGAGCCTGTTTAGCATCAAAACGTACTTTGGCCTGCGCGGCACGCTGTGCCTCTTCGTCGATGGCCCGAATTTCGGCTTTTTCCTGACGGTAATACTGCACCAGCGGAATATTGCTAGGACAGACGTAAGCACAGGCACCACACTCGATGCAGTCAAACAAATGGTGATTGCGGGCTTTCTCGTGTTCCTGCCCACGGCTGAACCAGTAAAGCTGCTGTGGCAAAAGCCCCGCCGGACAGGCGTCGGCACATTTGCTACAGCGAATGCAGGATTGCTCTTCGGCAACCGGCTCCATTTCCGCATGCGATGGCGCGAGTAGACAGTTGCTGATTTTGACGATCGGCACATCCAGCGACGGCAGGGTAAAGCCCATCAACGGACCGCCCATCACCACCATCGGTTGCTTGTTGACATGGAAGCCCCCCTGTTTGAGCAGGTGACGTACTGGTGTGCCCAGCCGCGCCCACACGTTACCGGGCTGACGCAAGGCTTCACCGGTTAGCGTCACCACGCGCTCGGTGAGCGGTTCGCCGTCGATCACGGCACGTTTGATGGCGAAGGCTGTACCGACGTTCTGCATTAACACGCCAATCGCGGCGGAGTGTTTACCGAACGGAACCTCTTTGCCGGTCAGAATTTTGGTGAGCTGCTTGGCACCGCCTGACGGATACTTGGTTGGGATGACGCGCAACTGCATGTCGCTGCGTTTACCCAAGGCCAACCGCAGGGCGGCAATCGCTTCTGGCTTATTATCTTCGATTCCGAACAGAATACGTTTTGGCTGCAACAGGAATGACAGAATCTCGACGCCCTGAATAATCTCCTCTGCGTGCTCCTGCATGAGTCGATCGTCTGCGGTGATATAGGGTTCACACTCTGCGCCGTTGATGATCAGGGTTTCAATCCCGCGCATTCCGCCTTGTAACTTGGCCGCGGTAGGGAACCCTGCGCCGCCCAGTCCCGCGATGCCAGCCTGATGCAGGTGAGCAAGCAGGGTATCGGTGCTCTGTGCGCGATAATCCATCAAGGTCTGACGTTCACACCAGCGATCGTCGCCATCCGGCACAATAATAATACTGAGTTCAGACAGGCCAGAAGGGTGCGCCGTGGTGTGTTGGCGGATCGCATTCACCGTGCCTGACGTTGGGGCGTGAACGGGCAACGTGCGGCCTTTTCCTCGCGTCAGCGGCTGGCCGCGCAGAACTTTATCGCCGATGCTGACGCAGATCTCGCCTTCTGGGCCAAGATGCTGCTTGAGCGGAATAATGAACTGTTCTGGCAGCGGAATGTGACGCAGCGGCGTCTGGCTGGACTGCGTCTTCATTTCCGGCGGATGAATGCCTCCGTCGAAATCCCAGATTCTGTCTTTTCTAAAGGCGGAAAACAGCTTAAGCATGGCGTTCTACTTGAATAACGCGTACTGGAATCGTATCGAGATCCCATTTCCAGTTAGCGGGAGTCGGAGCGATAGGACGTAATTCGATACAGTCCGTCGGGCAAGGGGAGACGCAGAGATCGCAGCCGGTACATAAATCGCTCACGACGGTGTGTACCGCTTTGGTACTGCCGATGATGGCATCAACCGGGCAGGCCTGAATGCACTTGGTGCAGCCGATGCAGTTACTTTCGTCGATCCAGGCAACGTGGCGTGCGGGCGCTTGAACGTCGGCATCGCCCTCCAGCGGCTGTGGATCGACGTTGAGCTTTTCAGCCAGCTTCAACATCATCGCTTCGCCGCCGGGGCCGCATTTATTAATATTTTCCCCATTTAGTGCGACCGCTTCGGCGTAAGGCCGACAGCCAGGGTAGCCGCACTGGCCGCACTGGCTTTGTGGCAGCATGGCTTCCACTTCTTCCACGATCGGATCGTTTTCGACTTCAAACCGACGGGAGGCGTAGCCGAGCACCAGACCAAATGCCAGCGCGAGAGCGCTTAATGCCGCAATGGCAATCCAGATTGCGGTCATCAGAATTTCACCAGTCCGGTAAAGCCCATAAACGCCAGCGACATGAGGCCGGCGGTGATCAGCGCGATAGACGACCCCCGGAACGGCGCAGGAATATCCGACACGGCGAGGCGCTCGCGAATGGCGGCGAAGAGTACCATCACCAGCGAGAAGCCTGCGGCACCGCCAAAGCCATAAATCGTCGATTGCAGGAAGCCGTGCGACAGATTGATATTAAGCAGAACAACGCCAAGTACAGCGCAGTTGGTGGTAATCAGCGGCAGGAAAATCCCCAGCAGACGATACAGCTCAGGGCTGACTTTACGCACGAACATCTCGGAGAACTGCACTACCACGGCGAGCACCAGAATAAATGCCATGGTGCGCAAATAGAGAATATCGAGCGGAACGAGAATAAATTCGTTGACCAGCCAGGAAAACATGGAGCCGACAGTCATGACGAACGTGGTCGCCATGCCCATGCCAATTGCCGTCTCGAGCTTTTTGGACACGCCCATAAAGGGGCACAGCCCAAGAAACTTCACTAAGACGAAATTATTTACCAGAAGGATGCTAACAAAGAGCAATGCGTATTCGGTCATTACGGTGCCTACAAAACAAAACCGGACTATTATCAGGCATTGTCGGGTTTTCGACAACATACCCAAAGTAGGGTTATCGATGTCCCCTGCAAGGGGCGAAAGGGTAACGTCTCGTAAATAAGAGAAACGCCGGGTTGTCAGACAACCACGCAGGGCCTGTTCTGAGCAATAGCCCGGAAGGAAATTATTGCATAATTATTCTTTTTATCGCTGATAACACTTTATGGCTACAGGACGTGATGCCAGACGGATTTTGGCACACAGCCGATATCGAATAAACGCCCGCCGGATGCCAGCTCAGCCCGCCGATGATCCGCAGCACGATACATGTTGATGATTTCCTGACTATCTGTCAGAGAATAATTGAGGTGATCAAAGAGTTTTTCCAGACTTTCTGTTGAGCTGACTTTCCTGAATTTGAGCAAATAGTCATGAACGGTCATGGTGATTGGTCTAATAGTTATGTGGTTGAGATGACTAAGTATATGCAAGCGGCACAACCTGTCTAGAGGGCGATGTAATAAAGTACGCTTATTTTTCAACAACAAACAAATGAAAATGAAAAATAATGGATTGACAGGAAATATGATGACGTTTAAGGCAACGGTGGGCGGCAGCATGATGGCAAACCGTAGCGTGAATGATGGGTGACGATAACGGGGCAGCGTAGACGTCAACTGCCCCTGATATTAGCGTCTAGCGGCTACACAGCTTGTAGTACACCTCGTTCCAGCGCAGCGCATCTTTGAATTCGTGGAGGCGGGTTTCGTTGTCGATCACCAACAGCTCAATATTCTGCATTTGCGCGTAGAGCCGCATGTGTTCGAGATCCAACGCCTGGCTAAAGACGGTGTGGTGCGCACCGCCAGCCAGAATCCAGGCTTCCGCCGCCACTTCCAGCGACGGCTGCGCTTTCCAGATGGCACGGGCAACCGGTAATTTCGGCAGTGGGTGCGGTTGTTCGATCGTATCGACCAAATTTACCAGCATTCTGAAACGGTCGCCCATGTCGATCACGCTAGCGTTGAGTGATGGGCCTGCTGGCGTAGAGAAAATCAGACGAGCAGGGTCGGCTTTGCCACCAATACCCAGGTATTGCGCATCCAGAATCGGCTTCTGTTCCTTCGCAATGGTGGGGCAGACTTCCAGCATGTGGGAACCGACGACCAGATCGTTACCGTTTTGGAAGTTATAGGTGTAGTCCTCCATGAAGGACGTCCCACCTGACAGCCCCCCAGCCATCACTTTCATGATGCGCAGCAGCGCGGCGGTTTTCCAGTCACCTTCGCCACCGAATCCATAGCCCTGTTGCATCAGGCGCTGTACCGCCAGCCCCGGCAGTTGCTTCAAGCCATACAGATTTTCAAAATCGGTGGTGAACGCGTGATAGCCACCTTGTTCCAGAAAACGCGTCATCCCGAGTTCAATCTGTGCCGCATCCAGCAGATTCTGGCGATTAGCGCCGTTGAGCTTCACCGCATCCGTTAACTGATAGCTGGCTTCGTATTCGTCGACCAGCGCATTGATATCGCCTTTGGATACCGCATCAACCACGGCGGTTAAATCACCCAGTCCCCAGGCGCTGACGGAATAACCGAATTGAATTTGTGCACCGACTTTATCGCCTTCGGTGACCGCGACTTCACGCATGTTGTCACCAAAGCGCGCGACCTTCAGCTGTTTGCTTTCCTGAATGGCAGCAGCAACCCGCATCCATTTCCCGATACGGACATGGGCGTTCTTATCCTGCCAGTGGCCGACGACAACCTGATGCGCCTGCCGCATCCGGGCGCCGATGAAACCAAATTCGCGTCCGCCGTGTGCGGTCTGATTCAGGTTCATAAAATCCATGTCCATAGTGTCCCACGGCACTTCGGCATTGAACTGGGTGTGGAATTGCAGCAGGGGTTTACTGAGTACGCTCAGGCCGCCAATCCACATTTTGGCTGGCGAAAAAGTATGTAGCCAGGTCAGCAGGCCAATACAGTTATCTTGATAGTTGGCATCGCGACACAGCGCCAGAATTTCATCCGGTGTTTTCACCAGCGGCTTCAGCACCAGCTTAACCGGCAGATTAGCCTGTTGATTTAACCCAGCGACGACCTTTTCCGCGTTCTCTTTTACCTGACGTAACGTTTCCGGCCCGTAGAGGTGCTGGCTACCGATGACGAACCAGACTTCAAGCTGCTTAAAATGATCCATGATGACTCCTGTAACGTGATCCCAGAGGGATAAAAATTAGTTTTTTGCCGTAGACGTTGGGCTATAGGCAGGTTCCGCGAGGCGGCACCACTGCTGATAGCGTTCATAAAGCTGCTGATAACGGGCAACGCGCTGGCTGTCAGGCATTAAGGTGCGTTCTATGCCGCTGGCCATATGCTGCTGTGCCGTTGGGATATCGTCGTGAACGCCAGCGGCGACGGCGGCAAAGATCGCCGCGCCGAGCGCACAGCACTGATCGGAGGCAACGATCTGCAAAGGGCGATTCATCACATCAGTGCATACCTGCATGATGACGGGGGATTTCCGCGCGATGCCGCCCAGTGCCAGCACGTTCTCGACGGGGACTCCCTGATTTTCAAAGCATTCCATAATCGCGCGCGCGCCAAAGGCCGTCGCGGCAATAAAGCCGCCGAACAGCGTGGGGGCATCGGTGCCCAGATTGAGATCGGTGATCACGCCTTTGAGCCGCTGATTGGCGAACGGCGTTCTGCGGCCGTTAAACCAGTCCAACACGACAGGTAAGTGATCCAGCGTGGGGTTTTCTGCCCAGCGACGGGTAAGCCGTTCCAGCAGTGTGGCTTCCATCGCCTGTAATGACGTTTTGAGTTCGGGATGACCTTGTTCGGCATAGTCTTTCGCCGCTTCCTGTAATGACCAGCCCAGCAGCCGCCCAAACCAGGCGTACATATCACCGAAGGCGGACTGTCCCGCTTCGAGGCCGATATAGCCGGGAACAACGCTGCCGTCGACTTGTCCGCAGATACCGGCGATGGTGCGATCGGCAATGCGTGCGTCGTCGGCGATCAGAATGTCGCAGGTGGAGGTGCCAATTACTTTAACCAGCGTATAAGGCTGTGCGCCTGCGCCGACGGTGCCGACGTGGCAGTCAAACGCGCCGCCCGCCAGGATGACTGTCTCGGGAATGCCGAGACGCTGCGCCCACTCTGCGGTAATCGTGCCGACTGGCTGTTCGGCAGTCCAGGTATCGGTAAACAGCGGGTACTGCAATTTCTCGGTCAGGCAGGGATCGAGCGCATGCAGAAAGTCTTTCGGCGGCAGTCCGCCCCAGCTTGGGTGCCAGAGTGATTTATGCCCGGCGCTGCATCGACCACGGCGGATATCGGCAGGTGCCTGCGTACCGGAAAGCAGGGCGGGCACCCAGTCGCACAGTTCTATCCAGGAGACGGCCGCCTGACGCACCGCGGCATCTTCACGCGAGACATGCAGGATTTTGGCCCAGAACCATTCGGACGAGTAAACGCCACCGATATAACGGGTGTAATCCGGGAATTGGCCGCTTCGGCACAGTGTATTAATGGCTTCCGCTTCTTCTATTGCCGTGTGGTCTTTCCACAGCACGAACATGGCATTGGGATTGTTGGCAAACTCGGGGCGCAGCGCGAGGATCTGACCCTGTTCATCAATGGGGGCGGGGGTCGACCCGGTCGAATCCACGCCGATGCCGATGATGTGTTGGCGCTGTTCGTTCGTCAGGCGGGAAACCACCACCTTAATTGCCTGTTCCAGCGATTCAATATAGTCCAGCGGATGGTGTCGGAACTGGTTGTTGGCCGGCTGACAATATTTACCTTCGCGCCAGCGGGGATAGTAGACCACTTCTGTTTCCAACTCTTGCCCGCTTTGGCAGTCAACGGCTAAGGCGCGTACCGAATCACTGCCGAAGTCGAGGCCAATCGTAATAGCGCCCGCGCTCATGCTTTGCTCCTCATTAATCCGAGATCGTTGGTGTTTACGATAGGCAGGGACAGGAAGAGGCGGTTAGGAGCGGTTAGCTGGAAGTATGTATTTTTCTGTCGCCCGCAGCCATTTTGTGAAGCCCGTCAAAGGTTAATGATTGGTTAAAATTGCTAAATGTATGCACAAACCTGTCATTGTTCCGGGATGTGATAAAGCTCTATATTCGAACCGGAAATAACGACTAAAACATAAAGCGTCTGAATGCTACTGAGTAAAGGATTGCGCTAAGTCTGTGTTTTTCCTTTATCCAGACCGGAAAACCCTTACCCACAACGTGAACGCATGTCGGCGTTGCTGGCGAATGAAAAGATAATTACACCGGAGAACATCATGCATAAATTCACTAAGGCGCTGGCAGCAATCGGGTTGGCTGCGGTTATGTCACAATCAGCTATGGCTGAGAACGTAAAGCTGGGATTTCTGGTGAAACAGCCGGAAGAACCCTGGTTCCAGACCGAATGGAAATTCGCTGATAAAGCAGGAAAAGATCTCGGTTTTGACGTGATAAAAATTGCGGTTCCCGATGGGGAAAAGACCCTGAACGCGATTGACAGCCTGGCGGCCAGCGGAGCAAAAGGTTTCGTTATCTGTACGCCCGATCCGAAGCTGGGGCCTGCCATTATGGCGAAAGCACGCAGCTACGATCTGAAAGTGATTGCGGTTGACGATCAGTTCGTGAACGCCAAAGGCCAGCCGATGGACACGGTACCGCTGGTGATGATGGCTGCCACCAAGATTGGTGAGCGCCAGGGGCAGGAACTGTATAAAGAAATGAACAAACGCGGCTGGAAAGTGGATGAAACGGCCGTGATGGCAATTACCGCGAACGAACTGGACACCGCGCGTCGCCGTACCTCTGGTTCTATGGATGCGTTGAAAGCCGCTGGCTTCCCGGAAAAACAGATCTATCAGGTGCCGACCAAATCTAACGATATCCCCGGCGCGTTTGATGCCGCCAACTCCATGCTGGTTCAGCACCCCGGTGTGAAAAACTGGCTGATTATCGGCATGAACGACAACACCGTGCTGGGTGGCGTGCGTGCAACGGAAGGTCAGGGCTTTAAAGCCGAAAACGTGATTGGTATCGGTATCAACGGCGTGGATGCGGTCAGCGAGCTGTCCAAAGGTCAGGCGACAGGCTTCTTTGGCTCACTGCTGCCAAGCCCGGATATTCACGGCTACAAGAGTATCCAGATGCTGAATGACTGGGTCACCAAGGGCGTAGAGCCGGAGAAATTCACCGAAGTGACCGATGTGGTGCTGATCACGCGTGACAACTTTAAGGTCGAACTGGAGAAAAAAGGCCTGATGTAATCGTAATGTTGTTCACTTAAGCGTGGGTTTACGCCCTCTCGGGCTGCCACAAGTGGCATTTAAAATGCGTTTGCATTTTATAGGGGGAAACACGGTGATGAGGTTTCCGCAGGGATGCCTCGCACCGTGGTCGCCCCCGGTATCTCGATCCTTTGCTGATCGACGTTATCCGCGCGCTACCTGCATCGTTATGAGGAAACCGACATGACAGCACAGTCACCCTATTTGTCGTTTCATGGGATTGGCAAAGAATTTCCCGGTGTTAAGGCGCTTTCGGATATCAGTTTTTCCTGCCATGCCGGCCAGATCCATGCATTGATGGGGGAAAATGGGGCGGGCAAATCAACGCTGTTAAAGATCCTGAGCGGCAACTATTCACCGTCCGCGGGTGAAATTCATATTCAGGGTAAACCGGTGCAGTTTACTCACACGATGGACGCCCTGAATGCAGGGGTTGCCATCATTTATCAGGAACTGCATCTGGTGCCGGAAATGACGGTCGCTGAGAACATCTATCTGGGGCAACTGCCGCATAAATACGGCATGGTGAACTACTCGCTGCTGCGTTATGAAGCCAGGCTCCAGCTACAGCATTTGGGATTGGATATCGATCCTGATACGCCGCTGAAATACCTGTCCATCGGGCAATGGCAGATGGTGGAAATCGCCAAGGCGCTAGCCCGCAACGCCAAAATTATCGCTTTTGATGAACCGACCAGTTCGCTGTCTGCCCGTGAAATCGAGCAGCTTTTCCGTGTGATTAAAGAATTACGCAGCGAAGGCCGGGTCATTTTGTATGTTTCGCACCGGATGGAAGAAATTTTTGCACTGAGCGATGCCATTACCGTGTTTAAAGATGGCCGCTATGTGCGCACGTTTGACGATATGCAGCAGGTGAACCATGAGTCGTTGGTACAGGCGATGGTGGGGCGTAATCTGGGGGATATCTATGGTTATGCGCCGCGTCCGCACGGCGAAGCGCGTTTGACGCTGAAAGACGTCAAAGCGCCAGGTGTGAAATCCACGGTCTCTCTGAACGTCAAGCAGGGGGAAATTGTCGGGTTATTTGGTCTGGTAGGGGCGGGCCGTAGCGAACTGATGAAAGGGTTGTTTGGGGCGACCAAAATCACCGGCGGTCAGGTGCTGCTGGATGGTAAGCCGCTGGTGGTGAATTCCCCGATCGATGCGATTCGTCAGGGCGTGATGCTCTGCCCGGAGGATCGTAAGGCGGACGGTATCATTCCGGTGCATTCGGTGCGTGACAACATCAATATCAGTGCGAGGCGTAAAAGCCTGAAAGCCGGTTTTATTATTAATAATCAGTGGGAAGCGGATAACGCTGCGCAGCGTATTGACGCGTTGAACATCAAAACGCCGTCCGATGAACAGCTGATTATGAATCTTTCCGGCGGAAACCAGCAGAAAGCCATTCTTGGGCGCTGGCTGTCTGAAGAGATGAAAGTCATTTTGCTTGATGAACCTACGCGCGGCATCGACGTCGGCGCGAAGCACGAAATTTATCATGTCATCTATGAACTGGCGAATCAGGGGATCGCGGTGCTGTTTGCCTCCAGCGATTTACCAGAAGTGCTTGGGCTGGCCGATCGGATCATTGTTATGCGCGAAGGTGCCGTCTCCGGCGAACTGCTGCATGGCGATGCCACGGAGCAGAAGGTGCTCAGTCTGGCGATGTTACGAACCCCCGATATCGAATCTGCGGTTGCCTGACCGCGAAGGAGCAAAATAATGTCAACGGTTACGTCTGCAACCTCAGAGAAGAAGACCGGCAGTTCGGGGTTATCCCGCATTTGGGATAACTACGGCATGCTGGTGGTTTTTGCCGTGCTGTTTCTTGGCTGTGCGATATTTGTCCCGAATTTCGCGACGTTTATCAATATGAAAGGGCTGGGGCTGGCAATCTCCATGTCCGGTATGGTGGCCTGCGGGATGTTGTTCTGTCTGGCTTCTGGTGATTTCGACCTGTCGGTGGCCTCCATCATTGCCTGCGCAGGGGTGGCCACGGCGGTGGTGATCAATATCAGCGAAAGCCTGTGGATCGGTGTCAGTGCCGGGCTGCTGCTGGGCGTGGCGTTCGGCTTGCTCAACGGTTTTGTTATTGCCCGTTTGAAGATTAACGCGTTGATCACCACGTTGGCGACCATGCAGATTGCGCGCGGGCTGGCGTACATCATTTCCGACGGTAAAGCGGTAGGGATTGAAGATGAGCGTTTCTTCGCGCTGGGCTATGCCAACTGGTTGGGTTTGCCTGCGCCAATCTGGATCACCATTGGTTGCATGATTGTGTTTGGCCTGCTGCTGAACAAAACCACCTTTGGCCGTAATACTCTGGCGATTGGGGGCAATGAAGAAGCGGCGCGTCTGGCCGGGGTGCCGGTTGTGCGTACCAAGATTATCATTTTCGCTTTGTCCGGTTTAGTCTCCGCCGCCGCGGGGATCATTCTGGCCTCGCGTATGACCAGCGGCCAGCCAATGACCTCCATCGGGTATGAGTTGATTGTGATTTCTGCTTGTGTGCTGGGCGGCGTGTCGCTGAAAGGCGGGATCGGTAAAATTTCTTACGTGGTGGCTGGCGTGCTGATTTTGGGGACGGTGGAGAACGCAATGAACCTGCTGAATATCTCTCCGTTTGCCCAGTATGTGGTGCGCGGTCTGATTCTGCTGGCGGCGGTTATCTTTGACCGCTACAAACAGCTGGCGAAGAAAACGGTATAAATGCCCGTGCGGCAGGTGAGTAAGCCTGCCGCGTTCTCTCCTATTTCTCTCATAATTAGCGTGTACCGGAGGCTCGATGTATCACCGTATGGCGCATGAATCTCAGCCTAATCCGCTGCTGCCGGGATATTCGTTCAACGCTTACCTCGTGGCAGGCCTGACGCCGATTCTGGCAGAAGGGCCGCTCGACTTCTTTATCGATCGCCCCGATGGGATGAAAGGCTACATCATTAATCTCACCATGAAAGGACAAGGACAGGTCTTTGATGGCGATGAGACTTTTTTCTGTAATCCTGGCGATCTGCTGTTGTTCCCACCGAAATCGAAGCATTTTTATGGTCGCTCACCGAGCAGCGACTGCTGGTATCACCGCTGGGTCTATTTTCGCCCGCGCGCCTATTGGGCAGATTGGCTGGAGTGGCATACCAAAAGCAGCGGTATTGGCCGCATGAGTCTGCCGAATAATCAACTGCTGCTGGAGTTCGACAGGCTATTTGCCAATATTGAGC
Organism: Pectobacterium sp. F1-1; assembly: GCF_025643735.1. Lineage (NCBI taxonomy): Bacteria > Pseudomonadati > Pseudomonadota > Gammaproteobacteria > Enterobacterales > Pectobacteriaceae > Pectobacterium > Pectobacterium sp. F1-1. The sequence continues at coordinate 2,367,207 of NZ_CP104733.1, forward strand.
AGACGCAGCGTTCCGGGCGGCGTTTTTCCGAAGAGCTAGGCATGAATCTGCTGGAGCGTCTGTTGCTCAGAGCGATGGAAGAAGACCCACAGAGCCCGCAGAAGATTATGGATCCGCGCGTAATAGAAGCCTGCCAGTTTATTACCAGCAATCTGGCTGGTGAACTGCGTATTGATGAAGTGGCGCGGCACGTTTGCTTATCGCCGTCGCGGCTGGCGCATCTGTTCCGCGAGCAGGTGGGGATTAATATCCTACGCTGGCGTGAAGATCAGCGCGTGATTCGCGCCAAACTGCTATTGCAGACGACGCAGGAATCTATCGCCAACATTGGCCGCGTGGTGGGGTATGACGACCAGCTCTATTTTTCACGGGTGTTCCGTAAGCGAGTCGGCGTCAGCCCCAGTGATTTCCGTCGTCGCAGCAGTGAAATCAACTATCCGGCAGCCAAAACGTTGCCCGTAGCGTGGGGAGAGCGGATGCCCAATGCCGTAGGCGGCTAACGAATCAGATTCCCCTGACTCTTATCCCTCTCTGCAATCTGGCGGATGACGAGTATATACTGAGTGAGAAATCACAAAGTCAAACTACGCTAAGGGGAATCGTCATGAGTGAGACCGTTCGTGTTGGGCTGCTGGGCTATGGTTATGCCAGTAAGACATTCCACGCGCCGTTGATTGCCGGTACGGCAGGTATGGAGCTGGTGGCTGTGTCTAGCAGCAGTGCTGAAAAAGTGCATGCGGATTGGGCCAATCTGCGAGTAGAGAAAACCCCTCAGGCGTTGTTTAACGATCCCGATATTGACCTCATTGTTATTCCTACCCCTAATGACACGCATTTCCCGCTGGCGAAACAGGCGCTGGAGGCGGGTAAGCATGTTGTTGTCGATAAACCTTTCACAGTGACGTTGTCACAAACCTATGAGCTGGGTGTGGCGGCTGAACGGGTCGGAAAGGTGCTTTCTGTTTTCCATAACCGCCGCTGGGACAGCGATTTTCTGACGCTGAAGCAGCTACTGTCAGCGGGAACACTAGGGAATGTGGTGTACATGGAATCACATTTCGATCGTTTCCGTCCTGAAGTACGTCAGCGCTGGCGTGAAGATGGCAGCGAAGGCAGCGGGATCTGGTACGATCTGGGGCCACATTTGTTGGATCAGGCGCTGGAGCTGTTTGGCTTGCCGGTAGCGATTCAGGTGGATATGGCGCAGCTAAGGCCGGGCAGTAAGGCCACAGATTATTTCCATGCGACGCTGATTTACCCGCAACGTCGGGTTGTCCTGCACGCCAGCATGCTGGTGGCGGCGGCCTCTGCCCGCTATACCGTGCATGGCACACGCGGCAGTTTTGTCAAATATGGCCTCGATCCACAGGAAGATCGTCTGAAAGCGGGTGAACGTCCGCCGCTGGCCGATTGGGGACAGGATAAACGTGATGGTGTGCTGACGTTATCGCACGACGGCATCATGGCGGAGCAAACGATCGCCACGATTCCGGGTAACTATCCGGCGTACTACGCTGCCGTGCGCGATGCGCTGCTCGGTAAGGGAGAAAACCCCGTCAGCGTACATCAGGCCATTCAGGTGATGGAACTCATCGAACTGGGGCTGCTTTCTCATGAGCAGAAAAAGGCCGTTACGCTGAAAAATAGCTAGATTTATTGCGTTTTATTCCAGATAGTTAACGGTTTGTTTAAACAGGCGAGCTTAGGATCGCCGTAGGCTACTGTTTTTGGGCGATCTTCGGGTCGCCCGTCTTGTTAGAGTGTGAAGTAGATCGATAACAGGCTAGGGGAAAGGTGTCAGGCATGGGGTGGTTACAACGGTTACGCATTGATAAGTTCTTATTGGTTTTGATTCTGGTCGTGGCGACGGCATCGGTTCTTCCTGCTCAAGGCATCGCGAAGGTTTTCTTTGAAAATCTGACAACAGCGGCGATTGCTCTGCTGTTCTTTATGCACGGCGCGAAGCTGTCGCGTGAAGCGATTACCGCCGGTATGGGGCATTGGCGTTTGCATCTGGTGGTATTTGCCAGCACGTTTATTCTGTTTCCGCTGCTGGGCATCGGCATGAGTCTGCTGTCACCGGTGGTGCTGACGCCGACGTTATATCTTGGCTTCCTCTATTTGTGTGCGCTCCCTGCAACGGTGCAGTCGGCTATTGCGTATACCTCGATGGCTGGCGGCAATGTGGCGGCGGCGATCTGTAGTGCATCTGCATCCAGTATTTTAGGCGTGTTTCTTTCGCCGATTCTGGTCGGTTTGTTGATGCACACGCAGGGCGGAGAAACGGATACGCTGCATGCTATCGGTTCCATTATCATGCAGTTGATGGTGCCTTTCGTGATTGGCCATCTGTCTCGTCCGTTGATAGCTGGCTGGGTCGATCGCCACCGTAAGCTGATTAATATCACTGACCGGTCATCCATTCTTTTGGTGGTGTATGTCGCTTTCAGTGAGGCGGTTGTGCAAGGCATTTGGGGACAAATCAATTTCTGGTCATTGCTCGCAGTCGTGGGTTGTTCGATGGTGCTGTTAGCGATTGTGCTGGTGGTAAATACGCTGGCTGCCCGCAAGTTGGGCTTTAACACCGCGGATGAAATAACCATCGTGTTCTGTGGTTCGAAGAAAAGCCTGGCGAATGGGATCCCGATGGCTAACGTGCTATTTCCTGCCGCAGCGGTGGGGGCGATGGTGCTACCGTTAATGATTTTCCATCAAATCCAACTGATGGTGTGCGCCGCATTGGCTCAGCGTTATGCTAAACGGCTACACAAGGAACAGGAGCCTCATCAGTAAGGGATTATCGGTCTCTCTGACATACAAAACGCCCCCGGTCTGTGTAAGGCCAGGGGCGTTTTGCTTTGTCGCCATCACTTGTCACAATCGTTTGTAACTACATCTGGGACGTGAAGCAGAAACAGTGGTTGATTAGTTCACACCATTCCTCTGCGACCCCTAGCGACTGAATTCTGTAACCCATTGGAAACAAAATTATGTCAAACGGCTAACCTTTGTTAGCCGTTTCTTCATGCACATTGATATGACGTTATCAGGCAGCGCCGCGTTTCCGCAGAACCTTTTCACGTAGTTGCTGTTTTTCCTGCTCGCTGATAAACGCAATATTCAGACCATTTTCCTGCGCTTTACGGGTTTCTACCGCTGTCAGGCCAGCAAGTGGTGCGGCGATCTCATATTCGTGGCGGATCTCTATGCCCTGAACTGCCGGATCATCCGTATTGATAGTGGCGGGGATTTCATAACGCAGGAAGTGGATGAGCGGGTGCTTATCCAGAGATTCCACCGTACTGGTCTGAATGTTGGATGTCAGGCAGGATTCAATCCCGATTCCCTGTTCTGCCATGTGTGTCATCAGATGCGGATCGATAATGGCGGTCACGCCGTGTCCGATACGCTCCGCCCCCAGATGATTAATCGCCTGCCAGATACTTTCCGGCCCAGCCGCTTCACCTGCGTGAACGGTGATGTGCCAGCCGGCATCGCGAGCCTGTCGGAAATGGGACGTGAATAACGCACCAGGGTGCCCCAGCTCATCGCCAGCCAGATCGAGTGCGATGATGTGGTCACGCTGGGACAGCAGGGCGTCCAGCTCTTGTTGACACGCCTCGGTGCCGAATGTCCGGCTCATGATGCCAATCAGGCGAATGTCGGTATCGAAATCACGGCAGCCCGCAGTAATGCCGTCGATCACCGCTTCAACCACGCCAGCAACCGGAAGCTTATGGTTCATCGCCATATAGTAGGGAGAGAAACGCAGTTCTGCGTAATCTAATCCGGCTTTCACGGCATCTTCAACGTTCTCATAAGCAACGCGGCGACAGGCGTCCAGTGAACCGAGCACAGCCACGCCCCAGTCGAGTTTTTGTAAAAAGCTTACCAGATCAGGCTCATTTTGGGTGACCTGAACGTGAGGGCGAAGCGCTTCAAGATCGCGGGCAGGTAACGTGACATTGTACTGGTGTCCGAGCTCCAGAATACTCTGGGCGCGGATATTGCCATCCAAATGGCGGTGGATATCCGTCAATGGCAGGTGTAAATCAATCATAATGTTATTGTCTGATTACTGTTTTTCGTACGACAAAGTATAAAAAGAAATCGTGGTAAATAGCCAATTGTAACCGCTGAAACCCGAACGCCCTGGACAATCATTGAGCAAAAACAAACTGTTATTGCTTTTCCTGCCCCGTGTCACGTGCGTTCAACTTAGGAATTACACGGATATAAATGAGTTCGCTGAGCAGTTCCACCAAGGTTTGGCTGACGATGACGGCGGGAAGGAGCGGCAACGCGCCCGGTATAGCCAGCGCCAGCGGCAAGATAACCAGAGAATTACGCGTGCTGGCACTAAAGGCTACGGCGCGTCCGCCAGTAGAATCCAATCGGAACGCGCGACCAGTGAACCAGCCGAGTAGCGGTGCCAGTAGCGCGAAGAGTAGGTAAAACGGTATCGCAAGCAGTACTGACGTCCAACTGGCGCGCAATTGTGGAATCACCGCCGCAACCACGATAAACAGCACCAGCGCGGTAGCCGGGACGGGAAGATAGCCCAATCCATCCGACAATGCCGACATCGTGCGCTGACGTGCCGCCAACCATTGCAGAAGCGCGGCCAGCGCTAAAGGCACGGCAATCAGCCAGATAAACGCGTCGATAAAGAGCGCGAAGGTGACGAGTCCGGCGGCGTCGCTGCCGAGAAACAGCGTCAGGTAGAACGGCAAGGCCAGCATTTGCAGCAACAGTAAAATAGGCGTTGCAGCCAGCAGGCGTGCGGCATCAGCTCGTCCCACGTGCGCGAAGGTCACCACGTAGTCAATACACGGCGCGAGTAACACCAGTATGATGCCTAGCCTGACCAGCGGCTCGTCAGGGAGAAAGGGTAACAGCGCCGCGACCAGCAAGGGAATCACGATGAAGTTGGCAACGAGCAATGCGCCGATGAATCTGAGCTGCGTGATGCTTTTTCCGATCGTGGTCAGCGGGACTTGTAGAAACGTGACAAACAGCATCAGTGCCAGCGCCGGATTAATCACGACATCCCATTGCTCCGTTTCCGGCAGCACCCTGGCCGTTGCCATCGCCGCTATCACAGCAACAAAGTAGATCGCAGCCTGATGGGATTCCAGAAAGGGTTTTAACGCGGACATGGCGTAATCTCAAAATCAAACTGAAGAGGCGGGCAGAAAAAACGGTGGCTGAACGGCGGCCACCGTGTGTATTAGCACGTAATATTACCGTGTGTCGGCTTATTGCGCAGGGGGTGGTGTAACGGGTTCTTCCTGCGCGCCAGGCTGTGATTCTTCACCTTCTTCCGTTGGGACGGAGAAATAAGGCGCGATGAAATCGGCCAGCGAAATTTTGTTGCCGTTGAAGTCAATTTGACCATCGGCATAGTGCAGCGAGCTGGTAATAGCGTTGTCTTTCGTGACGCTCAACTGGTTCTCCTGACCCATCTCGGCCATCATGGTAACCTGCTGTTTCGCCATGTCCTCCAGCTGTTTTTGCTCTTCCGCATTGGCCGTTTTGGGGGCGCTCAGAACCATTAATTCCGTCAGCATATCCAGCGGCAGATTGAGTTTGGCATCGAGTTTTTTGACCGACTGACGAATGATTTTTTCTTCGTCAGATACCGCTGATTCAGCGGCTTTATCCGTGCTTTGCAAGGGATCGGTTAAATCCAGCGCCAGTGTGAACGTCCCTTCACCTTTGCTGTTTTTCCAACTGATCGGGGAGATAGCAATGTTCGGGTTGCCTTTCAACAGCTGCGGCAGGTATTGCAGAACAGACATGACAACTTCGTGCTGATACGTGTCGGGATCCATGGCGGCCGGATCCTGTAACAGCTTCTGCACTTTTTCCTGATAGGCGGTGAGGAATTGCTTGGTGCCCGCGCCATCAAGCTGTGAGATAGACATGTTTATGTTACCCGAACCCAGATTGCGGTCACCGATGATTAACGAGCCCAGCGTCACAGCCATGTTGCCCGCCAGGTTTTTGTCATCTTCCGTTGCGCTACTTTTTAAAGAAAAATCGTTCAACGTAACGGGTTCGCCACCTTCTACGGTAAACGTCATCGCTTTAAGAGTCAGTGCGCCATCGCCTAAATCAAGATCGAATTTGCCTTTTTGATTGGTTCCCTTAATGGAGAAATCGGTGATATCGACGTTCTCTGTCTGGCCCCAGGCATTTTTCCTTTCCATCTTCACGCTGCTGATGGTGGTGTCCAGCTTGCTGCTGCGCAGGTCATGCCCGATATCCACCAAGGCTTCCGCACCGCTGAAAGAGAATTTCTGTTCTGGCGACTGGTGGTCAATCGGTGCCAGCGTAACAAGTGATTGTGTATCACCGTTGTAAGCGACGCGAGTTTCCGCCGTAAAGAACGGTTTGTCTTTAGTCAGCTCAAACCAGGCTTTGACGGCTGGCGTGTTGGCTAACTCGGTATGGACAGAACCCATTGCCGGTAACAGGTTGAATTTCTTGAGATGTGCCAGCGGGAATGGGCCGTGAGACACCGTTTCGTTGAAGACCAGTTCTTCACCGGATGCCAGGAACTGGGCGCCTTTTGCTGTGCCGTCTGTCTGTAAAACATAGGACAGCGTGCTGCTGAATACACCGCCCTGATAGTCGCGATAGACGACTTTCAATCCTGCGTTAGGGTAGGACTGCTTGAGTTTAGTATTCAGCGTATCGGTAAAACCATCAATCTGCTGAGCCAACTGCTTGCCGGTGTACCAGGATGCGCCGGTCCAGACGGCACCCAGAGCAACAATAACGCCTACGGCGGCTAACGACTTCTTCATTTTTATTCATCCTTTAGTAAAAAAATGCGCGTTTTCAACGCGAAACGCAGGTAACTATCAAGCAATTAACCACCACGTAATTCACTATCACCGCAATGTGAAACGCGATGTGCGGGTAGTGGCAGTGTGGGGAACAAGTTATCGGTTAAATACGCGAGCGAGACGTCCCTGTCCCTCAACCGTTATCGGTGACTCATTGGCGGAAATAAAGCAGGATTCTCCCGGACGTAGCGAGAGCCGCTGCTCATTTTTTTGCAGGACGGCGTGGCCGTCAACGCAAAAGACAATCGCGGCACTGTCCTGATTGAGCGTTTGCGGGCTCTGGCTCAGTTCGTGCAGCGAAAAAGCAAAATCATCAACAGGGATCGGGAAACTGAGTTCATTACCCTGTCGACGTGGCGTTGTCAGCAAGTGGTTTGCGGGTTTGGCTTCAAACACGACATTATCCAGTAGCTCTGGAATATCAATGTATTTCGGCGTGAGCCCGGCCCGCAGTACGTTATCCGAATTCGCCATGACTTCTAATGCCACACCTTTCAGATAAGCATGTGGCGTTTGCGCAAACAGGAACATGGCTTCGCCAGGCTGAAGCGTAATGACGTTCAGCAACAGCGGGGAGAACAATCCGCTGTCATCGGAATAGTATTGTGTAATCGCGCGGATGGTTGCCCAGGGCTCGTCATTCTGACTGTTTAGCGCGGCTTTCAGCACGCCGATCGCCCGTGTTTTTTGCTCACCGTCCATACTCAACAGGTTGGCGAACAGCATGGCGAGATTCTTCGCGTCAGGCTGTTGTAAAAACGCTGTGATTGACGGATGTGCGTTGGCAACCGGCTCCAGCAGGCGCACAATTTCAGATAATTCTCGGAACCCGTTCATGGCCTGAAAAGGGGTTAATGCATAGACCAGTTCCGGTTTGTGATTGGCATCTTTGTAGTTTCTTTCGGCCGCATCTAGCGGGATGCCGGCGGCATTTTCTTTTGCAAAGCCTTGTTCTGCCGCTGTTTTACTGGGGTGAACCTGAATAGAAAGTGGCTGTTCCGCGCACAATACCTTAAACAAAAAGGGCAGTTCGCCGAAACGTTGCGCGGTGGTTGCGCCAAGATGCGTCGTTACGTCTTCGGCAATAACGTCCCGCAGATTACGAGTGTCGCCTTTTTCATCAATAATCGTCGAACTACTTTTAGGATGGGCGCCCATCCACAGTTCTGCCATAGGTAAATCGTTAGGATTATCAATGCCGTATAGCTCGGTTAAGGCGTGTTTACTGCCCCAGGCATAGTGCTGGACGCAGTTGAGCATTTTTTGCATGTCGGCTTCCTGCTATTACATTAATTGTTAATTTCTGTGATGCTAGCTGTTAATTACTTGAGTGATTATGAATACACTGCATCTTCTTCGCTTCATGGTAATGTTTTATGTAGCGCGATACCAGACAGTGTTAGTCGACCCGTACGTGTTATCAGGCCAGTGAGTGTTACCAGAATAGGCCCAGCGATGTGATTCAATGTCTTCTACTAGTTAATTGTGTATTTTTAAGGAGGAAAAGTAATGAGCACGACGCGTAGTGAAAAAGACTCAATGGGACCGATTGATGTTCCTGCCGAACGTTTATGGGGAGCACAAACGCAGCGGTCGCTGGAACACTTCCGTATTTCTGAAGAGAAAATGCCGCGTGCGCTGATTTATGCATTGGCGCAAACCAAGCGCGCGGCGGCCCGCGTCAACATGGATCTCTCGCTTCTGCCTGCCGATCGGGGAAATGCGATTATTCAGGCGGCGGACGAAGTGTTAGCCGGCAAACATGCTGGGGAATTCCCGTTAGCGATCTGGCAAACGGGATCGGGCACGCAAAGCAATATGAATATGAATGAGGTGCTGGCTAACCGCGCCAGTGAACTACTGGGGGGAGAGCGGGGTAATAATCGACTCGTTCATCCCAATGATGATGTAAACAAAAGTCAGAGTTCCAATGATGTCTTTCCTACGGCGATGCATGTCGCGGCCGTGGTTGCGATCAACGAACATCTGATTCCTGAATTGAAGGCGCTACACGCCACGCTGGCGTCGAAGGCTGAGCAGTTTAAGGACATCGTCAAGATTGGCCGTACGCATTTACAGGACGCGACGCCGCTGACGCTGGGACAGGAAATCTCTGGCTGGGCCGCGATGTTGCAGCATAATCTGAAGCATATCGAAAACAGCGTCCCGCACATTTGCGAGCTGGCGCTGGGCGGCACCGCCGTTGGTACGGGACTCAACACGCATCCTGAATATGCGGTGCGTGTAGCGGCGGAATTGGCGAAACTCACCGGTCAGCCGTTTGTTACTTCACCGAATAAATTCGAAGCGCTGGGGACCTGTGATGCACTGGTCCACGGGCACGGTGCCTTGAAAGGGTTGGCCGCATCGTTAATGAAGATTGCCAATGATGTACGTTGGCTGGCCTCTGGCCCGCGCTGTGGTATCGGCGAATTGAGTATTCCTGAAAACGAACCGGGTAGCTCCATCATGCCGGGCAAGGTCAACCCGACACAGTGTGAAGCGCTGACAATGTTGTGTTGTCAGGTGATGGGCAATGATGTTGCCGTGAATATCGGCGGGGCGTCCGGCAATTTTGAGCTGAACGTGTACCGCCCGATGGTGATTCATAACTTCCTGCAATCGATTCGCCTGCTGGCTGATGGCATGAAGAGCTTCGATGAGCACTGTGCGGTGGGGATCGAACCGAATCGCGATCGTATCAATCAGTTACTGAATGAATCGCTGATGCTGGTGACGGCGCTGAATACGCACATTGGTTATGACAAAGCGGCAGAAATTGCCAAAAAAGCGCACAAAGAAGGGCTGACCCTGAAGGCCGCCGCGCTCAAACTGAACTACCTGACGGAAACGCAGTTTGATGAATGGGTTCGCCCGGAAGATATGGTCGGTAGCCTGAAAAAGTAATGGCGCGGTAACTAGCGCGTTATCCCGCAGCCTGCTGGTGTTGAACAGCAGGCTTTTTTCATTCTGGAGCATCGGTATACAGGTGCAAACGCGGTATCAGCAGGCGAAGTTCGGCCGCTTTCGGTTTGTGTTTATGCTTGATGTTGTTGGCGTCATAAGGATTCAGTTCGCCGATGATTGGCACATCACCGCCGGATTCCTGCTGGCAAAGCACCAGTAGGGGAGACGGGCAGGGATGCTGAACCTGTTTCTGCTGTTCGGAATACCACACACGAGCGATGGGCTGCACTTTCACCGGGCGTTTGATTTTCAAGACGGCGTCTTCCGGTAGCGGCAATACCGCGTCAATTTCCTGCTCGATATGCTCAACCCATTGCGCTTTGGTATACGGCGCCGTGTGTTTTGCAGCATTGCGGCTTTTGGTCAGTTGTTCCAGCAGTTCCCCGCGCGTCATATTTTTGATGACGTGTTTATTCGCCCAGCCAAAGCGGACTGACGCCGGGTTTGTAATCAGCGCTAACGACCGGTAAGCGCTAAGCGTGATCAATCCTTTCAAGTGCGTGTGGACGAATTCAAAGCGCTGTTCCGGCTCCAGCCCGGACTCGACGGTAATAATATGTTCCAGCTCTTTTTTCAGCTTATTAATTTCCGCGATGAGTGACTGTGCCTGCTGATATTGTGCGGCGCTTACGCCAAAACAGAGCGCGCCGGGTAAACGAATCGCACTTTTACTGCTGAGCGTTTCTGGGTAGTGGTGAATGAACAGACGCTGAAAATGCGCCAACCCTTTATCGCGTGCCTCCTGCCCGACGTACTGTGTTACCGCGATATGCTCGATCGGATCATGCTCCGCGCCTTTTTCCACCGGGGGAAGGGAATAGACGCGGCCTGCCAGCAACCGATACTCGGCAAACTGTTGTTGCATCAGGGCAAGTTTCTTCTCTAGCATCTGAAAATTGTGGTTCATGCGATCGATTAGCGTGTAGCGATTCATCATTTACATCTTTTTAGTTACAACATACTTATAGTTATACTCATAAACACACACTTCAGCAATCATGAATATCATCGGTTTTAACAGGGCTGGTGGGGGAAAGACAAGTGAAGTGGGCAGGAGCAGCACGGAGTTTACCTGAATGCAGGTAAACTCCGGTAAGAAAGGGGTTTAAAGACGTTTTTTAAGTATCAGACTTACTCCCAGCGCGAGCAGTAAGAGTGCGCTCAAAAAGACGGTGATACCCGTCCACCCAAATGAATGCCAGAAGAATCCCCCCAGCGTGCCAGCCAGGCTTGACCCCAGATAATAAGAGAAGAGATACATTGACGATGCCTGACCCTTCGCACGCCGTGCCCGTTGACCAATCCAACTGCTGGCTACCGAGTGCGCCGCGAAAAAGCCAGCGGTAAAGAGCATCATCCCGCCAAAGATAGCGAATACCGGTGTCAGCGCCGTTATCCCCAGTCCTGTCAGCATCAGGAGGATAGAAATGCTGAGTACGGGGCCGCGTCCGTAGCGAGCCGTTAATGCTCCGGCTTTTGGCGAGCTGTAACTTCCGGTGAGATAAACCACGGAAAGTAAGCCCACTACCGCCTGACTGAGTAAATACGGTGGGGCTAACAGCCGATACCCAATGTAATTAAACAGGGTAACGAACGCCCCCATCAGTAAAAATCCCTGAAGGAACAGCAGTGGCAAACCCGCATCACGCCAGTGCAGTTTGCTATTCAGCAACAGCGTTTTCGGCCGTAACGATCCGGGGCGGAAATGGCGTGATTCGGGCAGAATACGCCAGAAGGTTATCGCCGCAATGAGCGCCAGTACGCCGATCGTGCCGATGGCAACCCGCCACGGGAAGTAGTCCGTCAAGACGCCACTGACCAAGCGGCCACTCATGCCACCAATCGAGTTACCGCTGATATATAACCCCATCGAGAACGCCAGCACGCTTGGATGAATTTCTTCACTCAGGTAACTCATGGCGACCGCTGCGACACCGCTTAGCGACAAGCCAATCATCGCCCGCATGATCAATATGCCATTCCAACTGGTCATAAATGCGCAGATTACGGTACAGAGCGCAGCCAGCATTAAGGACACGACCATGACATTCTTACGACCGATGGTGTCGGAGAGCGGGCCGGTGAACAGTAGACCAAACGCCAGCATCACGGTTGATACGGAAAGCGACAAACTACTGGTAGCCGGCGAGATACCGAAATCCTGAGACAGTACCGGCAGCAGTGGCTGAACACAATACAGCAGGGCAAACGTCGCTAATCCGGCAGAAAACAGCGCCAGCGTGACACGGATAAATTGTGGTGTACCACGAGCAATATAAGGGGTTTTGCCCGACACTTTCAGGGCAATATCATCTGCATCGTCGGCCGCAGAAAGAGGCCAGTCGTTTGGTGCAGAGGATGGCAGGTTACTCACAATAATTCCTTACCAGAAAAGGCAAATCAGGCGTAAAACAACTGTAGGACGATCATAGAAGAGTGATATTATTTTGTATAATATATTAATAATCATGATTGATATGTTTAAAATATGAATATTGAACTCCGCCACCTTCGTTATTTTATTGCGGTCGCCGAAGAGTTGCATTTTGGCCGAGCCGCAGAAAGATTACGCATTTCACAGCCGCCGCTGAGCCAACAAATTCAAATACTGGAAGAGCAGGTGGGGGCGAAACTGCTGGCGCGCAACAACCGTAATGTCCAGCTCACTCCTGCGGGCGAGATGTTCCTGAAAGAAGCCTGGTCAATTATCAGCCAGGTCGATCAGGCGGCGGAGCGAGCTTCTCGTATTCAACGTGGCGAAATTGGGGAATTAACGATCGGCTTTACGTCATCTGCGCCGTTTATCAAAAAGATCTCCAGTAGCCTGCTGCGTTTTCGTCAAACCTACCCGGAAGTGCATATTCAGATGATGGAGCTCAACACCAAACAGCAAATTGAACCACTGCTGAACGGTAAGCTTGATATCGGCATTATGCGCAATAACCCGTTGCCGGAGGCACTGGATCACCAGTTGCTATTACGTGAGCCGCTGATTGCCGTCGTACAGGAGTCCCATCCCTTAGCGCAGCAGGACGCAGGGCGAGCAATCAACATCACACAACTGGCGAATGAACCGTTCGTTTTCTTCTCCCGTGCGGTTGGCACCGCGCTGTATGACGATACACTGACACTGCTGAAACGCTATGGCATCAGCCCCTACATTACGCAAGAAGTGGGTGAGGCGATGACCATCGTCGGGCTGGTGTCGGCGGGGTTGGGCGTGTCCATTTTACCGGCGTCATTTTTGCGTATTCGGGTCGATGGCGTGAAATATTTGCTGCTGGAAGAAGAGGACGCCACAACGGAAGTCTGGCTGGTCACCGCGCGACATCATCCGCAAAGTGCGGCGGCTAAAATGCTAATGTCGCTGATGCTGGGTGGATAATCGTTAAAATATGCGCGCTAAATCACATAACGAATCAAATATTTGACGAGTTTAGTGAAAAGCCCCACCATACCCGCAGTTTTTTTATTTTGCAGCGTGAAAAATAGTTATGCCGCAATAATAAAGATAAATTTTTCAACAGCAGTGCCAGATATAATACGAATGCGTAGGAGCCAGGTTTGTGATTGCCGACGGTCAACCAGGACACATCGATCAAATCAAACAAGTGAATGCCGGAGCGGTGTATCGGCTGATCGATAAGTACGGCCCGATATCACGTATCGAACTGTCAAAACGCGCTCAGCTCGCCCCCGCCAGTATTACCAAAATTGTCCGTGAACTACTGGAAGCTCATCTGGTGCAGGAAACCGAATACCAGGATGTAGGCAGCAGAGGGCGCCCTGCGATCGGCCTGATTCTGGATACCGAAGCCTGGCACTATCTTTCCGCCCGCATCAGCCACAATAGCATTTCATTGGCGCTGCGCGATCTCAGCAGCAAGCTGGTTGTGGAAGAGGATATCCTGCTTCCCGCAGAGGCGCCGCAGCCGCTGCTTGACCGTATTCTGAATGAAATCGACCAGTTCTTTATTCGTCACCAGAAACGGCTGGAGCGATTAACTGCAATCGCGATTACCGCGCCGGGCATGATTGGCGCCACTAAAGGCGTTATTCATCGGATGCCGTTCTATGACGTTGAGGAAATGGCGATTGGCCCGGCGCTGGAACAGCGTACGGGGCTACCGGTGTATTTGCAGCACGATATCTGCGCCTGGACGATGGCCGAAGCGTTATACGGCGCGGCGCGCGATTGCCAAAATGTGATTCAGGTGGTGATCGACCATAACGTTGGCGCGGGTGTGATTACCGGCGGACGCATCCTGCACGCAGGAAGCCGAAATCTGGTTGAAATCGGACACACGCAGGTCGATCCTTATGGCAAGCGTTGTTATTGCGGCAACCATGGCTGTCTGGAAACGGTCGCCAGTACGGAGAATATGCTGGAACTCGCGCAGCAGCGTATGAATACGTCAATGAGTTCACTTCTACATGGGGCGCCGCTTAGCGTTGAGAACCTGTGTGACGCCGCGCTCAGGGGCGATCAGTTAGCCAAAGATATCATTAACGATGTCGGGAATAACGTAGGCCGAATCGTCGCCATCATGGTGAATCTCTTCAACCCCGATAAAATTCTGGTGGGTTCCCCCCTGAATAAAGCGGCCAGCATTTTGCACCCTGCCATTTTAGGCTGTATTCAACAGCAGTCATTCCCTCCCTATAGCCACAACATCCAGGTGGAAGCGACCCAGTTCTACAATCAGGGTACGATGCCCGGTGCTGCACTGGTAAAAGACGCGCTCTATAACGGATCGCTGCTGGTTAAACTGCTACAGGGGTAACCATAAAGGCGTAGACCAACAAAACATTGCGCTAACGCAAACCGCCCGAATGAGGCATAGCCTAGACTTTCACGCTTGGAAAGCATTTTAGCTGTGCTTGTTTTTTGGTATTCAGGTGGTCTGGAGTTATCCCATGTTGAAACGTATTTTTGTCACTGGTACTGATACCGCCGTTGGCAAAACGGTGGTATCCAAGGCGCTACTGCAAAAACTGGCGCTGGCAGGCAAATCGGTCGCGGGCTATAAACCGATAGCGAAAGGGTGCGAAGAGACGGAAGCGGGCCTGAGAAATAAAGATGCACTGCTGCTACAGGCGGCCTCCACGCTGGAATTGCCCTATAACATGGTGAACCCCATCGCACTGCGAGAGGATGAAATCAGCGCCAGTGAAGGAACGATTGATTACTGCATGATGACGCAGGGTCTGCGCCACATGGGCGAGGCGGTCGATGTCGTGGTGGTTGAGGGCACGGGCGGATGGCGGACGGTCATGAACGATCTACGTCCCTATTCCGAGTGGGTAGTACAGGAACAACTGCCCGTTGTGTTGGTTGTCGGTATTAAGCTGGGCTGTATCAGCCATGCACTGCTGACGGCGCAGGCGATCATTAACGATGGTTTACCGCTGGTCGGCTGGGTCGCTAACCGTATTAATCCCGGACTGGCGAATTACGCTGAAATCCTTCATGTCCTGCGGAAAAAAATTCCGGCACCACAGCTGGGCGAATTACCTTACTTACCCCGTGCCGAACAGCGGGATCTCTCGCCTTATATCGATCTTTCTGCCATCAGCGACTAATTCCTGTCGTCTTCAATTCCCGCTTCTCTGCGGGAATACATTTTCTCCGTCACGCCACCTGTTATACTCACTGACAGTTTTTCTTCTTATCCTGAAAATATAATGAAAACAGAGAATAACCAGCAGCAAACACCTGTCCCACATCGCCATTGGATTTTGATTGCCTGTATGCTGGCCATGTTTACGGCGGCGATTGAGGTGACGATTGTCGCCACGGCGCTGCCTACCATCATCGCGGATTTAGGCGGGTTTTCCCTGTTAGGATGGGTCTTTGCGGGTTATTTGCTGACGCAGTCGATCAGTATCCCGATTTATGGCCGCCTGGCCGATCTCTATGGCCGCAAAAAGATTTTCTTTTTCGGTATGCTGGTATTCCTGCTGGGGTCGGTTTTGTGCGGATTTTCGACGCAAATGGGCTGGTTGATTGTCTTCCGTACCTTGCAAGGACTGGGGGCCGGTGCGATAACCCCGATTGCGTTCACTATTGTTGCCGATGTCTACAGCTCGACCGAACGCCCGAAAATACAGGGTTATCTGTCCAGCGTGTGGGGTGTTTCCGCGATTATCGGCCCGCTGCTGGGGGCGTTTATCGTCCAACACTTCAACTGGGCGCTGGTTTTCTGGGTCAATGTACCGATTGGGCTATTTTCCATCTTCCTGCTGGCTCGTTACCTGCCGACGATCAATGCCGTGCGCCAACATCAGTTGGACTGGATGGGCGCGTTCTATCTGGTGGTGTCCGTCGCCAGCCTGCTGATGGCGCTGCTACAGGCTGAGGTGTTTGGTTACTGGGTGATCCCGCTGCTTGCGATCTCTGCCGTGGGCTGCATTCTGCTGGTTCGACAGGAAAAGCGCACAGCAGAGCCGCTGTTCCCGCTAGCGCTCTGGCGCAATCGGGTCATTATTGCCGGTAATCTAGGGGGGATTAGTGGTCGGAGCCGCCATGATGGGCGTGAGCGCCTTTTTACCGACGTTTATTCAGGGCGTGATGGGCAAAACGCCGCTGGAAGCGGGCAGTATATTGGCGATGATGTCGATTGGCTGGCCGCTGGCCAGTACGCTGAGCGGACGCTTAATGCTGTGGACATCTTACCGCTTTACGGCAATGCTCGGCGGCGTTGTGCTGATTATCGGTAGCCTGACGCTGTTAACCGTTCAGCCAGACAGTAATCTCATGTGGGCGCGGCTTGCGGCATTTTTGATCGGTTCGGGAATGGGGCTAAGTAGCACAACGTTTCTGGTGTCGATACAAAACTCGGTGGACTACTCCATCCGCGGCATTGCGACGGCCTCCGCCATGTTTACCCGCATGCTGGGTTCCGCGTTGGGCACGGCAATCCTTGGTGCCACGCTGAACATCAATCTGCACTGGCGATTGCCGGACGTGAGCGATCCACTCCAGACGCTCATGGATCCGGCCAGGCGCATCCTGTTAAGCGTAAACCAGCTCGATACGCTGGCATCGCAAGTCGCTTCATCAATCCACGGCGTATTTATCGTTTCCGCACTGATTGCCGCCATCACGCTACTTTCCGCCAGAATGATTCCGGCAAGCCAGCGGCCAGAGCAGGCCGAAACCAGACAGAAATAACGACGAAAGAAAAGGCGCAAAAAGCGCCTTTTTAACATCTATATTGAACATCCAGAGGAAGGGCTACGGTGTGGTTGTCGGCTGGCCTTCTGCTGGCGCAGGCGCACTTTCAGTATTGGCGTAGCCCTCGGCATGACGGCTGTAAACAATCTTGTGCGAATC
Source organism: Pectobacterium sp. F1-1 (assembly GCF_025643735.1). NCBI lineage: Bacteria > Pseudomonadati > Pseudomonadota > Gammaproteobacteria > Enterobacterales > Pectobacteriaceae > Pectobacterium > Pectobacterium sp. F1-1. The sequence goes on from NZ_CP104733.1 coordinate 2,384,364, forward strand.
ATTCTCACAGTGACCAACCACCAGACCACCGGCCTGATTCACCTGATCGTTCGGGACAATATCCAGCGTAAAACCAGATTCTGGCACGCCATTGGCGATGATTTTCTGAGCAATATCCGCTTTCACGCTTTCGCAAGATGCCTGTGCAGCCAACGGAGCAACCAGGAATAACGCGGCACCAAAAATGACGGTTTTTTTCATCTTTTGATCCTTTTCTCTGAAAAAAGTCTCTTTGAGTATATCAAACGATGAAAATAACGCGAAAAAGCAGCGAAATCAGGCCATCAATGATGGCCTGAAGAACGTTAAACGCAGGGGCCGGTGGCGCAGCCATACATCATGAATAGGGGAAAAAGGACAACGGCCGGAATCATGAGAGGGGCAAGTAACACCTCTTTACCGGAATTATCGCTGCTATTGATCACCACTGGAATGGGCTGTGGCAGGCGGCCCGTCGTTGTCGGGCTGACCAGTGAACCTTCTTTCTGACTGAATGTGCCACTCGCGCTAAAGGTGACTTCACCTTTTCCCATTGTCGTGGGAATGTTCGCCGAGAAGAGTTCGCGCAAATCGACTTTCTGCTCTTTGGTCAATCGGCGAGTATCAATCACGTTTTTATACTTCGCGTAAACCTGGCCATTACGGAGAGAAAAATCGACCCTCACACCAAGGATGATGTCTTTGTAATCACGATAAAACGCGTAATAGTCCTGATACTCTTTTTGTGCTCTTGCGTCGGAGAATTTATAAACGTAGGTATCGGACTCAGCAACAATCGTTCCGTTGTTATTGGTGATAGCCGTGATGTTGTCCGTCTCTGGGTACGAGTTTGCACACGAGCTGACTAGTAGGCACATGATGAGCACGCCCCATAGTTTGAGGTGAAAAGCGCGTGAAAATAATCGAGCTGAATCCATATTCATCCTGATGCACTCCATTTTCTGGATATATCCGTCATACTTCAAGCTGCTTGTGCGTTGGCCGCCCTTACTCACCCGAATCACTTACCAGTGTAAGCTCATCGGGATTCCTTCCCTTGCCGCCTTCCTGCAACTCGAATTATTTAGGGTATAAAAGCCAATGTTGCCATGTGATAAAGCGATAATCGTTGAATTGAAAGGGAATGTCATCTTTTGATGATCGGGGGGATGTGCCGTAATACGAAGAAAAGGGGGAAACCCACGCCGGAAGGCGTGGGTGAGGAATCAAGGGGCAACCGGGCGGCCAGTACGGCGATCGAGACAGCGTTCGGTCGTGTTTTCCCAGTAAGCATTGACGTTGTAGCTGGCGTTGCATTTTTCACGCCCATCAATGGCTTTTTCCGTTTTATCGAATTCTTTCTCTACGCGGTTATTCACTTTATTGCGCAGTGAGCGGGTTGATTCCCATTGCTCTTTGCTTTGACGCGCCGCTTCTTTCGACAGCGTGCTGTCGCCGGAATCGACAATGATATGGCGCGTATCTGCCAGTGCGGCAGGCTGCCAGGCAGCGGAAACGATAACCAGAGAAAGCGGGATGAAAGCCCGAATCAAAGAAGAAAAAGAGTAGTGGTTCATGTTTCACCTTGACAGAACGAATGATAAAAACAAACGCCGATGCTGCAGAACGATAACATGCGCACGGCAAGCGGTAGACAACAAAAGGCGACCGCCGTTCCCTGTAACCTTCGCGCGTCGTGCAAAACGAAAGGTTGCCTATAACAGAAGTATACATCCTTCGCTTCAACGGCACTATAACCGTGCTGCATCAACCGTGCCGCGCCGCGCGACAAGGATTATCGCGCCAATAGAAAAGGGCATGAAACCGACGTTCATGCCCCGATTTTTTTCGCCGTGGTGGCTATCAGCCTTCGCGGTGTACGCTTAAACCGGCAAAAGACTGGCTGACCGGCATCATTTCCAGTGTGTTGATATTGACGTGTGCTGGCAAGGTGGCCACCCAGAAAACGGCTTCGGATACATCTTCGGCCGTCAGCGGTGTTGTGTTGTCATAGGTTTTGCTGACTTTCTCATCGTTGCCTTTGAAGCGCACGGCCGAGAACTCGGTTCCACCGACCAGACCCGGTTCAATATTCGTGACGCGAATTCGGGTGCCAGACAGGTCGGCACGCAGACCCAGGCTGAACTGCTGCACAAATGCCTTGCTGGCGCCGTACACGTTACCGCCTGCGTATGGCCAGTTGCCCGCAGTAGAACCGATGTTGATGACATGCCCGATATTACGTTCCACCATGGCAGGCAGCAGCGCACGTGTCATAAACACCAGACCTTTATTGTTGGTATCGATCATATTTTCCCAATCATCTACCGAGGCTTTATGTGCAGGTTCCAGACCCAGCGCGAGTCCGGCGTTGTTCACCAGCACATCAATAGTCCGCCATTCGGCTGGCAGGGTGGCAACCGCCTTTTCAATCGCCTGACGATCGCGCACGTCCAATTTTAACGTATACAGCGCATCACCTAATTCTGCCTTCAGCGCGTCCAGACGTTCTTGACGGCGACCCGTTGCGATCACTTTATGACCTGTGCTAATAAATTTACGTGTAATTGACTCACCAAACCCAGCCGTTGCACCGGTAACAAAAATAATCATACTTTTATTTCTCCCTGACCGTTTTCATATTCTGCTTGTGCCTGATATCACTATAAATAACGAAAGGCATGCGAATCATTTAGCCGCGCAATTTCTCGTGGGTCAAGCGTTACTCGGGTTTCAACGATGTGGCTCAGGAAAAATCGCCCCTCAGAACGAGGGGCGAATGCCGCGCTACCGCAGGCGATAAGGCAGGTATGACGCGGGGTTAAATCCAGTTCTTGCTACGGAATTCGCGCATGGTATCCGCAACCCACTGCATTTCCTGCTGTGTCCCTAACTCTTTTTGCTGTAGGTAATAAATGCCGAATCGTTCATGGATGCGAGTGCAGCATCCACGCCGCTAAAGTTGATTTTCTCACCCGCGACATACCTGCCCATCAACGCGATAACGTTAAGTAAAATACTATTTTCTTACGACACGTTTTCCTGTGTGGCGGGATATTTCAGCTTTTTTGTGTACCGATAAAAGATAAAAAAAATTTATTTATTCATCGGGTAATTAAACCAAGCAATATGAATTACTTATGTGAAGGTTCCACCATGACGCATGAAATGATGCACCCTGATGCACTTGCCCTATGAGGTAGCGAGGAAAGCATCACCTTTCCTGATTGTCAGCTTCTACGGCAGCGTACAGGCGTTCAAGAATATCGGGAAACGCAGACTGCACACGGTTCCAACTCGGTACAAAGGGTTTATCACCAGGGCTATCGCTATAAGCATGACCGTAAAAAGTGATCACATCAGAGAATAATTCGACTGCCGACTCTTCTTTATGCCGATCAAAGCTCAGGCCGTTCATACGAGCGTCATGCTCGAAAGCATCGATCATATCAAGGGCGTTTTGACGGAAGTCGCGTATTTCTCGATATACTGTTTTTTATCCAGATCCGTATATTCGCCAATAGCATAATGATCTGGCTACTTTCCTGTTCGCGATGGGATTAGCGGACGCTGCTTTTATCCTGAAACGTTTTACGCCAGTCGGTCGGGCTCACGCTAAAACGCTGTTTGAATTGCTGGCGAAAGGTTACCGCTGACTGAAACCCGACGCTATCCGCAATCGCTTCGATGGAGTGGGAGGTCGATTCCAGCAATACCTGGATCCAGGATAAGTCGCTTTCGCTGCCAACATAGGATCAATCAAAAACGTTTTTCCACCAAATTCCAATTGCAGTGTCACATTGCGAATCTGCGTTATTTTCATCTTATCGCTTCCTATCAGGTTAACTGGCGGTGCCATTATGCACCAAACAGCAGCAGTATAAGAATCTGACAGAACGCTAACAGTGGCCTGAATGACACACTTCGATGAGTTTAGGCCAATTTATCTCAGGCAGGATGTTTATCATCAAGTTGCTTATCATCGGGCGGGTTATCTATTGCTGTCTTCATGCACACTAGCTATCTTAACCAACTGGCTATATTAACCAACGTGCTGTTTCATCACTGAAAAGGACAATTTCATGCCCCATATTGATGTCAAACACTTTCCAAGAAACCTGTCTGAAGAAGAGAAGAAAGTCATTGCTGAAGATCTTGCTGCGGTTCTGAAGAAGCACTTCGGTTCTTCTGACGATTCGCTTTCTGTCGCGTTCAACGAAATTCAGCCCGATCTCTGGAAGGATGAGGTTTACGATCCGATCATCAAGCCGCAGCTGGATACGTTGGCGAAAAAACCGGGATATTCGTACTAAGTCTTTGTTTTACTCCCATCCCTGCGGGTTTCCCCCGTAGGGCTAAAAAAGCTATTCACGGTAAATCCTTGCAAATACGGGCACCTGAATTTATTGTTATAACATAACAATAAATTCAGGTGCCTGTGCTTATCTGCGCGGGCTATCCAAGAACGTCTATTCATGTATTCGATAGCGTTACAAGCCAGAAAAGGATGCGAATAATGTCTGAAGTTTCCCAATATGAAAGGAGAGTAAAAAGCCGATAACCATTGAGGTTATCGGCTTGTCTTCAGGCAATACTGACGTAGCAGCAGCGTTACGCGTTCAACAACGGCTGAGCCGTGCTTTCAACCAGTGCCAGCAGGACTTTGACATCGTCCAGGCTAACGGTTGGGTTCAATAACGTCAGTTTCAGGCAGGTCACACCATTAAATTCGGTGACACCCACGTTGGCGCGGCCTGATTCCAGCAGAGCATCGCCAATGCGTTGGTTAAGCAGTGCAATAGTCGCATCATCTGCTGTCGCCAGTTGCTGCGGACGATAACGGAACAGTACGCTTGCCAGCTGTGGCTGCATCACCAACTCCAGCGAAGCGTGTTCAGCCACATACTGTGCAACCTGCTGCGCCAGCGTGACGCCGTGATCGATGATCGCCGCGTACTGCTGTTGACCTAACGCTTCCAGACCCATCCACAGTTTCAGCGCGTCAAAACGACGCGTCGTCTGCAATGACTTAGACACCAGATTCGGAACGCCCTGCGCTTCATCGAACTCAGAGTTCAGGTAAGCCGCCTGATAGCGCATCAGTTCATAGTGGCGGGCTTCTTTCAGCAAGAATGCACCACAGCTGATGGTCTGGAAGAATTGCTTGTGGAAATCCAACGTAATGGAATCCACCAGTTCAATACCGTCCAGATAATCGCGATACTTCTCGGACAGCAGCAGGGCGCCGCCCCAGGCTGCATCAACGTGTACCCAAATCTGGTGTTCTGCCGCCAGCGTTGCAATCGCCCGCAGAGGATCGATCGCCCCCGCATCCGTGGTACCCGCTGTCGCGACAATCGCCAGAATCTGCTCGCCGTTAGCTTTGGCCTGCGCCACTTTTTCCGCTAAATCGTTCAGATCCATCCGCGCGAAGCGGTCGGTTTTCACCAGCGTAACGCATTGATAACCCAGCCCCAGTAAAGCCATGTTCTTTTGCACCGAGAAGTGGGCGTTTTCAGAACAAAACACTTTAATTTTCTTCAGGTTACCCACCAATCCATCTTGCTGGATCGAATGTCCCTGACGGGCAAAGAAGGCATCACGCGCCAACATCAACCCCATCAGGTTACTCTGGGTGCCGCCGCTGGTGAACACGCCCGCGTCGCCAGACTGATAGCCAACCTGAGTACGCAGCCATTCAATCAGCTTCATCTCGATGATGGTCGCTGACGGGCTTTGATCCCAGGAGTCCATGCTCTGGTTGGTGGCGTTAATCAAGACTTCCGCCGCCTGACTGACCACCAGACTCGGGCAGTGCAGGTGGGCGACGCACTGTGGGTGATGTACCGACAGACTGTCTTTCAAAAAGTACTCAATCGCACGCTCGATAGCGGCCTGGTTACCCAGGCCCTGAGGATTAAAATCCAGCGTGATGCGTTCACGCAGTTCGGCAACGGTTTTTCCCTGATACATCTCAGGCTGTTGCAGCCACTGCATGACGGCCTGACTACTCTGCGTAATCGCTTCCTGATAGGCTTCGATACTCTGCGCAGAAGAGGCCAGAATCGGGTTAATGGCTGTTTCTACTAATTGGGACATCGTGGTCATTCGCTCCACTCAGACTGGCTTCACGCCAGCAGACAGCAGGGCGTTTTCAAATTTATCCAGGAAGATTTCCAATTCAGCATTGCTGATCAGCAGAGAAGGCAGCAGACGCAGAACGCAACCGTTACGGCCACCGCGCTCCAGAATCAGGCCTGATTCAAAGCATTTTTTCTGCAACAGCGCAGACAACTCGCCGTCAGCTGGGTAGCAACCCATGTGATCCTGCGCTTCGCCAGGTTTAACAATCTCAATCCCGATCATTAATCCCAGACCACGAATGTGACCGATCACCGGATAGCGTTTTTGCAGCTCAGCCAGTTTCGCTTTCAGCCATTCACCTTGTTCAGCGACTTTGTTTGCCACCTGATTATCTTTCAGATGCTTCAGCGTCGTCAGGCCAGTCGCCATCGCGAGTTGGTTACCGCGGAAAGTCCCCGTGTGGTGACCTGGCGCCCAGGCATCGAACTGCTTTTTGATACCCAATACGGCTAATGGCAGACCGCCACCAACGGCTTTGGACATCACGATGATGTCTGGCTCAATGCCGGCGTGTTCAAAGGCGAAGAATTTACCAGTACGTGCAAAACCGGCCTGAACTTCGTCGATAATCAGCAGAATACCGTGTTCCTGCGTCACTTTACGGATGCGTTGCAACCACTCGGCAGGAGCCGGGTTAACGCCGCCTTCACCCTGAACGGCTTCCAGAATGACCGCCGCCGGTTTGCGTACGCCACTCTCAACGTCGTTGATCAGGTTTTCGAAATAGTAGGTTAATGCTTTCACGCCAGCGTCACCGCCTATGCCCAGCGGGCAACGGTACTGATGCGGATAAGGCATAAACTGAACTTCAGGTATCATGCCGTCGACGGCTTCTTTCGGAGACAGGTTACCCGTTACGGACAGCGCGCCATGCGTCATGCCGTGGTAGCCGCCGGAGAAGCTGATCACACCAGAACGACCGGTGTATTTTTTTGCCAGTTTCAGCGCGGCTTCAACCGCATCGGCGCCAGAAGGGCCGGTAAACTGAAGGCAGTACTCTTTGCCTTGACCAGGCAGTAAGGAAAGCAGGTATTCGGAGAACTGATCTTTCAACGGCGTTGTCAGATCCAGTGTATGTAACGGCAAGCCGCTAGTAATGACACTTTGGATGCTTTGCAGCACGTCAGGATGGTTATGTCCAAGCGCGAGCGTACCCGCACCGGCCAGACAATCAAGATATTGATTGTTTTCAACATCGGTGATCCACACACCTTCAGCTTTCGCAATTGCCAGAGGCAATTTGCGTGGATAACTCCTCACGTTCGATTCAAATTCAGCTTGTCTTGCCAAATAGGTTTCATTGTTTCCGGTTAATGAATTCGCACCTAAACTGTCAATACGGACTTTATCCGTCATCATATCTCTCCTACAACCGTGTGCTCGCAGGCAACCACAGTTGAATAAATGAATTAAACATGTAACTGCTATAAGAAAAACGCGGCCAATATAGGGTTTTTCAGTCACTGACTCAATGATTTATTTCGTTTCGAAACTTTTATTTTTTCACATAAAAATCAATACCTTGAATGTTTAATTGCGAATTATGATGTCATGGCTATCTTACATGCTTATTAAATAAGCAAAAAATCTTTCCTGACATTGGGAGGAATATTGAACAAAAAGACGGATGACTACATGAAAAACGCCTGTTAAATACCCTATGCCAAGCTCACTTTCATTCATAAAAATCAAACAAATTGTTTATTTATCAAAATTTTGAATGATTTTTTTCGGCACAGGTAAAAAGCCATATGCCGTTCCATCGCTGGTGACTGCCGATATCGCATTTTATTATCGAGCATGCCACAGCAGACCGAGTTGTTCCTGCGTACGGCGTTTATCGACATTCACAATCAGAGACGGATGACGGAGGAAAAATGGCTATTTATATGACTCAACAGATGAGTAATCCCAAAACCATTACTATCACGTACTACCGTAAGCAGAGCAGCGCGCATGTCAGCCACGACGAATCTGGGCGTTTTACGCAGGATGCAGTGGCGAACTATGCACAATTTAATAATCTTAGCCCCGAAGACGTAGTTCGTGGAAATTATAAGAGTGGGCAAGGCGTGCCAGTAGGCGGTAAGGTTTTTGAAATTTAAGTGTAAAAAGAAAGCCCGCTAAGTCTGTTACCAGATTCTATGCGGGCTTATTTTCGTATAGCGCTAACTGCCCCAGCGGCTTTTAAGGTAATTAACCGCATCCTGAGTTTGTGGCTGATTGAGATAGTTCTCTCTGAACAGAATCGTGCCGTTAATTTGTGGCACAGACTCATTCAAATCGAGCTGCTTTTTCAGTTCCGGCACGCCACCATTTATCGTCCAGTCAGGCTCATTCTTTGAAGGCTCACCCACTTTATACAGGGCAACACCAATATAAAGGCGTGTGTTTGTGGGTTTCACTACCTCTGCCCACCATTTTGCCAAGACATCATAGCGAGCTGCGTCACGCGCGAACGGCCAGTATAGCTGCGGGGCGATATAATCCAGCAGCCCTTGCTGCACCCATAGGCGAGTATCGGCATAGGCTTCATCATAGGCGGCAGCGCCTCGCGTGTCGGAACCGGCCGCATCGTGTGACCGGTTGCGCCATACGCCAGCAGGGCTGACGCCGAACTCAACGTTGGGTTTCAACTGCTTAATGGTGTGGGAAACCTGCTCAATGAGCTGCTGCGTATTATGCCGCCGCCAGTCTGCTTTTGAAGCAAATCCTTGCCCATATATTTTAAAGGTCGCGCTATCGTTCAGTGCGGAACCGGGTGATTCGGCATAGAAATAGTCATCGAACTGCACGCCGTCAATCGGGTAGCGCGCTACGACTTCAGCCACGATACTGGTGATCCAGTTTCGTGCTTCTGGAATGCCGGGGTCGAGCACAAAGCGATCGCCCGCCGTGCGGATCCAGTCACGATGCAACACAAACACGCTGGCCGGATTCTGAGATAATGTGCGGTTTAACTCCGCCACGGTTGCAGACTTCGTATTGACGGAAACGCGATAGGGATTAAACCAAGCATGAACTTTCATACCCCGTTTATGTGCTTCATCCAGCATGAACTGTAGCGGATCGTAGCCAGGGTCTTCACCAATATGGCCAGTCAGCATATCTGACCAAGGCAATATTTTAGAGGGCCAGAGCGCGGTACCATCAGGCTTAACCTGGAAAAAAACGGTATTGATACCGAGGCTTTTCAACTTGTCCAGTTTACTTTTCAGCGCGTCCTGCTGCTGAGCAATGCGGACCGCAGAACTGCTGACATTAACGGATGCCACTGGTGGCCAGTCAAGACGGGAGACGGTCGCCAGCCAGACGCCACGCATCGGCTCCTGATTCTGCGGAGATGTCGTCGGAAGCGGCGGTTGAACAGGGGGGAGTGGGGTAACAAGTGAGCTCGGTGGTTTAGATGCGCAACTGACAAGTAGAAGCGCAGCAGCAATCAGTACAACTGGCTTTTTCACGTTGGTTAGCCCTTATTTCGGCGGCTATTTGCCCATGGATCAACGGCGCTATCATCTGGTTTTACGGAAAAGGAACCATCCAGAGAATCAAGATACAGCGCTTCAACTTCAGCACGCGCCCAGGGCGTCCGACGTAAAAACTTTAAGCTGGACTTGACGCTGGGATCGTTTTTAAAGCAATTGATGTTGATCAGCTTGCCCAGTTGAACCCAGCCAAAACGGGCAACCAGCGCATTAACTTGCATTTCAAGCGTGACACCATGCAATGGGTCTTTAGAATGGTGTGCTGTCATATTGGGTCCGGTGAATTCAAATAGTTGGGATGAGAATCTTCTTTGTGGATGTTACAAGAAAGCGAACGGTTTGAGTAGCGCCCGCTGCTCTCATCTTGCTGCCAGTCTCAGATGGCAGCAAGATGATGAGGCCTTATGTCATATACCCGCCAACCCAAAGCTAAGCCCATAAAATAATCCCCCCACAAGGCCAATGCGATTAGGGGCCAGCTCCATTGCATAAATCAGGATAGAGGCAAATGCACTCGCCATGATCAGGTTAATCGCAATCTCGCGTTCGATAGAATTGCATGAAAAAGTCATCGGGGCATTCATTGAAAAACACATGTTCTACTAATTGGACGCATTACCAGCGCGTTCAATATAGAGCATGATTAACACACCGATTTCTGGTGGTATTGCCAAAAATAGACGTTCAGTTGTCACGTTTCGTTGTTTGGCATACGGCAAAAGTACGCTGTATCGAACCAACCCTGTCTCTTGATTTCGGGTATCAATGCGCAAATCTTTCGCCGCCAGCTTGGCCAGTTGGACAGGCCGTGCACCAGTGACATAAGCCAGTCCCAAAATAGCCGCATCTCGCACACTGCCCAGGTTGTAACTTTTGCCATGGCGTATCGCCTCAGCCATTTCAAACACTCCTTTGATGATCATATTTTTTTCGAATGGATCTAGGACGTTGTCGATTTCCTGATAAATTCCCCAGTTTTGTGAATGTGGTCGCGGGATAAATGCAAGATCTTCATAATCGTCGAGGGTGAACCCGGGTAATTCTTCAGCGCAGAGAATTTTTAGGCCGAAAATGATATAGTAAAAATATTGTGGTTCTATTTCCTGTGTTTCAAGGTAATCTTTCAACACTGTAAACGTGAAAGAAGATTTGGTTATGCAATGATCCGTTGCTAAAGACCATGCATGGAGTACTCTAGGGATCTGAGCTGGACACTTGGCTGACGCATAATGGAAGCAAATATATTTGATTAATTGGTTGCTGATTTTATCCTGACGATAGTGGGCATAGCAGCGGCTACCTGAATAATCGAAAACCCAACTATCACTTGTTGAGTTGATATATTTATCATCGAAAAAATCTGCCGACTTGAGATAAATACTAGCTGGTATATTAACATTGAAAATACGTTCAACAAATACAGATGCGTAAATGGTACTACTCGACTCATTTAGCTGTTTATTGATTCGACTCATATGCACTCCATCCGTCGCATACATTTGAAAAGGTTGCTCTCAGGGCCTCGTTATCCATCGTAATTCGATGAAGATTGGCCGTATTAGCCTGCTGCGATAGAAATCTTTTGGCATAAATATCAGGCATATGGCTATTGTGACTCCAGCCGCCAAGCAGTCGTAATTCATCCTTGGCCTCATTCATCAATCCAGCGTTAGAAAAATCTATGGCCGCTAAACGTGAGTTGACATTAATTCTTTGAAATTTTTCACCATAAATGCGTTGAAGTGTCAAATAGGCCCATGTATGTCGTGTTATATGAGGTGAGATGCTTTCAATGGCATCAAAACATTTATCTGATTTATATTCAGGATGCTGTACACTGTTTATGACATCTATCTTGGAAAAGATGTCATAAACAGTGTGGTATGACAGCGGCGGATGTTGTCTCTGAGTCGAAGTGAACATGAAATTATGCGAGGTTCGATGGCGAATTTTACGGATATAAAGACTTAGAAAGTGGTAGTCCAATTTATCTAACGCCAGTACCCGGTTTGCATAGATATTCTTTAATGAAGGCAATCTTTTTCGTGGATCTGGTATGTCTTTATCCACAGTTGTCACAATTAGGCTGAACTGATCCCCTCGGAGATTTGGTTTGATCGAATGACACTCCAAAAGCAGTAATTCACTGACACGCAATCCATAATTTAAAAGTAATCGGCAAATCAGAAAATTACGTAATTGGATTTCACCAGCAGGGAAGGGATTAAGTGGGTTTTTCTTTGAAGCAGAATCGGGTGTAATGATTTGGTAAAAAGCCATGATCATATCAGCCGTCAGACTTCGAAAGCGCTGATGGGTGATTTTGTTGTTCATCTGACGAGAATAAGCAAGAGTGCGGAATTCTGCTTTATGTATCGATAACCGGCTAGTTAACTGTGTGGCAAGCCGTATGAGTTCTTTAGGCGAGCCATCAACATACCTCGGCGAGATATACGTATTAATCAAATATCTCATAAAGCGAATAACCGCATGTACATACCCAACGTTTGTGCGGCGTGAAGACGTGTTCTGTATAGAGCCGATAGTTAAAATTGGTGCACATGAATGCCCATTTTCCAGATAATGAAAAAAGGCTGTCAGTTCTTCAATGGCGATCAATGGATTGTGGTCCGAGGAATTGAAACTGAAGCAAAACGTCACGCCATGTCTCTGGTACCAGAATTCATAGAAAAACTTGATCGCTTGAAGTGAAGCGGATTGGGTAGCTGCTGTACGCAAAGCCAGGTGGTCTACAAGATATTGTAGCGGGTACAAAAGCGGCAGGCATGTATGAGTATCCATCAGAACCCATAGGCGCTGCCGTTGGTTGATATTGAACTGTGCGAGTACGAACATGCGGTATTTATCCTCACAAATAGTATGTGTATAAAGAAAATAACCGGCAAACATAACGCGCAGCAAGGAGAAGATGAAGTGTAGGGTAAGTGTATGATTGATCGTGGTCTGCAGATGGTTATGAACTAAAGGGATGATGGACTAAATTTAACATAATATACATTATGCGAACCAGTAGAGACACAGACAGGAACTGGCCGTTCAACTAAGTAAATCCCTACATCCAGAAAACACTCTTCTGGCATGCCCCTCATGTCGTTGGTGTTCCCTGATGAAAACGAATTTGCCAGTCATCGGGATCTGGGCGATCGGCATTTTTAATCCACAGCGATGTCCGCCATGTTTTACTGACAATGTCATTCTCGTCGGCCGTGTAACTCAGGTATGTCAGTAGCACACTTTTTTCATCCACTAATGATAACTCGAAATTATCGGCCTGAATCTGTTGCTCAACCGTTTCAGAAATCAGTGCATCGATAACCTGCTGTTTGTTGTACCGCATTCCAGAACGACCAATTTCAAAAAAGTCGCTGTGCAACAGCTTATCAATGACGGTTTTCTGGCAGCGCGTTACCTGGTCATGAAGTTGTCTTTCATAATGCACAATCAGCGACTGTAGCTTTTGTGTTTCTGAAATCATTAGTTCCGCGCTCGTGAATGATTTACTACGAAAAGAAAAACCAGGCTGTTTTGATAAGACTCTGCTCTACCTCAAAAACGGCAATACTTTCTATGGGTTCTGCCGTAAGTCCATGTATCAATTCATGGTCAAACACTTTATTGCCTAATACCGTACGGGATACCAATTCCGCCCTCAGTGCTGGGTTGTTGAATCGGTTATTCACGTAAAACTCTCTCAGCGCCTCTTTTCCTGCCATAGAAGGCGTTTCTGTCGGCATACGGTACGCTTTGAAATCAGGTGCAAAACATGACACGAATGCCTCTATATCATGCTCATTGTAGGCATTAAACTGTGCCGCGACGACCAATTCTGGTGACATGGTTTCTCTCACTATGTGTTTTACTACTCAAGTAAATCACCAATATAATCCGTTAACTATAATTAACAACAGGGACTGGCAATGAAGTTAATGTCAACAGAACGAACAGATATCTATCTTCTCACTGAAGACTTTGTGGAAAATTTACAAGTTTTTCTGGTCGAAAATCGGGATCATTTTGCTCCTTTTGAACCATTACGGCATGACGAGTATTTTACCGCCCCCAGCATATCTAAACGAATTAAGGACTCACTCAGTGAGTTTGAAGAAAGAAAAAGTCTGCTTTTGATTTTCACTATAAAAGGTGAAAAGAAAGTAATAGGCAGCATAAATTTTACAAATTTCGTATATGGCGTTTTTCAGGCTGGTTATCTGGGTTTTTCAATCGATCAGGCCTATCAGGGAAAAGGACTGATGCGCGAAGCGCTCAAAATGGCAATTGATTATGTCCATGAAAATTATGGACTGCATCGCATTATGGCGAATCATCTCCCAACAAACCTCCGCAGCAGTAAGACACTGGAAAGTCTTGGGTTCATAAAAGAAGGATATGCAGCTTCGTATCTTAAAATTAATGGTATTTGGCAGGACCACATACTTAATTCATTGATTCTTGAAGAAAGATAATCCTCACTTATATTTTACTGGAAAAGATGCCGGACGGCTGCCGTTCGCACACTTTGGCTCAACGCATCCAGCGAGGCAGAACGGATATTCCAGCGGTGCCAATACAGGCGGATATCAATCGGGTTCCCGACCTGAAATGGGACTAATTCGCCTTTTTCCGTATGCGATGATGCCATATGTTCTGGGATCATCCCCCACCCTAGCCCTCTGAAAATGGCACCAACAAAGGCTGTCGTTGAGGGAACAAATTTCTGTGGCGGTTCAATCATGGCTGGAATCAGAGATTCGATAAATAAGGATTGTAATCTGTCCTTATTGTTAAATATCAGGAGTGGCGCGTTCTGTAGGCTATCCGCGTTGATGCCGTCAGCAAAGTACGTATCGTGAAATATCTGTGAGCAATAGGCGCGATAGCGCATCGTTCCTAAGTATTCCACACCGCAGCCTTGAATCGGTTCTGCGCTGGCGCTGACCGCAGCCATGACGCGACCTTCGCGTAGCAAAGTTGCCGAATGCTCCTGATCTTCAACAAGCATATCGAGTAAAATACCTGACTGGCGACAGACATCTTCCATCGCATCCAGAAACCATCCATCTATTGAATCAGCATTCACGGCCACTGAAATACGCTGTCTTGCTGGCATTTCAAGTGTGCTGAAAAGCTCGCTCTCCAACATATCTATCTGTTCTGCATGCCGCAGTAGCGCTTGTCCTGTCGACGTCGCTCGGCAAGGATTGCCCCTTACGATCAACACCTGGCCAAGCTGATCTTCCAACTGTTTGATTCGCTGACTGATGGCAGAGGGTGTGACGTGAAGCTTACGCGCCGCAATATCAAAACTGCCGCTGCGGACAATCTCCATGAACGCTCTCAGGGAAGGATAATTTAGGTGCATGGTTATTTTTTATTAACAATATCAGGATAGTTTAATTTGCCTTAATTAAGGCGGCGATACAACTTGCACAGCGTTGCCGAGACGACTGTCGATATTGAGGAAATGTGGGAGGATTACGGGAATGTCGAATATATTCACCCGGCGACCATATGGTCACCGGGTAACAACATTTCTTTTTTACTTTAAGAGCGCATGAGGTAACGCATGCTGCTGCTCCAAACGGAAATGCTCGATCGTTTGCGCCAGCAGCATGGACTGATCTTCCAGCGAGCTGGCTGCAGCAGACATCTGTTGTACCAGTGCGGAGTTTTGCTGCGTCACGCCATCCATTTCATTAACGGCAATCGTGACCTGGCTAATGCCTTTCGCTTGCTCATCCGATGCTGTAACAATCTCACCGATGATGCTTTGTACCGAGCTGACAGCATGTGTCATATCCTGCATGGTTTTACCGGCATCGTTCACCAATTTAACGCCGCTTTCAACCCGCTGACTGGATTCCTCGATCAGGGCCGCAATCTCTTTCACCGCGCTCGCACTGCGCTGTGCCAGATTACGCACTTCTGATGCCACAACAGCGAATCCTCTTCCCTGCTCGCCCGCTCGTGCCGCTTCTACCGCCGCGTTAAGTGCCAGAATATTGGTCTGGAAAGCGATGCTGTTAATCATGGTGGTGATATCACCAATCTTCTTCGCACTCTCATCAATCTGCGCCATCGTATGAACCACCTGGCCAACCAGTGATTCGCCACGCTGGGCTATCTTCGTAGCGTTCTCTGTGAGCGTCGTGGCCTGATGGGCGTTGTTGGCATTGTGTTTTACCGTTGCGGTGATCTCTTCCATGCTTGCTGCGGTTTGCTCCAGTGCAGCGGCCTGCTGCTCGGTACGCGATGCAAGGTTGAGGTTGCCGCTGGCTATTTCTGCCGCGCCCTGTCGCACGGAATCGCTGGCTTCTTTGATCTGTCCGACCACCTGACGCAGCTGTGATTGCATCGTATTCAGCGCGAAGAACAGGCTGTTGCGATCGTTAGGCTTCACGTCAATCACATTACTCAGACGCCCTTCCGCAACGGCCAGCGCGATGGTTGCAGCCTCACGTGGTTCACCACCCAGCGGTTTCAGCACTTTACGGCTGAATACCCAGCCCAGCAGCGCACTCACCAACAGGATACTGATCACCATCATAATGACCGCATTCATTAATTGACGCTCAGAAGCCGCCATTACCTGGCTTACTGGGGCTACAATCCCCAGATACCATTTCTCTGTACTGTTGCCGATGGTCACGGGCTGCCAGGTTACCAACGCTTGTTCGCCCAGAATGGCATCGTCGTGTTGCACTACTGCGGACGTGAAATTATCTGTCGGCCCTTGCCAGGCTTTACTTGTCTGGGACTTATCAGGATAAGAGATGACTTTGCTCGCACTGGATAGCAGCATCGCGTAGCCGCCGCCTTCCCAGGGCTTAATCTGGTTAACTTTTTGCTGCAATGACGCAAGCGAAATATCTGAAGTGACGACGCCCCACAGTTTCCCCTGGCTGACAATCGGTGCAGCGACTGACGTCAGCAGCGTGGGAACGCCGTTGTAAGCATAGGTATAGGGTTCGATCAGCGTGTCTTTCTGGCTCTTTTGCGGCAGCAGGTAGTAATCGCCCTGGCCGGGAGTCAGGTAGGAAAGCAGAGGGTGCATCTTGTAATTGCCAGCCTGATCGCGATCGACAAACCAGGCGTAACGGCCTTTAGGTGCTTGACCAGGCTGTTCGGCAAATTCGGCATCGCGCCCATCAAACGCATTTTCTTCAAAGATAACCGAAATCGAGAGGTATTCTGGGTTATCCCGTAGCGCAGACTCCATGATTTTATCGACCACGGCGCGGTCTTTAACACCTGCGGCAGGCAACGCCACTAGCCCTTGCCCAAGGTTGTGTGCCACATCTCGGGCGTAGTTGAGTTCCTGTTGAATTCTTAGCGCTTCGCTCTGTGCGATCTGCTGTAAATAGCGTTCTGCCAGAGATTTTTGTTCACGACTAGACTGCCAGCTGAGCACCCCAATGGTGACAGCGAAACCGAGTGCGATGGTTAATGCGCCAGTTAACAATACCTGAGCGCGGGTACTCATTGTCTTTTTTTGTATTAATTGTGTGGCCATTATGGCTCTCCTGATGTTGACCTTAGTAGACATCAACCTTCCTTTGCAGTGAGCTCCCTGCTATGTCTATCGGCGCTTTTTTTTTGAACTTTAGTGGCGCAGAGAGCTCAGGATAAGGGACGGAGAGCTGTGATAACTGATTACGACATTTTTACTTTTGTCTGTCTGAATTCAGTATCTTATTCATATTAAAACCGGTAGTCTGGAAGCCGATTTTTTCATACAACGCTTTCGCTGACTGATTATTCACCGCCACTCTTAAACCAATCTCATTGATCCCCACGGCTGCCACCGCGGCTTCCATTTCCAGTAATGATGCTTTTCCCAAACCTAGCCCACGCCACGCAGGCAGAAGGAAAAAGTCGGATACCCAGACAGATTGTTGGTTAAACACGACCCAGAGGTAGCCAATCACCGGATCTGTATTATCAGCGTGAATACACCAGAGTGTATTTTCTGCCGTATCAGGGCCTTGAGGTAACGCGATATCAATCGATTGTGTTGCGATCGCCCTTGCTTTCTCTTCGTTATAGCCACGAGAATCCTGTAGATCCTGAGCATATTCCAGAATAAAACACTGGCGATACGCAGCAAATTCACCAGCCGACATCTTTTTTAAGTTAACCATTTTCCCTCACGACAATATGACTATTAGAATGTGCACGGTTCCGTAACACGCAACAGTACCGTGCAGATATATCAGGATGGGGTGTCAGATACCGTTTTGGCCGAACGTTCGCGGGCGGAAGACGAACAGATAAAAGCCAGAAACACCATGGCCAGAACCGGCAGCATGGCGATGCGTACCCCCGCAACTTCGCCAAGAAACCCTAGCGCAGGCGGGCCGACGAGAAAAGCAAAGTAGCCCAGCGTGGCTTCAAGAATTCTGCATTGTGTATCTTTGCCATCCTGTGTTGCATCGTGTGATGGTGACGTCATTCTGTTTCCCCTTAGCTGGCAATCCTGACTACCGTAACCTTTATAACAAAAAAAGCCGCCAGTGGGTTCGCTCCCACTGGCGGCTTATGGTAAACGAAAAGCGGCTTAGCCTCTCAATTTACTGTGGTATTCACCTTTCAATGTATTGATTTCAGCTAACACCGCTTTGGCTTCGCTCAGTTTACCGGCATCCGCCAGAGCCTGTGCGCTGTCAACTTTTTGCAAAATCTTATCCAGACCTTCCACATAGACTTTTCTGTCTGGGCCATCGGCAGGTTGTTTAGCGAAATCAGGTGGCACCTGCGTTTTAGCATGCTCGACGTGCTCACGGAATGTGCTCAGCGCAGTTTTCAGCGCGGCGGCATCATCCGCTTTCGTTGCAGCGGTATAGCTTTTCTGCATACCACGCATATCTTCCGACGTGGTGGCGTTTGCCAAAACAGGTGTCAGCAAACTACCGGCCAACAGCACAGAAAAACAGATCTTGGTCATTTTATTCATCTTGAACTCTCGCTTGTGTTCCACAGCACGACATACTCAGAGAATCTGGCCGCCACAAGCCGGCCAGCCCAATATTGCTCTTGTTATATTGCGTCCTACGCCATGACCAGATTACATCGTAATGGCTATTCTGATTTTATGGTTATTACTGTAAAGATGTTAAATTATTTTTAATCGTTCCGCTTTTTTTAATTGTGTAAATGTAAAAAAGCTCGCCAGTACAACTCCGGTAAGCCTTTTTATCAGCACAATTTTTATCGCTAACAAAGAGGAACAGCCTTCGGTCAACCGTTCCCCCTTAATTCAAGTGATAGACCTTAGTTCAATTGATAGTCCAGCGTGATCTCGGCTTTGAGCACTTTTGACACCGGGCAGCCCGCCTTCGCTTTTTGGATGATGCTATCAAACGCCGCGTCATCAATACCCGGCAGCTTCACCTTGCTGTGCAAGGCGATTTTGGTGATCGCAAACCCGCCATCGACTTTATCCAGCGACACATCTGCCGTGGTATCAATCAACTCGGGCTTATGGCCTGCTTCACCTAACATCAGCGATAGCGCCATAGAGAAACAGGCCGCATGCGCCGCGCCAATCAACTCTTCCGGATTCGTACCGGGTTTACCTTCAAAACGGGTATTGAAGCCGTAAGGTTGCTGCTGCAACGCACCGCTTTCCGTTGATACAGTACCTTTCCCCTGCTTGATATCACCTTCCCAATGCGCTTGCCCTTTCTTGTGAATGGTCATGTTATCTCCTCTTCATCGTTATGGATTAGCCATTGGCCGCTATCCTGAATACGACGAAATAACGTCATTGTCATACTCTTTAAACCGTAGAACACATTGGGAAGAAACCCAAATCGATTATTTCATTCGCATAATAATTTTACCGCAGAGAAATAAGCCTGCTGATATATTCACTGCTTTATTATTTTAAGAAAAAATCGATTTACATATTTATACAAAAGCCTGATTATCAATATGCCAAAATAATGGGGTTTCAAAAATGGATTTCCGTTTTGGCATTGTTATTTTCACCACTCACCTATTTTATTAATCTTGAATCATATTGGATGTGAAACATGAATAAAATAACTTCATTAGCATTATCTGCATTATGCGTTATCCCCCTGGTTAATACCGCTCACGCCCAGTGGGAACTGGACGACATCTGTTACGGCTACGCCACTGCCACGGGCTCTGGCTATCAGGGCGGCGCGCTCTTACTGGATCCGATTCCACAGAACATGGAGATTACGGCGTTAAACCGGAACCAGTTGGATTATCGCGGCGTGAAGGCGTCGCTGGCCGGAGCCTATCTGAAAGTAAACGGGCCAAAAGGCAGTACGGTGGTTTATGTCACAGATCTCTACCCAGAAGGTGGCGATTGCGCATTGGATTTATCATTTAATGCCTTTGAAAAAATAGGCAACCTACAGGATGGAAAAATTAATATCGACTGGACGCTGATCGAAGCGCCAGTAAATGGCAATGTTATTTACCGTATAAAGGAAGGGTCAAACCCTTATTGGGCTGCGGTACAATTCAGGAATGTAAAATACCCGGTTATTGAGATGAAATACATGCGCAATAACCAGTGGATTGCCGCACAGAAAACCGATTATAACCACTTTATTGTTGAACACGTTGGAATGAATGACATTCCGATCGAGTTTACCGACGTAAAAGGCAACGTCCTCAGTGATACGCTGCCGCCGATGTCACAGAGCACCTCATCCGCTTACCTGATCACGGGCAACGTTCAACTGTAATCCTCACGGCCTTGAGGGAGGCGGCATCACGCAGCGTCCCTCATTTCTGCAAAACAACCGTTCTGCAAAAAATCACGTTGGAAAACGTATGTGATGTTTTTGTCAGCATTTTCATCACATTATCTGGACGCCATCGGCTGCTCATGCATACACTTCGTGTTTCCGACTTTTTCTATTGCTCAAATATTTGTTAGTTTTATCACTTCTTTAAGCGTTTGATTCGCCATCATTCGCACTACAGTATACCCTGTCGCAGATTACATTCTCTTTTCTGCTTTAGGCATCATTACAAAAGGTCTCTTTTGCGTGGCAAAATTATTTTTACGTAGTGGAAGTTTGGATGATTTTCTGGCGCTGGGCGAGAACGGACAGCCAGTTTACGCATCGGCACTTCAATTGCGGGAAACGTTGCGTCTCAGAAAACAACAACAGATTGCCGATTGTCTGGCGATTCCCCAACCCAATGAACATGGCGACCGTATTGACTGGTATTCGCCGGTTGACGGTAAAGTCACCTCCTGGATTGCCGCGAGCGAAGAAGAACGAGAAAAAGCGCTGGCATTACTGGAAACCTATCAAGCTGCCGTGGCCGACATCAGCCAACGCGCGCAAAATGCAGAAAAGGCCGGTCAGAAACTTTTCGGGGTCCTGCTGGCAAAAGCGATACAGTTCCCAGGAGCGAACCACGTCTATCTGGTGGATGGCAAGCCAGTCTTAACGTTCTGGGGCTTCGTTAATCTCGATAAAAAATCCCGCCTTGATGCGCTGGATTGCCTGCGGCCTGTCATCAAAGACGTGGAACCACTTTTTGTTGCCCCCTCGCCCGCAGCAAGCGCACCAACGCTGCCGCTGGTCGAGCCCATTCCCGAGACGAAACCACAGCCTGTCAGCCCACCGGAACCCGTCGAGCCAACGCCAGCGCCTGTCGCCGCGGCAGCAGCCGTTCCTGCTCGCCCGCCGTTCTTCCGTTTATGGTGGCTGTTACCTGCCGCTGCGCTGTTAGCGATTTTGTCATTGCAAATACGCGGTTGTGTGTCTGGGCAAGATGACAAACCCACATCCGATTTAGCTGCAACGGTCAAACCGGAAAAACGCGCCCTGCCTTCTTCCACACCGGCTGAGCCTGCGCCGCAGCAAGAAAGCCCCCCCGTTCCGCCTGTCGCAGAAAAAGAGAGTGTGAAAGCCGCTGAGCCAGCGGTTGCAACGCCTCCTGTTGCTGCTGCACCTGTCGTTGACACCGCTAAGCCAGAAGCCCCTGCGGCCACCGAACCGAAAGAGCCTGTTACACCGCCGGCGGAGCCGGTTGTGGAGCAAGTGCCAGCAATTCCTGCGGGCAAAGATGATTTAGTCATGCCAGCCGACGCGGTGAAAATTGGTTCGATCAAATTCCTGAATGGCAACTGGCGCGTCATTATTGATGGCAAAGCGCCGATTATCGGCAGACCGCCTAGCCTGCGCTACCAGATTCAAAATGGAAAAGGTACAGCGCGTATCACTCATGGTGACGGTGTCACGTGTCGCGCCAACATTGAGGCAGGATTAATGAGCTCCGGCAATCTGATCATCAACAGTCGTTCTGGCGCCCGTTGTTCCGATAATTCTCGTTTCCAAATGCCAGAACTGGTCTGTAAACAAGGCGCTTCCGGCGCTGCAGCGGAGTGTATTGGTCGCTATGACGAAAACACCGTTTTCCCGATGACGATAAAGCGCGAGAGTAAATAATCATGTTGGCGACGATTACCGATTATAAACAACGCATTACGTTGATTCAGGACAGCGGGATTCAGTTTCTGGATTTTGCTTTAAAGCCGCAGCTTTCGGCTGAACAACCTAACAGTTATGTACGTAAAAGTGCCAATGGCCCTTTGCTGCACCTGCTTTACGATGCGCACACGGACAAATTTCTGTTGCCTTCTGCCACTGGGATGCCACCAGAAGTGGTGAAGCCAGAGCTGAGCATTCCGCTTGAGCAATCGCTAAAGCTGCTGGAGAAAATCTGGCTGCCGCTGCCCTTCTTCCGCTTTAATCCGCCGCGCACCTTTATGGGCGGGCCGGATAACTGGGCGCGGATGCAGATTCTGGCGTTGGATACGCCCGATCAGGACGGCAACACGCACCGCATTTGTCTGGCATTCGATACCAAGACTTATCCGGAAGGCCACGAATACGAGTCGCTGGCGCCGAATGCCAATGACATCAAAACCGGCGGGAGCTTCGCGCTGGCTTATCACAGCGACGAGCTTGGCGAATTCCTCGATGAAACCTGGGTCGACGGCTGGCTGCGCGAAGTCTTTACCCAGCGGGTTAAAGCGCTGGAAAACCGGGATAGTCACGATGTGAAAGTGGCGCTCAGGGGATTTGAGTATCAGGCACATTACCTGAATGTGTTGGATATGCTGGGTAACCAGTTAGAAATACCGGAAATTCGCATCAATACCAGCACGTTGCAGGAACCGGCGGTCAACGTTGACCTGATTTTGGATGTCGGTAACTCACACACCTGCGGCATTCTGGTTGAGGATCATGCAGACGAAAGCAACGGCCTGAAGCAGACCTATGAACTGCAATTGCGCGATCTGAGTGAGCCACATTATCTGTATAACGAACTGTTTGAGAGCCGCGTTGAATTTTCACAGGCGAAGTTCGGCAAAGAAAACTTCTCCGTAGAAAGCGGTCGTGATGATGCTTTCATCTGGCCGTCGATCACCCGTGTTGGACATGAAGCCAGCCACATGGCGCTGCTGCGTCAGGGAACGGAAGGATCGAGCGGTATTTCCAGCCCGCGCCGTTACCTGTGGGATGAAGAAAGCTATGCGCCAGGCTGGCGTTTCAGCCAGACGGACGCACATTCGCAGACCGAACCGCTAGCGACAGCCATGCCGTTGACCATCATGCTGAATGATGAAGGGCAGCCGCTCTACAATCAGCCGCTGGAAGAGCGCCTACCGGTGTTTTCGCCGCACTATAGCCGCAGTTCGATCATGACATTCATGCTTTCCGAACTGTTGGCACAGGCGCTTATGCAGATGAACAGCGCCGCACAGCGGTTGAAGATGATCCACAGCACCGCACCGCGCCAACTGCGCAATATCATTCTGACGTTGCCTTCCGCGATGCCGAAACCCGAGCGGGAAATTTTCCGCCGCCGGATGCATGAAGCGATCGCGCTGGTCTGGAAAGCAATGGACTGGCACCCGATGGATGAGGATTTCACCACGCCAGCCGACAAGCAGCAGAGCCGGGTTCCGGTGCCTGACGTGCAAATCGAATGGGATGAAGCCACCTGCGGACAAATGGTTTACCTGTATAACGAAGCACAGGTGAATTTTGGCGGCCGTGCGGAAGATTTCTTCGCCAGTATGGCGCGCCCGGATAAAGAACTCGACGAGGGGGAACCCGCAGGCAAAACGTTGCGCATTGCCTCAATCGACATCGGCGGCGGCACCACCGACCTCGCGATTACCCAATATCTGCTGGATGACGGCATCGGCAACAACGTTAAAATCATTCCTCGCCTGCTGTTCCGTGAAGGTTTTAAGGTCGCCGGCGACGATATTCTGCTGGATGTCATTCAGCTCTATATCCTCCCTGCGCTACAGGCCGCGCTGAAAACCGCGGGAATGGCCAGCCCGGATGCGCTGATGGCGAAGTTGTTCGGCAATGAAGGCCGGATGGACGCACAGCTTACGCTACGCCAGCAGGTGACATTGCAGGTCTTCATTCCGATTGGCCGCGCGATTCTGGAAGCCTATGAGCGCTTTGATCCGCTGGATACCAGCGCTGAAATTGAATCCACTTTCGGTGAATTGTTGGAACAGGCGCCGACGGAAAAAGTGCTGGAATACATCAATACGGAAGTGCAGCGTGAACTGCCGGTTAGCGATAGCGTATTCGATATTTTGCAGGTGCCGCTGATTCTCAAACTGAGCAAACTGCATGGCGAATTCCTGTCTAACAAAATGAACATCACGCAGAACCTGCGCCTGATGTCTGAAGTGGTGTCGCTGTATTCGTGCGATGTATTACTGCTGACTGGCCGCCCTTCGCGCTTCCCAGGGATTCAGGCGCTGTTCCGCCACCTGCAACCGCTGCCGATTAACCGGATGCTGTCTCTCGATGGGTATCACACTAATGACTGGTATCCGTTTAACAAACGTGGGCGCATTGATAACCCGAAATCCACTGCGGCCGTCGGCGCAATGCTGTGCCTGCTGGCGCTCGATCTGCGCCTGCCGGGCTTTTACTTTAAGGTCGGTGATTTCCAGCCGTATTCCACCGTGCGTTACCTCGGCATGATGGACAGCAACAATGCGCTGACGCTGGATAACGTGTATTACAGCGATATCGATCTGGATGCGCCGGATTTCGTGCTTGATCCGCAACATAGCTTCCAGGTACGCGGTTCACTCTGCCT
Source organism: Pectobacterium sp. F1-1 (assembly GCF_025643735.1). Taxonomy (NCBI): domain Bacteria; kingdom Pseudomonadati; phylum Pseudomonadota; class Gammaproteobacteria; order Enterobacterales; family Pectobacteriaceae; genus Pectobacterium; species Pectobacterium sp. F1-1. The sequence continues at coordinate 2,409,128 of NZ_CP104733.1, forward strand.
CGGTTTCCGCCAGTTGGACAACGAGCGCTGGCCCGCCTCTTCACTCTACATGCTCTCGATTGTCGATCAGGATTTAGCCCGTAAGGTCGTCGGCGACAGTAAATTGCGCGTCCGACTAGCCGTAACGAAAAGCGACGATCAAGACAGCCCCGAGCGCTTTGAGATTGCCGATGCGGTGCTGGAAGACGGCACTCGCGTTCCACCACATCATTTACGACTCAAATTGAACACATTATCCGCTAACGGCTCAGGTGCGACCCATTATTGGATCGATAGTGGGAGTGTATTTAAAAAATGAAACGATTAACGCCCAAACAGCTTTCTGCCCGGCTCCACGGGCAGCTACAGGCCGTCGCGCAAGGTGTTGAACAGGCCATTGGCTGGGTTGAGACCACACGCCAGAATGCTCCGCGTCTGGATATCGAAGCCGATCGTCTGATCGTCAAACTGCGCCGTAATCACAATAAAGCGCAACATCTGTCCGATGTGGCGCAGAAAGAGATTGCCATCGGCTTTTTTGGCCTGTCTCAGGCGGGAAAATCCTATCTGATCGCGTCGCTGGCCGGGGGGGAAGACGGCAAGCTGGAAACCTCGTTTGAAGGGCAACAGCTGGATTTTATCGATCATATTAATCCGTCTGACCGGGCAACCGCGCTTGTCACGCGCTTTAGTCGACAGTCGGGCGTAAAGAACAAAGCCTTTCCCGTTCAGTTGCAACTCCTTAGCGAACTGGATATCGGCAAGATCATGGCCAACGCGTTTTTAAACGATCTCAATCATGAGACAACGTTTGAAGAGCTGGATGAGCGCCATATTGCCGAGCATATTAAAACGCTGCTGATGCACCGTCAGCCAGAACCCGTTGAAGGGATGAGCCGCGATGAAGTGGTCGAACTGTGGGACTATCTCGCACGGCACGATGTTAAACGGCAAAAACAACTGGAAGCGCACTTCTGGCCGGTGGCGATTGAGTTAGCGCCCTATCTCACCGTTGACGATCGTGCCCAGCTCTTCTCTGTGCTGTGGGGCGAATTGAATTCGTTGACCGCCGCATATCGTCATTTCAGCCACACGCTGCAACACCTGTCTGGCACACGTAAGCTGTTAGTGCCGCTGCGGACACTGGTGGATGATGAGTTAAATCCGGCTGACGGCCTGATCGACGGTTCGGCGCTGGAACGGTTGCACAGCGCCGACGATCCCGGCGTGCTGGTGCGACCGATTCAAAACGGCCGCGCTGGGAAAACGACGGAGCTTTCGCTGGCAGAGTTAACGATGCTGACAGCTGAGCTACTTATTCCATTACATTCACCGCCCAAAGAAGCGCTGTTTGAGCAGGTCGATGTGCTGGATTTCCCCGGCTTCGGTGAGATCCGCGAAACGCGGGACGAGCCACCAGCAAGACGCCAAAGCACAGCGCATCCACTGGCGCACACGCTATTGCGGGCAAAACGCGCCTATCTGCTGGAGCGCTATACCGACAATCAGGAAATGAACGTCCTGATGGTATGCAGCGCCGCTGGCAATCGTGGTGATATTAAAGTGGTCGGCAAGGCGCTGGATCACTGGGTTAAACAGACTCAGGGCGAAAATGCACAGGTACGCAGCCACCGTAAACCGGGGTTGATTTGGGCGGTGACCCGTCACGATCGCCGTATTACGCACGGACAAAACTACGATGCCGCGGTACAGCGTTATGTGGGTAATCCGGGCGATGCCTGGGGTACTATGCTGGCGATGGACAAACGCGGCGTCGCGCGGATGGCCACGTGGCTGGGGGCTGAAGTTCACCGGGATGTCAAACTGGGGCGTATCAGCGAACAACTTAACGAACTGCAACGTGAACTCAGCGATAACCTGCTGGGCAACTGGTATCTGCCCGTTGATGTTGACGATCCAGCGGAAAAACAGCGCATCGCAGAGACCTTGCTCAAGTCGCTCCAGACCCGTACCGGCGTACATGGCGAACTGCTGGAGCGGCTGCTGCCTTCGCGTGATGAACTGCGTCGACTCTATTTGCAACAGAAAGGGGCGAACTATGGCGGTTTCCACGCTGATGCCGAAGATCTCTCTGCCCCGCTAGCCAATAGCGATCCATTTGGCGTCGGGATCGAAATCGATCTGTTTGCCGATGAACCGATCGCGCTCGACCAGCCTGCAATGCCGGTTTTGACCGTCGATCATGGTTATGAGGCCGACTACGCGCACGGCGTTTATCGTTACTGGATTAACTATCTACGTGGCCTGCCAGAGAATGCACCGCTTCTCGAACTGCTGAATGTGCCGAAAGCGACGATAGAAATGCTGGTCGAGGAATTGATTACCGGCAGCATCCGTTTGCGGATCGAAGAAGCGCTGGTCGATATGCTGGTTGATGGTGAACAGTTGGGCATCAACCGCGAGAATAAAGCCGACCGTCAGGTGTCACGCGTGCTGACTATTCTCGGCGACTTTGTCGCCTGGCTCGGTTTCCAGCAGCTTGATGAATCCCTGCGTCCTGCCAGCCGCATCAATCGCGGTCATAAAATTTTCGCCAAACCCGAGAAACAGGCGGTCAGCTTTGGTGCGTCACAGCGCTTAACCAAACTGTCGCTGACACCGACCAACAATACGGCGTTTTATATTTATGACTGGCTGGTTGGCCTAAATGAAATGATTATTCAGAATGCGGGCTACTCCGCTGCACGAGAAGTCAGTGATGAGCAGCGTGAACAGCTGGGCACGATTCTGACGTTGATTAAACCGGCTGATAAATAACATTCAGTCCACCGCTGTCGATCCAGGAAACATGGCGTGACGTTGTCACTAACTTTTGCGCCATGTTTCCTTTTTTCTGCCATACCGTTCCTCTCAATATGCCTCCCCCTAGCCATTCTGAAAAATCTTATTTGACGAACGGCGGATTCAATCTATACCTAACTTGATATCTTTCAATCAATAAGCATGGATGTCCCTCTGGTTGTTCGCCGTTTTCCCGGCGTGAAAATTGGCAACCTTAACAGGAGCGATCATGATGATAGAGAAAACCGGTGAGGAAGATGGCATCTCGGTAGAAAATGGCGAATTCGCCCCTATTTTGCTGAAAGTAAAAGCGTTTTATCGGGAACTGACAGCCGAAGGATTAGCTGAACTGGGTGATATTTATCATCAGGATATTCACTTTATCGACCCCGTTTCAAACCATCATGGGTTGAGTGATTTACATCGCTACTTTTCTCATGCGCTGAAATATCTGAAGTATTGCCAGTTAGATATTGCCGATATCCATACCTTCCGCGGTGGTGCAACGATGTTCTGGACCATGCACTATGCGCATCCATCGTTAAAGCACAACGCGCCGCTGACGTTGGCAGGTTGTAGCCACCTGCTCTTCGCCGACAACAAAGTTATCTATCACCGTGATTATTACGATATGGGGGAAATGCTTTATCAGCATATTCCCGTGCTTAGCTCGCTAATCGACTATCTGAAAACAAGAATTCGGTCATGAAGCACGTGCTGATTCCTCTGCCACGGGCGGAAGCCTACGGAGCCTCAAAGGCAGCGCTGGCCTAGATACGGGATTTATTGTCTATAACGAGCGAACCTACCCTCATTTCATTGCGTTACTGGATGAGTTGGGGTTAACCGGTCACCCCACAGAAATGAGCTTCTCGGTAAGTAATCCGGTTTCCGGCCTGGAGTATAACGGGCATACGCTAAACACGCTGTTCGCTCAACGCCGCAATCTGTTTCGCCCTGCGTTCTATCGCTTCGTTGCGGAGATTGTGCGCTTCAATCGCGTGTGCAAGCGATATCTTGCCAACGGCGATTATCAGGGGCTGACGCTAAGCCACTTATTACAGCAGGAAAAATTCTCCCCCCTTCTTTGCCCTAATGCCGATCGTTTAAGAATCGATATACCGGGGGCTACCACGGTGCGAGGTATCCCTACGGGAACCTCATCACCGTGTTTCCCCCTAAATCCATGCTTAAGTGAACAGCATTACCTTCTTTGCCCAGCATTATCTGTTACCGATGGGCGCGGCGATCTAGTCGTCATCGCTTGACGATATGCGGCATTTTCCCCTGTCGCTTTTCCTGACTTTCTTTAATCATCATGGGCTACTGGATTTGGTCAATCGTCCGCAGTGGATGGTGATTCCTGGCGGTTCACGGGAGTATGTGCGGTGCATTGTAGAACGTCTACGCGATCGGGCGACCTTTCATCTCCAGACGCCAGTCAGTCAGGTCACCCGTGATGACTCAGGAGTAACCCTGCATGCCTCCGGGCAGACACATCGGTTCGATCAGGTGATCTTTGCCTGCCATTCCGATCAGGCGCTGGCGCTGCTGGCAACGAGTACGCCCGATGAGCGGCGGTATACCCTATCAACCGAACCACGTGATTCTGCATACCGACACCCGCCTTTTACCTCATAATCAACGGGCATGGGCGAGCTGGAATTACCGTCTGCCTGTCGACCCCGTTCTCCAGCTTCTGGCACAGAATCAGACGTTAATTGATAGACTTGACGCGCGTTTTAGCTGGCTGACGGGGCCATTTCATCGCGTTATCCACTGGTGTCGTCGTAATCGTCCACAGCAGGCTCGAAAAAACATCGCCGCGCATTACGACCTGGGTAACCATTTTTACCGCAGCTTTCTCGATCGCGACATGCTCTATTCCAGCGCCTGGTATCAACACCCTGAGATGACGCAGGAAGACGCTCAGCGAGCCAAATTATGGATTACGCCCGCACCCTCAGCGAATGGCGGCAGCGTTTTTATCAACAGTGGCATAGTTTGAGTGCGCAAGGCTTTGACGACGCTTTCCAACGCCTGTGGGTATTTTACCTTTGCTACTGTGAAGCAGGCTTTCGTGCACGCACCATAAGCACGGTACAGCTCACCGCGGAAAGGCCATGAGCAGCGGATAGAAGAAGCGTGCGATGCCATATCTTTCACGATACGGCATCGCACATTAACAGCGGTGGTTAGCGGATTGCGCGTTTTAGTATACGGTTAGCGCTGCTCAGGAAATCATCGGCAACCTTATTCACCTCTCCATTGCCGTAATCCAGTTTTTGCAAACTGCTCGTCCACAGTTGAACCAACTCCTGATTTTCCATAAACGGCGAAACGGGTACCTTAGAGGCCGGTTGCTCTGCTGCCGCACGATAAGCATTCGCTAACAGATTACCAGCGTTAATCACCCCGATGTCTTCCAGCAGTTTTTGCGCTTTCGGATTAGCGGGCATGCCGTTTTGCAATCCTAATGCCTTTACGCCCTCAGGGTTGCTCAGCATGAAACTCATCAACATCGCCGCTTCTTTAGGATGCTTACTGTTCTTGCTGATCGCAAACAGCGAAGACGGTTTGGTGGTCAGCCCCGAATCTTTGGCATCTGGCATCGTGATAAATGGCCCCGTTTCCAGCACCGTCTCTTTCGGCATATTGCTGGAATAGGTGTAAATAGCCGAATCCCACAGGTACATCCCGGCTAATTCACCGTTAATCCACGGACGAATCTCATAGACGTTAGTGCGCCCGAACGACGAGAAATAGCGCTGATCGGGTATCACATGGGAATCAACCAGCTTTTTATAAAAACCGAAGAGTTCCCGTACCTGATCGCGACTGTAGGCAATGCTCTGCTTCTTCTCATCGATAAGGTCAATACCGTATTTCTGTGCCATGTAGCTACGGCCAAGCGTGAGGATATCCAACACATCACTTGACCCCTGGGCAACGCCAAGCGGGTAATAATTATCGCCCAGTTTTTGTTTAAATACCGGACCGGCGGCAAACAGCTCATCCCAGGTTTTTGGATAGGCGACGCCTGCCTTGTCCCAGGTTGTTTTGTTGTAAATCATGCTGCGGGATGTCATCGAAATCGGCAGACCTTGCAACTTCCCTTTAACGTCAGAGGTTTGCAGGTAGTTAGGCGGGAAATCACCCAACGCCAGAATCTCTTTTTGCTTATTCAAATCATAAAAGCCGTCGCCGTTGCGAGAAAACTGCGGCAGCCAGTTCCAGTCAATACGAATAACATCTGGTTCCTGCCCGCCAGCCATCTGGGTTGACAGGCGGGAAAGGTAGCCGTCCCAACCAGCATATTCCGCTTTGACGGTAATGGTCGGGTTGGCTTTTTGAAATGCGTTAATCGCAGCCAGAGTGGCCTCATGCCGCTGATTTCCCCCCCACCACGAGATGCGGATCTCGGCAGCATCAGCAGAATGAGAAAATGCGGCTCCCACGGGAAGCGCAGCACAGAGTAGGAGCAGGTGAGATAATGTGTTCCGTGTTTTCGCCATAATAAAACCCTTATAATAGTATTCGGAGGTTTCCACAGTCTGTCGGTATGCAGACAGACCGGTACTACGGATGCGGAAGCATTTACTGCCTGAAATATCCGGGCAGAGACTCTGATTAATTCCCTCTTTTCAGGTTAACGGCCAGTTCGCTTATTTTTACTGGCAGTTCGGTGCGTAATGATCGATTGGCTGCAATGCCGGTTAAAATAGACATCGCCCCATCACGATAATCCGCTGCACGATGTAATGGATCCGGTTCCGGTGTACCAAACAGATCGTTTAACATGACCTGATCGCCGCCGCCATGTCCGCCGGCTTTAAATTCAACCGGCACGACATAGGGTTCATCAAACATCGGATAGATCTTTATTTCACATTCATTCAGCGCACCTTCATCCTCTTTTTGTCCGCCTCCGTTTACGTAAGATTTTTCCACCAGTTTCATTTCCAACCGGCCCTTGCTGCCATTAAATACCACGTTCAGCCCTTCCCAGGGCAAATACGCGTTGAGTGAGTACGTCATGATGGCTTTGCTTTTATAACGCACCACCACGCCCAGCACGTCTTCAATATTAATGCCGTCATCGAACACGCTTTTATCACGGTAATAGCCGTCTTCATGTTCGGCGTCTAAATATAATGCCGTGAGCTGCTCGCTTTGGTTCATATGTAGCGCAAACGGATCGTTTTCTGCTGCGGCGCTATTATGTGAACGCGAATAAAATTCTGTGACCCCGCGTGCTTCAGCATTCGCTTTACCGTAAAAACGCAAGTCACCTTGCGCATAAACCGTTTCCGGCTCGCTATTCAGCCAGAAATTCACCAAATCAAAATGGTGAGTGGACTTGTGTACCAACAGCCCGCCGCTATTACGCTTGTCACGGTGCCAACGACGGAAATAATCGGCCCCGTGCTCAGTATTCAACAGCCACTCAAAATGAACCGAATAAACCTCGCCAATCACCCCAGCGGCGATCAGTTCACGGACTTTACTGTGATGCGGGGCATAGCGGTAATTAAAGGTCACACGTAATTTACGACCGGTACGGTTAATCGCATCAATAATCGCCTGACATTTCTCTTCATCGATCGTCATCGGTTTTTCACTGATGACATCACAACCTAATTCCATCGCCCGGATAATATAATAATGATGCGTCCGATCTATAGACGTCACAATAACCACATCGGGTTGGGTTTCCGCGATCATCTGCTCGAACTGTTCGGCACGATATGTCGGTACATTATCGTGTCCATATTTATGGACAATCTGGTTGGCATAATTCATTCGCGTCTGGTTGGTATCGCAAAACGCAACAAACTGACCCTGATCCTGATAATCCCTGGCAATTGATTCCAAATAAAGGCCCGCTCGGCCCCCCGTTCCCACCACGGCATATTTCTTTTTCATTCTGCGCATTTCCTCCAAATAACGTAGGGCACATAGCTATTCGTACATAAAACGCCTGTGCCATAAAAATAGAGCATACCAATACCGTTCACCTTCATATTATTGCCATGCGATGGTGTTATCTGGCAGTAGGATAAAGATTGGCATGCTCGATCTCTCATAAATACAAATTGAATGTTTACTATATTACTGTTTGATTTTATTGGTAATGTTAGATGCGATTGATCCCACAGACCTCACACTACATCCCATTGCACCTCTTAAGTGCCCATGCGCCAACGAGATTCTCTTTAGGATGACGCGGCGACACATTCAAAGCCCTCTCTCTTCGGGCTGCGTACATGACGGACGAAGCGGGGTTACGATTGTGATAGCTTTCTCTTTTTTCATCTCACTGCGTGACATACTTCGCATTTTATTTTCAATCCGCCTGAGGATGCCGGATAATCGACACGTAACTAATGAGAGAAGCAAGAAAGCGATAAGTGCGTAAGGAATCACTATGCAGACTTTTTTTCAGGACACCATGGCAACGCCACTTGGAGAGTTATTGATTGTTGCGGATGAAAATAATCATTTGCGTGCCGTCGAGTGGCGCGAGTATGAAGACGATTTATTTCGCTCGCTCAATCGCAGTTATCGAAATGATCCTTTTTCGTTACAGTCGAGTCATAATCCCGGAGGCCTGACAGACAGCCTACAGCGCTATTTTGAGGGTGAATTAACGATTATTGATACGCTGCCTGTGGCGTCCGTCGGAACCGAATTTCAACAGCAAGTTTGGCGGGAATTACGTCGCATTCCCTGCGGAGAAATTACCACCTACGGTGAACTCGCAACGCTGCTGGGACGTACTGGCGCAGCGCGTGCCGTTGGTATGGCAAACGGCTCAAACCCTGTCAGCATCGTGGTTCCGTGCCACCGCGTCATCGGAACTGGCGGCGCACTGACAGGCTATGCGGGGGGCATTCACCGCAAACAGTGGCTGTTAGCTCACGAAGGGTATTTGCCTCAACAGCTATTTACACTTAACTGAATAGCTCACCATTATAATTTTTTTCGCTTTCAATACGCAAAAATGACCTGCCGAATTGCTTATTACCATAAGTGATTCGGATTAATCAATGTGTTAACCGTTCGGTAACCTAATGGAAAAATATTATCTCCGAACAGATCTTATATATCGGAATATTTTCCAGCAAAATCGAAAAATTATAGTTAGTTCACTATTTATTGGTCTATTCCAGTGATTGCCGGTCTTATCACGACCGATAAAAGCTGTTAAAATTGACCAATATCAATTATTGCCTGAGCAAAGCCTATGATCCCGGAAAAGCGAATTATCCGACGCATCCAGTCTGGCGGTTGTGCAATCCACTGTCAGGATTGCAGTATCAGTCAGCTATGCATCCCTTTCACTCTGAATGAACACGAGCTCGATCAGCTCGACAACATCATCGAAAGGAAGAAGCCTATCCAGAAGGGGCAAGCGCTGTTTAAAGCAGGCGATGAACTGAGATCGCTGTATGCCATCCGTTCCGGTACGATAAAAAGCTATACCATTACAGAGCAGGGCGACGAGCAGATCACCGGTTTTCATCTGGCAGGTGATTTGGTGGGCTTTGATGCGATTGGTACGGCTCAACATCCGAGCTTCGCTCAGGCGCTGGAAACGTCAATGGTCTGCGAAATTCCTTTCGAGACGCTGGACGATCTCTCAGGGAAAATGCCTAACCTGCGTCAGCAGATGATGCGCCTGATGAGCGGCGAAATCCGCGGCGATCAGGACATGATTCTGCTGCTGTCGAAGAAGAATGCTGAAGAGCGTCTGGCGGCGTTTGTCTATAACCTCTCCCGCCGTTTTGCTCAGCGTGGTTTCTCGCCACGTGAGTTCCGTCTGACCATGACGCGTGGTGATATTGGCAACTATCTGGGGCTGACCGTTGAAACCATAAGCCGTCTACTTGGCCGTTTCCAGAAAAGCGGAACGCTGGCAGTAAAAGGAAAATACATCACGATCGAGAATCTTGATGCGCTTTCCGAATTAGCCGGTTCCTCACGTAAATAGTCGTTACCGCGTAACTCGTTGACGTTGCCACTTTTTCTACTGTCGCAGCGTCAACGTTCTTCCCCACTGTTCTGCACCTTCCGTGATATTTCCTATTTTGTTACTCTGCGGCTTATCTCTGTTGTCCAAAACGATCCCATTGCGGTACTCTTGAATTATCGGCTGTGGAGTAACAGCTGTTTGGAGGAGCTATGGCAAAGTATCAGAACTTACTGGTAGCTATTGACCCAAATCAGGATGACCAACCAGCGCTGCGTCGGGCGGTTTACCTGGTTCAGCGACTTGGCGGCCGCATCAAGGCATTTCTGCCGATTTATGATTTCTCTTATGAAATGACAACCCTGCTTTCGCCTGATGAACGGGTGGAAATGCGCCAGGGTGTTATCCAGCAGCGGACGGAGTGGATTGCCGAACAGTGCAAGTACTACCTTGAAGCGGGCATTCCAATCGAAATCAAAGTGGTGTGGCACAATAAGCCTTTTGAAGCCATCATTCGGGAAGTCACTTCCGGCCAGCATGACCTGTTGTTAAAAATGGCGCATCAGCACGATCGGCTGGAAGCCGTTATCTTTACGCCGACCGACTGGCAGTTACTGCGCAAGTGCCCTTGCCCCGTGTGGATGGTCAAAGATCAGCCCTGGCCAACCGAAGGTCGAGCGCTGGTTGCCGTCAATCTGGCCAGCGAAGACCCTTATCACGATCCGCTTAATATCAAACTGGTATCGGAAACGCTGGAACTAGCACAGCAGGTTGACCAGACCGAAGTTCATCTGGTCGGTGCCTACCCCGTTACCCCCATTAATATCGCCATTGAGCTGCCTGATTTCGATCCCAGCGTCTACAACGATGCAATTCGAGGACAGCACCTTATCGCCATGAAATCGCTACGGCAGAAATTCGGTCTGGATGAACGAGTAACGCACGTAGAAAAAGGCCTGCCAGAGGAAGTCATTCCCGATCTGGCGGAGCATTTACAGGCAGGTGTCGTGGTGTTGGGTTCACTGGGCAGAACCGGCCTTTCCGCTGCGTTTATCGGCAACACCGTCGAGCACGTCATCGATCATTTGAAGTGTGACTTGCTTGCAATTAAACCCGATGACTTTGTGTCACCGATCGCTTCAGAAGACGGCGACAACAGCTGATTTCTTGTCTCGCTCGATTAGCGCCACATAATGCCAGCCTCTTAGCGCTGGCATTATTTTTTGCAGCATAAAAACGATAGGCACAAAAAAGGGGCGATTGTTCGCCCCTTTCGTTTTCTACGCTCTGTCGCGCTTACAGCGCTTTCAGAATCGCCTCGACGCTATCTTTGGCATCGCCAAACAGCATCTGCGTATTCTCTTTAAAGAACAGCGGATTCTGCACGCCAGCGTAACCGGTATTCATAGAACGCTTGAACACGATAACATTCTGCGCTTTCCACACTTCCAGAACAGGCATACCTGCGATTGGGCTATGTGGATCTTCCTGCGCAGCCGGGTTAACAGTGTCATTCGCACCAATGACCAGCACGGTGTCGGTATCGGTGAAATCATCGTTGATTTCATCCATTTCCAACACGATGTCGTAAGGCACTTTGGCTTCTGCCAACAGCACGTTCATGTGACCAGGCAAGCGCCCTGCAACCGGGTGAATACCAAAGCGAACGTTGATGCCGCGCGCGCGCAGTTTTGCGGTGATGTCATGCACAGGGTACTGCGCCTGTGCGACTGCCATGCCGTATCCCGGTGTGATGATGACCGAGGTTGAGTTCTTGAGCAAATCAGCCACGTCTTCCGCTGAAGCCTCACGATATTCACCGACCTCTTCACTCTCACCAGAAGAAACGCCATCTGTACCAAAACCACCTGCAATAACGCTGATGAAGGAGCGGTTCATCGCTTTACACATGATGTAAGACAGAATCGCACCCGAAGAACCCACCAGAGCACCGGTTACGATCAGCAGGTCATTGCTCAACATGAAGCCCGCCGCCGCCGCCGCCCAACCGGAATAAGAGTTCAGCATAGAAACGACGACCGGCATGTCCGCGCCGCCAATCGAAGCAACCAGATGCCAGCCGAATACCAGCGCAATCACCGTCATCAGAATCAGTGCCAGAACCTGCAACGCCACGCTGCCGGTATTGATGAAAACCAGAAGCAGGAGGAAGGACACAACCAACGCCGCCAGATTCATTTTGTGGCGATGAGGCAGCATCAACGGCTTGGAAGAGATTTTTCCGCGCAATTTTCCAAAAGCGACAACCGAACCCGTGAAGGTTACGGCACCGATGAAGATACCCAGGAAGACTTCCGTCAAATGGATATTGACCATCACCGGATCGGTGATTTCACCGTGATCGAGGAAACTGTTAAAACCAACCAGTACCGCGGCCAGGCCCACAAAACTGTGGAGGATAGCGACCAGTTCTGGCATTTCGGTCATTTCAACCTTGCGCGCCAGATAAATACCGATTGACCCACCGATCGCCATCGCAACGATAATCCAGCCAACGTTACCAGAATCAGGCCCCAGAATCGTCGCGATCAGCGCAAGCGCCATCCCGCTGATACCGAAGATATTCCCTTGCTGCGACGTTTCGTGCTTGGACAACCCTGCCAAACTGAAAATAAAGAGAATTGCGGCAACAATGTATGCAGCAGTTACTAATCCACCAGACATGTGTTACCCCTTAGTTTTTACGGAACATTTTCAGCATGCGCTGAGTCACGGTGAAACCACCGAAAATATTGATGCTGGCGATCAATACGGCAATGAATGAGAAGAACGACACCCATCCGCCGTGGCCGATCTGCAACAATGCTCCGACAACGATAATGCCTGATATCGCGTTAGTCACCGACATCAGTGGCGTGTGCAAGGCGTGGCTGACATTCCAGACAACGTAATAGCCCACGACGCAGGACAACGCAAAAACGGTAAAGTGAGACAGGAATTCCTTCGGTGCGGCATCGGCCAACCAGCCAAACAGCAGAATGGCAATCGCGAGGAACGCATATTTCTTCCACGGCGACGTAGGTTTAGCGTCTTCCTTCACTACCGCAGCGGCAGGTTTTGCCTGCTGTGGCTGCGCTGAAACCTGAATTGGCGGTGCTGGCCAGGTTATTTCACCTTCTTTAACGACGGTAACACCGCGAATAACGGTATCGTCAAAATCGACAGTGATCTCGCCGTTTTTCTCTTTGCAGAGCAATTTCAGCAAGTTAACCAGGTTTGTGCCGTAAAGCTGTGAGGATTGGGTCGGCAGACGGCTAGGTAAATCGGTATAACCGATAATTTTGACGCCGTTTTCCGTCACGGTAACGCGATCGGCCACGGTTAACTCACAGTTTCCGCCCGTTTGCGCCGCTAAATCGACAATCACGCTGCCGGGCTTCATGCTCAGCACCATTTCTTTGGTGATCAGGCGCGGAGCCGGTTTTCCAGGAATCAGTGCGGTAGTGACGATAATGTCGACTTCTTTCGCCTGTGCGGCAAACAGTTCCATTTCGGCTTTGATAAAGGCTTCAGACATGACTTTGGCATAGCCGTCACCGCTGCCCGCTTCTTCTTCAAAGTCGAGTTCAAGGAACTCGGCGCCCATGCTTTTAACCTGCTCTTTTACTTCAGGACGAGTATCAAAAGCACGAACGATAGCACCTAAGCTACCCGCTGCGCCGATCGCAGCCAAACCGGCTACACCGGCACCGATAATCATGACTTTGGCAGGTGGAACCTTACCCGCAGCGGTAATTTGCCCGGTAAAGAAGCGGCCAAATTCGTGGGCAGCTTCAACGATAGCGCGATAACCGGCAATGTTGGCCATTGAACTGAGCGCATCGAGTGACTGCGCGCGCGAAATACGCGGCACGGAATCCATCGCCATCACCGTCACCTGACGGGCCGCCAGTTTCTCCAGCAGAGCTGGATTTTGCGCTGGCCAGATAAAGCTGACAACCGTACTGCCTGCACGGGTCAGTTCGATTTCATCATCCTGCGGCGCATTCACCTTCAGGACGATGTCGGATTGCCAGACCTCCGAACTGTCAACAATTGACGCGCCAGCTTCTTCATATGCCGCATCGTCAAAACTTGCCAGTTTCCCCGCTTCACGTTCTACCGAGACCGTAAAACCCAGTTTCAGCAGCTGTTCAACCGTTTTCGGCGTCGCTGCGACACGGGCTTCATTGGCCAACCGCTCTCTTGGCACACCAATACGCATACTGATACCCTTTTCGCTTATTTTTAACGAAGGTTATTATTCTCACCCTACTCTGTTATACGAATTCGCCGAGACCTGCTGCACCCTGTATACCCGCATTCACGCGGTAGGAAGAGGGTTTTATCATCTTCTTGCCACACGCTTTTTTGGGGCGTCTCACTGTAGGCGAACTCATTTATAACGTACTGAAAATGTGATCGATGATCCATAAATAAAATGAATTTCACAGAAAAGCCGAGTTATTACAGGTTATGTAAGGCTTTCTTGGTCGAAAATCATGCTCTTCTCTGCCTTTTGTAGCATTATTACAGAAGTATTTTTCGGTGCTGTTTCACAAAAACGTTGTGTTACAGGGTTGTTAATGTGATAAATCACATAAATATCCCTTATGATGGCAAAACAATCATTAACCATTATTATTAGCACTTTTCTTGTTCAGAGCCGAAGCATTACGGCTTTGCAGTCCTGCTGAAAATGCTAAAGCACAAGAATTTATTCCGTGCGATAATCAGCCCTATTCCGTTACAGGTTGATTGCTATACCTAAATAATTCGAGTTGCAGGAAGGCGAAAGGATTTTTTATGAAGCTGAAGACTACTGTTATTGCGTCCACGTTATTGTTATCACTCTCGGCATTTTCAGCGCAGGCTGCACAGGAACTGACACCTGAGCAGGCAAAATCCCTGCAACCCTTTGAGAGAATCACGTTTAAGGGGCGTTTTCATGCGATCAATGAAGCAGTCGCAGCAGCCTCAACGCGTGCTGACAAATTGGGTGCAGAGTCGTTTTATGTTCAGTCAATGACGGATACTAACTCCGGCGACTACTGGAATGTGACTGTCGATCTGTACCATAAAGATGCTCCTAAAGCGGAACAGAACGTGCAATATCGCACCATCTACGGTGTGAAAGAACTGCCGAAAGATGCCGCCTATCTGATAGAACCCTATGACACCGTAACGGTAAGTGGTTTATTCAGCACTCAGCCCGACCTGATCGATGCCATCGCGAAAGCGGCAAAAGAGAAAAATGCGGACTCGTTTTACATCGTCCGCCAGATCGACGTGAACTCGAATAGTGCGAATCAAAGAGCTACCGCATTTATCTATAAAGCCGATGCGCCAAAACGTCAGCTTCAACGCCCTGATGCAATCCCTGCTGATTCTGATGCGGGTCGCGCCGCTCTGGCTGCCGGTGGAGCAGAAGCCGCCAAAGTAGAAATTCCAGGGGTTGCTTACTCGGATAGCCCCAGCCGCAGCGTGGGCAACTTCTTTGAAACACAGTCATCAAAAGGTGGACGTTACACGGTAACGCTATCTGATGGCACACAGATTCAGGAACTGAATAATGCCACGGCGGCTCAGATGGTGCCTTTCGACTCCATCCAGTTCCGCGGCAGCTACACCAATATTACACAGATATCAGAAGCCGTTGCTAAACGTGCGGGCGAGAAAGGTGCCAAGTACTACCACATCACCAGACAGTGGGAAGGCAAAGGCAACAATATGACCATCAGCGCCGACCTCTATAAATAACAACGGTAGCGCTGCATTGTAGAAAACGACGAATATGATAAACACAAAACCCGCGATATCGCGGGTTTTTTTATGGTGAGCTTCCTGCCCGCCGCCGCAGGCGACGTTGAAAAACGTTCCCTACGGTTTTTTATGTCAGTAATCAATCGACGGTAAGCAGAGGATTACTTACTGGTATCCAGCTCTGGGAAGTTTTTCACCAGATCGTCAATCGCCTTGATCTGTTGCAGGAACGGCTCCAGCTTATCCAGCGGCAGCGCAGACGGGCCATCGCATTTTGCATTCGCGGGATCCGGGTGAGCTTCAATGAATAGCCCCGCCAGACCAACAGCCATACCGGCGCGCGCCAGTTCCGTCACCTGTCCACGACGGCCACCGGATGCGGCACCAAACGGGTCGCGGCACTGTAGCGCGTGCGTAACGTCAAAAATCACTGGCGAACCGTTAGAAACCTGCTTCATGACATTGAAGCCGAGCATATCAACAACCAGATTGTCGTAACCGAAGTTGCTACCGCGATCGCACAAAATGACCTGATCGTTGCCGCCTTCGATGAACTTATCGACGATGTTGCCCATTTGCCCTGGGCTGACGAACTGGGGCTTTTTCACGTTGATGACCGCACCCGTTTTCGCCATTGCTTCGACCAGGTCAGTTTGACGAGCCAGAAACGCAGGAAGCTGGATCACATCAACCACATCGGCAACCGGCTGCGCCTGATGTGCTTCATGCACGTCAGTGATAATTTTTACACCAAAGGTTTGTTTCAGTTCCTGGAAGATTTTCATCCCTTCTTCCAGACCAGGACCACGGTAAGAGTGAATTGAAGAGCGGTTAGCCTTATCGAATGACGCCTTGAACACGTAAGGAATACCTAACTTCTGCGTGACCGTGACGTAATGCTCACAAATGCGCATCGCCAGATCGCGTGATTCAAGAACATTCATGCCGCCAAACAGCACAAAAGGCAGATTATTGGCGACGGGGATATCCCCTATCTTGACCACTTTATTCGTCATACTTTTACCTTCATGTCGGGAAATAAATTAACGCTGCATTACTGCAAAACGGGTTCTTAATGTAAGACTGTTTTTTTAATGCAAGACAATCTGTTTCTGCTCTATCGAGTGAATCTGTACTTTTATCATTTCACTCACTGGGTCTTCCGGGCACTGTTCAACGAAATAGTTGAGATCGGACAGCGCAATATGGTCGCAATCCAGCTGCGCATAAATCAGGCCGCGATCGCGGATTTCATACGGATCATCCGGGTCAAATTGCAGCACCGCTTCGCTGGCTCTTAACGCGAGTTCCATCTGTTTTTCTTCCATCAGCGCAACTTTCAATGTGTCGAGCATTTTACGCACGATCAGGACGTTCTCTGCTTCATCCAGATCTTCATCCAGCAGACGGGTTGACGGGCCGATATTACCTTTCAACCACACTTCCAACACATGCTCACTCAGCGTATCGCCGTTTAGCGGGTTAATCAGCCACATCTCTTCGTCGAGCCAGTCAGCACGTAGGATCAGTTGGGTTGGGAAAATGACGGGCATCAGCGGCAGGCCGAGTTCATTGGCAATATGCAGGAAGATGACGCCAAGTGACACGGGCAGACCCTGACGAGATTCAAGCACCTGATCGAGCCACAGTGCATCAGACAGGCGATAAACCCCACCCGCACCGCCGAACCCCCAGGTGTGATAAAACAGCTCAATCAGCTTTTCAAGCTGAAGATCTTGCTCGAGATCGTCAGGAATAGCGGTTCGAGCGTTCTCAACCAGCTGTTGCAGATTTTGCCGCACATCCTGAGCGGGAAAGTCGCGGCGAATAGCCTGTGAAACCAACACGACACCATCACTTAGCAGCGACTGGTTGAATTCAAAATCAGCAATAGCACTCATAATTATTCCATCAGCAACGGTGACTGAGTCAGAGCCAGCAGCACGACCCCACCAAAGCATATTAAAGCAGATACAAACGCCAGCCAGCGAACGTTCTGGCTACGGGGGCGTTTCCCCAAGGCGATCGCGCCAAGAAGGATATAAATAATAACGCCAAACAGCTTTTCCGTCAGCCAGCTTTGCTCGGGAGTAAACGGATAAGTGTGGCTAAGCGTGATTAAACCAATACCGCTGATTAATAACAAGGTATCGTTAATATGCGGCAGGATTTTTACCCAGCGCTGTTGCAGCAACGCTGATTGCCGACACAGCCAGAAAAAACGAATAACAAACAGAGAAATACTGATGCCAACCGTTGCCAGATGCAGATATATCGTGGCTGGGTAAAGAGTTATCACGTCCATTGCTCCTAATGCGTTGGCGCATCCAACCAGCGTCCTAATGACACCCGGTCATTGCCACCATAGTCCTGACAGGTTTCTATTTGTGTGAATCCGCGTGCCTGCAAAAGCTGACGCACTGCCTCAGCCTGTTGCCAGCCATGTTCCAGCAGCAACCAGCCACCGCTCTCTAAATAATGCGGGGCAGATTCAATGATGATGCGTAAATCCGCCAACCCGTTGTCAGCGGCAATCAACGCGCTGGCCGGCTCAAAACGAACATCGCCCTGCGACAGATGCACATCATCCGCATCAATATACGGTGGATTACTGGCGATGAGCGCAAAGCGCGTTTGATCAAGCGGTGAATACCAGCTTCCTGACAGGAAACGGGCGTTGTTGAGCCCCAATTGCCGGGCATTTTTCGTCGCTAACGCGACAGCGTCTGGTTGAACATCAACGCCCGTCACCCAGCAATCGTGCCGTTCACTGGCCAGCGCCAGCGCAATTGCCCCAGTTCCAGTACCCAAATCCAGTACGGCACACGGCGTTTGAGGCAGGCGCAGCAGCGCCTGTTCGACCAGGCACTCGGTATCGGGGCGAGGAATCAGCGTCGCCGGCGACACGGCCAAAGGCAGTGACCAGAACTCACGCTCGCCAGTCAAATAAGCGATAGGTTCGCCTTGTTCACGACGCGCCAGCAGTTCAGCCAATTGCTGCTGTTCAACCGCGTTCAGCTCAGTTTCACCAAACGCCAGAAGGAACGTGCGGGGCTTGCCAGTTACAAAACCCAGCAAAATTTCCGCATCTCGCTTTGGGCTTTCTCCCGCCGCAAGCTGAGTTGCGGCAGAGAGTAACCAATCCTGATAGGTCATTATTCCTGCTCGGACAGCGCAGCAAGCTGATCGGCCTGGTATTCCTGCACAACTGGCTGAATCAGCGTATCCAGTTTACCTTCCATGACTTCATCCAGACGGTAAAGCGTCAGGTTAATGCGATGATCGGTCACCCTTCCCTGCGGGAAATTGTAGGTACGGATGCGGTCAGAGCGATCGCCGCTGCCGAGCAGGTTACGGCGAGTTGACGCTTCTTCCTGCTGACGTTTCTGCACTTCTGCCGCACGAATACGCGCCCCCAGCACAGACAGCGCTTTGGCTTTGTTTTTATGCTGTGAACGCTCGTCCTGACATTCCACGACAATACCGGTTGGCAAGTGAGTAATACGGATGGCGGAATCGGTGGTGTTAACGTGCTGGCCGCCCGCGCCAGAAGAACGGAAGGTGTCAATACGCAAATCCGCCGGGTTGATGTCGGGCAGTTCAGCTTCCGGTACTTCCGCCATCACAGCGACCGTACAGGCCGAGGTATGAATACGCCCTTGAGACTCCGTGGCAGGAACACGCTGCACGCGATGGCCGCCGGATTCGAACTTGAGTTGACCGTACACGCCGTCCCCGGAGATTTTAGCGATAACTTCTTTATAGCCGCCATGTTCGCCATCGCTGGCGCTCATCACCTCAACGCGCCAGCGGCGTGATTCGGCATAGCGGCTGTACATGCGAAACAGATCGCCGGCAAAAATCGCGGCTTCGTCGCCGCCTGTCCCCGCACGCACTTCCAGAAAACAGCCGCGCTCATCATCGGGATCTTTCGGCAACAACAGCACCTGGAGCTGTTGCTCCAGCGCTTCAATGGTCGCTTTACCCTCTTTCAATTCTTCCTGCGCCATATCGCGCATTTCAGGATCGTCCAGCATCATTTCTGCGGTCTGTTGATCCTCTTGCGCCTGCTGCCATTGCTGGAAACAGCGAGTAATATCAGTGAGCTGAGCATACTCTCGCGACAACGCGCGAAAACGATCCATATCAGCGATGACGCTGGGCTCACCGAGCAACGCCTGGACTTCTTCATGGCGTTCTTGTAACGCTTCCAGTTTAGCAACAATAGAAGGCTTCATGCGGGCGGTTAAATCCTGTAGTAGAAATAAATAGTAGAGATGAATGCTAGTCCAGCCCAAGGCTGTCACGTAAAATTTGTAACCGATTTTGGTCGCCGTCACGAGCGGCTTGCTGAAGAGATTTGGTCGGCGCGTGAATCAGGCGATTGGTTAAACGGTGTGTCAGTTCCTGAATCACCGCTTCAACGTCATTGCCTTGCTGGATGGCAGCCAGCGCCTTGGCCGTCATTTCCGCACGCAGCTCATCGGCCTGAGCGCGATAATCGCGAATGGTCTCCACCGCTGACTGCGCACGCAGCCAGGCCATGAAATCGGAGCTTTCCTGCTGCACGATGGATTCGGCCTGCACCGCTGCCGCTTTGCGCTGCGCGAGGTTATGCTGAATAATCGCGTGCAGATCGTCCACGCTGTAGAGATAAACGTTCGGTAATTTGCCGACTTCCGGCTCAATATCACGCGGAACTGCAATATCCACCATCAACATTGGCTGATTCCGTCTCGCCTTCAGCGTCCGTTCCATCATCCCTTTTCCGATAATCGGCAGCGTACTGGCCGTTGAACTGATCACAATGTCAGCCTGAACGAGTTGTTCATCCAGCTCGGCTAACGTGATGACCTCTGCGCCCACTTCCGTTGCCAGCGCCTGAGCGCGTTCACGGGTTCGGTTTGCGATCACCATTTTCTGTACATTGTGCTCACGAAGATAGCGTGCGACCAGTTCAATGGTTTCTCCGGCACCAACCAGCAGCACCGTAACATCTGCCAGTGATTCAAAGATCTGCCGCGCCAGCGTACAGGCGGCAAAAGCCACCGACACCGCGCTGGCACCGATATCCGTTTCCGTACGAACGCGCTTGGCCACGGTAAAAGATTTCTGGAACAGCCGCTCCAGTTCGCTGGACAGGGAATGACCCCGTTGTGATTCGGCAAACGCTTTTTTCACCTGTCCCAAAATCTGTGGTTCGCCTAACACCAGCGAATCCAGACCGCTGGCCACGCGCATTAGATGACTAACAGCGGCGTTATCCTGATGCCAGTACAGACTGCCGTTGACCTCTTCCGGGCGCAATTGATGATATTCACACAGCCAGCGAATCAGCTGTTCACGCTGGTTTTCCTGTTCGTCAACGCTAAGATAGAGTTCTGTACGATTGCAGGTAGACAGCACAACGCCGCCCTGCACCAGCGGTTGCTGTAGCAGACTGTCGAGTGCCACGCCTAATTTATCTGGTGAGAACACAACGCGTTCACGCAGAGAAACCGGTGCGGTTTTGTGATTAATACCAAGCGCAAGCAGGGTCATTAGGCTGTTTCTGAGTAATACCGGTCTTAGTATGGATTTCGTCTGAGTCGCATTCTACTTGATGCAGGGGAGCAAGAAAAGCGACAGCGCGCGATACACCTCGTCTGAGGTAGTCACTTTTTGACAAAAAACAATAAACACCATTAACGAATAACAACCATTGACGCTGAGCGGTAAGCCCGTTAGCGTGACGTATTTCACGAACTTCGTTCATTTACAGGATACGACCGACATGCCAACCCAAACCGTCCGATGCCTGCGTTTACTGCCTTTAGCCAGCCTGTTGCTAGCCGCCTGTAGCGTTCATCAACCCCCTCAAACGGGTAAAAGCCCCACCTCACCAGAGTGGCAACAACATCAGCAAAAAGTACAGCAACTCAGCCAATATCAGACTCGCGGCGCTTTTGCCTATATCTCCGATAGCAAAAGAGTATCAGCCAATTTTTTCTGGCAGGACACACCGCCACAGCGTTATCGGCTGCTGCTGACCAATCCACTCGGCAGTACCGAATTAGAACTACGCGCCCAGCCTGACGGCGTGCAAATCACTGATAATCAGGGCAAGCGTTACGTGGGGAAAGATGCCGAATACATGATCCAGCAACTCACCGGTATGTCGATCCCGCTGAACAATTTGCGCCAGTGGATCCTCGGTATTCCAGGCGATGCGACCGAATTCACGTTGGATGAACGCTATCTGCTGAAAACCGTCACCTATCGTCAGGGTAATCAAAACTGGAATGTCAGCTATCAGAGTTACAACACCGAGCTGACGCCTCCGCTCCCAACCAGCCTGGAACTGGTTCAGGGTGAACAGCGTATTAAGCTGAAAATGAATAGCTGGATGGTTAAATAAGCGATGCAACCGACGGTTATCGAGACATGGCCTGCCCCCGCCAAACTGAATCTGTTTCTTTATATTACCGGTCAGAGAAAAGATGGGTATCACCTGCTGCAAACGCTATTCCAGTTTCTGGATTACGGTGACACCCTGACGATTAGGCCACGTGATGACGACCAGATTAACCTGCTTACCCCCGTGGATGGCGTAGAGAATGAGCAAAACCTGATCGTCCGCGCCGCACGCTTATTACAGCGGCACTGCGAATGCCATGATCTTCGTCCTGCCCGGTTCGGCGCAGATATCAGTATCGACAAATGCCTGCCAATGGGCGGCGGACTGGGCGGTGGCTCATCCAACGCGGCTACCGTATTGGTCGCCCTTAATCATTTGTGGCAAAGCGGGCTGAGCGTTGATACGTTGGCCGAGTTGGGACTGCAATTAGGTGCGGACGTTCCCGTGTTTGTTCGTGGACATGCCGCCTTTGCCGAAGGTATTGGTGAACAGCTAACCCCCGCGAATCCACCAGAGAAATGGTACCTGGTGGCGCATCCTGGCGTGAGTATCGCCACACCGTTGATCTTCGGCGATCCCGAGTTGACGCGTAATTCGCCAGTTCGTGATTTAGAAACTTTATTAAACCAGACCTTCGTCAATGATTGTGAAGCTATCGCAAGAAAACGTTTTCGTGAGGTTGAACAGCTACTTTCATGGCTGCTAGAATATGCCCCGGCGCGCCTGACTGGAACGGGGGCTTGTGTGTTTGCAGAGTTTGACACCGAGTTCGCAGCCCGTCAGGTGCTTGACCAGGCCCCGGAATGGCTAAACGGTTTCGTCGCGCGAGGCGTTAACGTCTCTCCGCTGCAACGTACGCTTTCTGGGCAACTTTAGGTTTTGCCACACACCGGCTGCCATGCGGCCAGTCTGTAGCAAACTTAATTCATACACCCGTATGCATATTGTGCCTGTTGCTTGTCCCTGCCCGGCAGGCGCAATATTTCTCTGGACGCAAGCCTGAGGTTCTTCTCGTGCCTGATATGAAGCTTTTTGCTGGTAACGCCATCCCGGAACTAGCACAACGTATTGCCAACCGTTTGTACACTAGCCTTGGCGACGCCGCTGTCGGTCGTTTTAGCGATGGCGAAGTCAGCGTGCAAATCAATGAAAATGTACGCGGTGGTGATATTTTCATCATCCAGTCCACCTGTGCACCCACCAATGACAACCTGATGGAACTGGTTGTGATGGTCGATGCTCTGCGTCGCGCTTCCGCGGGACGTATTACCGCTGTTATCCCCTACTTCGGCTATGCCCGTCAGGATCGTCGTGTGCGTTCCGCACGTGTGCCAATCACCGCGAAAGTCGTTGCTGACTTCCTGTCCAGCGTCGGTGTTGACCGTGTTCTGACCGTTGATCTGCACGCTGAGCAGATTCAGGGTTTCTTCGATGTTCCGGTAGATAACGTATTCGGTAGCCCGATCCTGCTGGAAGATATGCTGCAACAGAATCTGGAAAACCCGATCGTGGTTTCTCCTGATATCGGTGGCGTTGTGCGCGCGCGCGCCATCGCTAAACTGCTGAACGATACCGACATGGCGATCATCGACAAGCGCCGTCCACGTGCCAACGTTTCTCAGGTGATGCACATCATCGGTGACGTCGCTGGCCGTGACTGTGTACTGGTTGACGATATGATCGACACTGGCGGTACGCTGTGTAAAGCGGCGGAAGCGCTGAAAGAGCGTGGTGCTAAACGCGTATTCGCTTACGCTACACATCCGATCTTCTCAGGCAATGCTTACGAGAACATCAAGAACTCTGTCATTGATGAAGTGATTGTCTGCGATACCATTCCGCTGGCGGAAAACATTCGTTCACTGCCGAATGTTCGTACGTTAACGCTGTCTGGGATGTTGGCCGAAGCGATTCGTCGTATCAGCAACGAAGAATCTATTTCTGCGATGTTTGAACATTAATCGCTGCTGACCGAGTAACCGCTCGCAAACGCTGATGAAGCCACCTGTAACAAGGTGGCTTTCTTATTTCTATCACGATCAAAAACAAAAAACCGCCATAGCAAAGCTACAGCGGCTCTCATGTTCAATTTTCATTAACGCCTATGGCGCCATTAACGGTTATGGGTGACGCTGGCGGCGGCAACGCTTATCAAAGTGTTTAACCCACCAATAACGGTCTGCGACTTCCTCACGCCCGCTAATACGTGCTCCCACTAACCAAAATATTGCGCCAGAAAAAATACCAACCAGATCAATATAAGTCATATATTCAGGGACATTCAGTTTAGGGAATTGGCTGGCGATGGAAAAGCCAATACCGCCAATCATCAGGATCATACCAAACCCCATCAACATGTTACCCAATACTGTCACGTTTTTACGTTTCATCTGCCACCTCCAGATTAATTCTGTGGATGAATCGGAGTGCCATTACCGCTGACTTTCTTATTATTGATGTAATTATAGACAATAATGTGCATGGATGATTGCGGGAGGGATCACAGATAAAAGGAATGATTAATGTTTTTTTACGTTTAAACAAATAAATAGACAAAAATCCGAATAATCACATTACTAAACAAATAACATTGTACTTACATTCCAACACCGCAATTTGGCTATCTACCACACGGTGTGTAAACTAGCGCTTTCGTTTATCACGCTACCCTGCTTAAGTGTAAGCACGTAATCTGGAATATACCGTGAGCAGCATTAAATTAATTGTCGGCCTGGCGAATCCCGGTGCTGAATATGCCGCCACCCGCCATAATGCGGGCGCCTGGTTTGTCGATCGGCTGGCGGACGCTTACCGTCAGCCGCTGAAAGAAGAAAGCAAATTTTTTGGTTACACGTCTCGCCTGAATCTGGCTGGTCAAGATGTACGCCTGCTGGTTCCCACCACGTTCATGAATCTGAGCGGCAAGGCCGTTGCGGCAATGGCCACGTTCTATCGCATCCAGCCTGATGAAATCCTGGTTGCCCACGATGAACTGGATTTATTACCGGGGATTGCCAAACTTAAACTGGGTGGCGGACACGGCGGCCACAACGGGCTGAAAGATATCATCAGCAAATTGGGTAACAACCCAAACTTCCATCGTTTACGCATTGGTATCGGCCATCCGGGCGATAAAAGCAAAGTGACTGGTTTTGTGCTGGGTAAACCACCGGCAAGCGAACAGACGCTGATCGACGATGCCATTGATGAAGCCGTGCGCTGCACAGAAATTCTAATGAAAGAAGACATGATCAAAGCGATGAACCGTTTACATGCCTTCAAAGCGGCATAATCTGGCCAGAATACGGATGGTAGATCGAGATAAATCGCCATTCCGTGTATAATCGGCCGAAATATTTCCATTCTGACAGACGATACACAGTAATCGTCTGATTAATAAGTTATTTAAGGTGATATAAACATGGGATTCAAATGCGGTATCGTTGGGCTGCCTAACGTCGGTAAATCCACTCTGTTCAATGCGTTGACCAAAGCCGGCATCGAAGCGGCCAACTTCCCGTTTTGTACCATCGAGCCGAATACCGGCGTCGTGCCGATGCCCGACCCACGTCTGGACAAACTGGCTGAAATCGTTAAGCCACAGCGTATCCTCCCTACCACCATGGAATTTGTTGATATCGCCGGTCTGGTAAAAGGTGCGTCCAAAGGTGAAGGTTTGGGTAACCAGTTCCTGACCAACATCCGTGAGACGGAAGCCATCGGCCACGTTGTGCGCTGCTTCGAAAATGACAACATCATCCACGTAAACAACAAAGTTGACCCGGCCGATGACATCGATGTGATCAACACTGAGCTGGCGTTGTCTGATCTCGATACCTGTGAACGCGCCATTCATCGCGTGCAGAAGAGAGCCAAAGGTGGCGATAAAGATGCGAAAGCTGAACTGGCTGCGCTGGAGAAATGCTTACCGCAGTTGGAGAACGCCGGGATGCTGCGTTCGCTGGATTTAAGCGATGAAGATAAAGCCGCAATCAAATATCTGAGCTTCCTGACGCTGAAACCAACCATGTACATCGCCAACGTCAACGAAGACGGTTTTGAAAATAACCCGTACCTCGATAAAGTGCGCGAAATCGCTGCCGCTGAAGGTTCTGTCGTCGTGGCCGTCTGTGCCGCTGTTGAATCAGATATCGCGGAACTGGATGACGCTGACCGCGAAGAGTTTATGGCTGAGTTAGGTCTGGAAGAACCGGGACTGAACCGCGTTATCCGCGCGGGCTATGAACTGCTGAACCTGCAAACCTACTTCACCGCGGGCGTGAAAGAAGTTCGTGCATGGACCATCCCTGTCGGCGCTACCGCCCCGCAGGCCGCGGGTAAAATTCACACCGACTTCGAGAAAGGCTTCATCCGCGCCCAGACTATCGCCTATGAAGATTTCATTTCCTACAAAGGTGAGCAAGGCGCGAAAGAAGCCGGAAAAATGCGTTCAGAAGGCAAGGACTACATCGTAAAAGATGGCGACGTCATGAACTTCCTGTTTAACGTCTAAATAGCTTCTGTTGTCTCATGAGGCGCACTGCAACCTCGTGAATATCACAAAAATCCACGCAACTGCGTGGATTTTTGTTTTCATGGCGTCTCATGAAGTCATTCGCATCGTCTTTCCTTTGTCTCACCTCACTACAGCGCAGCAAAAAATGAAGCTGCGCTGGAAACTGACAGTGACTCAGGAACGTTGAAGGGAACGGTACTTATCGCCCGCCGGCGGTACAGAGATGACTACCGTTTTTTGCACACAATCCTCAACCACCTCGATCGAAGAGGAATATGGCGTACCCAGTTTGTTGGCACCGAGAATAGCCGGGATGTCTATACCTCGGTCAGCAAGCTCACTCATTGCAGACGCTGGCAAAAGCTGAGCAAGGATATTTACGGCGAATGTAGGAACGTCAAAACTTTTTTCCAGAGTTCCAGCAACGAATTTTTCCACGTTGATTTTTGACACAAGCTGCTCCTTGTATGGGGGAATAGGCTAACGGCTAAGTTGCAACGAAACTCACATCAGCTCGCGACATGGCGCGAACACATCCAGTTCGGATTGGTACACCCTGCTTTGAACAGCAAACAGGCCAAGCCTGGAATAGTAAAATTGTCGTGGCTATAGTCTTTGTTCTCCGCGTTATTGCGCAGACAGGTGAGATTGAAGCCGGCATCTTGCACAAATACCGGTGAGAACCACATCACCATAGGCACCTGCATTCGCTCTTTGGACGCAATAAGGTAAGGCGTGCCGTGTAGATAGATACCCCGCTCTCCCAACAACTCACCATGATCGGAAAGGTAGATCATGGCTACCTCGCGACAGTCACCTGATGCCAAGCGCTGAACGTATCGTGCGCACTACGCAGGAAATGCAACGCCAGTTGACTTGCCTGTTGCTGCTCTCGCGCGATCCGCAAACCCTGCCTCTAGCCGATGTGCCTCTACATCCATTATTCGAGGAATGCATTACGCGATGCCAACCCTGGCTGGCAAAAAAGCCCGTAACACTGGCGCTGGATGCGCCGCAAAACGCCCATCTGCACACCAATGCCGAACTGGCGCGCAGCGTGGTCTGGAACCTGCTGCGTAACGCCTGCCAATACACGGATGAAGGTGAAGTACGTATTGCACTGCATGGCACGACGCTGGTTATTTCTGACACCGGCCCGGGCCTGCCGCCCAGCATCGATCCGCAACAATTTCAGCGTTTTTTGCCCAGCGCACGTCAAAATGGCGAGGGGCTTGGTTTATCCATCGTACAACGTATTGTGGAACATCTGGGTTGGCACATGACGGTCGAAAGCTCAGAAAAAGGTTGTCGCTTTACGCTAGAAATGTGTCGCGCGTCGTCTATTCACGCATCATTACCCTAGCAGTGCATGATATGAGCTATTTAATCATTCAGATCCCACCACTGGCTAAACGTCTGCTGCGGGTTATCAACCTGAACGCGTTCACCAATGCGGGGTGTCATCAGTCGCCAGTCCTGGTTTTGGCTGGCCTGCGAAATACGCGCCAGCGGGTCGTTCCAGCGGTGGTGCGCCAGCTTAAATTTGCTGTTATGACTCGGTAGTACCGCTTTAGCCTGTAAATCACTGGCGGCCAGTGCGCTCTCTTCCGGCGTCATGTGAACGTAGGGCCAGTCCCGATCGTACTGTCCACATTCCAGTATCGCGATATCGAATCCGCCCAGACGCGCAGCAATTTCTTTGTAGTGTGCGCCATAGCCGCTGTCCCCACCGAGATACAGGCGATGTTGTGGCGTGATCAGCGCAAACGACCCCCACAGCGTTTGATTATGCTTGAGGAGTCGGCCGGAAAAATGCTGTGTCGGGAGCACATGGATTTCCACCCCGTTCTCTTTCAGGCTGCTGAACCAGCCGCCTTCCGTAATGTCTTTCTGTGGGAAGCCCCATTTTACAAAGTAGGAACCCACGCCCGTTGGCGTGACAATGCGGCGGATTTTCCCGCGTAACGCGTTCAGCGTGGGGTAATCCAGATGATCCCAGTGATCGTGGGTAATCAGCAGGTAATCGATAGGAGGAACATCGTCCGGTGAATACACATTGCTGCCCTTGAAGGCGACATTGGTACGTGGCACTGGCGAAGCGTTGTCGCTAAATACCGGATCCAGCAGGAAGGTTTTTCCTTCCAGTTGAATAAAGTAGCTGGAATGTCCCATCCAGATGATGACGTTATCCGTTTTCTTTAACTGATGCAGATCGGTTTTTTCCGACGGCAGTTGGGTATCTGGCAACGCGCCAGCGTCTTTCTCGAAAAGAAAGCGGTACAGCAGTGCGAACCGGTTCTGGTTCCCTACCGTCGGACGAGCAACCGGGTTGTGAAACGCGCCATTGCGAAAGAGTGGGTTTTCCGGCTGGGGTTCTACCTCTGGTGATACATACTGCGGCTGCTTTAACCAGCCGTAAACGGCGACTGCAATTACAGCCAAAACGAGTAACAAAAGCATAGCGTTTATCCGGTGTTATTTCGTAATGGAGTCGTTTCGTGGTGAATATGGGTTCGTAATGATGCTGTCAGGGATCGACTTTATGGCACCGGCAGTTATGCACGAACGCCAGGAATCTGGCAAGGGCGTATCAGGGGATTTTTGGTGCAAAAAAAGCGAAGGCGCACTCGCCTTCGCTCTTGGGCTCTGATGAGAAACAGTGACAGTCTGTCACCGATGGTGCCCGTTCAGGTGCATCAGGCGTGTATTATTTTTTAAGCGCCAGCAGCGTTTTTCCCATCCCGATAACGAATTCATTCTGCTGCCCGATGACCTTATGCAGCCCGGCTTCATCCTGAATATTATCGACCGTATTAATGGCCTGTACTTCCAGCACACGTCCTTTAATCAGCGTTGCACACAGCGAATGCAGAACTTTGTTATTTAGGATCGTTTGTAAACAACGATAAGGCGTTGCATCGTCAATGTTTCCCGCCCGCTGATCGGGTTTGATGCGCTGGCGCAGCATCTCTTTTTCCGTGCTGGCGATTACCGCATCCAGATCGCTGGGCGTCGAAGCAATGGGAATGGTGCCTTTGCTGTTTGGCGGTAGCATATACAGGGAAACCAGCGCCTTATTGCCTGTCGTAGGATCGATATATTCGGTCTGCACCATGTGGTTTGCCGCATCGACCACTTTTTCTCTCTGAATCATGTTCAGCAGCTGCGCCGGTAATGCATCGGTCAGATCCTGCGTGGTATAGCCGACGAACAAATCTGGAGCTGTTGTCTCTGCGACACCATAGAGCGGCAGCGCCAGTAACAGGCCAACAATCCCTTTCTTTATCACACTGATTTTCATTATATTCCTCGACGATTCATTGTGTGCTCTCCCCTATCCCACTACGCGTTATTCTTCGCTCGCTGATGTGGATAACCTCAGGCGTTTTTTTATCACGTTTACGCGCAACAACGCATTCTACAACAACAGGAAAGCATAGCATTTTTTATACAAAAACTTGTTGTCGGAGGATTGCTTCGCTAGAATCGCGCCGTTTACTCACCCCTATGTGTCATTTGGAGCCGCAAAGTGCCCTGTACGTCAGCCTCCCACTAACCGCCGACGACTGCATTAAGCAGCTTCGATTCGGCGCAGTCTGCGCCAGCGTTGGCTGCGGTACGAATTCCCTTCTTTCCCCGCGATTGTGCGGAGCAAAGAACGAATCTCCCGCTTCCTCCCCCGCGACTCTGACCTCTGGAATGCCAGCGGCCAGCTATTGACTCGCGCCAGAACACGTTCGTCGGCCCTCTTTTTTTACCGTAGATGGGCCTGGCTGCGCCAATAACGCAGCAGGCGAAAAATATGAATTTACATTCAATACCGTTATTAAAATATCCGCGTATCCCTCATCTGGAAGGTTCGCGTTTACAGTCCGGCGATGATGGGTCGGACCAAATTGCACTGAAAGCGCTGGCAGGCCGCTATGTCGTCATCGAAGAAAAGATCGACGGCGCGAACAGCGGCGTGTCCTTCAATGAAACGGCAGAACTCTTGCTCCAGTCGCGCGGCCATTATCTGGCTGGCGGCTCGCGGGAACGGCAGTTCAACCAGTTCAAGCTTTGGGCCACCGCGCACGAAATGCGTTTTCTTGAGCTATTGGAAGACCGTTTCGTGATGTACGGCGAATGGGCTTACAGCAAGCATTCCGTGTTTTACGACCGTTTGCCGCACTATTTTCATGAATTTGATATTTACGATCGTCGTGACGGCATTTTTTTATCGACGGCACGCCGACACGCGATGCTGGCCGGTTCGCCCGTGTTGTCTGTTCCGGTACTTTACGCTGGGGAAATGCCCACTCACCCGGCGTTGCTGTGGAAGCTGGTGTTCCGTTCACTGGCGAAAAGCCCAAGTTGGCAGACCACGTTTGAATCCACCGTGCAGCGTGAAGGTTTGCCGCTTGCGCTGTGCTGGCATCAAACCGATAAATCAGACCGTTCGGAAGGCCTGTATCTGAAGGTAGAAGATGATGAACAGGTACTGGCGCGTTACAAGCTGGTACGCCATGACTTCATCCAAACCATTCTGGACAGCGGCTCACATCATTCCCGACGTCCTATTTTGCCGAACCAACTGGCAGAAGGCGTTGATCTGTTCGCGCCCTGTCCAACTGTATCCTGGGAAATGCTGGGGCTGAATACGCTGCGTTCTTTAGACGCGCTCGCCGCCGCCATGCCCGATAAGTCAGGAGTATGATTATCATGGATTGGAATACCATTAGGGGATTGGTCCCCGCCTCTGGCGCACAGCCAGATTTTGCTGATTGTCTGGACGCGTTTCCGGTGCTTCAACGCGCGAAAGAGACGCCGCAAGAGCCGCGTTACCACGGTGAAGGTGATGTCTGGACACACACCATTATGGTTATTGAGTCGCTTTTGCAGCTTCCCGATTACCAGACTGCCACACGCGAGCAGCAGGAAATCTTGTTTTTTGCCGCATTGCTGCATGACGTTGCGAAATACCGCACGACGGTGATTGACCCGGTGACGGGGCAAATTGGTCAGCCAGGGCATTCTCGCAAAGGGGCCATCGACGCTCGTGTGCTGCTGTGGGATACCGGCGTTCCGTTTGCGATTCGGGAAGCGATTTGCCGCTTAATTTCGGTGCATCAGGTGCCGTTTTACTGCCTTGAGGATGAGCGGCGTCGGATGTCGCCACTCTTTACGATTCGCGAATTATCGTGGCAGTTAAGCATCCCGCTGCTGGCAACGCTGGCGGAAGCCGATATGCGTGGGCGCATCTGTCAGGATCAAGCGCGCGTGCTCGACAGTATTGAGCTGTTCCGCGAGCTGGCGCGGGAAGAAGGCTGTTACGGCCAGCCGAGAGCATTTGTCGATGCCCACACGCGCCTGAGCTATTTTCGCGGTGCCGATGTGCATCCAGATTATCCGCTGTTTCAGGAGCCGGGTTCGAAAGTCACCGTCATGTGCGGCTTACCCGCTTCGGGAAAAGACACCTGGGTACAGGCGAATCGGCGCGGTTTACCCGTGGTTTCTTTCGACGATGCGCGAACCGAGTTGGGGTTAAAACACGGCGAAAACGAAGGAAAAGCGGTGCATTGGGCGACCGACAAAGCGCGTTCACTGCTGCGAACGCATGAACCGTTCGTGTGGAACGCCACACACCTGAGCCAGCAAATGCGCACCCGCACGTTGGATCTGTGCTACGCCTACGGCGCAGAAGTGGAGATTATCTATCTGGAGCGCCCACGGCAGGAATTACTGCGCCGCAACGGCAAACGGGACACCACATTGAGCAACAAAACGCTGCAAGGTATGCTAACGAAATGGGAACTTCCCGCACCGACGGAAGCGCATGCGGTGAGCTATGAAGCCTAACGCAGCCGCAGTTCCTCCCAGCGCGGAAGCGTGGTAAACGGGATCTCGTATTCCGTGATACCGTTTTTCTTTGCGCCAAAATACTGTTTTTCATAGACTAACTTATCGTCCTCAAAACGCACGGGGACGATAAATCCCCCCGCCGCCTGAGAAACCTGACATTGCCTTTCTTCAAGC
Organism: Pectobacterium sp. F1-1; assembly: GCF_025643735.1. Taxonomy (NCBI): domain Bacteria; kingdom Pseudomonadati; phylum Pseudomonadota; class Gammaproteobacteria; order Enterobacterales; family Pectobacteriaceae; genus Pectobacterium; species Pectobacterium sp. F1-1. The sequence continues at coordinate 2,441,573 of NZ_CP104733.1, forward strand.
ACATCAATGCAGAGTAACGCCGTTTGTGGGCCGTCGCGTTCCGCCGTAGAGAGCCACTCTTGCACTGCAAGATAACGCGAATCCGGCGACCACAGCATGTCTTTGCCGAAAACGCGATCTTCCAGCGTTTTCCCGTCGATGGATAGCGAAAAATAAGGCGGGCCAAACCGAATTTCACCGATACAAATCACTACCGCGTTATGTTGTTGATCGAATGAGGACAGTTTGTGCAGCATAGGAAAAAATTCCAAATCAGTCTGATGTTATCTCAATCAGATTACCATCAGGGTCGCGGAGGATCGCTTCATAAAAACCGTCTCCCGTCATCCGAGGTTGAGCAACTAAAATGCCGCGCTCTGCGGCTTTGCTGGCTAGTGCCTCGACATCCACCTTGCTCCCGACCGAAATCGCGACGTGCGCCCAGCCGCAGCCTTCTTTATTGGCTAAGGCTTCCGCCAACACCGGCAGCGTCATTAGTTCAATAGAGGCGCCTTCACTCAGTTGAACGAAATGCGATTCAAAACCGGGGCGATTCCGGCTCACATATTTTTCCCCCACCTGCGCGGCGAAGAACTCTTGCCAAAATGCCGCCTGCGCGGCCAGATCGGTCGTCCATAGCGCAACGTGTGCCACTTTCATCATGATTCCTTCTTAACAACCATCGTTTTTCATATCGTCTGGATGGGTCGCGGCTATGACCGCGTTCCGTTCAGAATGGCTAAAACCTGTTGATGCAATGCCGGATCACCGGTCGCGACAACGGTACCCCCCGCTTCCGCTCGCTGCCCGTTGAGATCGGTGATGATGCCACCTGCCTGCTCAATAATCGGGATCAGCGCGACAATGTCGTAGGGCTGCAATGCAAATTCCACGCAGATGTCAATCTGGCCTGCTGCCAGCATCGCCATGGCGTAACATTCTCCGCCATAGCGCGTCATCAGCGTGGTTTCTGCTAGTTCTGCGAAGTGAACCGCCGGGTGCATGCTCAGGGCTTCTGGCGCCGTAGTGTGAAGAATGGCCTGTTCGAGCGACACACCTTTACGCGTGCTTAAACGAACGTCCCCATTGCGGTCGCTACGCCAGGCCTGTGAACCCTCCGCCCAAAAGCACTCCCCGGTAAACGGCTGGCTCATCATCCCCATCACGGCACGTTCATGATGCAGCAGACCGATAAGCGTTCCCCACACGGGTAAGCCACACAAGAAAGGTCGGGTGCCATCGACAGGATCCAAAACCCAACGCACCGGGCCTTCCCCACTCAGGCCAAATTCTTCGCCCATAATCGCGTGATCGGGATAACGACGCGTAATGTGCTCGCGGATGACCCGCTCAGCCTCCCGATCGGCTTCTGTCACCGGATCAAAACGGAAACCTTCTTTTGGCTTCGTCTCAATTTGGTTTGCGGTAAGGGAACGAAAACGCGGTAACGTCTCCTGGCTGGCAAGCGTGGCGAGTTCATGGAAAAAGGCAATATCGGGAAGTAACTGGCTCATGGTGTTTTACCTTCCTATCGCATGGGTATAACGGTGCCGGTAGGCATTGAAGAGGATTAATGATAACGCTCATTAATGCTCGGTTATGAGTTATTTTGCGTAATTATATCGCTCGATTATGCACAAAGACATCGGCAACCACAATTCACATTCTTATGGTCTGGATAAAAAAATAGCCCCCAAACGTCTCCGTCAGGGGGCTAGAGTAGGCATCGCTGGGCGATCTTATTGCCTTTAACTCAGGTCGGCACCGTTGCTGGCAATCACCTTCTTATACCAGTAGAACGATTTCTTTTTCTTTCTGGCTAATGTGCCTTCGCCCCGGTCGTCGCGATCGACATAGATGAAGCCATAGCGTTTGCTCATCTCACCGGTGGAGGCGGAGACCAGATCAATGCAGCCCCATGAGGTATAACCGATGACCGGAATACCATCGCCAATCGCGTCCGCCATCGCACTGATGTGCTCACGCAGGTAGCTGATGCGATAGTCATCATCAATCTCGCCCTGTGCGTTAATCTCGTCCTTCGCGCCCAGTCCGTTCTCGACCAAAAACAGCGGTTTCTGATAGCGGTCATACATCATGTTCATGGTGATGCGCAGGCCCAGTGGGTCAATTCCCCAGCCCCATTCGCTTGCCTTGATATGCGGGTTCTTCAGCGATTTAACGATGTTCGCCGCACTGCTGTTGTGCTCGTTCATATCCGCCGACGCACAGCGGGAGGCGTAATAGCTGAAGGACACAAAATCCACCGTGTTCGTGAGAATCTCATCATCACCCGGTTCGGACGCAATCGTGATGCCCTTCTCTTTAAATAACCGGCCGGTATACGCCGGATAGGTGCCGCGCGCCTGCACGTCGATAAAGAACAGGTTCTCACGATCTTTATTCAACGCTGCCCAAACGTCTTCCGGTTTGCACGACCACGGATAGAAATTACCGCCAGCCAGCATACAACCGACCTGATTTTCCGGATTGACGTCATGCGCAATCTTCGTCGCCAGCGCGCTCGCCACCAGTTCATGGTGTGCGGCCTGATATTTCACCTGTTCCTGATTTTCCCCATCGGCGAAGACCAGCCCCGCGCCGGAAAATGGGCTATGCAGCAAAATATTGATTTCATTGAACGTCAGCCAATATTTCACTAACCCGTCAAAGGCTTCAAAACAGGTTCGGGCGTAACGTGCAAAGAACTCCACCATTTTCCGGTTACGCCATGATCCGTACTCGGTGACCAGATGCATCGGCACATCGAAATGGCACAGCGTCACCAGCGGCTCGATGTTGTATTTCTTGCATTCGGCAAACATATCGCGATAAAAGGCGATGCCGTCGGCGTTGGGCGTCAGCTCATCCCCATTCGGGTAGAGCCGACTCCAGGCGATGGAGGTACGGAACACCGTGAACCCCATTTCCGCCATCAGTGCGATATCGTCCTTATAGCGATGATAGAAATCGATCGCCTGATGGCTGGGATAAAACTCGTCCTCGCGCAGCGCGAAACGCGGTTCTTGCCCCAGTTTCACCGGCAGACGATTCACGCCGTGAGGGATCATATCTACCGTCGTCAGCCCTTTACCGCCTTCAAGGTACGCGCCTTCTGCCTGATTGGCCGCAATCGCGCCCCCCCATAAGAATCCATCGGGAAATGTTGATGCAGACATACGCTTTTCTCCTTCGTACTTCATTTAATGAGTGCCTAACTTAATTCGTATTCGTTGCGTGCTGCGGCGCGGCAACCGTATCGCCCTGTACGTGTTTCTCTTCCGGTTTTTCTTCTACCGGAATGTCTTCAAAGCCCAGCAGCAAAGTAACGAAGAAGGAAATCACGACAGACAGAATCATGACGCCGAATACCCAGGCAATGCTCATTGGGTTGGCAGGATCGAAGAACTGTACGCTGGTAAACAGCCCCGGCGACGCCATTGAATGGCTTGCCAACCCGCCGATACCAGCAACGGCGCCACAGATAAAACCGGTCATTAAACAGGCGATCAGCGGACGCTTCAGGCGCAAAGCCACACCGTACAGCGCAGGTTCAGAGATCCCGGCAACAATCGCCGATGCCGCCGCGGCCAGCGCGGTCTGACGCAGTTCCGGGTTTTTGGTACGCCAGGCGACGGCGAGTGAAGACCCGCCAAGCGACAGGTTCGCGCCGATTTCAGACGGCATCACCATCCCTTCTTTACCGGTTTCGGCGATGGTCTGAATAATGGTTGGTGTAAACACGCGGTGCATACCGGTCATCACCAGCAGCGGCCAAATAGCGCCCATAATGGCAACGGACAACCAGCCCAGATAATCATGTACGGTGTACACCACCGCAGAAATACCGCTACCGATCCAGATCCCAATCGGGCCGATAAGCATGATGGCAATCGGAGACGCAATCAGCACAATTAACATCGGCTTCAGGAAATTCTTGGTCACCGCTGGCGTAATGCGGTCTACCCATTTTTCAATGTAAGACAGAATCCAGGTCATGCACAGTGCCGGAATCACGGTGTAGGTGTATTTCACCGCCGTGACGGACAGCCCCATAAATACGACCTGCTGACCCTGCGCCGCTTTTGCCATCAGATCGATAAACGTCGGATGAACCAGCACCCCAGCGATAGCAATCGCCAGCGACATATTGGTTTTGAATTTGACCGCCGCAGACGCGGCCACCATGATCGGCAGGAAGAAAAATGCACCATCGCCAATCACGTTCAGAATCGTCAGCGTGGAAGATCCCTTCTCGAATATGCCCGTCATATCCAGAATCATGGCGAGCAGTTTCACCATTGACCCGCCGATAATCGCCGGAATGAGCGGTGACATCGTACCAATCAGCGCATCCAGAATGCCCGCTCCAATGCGTCGCAGCGTAATTTTGTTGTTCACCGGTACCGCTTTTTCTGCCGCGGCGCCTTCCGGCAACAGTTTTACCACCTCGGCATAGGCCTGAGAAACGGTGTTGCCGATGATGACCTGGCACTGGTTATCGTTTTTCACGACGCCCAACACGCCGCTTATTGCCTTCAGTTCAGCCACATTCGCTGCATCATTATCTTTAAGCACAAAGCGCAGGCGGGTCATACAGTGTGTCACGGCAGCGATGTTATCAGCACCACCGATGGCATCAACGATCGAACGGGATACAGCCGCATAATTCTTTGACATGGATAGACAATCTCTCGTAATCGCGCACGCCCCCTGGTTCAACAAACGACTTAACGCGTCCGAAACGGGGATATGATTGGATGTGCGTACATTTATTATTCAATTTCATACGGTTATAAACGTATTCATGCCGGTATCCCTTCTCTAGGCAACGTAATGAAACGCTGATGAGTAACCGGTTCCACATGATAGTGTTTATATATGAATAGTATTTCAATAGATTTATTATGAATATTTTACTTATGTGAACACGATCGCCATGAATCGCGTTCACGGCTCCACTCTCATCGGTTCTGTCCTTATCACCCTGCTTCTGCCAGTGTAAAATGGTAAACGTGTTCAACGTGTCAGGATGTCCCATGTCGACAATGCAGGAAGTGGCGAAGAAAGCAGGCGTATCAAAAGCGACGGTATCGCGCGTGCTATCGGGTAAAGGCTATACCAGTGAGGAAACCAAAACGCTGGTCTATCAGGCCATTGAGGAGACGGGATATCGGCCAAATTTACTGGCGCGAAATCTGGCGACCAGCAAATCCGCCTGTATTGGTTTGGTGGTAACCAACACACTCTATAACGGCAGCTATTTCAACGAACTGCTGTCACAAGCCGCCAAAAAACTGGAAGACAATGGACGCCAGTTGATTCTGGTCGATGGCAAACACAGCGCCGATGAAGAGAGAGCCGCGATTCAATTCCTGCTCGGGTTGCGCTGTGATGCGATTATCATCTATCCCCGTTTTCTTAACGTGGATGAAATGGATGACATCATTGAGAAGCACAAGCAGCCGATCATGGTGGTCAACCGTAAACTGCGTAAACACCAGAGCCATTGCATCTGCTGCGATCACAAAGGTTCCAGCTATCACGCCACGCAGCATCTGATCGCACGCGGCCATAGAGATATTGCTTTTATCACCGGCTCTCTGGATTCGCCGACCGCTATCGAACGCCTTTCCGGCTATAAAGAGGCGCTGACGGCGGCCAATATCGCAGTACGGGACGAGCTGATTGTGAGAGGAAAATGGACACCGCACAGCGGATCGCTCGCCATTACCACCCTGCGCGATAGCCGGGTATCGTTCAGTGCCGTTCTCGCCAGCAATGACGACATGGCGATTGGCGCGATAAAAGCGCTGGATGAAGCTGGCGTTGCTGTCCCACATGACGTTTCTGTCGTCGGGTTCGACGATATTCCCACCGCGCCGTTTTTGAAGCCGTCGCTCTCCAGCGTTAAAGATCCGGTGAGCGATATGATCAATGAAGTGATTAACCGCCTGATCGCGATGCTGGATGGCGGATACTTCTCGAAAGACAATCTGTTCTTGTCCGAACTTCGAGTCAGAGATTCCATTCAGGACGGGCCGTACTTGTAACCAACCCGTCCGAATCCGCTACGGGGTCGTTTCAGACCCCGTTTTAACGCCGAATTTCCCTTTCAGTCGCTGAGCGCATTCTGCACAGCAACAGGTTTAGAATTGCCACTGGACGCCCACGCTGTAGCGCGTTTGATCGCCATCCCGATGACCGAAACGGCTGCCGACTTCGGAATACAGATTCAGACTTTCTGCCGCAAGCCACTGTACGCCGACCGTTGCCCGACCGAAGTTCTTATCCTGTTCACCCACCGCCACGCGGCGGTTTGCGCCATCGACACGATCTTTCACCGTAAAGCTGGAATCGAGCCCATCAGCCAATTCTCGCACCCACGCCACCGTAGCATAAGGTTGCAGCGACGTTTTGTTGCTGAATTCCACTTTGCCACGCACGCGCCAGCCCAGACTGGCTTCCAGCGAATCTACATCCTGTTTTTCATACCGCACGCCCGTCCGCAGGTTGCCTTTATCATCAAACGCATTGATGCGGTAGCGTGCGTAATCCAGCCCGACAACCGGACCGGTACGCAGTTCGCTGAGCGGAAAATCATAGCCGCCGGTTACGCGGGCACCGACAAATTGTGCTTCGGTATTGCCATCCAACGTGTTGTCCAATAGCACCGGACCACCCGCAGATTGCAGATACACCGAGCGGCGTGACGAAATGGCCGCCCGGCCCGCCGTCACGTCGCTGCTCAACCAGACTGGCCCTCCCTGATTCAGCAAACCGTAAATACCTGCTTGCCAGGTATCGCTTTCAATATGTCCATTACGCTCAAGCTTATCCTTGCTACGCAGAAGGCTCAGGCTGCCACCAATCGTGACACCGTCACTTAACTGATAATCGACCAGTGCATAGGCCATCGCCTGACGGGCACGCTGCTGCGGTGTACGGTCGAAGCCATTTGACGGAATCACATCGCCCTCAACCCCGACGGCCGTATCCAGCGTCCCTGCGCTACGCGTGGTATTTTGCAGCAGCAGCCAGCGCTGATTGTGCAACTCACTCAGCGACTGGCGCTGACGTTTCAGGCTCTCTTCCATAGCCCGTTGCATCGCGGCAGCAGAATACGCCGAATGCAGTAAATCGGTATTGGAGATCTCCAGCAGCAGCCGTGTCACCAGCCGTGAAACGTCACGCAGGCGCTGATCGACACGTTCCTGACCCAGCACGCTGGTCAGAAAGGCTTCGTTATCCACTGTGGGGTTATGCCACGTCGCCCCTCCCGGCACCGCAGGGTTCGTGGTTTGCTCATAGCCATCCTGATCGCCAATATCCCAGTTGGTCGCCTCCATATAGAGCACGGGAATATCAAACGCCGCGTTGAAGCTATCGCCATCGCTGCAACAGCCAGTACCTGCCGGATAACTCGCATTCAGCCCCGGATTGGTGAACAATTCGATACCCAGTTCGTTTGCAATACGCAGCGTCTGTTGACGCAGGCTGGCTAACTCAGGATTCGCCACGCTGTTATCGCCAGCGTGGGCGTAGAGTTTGTCACCGGTGATCATACTGTCCATATTAATCATGGCCTTAAGGCCGCCCGCGGTTCCCTGCGCGATCAACTCGTTAACCATCGCGCGCGAACCGCGCAGCCCTTCTTCTTCCGCACCAAAGGCTGCGAAGACCAGCGTTTTTTCCGTCTGAATACCGCTAAAATTACGCGCCACTTCTGTCAGGATCGATGCACCGGAGGCGTTATCATCCAGCCCTTGCAGCGTCGGCCGACCGAAGAAGGTATCAAAGTGCGCGCCAGTAATAATGTATTCGCTGCTTAGCCCGGTATTATAGGCCAACACGTTTTGTGACGAACGTGTCGTACCGCCTGCCGTCCAGGAGAAATCCTGCCTGACGGTGGTATAACCGGGTGCCATACGTTGCGTCATCCAGTCTGCCGCGCCGGCAAAATTGGCCGTACCGCGATAGCGCCCTGGATAATCATTAATGAGCGTATCTACGGTCTCGCGCGCATAATCCCCGTAATCATAAGCCCATGCGGGTACACATAAACACGCCATCCCCACCGCCACTGCAACTTGCTTAAACATGAACATCACTCCCTTTTCTCATTATCAACAACACCAGAGGAACCTTATTCAGGTCATGTCTTTGTTAAAAAAAGAAAAATAGCAGCAATATTCATTCCAATGCTATAGAAGCAAAAGAAATATGATGAAATGTGTCAAAGCGCAGCAAAGCGAAAGTAAATAGTCAGAATTGTGTAAGGCTGATTAATCATAGCGTTAGTCATGAATAAACCTGACTTGACACAGGTTACAGACGAAGGGGGATCGAGAAAAAAAAGAGAACAGGAACGAGACGGGCTTGGTAAAAATATTTTTATGAAGAGGCATCGATGAGATGCAATGAGGATAAAAAAACAAAATACGCACCGAAAACGATCGTTTTCGGTGCGCGATTATCCATTTTACCAGATTGAGACAGCCCTAAACGTAGACGTTAAGCTGGTTATTTGCCGTTGGACGATTGATCCCATCGGCAATGGGTGGCTTAAATACGGAACCGCTATTTTCGTACGTGACCCGAGAACGGGTAGACGCATCCGGGTGAGGATAACCAGAGAGTTGCGACGAGCGGGAAATACCTTGCACATAATCAAGTTTGTCAGGCGTGGAGTAATATGACACCGGAGAAACCAGGTTGAGACCAATCATTTTTTCCCCCTATTTATCTCATCGGCCAGTAAAACTTATCTTGCTTACTAATGAGTATAGAACAGTCAAGCAGAGGGAATATGTAAGGTTTTGTCTGAAAAAACACCGTGGGCACGACTTTGACAAAGAAAGAAAAAAAGACGACTAATAAAAAGAGACAACAAACAACCAGTTTTATTTTTTCTATTTATTATCAAAATGTTACTTATTGCCCTCCCACACGCGCAGGCGGCCAGCCGCATTTTTATACGGCGAAGCCGTGTTGAACTGAATCATCCGACCACGGGTCTACTTACCGTACCAGCATTCACCATAGAGCTGTGTACTGATCAAACGGCGGTACCGCTTTGTCATCGCTCACATTTTTCGGTCTTACTCAGCGCTGAGCCAGCAGGCGGATTGATGCCTCGCGCTCGCGGGGGGACGTCACGGGCGTATGGATGATGAATTCATCCACGCCAAAGCGCTGATGGTAAGTTTCCAGACGCTGATGAATATGTTCCGGCGTGCCGTAAAGCACATTGCGCGGCTCCTGAACGATGCGGAAATCCGTTGCGCCCGCCTGCCGAACGAAATTGTCGGCCAGCTCTTGAGTGCCCACCGTCAACGGCGGTTTGTTCTCAATATAAACCTTATAGTTATGCTGCGTGCTGGCCAGCGCTTCCGCCTCTTCATGGTGTTCGGCGGCAATCACCGACAGCGACAGCAGCGTCTGGGCGCTGTCGGGCTTCAATTCCCGATAGCTCAGGAGAGACTCCGTCAGTAGCGTTTCACTGGCGTTAATGAACCCGGCGAAGACAAAACTCCAGCCCAACGACGCGGCTAAGCGCGCACTCTCCTGGCTGGCACCCAGCAGAAAGCGCTGTGGCGCGTGTTCCGGTAACGGCGTGGCATTCAGGCGCTCGGCCGTCTCATCATGGCTGTCGAGAAAACGGTTTAATTGCTGTAATTTCTCCGTGAAGGTCACCCGTGTCGCTTCACTGATTTCCTGCTGTAGCGCACGCGTTGCCAACGGCAGCCCGCCCGGCGCTTTGCCGATCCCCAAATCGACACGTCCACCCGACAATGCACCGATCACATGGAAATTCTCTGCGACCTTATACGGGCTGTAATGCTGTAACATCACCCCGCCGGAACCAATGCGCAGCGTGGTGGTGTGTGCCAACAGCCAGGTGATTAAAACCTCGGGAGATGACCCCGCCAACTCATCAGAATTATGATGCTCGGAAACCCAAAAACGATGATAGCCAAGCGCTTCTGCCACTTGCGCCAGCGAAACGGTTTGTGCCAACGCCTGTTCCACGCTCATGCCTTCGGCAATCGGGCTTTGATCTAATAAACTGAGCTTATATCCCACGATGTTTCCTTATTTTCAGCGACGCTATTTTCAGCAACCATCCGTCAACGTCATTTATTAATAATGACGTTTTATTTCAAAACCATTCATTACATAATGATTTATTTCAAATAAAGCGTCACAGTAAAAATCAGGAAAAGGAAAAACAGAATAAGAAGCATGTTGCATAACAGCGTGAAATATAAATATCAATAACGGATTTTGTTAGCAGGAATTTTAATAAAGAAAAGTTGTCATTACTAAAAAAACAAGTTACGCATAAATCATTCGCATTACGAATAGAAAATGGCATTGCAATCCCAAAACCTTAAATAATTCGGGATAAAAAGGCATGAAATATAACCAGATGGTATTTATCCACTGAGTCGCTATCGGCTACCTTTATCATGTTTGAGTTTTGTTAAGGAGGTGTATTGATATGGCTGAATCTATCCCCTGTTGTGATACGTCATTCGAGCAACAGCTAATTAACTGGCGACGGCACCTGCATCAGCACCCGGAACTGTCCAATCAGGAACACCAAACCACCGCGCACATCACCCGCTGGCTACAAGAGAAAGACATCCGCCTGTTGCCCCTGACGCTGACCACTGGCGTCGTTGCCGAGATCGGCCACGGTAGCGGCCCGACGATTGCGCTGCGGGCCGATATTGATGCCCTGCCGATTGAAGAGTTGGTGGATGTACCGTTTCGCTCTCAGCACGCAGGCGTCATGCATGCCTGTGGGCACGATTTCCATACTGCGGTGATGCTGGGTGCCGCCTGTTTGCTAAAAAAACGCGAATCTGTCTTACCGGGTAAAATCCGCGTCTTTTTCCAACCGGCAGAAGAGGTTTCTACCGGCGCTAAACAGTTCATCCGCGCGGGTGCACTCGCCGATGTGGCCGCCGTTTTCGGTCTGCACAACGCGCCTGAGCTTCCCGCTGGCACCTTCGCCACACGCAGCGGCCCGTTTTATGCCAACGTGGATCGCTTCGCCATTCACATTACGGGCAAAGGCGCGCACGCCGCCAAACCCGAACAAGGCATCGACAGCATCGTCACCGCCTGCAATATCGTCAATGCGCTGCAAACGTTGCCCAGTCGCAGTTTCAGTTCGCTGGAATCGCTGGTCATCAGCGTTACGCGCATTCAGGGCGGCAATACCTGGAATGTACTGCCGCAAACGGTAGAACTGGAAGGTACGGTACGCACCTACAATGCCGCGATTCGCGCGGAAATACCGGAACGCATTGAACAACTGATCGGCGGTATCGCCCTTGCGCTGGGCGCCAAAGCGGAACTGAAATGGTACCCCGGCCCACCCGCGGTCGTGAATACCAGCGAATGGGCAGATTTCAGCAAACAGATTGCCCGAGACGCAGGCTATCAGGTGGAAAACGCCGAGCTGCAAATGAGCGGCGAGGACTTTGCACTTTACCTTCAGGAAATACCGGGCACCTTCGTCAGCATTGGTTCAAACAGCGAATTTGGCCTGCACCATCCTCAGTTTAACCCGGATGAAAGTGCGATTGCGCCAGCCTCACGGTATTTCGCACAGCTGGCGGAGGCCGCGTTACATCGCCTGCGTACCACGAAAGTCACTCCGCCGCAGGCCGTACTGTCTTCATCGTAATAGCTTGTTCTACAAATAAAATCCCCTCTGCACGATCAATTCGGCAGAGGGGTATTGATTACATTAATCCGATATTAGGAGAGACACGGGGATGACGTTCCCGCAGGGATGCCTCACCCCGTGGTTGCTCCGGGTATCTCGATCGTGAAACGGTCGGAATTAAGCGAGAAAGTGATACAAATTAACCGCGAACAGCATGATAACGGCGGGAAAAATACACCAGACCATCGGTGCTTTCACCCTGCTTCAGTGCTAACACTCGGCAAATAAAGATATCGTGCGTCGCCGCACTCACCACTTCCTCAATCAGGCAGTCAAACGCAACCAGTGCATCCCGCAACACCGGTGATCCGGTGTGCAGCACGTCCCACTCCGCTGCCGCAAACCGCTCTTCGGTAGACGAGCGGCTACCAAACAGCGTCGACAGCGCTTCATGATGGGAAGCCAACGTATTGATGCACAAATGCGCATTCGCCTGAAACGCGGGATACACCGACGAACCGCGATTCAAACATACCAGCAGCGTACCGGGCGAATCGCTGACGCTGGACACCGCGGAAGCCGTAAATCCAGCTTTACCCGCCGGGCCATCCGTCGTCACGACATTAACCGCAGCGCTCAGCCTTGCCATCGCATCGCGAAACGCCTGCCGGTCAACCGTAACAGCCGCAGCAGAGAACGCCGCGTCATTCGCGGTTACGTGTCGTTCAGCTATCAAATCAGACATTAAATACTTCCTTTAGATACGGCGAAGAGACATGATTGTTAACATTATACTAACAAAATAAGCCGCGTCATCATCTGAAATTTTTGAATTTTATTATCCATTTTTGTTGTTTTACATCACGCCTCGCCTCATCAATAGTGAAAAAACGCTATTAACGCATGATTAACTTTTATTGAATCCATGAATTTCTATTGATTGCTTGCTTATTGATAGCCGGTTTATTGATGGACTATTTTCACTTTTACGGAGAGTCGTTCAATGAAAAATAGGCACTTTCAATTAATGACAAACACATTCAATTAATAAAAAGGTTTCTGATAATGAGTGAAAAACAACTCTCTACCAAACGGCAATTAAGACTGGGTTTAATATTACAGGGCGCAGCGGGAAATATGTCCGCATGGCGACATAAAAATGTCGTGCCAGATGCCAGTATTAATTTTGGTTTTGTTCTGGATGCGGTAAAAAAAGCCGAACAAGGGAAGTTTGATTTTGTCTTCGTGGCTGACGGCTTATATATCAATGAAAAATCGATCCCTCACTTTCTCAATCGCTTTGAACCGTTAACGCTGCTGTCCGCATTAGCCACCGTTACCACGCATATAGGTCTGGTCGGCACACTTTCGACGTCGTATTCCGAACCGTTCACCACGGCGCGTCAATTCTCCAGCCTCGACCATCTCAGCAATGGCCGCGCGGGCTGGAACGTGGTGACCTCACCGTTGGAAGGCTCGGCGAAAAACTTCTCCCGCGCACAACACCCGGAACACGCGCTGCGCTACCGTATTGCCGATGAATTCCTTCAGGTGGCAAAAGGCCTATGGGATTCCTGGGAAGACGATGCCTTTATTCGCGACCAAGCCAGCGGACAGTTCTTCGATCCCGAGAAGCTGCACACGCTACACCATAAAGGTGAATTCTTCTCCGTGCAGGGGCCGCTGAATATCGGCCGATCCGCGCAGGGCCGCCCTATTGTGTTTCAGGCTGGCGCATCGGAAGACGGCCAAAAACTGGCCGCCAAGCACGCCGATGCCATTTTCACCCATCAACACACGCTGGAAGAATCACAGCGTTATTACCGCGAGGTAAAACAGAAGCTGGAAGAAAACGGCCGCCGGGCCGATCAGCTACACATCTTTCAGGGCGTCAGCGTGATTGTTGGCAACGACGCGGAAGACGTGGAGCGTCAATATCAGGAAACCGCCCAACTGGTCACGATTGAGGACGCCCTCAATTATCTGGGGCGCTACTTTGAGCACTATGACTTCTCCCAACATCCGCTGGATGAGCCTTTCCCCGATATCGGCGATCTGGGGAAAAACAGCTTCCGTAGCACCACTGACGAAATCAAACGCAACGCGCAGGAAAAAGGCTTAACGCTGCGGCAGGTCGCGTTGGAAGCCGCATCACCACGCCCCGTATTCAGCGGCACGCCCGAACAGGTGGCGGATGGCTTACAGCTCTGGTTTGAAAACGGTGCGGCCGATGGCTTCATCATTCAGGGGGGGACGCCGGAGACACTCAACCACTTTGTCGATCGCGTGGTTCCTCTGCTGCAACAGCGCGGCCTGTTCCGTCAGGATTACGCAGGCTACACGCTGCGGGAAAATCTGGCGCTGGATTATCCGGTGAATCAATTCACGCGCTAATTTGCGCCACAGGAGATTCATCGTGAAGCGTTCCCCTTTTCTTGCTGTGACGACTCTGGCGGCCGTACTGAGCACCGTGCTGGTAACCCACGTGCAGGCGCAAGACACCGGATTCGTCAGCCGTATTGACCTGAAGGCAAATCAGAATCCCATTCGCATCGGAAAAAACGCTGAAGCCATCGCGCAGATTCCCGCTAATTTCAAATTCGTCACGCCGGGGAAGCTGACCATTGCCGTTTCAGCGCTCAGCTCGCCGCCGCTGTCGCTGCTGGCTGATGACAACAAAACGATTGTTGGCAGCGATGCCGATATTGCACGGCTGGTAGCCGACGGCCTCGGGCTGGAGCTGAAACTGGTTCCGGCCTCCTGGGAAGACTGGCCGCTAGGCATCACTGCCGGGAAATACGATGCCGCGATTTTTAATATCGCCGTGACCAAACTCCGCAAAGAGAAGTTTGATTTCGCCACGTATCGCATTGATACGCTGGGTTTCTACGTGAAATCGATCAGTAAGATTACGTCGATTAATAAGCCGGAAGACGTGGCGGGTCTGAAAGTCATTGTCGGCTCCGGCACCAATCAGGAAAACATTCTGCTGGGCTGGGATCGGCAAAACCGCGCTAACGGCCTTCCTCCTGTACAGCCGGTTTACGTCACCGACGATGCTGCCGCCAACCTGAGCATTCAGTCTGGGCGCGTCGATGCGTTTTTCGGCCCGCACTCTATCGGCGCTTATAAAGCGGCGCTGACGGGTAAAACACGCATGGTAGGCAAAGGCCCGACGGTCGCTTACGTCGCGGTCACCACGCAGAAAGGTAATGGTCTGGCCCAGCCAATCAGCACCGCCATCAATGGCGCCATCAAGAACGGCAGCTATGCGCAGGTGCTGGATCGCTGGGGTGAAGAGGATGAAAAAATCACGCAATCCGTCGTGAACCCACCGGGTATCGGCGATTAAGTAAACGCGACATACTCATAAAAGTGACGGCGTCACGAAAATCATTATAAATAATCATCTGCAAGGGAAAAACTGATGCAAAAAGAGATTGCCCACACCATCGCACCGTCATCCCACTCACATCGCCTGCGTCCATCGCGTTTGACAACGTTACTGACGGTAGCGTTGCTGCTCGGTACGCTGTTCGTAGTGACTGGCGCACAGGCGGCTATCGATCTGAAAGCCAATCAGCAGCCGATCCATGCACCGAAGAACGCAGAAGCTATCGCGCAAATACCGGCTGATTTTACCTTTGTCACACCGGGTAAATTCACCGTAGCGATTGCTGCACTGGGATCGTCACCGCCGCTAGCGTTTCTGGCCGACGACAACAAAACCGTGGTGGGCAGCGAACCGGATATTGCCCGATTGGTGGCCGACAGCCTCGGGCTGGAGTTGAACATCGTCCCCACCTCATGGGAAGACTGGCCGCTCGGTGTGACTTCCGGCAAGTACGACGCCGCCATCATCAACATTACCGTCACCAAAGCGCGCAAGGAAAAGTTTGATTTCGCCACCTACCGCGTCGACTCGCTGGGCTTCTATGTGAAATCCACCAGTAAGATTCAATCCATCAACGAAGCGAAAGACATCGCCGGACTGAAGATTATTGTTGGCTCCGGCACCAATCAGGAAGCCGTGCTGCTGGCCTGGGATAAACAGAATCGCGCCAACGGCCTGCCCGCCTTTCAGCCAATTTATGTCACGGACGATGCCGCCGCCAACCTGAGCCT
The DNA here is from genome assembly GCF_025643735.1 of Pectobacterium sp. F1-1. Classification (NCBI taxonomy): domain Bacteria; kingdom Pseudomonadati; phylum Pseudomonadota; class Gammaproteobacteria; order Enterobacterales; family Pectobacteriaceae; genus Pectobacterium; species Pectobacterium sp. F1-1. The sequence goes on from NZ_CP104733.1 coordinate 2,457,360, forward strand.
GCAATCCGGTCGTTCCGACGCCTATTTCGGCCCCAACGTGATCGGGGCGTACAAAGCCGAGCTGACTGGCAAGGTTAAGCATGTCGGTACGGTCAACGGCGGCTACCCCAATGTTGCACATATCGCGGTCACCACACGTAAAGGCAGCGGGCTGGTTCAGCCAATTAATACCGCGCTGAACGGCGTGATTAAAAGTGGCGAATACGACCAGGTGCTAAATCGCTGGGGCGAAAGCATCGAACGTATCGACCGTTCAGAAATCAATCCGCCGGGACTGGGCGATTAATCCCGTCCAATGACTATCGGTACGCCACGATCGACACACCGTGGTTACCGATAGCGCGTACCCGAATGAATCAGGAGCACGTCATGTCCAACGACATCTTCATTGTTACTCAGCCCGAAGACCCTATCGTGGCCCCCATTATCGACGGCCTGTTCGCGGAATATGAGCAGCGTTATGGCGACTTTTTTGGCGAACGGGAAAACGACCCGCCGGGGATCTACCAGCAACCGCACGGCATTTTTATTGCGCTGCTGCGTCAGGGTGTACCGATTGCGACTGGCGCGTTTAAACGCTACGACAGCACCACTGCCGAAATTAAGCGCGTATGGACAGATAATGCACTGCGCCGTCAGGGGCTGGCAGGGAAAGTGATGCAAGAGCTGGAGCAACATGCCCGTCGGTTAGGCTATCAGCACTTTTTCCTGACCACCGGCTTCCGCCAGCCTGAAGCGGTGCGCCTCTACCTGAGCCACGGCTATACCCCGCAGTTCGACATCAACGTCGATCCCGTGACCTACAGCATTCCGCCTTACGATGGGCGACTGCCGTTCAAGAAAGCGCTGTTTGACGCAGCAACGCCTCGGGCTGCTCGACAAACGGAAGTCGATCTTATCGTTCGCCATGTGAAAGTGTGTTGACCCAACACGCTGCGACTCACCCTGTGCGGTGATGAAAAGCAAAGGGACATTTTTCACAATCACTTTCAAAGGGTATCGATTATGACGCAATCTCTACACACATCTTCTCAGCAAGCGCCGCTGAGCCAGGCACAGGACGCGCCGTTGCGCATCGTGCCGGCGCGCTATCCCTTTCGCTTTGCTGGCGCGCTGTTTTCGCTGTTCATTTTTGCCGGCATAGTTCAGTCGATCGCACTGAATCCGCGCTGGGAATGGGCGGTCTTTGCCGAGTGGTTTTTCAATCCGGTCATTCTCACCGGTCTGGGACAAACGCTGCTGTTGACCGCGCTGGGCACACTATTCAGCATCATTTTCGGCACCGCACTGGCGCTCGCTCGCCTTTCGCCGTCTTATCTGTTGTCCACCCTGTCGTGGCTCTATATCTGGCTGTTCCGATCGCTGCCGCTGATTCTGGTGCTGATCATTCTCTACAATTTCTCGTACCTCTATGACGAGCTGGCGCTGGGAATTCCGTTTACCTCTATCGTTTTCCTGAACTATCCGACCATTGACTTACTGGATCAATTTTCCGTCGCCGTGCTTGGCCTGACGCTGGTGCAATCTGCCTATACGGCAGAGATTATTCGCGGCGGTATTCTTGGCGTAGATGCCGGACAGTTTGAAGCCTCCGCCGCGCTCGGGCTGCCCGGTGGGCGCCGTACCGTACGCATCATTCTGCCGCAGGCGCTGCGTTCGATTCTGCCTACCGGTTTCAACGAGATCATCAGTCTGGCAAAAGGGACGTCTATCGTTTACGTGCTGGCGCTGCCGGAGCTGTTCTATACCGTTCAGGTCATCTACAACCGTACCCAGCAGGTCATTCCGCTGCTGATGGTCGCCACCATCTGGTATCTGCTGATCACCACGGTGCTATCCGTCATCCAATACTACGTGGAACGCTATGTCGCCCGTGGTGCCGTGCGTGAAATGCCGCCAACGCCGCGCCAGAGGCTCGTCCGTTTCCTGACGCGCAAGCGTACACGTTAATTCACCCGATTCTGGAGAATGAGATGAACGCATCCCAACTATTTGACGAGTAGCACAGAGGCTGAAAGACGGGGTGTGGAGCCTCGCAGATTTCCGGCATCATCGTGCCTATAACGGGATACTCATCGTTCCCCTGACTGGAGACTCCACACATGAATAACTATACCCCTGTTGGCGTTGATATCGCAAAACACCTGATTCAGGTTCACTTCATCGACAAACATAGCGGCGAAGTGGTGGATAAACAGCTGCGACGTCAGGATGTTCTGACCTTCTTCAGCAACCGTGAACCCTGCCTGATTGGTATGGAAGCCTGTGGCGGCTCTCAGCACTGGGCCCGGGAGTTGAAGAAACTTGGTCATCAGGTTCGCCTGCTTCAGGCGAAATTCGTCAAAGCCTTCCTGATGGGCAACAAGAACGATGTCATGGACTCCCGCGCCATATGGATGGCGGTCCAGCAACCGGGACGGGGGATTGCCGTAAAGAGCGAAGAGCAGCAGGCCGTTCTGGCACTGCATCGCATGCGCCGCCAGTGGGTGAAGTTCCGCACCGCGCAGACCAATGCCCTGCATGGCTTACTGCTCGAATTTGGTGAAACAGTACGCAAAGGACGTACCGCGCTGGACAAGGCTCTGCCCGTGGCGCTGGAGAGGCTGAAAAACCGCCTGCCGCTGTTCCTCATCGCCCAGATTGAAGAGCAGCACCGTCGCTTGAGTGAGCTGGATGCTCAGATTAACGGCATTGAGCAACAACTGACGGCGCTGGCGAAACAGAACGAGACCTGCCGACGGCTGATGGCTATACCCGGCGTAGGGCCACTGATAGCCACGGCGGCGGTGGCTACGATGGGCGAGGCTCATGCGTTCCGGTCGGGACGGGAGTTCGCGGCCTATGTCGGACTCGTCCCAAAACAGACCGGCACTGGCGGCAAGGTTCGCCTGCTGGGGATAAGCAAACGCGGTGACACCTACCTGCGTACGCTGTTTATCCATGGAGCGAGGGCAGCGAGCCTGTTGGCGAAAGAGCCGGGACCGTGGATAACGGAGTTAAAGAAACGGCGGCCGACCAGTGTGGCGATAGTCGCGATGGCCAACAAACTGGCGCGCACGGTGTGGGCGGTGGCGGCGCACGAACGGGAGTACCGGAAAGATTACGTCAGCATCAGGCCGTATTAACAGCGGATGCTGAAAACCATTAACCCTTAACAAAAGGATGAATGCGGAAAGGTTGCGAGGGCAGCCAGCGTGATGACGACGACAGGTAAGACCGGGACTTGCTAAACCTGAATGGTGTGTCGGGCATAAAGCCCGCCAGGAGAATAAGGAGCAAGTCGGCGAATCTCATCGAGGCCCGCGGCACAGGCTGCAATAAGGCCGGATATAGAGCTGCGACCTATCCGTCAACGTCAACACAACGGAAGCCTTGCAAACGGGATGCGTTCATATAGATTCACCATGTCTGAAGCTATTGATTATTTGGCTCATTCGCGCACCACCGCGCAGCCACAGGCAGGAAACGCTCAGGGGCTGATCGAGATCCGCAACGTGGCAAAACATTTTGGTCAGCATAAAGCGCTGGACGATATCAATTTGACGCTGGCACCCGGTTCCGTCACGGTGATCCTCGGCCCGTCCGGTTCGGGGAAATCCACGCTGCTGCGCACCATTAACCACCTTGAGCGGGTTGACGACGGCTTTATCCGCATCGACGGCGACTACATCGGCTATCGCCGCAAAGGGAATACGCTCTATGAATTGAAAGAAAAGGACGTGCTACGTCAGCGCATCAACGTCGGTTATGTGTTCCAGAACTTCAATCTGTTCCCCCACCTTTCCGTGTTGGAGAACATCATTGAAGCCCCGCTGGCGCATAAGCTGTATTCACGTCAGGAGGCCGAAGATATCGCCTTTACTCTGCTGGAAAGCGTCGGCCTGCGCCATAAAGCGCAATCTTATCCCCGCCATCTGTCTGGCGGTCAGCAGCAGCGTGTTGCCATTGCTCGTGCGCTGGCGCTTAAGCCGAAAGTCATGCTATTTGACGAACCGACGTCCGCGCTCGATCCCGAACTGGTCGGCGAAGTGCTGGACGTGATCAAATCACTTGCCCGCTCCGGCGTGACGCTGGTCGTCGTCACACATGAAATCGGCTTTGCACGTGAAGTCGCTGACCGCGTGGTGTTTATGGTCGATGGAAAAATCGTCGAAAGCGGGGATTCCTGGCAGGTGCTGAACAATCCCCGTCACCCACGGACGATCAATTTTTTGAATAAGGTGCTGTGAGGAAAAGGAGAAGGTGAGTTATCGATTGAATATTAATCAGGCCCACCGTAGTGAGCCTGATTACATGATGCATGGATTACGTTTCAACCATATTTTCTGGCGAATTCTTCATCAGAATCGCACAGGTAAATAATAAATTCTACAAGCGCAATAAGCGTTGGGATAAACGTCCAGAAAAAAAGTAAATATAAAATCCCTTGTCCGACTTTTCCTAAATAGAATTTATGGGCACCAAAACCGCCGAGAAAAGCAGCAAATAGTGCAGCAGAGATTCTGTTTTTCTCGCCTTTACCGCTAGCTTGCGTGGCACCACACTGCGGGCATGCTTTCGCTGTGCTATGGATTTGCTTACCGCATCCTCGGCAAAACACCATGGAAGACATAATAATTAGACTCCTAATAATATTTTATACTAATTTTAACTTTATTTACTACTATACAACCCCACCCCAGGCAATCAACAGCGTACTGCGTCGTGATTTATACACCACTGATTTTCAGTGTTCAATTTAAAACTATCATGTTAACGGTATACATAGCACGACAGCGCTCGCGAATCGATGGTGTCGATTAAGGACGGTAAATGATAAAAATCACACAAGTCAGGATAGCATTGTGAGGATTTGGTAAATAAAGCGGATTATTTAATTAATAGCTGGAAGACATCATTGGAGTCCCGCTGGCGCATCCCCTATTTCACACGTTTACCCGACTCATCAGTGACTTTTTCTCCATCTTCTTTTGTGAATGCGCCTTGCTGCGGATTGGGGAGAATATCCAGCACCCGTTCTGATGGACGACATAGCCGGGTTCCTCGAGGGGTAACCACAATCGGACGATTGATCAGGATCGGATAGTGCAACATAAAATCAAGGAGTTGCTCGTCAGTAAAGCGTTCTTCCGCCAGCCCCAATAATGCGTAAGGTTCTACGTTTTGGCGCAACAAGGTACGCACCGTTATTCCCATGTCGCCAATCAGTGTGACTAGTTCATCACGGGAAGGCGGCGTATCAAGATAGTAAATAATCGTGGGTTCTGTGCCGCTGTTACGAATCATCTCGAGTGTATTACGCGAGGTGCCGCAGTCTGGGTTGTGATAAATCGTTATTTTGCTCATATCAATATCTCATTACAACGTGATGGATAGCCGCAGCGCCAGTGCAGCCAACGTGACAAACAGCACAGGCAGCGTCATGACAATCCCAGTGCGGACATAGTATCCCCAACTGATCGTCATGTTTTTCTGTGATAACACATGCAACCAAAGCAGTGTCGCCAGGCTACCAATAGGGGTGATTTTGGGGCCCAAATCGCAACCAATGACGTTGGCATAAATCATCGCGTCTTTGACAACACCGGATGCCGTGCTGCCGTCGATGGATAAGGCGCCAATCAACACGGTGGGCATATTGTTCATGATTGAGGAAAGCAGTGCGGTCATAAAGCCCGTGCCCAGTGTGGCAGTCCACAGCCCTTTCTCCGCAAACAGATTCAGAATGCTGGAAAGATATTCCGTTAACCCCGCGTTACGCAGGCCATAGACCACTAAATACATACCGAGCGAGAAGATTACGATCTGCCACGGCGCGCCACGCAGTACCTTACCCGTATTGATGGCATGACCTTTTTTTGCCACTGCAAGCAGAATAGCGGCGCCCACGGCCGCAATGGCGCTGACGGGAATACCCAACGGTTCAAGGACGAAGAATCCTGTAAGCAGAAGCACTAAAACAATCCACCCTGCTCTGAACGTTGCCAGGTCTTTAATGGCGCTAGCGGGTGCTTTCAGCCGCGATACATCATAGGTTGCGGGGATATCCTTGCGAAAGAATAAATGCAGCATAACCAGCGTCGCGAGAATCGCTGCGATATCGACAGGTACCATGACCGAGGCATATTCAGTAAAACCGAGGCTGAAAAAATCGGCAGACACAATATTAACCAAATTAGACACAATGAGCGGCAGGCTAGCCGTGTCGGCAATAAATCCGGCAGCCATAACAAACGCCAACGTCGTGCCTTTACTGAAGCCCAGTGCCAATAACATAGCAATCACAATCGGCGTGAGGATGAGCGCCGCGCCATCGTTGGCAAACAACGCAGAAACAGCCGCTCCCAACAAGACAATCCAGGTAAACAGCAGACGCCCGCGTCCGTTTCCCCATCGGGATACGTGCAGTGCCGCCCATTCGAAAAAACCCGATTCATCGAGCAATAGGCTGATAATAATCACCGCAATAAACGTCGCCGTCGCGTTCCAGACGATATCCCAGACAATCGGAATATCACTGAGATGAATAACCCCGCTAAGCAGCGCGAATATTGCACCGATACTGGCACTCCAACCGATACCCAGGCCTCTGGGTTGCCAGATCACAAAGATCAACGTCAGCAAAAATATTATCCCTGCCAGTAGCATACTTAGCCCAATCACATATGTATAAATGAATGTGTTTTTTTATCTTCAGCATGAAGAAGAAACGGATGTAGCCAGACACAGGCGCACGTCATCACGCAGGCATTGCCATGCGGTATGAATCGTTTCTGCGGCCCAGGCAGGCATGTGTGGAGACAATCGATAATGAATCCATTTCCCTTCTCGGCGATCAAGAACTAAACCTGACTCACGCAATATCCCCATATGACGGGAAATTTTAGGTTGAGACTCCGTGGTGGCCGCGCAGATATCACAGACGCACAATTCTCCCGCTTCTCTGAGCAGCAGGATGATGGATAGCCGAGTTTCATCGGAAAGGATTTTGAAAAGTTGGACGGGCTGTAGCATCTTGGGTTCTCAATACACTCAGTTAACACATATGATAAATCACATATGTTAACTTTAAAACCGCCCAATGCAAAATACGATCAGATAAGGCAAAGCAAGAATGACGCAGTGATTTGACAACAGTAGAGCCACTGCGTCCTTACATGATTACTCAAGCGATAATCGTTCAGCATACGGACTGCTATAAACCTGAACCATCACGCTTTTATCCGTATCAAACGTCGCCACCGTCACAACGTCATGAGTGCCGGCCGTTCGCCAGCATTCAGCCTCAACATCGCAACGTTTCTGCTTCTCATAACCTATCGACGTCAAATAGGTGTGAACCTTGCCAGTATCGTCAGTGCCATAGAAGTTCACCGTCCATACTTTAGCTTCCGGGCCCGTTACGTTCGAAAAATTGAAGTCATAGTGGTTTGTAATGCGCGGCATGTTTTTCAAAATATCCGGGGTATAGAACGCATATTCCCTTTTATCCTGCTCGGTAGAGTGCGCGCTGCTGGCAAAATTCATGTTGATATACGGCCATATCGTACCGATCACAGTAGCAACACCAATGATGCCGATCGCTGCAAAAAACTTCAGCGATTTACTCATAGCCCTAGTGTCCTATTTTTTGCTGAGTCGATAAAAGATCCATCTCGGCTAGCGACACCTACATTTCCAGATTCGAAGTCGTTGTAGGGAGTGACCATTTGCATAAATGGCGGTAAAACTCCCCTATACGGTCTGGCGTTATTGGGAAATCGTTCAGGATCGGGGAAAAGGAGTGGTGTGAATCTATCGTTTTTGAAAGAACCGATCTTACCGTAATAATCCCATCGTTTAAGTGCTTCTTCGAAGCAGCGGCTTTAGTGCCATCCAGTATTTCGTAGCGTTTACTCATCCTTAAGTCTCCTTCCCTTTTTAACTGAAGATAAACAATGCATTATCTGTTTAAGCGGTATTGTAAACAACTTGCTCGTTTGGCCTGAAACTTTTGTACCCATGGCATGAAGCTAAAATTAAATCGCGACCAATCCTCGCACGCCGTCCTGTTCCATCGTTTCACCTCGTCCGCGCTGGATGATTTCCCCGCGTGACATCACCAGATAGCTGTCCGCCAGCTCGGCGGCGAAGTCGTAAAACTGCTCGACCAGCAGAATCGCCATGTCTCCACGCTGCGCCAGTTGGCGAATCACCGCGCCAATCTCTTTGATCACCGACGGCTGTATGCCTTCTGTCGGCTCATCCAGAATCAACAACTGTGGTTTACAGGCCAGCGCACGCCCAATGGCTAATTGCTGCTGTTGCCCGCCGGACAAATCGCCGCCGCGCCGCTGTTTCATCTCATCCAGCACCGGAAAAAGCTGGTAGATCTCATCCGGCACCTGCCGCGCCTGTTTACCGGGAAAGCGCGACAGCCCCATCAGCAGGTTTTCTTCTACCGTCAGACGAGGAAAAATTTCCCGTCCTTGCGGTACATAGGCAATGCCAGCCTGCACACGCTGGTAAGGCTTGCGCGTATTGATCGCTTCGCCCTGCCAGCGAATCGTGCCGGATTTCGCCGGAATCAGCCCCATCAGGCATTTCAGCAGCGTGGTTTTCCCCACACCGTTGCGCCCTAACAGGCAGGTAATTTCGCCGGCTTTGACCTCAAAGGACAGGCCGCGCAGGATGTGGCTGCCGCCGTAGTATTGATTCAGTTCAGCAATCTCTAACATGTTAGCGCCCCAGATAAACGTCAATCACCAGCTCATTCGCCTGCACCTCGCGCAGCGACCCTTCCGCCAGCACCTGCCCCTGATGCAGCACGGTGACACGATCGGCAATGCTCTCGACAAAACCCATATCGTGCTCCACCACCATCAGCGAGTGTTTACCCGCCAGACTGCGGAACAGTTCGGCGGTGTACGCCGTTTCTGCGTCGGTCATCCCCGCCGCAGGTTCATCGAGCAGCAGCAGATGGGGTTCCTGTACCAGCAGCATGCCGATCTCCAGAAACTGTTTTTGCCCGTGCGACAGCAGCCCTGCGGGTCGCTGCCGTTCATGACCGAGTCGCAACAACGTCAGCGCTTCGTCAATCCGGTCACGCTGCTCGCTGTTTAGTTTGGCACGCAGACTCGCCCACACCGATTTGTCGGTTTTCAGCGCAATATCGAGGTTTTCAAATACCGTCAGCGCTTCAAACACCGTCGGTTTTTGGAATTTCCGCCCAATTCCCGCGCGGGCTATTTCTACCGGAGATAGCATCGTCAGGTCGGTGTACTGATCGTAAAACGCGTTGCCGTTGTCGGGTCGCGTTTTACCGGTGATGACATCCATCAGCGTGGTTTTTCCCGCGCCGTTGGGGCCGATAATGCAACGCAGCTCTCCCACGCCAATCTGCAACGACAGATCGGTGAGCGCTCGGAAACCATCAAAGCTCACGTTAATCTTGTCGAGTTGCAGCACCGGATCGGTCTGATGACGATGACGATCCGACGGGTGCGGCTGTGCAAACATGGGTTGTTCAAACATGGATTGTGTAAACATCGGCTGAGCGGCAACCGTGTGCGCAGGCTCGGAGATAGATGGCACAGATAAAGACTCAGTCATGTTTTTTCCTCGTCAGCAAGCCAATCACGCCACGCGGCAAAAACAGCGTGACGAGAATAAACATCAGTCCCAAAAAGAACAGCCAGTATTCAGGGAAGGCCACGGTAAACCAACTTTTCGCCCCGTTGACGATGCCCGCGCCAAGTAGCGCTCCGATCAGCGTTCCACGCCCGCCCAGCGCCACCCAAATAGCCGCCTCGATGGAGTTGGTCGGCGACATTTCGCCAGGATTGATAATACCGACCTGCGGCACATACAGCGCCCCCGCTAGCCCGCACAGCACGGCGGAAAGTGTCCAGACAAACAACTTGAAGCCTTTCGGATCGTAGCCGCAGAACATCAGACGATTTTCCGCATCACGCACCGCCGTCAGCACACGGCCAAATTTACTGCGCGCCAACGCAAAGCCCACCAGCAGGCTAGCCATTAACAACAACACGGTGGCGACAAACAGCCCGATGCGCGTCCCCGTCGCTGTAATAGGGAAACCGAGCAGCGTGGTAAAACCGGTAAATCCGTTATTACCACCAAAACCGGTTTCGTTACGGAAGAACAGCAGCATGCCCGCGTAGGTCAGCGCCTGCGTCATGATCGAGAAATACACGCCCTTAATTTTGGAGCGGAACGCAAACCAGCCGAAGACAAAAGCCAGCACGCCCGGCACCAGTACAATCAGGCACAGCGCCCAGGCGAAATACTGGGTTCCCGCCCAGAACCACGGCAGTTCCGTCCACGACAGAAAGGACATAAACGCAGGCATTCCTTCACCCGCAGCCTGTCGCATCAGGTACATGCCCATCGCGTAACCACCCAGCGCGAAAAACAGGCCGTGTCCGAGCGACAGCAGCCCGGCATAGCCCCACACCAGATCCAGCGCGACGGCAACAATCGCATAGCACAAGATTTTGCCGATCAACGTCAGCGTATAAGTCGACATCGCCAGCGGATTCTCTGCGGGCAACAGCGCGAGGAACGGCAGCGTCAGCAAAACCAGAAAAGCGATCGAACCGAGGCCAAATATCAGTCGCGGCGCGCGCTGCGTCAGGGTTATCGTCATGGGTTGCGTAATAGGTTGCGTCATCAGTCAATCACCCGTCCTTTGAATGCAAACAGCCCCTGTGGCCGCTTCTGAATAAACAGTACGATCAGCACCAGAATGACAATTTTGCCCAACACGGCACCGATCTGCGGCTCCAGCACTTTGTTGAGAATGCCGAGGCTGAATGCAGCCACCACCGTTCCGGCAAGCTGCCCGACGCCCCCCAGCACCACAACAAGGAATGAATCGATGATGTAGCCCTGTCCCAGTTCCGGCCCGACGTTGCCTAGCTGCGACAGAGCCACACCGCCCAACCCGGCGATACCGGATCCCAGCCCAAAGGCCAGCATATCGACGCGTCCGGTCGGCACACCGCAGCAGTCCGCCATCGCCCGATTTTGCGTCACCGCACGGACATTCATGCCGAGGCGAGTTTTATTGAGCAATAACCAAGTGAGCAGCAGCACACCGAGGACAAACAGGATCACCGAGATGCGGTTATACGGCAGCACCAGATTCGGCAACAGACGTAGCCCGCCGGACAGCCACGCGGGGTTCGCCACTTCCAGATTTTGCGTACCGAACAGCATCCGCACCAGTTGAATCAGCATCAGGCTAATCCCCCAGGTCGCCAGCAGCGTTTCCAGCGGTCGGCCATACAGATGACGGATCACCGTACGTTCCAGCGCCATACCGACGCCAGCCGTAATGAAGAAGGCGACAGGCAACGCCAGCAGCGGATAGTACGCCAGCCAGTCGGGGGCAAACTGCTGGCACAGCGACTGCACCAGCCAGGTTGCGTATGCTCCCAACATCAGCATTTCGCCGTGCGCCATGTTGATGACGCCCAACAGCCCATACGTGATCGCCAGCCCCAGCGCCGCCAGCAGCAAAATAGAACCGAGTGACAGTCCGGTGAATGCTTGCCCCAGCAGATCGCCGACGATCAAACTTTGCTTAATCTGATCCAAACTTTCCTGCGCCGCCGCACGCACGCCGGTATCCGGCTCGTTTTGCGCCTGTGTCAACGGCTGTAAGCGTGCCTGCATTTGTGGATCGCCGGTCTGCCCTAAGCGTTTGACCGCCTCCAGACGTATCAACGGATTGGGATCGCTTAACTGCCGGGTCGCAATCGCGGTATTCAGCGCATCGTGCACTTGCGCATCTTTTTCTACCTCAAGTCGCTGCACCAACAGCGGCAATTGGTCCGCACTGCTCTCGCTTTGCAACTGCCGTACGGCATTCAGACGCGTTGCGGCATCGTCGCTAACAAGCTGATGTGAGGCCAGCGCGGTGGCAATTAGCACACGCAGGCGGTTATTCATAAACAGCTTTTTGGTCGCACCAACCGGCTCCGCGTGTCCTTCCAGCGGCGTTAACGTCCCCTGCACATCCCTAAATGGCTGTTGGTTCTGATCGAGCACCACGGATTCATCGCGCAGTGCCTGTAACAGCGGTAAACGGGCGGGATCCGGCGCAACGGCCCATTGTTGCAACAGTTCGGCCTGCTGCGTGCGGTTGGCCGCGGCGAAATCAGCCGCCGACCCGGCCTGTGCCAGCAGAGGAAGCATCAGACACAGCGACAGCACAAACGTAGATAATCGACAGCTCATCATCGCAATGTCCGCCATATAAGAGAGAGAATATCCCGTCCGGTATGCTGGACGGGGGAAAGATGACGCTTACTGTGCGGCTTTGATTGGATGATCGGGTTTCTTATCGTTACCGGCGATGTACGGGCTCCACGGCTGCGCGCGAACCGTTTTATCCGTTTGCCAGACCACGTTGAACTGACCGTTTTCCTCAATCTCTCCAATCATCACCGGCTTGTGCAGATGGTGGTTGGTCTTGTCCATCGTCAGCGTAAAACCATCCGGTGCGGCAAAGGTCTGACCGGCCATCGCGGCGCGGACTTTATCCACGTCTGTCGTACCCGCTTTCTCTACCGCCTGCGCCCACATATGAATGCCTACATAAGTGGCTTCCATCGGATCGTTAGTGACCACCGTGCCTGCGTTCGGCAGATTTTTCGCTTTGGCATAGGCTTTGTAGGCTTCGACGAAGTCGGCATTGGTTGGGTTATCTACCGATTCAAAGTAGTTCCACGCGGCTAAATGGCCGACCAGCGGCTTGGTGTCGATCCCGCGCAGTTCTTCTTCACCGACCGAGAACGCGACAACCGGCACATCCGTCGCTTTGATTCCCTGATTTGCCAGCTCTTTATAGAACGGCACGTTGGAGTCACCGTTGATGGTGGACACCACCGCCGTCTTGCCGCCCGTCGAGAACTTCTTAATATTGGCAACAATGGTCTGGTAATCGCTGTGACCAAACGGCGTATAAACTTCCTCAATATCTTTGTCCTGCACGCCTTTGGAATGCAGGAAGGCGCGCAAAATCTTATTGGTGGTACGCGGATACACATAGTCGGTACCCAGCAGGAAGAAGCGTTTCGCCGCCCCGCCGTCTTCGCTCATCAGGTATTCCACCGCAGGAATCGCCTGCTGATTCGGTGCGGCGCCGGTGTAGAACACGTTCGGCGACATCTCTTCACCTTCATACTGCACCGGGTAGAACAGCAATCCGTTCAGTTCCTCAAACACCGGCAGAACCGATTTACGTGACACCGATGTCCAGCAGCCGAACACCACCGCTGCTTTATCCTGCGTCAGCAGCTGGCGGGCTTTTTCGGCAAACAGCGGCCAGTTTGATGCCGGATCGACCACCACCGGTTCCAGTTTTTTACCCAACACGCCGCCTTTGGCGTTGATTTCATCAATGGTCATCAGCGCCACATCCTTCAGCGGCGTTTCCGAAATCGCCATCGTGCCGGACAGTGAATGCATAATGCCGACTTTGATGGTGTCCGCCGCCTCCACGCTCCAGGTCAACCCCATGCCAACCACCGTCGCAGAAAGCGCAAAAACTTTTAGCAATGAACGTCTTTTCATTTATTAGCCCTTAAGTCGTGTTGAGTGAGAATGGAATCGTGTGATGCATCAGATGAAATGCCTTCCGTTGAAACAGATGGCATTGAAACGGATGACATTGAAACGGATTGCGGTGAAGCAGATTGAGGCCGCGCCTGCTGTAGCATGTGCAGGGTGATCTTCCTGACTTCGGCCTTACTGACGGCAATGTGGTCGGTCAGAATGCGCTGCGCCTCCTCGGTGTGTTGCTGTAGTATCGCCAGCAGAATGCGGGCGTGCTCTTTATAGGTCGCGTCGATACGATCCTCGCGGGTAAAATCGAGACGCCGAATAATGCGAATTTTCTCCGTCAGCTCGCCGTGAACCCGCGCCATTTCGCTATTGCCTGCCGCTGTTACTAGCCCGCGGTGAAACCCTTCGTCGTAGCGGGAAACGATCTTGCCGTCATCCAGACGCGGTTCTTCAATCCAGAAGCGTTTCAGATCCGTCAATAGCTCGGCACAGCGCCCCGGCGGCATTCCGCACAGCCGTCGAATGGCTTCACGCTCCAGCACGATGCGGAAGTCATACAGTTCTTCGAAATAGGCGAAATCAAACGGACGAACCTGCCAGCCGCTGCGGAAATAGACTTCGACATAGCCTTCCCGCTCCAGCCAGAACAGTGCCTGACGCACTGGCGTACGGCTGACCGACATCCGCTCGGCAATTTCATTTTCACTAAAGCGGTCGCCCGGCATCAGGCGAAAGTCAAAAATGTCGTTTTTCAGTGCTTGATACACCCGCTCTGCCAGTGCTTCCGGGCGATCTTTATTGCTCTTTTGGGTACCTGCTCGCATCGTTTTCTTCGCCTCGCCGTTTGTTACCGTTCGTCCGTTTATTCAGGGCATGCTTATTTCAGCCAGCCTTTTTGTCCCAGTGCCTACTCCAACCACAGCAAGGCATCGCCGGGGCTGACCGGCCGTCCCGGCTGGCAACCGATGCGCTTCACCCGGCCAGACTGCGGCGCGCTAATCGTCAGTTCCATCTTCATGGCTTCGACGATAATCAGCGGCTGTCCGGCTTCGATGACATCCCCCACCTTCACCAGCACTTTCCAGATGTTGCCATTCATGTCTGCACTGACCTGAAACGCATCGTCATCGTTCTCTACCGGCTCAGCCGATATCGCCTCCTGTTGCGCGCTGTCATCCTCCTGCTGCCACAGCGCCACTTCCGTTTCAAACGCGGTAGCCTGACGCTGGCGGAATGCGGCAATATCGTCGGCCTGCTCCGTCAGGAAATGGGTGTGTTCAGCGAAATCAAATTCGGTTTCTTCGATGTGGATCGCAGCACGTCCTTCGCGGAAATCCTCACGCAACGTGGTCAGTTCTGCTTCACTGACCGGGTAAAACCGCACCTGATCGAAGAAACGCAGCAGCCACGGTTCATCTGCAATGAACTGATCGTTTTTGAGAAATTTGTTCCAGATAGGCAGCGTGCGCCCCACCAGTTGATAGCCACCCGGTGAATCCATGCCATAGATGCACATGTACATGCCACCGATGCCGACGGTGCCTTCAGCGGTAAAGGTGCGTGCCGGATTGTATTTGGAACTCAATAAGCGATGGCGCGGATCGACTGGCACCGCACAAGGCGCGCCGAGATAAACGTCGCCCAGCCCCAGAATCAGGTAGCTGGCATCAAAAATGATGTCTCGCACATCCTCACGGCTCGCTAATCCGTTAATACGCTGAATGAAATCGACGTTATTCGGCAGCCACGGCGCGCTGGGGCGTACGGTTTCGCGGTAGCGCTCCACCGCACCGAGTGTGGCGCTGTCTTCAAACGCCATCGGCAAATGGACGATGCGCGACGGCACTTTCATCTGGCTAACGTCGCCCAACTGATGTTCCAGATGCAGCAATACGTCCAACAACGCCTGTTGGCGGATAACCTGACTGTCATAACGCACCTGTAGCGACCGCACGCCGGGAGACAGTTCTTCGATCCCTGCGGTTTCGGAGGCACGAATCGCAGCCATCAGGAGATGGACGCGCAACCGCAGCGCCAGATCCAACACGTTGTCGCCGTATTCAATCAGAACGTAGTTATCTCCTGCCTGACGATACACGGCAGCGGGGGTGGTCGCGGTGGCGGCCACGGCAGCCAACACCGTTGCAGAGCCGTGTTCTGTCGTCGCCAGCGAGGGCACGTCAAATGCAGGTATCTGCGTCATACCCAGTGTGGCAATACGATCAGACTGCGCCTGTTCCAACGCCAGCGCTTCATCTGCGCTGATAGGATGGAAACGGATACGATCGCCCGGCTTAACCTGACCGACTTTCCACAGTTCCGCTTTAGCAATGGTGACCGGACAGACAAATCCGCCCAGACTCGGGCCGTCCCGCGTGAGGATCACCGGGAAATCACCGGTAAAATTCACCGCGCCGATTGCGTATTCACAGTCGTGAACGTTGGAAGGATGGAGACCCGCCTCACCGCCGTTCGCCCGCGTCCAGGTGGGTTTCGGCCCGACCAGTCGCACGCCCAACCGGTTCGAGTTGTAGTGCACCTGCCATTCCGCCGCGAAAAATTCGTCGATTGCCGCGTGGGTAAAGAAATCCGGCGCGCCGTGCGGGCCATAGAGCACGCCAATACGCCACTCATCGCCATACTGCGGAATCAGCGCGGCGTCCACCGCTTGCGGCTCGCTCACGGGCGCAGGCGTGGTGCAGGCGGGCAATGCCGGTTGAGAGATCGCCAACATATCGGCCACGCGCAGCGTTCGTCCGGCATGACCGCCAAATTCCCCCAGTGCAAAGGTCGAACGGCTACCGAGATATTGCGGCACATCAATGCCGTTACGCACTGCCAGATAGGTGCGACAGCCGGACTGCGCGCGACCCAGTGCCAGAGTTTGTCCCGCCGTTACCGTAACGGGTTGCCAGTATGGCACCGTTTCCCCATCCAGCGTCGCCGGGCAATCCGCCCCCGTCAGCGCAATCACTGACTCGCGGTGGAAACGCAGCGTCGGGCCTTGTAGCGTAAATTCCAGTCCGGCGGCAGTTTCATCGTTGCCGACAATACGGTTCGCCAGACGGAACGCAAAATCATCCATCGGGCCAGACGGCGGCACGCCGATGTCCCAGTAGCCGAGGCGTCCAGGGTAGTCCTGCACGCTGCTCCAGGTGCCGGGTTGAACCACCTCAATCACCGAGGCCGATGGCGTAAAGCTATCGAGCATCCGCGTCCACACGGTTCCGCTGCGGAACGCCTCAGTGGCGATAATCTGGCGCAGGTAATCGAGATTGGTGGCAATGCCGTGCAAACGCGTGGCATTCAGCGCCTGCTGCATCTTCTCCAACGCCAGCTCACGGGTCTCTGCGTGAACGATCAGCTTGGCGATCATCGGATCGTAATACGCCGACACCTCGGTGCCGGTACTCACCCAGCCGTCAACCCGCACGCCAACAGGAAACGCCACTTCGGTCAGCACGCCGGGGCTGGGTTGGAAATTTTTCAGTGGATCTTCCGCGTAAATGCGGACTTCAATCGCGGCACCACGCGGTGCCTGCGTCAATTGCGCCCAGTCCAGCGGTTCATCCGCCGCGACGCGCAGCATACATTCGACCAAATCTAGCCCGGTGACACACTCCGTTACCGGGTGTTCCACCTGCAAACGGGTATTCACTTCAAGGAAGAAAAACGCATCACGTTCGGCATCGTAGATATATTCCACCGTTCCCGCGCTGCGATAGCTAACCAGCTCACCCAGCTTTACCGCCGAGGCCAGCAGCGCCGCTCGCGTGCTTTCCGGCAAATGCGGTGCGGGCGTTTCTTCCACGACTTTCTGGTTGCGCCGCTGCAATGAGCAATCACGTTCGCCCAATGCCACCACGCGGCCTTTACCATCGCCAAAAATCTGGACTTCGACGTGACGCGCCCGATCGATACAGCGTTCGAGGAACACACCCGCATCGCTGAAGAACTGCTCACCCAGACGACGCACGCTCTCCCACGCGGTCTGTAGCGCCACGGCATCGGCACAGCGCGTCAGGCCGATGCCACCGCCCCCAGCGGTGCTTTTCAACATGACCGGATAGCCGATGTCTGCGGCGGCGGCCAGTGCATCCTCCAGCGAGGCCAGCAACGGTGTTCCCGGCGTCATCGGCACACCCGCGGCAGCGGCTAATTCACGGGCACGGTGCTTCAGACCAAATTCACCAATTTGCTGGGCGGTTGGCCCAACAAACGCAATACCGGCCTTTTCACACGCCGCAGCAAACGGCAGGCTCTCGGACAGAAAACCATAGCCCGGCCAGACAGCCTCTGCCCCTGTCTGCTGTGCGGCGGCAAGCACTTTGTCGATACACAGATAGCTGTCGCTGGCCTTTTCGCCGCCAATCGATACGGCGATGTCGGCCTCTTTCACGTGTTGTGCGTTTTTATCCGCGTCGGAATAAATCGCCACGCTGGTGATACCCAGGCGCTTCAGCGTGCGTATGGCGCGGCAGGCAATTTCCCCTCGGTTAGCGATCAGTACGGTCTTAAACATGAGACGCCTCCTGATGAGCAAGCCAGTGACGCCAGCCGCCGAATTCAGTGATATCCACGGCATCGTTCAGCGCTGCCGGTTCGCAAATAAAGCCTTTTACCTGCCGTCCATCGGCTAACGTCAGCGTACCAATACCCAGCGGCGCCGGAATTTCCGCGACAAACTCGCCAAAATGCGCCAGCGGAATGTCCCACAGCTCGACGATAATCGCCGCGCCGTCGTTGCTTTTCGCTAAACCAGGCTTGGCTGGTTGTGTATTCGCCAGCGCATAAAGACGATAGTTCTCCGCCGTGCGCGTCTCTTCCACCCACACGGCATCGCGGCGGGTCAGTTGATGGTTCAGCGGCATGCCCGTCAGGTGCGCCCCGACGACAGCAAGGCGGACGTGTGATTTAGAAAACGGCAAGGTGGCCGATCCCGCTGGCAGCATTTTTCCTGTTGCCCCCAGCGGAAGCGCCAGCTGTGCTTGCCAACGCAGGCCAAAGCTCGCTAATGCACGGTCGTGCCAGGCAGGCGCAATCAGCGTGATCCCCGCAGGCAAGCCATCGGAACGGAAAGGTGCTGGCAGCGCCAGCGCCGAGAGATCGGCCAGATTAGTAAAGTTGGTGTAGGCACCCAACTGAGAGTTGTAGCGTACCGGTTCCTGCTTCATCGCTTCACGCGTGTGGATTGTCGGCGAGGTCGGCACGACCAATGCGTCGAACGATGCCAGCGCTTGCTGAATCTGACGCGCCAGTTCGGCACGCAGGTATTCTGCCCTGAACGCCTCTACCGCGCTGAAGCGTTCGCCGCTGGCCACAATACCGTGCACCACCGGATCCATGTTCTCTGGCTGCCGCAGCATGTCGCCCACCGCGACGGTGCGCTCTGCCACCCAGGGGCCTTGATACAGTTGGTCGGCTAGCTGCGTGAAAATACTGAAATCGATCGGATGCAGCGTCGCGCCCGCCGCTTCCAGTTCGACCAACGCCTGCTGCCATGCAGCCTGTGCGACAACGTCGGCAAAGAAAGTCGGATCGCTGGGAATAGCAAAACGCGGCTGCGCTGGCAGCGCCGCAGGCGCGCTGGCGGTATGGCTGCGCGAGTAGGCATCCGCAGCATCGTACCCGCCAGCCAGTTCAGCGACGGTAAACGCATCCTCGACGGTTAGCGCAAACACGGAGATGGTGTCGTTCAGGCGGCAGGCTGGCACCACACCACTTGCCGATAACCACCCTTTCGTCGGCTTCAGGCCGACAACATTGTTAAACCCGGCAGGAACGCGCCCCGACCCGGCGGTATCGGTTCCTAGGGAAAAAGCAACCAGCCCGCGCGCCAGTACCGAAGCCGACCCTGAGCTGGAACCGCCGCTGATGTACTCGGCGTTAAAGGTGTTCGGCACTTCACCGAACGGTGAGCGAGTGCCGACCAGACCGGTCGCAAACTGATCAAGATTGGTTTTGCCAATGACAATTGCTCCTGCCGCTTTCAGTTTGGCAACGGCAGTGGCATCTTCGTCAGCCAGATAGGTAAATGCCGGGCATGCCGCGCTCGTTGGCCAGCCTGCGACATCAATATTATCTTTGACGGCAAAAGGAACGCCAAACAGCGGCAGCGCATCGGGATTTTCACGATACCGAGGCAATAGCGCCGCGATTTGTGCCTGAAGCAATTCAGGCGTCGCGAGCGCGATCCACGCGGGATCGTCCGTCGACAAGCTGGCGAGCAGCGCGCCTAGCGTTTCACCAACGCGATCGGCCTGCTGTTGGTAATGCTGTTTCCATTCCTGAAGCGTGAGTCCTGTCATTCTCGGCATGATGTGAATCCCATCTGGTATACAAGATTGAATTCACTAAAGCGAAAACCATGCCAGCTTTTATTTCATTGATTTATATACTGTTAAAATAAATCGCCGCATTGCGATGCACAGAAAAGGAACAACCGTGCGCCATCGCGGAGCACGGTTGCAAAAAAGCGTGGGTCATTGATACAGGGAAAATGCTTCTCTCAGGCGATCTTTTTCGCGGCCTGCTGCGCCAGAATCGACAGTTCCGTCGCCTTAAAGATATGTGCTTGCGACATCGCAAGCTCGGTACGCTCACGGCAATCACGCAGAAAATCCGGGAAAAAGGCGCGTTCGACGCGGCCTGCGGGGGTAAAGCGCTGTTCCCCCTTGCCATTCACCAGATAGACGACGTTGCTTTCACCGCGCGTCAGATCGACGTATTTCCTGATTTCGATGTAGCCTTCCGTCCCCAGTATCGTCAGGCGGCCGTCGCCCCAGACGCTCAACCCATCCGGCGTAAACCAGTCACAGCGAAAATAGCCCGTTGCCCCATTGTCACCCAGCAGCATCGCGTCGCCAAAATCCTCAAATTCTGGCTGGTGCGGATGATGATAATTCGCCGTCTGGCTGGTCACCACTTGTGCATCGGTGTTGCCGGTAAAATAGAGAAACTGTTCAATCTGGTGAATACCGATATCGCAGAGGATCCCGCCGTATTGACGCTTTTGATAAAACCAGTCAGGCCGCGCGCCGCGTTCACGGTGCGGGCCAACGCCGATCGTCTGAATCACGCGACCAATTTCCCCCCGTTGCACCAGTTCACCAGCAAACAGCGCACTATCCACATTGATGCGTTCATTAAAGTACACAGCAAATTTTCGACCGGTTTCCGCGACGCGACGCTGGACAGCATCCAACTGATCCAGCGAGGTCAGCGGCGGTTTGGCAGTGAAGAAATCTTTGCCTGCATCCAACGTGCGCAGCGCCAGTTCGGCTCGGTCACAGGGAATGACCGCACAGGCAATAAGATCGATAGACGCATCGGCAATCAGTTGCTCCGCAGAATCAGCAAAAGGAACAGAAGGAAAAAGCGAGATGAATTTTTCCCGATGATGCGGATCGGACTCGAACACGCCGACCAGTTCCGCTCCTGCATCAACCAGTTGCCGACACATGTCATAAATGTGGTTGTGCGCTAACCCAATCGCCGCAAATCGAATCTTTTTCATCTTCACCTCTGCCGATGTCGCCATGCCAAACCACAACAATAAGGTGGAAACCGGGCAGGCTAAAGACAAAAGCCGCGTAACGCGTTAGAATTTTTCCTGTTTTTTTAACATATCCACATTTTCTGCAACGCAACCAAAGATAACCATGAAAAGAAAACGTATTCTGATCCCCCTCATCCTGCTGATCCTGTTTGTGCTCTATCTGAATCGCGATGCGTTGAATCCCTTTGCGCCTGACTGTAAAAACCTCCCGGCGAATCAACCCAAGCCCGAAGAGTGTAAAAAACCCGTGAAAGAAGTCGCTCCCGGTTTTGAAATCTAATGCGTTGAAAATCTCATGCTTTGAAATTTAAGCGAGCGCATCAGCGCGGTTTAGGAATATTGAACTGTTCCAGCGCGGGATTAACCGTTTTGGCAAAATCTTCCCGCCGGTGTTTGAGCTTGCTTTTGGCATTGAAGAAATTCACCAGTTCCGCAATCCCCATGCCGATGCTGAGCGCCCCGCTCACTGCCCATCCTATCGGCCCTGATGCCGCGCCAACGGCAGAGGCCGCCGCCGCACCAGCGGCTTCACCGGCGATAGCCCCCACCACCTTTCCGGCAATCGCTGCGCCCGCTTTGCCAGCCAATCCAATGGCCGTTCTACTCCCTGCGGCTTTGGTTAAATCCTCTGCGTGCAGCGACGATTTAGCAAAACTCATCACGCTGCGACCGGCCTCTTTCACCGCCTGCGCATCGCTTTTTACTCCCGCTCCCGCATGGGGTGCAGCCGAAAGCGCGGAATCAAGCCCAACCGTTCGCGGGGCTGCCGGTGACGCCGTAGAAAAACGTTGGCTCATCGCCGCCTGCGCGAGCAATGGATCGGACAGTAAAATGGTGTTTACCTCACGCGGTACCGCCTGCTCAAAATGCTGAATCACATCCCCGTCTTTCTGTAGCGCTTCAATACGTTGATGTAATACCTTTTCTGTTTCTTCGGTATTCCGATATTCCCGCCCCGCCATCACCTGTTCCAGCGTTTGTTGCAGTTTGACCAGCGTCGCCGACTTTTGCGCCCCGCTGTACTGCTGCGGCTGGGTAAAAACCGCCTCATTCAACTGGCTGATATCGGTTTTTGCCGCCAGCCCCAACGCCGCCGCATTGTGTAGCGTATCTGCCGTTTCCTGACGGTTTACCGGCGCTTGTTCACGAATCCAGCTTTTCATATCCTTCATCATCAACTTGCCATCATGCGGAACTCGCGCCAGTTTCTCCCCTTTGACATCCGCATGTTCCAGAATCCCGAATAACCCAGGGTGCGACCACAGCCGGGCAGCCGCTTTTAACTGAGGCGACAGCGTCGGGTTGTCGGTCATAATCGCGTTCAGGTCAGTCAGTGTGCTGGTGCGATCGTTCTCTTTCGGCGGAGAATCCACGTAGGATTTTTTGGCATCGGCGGCGTTCAGCAGCGGTTCGTTGGCCAGCAAAAGCGCGGAAGATTGTACTAACCGCAGCGACTGCGCATCGGCCGTTGGATTTTTATCCCTATATTCCTTCATCGCACGACTCGCCTCGCTGGCGCGTTGCTCCATGTTTTTAATAAAGGATTTCGTATCCCGATTCGAGATATGTCCGTCGGCTCTGCCGCCGTCTTTTGCCGTATCCATCGCCGTGTAGATGGCGGGATTTTCACGCAGATAAACGAGCGCCTTTTCTGCGTTTCCCCCCCCCTCCTGTAACATTTTCGCCGCCGCTAGCGGGCGATTCAGTTCCTTTGCGGCCTTTTCACGTTCATTCTCCGGCAGATCGCCCAACAGCGCCGACCATTTCTCCAATGCCTTGGCATTACTGTGCACCGAGCTATCTATCGCCTGAAGATCGACGGGCGGTTTGGGCTCTGCAATCAGTGAACTGTCAGCAATGCGCATGGTTGGTAATGCGCGCGCTGGTGCCATTGATCTCAAGTCAGAAGAGACTGGCGACATGCTCGGCGACGCCTCGCCAAAATCGATTGAACGCGAACCCGGCCGCGCAGTGGGCAATGCGGCCGATTGTCCCCCTTGCCGACTCGCCTCGGTATTGTGCTGCGCGGGCAAAGGCGAGGCATTTCCCCAATGGCTTCCATTCTCAATACGATTGATCATTGATGTCTCCATTCTGCTGCCGTCAGGCTTAACAAACGAATGTCCCGCGTCATTCGAATACAGAAAGGCCTGCACGCTTGCCGATCGCAGTATGACGGAGATAGTTAGAATATGAGTGGAATGAAAACGGGATGGGTTCCCTGAAAATATTCAAGATAGTTAATTATTATTGACCATTTATTCATTTTTACGGAAATCGCTTTCAGCCGAATATTGTCCAATCGATGGCGGAAATACGGCAGATAACAGGTTAACTGTTGCTCAATTACATATTACTATCATCATTAACGATCAAGAGATACATCCCTCAATCTGACAACAACGATCGTCGTTACTCCCCTTCCTTATCCTTACAATAACCAGACCAAATGATTACAAAAAATTTCAAACAGCAACCAAATGTGTGATCCACATAAATGAAACAGTGTTTCCTTTTCACCATAATGCCACACAGCCTAATTATCAAGTCTGCTGATAATTAGGCCAACCAGTAAGCGGTATAAATTATCGACATTCACACATCAGCCTAAGCCATTTCGCTGATTAAAATACTCGTAAGCAACACCGTATATAAGGAAGCGTAAATGAATTGATAGAAACCTGATTGACCAGGGTATTCGCCCTGTCTGACATTATTAATGGCGTCATCATCATTTATGGTGATTCTATTTTTACGCCCAAAAAATGGTATCCACTGTCTGGTTTTAAAGATAGAGACTGCACGCGCCAGTAATATTATTTATTCATTAAGAAAGAGAAAGACAGAATGAAAATATACACACGTAACCTACTCATCGTTTGTGCCGGATTCGCTCCTTTCCTTACCCAAGCGGAAACCGACGGCAAAACTACCTTCCAGTACGAACATAACTGGAAAACAGAAGACCGCCGCCACGCAGACTCCATCAAGCTCATTCACAAGAAAACCAACGGTTGGTCGTACGAAGTCAAATTCAGTACGTCAGCAGGCGGGAACAGCAACTACGACGTTGCCTATGATGATATGCAGGGCGGCTCTGGCGGCATGGTGATCGGTAAGGACTTCAAACTAAGCAAGGCCGCGACCTTAACCCCCAGTTTTGAGTTCTCCATCGGTAATGCCAGCATGATGTATCAGCCTGGGTTGAAATATAACTACCGTATCAACAGCGACTGGTCTACTTATGGCCGCTACCGTTATGAATATAAGAAACCGACACGTAGTTCGCGTTATTCGACCATTTCAACGTCAGATAAATATGGTCACGCTGGGGAATCTTATTTGTCAAAATCCGACACCGGACGCCACCGCTTGGATGCAGGGGTAACCTATTCTGGTTTTGATAATATTAATCTGACTTACGTCTTTAACTACTATATCGGCGATAACACCACAAAATCGTACAAATATAGCAAGGGCGAATTCACAGAAAGAGAATACGCCGTCTATGACAATGGTAAAACGGACTATGAGCATCAGTTCAAAGTTCAATATAAGTTAAACAAACAGCTAACTCCTTACATTGAGTATGATGATATTAGCCAATCCAGCACATCATCAAGCCGCCAGGGGAAAATCAAAGTTGGTTTCAACTACGTTTTCTAAGAAATACCGAATTTTATAAAGGAAACACACCGTATTTCGTGTCGCGTTGATGAAAAAATAAATTCATGAATGAATTTTGTCTATCAGCGCACAGTTTTCACAATTAACGACCAATATTAATGGTGCCCATAATGAAAAAACGCTACCTTGTGGCCGGTATTCTCTTTGCCCAAATTTATGCTATTTCCGCTTCTGCCTCTGATACCAAACTCAGCTATGAACATAGCTGGGGAACCATGAATCGCTACCACGGCGATGAAATCGGCATGCGGCATTTTATGGATAATGGCCTGTACGTTGGCGTTGAGCTGAATTTTTATAATAAGAATAAAGATCTGACCATCGATGATGTCGTCTCGAATTCTTATGCTTTTTATACCGGCTATGCCTACAGTTTGACGCCTGAATTAACCCTGACGCCGAATCTGGAAGCACGCTTCTACTCCGGCGGCACCAGCGGTGAAGGCATCGTAGGCGATATCGGCGCTAGCCAGAGTTCCGGCGCACGCTATACGCCGGGTTTGAAACTGACCTGGGCTGTCACTGACAAGACGGATCTTCATGCGCAATATCGCTATGACCTCAGAAAAATCACCCGCAGCAAACGCACCAGCACGGATGATGACACCCACCGTCACCGCTATGAAGCAGGCGTGGCCTACAAAGGTTTCGATAACTTCACGCTGGCGTACACCGCTTACTACTATCACGCCGATTACGTGCTGCAAAACAACAAAAAGCATGACTATCAGCAGGATTTTGATGTGTCTTACACCATCAACGACAACTGGACAGCACACATTGGCGTTGAAGATGTCGCCAGCGGGCGCGACGTGAAATCGCGTGAAGGAAAAGGGAAAGTCGGCTTCACCTATACGTTCTAACCACGACTTAGCGTTCTAACAATAACTGACTGCTATGCCATGTTTCTCGGGGATCCTGTTCATCAAGCAGGATCCCTTTATTACAAGCTATACAGGTAGATAAAAATGAAAAGATTTGCGCTGTCGCTCCTTGCTGGTTTGGTTGCTTTACAGGCCAGCGCCGCCACACCAGACCGCCTCACTATCGTCAATCAGTATGTTGACAACGTACTGACCAAAGCCGGTGACCATTACCACGGTCAATCGCCCACGCCGCTGCTCGCCGATGGTATCGATCCGCGTACTGGCAAGCAGATGGAGTGGATCTTCCCTGATGGCCGCCACGCCGTGCTATCCAACTTCTCCGCGCAGCAAAACCTGATGCGCGTGCTGGTTGGGTTGAGTAACCTGAGCGGCAACCCCAGCTATAAGCAGCGTGCCGAAGCGATTGTGAAATATCACTTCCAGCACTATCAGGATGAGAGTGGCCTGCTGATTTGGGGCGGCCACCGTTTCGTTGATTTAAAAACGCTGCAACCAGAAGGCCCCAGCGAAAAAGAGATGGTGCATGAGCTGAAAAATGCCTATCCCTACTACGATTTAATGTTCAGCGTCGATAAAGAGGCCACCGCGCGCTTTATTCGCGGCTTCTGGAATGCGCACGTTTATGACTGGAAGATCATGGAAACCAGTCGCCAC
Source organism: Pectobacterium sp. F1-1 (assembly GCF_025643735.1). Classification (NCBI taxonomy): domain Bacteria; kingdom Pseudomonadati; phylum Pseudomonadota; class Gammaproteobacteria; order Enterobacterales; family Pectobacteriaceae; genus Pectobacterium; species Pectobacterium sp. F1-1. The sequence continues at coordinate 2,483,718 of NZ_CP104733.1, forward strand.
GGTAAATACGGACAAAAAATGGGCGCACTCTGGCAAAGCCCGTTCGAGCAACAGCCGCCCTTCTTCGCCACCAAAGGCCTCAGCTTCCTGAATGCGGGTAACGACCTGATCTATTCCGCCTCATTACTGTACAAATACAATAAAGAAGACGGTGCGTTGGTTTGGGCGAAACGTCTGGCACAGCAGTACGTTTTACCGCGCGATAAAGCAACCGGGCTCGGCGTGTATCAGTTTACGCAGGCGCTGAAGCGTGATGAAACCACCGACGATGCCGATACGCATTCTAAATACGGCGATCGCGCCCAGCGTCAGTTTGGCCCGGAATTCGGCCCTACCGCGTTGGAAGGCAATATGATGCTGAAAGGACGCACCAGTACGATCTATTCCGAAAATGCACTCATGCAGCTCCAACTGGGTAAAGATTTAGGGGCGGAAGGCAAAGAACTGCTAACGTGGACAACCGACGGCCTGAAAGCCTTTGCCAAATATGCCTATAACGAGTCGGACAACACGTTCCGTCCGATGCTCGCTAACGGCAAAGATCTCTCCAACTATGTTCTGCCACGTGACGGTTACTACGGCAAAAAAGGCACTGTGATCAAGCCTTATCCTGCGGATAATTCATTCCTGCTCTCGTATGCTCGCGCCTATACCGTATTACCGGACGCCGAGCTGTGGCGTGTCGCACGCGGCATCGCCCGTGCACAAGGGCTGGGTGAGTTAGGTTCAGCACCGGGTAAAGACGTCAAAGTGGATCTCGCCACCAGGAATAGTGACCCTTATGCGCTGTTCGCGCTGCTGGATCTGTATCAGGCGAGCAAAGTGAAAGACTATCTGTCGCTGGCGGAAAAAGTGGGCGACAACATTATCAGCACACGTTATAAGAACGGCTTCTTCATGGCCGAGCCCAACAGACAATACGCTGATGTCGATACCATCGAGCCTTATGCCCTGTTAGCGCTGGAAGCTGCGGTGCGCAATCAGCCACAGTCCGTTGCCCCGTTCCTGAATGGCGCTGGCTTCACCGAGGGTGGCTACCGTATGGAAGATGGTTCAACGCGCATATCGACTCGCGATAACGAGATCTTCCTGCTGAACGTTGGCGAAACCTTGAAACCCAACAACAAGAAATAAACGTTAAGCCTCAACACGCCAATGGTGGCTCGCTGCCATTGGCAATCCTCTCTTGCTTATTCTGCTCAACCCCTCACCGAACAAGCCCCCCATTATCGGGTGTGATACTTAATCGTATGGCGCTTAATCATGTGGAACTTAGCAGGATGTCATGCCGGCCACGACGATCGTGACCGGCATAAGCACGCCTTCCTTTTTTCAGCGAGGGAAATCCTGCACCGTTTGCAACTACTGATCCTACCCACGCAATGTGGACACAGCCCTAAGCGAGCTTCTGGTTTTCAAACTATTCTGAGCTGAGCGCATTGTTCGCGTGCTCAACATCACGGCTCAGTGGTAAGTGGCAGGAAGAACTCGGCTTTAACACCGGACAGCCGGTGATTGTCACTGCTGAACACGGGCGACTGGTCATTGAGACTGAGCTAAGGTTCTGACCGGTAAAAATATCCTCCGGCATTACCAACCTAGCTGGGGGTTTTCTGGGCACAAAACAAAAATCCCGGCGCAAGGGCCGGGATCTTCTAACTTTATTCAGCTCGCCTTCCGTGCGCACGATATCCATCATCTGCGCACCGATTTCACCAATCAGCTGCGCCTGTTTCAGGCGTTTCTGCTCTTTCTCTTTGTTAAAGATCGGGCTGAGCGCGTTGTTCGCATGCTCAACGTCACGGCTCAGCGGTAAATGACTCGAAGAACTCGGTTTTAACACCGGACAGCCCGTTATCGTCACCATTGAGCGCGGTAAACTGGTCATTGAGACTGAGCTACGGTTCTGACCGGTAAAAAAATCCCGGCCTTTTTAGGGGCCGGGATCGTTTCAGTCTATTTTTTTACATATATGCTCGAACCAATCTTTAGCCGTTCGCCACTCATTAGGATAGTAATAAGAACAATCAATTTTATTTAATATAATATCTTCTAACTCACTATCATCTAAAGAAAGAGCTAACAAATTGTTAATTTCTTCCCTTAAACAAAGATGCTCATCTTCATTTTCTGTAGATATATATGCATCCAATGCCCCATCAGCACTACCGAATAGCACTTCAAAGTCTTGATTAAGATAACATCTCAAAAAATATGAGAGAGATGGATATTTATCTATTATATTCATGGTGTTGGATATCCCGTTACTATTCTATAGCCTGTAGGCATTGATGGATCTCTTGCTATTATAATCCTAAATGACTTCGCCTAATACCGCTCCACTTTAGCCAGACCATGCTGATTGCCGGGGAACGGTGAAGCGGCATTCATAAATAATTTTACCTGTTCCAGTAACTGCCACATATACCGGCACTGATGGTTACGCGTTATCGTTTCGTGTAACGACAACCACAGCAACTCGATTGGATTTAGCCACGGCGAATACGTGGGCAGGAACAACAACCGGAACTTCGTATTTTTTCCCAGCCACTTTTTCACCTTGTGGCTTTTATGAATGATGTAATTATCAACGACCAGCGTAATGGTTTTCGCTCGCCGATATGTCCGCCGTAATGTCTCTAACAGCTTGATAAATAAATCAGAACACTTTTTACTGCCGCCAACGTAATGGACTCGTCCCGTATCCGAATGCAGTGCCCCTGCCAGATAATACTTTTGGTTCTGTCCCGGCGTAGTAATACGTTTCTGTTGCCCTTTGAGCATCCAGTCCGCGCCGATTTTCGGGTTCAGGTCGATATCCACTTCATCCTGATAAAATACCGGATGGTTCGTCTGCTTCTGGGAGACGGCCTGTTCGATGGCGAGTCGCTTTTCCTCATAATGCGGGTCTTTGATTTTCAGTGTTGGCGCGGCTCTGCGCCAGACAATACCCGCTCGTCTCAGATAGCGATGTAACGTGGAAGGATGAAGCGTCACGTTAAAAAGCTGGTTAATGATAAGTGCCAACAACTCGGTACTCCAGCGGGAGCGCAGCCAGCCAAAATCCTGAGGAGAGCGTTTAATAAGAAGCGGTAGCATATGCAGGATATCAGCGACTGGCCAGCGCGGTGCTCGTCCGGCTTTGAGGCTCTTTAGACCTTCAACACCATGTAAAGTAAACCAATTTATCCATCTTCCAACCGATGAGCGGGCCGCACAAAGCAGTCTGGCAACGTCGGTGACAGTCATTCCCCGATGCAGCATCAGTATGGCGATGAGTCGTCTGGAGTAATTTTTATCATGTGTCTGTTGGGCTTCTTTACGCATTAGTCGTCGTTCTTCATCAGGGATTGCTGCTATGATCGGCATCGCTCAGTCCGGTTGGTGATTTGTTTTGATTTGATTTGGCGATTGATCAGATCGCATAACTCGGACTGAGTTCCCTTCAAGTGATCTACTATTTGGCAAAGTTATTTAGCATTTGTTACTTGAGTTGCTGATGGCACTCCTCGTGAAACACTAATTCCTACAGGTGACAATGACTGGTAATCAATTTCTAAATACCCTTTTTGACTACCAGACAGATAATCTTTAATTTTAGATTGGTTACTATCAATAGCTCTACTTGTGACAGCTTCGGCTGTAGCCCTGTCACTAAATGAAGATGCCGTTTTTACATTCCCGGTAGACACTCGATTTAATAACTCCGCTTCAGTTTTCCCAACATGCCTATCGATTAGATGACCACCTGCTGCTTCATGAGCAGCTAAGCCTCCACCCGGTACAATAGGGCTATTTTGCCCAGTAGTAACTGACTCTTTAGATGTTGCTTTGGAAATCCCTCCAGCAATCCCAGCCGCACTTGTCGCTCCTGCTTGAGCAATCGTATTAATTGCAAGTTGTGACGCCTCATCCGAACCGCCCACTGCCTGCGCGTTATGTATCGCTTGCAAACGTCCGGCTTCCAGAGCCGGTGTCACAACGTGCAGATAAGCCCATTCTTCAATGGTCTTCTCCGCTCAGGCTGCCATTAGCCCGAAGTTTCTCCCCCAACTCCTCAATTCGCTGACCATAGCCTGCCTGCAACTCCGCCATTTCTTTAGCTTTAGCAACACACACATCAACGCTGGAACAGTTTTCGACACTCTTGATTTGTTCGTCGGAGATTTTCTTGAACTTCTCCGTCACCCCATCTTTACAGGCACTGTCACTGCCACAGGATGACATTTCACTTAGCCGTTGACGGTTCTCCTCTGTACTGAGGAAGTTATTCTCCACCGCATTGCGCCCGGACTGTGCGCCGCTGGCGGCGGAGGCCGTGCTGTTGCCTGCCAGCCCGGCGGCCAGCGTGGAAAGCGCGCTGACCGACTGCTTTTCCGCTTCCGTCAGGTCGCTCGCCGTCTTGCCCGGGTATTGCTCCGCCATGATGGCACGGGCAGCCAGTTCACCGCTGTAGGCACCGATGGCCCCCGCGGCTGCATCCTGACCCGACAACTGGGCGACCACCGCCCCCACCACCGCGTGCGCCATCGCGTTCGCCGCGATATCCGACGCCGTGATTTTGCTTTCATCCTTCGGTAGCGTGACGTCCTTCACCAACTGCGCCAGATACGGTGACGCCCCGCTGGCAATCGCTTTCTGGATGTCCCCACCCGCCAGTGCCTGAATCGCCGCCGTGGCTGCCTGTGCCGCACGCTGGAAGTCACTGCCCGTGCCGTATTTCTGCATCTCGGCCTTGTAGGTCGGCGATTCCGTCAGCGCCTTTTTATAGACTTCCCATTCCTGCGCCGAATCACCGTCCTGCGGGCGTTTGACGGTGGCATCGCCTTTAGCCTCCGCGGCTTTCTGCGCTTTCAGCTCGCCTTCCGTGCGCACGATATCCATCACCTGCGCGCCGATTTCACCTATCAGCTGCGCCTGTTTCAGGCGTTTCTGCTCTTTCTCTTTGTTAAAGATCGGGCTGAGCGCATTGTTCGCGTGCTCAACGTCACGGCTCAGCGTGCTGATATCCTGCACCTGTTTCGCCGTATCCCGCAACAACAACGTGCCGTCGCTCACCGCCGCATAGGTGGTGCTGGCGGCATTGCCGCTGTTACCCAGCGACATCAGCGCCGACGGCACGTTCATCGCCAGCGTCGACAGCATACTGCCGTTCAGGGACGGGCTGGCACTGAACCCGGCGCCGCTGTGCTCCACCTTGAATTCGGCTTTGTTATCTAACCCGCTCCAGCCCAGCGTCCCCGTGTCCAGCCGGTTTTTCTCGGCGCTGGCAGTAGAGCCAATGACCGCAGCGTCAAGCTGGGTATGTTCACCGGTCTTTATACCAAAGCCGTCTTTACCCGCAAAGAGCCCGGTCTGCTGCTGCACGCTGTCATAATTGCTGTGCATCCTGTCTTTGCTGAGGCTGATATAGCCGCTGCCGCCTCCGCCGCCCCAGGTAAAGCTGCCGCCCGCCGACCCGCTAACCTGTTTAGAATCATAACGCTCGCTGTCCTGCTGACTTTGCAGCAGCAGGTTACGTCCGGCATCAACATCAATGCGCTCGCCGTTTACCTGCGCGCCAGTCAGCCGCGTATCGCGCTCGCTTTTCAGCGTGACGTGGTTACCCGCATCCACCGTGGTTTCTGACCAGCTATTGCCCGAACCGGTTTCCCGCCCTTTCGCCGCATTGAGGTAGTTACTATGGCTAAGCAGCATCATAAGTCAGAACCCGCCACACCCCAAGCATTACGACACCTGAAGGTCGGCTATGTCAGCCGTCGTCACGCCGACCGCAACGATATGACGCGCTATTACAGCCGCAGCCCCAGCCCCAGCCCCAGCCTGCACCTTACCGGCAACTGGCTGGAAGCCGCAGGATTTGGCACGGATACGGCGGTAACAGTGAGTGTTGAGCAGGGTCAGTTGCTGATACGCATTGTGACTGAATGACAGACAAAAAATCCGGCCTGTTTGTGAGGCCGGGATTAGCGTTATTTAAGATCTGGATAGTTTTTCTATTTTTTCTATGTCCATAACTATCTGACCATCAAGATTATTTTTATCCAATTGATTTAAGAAGGAACTAATTCTTTGAAAACAAGGTAATGCAACTTTTATCTCATCACTATTTAAAGAGGATATAGACGATATTAATTGTCCATCATAATCATCTCCAGCCAGAGGGTCTTGCTTTAAAATAATTTCAGCTTTTGGCAAAACATCGGCTAAAAACAGATCTTGCCTTATTGCTCGGGCCACATCGCCAACACCTAATTCATCAAGAGAAACATCTATAACGCTACTAAACCATTCATCTAAAGATGAATTTTCATTCGGCTCATAATCGCTATTACTAATCAGTAATAACTCTCTAAATGTTGTCATATTCCGTGTCCCTTTATCGCTGATTCAAGTTTGTTAATAGCATCAGTTGCTCTTCCGTAAGCTGCCTGCGCCTCAGGATTATTGACATTTTTTAGTGTATTCGCATGATTTCGAAGACCATTAAGAGTGTCGTTCATTTCCTTCATATGATTCCAATACTTACCACTACCATCAGGCTTGATTACTGGATTACTATCCATATCTTTCAATGTACCGGTGATATCATGGTCTTTAATCGAGTTATTAATCAGGTTATCGATCTTCTTAACAGCACTTTCCTGCTTCTGATTGAGTTTTTGAGCAGGTTTGCCATCCTGTTGTTTAGGATCATTTTCTGGCGGAGGCGGAGTACCCGATCCCGTACCGCCAAGTTCAGCTTTCTGCTCGTTAGTCAGATCCTTACCGAGATTCGGATTGGAAGCATTGTCAGAACCGTACTTATCCTGAAGCGAGTTCAGATACTTCACGGTAATCTCATCATTACCCATCATGTTCAGTCTGATGAGATGATCCAGCTCTTCCGACGAGAGATTGTCCGCGATTTCCTTCGCTACAACACCGGTAATACCTGCTTTCACGCCGAGCTCAAGTAACTTTTCAGCAACCTTGGTTCGGCATGGTGCCGCTATCGCACATCCTTCAACCAGTGCTTTGCCGAAGAAGTTATTCTCCACCGCATTACGCCCAGACTGTGCGCCGCTGGCGGCAGACGCCGTGCTGTTGCTCGCCAGACCGGATATCAGCCCGGAGGCCAGCGTGGAAAGCGCGCTGACCGACTGCTTTTCTTCTTCCGTCAGGTCGTTTGCCGTCTTGCCCGGGTATTGCTCCGCCATAATCGCACGGGCAGCCAGTTCACCGCTGGAGGCACCGATGGCCCCCGCGGCTGCATCCTGACCCGACAACTGGGCAACTACAGCCCCCACCACTGCGTGCGCCATCGCGTTGGCCGCGATATCCGACGCCGTGATTTTGCTTTCATCCTTCGGTAGCGTGACGTCCTTCACCAGCTGTGCCAGATACGGTGACGCCCCGCTGGCAATCGCTTTCTGGATGTCCCCGCCCGCCAGTGCCTGAATCGCCGCCGTGGCCGCCTGTGCCGCGCGCTGGAAATCACTGCCCGTGCCGTATTTCTGCATCTCGGCTTTGTAGGTCGGTGACTCCGTCAGCGCCTTTTTGTAGACTTCCCATTCCTGCGCCGAATCACCGTCCTGCGGACGTTTGACGGTGGCGTCGCCCTTGGCTTCCGCGGCTTTCTGCGCTTTCAGCTCGCCTTCCGTGCGCACGATATCCATCATCTGCGCGCCGATTTCACCAATCAGTTGCGCCTGTTTCAGGCGTTTCTGCTCTTTCTCTTTGTTAAAGATCGGGCTGAGCGCGTTGTTCGCGTGCTCAACGTCACGGCTCAGCGTGCTGATATCCTGCACCTGCTTCGCCGTGTCCCGCAACAACAATGTGCCGTCGCTCACTGCCGCATAGGTGGTGCTGGACGCATTGCCGCGGCTCCCCAGCGACATCAGCGCCGACGGCACGTTCATCGCCAGCGTCGAGAGCATACTGCCGTTCAGGGACGGGCTGGCGCTGAACCCGGCGCCGCTGTGCTCCACCTTGAATTCGGCTTTGTTATCTAACCCGCTCCAGCCCAGCGTCCCCGTGTCCAGCCGATTTTTCTCGGCGCTGGCAGTAGAGCCAATGACCGCAGCGTCAAGCTGGGTATGTTCACCGGTCTGTATACCAAAGCCGTCTTTACCCGCAAAGAGCCCGGTCTGCTGCTGCACGCTGTCATAATTGCTGTGCATCCTGTCTTTGCTGAGGCTGATATAGCCGCTGCCACCTCCGCCGCCCCAGGTAAAGCTGCCGCCCGCCGACCCGCTAACCTGTCTGGAATCATAACGCTCGCTGTCCTGCTGACTTGATCTTACCCGCCACACCCCAAGCATTACGACACCTGAAGGTCGGCTATGTCAGCCGTCGCCACGCAGACCGCAATGACATGACGCGCTATTACAGCCGCAGCCCCAGCCTGCATCTTACCGGCCACTGGCTGGAAGCCGCGGGATTTGGGACCGATACACCTGTAGTCATCACCGTTGAGTACGGACAACTGCTAATCCGCATTGTGGCTGAATGACAGATAACAAAAGTCCCGGCCTTTTTAGGGGCCGGGACTTTCTATTTATTAAAGTTTTTTATATCTTTCAGGGAGATAATCTTTATGCTCAATTGACTTAAGTAAATCAACTAAACTATCTTTGAACCAAGATAATTCTTCCTTACTCTCGCACTCAGTATTTTGTGAAATATCGTTATCAGAACAGACTCTTATAATAAGTTCCAAACAATCCGCATATAATGTAACCTCTCCTTCAGAAAGGCGCACATCAAATAACGTCACAGCATTTCCAACATATTCTTTCTTTAATAATTCCATATTATTACCACCTTACGTAATCTGAAAATCTATCTTTAAATTCTTGAAGTTTATCATTATTTAACTTCTCCCAGCGTCCATCTCGCAAGCGATTATTAGTGTTCTGTTTTGGGTTTTGCATAGAAGTAACGACTTCCCCATTTGGTTCAATAATATGAACTCGCCCTTTGGGCCCTAAAACGACCCAACGTCCGTCATCCTGAACTAAAATATCGGATGGTCGCGAGTTCTGGACATCATTTATCACTGACCCCACAGGCCGCCCCTCTTTATTTCTGATAGTAGCGTGTTCACCTTGTGTAATTTTATTGCCACTTTCATAATGATTCGGTAAATCGGGAGCCCCCTCAGTATTGCCCGTATTATTTGGCACCTGCTCTACAGACTGATCCCCGCCCGTATGGTTTGATCCGGCATCAACCTGACCGTTATTATTTCCGGTATGATTTGGCCCGGTATTAACCTGACCATCATAGTTCCCAGTATGATTCAGCCCTAAATCTATCTCGCCGTCATTATTTCCTGTATGCGACGGCGCATACTTATCCTGAAGCGAGTTCAGATACTTCACGGTGATCTCATCATTACCCATCATGTTCAGTCTGATGAGATGATCCAGCTCTTCCGACGAGAGATTGTCCGCGATTTCCTTCGCTACAACACCGGTAATGCCCGCTTTCACGCCGAGTTCAAGTAACTTTTCAGCAACCTTGGTTCGGCATGGTGCCGCTATCGCACACCCTTCAACCAGCGCTTTGCCGAAGAAGTTATTCTCCACCGCATTACGCCCGGACTGTGCGCCACTGGCGGCGGAGGCCGTGCTGTTGCTTGCCAGACCAGACAAGAGCCCGGAGGCCAGCGTGGAAAGCGCGCTGACGGATTGCTTTTCTTCTTCCGTCAGGTCATTTGCCGTCTTGCCCGGGTATTGCTCCGCCATGATGGCACGGGCAGCCAGTTCACCGCTGGAGGCACCGATGGCCCCCGCGGCTGCATCCTGACCCGACAGCTGGGCGACCACCGCCCCCACCACCGCATGCGCCATCGCATTGGCTGCGATATCCGATGCCGTGATTTTGCTTTCATCCTTCGGTAGCGTGACGTCTTTCACCAGTTGCGCCAGATACGGTGATGCCCCGCTGGCTATCGCTTTCTGGATGTCCCCGCCCGCCAGTGCCTGAATCGCCGCCGTGGCCGCCTGTGCCGCACGCTGGAAGTCGCTGCCCGTGCCGTATTTCTGCATCTCGGCCTTGTAGGTCGGCGATTCCGTCAGCGCCTTTTTATAGACTTCCCATTCCTGCGCCGAATCACCGTCCTGCGGACGTTTGACGGTGGCATCGCCTTTAGCCTCCGCGGCTTTCTGTGCTTTCAGCTCGCCTTCCGTGCGCACGATATCCATCACCTGCGCGCCGATTTCACCAATCAGCTGCGCCTGTTTCAGGCGTTTCTGCTCTTTCTCTTTGTTAAAGATCGGGCTGAGCGCGTTGTTCGCATGTTCAACGTCACGGCTCAGCGTGGTGATATCCTGCACCTGTTTCGCCGTGTCCCGCAATAACAACGTGCCGTCGCTCACCGCCGCATAGGTGGTGCTGGACGCATTGCCGCTGTGACCCAGCGACATCAGCGCTGACGGCACATTCATCGCCAGCGTCGAGAGCAGGCTGCCGCTCATCGAGGGACTGGCACTGAGGCCAATGCCGCTGTGCTCCACCTTGAATTCGGCTTTGTTGCTGAGCCCGCTCCAGCCCAGCGTCCCCGTGTCCAGCCGATTTTTCTCGGCGCTGGCGGTGGAGCCAATGACCGCGGCGTCAAGCTGGGTGTGCTCACCGGTTTTTATACCAAATCCGTCTTTACCCGCAAAGAGCCCGGTTTGCTGCTGCACGCTGTCATAATTGCTGTGCATCTTGTCTTTGCTGAGGCTGATATAGCCGCTACCGCCCCCGCCGCCCCAGGTAAAGCTGCCGCCCGCCGAGCCGCTCACCTGTCTGGAATCATAACGCTCGCTGTCCTGCTGACTTGATCTTACCCGCCACCCCCCAAGCATTACGACACCTGAAGGTCGGCTATGTCAGCCGTAGCCATGCAGATCGCAACGATATGACGCGCTATTACAGCCGCAGCCCCAGCCTGCACCTTACCGGCAACTGGCTCGAAGCTGCGGGATTTGGGACCGATACCCCGGTGATTGTCACCGTTGAACAGGGGCAACTGCTGATACGTATTGTGACTGAATGACAGGCAACAAAAATCCCGGCCTTTTTGAGAGGCCGGGATTTTAAAAAGTTAACCTAATAATTCCCTACTAACATCACCAGTTTCATAAAACTCTTTAAACGCTTCTATAACCTGAGAAAATTCTTTAACTGTTGATACTTCTGAATATGATTCGCCAAGTATTGATATAAAACCCCTAGACTCAGATTGATTATAAAACGTTCTGACATCTACATCATCATCCATACTTGTTTCAAGTAATATCATGTAAATTCCACTATCAGAATATAATGTCATTTTATAAGGGCTATGGTTATCCTCTTGATCATTATCAAGAACCAATATTCCGTTGTGGTTTTTCAACACACCTAGATAATTCATTATTTGAACTACTGATGGCTGTACTATTAAAGGTAGTTGCACACGCCTACCATAGTCTAAATAATATCCGCCCAGCTCAAAATTTATCATTACCTATTGATTTCCTTTATTGATTTCATGCCAGATTCCCATACATAAGTTTTAGGTAACCCTGTTTTATCATCAACGGCATTTATCGTGACCGATTTTGCCCCAGAAGCTTGAGCTGCGGCGGCTATATCGCCTCTGCAATAACTACAAACGTCTTTGCCCGCTACATTAATAGTCAGATTAGCATTTTGAGTTTTACCTGCATTATAAGCTTGTTGTATAACACCTATTTCAGCATGAGCATTAGCCATACTACTGTTTGGTAGAGGTAAGTTGTTTGTTTTTCCCTTATCTATCAAGCTTTGTTCTTTCGAAGCTATTCTGTCTGCTATCAGTGTAGGTTCATTTTTATTTGCCTGCTCTGCCGGTCTTGCCGTTTGATTTGTATCTTTAAATTTTTGACCATTTGCTTCCAGTTCTGCTGTCACTGTAGGCTTTATTCCTACATTTTCTTTCACTGTGGAATTTTTGTCAGTTAAAGAACCTTCAACCGCTTTTCCGGAACCAATACCGGCAATACCACCAATGATATACATCGTGCCAAGCTGATAACCCACAGCCGATTTCGCGGCTTCTTCGGTCATACCAGTGCGCATATACGCAGCCACCATACCGTTAAAAAGCTCCTGCGTCTGTATCGCTTCTGCACTGGTGCCACTCAGCAACTGCTGTATCTGCTGATAACCTTTTTGTGCTTCCTTCGGATTCTGGTAACTCAGATTCTGATAGGTATCCTGTTTCTCCAACGCATCCTGACGCGCTGCGGTACAGGCATCTGCGCTACCCCCCATACAGGCATCAATCAGTGCTTTACTGGTTTCCGCATCCTTACGGTTCAGCGCATCACGCTCTTTCTGTTCCTCCGGTGTGAGACTCTGTTTGTGGTTCAGCTCTGTCTGGCGGCTCTTCTCCGTGCTGCTCAGATAGTTATTCTCAACCGCATTACGCCCGGACTGTGCGCCGCTGGCGGCGGTGGCCGTGCTGTTGCTCGCCAGACCGGATATCAGCCCGGAGGCCAGCGTGGAAAGCGCGCTGACCGACTGCTTTTCCTCTTCCGTCAGGTCATTTGCCGTCTTGCCCGGGTATTGCTCCGCCATAATCGCACGGGCAGCCAGTTCACCGCTGGAGGCACCGATGGCCCCCGCCGCCGCATCCTGACCCGACAGTTGGGCGACCACCGCCCCCACCACCGCGTGCGCCATTGCGTTCGCCGCGATATCCGACGCCGTGATTTTGCTTTCATCCTTCAGTAGCGTGACATCCTTCACCAGCTGTGCCAGATACGGTGATGCACCGCTGGCAATCGCTTTCTGGATATCCCCGCCCGCCAGGGCCTGAATCGCCGCCGTGGCCGCCTGTGCCGCACGCTGGAAGTCGCTGCCCGTGCCGTATTTCTGCATCTCGGCTTTGTAGGTCGGCGATTCCGTCAGCGCCTTTTTATAGACTTCCCATTCCTGCGCCGAATCACCGTCCTGCGGACGTTTGACGGTGGCATCACCTTTAGCTTCCGCGGCTTTCTGCGCCTTCAGCTCGCCTTCCGTGCGCACGATATCCATCACCTGCGCGCCAATTTCACCAATCAGCTGCGCCTGTTTCAGGCGTTTTTGCTCTTTCTCTTTGTTAAAGATCGGGCTGAGCGCGTTGTTCGCATGTTCAACGTCACGGCTCAGCGTGGTGATATCCTGCACCTGTTTCGCCGTGTCCCGCAACAACAACGTGCCGCCCATCAAAGGTCTGCTACGTCAGCCGTCGCCATGCAGACCGCCATGATATGACACGCTATTACAGCCGCAGCCTGCACCTTACTGGCCACTGGCTGGAAGCGGCGGGATTTGGCACGGATACGCCAGTGATTGTAACCGTTGAACACGGCCAGTTGCTGATCCGTATTGTGACTGAATGACAGATAACAAAAATCCCGGCCTGTTTGAGAGGTCGGGATTTTTATCTATAAATCATTCTCAGAGAGGACATCAATTGCACCACAAGCTTTAAATAACCATTTTAAAGCACCGGACATAAAATCCGAATCTAATGTAGTTACTTCAATTAAAAAATGACTATTATTTATAGGCTCATCGAATAAAATAGCATCCCACCAAAACCACTCACGCTCTTCAGGTGCAAGCCAAGATAACCATGATGATAGTGTCCATTTATCATCATGAGATGCTTCAGCAAGTTTTTCTTCATAAGATAAAGCATCCCATCTTTGAGTTAGTTTTTCCCTTTCTGCCTCAGTTAATTCTGGTAAACATTCATCAACAAATTGAGAGGGAAGCATATTTGACCATTCATTAAGAGAAGGCCAACGTTGCGTCGAATGATTATTTACGATAGTCAGTACTTCTTTTGCCAAATTCAATACCGAAGAAGCATCATTGCATGACACAATAAATCTGGCGATTCCTGCGCCAGAGGCTTTCCCGATTGGCTGGGGAGGTTCGTTTAACCTCTCACGTTCCAGCAAAATTTGCTGCAATACTTCATCACTTATTTGCATTTTTTCCTGTCCCCTGAATGATTTTATCTTGTAACTCTTTCAGCTTTTCAGGTCTTATTCCATATTGATCCTTTGCCTTCGTTGGATCAGCAATAACGGGTTTACCTTTATTTTCTGGCAATCGAGCAACACTTTCTTTTACGGCTGTTTTTCTTAAATCATCCAGAACAGAGTTTGGTACTTCGAACGTTTTGATCGATGTATTATCCATATTCTGAATACTACGCTTTTCGAAAAACTCCAGCGCTCTAGCCTTATCACCGAAGTTTAAATATAACGTAGTACTGCCAGTGATAGTAACCTGCCCGTTTTCTCCTATTAAAAGACGGGTATTGGGAGTACCTTCAACTCGATAAACAGTTACAGTACTCGGACCTTTCATCCCATAAAACGCACCACCAATCGCCGCAGCAGTATGTATTCCCGCCATACTGGTGTATAAAATATCGGCTGTTTCCTTACTCACTCCCCAGTTTTCAGCGATACGGCTGACGTTTGCCTCGCGCTCCGCTTTTGCATCCGCACTAGCGTACTGCCACATCAGGCCATCAACCTGACCTTTTCCTTCCTTATAGATGCTGGCCATCGTGCCGATGTACTGCCCATCAAGCTGTTCATCGTAGCTTTTCGCCATCGCAGCCAGTTCCTGCCGCATCCCCTGACACGCCGCTGATGAAAGGTTCTTACATGCAGCATCAATAGCTGCATCAAACGCACCATCTTTAGCATCCAAGTTAGCGACCAGTTGCTCAGCTTGGGCTTTCTTTTCCCCTTCCAGATAAGGCAGAGACCATTTCGTATCCTGCCGCTGTTTCTCATCTTTTGAGGAGAGCGCGTTATTCTCCACCGCATTACGCCCGGACTGTGCGCCGCTGGCGGCGGTGGCCGTGCTGTTGCTCGCCAGACCGGATATCAGCCCGGAGGCCAGCGTGGAAAGCGCGCTGACCGACTGCTTTTCCTCTTCCGTCAGGTCGTTTGCCGTCTTGCCCGGGTATTGCTCCGCCATGATGGCGCGGGCGGCCAGTTCACCGCTGGAGGCACCGATGGCCCCCGCCGCCGCATCCTGACCCGACAGTTGCGCGACCACCGCCCCCACCACCGCGTGCGCCATCGCGTTCGCCGCGATATCCGACGCCGTGATTTTGCTTTCATCCTTCGGTAGCGTGACGTCCTTCACCAACTGCGCCAGATACGGTGACGCCCCGCTGGCAATCGCTTTCTGGATGTCCCCACCCGCCAGTGCCTGAATCGCCGCCGTGGCTGCCTGTGCCGCACGCTGGAAGTCACTGCCCGTGCCGTATTTCTGCATCTCGGCCTTGTAGGTCGGCGATTCCGTCAGCGCCTTTTTATAGACTTCCCATTCCTGCGCCGAATCACCGTCCTGCGGGCGTTTGACGGTGGCATCGCCTTTAGCCTCCGCGGCTTTCTGCGCCTTCAGCTCGCCTTCCGTGCGCACGATATCCATCACCTGCGCGCCAATTTCACCAATCAGCTGCGCCTGTTTCAGGCGTTTCTGCTCTTTCTCTTTGTTAAAGATCGGGCTAAGCGCGTTGTTCGCGTGCTCAACGTCACGGCTCAGCGTGCTGATATCCTGCACCAAGGGCCACCGGATTTGGGACGGATACCCCAGTCATCATCACAGTTGAACAAGGGCAACTGCTGATACGCATTGTGGCTGAATAACAGACAAAAAACCGGCCTTTTTAGGGGGCGGGATTTTCTAAGTCACGAAGTTTAATTACTAATGAATACAATCAACCATGTTATATATGCGAACCTTGATAGCCAAAGAAAAATCGCCCCAAAGGATAGATCTAATTTTGTTAAAAAAATTTTAATAAAAAAAAACGATTTTTCATCATCAATTAATCCTTGGTAAAAATACTTCCCATATAGTGCAAAGAAAAAGAATGACCCCCCTCCGGCCAAGTTAGACATTAACAGTAAACTATTAAACTCTCTTCGATATTCAGCTATTGCTGCTGCTATATAACCAAGGACAAGAAAAATTAATGCACAGTTTGATAAAGCGTTGTGTTTGAAAAACATAAAATTAAAATAAAGTAAAGAATCCTTACCTACCTTAGGCCCACCAAGGTTTCTATACACAAAAATAAAAAAACACACTCCCCATAATGATAAAAAAAACAACATCATAAATGATGACGAATTAAGAATAATATCATTTGAAATCATGGTGGTATATTTCCTTAGTAGAATCACCGTTCAGATCTATTTTTTCAATATGAGATCCAGTTGAAGATCCTGTAAAACCAATACTTGGCCCAATAGAGAAAGAAAAACCAATACCATCTTTCCCAGCAGACAATCCTACGGAACCAGGACCAAAACCGAGACTCGTTGAATAATCACGGCTTAAGTCACCAAGCATTCCTGGCGCGTATGGACCAAAATCAATACCCACCGAAGCCCAGGCCTTAACACCAAACCCATTCGTATATCCTGTAGAAACAGATAAATAATCATTATTAATCTCAGCCTCACCTTTCAAAGCAGGTCCCAAGCCACCTGAAACCTCAACCTTTACATTAGGTTTAACCTTATTTTCAGTACCCCATGATGACCCTTCACCAATAGCAATACGATTCAATCCTTCTTGAATCTGCTCCGGTGTCAGATTGTTATCAACGGCGTACTGTGTCCAGGACGTCACTGATTGTCCGTAATCCTGCAACCCTTTCGGCATACTGTCTGGACTGAATAAGTTATTCTCCACAACAACTTTATCCGGCGTACACTCCGGCGACGAACTCCACTTTTCCCTGTGCAGTCAGCCAGTTACAGCCGGTTTTTCCTGAAGCGTTTCGATACCCGAACGCCGAAGCCCCGATACGCACTTTTTCATCCCGGCACGCTACCGCCCCGCCGTGACCTTACCACCTGCAACCGCCACATCATAGCAGCGGCGCAAGCCGCTGCCATTACCCGTTTTGTTGTTGAACCGGGGTTATCGCGGCGCGAGACGTTCCGCAGCTTGCCTGTGGGACGGCGAAGCGTCTGCCGGGTGCGGGCGGGCCTAGCCCGCAAGTCAACGCCTTAGCGGGGAGGCCCCCGGCGGGGGCCGCACGGGGCGGAGATGGCGAGCACGGGAACGAGCAAGGAGCCGGCGACTGCGAGCCGGGCGCAGCCAGTGCAGCGGGGTTGGGGCGGGGGCGAGGTGAAGCCGTTAAGCGGAGGCCGTCAGGCCGACAACCCCTGTTCTGTTGATGTTGACGTTGACGTTTGCTGAAGGTGGGCACCGATGCCAGCGCCGCCAGGGATGGCGGCCACACCGTAGAAGCCAGGGAAGGAACGCGATGCTGACAGCAGAGGGCGCAGCCCTGTGCGCCACACCGCGCCCAGGAGCCGAACCCCGGCGGCCAGCCGCACGCCGATGTGGAAGCAGACTGCAGCGCGCCCATTACCCGACCGGCGCCGACATAATGTTCGTTACGCGTTGGCCGCGTTCAGCGGCTTTCGCGTAATGCCACATTATGTTGAATGACGACTGGCCAGCAACGTTAATGACAGAGAGTGATAAAGATAAGCGCTGGCCGGACGGCATTTACCGCCGGAGCGCCTTATCTGAACAAGGCAAGCGGTGCGCCACGGATGGCGCGGCGTTTGCCCTGCACCATCCTCCGGCCTTGAAGAGAACGTGCTAACTTTTGTGACTGTTTGGTACATCGGAGAACAGATTGTCGATATCACGCGCACCGTGCAAGACACGCTCTATCCTGACCTCCGTATCCGTCGTTCCATACAGGATAAGATAACGACCATAGACACAACTTCGGATGGATTGCCCCAGCTCTGGACGCTCACGGTAGAGCCAGGGATTGTCGCCGATTACACAACACTGCCGGTACAAGTCTTCGGTAAAGCTCAGCGCCCGTACCGGGTTATCTTGCGCGATATAGTCACCTATCGCTTCGATATCCTGCTCTGCCAGCGGCGATACCGTCAGTTTCATTCCGCTTCCTCACCTTCAGCCATGTTCCGGTATTTCTGCGACAGACGCCCGAACACCGCTTCAGCATCCTTGCCCTTTCCGCTGTTTACGCCCAACTCGACCGCCGTCCGTAGCGCATCAAGCTTTACCTGCTGCTCTCGCTCCTCCAGTGCCCGCAACCCTGCACGGATGACCTCGCTGACATTGTTGTAACGACCACTTTCGATTTGTTCACGGATAAATTGCTCGAAGTAAGGACTTAACGCGATACTGGTTGCCATTATTGCCTCCGACTACACAGGATAGTATCTATTATTATCTGTTAGTATTTTCTTCCTCTCCCGTTCCGTCAACCCCTTCTTTCTGATGCTCCTCCTCTTCTGCCGTCAGGTCGGCCAGCAGCCCGGTTTCTTCCTCAGCTTCACGCTCCGCCGGGTGCGTACTCGCATGGACTGCGGATAACGCCTTGATGGAGACTTGCGTATAGAGTTGCGTGCTCTCCACACTCGCGTGACCCGGCATCGCCTGTATCCACCGGATATCCGCCCCGTTCTCCAGCATCTGCGTTGCCATCGCATGGCGGAACAGGTGACAGCTTCCCCACGGCGCTATCCCGGATGTCCTGACGTAGTGGCCGACCGTGTGGGTAATGCCGTTCGCCGTCAGTCCCGCGATTCCATCCAGCGCCACGAACAGCGCCGTGATGTCCTGACTGACCAGCAGTTGCGGCCTCACCTGTTGCTGGTAATAACGTAGCCAGCGCAGTGCCCGTCCGCCGATGGGAACGATGCGGTCTTTCCTTCCCTTGCCCTGTCTCACCGTCACCGTTTTACGGCTCCCGTCCACGCTGTAGACATCCAGCTTTGCCACCTCACCCCGCCTCAGCCCCGTTGACCACAGCAGCTCCATCAGCGCCCGGTCACGGATGCCCTGAAGCGTCGTCAGGTCGGGTAAGGCCAGTACCTGCTCCACGTCCTCCACGCTCAGTATCGTGCGCGGCAGTCGCTTCTCCAGCTTCGGCAGCGCCAGGTCGGCCGCCGGATTCGCCAGTATCAGATGCTGTTTCGTCAGCCAACTGAACCACACCTGCAACGGCTGTAACGCCGTGCGTTGTGTTCGGGTGCTCAGTGGCTCCCCATTATTTTTGCGGTACTGGTACAGATGGCGCTGGTAGCGTTCAAGGATGGGGCGGGTTACGTCACGGGCGTAATGCACACCCCGCTCTGCCGCCCACAGGATGAACCGGTACTGGTGATGCGTCTGCACCTTCATGGCCGTGGTGGTCAGCATCAGCATCACCGGTCCCTGTACCTTGTATTCCCGTGTGACCAGTTCCCCGCTCAGCTCGTTCTTGCCGGTACTGGCGATTTTCAGCTCCCCGTCCGACTGCAACAGCTTCAGCGCATACGCCGCCTGCCGCACCCCTTCTTCTTCCGCTATCGCCAGTATCTTGTGCTGTAGCGAGGTCTCGCCAAGGTAGTACAGGCTCTGCCCGGTCATCGCCGAGTACTGGATGCGCTCTTCTTCCGGCATCAGCCCCAGCACCGCGTCCATCAGCGACGATTTCCCCGCCGCCGAACTGCTCTGTATCAGCACGGCCAGCGGTTTATCCAGCTTGCGCGACGTCGCCGCCAGATACCCGGTCAGCAGATTGGTTGATTCCCCCACCACGCCACAGGCCGCCAGGTCATTGACGATACGCTCGGTGAGATGGGGAGATTTGAGTAACGCAAGCGCTGCCGCTTCGTCTTCCGCGCTGACCGTCACCGCCGCTGTAACATCCGACTGCGCCGTAGATTGTCGCGCTTCATCCTGCTTTTGCTCCAGCATCAGCAGCACCCGACCGCATTCGCGCTTGATGACCGAGGCCTCACAGCCCAACTCCGCCGCCGCCGCGCTGATATAGCCCTGACGATGACGTGAACTGTACATGTCCAGACTGTCCACATGGAACGCACCGGTTGCGTCATCCCGCACTTGTACGTTGACTTTCATCACCTCGGCAACGCTGTTCTTCTGCCAGCCGCGCACCCGCCACACCCGTGGTCCGGCGCGTAACAGCAGCTCACCGGTATCCGTTTGTTCGCACGGGATAAGTGCCTGAACCGGTGGTGTTGTTGGTTCATTCGGCTGGGCGGCTAAAGAAGGAGGGGTTTCACTCACGTCAGATACCGGCGTTTCATGGGAGAACACCGCGCCGGGGACACCCCCTTTACCCATCCATTGTGCCTGCTCCAGCGCCAGCCCTAACGCCGCTTCAGGATTACCACTTTTCAGCGCATAGGCATTCGCATCCAGCCCCGACGGGAACCGCACCCGCCACGCCCCGATACCGCTTTCCAGCAGGTCAGCGGCCACGGCTTCCGCACCCCGGTCGCCTGCCTCGTCCCGGTCATAGGCTATCAGCACCCGCTTTACCCCGTGGTACTGCAACGCCGCCAGAT
Source organism: Pectobacterium sp. F1-1 (assembly GCF_025643735.1). Lineage (NCBI taxonomy): Bacteria > Pseudomonadati > Pseudomonadota > Gammaproteobacteria > Enterobacterales > Pectobacteriaceae > Pectobacterium > Pectobacterium sp. F1-1. The sequence goes on from NZ_CP104733.1 coordinate 2,504,093, forward strand.
GCTCAGCAGTAAAGCCGTTCGCCCCGTAAGCCGTGGTCACGTGGCGGAACCCCGCGCACCAGAAGGTCATCGCATCGATTAACGCTTCACACAGGATGATGTCCGGTGAGGCTTTCAGCGCTTCCTCGTTCCATACCCCGGCCAGCGGTGACGGCAGATACAGGTGCTTCGCCGCCCCTTTCTTCACCGCATAGTCCGCCGTGGTCCGGCGACCATACAACTGCAACACCCGCCCGCGCTGCGCCACGTTCGCCGACTCGCTCCAGCCCACGACCGGCATCACCACGCAGCCCCGGAAGTGGTCCTGTTTTGTGGCAGACCGCAGCACCCCCAGCCCGGCCAGCCGCTCACGCAGCCGTTTTCCTTCACCGCTTGAGGTGGATGGCAACAGCCCCGCGCTGCCGCCGATGCCGTGATGCCCCGCGAACCCTAAGCGGAAGTGGCTTACCAGTTCAGGATGGTTCAGCCCGCGACTGACCAGCCACTGCTGCGCCTCCGGACTGTTCAACAAGTTATGGTGATAGAAGTCGATAACCTGATGCAGCAGCGCCTGACCGTCATCATCCAGGTCAGACAGCGGCGTCCGCGCCACTGGCGGCGAAGCCAGTACAGGGACGGCGGCTAAAGAAGACGGGGTTCCGGCCAGCTCCCGCAGCCGCACCAGAGTCTGCGGGTAGGTCAGCCGCTCGGTGTGTTGCAGCCAGTCCAGCACCGACCCCGACGCGCCGCAGCCGAAGCAGTGATACAGGTTCTTTGATGGCGTGATAACGCAGGATGGCGTTTTCTCCCGGTGGAACGGACACAGACACACATAGCTGTCGTCACCCTGCTTTTTCAGCACATGTCCCTGACTTTGCGCCACGCTCAGCAATGACACCTCATGCTTGAGTCGCGCCAGTTCTGCCGGTGTCATTCGTCCCATTCCTGCCGCTCCTGTCAAAAACCTGTCAATATGCCTTTATGGTTTATTTATAAATGCATATATGGTATATCACAAGCACCACTTACGATACAGGGGGTTAAGATGCTGGCATTGTTTCCTTGGCGAGTAATATCTATGGACTTTGGTAAACGTCTTGCTGCCCTGCGTAAAGACCGTAAGCTGACACAAGCGGCTCTGGCTGAGAAGGTGGGCTGTCACGTGACGATGATACGCCGCTATGAGTCTGACGAAGTTCAGCCCACGCTGGAGATTATCCGTAAGCTGTCCTGTGCGCTGTCTGTCAGTGCAGATACGCTTGTTTTTGATAAGGCAGAACGCAACCCCGACGATGAGCTGCGCTTGCAGTTTGAGGCGGTGAGTCAGTTCTCACCTGAAGAGAAGGAAGTGGCCAGAGTGCTGCTGGAGTCATTGATCCTCAAGCACGATGCCAACCGTTTTACACGTAAGACACCGAGTTAACCGTAATTTTAGCGCGACCCGCCAGTGCGGGAACACTGTCAGGTCGCTCACCATAACCCACTAAGTGAGGTAGTTAATCATGGCTGAACGCGATTCTAAGCCAGAACCCCGCGCAACTGAAGTAAAAGAGCCACAACGGCATTACACCGTCGGTTACGCCCCCAACGGCGGTAAAAAACCACCCAGCCCGCAGCTTAAGCTCAGCGGCAAGTGGCTCGAAGACCTCGGCTTTAACACCGGACAGCCCGTTATCGTCACCGTTGAGCGCGGTAAACTGGTCATTGAGACCGAGCTAAGGTTCTGACCGGTAAAGGTAAAAATCCCGGCCTGTTTGAGAAGCCGGGATGCTTTGACTACTTAATCATATTAACTCATATTGCTTCTCTGATATTTTTTGTAAGATCCCAGACTCAACCATTCCATCTAATAACCCCTTTATTTCATGATCATCATGTGATGGAAAATATTGAGATAAGCGCCATACATCTATCAACTTGGGGTTTTTGATATTATTAATATCGACTACTGTCTCTTTTTGGATGTTTCTTATTAAAAACTTAATACCTTTACCATGTTTAATAAAATTCCATTCACTGTCATTAACAAAAACAGTCCCTTTCTTAGGGAAGTCCAGCAAGAAGTCAAAGTCCTTTAAGCTCGGATAAGCAATAAAGAAGGCCTTCATTAACATCTCTTGAAGACTGATAAAACTGATAATTTCCCGTTCATTCATCATATCAATACCTTACCCTTGCCTCAGCGGCTTCCCGCAAAAGCTGATCACCTTGTTCTTTTGTAACCTCATGTATTCTAATTGGTATATCTTTAATTCCGGCTTTTGCTGCTGCTTCAGCTCTATGATGACCATCAATAATAATTGCTTTACCATTTACGATAGCAACATCGACAGGTTCATTGGCATCAAAGCCATTTGCTTTCATATCTTTCACAAGCCGTTTTACTTGTGAACCCGACATTTCATTTTTATTTTGCCTGCTAATTAGAATACTTGGATCTACGTTCTTAGTAGTTACTTGAGAAGTACCATTTCCATTATTATTTCCAGCCTTACCTGCTCCGCCAATGATACCAGCCGCACTTGTCGCCCCCGCTTGAGCAATGGTGTTAATTGCAAGCTGTGACGCCTCATCCGAACCGCCCACTGCCTGCGCGTTATGTATCGCCTGTAAACGTCCAGCTTCCAGAGCAGGCGTCACAACGTGCAGATAAGCCCATTCCTCAAGGTCTGCACCGCTCAAGCTACCATCAGCCCGAAGTTTCTCCCCCAACTCCTCAATTCGCTGACCATAGCCTGCCTGCAACTCCGCCATTTCTTTGGCTTTTGCAACACACATCAACACTGGAACAGTTTTCGACACTCTTGATTTGTTCGTCGGAGATTTTCTTGAACTTCTCCGTCACCTCATCTTTACAGGCACTGTCACTGCCACAGGATGACATTTCACTTAGCCGTTGACGGTTCTCCTCTGTACTGAGGAAGTTATTCTCCACCGCATTACGCCCGGACTGTGCGCCGCTGGCGGCGGTGGCCGTGCTGTTGCTCGCCAGACCGGATATCAGCCCGGAGGCCAGCGTGGAAAGCGCGCTGACCGACTGCTTTTCCTCTTCCGTCAGGTCGTTTGCCGTCTTGCCCGGGTATTGCTCCGCCATGATGGCGCGGGCGGCCAGTTCACCGCTGGAGGCACCGATGGCCCCCGCCGCCGCATCCTGACCCGACAGTTGCGCGACCACCGCCCCCACCACCGCGTGCGCCATCGCATTCGCCGCGATATCCGACGCCGTGATTTTGCTTTCATCCTTCGGTAGCGTGACGTCTTTCACCAACTGTGCCAGATACGGCGCGGCTCCGCTGGCTATCGCTTTCTGGATGTCCCCGCCCGCCAGCGCCTGAATTGCCGCCGTGGCCGCCTGTGCCGCGCGCTGGAAGTCGCTGCCCGTGCCGTATTTCTGCATCTCGGCCTTGTAGGTCGGCGATTCCGTCAGCGCCTTTTTATAGACTTCCCATTCCTGCGCCGAATCACCGTCCTGCGGGCGTTTGACGGTGGCATCGCCTTTAGCCTCCGCGGCTTTCTGCGCCTTCAGCTCGCCTTCCGTGCGCACGATATCCATCACCTGCGCGCCAATTTCACCAATCAGCTGCGCCTGTTTCAGGCGTTTCTGCTCTTTCTCTTTGTTAAAGATCGGGCTAAGCGCGTTGTTCGCGTGCTCAACGTCACACAGACCGAAATGACGCGCGATTACAGCCGAAGTCCAGCCTACACCTCAAAGGTGCCTAGCCAGAAGCTACGGAATTTGAGGCCGATACCACAGTCATCATCACCGCTGAACATGGATAACTACTGATCCATATAGTACTTGAATGACAGACACAAAATGATTTACAGCATCCCATTAGCCAATTTTATATTTCAAACAAATATCATTTGCTGTTAAATGACCATTAATTAGCTCATTGTATTCACTTTCTGTAATTTCTACTTTTTGTTCTTCAGTTCCCTGAGTTCCTGACAAACAGAAAAAAACATACTGGCAATTATTTAATTTCCTTACTCTCCACCAATCCTCGGTTGAGAATTCGTCATCTACCAATGGGGCCTTTTCAGGATATGAAAATGATTTCATTGTGTAGTATTTATCCATATCATTCATCTCACTTACCACCATTATATTTATTCAAATCAATCAACTGGGCGTTTGGCTTGTGTGAAAAATCCATTACAGCCTCAGAAATACCACCAGATGTCTTTCCTCCTGGCAACCAAAACTTATTTGCGCCAAGTTCATTCCCTGATGGGATTTTCAAATTCTTAATATCTTGCTTCTTGATATAAAAAACACCCGTGTTTGAATTACCTAAGTAGCCCGACTCTAGTCCCTGTTTTTTCTCCACAATCCTGAGATTACCACTTGATTCTTTTATCAATTTATCGAATTCAGATTTGGGCATCACAAACCCATTATCTGGGCCAAGGGTTCCATACTTTTTCACATCCCCCATTGAGGTAAATCTCACCGCCCCATCGTCAAACTTAGCCAAATGCGCATCTATTTCAGCTTTTGACATGTATGTTGATGGCTCAGGCCGTTCCCCTTTTGGAGTGTTAACAATCTCATTTATTTTAGATTGGCTTAATTTTGAATCTCTAGCTGAAACACCTGCTTTACCGGGTAAAAGCACACCAATGCCTGTCCCTGCAAGCAAAGCAGCCCCCTCAGAGACAACTGCTAAACCTTTACCAAACTCACTGGCATATCGGTCTATGACCGCATTATCGTTCCCCGTCTCTTGCTGTACAAACCTGGCAACATCTGGGTCAATTCCCTGTAAGAATCCATTTTCAACATATGCATTATAAGCATCATTTGCGACCTCACGGCCAAATGCACACATATCAGGGTTCTCTTGGCACGATGCTATCTGTTTTTCCCTGTCTTTTTCTGCCTGCTTACGTGCCTCTTCAAGAATAGGAGTAATATCCTCTCCTTTTTCTTTGGCTGCTTTCACTTTTCTGTCCAGCGCATACATATCGCTGCTCAGATAGTTATTCTCAACCGCATTGCGCCCGGACTGTGCGCCGCTGGCGGCGGAGGCCGTGCTGTTGCTCGCCAGACCGGATATCAGCCCGGCGGCCAGCGTGGAAAGCGCACTGACGGATTGCTTTTCTTCTTCCGTCAGGTCGCTCGCAGTCTTGCCGGGGTATTGCTCCGCCATGATGGCACGGGCAGCCAGTTCACCGCTGGAGGCACCGATGGCCCCCGCCGCCGCATCCTGACCCGACAGTTGCGCGACCACCGCCCCCACCACCGCGTGCGCCATCGCGTTCGCCGCGATATCCGACGCCGTGATTTTGCTTTCATCCTTCGGTAGCGTGACATCTTTCACCAGCTGTGCCAGATACGGTGACGCCCCGCTGGCAATCGCTTTCTGAATATCCCCGCCCGCCAGTGCCTGAATCGCCGCCGTCGCCGCCTGTGCCGCACGCTGGAAGTCGCTGCCCGTGCCGTATTTCTGCATCTCGGCCTTGTAGGTCGGCGATTCCGTCAGCGCCTTTTTATAGACTTCCCATTCCTGCGCCGAATCACCGTCCTGCGGACGTTTGACTTTGGCATCACCTTTAGCTTCCGCCGCTTTCTGCGCCTTCAGCTCGCCTTCCGTGCGCACGATATCCATCATCTGCGCGCCAATCTCACCAATCAGCTGCGCCTGTTTCAGGCGTTTCTGCTCTTTCTCTTTGTTAAAGATCGGGCTGAGCGCGTTGTTCGCGTGCTCAACGTCACGGCTCAGCGTAGTGATATCCTGCACCTGCTTCGCCGTGTCCCGCAACAACAACGTGCCGTCGCTCACCGCCGCATAGGTGGTGCTGGACGCATTGCCGCGGCTACCCAGCGACATCAGCGCTGACGGCACATTCATCGCCAGCGTCGACAGCATACTGCCGTTCAGGGACGGGCTGGCACTGAACCCGGCGCCGCTGTGCTCCACCTTGAACTCGGCTTTGTTGTTGAGCCCGCTCCAGCCCAGCGTCCCCGTGTCCAGCCGATTTTTCTCGGCGCTGGCAGTGGAGCCAATGACCGCAGCGTCAAGCTGGGTGTGTTCACCGGTCTTTATACCAAAGCCGTCTTTACCCGCAAAGAGCCCGGTCTGCTGCTGCACGCTGTCATAATTGCTGTGCATCTTGTCTTTACTGAGGCTGATATAGCCGCTGCCACCTCCGCCGCCCCAGGTAAAGCTGCCGCCCGCCGAGCCGCTCACCTGTCTGGAATCATAACGCTCGCTGTCCTGCTGACTTTGCAGCAGCAGGTTACGTCCGGCATCAACATCAATGCGCTCGCCGTTCACCTGCGCGCCAGTCAGCCGCGTGTCGCGCTCGCTTTTCAGCGTGACGTGGTTACCCGCATCCACCGTGGTTTCTGACCAGCTGTTGCCCGTGCCGGTTTCCCGCCCTTTCGCCGCATTGAGGTAGTTACTATGGCTAAGCAGCATCATAAGTCAGAACCCGACACACCCCAAGCATTACGACACCTGAAGGTCGGCTATGTCAGCCGTCGTCACGCCGACCGCAACGATATGACGCGCTATTACAGTCGCAGCCCCAGCCTGCACCTTACCGGCAACTGGCTGGAAGCCGCAGGATTTGGCACGGATACGGCGGTAACAGTGAGTGTTGAGCACGGTCAGTTGCTGATACGCATTGTGGCTGAATGACAGGCAAAAAAATCCCGGCCTTTTTAAGGGCCGGAATTTTTTTTACTTTAGGATATAGTCAAATTTCTCATCCCAATTAAACCGAATGTCTTGTTGCTTTGTCTGTTCGAAGATTTGGACAATTTTATTAAAGCAATCACCAAGACAACTTTTTGAATAACCAGAGTTTATCCAAATTATTTTTACTGGACGTTCTACATCATTGCTTAAACGATCCCTAAGGGCATCTAAATTTCGCCCATAATAAGGGCCAAAATCTAATAAATCAGACATAGCCTTATGGAAGTCAGGCTCGGTTTCGATACTTGCACCATCTAAAATTATTTCATTCATATTTACTTCCATTTACCTATTGAGGTCGCCGTCTCGTAGTGATCTGTTGTGATATAGAGCAACCCATCATTTGAATATAATAATCTTGTCCCCGGCTGGTTACTTCTCGACATAGTATTTTTTAATCCTATATCTGCTTCCTGCCACACCCTACCCGGTACAGAAGGTAATAAATTATTTGAGTTTTCAAAGATGTCTCCCCCTAACTGACTATCAGGATTCGTATTATTTAAGGCTTTTCCAGGCTTCCACCCGTTAGCCCTGGCTTGTGCTTTATTTACGTAATTTTGAGGCAATTGCCCTGTACTACGTAAACTTTCCACAACCTCATTGGCTGCTTCAGTTGTTTTTAAGTCCATTTTCAAGCCAGCATAACTAGCAGCATTGTTAGCATTTCTTGCTGCATTAGCTGCCACAGCTTCAGCCTTAGCCACCGTTGCTTCTGCAACAGTTTTACCAACCCCGATAGCTCCAGCAGCCCCGACACCTCCCGGTGTAACAGCTTCCGCTACCTGCAATCCGGCATTGTTCAGACAAATCGTCGGCGCTGCCTTACATCCTTCCAGTGCCGCTTTTGCCAACGCTGCAATTTCTGGGGTTGCGCCCACAATCATTGCACCACCGGCAACGCCAGCTACACCGGCTGATACTACGAGATTGCCTTCAGCGATCCCTTTCGCAATCTCTGCCTTACAGGCAGTACCGCATTCGTCGTTTTTGCCGAACCAGAACCCAAATGCTGTTCCGGCATCTGCCCCCAAAGCGTTATTCTCCACCGCATTGCGCCCGGACTGCGCGCCGCTGGCGGCGGAGGCCGTGCTGTTGCTCGCCAGACCGGATATCAGCCCGGAGGCCAGCGTGGAAAGCGCGCTGACCGACTGCTTTTCCTCTTCCGTCAGGTCGTTTGCCGTCTTGCCCGGGTATTGCTCCGCCATGATGGCGCGGGCGGCCAGTTCACCGCTGGAGGCACCGATGGCCCCCGCCGCCGCATCCTGACCCGACAGTTGCGCGACCACCGCCCCCACCACCGCGTGCACCATCGCGTTGGCCGCGATATCCGACGCCGTGATTTTGCTTTCGTCCTTCGGTAGCGTGACGTCTTTCACCAGTTGCGCCAGATACGGTGATGCCCCGCTGGCAATCGCTTTCTGGATATCCCCGCCCGCCAGCGCCTGAATCGCCGCCGTCGCCGCCTGTGCCGCGCGCTGGAAGTCGCTGCCCGTGCCGTATTTCTGCATCTCGGCCTTGTAGGTCGGTGACTCCGTCAGCGCCTTTTTATAGACTTCCCATTCCTGCGCCGAATCACCGTCCTGCGGACGTTTGACGGTGGCATCACCTTTAGCTTCCGCGGCTTTCTGCGCCTTCAGCTCGCCTTCCGTGCGCACGATATCCATCACCTGCGCACCGATTTCACCAATCAGCTGCGCCTGTTTCAGGCGTTTCTGCTCTTTCTCTTTGTTAAAGATCGGGCTGAGCGCGTTGTTCGCGTGCTCAACGTCACGGCTCAGCGTGGCGATGTCCTGCACCTGCTTCGCCGTATCCCACAACAATAGGCTGCCGTCGTTTACCGCTGCATAGAAGTGGCTCGAAGACCTCGGTTTTAACACCGGACAGCCTGTTATCGTCACCGTTGAGCGCGGTAAACTGGTGATTGAGACGGAACCGCGGTTCTGACAGGCACATGTAAAAATCCCAGCACCAAGGCCGGTTTTTTTAATTCAACATAGTCAATCAAGAAACCTGCATACAGAACTATTTATAACATCCGAATTACTTATCCAACATGTTAGGATCGTACAAAGATGAGGCCTGCATTTTGGGCTTGATTTCTTCATGCCAAGCCTTAAAAATCCAATCTTGTGGACGATTATTTATCACAGGATTGGCCTTAAGATCGATTTCTATTGCTTTTTCTATCTGTTCATAGCAACACATATATTCTCTTGAGGATAACTTTGTAAAGTCAAGCAACTGAAAATAATCGAATACTTCATAAACCTTCTCCATTACCTCCATACTGACATCACTAATATATGGCCGTAGATAATCCGCAATAATATCTATCGCAGATGAGCCCAAAGACACCGTTTCGCCTTTAAAACACAATCCTCCTGCCATGAATTACCTCATAATAACAATCTGATTTTTTTGACTTTCTGGCAAAGCATTCAAATATTCTAAGATTCTCTGCTGATTTGCTGGAGTAAGATTTCTAAAGTCTAAGGGAACTATATCTGCTTTTTCCAGATGCTGATGTAATGTTTTTACATTATTATCCCAATTGTTATTAAAAAACTTATTCATCCCTTCAATTTCTTTCTCTGAGCCTTTTGCTGTTGTAAACATAAAGTCAACAGTTTTCCCTTTGTTTGGTCCGCTGGAAAATACAAAATCGGCACCACTGGCATCAGGATCAACACGTTCCAATTTCCCGCCCATAGTATTTTGCAATTCGGTGGCGGCTGAACCTTCTGCAAGCTTGTTCTTGCCAGCGTGAGGATCAAATTTCAATCGGTTTACTTCGTCAAGGTTAACAGCGGCTCCTGTATGAGCTACTGAGCCAGCAATTTCATCACTAGCCTTATTGAGCAGCTTAGACGCTTCAGCAACATCCCCTTTCTTCAGCGCCACTTCTGCTGCTTTAATCGCTTTACCCGCAGCATCACCTGCAATCGGAATTAATCCAACCATTGCTGCCAGATAATCAATAGCATTCTGCGCTTCCGCAAAGCCTTTGATATCGCCCACAACCGGTACAAAGTCTAATCCAAAACCAGCAGCACCTTTCAGCAATTCATTGCGATGTTCACTTATCTTGGTCGAACATGCTTCCGCACTTAATCCTGCACAATTCTGAGCTTTGAATTCTTCAACCATAGCAACAAGTTGCTTCTGCGCGCTCTGATATTTCTCCTCCTGCGATATACCGGAGACTTTATTCTCAATAATGTCACTTAGCGCATTATTCTCCACAACAACGTTTTCCGGTGCGGACTCAGCCAGCGAACACCATTTTTCCCTGTACAGTCAGCCAGTTACAGCCGGTTTTTCCTGAAGCGTTTCGATAACAGCACACCCAAGCCCCGATACGCACTTTTTCATCCCGGCACGCTACCGCCCCGCCGTGACCTTACCGCCTGCAACCGCCACATCATAGCAGCAGCCCAAGTCGCTGCCAGTAGTCGTTTTGTTGTTGAACCGGGTTTATCGCGGCGCGAGCCGTTCCGCAGCTTGCCTGTGGGACGGTGAAGCGTCTGCCGGGTGCGGGCTGGCGAAGCCCGCAAGAGAACGGGTTAGCGGGGAGGCCCCCGGCGGGGGCCGCACGGGGCGGAGATGGCGAGCACGGGAACGAGCAAGGAGCCGGCGACTGCGAGCCGGGCGCAGCCAGTGCAGCGGGGTCGGGGCGGGGGCGAGGTAAACCCCTTCAGCGCCGTGACGCAGGAACGGCTTCTGCTTTGATATTGACGTTGATGTTTGCTGAGGATTGACGCCGAAGCCTGCGCCGCCAGGGATGGCGGCCACTCCGTCAGAGCCAGGGAAGCACGCTGAGGTTTGCAGCAGAGGGCGAAGCCCTGTGCGCCACACCGCGCCACAGAGCCCAACCCCGGCGGCCAGCCGCACGCCTTTGCCGAGGAAGACCGCAGCGCGCCCATTAGCCGACCGGCGCCGACATAATGTTCGTTGCGCGTTGGCCGCGTTCAGCGGCTTTCGCGTAATGCCACATTATGTTGAATGACGAACGGCCAGCAACGTTAATGACAGAGAACGGCTTGGGTTAACGCTGGCCGGGCGACATTTACCGCCGGAGCGCTTAGCTGAACAAGGCAATAGGTGCGCCACGGATGGCGCAGCTTTTGCCCGACGCCGTACCCTGCGGCCTTGAAGAGAACGAGCTAACTTTTGTGACTGTCCGGCAACACAGGTATGTCGTGCGGCTCCGCTGTGTCCGCCTCCTCGTCCGCTATCAGGTCAGCCAGCAGCCCGGTTTCTTCTTCAGCCTCACGCTCTGCCGGGTGCGTACTCGCATGGACTGCGGATAACGCCCTGATGGAGACTTGCGTATAGAGTTGCGTGCTCTCCACGCTCGCATGACCTAACATCGCCTGTATCCACCGGATATCCGCGCCGTTCTCCAGCATCTGCGTCGCCATCGCATGCCGGAACAGGTGACAGCTTCCCCACGGCGCGAGTCCCGATGCCCGGATGTAGTGGCCGACCATGTGGGTGATGCCGTTCGCCGTCAGTCCCGCGATTCCATCCAGCGCCACGAACAGCGCGGTAATGTCCTGACTGACCAGCAGTTGCGGCCTCACCTGTTGCTGGTAGTGACTCAGCCAGCGCAGCGCCCGGTTTCCTATCGGGATAACCCGGTCTTTTCTTCCCTTGCCCTGCCTCACCGTCACCGTTTTACGGCTCCCGTCCACGCTGTAGACGTCCAGCTTTGCCACCTCACCCCGCCTCAGCCCCGTTGACCACAGCAGCTCCATCAGTGCACGGTCACGGATGCCCTGAAGCGTCGTCAGGTCGGGTAAGGCCAGTACCTGCTCCACGTCCTCCACGCTCAGTATCGTGCGCGGCAGTCGCTTTTCAAGTTTCGGCAGCTCCAGGTCGGCCGCCGGGTTCGCCAGTATCAGATGCTGTTTCGTCAGCCAGCTGAACCACACCTGCAACGGCTGTAACGCCGTGCGCTGGGTCCGGGTGGAGAGGGGTTCACCGTTGCTTTTGCGGTACTGGTACAGATGCCGCTGGTAGCGTTCAAGGATGGGGCGGGTTACGTCACGGACATAATGCACTCCCCGCTCTGCTGCCCACAGGATGAACCGGTACTGGTGATGCGTCTGCACCTTCAGCGTCGCCTCCGACCCGTTGCGCTCCCGACGCCACACCACGAACCGCAGCAGCAGCGCATACAGGCTCTTCGGGTCGCTGGCCGGACCGATGGGTTTACGGTAGACCTCATCCACCGTCAGCAGCGCACCCGACCGTGGTTTACGGTTGGCCATGCGTCACCACCTTGTTAGCATCGGAGGCGATGGCAGCAGCACGTTTTCTTTTTCCTCTTATTACCGTGTTTTCAGCAACCCCGACTGCTTCGGCGTCCAGCCCTTGTACTGTCTGGCCTGACGCCACTTTTTCACTGTCCGACCGACTACCGACCACACCCCGACTGGTGGCCGACTGAGCCGCTTCCAGACCCGACCGGTTATCGCTGCCCTCAACCACGCTATTTATCGGTGAACCCGCACTCACGGGCAGCACGATTTTACCCGCTTTCTTTTTTCCCTTTATTACTGCGTTTTCAGCAACCCCGGCCGCTTCGGCACCCAGCCCTTGTACTGTCTGGTCTGACGCTACTTTTTCACTCTCCGACCGACTACCGACCACACCCCGACCCGTGGTCGACCGATATTCATCTGACCCCGACCGGTTATCGTTGCTCTCGCTGGCCGGAACGGTTTCTTCCACGTCCAGTAACCCGCATAAGTGTGGCTGACCGCTGTCTTCGCCGTCCCACAGCAGGCCGTACTCATACGTCAGCCCGCGCCGGTAAAGCACAAGGTATTCCATTTCCAGCAGCCTTGAGAGATGCACTTTTAGCTGCGTATCACCCCAGCGCAGGGTTGCCCGGACATCCCGCCGTGAGAACCGAACCTCTTCCGCTTTCAGCGCCTGACGCACTGCGACATCCCGCACCATTTCACGCAACAACACCAGTAACTTCCGCGTCTGTGGCGGCATCTCGTCCAGCGTTCGCCCCAGTACCTCATGCGCCAGTTGATTGGCTAACGCGATATCACTCTGTGCCACCTCGATATACTCGATAACCGCGCCCCGATGCTCGACCCGTTTCACCGCTCGCTGGTACTGGTGCAGCAGCGCGATGCTTTGTATCAGCGTCAGGTATTTCATATGGTCGCGTCGGGTACGGGTTTTATCACTCAGGAACGTCAGCCGGTCAGCATACGGGTTCACCACCTTCAGTGGCCGCAGCAGCCGCTGCGCGTTCTGGTGCAACTTAGTCAGATACCCTTTCTCACTCGCGGCCAGCAGCCCTTCCAGCGTCTGCCCGTGTCGCTGCATCGCGTGTATCGCCTGCGTCTGTTCACGGCTCTCGTTGACCGTCAGCACCAGACAGCGGTTCAGCAGCTCTTCATCCACGTCGATAGCCGTGGTGGTCAGCATCAGCATTACCGGCCCTTGTACCTTGTACTCCCGTGTGACCAGTTCGCCGCTCTGCTCGTTCTTGCCGGTACTGGCGATTTTCAGCTCCCCGTCCGACTGCAACAGCTTCAGCGCATACGCCGCCTGCCGCACCCCTTCCTCTTCCGCGATAGCCAGTATCTTGTGTTGCAGCGAGGTTTCACCAAGGTAGTACAGGCTCTGCCCGGTCATCGCCGAGTACTGGATACGCTCTTCTTCCGGCATCAGCCCCAGCACCGCGTCCATCAGCGAGGATTTACCTGCAGCTGATGATGACTGGATAAGCACGGCCAGCGGTTTATCCAGCTTGCGCGACGTCGCCGCCAGATACCCCGTCAGCAGATTGGTTGATTCCCCCACCACGCCACAGGCTGCCAGGTCATTGACGATACGCTCGGTGAGATGGGGAGATTTGAGCAGCGCCAGCGCTGCCGCTTCGTCTTCCGCGCTGACCGTCACCGCCGCTGTAACATCCGACTGCACCGTAGATTGTCGCGCTTCATCCTGCTTCTGCTCCAGCATCAGCAGCACCCGACCGCATTCACGTTTGATGACCGAGGACTCACAGCCCAGTTCAACCGCCGCCGCACTGATATAGCCCTGACGATGACGTGAACTGTACATATCCAGTGAGTCCACATGGAACGTACCGGCACTCTCATCCCGCACCTGCACGTTCACCTTCATCACTTCCGCCACTCTGTTCTTCTGCCAGCCGCGCACCCGCCACACCCGTGGTCCGGCGCGTAACAGCAGCTCACCGGTATCCGTTTGTTCGCACGGCACCACATCAACCGCAGGTGCAGAGGCGGCTAAAGAAGAAGGATTTTCACCCACGTCAGACACCGGCGTTTCATGACTGAACACCACGCCGGGGACAACCCCTTTACCCATCCATTGTGCCTGCTCCAGCGCCAGCCCTAACGCCGCTTCAGGATTACCACTTTTCAGCGCATAGGCATTCGCATCCAGCCCCTGCGGGAACGGCACTCGCCACGCCTCGATACCGCTTTCCAGCAGGTCAGCGGCCACGGCTTCCGCACCCCGGTCGCCTGCCTCATCCCGGTCATAGGCGATTAACACCCGCTTGACCCCGTGGTACTGCAACGCCGCCAGATGCTCAGCGGTAAAACCGTTCGACCCGTAAGCCGTGGTCACATGGCGGAACCCCGCACACCAGAAGGTCATGGCGTCGATAAGCGCTTCGCACAGGATAATTTCAGACGAGGCTTTCAGCGCTTCCTCGTTCCATACCCCGGCCAGCGGTGACGGTAAGTAGAGGTGTTTGGGTGAGCCTTTCTTCACCGCGTAGTCCGCCGTGGTCCGGCGACCATACAACTGCAACACCCGCCCGCGCTGCGCCACGTTCGCCGATTCCGACCAGCCGATAACCGGCATCACCACACAGCCCCGGAAGTGGTCTTGTCGCGTACTCGCCCGCAATACCCCCAGCCCGGCCAGCCGCTCGCGCAGCCGTTTTCCCTCAAGGCTTGACGTCGACGGCAACAGCCCCGCGCTGCCGCCGATACCGTGATGCCCCGCGAACCCTAAGCGGAAGTGGCTTACCAGTTCAGGATGGTTCAGCCCGCGACTGACCAGCCACTGCTGCGCCTCCGGACTGTTCAACAAGTTATGGTGATAGAAGTCGATAACCTGATGCAGCAGCGCCTGACCGTCATCATCCAGGTCAGACAGCGGCGTCCGTGCCACTGGCGGCGAAGCCAGTACAGGGACGGCGGCTAAAGAAGACGGGGTTCCGGCCAGCTCCCGCAGCCGCACCAGCGTCTGCGGATAGGTCAGTTTCTCGGTGTGTTGCAGCCAGTCCAGCACCGACCCCGATGCCCCGCAGCCAAAGCAGTGATACAGGTTCTTTGACGGCGTAATGACACAGGACGGCGTTTTCTCCCGATGGAACGGACACAGACACACATAGCTGTCGTCACCCTGCTTTTTCAGTGCATGACCCTGACGTTGCGCCACGGTCAGCAATGACACCTCATGCTTGAGCTGCGCCAGTTCTGCCGGTGTCATTCGTCCCATTCCGTCGCTCCTGTAAAAAACACGTCAAGACCACACATATGTTTTAATATGGTACATCATGATGTATATTTAGCAAGTGCTGTTTTTTCGAGGGGGTAATATCATGCGCACGACATCTCACTGGTATCTGCTCACTATGTCATTACCTGTTCGGTTAAACGCATTACGTAAAAAGCTCGGCCTGTCCCAGCAGGCAATGGCTGATGCTGTCGGCCTGCATGTTAACAGCTGGAAGAAGTACGAGAGCGGACAGGCCATGCCGTCGCTGGATGCACTCAAGAAGATTGCAACCACGCTGCATGTCAGTACCGATTATTTGCTATTTGAAGAACATGAACGTGGCCCGAGTGACACGCTGACGCTTCAGTTTGAGGCCGTCAGTCAGTTACCCGAGAACGAGCAGGCGATTGTCAGGGAAGTGCTGGAGAGTCTGATTATCAAGTACCAGTCCCGCCGCTGGGACTCCGCCAGGAAGGCGGTTAAAGAAGAGTAGCATAGACAGGATTTAGCGCGTCACCGACGGGTTGCAGCCCATCAGCGACGCTCACCACAACAACTAGTTAGGAGTAGTTGATATGGCTAAGCAGCATCATAAGTCAGAACCCGCCACACCCCAAGCATTACGACACCTGAAGGTCGGCTATGTCAGCCGCCGTCACGCCGACCGCAATGACATGACGCGCTATTACAGCCGCAGCCCCAGCCTGCACCTTACCGGCAACTGGCTCGAAGCGGCGGGATTTGGCACCGATACCCCGGTGACTGTCACTGTTGAGCACGGTCAGTTGCTGATACGTATTGTGACTGAGTGACAGATAACAAAAATCCCGGCCTGTTTGTGAGGCCGGGATTTATAATGACTAATAGAAGTCGGGATCTATTCGTCCTTCCGCTTTCAGGATCTCAAGGAACCGTTTGTAGGCTGTTTCATCATACTCAAGAAGATCATCAAGGAGTTTTTCTTCTATCAAAGGTTTATAAAAAATACCTTGGTTAAAATAAATAAACTCACCTGATAAATCCGAGTCAACTATATCTATGCCATCTCCTAGCTTATAAGCAGACAAACCACCATTCCCCTTAGATAGACCATAGAAGTAAGTGTTGCCTCCAACCCAATAGACTGCATAAACATCAACGAGATATCCCCCTCGTTGAGTTATTATTTTCATTGTTTTTCCTTAAATGAAGCGCCTTGACGTTGTGGTGTGATAACTTTCATATCATAAGCCTTATTAGTCAATGAGTTATATTGATAATGAACTTCAATATTCCTACCATCTGGGAGTGTATGATTGACTGACATTTTCTGGAACCCTGCTGATGAAGGAAATTTAGGATCATTATTCAATCCCGTCAGTGGATATCCAGCCGATGGATTAGCCTTAACTCCATTCCATAATACTTGCTCATTCAGATCCCTCGGGAACGGATTCTGTATCCCCTTTGCTGTTGAGATAGATTCAGCCTTTCTGATTAATTCCTGTTGCTCTCTTGTCAGCGGCGATGCATTAGAACTTCCACCGATAGGTCTTTCAAGCGCTATACCAGATATAACTGCAGCCAATATCCCTTTGTTAATATTATCCTGATGTAATTGAGGGTTGTTAACCACTGGTTCGAGCTGAGAAATCGAGTAACTCACTAACTCCTGACATTGACCGACACAATCCGGTGAGGCAGCAAGCAACTTCAGTTTTTCCAGTTCCGCTTTTTGTTCCTTCAACGGGATACCGGTCGATAAGGCTTGATGCTGTTTATCTTTATCTAACTGGCTAAGTTCAGCTTTAAGTTGATCTCTTTCCTCATCCGTCTTCGCATTCGCATATTTTTCGGTGAACGTAGTGATATCCTTATCACTCAGATAGTTATTCTCCACCGCATTACGCCCGGACTGCGCGCCGCTGGCGGCGGAAGCCGTGCTGTTGCTCGCCAGACCGGATATCAGCCCGGCGGCCAGCGTGGAAAGCGCGCTGACCGACTGCTTTTCCTCTTCCGTCAGGTCGTTTGCCGTCTTGCCCGGGTATTGCTCCGCCATGATAGCGCGGGCAGCCAGTTCACCGCTGGAGGCACCGATGGCCCCCGCGGCCGCATCCTGACCCGACAGCTGGGCGACCACCGCCCCCACCACCGCGTGCGCCATCGCGTTCGCCGCGATATCCGACGCCGTGATTTTGCTTTCATCCTTCGGTAGCGTGACGTCTTTCACCAGTTGCGCCAGATACGGTGATGCCCCGCTGGCAATCGCTTTCTGGATGTCCCCGCCCGCCAGTGCCTGAATCGCCGCCGTCGCCGCCTGTGCCGCACGCTGGAAGTCACTGCCCGTGCCGTATTTCTGCATCTCGGCCTTGTAGGTCGGTGACTCCGTCAGCGCCTTTTTATAGACTTCCCATTCCTGCGCCGAATCACCGTCCTGCGGACGTTTGACGGTGGCATCGCCTTTAGCCTCCGCGGCTTTCTGCGCCTTCAGCTCGCCTTCCGTGCGCACGATATCCATCATCTGCGCGCCAATCTCACCAATCAGCTGCGCCTGTTTCAGGCGTTTCTGCTCTTTCTCTTTGTTAAAGATCGGGCTGAGCGCGTTGTTCGCATGTTCAACGTCACGGCTCAGCGTAGTGATATCCTGCACCTGTTTCGCCGTATCCCGCAACAACAATGTGCCGTCGCTCACTGCCGCATAGGTGGTGCTGGACGCATTGCCGCGGCTCCCCAGCGACATCAGCGCCGACGGCACGTTCATCGCCAGCGTCGAGAGCATACTGCCGTTCAGGGACGGGCTGGCACTGAACCCGGCGCCGCTGTGCTCCACCTTGAATTCGGCTTTATTATCTAACCCGCTCCAGCCCAGCGTCCCCGTGTCCAGCCGGTTTTTCTCGGCGCTGGCAGTAGAGCCAATGACCGCAGCGTCAAGCTGGGTATGTTCACCGGTCTGTATACCAAAGCCGTCTTTACCCGCAAAGAGCCCGGTCTGCTGCTGCACGCTGTCATAATTGCTGTGGATTTTGTCTTTGCTGAGGCTGATATAGCCGCTGCCGCCTCCGCCGCCCCAGGTAAAGCTGCCGCCTGCCGAGCCGCTCACCTGTCTGGAATCATAACGCTCGCTGTCCTGCTGACTTTGCAGCAGCAGGTTACGTCCGGCATCAACATCAATGCGCTCGCCGTTCACCTGTGCGCCAGTCAGCCGCGTGTCGCGCTCGCTTTTCAGCGTGACGTGGTTACCCGCATCCACCGTGGTTTCTGACCAGCTGTTGCCCGTCCCGGTTTCCCGCCCTTTCGCCGCATTGACGTTGGCAAAAATGCTGAGCCCCGCGCTGCCGTTGCTCAGTCCCACGCTGACGCCGATATTGCCGCCGCTGCTGCTGTTCTTGCCGCTGATGTCCTCGCTGTTGCGTGCCGAGAGCAGGTGAATATCCTGCGCCGCGTTCATCAGGACATCGCCGCCCGCCTTAAGCTGGCTGCCCGCAACCGTGATATCCCCGGTACGCGATTCGATGCCGATATCCCCCGCCGCATTGAGCGTCGAGCCAAAGCTCTGTTTCTGCTCGCTGGTCTGGCTGGAGCGTGAATTCTGCGCCCCGAGCGAAACGCTGACGCCGACAAAAGACGACTGCCCCTTATTGTTCAGTTCGGACTGGCTGCCCTGATAGGCCTGATACCCGGCCAGTCCGGCCTTCATGCCCTGAAGCAGCGCCAGCCGGCCATCACTTTCACTTTTTGCCGCCTGAATGCTCTGCACCGCGCTGTTGAGCGCCGAACCCACCACGCCGGACAGCGCCACGGTCAGACCCGCGCTTTTCTGCTCAAACTCCTGCTGCTGTTTGCGGGTGTCGTAGCCCGGGTCAATGGTGACGTTGTTGCCCTGCAGGAGGATGTCTTTCCCGGCCACCATATCGGTGCCGCTAATCGTGACATCGTTCCCGGCCTTCACCGTCACCGAGTCGGTCGTGCTGCCCAGGGTGCTGATACTCTGGCTTTGGGTCGCCGCCTGGTCACGCAGTTTCTGGCTGGTCGAGGTTGAACCAAGGGTAAAACCAATGCCGCCGCCGCTGAACAGGCCGCTCTTTTTCTTGCTGTGCTCTTCATAGTGCTGGTAGTTCTCGACGCTGGCCGCGGTGTTGACGTCGTTGTTCGCCAGCAGCGTCACCTGTTTGTCACCGACCACCGAGGAGCCCTGCAGGTTGATATCCTGACTGGCCGCCAGCGTGACACTGTCACCCGACAGCAGACTGCCTTTCTCATTGGTCTGCAACGTTTCCTGCAGGGTATGCATCACCGTCTTCGAAAACCGCTTCTTCTTAACCTGGGTTTCTTCAAAGAAGGTATGCTGCGTTTCCGTAGCCGACAGCAGGTTGATGTTGTTGCCCGCCTGCGCCGTCACCGCACCGCTCGCCACGCCCTGCGCCGCCTGCAGGTTGATATCTCTGCCCGCCTGCAGGCTCAGGCCGTTGCCTGTCGTGAGTTCGGTGCTCTGCCGGGTGATGTTTTGCTGCCAGTCGGCGTGGCGGTTCCACCAGTTGCCGCTGTAGGTTTCTTCGGTTTCAGACAGCAGATTCAGGTCGCGTCCGGCCGCCAGTGTCGCATTGCCTTTGGCGTTCAGGCTGGCCGCTTCCGACAGCACATCCCGTCCGGCCACCAGATTCAGGTCGCCCCCGCTCAGCAGCTGGCTGTTTGCCACCGCCTGCGTGCGGCGCTGTATGATGCCACTACCTGTATGGCTTAACGTATCTTTCAGCGTGTCCTGCGCGATAAGGCGGATGTCATTGCCCGCAGTCAGTGACATCGCAGAACCACCAGAAAGCCGGCTGGCATCAATCTGAATATCCTGACCAGCCACTACTTTCAGTACGCCATCAGCACTGATTAAACTATGTTGAGTAGACGAATTATTTATATTATCAGTACGACCCCATTCGATATCGAAATGGTTGTTTTTCAAAGTCAATGCTTCAAGCGCCACATTACCTTTGGCATTCAGCGCCATGTCCTGTCCGGCGTTGAGTGTAGCCGCCACGTTGCGGATATCCTTGCCTGCACTGAGCGTCAGGCTTTTGCCTGCAACAATCTCGGCAGTTTTGCCCAACTCGGTGAACACAAGTGAACCGATACCATCGCGTAAGGAGGCTGGCTGTGTCGTTTGCCAGTCACGGGATGCCGTGTGGTTGATGATATCGCCGTTAATGCTGGCGAGCTGCAGCGTGTTGCCCTCAATCCGGCTGCCGCTGTTGGTGATGTTATTCAGCGCCACCAGATTCAGGCCGCCGTCTGATTTGATCAGGCCGCTCTCGTGGTTATCAATCTTGTCGCCGCTGGCGATTGCCAGTACCTCAACGGCCTTCAGCGTGCCGCTGTTGGTGACGCTGCCGCCCGCGTTCAGCTCGACCCTGTTCGCGACAATCGCGCTGCCCTGCAGGTTGCTTTTATCCGCCTGCGCCAGATACAGCTTCGGTGCCAGCACGGTCTGCCCGTTGACCTCGATATTTTCCCACCAGACCAGACTCTGGCTGAGGTTGGCCACCTGCGCCGGCGTCAGGCTGACGCCCAGTTGCAGGCTCATGCCTTTCTGCGCCGCCGCGGCGTTATCCAGCAGCATTTGCATCTGTGCCAAATCGGAGCCGGTGCCGTTCAGGTGACGCTGCCCGCTCTGTTTCAGCACCGCCTGGCTGATGTAGCGGGTATCAAACTCCGCATCCCCGAGGAAGCGGTAGTCGTGGTCTGCATCCAGTCCCAGCTTGTCCAGCAGATAGGACGACCCCAGCACCCGGTCAGTCTGCGTCCACTGAGAGCGCGTTTCGACCGGCACCACCGTTGACGGCTGCTGCCCCAGCAACGTCTGCAGATCGCTGAACAGCGCATTATCCACCTGTCCCAGCTGTTCCAGTTTCGGGTTGGTGTGGATCAGATAGCGGCTGTCGGCATTTGGATCGACAACCAGCAGCCCGTTATTGCCCGTCGGCAGCGGGTACTCAGCAAGCGGATTGGTACTCAGATTTTGCAGCCCGTTGCCGATGGCGCTCAGCAGCGCGGCGGCAGAGAGAGGCTGTGGCGCAGCAGGTTTACTCCCGCCCGGCAGGGTATCTGTACTGGCCGCAGGCTTCGGTGCATCAACCGCCACCATGCCCGGTGTGGTCAACACAGCAGGCGTGCCCACCGTGCCCGCTATCGTGATGCCCGCGGCGGTGTTGTTCACGTTGACCGGCGTCAGGTTATTCCCGGCATCAGGCCGTTGAGTCGTCGACGTCAGTGCGACCGTATCGGGGTTATTGACGTGACCGGAAGCTGAAGGCGCTAACACCACGGCGTCGCCGGTGTTGAGCGTCAGCGGCCCGCTGGTAGTCGGCGCCGTAATGACCGCGCTGATGTTCTCCGCCTGTGCCCCTGCTTGCAGCGCAGTGCCTGCCTGCTGCGTCAATTCGACCGCATCAGGATTGCTGACGTGGCTGGAAGTAGAAGATTGTAACACCACTGCGTCGCCGGTGTTGAGCGTCAGCGGCCCGGCAGTATTCGGCGCCGCGATGGCCGTGGTGATGTTATCCGCCTGTGCGCCCGCTTGCAGCGCGGTGCCCGCCTGCTGCGCCAGCGTCACCGCTTTGCCCGTCGCATTCACGCCTGCTGCATTACCTGCCAGCGCCGCCTGTTCGTTCCCTGCTTTAGTAACGTCTACCGCACTGGCGTTAAACGACGAATCCTGACTGGCCAACTGGCGCGAGGTCTGCTTCTGCAAAGGTGACAGCGTGGTGATGGCATCCAGCACCGGTTTAGTGGACGCAGGCATAAACCCGCCGCTGCCCGGCTGCAGCGTGGTATTGCTGATATCCTGTTTAACATCGGCGGTAATGGTGCCACCCGCCTGAATTAACGCGTTATAACTTTCGCCAACTGTTTTTTCGTAGGTTGGGGTGCCTGATAATCTATAAGACATATATCGGTTCATCACACGATCATGTTTATCTATATATCTACTAGGCCGAGCAACCTCCCCATTTTCCTGAAAGGAAATATGATTATAAATCAAAGCCTTAATAAAACTTCCTGATGTGTATGAAAGATTATTTAACCTCTCACCTTGTAGATTGATGTTTTTAATCGCTTCTAATATAGATGATTGATTTACCAAATCATTAGAATATAAGAAAGCATCTTTCCCTGAACGGATAATACCAGACTGATTATCAGATTTTATTTCTATAGTTTTATGTTCAATTACAACCTTCTGTATATCAGCATTTTTAAATGGTAGATATGCGTAGCTTTTCCAGCGCCTAGGAGCACCGTGCCCACCTCCACCACTCTCCTCTTCTGATACATAAATCCCATAATCCTCAGGTTTAAACCACCCAATCGGAATATTCGCTATCGTTTTCCCCGCCCACTCAGGCACCGAGTCCCCCGCCAATTCCGTTTCCGTCACCACCAACCCTTCACGCTGATTCGTCAGCGTGCCGGTGTTAATGGTGATATCCCCGGATTGCGTTTCGATGGTGCCGGAGCTGTTGAGCAGCGAGGTGCTGGCGTTGCCCTGCGCGTCACGCTGAATGAGCAGGTTATTGCCCGCCAGTATGGTGCCGAACACGTTGGTCAGGGAATCCGACAGCAGGCGCATATTGCCGCCCGCATACAACATGCTGCTGTTGTGTAGCAAACCGCCGGCCTGCACCAGCAGGTCACCCGTGGTGCCAATCAGCCCCTTGTTATTTAGCGTGTTGTCGCTTATCAGCCTCAGATTACCGCCCGCCTGCACACTGCCCGCTTCCAGTTGCACGATGTCTTTTGCGCTGATCCGCGAGTCCCCGCCACCTGCCAGAATGCGCCCCTGATGGGTCAGCGTACCGGTGCTGGCCAGTTGGACGGATTGACCCTGCAAGGTGCCGCGCTGGTCAAGGTCGCCCGCCACGTTCAGCGTCAGCTGTTTCCCGGCGGCCATGGTTTGGGTAAAGGTCAGCGGTCCGGTGAGTTCGGCAGTCAGGTTACCCAGCGCCACCAGTTGCCCGTCCTGCTGCAGCTCATTCGTCTTGAGGCGCAAATCCTGCGCGCTGTAGAGCTTCGCGCCCTGACGGTTAATCAGCCGCTGCGTCTGCAGCGCCAGCTGTGTCAGCCCCAGCAGCGTGCCGTGGTTGTCGAGTTCGTCGGCGATAATCTCCAGTTCACCGGCCTGCACCAGCCCGTTATTCACCCACTGCGGAATTTTCAGCGTCAGCTTATCTTGCGCCATCAGGCTGCCCTGCTGGGTAAACTGCGCCGTGTTGACGGCCAGCCCGCGCCCCTGCAGCCAGCCGTGATTGTCTACCACCGCCGCGTTGAGCGTGGTGGTGCCGTCGGATAACAGCTGTCCGCCCTGCTGGTTGATAATCCGGTCGGTCGCGTCCAGTTGCAGCGCGGCGGTGCCCTGTACCGTGCCGCCATTGGCGATGATGCTCCCCATCAGCGTGGTGTTCGCGGCTTTGATGTCGCCCTGATTATTCAACGCGGCCGCCTGCACGCTCAGCGTGCCGTCGCTGCTTAAACGCGCCTGCGGCGCATTGGTGAACTGGCCGATGACGGTGGCGTTAAGCGCACGGTCACCGCGCAGGGTGCCGTGGTTAGTGAGTGACTCCGCGCCCAGCGTCAAGGTGCTGCCCTGTATCTGACCGCGGTTGATGAGGTTGTTGGCCGTCAGGCTCAGCTCACCGCCGCTGACCAGTTGGCTGCTCTGCGCGCCCTGATAGGCACCGGTCAGCTGCAGCGTCCCGCGTTGGACGCCCAGCAGATTGCCCTGCTGTTCGAGATCGCGAGCGATCAAACGCAGATCGTCCGATTGCCACAGTCCCTGATTGCGCAGCACGCCGGTGGTCAGTTCCCCTGTGCCGCCGCTGAGCAGCCGCCCCGCAGCCAGATTATCGACGCGCTCAGTGAGATCCAGCGTAAAGCCGCCGACGCCCGTCAGCGTGCCGCCGTTCTCCAGCGTCTGGCCAACCACGGTCACGCTGCCCTGCGAGAACAGCTCGCCCTGATTGTTCAGCACGTCGCCGTTGAGCGACAGGCTGTTCAGCCCCGCCACCGTGCCGCTATTGCTGAACGTGTCGCCGTTCAGCGTCAGCGTGCCCGCCTGCCATAACCCGGCGTTATCCGCCTGTTTAGCCTGGAGCGTAGCCGCGCCTTTGCTGAGCAGTTGGCTGCCCTTATTACCGACATAGCGCAGCACATCGAGCAGGCGCAGCGCGTCAGTACCCTGAATACGGCCCTGATTCTCCATCTCACGGGCGCGCAGTTGCAGGTCACCGGCCTGTAGCGTACCGGCATTGCTCAGCGTACCGCTGTCGAGTTTTCCTGTGCCGTTGGTCAGCAGCTCGGCCCCGGCGCGGTTAATCAGCTCATCCCGGTTGGTGACCGTCAGGCCGTGGCTGCCCAGCACGCGCCCGCCGTTATCCAGCGTGCCGGTGGTCAGGCTCAGCGTGCCCGCGGCTATCTCACCGCTCTGGCTCAGGCGGTCGGCCGTGATAACGGCGTCGCCGTCGCTCAGCAGACGAGACTGCGCATTCCCCTGATAGGTGCCCGGCAAATCAAGACGCAGTCCGTCCTGACCGAGCAGCACCCCGCCGTTGGTCAGGGCGTTCGCCGTCAGCGCCAGCGTGTTGCCCTGCCAGACCCCGTCGTTTGTGACCGTACCCGCCTGTGCGGACAACACCCCGTTGGTCAGCAACTGACCGGTAGCGCCGACCGTCAGGCCATCGCGCAGTGCCAGCGTGATACCGCGCTCACCGATAACCGTGCCGGTGTTGTCGAACGAACCACCGTTCAGCGTCAGCGCCCGGCTTTCCCAGCGCCCGCTGTTGCGCAGCTGATTGCCGCGCAGCGTCAGGGTGTCGGCAGAATGCAACAATCCCGCGCCCTGATAGTCGCCGTCAAGCGTCAGCGCCCCATCGGCAATTACGTTGCCCGCGTTGTTTACCGCACCGCTGTCGAGCGTCAGCTTACCCACGCCGGAGACCGTGCCCTGGTTGTCGAGCTGGCTGGCGCTCAGCCAGCTGTCACCGCCGGAGAGCAGCGTGCCCTGATTGGTGAGCAGGCTGGCCGGATTAGCGCGTTCCAGCGTAACGGCTAACCCGTTATCCCCCTGAATGCGTCCGCGGTTGATCAGCTGCTGCGCGTAAAACGTCAGGCGGTCTGCCTGCGCGTCGCCGTCGTTTGTCACCGTCGCCGCGCGTAAAACAGCAATACCCTGCGACAGGAGTTTCCCGCCCTGCTGGTTATTCAGCGTATTGAGGGTCATCAGTGACAGCGCATTAATACCAAAAATCTGTCCGCGGTTGGTCAGGTCAGCGGCCTGCAGCGTGATATCGCCCGCCTGCCACTGCCCGTCATTGTCAACCTCACCCGCCGTCAGCGTGCTGCTGCCCTGGCTCAGCCAGTGGCCCTGATTGCGTGCCGTTCCCGCAATTGCCAGCGTCAGGGCATCGACGCCCAGCATCTTGCCGCGGTTCTCCAGCGTACCGGCGTCCACCTTCAGCTTACGGGCTTCCAGCGTGCCCTGCTGGTCGATATGGTTTGCCACCACGCCCAGCGTGCTGCTGCCGCTGATAAGACTCTGATTATCCAGCGCATTACGCACATTCAGTTGCAGGTCATCGGCGCCCAGTATCTGCCCGTGGTTCAGCACGTCCGCCGCGGTGACGTTGATATTTTTACTGGTGAGGTCACCGGTGTTGGTCAGGGTGCCGTCCAGCGTCAGTTGCAGACTGCGCGTGCCGTTCAGCAGTCCGCCGTTGGTCACCACATTGGCACCAATAGTGAGCGACTGGCTGTTCAGCGCGCCCTGATTATCAAGATGATTACCAAGCTGCAGCGTCAGCCCGTTCACGCCCATCAGGGTACCGGCGTTGACGACGTCATTGGCCTTAATCGTCAGCGCATTGCTGCTGAGGTCACGCGTATTATTTAGCGTCCCGTTCAGATGTAGATTCAGGCTGTCGACACCGGTGATTGCGCCGCTGTTGGTCAGATCGCGGGCATTCAGCGTCACCGCCGCCCCGTACAACGTGCCGCGGTTGGTGAGGTTATTACCGGTTGTCAGTTCAAGACGGTCGAGGCCGTTGATTTTCCCGCGGTTGTCCAGCCTGTCGGCCTGTGCGGTCAGCTGAGTGCTGTTCAGTGTGCCCTGATTGGTTAAGGTGTCATCCAGCGTCAGTTGCAGCCCGGCCACGCCGGTGAGGGTGCCGTCGTTGGTCAGCGTACGGGCAGCAACAGTGGCGAGCGTGCTCCACAGCGTGCCCTGATTGGTGACGTCGCCGTTTGCCAGCGTCAGTTTGAGCGAGGTATCCCCCTGAATATGACCGGCATTGGTCAGCTGCTGCGCGTCCAGCGCCAGGCTGTCCGCCTGCCATTCGCCCTCGTTGCTCGCGTCGCCCGCGTTCAGCACCGCCGTGCCCTGGGTGAGCAGCTTGCCGGTTTGCGCATTGGTCAATTTATTGTTCGCCGTCAGCGTCAGCGCCGACAGCCCCAGTAGCCGTCCGGCATTCCCGACGTCATCCGCCGTCAGCGCCAGCGTATTGCCCTGCCAGAATCCGTCGTTCGTGACTGTGGCTGCCTGCGCCTGCAGTGCACCGTTGGTCAGCAACTGACCGGTGCTGCCAACCGTCAGGCCATCGCGCAGTGCCAGCGTGATACCGCGCTCACCGATAACCGTGCCGGTGTTGTCGAACGCGCCGCCGTTCAGCGTCAGCGCCCGGCTTTCCCAGCGCCCGCTGTTGTTCAGCTGGTTGCCGCGCAGCGTCAGGGTGTCGGCAGAATGCAACAACCCCGCCCCCTGATAGTCGCCATCAAGCGACAGCGCCCCGTCGGCAATCACGTTGCCCGTATTGCTCATCGCCGCACTGTCGAGCGTCACCTTACCCACGCCGGATACGGTGCCCTGATTGTCGAGCTGGCTGGCACTCAGCTGTGTGTCGCCGCCGGAGAGCAGCGTCCCCTGATTGGTGAGCAGGCTGGCCGGATTAGCGCGCTCCAGCGTAACGGCTAATCCGTTATCCCCCTGAATGCGCCCGCGGTTGGTCAGCTGCTGCGCGTCAAACGTCAGGCGGTCTGCCTGCGCGTCGCCATCGTTTGTCACGCTCGCCGCGCGTAAAACAGCAATCCCCTGCGACAGGAGTTTCCCGTTTTGCTGATTCGTCAGGCCGTTGGCGGCACTCAGCGACAACGCATTAATACCAAAAATCTGTCCACGGTTGGTCAGCTCGCTGGCCTGCAGCGTGATATCACCCGCCTGCCACTGGCCGTGATTATCGACCCGATCCGCCGTCAGCGTGCTGGTGCCCTGACTCAGCCAGTGGCCCTGATTGCGGGCCGTTCCCGCAATCGCCAGCGTCAGGGCATCCACGCCCAGCATCTTGCCGTGATTGTTCAGCGTACCGGCGTTCACCTTCAGCTTACGGGCTTCCAGCGTGCCCTGCTGGTCGATATGGTTCGCGGCGATACCCAGCGTGGTGCTGCCGCTGATAAGCCCGCGGTTATCCAGTTGATTACGCACATTCAGTTGCAGGTCATCGGCGCCCAGTATCTGCCCGCGGTTCAGCACATCCGTCGCGCTGACGTTGATATTTTTACCGGTGAGGTCACCGCTGTTGGTCAGGGTGTCATTGAGTGTTAACTGCAGGCTGCGCGTTCCGTTAAGCAGCCCGCCGTTGGTCACCTCATTGGCACCAATAGTGAGTGCCTGGCTGTTCAGCGCGCCCTGATTATCAAGATGATTACCAAGCTCCAGCGTCAGCCCGTTCACCCCCGTCAGGGTGCCGTGGTTGACGACGTCATTGGCCTTAATCGTCAGCGCATTGCTGCTGAGGTCACGCGTATTATTCAGCGTCCCGTTCAGATGTAGATTCAGGCTGTCGACGCCGGTGATTGCGCCGCTGTTGGTCAGGTCGTTCGCGTTCAGCGTCACCGCCGCCCCGTACAATGTGCCGCGGTTGGTGAGGTTATTGCCGGTTGTCAGTTCAAGACGGTCGAGGCCGTTAATTTTCCCGCGGTTGTCCAGGCTGTCGGCCTGTGCGGTCAGCTGAGTGCTGTTCAGCGTGCCCTGATTGATTAACGCCTCATCCAGCGTCAGTTGAAAGCCGTTCACGCCGGTGAGGGTGCCGTCGTTGGTCAGCGTCCGGGCAGCAACAGTGGCGAGCGTGCTCCACAGCGTGCCCTGATTGGTGACGTCGCCGTTTGCCAGCGTCATCGTCAGTGATTTGTCACCCTGAATATGACCGGCATTGGTCAGGTGCTGCGCGTCCAGCGTCAGGCTGTCTGCCTGCCATTCGCCGTCGTTAACGGCCTCGACGGCCTTCAGCACCGCCAGGCCTTCAGTGAGCAGCGTGCCGGTTTGCGCATTGGTCAGCGTCTTGTTCGCCGTCAGCGTCAGCGCCGACAGCCCCAGCAGCTGGCCGGCATTCTCAACCGCATCCGCCCTCAGGGTCAGCGTGTTGGCCTGCCATTGCCCGCGGTTTTCCAGTCGGCTGGCCGTCAGCGTGCTGTCGCCCTGACTCAGCCATTTTCCGCTGTTACGCGCCGTGGTGTTAATCGCCAGCGTCAGCGCATCCACGCCCAGCAGCGTGCCCTGATTGTCGAGTGCATCCGCCTGCACCTGCAACTGGCGGCTTTCCAGTGAACCCTGCTGGTCGACCTGTTCCGCCTCAAGCTGCACCCGCTGGCTGCCACTGATAAGACCGCTATTGCGAACCGCGTCCTGCAGCGTCAGGTGCAGCGCGTCACCGGAGAGCTCCCCCTGATTGAACAGGTCGGTCGCCGACAGCGTCAGCGTTTTACCGTACAGGTTACCCGCATTGGTCAGGCTATCGGCAACCGTCAGTTGCAGTGTGTCAGTCCCGGCGATGTCACCGCCGTTAAACAGGGTATTGGTCGTGATGTCGGTGCGCTGCCCCAGCAGCGTGCCCTGATTCTCCAGCGCGTGTCCCTGCAGTTGGATAGTGTTAGCCTGCCAGCGCCCGCGGTTGGTGAGCGTGGTGCCGGACCAGTCCAGCAACCCGTCAGTCTGCAGCGTCCCGCTGCCCTGATAATTGCCCGTCAGTGACAGCGAGGTGACGGCCAGCACGGTTCCGGCATTCTCCACCGTCCCGCCAATAAGGGTTGCCGCGCCGTTGCTGGCAAGCGAGCCCTGATTGGCTAGCTGCGTGGCGCGCAGTTGCGTGTTGCCGCCAGACACCAGCGTGCCGCGGTTGTCCAGTACACCGTCGCCCGCCTCACGTCCCTGAGGTGACGATGACGCGTTGAGTTGCTGAATGTCTGCTGCCAGCGACAGCGCCATCGGCAGGAATGAACGCTGACGTGCAGCGCTTGCAGGCGCGACCGTGATGCCGATATCGCCTTCGGCCTGCACCCGTCCCGTGTTGATGAAATGGGTGGACTGTAGCGTCAGGTTATCCGCCCGCCACTCGCCGTGGTTTTCCACCTGAGCCGCCTGCAACACCGCCGCGCCCTGCGTCAGCAGCTTCCCGGTCTGCTGGTTGGTCAGCCCGTGCTGTGCCGTTACCGACAGCGCCTGAATACCGAGAAGTTGCCCGGCATTGGTGACCTCATCCGCGTCAAGCAAGAGGGACGCGGCCTGCATCAGGCCGCTGTTATCCGTGCTCTGCGCGGTCACCGTTGCGTTGCCCTGCGTCAGTAGATTGCCACGGTTCGTGATATTCCCGGCAATCGCCAGCGTCAGCGCATCCACGCCCAGGATGTTACCCTGATTGACCAGCGAGGCCGCCTCCAGCGTGACGGTTTTTCCTTCCAGCGTGCCTTTCTCTCGCTGGTTAACGTCGCCAGCCGTGACCGTCAGCGTATTGCTGGCGCTGATAAGCCCGGCGTTATCCAGCCACCCGGTGGTGTTCAGTTGCAGATGATTGGTGCCCTGCAACTCGCCACGGTTGTTCA
Source organism: Pectobacterium sp. F1-1 (assembly GCF_025643735.1). Classification (NCBI taxonomy): domain Bacteria; kingdom Pseudomonadati; phylum Pseudomonadota; class Gammaproteobacteria; order Enterobacterales; family Pectobacteriaceae; genus Pectobacterium; species Pectobacterium sp. F1-1. Next base: position 2,534,188 of record NZ_CP104733.1, read on the forward strand.
CGTCCACCGCCGCAACCGACAGGCTGTCGCTGCGCAACGCACCGGTATTATTCAGGCTGTCGCCGAGCGACAGCGTCAGCGTCTCGACACCGGTAATGGTGCCGTGGTTAGTCAGACGCTCTGCGGCAAGCGCGACAGTATTGCCCAGCACCGTGCCCTGATTGGTCACCTGCTTCCCTTGCAGGGACAGCGCCCGGCTTTCCCAGTGCCCGTTATTCGCCAGCGTGTCGCCATCCAGCGTCAATGTCCCTGCCGTATTCAGCAGGCCACGGCCCTGATAGTCGCCGCGCAGCGACAGGCCTGTCGCCGCGATTACCCGACCGTCGTTCATCAGCGACGTTCCCGTCAGTACCGTGTTGCCCAGGCTCGACAGCGTGCCCTGATTCTCCATCAGGCGTGCGAACAGCGTGGCGTCCCCGCCTGTCGTCACCGTGCCGCGGTTAACGAATGTGCCTTTGCCATCCGTTGCGGGCAGCGTCACGGACAAGGCCTCATCCCCCTGAATCTGCCCGTCATTGGTGAGATTATTCGCCGTCAGCGTCAGCGCTTTCGCCTGCCACTCTCCGGTATTCGCCACCTCCGCCGCGGTGAGCGTCGCAAGCCCCTGAGACAGCAGTTTGCCCGCCTGCCGGTTGGTGAACCCGTGGGTCGCCGTCAGCGCCAGCGCGGACACCCCGAAGATGTTCCCCGCGTTATCCAGTTCATCGACCTGCAACGTGACGTTTTTCGCCTGCAACCTGCCCTGATTATCGAACCGTTTGGCCGTGATGGTGCTGTCATCCTCACTCAGCAACGCCCCCTGACTGGACAGGGTGCCGGCTATCGCCAGCGTCAGCGCGTCGGTGCCGTGAAGTGAACCCTGATTGGTGAGCTGTACGGTTTCCACGCTGAGCTGATTACCCTGCAAGGTGCCAGCGTTATCCAGGTTACCGCTCAGGAAGAGCGACAGGTGATTGATACCACTCATCGTGCCGCGGTTGTCGAGAGACGTCCCGTCTGCCGTCAGGGTGAGCGCCTGTAATGTGCCCCGGTTCTCGGTGTTCGCCGCCTGAAGACGCAGCGACTCTCCGCTGAGCCAGTCGCCGCGATTGGTAAAGGTATCGGCGACGGTCAGGTTCACCGCGCCCCGCGCCTGTGCCTGTCCGCTGCTGGTGAGGGTAGTGGCCTGAAGGGTCAGCGCATTGCCCTGCAACACCCCGGCCTGGCTGACGACATCGCCGTGAATTGTCCAGTTGCCGCTGGCCAGCAGGCTGCCGCGGTTGTCCAGTTGGGTGGCGGTAATCTGCCCGTCGCCGGTAATACCGGTTTTACCCGCATTGAGCCAGCGTTCGGCCTTCAGCAGGAACTGCTGTGCCTGAATGGCTCCCTCGGTCTCCGCCTGTCCGGCGTTCACCGTCAGGTCCGTGCCGGCCAGCAGCGTACCGGTTGCGGATTGCGTCAGGGCGCGCGTGGCGTCCAACTGCAGCGCGTTGTCTGCCTGAATTGTCCCCTGATTGGCCAGCGTACCGGTATGCAGCTGTAAATCAGGTGCCGTGAGCGTGCCGGCATTGCTGAGGCGGTCGGCGGTCACCTGCAGGGTGTTGCCGGCCTGCAGCCGGCCGCGGTTATCCAGCGACTCACCCAGCGTCAGCGCCAGTTTTTCCCCCGTGCTGAGCGTGCCGCGGTTCACCAGACTGCCGCCGTGCAGCGCCAGCATCTGCCGGGCGTTGATGGTGCCGTGGTTCTCGGTCGTCTGGCTGGTCAGGTCAAGGGCGTTTGCGGTGACCTCGCCCTGATTGGTGAGCCGGTTAGCCTGTGCGCTCAGCGTCGCGGCCTGCAGCGTGCCGCCATTGGTGAGGCTGCCGGCCAGCAAGAACAGCTGATTATCCGTCAGAATATGGCCCTGATTGTTCAGCACCGTTTGCAGCTCAAGTTTCACGTCATGACGGGCGCTGAGTAATCCGCTGTTGTCCAGACGCTGGGCGTTAGCCGTCAACCGCTCCGCCGCGGCCAGCGTGCCACTGTTCGTTATGTCGCCGCCGCTGAACGTCAGCGCCTGCAACGCCGCGATATCGCCCTGGTTATCCAGCACGTCCAGCGTCAGCGCGAGGGTTTTCCCCGCCAGCGTGCCGCGCTGCACCAGACGGCCGCCCTCCACGCTCAGCGTATTGCCCGCCGTCAGATGCCCTTGCCAGTCGCCCTGCTGCGTGACGCGTACCGTGGCGCTGTCTTTTGCCTGAAGCTGCGCGCTGCCTGCACTGGTAAGGGTCTTTGCTTCCAGTCGCACGTTTTCAGCGCCCGCGCTCCCCGCCAGCAACACCGCGTCGCCGCGCATATCGAGCAGCGATTCCGCCTTGATGCCGCTTTTCGCATCCTGCTGCAGCGATTGCCCCGCGTTGACCGTCACCTTGCCGGCGGCAAGCTGGGTATTCGCCAGCGTGACAGCGTCACCTTTTACGGATAATTGATGTGCTGACCTGACGGTGCCCTGCGCATCCACGCCCGCACTGACCAGGCTGTTCTGTGCGTTAAGCGTCCCGCCTGACCGCAGAGCGATATCCTGCCCGGCACGCAGCGTCGCGTCCTGCAAGGTGATGTCCTGTCTGGCGTTCAGCGTCAGCGCGTCACCCGCCTGCTGTTTGCCCCGCAGCGCCAGCGCGTCCGCGTCCGCCTGAATATTCCCCTGCGCCACCGTATCGCCCAGGCTGAGTTTGCCGTTGGCCGACAGCGTGATATCGCCGCTGCGCGCACTCAAATTGCCGACGTTGACGCCCACGCCCTTGTCGCTGGACACCAGCTTGATGCGGTTGGTGTACATGCCACCCAGCGCGCCCGTATCCAGCGCGACCTTAACGCCGCTATCCGCCGCCTGCGCCGTCACCTTGCCCGTCGCGTCAACCTGATTGGCTCCCAGCACAATCTGCGTATCGTTGGCATTCAGCCCGGCATTAATCTGCGCGGTGCGCGCAATCAGACTGAGGTAGTCACTTTTGCTCGCATCCAGCCCCTGCCCGGTCAGCGTGATATCGCCGCGCTGCACATCGATATGTTGCAGGCTTCCCTGTGCATCCAGCTGGGGTTTTCCGGTGGTCAGCGTCACCTGCGGGGTATTGATAAAGCCGCAGCCGTCGCAGGTAATGCCATTGGGGTTGGCCACGATGACGCTGGCCTGTTTGCCCCCCACTTCCAGGTAGCCCGCCAGCGTACTGCGGTTGCCGGACACCACTTCGTTGATAATGGCGTCGGCGCCTTTGCCTTTCAGGTTGGGGTTGTTCTGGATCAGCCCGCCAAGCTGGGTAGGGTTCAACTGGGCCGTGCCGTTATTCAGGATCAGGCCGGGCTTGCCGACGTTAAAGTCCTGATACTGGTTATGGGAAATCCCCGCGCTATTCGGCGTGGCAATGTTGATGACCGGCACGCCATTGCCGGCCTGATCCAGCGCAGTGTTGCCCGCCGCGACCTGCACGCCCGCCGCCATCGCCGGCAGCAGCGGCTGAAACGCAATCAGGTGGATCAGCGTATACGCCAGCAGGCGCTGTGTGGTTTTTACTGGTTTCATCCCTGATCCCCGGTCTTAATAATTAACAACGAAAAATTAAAAATGAATACTTAAAAAGACAGCCCAACGCGGTAATACACCACGGCGCTATCCGGTTTTAGCCAGTCGGGGTGTGCCAACGGCCAGCCAACCGTGATTTGTTGTGATAGATATTGATTCGCGACGCCAGCCCCTACCGCCGCACCCCACAGCGTGCCCGCCGCTTCGCTTTCGGCCTGATGTGAGAAAAGGTGCCCGCCGTCCACCGCCGCCGTCAGGGTGACGCTACCCAACAGCGGCAACTGCATCGCCCGCCAGTTGAGTTCGTTGCGCCAGTAACCACCGCGATTGCCCGAAAGATACTGCTCTTTGAAGCCACGCACGGAGGTCTCCCCGCCCAGCGTGACCTGTTCGCTGCCATACAGGTGCTGCGGCGAATACTGTCCATAGAGGTTGGTGAGGTAATGGAGATTGTCCGCGATCGGGTAGTAATAACTGGCTGCCAGCGTGACTTTGTTAAACTCAGCGCGCGGTGCATCGTCAGATTTACCGTCATCCGTTTCCGCACCAAACCAGCGCGTTCCCCGACTGTACGCCGGATTCAGCGTCGCCAGCCCGCCCCAAAGCTTCTGGCTATGATTGATGCCTACAATCGCACTGCTGAGTTTACGGCTGCTGGTTTCCAGCAGCACATCGCTCAGGTAGTTCTTTCCGATGCGGTGCGACATTCCTGCCGAGAGGCTGGTTTTCATGTCGCCATTACGGAACACCACACGTGACAGCGTGGCGCGGTGCGTCTGGCTATCGCCAGTTGAATGCCAGAGAAAGTCCCGGTTGATGAAATCGTTGCGATAGCGGCTCTCAGAATAGTCATAGCTGAGCGTCCAGTAGCCGTAAGGCAGCGACACGCCCGCCTGCAGGCTTTCGGCATTGCGACTATCGCGAAATGCGCTGCTGTGCCCGCCGTTGATAAACCACTGATCGGCCAGTCCCAGTACATTATCCGCCCACAGGCCGCCATTTAGCTGCCGCTCCCCGGTACTTTTCTGCCCGCTATTATCAAAACTGACGTTTGCCGTCAGCGGGATTTGCTTTTTGCTAGTCAGGTTGACGATGGAATAGCCTGGCTGGTTGCCGGGCTGAATTTCGATGCTCACCTGCTGCGTCGGCATGCGGTTGAGCTGTTCCATGCCCTGCTCGATATCCCGGAGATTGAGGATTTCGCCTTCCAGCCCTGGGAAAACCTGCTTTAATGCCCACGTTGATTGATTATTAATGTTAATAGATTCGAGGCGACCTTCCAGAATATCGATCTGCAATACACCGCTGGAAAGATCTTGCTCAGTAATAAAGGCTCGGCTGGTAATATACCCCCGTTCGATATACCAATTACTGACGTCATGAATCAGCTGGTTTATATCATTAACATTAATACAACGATTAATATAATCTTTATTTAACCGTTCTTTATCGCTTTCACGCAGCAGCGAACTGTTGTGATAATTAATTTCCTTAATGGGAAAGCAGTGCCCAGTAGCGCTGCCGCCCGCTGGATTTATCGTCGTTTGTGGCTGATTTAATTGCAATAAGGAATCACGCTGCTGCCGGGATTGATCGATCACCTCGGCCTGCCGCTGCTGGATGTCATTTCTGTCTGCCGGATTAAGCGACGCGGAAAATGCCGGAAATGCTGTACAAAAAAATAGCGCAGGCGTGATAAGGATCAGCCTGAAAAAACCACGCATGGTTTCATCCCTGAGATAATAATTTTTTTGGCATAGTAGAACCGTTAATTACCAAGCTCAATATGTCAGGTAATATATAATTTTATGACAATTGGTTTGCGTTAAGTCGCGATAAAATATTCTCTTAACCAATAATTTCAGGGCTGTTACACCTCATCATACAATACTGCGTATTTCATGACCTTTTCTTGTCGATTCACCCTCCAGGAGATGCCTCCCCCATAGCATCGTTGATGCATCATATTGTATAGTAGCGCCTCATTGCCGCAGGCCATTGCGGCGTTTAACACAGGCTTATCTCACCACGTTGCGCAGTGCTTCTCTCTGGGGGAACAGTGAATTATCCAATTGGGCAGATCAATCACAGCTATCTGGGCTCCAGCGTGTATACCATGCTGCGTGAAGCGCTCATTACCGGTCAACTCAAACCGGACGATCGCCTGAGAATACGGGAACTCGCCGCACAGGTTGGCACCAGCGTCACGCCGGTGCGAGATGCGATCCTGCAACTGGCAAAAGAGCAGGCGTTGGTGCTCAAAACGCCGCGCGATATCCGCGTCCCCCAATTGACCGAAGCCCAGTTTATTGAGATCCGCACACTGCGGCTGGCGCTGGAAGGCACAGGGGCCGAGCAGGCGGCCACACACATTACGCCGAAGATGCTGGAACAGATTGAAGAGAATATTCGCCAGAATCGTCTGGCGATTGATGAGAAAAATCTACGCGAAGCCCTGCGGTTAAATAGCGAATTTCACCTGTTTCTAGCACAGGCGGCGCGTATGCCGCTGTTGACGCAGTTTATCGGCAGCTTGTGGATGCGCACCGGCCCATTGATTGCACAGGCCTATGCACATTTTTCCGTGCAGATGGCGATAGAACATCACGAAGACGTCCTCGCCGCGCTACAGCAGCGCGATGCCAGCGCCGCTCGGCAGGCCATCCAATCTGACATTCTGGACGGCAGCGAAACGATGCTGGACTTTATTGCTATAGATCACTAATCCAACCGCAGGTCACTAATTCAACCGCGTTAAGCTGCCATGAGACGAGGTAATAAACCGCGAATCAGCAGTCGGGTTTCTTTTGCCTGACTGATAAATGCGGGCAATAGCGCGGTAAAATCGGATTCGTCCAGCGATTCTGCACTATGCTGCGTGCACAAGCGTAGTGTCGAATTCTCATCCAGCGCCAGCCAGCAGCCTTTCATCGCCGCCATTTCAAAATTAAGCATCAGCATGAGTTGATAAACCGCGGTGCTGACTTCCCCCTGAAATCGCATCACATCACTGTGCAATAGCAGTACGCCGCTGCTGGCGGGGACTTCCAACACCACCGCTTCCTGCCCGTCAGGTTCGCGCAATGCACAGATTCCGTCCTGCAAACCCAGTGGAGTACGACTATGCGCGCCGTAATGACGTAATAGACGCGTAATATGCTGTTGTGTCGGTGTCATGCTGTTCTCCTTTACGCTTTACCATTAACTGTTAAGTTGCAGGCCTTCCTGCTGTAGTTGCTGCAAGGCGCTGGCGGTAGCCGGATTGGCCTTTGCAATTTCACCGCCCAGTTTGTAACTTTGCGGTACGTTTTGATCTTGTCCGTAGCTGAAGCTGACGCTGCCGAGCAGTTTATTCATGCTGACGCCCGCACTGCTTGAGGCGTTGATAATGACCGCCGGGGTATTAAACCCTTCGCTCTTCTTCACCGTTTGCGAAACGTCAATGCTGGCGAGGCGTAAATTATTGCCGTCTTTAAACAACGCAATCACATCATCCTTGCCGTGCGTTTTGTTCTGAATGCCCTTCTCGATCTTTTCCCGCACATCGTCTTTCAGCTCCAGAGAGACCGTCACCGATGCCCGGTCGTTATCCTGCAAACGGCTCACGATGTCCTTCAGCGCCGGATTGTCCGCAATCAGCTGATTAATGCGATCGGCGTTGCTCGGTGGCAGTGAAGAAAACAAATGGTTACCGATGACCTGGAACAACCCGTTTTCCGTCAGTTTGCTGAGATTGGTATAGGATGTCGTGTGCTTAACGCTATCCAGCGTGGCACCGTCGCGCTGCGCGACCTCCTGTCGTACGTTCAACTTTTGCAGGCTCATCAACCCCTGATGTTGATCGTCAGTTTTTGCTGTTTTATCCGCAAAATGCGCATTCAGGATGGCCAATTGATCGTCCGGCTCGGCTATTTTCTTCGCGCCATCAATCAAGAGCTGGCTGGCCGGATCGTTAAATGCAGCGTTCAGCGTTTTGGTCAGCGCGTCGATGTCCTTTTTCTCCAGCGGTTCGGCTTTCTTCATGCCCAGGCTGATCGATTGGTTCGTGCGCGAGTCTGCCGCCACATTCACCCCGATGCTGGCCGAGGTGAAGAACGGGACGGTGCCATCCGGCGTGGTTCTGGCGGCACCCGCGCTGAGGGTCGCGTTTGCCCCCATCGCGGCCTGATTCATGAAACGCAGGCGGTTATCGGATTCCGTATGGGTGGTAGATTTCTCGCCTTGCGCCACGCTGGACGAACTGGTGGCAGACAACACGTTGGCGCTTGCCGTCAGGCCCACCGACCCGCGCAGCGTAGCGCTGGTTGGCGCTGCGCCTTTTTCTGTCAGATTGATGCCGCCGCGCAGCTCCAGCGCCGCGTTGCTGTCCAGATTGAAGCTGACCGTTTTACCCGCCTTCACGCTGTGTTGTTCCCCTTTATCCAGCAGGGCAAGCGGGTTGATCGTGCCGCTCGACAGGCCGTCAATAAATCCGGGCAGCTCTTCTTCGCTGAGGGTAAAGTTCAGGGCGTTTTGCTGCGCCATTTGCAGGCTGGCGGATACGCCGAATGAGGCGCGAACATCCGGTGCAAAGCTGTGTTTGCTGTTAATGTTTTGCGTCATCTGCGCCGAGGTTTTTCCTGTCAGATACTCGCTGACGTCATATCCGCCGGAATAGCTCACTTTCCCGGTGATCCCGCCCGAACGTTCGAAAGCGACATTGATGCCGTTTTCACCGCGAGAGAAACTCAGATTGTAATTTCGCTCACCACTGACACCGCCGCCCGGCACCGGAGGGAAAGGCAATGGCGTGCCGCTGACCACAAACGACATGGATGCTCCGCCGCCATAGGTCCGGTTAAACGCGATACTTTCGTTGCTGTCCAGCGATAGAACCGTCGCCTTCATTTTATCGATCATGTCCGTCTGGCTGGCCGCTTGCATCACGGTCTTTGACGTCACACTGACCGCGTTTTCCTCTTTCCTGAACGCCTTCATAAAGGTTTTAACCGCGTCGTAATCCGCTTCCAACGACTTATGATTGGTGAAGCCCATGTCGGTCATCTTCTTCACCGGATTGTCGCCGTACTCTCCCTGCCGCAGCGCGTTAAGTTCTTTCATCATCGAGGCCAGTTCCGCCTCACCCGGCGATGTGCCGGATAACGTACCGATGCGATCGGTAAGCTTATGCAAATCACCCAGCACCAGGGTATCCAGTACCAATCGCGTTTTCGCCAGCGACAGCGCATCACTGGTATCCCGCTGCTGCCCAAACGCCTCACTATTCGGCTTTTGCGCGATCGGCGTTTTACTGTCTACAAAGGTTTTAATCAGCGTGCTGGCCGTACTCGTTTTCGATGATGGATGATTTTCCATCGCCGCCAACAGCACCGGAGCCAGATCTTTTTCTCTGCCATGCAGTCTGGCAGGCTTGCCTTCCGTGTTCATGACACCGTTATCGTTCACCACGCCTTGTTGCCTACCGATAAGTAAGGCGGCTTTGGCCGAGCTGCTTTCCAGTTCGGTCTGAAACTGCTTGAGCAGATTCACCAGTGGTTTCCCTTTTTCGCCCAGATCCAACTGGTCTATCTTACTTTCCAGATCCATCGCCGCGCCCTGCGGCTGGCTCGTCGTGGCATCCAGTTTTTTCAGTAATTCAGTCTGCATGTCATAAACAGGCTTCAGCCCTTCACGCCCGTTGATCTGATGCTGAACGTGGTCAGCAAAGGTTTTTAACGGCCTCGGCACATCCAAAGTGAACGAGACAAGATGAGCGCGCAGCAAATCTGACAGCTTGCTTTTCACCTGTTGTGACTCTTCACCGGTTTTCCCCAGAACCTGAACATCGGCCTTAGCCGTCACTCCGGTTAACGGTATCTTCATCCCTTTGGTTGCCACATCGAGCCGACCAAACACCGTTTCTGCGGCACGGGGTTCTGCGGGTAAGGCTTCCTGCCCTTTTGGTACAGTCGTTTTCCACTCGCTTCCTTGCTGGGTATGTAATTCATGGTCGTCATGCGCGACCTGCAAATGGTGCTGGGCATCCGTACCCAATGCGTTCACCTTGCCTTCTCCCGGCGTCTTCACTGGCTGCCATTGTGCGCTGTCATGATTCGCCGCATTTTGCCAGTCAGCTTTCGGCAGTTGAAAAACCTGCCCTTCCTTATTCAGAGCGAATAGCGTCTGCTGGTGATCCAACGTGATGTCCTGAATCTCACCGGACAGCCCCTGTTTCGGCAACGCCAGCGGTGGGGCGGCGAGCTTATCCGTGCCCGGCTTGATCTGGTGGAAATGCAGGTCGCCCTGCTTATCGACAGCAATAAATTTATTACGGTTGATCACCGCCATCGCCGAGACACCATCGTCCTTCGCGATACCAGGAAGCGCGGTGCCCGCAGAGGGCGTCATTCGCACTTGCGGCAGCGCAAACACGGTGTTGTCACCGTGCGTGAACGTGCCTGATTTCTGGTTGATAGACAGCGGCGTGATTTCACCGTCTTTCAGCGTGTAAGCCTGATTATCCAGCCCACGCTTCAGTTGGCTGGCTTCAACGCCGGAGGCTTCCCAGTTTTTGGTATTGCCGTTGTGAAAATGGACTTTGCCATCCTGCAGCCCGATTTGCCCCAGTCGTCCCAGATCTACAGTGTCTTTCGCCGCAGGAGCCGTCGTGGTCAGCCCCAGTTTATTATCCACCACCAGACTGTCGCTCAGGTTCCACCCCGGCGTTGGCGACACCCCATTTTGCCCCAGAGGCGCGACGTGTTTTTGCCCCTGACGATCGGTGGCGAGCGCCTGCGTCTGGCCGTGTTCATCGTGAGCAAATCCGATAATACGGTGGTCGTCGCCCAGCACCGCATTCAGTTCTGGCGTGCTGGCCGGGGTTAATGTGACGTGCGGTTCACCCGCCTCAGGCAGCGGTGCGTGGTAAAGCTTGCCGTCATTATCCGCAATCAGCAGGTGTTCTGCGGTTAACCCCACCGTTTTCGCATACACCGGTTCTCCGCTTTCCAGTTTGAGATCCACTGGCTGCGGCGTGGCATCCAGCGTACTCATCATATGTAACTGCGTAAGATGATCCTGCTCGGTCAACACGGCGGTTTGACCGTTCTGGTTGGCAGAGAACGCGGTAATCTTATCGCTGAAGGTTGATGACGCGCTGCCCGACGACAGGTTGCTCAGCGTATGGCTATCTTTGACCGCATACAGTTGGCCATCCCCTTGCCGAGACAATTGGCTGTGGGGGACATCGCTGCTTTGCTGCCAGACGCCAAATTCGGTATTCAGCGCAAAGAGCTTGCCGTCATGCAGGCGTAATGATTCGCCAGCGCCTGAAGCAGAATCGGGCTGTCGATGAACACCGGTCAACAGCTCATGGTTCATGCGCCCGGAGAGCGGCAGGCTGGTCGATTCCCCTGCTTTGGTTTGCAGAGAGAGGCGCTCCGGCGTGGATTCTAGCTGTACGTTACTTACACCAGATTTACCCGCTGGCATCGCGCTGCGACCGCTGCTGTGCAGCGCAATATGCTGATTTTCATCGCTTTGGATCACGAACAGTCGCCCCGACTTATCGACTAACGCATGCTGCTGCGCAGCCTGATTTTCATGATGGGCCACGAACGGCTGGCTGTTCTTCCCAAGGGTCTGTTGTAACAGCGTGGTCAACGCCTCCGGCAAGCCCTTGCCGAACTGAAGCTTACCGTGGCTGTCCAGCGTGATATCGGCTTTAGCAGCAGGTGTAGCGGTACTGCTGCCACGGATGTTGATCTCAGCAGCCTCGGTAGCGGCAAAACGCGGCAGACTTTGGATCGGCCCGCCCGACGCCAGCGACTCACGCTGCACGTGCGGTAAACGCTGGCTCGCGCTTCCCAATGAAAAGAGTTCTCGCAGGGTGGTCGACCGGGCGCCCCGGCTTTTCACCTGGCTGCTGCTTCCCTGCTCCAGTTCTGGCGGTTTGTTTTTATCATGCAAACCTTGCTGAATCAGGGATTGCGCGCCTTTCTGGCTTGCACTGGTGCTACTGCCCTGCGATAACGAGGTTTTAGCTAACGTGGCGGGGGCAATCTCCGCAATAGACAGACCTGGCTGAACGTGCTGGATTTTCTGCATAACAAGTTCCAAAGGTAATGAAGTGAACGTGTCAGTTAAGTGGTCATTTTTACCTTTCGGTTCCCGACACCTTTCTCTTCCCGAAGCGGGAACCACATCACACCTTCCCTCACTTAATACGCAACAGACGTAAGCCTGTTAATGACCCATTCCGATTCATTCACTTTCAAGGAGATGTTATGGCTGATATGACGATTACGCTCAGCATACAACCCAGCGCAGGCCTGTCATCAACAGGCCTGAATTCCCCGCTTTCAGGCAGCAATGGCGGGGTATCGCCACGCTCTGCGCAGCAGGATAGCCAGCTCATGGAGGCGCTGGGTACCCTGCTTAGCGCGCTCTTGCCTAATGCACAGGGCAATACGCCGTCCTCAACCGATGGCAGCCCGCTTGGCCAGTCTGGCATCGGCAACGGCGGAAGCTCTGCGTTAGGACAAAACGGCAGCCCTGCCGATATATTGATGAAACTGTTGGAAGCGCTGATTCCGGGTAAAAACGGGCAGGAAGCAGGAAATCCACTGTCTTCCGGTTCGTCGGGGACGGCAGGCGGCAACGGCGGTGCCTCACCGCTGGCGGGTTCATCCGGCACGGGTGGAGCAGGCGGCACGCAAAATCCAGAAGATCTGAGTCGTTCCCTGCTGCAAGATTCGGCTGGCAGTGCATTAGATAATGCCATCAGCCCAACGGCAGACGGCGGCGGCCAATTGAGCGGTAACGATCTGTTAAAAGCGCTGCTGGAATTAATCGGCAATCTGATGGATTCCCAGAAAGGTGAATTCGGCCAGCCGCAAGGTAGCGGCCAGTCTCAGGGTGGTGGCTCACCATCAGTGGGCGCGCCACAGGCTGCATCCGGCGGCGGGTCGCCTGCTGCACCGTCTGCGGGTGGCGGTGGCTCACCTGCTGCACCCTCAGCGCCCTCAGCGCCCTCAGCGCCCTCTTCACCCGTTGGTGGTAACGGCGGCGGTACGTCTGCACCACTAACGGCAGCCCCAGCCGGTATTGGTGGGGGTTCTGCGGCATCGCCTGCCGCTTCAACCGCGGGAGCTGGCCCAGTCTCCTTCCCAACAGCCAGCGGTGATGCTACCGTAGTAAATGAAACCATTAAAGTCGGCCCCGGCGAAGTCTTTGACGGCGGCGGTAAAACCTTCACTGCGGGTAGCAAGCTAGGCGACGGTGGCCAGGCTGAAGGCCAGAAACCGGTATTTGAGTTGGCTCCGGGCGCGACCCTCAAAAACGTGGTGTTTGGTGATAACGCAGCGGATGGCGTACACGTTCGCGGCGATGCCAAAATAGATAACGTGCACTGGACCAACGTGGGTGAAGATGCGCTGACAGTGAAATCCAATACTGGTAAGCCAGCCAACGTGGAGATCACCAACAGTAGCGCTCAGGGTGCTGCCGATAAGATCTTCCAGTTAAACGCGGATGCCAACCTGACCATCGATAATTTCAAAGCGAAAGATTTCGGTACGTTCGTTCGCACCAACGGTGGACAACAGGGTAACTGGAACTTGAACCTGAGCAACATTGACGCAGAAAACGGCAAATTCTCGTTTGTGAAAAGCGACAGTGAAGGGTTGAACGTCAAAGGCAGCAATATCAACCTGACGAATGTCAATAATCACTACAAAGTGCCGGATTCCGCCAACTTGCAGGTGAATTAAGATGCCAAACACGATGACACCGCAGTCCCCTACCCGCTGGGCGGATCTCGCCCGACAAGGCGGATACATTACGCCGGCTCAACGTGAAGCCTTCACTCAGGCTATCCATCTGGTAAGAGCAAAGTTGAATACCGTACTTAGCCAATCAGGGTCGCTGCGACGGGGTGAGTTCGAGTTCGACGCCTTTGTGGATTCGCTGGAGCAAGATTTTCTGCACCAGGCCGACATCCACACTAAAAACGGGCTACATAGCGACGTGGCACAGACCTCGTTCTGGGTCGCCCGTTTGATAGCCGATCGCTTTATTGCGGTACGCCAACGGTAACACCTGCGCCATACCGCACCGGGGAAAAGCCAGCCAGGAACACCTGTGCTGGCTTTTTCTATTTAATTGATTACCGGCTCTAAAAAATGGAATAATTACCACGAGTGATATTTTCTTTATTCGACATTACCTGAATTTTTTATGAGCAAGCAAACGATTACATGCTCTCCATCGATAGGGAAATAATGATGAATAAGTAGTATTCTTTCCTTCCATAGTCATAAGCCAAGATCTAGTTTGGAAAATATTAAAAATAAGAATCCTAATTAATTCCATGTAAAACCATATCAATCAAATCACACAACAACAATCATACTAGACTATCATTTTTGGAAAAAACTCATTAACAAATTTCAAACAAAACAGCCCAAAACTAGCAAAACACCAAAAAAAATCATTTACAATCAATGGTATATTGATTTTTATTTAAAAAATGAACTTTTTTGTGTGTATGTTTGACATATATCATTATTGATACATAATTAAGTCAAGATAAGAATTAATAATAGTGTTATTGACATAGATTCCTATGATTAAAATAACAGCAGTCTTTCATTAAAAATAAAAATAACACCCACGCAATCCATAATAAATCAAAGGAGGGAATGATGCTTCCCCCCTCCCTGATAGGTTATTTAAAAGACGATGGAATTAGCACTGAAAGTCAGAAATTACTTGTAATTCTATTATATTTATCCAAAAGCAATTGAGGACTAGTATATGAAATTCACAACTTTAAGCCTTGCTCTGATGTTACCTTTCGCAGTATATGCGGATAATACCGTTACCTTTTTAGGTGAAATATCTGACTCTACATGTAATGTTACAGTCAATGGAGCAACAGGGAACATTTCCGTCCTTCTTCCAACCACACCAGCCAGTGAGTTGTCACAGTCTGGTGATATTGCAGGACAGACCCCCTTTAAATTTGTGGTAAGTGGTTGTACTGCAGTTACAGAACAGACCGTAGGGATGAGGCTTGTTCCCGTTTCAACAACCAGTAACGGAGACTTAGAAAACCTTGCAACGACCAATGCCGCAAGCAATGTGTCTATTCAGTTGCTCGATAACTACAATAATGCTTCGAATGTCATCAGCTTTACGTCTGGTGAGTACACAACACCAACATTGGTTAATCTTCCTACAGGTACGAATACTGTAGAGTTTCCTTTCACTGCACAGTATTACGCAACTGGAGCCGCCAGCGTCGGGAAAGTACAGACTCAATTACAATATGCACTGACCTACAATTAATCATTAATGAAGGAGATGGCTATTCGCCATCTCCTTATAAAATATCTAGGATACGTGTATGAGTGCTATTTTTAATATAAAAAGCATAGTCTTGATTTTATTTATTTTAGCAACGTCTACATCTTACTCCTCAGTGGTTCTTGTTGGCACAAGGGTTATTTATGAATCAAATAAGAAGTCAGTTGACTTAAAATTCAGATCCTCCGATACAGTTCCCAGCATAATAAATTTATGGGTGACACACCATGAACAAACACCCAATACCAATGATGCACCATTCATTATTACCCCATCGATTTTTAGAATTGACCCTAATAAGGGGCAATCCGTTAAACTGATGTTTAGCGGAGAGAATTTGCCAGATAACAAAGAGTCTTTATTTTATCTGCACTTTGTTCAACTACCTGCATCAGATAAAACAGCAAATAAACTCTTGGTGTCTTATAAAAGCACTGTAAAACTTTTTTATCGACCAGCCAACTTGACGTATAAAATTGATGATTTAGTATCATATTTAAAAATAGATACAAGCCAGCTAAACATGGGAGTATTTACTGTACTTAATGAATCGCCTTTTTATGTCACACCAACTAAAATAGTCATCAGCAAAAATTCAAACCAGTTAATTTCAGTGCCAGATGAAGAGTTAAATATGATTCATCCTTTCAGTGCTCGGCAATTTAAAGTAAAACCATATAAATTAGAAAAAAAACTTACGGTGTATATTGGTCTTATCAACGACCTAGGTGGAATATCGACCTATGAGATAACATCAAAATGAAAAAACAAACTAAATCTAATCTGACAAAAAAAATTCTGACGTTAGTTTTACTTACAGTAGTGCAAGTAAACGCTGTTGCTGAAGATAGTATGTTAGATGAAAATTTAGTTTTTGATGAGAGGATGTTCAGGGGAAGTAACATTAGCCAGAGTGTATTAGAACAACTTACTACCGAAAATTCCCCCTTACCTGGAAACTATAATAACACACCGATTATAATGAATAAACTGCTCGTTGGAGAAGATAATGTAACGTTGATTCAGCGCAATAAAAAAACAGTAACATGCTTGTCAAAGACAATATTAGAAAAAGCTGGATTTGAAGAAATCTACATAAGAAAACTTGACTCGCTTCATGAGAAAACCTCATGCGTAGAACTATCGGAGTTGACCTCCGAAGCGACAGTGAAGCTCAATTCAGATCTTGCTTTAGAATTCATCGCAGCGCAAGCAGTGCTTAAAAATAAAAATGGTGAAATAAGCGAATCAGCTTTAAATAGAGGAGAAAGTGTCTTTTTCTCTAACTACGTGGCTAACTATTTCCATAACAAACAATCTGGAATTTATTCGGGAGAAAGTGATTATAGTTATTTAAGCTTAAACTCCGGTTTAAATATAGGTCTATGGCAGTTTCGCCAACTATCAAGCTATAATTACAACACCAGCAATTACAAGAATGGCAAAAGCAATAGTGCCACATGGAACAATATCTCAAGCTATTTTCAAAGACCAATATATGAAATAAAAAGTAATGTAGTGGTCGGAAAAATAAATACCAGCGGGCAATTCTTCGGCGGTCTTGGTTATAATGGTATTGAGCTATCTTCAGATGAACGTATGTATCCTGTGGCTGAACAAGGTTATGCGCCAACAATATCAGGAATTGCAAAAACCAATGCTTTGATAGAAGTCAGGCAAAATAATGCATTGATTTATCAAACCACTGTCTCAGCAGGAAGGTTTGTCATCAGAAACATAAATCCTACAAGTTATAATGGGGATCTTAATGTTACAGTTATAGAATCTGACGGTTCTAGAACTAGTTTTTTGGTTCCTTTTTCTGCCGTACCCGATTCAATTCGTCCTGGTAAAATAAAATACTCAGCATCAGCAGGAAAAACACGCAATCTTGTCATCGATGAGGATTTCATTGATTCATCAATTCAGTATGGTTTAAATAATTTCATAACTATTGGCAGTGGCGCAAGGTTAGCCAATGATTACAAAGCTGGTGTTTTAAGCAGTGTTTTTTCTACACGTTTTGGTGCCTTTGGTATTAATGGTACATTTTCATCAGCAAATCTTGGTGGCGAGTATGGTGTCAGAGAAGGTGGCATGGCAAATTTCACTTATTCTAAAACATTCCAACCAACCAGTACAAATGTATCACTAGCCGGATATCGTTATTCCACAGCAGGCTATCGAGAGTTTAGTGACTTTATCTATGAAAAACATTATGTAAGTAACGGAACAATAAATAGATGGAACTCAAATACCTACTTACAAAAATACCGACTAACTGCTTCCGTTTATCAACCATTAGATCAATTTGGCAATCTCAGTTTTTCAATCTCAACTCAAGAATATAATAGTGGGCGTGCACGAGATCTTTACTATCAATTAAATTACAACAAGACACTTCTCAATAGAGTCAATGCAAGTTTATCTTTATCGCGGCAAAAAAATGGTATTTATTACCCTGATAGGAGTATGTCATCAAATTATGATACAGTGACTATGCTAACTTTTAACATTCCACTAGGGGATATGACGAAGTCGGTTTCCAGTTCAGCTTATTTTGATAAAAGAAATGGTAATCAATATCAAACTTCGCTGAGTGGAAGCGCTGGCGATAGACACTCTCCTTATAGCTATAACCTTAATGTTAATCATAGTGAGGGCGGCCATCAAACAGCTTATTCCGCTAACCTTAATAAGCAATATTCTCAGGCATCGGTAAGTGTAAACAGTGCCAAAGGTGACAATTATACTCAATTAGGTATGGGAGTAACTGGTGCCGTCGTTGCACATTCTGGCGGTATTCTGTTCGGGCCATATTTAGGCAATACGTTTGGTATTGTCGAGGCAAAAAATGCTAGCGGAGCAAAAATTTATAATGGTCAAGGTGCTACTATCAATAGCAGTGGTTATGCATTAGTTCCATCATTGATGCCTTATAGATATAACTCTATCGGCCTTACTTCTGATGGTTTGCTCAATAATAATGTCGACATAGAGTCGTCAGAACAAAGAGTAGCACCATACGCAGGTTCAGCAGTGATGTTAAAATTTAAAACAAACCAAGGATACCCACTGTTAGTTACATTGATGACAAAAAATAAAATATCCATCCCAATTGGCGCAGTGATTATTGATGATACTGGTAAAGAAATTGGTATCGTTGGCCAAAATAATAAGGCGTATTTTCGTACTTCACTCCCTCAAGCAGAAGTAAAAGCTGTCTGGGGTGATAATGTTGATGAAAGCTGTCTGGCAAATTACTCCATCAGTCCTGAGTTAATAAATCAAGACCTCATAAAAATATCAGTACCATGTCTTTAATATTGGAGGTGACCGTGACTAACATCATTAAAACAATCAGTAACATAATAGCACTATTAACAGCATTTTTTTTATCTCCAGCCTATGCTTCATGTAGTGGAATAATGGGAAGGACGATTACAGGTTATGATTATGATACTGCATCGATTGGAGTAGGCCGCATTAATATTACAAGCAGTTATTTACAGCCGATAGGAACTGTACTAGCTACCGGGATATCTAATTATAACGCTATTACTCGGGGAGGTTTAGCAGGTCTCAGTGACGAGGCAATTATTTTAAAATGTACTTCCCAGAACGATAAGAAAGGATTGGCATGGGCATTTGCTACTAATGGTGATAGTCGTATTGGTGGTTTTTATGAGATTCCTGGCAATCCGGGATTTTTCGCGACTCAATTCCCCTATGTGGCGATCAAACTGACTTTGGCTGATACTGGCGAGGTCTTTTCCAGAATCTGGCGACAGAGTGCAACTGCAGTTGTTACCGAGGACACCTCTGACGGTGGATTTGTCATAAGAAAAAAAAGTATCCCTAAAGTAGTTGCTACCTTGGTTAAATGGTCACAGGCATATGGTGAAACAATAGATGCTAATGGTAATAAAGTCGGTGCGACATACTGCCATGGAGCAGGTAATGAAACCATCATTCCAACAAGCCAGACCACAAACGTCAATCAGGTATGGTCGGCAGATTATTACTCAGTGAATGGTTTAGCTGCTGGTTGTGGTCAGCCTAGTGGATACATTAATTTACTCGGCACAGGAGGATATGTTGTTAATGTTGGTCTAGACTCCAATAAAGATGTTTGGGCCTGGGATTACTCTGTTCCTATTGGTTTAAATGGCAGTCCTGCGGCTACATTTTCTTACACCCCAAGCTGTGTCGTTCGAACGACGACACCCTATGTGATATTCCCAACCATGACAGTAAGCCAAATTAATGCTGGAGAAACAGTTTCCAGAAATTTTGATATAACCCTAGAATGTGATGATACTATGAATAAAACCGTCAGTACCTCTGCAATCGCGGTTGGATTACAACCTTCACTATCAGCCTTTAATAATGCCCAACGTTTGGGGCTTATCAATTCCGTCACAGGTGGCGTAACTTATTTGGTTTCAGATGATTATGATTCTGACAATATGGCAAAAGGTGTAGGGATTAAATTGAAGAACTCAGACGGTTATAGCTTAAATTTTGTTAGCTGGGATGGCTGTATGGCAACGGTATCTGGTAACACTTCATATTGCAAAAGTTTTGTCAGTCTTGAAGAAGAGCGATCTGCAGGATGGGATCCTATTATGAGTGCCAGTACAGTAGTAAGTAGAGATTTAATTAATGCAACTACATTATACAAAAAAACTTATATTTCTACACTAACTAAACTCCCCAGTGAAAATACTACCGTTGGAAAGATAAAGGCCACCGCTACGGTCTTGATTCGTTACCCATAAATAATACATCAGGATATAATTATGAAGATTTGCTTTTTCCTTTATTTTCTATTTTCCCCCGCCATTGTATTTTCTGGTGTAATCCCAGAAACCAGCCGAGTGATTTTTGATGCAAAGAATACTATAAAATCCTCTATTTTAGTTAACACGAATAAATACCCAGTTGTCGTTCAATTATGGGTCGATGACGGTGAGTTTAACAAAAAACCTGAGCAAACAGACACCCCTTTTGTAGTTACACCGGCAACAGCAAGAATGGAACCGCTAAAATTAAGTGAAATGAAGATAATTTATTCTGGAGATCCTCAACATCTCCCTACAGACCGGGAAAGTCTTTTTTGGATAAATATTCTTGAAATCCCTCCCGTTAATAAAAAATCCCAAACCGAAAATGAGGTGACCTTATCCATGCTTACGCAAATAAAACTTATATATCGACCAATTAGTTTAATGATCAAAGAGAATGATTTATTAACAAAATTAGATAACATTAAAGTATCATTAGTTAAAGAAAGTGATGGCGTCATAAATTTGAATTTCTCAAATCCAGAAGCATATGTCGCCAGCCTAACATCTGTTACTCTATTAAACAATGATGGGCGTAAGGTCATATCACTTAAGAACAGTGAAAACATGAATTTAACTTTACTGCCAAGGAGTTTGAAGAAAATACCAATTAATTATGATGAAAAAACAAGTAATATAAGTTCGATTGAATATTGGTTGGTTGATGATATTGGGCGTTTTTTTCATAAAAGAAAAAGTTTACTTTAGATTTTTCGACATGTTTTACTTTAAAGTTTTCACCAACATCAGTTCACTGAGTCAAATAACCCCATCGCTAATCTGTAAATAAAAATCTCATAAAAACCATCAAAAAAACCAACCTTTTAATTACATTTCAATCAAAATATGATATTTTAATTTTTTCATGGGGTTACATTATGTCTAAAAATGAAATTGAAGAAATAATATTATTAAATTCGAAGTCAATCAGAAAGAACAAAAATTTTTTTTCCGCAGTATCGGAGCTCTATAAAAATGATAGTGAGCAACGTATCAATCAACCGACTTTCTATAAATATGTGTTAAATGAATCCAGATTCAATATTATACTAATTACCTGTTGTTTTATTTTCACACAGAGAATAAGCTCTTTAAAATCTATTAAAGAGTTTTGTCAGACTAATTTAATATCTAGTCAAAATACAATAATTGCAATCATTTCCTTACTCAGAGTATCGGGAAGAATAGAAGCAATACGAGACGAAAGTGATGGAAGAAATATCAAGTTAGAGATAACTAAAAAAGGTATGAAAGACTTAACCGTTTACATATCAGCAATGGTTTCACCTCTAAAAAAACTTTATCCAGAGTATAATTTTGATTTTGAAGAAATAGAGAAAAAGTCATTCTTAAGTGAGTTTTTTTATGGTATATCAGTGCCTCTTCTTAATGGTGTTACTTATAAAAAAATCAATACAGAAATAGATTATTACATTGATAAAGATGGTGGTCGCTCTCTTTTACTTTATCTTTATATCAAATCTGAACAATCTAATGGCACGATTAAGTATACTACTAACGAGTTAGCTTGCGAATTTTCAGTTTCACGAACTCAAATAAAACGATTGTTGGATAAACTAAATGAATTTGGAAATTTTAAAAGATACGATAAAAATAACATCGAAACCACTTCCTCTTTCAAAAAACTAATTGAGGATTACTTATCAATATATTTCTCATACATAGAATTTTATATATTTACATCAGCTGATCTGCGTAGAAATCTGATCAGCCATTAAATTTAAATTTAGGAAGTTATTTTAAACAGCCTTTTCTAGGCTGTTTTTTAATAAAAATTTAACTTGGGTTTATTATTCAGGCGTGTGCACTCCGATAAACAGAAATATTCAATTTAGAGATATCATAACATACTAATTATATCATGCTGCGTCGACCACTATGCTCAAATATCGATTTGCTGAGCATCACTATTTGGAAGCTTGTTCAACCCGAACGTAAAGAAAAAACGGGAATCCCACCTATTAATGGAATTATAAATGAAACTCAGGACATAAAATGCTGGCTATATCAATGCATCAGCATTTCCATGAATAAATTGACATCGAGGAATATCGGTTAATAGATAAAAGCTCGGAAACATCAATACAGGTGTACAACTAAAGAATTGCACTTATATCAATTAGTGTTACTTATACTTTATTTCTAAAACTGCAATTTTCATCATACTATCAGTATAATTCAATGAGACTGTGTTAATTAATGAACCTTTGATTGGGAAGATATTTCTCACACTTTTTGAAAGAAGAGTTTGAATATTTATTTTTTCATTCACTTTATTGTTCTGCATGCATAGGATATTTATTTTTTCGTTTAATTGTTGAGTCATGCATGTTGACTCAACCAAAAAACCGGTAATAGATATATTTTTTAGCTCATCTGCATTTACAATCGCTGGGATTGCAAATAACGCGCAAAGAGAAAGAGATTTGATGACAGCGTAGGGCATTTATAAATAAACCTTGAAAAACTTTTCGGTCAACAAAGTCTAAATAATAGACTTCACAATGATTATCACTTTACGATAGTCACTAGAACAGCATATCACAGCATGGCATACCTATCAAAGAGAATAGAGTGTAAATTATTAGCCATTGTAATATATAAAGAAACAACCTGAATTAATGATAAAAATACTAAACGAAACAATCTGATTGATTTAAATTGAAATAATCACATTAGAGCAAATAACAAGGAGCAGTGCTTCCGCCCTGCTCCCGATCGTTTTTGTTTTAGCTGGCGAGCTTTTGCAGCCCCATATTGACGATACGGTCGCCAATCATGGACGCATCAATACCCAGAGATGAGCCACCGTTGCCGCGTGCGCTCAGGTTAGTATTACCGATGTCCCCCGCAACGGCACTCTTGATCATACCGACCGCCTTCATGAATTTATCCATGCTGCCTTTGGTCATGCCGTCGTCATCCGGCTTGCTCAGCGCCTTCGCCCAGGACTTGTCATCCTGTTTCGCCGTTTGCCAGTTATCTTTCTGGTATTCCGGCTTGCCGAAGACTTCAGGATATTGATCCATAAACTGACCAATTTCTTTCGCCATCGCGCGATCTTCTTTATCTACGAAGTAACGGGTCGGGCTGTCATTATGCGTGCTGATGTTGTTCAGCTCCTGCAAACCGGCTTTTTGCCCAACGCTCATTCCCAGCGTGCTGCCCAGTTGATTGAATGCGCCCGCACCGCTCAGGCCTTGCAGGCCGCCATTACCCAGTTGCAGTGGTGAAGTTTGCCCTTTCGTCTGGCTCAGACCGTTGCCCAGAATCGCGGACAGCGCATCGTTTACACCTTGGGTGTAGGCAGAAATTTCCGGCGACGACGGCTGTTTGTTGCCGAACAGCCCACCCTGCTGCTGCGACACGCCGCCGCCCAGCAAATCTTCCAGTGCGCTAAACAGCAGGCTGCCCATCATGGCCGATGGATTCATGGCATTCATACCGGCACCCAGCGCCCCGCCCAAGCCGCCGCCAAGGCTACTACCGAGACCGCCGCCCAAACCACCGCCTAGCAAACTGCCACCTAATCCCCCCAGGCTGCTGCCCAATCCGCCGAGACTATTGCCGAGTCCACCGGCAAGACCGCCCCCCATCATGCTGCCCATGAACAGCATGGTCGTCATAATATCGGACAGCTGTGCTGCGATGTTGCTACGCTGGCCACCAAACGCCGACTGCGATGGCGAACCGCCATTTTGTGAAGACGGAGATTGAAATAAACCGCCGTTACCGCCCGCCTTGATCGTAATTTGCAAAGAAGTACCGCCACCAAGAGAATTAAGCATAATGTTTCCTCAATGAGTAAATGGGTTATAAAAGCGCCAATGGATGTGCGGTTAGCCCGCGTGATTGTGACACTCCCCCATTAAGTGATTTTCCTGCCTGTCCGGTTCCCGTCTTATGCACGAAAACACACGACTTTTTCACCCTTCAGCGCGGCGGCAGGCCAGCCAAGCGCCAGAGTTCATCGAGCACCGCGGCCGACTCACTTACGGTGGATAATGTGCGGCGTAACCGCACATTTTGCTGTTCATCCAGGCTCAGGCTACAGGCCGCCAGTGCATCCGCCTCCAGAAAGCGGCGTTGTAAAATTTGCCGTAGCATTCCGGGATAATGTCGGGCAGGCGCCAGCATTAAGATAAGCACCGCCTGCCGCGCCGACACCGCCGTAAAGCACAGCGTGACACCTGGCTGTACTAACCAACAGGCCATTGAGGTGGTTTCCAGTGCCGTGAAGAAGTCATGCTGATTATCGAATACCGCCGCTGGCTCATTCATCCACGCTGACCCTGCTGTAATCCGCCGGGCCGCTGCGCAAATCGGGTTGCCACCAGATGATGAGCTGTCGCGTTTCCGGCTGCGGACGACAGGTGACGGAAGCGCAGTTAGCGGCCTGCCGCGGTGCAGTGCAGCCGCTTAGCAAAAGCGCGATCAGCGCGACGGACAGTGCTTTTTCGTTCATGAGAATGTCCTTGGTTAATGTGGAGGCCGCTATCGGGATGTCAGCACAGGGCGTCGGGCGGATTGAGAAGCGAGCGCAGGCTGCAACGCCAGAAACACTTCACTGGATTCCCCCGGCGCCAGCGTCGTTTTTGGCCACACGGCGACCGCCAGCGTACGGCTACTGGTACAAGCAGCTTCATCAAAACGCTGTGGCTGTGTTCCGCCATTGCGCACGACGCCGACGGTCAGGCGCACCTGGCCGTTGTCGTACCACTGATAGCGCGAACTGTCGTAGATCAGGCCCGACTGCGAGCGACACACCTCACCCAATCGCGCGCCGTTGTTGCCGGTCTGAAATCCGGCGGGAAGTTGACGGCTGGCGAGATCGCGAAATGCGCCTTCAATCAGGCTATAGAGATCCGTTTTACCGTTACGCTGCGCGACGCGGTTCATTGCGCCGTTTAACTGCTGCCGATTGGCGGAGGAAACGTAGCGTGTGGGATCGGTTTGGTCGCCGACAAGATGCGGCGTCAGGATAAACAGACGTTCACGACGGGAGACTTCATGGCGCGTCGAGGTAAACAGTTTCCCCAACAACGGGATATCCCCGAGGATCGGAATGCGACGATCGCGGTCACCGCTCTCCTCAACGTGGAAACCACCCAATACCAGCGCACGATTCTCACCAATCAGCGCCTGCGTGCTGACCGTGCCTCGTTTCACGCCCGACGCTTCTCCTTCGCGTCCCGTCTCTACCTGACCATCTTCGATATCGATAACCAATTGGATGCTACGCTGTGTTCCTTCGCCCACCACGCGCGGCGTCACTTGCAGGCTGGTGCCGGCAGTCACTGGCTGAATGTCCGCGACACGTTCCCCCGTCGCGGTGATGAACGCCGTCCTGCTGAAATCGACAATCGCGGGCTGATTTTCCAGCGTCAGCACGGAAGGGTTGGCGACAATCGAGGCCGTTCCCTCCCCCTCCAGTGCCTGAATATCCGCGAAGAAGCGATTGAAATCACTGACAAACAGGGTGCTCCGCCCCATCATCATGGTGCTGCCCGCGCTCACATTGCCGAGCTGCGCCTGCCAGTTCGCTTCCAGCCGCGACAGGGCGGTTCGATCCACATCGAGAATAATGGCGTCAATGTTGACCAGATTCTGCGGTACGTCGATGTGCTCGACGAGCTGCTGATACTCCGCACGACGTTTTTCATCATCCCGAATCAACAGCGCGTTATTGCGCACATCAGCGGAAATCTTGCCGCTTAGCGTCACTCGCGCCGACGCTTCACCACTGCGCCCAGGGTTATTGCGGGTGGCCAGCCGGGTCATCAGCGAACGCGTACTGTCCCGCATCGCTTCCATGCCCGTATCCGGCTGCACAGGCATCGGCCCCGAGGCACCCGCCGGTGCCGCACGTTGACCATCCATCAGTTCATTGAGAATGGTCGCGACGCCGGGAATGGTGACCTTCTGATCGCGATATTGCAGCGTCCGGTCGGATACCGAGGCATAGCGCAGCGGAAAAATCATCACTTTGCGTCGTTCGTCCTGCTTTTCGCGCTGCTGGCTGAAATTACGGATCAGATCGATATACGCCTGCGGGCCGGTGACCAGAACCACACCTTCTTCAGGCAATTCCCCCCAGCCGAAACGCGCATCGAGCAGTCCGATACCGCTGAGCGCCTGTTTGATATCTGGCGCAGCATCCGGAGAAATCTCCAGACGCACTGATGCCTGCTCATCCTGCGGGCTGACATACAGGGCGTTGTTATAGACAAACCACTGAAAGCGGTGCTCCAACGCCAGTCTGTCGAGAAACAGCGCGGGGGTTTCCGCCCGAATTTTCGCCGTCACCTCACTGTCAGCGATATTGCCCAACACCAAATCCACACCGTGGCTGTTGGCAAAATCCGTCAGAATCGCAGACAGCGGCGTTTGTTCGGCAGAATACGCATACGCCCCCTTATTCCATTCGGCTGGTGTGACCGCGTGCGCCAGCGAGATCATCCCGTTCACCGGGATAATCCCGATCAGCACCACCGCCCAGCAAAACCAGCGATAGGCCACCAGCAAAATGCGATACGATCGATGACGCTTCAGTCCCTTACGCATGTCGTTCTCCTTGCAAAAAAACCAGCGTGTTCAAATTCAGTGGAGCGGAAACGGGCACCTTCGCACGTGGCGTGAGCAAACTCAGCCAAACGTCCCGTTGATTCAGTAAGGTTTCCAGGCTGCGGCAGAGCTGCATGACGTCGTCAGCATCGGGTCGCATCCATAGCCAGAACTGTTCGTCCTGCGGTGAGAGCGACAGGATGGCGGTGTCATCCTGAAACTGAGCGTGGGCGGCATCGGCCAGTTGCAATGCGCGCGCCAGCATCGGTTCATCCGGCAACGCACGCAGCGGAATGGCCGCGCGGCATGCCACACCCGATGACTGCCGCACCATCGCCACCGCGCCGCCGTCAATCTCCAGCTTGAGCGTCGACGTCCCGCCGTTTAGCCAACGCTCCAGCATCGCGGCCAACTCAGTTGAAGTCATTGATGATGGCCTTTGCCAAGCCGTGTTTCACGCTCAACAGTTGCCCGACCGCCCAACTGGCATTGGAATAATCCATACTGGCTTCAAAAAAGGCGTAGCTGTCCGCCTGGCTGGCACCGCCTTCGGCAACATTCAGCGCAATATCATCCAGTTGTTTCTGCGAATCGACCAGGTGTGCGTCAAGACGACGCTGGATTGGATTAAGGGACATCGCACACTCTCCTCATAAGGTAGTTTTTTCACAACACAGGTTTGGTCGTTGACTTAAAAATGGGTCATTGACCTGATAGTGAGTGGTTAACCCCGGTGTGCAGTTCCCATTGGCAAGGATCATTTCATATAGCAGCAGGATATTCAGGCGGAATGAGCTGCGTTGTCGCCTGCCGCCAGCTCAGCGACATCACGCCATGCGCTGTTATCAGCTTCATTGCATCGCTCTCCAGCGCCTCATCGCTGGCGAGACGCCATTCCAGATGCGCGTGCGCCTCCAGCCAGTTCTGTACATCGGCAAGCTGAGTAGGATGGCAGTAAAGCGTTCCCCGGCTTTCCCCCTGCTGTTGCTTGAGTAACTGCCGCAGCAAAGCATGATGGCGCGACGGTGCTGGCGTTTTATCCAGCAACTGCGCCAATGCCTCGCGCAGCAATTGCCCCGCTTGCGTAATCACGATCTTCTCCAGATGCGTTCTGTCTTGCCGAATGCCCTGAAGTAACGTGTTTGCCTGCTGCCAGAACGCCGCCTCTGCCTCTTCTACTGCCTGCGTGCATAGCGTTTTGGCGCGTTCGTGCGCCTGTGCCACGATCGTCTCAGCCTGCGCATTGGCCTCTTCCCAGAGTGTTCGGCTATGCCGATGCGCCGCAACCCGCTCCGCCGGGATAATCACCGTCTCATCACGGCTGGCACCGGGTAATGTCACAAACGTCTTCGTCATCAACATGCTTCGTCCTTCCTTGCTAAGTGAAATGGAGGGGGATAAAAAGCGATCGGTATGAGAAATCTAGGCTGGTACAGACGCTTTCCAGATCAGCGCATCGCACAGCGCATTGAGTCTGGCTGCGGGCACGGACATCGTCGGAACAGGGTCATGATTTTCGCCGTCGCGGTACCCATCACGTGGAAAAAGCAGCCGCAGATGCGGCCAGCACGCTTCACCATAGCGGATACGCAGCAGCAGCAACGCATCCTGATAGCCAACGGCAGGTGACATCGACGGCGATGACGCCGAAAAAATGATCGGAGCCGGTAACCATAAACCCGGCCGCAGCGCCTTTGCCAAGCGCTCGCACCATATGCCCTCCGCATCCGCGCGATCCAGGTTACGCATGGGCTGACACACCCGTGCCATCAGGCGCAATACCGTTTCCCGCTGCGCCGTATCCAACGCCCCTATCTGCATCAGTGAAACGTGCATCAGTGAAGAAAACGGGTCCGGTGGCAGCCGCTGCGGCAAAGAAAAATGGCGATGAAGCTGCGCCGCATTCACGTACAGCCAGTCGCGCCGCTGCGGTACCTCAGGCAACGTCACCTTCCCGCGCCACCAACTGGGATCGGCCTGTAACAGGCAATCCTTTACCCACCAATTCAGCCATGTCAGCGCGGCGGCGTCACCTGATTCGCGTCCTGAGCCTTGTGCTTGTGTTGTCATTGTGACGACGATGCCCCCGCTTTTTTCTGCTGCCATTGCCGCAGGTAAGGTGTGCCAACGCGCCAGCCTAATAGCCCGGCCAGTAGCAAACCGAACAATCCGGCACTCCACTGCCAGCGCCGCATTTCATCCGGCGTGAGCGTAAATGGCCCCAGCGAGACAACGGGGATCGTATCCTGATACGGCTCGGCCGGAACAAAGACGATAGCCAGCTCTTTATCATCTTTACCGGACAGGCCGGGAATACTGCTGGCCACCATGCGGCGAATGCGTGGTTCCATCCCGTCAGGTTCCAGTTCGGCGCGGTATTTGATAAACACCGCCGCCGAGGCGGGTTGCACGGGTTCGCCGGGGGCGATACGCTCGGGCAGCACCACATGCACCCGCGCGACCAGCACACCGTCAATCTGTGCCAGCGTCGCTTCGACCTCCTGCGATAAGGCATAGATGTAGCGGGCGCGCTCTTCCAACGGCGTCGAGATCACGCCGCTTTTCTGAAAAACCTCGCCCAGATTGGTACGCGACTGCTTCGGTAAACCCGCCGCATTAAGGATATTGACGGCACGTTCCATGTTTTTTGCATCAATCACCAGCGTGACGCCGGTTTTGTCTACCCGTTTCTCCGCACCGATATGATAGCGACCGAGCATCGAAATCGCTTCGTTAGCATCGTTCTCCGACAACCCGCGATTCAGCTCAATCGGCTCGCCGCAGCCAGCCAATAGCCCGATCAGCAGAAGAAACACTCGCTTATCGATTTTCATAGGCCGCTACTGTAAGTTGGTGAGTTTTTCCAGACTTTGCACACTTTTCGCCACCAGTTTGGCGCTCAGCAGGCTTTCCAGATAGAACGATGACAGCGTTCGGGTCGCATCCAGTACATCTTTGGGATTATTCGAGCGCATCGACTGGCTGACATCGCGTTCGGCGGATTTAAAGACGCCGTTCAGTCCCTGAGATTTTTCCGCCAGCGCGCCCAGCCACTGGCTATTACCGCTTTCTGCCGTCACCGGTGCTGACGACAGCGCCGCACTAAACCAGGACACATCCTGATTATTGGCGGAGAAGGAAAAAGACGAGCCGTTGTCCGCCAGCGGAGCATCCCCCGACTGAGACAGCGTAGTGGCATGATTAATTTTCATGGTGTGGATTCCATCGCGGACGGATAAAATAAAGCCGGAGCAAGGCTCCGGCTCGTTCGCTCACAATCAGAACTGGATAGCTTTCGCCGCTTTCTGCCCGGAGTTCAGTGATTTGGACGCAGAATCCATCTGACCATCCAGAATGGAGTTTTCCGTATCCAGCGCAATTTTCTGTGCCTGAGCGCCTGCTGCACGCGTCAGAGAACCGGCCATCGCGGTATCCAGAGTCTGAGAAGCCGCCTGAGATGCAATCTGAGAAAGTCCTAAAGCCATGATATATCTCCAAATATAATGAATGTTTACGGTGGTGAACTGTCATGCTGTACATACAGTCATCTTGTTCATTCATTAAGTGGGAGAGCGGGTCAGTGAGTTCCAACAGAAAGGAAATTCTTTCAGCAATGGTCATTCAAGAGGAAGAACTAGCCCGGTTTTATCTGTGTTTCCGGCCGTTAGTTATCGTAGATTTTCTTTTAAAATAATAAAAAGCGTTATTACCTTACCGAAAGGCCGTATGTTGTTTCTGATTTGCAGGAGCGTTTTACGCTGTGTCACTGGCAAGGATGCGATACCTGAACCTATGCCGTACTATTCCCGTCGCGCAGCCAAATGGTCGCTATGCCCAACTTAACTACCCATACCGGATTGTGGTTCAGACTTGTTTTGCTTTCGTTTGCCAGCGCGGTGCTGGCGCTGTTTATTGGGCAAGGCATTTTAGCCCGACTGGAACAAACACAGCTACAGAAGTATAGCCAGGAGGTACTCGATCAGGGCATCGCCGTCGCGAATGAAGGCCGGGAGACCATCAACCGGGTGTTAACGCTGAACAACGCGCCGTGCTCCAGCGCCGACCTGAAAGAGTTACGCCTGATCTCCTTTTATTCCGTGTATCTACGCGATATCGGGCGTATCAAAGACAACTATCTCATCTGTTCCGCAGGCTGGGGGATCCTCAACCCACCGATTTATCTGCTGCCGCCAAACCTGACGACGCCCGAGGGCGTACAACTGTGGACCGCCATGAAAGACGTGGTGGACCCACGTATTACCGCCGATATGGCAAGCCTCCACGGTGTGGTCACGATCACTGCGGCCGCGGCATTTCGCCGCTTCATTCATCCGCCAGCCGAATACAGCGCGGTGCTACTCACGCGTAATCTGGATCATGTCTATCAGACTTTTGGCCATATCGACCTCTCCGCATTTAAGCAGACACCACAGCCGCATAACGCGTGGCTGACCATGGGAAAACGTCAGACGTTTTTCTGTGCGCCAGACCGGAATATCTGCGTACTGGCGCAGTTGGATTCGGCGGGTATCTTGTATCGTCCCTGGTATATCATCGCCGCCCTGTTTTCTCTCGGGGCGCTCATCGGTGCCAGTTTTACCCTGTCCTACCAGCTCTATGACGATCGGCACCATGCTTTGCCATCGCAGCTAAAACGCGCAATCAAACATCAGCGACTGCATGTCCATTACCAGCCGCTGGTCAGCCTGCCAAAGCGCGCGATTATTGGCGTAGAAGCGCTGGCGCGCTGGAAGAATGAGCGTGGTGACAATGTCTCGCCAGAAATTTTCATCAGCATCGCTGAAAACATGGGTTACTTAGCCGAACTTACCCGCATTATTACCCGTCAGGCGCTGCGGGATATGCAGCCGTACCTCACGCAGGAAACCCCGTTTCTGCTTAGCATTAACCTGTCTGTCTCCGACATTGTTTCGCCCGATTATCACCGCTTCCTCCAGCAGATGTGTGAGGAATTGGCGATCGATAAATCGCGTATCATGTTGGAACTAACCGAACGGTCAAGTACGTCGCATCAAGCACTGGCTGACGGCCTTGAGGCACTACGACGCTCCGGCTATAAGATCGCGCTCGATGATTTCGGTACGGGTTATTCCAACCTCGACTACCTGAGCCACTTACCGTTCGATATGATCAAGATCGACAAGACTTTCGCCGGCGCCATCGGCACAGACACGGTGAATGCCGCCATGGCGGATTTGTTATTTACCCTTATCAAAAAACTGGATGTCCCGGTGATCATCGAAGGGGTAGAAACGCGTGAGCAAGCCGCCTACATCCTGCAACAATGCCCTTCGGCGATTATTCAAGGATGGTATTTCAGTAAGGCGGTGGCGCTGCACGATCTACCGGATATCCACCGCTATCCATGCCCACCGATAGAAATGGTGTAGCGAGAACGGTACCAGTAGAACCGGTGCAACCTCAACGCAGACCTGCCGTCAAAAGCAGGTCAGCCAGCATTGCCCACCGTATCCCGACAGATAAACGTTCGGCGCCTGGCCTTTATGCCTGACAGGCTTCCCCGCCCCCAGCACACCTCTCTCGCGCCGTCACATTCAGCACTTTCAGGCGGTGATAAAGCGTCCGCTTGGGGATCCCCAATTCCACAATCACATCGTCAATGCAGTGGTCGTGCCGGCGCAACGCATCCTGAATCAGAAATTTTTCGATCCGCTTTAACCGATCTTTCAGTTGCAAAGGACGCGGGTGCAACAGCGGCTGAACTTCTGCCAAAGGCGACAACCCCAGCGCCCAGCGATCCGCCGCCGCTTTCAGCTCGCGGATATTACCCGGCCAGCTGTGGGTCAGAAGCTGTTCGTAAATGTCTGCCGTCATCGGCGGCTGCGTCATTTTCAGGCGTACCGCCGCTTCCTGACTAAAACGCTGAAATAGCGGCAGAATGAGATCGCTGCGGGAGCGCAACGTCGGCAGTTGAATTTTTACCGTATCAAGACGGAAATAAAGGTCGCGACGAAACAGCCCTTTTTCCACCAGTTGCAGCAGCGGCGTTTGCGTCGCCACAATCACACGCATATCAACGGGCGTGAACTGGGTGCTCCCCAACCGCTTTACGCCGCGACTTTCCAGCACGCGAAGCATCTTGGCTTGCAGCGTCATGGGCATACTGTCGATCTCATCCAAAAACAGAATTCCCTTATCCGCGCTTTCCAGGTACCCGGCACGGGAACGATTGGCGCCGGTATAAGCACCGGAGACCACGCCGAACAGTTCGCTTTCGGCCAAATTTTCCGGCACGGCGGCGCAGTTCACCGCCACCAGAGGGCCGCTACATTTTGACAGTCGGTGAATGCGATTCGCCAGCGTGTCTTTGCCCGTGCCGGTTTCACCTTCAAGCACGATGTCGACATTAAGCGGAGCAATAACATTGATGATTGGCGACAGCGATGAGTGAATGTCATCAGCCGTAGACGAGGGATGGCCTAATGGTGCCCGACGATCTGCTGATGACGGCTTCTCGAATGACGAATACGCAGGTGATGAATGCGTTTGTGAAGAATGCACCAGTGAAGAATCGTGCTGTCTGTCCTGACGGTAATGATTATTCATTGACTACTCCTGGAGCCCAAACGGGCTAACTGACTGCCTTCCATAACATGGGGTGTCCCACCAAACCTCCGTGGCATTTCTCCGCATAACGCACACCAAGGTATTTCAGATGGAACGATGACAAGCATTACCGCCATTGAATAATGAAACCATCAGGCATCGCTGAACATCAGGTAGGAATTCCAGATAACGTTGTAGGGAAATGCCTACAAAAACATGGCCAAAACAAGTAAAAACAGCTAATTACGCTTTCGTATAATACGCAGGGAAACGAAAAGATATCGTTAGAAAAATGTAAGCATCAGCAAAGGGATTCACCGACGGTTGAATCCCTTTTATCTGTTATGCTTCGCACAGCGGACGCCTGCCGCTAGGGAATAAGCTTCTTACTAACGACATATTTAACGATCTCCACATTGGTGCTGAACTGCATTTTTTCCATCAGGCGCGCCTTGTGGGTGCTGACCGTTTTGTTGCTGATGGCCAGCGCATTGGCAATGGCGTTGATGCCCATCCCCTGCGCAAACATAATCATGATTTGGTGCTCTCTTGCCGTCAGCACATCGTGTTCGGCTCTCCCGCTCTCCGTGTAGTTGGAAAACACCAGCTGCTCGGCAATCGTGTGGTCGATATAGCGAGCGCCCTGCGCCACGCGCCGAATCGCCGCCAGCAGCGCTTCCGGGTCTTTGTCTTTGGTGATGTAACCTCTAGCCCCGCTCTTCAGCGCATGCTGCGCAATTTGCGCCTCACTGTACATGCTGAGTACAAGAATCGGCAGACGCGGATATTGCGCCACCACGCGTGAAATCAACGCTTCACCGCTGATACCGGGCATCGACATATCCAGCAGCAGCAAATCGGGCTTCACGCTGCGCAGTTGCGCCAACACCTGCGCGCCGTTTCCCGCTTCGGCAACGACGCTCAGCGACTCATCCAGCGCAAAGATCTGCTTGAGCCCTTCACGCATGATGACGTGATCGTCTGCGATCATTAAACGTATTGATTTGCCCATCGCTCATTTCTTCCTTTTTGTTGTTCTTGTCCCGTCATTAACGGGTATCGCCATTTTTAGGAAACGTTAACTGCACCAGCGCGCCTTTCCCGGGCGTACTTTCAATGATGACTTCGCCTCCCAGCATTCGCCCTCGCTCCTTCATGCTCATGAGTCCGAAAGCGTTTTTATTTTTGGCGTGGGCATCAAAACCTTTACCGTTGTCCTTAATGCACAGCACCACGCAGTCCTGCTGGTTATCCAGTGTGATGAGCACCTGTGTAGCCGCGGCGTAGCGCGCCACGTTAGTCAATGACTCCTGCACGACGCGAAAGGCTGCCGTAGTGCTTTCGTCATTGAGCGCCAGCGGCTCCCCCTGCGTGCGCAACAAGCAGGTTGCGCTGTAGTGTCGGTTAAATTCGTCGCACAGCCATTCCAGCGCGGGCGTCAACCCCATATTCAAGACATTCGGCCTGAGCTGGGTTGACACGTTACGCACCACCTGAATCGTCTGGTCGGCTAACTGCATCAGCTTTTGCAAATGCGTCTGCATATCGGGATTCTCTTTGGCAAAACACATGCGCATCAGCGACAGGCTCATGCGGATCGTGGTCAGATGCTGTCCCAGTTCATCGTGAATTTCCTGCGCGATATGCTTGCGCTCTTCCTCGCGTGAAATCTCACGCTGGCGCGCCAGCAGACGCAGTTGCATATGAGAGTCGACCAGCTTTTTCTCTGCATAACGAATGGCGGTAATATCCCGTCCTACGGTCAGAATCGACACCAGTGCGCCATGCTGATCAAATTCCGGCACGCAGCGAATGTGATGAATACTCTGATGACGTTGATCGCCTCTCCCCCGCGACTCCATGACCTCGCCTTCCGCGCTGCTGCGGGTATCAACCACCTGCTGAACCAGCTGTTCCATACGGATTGCACACCCCACGCCGGGCATTAACTCCGTAATCATACGGCCCAGAAGTTGCTCTACGGTGAAGTCCAGGTGTTTCAAACTGGCGGGATTGGCGTACAGGCAATTCAGGTTGGGATCAAAGCGGATAATCAAATCCGGCGTGTTCTCAACCAGCGCGCGAAACTCCTGCTCGCGCGCGTAGGCCAACTGTTCGATATGTTTACGTTCCCTGATATCTCTGACGACACACATGCTGTAGCTACGTCCTCTATGTTGAAAATGCGTGAGATTAACCTCGACGGGAATAGTCATGCCGTAGCGAGTAAGGTGCTGGGTTTCAAACGTGGTACCCACACCCGACTCATACGCCTGCAACCAGTCGGGTGAGCGATGCTCGGCGACCCAGAACGGGTCGATATCGACCACGCTCAGATGCATGAATTCCGTAATGCTGTAGCCAAGCGTCTGACTAGCCGCTTCATTGACGTAACAAAAACGCTGATCTTCATTGACGATATAAATCGCGTCCTTAATGCGGCCAAATGCAAAATCCACCAGCTCCAACTCGGGAGCCTTGGTTTTTTCATCGGAACGAAAAGGTTGGGTGAACATCATTGCCATCTCCTTATTGTGAATTAAGACACGTGTGCAGCCACCCGCCGTGCAGGTAGCGCAATACGGCGTCTCAACATTCCAGAAGATGGACAGGAAACCCTGCAATGGCATAAATGCGACCTGATATCACGACGTGTGACCCACTCACTGAACGGCAACCGCCACCTTGGACAAGGCGGTTACCACATCAGTCAGTGAAAAACGGTGGGTGCAGACACATCCTTTCGTCCCGTGAAACGCCGTCAGGACTCAACAGCCTGACGGATCGCACCTCGGGCACGAGACAGCCGTGACCGCACCGTACCGATGGGGATCTCCAACTGCAACGCGAGATCCTGATAGCTGGCATCGGTATCCAGCAATTGCATCAGCATCTGACGGGTATCCTCAGGCAGTGAGACGATGGCATCCATTGCACGTTTCAGTGCCCGCTGACTTTCGGTGATAGCACCGGGATCGAGATCTATTGCGATGTGTTCCAGCACCTCATCCCCCATTTCCAGCGCGCGCTGTCGTGCCTGCTTGAAATAGTTGCGCACCAGATTGAGGGCAATGCCGAACACCCATGTCTCCGGCCGCGATGCTCCCGCAAACTTATCCTGATGTTTGAGCACTTCCAGATAGGTCATTTGCTGTAAATCCTCAACGTCGTCATGGTTGCTAACGCGTTTGCGGATGAAGTTATGCAATTTCTTTCCGTGTTGGCGAAACACCTGTTCCCAATCGACAGCAAGCGCTGGGTAAAGCGAAGGGGTCGGTTCGATGTGTTTCAGGGTAGACATTTCCATTTGCTGACTCTCCGTTGTTGTGCCCTATTGGCAAAAACGGAAGAGCAAGCCCTGTGCCAGCCCGGAATTGTTTTTATCACACTGATTTTTAATCAGTTATTTTTCAACTTATCTTTTATCGTGCCATTTTTTGCCAACGCCAACAGCACGAAATTGCAAGTTATTGCAATCAGTAAAACGGCATTTAATTCAATTCGCCATCAAATTCTATCCGCCATCACATTCAGCGTGCTCCGATGACTTCATGCCGGGGAACCCATTCTTTTCTGTTTCCACATAGCAATACATTCATACCGCTGCACGTTCATACCACGACACGTAGCCGACTTATTCAGGATGACACCATGATCAAAATGCCGACCGTCCTTCCCTCTAGCAACGCCCTGCCGCGCCCTGTCGTCGTGGATGACGATCCCGCGCCGCAAGCGGCAGTGCAACAGACCAGTTCGCACCATGCGTCTCCCGGTTCGCCGTTATCTACCTCAATGGAAGAAGTAGCAATGGCGTTTGGCGAACAGGCTGAGCGGAGAAGTAAATCGCTGAATCGACGCCACATCGCCCAGCAGCCGGAGGCGCGCGCCACTGCGAATGTCGAGCGGATTGAGAAACTGACGGAACTGTTCAGGATGCTGGAAAACCCGTCGCAAAGTACGCTCGATCAGCAACTGAGCCGCATGCGCGATCTGCTGATGCAGAAAGGTTCGCCGTCTCTTGAAGCGGTGCTGGAAGCCGCAGGCAACGATCCGGCGCGCGGCGATATCCTGCTGCGCCATATTCAGCAGCAATCTGCCCAGCCGTCAGAACTCGCGACGGCGGCAGAGCATGCGCTACAGCAGTTGCATCAAGAGAAAGGGCCAGAAGTCCGAGCCGGTCTGAATACCGCGACGGCCATTGCGCTGTTCAGCACCCAGCCGGAACAAAAACAGGCGATGCGTGAGCTGTACTACCAGAAGATTGTGCATCAGCAGTCGGCCAGTGCGCTGCTGGACTCTCTTTTGGAACGCTTTGATGCCGCGACGTTTTCCATTGGGCTGCGCACGTTGCAGCGGGCGCTGGCGGCGGATATCGCCTCGCTGACACCCTCTATCTCGAAAGCCGTGCTCAGCAAAATGCTGAGCAACCTCAACGATTCCCGCCATCTAAGTCATACGCTGTCATCCAGCCAGACACTACTCACGCGACTGGCGAATAAAGTGCCTGCCTTTACGCTCGGTGCCGTGGAGCTGACTCGCCGTCTGATTGGCCTGAGCGCCAACGGTGCCTATGCCCGCGATCTGCATAATCTCGGTCGGGAAGTCGCCGGAACACAGGTACAGCATCAGGCGATGTTTTTCAGCGCCCTGCTGCCACTCGTCAGCGACCTGCCGCATCCGCTGTGGCGAGACAGTAAAAACCGGCAAACGGCGCTACAACTGATACGCGGCATGATTGGCGATATCGCCCAATACGAAAAGCAACAGGCCAATAATTCTCAGCATAACGAACGGGCGCCGCGTGACGCCGCATCGCCGCAAAAACAGGATGCGCGCGACTCGGATAAGGAGCAGCCATGAATCTGCTGATTACCTGGCTGAACCGCATTGCGCTAAGCGCGATGCAGCGCTCCGAGGTCGTTGGTGCGGTCATCGTGATGTCTATCGTCTTCATGATGATCATCCCGCTGCCTACCGGCCTGATCGATGTGCTCATCGCGCTCAATATTTGCGCCTCTTCCCTGCTGATCGTGCTCGCGATGTATCTGCCGAAGCCGCTGGCCTTCTCGACGTTTCCGGCGGTGCTGCTGCTGACCACCATGTTCCGACTGGCGATCTCGATTTCCACCACGCGCCAAATCCTGCTCCAACAGGATGGTGGCCATATCGTTGAAGCCTTCGGTAACTATGTAGTGGGCGGGAATCTGGCGGTCGGTCTGGTGATCTTCCTGATTCTGACAGTGGTGAACTTTCTGGTGATCACCAAAGGCTCCGAGCGCGTGGCCGAAGTGGCGGCACGTTTCACGCTGGATGCGATGCCCGGTAAACAGATGTCCATCGACAGCGATCTGCGTGCGGGATTAATCGAAGCCCACCAGGCTAGGCAGCGGCGCGAGAATCTGGCCAAAGAGAGTCAGCTGTTCGGGGCGATGGACGGGGCGATGAAGTTCGTCAAAGGCGATGCCATTGCGTCGCTGGTTATCGTGTTCATCAACATGATCGGCGGTTTTGCCATCGGGGTTTTGCAGCACAACATGGCGGCTTCCGATGCGATGCACGTCTATTCGGTATTAACCATCGGCGACGGACTGATCGCCCAGATCCCCGCTCTGCTGATATCGCTGACCGCCGGAATGATCATCACCCGCGTCTCGGCCGACGGACAAAAAGTGGATGCCAATATTGGCCGCGAAATTGCGGAGCAGCTCACCAGCCAGCCCAAAGCGTGGATCATCTCCTCCATCGGCATGTTTGGCTTTGCGCTGCTGCCAGGGATGCCAACGCTAGTGTTTATCGCCATCAGTCTGGCGTCGCTCGGTAGCGGCTTATTTCAGCTTTGGCGCATCAAACAACAGGGGCAGTTGGATGCCAGCCAGTCGGAAGCGGACAACATGCCTGCCGAACAGAACGGCTATCAGGATCTGCGGCGTTTCAACCCCACGCGCGCCTATTTGCTGCTGTTTCATCCGGTCTGGCAGGGGCAACCGACCGCGGCGGCGCTGGTGCAAAATATCCGTCGCCTGCGTAACAGGCTGGTTTATCGCTTTGGCTTTACCCTGCCGTCCTTTGATATCGAATTCAGCGATCGGTTGGCGGAAGATGAATTTCAGTTTTGCGTTTATGAAATTCCCTATGTGAAAGCCACGTTGGTTACCGACCAGATGGCCGTTGCCAGCGGTGCTGTCGCACAGGCCAATGACACACTCGCCACACCGGGGCACACATTGCGGGATGAAAGCCAATGGCTTTGGTTGCCGCTGGCACACGTCGCACAGCAGCCGGACGATGTGCCGCGCTGGACGGCGGATGAACTGATTCTGGCGCGTATGGAACAGGCCATTCATCGTACCGGTTCGCAGTTTATCGGCTTGCAGGAAACCAAATCCATTCTGGCCTGGCTGGAGAGCGAACAACCGGAATTGGCGCAGGAGCTACAGCGCATCATGCCGCTCTCCCGCTTTGCCAGCGTGCTGCAACGGCTGGCTTCCGAACGCGTGCCGCTTCGTTCCGTGCGCCCTATCGCCGAGGCGTTGATTGAAGTCGGCCAGCACGAACGGGATACGCTGGCGCTGACCGACTACGTGCGTCTGGCGCTCAAATCGCAAATCTGCCACCAGTACAGCGACGAAAACAGTCTGGCCGTCTGGCTGCTAACGCCGGAAAGTGAGGAGCTACTGCGCGATGCGCTGCGCCAGACGCAGAATGAAACCTTCTTCGCCCTGACGCAGGACTACGCCTCAACGCTGCTCAGTCAGCTACGGCAGGCATTTCCGCCGTTCTCCTCGCAGCGCAGTCTGGTGCTGGTGGCGCAGGATCTGCGCAGCCCGCTGCGCACATTGCTACAGGACGAATTTCACCACGTTCCGGTGCTGTCCTTCACCGAACTGGAATCCACGCTGTCGATCAACGTCATCGGACGCCTTGATCTTTACGACTCCCCTGACCCCTTTAGCGCATAGGAATACACCATGTTTGAATTACGCGTGTTGACTGGTTTACATCGCGGTGCGGCGCTGCCGCTCTGTGGCAACGCCTGGCGCCTCGGCGCCGCCGATGATGCCGATCTCGTGCTTTACGATCCCGGCATAGCGCCGTATCACAGCCAGTTGGAGAAGACCGCTGACGGCTGGGCGCTCAACGCACAGGATGGCACCGTATGTAATGCGGAAGGCCATACTGTCGAACACATTGAAGCGCTACCGCCTGGCACACCGTTTGCGCTGGGGCAGATTTGGCTCTGCATCGTGGCAGCCGATACCCCGTGGCCTGATGAAAGCGAGCCAGCATCGGTACCGGAGGAGAGGGTTCCTCCCACGGAAGACGTCGTAACCGCTGATGCCTCGCCGGTTCATCCTATATCACCTATCCCCACTTCCTTGCCACGCCTGCCGCTGTGGGCCAAAGCCAGCTATCTGCTGCTTGGCGCGCTGCTGTTGGTGATGGTCGGCAGTTGGCAGTTGCAAGAGAGTGTCGCGATGCCTGCCGCTCCGCCGCAGGATACCCGTAAACCCCTCAGCACCCTGCCACAGCTGGAAAGCACGCTGCGCATCATGTTGCAAGAGCGGGAACTGAGCGCGGCCGTGAAAGTGGCTGCGTATCAGGATCGCCTCACGCTTACCGGACAATTAACGCCGGACGATCAAAAAAAGCTGGAACGGATGCTCGCCCAACTCCACCAACGTTATAGAACCGCGCTGTCCGTGGATAACCGGACGCAACTGAAAACGGAGCAACTGCCGTTTCAGATCGTTCAGGTCACCAGCGGATCCCGCGCCAACGTCGTCACGGCGGACGGCCAGCGCTTTTTCATCGGCGATGAGATCGACAACCTGCGTCTGGTGAAAATTGATGAGCACCAGATTGAATTCAGCGGCAGACAACAGATAACGGTGAACTGGTAATGCAGACTCAACCTTCTTCTTTTCCCCTGCTCGATCAGTGGGTCGCACAGCAGCGCCAGCATCTGGCAGCCTATGCGCCCGTGGAGAAAAAAGGCCGCGTCATGGCCGTCAGCGGCATCCTACTGGAGTGCAGCCTGCCGCAGGCGCGCATTGGCGATCTGTGCTGGGTGGCCCGTCAGGACGATAGCCAGATGATGGCTGAAGTCGTGGGGTTTAGCCCGGACAATACCTTTCTCTCTGCGCTCGGAGCGCTGGACGGCATCGCACAGGGTGCCGCCGTGACGCCGCTGTATCAGCCGCACTGCATTCAGGTGTCGGAACGTTTGCTGGGCAGCGTACTGGACGGGTTTGGCCGGGCGCTGGAAGATGATGGCGAGAGCGCGTTTGTCGAACCCGGTCATGCTACAGGCCGCACACAGCCGGTGCTGGGCGACGCGCCACCTCCGACGTCCCGACCGCGTATCAGCCAACCGCTCCCCACCGGATTACGCGCCGTCGATGGCCTGCTGACCATCGGTCAGGGGCAACGCGTCGGCATTTTTGCCGGTGCGGGCTGCGGTAAAACCACGCTGCTAGCCGAGCTGGCGCGTAATACGCCGTGCGACGCCATCGTTTTCGGGCTGATTGGCGAACGTGGCCGCGAACTGCGTGAGTTTCTCGATCACGAACTGGACGACGAACTGCGCAGCCGCACCGTGCTGGTGTGCTCGACCTCCGATCGCAGCAGCATGGAACGCGCCCGCGCGGCATTCACCGCCACCGCCATCGCCGAGGCTTACCGAGCCGAAGGCCGTCAGGTGCTGCTGATTATTGATTCCCTGACGCGTTTCGCCCGCGCCCAGCGCGAAATCGGTCTGGCGCTCGGCGAACCGCAGGGGCGTGGCGGGCTGCCACCGTCGGTCTATACGTTGCTGCCGCGTCTGGTTGAACGCGCCGGACAAACGGAAGACGGCGCCATCACCGCGCTCTATTCCGTTCTGATCGAACAGGATTCCATGAACGACCCCGTCGCCGACGAAGTACGTTCGTTGATTGACGGGCACATTGTGCTCGCCCGGCGGCTGGCGGAACAGGGGCACTATCCGGCTATCGACGTGCTGGCGAGCCTAAGCCGCACCATGAGTAACGTCGTGGATACCGATCACACCCGCCATGCCGGCGGTGTGCGACGTCTAATGGCAGCCTACAAGCAGGTCGAGATGCTGATTCGCCTCGGCGAATATCAGCCCGGTCATGACGTGCTAACGGATTCCGCCGTCAATGCCCATGCGGAAATCACGCAGTTTCTGCGTCAGTCGATGCGTGAACCGATGCCTTATGGCGTGATTCAACAACAGCTCGCCGGAGTCAGCCGCTATGCCCCATAACACCGAACGTGATGCCGAGTTACAGACCGTGCTGAACCTGCTGATGCCAATACGCCGCCAACGTTTAAGCCGCAGCGAACGTCAACAACGGCAGGAAGAACAGCAATTAAAGCGAATTGCGGAACAGCAACAACATCATGAACAGCAGGTCGAGCTGCTGCGGCAGGCCAGCCAGGCACAGCGCAACCAGTTTGCCACAGAAACGCAGGGGCAACGCCACACGCTGGAAAACCTGAAAAAACGCCTGGCCGCCGAACAGCGCTTACTCAGCGCGATCGCAACAGAAACGCAGCAGGTGCAGGCCACACAGCAGCAGCACCGCGACCAACAGCGTCAGGTTGATCACGCCCGAGATGCCACCCGCCAGTGCCAGAAAGCGGTGGAAAAACTTGACTATCTGCTTACGTTACCTCAGGAGCACGTATGAATAACCGACAGATTGCGTCATCCGAATCCAAGGCGACGCAGAACGCGCAGGCCGTGCTGCACGGTAAATCCTCTCGCGTAGACGACCCGCAACACATGGATTTCTGGGAGGCCTTCACGTTTTCAGACGGTTTTGAAGAGGCGTTTTATCAGGACGCGCCAATTGCCTTGTCACCAAGCCATCCCATCAACGGCCCACCGCCGCCGCAGAGTGAAGCGCCAGACAGCCCACAATATGTGACACCGTCACAGTGGCAGCCACTGCAATGTGAGCTGATTGAAGCAATGGACAACATCTGCGCCCCGCCGTTTGCTTTTAGCCTGCAACTGCCGCAACTGGGCGATATCGATGCGCGTTTAGCCACGCTGGTGCCGCGCGGCTGGGATATCTCCCTGCGTTTCAGTCGGGAAAGTTACCACCAGTTAAAAGATCGGCGCGAAGCCTGCCGCCATGCGCTCTCCAGCGCGCTGGACTGCCCGATCAACCTGCGTTTTGACGCCAGAGAGTATGAGCGATGAAACCGAATCTACAGCACATCAAGCGGCTAACGCTGCCGACCCTGCGCGCGCAACACGCGCGTATTCGATCGACATTGGCCACCGGACTCGCGCTGCCGTTTACCCGTGAGGGACAGGTCGGCCGCTTGCACCTTCAACTGGCCACGGAAAGCAGTCTGGCGGAAGCATCGTCCACCGCACAGGCCAGCGACTGGCGTAGCGACATCGGTGATATCTCACTGACCGATCCGTTCCCAGTGCTCAGCCTGCTGTCGGATTGCCCGCTACTGCCCGTCACCGAAGACGATGATGCGGCTCAGGAGTGGTACTGGACACTCTACAACCAGTCACTCAATCCCGTACTGCGGGCGCTTGTCGGGGAAATTAACCCGCTGAATCGTTCTACGAAACCACGTGATGCAGGAGAGCAACATGGCAGCAGCGTTGCACTCTGCGCCTGGCTCAGCGTGAGCTGGAACGGTATTAGCGTGCGTAGCCGGATGCAGGCCGCTGACGCCGTCTGGCTGGCGCTGTTTTCCCGCGCTGACTGGCACCGCCAGCGCCGTGAGCTGCCCGCAGGAATGGCGATCGAGGTTCCTCTTACGCTGGCTGATGCCGTGCTGCCGCTATCCGCATTACTTCGTTTACGTACGGGCGATCTTATTCTCCCCAACCGCCCGTGGTTTACCCCCTCCGGCGAGGGAATGCTGTCATCCGGCACGCTGCGCCTGCACGGTACGCTACAGCTCACCGGGCACGCCCCCTACACCTTTACCGTTACCGACATGGAGACTGTCTCAATGCCTTCGTCCACCACCGACACGATGCTAGCCGATCCGCATTCCGATGCATCGGCGTTTGAATTCACATCAACAAGTGACACTGTCACTGGTAATTTACCGCCGCTGCCGGTCACCTTACACCTTCGTTGCGGGAGCCTGACGATGACGCTGACAGAATTGCAGCATCTTGCCAGCGGTAGCGTGTTAACGCTGCGCGACGTGGTGCCGGGGCAAGCCTGGCTGTATCACGGCGACACCGCCCTGGCGAGCG
The DNA here is from genome assembly GCF_025643735.1 of Pectobacterium sp. F1-1. NCBI lineage: Bacteria > Pseudomonadati > Pseudomonadota > Gammaproteobacteria > Enterobacterales > Pectobacteriaceae > Pectobacterium > Pectobacterium sp. F1-1. The sequence continues at coordinate 2,578,337 of NZ_CP104733.1, forward strand.
GCGATCTGATCGATGTGGAAGGAAGACTGGGGTTACAGATTACCGAGCGTTTTGCCGCCCCCCCGCAGCATGCCGCGATAGCAGATGAAGAGCACGCCACCGCACCGGAGTTGGCTCCATGACCTCCGGCGCGTTCGACCCGTTGATGTTTGCGCTCTTTCTGGGCGCCCTCTCCCTGATTCCGCTGATGATGATTGTCTGTACCTGCTTTCTGAAGATTGCGATTGTGCTACTGATTACGCGCAACGCCATCGGGGTACAACAGGTGCCGCCCAATATGGCGCTGTATGGCATCGCGCTCGCGGCAACGCTGTTTGTCATGGCGCCAGTGTTTCAGGACATCACCAAACGCGTGCAGGAAAAGCCGCTGGATATGACCGACATCACGTCGCTTCAGGCCAGCGTGACCTACGGACTGGAACCGCTGCAAACCTTTATGTCACGCAACGTTGACCCGGATATCCTCACCCATCTGCATGAAAACAGCCTGCAAATGTGGCCAGCGTCGCTATCCGAAAAGGTGAATACGCAAAATCTGCTGCTGGTGATTCCGGCGTTCGTGCTGTCGGAGCTACAGGCTGGGTTCAAAATCGGCTTCCTGATTTACATCCCGTTTATCGTCATCGATCTCATCGTCTCGAACGTGCTGCTGGCGCTGGGGATGCAAATGGTCGCGCCGATGACGCTCTCGCTACCGTTAAAGCTGCTGCTGTTCGTGCTGGTCAACGGCTGGACGCGGCTGCTGGACGGCCTGTTCTACAGCTACCTGTGAGGCCGCGATGGAAATAATCACGCTTTTCCGTCAGGCCATGGTGATGGTCGTCCTGCTCTCCGCGCCGCCGCTGCTGGTTGCGGTGATCGTCGGCGTACTGATTTCACTGCTACAGGCGGTGATGCAGTTGCAGGATCAGACGCTGCCTTTCGCCGTTAAACTGATTTCCGTCGGGCTGACGCTGGCGATTTGCGGGCGCTGGATTGGCGTAGAACTGATGCAGTTGGCCATTACCGCGTTCAACATGATTGCGCAGACCGGGGTATAAATCCGCATGATCGCCACCATTCAGCACGTTTACGACTTTATTATTGCTATTACGCTCGGCATCGCCCGGCTGTATCCCTGCTTTATTCTGGTGCCGGTTTTTTCACTCAACGTGCTGAAAGGCATGATGCGCAATGCCGTGGTGATTTCCCTGACGCTGCTACCTGCCCCCATCGTACAGCAGCAACTTTTGCTGACGCCGCTGTCCTGGCCGATGCTGCCCGGCCTGTTGCTGAAAGAGCTGATCGTCGGGCTGCTTATCGCGCTGATTCTGGCGATGCCATTCTGGCTGTTTGAATCCGTCGGTGCCCTGTTCGATAACCAGCGCGGCGCGCTCATGGGCGGCCAGCTCAACCCCGCGCTGGGTTCGGACGCCACGCCGCTCGGCCATCTGCTGAAGCAGACCCTGATTCTGCTACTGATTATCGGTATCGGCCTGAAGGGGCTAACGCAGTTGATTTGGGACAGTTACCAGATCTGGCCGGTGCTGTCCTGGCTGCCCGCGCCGGGTGAAAAAGGATTTGAGGTTTATCTCAGTCTGCTGGCCGACACCTTCACTCATCTGGTGGTGTACGCCGGGCCGCCGGTCGCGCTGCTACTGCTGTTGGAATTCAGCATTGCGCTACTCAGCCTGTATAGCCCACAGCTTCAGGTGTTTGTTCTCTCTATTCCGGCCAAGTGTCTGGTTGGAATGGCATTTTTCATCGTCTACCTGCCGGTATTACAGTATTTAGGCGACCACAAACTTCAGGGGTTGCCGGATCTTAAGCACCTGCTCCCGCTGCTTTTTACGGCATCAAACAGCTAATCAGGCGGAACCGATGAGCGAAAAAACGGAAAAGCCCACAGAGAAAAAGCTGGAAGACGCGCGCCGTAAAGGGGAAGTCGGGCAAAGTCAGGATGTACCCAAACTGCTGATCTGCGTCGGCCTGCTGGAATGCGTACTGGCGCTGGCAGACAGCACCATGGGGAAACTGCAAGCCCTGGTGCAACTGCCGCTGCAACGGCTGGATGCCCCGTTTGCGCAGGTAGCAAAAGAAGTCTTTCATGACGCCGCCGTGCTGGCGGGCACGCTCTGTCTGCTGGCGGCCGCGATCGCCGTACTGCTGCGCGTGGTGGGCGGTTGGATCCAGTATGGCCCGCTGTTTGCACCCGAAGCGCTGAAGCTCGATCTCAATCGGCTGAATCCGATTAACCAGTTTAAGCAGATGTTTTCGATGCGTAAGCTGTTGGAAATGCTGACCAATATCCTGAAAGCGGTGGTGATTGGAACAGTCTTTTATAAAGTGGTGGTGCCGGAGCTGGAAGCGCTGGTTGAATTAGCCTATGGCGATCTACACGGTTTCTGGCAAGGGGTGAAAGCGCTATTGACGCGCATTGCCCGTACCACGCTAACAGCACTGCTGGTGCTGTCCGCACTGGATTTTGGCCTGCAAAAATATTTCTTTCTCAAGCAGCAGCGTATGAGCCATGAGGATTTACGCAACGAGCACAAGGATTCCGAAGGCGATCCGCACATGAAAGGCCACCGCAAATCGCTGGCGCACGAATTGATGAACGAACCCGCCGCGCCGCGCCCCAAAGCGAAAGTCGAAGACGCCGATATGCTGTTGGTTAACCCAACGCACTATGCGGTGGGGCTTTACTATCGTCCCGGCAAAACGCCGCTACCGCGCATTTTGTTTAAGCGGGAAGATAGCGCGGCGCAGGAACTCATCGCGCAGGCGAAAAAAGCCGACATTCCGGTGATTCGCTTCATTTGGCTGACCCGCACGCTCTATCGCACTACGCCGGAGGGCCACTACATTCCACGCGAAACGCTTCAGGCCGTGGCGCAGGTGTATCGCGTCCTACGCCAGCTCGAAGACGAGCAAAAACGCGACATTATCGAGATGGAGTGAGGGTGAAAAAGACGTAAAATCAGCGCGACGTCAATGAGCCGCATCCGTCGCCACCTTGCTCAGATAATACGCTTCCCCCTGACGCAGCTCCGCCATCATGAAATCCAGAAAAGCCTGCTGCTGGGGCGCATGGGCTTTCCCTGCCAGCGTTTGAATCTGAAGCGAACGCTGGTCAAGCTGCCTGATGTTCAGCGGTTTCAGACACATCGGTTCCTGCAAACACTTGTACATCACGGAATAGAAGCTACAGGCGGTGACCGCCCCCGGCGTGCTCATCGCATAGTAATACAGCGTGGTGAAGTTGTTGCAACACAGCGTCGGTTCCAGAAAAGTGCCGTTCATGCGGCACGAGAGGTCAAACAGCTGGCGCAGCGTGGTCGACGGTTCCGGCAGCGCCAACGGGAAAGGATGCAGATCCGCCAGTTGAATAGACTGCTGCGCCAGCGGATGATCGTCAGACATCAGCAGCATCAGCGGTGCAGGCAGCGCCAGTTCCACATTTACCCCCTGTTCAGGCGCCAGCGCAAACTGGAGTGCGATATCCACTTCGCCATTGCGGATCATCTGGGACACCTGCATCGCCGAGTCCACTTTTAGCGCAAAGGTGGTATCCGGGTCATGCTGGCGGAAACGCGCAAACAGCGTCGGCAGCAGATCAAACGCCATCCCTTCCGTGCAGCCGATGCGCAGCAGTGCCCGACGGCTGGCTTTCAGCCCCTGAATCTCCGCCACGGCAGCATCCATGTCCATCATGCTCTTGCGCACATGGTTTTCCAGAATGCGTCCGGCATCGTTTAACACCATGCCACGCGCGTGACGCTCGAACAGTGGTACGCCGATGCGTTCCTCCAGCCGCTGGATTTGACGACTGATTGCAGAAACGGCCACAAACAGGTGCTGACTGGCGGCGCTAAGCGAACCGGTGGTGGCAACCACTAGGAAATAACGAATCTCGGTGCTGTGCATGGCGGTGTTCCTTTCAGACATCGCGGGGGATTCGCAGGTTTATATTAAAAGCAAAGCTTAATTGCAATTTTTATTATTGTTGCAAAGCTCATTTTTTCTTTAAATATCGGTAACTTCGGCACATTATCCAGCAAGGAAAGGCATGACTAGCGCAGACCTTATTCGTATCGCCTGTGAACGTTTCGATCGCGGAGAATTTAAACAGACGTTGGCCCGGCGTATTGCCCACGCCAGCGAGAGCCAGAAAGCCGGTAACCAGCGTGCACTGAACCGCTATCTGGCTGATGAGATCCAACCCGCGTTGCAGGCCATGGGGTTCAGCGTCACGTTCATCACCTCGTCAGACGACCGCCATCCTCCTTTTCTGTTGGCCGAACGTATTGAAGACCCCAGCCTGCCGACCGTGCTGTCTTACGGCCACGGGGATGTGGTTTTCGGTGATGAAGAAAACTGGCGTGATGGGCTCAAACCGTGGGAATTGGTGGAGGAAGGCGACCACTGGTACGGGCGCGGCAGCGCGGATAACAAAGGCCAGCACAGTATTAACCTGATGGCGCTGGAACAGGTATTTCAGGCGCGTGGGCAGCGTCTGGGCTTCAACTGCAAACTGCTGTTCGAGATGGGCGAAGAAATTGGTTCACCGGGGCTTGCCGAGCTGTGCCAACAGCACAAGCAGGCGCTGGCAGCCGATATCTTTATCGCCTCCGACGGGCCGCGCCTCAGCGCAGATCGCCCGACGCTGTTCCTTGGCTCTCGCGGCTGCGTCAATTTCCGCTTACGCATCAAGGCACGCGAGCAGGCCTACCATTCTGGCAACTGGGGTGGGCTGTTGAGCAATCCGGGGACACAGTTGGCGAACGCTGTCGCCAGTCTGGTCGACGGACAAGGACGGATGAAGATCGATGCCCTGCTGCCACCGCCGTTAACGCCCGCGCTACGGGATATCCTCAGCACCATAACGCCTGCCAGTGGTGAGGACGACCCGGCGATTGACGTAAACTGGGGCGCAGAGGGACTCACGTCTGCCGAGCGGTTATTCGGCTGGAACACGCTGGAAGTGTTGTCATTCATTACTGGCAATCCGCACAAGCCGGTGAATGCTATTCCCGCCGAGGCTACCGCCATTTGCCAACTGCGCTTTGTCGTCGGTACCGACTGGCCGCGTCTGGCGCAACATGTGCGCCAGCACCTCGACCAGCACGGCTTCACGCAGGTAGACATTGAGGTGCTTAACACCTCTCCGGCGACGCGCTTTAACCCGGAAGATCCGCTGGTGAACTGGACGCTGGCACTGATGCAGCACATCAGCGGCAAGCAGCCCGCGCTACTACCGAATCTGGGCGGATCGCTGCCTAATGATGTTTTCGCCGACATCCTCGGCTTGCCGACGCTGTGGATCCCGCACTCCTACCCGGCATGCGGTCAGCACGCGGTCAACGAACACCTGCTGAAATCCGTCGCCCGCGAAGGATTAGCGATCATGACTGGCCTGTTCTGGGAGCTGGGGGAGCAAGGGCATGCGTTGTTAGAAAAACACCGAGAATATGCGCGTCAGGAGTGATGTTTAGTGCTTATCTTCTCTGTCTTTCACTGGCATTAAAAATTAGGCTGAGGTGGAGATGACCGCCGAGTGAGCGGCATAATTTCAGCCATCAGCCTGGGTTCATAGGGCAAGCGGCGTTTGAGCTGCCCTATGTCGGGCGGGATACAGTGTTATAAACGAGCACTCATACCAATACGCCCGAAACGTTCCCTTTACTTACATAGATTAAGGGCTTAATTACAAACAAAACCGTAATTACTTTTTCATCCACTCCGGCTTCTGGAACGCGTGGAACATGGAGTTTTTGTCTTCAAAGAACGCGGCGAATTCCGGAGATTGAACGGCGGCTTTCAGATCTTGAGCAAACGGTTTATCAGCATCTTCCGCCCGCACGACGATCATGTTTTTCAGGTCTTCCGGTAGCACATCCAGTTGAATTGCATCAGACAGGTTCAGGCCAGCGGCCATCGCGAAGTTGGCATTAATCAGCGACCCTGTTACGCCACCCAATGCACGTGGCAGTTGTGCCGCTTCCAGCGGCTTAAAGACCAGCCCTTTCGGGTTTTCCGTGATATCGCGCAGCGAGGCTTTGGTCGGCGTAATCTCTGGATTGATCTTGATCAGGCCGTATTTTTGCAGAAAATCCAGCGAACGTGCCAGATTAGAGGGATCGTTTGGCAGCGTGACGATGTCGCCCGCTTTCAGCTCATTCAGCGAGCGCACTTTGTTGGAGTAAAAGCCCATGCTGGCCGTCGGCACGGTGATGACTTCCGCAAGTTTCAGCCCTTTATCCGCGCTGAAACGGTCAAGATAGCGGCGGTTTTGAAACAGGTTGGCGTCGATACTGTTGTTCGACAAGGCCAGGTTCGGCTGGATGTAGTCGCTGAATTCGCGCACTTTCACATCGTAGCCTTTTTTCACCATTTCTGGTTTGATCGCTTTCGTGACCATATCGCCATACGGCCCCGGCGAGACACCGATGGTGATTTCTTTGCCTGCATCTGCTGCATAAGCCTGAGAGATACCCAGCGCCAGCATGAGTGGAATGAGTTTTTTCAATCGCATCGTTGCGTTCCTGTCTGTCTGATTTAGTCAGTCTTTACCATTATTTGGGGCGTAATAGGTGCCATGATATTGATGACGAAGTAAGGCGGGCAGAGAGCGTGGGTAGATCGTAAAGACGCTGTAAATACATCCCTGTACGCTCGAGCCGCGCCATCCCTGGCGCGGACGCTTTACTCTTCTATCCCACGCTCTCTGCTGCCATGTCGTATAACGGTTATGGGCGTCGTAGCGCCCTATGCTATTTTTATAACGTTATTCCCTGGTGTTGGATAACGTTTTACTGCTCACATGTTTTACTAAAAAAAGGTTACTAAAAAAGCTGATTCAATAATCCGTTAAAACAAAAAGGTTTCCTGCCCGTAGCAATATTTGTCATACAGTTCAGGGTTAATCTCGAAGCCGATTCCCGGTTTATTTGGCACCGCAACGCAGCTATCTTTGTCCAATTCAACAAACGGCAGCATGAAGTCTTCATGCCAGTAGCGGGAAGACGGCGGAATATCGTGCGCGTAGATAAAGTTCGGCAGCGTTGATACCGCAATGTTGTGTGCTTTACCGACCGCCGTATCCAGCATACCGCCGCACCACACCGGAATATTGTGTGCCTGACAGTAGTCATGAATCAGCTTGGTTTCGGTAATGCCGCCGACACGCGCGACTTTAATATTGATGATTTTGGCACTGCCCAGTTCGATCGCTTTACGCGCGTCTTCAACCGACGCAATGCTTTCGTCCAGACAGATCGGTGTATTTACCGCCGCCTGAAGTTTACGGTGATCGATAATATCGTCGTGCGCCAGCGGTTGTTCAATCATCAGCAGATTGAATTTATCAATGCGCTTAAAGAACTCGATGTCATTCAGGGTGTAGGCGGAATTGGCATCCACCATCAGCGTAATATCACCAAACGCCTGACGCAGCGCCAGAATATAGTCGTAATCTTTTCCCGGCTTGATCTTTATTTTGATGCGCTTGTAACCTTCGTTCAGGAAATTATCGACCACGTTGACTAATTTATCGGGCGTTTCCTGAATACCAATACTCACACCGGCTTCAACGCTATTCCGCACACCGCCCAATAATTGATGCAGCGGTACGCCTTTTATCTTCGCGTAAGCATCCCAAATACCGCCTTCGATTGCTGCTTTAGCGCAGTTATTACGCTTTACCGGTGCGAAAATATCACGTACCTGCGAAGGATGTTCAATATCCCCGGCCTGCTTAATCATCGGGATCAGGAAGTCACGCATAATATGCCAGGCGGTGACGTTGGTTTCTTCGTTATAAAACGGCAAAGAAATAGCCGAGCAATCACCGTAGCCAATCTGTCCGCCCGCATGAACTTCCGCGATGGAAAAGTGTTTCTCCGTCTGTGTCGCAAAACTGGTAGTAAATGGCGTTTTCAACGCCATTTTCATTTTTCTTAATACAATTTTATCTATTTTCATGACATCTCTCTGCTGCCCTGAATACCCTATTCTGTGGTGGTTTAGCGGCGTTCGCGCTTATTCGCCCGTCGCGATAGCCTATCACCCAGCGTTTGCACGACCTGCACCAGCACCACCAGCGCAATCACGGTCACCACCATGACTTCGGTTTCATAACGGTAATAGCCGAAGCGGATCGCCAGATCGCCCACACCGCCGCCACCGACAATCCCCGCCATTGCCGAATAGCCAATCAGGCTGACCAGCGTGATCGTCAGGCCACGTAATAATCCTGCCAGCGCTTCCGGTAACAGAACGGTTCCGATAATGCGCGTCGGGCTGGCACCAAACGCTTCTGCCGCCTCCACAATGCCGGGATCGACTTCGCGCAGCGCGGAATCCACCAGTCGAGCATAAAAGGCAATCGCCGCGACAGACATCGGCACCGCCGCAGCCACTGGCCCTATCGTGTTCCCCAGCAGGAACTGTGTTAATGGCAGCAACAGCACCAGCAGGATCACAAACGGGATCGAGCGGATAATGTTTACCAGAATGGTTGATACCAAATAGATAAAACGGTTTTGCCAGAATAAATGACGATCGGTCACATAAATCGCGATACCTAACGGCAGGCCGAATATCACCGCACACAGCGTTGAAATACACACCATCGTGAAGGTTTCACCGAAGGCGAAAACTAATTCACCCCATAACTCAGCCATTGATGACCTCCACCCCAAAAGTATTCTGTCGGATATAAGCAATAGCGGCTGCGAGATTATCCGCCGCAGGATCGTCACGGTATGAAATCTGGGCGATAATATGTCCCAGCGCGCGATCGTTAATGTATTCAATATTGCCGTGCAGAATATTTACCGATACCTGAAACTGCTGCGCAACGTCGGATAATATAGGCTGCTCGACAGAGTCATCGGCGAAGAGTATTTTCAGCAAGACACCTTTATTATTCTGCTTAAAGCGTTCTGGCAATTCGACCGGACTGGTATGGCTAACCAACTGTTTGGTGTAGGCGTGCTGAGGCGAAGAGAAGATGGTAAAGACGTCGCCCTCTTCCACAATATTTCCGCCTGTCATCACCGCCATGCGCTGACAAATACTTTTAATCACGCTCATTTCGTGGGAAATAAGCACAATTGTGATACCTAATCGGACATTGATGCTTTTCAATAGCGCCAGAATAGACGCTGACGTTTCCAGATCCAGCGCCGAGGTCGGCTCATCACACAGCAGCACTTCGGGGTGATTAGCGATAGCGCGAGCAATGCCCACTCGTTGTTTTTGCCCGCCGCTCAACTGCGCCGGATAGGCTGTCCCTTTGTCCTGTAACCCGACCAACGCCAGAATTTCCGGCACGCGCGAGGCAATCTCTTCTTTACTCTTACCCGCGGCACGTAGGCTGAACGCCACGTTGTCATACACATTACGGGTGTGCATCAGATTAAAATGCTGGAATATCATCCCGATACGCTGCCGATGCTGGCGCAGTTCGCGGCCGGACGCATCGCTAATCAGCGTATCGCCCAGAAACACGCGCCCTTCGGTCGGGCGCTGCAATAAATTGATCGTCCGCAGCAGCGTACTTTTCCCCGCGCCGCTGGTGCCGACAATCCCAAAAACTTCACCCTGTTGAATGGTCAGGTTGACGTTGTTTACCGCTCTGGACTGTGCTGCTTTACCGGTGGGAAAATCAACGCTCACGTTTTCTAACCGAATCATTACCTGACTCACTCCTGCTGACTGACTATTTTAAGAAACGTATCGTCGGCATACGCAAACGGATGCCTGTTTGATGTAAGGACAAAATCTACTCCCCACCGTTTAAGCATCGAGAGACACAGGCGAGGCCTCACTGCGGGAACCGCCTCTGTATTTCCCTTAATAACGCGCTTAAATGACGCATAGTAGGGCAAGGCCTGCCTTATTGTTTTCGTATAACTTTTGAGGATAAACGCCTTTTTTATTGAGGAATAACCGGGCTATTTATGGCTGTCACTTTTGTTATAGTTATATTAATTACTTATAAATCAATGGAATATTAAAAAATATTCGTCTGTTTAAAGTAGAGAGAAATGAGCTTTGCGTCAATGATAAAAAAAGCAAATCACCCTTCTGTTTTTTAGAAATTCTGGTAATGCCTCCAATGAGTACAACATGTACCTTTCGATGAAGGAGCCGATGACTTTCTCGTGAACCTCAATTGAGCGTGAGAAGCAAATCGTTTTGCGTGCCAGACGCTTGATGCGGGTTCGGAGCGTCAGATTGTTACGTTCAATGCGATGTGTAAAGATTTTACCTGTCAGGTGCTTCTCATGCGGCACTTCTCTCGCATAGCTGCCCCAGTCGTCGCTGGTTATCATCCCAATGCTGAAGCGCGTGAGCAGAGCCAGCAGTTTACTGCACGTTTCATCGTTTTGCGGCCCGAACGTATAAGCCAGAACGCCGCCTGTTTTGGTGTTATGGGCATACCAGAGCCAGTGTTGGACGGCTTTGCTGCCGACAACACTCCATTGCTCATCAAGTTCACAGATAAGGGCGACACTGCATGAGCGACCGGAGAAGAGGTTATTCGCTTCGGGGCGAGTTTTTTAAGGTGCGAATGACCGTGTTGATGCCTATCTTCAGTGTTCTGGCGGTATCGCGCACACCGGCGCCGTTATGCGCCATATCAACGATTTGTTCTTTCACTCTCGGCTTCCGCGCTTCATAGGTGTAAGTCAACTGGAAAACACGCTTACATGACCGACACCGAAAGCGCTCGTGTTGTGAAGTACTACGACCATGGCGATAAATTTCATCTGAATGACAACGGGGACAATGGACGGTAACGGTAGCCACAGAACACCTCAAATGTCCATAGAGTAACAGAAATTTCTATCGATTGAAGGCATTACCAAAAGTCGCAAGCGGCGATCTGACGCACCGCATCGCCACGCCAGCCAACTGGCAACGACCGCCTCGCAGCACGCCGTGGACGGCGGCAAGATGATGGGGGATGTGACCGCCGCCATGCAACTGATGGTATCCTCCGCAGATAAAATCACCAATAGCATTAGTGTGATCGACGGTATCGCCTTCCAGACCAACATCCTGGCGCTGAACGCTGCGGTAGAAGCCGCACGAGCGGGCCGATGAACTCAGTCATGCCGTCGCAGCGTTTCGTATCTAGTCACCGTTATCACGGCCCTCACGTGCGGTTTATAGCTTCCGCGCGTGGGTGTTTGTGACCTTCAATACCTCGCTCAGCGTGGTTAAAAACACATCGGCGTGTTCTTCCTGAAACACCAGCGGCGGACGAATTTTCAGCACGTTCGCCGCTGGCCCCGTCGCGCTGATCAGCACACCGCGCTGGCGCATGGCATTCACTACCTGCAATGCGGATTCCTTTGCTGGCGCTTTGCTTTCACGGTCGCTGACCAGTTCAACACCGATAAACAGGCCGTAAGCCCGAATATCGCCGAGTAGCGGGAAATCCTGCGCCAGTTGCTGCAACCCCTGTCGCAGATAATCACCGACCCGCTGAGCATTCTGCTGCAACTGCTCTTCGCGAATCACCCGTAGCACCGCGTGCGCCGCCTGGCAGGACACCGGATTACCGCCGAACGTATTGAAATAGCGAACTTCTCGCCCAAATGCCTCGAACAATGCGGAACGTCCAACCAGCCCGGCGATAGGATGCCCATTGCCCATCGGCTTCCCTAAACTCACCAAATCCGGGACGACGCCGTGACGCGCAAAGCCCCACATTGACTCCCCAGTGCGGCCAAAACCCGGTTGCACTTCATCCGCGATAAACAACCCGCCCGCCTGACGAATGAGCGCCGCCGCCTGCGCCATTTCGCCTTCCGGTGCGCAGAACACGCCATCGCTGGAGAAAATGGTATCCACGAGCAGCGCGGCGGGACGAATGCCTTCCAACTGCATCTGTGCCAGCGCGTTACGAATACTGGTAAGAAACGCGCCGGGTTGACGATAGGTATCCGGTGCATCAATCAGTTTCACATGGTTACCGCGCGCCACGCCATCGCCCAGCGACGGCGACAACTCCGCCAGCGCACTGGTCACGCCATGATACGCCCAGCGTGTGACCAATACGCCCGTCCCCCCAGTGGTATGTCGAGCAATGCGCAACGCCAGATCGTTGGCCTCACTGCCGGTACAGGTCAGCATCACGTTGTTCAACTCAGCGGGGAACTCGCTCAGCAAATCTTCCGCAAAATCGACAATTGCAGCGTGCAGATAGCGTGTGTGGGTGTTGAGCTGAGCGCTTTGTTGCGCTATCGCCTCCACTACCGCCGGGTGGCAATGCCCGACCGAGGCCACATTATTGTAAACATCCAGATAACGTCTACCTTGATGATCAAACAGCCACACGCCCTCGCCGCGCGCAACATGCAGCGGCTCTTCATAAAACAGGCGGTAACCGCTGCCCAATACCCGCTGACGGCGCGCCAGCAACGCTTCTGTCGTTGTCATTTCAGACGTAATTTCGCTCTGATTCATCGCACATCCTCCGGGCAAACCTGCTGTAGACGAGTCACAAACTGCGCATGGGAATAGGTCGCGATGCGCTGCAAACTGTGCCAACAGCGCGGTACATTACGCAGCAGATACTCCCGATTATCGGGGTAGCGCGACGCCCGCCACTGCGCGATGGTTAAGGTCAGCGCCATGCGGGTCGCAATTAAATCCGGCAACAGCGCGATCTCCTCCGGCGCGAGCGGCCTGTTCTGGTGATACGCAGCAATAAAAGGCACAACATGTTCCAGCAGATCCGTCCCATCGCTAACCTGGTACGCCAGCGCCGTTGCCACTTCACAGATTAACGGGGCCAATACAGCGTCACCAAAATCGATAATGCCCGTCACCCGCGTCGGTGACGTCCCGGCGACCAGCACGTTATGCGGATTCAAATCGTTATGAATGACCTGGCGGCGCAAGGTCGCCAATGCGGGGGCGACACGGCTGTCATAGCGGTCAAAAATACGCAGAAGATACTGGTGCTGTTGCCGCTCAGAAATGAAATCAAGGTAAGGACGCACCTGCTCTGCGCGGCTGATATCCCATAGCAGAGAGCGGTTCGCCGCCGGATGCGTAAAGCCGTGAAGTGCGTTGTCTAACTGCGCCAGCGTGCCGCCCAATTGCGGCATCAATGCCGTTGAAGGCGCAGTCAGGTGCTGCGGCGTGCCTGCCAGATAGCTCACTAACCGGACGCGCAGCCGCTCGCCATCAATCTCAACACGGGTTTCCGCCCGACCTGCTGTTGTCGGCTGGATTCGCGGTACAGGCAATTCAGGCGCTTGCTGCGCAAGGTGCAGCAGCAACGCAGTCTGGAAATCGCTGACGTCGGCAGGCTCCGCTGCGTTGATCACCTTGAGCATATAGCGCTCATCTGGCGTGACCGTCAGGCAGAAATTCATATCACGCTCGCCCTGTAACAGCGTCATCTGTCCGGACAATCCATATTCCTGCTGCGCGATCGCCAGCGCCTGCGGGCAGGAAACCTGCGGTACGGCCTGCGTCATCAGTTCATCGTCGTGCGATACCGTTTCGGCAAATACCGGCTGATTAGACGCCGAAGGCGGGTGTGAAGGGAAAAGTACGCTGAGTCGTCCGTCAGACATGTTGTCCTCCGTTGATATGGATTTCCGCACCGTTGACATAAGAGGCACCGGACGTGCAGAGGAAATAGATCAGGCTGGCGACCTCTTCGGGTTTGCCCAAGCGCTGCATCGGCACCTGTCGTTCAATGATATCGCCCGTCCCAGGGGACAAAATCGAGGTTTCGATTTCTCCCGGCGCAATCGCATTCACACGGACGCCGTGCGGACCAAAATCAAATGCCATTTCGCGCGTCAATGCGGACAGCGCCGCTTTTGACGTGGCATAAGCGACACCAGCAAAAGGATGAACCCGCGATCCGGCAATCGAGGTCACATTAATCACGCAGCCCTGTGATGCCTTGAGTTCATCGAACAAGCCGTTTGCCAACAGCGCACAGGAAAACAGGTTGACGTTGAAGACCCGCAGCCAGGTCGCATAATCCGTGTCACGCACGCCCAAACGCTGCCCGTCTGCGCCTTTTGGCGAAATCCCCGCGTTGTCGACCAACGCATCCAGCCGCCCGCCCAGCTTTTCCTTAATCAGCGGCAGCGTCTGTTGCAGGCTGTCGATATCTTCCAAATCGAGATGAATGTGATTGAGCAGCTTTTCCGCCCACGGGCACTCTTCCGCCCAGTTCTGACGCGATGCGGTAAAGATCCGCCACCCCGCCGCGTGGAAATGCTTGACGGTGGCATGCCCGATGCCCCGACTGGCACCGGTCAGCAAGAGTGTTTTTTGTGCTGTCATACCGAATCTCCTGAGCCTGTTGTACACGATGATGTTGTACACGATCATCAAAATGGTGTTTGATGCATCATAAATTAGGTTTTAAAAAAAGCTGAAAAAATTTTCAGCAAAAACCGGTCTTTTCTCGTGGCGTAAAATGATGCTGAAGAGAAAACGTTTTTCAGGATGAGCAGCATGGATGCTGCGAAAGCCAGTGCCGCGTAGGGAACGCGTCACTGGCGGTCCGTCAGGAAAACGTTATCTCTGAAGGCACCGCGTAGCGGCATCATGAACCGCCAAAAAGCCAGGGTTCCAAGGGCGACGGCAATTGAGCCGCCCTTGGTCGTGCGCTCTCCCATGCAAAGGGAGAAATACAATATCAACGCGCACGAAACATAACTCTGACACGGATTAACTCCCACTCCGTAGCCGCTCAGAACGGCGGCGTAAAATCTCCATCACGATCAGCAGGACGAGCGCGGCACCCACCATCATGCTCGCGGCGGCGGCGATCGTCGGGTCGAGGTTCTCACGGATACCGGCAAACATCTGTAGCGGCAGCGTGCGCTGGCGCGGACTGGCGAGGAACAGCGTGACGATCACCTCATCAAACGACGTCGCGAAGGCAAAGAGCGCCCCCGAGAACACGCCAGGCGCAATTAGCGGAAACGTCACCTTACGAAAAGCCAGCAGCGGCGAAGCGCCCAGACTGGCCGCGGCTCGCGTCAGGTTGTGATCGTAGTTCTTCAATACCGCCGTGACCGTAATCACCACGAACGGCACACCCAGCATCGCATGTGCCAATACCAGCCCCAAATAGCTGTTCAACAGCGATAGCTTGGCAAAGAAGAAAAACATCCCTACCGCGACAATCACCACCGGCGCAATCATCGGTGAAATCAATACCGCCATCACCAGTGATTTACCGCGAAACTCACCGCGTACCAGCCCAACGGATGCTAGCACGCCGAGTACCGTCGCCAGCAGCGTAGCCAGTGGGGCAATCAGCAGACTGTTGCCTAACGCCCCCAGCCACTCGCTGGAGTTGAAAAACTCGCGATACCAGCGCAGGGAAAATCCCGTCAGCGGGTAGCTCAGAAACGAACCGGCATTAAACGAAAGCGGAACAATCACCAGCACAGGGACAATCAAAAACAACAGCATCGCCGCCCCGTAGAAATTAAAGAACGTGTTCCACAGACGGATCACCACTTCACCTTGCTGTCTCATTGGTTATCTCCCAGTATAAGGTTACAGATAGCGTGCTTAGTGCGCCGCCGCTTCCGCATTGGTGCGCGTCACGCGGATGTACACCACATACAGCAGCGTTACGATAACCAGCAGCTGTGTACCCAGCGCGGCCGCCATTCCCCAATTCATCGTGGTATTGGTGAAGAACGCGACAAAGTAGCTCAGCATTTGGTCACTCGGTCCGCCCAGCAGCGCTGGCGTAATGTAGTAGCCAATCGCCATCATGAAGACCAGCAGCGCCCCTGCCGTGACACCCGCGTACGTTTGCGGCACATAAACCCGCCAGAAGGCGATAAACGGATGCGCTCCCAGTGAGACAGCCGCCCGCACGTAATTCGGGGAAATGCCTTTCATCACCGCGTACAGCGGCAGAATAAAGAACGGCAGCAGGATGTGGGTCATCGAGATGTAGACGCCAATACGGTTGAACACCAGCACCAGCGGTTCATCGATAACACCGATGTTCATCAGCGAACGGTTAATCAACCCACCCGACTGTAGCAGTACAATCCAGCTCGCGGTGCGCACGATCAGCGATGTCCAGAACGGCAGCAACACCAGAATCAGCAACAGGTTTGCCCGATTAGATGGCTGCTTCGCCAGCCAATAGGCCAGTGGATACCCCAACCCCACACATAATAGCGTCACCACACCCGCCATCAGCAACGTGCGCAGCAGCACGTCGACATACAGCGCCTGATCGGCAGGCTGCGGGACAATCTGCTGCGTTGTGGCGTCAACTTTATGGTCAAACACGGCCAGCAGGTAATAGCTGGTAAAAGGACGCGCCGCGCGATCGAACGTTCGCCAGGTCGCCAGTTCTCCCCACATCGGCTGCTCGCGTATCAGTTGGTCGCGCATGTCGCTGCTGCCCTCAGCGGGCAACTTACGCAATGTACGGGTAATCAAGGTACGGTATTCCGCCCCTTCATACCCCAGTCGTTTGGTGATCGTGCTTAATTTGCCGCTGCTGCGGGCATCGCGCAGATCGCCGACCAACGCCCGAAAGACCGCTTCATCCGGCACATTGTTGCCCGACCATTGCCGCATAGCAGCAATGGTCTGTGGCATATTGTCGCGCAATTCCGGATTGGAGACGCTTTTCCCCAAAATCGAGGTGATCGGGAAGAGAAAACTCACCACGATAAACAGAAACAGCGGCGCAATCAGCAGCAGCGAACGCTTCTTATAGGCTTTCTGCGCTAGCCATAGTTGCTGCTTCAAGGTCGAATTTTCCTCGTTTCCGCCAGACGGTACAGCGGCGGCGACATCGCTTTGGGACATAGGCTCTTTCTCCATCATCACGTACGGTCAACCACTACGGTTTTACTGCGCGGCCCAGGCGTTAAAACGCTGCTCCAGCTCTTCACCGTGATCGATCCAAAACTCAGTATCTACCTGCAATGCCTGTGCCAAATTATCCGGCGCAGTCGGCAGATTGGCAGCGACGGCTGGCGTTAGCAGGCTGATGGTTTTGACGTGTGTCGGGCCATAAGGAATGTTCTCGGCGAACACCTTCTGGTTTTCCGGCTGGTTGGCAAACGCAATAAACTGCTCCGCCAGCGCCTTGTGCTTGGAGCCTTTGACGATCGCCCAGCTATCCAGATCGTAAATGCTGTCAGCCCAGACGATCTTGAAGTCATGCCCTTCTTTCTGCGCCGCCGAAACGCGACCGTTATACGCGGAAGTCATCACCACATCGCCCGACACCAGCCATTGCAGCGGCTGTGCGCCAGATTCCCACCATTGAATGTTGGATTTGATCTCATCCAGTTTCTTAAAGGCGCGATCGACCCCTTGCGGCGTCGCCAGTACCTTGTAGAGATCTTCACGCTTCACGCCATCGGCCAGCAGCGCGATTTCCAGCGTAAATTTGGCGCTTTTACGTAACGCACGTTTGCCGGGATACGCTTTCACGTTCCAGAAATCGGCCCAGCTTTTCGGTGCCTGCTTCAGCTTCTGTGCGTTATAGGTCAGAACGGTTGACCACAGGAAAATCCCCGCGCCGCATTCGGTGACCGCCCCTTTAACGAACTGGGATTGATCGCCGAGCTTTGACCAGTCCAGCGGCTCAAACAGCCCTTCACTACAGCCACGCATCAGCTCAGGGCCTTCGACTTCCACCACGTCCCAGCCTACCTGTCCGGTTTCCACCATCGCCCGGATACGCGCCATTTCGCCGTTATACTCACCGGCTTCCACCGTACCTTTGCCCGCCGCAGCGAACGGTTTGTAAAATGCCTTATCCTGCGCATCTTTGTTTAAACCGCCGAATGAGATCACCGTGACGGATTCCGCCTGTGCCTGACAGGCCATCGTCACCAGAAAAGCCGTAGCCGCGATTTTTTTCAGCGCCTGACGCTTGAACAGTCCTTTTGCTTTGGAGAGAGTATTAAGTCTGGACATTCTTTTGCTCCTGGAGTGGTAGTCAACGTAAAGGTCAAATGCGTTTCACAATTTTGCCCATTGCATTTTTGATGCATCATGTATCATCTTAATCATGCAAAAAAAGATGAGCATAAATTGTGCCAATTAAAAAATTTTATTGATGTTTTGCTACAGCGGCGGCGGGAACGGTGATGAGAAGCATCAGGGATACACGGCGATCCTTTGCACCTGATAAGACGTCACCCTTTTTGCCATGTTGTGGTGCAAATCAGGACTGCCTTGCACCATCCAAACGCATTGCGCGTCTGGTATATATTCGTAATACTTCAAGTTGCATGTGCGTTGGCTGCGTTCACTCACCCGAATCACTTACCTGAGTAAGCTCATCGGGACTCCTTCTCTTGCCGCCTTCCTGAAACTCGAATTATTTGGAATATACGCGTGCCGATATCGACTATCGACACGCGTTTCTTACTGACGATCTATCGTGAAAGATCGACGCAGAGATATTTCATTTCCAGATAGTCTTCAATACCGAACCGTGACCCTTCACGCCCCAGCCCAGACTGCTTCACCCCGCCAAACGGCGCGACTTCATTCGAAATCAACCCGGTATTAATGCCGACCATGCCGTAGTCCAGTGCTTCCGGCACCGTCCACTGACGCACGGCATCACGCGTGTAGACATAGGCCGCCAACCCAAATTCGGTATCGTTCGCCATCGCTATTGCCTCGGCCTCATCACTGAAGCGGAACAGCGGTGCCACAGGTCCGAACGTCTCTTCGCGGGCGAAACGCATTTCGCGCGTCACCCCGCCGACGATGGTTGGCGTGAAGAACGTGCCGCCCAGTTCATGACGTTTACCACCCAGCAGCAGCGTTGCTCCGTGCGATAACGCATCGGCAATGTGTTGTTCAACCTTACTGACCGCATCAGCATCAATCAGCGGCCCCTGCGTCACGCCCGGTTGCGTACCGTCGCCAACCTTCAATTTGCGTACTTCCTCAACCAGCCGTTCGACCAGCGTTGGATAAATACCGTCCTGCACGTAGATCCGGTTGGCACAAACGCAGGTTTGTCCACTGTTGCGGAACTTGGAGGCCAGAATGCCCTTTACCGCCTGCTCCACATCAGCATCATCGAATACGATAAACGGCGCGTTGCCGCCCAGTTCCAGCGACAGCTTTTTCACTGTTGGCGCGCTTTGCGCCATCAGGATACGACCCACTTCCGTCGAACCGGTAAAGCTCAGTTTACGTACCACCGGGCTATCGCACAGCACTTTACCGACCGACTGCGCATCACCAACGATGACCTGCAAGACGCCGCGCGGAATACCAGCCTGCTGCGCCAGTTCCGCCAGCGCCAGCGCGGTAAACGGCGTTTGCTCGGCAGGTTTAACGATCATGGAGCAACCTGCCGCCAGCGCGGGCCCAACCTTACGCGTAATCATCGCCGCCGGGAAATTCCACGGCGTAATCGCCGCACACACGCCAATGGGCTGCTTAATCACCAGTAGACGCTGCTGCCCCTGCGGGGATTGCAGCACGCTGCCTTCAATGCGCTTGGCTTCTTCCGCAAACCAATCAATGAAGCTGGTCGCATAGGCGATTTCGCCCCTGGCTTCCGCCAGCGGTTTTCCCTGCTCTGCCGTCAACAGCGTAGCCAGGTCATCCTGATTGTCCATAATCAGGCGCGCCCACGCCTGCAACAGCGCGGCACGTTCTTTTCCTGTCTTCTTACGCCATTCAATCAGCGCCCGTTCAGCCGCGGCAATCGCCTGCTCGGTTTGTGACACCGTCACGAGCGATACCGACCCCAGCACCTCGCCCGTCGCCGGATTGGTCACATCCAGACGTTCACCGCTTTGGCTGTCTTGCCACTCGCCGTCAATCAGGCAGTGTTGACGGAATAAGGTTTGTTGTTTCAGTAACGTTTTCAGTTGCATAGCTTCTCTTCTATCGTGTTAATACGCGCGTCAGAATGCTCATGGCCTTGCTGAACTGATCGTCAGGCACCGTTAACGGATACAGGAAGCGGATCACGTTGCCATGTACGCCACAGGTTAGCAGCAGTAGACCCGCTTCCAACGCGCGTTTCTGAAATTGACGTGTTAGCTCTGCCGATGGTTTACCCGTGTGCGGGTCGTTAAATTCTGCCGCCACCATTGACCCTTGCGCACGAATTGCCACCAGCGCCGGACACTGCACTTTGATATTTTCCAGCGTTTCCACCAGCGCGGCACCGAGACGCTGTGCCCGCTGGCACAATTTCTCGTCTTCAATCACATCCAATACCGCCAGCGCGGAGGCCACCGACAGCGGGTTCCCCGCATAAGTACCGCCCAGTCCACCCGGCGATGGCGCGTCCATGACATCAGCGCGACCGACAACGCCGGAAATCGGGAAGCCGCCGCCCAGGCTCTTCGCCATCGTAATCAGATCGGCTTTCTCTGTGTAATACTCCATCGCGAACAGCTTACCGGTACGGGCAAAGCCTGTCTGCACTTCATCGGCAATCAGCAGGATGCCGTGCTCATCACACAGCTTACGCAGCCCGCTAATGAAGGCCGGTGGCGCGACGTTGAAGCCACCTTCACCCTGCACAGGCTCCAGCAGAATGGCAGCCACCTGATCGGCGGCGATATCGGTATGCATCAAGCGTTCAACGCTTTCCAGCGCCTGTTCAACGGTGATGCCGTGTTGCTCACTTGGATAAAGCGCATGAAAAATGGAACCAGGGAACGGCCCGAACCCTGTGGAATACGGTGCCACTTTGCCCGTTAGCGTCATGGTCAGCAGCGTACGGCCATGAAATGCTGCGTTGAAGGCGATGACGCCGGGGCGTTTGGTGTACGCGCGGGCGATTTTCACCGCGTTTTCCACGGCTTCAGCGCCGGTGGTAAAGAACGTCGTTTTTGCTACGCCCTCAATCGGTGCCAGCGCGTTGATGCGTTCGGCCAGTGTAACGTAGCTGCCGTAAGGCACAATCTGGTAGGCCGTATGGGTAAAGCGATCTAACTGCTCGCGCACTGCCGCGACAATCTTCGGGTGGCGGTGGCCAGTGTTCAGTACCGCAATCCCGGCAGCGAAATCGATAAATTCCCGACCTTCCACATCCCACAGGGTGCTGTTTTCCGCACGCTCGGCATAGAAATCACACATGACACCCACGCCACGCGGTGTGGCGGCCAGACGGCGTTGATTCAGTTCGCTATTCTTCATGGTCTGCTCCGGTATCCCAAACACATCTGTTAGTCGTTGAACGAGGATGAGTCAAACGATAATGGTTAGTGTAGTTGCAAGATGATGATGTCATTTAGACGTGAGATGGTTCTATAATCCAGTGCCAGTTTTGAATATTTGAAGGATCCACTTTTGCGCTCACTTCTGACCGATTTATTGCTTCAGCGTTTAGCCGACCAGCACGATGGTGCGCTAAACAAGCGTTTATATGACTGCATTCGGCTCGCGATTCTCGATGGGGCGATTGCCGCTGGCGAGCGCCTACCGTCGTCGCGCGATCTGGCACAGCAGTTGTCGCTGTCGCGCAATACCGTGCTGACGGCTTATGAACAGCTACTGGCTGAAGGCTATATTGACGCGCGCAAAGGCAGCGGAACCTTCGTCACGGAACAGTTGCCCGATGGCAATATGCAGCCCGTGGACAGTGCCAAGGCGGGCGACGTGCGTGAGCCTAAACATGAGCTTTCGCGTCGCGGTATGCATCTGCTGGGTTATGCCGGTGCCTCCGCCCGACAATGGGGGGCGTTTATGCCGGGTATTCCGGATATCGCCAGCTTTCCTCACGACCTATGGCGACGCATTCAAACGCGCCTGACGCGCCGCGTGCGTCCCGAACAACTGTCCTATTCACCGATTGGCGGTTGCCCCGAGCTGCAACTCGCCCTGGTGGATTACCTGCGCGTCGCCCGCTCCGTTGAGTGCACGCCGGAACAGATTCTGATTACTGAAGGTACCCATCAGGCGATGGATCTGCTGGCTAAAATGCTGTGCAACCCCGGTGATTTGGCGTGGATTGAAGATCCCTGCTATTGGGGAATTCGCAATGTCCTGACGATTAACGGCCTGCGTGTCGCCCCTGTCGATGTCGATGAACAAGGGCTTGCACCGCCGGAAACGCTTGCGCCCGATGCCATCCCGCGCCTGATTTGCGTGACACCGTCACATCAATATCCACTGGGCGCGGTGATGAGTCTGACACGACGTCAACGGCTGCTGGCACTGGCGCAGGAGCACGGTTGCTGGGTTGTGGAAGATGACTACGACAGCGAGTTCCGCTTCTCCGGCAGTCCGATCCCCGCGCTGCAAGGGCTACAAACGCAGTCGCCGGTGATCTATATCGGTACATTCAGCAAAACGCTCTACCCCGGCCTGCGCGTCAGCTACATGGTACTGCCGCCGCTGCTGGCAACGTCGCTGAAGACAGCCCATTCTGAGCTTTACCGCGGCGGGCACTGGCTCACGCAGGCGACGCTCGCACAGTTTATCCGCGAAGGCCACTACGCTGCACATATCCGCCGTATGCGCCTGCTGTATGCCAGACGCCGCGCCCTCTTGACGTCGTTGATTGAGCAGCATCTGGGGGCGGATTACGTTGGGGATAACAGCAACGCTGGGCTACATATGCTGCTCAGCCTGCCTTCCCACATCGACGATGTTGTGCTGAGCGCCGCGATCTTGCGCCGTGGCGTGATGGTTAAACCGCTTTCCAGTTACTATCTGCAACCCACCCAGCAGCGTGGTTTACTGCTGGGTTACGCCAGCGTGGAAGAAGAGCAAATGACACAAGCGTTCGCGGTGATTGTGGCCTGTATTCAAGCACTGAATACGTCTCATCCGACGGCATGACCGCATCTCATTTTCATACCCACTCATTCGCACCGTCACGGTGCCATCCGATACCAGCACGCCCCATGACGGGGCACCCATTGTGATGAATTAACGCATTTTAGCTTGTCACAGCACGGTATTTTCTGCTTGCGAAGCATCCGGCATGGTTTATGCATTCTTATGAATAACAGTGACTGCCGGAGAGTGAAAAAATGAGAAATTATGTCAGCTTCAGGAATGTTCAGAAGACCTATGACGGCGACCGCCTGATCGTCAAAAACCTGAATCTGGATATTCGTGAAGGTGAATTTCTGACCCTGCTTGGGCCATCCGGCTCGGGAAAAACTACCAGTTTGATGATGCTCGCCGGGTTTGAAACCCCGACGCAGGGGGAAATCCTGTTGCGCGATGCACCGTTGCACCATCTCCCGCCACATCAGCGTGACATCGGCATGGTGTTTCAGAACTACGCCCTGTTTCCGCACATGACCGTGGCAGAGAATCTGGCGTTTCCGTTGTCCATCCGTCGCCTGAACCGTGCCGATATCAAAGAGAAAGTGGATCGGGTACTGGATCGTGTGAAGCTCACCAGTCTGGCCGACCGCTACCCTGCACAAATGTCTGGCGGCCAACAGCAGCGTGTCGCGTTGGCTCGGGCGCTGGTCTTTGAACCCAAATTGGTACTGATGGACGAACCGCTGGGTGCGCTGGATAAACAGCTGCGCGAGCATATGCAGTTGGAAATCAAAGAGCTGCATCAGTCACTGGAGCTAACCGTGGTGTACGTGACTCACGACCAGAGCGAAGCCATGACCATGTCGAACCGCGTCGCCGTGTTCAACGACGGTGTGATTCAGCAGATGGACAGCCCCAGCGATATCTACGAAAAACCGGAAAATGCCTTTGTGGCGCAGTTTATCGGCGAAAACAATACGCTGCTCGCCACACGTGCCGATGCCGAAGGCGCGTTCTACCGGGCAACCCTGGACGACGGCACCTCGCTGCGTGCTCTGAAAGTCCGCCCCAGCTCGCCGGGCCGCAAAATTACGCTTTGCATCCGCCCGGAACGTATTCACGTCAATGCACCTCATACCGATAATGGCATGCAGCATGTCACTGCACGCATTCAGCAGTTCATCTATCTGGGCGATCACGTCAGGATGATGACAGAAGTGGCTGGCCAGCCACAGTTTATGGTGAAACTTCCCGCCAGCGAAATCCAGCCACACTGGAAAGCCGGCACCGAAGTCGATTTGTCGTGGCAGCCAGAGCATCTGCGCGCGCTGGATAGCATCATTACGCATTAACTGACAAAAGCAAAAAAGATGTGCATCACATGCAGTGCGCAAAAATGTGCGCACTGTTTTTACTTTACACCGCCCCTCTCCCTCTCTGCCCATACATATTAGCCATAATCATCTTCCCCATACCCTTTAACATATATACTCGTAATACTTCAAGCTGCATGTACGTTGGCGGCGTTACTCGGCACACTGGCGTGTGCCTCAGCCCGTTGGGGCCGCTGCAAGCAGCGTTCAAACCTGCCTATGGCAAGTTTGTCACTCGCCCGAATCACTTACCTGAGTAAGCTCATCGGGATTCCTTCTCTTGCCGCCTTCCTGAAACTCGAATTATTTGGAGTATAATTAAAGAATAACCGATATGTTCTGAGGTTATTTAAAAGCAATAACACATCGATTAAAAAAGCATTTTGTGAACAAAAAACTCGGCATATCATTAATAATGCTTTCGGCAAAGCTGACATTATTAAATAACCGGGGAGAAATAACAAAAACAAAAAAAACATAAAAGCCACCACAAAATGTTCGAACACTGTAATAAACACAGTCACAAATGAAATGATAAAAGGATTGTCATTATGCTTTCAAAATATTACCCTTTCCTCATTATAAAAACATTTTATCGCCCTATAGAGGTCGCTATTCGTTGGAGTAATTTAATGTCATCAGAATTGGAAATACTTAGTAAATTCGATGAGAACCCACTCATTTTCTTACATTCATCTACTCAAACATGGCCAAACCTGTCATTAAACCACGAAAGAGTACTTGATGGACTCATCAATGGGGAACTGCGGCATAGCAAACGCGGCGTTATCAGTTCAACCCCTATGGACTTAAACGACCCCGATTTATCCATTCGTCATGTCGATCTAAAAAACTGGATGATGTCATATTATCCAAATGAGAAGCCTGATTTTTTATTCTCTCCAGAGGAGCGGTTCTCAACTACAACAATAAATATAAATTCGGTGCAAATACTTTTGGCCGAATTAGAGGTGATGCGTATAAAGAACAACCATCTTGAAATGCAGTATAATAAGATAAAAGACGATTACCTTTCACTACAAGCTAATTGCGCATCAGCGATGCTGAATTCAACACAGTCTGCACTAGGAGAACGGAGCGAGAGTACATATTTAACCGTTATCGGGGCGTTAATTAGCCTATATAATCAACATTCACCTTCAGGCCAAGCATATACACTTTTCACCTCTCAGGATGCGGTGATTTCGGCATTAATTGCTCACTATGGCGATAAAAGGGGGATTTCCAAAAGCACGCTTGAAAACAAGTTCGCTCAGGCAAAACGTCTGCTCAATAACTCATAATTTTTAACCTTATCAGGGTTTCCATCACCCCAGCTAAGGTGAAAACCAACGACTCCTTTTACATAGTAGATATCCACATCATTCTATTACGTCTGAGGGATAATCTACTATCATGCATAAACAAGCTCGTTTTGCATTCGTGTATCTCACGCTATTTCATACACAGCAGCTCTCATCAACCCGTAGAAAACCACGACCATCATTTTTTGCAAGTAGTCTATGCAACATGCTCATTCTGCTGTGGTCTCTCACATTCGGTACCTCAGCAATCGCCTTAACAATTGCAGAAACACGCCATCTGGTCGACCGCACTGGATTTGGCACAACCCCACAGGATATTGAACGCTTCAAAGATATGACGCGGGAACAAGCCGTGGATTATCTGCTAAGCACACTCGATGCGCCTTTTTATACTCTTCCCCCTGTTTTCGTACAGAAACCTTATCCAGATTACTGGCAGAAAGGCTGGCGAGAGCAAAATATGATTTTTTTACGTATCAATGAAATTAACCAGCTACAAGCGTGGTGGGTGCAGGAAATGATTCTTACACCCACCCCATTTGCCGATCGCCTTACGCTGTTCTGGCACAACCATTTTGTTTCACGGTTTGACAATACCCTTATCAGTGCCCCTTTTTTCGATCAGCTCACTCTATTTCGTCAGGTAGGTAGCCAGAGTTTTCGCCTTCTGACGCGAAAAATACTGCAAGACCCTATGATGCTCAGTGGGTTGGATAACACCTCTAATACACGCCAGAATCCTAATGAGAATCTAGCCAGAGAATTGATGGAACTTTTCACGCTGGGAGATGGTAATTACAGTGAGAATGACGTCAAACAGGTTTCTCGTATTCTGGCGGGGCATACTGTGAACGCCACACAACAATGGCGTTATCAATTCAATGCAAGTGCAGCGGTACCCGGCGAGAAAATCGTATTAGGTAAAAGCATTCAGGGAACTCCCGACGAGGAGCTCGATCAGCTTGTCGATGTTTTATTGTCGCAGCCCCAAACCGCCACTCGTTTAGCGAAGAAATTCTACCGCGCCTTTATTTCCCTAGACGATGACCCTGAAACAGTATCCGCATTAGCACAAATTTTACGTAACAATGACTATGCGATGAAACCGTTCATACGTGAATTATTGCTTAGTCCAGCTTTTTGGCACGAGCGCAATCGTGGAGCATTGGTCAAATCCCCGCTGGACCTTATCGTCGGTTTTTCTCGCACGCTGTCGCTGGTGTTGCCCGATCAACACATCCTACTGGATTATCTTCAGACTCTGGGGCAAAGCCCATTTATGGCTCCCTCAGTGGCGGGATGGGAAGAGGGAATAGGATGGCTTGATGGGAAGACACTGGTTGATCGTACCAGAGTACTAGCACGACTGTGGTCTGCTGTAGAAAGCCCGCAGCCAGAGAACGATGGGATAATCGTGCGTTTTTCATCCGAAAGCCGCGGACTACCTGCGCACTTTATCGTTACTGCCAATGGGGAAAAGCTTGCCAGAATTACTGCAAAGATCGGGGTAGATACCCGGCAAGAGCAAGCCTCCAACGAGCCGGGAAATCTGAAACCAATGTGGGAAACAGTGACTATTCCCTTTCCCAACGGGTCCGAAACCTTGAAAAATGTCACCATTACGATGGATGCGGATGAACCCGACACTAACTTATTTATCAATTGGATTTCCTTCAAGGGTTATCGTTTTTCTCCACATCAAGCCAGTTGGATCATCCCGAAAGGTTCCTCCTGCCTTGCAGACTCACCATTAGGATCTTTTTACTGCAACCTGAGTTTATCTTTTGACCTTACCACACCGATCGGGAGCGAAGCGGCCAGCCTGATAGATCGGAACACCCCACTCAACGCCAATATCGAATACGGTACGGGTCGCCTAAAACCGCAATTTAGCCAATTGGGAAGCAGGCTCCCTACTCACGTGACGCCTTACGCTCGCATACCTGCTCATTCACTGCTGGCTCTCTCACCTTTTAGCCCCCCCGTCAATTGGGACAACAGTGCAGTGACCTTAAAGGCACTAACACTTGACCCTGTATTTAATCTGAAATAAATAAGGATATTTGTTCATGTCAGCACCCCTTATACCATCACGGCGTTTACTTCTCAGTGGGCTTGCCGCAGGAATATTGGCAACAATGCTTCCCCTGCGTGTGTTCACCAAAAGCACAATCCCTGTAAATAAGAATTTGATCGTCATTGAATTATTTGGGGGAAATGATGCGTTAAACACGTTGGTTCCCTATCGGGATCCGCTCTATCAACATTATCGCCCTATGCTAGCGTTAAAAGCGCACGAATATGCCACCTTAAACGACGATTTGGCCTTTAACATCGCCTGGAAAAGACTCGCTCATCTATTTCAAAAGGGAGAATTAGCCGTAATACAAGACGTTGGTTACCCTTCTCCCAACTTGTCTCATTTCAGTTCCGCCGCAATATGGGCCAATGGTGCTGACACCCCAACGCTGAAGTCAGGGTGGGCTGGCCGCGTTCTGAGCACCTCTTCACGTGAGGAACGATATCATGATACTGATGGCATTATTCTCTCTGGCGATCGGTCTTTACTTATCCATCCGACGATCCAGGCGCTGGCGCTTCAGGATAGTCGTGCCCTACTTAGTGCCGATTTCACCCTAGCCTCCGCCCAAACGAATGATACAAACACACTAGCCGCACAACACATCCTTCGGTTAATGGAGAGTACCAGCATAATAAGTCGACGAATTCAAAATAAGCTGCGTAATCAGAACCATTTCACTCGCCGATTTACCCACGACGGCTACATTGAACCGCAAAATGCCCAAGCGGCGACGATACTCTGGCTTATAGAGAATAATGTCCGTTCACCGCTATACAAAATAAGCTTGTCTGGCTTCGATCTGCATAGCCATTTGCGCGGTGAACATGAACGCCAACTCAGCAAAGTAGAAACGTTAATGTTGGGGCTACGGCAAGGGCTCATCGATATTGGTGCCTGGCAGGATAGTCTGATTATGGTGCACTCAGAGTTCGGACGTCGACCAAAAGAAAATGCATCGGGCGGAACCGATCACGGTACCTGCGGGCCAATGTTGTTATTGGGGGGGCAAGTCGAAGGCGGTATCTGGGGAGAACGCAGCCCACTCGATAAGTTAGATAGCGATGGCAATCCTTATTTCTCAACCGATTTCCGCTCGATATACGCGGCCGTCGCCGAACGCTTTTGGAAACTACCAATGACTCAGACAGGGAGAATGCCGATCTCTCCTCTGAATATTCGGCTTTAGCCGAGCGCCTTATTTCTACGGGACACCCTTTATATGAAAAAAACCATGTCACTTAACCATTCCACAACGATCACCGATAAGGATAGCTGGCAAATGCTGGCAAAAATCCGGCAATCCTGTCGTGATAATATCCATATAAGTGGAGACCTCCCCACCAGACAAGCCGATATTCTCGTTTGCCTAACGCTGTATAACGAACCAGCCCACATGCTTGCCGATACACTGGCAGGGCTGGTTCGTAATCAGCAAGAGTTAACTGTAACGTTTGCCAATCGTCCGCCCAACATCATCATTTGCATCCTGCTTGATGGCACCGACAGCGCTCACCCATCAACGGTTTCGCTTTTAGCATCGCTGGGATTACGGCCCATGCCAGCGCCCAAACCGAACCATCAGAGCAATTCGTTGACGCTTCAGATCAGCCAGCAGTCCGCTTCTCATATTCTAGGCTGCTGTGATCAATCTGGCATAGCTGAAAGTCCGGAGCAGAACATAACACTACTTCTTGCCAACAAGCATCATAATGCAGGAAAGTTGGACAGCCACGCCTGGTTTTTTTGGGGCGTAGGAAGTGTCGTTAAGGCCGAATTTGCCATGCAAATCGATGCAGGCTCGGTGACAGAATCAGCATGTTTGATAGCGTTGCTACAAAATATGTGGCGAGATCCTTATTGTGGAGCCGTCACAACGCGCGTTATGCTCCCAGTTCCCACGGATGCAAACCTGGCACAAAATTGGCAATACGCCGATTTTATGTGGGAAAAAGTCAGTGATTGGGCCATCGGCAGTGCCCTGCATTATCTGGAAGTGGTTCCAGGGCAATGCAGTATGGTTCGATGGAGCCAATTTTGTGAAAACCATGGACATCCGCACGCGCCGATTGAGGCCTACCTACGTGGGCTAATTCCCCAAGGTTTACTGGAACGCAACCTGTTTCTAGCGGAAGATCGGGTGATGGGTTTTGAACTGGCTACACACTATAAAGGGAGCGGGGTACGTTATGAGCAAGATGCCGTCGTATGCTCGGATCCAGCTCCTACCTTTATAGAGCTTCTGCGTCAACGACGGCGCTGGGTTAACAGCACCATTGCCGCCCGCTTACACTCGTTATCCCGATTGCCCGAGGTGATAACACAGCCCTCTCTTTCACCAATGCGGCGCTGCAATATTACGTTTTCTTTACTTTGGGGAATGTTGCAGTTTATTTCTCAATTTATGATGCCCTCATTTAGTGCCATTTTGCTCGCGGCAGGTGTACACGCATTTGTCAGCCGTATCCTGCCAGACGTCAATCCGTCACTTAACACCACCGTAGCAATAGGTGTGGCACTGCTTTTTCTTGTCATCTGGCTCGGAACCCTCTATATGAGCCGTAGTGCCAAGTTGAATAACGAGCCTGGAACGGGCTTCCACATCGCTGCGATGTCGTTGCTTGGGGGATTACTGGGGTGTGCATTCGTCTTGGCACTTTTGGAAACATCCATACAGAGCGTTAGTCTCATGGGCATAGCTCTGTCACTACTTTGCCTTGCAATTGGACTACATTCATGGAGTTATCTGCGACAGTTCCTACGCTGGATGCCTCTTTACCTCGTTCTATTACCGATTTTCAGCCTCTATCTGACAACCTACTCCATCGCCAACATTAATGATGTCAGTTGGGGAACCAAAGGGTTGACTACTCACCAGGCTGGGGATAATAAACAAAAATCGTGGGCAGCCACACGCGACAAACTGCTATTTATCTGGGGAGGCGCTTCACTGACCGTCGTATTGCTGTTCTTGCTGGCACTCCCTAACACACAATGGATGTTCATTATCCAATGTGCCGCCATGTTTTTTTGCACTCGAATAATACTGTCATCGATCGCTAGCATCGGTGCCAGCATCACCATACGATTGCGCACGCTGCGTAAACACGCACCCGTTCCCTGTGTCGATCGCGCTCAATCTCCAGTCTCCCCCTTGCTCCCTATCGTCAGGCCGGTTTTCCCACCTTTCGAGTCATTCGCGTCGCTCATAGAAGAGAGTCTTGCCCTAGGTAATGTTACTAACAATGGCCCCTATGTTCGCGAATTGGAAAATCGGCTAACTGAATATCAATCGGTTCCTACACGCGTATTCTGTAACGGAGAGCAGGCATTAATTACCCTGTTACTGGCAGCCGATATTCACGGCAAAGACGTTATTGTTCCCTCATTTACCTTTGCTGGCACGCCTCATGCTGTCGTGATGGCTGGGGGAAATCCAGTTTTCGCTGATATCAAAAGCAAGGATTGCCCACTACTGGATCCCAACGATGTCATACGTTGCATCACGGCGAATACTACTGCAATTGTCGCGGTGGACGTTTATGGCTATGCCAGCGACTATACCGTATTACAACAAATTGCACGAACCCACGGACTACGTCTGTTTATCGACAGTGCTCCTGCATTTGGTACCACGGTTGATGGACAACGAACAGGGGGGTTCGGCGATGCACAAATTTTCAGTTTTCACGCCACGAAGTCATATAACACCATTGAAGGTGGCTGCCTATGCAGTCATGACGCGGAACTCATCAAACGTGCCGAAGCGATTCGCAATTTCGGGCAGGATGCATCTGGTATCTGTGTACTTCCTGGATTGAATGGCAAGATGAGTGAGATCAACGCGATTATCGGGCTGGCACAACTTCCTTATCTGGAATCCCAATTAACATGCCGTCGGCAAGCAGCGTCGCGTCTGATTACGGGAATGGCTGCCATTCCCGGACTGACCCCCTGCTTACCCCCCGAGGGACAATGCCCTGTATGGCAATATCTACCCATTTATGTAGATGCGAAGCGCTATGGTATGAGTCGTAATGACCTGCAACACGCGCTGCATGCCCAAGGGATCATGGTGCGCAGCTATTACGCACCGGCCTGTCATCTCATGCCCGCCTATGCTGGGAAACGGCAGGTCTCGCTCCCACAAACAGAACACCTGTCTGCATGTGTTTTGGCATTGCCAATTTACAACGACATGACGGAGAAAGAATGCGAACTCATCATTACCTCGCTTAGCGCATTAGCCCTTTCTTCCATCACTCACCACGTCGCTGAAGGAGTACACGCATGAAAAACACCATTCTGGTTGCTGGCGCAGGTGGCTACATAGGCATACCACTATGTCATTTATTAATTAATCAGGGATACCGCGTGGTAGCCTTCGATCGCTTTTACTTCGGCATGCCCATATCAGAAATGCCACAATCTCCAGAATTCCATACGCTACGTGGCGATATACGCTACATCACCTCCGATATATTGCATAATGTTGAAACCGTCATCGATCTCGCGGGATTAAGCAACGATCCTGCCGCACAGATATCATCCACGCTCACCCATGCCATCAACTACGAGGGCGCTTGTCATCTCGCAAATACGGCAAAAAAGGCGGGCGTTCAGCGCTACATTTATATGAGTTCCGCTTCAGTTTATGGTCGTTCTGGTACAACATCAGCAGATGAGGAAATGGAGTGCAAACCGCAGAGCCTCTACGCAGAACTGAAACTCAATGTGGAACGTAAACTTCTCCAGTTGCGCGATACCACTTTTCATCCTGTCATTCTGCGCAATGCCACAGTGTTCGGTCTTGCACCTCGCATGCGTTATGATCTCTCCGTCAATATCATGACGCGTATGGCAGTGCGTGAGAAATGCATTACCGTTGATGGCGATGGCCTCCAGCATCGTCCGTTTATTCACGTTCAGGATGTCGCCCGTGCCTTACTACTCGCCTTACAGGTTGATCTCCCACTTTCAGTGTCCCCCGTTTTTAATATTGGTGGCGAAACGTTAAATCACACCATCAACAACATTGCAGCCGTCATCTCCGAGGAGGTTCATGGGGTGAAAATCGTTCATCGCCCTCTATCTCTGGATACTCGTGATTATCGCCTCTGTTTTTCCCATGCGAGAAATACGTTAGGTTTTTTACCGACACGCAGCATTCGTGATGGAGTAAGAGAAATTGTTC
This sequence comes from Pectobacterium sp. F1-1, assembly GCF_025643735.1. Classification (NCBI taxonomy): domain Bacteria; kingdom Pseudomonadati; phylum Pseudomonadota; class Gammaproteobacteria; order Enterobacterales; family Pectobacteriaceae; genus Pectobacterium; species Pectobacterium sp. F1-1. Next base: position 2,611,046 of record NZ_CP104733.1, read on the forward strand.
ATGTGCTAACGACCGATCAGCAGGCGGGAACACAGCCGACCTGCTTTACCGCACAGTGGTACACGGATTTAATTGAGTGGGAGAAACGTCTACAGCCTTTGCAGCTAGATGGGCATCTTTTTTAGGTGTACACAGACAACATTGATGGAGTAAGGGGTTGTAAAACAGCCCCATCGCACAGTCACACCAACGAGGAGGTAACCATGCATCGGAGGGATATCCCAGAAATCCAGGCTAATCATGAGCATCATATTTTGCCAGGTGGCATTTCAACGCAACTGCATGATTGGTTTTCTTGATATTGAAGTAACAGAACCCGTTTCCCTTGTTCAGGGGCAACGGGTATAGCACTAGTCTCGTATTTTGCGGTACACCCACAGCACGACATGAGGCGCGCAGCGTAATGGCGCCGTCAAACTGCCACCGGTGCAGTCGGCTGTAACGGTTATCAATAAAATCTTGCCCATCGCGCTGTCAGCAGATTGACGCATGGTATTCAGAAATCATTCAGTTCATTTTGTTATAGTTTTCCAGCTCTCGCAGTAGCGCTGCAAGGTTAGCATCAAGAGAAGCCAACACATCGGCAGGCAGCACCGAGAGCACCTGACGCTCGTTCTCAATGTGTGCCTCAACGGCGCGATTAATTAACTCAAGCCCTGTGCCGGTGAGTTGCACAAGCGTACTGCGCGCATCCTGTGCGTTTTGCACACGTTCGATAAATCCTCGGGTTTCAAGGCGTTTGAGCCGATGAGTCATGGTGCCTGACGTCACCATCAGCGTGGAGAACAGCTCGGTTGGGCTGAGGCAATGCGGCGCGCCCGCACGCCGTAGCGTCGCCAACATATCAAACTCCCAACTGCTCAGGTCAAATCTGGAGAAACAGGATTCCAGACGCTGATCCATGAGGACTGCACAGCGTCGGAGGCGTCCAATCGGCCCCATGGGGCTGGCATCCAGATCGGGACGCTCACGCCGCCACTTATCAAGAATGGCATCTACTGCGTCGTATTCTCGCTCGCGAGTCGAATTTTTCATTTATCTTGACTTCAAGGTAATTGCTCAACACTATCATAGTATCTTGAATTGAAGGTAAAGTCATGAACACGATATCCTCACCACACTATTGGCGTGACGTCTTACTCACGGCGCTGGCTCCCGCGATTTGGGGGTCGACCTACATTGTGACATCCGAACTCCTACCACCGGATCGCCCTTTTACCGCGGCGCTTATCCGCGTGCTGCCTGCGGGTCTGCTGTTACTGTTATTCACCCGCCGCTTTCCCGCCCGACGAGACTGGTGGCGTGTGATTGTGCTCAGCGCCCTGAATATCGGTGTGTTTCAAGCTCTGCTGTTCGTCGCCGCTTATCGCTTGCCTGGTGGGCTGGCGGCAGTCCTCGGCGCGATCCAACCGCTGCTGGTGATGGTGCTGGTCTGGGCGGTGGATCGTCGCGCCCCCAGACTGGCGACGCTGTGGTCGGCGATAATCGGTGTGGTCGGCATGGCTATTTTACTGCTGTCACCGCAGACGACATTTGAACCCGTGGGCGTCGCCGCCGCACTGCTGGGAGCGGTCTGTATGGCGACGGGAGTCTGGCTGACGCGCCGCTGGCAGCTCGATCTGCCCGTGCTGCCGATGACGGGCTGGCAACTTTTTATCGGTGGGTTAATGCTGGCTCCCGTGGCGTGGGTAGTCGATGCGCCTCTGCCTGCGTTAACGCTGTCGCAATACGCTGCTTATACCTATCTCTGCCTGGCTGGTGCCGTGATCTCTTATGGGCTGTGGTTTCGTGGCATAACCCGTCTGCCAACAATTGCCGTTGCGTCATTGGGATTACTGAGTCCGTTAACTGCCGTCGTGCTGGGTTGGGTGTTACTTTCACAATCGATGACCGGTACGGCGTTTCTGGGTTTGGCGATCGTATTAGCCAGCGTCTTCGCCGTGCAATGGACGACGGCGCGAGGCAAATAATCGCTGAACTGCCGATGACGATCGTTGTTGGCGGGGAAAGATGAAAAGGAAACCATTAAAACAGCGGCGTTATCATAACACCGCCGTTTTTATCATATCTAGCGACGGTTACGCACTAACTGGTAGCGACGCGTCAGATACTCGACCGGTGCGCTCCAAATGTGAACCAGACGGCAGAACGGGAACAGCACAAACAGCGTCAGCCCCAGAACGATGTGCAATTTAAAAATCAGCGCGACACCCGCCAGATGTTCAGACCCTCCCCCCTGGAAAAACGCCACGCTTTGTGCCCAACCGACCAGCTTCAGCATTTCACTGCCGTCCATATGCTGTGCAGAGAATGGGATGGTCAACAGCCCCAGACCGGCCTGAATCACCAGCAGAGACAGAATGAGAATGTCGCCAACGCTGGAGGTGGCACGAATACGCGGGTTGGTCAGACGGCGTTTTAACAACAGCACGCCACCGACAAACGTCAGCAGACCCGCCGCACCACCGCCGAACATCGCTATTTTCTGTTTTACATCCATCGGCAGGAAGGCTTCGTACATCCAGTGCGGCGTCAACATACCGAGAAAGTGCCCGGCAAATACGCCCAGAATCCCCAGATGGAACAGGTTAGACGCCAGACGCATCCCTTTCTTATCCAGCATTTGGCTCGAACCCGCACGCCAGCTGTACTGGCCGTAGTCATAGCGCAGCCAGCTACCAATCAGAAAAATCGCCATCGCCAGATAGGGATAGATATCAAAAAAGAATACATTGCTGTAGTTGATAAATGAAAAGTTGGTGATTGCACTCATTAGCGTTGCCCTCCCGCCGATGTCGCGTCAAGATTCAGATATTGCGGCACCACCGCGCCAGCAAAGCGGCGTTGGTGTTGCGTTTGTTGGGCCGATGCGCAGCCTTCTTCGCCGAGGAACTTAACCTGTTCCTCTTCCCACACGGCATCCAGCGCCTGCGGCGTGTCGTCACGCGCTTCATCAGCCACCTGATGTGTGACATCGTCACTTTTCAGGTCACTACCGGACAGCGCCAACAGCAGATCGAACAGCACGGCATAGCGGCTGTCACGCTGCTGCAAACGCGCGCCAATCAACGCCAGAATCGGCGCGATGTCGAGTAAACCCGCGTGCCCCTGCGCGGGCTCCAGACGAGAAAGGTACTCAAGATACAGCGGCAGGTAGTCCGGCAGCTCACGGCAATCCAGCGCCAGACCGGCATCCTGATATTGCTGCATGAGATCGACCATCGCCTGACCACGGTCGCGAGACTCACCGTGAACGTGTTCGAACAACAGCAGCGAGGTCGCCCGACCGCGGTCAAACAGGCCGCTATACTCCGCCTGTTTGTCCAACAGATCCTGCGCGCACAGCGTATTAATGAACTGCATGAGCTGATGACTCTCACGCAGCGGTAAAGCATCGGCCTGCTCTACCGCTTCGATCAACTCAGCCCGGTTTTCCCACAGCTCGCTATCGGGATAGTCCAGCAGGCGGGCAATAATCCGCAGGCTAATCATGGTTCGTCTCCCGCATGATTTTGCTGTTCATATCGCGCGTTTTGCTGCTGACATCAATCGCATCAATACGTTTGCTGTTGAACAGATTGAATTTGGTATCGCTGCCGTGGCAGCCATCGCCAAAGCTGAAGCCGCAGCCTTTACTTTCTGGGAATGCTTCACGCGCCAGTTCACGATGGCTTGATGGAATCACGAAACGGTCTTCGTAGTTCGCAATCGCCAGATAGCGGTACATTTCCTGCGCCTGCGCTTCGGTCAGCCCAACCTGCTCCAGCGCGCTGGTATCGATTTTGCCTTCTACGGTTTCTGCACGTTTGTAGTGACGCATCGCCAGCATACGTTTCAGCGCCAGCAATACCGGCTCGGTATCGCCTGCGGTCAGCAGGTTCGCCAGATATTGCACCGGGATACGCAGGCTTTCGACGTCCGGCAATACGCCAGTGTGCGCCAATTGACCCGCGTCTGCGGCAGACTGAATCGGTGACAACGGCGGCACGTACCACACCATCGGCAGCGTGCGGTATTCTGGGTGCAGCGGCAGCGCCAGCTTCCAGTCCATCGCCATTTTATACACCGGCGACTGCTGTGCCGCTTCAATGACGCTGTTTGGAATGCCATCTTTCCGTGCTTGTTCAATGACTTTCGGATCGTGCGGGTCAAGGAACACGTCCAACTGGCTCTGGTACAGATCTTTCTCGTTTTCCACCGAAGCCGCTTGTTCGATGCGATCGGCATCATAGAGCAGCACGCCCAGATAGCGGATACGCCCTACGCAAGTTTCCGAGCAAAGCGTCGGCTGGCCGCTTTCGATACGCGGGTAACAGAAAATACATTTTTCTGATTTGCCGCTCTTCCAGTTGAAGTAGATTTTTTTGTACGGACAACCAGTCAGGCACATACGCCAGCCGCGGCACTTATCCTGATCGATCAGGACGATGCCGTCTTCGCCGCGTTTGTAGATCGCGCCGCTCGGGCAAGTTGCCACACACGCGGGGTTCAGGCAGTGCTCACACAGACGCGGCAGATACATCATGAACGTGTTTTCGAACTGGCCGTACATCTCTTTCTGCATTTCGTTGAAATGGACAGGATCGAAGTTTTTATCCTTGGAGCGTTTACTGAATTCACCACCCAGATCGTCTTCCCAGTTCGGCCCCATTTCGATTTTCTTCATCCGCTGACCGGTAATCAGCGAGCGCGGACGGGCGACAGGCTGGTGCTTACCTTCCGGCGCTTTACGCAGGTTCTGGTAGTCGTAGTCGAACGGCTCGTAGTAGTCGTCGATTTCCGGCACATCCGGGTTAGCGAATATTTTGGACAACACGCTGATGCGGTTACCCATACGCGGTTCGAGCTTGCCGCTGATTTTACGGATCCAGCCGCCCTTCCATTTGTCCTGATCTTCCCAGGCATGGGGATAACCCACGCCCGGTTTGGTTTCGACGTTGTTAAACCAGGCGTATTCCATCCCTTCACGACTGGTCCAGACGTTTTTACAGGTAACGGAGCAGGTGTGACAGCCGATGCACTTGTCCAGATTCAGCACCATGCCCACTTGTGAACGAATTTTCATCAGGCTTTCTCCTGCTGTACCGGTTTCTGTACTGTTTGTTGCTGAACCGTTTTTTGCTGAACCGTTTTTTGCTGAACCGTTTTTTGCTGAACATAGTCCTGGTCTTCATCATCCAGCCAGTCGATGCGTTTCATTTTACGAACCACGACAAACTCATCGCGGTTTGACCCGACGGTGCCGTAGTAGTTAAAGCCATAAGCCAGTTGGGCATAACCGCCGATCATATGGGTCGGTTTCGGCGTGATACGGGTTACCGAATTGTGAATACCGCCGCGCTGCTGGGTCACTTCCGATCCCGGCAGGTTAATGATGCGTTCCTGCGCGTGGTACATCATCGTCATACCCGCAGGTACACGCTGGCTAACCACCGCACGCGCCGTCAGCGCACCGTTGGCATTGAACGCCTCTATCCAGTCGTTATCTGCAATACCCAACTCGCTGGCATCGTCTTCGCTCAGCCAGATAATCGGGCCGCCGCGTCCCAGCGTCAGCATCAACAGGTTGTCGCTGTACGTGGAGTGAATGCCCCATTTCTGGTGCGGCGTCAGGAAGTTCAGCGCTTTTTCCGGGTTGCCGTTAGACTTCTTATTCATCACCGGCTCCGCCGCACGGGTGTCGACGGGAGGACGATAAACCAGCAGGCTTTCACCAAAGGCGCGCATCCACTCATGGTCTTGATACAGCTGTTGGCGGCCGGACAGCGTACGCCACGGAATCAGCTCATGAACGTTGGTGTAACAGGCGTTATAGGAAACGTGTTCGTCTTCCAGGCCAGACCAGGTCGGGCTGGAGATAATCTTGCGCGGCTGTGCCTGAATATCGCGGAAGCGAATTTTTTCGTCTTCTTTATTCAGTGCCAGATGCGTGTGGTCACGCCCCGTGAATTTACTCAGCGCTTCCCACGCTTTCACCGCCACCTGACCATTGGTTTCCGGCGCCAGAGACAGAATCACTTCTGCCGCATCGATCGCCGTTTCAATCTTCGGACGACCTGCCGCCGCACCGTCAGCCTTGGTGTAGTTCAGCTTTTTCAGGAAATCGACTTCGGTCTGTGTGTTCCAGCCAATACCTTTACCACCGTTGCCTAACTTGTCCATCAACGGACCGAGCGAGGTGAAACGTTCGTACAGGTTCGGGTAATCGCGCTCCACGACCATCAGGTGCGGCGCCGTTTTGCCCGGAATCAGGTCGCATTCGCCTTTTTTCCAGTCCTCCACGCCGAACGGCTGGGCCATTTCCGCCGCAGAGTCGTGTTGAATCGGCAAGGTCACCAGATCGGTTTCCTGACCCAGATGCCCCTGACAGACACGGGAGAAGGCTTTCGCGATATCTTTGTAGATTTCCCAGTCGCTTTTCGAATCCCAAGCGGGATCGACAGCCGCAGACAGCGGGTGAATAAACGGATGCATATCCGAAGTATTCATGTCGTCTTTTTCGTACCAGGTTGCCGTCGGCAGGACGATGTCGGAGTACAGGCAGGTGCTGGACATACGGAAATCCAGCGTCACCACCAGATCCAGTTTGCCTTCAACGCCTTGATCGTGCCATTCCACCTCTTCCGGCTTCACGCTGCCCGCCGTGCCCAGATCTTGCCCTTGAATACCGTGCTCCGTACCCAGCAGATACTTCAGCATGTATTCGTGGCCTTTACCGGAGGAACCCAGCAGGTTAGAACGCCAGATGAACAGGTTGCGTGGGTAGTTTTGCTGGCTATCCGGCTGCTCAGCGGCAAATTTGATTTCGCCTGATTTCAACGCGGCAACGGTATATTCCTGCGGCGTAACACCAGCGGCACGCGCTTTCTCTGCAATATCCAACGGGTTAACGTTCAACTGCGGTGCAGACGGCAGCCAGCCCATACGTTCGGCGCGCACGTTGAAGTCAATCATGCTGCCGCTAAAGCGGGATTTGTCCGCCAGCGGTGACAGCAGTTCCTGCGGCGCGACGGTTTCATAACGCCACTGGCTGGAATGGTTATAGAAGAACGAGGTACTGTTCATGTGACGTGGCGGACGCTGCCAGTCCAGACCAAACGCCAGCGGCGTCCAACCGGTTTGCGGACGCAGTTTTTCTTGTCCGACGTAGTGCGCCCAACCGCCACCGCTCTGACCGACACAGCCGCAGAAAATCAGCATGTTGATGATGCCGCGGTAGTTCATGTCCATGTGATACCAGTGGTTGATACCGGCACCGACGATGATCATCGAACGACCGTGCGTTTTATCGGCGTTATCCGCAAATTCACGCGCAATGCGGATGATGTTCTGACGAGAAACGCCAGTAATTTTCTCAGCCCAGGCTGGGCTGTACGCTTTCACATCGTCATAATCACGCGCGCAGTTGTCGTCGCCCAGACCGCGATCCAGACCGTAGTTCGCCATCGTCAGGTCATACACGCAGGCCACCAGCGCGTCGCTACCGTCAGCCAGCGTCAGGCGCTTAACCGGCAGTTTGTGCAGCAGGATGTCTTGTAGCGCAACGTTATTGAAATGTTCGCTGACCGCGCCGCCAAAATACGGGAAGCCGACATCAACCACATCGTCGTGCGACCCCAGCAGGCTCAAGCGCAGCTTCACTTCTTCGCCGCTCAGGCCGTCGCGCTGTTCCAGGTTCCATTTACCTTGATCGCCCCAGCGGTAGCCGATCGACCCTTGCGGTGCCGTCAGATTACCGGTTTCCTGATCAACTGCGATGGTTTTCCACTGCGGGTTGTTGTCCTGCCCGAGGTTGTCCACCAGATCGGAGGCACGCAGCATTCGACCTGCGGCGTAATAGCCGTCCTCACGCGGTTCCAGCAGCACCAGCATCGGTAAGTCCGTGTATTGACGCACGTACTCGCTGAAATACTGGCTCGGTTTGTCGAGATGGAACTCTTTCAGAATAACGTGGCCCATTGCCAGCGCCATCGCGCTGTCGGTGCCTTGTTTCGGGTTCAGCCACTGATCGCACAGCTTGGCGATTTCCGCGTAATCCGGCGTGACCGCCACGGTTTTGGTGCCTTTGTAGCGGACTTCCGTAAAGAAGTGGGCATCCGGCGTACGGGTTTGCGGTACGTTAGAACCCCAGGCAATGATGTAAGAAGAGTTGTACCAATCGGCAGACTCCGGTACGTCGGTTTGCTCCCCCCAGGTCATCGGTGACGCTGGCGGTAAGTCACAGTACCAGTCGTAGAAGCTAAGACACACGCCACCGAGCAGGGAAAGGTAACGCGCCCCCGCAGCATAGGACACCATCGACATCGCAGGAATCGGTGAGAAGCCGATAATACGGTCTGGGCCGAAGGTCTTGGCGGTGTAAACGTTAGAGGCCGCGATCAGTTCGTTGACTTCATTCCAGTCAGAACGCACGAAGCCACCACGACCACGAATTTGTTTGTAGTATTTAGTCTTCTCGGGGTCGTTGACGATGGACGCCCAGGCATCGACCGGATCGCTGTGCGTCAGTTTCGCTTCACGCCACAGTTTCAGCAGGCGCTTACGCATCATTGGGTATTTCAGGCGATTAGCGCTGTAGAGATACCAGGAATAGCTGGCACCGCGCGGGCAGCCACGCGGTTCATGGTTAGGCAGGTCCGGGCGAGTACGCGGATAGTCGGTCTGCTGCGTTTCCCACGTCACCAGACCGTTTTTCACATAAATCTTCCAGCTACATGAACCGGTGCAGTTTACCCCGTGGGTAGAACGCACGATTTTGTCATGCTGCCAGCGACTGCGATAGCCGTCTTCCCAGTCACGATTGGTATTGAGGGTCTGGCCATGACCATCGGAAAACGGTTCGGCCAGTTGTTTGAAGTAACGTAACCGGTCAAGGAATTTGCTCATCCGGACTCTCCTGCTGCGAAGCCTGCTGGCCCCTGTCGTTATGGAATGCTCGTAGCAGACATCTGTTTTTGCTTACGACACATCGCTCAAGTTGGCGCTAGCGTATCCAGCCAGCCCCTCGTCAAAGTTGATAACGATCAAGAGAGTTTCCCGCTTAAAAATGGCATTCCTCATCAACTACCACCAAAGAATTATGACAAAAATATCAATTAAGATATTGATATTAAATAATAAAAACAAACCTATTAACTTTGTGTTTATACTGAATTCACACACACGACTATTTAGAGGTAGTAGTCGGGAGGCGACGAAAAATTGCTCGAAAAAGAGAGATTATCTATTAGTTTTCTGTCCTTATTTTTTTGGCGTAAAAAATTATGCTGAGGAGAGAGCGGGCTTAGGATGAGCCGCAAGGATGCGGCGAAAGCTTGCGCCACGTCGGGAACGTGTCGCAAGCGATCCGCAAAGTCCGATACCGACGAAGGCACCGCATCAGCGGCATAATTTCCGCCAAAAGCCTGGGGTCACGGGGCGAGCGGCGATTGAGCCGCCCCGTGTCGGGCGCGTGCTACGGAGTAGTATGAAAATGACAGCATTAATCGCGCACGGAACCACCTCTTAGTCGACATAAGAATGTGACTAAGAGGTGGTTGGGAGGCGGGTCAACGCTTAGCGTTGCTTTCTGGCATAAAACAGCCAGGTAACCAGAACGCACACCACGTAGCACACCACAAACACTTTCATGGCGCCGGTGGGTGAACCGGTTAACTCCAGCGACATCCCAAAGGCTTGAGGAATGAAGAAGCCGCCAATAGCGCCAATGGCCGAAATAAAGCCCAGCGCCGCTGCAGTATCCGTGGCGGCGGTACTCTGCGCATCCGCATCACTTCCGCCCTGTGCTTTAACCCGCTCTGTCGTTAATTTACGGAAAATGACGGCAATCATCTGGAAAGTAGAGCCACTGCCTAGCCCCGCCGTCAGGAACAGCATAATGAAAATGCCAAAGAACATCCCGAATGACCCCGCAGAGTTTGCACTCGGCAAGGACAGAAACAGCAACACCGAGAAAATCGCCATCAGGATGAAGTTAATCAGCGTGACCTTCACGCCGCCAAAACGATCAGACAGCATTCCGCCCACCGGACGCGCCAGCGCCCCCAGCAGCGGCCCAAAGAACGCGTAGTACAGAATCACGATATCTGGGAACTGCGTTCTGGACAGCATGCCGAAGCCCGCCGAAAAACCGATAAAAGAACCGAAGGTGGACAAATACAGGAAGCTGAGTACCCACAGATGCATCTGCTTCAAAACCGGTAATTGCTTGCGTACCGACGCATTCGCCGTTGAAAGATCGTTCATGCCAAACCAGGCAGCGGTTGAGGCAATCACCAAAAACGGAACCCACATCCAGGCAGCATGGTGCAACCAAATCTGATGGCCGTCTGGCTGAACCACGCCATTGCCGGAAAATCCCAGAATTGGCAGGAAAATCACCACCGGCACCAGCAACTGCATCACGCTCACGCCGAGGTTACCCAAGCCGCCGTTAATACCCAGCGCACTCCCCTGACGTGATTTGGGGAAGAAGAAGCTGATGTTAGCCATGCTGGACGCGAAGTTCGCTCCCGCGAAGCCACACAGCAAAGAAATCGTCACGAAAATGCTGTAAGGCGTGTGCGGATCCTGTACGGCAAACCCGAGCCAGATACACGGGATAACGAGAATGAAGGTACTCAGCGTCGTCCAGCGGCGACCACCAACTAGCGGGATAACGAAGGAGTAAGGAACACGCAACAGCGCGCCGGAAACGGAGGGCAGCGCGGTCAGTAAAAAGAGTTGGTCTGTGGTAAAACGAAATCCGACCTTGTTTAGGTTAACGGCCACGGTGCTGAATATCATCCAGACACAAAACGACAACAGCAGACAGGGCACAGAGATCCAAAGGTTACGTTGTGCTATCCGTTGGCCGCCAGATTGCCAGAATTTTGTATCTTCAGGATTCCATTCCCTGATCAGCGTGCTTTGCGATACTTTTTCGGGTGATGAAGGCTGCGTCATAAAAACCTCAATAAATAAAAACGCGGTAGAATTAAGGCGCAACATTAGGGATTACACAGCAGGTAAAGTTGATGCAAATCAACGCGCTGTCAGGTAAAAAAACCGTGTAAAAACAGCCACACTCCTTAATGAGTAATAAAAATAGAAAAATAAGCAGCGACAATTCAATCTGTTATATCTCTCTTTTTTCTTACTGTCATACCCCCTTTCAAGGCACAGATATTCGGTGGTACTCACTAGTGGGTATAGGGTTATCATGTAGGATCGGGAAAAATGCCAAAAGGATTATCCTTCCCGGTACTGGTTTTCTACTCCTCCAGCAGAGGTCGCTGTATTATGTTGAAACGTTTCCTGCTGCCGCTGTCGCTCGTCAATCAGGTCGCGCTATTGATGCTGCTACTCGGTTTGCTGGGTATTGCAGGTATGTCGGTTTCCAGTTGGATGTCGCAAAGCATCCAGGGTAACGCGCACGCCATTAACAAAGCAGGTTCGCTGCGCATGCAGAGTTACCGCCTGCTCTCGATGGTGCCGCTCTCCGCCGAGAATGAAATTTACCTGCAAGAACTGGAAGAAGACGAAATCAGCAGCGATCTGCAACAGGCGGTACGCCGGGAAGGGCTCAGCGAACAATTCACCGCGCTGCGCATTTTCTGGCTGGAAAACCTGCAACCGCATTTGCGGCAGGCCACACAGGCTTCTGATGCTTCAGCAGATGTCGCCCGCTTCGTGAAACAACTCGACGATCTGGTTTCCGCCATCGATCATAAAACCGAACAGCGATTGATGATGGTCACGCTGGTGCAACGCATCTTCATCGGCATCATGTTTATTCTGCTGGCCACCACGTTCTTTTATCTGCGTCGCCGTCTGTTGACACCGTGGCGACGTCTGGTTTCGATGGCGCAGGCTATCGGTCACGGCGATTTCACCCAGCGCGTCGCCATTAACGGTCATGATGAAATGAGTACGCTGGGACAGGTGCTGAACAGCATGTCGGACGAACTTTACGCCATGTACCACAGTCTGGAACAGCGCGTGGCCGAGAAAACCGCCGACCTGCAACAGAAAAACGATCTGCTCTCTTTCCTTTATCGCGCTAGTCGACGCCTGCATACTGGCGCGCCGCTGTGCAGTCGGCTAATGCCGATCCTGAACGAACTCCCCACATTGACGCCGCTGCGCAATATTCAGCTGCGGCTGTATGAAGACAACAATCAGGAACAATTTCATCAGTTTAGCGATGACAGCCCGCCACAGCCGGAGCACTGCCCGGACAGCAGTTGCCAAAGTTGCGGCATGCAGGGGAAACGGGAAGATCTGCCAAGTGAGCCTCACTGTTGGGATTTGCACGATAAACACGGGCAGTACGGCGTCGTGCTGGCCACGCTGCCGGGCAATACCGCGCTCAGCCGCGATCAAAATCAGTTACTGAATACCTTATTGGAACAGTTGACCAGCACGCTAGCGCTGGAGCGTCAATCCAACCACCAACAGCAGTTGATGCTGATGGAAGAACGCGCCACCATTGCCCGTGAGCTGCACGACTCTATCGCCCAGTCCCTTTCCTGCCTGAAAATTCAGGTGAGCTGCCTGCAAATGCAGGGTGGCGATTTACCCCCCGTTTCGCAACAGTTGCTGACGGAAATGCGGGAAGAGTTGAACACCGCCTATCGCCAACTGCGTGAACTGTTGACCACCTTCCGGCTAAAGCTGTCGGAATCCGGCTTACTTGCCGCGCTGCGGGCGTCAGTCGATGAATTCAGCAAGCGGCTTGGATACCCCATCGAACTCCACTACCGTCTGCCGCCGCAGTCGGTCTCCGCGCATCAGGGTATTCACGTTCTGCAAATTGTGCGTGAAGCACTGAGCAATATTTATAAGCATGCGCAGGCTACACAGGTCGATATCACCCTACAGCTACGTCAGGGCTACATTGAACTCAGCGTGGCCGATAACGGCATTGGTATTCCTGATGATGCCAGCCGCGCCAACCATTATGGACTTATTATCATGCGCGACCGTGCACGGGGTTTGCACGGCGAATGCATTGTTCGACGCCGGCCGTCGGGGGGCACTGAAGTGAACGTCAGCTTCCTCTCCGAACACCGTCACCGGCTGCCATTAACAGGAGAAACTCATGATTAACGAAGATGCCGCCACCCTACTGCTGATTGATGACCACCCCATGTTGCGCAATGGCGTTAAACAACTCATCAGCATGGATCCAGAATTACAGGTGGTCGGTGAAGCCAGTCACGGCGAACAGGGTGTCGAACTCGCGGAGCAACTAGACCCGGATTTGATTCTGCTTGATTTGAACATGCCCGGCATGAATGGCCTGGAAACGTTAAATCGTCTGCGGGAAAAATCGTTGTCTGGCCGTATTGTCGTCTTTAGCGTATCTAACCACGAAGACGATGTTGTCAACGCCTTAAAAAATGGTGCCGATGGTTACCTGCTTAAAGATATGGAACCGGAAGATTTACTGGCTGCGCTACATCAGGCCGCATCAGGAAAAATGGTACTGAGTGAAACGCTGACGCCGATTCTGGCCGCCAGCTTGCGCGAAAGCCGTCACAGCAGCGATCGGGATATTCAGCAGCTCACCCCGCGCGAACGCGATATTCTGAAACTGCTGGCTCAGGGGTTGTCCAATAAAGTCATTGCCCGCAAACTCACGATCACAGAAAGCACCGTTAAAGTTCACGTCAAGCATCTGCTGAAAAAAATGAAGCTAAAATCGCGGGTTGAAGCGGCAGTCTGGGTACTACAAGAAAAAGTGATTTAATCAAATTGTCACAAAAAACAGCTACTGTCAGCAGTACGGATAAGGCGCTCTGGCGCCCTATCGTCCGATATTATCCTCGCGTAAGCGAGGATGCCGCCACTGTGGATAAGAAACTATCGTTACTAAAAAACGGTCGTTGATAAAAAACTGTCGTTAATAAAAACAATGGGTGGAAATACCACCAATGCCCCGCAAAAACCTAAACGGTTGCTAAACGGCACCGGCATTTATAGCCATTATCCTAATTAATGTGACGTTGCTCTCGTCTAAACTAGCTTGTAATCGCATTTTTCGGCTTTTACACCGAGTTTAACGTTGAGGAACAACATGAAGAAGGTCAGTAAGGAGCGATTTATCGGCCTGGAGTGGTTACGATTTTTGCTCGGCTGCTATGTGATGATTTATCACACGGTGCACATTTACCCCCAGCGTGAGCGCATTCCTTTCTTAAGCGAACTCACCAGCATGGGGTTCTTCGCAACCAGTACATTCTTTGTTCTGTCTGGTTTTTTGCTTGCGCATGTCTACATTAAGGACGGACGTTTGCGTGAGCCCGCTCGTCAGTTCTGGGCCAAACGCTTCTTTAATCTTTATCCCATTCATATCATTGCCCTGCTGTCTTCTATTGCTGTTGTCACGCTCATGCAGTGGCTAGCCGTGCCACCGGAAGGGCAAGTCGCCAGTGCGCGTTTTGTCATTTATGACACCAACGACCCCGCGGCCGACCCCGAAACGCTGCGCCATTACATGACAAATGCGCAGTTGGCGTTCAACGGGATATTGCAGGTACTGATGTTGCAGGCATGGAATCCTTACTTCCTGACCTTCAATGCCCCGTTGTGGTCACTTTCTACCCTGTTCTTTTTCTATCTGACCTTCCCGCTGCTGGCTCCACGTTTGCTAAACAGCCGCCATCCGTGGCTGTGGATGGGGATCGTTTGCCTGCTGTATCTGCTGCCGCCGATTTGGGTGATTTGGCAACAGCAGTTCGGCATGCCGTACACCGGATTATTGCAGCGCGGACCGATCTTCCGTCTGCCAGAATTTCTGGCCGGTATTTTGGGGTATGCACTGTTCCGTCATTACCGTCAGAAAGATCGCTTACCACTGACTAAAGGTCAGCGCTATGCGCTCGCCCTCTTTATTAGTGTGAATTTCCTTGTCGCTACCTGGCTGTTCACAAAAGGCGAAGCCTATTGGTATTTCCTGTTGCATAACGGTTTGCTCCTGCCAGCTCAGGTCGGTTTAGTCTGCCTCAGCGCGCTGGCGCGTGAACCTAATAGCGAGTGGCTGCGACATTGGTCACCGCGCCTGGGTGCGGCATCACTCTCGATCTTTGCGCTGCACGTTCCGCTCTTCAATCTGTTCCGTACGCTGGAACAGTTGGTGCGCGGTAACCCGATGGCCTGCTTCAGCGACTGGGATCAGTGCATTGCCGCCGCAGGTCAGGTGCAGCTCTCCATGACGGGCTATATCATTTTCCTACTCACCACCGTGACGCTCTGTGTGCTCTTCCAGGAACGGATCGTGCTGCGCGTGAGGACGTTCCTGACCTCGCGTTTCCTTAGCAACAACAGCACATCACGCACGCAACGTACCGCGTAGTACCGCTTTCGCACACGTTTCTCTGGCCTGAAATCGTCTGGGCCAGAGAAGCCTCTCACGCATAATGACGTTCCTTTCGATTGGCTCCAAAATGTGACAGACATCGCGTTATAGCCGTTAATCATCAATAGCAACTTTTATAACTATTTACATTCTAATCAATTACCGTTTTCGGGTAGAGCATCACTTCGATTCCTGTTAATGTTTGCCGTTCCGGGCTAAACCGGTTCGTTATCAACGGCTGTACGTCTTTGACGGACATCTCAATACATGTCACCACTGTTTACTTGGCAATAATGACACTATCCAAACACGCAATCTCTTCCCTCAGCCTGGTTATCGCCCTCTCTGCTGGCATTACGCAGAGCCGCGCTGACACCATTTGGCTGAACAACGGCGACAAGCTCACAGGGAAAATCACGCTGCTTGACGGCGGTAAACTCTTTATCAACACCGACTATGCTGGCTCTATTTCTGTAGCCTGGGACAAGGTGAAAACCTTTGAATCCGACCATGGTCTGGTGATTCAAGGCGAACGTTACGAGAAAGGCGTTTTGTATCCGACGATCAAAGCGGGCGAAAACCGCGCCATCATCGCGAACCCGTCGCTGGCTAACGAAGCCGCTGGTCCACAAACATTGCCGCTTTCCGAGATCACGTCCATCGTCGCGCAGAAGCCACTGGTGACCGATTTCGCCTGGAAAGGCAATATTGACGCCGGTATGTCGCACAAGAAGAGTTCGACAGAAACGGATAACTACGATGTGACGCTGAACACCAAAGCCCGTCACGATACGTGGCGACACAACCTTGATGCCAGTTACCATTTGGCAAAAGAGGATAAAGTCGAGAGCACCAAGAATGCGGCTGGCGAATATGCGCTGGATAAATTCGTGGATGAGAACTGGTTCTGGCAGGGTCGTTACCAGTACAAACGCGACTGGATCGAAAGCATTAAAATTAACCGTTCCTTCGGTCTTGGTCCTGGTTATCAGTTCTGGGATAACGACTTAGGCGCGTTCTCTCTGACGTCGCTGGTCAACTCCCAAACCTTCGTATACCGCGATCAGGGCGAGGATGACTTCTATTCTGGTGGCATAAAGTGGGCGTACAACCGCTATATATTCAGCAAATCCGTTGAAGCCTTCACAAACGGTGAATTGGGGCGCTCATTTGATGGCACTGCGCCAATCTACCTGAAAGCGGATGCAGGCCTGCGCTTCAAGCTGACCGACTGGTCTTCTATGACGATGAAAGTGTCACGTACCCGTATCGAAAGTAATCAGGGGAATGTTGACGACACGCTGTACACCATGGGTGTTGGCGTCGGCTGGTAATTCGGTCGCTTCATTCGTTTCAAGGTGAACGGCGACATCGTCGTTCACCTAAACGCTCACGCTCGTCGCGCCGTTATTGTCCGTTCCCTGCCGCCGCAGAGCACGACTGTTGCAAAATACGCACCCGTTGCGCCAGCTCGCTCACGCTTGCATCTTCCGTCCCGTGATTTTTCAGCTCTTGCTCCAGCGCAAACAGATATTGCGCATTGGTGCCGAGCGGCCCGCTCGCACGGGCAATCAGCGGGGCAACGCTCTGAATACAGGTATCATTTTCATTCAGGGGATGTTCCGGCTCAGACACAAACACCAGCGCCGTCAGCGGTGCGCCGTTTTTCCGCTGCAGCTCACACCAAAGCGGACGATAGCACCCCGTCAGCATTTCGCGCTTCCAGAGCAGTTCCAGATCTTCACGCAGAGAAGCCTCCGGTAGACGGAAAGCCAGACCTGTCGTTTGTCCACCGGGCTGCAACGCCAGCATCCGCCCCGGCTGAGTTACCGTGCCGCGACCGATGGTGAGACGCAGGCAAAAAGCACGCTGCCACCCTGTCAGCGTGGCCAGACAGGTTTCTTCGGCGTCAAAAACCGGGTTCCACATTAGTGAACCGTAGCCAAATACCCAGACCGGACAGCTATTGGGCCGGAGCGCCAGCATCCTGTCCAACGAATCAGCCCGCTGTTGCGGCGTGAGCAGTAAGGTTTCTTCAATACAACCAAAAGACGTTCTACAATCTGCTTTCTGCAAAAAATCGCGTGTTAACACTACTTACCACCCCCAACCTTACTCTTTTCCTGCTCGTCAGATCGGCTCTCGCCCTGCGTTTAAAAACCTAACTGCTTCATCTGCTTAATTTTACAACACCATCAATCTTGAGGTTATTCATTTATGGCTTTGCGATCAAGTTTGATAGTGGTCACAAAAACTAAAAAAGTTCGTGATAATGTTTCACTCACGCAAGATTCCGCTTTTATATCAACTAATCGGCAACTCGCCGTCAGACTTGACGTATTCCTGATACAAACCTCATTTTTGTGACGTCAGGAACCTGCCGGAAGCCGTATGCTTGACGTGAAAGCTCTCGACATCAATAAAAAGTATTCACTACGACAAGAATAATAACGGGCAGACATCAAATGATAATAATTATCATCTCGTGTTATTATCATCCTTAATTTGGAATCGACTATCCACGGAGACACTGAATGGCAACGCCGCGTCAGCCTGTTTTAGTTCAGGTGAAACACATCCACGATATTTCCCCTCATTTACGCTGCATTACGTTCCATCACGACGCGTTGCGCGATTATCCGGCCGAGCGATACGGTGCACACATCAAGCTCTTTTTTCCTCAGGCAGGACAGCAAAAACCAGCGCTGCCCGCGATTGGCGAACGCGGCCCGGTCTGGCCAGAAGGCGAAGCCCGCCCTATCGTTCGCACCTATAGCGTTCGTGCGCTGCGCCCAGAAGAGGCAGAGCTGGATATGGTTTTCGCCCTGCATGAACACGCCGGACCTGCCGTCACGTTTGCCCGTCAGGCCAAACCCGGTGACTGGGTTGGTATTTCACAACCCGGTGGCCCGCTCCCCATGCTGCCGCCAGCGGCCACTTATTATCTGGCTGCTGACCCGTCGTCGCTCCCCGCGCTCATGGCGCTGCTAGAGAATCTGCCTGATGACGCTCAGGGGCACGCAGTGATCCGTGTCGACAGCGAGGCGGATAAACTCGCTATCGCTAAACCCTCACCGCTTCAACTGCACTGGATCGTCGGTGGAACAGAGGCAACCGACGCGCTGTTGCAGCATTTTCAGGCGCTTCCGACGGCTGAAAATGCGTTTTACTGGTTAGCGGGTGAAGATCGTATCGTGGTTCAGCTTCGCCGCCACGTGCGTCGCGAGCGCGGGTGTGAACGAAATCAGATGTATGCCGTGCCTTATTGGCGAGAAGGGTTAAATGAAGAGGATTATCATCATAAACGCCACGATATTATGGATAATCCTGACGAATAACCCTAAAAAATATATTTGATATTATTATGATAGGGAGAAGATACCGGAATTCTCCCTTCTCAATTAAATTTTACCTCAAAGCGTAAAAATCCGTAAAACTCCCCGCATCGCATCGACAATCTGTTATTATCTTGTTCGTTTTATTACGTTATAACTACTTTCTAGTAACCTTTTGCTGTTTATTGTCGTTTTATCTCCGGCACCATTCGGGTGGCCGATAGGCTAGCTTGAAGTATGACGGGGATATTTTGCCGCATTATTCCTCTGGATAAGGAGAACTCCCGCAATGAAGTCTCATGCTGAGGTGGTCAAAACTCGCCATCATGAATATTCCCTCATTTTTCCTGTTATTGCGCTGGCCGTGCTCTACATGTGGGGCAGCTCACAAGATTTTATCGCCATTCTCGGTATTAACGCCCTCGCGTTAGCCGGCATACTTTTCAGCGCGTTCAGCGTGGTACGTCACGCCGACGTGCTCGCACACCGTCTGGGTGAACCCTACGGGTCGTTGATCCTCAGCCTGTCCGTCGTCATTCTGGAAGTCAGCCTGATTTCAGCGCTGATGGCAACCGGTGACGCAGGCCCGGACCTGATGCGTGACACACTCTATTCCATTATCGTGATTGTCACCGGCGGCCTGGTCGGTTTCGCCCTCTTGCTCGGCGGCCGCAAATTCGCCACGCAGTATGTTAATCTCAGCGGCATCAAGCAGTACCTGATGGCGATCTTCCCATTGGCGGTGATTGTGCTGGTTTTCCCCAGCGCCTTGCCCGATGGTAATTTCAGCGTATCGCAGTCGCTGATTATTGCCGCGATTTCCGCGGCGATGTACGGCGTGTTCCTGTTGATCCAAACGCGTACGCACCAAAGCCTGTTTGTGTATGAGCACGAAGACGAAGGCGACGGCGACGATCCTCATCACGGTAAACCGTCTGCGCACAGCTCGCTGTGGCACACCGGCTGGCTGCTGATTCACCTGATTGCCGTTATCGCGGTAACCAAGATGAACTCCATGCCGCTGGAAACGCTGCTGACCGAAATGAACGCGCCGACACAGTTTACTGGCTTCCTGGTCGCGCTGTTAATCCTCTCTCCTGAAGGATTGGGAGCGATCCGCGCCGTCCTGAAAAATCAGGTACAGCGCGCTATGAACCTGTTTTTCGGTTCCGTGCTGGCGACCATTTCACTGACGGTTCCTACCGTTACGATCATTGCCATGATCACTGGCCGCACGCTGAACTTCGGTCTGGATATGCCGCACATCGTGGTGATGCTATCGGTGCTGGTGCTGTGCCACATTACGTTCTCCACGGGTAGAACCAACGTATTAAGCGGTAGTGCGCATCTGGCGCTCTTTGCCGCCTATCTGATCACCATCACGCTGTAACCCCTCTGCCGACGCGGTTTTCGCCGCGTCGGCTCCGCAAGACTGCACTTCTCTTGATGTATATCTGGATCTTCTGAGCGCGTCCGGCGTATCGTAAGGCTGTCGTCGACGGACCGGCAGGCCCGCCATGTTGATTTACTTCCTTACTTTGGTTTCTGCTTAGATGAAAACGCACGGAATTAACGGCATCAGGCCGTTCAGCGCGCTGATTGACGCGTGCTGGCGCGAAAAATATACGCTGCAACTTTTTACCCACGACATTATCGCTGGCGTTACCGTCGGTATCATCGCCATTCCTCTGGCGATGGCTCTGGCCATTGCCAGCGGCGTTCCTCCACAGTACGGGCTCTATACCTCGGCGATTGCCGGGATCGTCATCGCCCTCAGCGGCGGTTCGCGCTACAGTGTGTCAGGCCCGACAGCCGCCTTTGTCGTTATTTTATATCCCGTGTCGCAACAGTTCGGGCTCTCTGGCTTGCTGGTTGCCACCTTGCTTTCCGGCGTGTTTCTACTGCTGATGGGGATCTGCCGTTTCGGGCGTTTGATTGAATATATCCCACTCTCCGTGACGCTAGGGTTTACCTCTGGGATCGCTATCACCATCGGCACCATGCAAATCAAGGATTTCTTCGGCTTGCAGATGGCCGTGGTGCCCGAACATTACGTCGAAAAAGTGGCAGCGCTGGCGCAATCGCTGCCTACTCTGCACCTTGCGGATACATTGATTGGGGCCACGACGCTGCTGGTTCTCATCCTCTGGCCCAGACTCGGTATTCGCCTGCCCGGCCATTTGCCCGCGCTGCTGGCTGGCGTCGCGGTAATGGGGATCATGTCGCTGCTCGGTGAAAATGTAGCAACCATCGGTTCCCGATTCAGTTATCTGCTGGCGGACGGTTCGCAAGGGCAAGGGATTCCGCCCATCCTGCCGCAACTCATTCTGCCGTGGGATATTCCGTCACCGGATGGAAAGACGATGACGCTGGATTGGCAAAGTATTTCCGCTCTGCTGCCCGCCGCATTCTCGATGGCGATGCTGGGCGCGATTGAGTCGCTACTGTGCGCGGTCGTGCTGGACGGGATGACGGGCAAAAAACACAATTCTAATGCGGAGCTGATGGGGCAAGGTTTCGGTAACATCATCGCACCCTTCTTTGGCGGAATTACCGCGACCGCTGCGATTGCCCGTTCCGCCGCCAATGTGCGCGCTGGCGCAAACTCGCCGATCTCCGCCGTGGTGCACGCACTGTTGGTGCTATTGGCGTTGCTGATACTTGCGCCGTGGCTGTCTTATCTACCGCTGGCGGCAATGGCATCGCTGCTGCTGATTGTCGCCTGGAACATGAGCGAAGCGCATAAGGTAGTAGATTTACTGCGTCACGGACCGAAAGACGACATCATCGTGATGCTGCTTTGCATGTCGTTGACCGTACTGTTTGACATGGTGATCGCCATTACGGTCGGCATTGTGCTGGCATCCCTGCTCTTCATGCGGCGCATCGCGCAGATGACCCGTCTGAGCGAGCTGCCGGACACAAAAATACCGGACCATCTGGTCCTGCGTGTTAACGGCCCGCTGTTTTTCGCCGCGGCAGAGCGCATCTTCAACGATCTGACCGTGCGCAGCGAAGGCTATCAGAATATCATCTTACAGTGGGATGCGGTGCCTGTGCTGGATGCGGGCGGGCTGAATGCGTTCCTGCGCTTTAGCGACACGCTGCCAGAAGGCAAGCAGCTCATCATCACCGACATTCCCTTCCAGCCGTTAAAAACGCTGGCGCGGGCGAAGGTCCACCCGATTGAAGGACGGCTCAGCTTCTACGGTTCATTAGCGCAGGCGATTGAGGCGACCACGAAGTAAAATATCGCATAGTGTGAATAACACTATGCGATATGGTGGCAATAGTTCTGTTGATTATATAGCATTACCTTTATTGATAATGCTATTTTCAGCAATATCAACAAGCCGTTTTATTATAACGAGTCTTGAGAGAGATGATTGGTTCTAAAAATATCAACCCCCTTCTGGCGTATTGAATTTATCCATAAATCAGACATCCAAGCACCTATATTGTAACATTGAATGGCTGCCTCTCTCATTAATCGATGCTCATTGGCTATTGTTGTAGGCATTAGTGCACTATCATCAGTATTGATACATACCGCCAACGGCCCCGAACGTAAACCATAACGGTTATATTTTTCTCCCGGTTTTAACCATTCTGGTTGCGGAGGATTCCAGCGAAATAGTGGATGCTCGTGATACTTCCCAAGCCGACCGATATAAATATTAGAGGTAGGGCAGGCTTCAATAACCAATCCAAGGCGGCTGTACTTCTCCATCAAGAAATCCTGAATTGCTTCATACAAACGCATTTCGCCTTGCGATAAAATATCTTCATCATCACTGACACGAGTAGAAAATAGTTCTCCTTCATCAGGCTGACAATTAACAGAAATAATTCGATTAAAAGGACTACTCTTTTCTTTCTCTATTCCGCTATCAAGATAACGCTGCCAAAATATCCGAGCTTTATGTGCATCTACGGCATCATTTGATAATAACCACTCACCATCTGGAGCCCATTCAGAAAAATTGGTCATATCTGACTGCATATCTTCATAATCCGGCCAGTTACGACGCAGCAGCCAAGCACGATATAATAAATTAGGCGTACACACATCCTTATATAATAACTGAGACCAGTGATGAATTTTATCCCTTAATTCATGCATAACGGGAACATGTTCTACAGTATGTTGTGAGAGCTGAACCGCCTGATGATACGCCCAAACCATATTGTCTAGGTGCTGTCCCGCTGTCAGATAAGCGCGTCGTTGACGATGAGCCCAATCGTTAACATCGATACCCAGTGCTAAACCATGTCCCAGACGATCTCCCTCGCGGAGTTGACAAAATTCAACGGCCTCATCAATCGCTCTTAAACCGCTGAGCAAATGGCTATAATCTTCTCCTGCATGTACCGTGATGAAGGGGCGTTGCAACCGAGTGGACATTGACATACCACCTGGATGTTTTGCCGCTCTCAATACACGTAATACAGGAGCAAAAATCTCTATTGGGAGCTCATTTTCATTTCCTGCAACATCATAACCACGAACGAGTCGGCGTAAATCAACATTGCGTGGTTCGCTGTTATATTCATCGCAGGTATAAGGTGTTTCTTTAATTGTGACTGAAGCACTAAATTCTTCAAATGCACGAGTTTGCTTTAATAATTTCGCACGAAACTCCTGTACTCGTCGATCATAAGGATAATTTACATCAGGTAACCCTCGGGTGAAATGGACAACCAGATGAGCGTGCTCTGGAATAAACTGTTTTTCGTGACTAGAATAGAAATCCATTAATTTATGGTGATAAATATTCGCTCTTTTTCCATTTCCTAAAACAACATCAGGAGAAACTCGATACTCACGAAATGTGTTGGTGTCCATATCGAATCGAGCCACTTCCTTCTTAAATAGCGTTTTATCTTGTCTGCGAGCATCAAAACCGAAAAACTCAACGAATTGCCCCAACCCTACCGCCGAAACCACCATGTAATTACGTAACACATGACTAACGCGGATGAAGTTATCTAAACAACTAAGATAGTCAACTCGATGCTGTCCAAATATCAACCCAGCACAGAATAGCATCCAACGGTGATGCCCTTGCATATGAGATTGCATCGAGATATGCAATAACCGCTGTTGTAAGGTCGACGGCTCATAAATTTGAGTAAAATCATTCAATAGCCGAATATTAACCGATGCTTGCGAAACGATTGCATCATTTAATAATGTGTAATTTATGCCTTTTGATGACCGCTTATGCTCTTTTTTATCACTTTCGCCATAAATACAAGATAATAGACATGCCACGTACCCGGAAAAAAAATCAGGCAATTTATTCTTATTCAATAAGTCACTTTCAAAAAGTGTGTACTCTTCACGGCGTGGCCATTTTAGATCTTTTTTTAGTTTACCGTCCCCATTGATAAAACTCAGCATCGATAATGATGAATAGCCATGTCCGTTAAAGTGGACATGATTATCCGCATAGGCAGCATCATTTCTCTCACTAGGGAAAGCAAATGCACACTGCCTTCCGGTTAGAGTTTCAATAAGTTCATGTTCAGATAGCCCCCCCCTATCCACTAAGCTCATGTAAGAAATAACGATTACCCAAGCAGGATCAATGATAGAACAAAGCATAATCCAAGCTTCTAGCTTTTCACGACGAACTTCAAAGCAATCGCCAACCCAAATAAGGAAATGATCAGCAAGTTTTGCCAACACACCCAAACTACCTAGTGTACCTGAAGGTAGATCCCAGAGTTCTGCATTACCTTTTATATCTTCTTTTCGTAAACTCCCTCCAAAATAGAGTTGATAATCCTGAGCAGCCAAATAGAGCGTGCTACGTTCATTATCCAAGTGCTCCTCCAAACGTGGAGCTTTTTGTAAATGCTGTTTTAACCAATAATTAAATAACCTATCTGAGGTAAGATAGGTTACAGGGATAAGCCATCGAGGATCTTGATTATACATATAACATCCTTAATCATTGTTTTCTAAAACATGAGAAAGGCCATTAAACATCCAACTTATGTGTCCACGAATTTTTAATTGTGAGCGTATATATTTATCGGATTTCATTCTTTCGTATACTCGTCTAGCCTCAGCAGGATTTTCTTCAGCCCAATCTGCCACCTCAGATGTTTTAATCGTCAGATTACCTGATTGAATATAATAATACTCTTTTAGTTCCTCAAAACTCATCCCCTCAATTTCATTTACCACTTCAGGATTTTCATTATTATTTACAACACGACTACTCCCGATTGGATATGCATCCATTTTAACCAATTTAAAAATGGGATGACACCACATTGCTTTGAGTAAAACAGCATAATCATCTTTTTTAAGAGCGCTAATTTCATCACCTGAGTCGGAAGGTGGCGTTAATATATTTGAAATATTTTTTGAAAGCGTTCTATCCGTTTGTGTTAATTTAGTATAACTACGCACCGAACTGGATCTGGCTCCAGTAGCGACATTTGTTTTTATTACTATCCCTTCACGAACAAATGATGCCAGTGCATTGATAAATATATATTCAAATCGCTTAGCAAGATCAGAAAGATGTTCATCTTTAAAACTATCTTTATCTTTAACCATATTCTCCCTTAGCACTTTCAACTGTGTAAATGTCTTATTGAAAATAACACTAATCAAAGGAATTAAATTTCTACCTTTTAGAGATGGTATTTTATTTACATTAATCCACTGATAAATATCTTCAATAATTGAATCCATTTCATGACTATATTCAACCGGAATACTACTTTCTTCTTTTTCATCACTCTTATCATCTCCCTGCTCATCAATTATTTTAGTAGGATTTAAAGAAAATATTGAATAAAAAGGGGTGCGTAGTAACATTTTTTTAAACTGAACCTGGAATAGTTCTTTTTTATCACACACAACTAATAAATTATCTGTCACAGCCAACATTGACCAAAAAAGCACTTCAAACGCGCGACTAAAGAAAATATTATATCGTCTGTTTTGTTGTCGGCTATAATAATCATGATGAGTATAGATAGCAATTAATACCTTATCGCTATAACTATTACCCTCAGCAATATCCTTGCGGACATACATCTGATCCATAATAAATTCAAGCGGAGGCAAGCTACGTACAATATTATTGTTCACATCAGAAAAAACAGCATTAAGAATATCTTCATTTTTATTTTTAGCATTTAAATCCCCTATGCATTGTATCTGTTGACTATAATAATTCTTCATTGCCCAGCGGTAACGTCCTTTTTGCATCAGTGGGTTAAATGCTATCACTTCCTTCAAATCCAATTCATCTGAACTCTGCATTGAATTAATCATTAAGAAAGAATCCGCATTCGTTAACGCTACACCATCTTGTTTTTCCTCTGCCCACACGGAAAAACCTCGCCAGAGACGATCTTTATTCTCATCATATCCCTCCAACATTGTAGGGGTTAATAATCGAGTAAACTGTGTAATTTCCCTGGCACTTTCAGGCTGTGGCCAATCAGTACTTCTTTCTTGTCCATTACATAAAGCATAAAAAGTAGCTTTAATTTTCTTTTCATATTCATTATATGTTATATCTTTAGTTGGCTCATCTGCACTATTTTTATATTTTATTTTTAATTTTGATAAAAGCTGTCTAATTGGAACCAACGGCAATCTGTCATGATTAGGGAATACCTTCGTTAGATAAGCGGCAGATAAACGTTCGGCAACTGCTTTTCCTTCAACAAAGTTACTGGCATTTTTGTTTTTAGCTAGTGATTCTTCAAACCTCATCGTTGTAATATGGCGATATAGACCATCATCACCACTCACAAGGGGTAATATTAAAGGGCAGGAAAGCAAACAACGGATATCATCTAACACACCAAAAGCATGGTCAATTTTCATATCAACATCATCAATTGGCAATACCAATGCATCGCAACCAAGCAACTCCACACTGGCAATTAAAAACTGATGAAAATAGTGTTCAATATGTATCCCCGAACGATATTTTTGTATTCTATCTATCCCTCTAAATTCATCAAACTCAGAGGATTTACCTAATGCTCCTGATAGGTTTTTTAATGAATGGTAAAAATCATCTTTTATTTCTTGCTTAATATCAGGACGTTTTAACGCTTTATCGACAGATGCATAAACAGTAGCGATAATCACTTCTGAAAAACGATCGTTTATGTTTAATAAAGTTGGATCTATCACATCAATAAAATGTAGATTAGGTGATTTATTGGATTTCTTGGTGTGTCTTTTCCACACAGCTTTGGCATTGTGTAAAAAAACCGTTTTACCCGTCCCTCTCGCTCCACTAATGAATATAGCATGATGATAGCTACTAAATTTTTCTGGGGAAATTTCATTTCCAACATGGGCATTTTTATAACGTTTAGCCTCTTCACCCATTTTATTTAAGAGATGCACTAACGTTTCATTTGCATCTTGTTGCCACAGTCCATTTTGCTCACTCTCTTCTTCAAATGAAGAGAACTCATCCTGATACTCTGGAGAATCAAGATTAAGGATTATTTCACCAGACATAACCACCTCTAAAATAATTAAAAATTTAATAATAACCACCATGAATCATTTCTTTAAAATGAAAACCACTGATAATGAGACATGTAAAATCAATCACAGGATGTAATTAATAGATGGCGCTAACATATTTTTATAAAAAAACAGCAAAGTCAATCAACGAGTTATTTTTCAAAACAATACTTATTTTCTCTACATACAAAACCGGACGGACAGGCGTTCACCCCGCAGTGTTAAATCCAGCGCCGCGTCACATTCGCGGCTAATGGCGCTCAGTTGCTCGTTCGTCAATGAATAAGGCAGTTGGATATCAAACACGTTCAAGCCTTGCTGACGTGCCAGCGTAATCAGCCTGATAATGTTGGTTTCATCACTCACCTGCGTAGAAAGTACCTGTAGCGCCAGTCCCTTCAGTCGCTCCTTCGGCGCACTCTGCCGAGCCGTCTTGGTCACCATGCCAAAAATGGGCATCACGCCGTACATCGCATCCACAAAACGCCAACGTTTCTTACACAGTGCCGCCAAATAATCCGTATAGTCCAGACAGAGTTGCTCACCGGAACTTGTAGACTCAGGGGACTTTTCCATATTCCCTCCTCTCCTCTTCGCCAGTGTCTTGCTGCGCACTACCCTGACGGGTATAAAACCGTAACCTGTATAGTGGTTAATTAAGGTATATTGTCACGGTTCGCACCCTTTTGACTAGCGTGTTGAGGAGACCTAATTGTGACAACTTTTTCTTCTGCTCCCGTGTTAATTACCGGCGGCGCACGGCGTATCGGGCTGGCACTGGCGCGTTCGTTTCTGGCTCAGTCGATTCCGGTCATCATCAGCTATCGCACGCCTTATCCCGAGTTGGAAGCACTACAGCAGGACGGTGCAATTTGCCTGACCGCCGATTTTTCCACCACGGAAAATATCTATGCGTTTGCAGAAGAAATCCAGTCACTCACGCCGCGGCTGCGCGCCATTATTCACAATGCCAGCCGCTGGGAGCCAGAAAGCCCCACCATACCGCCAGAGCAAACGCTGGCCGATATGCTGCAAATTCATGTCTATACGCCCTACTTGCTCAACCAGTTACTGGAATCTTGCCTGCGTGGGCAAGGCGTGGCTGGCGCGGATATCATCCATCTGACGGATTACGTGGTAGAAAAAGGCAGCGACAAACACATTGCCTATGCCGCCAGTAAAGCGGCGCTGGATAACATGACGCGTTCGTTCGCCCGCAAACTGGCGCCGGAGGTGAAAGTCAATGCGATCGCCCCCGGTCTCATCCTGTTTAACGAACAGGATGACGACGCCTATCGTCAGCAGGCGCTGGACAAATCCCTGATGAAAATTGCCCCCGGCGAAGCGGAAATTGTCCGACTGGTGGATTATCTGTTCAGCAGCAACTACGTCACCGGAAAAACGCTGGGCGTTGATGGTGGGCGGGCTTTGCGTTAAAGCCCTGAGTCTCAATGTGAGGATAAAAACATCACCACCAGCGAAGTTCGTCAGCAGTTGACTGCTCATTTGACGCGCCTATGGCGCTATGGACTGGTGCTGTCGCGTAGCCATGAAGTAGCCGAAGAGCTCGTCCAGTCTACCTGCGTTCGTGCGCTCGAAAAGAGTGCACAGTTTACGCCCGGCACGCGTATCGACAGATGGCTTTTTTCCATTCTTCATTCGATATGGATTTCCGAACTGCGCGCACGCCGCGTACGTCAGGGACAAGGGTTTATCGAAAGTGAAGAATTACTGGCACCCGATACCCATGAGCAGGATGACAATCGTCTGCATTACCAGAAAATAATGCAGCGCGTCAGCGCGCTTCCAGAAGCGCAACGCAACACCGTCTTTTTAGTTTATGTCGAAGGGTTTACCTATCAGGAGGCGGCAGAGACGCTATCGGTACCCATCGGCACCATTATGAGCCGACTGGCCGCTGCACGAGGTACGCTGGCGAAATCCATTGATACCCAGCCCTCGGCAAAGGAGAGACTGTCTTGAAAACCATGCGTTTTACGCCCCCTTACAGTGACGAGGCCATCGTTGCCTGGCTGGATGGCGAGATGAACGAAGCCGATGCGCAACGATTCAAGGCGCAACTTGAGGGGGATGAACAGCTTGCAGAGCGCGTCGCGGAACTGATGAAAGGTCAGCTTGATGTTGAAGCCGCCTTCGCCCCTTTACTCGACAAAGCGCCTGAGGCGAGGATGCAGGCCAGGCTGGAGACGTTATTGGCGGAAGCACCGACATCAGCCACACCTTCATCTTATGCCGGTGTCAGCCGTCGTTCACTCATTGCTGCTTCACTCAGTTTTTTGGTGTTGGGATCGGGGCTAGGCTACCTCGCGCGTTCTCCTGGGATGATTCTCAGCGACAGCGAGAAAATTCGCGATCTTGAAGCGCAGTACATGTCGCTGTACCGCGCGGAAACCTTACTCGATGCGGACGACACCACACAGGCCTTGCAACGTGGACTCTCTCGTACTGCTCAGGACATTGGGTTGCCTCTCAATGAGCAACAGCTGACGCTTCCCGATGCAGAATTGAAAATGGTGCGTCTGCTGCGCTATGACCAGACATCGATTGCACAGATTACCTGGTTGCATGCCGAATATGGGCCGATGGCGCTCTGCATTTCCCCCGAACGTCAGACAACGGCCACTGCGCTTAAAAATGAGCAACGCCATGATATGCAGGTTGTCTGGTGGTACGCCCACGGCTATCAGTTTGTCTTAATTGGCCGTAGCCCTGTAGCACCGCTCACAGAAAGTGCACTCAGATTACAAACGTCGCTGGCATAACCCGTGAACGGCCTTCCACACACGGACGATGCCACGTATGGAAGGCCGTTATTTATTTTATAAGGCGTGTCGGGTTAGACGGCGTTTCGGGCTTTCGCCCGGATTTCAATAGTAATCGCGACGCGATCGTCTACCACACCGGTAAACCGATCCATGTTAAAAGACGAGCGCGAAATAGCGGTGGTAGCATGGAGAGACAGTGAACCGTCATGAGATGCCGCTCCGACCTGTTCTTCAAGCGTGGCTTCCAGAATGACCGGACGTTGAACGTTTTTTACCGACAGTGAACCAAAAACCCGAAAGTGCCCCTTCCCCAGTGCCACAACCCTGCTGCTAGTGAAAATAATATCGGGATAGTGCTCAGCATCAAAAAACAGGCTGCTTTTTAACTGGTAGGTCAGCAGACTGTTGGAAGCCTGTAACGTCGTGATGGGGATTTTCACATCAATACGGTCATTCATTTCCTTTTCAGCGTCCAGTGTAATGTTGCCCGTCACGCCATTGAGAGAGGCTTGTGACAGGTGACCAAATGCTTGCCATGACAGCGCAATGGCCGTGTCATCAGTGGCAACGGTGTAGTTAAGAGGCATAGCATGCAACAGTGGACTAATGAGCAGTCCGGCGGCCAATACGGGAAGGATACGCGTCATAACAGGATTCTCCTCAAAGTAAACAACGCGTAAACGCTCAGGCGTGCTAATTTATTCGGTCAAACCTGATTATTTTTCTCGATACGGAGAAAATATCGAGCGTTGATGGTAGGCGGGCTTTGCGTTAAAGCCCTGCCACAAAGACATCGCCGGATATTTCATGCTATGTCTTCTTCTGTTGCATCTTGCACGGTCGTTAAGTTACGGCCCGTAATGTGGGAACCAACATAAAAATCAGGGACACACGACGTGATTTTCTTCCTGATTGATTAACAGGCTCTCAATATTTTTTGCTGACAATGAACGATAAAAAAGCCACCTCTGAATTAAGCAACTCGCATCAATTCCTCTGGCAATCGCTAATTGATCAGCCTCTTCAACGCCTTCAAAAACAATATCTTTCCCCATATCTTTAATGAGTGAGCAGATTGCATGCAATATCTTTTCTTTATTCTTGTTGTCCAGGTTTTTCATTAACGAACCGTCAAGCTTAACTTCATCGAATCTGAAACCGGTAAGCCATGCCAAATTCGAATTCGCCACACCAAAATCATCAATCGCCAGTTTGATGTTCATTTTTGCTGCATGCTCAGCAAAAAGCTGGATTTCCTTTTGCGATAACTGGCAGCGCTCTGATATTTCCAATTTTATCTGTTCAGCTTCAACACGATGTAGAGTACACACCTCAATCAATCGGTTGATGAAAGCCGGATCGCTAATCTCATGATCGGTTATATTTATAGACAGCGTCAACTTCCTGTTTTCATTGAGAACAGCTGCCATCTCTTTTACTGACGTTCTTATTACAAAGTCAGATATTTTTGAATAAAATCCGATTTTTTCTGAAATCTTTATAAAAATCTCAGGAGAAACAGAGCCATGTATACCATCACGCCACCTGACTAGCGCCTCAAGAGCCGCTATTTTCCCATCAATAGCGTTCACCATCGGTTGATATTCAAGAAAAATATCCCCTCTCTTAATGGATTTCTTCAAACGGGATTTCAGCGATTGTCTTTTATCAACAATATTCAAGCAGAAGAAAGTCAGGAACCCACCCAGCATCAATGCGACCACCATAACAAAAGACAGGAGACCCGGTGTGAGCGACAGCAACCCGCTGCGCGCATTTTGAGCCATCACGCAAAACCGCCATTGGGGACTACAAAGACTCGTGTTGGCGGTAAATATTTTTCTCAGTAACGGATTACCTGAAGCAACATATTCTTTCGAATTCGATTCAAAATACTTCTGCGATTTATCCGCTGATGTCATAACGAAATATCCATCCGCCACAGTATTCAATATACTCTCATAGGTTCCTCGCGCGACAAACACCGCAGCATGGCCTTGATAGAGGCCAATATTGTTATACAGAGTTTTGCTATTATTTTTCACCTCAATAAACACTGGCTTATTATTTTCCGCTTCATTCTTAACAGTAATATACAGAGGAGGGATCACCTCTCCCCAAAAGGCACTACAATCAATCCGATTTTCTTTTAAAGAAGCAACATCTTCAATATTGAGATGACGCCATCTTATCATTCTTAATTTTTCAATGTAGTTTGGCGAACAAATATCATCATCAATAGCATTAATATCACCCAATGCAGACAGTGCTTGTTCTGCTAAGATTTCAGTCTGAAAGCGTAACTTTTCAGAACGCAATGTTAATTTATTTTCCTGATGATTAATCAATAATTCATTTAATGAAAACAAAAAAGAAAATGAGATAACAACCATCATAAAAATGGTTGTTGTTATCTTTTTAAATCCTGAAAAACGCATCGCAGTCCAATGTCAGTTAATACTCAAAAGAGCATTTAATCCAGACCAGCGATAGTAACCAGATGAAATTTTCGTGTCCAGTTCTTTCAAAAACATGCAATAAAAATTAGCACGTTTTTATAATTCACTTCGGTTAATAAATCAGCCCCATGTTATTAAGAAACATCAATTTAAAATCGATAAGTAACCTTTTTATTACATAAAGAAATAACCGACCAGTCACACATTAATGTATTTCATATACATAATACGGATAATTATTGCCCCCCGTCGCCCACCGATATGCACGCCCCCGAAAGCACGTGCAACAAGATAACAGTAACTATTTCGCCTCTTTTTTCTTCGCCCGAACCTTGCGCTGGTACGCTTTATTGTCGGCGACATACGCCAGATACGCCGCACGCGTCAGGCCGCCGGTTCGCAGAGCAAAGGCATCGTAGGTGGTATCAGGCGGAAAATCGAACTCGGCCAAAACCTGTTCCCATGCTTCACGGTGTGAAGGATTGTGTAGTGTTTTATCGTAATCAGGGAAACCGCTACCCGCAAAGCATTCGGCTGATACGCTGCTATAAGCGCCATTGTTCATATAGCTACGGCCAGCCCTGAAAACCGTATCCTGGCTGTCTTTATTGATCGAACAGGGCCCCCATGACAGGCGATAATCGCTTTTCTGGGCGCTGATACTGGAGCCATAGCCAACCGGAAACAGAATGTCCTCTTCCGCCAGCATTTTCGACCCCATATACGCATAGTTACCGCGCAGAAAAGCGTCATCGCAGATAAAATAGCCATCACGAACGGTGATAACATCCCATTCAGGCGACAATGGCGCCAACCCAAAATAAGGGCGTAAGGCTTCCTGCATCCAGCTGTTTATCTGGTCAATTGGTTTCATCTTCAGCGCAGTTCCCTGTGGAATAATCGGTAACGGTGGCGTGGCCGTTCTCGGCAAACAACGAGATTCCGCTGCGATATCGCCTAAAAAAACCTGCTCCGCAGCTTATCTAATTCGGTCAAGTAAACAAACACTTAACACCCATTTACGCTTCATTTCTCGTTTATCGCCTATCATCAGGCTATGCTATCAGGAATGAGATGGGGATGACGTAGATACCATGCATAAGATTGTTTTTATAGAAGATGATACCGAGGTAGGGAAATTGATCGCGGCCTACCTCGGCAAGCATGACATTGATGTTCAGGTTGAAGCGCGCGGCGATCAGGCATTGGCCTTTATTGAACAACAGCAGCCCGACCTTGTGCTGTTGGACATCATGCTGCCCGGCAAAGACGGCATGACAATCTGTCGGGAATTGCGGCCACAGTACAGCGGCCCGATTGTGCTGCTGACGTCGCTGGACAGCGATATGAATCATATTCTGGCGCTGGAAATGGGTGCCGATGACTACATTCTGAAAACCACACCACCCGCCGTGTTGCTCGCTCGTCTGCGTTTGCATTTACGCCAGTACGCCACTGCGCCACAGGCTGTAGCGGAAAAAGCGGCACCCGCCGCATTGCAGGTGCACAAATCCCTGCACTTCGGCCTGCTCTGTATCGATCCGGTTAATCGGGAAGTGACGTTAGGGCAAGAGCACATCGTGTTATCCACCGCAGATTTCGATCTGCTTTGGCAACTGGCGACCCACGCCGGCCACATCATGGATCGGGATGCACTGCTGAAAAACCTGCGCGGCGTCACCTACGATGGTATGGATCGCAGCATTGACGTTGCGATTTCCCGCCTGCGTAAAAAACTGTACGACAACCCGCTGGAGCCGTTCCGTATCAAAACGGTGCGCAACAAAGGCTACCTGTTCGCCCCTAATACCTGGGAGAGCGTCACGCTATGAGAAAGCTGTTCGTCCAGTTTTTTCTATTGCTGTTCGCCTGCTTTGTCGTCATGACGCTACTGGTCGGGCTGGTCTATAAAGTCACGGCCGAACGCGCTGGCCGTCAGTCCATGGATGACCTGATGAAAAGCTCGCTGTATCTCATTCGTAATGAACTGCGCGCGATTCCGCCCCGCGACTGGCATAAAACGATCAACCAACTTGATTTAAACCTGTCGTTCAAACTGCACATCGAACCGGTGAGCAAATATGCGCTGAGCCCCAAGAATCGTCAGCGCCTGAATGAGGGGGAAATTATCGCGCTGGATGATGAATATACGTTTATCCAACGCATCCCTCGCAGCCACTATGTTCTCGCCGTCGGCCCTATTCCCTATCTGTTCTTCCTGCACGAAATGCGGCTGCTGGATTTACTGCTGGTGATGCTGATTGGGCTGTCGCTGGCGCTGCCGGTTTTCTTATGGATGCGGCCACACTGGCAGGCGATGTTAAAACTGGAGAATGCCGCGCAGCGCCTGGGGGATGGTCATCTGGAGGAGCGTATTCACTTCGATAGCACTTCCAGCCTGTTCCGGCTTGGCATCGCCTTCAACCGCATGGCGGATAATCTGAACCAGCTCATCAACAGTAAAAAGCAGCTGATTGATAATATTGCCCACGAGCTGCGTACGCCGTTGGTCAGGCTGCGCTATCGGCTAGCCATGAGCGACAACCTGACGGAAGACGAGCAGCAGGCGTTAAACCGGGATATTGGTCAGCTTGAAGCGCTCATTGACGAGCTGCTGACCTATGCCAGACTCGACCGTCCGCAGGTGACGTTACACCTTACCAATATTGATATTCCTGCGTGGTTACAGGCAAAAATTGACGATTTTCGGCTGATCCACCCTGATAAACAGATTTCGCTGGAGATGCCCCATTCAGCGCAAATTGGCGCACTCGATCTGCGCCTGATGGAGCGGGTTCTGAATAACCTGGTCGGTAACGGATTACGCTTCTGCCACAACCGATTACACATCAGCCTGACATCCAACGCTGAGCATATCGCCTGTCTGCAAGTCGAAGATGACGGCCCTGGCATTGCCCCCGAAAGCCGGGAAAGCGTTTTTGAACCGTTTATCCGTCTGGAAGCCGGTATCGAGAATAGCAGCGGCGGGTGTGGGCTCGGGCTGGCCATTGTTCATGCTATCGCTCGGGCTTACGAGGGCAGTATTACCGTGGACGAAAGCCCGCTCGGCGGCGCGCGCTTCCGCTTTTGCTGGCCAGTAAAAACCACGACAGCGCAGGCTGCCATCACCAGTCAGCACTAGCACCGAGGCGGCGGTAACCCCGCCGTTTTTCTTCAGTTCCCCTCGTTTTCCTGGCTTGTACATTAGGTTACACGCCGAAACCAATTACTCACTGAAGCCGCTCTCTGTTTCTCCTATTCTCTCTTCACCGGCCCAACCGAGGGCTACGAAACGTGAATGAGATAACGAGGAAATGATGATGAATAAAGTATTAGTTATGATCGCAGGTGCGGCACTGGGTCTGTCCTCTGTAGCGTTTGCCGCGGATACCGTAACCAGCACGCCTGCTCAGCCTATGGCGACCACGTCTGCTCCGGCTAAAGCCGTTCACCATAAAAAACAGGTGAAAAAAGCGAAACCAGCCGCTGAACAAAAAGCGCAGGCTGCCAAAAAACACGTGAAGAAAGCGAAACCAGCCCCTGCGCAGAAAGCGCAGGCTGCCAAGAAACACGTGAAGAAAGCGAAACCAGCCCCTGCGCAGAAAGCGCAGGCTGCCAAGAAACACGTGAAGAAAGCGAAACCAGCCCCTGCGCAGAAAGCGCAGGCTGCCAAGAAACACGTGAAGAAAGCAAAAACTGCAAAACCTGCTGATACTACGCCAGCAGCGTAATTGGTAAGCATCCACGCCTTCCGATAAGAAGGCGTCGTTTTCGGCCAGTCCTGACTTGAATCACATCGCTAAGGGCTGACCACAATAAAACCACGAACAAACACCCGGTTTACCGGGTGTTTATTTCATCGGGGGATAGGAAAATGATGCGTCGTTACTCATTTGAAATTATGTTATCCCTCGTTTTGCTCTGTGGCATTATCACCCTGAGTTTTTTTCTCTAGTCCATAATGCTTCTGCATTGCGCAGTGATGAATAAAGCTCACCAGATTAAAGAACGTTACAAGCAATAATGCGCGATATGATATTTGTTCGCCTGACGACGTTAAAGAATAAACCAGAAAATTTCAAATAGTTACGAATCCAGCCAAACAAAAATTCCAGAATAATAAAGTTTTATCATTCAGCGCCGTTTATATCATTACACTCCGGGCAATACCGAGAACGTCATAATGAAAAAAATCCTGCCAATATCTGCCCTAGCGATCTGCCTTATGGCTGCTACATCGTATACCTTCGCCTCCTCTTCATCGACGGGCGTCATCCGCTTTGTGGGTGCCATCGTCGAGCCCGTTTGTAATGTGACGACACAGGCAAGTAATGTGGCCGTCAGTTGCGAACGACAGGGGGAAGTACAAACGCTACAAATGAAAAGCGGTGCACAATACGCGGTGTTACCACAAGGCATCGGTTCTGTGAGCGCGAAAAACGTGAGTTCACATGCGCGTATCGTGATCGTCAGCTACGAATAAGCGTGATGACACCACGAGATGCCGTTTACTGATGCAAAAACGCTACGCCACAGAAAATCGTGGCATAGCGTTTGAAGTGGCATAG
Source organism: Pectobacterium sp. F1-1 (assembly GCF_025643735.1). NCBI lineage: Bacteria > Pseudomonadati > Pseudomonadota > Gammaproteobacteria > Enterobacterales > Pectobacteriaceae > Pectobacterium > Pectobacterium sp. F1-1. The sequence goes on from NZ_CP104733.1 coordinate 2,648,055, forward strand.
CGTTTGAAATAGTGGGACACCGTGAAGCACGCCGCAGAAACCATTTTGCCGCTCGGTCACCCTCCTCCTGCCACCGCCCAGTGATGTCACGCACCGCCTTTTACACTCAATAACACTTTAATTTTCAGTCCCTCACCAACAAATACATCTATAGTTAATCCAACACGCTATATTTAGCGCCTCAAGATGACGTTTATCATAAGGTTTATTCACTACATGCGCATATCAGCCTGGTTGTTATGTTCATTATCATTTATCTCCCCGCTAAGTTGGGCTGAGTCTTCACCAACCGATACCGACGCACAGAAGCAGCAACAAATCTTATTTTTCAACCACGACGATCGGGATATTGTTCCTGATACGGCAGTCTGGCCGTGGCAAGCTATTGGGCAGTTGGAAACCGCCAGCGGGAACCTCTGCACTGCGACGCTGATTTCCCCCCATCTGGCGCTGACGGCTGGGCATTGCGTCGTCACGCCACCGAAAGGCGAGATCGATAAACCGGTCGCGCTGCGCTTTCTGGCGACAGAAAATGGCTGGCGTTACGAAACGACGGAAGTTGAAGCGTTGGCGAATAAAACACTCGCCAAAAAATTGAAAGCCGACGGCGAAGGATGGATCGTGCCGCCCTCCGCAGCACCACTGGATTATGCCCTGATTCGGCTAAAGCAAACGCCGCCGGGGATTCGCCCGCTTCCGCTCTGGCAAGGCAGTCGTCAGGAATTGATGCAGGCGTTGAAAGATAACGGTCAGCGCGTCACGCAAGCTGGTTACCCGGAAGATCATCAGGAGACGCTGTATCGCCACCAAAACTGTGTGATCACGGGCTGGGTTCACACCGCCGTGATGGCACACCAGTGCGATACGCTGCCGGGTGATAGCGGTTCCCCCCTCATGCTGAATTCAGCGGCAGGCTGGGTGCTCATGGGCATTCAAAGCTCTGCGCCCGATGCCAGTGAGCGCGATCGGGCCGATAATCGTGCCGTTTCCGTTACCGCGATTCGTCAGCAGTTAGAAACATTGGCAAAACAACGCTAACTCCCCCGTCATAGACGCACAACCGCCAGGCAAAAACTGTTAATTCAGGGAGAGTCTGGCGTCAATCACTTCCCCTCAGCAGCATGGTATAAAAAAATATCTGTTCTATTCTTATCAGAGATATAGGTTAATCCTCCATATTGTTACTGTAACAAGTGATTCAGCTCACTAAACGCGGCCAACGTACATGTCACTTGAAGTATGAGGAGTATATCAGGATGTTATTTTTATCTTATGGAACATGTCATTTCTTATAATTAGATTCTCATTTATTCGCAGAGCATTTTCTCGGCTAAACCCTTTATCTGCACTCGCAAGTTATCGGAAAATATCATAAATTCATATCGTGCATTGAAAACCGAAAACATGATTTAAGACAAAAAACGTCGAAACCTTAACGGAAAGATAAAGGTAGTATAATAAGTTACCTCAATTTTTAGCCTCTATGTTATTGTGTCACCGTTAAATTAAATTGATGTCGTCGCGATTATTATTGCGAAAAGGAAGAGTCTACATGTTAAAACATTTGAGTCATGACGAAAAGAAACGCATGCAGACTCTCGACGAATTAAAAAAAACCGATAGTTCTCAAGACGATATTCTTCAGAAACTCACAAAATTGGCCTGCCAACTGCTCGAAGCCCCAACGGCACTCGTGACGCTAACCGGCACCAAATCTCTGCACGTTAAAGCAAAAACTCATTTCCCTTTGGATGATATGGATAAAATCGGTTCATTCGACCATTTTACCGTACAAACGGGTCAATCCTTTATCTGTCCCGATGCTATTCAGGACGAACGTTTTAACGATAGTCCTTACGTAACGGGCAAACCGTTTATCCGTTTTTATGCTGGCGTTCCGCTTAAAACCAAAGAAGGCTATTCTATTGGAACGTTCTGCATTATTGATTATATACCGCGCACTTTCAGTAAAATCCAACTGCGGTTACTGCACGATTTAGCCGCCATTGCGATGGTATTAATGGAATACCGCAACGCGATTGGGCTAATTGATGCGGTGACTCTGTTGCCTAACCGTCAACGTTTGATTGACGACATCAGCCACATTACCGACATCCACGAGCGCTACCTGCTTATTCTGATTGATACCATCGACATTTCTTATGCCTATGAAATGGGATGCGCGCTTGGGATGCCAACGGTAGAAGGCCTGCTGAAAGATATCGGCATCTTCCTGCGCCTCAGTTTAAGCACGCCAGAGAATATTTACTGCGCCGCGGTAGGCCGCTTCGCTCTTTTGGTGAAAGCGGATAAAAAAGAACAGGTGCTGGCGGAGCTCGACGCCTGCGCCGAACGAATTCATGAAAGCATTACCAGCCATATTCCACTCAAACTGGAATTTTTCGTTGGCTATACTGAATTCCAAATTCCGGCCAACGATCCTCAGCGAATCCTGCGTGAGTCCATGAGCGCGCTACGTGCCGCTATCATCAGGAATATTCGCCAGTTCGCCTACAACTACGAGGCCGATAAGGCACAGCAAATCGCCTTTACCTTGCTCAATGAACTGGCCGATGTGTTGCAGAACAACAAACCGGGTCTCTATCTGGTTTATCAGCCGAAATTGTGTATCAAGACCAATACCGTCATCGGCGCCGAAGCGCTGATTCGCTGGCGTCATCCCGATTTGGGTGAGATTTACCCTGACCAGTTTATTCCGCTCGCGGAAGGTACCACGCTGATGCGTCCGTTAACGGATTGGGTAACCCGGGAAGCGGCATGCCAGGTGAAACAGTGGCGTCAGGAGGGGTTTAGCTTCCCGGTATCGATTAACGTTTCTGCCAGAAATTTCTCCGAGAATGACTTTATCCCACGCCTTATCACCATTCTGGAGAATCACGGCCTTACCCCTCAGGACATTGACATCGAGTGTGTCGAGACGCAGAAAATCGTCGAAAGCACTGAAACGCTCGCCATCATTCAAACGCTACAACAGCTCGGATTTACTATCGCCCTTGATGATTTTGGCACGGGATATAGCAACCTAAGCTATCTGCGCAATATCCCTTCTACGGTGATAAAGCTGGATAAGTCATTGATTAAAGATATCAAAACTGACCATAAAAGCCGTGTCATTGTAGAATCGATTATCAGCATGCTGCACAAACTCAACTACGTAGTGCTGGCGGAAGGCGTGGAAAATAAAGAAACGCTCGACTATCTGGCCTGTTTTGGCTGTGACGAAGTACAGGGCTACTATTTTTCCCGCCCCCTTCCTCCAGAGGCCTTTACCATCTGGTTAACGACGCATTCATCACAAACGCCGACATAGCATCCCCGTTAGGCGGACTATTCAACAAACGGTATGGAGAACGCGCATGACGCTTCTTACGTCGCAGGATGAGCTCGCTATCAGAAATGCCATGGCTCTGCTGGAAGCCCCCTCTTTTGCAATACAGGCGGCGAATCTGGTTGGAAAACCGATTGAATGGAGCCTATCAAAGTTGCCTGCCATGGTGAAAAACAAAATACAGGATGTGGTTCACACGGCGCTATACAAAGCGGTAGACGCTGCGCTCTATACGCTGGACGATGCGCCCGCTCGCGTGGCATCCCCAAAGACTCATAAGCTGGCCGTCGCCGCGTCCGGCGCCGTCAGCGGTTTTTTTGGCGCGGCTGGCTTGCTGGTCGAACTGCCTGTCAGCACCACGATCATGATGCGTTCCGTCGCGGATATCGCTCGCAGCGAAGGGTTCTCCCTCACCGATCTTTCCGTCAAAGCCGCTTGTGTGGAAGTTTTCGCGCTCGGTGGGCCACAAGAAAGCGACGACGCTGCCGATTCCGCCTATTACACCTCACGCGCCGTTCTGGCCGACATCACCAGACATACTACACGTGAATTAATCGGCATCGCTGGCAAGAAAAGCGCAGGAAAAGCCTCTGCCCGAATGAGTACCTCGCAGGCAGGAAAAACGCTGGCAAAGCTGATTGACGCCGTCGCCACCAGACTGGGAGTGACCATGACGGAAAAAATGGCCGCGCAGATTGTTCCGGTGATTGGTGCCGCCAGCGGCGCAGCCATTAATACGCTGTTTATTCATCATTACCAAAACATGGCAAAAGGCCACTTCATCATAAAACGTCTGGAGCAGACCTATGGTGAAGACGCGATCAGGTCGGCTTACCTTGAGCTTAAAAACAGCCATCGCCGACCTGATGTGATAACCAGCGATTAGCCTTCAACCTGCTCCATCGCCTGCAATACGCGCTTATCCGAAATCGGGAACGGCGTTCCCAACTGCTGGGCAAAGTAGCTAACACGCAGCTCTTCAAGCATCCAGCGCACGGCTTTCACCTCGTCATCGTCACGTCGCTCCGCAGGCAACTTGTTCCACCACTGTTGCCATGCCTGTTGAACCTGCTCCACCTTCAACATCTGTGCCCGGTCACGGTGGACATCCTGCGCCAGCTTCTCCAGACGTCGCTCTATCGCTTGCAGGTAGCGCAGCACGTCAGGCAGGCGCTGCCAGCCGTTTTCGGTCACAAAGCCGCGGAAGACCAGACCGTTCATCTGACTCTTGATATCGCTTAGCGCCAGCGCCATCGCCATGTCTACGCGCCCTTTCAGGCGCTTGTTAATGGTGAAAACGGCCGTCAGAATTTGCTCAACCTGTTTGGCGATATCCACTACCGTCTCGTTAAGCTCCGCGCGCACTTTTTCATGCAGTTGCTGGAAGGCTTCTTCCTGCCAGACCGGACCGCCAGCTGACTCAATCAGCTTATCCACCGCGCAAGCGATACAGTCATCGATGAGATCCAACACTTTGCCATACGGGTTGAAATAGAGGCCGAGTTTCGCCTTGTTCGGCAGCTTGTCATGCAGATATTTGATCGGTGACGGAATATTTAACAGCAACAGACGACGCAGCCCCTGCCGCATCACCTGCTGTTGCTGGTGCGGCGTATCAAACAGACGAATCGCCACGCTATCCTTTTCATCCACCAACGCCGGATAGGCTTTAACCGAGTAGCCGCCCCGTTTCTGCTCATAGCAGTCCGGCAACGAACCAAAGCTCCAGACGTGCAAACCGCGCTGCTCCAGCCCGTCATCCGCCACGGATGACAGTGTTTGCTGCACTTTATCTTTGAGCTGATCTTTCAGCGCGTTCAGGTCTTTGCCTTCCCGCTGCGTCCGGTTCTTCTCATCGATGACGCGGAACGTGATTTTCAGATGATCGGGCACCTGATCCCACTGCCACGCCTCGCGCGGCACCGTCACACCCGTCATCAGTCGTAACTCACGCTCCAGCGCCTCCAGCAATCCCTTCTCTAATGGCGTAGTACGCGCCAGAAACGCCTCGGCATAATTTGGCGCGGGAACAAAGTTACGACGTAACGGTTTGGGCAACGATTTAATCAGCGCAATCGTCAGCTCACGACGCACGCCGGGGATCTGCCACTCAAAGCCTTCTTCACGCACCTGATTGAGGATAGGTAACGGAATATGCACCGTCACCCCATCCGCATCCGCGCCCGGTTCAAATTGATAAGACAGCCGTAATTTCAGGCTACCCTGATGCCAGAAGTTCGGATAATCCAGCGCGCTGACCTTCTCCGCACCGTCTTTAATCAGCATGCTCTTTTCAAAATTAAGCAGGTCGGCATTATCCCGGCTGGCGGCTTTCCACCACTTGTCAAAGTGGCGCGACGAGATGACATCGTGGGGCAAGCGCTGATCGTAGAAAGCAAACAGCGTCTCGTCATCCACCAGAATGTCGCGGCGGCGCGATTTGTGTTCTAAATCTTCAACCTCCGCCAGTAGCTTAAGGTTGGCACGGAAAAAGGCGTGATGCGTTTGCCAGTCCCCTTCCACCAGCGCATGGCGGATGAACATCTCACGCGCCAGCGTTGGATCGATTTGGCTGTAGTTCACCTTGCGCGCCGCAACAATCGGCAGCCCGAAAAGCGTCACCTTCTCCTGCGCCATCACGGTGCCCTGCGCTTTTTCCCAGTGAGGCTCGCTGTAGCTCCGCTTAATTAGATGCTGAGCCAGCGGCTCGATCCACTCGGGCTCAATACGCGCCGCGATACGTCCCCACAGGCGGCTGGTTTCCACCAGTTCAGCCACCATCGTCCACTTAGGCGGCTTCTTGAAGAGACCGGAGCCAGGGAAAATCGCAAACCGAGCGTTACGCGCACCGCTGAACTCCTGTTTCTCAATATCTTTCTGCCCGATATGCGATAGCAAACCAGTAAGCAGTGAGCAGTGAATGCTTAGGTAATCGGCGGGTTCACTGTTGACCGGTAGTCCCAGTTCCTTCACCACCTGACGCAACTGCGTGTAAATATCCTGCCATTCGCGCACGCGCAGATAGTTAAGGAAATCCGTACGGCACTGGCGACGGAACTGGCTGGATGACAGCGCCTTTTGCTGGTCACGCAGATAGTCCCACAGATTGACGAAAGCCAGAAAATCGGAGTCTTTATCCGCAAAACGACGGTGTTTCTCATCCGATGCCTGCTTCTTATCCAACGGCCTTTCGCGCGGATCCTGAATCGACAGCGCGGCGGTGATGATCATCACTTCACGCACACAGCCGGTTTTACGCGCTTCCAGCACCATTCGCGCCAAACGTGGATCGATCGGCAATTGCGCCAACTGTTGCCCCTGCGGCGTCAGGCGGTAATGCCCATTTTCCGCCAGGTTAATCGCGCCTAACTCCTCCAGTAACCGCACGCCGTCCTGAATATTGCGCTTATCCGGCGCTTCAACAAACGGGAATGCGGCGATATCGCCAAGCCCCAGCGACGTCATTTGCAGAATAACGGAAGCCAGATTGGTGCGAAGAATTTCAGGATCGGTAAATTCAGGCCGCGACAGGAAATCCTGTTCAGAGTAGAGACGAATACACACCCCAGCGGCGACACGGCCACAGCGTCCTTTACGCTGATTCGCCGACGCCTGAGAGACAGGTTCAATCGGCAGGCGCTGTACCTTGGTGCGGAAACTGTAGCGGCTGATGCGCGCGGTGCCCGGATCGATGACATAGCGAATCCCCGGCACGGTGAGCGAGGTTTCCGCTACGTTGGTCGCCAGCACGATGCGGCGGCCATGATGTGACTGAAAGACGCGGTTCTGTTCCTGATTAGATAAACGCGCGTACAGCGGGAGAATTTCGGTATGCGGCAAGTCCAGACGGGTCAGCGCCTCTGCCGTATCGCGAATTTCACGTTCGCCGCTCATGAAGATCAGAATATCCCCCGGCCCTTCGCGCGTCAGCTCGTCTACCGCATCAAAAATCGCCTGTAGCTGATCGCGTTCGCTGTCGTCGGCGTCTTCCACCACGGGACGGTAGCGCACATCAACCGGATACGTTCGACCAGACACTTCGATGATTGGTGCGTGATTAAAGTGGCGAGAGAAGCGCTGCGGATCGATGGTCGCTGACGTAATAATGACTTTCAAATCAGGACGTTTTGGTAACAGCTGACGCAAATAGCCCATAATGAAGTCGATGTTCAGGCTGCGCTCGTGTGCTTCATCGATGATCAGCGTGTCATACTGCATCAATAGGCGATCCTGCTGAATTTCAGCCAGCAGAATACCGTCGGTCATCAGTTTGACCAGAGTATTGTCACTCACCTGATCGTTAAAACGAACTTTATAGCCGACGCTGCCGCCCAACGGCGTTTCCAACTCAGCGGCAATGCGGTCAGCAACGGTTCTGGCAGCCAGACGACGCGGCTGCGTATGGCCAATCAGGCCATGCACGCCACGACCCAGTTCGAGACAGATCTTCGGCAACTGCGTGGTCTTCCCCGACCCTGTCTCGCCCGCGACGATAATCACCTGGTGGTGACGCAGCGCCTCCAGTATCTCGTCTTTTTTCTGACTAACGGGAAGCTGTTCAGGGTAGTGAATCGCCGGGCAGCTTGCCCGCCGGTTCTCGACCTTCTGGCGTGCCGCGACAATTTCCCCCTCAATTTCCTGCGCGATCGCCGCCTGCGCCTGCGGGCTGCTGACCTTCTCTGCGCCCTGCAAACGACGGCGTAGACGTTGCCGATCGCGAAGCATTAGCTCACTTAACTGCGTAGATAATGCACTGAGAGGTGATTTCACGTTGCTCTTCCTTAATTGTTTCTCTAATTCTGTTCTCTACCGGGACAATGCTTGTTGCCGAATCTGGCTCGATTGAACCTAACCTGATTTCAAGGCACCGCATGTTTAAACCATGAAAATGGTTAAGCCGTGGGGATTTTTAAGACGTGGATAGTAGCACATTGTCATAAGCGGCTCTAATCGCCCCGCGCAGTCTTATTCAAACGTCATGCAAACATCGTCTTATTCAAGAAAATCGAATAAAGACCTCGAATATTTGCACTTTTCACTTGCCAGAGCACCGCATAAGATGTGACACATCAAAGGGCGTTATGTTGCCGCCCACTTCAATCACTAAAGGAATTGGCAATGAGCAAAGTATTGGTTCTGAAATCAAGCATTCTGGCAGGTTATTCTCAGTCAAACCAACTGGCCGACCACTTCACCGCCGAATGGCAGTCTGCACATCCAAACGACAGCATCACCGTACGCGACCTGGCCGCTCAACCGATCCCGGTTCTTGATGGCGAGTTAGTCGGCGCACTGCGTCCTTCCGATGCCACGCTGACCCCGCGCCAACAGGAAGCCCTGAAACTGTCCGACGATCTGATCGCGGAACTGCAAGCGCATGACATTATCGTGATTGCCGCACCAATGTATAACTTCAACATTCCTACCCAGTTGAAGAACTACTTCGACTTGGTTGCCCGCGCGGGTGTGACGTTCCGCTACACCGAGCAAGGCCCAGAAGGTCTGGTGAAAGGTAAACGCGCTATCGTCTTAACCAGCCGTGGCGGTATCCATAAAGGCACACCAACCGATCTGCTGGAACCGTACCTGCGCGTCTTCCTGGGCTTCCTCGGCCTGACCGACCTTGAATTCGTGTTCGCAGAAGGCTATGGCTACGGCCCAGATGTGGCGCAGAAAGCCACTGAAGCAGCAAAAACCCAGCTTTCTCAACTGGTTACAGCATAAAAAATCACTGCCCGTATGAATAACGGGCATAACGGATCATTGTTACCGACCTTGCCATATCTTGATTTTATTGGCTAATTATTGCGCGCCCACGGGCGCGCTTTTCTTTATCTCATCACCGGCCGCATTGTCCGACTTTTCCAGCAGTTGCGTCGCTTCTTTGTCCGCTTTGATATGAATTTCATGTTCGATCTTCACGTTCATATTAATGGTAATCGGCTCTTTGGGCGCAGCTACTTCGATGCGCGGCACGCATCCCGTCAGGAAAACAACTGCGCAACCTACCGCCAGCAATGTCTCGCTCTTGTTCATTGTTCTGCCTTGAATTTATTCATTTGCCTGCTGCTCCAGCGTATCCCGCAAGTTATCGCCAAAACGTAAGCTGCGCCATAGCTGGAAGATATTCTCCTGATGACGATAGTTAAGAAGAACCTGTCGGTTCGCACTGAGCTGTGGATTTTTCCCCTGCACCTGCGACGTTAACGTCAGTTCGCCCTGATTATTCAGATCAAGCGTGGCATAGGAACGCCCTATTTCCAGATAACGCAGCCAGTCAATCGCCGCGCCGCCCGCTAGATTTTTACTCGCTAATTCATCGGCCAGTTGGTTATCCAACCGCAGCGTCAGGAAGCCATCATTGGTAATTCGCCCGCCTTCAATCAACATGGTCGGGTGATTAAAATTCAACGGAAGCGTACCGCTCACACGCCCGGACAGAGCGAATTGTTTTTGCTTCAATACCGTCAGCAGTTCGCTGAGATCCACACTTTTAACGGTGAACAACGCGGGTTCACGCTGCGGCCAGCGCAGCGTCGACAGGCCGATATGCCCATCCAATACGTCCATATCAGCCTGGGACATAATCAGCGGTCGCCGCTCGCTATACGGATAAAACCCTTGTAGATCGACACGGATATTGCTCATCCGAAACAGGTTATCCAGCACGTCAATGCGCAACGTGACAGGCTGCCTGATACCCAGTTGCCAGCGCTGATCTTTCAGACGGTAAGGCAGGACAAAGTTTACGCCGCTGACTTCACCATCCTGTAACCACAATCCGCCATTCTTCACGACCCAATGCCCACCGGCGCTGAACCCTTCTTTACGTGCGGCGGAAAAGGCCGCCTGTGCGTAAAACTGTCCGGCGCGAATGTTCATTTTCAGCAGTGGGGAAAGCAGGGGTTGAAACACCTTAAGCGGCTGCGTCGGCCACCACGCACCACCGCGCAGTCGTTCCCCATCCCAGCGTCCGCGCAACCTCACCGGGCCGATATCCTCAGCCTGTAGCTGCCCCTGTAGCAGGAAATCATCCGGGCTACGCCCCTGCATTGCCAGCGTTAGCAACGAAGGTGGCAGATAGCCGCCGTTGCTGAAATGCGTCCGCTCTGAGGCCAACTGCAACGCCCCTTGAAAATGTTCCCCGGAACGGGCGCGCTGCCAACGGATTGGATCAGTAATCGTCAACCGAGGCTGATGTACTGTCACCATGCCGTAGCCCAACTGATCTAAGCCGCTCGACAGTTGGCTGATTTCAATCAGCGTATCCTGCCATTGGCCTCGCCCGGTTACATCCCACTGACCTTTCAGCGGCGGCAGATGACCATTGCCCCAATAACGCCATTGCCACTGCCCTTGATCCGGCCAGAAATCCTGCGCCAGACCATCAAGGTGCAGGTTCACACGCCCCCAATATTCCTCCCGCGCCTTCACAATCGCCTGTAGTCGTCCATTCACGCCAGTCGCACTGACCCGAACGCCCGCCAGCGGCCAGCGCGCCTCCTCCAGATAAACCTGCGGCGCAGGTGTTCCCCAGGCGCGCAGCAGCGCCCCAGGTAAAAGAGCGAGTTCAGGATTGAGAATCGATCCCTGCAACACCCCCGGTAGCGTCGCCGTCAGAGAAAGTGCCGGTAAGTTAGCCTGCCCGGTAAGCTGAAAGCGCAATTCACTGTTGAGCAAACCAATATTACCCGGTCCCAGCACCAGCACGGCGTTCGCTTTGCCGTTATGCCCTTGCGTCAACATGTTCAAACGCGCAGTAATCGTGGTAGCGTCTAGTCCTTTCCGCCAGTGCTGTAAGGTCATGGCGACTTGCCCAGAGAGCGGCTGAGCGGCATAAGGCCAGCGCCAGATGCCGTTAGTCACCTGGATCACCTCATCCGTCAGTTGCCACGGTAGCGATATCAGCGGCGCGTCATCATTCGCCGCATTCAGCACCAGTTCACCTTGCTGGTTATGCCAGTCCAGCAGGAGCGAAAGCGGGTCCGGCGTCTGCCCTGAATCCAGCTTTCCCGTCAGTCGCCCCTGTATCGGGGCCGCATCCAGCGTATCGGCCAGCGCCATCTCGCCGCTGAGCTGTAAACGTACGAATCCCGCTGGCGTGGCGAGCATGCTCTCATGCAGAGTCAGCTGTGCCTCATTCAGCGCTGCCCTCACCACCAGTTGATCGCCCTGATAATCGAGCGTTTGTCGCCGTTTTCCGTCACTACTGAGCCGCACCTGTCCGGCATAATCCTGCCAGGGCTGTAGCGTAAACGCCTTTATCTGAATATCGGCAGCCGGCAATCGCTGTTGCCACTGCGCCAGCTGCGCTGGCGGCTCGGTGCCGCTACTCGCAGGTACATATTGCAGGCAGTCACTGTTTAACGTCACGGCATCAATATCAACATGCCAGCGCCAGCGGTGCCAACGCAACGTCATATTCCTTACGTCAACAAGCGCGCACTCCCCGGCCATCATACGGAACCCCTCGCTATGTAGCCCACCGCTCTGCCAGCCAAGTGTCCCATTCACGGACAAAGACACCTCCGCTGGTAGCCAGACTGTGGCGATACGCGGCAGCCACTGCGGCAGTGTCCGCCAGAAAAGAAACAGCAGCGCGACAAGGAGAAAGGTAACTGGAAGTGCATGTTTTTTAATCATTAGCGCGAGTTAAGCATCCTGTTCAATAGCGGTAAAATGTCGTCCTGCATGCCCTTGTCGATTATTCATTCACAAATAGCTCTTTTTGTTAACAAACAATCCTATCCATCTCACATTTACCACCATTGTGCGTACATGCTCATTACCCTTTCGTGGTAAAATGTTTAATTGAGGTTATATTTTGTAATGAATCACGTTATCTCATCATGAACAACGCGTTTACGGGTGGATATCAGGATTATCTCCTTCTGCCCGAGTCGCCTTAAAAAAAGCAATGAGCAACCTGAACCATTACCGCTATCCGCAGATTCATCTCCGTGGGTATGCCTCAGCTAAATCAGTATTCGGACACAGCATATCAAGGACTGCTTCATGCGTAACAACACCCCTGTCACCGACCGCCAGCTCCCTCTTTCTGAAAAAACCCGACTGATGTCGGTCACTACGCCAGAAAGCCATATTACCTACGCAAACAAAGATTTCATTGACGTCAGCGGCTACAGCACTGATGAGTTAATGGGGCAGCCCCATAATCTTATCCGACACCCAGATATGCCACCAGCCGCCTTCGCGGATATGTGGAAAACGCTGCGTGCGGGCAATATCTGGACGGGGATTGTGAAAAATCGGTGTAAAAATGGCGACCATTACTGGGTAAAATCCAGCACCACGCCGTTGAGAAAAGGCGGTGAGATTAGCGGATATATGTCCGTTCGCACGGCGGCATCACCCGAAGAAATCCGTCAGGCCGAAGCGCTCTACGCCAGCGCAAACGAAGGTAAACTGAAATACCGAACCTTCCATCATGGCCTGCTCATTTATACCGGGCCATTGCGTATTCTAAGCCTGTTTAAAACCATGCCGCTACGCTGGCGCATCCGCAGCTATTTTCTGCTCTTTAGCCTGATCCCACTGCTCACAGCCTATTCCCTTTTGGCGGGAACCGCATTGGCTTCCGTACTCTTCCCGCTGCTCATTGCCTGCTGTTTTGTTAGTGGCGAGCTTCTGGTGCACCATGTTGCTCGCCCCATCGAGCAAATTCTGTCTCAGGCCATGCGTTCCGCGGCCGGGCAGGCAGATAATCTGACACAGCTTAATCGCGTGGATGAAATTGGCATGTTAATGCGGGCAGTCAACCAGTCCGGTATGAATTTCCGTACTTTCGTGGACGATGTGAATACCAATCTGAGCGAGCTGAAAAACGCCTGTAATGAAATCGCGCAGGGTAACCATACGCTAGCGCAGTGCTGCGAGGAAACGGAAGAAAGCCTGCAACAAACCGCTGCTTCCGTGGAACAGCTTACCGCAACGATAAAAAGCAATGCGGAAGCTTCACTTCAGGCTTCGATGTATACACAGGATGTGAATCAGGCCGTGAACTCTGGCGAGCAGGCCGTCAGCCAGGTCTCTACTACCATGGAGACGATCACACGTTCCAGCGAACGCATTACCGATATCGTCAGCGTGATGGATAATCTCGCGTTCCAGACCAATATCCTGGCCGTGAACGCCGCCGTCGAAGCCGCACATGCCGGGGAACAGGGTAAGAGCTTTGCGGTAGTCGCCAGTGAAGTTCGTTCGCTGGCACAGCGCAGCGCGTCCTCTTCCAGCGATATTTCAACCATCATTGACGAAACGCTGAATAGCATCCGTACCGGTGAACAACAGGTATTGCATACACACAAATCCATGAGCAATATTCTGCTTCAGGTTCAGCACGTCACCAACTTAATGAATGAGATCAGCCTCGCCACGCAGGAGCAATCTCTGGGATTGGAACAAATCAATGAAGCGGTAAACCGCATTGATGAACTCACGCACCAGAATACCGCGCTGGCCAGTCAGTCACATTCGGCCACCGATCATCTACAACAGCAGATATCAAGCATGGTGCAGGCGGCATCAGTCTTCAGCCTTTCCCGCTAATCTCCTCTTCACGGGCGCTTCACGTCAGGGCGCCCTTCGCCGCCTTTTCTCGCTATTTCTCCCCCCCCCTTCAGCATGCGTTTTCCACAGTGCAAATTCACAGACACATAATATACTTAGCAAGTGAATGCTTTTGGTCATAGGCACATGCGTTTGTCACGATTTGGGGGAAGATAACTACGTTTCCGAAGAAAAAATAACAGGCGAAATTAGTGACAATATATAAGTCTACTCGCTAATTATTTCGCAAATATTGCCGTTAATTAACTAGCATCAATCGCCTTTCCGTTAGTTAATAGATCTAAAAACATCATATTTATGCTTGCTTATACTAAAAGGATCAATAAATGCGTAAGAATTTTCCGGTCAGTGATATTCAGTATTTATTAGATGAAAAAGCCAAGCTAATGTCGGTAACCACCATCGATAGTCATATCACTTATGCAAATGACGATTTTATTGGTGCCAGTAGTTACGACTTTGAGGAAATCCTCCACCAACCTCACAATATCGTACGCCACCCGGACATGCCCCCACAGGCGTTTGCCGACATGTGGGCGACGCTAAAGGCAGGTAAAATCTGGACAGCCGTCGTCAAGAACCGCCGCAAGAATGGCGATTACTATTGGGTCAAAGCCAGTACAACGCCGTTAATGAAGAACGGGAAAATAACAGGATATATGTCGGTGCGAACCCGAGTTTCACAGGAAGAGATTCGGCAAGCGGAAGCGCTTTACCATCAAATGAATGAGAATAAATTAAAAAACCGCCGACTCTTTCAGGGACTGCTGATTTATAAAGGCGCGCTAAAATTTCTTAGCTTATTTAATGTTATTCCCGTACGTTGGCGGATAAGAAGCTATGTATTCCTTTTCATGCTATTCGCGCTGCTTTTCTTACTTGCAACGCTTCCACTCACAACGCCGCTATTAATTTTTGTTTTGGTGCTGCTCGCTGGCGCAGCCATCACCAGTGAATTATTAGTTCAGCATATAGCAAAACCACTGGAAAAAATTCTGCGCCAGGCCATTAATTCCGCATCCGGGCAGGCGGATAACTCGTTCCAGCTTAATCGCGTGGATGAAGTCGGCATGCTGTTACGCGCCGTCAATCAATCCGGCATGAATTTCCGCACGTTTGTCGATGATGTTAACGGTAAGCTAGCCGAACTGCGCCACGCCTGCGGCGAGATCGCCTCCGGAAATTACACGCTGAGCCAGCGCTGTGAAGATACCGCACAGAGTTTGCAATCCACCGCATCGTCAATGGAAGAGCTGACAGCGACGATTCAAAGCAACGCGTCTGCTTCACAGTTAGCAACGCGCTGTGCGAACGATGCCAATCAGGCCGTCGATGCCGGAGAGAAAGCGGTGAGTCAGGTCACAGACACAATGGCGGTCATGACCCGCTCTAGCAAAGAGATCACCGACATCATCAGCGTGCTGGATAACCTGGCGTTCCAGACCAACATTCTGGCGCTCAACGCGGCAGTCGAAGCTGCTCACGCGGGGGAACAGGGTAAGAGCTTCGCCGTAGTTGCGGGTGAAGTGCGTATTCTGGCGCAACGTAGCGCCGCCGCCGCCAAAGACATCGCAGAGATTATCGACTCGACGATCGCAAACATTCATACCAGCGATAAATTGGTCAGCCACACCAGCCAGTCCATGAACAATATATTGACTCAGGTACAGCAGGTTACGCAGCTTGTGAATCAAATCAGCCTGGCAACACAAGAACAATCGCAAGGTCTGGGGCAGATTAACTCAGCAGTGAACAACATTGATGAATTGACGCGCCAGAACACGATTTTGGCAACGCATTCCAGTTCCGCCATTAACAGTCTGGAACAGCAGATCTCCACGATGTCCGAAGCCGTCTCGGTTTTCAGTACGCCTCGCTAAACCCGTTCTGACGTTATTATCGCCCCTCAATTTCAAACCGTTACTGTCAGTCAGGTAACGGTTTGTCACCGCCCTATTTTCTGATAGCTTAATCTAAGGATTTTTCGGAGAAACTATCAATGAAACTGGCAATTTACAGCACTAAGCAGTATGACCGTAAATATCTGGAGCAGGTCAATCAACAGTTTGGCTATGAGCTGGAGTTTTTTGATTTCATGCTGACGTCGCGCACGGCCAAAACAGCGGCGGGCTGTCAGGCCGTCTGCATCTTTGTGAACGATGATGGTGGTCGCGAGGTGTTGACCGAACTGGCAGAGATGGGCATAAAAACGCTGGCGCTGCGTTGCGCAGGTTTTAATAATGTCGATTTGGAAGCCGCTAAGGAACTGGGTATCAGTGTTGTACGCGTTCCCGCATACTCCCCTGAGGCCGTCGCCGAGCACGCCGTCGGCCTGATGCTGACGCTTAATCGCCGCATTCATCGTGCCTATCAGCGTACTCGCGATGCGAACTTCTCTTTGGAAGGGCTGATCGGATTCAATATGCATAATCGGACGGCGGGCATTATCGGCACAGGAAAAATCGGCATCGCGACCATGCGTATCCTGAAAGGCTTCGGGATGCGGCTGCTGGCCTTCGATCCCTATCCGAACCCGCAGGCATTGGAATTAGGGGCGGAATATGTCGATCTGAAAACGCTGTATGCCAACGCGGACGTCATTTCCCTGCACTGCCCGCTGACCCCGGAGAATCATCACCTGCTGAATCAGGCAGCCTTTGCGCAAATGAAAAACGGCGTCATGATCGTCAATACCAGCCGTGGTGGGCTGATTGACTCACAGGCGGCTATCGACGCGTTGAAACAACAGAAAATTGGCGCGCTGGGGATGGACGTTTATGAAAACGAGCGCGACCTCTTCTTTGCCGATAAATCCAACGATGTGATTCAGGACGACGTTTTCCGCCGCTTGTCCGCATGCCACAACGTGCTATTTACCGGACACCAGGCATTCCTGACGGAAGAAGCGCTAATCAGCATTTCTCAAACCACGCTACAGAACCTGAAAGACATCAGCCAGAACGTACCTTGTGCCAATCTGGTGACATCTTAATTTTTCCCGCGGCAGTGCTGGCTGCCGCAACACTCACCCCGCCGGACAGCTTCCATTCATCAGCGATTGTTCGCTACAGCGCTTACCATTGGCTAACTGGCAGGCTCCCACGCTTGCACCGTCAAGCTGTCGGGAGAGCGCCATCGTCCCGCCAATCAGCGTACAGTTGACGTCAACCGGAGAACTGCTTTTTAGCAACACGACAGCATTCTTATCATCATTTTGCGTGGCGTCTTGCTGGGTCGCCGCAGTGCTCTCACTATGGTTGCTGCATCCCGCCAGCAACAACACAGCGGCAGTACATAGCCATGGCAATAATTTCATGTTTTGGCCTCGGATCGGATGAGTAGTCGGTTCTGACGCCACGTTTGGCATCAATACCTATCAAATAGCTTTTTCAGACGAGGACTATATCTATCACACCTCACGCTGACAACACAGGGCTCAATGCAGGTAAACGGGAAAAAGATCAAGGAAATGGTGGGTTATCTGGGAAGTGGGACAACGATAAAACAATCCTTCTCGCAAGCATTATGGTCTGCTCCCAAATGTTTTGGTGTTGATAATGTTCCCTTCTTTATGAAGGGAACATATCTTTCCATTTTAAAGAGCCACGCTTAAAAATCCGAAATCAGTTCCACCTCTGCCAGTCTTCAAAGAAGGTTTTCTGAGCCTTCTCGTCATCGTACAAAAGCTCTTCAACTCCAGTTCGAATAATACAGTCACTTTGAGTGATACGCTGAACAGGTTAAAATGAATCTGATTTTCTGCTCATCATCTAAAAATGTACCATCCGATTGATCAACAAGACCGCTAATCAGGTAGCACAGCACATGAAAAGCATGCTCCATGCACGACATTATGAGGAGGGGAAAGGAAACCGTGCTCAGAGCGTAACGTGATTGGTTGATGGCGTGTTGTATAAGCCTCTTGATATTCATATCAAGACATATAATTACATATATAATTATTTTAATGATTGCAAACCTGGCATTTAAATACATTAATAACTGACAAATCGCCTAAAAGCTCTTATTTTATTTTCTGATATACTTTAATTTTATTCATATAAAGAGAATGGCATTCCTCCTTGCCAAGAAAAATTAAATAACTTAGTCTCATTTCACAGCCCTGTGGGAATATTAACAGGGTAACACAGCAATTAAATTATCCGTTAAAGTAAATGAGGTGAAATAATGTCAGATCAACTTGCTGGTGGATGGACTGCTTTCCGTGATTTGAATGATGCGGATAAATCACTTTTCAAATCCACCGTACATTTATTGGGTGTGACCTACACACCTTTATTCGTCGCAACACAGGTGGTCTCTGGTACGAATTACTCCTTTCTGACGAAAGGTACGGTAACGTCCCCAGAAGCACCACTAAGAATTGTCAAAATCCACATTTATAAACCGCTAAGCGGCGATGCGCATATTACTAAAATTGAAGAAGTTCTGCCGCAATAAATAGTGAAATAAAATAAATAGTGCAATAAACAACGCTACGGCTCATTAATTTATCACGCTAGCCGTAGCGTTGTTTTATCTCTCCTACTTCCCTGATGTACCAGAACCACCTCCTGTATTACCTGAATTTCCGTTTGGGGATGAAGGGGCATTGCCTCTATTGCCACCCGATGGATTTCAGGTTGTGCTGATCTCTTCCACTGTTTCTTCACCGGTTAAATTATTCATATCAACACTCACGTCATTACTCCTGCATGTCTATTTGTCGGATAGATCCGAAAGGGAAAAGGCGTATCGCTGCCCATGCGAATAAGCGCTCTAACAAAAACGCTTATCGGCACAAACAAAAAAGCCACCCGAAGGTGGCCGAGACTGATTTTGTGGTATAAAAAAACCGGAGCAGCTTTTTAAGGCATACTCCGGTATCTTTCGCGAATTTAGCGCATATTAATTAAGAAAGCAAGTAATGAACCTTCGATTAGAGACCGTATTTTTTCTCGATTACAAACTTAGGTTCTTTCCAGTTGGGGCCTTTTTTAACGAGCATTTTTTCTCCCCATTCGACCACGCCAGCTTTAAGGAGATTATCAAATACTTTTAATAACTCTCCATCACCAATAACATCAAACCGATAACGAACAAAAAAATTATCTAATTGAGGATAACCGATCCCTTTCGTTGAACCAGCAAAGAAAGACACTATATCGCTAACGCTTTCTTTCTCAAACATTGCCTTAAAATCAATCATTTCGATTCCCTCATATCCTGTTCCTCTGAAGCTTTAATCGCCTCAGACGTGTATAAAGATTCAGTTCTTTCATCTATTCTGTAGTCTTCTAAGGTAGCAGTATGGGTATTATTCCATACTTCCCCCTGATTACTTGGCACAACTCCATCCTTAATGCCTAAATTTCGATAACGTTCAAGTTCTCGGATTTCATGTGTATAAAATCGTTTGTCCGTGTCAGTTACAGCAAGAGTACCTTTCAAGATTCTCTCAAGACGGTCAATCATCACCTTGTTAGCATCGGATTCAGCAAATCGCCCAGTATGCAGTTTTACCTTGTCCACACCAGCGCGGTCAATATTAGCCGTTTTCCAGTCCAGACTTTGGATGGGGCCTCCAGCTTTGTCCGTATTAAAGCTACGACCACTGTATTTCCCTTTGGAATTAGTTTCACCATACGGATTACTGTTAAACACAACATAAAATGGTTCAACACCAGAGCCAGAAGCGGTTGGCAACCAGATTATATAGTCATCAATCTCCACTGGATCAGCAACTGGCGTTACCGTAATTGTGATTTTATCGACCGGTTTAACATCAACACCGGTATTCAGTAATGCTTTGTAGTCAGGAGCGGTATTACCCGTATTGCCGACATTTCCGGTCGGAGGAAACGCAGGGTTTTCCAGTACAAGGCGAGATGAAACACCGTCAATTTCTGCACTAAAAATACCCGTACTTTTGTCATAGCTACCAGCTACACCTCTGACACTCGAAGGTACTCGCAGACTACCCGCTTTGAATGCCCGAAGAACCCTTTCTCCATTCTCATCAGAAAATGCCAGACGAATGGGAAGATCCAGACTTCCACTTTTATTGGCTAAATCGTCAAAGTTAGTAGGAGGCTTATATCCAGGAATGTCTTTTACTGGGATGGAAAATAAAATATCGACATCCTTCCCAACAATCTTACCGCTGCCAATCATCCCTTGTGGCTTATATGAAAAAGAGGCTAATGCCCCAGAAGGAACACTTTGGGAAATAGATGCAGTAGATCCAGATGTAGCAGCATAAAATGCTGACAACAGTGTACTAAGTTGAGTTTGCACTGTACCAAATGTTGATACATTAACCCTGTTGCGTTTTATCTCTTTTTCTTCGGCAAGCGTTCGCTCCGTTTCAACCTGAAGCAGATTATTCTCAGCAAGCAACTGCTCAGCCTTAGACAGATCAGAACGAGCCTGGTTCAGAACATGACTCTCTTGTTCCAATGCATTATTTGCTCTGAAATAAGCCTGATGAAAATTATTCATCGTCTGCCATGCGGCAAGATACATTGGATATCCCGGCCCCCCAGTTATTCCAGAACTCAAAAATGCCTTAGCATTATTATAAAAATCATCGCGATTTTTCGCAGCGGTATTCACCTGTTCTTGGTAAACCGCAACAGTTTTAGTTTTTTCTGAAATGGTTGCGGCAGAGCTTTCTTTTAGCTGTTGAGCAAAAGAGATCACTTGGTGGATTTCAGTTAATTTTCGCTCCGCAGCGGTAATTGGATGTCTCAACAACCACTCCTGCTCACGGCGTTTGGCCTCTGCAACCTGTTTTTTCTCTTCCTCGGCTGTCACGATCTTCGAAAGAGACACGTATACAGGTTCATGGTCGCTGCCAAAATCAATAAATGCATGGTGCGTATCAGCCACCGGCGTGGAAAGGAAAGAAGATACCTGGACATCATCTTTCACTTTCGGCGGATTCTTTGCCAAAGCTGGCTGCGTTCTGTCCAGTTTGATTTGAAGCGCTGGTTTATCAGCAATGATCTTCACCGAATACACGCCAGGTACAGCCGTTTTCTCCGCTTTAACCACAGGAATATTCGCGACTGGTGAATTAACCGCTGGCTGAGTGAGGGTAAGTTGGCGACGTGAAAGCTCAGTATTAATAACACTCTGAGCCAGCAGACTAGCTGGAGCGGTTGTCAACGAACGCATTTCGCTAACAGGCAGGCTGCTTACTAAATCTGCCGGCATTGCTGTAACACTATAGCCCGTATTTAGTACGCCTTTTTGAGCGGCCAACTGCGCAGCTAGTTGAGCCATTTTTGTCTGCTGCATCCCGTTAAACACAGGATCAATACTATCAGGTGCAATATCTGATGGCATAATCGCACCAAGAATGCCAACCAGTCTTCCTGCAACAGGAGCAGCTTTAAGCGCAAAATCAGCAACTTTCTTTAATCCAACTTCAATAGCTGCCGTATTAAACGTAAAACCCCATACGTCATCAATAAGGTAGACAGCAGGTGGTATAGCAAAGAACAAATAAGGATTTATCACCGTTTGCTTTTCAGGATTTTTGCCATAATCAACCTGTGAACCAGACTTATCATTATTCCTGTCATTACCACCTTTGCGGTCATCGTTTGAAACCCAACCACCACCACCATCTACGGTCATGGTATCTCCATCGTTTGGAGCATATAAACGGTATTTAATCATTGAAGTTCTCCATCAAAAAATGCCAATACTGTATTTTTATACAGACTCGGCATTATAGAGACTTCTCCGATCTGGCTAAAGCATTCGCCTAATTTCATAAACACAGTTAATAAACTGATTTTAAAAGTCTATTTTATCAATCTGCCCCTGAATGCTCTGCATCATCTGTGCATTCCACACCTCAATTTCCCGCATAGTGTTCTCCATATCCTTTCACAGTTTCCTTAGTTAGACTGACTCTGGAATCACTTCAATCTCAAATGAAAATCACGGGGAACAAGCACACGAACGAGATTGTCTATCATCACAGAGAATATGGCCTTACTGAAATCCAACGTTTACGCTTCGTTTTTCTACCGCGAGTACGCAACGGTGAGCAAAAAAATCAGTTACTCATACGGCATCATGGGATCATTGTGGAACACTGCTGTAAAACGATCTGGTATTCGTCGCCGTAATCCGTACCATACACGCCATGATCGTGCAGACCGTGTTGGCGTCTGCGCTGAACCGTTTTCCATCCGCAACGCTTTTTGCAACGAGCACAGATAAAATGTCAGAAAAACAAGAGATTAACCCAAAAACTCAGTACAATTTGAACAAATTGCAAAAGCGACTGCGGCGTAACGTCGGCGAAGCTATCGCTGATTTCAATATGATTGAAGAAGGCGACCGCATCATGGTGTGCCTGTCCGGCGGGAAAGATAGCTTCACCATGCTGGATATTTTGCGCAATCTGCAACAAAGTGCGCCCGTTAACTTTTCTCTAGTCGCCGTGAATTTGGATCAGAAGCAACCTGGTTTTCCAGAGCACGTTCTGCCGCAGTATCTTGATAGCATCGGCGTGGAATACAAGATCGTCGAAGAAAACACCTACGGGATTGTGAAAGACAAGATTCCAGAAGGGAAAACCACCTGCTCACTGTGCTCACGCCTACGTCGTGGGATTTTGTACCGTACCGCAACGGAACTCGGCGCAACGAAAATCGCCCTTGGTCACCACCGCGACGATATTCTGCAAACGCTGTTCCTGAACATGTTTTATGGTGGAAAACTGAAAGGCATGCCACCAAAATTAATGAGCGATGACGGCAAACATGTCGTTATCCGCCCGCTTGCTTACTGTCGCGAAAAAGATATCGAGCGTTTTGCTGAAGCTCGCCAATACCCGATTATTCCGTGCAACCTGTGCGGCTCGCAGCCAAATCTTCAACGTCAGGTGATTAAGGATATGCTGCGCGATTGGGACAAACGCTATCCTGGCCGTATTGAGACCATGTTCAGCGCCATGCAGAACGTTGTGCCTTCTCATCTTGCCGATCATGCCCTGTTTGATTTTAAAGGCATTCGTCACGGCAGCGACGTGGTGGATGGTGGCGATCTGGCGTTCGACCGCGAAGAATTGCCATTGCAACCTGTTGGCTGGCAACCGGAAGACGATGAAGACGCGCCGTCACTCACCCGCCTCGATGTGCTGGAAATAAAGTAAGTACGATTTTCCCGAAAGAATAATGACACGGTGGCAAGAAGCAGCGGTTGCTGTTTCGCCACCGTTTTTATTTCCGTTTTCTAAGTCTATCGACCTTGCGGTGGTTCAGTGACCGGTTCGTGTTCCGGCCCGGTTGGCGTTGGGTCAGGAATGGGCGATGGTTCGGGAGGCGGCTGAGGTATCGGATCGTTCGGTATAATGGGAATCGGTTCAACCGGAACCGTGTCGGCTTGCAGATAATCCGCTGCGCCTTGAGTGAGCATATTTTCCTCCTCGGTGTTGGATAAGAGCAAATCCAGCTACTGAAGCAGTACAGACATGCGTTACAACTGGCCGTTCGGCACCAGCCTTTCCCTTTAAGCATAGTCAGCTAATAAATAAAATGCCAAAGGCATTTTACAACGTCGCTTGCGACGGCCCGAAGGGGAGCGCGTAGCCCACCATAATAAATGCCAAAGATATGTCGCAACACCGCTCAGGACGAAACAGGAAAGAGTAAGATCGAAGAACAAAAAAAAAGCCGACAAAACTGTCGGCATGGTGTGAATCAATTGTGCTATGCAGTAATTCAAAAAAGGAAGTAAGACAATATGGAGCGCAACGCCCATCGCTTGACGTTGCATTCACCTGCGGGAATGATAGTGCCGCACAACAGGGTAAAAAATGTTGATATTGCTCAATTTACGCGTGGTTTTTTAGCCGTTCGCGACAGTTTGTGATTATCTGCGCACCCAGTCGCCGCAAGTCGTTATAGCCATTTACTGCGTTTTAACCACCATGCAACGCCGCCGACCAATATCACCAACATCAGACAGAACGCGAAAAAACCAAACGGCGCGTCGCCGCCGGGAATGCCCCCTAAATTGACGCCAAATAACCCAGTTAAGAACGTCGTCGGCAAAAAAACCATTGCCAAAAGCGACATCGTATAGGTGCGGCGGTTCATCGCTTCGGTCATCTGCGCGGTGATTTCATCCGAAAGTACCGTGGTGCGCGCAATACTGGCATCCAGATCCTCCAGCCCACGCCCTAACCGATCGGCAATTTCCTGCATTCTGCGGCGATCGTCATCCTGCATCCAAGGCAATTTCTCACCGGAAATACGCGAGAACACATCGCGCTGTGGCGTCATATAGCGGCGTAGTACAATGAGCTGTTTGCGGATCAATGCCAGTTCACCGCGCGGTGGAATCTTCTGTTCCAGCAAATCCTCTTCCAGATCGATGATTTTTTCATGCAAATCATCAATAAACTCGCTGGTATGATCGGTCAAGGATTCCGCAATGGAGACCAACCAGCTTCCGCTGTCCGTCGGGCCATTGCCTTCCTTTAGATCGGTAAGAATCTCGTCGATAGCCAAAACCTTACGGCGCCGGGTAGATATAATCAGCTTATCGGTAATGAATACCCGAACCGCCACCAGTTGATCCGGCCGTGCATTTGCATTCAGGTTAATGCTGCGCAGCGTAATGAGCGTGCCCTCCCCCAAGCGTGTCACTCTAGGGCGGACGCTTTCCCCCGCTAGCGCGTTGCGCACGCTATCCGGCACCAGTATCGTTTTATTCAACCAGCGCACGCTGGCGGGCAGTGTCGAGTCCAGGTGCAGCCAGCAGGGTTGTTCACTGTTAACCACATCCTGTTCACCAATCGGGGTTACCCCCCCCTTCCCATCCAACTGATACGCATGAACCGCACCGCTGTGTTGCAACTCTTTTCCTGCGAAGGATTCCACGTTTTGCCTCCAACGGTGTTTGCTATCCATTCTTTTCCTATTAGTGCTTTACTATCAGCTCTTTTATTATCAGCGCTTCTACTATCCGTTCTTTTACTATCCGTTCTTTTACTATCAACGATGGGATTGTCAGCCGGAATGACCATCATGGCCATACCGGCGTTATCACCACATCATTCGATGCGTCAATCTGGTATTAATGCTTCTCGATGTAAAGCGTATGGCTGTAGGCCACGTCTTCAGGGTTCGTAATGGGATAGCCCTTCACCCACGGCTTGATCAAACGTCCGTTGGTATATTGATAGATCGGCGCAATCGGTGCTTCATCCATCAATATCTGCTCTGCCCGGTTATAGTCAGCATTCAGCGCCTGCGGGTTAGTCTGATTCCCCGCTTCATCCAGTACGCGATCGTAATTCGCGTTTTTAAAACGTGCGATGTTACCGCTGTGGTGGGACGTCAGCAGTGAGAGGAATGTCGACGGCTCGTTGTAGTCCCCCACCCAAGAGGCTCGCACAACATCAAAATTGCCGCTATTGCGGCTATCGATGTAGGTTTGCCACTCTTGATTGGACAGACGGACGTCAACGCCCAGCGTTTTCTTCCACATGGACGCCACGGCAATCGCGATCTTCTGGTGGCTTTCCGAGGTGTTGTACAGCAGCGATAATTTCAGCGGATGGTTTGGACCATAGCCCGCCGCCGCCATCAGCGCTTTTGCCTGCGCATCCAGTTCATCCTGAGAATACTGCTGCAACAGGCTTTCTGTCGGTTTGAAGCCCGCCGTAACATCCGGCGTGAAGTGCCAGGCCGGTTTTTCCCCTGTGCCCAATACTTTTTCCGCAATCACTTTACGGTCGATGGCGTAAGACAGCGCTTTTCGCACTCGGGCATCGTTGGTCGGCGCCCGCTGGGTGTTAAACGCGTAATAATACGTGCCAAGTTGATCCGGCGTATAAACCTGACCGGGCAAATCTTTCAGCAGCTTTTGATACAGGTTTTTAGGAAATGACTCGGTGATATCGATATCCCCGGACAGATAGCGTTTTGTCGCGTTCGATTCCTGATTGATGGGAACAAAGGTCACCTTTGTCAGGCGCGTGTTAGCGTTATCCCAATAATATGGATTCTGCGTGAGCACCAGCTTCTCGTTAACGACGCGCTGATCCAGCTTGAACGCACCATTGCCAACCAGATTGCCCGGCTTCGTCCAGTCATTCCCGAATTTTTCGACCGTAGCCTGGTGTACCGGAAACAGGCTGAAATTCGCCGTCAGGCTGACAAAATAAGGGACTGGCTTGCTGAGCTGCACTTTCAGGGTATGGTCGTTGACAGCCGTCACACCAAGCTGATCGACAGGCAGTTTACCCGCAAGAATCTGCTCGGCATTCTGAATCCCCGCAAGTCGGGCAAACCAGGAGAACGACGAGCTGTTTTCAGGCGTCACCAGACGACGCCAACTGTAGACAAAATCGTTTGCCGTAACGGGTTCACCGTTAGACCAGCGGGCATTGTCACGCAAAGTAAAGACAAACGTGCGGTTATCGGTCGTCTGCCAGCGTAGTGCTACGCCCGGAATAATGTTCCCTCTGGCATCCTGATTGACCAGCCCTTCAAACAGATCGCGATCCACCTGAGCCTCCATCAGCCCCACCGCTTTTATCGGGTCGAGAGAAGCCGGTTCATCTTTAATGTGGCGGACGATTTCCTGTTTTTCAGCCAGAACCGTTCCCGCAGGTACCTGTGCCGCGACGGCATTGCCCGTCATGGCCGCCATCAGCGCGGCATAGAATGCAGAATATCCATAGTGCATGATGATTTGACCTGAAAGCATAATGAAATGATTGAAGAATATAATAGTCAGAAATCAGCGCTATCATCCAGCGATACGCCCGCAATTTGTCAGCACGCATCGCGGTTTGCGTCTCCGGTGCGATTTTTTTATGATGAAATGCATAGGTAATAACAGGGCGGTATCATGGAAAATACAATCATTCCTCTTCAGGCGCGCCAGCAACGCGGTAATTTGCCGTCGCTGGGCGAACCTTATGGAAAATCGCTGCTGGGCGCACCGCTGCTGTATTTCCCCGCCGAGCTAGCGGCCTCCGAGAGCGGGCTGATTATTGCCGGAACGCACGGTGATGAAACCGCAGCGGTAGTCGCGCTTTCATGCGCGCTGCGAACGCTCTTTTCAGGACAGCGCCGCCATCATGTGATTCTTGCGGTAAATCCGGATGGTTGTCAGTTGGGGCTGCGCGCTAACGCTAACGGCGTCGATCTCAATCGTAATTTTCCCGCCAGTAACTGGCAGCCGGGAAAGACGGTATATCGCTGGAATAGCGCCGCAGATGAACGCGATGTCGAGTTATCCACGGGTGAAGCCGCAGGTTCAGAACCGGAAACGAAAGCCCTTTGCACATTGATTGAGAAACTTAATCCTCGCTGGGTTGTCTCTTTTCATGAGCCACTCGCCTGCATTGAAGATCCGCATCGTTCCGAACTGGGTCGATGGTTGGCGCAGCAGTGCGAGCTGCCGTTAGTGTCGAGTGTCGGTTACGACACACCGGGATCGTTCGGAAGTTGGTGCGCCGATCGTTCGCTTCACTGCATTACCGCTGAGCTGCCGCCGATCTCGGCAGATACCGCCAGCGAATGCTACCTGAAAGCGATGGTCGCGTTGCTAAGCCAGCAATTTTAATCGTAATTTTTATACCAATGTTGCTAATGTTGCCCTAAACTGAGCAGCGTGTTAATCACCTGTAATTAAGGACGCAAACATGTCACAGAACGTACATTTTCAAGGCAATCCTGTGCCAGTAGCAGGGTCATTTCCAGCTAAAGGAAGCAAAGCCCCGGCATTTACGCTGGTGGCTAAAGATCTGTCAGATACCCCACTCAGCAACTATGCTGGCAAGCGCAAAATCCTGAACATTTTCCCAAGCATCGATACCGGTGTTTGTGCCGCGTCCGTGCGCAAATTCAACCAGTTGGGTTCTGAGCTGGATAACACTGTTGTTCTGTGTATCTCTTCCGACCTGCCGTTCGCACAGTCTCGTTTTTGCGGTGCGGAAGGTCTGAACAACGTCGTTGTACTGTCTACCCTGCGTGGCGGTGAGTTCAAAGAACACTATGGCGTTGCTATCGCCGATGGCGCGCTGAAAGGTCTGACTGCTCGCGCGGTTGTCGTACTGGACGAAAACGACAACGTGCTGCATAGCGAGCTGGTGAACGAAATCACCACTGAACCAGACTATGACGCTGCACTGGCGGTTCTGAAATAAACGACGCTGACAGTGACTCACATTGTCAGTATTGAAGAAACGGCTGCTTACGCAGCCGTTTTGTTATCTTAATATCTATCGATTTCCCATACATATAATTGGGTTATTCTGTTAATCACCCTGTATCTATTTGAACATGAATTTTTATTAATGATTTATTTCATCATGCTTATGATATGAAGGTATCTGTTTTTTGATACTCACCATCTTATATAGACTTTTTCGCCACGTTCTGGCGTTTTCATCACGACAAGTACGATGCCAATAATAACTACTATTTTCTGTATGGAATAATGGACATGGTAAAGAGAAAGTAATTGCACCATAACTAATCCTGATATGTTAGTGCTATTCACAGGAGTGATGACTGTTGAAAATATTATTATTTTCCCTTCAAATAGCCGCTTTATTTTCAGGCCTCGCTTTTAGCCAGAGCAGTGAAGCGGCATTCACGTTTGATCCACTGAAATGCCACGCACCGGACCCAGAAGGCAAAGCCTATGTTGCCCTACGTGATACGGTGTTCCACATCGCTATCGACCAGCTCAGCATCCTACACGACCCTGTTTTACGCGATGGTGAAACCCTCCCACTCCCGCCCGATCCTAGCGAGCCTCTCGGGTGTAAAGGCAATCCGCTCAGTCAGCAAAGTTTATTGTTCAGCCGCAATTTCAACGGAAAGCTGGGAGACCGTCCTTACTGGCCCAAAGCCTGGCCGTTACGAAAATTTCAGCTATTCAGCTCAACGCCGGATCATTGGGGGGTTCAGCTAGACAATCGCCACGACAAGATGTGTGAAACGCGACCAAAACAAACAGGTCTAGTACCCCACATGACAGCCTGTTTATATGAAAAGAACCCTGCACGCCCGGATCGATATGACGTAGAAGAAGCAGGAAGCTGGCTGATTGATCCAGAGGTATATTCCGCCCCTTTTAATCAGAGACTCGCTATTTTTTGTATGTTTGCCATTTCTGGAGGAACCGACTGCAAAGTAGGCTATAAAATTTTCCCTACGGTGAACCTTCGCTATGAATTTAAACCCAAGGAATTACCACTTACCGAGGTTATTAATTTTGATAAACATCTGAGAACGGAATTAGAACAGTCCGTAGTTAAAAATTATCCCTGGAAGAAGAGCGCCCCTAATTGAATTTTATATAATATGGAGATGAATATATGGCAATTACATATGAATATCATTACGGTAATGGCGGCTTTATTTTATCAAAACCTCAACAAAAGGAGCTTGGGGAATTACTCGATAAACAGTTGTTCCAAGCTGGAACAGGAGCGAAATCGCTCGCTGTTCCGCTATATGATAAAATCCTCAGTTATCTTCCTGTACCCGATATAAATGTAGGTGAATACTTCAAGGTATATACTTGGTTACAAGGAGCCCGTGAAGTTAATAATGATTCGAGCGTCTACTCTGTTTTTATTAGGAACTATACCAAGATACAGTATGAATTACGCTATGGTGAATTAACTGAATTCGAGTTAAAAATACTTAATAATAAAATCGATGAGGCCTCAAACAATATCGGATTCGAGTTAGTTGATAACATCTTAAGCCATAGCGGACTCCTACCTGGATTGGAAGGTCTAGGTGTATTAGATGGTGGTGAAGCTGCCAGAAAGGTATTTCAAGGTGACATCTATCCAGAAGGTGACTTTACCGGCTGGGCTGGCACAATGCTTTTCCCTTTCTTAGGTTATGATCGGTTTTATGAGGAGTGGTTATTAACCACAGAAGAAATTAATGCAGAAATCCGTACGGGGAGTGGTATTGTAGATCGTATCATAAAAGAGCATAGCGGCACTTATGACTTGATTGCCGCATTGCAGGCTAACCAGGAAACCATTGATAGTTATAATTTACTAGAATCTATTTATGCCGTTATTCGCAGTTTTGAAAATGTCGATAAATCACAGCAAGAAATTATCGAACAAACCAATAATTTTATTAGCACAGCCTACGCGCTGCCAGCCGATCATCCGTTTTTAGCCGGTAATAAATTACCTTATGATAAAGTCTTATTTCAAACTACAAATTTAGGATTCTCATCAGGTAGTCAAGGCGATGATGATTATAAGGATTTTTGGATAGGTGACAGAGCAAACTATCTTAATTACATCGTGCATGCCGGTATAGGAAATGACAATATCCTTGGTGTCCCTACGACTTATTTAGGTCTAATTCCTGGCAGTGCGCTGATTGATGGAGGGCCAGGTTACGACACATTATCCTATCATGCGACTCGTGATGGTGGAGATAACGCAGTCCCCCTTAAACTCAGTATTAGCTTTGAGAAAATAGATAGCGCTTTATACAACTGGAGATTCTCTATCGATAAATCACCCTCTGAAGGATATAGTATTTATAAAGGGCATGATTATGCTTATAGCGTAGAGAAAGTCGAAGGGACAAATAACTCTGACACTATTATCATAAAAGAACTCCCTATATCTAATGAAAATATCATCGTGGACTTATTAGAGTCTAAGACTGGATATGGCGATACGATTGACCTTTCCCATATAAATCATGGCGTAGAGCTTTCATTAGTCGGTAATGAAGTGGTCTTTCCCTTTGAAGGTGAGGGTAACGGTTCCCTGACAATCAGGAATATGGAGAACATTATTGGCACATCATTTGACGATGTATTATATGGTAATGGTGACAGTAATATTATTGTTGGTGGAAGAGGTGATAATATTATTTACGGTAACGGAGGGGCGGATAAATTTGTTATCACTCAAGGCGTAAATACCATAAAAGATGCCGATAGTGATGATAAACTTTACATTAATCTCTCTTCTATAAATCAGTTAACTAACCAAAGAGATCTCGGCATAGAATTAAAAGGTGGATTTATTATTCGTAGTAGCTCCCCCAATCCCGGAGGAGAAGTAATACTTCAAGACGGTGATACCGCTGTGTTTTATCCTGCGATCCCTAATCCGATGAATTTGAGCCTGTACATAAATTTGTGTAATTGCCTGATTTTGATATGTTCAATCCAACATCAAAAGCAGGTTAATTTATGGACGAAAAACAATTACAGGCACTGGCTAACGAACTGGCCAAAAATCTTAAAACACCTGATGACCTCAGCCAGTTCGATCGCCTGCTGAAAAAAATCAGTGTTGAAGCCGCCCTTAATGCTGAAATGTCCCACCATCTCGGGTACGAGAAAAACCAGCCCAAAGCGGGTCTTAACGCACGTAACGGTTATTCCACAAAAACGGTCATTACTGGCGATGGCCCGCTCGAACTGCGTACTCCGCGAGATCGTGATGCCACATTCGAACCTCAACTGGTGAAGAAAAATCAGACCCGGATAACCAGCATGGATAACCAAATCCTGTCGTTATACGCCAAAGGCATGACTACCCGAGAGATCGTCGCGACGTTTAAGGAACTGTATGACGCAGATGTGTCGCCGGCCCTGATTTCAAAGGTCACGGACGCAGTGATGGAGCAGGTTGTTGAATGGCAGAATCGGCCGTTGGATAGCCTTTATCCCATTGTTTATCTTGACTGTATTGTCCTTAAGGTCCGTCAGGATAGTCGTGTCATCAACAAATCCGTGTTCCTGGCCCTGGGCATCAATATCGATGGTCAGAAAGAACTACTGGGTATGTGGCTGGCGGAAAATGAAGGGGCGAAGTTCTGGCTGAATGTGCTGACGGAGCTGAAAAACAGAGGTCTGAACGACATTCTCATCGCCTGCGTTGACGGTCTGAAAGGCTTCCCTGACGCTATCAATGCGGTCTATCCGCAAACCCGCATCCAGTTGTGTATAGTCCATATGGTGCGCAACAGCCTGCGCTTCGTCTCATGGAAGGACTATAAGGCCGTCACTCGCGACCTGAAGGCGGTTTATGGGGCCGCGACGGAAGAAGCGGCGTTGCAGGAGCTGGAAACATTCGCCAGGGTCTGGGATGAGCGCTACCCGCAAATCAGCCGGAGCTGGCGTGCAAACTGGGCGAATCTGTCAACATTCTTCGCGTACCCGAGTGACATCCGTAAGGTGATTTACACGACCAATGCCATTGAATCACTGAACAGCGTCATCCGGCATGCCATAAAGAAACGCAAGGTGTTCCCGACAGATGACTCAGTAAGGAAAGTGGTGTGGCTGGCAATACAGTCGGCATCAAAAAAATGGACGATGCCGATCCAAAACTGGCGGCTGGCGATGAGCCGCTTTATTATCGAGTTCGGTGACCGCCTGGACGGTCACTTCTGAGAAATGGCATTTACACAGAATCATGTACAAGGTCATGAATTTTTCACCGGCGCTTGGAGGAAGCAGAAATATGATTGATGAGACGCTGGGCGATCAATTCATTGTCCGTTACACCTTGTCAGGGTCGACACTCTTCGTATCGTCTTCTTTTGCTAACCTGGATCCCGCAGAAGCCATTATTGAAAATTACGATGCTGGCGATCTGGGTCTGAAATTTAAATCGCTCGTTGTTCCTAACTATTCTAATGCGGCAGCTTCACATGCCAGTAATATGGATCAGTTAGTTGACCAATACGTTCAATTACACTCAGAGATGATTACAGATCGTTTCACTCTCCCTACCTCTTCTGATTTATGGTACGCCTGAGACGACTATCCTCATCATCATGCCAAAACGGCTGCGCAAGCAGCCGTTTTGTTATTCTGACTTAGGAAGGATGGGAATTAGCGATCCATTGATAACGAACCGGTTGGTTGTGTTTTTTAATAGCTCCCTCATCAACAGCCCGCTGTAACCAGACGGCAATCTGCGATTTGTGTAGCGCAGTGAGACTAATGAGTTCATCCAGACTGACAGCCTCTATCGCCAGCCGACTGAGTTCCTGCAAAAACAACGCATAAAAATCAATGGATGCATCCGTTAGCACATTGATTTCTTCTGCCGTAGCAAGACTCTCCCCGATCGTCGAAGCGATGTTTTCCGCACATGCTTTTTGCGAGTCAGACTGCTCCGGTAGTGTCGTTTGTGGCTCTTCGCGCAAAAACAAGCTACCTTGTCCTCCCAAGGCAACGGACGTCGATACCGGGTTAACCTGCTCAAGTAATCCGGTAACACTCAAAGATCGCCAGTCCATATCACACCAGCGACCTCCTGCAATCACCAGATCTGCGTTACCCGCAGACTCTTCGTCTGTTGGCTTTACCCACAGCGGCACCCAGCCTTTCTTCAGGTTTTCCTGCGCACCGCTGAACGTTCCCCCGTTTTTACCTGAGTGAACGACTAAAGCACTTTCGGCAAGACAATAAATGTACTTATTCCGCGCCATTGCATTGCCCGTACTGAAACCCGCCTCAGGATAGAAAGGAGACACCAACACCGCCCGCCCTTCCATCAATCCTTTACGCCATTTCGTACTCGTACTCGCCTTAAGCAAGCTATCGGCCATCACGCCGATGACAACGCCCCCCTGATTAATGGCACCCAGCATCGCCATTTCATCCACGCCTCTGGCTCCACCAGAAACAATGGCAATATCGTCAGCTGCAGCTTGTCTACCAACCTGATGCGTAAACGATAAATCCGTGTCATTAGCATTGCGAGAACCGACCACAGCCAGCCCTCTGGCATTTAATAGCGCACGGTTACCACAGCCGAATAACACAGGGGGAGAATCACTTTTCAGCCTCTGCTTTAAACGCTTGGGATAATCATAATCCGAACGCGTAACGACCCATAACCCCGCCCTTTGCCACTTTTCAATCGCGAGTGCCAGACTATGTCCTCGGTTCAACAGTTGCACAACCCGAGCGACGCTCACCCGTAAATCATGCCAACCACTGAGCAGCGCTGCAGGGTCAGGCACAAGGAGATCCGCAGGGCTCAGTGATTTTTCTTTTAACCACATTGCAAAACGCCCCCACTCCGTATTGGTGAGTGGCTTGGGATCGCCAGCACTTGCTTTGCTGAAATAGCAGGTCAAAAGCAGTGTCGCCTGAGCTGTAGAGGATAAATTCATTAGTCTTTTACCGAAGAAGAAGCAAGCGCGACCGGATAAACACAGCCGCTACCCGCTTGTTGTAATAAAGCAGCGATAACCGTCAGCGTCCAGCCTGAGTCTATAACATCATCGACTAATAGCACGGGGCCGGCAGGGACAGGTTGCGAAATAGCAAATGCACCGTCCAGATTACGGCACTGATGGAAGCGATTCTGTTGGTTTTTCTGTGGCTGGTTGTCACGTACTTTCTGAACAGAATCCACAAACGGCAGGTTCAACCGTTTAGCCAAACGCTGAGCAAAATCAGGCACCAATGTAGGATGATTACGTGAAGGTACACAACAGATCCATTCAGGCGCGGGTTCGGGCTGCCAGCGTTGTTGGATCATCTCCGCCATCGCAGCAACCAATTCGTCACTAAAATGGCCTGCATGTTTATTGTCTGCTACCTTCCGTCCCCATCCCGCGTCTCCCCAACGGGACAAGACACGCCCTTCTTGAGTTCGTAAGTTTTGCGCCAGATTTCCGCGGAAACTGTATTTAATAAAAGCATTAGCGGCGACCTGTATGTTTGGTCGAATAACAGTTTCAGTCTGTTTGAGAAACATTCCTGCCCGATGAATAAGCTCAGCATTAAGCGGAATAGCGATCACCGGACGTCCAAGGCAGGAAGTACACTTACCACACGGCATCGTATCTCGGTCATCCAATGCGTGACGCAAAAAAGTCATCTTGCAGTCCGTTTCTGCCAAATAAGCTTGCATCTCCTGCCATTCTCGTTCCCGTTGCCCAGTCAGATGAGCAATGCGACCACGATCCATCTGATAAGGAATAGGCGTCCTACACCACTTTCGGTCAATTTTTATCACAGGTGCGGGGCTATCGACGCTGAGAAATTTCAACACTTTCTCGATCTGCCGATGACGAAGATTGGTTTGCTCTTCAATTTCTCGCAACGTCAGGCCATCAGCATTCGCAAGCGCCTGCAAAATTTCAGTCACTTGCGTCTCCGCAGGAAAAGCCGATCCTCTGAAAAATTCGTGAATCTCTCTATCTTCAACGCCAGACATCAGGATACCGACAGCTCGCTCGATACCGCGTCCGGCACGCCCCACCTGCTGGTAATACGCAACAATCGATCCTGGCATCTGATAATGAATCACAAAACCCAGATCAGGTTTGTCATATCCCATTCCGAGCGCTGTCGTCGCGACTAGCACTTTAATTTGGTTATTGAGCAACAATGATTCAAGGTGTTGCCGATATCCATCTGAATCAGCTTTCCCTGCCGACGTCATAAAATCGTCATGCGTTACACCGCTGTAATAAGACCGTGCGACGATACCCGCTTGATTGAGCCAGCGAGAAACCACCTCCGCATCGCGCTGCGTCAGCACATAAACAATTCCGGTCCCTTGTAGGGTTGGAATCGCCTGTACCAGCCATGCAAGACGCGATGATTGGTCGGGTAATCTCATCGTCTGTAACGACAAGCTTTCACGAATGAGTGAGCCACGCTGAATGCGAATGTTACCTAGTTGAGCCTGAATATCCTCAACCACGCGATTATTGGCCGTGGCTGTAGTACCCAACACGGGGGTATTAGCTGGCAATTGGCGAAGAATATTCACAATGCGCCGATAGTCCGGTCGAAAGTCATGCCCCCAATCCGAAATACAGTGTGCCTCGTCAATCACCATCAGGGCAATATGGTCGGCAATAGGCTGCAATACCGTTTCAACGAATGAATCATTCGCCAGACGCTCTGGAGAGATCAGCAAGCAATCCACTTGATTCCGGTGCACGCGCTGTGTGACATTTTCCCATTCACTCTTGTTAGTAGAGTTCAGCGTTTCCGCCACAATCCCTAATCGCCCAGCAGAATCTATCTGGTTACGCATCAGCGCCAACAGAGGCGACACAATGATAGTTGGCCCCATGCCGCGATCGCGGAAAATTTTCGTACTGATGAAATAGACCGAACTCTTTCCCCAGCCAGTACGCTGCACTACCAGTAGTTTCTGCTGGCGGTTAACCAGCGCGTCAATCGCTTCCCACTGCCCCTCACGAAACTGTGCGGCAGGGTTAGCCAATGCCGTCTGTAGCAGTTGTCGAGCCTGTTCTTGATCCATAATCACTCCTTTGATTAATTAATCCCCACTGCGCGTAGACCAATCGCCGCGATTACTCCTCGTCGTCCCCCGCCGATTTGCGTTGGCTGAGTCCATATTCCCGCAGTTTGTTGGCTATCGCCGTGTGCGATACCCCTAACCGCTTCGCCAATTTACGCGTGCTTGGATAGGATTGATAAAGGCGGGTCAGCACGGAGCGTTCGAAACGCTTGTTGATGTCATCCAGCGAGCCATCAAGCAGGGTTTCATCCTGTGGTGCATCAATCGAAAACGCCGGGAGATCGATGTCCTGCATATGCAGCTCGTTGCCTTCCAACTGCGTTAGCGCCCGATAAATGGTATTCCTCAACTGCCGAACGTTGCCCGGCCAGCCGTACTGCGGCAGGAAATGTTCCACATCGGCCGCCAGTTTAGGCCGTGAAATCCCCTGTTCATCGGCAAAACGTGCCACAAAGAGTTCGGTCAGCGGCATAATGTCCGCCGGACGCTCGCGCAACGGCGGTAGCATTAGTGTAAGCACATTCAGGCGATAATAAAGATCCTCCCGGAACTCACCGCGCTGAACCAGCTCCAACAAATTTTTCTTGGTCGCGCAAATCACCCGCACGTCGACATGGACTTCGTGATCTTCACCTACCCGGCGAAATGTCCCGTCATTCAGAAAACGCAGCAGTTTAGTCTGCATTTGCGCCGACATTTCACCGACTTCATCTAACAGAACTGAACCACCGTTAGCCTGCTCAAAGAACCCTTTTTTGCCTTCCTGGGCGTTGAGATATGCGCCGGGCGCATGGCCGAACAGTTCACTTTCCATCACGTCATCGGGCAACGCCGCACAGTTTAGCGCCAGGAAAGGATTCTTGCCGCGCGGCCCGCGCAGGTGGCACGCTCGCGCCAGCATATCTTTGCCCGTCCCCGTGTCGCCCACAATCAGCAACGGCGCATCCAACATGGCCAGTTTGCGTGCCTGTTCCACCACTTGACGCATTTTCGGGCTAACGGCAACGATGTGATCGAACTCATTCTCATCGTTTATCGTCAGATTCTGTAATTGCCGTCCCATGCGGGCAGCCGATTTCAGCATCACCAGCGCCCCTGCCGTAGCGGTTTTGCCAGCATCATCTTCCAGACGAACCGGCGTCATTTCCAGCAAGAAATCCTGACCGCGGATCACCACTCGCTCCGTCACGACGGTGCTGCTCTTCTCCAGCCAACTGGCGAAATTGAAACCGGGGATCATGCTGCCAATAGTCAAGTCGCGGATGGTCTCTGCTGACTGTTCAAACAGTGCCAGTGCCGCAGGGTTAAACAGTTCCGTCTTCCCTTTCATATCCAGCGAGAATACGGGTTCCGGCATGGATTCCAGCAGCGCATTCAGCGCCCGATGCTCGCGTTCAGATGGCATAAACGCGACGGTGCGCACATCGCTACGCTTTCAATGCGGCGGATATC
This sequence comes from Pectobacterium sp. F1-1, assembly GCF_025643735.1. Lineage (NCBI taxonomy): Bacteria > Pseudomonadati > Pseudomonadota > Gammaproteobacteria > Enterobacterales > Pectobacteriaceae > Pectobacterium > Pectobacterium sp. F1-1. The sequence goes on from NZ_CP104733.1 coordinate 2,685,740, forward strand.
CGTCATCAGCAGGCGAAAAGCATCAAAATCGAGCGTGGCAAAATTGAGGTAAATACGGCCAATGGTGGCAATTTCGATACCGCGTAAATCAATATTGCGTGACGCAAGCAGATCTAACAGTTCACGGACCATACCAATGCGGTCTTCACAAATCACTTCCAGATGCATCAACGGCTACCTTCTTCAAGAGACACGATTGGGCTATTGCTGCTGATAATACCCTTTCGTTTGCACCGGATGAAGTAAGGTGGCAGCAAAAGTTGACACATCTGTACGTTTTTTCCACTCAATAGCGAAACGGGATTATGGCAGCGGCGTCGTTGCCATTGCCACAATGGTGCGGATGCCTTCCAGATAGTTACCGAGACGTAAATTCTCATCAAAACTATGCTGGTTATTGTCGGCATTCACCAGAGGAACGATGACGTAAGGCACTTTTAACACGCTGACCGCCCCGCTCATCGGTAGCGTTCCGCCCATCATACGGTTCTTCTCCGGTGCGATGCCGCGCGGTGCAGTTGTAGTCGCCACCGCCCAACGCCCCAGCGGGGAGTCGATTTCGGTTCTGGCCGCATAGGCGCTGCTCGGATAGGCCGTTAGATGAAGGGAAATCAGATGCGGATACTGCTCACGTTCGGCCTGCGTTGGTGCTTCACCGGCAATGATATGAAAGCCTTTGCTGACAATATACTGGCGTAATAAGGCATACATATCATCCGGCGGCGTTTCCGGCACGGTACGAATATTCACGCTGGCCGTTGCCGTTGACGGAATGGCATTTGAGGCTTTTTTCCCCGTCTCACCCGCTTTAATGCCGAGAATATCCAACGAAGGATATTGCACCGCCTCTGCCGCATTGCTGGCGACCTTCTCTAGTTGGGCAACACCAAAGCGTTTCTCCAGCGCGCCCGCAGGGGGCGCAGTTTCCGCCACCTGTTTTTTATCGCTCTCGCTCAGCGTAACACGGTCATAATAGCCAGGGATCGTGACCTTGCCGTCCGCATCTTTCATGCTGGCTAACAGCGTTGCCAGATTTTGCACCGGATTCGGAATGACATTGCCATAGCCGCCGCTGTGCGCTGCCGCGTTCGCACCGAAAACCGTCATATCAATTTGGATAGAGCCACGGTTGCCAAAGTTGATGCCAGGCTTATTGCTGGACGGCATCGCACCGTCATAAATCACCATCCCATCGCTTTTCAGCAACGTCAGATGATCGGCCATCACCGTCGTCAGGCCGGGCGACCCTTTTTCCTCTTCGGAATCCAGCAGCACCTTGATGTTGACGGCAGGTTCAACGCCTTTATCTTTCATCGCGTCCACGGCGGCGAGAAACATTGCGATCGGTCCTTTATCATCGGCCGATGCCCGGCCGAAGAGACGCCATTCTGGGTTGATATCGCCTTTCAGAAGACGCGATTCGGGTAGCGTTTGCCATTTGCCCGCGGCATCTTTTTCTTTCAACACGGGCTGCCACGGCGGCGTTTGCCATTCAGCGGGATTCACGGGCTGTCCGTCAAAATGCATGTAGAACAAGATAGTCTTACGATCGGCTCTTGGCGTACCCAGCTCAGCATAAACCAGCGGCTTATCACCATTCGTCAACTGCTGCGTGGTGAAGCCCCGCTTCTGAAAGGCCTTTTCCAGCCAGGCGGCATTGCGCTGGATATCCGCAGGCATGGCGGCATCATTGGGCAGCGTGAGTAATTCGAGATATTCGGGGAAGCTGTGTTGCGCGTAACGCTCAGCATCGGCAGAATTCAGTACAAGCTGTGCGCTGGCAGGTAAACAGAGAATAGTGGCCGACAGCGACAGCGCCGCCAGCGTCAATTTTTTACCGGGAATCATAAAAACATCCTGTTATATAGCGATGAGGAGTTTTTATCCTACACACGATTCTGTCATAGCGGTACTCACAGAACACAGTCTGCACTTCTTGCCGGACAATGAAAAATATGACGAAGGCGCACGCTGCGCGCCTTTGTTTCCCTAACGCCCTTTTTGCAGCGTTTCTTTCACCTGACCAATCAGCTCGCGGCGGAAATCACCGAGGCGCGGTTTGTCATCCAGCCACGGCAGCGGGCGGCACAGTTCCATCGCCTTAATACCCAGCCGTGCCGTCAGCAGCCCTGCGCCAATACCCTGTGCGGCACGGGTTGATAGTCGTGCCGCAAGATCCTGCGACATCCAGTCCATGCCAATTTCACGCACCAGCTCCGATGCGCCAGCAAACGCGATATTGACCAGCACCAGCCGGAACAGACGAATACGGCTGAAATAGCCGAGTTCGATGCCATACAGCGCAGCAATACGATTAATCAGACGCAGGTTGCGCCAGGCGATAAAGGCCATATCCACCAGCGCCAGCGGGCTGACGGCGATCATCAAGGTCGATTCCGCCGCCGAACGGCTGATTTCACGCCGTGCCTGCGTGTCGAGTACGGGCTGAACCAGACGTGCATAAAGCTCCAGCACTTCGCGGTCGTTGTGGGTTTCATGGAGTGAAGCCTGCCAGCGTTGTATCGCCGGATGGCCGCTATCCAGCCCTGCCTGACGCGCCAGCTTTTCACAGAATTCGCGCCCACGCCCTACGCCGTGGCTGTGTAGCAGATCGCGGGCCACATCACGCTCTTCCGCGCGTTCCCGTAAGCGATAGAGCCGTCGCCACTCGACGGCCAGCGAACCGACGCCCGCCGCCACAATCAGGCTTCCTGCGGTAATGCCGCCCAACGCGATCCAATCTTGCTGCACCCAGGCGTTGTGCAGTGACTGCACGCCCTGTGCCAGTGCGCTAACGCCAAACAGCCCGATGCCTGCCATCACCATACGCCGCCACAGGCTGCGCTTCGGGCGTAGCGCCGCGCTGACGGCCTCTTCCGCGATGCCTTCTTCCGGTACTTCTTCTTCGCGGCTGATAGGGGAAAATGGCGTACCGCTCTGCTCGTCAAAGGCTAATCCGGCACGCAATTGCGGTTGCGGCTCTTGCGGTAAAGCATCATCGAATGTGACGCGGGGTTTCAGTGGTTCGCTCATCGCAATTTATCCTTTAACAGAAAGTCCATGACCGTATCCAACCGGATATGCGGCAACGGTGTGTCTACCGTCATTTCTCGCGGACGAAATTGATCGAAATGGAAGCCCTGCGTTTGCCAGAATGCCGCCCCCGGTAAACGCGCAGGCACTTCACCGGGGTAGACCGTCAGCGGCTGACCATCGCTGAGCCGATGCCCTTTCAGAGCGGGAATTTTCTGCCCCTGATGATCGACAACGCCGCTTTGCGTTGACTGGATTGACGCAATGCCTTCACAGCGCATATCGATGCCTTCAAACGCAGCGTTCTGCCACGCCTCTTGCACCAGTTGCTGAAGCAAAGACACCAGATTGGCGTGCTGATCGGCGGTAATGTGATCCGCTTTACTCGCCGCAAACATCAGCTTGTCGATACAGGGCGAGAACAAACGCCGGAAGAGCGTGCGTTTCCCGTAGTGAAAACTTTGCATCAGTTGGGTCAGTGCCAGCCGCATATCGTTAAACGCGTGAATACCGCTATTGAGCGGTTGCAGGCAGTCAACCAGAACAATCTGCCGGTCAAAGCGCACGAAGTGATCCTTATAAAACCCTTTGACGACCGACTGACAGTAATAATCAAAACGCTTACGCAGCATGCCGATATTGGTTTTCTCATCCGCCTGCGCCAGTTTGGCTTCACCGATTTCATTCACCTGCGGCCAGGGGAAAAATTGCAGCACCGGCGCACCCGCCAGATCGCCCGGCAGCACAAACCGTCCCGGTTGAATAAAGTGCAGCCCTTCTTGCTTGCAGCGATGAAGATAGTCGGTATAAGCCTGCGCGACCTCAGCGAGCTGGTTTTCATCTACTGGTGCCAGCGGATCGAGTTTCTCACACTGCGCCAGCCAAGGCTTCGCCCACTCAATGCGCCCCCCTTGCAACAAACCGCTCATCTGCTGCGACCAGCTCAAATAGGTTTGTTCAAGCAGCGGTAGATCCAGCAGCCATTCGCCGGGGTAATCGACAATTTCCAGATAGAGCGTCGAGGTATCTTTAAAGTGGCGCAGCAACGAATCTCTGGAGCGATAACGCAACGCCAGACGGATCTCACTCACGCCACGCGTCGGCGTCGGCCAGTCCGGCGGAGAGCCATACAGCGCCGCCATGCCTTCATCATAGGCAAAGCGCGGCACGCCCAGATCGCGCTGCGGCACGCGTTTTACCCCCAGCAAACGCTCTTCGCGCATGGGGGAAAACATCGGCAAATGTGCTCCGCTATGGGTGTTTAATAATTGATTAACGAACGCGGTGATAAACGCGGTTTTGCCACTGCGGCTCAACCCGGTGACGGCAAGACGCAGGTGGCGATCCACACTGCGATTGACCAGTGAATGAAGTTCGTTTTGTAGTCGACTCATTGAATGATCCATCACGCCTGTAGTTGAGAAATATACTGTTGAGAATGATATGTAGTTGAGAACAATTATGGAGCTGAAAACTGCATATCGTTGAGAAATATATCGTATCAATATAATGAAATCAGACAAACGCCTCACGCCGACATAAGTTCAACCACGACCACCTATCTCATACCGTATTTTTACCGCCAAAATGTAAAGAAACGATAATTTTAAGACAACTCTGAGTAAGCAATAAGACAACTCTTAGTAAACAAATTGTTAACGTATATAACCTGAAATTGTTCCTGGAAACGAATTGTTCCAGGAAATGAATAGTGTCCCAATAACAATCAATAATTCAGGTTAATTAATTATGCTACGGAATGCGTCATTCACTGACGGGTATCAATCTGCGCGTCTCAGCCCGCTTGCGCTGTTTATTTTATTGACCACCTCAGCAAGCAGCTGGGCGGCAGATAATAATCAGACGCCTCTTGCCGCACCGAACCGTGTGGATGAACAGCTGAATATCAACCAGCAGGATCGCCAGCGTGCGATGCAGCAACAATTAGCGCCACAAACGCCCGATGTGCGTTTGCAGGCCCCCTCTTCATTCTTTACTAGGCTGCAATTTCCTCGCGAACAACAGTGCTTTACGCTGTATCACATTATCCTGACCGGCAAAGATGATTTCCCCTCCTGGCTGCGTATGCCGCTGCAACAGCTGGCCGATCAGGGTAAAGGTCAGTGCCTGGGCGCTCAGGGTGTCAACCTGCTGATGAGTGCACTGCAAAACCGTCTGATCGACCACGGTTACGTCACCGCGCGCGTGATGGCACCGCCGCAAAACCTGAAAACCGGCACCCTGCATGTCACCCTGATTCCGGGCAAAACGCGCCAGATCACATTGACCAAAGAGAGCGATCGCTACGTGAGCTTCTGGAGTGCTCTGCCAGCGCGTGAAGGCGAACTGCTGGATCTGCGTGATATCGAGCAGGGACTGGAAAACCTGCAACGCGTGCCAACCGTGCAGGCAGAAATGGCGATTGTTCCGGGCGACCAGCCAGGCGAAAGCGACATTGACGTGACCTGGAAACAGGAAAAAATGTGGCGTCTCGGCGCAACGCTCGATGACTCCGGCACCGAAACCACCGGTCGTTATCAGGGCGGCCTGACGCTGTATATCGATAATCCCTTCGCGCTCAGCGATCTGTTCTACATTTCCGGCAACCATGACCTTGAATCCGGCAGCGAAAAAGGCAGCAAGAACTACATGCTGCACTACTCCGTGCCGTTCGGTTACTGGATGGCGGGCGTCACCGCCAGCGGCTACGACTACAACCAGAATGTGGCAGGCGCGTATGAAGACTACAACTACAGCGGCAACAGCAAAAACCTTAACTTCCAACTGAGCCGAGTGCTGTACCGCAGCGGCAGTCAGAAAACCTCGATGAGCTATGAAATTCTGACGCGCGAATCACAGAACTTTGTCAACGATACCGAAGTGGATGTACAGCGGCGTAAAACCAGCGGCTGGCGTCTGGGCTTGCAGCACCGCCACTACTTCGGCGCCACCACGCTGGATGCCGCCGTGAGCTACCAGCGCGGCACTCGCTGGTTCGGCGCGATTCCAGCGCAGGAAGAGTATTTCGATGAAGGCACAGCGCTGGCGAAAATTATCCAACTCAATGCCCAGTTGGATATGCCGTTTACAATAGGAAACCAGACCTTCCGGTATAACGTCCAGTACCTGCGCCAGATCAACCACACCAAACTCACGCCTCAAGATCAACTGTCGATTGGTAACCGTTGGACCGTGCGCGGCTTCGACGGTGAACGCACCCTGACGGCCGACCACGGCTGGTTCGTGCGCAACGATCTGGCCTGGCGCACGCCGCTGCCCAATCAGGAACTGTATCTCGGCGCTGACTACGGCGAAGTTGACGGCACGCGTGATTACCTCGCTGGGAAACATCTGGCGGGCGGCGTCCTTGGTCTGCGCGGCAACGCCTTTAACACGGGCTACGGCCTGTTTGTCGGTGTGCCGTTCTCCAAACCGGAAGGTTTCCATACCAGCCCGGTCACCCTCGGCTTCAACCTCAGTTGGCAGTACTAAGGAGGCGCGTGATGAAAATTCCTGTTAATGGCTATCAGTTAACCGCCCCGCTGCTCGGCGGTCAGTTCAGCGAAGCGGAAGCGCTTGGCGCGGCAGTTTGGCTGTGGATGCATTCGGCACAGCACCGCGATATTCCGCTCAGTGTGCTGCCGACGCTGCTGTTGCCCGCCATCAAACATCAACAGTTTGTTATCGCCAGCCGTGATGACAAGCCGATGTTTTTCCTTAGCTGGGCGTGGATGGATGAAGAAGCGGAACAGCGCTACCTCACCGGCCCCGGCATCCTGGTGCAACCGCAAGACTGGACCAGCGGCGACCGTCTGTGGTTCCGCGACTGGGTCGCGCCCTTCGGCGATCAGCAGGCGTTTCGCCGCATCGTCGGCGGCACACTGTTTCCCCACTTATGTGGCCGTGCGCTGTACCACAAAGGGGCAGAGCGCGGACAACGGGTACTCCAGTTTCGTGGCGATGACGTCACCCAGCAACAATTCAGACTCTGGCAGCAGAACACGCCGCTGGTTGCTTAACATCACTTCTAGCAGGGATAACTTTTCGTGAATAAGAACCTCTATCGCGTCATTTTCAACAAGGCTCGCGGCCTGTTAATGGTGGTTTCAGAAATCAACCGTGGCCAAGGCAAAAGTGGCGCAAATGGCGTCGGCCATACGCTGAGCCAACTGATTGGCCGGATGAAGCCCACCACCTTCCTGACCATGACCGCACTCGGCCTGGTCACGCTCGCGCCACAGGTGCTGGCGGCCGGGATTGTCGCTGACAAAAGCGCACCGGGCGGCCAGCAGCCGAATGTGATGCAGAGCGCCAACGGCAAGCCGCAGGTCAATATCCAAACGCCGAGCGCCGGTGGTGTTTCACATAACAAATACACCCAGTTTGACGTCGATAACAAAGGCGCCATCCTCAATAACTCGCACAAGCAGGTACAGACCCAACTGGGTGGCTGGGTGGCAGGTAACCCATGGCTGGCGAAAGGCGAAGCCAAAATCATTCTTAACGAGGTCAACTCGCGTGACCCAAGCAAGTTGAACGGTTATGTCGAAGTGGCAGGCCGTAAGGCGCAGGTGGTGATTGCTAACCCGGCGGGCATCAGTTGCGACGGCTGTGGCTTTATTAACGCCAACCGCGCCACCCTGACCACCGGCACCCCACAGATAACCAACGGCGAATTGCGCGGTTATCGCGTAGGCAACGGCGAGATCGTGGTGGAAGGCGCTGGCATGGACAGCAGCCGGCAGGACTACACCGATCTGATTGCCCGCACCGTGAAGGTCAATTCCGGTATCTGGGCGAAAGATGTCACCGTCACCACCGGTAAAAACGAGGTGGCTGCTGATAACAATAGGGTTGTCGATAACAATAGCGTTATCGATAACAACAATGCCACAGCCAGCAGCGCGACGGACAGCGACAATAGCGACGTCAAGCCGACGCTGGCGATCGACGTCGCCCAGTTGGGCGGCATGTATGCCGGTAAAATCCGTCTGGTGGCGACCGAGCAAGGGGTCGGCGTCAGTAACAAAGGCACACTCGGCACGCAGGCGGGTGATATCACCATTAACGCTAATGGCGATATCGTTAACAGCGGCACAATCAATGCCGGACAGGATCTGCTGCTGGGCGGTAAAAAAGTCGATAACAGCGGCACGCTGTTTGCTCAGCGCGACCACAGCACCACCGCCAGCGACGGGGTGACCAACAGCGGCCTGATCGCCGCCAAAGGCAACACCCATGTGCGCGGCGCCACCATCCGCAACAGCAAAGGCGCGGCCATTGCCGCCGGGATGAAAACCGATGGCACGCTGGCCGACAGCGGCAATCTGACACTCGCTAGCGACGGCAAACTGACCAGTCAGGGTCAGGCGCTGGCCGGTGGCGATCTGAACGCCAGCGCCAGCCAGATTGATCTTAGCGGCAGCGATACCGCCGCGCATCACGCCACGCTGACCAGCAGCAGCAATATCATCACCGATGACGCGCGACTGCTGGCAAGTGGCGATTTGAAACTCTCAGCGGCCGATAAACTCAGCAACGATCGCGGCGTGATTAACGCCAATGCGCTACAGGTCAGTACGACAGTGATCAGCAACCGTGGCGGCCAGTTACTGCAAAGCGGCGACCGCGACCTGCAACTCAGTAGCCACAGTATTGATAACCAGAATGGCCGTATTGCCGCCAATGCCAAAAAATTCAGCGTGCAGAGCGCCAGCCTGAACAACCAGAGCGGCACCATCATGGCGGCCAGTTCCGGCTCGCTGGATGTTGCGGCCAGCAATGAACTGAATAACCAAAACGGCACGCTGGCCGCCGCCAGCGATCTGGCCATCGCCACGCCGGTGCTGAACAACAATCTGGGGCAGATCTCCGCGAATAAACGGCTGACGCTCGATCAGCAAAACAGCAGCGCCCTCTCCCGCGCCGCAGCCACCCACAGCGATCTGCGTATCAGCAATGAAGGTGGTCGTCTGGTGGCGGGTCAGCAACTGACCTTCCGCGGTCGCGAGATTAACGGCAGTGGTGAAATTCTGTCGCTTGGCGATATGGATCTCAGCTTCGCCGACGGCTTCAGCAACAACAATAAAACGCTGGCAAATGGCGATCTGACGCTGAACGTCAACAACAGCTTGATTAACAATGCGCTGCTTGGCGCAGGCGGTAAGCTGAATGTGCAGGCCAGCAACATCGACAACCAGATCGCAGGTGAACTGAGCGCGCAGCAGACCACGCTGAACGCCAGCGATACGCTGAGCAACCGTGGCATGATCGACGGCGTGCTGACCCGCATCAATGCCAGCACCGTCAATAATATCGGTCCCGGTCGTATTTATGGTGACGGCCTGGCGATCAGCGCAGCGACACTGAATAACCTGGCGGAAAATAATAGCAGCGCCACCATTGCGGCGCGTCAGCGTCTCGATCTGGGCGTCGGCACGCTGAACAACCATACTCACTCCCTGATCTACAGTGGTGGCGATCTGGCCATCGGTGGCAACCTCGATGAAAACGGTCTGGCCAGCGGCAAAGCGGGCAGCCTTAACAACCACAGTGCCACAATAGAGTCTGTCGGCAATATGGCGCTCAGCTTCACCGCGCTGAACAATATCAACGACAATTTTGTCACCCGCTTCGTACAACTGTCACAGAAGCAGAAAAATGAGTATATGGTGGTCAGCCTGAATAATGGCGTCCACTATAGTCCTGATGACTACAACATCAGTTTCTACAAAAATGAAGTGCGTCATATCTGTATTGAAGGTGTGGTGTGTGGTCGTGACCACTATTATCAGTACAGCTACACCGAAACAGTGCGCGAAGAACAGATCGCACAGAGCGATCCGGCGAAAATTATCGCGGGCGGCCAGATCTCACTCGCCGGCGATAAGCTGCTGAACGACAAGAGCCAGATTATTGCTGGCGGCAACCTGCTGACCGCCGTCAAAGAACTGGTGAACACCGAAGTCACCGGTCAGAAACTGACGGAAAAAGTCGGACAGGTGATTGAGTGGGATCGTATCCATAAGAAAGGCACCGACAGCCAGAAAGCCAGAGCATCCGCCTATACCCCGCCAACGGAAATTCAGTCCATCAGCCTCAGCCCGAGCGTGATGAAGGAGAATACCCAGCCAACCAGCAACGCGCCATCGCTGGCGGATTACGCCGCGCAGCGCGTGGACGTGGCCGGACAGAACACCGATGTCATTCGCTCGATGACACCGGACGCTTCTCTGCCAACCGGCAGCCTGTTCACCACCCTGCCGGATGCCACCAGCAGCTATCTGATCGAAACCGATCCGCGCTTCACCAATCAGAGAACCTGGCTGAGTTCCGACTATATGCTGAGCCAGTTGCAGACCGACCCGTCGATCACGCAGAAACGCCTCGGCGATGGTTTCTATGAACAGCGTCTGGTGCGCGAGCAGATCGTCGAGCTGGTCGGCCAGCGTTATCTCGCCGATTACACCAGCGATGAAGAGCAGTACAAAGGACTGATGGAAGCGGGTGTCAGCTTCGCGAAGAAATTCAATCTGGTGCCGGGTGTGGCGTTGACCGCCGAGCAGATGAAGCAGATCACGCAAGATATGGTATGGCTGGTGGCGCAGGATGTGAAAATGCCGGACGGCAGCACCCAGAACGTGCTGGTGCCGCAGGTGTATGCGCAGGTTCAGCAAGGCGATATGGATGGCAGCGGCGCGCTGCTGGCGGGTAAAAACGTCAGCATCGGCGTCAGCGGCGGCATGCTGAACAGCGGCCGCATCAGCGCCACTCAGTTGGTCAGCATTTCCGGCGACGATATCGTGAATGTGGGCGGCATTATTGCCGGTAAATCTGTGTCGCTACAGGCAACCAACGACATCACTAATACCGGTGGCACGTTACGCGCGACCGATACCCTGCTGGCGCAGGCAGGACGAGATATCACCGTCGCCAGCGAGACCAACCACGCCGAGAACCAGAACGGCAGCAACCGCTTCAGCCGTGATAATATCGATCGTGTGGCGGGCATGTATGTGCAAGGTGACGACGGCAAACTGCTGTTACAAGCCGGCCGTGATGTCAATCTACAAGCCGCTCAGGTCGTCAACAGCGGTGAAAACAGCCAGACGCAGATCGCCGCTAACCGCGATATCAACATGACCACGGTTACCACCGGCAGCCATGACAAGGTGGTATGGGATAAAGATAACCACGTCACGCAGACGCTGACTCAGGTACAGGGCAGTGACATCACCAGCGACGGCACTATCACGCTGAATGCAGGCAATAACATTAACGCCCAAGCGGCAAAACTGAATGCCGATCGGCAGCTTGCGCTGACCGCCACCCATGATATCAACCTCGGCAGCGCCAGCAGCCAGGAATATCTGGATATGAATTCGAAGGTGAAAGGTTCCGGCTTCCTGTCGAAACGCACCACCACCACCCGCGCTGGTTACGATGCCACGCTGGCAAACGGCAGCAGTCTGGGCGGGGAAAATATCGCCGTCAGCGCGGGTAACAACCTGAATATCACCGGCAGCGATGTGGCGGCAGATCAGGATCTGGCACTGCGTGCTGGTAATGACCTCAACGTCACGGCAGCGGAAGAGAGCCGCGACAGTTGGTCGATGAAGAAAACCACCAAGTCGGGCCTGATGAGCAGCGGCGGCATTGGCTTCTTTGCTGGTTCAATCAAAGAAACCTCCACCTCCGACACCGCCGCACTAACGCAGAACAACAGCACGCTGGGCAGCGTGGCGGGCGATACCAGTCTGGTGGCAGGTAATAATATCGCCGTACAGGGCTCTGATGTGATCGCCGGTAACGACATCAATATGGTGGCGAACAATATCACCATTGATGCCGCGAATAACCAAAGCACCACCGACACCACTTACGAACGTAAACAGACGGGCCTGACGTTGGCGCTGTCCGGCGCCATTGGCAGCGCGATCAACACCGCTTACACCAGCGCGAAAGCCGCCGATGAGCAGCAGGATGGCCGTATGGCATCGCTACAGAAGCTGAAATCCGGTCTGGCAGGCGTACAGGCCGCGCAAGCCGCGGTGCTGGCGGCGCAGAACACCACCGACAATAACGCCATTGGTGTCAGCCTGTCGCTGAGTACCTCGAAGTCGAAGAGCGAGAGCCACAGCGAAGCGGTCAACGCCTCCGGCAGCACCGTGCAGGCGGGCAACAATATCAACCTGGTGGCGACCGGTTCAGAGAATGGCACCGATGGCGATCTGACCCTCGGCGGCAGCCAGTTGAAAGCGGGCAACGATGTGCTGCTGTCGGCAAACCGCGATATCAACCTGCTATCAGCGCAGAATACGCAGTCGCAGACCGGCAAAAACAGCAACAGCGGCGGCGGCATCGGCGTCAGCATCGGTGCGGGTCAGGGCGGCGCAGGAATCAGTGTATTTGCTAATGCCAGTAAAGGTTCCGGTAAGGAGAATGGCGATGGCCTGACGCATACAGAAACCACCGTCGACGCGGGTAATAAGCTGACGGTCAACAGCGGGCGTGACACCACCCTGCGCGGCGCACAGCTGAGTGCCGATCGGGTCGTCGCCAATGTCGGCCGTAACCTGACGTTGCAGAGTGAGCAGGACGTTAACAACTACGACTCGAAGCAGAAGAACAGCTCAGCAGGCGCCAGCTTTACCTTTGGCAGTATGACTGGCAGCGTCAGCGCCAGCGTGGCGAAGGACAAAATCCACAGCACCTATAATAGCGTGCAAGAGCAGACTGGTATCTTCGCGGGTGACGGTGGCGTCGATATCAACGTCGGTAACCACACGCAGTTGGATGGCGCCGTGATTGGCAGCACCGCCAGCGAAGATAAAAACCGTCTCAGTACCGGCACGCTGGGCTTCAGCAATATCAACAACCGTGCAGAGTTTGAGGTATCGCACAGCAGCGTCGGTATCAGCACGGGCGGCCTAGGTGCACAGGATCTGCTGAAAAATGCGGTGCAGAATCTGGCGGCCAATGGCCTGGGCGCGGATGGCAGCGATGGGAAGGCTTCCGGCACCACCTATGCCGCCTTCTCACCAGGGTCGCTAATTATTCGCGATCAGGCGAACCAGCAGCAGAATGTTAGTGAGTTAAGTCGCGATGTCGAGCACGCTAACCAGAGCATCAGCCCAATCTTCGATAAAGCGAAGGAACAGCAGCGTTTGAACCAGCTGCGCCTGATTAGCGACGTTGTTAACCAGGGCGTGGATATCACCCTCAGCCAGGGCCAAATTATGGCAAACAACGCGGGAATTAAAGCGGCTGGTGAGTGGGATGAGACCAAGGAGACACGTCAGGAGTACTGGGCTCGTGTACAAAATACCGCCGCGTATAAGGACATCAACGATCAATATAAAGCGGGTGGTGAGCTTAATAAAGGCATTCGTGCCGCAGCGGCAGCCATCACGGCGCTAGCGGGTGGTGATCCACTGAAAGCGCTGGCTCAGGGCGCGGCACCTTATATGGCGGGTGTGGTTAAAGACATGACGGTGGGGTTTGATGACAATCCTACCGCCGGACAAATTGCGGCGAACGCAATTGGTCACGCCGTGCTGGGTGGTGTGATTGCTGAACTCTCCGGAGGTAACGCCACTGCGGGTGCGGTGGGCGCAGCAACGGGTGAGTTGGCGGCGCGTGCAATTAAAGACTATCTCTACCCCGACACTGACATCGCCCATTTATCCAACGGTGATAAAGATAAGATCAGCAATCTGGCCTCGCTGGCGGCAATGCTGGCAGGCAGCGTAGCAAGTGACTCTTCTGCTGGTGCCGTCAGCGGACATGATGCGGGTAAGAATGCGGTTGATAATAACTATCTGACAGCGAATCAGGCACTCGACTTCGATAAAGAAATGCAACAATGCCGAAAATCAGGGAAAGATTGCACTGCAATTATCGCTAAGTATAAAAAAATCAGTGATGCGCAAAGTGCGGAGGTCGACATTACGCTTGCAAAACATCCACTTAAAGCCCAGGTCTGGGATAAAGAGCTCGCCTACGGAGGTATACAGGCAACGGAACGGCCAGCGTGGGCAGGCGATATTTTTGGCCTTTCTGTGATGCGAGACGAAGAGGTGAAAGCTTATGTCCAGTATTGGAATTCGCAAGATCTGCAAAAAATAGACACGGCGAGCCCTAACTGGACAAAATTCGCTGCGTTTATATCTGATCCAGAGAACCAGGCGGCTGTCGTTTCACTGGGGCTTGTCGGAAAAGACCTCACAAAAGCCGCATTATCTTACATGGGCAGAAATTCAGCCACTACGACAGTAAAAGCAAGTGAAGTAGGCATGAAATGGGGCCAGGGCAATATGAAGCAGGGTATGCCATGGGAAGATTATGTAGGAACTTCTCTTCCTGCTGATGCCCGGTTGCCACAAAACTTCAAAACGTTTGACTACTATGATGGCGTGACAAAAACTGCCGTGAGCGCAAAGTCTCTGGACACTCAAACACTAGCAAAACTGTCAAAACCGGAACAAATTTACAGCTCTATTAAAGGAAATGTTGATGCTGCCGCCAAATTCAAAGATTATACCCTTTCAGGCTGAGGGATCCCCACAAAATCATCGCTAATAAACCAGCACCATGCTTCGGTAGGTGCTGGTGAGTTGGGCTAAAATACTCTCCAGTTTCACCCGCCCGATTATTCGCGGTGAATGCCGCAGTACATTTTCCGCCAGTGTCAAAAACGATATCACTCTTCGACTTTTAAGGCTGTTCGCTTGATAATGAAGATGAAGTCCTTTATTTTCAAAATGATATCCTAATAACCAGAGTACAATGGATGCCAGTGTCGCCAGCAGACTCAGCACCCAAAGCCGCTCACCTGTTTTGCTTCCACAGGCGCGTAAGCCAAAGCCAAATCTCTCACTCTTTTCATCCCGAAAGTTTTGTTCAATCTGCATGCGTCTGCTGTAGAGCTTCATGATTTCACGGGGCTTAAATTCCTCTGTGCTGGTAAATATCAGCCACGGCTCTTTGGCTGAGGCTCGTTGCTCTTTTTCTGTTGTGGGATGGCTCGGTTTCCCTTTGCGACGTTGGCTTTTTCGGCCTTTCGGCGTTTTTTTATAAAGATAAAAATATCCGTTGCATTGCGCTTTTTTTGAACGCGCCAGCGTACCTATTCCCAGATATTCCGCAGATGCCGTTTCCTTGCAGTCTTTCACGCTCAGCCAGTTTTCTTTGTCATGATGAAGGCAAAATTTTACGTTTCCCCGGATGCGGCCAATAAAGTCCCACCCCAGTGATTTGATACGCCGAAACCATTCACTCTGGAAGCCCGCGTCGGTGATAATGATGACTTTCGTTTGCGGAGCGATGGCACTGGCAAGCGCGTCAAGAAAGGCATTCTGTATCAGAACATTGTTTTGCTTTTTCGACGGAACAATCTGGCTTATCAAGGGGATAGCACGACCATCACAGACAAGGCTGGCACGCAGGACATGAAATTCCTGAGAGGGATAGCCACTCCAGTCAACGGCAATAGCACACCACGGCATGTTTTTGGTCATCATGGACGTAATCTGATTAAATATTTTCGGAATATCGTTATAAAGCGCAGAATTTCCCAAAAGGCGGTCAACCCGTTTTATTTTATCTTTCACACGAGCCGCACCGGGCAAATGGCGCCCGATACTGGTGAGCGAAAGCGTCGCACCGTTTATCAACGCAGTGGTTGAGTCAATGAGCGCGTTTTGTCGGTATTGATGCGTTGAAGCTAAAGCGTTATGGAAAAAAGTCTGGCATACTTTACGGACAGGCATAGGGTGATCTCATTGAATTTTTTGGCGAAAATCAGTAGATCATAAAACTCTATGCCTGTCTTGTTTTCTGGGGATTCGTCAGCCTTTCAGGTCAGGAGCTGAATTCAACGATGATCGCGCAGAGAGAGATACGTCTGGCAGTTCCTGCGAACACAACGAAGACACAGTGGACTGAAATTAACCGTGCGATTGAATACGGTAAGAGTCAGGGTGTAAAAATTACTGTAACACAGGTGAAATAATGGACTTTAATAGCAATCAAGATTATTGGAGCTGCGTTTTTAGCACGGATAAATTTTTGAGCATTGAAACCTATTCTGGTCTGGGAAGAATCGCTATAGATCCATTGTTCCCACCCCATCTACTCGAACCAGGAGCAGATGATAAAGAAATTGGTGAATCCGTACTAAAAGCTCTGGCTAATAGTCGTACTTTAAACAATGTCGAGGAGAGAATTAAATTTTTCGACATAAATAGAAGTAAAGAAAAATACGCAAGTTGGGTTGCGAATTTGATGGAAAACTATCAATATAAAACTAAGCGATCTCTATTCAGCAATATGAAAAAGTGCGGCATTCACTTGAAAGATGAGATCATAACGATTCGTCCCAGCTATCATGAAAAACTTGAAGCTTGGAGTGGTGAGCGAATCCCCGAGACTGATTACGTCATACTCACTACAAATAGCCCAGTAGAGGATATTGGTGCGGGTTTGCGATTGGCATTAAGTCGTTGTACTGGATAACATATTTCCTCCGAGGTTGCCCTTGGAGGAAATAACAGTCTGTTTTTAAATAAAATTATTCTTAATGAGTAATGAAAATTAACACGTTCTCTCTTCAAAAGCCTTGCTGAAAGAGCTGGCGACGCAAGGTATCAAACATACACCCGCAGATATTGTCAGTGTCGCGAAGGATGCAAGCGGGAGAATCATTTTCCTTGAAAAAGGAAACGCTAAAGCAGGTCTGCAGCACATTATTAATGAGCATGGTAGCCAGTTCGCGCAAATAGGCATCACAGAAGCAAAGATCCCTGAAGTGGTCATGAATGCGGTTACAAAAGGAAAATTGGTCGGTTACCAGGGCTCTGGTACAGGCCGACCAATCTACGAAACTATTATAAATGGTCAAAAGTACAATGTTGCTGTAACCGTTGGTAATAATGGTTATGTTGTAGGTGCGAACCTGAGAGGAGCAGTGAAATGAAAAAAATAAAGCTCATGGCAGACTATCAATGTCACCCATTGTGGGGAACAACACCTGATGATTTTGGCGATATTGCTCCTGATGAATTGCCAATCTCAGTACAACTAATAGAATCACTCCGCCAATGGGCAGAGCAGTATGATAATACACTGAACATGGATGATCCGGCATCTTCAGGATTTAGTAATGCTGAGGAAGAAGCCGAATTTAAACGTCAGGGAGATATTCTTTCTCAGCGTTTACGGGATGAGCTTGGCAGCGAATACGAGATCATCTATCACCAATAGTATTCATTAAAAAACACAAACGATACTCAGTAAAATAAATTACTGAGTATCGTTTATTAGTGGATTACCATTTACATTCATTATTTCAGGGTGGGTGTGTTTTCCAAATAATGATTTCTTCACTCCACTGGCATAGAATACCCATTTATCATAGATTCGTATTATAGACAACACCGAGCAAACCAGCATTACCAGACAGTTAATGGCAAACGTGCTGGAGGCCTTATTCGCGCCAGTGAATGTGTATTACAAAACATTAAGGATCGTGGCATGTCGAAAGCAAATATACCTGTTTGGTAACCACTCACTTTATTCCCGAAGCAGGCAGTGGCTGGCATCCGATGCACAGTAGTATCTGATTTTAAAAAATTAATACTACAATGGCTAGCCAGTATGAACACATTGAACTGGAACTGGACACCCGAATTTGGCACCTTGTTAGCTGATTTACGATGGACAAACAAGGTCGTATAGCCGTTATGATTACTAACTGTTTTGGTAAAATTAAAGAAGGACGGAGACTGCCTAAATGATAAATGATCTCTTTTTTGAGATAATGAAGAATAATTTCATCTCTGTGTTGAAGAAAAAAAGCACATCGGCTATCGAAATGGATGACTTGTCGATTGACTACAATGGGCAGCTGAATGAACAATTTCTCAAGCAACTAACTTTGCTAAAAGTTCATACTGACTTGCTAAACAAAGCCAGTGCTGAAAATGATGAACTGGCAATGCAATCAGCTTTATTGAAGTTAAGAAGCCACGCAATGACCCTCTCAAGTTTCTTCGAATCCATAGCTGAAGACAGTGAGATGTTATTGAAAATAGATAGCTGGCCTGCAATCCCTGAAGGTTATCAATTACCAGATCATTATGATTTATCAGGGAAATAATATCTAAATCCGCGAATATGTTATGATAAGGCAAGGACGCCTTGTTAATAAGGAGCATAGCGTGAAAAATATCTTAAAAGTTACATTTGCTATTCTTGCATCTTTTAGTTCTGCCTGTTCCATAATGCCAAATAATGATTTCTTTGTCCCCCCTCCTCAAGACGCTGATTCACCATGGGTACGCATCGTAGATAACACAGAACAGACAAGTATCTATCAGACGTTAAACGGCAAACGCACTGGCGGTCTTATTCGTTCCCGCGAATGGGTATTACAAAACACTCAGGATCGCGGGATGCCAAAAGTATCCGGAGAGAAATACGATATTGACTACTACGAAACACCGGTCGTTCCCGGCGTGGAAACCGCTATTGAAAATGTGTACGTCGAAAGTAAATACACCTGCCTGATCACCACCCGCTTTGTTCCGGAAAAAGGCAAAAAGTATGAATTCCGGTTGGAGACCGATACGCTGCATTATCAATGCCGTGCGGTTGCCAGTGAAATCGTGCAGGACAGCAAGGGTCAATGGCAGCGCCTACCACTGCAAAACGTGCGCTACAGCGCGAAAGAAGGAAATGGCTGGCACCCGATGCACAGCGGGATCAGAGGATAGATATTGTCAATGCTTGCCTGCGTGACTTGTTAACACACACACAACTCAATGGCGCCGAGTTTGAGGTATCGCACAGCAGCGTCGGTATCAGCACTGGCGGGCTGGGCGCGTAGGATCTGGCGGCCAATGGCCTGGGAGCGGATGGCAGCGATGGGAAGGCTTTCGGCACCACGTATGCGGCCGTTTCTCCAGGATCGCTGATTATCCGCGATCAGGCGAACCAGCAGCAGGATGTTAGTGAGTTAAGTCGCGATGTCGAGCACGCTAACCAGAGCATCAGCCCAATCTTCGATAAAGCGAAGGAACAGCAGCGTTTGAACCAGCTGCGCCTGATTAGCGACGTTGTTAACCAGGGCGTGGATATCACCCTCAGCCAGGGCCAAATTATGGCAAACAACGCGGGAATTAAAGCGGCTGGTGAGTGGGATGAGACCAAGGAGACACGTCAGGAGTACTGGGCTCGTGTACAAAATACCGCCGCGTATAAGGACATCAACGATCAATATAAAGCGGGTGGTGAGCTTAATAAAGGCATTCGTGCCGCAGCGGCAGCCATCACGGCGCTAGCGGGTGGTGATCCACTGAAAGCGCTGGCACAGGGTGCTGCACCTTATCTGTCCAGCACAGTGCGCGATTTGACTCTGCAGAATAGCGACAATCCAACTGCCGCGCAGATCGCGGCAAATGCCATCGGTCACGCTATCGTTGGCGGCGTGGTGGCTGAGCTTTCCGGTTCCAACGCCACTGCTGGGGCAGTGGGTGCAGCAGGTGGTGAGCTGGCCGCACGAGCGATCGTCGACTATCTCTATCCAAACAGAACGGTTGAGTCACTGACTGATGATGAACGGGCGAAAGTCAGTAATCTGGCGTCTCTGGCTGCCACCATGGCGGCAGGCCTAGCGAGCGATTCTTCGGCAGGCGCGGTGGCAGGACATGACGCGGGTAAAAATGCCGTTGATTATAATCTGCTGTCAAATAAGTACGGCGTTGAAAAACTGAGTAAAGAAGGCCGCGCGCTGTATGAAAAACTAAAAGCCGCCGGTATCGGTGGCATGGATGAACTACAGGAACGCTTTGCTGCCTGTGGTTCTAATGGTAAATGCCAGACCGAGATCCGCAATGAGTACCGTAAACGGGAAAAAGAAGCGGGTGAAAAGCTGGTCGCGATGTATCAATCTGGAGCAATAACGGCTGATGAGTTCGGCTATCTCGTAACCGATTATGCCAGAACGATGATGCGTGGTGCGCAACAGGGACAGCTAAATTCTGATTACTCTGGATTCATCGGTGACATCTATACACAGACGGGCATTGACTGGACACCGATGGGCGTCGCTGGCAATCCTTATGTCGCCGCCATTAAGGGCAGTGAACAACTTGCCGAATGGAAAGCGCAGGGACTGAGCGATGAGAAAATCCGTGAGCTGGCGCTGAAAAACGATATCATTACCTCAGCGATGACGCCTGTTGATATCAATGGGATCCTCAGCTTATACGATAATGGTGCATCAGCGCAGGAAGTTGTAAAATTTGCTGCTGGCATGGCGTTCAATAAAGTCATACAAAAAACGCAGTCAGGCAACAAAGGGACGTCGGGTACCATTGGTACTCCTGTGACGACAGCTAAAAATCCGCTAAGTCCCGTTCAGCAACGTGATGTTCATGGCAATGAAATTGTTTATCGGACGATGTCACCTGAGCAATTCAGGCAGTTTGAAAGAACAGGTGTGATGCCAGCGACCACTGAAACATCCGTTTCTCCAGTGCTATCATACTCTTCTAAGTACGATGGTATAACAGTGAAAATCACTGTTAAGTCAGGCACTTTCTCCGAACTGGAAAAAATTGGTATTGCCGCAAACAGTGCTGCAGCTAAAGAATTGCCCAATATGTCCACCCAAACGGGTAAATGGATGGAAACCAATACTCGCTTCAAGGTTGAAGGAGGACAGATGACGACACAACTTGGACAAGGCAAAGGAATGGAGATTTTTAATAAAAACATCGTCCATTTTGAACAGGTTAAATAACAGGAAAGCATTATGCTGTTAAATCTTGAAAACTCGAAATACCCTATGAAAATTGTCTATCTTCTTTCAGAAGAACTCAAAGGGGACCCTGATCAAGTGGCTTTAACGCAGGCTCTGACTCTCGATCCATCAAGACCAGCCATGGGCCTGAAGGGAGCCAATGGTCTTTTTGGCTCATCCGAGTGGTGGAGTAGCATTGAACAGGGAAAAATGCGTTTACTGCACCGATCTGGCACGATCACAAGAACCTATGTGGCAGGACAAGATCCCTCTCCAGTAGATAACTGTTTCAGTTTGCGGCTGGATGATGGCTCTGTCATTGAAGAAAGCATTTATAGCCATATCGATGATGAAGATAAAAAACTGTTCCGCCCGGGAGCCAGGGTGGATATCGTTTATGCACTTGATGAACTTAAGAGAACATCAGCCAATGGCGATAAATGCTATTCTGATATCGTGCTGGAAATAGCGATTTCTTTACAACCCATTAAATGATAACGAAATACGCTAATTAAAATAATGACGCCTTTATAATATTGCACTCCCCACCTCTGGTGGGGAGCTGTTAGTCTTAAAAAACTGAGCGCAGCGTTACTGTAAAATACTCATTACCTTTCAAACCCATTAGGAATGAAACAAGTGAAAAAGTTACTGCGAAATAATCTGGCAATGATAGTACTCCTCTCTTCAGGCTGCTCTATTATGCCAAACAACTCTTTTTTCATTCCGCCCCATGAAACCAATGACTCCCCGTGGGTACGTATCGTAGATAACACCGAACAGACGAGTATTTACCAGACGTTAAACGGCAAACGCACTGGCGGTCTTATTCGTTCCAGTGAATGGGTTTTACAGAATACCCAGGATCGTGGAATGCCAAAAATATCCGGAGAGAAATACGATATTGACTACTACGAAACACCCTTAGTACCTGGTCTTGAAACCGCAATTATCAACGTTTATGTTGAAAGCAAATACACCTGCCTTATTACCACCCGCTTTATTCCGGAAAAAGGCAAAAAATATGAATTCCAGTTGGAGACCGATACGCTACATTATCAATGTCGTGCGATTGCCAGCGAAATCGTGCAGGACAGCAAGGGTCAATGGCAGCGCATACCACTGCAAAACGTACGCTATAGCGCGAAAGAAGGAAATGGCTGGCATCCGATGCACAGCGGGATCAGGGGATAGATATTGTCACTGTTTGCCTGCGTGACTTGTTAACACACACAACTCGATGGCGCCGTGATTGAGGTATCGCACAGCAGCGTCGGTATCAGTACGGGCAGGCTGGGCGCGGATGGCAGCGATGGGAAGGCTTCCGGCACCACCTATGCCGCTTTCTCACCAGGGTCGCTGATTATTCGCGATCAGGCCAATCAGCAGCAGGATGTTAGTGAGCTAAGTCGCGATGTCGAGCACGCTAACCAGAGCATCAGCCCCATCTTCGATAAAGCGAAGGAACAGCAGCGCCTAAGCCGATTGCGATTGATTGGTGATGTTGTGAATCAGGGCGTGGATATCACCCTCACCCAGGGCCAGATTATGGCCAACAACGCGGGCATTAACGCGGCGGGTAAATGGGATGAAACGAAAGAAACACGCAAAGAATACTGGGATCGCGTGCAAAGTACCGCTGCGTACAAAGACATCAGCGAACAGTATAAAGCCGGTGGCGATCTGGATAAGGGCATTCGTGCCGCCGCTTCTGCCATTACCGCGTTGGCGGGTGGCGATCCACTAAAAGCGCTGGCTCAGGGCGCGGCACCTTATATGGCGGGTGTGGTTAAAGACATGAAGGTGGGGTTTGATGACAATCCTACCGCCGGACAAATTGCGGCGAACGCAATTGGTCACGCCGTGCTGGGTGGTGTGATTGCTGAACTCTCCGGAGGTAACGCCACTGCGGGTGCGGTGGGCGCAGCAACGGGTGAGTTGGCGGCGCGTGCAATTAAAGACTATCTCTACCCCGACACTGACATCGCCCATTTATCCAACGGTGATAAAGATAAGATCAGCAATCTGGCCTCGCTGGCGGCAATACTGGCAGGCAGCGTAGCAAGTGACTCTTCTGCTGGTGCCGTCAGCGGACATGATGCGGGTAAGAATGCGGTTGATAATAACTATCTGACCGTAAGGCAGATCGATGACTGGGTCGCTGAGGTCAAATCCTGTCAGGCTAAGGGGGGTGATTGCGGCCCTATTATGAAAAAATATCAGCAGCTCAGCATTGTACAGCAGGAGCAACTGGTTAATGATTGTGCCAACGACCCGGACAGTTGCCAGACAAAATACGGTAGTGTGCTCGCGAATAGCATGGCGGTTAAGGAAGCACTCAATCGCGCAATGGGCGAAGATATTCCCTGGGCAATGAGTTATGACCTTTCGGCGATTTGGGCACAACAGATCGACGTTGATGGTGTGGTGGCAAGCAACCACGTATCAGAAGTTATCATGGCAAGGTGGGGGCTTAACCGCGAGCAGGCAGATATTGTTGCCAGCATTGCGGCCAGCGCTATAGGTGGCGTTGGTAAAGCGAGTGGAGGAAAAGGCTCTAAAGCGAATACAGTCAAGGGAAGTAGTGGGAGTGCACTTCCAACAGCCACTCCCTCCACAGCACAAAATGGGTTGAGCTATAAATCAAACCCTAAACATACTGCGGGCCAACAAGGTTACAGCTTCAAAGCGGGAACAGAACCCAGGAACTCACTTGATCTGTTTGGCTCATCAATTGAGAGTGGTAAAAAACGTTATGCTAAAGATGCTGATGGCAACGTACATCAGTTTACTAACACGAATGATGGAACATGGCACTGGTCAGGCAGCACCGGCGATAAATCTGCGCCATTGAATAAAAATACGATACCATCAGACGTTAAAAAGCAGCTTAACTTACCGAAAAAAGGGTGGTAATCATGATATTCGGTGACCCAAATACCTTCGCTATTCTGATGGAGCCTGTACCCGTCTGGAGTGAAGATGCTGGTTATACTAATGGCCTTTTTCATTTTATCATCAATGGAAAGCTGTTCCCTGATAATGCAAGTGTGGCTACGCTTGATGGTGATATCAGTTGCCTGTCTGAGGATAACGCTCTCGTTACCGCTACTGAGGACAAGGAGTTGTTCATGGCTGATAAACATATTGCATTTACAGCCATGCTAAATAAAATGTTGCCTGAATTAATGAATCCTGATGCAAATATTCCGGATGATTTTGTCACAGATTATCGCTATCAGGCATCGACTTATAACCTGGAAAACAATATGTGTTATGTTTTCGCCGTTAGTCACAACAGCAAATTACGTATCCTTGCGGCAAAAACTAGCTACTTATTGGGGAATGATAGTGACGGATATCAATGGGAGAATTTCATGACATTGGATGTACAGGAAATCATACTCCCCTGTGATGAAGTACAGAAAATTATTTTTTCCACAAGAAATTTTTATAAAGAGATAATCTAGAAGATACACTCCCGACCCTGGTCGGGATTGCTAATAATAAGCGAAAAATATTATGAAATTTACGCTTTATCGCATTTCTGTGCTTGTAGTATTTTCTCAAACAAGTTGCGCACTTATGCCGAATAACTATTTTTATTCGCCACCTTCGCTAGCTGCTGATTCACCATGGGTACGCATCGTAGATAACACAGAACAGACAAGTATCTATCAGACGTTAAACGGCAAACGCACTGGCGGTCTTATTCGTTCCAGCGAATGGGTATTACAAAACACTCAGGATCGCGGGATGCCAAAAGTATCCGGAGAGAAATACGATATTGACTACTACGAAACACCGGTCGTTCCCGGCGTGGAAACCGCTATTGAAAATGTGTACGTCGAAAGTAAATACACCTGCCTGATCACCACCCGCTTTGTTCCGGAAAAAGGCAAAAAGTATGAATTCCGGTTGGAGACCGATACGCTGCATTATCAATGTCGTGCGATTGCCAGCGAAATCGTGCAGGACAGCAATGGTCAATGGCAGCGCATACCACTGCAAAACGTGCACTACAGCGCGAAAGAAGGAAATGGCTGGCATCCGATGCACAGTGGGATCGGATCATAGAGATTGCAGCGAAAAAGCAGCGCGACATTATCCACTTTCGACCCCAGTCGTACGGTGGATAACGTCAGCGAAAGCGTATGACCGATGACAAATTACAGGTGACGAAAGCGGTTCTGAACGCCAAACGTCTCTGAGGTGACATAGCGCTCAATGTTACGCAGGCGCTGTTCGCTGGCCTGCAATGTCGCGTCCGCCTCATTCAGCAGTTGGCTGGGCGTTCGGGTCACCTTTTCATCCTCCCCCACCATTCCCGCCGGAGCCGGATCGAGCATAAAGGTCAGAATGATATAAGCCACGATGGTGAAAAAGAACAGGCCGAAAAACATCGACAGCACCACGATTATCCGCAGGAGTTTCACCGGCACATCAAAATAACGCGCTAAACCAGCACAAACCCCTTTCAGCATGCCCTCTTCCGGTATGCGGTATAACGTTTTACCTGACCACGTATTTTTCATTACGATTTTCTCCAGTCCGGGTGTTCTGCATCCAGAATATCTTCCAGCGCTCTGATACGCTCACGCATGCGGTTGGACTCTTCCGTTAAGCGTGTCAGACGTTGCATATCATTTTGTCCCAGTTGAGCACTGTTTTTACGCTGGCTGTAATGTAGCCAAAGCCATATCGGTGCCACAAACAACATGAAAATGGTCAACGGAATGGCAAGAAACAACGCACTCATTGTGTCTCCTTAGTTATTATTCACACGCTGGTGGCTGCCGTTTTCTCACGACAGCCATCCGATGGCATCTATGCTTTATTCGTCTTATTGCTCTGCTGGCTTAACTTTAGCTTTAAGCGCCGCCAGCTGCGCGCTGATTTCATCGTCCGCTTTCAGCTCGGCAAACTGCTGATCCAACGATTTTTGTTTCCCTAGCCCGTGGCTTTCGGCTTCTGCTTCCATCGTGTCGATGCGGCGCTCGAACTGATCGAAGCGCGCCATGGCTTCATCCAGCTTACCGCTGTCCAACTGGCGGCGCACATCACGCGACGATGCCGCAGCCTGATGACGCAGCGTCAGCGCCTGCTGGCGAGCACGCGTTTCGCTTAATTTGTTTTCTAGTTCGCCGATTTCACGCTTCATACGCTCCAGCGTTTCATCCACACTTTCGGCTTCATGCTGCAACACCGCAATCAGGTCGGTCAGCTTTTGCTTCTCAATCAGCGCGGCACGAGCCAGATCGTCTTTATCTTTACGCAGCGCCAGTTCCGCTTTTTCCTGCCATTGATCTTGCTGACCGTGAGCTTGTTCAATGCGGCGGGCAATCTGTTTCTTTTCTGCCAACGCCCGCGCCGAGGTCGAACGCACTTCAACCAACGTATCTTCCATTTCCTGAATCATCAGCCGCACCAATTTCTGCGGATCTTCAGCTTTATCCAGCAATGAATTGATGTTGGCGTTCACGATGTCGGCAAAACGAGAAAAAATACCCATAATTACATCCTCTTCATGATTTCCAGCGTCTGATTACGCCTGATTTATCACCGAGGCTGACCAAGCCAGCCGCGATCTCCCTATAGGTATATCAATAAGCATGCCAACTTTTAATTTATTTTAACTAACTGAAAATAAAGAAATAGATAATTTTGACTATTTTTCTCTTTTCGTTAGATTAGTCAAATACGCTAACAGTTAGTAAAAATAAAACGGTGGAACATCATGCTTCAGGAAAAAGAGAATCTGCTGGGCGAAGCCAACAGTTTTTTGGAGGTACTGGAACAGGTGTCGCAACTGGCGCAACTTAATAAGCCCGTGCTGGTAATCGGCGAGCGCGGTACGGGTAAAGAGCTGATTGCCAGCCGCCTGCACTACCTTTCTCCGCGTTGGCAAGGGCCGTTCGTTTCTCTCAACTGTGCAGCACTCAACGAGAACCTGCTTGATTCCGAGCTATTTGGTCATGAAGCCGGTGCGTTTACCGGCGCGCAGAAGCGTCATCTGGGACGCTTCGAGCGCGCCGACGGTGGAACGCTGTTTTTGGATGAGCTCGCCACCGCACCGATGCTGGTGCAGGAAAAACTACTGCGAGTGATCGAATACGGCATGCTGGAGCGCGTCGGCGGCAGAGATCAACTACAGGTAGATGTGCGACTGGTGTGCGCGACCAATGACGATTTGCCTGCGCTTGCCGCGAGCGGTAAGTTCCGTGCGGACCTGCTCGACCGTCTGGCTTTTGACGTTGTGCAACTTCCGCCACTGCGCGAACGCCAGCAGGACATCATGCTGCTGGCCGATCACTTCGCAATTCAGATGTGTCGCGAATTGCATTTGCCGCTGTTTCCCGGTTTTACGCCCGCCGCGCGCGACACACTGCTGAATTACGGCTGGCCGGGCAATATTCGTGAGCTGAAAAACGTGGTTGAACGTTCAGTGTACCGCCACGGCGACAGCGAACAGCCTCTTGATGCCATCATTCTGAATCCCTTCCGCCGCACTCCCGCCGTTCAGGATATTTCCTCACAGGCGACAATCGGCCTGCCGGATTTACCGCTGGAGATGAAACCGTGGCTGTTGGAACAAGAGAGAAGCTTGATCGAACGGGCATTGAATCAGGCAAAATTTAACCAGCGTAAGGCCGCTGAACTGCTGGGATTAACCTACCACCAACTGCGTGGATTGCTTAAGAAACACGATATTGTGGTGAATGAATGAAGTCTGGAAAGAAAAGGCGGGCGAATTCACGCCCGCAGAGTAAGTCATGCCGATCTTTTAAGCATCGAGATATACGGGGCGACCACAGGTGTGAGGCCTCCCTGTGCTTCCCCTAATACCAGGCTTAAGTGACCGTATTACGATTAATACGTTAACAGCACACGGTTACGGCTCCACGCCCCATACCAGCGTACCTTTATCGTGCACGGTGATCTTATCCCAGTTCGTGTAGCTCGTAACGTTAGCACCGTATGAATAGTCATTTGTTTCATTCACGTTGCTCCAGTCACCGGCGTGGATACGCACCTGTACTTCACCGGTTTCTGCGCCAGGCTGAAGAGAGCCGGCTCCGCTGCTGAAGGTCACCAGAACGTAGCGGTTAGCCTTATCAGTGCTGGCGGCAGGGGTACCTGTGCTGGTCACGATGTTTTGCGGACCGACGTTCGCCCAGTCAACAAAGAGGTTCGCACCAGGTTTGCCATCATCATGGAAGTAGTAGCGCACTTGCAGATCGCTCAGTTTGATCGGCGTACTTCCGGTATTTTTGATGTTGACAGCCATACGAATCGCATCATCAGAAGGGTTGTTATCCACATTACGATATTGCAGTACGATGTCGCCCGTGGTTCCACTACCTGGATTAGTCGGTTCCGTTGGCGTAGTCGGCGTATCGCCGCCGCTTAGGTTCGCCGCCGCACGAATCTGCTCTCTGACAAATTTCCCTGACGTTGAGAGATTTTGCTCCGTCCAACCGCCTGATTTGCTCGCTCCCGGCGCCAGCGCAGCGGAGGCCTCGGCTTTGTCGGTAAGCGACCAATTCACCCAGCTCACACCGCGGTTATTCAGGAAATCGATCCAGGTCTGCGATTCAGGCAGGAACGGTCCGCCCCCACCGGATGCATCGCTGGTGCCCCACTCGCTGACAAAAATCGCCGCGCCGCGGCTTTGTGCATAGTCAATGCGGTCGCGCAGGAACTGCCCGTGCGTGCCCGCATAGAAATGCAGCGCGTACAGCGTATTCGGATCGGGCAACTGATTATCCGCCGCGTCATGAATATCCTGACTCCAGGTGCCCGTACCGACGATAATGAGGTTATCGGGATCTTTGCTACGGATGGTGTCAGTCACTTCCAGCGCATAAGGTCGAATCTGCCCGTTCCATGTTACGCCGCCGTTGGGTTCATTGGCGATTTCATAAATCACGTTCGGCGAATTACCATACAGCCCTGCCATTTCGGCAAAGAAGGTTTTTGCCTGTGCTTTATAAATATTAGGATCGTTGTCTGACAAGATATGCCAGTCGATGATGATGTAAACGCCGAGGCTTTGTGCCGCCGCAACGGCCTCTTTTACCTTATTGGCAAGGGAAGGATTAGCGATATAGCCACCGTCTGCCGTATACATCGCCACACGGAATACGTTAATCCCCCAGTCGTCACGCAGCCATTTCATCGAGTCCTTGTTGACATAATCACCAAACCACTGCAAACCGTGCGAACTCACTCCTCGCAGTTGCACCCTTTTTCCCTGTTCATCCACCAGTTGTCCATTTTCAATGGACAACTGACCATGCGTTTCCACCGGCGTGGCGGATAATGCTGAGAAACTGAGCGACATGCCCAGTGCTGCGGTTACTACACCTAACGTCAATTTCCTGACGAGTTGATTCCTTCTGATCCACATATTCCTTATCTCCATTGTGAACACCCATGATCTTGGGTATAGGCATGATAAGGGAGATTTTCGTTCCCGCAAACAATTTAAGAAATATCCCAATGATATTGATTTTATTAATTATTCACAAAAAAAATAGTAAGCATATAATGTTGTTGCCCTTGCCAAAATATGCGCAGCTCATTTTCGTCATCCGCCGTTGCTTCATATCCGAACCGGAATGAAGAACGCGCGGCCTTAAGCGCGCGCGTCCAGAAAGATAACGTGCTTACCATCCTGATTGCAGTGACGTGGCCTTAGCGCGTTTTATCTCCCAGCGATATCCCCGACCGCCGGAAATCTGGCTGCGGCGCTCAGTACCGCCAGCACCGAAGCCGTGATGATGTTCGGATGTCGCCCAACACCGAAGCGCGATCCCGGTACACCGGGCCATGCGGCTTCAACAATGGCTAACGCGACGGCATCCGCCCCTGCTCCCAGACTGCGCTCCTCATAGCTGTCGATACGCAGCGGTAACCCCAGCGCGTCCACCGTAGCGGAAATCGGGCCATTTCCCTTTCCCCGATAGTTTTGTGGCGAACCGTTGGCATCAATGAGTTCCAAATCAATCGCCTGCCCTTCGGGATGGTCTGACAGGTGATGTGTACGGTAGATAAAACCCGGTTGTTCAAGAACCGGAGAGAGGTAAGTCTGTTGGAAAACCTCCCAGATGTTCTCGCTGCTCAGTTCGGTTTCACTGGTTTCCGCCAGTGACTGAACGATAGCACTGAACTCCACTTGCATACGACGTGGCATAACAATGCCATGATCGCGTTGCAGCAGAAAAGCGATGCCGCCCTTACCAGACTGGCTGTTAACACGCACGATACTGTCATAGGTGCGCCCCAGATCCTGAGGATCGATAGGCAAGTAGGGTACGCGCCACGGTGCGTCTGAATGCTGTGCGGCAAACCCCTTGGCGATAGCGTCCTGATGCGAACCGGAGAATGCCGTGAAAACCAGGTCACCGACATAGGGATGACGCGGATGGATAGGCAGCGCGGTACAATCCTCAGTCACGCGAGCCACAGCGGCAATATCAGAGAAGTCCAGGCCGGGTGAGATGCCCTGGGTGTACAGGTTTAACGCCATCGTGACCAGATCAAGATTGCCACTGCGCTCGCCATTTCCAAACAGGCAACCTTCGACCCGCTGAGCACCTGCCAGCAACGCCAGTTCCGCACAGGCGATGCCGGTGCCGCGATCATTGTGTGGATGAACGGACAGCACGATGTGCTCGCGCCGCGCCAGACGCTGGTGCATCCATTCGATCTGGTCCGCGAAAACATTGGGCGTCGAGACTTCTACCGTTGTTGGCAAATTAATGATCATCGGGCGCTGCGGTCCCGCATCCCAGGCTCTGATGGCAGCGTTGCAGAGCAGAAGGGAAATATCCAGTTCGGCCATGCAAAAAGTCTCGGGAGAATACTGGAGAACCCACTGCGTTTGGGGATGCTCTGCCGTTAACTGTTTCAGCAGCGCAATATGATGCTCGACCATCTCGACGATCTGCGCCACGCTCATACCGAACACGATCTCACGCCAGGCTGGGGCAATAGCATTGTAAAAATGAACAATCACTCGTCGCGCGCCAGCCACACTGCGTACCGTTTCTTTCACCAGATCATCACGCAGTTGGGTAATGACCATTGGCGTCACGTCCTCAGGTATCAGGTCGGCATCAATTAAATAGCTTTGCATAATAGCGCTACACTCGCTGAAGACGGCATCCCGTCAGCACTGGCCTCGCACGATGAGAAGTGAAGCATCAATGTGCGAAGTTATTTAAGTGGCGCACGATTTCAAAATCGGTGCGTGATGCAGAGGGAAATCCAACTTCAATCTCCTTAAAACCGATACGCACCAATTCCTGAAACAGATGCAGCTTACGTTCACGGTTCATGGGTTCGAAGAGCGCCTGATTGCCATCACGCAGATCCGTAGAGAGCCAGACAGGAGCGCACGTCAAAGTACGTGACGGCCATTGGCGGTCGGCCAAATCAACAGGGGGAAAGGGGCGATACTTTTGCGAAGGATCGGTCAACATAACAATCTCCAGGGAATCAATAGAACCTGATCCCCGGACTCAAGAAAAGCGGACCGGCGTCGGGGTCAGGAAGAAGCAGGATGGTGCATGATGCGAACGTATGCATACCGACCCCGACCGAGAGACAATCGTCGTAACGAACAGGAATAATGGCTGGACGGCAGCATGTACGAGAGACTCAAGGTTGTCATTACACGTCCATATTAGGTTTGCACAATTCGTCCATCTACATGAAAATAGACATTCAATTGTTTGTTTTGGACAAAGTGAATCGATATGGGTTTTTCTTCCCCCGGAGACGGTGGACACGCGCTTGACTTAAACGCGGCCGAAGCTTCAGAGCTGCCTGTCACGGGGGTCTCCATGCATTACCCGCAGGGGCATGTGGTTCCCATGCACCACCACCGCAGAGGTCATCTGATTTATGCGGATAGTGGACTGGTGCAGGTGGAGGCGCCAACCGGACAATGGCTGGTTCCGCCCACCTCTGCCGTATGGCTGCGTCCAGGTGTTCCCCATCGCCTGATCATTCCGGTCGCTTCACAGGCAAATGGCATCTTCGTGCGTGAAGATATGTGTATACAACTGCCTACCGCAGACTGTGTCGTACGCGTGTCTGGGTTGGCCAGAGAATTGATAGCCCGACTCACCGATGCAGACAGTCACGCAACCACGCCGCGCTATACGCAACTGCTAGGAGAGCTATTAATCGAGGAACTGCGCACAACGCCACATCTCCCCTTTCATCTGCCCTGGCCACAAGACATGCAGATACAGACGGTTTGCCAGATACTCATGAGCGACCCAGGTGATACCGCGACGGCAGACGACTGGGCTGGAAAGTTGGCGATTAGCGGCAAAACCTTTCATCGCCGCTTTCTGAAAAGCACAGGGATGACGTTCGGCAAGTGGCGTCAACAGTTGCGTCTAATGTCATCATTGACCCTGCTGGTGCAAGGTGCCCCCATCACTCAGGTCGCCCTGAGCAGCGGTTACGACAGCCACAGCGCCTATACGACGGCATTCAGAAAACAGTTCGGGCAGTCGCCATCGGCATTTATGGGCGACAGACGGCGCAACACATAACGCCGTCACAGGAAGGGTTGGGAACAAAAAAAAGCCAGCACATAGGCTGGCTAAAATAATACTGGAAGCAATGTGAGCAATGTCGTGCTCTCCTTCAGTGCCTGCGAGAAGCCACTGCTGAAGTGCGAAAATGATGATAATAGTTATCAGTATCATCTGTAAAGCACTTTGTTGAGAATTTTTCTCATTTCCATACTAACTATAGGGTTCTTGCCATCGTAACTCACAGCAGAAATACCGTTAGAATAGGATGACTTCTCTCCCCTCTGCTGACAGTGCTGGTGGCTTAAGCGGTTGGAAAGTCGCCAGACGCGCATAACAAGAGTGGGGAGGATGCCAAGAGTACGATACACTCTGTCTATAACCGTATTGACTGAAAAATCCCGTATGTTCGGAAAAACCTGTTTCGCACTGGCATTAACCTGGCTGGCATTGCCTGCACTGGCCGCACCGCCGTCCGTGCCAACGTCACCTGCTCCGCTGGAAAGTATTCACCAGAGCGGTTTTGTCTATTGCGTCAATGATGTCCTGAACACATTTAACCCGCAGATGGCACGCAGCGGCGTCACCATTGATACGTTGGCGGCGCAGCTTTACGATCGTCTGCTGGATGTCGACCCTTATACCTATCGTCTGATGCCAGAACTGGCCCAGCGCTGGGAAGTGCTAGACAACGGCTCGACATACCGTTTTTACCTGCGCCGCGATGTACCGTTTCAGCACACCGCCTGGTTCAGCCCAACCCGCAATATGAACGCCGATGATGTGATATTCAGCTTCGAGCGCATGCTGGACAAAAAACACCCGTATCATGATGTCAACGGCGGCGAATATCCCTATTTCGACAGCCTGCAATTTGCCGATTCGGTGCAAAGCATCCGCAAACTGGGCGAATATAGCGTTGAAATTCGGCTTAACAGCCCGG
Organism: Pectobacterium sp. F1-1; assembly: GCF_025643735.1. Taxonomy (NCBI): domain Bacteria; kingdom Pseudomonadati; phylum Pseudomonadota; class Gammaproteobacteria; order Enterobacterales; family Pectobacteriaceae; genus Pectobacterium; species Pectobacterium sp. F1-1. The sequence goes on from NZ_CP104733.1 coordinate 2,719,074, forward strand.
ATGCGTCTTTCCTCTGGCATCTGGCCACGCACTACGCGCCGATTCTGTCCGCAGAATACGCGCAGCGTCTGGCGAAAGAGGACAAAAAAGAGCTACTGGATCGCGAACCGGTCGGTACTGGCCCTTATCTGCTCGATGAATACCGCAACGGACAATATATCCGGCTGACGCGCAACGGCGATTATTGGCGCGGTCTGCCACGTATGCGGCAGGTGGTTGTCGATCTTGGTTCCGGCGGTACGGGTCGCTTATCCAAGCTATTGACGGGCGAATGTGATGTGCTCGCCTATCCGGCTGCCAGCCAGTTGACGATTTTACGTAACGACCCTCGCCTGCGTCTGTCACTGCGCCCCGGCATGAACGTTGCCTATCTGGCCTTCAACGTGCGTAAACCCCCGCTGGACGATCGCCGCGTGCGGGAAGCCATCGCGCTGGCGATCAATAACGACAGGCTGATGCAGTCAATCTATTACGGTACAGCGGAAACCGCAGCGTCGATTCTGCCCCGCGCCTCGTGGGCGTACGATAATGAATCGCAGATTACGGAATATAACCCGCAGAAAGCACGGCAAATCTTGCAGGATCTGGGGCTGACTAACCTCAGCCTGCGCCTGTGGGTGCCCAGCGCCTCACAGTCCTACAACCCCAGCCCGTTGAAAACCGCAGAGCTGATACAGGCCGATCTGGCGCAAATTGGCGTCACCGTGACCATCGTGCCGGTGGAAGGCCGTTTCCAGGAAGCGAAGCTCATGGAACTCAGCCACGATTTAACGCTGGCAGGCTGGGCAACGGACAGTAACGATCCGGACAGTTTTTTCCGCCCGCTGCTAAGCTGCGCGGCAATTCGTTCCCAGAGCAACTACGCGCACTGGTGCGATCCTACGTTTGACGAAGTGCTGCAAAACGCGCTCTCGTCACAACAGCTTTCTAAGCGGATTGACTATTATCAACAGGCACAGCGTATTCTGGCAGAGCAGCTACCTGTCCTGCCGCTGGCATCGTCATTGCGACTGCTTGCCTACCGCTATGACATGAAAGGGCTGGTATTAAGCCCCTTCGGCAATGCCTCATTCGCGGGCGTCTTCCGCGAGGATCAACAGGCGCAGCAGAAGCCCTCTGCACCGGAAACCGTGGAGGAAGCACAGCCGTGATTATTTTTACCTTGCGACGTCTGGTGTTATTGATAGTGACCTTGTCACTACTGACGCTGGTAGGCTTTAGCCTCAGTTATTACACACCCAACGCCCCGCTCAATGGTGCGGCGCTGTTTGATGCCTATCATTTTTACCTCAGCAGCCTGCTTCAGGGAGATTTCGGTCGCTCCAGCATTAACGGACAGGCCATCAGCGAGCTGCTGAAAGAAGTGTTCCCAGCCACGATCGAGCTTTGTCTTCTGGCGTTTGCGTTCTCGCTGCTGGTCGGGATTCCGCTGGGCATTACCGCTGGCGTGATGCAGAACCGCGGCGCGGACATCGTGATCAGCACGCTGGCGCTCATTGGTTTTTCCCTACCCGTGTTCTGGCTGGCGCTGCTGCTGACGCTGTTTTTCTCGCTGCACCTCGGCTGGCTACCGGTTTCAGGCCGTTTCGACCTGCTCTATCAGGTGAAAACTGTGACCGGATTTGCCTTGATTGACGCCTGGCTGTCAGATTCGCCCCATCGTGGTGAAATGATCGTCAGCGCCATCCGTCACCTGATTCTGCCGATTACCGTGCTGGCCGTTGGGCCGACGACCGAAGTGATCCGTCTGATGCGCGTCAGCACCACGGAGATTATCAGCAAAAACTACATTAAAGCGGCGGCAACCCGCGGACTGTCGCGCTTTACGATCATTCGCCGCCATCTGATTCATAACGCGCTACCGCCGATTATTCCCAAACTGGGGTTGCAATTTTCCACGATGCTGACGCTGACGATGATTACCGAAGTGGTCTTTAACTGGCCGGGGATTGGTCGCTGGCTGGTCAACGCCATTCGCCAGCAGGACTACGCCGCGATTTCTGCGGGCGTAATGGTCGTCGGCGCGATGGTCATTACGGTTAACATCCTGTCCGATATTTGGGGTGCTATGGCAAACCCGTTGAAACACAAGGAATGGTATGCCCTTCGATAACGTTTATAGCGAAAAACGGCTGCCGAGCCGACTGGGCGATACCTGGCGCGCATTTCATCAGGATATGCTGGCGATGATCGGGCTATACGGCTTTCTGATCCTGATTGGCCTGTGCCTGTTCGGCAAATTTCTCGCGCCTTATGAGGTCGATCAGCAATTTTTGGGCTACCAGTTGTTGCCCCCCTCCTGGTCGCACTACGGTGAAGTCTCATTCTTTCTCGGCACCGACGATTTGGGGCGCGATCAGCTAAGCCGCTTGCTGAGCGGGGCTGCACCCACCGTAGGCTCCTCACTCATCGTCACCTACGCGGCCGCGCTGTGCGGCATCGTCCTGGGCGTCTTTGCGGGCGTGACCCGCGGGCTGCGCTCCGCGATGCTCAACCACATTCTGGATACGCTATTGTCGATTCCATCGCTGCTGCTCGCGATTGTGGTCATCGCTTTTATCGGCCCTAAACTCGAACACGCCATGCTCGCCGTCTGGCTGGCGCTGCTGCCGCGTATGGTGCGCACCATCTACAGCGCCGTACACGCTGAAATGGACAAAGAGTACGTGATCGCGGCTCGTCTTGACGGTGCGTCCACGTTTTATCTGGTGTGGTATGTCGTGCTGCCCAACATCGCCGCGCTGCTGGTTTCCGAATTTACCCGCGCGCTGTCGATCGCCATTCTGGATATTGCCGCGCTGGGCTTTCTCGACTTGGGCGCACAGCTCCCGACGACCGAATGGGGCGCTTTGCTTGGCAACTCGCTGGAGCTGGTTTATGCCGCGCCGTGGACCGTGATGCTGCCCGGCGCGGCTATCGCGCTGAGCGTGTTAATCGTCAACCTGCTGGGCGACGGCATTCGCCGCGCGCTCGTCGCGGAAACGGAATAAGAGGCGACGACTCCCTATGCCATTACTTGATATCCGTAACCTGACGATTGAATTCCTGACCCCCGACGGCGCGGTAAAAGCCGTCGATCGCGTCAGCATGACGCTGAGCGAAGGGGAAATTCGTGGACTGGTGGGCGAATCCGGTTCAGGTAAAAGCCTGATCGCCAAAGCCATCTGCGGGATCACCAAAGAGAACTGGCGCGTGACCGCCGATCGCTTCCGCTTTGATGATATCGACCTGCTGCAATTGTCGTCGCGCGAGCGGCGTAAGCTGGTTGGCCACAACGTCTCCATGATTTTTCAGGAGCCGCAATCCTGTCTCGATCCGTCTGAAAGTATTGGTCGGCAATTGGTGCAGGCGATTCCCGGCTGGACGTATAAAGGCCGCTGGTGGCAGCGGTTTAACTGGCGCAAACGTCGCGCTATCGAACTGCTGCACCGCGTCGGGATTAAAGATCATAAAGATATTATGGGCAGCTACCCTTATGAGCTGAGCGACGGTGAGTGCCAGAAAGTGATGATTGCCATCGCGTTGGCGAACCAGCCGCGCCTGCTGATTGCCGATGAGCCGACCAACGCGATGGAATCCACCACGCAGGCGCAGATTTTCCGCCTGCTGTCGCGCCTGAATCAAAACAATAACACCACGATTCTGCTCATCAGCCATGACCTGCAAACCATGAGCAAATGGGCCGACCGAATCAACGTGCTCTATTGCGGGCAAACGGTGGAGAGCGCCACCAGTGAAGATTTGATCACCGCGCCGCACCATCCCTACACGCAGGCGCTGATTCGCGCGATGCCCGATTTCGGTCGCTCGCTGCCGCACAAAAGCCGGCTGAACACGCTGACTGGTGCAATCCCCTCGCTGGAGCATCTGCCGATTGGCTGTCGACTTGGCCCACGCTGCCCGTATTCACAAAAACAGTGTATGCAAACGCCGCCATTGCTTTCCATTAAGAACCACCTATATGCCTGCCACTTTCCGCTCAACATGGAGGAACCGTGATGGTTGAGATGCTGCTTGAAGCCCGCAATCTGACCAAGACGTTCCGCTATCGGACCGGGCTGTTCCGCCGTCAGCACGTTGAGGCGGTGAAATCCGTCAGTTTTACGCTACGTGAACGACAAACGCTCGCCATCATCGGCGAAAACGGATCGGGGAAATCGACGCTGGCTAAAATGCTGTCGGGCATGATCGCCCCAACGTCCGGCGAGTTGGTGATTGACGATCATCCGCTGCACTACGGCGATTATCGTTATCGCAGCCAGCGTATCCGCATGATTTTTCAGGATGCGGGCAATGCGCTCAATCCGCGCCAGCGTATCGGGCAGTTGCTGGACGTCCCGCTGCGGCTGAATACCGACCTCAGCGCCGAAGCGCGCGAAAGAGCGATTAATCAGGCGCTGTATCAGGTCGGCCTGCGTCCCGACCACGCCTATTACTATCCGCATACGCTCGCGCCGGGGCAAAAACAGCGTGTTGGCCTGGCGCGTGCGCTGATCCTGCAACCGAAAGTGATTGTTGCCGATGAGGCGCTGGCGTCACTGGATATGTCTATGCGGTCACAGATTATCAACCTAATGCTGGAGTTACAGGAAAAGCACGGTATCTCTTATATTTACGTGACGCAGCATCTGGGCATGATGAAGCACATCAGCGACCAGATTCTGGTGATGCAGGCTGGCGAAGTGGTCGAACGCGGCAGTACCGCCGATGTGTTGTCCGCCCCGCTTCACGACCTGACGAAACGTTTAATTGCCAGCCATTTCGGCGAAGCGCTCAGCGCCGATGCCTGGCGACGCGACGGCGCACAACGTTAATCTCCGCGCACAACGACGGTATTCCCTCTGACCACAGGGCTGTGGAAAAAGGCGGATACTGCTCGGAGTACCCCTACCGTCCCCAACATGGTAGAATCGCGCGGTTTATTCATCTCGGTCGTCACTTGCCGCGTAGGTTTACCGGCACCGAAGTGGCGATCGCAGCAACAATGATCACAAGGATTACTGCTATGGGTTTTCTTACCGGTAAGCGCATTCTGGTAACAGGTGTTGCCAGCAACCGTTCTATTGCCTACGGTATTGCACAAGCAATGCAGCGTGAAGGTGCCGAACTGGCCTTCACCTATCAGAACGACAAATTGAAAGCACGCGTGGAAGGCTTTGCCAGCGAGCTGGGTTCCAGCATCGTTCTGCCGTGTGATGTCGCTGAAGATGCCAGCATCGAAGCACTGTTTACCGAACTGGCTAACGTATGGCCGACCTTTGATGGCTTCGTGCACTCTATCGCTTACGCACCGGGCGACCAACTGGACGGTGACTACGTTGATGCCGTTACCCGTGAAGGTTTCAACATCGCTCACGATATCAGCTCTTACAGCTTTGTTGCGATGGCGAAAGCCTGCCGTAAAATGCTGAACCCGAACTCTGCGCTGGTTACCCTGTCCTACCTGGGCGCTGAGCGTGCCATCCCGAACTACAACGTGATGGGTCTGGCAAAAGCCTCTCTGGAAGCAAACGTACGTTACATGGCGAACGCCATGGGTGCTCAGGGCGTGCGTGTTAACGCCATCTCTGCGGGCCCGATTCGTACACTGGCTGCGTCCGGCATCAAAGACTTCAAGAAAATGCTGTCGCATTGCGAAGCCGTTACGCCAATCCGCCGTGTCGTTACCATTGAAGACGTGGGCAACTCTGCTGCGTTCCTGTGTTCCGATCTGGCTGCCGGTATCTCCGGTGAAGTTCTGCACGTTGACGGCGGTTTCAGCATCGCTGCAATGAACGAGTTGGAACTGAAATAAGTCATCAAAAGTAGCCTATCTCGGATAGGCTACTTTCCTTTTTCGGCTATAACACCTAGATGGTGCTGCTCGGTTAAATCAGGTAAGACAATACGCTTGTCACGTCTCTCTGGACTAAATATCCCTTTAGTAAACAGATTGTTACTCTTTTTTTCAATGCTAACGGCCACCGAATAATCCGTATCCAGCAATTCAAACGTATAATTCCGCTGCGAAGAAAAAATAATCTCTCGGTTTTTCGTCACAAAGATAGCTTCAATGTCCGGCTGACGGTGTAGAAATTCAATACCCGCGCTCACGCCCATGCCATAGAGCAGCGTGGTGTAGATATCGCCGTCGAGAGAATCATTCGAGATAACCGTTACACTGTGCAGTTCATTATCCAGCGGATACCCCGTCCGGGGATCGAGGATATGATGATAGATATGGTCATCCACGGTAAAAAAGCGTTCATAGACGCCGGATGTCACTACCGATTTGTTCTTCACCTTAATGATGCCCAGCAGGCTATCGCGATCCGCGAAAGGCTTCTGTAACCCGACGCTCCATAACCCTTGCTCATCCGTCAACGCGCTGCCAATCGCCAGCACGTTCCCCCCCAGATTAATCAGCGCATCCTGAATCGCATGTTGATGCAGGACATCACGGACGATATCGGCAATATACCCTTTCGCAATCGCCCCCAGATCGATCTCCATTCCGGCGCTTTCCAGCAACACGGCGCAGTCCTGTTCTCTGAGAATAAGGCGTTCGGGATGTGTTAATGCCAGTGCCCGTTGTATCGATGCGCGGTCAGGAACCGTGCTGCCGCTAAAACCGATTTTCCAAAGTTTGACGACGGGGCCAATCGCCACATTAAAAGCACTATTTTCCATCAGGCTCACCGCTTTGGCGCGTTTAATCAGCGCAAAGACAATCGGGCTGACCGACACATACGCTTTTCCCGCCGCGTGATTGATACTCATCACTTCCGACCGCGCTCGGTTAACGGTTAGCATGTCTTCAAGCTGCTTGATGCGCTGGAAAACTTGCCTGACGGCGGTTTCATCATGAACAAAGAGTTTGAGCAGAATGGGGCTGCCCATCAGATTAACGGAATAAACGTAAACGTTATCGACCGAAGGCATACGGTGGCTCCCATGAACGAATAGCGATACAGAGAGGATACGGTTGGAAAATCGCGAGCGCCCTTTCAGACGCCCGCCATTAGCACGGCTATTTTACGACTAACGCTCCTGCCACTTATTCTTCTACCAGCATCGGTTGATTTTCAGCCGTTTTCGCAAACCTTGGCTTACGCGCCTTCGTTGGAAAAACGTCGGAACGACGCGGCGCACGCGCATAGGCCGCGGCCTGAATGCCTGCCTGAATACCGAAGATAATGATATCCGCTACGGCATTGCCGCCAATACGGTTCGCACCGTGAATACCGCCAACCACTTCCCCTGCGGCATACGCCCCGGAGATCGTCTCTTTATAACGGTTCAGCACTTCTGCCTTCTCGTTGATGGTAACGCCCCCCATCGTATGGTGTACGCCCGGCGCTACCTTAATGGCGTAGTAAGGCGCCTGATTCAGCGGGTCGCGCATCCCCGTCGTGCGGCCAAAATCCTCATCGTGCTTATCGGCAATAAAGGCATTGTAGCGGTCGAGCGTAGCGTGCAGCGCCACCGCTGGCATATCCAGCCTGTCGGCCAGTTCCGCGACGCTGCCCGCGCTAACGGTCAGTCCTTGCGCGACATACTCTTCGACCGCCCGATTGCGGCTTCTCACCTGCTCGTCAAATAGAATGTACGCATAGCCTTCTGGCAGATTCACGATAGCTGATGAAACATTATCGCGTGTCTCCATCTCGTTAAAGAAGCGTTCCCCGCGCGGTGACACCAGAATCGCCCCACCGCCGCGAATGGATTCAGAAATCAGATAAGACGTCGTCTGTTCAACCGTCGGATGGGTCTGAATTTCCCCCATGTCCACCGTATCCGCGCCGATCTGTTCCAGCAGGCGAATGCCACCGCCCGTCGCCCCTTTGTGGTTGGTGGTGACGAAGCCTTTCAGGTCTGGACGATATGACTCCACCATCGACGTATTCGCGCTAAAACCGCCCGTGGCAACAATCACCGCTTTTGTCGCAATGTGGCTCTCTTCCTGCTCCTCATTGACGATTCTGACGGCAGTAACCTTGCCCTTTTCCTGCACAATCTCGGTCACCGACGTTTCCAGCAGCACCTCAATATTGTATTTATTGAGGTTTTTAATCAGCCCGCTGACCAAATAGCCGCCTACCGCGGCGCCGTTGGCAGGCCGATGCGTTCTGTCTACGCTCATGCCGCCCGTCGTGGTGATATCGCTCAGTTCAATATCGTGCTGCGCCAGCCAGTTAATCGCCTCAGACGCATGATCGACGAAATACTTCACCAGCGCGGGATTGTTCTTCTGTTTGCCGCTTTTCAGCGTTTCGTCATAGAACAGCGCCTGGCTATCTTCGATACCTCTATTTTGCTGGAAGACGGTGCCCGCCGCATTCATACCGGCAGAGGCCTTGATGGTATTGCCGCCGATGACCGACATCTTTTCAATCACGATAACGCGCGCGCCCGCTTCGCTGGCCTGAATCGCCGCTGCCAGCCCCGCGCCGCCGCTGCCAATGACCACCACGTCCGCTTCACGACGTGCGTCTGGGTTACCGCCATCGGCAATGATGGCGTCTTTGCTGGATTTCACCATCGCCTTGGTGACCGCTTTTTTAATCGCTTCACTCTGTGCCGTTGCGCCCGTTACGGCATCAACGTGTGGACTATTGGTATCCAGAATGCGTTCGCGGATAATCTCAAAACTGATTTTCAGCGAATCATCCATCTCGCTATTCTCCAGCGCGATATCGGCGACCCGATTCTGCTCAAAATGAACCTGAATTCGCAACTCGCCACATTCATCCTGAACGCGTTCCTGATAAACCCCGGATTTAAATTTTTTGCCGGTTAAATTCACGTCCCGAATCATGGCTTCAACTAATGAAAAACGCCACAGGGGTTCAGGAATCATTAATGCTTCACGTTTATCGCTGGCAATATAAAGTTCGAGCTTTTCCTGCTCGGCAATACGATCTGTCCAGTCAGGATAGGCAATACAGGCTCTGCCAACCGCAATCAGGTCATAACCATTTTCTAGCGCCGCGTCAGCATCTGCCTGATTGACAATATCCCCGACGCCAATCACCGGAATTGCCGCTAATGTCGTAGAACGGCGCGCAACATATTTCTTAATCAGCGGCGTCGTATCGTTTGTTTCGACAATCGATGAACGCAGAATATTTCCCATCGAGAAGTGAACGTAATCCAGCCCGCGTGCCGCTAATTTCTCCAGCAGATAGAGTGAATCATCAAAATGAATGCCCGGCTCTTCGATCTCTTCCGGCGAGAAGCGATAGCCGATGATAAAGGACGGATCGGCGTATTTACCGGCAACATCATGGGCAATATCCAGAACGGCCAGCGGAAACGCCGCACGTTTATCACGGCTGCCGCCCCATTTATCTGTGCGCCGATTAGAGTGAGGTGAATAAAACTGTTGGATCAGGTAGGTGTTCGCGCCGTGAATTTCCACGCCATCAAAACCCGCCTGAATGGCACGATGAACGGCATCGCCAAATTTGCCGATCATGGCATCAACCTCATCGCCCGATAGCGCGACCGGAACGATGGCACCCGCGCGCGGCGCGGCAATGGCACTCGGCGCAACTGGCGTCGCACCACCGATAAAACGCGGTTCGACCATCCGGCCGCCGTGATAAATTTGCAGAATTGCCGTCGATCCCTTTTCTTTAATCGCCGTCGCTATTTTGGTCAATCCGGCAATTTTGTCGTCGTTGTCTATCCCTATCGCACCGGGAAATGCCAACCCTTTATCATCAATAAAACAGCATTCCACAATCACGGTGCCGATGCTGCCAGCTCTGGCCTGATAATATTCCACCAGCTCTTTGGTCACGCTCCCATCATAAAACCCACTACAGGTGGTCATGGGCGCCATCAGTACCCGATTTTTCAGCGTCGCACCGTTGGGGAGTGTAAAAGCGGCAAATAGATCATGGTGATTATTCTTCATAATGAATACTCCACTTAAAATAAAATCCTGTTCGAAAAGGCCATGTTTTTCTTTTAATCATTAATTCTTCTGGCTGATAATTTGCGAACTTATTACTTACCAAGTATCTATTTTTTTTGATGTTATAAAATGTTTTCTTAGTATTTAAACTATTTTGTAGATCCGCTTTTATTAGGGGTATTGGCACAACTCTTTTTTATATTTAATATTCCATTCACTTCATTAACATCTCCTTATCCTTAAAATAACCAATCGGATATTATTTATATTCTGCATAACAAAAAAAACGCCCCGATAAACAATAAGACCGAGGCGTCAGACCGTTGACAAACCTATTTTCTGAACGAGAACGGGAGTAACGGAATAGAAGAGTAGATAGCGGGATCATCGCGCCCGCGCGCACCAGCAATGGAAGTCGCTCCAATGGCGCGTCCAGCACGATCGTCTTTCCACCGCTGAACCATTGGCCGGAATGAAAATCGTACCAGCCTGACGTATTCGCTGGCAGGTAAACCGCCCTTTGACGCTGCCCCGGTTCCACCACGCTGGCGACCAGAATATCGCGTCCCAGCATGAAATCGTCAGTTTCTGCCAGCGTCGTGCTGTCCTGCTCGTGATCGAGGAACGTCGGGCGCAGCATCGGCTCATCGTCTGCGCTAGCTTGCCACAGTAAGGTGTAAAAATACGGCAACAGACGATAGCGTAGCTCAATAGCGCTGCGAATCGCTGGCGTCACCGCAGGATACATCCACGGCTCGTTCACCGTCTGGTCGTCATTCCAGGAGTGAATGGTGAAACGCGGGTGCATCATGCCATTTTGTACCCAGCGTACAAACAGCTCGGCGTCTGGCTTAGGCGAATAAACCGCGCATCCCGTTCACCGTTGCCATCTGCCCTTTATCAAACGATTCCACCACCAGTGCGCTCAGCATGCAGGAAATGACCTGATGACCGAATCCGCCGATGGCCGTCTGCTCTTGAACGGGTTAACGATCTTCGCTCCACCGCGCGCGTTTGATATTCGGTCAGACATCTTCTATCACAAGGTGGTACAGAGCATCATTGATGCCCTGAAGCCACACGATGTGCGAGTGCGGTACTGCGGGCTGGAGGAAAATGACAGCGATGCGGCGCTCTTTTTAGACAAAATGCGCGATCCGGCCACGGAAGCGGCGCTGCTGATCGGCATCGACGATCCCTATATTCACGCGCTGGCGGCGGACAGCGGTAAGCCCTGTATATTGATTAACTGCATCGACCGTAAGATGCGATTACCGGGTGTGGCGCCTGCACATCGGTTAATTGGCGAGTTCTCCGCCCACTATCTCTTCGAACAGGGGCACCATGCCGTATTGACGCTATTATGCCTGCGTCGCTACACGATGGAACTGCGTCTGGACGGCATCCAGGATGCCTATCAGTACCATAATCTGCCGTTTTCTACCGGGGACAACCTGCTGTCGTTAGATAATTTCAGCACGGCAGACGCGGAACAGGCGATGACCGCCTTTTTGTCCCGCTGCCCGCAGGATAAATGGCCTACAGCTATTCTGGCAGGCGGTGACTTCATCGCGGTCGGGGTGGTGAATGCGCTGCACAAGGCGGGACTGCGCGTACCGCAGGACGTTTCGGTGATGAGTATGGATGGATTCAATCTGTCGGCCATTCACGACGTGCCGCTAACGTCGGTACATGTACCGCGTGAGGCGCTGGGCGAAGAGGCCGTCAGGCTGTTGCAATACCGCCTGATCCGTCCCGAGGCTCCGGTTGGCAACACACTGCTCAACGGTACGCTGGTGGTGCGCCAGTCCGTCAGGCGGCTGCGCGCCAGTAAATCGGTAGCACCGGTACAGGATGAAAGTCTTTACGACTGAGTGTGTAACCACTGCTGTGCCACATCAAAGAAGTTCTGCGCCAGCGGTGTCGCTCTGCCTGCCTGTGCGACAACAACCGCCGCACGACGACGCATCGGCGGAAATTGCAGCGGCCGCAGCGTTAACGCAGGCGTCATTTCTGGAATGAGGCTGCCACGGGGAACAATGCCGCATCCCAGCCCGACATAAACGCTTTGGATCAGTTGCAGGATAGAAGCGCTTTCCACTTTGACCCACGGCGAGACGCCCATTTCACGGAAATGGCTATCCAGATAGCGACGGAAATAGCGGCTGGCCTCCGCCAGACAAAGCGGCACATCGGAAAGCGCAGCGAGAGGCAGCGGCGTATCCCCGACTAACTGCGGGAAATGGTGAGGATGGAACAACAGATCAATGCCCTGCTCCGTCAGCGGCGACGCCTGAAAGTGCAGTTCCTGTAGCGTCGAAAACTCAAAAAAGCCGATGCCGACATCCACCGAATGCGCATTCAGCGCTTCCAGCAGTTGATCCGCACTGAACAGCGAGATCTGAAAATCCAACTGCGGATAGACCTCGTTTACCGCCGCCAGCAGACTCGACAGCGCAATACTGCTTTGCGGCACCGCACCGATGCGCAGAACACCGCTGACGCCGCGTTTTAGCGACGCGACTTCCAGTTTCAGCCCCTGATAAACTGAGACGATCTCCCGCGCCCAGGCCAGCACGCGCTCGCCTTCGACGGTAAAGCCTTCAAAATTGTTACCCCGGTTGATGAGCGGCAGATCCAGCTCTCGCTCCAGATTTTTCAACCGCATAGAGAGCGTTGGTTGACTGACAAAACTGGCTTCCGCGGCTCGGCCAAAATGGCGCTCTTTCTCCAGATTGCACAAGTATTGCAGTTGCTTGATATCCATCGTCAGGCTCGATCGTCAGACACAGTAGTGGGTAAGCCCCGAGTATATACTGATAAACCGCCTCTATCCCACCATAGCCGCATTTGATTAGACGGGATCGCCGACCACACCTAAACTTTCCTCAAGAGCAAATATTTAAAATTTTGTTCACATAAAAAAAACATCATCACCTGCGGAATATGTCATGAAATTCAAACCATCCATCAAGCCATACCGCAACGCGGCTGGCGGCTGGGGCTCATTGGAAGCCACCACGCGTTTTGTGCTCGACAGCAAGCAAGCGCTGAAAAATATCCGAAACTTGTTGCGGGTCAATAAATCGAAAGGTTTTGACTGCCCCGGCTGCGCCTGGGGTGATGACAACAGCAGCACGTTCAGTTTCTGTGAAAACGGCGCGAAAGCGGTCAGTTGGGAAGCGACGCGCAAAGCGGTCGATCTGGATTTCTTCGCCGCCCACAGCGTCACGACACTACGTCAGCAAAGCGACTATTTCCTTGAATATCAGGGGCGCTTAACCCACCCGATGCGCTATGACCGCGCCAGTGACCGCTATGTTCCCATCGACTGGGACGCGGCGTTTGCGCTGATCGCTCACCACATCAATAACATGGATCACCCCAATCAGGCGGAGCTTTATACGTCTGGTCGTGCCAGTAATGAAGCCTCTTATCTGTATCAGCTTTTTGGCCGCATGCTGGGCACCAACAATTTCCCTGACTGCTCGAATATGTGTCATGAGGCCAGCGGTATTGGTCTGAAGCAAAGTATCGGCGTGGGCAAAGGCACCATCCGACTGGACGATTTCGAGCACGCTGACGCCATTTTCGTTTTTGGTCAGAACCCTGGCACCAACCACCCGCGGATGCTGCATAGCCTGCGTCATGCCGCCGATCGCGGCGCGCACATCGTCTCCTTTAATACGCTCCGCGAACGCGGTCTGGAACGTTTTGCCAATCCGCAGAATCCGCTGGAGCTGCTCACGCCGCTGTCCGGCACTATTAGCGAAACTTACCTGCAACCTAATCTGGGCGGCGATATGGCTGCCGTGCGCGGTATGGTAAAAGCGCTGCTGGAAACGCATCGCCAGCGCCTGTCCGACGGGGAAACGGGGTTATTCGATCAGGCGTTCCTGTCCACGCACACCCAGCAGGTGGACGAGTATCTGGCCGTTGTCGACGCGACAAGCTGGCAGAAAATCGAACAACAGTCCGGCCTGAGCGAAGCACAACTGCGCTATGTGGCGGCGATTTATCAGCAGTCACCGCGGGTCATTTGCACCTGGGCGATGGGCATTACCCAGCATAAACACTCCGTCGCCACCGTGCGGGAAATCGTGAATCTGCAACTGCTGTTCGGGCAGTTGGGGAAACCGGGTGCCGGGCTGTGTCCGGTGCGTGGACATAGTAACGTGCAGGGCAACCGCACCATGGGGATCGATGAGAAGCCGACTGCGGCATTTCTCGATCGTCTGGCGGCGCATTATGATTTCACGCCGCCTTACGCCGCCGGCCACAACACCGTAGAAGCGCTGGAAGCCATGCTGCGTGATGAGATCAAAGTGCTTATCGCACTGGGCGGTAACCTCGCGGCTGCCGCACCGGACTCGGCACGTACCGAAGAGGCACTCAGCCGCTGCGATCTGACCGTGCACATCAGTACCAAGCTCAACCGCAGCCACCTGATTACCGGCAAGATCGATGCGCTAATTCTGCCGACGCTCGGTCGTACCGATCTCGATATGCAAGCCAGCGGCCCGCAGTTTATTACCGTTGAAGACTCCTTCAGCATGGTGCATGCGTCACAAGGTGTCGGCCAGCCGCTTTCGCCGTTGCAGCGCTCGGAAACAGCCATTGTCGCCGGGATTGCCGATGCGGTTCTCGGTCATGAAACGCTCGACTGGCTGGCGCTGGCGGACGATTACTCACGCATCCGCGACCATATCGCCGCGACGATTCCCGGTTTTACCGATTTCAATGCCAAGTGCGACCTGCCGGGCGGATTCTATCTCGGTAATGCTGCCGCCGAACTGCACTTCAATACCCTCAACGGGAAAGCGCAATTCAGCCATGCCACGCTGCCCGATACGCTGTTCCCACAGCTACAAGGCAGCGATGTGCCTTTTACGCTGCAAACCCTGCGTTCACACGACCAGTACAACACCACCATTTATGGACTGGACGATCGCTATCGCGGCGTGTATGGGCAACGAGAAGTGCTGTTCATGCACCCGGATGACATCAGCGCACTGGGGCTGGAAGATGGCGATCGGGTTGATATCGAAACGCTGTGGAATGATGGCATCACCCGCGTCGTCAATGGATTCAAGCTGGTGAGCTACGCCATTCCACGCGGCAATCTGGCAGCCTATTACCCAGAAACCAACCCGCTGGTGCCATTGTCCAGCTTCGGGGATGAAACGCACACGCCAACCTCTAAATCGGTGCCGGTTAGCGTTCGTCGTAGTATGCAAGCGGAGTCTCTGTTACGTATCGCCTGAATTGCATATAGCCTGAACATCTGTCCACTAGGCTGTCGCCACCTCAAAAGCTCCCCCTGTCGTGCAGTGACATCCGTCGAGTGCACGGCTGGGGGACACGTTCAAATCGGCGCTGACTTGACGCGAATTCATACGCGCCCTACTGCTGATCTGTGCTCACTCCGTCCCCCGATTATTCTTGCCGCCAGCACCCGATTCGAGTAAAACTGTGAACCGCTAATTGAGCCATTCACAACCGTATTTCTGGACGCTATGTTTCAAGATAATCCGCTGCTTGCACAGCTAAAACAGCAACTTCACTCTCAGACGCCGCGTGTTGAAGGTGTCGTCAAAGGCACTGATAAAGGATTTGGCTTTCTTGAAGCTGACGGACAAAAAAGCTATTTCATTCCCCCTCCGCACATGAAAAAAGTGATGCACGGTGACCGGATTACCGCCACCCTGCATACAGAAAAAGAGCGGGAAATTGTCGAGCCAGAAACGCTCATCGAACCTTTCCTGACCCGATTTGTTGGGCGCATTCATAAAAAAGACGATCGTTTATCCATTACGCCTGACCATCCGCTGCTGAAAGATGCCATCCCTTGCCGCGCCGCACGCGATGTGACGCACAATTTTCAGGAAGGCGATTGGGCAGTGGCAGAGATGCGCCGTCACCCGCTGAAGGGCGACCGTGGATTTCATGCAGAGCTGACGCAGTACATCACCACGGGCGATGACCCGCTGGTGCCGTGGTGGGTGACATTGTCACGTCATAATCTGGAGCGTGCAGCGCCGGACGTTGAAGCAACGGAACGCAATGACGGCGAACTCATCCGCGACGATCTGACCGCGCTGAGTTTTGTCACCATCGACAGCGCTAGCACCGAAGATATGGACGATGCGCTGTATGTACAGGACAACGGCGATGGTTCGCTGCAATTAACCGTTGCTATTGCCGATCCGACCGCCTATGTCGATGCGGGCAGCGAACTGGACAAGATTGCACGCCAGCGCGCCTTCACCAACTACCTGCCCGGCTTCAACATCCCGATGCTGCCGCGCCCGCTGTCCGATGATATCTGCTCCCTGCGCCCGAACGAGCGCCGCCCTGTCCTCGCTTGCCGCGTGACAATTGCCGCCGACGGTGCGTTAGGTGATGATATTCACTTCTTTGCCGCCTGGATCGAATCCAAAGCCAAGCTCGCGTATGACGATGTCTCTGACTGGCTGGAGGAGCAAGGTGAATGGCAACCGCAAAACGATGCCATTGCTGAACAAATCCGTTTGCTGCACCGCCTCTGTCTGGCGCGCAGCGAATGGCGCACCACCCACGCGCTGGTGTTTAAAGATCGTCCTGATTACCGCTTCCTGCTGGGTGAAAAAGGCGACGTCTTGGATATCGTGGTTGAACACCGCCGTATCGCTAATCGTATCGTTGAAGAATCCATGATTGCCGCCAACGTCTGTGCGGCCATTATGCTGCGAGACAAACTGGGCTTTGGCATCTATAACGTCCATAACGGCTTCGATCCGGCATCCATTGATCAGGCCGTTGCTGTGTTGGACACTCACGGCATTCAGGCCGACGCGCAGGCGCTGTTGACGCTTGAAGGGTTCTGTAAGCTGCGTCGCGAGTTGGATGCCCAGCCGACACAGTTCCTGGATAGCCGTATTCGCCGCTTCCAGTCTTTCGCGGAAGTCAGCACCACACCGGGGCCGCATTTTGGTCTGGGTCTGGAAGCCTATGCCACCTGGACATCCCCGATCCGTAAATACGGCGATATGGTGAATCACCGCTTGCTGAAAGCCGTGATTACCGGGCAGGCTGCGGAAAAACCGCAGGACGACGTTACGGTACAGTTGGCGGAACGCCGTCGCCTTAACCGTATGGCCGAGCGTGATGTCGGTGACTGGCTGTATGCTCGCTACCTCAGCGACAAAGCGGGTACCGATGTGCGCTTCAATGCGGAAATCATTGATGTCACACGCGGCGGTCTGCGTGTCCGACTGCTGGATAACGGCGCAGTGGCCTTTATCCCGTCCTCCTTTATCCACGCGGTGCGTGACGAGCTGGTGTGCAGTCAGGAAATGGGCACGCTCGCCGTGAAGGGCGAAGTCGTCTATCGCCAGGGGGATACGCTGGACGTCGTCATCGCGGAAGTACGTCTGGAAACCCGCAGCGTTGTGGCAAAGCCAGCCGCATAAGCGTCATACCGCCGATTCATCGCGGCGGGCAGCATCTCCGCGCGGGCGTTCATCGCGAACTGACCCGCGCATCATCATGCATTTATTCCGCAACATGATTTATCAATGACAAAATTTACCAACAACTGGTTTATCAACGATTTGCCGTTGGTGTGGTCGATAAACGCAGCAGCCCGTTGACAGCATCTGTAGAGTGCCATTGATGAAATAGACAGCACATACAAAAATGCGCGGGTTGTGCCCGCGCATTGCTAGTTCCAGTAGCCTGCATAGCGCCACGATTGTCATCGCACGTCAACGCTGATTCGTCATCGAGCTGAGGCAGCTTTTTTACCGAGTCAGCACGTTACCCCTTGTTTGGGCTTTAATTTTCTTTACAAAAATTCACCTTCGCTCACATTTTCTCATCCATTCCCTTCTCTTCGCCATTAAACCCACTATTGTTAAATTGTATTAACACTCGCGCCATATACCCCAAATAATTCGAGTTGCAGGAAGGCGGCAAACGCATGAATCCCCAGGAGCTTACACAAGTAAGTGACTGGGGTGAGTAAGAGAAGCCAACGCACATGCAGCTTGAAGTATTAACGGTATACCCGTTCTGAATAACGAAGGAGCCGTTGTTATGAATAACGTAAAGAGCATTGTGATCTGGCTGCTAGTCGGCCTGGCGGGCGCCTTTGCGTTCGCTACGCTGGCACTGAGCCGCGGTGAACACGTCAATGCCGTGTGGTTAGTCGTCGCTGCTGTATCGTGTTACAGCATTGCCTATCGCTTTTACAGTCTGTTTATCGCCAAAAAAGTCTTTGAGCTCGACGATCGCCGCCTGACACCGGCGGAGCGTCATAACGACGGTCTGGACTACGTTCCCACCAATAAATGGGTCCTGTTCGGCCACCACTTCGCCGCCATCGCCGGAGCCGGGCCGCTGGTTGGGCCGATCCTCGCCGCGCAGATGGGCTTCCTTCCCGGAACAATCTGGATTCTGGTCGGCGTTATGCTGGCAGGTGCCGTACAAGACTTCCTGGTGCTATTTATCTCCACCCGCCGGGATGGGCGTTCTTTGGGCGAGATGGCGAAACAGGAACTCGGGGCGTTCGCGGGTATCATCACCATGCTCGGTGCGTTGGGCGTGATGATCATCATTCTCTCGGCGCTGGCGCTGGTCGTCGTTAAGGCGCTGGCGGAAAGTCCGTGGGGGCTGTTCACCATCGCCGCCACTATCCCTATCGCGCTCTTTATGGGCGTTTACATGCGCTTTTTACGTCCGGGTAAGATCGCAGAAGTGTCTATCATTGGTTTTGTGCTGATGATGCTGGCGATTGTGTATGGCGGTAACATTGCCGCGCATCCCTACTGGGGGCCGTTCTTCACGCTGAAAGGCACGTCGCTCACCTGGATTCTGGTGATTTACGGCTTCATCGCTTCTGTGCTGCCAGTCTGGCTGCTGCTGGCGCCGCGTGATTATCTCTCTACCTTCCTGAAAATCGGGGTCATTATCGGGCTGGCCTTCGGTATCGTATTCGCGATGCCGGAAATTAAAATGCCCGCCGTTTCCCGCTTTATTGATGGCACCGGCCCGGTCTTCTCCGGTACGCTGTTCCCCTTCTTGTTTATTACTATCGCCTGTGGCGCGATTTCGGGCTTCCACGCCCTGGTTTCCAGCGGCACCACGCCGAAACTGGTTGAACGTGAAAGCCACATCCGTTTCATTGGCTATGGTGCCATGCTGATGGAATCCTTCGTCGCCATCATGGCGTTGATTTGTGCTTCAGTTATCGAACCGGGCATCTACTTTGCCATGAACTCACCTGCCGCGCTGATCGGCACCACGGTTGAGAGCGCCTCGCAGGCCATCAATAGCTGGGGATTTGTCATCACCCCACAGGAATTGAGCGCGATTGCCCATGACGTGGGCGAAGCCTCGATTCTTTCCCGCGCGGGCGGTGCGCCAACCTTCGCGGTAGGCATGGCCTACATCATCACCGAAATCTTTAACAGCCGGGCGATGATGGCATTCTGGTATCACTTCGCGATTCTGTTTGAAGCCCTGTTCATTCTGACCGCAGTAGACGCCGGGACGCGCGCCTGTCGCTTCATGGTGCAGGATCTGGTCGGTATTGCGATTCCCAGACTGGCCAACAGCCACTCCTGGCTGGGTAATCTGGCCGGTACGACCGTCGCCGTTTCCGGTTGGGGATTCTTCGTCTATCAGGGTGTTATCGATCCACTGGGCGGGATCAATACGCTCTGGCCGCTGTTCGGTATCGGTAACCAGATGCTAGCCTCGATGGCGTTAATTCTCGGCACCGTGGTGTTGTTTAAGATGAAGAAACAGCGCTATGCGTGGGTGACTATCGTCCCTACCGTCTGGCTGTTTATTACCTCGATGACGGCAGGTTGGCAAAAAATCTTCCATGAAAAGCCCAGCATCGGTTTTCTGGCACAGGCAAAACGCTTCGCGGCGGGTATTGAGCAAAACACGCTGATCGCCCCGGCCAAATCGATTAAAGACATGGAAACCATCGTCTTCAGTAACCAGATCAATGCTGCGTTGTGCGGGTTCTTCATGCTGGTAGCGGTAACGATGCTGGTTTCCGCGTTCTTCGTCATTCGCCGGGCGCTGAACAGCGATGTCCCAACGGCAAAAGAGACGCCGATAGTATTACGGGACGGCGCACAACCTTAAAACGTCGTCACGTTTTCCTCAATCCCTCCTTCATGGAGTAATGCCGATCGTTTAAGAATCGAGATACCGGGGGCTACCACGGTGCGAGGTATCCCTGCGGGAACCTCATCACCGTGTTTCCCCCTAAATCCACGCTTAAGTGAACAGTATTATCCTTCATGGAGGGGTTTTTTATGGCGTGCCATTCAGCAACGTAATCAATAACGATAGCGCCGCATTTGCGGCGCTAAGGTGTTACCTAGAAAGTGAAAGGAATCGCGGCGGTTTATTGCCCGTAATACGCGTTCTTACCGTGCTTGCGTAAATAGTGTTTATCCAACAGCGTTTGCTGCATCTCACCCAACTGAGGCGTTAACTGGCGCGAGAAAATTCCCATGTAGGCAAGTTCTTCCAGAACAACGGCGTTGTGCACCGCATTGTCTGCATCTTTCCCCCACGCAAAGGGGCCGTGCGAGTTAACTAATACGGCGGGGACATCTACCGGAGAAATGCCACGCTGGCGGAACGTTTCGGCGATCACTTGCCCGGTTTCCCATTCATAGCGTCCGTTGATTTCTTCATCCGTCATCAGGCGCGTACAGGGAATGGGGCCATAAAAGTAGTCTGCGTGCGTCGTTCCCCAAGCGGGGATATCTTTACCGGCCTGCGCCCAGATCGTGGCATGGCGAGAATGGGTATGCACAATACCGCCGATATCGGCAAACGCCAGATACAGTACACGGTGGGTATCGGTATCTGACGACGGTTTCTTCGTGCCCTCTACCACCTTGCCGCTTTCCAATTCAACGACAACCATCTCTTCCAGCGTCATGGCTGAATACTCCACGCCGGAAGGTTTGATCACCATAAGGCCATGATGCCGATCTACCGCGCTGACATTTCCCCAGGTAAACGTCACCAGATTGTGCTGCGGCAAAGCCAAGTTGGCTTCCAACACCTGTTTTTTTAGCGTTTCTAACATATCAGCCTCCCATCGGCGCGATAACACCATTTTCGCGGCCTGACGAGCGGGTCGCTATGGGCTAAATCGCTAAAGACCTAGCGGTGTTCTGCTATGGGAAAAAGAAAGAGACACACCACAGAATTGCGCAAAAAACAGCCAATTTTATCAATTATTGCTATCTTTAACATAACGAAAGGGAATTAAGAGTTTTTACCTGTTGCAGTTTTTTCCGATGATTATACTTGTCATCAAGCAGTAAAAGGCTCGGTTTCTTTATTTAATACCGTAAAAGGCACGTTGTTCGATATTTCCTCACAAGAAACGTGAGGCCAAGAGCAGAAGGGGAAAAAGATGAAATTAAACAAACGTTTTGCAACAGCCGCTCTGGCAATTACGCTTGCCGTTACACTCGCAGGCTGTTCAAACATGTCTAAACGTGACCGTAATACCGCGATTGGTGCCGGTGCCGGTGCGGTAGGTGGCGCTATCTTAACGGATGGCGGAACATTAGGAACGCTGGGCGGTGCAGCTATCGGCGGACTGATTGGCCGTCAGGTCGACTAACGAATTCATGAGCAGCAGGTTCACGGGAGTAAACCTGCTGCTTTTATCTATCTCTTATCTGCCTCTGGCATACTTCAGCCACCAGCCAGCTTAACCTTCATGCCTTTCGCTTCCAGCAGCTGTTTTAGTAGATCGCGTTTATCTCCCTGGATTTCGATCACACCGTCTTTCACTGCACCGCCGCAGCCGCATTTTTTCTTCAATTCAGCCGCCAACTTATCCAGCGCGACATCATCCAGATCGAGACCGCTGATCAGGCATACGCCCTTCCCTTTGCGTCCGCTCGTCTGACGCTGGATACGCACAATGCCATCGCCTTTTGGCCGAACGGCCTTTTCTTCTTCTGGCTTAATACGCCCGGTTTCCGTGGAGTAAACCAGTTGGCTATTCTCATCACGACGCATGCTCATGAGGCAGCCCCGTTTAACAATGAGGCGCGAATCTCGCGGAGCGTCTGCGCAGGGTCTGCCGATTGGGTGATCGGACGTCCAATCACCATATAGTCTACGCCAGCCTGCTGCGCCTGAATCGGCGTCATGATGCGGCGCTGATCGCCAACATCGCTGCCTGCGGGACGAATTCCTGGCGTGACCAGCTTAAATGCCTGCCCGCATACCTGCTTCAACCGCTGCGCTTCATGTGCGGAGCACACCACGCCATCCAGCCCGCTGTTATGCGTTAGCACGGCCAGCTTTTCCGCCTGCTCCGCAGGACTGACGGTAATACCAAGCCCGCGCAGATCGTCTTCGTCCATGCTGGTTAGCACGGTCACGGCAATCAGCAGCGGTGCATCTTTACCAAACGGCACCAGCGCCTCTTTTGCCGCCGCCATCATGCGCGAACCACCGCTGGCGTGGACATTCACCATCCACACGCCAAGATCGGCCGCGGCCGCAACGGCGTGAGCGACGGTGTTCGGGATATCGTGGAATTTCAGATCGAGAAACACATCAAAACCGCGCTGTTGTAGCGTCTGCACGAACTGTGGCCCGAACAAGGTAAACATCTCTTTGCCTACCTTCAAGCGGCAATCCTGCGGATCGATACGGTCAACAAACGACAACGCCGCTTGCTGACTGGCATAGTCCAGCGCGACCACAATTGGGGATGATACCGTTTGATTCTTTTTCTGTAGATTCTCGTTTTTCATTCGTCACCCAGTCTCTTGCGAAGCCAAAATTCCCGCCGCATTCTACATGCCCCGCCCTTGAAATCCCAGCCACCTGAAGACCAATGCGGTTAAAGAGGCTGGCTGGAACCGAAATCGCGCACAGCTTATAGTATGTTGTAACTAAAAAACATTAAATAACATCCATGCGATATAGTGAAGCGTTACTGACCGTCGAGCCCACGGATCGGTTTTATGCTGGCCCAGGTACGGCAGGAAGGACACTGCCAATAGAGTGATTGTGACGTGAAGCCACACTTGCGGCAACTGTAGCGGGGTTTGGTGCGAATCTGTTCGCCCACCATGTCGCGCAACCCCTGAAGATTTTCTTTTGTTCGCCCGTCTTCCGCTTCGTGCAGGTGAAAATCCATCAGGCGATGGAATACGCGCATTGTGGGGTGACGCTGAAGCTGACGGTTGATATAAGCCTGTGCAACCTCAGCCCCCTCTTCTCTTTCAAGGATGTCGGCCAGCATCAATTCCGCCGTTGCACCGGTATTTTCTTCTACACAGCGTTTGAGGAAATTCGCCCAATCCAAAGGCTTATCTAAATGCTGATAGCACTCCTGTAGCATCGGCAGCGTTTCACTGACCAGCTCTTTATCCTGATCGAGAACCTGTCGCAGCGCTTCCACGGCACGCGAATAATCCTGCTGTGCCATGTAAATACGCCCCATCATGATAGATGCGCGGGCGCACTGATTGTCGGCCGCGGCACCTTTTTTAAGCAGCGTTAACGCTTTATCCAGATCGTCGCTGCCCATCGCCAACAGCGCCAATTCGCAATAAAAATGGGCGATATCCACACGGAGCTGATCTTTTCCCATCTTCACCAACTTATCGGCAATCTCAATCGCCGCTGGCCAGTCGCTGGTTGCCTGATAGATCTGTAATAGCTGTTGCAAGGCGCTGCGCCGAAAATCCTCTTCATCCACGAGTTGGTTGAAGCTTTCTTCAGCGCGGTCGTACAACCCGGCGGCCATGTAATCACGGCCCAGTTGTTGCACCGCCAGCAGGCGTTGTTCAAAGGTTAGCGATGCGCTTTCGGTCAGCGCCTGATGGATGCGTATCGCACGATCGACTTCGCCGCGCGAACGGAACAGATTACCGAGCGTGAGGTGGGCTTCAAAGGTGTTGCTGTCATCCTTGAGCATGTCGAGGAACAGCTCAACCGCCTTATCCTGCTGATTGGACAAAAGGAAGTTAACCCCGGTGACATACTCACGGGACAGGCGGTTGGACTCCTGATCTTTGTCCTGCTGCGCACTTCTGCGCCCCATGTACCAGCCGTACGCGGCGGCCACGGGCAGCAACAGAAACAGCAGTTCTAACATAGAGAGGATTCCTTAGTGGGTGGCCGTCTGCACTGGCGCCACGTTCTCCTCGGTGGAGGTAGAAAGCTGTTGTTCCAGACGCTTGATTTTACGTTGTGCACGGCCAAGCGCAATGCGCTGACGCAGATAAAACAGACCACAGATAACCCAGCCAAGGGCAAAGCCCAGAGCAAACATCGTGGCAAGCAGCGTGGAGATGCGATAATCCCCCTGAGCCAGCAGGTAGTTAAATGTCACAACCTGATCGTTGTGCGCCCCCAGTGTGACAGAAATGATGAATATCGCCAGCACGAGTAAAAAAATCAGCAAATATTTCACATTGTCCTTCCTGTGATATCCATTAACCGGATGAATTATGCCAAATTTTGGCGACAAACCCCATTAAATTACCATGTCCGGCACGGACAGGGAAATCACAGCGTCAACCCGATTTTTTGTCGCCGCACTTATCACCACACTTCCACTGTACAAAAGTCAAAAACAAGAACCGTGCTCCGCTGCCGTCTGCGCTTGTTATTTATTCTGTGCTGAATAAAAATGACAGCAGCAAGTCAGCAAGGGGAAAAGTCATGTCAAAGCAGGACGAACAGCGATTATTGGTCAAGATCGCTACGCTCTATTATAGCGAAGGGATGAAACAAGCAGAAATTGCTGCCTCACTCCATTTGTCACAATCTTTTGTCTCCCGCGCCATCACGCGCTGTGTTAAAGAAGGTGTGGTCAAAATCAGCGTAATTCAACCCCCGAACATGTTCATGGGGTTGGAAGCGGCGATTCAGAAGCGCTACGGCATCGATCAGGCTATCGTGGTGGATGTCGCCGATAACGCCACGCTGACGAAAATCAAGCAGGCGATTGGCTCTGCGGCCGCACACTATGTCCAAACCAGTATCCGTCCTGACGATCTGGTGGGTATTTCATCCTGGAGCAGCACACTGCGGGCGATGGTGGACAGCCTGCATCCGCAGAGCGTCAAGGCTCAGGGCGTCATCCAATTGTTAGGCGGCGTAGGGCCGAACGGCAACGTGCAAGCGACGATCCTGACGCAAACCTTAGCCAATCAGCTCAGTTGCCCCGCTTACCTCTTGCCCGCACAGAGTATTGAACGGTCGGTAGAAGACCGTGCCCGTTTGGTGACCAGCGATGAAGTTTCCAACGTGGTCGATAAATTCAGCGAGGTGAGTCTGGCGCTTGTGGGTATTGGCGTACTGGAACCGTCGCAGTTGCTGAAAAATTCCGGTAACTACTATCACGAAGCGATGCTGCAACAGCTGGCCGAACGCGGCGCCGTGGGGGATTTGTGCCTGCATTACTACAATGCGGACGGCGAACCAGTATTGCAGGACGATGAGGATCCGGTGATCGGTATGGCACTGCCACAACTGCGTCAATGTCCTCGCGTGGTGGCGTTGGCGGGGGGTATCGAGAAAAGTGCAGCGATTCGCGGCGCGTTGATCGGCCATTACGTTGATGTACTGATTACCGATCGGTTAACAGCCGAGACACTGATCTAACGTACCCATCATGCGTGATGAGCAAGCAAGAACGATAGCGTCAGGCGCAGAGTGATTCCCCTCTCTACGTCTGACGCACCACCGCGAGATTATTCGTTTACGTTAATGGATGACAGCAGCGCATCCTGCACAATCCGCTGCGCCTGTAACGGATTTTGCGCTTCCTGTGCCGCCTGGAGCGCCGGAATATCCAGCTTGTCCAGCGAGCGGTAGATATGTTTCAGGAAACGAATAGACAGCTTCGCGGCTTCAACGTGATTCTCGCGGAACGGGAACTGATCGAGCTGCCAGACGCCCTGCCAGTTATTGATTTTCAGCACATAGAAGAATTCAAAGATCTCGGTCATATGCACGGTGCCGACCACCAGGTCGTCATCCCAACCGCGCAGATTGTCATTCACATCCATACCGCACAGTCGGCCGCGATCGATAATCAGCTGGGCCGAGTCGGCTGGTGATTCGCCGCCATACAGAGCATGCCCGAAATCCAGTAGCACCCCGACGTTATCCAGCCCGATATCTTCAATTCCCAGCAGCGTTCGCGCGGCAGAGTCCCAGGTCATTTTCACGCGCGGTTCACGCGGCTTGTACTCAATAGCGAATTTCACATCGGGGTTAGCCCCCGCCAGATCGCGCATACCATCAACTGCCAGCTTCCACAGGTTTTTATGGCTAACTTGGAACGGATAATCCCAGCCATCCTGACCCGGCAAGACTTTGACGTAATTTGCCCCTAATTCACGCACAATGCCGGCTGATTCGTGCATGAGTTAAAATGCTGCGGCTCGGGCCGCCGGATCGGGGTTGGTAAAGGCACCGCGAGACCACTTTTGCAGGTAAATTTCCGGCGTGATGCCAATCGCCTTCAGCCCGGCATCTTTCAACGCATCCTTCACTTCGCTGAGCGTCACGCCCGGCGTGAAGGGATAAGGCAAATCGACATAGGAAAGCTCGCCAACGGCTTTCGCCGCTTTGATCTGAAACGGGCCAATGGTGCCATCGGCTCCGGCATTATCCAGAATGATGGCCTTCGCCTTGCGGGCAATGGCGGTTTCAATCAGCTGATTTTGTTTGCTGACGCCATCGTCATGCGACGCCACCAGCGTGGTGTACCCCAGTTCGATAGCTTTGGTTCTGGCGCCTTCGGCTTCCGCTTTAAAGAACGGGTTGTCGTGTGAAGGGGTAATAATGGCGATCAACCCGTTACCTGCGGCGAACGCACCGGTAGAAAAGGAAAACATGATGGCCAGCAGGGAGGATTTCAGACGGTAAGGTTTCATTGTTATCCCCCCCCCATCACTTGAATATATATTCAGTATCGAATTAAAATTCAAGTGAAGTTTTACAACCAACCGAAAAATTGTCCAACAGCAAAAACAGGAATAGCGAAGCAGCTCACAAATTGTTTACATTTTGCGCGAGGCGATAGCGGCAAGAGCCGGGAAAAAAAAGAGGCGAGAGGAATTTTTGCCGTTGTATCAGCAACGGCAACCGAGCGACGAACAAGGAGGCGCGACATAAAAAATGCGGATGACTTATGCCATCCGCATGGTACGCGCTACAGGGGAATATCTATGGAGTATAACTTACAGCAGGAACAACAACTCAACGACTACGAGGGTTTATTTTCGGCGGCATCCTCCTCCGCCTGTTCTGTAATTTCTTCATACTGGAGCGAGAGTGGGCCACACCAGCGCTGCGCCAGCCAGCTGGCGACGATCACCAGCAGCCCGCTAATTAACGTCGCCACCACCAGATCCTGCGGCCAATGCATGCCGAGCGCCAGACGGCTGCCCATGACGCCACTCGCCCAGAGCATCAGGATCACCACCGTTTTATAATGTCGACGCGCCCACAGCAGCCCAACGCCCAGCAGCGCCCAAGTCGCTGCAAACAGGGTGTGCCCGGACGGGAAAGCAAAGCCGGTTTCAAACTGCCAGTGGCTACGCAGCCATTGCGGAATCTGTGTTTGATCCTGCAACTGCGTTTTCACCAGTTCCGAACGTTCTTTACGCGGCAACGAATAGAAATAACTGTCATCTACCTGGTGATTTTTCTCCAGCCAGACGACATAGGGCCGAGATTCCTGTACCCACTCTTTAATCACCGATTTGATACCCTGACCCACCAGCACGGTAATCGCCATGATGACTAACAGACCGAGCGCGGGCTTCAGACGAAAACGCAGGCACCAGAGAAACCAAATACCCAGTACGATGCTGGTCAGAATGCCCCACGGCGACGTCACCGTTTCTGTAATCCAGAAAAGTACGCGTAACCAGAGCCCGTTATACTCCGGTTGCCACTGCCAACCGCTCACCCAGATAATCATTGGCATAATCAGTAATAGCGCCGCACCAATGGTTGTTCGTTTGGCAATTTCGTACATAGTTTTTCCCATAATACAGATAGTTTGTTCCCATAATTCAGTATGATGCTTTGCAACAAAACTTTCACAATTCTATCAGAAAATCCGACATAGACTGTCAGTATGGCGTAAAATAGCGCTCAGTTCTGTCAACGAATCTGAAACCAGATGGCAGTCTGGTGGCATTATAATTCAATTTTTGTGACGTTCTTAGACAGGCTTTTTTGCTAGTCAAGCGCGATAGGGCGCAGTAGGATTCGCCCCAGCACTTTTATTTTTAAAAAGCAGCTTTTTAGAAAAAGCTTTTTGGATACAGCATTTTTGGAGAAGAGTATGCAGCTAAAAAGGGTGGCGGAAGCCAAGTTGCCTACCCCGTGGGGCGATTTTCTGATGGTCGGTTTTGAAGAGATCGCCACGGGTCACGATCACCTTGCATTGGTCTATGGTGATATTTCCGGTTCAGTTCCCGTACTTGCCCGCGTGCATTCCGAGTGTCTGACAGGGGATGCGTTATTTAGCCTGCGTTGTGATTGCGGGTTCCAGCTTGAAGCCGCACTGGGTCACATCGCCGAAGAAGGTCGCGGCGTACTGTTATACCACCGTCAGGAAGGCCGTAACATTGGGTTGCTCAATAAGATCCGCGCCTATGCGTTGCAGGATCTGGGTGCCGATACGGTGGAGGCCAACCAACAGCTTGGATTCGCCGCCGACGAGCGTGATTTCACACTGTGCGCTGATATGTTCAAGCTGCTGGGCGTTGATGAAGTCCGCCTGCTGACCAATAACCCGCAGAAAGTGAAAATACTCAACGAAGCAGGAATCAATATCGTCGAACGTGTGCCATTACTCGTCGGGCGCAACCCAAAGAATGAGAACTATCTGGCAACCAAAGCCGCTAAAATGGGGCACATGCTGGATATGAAATAGCGATCCCACGTCGCGTCAGGATCGTATCTTTCAATGACGACAGCCGGTTTTTACCGGCTGTTTTATTTGGTTCAGTGCTTGAGGATGTACATGTCTTGCGTGTAATAATCGCCGCGCACATTAGGCGAAAAACCACCAATATAGGTTTTAACCATCTGAGGCTGGACGTAATAATAGATAGGCAATAATGGAATGTTTTTATCTAAAATATCCGAAGCCTGTTGATAAATAACCTCTTTATCTTGCTTATCCTTCACCGTCAGCGCTTTTTTCAACAACGCATCATATTCCGTATTACTGAATTTACCATTGTTGTTACTGTCATTGGTTTCCAACGTATTCAGGAACGTACTGGCTTCATTGTAATCCCCCGTCCAGGATTGTCTGACCACTTCAAAATTCCCCATACGTACAGTATCCAGCATGGTTTTCCATTCCTGATTTTGCAGCGTCACTTCTGAGCCAAGATTCTTCTTCCACATTGAACTCGCGGCGATCGCCACACGCAAATGCGATTCAGAGGTGTTGTAAAGCAGGTTGAATTTCAGCGGATGTTTTTCATCAAATCCAGCTTCTTTCAACAGTTTTTTCGCTTCCTCGTTGCGCTGTTGCTGTGTCCAACTAGCCCATTCAGGATCCTTACGCTGGAAGCCACCAATATTTTTAGGAATCAAACTGTAAGCAGGCGTCTGTCCCATACCCAACACATTATTGGCGATGATATCTTTATCTAAGCTGAGATCCAGAGCACGACGAACACGGGGATCGTCAAAAGGTGCCTTTTTCGTATTGAAGCGATAGAAGTAGGTACCGATCTGCGGTGCTACCTTCACCTCCTTCGGATACTCTTTTTGTAACGATGCAAACTGGATCGGTGATAACAGCCCGGTAATGTCAACTTCACCGGACTTATAGCGATTCAGCTCCGCCGCCTGAGAACTGATCGGCAGGTACGTCACTTTGTTAATCACGGTATGCGCGTTATCCCAATACTGGCTATTGCGCGTGCCGACGATACGTTCGTTAACGACCCACTCGCTCAGCGTGTAGGGACCGCTGCTGACAAAATTGCCGACCTGCGTCCAGTTTTCCGGATGCTTTTCAATCACCGCTTTCGGTAATGGCACCAGTACATGGTAAGCCGACATTTCCAGGAAATAGGAAAGCGGATGCTCCAGCGTCACTTCAACGGTATGACTATCCAACGCCTTGATACCCAAGGAATCTGGCGTTTTCTTGCCTGCCAGAATATCCGCCGCATTCTTCACATACATACTGGCGACATAGCTACCATACGGTGACAGCGTTTTCGGGTCACCAAGGCGTCGCCAGCTGTAAACCACATCATCAGCGGTAATCGGTGAACCATCGGACCATTTGGCATCAGGCCGCAGATGGAACGTCCACACCGTGTTGTCTTTATTCTCCCAGCGCTCCGCCAGTCGCGGTTCGATAGTGCCGTCATCGTCCACGCGAACCAGATTATCGAAGAAATCATTGATAATGTGGCCTTCTACATCGCTTTCCACCTTATGCGGATCCAACGATGCCGGCTCTGAACCGTTGCCCCGTACCAGTTCTTGCTTATCCGCCAGTACCGCCCCAGCAGGAACCTGGGCAGCAAAAGCCGATGTCATCGCCCCTGCGGTACACAGCGTGAGCAGCAGCGAGTGTTTGAAGCGTTTTTTAATTAACTCATTCATATAACCTCCTGTTATATCCCCGTCATTCTTCAAGCGGCATTTCCGCGATTCCGAGGCATGGATGGGCAATAATTTTTACTTATTCCCCATGTAGTTAGCGTCACTACTACCTAACCACAATTCACCTGAGGATTCGAGCATTTAATGTGGGAAAACGTGCGCTGGTGCAGAAGAAAAGTGCACCAGCGCGGCAGGACTGAACAGGAGTAACGTTACAGCATATTACGGATAACGTAGTGCAGGATGCCGTCGTTCTGGTAGTAGGTCAGTTCGTTACGGGTGTCGATGCGGCAGCGGGTGCTGATGGTCTGCGTGTTACCACTGGTATCCGTGATGTTGACCTCAACCGTCGCCCCCGGCGTCAGCTGATTTAGCCCCGTAATCGAAATCTGCTCATCCCCGGTGAGTTTCAGCGTCTTACGCGTCACGCCTTCGGGAAACTCCAGCGGCAGAATCCCCATCCCAATCAGGTTAGAACGGTGAATACGCTCGAACGATTCGGCAATCACCACACGAACCCCCAGCAAACGCGGGCCTTTCGCGGCCCAGTCGCGGCTGGAGCCTGAACCGTATTCCTTCCCGGCAAACAGCGCCAGTGGCACATTGTCGTCCTTGTAGCGCATCGCCGCGTCATAAATCGTCATCTCATTCTGCGACGGGATATGGCGGGTATAACCGCCCTCTTTACCCGGCACCATCTCATTACGAATACGGATGTTGGCAAACGTCCCGCGCATCATCACTTCGTGATTACCGCGCCGTGAACCGTAAGAGTTGAACTCCGCGGTTTCGACGCCACGCTCCAGCAAATATTTCCCTGCCGGGCTATCGCGCTTGATATTACCGGCTGGCGAGATATGGTCGGTGGTGACCGAATCGCCCAACATCGCCAGAATACGCGCGTTGTGGATATCCTGAACCGGTTCAGGTTCTTTCCCCATTTCCAGAAAGAAAGGCGTCTGGCGAATGTAGGTCGATTCTTCCGGCCATTGATAGGTAGGATTGTTATCGACCTCGATATCTTGCCACTCCTGCGTGCCTTCAAACACCGCCGCATATTGCTTGTGGAACATGCCCGCGCTGACATTCAATACCGCGTCTGCCACCGCTTTGGTCGAAGGCCAGATATCTTTCAGGAAGACGGCTTTTCCGTCACGATCTTCACCCAGCGGTTCTTGCGTCAGATCGACGTTCATATTCCCCGCCAGCGCATACGCGACCACCAGCGGCGGCGATGCCAGCCAGTTCGTTTTCACCAGCGGATGGATGCGGCCTTCAAAATTACGGTTGCCTGACAGCACCGCGCCAACCGTCAGATCGCCTGCTTTTATCGCGGCTTCGATCGCGTCCGGCAGCGGGCCGGAGTTACCGATACAGGTAGTACAGCCGTAGCCGACCAGATTGAACCCCAGTTCATCAAGGTACGGCGTCAATCCCGCTTTAGCATAGTAATCGGTTACAACCCGTGATCCGGGCGCCAGCGACGTTTTCACCCACGGTTTGGTTTTCAGACCGCGCTCTACGGCATTTTTTGCCAGCAGCCCGGCGGTCATCAGCACGCTCGGGTTAGAGGTATTGGTGCAGGACGTGATCGCAGCGATCACGACCGCGCCTTGATGCAAACGGTGCGTTTCGCCTTCCAACGTGAATTCTTCATAGTCCGAACGATTCTTCACCGTGCTGACATCCAGTTCCCGACTGGCTTTAAAGGCTTCTGGCACGCCAGCTAAAGGCACACGATCCTGCGGGCGTTTCGGCCCTGCCAGACTGGTTTCCACCGTCGCCAAATCCAGCGCGAGCTGGCTGGTAAATACCGGTTCATCCCCGGTATTACGCCACAGCCCTTGCTGCTTACTGTAAGCTTCCACCAGTGCAATCTGTTCTTCCGCACGGTTGGTCAACCGCATGTAGTCCAGCGTGATTTGATCGATGGGGAAAAAACCGCAGGTCGCACCATATTCCGGTGCCATGTTGGCGATAGTCGCGCGATCCGCCAGCGGAAGCGAATCCAGTCCATCGCCGTAAAACTCGACAAACTTGCCGACCACGCCGTGTTTACGCAGCATCTGCGTGACCGTCAGCACCAGATCGGTTGCTGTTATCCCCTCTCGCATCTTGCCGCTGAGTTTAACGCCGACCACATCGGGGATCAGCATCGACACCGGTTGCCCCAGCATCGCTGCTTCGGCTTCTATCCCGCCGACGCCCCAGCCGAGCACACCCAAACCGTTAATCATCGTGGTATGTGAATCGGTTCCCACCAGCGTATCGGGATAGGCGAACTGTTTATCGCCCTGCTTTTCGTGCCAGATGGCCTTAGCCAGATACTCCAGATTCACCTGATGGCAAATCCCGGTTCCCGGCGGCACGACGCTAAAGTGGCTAAAGGCATTTTGCCCCCAGCGCAGAAACTCATAGCGTTCACGGTTACGCGCCATTTCCAGCTGTGTGTTATCCGTGAGCGCCTGACGATCGCCGAAGTGATCAACCGTCACCGAGTGGTCAATAACCAAATCAACTGGCGACAGCGGGTTAACCTTATTCACATCGCCGCCCAGTCGCTTCACCGCCGCCCGCATCGCTGCCAGATCGACCACGGCAGGCACGCCGGTAAAATCCTGCATTAATACACGCGCGGGACGATAGGCAATTTCCCGGTCAACGTGGCCTGTCTTCAGCCAGTCCACGACCGCCTGAAGGTCGTCCTGCTCGACCGTGTCGCCGTCCTGATGGCGCAATAAATTTTCTAGCAGCACCTTGAGTGACTTCGGTAATTTATCAATGTTACCGAGCGCTTTCGCCGCCTTCGGCAGGCTGTAATAATGGTAAATTTGCTGCTGTACCGTCAGTGTGTCCAGACAAGTGTCGCGAAGGTGTGATGACATGCTTCCTCCCAAATTAACTTGCTATTCGTTATTCTGCATCGGGCGATCAATGAATAACCAGCCTGATCTTGCGGTCTTATTTAAAGATAACACAAACAAAAAATAACGTTTTTGCAACAAGACGATATGAATGCAGCGATAGCCGTTAGCTATTGAAAAGCGGTAGATCAAAATAAACGCTAATAGGAACGTGAAGGGGATAGCAGACAGTAAAAGCAGCAAGCAGAAGGGAGCGAAAGCAGAAGAGAAAAACGGCCCGAAGGCCGTCTGTCTCAGTGTATTAACCTGAAGCGAATTTAGACATTCTCGGCCGCCATCACAGGTGCGTCTTCATCGGCATGCTCATGCTCTTGTTCTTCCAGTCCATGGTTTCGCTCCAGCTTGGCAACAACCGCAGTCGCCATACCGTTACCAATCACATTGGTCGCCGTGCGACCCATATCCAGGAACTGATCGATACCAATAATCAGCAAAATGCCCGCTTCGGGTAAACTGAACATCGGCAATGTCGCAGCAACCACGACGACGGCGGCACGCGCTACGCCAGCCATACCTTTACTGGTGATCATCAGCGTCAGCAGAATCAGGGTCTGCTCCGTCAAACTTAAGTGGATGTTGTAAGCCTGCGCGATAAACAGAATGGCAAACGCCTGATAGATCATGGATCCGACAAGGTTAAAGGAATACCCCAACGGGAGCACGAAGCTGGTGATTTTTTTAGGCACGCCGAATTCGCTCAGCGCTTCCATTGTTTTCGGATAGGCCGCTTCGCTACTGGCCGTCGCAAACGCCAGAATACTAGGCTCACGCAGCAGTTTGATCAGACCCCAGGTTGCTTTCTTACCGAGGAACAACGTCCCGGCACCAAACATGAGCCCCCATAGCAGCGCTAATCCAAGGTAGAACTCGCCGATAACTTTGCCAAAGTCGAGGAGAAGCCCCAGACCTTCGGTCGTAATAGATGACGCCAGCGAGGAAAACACGGCCAGCGGCGCTAATCGCATGACATAGTCCGTCACCCGAAACATCACTTTCGCCAGTGCTTCTACCATCGTTTCCATGGTAACGGCATGCTTGGTTTGGCCTTTAACAAAAGCCAATGCAGAACCGAAGAACATCGAGAACACCAGAATCTGCAATATTTCGTTATTCGCCATGGCTTCGACGATACTGCGTGGAAATATATGCGCAATGAAGCTTTTCAGCGTAAATCCGCCAGTGTTTACGCCAGTATCTACGGCTATTGGCGTACTTGGAATGGCGAGATTCATGCCAACACCGGGTTCAAAGATATTTGCCAACAACATACCAATAAAGAGGGATACCACTGAAGAGCAAATAAACCACACCATGGCCTTCAGACCTATTCTGCCAACTGAGGAAGAATTCCCCATACTAGCAAGACCCGAGACCAATGTTGCGAATACCAATGGCGCAATAATCATTTTTATCAGGCGAAGAAAAACATCGGTCACTAGATTAAAGTAGGAAACGACGTCTTTGGCTTGCTGCTCAGTTAATACAGCATGACAGACCCCGCCGACAATAATTCCGAGAACAATAGCCAAGGCAATAAAAAACAATAAGCTGTTCTTTTTCATAGTAACCTCATGGTAACAAATAGCGTTAGACAATACGCATTATTAGTAAGAACTCGCCGTTCGATGCATCCTCGTCATCATCCTGCGGTTTATCCCATTTTTCGTCGTAATATTGTCTGTATCTTGGTGTAGAATAATAGTTAATCGATAATGTTATTGCTTCCCCATCAATAATAGAAGCCGAGAAATAACACAGAAGATATAACAGGAAGCGTCATAGTTAACTCATTTCATTCTTTCCCCACAAAAACCATTCAACATGACTACCCCTATTTTATTACAGGCTAAAATAAAGGAGTAACCTAGTCTATGTAACAATAAATTACGTTTCTTCATACCCCTCCTATTTTCATTTTTAAATATCCATAAGGCACCAACCTTGGGGAAATAACTTAAATTGACGGTGTCATGAAAAATACGAAATCTGTCACTAATGAATTTTTTCCTATCAAAAAATGTAGTAATCATTAATTAAGTTCGATAAATCACACGTGGGAAAACATCACTTACACCGCTGATTTAACCGCATAGGCTTCAAAAACCCACAGCGTCCTTTATTTAGCACGTTCCCTGCGTTAACGTCTCATCTCCCAGGCTATCGCGATCTTGCCAATTCCGAAGTGACTCTGGCGATCCATCACGTCGATGTTCCCATCCCCGCCAAAAGCGGCCTATGGCGACCGCCACATCGCTTTACTTACCTTCGCCGTTAACCTCAGTAAAACAGCCCAGGAATGGCGAATGAACATTTGATGCTGAACGGTCAAAATCGCCTGAATTTCATACAACAATCATACATAAGGAGTATTTTGCAAGAAGCCTCACACTCTCTCGTTACGTTTTGTTGTAAAAAAACGACATGTAGCTATTCAACAATCATCAGCGCATGTGTTGATGGAAAAATAATAATAGAAAGGGGTTTCCATGAAACTGTTTTATAAAGCTGAAAGCAGTTCTCTATTTACACACATCGTTTTGATCGAATCCAAACTGGAATTCAAGCTGGAGAAGGTCAACCTGCGCACAAAAAAGACAGAGCGTGGAACCGACTATACGTTCATCAACCCGAAAGGAATGGTGCCAGCGTTAGAGCTGGATGATGGTTCTGTTCTGACTGAAGGTGTCGCTATCGCCGTATACATCGCCGATCTGGTTCCACACTGTAACCTTATCGCCCCGACCGGCAGCATGGCGCGCTACCATACTCTCGAATGGCTGAATTACATTTCTGCTGAGCTGCACAAAACGTTTACGCCGCTCTTCCGTCCTGGTACGCCGGAAACGTATAAAGAGCTGTTGATGGAATATTTGCAGGTCAAATTCCGTTATATCAATCTGGTGTTAAGTGAACAGAACTATCTGGTCGCTAACCGTTTCAGTATCGCCGATGCGTATCTGTTTACCGTGATGCGCTGGGCACAGTCGCTAAAACTGGACATGTTCCGCTACCCTGCACTAGCGGCTTATCTCGACCATATTGCCGAGCGCCCTTCCGTCGCGACCGCGCTTAAGGTTGAAAGGTTGAAAGGATAACGCGCAATAACGCCCCGAGAGTCGGGGCGTTATTCATTTTACGACAGTCGAATCGCTTGAAAATGATGACGCGGATTGGCAATTCCATCCTGAGCGGCCACCAGTTGCAGCTCATATTCATTCATCTCTTTCGTCACCAGCATGACTTCATAGACAGCCGCCGTCGTGTGCTCCAGCGCCTTATCCAAGGCCACTCCTTTCAGCAAGTTCACCAGCAGCAAGCCACTGGTTAAATCGCCCACGCCGACGGGCTGGCGTTCAAATTCCACCAGGGGACGGCTGATGTGCCAGGCATCCGTCGGCGTGACCAGCAGCATCTCGAAGCTGTCTTCACGCGCAGCCGCTCGGCTAAGGTGTTTGACCAGAACGATTTTTGGCCCTTTCTCACACAGCGCACGCGCGGTTTCCACAGCTTCCGCCACGTTATGCACGGTACGGCCACCAAGCAGCTCCAGCTCTGGCAGGTTCGGCGCGATAATATCGGCCGCCAGCAACGACTGCTGGCAGTGAAAATCAGACACGCCGGGCGCGACGATGCAACCTTTCTCCGGCGTCCCCATCACTGGATCGCAGAAGTACAACGCATCAGGATTGGCGGCTTTTACCTGCCGAACAATGCCCAGAATATGCTCCCCTTGCTCCGCCGAACCAATGTAACCGCTCAAAACCGCATTACAGGTCTTCAGTTTATCGATGTTCGCAATCCCCTGAACCACTTCGGTCAGGTGGCTGGCGGGCATGACACACCCCGTCCAGTGGCCGTATTGGGTATGGTTCGAGAATTGCACCGTATTCAACGGCCAAACGTTTGCGCCCATCCGACGCATAGGAAACTCTGCCGCGCTGTTACCAGCATGACCAAAAACGACATGGGATTGGATGGAAAGTATATTTTTCATTAGATACAACTCAAATCCTTGCCAGCGCCTGTGCGCCTCAACTTACAAGAAGAAAGGGAGCTGGCGCTCCCTTATCGGTGATGCTTATGCTTTCCAACAGATCAGGCAGTAGTGCTTTTTGCCGCGACGCAACAAGGTGTAGCGATCGAACAAACGGTCAGCAGCACTGAAGGTGTATTCAGGATCGGCCTGCTTTTCGCCATTAATGGTTACCGCATTCGAAGAGATCATCGTACGAGCCTGACCGCGTGACGGCACCAGCTCCGCACTCACCAGCGCCTGTTGCAAATCCGCGCCGTTTTCCAGTTCGATAATCGGCATACCATCCTGCGCCAGTTGGGCAAAATCGTCCTGCGTCATATCCTGCAATGCGCCAGAGAACAGGCTTTGCGTAATACGACGAGCCGCTTCCAGACCCGCTTCGCCATGCACCATACGGGTCACTTCTTCCGCCAACACGTACTGCGCACGCGGAGCCTTACCGCTATTTTTATCTTCTTCTTCCAGCGCGTCGATGTCTTCAAGGCTCATGAACGTGAAGAATTTCAGGAAGCGGTACACATCGGCATCCGCCGTGTTGATCCAGAACTGGTAGAATTTGTAAGGGCTGGTCTTGCTGGCATCAAGCCAGATCGCGCCGCCTTCCGTTTTACCGAATTTCGTCCCATCAGATTTGGTGATCAGCGGCACAGTCAAGCCGTAAACCTGTTTCTGGTTCATACGGCGCGTCAAATCAATACCGGAGGTGATGTTGCCCCACTGGTCAGAACCCCCGATTTGCAGTTCGACGTCATGCTGTTTGTTCAGCGAGGCAAAGTCATATCCCTGAAGCAGGTTGTAAGAAAATTCGGTGAACGAAATACCAACGTCATCACGGTTTAAACGCTGTTTGACGGCTTCTTTGTTAATCATCTGATTAACGGAGAAATGTTTGCCGATGTCACGCAGGAAATCCAGCACGTTCATACTGCCGAACCAATCGTAGTTATTAGCCGCAATTGCGCTGTTTTTGCCACAGTCAAAATCCAGGAATGGAGACACCTGACGACGAATTTTCTCTACCCATTCCCCCACGGTGTCAGCCGTGTTCAGCTTGCGCTCCGTGGCTTTAAAGCTGGGGTCACCGATCAGCCCCGTGGCGCCGCCTACCAGTGCCACCGGTTTGTGCCCAGCCAACTGGAAGCGTTTCAGGCAGAGCAGCGGCACCAGATGCCCCAAATGCAAGCTGTCAGCGGTGGGATCGAAGCCGCAATACAGTGCGATTGGCCCTTGCGCCAGCCGCTCTGCTAACGCACCCTCATCCGTCACCTGGGCAATCAAGCCCCGCTCTTGCAATTGTTTAATCAGGTTACTACTCGCCATCGATAACTCCATTTTTATAAAAAACAGGCCGTTACGTTCCCTCTTTGGGATACGCACAACGCCGTGAGAAATGCGCAGCATACCTGCCTGCTGCCGCATGATGATTTCACTGCCGCATTACCTTACGCAACACGCTATAAACACCCTATCGCTGTGCAATGCCCAGTCAACGCGAAACTTCATAGGATAAAGTGCTGATGATAGGAGCGCCAGCGTTTAACACGGATATTTCGCGATTAAGGCGCTAAACGATCAATCTGCCAGCCTTCTTCCTGCCGCTGATAGAAAAATCGATCGTGCAAGCGGTGCTCACCGCCCTGCCAAAACTCCACAGAATCGATCACGACGCGGAAGCCTCCCCAGAAGCTCGGCAAAGGCACCTCGCCATTCTGGAATTTTTGCTTCAATTCCAAAAATTTACTCTCTAGCACGCCGCGCGCTGAAATCCGGCTGGACTGCTTAGATACCCACGCACCAATCTGGCTGTCTTTCGGGCGACTATGGAAGTATTTCAGTACCTCCAGCGCCGGTAGTTTCTCCACGCGCCCCAGCACCATCACCTGTCGCTCCAGCATATGCCAAGGGAACAACAGGCTAATACGTGGGTTGTTTTCCAGGTGATGGGCTTTGCGGCTGCCCATATTGGTATAAAACACCATGCCTTTCTCATCATAGTGTTTCAATAGAACGATACGTTGGTAAGGTTGCCCATGCTCATCTACGGTCGCGACGGACATCGCGGTAGGATCGGCCAGTTTCGCGTCGCAGGCCTGCTTCAACCAGCGTTCAAACAAATCCAACGGGTTAGCCGGAAGATCGCTACGACGAAGCCCACCACGCGTGTATTCACGGCGGATGTCGGCGATATCGGCGGGTTGAAGAGGAGTACTATCAGAGGG
This sequence comes from Pectobacterium sp. F1-1, assembly GCF_025643735.1. Taxonomy (NCBI): domain Bacteria; kingdom Pseudomonadati; phylum Pseudomonadota; class Gammaproteobacteria; order Enterobacterales; family Pectobacteriaceae; genus Pectobacterium; species Pectobacterium sp. F1-1. The sequence goes on from NZ_CP104733.1 coordinate 2,758,815, forward strand.
GGAACGTTCCTGAGTCATAATGTCCTGCTGTCGCAATGTCGGGCCAGAAGCGGGCGAAAATCCCATTTTGCTCCCGTACCCGAAAAATCGCAATCAGCAGTCGCACCACGAACGTGCGGTACAGTTACAGCGGTGCCAACACGCAGTCGTCTACGATAACCCGTTCACCACGTTGGATAAATGCGCGATCGCCTTTGCTCCAAAATGTGTAGATATCATTGCTGTATCGGACGCCAGAAGCGGACACCACCTGAGGGAGAGCCAGACGTTCGCCATCCAGCAGGAAACTCACCTGCGAAGGCATTTCGCCGCCCTGCTGTAGCGTCACCGTTAGCGGCATCGTGCCACATTGATAATGCAGCGTTTCCACTGTTTGTTTATGACCGAAATAGCTGCATCCGCTCAGCAGAATCAGCGCTGTCCCCGTCAGCAATCGTTTCATTCTTTTCTCCTGTCATTCTTGTCAATGGCGGCAACTGACGCTGCCGCACCTTGAAGTTTAACAAGAGGATAAACCTGAACCTCTCGGCAAAATCTGATTAATCCGCGTTGACCGGATAAATCGCGCCTAACACCGTTTCCTGACTCGCTCCCGTAACAGACGGCAGATTGCCCGACAGTCCCGACAACGTGCGTGAAGCCAGCCAGGCAAATGCCAGCGCTTCCATGTCATCGCCGCTTACGCCACATTCATCCGTCGTGCTGACTTCAATACCCGGCAGCAGCGCCGAGAGACGCGCAATGATGAGCGGATTGCGCGCCCCACCACCACAAACCAGTAAACGTTCGCATCCACCAACCAGCAGTACCTGTTCGGCGATGCTCATCGCGGTTAATTCAGCCAGCGTTGCCTGCACATCCTGCGGTGTCATTGGCGGTAGCCCAGCCAGCATTCTTTCCAGCCAGCTCAGGTTGAAATACTCACGTCCGGTGCTTTTTGGCGCCGGTAACGCAAAATAAGGATCGGTTAACATCCGACGAAGCAATAGCGGGTTAACCTGCCCGCTTATCGCCCACGCGGCGTCTTTATCGTACGGTTGTGCGCAGTGCCGCCAGATCCAGGCATCCAGCAACATGTTGCCGGGGCCAGTGTCGTAACCACGTACTGGCGCACCCGGAACCAACAGCGACAGATTGGCGATTCCCCCAACGTTGAGCACGATACGCCGTTCGACAGGATGTAGCAGCAGCGCATGGTGGAACGAGGGAACCAGCGGTGCGCCTTGCCCGCCATAAGCCAAATCCCGACGGCGAAAATCCCCCACGGTCGTAATACCCGTCAATGCGGCGACACGATTATTATCACCGATCTGCAACGTGCAGGGCGCGTCGCCCGTAGGCTCGTGCCAGACCGTCTGCCCGTGGCAGCCAATCGCCGTAATATCCTGAGCCCCCAATTCCGTCTCTTTAAGCAGCGCCAGTACAGCTTCGGCAAACAAGATACCCAGACGCGTATCCAACTTTCCCAGTGCCGACAGCGTTACCGCCTGCCCCTGACACATCCCCAGGATGGCCATTTTGATGTCCTGCGGTATCGGGTGACAGTAGCTGGCCTGCTGAGCAACCGTATGCTCGTCAATCGCGGCGAGCACAACGTCCACACCATCCAGGCTGGTGCCGGACATTACGCCAATATATCTGCCTGATCTCATTATGTAGCCTTTGCCCTATGGGATAAAAAGAGAACACCGCTAATAACCGTTATATCGAGAATAAAAGTAGCACGTTAACACGCTGAATTATTAAATTTTTTGCGTTTTTGCCACATGGGCCAGCTTTTAACCAAATGGGGGGTTTTGATAATATTTGCTACAAAAAAAGCCACTTCTCGTGCGATTTACTCCTCTGTTTATACGCAATTTAAGCGCACTATTATATTCTGAAAAAAAGAGTAAAAAGAGTGGCATGCTATACTGAGCCAGACCATAATTTATTGGTATAACACTGCGTCGGCCGCGGCTGAGCCAGCCCGACATATTCGCTATTAAGGAGTTAGTATTATGATGAAGCGTTTACTTGTGGTTACCCTTGCAGGTATCACGCTGGCTGGTTGTGCTAATACCAGTACACTTTCAGGTGATGTTTACAGTGCATCCGAAGCTAAGCAGGTACAGACTGTGACCTACGGTACGATTGTTTCTACGCGCCCGGTTCAGATTCAGGCGGGGGAAGATTCTAACGTGATAGGTGCGCTGGGCGGTGCCGTACTAGGTGGTTTCCTGGGCAACACGGTCGGCGGCGGTTCCGGTCGTAGTCTGGCGACAGCAGCGGGTGCGGTAGCAGGTGGAGTTGCGGGTCAAAGCGCAACAAGTGCACTGAACCGTACACAGGGCGTAGAGCTGGAAATTCGTCGTGATGACGGAAGTACTATCATGGTAGTACAGAAACAAGGCGATACGAAATTCAGCGTAGGTCAACGCGTTGCTATGGCCAGCAATGGCCGCAGCATCACCGTTTCTCCACGCTGATGCTGTGTGACGATCGCCGCCAACTGCGGCGATCGTCACAACGAATAATCAACTCCCGGAATGAATAACCAATGACAGATATTGGTAATATTACCGGGATTTAATTCTCCCTCTGCGCAACCCAAATTTAGCTACGCTTGATTCTCATGTAATGCCAATATATTTTTCTCAAGGCGCGCAACCAGCAGCGCTAATTCATCAACCTGCTCCGGCGTAATTCCAAATAATACTTCATTACGTGTATGGCTAATTACGCCATTGACTGCCTGTATGATCGGCTCTGCCGATTCAGTCAGCATAATACGTTTTGCCCGACGATCGTGTGCACAAACATGGCGAGTGATTAACCCTTTCTCCTCCAACTGATCCAGTGTTCGAACCAATGAAGGTTGCTCAATACCTATCGCTTTGGCCAGTTGAATCTGCGATTGACCAGGGGGTAAATGGTATATGTTATGCAGCGTAACCCAGTGTGTTTGGGTTAGTTCAAGTGGTTTTAACCGATGATCGACTAGCGCACGCCATACGCGCACCAGACGGGCTAAATCAGATCCTAATGGCAATTCCATCACCTCTCCTTATTGTTAGCACGCTAAGTTATATCCCTGGATTGCAATCAACTCTGATTTATAAAATAAGAAACGACTTTATTGTTGTAAAAATAGAACCACCGTGAAATGGATTCTATCAAATAAAAGTCTTTTAAAAATGATCTCAGGCTTATTTTATTCAATCGAACGCTCCTGCGTTGCTTAAACAAAATTTCACGTTAATAGATCATCTAAGACAAGATGACTTAAAACAACGATGGCTGACGGGATTCTGCTGGCGTATCGGTTTTCTCTGCACGCTGTGAGCGTTTCATTCTCTGCCGACACAAACGCAGCACATCCTGTTTCTGCGCATCACTCATTTGGCTCCAACTAAAGCGCTCATTACGACTGCGAAAGCAACCGCGACAATACCCGCCTTCATCCGCCTGACAAATACCACGGCATGGATTAGGGACCACAAAGAGTTCTAGTTGCTCTGGCACAACACCTCCTGCTACAACTCTATTTATTGAAGCCCTGTTCTTTACCGCTGGCAAGCACAAACGGACAGTCACAATGAAAATAATTAGATAACCATTGTAATAACTGACGATTTTTTTACACGCCCGGCAGCCTAAAAGTGCCCCACCGCGCTATTTACCCCTCCTGTTAGTACGTTTTAACACAAACCTCACCATAGTGTCGCATTTTTAGCATCATCCCAACAGCTTGGACTCGGCAGAGCCACAACGCTATACTTCCCTTTTGTTGCACTTTTTAACGAGGACACTATGCGTTTACTTCACACCATGCTGCGTGTTGGCGATTTACAACGTTCTATCGATTTCTATACTCAGGTTCTGGGCATGCGCGTGCTGCGCACCAGCGAGAATACCGAATACAAATACACGCTGGCTTTCGTCGGTTATACCGAAGAGAGCGAAGGTGCAGTTATCGAACTGACCTACAACTGGGGCGTCGACAGTTATGATCTCGGCAACGCCTATGGTCATATCGCACTGGGCGTTGACGATGTTGCCGCAACCTGTGAGCGTATCCGCAAAGCAGGCGGCAATGTCACGCGCGAAGCTGGTCCGGTCAAAGGCGGCACAACCGTCATCGCGTTCATTGAAGATCCAGACGGCTATAAAATTGAATTGATCGAAAATGCCCACGCGGGTAACGGCATCGGCCACTGATATCTCTCGCATGCTACAGGTGCTACATCGGCACCTGTTCCCTCCCCCTCTTCGTCCCCCTCGCGGTTTGAACCACAACGGCATGCTGCATCTCCAGTCAAAATTTGCAATAATGCGCGCTGCGTTTTGCTAACAATTAAGAGACAAATGGCTGATAAAAGTGATCTGAACGCCCTGAGCGGCCGTTTTCGTGGGTTCTACCCGGTAGTGATTGATGTTGAAACCGCCGGATTTAATGCGAAAACCGATGCCTTGCTGGAAGTGGCGGCGGTAACATTAAAAATGGATCAAGACGGTTGGTTGCAGCCAGATGAAACGCTACATTTTCATGTTGAACCATTCGAAGGCGCGATCCTTGAACCCGCCGCGCTGGCGTTTAACGGCATTGACCCTACCAACCCGCTACGCGGCGCCGTGAGCGAATATGATGCGCTGCACGAAATTTTCAAAGTCGTGCGCAAAGGGATCAAGGAGCAAAACTGCAACCGTGCCATTATCGTGGCGCATAATGCTACATTCGACCACAGTTTCATGATGGCGGCAGCGGAGCGCTGTAGCCTGAAACGCAACCCATTTCACCCTTTCGCCACCTTTGATACCGCGGCCCTCAGCGGGCTGGTGTTAGGACAAACCGTCCTTGCCAAGGCCTGTATTGCTGCGGGTATTGCGTTTGACTCCAGTCAGGCACACTCCGCGCTGTATGATACCAATCAGACAGCCTTGCTGTTCTGTGAGTTGGTTAACCGCTGGAAACGTCTGGGTGGGTGGCCGATTGCGCAGGAAGAACATTCGCTGGAAGACGCGTCAGCCGAAGACTAAAAAGACGGGAAAATCAGAGATAAAAGAACGGGTGCCATAAGGCACCCGTTGGAAGGATTTACGCTCCGGTAATGACGTATAGCATCGTCATTAAGAACGCATTACTCTTGATCGGCCTGCTGTGCTTTGTACTTGTCGGCCGTTTCTTTGATCAGCGGTTGCAGTTCACCACGCTGGAACATTTCAACCACGATATCACAACCGCCAATCAGCTCGCCGTCAACCCACAGCTGTGGGAATGTCGGCCAGTTCGCGTATTTCGGCAGCTCAGCGCGAATATCCGGGTTCTGTAAAATATCAACATACGCAAAACGCTCGCCACATGCAGACAACGCCTGAACTGTCTGTGCGGAAAAACCGCAACTTGGCAATTTCGGGGAGCCTTTCATGTACAGCAGAATCGGGTTTTCAGCAATTTGGCGCTGAATTTTTTCAATTGTCGGTGTCGTCATCTTCTTGCTTCCTTAAACTTATAGGATGGCTAACGTCCAAAACGCTAGCCATGAGCCGCCGTCAGAGGTACTACGACAGCGACATTGACTCAGTGATATTGTACCGATGCCACCAGTCACAAAAAAACGCCATTTTTTGTAGGGATATTTTCCCTGCAAGTTATTCGCCCTTGATGAAATCAACGCCAGAAAGCGTTGATAAATCAATCGAAAAAACAACTATTAACGTTTTTTCACTATTCTGTATGAATAAAGCGACCATGCCCACTTTTTTATGCCGCCGTTTTCAGGAATACTGTGCGGATTGAGCGAGTTAAGGATTATGTTCGGTCACTTTTATTATGCGCTTGTTTATTACTCTTTTTATATTATTTTTCAGCAATCTGTCCCTGAACGTCGTTCAGGCTGCACCGCATACCCCGCATTCTGCGCCAAAGAAAAGCGCCGTTGAAGAAACCAATAAGAAAAGCCGTCAAACAAAGGGTAATGCGAAGTCACCGACACCGATCAAAAGCAAAAAACCAGAACCTGCCGCGGTCAGCACGAAAACCAAACCTCGCAGCGTAAACAAATCAACAGAAAAAAAACCGTCACGGACGCAAAGCAGCACGCCCGCACTCGTGAAAAAGAATCTCAAAAAGCTGAAGCCTGAAGAAGAAAAGCAGACAACCGCACAGGCCAGAGTCAAAACCGGGCTGAAGAAAACGACGGTCAAGGGAAAAGCGGAGAAAAATCCGGCGCCTACAGAAAAAGGTATGGCGCTGAGCGCGGCGCATAAAAAGCGTTATCAACATGCCAAAACGACAGCAATGAATAAGTTGATGAGCCAAATAGGCAAGCCTTACCACTGGGGCGGCTCATCTCCTTTTACCGGATTCGACTGTAGCGGACTGGTCTATTACGCGTACAAAGACGTCGTTAAGATCCAGATTCCACGTACCGCCAATGAAATGTATCACCTGCGTGATGCCGCTCCGATTAAAAAGAGCGAGCTGGAAAGTGGCGATCTGGTCTTCTTCCGCATCAACAATCGCGGTGCCGCCGATCATGTCGGCGTTTATCTGGGAGAAGGGAAATTTATCCAGTCGCCGCGTACCGGTTCAGATATTCGTATCAGCAAACTGAGTGAAGATTATTGGCAGGAGCACTACGTTGGCGCGCGTCGCGTAGTAACGCCACAGACAATTCGTTGAGAAATGGATTCGGCATCGAAGAAGAAGAACGATTCAGACACGTTTTATGTAGCTGTAGCATAAACGTGTCTGAATACCGAAATCACACAGAGGCATCGTTCGGTTAGTTCAGCACCGCAACAAAACTGAACACAATGATCATCGCCAGTGCGCCAACCGTTGTCAGCAAAGACATCTTCAGATCTGTATCCATAAACCACTCCTTATTAACGAACAAATTTTATCTGAAAGAGGAAACCGCCCTTTACTGCGAACCCATCCAGGCGGTTAAAACCACAAACAATAGGGTTATTACGATTCTTTCATAATTTTAGTGAAAAATCTCGGACCAATGCATCACTAATAGTATAAATTAGCCCTTTCCCTTTCATGATAAATCGGACACAATCCGCTGTTTATGAAAGCGCTGCGTATCGGTCGAAAAACGTCAACCCAGATCCCTTCGGTATAACATTCGGCATTCTCCTTCTGAAATTCTGTTTTTTAGCTTAGAAGAAGAACTTTAAACGTAGGCAAACGATTAACAATATACTTACGTCTGTAACAGGTAAGTTCAGGAGTCATTTTTAGATGGCAACGATTAAAGATGTGGCAAAACGTGCTGGCGTTTCCACCACAACCGTATCGCACGTGATCAATAAAACACGTTTCGTCGCCGAAGAGACTAAGGCAGCCGTCAGGGCGGCAATCAAAGAATTGCACTATTCGCCCAGCGCCGTCGCACGCAGCCTCAAAGTTAACCACACTAAATCAATCGGTTTGCTGGCTACATCCAGCGAAGCCCCCTATTTCGCCGAGATCATCGAAGCCGTCGAAAACAGCTGCTATGCCAAAGGCTACACGCTGGTGCTGTGTAATTCGCATAACGACATCGGTAAACAGCGCGCTTATCTCTCCATGCTGGCGCAAAAACGTGTGGACGGCTTACTGGTGATGTGTGCCGAATATCCACCTGAGCTGCTGGCAATGCTGGAAGACTATCGCAGCATCCCGATGGTCGTGATGGACTGGGGCCAGATGCATAGCGACTTTACCGATACGATTATCGATAACGCCTTTGAAGGCGGTTATATGGCAGGCCGCTACCTGATCGAACGCGGCCATCGGGATATCGGCGCCATTCCCGGTATTCAAGAACGTAATACTGGCAGCGGGCGCTACCTCGGCTTTTTAAAAGCGCTGAAGGAAGCAGACATCACCGTACGCGAGGAATGGGTGGTTCAGGGCGATTTCGAGCCGGAATCCGGTTACAAAGCCATGCATCAGATTCTCGCGCAGAAACAACGACCAACGGCCGTATTCTGCGGTGGCGATATCATGGCGATGGGTGCCATCTGTGCGGCAGACGAACTGGGTCTGCGCGTGCCGCAGGATATTTCGGTGATCGGGTATGACAACGTGCGCCACGCGCGTTTCTTTACGCCGGCGCTGACCACCATTCATCAGCCGAAAGAGCGTCTTGGGCAGTCCGCCTTCGCGATGTTGCTGGATCGCATTACCAGTAAGCGGGAAGATGCACATGTCATTGAAGTCCATCCGACGTTAATTGAACGTCGTTCTGTGGCAGACGGCCCTTACCTCGACTATCGCCGCTAAGCGCGACGACACGATACAGACAACTTTCTTATTCCTGTCCGCTTCCCTCTCTGCTTCAGCCAATTTTCTTGTATGCTGGCTGAAGTAGTTCTAAATTTAATACCGCGTTTCATTTTCTCTGGTGACAGCCGATACGTCGGCTGCGATAAGTGCTGTCCAGGTATGTTTTACGATACTTTTACATAAAGTTAAGGAGACATGATGGGTTTACCTTATACAGAAGAATGGGATGACGATATCGCGCCCTGGTTCCACATCGTGCAGGACATGTTGGATGTCGCCGATATCACCATCAACGGCTCTCGCCCTTTTGACATCCGCGTGACCCATCCTGGTTTTTTTAAACGTGTTCTGCGCGAAGGATCGCTGGGGCTGGGAGAGAGCTACATGGATGGCTGGTGGGAATGTGAACGACTGGATATGTTTTCCCATCGCGTCCTGCGTGCAGGGCTGGAAGCGAAGTTGCCCCGCCGTCTGCACGATCTTACGCGAGTCGCCCTCTCACGAGTCATGAATCCGCAATCCCGCAGACGCGCTCAAATTGTTGGCAAGGCACATTACGATTTAGGCAATGACCTCTTTACCCTGATGCTGGATCCTTACATGCAATACTCCTGTGCTTACTGGAAACAAGCACAGACGCTGGAACAGGCGCAGGAAGATAAACTCGCGATGATCTGCGAAAAGCTCCCGCTCAAATCGGGAATGACGCTGCTGGACATCGGTTGCGGCTGGGGCGGGCTTGCCGAATTCGCCGCACGCCACTACGGTGTGCCAGTTTATGGCGTCACCATTTCCAGAGAACAGCAGATGCTGGCACAACAGCGTCGTCAGAATCTGAATGTCACGATTGATCTACAAGATTATCGCGATCTCGATCGGCAATTTGACTGCGTGGTGTCGGTAGGCATGTTTGAACACGTCGGACCGCGCAACTATGACCGCTTCCGCCGGATGTTCAGCTACTACCTGAACCTCTGTGCTGGAGCCTTCAGAGCAAGAACACTCCAGCTCTGGCAAGTGGTATTCAGTCTGGATGGGATCGAAGGAGGAATACGTGTTTCACGCTAGCAAAAGAGAAAAAACCGGACGACGCTGTTCGTCCGGTTTACAGAATCAGGCAACGCAGAAATTACTCTTCTTTGCTCTGGTCGTTCGCCTGCTTGCTCGCCAACACACGCTCAACGGTATCCACTACGGCCTGGGTCTGCGGATCGATTTCAATATTGATGCGATTCCCCAGGCGTTTCTGCCCCAGCGTAGTCCGGTTCAACGTTTCGGGGATTAAATGCACGCAGAAGCGCCCACGAGTTACTTCCCCTACCGTCAGGCTGATGCCATCAATCCCGACAAAGCCTTTATGCAGCACGTATTTCATCAGCGCGTCATCTGCCAGACGGAACCAAATCTGATGGTTATTCTCTGAAACCTGAATCTTCACCACTTCCGCCGTACACATAATATGGCCCGACATGACGTGCCCGCCGATCTCGTCACCGAACTTCGCGGCACGCTCAATATTCACGACATCGCCTTCATGAATATCGCCCAGATTCGTTAATCGCAGCGTTTCTTTCATGAGATCGAAGCTGACACGATCGCCGTCAATAGCGGTTACCGTCAGGCAGCAGCCGTTGTGCGCCACCGAGGCACCAGGTACAAGTCCGGGCAGCAGGTCGGGCGGGAGTTGAACGACATGCGTACGGAAATTGGATTTTTCTTCAATCGACACCACCGGCGCGGTGCCCTGCACAATACCGGTAAACATACGGTTTGCCTCTTAAAAACAAAGAAATGATTTTGTGCAGTGTGCCCGATATTTCGCGGAAAACCAAACCGGAATACCGCACACCGCATGGCCATCGAAACCGTAGCGTAACAAAAAGAATATATTCTCTTCCATGCTGGTTTACTTTCGTTAAGTCGTTACAATGACTCTCTCTTTATCCCGATCTGTTTCTTATATCTAAATTATTTATTCCGCCGTCAAGTCATTCAAGGAAGGTATCCGTGCAACAGTATCTGACAGAAGCGCGTAAATTATCAGCGCTTGCTGTTCCTGTCATTATTGCGCAAGTGTCTCAAACATCGATGGGTGTCGTTGATACCGTCATGGCTGGTGCCTATAGCGCCACCGATATGGCCGCCGTTGCTGTAGGAACATCAATCTGGCTACCCGCCATTCTTTTTGGTCACGGTCTGCTGTTGGCGCTGACGCCCGTTGTCGCACAGCTCAACGGTTCCGGCCGACGCGATCGCATCTCGCATCAGGTGCGACAAGCTTTTTTCCTGGCCGCTATTATTTCTGTATTTACGATGCTGGTGCTGTATCAGGGGGAATATGCCATTAACCTGATGAGCGACGATTCACCAGAGCTGGCGGCAAAGGCCATTGGCTACCTGCATGCGCTGCTGTGGGGCGTACCTGGCTATCTGTTCTATCAGGTTTTGCGCTGCCAGTGTGAAGGGCTGTCCAAAACCTACCCCGGCATGATGATTGGGTTCATCGGGTTATTAATCAATATCCCGATCAACTATGTCTTTATCCACGGTAAATTTGGCATGCCCGAACTGGGCGGCGTAGGCTGCGGCGTCGCTACCGCATCGGTTTACTGGATCATGATGCTGTTGATGATGGCCTACACCCGACGCGCCTCCTGGCTACGCGACATCCGCCTGCATCGTCCAGCATTCCGCCCAGACGTTGCCGTACTCAACCGCCTCTTTGGTCTCGGTTTACCTATCGCGTTGGCGCTGCTTTTCGAGGTCACGCTGTTTGCCGTCGTGGCGCTGTTGGTGCTACCGCTGGGCGTCGTCGATGTGGCCGGTCACCAGATCGCGCTGAATTTCAGTTCGCTGATGTTCGTCCTTCCGCTCTCGGTGGGCGTCGCTACCACCATTCGCGTCGGACATCGATTAGGGGAAGGTTCGGTTGAGAACGCCCGCATTGCCGCGCACACGGGTATCATGGCTGGCGTAGCGTTAGCCTGCTGCACGGCAATCTTCACCACGCTGCTGCGTGAACCCATCGCCCTGCTCTACAATCAGGACCCGCTCGTGGTGGCGATGGCCTCTCAGCTCATGCTGTTGGCTGCCGTTTATCAAATTTCCGATGCCGTTCAGGTCATCGGCACCGGCGTATTGCGTGGCTATAAAGATACCCGGTCGATTTTCTATATTACGTTCACCGCGTACTGGGTGCTGGGGTTACCGAGCGGCTATATTCTGGCCTTGACGGATATCGTCGTACCGCGCATGGGGCCTGCGGGTTTCTGGTGTGGCTTCATTATTGGCCTGACGGCAGCGGCCGTGATGATGGTGACGCGGATTCGTTTTCTTCAGCGCCAGCCTGTCGCACAGATTTTAGCGCGCGCGGCTCGCTAGATAACGTTTTATCCATTTTGAGTCGAAAAAAACGACACAATGGATACAACCCCAGCAATCGCGCTGGCAAGAGCACAAAATTGCATTTTTCCTCTTGCCAGTTTTCCCCTTGCTCGCTACTATTCGCCTCGCTGTCACACAGGCAGCACGGTATCTTAATGCGTTCATAGCTCAGTTGGTTAGAGCACCACCTTGACATGGTGGGGGTCGTTGGTTCGAGTCCAATTGAACGCACCATTTTCCGCTTTCTACACGTTTTATTTTCCAGTATTTCTTACTGAAAATAATCGGCGATATCCTCTGAAGTAACTGCATTTATTCTCTCCACGTAAGATCGATTTCGTTCTGGCTATCCTCATGGTCGCGACGCCTATTTGATCTGACTCAAAGCAACGTATTGAACTTCCTCAGGTTTGTATAGACGCCCCAGCCGTTATGATAAAATCCTTCCGCGAAAATAATATTGAAAGAGTAAATTGCAATGGATTGGTTAAAAGATTACATACCACTGCTCCTCATTGGTGGTGGGATATGGGAAATTTGTCACGTCTATAACGGACTCAAATCTGGCGTGTTAGTCGAGAGAATTAATAGAAAAGACGTGACATTTCATCGTGGCGAGTTTTGGTTTAGTTTTTGGATCGGCTTTCATATTGTTTTCTCAATAGGCTCGTTTGCCGTTAGCCTCTTTCTCATCAGAAAATATTTGCTCCTCCCTGACTGGCTGCAACCGTATGTCTCTCACTTTTATTCACTCTGACAACTATTAGCGTCAATAAAATATCCATGTGACTCTGCATGGTGTTCAAACTTGCCATAGGTAATGTCACGCCAGAGTGTCACTCTGGCGTAAAATCATGCGCGCCGCTGTTATTCCGCCAGCGACTCGATCACCACCACGCACTGTCCGGCGCGTACAGATGCACCGGGCTGGCAGCGAATATCCCGCACCGTACCGCGCTGTGGCGACACAATCGGGATTTCCATTTTCATGGATTCGAGAATCATCAGCGTTTCGCCCGCAGCTACCGTCTTGCCGATTTCCGTCGTCACCTGCCAGAGATTGCCGGAAATCGGGCTTTCTACGCCGACCTGTCCCGGCAGGATCGGCGCGTCGTTCGCGTCCTCAATCACCACGTCGACGCTATCCGTCACCGATTGACCGGCAATACGCCAGCGCTCGCGCTCCGCCTCAAACGCCGCTCGCTGGTGCACGCGAAATGCCTCGATGTCTTCCGCTTCCCGCGACAGGAAATCCTGATAGGCGCTTAACGCCAACTCGCTTTGCTCGATCCGCAGCGGATAGCGCCCCAGCGGGAAATCCCGCCGAATGGATAACAACTCATCGGCCGACACCGGATAGAAGCGAATTTGGTCAAAGAAGCGCAGCAGCCACGGTTTGCCATCAAATGCGTCAACGCCGCGATAGCGATCCCACATTTGCAGCGTGCGACCAACAAACTGATAGCCCCCCGGCCCTTCCATGCCGTAAACGCACAAGTAAGCACCGCCGATGCCCACCGAGTTTTCCGCCGTCCAGGTACGCGCCGGATTATATTTGGTGGTGACTAACCGATGGCGCGGATCCAGCGGCGTTGCCACCGGTGCGCCGAGGTAAACATCACCCAGCCCCATCACCAAATAGCTGGCGTCAAAGACCGTTCGGTAAACCTCATCGAGATTTTCCAACTCGTTAATACGACGGATAAATTCAAGATTGCTCGGACACCAGGGCGCATCGCGGCGTACCGTGGTCATGTATTTTTCGATCGCCAGTTGGCAGGCGGGATCGTCCCAGGACAGCGGCAGATAAACCACCCGCGACGGCACGGTCAGATTCTGCTGTGTGCAAACGTCCTGCCATAGCGTGGACAGCACGTCCAGCAGGTGCGACAGCGAAAGTACCTCAGGGCGATAATGTACCTGTAACGAACGAATCCCCGGCGTCACGTCAATAATGCCATCAAGCGCCAGTTGCTCCAGCGCCAGCATCAGCGCATGGACGCGGAAACGTAGCGCCACATCCAACTCCGCCGCGCCTACTTCCAGCAGCAAATGGGTATCACCGGACAGCCGTGCAACCAGCCGCTTGTCCGCCTCACCGCTATCCAACACCACAGGAGAAATGAGCGCGGCAGGCGACCAATCAATTGCGATAGGAGCAAGCTGTTCCACCTCCGCATGACGTGCCTGCGCCAGTGCGCGCGCTGTCGGGAGATCGACAGGAATAAAGCGAACACGGTCGCCCGCAGTAAGCTGCCCCAGCGCCCACAGATCAGCTTCGATTATCGTTACCGGACAGACGAATCCACCGAGACTCGGGCCATCCGGCCCCAGAATAACTGGCATATCGCCGGTGAAATCCACCGCGCCAATGGCATACGGGTTGTCGTGAATATTCGAAGGATGCAGCCCGGCTTCTCCACCGCTATCACGAACCCACTCTGGTTTCGGCCCAATCAGGCGCACGCCCGTGCGGCTGGAGTTAAAATGCACTTCCCATTCGGTGCTAAGAAAGGTGTCCATATAGGCAGGCGTGAAATAGTCCGGTGCCGCATGCGGGCCGTAAATCACACGTAGTTCACGCACCGTAGACAATGTGGTGCGCAAGGCGTCCGGCAGGCAATCGCCGGTGCGTCTGTCCGTCAGCGGCGCAAGGTGCAAGACGTCACCCGCCCGCAGCGCCCTGCCCGCGTGGCCGCCAAATTGCCCCAGCGTGAAGGTGCTTTTACTGCTGAGATAATCCGGCACATCGATACCTCCACGCAGGCAAAGATAGCTGCGTACTCCCTGCGCATTCGCCGCACCTAACCGCAACGTGGCCCCCGCAGGTATCGCAAAGACAGTATCCATCAGAACGGGTTGCCCATCCAAGTCGATAGCGAGAGACGCACCGGTGACCGCCGCTACCGCATCCGTATTAAAACGCAGCGTCGGCCCGTTCATTGTGATCTCCAGGGCGGCCACTCCCGCCGGATTCCCTACCAGACGGTTACCGAAACGTAATGCGCGATCGTCCATCGGCCCCGACGGCGGTACGCCGACCGCCCAGTATCCGAGGCGTCCGGGATAATCCTGTACGGTGGTCTGCGTACCCGCGTTCACCACTTCGCAGGTTGTCGCCTGATAGATCAGCGCATCCAGACAACGCGTCCACGGCTGGCCGCTGGCAAACGGCTCTGCAGCCAGAATCTGACGCAGATAGTCACGGTTGTGTTCCACGCCGTAGAGTCGCGTATCCGCCAGCGCCCGATCCAGCCCGGCCATCGCCTGCTCGCGGGTGGGGGCATAGGCGATGCTCTTCGCCAGCATCGGGTCGAAAAACGGGGGGATCTCACACCCGGCGCTCACCCAGGTATCGATACGCAGGCTCTGTCCTTCTGCGGCAGGAAACGCAACGTCCGTCAGTAACCCCGGCGAAGGCTGGAACTGTTTGCCCGGATCTTCCGCGTAAAGGCGCGCCTGTATCGCATGCCCCTGAGGGTTCAGACCCACAGCCAAGTCGCGCAGTGGTGGTAAATCCCCAGCGGCCAGTTCGATCATCCAGCGCACCAGATCCACGCCCCAGACCTGTTCCGTTACACCGTGCTCTACCTGTAAGCGCGTATTCACTTCAAGAAAGTAAAAACGGTCCGTCGCGCTGTCATAAACGAATTCCACCGTCCCAGCACTGCGATAATTCACCGCCTGAGCCAAACTGATTGCTGCCGCGCACAGCGCGTCAGCGACGCCATGCGGCAGATTGGGCGCGGGCGTTTCTTCAATCACCTTCTGGTTGCGACGCTGTACCGAGCAGTCCCGAACGCCCAGCGCCAGTACATCTCCCTGACCATCACCAAAGATCTGTACCTCCAGATGTCGGGCGCGTTCGATATACTTTTCGATGAATACGCCTGCATCGCTGAAATTGTTCTGTCCCAAACGCTTTACCGTTTCAAACGCGTCGGACAGTTCCGTGGCGCTATAGCAAACGCGCATCCCGATCCCCCCACCTCCGGCTGTGCTTTTAAGCATGACCGGATAGCCGATCGCTTCCGCCGCACGGAGGGCCGCATCAAGATTTTCCAGCAGTTCGGTGCCTTCCAACAGCGGTACGTTGTGCTGCTTCGCCAACGCGCGCGCCGTATGTTTTAAGCCAAATACCCGTAGCTGCTGTGGCGTCGGCCCGACAAAGGCGATCTGCGCCGCTTCGCAGGCTTCGGCAAACGCGGCATTCTCGGACAGAAAGCCATAACCGGGATGAATGGCCTGCGCGCCGCTGCGCCGAGCCGCCGAGAGAATTTTTTCTACATCCAGGTAGGTGTGCGCCGCCGCGCCCTCCCCCAGGCTAATGGCTTCATCGGCGTCCTGAATATGCAGGCTACTGATATCGGCATCAGAATAGACTGCGACGCCATGGACGTTCATCTCGCGCAGCGAACGCAGAATACGGCACGCAATTGCGCCACGGTTGGCAATCAGAAGTTTGTCGAACATACGCTAGACTCATGCAAGGGCGGGTCGTCCCACCAAAATGCGATCCGCATGATGGTCGTCCATCACGCTAACAGTCAGGTGCTGCTGAAACAGCGGGTAAAACGGGTCATGCTGAAACAGATAGAACTGAAACAGGCTATCGAGTCGGTATCACGGGGCGTTGTCCGTTCGGGCGTTAGCCGACGGCAGGTAATAGCGATTTGCCCGAGCCTCCAGCGCGCTCACCAGCCACGCTTTCACTCGCTGCCAACGCGTACGTTTCTCATAGCCGCGATCCGACATCAATTCCATATCAGCACCTCCGCTGGCGTCGGGTTCCAGCCATTACATGGGTTATTCAACTGCGGGCAGTTGGAAATCAGCACAATGACATCCGCTTCGGCACGCAGCTCCACATATTTCCCCGGTGCAGAAATGCCGTCCTCAAAAGTCAGCCCACCTTCCGCCGTTACTGGCACGTTCATAAAGAAGTTGATGTTTGCACCAATGTCCTTTTTGTTCAGGCGACCATCGTGCAGGCAGGCACAGAGAAAATTGTCGCGACAGCTATGCATGTAGCGCCGGTCGAGCGCATAGCGCACGGTGTTGCTCTCCTGCGCACAGGCTCCGCCCAGCGTGTCATGGCGACCGCAGGTGTCGGCGACAATCGTCAGCAGCGGGTTGCCAAGGTTGGAATACAGCACGCTGCCCGTCGTCAGGTAGACGCTATTCTGGCGACGCAGCGTGCGTTGCGGATCATAGCGTTCACGCGGATCATCGACGCGATAGAACAGCGTATCCACCGCCTGATTGCCTTCCAAATCCAACAGCCGCAGCGTCTGTCCCTGCTTGACCTCAAACAGATAGGGTTCTCCGGCAGGGATCACATGGCGGAATGCCGCGTCCTCGGCCGTTTTATTGCTGGCAATTAACGTCATGTCCGGCCTCCTTACAGGCAAAAGCGTTCAGTATTGTGAAACGCGCGTGCATTTTCCTCACGGAACTCACGGCAGTATCTGGCAACATCCTCGCCTTCCGAGCGGCTCCAGGTCAGCGCTATCGGGCGCGGTGCATACGTCGGGTTAGGGTCCATCGGGTGTTGCAGGGCAGTCAGCACCACCAGCGTATCCATCGGCGCATACAGCTCGATATAGTCCCCCGCCTGAGAATGATTAGCGTGAAAATGAAATTGCCCCTGCCCATCCACGGCGACCTTGCTGAACAGGTTGAGGGTCATCAGCAGATCTTGCAGATTGAGATTCCATTTCCCCATCTCGACCAGCAGGTTATCCATGCCATTACGGAAAAAACCGTTGCGCAATTCCTGATAACGCCCCTGCCCGTATTTCTCCTGCACTTCCTGTGCATTGAGCACACCGCCGAAGCTGTCGTGCCAGCCGCAGGTATCGGTAATGATTGCCGCCAGCACGCGTCCCATATCGGAATAGAGGCAGTGCCCAGCCGTTAATTTGGCGGTATGTTGCCCTTTCAGGGTATCCGGCAGGTTCAGGCGTTCGCTGGTCTGGTGCGCGTTAAACAGCAGCAGGCCAACATTGCCGCCGCCTTCCAGATCTTCGATACGCAGAATCTGTCCACGTTTGAGAATGAAGGAGGTATGGCCTCCGCCCGGCACTATTTCTTCATCAAATGTTGTTCGGCCTGTCGATGTCTGTATCGCTGTCATAACCGAAAGCTCCTTAAATGGGGGATGTCGCCACGCTGACTGCAGGAGGCACTAGCGTCAGCGCACGCTGGCGCGTAGCGAGACGCTCCTGATTAAGCGGGATGTCATAGGTAATACGTGCGCCATAGGCTTCCGGCGCATGCGGGTCGACGCGCACTTTGTCGAACACCAGCAAACGCGTGCCGAGATGGAAACCTTCCGGCAAATCGTGGGTGACCATAAAGACCGTTAAGCGAGTTTCTCGCCACAGCTCCAGCAGCAGCGTGTGCATATCGCTGCGAATACCCGGATCCAGCGCTCCAAACGGTTCATCGAGCAGCAGGATGCGCGGCTGGACAATAAACGCCTGCGCAATCGCAAGCCGTTGCTGCATGCCGCCAGAAAGCTGGTTCGGGTATTTGTGCATGGAATGTCCCAGCCCGACGCGCTCCAGCATCCGCGCGGCACGGTCTCGCGCCGCCTGCTTACGCGCTCCAAACAGCCTGCCGAGCCAAGGGGAACGCGGGATCTCCAGCCCAATCACCACGTTTTCCAGCACAGTTAAATGTGGGAAAACCGAATAGCGCTGAAACACCACGCCGCGGCTGGCATCCGGTTCAGCGGGCAGCTGCTTCCCTTCAAGCCGTACTGCACCACGACTGGGCGTTTCTTGCCCCAGCAGCAGGCGCAGAAAGGTGGATTTACCGCAGCCGGATGCCCCAACCATCGTGCAAAACTCCCCTTCCTCAACGTTCAGGTTGAGCCGTTCCAGCACAACGTGGTCGCCGTATTCCTGCCAGATGTTATCGATCTCGATAAAACTCATGCTTTGCTTTCCTCTGACCACGGGAACCAGCGGCGATGCAGCCACCGCAGCGCCCTATCCATGAGCCATGCCAGCAGCGTGATCCACACGACGTAAGGCAGAATCACGTCCATTGCCAAATAACGACGAACCAAAAAGATGCGATAACCCAGCCCAGCCGTTGCCGAAATCGCCTCGGCAGAAATCAGAAACAGCCACGCCGCGCCCAGCAGCAGTCGCAGTGAAATCAACAGCCGCGACAACAGCTGCGGCAGAATGACCCGCAGCACCACGACCCAACTGTTCGCCCCCAGCGTCTGCGCTTTAATCAACGTTTCCTGCGGTATGTTGCGAGCGCGCTGTTCGAGGTCGCGCGCCAGCATCGGCGTAACCCCAATCACGATCAGCATCACTTTCGAGAGTTCATCCAGCCCGAAAACGATGAAGAGAATGGGCAAAATCGCCAGCGGCGGAATCATCGACAGTACGGTCATCAGCGGCGAGAGCGACGCGCGAAACAGCGGGAAAGCCCCGGCCGCAATCCCGAACAGCAGGCTCAACAGGCTGGCGATCCCCAGCCCCAGCGCGAGACGCACCAGACTGGCCTGCGTATCCAGCCAGAACAGGTAATCGCCGCTGCGTTTGTCCTCGGTCAGTGCCATGCGCTGAATCGCCTCGGCCATTTGCCCGAGACTCGGCAGAAGTTTGTCATTGGGGTTAGCCTCCAGCCGCAATGCCGACCCGATGAGGTACAGCACCAGCAGCACGACAAACGGCAGCAGGACCAGCAACAGCCGTCCGCCCCTGCTGGGGTAGCGATTGATCAAGCGCACGATAGTCTCTCCAGTTTGCGGGTCAGAGTTTGTTCTCTGCGGCCAGACGCACGAAGGTGTCGTCAAAGCGCAGTTTCACATTGGCGCTGTCACCCTGCGTAATCTGTCCAGGGAACGTCATGCCAATAAAATCCGCGCTCTGTGCGCCTGCACCAAGCAACCCTTTATCAAAGGAGAAATCCGCCACGCGCTTCATGGTGTTAGGGAGATCCGGGCTGGTCAGAAATGCCAGATTGTCCTGTGGGGAATAAAACAGATGGGTGGTTTTTAACTGCGCCTGATAGCCGGCTAAATCCGTACCGGAAGCGGCGGCCATTGACTCCAGCGCCGGTTTGTCGCCCGCTTTCATTAACGCCATCATTTCAAACCAGGCACCAGCCAGCGCGTTGCCCAACGCCGGGTTCTCTTGCAGCGTCTGCGTGTTCACGACCATCATGTCGATCAGCTCACCGGGGATCTGGCCGGACTGAAAGACCTCCGTGGTGTCCGGCTGGCTTTTAATCGCAGACAGTTGCGGGTTCCAGGCGACGGCAGCCTGCACGCTGCGGGTGGCGAAGGCGGCGACAATATCAGCATCCGACGTATTGACGACCGTGACATCTCGCTCCCGCAATCCGGCTTTTTCCAGACCGCGCACCAGCAGATAATGCGAGACGGAGAGTTCAGGCAGGTTGACCTTCATCCCGCGTAAATCGCTCAGGGTTTTCCCTTTGCCTTTGAGCACAATGCCATCGTTGCCCGCCGAGAAACTGCCGAGCAGCAGCGCCGTAGTATCCACACCGCCCGCAGCCGGAATGGTCAGCGCATCCATGTTGGTCATCGTGCAACCGTCAAACTGTCCGGCGGTATATTGGTTGATCGACTCGACGTAGTCGTTAAGCTGCGTGACCTTAATCTTGATGCCGTACTTGTCGGCCCATTTATCGATAATGCCCTGCGTGCCGATGAACCCCCACGGCATCCATCCGGCATAGATCGTCCAGCACACGTTGAATTGCGTTTTAGGCGCAGCCTGAGAAGGGAAGCTCAGCAACGCTGAGAGACTGAGGACGCAAACGCCCAGTAAACGAGATAGGTTCATGCCAGACCTCCGGTTGAGTAGGAAAAAAGCGGGAACAGCGCGACACCATGGGTGTTGCTGTCTCCCGGGCTTTTGTCCCGCCGTGTAACCTCAACTGGAGGTCGCCAGCTCTCGGACCAGACATCCATATGGTATGGATCGGAACCCTAGCCAGCTATTCAGGTTGTTCAGCGCCATGCGTGGTGCTGTCCCGAATAGAGAAAAGCAAAATGCATGCCAGTACCGAAAAGCACAGTACAGCTGTCGTTTCTATGGATAATCTAGGGAGAATTATGCGGGGAAGCGCGCTATCTCGGTGCAGTAGCACAGCAAGTGCGCTTCACGGCAGTGCAGTGAGGGTTAACGGATACGAGACTTAGCGTGCAGAACAATTCGCCGTTATTTTTTCCAGCAGCGCGCTAAACGTGGCTTGTTCGTCAAGATTACGGTGGAAGAAAAAGCAGAGCCGCAGCGCACGCTGTCGTTTGAATGCTCGATTCACGATGACTTGTTCAAGATACTGGAAAAAGTCGATGGCAAGATGGATATGACGCCGGAACAGACGCAGGCTTTTCTGGTGGGGCTGAAGCTATTTAGTGAAGTGATGATGCAGAATAGAAAGCACCCGTTGTTTAAGGAATTTGCCGCCCCGTTCAGGGAATTTATGCTTAATCTCAAGAAGCAGGGATCCACAAAGGGGCAGCAGTAAAAAATGATGCTCCCCGTGCTCTATAGCGCCTGCACGGAGAGCGCTACGCCTTACTCTGCCAGATCGAAGCGATCCGCATTCATCACTTTCACCCAGGCGGCAACAAAGTCATTCACAAACTTCTCTTTATTGTCGTCCTGTGCGTACAGCTCGGCGTAAGAACGCAGAATGGAATTAGACCCAAAGACCAGATCCAGACGCGTCGCTGTCCATTTGACTTCACCCGTTTTACGATCGCGGATTTCATACAGGTCTTTACGGTATGGCTTCCAGGTGTATTTCATGTCGGTCAGGTTGGCGAAGAAATCATTCGTCAGCGCCCCTTCACGATGGGTAAATACGCCATGCTTCGTGCCGCCGTAGTTGGTTCCCAGCACACGCAGCCCACCAACCAGCACCGTCATCTCTTTCGCCGTTAACCCCATCAGTTGGGTGCGATCGAGCATCAGTTCTTCTGGGCTCACGGCATAGTCTTTCTTCAACCAGTTGCGATAGCCATCGTGGATGGGTTCGAGGACATCGAAAGACTCTGCATCGGTCAGGGCATCGGTGGTATCGCCGCGTCCCGGTGCAAACGGCACGGTGATATTTACACCTGCCGCTTTCGCTGCTTTCTCAATCCCCACATTACCCGCCAGCACAATGGTATCGGCCACGCTGGCCCCGGTTGCGGCCGCAATACTTTCCAGTACGACTAATACACGCGCCAGACGGTCAGGTTCATTCCCTACCCAGTCTTTCTGCGGAGCAAGACGAATACGCGCGCCGTTAGCACCACCGCGCATATCGGAACTGCGGAACGTGCGGGCGCTATCCCAGGCGGTTGCCACCAGCTCGCTAATGGACAGGCTACTTTCCGCAATGCGGGCTTTGACCACATCGACATCATAGTCGGTACGGCCTGCCGGAACCGGATCCTGCCACAGTAAATCTTCCTGCGGCACATCTGGACCGAGGTAACGCGTCTTCGGCCCCATATCGCGGTGCGTCAGTTTGAACCACGCGCGGGCAAACACTTCGGAGAAATAAGCCTGATCCTGATAGAAGCGCTCGGAAATCTTGCGATATTCCGGGTCAACTTTCAGCGCCATGTCGGCATCGGTCATCATCGGGTTGTAACGGATAGACGGGTCTTCAACATCCACCGGTTTGTCTTCTTCTTTAATGAAGACGGGTTCCCACTGCCACGCGCCCGCTGGGCTCTTTTTCAGTTCCCATTCATGATTAAGCAGCATGTGGAAGAAGCCGTTATCCCACTTCGTCGGATGCGTTGTCCAGGCGCCTTCCAGCCCGCTGGTAACGGTATAGCGCCCTTTGCCCGACCCTGTCGGGTTATGCCAGCCGAGGCCTTGCTCTCCAACATCGGCGCCTTCCGGTGCCGCTCCCAGCAAACTGGCATCACCATTACCGTGGGTTTTACCTACCGTATGTCCACCCGCCGTCAGTGCAACAGTTTCTTCATCATTCATCGCCATACGGGAGAACGTTACGCGCATATCCTGTGCGGTACGCAGCGGATCGGGATTGCCATCAACCCCTTCTGGGTTAACGTAAATCAGCCCCATCTGTACGGCAGCCAGCGGGTTTTCCAGCGAGGTACGATCATCGCTGCCGTAGCGCCCAGTGCTCTTCGCCAGCCACTCTTTTTCGGAACCCCAGTAGATGTCTTTTTCCGGGTGCCAGATATCTTCACGCCCAAAGGCGAAGCCGAATGTTTTCAGCCCCATGGATTCGTACGCGATATTACCCGCCAGAATAATCAGGTCTGCCCAGCTCAGTTTATTGCCGTATTTTTTCTTGATGGGCCACAGTAAACGGCGCGCTTTATCAAGGCTGACGTTATCCGGCCAGGAGTTAAGTGGTGCAAAACGCTGGTTACCGGTTCCGCCGCCGCCGCGACCGTCGGCTGTGCGGTAAGTCCCCGCCGAGTGCCAGGCCATACGAATCATCAACCCGCCATAGTGACCCCAGTCCGCCGGCCACCACTCCTGGCTGTCGGTCATCAGTGCATGCAGGTCTTTTTTGAGGGCATCGACATCGAGGGTTTTGAGGGCGTCGCGGTAGCTGAAATCGCTGCCTAACGGGTTGGTCTTGGTATCATGCTGATGAAGAATGTCGAGATTGAGGGCATTTGGCCACCAGTCAGTGTTTGATGAGCCAGTAGAAGTATTTCCGCCGTGCATAACCGGACACTTGCCGGCTGGTTTCGTTTTATTCTCGTCCATCATTATCTCCCAGTATGTTGCATTGCCTTAATCGCTGCGCAAGAAGGCAGGGTCGTCCTCCAATAGCCTTACGGAGCCTTCACCTATTCCCTCTTCTTGATGCAAGACAGTGCCAGAGTCTCCCTATAATTTATAATTGTATATGCTAACTTCTGCGATAGTTTAAGTTGATGAAAATCAGCTCAATCGCACATTTTTCCTATCGGCATCAATAATCTCGCCGCCAGAACCGCTAGCGATAATGCGCCTGATTATCATTGCGGCCTCTTTAGGGAAGCCGCAGATTCTGTTAGCGCCCAACAAACAACCTACAGCGAAGATGAACGGAGTATGAACTGGGTAATTTCGGCTCGTTTCCCTAAGCGGATCGGAAAGCCGTTCCACAGGCCCGCACCATTGCTCACGTACAAATGCATGCCATCCACGTCATAGCTGCCAGACACATAACCTTCATTCGCCAGCTGTGTCACCCAGTGCATGCCCAGCACTTGGCCACCGTGCGTATGGCCGGAGAGCTGTAAATTCGCACCGGCACGCGCATTCTCTTTCGCCCCCGTTGGCCGATGGCTGAGCAGAACAACGGCGCTATCTGGCGAGATTCCATTGAGCGCCGCGCCGATATCCGGCAGCGGCTGTTGAAAATCAGCGGCGGTACGATCGGTGATGCCAGCCAGTACAAACGCGGCATTATCGCGACCGATCGACACATGTTCATTGAGCAACAGACGTAAACCCAGCGCATCCAACCGCTGCACCCATGGCGTATATTCCACGTAATATTCATGGTTGCCCACGATGGCAAACACGCCGTGTGGCGCAGTCAGGTTACGTAGCGGTTCCATATCCTCGTATCGAGCATTCACGGTGCCATCAGCCAGATCGCCAGTAATCACCGTCAGATCGGGCTTAAGCGCATTGGTTTTTGCCACCACAGCCTCCATCCAGGGGCGCTGTAACAGACGACTGGCATGTAAATCGGTTAGCTGTACTAGCCGGAAACCATCCAATTCGGGCGGTAGCTGCTTCAGTTCGACGTCTACCGTGCGAACGTCAGGAACACGCACTGCCTCCCAAACGCCGATAGCCGCTAACCCCATCGCCACGACGGCAATGCCGCCACGCAGCGCCCTATTGTTTAGCAGAACATCCCCAGCCGAGCGGGATAAAAAACGCCCCACAATGCCAAGCAGATCAGCAGCCAACAGCAGAAATGCGGATATCAGCAGCGCGCCAAACGCCCACCCCAGAAACATCAGGACAAACGCGGGCACTTCCGGCGACGCCATCGTACCAAAAAAGGTACGCGTAATCAGATGATGCTGCGAAGCCAACAACACTAACACCGCCAGTATACGCTTGGCGGACACACCGACACGCAGACGCCAAACCAGACGCCAGATAACATAGAGGGCGATAAGCCCGGTAATGACATGAAACACGGATGTTTTTCTCTCTTTATCGGTGATATTGGTATAGTAACGCGTAAATTTTACACTATGACTCACACATTGCAGAGCAACACAGTAGAGAGGTTGTGTTGCCAGAAATGGCGGATTACCATGGCGCGATTCCATGCGGTACACGGCACTAACAGCAGTGAAGCCTGCCATCGGCGGCTGGTGACGCATGATTTTGATTAACCAAGGACATTTATGTTCGATTACACCGACTTTCCCGAACAACGGCAAGCCAAAATCCGGCAGATCCTCAGCGAGGAAGGCAAAGTCGTCTGTGCCCAGCTCTCACGCGAATTGAACGTCTCTGAGCACACCATACGGCGCGACCTGAAGGAGCTGGCACTATCCGGTGCCTGTAAGCGCGTCTACGGCGGTGCGGTCATTATGCCGCCAGAAGCCATCGATTTTGCCAGTCGAGCGACTATCGATGCGGTCCAGAAAGATCGCATCGCGCAGGCCGTTATCCCACTGATAAAATCGAATAGCTGCGTCTTCTTTGACACCGGCACCACCAATCTGGCCGTGGCGAAGCAACTCCCGCCAGGCCTGAAGTTTACCGCCGTGTGTAATTCGCCCATTATCGCGACAGAATTGATGCAGCACCAGGATGTAGAAGTGATTTTTCTTGGCGGAAGGATCCAGAAAGAAGTCGGCAGCGCAATTGGTATTGATACGCTTCGGCAGCTAGAGAAGATGTATTTCGATCAATGCCTGCTGGGAGGTTGTGCCTTTGACGTCAATGAAGGTCTAACCGTTTTTGAATATGACGATGCAGAATTCAAAAAGTGTCTGGTCACCCGCAGCAGCGAAGTGATCGTTGCGCTGACCGCCAATAAGATGTCTGCTCTGGCGCGCTATCGCGTCGCTGGGTGTGATGAGATCGCCGCGCTGGTGACCGATGATGAAATTGCCCCTGCCTGCCAAAGTGCATTAAGCGAAAAAAACCTGGATCTGATTATTGCCAGATAACACAGCGGTAGCCCTAGCGGCTGCCGGATCGGTTCACACGGTTCAATTCATGAAAGCAGCAGCTTTATCGTGTTGAGTACTCCATCATCGTCATTGCTGCGGGCAACAAAGTTCGCCGCGGCTTTGGTTTCCTCAAACGCATTGCGCATCGCAAAACTGTAAGCCCCACGGCTCATTAGCTCAATATCATTGTAGCCGTCGCCGAACACCATCGTTTCCTGTGGCGTAATCGCCAATTTTTCCTGAAGGATGTCGACGGTGTGCCCTTTGTGTACACCGACATTCGCAATGTCGATCCAAGCCGCTTCAGAGACCACGATATAGACATGATCGTGGAACGCATCGAGATACTTCGCCGTCTCATGACAGTTCCCTTCCGGGTCATAAACTGTGATTTTCACAAAGTCATCAGTCACGGCAGCAAAGCTGGAGATCAGCGTCACGTTGGTGTACGACTTCCTTATCTTTTCCAGTAAAGCTGGGTCGATCGTTTCTCTGACCATTGCACCATGTGGGGTACAGCCGATGACCACATGCCGATCGTCTACGCTTTCCAGAACGCCAATCAGACTCAAGGCCAGACGGTTTTTAATGAGCGACTGGTAAACGTACTCTCCCTGATACTTGATGCGCGTCGCGCTGTCTCCCAGAATCCAGATATCTTTTGCAACATCGCCAAAAAGTGCCTCGACCCGCTCGCACTGCTTACCCGTGCAGACAGCAAACTGCACGCGCTTCTCTTTCATTAACGCATACACGTCGGCAAACAAGGTTCTGTTGTAGTCGCCATCGCTGTGAAGAAACGTGCCGTCCAGATCGGTAATTACCAACTTGATCATTCCACTCCCCTTACAGATTTACGTACACGTATAGTCGCAAGTCAGGCTGTGAACAGCCTCTCTGAACAAAGAAAATATCAATTTTACTCGGCGACATCTTTCTGAAACTCATCAAAACCGCCGTTGCGCCACTCATCTTTTTTACCGTGGTGCATGGCATCGCCTCCGCTGGAGATATCAAGAAAGTAGGAAAAATCGGCGTGCGTGCGCTGATCTATTTTGAACTGGTGTCGACCTTTGCCCTCGCACTCGGCCTCGGCTGGGCAAATCTCATTGACATCGGTTCTGGCATTCATGCTGATAATGTCAGCAAGACGGCCACCGCCGCCGTTGACTCTGCCATAGCAAAAGGCCACATGCCGACCACCACCATGGATTTTATCTACGCTATTTTCCCCGATAATTTCATTGGAGCCTTTACTGGTGGGCAGCTTTTACAAGTGCTGGTGATCTCACTGATTTTCGGTTTCGCTTTGCTTGCTCTTCCTCATGAAAAACGCAGCGTGATTGAAAATGGCATGAACCGCATTTCGGAATGTTTCTTCGAGTTCATCAATTTGATCATGAAATTAGCGCCGATTGGCGCCTTCGGTTCCGTCGCTTATGCAGTGGGAAGTAACGGCAGTAGCGTGCTGCTGTCGCTATTAAATCTGGTATTGATGTTCTATGCTGCGGTCGCTTTTTTCATCATCGTTATTTTGGGCTGCATCTGCCGATTTGCAGGATTCAGCCTTACCCGCTTTCTTAAATACATCCGCGATGAGATCGTGATTGTGCTGGGAACGGCGTCGTCCGAAAGTGCCTTACCTCGGCTGTTGCAGAAACTGGAGCGTTTTGGCTGTTCACGACAGAGCGTAGGGCTGATTCTCCCGACAGGCTATGCATTTAACCTCGACGGAACCAGCATTTACATGTCGATGTGTACGCTGTTTATCGCCAATGCCTATGGTGTCGACCTGAGCTGGCAACAGCAAATGGGCATTTTGCTCATCATGCTGGTGACATCAAAAGGCGCCGCAGCCGTCTCTGGCGGCAGCTTCGTGGTCTTCGCGGCAACCGTGGCGACGGTAGGTAATTTACCACTAGAAGGACTGGCGCTGATTTTCGGTGTCTATCGCTTTATGTCGATGGCAATTGCCTTGTGCAACACGATAGGAAACAGCGTGGCCACTATCGTCGTTGCAAAATGATGCGGTGAATATTCGCCCCAGCCTGACGCAACCCAGGACCGTTCTCTCCTTACCCAGGAGACTCGCCCTGCTCGCTAATCACAAGCCAGCAGAGGACGAGATCGGAAAATGACAGACATCAGCCATGACGACACACTGCGTCATGGCTGAGTAGTAAACCTCAACGCACGAATTCGGCTAAACATTCAACACTTGAAAGAGGATAGTCAACAAAGCGCTTGCCACCGACATCAGAGCCGTCCATAATAGCGCCCATTCCAAACGCTGGAATGAAGAAAAGCATTCTAATCAAAACGTTACTGATTAAGATGTTATCTCCTGTACGACCGTAGCTCAGTTGGTTAGAGCACCACCTTGACATGGTGGGGGTCGGTGGTTCGAGTCCACTCGGTCGTACCAATTCATGTTCTATAGACGTATATTGATGTCTATGACACGCTGAAAAGAAGAAGAAATTCATCTTTTTCTATTCCAGTAAAATCTATCGAAATCCACTCAAATCCGATCACTTTAAGTACATGTTTAAGTCCATTTGAATGCGGGTGATTTCGTTTCCAGATTGTTACTGTTAAGCAATACCACCGAGAACCAAAATTCAGCTCTGATGCTAATCAGGAGCGATGATAATGGTACTTTCTGCTATAGCTGTTCGCCAAGCAAAAGCAATTGGCAAAGCCTATACACTCCCAGATGATAATGGCCTTTCGCTTTCGGTCTCTCCAAGCGGTGGGAAATCTTGGCATTTCCGCTATTACTGGCTAGGTAAACAAAAGCGCCTATCTCTTGGCACCTATCCCAAAGTGTCACTACAAGAAGCTAGAAACCTGCGGGATGAAACGAGAGCTTTGTTAGACGCAGGAATAAACCCTCAAGCCGCTCGTAAACAAAAACGCTATGCTATCCAACTAGCTGTCGAAAATAATTTTGAATCCGTGTTCAAAAAATGGGCTGAATATAGGTCTTTAGAACTAAAAGAAGATAAAAAAGGCACCCTTTCCCAAATTCAGCGAACATTTAATAATGATATCTTGCCCCAAATTGGCAAAATGCCAATTTATGATATCCGCCGTATAGATCTATTAAAAATCTTATCTAAGATTGAAAAACGCAGAGCATTTACAACAGCAGAAAAAGCACGCAGTTGGCTTGGACAATTATTTCGTTACGCTGTGGTGAAAATAGATGGGCTTGACGTTAATCCTGCCACTGATCTGAAGGAAGTTGCTCTACCAAAACCGCCAGAAATTCACAATCCATTCTTACATATGTCAGAGTTACCGTCATTTTTATGTAAATTGCGTAAATACTCAGGCCATGAAAATACACAACTTGGTATTCGTTTATTATTTCTCACCGGAGTTCGAACGGGTGAATTACGTCTTGCTACACCAGAACAATTCGATTTAGATCGTGGACTTTGGCTTATTCCTCCCGAAGAGGTTAAGCAACTACAAAAGAACATGCGAAAAAATAGAAAACGGCCACAGGATATCCCGCCTTATATTGTACCGTTATCTGCACAGTCAATTGAAATAGTCAGATATTTGATAGATAAAATGAAGCCTGCTCAACGTTATCTACTGCCACATTACTATAATTTACAAGAACGTATCAGTGAAAACACTCTCAATAATGCTCTGAAGCGTATGGGATATAAAGATAAGCTAACAGGTCATGGTATACGTGGCACAATTTCAACAGCACTAAACGAAATTGGTTACCCCAAAGTTTGGGTAGATGCCCAACTTTCTCACGCCGATCCAAATAAAGTTAGCTCCGCATATAACCATGCTAGTTACGTAGAACCACGTAGACGCATGATGCAAGATTGGGCTGACAGGCTCGATTTATTAGAGCAAGGATTTGTTGAATCAGCAGTGAAGCATTTGACTATCTATATTGCTGGCATTCCCACCATGCTGGATACAGATAGGAATTTACCAATATCACCACTGGTAACAACACTTCCAGCAATCACCTCTAATCCTGTAGTTACAACTGATGAAGAAGATAACAATAACCAAATATTTCAAAGACTTTCACCTATTCCATTAAAATCTAATGGGGAAGATTCATCCGAAATAGTCATCACAGAAATACAAAAAAAACGCATAGACATGCTTAATATATATGAAAAACCGCACAATCTATCAGTATCCCAGTTTGCCAAACTGGCTGGTAAATCTCGAGACCAAATTAATCGGGAGATAAAAGCAAATAAGTTATTAACAATAAATATTGGCAATCGTGGGCAACGAATTCCTGATTGGCAACTCGATCCCATAAAGCAAAAACTGATTCAGTCAGTACTTAAATTATCAGATAGAGCAGACTCATGGACAATTTATCAAGCTTTATCTAATAAAAATAAAAAACTAGATAACCAGTCTCCTGTTGACGTAGTCAATACTAATAATCTAGACGAGATCCTTACGATCATTAATAAAATCAAAAATATACCCTTCTTTTGACGGGATACCTCATAGAACTCATTGAGTTAAACACTTAATTAAAACCCGCAATACCATGTGGGTTTTAATTAACCTTAAAGTATTAATCAGAGTAATTACTCATAAATCCTATAGTGCACGGCATTCGTACTATTGAAAATAACATCAGCAGTTCCGCAGATCATTGATTAGAAAAAAGATCAACATCACACACCCTATAATTGATTGTATCTTTACTTCCTCCTTCGCGTAGTATTCACCTGAAGTCTCATTGAGTTGCATAAGTGAAACCATCACAAAACAGGGAATGGATTATTAACATCAGATAACCAAAACAAGTTAGTCCTTCTGTTGTTTCAGAAGTCCAAAGTTACTTGTAAAAAGGAGCAATAAAATATGAGGATCCGTCACCTGCATTACTTTCTGGTTGTCGCAGAAGAACAGAGCTTCGCAAGAGCTGCAGCCAGAGTTCATATTGAACCATCACCACTATCCCGTGCGATTAAAGAACTGGAGCAACAGCTTGGTGTTCAGTTGCTGCACCGTCACAAAGGCCGTATTCGGCTTACCTGGCCTGGGGAGGTATTCCGCGAGGAAGCTCAGCGCATTGTTAACTTTATCGAAAACGCCAAAACACGTGTACATTCTGCAGCAAAAGGTTACAGAGGCAGGCTCCGTATAGGTCTATGCGACAGTCTGGCTCAGCCCCGGCTGACACAATTATTTGCCCGCTGCCGGGAAGAAGAGCCACGTACAGAGATACGTATAACAGAGATGTCCGTCAACGAAATGCTTCATGCCCTGGCTCACGACCAGATAGACGCAGGATTCACTATTGATGATGTCAGCCTATCCGGCTACACCAAACAATCGGTCTGGAGTGAGCGTCCCGCAGTCGCCATTCCTCGTAATCACCCTCTTCTTTCTCTTGAGTTTATCTCTGTCGCCGAAGCGCTTCGCTACCCTCTAGTACTATGCCATCCAGAACGATGCACCGGGGGATATAACATCATCCGACGCTGGTTTAATGACACATCTCTACCACAACCGAATATTGCTGAATATATTTCCGGCCATGAACCGATGCTCATGCTGGTAGCTGCAGGATACGGTATCGGCATAGGGCTTGAATCACAGCTCTCATTGTATAACCATCCAGACGTGATTATCCGCGCAACGTCTTACGATATCCCAGACTCATCGACAAATATCATCACGACAGAAAAATATTACTCGCCGGAGTTGGAACGCTTTATCAACCGTGCGCTTGAAATTGGCGAATTGCAATCTGCCCACATGTCGACAGTCCCTACAGAACTACATTCAGATGGGTAAGTTGCACCAGTTAATGCCTTACTTTATTTGTCTGCCATATGACCGACACTGTTAGTGTCTGTTATCGTCATGTCCCCTCAATTTTCTGATGTGTTTCATTTAACACCAATCAATCAAGCGAATAATAAGCAATCATATAATTCGCATGAAATCTGACATTTTCAGTCCTGTGAACGACAAAATAGAACCCATTGAACTGGGTTCTATTTCATATGCAAAAACACCGACAACTGAAACACTTTACCGTCATTTATTCTTCATAAACATTGCCGGACGACGAACCGGATAAGCGCTGGCGAATATATCCAGTAATCCCTGTTTTTCAGTCAGCTAAAAAACCGTAACCAGCACATCCCTATTGTTTGATGAAACGGAATGATGAGGTCTTTTTAATAGCCATCACACCTCATAAACGCTACCAAGCACCAAGGAGTGACGATAATGAACGCGGAAATCACGACACAACTATCAGAGCGCCGTATTTTACGGCGCCCAGAAGTTGAGGCTAAAACCGGATTCAAACGCGCCCATATCTATAACCTGATGAAAGAAGGCAAATTTCCCAAGCCAATACGCCTCGGTGTACGGGCAGTAGGTTGGGATTCGGTCGAAATTGATCGGTGGATCACTGACCGTCTGAAAGAACGCATCTGACTGCTCCAGTCATACGATAAGGAGCAACTCATGCAAACAATTTTTGTTAGTTCAATAAAAGGCGGTGTCTGCAAAACCACTGCAACCAATACCGATTCATCAATCGTACTGCCTGAACCTGAAATCATCCGAATGATGGTCAGTGAATTATGGCATACGGAATTCCATCACATTATCGGAAAAAGCCATGGAGGGACCAATTATGTCTCATCTCCATGAATTAGCCCGAGGCCACAAGCAGTTACTACCGCTGATCGAATACACGCTGCAAGAAGGCTGGGAGGTTGTGCGTACCTCTGGCGGACATCTGAAGTTCACCAAACCGGGTATGCCCCCCATTTTCACCAGCTCTACGGCCAGCGACTACCGCGCCGGGCGCAATGCACGCGCCTTGCTCCGACGCACGCAGAACCAGTTTGCCACTGACGAATCCTCTCCTGACAAGGGAGGCCACCATGCCTGATATTTCTGTACAAGACCTGACCAACAAGCTTTTGAGTGAAGGCTTCGCGAGCAAAACACCGATTACCGGAGTGTTAAGCGCACCTATTACGGAAACCGCCATGGTGGTAACGCTCGACGAACTGTCACCCTATGAGCTCGATCCACGACTGACCCGCAACCCGCTCTACGACGATATCAAAGCCTCGATACACGAGCGCGGACTCGACTCCCCGCCTTCCATCACTCAGCGCCCAGGGGCAAAGGGCTATATCATTCGCAACGGGGGCAATACCAGACTGTCAATCCTGCGCGAGCTCTGGACTGAGACCAAGGATGAACGCTTTTTCCGCATTCCATGCCTGTTCCGCCCATGGCCGGAACGCGGTGAAATCATCGCATTGACGGGGCATCTGGCTGAGAACGAGCTGCACGGTGGCCTGTCATTTATTGAACGTGCCCTGGGCGTCAATAAAGCACGAGAGCTCTATGAAGAAGAGACTGGGAAGTCACTGTCACAGTCAGAGCTGGCCCGCCGCCTCAAGGCCGATGGCTACCCTGTACCCCAGCCCCATATCAGTCGCATGCAAGAGGCCATTCAATACTTGCTTCCGGCCATCCCTACTGTGCTTTATGCAGGATTGGGAAGACATCAGGTCGAGCAGTTGACCAGCCTGCGACGTGCTGCTGAGCGGGCCTGGTCTGCTCGCAGCACCAACACGCATCGCCATATCGACTTCACCACCTTGTTCCAGGATGTATTGGTGATGTTCGACAGTACACCGGGCAATTTCAGTGTCCAGCGCGTACAGGATGAGTTGATTGGACAAATGGCCGATCTGCTGGAGATGGAGTACGACACGCTGGCATTCGAGATCACCGACGCCGATCGTCGTTGGCAGTTACTCAGCAATGAAACACCAGCAGTTGCACCTGGAGCATCGACGCTGAAAGAGACGATGCCATTACCCGTAACGCCGCCTGGAGTCGCATCGGAATCCACGCCATCCAGGAATAATGAGCCATCAACGACCAACAAGGCGTCTGCACAACCAGCATCGCCCCCGGCAGAACCTGCTGGTCATACCCCGCAAGACAAATCTGCGACAGGAAACGACGAACGGGCAGCGCTGCTGCAACAACATGTTGTTTCCCCTACCGGCACAACCGAACGGCTGCAGTCGATTCAGCGGCTGGTCGCCGACCATACTGGCGAGACCTTGCCGGACTTCGAACGCAATGTCTTGCAATCTATCCCTATCCAGGCCGATAGCCTGTATCCGATCACCGATATCTGGCACATTGAGTCATCACTGGATGAACCTTCTCGACTACGCACCCATATTGCGCAGTTTGCCGCAGAAATCGCCCATGAAGTCGGTGCGCAAGATGCTATTGAGCCATACGAAAATGGCATCGGATTCAGTTGTAAATGCGCCGATGACAGTGTC
This sequence comes from Pectobacterium sp. F1-1, assembly GCF_025643735.1. Lineage (NCBI taxonomy): Bacteria > Pseudomonadati > Pseudomonadota > Gammaproteobacteria > Enterobacterales > Pectobacteriaceae > Pectobacterium > Pectobacterium sp. F1-1. The sequence continues at coordinate 2,792,995 of NZ_CP104733.1, forward strand.
AACACAGATACGTCAGCATCCATGGTGCTGGCGCTGCTGCACGCCCTGAGCGTCCCCTATCTGCCCGCCACACATCCGCTTTCAGATACCGCGTCTTCGATCCGGTTTGGGCTACTCGGGCATTTGTTGCAGGGGATACTGGACGCGAGCAATGACGCAAACGATGCACCACAGCGGCTCAATGACAGTGCACTGGTGAAGCTGTTCCGATTGCTACGGCTGACCCGCAGGCTGATCGACATTGAGAACGGCACACAGGATGACGGCGACGTCATTCCCGGATCATGAGGAGCACAGCCATGACCGGTCCACACCCTCTCAATCAGGCTGTCATCGCACAAGCACTGCATGATCTGCGTAATGGTCAATTGCGCAGAGCCAAGTCCATGGGATTCGATGACACCGACCTCGATGCACTGAAGCATCCTGCCATGGCAAGTGTGCTGGCCAACGCCAACGTGTCCTGGTGCTCCGTCGTGGTCAACCGTGATGTGCTGCGTCGGCTGCTGCATCAGGTCGATGGGGTAACCGAAGAGGTCGTCAAAATTGACAGGTTTCTGCGTCTGGGAGCCAGTACCGAGCTTATCAGCAAGTTCTTCGGGCTCACGCATCAGGAAATCGCGTTGCGCCGCAGCGTGATCGGATTGCCAAAACGCAAAGGCCGCCATCCGGTTCTGAGCGAAGAACAGGATACCAATCTGTGGCACCGCTGGTCTGCTGCTGTTAAGTCACAGCAAATGGCACTCACTGACGATATGGACATGCTGGGTATCGCAGCGGATCTCGCTGAGGCTACAGACCTGCCTCTGTCCGTTATCTGGAGTGCCATACGCGGATGGATTGATGAAGGACAGACCTGATGGCAGGAGGTCAGCCACGCACGAACGGTCCTGTCCGGCTGAATGAGCTGTTCGACCAGGCGTTCTCTCACCTGCAGCCGCCATCTGCGAAGCCGGTTAAAGCCACCTCATCGCCTGTGGCAACGGATGGTTTCCTCTTTAGCGGCAACCACCACGACAGTGTGCCACGGGCACTCCTGATGGACGGGCGGCTGACCCCGCTTGAACGCAACGGCTGGCAAGTCTTCCGGCTGATGCTCGCAGAAGATGGTATCACCGCGATGCCCACGTACGATCAGCTCGCGCCCTGGCTCGCCTCCATGCCGTGCGCGGCCCGAGCGTCTCATGAAACGGTCGCACGCACCCTGAAGATGCTGCGCCTGACCCGATGGATCAGCCTGGTCAGGCGCAGACGTGATCCGCGCACAGGCCGCATTCTGGGCAACCTCTATGTCCTGCACGATGAACCACTCACCCCCTATGAGGCAATCCAGCTTGATGCTGACTATCTGGCGCTGGTCAGCCAGTCTCTGGTTCATGCCAGTAAATCTGTCCAGCGTGTCGGCGTGTATACGCTACAGGAGATGTCCCAGGACGCGATGCTCAGCGGCCAGGTACTGCCAACCCGATTGCAGGTGCTGACACAGCGGCTGTCCGCACAGGGCTGGCGCATGGATTCACGTTACCCACAGGATATGAACGATCACGATTCCGAAGAAGGGACAACGCCCCCGCTTCGGAATGATGGCGACCTGACTTCGGATTCCAAATCAAGCCTGAGCGCCAGCAAAATCAACACACTTCGGAATCCGAAGAGCATCAGTACAGTACCTATAAAAGAAAATAATAAAAAAATACTTACAGTACCGCGTGCGCAAGGGCTTGGGATGCTTCGTTTGCCAGAGCGCTTTATGGCACTCAAGGCTGAGCAGCAATCCGGTGCGCTGGCCGCATTGCAGTCGGTTGAACCCAATTTGCACCAATCCGTCCTTGACGAATGGGATGCCCGATGCACGACAACCACCATTCGCAACCCTGCGGGCTATCTGTTTGGCATCATCCAGAAAGCCCTGCGTGGTGACTTCCGAGCCTGGGCAGGCCAGAAAGACAACACACAGACAACGCCTGCCACCAAACCACGTGAAGACCCCGCCCCACCGCAGCCGCCTGCGGCGAACAGAGATGTCGCACTGGCCCATCTGGCACGGCTGCGCAAATTGCTGGATGCCACCTGACGACATATCCATCACCATCCATGGTCGTCTATACCCTGGGTATAGCTGTACACACAGCCTTCCAGACGATACGCATACGACTCACACAAAAATAGCGACATATCGTCCACTGGCGTCCACCGTCGCCTATACCCCGGGTATAGCGGCACACACACCCTTCCCTCGCAAGGTGTCCGGTGCCTCGCAAAACAGGCTGACCAGCAGTGCGGTTTCATGACTGACGGCCTTCCTGTTAGAGCCGAAGCTGGCGACTCATTTCACTACAGAGAATCATCACCATGGCCAACGAAAACAATGCCACCGAGTCCTTGCAATTGAATCTGGGGTCATTGCGCAGTGCGATGTCACTGACCCTGCATACCCACCACGCGTCGCGTATCTGGCACGGACGCGCAGCCGCAGAAAGCAAACCCGGCATCGTCGGCCTGAACGGATTTGTCTCCATCATGAACAAGCTCAAGCGCGGTGCCGAGCAGGACGATCCCTACTCCGACTGGTGGATGCTGCGCATTGAAGACAAGCTGTCGCTCACCAAAGAACAGCTCCAGAACTTGCGCCAACAAGTGGACCAGGCACTGGCTGACGTACCACCCGCGCTGAGTATTGGTGAAAACATGAATGTGCAACCCGTCAAGCTACCGCTGTTCGTCTCTTCGCAACTGGGCTTTATGGCGGTCTATTTGCTGGCCGACTACGATGATCTTGCCCGCCGCCTGATCCTGGCTCACCACACCGCCCTGATCGACCGCTCAACCCTTGAGCGCTGGCTCAACGACGGAGCACATGCCCTGCGCAGTCTCTTCAGTCTGGCGCAGCAATACCGCTACTCCGGCACCCGGCGCGACGACTTTGCTGCCAACAATGCCGCAGCCCGTGCCGCAGTGGAAAAGTACGGAGAACTGCCGCAGGACGTGCTCGAAGGCACGCGTCGTTCACGCTTCGCCCCCCCCTTGATCCGGCGTGGGCAAACGAACATGGCGTATTCAGGCACCACACATCAAACACCCTCACACGCAGACGAACCTGCTGATGTCCCTGCCAACGCCAGTGGAAACCCAACCGAAGATGCACAGGATAGCGAGGATGACCACGCATGAGCGCATCGACACGTTTCACCCTGCTGGAACAGACCGCCTTCCAGCAGTTGGAACATGCAGGCTACCTAAAAGGCCTTTTAAAACCTTTTAAAGGTAAAGGGGCACTCGAAGTCTGGGCCAGCCAATGCGAGGCACTGCGCGACAATCTGATCGTGCTGGCGCAACGGCAGGTTCTGGCACAGGCACGCAGCCATCCCTTCAACCTGCTACCCACGCAACTGGCCCAGCAAACCACTGGCGCAGGCACCACCTTTCTGCGCTGGCGCAACCTCGATCGCAGCAGTATGGGCGTAGCCCTGTGGCAGGAGATGATGGCCAATCCGGCTACGCCACCCGGACTCATCGACGATTTGCACGCAATGGAAGTCCAGCGTGCCGTGCTGAACATGCAGATTAGCCTGTTGCACACACTCGCACGCCAGGCCAGGGGCTGCGCCAGCAAAGTGGCCCATGCCGACGATATTTATCTGCGCCGGACAGGCCATCAGGCAGATCTAAACCCGCCCCATCCAGAGGGAGACCACATGAAACATCAGGCATCGGCACAACACCGTTGACGGTTTCAACCGGCATTGTCTTTCCAATGCGGGCATTTCACATCAAACAGGAGTCATCACTATGAGTACACATTTCAGCGGCGAGGGAAATATCGGCTCTGCGCCAGAATTCCACGAGTACCCCAACGGCAACGAAGAACCACGTCGGGTGTTGCGTCTGAACGTCTACTTCGACAACCCCGTCCCCGGCAAGAGCGGTGCCTTTGAAGATCGTGGCGGTTTCTGGCGGCCCGTTGACTGGTGGCATCGTGATGCGGAGCAATTCTCTGGACTGTTCCAGAAAGGCATGCGAGTCGTGGTCAGCGGACGTGTGGAGCGCGACGACTGGACCGATGAGAACAACACCCCGCGCACGACTTACCGGGTCAATGCACGCAGCGTTGGCATTCTCCCTTACCGAATCGAGGCCATCACCCTGAGCCCCAAGTCAGGGTCAGCAGAGCCTGGGCCACAGACCGAATAACACATCGCACTTCGGGACGATCCCAGACAGCGGTCGTCCCCTATTCCACTGACGTCTATTGCGTTTCGCGCGCTCCAGCGCAAGAAGCTGACTGCGTAAGCGAGCCGCGCCCAGCATAGACCTTTCTCGGTGCAGACCCAGTCACAGCCACACTCTTGAAACACCTTGAGGCGGGATGTTACCAAAGGTGAAAAATGGGTCTTCCGCAACCTGGGTGGAAGTCACTATGCCAGAGGGCTCATAACTCGCGGTCGCAGTAATTCGAAGCCGGCTCGACCATACATCTGCTGCTTTAGCATCTTCAGACTGTTTACATGGCCTTCGACTACACCATTACTCCATCTGCTACTACTTATTGCTTCGTGTATTGCTGTTGCATCAGCCGCCATCCCGGCCGCTACGCGCTGAAGGTCAACGAGACCGCTTTGACTGACGTCAACGAACCATTGATTTAGCTGGAATTTATTCTTCATCTTCGGCATCTAGTAGAAGTCGAGTAACAGTTGTTGCGCCATTTTCAGTTGCGGTTCTTTCTAGCACATTGACTCGATGAAGCGGGACGCATAGTTTTCTTCTCCTCCGCTCATTCGTCAGGGCATTAACCAGCGACTGCCCGGGATGCTGAGGGGAGCCGCCCTGGTGTTACCAACGGTGCAAAAGTGATCAGCCCCAACGGTTGAAATCTGATCTAGGGGTTAATCTGCTCTCCTGAACAAGGGAGAGCTTATGGTCACTTTTGAGACAGTTATGGAAATTAAAATCCTGCATAAGCAGGGAATGAGCAGTCGCGCTATTGCCAAAAAACTGGGCATCTCCCACAACACCGTCAAACGCTATCTGAAGGCAAAGTCTGAGCGACCAGAATATTCTCCAAGGCTCCGCGCCACTTCAGTTTTGGATGAGCACCGTAGTTATATCCGGATGCCCACCCTTATAAAATTCCCGCTACCGTGATTGAAAGAGAGCTCCGCAAGCAGGGTTACGGCGGCGGGATGACCGTTTTAAGGGAATATATCCGTTCTCTAGCTGTTACCGCTCCGCCGGAGCCTGTTGTTCGCTTCGAAACCTCACCGGGACAGTAAATGCAGGTTGGCTGGGGCAAGATGCGCCACGGTAAAAACCCACTGCACGCCTTCGTCGCCGTTCTGGGTTATAGCCGAATGCTGTATATCGAATTTACCGACAATATGCGCTACGAAACACTGGAAAGCTGCCACCGTAATATTCACCTTCTTTGGCGGCGTCCCGCGCGAAGTGCTGTTCGACAATATGAAAACGGTTGTACTGGAGCACGACGCTTATCAACCAGGCCGCCACCGCTTCCATCCTTCTATCTGGCAGTTCGCTAAAGAAATGGGCTTCGCACCTCGTCTGTGTCGCCCCTTCCAGCCACAAACCAAAGGGAAAGTGGAGCGAATGGTGGTAAGCCTTAAGTGAGCGCCGTATTGACGGCTATTTCTTGGTAAGCTCTACGTTCCATGGCAACAGTTCGGCCACTTTGTTTGAAGGCTACTCCGGCAACACGCACAGGATATGGCGAAGGTAGGCTTCCAGATCGATACCGTTCAGCCTGCACGTTCCGATCAGACCATACAGCAGGACCCGCGATCGCCACCGCAGAAGATATAATTTTTCTTTCCCAGACATACTGCACGTAATGCCCGTTCTGCGACGTTGTTATCAGGCTCTGCCAGGCCACCATTACTGTAGTAGCACAGCGCATTCCACTAATTGAACACATAAGCGAACGCCTCACCTAGCCGGGATTTTTTCGACAGTGCTGCGCTTTTTTCTATCAGTCACTCATGCAGGGATGCCAGCAGCGGCTTGCTTTGGGATTGTCTGGCAGCTAGTCGCTCAACTGCCGGAAGGCCGCGTATGGCTTCTTCGTCACCGATACGCTTCAGAGTTTCCTCTTCTGTCGCCGTTTGGGTGCTTATATACACATCGTGGATTTTTCTGCGCGCATAGACCCAGCAGGCTGCTTCTGTTAACGGGTCACCTTCACGTTCTGCGCTGAACAACCTGTCACAACCAGCGAAGGCATCCGCCTGCAACACACCATGATAGTGTCGAAGATGTTGTTGAGGATGCTTACCCTGCCGGTCTAGCGAGAAGGCGAACCATGCCGCTGGCGGATCTGATGAGCCCGCACTCCGGTCATCCCGTACATACGTCCAGATGCGCCTGGTTTTCGTCTTCTTTATGCCCGGCACCAGTACAGGCACCGGAGTATCGTCCGTATGCAGTTTGTGGCTGTCCATCACGTAGCGACACAGAGCTTCATCCAGTGGTGCCATCAGGCGGCAGCATGCATCCAGTTGGAGAGCAGCGCCCGGCTCAGATCCACGCCCTGACGCACTAGGATTTCTGTCTGCCTGTATAACGGCGTATGCTCACAGTATTTAGTCGTCAGCACCCGGGCCAGCAGACCCGGCCCGGCGATACCACGGTCGATGGGACGTGAGGGAGCAGGTGTTTCAACGATGCAGTCGCATCTGACGCAGGCCTTTTTCACTCTGACCGTGAGGATAACTTTTAGGGCGTTGGAGACCAGTTCCCATTGTTCCGCGCTGACTTCGCTGAGGTATTCCATATCGTTGCCACATTCCGGACAGCAGGTTTCCGCGGGCTCCAGTCGGTGTATCTCACGGGGAAGGTGTTCCGGTAATGGACGACGATGGCGGGACTGCCGCAACTGGCGGGGTACCTGCGGCTCGTCTTCTCGTCCGTTGTAGCGATCGCTTTCCTGCTCCTACTGTTTCAGCAGGGTTTCTGCTTCTTCAACCTGTCGGTGAAGTTTTTCTGAGCGGGTACCGAACAGCATCCGTCGCAGTTGCTCTATTTCGCGCTCTTCGTTCTCTATTTTCTCTTCGGCACGGGTCAGCGCCGAACACAGGAACAACTCAATCTCTGCAACGAGGCTGAGCTGGCTGTCTTTCTGGCGAAGCGCATCTTCCAGCGCGGCGATACAGGCGAGATAGTCCTAACTCATGACCATACTTATAATATGGTCATGTTCTTTTTACAACATTGTCAGTGAGTTAAGGCGAACTGTTTTAGGCTGACGCCAGTCCAGCTTATCGAGGATCATAGCGAATGGAATCACAAACGCGTTCATCGTATTTATTGCTTACTGAAACTGAATTTTCGTCGTTAAAGGAAAGCAACGTTTGCCCATGCGTGATCCAGCACCATTGGCGGCGCCGGAATACCTGAATCAGAGCTGGTCAGTGGATTTTATGCATGATGCACTGGTGTGTGGCAGGCGTTTTCGCACGTTCAACGTGGTGGATGATTTTAATCGTGAAGTGCTGACGATAGAAATTGACCTGAATATCCCGGCACAACGCGTTGTTCGGGGGTTGGACAGGATAGCGGTAAACCGGGGGTATCCGTTAAAGATGCGGATGGATAACGGTCCGGAGCTGGTCTCGCTGACGTTGGCGCAATGGGCGGAAGAACATGAAGTAGCACTGGAATTTATTAAACCGGGCAAGCCAACACAGAATGCGTTTATCGAACGTTTTAACCGGACGTACCGAACAGAAATACTGGATTTTTACCTGTTCAGAACACTGAATGAAGTGAGGGAAATTACAGAGCGCTGGCTGCATGAATATAACAGTGAGCGTCCCCATGAATCGCTGAATAACCTGACGCTGGAAGAGTATCGGCTGATAGCTGAAGACCCGGAAATCTCAAAAAGTGTGTGGAACTAAAACGGGTGCGCTTACATAGTCACTAACGCAGTAGTACTGTGGAACTCTCTTTATATACAAGAAGCGCTTTCACACCTTCACTCAACAGGCGAAGCGCCAGAGGATGAGCATATTGCCCGACTGTCACCACTGATGTACGGTCATATCAATATGCTGGGTCATTATACATTTACCCTGCCGGAAGATATTCTGAAAGGGGAGCTAAGGCCATTAATTTTCATTTTAAACAATGAGTTATCTTATTAACGTGGTTTTTTACACGATTGGACCTCAAACCCCTAATCCCGTATCGTCGGCTGAGCACCGGCGAACTGCTAAAATTGGACGGCTGCCAATAATGAGTGGCCAGCACTGAACCATCGGCCCGCCTCTGCCAAACAATATCGTCAGCCGTTTTAGTACAGATCCATCGCATTGTGCTCTCATTCCGCATATCTGCATTCCATAACGAGAAGAGAAAGCAGCCCGGACATCAGCATAGGTATGCAGCAATAAACACTTAGCAGAATTTTAATAAAAATTAATAAACCCGGCAGCTACTATACCCAAAATGATTAATACAAAATGGGTAATCATTAGCTCACACTGTTTTATATAGTAGGCGAACCATAGACCAACCAAACTTAATGAAAAACCCATTAATATAAATACAGCCAGACCATAGTTACTCCACTCGATGAATAAATCGATACTGCCAGGTATGAATTCCGCACGAATCGTACCAGACACGGCAATAAACAGGAGTAATGCACAAGAAAAGTTAAATAATATAAGTACTACTGCGCCTGCTTTATGCCAGAAAGGATGACCAAGGCGGCGGTTCATCAGAGTTGTAGGCACGGCAGGTGGTGCTTCAATCATTTCCATATTCATAATCCTACCTACCATTTTTTGTGCGCTGGTGAAATCTTTAACCAGACCTATACCTTCCAGTAAATTCCATAAGGCGAGTCCAGAAACAATAACCACTTTAATAACATTGACTCCACTCAGCATTAACATAGCTTTTTACTCCTTTCCATTCCATGGATTAAGTCCTTTTTACTGGCGGCATCATCATACCTGAAAAGTGATGCTCCCCATTTCAGTCCCGTAGAAATAGTACTCATGACAACCTCTGCTCCGGGCTTAATTTTCCCTCTCTGCATCATCAACCGAAGTGACAACAACGGATCAGCGCAACCTACATGCCCTAATTCTGGTAACAGACTAAGATTGCTTCTCTCAATGGGAATACCAATTTGCTGACAAAGGTTTTCTATGCTCTGTTTCCCTTCAAGGGTATGTAATAGAAAAGGAGGAGCATTACGCCACACTGATTTCTCCAATACACGGCGAATAATATTAACGCTGTTATCTGCACGTAATGTTAAAAAACCCATTAAATCTTGCGCAGAAAACTGGTAATTATCCATAATCCGTTCTCGCCCTAATTTATCATTTCTACTGTCACGTCCTTCAGGTAGCAAAGGTAAATGTCCACCACCGTACTCTATGCGCATCATGTCTACATAACGGCAATCAGAGATATCTTCTGTAGCTATAAAACACAATCCAGGCTGATCTGCATATTTCATTGACTCCCCTATTACGCAAGCAACTGCACCATCACTCAAAGCAGCATTCATTAGTCCAAACCTGTCCTGATGTGCATCGCTGATGCGTTGCGCCAGCACCACCAGCCCTAATTTACCTTCTGGCATATCAGCACAAAGTGAAGCTGCTTGCTTCCACACGCTTACAGCAGTGGCACAGCCCTCTACTAAGTTGAGCGTTCGAATCTGATGACAATTAAGCTCTGCTCCGACCTGACAAGCTAAGTCGATACCAATAAAATCGGGAACCCCCGAAAATCCAGCAACAATGAACCCCACCTGTTCTGGTGCAATATTGAACTCTTCCAGTGCGTTTCGTGCAGCTGAAGCAGCCATTAACCGTACGCTCATAGATTCAGTCCAGAATTGGTCATAACCCGCACGGCCTATCGCATCTAACTGTAGCTGATTAGGATGGACAACTTCTTTTAGACTGGTCATTTGCGATAACGAATGGCCTGTACTTAATATTTTCATTTACTTGTCCAGCGGTATCCATTCAATCTCGCCAATCTGGCTGCCCAATAATTGTGCTAAATCTATTGTAATAGAATTATTTTTTTGCAAATTATCCACTATTATCATAGCCATTATTGAATTCCCTCCTAGCTCAATGAAATTATCATCCAGCCTGACATCTGTTTCATTTAGCATGGATTTAATTTCATTGATTATAATGTCATGCTTACTATTTTTACATTCCATAGAATTTCCTTTTTATCTCTGCGCGATCAGATTTCCCACGTGAATTTATAGGCCACTCATTTTGGGTTATGATTAAATAGCGTGCAGGCCTTAACCAAGGAGACATTTTGACACAGGCACTTCTGAGGTCACGAGTGCTTAAATTATTATCCGTCGAAACATTTACGCAAGCTTTTAATATTGGAGGCGTAGTTCCGGATTCCTCCAACCAAACTACCGCCTCACATACACCAGGGATAGATTGAAGGAACTCCTCAATTTCAAGCGGGTCAACTCGAAAGCCATTTATTTTATAGTAACCTTCATTGCGACCAATATAATGCCACACTCCTTCGTTATCACAGCGGCAAATATCACCCGTTAGATAACCCGCAAGTATAGGATCGCGTCCTTCATAGCCGGAAAAAACCTGAGCCCCCAGTAACATTAAATTCCCCGCCCCCTTTTCTCTGCATTCTTCCAAAGAAAAAGTCATATCCGGAAATGGTTTACCAATAGGGATAATATCGGAGGTAAAATCGTCTGAGCTCACCTTCCAGGCTGAACAAAAAACGGTTGCTTCCGAGGGTCCATAAGTATTCAGCAATTGCACTTTAAGTGCATAAAAAGTAGGGAAAAAGAGACGCAGAGTTTCAGCTGTGAGCTTCTCACCACAAAATACTATCAACTTAAGGCATAGTTGATTAAAAAGCGTTGGTGACTGGCCACCAAACAGATAACGAAATTCTGACGGCGTGACTGATAGCAAGTGAACATGGGCCTTTTCCAATGTCTGACGGGTTTGGTCTGGATCGCGTTTCATCTGCTCGCTGATGACTACTAGGCAACCACCATAACTCAGTGCGCCAAACAACTCCCAGATAGAAAAGTCGAAAGATAGATCGTGAATCCACGACCAGTTAAGCCCCTGCTCAACAGGAATTTCGCTATGAGTGTTTTGTAAAAATGCATTAATCTGAGTTATGTGGATTGGTACAAGCTTAGGCTCTCCAGTGGTACCAGATGTCCTTACGCAGTACACCTCATCGCTATATCCGGATCGACGTCCACCATGTATTAAACCAATACACCAATCTCCAGCGAGTGTGTTTTGTAGCTCCTCAAATTTGCATGATGATGAGCAAATTCCTGCGCATCCCGTGTTTGCAGCAAACTGGTACTTTTGCTGTTTATTCATATTTCTTGGTATTGAAATAAATGAAATACCGGATAGCAGGCATGCTAAAACCATCAGATATAGTTCTACTGACCGTGGGCCATCAAGAGCAAGCCGCTGTCCTGACACCATACCCGCCTTATCGAAATATCTTATGATTTGAACTGCACGCTCATACATTTGCTTCCACGTTAAGTGAGTTTCACCATCACTTACTGCCATAGCTTCTGGACTTTCCATAAGCATGCGATTTAGCGAAGTATTGAGCATCTTTAACTTTGTGCTGGCTTGCCTGGGGGTTAATTTCTGCATCATTTTCCTACTCGCCTCTAATTAATTACGTAGTGGCGCTGTCGCAGTAACAACGCCCTACAGAGCCAATATGTCAGTACATTTGTGTTAGTGATGAAGGGTCTCCCTTCAAGGCGCTTATTCCTTCCAACTCCTCAGGGACAAGTTTGGCGAAACCACCATGCCTAGCCCCGACATTTACGTCACGCCAGATTTTTTCCAGAGGGCTATTTTTCTCTAAGGCAGAAGAACCTCGCAGCCACAACAAGGACTGGACAATATCAACACAACCTCGCATTATCTGAGTAGCCCGACCGCGAATCGCTACTCGCTCTTCACTTTCCAGCGCCCTGCCTTCTTGCGCTGCGCTATCAATAATTGAAGCGTTGTACTCTGCTGCGCGCACAAGCAAATCGAAGGTTGAACAGAGCCGTCCGATCTCATAACGTGCTGCACCAGAATCACTCATTGCTGTATAAGAGCTGCCAGCAACGGGAGCGTTAAATTCAGTGAGTACTAACTTGATGCCGCTCTCTGTTGCCCCCAATAGCGTGGCGGGAAGACAGTTCATCAATACACCAGTAAAGTAGCGTGCATAAGAACCCGCTCCTCGTCCTGAAATCGCATTCCCTGAAAGGACTGGTGCATATGCAACAGTGAAAGCCTCAGGAATAGCGATATCTCTTGCCTCCACGGTCACGCTTTGCGTTCCAACCAGACCAGTTGACTGCCAATCAGCTGTAACGGTCATTTGATTTGACGGAACAGTAACAACACGCACGTCTCCTGAGGGATCTACCGCGAGGCAAAAGAAATGTGAGGAACAGGGGTAACCTGACGCATATTTCCAGCTACCGTTCAAATACCACCCTTGACCATCGGTAGCAGGCTTAAGCTTTCCGGGACGGCCTAATACCATTGACAGCATGGCGTTTTCACGCATATCCGCACTCACTTCATCAGGCAGAGGAAAATTGGCGCGCATCGACCATGCGGAATTGGCAACACCTACAAGCCAGCCAAGAGAAGCATCCGTTTTCCCGAGCTCACGACATACAGCGACCACCTCACGTAGTGTGCCAGTTTCACGAAGATCACTTTCGTCAAGGATGCGCAATAATGGTGAACCCTTTAACACATCCTGAGCCCTCTGCTTCAGCGAATCCTGCTGTTCTTTTTCTGACCAGGAAGACTTCAAAATATCTACAGGATTTTGCCATCGTCTGAGTACATCGTTATTTTTAAGCAAGAGAAGCCCTCCATTTTTTTATTTTCTCTTCTGCCTGCGCACAAATCAGGTCAACAAACTCTGCTGACGTCGCAAGCATTTCCGGCATCTCAGGTGTGTTGAACATCCTCCAGAAGAAAGGCAAACTAGCTTTAGGGTCTTCAATGTTAAAGCCACAAGTGGCTCGCTTTTTTAATGCTTCACCATCATATTCCGGGCCAATAGCCTGGCGTTGCGCAGAAGTCGTTGCCCAGCCAGTACGGTAAGGTCCCGGCTGAATTACGCCAACCTGTATAGACGTTCCCTCAAGTTCATGACGCAGGGTTTGCCCCATCGCTTCAATCGCATGCTTGCTCATCTGATAAGCTCCCAGAAGAGGCCAGCACGCCACACCACTCATACTGGACACCAGTAGGATGCGGGCTTCATCCAACTGACGCATCAGTGGTAGCACTGGTTTAATAACATTGAGTGTCCCCTCAACATTGGTAGCGAACTGCTGTCGCAACTGTTCTGTAGAAAGGTCCTCAAGCGTGCCAAACTGGGCATAGCCGGCGGACGTTACTATCCGACTCGGGATACCGATATCCTGAACCAGTTGCGGTAATATTCGGGCCAGATACTCTTCATCTCGTACATCAGCGATACAAGGAATAAAATGTTCTGGGTAAAGGGCTGTCATCTCTTGTGCAGCGTCTGCCGAACGGGTAATTCCAATCACGCGATCCCCACGCTCACGAATAACAGATTCCGTCCAGCATCGGCCTAGTCCGTTTGAACATCCACTGATAAGCCAAGTATTCATTATTTGGATTCCTTAATAACAGATTGAACAATAGGATAAGTCCGTGATAACCAGGCACCCACACCCAGCAATCCGGCAATAATCAGGAAGCAGCCGAATGCAGCAAAAGCAACAGATGGAGAGCCAGAGGAAAATAAGGAATTTTCATTCGTCAAAGTTTTTGTTTCAGAGTTATGAAGCAGATAATCGAAAAGTATAGCTATGGCTACGCTACCCAATGCGCTCATCATCTGACGCACCACGTTAAAAAAAGCGGCTGCCCGCCCAAAATTGTTAAACGTTGCCCGGCTGAAAGCCTGATTAGCAAGGGGGGCAAAGGCCAAGCCCGTCCCTATGCCTGCTAGTGCCATAGCGGCAATAATAATGATAAAAGCTACATATTCACCGTAAGTCATCAATCCGGTAATACCAATAATCATGGTGGCAGCAGCGAAGCAGGACATCCCCCAACGAATCAGTGTTTCTGGAGCTGTCTTATCCGAGAAGTGCCCGGCAAATGGACCCACCAGTGCGTTTGCCAGAGCAATTGTCACCATGATGACGCTAATCGCTACAGGCCCAAAACCCATACGCAGCTCAATCAAATAAGCCAGCGGCAGGTAGAACGCTGTCAGGCCAAAGCCGAGTAAACCGGAAATCAAACATGTACGCAGGAAAGATCGATCCTGCCAGAGCACAGATGGCAAAAGATACTGCTTATGATTTTTCAATTCACCGCGCAGCATGAAAGCGACGAGCAAAATACCGGGTAATAATAAAAGCAGGCCTGTTGTCATTCCCTGCAAACCACCATTAAGAAGCTCTAACCCCAGAAGTATTGCAGCCAGCGCAACGCCCACTATGGCACTACTTAGCAATTCTTTAATTTTCACACCGTTACCCTGTGTGCCTGGAAGACAGATAACAGCAACTATCAGAGCAAGCAGAGCTGCGGGTATGTTAATCCACATAATCCATCGCCAGCCGGCTGTTTGCAGGAATATCTGGGTAACAACAGGTCCAGTTGCCGTTGCTACACCGGCAACAGCCCCCCAGATACCCAGTGCAGTACCACGCCCTCCTTGTGCAAAAATGATGGAAATAAAGGCCATGCTTTGCGGCGTTAAAAGTCCGGCTCCTACTCCCATCAGCGCACGACCCAGAATAACCTGTATCAGCGTTTGCCCTGAACCGCTGAGTAATGCACCAAGAGCAAGAATAATGAGCGCATAGTAAATCACCGCCTTGCGATTGAGCGCATCACCCAGTCGACCGCCAAACAATAGGAAACTGGCATAGGTAATTAAATAACTATTATTAACCCACGCCACCATTGCGGGCGTCACTTGGTATTCATTTATTAGAGAGGTATAAATCAAGGGCACTGTCGTGGTATCCATCATAATAATAAAGAAACCGAGACAGAGACCAAAAAGGCCATTTTCTTTCTCAAAATCAATCCACCAGAATAAAGAGACGATTATCGAACATTAAACACTACATGCCAGCAAGGTAAACGAGTAAAACCGGCTTCATCAGTCAATATTATTAAATTTTTCTTTTTACAGAAATCAGTAATTGCCTGAGCATTCCCCTTATATTCGACACGATTAACAAAACTAACATCCCACCCAGTATTTTCGGCATTGTGGCAGATTTCAGAGAGTTGTATAGCCAGTGGTACTGGCATACCATTTTTGGCAGGCGCAAACGTTATAATATGCATTTTAGTACCTTCATGCGCCAAGCGACGCATCTCCTGAAAATACGTCAAACGTTCATCAGAAGGAAGTGCGTGATAGAGAGCAGAATCAAGTATAATATCGAATTGTTCATTCAACCCTGTATTACAGGCACTGGCAATTAGAAATCGAACATCACCCATCTCTTTTTGTTTGCATTTTTCAATCGCCGCAGATGAACTGTCCAGCGCTGTAACCTGAAAACCTCTTTGCGCAGCTGCATGAGCATTAAGTCCCAGACCACAACCAACATCAAGAAGCCTGCCAGCATTTTCATTATCGAAAATATCACACACTGCAGGTTGCGCCTGACCAATATCCCAAGGCACAACGTTTATCTCAGCACTATCAATTAATGTCTTACCCTGATATACGCCCTGAAAATCGGCTTTATCATATTCGTTATGATGACTACTTTTCATAATTAGCACCTGAATAAAATTAGAAATAAATTTGAATGTAAAAATTAATTCACTCGGCTATGCTCACCCTCAGGATCCTTTACGCAGTATCCCCGAGTTCTCATCAGAAACTCGGCCAGATAACCATCGTGGGGAACATCTGGATGCATCCACACAGTTGGCACCTGTCCGATGTAAAAATTTTTAACACTAGGCACGTTTGCGACCGCATCAATCAAATGTTTATTAATCGATGCCACGGTGACCACCAACGCAGGCGCAAGAAAATCTAAATCATCTCCCTCTTTAAAGGAGGAGAAAGTCACTGCTGCCACAGGCAACTCCAGTTGGACCAGAGGATCATTGAATGCGGATGCCTGCATAACAAGTGGCGTCACTTGATATGTGTTTCGGGCAGATTTAAAAACCTGTGGCGTTTCAACCAATACCGAGGAGTAATGCTCTACCTGGTCGCACCACCAGCTATAGCGCTGTGGTGATAAATGAGTAAGCCACTCTGCACGCTGATTTGGATCTTTAATTTTCTTGGACAGAAAATCGCAGAATGCACGAGCTAAAGCTTCGGCATCCCCTTCTACAAGAACACTACTTGCACAAACACAGGCTGCACCACCCAATCCTGCAACAGAAGCAAATATCAGTTCTAATCCCTTTTCTTGAGGATAATCAGCACCAATAACAATTTTCGAACGTCCAGGCCCCTGAATCAGAATATCGTTGCGATCAGCAAAACGGGCAGTTATCGCATCACCGCCATAAATAAGACTTAAATCAGCAGCATCAATTAGTGTTTCTACCACCTCATACTCACAGGGCAACAGGGCCACATAATCCTGCAATCCCGCAGCAACCATTGCCGCTACCACACGCTGTGCAGTTAACGGTTCACGTTCCGACGGTCGAAGCACAACTCGATAGCCCAGCGCTATCGCCTGTGGCCATAGGGCATGAACACCAGTTCCGTTACCCGGGGCTATTACAGCAAGCACGTCACCACGTCTGACGCTTTGTGCGCAGAAGTAACTGTCTGTAGCCTGACTTTCCTGCAGGGGAACGCCATAAGGAATGCCCTTTAAAGCGAATGCCAGCGCATGAGAGATAGACTGTGCAATTTTATCGCTGGCATTCTCCACAACCATTCGCGGTAAACCCGTAAGAGCGCAAACTTCCGTGTTATATTCCGTAAGACTCATGCCACAGAGCACCGAACCTGCAAATAATTCTCCGGCCTGTTGCAGTGCTCTTTGTCGGGTAGCGCGATCCAGTACAGGGCTCTTTCTTAGATGTGCAATTACGTAGTTTACAAATACGCCAGGGGACTGCTCCAGTAAAGCTATAGGCTGCTCATATATGTTTATTACCTCTCGCTGACGCAAAAAACGCGGTGAGCGTAACGGCGTCATAGCAGAAATAACCGGCAGTTCATCGGCATTTACATGAGGGTAGGTTTGCGTAATGTGTGGCATCAGTAAACCCCTTCAATAACCTTACGTCCTTCGCTGGTTTTCAATGGTGCAATATCAGCCAACCGGTCCCCCGAAAAACCAGACACTCCTGGTAGTCTGACGGCAGTGTCCCGTTCCACCACACGTGGATAAAAAGCCCAAGGTGAAAGATGAGTAACAATCACGTTTCCACGTTCACCATAATCGACAGTTTGAGCAGTGATACTGTCGACAACGTCATAGGTAATAAAAGGAGAGAAACTGTCATAAACAACTTGTTTGCTTTCAGACGTAATCAGTAAAGAGCGAGATACGCCCAATGCTGAAGTACTGCCATAACTGGCACTGAATTCACAGTCAGGCAGAATTTCACTCGCTATGAATTTAATTTCATCTAGGTTGAGCTCAGTTCCTCCAAGTGTGATCTGCGCGAGAGATTGTTTCATTTGTAACACAACTTCTGGACGTTTAAGCAACTCGCGAAGCACTGGTGGAGTGGTAACCAGAAACCGAATATCCTGATTGATAAGGGTGTTCTGGACCTGGTCAACAAGATGATGTGTGTACCTGCGAACAGTTGCCGTATCTCCCTCATTCAGACAACGTTTTACCCAGCGAGGATCTATATCGATCGAAAAAAACATCCCACCCAAACGCACTGCTCGCTCTTTATTTATGGCACCGACAATGTGAGGCCCAGTGGGGATAGCTGCAAGCGTATTACCTGCCGGACGGCACGGCCGATGCTGATAACCTGACATTCGCCAGGAAATGAGCGCCTCTATCCAATCATCGTAAGCCACAACATATTTCGGAGCTCCTGTTGTGCCCCCACTTTCATAAACCTGAGGGTGCAAGTCCAGAGGTAGGCCTCGCGGCACTAAATTAGCTACGGGTTCCTGGCGCAGGCAGTGGGAGATATCACTAAATTGCCTCAAGTCGTTAAGCGTTTTAACCGAGTTGATTGGGTCAAAGTTCAGTTGCTCGCGCATCCTCAACCAAAAAGGACTGCCAGTTTCTTTTGAGAAGTGCCAGCGCATTAATGCCTGAACAAAGCTATCAGTGTCGTTTATCTGGGCTGCCTTCATAACAGCATCTATTTCAAGGCTGTAATCTTTCATGCTTCCACCCCAGTTCACTGCGTGTGTATAACAGACGTTTATGGATTCGAGAGGACGATGCTGACCAAAACTCATAGGTGTCAAAAGCCAGCGCCCATACTACAAAACGTTCAGGACGTTGCAGCTTTCCACAACCCATTCCAGCTATCGTCGCTTGCAGAGCAGGAAGGTCGTTTAATGGTTCACTTTGATGGGATGCAACGGAGACAGGATCATATGCAGAAGCCCGGCTGTACCAGATTTGATCGGCGATATCATCTGACAGCAGTTTTGCGTTACCCGTTAAGTTCATCTGCCGCCCCAGCTCACGCCAGTAAATATGGCAGGAGACCGCTTTGTTGGCGCACATATCGAGACTCTTACGACTGCCGAGATGAGTAGCGCACCACAGAACTTCGCCATTCATCCAGACTGGAAAGATGGTGCGCATTGAAATCATACCAGCGTCACTTCGGGTCGCGAGGGTCCATGCATCAGGTTCACGTACATTTTTCTGATGCGCCAGTTGCACCCAGTTATGTAAAAGTTCATAAGGCACCGCAGGCGGTGCGTCATATTGCGGAAAAGGGAGATCCATTATTCCGGTTAGCGATTCGAGTTTTTTCACTTTTCATACCTAAAACAGCACATTCAAATTAAGCGAGTCATTTTCCGTGTTGCTCAGCCAGGCCCTGCAATCGGAAAACAAGGTAACCTGCCCAGAAAGTTCGACATGAGAAACAATTTCATTTTCTTGTCTGATTTCGCCATACATCACGCAGCGGCGGTTAAGCAAAATTCCCTGCTCAATCATGAGTTGCTCGTTAGCTTTTAACTGTCCGTGCTTCATCAGGTGAAGTGCTATTGGCCCGACAACTGAGCCGGTACCAGCATCTTCTTTTACCCCATAAGCTGGTGAGAACATGCGGTTTTCCGCCTGAAATCCACACCAGGCGAAACAGTTCACTGCAAGATTTTCAAATTCGGCCAGCGCCTGATGGTCTGGCCGTAGCGCACGTAAGGTTTCAACACTGTCGACGGAAACCAGTACATGCCTAGCTCCTGCATCGTACATTTCCACAGGAAACACACTCTGTTTCAGCCCCAGCGCCTTAAGCAGACGCTTTTCTTCATTAAAAGGAACCGTTCTTGCTGGAGGAACATTGATTCTCACCGTGCTGAGTGTTTCGTTATGGTGCTTAACTGAAATGCTGACGGCGCCAAGAGCAGTATGAAATACAAATTGATCCAGACCATGGCGCCGTGAAAATGCACTGGCGGTTCCCATTAACGGATGACCAGCAAAGGGCAATTCATTAACAGGCGTAAAAATTCGCACGCGAGCCTGACCATCAGCAGTCTTTTCGCTGATAAAAGTACTTTCAGAAAGCTGGAGTTGACGTGCAATCGCCTGCATGACTGCATCAGAAAGCTTTTCTGTATCATGAAAAACGCCCACCGGATTTCCTTCGAGAGGAGAATGTGTGAAAGCATTTAGTACCGTGTAATCAACCTGACATCCTTCCATTAAGAAGCAATTCCTGAATAATTTTTTTGGAAAAGAGGAGCGACAAAGCTTTCGAGCAGTGCTTGTCCGTTTAAAGTGAGTACCGATTCGAGGTGAAACTGTACTGACGAAAATGAAGGAGATCGCAGCGCATGAACTTCCCCATTTTCCATATCGCTGTAAACCTCTATACCTCTTTGGCGCATTTGAGATTGTGTAACAGCATTAACACGGGCACAGAATGTGTTGTAAAAACCGGTAGTTTCCAGGTTCCCGTCCAGACAGATTTTTTTCTGTACTCCCTGGTTGGGGGGGGAAAGGGGTATAATTGGTAAGCCAAGTTGCAGACAAAGCAATTGATGACTCAGGCAAACAGCAAAGAAAGGCTGGCCGGTCACTCTCATTCTCGTAATGGCTTCGCGCATTGCATTAACTCTGAAGTCATTAACATCGAGTGGATTTCCCGGGCCCGGCCCAGCTACGATTAAATCCCAACCCTGTAGATCAATACCGCTACAGACTTTTTCCACATGAGCAAGAGCGCCTAGTGAAGAAAAAAGTGTTTTAAACATGGCAGTAAAAGCATCATGACCATCGAGAATAAGTATTTTTTTGTCAGCGAAGCAATATTGTCGATGGTAGCGCTGCTCAGGTTCACTCAACCAGAACTGCGAGATCCTGTTATTACGCTCCTTCATCAAAGAGCGAACTCTCGGATTATCACTCAGCTCTAATCCCGCGAGGCTGGCAGGTGTCACTTTCTGTTTGGCGGGCAAACTATCTTGCGTCAGTGCAACATAAAGCGACTGTGCTTTACTGCGAGTTTCTTTCGCTTCATCCAAAGGGATGGAGTCGCGGACTATCGTTGCCCCGACACCAATCTCCACTTTTCCATCAACAGTAATTTCAGCCGTACGAATGCAAATAGCCGAGTCCAGACGAGGGTTATCATTTGTACCGTCAACCAGAGCGACCACGCCGCTATAATATCTGCGCCCCTCTGGCTCATATCGGGCAATGACCTGACAGGCATTTTGCACCGGGCTACCAATGACCGTTGGTGCTGGTAACGTTTCAATCAATATATCTGCAATACTGGCTTGCGTTTTTCCTTTCAGAACATATTCGGTATGAATAACCTGACTTAGCTGTTTGAGACGCAAATCACTCACCTGCGCTCCACGTTCACACAGCCCGGACATTACTTTCAGTTCCTCATCCACCACCATGTAAAGCTCATTAGTTTCTTTCTGATTGTTGAGAAATTCAATCAGAGCTTCGATTGTGTCGCCCTGCTCGGGATAACGTAAAGTCCCGCTGATAGGGTTCATACACATCTCACCGTTATTCAGTGATGCATGTAATTCTGGAGATACACCAATGAAAACCTCATCGCCAGTATTAATTAAAAAACACCAATACACGGAGGATTCAGTCTGTAAAAGGCGGCGATAAAGGCTCAGAAGTTGTTCAGGATAATAATCTACAATCGAAGTACGTAGCTTACGATGAAGGACGAAGTTTGAACCTGCTCCCTGCCCTATTTCCTGTTCGATTAACTGACTAATACGTTGCCCAAACTGAGTATCATCAAGATTAAAGTGAGTGTTCGTGACCGAGATAGGCAAATCTGGCAGCCTATTAATTGCTTCCGACAACGGCAACCATTGACGGGAAATAATTGGCATGCGAAGAATCGGTGTTTCATCATTGATAGCATGGTAGCCACGTTTCGCCACCTGACAAAACGGAACAACTAAAAGTTTACCGTGATGACTATCTGCGCTAAGAGCTTTGTCAAGAGAATGCGTCTTTTCGCAAGTAAGTTGTAAAATTTCAATTTTGTCCAACGAAACTGCGGGCCGATAAAGTAAAGCATACGGTTTTTGTGGCTGTGACAGAATCTGCGTTAGGAAATCAGACATTATTTATCACCCCGTCCGCTGAGATTATTTTGGCGCAATTATCAGCAAGATAGTTGATTGCCTGCTGATGCCCTGCTAGTGAAAAATCCGCGACTGCATCGGCTACAACAAAGGGTTTAATATCTTGCGTAAAAGCTTCAATAGCGGTCGCAGATATTCCTACTGACGCATAAATCCCTGTAATGATCAGGGAGTCACGCTGGTCCTTTTTTAACATTTCGGCCAGAGGAGAACGATAAAAAGCACTGTATCGCCATTTAGTTAAAACTGTGTCATCGGGGGAAGGAGCAAGCTCAGTAATAATCCTCCGCTCATCCTCAGTCGTCCTCATTCCTGGGCCCCATAAATCATTCAGCAAGCCGCGCTGCTCCAGAGTCATTCCACCTGGCTGCGCACTATAAAATACCGGTATATGATTTATCCTTGCCCACTTTAGTATCAGTGAAATTGAATGAATAACCGTGTCGATAGGTTCGCTCGGCAGGGCGTTAACAAAGTAACGCTGCATATCGTGAACTAGTAACGCACAGCGCTGCGGTTCTATATTCCACGTTAGAGGTTGATCACCAGGTATGATGAGATCAAGTGAACTATAAGACTCAGACTTTAATGTTCTGTACATCAGATAACTCTGCCATTTTAGAAAAAAGACTTTTATTATGCGCACTAAAGGAATTTATTGAGCATTGAAATTCGCATAGATATGCCTTACAAAAAACTCAGCATCAGTGCAGACATTGAAATGCTTACAATAATTAGCAGGGAATACCCTCACGCTTGATACGTGGAACCTCTACACCTAAAGATTTCAATTGAGTAACAGGATTCATAAATTCGCGATTCCTGACAATCAGGCCATCACGTAACTCAAATGAATGAATGAAGTGGTTTTCATAATAACTTTCAGGATATCCGGGGAAACGAATCAAACCTCGACCGTCACACTCAACCCAAACATGGTCGGGATTGTCGGTAGTAAATATCTTAATATTATACCACTCCCAGTCAGGGAAACATTCAAGAGACCATTTTGCGTGTTTTTCTAAATTTTTAATACCACATATAATTATAGGTTCGCCGGTCTCAGTGGTCCACAGACCGCCTTCACCATCTTCAACAAATAACTCATGCCTTTTAAGGCGAGCATTTCCGCGAGTTGATGACAAATACTGCGAGACTGTTTTACGGTTAATTTCACGAGCACGATTCGCATCTTCATCAGACAGATACATAAATAAAACCTCATTTTATTAAACCAACTCAAAGCCCCATGATTTAAGATGTTTCAATTAAGTTAACAGAGAGGGGGTAAAAGTGCTAATTTTTTAACATTCAAAATTAAGACAGTCAACTTAAGTAATATATTTTTTATTGAAAAATAAGTTACCACTCAGTAGATGAATAATCATTACACTGATAATCATCAGGTAATTAATAATATAATTCATTTAAAAAACTCTGGATTATTAGAAACAACGCATACCACAAATAGCGAGAAAACACTATTTAAGAAACATCAATGATTATTATTACCTAATAGTTTTCAACTATATTCAGAAAAGCCCCGACAAAAATACAATTACTGTAAAAGCATTGCGTAAATACTGTTAAACGATTAAGGTAAAGTAATGAATTAAAGTTTTAATGGAAAAATTTGTTTCGCTTAGTATACAAAAGGAGGAGTCATGACTAATTTAGCCAGCCCTGCAATAACCCCAAACTTGCAATTGGTTTACGTCTCAGATGTTGAGCGCTCAACTGATTTTTACAGATTTATTTTTAAGAAAGAACCGGTATTCGTAACCCCCCGTTATGTTGCCTTCCCATCGTCTGGCGATGCTCTTTTTGCTATCTGGTCAGGCGGAGAAGAGCCCGAGGCGGGTATTCCACGCTTTTCTGAAATCGGCATTATGCTGCCAACAGGAGGAGACGTAGACAAGCTTTTCACTGAATGGATAAGCCAAAAAACCAATGAAATCAATGTCTTAAAAGAACCTTACACCGACGTATTCGGCCGTACTTTTTTGATTAGTGATCCGGATGGGCATATTATTCGGGTTTGCCCACTGGATTAGGCTTACTCTTAATATTTAACGGCGAATTATTACCTTATAATGGTAAGAGTTTGTTGTAAACTATGACCGTTATCATAAATAAACGATGACGGTCACATTCATAATATAAAAATTTGATAACGAATTAGTACCGCGGCGATACAGACGGAGATCGCTTTTTTATCCAAAAAATTTACTTGCTGTTTTGGGGATAAATTCTTTGTGCCCATATGGAACACATAATCGAGCACGAACATCCACAATTGTCTGTTTAATCTAGCACTCGCAATGTTGCTCTGTTCGTTAAGTGGTGTTCACTGAGGGCGTGATTCCAGCTGGATTTAGTAGCAAGCTCCTCCAATTAGTAGAACATGTACTTCTCAATGAAGGAACCGATGACTTTTTCGCGGAGCTCGATGGCGCGCGAAAAACAAATTGT
Organism: Pectobacterium sp. F1-1; assembly: GCF_025643735.1. Taxonomy (NCBI): domain Bacteria; kingdom Pseudomonadati; phylum Pseudomonadota; class Gammaproteobacteria; order Enterobacterales; family Pectobacteriaceae; genus Pectobacterium; species Pectobacterium sp. F1-1. The sequence goes on from NZ_CP104733.1 coordinate 2,817,301, forward strand.
TTTGCATGCCGAGTACGTAACGTCAGATTGTTACGCTCAATACGTTGTGTGAAAATTTTGCCCGTCAGATGTTTCTCCTTCGGCACTTCTCTGGCATGGCTGCCCCAGTCGTCGCTGGTTACCATGCCAATGCTGAAAGGGGTCAATAGAGCAAGTAATTCTCTGCATGTTTCATCGTTTCTTGGCCCGAAGGTGTAAGCCAGTACGCCGCCCTTTTTGGTGTTGTAAGCATACCAGAGCCAGTGTTTTACCGCTTTACTGCCAACGAAGGCCCACTGTTCATCAAGTTCGGAGATAAGCGCGACGTCGGCGTGAGCAACCGGAGAAGAGGTTATTGTCAACAACGATGGTGATTGACACACCGAATGATTGGCATACTAGATGGGAAAATCGAATACGTTGGTTCTCAATCCGTATTCTTTATAACTTTAAAATCTCCAGCCGGGAATACTCGACGGCATGATTCACGTGCCGAGAGAATTCCATGAAGCTATTTCTGTGCGAGAAGCCCTCCCAGGGCAAAGATATCGGACGTGTACTGGGGGCTACCCAACGAGGCAAGGGTTGCCTCACCGGTTCAGGTATCACCATAACCTGGTGCATCGGTCATCTCGTTGAAGCAGCACCGCCCGATGCCTATGGCGAGCAGTACAAACGCTGGTCTATCGAGCAATTGCCCATTATCCCTGAGCGCTGGCGCGTCGACGTCAAATCCAAGACCGCCTCGCAGTTCAACGTCGTCAAAGACCTTCTGAGCAAGGCCACCGAGCTGGTCATCGCAACGGATGCTGACCGGGAAGGCGAGTTGATCGCACGTGAGATCATCGAACTGTGCGGTTATCGCGGCCCCATCCAGCGGCTCTGGTTATCGGCATTAAATGACGCGTCGATCCGCAAAGCACTGGCAACGCTCAGGCCATCAAGCGAAACCCTGCCGATGTACTTCTCGGCCTTGGCCCGTTCCCGCGCAGACTGGCTGATTGGCATGAATCTCAGTCGCCTGTTCACCGTTATGGGGCGGCAGGCCGGTTACGACGGCGTCCTCTCCGTGGGCCGGGTACAAACCCCAACGCTAAAACTGGTTGTCGATCGCGACCGCGAGATCGCACGTTTTGTCTCTGTACCGTTCTGGGCAGTCGAGACCGTACTATCGGGCGCAGGTCAATCTTTCATTGCAGCCTGGCTTGCACCAGATACAGCAACAGACGATGCCGGCCGCTGCCTGCAGGAGCCCATAGCCCGGCAGGCGGTGGAGCGCATGCGTTCGGCTGGTAGTGCACAGATCACGTCCGTCGAGACTGAACGCATGCGTGAAGGCCCACCGTTACCCTTCGATCTGGGCACGCTGCAGGAAATCTGCTCCAAACAGTTGGGTCTGGACGTGCAGGAAACCCTGGAAATCGCTCAGGCACTGTACGAAACTCACAAAGCGACGACGTACCCGCGCTCAGACTCCGGCTATCTGCCCGACAGCATGTTCGCCGAGGTGCCCACCGTGCTCGACAGTCTTCTCAAGACCGATCCTGGCCTGCGACCGCTCATTGACCAGCTAGACCGCAACCAGCGCTCACGTGCCTGGAACGACAGCAAAGTCACGGCGCACCACGGCATCATTCCCACGCTCGAACCCGCTAACCTTGCGGCCATGAGCGACAAGGAACGGGCAGTCTATATGCTGATCCGTGCCCACTATCTGGCGCAGTTTCTGCCTCAACATGAATTTGACCGCACCACTGCACGCTTATCCTGTGCGGGTGAAACGCTACAGGCTGTCGGCAAGCAGGTCGTCGTCATCGGGTGGCGGCAGGTGCTCGCTGAGCCCAGGCCAGACGATGATGGCGAAACCACTCCGCGCAGCCAGGTTCTGCCAGCGCTGCATGAAGGTTTGTCTTGCCAGATCACGGGAATCGACTGCAAAGCGCTCAAGACATCGCCGCCACGTCCTTATACCCAGGGCGAACTGGTCAAAGCGATGAAGGGCGTTGCCAAATTGGTTGCCGATCCACGCCTGAAGCAAAAGCTGAAGGACACCACGGGTATCGGCACTGAGGCGACTCGCGCCAATATCATCAAAGGATTGCTTGACCGTGGCTACCTGCTGAAAAAAGGCCGTTCGGTACGTGCCTCCGATGCGGCCTTCACACTCATCGACGCCGTTCCCGGTGCCATTGCCGACCCCGGCATGACCGCCATCTGGGAACAGGCGCTGGACATGATCGAAGCCGGTCAGCTCACTCTCGATGTCTTCATCGACAAGCAGTCAGCCTGGATCACGCAGTTGGTACAGCAGTATCGAGGTGCATCGCTGTCTATCAAGGTGCCACAGGGACCTGCATGCCCAGAATGCGGCACCGCTATGCGTCAACGTACTGGCAAGAGCGGGCCATTCTGGTCTTGCCCTCGCTATCCTGACTGCAAAGGCTCTCAGCCTATCGACAACGGCAAACACAAACGTGCTATGCCGCGCAAACGTAACAGCAGCACACGGGCATCCTGAGCCGCTCTGAATCCAAAAGCCATGCCACATCTTCAGTGATGACATGGCTCCATCCCGCGCCCATGCGGGAATCCCCACGCACCACGCCTTCTACTGAACAGTGCGTACTTCGCTATGCTCCGGCAGCGAGGCAGAGGGCAACTTGTCCACGGATCGCACCAGACGCTTTCCCTCTTCTCCGGTACTTCCGCCTTCCTTGAAGGGTTTCCTGATGCCTTGCTTGAGAGGCCAGACATCAGGAAACCCTTCGGGGATGACGGTATTCGTTGCCGCGCCCAACGGCGAAAAACTGGGCTCCCTTTGTGTGTGGATACATGCCAGAGGATTCCGGCCACAACCACGATAACGGCCGGGTGCGATTGCTGCGACAGTGAACGGTTTTGACGACGACCACATCCTGAAACAGCCCACAGGTGGTTTCTTCCTACCAAGTCGGAGGCCAGCAGGTCCCCGACACTTTTTCTCCTGATTTACGACACACACGGTTGGGCCTGTGGCCCTGAACCAAAAAACAGGAGACCCCATGAACATGCAACCCACACCCCATGTACTGCAATTCGGCAGCGTCTGCAGTGGCATCGAGGCAGTCAGCCTCGCCTGGGAACCACTGGGTATGAAAGCCGCCTGGTTTTCGGAAATCGACCCTTTCCCGTGTGCCGTGCTCGCACACCGCTACCCCCATGTGCCCAATCTCGGCGACATGACGCTCATCGCTAACCAGGTATACGCTGGCGAGGTCATCGCACCAGATATTCTGGTTGGCGGGACACCCTGCCAGGCGTTCAGCATTGCCGGCGCACGACGGGGACTCAACGACCCTCGCGGTGCCTTAACCCTCAGCTACGTGGAACTTGCCAATGTCATCGACCACATCCGTCTCAAAAATCATCAGTCCCCCACCACGATCGTCTGGGAAAACGTCCCCGGCGTGCTCAGTGACCGCTCCAACGCCTTTGGCTGCCTGCTGGGCGCACTGGCCGGAGAAAGCCATGCGCTCAACCCGCCAGGGGAAAAATGGGCGCACGCAGGTCACGTGTCTGGACCCCGCCGTCGCCTTGCGTGGCGGGTGCTCGACGCCCAACACTTCGGTGTCGCCCAGCGCCGCAAGCGTGTGTTTCTTGTGGCAAGTGGTCGAGACGACCTCGATCCCTGCGAAGTACTTTTTGAGCGCGACAGCGTGTGCGGGCATTCTTCTGCGAGCAGCTCGCCGTGGCAAGAAGCTGCCCGCGCTGCTGGAGCAGGCCCTGCGACAGCAAGCGACTATGCCGGATTGAGTCCCTACGGCAAGGCTGTCACGACATTCAGTTTCGCTGGCGGTACAGGGCCAGCCAACGTGGCGGCCTGCCTGATGGCAGCCGGTTCCAAACATGACATCTGCACCGAGAACTTCCTGGTGCAGTCGATGGCAGGCCCCTCAGCCATACACTGAACACGGCTGCGCATGGCAAAGACTACAGGGAAGATGGTGCCAACCAAGGTATCCCGATGATGGCCTTTACCGCTCAGGACTATGGCGCGGATGCCGTAAAAGACGTCACTCCGACATTGCGTACCCGGGCCTGGCCTGCCATCGCCTTTGCACAGAACGGGCGCGGCGAACTACGCCTGGAATCGGGTCATGGCCAGATCGCTGGCACGCTGCTCGCCAGCGGCGGAAAGCCCGGTCAGGGCATGCCAACCGTGTTCAGCGTCACCCCGCCTGACGCGCACTTCCATTACACGCCGCTTGAGCATGATGGAGAAAACTGGCAGCAATGGAAGGTCAGGCGGTTAATGCCCGTCGAATGCGAACGCTTGCAGGGCATGCCGGATGGCTGGACGCTGGTGCCATATCGCGGCGGCAAACCTGCTGCTGATACACCCCGCTACAAAGCGATCGGCAACTCCATGGCCGTACCATGCGTAGCCTGGCTGGGTCAGCGTCTGCTCCAGGCATTGCAGACACCCAAGTGACATCGCGCTAACCAATACGGGCACGTCCTGATGCGTGTTGTTCCACACACACGCACCGTTGCCACGTCATGCTGAATACATGTTCGCCGGCGTAGCTGGCAACATCCCAGGCAGTCAAGGCCATCAAGACTGCGACACGCCGACGGTGTGTTGGCTTTCGTTATTTTCTCATTCCACCCATAGGGGCTCTCCTCCCTTGTGGCTGGGGAGCTCCTTTTTTTGGAGACTTTCCCCTGGATCATCAAACCATTCGCAATCAGATGCAGTCATTGGTGCGTGACCACGTTCCTTCCAATGCCCGCAGTTTCAGGTTCAACATTTTTGACGGCCAACCCAAGGTGTCGACACTGGGCTTTCACATTGATCCCAAGCCTTTTGAAGGAAAGATCATCGCCAGGACGGAGGATGCCATTGTCGTCAAGACGGGCAGAATCGAGTTCGCCGTGCTTGACCGGACGCTCGTGACCGAAGATCCCGACGAAGGAGCCAAGGTGCAGGTCGAACCCTACGCACGGCATCGGTTCGACGGTCTTCGCGCAGACACCCCCGAAGAGCGCACCGAATACACCGCTGATGGCACGCCCTACAAGCTCCAGACGTATGTACTCGGCTCCGCTCCCGCCAAACTGCCGATCCCGCAACCCCGCTGCCCGGAGTTACAGGAACTGATCAGGCAACTGGAGGAGCTGCCGGCACCGGATGGTTTTCGTCGGATTACGCATCTGCTGGTTGATGCGGGTGCGCGGGATTTCACCTGGGTTGATCCACTGCCCAAGGACATCATCGCTACACCACCGGCTATCAGCTTCAACACAAGCACGGCGAAATTCAATGGCCGCGTCACTGTGCAATACGAACGCGCCGACGACCTCTATGCCGTCGTGCTGAGCCACGATGGAGAGTTGGTCGAACGGGTTGACGGTGTGTTCTTCGATACCCTCGGAGACGTATTGCTCAGGCTGATCGACGATGGCAGTTGGCGTCGCATACGTGTGCGCACCATTCAAAAGCCGCTGCGGCGCAAGTCATGACGCGGCAGACAGCCCGTCTATACGGCAGGTTATCTGACCAGCCTCGTTTACTTATCTCGCCTCGACCGGGATACGCACCAATCTCCCGCCCCGGACAACGCTTCTTCACTGTGTTGCCCGGCATACCATCCTCTCAGGAGTAACGTGTATGACTTTACGCTTCAAAGGAGCCGAATTGCGGCCCGTCATCGCCGAAGCTGTTGCCAATCAGTGCCGCATCATTCTGGTCAAGGATCAGGGTGTTTACTGGCTCGCCGAGCATGGTGAACGCCATCCCGATGGGCGTCAAAAGCTGATCGCCTACGCGATTGGCTGCAACCCTGACGTTGCGCCCTTCGACGACTGGTGGGAGCGCTCACGCGCTGAGTTCGGTGGCGACGATTTTGGCGAATTTTTCGAACCTGGTGACAGGGTGTTTACCGGCATTCTGGATGGTGCCGGCGACCTCGAAGTGTCCGCTACCGCAACACAGATTTTCCTGCAAGTTGTCGCGACAAACTCCGATAGCCACTGACTCTCATCCTCCATAGCCCCCTGATGGGGGCTTCTTTCCTCTCACGCCAGCATCTCCGCAACTGACGCGCATTCGTCTCAGCCCACGACGGGCCATTCCACCAGCGATACCCTGGAGACGCCCACATGCGCGACCCGTTCAAGATTGACACCCCGACCTGCATCAGTTTTTCCGGTGGCCGCACCAGTGCCTATATGCTGTGGCGCGTTTTACAGGCCAACTGCGGCCTGCCTGCCGATACCGTTGTCTGCTTCGCCAACACAGGCAAAGAAGTCGAAGCCACGCTGCGCTTCGTGCGCGACTGCGCCACACATTGGGAAATACCTATCCACTGGCTCGAATATCAGGATGCAGAACCGGGATTCACGCGGGTCGGCTTCGCGACTGCCAGCCGCCAGGGTGAGCCTTTCGAGGCATTGATCCGTAAGCGCCAATACCTGCCCAACCCCGTTGCTCGCGGCTGTACCACCAGCCTGAAAATCCGGCCGATGCATAAATACCTGCGCAGTCTCGGCTGGACGGAATGGGATCAATTCATTGGCATCCGCGCCGACGAGCAACGGCGTGTCGCCAAAATCCGGGCGCGTGGTCACTCCACGGAATCAAGCCATGAAATGATGTGCATGCCATTGGCCGATGCACACATCAGCGTAGACGAGGTCAGTGCGTTCTGGCAGGCACAGCCTTTCGATCTGGAACTGTTGACCGTGAAAGGCCGCACACTCGAAGGCAACTGCGATTTGTGTTTCCTCAAGCCACAAGGGCAGCGACTGGCCCTCATCAAGGCCAGACCGGAAGCCGCCATATGGTGGATGCGCATGGAATCACTGAATCTGGCCAGCAAAGCCAGTGGCACACGGTTTCGTATTGACGGTCCCAGCTATGCCGATCTGGCGCGCTTCGCCGCAAACCAGGGTGATCTGTTCGACTCAACCGAAGATGCGGTGGCCTGTTTTTGTGGCGATTAAATCGCGCCGCAGGAGAGATTTCACCTGATTGACTTCGGTCTGTTCTGATCAGGTGCCCCTTGGATAACGGTCAGGACAGCAACAACTGCTCCTGCGTTTTGCCTGCCGCGAGCGCCTCTTTGAACCAGTTCGGCTGCTTGCCTCGACCACTCCAGGTCAGGCTTGGGTTATCAGGATGCGCATATTTGGGAGCCACAGGATTTTTTACCCGAGGACTGGGCTTCGAGTTCGGGAAGACCTGCTCCAGTTCCAGATTTTCACCTTCCAGCAACTGCAAAATTTTCTCGCGAACAGCCTTGATGCGTTCACGTTCTCCCTTGACCAGTTGATCCTGTGCAGATGCGATCAGGTTCTTCAATTCGGCTGCGGACAGCGCCTGCAAATCAATCGACATTATTTCTCCCTCCATGGGTGATGCAGAAAGTCGTTAAGTACGCGTTTGTACCACGACTGCCATTTCCAGAGGAATGGCATCTCAAAAATAGGGAACGGCTTCAGTTCATATTTCTCGTCGCGCCGGCATGGAGGCGCGGGCAGTCTGTCGGCATGTTTTGCTGACGTTGTCAGCGACATGCCACGCAACCACGGTCTCCAAGGTTGCGGTGCGGCAAAAACCGCATGACCGAGCCAGTTCGCACAGCATCCTCACGCGAACGACCACCGGTTTACCGGTAGTGGATGCATTCGCCTTATCAACCCATCGCGGGGTGACACACCCTCGCCATCGGGCCTGGTGTGTCTCCGCTTCATTTTCAATGGAGATTTCACCATGGCTCATTCTACTTCAGGCGAAAAGGCCTATTTCGATCTGCACACTGAAGGTTACGGTCGTCTGCAGCGTGTACGGGAAGTTCCCGTGCGGGGTGGCCGACGTGCTCAACCCTTCCTGGCCTGCACCATCGCCGCGCTGGTCGGCTCTGCCAAAGAACCGGCCACCCGCTATTTTGATGTCAAAGTCACAGGTGCCGAGGCTAAAAAACTGGTCGAACACTATGTCGGCATTGATGATCCAAAGCAGCGCCCGATGATCAAGTTCCGGCTGGGGGATCTGTGGAGTGATGCATTCATTCGCCCCAGCGGTGAGCGCAAGGGTGAACCGGCAGCCAGCCTCAAGGGACGACTCCTGAAAGCTGAACTGATCGACCCTGCCACACTGCAAATAATCGAACAGTACGAGCTGGTCACTCGGGGCATTGGCTACCTCAATCGGCCCAAAGATGTCACGCCGAAAAAGGGTGACCCGTTCCTCGCATGCACCCTCGGTGCGCTGGCCGGGCCTGTCGAAGAACCGGAGTATCGGTACATCAACAGCATCGTGACCACACCGGAGGCTCAACATCTGGTGCGCCGTTGCGTGCAGGCCGTCGAGGCTGAGCGCAAGGTACTGGTGGCCTTTCGTCTCAACGACATGAAAGCTGATCCGTACCTTCGCACGAAGGGAGAACATGCCGGCGAGCCAGCAGCGAGTCTGGAGTCCAGACTGATCCATATTGGCCTGATCAAGATCGATGGCCAATTGGTCTATCCCACTGCCAGTCAGGCTCCCTCTTCCGGGCACGCTACAGCGGCATCCACTGCGTCAGAAAGTCTTGATCACAGCGTGGATATGCCGTCTACGACGCCCGGTACAGCCGAACCTGAAGCGCAATCCTCGATAGAAGAAGAGTCCGCTCTCGTCACGTCACACTAAGCCGATCGGCAAGACCTCACAGTGGGGTCTTGTCTCTTTTTCCAGGTTTATCGGCAGTACAACGCATCTCAGGAGATTCATCATGGCTACAGCAGCCGTTCAATCCGCTCCCCCCATCATCGTTCGCGGCCAACTCGCAATCCGCACAATATCCGGTCGTAATGGCCGGTTCACAGTCGGTCGTCTCACCACTCACCTTGGGCTGTTCCATGTCAAAGATCCCGAACTGGAGCAGTATCCCGAAGGGAAATATGAGGGTGAATTTGCGATTCGATATATTTATCCGAAAGCCTATCCTGTCGGCGACGGCATGCGATTCGAAATCCGGGCCAACCTGGATGGCATGACCTTGTCTGGTATCGACAAACTCAGCAAAGCAGAGGCTCGCGCCTTCGCCACGCAGGATGTCGATCCGCTTGATGAGGAATCGGGTACTCAACCCGTACCCACGCCAACCGCAACATCCAAATCCAAGGCCAGGCCTGCCCCTGTGCAAGCCACCCAGGACCCACTGGTCGACACCACGCCATTCGGCGTCGATGCACCCTCCGCGACTGTAGCGGCCTCGGACAATCCCGATAGCGATGATGCTGCATTGTTCGGCATCCTCTGGCCGCTGGGTGAGTCGGTGAAGCTGGACGCAACCATTAACCGTCGCACGTTGCGCCTGCAAGTCGCGCGGTTGAGCCAGTTGAGCTATGTGTTCGACGCCACGGCCCAGCAGTGGAACCGTCAGTCTGAATCCCTGGCGATCTGATTCATCCAGCCACCGCTGCGCGCTTTTCCCATCCTTCGGGGCAACACGGCCCCAAGGGCAGTGTTGCCCCTCAATTTTTTATTGAGGACACCACCATGCCCGAATCTTCATTACAGCAACCGTTGTTCCGTATCGACGAATGCACTGACCTGATGGTCGATGCCTGCGTCTGCCGCGAGAATGGCGATCTGGTCTTTGTCTCAATCTGGGCGCGGGATACTGCCATCCAGCAATTTATCGCCCGACTCACACTGGGCCGCGATGAAGATGGACTGAACCAGTTTCACCTCATCACAGAACAGGGCGGCTCCGTACCTGTGTTCATCCCTTCGGTCGAGCGCCTTGAAAAGCGCCTGACCCGCAACTATCGCCGCACACTGTTTGGATCGCTCACCAACCTGTGGCTATTCGACCAGCGTTGCATCTGCCCTGACAAGAACACGGCCAGCGCACTGGCACTATTGCCGCGCTCTGCTGCTGAACCGACCGTTCGCTTGTGGCAACTCGTCAAAGACACATGTCCGCTGCCGCTGCTCGACCACTGGCAAACGCCGGTGCTGGAGTTACTGCGCAGCCGCGACATGCTCCATGAGCTACCGGTCGCCCTCGGGCCACTGCGGGGCTTTCGCCTTGGACTGGACGTGCCAGCGCTCACCGACGCGCTGGGCGAGCTTATCCGTAATGGTGTTCTCACGGCCTATCCATACCCGTCACAGATCTGGACACCGCACGCGGTGGTCTGATCGTTCCACAGCAGGCGCTGCCTTACCAGGCTCCTGCACGTTCTTTCATCACCGCCAGACAGGAGGTCCCTATGGCACTCATGTTTCCCCGGCTCGCCAGAAATTTTGCCAAAAATGGCTATTACCCTACCGATGAGTCCACACTCGAACGGACACTCGCAGCACTGGCTCCCGGCAATGAGCCCATGTGCATTATTGACCCTTGTGCCGGCGAAGGCGTTGCGATTGCCGAAGCCGCCCATGCCCTCGGGCTTGATCACACCCGTTCGTACGCTGTCGAGTACGATCAGGAGCGCGCCAGCCATGCACGGTTGTTAGTCGATCACTGCATCCATGCCGACCTGATGGATACCCTCATCTCGCGTCAGGCATTCGGCTTGCTTTGGCTCAATCCACCGTACGGCGACTTGTCCAGAGATGCCAACGGCAATATCGGCTACGACGGTAAAGGCCGGCCCCGACTGGAAAAGCTGTTCTACCAGCGGACGCTGCCCTTGCTGCAGTACCACGGCATTCTCGTTTTTATCATTCCGTTCTATGTGCTCGATCAGGAAATGGTGGGCTGGCTCACACGCCACTTCGCCGACCTGCAAATCTTCCGTGCGTTAGATACACAGTTCAAGCAAGTGGTGCTGTTCGGTCGTCGCATTCGCCAACGTGATCTGGCAAGTGAAGACGTGAAGTCCACCCGCGCCCGGTTGTTGCAAATTGGGCAGGGAGAGCAAGACGCAGAGGAATTGCCGCCTGAGTGGACGTCGCTTCCCTATATCGTGCCAGGCACCCAGGCCGAACCCGAGCATTTTTATCGCATCAGCATGGAGCCGATGCAGTTCGCCGAAGAAGTACAGCGTCTGCGAGGTTTGTGGCCGGCGTTCGAGACTCACCTCGGTGCTGCGCAGCAATCGCTGCGTGCGCCTGCTCGGGCTTTATCTGAATGGCACCTGGCATTAGCCCTGGCGGCGGGTGCGATCTCCGGTGTCGTGCAGTCCCAAAGCGGCCGCACACTTGCGGTCAAGGGCGACACCTACAAGCAGAAAGCGACGAGCACCGAGTATTGCGAACGCGATGACGGTTCAATCGCCGAAACGCGCATTCTCACCGATAAGTTCGTGCCCGTCATCAGAGCATGGGATTTATCTCCCGACTCAGCCACGCTGGGACGGATTCTCACCATCCATTAATCCCCGCAAGGGGAAACAGTACCACCTACACACTGCTGGCCACTGAACCCGAGTTCAACACCAGCTCATTTCTCTTACCCATCGGGGCATACATCGCCCCTGGGCGGTGCATGCCCCATTTTTTGGAGAATGAGATGAACGCATCCCAACTATTTGACGAGTAGCACAGAGGCTGAAAGACGGGGTGTGGAGCCTCGCAGATTTCCGGCATCATCGTGCCTATAACGGGATACTCATCGTTCCCCTGACTGGAGACTCCACACATGAATAACTATACCCCTGTTGGCGTTGATATCGCAAAACACCTGATTCAGGTTCACTTCATCGACAAACATAGCGGCGAAGTGGTGGATAAACAGCTGCGACGTCAGGATGTTCTGACCTTCTTCAGCAACCGTGAACCCTGCCTGATTGGTATGGAAGCCTGTGGCGGCTCTCAGCACTGGGCCCGGGAGTTGAAGAAACTTGGTCATCAGGTTCGCCTGCTTCAGGCGAAATTCGTCAAAGCCTTCCTGATGGGCAACAAGAACGATGTCATGGACTCCCGCGCCATATGGATGGCGGTCCAGCAACCGGGACGGGGGATTGCCGTAAAGAGCGAAGAGCAGCAGGCCGTTCTGGCACTGCATCGCATGCGCCGCCAGTGGGTGAAGTTCCGCACCGCGCAGACCAATGCCCTGCATGGCTTACTGCTCGAATTTGGTGAAACAGTACGCAAAGGACGTACCGCGCTGGACAAGGCTCTGCCCGTGGCGCTGGAGAGGCTGAAAAACCGCCTGCCGCTGTTCCTCATCGCCCAGATTGAAGAGCAGCACCGTCGCTTGAGTGAGCTGGATGCTCAGATTAACGGCATTGAGCAACAACTGACGGCGCTGGCGAAACAGAACGAGACCTGCCGACGGCTGATGGCTATACCCGGCGTAGGGCCACTGATAGCCACGGCGGCGGTGGCTACGATGGGCGAGGCTCATGCGTTCCGGTCGGGACGGGAGTTCGCGGCCTATGTCGGACTCGTCCCAAAACAGACCGGCACTGGCGGCAAGGTTCGCCTGCTGGGGATAAGCAAACGCGGTGACACCTACCTGCGTACGCTGTTTATCCATGGAGCGAGGGCAGCGAGCCTGTTGGCGAAAGAGCCGGGACCGTGGATAACGGAGTTAAAGAAACGGCGGCCGACCAGTGTGGCGATAGTCGCGATGGCCAACAAACTGGCGCGCACGGTGTGGGCGGTGGCGGCGCACGAACGGGAGTACCGGAAAGATTACGTCAGCATCAGGCCGTATTAACAGCGGATGCTGAAAACCATTAACCCTTAACAAAAGGATGAATGCGGAAAGGTTGCGAGGGCAGCCAGCGTGATGACGACGACAGGTAAGACCGGGACTTGCTGAACCTGAATGGTGTGTCGGGCATAAAGCCCGCCAGGAGAATAAGGAGCAAGTCGGCGAATCTCATCGAGGCCCGCGGCACAGGCTGCAATAAGGCCGGATATAGAGCTGCGACCTATCCGTCAACGTCAACACAACGGAAGCCTTGCAAACGGGATGCGTTCATATAGCATCACCATGAGCATACAAATCGAAGCGGCTCCTGCCGTCACGCAATCGCCCGAGACAGGCGATCTGTTCGACCCTGCGAACGACGAACTCTCTATCAGTCTACAGGATTTTGTCAGCGAGTTCGGGGATGAGTTGCTCGACTCTCTCAACCGAGCCAATCCACCAGTCTACAACGGTGTGCCACGTGCAAACCGACAACGCATTCTCGCCAGTCTCAAGCGACAGTTGTTCCCCGCCCAGGCCGAGGTCGTGCATGCAGCAGCCGAGTTGCTCGTCAACCAGGGCGAGCGCGCAGCCATCGTCAATGGTGAGATGGGGACGGGCAAAACCACCGTCGGCATCGCGCTGGCGGCGGTACTCAATGCGGAAGGCTATCGCCGCACACTCGTCCTCAGCCCACCGCACCTGGTCTATAAATGGCGGCGAGAGATTCTCGAAACCGTCACGGGGGCCAAAGTCTGGGTGCTCAACGGCCCGGACACGCTGCTCAAACTGATCAAGCTGCGCGAGCAACTGAATGTGCCAGCCGATGGACAGGAATTTTTCATCATTGGCCGTGTGCGCATGCGAATGGGATTCCACTGGAAGCCTGCATTCGTTCGCAAACGCACCCGTCACGGCACCGTTGGGCTTTGCCCACACTGCGGCACCATGGTTAACACCCTTGATGGCGAGCCCGTCAGCGCACTGGAACTCGATGCCGAGGAAGTGCGTCGCAAGTGTGGCGTTTGCAAAGGTGCCCTCTGGACACTGATGCGACCACGCAGTTTGTCAGGCAGCGATCAATCCGCAGCAGTACTGCGGGCGCTGAAACGCATTCCGACCATTGGTGAAGCCACGGCGGCCAAGCTGATGAAAACCTTCGGCGATTCATTCCTGGCCTCGATGCTTGGGGACAACTTCCACCAGTTCATCAACCTGATGGACAACCGGGGGGAGTTGGTCTTTTCAGACCGGCAGGCTCAGCGCATGGAACGCGCCATGTCGAGTATGGAGTTCGGCTTCGGTGAGGGTGGCTATCAACCCAGCGAATTTGTGAAGCGGTATCTGCCGCAAAGCACGTTCGATTTGCTCATCGCCGACGAAGCCCATGAGTACAAGACAGGCGGTTCCGCGCAAGGTCAGGCCATGGGCGTTATTGCAGCCAAAACCCGCAAAACGTTGCTGCTCACTGGCACGCTGATGGGTGGCTACGCTTCCGATCTCTTTTATCTGCTGTTCCGGGCACTGCCCGGACGTATGATCGAAGACGGCTACCGACCGAGCACCAGCGGCAGCATGAACACTGCGGCCATGGCATTCATGCGGGATCATGGCGTCCTCAAGGACATCTATTCCGAAAGCGACGGCCCGGCCCACAAGACCGCAAAAGGCTCGAAGGTCACCGTCAGAACCGTCAAAGCGCCAGGGTTCGGCCCCAAGGGCGTGCTGCGCTGCGTTCTGCCCTTCACGATTTTCCTCAAACTCCGAGATATTGGTGGCGTACTGCCCCCGTATGACGAAGAGTTCAGGGAAGTCGCGATGGACGCCGAGCAAAGCGATACCTACAGCAAGCTTGCTGCCAGCCTGACGACTCAGCTCAAGGAAGCCTTGCGTAAGCGGGATACCACCTTACTGGGCGTGGTGCTCAATGTGCTGTTAGCCTGGTCTGACTGCTGCTTTCGTACCGAAACTGTGCGCCACCCGCGTACACGAGAGGTACTGGCATTCACCCCGGCCCAGTTCAACGAGCTGCAGGTGATGCCCAAGGAACGGGAACTAATCGACATCTGCAAGCAGGAGAAGGCAGAGGGGCGCAAGATCCTGGCCTACTCCGTCTACACAGGCACGCGAGATACCACCAGCAGGCTGAAAATGCTGCTGGAGCAAGAAGGCTTTCGGGTTGCGGTATTGCGCGCCAGCGTCGATGCCAGCCGCCGTGAAGACTGGATTGCAGAACAGCTCGACAGAGGAATTGATGTCCTCATCACCAACCCGGAGCTTGTCAAAACAGGGCTGGATCTTCTGGAGTTCCCCACGATTGTGTTCATGCAATCAGGGTACAACGTGTACACACTGCAGCAGGCCGCACGACGCTCCTGGCGTATCGGTCAGAAGCAGCCTGTGAAGGTGATCTACCTGGGGTATGCGGCCACGTCGCAGATGACGTGCCTGGCCCTGATGGCGAAGAAGATTCTGGTCTCTCAGAGCACATCGGGAGACGTCCCTGAGTCAGGACTGGACGTGCTTAATCAAGATGGCGACTCTATTGAAGTTGCCCTGGCCCGGCAACTTGTCGCGGCCTGATATTCCTGTTTGCCGGCGTCCTACAAGGACGTCGGCTTTTTCACATGACACGTTGCGCTGTGGCGGTGAAAACTGCCCAGAGACAGCGGGCTTGTTCGTCATAGCGGCCCAATCCTTCGCGCACCATCCAAAATAAAAAAGGCACAACATCAGATGCAAGGGAAGATGCTTTTTTTCGACCTTTTGCAGTCACTGGAATCTATCTGCTTGGATACTATGAGAACAAACGGTGTACCGTTTTATTTAGGTATGGTCAAATTGCCGCAGGCCACGTGAAAAAAGAGAAAATATGAATAGGAAAGGTATTAGGCGCAAAATGACTGATGTAGAAATTTGCATCGACCTTGTACCGGCAGCAGGGGATGCATACCGCCGCGCTTTAGACGTGATGACGGCCTATCCAGACTATGCGAAAACAAACTTCCGAATCGTAGTCGAACACTTGACTCAAAAGCTAGGAGAGCACTCTGGCATTGATCTGGTGAATTTAGACCTTTTTAACTCCATTCAAGAGTTGTCCAAATTCCAGATCATCGACCATAACTTGCGCACTGAGCTACATAGAATCCGTCAGCTTGGCAATGAAGTGGTTCATGCCAAGCTAACAAATGGCGATGTAAATGGTGATGGAGAGGACACCAGTAAAGCACGAGGTGCTGGTAATTTGGCAAGCGCACTTTGTGCCCGTAAAACGCTAGTGGGAATCTTCGAAAGTGTTTTTCTTTTGGTCAACAAAGGTGAGGAGTTGCCAGAGATAACAGTCGTGGACGTCGGCGACATCATCAATAATCAGCAAACGCTTTGGAAAGCTATTTCATCAGTGAACTTCGAGGCAAAGATGGCTGCGGGCTTGATTCTGGAGGCACAATCATTGGCTCCCTTGCCCAAAGGAGTATTAATCATAGCGAATAGCCAATACGCGCATAAGCAAACAACTCAAAAAATGGCGGCAGAGCTGTACTGGGCTGCATGCGTGATCAGCGCTGGAGCTGATTTAAAAAGCCAGATCGAGATTCACGAAATGGGCGGGGAAGAGGCATTTCTGTTTAAACACGCAAATACAGAAGCATTATTTCGGTATTCTCAGCTTACTTTTTACCAGTCAAAAGGCGAGGAAAGCCAGAAACGCGGCGTTAAAGCCTTGGAGGCCGCAGCTAAGCGAGGCTATACCGATGCTCTGCCTGAATACGGTAATTGGCTACGTGAGGAAGGCAAGTTCGTTGAGTCCTTTGGCTTTTTTTCACATGCCTTGAAAAAAGGGAAAATCTCGGCACATGCAGGACTGGGGTTGCTGTATCTGGAAAAACCCTACTCCGACTATTCTCAAAATCTGGCTGAACAAAGCTTTATAAATGGCATTAATAGCGGAGACGAACACTGCAAATACCTGCTTGGACGGTTTCTCTATGAGGGCAAAGAGCTTGTTCAGGACAAAGAGCGCGGTAAAGCGCTTTTAAAAGCAGCTGCGGAAGCGGGCCATGAATCAGCGGCGCATTACTTCAATCTTGCTGTAGATGACAAACTTCACAAAGAGTTACAGGAACATTTTTTAGACATACTGCTAAACATGCCAAAACGCCCTGAAGGACCAAAACAAGGGAGAAATGACCCCTGTGCTTGCAAATCAGGCAAAAAGTACAAGAGATGCTGTGGTGCCTAACGCAGCCGGATTGATCGAAATCATCGTGGATGGCTGAAAGCTATCGATAGTTGCTGATCGCTTTCGACCCATTGCTGCTGTACTCATTGCCTCTGCCTCTGCTACTGTAAGTCATTGACGACACCTAACTGTCTAACGTAGACAGTAGCAATGAAGCCAAAGCCGATATTAAACATAAATTTTTTTATAAATTATTATGAATTTAAAAAACAAGAAACTTGAGCTTCATAAACTGACAAAAAGCATAAGGCTTTGGCAGGTAATTGTCGCCGCATACGTTGGATTTGTTTTTTTAATATATTTTTTATGGTTTGGCGTTTTAACGTCCAGCGCCATATCTCATGAAACCTCGAAATGGGGTGAGTTTGGGGATTATATTGGAGGTGCGCTGAACCCCGTGCTCGCTCTTGCTGCATTCTTTTGGCTTACCAAAGCAGTTAGATATCAAAAGGAAGAATTGATTGAAGCTGCCGCTGCTCTTGAGGATACCTCAAGGTCAGGAAGAGCGCAGGTAGAAGTCATGGCAAACACGGCCAAACAAAATGCACACACCGCTTTATTAAATTCAGTAATTAGTGATATTGAGCAACTTCGGTCGGACGCAAGGTTTATTGCTGGTCAGCTAACAATCGACCGCCAAGGCACATCAACCAAAATGATTATTACTCCTGCCGGGGTAGAAATGAGCAGCGAAAATGGCAGAGAGCATCTAAAGAGAATGCAAGAACAGCTCCAGCAACTAATCACTGAAAAAAATCGCCTTAAAGAGGTAGTGAAAAACGGTGGAAATAACACTCTTCCCCCGTCCCTGAATGAGTCTCAATAAGCCATCAGCACCAACTTCGTAAATCTAGTCTAGCTGGCTGCTTACAGCAGACTTAGTCAGACACCCGTTTCCGACTCACAACTGCCGTTCGACCAGTATTTGACCAGCGTTCGCTATGCAGTGATTGCAGCCAAACGAGGAAGCGGCTTCGACGGCCCAATGCACATAGACATTGGCCGCGACCGCTGTTAGGCTCTGTTGAGGCGGCATATGGCTAGAATAACCAAACCAACGGCAGCCCTGCCCACAAGACGCTGTTTTTGCTTTCCGATTTCGGACTTACCAGTGCCGACAAACTAAATAACAAACGCCTTTAGATGAATAACAAATCGTTTCGTACAGACTTCTCCAGACCGCATCAAAACGCAGTTGTTGGCGCGCACTTGGCCGGTGACTTAGACTACGCATATCGAGAGGGCTTCATGCAGGCTACGTTGGTTTTGCTCGCCGCCGCCGCCGCAGAATCCTACGTCGACCCTGAAACTGGCGAAGAACAGTACGTGTTCGTGGACGCTATTGTCTACCCGATTTGCTTCAATGCTAGGCATTTCATCGAATTGTTCATGAAAGACTCGATTCGGAACGTCTCAACTTTAGGGCCAAACCCAACTCAAACTGATGCCATCGCCACTCATGACTTGAACATGCTATGGGGAAAATTCGCGGCTGCTATCGCGCACGATAATCGTCTCCTCGAACTCGGAATGTCTCTGGAAGAGATATTCAAAGAAATTGCCGATGTCGACAACACCGGCATGACGTTTCGATACTCTCGTGACCTTGGCGAAAATGTGCATCTTCCAAATATTGAGCACATCAACCTGGGCGCGCTCGGCGACCGCTTGCGAGAAATGTTCAAGCAGACGGAGGAGTTTTCACTATGCTTGAGCATCCTGCAGCAGGAATACTCTCAGGGAACGTATACTGAGAAGTTACATCGAGCAAACATAGAGGCCATTGCCAAGCGACTGCCACCTCACGAGAAGTGGGCAGAACAGCTTAAGTCAGTCAAGAAAGAAATATGCGAGGCCCTTGGACTCTCGTCGAATGATTTTTCGAAAGCTCTTGTGCTGATAAAGCAACATAGAGAGTTTTCTGCACTAATCGGACTCGAGTTACCGCTTCAGGGTCTACCTGTAGACGTTTTCGCTCGTCTCGCAAGTATTCATGCTGGCGAAGCTGCTCACGACCTAATTACAAGAGAAGAGTGGCTCCGTTTGGATGCCGTGATAGAGGTTAGCCGCTTGGACTCGTACAGCGAGGAGTACGACCGGCATCTGACATATATATCTAGTGCTGATTACAAAGGACCATTTGACCCCGAGCATATCGCCAGAAATGCATACGCACGAAATCAACGTCTGCGTACTGGACTAGTTAAGCTCGGTCAGCTGACGCTTCTGGCAGCACTAGCAAAAGCTATCCCACATCTCGCAGAGCCCCTAAAGATACCGCCGAGGCCTACGGCAGACGAGATTTCAGCACTCGTGAATGAGACGTTCCAGCACATGAAGTATTCCCATTCAAACTCTGAAGCAGTTGAGGACTCCGAGCCAGATAAAGGGTGAGTTGGCACTCCAAGCCCTCAATATAATTCCATCAGAGGCAGCTTCAGCCTGAAGCAGTCACTTGCGCGGATATTTTCAATGACTGCTTCTGGCCGGACAGTTACAATCCGGATGGGTACGCTTGACCGATGGGTTAGAAGCGAACCCTAAAGTTGATGCCACCAAGCCCATGCTGTCGGCGCAGTGCTTAAAAGTGCTACTAGCCAACCGCTCAACATGGTCAGAACGCGCTGGTTCGCCTGATCGCTCATCCAGTGCCACAGACGTGAATACAATGGCGGAGACAATGGGATTTTGTGCGTCTTCTCGAAGCGGTCTCTTTCAACCTTGGAAACGATAAGATCCTCGCGTGTGAATTGCGGCGCTGTCACATGCCCAAGGCCAGATTCTTTGGTTCTTTCCGGAGCGCTGTAATGACCTCGAACCGCAATCTTTTCCCCCGGCCCCGCTTCGAGAATGCGACTCGTATCGTCAGATTTTAGGTATTGAATTGGTGGACGCGAGTAACCCTTTGCCTTGAGGCTGAAATGCACGGTGTGATTCGTTACCGCCGCTCCGTCCGAGACTTCCCCAGTGGATGTATGACTGCCGATATCTCGTACGTAGATTGAAAAAATGAGAAGGTCATCCGTCGCTAGTTTCAGCAAGGTTGCGCTATCCATTCCCGCAAAACGCCAGCGATGGACAATTTCGTTGAGTGTGAAGAAGTCTTTTTCTGGAATAGCCATTATGCGGAACTTGAATTGTTACGCCTAACGCCTGAATTAAGTAGAGAAGTGGCGTCGGCTTGAATGAATTGTTAGGCCAGCTGTAACTTGCGCTGAACATTGGCGATGATCTCTACAGCAGCCTTGGACTTGAGGTGAGAAATCCCTTGGGATACGCGATTGGCGTACGGGAAAGGGCGTCTAAGGTCGGTGTACTGTTCAGCGGTTGGGTCAATGGTTTCACCGGCTGGTGATTCTAACCAATAGTGTTTAATTTGTAACTCATCAATCGCTTTCCGAACCTTGTAACCACTGGCTTTACCTCCAAGAAGGTTGTACATGGCGATAGTTGCATGATGGCAGTGACCGCAGTACATACTATCAACAATGCCACGATATTCAGGCGGGACAAAGTCGGGGCGGAGCTCAGACCTTACCAAATCGAATATGCGTTTTTCTTCAGGTGTCATGATTGTTGAGTTAGTTGTTAAACATCTGGCAGTTCATCAATCTTTCTAACTGCTGTCTTTGCGCGGTCCGTCATTCGTGGGTCCGCGTGCTCAAGATGGCCATGAAAGACCAAGTTTCTGTATTTGTTGATCTCCATCAGCTCTTTCTGAAAGCTACTATCAATACGCTCATTGAAAAGCAAAGAGTCCACCATTTGCCGGAAGGAGTAGCTCATTTTTGGTGCACCCCGACTCGGTACATACAGGTTTTGTCTGCGGAGATAGCTGCGAATCGAGCGCTCTAGCGCGATGAATGCTTTGAAGAACTCATCCGATGGCTGAGATGCGTGGTCTTCACCAGGTGAATCTTGCAACTCGGCTTTCGCGACCTTCTTATACTTATCAGGATCGATCAAGGTGATGACGAACCACAATGCGCCCACTATCGACGCGCAGACGAGGAGACCCGTAATTGCTTGGACCCAAACCGGTATGACGTACTCTCCATTCAAGTAGACAATAAGGAGAGAGAGAATTATGGAAAAGCCAGTGACAACTGCTAGAACTGTAAGCTGGCGGTGAACTTTTCTCTTTAATGCTGTTTCAACTTCCTCTAGGGATTCGTCCGCAGCACGCCATGAACGGAGAAGATCGTTACCAAGCGTGTAGCCAGTCAGAAGAATAGCAATGAACGCCGCAACGCTCTGCGCTGCAGCCGTAAAGGTCCAAAATATATAGTCATCACTTGCCACTCTATCTCCCCAGAGGTCTAACCTTGCATAGCAATTAATTCCGCCCATCATTCATAGTGAGTCGATTGCTGCCTTCACCGACAAGCAGCAATCGATCTGTGAACCGATCTGCCCTAAACCGGGCATTCACATCTAGTGAAAAAGAAAGCTAGATTCTGCGGCATTGCCGTCTCCTGCGAGGCACTGTTGCCCGATTCCAAAGGCCTAGCTCAATAACTTTCCAAACTGCAGCAGCCCCTGTGACCACGATGACAACGGCTAGACAGAATCAACTCTGACGTAATTTCAACTCATCCACACGCGCGTTTAAGTGCTGTCTATATTTTTCGTCGCCAGACAAATCCAGTGCAGTCTCGGCGCTTATCAATGCGTCCGAAAACGCTCCAAGGGCTTCGAGGCATTGGCTGAGTAAGTCGTGGTAGATTGACAGCCTTGCTTTCCCTTTTGGATCCTTCTCGGCGGATTTGAGCGCGCACATAGCCGTTGCCAACGCCGGTTCGAGTAGACCTAGAGCAAGTTCTGCTTTGGCTTGCTGGTAGAGTAGCCAGTGATCTTTGGCATCATTAGCAATTTTATTAGCCGCATCGAGCGCCCCTTGGTGATCTCCGATAGCCATGAAAGTCTTGGCCAGGACTCGCGCCGTGTACGGCTGGATGCCAGTGTCTCTACTCAACTCATCTGCAAAAGCACGCATCGTGCTTTCGAGCTTGGCGGCAAGTGTGTGACTTCCACTCCGTCTGGCGACGATCGAGACATTAGCAAGCGCTTCGCAGGCATTTACCCACTGACGTCGATCCACTGTGTTTGGAAAAATGGCGAGCATGTCAGGATAAACCTCAGCGACCGTCAAACAGGTCGCGCCATGACGATAACCAAACAAGGCAGTGAGCGCGAGGAACGCCTCGTAGAACTGGTCAAATCCCTCTAATGCGGATAGCGCAACCAAGTCTCCCAGTTGTCTGACCATTGCCGCGTCGGCACCAATCTCAGCACTAACCTGCCCATAGGATCGGAGCTTGCTCAACGTCGCGAGCGACACACGTAGAGGAACAGTGAATAGTCCCTGCCGAACCTCGTCGACCAGCCGCCGAATCGCAACCTCACCTTGTCGCTTAGCCTCAGAATTGGCGTCACTTTGCATACCAAGGTGGGCAATTTGTCCGTACGTGGCGTGCCATTCTGGCCGCTCCGCCAATAGTTGCCTGAAGCACTCCAGCGCAGCATCGATCTCGCCGCATCTACGAAGCGCTTTGCCTTGGTGATGCAGCATTTCCGCTCGAACGTCTGGATTCTCTGCTTCAATCGCAATCTTGCCGTACACGTCAGCGCAGGTCTTATAATAGGCTATGCGCTCTTCCTTTCCTAGGTCATACGAAGCCGCTTCCTTCGCGTCGATGATGCATAACAACTGTGCGATAGGCATTTCGGAGTGCAAGTCGACACAGTGCAGTTCGGAGATCAACGCCGCTCGCGACGGGTTATCGAATTGAAGCAGGGAATAAGTCACCCATCCTGGCTCTGCGGCCTCGATACCAGCGACGTAGGCGGCTTGGAGTTGGTTAGAACAAAGGTGAATCTGCCGGAGGACGCTCGGCACCATTTCGCCACGTTTCTGATCTATATATCGCGCGACAGCGCTGGCAAGTTCATGAGATACAGAATTACCCGATCGAAGAACTCGGCAAATAAGGTCGTGAACAGACAGTGTTGCAGTCGCTGCAGTCCGGTTCAAGATGGCAAGATTCTGCAACGAAACGCGCGCGTTCACACCTATGAAGCTTCTCAAGAACTGGGAGTCGTATGTCGTGCACCCGCTATCAGCGATCTTTCGCAATGCCTCGCGGTTTTCTCCACTCAAACGACTCAAGATACGCTCCATGACGTTACCGCCATCGTTTGTATGAACAGTTTTGGGATCTTGGAGGACTTCGCTATACAGCTCGTCACGAGGCATGTCGTCGACCTTGGCGACTTCTCGAGTGACGGCTAGGATCAGAGGGCAGAAGCGACAGGCTTCGACAAACTGCTTGCATGTCGGGCTCGCAACATCTTCAGATTCCCCCAAGATCTGAAAACCCGTAGACATGGACATCGGTGGCAACTGAAGATGGATCTCACTTCCAGGAGCACCAAGCTGAGACGTCACGAGAACACGGCCTCCGAGCAGGAAACCCTTACTCAGTTCCGCAAACGACTCAATCGTGACAGCTCGATCAAGGTCGTCAATGACCAGCAGAGTTCGTGTCGCATTGAACAATCCGGCGACATTAATCGCAGCTCCACCACGCGAACGTTTGATCGCTGTCAACGGCGTTCCCTCCGACCAGTCGACTCCTGCGATCCAAAGATAATTGCCAAATCGAGGCAACTCGGCATGCACAAAATCAATCGCAGCTTGCGTCTTCCCAGAGCCACTCAAGCCGTGAAGTACACACACCTCAGCACCAGTAGCGAAGTGGCTCTGCATGGCATCGACGAAAGGCTGTTCGGTTTGATGTTGTGCGCATGCCGACGGCACCCGACCGTAGTATTCATAGCGATCAAGGTTCTGCGAAAAGTCAGGTAGATAGTGACGAAAGAAATCGGCTATCTGAGAGTTTTCTTGCGAACACTTGAAGATGGCCTTGGCCAGTTCCCTTGCGTCTATGAAGTGCACACGCTTCCTGTCGTCCTCGGCGATCCTCGACTTGTTAAAGTTTCCACGGAACGAGGCCGGCTCTTCTTCGGTAGTGACAAGGTATATCTTGGTAGGCGGTGTCGCACTGGCCTGTTCGATAGCGTGAGCGATGTCATTCTCGATCTTGTCGAACCGATTTTCCTTCTTCTTCCCCGACGAATCGTCAAAGTATCCGCTGACGGTGCTGTACTCGCCGACGACAGTGAAGTCCTGAGAAAACGTGTCGACGGTGTACCCAACCGGCTTGTAGTCCTTGTTGATACCATGGTGCACGAGAGTTTTGTTTTCGAGCGTTTCGATGACCTTGTGCCCGATAAGCTCCAGGCTGGTCGGGTCGATGTATGCCAACTCGTCGATCAAGTCCCTGACGACGCGCATTTTGATGAGTTCGGACATATTTTCTCCCTTAGTGTTGTATTCGCCAAATCGACGCCTATCGTATGCCTTGCACCCAGTTTCGTTCCATCCGGTAACGCTACTTCAGCAGTTCAGACTAAGTAGCGCATCACGTCATACAATTGAACTGCCGGAAAGCAGTCGCCAGCCAACGACCGCTTTTGACCGATAGCGAACATTATAGAATTCCGTTCAGGTTTCTGTTACTTCTGCCTAAATAACTTTGCATATTACCGCTCCACTTTAGCCAGACCATGGTGATTACCAAAGAAACGGTGGTGCTACCTTCATAAACTGTTTTACCTGTTCCAGTCAATTCCACATATACCAGAACCGATTTCAGGCGGATACATCAGAACATGACGGCACGGATTCGTGCCGTCCGAACGCAGTCCTCACTGCGGCCAAGTTGAACATCTTGCGCAATACGCCAAAGGGTTCGGCTCACCTCGGCCCGCTTGTAGGCCAGCGTCTTCATCAACGTGCCCACACCCGGACGCCTCACGTCCTGCACCATGACGCAAAATAGGAATACACCCAATCCGCATTCTTTGCTGATCAAATCCACGCCTCAGACGAAGGTAACAGCTCATCGCAACAGAGAGCTGAACCATGTCACCCACACATTTAACCCAGCGGCTGTTCGTCAGTCACCTGCTGATCATTGCAACCTTGAGCAGCGGATGCACAACAACCACTGCCCCGCCCCCCTCACAGCCCATTAAAGCGGTCGCCCCGGTTCCCGACGCGACGCCGAACTTCATCCCAATCGTGCGCTACGGGCGCTATACCCTTGTTGAACTGGCACCCAACGCGGCGCAACGCGACCTGCTGCTACAGGTCATTGACGTCGCAATACCCGAAGACGCCCGCGCCACCGTCGGTGATGGCCTGCGGCATGTGCTCAAACGCAGCGGTTACCAGCTCTGTGAAACAGCACAAACCCTCGCTGAACTGTACTCACTTCCACTCCCCGCCGCTCACCTGCACATGGGGCCAATGACCCTACGCGACGCTCTGCTGACCCTGGCTGGCTCAGCGTGGGATATGCAGGTCGATGACCGAGTGCGGCAGGTGTGCTTTGTACGCGCCAGCACAGATAGCGAGGTCGGTGCAGCTCCCATCAACCTCCCAGCCGCCAAGGCAGGTAAAGCAGCCCTGTCCGCAGGAGGTCAGCCATGAACAACGCACCTACAAGACTGAAGCGCACGGCAGCCGCAGTCTCCTGGTTCCTGATCTATGCGTGGTTGAGTGTACTCACGGTTTTTATCGGCCTGAGCTATCGCGCGATAGCCGAGCTCGCCGAACGGAAACAGGTCGATGCCAGCATGCAGCAAATTCACGTACTGGAAGAAAGCGTGACAGAGCTGGCCGACAGCATGCAGGTACTTCAAACGCACACTCTCCCTGCCAGCACTACAGCCCTACGGGAATTACAGCAGAATCAGGAAAATCGCCTCGCTCAAATCGAGCAGATGCAGGAAAACCAGGCTTCCACACAAGCCGTGCAAACCCTTCGTGACGAGCTTGAGCGGCTCAAGTCTCAACTGGACGTTGCCCGCCCGAGCCCGCCAACCGCCCACAGCACTGCCAGCCCTGCAGCGACAGCGCCCAGAAAAATGCCATTCCCGTTCCGCATTTTGGGGCTGGAACTGCGTGCAGGACAACGCATGGTCTCGCTGGCACCTGCCAGCGGAAAGCTGTCATCCAACCAAATCCAGCTTGTGTCGCTCGGCGAAACCGTGGACCAGTGGAGACTGGATGCCATTGAGGGTAACACCGCAATTTTCAGCCGCGCCGGACAGACACGCCGCCTGGCGATCCCCTGATGGAGAAGACCATGAAACGCATGATGACGATCCTCATCGCAGTTGCGGTGACAGCCCTTCCACTCACCACGATGGCACAGCAACCTATCACGATGCAGTCCCGTATCGTACCGACTCAGGTCGAACAGCACCGAGACGAGCACCTGGCTCAGGACTGGGGCCTGAACACAGAGGAATGGCTGCGTTACCGCAAAATCATGGAGGGGCCGCTCGGCACATACTCACCCAACCTCGATCCACTATCGGCATTGGGCATCGAGGCACGCAGTGACGACGAACGACAACGCTATGCCGAACTGCAAGTACAGGCAGAAGCACGTCGCGTTGAAAAGCTGCTGGCCTATCAGCGTGTTTACGATGAAGCCTGGCAAAAGCTGAACCCCGGCATGCAGCGGGTGAACCTGCCGGATGCCGTCCCCAACAGCAATGCAGTGACCAGCAACGGCCGCACGGCAGTGTTCGTCAAAGATGACTGTCTTACATGCGCCGAGCACGTACAACGCCTGCAAGCGTCTGGTATTGAATTCGACCTGTACATGGTCGGTTCACGGCAAGACGATGCGCGTATCCGCGATTGGGCCAGGCGTGCCCGGATCGACCCGGTACGGGTGCGTAACGGCACCATCACCCTGAACCACGATGCCGGTCGCTGGTTGTCTCTGGGCATGCCCGGAGAACTACCCGCCAGTCTCAGACAGGTCAATGGTCAATGGCAACGCCAGCCCTGAACGCCATGCAGCGCTTGAATGTACTACTGGCATACCTGCTACTGACCAGTCTGGCCCAGGCGCAGGAAATCCCTCCACCCGCCTACCAGTTGGCTGCTCAACGCGCAGGCATTCCTTCCGTCGTCCTGTATGCTGTGGCGTTGCAGGAAAGTGGCGTGTACCGGAGAGAACGTATCGTGCCGTGGCCGTGGTCGCTGAATGTCGCTGAATGTCGCTGGCCAGTCACGCCGATATGCCAGCCGGGCGCAAGCCTGCGCAGGAGTGCATCAGGCCCTGCAAGACGTACCGCCTACCCGCATCGACGTGGGCCTGGGACAGATCAATCTCGGTTGGCAGAAGCACCGCTACCGCCAGCCCTGCGAATTACTCGATCCGTACAACAACCTGGCGATCGCTGCGCAGATCCTCAAAGAGCAGTACACACCCGGCGAAGACTGGCTGCTGGCGATGGGTCGCTACCACCGACCTGCTGGAGGTGCTCCGGCGGCACGCTACCGCCGCAGTGTGTCGCAGCACCTTCAGCGCGTATTAGGGCCACAACAGCAATTGTTCGCCCCCACTGTCAGCAAGGAGACCTCCCCATGACTTCCCGTATCGCTGCCGTATACGGCCTGCTCCTGACCCTCACCACCGTACCGCCGTTGCTGCACGCGGCACAGCCGCCCATCGTGGTGAAAGACCTGGGCGGGGTATCCGCCCTGCCATACTACGAAGCGCTCAGTCTTCAGGCACGTTCACCCGATAGGCCACGCCCCCCTATTGCACTCCCCTCGGTGCAGGTCAATCCAGCCACCGAAGCGGACATGCTGCCAGTACGCAGCCCGAAGCTCACACCCGGCACCGTAGCACGCCGGATCATTGACGCTCCTGGTCTGCAGCCGTTCTTCCTGGTCGGCGACGATGAGTCATCCCATGTGTGGCTGCAACGCCAGGGCGCATCATTGCGCGAGCGTGGTGCCGTCGGTCTGGTCGTCAACGTTGAGACTGAGGACGGTCTGGTACGCCTGCGCGCAGCCGCACCGGGCCTGCAGCTTGTGCCCGTTGCCGCTGATGACCTGGTCGAACGCCTTGGCCTGCGACATTACCCCGTGCTCATCACCAGCACGGGTATTGAGCAATAACACGATGGCACAGACTCAGCCTGTCGAGGTACTGCTGCGTCCCCCTGTGGAGCTCTACACCGTTGCCGTTTGTGCCGGAGCCGCGCTGTTGTGCGTAGCTGCACCGTGGTCGCTCGCGCTGAGTCCGGACATCGGCATCGGTAGCGCACTGGCTTTCGGGATCTTTGGCCTACTGCGCTGGCGCGATGCGCAGGTGATCCTGCGTTACCGCCGCAATATCCGTCGCCTGCCACGTTACGTGATGACGAGCAGGGATGTGCCTGTCAGCCAACAACGCTTGTTCATTGGCAAAGGGTTTCGCTGGGAACAAAAGCACACCCACAGATTGATGCAGACCTACCGACCCGAGTTCAGACGCTATGTGGAGCCGACACCCGCCTACCAGTTGGCACGTCGGCTGGAGGAACGGCTGGAGTTCGCCTCCTTTCCGCTGTCGCAACTGCCCCGACTCACGACCTGGGATATCCCGCTCAATCCGGTACGGCCATTACCGCCTGTTGGCGGCTTGCCGCGCCTGCATGGCATCGAGCCGGAGGAAGTCGACGTCAGCCTGCCGCTGGGTGAACGCGTTGGCCACTCACTCGTTCTGGGCACCACACGCGTGGGCAAAACGCGGCTGGCCGAACTGTTCATCACCCAGGACATTCGTCGAAAGAATCACCTCGGTGAGCATGAAGTGGTCATTGTTTTCGACCCTAAAGGAGACGCAGATCTTCTCAAGAGGATGTTCGTCGAGGCAAGACGCGCAGGCAGAGAGAACGCGTTCTACGTGTTCCATCTGGGGTGGCCGGAGATCAGCGCCCGTTACAACGCGGTGGGCCGCTTCGGGCGAATTTCCGAGGTTGCGACGCGTATCTCGGGCCAGCTATCGGGAGAAGGGAACAGCGCGGCCTTCCGGGAATTTGCCTGGCGGTTCGTCAACATCATCGCCAGGGCATTGATTGAACTGGGGCAACGACCAGACTACATGCTGATCCAACGCCACGTCATCAATATCGACGCCTTGTTCATCGAATACGCACAGCACTACTTCGCCCAGACGGAACCCAAGGCCTGGGAGGTCATCGTTCAGATTGAAGCCAAGCTCAACGAGAAAAACATTCCCCGAAACATGATCGGCCGCGAAAAGCGCGTGGTCGCTCTTGAGCAATACCTCAGCCAGGCCCGTAACTACGACCCTGTACTGGATGGCTTGAGATCGGCGGTTCGCTACGACAAAACCTATTTCGACAAGATCGTCGCCAGCCTGTTGCCCCTGCTTGAAAAACTCACCAGCGGCAAAATCGCCCAATTGCTGGCACCGAACTATTCGGATCTGAACGACCCCAGACCGATTTTCGACTGGATGCAGATCATCAGGAAACGCGCGGTGGTCTACGTCGGGCTCGATGCGCTATCCGATGCCGAAGTCGCCGCTGCAGTGGGCAACTCGATGTTCAGCGATATGGTCTCTGTGGCCGGACACATCTACAAATTCGGTATCGACGACGGCCTGCCCGGCGCATCAGCAGACACCAAAGTACCAATCAACGTCCATGCCGATGAATTCAATGAGTTGATGGGCAATGAATTCATCCCGATGATCAACAAAGGTGGCGGTGCCGGCATCCAGGTCACCGCCTACACTCAAACCCTGAGCGATATCGAAGCACGCATCGGTAATCGCGCCAAAGCAGGCCAGGTCATCGGAAACTTCAACAACCTGTTCATGCTGCGCGTGCGCGAGACAGCCACCGCCGAACTGCTCACCAAGCAATTGCCCAAGGTGGAGGTCTACACCACAACGGTGGTCAGTGGCGCAACCGACAGCTCCGACATCCACACCAAAACCGACTTCACCAGCAACACACAGGATCGCATCAGCATGTCGAGTGTGCCGATGATCGAGCCCTCACACGTTGTTCAACTTCCGAAAGGTCAGTGTTTCGCGCTGCTGCAGGGTGGCAACCTGTGGAAAATCCGCATGCCCCTGCCCGCCCCTGATCCAGATGAAATCATGCCGGCCGATCTTCAGCAATTGGCTGGCTACATGCGCCAAAGCTACACCGATACCGGTCAATGGTGGCAGAACCAGGGCTCACCTACGCTACAGGGGCAAGCGCTACCGCCTGAACTACTTGATGAGGATGCCGACCCTATTATCGACGAGAGTAAAGCGCCATGAGCGATTCAGCGGCTACGGCACAACATCGGCAGACACGCAGGAAAAGCCTGCTGTCCAGTGTCATCACTTTGCCGTTCAGGTTGATGGGTGTGCTGATTGGCTCATTGCTGATTTCGATCATCGTGGAATGCGCAGGCATGCATCTGTTCTGGAAAGACCAGGGCTGGCAACACTCGCAGGCGATGCTGCAGTACGAGTTGGGACACCTGTCGAATAATTTTACCCGCAGCGCCATCGTGCAGGAGCCGGGCCACACGGCACACCAGCTCATCGACACCGGCTATGAATGGATGTTCGTCAAGACTGGACTGCTTGAACGCATGAAGCAGACCGCCGAGCATGCGCGTACTCCCAGCCAGACACCCAGGCGCGACTTTCGCTACTTTGTGAGCCAAGCCTATGTGTGGTCAGAAAACTATCTGATCGCCGCAGCCTTCACCACGCTGACGTTCATGGTGCGCTTGCTGGTGCTGGTACTGACATTGCCGCTCATTGTCATGGCTGTGTTTGTGGGCCTGGTTGATGGTCTGGTACGGCGCGATGTGCGCAGGTTTGGCGCGGGTCGCGAATCGGGCTTTGTTTACCACAGGGCAAAGGCCGCGTTACTGCCGCTGGCTGTGCTGCCCTGGGTAGCCTATCTGGCACTGCCGGTATCGGTACATCCTCTGATGATCCTGCTGCCTGGTGCGATATTGTTGGGTATCGCTGTGGCGCTGACGGCGAGTAGTTTCAAGAAATACTTGTAAGTGTGTAAGTGCGGTGCCAAAGCCCAGGCGGTGTCTGTGCATTATCAGTGTTGCTTCATCTTACATCAATTCTGCGCTATGACGTCCTGCTGACTCATGTAATATGGCTCTGCCATCAGCCAACGCAGTGAACTTCTGCTAGGACATGTCTGGGTACAAAACCGCGACACAAACATTCACTCTTGGCTTTTCTAGAAATCCTGACCGATTCTGCAAATTAGGTAATTCCCGCTGCCCTTCGAGTTCAATGATTACTGCTAAATAACTTTGCCAAATAGTAGATCACTTGAAGGGAACTCAGTCCGAGTTGTGCGATCTGATCAATCGCCAAATCAAAACAAATCACCAACCGGACTGAGCGATGCCGATCATAGCAGCAATCCCTGATGAAGAACGACGACTAATGCGTAAAGAAGCCCAACAGACACATGATAAAAATTACTCCAGACGACTCATCGCCATACTGATGCTGCATCGGGGAATGACTGTCACCGACGTTGCAAGACTGCTCTGCCCGCTCATCCGTTGGACGATGGATAAATTGGTTTACTTTACATGGTGTTGAAGGTCTAAAGAGCCTCAAAGCCGGACGAGCACCGCGCTGGCCAGTCGCTGATATCCTGCATATGCTACCGCTTCTTATTAAACGCTCTCCTCAGGATTTTGGCTGGCTGCGCTCCCGCTGGAGTACCGAGTTGTTGGCACTTATCATTAACCGGCTTTTTAACGTGACGCTTCATCCTTCCACGTTACATCGCTATCTGAGACGAGCGGGCATTGTCTGGCGCAGAGCTGCGCCAACACTGAAAATCAAAGACCCAGATTATGAGGAAAAGCGACTCGCCATCGAACAGGCGGTCTCTCGGAAACAAACGGAGCATCCCGTGTTTTATCAGGATGAAGTAGATATCGACCTGAACCCGAAAATCGGTGCAGACTGGATGCTCAAAGGGCAACAGAAACGTATTACTACGCCGGGACAGAACCAAAAGTATTATCTGGCAGGGGCACTGCATTCGGATACGGGACGAGTCCATTACGTTGGCGGCAGTAAAAAGTGTTCTGATTTATTTATCAAGCTGTTAGAGACATTACGGCGGACATATCGGCGAGCGAAAACCATTACGCTGGTCGTTGATAATTACATCATTCATAAAAGCCACAAGGTGAAAAAGTGGCTGGGAAAAAATACGAAGTTCCGGTTGTTGTTCCTGCCCACGTATTCGCCGTGGCTAAATCCAATCGAGTTGCTGTGGTTGTCGTTACACGAAACGATAACGCGTAACCATCAGTGCCGGTATATGTGGCAGTTACTGGAGCAGGTAAAACTATTTATGAATGCCGCTTCACCGTTCCCCGGCAATCAGCATGGTCTGGCTAAAGTGGAGCGGTATTAGGCGAAGTTATTTAGCACGGAGAACTCCCAATCAAAGACTTCATTTCGACCTTTTCTTGGTGTCGATTATAATCCGCCAGCGCCCATCGATTCGTTTCCGACAGGTCAAAATTTGGGTATTTTGCTTGAAGAAAATGGCAAAAAATTTGGAATTTTTTTATTATTCCACACAGACTGGATGAAACTACTATGTGTCTCCTCGGCATTCAAACCAGCACATGTATACAACAGCGACTATCAAATTTCTGTGAATTTTCGATAACCGCCCATCAAACTTCCTAGTTTTTATTAGGACAAGCCAAAATTAAAAGGGTCAGTTTTCAGCGCCCCTTGAACAACTTTCATAATCGCCCCGCCATCCACGGAAATGACCCATATCAAGAACTTATGAAGCATAAGCAGCACAAATGCAAAACATGTTAAAAAGTCCATTACCATAGGCAATACCTCCACTAAGTCAAACGCAAACGACATGATAAATGTTTTTAACCGGCAACAGTCCGTAGACCAAACATTTACTAGTGATGGAATTCCGTGGGCGAGGAGACCCGGCAGTTACATGTTAGCTGATTTCCTTAATCGAGTCAAAAACTTAACCACATAGCTGACGGTATAGAAATCTCTTGTGATTTCACTGCCCAGCCTAGGAATATTTTCAACAAGAAAATCCAAATCAAACCTCATCATCAAAAACCTTAACGTTACCGTATTAATTTTTTGACGTTTTAAGTGAAAAACCGCAGATTTTCTGATGAAATTATTAGATCTCAACCTCTCAACCTCTCTTATTAACAGAGGGTCAAAATCCTCAATCGAAGGGAGTGCAGCAAGAAATATATTCTTCAGGCTTAGATCGTAATTAACCGGAATTTTTTTCCCAACAATAATACACTCAGAAAAAACAGCCCCTTTGAGTTTACACCCTTCAAACTGCGAGGCCCGAATCAAGCAGCGCGTAAACTTGGAGTGCTGCAAATTGCATCCTCTAAAAAGTGAGCCCGTAAAATCACAATTATCAAATACACACTCGTACATTTCGCAGTATTTAAACTTCGTAGCTGAAAACGAAGAATTTTCAAATTTGCTCTGACTAAAATTTGAATTATAAGGCAGTGCTTTATTGAAGTCTTTATTCTGAAATGACTTCTCCCTGACATCTGCATTTTTATAACTAAAAACCTTCCTATTCTTCCCCACCAGACTCATTCCACTACTCCTTGGCAATTCCGCCTGTCATGCTCCTTAAAAAACCAACCCACTGCTTTACTCGAGCACGGATTCATAATAAATAATTTTCGACTAGTATTTTAATTAACTTAATAAAACCATATCACTCCTACCAATCGGTGAATACGCTCCCCTAGTTGGGTAATCCTCCCATTTCAGCATACGACACATTAGGTTACCGGAGAAGAAAAAGAGAACATCCATAGCATCACATGATTTTCTAATCCTCTATTACGACACCGAAATCTTTCGCCACGTAACAAATCAAATCGGTAGGCGACGGATTTTTCCGTTTCCCAAAATGGTGAAAATACTCAATCTCATATAGTCTGGACGGAGGCACAACCCAGTTAACGCCAATGCTCTTTTCTTGATCACTCCCATCAATAATTTTATTGTAAATTTCATGATAAATACCATCAAATTCCGCCTCAGAATTAAAGAACCCTTCATAATATCGGTTAAAAAATCCGGCTAACAAATCAGCTATCTGTACCCCCAACGACTTTTTAGAATCAGAAAACTGTAAATCCGCACTTGTCTTTACTTGAAAATTAGAATTTGGGGTTGGGGGAGAAAATTCATTCGGACTATTAGAAACCATTAACTCCTTTATGGAAAACAAAACCTCATCAAAATGATCTTGTTTATCATGAAAGAACGTAACTCCTGCAATGCAGCCCTTATTCGCCAAATTTACACGAGCAATAATATTTGTCAAAGAAGAAACATGTGGCAGAAGTAAAATCTTATTCCCTCTTTTTCCATCATCTGGAATCGGAATGAATTTAAATACTGCCTTATCACCAATATCCTTTTTTACATCAAAATAGTCTTCGATAGACATATCTAAGTTTTTTGCGTACCCACTATATTCTGGATGCCCCCCAAAAAACTCTTTAATACCGACCATAGATCTTAAAATATTTGCTTCACTTGGCTCATGACACGAGTCAAAGAATCGTTCAAAATACTCATCAGGCATTTCAAGAGCCATTACTCCTGACGCAATATTTCTAGAAATTTGAAATCGACCATCCGACTCATCACCTGTAAAATATGGTGGCAATAATTGGTGATTTGAAATCGAAGTTGAAATATAGTACTTCTTATCAACAACCTCAATAAAGAATGGACATTTTGAATCAACCAGAATCGAAAAAACCTCAAACATGAATCGCGGTTTTTTCTTAAAAATATCAGACGATTTCAACTCAACCGCTCGAATTCCGAATTTATTTTTCAGATCATTAATTCTACTTTCAATATTTTCAAATCGCGAAACATCAATCGCTGCCAACGAAAAAATAGGCTGTCCAGCAAAACCAAGACCATTTTTTCGACTAATCAAATCACCACTATTTCCACTCTCATCAAGATACAGATTTTTAACCATCATATTAAATTCCATTTTTAATTTAAAAATTCAGCTTTTATTTTAATAGAGGACTTCGTTCAATTCCATAATTCCAGCATACACCGTAATTTTGGCAATACGACATAGCATCAAACGCTAGAATAGCAGTTCCCCCTTGAGTTGCCTAAATAGCTTTGCATAATAGCGCCTCACTTGCGTGAGGTGCCCCCTCACCAACGCCGACCTTGAGCGATGAGAAGCGAAGCATAAATGTACGAAGTTATTCAGGTTGTTAGCCCCACGTGAAACAAGAATCACACTCAATCCACGCATATCATATGCGTTCCCTCTCGCAACACAGCAAGCATGAATCAAATCTGAATGAAAATAATATACAACTAACTTCTGCTATTTACAAAGCTTCACCAAGCATCTAATCATGCTCAATTTTTATATCCCGCTACAACCCACTAACCATTAATCCGGTAATTTCGCAGTTCTCATTGTTTACGGCCTGAAAGCGCCGGCTTCGTCATGATCGAACCATTATTGATCTAGCGAGGACATAGCGTTATGACACTGTTGGCCCTTCCCTGCGCTGTGCGCTACAGCGCAACGTTACTACTCATTTCCCTGATAGCGAGCCTCCCGCAGACAGCCCATGCCGACACACCAGCCCAGCGTCAAGAACTGGCGGCCGCACTGCGCCAGCTCGACGCACTGGAGCACTTCGTTGTGCAAAGCGCATCCAGAACCTCCACTGCACCAGGCGAACGCTATCACTTCGACTACCCCCGACTGCTCGATGATTTAGCGCGTGTACGCGCAGGCATCCAGTTTCATCTGTCACCGTCCCGCGCCCAGCCGCGCGACGCCACCGAGCTGAGCAGTCACTACCGCCAGGAATCGGTATCCGAGCGCAGCAACGTCTCCCCAGAAGGCCAGCCATGACTGCCGCACAGATCAGCGCCTTCCAGGCAAACAGCAGTATCACACCTGCAGCCATGTCCACTGTCCTGATCGGCATCGTGTTCGCTGTTCTGCTGCTATGGGGCGCATGGGCCATCCGTACCGCCTACGTCGGCTGGGCCGAGAACCAGCTCAACCAGCGTCAGTTCCTCGGTGTCATCGTGCGCTTTCTCGCGATGTATCTCGTACTGACGTTCTTCCTCCTCTCGTAACCAGAAAGGATCAACTCCATGAAATACCACCACTCTCCCACTCGTCTCGTTCAGCGCGTCACGCTGGCTTTGAGCCTGACCACCTTGCCCACGCTGTCATTCGCACAGGGATTGCCGCAACTGGAAAACCCATCGCGAGGTACCGGTGGCGGCATCATGGAAACCATCCGCAACTATGGCTACGACATCGTGCTGTTGGTGGCGCTTCTGGTGGTTGCCAGCATGTTCATCGGCGTGTGCTATCACGCGTACGGCACCTACGCCGAGATCCACAACGGCAAGAAAACCTGGGGCCAGTTCGGCCTGACGGTTGCGGTTGGGGCCGTACTGCTGGTGATCGGCATCTGGCTGCTGACCGAAGCTACCGGCATTTTGTGAGAGGGGCTGGACATGTCAGCGCATCCTCATATCCGCGCAGACGGCACCGTCACGTTCCTGCCGCATCGGCTCAATCGGCATCCGGTGGTGGTGCGCGGTCTGACAGCCGATGAGCTGTGGATCTGCTGTGGCCTGTCCGGCAGCGCCGGGGTGCTCATCGGCATCCCGCTGTCCTGGCTACTTTCAACCATCGCTCTGGCACCGACCTGCATTGTGCTGGGCATCGCCTGCGGCGTGTTTGTTGGTGGCGGCTTCCTGCGACGACAGAAGCGCGGTCGACCCGACACCTGGTTGTACCGCCAGTTGCAATGGCACATCACGACCCGCTATCCGCTGCTTACAGGCTGGGTCGGCGGACACCTGCTGATCACGCGCTCAGGCTTCTGGTCGAATAGAAGGACAACGCGATGAGCCGATTCAAGAACGAAGTTGCGCATCTACAGGCACACATCAAGACCCTTCGTATCGGTGCCAGTGCATTACTTCTGGTATCACTGGTGATGGGGGCCGGTTGGTGGAGCGCACCACGTGACCTGACCATTCACGTACCGCCCGACCTGCGCTCGGGGAGCGCACGTGCCTGGTGGGAGGTGCCTCCCGAGTCGGTCTACGCTTTCACCTTCTATGTATTCCAGCAACTCAACCGCTGGCCAACCAATGGGGAAGAAGACTACGCACGCAACCTGCATGCATTGTCGCCGTACCTCACCCCAGCATGCCGTGCCTTTCTGCAGGCGGATTACGACTATCGCCGCAGTACTGGAGAACTGCGGCAGCGCGTACGCGGTATCTACGAAATCCCAGGGCGCGGCTATGGCGACAACCCCACAGCACGGGTGCGCACAATATCCAACCGCGACTGGGTGGTGACACTCGACCTCAGCGCCGACGAGTACCACGGCCCGGAACAGGTCAAACGCGCCCTGTGCGTTACCCGGTGAAAGTCGCACGTGCCGATGTCGATCCAGCCCGTAATCCGTTTGGCCTCGTGCTCGACTGCTATGACGGTGCTCCGCAACGCATCACAACCCCTACACCGGAGCCACCGAGTCGTGGTGGTCTGGGTACACAGGGAGAAACCCCATGAAGCACCACCCTCTCCGTCTTATCTGGCTGGGGCTGTTGATCCTGATGCTGACGCCCGTTGCCCATGCCGTGGAGATCCTGCGCTGGGAGCGACTGCCGCTTGCCGTTCCCCTTACGGTCGGACAGGAACGCATTGTGTTTGTGGATCGCAACATCCGTGTCGGCGTCCCGGCCAGCGTCGGCGATCGACTGCGTGTACAGAGTGCAGGGGGTGCAATTTACCTGCGAGCCAGTGAGCCCATCGAACCCACCCGATTGCAGTTGCAGGACGCTGACAGCGGCACGCTGATTCTGCTCGACATTGCAGCCTCCCCCGCCAAAGACGGTGAGCCGGCGCTTGAGCCGGTACGCATCGTTGAGAGCAATACCACGCCACCGCGCTACGGCCAGCAACGGGACAGCGAAACCGACACCGCCATCACAGAACAGGACAGGCCGGCGCGACGTGAAACCCCCGTGGCCGTGGTACTGACGCGCTACGCAGCACAGAACCTGTACGCACCACTGCGTACCGTTGAACCTGTACCCGGCATTGTGCGCGTGAACCTGCGCCGCGACCTGCCACTCGACACCTTACTGCCGACGCTGCCTGTTCAGGCGACCGCGCTGGCATCATGGCGACTGGAAGACCAGTGGGTGACTGCCGTGCAGCTGACCCATATGGAGGGGGGCTGGATCGAACTCGACCCGCGCACACTTCAGGGCAACTTCCTCACCGCCACTTTCCAGCATCCGACGCTTGGCCCACGCGGCACCCCCGAAGACACCACCGTGCTGTATCTGGTCACCCGCAAGCATGGGCTACCACAGTCACTGCTACCCGCCATCCAACGCTTCGATCCCGCCAGGCACGTGCAAACTACGACAAACCCGACGACGGAGGTGCAGCATGCGCAGTAACGGTCTGCTGAAATGGCTGATGATCCCCGTCGCACTGCTGATCCTGTTCGTTGGCATCCGCATGTTCTCTGGTGGCGACACACAGTCCCCTGCCTCGACAAAGACGGGCAGCCAGCTCACCCCGGAGGAAATGAAGGCGTTGGGCATCGAAGGGGACACACCACGTGATACCGTCGCAACCCTGGTGGCCCAGGTCCGGCAACTGCGCACCGAGCTGCAAACCGCCACCACCGACAACCGGGCACAGCGAGAAGAAAACCAGCGTTTGCGCCAGCGCGAAAGCGCCATTGACCAGCGCATCAGCACTGCACTGGAGTCCGAGCGAACCAACCTGCGCCGCGATCAGGCACAACTCAGCAGCGAACGCCAGCAGACCGAGGGTCTGCTGGCAGATTTGCAACGGCGGCTGGACAGCATGGGCAGCGGCGGCCATGGCGACCTGCCTGTCGGCCTCGGCCTGCAAGACGGGGATGCGGAAGGATTCAGCGACGAGGCAACAATCCGCTGGGTAGAGCCTGATGATGCCAGGCAGACTGAGGGTCGTCATGGCAACGCTGCGCCGAGCTTTCCGACACGTTTCGGGCCCGCTCAGAAGACGCTGGAAACCACGGCCAACCCTGTCACCGATGCAGGAGCCAGGGCTGCTGGCGTCAAAACTGCCAGAGCCGTCTACACCGTACCGACCAATTCAACGCTGATGGGCTCTGTCGCGATGACCGCGCTGATCGGTCGCGTGCCCATCGATGGCACCGTCAATGACCCCTACCCTTTCAAAGTTTTGGTCGGTCCCGACAACCTCACGGCCAACGGCATCGATATTCCTGATGTGGCTGGAGCGGTATTCAGCGGCACCGCCTCCGGCGACTGGACGCTCTCATGCGTCAGGGGGCAAGTGCGCTCCATCACCTTCGTGTTTCATGACGGCACCATTCGCACTATCCCCGAAGACGGCGATGGCAATCAGCGCAACAACGATCAAGACGGCCTGGGCTGGATCAGCGACCCCTACGGTATCCCGTGCGTGTCCGGCGAGCGCCGCAGCAATGCCCAGCAGTATCTCGGCACACAGGCGCTGATCACCGCTGCGGGGGCTGGCGCGGCATCGCTCATCGATTCAGACAGCGGTCAAATGTCCTACGCCGGTGCCGACGGCTCCATCGGTACGGTGGGTATCAGCAGCAACGAGGCTGTGGGTCGTATTCTCGCCGGTGGTGTACGCGACATGTCGGACTGGGTCAACAAGCTCTATGGACAGGCATTCGCAGCGGTCTATGTGAAACCAGGCGCACACGTCGCTGTTCACCTCGAAAAACCCCTCGCCATCGACTATGAGCCCGAAGGTCGCAAAGTCGACCACCGCACAGGAGAAAGCCATGCGCTCGAACTGGACTAAACCGCTGGCAATCATGCTCTCCGTAACCGTATTGACCGGCTGCGCCACGAGCAAGGAAGACCTGTTACCTCATAGCGGCCAAACCATGCAGGATATCTGGCAGCAAGAGAGCGGCAATGGAGGCCGAGTGGGACAGATGGCCTATCGCCAACTGCTCGATGCACGCCAAAGCTTGCGTCGTCCACTCAGCCATGCGGCTGTGCAAGCTGCTCCTGCAGAACAGGCACACTACACGCGTACCGCCGCCAATGAAGTACGCAGCCAGTTTCAGCGACTGCCCAATCCCGACCTGCTGATGTACGTGTTCCCGCATCTGGCGGGGACGGACCCGGTTCCTGTACCGGGTTACACGACCATCTTCCCCCTCTACCAACGTGTGCAGTACGCAATGCCGGGCGAACGTACGGAGGATTACTGATGGTTTGGTCACGTCCCTGGCGCAAGCCCTCGGTGCCTACCAAAGATGAACAACCGGACAGCTGGCAACGCCACATCGATGCATTACGAAAATCGGGCATTCCCGAACCCGGTGCCGCAGTGAGGGAGAGTCGTCCCGCCACGCAAGCGGATGAGCAGGCCTTGTACGACGTTGCGCCATCGTTCGTCACGTTGCTGCCCTGGGTTGAATACCTGCCCGAATCACAAAGTATGCTTCTGGAAGATGGCATCTCGGTCGCCGCATTCTTCGAGCTGACCCCGTTGGGCACCGAAGGCCGCGAGCCAGCCTGGCTGGCTCAGGCACGGGATGCGCTGGAAAACGCGTTGCAGGACAGCTTCGACGAGCTCGACGACAACCCCTGGGTGCTGCAACTCTACGCTCAGGACGAAACCAACTTTGACCCGTATCTGCAGACCCTGCATGGCTACATCCAGCCGCGAGCGCAGCACTCACGCTTCACCGAGTTCTATCTACGTTCGATGGCCCATCACCTGCGCGCGGTAGCAAAACCGGGAGGCCTGTTCGAGGATGCCACAGTCACGCGACTGCCCTGGCGCGGACAAACACGACGGGTA
Organism: Pectobacterium sp. F1-1; assembly: GCF_025643735.1. Taxonomy (NCBI): domain Bacteria; kingdom Pseudomonadati; phylum Pseudomonadota; class Gammaproteobacteria; order Enterobacterales; family Pectobacteriaceae; genus Pectobacterium; species Pectobacterium sp. F1-1. The sequence continues at coordinate 2,858,035 of NZ_CP104733.1, forward strand.
CGCATGGTGGTCTATCGCCGTACCGCTGGCAGCACGGCACGACGCGGCCAGACACCCGAGCAGGCTTTGAATGTGGTTTGTGATCGCCTGTGTGGTGGCCTGGCCAACTCAGGCATCCGCACCCAGCGCCTGGACGCGCCGCACATCCACGACTGGCTGCTGCGCTGGTTCAACCCACACCCCACGCTGCTGGGCCCCAGCGCCGAAGACCGCGAACACTTCTACCAGTTAACCGCCTACCCGGACACCCACGACGCCGATGAAATCGAGCTGGCCTCCGGGTGTGATTTCAGTCAGCGGCTATTCTTCGGCCAGCCACGCTCAGATGCGGTCCGGGGCGTGTGGCACTTTGACGGCATGCCGCATCGGGTGATGATGACCGACCGCCTGCGCACACCACCCAGCGTGGGTCACATGACAGGTGAGAATCGCAAGGGCGATGCCATCAACACCCTGTTCGACCAGATGCCGGAAGACACGATGATGTGCCTGACACTGGTTGCCACACCGCAGGACGTACTCGAAGCACACCTGAATCATCTGGCAAAGAAAGCCGTTGGCGAGACGCTGGCGTCCGAACAAACCCTGGCAGACGTGCAAGAGGCTCGCTCGCTGATCGGCAGTTCTCACAAGCTGTACCGCGCCAGCCTGGCGTTCTATTTGCGCGGCCGGAATGAAGCGGAACTCGACAGCCGGGGCCTTCAACTGGCAAACGTCATGCTGGGCGCCGGCCTGCAGCCAGTGCGCGAAGAGGATGAAGTCGCCCCACTCAACACCTATCTGCGCTGGCTGCCGTGTATGTACAACCCGGCCCAGGACCGCAAACAGTGGTACACGCAACTGATGTTCGCCCAGCATGTGGCCAACCTCTCGCCGTCCTGGGGACGTAGCCAGGGTACAGGCCATCCAGGCATCACCGTCTTCAATCGTGGAGGCGGCCTGATCACGTTCGACCCCTTCAACCGCCTGGATCGGCAGATGAACGCGCACCTTTTCCTGTTCGGCCCCACAGGTTCGGGCAAGAGCGCCACCCTCAACAACCTTCTCAATCAAGTTACTGCAATCTATCGTCCACGCATCTTCATTGTGGAGGCCGGCAACTCCTTCGGTCTGTTCTGCGAGTTCGCCCGGCGCTTGGGACTGACCGTCAACCGGGTCAAGCTCGCCCCCGGAGCTGGTGTGAGCCTTGCGCCGTTCGCCGATGCCCGCCGACTCATCGAAACACCCAGCGATGTACAGACACTCGATGCCGATGAACTGGATGATGAGCAGCAGAGCAAGGAAGCCGAAGCTGACGAACAGCGCGATGTGCTGGGCGAACTGGAGATCACGGCACGCCTGATGATCACGGGGGGTGAAGACAAGGAAGAAGCCCGCATGACCCGGGCTGACCGCTCGTTGATCCGCCAATGCATTCTGGACGCCGCTCAGCGCTGCGTCACTGCCAACCGTACCGTGCTGACCCGTGATGTGCGCGATGCGCTGCGAGAGCGAGGTCATGACACCACGCTGCCGGAAATCCGGCGCGCTCGCCTGCTGGAGATGGCCGACGCGATGGATATGTTCTGCCAGGGCAGCGACGGAGAAATGTTTGACCGTGACGGAACGCCCTGGCCCGAGGCCGACATCACCCTGGTCGACCTGGCCACCTATGCACGCGAAGGCTACAACGCACAACTGTCGATCGCCTACATCTCGCTTATCAACACCGTCAACAACATCGCCGAGCGCGACCAGTTCCTGGGTCGCCCCATCCTCAACGTGACGGATGAAGGCCATATCATCACCAAAAACCCCTTGCTCTCGCCCTACGTCGTGAAGGTCACGAAAATGTGGCGCAAGCTGGGTGCGTGGTTTTGGCTCGCGACGCAGAACATCGACGACCTGCCGAAGGCCGCAGAACCCATGCTCAACATGATCGAATGGTGGATTTGCCTGTCGATGCCACCCGACGAGGTGGAAAAAATCGCAAGGTTCAGGGAGCTGACACCCGCGCAGAAGGCGCTGATGCTGTCCGCACGCAAAGAGTCTGGCAAGTTCACCGAAGGCATCATTCTCTCCAAGAACCTGGAAGTGCTCTTCCGTGCCGTACCGCCCAGCCTCTATCTCGCCCTGGCGCAGACCGAGCCCGAGGAAAAAGCTGAACGCTACCGGCTGATGCAGCAGTTCGGCATTGGCGAGTTGGATGCCGCACTCAAAGTGGCCGAAATGATTGACCATGCACGTGGCATCACGCAAGAGAGCCCATAGAGTATTGCCTTCCTGGCTCTTGAAAGACATTCCTCCACCCCAATCTCACATTATAGCTTCACTTCATAATACTGGAGAGGGATACATGATCATCCGTTTTTGGACAGGCAACCCACAAGGACTGTAGAGGATTCTTACCATAAAACCGTGACCAGTTTTACTTGACCACTACAGAATAGTGTTTTCGGTAAGGCTAACGGGGTTTTTGTTTATGCCCTGCCCTGATGTAATGCAGTACCTGCACGCCCGCATCCGGCAGGGTACCACTGGGGGACCAGCCAGCCGCTGAGGTTGGTATGTAGTCAGCAGACCGGAACTTGTAACCTTAGTAAAATGGCTTTCAGGCGAACACATGGTGCTGAAGCGTACTGTATATCATGAAAATGCTGAAAGACATCAGCGCTAAGGAGGAAAAAGACCTGACTGCGATATCAAACCGCTTGGTTTTTTTTCTGCGCTTTATCATAACGCCCAATGAAATCCAGAAACCGGATGCTACAAGAACCACTAAAGAAAAGTTAAGAAAAGCCATAAGATAAATTTCTGGATCAGATAATATATTCCCCGGAAATATCACGGAGGCAAAAACTAGAGCTTTCGGATTCAGTGCAGTTGTTACAAATATCCCCTTAGGACTGAAAATATTACCGGAGGTGTTTATTTCTGACAGCGATATTTTCACAGAGAGAAAAAAAAGATAGCCCGCACACAGCAGCCTGAAAAATCCGATTCCTGTGTCTCCTGATGACAGTAATAAAAAAGTCACCGCTGACCAAGATGTTATGCTGAGCAGATACCCTCCCCATTCAGCAACCATGAGCATATACGCTCTCCGGAATCCTTGCCTGACTCCTGAATTAAGAAGAAGGATATTTGTCGGCCCAAGGGAACGAACAGGAGTGCAGCGCATGATAAAATAAGCATACTATTCATTCTTCCTTCCTCGTTTTATTGAAGCATTAATCATTAACCCCCCACCAACTGCTGAGACAGCCATTACATAATAAAAAGATGCCGGGCTGAACCGCTCAACGAACCATCCAGTAATAGCAGGATTCACTGCTCCACCAATACCGGTCAGGGTCTGTACCGAAAATATCCCTGCCCGCGTAAATCTGTATCGTATGCCGTCAGCCAGTAAATACTGGACAGGGTTAAGCAGGACTTCGCCCAGAGAGAAAAAAATCATCCCGGTAATCCATGTCACTCCGGACGTCCCGGCCAGAGAGAAAATTATTACGCCAGTTATTAATCCTGCTGCCCCGACAGCATTGAAGACAGTGAGGTTGCACGTGTTTACACGCCTCCCCAGGGGGATCTGAAAAACTATGACAAAGACTGCATTGGTAATGAGAAGTAACGTGATGATTTTATAAGTTTCCTCGGGAGAAAGTGTTGCAATAAGGATCTGCGAAATGCTGGAGGAAAACCGCCCATAGCAGAATGAAAATAACAGACCGGCGAAAATGATCATAATGAACCGTCTGACGTCCTGACTGCTGTGATAATCTGGAGCATTTGACCGGTTTACCACAGCGTCTGTACGTTCAGACCGGAATAACCAAGGTGAAAGTAATGCCAGAATCATGCTGATGGCTGCCGAGACCCAGAATATCAGGCTGGCATTAATATGCAGCAGCAGCGTCCCCAGCGCAGGGCCGGCTACCCAGCCAATATTAATGAAGGTATAATTTACTGAAAACTGATGTGCTTTCTCTGAATCATCTGAACCGGATATCTCCAGTTTTACAACGACGCTGTATACTGAATACGCGAGGTTAGTAAGCGTGTAACTCCCTACTATGAGCCAGAGGTTTTCTGAGAGGGATAAACCAGCATATCCTACGGTAAACATTATCATTGAACATGTGGCCGATCCTTTATTTCCTGCGATCCCAATCAGTTTACCGCAGAAAGAAGACAACGCTAGACCTGAAAGAATTCCGCATGTCAGAACTAAACCGGTCATTTCCAGCGTGAGTCCTCTCTGGGTCGTAAGAAAAACGGCCAGAAAGGGGAAGGTGACACCCCTCGACACTGTAAGAAAGAAAGAAGATAAAAAAAGTGGAAAATATTTATTCTTCAAATTGATAACCTTTCAATTCTGATTTCATCCATGCTTAGTCGAGCATTTCTGTTATTAAACGCTTGGTTTTTTCAAGGTGAGTGAAGATTGCTTTTCAACTGACCGGATAATTTCCTCAAGCATCGGCCATGCATTCTGCTCCGGAACATCTAATATCATCCAGCCAAAAATATCACCCTCAGCTATATTTTCACCAGGCTGCATCCGGAACTCCAGAGCCTTAATAGAATCCTTAAATTTCTCGGGCCGGGAAGGGCTGAATCCGCCGGAGACTGTTCCAGATTGCTGTGCTTTAAAGAAATATGACATGACCCGCTTTCCTCTTTTTACAGCGGGTATCAACGGTACTTCTCCCAGGCTGATATCGATAAGGTGTTCAAAAAGACTGGTTCCTGTTACAAAATCATATAGAAGGGGAATAGTGCCGTTACCGATTCTACCATTGATCTCAATAATAGCCGGCCCGTGTACCGTCACCATGAGCTCAACATGAAATAAGCCATTATCCAGTCCCATCTCGCCGAGCGCTTTTGCAGCAAGCTCAAAGCACAACTTTTCGGTCTCATCTGTCAGATAAGAAGGCATGACGCTGCCGAGTTCAATAACGTCATTTTCGGCACTGCGGATCCTGCTGGTGATCATAAAAGGATAAAAGGCGTTATCTTTTCGGCCGATCTCAACAGAGACCATTGTGCCGGACATGTATTGCTCGATGAGAAAACCGCGGTAAAGATAATCTGTGACTGATGTCGGCAGTTGCTTTACCTCGGCTTCGATCTTACCAGTCAGGCCATGAATATCGTCCTTTCGCCTGATGATATAGGTCAGCTTACTGCCGGATGATGTCACTGGTTTAACAATGACGGGAAGAGGCACTTCCTCAAGTCGCCAGGTCAGCTCCCGATAATCGTTAACGTGTATAAACCAAGGAGCGTTCAGATCCACTCCCTGTGTTTTTTGCCGCATGCGCAGCTTGTTTCTTGCCAGTTGAGCCGCCTGATAGCTCACAAAAGGCACATTCAGGGATTCTGCTGCGCTCGCGGCCGATTCAAGAGATCTGTCATCAGGGCAGATAACTGCAGTCACCGGAAAACGATTATTTAATTCAGTCAAAGCATTAAGGACAAATTCAGGTGATGAGGTTCTCGGCACGTCAACGATCTCATGAATACGCGCAAAAACTTCATCATTGTGGGGCGAATTCCAGTGGCGAATATTGGCCTGGTTACGGATATGGCTGACACGGTAACCTCTGTCCAATAGCCGGGTTATCAGATCGATGCCGCTCACTACGGCGTTGTTTACTACGACAATATGTTTCATCTGTTCACCTGCGCGGGTTCAATAATAATTTCATTAATCCTTACCCTGGGTGAGGTTGCAGTCAGCCAGAGCAACAGAGAGGATATGTCTTCCGGCTGCAGAAGGTTTTTTGCGGGCAACTGGCATCCCCCAGTCCGGGCCATTTCCGTGTTAATCCAGCCGGGACACAGCGAGGTAAAGCGTATTTTTTGTAAGGCCGGAATCGAAGCCAGTGACTGTACGTAGAGCAGTAATCCCGCTTTTGAAGCACCGTAAAGCCCCTTGTCTGAAAATCCGGTTTTGCCGGCTCTGGACGCAACACTCACAACGTACGGGTTTTCCGCCTTCAGCAGCAGCGGAATAAGTTCATCAATGAGTAGCATCGGGCCAGTAAGATTGGATGATATAACCTCATTTACCTCTGTTTCGGTCAATCCGGTACTTTTGTTGCTCGTGATGCCCGCTGAAAGCAGCAGTAAATCAAGCCGACCCAGCTCCAGTTCCACTTTGTGACGGACCCGCTGTCCTGCAAGCGCTCCCGTAACGTCCACGCGAAACGTTTTCAGTCGGTCAGCCGGCCCCGCGCTCAGGGCCTTGCGGGAGAGTTCATTTAAGTTATTGTCACTCCTGCTTAACGCGATAACCCTATACCCCGCCCGGATCAAATCGAACGTGCACTGCTGGCCAACGCCTCCCGTTGCTCCCGCAATCAGGGCGACGGGCCTGCTGTCAGGAGGCTCCTGCGGATGGTGCATGTTCTCAGTCATTCTGGTGAAGTTGTTCATTAACCCCTCCCCAGACGCTGCTGTCTGTTTTAAGCACTTCCACTTTACCGGTCTGGCTGTTTCGCCTGAACAGGAGGTTATTCTTTCCGGACAAATTCCGGGCATACTCAACGCTGCCGTCAGGAAGGGTCAGCTTGGTTCCAGATGTAACGTAGAGGCCGGCCTCAACGATGCACTCATCACCGAGTGAGATACCGATGCCAGCGTTAGCACCGAGAAGAGAATCGCGGCCGATGAAATTCGTCTGTTTTCCGCCTCCTGAAAGCGTTCCCATTATGGAGGCGCCAGCCCCGACATCACTGCCATGACCGACTGTAACACCAGGCGTGATCCGGCCTTCAACCATACATTGCCCGAGCGTTCCGGCGTTGAAGTTGACAAAACCCTCGTGCATGACGGTTGTGCCTTCTGAAAGATAGGCCCCGAGACGGACACGATCAGCATCTGCAATACGAACGCCTGACGGAACAAAATAGTCAACCATGCGCGGAAACTTATCGACGCTTAAGACGGTTAACTGATGGTAATCGGCAGCAACAAGTTGCCGAAGACGTGCAACCTGATCCGGAAGGACCGGTCCGGCAGACGTCCATGCGACATTAGGCAAATGGGCGAAAATTCCCGCAAGATTTATCTCATTGGGTCTGAATTGGCGCGAAGAAAGAAGAAACAACCGCAGATAGGCATCCTCGGTCGAGGTAATTTCCGCCTGAATGTCAGTCTTTATCTCAAAGCTTTCACTTCGGATTAGGCCATATTTAACCGCAAGACAGGAACGTGCATATTCTGAGCTGTCAAAATAATACGCATCAAGCGTTTTGCCGCCAGCAGTTTCGACGTAGCGGCTTCCCGCTGTTTCATAGAAAAACTTAGTCACTCTTTATCTCCAGGTTGAGTACGGATCACGGTACCGAGTTCAACATTAAACTTCTTACCATCGCCTTCGGCGATTCTGTTGACCAGAACGGAAACATCGCCCCCGGTCTTGTCAGAATTTACTTTGTTATAGCGTGAGCTGGCGTCAATAAAACGCATCACAAAGGATCTGCGGGAAGGCTGTGGACCGGAAAAGAATTTATTGCTTTTGTGAAACACGTCCTTATCAAAGGCTATAGCATCGCCGGGGCTGAGGCGGTATTTAACTGACTCACTGTCGAACAGATTTCTCGCAAACCCGGAAATATATAGAGACTCGCTAAAAAGGTGAGGAAACTGCTCCTGAATAAAAGGGTAAAGCTCCTTGAACTTTTTTTGCTGTTCAGTTCGGAATCGCGGGCCGAGAACAGTTTTGAATATTGCCGGTATTTTATATTTACCTTCGGTCAGCGAACGCGTCACTTTAGACTGAAGTTTATAAAACTCTCTTCCGGAAAAGGCCTCCGTTGAAAGCAGGCTCATTCCTCCATCCTGGCCATCAGGCTCCACGTCGTCCAGCGCAATCCAGATAGAAAACGCACGGTCTTCAGGGAAGATATATTTGAAACTCGTCACGCCTATATGCCAGTCAAAGCCTACAGAAGTCACATCCGTTTCAAAAATAATCCCATCGGTAAAGATGACGTCATTATAACCCAGATTTTTTACTAGCCCGGAAAAGGCGGGACTTTTGATGAAGGCCTGTACTTTTTCATCATCGATTGCAACGTTATAGGTATTTCTCTTGAATGAATCAAAGGCGCTGTTGCTTTTAGTCTGACTGTTGATTTCACGCAGGTGCTCAACCATCTGGCTGGATATAAGATTTTTGACGTCGGTAAAACCATGTTTACGATAATAGTCTGCATTGTATTTGACGTTTTCGCCAGACAGAACTTCATTTTTGGTATCAGTTAAAGACATATTAGCCCCCTTATATTTAGTCGAGAAGATCAATAATGCTCTGCTTGTTGAGGTTCAGAGAGTCAAGATAATGCTGATAGCGTTGAAGATTATCGGTATTCACATTAAGTGACGTAAGCACTTCATTTATTGCACTGACAAACTGGTTTGTACTGGCATAGTTTTCGCCGGAAACAGACGTCAGCCAGTTCATTGTAAGCAGCCCCGGATAGTCTTCACTGATAATTCGCCCGGTTTTGAGCTTGTCTATGGAGGCTTCTGATAATGAGCGATAGATGCTTCTGGTACTCTTTATCATCGCAAGAAAATTTTTCTGCTGAGGAATTCCGTACTGCTCAGTAAGCATATCCGTGAAGAGGCGGGTGCGGGCTCCAAATGACCCGGCAAGTTTTACTCTTTCCCGATCCAGAGCTTCAATCAGGTCTGAATTGCCTTCGTGAACCCCATCGCTATAATGCAGATACTGTTCACCCCGTCCGGTCCTGCACAGGTTTTGCGGATCGAAAGCAACGGCCAGATGGATGATATAGCCGAGGGGATCAAACTGCAGATCAAGCGGACGGACGAGCTCAAACCTGTGTTCCTGTAGGCCAATAGAGTATCCGGAAAAAACCCGCTCGCCAAACGACAATGCACTGACACGGTCATCTCCCGGTATTGCGACCCGTGTGATTTTTTTCCTTTTATATTCAATTACATTGTTGATGCACCTAGTTCCGTAAAAGCTGTCCTCAACGAGCAGCAGATGCATACTGCAGAGCTTCGCACTTTTACGCCATTTATCGATCAGCGGAATCTGGCCACCCTGGCCGGCCCTAACAAACGCGATGGTAGTGCCCGGCTGCAGTGGACTCACTTCGATGTACTGCAGAAGCTTCTCTCTCAGTAAAGGAATATCAGGCACGGTTAATATGACGGCAATAGATGTTCTGAACAACTCGCTCAAGTCGTATCCGAAATGATGCAGATTATTTTTAGGGAAAAAAGCGGAATAGGTTTCACCACTCAATATATTTTCCATGCTGAACTTCAGGGGATCGTTTCCCTTATAAAAAGGATGATTATCCGGTTCTATCACGATGAGATGAGGTTCGAGAAAGGTTTCATGTCGCCTCGCATACATATCCACCGCCAGGGTTGAACCTACGTGGCCACCGCCGATAATGAGTACATTTTCCATAAACTATCCTATGTATTCAGTACCGGAGGGATAACATCGTATTGCCGTAATGTGCATCTACTACGTCCTGAGATACCACATAGGAACGCAGCAAAAGTCTTTTCACATCTCCAGACGCAAATACGTCCCGGCCATGCACCACAAAGTCATTGGGTATAATGAGTGCCTCCCCTTTAAGTATGCGGTAGCCGTCTCTCAGGCCGATTTTTAGGGCCAATTTCGAAAGCTTTTCGAGAACCTGTTCGGCCTTGAGAAAGGTTTCTTTGTCAAGATGTGCAGCAGGACGAATATTTGAAAAATTCATCTTTATTTTGAGACTACGATCAGCCTTTTCTTCAAAAACTCTGAGCTTTCGGATCTCTTCATTCGGCCATAATAATTTTCCGCCCGCACGCATTTCAAAGATTGAGTCGCTGAGCAGGCTTATTTCCTCCTGAGATAACTCTTTTTTTATGTCCTGTGAAGTTGCAAGAAGCGTTTTAGGGATGTTCCCGTCTGTAATATGCGGTAACAGAACCAGTCTTTGAGGGCGGCATCGGTCAGATGCAAAACTTAAATCATTATGCATCGCTAGCAACTCTGTTCCGCTACTGAGTTCTGCAGACGTAGGCGTGGGCCGGATATCCGTTATGTAACTCTGATTATATTCGGAATACGCTACGCAACGGCCAACACTTTCACCGATAATAAGCAGAAGTATTTTTGACTTTTCGATATCATAAAATATAGGCAAATTTCTTAAAAGAAAAGGGTCCTGAGATATAAGCTCAGGAAAAATATTATTTATTATTCCGCTTTTCTTATAGTAACTGATTCTTGAAAGATACCGGTTCTGCATCTGCCCAGGGCACTCATCATAAATATTATTGACAGTTTCACTCAGAAAATCACGAGATCTTTCTGGCAAAATTAAATCTGAAAACTTGAAGCTTTCCATTATATTCACCGCTTTTCCTGAATGTTTCTATAATTAAACATTTAAAATAAACACAACAACAGATTAACTGTAAATATAATTTCACCAAAATACTTAATTATAAATTACTTATGATTTATTGTCATAAAGAAGATTGTTTTTAAAGTTAATTTAAAAAGGTTTTTTAAAAACAACATTAATTTAGTAAAAAGGACTGTAAATGGATTCACACACCATATAATCTCTTCGTTTTTCATTTCATGAATATGTATTTTTAAATTAATCATAAAAAGGAGTGGCCATTTTTTTGAATTAATGCGACCTGAAGCTTCATTTTCAGAATGCAGCAGCATCCATAATTTCTTCTTGATACCGGTGAAACCCCAATCACTCTTAAGCCTTCAGGGTAATGCGTCCAATTAGTAGAACATGTGTTTTTCAATGAATGCCCCGATGACTTTTTCATGCAATTCTATCGAACGCGAGAAGCAGATTGTTTTACGGGCCAGACGTTTAATACGTGTCCTCAGTGTCAGGTTGTTACGCTCAATACGCTGAGTGAAGATTTTTCCTGTCAGATGCTTATCTTTCGGGAGTTCTCTGGCATAACTGCCCCAGCCATCGCTGGTTATCATACCGATGTTAAACGGCGTCAGCAGAGCCAGAAGTTCACGGCAGGTGTTATCCGTGCGCGGTCCAAACGTGTAAGCCAGAACGCCACCTGTTTTGGTGTTGTATGCATACCAGAGCCAATGCTGCCGGGCTTTATTGCCGACAAAGCTCCATTGCTCATCAAGCTCACAGATAAGTGCTACATCGGCATGAGCGACCGGAGAGGAAGTTATTCGCATCGGCGCGAGTTTTTTAACGTGCGAATGACGGTGTTAATACCGATTTTCAGTGTTCTGGCTGTATCACGAACGCCGGCGCCGTTGAATGCCATTTCGGTAATTTGTTCTTTGACACCGGGCTTACGCGCTTCATAGGTATAGGTGAGCAGAAACACGCGGTGACAGTCACGACAGCGAAACCGGTCACGACCTTTAGGGTTCTGTCCATGACGGTAAACCTGAACAGACTGACAGCGAGGACAATGAACATTAACGCTGGCCATGAGCAAACCTCAAAGCGGTCATTATATATCAATTCAACTAATTAGAGGCACCACCCATCGCTGAAGCTTACGTAACCCGTCACTGGCACCCATTCGTTCTTCAGACTCCGGAAGAAGCGTTCCATTGGACTATTATCCCAGCAGTTTCCACGCCGATTCATACTCTGCCTGATCCGGTATCGCCACAGTAACTGCCGGAACTGTCTGCTTACATAATGACTCCCCTGATCGCTGTGGAACAATACTTCGACGGGTTTGCCGCGCGTTTCCCACGCCATTTCCAGCGCTTTCATGGTGAGTCTGCTGTCCGGTGAGAACGACATTGCCCAGCCCACTGGTTTCCTTGCAAACAGGTCGAGAACAACGGCGAGGTACGCCCAGCGCTTACCTGTCCAGATATAGGTCACATCACCGCACCACACCTGGTTTGGTTCGGTTACGGCGAACTGTCGCTCAAGATGATTCGGGATAGCAACGTGCTCATGACCGCCACGCTTGTACCGGTGAGTCGGCTGCTGGCAACTGACCAACCCCAGCTCCTTCATGAGCCTGCCAGCGAGCCAGCGCCCCATTTTGTAGCCTCTCTGGGTTGCCATTGTGGCGATGCTTCTTGCTCCGGCCGAACCGTGGGTGATGCCATGTAGCTCAAGTACCTGACTGCGTAATACAGCCCGTCTGCCGTCTGGTTTATCAGGACGGTTTTTCCAGTATTTGTAGCTACTGCGATGAACCCCGAACACGTGGCAGAGAGTGACCACAGGATAACGCGCCCTGAGTTTCCCGATTATCGAGAACTGTTCAGAGAGTCCGACATCAAGAGCGCGGTAGCCTTTTTTAATATTTCGTTTTCCATTTCAATGCGTTGTAGCTTTTTCTTTAGCTCACGTATTTCGATTTGTTCCGGAGTTATGGGGGAGGCTTTTGGTGTTTTACCCTGGCGCTCATCACGCAGTTGTTTGACCCATTTCGTCATCGTGGAAAGACCAACATCCATAGCATTAGCAGCGTCAGAAACGGTGTAATTTTGGTCGACAACCAACTGAGCTGATTCGCGTTTGAATTCAGGACTAAAATTTCTTCTTTTCATTGATGCACCTGTGTTGTTCTGAGGTGAGCATATCACCTCTGTTCAGGTGGCCAAATTTAGTGTGCCACTACACATTTGCATCTATGGATTACTTACGGCCCGTAAACGGGCTACCAGAATATGGGATCGAGAGTTGCTCTCCCATTTTATCTTCTTCCAGTTGGTGCTTTATGTATTCTTGTATCTTGACCGTGTTTTTCCCTACCGTATCAACGTAATATCCTCGGCACCAAAACTCCCTGTTACGGTATTTGAACTTCAAATCGCCAAACTGCTCATAAAGCATCAGGCTGCTCTTTCCCTTCAGATACCCTATAAATCCCGAGACACTCATCTTCGGCGGGATTTCCAGAAGCATATGGATGTGATCCACACAGCATTCTGCTTCCAGAATATTCACGTTTTTCCATTCGCACAGCTTTCTTAAAATACTGCCAATCGCTTTGCGTTTTTCCCCGTAGAACACCTGTCTTCGGTACTTCGGCGCAAAAACTATGTGATATTTACAGTTCCATCGGGTGTGCGCTAAGCTCTTTTCGTCCCTCATTGCGACCCCCTTTTGATTTCTTGTTGAACGTTTGCAGTTGCCAGACCGCAAACTGTTTTAACAAATCAAAAGGGGTTTTTATAACTGCCCCAAAGCTGAAAGCTTTACTGAACCCCCAGCCTAGCTGGGGGTTTCTGTGCACAATAACAACAACGCGGCCCTACTGGCCGCGTGTTTCCAAATAAAGCACCGTGGCGGCGACGCGGGAGCGCACGTTGAGTTTGCGCAGCATGTTGCGGATATGCACTTTTACCGTCTCTTCTGAGATATACAGCACACTCGCGATTTGTTTGTTGGATAGCCCCGAAGCCACTTCTTGCAGTACGTCCAGTTCCCGTTCCGTCAATACGGTAAAGGGCGACGGCGTCTCCTGTATGGCGATACGGTGACGCAGCACATCACGCACCTGTTCGCTGAAGGCATCACTACTGCGAATAGCATCCAGTAAGTGTTCCGGCGCACTGTCTTTTAGCAAGTAGCCATCGGCACCCGCATCCATCAGCGCATAAATATCGCTGGGCGCATCGGAGACCGTCAGCACAATCACGCGGGCGCAGATCCCATCGCGCCGCAGCGCATGAAGCGTATCCAACCCGCTCAATCCTTTCATATTGAGATCGAGCAAGATGATATCGGGAGAATCCCGATTCGCGAGGCTCAGTGCCTCCATGCCGTTACTGGCTTCCCCTATCACGTCAAAGATGGCATCGGTTGCCAATAACTGACGGATTCCCCGACGCATAAGCGGATGATCGTCGACGATCAACACACGATAAGATGGTTTTTCTGACATGCCCAGCCCCAATGTAATATGAATTTTATTATTGTTTTATTTGTGAATTATTCTGGATAGAAATTGTTCGTGTTATCACGTACACGCGCTGCCGCCGGCGTCGAGAAACAGACGCTAACCTGCGTTCCCCCTTCAGGGTGGAGGCCGATAGATAGCGTTCCTCCCAACCGTTCGGCGCGTTCCTGCATAATATTTAAACCGTAATGCCCCGCTGGCTCCTCCTGATTGATAATACCGCAGCCGTCATCACGAATATCCACACAATGACGGCCATCAGGCTGCGTACGGCAGTTGACGGTAATCGTCGTCGCCTGCGCGTGCTTAATGGCATTCAGCACCGCCTCACGGATGATTTGCAGCAAGTGAACCTGCTGTGAAGCATCCAGCGCCTGTGTAGGGATCCGGCAGTCAATCGTGATTGTCGCCGGGGTCTGCGCGCGTAGCGGCTCAATCATTTCCTGCATCGCCGCAGGTAAATCGGCCTGTTGCAGCGTCAGTCGGAACGTGCTCAACAGTTCCCGCAGTTGGCGATAAGCATCGTTGAGCGCCTGTTCAAAATCGGTGATGATCTGCCGGGCCTGCGCATTCTCTTCCGCTACCGCGCGCTTTAACAACGTCATCTGGATATTCAGATACGAAAGCACCTGCGCCAATGAGTCATGCAGTTCATGCGCAATGGTGGCGCGTTCTTCCATCAGTAACAGCTGCTGGTAGTGCTTCTGCGCCTGATTAAAATAGAGGCCACGCCCCAACATGTTGGCGACGCTTTCCATCAGTTGCGCCGACGGCTGCTGCGTTGAGGCCTGCCAGCGCAACTGCCCAAACTCAACCTCTTGCAAACAGATGGGCAAGGTCTGCCACACAGTCTGCCCATCCGGCTGGCCTTCACATAACCGCCAGTTTTCCCCAACCCGCATTTCCAGACAGCCGACCGTTTCATAACGGCGAACAATTTGCAGAATCTGCTGAAAGCAATGCCTGTCAATTGTGCTGACGTTCATCGCCTGAGAACAGTGATACAGCACCTTCAGCATGCGATTCGCTTCCTGTAAGCGCAGCGTTTTCTGCCGCACCTTATCTTCCAGAGAACGATAAAGCTTTTGCAGTTCGTCCGTCATGCTACTGAAGGTTTGCGCCAGTAAGCCCAGTTCGTTCGGCAAATTAACGTCCAGCCGTGAATGGGTAAATCGCCCTTTCTCGATGGAGGTACAGGCCGCCATCAATTTATTCAGCGGCACGACCACCTGACGACGAATACGGCGCAGCGTAAAGAAGATCAGTATATAGATAGTGATCGAACCCATTATTGATGTCGCAACAACAATCATCATCTTGCGCTCGGAATAATGCTGCAACGCCAACACAAAGAGGTCGATCTGGGTGACATAGCGAACAATATTGTCCTGATACCAGACCCGATCGCCCGCGCTCAGCCGCTCATCCATCGTTTTCCAGCTCTGCAACAGCGCAGCATAACGTTCGCGTACATCGCGCGGCACATACCAGCGATCCAGCAGGTGAAAAACCGGAGAATCCAGCAGGTGAAAAACCGGAGAATCCAGCGTTTGCGCATAGAGACGGCGATGCGGTTCTAGTTCCGCGCGATCGCCCTGTAGATCATATCCCATACGATAGCTTTGCATACGCATGGAGCCCGCGACGTTGATCGCTTCCGCATCGCGTAAACCGCTAGCCAGCGTCAGTAGCGCAATACCCG
This sequence comes from Pectobacterium sp. F1-1, assembly GCF_025643735.1. Taxonomy (NCBI): domain Bacteria; kingdom Pseudomonadati; phylum Pseudomonadota; class Gammaproteobacteria; order Enterobacterales; family Pectobacteriaceae; genus Pectobacterium; species Pectobacterium sp. F1-1. The sequence goes on from NZ_CP104733.1 coordinate 2,873,651, forward strand.
TCGTCAGGAATGAGAGCAGCGCGATATAGAAAAACGCGCGAGCCAGACTGGTAGAAACAGGACGTTTGACCATCACAACGAATAATCCTCTTTGGCATCATACCGACTCTACTACCCTCAATAATTCGAGTTAGCCCTCTGTGCACTATCACGATCCCCACACGCTCCCGCAAGCCGATAAGGCACGAATCCCACATAAGCTTGATCCGGCACCACCATTTACCTCTAAAGGGTGATTATCGCATACAGCCTAAGGGGAATAGTGTAACCCCTACAAAAACAGCGTGTTTTTTATTGGATATTTCATTGCGTGCCAGAGCGAAAAACTGCCATGACTAACCTCTCCCGGCGTTCCCTACTGACTGGTGGCCTACAGCGGGCAGACAACGCGTTGCGTCCGCCGTGGAGCGGTGCAGAAAGCCAGTTCCTAAGCCAGTGCACGCGCTGCAACGCCTGCGTTGAGGCCTGCGGTTCAGCGATTATTCAGCGCGGTTCGGGCGGTTTTCCCACCATCGACTTTCAGCGCGGCGAATGCACGTTCTGCTACGACTGCGCGCGTGCCTGTCCGCAAGCGCTGTTCGCGGAGAGCCACACGACGCCGTGGGAATACCACCTGACGATTCAGGACACCTGCTTAGCGCTACATCAGGTGGAATGCCGAAGCTGTCAGGATGCGTGTGAAACCGGGGCAATACGGTTTCGTCCCGCCCTCGGACGCGTTGCGGCTCCGGCAATCGACAACGACGCCTGTACCACCTGTGGCGCCTGCATTTCCGGGTGTCCTGTCGGCGCCCTATCGATGAAAAAAATCACCGCGGGATATCACACCGCGCCAACGCGTCTCCCGACGCAACAGGAAAACCGATGAGCACAGTCTGGCATGTTTGCAGTGTAGTGGTTCACGTCAATACGGCGCAGATGGCGGCCGTCAGCGAGACGTTAGCGACGCAACCCAATCTGGAAGTGGGTGCCAGCGATAGCGGTACCGGAAAAATGGTCGTGGTACTGGAGTCAGATTCAGAAGACACGCTGTTAAAGCAAATAGCGTCAATACGCGAGCTTACAGGCGTACTGGCGGTTTCGCTGGTTTATCACCAGCTTGATGAACAGCCTTTTGATGAACAATCTTTTGCTTTCGATGAACAACCTCTTGATCAACAAGCTCAGGGTGAGGAAATACTATGAAACTCAGTCGACGACACTTTATGAAGGCGAACGCTGTCGCAGCGGCAGCCGCGGTCGCAGGCATCACCATACCCACCGCGGTTCGTGCCGTGACCGAACAGTCGGATGCTATCCACTGGGATAAAGCCCCTTGCCGCTTCTGTGGCGTAGGGTGTGGTGTGTTGGTAGGGACGCAAAATGGCCGCATCGTCGCCAGTCAGGGCGATCCCGAAGCACCGGTTAACCGCGGGTTAAACTGTATCAAGGGCTATTTCCTGCCAAAAATCATGTACGGACAGGATCGCCTGACCCAACCGTTGCTGCGTATGCGTGACGGCAAATTCGATAAAGAAGGCGAATTTACTCCGATCTCATGGGATCAGGCATTTGACATCATGGCGGAGAAATTCAAAACCGCACTGAAGGAAAAAGGCCCGAATGCGATAGGCATGTTTGGCTCTGGGCAATCAACCATTTGGGAAGGCTATGCGGCCGCCAAACTGTTCAAAGCGGGTTTCCGCTCCAACAATATTGACCCCAACGCGCGCCACTGTATGGCATCGGCGGTCGTCGGCTTTATGCGTACCTTCGGTATGGATGAACCGATGGGTTGCTACGACGATATCGAGCAGACCGATGCGTTTGTCCTGTGGGGTTCTAACATGGCGGAGATGCACCCGATTCTCTGGTCGCGTATTACTGACCGCCGTCTGTCGAACAGCAATGTCACGGTCGCCGTGCTGTCCACTTACCAGCACCGCAGTTTTGAACTGGCGGATAACGGCATGGTGTTTACACCGCAAACCGATCTGGCCATTCTCAACTACATCGCCAACTACATTATCCAAAACAATGCGGTGAATGAGGCTTTCTTTACCCGCCACGTGAACCTGCGCCGAGGCGTGACCGATATCGGTTATGGCCTGCGTCCGACACATCCGTTGGAAAAAGCGGCAAAAAATCCGGGTTCCGATGCGTCTGAACCGATGAGTTTTGAAGAATACAAAGCCTTTGTCGCCGACTACACGCTGGAAAAAACGGTCGCGCTCAGCGGCGTTCCCGCCGATCAGTTGGAAGCGCTGGCAAAACTCTATGCCGATCCGAAGAAAAAAGTAATCTCCTACTGGACGATGGGCTTTAACCAGCATACACGCGGCGTCTGGGCGAACAATCTGGTTTATAACATCCACCTGCTGACGGGCAAGATCTCTCAGCCGGGCTGCGGGCCATTTTCGTTAACCGGGCAACCTTCTGCCTGCGGCACCGCGCGTGAAGTCGGCACCTTCGCCCACCGCCTGCCAACAGACATGGTGGTGACCAACGAGAAACACCGCGCGATGGCGGAAAAGCTGTGGCAATTACCGACAGGCACAATTCCTGAAAAGATCGGTCTGCACGCCGTCGCACAGGATCGGGCGCTGAAGGACGGCACGCTGAATGCCTATTGGGTGATGTGCAACAACAACATGCAAGCCGGCCCGAACATCAATCAGGAGCGTATGCCGGGCTGGCGCGATCCGCGTAACTTCATCGTCGTTTCCGACCCCTACCCAACGATCAGCGCCTTGTCCGCTGACCTGATTTTGCCTACCGCAATGTGGGTGGAAAAAGAAGGTGCCTACGGCAATGCCGAGCGCCGGACGCAGTTCTGGCGTCAACAGGTTAAAGCACCGGGCGAATCAAAATCGGATCTGTGGCAGGTCGTCAGCTTTGCCAAACGCTTCGCCATCGAGGAAGTGTGGCCGGAAGAACTTCTGGCGCAGAAACCAGCCTACCGCGGCAAGACACTCTACGACGTGCTGTTTGCGAACGATGTCACCACGCGCTTCCCGCTCAGCGAATTAGCGGAAAACCAGTTGAACGATGAATCTCGCGACTTCGGTTTTTACCTGCAAAAAGGCCTGTTTGAAGAATACGCCGCGTTTGGCCGCGGGCACGGTCACGACCTGGCGCCGTTCGATACCTACCACAAGGTTCGCGGACTGCGCTGGCCGGTCGTTGACGGCAAGGAAACACAGTGGCGTTACAGCGAAGGGCACGATCCTTACGTCAAAGCGGGAGAAGCCTACCGTTTCTACGGCAAACCGGATGGCAAGGCGGTTATTTTTGCGCTGCCGTACGAGCCTGCCGCAGAAGCGCCGGACGACGAATACGATCTCTGGCTCTCCACCGGCCGCGTGCTGGAACACTGGCACACCGGCAGCATGACGCGTCGCGTACCCGAATTGCACCGCGCCTTCCCCGAGGCCGTGCTGTTTATGCACCCGCAGGATGCCAAAGCGCGCGATCTACGTCGCGGCGAGAAAGTCCGTATTATCTCGCGCCGTGGTGAAGTCGTCTCGATTGTTGAGACACGCGGCCGTAATAAGCCACCACGTGGGCTGGTCTATATGCCGTTCTTCGATGCCGCACAGATGACCAACGTCCTGACGCTGGATGCGACCGATCCGCTGTCGAAAGAAACGGACTTTAAGAAATGCGCCGTCAAGCTGGCTAAGGTATAGCGCACATGGCACGCCCGGAGAATTCATCACCCGCTCGCCGTCGCTTTCTGCGTGACGCCGTCCGCGCCGTTGCTGGCTTATCAGCAGCGGTGACGGTTCTCGGCATTCAGCAGCGACGCGCTCAGGCAGACGTACTCCGGCTGCGGCCGCCGGGTGCACTGTCTGAGGCGGCGTTTTCCGGTGCCTGCATACGCTGTGGCCAATGTGTTCAGGCCTGTCCGTACGACACGCTGAAGCTGGCGACGCTGGCCTCCGGTCCCGCTGCTGGTAGCCCTTACTTTGTCGCACGCGATATTCCGTGTGAGATGTGTGAGGACATTCCCTGCGTGGTCGCCTGCCCCAGCGGTGCCTTACAGCCGCTGGACGCTATCGATGATGCCCGCATGGGATTAGCGGTACTGCTCGATCAGGAGAACTGCCTGAACTATCAGGGGTTACGCTGCGATGTGTGCTATCGCGTCTGTCCTCTCATCGATAGCGCCATCACTCTGGAGCCAGAGCGCAATGCCCGAACCGGAAAACACGCCCGTTTTCTGCCTACGGTGCATAGCGATGTCTGTACTGGCTGCGGCAAATGTGAAAAAGCCTGCGTGCTGGAACAGCCTGCGATCAAGGTGTTGCCGCGCGCGCTGGCAAAAGGCGAACTCGGACACCACTACCGTTTCAGTTGGCTGGAGGCACGCGATGGCAAATCGTAAGCAAGACGCCGGACGAGAAGCCCTGGCGAAAAAAGGCTGGTGGCGCAGCCACCGCTGGCTGGCATTGCGTCGTCTGACGCAGTCTCTGGTGCTGATCATGTTCCTCAGCGGTCCGCTGTTAGGGTTCTGGATCCTGCACGGTAACTACAGCGCCAGCCGCTTGTTCGACACCGTGCCACTTAGCGATCCGCTGATGGTGCTGCAAAGTCTGGCTAGCGGTCATCTGCCCGCCACGCTCGCGCTGGTCGGTGCGCTGATTATTGCGCTGAGCTATGCGCTGGTAGGCAAGCGCCTGTTCTGTAGCTGGGTCTGCCCTGTTAATCCGCTCACCGATTTCGCCGCCTGGCTACGTCGTCGCTTTGGCATCACCGCCTCGGCGACGCTCCCCCGTAATCTGCGCTACCTGCTGCTGGTGCTTATTCTGGCAGGAAGTGCGTTGACGGGCGGGCTGCTGTGGGAATGGGTCAACCCGGTCTCATTGGTGGGACGCGGGCTGATTTTCGGCTTTGGCGCAGGTATTTGGTTGCTGCTGGCGCTGTTTCTGTTTGATTTGCTGGTCGTGGAACACGGCTGGTGCGGACACCTGTGCCCGACTGGCGCGCTGTACGGTGTGCTCGGCGGTAAAGGCGCGCTGGCGGTGGAAGCCACCGAGCGTGAACGCTGTACGCGCTGTATGGACTGCTTCCATGTCTGTCCAGAACCACAGGTGCTGCGCGCGCCCTTGCTCGATAAACACAGTCCGGTACAGGTCACTGACCGAGACTGCATAACATGCGGACGCTGTATTGATGTCTGCGCTGAAGACGTTTTTAAAATAACCCTTAGATGGAAACCGGGAGCAAAGTCATGAAAAGCCTGAGAATGGGATGGTTTCGCTGGATCACCGCCCTGGCGATAATGGGCATTACAATAATAGGTAGTGCGATAGCGACTGCACAGGTTGATTTAAGCCAATCGCCGGAAGTTGCCGCAACGCAGCCGGGCAATAGCCGGATGCCAAAGCAGCAGGAACGTATGGCGCTCAACTATGTCAACCAGCCACCGATGATCCCGCATAGCGTGGATGGCTATCAGGTCACCCCGACCTTTAACCGCTGCCTACAGTGTCACGGCGTGGAGAATTATCGTTCCACCAGCGCCCCTCGCGTCAGCCCAACCCATTTTGTCGACAGAGACGGCAAAGTGCTGAGCAATGTCGCCCCTGCACGCCATTTCTGTCTGCAATGCCACGTGCCGCAAGCGGACAGTGCGCCAATTACCGGCAACACCTTTGCACCTTCTAAAGGCTTTGGACAGTGAGGTTTTCTATGAAACAACCAGGAAAAGTAGGACGGTTGTTGCGCCAGCTGTGGCAATGGTGGCGCCGCCCGAGCCGGCTGGCGCTGGGCACGTTGCTCATTATCGGCTTCGCGGGCGGTATTTTCTTTCTGGCAACGTCCCAGAAAGGCATGGAGATGAGTAACAGCGAGGCGTTCTGCATCAGCTGTCATGAAATGCGCAATACCGTCTATCAGGAATATATGGAAACCGCGCACTACAGCAACCGCAGCGGCGTGCGTGCCACCTGCCCAGACTGCCACGTTCCGCATGAGTTTGTGCCCAAAATGGTACGTAAAATTCAGGCCAGTAAAGAGCTGTACGGTAAAATAATGGGCACCATCGATACGCCACAAAAATTTGAAGCACATCGGCTGACGATGGCGCAAAACGAATGGCGGCGCATGAAAAATAACAATTCTCAGGAATGCCGCAACTGCCACAACGTTGACTATATGGACTTTTCAGGGCAAAAAACGGTCGCAGCGGAAAAACACAGCGAAGCGATAAAACTCGGTCAAACCTGTATCGACTGCCACAAAGGCATCGCGCATAAACTGCCGGACATGCACGGCGTCAAAAGCGGGTTATAACCCCCCCCCCTTCGTCACACTCGGGACGGCGTATGCCGTCCTATCGTTTCTGACAAAGGCCGTCGAGCGGGAGTAACGGATAGATCGTAAAGACGCTGTGAATACATCCATGTACGCTCGGCTTGCGCCATCCCTGGCGCAAACGCTTTACTCTTCTATTCCGTTACTCCCGTTTTCATTCTGCAAATAGAACGGTATAAGGACGGCCCCCCCTTCAACATGAAGGCCGTCCACAGCAATCCTCCGTGCAGGCGGAGTAATCCCTTCACAAATAAAGATGTGCTACGTTCAGTCTTTTGATTTTATGGGGTTGGCTCGCGTAAAAAAATCGCGCAGAGGTGTACATGACCGCCGGATGAGCGGCATGGACGCCGCGAAAGCCTGCGCCGCGTCGGGAGCGCGTCGCAGGCGGTCCGAACAGTGGGCATGAACACCGAAGGCACCGCGAAGCGGCGCGATTTACCGCGAAAAGCCAGGGGTCACGGGGCGACGGCAACTGAGCCGCCCCGTGTCGGGCGCGTGCAACGCGAGTTGCAGAGAATGCCCCTTCTTAATGCGCACGAAACCTTCGTCGTAACAATAGAAACAGCAAGCACTGTAACAACAGAAACAACAAAAGGGCGATAGATATCGCCCTTTTACTATTTAGATGAAGATAACTTACTTGCCGGTGGTCGCCTGCACCGACATTGACGCTTTCGCCTGTGCCACGCTGCGCTCAATGACTGCTCGGCGCGTGTCGTTTTGCGGTAATAGCTTCAACATCGCTTCCCAGGCGTTAATCGCATCCTGATAGCGCTGGGCTTCATAAGCATTGAAAGCCAACAGGCTCAGCACGCGGACATTGGTCGAACCGGAATTCATCAACTCACGCAACATGTCACCACCGCGCTGGCTATCACGCGGGTCGGTGGAGCGCGACAGCAGATCGGCATAATCCAGCGCCAGATCCGTGTTTTTCGGATCGAGCTGGAACGCCCTGGCAAACGCCTGCACGGACATGTCGTAGTTGTTCAGTAATCCCGCAATGCGCCCCAACATCCACCAGTCTTGTGGATTGTCTGGCTGGGCTTCCAGTTGACTACGCAGCCCCAAACCGAGACGTGCGACCTCTTCAAGAGTCAGCGGTTCCGCGTCAGGATCTAATGCTCGCGTCATGAGTTCAGGCGTTAGCGCAACAACCTGCTGCAATTCCTGCACCCGCTTAACCGCAGACGTCTTCCAAAATACGCCGAGGCTGACCATCACCAGCAACAGCATGCCCGGCAGCAAAATCCTGCGGTTTAGCGGACGCTGCTGTGCCTTCGCGCCGTCGGGAATATCCTGCAATAGCGTATGCTGGAGTTCTTCAACCAGTTGAGCGCGCTCCTGCTCATTGGCCACATCCGCAGTCAGCTCACGCAGATGGTCGCGATACAGCGCCTGATTGATCGCATCGCGATCGTATTCGCCCCGTGACGACCACGGTGCAAGCAGTAGCGCAGAAAGCGCCATCAGCGAGAGCACAATGGTTGCAGTCAGTAGCATCATTCCGATTTCTCCTCACGTCCCAACAGCGTCTGCAAACGCTTTTTATCCTGTTCGCTCATGGGTTCTTTGGCGCTTCGGATGCGGTGTGCACGCCGAATAATCATCCACGCCCCCGCAGCCAGAAACAGCGCAGGCAGCAGCCATAGCAGGATAGTGAAAGGCGTGATCGGCGGTTCATACGTCACAAAGTAACCGTAGCGATCCACCATATAATCGACAACCTGCTCTTTCGTTTGCCCCTGTTGCATCAGCTCATACACTTTCTGCCGCATATCCGAGGCAATCATCGAATTGGAATCGGCAATGCTGTTGTTTTGGCATTTCGGGCAGCGCAGTTGCATGGTTAATTCACGAAACTGTTGCTCCTGCGTGTCGTTGTCAAAACGCAGTACCTCGGAGGACGCCAGTACGCTGAACGACAGCAGCAATGCACCAAGGAAACTCAGCACTTTCATGCGCCCCCCTCCTTGCTGTATTTCTCCCACAGCGGTTGCAGCGTTTCTTGCCACACCTGCATGTTGAGATCGCCTGCGTGGCGATAGCGAATGATGCCTTTCCTGTCGATCAGGAAGGTTTCCGGTGCGCCGTACACGCCCAAATCCAGCCCCAGCATGCCATCACCATCAAACAGGCTCATTGCATAGGGGTTGCCTAGCGTCTTCAACCACTCCACCGCTTTGGGCGTTCATCTTTATAATTCATGCCTACGACGCGAATCCCCTGCGCCGCCAGCGTGTTGAGAAATTGATGCTCGGCACGGCACGTCGGGCACCAGGTCGCCCAGACGTTCAGCAGCAGCGGTTTGCCATCGCTCAGTTCAGATTGGTTATAGACCTTTCCCGGTTGATCCAGCGATTCAAGACGAAATGCGGGAATCGGTTTACCAATCAGAGCCGACTCCAGCCTCATCGGATCGTCACCGTCGCTGTTGCGCACCAGTTGCCACAGCAAGGCCACCGCCAGCAGTAAAAACAGGACGAGCGGGATTAACAAGATTTTGCGGCTCATGATGATGCCTCCCGAACAGCGCGGCGCAGGCGATAGCGCGGATCGAACATGCACAGGATGCCGCCTAACGCCATCAGCCCGCCGCCGTACCAAATCCAGCGGACAAAGGGTTTGTAATACAGCCGTATCGCCCAGCTCCCGTCATCCAGCTTTTCACTCAAGGCGGCGTAAAGATCGCGCGTCACACCCGCATCAATGGCGGCTTCCGTCATGATCGCGCCGCTGGTGTTGTAAAAGCGTTTTTCCGCCTTCAGTGTCGCTTCCGATTTGCCGTTGTGCGTCACCTCAATCGTTCCTTTAGCGCTTTGCCAGTTCGGCCCCACGACATCACGCACGCCTTGAAACGTAAAACGGTAATCGTGGATCTGAATACTGTCGCCCACCCGCATCCGCACATCCCGCTCAACGCTATAATTCTGGCTAAAGGCGATCCCGACGACCGTCACCGCCAGCCCAATATGACCACACACCATGCCCCACTGGCTCAGTGAGAGCGTGGTCAAACCGCGCAGCAGACCATGACGACGGGTGGAACTGGTATGCAGCTCGAACACCGTTAAAAAGAACACCCACAGCGCCATCGACAGACCAACCACCGTCATGGCAACAAGGGAATCCTGTAACAGCCACGGCAGCAGCAGCGACAGCGCGGCGGTCACGGCCAGTGCAATCAGCAGCAGCTTACGCAGCTTCTGCGGCTCATCGCGCCGCCAACGAACCAGCGGCCCTACGCCCAGCAGTAAGGCAAACGGTGCCATTAACAGGGTAAACATGGTGTTGAAGAACGGTGCACCAATCGAGATGCTGCCTAAACCCAACTGCTTATGCACCAGCGGCAGCAGCGTTCCCAGCAGTACCACAAGCGTGGCCGCTATCAGGATCAGGTTATTGACGAGCAGGAAAGTCTCACGCGACCAGAGCGAGTTCGTTACCCGCGCCCGTACCCGGTTGCCTTTGATGGCAAACAGCAGCAAAGAACCGCCGATGACAATGACCAGAAACGCGAGAATAAACATGCCGCGCGCCGGATCGGAGGCAAACGCGTGCACCGATACCAATACGCCGGAACGTACCAGAAACGTCCCCAGCAGGCAGAGCGAGAACGCGCCGATAGCCAGCAGTACCGTCCAGGCCTTGAAGCTGCCGCGCTTTTCGGTGACTGACAGCGAGTGCAACAGCGCTGTGCCCACCAGCCACGGCATCAATGACGCATTCTCTACCGGATCCCAGAACCACCAGCCGCCCCAGCCGAGCTCGTAATAGGCCCAGCCCGAACCGAGTACGATACCCAACGTCAGGAACGACCAGGCGGCCTGTGTCCACGGTCGCGACCAGCGTGCCCATGCGCTGTCCAGTCGCTCAGCCAGCAGCGAAGCGACGGCAAACGCAAACGCCACGGAAAACCCGACATAGCCCATGTAGAGCAAGGGAGGGTGGAAGATTAACCCGACATCCTGCAACAGCGGGTTGAGATCGCGCCCGTCAATCGGGTAGTCCGGCAGCGTACGCGTAAAGGGATTCGACGTCAGTATGATGAACAGCAAGAAGCCGACATTTATCATTCCCATGACAGCCAGCACGCGCGCGACCGCATCCAACGACATTCCCCGGCTGAATACCGCCACGGCGAAGGTCCAGCCGCTCATCAGCAGCACCCAGAGCAGCAGCGACCCTTCATGTGCGCCCCACGCTGCCGCCACGCGATACCATACCGGTAACGCGCGGTTCGAGTTGTTAGCCACGTAAAGGACGGTGAAATCATTAATCACCAGCGCATGCACCAACACGAGGAAAGACGCCAAAATGCAGGCAAACAGCGCCCAGGCAAGCGGACGCGCCAAGGCCATCAGGCGGGTATCCTGACGCGATGCGCCCCACAGCGGATACACGCTAAGCAACAGCGCGACACCCAGCGCCAGACAGAGCAGATAATTGCCCACTTCAGGCATCATAACCGTTTACCCTCAGTGGTCGCCGCCGGCGCATGACCGTGCTGTCCTTCCATCGCCGCTTTAATTTCCGGTGGCGTGTAGTTTTCATCATGTCGGGCCAGCACTTCTTTCGCCATAATATGATCGTCGGTGTCCAGAATGCCCTGCGCCACCACCCCTTGCCCCTCGCGGAACAAATCTGGCAGCATCCCGTTATAAGTCACATCCACTGAACCCTGAGCATCATAAACGGTGAAGCGGACTTCCAGACTTTGGCTGTCGCGGTGCACACTGCCTGGCATCACCATGCCGCCGACACGCAAGCGCTGCCCGATCGCCGGTTTTTCCTGCGTTTCGTTCTTGCCGTAAAGAATTTCGCTGGGCGTATAAAAGAGGTCAATATTTGAACTCAGCGCATAGAGCGTCAACGCAATCGTCAACACCGCGCCACAAATGACGGCCAAAATTGCATAGAGGCGGGTTTTACGCGGGGCACTCATTGCACCACCTCCATCGTTTCCGACTGACGGGCCGTACTCTTGCGCTGCTCGCGCGCCTGCTGGCGGCGTATATCATTCAGCAATGTGCGGCGATGCCAGAGGGTATGCCCGATCAATGCACTCAGCGGTAACAGCGTTAGTACCACGGCCAGCCAGACGTAAAAGGCATAGCCACCCATCGCAAAGAAATCCTGCCAGCTTGTGAACGCGATGTTCATCGTGCGACTCCTCCTTTATTGACCAACGCCGCAACCCAGGGCGCGCGGCGCTGCTGCTCCAGTATCAGGTTACGCAAACGCATGAGTGACAACGTCACGAAAAGGCTCATGAATCCTAACATCATGATTCGCAGTGGAAGACGCATGGCGGGATCGATCGTTTTCTGCATTTTTGTCGATCCCTGATGCAGGGTATTCCACCACTCGACCGAGAAATGGATGATGGGTAAGTTCACCACGCCAACCAGCACCAGAATCGCCGCCGCACGACCGGCAAGACGGCGATCGTCAAACGCGTTGTAGAGCGCAATGATGCCCACGTACAGAAACAGCAGAACGAGTTCCGACGTCAGGCGTGCATCCCAGACCCACCAGGTTCCCCACATCGGTTTGCCCCAGGTAGACCCCGTGGTCAGCGCAATAAAGGTAAATATCGCGCCGACCGGTGCCATCGCCGCCACGGCAAGCTCTGCTGTTTTGGACTGCCGAACCATCCCGACAAGCGCAAACATCGCCATCACGGCATAGACGCCCATCGACCACACGGCTGCTGGCACGTGCAGGTACATGATGCGATACCCTTGCCCTTGCTGATAATCCGCCGGCGCAAACCCAAATCCTAGCAGACAACCGCCGATCAGCAGCGCGGCGCTAAGCAGGGCAAACCAAGGGATAAGCCTGCCGCACAGGCCATAAAGGCGATCCGGCTGCGTAAGCTGATAGTGCTTTTTCAACATAACGTGTGCTCACTCTGCTAAAACTCATCCCAACGGGACGATGAATGCGATCCTGAGATCGGAAAATTATTGTATGCTCACCCGCAATGCCGCCGCCGTGGCAAACGGACTCAGGGTGGCGCTGCCTGCCAGAAAGGCACCAAGGATCGCCAGATACCCACCGACCGGCAGTTGCATCATCGCGGCCTCGACCGCCGCCGTCGCAAAAATCAACAGCGGTATGGTGAGCGGCAAGACCAGCAGGCTTAACAACACGCCGCTGCGGCGCAGCCCGACCGTTAATCCCGCGCCAATAGCACCCAGAAAACTGAGCGTGGGCGTGCAGAGCAACAGCGTTAACGCCATCACCCACCAGCCGTGGCTGTCCAGCCCAAACAACAGCGCCGCCAGCGGAGAAAGCAGTAACAGCGGCAGCCCGCTGACCATCCAGTGCACCACCACTTTCGCCAGCACCACTAACGGCAGCGGCAACGGCAACAGCGTCAGCTGTTCCAGCGAGCCATCCTGATAGTCATCGCGGAAAAGGCGATCCATCCCCAGCAGCGAAGCGAGCAGCGCCGCGACCCACACCACGCCCGGCGCGACACGCATTAAGAGCTGCGGCTCCGGCCCGATGGCCAGAGGGAACAAAATGATGACGATCAGGAAGAACCACAGCGGATTGAGGATTTCCGCGTTATTGCGCAACGCGACGCGCAGCTCTCGGGCAATCAGACGCCGCATGATGGTGCTCCCTCACTCGGCGTAAGCGGGATACAGCGAATAGCCTGAGCGAACGGACGCAGCGGCTGGTGGGTGGTTAAAATGATGATGCCACCGCGCGCAATATGGTGTTCCATACGTTGTGTCAGCATGTCGACGCCCGCCACATCAAGCGCGGTAAGCGGTTCATCCAGAATCCACAGCGGGACGTCGGTAAGCCACAAGCGCGCCAGCGCGACGCGCCGCTGTTGCCCTGCCGAAAGACGCGCCACGGGCACGTCTTCATACCCTGCCAGCCCGACAGCAGCCAGCGCCTGCCAATGTGCATCCTGATGGTGTTGCGGATAGAAAAAGCGCAGGTTTTCTTCAGCGGTCAGGACGCTCTTGATACCCGGCTGATGGCCTAACCACAGAAGCTGCTGGTTAAACTGCTCGCGCATACGATTAATGCGTTGCCCCCGCCAGCAGATTTCCCCCGATTCTGGCGTCGCCAGGCCGCTTAAAATACGCAACAGCGACGTTTTACCCACGCCGTTAGCGCCGGCAATCTGCACCATTTCTCCGGGGCTTGCCGTAAACGACAACGCGCTGAACAGCACATGCTCATCGCGTATGCAAACCACGTCGCGCGCTTCTAACATCGGGGTATACTCCTACTTTCTCAGTGGCTATAGAATAACATGGTGCCCTTACTCCCCCTCTTGGGGGCCGTAACCCTAAAGAGTTAATCTCTTTTATTGAGATCAATAAAATCGGTGATTCCGGTTAGCTTCGTCACTATGACGGCGTCAAAAGTCGTGCAGGCACCGCTGAACAGAGGGGGAATCACCCACTATTTCTGGCTATGCTTCAGCAGCGTTGCCGTGTTGATCGCCTCGATCAACTGAGCACGATTGAGCCGCGGGCTGTAGGTATCCAGCAGGCGCTGCCAAAGCGTAATCGCGCGCGCATAGTCCGCTTTCAGGAACGCATCAGACGCCAGCAGCATCAGCGCCGTCACTTCATTGGCATCCAGCGCCAGCGCTTTATCGACCATTTCCTGCATCGATGGCGTGACGCTCTGACCCGCCTGGTAATACAGCACTGTCGCCAGTGCTGAATACAGCTCCGCGCTATCGTCCCTCAGCGCAATCGCCTGCCGATAGGCGCGCAGCGCGTTGTCATACGCGTTGCGGTAAAGATAATATTCACCCAGTTCAGCCCAGAGGACGCTGTCGCCCGGCGTTTTACGAATGTTGCCCTGCAAGGCAGCAAGCTGCTTTTCCTGCTGCTGCGCGGCACTAAAATCGTGTAGCGGATCGGCCAGCCGCTGGCGTTCCGCCTGAACAAGCGCCCCGCGCTGGCTCAACGCGTAAAGGGCTCCACTGCTCACTAAAATAGCGACGATCGCGACGACAACAGCGAGGATGGGCATCGGACGCGGCACGGCGGGCGGAGATGGCGCTAACGGCAAGTCATGAATCAGCTCACGACTCAACCGCTTTGCCTCATGTTCGGAGAGGTGGTTCCCTGCCTGCTCGCTCTGAAACTGCCAGAGGCGCTCGGCTACACACGATAGCTTGTCTTCCCCCTCCGGTTTACGCTGGGGCAACAGCGGCCACAATAGCCCAGCAACCAGCGCGACACTCGCGGTAACGATGAACACGATAGTTAACAGGTTTAGATTTAACAGGCTCATTGGCGTCCTCCCCGATTCTGTTGTCGAATCACTCGCCACGCGATAACGGCAATCGCTAACAGCAACAGCAGCGGCGTGAGCCAGAGGATGCTGGTTTGCATTTTCATCGGAGGGTTGTACTGAACAAAATCGCCATAGCGTTGATTCATAAAGGCGATAATGTCTGACTTGTCCTTGCCCTGCGCCACCATGGAAAAGACCTCATGGCGCATGCTGACCGCGACGGGCGAATTCGATTCCAACAGGCTCTGGTTCTGACATTGCGGACAGCGCAATTCGCCAGCAATCGCCATCGCGTCCTGACGCTGTGCCTGACTGGCAAACACCCAGGTATCCACCACCTGAGCCTGCACAGAAAACGCCAGCAGCATAAGAAGAAACACAATGTGTTTAGTCATACGCTCTTCGCCCTCTGAACCACCCCAGCAGTGCGCCCGCCACCATCAACAGGCCGCCGCCCCACACCCAGCGGACGCCAGTTTGCACATAGAAACGCATCGCATAGCGGTTTTCGCCGGTTTTCTCTCCCATCACGGCATACCATTCCCTGATCGGCCCCCAGGCAATGCCCGGTTCAATCATCTGCTGTTTGCGTGCGTTGTAATAACGGCGCTCCGGCATAACGCTGGCGATTGGCGAGTTGCCACGATAAATCGCAATCACGGCCTGCTCTGCGGTGTAATTCTGCGCGGCCACTAAATCCAGCTGTAAAAAGCGAAATTGGTAGTCGCCCAGCGTGACCTGTTCTCCCTGCCCCACGTTGACGCTGATTTCCTGCTTGCTGCCCGCAGAAAATGTAATCCCCAGAGCAAACAGCGCCACGCCCGTATGCGCCAACAATGCAGGAAGCTGCTGACGTATCGCCGACAGCGGCTGCAACCACTGCGCGGCCATGACCCAGCCGATCAAACCCGCAGCCAGTGCGACGGCATACCCATACGGCCATAAGACCAGCATGGTGACGACGCCGACCGCCAGCGTCATGAATAAGCGCCGGACAGGCCACCGTGCGCTACGTTTCCAATAGCCACCTACCGCTATCCCAATGAGCAACAGCATCA
This sequence comes from Pectobacterium sp. F1-1, assembly GCF_025643735.1. Classification (NCBI taxonomy): domain Bacteria; kingdom Pseudomonadati; phylum Pseudomonadota; class Gammaproteobacteria; order Enterobacterales; family Pectobacteriaceae; genus Pectobacterium; species Pectobacterium sp. F1-1. The sequence continues at coordinate 2,889,292 of NZ_CP104733.1, forward strand.
CCCCGCCGAAGGGCAAGAGCACACGGTTAAAATAGGGCGCGCCCACGGAGATTTTCCCCCACCCCATCAGCCCGTAGATCATCGGGTAAAGCGTGCCAAGCAACACGACCAGCGCGACGGCGCTGAATAACAGCAGCACCAGCAGTATCGCGATTTCCCGCGACCAGCCGGAGAAACGGGCAGCAGAGCGGACAAGCTGGGCACTCCAGCCATAAACCGCCAGCGCCGCCATACTCAAGCAGGCAAACAGGATAAATAGTGGCACCGCACGGTCATGTTCGAGAGCAAAGGCATGAACGGAAACCAGTATCCCCGAGCGCACAATCAGCGTGCCCAGCAGGCATAAAATGAACGTCAGCAGCGCCAATATCAGCGACCAATGGCGGAAGATACCGCGCATGCGGGTGACAGACAGACTGTGCAGTAATGCGCTGGCCGTTAGCCACGGGAGTAGCGAGGCGTTTTCGACCGGATCCCAGAACCACCATCCTCCCCAGCCCAGTTCGTTATAGGCCCACCACGATCCCAGGATGATGCCCAGTGTGAGCAGGCTCCATGCAGGCAGCGTCCAGCGCCAGCAGATCCAGGCGACTGGCGCCGTAAACGCACCGTGAATCAGGGCCGCTAACGCCAGTGCCGCACTCACGGTTAACCCGCCATAACCCAGATAGAGCAACGGTGGATGGAGGATGAGGCCAATGTGTTGCAGCATGGGGTTGAGATCCCTCCCCGCTACCGCAGGCGGGAAGAGACGCACAAAGGGATCGGAGAAAAAGACGATGAACACCAGCAGCGCGGTCGCTATTACGGCCAGCACCGCCAGCGTCAGCGGGAAGAGATCGCTCGTCGCCTTACGATAGCGGCAGGCGAACGCGGCGCTCCAACCAGTTAAACATAACAACCACAGCAGCAGCGATCCTTCATGCCCGCCCCAGACCGCCGCCATTTTTAGCCCCAGCGGTAAATCACGATGGCTATGCTGGGCGACGTAGTTAACGGAGAAATCATCCTGCACCACGCTCAGCGTCAGCGCGACAAACGCGAACAGCACCAGACCAAACAGCACCAGCGTCCAGCATCGCGCCAGTCGGTAAGTGCCCGACCAGCGCAGGGAGTAGCCTGAAAATGTCAGCAACACCAGCGCCACACCGACGCACACCGCCAGCAACAGCGCCACATACCCACATTCTGGCAATAACAACATCAACAGGCCTCTTGCTGGGAACTAGACAACGGTTAACTGCCCCGCATAGAGGATAAAGAAGCGCAGGAGCAGGACGCCCACCAGACTCATGCCACAGACCGCCAACACGCCATACGGTGAATGCAGTCGGTTAGCCCATGACTTGAGCAGCAAGGGAATGACTAACCCAATCCCGACAACGCCCAGCCAGAACCACGCGGCCCAGAATCCCCCGGCCAACGCGGCCACCAGCGCCCGTTGCTTCCCATCGTCCCCTAAGGCGAGGCCGATAAAGAACGCGAACAGTAAGAAGATCTCTAACCACACGACTGGCGTTTCAACGCGGTGTACAAAATGCGCTTCTTCGCTATGCGGATTGCTGCGATAGCGGCAGGCCATGGCGATCAACGCCACCGCAGCACCGGAGGACACCCCTGAGAACAGGAACAGCGCGGGTAAGATCGGATTATTCAGCAGCGGATAGGTCTTCAGCGCGGAAAGTAAAAACCCGGTGTAAGCCCCTAACATCACCGCCAGTAGCAGCATCACAATATCCAGCGATTTCTGCATCGGTGCCAGCCAGCCGAGCACTCTGGGAACGAGAGTCAGCTTCGGTAGCCAGCGCTGTTGCAGCACGATAACCTGCTCGCTGAAAATGTTGGCTAGCCACACTGCCAGCGCCGCCATGTAGACCTGAAACAGCATGACCCCAACCGACATCACCGAGGTAAAGCTGTAATGGAACATGAGCTTCCAGAACGTCCAGGGCCGTGTCAGGTGGAAGATGAGAATCAGCAAGCCAAAAATGATGGTGCACGGCGCGAGAATCAGCGTGGTGCGCATCAGCGTACTGTCTGCGGTTGCCTGTTCGGGGTGGTAACGCCGCAGCAAAGCCGAGAGCGTCACCAGCCCCGCAGAAATACCCACCAAAAACAGGTAAATCGCAATCGGCCAGTCCCAGACTAACGAAGCAAAATGGAATGCACTTGAAGACACGGGCGTCATTGATGAACCTCCCCGTATTTAAACGGTACGCGATAAACCTTAGGGCGAGTGCCGAGCGCGATTTTGTAGCGATACGTCGGCTGTTGACGCAGCAGGCGGGAAATCTCGCTGTCAGGATCGTCAAGGTTGCCGAACGTCAGCGCGTTAGTCGGACAAGACAGCACGCAGGCGGGCAGTTTTCCGGCTTTCAGGTTGGTCTTGCGGCAAAAATCGCACTTATCCGCCGTTTTCGTCTGCGGATGAATAAAGCGCACCTGATAAGGGCAAGCAGCAATACAGTATTGGCACCCGACGCACAGATCGGGATTCACATCCACAATGCCGTTTGCCGCATCGCGATACGACGCCCCGGTAGGGCACACGTCAACACAGGGTGCATGATCGCAGTGCTGACAGGAGTGACGGAAAAAACGGTATTTCACGTCTGGGAAAGTCCCGAGCGGTTCGCTGCGAACGATCGTCAGGCGTGATACCCCTTCCGGCACCTGATTGACCTCCCGACAGGCATCCATACACGCCGTACAGCCGATACAGAGCGATTCATCGTGGATCATGCCGTAGCGGATACCGTTGATATTCAGCGTCTGCGCGACGACCTGCCCCGCCGTACTGGTGAGGGCAATTAGCCCCCCCATACGGGCAATAAATTGACGACGAGAGCAACTCATGGCTGCCTCTTATTACCCAGATGCACTGAGGCTGGGTTGAAATCGGGGTTATTGCGCTGCTCGCTATGACAGTCCACGCACAGTTTGATGCGACTCTTGTCGTTCAGCGTTTGCATACTATCCTGCGTAGGGTGCAACTGGTGGCAGCTGGCACACGCCACTTTTGTTACGTGCACATCGTGCGGCCAAAACGATTTTTGCAACTGTTCCGGCGTATGACATGACATACAAACGCTGTTTTGCTCTTCCACCTTGTACATTGGGACGTTAAAGCGCATGACATCTTTAACGCCTTCGCGGTGCAGCAGCGACGGTTTGCCGTGGCAGTTAGTACAGGTCAACTGCTGTTGATTATGCGGATTGATGGCGGTGGCATGTTTACCCTTCATGCCATCCTCTTCCGGTTTATGGCACTGTAGACAAGCCTCATCGGGATTACGCTGGGGCATAACCTCCCACCGCTCTCCTTTTTCCGCCTGAGGTGCGGGCTGCGTCAGCCCTGGCAATGCCCAAAGCATGCCTGATACCAGCACCCCGGCAGTCAATAACGAACGTAATACGCTCATATCCACTCCACTCTATGTTCGCCCGCGTCCACGGGCGATGGGGTTATTGGCTCAGTCGTCCAGCTTTACGCGCTTGCTCGTCCCACTGCGGCACTACCGTATTCAGGAAATCCTGTTTTTCGGCGTTGATTTGCTGCATGTTGAGCCCAATCGCCTGCTGTGCTTTTTCTTTCGTCGAGATATCCGGCAGTTTGACTTCCCCAGTCACACCTTTTTGTGCCAACAGCCGCACCAGCTTGGTTCTCGCCTCGGCGGATTTACTTAGCGAGGTGCCAAGCATCCGTAAGCCTTCATCCGGCGCGTGCATGTGAATACCGTGAGAGGCAACCGCCAGATCCCAGCGCCATTGCGCATGGCGGATATCCATCAGAATCGGCTGCATTTCGGCTTCGGTTGCCCCGGCATCCCAGGCCGCTTTGGCCTCAAAGTGCGCGTGAACCAATTGCTCTTCTGCTTTCAGTTTTAAGTCCTGAATGGCCGTTTTACGTTCAGCAACCACCTTCTGCATCGCCGCTTTGTCCTGCGTGTGGCAATTGGTGCAGGTTTCGCCGTAATTATCGAAAGGGTTACCTATCTTGTGATCGGTATACCGCTTGCCGTCCGCGTTTTTCACTTTCGGCATATGGCAGTCGATACAGGTCACATTGTTCTTACCGTGAATACCAATGCTCCAGGTTTCATATTCTGGATGTTGGGCTTTCAGCATCGGTGCGCGAGAAAGGGTATTGGTCCAGTCGGAGAAGGAAATAGCGTCATAGTATTTTTCCATATCTTCGACTTTCGTGCCGTTATCCCAGGGAAATTTCACCGCTTTGTCTTTACCGGAAAAATAGTACTCAACGTGGCACTGTCCACAGACCATAGACTGCTGCCCGAATCGACTGGCTTGATCAAACGGTTTGCCAATGGCTTCCATTGCGCGCTCAGCGTAAGGGCGGGACAGCGTCAGCGCCGGTTTGCCCTGAGCAAAATCCGGGGATGCGGTATCATGGCAGTCCGCACAGCCGAGATCGTTAGTCATCTCCGGCCCGCCTCGCGCCCACTTGCCTTTGAAGTAACCGTCCTCACCTTCTTGTTGAATCAAGCGGGCGACATCCGGGCTTTTACAACTCCAGCACGCCATCGGCAGAGGGCCATCTTCCGCCGTCTTTGGTGCGCCGGTACGTAGCGTTTCACGTACGTCCGTGATGGCATAGGCATGGCCGCGTGGCTTGTTATAGTCTCTGGAGAAAGGATATCCCGCCCAGAGGATCACCATCATAGGGTCTTCTGCCAGCGCATCGTGGCGTTCTGACTGCTCGCGGGTTGCCTTCCACGAGTTGAATTGGTCGGGGTGTTGCGCGGTGAAGACGGAATTTCTTGCTTCTATTGGAGCAGGAGGGGGTGACGCCGGAGCATCAGCGGAATAGGCGGGCATCATAAGAAAAAGACTGGCTACCATGCTCCACAGATAGGAGATTGACGTGCTTATCCTGACCATGCGTTTGTGTCCAATTTAAGCCGCCTGCTGGCGGTCATTTTAGTTATCTATTTGACAGAAACCACAACAACTGTCGTGACATTACTCGCCCTATGAATAACAAAAAGATGCATTCAAAATATTGTTTTTGATCAAAGGTAAAGAAAAGTAATGAATCGTATCGAAAGTTATATGAGGATTGTCTCAGTCACGGCAGGATGGCGCACACGGTGAAACACGAACAGAGGTCGCCACGGGTGCTTCCAGACTCCTTTCTGATACCCCGTGGCTGAAACAGAAGCTTATAGTCACCCACTGGGTGCCGGACAAGCCCCTAACGCTACTCGGACATCCTGCCCTTGCGAAGGGGCAACATTCTTTCCAGCGTATTATCCCGTACGATATAATGGTGAAATAACGCCGCGGCAGAATGAATAGCAATAATAAAATAACCCGTATTGGCTATCAATTCATGCAGCGATTTCAAATTGTGCTGAATATTTTCATTCAATACATGAGTAACAGGCATTGCTATTCCCAAGAAAGACCATTCCACCTGCCCGTAATAAAGCGAGGCGATCCCAAGAGCCGGTAACGAAATAAAAATAAGGTATAACACGCCGTGTGTTATTTTCGCCGTTATATGCTGCCAGCGCGGTAGCGGTGGGACAATAGCAGGGTCGCGATATCTCATTTTCAGCAACACTCTGATTAGCATGAAAACTAACACACAGGAACCCGCCGTATAGTGCATCAGCGCCATGGTTGATCGCTCAGGGCTGTTTTTTGGCGTAAACCCTTTAAGCTCTGACGAATCCCCAGAAAACAAGACAGGCATAGAGTTTTATGATCTACTGATTTTCGCCAAAAAATTCAATGAGATCACCCTATGCCTGTCCGTAAAGTATGCCAGACTTTTTTCCATAACGCTTTAGCTTCAACGCATCAATACCGACAAAACGCGCTCATTGACTCAACCACTGCGTTGATAAACGGTGCGACGCTTTCGCTCACCAGTATCGGGCGCCATTTGCCCGGTGCGGCTCGTGTGAAAGATAAAATAAAACGGGTTGACCGCCTTTTGGGAAATTCTGCGCTTTATAACGATATTCCGAAAATATTTAATCAGATTACGTCCATGATGACCAAAAACATGCCGTGGTGTGCTATTGCCGTTGACTGGAGTGGCTATCCCTCTCAGGAATTTCATGTCCTGCGTGCCAGCCTTGTCTGTGATGGTCGTGCTATCCCCTTGATAAGCCAGATTGTTCCGTCGAAAAAGCAAAACAATGTTCTGATACAGAATGCCTTTCTTGACGCGCTTGCCAGTGCCATCGCTCCGCAAACGAAAGTCATCATTATCACCGACGCGGGCTTCCAGAGTGAATGGTTTCGGCGTATCAAATCACTGGGGTGGGACTTTATTGGCCGCATCCGGGGAAACGTAAAATTTTGCCTTCATCATGACAAAGAAAACTGGCTGAGCGTGAAAGACTGCAAGGAAACGGCATCTGCGGAATATCTGGGAATAGGTACGCTGGCGCGTTCAAAAAAAGCGCAATGCAACGGATATTTTTATCTTTATAAAAAAACGCCGAAAGGCCGAAAAAGCCAACGTCGCAAAGGGAAACCGAGCCATCCCACAACAGAAAAAGAGCAACGAGCCTCAGCCAAAGAGCCGTGGCTGATATTTACCAGCACAGAGGAATTTAAGCCCCGTGAAATCATGAAGCTCTACAGCAGACGCATGCAGATTGAACAAAACTTTCGGGATGAAAAGAGTGAGAGATTTGGCTTTGGCTTACGCGCCTGTGGAAGCAAAACAGGTGAGCGGCTTTGGGTGCTGAGTCTGCTGGCGACACTGGCATCCATTGTACTCTGGTTATTAGGATATCATTTTGAAAATAAAGGACTTCATCTTCATTATCAAGCGAACAGCCTTAAAAGTCGAAGAGTGATATCGTTTTTGACACTGGCGGAAAATGTACTGCGGCATTCACCGCGAATAATCGGGCGGGTGAAACTGGAGAGTATTTTAGCCCAACTCACCAGCACCTACCGAAGCATGGTGCTGGTTTATTAGCGATGATTTTGTGGGGATCCCTCAGCCTTTCAGGGCTTTCCTGTTTTACAACGTCTCCGGGCGCTTTAACCTTTATTCTCATGGCTTTCAACAACGTAATGGCATTGTCATCGATACCCGCATAACCCAGGGAATGCCACTTAATCAGAAAACTTCTCAGCACCATCAGACTTGCCAGCGGCGTTGCAGGTGAAGCTCTGTAATTCAGGATCGCTGACTCATCAATATAATCAGGGGACATCTCACGGATAAACCGCTTCAGGCTGTTATTGATATTCATCACATAACTTGCACTTTTTTTACAGGCAAAAAAAGCCAGTGTATTGAGATACCCCTCATGCAATGACGGGGTTAATGTTTGCAATACAGAATAAACATTGACCGTATTATCCTTATCCAGGTGCCACCGTGTATCGGAGAGAGAAAATGAATAACCTGAACGTGTTGCCATTAAACAGAGTTTGTTTTCTTTCACTTTATTCATAACATCTCCCTGATGATTTCTTGCTGAACAGCCAGTGAGGTTTCATTTGCCTTTTTAGTAAGATGTCTTTTGTTGTAGATCATCACCATCTCAGAGCCCGGCACCCAGCCCATACAATACACTCTGCATTGCCCTTCTCTCACCTCAGAAAGACCATGGGCGTCTGACATGGAAGAAAAGTAATCATTCCATGTGTGTCTCAGTTGATGCCCGGTTACCCCGTACAACTCCGGTGAGCACTGGCTAATCGTATGGATAATTTTCCGGTAAGCCGACATCGACAGGGGATTTCCCTCTGTATCCCCTTTCTTGTAGGTAATAAAAAGAAAATCATTTTTCTTTGCATTTCTTATTTTTAGCCTGTCTTGCTGGATGTAATTATATAATTCAGACATGACCGCTTCCTCAGAGAGGAGCACCCTTCCCCGCGTTTTGACAAGCGGCTGCTTAACCCTTGGATCTGATTTGTCATTGGCGCGGCGCTGGATAGTGATAGAGGAACAGGCAAAATCAATATCACTGATCCGGAGATTTAAAAGCTCACCGGCTCTGACCCCGTAACTGAACAGTAATAAAATGATGAGCCTGTTCCGTGTCTGAACCGCAGGAGAAAACGGATTTAATGCAGACCCAACGCTGACTACGTTAAACAGAATATCTTGCTGCGCCTTCGTTAAGGACTTTTCAGGGATATAGTCACGATATCCGTCAGAATCAGGTCTTTTACTTTTCAGTTCAGCCACCATCCTTGTGATCCTGGCATCAAGATTTACGTCGACCGAATGCGGTAAGTGATGATGGTATAGCCAGTCAAGGTAATGGCAAATAAACGTCAGTCTGAAATACTTTGTCGGCGCTTTCACACTTCTGCTACCGGACGTTTTTTTCCTATTTTTGAAGTTTTCCGAAGCGAAATCAGCCAGCGCATCAATTTCATAAGAACTTAAAAATTCCATTCGGGTAATCCGATCCACGATGTCTATTTTTCTCATATGAAAAAATCGATAAAGTAATACCAGACTTCCGGCAACAACCTCCATTGTATTAATCGACACCGATTTGCTCCTGACGTTTGTCGTTATATAAAGATTAGGATCAAAAAGCGGCTCTCCTGTCAGACTGTTAATAACATGGCAATATCGCTCACCATTATCAAACATAAATGTATTCGTTCTAATATGATCCATGATCTCTCCTTAAAATATTTTACAAAAGCACTCTAGGTGCAATATATTATTAAATTACAAATAATAAATTTACAAAAAAAATCTTAAGAAAATGACAAGAAAATAATAATTAAACTTATTTTTAATCAATCAGATAATAACGATATTTTTTACATTTAATATCTCAGGTGTACTTAATTCATATTAAGCACACCTGAGACTTAATAACGCGCCGCGAAACCTTTAAACAAAAGACATCATTAAAAACTGTCAAATATTCTGTAAAATATATAGCCTTTATTGATTGAAATTCTTTACACTTTTAAAATACATTTATTTTTTCAATCGCGGTCAATATCCATTCATCAATTTCATTTTCAACAAATGAGACAGCACGGATACCAATTTTTACGGGTCGGGGGAAACGTTCTTCACTAATAAGGCGATAGATCCAGGCTTTTCCAAAGCCGGTTTTTCTCATTACTTCGGGGTTAGAATAAGGCGATTCTGGGTATTCATAGTCTCTCCTCGCTTTTTAGAAGAGACTATATGAAAAGTTCAGGGAAACAAGCGAATTTCAGCACATCCAGAATTAGCGTGTTTTTAGTCCTTGTCCGCGAGCGTTATAACATCCGGGTGGTGCCTCTAATTAGTTGAATTGATATATAATGACCGCTTTGAGGTTTGCTCATGGCCAGCGTTAATGTTCATTGTCCTCGCTGTCAGTCTGTTCAGGTTTACCGTCATGGACAGAACCCTAAAGGTCGTGACCGGTTTCGCTGTCGTGACTGTCACCGCGTGTTTCTGCTCACCTATACCTATGAAGCGCGTAAGCCCGGTGTCAAAGAACAAATTACCGAAATGGCATTCAACGGCGCCGGCGTTCGTGATACAGCCAGAACACTGAAAATCGGTATTAACACCGTCATTCGCACGTTAAAAAACTCGCGCCGAAGCGAATAACTTCCTCTCCGGTCGCTCATGCCGATGTAGCACTTATCTGTGAGCTTGATGAGCAATGGAGCTTTGTCGGCAATAAAGCCCGGCAGCATTGGCTCTGGTATGCATACAACACCAAAACAGGTGGCGTTCTGGCTTACACGTTTGGACCGCGCACGGATAACACCTGCCGTGAACTTGTGGCTCTGCTGACGCCGTTTAACATCGGTATGATAACCAGCGATGACTGGGGCAGTTATGCCAGAGAACTCCCGAAAGATAAGCATCTGACAGGAAAAATCTTCACTCAGCGTATTGAGCGTAACAACCTGACACTGAGGACACGTATTAAACGTCTGGCCCGTAAAACAATCTGCTTCTCGCGTTCGATAGAATTGCATGAAAAAGTCATCGGGGCATTCATTGAAAAACACATGTTCTACTAATTGGACGCATTACCAACATCCGAAACCCGCATTTCTTTCAAATGGTTGTTCTTGTTAAGAAAATTATAAAACTGAAGGATGAATGACTTGCTGGCGGTTTTAAGCGCAAGGGGTTTGTCAGTATTTTTTATATGACTCCCCATTCTTGTTTTATTTTCCTCATCAGAATCGCAGTGAAGCAGAGAGGAAAGGTGATTATCTGACACCCGAATATCATGGTGCTTTGCCCATGTCAGTATGTCGAGTAATGGGATCAGTCTGTAATCGATAATTTTCTTGATTGTGCTGTGACCAAAGCGAATGGTGTCTAATGACTCCGGCTCAATTTTCCGGATTTTACGCCACTGAGGAAGCATGGCTTTCAGTGATTCAGCGATTTCTTCGTCAGAGCCACTGGTGAGATTTATCTCTATCATAACCCGGTGTTCACATAATATCGGCATAGCCTCTGCAACAGGGAGCTCGTCGACTTTTTCATCTATCCAATAATCATCAACATTGTTCCAGCCAAATAACGACTTCTTCATCCCTTCAAAACAAAGATGTGCCACCCTTCCGGTCGTTGTTACAGAAAAGTATGGGGATACCAAAAGTCTGGCTTTTGTTTTAAGCTGATTCATATGACTATCTGTAATGAGGAAGGGATCCCCACTGAAGAGACTGTTGGCATAAGTTTTAACCACCCAGCGATCATAATCACTATGGTCAGAACTAAAAAACAGCGACCTCATCACCAGCTCAAGATAAAGCCGCTCAAGAGATATGTTTTCAAACTGCCGATAGGTATCAATATTTAGCCATTTTTTGATTTCTTTAATGTCTTTGTCCGACAAGTTTTTCATATCATCATCCGCTATCAATTGTCCTTTCCTTAAAAAAGGATAGTTGAACCAGGCTGAATGACTAACTATTCACCACTCTTTTCAGTTTTTCTGTCACTTGAACAGCGTAGACCCGATGTAATACTTTATCGTCTGAAGGTTCGAAGTTTGAGGCAATATTTTCTGTTGATGGGATGACTTTGACTTTTAGGCATAGCTATAGGCATACGCTAAATATCAACATGAAAAATAAATGATATATTTCATAAAGTTAAATTCATTACTTTAATCCTCTCGTGAAATACAACTTCGGTTAGTATCGTTTACTACCGGAAACCCCACAAAAACCCGCATTCTCACTGAGTTTGCGGGTTTTTTGTTGCCTGTTATCTATCGGGATACCCCGTTTACAGCCGGAAAGTTTGGGACTACATTTGGGACTAAATCAACGTAGTCCCATAAAACCGTAGTCCCAAAGGTAACGATCATGGCAATTCAGGCAAAGCCCCTCACAAACACGGAAGTCAAAGCCGCTAAAGCAATAGACAAAGAATTGTCGCTACATGATGGTGGCGGTCTGCTATTGTTCGTCAAACCTTCCGGCACAAAGACATGGCGTTTTCGCTATTACCACCCACAGACTAAAAAGCGCACTACGTTGACGTTTGGCAGCTATCCGGCAATTTCTTTAGCTGATGCCAGACAAATGCGGGAAGCCGAGTACCTCTATATCGCGCAAGACGATCCACTGGCAGACAGCCAGTTCGTAAAGCTAGTGGAATGACTACCTCAGCGACCAACAATCGGAAGCCCGCCCGTGTATCCGGAACACGTGAGCGGGTGTTAACGCACTATCCCCACATCATCCCCTACCGCGTGAAAGACAACATGATCCAAATTCTATGCGTCTTTTATACGCACAGGCGTTTTACTGTCAAAATAGTGAATGATAAGACCTACCTGCAATCCTAAAAATATCGGTTCCCTTCCAGCAGTAAATATCTCAGATAACAAAATCAATAACACAACGTTACGCAAAGCAGGTTGAGAATATCAGAGCCATTGTGCGGTTTGCGCTGAGCGTTCATCGCTATAACAGGTTCATCCATCAGGAAAGTCTGCCTTGGATAAATATTAAAACGAATTTAAATGAAGCATCGAGGATTTGCGAGATCATTGCTCAACGTGAATCGGTCGTCAGTACTATTAGGTGCAGCCTATTGTCGGTTCGATTACACGTGATGCTTACGTGCTAGTGCAATGTCCATTGATATTTTCGTGGGCTAATTACTAACGAACTGGCAAACGTAAAATAACATCAATGAATTCCCCATAATCGTGGGATTTTTATATTAAGAGGACGTAAAATGAAAAAATATGCAATTGCATTAATGTGCCTATTATCAGCTTCAGCCTTTGCAGAAACCTATAAAGGTTATCCCGATATTCCGGGTACCGCAGTGGGTTTTGCCACGGAAATCGTAAGCTATACGCCCGGCCCTAATGTATCTTCAAGTTATAAAGTGCCCGAAAGAATACTTGGCGAACCTAATCGCTACAGCACGAATGAAAATATACTTTCTCTCGGTGCAGCAGGTAGCGTTGTGGTTCGCTTTACCCCGTACGCGATTAAAAAGAGCGGTACTGCCGATGCGGATTTCTACGTCTATGAAGCAGGAACCTATGAATCGTGGGATGCCTATGTATCCAATGACGGCAGTGAATGGATCAAGGCCACACCCGTGTTTCAGGCTATTAATCCTGCATCCGCTCAAACGACAACCAATCGTGGTTCTGTAATTGGGTATGACGTTGACGTAATTGATTCAGAGTCTGATTCATTTACCTATCTGAAAATCGTCGACACCAGCCTGTCGAAATATGCCGATTCGCCGGGTGCCGACCTTGACGCAATTGTTTTGACGAGTGCAAAAGCGCTGGGAACGGAGGTATTTATTGATACCGATTCTCGTAACGGAAAAATCTATAACCTGTATCAGAACGACATTACTGGTGCTGTAGGTGTCAAAATGATTAGCAAGGATAATACTATTTCGTATATTCCTTTCTCTACCGATGATTCGCTGAAAGCCATCGCGCTGTCGCTCCAAGGTGATTTCAATTGCGATGATGAAAAGGATATTAATGTTTTAGCCACACGCAAATCTGACGGCGTTCAGTTAAACATTATCAAACAGCAGAATGGGACAGCCATTAAGACTATCGATAACTCAGTGACTAAGTGATGCATTACAACAGGCATTCATTGAGTGCCTGTGATAATGCTAAATAACCTCCGTATGCCAGAGATATACCATAATGCAATATTTAATATTTTTACGGCGTATAAGTATAAATAGTAACGATGCAGGCTGCTCCAATACATTTTATTCTTGCGTTACCTCCTATGAACAGGCTTACTTCACCTCTTCAACCGACTGCCATATTTCAATTTCCCAGTTGCCATTACTGCCATCGCACAAATAGCTTTCATAGCATATATCACCTGCCGGACGGTATCCCTGAGCATCGATCGCTTTATAAAAATCATTCCATGCTTGCGCAAAGTCACCATTTTTCACAATGGTGTGCGTTACGGCATAAAGTCCACCGGGAATGATTTCCCTGCGTATTTCCGTACCGTCCAGCAACGTTGATGGCATCGCTTTGCACGTAATCGCCACATCCGCCCGTAATTCATCCGCTTCTACTCGGCTGGGGTCATCCCAGTAAAACGCCAGAGATTTATCAATGGAGAGATGGTGTTCCTTTGCCCATGATAATATTTCATTAAATCCCTGCGGTATTTTCTCGTAATAGGGACCAACGACCCGAAGACTCAGCACTTCCATTGGTTCTGCAAGTTCAATCCTGATAGACATGTTCATACACTCCTGAGTTGTGTAGATGATAAACCCCGCACCATTAACCTCTTTAAGAGTATGGTTATATGCCGATATCGACAACAGAATTAGAAACGGATTGCTTACGTCGCTACCAATGGATTGAATTTTCTATACGGACGTTTACTGACATCGACGAACGCGATCTCAGGTAGGGTAAGTTAGCTAATCAAGGGCTAATCGCCGTACTCTGATTTCCGTACTCTGGGTTAGCCCCTCACCTCAATCCACAACAAACAGCTTCGCACCCGTCTCAGTGTAAGAGCGATGGGCTTCTGCGTTATCCGCAACCTGATAACTCATTCCCGGTTTGAGGACAAAAACACGACCATCGTCCAATTCCGTATGAAGCTCGCCTTCAAGGCACAGCAGAATATGCCCTTTTGAGCACCAGTGATCGGCGAGGTAACCAGGCGTATATTCCACAATACGAACCCGAATATTATCAAAACGCTGCGTTCGCCAGTAGGCGATCCCCGTTTCCCCTTGATGCTCGCTGGGCTCTATTTGCGACCAGTCAGTCGTACCAAACGGAATGTTCTTCATATCCATATTACTGCTCCTGTTTTTAGTGGTTAACACCCCGCTTACGGTTTCAGCCAGTCATCCCGGCCAATCAGCGTTGAGTTGCACGGTTCCACGGCATTCTCCTTAACAGCTTTGCCATACCGCAAAATCCGGTAACACCAGCAAACAGCAACCCTGCTCCCACAAAACCAGACAGCAGGAAGAAAGCACTGTTTACGCTGTATCCCAGTAATACACTACTCAGAATCAGTACGCCAGCGGCGATTTGAACCTGCCGCATGAGGTCAATTGGCTGCTTATGATTCACCTCTGTCGGAAATCCCGCCTTTTTCCATGCCGTCATCCCCCCTTGCAGAAGAAAAACCGCTGCGGGTGAAGCCGCCTGTGCCAGCAGGCCAGCATTCTGTTCCGAACGCATGCCGGATAAGCAGTGGAAAATCACCGTTTTTCCTTCCCTAGCATCGTTAGGGAGGACATACCCGGCGGAAGAATTCAGCGGATGCAGTTTCGCCTGCGCAATATGTTCGCGGGCGAACTCTTCAGGCTGGCGAATATCAATGAGTATCGCACCTTCATCTAACAATTTGCGGGCCTGGGCGGGTGAGATAGCAAGTGGCGTTGACATGATCGTGATCCTCTTTTGAGCCGCTGAAACCCGGCATAATGCGGCTGTGTTCAATCGGCAAGGAAGGTGATACCGCTGGTTGTATGTGTCTTACTTTTAATTTAGTAAAAACTAATAAAGAAAAATCTAAATTAATTGATAAAAACATGCAACAACTTTCCATGCGGGGACAGCAATCCAGGCTGGACATCGATTTGGCGGCTGATACTCTGTAAATAGGAACGCTATTTTAAAAAACAGCCATGCTGTCGCGATTGCACAAATGGATATCACGATACCGTGCAAAATGATGCTATTTGCGAGCCACCACTTTGTGGCTCTGTTTACCGTACTGACAGGGAAACTTGAGATACTTCCAAGACCGTTTCATGAAAAAATTAAAAGACACAGACTGGTATAAAAAGCGTTACTCCAACCGCGTTCTCTTCTGGAGAGAAATCTCACCGCTCGCCTTCCCTATCTTTATTGAAGGCCTTTGCGTCGTGCTGATGGGGGTTTTCAGCACCTTCCTGGTCAGTTGGCTGGGGAAAGAAGCCATGGCAGCCGTCGGTCTGGCTGACAGCTTCAATATGGTCATCATCGCCTTCTTTACCGCCGTCGCGTTGGGGACTGCCGTTGTTGTCGCGTTCAGCCTGGGGCAACGCAATAGAAAGCAAGCGCGTTCTGCGGCTCGCCAGTCAATGTCATTACTGGTTCTGTCATCGTTTCTGCTAGTCGCGCTGGTTGAATTCGCCGGTTCAGCGATTATCGATCTGATCGCAGGACAGGCCGACGCACAGGTTAAAGCATTAGCCCTCACGTTCCTGCGCTGGACGGTGTGGGGGTATCCTGCCGTCGCCATCGCGCTGGTCGGCTGTGGCGCGTTGCGGGGAGCGGGTAATACCAAGTTGCCCATGGTCATCAACATTGGGATGAATATCCTCAATATTGCCATCAGTAGCCTGCTGATTTACGGCGCCTTTTCCTGGGATGGTCTTGGCTTTATTGGTGCTGGCATCGGGATCACTATTTCACGCTATATCGGCGCGGTCTTCGTGATTTTGACGCTGATGCACGGTTTTAACGGCGCGTTGCGTATTCCCTTCAAGTCTTACTTTGCACCTTTTACCCTGACGATTCTCTATGAAGTGCTCAGTATCGGTATTCCCGCCAGCATAGAATCGGTGATGTTTAACATCGGCAAGCTGATCACCCAGCGCTTTGTGGCAGGTATGGGAACCGAAGTCATCGCCGGAAACTTTATTGCTTTCTCCATCTCAACGCTGATCAACCTTCCCGGCAATTCGCTCGGTGCCGCCGCCACGATTATCGTTGGCACACGGCTGGGGAAAGGCCAGATCATGCAGTCCACTCGCCAGTTGAAGTACATCTTCTGGCTGTCCAATATTGGGCTGTGTGTGCTTGCTGTACTGTCGGTGCCCAGCGCCAGCTTTTTGGCATCGTTTTACACCAATGAGCCGGAAGTGATCGAAGTAGCAAAACATCTTCTGTGGCTCAACGCGCTATTTATGCCAATCTGGGCGGCGTCCTGGGTGCTCCCTGCCGGTCTGAAAGGCGCTAAAGACGCCAGCTACACCATGTGGGTGGCAATGGCAGGTATGTGGGGATGTCGGGTCATCGCGGGATATATCCTCGGCGTGATGCTCGGTTTTGGCGTAATTGGCGTGTGGATGGGGATGTTCTTTGACTGGATTGTACGCGGCTTCTTCTATTACCGCCGTCTGATGAGCGGGCGCTGGCTATGGCGCTATCGCCCCCCCGCAGACCAATGATAGCGAACGGGTTTCCGCTCGCTTATAACACCACAAATGGCTTAGCGGCTAGGGCTCTTCAGCGGAGCAAAACGGGTCGCCATCAGAATCAACACGATCACACCAACGGTCATAATCATCCAGGCCTGCTCCAGCCCCGCCGTATGCTGGCGTATAAAACCAGCCAGCAAAGGCATCAGGCTGGCAAGGATGTAGCCGCCGCCCTGCACAAAGCCCATCACTGAACCGGTCTTATGTGACTCCGTCACCTGATCCAACGCCACAATCAGCGACAGCGGAAACAGTGCGCCAATGCCAATCCCCAGCATGATAATAATGGGGTACGTGAACGTCAGCGGCGCGACGATCAGCCCAATCATTCCTGCCAGCATCACAATCAGGATAGGGATAAGTAGCCTGCGCCGATCGGGAAAACGGTTGATAAACGTGGACACTAACAGGCCGGAAATCACCTCCGTCAGCGTTAATCCCCCTAACATCAAGCCACTTTGCGTCGCATCTAGTCCCAATTGAATGTAATACGGCGGCAGCCAGGCCAGCACCAGCGTATACGCACCCGTACCAATACCGAAGAACACCATCAGCAGCCAGTCCATCCCGCTTCTGCGCGTCGCCAGAACGACCGCCGCCTCCTGCTTCGCGGTATACGCTTTAGGTACACACCGCCAGGCCACTGTGGCAACCAACGCCACGATCCCCCAGCAGGCCAGCGCGCTTTGCCAGCCCCACGCATTTGCCAGCGGAGAAACCGATGAAGCCGCAAACGCCGCGCCAGTCATAATCGCCGTGGTATAAAAGCCCATCAGGAGACTGCTATGACAGCCAAAATGGAGCTTGATAAACGATGGCACCAGCGCCTGAATTAAGGCAATCCCGACCCCGGCAAGCGCAGCGCTCACCAGCAGAGCAATGCCACTATTAAGCCACCAGCGCGCACCGCACGCCAGGGCAATAACCACAATACCCAATGTGATTCCCCGATACTCTCCAAGACGTGCCTGCAACTGACCGCCATATAACGCACACCATCCCATCGCGAACACGGGGAGCGTGGTTAACATACCTGCCATGCTGTCATCCAGACCCGTTGCGGCCTGAATCTGATTCAGCAACGGGCCAATTCCCGCCAGAACGGGGCGTAAATTCAATCCCAACAGGATAATCGTGAAGAAAAGAAAAGCCCGCGTACGGGCCGTTGATGTCACTACCATGTCTAACCTCAATAACTTGAGCCAATCATTGCTGCTTGATGGTCAATATCTTCACATAAAGAATCTTAACGTCAAGATAAAATCTTATGGCAGACCGACACGGCAGCTTTTGCTCAATGGCGACAAAGATGACCGGATATCGACCGACTGGAAAGTGACTGACTAAATGACGGGCGAAACTCGTCGCAGCTTTGACAAACAGACATAAAAAATGCCGCTTGCGATGGCCCGCAGGGTGTCGGGCAGGAAGCTCGCCATAAAAAAATCCGCCCTGAAAAGAGCGGATTCTTCCGACACATCTAACAACCAACGCTGAGGGTAAATAACCCCTACAGGGTTAGATTAGAAGCGGTAACCTACGCCAACAGCCCAGGCACCAACGTCAACACTGCGGATACGGCTTTGTTCGTAACCGACATCCAGAGCAACGTCCTGGATTGGGTTGAACTGAACACCAGCACCGTAGGTGAAGCCGTAATCGTCGTTGCTAGCATTATCCAGACCATTGGTATTGTTGCTTGTAACTTTACCATGGCTGAAACCAACAACACCGTACAGGCTTGCCCAGTCATTCAGACGGTAAGCAGGACCAGCAGTAAAGCCCATGTATTGGCCTTTGTTGTAGAAACCGTCATCGCTACCATTTTTTTCCAGGTAGGTGAAAGAGCTAATAACGCCCAGTGGGTTATTATCTTGCTCATAACGATATTTCAGGTTAAAGCCTTTAACTTTATTTTGTACGCCCTGAGCATCACCTTGAGCATAACCAGCAGTTACAGTGCTTTGACCAGCAAATGCAGAACCTGCGCCAACGGCTAATACACAAGCCAGAGCGGAAAGACACGCGATTTTTTTCATATTTACAGCCTCAAATTCATTTTATGAAAGACTAACTAACGCTGTAAATATAACAAAGAAGTTCGAGGCTTGCCGCCCTATAAATATTTATCAATTAGCCTTTAGATGTAACAAATATTGTCATAATCAAGCTATAGCACTAATTACATTAGCTTTTTTATTGTGACAATTAGATTAAAAATAAATTCACCGTAAGGCCAAAAAACAGATAATTCCTAATTTACCGCTCAGTTTGCATGCTAACTGAGTTGAGCAAAAATAAATCAATTAAATAATGCGTAAATAAAGGTCAATAAAAGTCAATTCATACCAGACAAATTGTTTACAATTGGATATAATAGCAACGGAATGTTATACCTGTTTTAAGGCCAAAAGCATGACCTTATTTTCCCACCGCTCATCAACATTTGTACCCGTATTCCTCATCATTATCTCAATGCTTTCTATCCAAAGCGGTGCGGCTCTGGCCAAGAGTCTGTTTCCACTCATTGGCGCAACGGGCGTAACCGCGTTACGCCTGGGAATAGGTACGATCATTCTGTGCATCATCTTCAAGCCGTGGCGGATGCGCTTTAGCAGTAACCGCCTGCCACTGCTGGTTTATGGCATCACACTGGGCGGGATGAACTTCCTTTTCTATCTCTCATTGCAGACGGTGCCACTCGGCATTGCTGTCGCACTGGAGTTCACCGGCCCGCTTGCCGTTGCCATGTTGGCCTCGCGCAGACCAATTGATTTTTTATGGGTTTTTCTGGCCGTTGCTGGCCTGTGGTTCTTACTACCGCTGGGCCACAATATCGGCAATGTTGACTTGACAGGTGCCGCTTACGCCGTGGGTGCAGGTGCTTGCTGGGCGTTCTATATTCTGTTTGGGCAAAAAGCAGGAGCGAATCATGGGCCAGGCACCGTCGCCATCGGATCCTGCGTTGCCGCGCTGATTTTCTGCCCTATCGGTGCGTATTACGCGGAGAGCACGCTATTTTCGTTGTCAATACTCCCGCTCGGTATTGCCGTCGCGATTCTGTCCACCGCGCTCCCCTATTCTCTGGAAATGGTGGCATTGACTCGCCTGCCAGCCAGAACATTCAGCACCTTGATGAGCATGGAACCCGCGATTGCCGCCCTATCTGGGATCCTCTTCCTCAGTGAGCATCTCTCGTTCATACAGTGGATGGCGCTGATCTTTATTATCATCGCATCAATAGGTGCAACGTTGACAATAAAACCCGCGGGTGCGGCCAAAGTGACGACTCAAACAGAATGAATACGTATTTCCTCGGGAAAATGTTGCAGAAAAGTGTCACATTCCCGAGGAGAACGCAGAGTAATAAAACGGATGTGGCGATAGCGAGGATCGGCTAAATCCGCTAAATACCGTTTCCGGTTTTTTGAATAGGTTTTTATTGTCCAAAGGATAATGGAATCCCGGCTAAAGAAACTACGGAGAAAAGACTCTTTATTACCCGTGCCGCTCCAGAGTTCCTCTTTGCGCCATGCTCGAACATAGGCACGCCGTATCGCCTGAAACAAGGTGCGGGTAAAGCAGTAATCGACCCAAATCACAACATCAACATTGCGCCATTTGATCTCACGCGTTCGATTATAGTTACCATCCAGCACCCAACTTTCAGGCTCCAGCGCCTTTTCAAGCCGTTGAAAAAAATCAGCATCGCCCCGCCCCTGCCAGTCCTTCAGCCAAAACAATGCATCCATTTCAATGTACGGAATAGCCAGTTTTCCAGACAAGCGGCGAGCAAGCGTCGATTTGCCACTTCCACTGGTACCAATAATATTTACTCTCATTCTGCACGACTCCCTTTACTCCACATCATATGTTTTAAGGAGAAAACAACGAGGACATTCTATTTCAATCAGGATAGCGGGCGAATAATAACTATTTTCACCTAAGTGACGATGATATTTATCAATATATGAGATGATGTTTCAAGCGTAATTAAAACATTGCACTTACATGCCGGGTTACCGCATTATCGATATCAGATAAATCCTGCCTACAAATACCCCAAACATCGTTATGCTAGAGCTATTCATTTGATAGGCAATTCTTTTCAATATTAATTTTTATCGCTGCTATAATTAATCACATTGAACAGTAAGACTGACTATGAATAATTAAAGAGAGGATAACTATTATGTCTACCGCCAAACTCGTGAAATCAGCACCGTCCGCACTGCTTTATACTCGCAATGATTTGGATGATAGCGTTAAAACCTCGACGATCGCGCTGTTAAACCAACTGGTTGTTGATTTCATCGACCTGTCGTTGATTACCAAACAAGCGCACTGGAACATGCGCGGTGCAAACTTTATCGCCGTTCATGAAATGCTGGATGGCTTCCGCACCTCGATTATTGACCATCAGGACACCATCGCCGAGCGCGTGGTGCAGATAGGCGGTGTGGCGCTGGGTACCGTGCAAATTGTGGGTAAACAAACCTCGCTGAAAAGCTATCCAACCAACATCCATAGCGTTCAGGATCACCTGAAAGCCCTGGCGGAACGTTATGCGATTGTCGCCAATAATGTACGCAAAGCAATTGGCAAAACGGAAGATGAGGCCTCTGCGGATATCCTGACCGCTGCATCGCGCGATCTGGATCAATTCCTGTGGTTCATCGAATCAAACATTGAATAATCGGCGTTATCATCTGACGAACGCTTTAAAGGCTGCTTAGGCAGCCTTTTTACTACGATTTCCCCCGCTCAAGCTGCCCCCTTTTCTGGTACAACCTGCACAAACCACGCATTTTATCCGTTAAGACGCTCAAAAAATTAGCTTTTGCCTGCACTAATTGGACATAACACCAATCAACGGTTGTTTCCCTCGTATAAATCAGTTAATCATAGCAGCGCCTTGCCTGAGCGAATCGGAGGTGAAAATTTCACCGCTGGCAGGGCAATAAATAAAAGCAACAGGTTAAGCACAACGCAGGGTAACTGGCTCAGGCTTCATTTTTGTGCGATGTACTATGCTTAAAATACCTGTAAAACAAAGCTTAAAACGCCTGTAAAACAAAAAGCTCCCACAACTGCTAATAGGAAGGATTTAATGAAATCACTACTTAAGGCCTCTTTGGCTGCACTGACACTGATGATGAGTGTATCTAGCTATGCTGCTGAGAAAGAACTGATTGTCGCCACAGACACCGCTTTCGTCCCTTTTGAGTTCAAACAAGGCGACAAATATGTCGGTTTTGACATCGACCTCTGGGATGCCATCGCTAAACAGCTCAACCTGAAGTACACCCTGAAGCCAATGGACTTCGGCGGCATTATTCCTGCACTGCAAACGCGTAACATCGATCTGGCGTTGGCAGGCATTACCATTACTGAAGAGCGCAAAAAAGCAATCGATTTCTCTGACGGCTACTACAACAGTGGCCTGCTGGTGATGGTCAAAGCAGACAACAACGACATCAAAGGCGAGCAGGATTTAGCGGGTAAAGTGCTGGCGGTGAAAAGCGGCACGGGTTCTGTTGATTACGCGAAAGCCAATATCAAAACCAAAGATCTGCGCCAGTTCCCAAACATCGACAACGCCTATATGGAACTGGGTACCAACCGTGCTGACGCCGTGCTGCACGACACGCCAAATATTCTCTACTTCATCAAAACCGCGGGCAACGGCCAGTTTAAAGCGGTAGGTGATTCCATTAAAGCCCAGCAATACGGCATCGCGTTCCCGAAAGGCAGCAACGAACTGCGTGAAAAAGTGAATGGCGCCCTGAAAACACTGCGTGAAAACGGCACTTATGCTGAGATCTACAAGAAGTGGTTTGGCGTAGAACCTAAGTAATTGCCGATTTAATCTGGAGATATTCCATGCAGTTTGACTGGAGTGCCATTTGGCCTTCTCTGCCCCTCCTGATGGAAGGGGCAAAAATGACGTTGTTGATTTCTGTTCTGGGTCTGCTTGGCGGCCTGGTGATTGGCGTGGTCGCGGGTTTTGCCCGCGCCTACGGCGGCTGGTTTTCCAGCCGTATTTCGCTCGTTTTCATTGAAATTATTCGCGGTACCCCGATTGTTGTGCAGGTGATGTTTATTTACTTCGCCCTGCCGATGATTTTCACGTCCGTGCGGATTGACCCGTTTGCCGCCGCTGTGGTGACCATCATTATTAACTCCGGTGCTTACATCGCGGAAATTACGCGTGGTTCGGTGTTGTCAATTCACAACGGCTTTCGCGAAGCGGGTCTGGCGCTGGGGCTGTCTCGTCGTGCGACGCTACGCCATGTGATTGCTCCGCTTGCTCTGCGCCGCATGCTGCCGCCGCTGGGTAACCAGTGGATTATCAGCATCAAAGATACCTCGCTATTTATTGTTATCGGCGTGGCTGAATTGACACGTTCTGGGCAAGAAATCATCGCGGGTAACTTCCGTGCGCTGGAAATCTGGACTGCGGTTGCCATTATTTACCTGTGCATCACGCTGATCCTCAGCTTTATTCTGCGTCGTCTGGAAAGAAGACTTAAGATTATATGATTGAATTTAAAAACGTATCCAAACACTTTGGCAAGACACAGGTCTTACACAATATCGATCTCACTATCGGCGAGGGTGAAGTGGTGGTCATTATCGGGCCTTCCGGTTCGGGCAAATCTACCCTTCTGCGCTGCATCAATAAGCTGGAAGAAATTACCAGCGGCGAATTGATTGTTGACGGCCTTAAAGTGAACGATCCTCGCGTTGACGAGCGTTTGATCCGTCAGGAAGCCGGGATGGTATTCCAGCAGTTTTATCTGTTCCCGCATCTTACCGCGTTGGAAAACGTCGCATTCGGCCCTATTCGGGTACGCGGCGCGAATAAAGCCGATGCCGAGAAACTGGCGCTGGAATTGCTGGCGAAAGTGGGTCTGTCAGAACGCGCGCATCACTACCCTTCCGAGCTTTCAGGCGGTCAACAGCAGCGTGTCGCCATCGCCCGCGCTTTAGCAGTTAAACCGAAGCTGATGCTGTTTGATGAGCCGACGTCAGCCCTCGACCCGGAACTGCGTCACGAAGTGCTGACCGTCATGAAAGATCTGGCTGAAGAAGGCATGACGATGGTCATCGTCACCCACGAGGTGGGCTTTGCCCATAAAGTGGCTTCACGCCTTATCTTTATTGATAAAGGCCGCATCGCAGAAGATGGCGACCCAGAAACCCTGATTACGAATCCACCCAGCGATCGCCTGCGTGAATTCCTGCAACACGTATCCTGATCACCAAGGGGGCTTTCGCCTAATGCCGGTCACTTAAGGTGACCGGCATTGTTTTTTAACGGATATTTCGCTCGTCTTCCCCTGATTTCTCGGGGGTAACTTCGCTCCCTTCGTAACGGCAATACCAGATAGATTGCCTGCTCATAAAAATGCTTCAGATGTCCTGGTATCGCACCCGGTGATGAACCCGGCAGACCGATAAGTAATCGCCAGATTTCCGTCAGGGCGCCGCTGAAGCTCAACTGATACGGCAGGTAATCTCCTTTCAGCGTAAACGCCATTTTCACCATCTGATAACGCACCAGATTGTACGTCAGCAGCACGCCCCACAACTCCTGCCTCACCATTTCCGGCAGTCTGCTCCGTAAATGCCACCTGTTACCCAGCAAGCCTTGTTTCGCCTCGCGATATCCCAACTCGATTTCCCATCGGTGAGCGTAAAGGGCGTTCACCTCCGCCGCCGGATAACGCATCGGGTCCGTCAGTGACGTCAGCACCTCTCGCGTTTTTCCCTCTATCGTCTTCGTTAACAACCGCGCTGTGATGCTCTCCGGCAGCGTCGCCCATTGTTTACGCGCCTGCGGCGATGTCTTTATCCGTACCAGTCTGTCTTGCCTGCCCAGCTTGCTTATCACTTCGTATTGCGTATTTTTCTTCAACGGCAGCAGCCAGTGCCGATTTTCCCCCGCTGTTCGCCAGTGATGCAGTAAACCGACGGAGTAAAACCCTTTGTCGAACAGGGTAATGCTGTTATCTGGTGTTTTTCCGGTCAGCTCTGCTGCCTGCCGCATCTCGTTGACATCGTAGCGGCCGAACGCACTGGCAGTTATCAGATGACTGCTCAGTTCCATCAGGCAAGCCATTCTCACCTGCGGGTAACCCTTGTCGCCGTGCTGATTGGAGGCCTTGCAGAAGGCCGCCTCATTTTCCGGTGTATCCTGCGTTTGCCAGACCACACCGTCGACGGCAAAGAGGTTAAGCCCATGCCATTGTGGGTGCTGAGCCTGTTCGTTCCAGTGTCGTTGTGTGATATCAAACAGTTCTCTGACAGCAGCCTCACCGAGCGTCTGCCGCCGTTGTATGACTGAACTGGGGGCGATGAACGGGGTGCCGGAGCGATCAGCGATATCCATGAGATTAACGATGTGGGAAAGAGGGCGCTGATTGAATACGGCCATGCCAATAACCAGCCACACCATGGACTCAAGGGGGAGTTTTCGCTTGCGCAGCGTGACGGTATCAGTGAGCGTTAATGCCTGTTCAATCATGCTAACGGGTAGGAGATCAGCCAGAGTGTGAATCTGTTCCGGCGCA
Source organism: Pectobacterium sp. F1-1 (assembly GCF_025643735.1). NCBI lineage: Bacteria > Pseudomonadati > Pseudomonadota > Gammaproteobacteria > Enterobacterales > Pectobacteriaceae > Pectobacterium > Pectobacterium sp. F1-1. Next base: position 2,914,546 of record NZ_CP104733.1, read on the forward strand.
GTAAGATTGATAATGCCAAGAGCCTGAGAAAGTTGCATAAAAAAAGGTCCATGAATGTCATGAACCTTTTTTACACCAACGGCTGGATCGTTCAACTAATCCTTAAACGATCGGCATTAGGCTTTCGCCCCCTTTTTCTTACTCGCTATGTTAGCGAACATTATGCCTCTGAACGCGGATACGCTTGCTCAATAAACGCCGCAAAATCCTGACACATCTTCTCATCCCCTTGCGCATTATCCGCCAGCACGCGGCTACCATCGACCACGCGAATACGAGCTGACAGATCGAAATCCGCTGCAGGCTGAGGACGCGCAGCAGCCTGTGCCATCGTGCCCTGCGCCTGTTGCCAGGCTTCATCGACCGTCAGATTGCAGGCCTGCGCCAGATAAGCGGGGTTGAACCCCTCACCAGTCAGACTACGCAGCGTATCATCATGGCTGACGCTATTACCCGGTTTCCAATAGTGCTGTGCCAAATCGGGGCCAATCGCCGGGTTATCCGTCAGATAGCCGTCGCGTTGCAGGAAATAGCTGCGCGTCTGCTCCACCGCCATCAGCGCCAGCAGATAGCCCTGATAAGAGCACGCCGACTCCATAGACAACAAATGGGGGATCGCCAGCGTCGGACGCGGACTACCGCTAATACCCAAAATACGCTGTTCGGTATCGCGTGCCAGTTTTGTCATGGCTTCCGGCGTACGCGCTTCGTCATCCCACGAATAGAGTTGCCACTCGAAATACGGCACCAGCAGGATGTGTCGCTCATTGAAAGCGCGCATCGGCTGCTGTGTACTGATATCCGCGCGGATCAATTCATCAGGAATCGTCTCTCCCTGCGCATTCTTTGCATAGCGTTTTAACCAGTCAGCGTCACCCAGCAGGCTGTCGCAGAACATGGACTGTGTTTCCGCATACGCCATTGAGGTAGGCGGGAATTCCTGTGAAAAACAGGGCGCATTCTGCCGGATATTGGCGAAATGCGCTGCGTGTCCACCTTCATGAAACAGCGTATTAATGCCGATGGATCCACTGCCAATTTGATCCGGCTTTGCCAGGCTGGTGAAATTGATCCGTGCCGGCACCCATTTTCCTTCCTGAACAAACGGCGGTACCGGGCCGTGCATAAAGCCATTCTCGTATTTACCTTTACGCACCAGCAAATCAAGCTGCATTTCTGCACCGTTAAACCCAATGCGCAAACGTTTAAAACTGTTGATCCAACGTTCCAGCGACGCCGAGAAAGGGAAATAGGGATCGAGCTGGCGCGTTACATCACCCGCGCTGGCATAGCGAATATTCCACGGTTGCAGCGCATCGTCACCCTTTTCGTTCGCCAGATTTTTCAGGCTGCGGGCATTCGCGTCGCGGGTCTGTTCTTCGAAAGGATCGAGGATGGCAAAAAGCTGCTCCGGCGTCATCCGCTCCGTTTTATTGACCTTGTAGTCAAAATAATTCCGGTAGCCCATCTGACGAGCAAAGCGGTTACGTAGTGAAATCAGCTCGGGGAAGCCGTTCTGCAACAGCCACTGCTCCAGATCGCGCAACGCCTGCTGAGAACTCTGACGGTAGGCTTCGGTATCATTGGTCGCCTGATTGGTCAGCAACTCCCCGAGCGAAGCGGAAACACATTCACCCTTCGCATCCAGATGCGTCATTTCATAGGATTTACGCTTGGCGTATAGCGCACTTTCGGCGGTAATGATCTCATCCATCAGCGCCTGAGCCTGTGGATCTTCAATCACATTACAATCGAAAAACCGATACCAGCCTTGCAAACCGTGTAACAGCACCTGCTGTTGTTCATTACGCGGGCTGTTTTCCAGTGTTGCGATATGGGTTCTCAGTTCAGCCAGACGCTGCGGTTGAGAAATAAAGCGCTTATACGCACTCTCTGCCGCCGAGAAACGCTCGGACACCTCATCGTTGCCCGTTCCCATATACAGTTGCCAAAACAGCTCTTCTTTCGCTTGATGAACCGTAAGATAGTCGCGATTCAAGGCATTAAAATAGTCCGCTACCTGTTGCATGCTATTCCTTCTTTCTACCAATGACAGCCGTCTGGCTGTGTGAAGTAACGCGATAAACCGTGGTCGAATAATGCGCTCCAACCAATCAGCCAAGACGCTTCTTGATCGTGGCGACCGCCTGTTCCATTGTCGCCGCTTCGCCAGCAGCCACCAGGCAGCACGCCAGTTGCAGACGAATCGCCTGCGGTATGGCAATTTCACCCGTCAGGCACTGCACCGTCCAGCGCGCGGTAGTGACGGCATCCTTTGCAATCGGCAAAGCATTGGGTGCGACGCTGATATCCTGCCGCAGTTGCAACACGTTAGTATGTTGCTGATGAATAAAATGAATCTCCGGGCAGCGCTGCGGGTTGGCATAAACCTCCCCCTCCGTGCCGTGCATCAAAAGCGCACGCCCGTTGATATCGTTAAAAAATGTTCCCACGCGGGAAACATATTCAGGGTGAGAAACGCTGGCGACGCGCAGCGCGTCGCTTTCACCAAACGGCGTCGCCACCTTGGCCAGCGTGTGGCTGCTGTTACGCACGCCCATACGCCAGCGTAACTGTAACTGGCGATCGATGGCAGGGCATAATGTCGAGACAGGGATAAATACTGGACTACCGTTATCAAGCTCCTGTTGAGCCTGTTCAGCGTTCTCTGCAATCGTCACGCCGAGGTTACGCAAAATCTCCGCGCTGGTGACGCGAGTCGGGTCCTCGCTCACGCCATGTACCAATACCGGAAAACCCAGTTTTGCCAGCAGCAGCGCTAACAGAGGGGTCAGGTTCGCCTGCTTGCGCGCTCCATTATAGCTGGGAAGCACGATGGGCATAGGAAAGCCAGCAGGCGGAGTCAGACGCAATACCTGTTCGTTCATCGCCTGATAAAAACCCAACATCTCGGCTTCTGATTCACCTTTGATACGAAACGCAATCAGCAGTCCACCGAGTTCCAGATCTGGCACGTCACCGCGCAGCATCGCGCTATACAGTTCATAAGCCGTGGCCTGATCGACATCACGCGCATGATTCTTCCCGCGCCCCACTTCTTTGATAATTTTGGTGTAATCCATGCTGGCCTCTCATTTTCGGCGACACAGTAAAGAACTTATCAATGAAAATAACATGTTTGGCGGGGTTCTGGTGATTCTGGCGCAAAGGAAATTGCTATTGCGCCGCGTTTTAGCCAACAGCAGGAACGTCGCCCTGACTCCGAGCGGGAAAGTATTTATAGATGGTTTTTTCTGATACACCGACGATATTCGCCACCTGAAGGCGCGTGGCTCCTGTCGCCAACATCGCTTCAGCCTAGAAAAGCACATCTGACGTCATCAACCGCTTCCGTCCACCAATACGTCCCTGCAAACGTGCAGTATCAAGGCCAGTTCTCGCTCCATCTGCACCAGCAAGCTCATTATATGAAAGAAAAAGCGACCTGCGGGCGTCGAAGTATCAATTACGTAATGAGATATACCCAATAAAACTCAAGACGCAGGTTTGAGCACCTGAAAGAGATCGTGAATTCTGGACGTCAGCGCGTCCGCTATTTCTGGCAGCATGGTTGAGAAAAAGTTGAATATGGTATCCCGAAAATCGCGCGTATCTTCAAAATAGCGATTATTCCTTGCATGCTCGTTCATCACTTTCCATAAGCACTCTATCGCATTCAGATTCAGACTGTAAGGCGGTAAATAGTGAAGCCCTATTTATGGAGTATGCCTGCGTTTTTTTGTAGATGAAACTATACCGGACCGGTACAACCACTTATTTATGCCGGGAATACTGAACCGGATAGCCCAGTGCTGTTCGACATAAAACACAATATCACGGGTATAGTTTCATTTTCTGTAGCAGATACCAATATTGTTAGTACTCATGATACAGAGATGGAAACCATTATAACTTACGATATAGAATAAAACTTAAAACTATTTATTTTAATGGTGGCCCATAAGGCTGACGAATCCCCAGAAAACAAGACAGGCATAGAGTTTTATGATCTACTGATTTTCGCCAAAAAATTCAATGAGATCACCCTATGCCTGTCCGTAAAGTATGCCAGACTTTTTTCCATAACGCTTTAGCTTCAACGCATCAATACCGACAAAACGCGCTCATTGACTCAACCACTGCGTTGATAAACGGTGCGACGCTTTCGCTCACCAGTATCGGGCGCCATTTGCCCGGTGCGGCTCGTGTGAAAGATAAAATAAAACGGGTTGACCGCCTTTTGGGAAATTCTGCGCTTTATAACGATATTCCGAAAATATTTAATCAGATTACGTCCATGATGACCAAAAACATGCCGTGGTGTGCTATTGCCGTTGACTGGAGTGGCTATCCCTCTCAGGAATTTCATGTCCTGCGTGCCAGCCTTGTCTGTGATGGTCGTGCTATCCCCTTGATAAGCCAGATTGTTCCGTCGAAAAAGCAAAACAATGTTCTGATACAGAATGCCTTTCTTGACGCGCTTGCCAGTGCCATCGCTCCGCAAACGAAAGTCATCATTATCACCGACGCGGGCTTCCAGAGTGAATGGTTTCGGCGTATCAAATCACTGGGGTGGGACTTTATTGGCCGCATCCGGGGAAACGTAAAATTTTGCCTTCATCATGACAAAGAAAACTGGCTGAGCGTGAAAGACTGCAAGGAAACGGCATCTGCGGAATATCTGGGAATAGGTACGCTGGCGCGTTCAAAAAAAGCGCAATGCAACGGATATTTTTATCTTTATAAAAAAACGCCGAAAGGCCGAAAAAGCCAACGTCGCAAAGGGAAACCGAGCCATCCCACAACAGAAAAAGAGCAACGAGCCTCAGCCAAAGAGCCGTGGCTGATATTTACCAGCACAGAGGAATTTAAGCCCCGTGAAATCATGAAGCTCTACAGCAGACGCATGCAGATTGAACAAAACTTTCGGGATGAAAAGAGTGAGAGATTTGGCTTTGGCTTACGCGCCTGTGGAAGCAAAACAGGTGAGCGGCTTTGGGTGCTGAGTCTGCTGGCGACACTGGCATCCATTGTACTCTGGTTATTAGGATATCATTTTGAAAATAAAGGACTTCATCTTCATTATCAAGCGAACAGCCTTAAAAGTCGAAGAGTGATATCGTTTTTGACACTGGCGGAAAATGTACTGCGGCATTCACCGCGAATAATCGGGCGGGTGAAACTGGAGAGTATTTTAGCCCAACTCACCAGCACCTACCGAAGCATGGTGCTGGTTTATTAGCGATGATTTTGTGGGGATCCCTCAGCTTTAAGCTCCATCGCGGCATAGGTAATCACTACCATGATAAAAACAAGCCAGTGAAAAATGATTTGGCTAGTCGCATAGGTTTTTTTCATTTTCAAATACTCGCCGATTAACAGTAAGCCATTTATAGAATTAAAACCTTAAGCGTACATTAATATAAAAAATTTCATTCCCGACAACTTTCTTAAGGTTGACATAATAATTCACTGCCAGGATGACCTTATTTTCAGCAGAGGTACATATTATGCGAATAATGTCACCCTTCACATTAAAATGGCTACATGGCGGAGACGAGCATAATGATGTTTCAGCATCGATACGTGAAAGCTATCGCCAGACTTATCATGCTTCACTTTCCCACTGTATGCCTTGGCTTCTCGGCATGTACGACACCAAAGGTGAATTGAAAGCCGCCTGCGGTGTCCAGACGGCTTCACAAGGGGCCTTCTACCTGGAGCAGTATCTTGACGTTCCTGTTGAAACGATGTTGTCCGCCCGTATTAACCTCCCCGTTTCGCGGGAAAAAATCGTCGAAATAGGAAACTTCACCGCGCATGACGGCGCTTCAGCACGCATTATGTATGCCGCACTCTGTTTATTACTTAATCAATATCACTACTCGTGGATTGTCTTCACCGGCACCAGGAAAATCCGCAACATCTTTCATCGACTCCATCTGCAACCCACGCTACTGACGCCAGCCAGCGCTGCACGGCTGGGCGATACGGCACAAGAATGGGGGGAATACTACCAGCATGACCCGCAGGTGATGGCCGGGGAGCTCATGAACGGAAAAACCACGTTAAGGCAGACAAGCATGTTGCTTAACCTGTTTACCACTTTACCTGATGCCCCCTGGGTAACCACGACGGGAGAACCCTATGTTTCTGGACAGGCTTGAACACCTCGCACAACAGTGCCCCGATGCCACCGCTTTACAGGGTGACGGTCGGACATGGAGTTGGAAGCAATACCACGAAACCGTCATGGCGATTGCAGAACACTTAACGTCACTCGGCATAAAGCGGCTGGCGCTTGAATTAGAAAATAGTCCAGAGTGGGCCATGATCGATCTTGCCTGTCTTGTTAGCGGGATTGTGATCGTCCCCATTCCCCCTTTCTTCAGCGCCGGACAAAAAGCCTGGGTCATGTCATCTGCGTCTATTGATGCACGGATCGGTGGCACGCCTCTGGCAGAGTGGCAAACGTGTGATTTTCCTTTCGGCCAACTGCAAACCCGAACCGTCAATGAACCGGTTTCTCTGCCTTTCGGGACAGCCAAAATCACCTATACGTCTGGCACGACAGGGGAACCGAAAGGAGTGTGCTTAAGCCTAAGCGGCATGGCGTGGACGGCTCAAACCCTTGCGAGTGAATTGCACTCCCTACACTTACAAAAGCATTTGGTGACATTACCGCTCAGTATTCTGCTTGAGAACCTATGTGGCATTTACATCCCGCTGCTGCTGGGGGCTGAAACCGTGGTGCTGCCACCTTCACACATCGGTTTTGAAGGCTCCAGCCGGTTCAATGCGACGCAATTTTTGCAGGCGCTACTACGCTGGCGCCCAGAGAGTTTGGTACTGGTGCCCGAACTACTGCGCGTACTGTTACAGTTGCATCAGCAGGTTCAGGAAAGCACCCAGTCATTGCGCTTTATTGCCGCAGGTGGCGGCAAAATCTCAACCCAACTGCTGGAACTTGCAGCCCAAAGCGGACTCCCCATTTTTGAAGGCTATGGACTGTCGGAATGCGGTTCCGTCGTGGCGCTGAATCGACCAGGCGTCACACGACAGGGCAGCGTAGGCAAAGCCTTGCCAGGCATCCAGCTGTCGGTTGATGGTGGCCGGCAACTGCTCGTGTCCAGTCCAGCCAATGCGCTGGGTTATCTGGGGGACTCTTCTCCCATATTGGCGGTCGCGACAGGCGATCTCGGCAGCGTCGATGATGATGGTTTCATCCATATCCAGGGACGCATGAAAAACGTGCAAATCAACGCCTTTGGCCGCAATTTTTCCCCTGAATGGCCAGAAGCGGAAGCCATGACCTGTCCCGCAGTCCGCCGCATTGTGATTTTCGGTGAAGGCTTAGTACGTAATGTCGCACTGGTCGACGCCTTTGACGGGCAACAGGAGCTCGCCCAGGCGCAGTTGATAGCACTTTCCGCGCGGTTGCCGGATTACGCGCAACTGCACCGATTACTGTTTACCCACACGATTTCATCACCCGATATGTTAACGGCCAATGGCCGTCCTCGCCGAAATGCCATATGGCAAACCCTACAACATCAGATTCTCACCCGTAGTGAGGAGGAGCAATAATGGATTTTTATCAACAATTACAAAACAAAACGACGACTGAACGTCAACAGTTGCTTTCGTCTCCAGCTATCGCCCGTTGCCTCGATGGCAACATTTCACGCGAGATGTATATCGAATTTTTGACCCAGGCCTACTATCACGTCAGCCATACCGTCCCGTTATTGATGTGTGCAGGTAGCCGCCTTCCGTCATCACATGAATCTATACGCGGCGCCATTGCTGAATATATCGAGGAAGAATACGGCCATCAGGAGTGGATTCTGAATGATATCCGCGCCTGTGGCGGAGATGCAGAAAAGGTCAGATTAGGGACGCCCGGCGTGCCCATTGAAATGATGATTGCCTTTCTTTATTACCGCATTGAACGAGTTAACCCAATGAGCATTTTTGGCATGGTGTGGGTTTTGGAAGGGACGAGCGTGTCCATCGCGTCATCCATTGCCGCACGTGTTGAACAGACGCTGGGGCTACCAAAAGAAGCGACCACCTATCTGCGTTCTCACGGCGAGCTCGATCAGGATCACCTGAAATTTTTTGCCTTGCTGATGAATACGGTCACGGATAAACGAGATCAGGACGCCATTATTCACACGGCTCGCCGCGTTTATCACCTGTACACACAGATGCTCAATCAACTGGGGAATGGCACAAGTGAATCTGCATAATAAGACCATTCTGCTGACAGGGGCGAGTGGCGGAATTGGTCAAGCACTCGCGCACGCCTTAGCGGAAAAAGGGGCAATCCTCTACCTTGTAGGACGTAATGAACAGGCGATGCAGCGTCTGCAACAGCAATTGCCCCATCCAGAACGGCACAGCATCGCTCTGATGAAAACCTATTCAGAGATTGAAATCATTACTCTTGCCGCCAGGTTTAATGAAAGTCGTAAGCTGGACATCCTCATTAATAACGCAGGATGCAGCCATTTTGCGTTGTTTGAACAGCAATCTTTCGATGATATTCGTGAACAAATCCGGACCAATATTGAAATTCCAACATTACTCACGCGTACATTATTAAAGAAATTGAGTCAGCAAAGCATTGTCCTCAATATCGGTTCTATCTTTGGGGAAATTGGGCATCCCGCATGGAGCGTATACAGCGCAACAAAAGCCGCTATGCATCGTTTTTCCGAAGCCCTAAGCCGTGAGTTACAGGGTAGCGGGATTTCTGTACTGTATGTCGCCCCTCGGGCCACAGAAACCGCACTCAACAGCGAAGAGGTCTATGCACTGAACCACAAGCTCGGTAACCGTCACGATTCCCCAGACGTGGTTGCTACCCAAATTGTCCGCCTCCTTGAAAGGGAACAAAAGCGATACCGTTTTGGCGTCATGGAACGGCTGTTTGTCAAAATTAACGCCTGGTTTCCGGCGCTTGTTGACCGGGCACTAAACAAAAAATTACCCGTGATTCAAGCATTCGCCCGACATTCACCTAAAGGGGAAAATAAATGAGAACACGCAATATGCTGATGGTCGCATTAACCAGCGCGGTGTCAGTGTCTGTGCAAGCAAATACATCCCTGAGTGCGTTACAAAACACATGGTCCGTTTGTCAGTATCAAACGCTGGAAGCACAAAAAGAAGGATGTTTTAGTACATTAAGCCAGCAAGCGCATGAAGCGAGCCGTGCCAAAAACGATAACGATGCAACGCTGTTGATTTGGTCAGGCATTATCGATAGCAGTTGGGCTGGCGCAAAAGGCGGTTTGGGTGCTCTCAGTCTGGTTAAGCAGGCTCGCACATCGCTTGAAAAAGCGATCGCCATCGACCCCAATGCGCTTGACGGGTCAGCCTGGACGAGCATCGGGGTGCTTTATTATCAGGTTCCCGGTTGGCCCGTCGGTTTTGGTGACAAGAAAAAAGCCGACGAGATGCTAAAAAAAGCGCTGGCGATCAATCCTGATGGTATTGATGCCAATTATTTTTATGGTGACTTTCTGCTGAAAGAGGGAAACGCCGATGAGGCGAAACGTTATCTGGAAAAAGCACTTCACGCCCCTGCCCGGCAAGGACGTGACATTGCCGATAATGGTCGCCGCCGAGAGATAGGCAACGCGCTGGCAAGCATTCAGTCAAAGTGAAAGCCAGCACAAGCAAATAGTGCGACATCGTCAGAGGCGTTGGCACTGATTCATTCATGTTGCAGAAAAAAAACCGAATCACTTAATCAAGTGAGTGATTCGGGTGAATGACAAATCGTCCAAAGGCAAATTGGAACGCAGCGGGCAAAGGTTCATCATGGGCTGAGGCACATACGAATATGTCGAGCAACACAGCCCAAAATAACCGTTAACTAAACGAAATATGCCTTTCCGTACGTCTACTTTACCTGTCCATAGGCCAACGCCAGCTTGGCGTAGAAATCTTCCAGCGTGAAGCGGGCATCAACGGCGTTATACACTCGAATCTGGCGCGCATTGTCCTGCGGTGCATAGGTCAGATCGTCGTTTAACTGCGGCGCATTAACCAATGTGTAGTGGTATTCATGGTCATCCAGCAGCAGAGAAACCGAGGGGTTATCACCCAATACCCAGACTTCGCTTTTCGGCCAGGGAACGTCCTTGATGGTTTCGGAAATCGCGCGATTAAACGCGATCAGCTGTTGCCACAGGTACTCTCCGACTTTCCCCTGCGGCTTCACGCGCACGGCAAGCTCAGACAGCGAGACGCGCACGGACATATAGACATTATGCGGCACCTGCCACAGCGGCACCTGAGATGTGAATACGCTGTTCGCCGCGACCGGATCGTTAAACATATTGTATTCCCAGCCGCCTTTCGGATAAGGCATACCGCCAATCCACACCACCGTCATTTTGCTGGCGATCTTCGGCTCAGCCTGCAATGCAGCGGCGATATCCGTAATCGGCCCCATAACCAACACAAACAGCGGATGCGGGTCGTCTTTTAATGCTTCCTTGATCAGCACTTGCGCCCCTTCACTCAATGCCGGCGCGCCACCATCGGCTTTCAGTGCCTGTGTCGCACCGCGATAAACGGGAATGTCAGTTTTCCCCATCACGTTCATCAGCCGCTGAAGCTCGTGGTAGCTCTCCATCATGCTGTTTTCGCCATCGCGTTTCATCAACGGCGCAGTACGGGAGTAATGAGCTGCAATCAGCCCTTTCACCTGCATGGTCGGCGTCAGCACCGCATGGGCAACGGCAAAATCATCATCAGCCTCATTTTTGGCATCGGCACTGATGATGACGCGAATCTGTTTATGATCGGCCACGTCAAAAGGTGAAGTTTGCGCCTGCGCGGTGAGCGCAGTGAGGCAAGGCAATGCCACGATCAACATGGCGAAACGGCAAAAATATCTGTGAATAGACATGATTATCCTTAACGGTGCTTGGCAGTCGTTGATATGGCAGCCTGACGACGCAGGCGACCATCAGAGAAAGCGGGCAGATGACAACGCGCCCGCAGCACGAAGACGCTACTTAAAAAGCTTCTGAACAAATTCGCTGTAGGCCGGTCGCCAGACATCCATTTCATGACCGAGATTCGGATAATGGCGGTAGTCAAACCGGATATTCTTCTGCTCCAGCGTCGTTTTCAGACCGGCAATATCTTTACCTGTGATGTTGTCCGTTTCGCCAATCACCACCGTAAAGTTTTTCAGTTGCTGATTAATCTGCTCAGGCCGTTCAAGCTGTGCAGCAACGGCCGTGTTCGGCACCGTTTCGGTGGTTACGCCGCTGAAAGTGGCCAGCCAGCCGAAATGATCCAGATGGCTCATGCCGGATACCAACGCCTGATAGCCGCCTTGAGACAGCCCGGCCAGCGCCCTGCCGTTGGCATCCTGACGGACGTTAAAGCGTTTGCCGATCTCGGGGATAATGTCATGAATCAGCTCCCTGTCCGCCGCCAGCGCATTGCGCGGATAGAACACCTTGCGACGCTCCTGCGGTGGATACTCTTCAGGGATGATGCCGGGCACGTCCGTTTCCGTATCAGGAATGACAACCAGCATCGGCTCAATCTTTTTCTCTGCCAGCAGGTTATCCATCATCTGCGGTATCCGCCCCTGAAGCACAGCCGATGCTCCTGTGTCGCCAAAGCCGTGATAGAAGTAAAGTACCGGCAGCGGTTTTGACGACTCGCTATAACCCGGCGGCGCCCAGACATACATCTGGCGCTCTGATTTCAATTCTTTAGAGTGATAAGTCAGCGTTCTCAGTTCGCCGTGTGGCACCTGACGCACATCCAGAATGCTTCCCGGCACCAGAATCAGGCTGGTATTGACCTGACGCTGCGGTTTAGTAAACGCCGTCCCCGTATCAATGGTACGAAACCCATCCACGCTGAAAAAATATTCATACAGGTTCGGTGCCAGCGCGGGCGTCTTGAACGACCACACGCCAGATTCATCTTTCGTCATCGCATGGGACACGATGCTCTCAGGCGTCGAACCGGTAAAAACACTGACTTGTTTCGCCGTTGGCGCAAACAGGCGGAAAGTAATGCTGCTATCCGCATTCACCGCAGTCACATACTGACTCACGGGAACCGTTGCCGACGGCATAACAGGAAAATCAGCGGGTAGCGCCGAAGCGTTGCCAGACATCCCCGCCAATACACTCAAGGCCAATAATGATAACGCTATTTTCTTCATGTTCATTCGCATAATCCCATCCCGAATATCACGTAATCGAGTCTGTTTTTGCTAAATGTAGCGACACCGCCGAAGCGGTGCCGGCGTGGTGACAGGTATTACCACCAGACTTCCGCTTGAACACCCACGGAGAATTGATCGCTCTTACTGTCATTAAAAGTCGCATTACTGATATCGGTATCTTCAGCTTTCAGATAGGTGCCATAAAAACGAATTTCTGGTCTTGATGTCAGGAGACTCGTATTCACCTTAATAGCGTGATAAAGCGTTGTTTTATATCCAGACTCATGATAGTTCACACCATTCACTTTATTGGTCTGATTAAAGTAGGCCAATTCAACCCCTGTTTGGTTAAATTTATCCCATATATAGGCAGGGCGAAGCACGGCTCGAATACTATTGAAGTCTGTATTTTCACCTGTTGCATAGCTATAAATGCCACTACCTTGTGAGTAAACTAATGCATTCGCCATAACGACATCGTCACGTAAGTACAGCTCACCTTGTGAAATCAAACGAAATGAATGGCCTGAATGGTCTCCGTAATAATTTCCATTATTAGCATAGACTGGATTAGCATCATTTACATTAGCGAATCCGCTAGCGATAGAATTGTTAGCAGCCTGTACGGTAAATTCATTGAAGCCACCGTTATACAACCCTTGTTTCAACACAACAGAACTGAGCCATGAGTCCTTCAGATCATAATATGTGCCATCGTTCTCACTGTTTTTCTGCAACGTGCTTTTATTGGCTCGAACATATTTCCCCATCAGCGTCAGTGTCGCATTATTCCACAATGGAATACCTTTATAACGTAAATCCACTGAATTGGTGTTGACCTGTTGTTTATCCTGTGCGGTTGTAATTGATGGATTGTAATTTGACCTACGTGCATTGACGTCTTCACGATTCAAAGAAATATCAAATTGCCCCACCCCAACCTGCCAGTTTTCGATACCGATACCGCCAGCAGATTCCGAACGGTGACTTTTCCAATCCAGCATCTGAATTTCATACACCGGTAGGGTATTTTTACCTACCCAAAAATCAGCATCGGGGGCAAAGGACAAGAACCCTTTTGTATTGACGTACATCTGAGAGAATTGCAGTTTATTTTCATTATCAGAATCCTCACCAAACCAAGCGCTACCGTATTGTAACCCTACGTTGCCATCCAATTGCACCACTGCATCAACACGTTTGTTGCCTTCAGCAAAGACCTTTTGGCTCAGCGTAAGGTCAAACCAGCCACTGTGTTCATTACCGAAACGCCCTAATGAACCAATGGCATAAGATTTTGGTGAACCATGATCGGCGCTGGCCCATCCAGAACGGAAATACCCCGTATAGCTAAAACCAATATCATCCTTAACGAACTTACTCACTTCAGCTAACGTTAATGGCTTCTGTTGTGAACTTGTCGCGGCATCAGTCGTATTTGTGGCGGGTTGGACAACAGGCGCAAGAACCACCTGATTAGCCGATGACGTGCCAGAAGAAGCAACAACCAGCGGTTTATCTTTTGCCACAGAGTTTGCTGCAAGACGTGCTTTATTTTCTGCGTTCGTCTTATATTCACGAAACTCTTTTTTCGTTGACTGCAATTCAGCTTTATTTGCCGCCAGTTCTTTCTCCAGAAGTTCCAGTCTTTCTTCTACGGTCAATTTTGCAGCCATAGCACCATTAGACAAAAACACTGACGACATCAGTAATACCATCATCTTTACAGGGAATTTTTTACGCATGATTATTATCCGAGTAGGGTATATGTTAACATTGAAAACAGCGGTTTTAAGTTGAGAAAACCCTCTCGCGACGCTAGCCGCAAGTCCGCCTATTTATAATTTTTTTTCAAACCCACATAACCGTTTATATAATTTAATGGCTAGTCTACGCCCTCCCGTTTCATTTTATTCCCTTGCCATCTTTCCCATGGATAGTAAAAAAAATAGAGTTCGCATTCATTCCAGATTGTATTTCTCTGAGAATGAATGCGTAAATCACTCATCGATGCGATGATTTATTTCAACGTTTCACCATTAGAGGAAATGACCTCTTTATACCAGTAGAAACTTTTCTTACGCCGACGTTCTAATGTGCCGTTCCCTTCATCATCACGATCGACATAAATGAAGCCGTAGCGTTTGGACATTTCGGCCTTTGACGCACTCACCAGATCGATAGGCCCCCAGCAAGTATACCCCATCACCTCAACGCCATCTTCCAGCGCTTCACCCACTTGGTAGAGGTGATCGTTCAGGTATTTGATGCGATAGTCATCGTTAATGCTGCCATCGCTTTCCAGTTTGTCTTTGGCACCCAAACCGTTTTCCACAATGAACAGCGGTTTTTGGTAGCGGTCATACAGATAGTTCAGCAAATAGCGCAGCCCTTCCGGGTCGATCTGCCAGCCCCACTCGGAGCTTTCCAGATGCGGATTCGGCACCATGTTCAAAATATTGCCGCGGGCTTTCTGGTTTACCTCTTCATCTGTCGTCACACAGCCCGTCATGTAGTAGCTGAAAGAAATGAAATCGATGGTTTCTTTTAGCGACTGGCTATCGTCTTCCGTTACCGTCAGCGTAATACCGTGCTGCGCAAAGAAACGCTTCATGTACGCTGGGTAGTATCCTCGGGCTTGGACATCACCGAAGAACAGCCAATCGCGATTCTGCTGCATCGTTTCCATAACATCCGCAGGCTTGCAGGTTAACGGATAGAACATGGAACCCAGCATCATATTGCCGATCTTGGCATCAGGAATGATGTCATGACACGCTTTCACCGCTTTAGCACTCGCCACGAGCTGGTGATGGATCGCCTGATAAATATCCTGCTTACTGCTCTCAGTCGGTAAACCAATTCCTGTAAAAGGTGCATGTAACGCACAGTTGATTTCGTTGAACGTCAGCCAATATTTCACTTTGTCTTTATAGCGCTGGAATACCGTGCGAGCGTAGCGCTCAAAGAACGTAATCGTTTCACGACTTCCCCAGCCGCCGTAATTCTTCACCAGACCATACGGCATTTCATAGTGGGACAGTGTCACCAAAGGCTGAATACCGTACTTTGCCATTTCATCGAACAGGCGATCGTAAAAAGCCAGCCCTGCCTCATTCGGCTGGGTTTCATCACCCTGCGGGAAAATACGCGTCCAGGCAATTGAGATTCTCAGGCATTTGAAGCCCATTTCAGCAAAGAGCGCGATGTCTTCGGGATAGCGATGATAAAAATCGATCGCGATATCTTTAATTCCGCTGTCGCCCGGCGTGCGCGTGACGATCTCACCAAAAATACCCTGCGGCTGTAAATCGGACGTTGATAACCCTTTGCCGTCCGTTAAGTACGCGCCTTCAACCTGATTGGCTGCAATCGCGCCGCCCCACAAGAATGCTTTCGGAAACTGATGGCTCATCTTTTCTCCTCCCAATTGGGTCATAAATTTCAATGTCAGCGGATTAACGTCAGTAACGCGCCCTGTTCCTGCACGGTGTTTCCGGCGGTAGGCAGAACATCAACGTAATCTTCGCTATTGGTGATAATGACGGGCGTTGTCGTGTCATAACCGGCCTTCTCAATCGCCTGATAATCAAACTCCACCAGAAGATCGCCCTGCTTCACGACATCGCCAGTCTTGATGTGTGCAGTGAAATACTGACCATCCAATTTCACCGTATCGATACCGACGTGAATGAGCACCTCAGCCCCCTCCTCCGATTCGAGCCCAATGGCATGGTTGGTCTTGAACAGCGAGGCGACCGTGCCATTCACAGGTGAAACCACGCGCCCGGCCTGCGGCTTAATCGCAATGCCTTTTCCCATCAACCCACTGGCGAACGTTTCATCACCAACCTGTTCAAGCGGCAGCGCCGTGCCCTCGATGGGACTGCTTATCTCTTGCTTACGCGTCGCATCACTCTGGCGTGGTGTCGCTTGCGGTGCAGCCACAGGAGCATTAGCGTCTGTCGTTTTTTCTTGCGCCGGAATCCCAAACGCCCAGGTTGCTACCGCCGCGAAGGTAAAGGCAATCACCGTACCAATAATGGCGGCCCAGACCGTGTTATCGACACCTGTCGGTGGGATAACCTGGGTAAAGGTAAAGATGCTCGGGAAGCCGAAGGAATAAATCGTGGTGTTGAAATACCCCAGCACACCAGCGCCGATTGCACCGCCCAAACAGCCAAAGATGAAAGGACGCTTCAGCGGCAGCGTGACCCCATACACCGCAGGTTCTGTAATACCAAAGATTGCTGCCGAAAATGCCGAACCAGAAATCCCTTTCAGCTTCATATCACGCGTACGCAGCAGCACGCCCAGCACCGCTCCCGCCTGCCCTAATACCGCAGGCGTCAGCAGCGGCAGCAGTGTGTCGTGGCCCAACACGCTGAGGTTGTTGATCATCAGCGGCGTCAAGCCCCAGTGCAGACCAAAGATCACGAACACCTGCCACAGCGCACCCATCAGTGCGCCCGCAATCGTGGAGTTCAATCCGTAGATCAACTGATAGCCACCAGCCAGCATATGTCCAAGCCAGGTTGCCGCTGGCCCAATCAGCAGGAACGTGACGGGGACCGTGATACAGAGGCACAGCAGCGGCGTGAAGAAATTGCGAATATTGATATGCAATATGGCGTTCAGAGGCCTTTCCAAACGTGAAGATAGCCAGGCTGAGAAAATAATCGGAATAACAGAAGAAGCATAATTAATAAAGGTGATCGGAATACCCAGGAAATACAGCTGCTGATAATTCGCATTCTGCATCGCGCCAAATTCGGCGATCATGGAAGGATGTACCAGCGTGGCGCCAATCACCATGGTAACGAATGGATTTCCACCAAATTTTTTCCCTGCGGTATACCCTAACACCACCGGGAAGAAAAAGAATAATGCATCGCTTGCCGCAAACAGAACTTTATACGTTCCGCTGGCTTCAACCATCCATCCGCACACTAAACTCAGTGCTAAAAACCCCTTTAAAATACCGGAAGCAACCATGACACCAATTAACGGCGTAAATATTCCAGAAATAATATCGATAAAGCGGGAAAGAAGATTTCCTTTCTTCTCATAGTCGTCCCCAACATTTTCGGAATCAGTCTGGTCGCGCAACCCGGAAATATCCAGTAAGCTGCGATAGACATCGCTGACGTGATTGCCTACGACGACCTGAAATTGTCCGCCGCTTTCAACCACCATGATCACGCCTGAGTTATCTTTCAGCGCTGCGGCATCCGCTTTTTTGTTATCTTTTAATTTAAAACGTAATCGGGTTGCACAGTGTATTACACTAATGATGTTGCCGCGTCCGCCGACACCATCGAGTATCTCGCTTGCTAATGCTTTGTATTCCATCGTCTATCCTTAATGCTATATCCGTCATACTTCAAGCTACATGTGCGTTGGCTGCGTTCGCTCACCCGAATCACTTACCCAAGTAAGCTCATCGGGATTCACTTTCTTGCCGCCTTCCTGTAACTCGAATTATTTAGGATATAAACAGACTTAAATATCAATTATTTAAGATTGCCAGTTCTGTTTGAGACAAAAAAAAACCTAAATCGCTTTTCCCAATAAGTATTGAGAAAACGATTTAGGTTTTGCCTGCCCGCCGAGACTAGCCTGACAGTAACAATCCTGTTTATGTGCCCGCACAACGACTGTGCCGACAATAAAACTTACTTCATCTGATAATTTGCTTTCCACATACTTTATGCTTTCACTTTCACCGTATGCAAGAATATTTACCTTGCCATACGGCTATTTTGTGACGAAAAGCAAATTAGCAGAAATTATTCCCCATCACCGGGTTCTATTTTATCCTGACCTTCTGTCCGGACACGTTCAATATGAATCGTTAAAAACATCAACTCTTCTTTCGTTAACGTGTAGTGGTACTTTTGAATAATGTGTGCCTGTATTTTTTCCGCACAGCGATAAGACAGTTGATATCGTTCTTTCACGACATCATGTAATGACTCATCATCACTAAATACCGTGCTTTTTCCTATTAACCGCTGTGCGAAGAACTTCAGATGCGTCACAAAGCGGTGATAGCTTAATGCGTGTTCGTTATAATCCAGATTCAGCTGATATTTTACAATATTCAGTATTTCCTGCATGATTTTGGTAATTTGCAGGACTTCCGGCATTTCGCTATCGAGCTGCGCGTTCACCAGATGCAAAGCAATAAACCCGGCTTCATCTTCCGGTAAGCGCACGGCCAAACGCTGCTCAATAATATCCAGCGCTTCCAGGCCGACAGCGAACTCTTTTGGGTACAGACGCTTTATTTCCCATAACAACACATTGCGGATATCCACCCCTTGTTTATGGCGCTCTATCGCAAAATGACAGTGATCCGTTAAAGAGATATAGACGCTGTTTTGCAATTTCCCCGGCAAACGATCTTTTGCCAGCAAAATGATCTTATCTGCTGTCGTAATGACCTCCATCGGAATCTCTGACAGCAACTCCTGTAGACGTGATGTCAGTTCCCCGGATTTCATCACAAACACACGTTCAATCAGCGTTTCGTCCAGCAGGTCGCCAGAGTGCTTTTTGAAGCCCAGCCCGCGTCCCATCACAACCGACTCATTATTGTTTTCGTCGATTACGGTAACGACATTATTGTTGAGTATTTTGGCAATCTTCATTTTTCAAACCCTGGAAACAAAAAAACCAGACACTCGTAGCAAGAACGAGCATCTGGTTTTGCCTGCTTACGCAGTAACAATCCGCAATGGCAGCTAAACTACCATCTGCCTTCATCTTCTCAAGAAGCATGACACAAAAACGTGATACGGATCGACAGAAAAGCGCGCTGCTTACACGTATTTTCTTTATTTATTGCCAGTCGTTACAAGAATCGTTCCCTTTCCTCAGCGCGCTTCCTCGGTTCGCTGTAATCGCGCATTCCTACAGCGAATGGCTTAGGCAGTTGCGCAACAAAGTTGGGTAAAAACACCAAATCGCTCAGTTTTTTGCGTAAACGCGACAAAATATTCAATTTCATTCCTTTTACCACCTTGTTTCTCGTCGCTTAATAACTATAATACGGAACGTCGTTTCAATTGAATGGTTTCAGCTAAACAACGTGCCACTATCAATAACATTATTATCAACGGCATCGCCAACGCGAACTCCGCTAATCCCATGCGACGAGCGACTGCGCACATCATCATCCATTCACGACGACCATCTATACTTACCTTTTCTATACTGTTTCCTCATTGATTCTTTCCAGCGGCTTGTCTCACATCGCCACTGGTTCACTCGTTTTTTTATCCATCACAACTTGTAGAAACTATCGTATGAAAAAGACAAAAATTGTTTGTACCATCGGGCCGAAAACAGAGTCAGAAGAAGTGCTGAGCAACCTGCTGTCTGCCGGCATGAATGTTATGCGCCTGAATTTCTCGCACGGGGATTACGCAGAACACGGTCAACGCATCAAGAACCTGCGTGCCGTTATGGAAAAAACCGGCAAGAAAGCCGCTATCCTGCTTGACACCAAAGGCCCGGAAATCCGCACCATGAAGCTGGAAAACGGCGCTGACGTAACGCTGACTGCGGGTCAGACGTTCACGTTCACCACCGATCAGAGCGTGGTAGGTAACAAAGATCGCGTCGCGGTCACGTACGCGGGTTTTACTGAAGATCTGAGCGTCGGCAACACCGTTCTGGTTGATGACGGCCTGATCGGTATGCAGGTTACGGCAATCAACGGCAACGATGTTGTTTGTAAAGTGCTGAACAACGGCGATCTGGGCGAGAATAAAGGTGTCAACCTGCCTGGCGTTTCCATCCAACTGCCGGCACTGGCTGAAAAAGACAAGCGCGATCTGATTTTCGGTTGCGAGCAAGGTGTCGACTTCGTTGCCGCATCCTTTATTCGTAAGCGTTCCGACGTTGAAGAAATTCGCGCTCACCTGAAAGCACACGGTGGCGAACACATCCAGATCATCTCCAAGATCGAAAATCAGGAAGGCCTGAACAATTTCGACGAAATCCTGGAAGCGTCTGACGGTATCATGGTCGCTCGTGGCGATCTGGGCGTTGAAATCCCTGTAGAAGAAGTGATCTTCGCGCAGAAAATGATGATCGAAAAATGTAATCTGGCACGCAAAGTGGTAATCACCGCAACGCAAATGCTGGACTCCATGATCAAAAACCCACGCCCTACCCGCGCAGAAGCCGGCGATGTTGCTAACGCCATCATCGATGGTACCGATGCTGTGATGCTGTCTGGTGAAAGTGCGAAAGGGAAATACCCGCTGGAATCCGTTACCATTATGGCAACGATCTGTCAGCGCACAGATTCTGTGATGAAAAGCCGTCTGGATAGCATCAAGACGCCTCCAGTATTGCGTATCACCGAAGCGGTCTGCCGCGGTGCGGTAGAAACTGCAGAGAAACTGGATGCGCCGCTGATTGTCGTTGCAACCAGCGGCGGTAAGTCTGCCAAATCAATCCGCAAATACTTCCCGAATGCCCGCATTCTGGCGCTGACCACGAACGAAGTCACTGCGCGTCAACTGCTGCTGAGCAAAGGCATTGATACGCTGCTGGTGAAAGAAATCGCTTCTACCGATGACTTCTATCGCATCGGTAAAGAAGCCGCGCTGAACAGCGGTTATGCGCAAGCTGGCGATGTTGTGGTGATGGTTTCTGGCGCACTGGTTTCCAGCGGCACCACCAACACCTCTTCCGTACACCGCCTCTGATCCCAATAATCAGATCGGTAAAAAGCGCCTTAATGGCGCTTTTTTTATATTCTGAAACGACTTTCTACAGTGCGATAACCTAATTAATGCGTTTGCGTAACACGCCATTTAATAGCCTAAAGCCTCGGAGTTATCCGATAAAAATAGCACTGTTTTCCTTACTTTTTTAATGAATAGGTAAAACTCGCTGTTTCTTTGAGCGAACGATCAAAATTAAGCATGTTCTCATCAAAAATTTATTCTCATTAGAAAAAAGTTTGTGTAATACTTGTAACGCTACATGGAGATTAACTCAATCTAGAGGGTATTAATAATGAATCGTACTAAACTGGTACTGGGCGCGGTAATCCTGGGTTCTACTCTGCTTGCTGGTTGTTCAAGCAACGCTAAAATTGATCAGCTGTCTTCTGACGTTCAGACTCTGAACGCTAAAGTTGACCAACTGAGCAACGACGTGAACGCAATCCGCTCTGACGTACAAGCTGCTAAAGACGACGCAGCTCGTGCTAACCAGCGTCTGGACAACCAAGTTCGTACTTACAAAAAGTAATCGAGCTGGTTAAGTAGTGAAAATGGCGCACATTGTGCGCCATTTTTTTGCCTGCGTTTTACGCTTTCAGCTTTCCCTTTCAATCCCTTTGTCGCCTGTTCATCCTTCCTCGCTATCTCTAAGCCAGCACAGATGCGCCTAAACGCATCTGGCCGATTTATTTCATTATCAGCGCGCGGTGGTACTGATAGCCGTGATCGGCGCTGCCTGATGCGTTCCAGGCGCTTCTGGCGATGATTCTACCGGTGGCTGATAGGTATTGATATCTTGCCCTACGCTCACCACGATCGGCATCCCTGAACGACGCACAATCGCATCAGCAACCGCTTTACTGTCCGTTTCTGAATCTTTGACAAACTTCTGCGTCTTCGCCGTCAGCGGAATCGGCATGGTTTGCGGATCGTCCTTATCGGTCTTGGATAAAGGCTGATGCACTTCAACGTAGCGTTTGCCGTCCGGTTCAACGGAGGTTTTAATCGCATCGTTAACAATCTGCACTCGCGTACCGACTGGCACATTGTCGAACAGCGCTTTAATGTCATCCGGGCGCAGACGAATACAGCCGGAGCTCACACGCATGCCGATACCGAAGTCCGCATTCGTTCCGTGCAGCAGATAAACGCCGCCGTGCGCAGACAGACGCAACGCATGTAATCCCATCGGGTTATCCGGGCCAGCCGGAACGACAGCGGGCAGTTTAATGCCCTGCTCTTCAAGATAATGTTTACGAATGTTCGCCGTTGGCGTCCAGGTCGGATTCTCACGCTTCTCACTCACGCTGGTCGTCATCAGTGGCGTATTGCGCCCCAATTGACCGATGCCGATTGGGTAAACAATGACGGTATTCTTCCCTTTCGGGTAGTAGTAGAGACGCAGCTCAGCAAGATTGACCACAATACCTTCACGCGGGGTATCCGGCAGCAGCATTTGCGTGGGGATCGTGAGTGTGGAACCCGCGGTCGGCAGGTAAGGATCCACGCCAGGATTCGCTTCCATCATGCCCAATAAACCAATCTTGAAATCCGCTGCGATAGCTTCCAGCGGACGACCATCATTGGGGACCGTATAAGCGATATTCTCGCCGATAAGGCGGCTATTTGGTGGCGGTAGCGGATATTCCGTCGCTTTGGCGGCGGTGCTGGCCAGATATGCCGCGAAGGCCATACCAAGTAAAGTTAACGCGCGTTTCATATTAGGTTCCCTACAATCAATAACATCTGGTTATGCACCCAGAATGTACTATCCGGCTATACCTCTTGATCGGGTGTCAATCCGGCTATTACTGCCTCTCTCCACCGAACATGGGTATATATTAGCATTGTTGTAACAAAAGAATATTTTATTTAAAAATCAAAGCATTGATATTCAATTCTTTACAAAGCAGAGTCAGCATAAAATTTAACGGGAAATAAATATACGGGACGAATTCTGAAATATCAGCGAGTTAATAAATATACCGGAAAGCAATAACATACCGTTGATAAAAACCAGTAAGTAAAAAAACAAAAAAGCGCTGGACGTTTTTTACGTCACAGCGCTTTTTTACACTTCAGGAAAGCAGAAAACAGGGAAGAAAATTAAAGCAGTGCTGCGGCATGCGCACGAATCGCGCGCAGCATCGCCTCAAGCCCCTGGGAGCGAGATGGCGTCAGATGTTGATTCAACGCCAGCGATTCAAAGAAAGGTCGCACATCCAGCTCAACGATTTCCTGCGCTGTCAGCCCCTGATACAGGCTGAAAACCACCGCAATCAGTCCCTTCACAATAGCGGCATCGCTGTCGCCGTGCAGAGTGATAACGCCCTGCTCATCAGGCTGTGCCACAATCCAAACCTGGCTCTGGCACCCCGAAATCAGGTTATCTGAATTACGCCATTCATCAGTCAGTGGATCAAGTCGCTCACCTAACTCAATGATATAAAGATATTTCTCTTCCCAGTCATTACAGCGTGCAAAGTTGCGCGCCAGTTTCTGCGGTTCTGGCAGACTCGCCATGTTTTCCTCCCCGAACAGTATGCGCGCGGCGCTTAACTGCCCAGCAATCGATGGATACGTTGCAATCCGGCAACCAGCCGGTCAATTTCTTCGCGTGTAGTATAAACGGCCAGCGAGGCGCGGCACATACTGGGAACACCATAGTGTTCCATCAGCGGCATCGCGCAATGGTGGCCGGTGCGAATCGCAATACCGTAACGATCGAGGAAACTTCCAACATCATAGGCGTGGTGCTGCCCAAGATTAAACGCAATAACACCGTGACGCTCAACAGGGCCGTACAACGTCAGATCGGGCACCTGCGTTAGCGCTTCCAGCGCATACTGCATCAGTGAGGATTCATAACGTTGAATCTCTTCCCGTCCCAGCGCCGTCACATAGTCCAACGCGGCACCTAAGCCCATGATGCCGCCCGTGTTGGGCGAACCGGCCTCAAAGCGCCACGGTGAATCCGCATAGGTGGTGCCTGTACGCAGACTAACCTGACGAATCATCGCCCCGCCGCCTTCCCACGGCGGCATGGCCTGAAGCAGGTCACGTTTGCCGTACAGCACACCAATACCTGAAGGGCCGTAGATCTTATGTCCTGAAAAGACAAAGAAATCGCAGTCCAGATCCTGCACATCGACAGGCTGATGCATAATCGACTGCGCGCCATCAACCAACACGACTGCGCCACCCGCTTTTGCTTGTGCGATCATGGCCTTAACCGGATTCAACGCACCGAGTACGTTAGAGATGTGCGTCACCGCCAGCAGGCGAGTACGTTCATCCAGCAATGTGGGAAGCTGTGCAACATCCAGCGAGCCATCTTCGGCCAACGGCAATACGCGAACCTCAACGCCACGCGCTTCCGCCAGCATCTGCCAGGGAACAATATTCGCGTGGTGTTCCATCTCGGTGATGATCAGGTTGTCGCCCGGCTGGATGAAGGTGCGGCCATAGCTGTTAGCCACCAGATTGATGGCCTCCGTCGTCCCGCGAACAAAGACAATCTCGTCTACCGAAGCGGCATTGATAAAGGCTGCCACCTTTTCGCGCACGGCTTCCATCGCACTGGTCGCCTGCGCGCTCAGCGTGTGAATGCCGCGATGCACCGCCGCGTATTCATGGCGATAGAATTCTGCTTCACGTTCGATAACCGACTGCGGTTTTTGCGCACTCGCCGCGCTATCAAGATAGGCTAACGGCTGGCCGTTAACTTCATTTGCCAGCACCGGAAAATCGGCTCGAACCCGCTCAATAGGATAACTCATCATACCGCCTTGCCGGCATTCGCCAGCGCGTTTGGCAAACGCTGTGCGATACGTTGCAAAACCACATCTCGCAGAGAGTCGTTTTCAATCGCTTCTGTGACTTCCGCCGCGAAGGCGAAAATGATCATCTGTTGCGCATCCTGCTGCGTAATACCACGGGAACGCAGATAGAACAGTTGTTCTTCGTCCATACGGCCAATAGTGGCACCGTGGCTGCATTTCACGTCATCCGCGTAGATTTCCAACTGCGGCTTGGTATCAACCTCAGCCAGTCTGCCCAACAGCAGGTTATTGTTGGTCATCTGCCCGTCAGTTTTCAGCGCATGAGGCGCAACTTTTATCATGCCGTTAAACACCGCTTTGGCGCGATCGTTGACGATGACTTTATGCAACTGACGGCTTTCGCCGTAACCCTGATTGTGTTCCAGATACGTGCGCGTATCGCACACTTCGCTGCCAACCGGCAGAATCAGGCTGTTCATGGACAGATTGGTGCCTTCGCCATTCAACTGAGCACTAGTGTTGTGACGCGTCAGCCCCGCTCCCAGCAGGAAGCTGTGGCTACGAACCAGTGCATCACGTGCCAGCACCAAATCGTTATGCGCGAAGTGGTAGCTCGCTGCCGCTTCAAACGCCAGTTTATAGTGACTCACCTGACTGTTTTCCGCCGCATTCACCGTCAGGCGTGCGCCGGTAAAGTGGGCATGCTCATCCAGACTGACGTAGTGCTCAATAATTTCCGCACTCGCACCGCGTTCAACGTTCAAATGATGGCGATGGTGAACGGTGTTCAATGCCGCCGCCTGACTGCTGCTGATGTGCAACAGGTAAAGCGGTTTGTCCGCCTGCTGTCCGGCAGCCAGACGAATCAGCGTGCTTTCACTCGCCAGACTTTCGGTCAAATGCAGGAACACCTCGGACTGGATGGCCGCAGGCAACACGCCCTGCGCACGCGACGCCTGCACGTCAACCTGATAAGGGCCCCATGCGCTGTCGCTGAGCTCAGCGTTGAATACACCATCGACAAACACCAGACGCCAGCTATCCACCGCTAAAGCCAGTGACTCCACCGCTGCGCGATCGAGAGACTGGGCCTGCGGCGCAACAAACTCGTTGCTCAGCAAACTATCCAGTGGCGTGTATTTCCAGTGCTCGTGCTTACGGTGCGGTAAGCCAAGACGCACCACGTCCTGCCAATGCTGGTTCGCTTCTTCAGAACGGCGTGACGCATCGCGTTCAAACAAGCCATGCCATTGCTGCAATGCCTTCTCTTGTTTCTGTGCGATGCCGGTTTTACCCGTCGCGTTCTCGCTCGCCACATTATTGCCCGTCGGTAAGCCAGCCATAGCCTTGCTCCTCCAACTGTTTCACCAGCGAGAAATCACCGGATTTCACAATGCGCCCTTGATACAGAACGTGGACGTGATCCGGTTTAATGTAATCAAGAATACGCTGGTAGTGCGTGACGATGATGAACGAACGTTTGCCGTCGCGCAGGGAATTCACGCCGTTAGAGACGATTTTCAGTGCATCGATGTCCAACCCAGAGTCGGTCTCATCCAGAATGCACAGATCCGGCTCCAGCGCCGCCATTTGCAGAATATCGTTACGCTTCTTCTCACCGCCGGAGAAGCCCACGTTGACCGAACGGGTCAGCAGATCTTCCGGCATATTCAACAGTTTGATCTTTTCTTCGATAAAATCGGCGAAATCAAAGCGATCCAGCGGTTCCTGTTCACGGTATTTACGCACCGCGTTAACGGAGGTTTGCAGGAAGAACTGGTTGCTGACGCCTGGGATTTCTACCGGATACTGAAAGGCCATGAAGACGCCTTCACCCGCACGATCTTCTGGGGACAACTCCAGCAGGTCTTTCCCTTTGAAGCTCACCGAACCGTCGGTCACTTCGTATTCTTCACGTCCAGCCAGCGTCGCGGAGAGCGTACTTTTACCTGAGCCATTCGGGCCCATAATCGCGTGAACTTCACCTGGCTTAATGGTGAGATTAAGCCCTTTGATGATCTCTTTGCCTTCTACGCTGACTTTTAAATTTTCGATGCTTAACATGCTTATTCCTTCCAACGCCCAATGCGACGAGCGCTTAATGAATTCCGGGACCGATGATTCTCATTATTCGTCTGTGAAAATCCCGGTAACCGCCGAATTAACCCACGCTGTGTTCCAGGCTAATCGCCAGTAACTTTTGTGCTTCTACCGCAAATTCCAGCGGCAATTCAGAGAAGACGTCCTTACAGAATCCGTTCACGATCATCGAGATGGCGTCATCTTCGCTGATACCGCGTTGCAGACAGTAGAACAACTGGTCCTCACCAATTTTCGAGGTCGTCGCTTCGTGCTCCAACTGCGCGGTATTGTTGCGCACTTCCACATATGGGAACGTGTGCGCGCCGCACTCGCTACCGATCAGCATGGAGTCACACTGGGTGAAGTTACGGGCATTAGCCGCACTCGGCATGATCTTCACCAGACCACGGTACGTGTTTTCACTGCGTCCGGCTGAAATCCCTTTAGAGATGATGGTCGAGCGGGTGTTTTTACCGATGTGGATCATCTTGGTGCCCGTATCCGCCTGCTGACGGCCATTGGTCAAGGCGACAGAGAAGAATTCCCCCACGGAGTAGTCACCGCGCAGAATAACGCTCGGGTATTTCCAGGTGATCGCAGAGCCGGTTTCCGACTGTGTCCATGACATTTTTGAATGCTCGCCTGCACACAGTGCGCGCTTGGTCACAAAGTTCAGAATCCCGCCTTCTGCGTCATCTTTACCGGAGAACCAGTTCTGCACCGTGGAGTATTTCACTTCGGCATTCTTGTTGATGATGACTTCCACCACGGCGGCGTGCAGCTGGTAGGTGTCACGAACGGGCGCAGAACAGCCTTCGATATAACTGACATAACTGTCATCATCGGCAATCAGGATCGTACGCTCAAACTGGCCGGTTTTCGCCGCATTGATGCGGAAATAGGTCGACAGTTCCATCGGGCAACGCACGCCTTTCGGGATGTACACAAACGTGCCGTCAGAAGCGACTGCCGAGTTCAGCGCCGCAAAGAAGTTGTCGTTCGCCGGTACAACCGTACCGAGATACTGACGCACCAGATCGGGATGTTCCTGAATCGCCTCGCTGAATGAACAGAAGATAATGCCTTTTTCAGCCAGCTCATGTCGATACGTGGTCGCAACGGATACGGAGTCGAAAATCGCATCGACGGCGACTTTCTGGCCTTCACGGACAGGAACACCCAGCTGATTAAACGCATTCTCTACTTCGCTGGTCAGGTAATTATTCACATCCGTAATCCCGGATTGCTGCTTGGCACCGGGCTCAGAGCCGCAGCTGTCGTCGCAGTTACCGCAGGAAGGCGCGGAATAATAGCTATAGTCCTGATAGTCGAGTTTCTCGTAATGGGCTTTCAGCCAATGCGGTTCTTCCATCTCCAGCCACGCTTTGTAGGCGTTAAGACGGAATTCCAGCATCCACTCAGGTTCATTACGCTTCGCCGAGATCGCCCGTACGACATCTTCATTGATGCCATGCGCCAGCTCATCGGTTTCCAATTGCGTAAAGAAACCTTCTTTATAGCGTCCATCACCCATCCAGATCTGGACATCATCAGGTACATCTACCGTGCTACGTGCCATAATTTTTCATCACTTAAATGCCAAAGCTTTCGCCACATCCACAAGCATGTTGCGCTCTGGGATTATTAAACTTGAATATCTGATTCAGCCCTTCCCGGACGAAATCGAGTTCTGTGCCGTCAATGAAAGGCATCGCTTTCAGTGGGACATACAGTTTTGCACCATCACGTTCGAAGACCAGATCGTCGGTTTCGAACTCCTGTACCAGATCCAGCACATAGCCGAATCCCGCACAGCCGGATTGTTTAACGCTGAGCCGCAGTCCTTGCACGGTCTCATCCTGCTTCATCAGATTCTTAATCTGCTTCACGGCGCTTTCTGTCAGCGTCAATCCTTGCCAGACATTTTCATCCAGTGAAAACGTCCCTACATTTTCCGCTTGCATATGGAATACCTCATTACGTGTGGTACCAGTTTTAGGCTGGTTTCCCCTAATGTTAGTGATAATGAAACTAGCTTCAACCTCTTGTTTCGCAGGGCTATTCGTAACATTTCAGTTTTTAGCAAGCCAATAGCGTCATTTTACACGTCTCGGGCGTGCCAAACAACGCGATAAAAAATCAATTAATATATTGATTTAAAAGGAATTGCATTCATCATCACTACACATTACAGCCAGATAATAATTATCATCTCGTTATCATTATTATAACATTTATCGGTGATACCTATTTATAAAACAGGGAAGGTATATGAAGATTTATGTGATTCCCGATCGTATTTTTTGGCGTTAAAGCACATTTTGCCCATTGATCACCGCCTTTTTTATAAATATGATAATGATTATCATTTCATTTTCAGGATCGTTCACCATGCTTTCCGTGACTGCCTGGCTGCACCACCAGATTGACGAATATAAATTCCAGATTCGCGATGCCACCGTTGATTTTTACATGGCGGAAGCGCGCCTGAATCGCCCTGGAAGCAATATTGACCATTTACGTCGCTATCATAACGCCTGCATGGATATGGTTGAACTCTGTCTGAGAAATGGCGATGACGACAGCTATCTGCATGCGCTGGTCAAGCTGCACAATCGGTTGATTAAAGAGATTAATAATGAAGGGCGTTGCCACCTCTTTCGGGTGCAAAGTTACTACTTTGCCCGTAACACGCTGAAATCGATTTGCCATCAGCTAAGCATGCAAGGTTCATGGGATAAAGCGACCGCGTTTCAGACCGACTTCGTTAAGCGCGTGCCGTTTCTTCCCTGAATAACCGAACCAGACCGTCTGGCAGTCTGGTTCAGTGTTTGCTTCGTGTTTACGGCGTAATAACCGATGTTGTCAGGCGAGAAATGCAGCACAGGCGATTCTGATTATCAAAAATCTCAATCTGCCATACCTGACTACGGCGGCCAACGTGCAGCGCGCGGCACACGCCACGTACTTCGCCTTCGCGCACAGCTCGCAGGTGATTGGCATTGATTTCAAGCCCTACCACCTGCTGATCGCCCTCTGAGCACAAATAGCCCGCCACCGACCCCAACGATTCCGCCAGCACAACGGACGCACCGCCGTGCAGTAAGCCAAACGGCTGACGCGTGCGTGCATCCACTGGCATCACGGCTTCCAGAACATCATCTGCAATATGGGTATAGCGAATACCGACATGGCCCACCATGCACGCCTGACTCTGTCGATTAAGTTGCTCAAGCGTAACCTGTCGTTTCCATAGCATCAGATAATCTCCAGCAGGGCCTGTAGCGGATGGCGTAGTGCGCGGCCTTCCATACGTTTCACCTGACTGCGGCATGAATAGCCGGTGGTCAGGCAGCGTTTCTGGGGTAATTTCTGTAACACCTGTTGCCAGGATAGCGCATAAATACCCTGCGAGTTGGCGAGGTTCTTGGTTTCATGACCGTAGGTTCCCGCCATACCGCAGCACCCGACGCTGACATTCTCCAGTTTGGCACCAAAGCGCGAGAAGATATCAGCCCATTGTTTCGTGCTGATCGGCAGCGCCGTGGTTTCCGTACAGTGACCCAACAGATACCAGGATTCGCCAGTGGCAGGCTGCGGCGTACTGTCGGCCAGTGCCGTCACCAGCCATTCATGCACCAGTTGCACCTGGAAATCACCGCGTTTCTCACCCAGGATTTCACGGTATTCATCGCGATAGCACAGTACCAACGCCGGATCGACGCCTACCATCGGCATCCCCAGTTTAGCCACGCGATTCAGGAAATCAGCCGTCTTTGACGCTGTTTTGGCAAAACGCTGCAAGAAGCCCTTAATATGCTGTGCTTTCCCGTTTGGCGAGAACGGTAACAGTACCGGTTTCAGCTTCAGTTTTTCGATCAGATGGACGAAATCTGCCACCACCTGCGCATCGTAATAGCTGGTAAACGGATCCTGCACGATTAACACGTACTGCTGGCGCGCCGCTTCCGGTAACTGTTCCAGCTGTTCCAGCGTGGTGTTAACGCCGCTATGCCCGGCAAACTGCTGACGCAGCGACGGGGATGACAACAAGGGTAAATCGACCATGCCGATCTGGCTGCGGCTCAGATTATTCAGCAGCGGCATTTTCAGGAAGAAGTTAAACGTCTTCGGACTGCGCGCCATCAGCGGTGCATAGCTTTCAACGCCCGCAACCAGATAGTCACGAATCGGACGCAGATAGCGCGTGTGATAAAGCTGTAGGAAGCGGGAACGGAAACCGGGCACGTCAATTTTGATAGGGCACTGCGTTGAACAGGCTTTACACGCCAGACAGCCCGACATCGCCTCTTTGACTTCGTGGGAGAAATCGTAATCCCCCTGCTTCGCCTGCCAGGTATTACGGGTTTTCTGGATAAACGCCCGCAGGCTGAGTTTCTGCTGCGGCAATGCCTTCTCCAGCGCCACCGGATCGACGCCCTGCTCCGCCAGCAGGCGTAACCATTCACGCACCAGCGTCGCACGACCTTTCGGCGAATGAATACGGTTGCCGCTGATTTTCATCGACGGGCACATGGGGCTACGCGCATCAAAGTTAAAGCACAGCCCGTTACCGTTACACTCCATCGCGCCACGGAACGCCGTACGCACCGTCAGAGGGATGGTGCGGTCGAACGTGCCGCGCTTGACCGCATCGACTTTCATCATCGGCGCATCCACGTCCAGCGGCGCACAAATCTTCCCGGGATTAAGCCGGTTATCCGGATCGAACGCCGCTTTGATACGGCGCAGTTCGGCATACAGCTCCGGCCCAAAAAATTCAGGGCTGTACTCGGCGCGGAAGCCTTTGCCGTGTTCCCCCCACAGCAGGCCGCCATATTTAGCCGTCAGCGCGACAATCTGGTCGGAAAGCTGTTTCATCAGCATTTCCTGCTGTGGGTCGCACATGTCCAGCGCCGGGCGGACGTGCAGCACCCCGGCGTCTACATGACCGAACATACCGTACGTCAGGTTATGGCTATCCAGCAATGCGCGGAATTCTTCAATGTAATCAGCCAGATGCTGTGGCGGCACGCAGGTATCTTCCGCGAATGGAATCGGCTTCGCCTGCCCTTTACTGTTGCCCAGCAGGCCTACGGCTTTTTTCCGCATGGCGTAAATACGTTCGATGCCAGCCAGATCGTTACAGGTTTGATAACCAATGACCCCGCCTTCTCCGCTCGCCAGCAGCGCATCCAGTCCCTGACAGAGCGCGTCGACCTGCCCGTTAATCAGCGCGTCATCATCACCCGCAAACTCAACGATATTCAGGCCAAGCATTTCCTGATTAGGCACATCGGTAATCAATTCGCTAACGGAATGCCAGACGATATCCTCGCGGGCAAGGTTTAATACCTTAGAGTCCACGGTTTCAACCGACAGCGCCTTCGCTTCCACCATGAACGGCGCATTGCGCAGCGCTGAGTTAAAGGAGTCATATTTGATATTCACCAGACGGCGAATCTTTGGCAACGGCGTGATATCGAGCTTCGCTTCGGTAATAAACGCCAGCGTGCCTTCAGCACCGGTCAGAATTCGCGTCAGGTCGAAGGTCTGGAGATCGTCACTGAACACATGACGTAGATCGTAACCCGTCAGAAAACGATTCAGCTTAGGGAATTTGTCGATGATTAACGCGCGCTGTTCGCGACAGCGGTGCAGCACCGTATGGTAAATGCGACCAATGGAGGAATCTTCTAACGCCAGCTTCTCTGCCAGCGCGACTGGCATCGCCTGCGTATCCAGCATCTCGCCGCCCAGCAATATCGCACGCAGCCCCAGCACATGGTCTGAGGTTTTGCCGTACACCAGCGAGCCTTGTCCCGATGCATCGGTATTGATCATGCCGCCCAGCGTCGCCCGGTTACTGGTCGACAGCTCTGGCGCAAAGAAATAGCCATAAGGCTTCAGGTACTGGTTAAGCTGATCTTTAATGACACCAGCCTCGACGCGCACCCACCCCTGTTCAGGGTTAATTTCCAGAATACGGTTCATATAACGCGACATATCGACCACGATGCCGCGATTCAGGGCCTGTCCGTTCGTTCCCGTCCCACCGCCGCGCGGGGTAAAGGTCAGCCCTGAAAAACGTTCCTCGCCCGCCAGCCGCGATAAAATCGCGACATCGGCGGTAGAACGGGGAAAAACCACCGCATCCGGCAAAAGCTGATAGATGCTGTTATCCGTTGCCATCGTCAGACGATCGGCATAGTTGGTCGCCGTATCACCCGTAAACCCATTTTTCTTCAATGCTTCCAAAAAATTAAGCACCGGCTGAACCAGCCCGGGAGATTGCGTGATCTGTGGGATCATTATTTTTTGACCCTGTCCGTACATGATGTGTTTGCCAATATGTCGTGATGTGCCTGCTATAGCCGCCCTTTCATCGGGGACATGACGTTTTATCATATTTCGCAATCGTGTGCGCTCCCGGATCGGCAAAAACATACAGCGTATTGGCGAACCGTCGTTTCACCAACAAAATGTTCAACAGGCTGTCAAAACACCCAGAAATATCTCATGATGACAGATGACCACAGGCTGTCACCCAAGCTACCTCGCCTTCAGCCCTTTCTTTTGCTATTGAGGAACGATTCATTGAGTAAATATTCTCAGCCACCACGATTTGATCTGGCCAGAATCCTGTTCAGTCTGGCATTTATTACCATCATGATAATTGCCTGTTTTTGGGTGGTTCAGCCTTTTATTCTGGGGTTCGCCTGGGCGTGTATGGTGGTGATTGCCACCTGGCCAGTGCTGATTAAGTTTCAGGCGCTATTGTGGGGGCGACGTTCTCTGGCCGTGATCGTCATGACGCTACTGCTTATTCTGCTATTTATTGTCCCGATTGCCGTTCTTGTTAGTAGCGTAGTGGATAACAGCTCGGCGTTAATGAGTTGGGGAGCCCGACAGGAAAACTTTTCACCACCGACACTCGAGTGGCTGACGTCTATTCCTTTCGTCGGTGAAAAATTATTCAACAGTTGGCAGACATTGTTGCAAAGCGGCGGTAGCGGTCTGTTCGCCAAAGTGCAACCCTATTTTGGTAAAACGGCGACCTGGTTAGTGGCACAAGCGGCCAATATCGGTCGCTTTCTGATGCATTGCTCCCTGATGCTGATCTTCAGTGCCCTGCTGTATTACAAAGGGGAAGCCGTGGCGAGAGCCGTGCGACATTTCGCTATCCGGCTGGGGAAAGAGCGTGGCGATGCCGCTGTCATTCTGGCAGCACAGTCGATTCGCGCTGTCGCACTAGGCGTGGTGGTTACCGCTATCGTGCAGTCGGTGTTGGGCGGAATTGGGCTGGGGCTGTCCGGTATTCCCCATACCACACTACTGACTGTACTGATGTTTCTGTCTTGTCTGGCGCAATTGGGGCCACTTCCGGTACTGATTCCTGCCATTATCTGGCTATATTGGACGGGTGATGCCACCTGGGGCACAGTTTTGCTGGTCTGGAGCTGCGTCGTTGGCACTATCGATAACGTGATCCGCCCAGTATTGATCAGGATGGGAGCCGATCTTCCTATGCTGCTGATTCTTTCCGGCGTAATTGGCGGATTGCTGGCCTTTGGCATGATAGGGCTATTCATTGGCCCGGTCGTCCTTGCCGTTTCTTATCGTCTGCTGTTTGCCTGGATGCGTGAAATCCCCGAACCGCAGAGCATCCTCTCCGTTAATACGTCCAGCAACCCCAATAAACAATAAGGGCAGTAGCACTGTTTCGTCTTTCCCGTGGGCGGTGCGCCGCCCAAGCATTGCCCATTCTCACCATCACGTCTCCGTGGCGACGCCCTTCCCCCACTTTTTCAATATATAAAAATAGCTAATGATTAAGCCTCTGTTCTTAGGGATTATTCCTAAAAATTTTGATATCATTTCTCTAATTCATCAATATTATTGACAATATAAAAACTCTGAGAGAGTAATTCTTAAAAGATAATTAACTATTAGGATGATTCTTAATGACGAAATAGGACATAATCCATAGGATAAATACCTGAGCTAGTATTAACCTACTGTTTGTCAATGAGGTTTCCTCCTCGTCAGAGTTAGTAACGAATTGCTGTGTGTAGTCTTTGCCCATCCCCTGAGATGGGCCTTTTTTTTCCTTTCATTTCTCTTCCATTCAATTACGCTTCCTCCCTTTTTTGTTACTCTCCTGTCTGCCTACTCTCAGTTCAGTTTTTCAGGAGTTTTTCATGACGCCTCTCGCCGCGAAGAGATTACTACTCTGTGGCTTATTCAGCCTTCTGACCGCCTGCGACAATCCAACACCGACGGCACAGCGCCCCTTGTTAACCATCGAAGGTAAAACGATGGGGACGTTTTACAGCGTAAAAATTAGCGGCGACATCACCGAAGACAAAACGCAGTTGCAACGAGAAATCGATGCCTTGCTGGAGCAGGCCAATAATGACATCTCCACCTACCGTGACGATTCCGTGCTATCACGTTTTAATCAGTATCGGGGAACGGAGCCACAGCCTATCAGCAACGGCATGGCGGATATCATTCTGGCTGCGTTGCGTATCGGTAAAGCGACCCACGGCGCGATGGATATCACCGTCGGCCCGTTGGTTAACCTCTGGGGATTCGGCCCGCAGAAGCAGCCTACACGCATCCCCAGCCAACAGCAGATCGACTTAGCGCGGCAAAACGTTGGGTTGCGTCACCTGAAATTGATTGGCGATGAAAAAGGGGAATGGATTCAGAAGGATCTCCCGGATTTGTATGTCGACCTCTCCACGCTGGGTGAAGGGTACGGTGCGGACGTTCTTGCGCAGTTAATGACACGTAAAGGGATCACCAACTATCTGGTTTCCGTCGGTGGCGCGATTTCCAGCCGTGGCGTGAACGCCGAAGGGACGCCGTGGCGTGTAGCAATTCAGAAGCCAACCGACCAGGAAAACGCGGCACAGGCAGCGGTGAATTTGCAGGGTTATGCCATTAGCACCTCCGGCAGCTACCGAAATTATTTTGAGCAGGACAACAAGCGCTATTCTCACGTTATCGATCCCGAGACGGGCAGACCGATTACTCATCATCTGGTTTCCGCGACCGTGATTGCACCGACCGCACTGGAAGCCGATGGCTGGGATACCGGTTTGATGGTATTGGGCACGGAGAAAGCGTTAAAGCTGGCGGAACAGCAAGGGCTGGCGGTTTATCTGATTACCAAAACGGATAAGGGCTTTAGCGCGGTAATGACGCCGCAGTTTAAATCCTTCCTGATTGCGGCACCGTAATGTGAAAAATATGTTTTAGTACCGATTGAGATCAACTGCTGCCGAGCGGTGGTAATGGATAGATCGTAAAGACGCAGTGAATACCTCCCTGTACGCTCGAATTGCGCCATCCATGGCGCAAACGCTTTACTCTTCTATTCCATTACCACCGTTTTCATTCTGTGAATACTGTTTCAGTTGCCTGATGACTACACATCAGGCATTCACCGTACTAATTACTTGTGCTCAGCCAGATTCAGCCAGGTTTGCACCACGGTGTCTGGGTTGAGCGAGAGGCTATCAATGCCTTGTTCCATCAGCCAGAGCGCGAAATCTTCGTGATCTGACGGCCCCTGCCCACAAATCCCGACGTATTTACCCTGTTTCTTGGCGGCTTTAATCGCCATCGACAACAGCGCCTTCACCGCATCGTTACGTTCGTCAAACAGCGACGATACCACGCCGGAGTCGCGGTCCAGACCCAGCGCCAGCTGCGTCATGTCGTTTGAACCGATGGAGAAGCCATCAAAGTGTTGCAGGAATTCATCGGCCAACAGCGCGTTGGACGGAATTTCGCACATCATGATGATTTTCAGGCCGTCTTCGCCACGGCGCAGGCCTTGACTCGCCAGCTCGGCAATCACCGCTTCCGCTTGCGCCACAGTGCGAACGAACGGGATCATGATCTCGACGTTCTTCAGACCCATCACGTTACGCACGCGTTTGACTGCTTCACATTCCAGAGCAAAACAGGCTTTGAAGTCCGGCGACACATAGCGACCCGCACCGCGGAAGCCCAGCATCGGGTTTTCTTCTTCCGGCTCATAGCGCTCACCGCCGACCAGATTGGCGTACTCGTTCGATTTAAAATCGGACAGGCGGACGATGACGCGCTTCGGTGAGAATGCCGCGGCCAGCGTTGCGATCCCTTCCACCAGCCGACCGACATAGAATTCAACCGGATCGTCGTAGCCCTGCATCAGCGTTTTGATCTCACGTTGCAGTTCCGGAGTCTGTTGATCGAATTCCAGCAGCGCGCGCGGATGCACACCAATCATACGGTTGATGATGAATTCGAGACGCGCCAGACCGACGCCATCGTTTGGCAAACAGGCGAAATCAAACGCGCGGTCAGGATTACCCACGTTCATCATGATTTTCAGCGGCAGTGCAGGCATTTCATCAATCTGTGAACTCTTCACGGAGAAGTCCAGCAGATCCTGATACACATAACCCGTGTCACCTTCTGCACAAGAAACGGTCACTTTTTGCCCCTTGCGCAAACGCTCGGTCGCATCACCGCAGCCCACAACGGCAGGGATGCCCAGCTCACGTGCGATAATGGCGGCATGACAGGTGCGTCCACCACGATTGGTCACAATCGCCGCGGCCTTCTTCATGATCGGCTCCCAGTCTGGGTCGGTCATGTCGGTTACCAGCACATCGCCCGCGTTGATCAGGTGCATCTCGCTGATGTCCTGGATCACTTTGACTTCGCCCGCACCGATGCGGTGGCCGATAGCACGACCTTCCACCAGCACCGTGCCGCTGGCAGGTAGGTGGTAGCGTTCCATCACCTGGCCGTTAGAACGTACCGTTTCCGGGCGCGCCTGCACGATATAGAGTTTGCCAGTGTGGCCATCTTTCGCCCACTCAATATCCATCGGGCGGCCATAGTGTTTCTCAATCAGCAGTGCCTGACGCGCCAGTGCCTGTACTTCATCATCCGTCAGGCTGAAACGCGTCGTTTGTTCTGCAGGCACATCTTCAATCCGCACCTGCTTGCCATGTTCCTGGCTTGCGGCATAGACCATACGGATTTTTTTCGATCCCATGTTACGGCGCACAATCGCAGGTTTATTGTTCTGCAAGGTCGGCTTGTGAACATAGAACTCGTCCGGGTTCACCGCACCCTGCACCACCATTTCACCCAAACCGTAAGCCGACGTGATGAACACCACCTGATCAAAACCGGATTCGGTATCAATGGTAAACATCACACCCGCAGACGCCAGATCGGAGCGCACCATACGCTGTATGCCCGCCGATAGCGCCACGCCACGGTGGTCATAGCCCTGATGCACACGATAAGAGATCGCGCGATCGTTAAACAGCGATGCAAACACGTGCTTCACCGCGACCATCACCGCGTCGATGCCCTGCACGTTCAGGAAGGTTTCCTGTTGGCCGGCAAAAGACGCATCCGGCATGTCTTCTGCCGTGGCAGAGGAACGCACGGCAAACGAGGCGTCTTTCTCACCATCGGCCAGTTGCTGATAGGCGTCACGAATCGCCTGCTCCAGCTCCGGCTGGAATGGCGTATCAATAATCCACTGGCGAATCTGCGCACCGGCGCTGGCCAGTTGATTCAGATCGTCAATGTCGGTGCGATCGAGCAGCTCATAAATGCGCTGGTTAATCCCGCTTTGATTAAGAAAATCATTAAACGCCTGCGCCGTTGTCGCAAAGCCGTTGGGAACGGCTACGCCCAATCCTGAAAGGTTGGTGATCATTTCACCCAGAGAGGCATTTTTGCCCCCCACCCTTTCAACGTCGTGCATACCGAGCTGGTTATACCAAAGGACATTACGCAAATCAGGGCCGTTATTGGACATCGAAAATAATCCTTTCTGCATACAATTAGGGTATGAAAGAGTTCGGTTGAGAATCGCCTCAACGCAATCAGGTTAGCATAGCGTTTTGATGAACATGGACAGGTGAATCGATCAACCTATGAAAAAAAACTGATTTCACGGCGAATGATTGCTTAACACGGTAAAAATCCAATATCGTAGAAGATTAGTATTCTTTATCATAAAGATAATGAAATGGTGTTTTAATAAAAGTATTCGTAAAACACAATTTTTGACGAGGTTAACGTGTTCGAGCTGTCGGAAATATCACAAGGGGTTATGTGGAAAGAAGCGTATTTTATGTCTCGGACGGTACGGCCATTACGGCAGAAGTGCTCGGCCATGCAGTGTTGTCCCAGTTCCCCGTGAACACGGTTAGCTATACCTTACCTTTCGTTGAAAGTGAAGCCCGCGCTAAAGCCGTGTGTGAACAAATCAATACGTTGTATCAGCAAACCGGTGTACGTCCGCTGGTGTTTTATTCCATTGTCACCCCGACCGTGCGTAACATTATTACCAGCAGTGAAGGGTTTTGCCAGGACATCGTACAAGCGCTGGTTGCCCCCTTGCAGGAAGAACTGAACACGCCGCCGACGCCAGTGGCTAACCGTACTCATGGCTTGACCGCCAATAATCTGAGCAAATACGACGCCCGTATTGCGGCCATCGACTACACGCTGGCACACGATGATGGCATCTCGCTGCGCAATCTCGATCAGGCGCAGGTCATTCTGCTGGGCGTGTCGCGCTGTGGCAAGACGCCGACCAGCCTGTATCTGGCGATGCAATTTGGCATTCGCGCCGCCAACTATCCTTTTATTGCTGATGATATGGATAACTTGCGCCTGCCCGATGCGCTGAAACCCTTCCAGCACAAGCTATTCGGGCTCACCATTGATGCTGAACGGCTGGCAGCCATTCGGGAAGAGCGTCGGGGTAACAGTCGTTATGCGTCACTGCGTCAGTGCCGCATGGAGCTCAGCGAAGTTGAGGCGCTGTTTCGCAAACACCAGATTAACTATCTTAATACGACCAATTATTCCGTTGAGGAAATTTCCGCCAAAATCATCGACATTCTCGGCATGAGTCGAAGAATGTACTAGTACACTATAGTTTTTTGTCCTAATGCGGTTGTAATGTGCGCCATTTCGTTTATTGTGTGCTCCATCACTTCCCGGCATTTCGCCGCTGCGAAGCAACCTTTTAGTCGGAAACATAGCCTGAAAACCGTGTCTGAAAACATTGTCGTGGTTCGAAAATATTGTCGTGGTTCGAAAACATTGCCGTTATTCGAAAACATTGCCCTGGTCTGAAAGACCTATCATGTCCACGCTTTTTCAGTAAAGACAGGTTTTCGGCTTGACCGCATTCAGAGACAAAACATGCTACAAACAGATGAACTGCGGAGCGCGCGCATCGAGAGTCTGGTTACGCCCCAAACGTTACTCACCAGACTCCCGATTACCCCTGCCGTTGCCGAAAATGTCACCTCGTCACGTAAGAAAATTGAAGCCATTCTAACCGGTCAGGATCCTCGTCTGCTCGTCGTGATTGGCCCCTGTTCGATCCATGACACCGACAGCGCGTTAGATTATGCACGCCGTCTGGCTGCGCTACGTACGCAGTATCAGGATCGACTGGAAATCGTCATGCGCACCTATTTTGGAAAAAACCGCGCACGGTCGTAGGCTGGAAAGGTCTCATTTCCGATCCGGCACTGAATGGCACCTTCCAGGTAAACGAAGGGCTGGAGATTGCCCGCCGTCTGCTGCTGGATGTCAACCAGCTTGGGCTGCCAACCGCGACGGAATTCCTCGATATGGTCACCGGCCAATATATTGCCGACCTGATTAGCTGGGGTGCGATTGGTGCAAGAACCACCGAAAGCCAGATTCACCGGGAAATGGCCTCGGCGCTCTCCTGCCCTGTCGGCTTCAAGAACGGTACAGACGGCAACACGCGCATCGCCGTCGACGCCATTCGTGCCGCCCGTGCTCAGCATATGTTCCTCTCGCCGGATAAGCAGGGCTTCATGTCGGTCTACAAAACGCAAGGCAACCCGTTTGGCCACATTATTATGCGCGGCGGAAAAACGCCAAATTACCACGCGGAAGACATTACTGCCGCCTGCGCTCACCTGCGTGAATTCTCGCTGCCCGAGCATCTGGTGATCGATTTTAGTCATGCTAACTGCCAGAAACAGCATCGTCGTCAGCTCGATGTGGCTGATGACATCTGTCAGCAAATTCGTGCGGGTTCACGCGCTATCGCGGGCATCATGGCGGAAAGTTTCTTAATTGAAGGCAACCAGCCGGCGCTCAATCCTCTGGCACTGACATACGG
Source organism: Pectobacterium sp. F1-1 (assembly GCF_025643735.1). NCBI lineage: Bacteria > Pseudomonadati > Pseudomonadota > Gammaproteobacteria > Enterobacterales > Pectobacteriaceae > Pectobacterium > Pectobacterium sp. F1-1. The sequence goes on from NZ_CP104733.1 coordinate 2,955,571, forward strand.
GCAATCCATTACCGATCCTTGTCTGAGCTGGCAGGACACCGAAACGCTGCTGGCACGTCTGGCGGACGCCGTCGACAGCCGTTTTTAATCCGATATACGCTGGCACACTCATCTTCTCCGGTAGTGTGCCAGCCAGTTTCCTCTTTTTACGCCACCTCTCCCACGCTCTCGCAGCACGTAAATTCATCTTACGATTCCTCTTATTCCACTTATTAAGAAAACTTCACTTGAGGTTGCGTTTTTGTTACATGAAAATGATTCTCATTCATTGCTATAATCAATACGACAACGATTAAGGGAACGAACGAGATGCAGACGTCCATTTACCAACAATACCTCCAGGCTAAAGTTGAACATCCGCGTAAATATGCCCGCGATCTGGCTGCGTTACTCGGCATCAGCGAAGCGGAACTGACTCACGCCCGTGTCGGACACGATGCGCAGCGTCTGCAAGGTGATGCCAAGGTCTGGTTAAGCGCGCTGGAGCAGGTTGGTAATACCAAGTCGATCACGCGCAACGAGTACGCCGTGCATGAGCATACGGGTTATTATCAAAACCAGACGCTGGATGGGCATGCTGGCCTGATCCTCAATCCGCGCGGATTGGATCTCCGTTTGTTCCTCTCTCAGTGGGCCTCGGCTTTTGCACTGCGTGAAAACACCGCACGCGGCGAACGTCAGAGCATTCAATTCTTCGATCATCAGGGCGATGCCATTCTGAAGGTCTACACGACCGACACCACGGACATGGCCGCCTGGCAGCTGTTCATTGAAAAATTTGCCAGCAGCGAAAACCCCGCACTGGTACACCGTCCGGCCACCAATGGTGCGGCGGCTGAACAGGCCATTGCCCATAATCCTCAGTTTGAAGCAGACTGGCGTGCCATGAAGGACGTGCATGATTTCTTCATTCTGCTCAAGCGCTATAACCTGACGCGCCAGCAGGCATTTAACGCCGTCGCTGACGACTTGGCTTACCGGGTAGACAACGATGCGCTGTCACAGATTCTGTTTGCCGCGCGTGAAGATCAGAACGAAATCATGGTGTTTGTCGGCAACCGCGGCTGTGTGCAAATCTTCACCGGTACGCTTGAGCGTGTAGAGCGCATGGAGCAACACGCGGAATGGATTAACATCTTTAATAAAGACTTTACCCTGCATCTGATCGAAGGTGCGATTGCTGAAAGCTGGGTGACGCGCAAACCGACGGTTGACGGTATCGTGACCAGCCTCGAACTCTATGCCGCAGACGGCTCCCAAATTGCACAGCTCTTCGGGCAACGTACCGAAGGTACGCCGGAACAACAACAGTGGCGCAACCAAGTCGATTCCCTGAAACCGCATAAGGATCTCGCTGCATGAAAAACTGGCTATTCCCCCTGCTTTTGACACTCCCGCTGGGGGTGTCTGCTGCCGAACGTATCGTTTCTATCGGCGGCGACGTCACCGAAATCATCTATGCGTTGGGCGCAGAGAATGATCTGGTGGCACGCGATAGCACCAGCCTGCACCCGGAATCCGTGAAGAAACTGCCTGACGTGGGCTACATGCGCCACCTCAATACGGAAGGTATTCTGGCGATGAAACCTTCTCTGGTTCTTGCCAGCGATCTGTCTCAGCCTTCCCTGGTCTTACAGCAGGTTGCGGACAGCGGCACCAAAGTGGTTCACGTTTCCGCTCAACCAACGCTGGATGCGGTGCCGCAGAAAATTAGCGCCATCGCACAGGCATTGAGTAAAGACACCGAAGGTAAAAAGCTGACGGAAACCTATCAGCAGCAGTTGGCGGCGGTCAAAACCGCGCCATTGCCCGTCAAGACGTTGTTTATTCTCAACCATGGCGGTATGAGTGCGATGGGCGCAGGAAAAAATACGCCACCAGACACGATCATTCGCCACGCTGGGTTACAGAATGCCATGCAGAATGTTGAACGTTACCAACAGCTGTCTCAGGAAGGTGTCATTGCCAGTGCGCCAGATCTGATTCTGATCTCCAGCCAGGGGCTGAAGACATTAGGCGGCGAAGCGCAAGTCTGGAAATTACCTGGGTTAGCACTGACTCCGGCAGGTAAGAACAAGCGTCTGCTGGTTGTCGACGATATGGCAATGCTGGGCTTTACGCTCGAAACGCCAGCATTGATGGCAACGCTGCGTCAGACCGCCGAAGCGATCAAATGACGTCACGGTTTCATCCACGAACCTGGTTGATCGCGCTGTTGTTGCTCATGGCGGTACTGATGGTGGGTGCCGCCAACATGGGCGCGTTGACGTTGTCACTCAAGACGCTATGGCAGACGCCTTTTGACGATCCACTCTGGCATATCTGGCTGAACATCCGCGTTCCCCGCGTGCTGCTGGCGATACTCGTCGGCGGCGCGCTGGCCTGTTCAGGCACGATTATGCAGGGATTGTTTCGTAACCCACTGGCCGATCCCAGCCTACTTGGTATCAGCAGCGGCGCCGCGCTCTGCGTGGCACTCACTATCGTGCTGCCGCTCGGTCTTCCGCCTCTGCTGGCGCTTTACAGCCCGATGTTTGCCGCTTTCGCGGGTAGTCTGGCGATTACCGCTATCATTTTTATCCTCAGCCGCTCCGAACAAGGGGGATTAACGCGATTACTGCTGGCAGGCATCGCGCTTAATGCATTGTGCCTTGCGCTGATTGGCGTCTTGACCTACATCAGCACCGACCAACAATTGCGCCAGTTCTCACTGTGGGGCATGGGCAGTCTCGGACAGGCACAGTGGCCGATGCTGTTGGTTACCAGCACACTGGCGATTCCCGGCATGCTGGCCACGCTGTACTACGCGCGCCGTCTGAATGTGTTGCAGTTGGGAGATGAAGAGGCACATTACCTTGGCATCAATGTAAAGCGTACCAAGTACGCGCTGCTGCTACTGAGTTCACTGCTGGTGGGTGTGGCGGTGGCGGTCAGCGGCGTAATCGGGTTTATCGGGCTCATTATCCCCCACCTGATGCGTTTGCATGTGGGCGCCGATCATCGCTGGCTCATTCCCGGTTCTATCCTCGGTGGTGCCTGCCTGCTGCTGTTTGCCGATACGCTGGCTCGTACGCTACTTGCGCCAGCGGAAATGCCCGTAGGGCTGTTAAGTAGCCTGATTGGCGGGCCGTATTTCTTATGGCTGATCGTTCAGCACAAAGGACGTAGCAATGACTGACTCAGCGCTCGACCAGACGTTAGTCGCACGTCATCTACGCTTTCAGACCAACGGTCGCACCCTGACGGATGATGTTTCTCTGGAACTGCACTGTGGGGAGATCGTCGCGATTATCGGCCCTAACGGCGCGGGAAAGTCGACCCTGCTCCGTTTATTGACCGGTTATTTGACGCCCGATGACGGCGAATGTCTCTTAGCCGGACAGCCGTTTTCGCACTGGCAGCCCGGCGCACTGGCAAAAACGCGCGCGGTGATGCGTCAACATAGTGGCATGGCGTTCGCGTTTAGCGTGCGGGATGTCGTCGCGATGGGGCGTTCCCCGCATGGGCGCAACCCGAAAAATGATGATGTTATCCAGCAGGTCATGGCGCAAACAGGCTGTCTGGATCTGGCAGCGCGCGACTATCGCCACCTTTCCGGCGGAGAGCAGCAGCGTGTGCAGCTTGCTCGTGTGTTGGCGCAACTGTGGCACCCAGAACCGACGCCAGGCTGGTTATTTCTCGATGAACCGACCTCGGCGCTAGATCTATACCATCAACAGCACCTCTTGCGGTTGCTTAAGCAACTCACGCGTGAACAGCCGTTATCCGTATGCTGCGTCCTGCACGATCTGAATCTGGCGGCGCTGTATGCCGATCGCATCCTGCTGTTGCACGAAGGGAAGCTGGTCGCACAGGGTACGCCTGCGCAAGTGCTACAGGCAGAGACGTTGACCCGTTGGTATCGCGCCGACCTCAGCGTCGGTTCACACCCGGACTACACCATTCCGCAGGTTTATCTGCGGCAATAATATTAGACGGCAATAGCCATCATTCCTGCTCCGGCTTAGCTGGAGCAGGAAATCTCCAGATGCTTACCCCACTCTGGCGGTAACGCTGCCAGATCGTTCTTATCCGGCTGCTCGTCAAACGGTCGGCACAGTGCCTGATGCAGACGAGTCAACACGCTGATATCATCGCTTTCCGCCCGTTCAATCGCCATTTGCGCCAGATAATTACGCAGAATGTACTTCGGGTTCGTCGCATTCATCAGTTGACGACGCTCTTCATCGCCCTGTTCTTCCTGCATGAGTCTCTGGCGATAGGTCGCAAACCAGCTATCGAACGCAGCCCTATCGATGAACTCATCACGGAGCGGCGCGCGTGATGCCTGTTTCTCACAGTCTGCCAGCAGACGAAATGTGCGGGTATAATCGCTGCCCTCTTGCTGCATCAGACGCAACAGCCCTACCAGCACGTCATTATCCTCTGCGCTCGCGGTAAACAAGCCCAGCTTGGCGCGCATCAACGTGCCATAGTGCTGCATCAGCGCCGGCTCATAGCGGGCAAGCGCACGCTCCAGCGTGTCGGTGTCCATCAGCCCCGACAGCGCCTGCGCCAGACGATGCAGATTCCACAGGCCTACGGCAGGCTGATTGTCAAACGCGTAGCGCCCGCGGTGGTCGGAGTGATTACAGATGAAATCAGGCTGATAAGCATCTAAAAAGCCGTAAGGACCATAGTCGATAGTCAGCCCCAGAATCGACATGTTATCCGTATTCATCACGCCGTGTGCAAACCCGACCGCCTGCCAATGGGTGATCAACCGGGCGGTACGTTCTACCACATCGCCGAACCACAGCTCATAGCGGTGCTCGTCGTGCTCCCACTGCGGCCAGTGACGAGCAATGACATACTCCACCAGTTGACGCACTTTTTCCGGCTCACGGCGATAGTAGAAGTGTTCAAAATGGCCGAACCGCACATGGCTTTCCGCCACGCGCAGCAGCATGGCGCCCTTTTCCTCCAGCTCACGCTGCACCGGATGTGTACTGGTGACAATCGTCAGCGCCCGTGTTGTGGGAATCCCCAGATAGTGCATCGCTTCCGAGGCCAGAAATTCGCGAATAACTGAACGCAGCACAGCACGACCGTCCCCCATGCGCGAATACGGCGTCAGCCCTGCACCTTTCAGGTGCCAGTCCATACTGCGGCCATCCGCCAGTTGCTGTTCCCCAAGCAGAATACCGCGCCCGTCGCCCAGTTGACCGGCCCACATACCAAACTGATGGCCGCTATACACCTGCGCTAACGGCTCCATTCCCGGCAGCAAACGCTCGCCGCTCCAGACGGCATCCTGTTCTGGCGTAAACCAGTCGGAAGATAACCCGAGTTCAGCGGCCAACCCTTCGCTGTGGTAAAGCAGGCGAGCGCCATGTAACGGTGTAGGTTGTAGCGCGGTATAAAAACCCGGCAATTGGTGAAAATAGTGATTTTTGAATAACGGTGTCTGCTGCATCCTGTCTCCCTAGTACCACCCTGTTCAGGTGAAGAGAGCCATACGCTCACCACACATCGACTAACGGGTATGCAGAAAGTGTAGAGGGATGGTAATGAAATTAACACGGAGGAAAAGCAGGGGTATTATTTTCACGAGCAGTATTCAGAAAGCCCCTCTCCCCGAAAAGCGGCTGGGTCGATTGAATTAACCAATAAGTGCCGTGCGTTGCTCAAGCCTATCAAAATGTACGGCGGGCCACATTTGACCCTGAACGGCATCAATGCTCAGCAATCTCATTTTATTCAGGATCGCTACGGTATCGATCTCCTTAGCGACAATACTGATGCCTGAATAGCTATTTTTAATCGTCCGTAGCAGCGGCTCCATCATCAACATATTTGCCGGACGCGATAACAATTGTCCAATAAACTGACGATCCAACTTCACACCTTGCACCAGGCCATCATGCAAAGGTTTCAGCGTTGTCTTTCCAGAACCAAAATTATCCAGCCACAAAGGAAAGGCTTGGCTCAGATTCAGCAGTGCGGCGTTTTCTTTTCCCTGCGCGAGCTGTGGGAAAAACTCATTAATTTCCAACAAGACAAAATCAAGACGCTTTATTTCAGCGCGTAGCACGTCGGAGTTGAGCAAAATGTCTGCTATTTCACTCCCCACCTTCAGCAGTAATTGGATGTTGTTATCGATAAACCATGCGGATTTTTCTTTGATAAAAAGCAGTTGTTCATGAATCAAATCCTGCTTCTGACGCGAATTCAATTGCATGAGGAGGATATCGGCAGGCATGCTCAACTTGCCCGAAAGGCCATTAAAATGGCTTATCATTTCGACAGCCAGTAGCGTTCCATCCAACCTGAATATCGGCCAAAAAACATAGTCACTGGTGTAGTCAACAGCAAGATGGATACGCATGATCCTGTACTGCATAGCAATTAATAATAATCACATTACGTTATTATTATATATGAATCTATAGCACTTGTCCGTATAACGCACGAAAAGTGCCTTTCTGCTATGTAACAGGACGTGTTTAGCAGCGAATGTCACGCGTTAACGCAAACTCTGCTCCAGCCAGTCGGCCAGTTCCTGCAATTCATTTTGCTGTTCGGGGAAAGCGCTAATCAGCGTCTGACACGTAGCCGCCATATTTTCCGGGCGATATGCCGTTCCCTGTAATGCGCAAGCAAGTGCTTCCAACGGCGCGGGATTCAGGCTATCGGTATAAATCTGCGCACGGACAATCACGCCGCGTTCCACATCGAAATGCAATTCAATGCCGCCCCAGGTAAAGCGGTTATCGAGTAAATGCGAGAAATCCGGCGCCTGACCGAAATTCCATTCCCAGCTGCTTTGACGTGCAAACTGTTCGCTGAATCCCGGTAGATCTGGATGGGCAGAAGGCGAGATAATTTCCGGTTCACACTGTTCGCCGAAATAAGTAAAGAAGGCTTGCGTCACTGCCTGACTAATAATCTGGTGATCGACAGAGGGCAGCAATTCCACCAGATTAGCAACGCGGGAACGCACGGATGTAATCCCTTTCGCCTGTAGCTTCTTAACATCCGGGTTCAAATAGTCCGCTAAGCGACTGAGATCTGCATTCAGCAACAGCGTGCCATGATGAAAGCCGCGATCTTTGGTTTCGCGATAGGCAGAACCGGATACCTTACGCACGCCGTCTGCGGTTTCCACCACCAGATCGTTACGACCCGACGCGCTGGCCTTTAGCCCAAGCGCACTGAGTGCATCCAGAACGATCTGCGTTGAAACGCTTTTGTCGTACTCCGGTTTGCCGGCCATAAAGGTAAAACAGGTATTCCCGAGATCGTGAAAGACCGCCCCACCGCCGCTACTGCGCCGTGCCAGTTTGATACCATCCTCTTCCATCCGCCGCGTATTGCACTCTTTCCACGGGTTCTGGGCGCGACCAATCACCACCGTTTCCGCATTGCGCCACAAAAACAGCACTCGCTGCGTGGTGGGCATCTGGCGAAAGATGCACTCCTCAACGGCAAGGTTAAACCAAGGATCGTAAGAGTCAGAGATGAGTAAACGCAGAGAGGACATGAGTGGATAGCTCCATGCTGTCAACAAAACAGAATAAGGAAGGAAAATTAGATGCGGCGAGCCTGCCAGTAAGCCCGTTTCCAGTACACGTTATCCAAAGACGAACGGATTACGCCTTGGCTGGTGGAGGCATGAATAAACTGATCGTCTTTGTCATAAATGCCGACGTGCAACCCACTGCTGCCGCTGCCCGTTTTGAAAAAGACCAAGTCACCCGGTAACAGATTATCGCGGTCAACGCGCTCGCCCAGTTCGGTTTGTTCTTCCGTGGTGCGCGGCAACTGCATGCCGAACTTATCGCGAAACGTCAGATAGACGAAACCGGAACAATCGACGCCGTTACGATCCAGTCCGCCATAGCGGTAAGGCGTTCTGTACCATTGCCCAAGTTGATCGTTTAGCTGCACCATCACCATGATCGAATCGCTCAGGCGCGCATTCGGCGGCGGATTATTATGCCGGCTACTGCTACAGCCGACTAAAATCAGGCTGGCGAGGATCAAAGCATGTCGTAAACGTATCATCGCGATTACCATAAAACCGCCGAGGCCATAGACCTCTAGCGTTTGAAAATGCTAGGTATTGGATTAATTTAGCGTTTAATCGGGGCCTCTGGCAAGTAAAGGCGATTTTTCCTATTTTCTGACGACGCCGGTTTTCTCGCATCAGCAGTCAGGCGCTGCGCGTGATGATCCAATTTCTGCCATCGACCACGTGCCGCTGGAACGCGACACCGAACACGGGGGACAGCACTTCTGGCAGCATCACCTCTGCCGTCTCGCCCTGTGCCACCACAGCGCCAGCCGACAGCAGCCATACGCGATCCGCATGGTGAGCGCTATGGTTCAGATCGTGGGCGCAAACCACGACCGCAATCCCTAAACGGCAGAGTTCGTTCAATAGCACATCCAGTGCCGCCTGCTGCGCCACATCGAGGCTATTAGTCGGTTCATCCAGCAGCAGTAAACACGCATGCGGATTGAGGGTCGGCCAAATCTGCAACAGCGCCGCCACCAGCCGAACGCGCTGCCACTCGCCTCCCGACAGCTGCGTGAGCGGGCGCGCCAGCTTATCGGTTAACATCAGGCGTTCTGCCAGCAAATGCACCACCTTTTCGACCGCGTTTTCCTGAGCCAGCGGCGGTTGATGCAACTGCCAATACTGAAACACCGGCATCAGCGCCAGAGGAGGTTGCTGCTGTGCCAGATAGGCGCGTCGTACGGCTAAATCCGGCGCCGTATACTGCGACAGCGGCGTGCCAGCCAGATCGATCTCGCCTTCCCCCGCCAGCAGGCCTGCCGCTCTTGCCAGCAGGGTACTCTTCCCTGCCCCGTTCGGGCCAATGATATGCAGCAACTCACCACGACGACACGCCGCCGTTGTCGGCGACAAACGTGGCGAGACGCCAGCCTGCCGCAGCTGTAATACCGGGGAAGTCTGCCGCGTCAATTACTTTGCCAGCGCATCGTCGATCGCTTTCACGATAGTGTCATGATCAGGTGCCATATCCGGTGCAAAACGATCAATCACTCGCCCTTCGCGATCCACCAGGAATTTTTCGAAATTCCACAGGATATCTTCCGGGTTCTTAGGCTTACGACCTTTATTGACCAAACGCGCAAAAAAGTCACTTTTCCAGGTTCCGTTGGCTTCCGGCTGTTCACGAATCAGGCGCTGATACAGCGGATGACGGTTCTCGCCATTCACTTCAATCTTGCTGAACATCGGGAACTGAACGCCAAACGTCCCACGGCAGAATGCCTGAATCTCTTCTTCTGAGCCCGGTTCCTGCCCGGCAAACTCATTGGAAGGGAATCCCAACACAACCAGACCTTTGTCACGATAGGTCTCATAGAGTTTTTCCAACGCGTCGTATTGCTTAGTCAGGCCGCATTGCGAGGCGACGTTAACAACTAAAGCCACCTGCCCTTTAAACGCCTCAAACGTTGTCGCTTTCCCGTCGATAGTGGTCAGCGGAATAGCATAGATTTCAGTGCTCATCGTTTTGCTCCCTTTAATGATCAATAAGAATGGATAAAACAGGACCTATCGCTACAGCCGATTACGTAATAACAACCAGATAAACCATGGCGATCCCAGCGTAGCGGTAACCACGCCGATCGGCAACTCGGCTGAACTCAGCGCTACGCGCGCGACCGTATCCGCCAGCAGTAGAACACCACCGCCAGCCAACGCACAGCCCGTTAATAAATAACGCTGATCGGTCAACCCGCACAACCGCAACATGTGTGGGATCACCAAGCCAATAAACGCGATGATGCCAGCCAGCGCCACGCTCAGCCCAACTTGTACGCCCATAACCAGTACGAGAATCGTACGCCAGCGATAGACCGGAATGCCCAACTGACGCGCCTGAATCTCACCCAACGTCAACCCGTTCAGCACGGCTCCCTGACGGCTCAACCACAGCAACAGCGGCAAGAGCGCCAACATCAGCCAGCCGTGCCGCCAGTCAATGCCGCTGAAGCCCCCCATCATCCAGTACATCAACTGGCGTAAATCAAGACTGGTACTGAAATAGACGGCCCAGGTCATCACCGCGCTACAGATAATCCCGAGCGCAATGCCAATGAGTAATAAACGAGTGTTGGAAATATGACGGCGGGCAAAATGGAGCAACAGAAAGGTAATCAGCAGCGCACCTGCAATCGCGCTCAGGCTTAACGTCCAGACGGGCAGCAATCCCTGTCCCAGCAGTACCGCCAGCACTAAGGCTACGCCTGCGCCGTTCGCGACGCCCAGCAGCCCTGGTTCCGCCAATGGGTTATCAAAAACCGCCTGCATCACGGTGCCTGACATCGCCAGACTGGCGCCCACCAGCATCACAGCCAGCGTTCTGGGCAAGCGCAGTTGCCAGACAAAGAGTTGCTGAGCGTCATCCAGCCAGGCCGTCGGCCAAATCCAGCGCTCTCCGGCGCACAGACTGACGACCAGCGTAAGCGCAAGAAACGCCAACAGCAGTACCAGACTCCGACGATCGCGTCTGTACTGCTGTTGTTTTAGCTGACTGTAGTGAGGCAACGGCGTCGCGTGCTTTAGCGGGGTATCACCCGGCGATAATGGCTGCATTGTTCACCGTAACAAGGAATCCAGCGCAATAAAAAAGCGCAATTAAGATAACGTTCTGTCACGTATGTTAAACGATTTCGCCTGCCTTACACGCTTTTTCCTTGTTACCGCTACACGGCCAAAAGGAATACGGCCACTACTTCGTGCTGCATACCGCAATATAATTAAGCTGGTTCCGATTGCGGCGGAAGGTATGGAACATGTTGAAGAACATGCCACGGTTTTCTTTCTTCAGCGCATTTTTTACGATACGTGCCGCGCCAGCCAGCCCTTCATCATAAATCAGCCCCTGTGGCGTCAGCAGCGTCATAGCACCGTTATCGTAGCTGACCTTGCTAAAACCACATTCCTGAAACAGCGTCACCCAGCGCTCACGCAGCATCGGCTGCGCATGCACGTTGATCGCTTTATGCATCTGTTCCACCGCCTGTAATGCGCCGGTATCCTTCTCGGAGAGCAGCATAATATCGTGGGTAATCAGGCGGCCCCCCGGTTTCAGCACGCGATAATATTCGGCAATGATGCGGCTTTTGGCCTTGTCGGCATACATCGTCAGCATGGCTTCATTAATCACTACGTCAAAGTGATTATCGGGAAACGGCAGCTCCAGCGCATTCGCCTGCATAATCGTGACCTGCGATGCCAGGCCGTTTGCCGCGACATTTTCCTGCGCCTTCTCTAACGCCGCTTTATCCATATCCGCGCCGATAACCTGACAGCCAAAACGGCACGCGATTTCCATCGCCGTCGTGCCCATATTGCAGGCGACTTCCAGCACGACGCTGTCCTGCCGGAACCCAGCCTGACTGAGCAGCCACTCGGTTGCTTTCCTGCCGCCGGGGCGCAGACGTTTTTTCCCCAACCGGGCTAAAAATTTATGCCCTGCTTCATGATCGCTCATACTGTCACTCCTTAATTCAGTGGGGTAATCGACTCATGCAAAGCCAGCGCCTGTACCATAGGAAGAGTGCTTTCTTTCATGGAAACGCTCCGCTATTTTCGATTCAGCGCGTCGTGATTTTGCTTGCCGAATCCATGCAAGTGATTATTATTTTCATTTACTAGCTTGATGGTAATACCCCTCTCTGGGAGGACAAATGACATTTGTCAAAAAGGCGCTATCGCCCGATGAATACGGCGAGGTGCTGTTTCAGCATGACTGGATGCGCGGTGAATCCAGCGATGTGGTGTGCGAATTATTGGCAAAAAGCGAGCGTCTGTTTTTCCGGCAAGATGACATCCTGTTTCGCGAAGGCGACAAAATGCAGCACTGTTTGCTGGTTGAAACGGGAAAGTTGCAGGCTTTTCGCCATACCTATGGCGGCGATGAGAAGATTTTCGGCCAGTTTGAACGCGGAGAATTTGTCGCCATCGCGGCGGTGTTTATGGACCACGGCCGCTTCCCGATGAATATCCGCGCGCTGAGCGACGGCCATACGCTGATGATTCCACGGCAGGATATTCACCAGTTCTGTTTACAGCGCCCGGAGTTGGCGCTGCGTTTACTCAACTATCTGGGTAAGAAACTCTACTCGACGATCAACCAAATCGACTGGCTGACGTCCAGCTCCGCGCCACAGCGTCTGGCAGATTATCTGCTGCGGCAGCACCATATTCAGCAAACTCAGCAACTGACATTACCGGTGAGCCGAGGGCAACTTGCGACTTCATTAGGGATGCGCGGTGAGACATTGAGCCGATTGATGTCCGACTGGAAGCGACAAGGCCACATTACCTATCGGGGCCATCAGGTGGAATTGTGCAACCTGCATTATCTAAAAGAGCTGGCGGCAGAAGCCAGACGGACGTTCTAATCGATCTAACCCTTTGTCGACTCAGGCATAACGAGTGAATAGAACAATTTTGGATATACATTTTGACAATTGTCATTCCCGCCTTACCGGATAATCAACTACGCTTAGCTTACATTGATGAGAACAACTCTCATTAAGGAAAGTATCTCATTAATACCGTGATGGGATACCGAGGGGGTAACGCTATGCTAGGCTTTTTCCGACGAACCTTATCTTTTCATGGAACACGGCCACATCATGGAACATCGTCACGCCATGACAGCCAACAGCCACAGGCGGATTCGCCGACAGAAACCGCGGCGCATACGCGCTGTAGCGAGAGTGAATATTGTTTCTTTAACCATACCGCCATGTTGCCGTTCGATCAGCTTGACGAATGCTGCTGCGGCAACGATAGGAAAGAGAAAACGCCGTCCTCATACGATTCATGACGTTTTCACTTTTTGCTGACGCTTAAAACGTGATGCTTTGACCACGCGTCAGCCAGGCCGCGACGAACTCGGGCACGACGGTACTGGCGGGGCCATAAATTTTTTCATCAAACTGGCTTTCCACCTGGCTGGGTTCCAGATTCAGTTCCAGCGTGTAGGCACCGTGCGAATGCGCCTCATGGACAAAGCCAGCAGCGGGATACACATGCCCCGATGTGCCAATCGCAATAAAATAATCTGCCTGCGACAGCGCATGGTAAATTTTGTCCATGTGCAGCGGCATTTCACCAAACCACACCACATGAGGACGTAAAGGCGCGGGAAACTGACAGCAGTGGCAACGTTCACCGACGGCAAGATCGTCCGTCCACTCAAAAATCTGCCCGCTTTGGCTACAGCGTATTTTCAGCAGCTCACCGTGCATATGAATGACGCGCTGGCTACCGGCACGTTCATGCAGGTTATCGATGTTTTGCGTAATCAGCAGGAAGTTATCTTCCAGCATCGCTTCCAGATTCGCCAATGCCAGATGCGCGGCATTCGGCACAATCTCCGGCTGCTGTAGTTGACGGCGACGGGCGTTATAAAATGCCTGCACCAGCTCAGGGTTACGCTGAAAACCTTCAGGCGTCGCGACATCTTCAACGCGATGTTCTTCCCATAGGCCATCGGCCGCACGAAAGGTACGAATGCCCGACTCCGCTGAAATACCTGCCCCCGTCAGTACCACCACACGCGGTTTTTTCACTTCGCTTGCCGCCAGATAATCACGATGGAAAATACGCGCACGAAGACGCTGTTGCCGCATACGCTTTCCCTTATGAAAACGCCCTAATCGTTGACGCGTATACATACTTTCTCCAGCTAGTTATCCATTAAGTGTAGCAACGCCGCGCCACGTACGCCGCCCGCATCACCGTGACGCGCTTTCTCTATGCGTGGCAGTTTCGCAATCGGTAAAAGTCGTGCAGGAAGACGCGTTGGTAGAATTTGATAAATTTCATCAAAATTCGACAAACCGCCGCCCAGCACCAGCAAATGCGGATCGAACAGGGTCAACAGATTACCCAGACAGGCCGCCAATAAATCCATAAAGCGATCGACAAACTCCAGCGCTTTTTCCTCGCCGCCACGATAGTGTCGAATGATGGTCACGGCTGGCAGGGCTTCGCCATACAGATGTTCGTACAGCCACTCAAAACCGCGCCCGGAAATATAATTCTCAATACAGCCAAATTGCCCGCAGCCGCACTTCACGCGGGGAATGTCGGCACCGATGATATCCAACGCATCGGACGGCAGGCGGATATGGCCAAACTCACCGGCAATGCCGTTGCGCCCTTCAACCGGACGCCCGTTAATTACCAGACCGCCCCCCAACCCCGTGCCCAGAATCATCCCCAACACGACAGGATACGAACGAAACTCCGCGTCCCAGGCTTCAGACAGTACAAAACAGTTGGCATCGTTGCTGAGGCGAACATCCCGCTGCAAACGCTGTGACAAATCCGTACGTAACGGCTTCCCCATCGCCGCAGGCAGGTTAGCGGTAAATAGCGTCCCTTCCCGCCCAGTCTGTACCCCGGTACGCCGATACCGACCTTTCCTTGTACTCCGGTTTGTGCATCCGCTTCATGAACCAGATCAACCAGCGTGGTGAGCAACTCATCATAATGATTGCGTGGGGTCGGCACCCGCTTTTGCCACACGTTGTTCAGCGCCGCATCGAACACGCCCAGCTCAATTTTCGTGCCGCCCATGTCAAAACCGTAGTACATGACTGCTCCTTAGGGTGTGATCGCGTCTCACACGATAGGGACTATCCCCGTCATCTCTCAAGCCGCATGTGCGTTGGCTTGGCTTACTGTCCGCTCAGCACGCGGGCAGGGTCAATCCGGCTGGCGCGCCGTGCCGGATACCAACTGGCAATCAGACTCAACACCAGTGAGGTTCCTAATACGATAAAGACATCCATCAGGTGCAATTCCGACGGCAGAAAATCAATAAAATAGATATCACCAGACAGCAGTTTATGGCCGATAAGTGCTTCAATACCGTGAATAATTGGGGTGAGTTGCAAGGTTGCGATCACACCGATCACCGCCCCAATCACGCTGCCCAGCAGCCCAGCCAATAACCCGTACCATACAAAGATAGACCGAATCAGCCCGTCTGACGCTCCCAGCGTACGCAGGACGGCGATATCGCTGCTTTTGTCCTTCACCGCCATCACCAGCGTTGAAACAATATTAAAACAGGCCACGCCAATCACCAGGATCATCGCCAGATACATGATAGTTCTCACCATCTGGATGTCTCGGTACATATAACCATAGGTGCCAATCCAACTGCGAATAGTGACATAGGCCTTTGTGACCATGCCCGCATCGCGCACCAGTTTATTGGCAGAAAAAACATCCTTAGCCTTGATCGCGATACCCGTTACGCTCTGTCCCATATCCAGATACTGCTGGGCATCGGCAAGCGGAATCAGCGCCAGACCGTGATCGAGCTGGCCGCTCAGTTGTAAAATGCCACTGACGTGCAGCCGGATACGTTTAGGCTGCATCAGCTTCATTTCCGGATCGCTGTTCGGGATCATCACCGTAACCCAATCCCCTTCAGCCACATTCAGCGCCTTTGCCACGCCTTGCCCAATAATGACCTGCTGTTCGCCCGCGCGGAACCGCTGCCAGGCATCATTAAGCACATAGTTGGGCAACGCGCTAAGACGTTTCTCCTGCTGCGGATCGACGCCTTTTACCTGAACCGCCTGAAGTTTGGCACCGTTCTCCAACAGCCCGGTGAAATTGATATAAGGCGCCGCTGCTGCCACGCCGGGCACCTGCTCTATTTTCGGCAGCATGTCCTGCCAGCCGTCAAAAGGCTGATTGACCGGTGCGATCTCACCGTGCGGCACCACGGCAAGAACGCGGTTATTCAGTTCACGCTCAAAGCCATTCATTGCGCTCAGGCCAAGAATCAGCACCGCGACGCCGAGGGCGATCCCCAGCGTCGAAATGACCGAAATCAGCGAAACCATGCCGCCACGCCGACGGCCACGGCTAAAGCGCAGGCCAATCAGCAACGAGAGCGGAGTAAATGTCATTGCCGCGCCCCCATCAGGGTCAGTTCCTGCTGCAACTGACCGTCGCGCATTTCCAGTTGGCGATTCAGTCGGCTAGCCAGTTGCAGATCGTGTGTCACCACCAGAAAAGCGGTGCCCTGCCGGACGTTCAGCTCTCCCAGTAGTTCAAAAATAGTATCCGCCGTGCGCTGATCGAGGTTACCCGTTGGTTCGTCCGCCAGCACCAGCGACGGGCTGTTAACCAGCGCTCTGGCGATGGCGACACGCTGCCGCTCACCGCCGGACAGCTCAGACGAACGGTGGTGGCTGCGCGCTTCCAGCCCGACAGCCGCCAGCATTTCGCGTGCTTTATCCTGCGCCTGCGATGTTGGCACTTTGCCAATCAGCAGCGGCATTGCGACGTTTTCCAACGCGGTAAAATCGGGTAGCAGGTGATGAAACTGATAAATGAAGCCCAGCTCGCGATTGCGCAAATCGGCTTTTGCCGCTGCCGAGAGCGTACCTAGCGGCTGACCTTTGAAGATGACTTCGCCTGACGTTGGCGTATCCAACCCGCCCAACATATGCAGTAGCGTACTTTTACCCGACCCCGAGCTCCCGACGATCGCCATCATCTCCCCGCAGCCCATCTCAAAAGAGACATCGCGCAACACATCGGTAGACAGGTTGCCGTCCTGATAGCGCTTGGACAGGTTATTACACTGCAATAACGGTAAATCACTCATAACGTAAAGCCTCAGCGGGTTGAACGGCGGCAGCGCGCCATGACGGGTAAAGTGTCGATAAGAGGGCAATCACCATCGCGGAAATGGCAATAGTCACCACCTGCGCGGGGTCAATATCCACTGGCAACGCGGCACCATCCAGCAATACGCCCAATATTGGCATCAGCGTATTCAGTTGGCTGGCCAATAACGTTCCCAGCAATGCCCCTAACAACGCGCCAATCACGCCAGCGCTGCCCCCCTGCACCATAAACACCGCCATAATCTGGCGTTGAGTCAGCCCCTGCGTTTGCAAAATGGCGACTTCACCCTGTTTTTCCATCACCAGTAAACCCAGCGAGGTAATAATATTGAAAGCGGCCACCGCCACGATCAGGCTGAGCAACAGCCCCATCATGTTTTCTCCATACGCACGGCCTGAAACAGTTCGCCTTTACGTTCGCGCCAGTCTTTCCAGACCGTGCCTTCCGGCAGCGTTTGCGTGCTCAGCGTATCAACCGACAGCGGCTTTTCCAGCCACAGACGCCAGCCGGTAATGTCGTTCGCCGGGTAGCGCATCAAGCGAGAGGCATCCTGCTGGTTCACCAGCAGTTGGTAGCTATCCACTTCGCTGTTCGCCGCAAAGGTGCCAGCAACGGTGAAGATACGCTGGCTGGGAATACGCCCCATCGGCGTCAGTTGGCTGGCGCTCGTCACCATCATGCGAATCTGATCGCCCGCTTTGACCCCCAGTTGTTCGGCCAGTTTCTCGCCCAAAATGGCCTGATATTGACCGGATTGCAGTTGCTGCTGTTTGACATTAACCAGATAACGCGACAGCGGTTCCTGCTCGTCAGGATCAATCCCTAACATCACGCCTACGGCGACGCTACGTGCGCTTTGCAGCACCACATCACCCGTCGTCAACGGCGCAATGCGCGTCACGCCTTCCAGCGAGTCTAAGGAGGAAGCAGGAATCAACGCCGGGTTCAGCGAACCTTGCGGCGTAGTGATGACCGCCTGAGGCATCACGCCCAGAATATTGCCTTCCAGTTCGCGCTCGAAGCCATTCATCACGGAAAGCACGGTGACCAGCGCCATCACGCCCAGCGTGATACCAATGGCGGATAACCAGGAGACAAACCGGCCGAAGCGGTCTGATGCGCGCCCACGCATGTAGCGCAGGCCAATAAATAAAGCGACAGGTTGATACATGAAATCCGTCTGGATAAGGTTGCCAAAGCAAAGTGATCAAGGATAATAAAGGGTAGTACTGCTTTATGGAACCCTAACACCCTCACTCTACGGCTTTTTCTTATTCCTGGCCGGATGCAGGGAGGCGAGACCCGATAATCAGATGATGCCTGAAAATTACCGTTATTCGCTGCCATCCAAAGCCGGTGAGCAGCGCCTGCTGGGCCAGTTAACCGGCGCTGCCTGCGCCGTTGAATGTGCAGAAATTATTGAACGCCACGCCGGGCTGGTGGTACTTATCGCCCCTGATATGCAAAATGCTCTGCGCTTACGCGATGAGATTCAGCAATTTACCGACCAGCACGTCACCACGTTGCCTGACTGGGAAACGCTGCCCTACGATAGTTTTTCTCCGCATCAGGAAATTATTTCGACCCGCCTTTCCACCCTTTACCAGCTTCCCAACATGACGCGCGGCGTTCTGATTCTGCCGGTCAACACGCTGATGCAGCGCGTTTGTCCGCACAGTTTCCTGCACGGCCATGCGCTGGTGTTGAAAAAAGGCCAACGCCTTTCGCGCGATAAGCTGCGTTCGCAGTTGGAGCAGGCGGGCTATCGCAGTGTCGATCAGGTCATGGAACACGGTGAATATGCCACGCGCGGCGCGCTGCTGGATCTGTTCCCCATGGGGAGCGAAGAGCCCTACCGTATCGATTTCTTTGATGACGAGATCGACAGCCTGCGTCTGTTCGATGTGGATACACAGCGCACGCTGAATGAAGTGCCGCACATTAATTTGCTGCCTGCCCACGAGTTCCCGACGGATAAAGCCGCCATCGAGCTTTTTCGCAGCCAGTGGCGCGAACAGTTCGAGGTACGGCGCGACGCAGAGCACCTTTACCAGCAGGTCAGCAAAGGCGTCTGGCCCGCGGGGATCGAATACTGGCAGCCGTTATTCTTTGGCGAACCGCTGCCGTCGCTGTTCAGCTACTTCCCGGACAATACGCTGATCGTCAATACCGGCAATATCGAACAGAGTGCCGAGCGCTTCTGGCAGGATATTCAGCAGCGTTTTGAAAGCCGCCGTGTCGATCCCATGCGTCCGCTGCTGCCGTCAGACTCACTCTGGTTACGAGTAGATGGCCTGTTCACGGAGCTGAAAGCGTGGCCGCGCGTGCAGTTGAGAACTGATACGCTGCCGGAAAAAGCCGCCAACGTGAATCTTGCCTATCTGCCGCTGCCGGAACTGGCGATTCAGCATCAGCAAAAATCCCCGTTAGATGCGCTGCGCCGCTTTATCGAACAGTCCGACGGTCAGGTCATTTTCTCCGTTGAGAGTGAAGGCCGTCGCGAAACGCTCCAGGAACTGCTGGCACGCATCAAACTGAACCCTACGCTCATCAGCACGTTGGAGCAGGCGCAGGAGCGTGGCACTTACCTGATCATCGGCGCCAGTGAGCACGGTTTTATCGACACGCTGCGCCAGCGGGCCTTAATCTGCGAAAGCGATCTGCTGGGCGAACGCGTCAGCCGCCGCCGTCAGGATAATCGCCGCACGATCAATACCGATACGCTGATCCGCAATCTGGCGGAGCTGCGGCCGGGGCAACCCGTTGTCCATCTCGAACATGGCGTTGGCCGCTATGCCGGGTTGACCACGTTGGAAGCCGGTGGCATCAAAGCCGAATACCTGATTTTGACCTATTCGGGCGAGGACAAGCTGTATGTCCCCGTTTCCTCACTGCATTTGATCAGCCGCTACGCAGGCGGTGCCGATGAGAATGCGCCGCTGCATAAACTGGGTGGCGATGCGTGGTCGCGCGCGCGGCAAAAAGCAGCAGAAAGAGTGCGCGATGTCGCCGCCGAACTGTTGGATGTTTATGCGCAACGCGCGGCGAAAAGCGGTTTTGCCTTTAAGCATGATAAAACGCAATATCAGCTTTTCTGCGAAAGTTTCCCCTTCGAGACCACGCCCGATCAGGCGCAGGCTATCAACGCCGTGTTGAGCGATATGTGCCAGCCGCTGGCGATGGACCGTCTGGTGTGTGGCGATGTCGGCTTTGGTAAAACCGAAGTGGCAATGCGCGCCGCGTTTCTGGCGGTCGAAAACCATAAGCAGGTTGCCGTACTGGTGCCGACGACGCTGTTGGCGCAGCAGCATTTTGACAACTTCCGCGATCGCTTTGCCAACTGGCCGGTAAAGATTGAAATGATCTCCCGCTTCCGTAGCGCCCGTGAGCAAACTCAGGTGCTGGAAGAAACGCAGGAAGGCAAAGTCGATATTCTGATCGGTACCCATAAGCTATTGCAGAGCGACGTGCGCTGGCGCGACTTAGGGCTGCTGATTGTGGACGAAGAACACCGCTTCGGCGTGCGTCACAAAGAGCGCATCAAAGCAATGCGGGCGAATGTCGATATCCTGACGCTCACCGCCACGCCAATTCCGCGTACGCTCAACATGGCGATGAGCGGGATGCGCGATCTGTCGATTATCGCCACGCCCCCTGCCCGTCGTTTAGCGGTAAAAACGTTCGTGCGCGAATATGACAATCTGGTGGTGCGCGAAGCCATCCTGCGTGAAATTCTACGCGGAGGTCAGGTGTATTACCTTTATAACGATGTCGAAAATATTGAGAAAGCCACCCAGCGACTGGCGGAGCTGGTGCCGGAAGCGCGCATCGCTATCGGCCACGGCCAGATGCGCGAACGCGAGCTGGAGCGAGTCATGAACGACTTCCACCATCAGCGTTTTAACGTGCTGGTGTGTACCACCATCATCGAAACTGGGATCGACATCCCGAGCGCCAACACCATCATCATCGAGCGTGCCGACCACTTCGGTCTGGCACAGTTGCACCAGTTGCGCGGTCGCGTCGGACGTTCCCACCATCAGGCTTATGCCTATCTGCTGACGCCAAACCCCAAAGCGATGAGCACCGATGCGCAGAAACGTCTGGAAGCGATCGCCTCACTGGAAGACCTCGGTGCCGGTTTTGCACTGGCCACGCACGATCTGGAAATCCGTGGCGCAGGCGAACTGCTCGGAGAAGACCAGAGCGGGCAGATGACCAGCGTCGGTTTCTCACTGTATATGGAACTACTGGAAAGCGCCGTCGATGCGCTGAAAGCAGGCCGGGAGCCGTCGCTGGAAGATTTGATCAACAGCCAGACCGACGTCGAATTACGGTTGCCTGCCCTGCTGCCCGACGATTTCATTCCCGACGTCAATACGCGGCTGTCGCTGTACAAACGTATTGCCAGCGCGAAAACCGCCGACGAACTGGATGAATTGAAGGTCGAGCTGATCGATCGTTTCGGTCTCCTTCCCGATGCCAGCCGCTATCTGTTGCAGATTGCCGCCCTGCGCCAGCAGGCACAGGCGCTGGGTATTCGCCGTATTGAAGGCAATGAGAAAGGTGGATTTATCGAATTCAGTGAGCAAAATCGCGTTGATCCGTCTCACCTCATCGGTCTGTTACAGCGCGATCCGGGCACCTACCGCCTTGATGGCCCAACTCGCCTGAAATTCATGAAGGATTTGAGCGATCGCCCAAAACGCATTGAATTCATCGGTTCGCTGCTGGGAAATATGGCGCAGCATACGCTGGCGGCGTAAGCCGTTTTCACGATAAAAACGGGAACCTACGGGTTCCCGCCTCGTCAGCAAACATATCTCTTTCACTTCATCCGCCTTTACAAGCACCGTCGTAACGCAGTAAAGTCGCCACCTTTTTTTATGGCCTGCCATCCTTGGTGGCCACCCTTCTGGGCCGTCGCAGGTGCGACGTTAAAAATTTCTCCCGAAAATTTTTTATGGCATGGGGCACGACGATGTTTATCGGTTTTGACTACGGCACGGCGAACTGTTCCGTGGCAGTGATGGATTCAGGTACACCACGGCTCCTGTCGCTGGAAAAGGATTCGCCTTATCTTTCCTCTCTGCTGTGCGCACCTGTGCGTGAAGCCGTCAGCGAGTGGTTATGGCGGCACCATCAGGTCAACGCAGAGGGCGAGAACGCGCTACTGCTCAAGCGCGCCATCAGCTACAACCGCGAAGAAGATATTCGCGTGCAGCCTGATAGCGTGAAGTTCGGGCGCGAGGCGTTACGCCACTATATGGATGACCCGGAAGAGACCTGGTTCGTTAAATCGCCGAAGTCCTTCCTCGGGGCTGTCGGCCTGAAAGCGCAGCAGATTGCACTGTTTGAAGATCTGGTTTGCGCCATGATGCTGCATATCCGCACGCAGGCAGAAAGCCAGCTTGACCAGCCTATTCGTCAGGCCGTGATCGGTCGTCCGATTAACTTCCAGAGTATCGGCGGGGAAGAAGCTAACCAGCAGGCGCAAGGGATTTTAGATCGCGCGGCACATCGCGCCGGATTTGAAGACGTTGTCTTTCAGTTTGAACCCGTCGCTGCCGGACTGGATTTTGAATCGACATTGACGAAAGAAACACGCGTGCTGGTCGTGGATATCGGCGGCGGAACCACCGACTGCTCCATGCTGCTGATGGGGCCAGAGTGGCATAAGCAGCAAGAACGCGCACAAAGTCTGTTAGGGCACAGCGGCTGCCGCGTCGGCGGTAACGATCTAGACATCATGCTGGCGTTCAAACAGCTGATGCCGCTGCTTGGCATGAATAGCGAGACAGAAAAAGGCATCGCCCTGCCGATCATGACCTGGTGGAATGCCGTTGCGATTAACGATATTCCGGCACAAAAAGAGTTTCATAGCACCGCCAGCCGCACATTAATCAATGACATGATCCGCGATGCACGCCAGCCTGAGCAGGTAAAAAGACTGCTGACGGTATGGCAACAGCGCCTGAGCTACCGTCTGATTCAGGTGGCGGAAGAGAGCAAAATTGCGCTGTCCAATCAAGCGGAAACGGCAGCCGATTTACACTTTATCGAATCGGGTCTGGCGACACGCATTCATGCGGATGAGCTCAACGTCGCAATCGATAATCCTCTGAGCCGCATTCAGCAGCAGGTAACGCTGGCGTTAGAAACCAGCCAAACTCGCCCGGAAGTGATCTACCTGACTGGCGGTAGCGCCCGCTCTCCTCTGCTGCGTCAGGCTATTCAACAACTGCTTCCAGATATTCCTATCGCCAGCGGCAACGACTTTGGTTCCGTTACCGCCGGTCTGGCGCGCTGGGCAGAGATCATTTTTCGTGGCTAAGCCAGAGAAAAGTTGTGCTTCATAAGGTAACGATGTCACCGATTATCGTGGCGTGATCAACAGCCCACGCAGTAATAACTCCAGCGCGGCAAGGCCTTGTGCCAGCCGCGCATTACCATCCTCTCCGTCCGCAATCCAGAACGCTGCTTCAGCGAGACTGCCGTAAATTAACGATGCCAACGCCTGTGGATAGGCTTCAGCCACTACGCCCTGCCGGATAAGGTTATCGATCAGCCGCTGCATCGACTCAACGCAATGACGCTGTGAATCTGGCGAAGCACCGCCCAGAATTGCACGCGCATCGCGCAATACAATCCGCTGAATCTCCGGCTCCAGCGCCATTTCCAGATAGGCGCGGCAACGACGCCGAAAACCGTCCCAGGCATCCTCAGCGGTGTCGGAAATGGCTTGCAGTCGTTCATCCATCTCGGCATCGATCTGTTCCACCACCGCCGCCAACAGCCCTTTCTTGTCACCAAAATGGTGATAAAGCGCCCCACGGGTCAGGCTCGCCTGCGCGGTGAGATCGTCCATTGAGGTATCAGCATAGCCGCGTTCGCTGAAGACCTTACGGGCGGTCGCCAGCAGCGTAGCGCGGGTTTCTTCCATTTCAGCACGGGTACGACGAACCATCGCCACTCCTTTACATACAAAACGTATGATTATTTACATTCACTTCGTATGAATATATGTTTTTATTCATACGCCATGTATGTATTGTCGCTGTGCCACGAGAGAGTGGCCAGCGGCGGCCAGTCTGATCTTGTCGGCGTATGCCGTAGGTTCCTGTCTGGCCGGGCTGCTGTTCGGCGCACTCAAGCTGCGAACCGCCCTGCACCGCCTGCTGTTGCTGGGCGGGCTGGCAACGACAATCACCACGCTGCCTCTGTTGGTCGCTGGCAGCATTCCCACGCTGGCAATGGCCGTCCTGATCGCCGGGCTGATTCTGACGCTGTTACTGGTAGCCGGACACTTCATGGCCTTTACCTTCGTCCGGCCGCTGCTGCTATCGATATCAGGATTCGATGCGCGATGGATTGGCGCATTGCTATTCGCCTATGGCATGGCAGGCATCGTCGGTAATTTTTTGGCGGGCCTCATCGCGGCACGGCGCACGGTGCTGGCCTTGATGGCTATTGCGCTGGGGCTGCTGTTGACCCCAATACTGTTTCTGACCATCGGTGGCTCACACAGTGGCGGCGTCGTGACGCTGCTGATCTGGGGACTGGCCTACGGCGGCGTGTCCGTCGGGCTGATGACATGGATGATGAAGGCTGCGCCGCGCGCTGTGGAGATCGCCGCCGCGCTGTATGTTGGCATTTTCAATGTTGGCATCGCGCTCGGATCATGGATTGGCGGTCAGGTCGTGGATAGCGCAGGACTACTCACAACGCTTTGGCTGACTGGTGGGTGCGCCACAGTCGCCTTACTGTTATCCCTGAGCATGACGCAGGTCGGGCACAGCACGATCGATTCATGAAAAAAACCGCGAGCACCTTCTTCAGGTGGCTCGCGGTTTTTAGAGATGGTGTCAGCGCAAAAATGTGGACGTCAGGACAAATTAGCTCTGCTGATTCAGGATTAATTGACCATTCCTGTCCACTGGAATTTGTGTGCCCGGATCGCGATCCATGCGGATTTTGCCCTGCTGGTCGCCGATTTTATAGGTGACATCATAGCCTAAAACTTTTTGTGATTTGTCGTACACCGTCTGGCAACGCTGTTGCTGTGACGTATACGTATCATTTTCCTGCATGCCGCTTTGTACACGGTTACCCGCATAGCCACCAGCCAACGCGCCCGCGACCGTCGCGATATCTTTACCACGCCCGCCACCAATCTGATGACCCAAAACGCCACCGGCCACCGCACCCAGAACCGAACCGGCGATCTGGTGTTCATCCTGTACCGGACGACGATGCGTAACCGTCACGTTACGGCACTCCTGACGAGGTGTTTTTACCGTTTCTTTGATTGGTGTTGCCGTTAGCACCTGTGCAAACTGAGGTTTAGAGGAGAACACATCCATACTCGCCACCGCCGCCACACCCAATGCCGCAGCCACACCAATACCTACACCCGCTAACATTGATTTGTTCACAGGATACCTCCCGAATCTATTCTCACGCATTCCCCATCTGCAATTCCGCCGTAAGATTTGCTTTACGCCAACTCGCGTTTAACGCGATGAATCCGATGGTTCCTTCTGAATACCCGCATTCAGAATTTTCGGCGTGCGTGCTACGCCATCTGTAAACAGTGGAAAGTCTGCACAATGTTTCACACTCTCGCAATAAGACTAATTAACCAAAAGTGTCAGTTTCGTAACACAAAAGCACCATTTGGGAATTATCTTAACTGGAATTGGTAATAGGACGATATTTTATACTGTTATGACGGTGACGTAGCCGGAGGAGTGATGAATAACATTACGCACAGAATGCTGTAAATATGGGCAGATTAGTGAAAGGGACAGGTATGGCGCAAAGATAACGAGCCGATGATAAAAAAGAATACGGGCGTGAAATCGCGTCCACGCCCGTATCAGAAAGCTGTCAGCCGCGGTGGATTAATGCAGCTTCAGGCGCGGGCGAATCACCCGGTTGATCCCACCGACCAACATCATCAAGCCCGTTTTCACATAGCCATGTAAAGCAACCTGATGCATACGATACAAGGAGATATAAACGAAACGTGCAATCCGCCCTTCTACCATCACAGAGCCACGCATCAGGTTCCCCATCAGGCTGCCAACCGTACTGAATTTAGACAGCGAGACCAGCGAACCGTGATCTTTATAGACGTAAGGTTTCAGTGTCTGTCCGTTCAGCAATGCGATGATGTTGCTGTGGCAACGTGACGCCATCTGGTGCGCCGCTTGCGCACGGGGTGGTACGAAGCCGCCGCCTTCCTGCGGACAGGAGGCACAGTCGCCGATAGCGAAAATGTTGGGATCGCGCGTCGTCTGTAGCGTCGGTTCAACCACTAACTGGTTAATCCGGTTCGTTTCCAGACCGGCAATCTCTTTCATCGCATCCGGTGCCTTGATACCTGCCGCCCAAACCATCAGGTCGGCTTCGATAAACTCACCGTCCTTCGTATTCAGACCGCCGCTTTCTGCGCTAGTCACCATGGTTTTCGTCAGCACTCGAACGCCAATATTATTCAACTCCTGATGTGCAGCCGCAGAAATGCGCGGCGGCAGCGCAGGTAAAATGCGTTCGCCGGCTTCCACCAGTGTGACATTCAGCGTTTGGTTATCCAGCCCGTCAAAGCCGTAGCTGTGCAGCTGTTTCACCGCGTTATGCAGTTCCGCAGACAGCTCAACGCCCGTCGCACCGCCGCCCACAATCGCGATATTCACCCGCTCTTTTTCGTCCTGATTCGCCGTGAATTTCAGGAACAAATTCAGCATTTCGTTATGGAAACGGCGGGCTTGTTTCGGGTTATCCAGGAAAATACAGTGATCTTTCACACCCGGCGTACCGAAATCATTTGAGGCGCTGCCTAACGCCACCACCAAAATGTCATACGGGATACGACGCGCCGCCACCAGCACCTCGCCTTGCTCGTCACACACTTCAGCCAGTTGGATCTGCTGCTGCTCGCGGTCGATATCCGTCAGCATGCCCAGTTGGAACTGAAAATAGTGATTACGGGCGTGCGCCAGATAGCTCAGCGCATCCATGTCGTCGTCCAGAGAGCCCGTTGCCACTTCATGCAGCAACGGTTTCCACAGGTGGCTGTGGTTACGATCCACCAGCGTGATTTCCGCTTTTTTCTTGCGTCCTAACTTGTGGCCCAAACTCGTTGCGAGTTCAAGTCCGCCAGCTCCCCCGCCGACAATGACAATTTTTTTGGTTGGTGATGTCAAAATGACCCCCTAAAAATGTGAACCAATGGTTAATAAAGAGTAAAAAATAATATCCTTATATAACATAGGGTTCGCGTAAGTTAAGCCTGATATCTGCAGCAAGAATAGCACGCTAGGTTATTTGGTCATACCAAAATTGATATATATCAATTTATTTTGTCACCCAGGTTTTTATCAGGAAAATTCCATCTTTATTTCAGTGAATTAGCGGAGGTCTGTGTGAAGAAAAAATGCTGAATCGTGCGCAAATGCGTCGCTATACGCACTAAGGAAAGTAAATAAATCGCGTGATTCCCCTGACAGCCTCCAAAAGAGGGTATCAGAAGGAATAACTCGCGGCGGTTAACACATCATCGCTTGGACAGGCTTAACCCAGCGTTTTGAAGGCTTTGATCCGCTGCAAATGGGGGGAGATACTTTTGAATTTATGCGTCTGAATATCGTCCCAGACGATCTCATAATACGCTCCCAGCATCTGCGCGCTGCGCTGGCTATCAAGCATTTCATCATGACGGGAGAGCATCACCATGCAGCGATCGCGGTTCTTTTCACGAAAATTCGCCACGCACTTGGTGGCGATATCCAGATACTCTTCCGGGCGATCGATTTTCCCCCCCATGTTTTCCTGCGGGAACAGGTTAGGATTGACGATGACCTGTCGTATGTCACACAGGAAGCCAACTCGTTCAGCCCAGAAACCGCCCAACCCCACGCCGCAGATCAGCGGGCGATCGTCGTCAGAATGCTGAATCATCTTGTCCACCTGCTTTAGCAGGTGTTGCATGTCATGACGCGGATGCAGTGTGCTGTAGCTAATCAGCCTGACATCTTCATCAATAAATTGAAGTTGCAGAACCTTTTCATGGTTGCCGGGGCTGGTCGAGTCAAAACCGTGTAAATAGATAATCATCTTTCATCCTCACCACAGACTGGGTTGCCTATTTCTCGCCATTTTTATGCGCCTGCCAGCGCTCGCTGAGTAATGTGAGCGCCTGATTCGCCTGCTTCCAGCGTGGCGAATCCAGCAGTTCCCGACGAGAAAACGAACCCTGATGATATAGGCGCGTTAGTTGCTCCGCTTTGACCGGGGACAGGTTATCCAGCACGCTGACCGCGCCCGCCCGATGATTGCAGACCAGAATCATGTCACATCCTGCCTGCAATGCCGCCTGCGCACGCTCGGGGTAACTCCCCATCACCGCCGCACCTTCCATCGAAAGGTCGTCAGAGAAAATGATGCCATCAAAACCCAGTTCGTCACGCAGCACCGTTTTGAGCCAGTATGGCGACCCACTGGCTGGACGCGGATCGGCCTCTGTGTAAATCACATGAGCAGGCATGATGGCATCCAACTGCTGGCGTTGAATCAGTTCTTTAAAAATCGACATGTCGTGTGCGCGAATTTCCGCAAGCGGACGCGGATCGCGCGGCGTTTCTTTATGTGAATCGGCGCTGACCGCACCGTGGCCGGGGAAGTGCTTGCCCGTGACCTTCATGCCTGCACTGTGCATACCGCGAATAAAGCTCTGCGCCACCGCCAGCGCGATCTCCGGCTGTTCATGAAACGAACGTTCGCCAATCGCCGCGCTCTGGTGGCCGATATCCAGCACCGGTGCAAAGCTAATGTCGATATCCATTGCGATCATTTCTGCCGCCATCAGCCATCCGCCCTCTTCCGCCAGACGTTGCGCTTCTACCGCACTATTTAATGCCGCAAACGCCTGCGCAGCAGGCAGTCGAGTAAAGCCATCGCGAAAACGCTGAACGCGTCCGCCTTCCTGATCGACAGAGACAACAAGACGCTCGCGCGACGCCGCGCGGATTTGTCGCACTAGCTCACGCAACTGCGCCGCATCATGAAAATTACGGGTAAACAGGATAACGCCGCCAACCAGCGGGTGTTCCAATACTTCACGATCTTCCGCATCCAGCTCATAGCTGGCGACATCTAACATTACCGGACCCACAAAAACCTCATTCTTTAACATGTACTACTGAGTAAAATAACTACGATGACAAAAGCCACATCGTCAGCCTGTTTGTAACCGGTGGCCTGATTGTAACCGATGATAAAGTGCGGGAATGTCCGCTAAAAATTCGGAATTCTTCGTTTGCTGCCAGCGTATCTCAAACCACATCAATACCAGATAATCGACCCAAGGGAACCACTGCGTCATCTGTTGCTGAAGGCGGCTCACGGAAAACCCTCGCCGATATCGCTGGTAGCTCTGTAGAAAATGCGTTTGCGCCAGGCTTTCCATCTGGCTGGCTCGCACAATAAACGCCAGTTCAAAGGCAACATCGCCATCTGAGGCGTATTCCCAGTCAATCAGCATCGTTCCTTGTGGCGTAATCAGCAGGTTTTCCGCATGCACATCCAGATGGAGAGGCGCCAGCGCTAGAGGGGTGGGTAATGCCGCACGCTGAAAATAATGGTGGGCGCGCAACAGCGCGGGCGTACGGCGGTGCGGATCCATCAACTGCCAGTGTTGAGCGAATAGCATTTTAAGATCGAGGGGATAGCCGCTACGCGGCAGGCGATGAAGCTGAGACAGCGTCCGCGCCACTTCACCATTAGCCAGCATCATCAGGAATTCATCAGACGTGGCGACACGCCCCGGCACCCATTCGACAATGAGCCAGCCGTCGCGCCACAGTAGCGGCCGTGGCGCAAGCCCTATCGCGGACATCTGCCGCAGCAGGGCAAACTCTCGCTGGCGATCGACGCCCATCTTTCGCTCGGTTGGCGACTGTCGTCGCGCAAGCCATTCGATGCCCGGCCCGCGGATACGCCAGCTTTTACTACTCAACCCGCCAACCAACTCAAAGCGAATATCCGCTATCTCTACAGCGGGGAAATGCTTCTGGATCGCCGCCGTCAGCTGTTGCTGGATACCTGCCTGCTTAATGCTGAACGGCGCCATTGCCTGACC
Organism: Pectobacterium sp. F1-1; assembly: GCF_025643735.1. Lineage (NCBI taxonomy): Bacteria > Pseudomonadati > Pseudomonadota > Gammaproteobacteria > Enterobacterales > Pectobacteriaceae > Pectobacterium > Pectobacterium sp. F1-1. The sequence continues at coordinate 2,985,405 of NZ_CP104733.1, forward strand.
ACACAATTTCGCCGGTCTGCACCAGCATCAGTTGCATGTCGATCTGCGGCGATTTCACATCACCGCTGACGTCGCTGTACAGCACATACTGCGCGCTGACATAACGTGCCAGGCCAATCGCTTTACTGCGCGATCCTAAGCTGTCGTCAACGGACAGCCCCAGCGTTTGTTTCGCGGCGGCCAACTGCTCGCGCGGTACCAGCGTAAACGCCTTGCCTGAAGATAACGCGCTGTACAGCGCGCCTGTCGCTTTCGCGATCGGCAGGGAGCCGGTGGTATTGTTTTTCACACTATCCACCAGCAGTATGCTGCCCGGCGTGACGCCATCGGCTTTCAGCATCTGCGCCACCAGCGGATTAATGCTGGCTTCCCAGTTCAGCGTCTGGATTTTCGGCGGTTGCGGTACGGATTCCCCCGGCGGCGGCGTTGGCGTGGTCGGCACTTGCGGCTCAACGGGCTCAATAGTCGCAGGCGGTTCAGTCGGTTCCGGTGGACGGCTGGGGCAGCCTGTCAGGACCAATGCCGCCAGTATCACCCCTAGGTACTTTTTCATATTCTCTCTCTCAGCACAGCATTACAAAAACAGATGAAGACGGACCTGACGCGCAGTGGGACTGCTACGCGTTGAAAAAACCGTCATTTCCGTCTGTGGTGGGATTTCAATAGACTGCAGGTCCTCAAACGGCAACACGTCCAGCCCGTTTTCATCATACCAATAGAAACGGTAATGCACGGTGACCGCGTGTGAAGCGTCGTTGCTGACAACGGAAGAAGCACGCAGCCGGCCATTTTCTGAATCCAGCGATGGATTCCCCGCCGTAATGCCCGCCGACAGCACGGGAGCATCTAATACCAGCGTTTGCCGTTCATTGATGGTCAGTACCTTTGGCGCGCTACAGCCCGCCACCAACCCGACCATCAAACATGCGGACAGAAAAAGCATCGAGTTACGCATGATGTTCTCGCATGAGTTTTTTTTCACATGATTGCCCAACCATGATCATCGAATCTAGTTCGCCAGCAAAGGCCCGAGCGCGCGGCCACCAAGCAGATGCATGTGGATGTGATACACCTCCTGCCCGCCGTGTCGGTTGCAGTTAATGATCAGACGATAGCCGTCCTCTGCAATCCCTTCCTGCTGCGCAATCTTCGCCGCGACCGTCACCATACGTCCCAGTGCGGCTTCATGTTCTGGTGCCGTATCGTTAACGGTCGGGATCAAAACATTCGGGATAATAAGAACATGGGTTGGCGTGCGGGGCGCGATGTCGCGGAAGGCGGTGACCAGTTCATCCTGATAGACGATATCCGCAGGAATTTCCCGGCGAATAATTTTACTAAAGATGGTTTCTTCAGCCATGATCGATTTCCTTGTTAAAGCTGGCGTTAAACGAAGTCGTGTAGGCAGTATGAGTGACATATTCCATTTCTTTCAACCTTCTTCGTCTATTTCTGGTGCAGGTGGTCAAAATACGACACGTAGAAAAAAATCGCTTTAGTACCTAAAGGCGCCCCACGGCCTGACGCGTCTTTTATTGAACACCGTTTGTTACCGACAATAAAAAAGGGGCTTTCGCCTAATGCCGATCGTTTAAGGATTAGTTGAACGATCCAGCCGTTGGTGTAAAAAAGGTTCATGACATTCATGGACCTTTTTTTATGCAACTTTCTCAGGCTCTTGGCATTATCAATCTTACTGCGCCGGCACCCCGTTGAAGAAAAATACGCAATACGAAGTGATAAGCAAGCTGGGCAGGCAAGACAGACTGGTACGGATAAAGACATCGCCGCAGGCGCGTAAACAATGGGCGACGCTGCCGGAGAGCATCACAGCGCGGTTGTTAACGAAGACGATAGAAGGAAAAACGCGAGAGGTGCTGACGTCACTGACGGACCCGATGCGTTATCCGGCGGCGGAGGTGAACGCCCTTTACGCTCACCGATGGGAAATCGAGTTGGGATATCGCGAGGCGAAACAAGGCTTGCTGGGTAACAGGTGGCATTTACGGAGCAGACTGCCGGAAATGGTGAGGCAGGAGTTGTGGGGCGTGCTGCTGACGTACAATCTGGTGCGTTATCAGATGGTGAAAATGGCGTTTACGCTGAAAGGAGATTACCTGCCGTATCAGTTGAGCTTCAGCGGCGCCCTGACGGAAATCTGGCGATTACTTATCGGTCTGCCGGGTTCATCACCGGGTGCGATACCAGGACATCTGAAGCATTTTTATGAGCAGGCAATCTATCTGGTATTGCCGTTAAGAAGGGAGCGAAGTTACCCCCGAGAAATCAGGGGAAGACGAGCGAAATATCCGTTAAAAAACAATGCCGGTCACCTTAAGTGACCGGCATTAGGCTTTCGCCCCTTTTTACCACTCCCCAACAACACATCAGTGGTTACGGATGTAGTCATCCATATCGGTTTTCAGGTTATCGGATTTGGTACCGAAAATGGCCTGAACACCAGAACCTGCGACCACCACACCTGCTGCGCCCAATTTTTTCAGGCCAGCCTGATCCACTTTAGCCACATCGCCCACGCTCACGCGCAAACGAGTGATGCAGGCATCCAGGTTAGTGATGTTGTCTTTACCACCAAATGCCGTTACCAGAGCGGCAGCCATTTCAGTACTGTCCTGCGAGGTTTGCTCAGATGCGCTATCTTCACGACCCGGTGTTTTCAGATTCAGTTTGGCAATCAGAACGCGGAAAATAGTGTAGTAAATCAGCGCATAGCACAGACCTACTATCGGGAACAGCCACAGTTTGCTGCCGTTGCCGCTCAGCACCACGAAGTCGATCAAGCCGTGAGAGAAGCTCGTACCATCACGCATACCCAGCAGGATACAGATTGGGAACGCCAGACCTGCCAGAATCGCATGGATGACATACAGGATCGGCGCAACAAACATGAATGAGAACTCAATTGGCTCAGTGATCCCCGTCAGGAACGAGGTCAGTGCCGCAGAGATCATGATACCGCCGACTTTCGCACGGTTCTCTGGTTTAGCCGAATGCCAGATAGCAATAGCTGCGGCTGGCAAACCATACATTTTAAACAGGAAACCACCGGACAATTTACCTGCTTCCGGATCACCCGCAATATAACGTGGGATATCACCACGGAAAACCTGACCTGCCGCGTTAGTGAACTCACCGACTTGCATTTGGAAAGGTACGTTCCAGATATGGTGCAGACCAAACGGCACCAGAGAACGTTCAACGACCCCATAGATACCAAATGCTAACATTGGGTTCTCATTCGCCGCCCAATGTGAAAACGTTTGGATAGCGCTACCGACAGGTGGCCAGATGAAAGACAGCGCCGCACCAGTAACAATCGCCGTCAGGCCGGAAATAATCGGCACGAAGCGTTTACCGGCAAAGAAGCCCAGATACTCAGGCAGTTGGATGCGGTAGAAACGGTTAAACATATACGCGGCAATCGCACCGGCAATGATCCCGCCCAGAACACCGGTATCCGCCAGGTGCTTCGCCGTAATTTCGGCTGCCGGCAGATTAAGAACCAGCGGCGCAATCGCAGCCATGGTTTTTACCATGATGCCATAAGCCACCACCGCCGCCAGTGCGGAAACACCGTCGTTATTAGTGAAGCCGAGGGCAACACCAATAGCAAAAATCAGCGGCATGTTGGCAAACACCGAGTCACCGGCCTGTGCCATGACGCTGGAGACAATTTCAGGCAACCAGCTAAAATTGGCCGAACCGACACCCAGCAGAATACCTGCAATAGGGAGTACGGATACGGGCAGCATTAGCGACTTACCTACTTTTTGCAGGTTTGCGAATGCATTCTTGAACATAATTGAGTGTGCTCCTGAGTAATAGTGCTTTTACTTCTGATACTTCATATATAAGCAAAGGCGGGGAGGATAGCCTTTGCGAGTAGGGGTGTCTTAGCCCCCTTTAATTTTTACGCAGAGTAAAATAAATAGCGCCCACAATGTTTGATTGCTATCACGTTTCCACAAGCCAACAGGCTGAGATCGAACAGATATTGCACTTTTTTGTGATATCTCGCTAAAAAACACGTCCCCCTGAAGAGGAAAAACCTGATCAAGGGGATTATCCAGCGCTATTAATTACACGGATAAAAAAAACTCGGCTATTTTCAGCCACTATTGCGCGGCGGTCAATCGAGCTGGATCGATGTGAAACAGGCGGGAAAAGTTTTCTGTCGTGGCGGCAGCAAGGGTTTCCAACGATGTGCCTTTCAGCACCGCGAGGTATTCCGCAACATCACGCACATACGCAGGCTGGTTTTCCTGCCCGCGGAATGGAACGGGCGCTAGCCAGGGGGAGTCCGTTTCAATCAGCATCCGATCCAGTGGCACGTAACGCGCGACGTCACGCAATTCCTCGGCATTACGGAACGTCACGATGCCGGAAAACGAGATATAGAATCCCATATCCAGCAGCGCTTTCGCCGTCGGCAAATCTTCGGTAAAACAGTGCAGAACACCACTGCATTTCTCCGCCTGTTCCTCACGCAGAATCGCTAACGTATCTTCACGGGCGGCACGTGTATGCACGATGACCGGTTTGTTCAGGTCATTGCCAATACGAATATGTTCGCGAAAGGATTCCTGCTGCTGGGCTTTAGTCTCTTGCTGATAGAAATAATCCAGACCCGTTTCCCCCATCGCCACCACGCGGCTGGCGCTGGCTAACTCACGCAGCTCGGTATAGTCATAGGGCGCTTCCTGATTAAGCGGATGAACGCCGCAGGAAAACGCCACATTATCGCGTTCGCCGATTAACTCCAGCATGGCGCGATAGCCGGGCAGCGTCGTCGCCACCGCCAGCAGGAAGCCAACATCGCGACGTTTCGCTTTCTCCAGTACGTCGGAGACATCTTTATGCAATGACTGATAATCCAGACCGTCAAGATGACAGTGGGAATCCACTAACAACATGATATTTACTCGATAGTAATTAAACAGAAAAAGGATGGCTGTCGCGCTTAACCGACGACGCAAACGTGCGTTCCCCATCAAGCAAGCGTTCCGTCAGCAATAGCTCACGATTTACCCCCGTGACGGTCAGCAATTTTTGTCGGCAGACCAGCCACTGTTGCAGTTCATACTGCAAATGTAGGGCAGGCTCGCGCGCCAAATGCTCAATCAGTTCGATCTGATCCTGATTCACCACATGCTCGCTCGCTCCCTGTTGCCACTTCATCGCATCCAGCAGTAGCGCAGTCAGCCAGTGAATGCGAACATCGGCATCGTCATGATTAAGCGGTGAAATCAGCGAAAGCTGATCCCGTGAAGTCAAGGCGGCAGAAAATGCCTGGCACAGCCCGATACGCTGTTTCCACTGCTCTGGTTGTAAGAGCGCCTCGGCGGCTAGCGGCGCACCCGATTGCAATCTCAATGCCGTGCGCAATGCCTTGCTGTCATAGCGATGACGAGCATTCAGCCACAGTACGCTCTGCGTTTCATTCGGGACATCCAGATAGTGATACAAACAACGGCTGCGCAACGTCGCCAACAACCGGGCTGGTTCACGGCAGCCAAACAAGAAGAAGGTATTCTGCGGCGGCTCTTCCAGCGTTTTCAGCAGCGCATTCGCCGCCGCCTCTGTCAGTTGCTCAGCAGCAGCCAGCCAGATCACTTTTGCTCCGCCCTGCCGGGAATGCTGATACACTTTTTCCACAACGTCACGCACCGGATCAACGCCCAGACTGTGCTTGCCTTTTTCCGGACTTAGCACATGCCAGTCCGGGTGCGTGCCCGCAGTCATCAGATTGCATGAGTGACAGTGCCCGCAGCTTTTCATCCCATCAGGCTGCTGGCAGATCAGCCAGCGACTCAGCGCATAAATCAGCGATTCATCGCCCATGCCCGGCAGCGCATGGAGCAACACGGCATGGTGTCCCCTGCCCGCCTGATATTGACCAATGAGCTGTCGGTAGGATGCATTCAGCCACGGATACCAATCCATCAGTGCTGCTCCTGCGCAACAGGCGACAAGCCTTGTTGCTGTAGCCACTGCTGTAGCGCTGCCTGAATATCCGCACTGACGGCGTCAATAGACTGTGAAGCATCGATCGTCAGGATACTGTCGTCCTCCGCAGCCAGTTCCTGATAACGGGAACGGGTACGTTCAAAGAAAGCCAGCGACTCTTGCTCAATTCGATCCAACTCGCCCCGCTGGCGCGCGCGCTGCAAACCGATAGCGGGCGGCAAATCAAGATAGAGCGTCAGATCAGGGCGAAACTCACCCAGCACGGTATCGCGCAGTGAACGCAACAGTTGCTGATCGATCCCACGTCCACCGCCCTGATAAGCCTGTGAAGACAAATCGTGACGATCGCCGATAACCCATTGCCCGTTAGCCAGTGCGGGTTTGATGACATTATCCACCAGTTGAACTCTGGCGGCGTACAGCATCAACACTTCCGCTTTGTCGGTAACCTTCTCATCCGTCATGCCTTGTTTGATAAGCTCGCGTAGCTTCTCTGCCAGCGGCGTGCCACCGGGCTCGCGCGTAAACACGACCTCTTTCACGCCATGTGACCGCAGCGTTTCCACGACGATATCACGTGCGGTGGTCTTTCCCGCGCCTTCCAACCCTTCAATGACGATAAATTTACTGTTCATCCCGTTCCTTTAACGCTGAGCGGTATACCCTCACAGCACGATTATGGTCTGCAAGGTTAGTGGTAAAACTGTGTCCGCCTTTTCCATCCGCCACAAAATACAGGTATGACGTTTTGGCTGGGTGCGCAGCCGCATCTAATGAGGCTTTTCCCGGCATCGCGATTGGCGTTGGCGGCAAACCAGAAATAATATAGGTATTGTAAGGCGTCGGCGTGTCTAATGCTTTACGGGTTATCACGCCTTTATAGTCATCCCCCATGCCATAAATCACCGTAGGGTCAGTCTGCAAGCGCATCCCAAGGCGTAACCGATTGATAAAAACGGAGGCAACCTGAGTACGTTCTTCATTAATGGCCGTTTCTTTTTCAATGATTGAGGCAATCGTCAACAATTCTTCTGGCGTTTTATACGGCAATCCATCTTCGCGCCCTTTCCATACCTCATCCACCGTTTTTTTCATGCGCTGATGCGCACGCTGCAACAGGGCGATATCGCTCGTACCTGCCGTGTATGAATACGTATCAGGATAAAACCAGCCTTCCGGATTCGGCTTATCTTTGATTTCCAACTGGGTGGCAACATCCTGTTCGGTTTTATCGGCCAATGAATGCTTGATATAAGGTGCTTGTTGCAGCGTGACCAGCCACTCTTTCAAACGTGAGCCTTCGACAAAACGGATAGAAAATTGCGCTTCTTTTCCGCTGGATAGCAGCGCCAGCATCTCACGTACGGTCATTCCTGCTGTAAAACGATACGTACCCGCTTTGAATTTCGCCAAATCAGGCTCAATACGCAGCAGCCACGGAAAAAATGTGCCACCGGTAATCACATGCTGTTCGAGAAGCAACGTTTCCAGCCCTTCTCTTCCCGTACCGGCCGGGAGCGTGAAAATGGTTTCCTTTTCGATAGCCAATGGAGAATCAGCAAAACGTTGCATTTTCTGCCACACGACCAACAACAGCAAAACAACGGCAGCGATAATCAGCAGACCAACTTTCTTTTTCTTCATAAATCAACCATCTACTAGCAGTCAGAACTCAGGAATCGATAAAGCTCTCGGGAGTGGTAACGCCAGACATGCGCCTGATTCACGGGGACTATCGGCATTAATGCATTACAAACCAGCACCTCGTCCGCATCGGACAGTGTGCTCATGGGTTCACTAACAATCTCTAGCTCAAAATCAGCCTCTGCCAGCGAGGCGATGATATGCTGCCGGGCAACACCATCCACACCTGACTGAGATACATCCGGCGTATAGACGTGATTCCCTTTGCGCCAGAATAAATTCGCGGCACAGCATTCCACTAGCGCACCAGAGGTGTCAAGTACGAGGGTCTCATCGGCTGAAGTCTGGTCAAGATGCGCACGAATCAGCACTTGCTCAAGCCGATTCAGATGTTTTATTCCCGCCAACAGCGGGTTTTTCGCGAGCGCCACGGGGCTAAGATTCAGGCTAATACCCTGTTCGCGCCAGCCAGCATAGTGAGTGGGATAACCTACCTGCATGACGATTCGGGTAGGTTGCATACAGCCCTGAGGGCTATAACCACGCCCGCCAGCACCACGCGTTAGCATCACTTTCACGACACCATCCGCCCGCCCCAGAGCAGCCTGTTTCATTTCTGCAATCAGGCTTTCCCACTCAACCATCGGGAATAACAAGCGTGTCGCGGCCTGTTGCAGCCGTGTGATATGTCGCTCAAGCCAGACAACCTCGCCAGCACTGACTCTGGCGGTCGTAAAACAGCCGTCGCCATATTGCGTCGCCCGATCGAGCACCGAAAGCTGTTCCTGTAACTGGCCATTAATCCACAACATAATAAGCTCCGCATCATTTATCATCGCCAGCTTGCCAGTAAAGCTGCGTTGCAGACAAGCAGGTGTGTCTGATTTTATGCAGGCAAAAAAAAGGTTCATCGCGCTTAAGCGTGAACCAATAGAAAACGGCGGTAAAAGTGGTTAGTTTTGTATTCGCCAAAACACCAACCGACCACTCAACCGCCGTCTGCCATGAATGCTAACCTCTCTTCCCTTTTCTGGGAAGGCTTTACCGTTGACTCCTTTTCCCATTCCTCATCTGATGCGCTGCTTATTACGCTTCGCCCAGACCCCCGTTTTGCACCCCAGTGCCGCCGATGTGGCCGAAGAGACTGTGCCGTTCATGATGTCTCTGTACGTCAGGTTCGTGAGCGGGATTTGCTGCACTGGCGCGTCACCCTTCTGGTTCCTGTTCGTCGTCTTCGCTGCGCCTGCTGCGGTGTTGCCACCGAACGTATCTCCTGGTTGCCTGAGAGGCAGCGTTACACCTCTACATTATCCGTCTGGGTTGAGTCTCTTAGCCGTCTACTCCCCGTGAAGCACGTAGCACAGCTGACAGGCCTGCACTGGCACACCATCAAGAATATCGACCTCCGCCGTTTGCGTCGGGAATTGCAGGAGCCAGAGCGACATACACTTCGCCGCCTGATAATGGATGAGTTCGCCCTGTTTAAAGGCCATCGCTATGCCACTGTGGTCGTGGACGCTGATACGCAGCAGGTGCTGTGGGTCGGGGAAGGTCGCAGCCGCGCGGCCTTCCGCCCGTTCTTCACCTGGCTGGGACCGGAAGGCTGCGCGGCTATCGAGTCTGTCGCAATGGACATGAACACGGCGCTGGACCTTGAAGTCAGGGAGCAATGCCCACAGGCGGAAGTGGTCTATGATTTGTTCCACGTGGTGGCGAAGTTCGGTCGCGAGGTCATCGACAGGGTGCGGGTTGACCAGGCGAATCAGCTACGTGACAACGCGAAAGCCCGGAAGGTTATCAAGCGCAGCCGCTGGCTGTTGCTGCGTAACGCTGAAAATCTGCCAGCAGGTCATGATGTAAAGCTGGCAGAGTTGCTGGAGGCCAACCAGCCGCTGAACACCGTGTACGTGATGAAAACTGCGCTGAAAGAGCTGTGGTATGCGCCGGATAAGGAGGTGGCCCGGCATCGCTGGGATGAATGGTACAGGCAGTCTCAGGAGAGCGATATAAAAGCGCTGCAGCAGTTCGCAGATAAGCTCAAGGGCTACGTGAGCGGGATAATCGCCAGTGCTGAACATCGTCTGAATACGAGTGTGCTGGAGGGGATGAATAACAAAATCAAGGTACTAAAGCGAATGGCTTATGGATACCGGGATAACGACTACTTCTTCCTGAAAATTAAAGCAGCGTTCCCCGGTAAAGCGCGATGAACCAAAAAAAAACCCGGAAACCGGGTTTTTTTAAGACACTATTGCGATCAAATCTTACGGAAGATCAGAGAACCGTTGGTTCCGCCGAAGCCGAAAGAGTTGCACAATACATAGTCCATATTGCTGACCTGACGCGCCTCATGCGGCACAAAATCCAGATCGCAGCCTTCATCTGGATTGTCCAGATTGAGCGTTGGCGGAACGGCTTGATCGCGCAGAGCAAGAATGCTGAAGATAGACTCCACCGCACCTGCCGCACCAAGCAAATGGCCCGTCATTGATTTTGTCGAGCTAACCAGCACGTGACTGGCGTTCTCGCCAAATACGGATTTCACCGCTTGTGCTTCCGCTTTATCTCCCGCTGGCGTAGAGGTGCCATGCGCGTTGATATAGCCGATCTGGCTCGTTGATACACCCGCATCACGCAGGGCGTTTTCCATCGCCAGTGCTGCACCCGAACCGTTCTCTGGCGGGGACGTCATATGATACGCATCGCTGCTCATGCCAAACCCAACAACTTCTGCATAGATTTTCGCACCGCGCTTTTTCGCGTGTTCATACTCTTCCAGCACCATGATGCCAGCACCGTCACCCAGTACAAAACCATCACGATCTTTATCCCACGGACGGCTTGCCGCCTGAGGATCGTCATTGCGCGTAGACAACGCACGAGCAGCACCGAATCCACCGACGCCTAGCGGCGTACTGGCTTTTTCTGCACCACCGGCCAGCATCACATCCGCATCGTTGTAAGCAATAATGCGCGCTGCCTGACCAATATTATGCACTCCAGACGTACAGGCTGTAGCGATAGAGATGCTCGGGCCACGCAGTCCGTACATGATAGTAAGATGCCCAGCCACCATATTGACGATGGTTGACGGCACGAAGAACGGACTGATTTTACGCGGGCCACCGTTTACCAGCGCGGTGTGGTTCTCTTCAATAAGACCCAGACCACCGATGCCAGAACCAATCGCCGCACCGATACGCGGCGCGTTCTCTTCCGTTACTTCCAAACCGGAATCCTGCATAGCCTGAACGCCAGCAGCAACACCGTATTGAATAAAGGCATCCATTTTGCGAGCTTCTTTACGCGAAATGAATTCCTCAGAATTAAAATCCTTTACTAAGCCAGCAAAACGCGTTGCATAGGCACTAGTATCGAAATGGTCGATCAGGCTGATACCACTCTGACCGGCAAGAAGAGCACTCCAGGTAGACTCAACTGTATTGCCGACAGGAGATAACATGCCCAGTCCGGTCACAACTACTCGACGCTTAGACACGCTTATCCTCCAGGGAGGGAAAAAAAGACACTGCGGGACAAAAAAACTTAGGCGGTCGAATGACCGCCTAGATATGTTCGCTTACTGCTGGTTAGCCTGAATGAAATCAATGGCTGCCTGAACAGTCGTGATTTTTTCAGCTTCTTCGTCTGGAATCTCAGTATCAAATTCTTCTTCCAGAGCCATTACCAGCTCAACAGTGTCAAGAGAATCAGCGCCGAGGTCATCAACGAAAGAAGCATTGTTTACGACTTCTTCCTGCTTAACACCAAGCTGTTCAACGATGATTTTCTTAACGCGTTCTTCGATAGTGCTCATACTCTTAAATTTCCTATCAAAACTCGCTTTCGCGATGGTTTTCGTAGTGTATAAAATGTTTGAAAATATGCAACAAAATCTCGGCTGGTCGAACCACGATTTTGTGCTATTTTGCGGTTATCAGCGCAAATAATGCAAATAGTTTTCGAGCTTTTTAGATCATATACATGCCGCCATTGACATGCAATGTTTCGCCAGTAATGTAAGCAGCTTCATCAGAGGCTAAAAATACAACAGCACTGGCGATTTCTTTAGCATCACCGAGTCGGTTAGCTGGAACCTGCGTCAAAATGCCTGCTCGCTGTTCTTCTGTCAATGCCTGAGTCATATCTGTTTCGATAAATCCAGGCGCGACGACGTTGACCGTAATACCACGAGAAGCCACTTCACGCGCGAGGGATTTGCTGAACCCAATCAGTCCGGCCTTCGCTGCCGCGTAGTTAGCTTGCCCTGCATTGCCCATCGTTCCCACAACAGAACCAATGGTAATGATACGGCCAAAACGTTTCTTCATCATGGCACGCATTACTGCTTTAGACATGCGGAATACCGACGTCAGATTGGTATCCAGAATATCCTGCCATTCATCATCTTTCATACGCATCAGCAGGTTATCACGCGTGATGCCCGCGTTATTGATAAGAATATCAACTTCCCCGAATTCCGCGCGAATATCTGCCAATACGCTTTCTACTGATGCTGCATCAGCAACATTCAGCATATAACCTTTACCGTTCTCACCCAGCCAACCGCTGATCGCTTCAGCACCTTTTTCGCTGGTTGCGGTACCAATGACTTTTGCCCCGCGGGCAACCAACGTCTCGGCGATGGCACGCCCTATACCACGGCTTGCACCGGTAACCAGTGCAATTTTCCCCTCAAAACTCATTGTCTTCTCCGTTCTTATTTCTCAATCGCCGCTGATAGAGAAGCAGGATCGTTCACCGCAGCTGCTGTCAGAGTATCGACGATTCGTTTGGTTAAGCCAGTTAATACTTTGCCCGGCCCGACTTCTAACAGTGACTCAACGCCCTGAGAGGCCATGAATTCAACACAGTCCGTCCAGCGCACTGGGCAATAAAGCTGGCGTACCAGCGCATCGCGAATCGCTTCCGGTGTGGTTTCGATGCTCGCATCAACATTATTGACAACCGGGATGACCGGAGCATTAAACGTCACGGACTCCAGCGCAACAGCGAGTTTCTTCGCGGCTGGCTCCATCAGTGCACAGTGTGACGGTACGCTGACAGGCAGCGGCAGCGCACGTTTCGCCCCCGCGGCTTTACACGCTGCACCGGCACGCTCAACGGCGTCTTTATTGCCCGCAATCACCACCTGCCCCGGTGAGTTGAAGTTTACCGGAGAGACCACCTGCCCTTGCGCGGATTCTTCACACGCTTTGGCAATGGCGTCGTTATCAAGCCCGATAATGGCGTACATCGCACCGGTTCCTTCCGGTACCGCTTCCTGCATCAATTTGCCACGCAGTTCAACCAAACGGACAGCCTGTTGGAAATCCAGAACGCCAGCACAAACCAGCGCGGAATATTCACCAAGGCTATGACCAGACATCAGATCAGGCGTTTTCCCCCCCAGTTGCTGCCAGACACGCCAGATAGCAACAGAAGCAGTCAGTAACGCAGGCTGCGTCTGCCAGGTTTTATTCAACTCTTCCGCTGGCCCTTGCTGAGTGAGCTGCCATAAGTCATAACCTAACGCTTCAGAAGCCTGAGCAAACGTTTCAGTGACGATCGGGTGGTCTGCCGCCAGTTCAGCCAACATACCTACCGTCTGCGATCCCTGACCGGGAAACACCATTGCAAATTGCGTCATATCACAATCCTGTTTAATTAAAAACGAACCAGCGCGGAGCCCCAGGTAAAACCGCCGCCGAAGGCTTCAAGCAGCACCAGTTGCCCTGGTTTAATGCGCCCATCGCGCACGGCTTCATCAAGCGCTGAAGGTACGGAAGCCGCGGAGGTATTACCATGACGATCCAGCGTCACAACCACCTTGTCCATCCCCATGCTCAGCTTTTTCGCCGTAGCGCTGATGATTCGCAGGTTAGCCTGATGAGGCACCAGCCAGTCTAATTCACTTTTGTCCAGTTGAGCCGCTTGCAGCGTTTCCTCAACAATATGTGCCAGTTCAGTCACGGCCACTTTAAAGACTTCATTACCCGCCATAGTCAGGTAAGCAGGCGTATCCGCATGGCTACGAGCCTGATTAGGTAGAGCCAACAGTTCACCATAGCGCCCATCGGCATGCAGATGGGTAGAAAGAATGCCCGGCTGCTCTGATGGCGTTAACAATACAGCGCCTGCGCCATCACCGAATAAAATCAGCGTGCCGCGATCTTCAGGATCCAATGTCCGAGACAGCGTATCGGAACCGATCACCAGCGCGTATTTCACCGCACCATTTTTAACGTATTGATCGGCTACGCTCAATGCATAGGTAAAACCGGCACAGGCGGCGGCCAAATCGAAGGCGATCGTATCTTTGATCCCTAACAACTGCTGAATCTGGCAGGCAGAGCTCGGGAAAGCATGGCTTGATGATGTTGTAGCAACAATCAGAAGGCCGACTTCAGAAGGATCGACATTTGCCATTTCCAGCGCGTTCTGCGCGGCACGGTATCCCATGGTCGCAACGTTTTCATCCGGCGCAGCAATTCGGCGCTCACGGATTCCAGTACGTGTGACGATCCATTCGTCCGTCGTTTCCACCATCTTTTCTAAATCAGCGTTCGTCCTGATTTGCTCAGGCAGGTAACTGCCCGTTCCGATTATTTTTGTATACATGTACGCTTAGTCACTCTTGGGTAATACCGCTTCTAGACGGGCGGCAATCCGATCGGGAAGCTGCCGCCGTACCGTCTGCATTGCCTGTTCAATAGCAACCGCAAACGCTCTCTGGTTTGCTGCACCATGGCTTTTGATTACAGTTCCCCGCAATCCTAACAGGCATGCGCCATTATATTGATCGGGGTTCAAATGACCGAAACGCTTTGATAAGCGCTTTTGTAACAAACGTCCCAGCCATTTCAACCACCAGGACCGTTTTTGTGTTTGCCCAGGGCCTGAGGCTGGCGATTTCAGCAGTGACAGGAACATCCTTACCACGCCTTCCACCGTTTTCAGTGTGACATTACCCACAAAGCCATCACAGACCATCACATCCGTTTTCCCCGTCAGCAGATCGTTGCCTTCCAGATAACCGATATAATTTATTGATGGTGCTTCTTTTAACTGTGCTGCTGCTTCACGGATAGTGCTCAGCCCTTTGCTTTCTTCTTCACCAATATTCAACAACGCGACTCGGGGATTCTTCAGCTCCAGCACTTCTTCCGCCATCACTGAACCCATCACGGCAAACTGAACCAGCATTGTGCTATCGCAATCGACATTCGCCCCCAGATCCAACACGACAGTCTTTCCGTGCTGCTGATGAGGTAAGACTGACACCAATGCCGGTCGTTCAATACCTTCAAGTGGCTTAATCAGGAGCTTAGCCAGCCCCATAAGCGCACCCGTGTTGCCTGCGCTTACACAGGCCTGTGCCTTGCCGTCTTTAATCAACTCAAGCGCAATGCGCATCGAGGTACCACGACTCGCACGAATAGCCTGCGACGGCCTCGCATCACTCGCAATAACCGACTCCGCCGGAACAACCTCTAAGCGGGAAAGTAAATCAGAATCGACTTTGGCAAGTAATGGTGTAATCGCAGCAGGATCGCCGACTAATAACAAATTGAGAGCTGGATTAGAAGCCAGTGCCTGCAATGCAGCAGGCACTGTTACGCAGGGACCAAAATCCCCGCCCATCGCATCTAACGCCAGAGTTAGGCGTGTCAAGGTATTGCCTTGCAAATAATTCGCAAGAATTACTTAGCAATAACCTTGCGACCGCGGTAGTAACCATCCGCAGTGATGTGGTGACGCAGGTGAGTTTCGCCAGAAACTTTATCTACGGATACAGAAGAGGTAGTCAGCGCATCGTGTGAACGACGCATACCACGTTTGGAACGGCTAGGTTTGTTTTGTTGTACGGCCATGGACCTTACTCCTTAATTACTTACGCTTTAAACTGGCTAATACGGCAAACGGATTTGGTTTTTCCGCCTCTTCAGGCAGTTGGCCAAACACCATGTCCGCTTCGGACACTTCACAGTGTTCAGAATCATGCACCGGGGCGATAGGCAACATCAGAATAATTTCATCTTCAATCATTGCCAGCAGATCGACTTCGCCAAACTCATCAACGCCGATCGGCTCATACGCTTCCGGTAACGCTTCGGCCTGCTCATCATTGACGACCGGGCTAAAACAGAATGTCGCATGGACTTGATGCTCAAACGGCTTTCCGCAACGTTGACACATCAGTGTGACCGTAACATCGGCGTTACCGTCGATCACTGCCAGACGCTGATTATCAATATTGAAAGATAAAGAGGCCTGAACATCACTATCCACACTCACCACTGATTCGGCAACACGCTCTACTTGTTCCGGCGAATAGACACCAACGTAATCTAAACGCTTCTGAGCAGTGCGGACCGCATCAAGGGTTAAGGGTAATTTTACCTTTTGCATAGGGCGCGCATATTAACGTCGTAACGACATAGAGTCAAAGAAAAAGGCAGTGAGGCACCACCTTTCACCAATATTCGCTTCCAGAGCGGCGCACAGTTTAAAATGCCTTTCATCATTACGCTACGGTTTATCAAAAAATTATGCAGCAGATTGTTCTTGCCTCAACCTCACCTTATCGCCGCGCCTTATTGGACAAGCTGGCGATCCCCTTTGTTTGCGCAGCACCGGATATTGATGAAACACCACACCCAGGAGAAAGCGCCATCGATCTTGTAATCCGCCTTGCTGAAAACAAAGCTAAAGCGTTGGCCACGCACTACCCCAATCACCTGATTATCGGCTCCGATCAGGTTTGCGTTCTGGGGAATACCATTACAGGAAAACCACATAATAAGGTTAACGCGACGCGGCAGTTACAAGAGGCCAGCGGGAAATGTGTTTCCTTTTTTACCGGTTTAGCACTTTTCAATAGCGCGACGCAGGAAATACAGAGCATCGCTGAGCCATTTGATGTGCATTTTAGAACGCTAACGGAAACGGAAATTGATGGCTATCTGGAGAAAGAGCAGCCGTGGAACTGTGCTGGCAGCTTCAAAAGCGAAGGGCTGGGCATTGCGTTATTTGAACGATTATCCGGGCGCGATCCCAATACGCTCATTGGGTTACCATTGATCGCGCTGATTCAGATGCTACAAAAGGAAGGCATTAACCCTTTGACGGCATAATACCAATCGGGATAGCACAATGACGCGCTATCCCGACAGATAAAAGCATTAGGTATCAGCAGTTACGCTTTTGTCTTGCGCAGCGCCTGAAGACAGCGACGTAGTCCGCTATCCAATGGCGCTTCGATTCTCAGCGTCTCGCCAGTATTCGGGTGCTCAAAACGCAGCGCCTGCGCATGCAAGAACAAACGTTTTAAACCGGTGTCCGCCAGCTGTTCATCGAACTCCCGATCGCCATAACGGTCGTCAAATGCTATCGGATGCCCGGCATACTGCGTGTGTACACGAATTTGATGCGTACGTCCGGTGACAGGACTCGCTCTCACCAGCGTCGCATTCTCAAAACGCTCTTCTACCTTAAAGCGCGTTTCCGACGGCTTACCTTCGCTGTTAACACGCACGACGCGCTCACCGCTTTGCAGAATATTTTTCAACAACGGAGCCTGAACGACTTTACAGTGAGACTGCCACTCGCCACGAACCAGCGCCAGGTAATCTTTTTGCATACCTTTTAGCCGCAGCTGTTCATGCAAAGAACGTAAAGCTGAGCGTTTTTTTGCCACCAGCAAAACGCCTGACGTGTCGCGATCGAGACGGTGTACCAGCTCCAGAAAACGTGCTTCCGGGCGTAAAGCGCGCAGCCCTTCAATCACGCCGAAGCTCAGGCCACTACCGCCGTGTACGGCGGTACCCGAAGGTTTATTCAGCACCAGTAAGTAATCATCTTCGTAAATAATGCACTCGGCCAACGCCGCGACTTTACCAAGACTCGCAGAAACAGGCGTTTCATCACGTTCCGCCTGTCGAATAGGCGGAATACGAATAACGTCACCGTCGAGCAATTTATACTCAGGCTTGACACGCTTTTTATTTATCCTTACCTCACCTTTACGCAAGATGCGGTAAACCATGCTTTTAGGCACACCCTTTAAGTGGGTATGCAAAAAATTATCGACGCGCTGCCCCGCTTCATCTGCGGAGATCGTCACAAATTGTACTGAAGGATTATCTGTTTTCATGATGCGCGATTCTAAATAGAGCAACCCGATAGCGCCACTTCTTTTTCTGTGCTTAACTGTGTGTCTGACTTATGAAGATATTGTTGCACTATCTGCTAAATAGCGTGGCTGCCAGATAACACGGGTAAGTAACGGGTGAATTGCGTTGTAGCATCAAACCCTGCTCGTTTTGCTGATAACGACAGAACTATCTTTATACAGACAGGCAAAGTCACCTTGCTATAACGGTATCAGCAGTGGAATAATGCTTTTGCGTTTCCCACGCGGATTTCCGATAAAACACGGGGAAATTGCGAAATTATTAAATTTGCCTGATGACGCACACACGCAGCAATGGCGTAAGACGTAATGCGAAATCAAGCAGTTAGCGGGCTGCGGATTGCAGCTTGGCCGGCAAATGGAATCAGATCTGGCGACATTATTCAGAAGCTGTTCCCTCAGTAAATGCGCTGTTTTCCATCAGGAAACACAGGCTACCGAAACATGCGTCTCTATGCAGGCGACAACCGGGAGGTTGACGTCCCTGCGATAAGCCACGAGGCCATCGGTTCACTCCGGTCATGCGGTTCTTTTGTCCGCAGCTCTATCAATAATGCAAGTAAAAATAACGAGTAAGTTGAAGATGAAAAGAATGTTAATTAACGCAACTCAGCAGGAAGAGTTGCGTGTTGCCTTGGTTGATGGTCAGCGGCTGTATGATTTGGATATCGAAAGTCCAGGTCATGAGCAGAAGAAAGCAAATATCTACAAAGGTAAAATCACTCGTATCGAACCCAGTCTTGAAGCGGCTTTTGTTGATTACGGCGCAGAAAGACATGGTTTCCTCCCTCTTAAAGAAATCGCCCGCGAATACTTCCCCAGCAACTATGCTTCCCATGGTCGTCCTAACATTAAAGATGTGTTACGTGAAGGTCAGGAAGTCATTGTTCAGGTAGACAAAGAAGAGCGTGGCAACAAAGGCGCAGCGCTGACCACCTTTATCAGCCTGGCGGGTAGCTATCTGGTCTTAATGCCGAATAACCCGCGTGCCGGTGGAATCTCCCGCCGCATCGAAGGTGACGATCGCACCGAGCTCAAAGAAGCACTGGGATCGCTGCAACTACCTGATGGTATGGGACTCATTGTTCGCACCGCGGGTGTAGGCAAATCCGCTGAGGCTCTGCAATGGGATCTGGCTTTCCGTCTGAAACACTGGGACGCGATCAAAAAAGCCGCCGAAGGCCGCCCTGCACCATTCCTGATCCATCAGGAAAGTAATGTCATTGTCCGCGCTTTCCGTGATTATCTGCGCCCGGACATTGGCGAAATTTTGATTGATAACCCCAAAATTCTCGATCTGGCGAAAGAACATATTTCTGCGTTGGGTCGCCCTGATTTCAGCAGCAAATCAAACTGTACAGTGGTGAAATCCCGCTTTTCAGCCACTATCAGATCGAATCGCAGATCGAATCGGCTTTCCAGCGTGAGGTTCGTTTGCCATCCGGCGGTTCTATCGTTATCGATACCACCGAAGCGCTGACAGCGATTGATATTAACTCCGCCAGAGCAACGCGCGGTGGCGATATCGAAGAAACAGCGTTTAATACCAACCTTGAAGCCGCAGATGAAATTGCTCGCCAATTGCGCCTGCGTGACCTCGGTGGCCTGATCGTTATCGACTTCATCGATATGACTCCGGTTCGCCACCAGCGTGAAGTGGAAAACCGCCTGCGTGATTCCGTACGTCAGGATCGTGCGCGTATTCAGATTGGCCGCATTTCTCGCTTCGGCCTGTTGGAAATGTCGCGTCAGCGCCTGAGCCCGTCATTGGGCGAATCCAGCCACCACGTCTGCCCACGCTGTAGCGGGACAGGGACGATTCGTGACAATGAATCACTTTCACTGTCCATTCTTCGTCTGATTGAAGAAGAAGCGCTGAAAGAAAATACCAAAGAAGTCCACGCGATTGTTCCAGTCCAGATTGCTTCTTATCTGCTGAACGAGAAGCGTGACGCTGTTAACGCCATTGAGAAACGTCAAGGTGGCGTGCGCGCCGTCATCGTGCCACACGACGGTATGCAAACGCCGCACTACTCCGTTGTCCGCGTCCGTAAAGGCGAAGAAAAGCCAACGCTCAGCTATCTGCTGCCTCAGCGTTTGGAAACGGAAACGCAGCAACAGCAAGACGAACAAACCATTGAGCGTAAACAGCCGGAGCAGCCCGCTTTAGCAACGTTTACCATGGCAGAAATGCCAGCGGAAACCGCACCATCGGTAGCTAAAGCGACGCCTGCTGCTGCAAAACCAGCAGAAGCCGCTCAGCCAGGCCTTATCAGCCGTTTCTTCAGCGCCTTAAAAAGCGTCTTTGCTTCTGAATCCGCGGTAAAAGCAGCGGATAACGTTGACGAGAAGAAAGCAGAAGAAGAGAAATCCTCGGAAGGTCAGCGTTCTGAACGTCGTAATTCACGCCGTCAGGGTAATAATCGCCGCGATCGTGGTTCTCGTGACAATCGTGACAATCGTGACAATCGTGACAATCGTGAACAGCGTGATGAGCAGCGCCGTAATAAGCGACAGAACGAGGAAGTAGTTGCGGAAAACGCGGAGAAAACCGGTTCAGAAGAACAGCCGCGTCGTGAACCGCGTGCTGAGCGCCAGCGTCGTCGTCAGGATGAGCGCCGTCAGGCTTCTAATGAGGTAAAAGCTCAGCCAGCAGTTGATGATTCCGATGACAGTGCAGCCGAGCAGGATAAACCGACTCAGGTTATGCCGCGTCGCCAACGCCGTCAGTTGACACAGAAAGTACGCGTTCAGTCCGACGTTCAGCAGGATACCCTCTCAGATAGCACGGCACCTGTCGCCACGCCATCTGAGCAGGCTCAATCTTACGTCAAACCAAACGATGCTGCGGTAGACAATACCGAGGTCGATAGCGAGCAAAGCGACGCAAATCGTGCCAACGCCGAGAACGGCGGTATGCCACGTCGTTCACGTCGCTCGCCGCGTCACCTGCGCGTCAGCGGTCAACGTCGTCGTCGCTATCGTGATGAACGCTACCCGTCCCAGTCACCGATGCAGTTGGAATTTGCTGCCGCGTCGCCAGAAATGGCATCAGGGAAAGTGTGGGTTAGCTACCCTGTTGCGCAGCAGGCTGAAAACCAACCGCAGGACGAAAACGTTGCAGCGATTGAAACACCACTGTTACCTGCCGTCGTTGAAGCCGTAGTGACGACACCGTCAGATACAGCAGAATCCAACGCAGTGGAAAACGTGGTGGTAGCTGAAGCTGTCGCTCAGGAAGACGCTGTTGTCACCGCAACAGCACAATCTGCCGACGTGATTCAGGATAGCAATGTCGCCAATATCGAGGTGAGTGCCGCAGACGAAGAAACTGTCGTCGAGCCTGTTACCGAAAGCACCGCGATCGATGATGCTATCGCTGCGGTTGCCCTGAGTGCCGTTGAGGAAGCAAAGGCTGTGGATACGGCTCTGGCTACTGAAGACGCGCAGATCGCTGAACCTGTTGCGACTGCAAGCACAATCGCTGAAACGGTCGTGGCTGACGATGTCGTTACAGAAGCGGCAGCAGAAGACAAGCAGGTGGATAGCATCGCTGATGCAATCGAGAACGCAGATGTGGCAGTTCCCGTTGCTACTCCAGCGGTTTCCGCAGTACAAGAAACCAGCGCGCCACAAAACGTTCAGGATAACCCCGTAGCCACGACGATCAGCGCACAGCCGATTGTGGCAGAACCTGTATCGAGCGTAACAAAAGCAGCAACCGTTGCTGAGCAACCTCGCTATAAGTTCCATGCGACAGCGCCAATGACTAAAGCGCCAGCGCCGGTATACCACGCGGAACCTGCCCGACACAGTGATTGGGTTCGCCCTGCCTATCCGTTCTCTGGAAAAGGTTCGGCAGGTGGCCATTCCGCAGTTAATCAGTCAACTGCGCCAGCAACCAAGCCTACGCCAGTCAGCGAGTAGTCCTGATTCCTATAGACAAACACCCGCCAATTGGCGGGTGTTTTTTTATGCACTACCTTTTTTATTCACTAACTGTTATTAGCCTAAAAAATTCAATAGTTTGATATCTACACTGTCCGTTTTACCATTCAGTTCAGCCAACAGGCTCTTGAAGTGTTCGCTCTGCTCATGTGATGTCAACGCCTCTCGATCTTTCCAGCGCTCGAAGAACACAAACGAACCCGCTTTATCTACGACTTCATGCAGATCGTACTGCACATTACCTGTTTCCTGTCGGCTAGGTGCCACCACACGTTTTAGCGTTGCGGCAACGTCTGCAATAAACTCTGCTTTTGCCTGAATGGTGGCGACAATACGAATTTCCATATACATCCCTTATTTATCAATGAAAAGATAATGCTATCAGATGCCAATCTGCGGTTAATTTCAAGCATTCATCAACAAACGGATGCATTCGAATGGCTTTACGCTTATCCTTATCCCCCGCCGTATCAGTCCCGAAACCAACCGAAAGACGATGTTTTTCTACTGACCGCCGGAGCGCAATTCCATGACCGCACAGCCCACTATTCTTAAAATCCGTCGCCCTGACGATTGGCACATTCACCTGCGTGACGATCGGATGCTGGAAACCGTTCTCCCCTATACCAGCCGTTTCTTTGGCCGTGCGATTGTTATGCCTAACCTGACGCCACCGATTACCAGCGTGGCCAGCGCTATCGCATATCGTCAGCGTATTCTGGCCGCGGTTCCGCAGGGCGATGACTTTCAGCCGTTGATGACGTGCTACCTGACCGATGCGCTTGATGCCAATGAAATCGTGAATGGCTTTGAGCAAGGCGTCTTTACCGCAGCCAAATTATACCCGGCCAATGCCACAACAAACTCCAGCCATGGGGTAACCAGCGTCGCCAATATCTCCAGTATTCTGGAGAAAATGCAAAAAATGGGTATGCCGCTGCTCATCCATGGTGAAGTGACCGACGCTGCCGTTGATATTTTCGATCGGGAAGCACGTTTCATCGAAACGGTGCTGGAGCCATTGCGCCAAGATTTCCCGGAACTGAAAGTCGTCCTTGAGCACATTACGACAAAAGAAGCCGCGCAGTATGTTGTTGAAGGTAATGATTATCTCGCCGCTACCATTACACCGCAGCATCTGATGTTTAACCGCAATCATATGCTGGTTGGCGGCGTTCGCCCTCACCTGTACTGCCTGCCTATCTTAAAACGCAATACCCATCAGCAGGCGCTACGTGAAGCCGTCGCCAGCGGCTGTGAACGCCTTTTCCTCGGTACTGACTCCGCGCCTCACGCAAAACACCGAAAAGAATCCAGCTGTGGCTGTGCCGGCGTGTTCAATGCTCAGGCGGCATTAAGTACCTACGCCACCGTTTTTGAAGAAATGAACGCGCTTGATAAACTCGAGGCCTTCTGCTCCCTGAACGGCCCACGTTTTTATGACCTACCGGTGAACGACAGTTGGATTGAACTTCACCGTGAAACGGTCACGTTCCCGGAAGAAATCTCTCTCGGCGACGAGTCACTCATCCCCTTCCTGGCGGGACAAAGCCTCAACTGGTCAGTCTGCTAATCGACAAGCCCATCTGCATTATGCCGATGGGCTAAATTTTATTGCGCGTCTTGTTCTCCACTTGCAATAACTGTATAAATAAACAGTTTAAAATTTGGAGGTCACGATGCGCGTAGAAATCACTCTTGCAAAGACAACGCCGTTACCCGCCGGTGCGATTGAAGCACTCAGGCATGAGCTGGAAAAGCGTATTCACAAAATTTACCCCGATACCCCCATTCAGGTTCGTTATGCATCCGCAAATAACCTGACGGTCATGGGTGCAGGCAAAGATGACAAAGATCGTATCTCTGAAATCTTGCAGGAAACGTGGGAAAGCGCCGACGACTGGTTTACGGCAGAATAATCTAAAGCTTGAAAGATAAGGAAGATATGGGCTGTAATGGCAGTTTAAAGCGGCATTTCGCCATGTGCTATGACCGAGGGTATCTGTTATGACGGTAGAAAAACCAGAAGAGGCAATGACATTCGGGGAACTGCTGGAGCTGATTGGCGAGCAGCAACGTAAAATTGATGCTCTGGAACTCGCCTTCTCGTCTTTGGCATTCTGCCTTGATGAAAAAGCTAACAAACTGATGATTCACAATTTAACATTGGAATCTCAGAATGAGAATCGAGATCCCGCGATGAAGAAATATCTTGCTCGGCTTGCCGCTGCATTAGAGAACAATACAGGAACCAGCGCAGACTAATGTTCTCCCCCCAGTGACAATACCCTCGGGATGAAAATCTATTCGTCCCGATATTTCATCAGAACCATCACCTACGCCTTCGTCATACCTGCCTGTGTAATTTTTTTTACACAAAAAATGAAAATATTTCCCATAAAACAAATAAGCAGCAGTATACTCATAATGCTCATTCAAAAATAATGAGCTACCAGAAGCCTCATTAGTCACTCATGTTAGTAACTAGTCAATAAGGGGTATTTATGGATAGAAAAAATGAAGTTATTCAGACACATCCTCTTGTAGGTTGGGACATCAGCACCGTTGACAGTTATGACGCCATGATGATCCGTTTACACTACTTATCCACCTCGGATCAAGCACCAGACGAAGCGCATGTTGATCGAACCCTTTGGCTAACGACCGATGTTGCCAGACAGCTGATACATATACTTGAAGCTGGCATTGCGAAAATCGAATCGACAGACTGTGACGTCAGTGATTATCAAAAACATTAGCCATTGATAGCGTTATTAATATTATATTCAATACCCACGAATTTGCGTTAATACCATTTGCATTCATAACAATACCGCCCTACTGGCGGTATTGTTATTTCAGAACACGGTATTTCCCTCATGTTTTAAGACTCGTAAGTTGAAGTACAACCCTCCTGTAATCGCGAAACAGCTGACCTGCTTTGTTCATTATTACCACTGTTCTCCTGCTAAAGTGATTGCCTTTCCCCTTTAATTATCAAAAAAATTGAATGCATTTTCATAATAAAATCAAAAAAATCGTTACATAATTTAGTCATGTGATAATCACAAATATTATGTTGATTTTGCATTCACTTCTGTTTAGCTTTTGTTTAACAAACGCACTCGACTTAAAGGAATCATAATATGACTTGGCGTAACTCCCCATCCCGTTACGGTCATATCAGTATTTTTCTGCACTGGATTGCAGCGTTAACCGTTTATGGCATGTTCGCCTCAGGACTCTGGATGGTGACACTTAACTATTATAGTGTTTGGTACCACCGTGCCCCTGAAATTCACAAAGCGATTGGTGTACTGCTTTTTGCGGTCATGATTTTTCGCGTTATATGGCGCTTTATTTCTCCCCCTCCGCCGCCACTGAAAAATTACTCTACGGCCACTCGCGTGGGTTCCACACTGGCTCACATCGCACTTTACGTTATTTTGTTCTCCATTCTGATTAGTGGATATCTTATTTCCACTGCAGAAGGGCATTCAGTTCCCGTTTTTGGCTGGTTTTCTGTTCCGGCCATTATCAGCGGCTTGACGGATCAGGCCGATATAGCAGGCGACGTGCATCTTTATCTTGCATGGGCGGTGGTTGCCTTATCAGTACTGCACGGTTTAGCTGCATTAAAACACCACTTTATAGATGGTGATAACACGTTGAAACGAATGTTGGGTCGCAACGTTCATTAACCTTATGGATTTTATGGAGAAATACCAATGCTGAAGAAAACACTACTGAGCCTGACCGCAGTATCTATGCTTGCCTCTGCCGGTTCTGCACTGGCGGCAGAGTACAAGTTCGATAAAGAAGGCCAGCATGCGTTTATTGAATTCCGCATTAAACACCTCGGTTACAGTTGGCTTTATGGCAGCTTTAACGACTTCGATGGCGCCTTTACTTTTGATGAGAAAAATCCATCAGCAGATAAAGTGAATGTCACAATTAACACCAACAGCGTTGACACTAACCACGCTGAGCGTGACAAGCACCTTCGCAGTGCAGAATTTCTAAACGTTACCAAGCATCCGCAAGCAACGTTTACCTCCACTGAAGTGAAAAAAGACGGTGAAGATTACGATATTACCGGCAACCTGACCTTAAATGGCGTCACCAAACCAGTTAAGCTTGATGCCAAACTGATCGGTCAGGGCGATGACCCTTGGGGTAGTTATCGTGCAGGTTTTCAAGCTGAAGGCACTATCAAGTTGAAAGATTTCAACATCACGACAGATTTGGGCCCAGCTTCGCAGGATGTAGAACTGATTATTTCCGTTGAAGGCGTGCGCCAGAAATAAGGCGGCACTGCACATCAACAGAACAAAGCCCTTTCCTATGGAAAGGGCTTTTTCTATTACGCGATTAGCCGCTAATTATTCAGTCTTGTCTTTCGCGACAGGAACCGGAATGTGCAGCGTTGACTGTAATAATCCTTTGGATTTATTAAAGATTTTCATTCCATTTTCACGCCCGCTGCGTATCGCTCTTTGTTCTTCCAGCGGCAGCTTCATTTCATCCTGACACTGCGTGCTACAGCAGCCTTCGTATTTTGCAGCGCAGGCAGGGCATTGGATAAACAGCAGATGGCACCCTTCATTACGGCAGTTAGTGTGGCTATCACACGACGCTCCGCACTGATGGCAATGCGCGATGACGTCATCAGAAATGCGCTCTCCCATTCGTTCATCAAACACGAAATTCTTGCCGATAAACTTCAGCGGTAGCCCCTGAGCTTTAGCCTGACGCGTATATTCAATAATACCGCCCTCGACGTGATACACGTTCTTAAAGCCATGATGCAACATGTAGGCGCTGGCCTTCTCGCAACGAATCCCGCCTGTGCAGTACATGACAATATTTTTGTCGCGCGACTCATCAAGCATTTCAACTGCCATCGGCAACTGCTCACGAAACGTATCCGACGGCACTTCCAGCGCATTCTCGAAGTGCCCGACTTCATATTCGTAATGGTTACGCATATCGACAAACACGGTGTCGGGATCGTTAGCCATTGCATTAACCTGATCGGCTTTCAGGTATTGCCCGACATTCGCTGGGTTAAATGTCGGATCGTCAATCCCATCAGCGACAATCCGTTCGCGTACTTTCATACGCAATACCCAGAACGATTTCCCGTCATCTTCCAGAGCGATATTTAAGCGAATCTGATCGAGCGCCGGGTGCGCACTGAACAATACCGCCTTAAAGGCCTCGAACTGATTATTAGGCACGCTGATTTGTGCGTTAATCCCCTCAGTCGCAATATAAATGCGACCGAAGACCTTACATTGCTCAAGCTGAATATACAGACTATCGCGAAAGGCTTTTGGATCATCAATGGTGAAATATTTATAGAAGGAAACTGTGGTACGCGGCTCGGTTTCCGCAAGCATACGCGCCTTCAGTTCCTCATTAGAAATCCGGTTATGTAACACTGGCATGGTGTACGTTCCTGTCTTCATTGAGGTTAGCGTGTGGCGTTCATCATCGAGACATCGCTCGACATATGAAATCGCCCGGCATCATACCTGATAGCGTGGTGACTGTCAGGGCATGAAATGAATAGCGCGACGTCAAAGAGTGATCTACCGTAAACCTATGACCTTACCGTAAACCCATGACCTCTGGGATTCATTTTTGCTTTCATGAAGTATCATCATCGAAGGATCTGTCATTATGAGTCAGCTTTTCTCACCCGTATCACTTGGCAAACTCGAACTGCCCAATCGGATCATCATCGCCCCCATGTGTCAATATTCGGCTGAGGACGGCAAAGCGACGGCCTGGCATACAATGCATTTAGGTAACCTGTCACATTCCGGGGCAGGCCTGCTCATCATCGAAGCTACCGCGGTTTCGCCGGAAGGCCGGATTTCCCCGCACGACCTTGGTTTGTGGGATGACGCGACAGAACAGGCTCTTGCTGGCGCGGTTAACGCAGTCAAAACCTATTCTGCCATGCCTCTTGGCATACAATTGGGCCACGCGGGCCGCAAAGCCTCAACGGGCGTTCCGTGGAGCGGACGCGCATTTTTGCGCCCGGAACAGGGCGGCTGGCAAACCATTGCCCCCTCCGCTCTCCCTTACAATGCCAGCGATGCGGCACCGCTGGAAATGTCAGAACAGCACATCCATACATTAATTAATTCGTTCGTGGATTCAGCTAAACGCGCGGATCGTCTGGGCTTTGATCTGATAGAAATTCACGCCGCTCACGGCTATTTGCTGCATCAGTTCCTTTCACCGCTGACAAACCATCGCACGGATAACTACGGAGGAACGCTTCAGAATCGGATGCGTCTGGTCGTTGAAATTTACCGCGCAATACGCGATGTTTTCCCCGCGCACAAAGCCGTTGGCGTGCGAATTTCTGCGACGGATGGCGTGGAAGGAGGCTGGGATCTGGAACAGTCCGTACAGCTCAGTAAGGCACTGCACGAATTAGGCTGCGATTTCATCCACGTATCCAGCGGAGGACTCTCGCCGTTACAGCAAATCCATCCTGCGCCTAATTATCAGGTGCCGTATGCGCAGCGGATTAAGCAAGAGGTTGGCATCACCACCATCGCCGTTGGGCTGATAACCGAGCCGGAACAAGCAGAAGCGATTGTCGCAACGGGTGAAGCTGACGCTATCGGGCTGGCTCGCGCCATACTCTTCGATCCCCGTTGGCCATGGCATGCGGCCGCCAGACTGGGCGCGCAGGTATCCGCCCCCGCACAATACTGGCGTAGTGAACCACGCTACGCCAGAGGCATTTTCAAACAATAGCGATAAATACGCCGTGTCAGGCGATCCTACCTGGGTCGCCACTTCTCTACCTCACCACACGTCATGCCACCAAAGGTTAAAACTCATTTGCTGAAAATGATACGATCACAGCCGTTTTTTGCATAAAAATCAGTCAATAAGACGACAGTAATTTGTGTTATTGGCAAAGCGCCGCAATAATCTATCTTGCAGTTAACCATTAACTCGTTTTTTAACGGTTCGCGTGCTGAGCAGCACCAAAATATTGATACTGAGGCCATGACACAAATCCCTTCTTTTAATCGTTCATTGCTACATCCGCGCTATTGGCTCACCTGGTTGGGCATCGGCATCCTTTACCTGATCGTTTTGCTACCCTATCCCGCTCTATATCGTATCGGTATCGCACTTGGTCATTTGGCTATGCGTCTATTACCAAAGCGCGTCAACGTGGCTACCCGTAACCTTGAACTGTGTTTTCCCGACATGCCGCAGACTGAGCGTGAAGCATTAGTCAGGAAAAATTTTGAATCTGTCGGTATGGGTGTGATTGAAACCGGTATGGCCTGGTTTTGGCCAAACTGGCGTATCGAACGCTGGTTTACGGTGACCGGCCTTGAACATATCCGCCCTGTATTGGAAAAACAACAAGGCGTGTTACTCATTGGTCTGCATTTCCTGACGCTGGAATTGGGAGCCCGTATCTTTGGCATGCACAATCCCGGTATCGGCGTGTACCGCCCAAACGATAACAAGCTGATCGATTGGTTACAGACCTGGGGAAGACTACGCTCTAATAAGTCCATGCTGGATCGTAAAGATCTCAAAGGTATGATTCGCGCACTCAAGCAGGGAGAGATCATCTGGTATGCTCCCGATCATGATTACGGCCCACAAAGCAGTGTCTTTGCTCCGCTCTTCGCCGTCGATAACGCAGCGACAACCCGCGGTAGTTATATGCTGATAAAGACCGCGCGGCCTGCCGTCATTCCTTTTGTCCCACGCCGCCTGCCTGACGGAAAAGGCTATGAACTGCTGATTCAACCTGCGGAACAGAATGCCCCTGTAGATAATGAAACCGAAACTGCCGTGTGGATGAACAACATCGTTGAACAGAATATTCTGCTCGCACGTGACCAATACATGTGGCTGCACCGCCGTTTCAAAACCCGCCCGGAAGGCGAACCGTCCCTGTATTAACGAGCACCTTTCTATACCGGTTACTCATTGCAGGAACGGGGATACCTTACCTTGTGACAGAGTGACAGACGAAAAAAAAGCAACGGCAATTGGTTGCCGTTGCTTTATCTTTCATACCAACACGAAGTTAGCTTTTGATATGAGGTGCGGGAAGTTTCTGGTAAGACTCAATCCACGCAGCATAGGCTTCCGGTTTTTGCCACACATGATAGTGTAAGCGCGAGATCGTAACGGGATCGCTAAGCAGTGCCAGACGTTGATTATTGCTCACCTCTTCCGGCTTGCGATTCAAGGCCTCACGCACATTCTTCTCACGTACGTCTTCGATCGCCCGACTAAAGCGATGACGCGCCGTCGCCATTGCGCTGGCAAGGGCGTTAATTGACGGATCAAAGACAGCCTGCATAAACCCGCTATCCAGTCTACGCTGATGGTTCAGCCGGCAATATTCATCGGTTGCAACCAGTTCACGCGGCGGATTGAACTCTTCCGGTATCAGCAACAGCTTGGCACGTTTACAGCCCAACCCTAATGACGCACGGCTCGAATACACCGAAACAAACGGCGACAAAATCAGCGAAAAGACTATCGGAGCCAGCCACCACAGGAAGCGCAGATCTAACCATGCCATACCAATCGCCCAGACCAGCCCCAAAATCAATTGGGAACCGTGGCGCACAAACGCCTCGCTCCACGGAGTTGCATCATCGTCACGCTGCGGAGAATTCCACTGCACCGACCAACCGAGAAACGCACTGACAACAAACACCGTGTGGAACAGCATACGAACCGGTGCCAGCAGAACCGAGAACAGCATTTCCAGCAACAGCGAAATAAATACCCGGAAAGCGCCGCCGTATTCTTTTGCGCCTTTCGCCCACACCAGAATCACGCTCAACAGTTTTGGCAAGAACAGCAAGACCAATGTCGTCGAGAACAGTGCAATAGCCAGTTCCGGCCGCCACTGTGGCCAGACGGGGAACAGTTGCCGAGGCTGCAAGAAGTACTGGGGTTCCATAAGCGTATGCACAACCTGCAACGCCGTAGAGAGCATCAGGAACATAAACCACAGTGGCGCCGACAGATAAGACATGACCCCTGTCAGGAAAACAGCGCGGTGAACCGGATGCATACCTTTGACCAGAAACAGCCGGAAGTTCATCAGGTTACCATGACACCAGCGGCGGTCACGTTTCAACTCATCCAGCAAGTTAGGCGGCAGTTCTTCATAACTTCCCGGCAGATCGTAGGCGATCCACACCCCCCATCCAGCACGACGCATCAGCGCCGCTTCGACGAAGTCGTGAGAAAGAATCGCGCCAGCGAACGACCCTTCACCCGGCAGCGGTGCCAGAGCACAGTGCTCAATGAACGGCTTCACGCGGATAATCGCGTTATGTCCCCAGTAGTGCGATTCACCCAGTTGCCAGAAGTGCAGACCAGCGGTGAACAACGGGCCGTAAACACGCGTCGCAAATTGCTGACAGCGCGCATACAGCGTATCCATGCCCGACGCCTTCGGCGAGGACTGAATGATACCGGCGTTCGGGTTCGCTTCCATCAGCCTGACCAGAGACGTCAAGCATTCACCGCTCATGACGCTATCAGCATCCAGAATAACCATGTAGCTGTACTGATTACCCCAGCGGCGGCAGAAATCATCGATATTGCCACTCTTACGTTTAACGCGACGACGGCGACGGCGATAGAAAATACGCCCTGCTCCGCCGACATCACGACACAGCTCCATCCAGGCTTTTTGCTCTGCCACACAGATATCGGGATCGTTACTGTCGCTCAGAACGTAAATATCAAAATGCTCAAGATTGCCCGTCGCTTCAACAGATTCATACGTCGCACGCAATCCCGCAAATACGCGTTCTACGTCTTCGTTACAAATCGGCATGATTAACGCCGTGCGATGCTCTGGATTCAGCGGTTCATTACCCACCGTCGTGGAAGAGATGCTGTATTTATCTCGACCAATCAGCAGTTGCAGGAACCCCATCAGTGCGGTCCAGAACCCAGCCGACACCCAGCAGAACAACACTGCAAACAGAACCAGTATGCCGCTTTGCAACACATAAGGAAGCAGTTGCATCAGCGAGCGCGTCCACGGTTGCCCCGCCATTTCAAAAGGATTGATGAGCGCCCATCCCTGATAAGGTAGGATAGTTTTCATGTACCAGGTCGCGATGGCGGTCTGGAACAGCGTTAACACCAATAGAATATAGCGGCGGATTGTTCCCACCAGACGCCAGCGGTTTTCGGAAATTTTCTCTTCCGGGCTGTAATGAGGCCGAGGCGGCACAGTACGGCCCAACAGACTTTCCCACCAACGAACCAACGGATTCGTCCGCCAGATGTCAGGGAACATAGAAGCGCGGGTAATAACGGGCATCGCTTTTAATGCCGTCCGCCCTTCTCTGTCAGTGCCGAGTTGCTTACCCTTGTCCAGGCCATCTTCCCAGGCCATTTCAAGACGTGCCTGCACAGAATGCAGTGCAACATCATCTTCGGCCTGAACATTAACCTGATGGCCTTCAGACTGGCTATTCTCAGATAAGGTCTGATGCAAAACGGCCTGATCGTTCCAGGCCGCTTGCGGTAATTTTTCGCGAAGAACCTCTGCCTGTTCGGCAGGCAGAGGTAGTTTCTCAATATAATCGAGAGAAGAAGTTGACTTATTCATTAGCAGGCAGCTGATTGCTCCAGGTTTCAGTCAATGTCGTCTCGCCATTAACCAACGCAGCTCTCATTTCAGTCGGCTGTTTCGCATCTTTCACACGCAAACGCAGCGTCAGACGCCAGCCATGAGTGACCGGGTTATAGCGAACATTATTTTCTACAATCTCGCCGTTGTCGCCAATACTGACCTGAGAAGCTAACGGAGTGCTCTCATCCAGCTCTTTTAAATTCGGTCCAACAAAATCCACAATGTACGCGATCGTGCCGTCAGGCTGGCGGATCAGGTTAGATTGTTTAACATCACCGGCAGAACGGCGAGTCTGTTGAACATAGGCAATGTTCGGGGAATGCAGTTGATCTTCGTCGCGCGTAAAGTGCAGACGATATTTAATATCCAGCGGTTTGCCTGTTTCAGGCAATACATCAGGCGTCCAGAAGGCAACGATGTTGTCGTTGGTTTCATCCGCAGTAGGAATTTCAACCAGCTCAACTTTTCCTTTGCCCCACTCGCCTTTCGGCTCAACCCAGCCGCTTGGACGCAGATCGTAACGATCGTCAAGATCTTCATAAGCCGCGAAATCACGACCACGCTGTAGCAGACCAAACCCTTTCGGATTTTCTACCGAATAGGTGCTCACGGACAGGTGCTTCGGATTATTCAGCGGACGCCAGATCCATTCGCCATTGCCGGCATGAATTGACAAACCGTTAGAGTCGTTCAGCGCCGGACGGTAGTTCAGCGTCGGTGACGGCTGGTTCGGCCCAAACAGATACATACTGGTCAGCGGAGCGATGCCCAGCTTGCCCACTTTGTCACGCATGAACACTTTAGCCTGGACATCGACCACACTGTCACGGCCGGGATAAACGGCAAAACGATAAGCTCCTGTCGCACGCGGAGAATCCAGCAGCGCATAAATCACCAGGTGTTTATCATTTGGTTTTGGACGTTCAATCCAGAACTCACGGAAGCGAGGGAATTCTTCACCAGAAGGTAACGCGGTATCGATAGCCAGACCGCGAGCAGACAAGCCATAAATCTGACCTTTACCTACCACACGGAAATAGCTGGCGCCCAGCATACTGACGATTTCATCGTTCTTATCGGCTTTATTGATTGGATAGAGAACTTTAAAACCGGCAAAGCCGAGATTTTTAACCGTATCAGGATCGTGATTGACGGAACCAAAATCAAAATACTCAGGTGAGTATTTAATCTCATCAACCGTGGTCGCCGTGACTTCATTAATTTTCACCGGGGTATCGAAATACATTCCCTGATGGTAAAACTGGAGCTTGAAAGGCGTCTGTACATTATTCCAGTATGACTTGTCGTTATTGAAACGAATTTGCTGATAGTCCGCAAATTTCATATCACGGAATTGCGCAGGAAGATTACTTTTCGGCGCTTCAAAACCTTTTTCAGCCAGCTTTTCAGCCTGCTGTGCCACATCATCAATAGAGAATGCCCACGCAGGCACTGCGCTTACAGACAGCATAACGGCGACAGACAGCCAGCGAAGGCTGGCAACCCGCTGTTTAAACCCAAATTTATTATCCAGCACAGCTCCCCCTGTTCGTGTGCTTCAATCAACTAAAATCCATATTAATGGATAAGTTAGCTTCCCGACAACTTGATAAAGATATTGTTCATCATAATAGGTCAGCGTTTAAACAACGAGAACGCTAAAGCATGATAAACCGAGTGATAAACGTGGAAAACAGCCACGGACTATAGCGAATATCGACCGGTGCGTGCGTAGGATTATTCCGTTTACGCCCGTGCAATTTTCTGGCTCGCCACCTATCAGCACAGGAACGAATATCAGCATCAGATCACATATTACCTGAAGTCTATCGATATAAACATTTGTGTAACAATGCAAGGACAAGTAAAGTACACTCCCTGACTGAACCCGGTATTGTTGAATATAAGACTGCTATGCTTTTGTCCGCGCTACGACGGCGAAGTTTCCCAGCCTGGGTCGGCATCTTCGCTATTTTGACCATCTTTGTTGCACCCGTGATTTCACAAACACTTGTGCTTCACGAGCGTGAGCATCGCGTTCATGAACAGGGGCATCATGAAGATGGGAACCCTAACAATAGTGCAAGCCATAGCAGCCACGGCGGCAATCTAGCGGAGCAACAGCATACCGGACATACGATGTTCGGACACCACGGCACGCCATCACACCATTCTCCTTCATCACCGTCGATGATGATGGATCATGCCGCTTGCGGTTATTGCGTACTCTTTTCTTATACGCCGGCGCTGTTCGCAGCAGGCTCCCCCAACCCCATACTGATCGCTTCTTTATCTGAAGCGCTGGTTATTCATTTTATCTCCCGTATTGTCCTTCCTGAACGTTATGCTTCCCCAGTGGTGCGCGCCCCACCGTTCTGAATCATGCATCATCATGCCCATATGCATTTATAACGCATCGTGCTATGCCTTATTCAGGTGTGGCGTTTGCTCATTTTTTTGCTAAATGATTTCAGAGGGTTTTATGTCACACCCTACTCAGGCATCAGCCACTGCTGCCGCCTCCGGTACGCGCTCAGCCGGAGAAACCGCATCGGCTCAACACGCGGTAGACAACGTATCGCCACGTACCGCGATCGTCGCTCTGTTCATCCGACTACATTTCTATATCGGTATTTTTGTCGGTCCTTTTATTTTTATCGCCGCCCTGACAGGAACGCTGTATGTCCTGACGCCGCAGATTGAAAATCGGCTGTATTCACACCAGCTATTTACTGAAAGCCAGGGCTCGCCGCATTCGCTGGCTGAACAAATCCGTGCCGCACAGGCGGGGCTCACTCATCACCAGGATGCAAAATTACTGGCGGTACGTCCGGCACCGACGCCCAATGATACTACCCGTGTAATGTTTGCCTTACCGGAACTCGGGCCATCGGAAAGCCGCGCTGTTTTCATCGATCCCGTTTCGCTGGAAAACCGCGGCAGTGAGATAGTTTACGGCACCAGCGGCATCCTGCCATTTCGTATCTGGCTTGATTACCTTCACCGCGGACTGCTGCTAGGCGATATCGGACGTAATTACAGCGAGCTGGCGGCATCCTGGCTGTGGGTGGCCGCACTGGGTGGCATCGTCATTTGGTGGTCAACTCGCCACCAGTCGTCAGCAGCCAAACGGCGGAAGTTGAAAAATAGCCAGACGACGGCAGCGAAGACACAGCGCATGCGTCACTGGCATGCCACGATGGGGCTGAGTCTCGTGCTTGGCCTGCTCTTTTTCTCCGCAACGGGGTTAACCTGGTCACAGTGGGCTGGAAGCAACATTTCTGTCGCCCGCGCCGCGCTAGGATGGCAAACCCCATCAGTGAAAACTCAGTTGCCTACCCCTATGTCTAACCACGACATAATGCACGGTCACGATATGGCGATGGCTACGGATGAACACGCGGAACACCATGCGTCAATGCCGATGGGAAATGTCGACGCATCTTCACCCGCGTTATTTGACAAGGTGCTGACTGCCGCACGTCATGCCGGGATTGATGCCAATAAAATCGAAATTCGCCCCGCCACTCAGCCACACCGCGCCTGGACCGTCACGGAGATCAACCGCGCCTGGCCAACGCAAGTGGATGCCGTGTCGGTAAATCCTGATACGCTGGAGATTGTAGACAAAACCGATTTCAACACCTTCCCACTGGCCGCAAAGCTCACTCGCTGGGGGGTGGATGCGCACATGGGCGTGTTATTCGGGTTACCAAACCAACTCATCCTCGCGGCGTTTGGGCTTGGACTCTGTACGATGATCGTGTGGGGCTATCGGATGTGGTGGATACGCCGCCCGAAATCTCGTCATGGTGCGAATCCGGTCAACACGCTGACGGCGGCTTTGATGCAGGTTCCTGTCTTTCACCGCCTGCTCATTATGCTCATTACGGTGCTGTTGGCTGTGAGTTTGCCTGTCATGGGGATCAGCCTGCTTATTTTTCTGCTGATTGACACGGCTCGGTGGTACATGAACCATTCAAAGCGGGCTATGGCCAAAAGCTGATTTCCGCACGGCTATCATCCCTGTAGAGCCATAAAAAAACCGCCATTATGCGACATAACTTGTGCAACACAATTTATGCAACATAATGGCGGTCAATCAGTAATATGGGCTAACGACAGACGTTAGAACGTCGTCCAATCCGCTAGCTCACCTTTGGCAGTGGTTTTTTCTGCACGGTTATTTTTAGGTGCAGCCAGTGCTGGCGTTTCCGTTTTTCTATTCAACGTCGCACTTTTGTACCCGGAGCCAAGATTGAATACGCTGACCGTACGTGCGAGGCTATTTGCCTGATCTTGTAACGAGAGCGCAGCAGCGGCGGATTCTTCAACCAACGCGGCGTTCTGCTGGGTTGTCGTATCAATCTGCCCTACGGCCAGGTTGATCTGGTTGATACCATCGCTTTGCTCACGGCTGGCCTGCGCAATTTCGCTGATGATTCCCGTAACACCCTGTACATTCGTCACCAGCGAGTTCATCGTAACGCCGGTTTCTTCTACCAGATCCATGCCGTCCTGCACTTTCTTGAACGAGTCATCGATAAGCTCTTTGATTTCTTTTGCCGCCGTCGCACTTCGCTGAGCCAACGCGCGAACTTCACTGGCGACAACGGCAAACCCTCTCCCCTGCTCACCAGCACGCGCCGCTTCAACGGCCGCATTCAGCGCCAGAATGTTAGTCTGGAATGCAATACCATCAATCACGCCGATAATTTCCGCCATCCGCTGTGACGAATCCCGAATGCCGCGCATTTCCTGCGTTACCGTTTCCATCATGGCACCGCTTTTCTTCACCGTTTCAGACGCGCTGGCTGCAAGATCTGTCGCCTGCGTCGTATTATCGGCGGTATTTCTGATCGTTGACGTCAACTGTTCCATTGATGACGCCGTTTCTTCCAGCGAGCTTGCCTGCTCTTCCGTTCTGGCAGATAAATCCTGATTCCCCGCGGCAATTTGCGATGCCGCGCTGGAGATCGTTTCTGCACCATCACGCACCTGGCTGACAATCTGTCGTAGGCTGCTATTCATATTGCTCAAGGCGGATAACAGCTGACCGGTTTCATCTTTACGATCGTTATAAATCTCAGAGGTCAGATCGCCTTTCGCGACATTTTCAGCAACACCCAGCGCTTCCTGTAGCGGCTGAGTTACGCTACGGGTAATCAACGAAGCAATAATCAACCCAGCCAGCGCACTGATGATAATGATCGTAGCGAGAACCATCAGCGCGTTTTTGTAGCTTTCTCCCACCGCTTGCGCTGAGGATGACATCTTGTCATCCTGTATCTTGATGAATTCGCTGACCTTGCTGGTATATTTCACCTGGGTGACACGCGTGACATTGAAGTATTCTTCGGCAGCGGCGTCCGTGTTCCCTGCCGAGATCAGCGAAGCGAGTTTGTTCGCTGAACCAAGGAAATCGCGTCGGATGTCGCCAATATCACGCAGTACCGCAACAGATTTATCGTCATTGACGGACTGGTTCAGATACTCCATGAGTTCAGATATTTTCGCCGAACGTTCTTTGTTCAGCGCCAACTGTTTATTGATTTCACTTTCTGATTTAAGTAATAGTAACAGCTGCTGATTATTGAGGTAGCCATTCAGCTCATCAATCAATTGATTACTCTTGACGGTCAGTGGATAATTTTGTGAAACAATTTCATCCATTTTTTCGTGAAAGTTACTTAATTTTGAAATGGCAACACTGCCAATGACCAAAAGCATTAATACCAGAAAAGAAAACCCCGCCCCTAGTCGATATCCTATACGCCAGTTGGATAAACTCATTAACATCTCCTTAATTAATTTTCTCTATCTGTATAAAAATATGTAATTAAAAAATTAATATTCATTCAGTAAATACAGATAGCTCCAATACTCTTTTTCATAACAAAAAATACACATCTCTGGACAGATCATTTATATGCCC
Source organism: Pectobacterium sp. F1-1 (assembly GCF_025643735.1). NCBI lineage: Bacteria > Pseudomonadati > Pseudomonadota > Gammaproteobacteria > Enterobacterales > Pectobacteriaceae > Pectobacterium > Pectobacterium sp. F1-1. Next base: position 3,023,790 of record NZ_CP104733.1, read on the forward strand.
TGGTGAGAAACATAAACAATATGTAGGCAGACAGGCTGATCAAACCATATTCATGGCGGCACGGTCGAATTGGTCTAACCAGATATGGCGTGCGATACCAGACCTTTGCACACGCTGGCAGTCGAAAAAACGTCATCCTTTACACCTCATCTTTCACCGTATTTTCCCGTACCATGACCTTGACTTGCTACATTCCCATGCCGTGTAAAACCCAGAAGAATGACTGTCACTAAAATTATGGTTTAATAGCAGCGGCAACGAACAACTACATAGCAGAACAAATTTCCCTGACGCCGAAGGCGGTATCGGCTTTTTATAGATAATCTTTATATTTTCTAACTTATGGTATTAATATCTATTTAATCGATCATTTTTTTGCAATCTATCTATTTATAAGATAGGTAATTCTTAGGTGAAGTGAATATGGCATTTAAGATGTAACAATAAACCAGAAAATAAATAATAACAATTTGTTATATATTTAAATAAATACTGTCTGTGTTTATATTAAGCGGCGAATGGGAAGTAGAAAGAGAGAGAGTGAGATGAATGACGTGCGATAGCGTGCTTCCAGCCGCTTTCCGAGTTCGATACAAATGGCGTGCCGTTGAGCAAAAAACTCACCCAGACGCATTTTCATTAACGCGCCTGGGTGATTTAATTTTGCTATTTATTTTTTGAATCAATCAGAGATGCAGAGCCACAGCCCAGTATTACTTTTTCTTGGACGTCGCTTTGGATTTACCTTTCAGCAATTCCCTGATTTTCTTTAGTTCTTTCTGCGTCAACGGCGCTTCTGCACCGACTTCTTCTGTACCCTGACTATCCACCAGCTCAGAGGACAGTTCAGAGCCCTGATGGCTTTCATCAAAGCTCTTCAGTAACCGAGCGCTGACTTCTGCACTGATAGAGACTTCGTTTTCCAGGGCAGCAGCTTTGATTTTTTCTTTCAGCTCTGAGGAAATTTTCAGGGACAGGCTAGATATCTCACTCATTTTATTACCTTTCTCATAGGGTAAAATAGTAAGCTATGACAGCCAGCCAGTAATGTCCATACTGAAATAAAAATTTAATATTTCTGTCACAAAAATAGCGTAATTAATTTCTTAGTAAAGGTATTATTTCGCTATTTTATTTCCCCTGCTGAATATTACCTATTCCCCTTTCTCATCTTCCAGTCATCAATCATTTTCCGAGTCACGTCGTCTTTGTAACAAATCGGGGAATATCCCCCAACCCGACTCCATGCGCTACGTTTGCCACACTTGCTGCCATTACGCGCTAGATTATAAGGACAAGGGCAATTACCGGAATAAGAAGAAATTGATTCCTGAATGATCCGTTCTTTGATCTGTTCATCAGAAATCTGAGTCGTTTTCGCCATACTAGGCGTAGAAAAAGAAAACAGAACCACAGCGCACACCATCGCAATAGCCAGCGTCGTTTTCATACCGAGGGTCTCATTTTAGCCAGAGGATAATAACTGTAGTACAAAATACGTACCGCAGAACGCGGTTCTCCAGCTACCCATCATGGGTTAAAAAATTGATCATAAAATATTAACAACATAAAATGCAGGCGCTCTGAGGATAAAAGGAAACAAACGTGCCACATCACTCCCTATGGGAACTCATTAAACTTACCTACACGATCGGTTTTGTCATCGCTCTGATCGTCACTTTCTTGTTAAGTAAAGATAAGTCTCTGTTCATCCGATTCTTTACCTCGCTAATTATCGGCCTTACCTGGCCGCTGAGCTTTCCTGTTGTCCTGCTGTTCTCCCTTTTTTGAAGCATCGCATCTCCTCCAGATAACCTGCATGATGAATCAGCACGGTCGTGCCTATCCATACCTTTTAGAGAGTATGCCCCACGATGAGTAACATTCTGATCAGCGCCTGTCTGTCTGGCTTTCCCGTTCGCTATAACGGCACCAAAAAGAAATCGATTGACGACTATCTTACCCAGTGGCGCCAACAGGCGAGACTGATTACGTTTTGTCCGGAACTGGCCGCGGGTTTCCCAACGCCCAGCCTTCGGCGGAAATTATCCCGGCCTCTGGCAGCACTTCAGTCATCACGGCTGGCGCTAAGGTTGTCGAAGCAACCGGCGGCGATGTGACCGAACGTTATATTTTGGGCGCCTGGCTAACGCTGCAAATGGCGCAACAGCATAACTGCCGCTTTGCACTCCTCACGGAAGGGAGTCCATCTTGCGGTAGCCGCATGATATACAGTGGGCGATTTGATGGTTCACAAACGGCGGGAAGCGGCGTTACCGCAGAATTACTGATTCGCCACGGTGTAGAAGTGTTTTCCGATCGTGAGATCGAGCAGTTAATCGAACGTGTTGAATACTGCGATCGCCACGCTGATGCGTAACATCGCCACTGCCCCATTACAATGCGGCAGTGGCGTTATGCCAAAAAACTAACGGACAACCAATACCGATATTTTCGCATGGCGAACGATAGCAGCGGCATTTGAGCCGAGCAAATAGGTTTTTACATCTGGCCGCCGCGAACCGATTACGATCAAATCCGCGTTCATTTCCTCCGCCAGCGCTAACACTTCGTCTCTGGCCGCCCCAAAACTGACGCTGCATGACAAGCGCGATGCTGGCAAATCAATCGTTTTCATCAGTGATTTAAGCTTGTCATTCGCTTTCACCACCGCCTCATTCTCAAACTCTTTTATGCCAAAAGAATATGCAGATAAGAACGCCGACGCATCCGGGAGGGAATGAAAGAGGTGTATTGCGGCACCTGACATTTTGGCCAACCTGACGGCATGCGTAATCGCGTGTTTGGTGAGTTCATCTTGCTCTATATCTACTGGCACCAGGATGCTCGTGTACATAATCACCTCCCCCTGCGTGGATAATTGATTACCTCTCAGTATGTAAGAAGCGTAGTTCGACTATCGTCAGCAGAATATGATCCCGTTCACTTTTACACATGTTGCCCATTATTTTTAGCCAGCCCCCATTAACTCACCACCAGCGTTTCTTTAAAGCGATCGTGACTTTCCTTTACAGCGACTACAGCGACCGCGAATAAATTCGCGATGCTTCCCCCCAAGGGTGATAGCCCATTCCGATAAAGTGGAAGTCATAGCGTTCATAAAAACCGAGCAGTTCAGTGCATAAATGCAACGTAGAAAAACCCACACGACGAGCTTCCTGCGCAAGGTGTTCTATCAACTGTCCCGCATATCCATTGCCGCGATGATCTTCTTCAACGTAAAGCGCGCACAGCCAGGGATAAAGATCCATACGGCTGATGAAATCATTGGTAATTAACCCTGCACCACCAATAATATGCCCGTCCTGTTCCAGCAAATACCAATCAGGTAATGGGTTTTCAGCACCAATGCAGTGGTTGATACAGTCTTCGTAAAGCATCAACGTCTCATCGGATGCCCAGTGGCGCTGGAAGTAATGAATCGCCCGTTCTTTATATTCAGGGTGATGTCTGACAGAAATAATATTCACCATAGGATTAGCGACTCATCTCCCATGAAGCAACGATGTGCTCCGTTGTTTCTACGGTAATCGTGTTACCTGGAATAATAAAATTCCGCCACACGTCGTTGTAATGTGTGATTAATTGTTCTGCTTTCAGTTCCCCACGATTGGCCGTCGTGTGCGCATCAGCGGCAATTGTCAACGCGTAGCCTCGACTGGCCGCATTTTTAATGGTTGCATCAACACAATAATCCGTCGCACATCCGCAAATCGTAAGGTGGTCAACTCCCAGTTTCGCCAACACATCGGCTAACGGCGTACGATAAAACGCATCGCACGCCGTTTTCGTGATAGACAAACAGCCCTCTGGCTGGTTGAGCTCAGGCAATAATTGCCACCCTTCGCTGCCTGACAACATACCTTCTTCTTCATGCTGGATGAAAATCGTCCGATCTGCTGCACCTGAAAGCTGGTTTATCAATGCGACCGTCTGCGCCTGTCGCGCCCTTGGCGTTGCAAACACCGCATTTTGCATATCAATGACCATCAAAACCTGCATCTTTTTTCCTTATGTTGGCATGTAACATTATATTGGCACGTAACATCAGCACTCATTATCATCACGAAGGTAACAACCTGCCATCACGCCAGCCAGGCTGACTCGGACTAGATCATGTCCACGATACCATCAGGATAAAACTTGATTTTCCCTGAGCGCAGCAAATCAATATCAAACCAACGAGTAACGATCGGCACGCCGTTTGTCTCTATGCCATGAATGATATCTTGCTGGTAAAGTGACTCATCCTGAAAACGTGCCTCATAAACAAAGACAATCTCATGTCCAGGTTTGCCATTGTAGGAGAAAATATTTTCTGAAACGCCTAACAGCGAAAAATCCTTGGTCGCCGCGCTAATTTCCTCCTGAACTTCCCTTTCTGCTGCTGCCTGCGACAATTCGCCAAAATCAACGCCACCACCGAGCGGCAACACGTAGTGCTCATCTTTTATAGGGTCATACCCTTCAGCTAACAGAATCTTGCCATTGTTTCGGAAAAGACAAACTGCTTTTGTTCTGATCTTTTGCATGCCAACACTCCAGGTAAACTACGGCACTCTTTTGATAAAAAGACGTTTTTGATAAAAAGACATTCCCTGATAAACATACATTTTTTGACAAAATGACATGAATTGATAAAAGGCATGTAATACAGAAAAATGCCGCCTTTTTGTACAGATAAAAATCTTATAGCGCTTAATCAAAATGCATTAATAGTCTTTAATGTTCAGTGAATGTTTTTTCCCGCCTCCTCTCATTCCATCATGTTTAACTTATTGAAGTCATGCGTCTCACATAATTATTTCAGACATAATATGAGTGGGAAATGATAAATTCATATTTATCCGCCTGACCATTAATCGGCGTCATCCTTTGGCGTTCGGAAGCATCGCCAAGTCACGCCATGTTTATTTATCTTATCGACTGGTTTTATGCGTATGATCGACTAAAGTTAACTAACCATTTCTTCATGTCTGGCGGACAGCAAATTCGTGCTGTCTGGCAAGACGTGCATTAATCACGTCAGAAAACACACAAGGCAAGGGAGGAAAAGCAATGCATTCAGAGGTGCCCCCAAATGAGCTCCCGATATCTGACGCGCTTGCCCTTGATTCTCAGGTCAGCGATATGGAAATGCTCGGCAACATTGTGGAAGAGATCATTCAATCCGGCCACTCCGTCAGTAACAAGGCCATCATCGCTAAATTAATTCACAAAATTGAAACAGAGGCCAATGCCGCTTTTCAGGAGAAATATCGAGCATTGCTGGAACTGGTTGTTTATAAAACTCAGGATGACTTCCTGATTTAATGTAAGGTCACGGTACTTATCTATCGTTTTCCGATAACGTTTATACTCGTCATACTTCAAGTTGCATGTGCGTTGACTGCGTTCACTCACCCGAATCACTGACTTGAGTAAGCTCATCGGGATTCCCTCGCTTGCCGCGTTACAAGGCTTATAAATAAGCCTTGCCCTAGCGGGCCAACGCTTTGCGTTGTTCAAAAACGCCTCGTCGTTTTTGTCCTGAAGCTCGAATTATTTAGGGTATATGCTTTATCGATCAGGATTTTATTTAATTTTCACAACCGACTATGAATATGTCCGCAATAAATAACACAGATGTTTGTATTGTTATTATTCCTGACCAACAACTATCGATTTATTAATGACGCAGAATGCGACACCTATTTATTTTACTCATCGTTAATATTCATTTCTGAATGAATAGGAAAGGGAAAAATTCGTATCGCAGCGTCGCGACACGCTCACAGCAGCTTGGTTCGAACGCCGTTACGGACAACAGGTTTATTAGCGATACAAGGTAGACATGCTGTCGAATTGAATAACACAAACGAAAACGGGCTAGCCTAAGCTAACCCGTTGAATTTTTTGGCGGAGGAGTAGAGATTCGAACTCTAGAACACTTTCGCGTCGCCGGTTTTCAAGACCGGTGCCTTCAACCACTCGGCCACTCCTCCGCAATGACGCGAACTATAAACAGTGAATGAGATCTTGTAAAGCATCACTGCGCTCAATTGCCTGAAAAATAATCTACCGCAGTGCGTTTGAACGCAAAATCGTCACACAGTAGATAAAATAGCGCAACTTATCTCCCACCTCCTAAAAATCACAGAACAAAACACGAGCGCAGACTCGAAGGATGAACTATTTTCAGCGTAAAGAAGGGTAAACCACCTTTAATCACGTCCTGAAACTATTTACTCTTTGACATTGGATAATAGCACCCTGAAGAGAGAGTCGCTGATATGGATCGTATTGTTGTTTCTTCTACTCGTGAAAGCTCGCTACTCAGCACGCACAAAGTGCTGCGCAACACCTATTTCCTGCTGTCGCTAACGCTGGGCTTTTCCGCCGTTACCGCAACGGCAAGTACCGTACTTAACCTGCCTGCCCCTGGCTTGATTCTGATGCTGGTTGGGTTTTATGGCCTGATGTTCCTGACGCACAAACTGGCAAACAGCCCTGCGGGTATTCTGGCGGCATTCGCTCTGACTGGATTTATGGGTTATACGCTGGGCCCGATTTTAAGCTCGCTGATTTCTTCCGGCGCAGGCGACATTGTTATGCTAGCGCTAGGCGGCACGGCACTGGTGTTCTTCTGCTGTTCAGCCTATGTCTTAACGACACGTAAGGATATGTCCTTCCTGTCAGGCATGATGATGGCAGGGTTCGTGGTTCTGATTGTTGCCGTCATCGCCAATCTGTTCTTGCAGATTCCGGCATTACATCTGGCGATCAGCGCCCTGTTTATTCTGTTCTCTGCGGGTGCCATCCTGTGGGAAACCAGTAACATCATTCACGGTGGCGAAACCAACTACATCCGGGCAACCGTTAGCCTGTATGTCGCGATATACAATATTTTCGTTAGCCTGCTGAGCATTCTGGGCATCATGCGTAACGACTAAGTCTCGTTTAGCACTACACCGAGAAAGCCCCTGTCGGGGCTTTTTTTTATTCCGGCGCAGACAGAAATATTTGCTAAACTGCAGGCTGATTTATCGCTGGTGGAGAGAAGATGTTGGAGTTTGAAGGACGCACAATCGCAACAGACGCGCAAGGTTACCTAATGGATAGCACCGCGTGGAGTGAAGCGTTGGCTCACGTGTTAGCAGAACAAGAAGGCATCACGCTAACTGAACCGCATTGGGAAGTTGTCCGGTTTGTACGAAATTTTTATCAGGAATTTAATACATCACCCGCGATACGCATGTTGGTTAAAGCGATGGCGAAAAAGTATGGCGAAGAGAAAGGAAACAGTCGCTACCTGTATAAACTGTTCCCGAAAGGACCAGCGAAGCAGGCAACGAAAATTGCCGGCTTACCCAAACCGGTCAAATGCATCTAACGTCATCCGCTTTCAATAGCGGATCGTAAAACTCTCATAGTCCGTCTTGCCGTGTGGCTCAATAAGCACCCTATCCACTCTGGCGCTTCGTGGGCCACCTTGCTTCAGCCACTCAATCAACGCCTCTACCGCATGAGGTTCGCCATTTGCCACCACTTCCACGCTGCCATCATCGCAATTGCGCGCATACCCATTAAGCCCAAGTCGCCTGGCCTGATGCTGCGTGTTGTAGCGAAACCCGACGCCCTGAACCATGCCATAGACATAGGCGACTGTTGCTATCTTTACCATATTCTTCCCCCTTTCATCTTCCTCCCCCTTTTCACCCCGAGAGGCTAAACAACATTTCATTAGCAGGGGTGTATCTTCTAAAAATTTACACCATACTGTTAATAATGTGTTCAGCCAGTGATTCACCAGCGAACACATCGCTTGAAAAACGCTGTACGCTAAAAGGCGTTATCAGATGCGTTTGTCCTCCTCCACGTCATCCGCAGCGAGTAGAAAGTGTAATCTATTTCCAGGGGGTTATATGATCATCTGTAAATTTGGCATCGGACAACAGATTCGTCATAAGCTGCTGGGGTTTCCGGGGGTTGTTATTGATATCGATCCCGAATACTCATTAGAAACGCCCACCTGGGAAGAAATTAGCGGCAATGATACGCCGCGTTCAGAACCGTGGTATCACGTGGTGATGGAAGATGACGAAGGCCAACCGATACATACCTATCTGGCAGAAGCACAATTGATGAAGGAAGAGCTTTCAGAACACGAGCATCCTTCACTAAATGAATTAGCCGAGGTCATTCAGCGCCGCGCACCACAACTGCGCCATTAGCTTTTCCCGACGGAAAATATTGGCTACCGAAGGCAGACATTGGCGATGTTGTGATACTCAACATCGCCCTGCGCTTGTAACGCATTTCCCCCACACGCTTACTTACCCAGCCCTAACCGTGGAATTTCAATTTTCGGGCAGCGATCCATTACGACTTTCAGCCCGGCATCGTGAGCCAAAATTGCCGCTTGCTCATTGATGACGCCGATCTGTAGCCATAGCACGTTAGCGCCAATGGCGATTGCCTCTTTGGCGACCTCATAAGCTGCTTCCGGCTGGCGAAAGACATCGACCATATCAACCGGTTTAGGAATATCCGCCAAGTTGGCATACGCTTTTTGGCCCAGAAGCGTCTGGCCTGCCAGTTTGGGGCTAACGGGAATAACGTCGTACCCCTGTTCAAGCAAATACGCCATCACACCATAACTCGGGCGAGACGGTTTATCACTGGCTCCCACAAGTGCAATGGTTTTTACCGTTTTCAGTACAGATTCAATATCACTGTCATTCATGCTATTCCGCCTCTCTTGCGTGATTTATTACAGTGTATCGCACATTCTACGAATAGCAGGAAATGGCTCAAAAACCCACCGTCTGCACCCTATAGAACGAAAAATGCCATAACAGCCTGTTTCAAATTGAAACCTTTGACACATTCAGACAATTCCTCAACAATACCTAGATTAGGTGTCATTTGGGAAAATTATGAAATTCGGCTTCATCACTGTCTGTCTCTTTATTGCAGGTTTCAGCTCTTCTGCAATTGCGGCAACAACGTTGAAATTAGATCAGAAAATCGATCTCCTGATGGTTGACGGGCAAAAAATGTCAGGCTCGCTGCTGAAAGGCGCCGATAGCCTCGAACTTGGCAGTGGGCAACATCAGATTTTGTTCAAAGTTGCCGATACCATCGATGCCCAAACCGGTGCGCCGATCACCTATTTTCCTTCCACGTTTATTGCGGCGTTTAACACGGAAAAAGTGGCATCGGTATCATTTAAACTCCCACCGCTGCACACCCTTGAGGAGCGCAAAAATTTCACTGCTCAGCCTCAATATCAACTACTTGATGAGAAAAATCAGGCTATCCCCGTGCGTACCGATGCGCTTGTCATCGCTGACAATGAGCTGCTCGATATAGAGCGGAAGATGTCGGAATACAACGCAGCGGCGAAAGGCGCTTCCGTTGCAGGCTTTGCCACCGCACTGAATGAATCCGTAACCTGGTGATTTTACGCGCAGTCACATCAGATTTTTGATACCCGTTCGCCTTTTCCTGCTTTTATCGCTTTGCACCGAAACAGCGTTTCCGTAATCTGTCTGTACCCTAGCGTCAGCTTTACTACACCAGATTGAAGGACGTAACCATGGAGTTCACCACCCGTACCATCGCCGCGCAAAAACATATTGCGCTGGTAGCACACGACCACTGTAAACAATCCCTGCTGGATTGGGTTGGTACGAATAAAGAACAGCTCAAAGAGCACACGCTTTACGCCACCGGAACCACCGGAAACCTGATTCAGTTGAATACGGGACTGCCCGTAAAAAGCATGCTGAGCGGGCCAATGGGAGGGGATCAACAGGTTGGCGCTCTCATCTCCGAAGGAAAAATCGATTTAATGATCTTCTTTTGGGATCCGCTTAACGCCGTACCACACGATCCCGATGTGAAGGCGCTCCTGAGGCTAGCTACAGTGTGGAACATTCCCGTGGCCACCAACCGTGCAACGGCGGATTTTCTGGTCAACTCTGCGCTATTTAAAGAATCCGTACAGATCACCATCCCTGATTATCAGCGCTATCTGCAAGATCGCCTGAAATAGTTACCGCAATGACCATGGACCAGCGGCGTATCACACCGTCGACGCTGGTCTCTGCAACCCCCACTTCCCTGTTTTCGCTTTTCGTTATCCCGGCTTACGCTGTGTCGGCACGCCTAAGCGATGGAGATGTTCAATAAACACCGAGGGATTTGCCACATCCTGTAGCAGCCAGACACGATGTTTCGCTCTCGTCAACGCCACATACAGTAAGCGTCGTTCTTCTGCATCGGGGAAATCCTCAGGTTCAGGTAACAGCACCGCCTCAATCACAGATTCCCTTGCCGGCGCCGGGAAGCCGTCTTTCCCCTCATGCATACCCACGATGATGACATAGTCCGCCTGCTGCCCTTTACTGGCATGCACAGTCATGAAATCAATAGGCAAATTCGGCCATTTGGTCGCAGCCTTATCCAAAATAGCAGGACGTAAATGGTGGTAGCGGGCAAGCACAAGAATGCGCTCATCCGCTTTCACAAAGCCACTCAGTTTATCCAAAAGTGGCTCAAGCTGATCCTGAGGTAGGATCGTCACCGCTTTTTTATCCCCTTTACTCAGGCTATTAAGCGGTTTTTTCAACTGATATGGGTTTTGTTGTATGAACGTGTTGGCGATTTCACCAATGCGTTCATTAAAGCGATAGGTGGTATCCAGCGCGCACTGTTCACCGACGCCGAAATGCTGCTCAAAGGCCGTCGTCAACGTCAGTTCAGCACCGCTAAAGCGGTAAATGGCCTGCCAGTCATCCCCTACGGCAAAAAGACAGGTACGACTATTCTGCCGGCGCAGTGCCGCCAACAGACTCGCACGCTGTGGCGAAATATCCTGGAATTCGTCCACCAGAATATGTTTCCAAGGGCTAACAAAACGCCCTTTATCCAGCAGGTTTACAGCCTGATGGATGAGGCCGGAGAAATCGACCGCGTTTTCATCCTTAAGTGCCTTTTTCCAGGCTTTCAACAACGGTGCCATCAGGCGAACGCGTTGCTGAAATTCGGTCCGAATGGATTCTGGCGCCTGCTCAACCATTTCGCTCTGACTGCCGCCATGCATACGCATCAGCCCTAGCCAACGCTCTAGTCGCCCGGCCAGTCGCCCCGCGAGTTTCGGGTCATGCCAGAAATCACCTTCTGGCACATCCCACTCCAGCTCTTCTGTTAACCAACGCCGCCACCCGTTAGCCTGCGTTTTCTTCTCGGCACACTGCTGCTGCCAGTGAGAAATCAGCAGTTCCCGACGCTGTTTCGCATCGCTTTCCAACTGGCTTATCATCGGTGCCTTACGGCTAGCCTGCTGAATGATGTGCAATGCCAGCGCATGGAACGTCTTGGCCTGAATGTCGTCCGTGTGGAGCCGTTCCTGAATGCGCTCGTTCATCTCTTCTGCCGCTTTACGACCAAACGCCAGTAGCAAAATTTGATCGGGTGTAGCCTCCTGCCGATGCATTAACCACGCCGCTCGAGCCACCAGCACGGAGGTTTTCCCGCTACCGGCACCTGCCAGCACCAGTACGCCTTCTTCGCCATTTATCACAGCCTTACTCTGCGACACGTTTAATGGCGAACTCTCAACCGTTTCAAAGAAAGACTGCTCTGCCGCCAACGTGCGATCCATCCATGCCTGATTCGCCGCAGTGCGCATCTCATCGCCCAGCTCAAGCCAGCGCAGGCAGTCCCGGTAGTGATCACGGCAGTTATCAAAGGTTTCCAGACGAGAAACAGGCAGGGGAAGCGCTGCCAGAGAATCGCGAATAGCATTCTGCAATGTTGACAGCGCCTGACGGCTAAACCATTTATCCTGCTGCATCAGCGCTTGAATACTGTCCGTTTGACGCTGCAAAACCTCGGCGCTGACCAGACTCATCTCCTCGCTCCAGTCAAGCCAAGACTTGAGAAGATGGCGGTAAAAAGCCTGCGTTTCCTGCCATTCTGTTCCGTGCAAGCGCACCACTTTTCCGGCTGGCAATTCAAATTCCAGCTCTCCCCACACCAGCCCTCTTTTACAGTGAATGCCCAGCAGTTGGTTAAAGGGGAGCAGGTATTGATGTTTATCGCCACTCACTTCGACACCGGCATTCAGTAACCGCACCCGATTGTAAGGATGCTGGGCCAGATGTTTACCTAACGAGGTGGATTTCAGTTCCATGATGTTCGCGCCATGACTATGTGAGAGGTTATTCGTCCATTTTTCGTCGTTTATCTGTTCCCTAGTTTACCCGTTATCAGACTTCACGCTCTAGCCTTAAAAACAGGTTAGAATATCCTAATGCTTAATGTGATAATTCTTTTACCATCAGTGAGTTTGGTTACTTTAACGGGTTACCTTATACGTACAGGAGAGATTATGCGAACTGTGTTGAATATCCTTAACTTCGTATTAGGTGGTTTCTTCACCACACTAGCCTGGCTTCTGGCGACGGTCGTCAGCGTGCTGCTGATTTTTACCTTACCGCTAACACGCTCATGTTGGGAAATCACCAAGCTGTCGCTCTTGCCTTATGGCAATGAGGCCATCCATGTTGATGAACTGCGACCGGATGAAAAGAGCACGATTCTCAACGCCGGCGGCTCTCTGCTGAATATCTTCTGGTTTATTTTCTTTGGCTGGTGGCTTTGCCTGTCGCACATCATTACAGGTATCGCGCAGTGTATTACGATCATTGGCATTCCCGTTGGCATCGCCAATTTTAAGATCGCTGCCATCGCGCTGTGGCCAGTAGGACGTCGCGTGGTTTCCGTCGAGCTTGCACAGGCTGCGCGGGAAAATAATGCTCGCCGCCACTTTCGTTAACGGCATCTAAGGATATTACGTTGCTCACCTTTGCCCCAAGGGAATTCGCCGCTATGTGTACAATAGCAGTTGGCTGTACACCATTCGTATCCTAATTGCACTCAGTGGTGCGGCGGCAGTTCCCTGGTGGCTAGGTCAGCCAACATCGACCATTCCCGTCACGCTTGGCGTCGTCGCGGCCGCCCTCACCGACCTTGACGATCGCCTCACCGGGCGCCTACGTAATCTGTTCATTACACTGGCCTGTTTTTTTGTCGCTTCCATCTCTATCGAACTGCTTTTTCCCTATCCCTGGCTGTTCGGGATTGGTCTGGCAGTATCGACCTGCGGCTTTATTCTGCTCGGCGCATTAGGGCAGCGCTATGCGACAATCGCATTCGGCGCACTGCTGATCGCGATTTACACCATGCTGGGCATCTCTCTTTATGACAACTGGTATCAGCAACCCATCATGCTGCTGATCGGCGCCTCGTGGTACAATCTGCTTACGCTGTTCGGCCATCTCATCTTCCCTATCCGCCCGTTGCAGGATAACCTCGCGCAGTGTTATCAGCAGTTGGCGCGTTATCTGGATGCAAAAGCCAACCTGTTCGATCCCGATATTGAAGAAGAAACCGACAAACCCTTGATTGACGTCGCGATGGCAAACAGCCAGTTGGTTGCGATACTCAACCAGACCAAGTCTTCGTTGTTAACCCGTCTGCGTGGCGATCGCGGACAACGCGGGACGCGCCAAACGCTGCACTACTATTTTGTCGCTCAGGATATTCACGAACGGGCCAGTTCGTCGCATGTTTACTATCCGCAACTGCGTGAAAAACTGCGCTATAGCGACGTCTTATTCCGCTTTCAACGCCTGCTGAGCATGCAAGCCAAAGCCTGTCAGAAACTGTCGCAATCCATTCTGTTGCAGCAAAAATATCAGCATGATAGCCGCCTTGAGCGGGCTTTCGTGCACCTTGAATCCGCTATTGCACGCATCACGGCCAACAACATGGCGGACGCGACCCAAATCAAGGCGCTCACTTATTTATTAAATAACCTGCGCGCGATTGATGCCCAGTTAGCGACGATCGAATCCGAACAGGCCATTGAGCAAGAAAATAACCCGGAAAACACGCTGGCAGATGACAAAATCACGGGATGGAGCGACATCCGCTTACGCATTAGCCGCCACCTAACCCCAGTCGGCACTGTTCCGTCATGCTATCCGTATGTCCGTATTACTCTGTAGCGGCTATGCACTGATTCAGGTCACGGGGATGCAGCACGGTTACTGGATTCTGCTGACTAGTCTGTTTGTTTGTCAGCCAAACTATAACGCTACCCGGCGGAGGCTGACGTTGAGGATTATCGGCACCTTGACCGGCATTTTACTCGGCTTGCCTGTCTTGTATTTCGTTCCTTCACTAGAAGGGCAGCTCACGTTAATCGTCATTAGCGGCGTACTGTTCTTCGCCTTTCGCAACGTACAGTATGCACACGCGACCATGTTTATTACGCTGCTTGTCCTGCTCTGTTTCAACCTGTTGGGCGAAGGCTTCGAAGTCGCAGTGCCACGTATTATCGATACTTTATTAGGGTGTGCCATTGCATGGGCTGCGGTGAGCTTTATCTGGCCGGATTGGCGTTTTCGTGGTCTGCCAACCGTTATCAATCAGACATTAGACGCCAACTGCCGTTATCTGGACGCGATAATGGTGCAATATCATCAGGGGAAAGATAATAGCCTGCCTTATCGTATCGCCCGCCGGGATGCGCATAACTGCGATGCCGAGCTGGCATCCGTTGTATCGAATATGTCTTCAGAACCTCACGCAACCCGGAACAAATTGGATAGTGCATTTCGCTTCATGTGTCTGAATCATACGTTGTTAAGCTATATTTCAACGCTCGGCGCACACCGCGGGAAAATTACTTCATCGGAAACGCTGCTGTTACTGGATGACGCCGTTTGCCATGTTGATGACGCACTACACGGTAGCGAAGAGGAAAGTGTGCGAATCAATCAGGGATTGAAAACTATTACCGCCAGCATTCAATCCCTTTCACCCGAATCAGACAGTAAAGAATCATTAATTATTCAGCAAATCAGCCTGCTGCTCGATCTCCTGCCTGAACTTGTACAGCTAAAAAATGACATGATTACACAGTAAGAATAAAGCGAATTTCTTAGTGCTTGGATCCTTTGGAGACCGCATTGTTTTTATACCATTCCAACAGTTCGTTGCGGATATCGCGGGGAAGAGCTGCCTGATGCGTGCCACAAATGGCGCCAGCAAGCGCCAATAGCACGTTAACACTCAGATTAGTGCGAACCTTCCGTAACTCGAGATAGCTGTTTTTCGCACCATAATGCTGTAGTTCATCGACATTTCTTATCCCTGCTTTCCACAACAGGCGTTCAATATCGTGGTTAAGATTAGGGAGATCTTTTAGCCGTCCGTTGGTGCTTCTGACGGCTTTGTCATACTGCGCGCCGACCAACGCCAAACGGGCAAAATACAGTAACTGCACAGATTCTTGCCACAATACCTCATCAACAAGAAAATAATTCAACGGAACTGGCATGCCGCGTTTGGTATAAATCAGATTGGGCATATCACGCTGCTGAAAATATTTTTCATCCTTCTTACTCGCGCGAAGATAAAGCTCCCCTTCTGACACCAACCCGAAAATCGTTTTATTTGCTGCGATGCTGTAGCCACCAAATTGAGAACGTGAGGTGATTTCCCCCAAAGATGAAAAAGAATGCTGAGATTGCAAAATCCTTTTTCTGCATAATTGCTTCATTGCCATAATCCTTAGTATTGAAATGATTTCTTCCTGAACAATTAAAAATATCTGTAGCAGGAACAAATAATTAAACACAGCCCCGATGCGGCTTCAAACAGTAAATGTGTTTACTGTCTCTTGCATAAGGAATATGCGAAGCGCTTTCAAAAAATCAGGTTGATTTTCACACACACAGTAGGTACTGTATACCCATACAGTAACACTATGGGTAGAACTCATTATGCGTACGCAATCAATCAGCTCTCACAACATTCAGTCGTCATCGTTTTCTGCAAGTCAGCATGCTGCGGAAACTTCGATCAGCGCCGGCGGAATTATCAGCGAAATCGTGTACAACGCCGATCAGCCCATAGTCACACACCTGCTATTACCGCTCTTACAGCAGCTAGGTACGCAATCGCGTTGGCTGCTGTGGCTTTCTCCTCAACAAAAATTGAGCCGCCCTTGGGTACAGCAATCTGGCTTACCGCTGGATAAAATGGTGCAACTTCACCACCTCAATCCACTATTTACAGTGGATGCGATGGAAAGAGCCTTGCTGACAGGAAATTACAGCGCGGTATTATGCTGGTTACCACACGAATTAACGGAAGAAGAGAAGGTTCGGCTACGCCACGCCGCACAGGCAGGAAATACGTACGGCTTTATTATGCGGCCGGAAAGTACTGGCGGTGACGCGTATAGACTATTTCCCAGCCTTAAAATTCATTCGACATTGTATCATTAAGTAAATTAAGAATTTTCTCAGCCCTGGCTGGTTATGTGTTATACAGATCGCCGCAGAGCGGTATTCTGCGGGCTTCTTGAGTATATTTGATACAGCTAAAAGGCGTAAGATCTGTCAAAAGCATCTACTATTTGTTAGCAAGTATGTATGAATCGTGCGGTTTTCTTATGACGCAAATCACATCATACTTGTAACTTTCTCATCACGTTGTAGACTTTAACTCGCTGGAGTTGCTCTTTTATAACGTCAGTTGACTGACAGTAAGTCATAAATAAGGGCAAAGTCTCCAACCAAAGGATTTTAACCAAAGGTTTATTAGCCCCTCAGGTTAATTACCGATTTGGATGATAATGAGGCGTAAAATGAAAAAAACAGCTATCGCAGTTGCAGTGGCACTGGCTGGCTTCGCGACCGTCGCGCAAGCAGCTCCTAAAGACAATACCTGGTACACCGGTGGTAAACTGGGTGTGTCTCAATTCCACGATACTGGTTTCTACGGAAATGGTTACACTGGTGTCAACAACAACCCAATCAAAAGCAAGTTAGGCGCGGGCGCATTTGTTGGTTATCAAGCCAACCCGTACCTGGGCTTTGAACTGGGCTACGACTGGCTGGGCCGCATGAAGTATGCAGGTTCTACTGCTAGTGCAGCAGACAGTGCGAGCTTCAAAGCACAGGGCATCCAACTGGCTGCTAAACTGAGCTACCCAGTTCTGCCAGATCTGGATGTTTATACCCGTCTGGGCGGCATGGTATGGCGCGCAGACAGCCATGCAGCTACCTCTGTAAACACCGGTACAAGAGCTGACATCAATAACGACGACACTGGCGTTTCTCCGCTGGCTGCGATCGGTGTTGAATACGCTATCGACAAAAACTGGGCTACTCGTGTTGACTACCAGTGGGTAAGCAACATTGGTGATGCTGGTACCGTTGGTGCACGTCCAGACAACATGCTGATGAGCGTTGGCCTGTCTTACCGTTTCGGTCAAGATGACCGTGTAGCACCAGTTGTTGCTCCGGCTCCAACTCCAGCTCCGGCTCCAGTTGTTGAAACCAAGCGTTTCACGCTGAAATCTGACGTCCTGTTCAACTTCAACAAAGCAACGCTGAAAGCAGAAGGCCAGCAATCACTGGATCAACTGTACACTCAGTTGAGCTCTCTGGATCCGAAAGACGGTTCCGTTGTTGTTCTGGGCTTCACTGACCGTTTAGGTTCAGAGCAATACAACCAAGCCCTGTCTGAAAAACGCGCACAGAGCGTTGTTGATTACCTGGTATCTAAAGGTATCCCTGCGAACAAAATCTCTGCTCGTGGCCTGGGCAAATCTCAACCTGTTACCGGTTCTACCTGTGACAACGTGAAACCTCGTGCTGCGCTGATCGACTGCCTGGCACCAGATCGTCGCGTAGAGATAGAAGTTAAAGGCATCAAAGACGTTGTAACTCAGCCTCAGGCTTAAGTTATTAACGAAAAAAAACCTCGCTCCGGCGAGGTTTTTTTATGACCGACATTCTTGCCCATCACTCTACGGGCCGTTGCTGCGCAACGTTGAAAAATGCTCTCTGCTTTTTTACACCTGTTTATCGGCAAGCTAAATGACAACCGCCTATCATATCTCGTCGTTATTCAGAATGGCTTTGAGATCCTGCTTGAGCAACGACATCTGGCTGGCGTATTTCTCTTTATGCTCAGCATCTTCAATTAGCTGCACTATCGTTTCTGACAAGGTCACTCCGCGTCGTTGAGCCAAAGCCGCGAGACGCTGCCAGACCAAATATTCCAGATCGATCGATTTCTTGCGCGTATGTTGGTGCTCTGCATTGAAATGACGTTTACGCCGTGCGCGGATCGTCTGCTTCATCCGATTTTCTAAGGTTGGATTCATACATTGTGCAATCCACTCCAGCACTTTCACCGGCTGGTTTTCCATTTTAAGCAATGCCTGTACCGCTTCGTCCGCAGCACTTTGCTCCAGAAAGCGCGTGATCTCTTCTCCCTCTCGGTGTTTTTTCACCAGGTACTTCCATTTCCACCCGCACTCAAGATTTTCTAGTTGTTGATATTTCATATTAAATTCTTCAGTGACCGCGTAACGTTACTTTCAGCATAACAGTTTTCCGCGATTTTAACCGCTTTCTGGCGATTTTTTGACAGCTTTTAAGACAATCAGCCAAGCACGGCTCGGGCTTCAATATGCTAAAGATGACGGGGAGATGACTCTCCTTATGTGCACTCGACATTATTCTTGTATAATCACGGTTTTCCATCAGACGATTACATTGATACTTTGACCAGTAACCGACTCTCATGGCAGCATTTACTGCCCAATAATACGCCTTATCAAACGCTATTCACTCAGGCAGCTCAGCTTGCTCCTGCTGAATTTTCCGCTATTCAGTCGCGTCTGGCAGACAGTCTGACGCTCTTTTGCCACCCTCGATCGCCTTCCCGCTTTATGCTGTTGAAAGCGCAGGAGAACGATGAATATATGGCATTGATCGCCCGTGCGCTAAGCGCAATCAGGCCAGACTCCGGGGCGATACATGGCAGTAAATATATCATTGAGGGTCGTCATATCCGGGTCGAACCAGCCACACAGCCTGCGGATAATTTTGCCGCACAGCAGTCCTGTGGCTACCAGGAATGGATCGAACCTGAACAGCTCTTCGGCTGTGTGCGCAGTTTTCACGATGAAATCACGCTGCATCCAGGACTGATTCATCAGGTTAATGGCGGTACGCTGATCCTGTCAGCCAGAGCACTGTTGGCTCAGCCTTTAATGTGGCTGCGTCTGAAGCAGATTATGGCTGAGGGACGCTACCGCTGGTTATCACCCGATGAGCGTAAGCCACTGCCCGTTGATGTGCCCCCAATGCCGCTTGATATTCGCCTGATTATTCTCGGTGACCGCGAGAGTCTGGCTGATATTCATGACATGGAACCGGAATTAGGCGAGCACGCAATTTACGGCGAGTTTGAAGCGCAATTGCAGTTGATTGAAACCGATGACATGGCGCGCTGGTGTGCCTACATCAATGCACTATGCAGCGAGAATCAACTACCGCTACTAGACGCTGATGCCTGGCCAGCCTTCGTCAACGTCGCAGTGCGCTACAGCGGCGATCAGGGTAATTTGCCATTATGCCCACGCTGGTTAATCAACCAGCTAAAATATGCTTCGCTGTATGCCAGAGATGGTCAGATCACGGAACAGGCGCTGGTTGATGCCGTTGCCGCGCGCCAGTGGCGTGAAGGCTACCTGCGTGAGCGAATGCAGGATGAAATAGAATTAGGTCAGATCCTGATTGAAACGGAAGGCGAAGTCGTCGGCCAGGTTAATGGCCTATCCGTACTCGAGTTCCCTGGCTATCCAGTTGCCTTTGGTGAACCAACGCGCATCACCTGCGTCGTTCACGCTGGCGACGGTGAATTCACGGACGTAGAGCGCAAAGCCGAGCTTGCTGGCAATTTGCACGCGAAGGGCATGATGATCATGCAGGCGTTCCTGATTACGGAACTGGAGCTCGATCAACAGCTTCCCTTCTCCGCGTCTATGGTCTTTGAGCAGTCATACAGCGAAGTGGATGGTGACAGTGCTTCTTTGGCAGAGCTATGTGCGCTTGTCAGCGCCCTCTCCTTACGGCCAATCAATCAGCAATTCGCAGTGACCGGTTCCGTCGATCAGTTTGGTCGTGTGCAACCCATTGGCGGCGTGAATGAGAAAATTGAAGGCTTCTTTGAGGTCTGCCAGCGTCGCGGATTGACGGGAACACAGGGCGTGATTTTACCGGTGGCTAACCTACGTCATCTCTGTTTACAAGAAGAGGTCGTTGACGCGGTGCGCCAAGGGAAATTCCATCTTTTCCCAGTAGAAACCGCGCCAGAAGCGTTGTCATTATTGACCAACTTCGCTTATGACGATGAGCAGCAGCCAAATCTGCTGGCCGCGATCCGTGAGCGTATTGGACAACTTGCACCGCAGGAACGCCGACGTTTCCCTTGGTTTTTCCGTTAAACCAACTGGTTCAACCAGACGTAACAGACTTGCCCAGCGTACAGCTGTACGCTAACCTGCGTGCTTCATTAAAATAAGGCTTACAGAGACCATGGTAGATAAACGCGAATCCTATACAAAAGAAGACCTCCTTGCCTCCAGTCGTGGCGAGCTGTTTGGCCCGCAAGGCCCTCAGTTACCCGCCCCTAACATGCTCATGATGGACCGCGTCGTTAAAATGACAGAAGACGGCGGTAAGTATGGCAAAGGCTATGTGGAAGCCGAATTGGATATCACGCCTGACCTGTGGTTCTTCGGTTGCCATTTCATCGGCGACCCGGTGATGCCTGGTTGCCTCGGTCTGGATGCCATGTGGCAGCTCGTTGGTTTCTATCTGGGCTGGTTAGGTGGCGAAGGTAAAGGCCGTGCTCTCGGCGTGGGTGAAGTCAAATTCACCGGACAAGTGCTGCCGACGGCGAAGAAAGTGACTTATCGCATTCACTTCAAACGTGTGATCAATCGCCGCCTGGTGATGGGTATTGCTGATGGCGAAGTACTGGTTGACGGTCAGCAGATCTATACCGCAGACGAACTGAAAGTGGGTCTGTTCAAAGACACCAGCGCTTTCTAAGCGTCAGATAGCACTGCGGGCGAAACACCTTTCGCCCGCGTTATCCGTTTTATCTCTTCAACACTATCTTATCCCAGCATAAACCACTCGCCCTATCATGACTAATGCCGATCGTTTAAGAATCGAGATACCGGGGGCTACCACGGTGCGAGGTATCCCTACGGGAACCTCATCACCGTGTTTCCCCCTAAATCCATGCTTAAGTGAACAGCATTACGCCCTATCATGACGGGCTTTTCAGCTCATTGGTGATCGACTGCCGTACATCTTGCGGTATCTTCAATTCGGTCGCTAACGCATCCAGATAGCTTTTCTCCATGAAGTGATCGACGTCAATGACGGCACAACTTAGGAAGTAGATCTCAAGTGCCTCTTCTTCATTCTTCACATCTTTCGCCAACAGAACCGGGTCAAGCGGCTGCTCTATCGCTTCCTGTACCCAGCGGTGTGCTTCACTGCCCAGTTGCAGTTGCTGAATGTTTTCATCAATACGCTGTTTCTCGGTGGTATCAATGTGGCCGTCACTTTTAGCAGCAAAAACCAGAGCCTGAATCAGACGACGGGCGCGGATAGTGTCGGCTGAGGATTGGGTGCCAAACTGCGGATCGTCCTGATGCGTGTCGCGAACGCGTTTCTTATACTGGTTCCACAACACCACGCCCGCCGCAGCGCTGCCGCCAATGATCAACGCATTCTTACCCAATGAGCCCATGATCTTCCGCGTGGATTTATTCGACAACAAGACGCCAGCCAAACCGCCCAGTGCAGCGGGCTTCAGCATGTCGCCCAAATTACCGTTTTTGCCCCCTTGATGATGATTCCCCTGCTTGCTACCGGAGTTTAATAAGCCCTGAATCTGTTGCAGCCAATTATTCATTTTCATTCCTCAAGGAAAAGTGACATCACTGATGGTGTTATCACCCATAGTAATCGTGCGGAAGGCCTTTGTTTGTCAGATTGTGTATAACAATGAAAAGTATGGACCACCCTTTCTGGGCAGCCCATCTGGCAATGCGAGGAGCGTTATGAAGCGGGTTTCAGCGGTGCTTTTCTGACCGGCGTGTTTCCCGACACGTAGTAACGCGCTTTGCTGCGCGGCAACGGCTGGCGACGGCGGATTCGGTCGGCAATCTTCTCGGCAATCATGATGGTTGTCGCGTTAAGATTCCCCGTAATAATCTGCGGCATGATGGAGGCATCCACGACTCGTAACCCTTCCATACCGTGGACCCGGCCTTGCCCATCAACCACCGCCATCTCATCTTCTCCCATCTTACAGGAACAAGAGGGATGGAATGCCGTCTCAGCATGGGTGCGGATAAACTCGTCCAGTTCCTCATCGGTCTGAACCTCTAACCCAGGGCTGATTTCTCGCCCACGGTATTTATCCAGCGCGGGCTGCGCCATGATTTCACGCGTAATGCGGATTGCATCGCGAAACTCCTGCCAGTCCTGCTCAGTCGACATATAGTTGAACAGAATGCTGGGGTGCTCACGGGCATCTTTGGATCGAACCTGCACACGCCCCCGACTCAGTGAGCGCATAGAACCGACGTGAGCCTGGAACCCGTGCTCTTTTACCGCGTTACTACCGTTGTAGTTAATCGCAACGGGGAGAAAGTGGTATTGAATGTTCGGCCAGGCGAACTCATCACGGCTGCGAATAAAGCCGCCCGCCTCAAATTGGTTGCTGGCTCCAACACCTGTGCCGTTAAACAGCCATTCCGCCCCGATTTTCGGCTGATTAAACCATTGCAGCGCGGGGTACAGCGATACCGGCTCTTTGCAGGCGTATTGCAAATACATTTCCAGGTGATCCTGTAAATTTTCACCGACGCCTGGCAAATCGTGCACGACGGGAATATCGAGACGCTGAAGCAGATCTTTCGGCCCCACGCCGGAACGTTGCAGGATCTGCGGCGAGGCGATCGCGCCTGCACACAATAGCACTTCGCGGCGTGCCTTTGCCGTCTCCGCATTGTCGCCTTTAAAGTAAGCCACGCCAATGGCGCGCTTTCCGTCAAAGAGAATCGTGTCGGTTAAGGCATGCGTCACGATGGTCAGATTTTACGGCCTTTTGCCTGATCCAGATAACCTCTCGCGGTACTGGCTCGACGTCCCTTAGGCGTAACGGTCCTGTCCATCGGCCCAAACCCTTCCTGCTGATAGCCGTTAAGATCGTCCGTACGCGGATACCCTGCCTGTACACCCGCTTCAACCATCGCGTGAAACAATTCGTTGTTGCCCATCTTCGGTGTGGTCACCGACACTGGCCCCGTCGCACCATGATAGTCATTCGATCCCACATCCCGCGTTTCTGCTTTGCGGAAATACGGCAGGCAATCAAGGTAACTCCAGTCCTCCAGACCCGGCATCGTCGCCCAGTGATCAAAATCCATCGCATTGCCACGGATGTAGCACATGCCGTTAATCAGCGATGACCCACCCAACCCTTTGCCACGACCGCATTCCATACGGCGATTATTCATGTGAGGCTCAGGGTCAGTCTCATAAGCCCAGTTATAGCGCTTCCCCTGTAGCGGGAACGCTAATGCCGCAGGCATTTGCGTGCGAAAATCCAACCGATAGTCCGGGCCACCCGCTTCAAGCAGCAGTACGCTCACGTCGCTTTCTTCTGTTAAACGCGTCGCCAGCACATTGCCAGCGGAACCCGCGCCGATAATGATGTAATCATATTCCATTAGGCTTTCTCCCCTTCGTTTAAAATACCGAGCGGAATTCACCCAGTTCAACCTGTACAGACTTAATTTGCGTATAGTGTTCCAATGTTGTTATGCCGTTTTCACGTCCGACACCCGAATGTTTGTAGCCGCCCACAGGCATCTCAGCCGGAGATTCGCCCCAGGTATTGATCCAGCAAATCCCTGCTTCAAGCTGATGAATAACCCGATGTGCCCGATTCAAATCGCTGGTCACGATGCCAGCCGCCAGCCCATACTCGCTATCATTGGCACGACGGATAACCTCATCCTCATCCTGATACGTCAGAATGCTCATGACCGGGCCAAAGATTTCTTCCCGCACAATCTTCATATCGTCCCGGCAATCTGTGAACACCGTCGGGGCAACGTATGCGCCTTGTGCATATTTCTCGTCAGTCATCGGTTCGCCACCCACCAGCACGCGAGCGCCTTCGCGTTTTCCACTTTCGATGTAACGCAATACGGATTCTTTGTGCGGGAAGCTAACCAGTGGACCAAAATTCACCTGTTCGTCAATCGGGTCACCGATACGGATGCGCTGAACGCGAGCCAGAATTTTTTCCTCAAACTGCGCCTGCAATGCCTGTGGAACGAAGACGCGCGTACCGTTGGTGCACACCTGTCCTGAACTGAAAAAATTCGCCATCATGGCGATATCCGCGGCCTTATCCAGATCGGCATCAGCAAAAATGATCAGCGGCGATTTCCCACCCAGTTCCATCGTGACCGCTTTCAAGGTCGAGCCGGCGGCATTGGCCATTACCGTTTTTCCGCTGGCGATCCCTCCCGTGAAAGAGACTTTGGCAATCCCCGGATGCATGGTCAGCGCCTGACCAACGGATTGCCCCGTTCCCGTCAGTACGTTGAATACGCCCGCGGGTAAGCCCGCTTCGGTATAGATTTCTGCCAGCTTCAGCGCGGTTAGCGACGTGACTTCACTGGGCTTGAAGATCATCGCGTTGCCAGCCGCCAGCGCAGGGGCCGATTTCCACAATGCGATCTGAATGGGGTAGTTCCAGGCACCGATGCCAGCGACCACCCCAAGCGGTTCCCGGCGGGTATAGACGAACGAGGTATCACGCAGGGGAATCTGCTGCCCTTCGATCATGGGAATCAACCCCGCGTAATATTCCAGAACATCCGCACCGGTCACGATATCGACGGTGCGCGTTTCTGAGAGCGGCTTGCCGGTGTCGTGCGTTTCAAGCAATGCGAGTTCATCATTGCGCTCACGCAGGATATCCACGGCACGGCGTAAAATACGCGAGCGCTCCATCGCTGTCATCGCCGCCCATATCTTCTGCCCTGCGGCGGCTGCGCTGACCGCTCGGTCAACGTCAGCAGCCGTGGCCGATTGAAGCTGGGCGATGATCTCACCGTTCGCGGGGTTCACCGCATCAAACGTATCGTCACCCGTGCTATCGATATAAGCGCCGTTGATATAAAGCTGTTGTAAACCGTAGCGAGACATAAATTCTCCTGTCTGGTGGCTGCCCGAATATGCGTTCCGGGCAGAAAAGGCAAAATGATAAGGAAGGATTAGGCGCGAGTGAGCTGCTGCTCGATATAGTCGTAGGCAATGCTCAACGCTTCTTCGCGGTTGAAGGCGTCATGACTTAGCGCACCGCGCAGCCACAGCCCATCGATCAGACCCGCCAACCCTTTTGCCGCAATACGCGCGTTATCCTTCGGTAAACAGCGGCTAAATTCGACACACAGGTTGGAGTAAAGCCGACGATCGTTCACTTGCTGTAACCGATGGAGCATCGGGGAATGCAGGCTACTGGCCCAGAACGCCAGCCAGGTTTTCATCGCCGCGCTATTCGTCTGGCTATCATCAAAATTTCCCTGAACAATCGCCCGCAAGCGTGCACGAGGCGTGTTTTCTGTCAGGCTCAACAGCCTTGATTTCACCGCCAGCCCCAGATGACTAATCAGGTAGCGCATCGTCGCTTCCAGTAAGCCATTTTTATCGCGGAAGTAATGGCTGATGATGCCATTCGACACTCCCGCACGTCGGGCAATCTGTACAATCGAGGCGTCGTGCATCCCCACATCGTTGATCGCGGCCAGCGTCGCTTCGATGAGTTGCTGCCGTCTGATGGGCTGCATTCCGACTTTAGGCACTGCATTTCCCCTTCATTTTTTCCCTTCATTTTTGCGTGATGAATCACGGTAAAAGACGATGATTCATGATCCGATTTATCCCATTAAACTTTTTTTTGATTGAACGTTCAATAAAAAATGAATATCTTTTATTGCTGAAAGGTTAAAAATCTGTATCAATTATCACGAAAAGTAGTTTGAGTTCAGACGATAACTCCAACTTAAAAAGAATAATTTCTTTTTGTTCTGATGACCTTCTTCAACGGAAAGCGTACTCAGCGGATGTCCTGCGCCCCATTCTTGGTATGCGCTAAGCACGCTTCGTGGAGAGAGGAATCAGAGTATCTGTTCACGTAACGCAAGGGATAACCATGCCAACATCAGAAACGACCACTCAACAGGATCGCCTGAATCCTGTCGTGTTCTACACATCAGCGGGACTCATCCTGACCTTCTCGCTGATGACCATGTTGTTTAACAAAGAGGCGAACGATTGGATTACCCACGCGCTTAACTGGGTTTCTGCGACCTTTGGTTGGTACTATCTGCTCGCCGCCACGCTCTACATCGTTTTCGTCATCTTCATCGCCTCATCTCGCTTTGGTTCGATCAAGCTCGGGCCAGAGCAGTCGAAACCTGAATTTAGCCTGATGAGCTGGGCCGCAATGCTGTTTGCAGCGGGGATCGGCATCGATTTAATGTTCTTTTCCGTCGCGGAACCCATTACGCAATATATGATGCCGCCGGAAGGACAAGGTCAGACGATGGAAGCGGCACGGCAGGCGATGGTCTGGACGCTGTTTCACTACGGATTAACCGGTTGGTCAATGTACGCGTTGATGGGTATTGCGCTTGGCTACTTCAGCTACCGGTATAATTTGCCGCTGACGATTCGCTCCGCCCTATACCCTATCTTTGGTAAACGCATTAATGGCCCGATTGGCCACAGCGTTGATATCGCGGCCGTACTCGGAACCATCTTCGGTATCGCCACCACGCTGGGCATCGGCGTCGTTCAGTTGAACTATGGTCTGAAAGTCCTGTTCCAGATCCCAGAGAACCTCACCGTTCAGGCCTCGCTCATCCTGCTTTCCGTGATCATGGCGACCGTTTCCGTGACGTCCGGGGTCAATCGCGGCATTCGCTTCCTCTCCGAGCTTAACGTCCTGCTTGCATTGGGTTTAATTCTCTTTCTGCTCTTCTGGGGCGATACCGAGTTTCTGCTGAATGCGCTGGTGCTGAACGTCGGGGATTACATCAACCGTTTTACGGGCATGACGCTCAATAGCTTTGCGTTCGATCGCCCAACCGAGTGGATGAATAGCTGGACGCTGTTCTTCTGGGCATGGTGGGTGGCGTGGGCACCGTTTGTCGGGCTATTTCTGGCACGTATCTCACGCGGCAGAACGATTCGACAGTTCGTTGTCGGCACGCTGATCATTCCGTTTGTCTTTACCCTGCTGTGGCTCTCCATTTTCGGCAACAGCGCGCTTTATCAGGTCATCCACGGTAATCTGGACTTTGCCAATGAAGTTATGCAGCACCCAGAGCGCGGCTTCTATAGCCTGCTGGCTCAGTATCCTGGTTTCAGCCTGAGCGCCTCTGTCGCGACCATTACCGGCCTGCTGTTTTATGTCACCTCTGCTGACTCTGGTTCATTGGTACTGGGTAACTTTACTTCTCGCCTTGGCGACATCAACAATGACGCGCCAAACTGGCTGCGGATTTTCTGGTCAGTCGCGATTGGCCTGCTGACGCTAGGTATGCTGATGACAAACGGCGTGTCAGCATTACAGAACACCACCGTCATCATGGGATTACCGTTTAGCTTTGTGATGTTCTTTATTATGGCCGGGTTATATAAATCACTACGCGTGGAGGACTACCGTAAAGCCAGTTCCTTACAAACCTCGGCACCAATGCCCATTTCAGGCGACGATCGTTTGAATTGGAAACAACGTATCTCACGCGTCATGAATTTCCCTGGTACAACGCATACACAGAAAATGCTGGATAACGTCTGTAAAGCGGCGATGGAGGATGTTGCACGTGAACTGCGCCTGCGCGGTGCCAGCGTTGAAGTCAACGAATTGCCACCTGTCGAAGATGAGCGCCTGAACCATCTCGAACTGCTGGTGGATTTGGGTGATGAACAGAATTTCCTTTATCAAATCTGGCCACAGCGCTATAGCGTCCCTGCCTTTACCTACCGCGCTCGCTCGGGGAAATCAGATTATTACCGCCTTGAGACTTTCCTGTTGGAAGGAAGTCAAGGGAATGACCTGATGGACTACAGTAAAGAACAGGTGATTAACGACATTCTGGATCAGTACGAGCGCCACCTGAATTTTCTTCATCTTAATCGAGAAGCACCCGGTAATACGCTAACCTTCCCGGATGCCTAACCCTACCCTATGGCGCTGAAATACAGCGCCATTTTTCAATAGGTTATACCTTTATTATCACTTTTCCGTTCATCATGTTTTTCCTGAATCTATGGGCTGTGCCGCATTCTTTGCTTCCACGATTTGCGCTTTATTTTTGAAACGGTATACTGCACACATCAAATTGAAATACAGTTTTAAAAAATGTATTTGTCCGTCACAAAAAAGGAACGAACATGAAAATTGCACTGATTAACGAGAACAGCCAGGCTGCCAAAAACGCCATCATCGCCGAGTCTCTGACCAAAGCGGTTGCACCGTTGGGCCACACTGTACACAACTACGGTCAATACGCCGTTGAAGATGCCGCACAGCTGACCTACATCCAGAACGGTATTCTGGCTGCAATCCTGCTGAACTCTGGCGCAGCTGATTTCGTTGTGACCGGTTGTGGTACGGGCCAAGGCGCGATGCTGGCGTGTAACTCCTTCCCTGGCGTAATCTGCGGTCTGGTTGTTGACCCATCTGATGCTTACCTGTTCTCTCAGATCAACAACGGTAACGCTGTATCTGTTCCTTACGCTAAAGGCTTTGGCTGGGGCGCTGAACTGAACCTGGAAAACCTGTTTACCCAGCTGTTCAAAGAAGAAGGCGGCAGAGGCTATCCGAGCGATCGCGTTGCTCCTCAACAACGTAACAAGAAAATCCTGGATGCCGTAAAAGAAGTCACCTACAACGACCTGATCACCATTCTGAAAGGCCTCGATCAGGATCTGGTTAAAGGCGCCGTTGCTGGTCCTAAATTCCAGGAATACTTCTTCGCTAACAGCAAAGACGAAGCACTGACCAGCTACATCAAAACGCTGCTGGCGTAATCGTCAACTCGCTGACAAACACACCACAGGCCATGGCGGTCTGTGGTTTTTTTATGCCCATTACCCACCCATTTTGCCTACATCTTAACGACACTATTACGCGGACTATCCGTTACCGTTCAATGCTTAGCCAGACGCACCGTTCGCGCTAAATACTGCTTGACCGGAGCTAAGCGACTCCCTATAGTAGCGCCCCGTTGCCCCTTGTAGGTAACCCCCGGTGAGGTGTCCGAGAGGCTGAAGGAGCACGCCTGGAAAGTGTGTATACGTGAAAACGTATCAAGGGTTCGAATCCCTTCCTCACCGCCATATAAAAGAAAACGCCCCTGACTCACGTCAGGGGCGTTTTCTTTTATGGTGATGGCACAGGCATTTTCATTCCTGTACCACACAGGCATCAACCATAGGCATGGAGCGTACGCTGGCACAAGGCCGAACGTACGCAATCCTCTTTACCGAAAGAGACCACGCCAATCATATCATCCTCAACAAAGCGCTCTAGTGCGTCGCGCAGGCCAGATTTCACCCCGGCAGGCAAGTCACACTGCGTCACATCACCATTGACAATAACCGTGACATTCTCGCCTAAACGCGTCAGGAACATTTTCATTTGGTTCACCGTCACGTTTTGCGCCTCATCCAGAATCACAACCGCATTTTCAAATGTCCGCCCGCGCATATACGCAAAAGGCGCAATTTCGACTTTGGCGATTTCCGGCCGCAAACAATACTGCATGAAAGAAGCCCCCAGCCGACGCAAAAGTATGTCGTAAACCGGACGGAAATAAGGCGCAAACTTCTCCGCAATATCTCCGGGTAAAAAGCCAAGATCCTCGTCGGCCTGTAATACCGGCCGCGTAACAATAATACGCTCAACCTCTTTATGGATTAGTGCCTCCGCCGCTTTCGCAGCGCTCAGATACGTTTTACCGCAGCCAGCTTCACCTGTGGCAAAAATCAACTGTTTGTTTTCTATCGCAGACAAGTAATGTTCCTGGGCAGCCGTACGAGCTTGAATAGCAGAATTATCGCGATTCTCACGCGCCATTCCGATTGCTTCAATCCCGCCCATCTGTACCAGAGAAGTGACCGATTCTTCCTCACGCTGACGATGGCTACGCGACTCACGACGAATAACGCGTTTTGCTTCACGACGAGCCTTGATCACTGCTTTTTGTCTTCCCATAGTGGCACCTTACAGTTTGTTTCACTTACCGCACTGGTCTACAGCGCGTGACGTTTAACTCACTACTGAGGTTAGGCTTCCTTATTAAGCCAATAGCGGACAGAAAATACACATGATTCATCCACGAACCGAGTGGAAAATGGACAATACATTGATGGATAGAAAGAGAAAATACACGGAAAGTTTGGGTAACCAGAGAATGGCACAGCGTTGAAAATAAGTGGGAGGAACATCCCTCGCATCGGCGAGTCAGCAGCGTAGAATCTTGACATCGACTACAAAGTCCAAAAAAGGACATTACCATTCGCGTTCCTCACTGTGACAACGACTATTCCACTGAATAATGATTGATCGCATCGTAGAACTACTGCTAACCATTGCCTGAAAATTAGTGCCGAATGATTTCAGTATTATGACAGTGCAATAATTTGCCCCTAGAATGCAAGCATTTTTTACACTGTCATAACATTTACGTATAGTCAGTATCCCATGGTTTGGCAATGTCAGCCTAAAAATGACGCATTATGTGCGTCAGAAATGCCGCTGCCAGTCCAGATATTGATCGTATTTTCGTAAGGCACTGCGGTAAATATTTTGCTCAATATCGGGAAGGTAATCACACACGCGCTGCTGTACCCCATCGCGGTGCCGGGAAAAGGTTTCTGTGGGATAGTTATTGGCAGCCAGCAGTTCGTCCAACCGCCGCAGGCGAATGACATACTCGCGCATCGTGCTATGGCGGACTTCAGTCTGCTCGATCAGATACTGTGTGAAAGCTTTAATATCGAAATAGCTAGCAGTCGTATTGCATAATATTTCGCTACAAAAGCGGCAGAGTGGGATTAATTCCTGTTGCAGACCGGACCATATTTCGTCATCAATAAGCCTGTCGATGCTGCCAATCGATTTTTTATTAATGAGCTGATTGCGAAATACCAGTGAAACGCGGTCGAGTTCTTTATCACACTGGGAACAGTTGGTCTGTCTGTGTTTGAAGTCTTTCAGATAACGGCTTAGCAGCTGTTTCTTCCGAATTGATGGGTGCATGAATCCATTCCATGACGATATATAACTTCAATGTGAAGCAATAGCACCTTCATTACACCAGAAATGTTGGAGTGCTAAAAACAGGTAGCATTAATCATTTAAATACAGACGAAAAACACTCATCAATATTCAAACGTTGCCATGATCCTGCGCTTCAGAGACTGAAGATATATTTGATAACAGTATTCCTACGCAGCGCAATTAAACATCGTTCATTAATTTCACGCGCAGGCGCTTTATCGCCTGGCTATGCAACTGACTGACTCTCGACTCCCCGACTTCGAGAACGGCACCGATCTCTTTCAGGTTCAACTCTTCCTGATAGTAGAGCGTCAATACCAATTTCTCACGCTCTGGCAGGCTTTCAATCGCGTCCATTACACGATGGCGCAAATTACCTTCCATCAGTTGATGCAATGGGTTCGCATCTTCATTGCCTTCCAGTAGAGCCTCTGCGCTGTCACCATGTTCTTCGCGCCATTCATCGTAAGAAAAAAGCTGGCTGTTGTTCGTATCCAGCAATATCTGACGATAATCCTCAAGCGTGATATTCAGGGCCTGCGCAACCTCCTGCTCCGTTGGAGTACGACCGAGCTGTTGTTCAGCCTGCTGCATTGCTTGTGCCACTTCCCGTGCATTACGCCGTACACTGCGTGGAGCCCAATCACGACTGCGTAATTCATCTAGCATCGAACCGCGGATTCGTTGAACGGCATAGGTAGTAAACGCAGTACCTTGCAACGAATCATAGCGCTCGACGGCACTGAGCAAACCGATACCACCAGCCTGTAGCAGATCGTCAAGCTCAACGCTCGCGGGGAGACGAACCTGTAAACGCAAGGCTTCATGGCGCACTAGTGGAACATAGCGCTTCCAGAGGGAATTCTTATCCATTGTGCCTTCGGCGGTATACAAATCGCTCACAGTGACAAATACCTACGATGATAATGTTATCGACACTATTATGCTTTTAGGTAGGGTAGCCAATCGTCTGAATAGCGTCAAAAAAGAAGGGTTATTCCTGCTATGTATGGCAGAATTTGGTAAAGAGTCTGCGGTGAGAAACACAAATGGTAGACACATAGGGTGTAATACGACACCAAATTTGTGATGTATCTCTACTTCTGAAGGGAGCAAATTTAGCGCAGACACAAATAGGTAAACCGCACTTCTCCCTCAGAGAGTCAACTGTAATGTGAAACGTTTAGTACCGGTAGATATAAGCACTAATGATGCCAAAGGCATTATAGTCAATAATATAAAAGTCTACGCGCATTCACTCGGCCCCTTTATCTATCGTCGATGGCGGGCAAGTATAAAATTGTTATCACAGATAAATTAATATAGTATTGAGAGATATCAAGCCTTTGAAAATGTGGTGTATAAATGATATCAGTCTGCATGATCGTGAAAAATGAAGCTTTGCACTTAGGTAACTCGCTGAAAGAAATTGCAAAGTATTTTGACGACATTGTTGTCGTTGACACAGGTTCGACCGATAACTCAAAAAATATCGCCAGAAGTTTTACTGACAAAGTTTATGACTTTGAATGGATATCAGATTTCTCTGCTGCGAGAAATTACTCACTGCAATTTGCCAAGTATGATTGGATTTTAGTTGTTGATGCCGATGAAGTGATTAATAAATTTGATGTAGCATTGCTTTCAGAGCTTATTAACACACATCCGACACAGGTAGGCGCTGTAGAAATTGCCAGCGTAACTAATGATGAAAGTTCGGAAGAAGCAGATTTAATTCAAGAACGTATAAGTCGCATTTTCAATAAAAATTATTATGAATTTTTCGGTATTATTCATGAACAAATTTATAAGAAAAATACGGGAAAAGCACCAGATGGACGTTTTGACGCCCCTCTATCCTTTATTCATAATGGTTACACAAAAGAAGTTATAGAAAACAAAAACAAGATCGCTCGAAATATTACATTACTCCAACACGCCATCAATAAAACAAGTGATGACGCTTACCTACATTATCAATTAGGAAAAAGTTACTATCTGGGGAAAGATTATGAGCGAGCAGCACAAAGTTTTGAAACATCACTACATCTACAAAAAGGTATGCATCAGGATTACAATGAAGTCCTGATTGAATGCTACGGTTATTGTTTAATTAACACCGCACAGTATGAAAAAGCATTAGAAATTTTACAATATGAAGATCTCTGCTCCTCAACCGACTTCATGTTTTTAAAAGCATTAATACTCATGAATAACGCTGATTTTCAGAATGCTATCAATGCATTTCAGCTCTGCACGAAGATGGGGCCAGGTCGAAAACAAGGTGTTGGAACGTATAAAGCCAATTACAACATAGCAGTTATATTGGAGTGTTTTGGTATGAAGTCTGAAGCTCTTGATTATTACCAACGATGCGGGAAGTATAAGTTGGCGCTTGATGGGATAAAAAGAATAAAATAGATAAAATCGCAACAGTATAAAAATCAGTTTCTTTTCTGAGTCAATAAAATCTGCCTATTAATCAGGTTTGATTTTAATTAATTCATTTCCGTGCATTCACACAGCACTTAACAATTTCATATTGATAGTATAATCATAAAGTGAAAAAACCCGATGCGAAACTCTGAGTTTTAAAATTTTCAGAGTGATAGTAATTAAACCAAACGTAATCTGACAGTTACCATTATAAATAATCAGTAACTGCCAGAGCTAATACACTTTATGCTTAAAATTCAGTAATCAAATATTGTCCCCACCCCTCCCATGTCCGCTTGCATTGTTCGTGCTAAACATTTTTCCTGAAGTGTAGTTGGTGTTTTTTCTAAAATAACTCTCATAAATGCAGCCGTGTGTTCTCGGCATTGAGAAAGATTTATATCAAGATAACATGATTCAATCATTTTGAATTTAAACTCAAACCAACCAAGATACCAGAACCAATCGGTGTAATATATCCATGAGTTAGAATTCAATGCTCTTACATGCGTAGGATCTTGCCAAGCCGTATCAGATTTTTCATATGGAACTTCGATAAAAAAACGCCCACCAACTCTTAGCAAAGAGAGGCAATTACCCATCATAGTAACAAGGTCTGGCACGTGTTCTAAAACATTGTTTGCATATATAAAGTCGTAATGATTTTCTTTAAATAAAACCTCTCCATAAAATGGAGACTTCTTAATGACTGGGAATGATTGTTCCCTGCTCAAATCTAGAATGACATCAGGAGAGGCACTCTTTGATATATCAATATTAATCCATCCTGGCTTATAATCTTTACCTGACCCTATGTGTATTTTTTTAATTTCATCAGAAATTCTTACAAAATTTATTTTATTTATAAGAGAATCACCCAGATCAATTATATTTTGATAATATGAAGAGACATCAACTAACTTAAACCGTTCAAGCTTAGCATAAACATCATCATAAAAACTTGATGTTCCGAATACATCCCTAAAGTAATTAACTAACTCATCCTCTTTAACAAAAACAACACTATCTTTATATTGAGTTGGGATAATTTCGTCATCATCAATCAATGAAATAAATGGCGTTGATTGTGATAACACATTGAAAGCCCTAACTTCTTCAAATAAAGAAGAATCATAATAGTGGCAATTGAATACACATTTTGCGTTTTTTATAAAGTAATCTTTCTCTGGCCCATATAATGGACTATCAAACGTACTAACTGAAAGACCGGTAGACTCTATAATTTGAATAATTCGCTTTCTTTTTTCATTCATAGACCCAATAAAGAGAATGTCAATCTCTCGATTTTCAATGGGCTGGACATCAATATCTAAGTAAGAAGCATAACCAAAAGGGACATGATATATGTTTTTTTTGTTTTTTAAATTATTAATATTCAAAACACTGTAATCAATAACTGTTGCTTCTTTTATTAACTCTTTATACTCATCACTTGCATTAAATCCACCATCAGTTAATTGTTCAAGGTTGACGAATAAGCAACAATATTTATTCCAATTTTCGGGTATAACATCATTCGCACCAAAAATGATGTTGATAGAATCGAAAACCAACCTATTTTTTGTTAATGTAACAAACCTTCCCATCTTTTCTATTTGATACTTATAAAATAGTGCTGCGTCTAAGAACCCAAGGCTACTCATATTACCAACATTCTGCATTATAACGATATTAACTTTAGTCTGAATCATAAAAATCCTGCCTTCTCTTTTAAAATAAAATAGATTATTTCTTAAAAAAAATGTTCACTTGAGTATACTTTGCTCTTATTCCTTTCAGCATAGCAATAACTTTCCCTTGATCCTTCTCCATAAATTCTATAGGAAAGCATCCATGTTTTTCTTTAAAAAACTCTACCGCAGCAGATCTTAAATCATTATAACCATCTTTTCGACATATTGTTGATTGAGACTCACTCCATTCCTCATCACCAATATATTCCCAAGAGTTAGGAATGTCTGGAAAATAGCCAAATTGTGGGTGCAACCCAGCCTTAAAAGCAGAAACAGTATGGTCAACATGTTCCATTGCGTTATAATAACCCTCATCCATTAAACCAATCTTATCCAAACATCTTTTGGTATAATACGAAATGCACCAACACAGAATCCATATAAAGGCAACTCCAGCCCTTCATATGCAACTTTCAGGTTTACAATAGGCTTTCCGTTTGTATCTTTATTATTATTACCATGTTGGCTAAAATTCAAATGCTGTATACCTGTTTTCTTTGAAACCGATATATAGGTTTCAAACACATTTTTGTCTTTTATAAAAACATCATCTTCGATCAAAAAGAAGTGTTCGACTTTTTTAGATTGAAGATACTTCAATGCTATATTTTTGCTTTTCCCGACACCTAAATTAACATGATTATGAATCACATTGCAGGAAATTGAATCAAACTGGTTATGTTTTTCTCCATCATTGACAATAACCAATTCATCTATAAAATCAAGAGGAAGAGAGTTATATAGTTTCGACAGCCCTTCTGGCCGATTATACGTCACTATACCAACACCGACCTTTTTATTTCCAATCATAATTCACCTCAAAAAAATATATTTATTGCGGCAACCAGGCTTGTAACCAATCAGTTAAGCCATCACCTTCTAACATCCAATCCTGATAAACAGCATCACGTAGTTGATCGCCCATTTTCTCTGTAGCATCCCTATCAGCCAAATGCATACGTATTGCATCCACCCAATTTTTAAAACGGTTATCAACACGAGTTACAGGTAAACCACAGCGATAAGGCTCAATATCAGTACAAATTACAGGAATGCCACAAGCACCTAATTCCATCAAACGCAAGTTGCTTTTGCATTCATTAAATTGATTATATTCCAACGGGACCAATGCCAAATCAAGATTCAAACTCGCTGTCTTTTGTGGGTAGTAATCAATAGGAACACCCGAATGAAACTCACATTTCACGCCTTCGGGCTTCATCCCCATAAAGACCCATTCAACCTCATTTTCCAATTCTTTTACGACTGAGCGGAGAATCGCCAAATCGCCCTTATGGCTACTTCCCCCAGCCCAACCAACACGGGGCTTTTTACCTTGTCGACGTAAACTGACAAGCCCCTTCCACCACGATGCAGGTAAGCGGTTATAAGCAACACGAATATCAGTGTGATATTTAGAATAAGCCTCAGCTAGAGCTGGCGTCGACACCACCACCCAATCTACGGCGTCTAACGCTTTGCGGAAGTTTTTAATCAATTTTTGAGTGAAATGCTTTCTGTTACCACTATTAATTGGCACATTCAGAATATAGTCATCAAATTCAGCAACAACGGCAGCCTGAGTATATCGACGATATTGAGCTGCAACATTCGGCAATGCCACACCAGCTGCGCCTTGAATAATGACAACATCAGGTGCGATATCAACAACATCTACCGTCTTTATCAGACCATGTTTTAAGCCACCTTCAATATGCATTTCTCTTTCTAATTCCTGAAAAGGAAGTATTACTCTATAGTGACCACAACCATGCCAATCAGAGTGCACCCCCATGACGACAGGTAAAGGGCGGCCTGGGAGCGGCCGCTGGAAGCGCGACATTTCG
Organism: Pectobacterium sp. F1-1; assembly: GCF_025643735.1. Classification (NCBI taxonomy): domain Bacteria; kingdom Pseudomonadati; phylum Pseudomonadota; class Gammaproteobacteria; order Enterobacterales; family Pectobacteriaceae; genus Pectobacterium; species Pectobacterium sp. F1-1. The sequence continues at coordinate 3,061,168 of NZ_CP104733.1, forward strand.
GGTGTTAACGCAAAACCAGGGGAATATTTCCCATAAGCAGGATGATAACATGGGTCATTAGTGAGTTGTGGTAACCAACGTTCATAGAGTGCATCAATGTCTGTGATTTGTGGTTGAGAAGGTAAATTAAAGCGTTGCAATAGACGTGACGCCCCGCCCAAATGAATCAACTCAGCGTCTGGCGTCCAAACAACCAAATACCCTTGTTGTCGAGCTTTTAGCGCAAGATCGACATCGCCAAAATAAGTAGGGTACTGTTGCTCATCGAATCCCCCCAGTTCAAAGTAGACATCGCGGCGTATCATCATGCAAGCGGCACTCACTGCACTGACATTATGCGTCGTACATAAACGATTCATATAGCCTTTTGAGTCTGCAGGCGCCCCCTGAAAAGCAATCGCAGCACTGTCATTCATGCCCAAAACAATGCCACCGTGCTGAACTCGCCCATCCGCAAACGCTAATTTTGCGCCAACAATGCCTACCTCTGGGCGCAAAGCATGGTTTAGTAATGCAGCCAACCACGTTCCATTCGTGATTTCAGTGTCATTATTAAGAAAAAGTAACACATCTCCTTTCGCTTTTTCGGCTGCGAAATTATTTATGGCAGAAAATTAAACGGGTGTGGCCATGATAAAATCTGAATTTGGGCCAAATTCATCTCGGCAAGTTTGCTGAGATACTGACAAGTGCCTGGGTCTGTTGACTGATTATCGACAACCAACAATTCATAATAGGGATATTGTGTATGCTCCATCAGCGTTTCAATACACCGGCTGATTACAGAAAGATGATCACGGGTAGGAATGATGATCGATATCAGCGGTTTATGCTCATGATGATATTGAATATGGCACATTCCCTCTTTCTCGTCGGAAGCGATGTGCGCATCAATATTGCAACGAGTGAGATGCCGCTGAACGACATAGGAATAATCATTGCTCACGTCGCCACTGCGTAGCCAGTCAAACAAGGTTTGCTCAGTGTAAACTAGCACTTCAGGAACATGCCCTAATGCCTGCGGGCCTTCTTGTTCAATCAATTGCCAAACAGCATCATACAGTTCAAGACCACCATCAAGAGGAATAAACTCCTCCAGTGAACGTAATGATGGCACATCGAAAGCCAAGCTGCGCCCAATATAAGGGTAGCTGCGTAACATATCGATATTGCACTCAGGCTTAAGCAGAGGATTATCAGCCTTACCCTCTTTAATAATCGCTTCATCAAAATAGAATGCCCGAGCGGAAGGGAAACGCAATCGATATTCTGCCAGTAATAACAGCGCATGTGGCAAAAGTCGCTCGCCAGCAGGCAAAATAAATAAAAATGAAGACGATGTTTGATTAATAAGTTCATTTAATGTGTTGCTGGTATCAGTATTAGCAGATAGCCAGACGGCACCATCAGGAATGGTGCCACGGTTATCAATGTCATCTGCCAATACATAGACATGACTTGCTGCATAATACTGCGACTGCACACTGGCTAATGACAGTGATGTTGACAACTCATCACTTCCTTGAGCCATAATGACCACACCAATATTACCAACTTCTGGGTAAGCCTGAATAAACGCCTGCAAAAAATGACGCCGAGTTGGACTAATGCATCGTTCGCTTAGCCATTGATCAACAGAATAAAAAGGTTTGGTTTTATCGCGTAAAGTTAAATTATGGAGCGTAAGCCGCTGTAACTCTTGGTCCGTTATGGTTTTAAGCGCAGGCTCAGGGAGCGTTTTCAATAGCTCATCCAGAGCCGTGGAAAAATCCCAACGCGTCTTATAATAAGCCATCCGTTGTTGCGTGTATTCCACTGCGCGTTGATGGCCTTTAACGATGTCGTCTGCAACTTCTCTAGCCGAAAGCGGTTTTCCTGTTGTTTCCTCACGGAACACATTACCTTCAGTTAACTCTGTATTAACATAGCCAATAAACTCATTACCACGATATAAATAAACAGGTATACCCGAGCACAACACACACTGGCCAATGCGACCACTCGTGAGGACGGCATCGTAATCTTGCAGGTGTTCACTTTGAAGCCATTGATCTCGACTAAGCAAATCACAGTTAACGTAATGAGGCAAAAGTTCATCTGCAAGTGAGCCCAAAAAAGGTGAATTTGCATCAGCGATCACAAGCAATTTTTTAAGACCGCGTTTTCCTCGTGCGGTCACCTGTGCCTCATTATGTTTAGACACAGGAGTAGGGAAAACCTGGATAATTGATGGTTCAATACCGCCATCACGTAAAAAATTGCACAGTCGCGGCAATGTAACGAGTGCTTTATCTGCCAAGCGGTTTTCTAATGTAACATCCGCAGGCATCACTTCCCGTCCCTGCAATGACAGATGATCAAAAATAATATTTGTCGGTATGCCGCCGTTTAACAAGCGTCTGAGCAGGCTGGTATTCAACGATGTGTACTGTAACCAAAGGAGATCATAGTTCTCGATAAATTCGTATTCTGCGCTATCAGTTACAAACAGTGTTTTATCCACATACCGCTGCTCAATGAGCATTTTTACTTCGTTATCATATTGATGACAATAAACATCAACACACCAGCCTCTATCGAGAAATTCATTGATGAGGTCTAACGCTGCTAATGTCTCATCCTGATAGTCAGTAAGTTGAAGAGTGCTGATAAAAACACGTGGCATGACAGAAAACCTTCTACAAAAGGGAAGGACGACGATGCTATTATATTACTGGAAAAGAAGGGTATTTACCTATCAATAAACCTGCGTATGATTGCTTTATTTCAGACATAAAAAACCCGGCGCGTTGCCGGGTTATGAAATACCTTATTTTGCTGACAATTAACGCAGCAGAGACAGTACAGTCTGAGGAACCTGATTCGCCTGAGACAGGACAGATGTACCTGCCTGTTGTAGAATATTTGCTTTACTCATATTCGACACTTCGGTTGCATAATCTGCATCCTGAATTCGACCACGAGCATTAGACAGATTGTTGATAGTGTTGTTCACGTTAGTGATTGTGGATTCAAAACGGTTCTGAATCGCACCCAGGTTACTACGCGCGGTATCTACCGCTTGTAATGCCAAATCAACAGCAGCAACGAGCGCTTGAGCTGTACCACTTGAACCACCTACACCGCTGGTAGCAGTGGCATCAAAACTACTAATACCAGATGCAACACCAGATAAGCCACCACCAGTACCAGTGGTTGCATTAATCAATGCACCAGAGTCAATAGTAATGACTTCATTCGCACCGGTGTTAGCACCCACCTGGATATCAACGTTATTGCCCGACGCATTCAGGAGGCTTTTACCGTTAAAAGAGGCTGACTGAGCCACACGGTCAATCTCATTTAAGCGCAGTTGCATTTCTTTTTTGATAGAATCACGGTCAGTTGTACCGTTAGTATCACTCGCAGCCTGAACAGCCAACTCACGGATACGTTGCAAGTTGTTGTTGATTTCGTTCAGGTTACCTTCTGCAGTCTGCGTCAGAGAAATACCGTCGTTAGCGTTACGCGCTGCCTGAGTCAGGCCTTTAACCTGTGCAGTCATACGGTTAGCAATCGCCTGACCAGCAGCATCGTCTTTCGCGCTGTTGATACGCAAGCCAGAAGACAAACGCTCAATAGCAGTACCCAGAGAAGATTGTGATTTGTTCAGGTTGTTCTGGGTAACCAGAGACATCATGTTAGTGTTAATACCGGCCATAATAGATTTCCTTAATCGATGAGATGTAAGTTTCGGGTTAGACCCACGGGTTCATCCCCGTCGCTAACATTTATCGGAACACTTTTCAGAAGCTTTAATTTTTTTTCCAAATTTTTTCCGAGAATAAAACATCTCGGTCTTAACCTTCCATATGCTAGTAGCCAACTCAGCATCGCATCTATGTTAATGCTAAACTTATTGACGACTCTGCCGATACTCATATAGGTAGATCAGTAACCCTGAACAATAAAAGGACTCGAACATGGCAAGTATTTCTTCTTTAGGAGTAGGCTCCGGTCTGGATTTGACGACGTTGCTAACTAATTTAAGAACCGCTGAAAATCAGCGTTTGACACCAATCACTACCCAGCAGAGCAGTTATAAAGCTCAGCTTACCGGCGTAAGTGCACTAAAAAGTGCTTTAGACAAACTCAATACGGCTAACAATGCCTTAGCCAAATCCGAGTCTTTTGGTATCGTTACGGGGTCTATTGACGCAATCACCAATACCAAAGTTTCAAGTACCAATAAAGCGTTCACTGCGACAACAGCGAGCAAAGCCGTTGCTGGAAGCTACAGCATAGAAGTAAAACAATTAGCGCAAGCACACTCGATTACTTCCTCGGTGCAAGCCAGTGCAACCACTGCATTAAGCGCAACGGATACTACGCTAAAGATTGCTCAAGCTGACGGAAAATCACTGACCATTGACATTAAGGGAGGAGAAACCTCACTCAATGATGTTCGCGATGCGATTAACAAAGCGAATGGTGGAGTGACCGCCAGCGTAGTGAAGGCGAAAGATAACGAATACTATTTAATGTTAACCGCTAAAAATAGCGGTGAAAAAGGTGAAATTACATTAACTGATAGTAGCAATGTTTTGGGTTCAACAACCGAGAAAGTCGCGGCACAAAACTCAGTAATTATTGCAAACGGTATCGAAATTGAACGCCAAAGTAATACGATCGATGATGCATTCGAAGGTGTCACGCTAACGTTACAAGCAAAAACAGAAGCAGACAAACCTGAAACCTTGACCATCGATCAAGATATTACTGGGATGAAAGACGCAGTTAAGGCATGGGTTGATGCTTATAATGCGTTACAAGACACTATTATTGCGCAAACAAAATATACCGCAGTTAAAGCGGGTGAGGATCAGTCCAGTAGTAACGGTGCGCTGATCGGCGACTCAACTATTCGTAGTATTCAAAACCAACTTAAAGCACAACTCACCACAATTCAAAGTGAAAGCGGTGAATTTCGTATTCTTGCTGATTTAGGCGTTACACAAAACTTTAAGACCGGTAAACTTGAAATAAATAATACTAAACTCGAAAAAGCACTAAAAGAAGAACCGGGCAAAGTTCAAACCTTTTTCGTCGGTGACAGTAAGGAAACCGGTTTTGCTACGCAAACCCGTAGCTATATGAAGGAACTTCTTGATACAACCGACGGAACGATTAAAAACAAGCAAGATAGCATTGATAAAACATTGAAATCACTGAGTACTCAGTACACGAACGTCAGTGACAGTATTGAACAAACGATTGCTCGTTATCAAAAACAATTCACCGCGTTAGATAAAGCAATGTCTAGCATGAACAGCACAGTCAGCCAGTTAACCAGCATGTTCAAGAATCTCTAAAGTTTGCCGATTAAGTAGATAGGTAACGAGATGTACAATATGAAAGGCAGCCAGGCCTACGCTCAGGTAGGCCTTGAGAGTAGTGTAATGAGCGCTAGCCCTCATCAGCTTATCGTTATGCTGTTTGATGGTGCGCGCAGTGCCATGGTGCGTGCACGCATCCTCATGGAGCAAGGCGACATACCCGGCAAAGGTATGGCCTTATCTAAAGCTATCGATATTATCACTAATGGACTGAAAGCTGGCTTAGATATGGAAAGGGGCGGAGAACTCGTTGAAAACCTGTCTGCTCTGTATGACTACATGTCTCAGCGTTTGCTGATTGCAAATTTACATAACGATGCAAAAGCGATAGAAGAAGTTGAAGCGTTGTTGGAAAATATCGCTGATGCCTGGCGGCAAATCGGTCCTAATTACAAACCAGAGCAGGAAGTACGTTAATGGCCTCCCCCCATCGGCTTCTAAAAGATTACCAACAACTTTTGTCTTTGAGTCAAAAAATTCTTCATTTGGCCATCACCGGTCAATGGGATACGTTGGTTGAACAAGAGATTGTTTATGTTCAGTCCGTTGAAGGCTTAGTGAACACGCCCATTCCTGACGAAATTGACAGTGTGATGCGTCTGCATCTGCGACAAATTTTGCAGGAAGTGATGGATAATGAAGCGAAAGTAAAACAACTTCTGCAGAAGCGGATGGACGAGTTAAGTTCGTTAATGGGGCAGTCACTGAAACAAAAGTCAATTAATACGACTTATAGCGAATTTTCGGGACAAAGACTGCTGCCTGGCGATGCCTTACCTGATGAAACACATTCATAGCACCACGTTATAGATATAACGTTCTCACAGCGCCTCTATTTTTGAGGCGCTTTTTTTGGCTGTTTTTAATCGACATGACCAAACACTATCGGCAGAACGACATCAGCGGGCGCTAAAAAAGCTGAAAATTAACGAGCGTGAAAACCAGGAAGAATCGGGTAAGAAATCAGTAGAAATAAAGATTGCGCGCAACCTCATCCGCATTAACAGCGAGATCGCGCACAATAACGTTGATAATTACAGCCTGATGCCATGAGGCGACATCAAACGGACATATTCATCACTTCCTGATACGCAGAGACCAGTTTATTGCGTACCTGAATGCCCATCTGCATTGAAATAGATGACTTCTGCAAATCCACCATCACGTCATTCAATGCTACACCAGGTACACCCAAGGTAAATTTCTCAGCCTGCGTACGAGCCGTTTGTTGCGTGTCGCTGATCTTATCGATCGCTGCCTTCAGCTCACTGGCGAAACCAGGTTCTACCGATGGTCTGTCTATTGGCGTACCCGCTGCCTGCAGGGCTTTGACCTGCATTTGCTGTAAAACGCCATCAATACCTTGAACCGACATAATACCTCACTAAACCATGCTGATTAGGCTTTTTCATAAACATTTATGACAGCGATACCCTATCACACCACGCTTAGGCTAAATGGGGTAATTAGCGTGAAAAATGCCACCTTATCGACCCATCGATTTTTCTTTTACGGAAAATAATGACATGCCGACAAATGTAGGCGAAATGTTTTATTGATTGCGCAATCAGGGAGTTCTGTTTTGTCACGTCACAACGTTAAGTATATCGTTCAACAACCAAGCAGAGATAGAGTATGAACGCCTCATTAACCGGCGCCGCTACCGGTAAAAATAGCTTTGGCGAAATACTCAACCGGTTACGCGCCAATCCGAAGATTCCGCTTTTGATCGCAGCTGCTGCGACCATTGCCATTGTCGTGGCCTTAACGCTATGGGCTAAAGGTCCAGATTATCGGGTTCTCTATAGCAATATCAATGACCGGGACGGCGGTGCGATTGTCAGCGAATTAACAAAGCTGAATATTCCTTATCGCTTTGCCGAGAGCGGCGGCGCGATCATGATTCCCGCCGAAAATGTCTATGAAACCCGACTCCGACTTGCTCAATTGGGACTGCCAAAAGGCGGCGCAGTTGGCTTTGAGTTGCTCGATCAGGAAAAATTTGGCATCAGCCAATTCAGCGAACAGATCAACTACCAGCGTGCGCTGGAAGGGGAGCTGTCCAGAACGATAGAAACGCTCGGCCCTGTTCAGAATGCACGAGTTCACCTTGCCATACCGAAGCCCTCACTGTTCGTTCGTGAGCAAAAAGCGCCCTCTTCTTCCGTCACACTGACGTTACAGCCGGGCCGTGCATTAGATGAAGGCCAAATCAATTCCATCGTTTACATGGTTTCCAGCAGCGTTGCGGGCTTGCCGCCAGACAATGTTACGGTCGTCGATCAAACCGGACGTCTGTTAACCCAGGCTGGCGGCAGCGGTCGCGATCTGAATGCCGCGCAGCTTAAGTACAGCAACGAAGTCGAATCGATGTACCAGCGCCGCATAGAATCAATCATCGCCCCTATGGTAGGTATGGGTAACGTGCATGCTCAAGTCACCGCACAAATTGATTTCTCTGCCCGCGAACAAACTGACGAACAGTATCAACCGAACCAACCGCCAGATAAAGCAGCCGTTCGCTCTCAGCAGACCAGCCAAAGTGAGCAGCGAGGCGGTCCGAACGTAGGTGGAGTTCCAGGTGCATTAACCAATCAACCAGCACCGGCTCCTACAGCGCCTATCGCAACGGCGCCAAATAATGCTAATGCCAATGCGAACAATCAGGCTGGCCAGCAAAACCAAAATAATGCGACAGGTGCGCAAGCCAATGCGGCAAACGCAAATACCGTCATTCAGACATCAAATATTCGTAACGACGCAACAACCAACTATGAAGTTGATAAGACAATTTTACATACCAAGCACAGCACGGGTGGTGTGAAACGTTTGTCTGCTGCTGTTATCGTTAACTATCAGCCACCGGGCGAAGATGGCAAACCAGTTGCACTCACAGAAGAACAGATTAAACAGATTGAAACGGTAGCACGTGAGGCCATGGGCTTTTCTGCTGAACGCGGTGATACATTGAATGTCGTGAATACGCCATTTATGGACAGCACCGACGGTTCTGGCGAACTCCCCTTCTGGCAAAAACAGGCATTCTTCGATCTCCTGATGGAAGCGGGTCGTTGGCTGCTGGTTCTGATCGTTGCCTGGATTCTGTGGCGTAAGCTGGTTCGTCCGCAATTGCAGAGAAAAGCACAGCAGCAAGAAGCAGCATTGGCAGCAGCAGCACTGTCTCAGGGCGCAGACAACGATGTTATGGTCAACCTGAGTAGTTCGGAAGTTGAACAGCAGCGGAAATCGCAACAACGTGTCAATGCAGAAATGCAAAGTAACCGCATACGTGAAATGGCAGAGAACGATCCACGTGTTGTCGCTCTGGTAATTCGTCAATGGATGAGTACTGAACTATGACCCTGACAGGAACAGAAAAAAGCGCCATCTTATTGATGACCATTGGTGAAGACCGCGCCGCAGAGGTGTTTACTCATCTTTCGACCAAAGAAGTACAGCATCTCAGTGCTGCAATGGCGAACATGAGGCAGGTATCACAACAGCAACTGCTCGAAATCCTAAGAGAATTTGAGGCAGACTCAGAGCAATATGCCGCGCTTAGCGTGAATGCCAGCGACTACCTGCGCTCCGTACTTGTCAAAGCGCTGGGTGAAGAACGTGCGTCTAGCTTACTGGAAGATATTCTGGAAAGCCGCGACTCTACGAGTGGGATGGAAACGCTCAACTTCATGGAGCCTCAGATTGCCGCAGACCTTATCCGCGACGAACACCCACAGATTATCGCCACCATTCTGGTACACCTGAAACGCGCTCAGGCTGCCGATATTTTAGCCCTGTTTGACGAACGTCTGCGCCATGACGTCATGCTCCGTATTGCGACATTCGGCGGCGTTCAGCCTTCCGCGCTGGCAGAATTGACAGACGTTCTGAATGGCTTGCTGGATGGTCAGAACCTCAAACGCAGCAAGATGGGTGGTGTTCGTACTGCGGCTGAAATTATCAACTTGATGAAAACGCAGCAGGAAGAAGCGGTTATCGATGCCGTACGCGAATTCGATGGAGAACTGGCACAGAAAATCATCGACGAAATGTTCCTGTTCGAAAACCTGGTGGACGTCGACGACCGCAGCATCCAGCGTCTTCTGCAAGAAGTCGAGTCCGAGTCTCTGCTGTTGGCATTGAAAGGTGCCGAAGAGCCTTTACGCGAGAAATTCCTGCGCAACATGTCTCAGCGTGCTGCAGAAATTCTTCGCGACGACCTCGCGACGCGTGGTCCAGTGCGCATGTCGCAGGTCGAAAACGAACAGAAAGCCATTCTGCTTATCGTTCGTCGACTGGCAGACAGCGGCGAGATGATTATCGGTGGCGGCGAGGATGCTTATGTCTAACGCCCCCAAGAACCTGGCCTGGCAGCCCTGGAAGCTCAACGATCTGGCCGAACCTGTTTCCAAGCCTGTCCTCCCAAGCTATCAGGTCAATCACGAACCAGAGCAGCCTGACATGGAGCGCTTTACTGAAGAAAGCGCCCTTTCAGCCGCTGAGGACGAATTAGCGTCTCTGCGTGAAAGCACGATGCAGCAAGCGCGAGAAACAGGTTTTGCGCAAGGGCACCAACAAGGCTATGACGCAGGTTATCAGGAAGGTTTAGCCAAGGGGCAACAGCAGGGTCTGCAGAATGCTTTACAGCAGCAGCAGCCGCTCATCGAGCAGATGCAGAATATGGTCACCGAATTTCAACAGACGTTGGATACGCTCGACAGTGTGATCCCAGCTCGTCTGATGCAGTTGGCTCTGACCGCAGCCAAGCAGATTTTGGGGCAACCTCCTGTATGCGATGGTAACGCGCTGCTCAGTCAGATACAGCAATTGATTCAGCAAGAACCCATGTTCTCGGGTAAAACGCAGTTGCGCGTTCACCCTTCAGATCTGGAACGTGTTGAACAGTATTTGGGCCCGACACTCAGCTTGCATGGCTGGAGATTGCTTGCCGATAGCCAACTTCATCCTGGCGGTTGTAAAGTCAGTGCGGAAGAAGGCGATCTGGATGCCAGTCTGGCGACACGCTGGCATGAGCTTTGCCGTCTAGCCGCTCCGGGAGAGTTATGATGACTTCACGCCTCGGACGCTGGCTTTCTTCTCTCGATTCATTTGAGAAGCGAATTGACGACACACCTTCGGTGCGTCGTTACGGCCGCTTAACCCGGGCGACAGGTTTGGTATTGGAAGCGACAGGGTTACATATGCCACTGGGTGCCACCTGTCTCATCGAACGGCAGAATGGCTCTCAGGTTGAAGAAATCGAAAGCGAAGTTGTCGGTTTCAACGGGCAAAAACTCTTTCTCATGCCGCTGGAAGAAGTTGAAGGCATTACCCCCGGCGCGCGCGTTTATGCCCGCGTTGGTCAGGACAGCAGCAGTCAGGGAAAACAATTGCCGTTAGGCCCTGAGCTACTTGGCCGGGTGCTAGATGGTAGCGCAAAACCGCTGGACGGTTTACCTGCGCCAGATACAGGCTATCGTGCACCGTTGATTACGCCGCCCTTCAATCCATTACAGAGAACGCCAATTGAAAGTGTTCTGGACGTGGGTGTCCGTGCCATCAACGCCCTGCTCACCGTAGGCCGTGGGCAGCGAATGGGTCTGTTTGCTGGTTCCGGGGTAGGTAAAAGTGTGCTGCTGGGGATGATGGCACGCTATACTCAAGCAGACGTTATCGTTGTTGGCCTGATCGGTGAACGTGGCCGAGAAGTAAAAGATTTTATCGAGAATATTCTGGGTACGGAAGGACGCGCGCGTTCCGTTGTTATCGCTGCGCCAGCAGATGTTTCTCCTTTATTAAGAATGCAAGGGGCGGCGTATGCCACACGTATTGCGGAAGATTTTCGCGATCGTGGGTATCATGTCTTGCTCATCATGGATTCGCTCACGCGTTATGCCATGGCACAGCGTGAAATTGCTTTAGCCATTGGCGAACCACCGGCAACCAAGGGTTACCCCCCTTCTGTCTTCGCCAAATTACCCGCGTTGGTAGAACGCGCAGGAAATGGTATTCATGGCGGTGGTTCAGTTACCGCCTTCTATACTGTTCTAACGGAAGGTGACGATCAGCAGGATCCAATCGCTGACTCTGCTCGTGCTATTCTGGACGGACACATTGTGTTGTCCCGTCAATTGGCTGAGTCAGGCCATTATCCGGCAATTGATATTGAAGCCTCGATTAGCCGTGCAATGACCGCGCTGATAGATGAAGGCCACTATGCTTCTGTAAGGCAGTTTAAACAGTTATTATCCAGTTACCAACGTAACCGTGATTTAGTCAGTGTTGGTGCTTACGCCGCGGGCAGTGACCCTATGCTCGACAAAGCAATTCGGCTCTATCCACATCTGGAAGCCTTCTTGCAGCAGGGTATGTTTGAACAAAGTAACTATGAAGAATCCTGCCAGGCGTTGCACACTATTTTCCCTCGTAACGAGTAGGAGAGCAGATGAAAACCCAGTCACCGCTGGTTACACTACGCGAACTGGCGCAGAAGGACGTTGAGAAAGCAGCAGGCCAGTTGGGACAGGTGCGTCAGGCGCATCAACAGGCAGAGCAGCAGCTCAATATGCTGTTAAACTATCAGGATGACTATCGTCAAAAATTGAACTCGACGATGTCTGCTGGTATGGCGAATAATAGTTGGCAAAATTATCAGCAGTTCATCCGAACGCTGGACAGTGCAATTGAGCAACACAGACAGCAGCTCTCGCAGTGGACATCACGTTTAGATTTAGCAATGAAGGCCTGGCAAGAGAAACAGCAGCGATTGAACGCTTTTGAGAAACTGCAAGATCGCGAACTGACAAGACAGCTTGCCAAAGAAAATAAAATAGAACAAAAACAAATGGATGAATTTGCCCAACGGGCCTCACAGAGGAAAACAGAATCATGAATCTGTCCGCGTTACCCATAGTTACTACTGCCAGCGATACGAGCAGTTCTTCTGCTTCTCTGCTGACACAGGGCGAGCTGCCAAAAGATTTTGTTGATCTGTTGAGCAAGCGCATATCGCAAATAGCCGATACATCGGATAAAAAAACACTCGATAAAGTGGACGAAGAAGCCCTGCTAAACGCGCTAGGGAAAGAGGGTGCGTCACTCAATCGTGATGATTTAAACGCGATGCTCTCTTCATTCAGTTCACTTACTGGCGCAGCGATTACCGCGGGTAAGCAAAACCCAGACGTTGCCGAGCAGGCGAAACTTAAGGGGCAGGACAAAAAAGACAGTACCAGCACGGCAGATAACGCTGTTGCTACGCAGGCACTGCTTGCCATGTTACAAACAACGCCGCTTGCTACACAGCCTGTTGCTGATAATATCGCCGCGACTGCCGTAAATACGGGGTCAACGATTCCGGGATTCATTAACGCTAAACGCCAGAATGAAAATCCAACATCAGTTCTAAACAATACGGATGAAAACGCCAAAAATACATTGGTAAAGCTGCTCGACACATCAGTAATGGCGGATAAAGATACAAGCCTATCACGCGATCTGCATCATACAGCGGGTAAGCAAACTACATCGGCAGCAACCGAGTCTGCGGATGGGGCTACAAAGTTTGCGCTAACGACGCCAGCGTCCCTTTCGGGCGATCGCAATGCATCTGAGTCGGTTTCAGCCTTAAATAATAACGTGTCTCAAACCACGCCACCTGTTGCACAGGCCATGCATGTTCAGCCAGCATCGGTGGGGACAACCACACCAGCCCCTCAGGCAACAAGCACACAGTTGAATGCTCCTTTTGGTTCGCCGCAATGGCAAGACGCATTGGGCCAGCAGATAGTTATGTTCAGCCGTAATGGGCAGCAAACCGCGGAGCTACGCTTAAATCCACAGGAACTGGGTACCCTGCATATCAGCCTAAAAATTGATGATAATCAGGCACAAATTCATCTGGCATCAGCGAGCAGTCAGGTTCGTTCAGCGCTGGAAGCTGCACTGCCACACCTGCGTAATGCGATGGCAGAAAGCGGAATTAACCTTGGCCAGAGTAGCGTAGGTAGTGATTCCTCTGCCTGGCAACAGCAAATGGCCAGTAATAATAACGACGGCAATAACCGTGGCCCGTCTTATCAGCAGCAATTTGGTCACTCAGCAGAAGGCACAAGTGAAGTACTAAATGTACCAGAACAGTTAAGATCAATGGCGTCATCGGTCAACGGCGTTGATATCTTTGCGTGAAACTGAAGTAAACGAATAAGTTAGCACGGTTTTCCCTGCCTATTCTCTGTATTGAACATAGCAATAGGCAGGATAATCATCGACATTACGCATTTATTTATTGTTGGTTTCATCCAGCAATAAGTATCGATAAGTAACGGGAACTATCTTTGGCTATGTCTGATATGCAAGTTCGACCAGGACGCAAACGGTCTCTTTGGCTAATACTACTGATTATCGTTGCTCTCGCTGCGGCTGGTGCTGCGGGTGCTGCCTGGTGGCTATTAAATCAGAAAAACTCAGCAACGGCCGAGCAGGAAGCACCGCCACCGCCAGAGCCTGTTTTCATGCCGCTGGATACCTTTACCGTTAACCTCGTCAATCCAGATAACGATCCTGACCGTGTACTGTATGTTGGTTTCACGCTGCGTTTACCAGATGAAGCAACCCGAACACGATTTATTAATTATCTGCCAGAGGTTCGTAGCAGACTGTTACTATTACTCTCTCGTCAGGACGCGATTGCGCTTGCTAATGAGCAAGGCAAACAGAAGCTGATAGAGCAAATTAAGCAAGTGCTAAGCCCACCATTAGTTCCTGGTCAACCTAACCAGGTCGTTACTGATGTTCTGTTCACGGCCTTTATACTGCGGTAACCATTATGGGCGATAGCATTCTTTCACAAGCAGAAATTGATGCACTATTAAATGGCGACAGCGGCGATAGCGACGCTGATGCGAATGCGTCGTCAAAAGCGGATGGTGGCGTAAAACCCTACGATCCGAATACGCAACGACGTGTTATCCGCGAGCGCTTACAGGCATTAGAAATCATTAATGAGCGTTTTGCGCGTCAATTCCGTATGGGGTTGTTTAACCTGTTGCGCCGCAGCCCTGACATCACCGTAGGTGCAATCAAGATCCAGCCATACCATGAGTTTGCCAGGAACCTTCCGGTACCGACAAACCTGAATCTGATTCATTTAAAACCGCTACGCGGCACGGCATTGTTTGTCTTTTCACCCAGCCTGGTGTTTATCGCCGTAGATAACCTTTTCGGCGGCGATGGGCGCTTCCCGACGAAAGTCGAAGGACGTGAATTTACCCATACAGAGCAACGTGTGGTTAAGCGTATGTTACGCTTGGCTCTGGAAGCCTATGGCGAAGCCTGGAATGCGATTTACAAACTTGACATCGAATACGTGCGTTCAGAAATGCAGGTCAAGTTTACCAACATCACAACGTCACCTAATGATATCGTCGTGACGACACCGTTTCATGTTGAAATCGGTTCACTAACTGGCGAATTTAACATCTGTATTCCTTTTTCAATGATCGAGCCGCTGCGCGAACTGCTGGCGAATCCACCATTGGAAAACTCACGTCAGGAAGATCAGAGCTGGCGAGACACCTTAGCCAAGCAGGTACAGCATTCCGAGTTGGAATTGGTCGCAAGCTTTGTTGATATTCCGTTGCGGTTGTCCAAGATTCTGAAACTTCAGCCTGGCGATGTGTTACCGATCGACAAACCTGACAAAATCATTGCCCATGTTGACGGCGTGCCGGTGCTGACCAGCCAATATGGCACGTTGAACGGGCAATATGCTCTACGTGTTGAACATTTGATTAACCCTATATTGAATTCTCTGGATAACGAGGAACAGCCCCATGAGTGACACCAAGAAACCGTCCGACGACAAGGAATCAGTGGACGATCTGTGGGCTGATGCATTTAACGAGCAACAGGCTGCAGAAAAACCGGCCGCGACAACCGAAGGTATTTTCAAGTCGCTGGAGGGTCATGATCCGCTGGGTGCCTTACAGGATATCGATCTCATCCTGGATATTCCTGTCAAACTCACCGTTGAGCTTGGCCGGACTAAAATGACGATAAAAGAACTCCTGCGACTCACCCAAGGCTCTGTTGTCGCACTTGATGGCCTGGCAGGTGAACCACTGGATATCCTGATCAACGGCTATCTGATCGCTCAGGGGGAAGTTGTCGTCGTATCTGACAAGTATGGTGTTCGTATTACCGATATCATCACACCATCCGAACGTATGCGCCGCCTGAGTCGTTAATGGCAATAGCCTCGGTGTCATCCCCGACGCCAGTAACAAGCCAGCAATCAACGCTTGTTACTGAGCCTCCACTTACCGGCAGCATGTTACTGACACAGGTTGGTAGCGTGCTTGCTGGTATTTTATTATTTATTCTGCTGATTGCCTGGCTAGTTCGCAAACTCGGGTTTGCCCCTCAAGCCAAACAAAACAAGTTGCTAAAAGTCGTATCCAGCTGCCCTGTCGGGCAACGTGAACGTGTCGTTATAGTAGAAGTTGATAATACCTGGCTAGTGTTAGGTGTTACGCCTCAACAGATCACGCCTCTGCATACACTCCCAGCACAGCCAACCAACGACAGTTCATCCACTGGCGACACCAAGCCGGTTGATTTCAATCAACTGTTAAAGAAAGTTTTAAAGCGTCCGGAAAAATCGGAATGAGTGCCTTACCTAATTATTTTCGTATTACCCCTCTGCTTCGCACGTTGCGCTATGGTTTAACCATCGGTTTATTGTTGATGGCACCATCGGTGTGGGCACAGCTTCCTGGAATTGTGACGCAACCGCTCCCTAATGGCGGACAGAGCTGGACGCTATCAGTACAAACGCTGGTTTTCCTCACATCATTAACGTTTATTCCTGCCGCATTGTTAATGATGACCAGCTTCACTCGGATTATTATCGTCCTGAGTTTGTTACGTAATGCGCTGGGTACGCCAACCGCGCCACCGAACCAAGTCTTGTTAGGGTTGACGCTTTTTCTGACCTTTTTCGTTATGTCGCCGGTACTAAACCGTGTTTATGAAGAAGCCTATCTTCCCTTCAGTCAGGATCAAATCAGCATGGAAGCCGCCATCGAACGCGGTGCCGAACCTGTGCGTGAGTTTATGCTACGGCAAACCCGGGAAACCGATTTAGCATTGTTTACCAGATTGGCTGAAATTCCAGAGATTCAGGGGCCTGAAGAAGTACCTATGCGTGTGCTTCTCCCCGCCTTTGTGACAAGTGAACTAAAAACTGCTTTCCAGATTGGCTTTACCATATTTATTCCTTTCCTCATCATTGACCTCGTTGTTGCCAGCGTATTGATGGCTCTAGGGATGATGATGGTTCCTCCGGCAACCATTTCCTTGCCTTTCAAACTGATGCTTTTTGTATTAGTTGATGGCTGGCAGCTGCTACTCGGTTCATTAGCCCAAAGTTTTTATAGTTAGACGGATAGAGGAATGCGACTATGACACCAGAATCGGTGATGGCGCTTGGCTATGAAGCAATGAAGATAGCATTAGCGCTGGCGGCCCCTCCGTTGATAGCGGCGCTACTCAGCGGGCTGACTATCAGCCTCTTGCAGGCGGCGACGCAGGTAAACGAAATGACACTCTCGTTTATCCCTAAAATCCTAACCGTATTTTTCACTTTAGTGATCGCAGGTCCCTGGATGTTAAACCTCATGCTGGACTACATGCGTACGCTATTCGGCCAGTTACCTAATATTATTGGGTAAGTATGCTGACGTTTAACAGTTGGGACATGGTGAATTGGGTCAGCCAATTTTTCTGGCCTTTTGTCAGAATTCTTGCGTTGATTAGTACTGCGCCTGTCTTCAACGAAAGAGCGATTGGGAACCGGGTGAAAATTGGTCTAGGCGTGCTGATCACCCTGCTCGTTGCGCCCTATTTGCCATTAAACACCACGCCTATTTTTTCCGTTGCGGGAATATGGCTGTTAATACAGCAAATTCTCATCGGCGTTACGCTCGGCCTGTCAATGCAGTTAGCATTTGCCGCTATTCGCCATGCCGGCGAACTTATTGGTTTACAGATGGGGCTCGCCTTTGCGACCTTTTTTGATCCAACCGGTGGCCCGAATATGCAGGTAATAGCGCGTTTCCTGAATATTCTTGCCATTTTACTATTCCTGACTTTTGATGGTCATCTCTGGATGATTTCATTGTTGGCAGACAGTTTTTATACTCTGCCTATCAGTGCCAATCCTATTAACAGCCATGCATTTCTCGCGCTTGCACGTGCCGGTGGACTGATTTTTATCAACGGATTAATGCTGGCGCTGCCTATCATCACCCTGCTGCTGACCATTAACCTGGCTTTAGGTATGCTCAATCGTATGGCGCCTCAACTCTCAATATTTGTCGTTGGCTTCCCGATTACCCTCACAGTGGGAATCATGACGTTAGGTTTATTACTCCCTTTAATCCCCCCCTTCGCAGAGCGTTTATTCAGCGAGGTATTCGATTTACTCGCTGACATTCTTACCCAGCTATCTAGCCCCTAATTCCCTATAAGTAAACATAAGCCGATGCGACTGGCTGTCAGGCATGTACTAGCCTGCCACCTATTAGCTATTTCACGTTTTTATATAATTAGCCTCCGTCGCGATCGTGAGGAATCGCATGTAGTACATACCATGTTGAATATTGATGAGCTATATAAGAAGAATGAGGACTAACAGAAGGAATTAGAGGAATGATTATAGGATAAAAAATGGCATGTCATTCAATATAATAAAGAGAATGACACGCCTAAAAAATACGCCCGGTTTAAGCGTATTCAAACCGTACAGTAGAATAGATAATTATTTTCTATTACTACTATTTCATCTGGAATAACGACATGCCCTGCATGTTTTGAAATGCTGTATAAGATGCTTCTAAAGAAGATTTTTGCATGATATAAGACGAAATTGCGTCATACCAATCAGTATCTTGCAACTGCCCCAATGCAGTCTTATTCGCTACATCACGATCTTTACCAATGGCATCAAGGTTGTCAATCTCATTGAGCTGAATACCTAACTCTGCACGAACGGCTGAAATATTATTAAATGAGTTTTTTAAACCGCGGTTTGCCGTCTCTAAGGCCGCTGCTACACTGGCTTTTGTTGCATCGTCAGCATTAGCAATAGGCGTTTCAAGCGCTTTGATTGCAATATCTAAAGTCTCAAACAAATCTGACTGGATACTACCATCTGGTTCTGCTTGAGCGTCACCAGTTGTGCCATTGAACACAGCAGAACCAATATGGCTGACTGTCATATTCCGAGACGCATCTACACGTTGTGAGATCGCCTGATTACCGCCTACATAATCCACGCCAGTAGTCCCCTCAACGAAAGGAACCTTGTCCGTGTTATAACCAGCAAAAATATAATTACCGTTACCGTCAGTGCTGTTAGCCATATTCAGCAGTTCAGCTTTCATACCACGTAAGGAAGTCGCGACCGATTTGCGATCGTCATCACTCAGAACACCGCCGCCTTTGATTACTTCGGTCAATGCGCTGCTAATCGTGTTCGTGCTCTTGTCCAAAATAGACTCTTCCAGAGACATACTTTGCTTAGCAAATGTGCGTGCCAGTGTGTACTGACTGTTCTCAGACTGAGCCTGACCAAGCATAATGATGCTCGCCGCCGCAATCGGATCGTCAGATGGGTTGACAACTCGTTTCCCGGTCGATAGTTGCTCGCCCGTTTTTTGCCACGCGGTCTGACCATTCAGAATGCCTTGCATATTTTGCTGATATATCATGCTGGTACTTAAGCGCATGGTATTAATTCCTCTCAATCAAATGGTCAAACTAGCTACGAGCCGCTAAAAGCGCATCGAATATGGATTGTGCTGTTTTGATAACCTGAGCATTAGCTATATAGTATTGCTGGTAACGCATCAGATCGCCGTATTCCTCATCCAGATTCACACCAGACACGGATTGCTGTTCTGCTGTTAATTGCTTAACAACGTTTTGCTGCGAGGTATTATTTATTTTCAACGTGCTAGTTTGGTTACCAATAGTACCGACTAGACTGGCGTAGGCACTGGAAACGCTCGCTTTCCCACCCACGATTTTCTCATTTTGCAGCGCAAGCAATGCCTTAGCATTCGTGTTATCACTCACACCACCAAAGACAGGGTTACCGCTTCCATCTACGACAGGATTACCCGAATCGTCAAGTTTAACTGACGCTGCAGCGATCTTGTTCGGATCGGAAATAGCCACTGACATATCGGTAATGACATCATTAACAGGTTTAAGCAGGAAACTGTCATTCGTTGTGGGCGTTCCCGTAATCGTCATCTTAATGCCATCAAAATTCAGGCTGTTATCAGAAGTATCAACCGTCGCCGTAAATTTTGAGTTGTCAGACAAACGGGTTACTTGCCAGTTAGCGCCATCATATTTAACCGCATAATTGGTTGCCTGCACCTCTTTGGTATTGGTGTAAGAGGGTGTTAATACCGCACTGCCGCCATTTTTACTGTCATTCAGGGCAACCGCTTTACCAAAGGAAAAGAAATCGCCACCTTTCAGACCGTTATAGTCGTAACCTTCCTGATGTTGGGCATTAAATGCATCAGCGAATGACAGGGCTAATTGCCCTAACTGATTACGTGCTTCATCCAGGGTTCCTGTACGGAAAGAAATCAATCCGCCTAATGAACCTCCGGTTAGCGTACTCTCATTCAATGTAACGACATCATTGGTCTGATCTTTATATCCAATGGTAAGACGAGCCGGATCGCTGCTGGAACTAATAGCAACCAATTGATTGCTGACTCCCGCCTGAACCAGATTAGTACCATTCTTCAATGCAACGTTGTAAACAGTCCCATCTTGAACAGTCACATCAACACCCACTAATTTATTGAGCTGATCGACCAAAAGATCTCGCTGATCGAGCAAATCGTTAGGCATCGTGCCGCTATTTGCTCCCATTAGTTTCGTGATTTCGTTATTTAGCGACGCAATCTGATTGCTATATGAATTAATTTGGCCAACAGTACTTTGAATCTGTGTATTCAAACCACTGTCCATATCACGTAAATATTTATCCGTAACTTTAAACTGATTAACCAGCCCTTCAGCTTTGCCCAATACCGTTTGGCGAGTAGATGAGTCACCTGAATTACTGGTGAGGTTCTGCAAATTGGAAAAGAAACCTTGTATCGTTGATGAAAGACTAGTGGTGCTACTGGCTAGCAGATTATCAATCTTAGAAATTTGTTCGTAGTAAGCATTGACAGAGCTGCTTGTTGTTTGCGCAGAACGTAATTGATTGGTAATAAACTCATTGTATTGGCGATTGATGCTAACAACATTAACACCATTACCAATATATCCGGCCGATGTACTGCTGCTGGTCGCCTGCTCAAGTATCGCATTTTGTCGGCTATACCCAGTAACAGCCTGATTACTGATGTTGTTACTCACGGTACTGAGCGCAACCTGTGCACCTTTTAAGCCACTCATCGCGGTATTAATTAAATTGGACATAGGGTGTTGTTCCTTTTACACAGGCTCTTTCGCCCTGTGCGATTAACAAAATGCTGAAAGCAATAAATACGCTACATAAGTTAATTACTTTATCGGCCAGGCAGCGCAAATCTTGAATAAAAAATCAAAATAGGCGGCTCAAATCGTGCGTATATGCTTTCGTCACTTTCTCACCTGAATTCTTCATTTGCTGGATCATGCTAACCAGCTTCTGAGCATATTGCGGGTCCGTTGCATAACCTGCTTTTTGTAGCGCATGAGCTGCCTGCTCCGCCGTTCCGGCACTCATGACCGCTGAATAGCGTGGGTTGTTGGTGAGCAATTTCACATAGTCACCAATCGCTTCAATATAGGAATCGTACACTCGGAAACTAGCCTTGACCTTCTTGGCCACGCCCTGCTCATACTCTGTCGTGGTAATCTCTGTTGTCGGCCCATTCCAGCTACTGCCTGCTTTGATACCGAACAAGTTGTGACTCGGGCGCCCATCTTCGGTAGGAATTTCACGCTGACCCCAACCAGACTCAAGTGCCGCCTGAGCAATAATAAGATGGTGAGGTATGCCGCTATGCTGGCTGGCAATCTGAGCGGGCAAGGAAATCTGAGACACAAAGTTACTATTGGATAACGGCAAGGCTGACCCCGTAGTGGGCAGCTTAGGTAACGCTTTACGCACCATCTGCTCCACTGCCGCAGTTGGCATGGTTTTTAGCACATCACCATCGAATGTTAATGGAACAGAAGGAACCGGAGCTTTAGCGGCTGTAGCATCGGGAGATTGCCGGGTTAATTGCTCAACCATGACATCCGCCAGCCCCAGTCCCTTGCCCTTCGTTGAGATCTCTTGGGCAATTTGCTGATCATACATTGAGGTATACAGACGCGTCTGATCGCTGTTGAAGAGCCCATCCTGCGGAATCGCAGAACGCATACTTTTCATCATCAATTGGACAAACACGCCTTCCATTTGTTGCGCCACTGCCCTGATACCCTCTTTACTTTGAGGATTGCCTGAAACCTCACGCTTCAGCGTATTCAGGGACTGCGCATCGTAGGCCGCATTATTCAGCGTCTGTATATCACTCATTAGATAATTTCCAGTTTGGCACGCAAGCAGCCAGCGCTTTGCATCGCCTGCAGAATAGACATCAGCTCCATCGGCGTCGCACCCAGGGAATTCAGTGCACGCACGACATTGTTGAGGTTGGCACTGGAATTGACTCGCTGTAAAGCACCGCCTGCTTGCTGAACAGAGATCTCGGTTTGAGGCGTTACCACCGTCTGGCCGCCACCAAATGGCGTATTAGGCTGGCTAACATTGGCTTGCTGGTTGATCGTCACAGAAAGGTTGCCCTGAGCGATAGCACAGCTCTCCAGCGTCACATCGCGGTTCATTACAACAGATCCGGTACGGGAGTTGATGATAACCTTGGCGTCCTGAATACCGACGTTCACTTCAATATTCTGGATATCGGCCAGAAAGCGAACCTGAGAGCTGTTACCATTCGGGGCAAGAACCTGAATAGTCCGAGAATCCAACGGACTCGCGGAACCACCGTATCCCGAGCGATTTATCGCATCACTCACCTTTTGCGCCATCGAAAAATCGTCGTTCTTCAACTGCAGCATGATGGTATTCGATGTGCCAAACGTGCTTGGCAACTCTCTCTCGATAACGGCACCATTACTGATTCGACCGCCGGCAAGCTGGTTAACCTGAACACTGCTTCCGCCAGCAGATGCACCTGCTCCACCAACCAACACGTTACCTTGAGCAAGGGCATAGACCTGATTATCAACCCCTTTTAATGGGGTCATTAACAACGTCCCGCCGCGCAAGCTCTTTGCATTACCAAGTGATGACACAACGACATCAATATTTTGGCCTGTTCTGCCAAAAGGCGGAAGCTCTGCCGTTACCATCACCGCTGCCACATTCTTCAACTGCATGTTGGTTCCGGCAGGAACGGTAATCCCTAACTGGGAAAGCATGTTAGTTAAGCTTTGCGTGGTAAACGGCGTCTGCATAGTCTGGTCACCAGAGCCGTCCAGACCAACCACTAAACCGTAACCAATTAACGCATTACCGCGTACGCCCTGGATATTCACCAGATCGCGAATTCTCTCTGCCGACACAGGGGCAATATTCAGCGTCAGTAACGTCAGCAGTACAGTGAAAAATGATGCAATCCGCATGGTAGGCCTCTTAAGCTTAGAACGGAGAAACATTGAGGAAAAACCGCTGTAACCAGCCCATGTTTTGCGCTTCGTTAATATAGCCATTACCGACATATTCAATGCGCGCGTCTGCAACCTGAGTGGATGGCACCGAGTTGCTGCCGCTAATCGTTCTCGGATTAACAACACCTGAGAAGCGGATAAACTCTGTTCCCTGATTAATGGCAATTTGTTTTTCGCCAACAACTTGCAGGTTACCATTGGCAAGAACCTGACCAACCGTAACCGTAATGGTGCCACTGAACGTGTTATTCGCATTCGCACCACCTTGACCTGTAAATTCGTTTGTTCCGGTGGCATTCAGAGCAGCTCGGTTATTGCCGAGTGGGCCTTCTAGATAACGAGGCGTCGCAGTCAGACCAAATGTGGACGAACCATCTCTGCTTGCATTGGCAGAGGAACTTTTACTGGCGCTAACATTTTCCTGCAACACGATCGTTAGTGTGTCACCAACATTACGTGGGCGGCGATCTTCAAACATCGGTTGATAGCCATAATTCATTGGCTGCACGGTTTGGAAAATAGAACCATTGGGTCCGGCCAGTACAGGCGATCCAGCTGGGCAGTCGTCGGCCCAGTGACAACTTTATCATGCGGAATATAGGCGCAACCGTTAAGTGCTAACATCGCGATCAATGCCAACAGACAGTGTCGGCGGAGTGGTTTGATAACCGACTTTGCATTCATTATCACTGCGGATATCGCCTTAAATTAATCTATTTCACATATTCACGGGGTAAATCAACACCATACCGGCCCACTCATCGGGTACCTATGGTCATCATTACCCCGTTAAACACTGTCTACATTGCTACTATCAGGCAACAAGAGCACCCGCCCTCGCTCCTGAAATTAGCGAATTACCCATTACAGTTGGGTCAATTTCTGCAACATTTGGTCAGAAGAAGAAATTGCCTTACTGTTGATTTCGTAAGCACGCTGCGTCTGAATCATCGATACCAACTCCTCTGCCACATTGACGTTGGAGGTTTCGACATATTTCTGATAAAGCAGACCCGCGCCATTCAAACCAGGGTTCGTTTCATTCGGCGCACCAGAGCTGGCAGTTTCCAGATACAGGTTTTCACCCATGCTCTCAAGGCCGCTATCGTTAATAAAGGTCGTCAGTGTCAACTGACCAATCTGGTTTGTTGCCGCCTGACCCTGCAGTTTAACGCTGACAATACCGTCACGACCGATATTCAGTTCTGTCGCATTAGCCGGAACAGTAATTGCAGGCTGAACCTGATAGCCGCTGGACGTCACTAACTGACCATTACCATCAAGCTGGAAAGCACCATCACGCGTATAAGCAGTGGTACCGTCAGGCAACTGAACCTGAAAGAAACCCTGCCCTTTAATGGCGACGTCTTTAGAGTTACCCGTTTCGGAAAACGTCCCTTGAGTATGAATACGCTCTGTTGATACGGGACGAACACCGGTGCCTAACTGTAAACCGGACGGTAGCATCGTTTGTTCTGAAGATTGAGCGCCAGGCTGACGAACTGTTTGATACATCAAGTCTTCAAATACCGCACGCTGACGCTTGAAACCATTGGTGCTGACGTTTGCCAAGTTATTGGAAATAACGTCCATATTGGTTTGCTGAGCATTCAAACCGGTTTTTGCAATCCACAAAGAACGGATCATTTATTCACTCCTGTGCGCACTCGGCGCTTAACCCATTGCTAATATCTGATTAGCGCGTTGTGCATTATCGTCGACGCTGCTAATGACTTTCATCTGCATTTCAAAGCGGCGAGCATTGGCAATCATATCGACCATAGTATCGACCGTGTTCACATTACTGCCTTCGATTACACCCGGCATAATACGTACGGTAGGATCGTTTTGCAGAACATTACCACGTTGTTGCTGAGCCTGTTGCGTCAAGCGGAATAATCCGTCATCGGACCGCTCAACTTCTTGTCCGGTAGCTTTTACAAGCTTCAAACGCCCCAATTGGGCAATCGTATTTGGCGGATCACCCGCATTAAGCGCAGAAATTGTACCGTCAGGAGAAATACTGATCTGAGCCTGCGGAGGAATATCAATCGGCCCACCGTCGCCCATCACTACACGCCCCTGGATAGTTAACTGCCCATCAGCGTTGATCTCCATATTACCATTACGGGTGTACGCTTCACCGCCGTTAGCGGTTTGTACTGCCAGCCAACTCTCTTTCGGTAAGGCGACATCCATTGCACGGCCAGTATAATTCATCACGCCTTCAGTCATATCAGCGCCAGGCGTTGAAGCAACAACCAGCGTACGGGTAGGCAATGTCAGCCCATTGACCGGTACAGCGCGCAGTGCTGAAAGCTGTGCCCGGAACCCCGGCGTTGAGGCGTTCGCCAAGTTGTTCGCAGTAATCGCCTGTTTTTCCAATGACTGGCTCGCGCCACCCATTGCCGTATAAATTGCGTGATCCATGCAATGTCCCCGTTAGGATAATTAACGCAGGCTAACCAGCGTTTGCAGAATGGAATCCTGCGTTTTGATGGTTTGCGCATTCGACTGGTAGTTACGCTGCGCAACGATCATGTTGACCAACTCTTTACTTAAGTCAACGTTCGAACTTTCGGTGGATTTGCCGATCAGCTTACCCAGGCTCCCAGAGCCAGCCAGACCAACCACCGCCTGACCAGAGCTTGCTGTTTCAGACCAAGCGTTATCACCCTCAGGTGACAAACCCTCTGGGTTGGCAAAACTAGCCAGCAGGATCTGACCCAACGCCTGTTTCTGACCGTTGCTATAGCTACCTTCGATCGTGCCATCATCATTGATAGCAAAACCAGTCAGCGATCCTGGGGCGTAACCGTTCTGGGTTGGGCTCTTATAGCTATATTCGGTATTTTGCTGCACGCTGCCAGTCAAATTAAGCCTAAACTGCCCATTCGCCGCACCATTGGTCCCTGTGAGGGTGATGTTGAAAGGCGTATGCCCTGTTAACGCCCCATTAGAAGCAAAGTTCAACGTTCCTGCGTTTTGATAATTAGCAGGACTAACAGAGTCATCCTTGGCATAGGTTTGCCAGGTATTATCCGCCGTTTTGACAAAGTACAGGGTAAAGTTGTGCACGTTACCCTGACTGTCATAGGTTGTCAGCGCCGTTTTACTATTATACGTACCTTCCGCACCAGGCGTTGTGGCCCAGGCGCTCGTTGGAACCGAATCTGAAGATTTCAGGTTAGCAACAATTGACGCCGTTGTTGTTTGGCTCGCCAGCATGTCACCATCGGGAACAGTCAACGGTACTGGGTCGGCACCCGTTTGAACAACTGGCGGCGTTCCCGCAGTCGGATACCCAGTTAATTGCATCCCCTGAGCGTTAACGATATTACGACCGTTCAGCATAAACTGACCATTACGGCTGTAATAGATGGAACCATTAGTATCTTGCAGACGGTAAAAACCGCCGCCGCTGATCGCGATATCCAGATCTCGTGAAGAGGAAGTTACGGTACCATTGCCGAAATCTTGCAATACCGATGCAACCTTAACACCCATACCCACTTTAGAACCTGCAAACATATCGGCAAATGTGACAGTACCGGATTTAAAACCCACTGTTGCTGAGTTAGCGATGTTATTACCGATAACATCCAGGTTATTAGATGCCGCGTTTAAGCCACTGACCGCCTGAGAAAAACCCATGTCGTTCTCCAGATGAATTGATTAAGTCATATTCTCGGTAATGCGTTTCACCGGAATACTGTGAAATTTATAGCGTTACAGAATCTGCCTGACATCGTCCATGGTGGCCCTGCCACGTAGTCCTAAATCCAGCAATGCACCACTCTCGCCGCGAACGACACTATTTACCACCGCATAGCTCAATGGCTGAACAACTTGCTGTGCGCCGCCCGTGCTAGCAGCGACAGTGAAGGTATAGGCCCCATCAGGCGCAACCGTGCCATCAGAAAGTTTACTATCCCAGTTAAATGAGTGAACGCCAGCCGAAAGCGTCCCCAGCTCGATTGTACGAACGGCTTTACCTGTCGCATCATTAATAGTGACGGTAACCACTTCTGCAGCTTTCTCCAGTTCCACGCCAAACGGTGTGCTGGTTTCTTTACCCACGAGAATGTCTTTTCCTGGGATCATGACACTGTGGCCAATCAGCGTTGTCGCCTGCATAGATTGGTTGTTATTGATTTGACCAGAAATAGAACCTAGGGTGGTATTCAATTTTTCAATACCACTCACCGTATTGAGCTGGGCAAGCTGGCTGACAAGCTGATCGTTGCTCATTGGGTTCGTCGGGTCCTGATTTTTCAACTGTGCCACCAGGAGGGTCAGAAACTGATTCTGTAGGTCGGCAGCGCTGCTAGTAGTGCCAACAGATGAGGTAGTACTCGATGTACTCTGTGTTTTTGTTGCCGAGGAAGTATCATTAATGGTTACAGACATTATTTCGTCTCCCGATTATTGCCCGATCGTTAACGTCTTCAGCATCATCGATTTTGTCGTATTCAAGACTTCGACGTTTGCCTGATAGCTGCGTGATGCAGAAATGGTATTTACCATCTCAGCCACTGGGTTAACATTCGGCATGCGAACGTATCCCTGTCCATCAGCAAGCGGGTTGCCTGGTTCGTAAACCAGACGTGCAGGTGATGGGTCTTCAATAACATTAGCAACGCGCACACCGCCAGTTGACTGGCCTGGGGCCGCATTCACTTCGAATACAACCTGCTTGGCACGATAAGGTTCGCCATCAGGACCCGTGACGCTGTCTGCGTTAGCCAGGTTGCTGGCGCTCACATTCAGACGCTGAGATTGCGCAGAAAGCGCTGAGCCTGAAATTTCGAATATATTTAATAACGACATGAATCTTTACCTTCTCATCGCGCTACGATCATGAACCTGATTGCAAGACCGACATCATACCTTTAATCTGCCCACCCAGAACGGTCAGGTTGGTTTGATATTTCAGGCTATTATCGGCAAAATTAGTACGTTCCCGGTCCATATCGACCGTATTACCATCCAATGCAGGCTGATCCGGCACACGATAGAGCAAATCAAGTTCCGGCGGCTGAAAATTCTGTGCCGGTATATGCCGTACAGATGTGGTTTTCAGCGCGATACCTGTGCCGTTCACCCGCCCTTGCTCCATCGTTTTACTGAGCTGGCTGGCAAAATCGATATCCCTGGCTTGATAGCCTGGTGTATCCGCATTAGCAATATTCGCGGCCAGAATTTCCTGCCGCTGGGCACGCAAGTTCAACGCTTCCTGCTGGAACCGCAACGAGGCGTCTAATTTATCAAGCATGCTCCCTCCGCAAGTTAGAATTTGGAGTGGGTAGGATAATTCTCATTATGGCTATGCCATCGGACGAATAGACACCAAATGCAGCGCTATTTATTGCCTTAACCTTGCGCTGACATCGTTACACTTATTGCCCGACATAATCGGAATCAGGAGCGCTGAACTGGAATGAAAACAATATATTATTCTCTCTGTCTGGCGGCGTCCTGTTTTTTCACCCTGTGTGCTCCTGTCAATGCAAACGACCTTCCGGCACAAATTAACCAATTCTTTGCCTCACGCTTTCAGGGAAGCCCAAACACCGTTAACGTTGTGATAAAATCGCCAGAGTCACAGTGGCCACAGTGCGAAGCGCCCCAAATTACGTTACCCGGGAATACGAAAATGTGGGGTAATGTGAGCCTGTCCGTACGTTGTGGGCAACAACGCCGCTTCATTCAAACCGAAGTGCAGGTCACGGGGAGTTATGTCACCAGTTCCCGGCCGATAAACCGCGGGACAACACTGACGGAAAAAGACATTCGTTTGACAAAAGGCAGACTCGATTTATTACCGTTGCGCCCTATACTGACGTTACAGGGCGCACAGGGTGCAGTCCTTCTACGCGATCTCACTCCGGGTCAGGCTATTACAGCTTCTATGATCAGACGCGCCTGGGTCGTTAAAGCAGGTCAGTCAGTGCAGATTATCGCTCAGGGAGAAGGTTTCACGATTAATGGCGAAGGAAAAGCCATGAACAACGCGGCAACTGGGCAGGCAGTCAGAGTCAGAACGGCAAATGGACAAATAATCAGCGGAATTGCGAACGACGATGGGATTATTCTGATCTCACAGTAATTAATTAAAGATTTGCTCACGTTTGCCGATGATAGTTACAGAGTCATTACTGACGACGTTTTAAAATTGAACACCAATGTGATGAAAAATCCTTCAACACATTGATGATTAACTATTTATCCTCAAATCAGAGGGATGTATTATGAGTATTGAACGCACCCAGTCACTGAAGCCGGTCAGTCAAGTGCAACAACGCGAATCTGGCGATATCGCTAAAACTAAACTTAAACAGGCTGAAGCACAGTCTGAAGTCAGCGCCACACAGGTAAAATTGAGTGATGCGCAGGCAAAATTAATGCAGCCAGGTACGCAGGATATCGACATGAACCGTGTTGAAACGCTGAAGCAAGCCATTCGTGATGGTTCACTTAAAATCGATGCCGGAAAAATCGCGGATGCATTGTTAAAAGAAACGCAGGATTTTTTAGCTGGTAATTAACACTTATGGAAAATCTGCAATCGATTCTGGAGCAACTGCTGCACAACCTGCGTGAGCTTGATGCAGTCATGTCTGACGAGCAAACATTGCTTTGCGCGGGGCATATTAATAGTATCGCTCTGCAACAAGTGACAGAGAATAAAACCTCCTTGCTGGCTACTATGCAGCATCTGGAAACACGACGTCATCAAACTGAATCAACACTTAAACTGCAAGCACCTTATGATGGCATTGAAAAGCTGTCTGCTTACTGGCAGCAGATACAAGAGTTAACCAGACGTCTGAACGATCAGAATAAGCACAACGGGCTCCTGCTGAATCGGCATATTGCCTATACCAATGAAGCGATAAATATACTGAAGCCCCGTCATCAGGGACTATATGGTCCTGATGGCCAGTCGAAAGGCGTAACAGTAGGCGGTAGAAAAATCACGTTCTAAAAGTCTCTGCATTTCAGCGGAGACTTTTCATTACTAAAACAGAAATTCATTTAAAAATAGCTACTTGTAGTTTACCGCAATATCTATCTTACGGACGCTGAACGTACGGTTAATACGTCCATTCCCTGCAATATAGTAGACAAAACGAAACTCATTGTTAGCCGCCAGGCCCTCAAATGCCTGAGTCTGTCCGTCACCACTTCCGCCTAAATCAACACAGCGCTGCGGCGTTTGTGAACAAAGCTTAACCACAAGCCCTGTCGGTATCTCTGAATCAATAAGATGCCGCCAATATATTGTCGTAATGGTTTCTTCTGGCTTAAGGGCGATGTTCGGAGAAAAAGCCGACGTCGTCACCATTTCACCACGGTAATCCAGTTTTATTCCGGCCATACTTCCGTTCCAGCTACCCGGCGTCGCCATAGCACAGAGCGGAAGTGCCAACACAGTTACAGACAGAAAGCGTATCACCGTCCTCACTTCTGAGCTTCCCCTATAATCGATGTCATACGGATCTGACGATGATCGCTGATTTCCAGATTAGAAAGCACGGCCATGTTTGGCAGGCTACGATGCAGGAAGCGGGCAAGCAAAGCACGCAAAGCATGGTTCACCAGCAGAACTGGTGGAGCCCCAAGCATTTCCTGCCGCTGTAGCGCTTGTTTTGCCTGTTCCAGCAGGCGATCGGCAAGCCCAGGCTCGAGACCACCGCCTCCCTGCAGCGCCTGCAACAGAAGACGTTCCAGCGATCCTTCTAGGCCGATAACCTGAAGTTCGCTGTCTCCCGGAAACCACTGCTGAGTGATAGCACGTCCCAGAGCAACCCTGACTACCGTAGTGAGTTCATAAGGATCTGGCTGCACTGGCGCATGTTCAGCCAATGTCTCCATGATAGTGCGCATATCCCTGATAGAAACTCTCTCACTGAGCAGATTTTGCAAGACTTTGTGCAACGTTGTTAGCGTCACCACGCCAGGAATAAAATCTTCGGTCAATTTTGGCATTTCTTGCGCAACACGTTCCATTAACTGCTGAGCTTCTTGTCTGCCAAACAGCTCACTGGCATGTAATGCAATTAAATGGTTCAGGTGTGTTGCCACCACCGTGCTTGCCTCTACGACCGTGAAGCCTTGTGCTTGAGCTTGTTCTTTCAGGGCATTATCAATCCAGACTGCTGGCAGCCCAAACGCAGGATCCTGCGTGATGTCTCCAGATAACGAACCAACCGCGTTACCCGGATTGATTGCCATCCAACGTCCAGGATGTGCCTCACCGCTTCCAACCTCAACCCCTTTCATCAATATGCGATAGCTGGCAGGCTGAAGCTCTAAATTATCCCGGATATGGACCACTGGCGGTAAATACCCCATCTCCTGAGCAAATTTCTTCCTGATACTACGAATCCTACCCAGTAGCTCGCCATCTTGTTGTGCGTCAACCATTGGAATCAAACGATAACCCACTTCCATGCCCAGCGGGTCTTCAAGCTGTACGTCAGACCAACTGGCTTCAATGACCTGATGTTTTTCCATCGCTGCTGGCATCGGCTGTATCACAGGTTCTTTTTGTTGTTCACCACGCATCCACCAGGCAAGCCCTAACAAAGATGCCGTGAATAATAGAAAGACAAAATTAGGCATTCCGGGAACCAGCCCAATAAGCCCGATCACAGCCGCACTCAACACCATAACTCGCGGGTTGTTGAACAACTGAGTGACCATCTGCTCGCCAACATCCTGATCGGTACTCACACGAGTTACAATAACACCCGCAGCGGTAGAAATAATCAGAGCAGGAATCTGGGCAACCAGGCCGTCACCGATGGTAAGCAACGTATAGCTTTCCGCTGCCTGACCTACTGGCATGTTGTGCTGTACAACACCGACGATCAACCCACCCACAATATTGATGACCATGATAATCAGTCCAGCGACAGCATCGCCGCGCACGAACTTACTGGCACCATCCATTGAACCGTAAAAATCTGATTCCTGAGTCACCTCAGCACGGCGTTTTTTCGCCTCTTCTTCACCAATGATCCCAGCATTAAGATCGGCATCGATCGCCATCTGTTTACCTGGCATACCGTCCAGCACAAAACGAGCGCCTACTTCAGCAATACGCCCGGCACCTTTGGTGATAACCATGAAGTTGATTAAGACAAGAATGATAAAGACCACAATACCGATGGCGAAATTCCCACCAACCAGAAAGTGGCCAAATGCTTCAACGACCTTACCAGCAGCAGCGGTGCCTGTATGGCCTTCCAGTAAAATAATACGGGTAGATGCAACGTTGAGTGACAAACGCAGCAATGTAGAAAACAGCAGGATAGTAGGGAATGCAGCAAATTCCAGCGTCCGCTGCGTGAACATCGCAACCAGCAATACCATGATGGATAGTGCGATGTTAAAGGTAAAAAGCAGATCCAAGATAAATGGCGGCAGCGGCAATACCATCATGGAAAGTATCAGCAGGATCAGTATAGGTCCGGCTAATATTTGCCATTGGGTACCTTTCATATTACTCGGTAAACGAAGCAAAGAGGCCAAATTAGCCATCAGTAGTATTCTCTTTAGCAAAATCCAGCGCATCAGGCACTGGTAAATGTTTCGGTTTTCTAGGAATTAATCCACCTTCCCGCTTCCAGCGTTTCAGTTGATAAACCCAAGCTAAGACTTCTGCGACAGCAGCATATAACGCAGCCGGAATGTGCTGCCCGACCTCTGAATGACGAAATAGCGCACGCGCCAACGGTGGCGCTTCTAAAATAGGGACACGATGCTCGGCCCCCAACTCACGAATACGCAATGCGATCTCACCTGCACCTTTAGCCAATACTTTCGGTGCATTCATTTTTTTCTCATCATAACGTAATGCTACCGCATAATGTGTCGGGTTAGTGACTATCACATCAGCCTTAGGAACATCAGCCATCATTCTGCGTTGGGCTATCGCCCTCTGTTGCTGACGAATACGACCTTTAACATGAGGATCGCCTTCACTCTGCTTGTGTTCATCACGAATTTCCTGCTTGCTCATCCGTAACTTTTTGATGTGGCTCCAAACCTGCCAAAACACATCAAAAGCGACCATGGGAATCAGACCCATGATGATGAGAAAGCCACACATTACTGCCAACTCTAAGGCATCACCTAACGCCGCAATCGGCGATTCGGATATTAAATGCAATATTTTTGGCCAGTTATGAATCAAGAACAAAGTACTAATGACCCCAACCATGACTGATTTTAATATTGCTTTAAAGAGCTCAGCCAGTGATTGAGCAGAAAACAATCGCTTCAGCCCAGAAATAGGATCTAATTTTTTGAAGTCAACTTTTAATGATTTGGTACTAAATAGCACCCCACCGAGCAGCAAAGGCGCAGAGAGTGCAACCAACACAGCCCCAAGCATAATAGGCATTAACGCCGATACTGCCTGACGTAATAATGAACCAACATGCCGTAGCATTTGGGTATCATCGCCAATCGTTGCGTAATCAAAATTTAACGACTGTGAGACAATTCTGGCCAACCGACCAGCCATCGCATCACCACCTATCCATAAAATAGCCAAGCCCGCGACCATCATCAGAACAGAAGTCAGCTCTCGAGATCGTGGGATCTGGCCTTCTTCACGCGCCTTTTCCTCCTTTTGGGGAGTGGGGGCTTCTGTTTTTTCTAGATCGCTATCATCTGCCACTATGGCGTTCCTGTTACGACTTTCAGGATAGGAATTTGCTGCCTAGCATGACAAATATGGAAAAGTTTTATGGCTGGAACAACGAGAAAAACCAACGCTTCTTTAACGAATAGTACGGATAACAAGGCGGGAAAAAACGGATTTAGCTATTTATGGCCATAGATACTGGCCATAAATAACTGGGCGACGATGTTCATCCTTTTTCATGAAAGGGAATCACTCCCTTTCATGAAGCAGGATGCATTAGAACCCAAGGCTATCCAGAAGGTCATCAACCTGATCCTGATTGGCAACAATACCTGCTGCACCTTTATCCAACTGTGGCCCATTCAACAGGCCATCATTTGCACGCTTAGGTGCATCTGGTTTTTCTGGGATATTTTCCAGCAACACCATCAGCAGTTGTTTTTCAATCTCCTGGACAACATCCATCATACGCTTGATGACCTGACCGGTAAGGTCCTGGAAATCCTGCGCCATCATAATTTCCAACAGTTGAGCGTTGGTAAATGAGGTATGCTGTGGTACATCTTCAAGATAGCTACGCGTATCCGTCACTAATTCACGCGCATCAGCCAGCTCGATTGGATTCTCAAACCATTCATCCCAACGAACTTTCAGAGACTTAGCATCAGCTTCTAGTTGGTTTTGACGTGGCTGTGCAGCCTCTACGCAGCTCAGCGCACGCTCTGCCGCTTGCGCAGTCATCTGGACAACATAGTCAAGACGATCACGGGCATCAGGAATAGCTTCTGCTGCTTCTGCTATCGCATTATCCAGCCCCAGCTCTTTCAAGCTGTCGCGCAGCATACGAGTCAATTGGCCAATACGCGAAATGATCTCGGTTGCTGAAGCAGTATCGTTCACGGACGGCATATGTGGCGTCATAAGATCCCCTTACATACCCAATTTTTCGAAAATCTTATTCAGTTTTTCTTCAAGGGTAGCTGCAGTAAATGGTTTAACTACATAGCCGCTAGCACCCGCTTGTGCTGCAGCGATAATGTTCTCTTTCTTCGCTTCCGCCGTTACCATCAGCACGGGAAGGCTGGAAAGTGCACCGTCAGCACGAATAGTCTGGAGCAGCTCCAGTCCATCCATGTTGGGCATATTCCAGTCAGAAATGACGAAATCAAAAGCACTAGCGCGAAGCTTGTTTAGCGCATCAGCACCATCTTCTGCCTCTTCTACGTTATTAAAGCCCAGTTCCTTCAGCAGGTTACGGACAATTCGGCGCATCGTCGAAAAATCATCCACTACCAGAAATCTGAGTTCTTTATCGGCCATACCTACTCCTAAAATATTTATTGCTCACCGAGAGCTGCTTATATACGTAATGCCTGTCCGGCAGAGATTTGTGCCAACATGCGCTGGCTCACCTGGTGCAAATCCACCACTTCATCAACGCCACCCATAGCAATCGCTTCACGTGGCATCCCGAAAACCACACAACTTGCTTCATTTTGGGCCAGAGTATAAGCACCAGCCTGATGGAGTTCCAACATGCCGGCCGCCCCATCATTGCCCATTCCAGTAAGGATTACCCCTACGGCATTTCGCCCGGCGTATTGTGCAACCGAACGGAATAACACATCGACTGATGGACGATGCCGATTAACGGGAGGTCCATCATTTAAACGTACCTGATAGTTTGCTCCGCTACGCGCCAGTTCAAGATGGCGAGCCCCCGGCGCAATGTAGGCATGACCAGGAAGAACACGTTCCCCGTCTTCTGCTTCTTTCACCGTAATCTGACACAGCTTATTCAGCCGCTCAGCGAAAGACTTCGTAAAGCCTGGCGGCATATGCTGTGTAATAAGTAATGCAGGGCTTGTCGGCGGCAGAGGCTGTAATACATGCCGTATCGCTTCCGTTCCCCCCGTTGATGCGCCAATCGCGATCAATTTCTCACTACTGAGTAGCGGCATATGCTGAATAATTTTTGTTGGCTCTGCTGCGGTACTACGCTGCGGCAAACGCGCCTTCGCTGCCATGCGAATTTTTTCCGCAATCAGCTCGCTATACGCCAGCATCCCCTCACGAATGCCTAACTGAGGTTTGGTGACAAAATCAATCGCACCAAGCTCCAAAGCGCGCAACGTAATTTCCGACCCTTTTCCCGTCAGGGACGACACCATGACAACCGGCATCGGGCGCAAACGCATAAGCTTCTCAAGAAAATCCAACCCATCCATACGTGGCATTTCAACATCCAGCGTTAACACCTGAGGGTTGAATTTTTTAATCAAATCACGAGCAACTAATGGATCTGGCGCAGTCGCGACAACTTCCATATCGGAATGGCTATTAATTATTTCAGTCATGATCTGACGCATGAGGGCAGAATCATCAACGCATAATACTCTTATCTTGCTCATTATCTTTCCTTAGCCAGCCCGTATACAGTTTGCCCACGCAAATAGAATTCGCGACTGATCTGGCTGAAATTCTCTGAATGCCCGGCAAATAACAATCCCCCCGGTTTAAGCATCGGGACGAATCGACGGAGAATACGCTCCTGAGTTTCTTTATCGAAATAAATCATTACATTACGACAAAAAATAGCATCGAATGGCGCGGGAACAGACCAATCAGGCGCGAGCAGATTTAGTTGTTGGAAATGTACCATTGACGCAAGCTCAGGACGAACGCGCACCAAACCACTATGTGGCCCAGTACCGCGTAAAAAGAATCGCTGTAGCTGCTGTGGAGAAAGAGAGCGCAACTCTTCCTGACGATAGATGCCAGTCGTTGCCTTTTCTAATACCTGGGTATCAATATCACTGGCCCATACCTGGCATCCACTCGCTTTATTACCTAAGACTTCTGCAAGCGTCATCGCCAGCGAATAAGGCTCTTCCCCTGTTGAAGCCGCCGTACTCCAGATAGTGTAACCATTTGGACGTTTTCTGGCATGCTCCGCCAAGATAGGAAAATGATGCGCTTCACGGAAAAACGCCGTTAGGTTAGTGGTTAAGGCATTAACAAAAGCCTGCCATTCTGCACTGTTAGGATCTGACTCCAATAGGGCTAAATACTGACCGAAATCATTGATTCCAAGCAAACGGAGGCGTCTAACTAAACGGTTATAAACCATTTCGCGTTTGTGATCGGCCAGGACAATACCGGCACGCTGATATATTAATTGGCTGATTCGCCGGAAATGCGTGTCCGACAACGGCAAGCGATCAACCATCTGCGTCAGAATAGAGGCAGATTCAGGGCGATTTTGCGATGGTGTACTTTTCATATCAAACCGCTCGAATAGTGTTTTTTGCTATGGTTTTTTTCAATCTGAACTTTCCTTTACAGCTAACGCAGGTTTTTTATTGTCATTCGTCAATTGCTCATCGCATGGCGATTAAAACTGACACTGTATTGGTAATACGCTCTACACGTTCTGCAAGCAGAGCCGGTTAGCGTGTTCGTTCTACCAAAGCCACATGCTGTCGGGTGGCATTTCCCTCTCATCACAGCTGTGCTACCTGCTTTATTCTTTGGCTTTAATACCAAAGCCAGCCTCACCCCATCATATCCATAACATAAGTTACAGATTGAACAATACCATGAATTATCCTGCGTCAAATTACCATGAGCGATATCGCTTACAAACCCAGACACGCAGCGATAAATTACTCGCATATTCGTTTTTCAAATTATGCCGAGTAAACAATCACCCAGCCACCTTAATACATAAGTGGCTGGGGATGGGCTCAGTAACACGCCTACAGCTTGGTTATTTATAGCCTATACGACGGTTTTTATCAGAATGTTTCCCAATTATCATTGGATGAACCTTCTTTCGCTTTCTTACCGCCATTTGCTGATGGCGCCAGTAATACAGGCTTTTGGCCCGTCGTTACTGGTGTCGTTCTTCTAAAAGACCCCGCCTCTTCAGACAGACGGAATACAGCAACAGCCTGATTCAGCACTTTAACCTGCTCTTCCAGAGCAACCGCTGCGGCCGCAGACTCTTCAACCAAGGAGGCGTTTTGTTGCGTTACGCGATCCATTTCAGTCACAGCCTGACCAACCTGATCGATACCTTTACTTTGCTCATCTGAAGCTGAGGCAATTTCGCCCATGATATCTGTTACACGAGTGACCGCACTGACGATTTCTCCCATCGTCTCGCCGGCACTCTCAACCAGTACAGAACCTTCATCGACTCGGCTGACAGAATCTTCAATCAGACTTTTAATTTCTTTCGCAGCCTGAGCACTACGCTGTGCCAAACTACGCACTTCGCCCGCAACAACCGCAAACCCACGGCCTTGTTCCCCTGCTCTGGCCGCCTCAACTGCCGCGTTCAGTGCAAGAATGTTGGTTTGGAAAGCAATACCATCAATCACACTAGTAATATCGGCAATTTTTTGCGAACTTCCAGCGATATTGTGCATGGTTTTGACAACATTATCGACGACCTTGCCGCCCTTCTGCGCCGTTTCTGATGCACTCAGCGCCAACTGACTGGCCTGACGAGCATTTTCCGCATTCTGTTTAACGGTTGCGGTCAACTGTTCCATACTGGCTGCGGTTTCTTCCAGCGAGGCTGCCTGCTGCTCTGTACGCGAAGAAAGATCGTTATTTCCGGCGCTAATTTCTGTTGCACCGGTATAAATCGCATCGGCCCCCTGTCGA
Source organism: Pectobacterium sp. F1-1 (assembly GCF_025643735.1). Taxonomy (NCBI): domain Bacteria; kingdom Pseudomonadati; phylum Pseudomonadota; class Gammaproteobacteria; order Enterobacterales; family Pectobacteriaceae; genus Pectobacterium; species Pectobacterium sp. F1-1. The sequence continues at coordinate 3,099,634 of NZ_CP104733.1, forward strand.
ACCGCGCTAACCGTTGCAACAAACTCACTTTGCATATGGCGAATACTGTCAGCCAGAATCCCCATTTCATTGCTGCTGTGAAAGTGAGTTGTTTTTGTCAAATCACCTTTCGCAATGTGACGAATGTGTTCAACAATATTATTTAGCGGCCTGATTAATAGTTGTTGAATACCAATCCAGGAAATCAGAGCTAACGCGAAAACCAGCACGATAATGAAACCAAGGATCCAGAGCGCAGAGTCGTAAGCTTCATCGTTTTTCGCTATGCCAGCCTGATAAAGCTTATCGCTTTCAGCTTTATAGGCATAATACGCTTTTTCAAAATTATCCTGAAAACGCTGTGTTGGTTGCTCAATAAATTTTTTAAATTCCCCTGCATTCAAAAACTGAATTAATTCGGTTAACGCCCCATTAAGAGCCACATAATTCTCTTTTACTTCCCGAGCGATACTTTCATTCTGACGAGCGTCTTGTGGCACGTTTTCATAGCGGGAGAAAAAATCGTTAGCGACGGACAGTTGCTTTTGGGCCGAAGCCAAAAGCTCTTTCCCGCCCACACCGGCTCCCGTACCGCTTGCATCGAGCGCAAAACGCGTACCCGCGCGGTTAAGTGTATTGCGGGTCTGTAATAAATATGACCATGCAGAATCTAGCTCTGAACGCTTCTGGTTAATCACCTGCGTTGAGCTGAAGATATCCTTATCATTTTTTAATGCACTGAAGAATAAACCACCAGAAATAAGTTGCAGAGCTCCAAACAACACCAGTACAAGCATCAAACCTGTGACAACTTTTATACGGTTAAACATATAACGCCTTTTGAGTAGACCAACCACCGATGATATCGGCATTATTTTGGATATCTTTACGAATTTCTGAACAGACAAGGATACGGCTAAGGAAGGTTTTCGGGGCCACTTTCGTAGCCCCTGAAGGCCGATGGATTAGGCTTTCAATACGCTATCAACCAGCGCCATTTCTTCGCTGCTCAACAGTTTTTCGATATCAACCAAAATCAACATTCTCTCGCCCAGAGAACCCAAACCAGTCAGGTACTCTGTTGACAGGGTTACGGCAAACTCTGGTGCAGGGCGAATTTGATCTGCGGTCAATGACAACACATCCGACACGCCATCAACGACAATACCTACAACACGCTGACCAAGATTCAGAACGATAACAACCGTGTTGTCATCATATTCAACGTCCTGCTTGGCGAATTTAATACGCAAGTCAACGATCGGTACAATAACGCCGCGCAGATTGGTAACACCTTTGATGAAGGAAGGTGTGTTGGCAATGCGCGTTACCTGGTCATAACCGCGAATTTCTTGTACTTTTAAAATATCAACGCCGTACTCTTCGTCACCCAGCGTAAAAATCAGGAATTCCTGTCCTACTGTTTCGCCAGTTAATTTCGTGACGCTTGCAAGTCCAGTCATGTTTTCCACCCTTTATTAACGATCTGTTTTATTAAGCAGCAGTTTCAACCACACGCTTTTCACGATTAAGCGCTTGTAACGCTGAAACATCCACAATCAGCGCAACACTGCCATCACCAAGAATGGTAGCGGCTGAAACGCCTGGTACCTTGCGATAATTACTTTCCAGGTTTTTAACGACGACCTGATGTTGACCGATCAACTGATCAACCAACAAGGCATAACGCCGGCCTGCACTCTGCAGGATCACGACTATACCCTGAGTAGCATCCGTTTTAGCCCCATCCACATCAAAAATATGGAATAGCTCAACTAGAGGTAAATATTCACCACGAACTTGTAGTACGCGCTCGCCACCGGCTAATGGGTACAGGTCTTCCGACTGAGGCTGCAGGGATTCCATGACAGCATTAAGCGGGAGAATAAAGACTTCATTGTTAACTTTAACGGACATACCATCGAGGATGGCTAACGTTAATGGTAACAAGATTCTGATAGTCGTACCTTTTCCAGCCTGGAAATGGATTTCGACATGCCCACCCATTTCCTGGATATTCCGCTTAACCACATCCATGCCGACACCGCGACCAGAAACGTCTGTAACCTTCTCTGCAGTGGAGAAGCCAGGGGCAAAAATCAACATGCCCACTTCTTCATCAGACATCGTGTCGCTCACGGCTAACCCTTGAGACAGGGCTTTAGCCAGAATTCTTTCGCGGTTAAGACCTGCGCCATCATCAATAACTTCAATACAGATGTTACCGCCCTGGTGTTCCGCAGAAAGCGTCAAGTTACCCACCGCAGATTTACCTGCAGCAACGCGTTTATCTGGAGATTCGATACCGTGATCAAGACTGTTACGTACCAGGTGTGTCAGAGGATCGATAATACGTTCGATCAAACTCTTATCCAATTCAGTCGAACTTCCCATCAGCGTTAGCTCGACCTGCTTATCCAATTTGGCAGCGAGGTCACGGACCAAACGAGGGAAACGGCTAAATACATATTCCATCGGCATCATACGGATAGACATGACCGATTCTTGCAGATCGCGAGCGTTACGTTCCAACTGCCCCATACTGTTGAGCAGGTCGCCATGCGCCACAGGGTCGAGTTCGCTTGAGCGCTGTGCCAGCATAGATTGCGTAATGACTAACTCACCAACGAGGTTGATAAGCTGGTCAACTTTCTCAACCGCTACACGAATACTGGTATCACCGGTTTTTGCTTTATTTTTTCCATTTTCCGGTACAGCTTGCGGTTTTGCAGCCGCTGGCGCAGACGGAGCTACGGGGGGCGGAGCTTCAACAACAGCGGGTATATCCACAACTTCAGCGACGACAGGTTGGCTGGCTACGGCAGATTTGAAGCTGATTTGCTCAGGTTCAAGAACAAAACACAGTACAGCACTAATATCGTCTTCGCTTTCAGACGTGACCAATGTCACTTCTACGCTGGTGTCGGTCTGGTGAGGATCTTTAACGGTTCCCAGATTACCAAGCTCTTCCAGCATCTGAGGTATTTCCTGAGATTTCAGGCCAGTTAATGCAATACGCATCTCACCTTTACCTGCAGCGCTAGAGGCTGGGCTGGCGGTATGCTGTGCAGCAGGTGCCTCTGCCTGGGCAACGTCACCATCAGCTTTAGACTCCAGAGCAAGCTGGCGCAGGGCCTGACAGATATACTCAAAGCTTTCAGCATTGGGTTCCTGCGCGGTTTTATAAGCGTCCAACTGATCCTGCATAATGTCTTTTGTTTCCAGAAACAGGTTGATGATATCAGTGCTAAGACGCATTTCTCCGCGTCTTGCCCCATCGAGTAAATTTTCTAAAATGTGTGTAGTTTCCTGCAATACTTTAAAACCGAACGTGCCTGCCCCCCCTTTGATGGAGTGAGCTGCTCGGAAAATCGCATTCAATTGCTCGGTATCAGGCTCTGACGGATCCAACAATAATAAATGTTGTTCCATATCTGCCAGTAATTCATCTGCTTCATCAAAGAACGTTTGATAGAAAGCACTCATGTCCATGCTCACGTGGTCACCTCTGCTGTGAATCGCGGCTTATTGAGAAGGCGTCGCCTGACTATCGGGCGCAGCAGGCAACGCAGTGGTTGGCTGTTGACGCTCTGGAGCAGGAACTCCATTAGTTGGTTGTGGCGATACACCACCACTTCCACTCGTATTATTATCACTATTTTCGGCAGCCGGAGTGGTAGGTTTAGGCTTATCCAACTCCATATTTTGTAAATTTTCCGCCTTGTCTATATTTACAGCAGAGCTTTCTGCATTTTCTTCTTCAATATCCTTTTGAGCTTGTCTGCTCAATACCAGCAAACTGATGCGTCGGTTAATCGCATCATTTCCACTTGTCGCCTGTTTAAGGTTCATTGTCGCAGCCATACCCACCACGCGCAAAACTTTTCCCTCAGACAAACCACCAAAAATAAGCTCTCGACGTGATGCGTTGGCACGATCTGCAGACAATTCCCAGTTACTATACCCACGTTCCCCTGTCGTATACTGAACATCATCGGTATGGCCTGAGATGCTCAGCTTGTTTGGAAAGTCATTCAGGATAGGCGCTATCGCACGCAGGATATCTCGCATATAAGGCTCAACCTGCGCGCTCCCGGTTTTAAACATTGGGCGGTTTTGACTGTCGATGATTTGGATGCGTAACCCTTCATCGATCATTTCAATTAGCAGATGTGGACGCAGTGCGCGTAGCCGCGGATCGGCCTCAATTAACTGATCCAGACGTTCACGCAATCGATTAAGCCGAACTTCATCCAGCTTTTTTTCCACGTTGTCTGTTTTGATGGCTTTTTTGACTTCACCGTCTTGCTGGGTTGGATCGTTTCCTCCACCCGGAATCGGGCTGGAACTGTCGCTTGATTTAGAACCTGAAGTTAACGCAACCTTTAATGGGGTACGGAAATACTCTGCAATTTGGGCCAACTGCATTGGTGTAGAAATTGCGATAAGCCACATTACAAGAAACAATGCCATCATTGCTGTCATAAAGTCAGCGTAGGCAATCTTCCAGGAGCCACCATGGTGGCCCCATGTCCAGACTTACGCTTTTTGCGAATAATGGGATGTTGATGTTTCATGCGTTACTGTCCGACGCTTGCTGAGTCGGCGATTTCACACGACGAATGTGTTCTTCCAATTCGGTAAAGGAAGGACGCTCCGTTGAGTACAGCGTTTTACGACCAAATTCAACGGCAATTTGCGGAGCATAGCCATTAAGGCTAGACAGTAAAGTGACCTTAATACACTGTAATACTTTGATTTTTTCTGCGTTTTTTTGACGCAGCAATGCGGCCAATGGAGAGACAAAGCCGTAAGCAAGTAAAATCCCTAGGAAAGTACCCACCATGGCGTGAGCGATCATCATCCCCAGCTCAGCAGCAGGTCGGTCAACATAGGCCAGCGAGTGAACCACGCCCATAACGGCAGCGACGATACCAAATGCAGGAAGACCATCCCCCATCATCGTCAAACTGGAAGCCGGCACTTCACTTTCATGTTCAATCGTTTCGATTTCTTCATCCATGAGCGTTTCAATCTCAAACGCATTCATGTTGCCGCTGACCATCAAACGCAAATAATCGGTAATAAATTCAACGATGGTGTTATCAGCAAGGATGTTCGGATAGCTAGAGAAAATTTCACTCTCACGAGGGTTATCAATATCAAACTCCAGGGAAAGCATGCCTTGCTGGCGGGATTTGGCCATCACACGAAAGAGTAAGGACATGAGATCCATATATAATGCTTTATTATACTTGGAACTTTTGACCAAAAGCGGTAACGCACGTAGTGTTGCTTTTATCGCCTTTCCATTGTTACCCACGATGAAAGCACCTACCGCAGCACCACCGATAATCAGCAGCTCCGAAGGTTGATAAAGCGCACCCAAGGCCCCACCGACCATGAGATAACCGCCGAGTATCGAGGCCACAATTACGATATAACCCAATATAACCAGCACAAGGAATCCTTATAATAAAAAAGGTGGGCGGAAAGTGAGATAAAACTGCGGAGCCGTAGCCGGGACGTTCTTAAAGGAGAAATCTATCACTGCCTGCACAACCAACAGTGATAGATTCACAAATCGCTACAGGCTCAGACTGCGTGTTTTACCTGTTCATCCAGCAGTTGAGGTATTATATCGGCAAGATTTTGCGAAAGTTTACGCTTTTTTACCGCTCTGGAAGGGGGTTGGCACAAACTACAAACAAAACTGTTTTTAGGTTGATGAGCATGAGTAATGAACATCCCTTTGCAGCAATTGCATGACGACAGTTGCAGCATACCGCTGTCAACAAACCGGACTAATGTCCAGGCTCGTGTCAATGCCAACAGTGGAGAATCGCTCTGCGGCGCACACTGTTCGAGATAAAGCCGGTAAGATTTAATAACCGCCTCAACACCACTGCACTGTCCATTCTTGATTAAAAAGCTGTATGCGTTGTAGAACATTGATGAATGAATATTCTGTTCCCAGGTCATAAACCAATCCGTTGAAAAAGGTAGCATTCCCTTGGGCGGCGGACTTCCTCTCAGTTCTTTATACAGTTTAATCAAACGTCCGCGACTTAGCTGAGTTTCACTTTCTAACATCTGTAAACGAGCGCCAAGCGAAATGAGTTCCATTGCTAATTGGATATCTTTCGCTTCCTGAACAATACTTTTCTCCGCCATTACTTATGCCCTTTTCTTAGGCAGGTTTTCTTCTTTCGAAGTTAACTGTTGTAATAAGTGGCTCGACAACAGAATCCCGGTATGAATTTGCTGTAAATCATCCACGCGCGATTCCTGAGTCAACACTTTGATTGTATTGTGATCGTTAAAACGGAAATGGCATATCAACTGGTTAGTTTCTGCCAATTTCACCATCTGCGGTAAAGTCAGTTGCATCAAGGTATCTGCCATCTCGTCATTGATTCCAAGACGGAACATCGCAGAAGCTTTTTCATCATTAATTAAGCGTTGCGCCAGTAACAAATAAGACAGATTAATGTCATAAATGTGTTTGAGTAATTCAGAGGTACCCATATTTCCCATCCCGACAGGCTATGTTTAAAACATAAGTTAGGTGATAGACCATATCGCCCAGTTCGAAAATCACTCTCCATTGATGGCATAAAAAACTATCGGTGCCAGATACTGCGAGTTACTACTTTATCATTTCTTATTCGGGCAATCGTTACTTGCCAACTTTACGCATCACGCTGCGAATCCGTTCATCCGTTGCTTTTTAGTTCCATCCAGGAGACCCACTCCAATCAAAGCATAGGATTAATCCTAAAACAGCGCAACTGTACCGCCTAATCCGTAGCACATACAACGCGACTGAATAAGGATTTTGGTCATTATGTGATACAGATCACACAAATGAAAGCATTATGAGCCAAGCCGTGTCTGGTCAGATCACTTTTGCGCCTATTTTTACGCCAAAAACGCGCACGAAACGTTACAAAAAAGATCCTTGAAAATAATAAAAAAGAAACGATTTGCTTGCTATGTAAGTGATAGATATACAAAAAATCCCTTGCATCTAAAACGCACACCGTTATGTAAGTTTATACCTTTCACGAAAAATTTACACTTTTTACCCAAAAAACTCTTAGCGGCATGTTCTGAAGCAAAATTTGTCTCTCTTCTGCCAGAGCACTGCTGTAACGACAACAGAACATATAGATATGACAGGAAAACGTAAGGAAGAAGATACTGCATTGATATTAAAGAAATTGGTGAGCGACTGAGACTGATTGAGGGGGCTGTAGCATGAAATCGTTCTGCTCTCAAATTTCACGCTACAGGCCTTGTCTTCAGTGCGCTATGTGGGTTGGATGACTGAAACATTTACCGATCGCTTTTCACAACCCGATTGACCAGCCAAATACCTGAACACACCAGGACGAGTGCAAAGAAATATTTCCACTCCAGGATGCTTTCATTAAGGAACAGTGCTGACAGCAACGTGCCAGATACCGGGATGAGGAAATTAAATGGCGCAACCATACCGACTCGATTGTATTTCAGCAGTTGACTCCATAATGAAAAAGCGACTGACGAGAGCAAAATAAGATAGCCCAGCATCAGTACCGCTTTCCAATCCGGCATGATCAATGTTCCACCAGTACAGTATCCCGATATCGTTAAAATGATCCCGCCAATAGCCAGTTGATAACCGGTCATCACCGTTGGATCCATCGTTTGCGATATTCGCTTACCATATATAGTAGATGCTGACAAAATAAATGCTGCAATAACAACGAACCCATCACCCAACAGCGTAAAACTGGTGCTCATTCCGTTACTGTTGATATTAACGACCATCACACCGACAAAGCCTAATATACAGCCAGTTAGCTTGTTGATATTTAATTTATCATTCTGGTATAAATAATGAGCAAGCAGCACGCTGAAAAAAGTACTGGTTGCATTCATGATCGAACCTTTAACGCCCGTGGTATAAGCCAGACCGATATAGAAGAAAACGTACTGCAGTGATGTCTGGAATATTCCCAGGATGCTTAGCTGGACTAACTGCCCGCGCTGGAAGCGCCCGATAGATCGCCCACTTAGCACGGCAAGCACTAGCAGCAACAGCCCGGCAAACGCGAATCGGTAGCCTGCAAAAACAAGTTTTCCAGGAATATCATTATCTGCAATGTGAAACAGTTCATAACCATTTTTAATTGCCGGATAAGCACTTCCCCAGAGCAAACAGCATAATGTGGCGATAAAAAAAACAACTTTTTTATCAGAGAAAAAATGCGGACGCTTTTCCAAGAAAAATTCCTCCGAAGATAGATTCGACATAATAGCGTTGAACCCCAGACAAATAAAGTTAGGAAACCAGACTCTTTATTTTTTATTATCATTCTGTATGATTTCGCATCACGTATTTCTCTTTTCTTTTTAAAGAGTTAAAAACGTGATCGGGATCGCACCGAATTTGATTAAGGTTTCTCAATATATGCCGATTACCTTTTACATTGGTTGTTTAGCTAATGGATTGTCATTAATGTAGACACTAAAACCTAAACGCCAATGCCACCACTAGTGGCATGGTAAATCATAAACTCCTGAGAATGAGTGAATGGATATGAAAATAACTTCAAGGTCTGAGCAGCACGCCGAGGCTGGCATGCTGAGCAATTTACGGCTAGTTCCCTTATTCGTCATTATTCTGGGTGGAATCATGCTGTTATTTGCAGCATCTATTGGCACATCCAGCTATTTTCTACAAAGCAGCAATCAATCATTAGACGACGTTACACAAGAAATTGATACCCGAATGGGGATCTCAAACAGTTCCAACCATCTTCGTACCGCACGTCTGTTGCTAATCCAGGCTGCTGCAGCTGCGCGTATTGGTGATTCTCAGGTCTTCAATGACAACCTGAAGCAAGCTGAACAGCGGCTGGAACAGTCAAAAAAAGCATTTATGGTCTATGAAGAGCGCCCGGTTAAAACACCGCAAGATATGGCGTTGGACGGCGATCTGCGCAAATCCTATGATGCTTATGTCAATCAAGGTCTGATGTTAATGCTTACTGCGGCAAAACAGGGGTTGTTTGAAGAGGTTATCACTCTCGAATCTGAAGAAACCCGTGTTTTGGATTTGGCCTATAACAAATATTTGTTAGAAGCTGTCGCTTACCGTACGCAAAGAGCGAAAGAATTAAACGAAACTGCGCGTAAAAACGCGCTACTCGGGTATTCATTGATGGGGGGCAGCTTTACTCTGGCAACGGTTTTAACGCTTCTGACGTTCTTACTTCTCAGAAGTATTCTCATCAAACCAATGAATCAGTTGGTGACGCGAATTCAGCGAATTGCACAAGGCGATTTGACTCAAATGTCAGAGCGTTATGGCAGTAATGAGATCGGTACGCTAGCCAGCAACGTTCAGCAAATGCAGTCTTCTCTGGTCACAACCGTCACTACAGTCCGAGAAAGTGCAGATTCTATTTATCAAGGTTCGACGGAGATTTCATCCGGTAATACAGACCTTTCCTCGCGAACCGAACAGCAAGCCGCAGCGCTTGAACAGACTGCCGCAAGCATGGAGCAATTGACTGCAACTGTGAAGCAAAACTCAGAAAACGCGCATCACGCAAGCCAGCTCGCGGCGAATGCTTCTGGAAAAGCTAAACAGGGTGGCGAGATCGTTGCAAATGTCGTCAACACGATGAACAGTATTTCGGGTAGTTCAAAGAAAATCTCTGAAATTACCAATGTTATTAACAGCATTGCATTCCAGACGAATATCCTTGCGCTAAATGCGGCGGTTGAAGCGGCCAGAGCGGGAGAACAGGGACGTGGTTTTGCCGTCGTCGCCAGCGAGGTTCGTAGTCTTGCCCAGCGTAGTGCACAAGCCGCAAAAGAGATAGAAACGCTGATTTCCGAATCCGTCAATCTGGTCAATAGTGGCTCTGTTCTGGTTGATAACGCAGGTCAAACCATGAAAGAGATCGTCGATGCCGTTACTAACGTCACTGACATCATGGGTGAGATTGCCTCTGCGTCTGACGAACAAAGCCGGGGAATCACTCAAGTCGGCCAGGCAATATCTGAAATGGATAGCGTAACACAGCAGAATGCTGCACTTGTTCAGGAAGCCAGTGCAGCAGCCGCATCGCTGGAAGAGCAAGCTGCCCTGCTGACCCGCGCAGTTGCAACATTTAAGCTATCTGGACATTTATCAAGTGCACCTTCAACCCCTGCCCAGCCGAACGCTCTGGCCGCGAAGGATCGCTCCTCACTTGCCCTCCCCCGTAAAACCAATACAGAAAACGGTAACTGGGAAACGTTCTAATACTGGATAGCCAATCCACTACGAGCATTGTTCATACACGGACAATGCTCGTCATCGACATCTTCCCATTACTCTTTTTGCGGCAACGTTTTTGGCTCAACAAACGTACCATCTTTACTGTCAGCCTCATTGAAAAACCAAATACCGGCTGGGTAATCTTTTAATGCAACTAAGTACATTATCCCTTCCTGGAACGTTTCCACAGCCAGAATCGTCCCTTCCCGGCGCGTTTTCCCATCGGTTTTAACTGTAACCAGATCATTAACTTTCATAAATTTATCTCAAAATAGCTTCTAACATCAAAAAAACAGCATTATCATTTACAACAACGGTAGTAATAGTACCTGTATGAAATGATTAATTTTATTTGTTTTTAACAACGCCATATTGACCCTCTCTGTCATTAAATATCGATTATTCAGGCAAAAAATTGATTGTTTCTATCCTAGTACATCCGACATATTCGCAAAAGAGATTAAAAGTTGAACGAACTATTGAACGTTAATGAACAGAGAGATAACGGTGAGTTGGACTACAATCAAGTCATAACATCAGAATGGATGCAATTGATAGCCACAACCTCACAGAAATCTTTTAATCTACTGCAAATCCTCTCCGATCAGAAGGCGTCCGACTTTGCTGACGAGTTCTACTCTTACATGCTCAAAGATCAGGGGGCCTCCCTTTTTCTTTCCAGCCAGCAAGTCCACGATCGTCTCCATGGCTCGATGAGCCAGTGGATAGCAGATATTCTAACGAATACCGGGAAACATCTGGCTGACCTGATTAATCATCAAAAGAAAATTGGCCAGATTCATGCACGCATTGGTATTCCCGTCGATCTGGTCGAGCGCGGCGCTCGGCGCCTAAAATGGCACCTTTATGAAGAGATCGGGCTGGTTGCAGAGGATAAAGCGCTATGTTTTGATGCCATGCGTTTTGCCTCTATCTCTATGGATATCGCCCTAGAGATCATGAGTAAAACCTATTCACAATCGCACGATCTCGCCGCCAAAAATGAAGAATCCTATCGGCTATTTTCTATTCTGGAAAACGCCAGTATGGAGAGAGAGCGTCAGAATGCATCGCTACTAAACTGGGAAAATGCTTTTATTTTCAGCGTCGCGACAGGTACACCGCTTTACAGCATCCAAGACCTGAGTGATTCAGAGTTTGGGCTGTGGTTTAACCATAAGGGGAAATCCAGTTTCAGTAACATTCAGGGGATACGTACTATCGCCTCAATCATGACGGAAACGGATGAGTATATTCACAGCTATAGCACTACCGCACTACTGACGCAGCAGGATTACGCCCCGCTACTTAAAGCTGTCAGAAGCAAAATTTATAAAATAAATATGCTGCTGAGATCGCTATTTGACGAAGTCCAAAAGTTGGAAAGCGGTAAGGATACGTTGACCCTTCTGCTAAACCGTCGCTTCCTGCCAACCATTCTTCGGCATGAAATATCGCTGGCCATGCACTCAAATGCCCCGCTCAGCATTGCCATGATTGATATTGACCACTTTAAAACCGTCAATGACACTTATGGCCATGCAGCTGGTGATAACATCCTGAAAAGGATTGCAGAAGTGCTTTATGAAAGCACGAGGAACAGCGACTATGTTTTCCGTTACGGCGGGGAAGAATTCATGATCGTGCTTATTGAAACACCCAAAGTTGCCGCCCACACCATCATTGATCGATTGAGAAAGAAAATTCAGGATCACCCGATTTATCTCCAAAGCGGTGAAAGCGTTACAATAACCATAAGCGCAGGTATCGCCGTGTATAGCGGCCATCCAGATTATGAATGTCTGATAAAAGCAGCAGACGATGCGCTCTATCAGGCAAAAGCCAATGGAAGAAACCGGATCGAATACGCCCCGGAAGAATAACTATTTTACCTTGCTGCAAGCCTGCGCTTCTGGCCACAAGCGAAAAAGAATAGTCAGCTATTCATCATCGCAGGTTTGTATCCCCTCGCTAAGCAAGCAGTTAGATTCTTCCATTCATTGAACAAATTCACAGCATAAAAACGATAAACCACCGATTTTACTAACCAATCCGCCAGAAATTTGATACATATTCAATAAATAAGCATGATCGTCGACAATGCATCATGCAGTGAATCTTTGATAGTTTGATCTTATTTACGCAGGGGAGGAACGAGCATTGCAGCGACAGCAGGTTTCATCGTCACGAATTTATTCCATTGGGTACGATCCAAAGACGCATAACCTTGAGATAGAATTTCATAATAAAGAGATCTATCAATATGTTGACGTACCTGAATCTATCTATAAAAAATTTATTTCTGACGCTGTCGTCTCTAAAGGCCGTTTCTTTGATGGCGTGATAAAAGATAAATTTTTATGCCGAAAAATCAGATAAAAATTTAGCCATCATCGCGTCGATATTTGTCGTCGTTTCTTAACGACGACGTAAAGCCCACCAGCTTGCCCCAACTTTCTCAACCGTCTTTCTGCCCCACAACTCATCATGTGAATTAAACCTATATCCAGACGGTATCTTACCGATAACATCCCTTCAGACTGTGTGAGTATCTATCCTGTCTAACTAAGGAGAGTTCATATGATCGCATCGGATATTCAGGGGGCTAATCTTGTATTTGCTCAGTCCAGTAAGCACACTATTACACCAGATGAAGATACTTTCAAAATGGCACTTGAGAAGGCGAAGGATAGCGGACAGCTCTCCGACACGAGCCCAGCGCTAAAATTGAGCCCCTGCGTTCGAAAGCAGCACAGGAATTTATGGACTGGGTCTCCATGTCTCATGAAGAAAGATTATTCTTCTCCGTACTTGCATCCATGGGAATATCCAAGGAGCAATATGAGGCAATGCCGGTAGAAGAACGCATGGCGTTAGATCTAAAAGTACAAGAGCGTATAAAAGAAATGCTGGAACAAGGCCAACAACTCGCGTAAGTACAATGAACACGCCGGTTACAGAGATACGGCGGCAACCTTAGCGTCATTAACCTTATCGCTCGCCAAAATGCGAACCAGAACACCAATACGCCCGTCGTAAAAGCAGGCCAGCGCACGATGCTTCCCAGAGGTATGGTGTACGGAAGCATCATGCTGTCATTCGCTTGCAAAGTTGCCCATGACATCCACTTCTCTAGTGCCGGCTCTTCGCTACCACTCGCCCTTTTTCAGGCACAAAAAAACCGCCTTTCGGCGGTCTGTAACATTGCACATAAGTGCTTGTTTTAATTCTTTTTAAAACAATGGTGCCGGGGCGGGACTTGAAAAACAATCCCATCTTATTGAAAATAAAGACACATCATAAGTGAACATAGACGATATATCCTCATTTGTATACTCAGTCTTTTTCCCTTCACACCAACGACTACTCGCCCTACAATTCAACAGTGATTGTAAAAATGTTGCGATGCAAAATCTGATGTATGAATAACATCGGTACAACTTCATTCAGCGGTTAGATGCTATCGCGGTTTAATGTAGATAGCAAAACCGTTATCAAAATAACAAGTGCATCTCTGGCTATCGGTTCTCCGCCATCATCAGGTCTGAGATGCTTTAGGCTGCTCCCTATCCTCCATAAAATCTGAAGTGGCATTTTCAGTAGCAAACCAACTATCCCAGCCCTCCCCCGATGACATAATGATACGCGAGTGATCGATCGCAGTCGTATCTGCATCTTTCACGTCATCGGTTAATGCAGCAGTTTTTGAGATACTAATATTCCCTTTTCTCATCATCGCCCTTCTCCCGCCAAACGACACGTGACACACAACATGCCGCATCCTCTTTTACATTACCAGATTAGCATTAACAGCATCGTAGCCATGAGGTGCGTAACATTAAACATTCCACACCTCAGCCTGTCGAACACTACCTTGCCGCCAACATCCCCGGATAATGTTTGGCAATAATGTCGTTCATCTGCTCGATCAAGTCGGGGCGTTTAAAAGTGAGATGCCCGGTGCCTTTCTGAAAGTAACGCACGCTAAAATACTCATCTTCATATTCCTGCTGATGAGGATTATCGCGAATATGGTCCATCAGCCGGATAGTGACATCGCCTCGATTGTCGGGAATAGGTTTGCCATCCAGCAAGTAAAGCATACGCTCTAGGTCGGCCAGTTGATCGCGTCGCCAGCCCCAGTTCAGGCCAAAGCCCCAACGGTTGTAGGTCACCAGATTGCTGATGATGATTTTCTTGTCGAAGAAACAAGGGTGATTGGTCTTGTAATCCCACGATAGCCCTTTGAATACATTGATTACCCCACGCTCGAATACCTCCTGCTTGCTCTGGTGAAGTTGCTCAAAGGTGCTGAGGATATTGGCTTCGCTAATGACAGGTAGGTCACCCTCATCCAGATTTTTATGCCATTGTGTACGCGCTTCGGCGTCCATTAGCGACAGCATGCCGGATTTCAGCATCAGGTCACGCCAGATATTACGATCCAACGTGCGGATGATGGCTGACATCGCTTTAGCTGGCGTTTCTGTCAGCCAGCAATCGTAGCGATGCCCTTGCTTTAATGCCCAGTCTTCGGCGGTGCCGCCACCGATAGTCGCCGTTAGCGTTGAGATCGACTGTAGCTGATTAAGGAGTTGTTCTATCTGTTGTAGCGCGGCATCACGTCCGGTAACGATACGCTCAATGTTGGTCGAGCAAATCAGCTCGGTGTGTTCGGTCAAAACCTCGGGTTCAGTTTGCATAGTTTGTGGTCCATACATAAAAGCAAATGCGCCAACCGGTCAGGGCTGGCGCATTATGCATCGGAGAGAAGAATAAATAGATTTGGTGAGATGTAACTGGAAAGCGGCTCGCAGTCTTTATGCTTTGAGCAAGCCGGTAGCACGTCTGGCACGGAGAACATCAACGGCAGTGAGAAACGGCGATTGCTTCTGCCAGCTAAAGCCGTTGCGATCTATACGCACCAGTTCATATTTTTCCACCAGAAAATTGATGGCATTGAGCAACGTGATGCCAGCATCAATATGTTCCTGAATAACATTTTCCTCACAGAACGGTGTGTCGTTCAGCGTCAGACCGTAGTGTTTTTCCAGCAGGTAGGTAAGCAGTTGCTGCCAGACGGCTATAGGCGACGCACAGGGGTTATCCTCCCGTGGCGGGATTGCAGATGATGTTTGCATGGGAATACTCTCTACAGGTTAGGTCGATAAAATCAGGGAATTGCCAAGGACGGGGAGAGAAGCAGCGGATTATTGTGTTGCAGCAGAAATTGGATAAATAACAATATACACGTAGCCAAAACTGCCCAGCGTATCGGCTTCACAGGTCCATTCGTTGCAATGCAGCGTGATGCAGCCTTGTTTATGGGGATTCAGTTCCCCCGTGCGTAGCTTCTGTTCCAACTGCTTAATCAACTCAGGAAAGATCTGTTCCAGATGACGAGCTTCTGTTTTGCTGAACGCACCGATAACACTGGCCCGATCTGCCAGATAATGAAGAGAGTGACCTTCCTGAACCAGCCTGGCTCCGAATTGCGGAGTAACGGCACGTTTTAGTCCCCATTCCGGGGAATCTGATAATGACATAGTGCTTTCCTTATAAGAGAGCAGTGGTAAGTGAGATCATCACAGCCAGCCACGTTCAGCAAACGACACCACCTCATCGCCGCCAATCACCAGGTGATCAAGTACTCTGATATCAAGCGGTGAGAGGGAATTTTTCAGTGTGTCAGTGATATGGCGATCGGCCTGACTGGGCTCTGCCCAGCCGGAAGGATGATTGTGGGCCAGTATCACGGCTGCGGCGTTATGACGCAGTGAAGATTTGAGGATTTCACGCGGATGCACTTCGGTACTGTTGATACCACCCAGCGCAATAATTTCCTTTTCTATCAGGCGATGCTGGTTATCCAGATACAGCACCATAAAGACTTCACGCTCCAGGCCGCTGAGCTCTAGCAGTAACCAACTTTTGGTGTCCTCCGAGGTTTTGAACTGCCGCGCATTTTTACGTACCCGTTTTTCCAGCAGGAACAGCGCCATCTGGATGATGCGCTGTTCTTTGGACGCAACGCTGCCAGCCAATGAATTACATGACATGGTGATTCCTTGAAGTGAAGTAATAAGGGGAAATAGATCAGTGCGAGTAAAACTAGAATGCCAGAACCAGCATATTTTCGGCCAATATCCACAGTTTTCAGTTAAATGGTTGGTAATCAGGACCTTTAATAATCTGGCCGTAACTCCCGAAGGTTATACGGCCATCGTTTGCTAATGAGCGAAGAGATATAAGGTGGTGGTGGCACAGGATGATCCGACTATTGCTGGGTCCGAAGCTGCGATAGTCTATCTTAATCACTACCAGTTAAAGGTAAAAGGGCCTTGACTGGTCTGTACCGTTAACTCCAATGGTCGGCACTTTGTGAAGCCGCTGTTGCTGGGCGTTGTGAAGGAGAATGTTTGTCCATATCCCAGGCGTTTGTTCATATTTTTTCCCCGACCTGTTATGGATATTAAACAGTTACCCCGGTTTAATGTAAGCGACTGAATGGTGATGTCATTTTCTAGGCTGGTCAGAGTCAACTGCCAGACGGGAAGATTGGGGTTATTGATAAGATAAGTTCCCTGAGAGCTAACGGATAGTGGGACTGTGTTAGCGAGGGTAGAGAAGCTGCTGATAAGCAGCGCAGCGGCAAATACGTATTTAAACATGACTGTTATTCCTTTTCGAAGATTCACATGAATCATTTATTTTTATATGGTAATGGCGAGATTTTTACACACCAGATGCCTCACTGCGTGTGCTGCCTGGCGTATAGACAACCAGTTGAGAGGCCAACTCATCCATCTTAAGTGGATAATTACCATGCATTACATCAGTTGTTTGCCGACAATCATCAGGCCAGCAACCCAACCGATACACTGGGGTCCCACAAGCCAGAACATCCTGGCTTTCATCAACCCTCCCATACCTCCGTTGGTATAAATACTATCCGGCATCAGCCAAAGGCGCAGACTAGCGCCGATGGTCATCCCGGTACCGGGCCCCAGCGTCATCCAAAACAAGTAGCCCATACCCTGACCGAAACTTCGTATCTCGCCGGTATTACCAAAAGCGTTAAACAGGACAACCACAAGCGCGATAGCGAATGCAATCGCGAAATATTTAATAATAAGAGCCATTCTCTTCTGTCCTTATTTACGGCACTGCTGCGCAGCGCTCAGCATATTTTCCATAAAGCGTGGAGGAGCAGAACCGTACTGCTGATTCATTTTTTCAAGCTCCCCATGCGTATATTTCGTTTTAAGGTCATCCCAAATGCATCCACAAATGGCGGTAGTACCACCTCCCGATTTACAGCCCCGGATAAACTCACGTTCATTTTTGTCACCACAGCCGCTCAGGGCTGCAACTGACAAGAGAGTGCTGAGCAGAAAGAGTAAGCGGATGGTAATTTTTGTGATTAATTGCATATCTGGCATTGCTTTTCCTTGCTGTAAGACCATTAAAGATTGTCCGATTGAGGGATGCCTTCTTCAGAAAGTGCATGACTGATGTTGTTCACCACCGTGTCCGGATCAAGCTTTATTTCCGCCAGACGCTTGCCGGTTTCCGGCGAGCCTTTAAAGACATTAAGAAAAGTGAGCGGCTTACCTTCATCGTTTGTTCCCGTCGTAATCTGGTAATACGTGTCACCGTTGTGAACGGTGAACTCCTGAATACTGATAACCTGATTGTTTTGGTATGCATAAGTGGTACTGTTCGCCGGAACGGTAATATCCATTTCCTTATGCTCTGCACCGATCACACCGAACGAATAAGATACCGACGGCGTGATGATGCAAATCTCCACCTCTTTTTTGTGGTTTGCTGTCTGCGCATAAAAAACGGGTTTGGCGCAACGCTGTAGATGAGCCTGTATGAGTGCTTCGGGTGTGCTGGCATATGCTGCTGGCAATGATGACAGCGTCAGACCACAACAGAGCAGCAGACCTGTTATGTGTTTCATGTTTTGACTCCTTTTAGTTTGGATTGAGCAGCAGGGTGGTATTCTCGGAAGGTGTGAATGACGTTGCTGATAAAGTGAAAATGCGGAAGTGCGTTAATAAAATCCTCATCCGTAATCAGTGCGCCAATCTCACTACGTCGGCTAAAATGTTGCTCCGATAGAGAGACGGAACTGACATCCTCAAGTCTGAATACCCTTATCGCACCATACTGGCTAGTGACCAGATACCAGTGTGGATACGGGTAAATCAGCCGATAAGGCTCCAGGTCATCATGGCGAGTACCCTTTACCAGTAAGCTGACTGTCCGGTGATGGTAAATAGCTTCTGCAAGCCGCAGGAAGCAGTCCGGTAGCACACTGGTTGGTTGCTGTGCATGACCTATTAGACACGGAGAAGTACCGTTTTCATCCATCAGCAGTTGCATGAGCTGACGGCTTTGTGAGGGAATGAGATGGGCTATCCCGGTGTTGCGAGCAAACGCCAGTGCTCCGGGAATGTGATCGCGCTGCGGATTCTGGTTCAGACGCCATACTCCGTTATCACTGATGATATCAAGATGCAGTAGACGCTGATGGAAATCCCGACGAAGGGTGCGTTCAGAAACGCCAAATTCATCCGACAGTGCTTTTAGTGAAAGAGATTCACCAGCAAGAAGTCGACTGATAATGACCGACAGCCTGAGCGCTAATCTGTCGTGTCGCTGCGCAGGCTCCCTGGTGCACATATGCCCTCCTTAAACAAAAAATAGCCAGATAACTCATACAGTTATTATGCAGGATGGACCGGACAGGTTATGTCCAACGACAGTGAGGGCTGGCAAGAAAAATGCAATATTTTTCTGCTGGTAACATGCTGAAAATAATGGAATTGACAAGGGTTGCTTAAAAAGAAAACAGAGCGTGGACATATCCTGTCACAAGGCATGCATACAGGATACCCGGCTAGGACGAGAGGAGTATGAATAATGGATTCTTAAGAATCCATTATTGAGAAATAGAAAGAAGGTGTTAAACAGGACAGTGAGTACCAGACAAAGAATGCGAATATTATCCTCAACCCAACGTGATGCCCGACAGTAATGTTGGATGCGATGTATATTGCAATTCAGTTTCCGTCCATGGAGGCTTTTAGGATCAACATGCAAATCATCCACACTTAAAAAAACCAGTGCCAAAACGCAGTGGCTGCATTCACAATTCCCTCGCGCACCGAGCCCAGACTATCACGCACCGACCTTGGTAGTGGGATCTCTTCCACTATCCGGGTGAACAATTCCCCCAGAAGGGCACCGAAATCCTTTCGGGCGGTACTCTCTGCTTCTTTTGTTCTGTGCTCTGTTCTGACCTGACGAAATACACCACTGCTTGCCTCTGATGGTAGCGCGTGTACCAGTGTTTCCACCAAACGAGCCAAGTTATAACCGGCTTTTGCTGAAACAGCGTGCACCGGGTATGGTGTGGAGAACTGACGGGAGACAGTTACACTTCGTGATGTAAGCGTTAGCAACTGAGCGATGGAAGGTTGATGGGTTTCACGGTCCCATTCCAGTGATGGTTCAGCCTTATCGGCCTGGTTGATCACAAACACGATACTGGCGGGTGAAACACCGCATCTCAGCAGAAAGCGGTGAAAGTCTTCATCGCTGGCACAAGCACGGTCATCAGCCTTCATGACCCAGAGAATAAGATCCAGTTTTGGTAACTGCTCTTGATACAGTTGCTGGTATTCCTGGTCGCGCTCAAGGGATTCGCCAGCACCGGGTAAATCAACCAGCGTCATACGCCGTCCTTCTATTTCCAAGGTAAAGCGTAGTGGCCTGCGGGTGCATCCCTCCACATCGCTGACCGGACTGAGTGGTCGCTGGAAAAGGGCATTACAGAGAGATGATTTACCTACTCCAGTTTTACCCATAATACCAATAACTGGCTCGTAATGAATACACTGGCGAATACGCTCGATTACTCTATGGGTAAGATATTCAGGAAAAAGGGATAAATGTTTCTTCAGGGCAACAATGCCCTGTTCGGTGTTATCAGTCATAAAACCTCCGGATATAAAATAAAAACATACGCCAGTATCTCTACTGGTTTATTCAGGTGGATAATATAGGTTTTAATTTATTTTTAATTAAATTTTCTAGGGCTATCTTGAGAATGGCAGAAGGGAGGTTAAGAAGCTGTGTCTTGTGTACAATAGGATTTTTACATATTTTTCAGACCCGCTATTATATGTAATAACAATTGCTAACTTGAGAGTAAAAACAATGATCTATTTGAAGTAATAATCGAAATTTTCATGAGTTTCTTCTTCTATTGCAGTTGTGAATTAGTCTCCAGTGATACTTGTCGGGTTGGTAATATATTAATATAGTCATAAGCAATATCTTTATGCATGAGAATTAATATAAAAACACATTGATTCATTGGTGATAATTAATTTACATACAAGAGTTTATTCCATCTGCGCATATCTAATTCGTGACAGTGGTTATTTGTAAAATTAGTTAATCATATCATAGTCACCACTCCATTAGCTGTATTAATTATGCACACTCAAGCATATCACTCGTTCCACAAAAAGTAATTTATCACTGCACAACACATTCTATTGAATAAACTAAATAACATAAGGTAACAACATATGAGCATCAATACTAACAACTACGGCACACTGAATCAAAATTACATGAAACGTATTCAGGACACCATCAATAAAGCACTTAATGAATACCCAAGAGTCATGGTGTTAAGGGTCGACCTTCGCTTGCCTGATATTAACACAGGTTTATATAACACAGACTCTGGATTAATTACTCGTTTCACTGTTTCCTTGAAAGCTCAAATTGAAGCTGATTTGTTGAAAAAACAAAATTCAGGCAAACGGGTTCATTCCTGCCATGTTCGTCATATCTGGGCGAGGGAGTTTAATGAGTATGGCAAGAAACATTATCACGTGGCATTACTCTTCAACCGAGAGTCATATGCGTTTCCGGGAAGCTATACCTCCACGAATGGAGAATATACCCACAACCTAGCATTAATGATTATGGAGGCCTGGATGAGGGCTCTTGGGCTTAATACCATCGTTAATTATCAACAGTATTATCCCCTGACAGAATTTCCGGTTAATTGCTACTACCACCTGAGTAAAAACAGTGATGATTTTTCGACTCAGTTTTCAGCCATAACAGACAGGGTTAACTATCTTGCAAAAGAGTACAGCAAAGATAATTTAGATGGTCAGCGCAACTTTGGCTGCAGTCAGTACTGATTGAGCTGAAATGTATTTTTCTACTGATGAAAGGAATGTTATGACAGAGCACCAGGATAACAGTAATGGAATACCTGGAGCTTCTGTCTTTCATTCCTTTTAAGACAGAGAGAAATAGTCATGACTAATTCAAATTCTAACCAGAGTCTGTTTAACGATAAAATGGTAGATATGGTATTCATCACTGAATTCACAGGGCTCAGTGATAAATGGTTCTACAAGCTCATCAGCGATGGTCAGTTCCCTAAGCCAATTAAATTAGGGCGTAGCTCCCGGTGGTTAAAGAGTGAAGTTGAAAACTGGGTTAATAAGAGAATCTCTGATTCACGTGGTTGATTGCTGATAATATTTTCAATCTAGTTAATTTTTATAAAATCGAACATCATGCCTCATGTAAAAATGAACCATAGCGATTTATAATATTTCCAACTCTTTTTACAGGCAAGATTCTAACATATCACAACCAGCTCTATTTATAGTCAAAAATCATCATTACGATCAAAAAAACACAGCTTCAGTTGCTACTGTAGCAACTGAAGCCAATTAAAAACAATTCACAAACTTTAGTGTGGGCATTTTTTAACCAACTGAATGATGATGAGATTTGCGTGTTACGCCTTCATCCGAAGGCCATAAATTTTCGATATCTCAATGTCTAGTATTAAATTGCATATCAAAACTGACTTAAATCACACTTATCTTGTAAGGCCTTCCCTTCGTATTATCCCTCGATTGAATAATCGCACATGGAGTATAAGGCATGAAACCTTGAGGCAGATTGAAAACACCATTAGAATGATGAAGAGTAACGAATAAAGCGCCATTGGAATTCATCTGGATAACTCCAAAACATCCCTGACTGATTAACTGATTTAGTACTGGCGTCAATCTTTCAGTACGTCTAAGACGATGGGGGCCATATTTTTCCAGGTCATTTTTCAGAAATGCGGCTCCATTATTTTGTCTTATTCTGTTCATTATCCAAGAATATAGCTCACGAACATCTAGCTCAAACTGACAACGTTCTGACATAGGGTAAAACAACAAACTTGCCTGATTTAAATACCAATCCACAATTTTCATTGCACATTCTAAAGTACCAGATGGGATTTCCTCAGAGTTATCATCGTAAAAATACTGAAGCAAAGCTGCTATTCTTAAGGTATTTGCACTAGCCTTTGATGCTATATCTCTAATATGCTCCCATTCATTTCCTAGGGACATTTTCTTTTCTATCTCTGAACGGTTATTTTTCCAGAGAGGCAGAGCATTTTCCGTAAGTTTTAGTTTTTTCTTTTGCGCGGTGGTATCATAAATCTGGGTTTTATTTAACTCCAGAAATTCTGAAACTCTTTCATGAAAAATATTTAAATCATGTTCTGCTGCTATAGATTCTTGAGTATTACCACGTAATCCAATTGTACTTTCACCCCAAGCAAAAAGAAATCGGGACATAAACCCGCTAGATCTCGCTAGGCCACCATGTTTTTTCAGGTAGTCCATAAATACTCCGGGCTGGGACATTAATGAAAAAGTCAGGCGTGGAGTCATCTGATAAATTTCACCTTCAGCTCGACGAAAGTCAAATACCTCACCATCCCAGGCTTTATTCAGTAGCCCGGGATTATTCTTCAGATAACTTTTAAAAAAGGTAATCGCTTCATCGGAAATGAACCC
Organism: Pectobacterium sp. F1-1; assembly: GCF_025643735.1. NCBI lineage: Bacteria > Pseudomonadati > Pseudomonadota > Gammaproteobacteria > Enterobacterales > Pectobacteriaceae > Pectobacterium > Pectobacterium sp. F1-1. The sequence continues at coordinate 3,122,848 of NZ_CP104733.1, forward strand.
GGCTTCAGGATGCTCACTGAGTCCTTCAACGAGAGCTTTTAACGAGGTGTCTTCATAGATGAAATTCGGTCGTACTGGGCGTCGAGGTTCACTCTCAGCATGCTTATTTATTTCCTGCTCTTCATTCTCTCCGGGGTAACCTTTTCTAATAGCCTGCCTGAGATTGCTTTCGAGTGCTTGTTGTCGAATTTTCCAGATTTTAACTTTTTGCTTATAATTGACTAATTGCTGCTCATATTGCTGTATGAGTTCTGATGCGAACGCATAACAGGGCTTCATGATCTGCTTATTAATTGTTGTTTTTCCTTCACCTGATTCTGCTATGGTCATCAGATAAAGTGAACAGGGTTCCGACATGTTTGTATGAGGCTGTATCACCTCAATCAGTGACTGGCAGGCCAGTGATGTTGCCGCCAACACAACATTACCAATCATTTCAACCGGAATTTGGGTATTGCTCTGTAATGCCCGAATAACATTTCTCAGTACGGGAGGAAAGGACTCCACTGGATAAGGCGGCAATGATTTTTTTACGGGGTTGTGTAGCCCTGGGGGGGTTGCCGTTGTGAAATTATAAACATCAGGGTACATACTCATATTTCTTTACACCTTCGTTATTCTGGATCGAGGCAACATGATTCAGCCAGCATAAAACAGAATGCCTTACAGATGAAAGAACTTGTATGTCCGTAAGTAGGTACCGTATGAAGCACTTTCCGCCGTTGGTAACAAAGGTTACATCTTGTTCTACAAGTATGCCTATCTGCACTTAAATAAATTGGGAAACGGTCTCCAGCAGTTATTCAACTGCGAATACGCTCCCCCATAATGCAGAAATTGCTAACACTACTTTGCTGGTTAGTAATTGGTTAACAAACCGCTTACCCAAGAATCTTATCATTGAACCGCAAAAACAACATACCAATTCAGGTGTGGATTAACACCCGCCTGCGCACTCAGCCAACACTACGGGCGGTGATTGAAGAATATGTCTTCTTCGCCTGCTTTGGTTACTGGGCAGACTACCAACCTGCTTAATTTTCATGCCGTTACGTGAACACTGATTCAGAGCGCTTTTGATCGGTAACACCGATCGATACGATCGCATCGATCTATCAAAACGATTATCTTTTGATCGTCAGCGTCGATAAGCTATTGCTGAGAATAACCATAACGTAATGTTTTATCTGTTTTTATTTCCATTATCGGGAAGAACTGACTATTGCCTTTTGTCCGGTAAATCAATAATCAGCAGATAAAACTCACCCGTTATTTTTGCCAAATTAGGACTGGTGCGCAATGACGCCGATTACCTCTCTTCATTTAACTATACTGAATCAACAGGGTAAATCGGCCACCCGATTGAGCCAGGCGATTGAACGGCTTTCATCGGGCCTGCGCATCAATGGCGCGAAGGATGATGCTGCGGGCCAGGCGATTGCCAACCGGATGACTGCCAATCTGAATGCCAACAGCGTCATCATCAACGGAATGAAAGATGGCCTCAGCCTGATGCAAACGGCCGAGAGCGGGCTCAGTGCCATCAATAACCTGATACAACGCGGCAGGCAACTCGCGGTGCAGGCGGCAAACGGCACGTTGTCAGATACCGACCAGGCCAGCCTGAACGGCGAATATCAACAAATCAGGGAAGAGATCGACCGCATCGCTTCATCGACACAGATCTTTGGCCGCTATCCGTTGGCACCTGCTGAACCGGGCCCTCAGCCTGCCAAATTAGGGGAAACTTTGCCACTGGCTGGAAAGTTTCCCGTCCCCAATATCAATCATCAATTTCCTTCTGGGGTCATTTCGCTGGCTTACATTCCTGCTGGCGCAAAAAACATCACCATAACCATCGACTCATTAAGCGCCGATGACGATATCCAGCTATTCGCGCGAGATGGCAAGCATCTGGCCGGTACACCCGCAGTAGGCACAGACGCCGATATCGTCTGGTCAGCAAACGGTGTGACAGATGAAAGCACCATCAATACCGCCGTGATTACGCAAGATAACGGTTTTTTACCTGGAGCCACCTACTCGGCAGATTCGCTGCTGCAAGCCGGGGAATACAATATCAATACAGGGGCACAGACCACTTATCAGGGTATGATCATCACCTACAGCGGTGATGGTGACCGTTTTGAAGATGCCAACACCGGGGGCTTTAACGATGGAAATGTGGGCGCAGCAAACCGACTGGAAAAAATTCACATTGATGAGGTGACAGAAGATCTGATTGTCATTGTGGTTGGCAGCGGCGTGTTTTACAGCAACGCAAGCTGGGATGAACTTCCCACACCGACAGAGCCAGCCCCGCCACTGCCGCCCTCCGTACCAATCAGCAAGGAAACGACATTTGTCGTCGGGGCAAGTTTCGGTGATGAGTTGCAAACGGTCACTATCAACCCAACGCCAGCAGATAGCCAGTCACTGGGGCTTTCCTCTGTGACGCTAAGTACACCAGAACAGGCCAGCGCGGCATTAGCCACATTCGATAACGCACTGAAAACTCTGGACGGTTACCGCAGTGAGTATGGCAGCCAGATGAACCGTTTTGAATCCGTCACTGCCGTGCTGTCACAGGAGAAGGTTGCAATCGCTGCCGCCCGCTCACGCATATTGGATGCGGATTACGCCATTGAGGTTTCCGCGATGGCAAAATCCCAGATTCTACAACAGGCTTCCCTGTCCGTATTGTCACAAGCCAACCAACTGTCGGGAAACGTATTAAAGCTCTTACAGGGATGACGTGCCGCCATAAACATCACGTTGTTATTTTTCTATCGAATTGCGATCGCCATGAGTATTGAAATATTCAGCCGCTGCCCTTTCACCACGGCGGCGTTTACCTGTCTGGGAAATAGGGGTAACGGTAATGTGCCAATCACTGTTGTTGATATTGAACACGGTATCGACATGGCACTATTAACCCACATCATTACCACTGAACACCGGACATTAATTATTATTCTCAACAACCGCAGACATGCACCGGTGATGGTAGCTAAAAAGGTATTGCTATTATCAAAACACGCACCGATGAGTACGATTAAAAAAGTGATCTCTGCCCTGTCATCGTTCAAAGAAATAAAAGGCAAGACGATATCGTTATCACCAAATGAGAAAATATTCTTCGGTTATTGGCTGGACGGAATAGCAATACAAACCATCGCAAAGAAAATGGCGATAACCCATAAAACCGCCAACAATATGAAAAATAATATCTACAGGAAATATGGCATAAAGGATCTGCTCACCTTTTTACTCATCGCCAGAATTTCACATATGCAAAGTATCGCTGACGCCGAGCATCACAGGGTTATCTACGTTGATAAGGTGGCGTAAAGTCGGCCAGTTAGCACCCCATAAATCATTGCTGCTTTATATGCTACAAGTCAATCAGCAAGGGCATTCGTGCTTGTTTCACTAGGGCGATGAAATCCACCGACAATCCTGACGTCTGCTAAACACTTTTGAGCTACAGTGCCATGCTCCAACTTAATAACTACTGTTGATCGTTATCAACACTTTCCTCACACCCAAGCCAGTAAAATGGACGAGTAAAGGGATCGCTTCATCACAACAGAACCTTTTAAGAAAAGCCAAATTCTGCCGATAAATAGTGAAGGATTATTTGTAATACCCTTAGTCAAGTGACATCCAACCATTTGACTGACACGCCCTGACAGTAACGAGGCGTAATTTGATAAGGAAATGCTACAGGGGTACTGCACATGAGCGGACATGAAGTCATGGTTCAGAGAATTACCGTTATTATTTCGCAACTTTATCAATACGGTTTTATCTCACGCGAAAAGCTGATAGATGAATTCAAAATCAGCGAACGCACACTGTATCGCGACCTTAATCGTCTGGGTGATCGTATCGCCCATGATGGTGATGGTATCTACAGATTGTCCCCAGTTTACGCCAAATCTCAGTCACTTAAAGAATTACAAAGCCTCCTCAGTACATTAGGTATGGAAGAACTAATTCCTGTCCAAAAACTCTTATCTCAGTCAGATTTCACTTCATTAAGCATACGTTCACTTCCGGGGGACCCCGAAGCCAAACGTATACTGGAGAATAACTACAATCTGTTTGATAAAGCGATTCGTGAAAGCAGCATCTGCGAGTTTCACTATAAAGACAAACACCGTAGCGTTTCACCTTATAAGCTTATGAATATTAAAAGTGTTTGGTATCTTGGCGCAGTAGAGAACGGAAGCGTTAAAGGATTTCAACTCACTAAAATCCGTTGGCTGAAACTGACATCACTACGTTTCAAGCCAGAATCTCACATAAAGCAATATTTTGCTGAAGAAGATGATGTCTGGTTCTCTCTTCATAAACAGACTGTACACATTAAGATTGCAGCAGATGTCAGCTACTACTTTCAACGGCGCAATGTATTACCCGCACAGAAATTAATACGAAAAGAACGCAATGGCGACTTGATAGTACAAACGGAAATGGCGCATGAAAACCAACTATTTCCACTTTTACGATATTGGCTGCCAAACCTCACCATTATAGATCCTATTAACCTACAACAACGTTTTTATCAGTTGCTCAATCAGCAGTTAGCTGCAATAGAAATAAATTGTGGGGATACTTTCAACACTATGCAAAAGGAGTAAAAAATGTTACGAGGCTCAGAAAGGAAAGATGCGTTATCCAGCTTGCAAACCACCACCAATAATTATGAAAAACAGGCTAAAAATGCCCAGGAAAAAATCACAGATCTCTTCTTATTACGTCAGAGATGTGGCAAAGATTTAATTCCCCGTGTGGAAGGTTTTGTAAGTCGGCTAGCCAATAAACCTAAAGAATTTGACAAGTCATGGGAAGAACTGAAAACGGAAATTGCTGAATTTGATAATGTTGTCGAAAAACTTGAAGAAGAATATCGCTCATCGCACGTAGGTAAAGGGACTGCTGCTGCAGGAGTCGCAGTAGGTGCAGGGGTAGCCGCATTTGCACCTACAGCAGCACTAGCTGTAGCAACAACTTTTGGAACGGCATCAACAGGAACAGCGATTGCTACATTAAGTGGTGCAGCCGCGACGAATGCAGCTTTGGCATGGTTAGGTGGGGGAGCGCTAGCAGTTGGCGGCGGGGGGATGTCAGCTGGTAGTGCACTACTTGCACTCGCTGGGCCTATTGGCTGGGGTATTGGCGCTGTGGGTATTGCGGGGGGAACATTACTTGCACGTCGCAAGAACGGAAAAATTATTGAGGAAGCTCAGAGGGAAGAACGTCAGGTTCGTGCCAAGACTAGCGAACTCAGGGTAATGGAACGCAGTGCGCAAGAATTGAAAGTGTTGACATCAGAGCATTATCAAGGGACTGAAAACATCGTTGATGTACTGGAAAAAACTGCACCGCGAGACTACAGACAGTTTAATACAAACCAGACAGCTCAATTAGGGGCATTAATTAACCATATCAATTCGTTATCAAAACTGATCAATAAGAAAATTCAGTGATGAAAAATACCAATATGCATAACGCAGTAGGCGATCAACTTATCGGCAGTGCTGTTAATTCTCTCAATCAGATTCGCATAGAACATGAATTGTTCAGGTTGTCACAGCAAGATCGAGCGTTTGAACTAGCTGGCGAACAGATACAAAAGGTACGTGACTTCATTGCATCCCCTAATAATATTCTGGGCTCGATGGCTACCAAACATGGCGAGATTGCTGAACAAGTTGAGGTTGGGGTGCGTAACGCTCGTCAGGCGGTCGATGAAGGGCTTGTTGATGAATCTGCTTTACGCGCAACATTTAACGGGGTGGGCCGCACAGCTCCTGCGGACTACAAGATCGATGGCTTTGAAGTACAGTCAAAATTTATAAACGGCATTAATAACAATCTAACGCATGTCCTGAAGCACATGGAAACCTATCCTGACTTCACAAAGGGTGAACCATTTTACCATATCCCCAAAGATACCTGGCAGACCATTCAGGATGTAATTGACGGGAAACCAGTTGAGGGATTGAGCGAAAAAACATTGCAGGCCATCAAGAATAAGGTTGCCGATATTGAGAGCGCGACGGGGAAACCATTCGCCGATGTTGTACGTCCAAGTGTCTCTGATTATAAAGACGTTCAGTGGGGAAAAATCGACGAAACGCTTGATAAGCATGATCAGGAATTAGCAAAACAGAACGAAGCCAAAAAAGCGGAGATTATCGACGATCACCAACCATCTCTGAGTGAAGGAATGCGTGCAACAGCGATGGGGGCTGCTTTCGGCGGTTTTTTTGCACTTGGAGCAGGGATATATAGCAAATATCGTGAGGGTAAAAATATTTTTCATGGAGAGTTCGATGTGCAGGACTGGCAGGACGTTGGATTGGATACACTCAAAGGTGCTGCTATCGGCGGGGTATCCGCTGGAGCGATTTATACCCTAACTAACTATGCCTCTATGGGGGCTCCATTTGCCAGTGCGCTGGTCACCGCTGCTAAAGGAGTGGGAAGTCTTGCAATCTCTTATCAGCGTGGTGAGATAAATATTGATGAGTTTACTGATCTCGGACTTATCATCTGCGCTGAGTCTGCAATCGTCGGAGCTATGTCCATCGCAGGTCAAGCGTTAATTCCCGTACCTGTTCTTGGCGCATTAATTGGCTCCATCTCAGGGAAGTTTATGGTTGCTGTTGCCAAAGGTCTGGACAGTAAAATACGTCGAGCTCTACAGGCAAGGATGGACGACTTTACTCGCCGTCTGGACGATGTTGAGCAGCGAGTGCTTAATCGTATTCTGTCCGACTTCGCCGCATTGGGCGAACTAACAGAAGCTGCTTTCAGCGTAAAAAATAACATCCATCTGTTGGAGAGCAGTATTACTCTGGCACAAGCCTATGGTGTTGAGGAAAGCAAAATCATCAAAAACGCAGACGATCTAGATGCGTTTATGATGGCTTAACTTGATAAGTTTAAACAACGTTCAATGTAGACTACATGATGTTATAACTTATAGCAGAAGCAAGAAAACCATAAGGTAAATATAAGTTGTATTAGTGCCAACTTAATATTGAAGTCAGTAGCTCATTAAATTAGCCAATTATCTTTGCAAAAAATTTTTATATGCTAGTTATCCATAAGAATTGGATAACTAGCTATTTATTATTTAACTATTTGGATTTTGATGCGACTTGTAACCCATTAGCCACTTCGCGGAAAGCGGTTAATGCAGCTTCTAAATGTTCAATAATTTCGTGCTGTAGAACATCTGGTGGCGGCAAGTCTTCAAGATTATCCAGGCTGTCGTCTTTCAACCAAAAAATGTCAAGACTAGCCTTATCTCTAGCTACAAGATCTTCATAGCTGAAGAACTTGAAACGTTCAGTTTCTTGTCTTTTGTGACGATTTTTTGGGTTATAGCAAGCGATAAAATCCTGCAAGTCATTTAGTTTTAGCGTACGAGTCTTTAACGTAAAATGCTTGCCAGTACGCAGATCATAGAACCAAATTCCTTTTGTATGAATTTTCCCATCTTTAGGCTTTGCATCAAAGAACACAACGTTAGCTTTCACGCCTTGTGCATAAAAAATACCTGAGGGTAAACGCAGTATGGTGTGAACATCACAATTTTCCAGCAATTTCCGTCGAATCTTTTCCCCTACCCCACCTTCAAACAATACATTATCAGGCAGTACAACAGCCGCTTTACCGTCTAATTTCAGCATACTTACTATATGCTGCAAAAAGTTTAGCTGTTTGTTAGAAGTCGTTTCCCAAAAATCCTGACGCTCATAAGTCAACGCATCGTGGTCTTCTTCACCTTCTTCGTTAGTAATAATCATGCTGCTCTTCTTGCCAAATGGCGGGTTGGCCAGCACGTAATCCACTTTAATTCTAGGCTCAGAAATTAAGGCATCAGCACGCTCAATAACGGGTTCACCATTCAGCTCACCGATATTATGCAAGAACAGATTCATTAGGCACATGCGACGAGTATTAGAAACAATCTCATTGCCATAAAATGTTCCTTCACGTAAAAAACGTGCCTGCTTACTATTTAACTTTGGGATTTCACGAGACAACCAAGCTTTATTTTCTTTTATCCATTGCCCAGTACCAGATAGCCACTCATTAGCAACCAAGAAGAAACCACCTGTTCCACAAGCAGGATCAGCTATGGTTTTCATAGGGACTGGCTGAATACAAGCTACTATCGCTTGTATGATTGCCCGAGGTGTAAAATACTGCCCAGCCCCACTCTTAGTATCTTCGGCGTTCTTTTGCAGCAAGCCTTCATATAGATCACCTTTAGTATCGGAATCAAGACTAATCCAACGTTCAGCATCGATTAGCTGAACCAACCGAGAGAGCTTGGCTGGGTCTTGAATCTTATTCTGAGCTTTAAAAAAGATAGCTCCAAGCATCCCTGATTGCTGCCCTAGTTTATGCAAAGTTGCCAAATAATGGGCTTCTAACGGTTCCCCTGTTTTACGGCTCAAACTGTCCCAGTCATAGCCTTTAGGAATCTTTGTTTCGTGGTTATATGGCTCTTGTGCATATTCGTGAGCTAACTTCAGAAACAGCAAATAAGTCAACTGTTCTAAATAATCCCCATAGCCAACACCGTCATCGCGAAGAGTGTTGCAGAAATTCCAAAGTTTCTGGACAAGGGTGCTTGCGTTCATATCAGGCCTCTAAGAGTTCTTGTATCCAGGGATGAGCTTCGCTTCGCTGCCCCCGTAGAAGAAAATGCATGTCGCCACTGTAAGGCGAATCGCGGTCAATGGCTCGTCGCAATCGCGCAGCAACGGCCTTGAAGTCACCCGCGCGATTTAGATCTTGCGTTGCCAGCTCGAATAAGCGTTTGCCCTCATCTATATCAGACATCAGTTGAACTACTGCAGCATGGCGTCGCTTGCATGTCGGTTCGTAGTGAAGGTGATAAATTTCGATGGACGCTTCAGCTCGTTGCTTAGAGATAGGGTCAGTACTGGCTGCACATGGCTGACCATTTTCTTGATGGCAACCAAGTAGGCGCCAGTCTGAAATCTCGCAAGGGTCTAGTAACAGTGGTTGCTCAGCAGTTACAGACCCTACTGAGTAAACACGCTGTGCTTCGTTAACCAGAGGAAAGCGATCAGCCTTACCACCAACTGTACCACCCTCTTGATCCTTACGCCGACTGTTGCAAAAGGTACAAGCATAGCGGAAATTGCTTTCGTCAAAAGCCAACCAGCGATAGCCTGCGTGAAAATTGGCTGCATCACTGACGCGATTCTTTGGACGGAAGTGATCAACAGCGTTGTCTGACCGGTCCACGGGGGATTCGCAGTACCAACATTTGTCGTGTAAAAGCGTAGCCAGCCCATCTTTGAGGGCACGCCAAACCTGATCGTAGTCGTTCGGATTCTCGCCAGTAGCGACTGCCTGAGCAGCAGTTTGAGAGCGTTGAGTCCAGCCAGTTGGCTTCACAAGTCTTGAGCGATCGACATACCTCATGAAGCAGCCCCTTCAGGTGGATTCGCAGAGCCGGACAGCAGTTCGGCGATAAGCCGTTTAGCCAGTTCCTCGCGCTCAGCCCGAGACATTTGCACCACATGTGTGGCGAGTTGTTTGGGCTGTGCTGTTTCAAATTTCTGAACCAGCAGGTCATTGCGCAACCGTAAGTAGCGCGAGTACTCGTCATCGGGGTGGAAAAAGCGGAATCCAAGCCGATCCAATTGCGCGTTTGTGAGGTCTAAGTCATTCTGCTCTTGTTCGGTAAGTTTTTCCTTGGCTGCGAAAGCTCGCTGGGTCTCCAAAAGTTCCTGTGTTGGGAGATCGAGTGACGATGCAATCCCGAACATATCACTGGTCACGATTGCCGCATACCCCATCCCTCGTGGAGCCATCTCTGGGTAACAGGCCACAACTCGTCGTTGCTCATTCTCTTTGGTCATCCGCAGGATCTGTACTTGTTCACGATCCAGTTCGGCAATAGCAAGTGGGTTATGAGTTGTCAGTAAGATGTGACTTGTCTCTTCTTGCTTAGTACCACTAGCAATAAACTGTTTTAGGTATGAGATATAATCCACACTCCACCTAGGGTTCAAATGAGTATCCGGCTCATCCAATAAAAACAGACTTTCGTCTTCGGCAGTAAAGCGCAGGAGCCCTAGTACTGTCAGTAACTGTTGTTCGCCTTCGCTGAGCTCTCGAAAGGTCACATACCCTTCGTTTTTCTTTAAACGAACGCGAATACGAACCTCTTCGATCAGTTCAGAGACATAAGTGCTTTCCAAATCCCGAAAGAATTCGGCTGGCGCTTGACTGCCGACCAAGCGCCGCAGCGCATCAATATCCTTTATATAGAGATATTTAAATTGCAGTGTTTCTTTGTTCCAGATAGAAGTTGACACACGCCGTGATACCTCAATCGGTGCCAATGCAATGTCATAGAGGTGCGATAAGAAATCACGCACGACTCCTCGTGCATTCCAGAAGCGACTATCCCCATCTGGAGCTTTGGATTTCCATGGTGGTTGTCTCAACACAAACAGTACAGATTCAATCCCCTCATCTGGATCGAGACCTAAATGCTCATCCAGAAAGTTCCTAACAATATCAGACTGTTGAATCAGAAAAGCGAGCAGGACGAATTGGCTGTGTACCGGCATGGCATAGAACAATCGTTTTAAGCCAGGATCTTCACCATTGCGTAGCTTACTATCATAACTTTCCAAATAAGGCCGGAAAATCTCGTGCATACGCGAACTTTCGCCCGAATAGTAGCTGAATACATAACGAGGAAGATGCTCAACACCAGCATTCAAAAAGGTACTAAATTTTATCACTCTGCCACGTAGAGCTGAGACATCTCCCTCCCCATCGAGGAAGGGAGCGAAAGTTCCCTTACCATGGGCCTCTGCATCCGTCGCAACATGGATAATAAAAGATTCTTTTTCTCGATCAGGATCAGCATCAATATGAATGTACCGGAGACTATCGCCAGCCCCCATACGATAAGACAACTGAAAGGCAAAAACTGGCGAGCGTTTTTTGGCGATTAAATCACGAAAAATTATAGCCAGTGCCTCTAGCACATTTGACTTGCCCGTACCGTTCCAACCAATTACCACAGTAACCCAATGATCCTGATCGAAATCGATAATGACATTCTTCAGGTTTTTGAACTGGTGGGTTGGGCTGTCTTTAGGGCTGCCTATAGTGAGCTTATCCAAACGCATAGCTTAACCTACCAACTTTAGGCGATCGCCAATTTTGCGGCCTTCTTCGTCCATGACCACATCAACTAACAACCGTTTATCTTTATCCAACACTCGCAACTCGGCATACAGCATTTCAACCTCTTCGGTTTGAGCACTATCAGCTATCCCACAGAGCTGAAAAGCATCTTGTGCTGGTAACCAGTCGCTCGCTTCAGTGAGTACATCAACTAATTTGCGGGTCACAGTCGAGAGCTCCTTTTTTTTGTTCTTGGTTCTGCGCGGTTTAGGTTGTTTAGCTTGTTCCGCGAGTTGGATACGGATGCGTTCCAGCAGCACGCTGGCAGGTTCATCATTAGGCTCCTGCGTTACTAATTGCCCAGAGAATGCGGCACGCAGAATATTTTGGCGTTGGGCGCTGCATTGTTTGAGCGATAAATCGATAGCAGCCAATTGTACAAAAGCATCGTTGTCTGCTTCGCCAACCATCCGCACAATTAGAGATTGTTCATTGGCTGGTGGTACAGGGACCGCTAACTTACTGAATCGACCAAGGCTTACCTTTTTTTGGGCTACACCTTTAGTCATTGGCTCAATTTGACGCTTTCCAACATTCGAATTGATCGCTATTTTCAAAAATAATGGGTTCATTAATTCGCCACAGCATCGAATTTTTATGCAATCTGCCGTGATAATCGCGGGAGGCTGATCGTCTGGATATACGTCTGCATCCCCTGGTGGCTCGCCCATTTTTGTAACTATGACATCACCCGGCATTACACCATGCGCACTTAGCTCGTTTGCTTTTACCTGTGATACAAACCTGGTGTTCTCACCACCGTAATTGCCTGAGCGAATATTGCGAACAAAGACCAAAGGCACACCTGAAGCACGGTAATCAGAAACTTTAAGGTTGCTGCCAAATGGTCCTATAGCAAGGCTGTATTGTTCATCAGAAGCAATTTGTTCCACACTCGCCCAAACCCACCCCTCCGGCAGTTGCGGTAAATCAGTAGTATCGGGTTGCACCGGCTCAGGGTATTTTTTCTGCCAGTCCTTCGGTGGTTTTTTGCCCTGCTCGGTAAACTTGGCCAACTGCTTGGCTTCCCAGCGAGCGCGGCGCTCAAGCAGAATGCGTTCCAACAGTTGTGATCCACTCTCGAACGGTGGGTTGCTCTCTCGCCACTCTGCTGTCAAAGTCCCTTCGACGGCGGCTTTGAGCAATGACTGGCGATACTGGAAAAGCTTTTTCTGTGCAGTTTTAAGCTCGGCTACACCCGCATCGAGATCTGCCAGTAGCTCTTCGAGTTTGGTGACGATGCGGGTTTGTTCAGCACGGGGAGGCACTGGTAGTTTCAAAGTACTTAAGTTACCGCGAGAAATTCGTTTTCGTGTTGAACCACTTTGCAATGAATGAATATCGGCTCTGAATGATGGTGCGTTGATGAAATGCATCAACCAAGAGCGATCAAAATGCTCTTCTCTTCCTCGGACAACACACACATCAACCACTGTTACTGACTGTTTATTATCGCCGGGGAACAAACATGCCCGCCCCAATGGGTCAGGCATTCTAGCTATCAGCACATCGCCACGTTTTAGGAATGTGCACCCCAATTCAATAGCAGTTGAGTGTGTGAGAAAACGATTCGACTTATTCAAGTACCGACCATCGCCAATATCAGCAAGTTGAATAAGTCGAATGTCACCAGTGGGATCTTGATCCTTGCTCTCAATCCAATCACCGTCTACAAAAATGCCATCATTAGAAATGAGTTCAGGTAAGCAGGCATATACCCATCCACACGGCAATTCTCTCACGCCACCAATTCCTTATTCATTTCGTTTATCAAGGTATCTAGTTCCTTATCAAATAGTTGCCAGGCCTTCTGCAACCCGCCCTTATCGGCCAGTTCGGCGTAGTCAAAGTCATCGCGCTGAATACTACAACTGCTGGCTATATGCTCTTTAATCAAGCGTAACCATTCGGTTTGCTCTGGGGTAAAGGCACTAGCTCGCTGAGCATTATGGCGGAAAATCCAGGTCTGGAAGCGCTTATCTACCTCATCGGCAAAAGGTTTGAGTTCACTCTCCAGCCCCAGTGCAAAACGGACCAGCGAGACCAGATCGGTGAGTTGACGTTTGCGCTCAACTCCCTTGACCTGGTTAGTCTGAACCCGCTCATAGGCACTCCATAGTCGTTCAGTGGTCAGCATCAATGGCGGCTTGGCGAGATGTTCGTGCAATTCCTCGATCATGTCAAAGGTCAATGCCCGTCGCTGGTAAGGTTGTTGATAGAAGAAGCTAAGTGCAGCAATTTCATCCTTATGCAGTTGAATATAACTCACAAATTCAGCAATATTAGCTTTAGCTTGGCTCTCAGCCTGTTCAGAGAAGCCGGAGAAGATGACCTGATCCAGGTTGATATGGTCAATCAGTTGCTCTCGCTCACGGCAAGCATTCTCAATAGCATCACGCAATGATGGTTTATCAAAAGGAGCACAAGCTTCAGCGACACGGCCAGCACGAGCAGCAGCTATCTCCTCAGGCAATAAGGTCTCTTCGTTACGGGTGAGTCCCTGTGAGAGAGTAATATCCAGCGCTGTAGCAACAATAGCATCGGGATCCAGTGCAGTGATCAAACCTTTACCGAGATCACCAATACTCAGTCCCCCAGAGGCTTCTTCAATCCTAGCCTTGGCTTTGTCATCCAACTGTTTGGCTAGCCGGACAAGACGATTAGCCAGTGACAAAACGGTGTCATCATCCCTACTCCCCATCGCGACACCCTGAAGTAGATCCTTCAGCGCAATATTCGGCTTTTTCTCTAGTGGGCGGCTCTCAGTTTTGAGCGATTTCTCCACCCCAACAGCATCAATCAGTACGAAGCAGCTTTTCGCGCCGTCAGCACTGTTACTCACACGCTTCAAGCTATCGCTATCAAGCGATCGCACACCCCGGCCTTTCATCTGCTCGTAGTAACCCTTGCTGCGAACATCACGCATAAACAGCAGAACTTCCAACGGTTTGATATCCGTACCAGTGGCAATCATATCCACTGTCACAGCGATACGCGGGTTGTAGTCATTACGAAAACTACTGAGGACACTATCCACATCTTCGTCCGATCGATAAGTGACTTTCTTGCAAAATGCATTCCCTTGGTCATAGATTTCACGCACTATATTGATGATGTCATCAGCGTGGCTGTCTGTTTTAGCAAAAATAAGTGTTTTGGGTGTCTCTTGCCGGGATGGAAAGATCTGTTTTTCAACTGCATTCTTCATCGCAAGGATCACTTTGCGGATCTGGCTGGGATTAACTACAGAACGATCCAACTCTTTCCCTGAATAAATGGTATCTTCCTCAGTTTCACTCCAACGCTTTTTGCGCGTTTGTCGGTCACGATGATCCACCCATTCTTTAGCTTTAAGTTCAGAACCTTTCTTGGTTATTTCCGTTTCGATTTCGTAGACGTCGTAACCGACGTTGACTCCATCAGCGACTGATTGTTCATAAGTGTATTCAGCCACAATGTTTTCGTTAAAAAAGCCAAAGGTACGCTTATCAGGGGTAGCGGTCAGGCCTACCAAACTGGCGTCAAAGTAATCGAGAACCTGCTTCCAAAGGTTGTAAATGCTTCGATGGCATTCATCGATAATGATGAAGTCGAAAGTCTCTACCGGAACAAGCGGATTGTAGCGGACCAGCTTTTCTTGCCGACTGGTTTGTTGCACCTCATTAAGAGAAACATCTTCAGCCGACTCGTCTATAGGCTCTCCACTTAGGATGGAATACATCCGTTGGATGGTGCTGATACACACCTGCGCATGAGGATCGACATTCGGAGAATTCAAACGTTGTACGTTATAGAGTTCGGTAAACTTACGCCCATCATCCGGCGGAGTGTAAGCCATGAACTCTTGATGTGCTTGTTTGCCGAGGTTACGAGTATCCACCAAAAAGAGAATACGCTTAGCACCGCCAAATTTAAGCAATCGGTACACCGAAGTGATCGCCGTAAAGGTTTTGCCCGCACCAGTAGCCATATGTACTAAAGCTCTCGGCTTATTCTGGGCCAACGATGCTTCCAGACCAGTTACTGCACTAATTTGGCAGTCGCGTAAATTACGCTCTGGCAAGGCAGGCATCTGCTCGGCCAAACGGCGTCGCAGGGTCTCTGGTTGATCCAGCCAGGTTGCCAAGGTTTCCGGTTTGAAGAAGTGGAAGATCTCGCGCGAGCGCGGGGAGGGATCCGCATTATCAGTAAAGCGGATGATTTGCCCCGTAGCTTGAAATAGGAAACGCAGAGGAGACGAGTCTTTCCGCCATTTCAGTTTGGCCGAAGCATAACGGTCAGACTGAGTCTCAGTTACTGTAATATTTTCACCAACGCTATCCCTTTTAGCTTCAATGACGCCGACCATATCCCGGTTTATGAACAACACATAATCCGCAGGTCCACTGTCTGTGGGGAATTCACGTATCACTACACCAAGGCCTGCCGACAGGTTAACTTGCTTCATATCCTGAATAATCCAACCGGCTTGTTCTAGCCTCGAATCGATTATCTGGCGCGCCTTCGCTTCTGGCGTCATACGTGCTTCCTCCTTTACCAGCGTGTGTATACAGTCTTATAGGTCAAAATAATGTTCAAAAAAATAGCTCTTTTAATAATTCTACTTTATTAGGTTGTAACGCTTTCCAGAGTTACAACCTGTTATTTACTATGAATTAGCCAGCCAATAACTTCCCAAAATCAAACGCACTCACCGCCTTCTCCCGATTCGCATCGAGAAAATCCGCCCACCACTGCAACATCAAACGACGTTCATCCAGATGCTCCGCTTTATGAATGTACGCAGCACGAACACCGTTACGTTCCTGATGGCTCATCTGTCGCTCTACCGCATCCCTAGACCACAACCCTGACTCAATTAACGAACTACAGGCCATGGTGCGAAAGCCATGACCGCATACTTCCGTTTTGGTGTCGTAGCCCATGGTTTGCAGCGCTTTGTTTACCGTCCCTTCACTAACAGGTTTTCGTGACGAATGATCGCCAATGAAAACCAGCTCGCAATGCCCACTCACTTCTCTGATCTTTTTAAGGATCTCCAGAGCCTGACGGCTTAGTGGAACAAGGTGTGGCGTGTGCATTTTTGAACCGCGTTCGGAGAACTTCACGCCGGGGATTGGTTCACGCTCTGGGGGAATCGTCCATAAGGCACGCTCGAAGTCGATTTCCGGCCAGCGGGCAAAACGGAGTTCGCTGGAACGAATGAAAATCAGTAGGGAGAGGTTAATAACCCACTTGGTAAATTCACGACCTTTGTAACCGTCGATCCGGCCAAGAAGTTCAGGCAAGCGTTCGAGTTCCAACGCAGGGCGGTGTTCGACTTTGCCGGGCATAATTGCCCCTGCCATATCTTGCGCCGGGTTATAGTCAATCAGTCCATTTTGTACGGCATAGGTCATGATGGCAGTCACACGTTGTTTTAGACGCTTAGCCACTTCTAAACGTCCAGAGCGTTCAACGTTTTTAATCGGTGTCAGCAAGTCGCGTGTTTTCAAATCTGCGATATGTGTGCTGCCAATAGCGGGGAAAATATTGTCGCTCAGGCTTTTCAGGATACGTTCGCCATGGGATTCCGACCACTTCTTGTTGTCGGCGTGCCAGGCGCGAGCCACAACTTCGAAGGTCTTTTCATCCTCTTCCTGTTTGGCTTTTACCGCTTTCTTATGTTCGCGGGGATCGATGCCCGCAGCGACCTGCTTCCGAGCGTCATCCCGTTTCTGACGCGCTTCAGAAAGAGAGACTTCAGGATAAACGCCTAATGCCATGAGATGTTGCTTGCCACCAAAACGAAAACGCAGCCGCCAGTATTTGGAACCATTGGGATGAACCAGCAGAAACATCCCATCACCGTCAGTCAGTGAATACTCTTTTTCTTCTGGTTTTGCCGAACGCACTTTGATATCGGTCAGAGCCATTATCAATATCCTCATTGGTGCTTACGGTGAGTATACAGAGCAAGATAGAACCAACATATATACTCAGATGTATACTCACAAGCAAGTTGATGTAGGTTGAATTGCGTTGACGTTGGGAGAGTATGGAATGAAGGGGAAGCCAGTAAAACCGTGGGTTTTAGGCAAAAAAATAGACGTCGGTTGACGTCTATTGATGTATCAATGGTGCCCGGGGCGGGACTTGAACCCGCACAGCGCGAACGCCGAGGGATTTTAAATCCCTTGTGTCTACCGATTTCACCACCCGGGCATAAATATTGGAGGCGCGTTCCGGAGTCGAACCGGACTAGACGGATTTGCAATCCGCTACATAACCGCTTTGTTAACGCGCCAAAATATTCAGGTCTCAATGACCAACATCCGCTATTGCCGATGCTTTAAATTGGAGCGGGAAACGAGACTCGAACTCGCGACCCCGACCTTGGCAAGGTCGTGCTCTACCAACTGAGCTATTCCCGCAACACAGAACTTACTGATTTTTTTAACTTCTTACAAACCAGCGTTGCTGTTGATGCGGTGCATTCTACTGACCTGACACGATGAGTCAACAGAATTATCAAGCAACCACGTTCGTTTGCTGATTTTTACGGCGCTTCGATCAAGGTTCAAGCAAATCGTGACGCGCCGCGTTTAAATATTGGAACATGGACCAGAAAGTGAGCACCGCCGCGATGTACAACGCCACAACACCAACACCTTCAACAATGCGTTCCGGCCGCCATAGCAAAGCAAAAAGCGCCATCATCTGAGCCGTAGTTTTCACCTTTCCTACCCACGACACGGCGACGCTACTTCTTTTGCCAATTTCAGCCATCCATTCGCGCAAGGCGGAAATAATGATTTCCCGCGCGATCATCGTTGCTGCTGGCAGCGTAATCCACCAGGAATGATAGTATTCCGCAACCAGCACCAACGCGACAGCCACCATCACTTTATCCGCAACGGGATCAAGGAAGGCGCCAAAACGCGTGGTCTGTTTCCAGCGGCGGGCAAGGAAACCATCAAACCAATCCGTCACGGCAGCAAATACGAAAATCAGCGCACAAAGCAGTGGTGCCCAGACGAACGGAAGATAAAACGCCAGCACAAAAAACGGAATAAGAGCAACACGAAACAGGGTAAGCAACGTCGGTATATTAAATTGCATAGCGCTTAGGTAACTATCTGGCTGGAGTGGATACTAGGAGTATGTTGCTACATTGTCCCTAGTGTTTCAATGCATGGAAGATCTTTTCTGCCAATGCATGCGAAATTCCTGGAACATTTGCAATCTCCTCAATACTGGCATTCATCAACGGTTGTAGCCCCCCCATGTATTTCAGCAGGGTTTGACGACGTTTAGGGCCGACACCTTCGATAAGCTCCAGCGTACTGGTACTCTTGACTTTTGCTCTCTTTTTACGATGTCCGCCAATCGCATGATCATGTGAATCATCGCGAATATGCTGAATAACGTGCAACGCAGGAGAATCAGGTGGCAGTGCCACGCCCTCGCCTGTTGCCTCAAAAAACAGGGTTTCCAATCCAGCTTTACGATCGCTGCCCTTTGCAACCCCAAGCAGCAGAGGCTTATTTTTATCCCATGATACTTGTAACGAGTCGAATACGGCTTGAGCCTGACCGAGTTGCCCCTTCCCGCCATCAATCACAATGACATCAGGTATTTTACTCTCATCCAGCGCTTTACCGTAACGACGTCGGAGGACTTGAGCCATGGCAGCATAATCATCACCGGGCGTAATACCACTGATATTATAGCGGCGATATTCGGAACGTAACGGACCATTCGCATCAAATACCACGCAGGATGCCACAGTCTGTTCACCCATCGTATGACTGATATCAAAACACTCCATGCGATGAATTTCCGGCAGTTGCAAGACGCTTGCTAATGCAGCCAGACGCTGATGAATTGTGGATTGTTGAGACAGTTTTGTGACTAATGAAGTGGCAGCATTCGTCCGCGCCAGTTTTAAATAGCGAGCGCGATCACCGCGGGGCTTCGTCTGAATCTGCACTTTTCGCCCCGCAACCGCCGTCAGGGACTCCGTTAATACGTCTTTATCGGGCAAAGTAAAATCAAGCAGAATTTCTGCAGGAAGCGTTCGGCCTAAGCTTCCTTGTAAATAGAACTGCCCAACAAACGTTTGCACCACTTCCCCTAATTCCGTACCACCAGGCACTTTGGGGAAATAGCTCCGACTGCCAAGCACTTTTCCCTGCCGGATAAACAGGACATAGACGCAAGCCATGCCAGCATCAAAAGCCACACTGATCACATCCAGATCTTCACCGTCGCCGGAAACAAATTGTTTTTCCGTCACCCGTCGGACCGCCTGAATCTGATCGCGTATCCGGGCCGCCTCTTCAAAATTCAGGTCGCGACTGGCGGCTTCCATTCGAGAAATGAGTTGATTCAGTACTTGTTGATCTTTGCCAGACAAAAACAGGCGGACATAGTCAACCTGCTGCTGATAATCCTCATCGCTTACCAAACCGCTAACGCAAGGCCCAAGACAGCGGCCGATTTGATATTGCAGGCAAGGACGAGAGCGGTTGCGATAAACGCTATTCTCACACTGGCGCACAGGAAACAGTTTTTGCAGCAATATCAGCGTTTCACGCACGGCATTGCCGTTGGGGAATGGGCCGAAATACTCGCCCTTCGCATACTTGGCACCACGATGAACAGCCAGACGTGGATGAGTATCACCGCTCAGAAAAATCATGGGGTAGGATTTATCGTCGCGCAGCAAGACGTTATAGCGCGGCTGATAAAGCTTAATGTAATTGTGTTCCAGCAGTAAGGCTTCAGTTTCTGTGTGCGTGATCGTGACATCAATATACTTGATGCTTTTGACCAATGCCTCGGTTTTACGGCTGGCGACATGACTGCGGAAATAGCTGGCAAGCCGTTTTTTTAAGTCTTTTGCCTTACCGACATAGATGACCGTATCACCCGCGTCATACATACGGTAGACACCAGGCTGGCTCGTTACCGTTTTTAAAAATGCCAAAGCATCGAAACTCTCACTCACTACTTAACAATGTCTCCGCGGTAAAAAGCCCATGCTTGATAGCCAGATGAGTCAACTCTACGTCGCCGTTAATATTCAGCTTGCTAAACATACGGTAACGATAGCTGTTCACAGTTTTAGGGCTAAGATTAAGTTGATCTGAGATTTCAGTCACTTTCTGCCCCTTCGTTATCATTAGCATAATCTGTAATTCGCGTTCAGACAAACACTCCAGCGGTGCGTCCGTTTGCGGTTCCAGCTGGCTTAATGCCATCTGTTGGGCGATATCAGAAGCAATATACCGTTTACCTGCGTGTACTGCTCGAATGGCGGAGATGACTTCCTGAGGGGCAGCAGCTTTGCTCACATATCCCGCAGCTCCGGCCTGCATTACTTTTGCGGGTAGTGGATTCTCCGTATAAATAGTGAGCATGATGACTTTTATATCTGGAGTAAAACGCAGGATCTTACGCGTTGCTTCAAGCCCACCGATCCCCGGCATGCTCATGTCCATCAGGACAACATCCACATCATTGCTTCGGCACCATTTAACGGCATCTTCACCACAGCATGCCTCACCAACCACTTTCAGACCTTTGATATCGTCAAGAATGCGTCGTATCCCTGCCCGCACCAGTTCATGGTCATCAACAAGAAAAACGCTAATCAAAGAATAATTCTCCAAAAAAGGGAGTAACACTTACATAAAAAGTTGCTTGCAGGTGATACTACGTTGGTTTCAAAAAATAATGAACACTGATTTATATGAATATGTATTTTAAAATATGCCGAGAAAGAATAAAGCGCGTTCCCGATCATAACAATATATCGTCAAGCTGATGGTGTATGTCGATCACATTCTTAACATTTCAAATACGCCACGCAGTATAAACAGTCCGGCGGCACAAAATGTATAAAAAACAATGCAAATCAAATGGCCTGCAATTGGCTTTACATCTTAAATGTCAATAAAAAGTCACTATTGTAATCGGAATATCATTGGGAATTTTATCATCGCCTATCACTTTATTATACAAATAATATATTCAGTGAAGCACGTCCATAGTGAACATCATATGTATTAAACGAAACACATCTATAGCCTTTACCACGAAAAAAAACCAAGAATATAGACGCTCTTTTAATAAGTTAAATGCATAAAAAACAGTCACTAAAATGGCGTTATCCACGAATAATATCAATCCACAATATGCTTTATGGTATACTCCCGTTCATCTGGTTCTGCCTGCCATACCAGCGGTAACGCCCGCAGCAGGCGAAGAAAAACATCTTTTTCTTGTTGAGGAGAAAACATGAGCAACGCAGATTTTTCTACTGCCGCATCCGCTGAAACACTGGCCCACGAGGTTACCTGCCTGAAGGCGATGGTTACGCTGTTATTAAAATCAATCGGCCAGGCAGATGCCGGTAAAGTTATCATCAATATGGAAAGATATATTGCTCAATTGGAAGATGCCGAGCAAGCCGCTGTTTTTGATAACACGATTAAACAGATCAAAACCAGCTACCGTAAATAGCACTATTTGCTACACCGCCATGTTAATAATTTGCTCTGGCGGTGTAGTGATATTTAGTGTTGCTATACTGATTAGAAAATAGAGACTCTCGTCTATTTATTTCCAATACTGATGAGTTTCAAAAGTAGCGCCTCTTCTTTCTTTTTATATTGCGATAATTCTGTCACCAACGCTTTATCCAGAAGCTGTTTCCTCGAGAGTGATTTTCTTTCATCAACCAGTTCTCTCAGCTCGGTGAAGCATTCATTGATTTTGTACTCTTTAGAACTTTCAGTACAAATTATTTCATGGATTGCCTGACTCAGTTCAGACAACGAGATAACCGATTTTGGATCCTGGTGACTTTTTTCTATGACAGCCAGTAATTTTTCGAATCCCATATGACCCTCCGAAATCAAGCAGAAACTTGCTTATGGCTAACCAGGAAACTCCAGCTACTTCTAAACGCCGCCCCAGTGGATGTGAACACAGCCCTGTGCAAACTCGTCATATTCAAGCTACATACGCGCTGGCTACACGACTCAGCACACTGATGTGTACTTCTGCGCACGTCGCCCTAAAAGGGCAAACGCCTTGCGCTGTCCAAAATGTGAACGTTTTGCCTGCAACTCGAATGATGTAGAGCAGTTCAACCCGCAATATCATTATTACGCTCTGTCGACTATTCCGTCTGTTAAGCATAGCACTTTCTCGTGACTCTTCAGAGCCCGTACGACACATGCCCATCACGCAGAACGATGACTTTCAGCAACATCATCAGCCGCGTTATATCCTCACCAACATTAACGTGCCTATGAATAAAAAACGCCATAGAAAAGCCGATCTATTAAGTAATAAGATTGTGAAAAAAATGAGATAAAATAAAAACCCGGAGAGTGATGAAATAACGCAGAAATACGGATAAATTTAAGAAATGATATAATTAGAGAAAAATTAACTAAAAAGAAAAGCAATAATAAAAAACAAAGAAAATAAACATAACTCATTGAAATTGTTGGTGGGTCGTGCAGGGTTCGAACCTGCGACCAATTGATTAAGAGTCAACTGCTCTACCAACTGAGCTAACGACCCAACGGGGAGGATTATTCTCCTCCCTGATTCATCTGTCAAACACTTCATATTAATTTTTTATACGCGTTAATAGCATTGTTAGCGATTGGTAAATTTGTTAACCTGCTCAACCTATTTATCTATGCCTATCATCGTTTTATATCCTCTTCATTTTAGGGCGAAAAATATACAGCATCACTTTACATCATTATCTGCCCTCTTTATGCCTGGCTATCTCAGACATCCGCTGTAATAAGTACCGCGGTTGCGCTATCTTCTTTGTTTCGATTTTCGCAAACGAGAGCCGCCAAAGAGCTCAAAAAACATCACAGACAGAAACAGGAACGTGTACTTAAATGGTCGAACAATCAAAAGAAGCCGCAGGCCTTGCTCCTGAACAGGGAGAGGGACTGCAACGGAATCTGACTAATCGTCATATTCAGCTCATCGCCATCGGCGGAGCGATCGGTACTGGGCTATTCATGGGCTCAGGTAAGACAATCAGCATGGCAGGCCCGTCGATCATCTTCGTTTATATGATCATTGGCTTTATGCTATTTTTCGTCATGCGCGCAATGGGGGAGCTATTACTCTCCAACCTCAACTATAAATCATTCAGTGACTTCGCAGCCGATCTGCTTGGTCCGTGGGCAGGTTTCTTCACTGGCTGGACTTACTGGTTCTGCTGGGTCGTAACCGGGATCGCCGATGTCGTCGCGATTAGCGCCTACTCTCAGTTCTGGTTCCCCGATTTATCACAGTGGGTCTCCTCCCTGCTTTGCGTTCTGCTCTTACTTACGCTTAATCTGGCAACCGTGAAACTGTTTGGTGAGATGGAATTCTGGTTCGCCATGATAAAAATTGTCGCCATTGTTGCGCTAATCGCCGTTGGCGCTGTACTGGTCATGATGCAATTCTCTTCGCCATCGGGCAACGTCGCCTCTTTTACCAACCTCTGGAATGATGGTGGCATGTTCCCCAAAGGAATAAGTGGTTTCTTCGCTGGATTTCAGATAGCCGTATTTGCCTTTGTCGGCATCGAACTGGTTGGCACGACGGCTGCTGAAACGAAAAACCCGAAGGTCGTATTGCCTCGGGCGATTAACGCCATCCCGATTCGTATCATCATGTTCTATGTTTTTGCGCTCATCATGATTATGTCCGTCACGCCTTGGAGCGCGATTACGGCAGATCGTAGTCCTTTCGTAGAAATGTTCGTACTTGTCGGCTTACCTGCGGCTGCCAGTATGATCAACTTCGTCGTCCTGACGTCTGCGGCATCTTCAGCGAATAGCGGCGTTTTCTCCACCAGCCGCATGCTCTTTGGTCTGGCTAAACAAGGCGATGCACCGAAAAGCTTCGGCACGCTCTCTAAACGTGCTGTCCCTTCGGCTGGACTGATGTTTTCCTGTATCTGTTTACTGTCTGGCGTCGTGTTGATCTATCTGATTCCGAACGTGATGACCGTCTTTACGCTGGTAACCACGGTTTCCGCAATCTTATTCATGTTCATCTGGAGCATCATCCTGTGCTCTTATCTGACCTATCGTAAAAAGCGCCCGCAGCTACATGCCGAATCATCCTATAAAATGCCATTGGGTATTGTTATGTGCTGGGTATGTTTGGCCTTTTTCGCTTTTGTTATTGTACTGTTAACGTTACAGCCAGATACACGGCAGGCGCTCATTGTTACGCCGCTGTGGTTTATTGTTCTGGCTATTGCTTATCAGTTTATTCGACGAAAAAAGCAGGCTGTTGACGTGAAGTAAAGCGTATAAATGCAAGAAAGGCGCGGACAACGTCGGCGCCTTCAAGTTTTTTCAGCAAAATCACCCATAGCAGAAGTATTCTCTATTATTGAATATAAATAATTCTCAATTGGATATACGAAGATTAATACGCGATCAATTAATGTCGTTACCATTGATATATAAGAAAGTTATTCCCGTAATGAAACGGTTGTGATTCGATTGATATTTTTTGCCAATAGTTCGAAAGCTAATGAATTATGGTCATCCTTCCGCTGAGAAGCATCAGCAACCACACCTTCTATTTTTCTATTTAACTCATTGATTTTGCTGTCATCAAATGTTGAAACAATAGCAGAAATCAGCATCTCTAACGATTCAATCTTCGCGTTAAGCGCTTTTTCTCCAACTTCTTTTTCTGCCAGCTTTATTAAAAGATGAGAGAGGATATTATTCATTTGAACTCCTTAATCAAAAAAATAACCGTCATACACCCATAAGGTAACACCTGTCTTGACGAACAGGATTAGAGAAAACATAACGAAGATTAATGTAACACTGTGAATGGCCTGATCGCTAGTGTCTATTACCATTTTAAGGAAATCATATTCACATTGCGGCAATAAAATGAAGTTGCAGATAAATAAACCAAATAAATAAAAAAAATAAAAAGCCATTTTATTTTTAAGAATGACCTCCCTGTTTTGAAGAAGACCGACAACGCGAAAATTGTGATGAAGTTCACGAAAAAATAAAAACACATCGATTTCTGACAGAACGTCAGAAAAGAAAGTCAGATTGAATAGCCAGCCATCGGGGAACGGCTGGCTTTAAACGTTAACGCTTACGCACTCATTGATTGTCGTGCGCCACTCACCGCATCCTTTGCCTGTTCACACTGTGACAATATCGTCTGTGCGTGAGAATAAAGAATTTTCCCCGCCTCGGTAGGCGTCACACCGCGTCGACTCCGCACCAGCAGTTGTTTTTCGAGTTCACTCTCCAGCGTCGCGACCTGCTGGCTCAGCGCCGGTTGTGCAATATGCAACAACTCAGCAGCCTGCGTCAGGCTACCGATATCAACGATTTTCACAAAATATTTGAGCCGTCTAAGATTCATGTCTGCCTCCTGAGTAGTTACTCTAAAGAGGTAGCAAAAAGCGCGCCATATTATGTTTCTATGCCTAAGAAAAAGTGATACCTCATTGATAAGCCACAGGTAAAATAAGGAAAAGCAATGATTCTGCTAATCAACCTCCCTGCTTTTGCCTGAAGAATCAACCACCGGGCGAATACCCGTCTGCACCATCCTAAAGCAAACCCTGCTATTTTAGAGTGCACGCTTGCCCGCTCATCGATGCGTATCACGACTTTCCTGTGCTCAACTTGGGCAATAATTTCAATATGTTGGTTATTAGTTCGTCAATCAAACACCTCGAGTGATAACAGCCTTTGACAACCCGAAACGCTCCCGCTATTATCCATCGCACTTAACCGATTCCTCTGTAGTTCAGTCGGTAGAACGGCGGACTGTTAATCCGTATGTCACTGGTTCGAGTCCAGTCAGAGGAGCCAAATTTAGAAAATCCCGCTTAAAGAAATTTAAGCGGGATTTTTGCTTTTCAACATCTTATCCAACAAATTCACGTGCAAAACATTCCTGATGCCCACGTTTTCCTTCTGCATCGTGAGAATGTGGTGGTCAGATTGGTGGTCAAGTTGGTTCGATGCCGGAGTGCCCCCCAAATGGCGCTTAATGACTCAAATATCCGCAACGTAACGGTATCCGTAGAAAGTGGATCACTACATCACGGGAAATGCTCTGCGGCTGGTTAGCCGTGCCAACGAACCGTTGCTACGGCGAGTAAAGCTATCGACGGAATAACCCTTTCAACACGGCTGTAAACTTACAAAGAAGCAAGTTACGCGTGGATAATATTCAATTTCAGGGAGTGGCTAATTTTGGGGCGGGATGTTTCGCTGTATAGCTTAGTGTCATGCTAGCAGGTTCTATCGCCGTCAGCCCACCGCTTGATATCACTTATATTTGGCGACCTGATGCCTGTACTCAAGATATTCTTCGTGGTGTATAGATTGATCTTAGCTTTATCACCACCATGGTTTTCTATCTCAATTAGTGTGTTGTTAATCAGCAGTCCTTCTGAAAGAAACTTTTGATTGATCTCGCCTTCTTGCCGCTCGCCGTCAAACTCACTAAATACGATGACCGGATTTCCTGAATATGACTGATACTCCAGACACTGCCTTGCCATGTACCTTAGCGTTCGATAAGTATCGGACGCTCCCGTCTTGCTAATGAAACTGCCGTCTAAAGACGATTCGCTATTCTTTAAATCGCTTACGGTTATGGCACATCCGCTGAGTGATATAGAAAATACTATTGTAACCAGGGGCAAATATTTCAATTTATGCTCCATTATTCTGGTAAGTGTCCTACTCCGAGTTGGGACTAAAACGGTGCTTTCTTTCAGACGGAATGGTGATTTGGGAAGTCAACAATAACCATGAGTCCACCTTCTGCTGACGTGATCAGGAAAACACGACTGTTGTGTTGTTGCGCAACCGCTTTGACTATTGCAAGCCCCAACCCGCTCCCACTTTGTATCTGATTGGGATCACGAAAGAATCTGTCGAACACCCGCTCCCTCAATTCAACCTTGATGCCTGGCCCTGCATCTGAGATACGCAATTGAGTGGATTTATCTAACGATCGTACTTCTACCTCAACCCGCCCGCCGTCAGGACTGTACTTCACAGCATTTTCAATTAAGTTATCGATCAGCGATATCAGGCGTTCCCTGACACCTGTAATCCAGACTTCATCATGAGAGTAGAACTCAAGCTCAATTCTGCTCTCAGCAGCTAGCGGTGCCAACTCAGCCATTCGCTCTTGTATTAGCGTCGTCAGCGGTACAGGCTCCATAACCGTGTCAATGCGTGCTTCACTGTGCATCAGCACCAGCAACTGATTGACGAGACGAGCAGCACGGCTATTGCTGCGAATAATCCCTGCAAGTAATTCCTGTTGGCTAACGTTACTTACATCGGACTGTAAAGCCTCAACATTGACTCGCATTGCCGCCAGCGGAGTACGCAACTCATGTGCGGCATCGGCAATGAAAGTCCGCTCCCTTTCCGTGCTTTCTCGTACCCTGGCAAGGAATATATTAATCGCGTCCACCATTTGGCGAAGTTCCATGTGCTTGGGAACTGCTTTTAAGGGAGAAAGATCTTCTGGTGTTCGCAAGGAAACTTCATTTGCCACTTTGTTCCAGGGGCGCATTGCAATGCGGATTGACAGCCACGCGGGAAACAACAGAAAAGGAATGCATACCAGCAGCGGTAATATGTAATATCCGCGCGAGTTCAGGTATATGAAGAAGTTCCAACCTCCGGCAGGCGTGACCAGTGTCACCTCTGTGTCGGAATGACCAGACTTCACAGTACGGCTAGTCCAGGTTCGGCCGTTACTCTGAATCTTCTGAATCATCCCATAATCGGTGTTTGTCACGCCTACTGGAGCGCCATCAGATGAATAAATGATCGCTTTATTCTTCCGAACGATTAGGCTGATTGACATTTTTGGGTCTTCACCTCCGCCATAACCTTCCCGCAGCGCCTCGCTGAACGTTTCCAGCACATCGGTTAGATCGTGCGGGCGATCCCCCATACGATCCACCAATGTCAGAATAGTTTCATAGGTTTTGCTGCCTGATAGCATTGGAGGGCTACGTAAGTTATCCCATAAAATGTAGGTCAGAAAAATACACCAAAGCAGCGTGAGTAATAGCATCTGGGCGATCATAATTCGCCGTACGAGCGTTGGGATTCTCAGATTGCGCCAAAAATTACGCATCAACCGCCCCCCCTTCTGAATGGGTAGAGCCTGTACATAAATTTGTGTAATTGCCTGATTTTGATATGTTCAATCCAACATCAAAAGCAGGTTAATTTATGGACGAAAAACAATTACAGGCACTGGCTAACGAACTGGCCAAAAATCTTAAAACACCTGATGATCTCAGCCAGTTCGATCGCCTGCTGAAAAAAATCAGTGTTGAAGCCGCCCTTAATGCTGAAATGTCCCACCATCTCGGGTACGAGAAAAACCAGCCCAAAGGAGCCTGTACATAAATTTGTGTAATTGCCTGATTTTGATATGTTCAATCCAACATCAAAAGCAGGTTAATTTATGGACGAAAAACAATTACAGGCACTGGCTAACGAACTGGCCAAAAATCTTAAAACACCTGATGATCTCAGCCAGTTCGATCGCCTGCTGAAAAAAATCAGTGTTGAAGCCGCCCTTAATGCTGAAATGTCCCACCATCTCGGGTACGAGAAAAACCAGCCCAAAGCGGGTCTTAACGCACGTAACGGTTATTCCACAAAAACGGTCATTACTGGCGATGGCCCGCTCGAACTGCGTACTCCGCGAGATCGTGATGCCACATTCGAACCTCAACTGGTGAAGAAAAATCAGACCCGGATAACCAGCATGGATAACCAAATCCTGTCGTTATACGCCAAAGGCATGACTACCCGAGAGATCGTCGCGACGTTTAAGGAACTGTATGACGCAGATGTGTCGCCGGCCCTGATTTCAAAGGTCACGGACGCAGTGATGGAGCAGGTTGTTGAATGGCAGAATCGGCCGTTGGATAGCCTTTATCCCATTGTTTATCTTGACTGTATTGTCCTTAAGGTCCGTCAGGATAGTCGTGTCATCAACAAATCCGTGTTCCTGGCCCTGGGCATCAATATCGATGGTCAGAAAGAACTACTGGGTATGTGGCTGGCGGAAAATGAAGGGGCGAAGTTCTGGCTGAATGTGCTGACGGAGCTGAAAAACAGAGGTCTGAACGACATTCTCATCGCCTGCGTTGACGGTCTGAAAGGCTTCCCTGACGCTATCAATGCGGTCTATCCGCAAACCCGCATCCAGTTGTGTATAGTCCATATGGTGCGCAACAGCCTGCGCTTCGTCTCATGGAAGGACTATAAGGCCGTCACTCGCGACCTGAAGGCGGTTTATGGGGCCGCGACGGAAGAAGCGGCGTTGCAGGAGCTGGAAACATTCGCCAGGGTCTGGGATGAGCGCTACCCGCAAATCAGCCGGAGCTGGCGTGCAAACTGGGCGAATCTGTCAACATTCTTCGCGTACCCGAGTGACATCCGTAAGGTGATTTACACGACCAATGCCATTGAATCACTGAACAGCGTCATCCGGCATGCCATAAAGAAACGCAAGGTGTTCCCGACAGATGACTCAGTAAGGAAAGTGGTGTGGCTGGCAATACAGTCGGCATCAAAAAAATGGACGATGTCGATCCAAAACTGGCGGCTGGCGATGAGCCGCTTTATTATCGAGTTCGGTGACCGCCTGGACGGTCACTTCTGAGAAATGGCATTTACACAGAATCATGTACAAGGTCAATGGGTACGGTGTCAATGACAAACCCCACGCCTCTCACCGTTCGCACATAGCCGTCACCGATTTTGCGCCGCAAATTTCCCATATGTACATCGAGCGCATTGCTCATATTTTCTTTTGCACCGAAGATCCGTTCTTCCAGAAAACGACGTGTCAGAACGCGGTCAGCGCGCAACATTAATGTTTCAAGCAGCGCGTATTCACTTGCCGTCAAATCAACATGACTCTCACTCACTGTCACGCGACGAGTCGGCGCATGGAGAGATAGCCCTCGAATTTCTATCACCTCATTCTGAAAACCGTAACTGCGCCGCACAAGTGCTCTCACCCTGGCCAATAACTCGGCGAGAACAAAAGGTTTGACGAGATAGTCGTCTGCACCGGCATCCAGCCCAGTCAAACGATCTTGCAGAGTGCCTCGAGCCGTCAGGATGATGACAGGGATTCCCTTGAACTGCTGACGCAGACGCGTCAGCAGGCTCATGCCATCACCGTCGGGCAGGCCGAGGTCGAGCAATACCAGTTCTGGCACGCATACATCGAGTTGATGCAGAGCATCCACTTTACGGCGAACCCATATGACATCTAACCCTTGGTCTGTCAGGGCAATACGTACGCCATTGCCAAGATCGATGTCGTCTTCAATTAGGAGAATTTTCACAATAGCCACTTTATCAACAGTGAATGAAGAACGTCTGAAGAAAAAACGATATCAGGGAATCTATCAGGTTTGCAGAACGGGCACTTACTTCAGTATTTCTTCATTTTGGGCTCATGAGAACTTCAGAGTCAGCATTCAAACTGAGCGTTCCGGCGTTTAAAACCGCTTGTATTGTAGTCAGTTGAATCCACAAGGACTTCCTTAATGAGAAACATCGAACTGAGCCATAAGTTCCTCCATTCACTCTCGGGGCGTACCCTGAAAAAATCGTTGTCGGGATTTATCCTGGCGTTACTGTCCACCCCAATACTGGCAGCAGGACAACAACAGGGTAACCAGTTGACCCTCGGGGGAGGCGCGGATGTTGCACCACGTTATTCTGGTTCGGATGAAAGCCGCGTCACGACTGCCCTGGTAATTGATTACTCTATGGTAAATGGTTTCTTCGTCAGTACCACGCGTGGTATCGGTTACGGTAACAGCATCGGCAAATTTGATTACAGCGCTGCGCTGAGTTATCGCGCAGGCCGAAAGGATCGTGACGTGGACAGCGACTCGCTCAGCTACGGTAGTGACGACTTGCGAGGTATGGGTGACGTCAAAGGCTCGGCTATCAGTGTGCTTGGCCTGGGATACGAGGTCACCGACTGGCTTAATTTGCAATTGCAGGCTGAGGTGCCGATTTCTCAGCGAAACAATGGCGAGGCCCTGCATTTCAGCATTGTCAGCCCGCTCTATTCGTCATCGAAAAATTCTGTGACACTGGCGCTGACCAGCAGTTGGGGAACCAGCAAGTACATGCAGACTTACTACGGGGTAAGTGCATCACAGTCGGCGGCATCGGGGTTTACGCGATATGATGCCAGGTCTGGAATTTACGCCTATTCACTGAATATGGGCTGGACGCACAAGCTCAACCAAGACTGGAGCGTAGATGCCGCAGCAGGTTTTACGCAGTTGGCTGGTGATGCACGCAATAGTTCAATTGTTCAACGAAAAACATCGCCCACGGGAAGCCTGAAGGTGACATATAGCTTCTGATCGTTGTTAGATATGTGTTTCTCGGAAGCGTGTGGCTATGCACTATCAATAAATACAAATTCGAACCGCCCTAGTTCAGATGATGGGGCGGTACTGAACAAAAAGAAGAGATCACACCTTTGCCCCCATTAATGGACTGTCCGAGCATCGTATTCTTGAATTCCCTGGGAGAACGGATAGATAGAGACAGGAGTCAGAAAAAACGTGGTAGAAACCGTAACAAATTCAAATAAAAGAAGAGAAACGATGCAGAGATTTCTGCTTTTTAAGTACGATATTTCGCGGTATTTTCTACAACGTGGACGTTAAACAGAGAGTAAGGGTGTCATGAAATCAATCAGAAACGTAGTCGGTGCCGTTGGTTTAGCGGCTTTTATGCTTACAGGCTACGCCCAGGCAGCAGGTTTGCAGGATTCACTTTCCAGCGCGGTTAGCCAACTCGGTCAGAATAGCGCTTCATCCGGCGGATTGAGTGGATTAGCAGGGCTGCTCAATGGTGGCAATCAGGCGTTAAGTGCCGGCAGCATGAACAACGCGGCAGGGATCCTGCAATACTGCGTGAAACAGAAGTTGGTTTCTGCAACCAATACAGAAAACATCAAAAACCAATTGTTGGATAAACTTGGTCTGACTTCTCAGCAAGAAAAACAGCAACAGACTGATTATACACAAGGGCTGGCAGGTCTCTTGAATACCCGCGATGGCAAACAACTGAATCTGAATAATATAGGAAATACGCCTTTAGCGGAAAAGGTGAAGACCAAGGCGTGCGATATTGTCTTGAAGCAAGGTGTGAAATTCCTTTCCTGATATTGATTCATTGGCTCTTGCCAACGGTTTTATTGAGCAGATATCGCGCCAATGCCCCCTTCCTTCATCGCGGAGTTTTCCCTACCTGCCGATGAAGGACAGTATCTTTTATCCTGCCGATAATTTATCCTCTCCCGCATTTTGTCATGACATAAAAATTAAGCCTGCATATATGATTTCATCACCCGACGCCACGCCGGTACCATCGCCTTCTGCGCCGTCAACGCTTGCTGTATTACGCTCTCCTTCGCTGCT
Source organism: Pectobacterium sp. F1-1 (assembly GCF_025643735.1). Taxonomy (NCBI): domain Bacteria; kingdom Pseudomonadati; phylum Pseudomonadota; class Gammaproteobacteria; order Enterobacterales; family Pectobacteriaceae; genus Pectobacterium; species Pectobacterium sp. F1-1. The sequence goes on from NZ_CP104733.1 coordinate 3,155,645, forward strand.
GATGCGCGAGATTTTGGCTGGCACCATCACCGCACTGGCACTTATCCCAGAAGTGATTTCGTTTTCTATCATCGCAGGCGTCGATCCGAAAGTTAGCCTGATAGCCTCCATTGTGTTGTGCTTCACCATGTCCTTCCTCGGCGGTAGGCCAGCAATGGTGACGGCGGCGGCGGGAGCCGTAGCGCTGGTTATCGGACCGATGGTACACGCACACGGCGTAGCTTATATCCTGCCTGCCGTGATCATGGCAGGGATCATCCAGATTCTGTTTGGCCTGGCCGGATTGGCGAGAATGATGCGCTACATCCCGCGCTCGGTGATGATCGGTTTCGTCAATGCGCTGGGCATCCTGATTTTTGCCGCGCAGGTCCCGCATATTTACGGGCAATCCTCGCTTGTCTGGCTGCTGTTTGCGCTGACGCTCGCGATTGTTCTGCTGTTGCCTTATGTGGTGAAAAGCATTCCCGCACCGCTGGTCGCGATTGTGACGGTAACCGCAATCGCTATTTTTACCGGCATCACGGTGCCTAATGTCGGCGATGCTGGCCCTATGCAGCCCGGATTACCGGGTTTCACTCAGTGGCTGGTGCCGCTCAATCTTGAAACGCTACACATCATCTGGCCGACCGCGCTGAGTATTGCCTTTGTCGGACTGATGGAGTCGCTGTTAACGGCCAAACTGGTCGACGACATCACGGATACGCCGTCCAGCAAGCGCCGCGAATGCTGGGGACTGGGGGTTTCCAATATCTTCGCCGGCTTCTACGGCGGCATTGCCGGGTGTGCAATGATCGGGCAAACCGTGGTCAACGTGGAGTTAGGCAAAGCGCGCACGCGCCTTTCTACCCTCGCCGCCGCGCTGGTGCTGCTGCTGTTAGTGACCGGACTGAGCGAAATCATGGCGAAGATTCCCATGGTGGTGCTGGCCGGCATTATGATGATCGTCGCGGTCAAGACGATGAACTGGCATAGCCTGCATCCTACGACGCTGAAACGTATGCCTCTGTCGGAAACGCTGGTGGTCATCGTGACGGTTATCGCCACCGTCTCGACGGGGAATCTCGCTATCGGCGTAGCGGGCGGTGTGATCTTTGCCATCCTGCTGTTTGCTCGCCGCGTGGCGCACGTCATTCACGCGGAGCGGCAGGTGAGTGAAGACGGACAATCGGTAAACTATACGGTGCGCGGGCCGCTCTTCTTCGGCAGCAGCAACGACCTCTTCGAACACTTTCTCTATGCGCAGGATCCGCAAAACGTCACCATCGATCTGACGCACGCCCAAATCTGGGATGCCTCCAGCGTGGCGGCGCTCGACGCGATCGAAACCCGCTATCATCGCTATAATGCGAAGGTTGCGATAGTCGGGCTGGATACCCATAGCACCAAAATCCACCAGCGTCTGTCTGGGCACCTCTAAGTCACCCGGCGTTCGAAGACGGCTACCGTCGCGGACGCCAGCGTTGACAACCCGCCCGCCTGTGTGATTAGACTCAATGCTAAGCAGGCTAACTTAAGGAAAGGGTTGATGAAAATTACCGACGTGCGCGTGATCCTCGCGAATCGATATATGTTTGTTGAGGTCACCACTGACGAAGGGCTAACGGGCATTGGCGAATCCGGTACCTGAGGCTTTCTCGATGCCTCCAAAGGTGCGGTTGAGGCACTGCGCACGTATCTGATTGGGCAAGATCCGCTGCGTATTGAACACCACTGGCAGTATATGTACCGCTCGGCGCCGCCATCATGGGGGCCATCAGCGCCATCGATATCGCCCTGTGGGATATCGCGGGCAAATATTACGATACGCCGGTTTATAACGTGCTGGGCGGTCGCTGCCGCGACAAGGCGCGCGTTTATGCGCATGCAGGAGGCCGCACCACGGAAGAAACTATCGCCAACCTGAAATAGGCCAAAGCCGATGGCTTTACCGCGATTGGTCATCTGACGCCTTTTCTGGATGAGTCGCGCGATGCCCCCCTACTTCATCACCCACGCCAAAGAGATCGGCAAAGCCATTGAGCGCATCGGCCTCTATCGGGAAGCGGTCGGTAACGATGTCGACCTGTGTATCGAAGTTCACCGCCGTCTGAAAACCGCCGATGCCGTGGTGTTCGCTCGCGGTATTGAGCCGTTTTATCCCTATTTTATTGAAGACCCTATCGGCGCAGATAACTTCGACTCCATGGCGGAGGTGGCCGACAAAATCAATATTCCTATTGCCACTGGCGAACGCCTGAATAATCCGCAGGAATTTGCGATGTTGATTCGCCGCAACGTGGTCGCCTATGTGCGCCCTGATGTCTGCATGTGCGGGGGGCATTACCGGTGCGACAAAAGTGGCGGCGCAGGCAGAAGCCAACGATTTGATGGTCGTACCACACAACCCACTCAGCCCGGTGTCTACCGCCGCCTGTTTGCAGATCGCCGTCAGCATTCCGAATTTTGCCCTGCTGGAGTATCCAAGGGGGATGACCAGCCGGCGTTGTCGGAAAAATTTGGCGCAACAGGCGTCGAAAACGGCGTACGGAAAAAAGACGTGGTGAAGAACACCTTCAAATGCGTGGACGGGTTTATGGAAATACCGACGCAATCCGGTATCGGTATCGAGCTGGCGGACGATCTGGAGAACCGCTTCCCTTACCGTCGTCGCGGCCTGAAAACCCGGCTGCACGTCGACGGTTCCGTCGTCGATCAATAACGACAATTCGGCAGGTTGTGGCTATCACGCGTCGCGCCACAACCTGCCGCGTTTTTCTTAAGACGACGTAGAATTTGCCGCTTTCCGCCCTTCCCACTGCATGAGCAAACTCAGCGCCGCAGGCAGCGCAAGCAGTGTCAGCAGCGTCGCCACCATCAACCCGCCGATAATCGCGTACGCCATCGGCCCCCAAAACACCTGATGTGCAATCGGGATCATGCCAAGAATTGCCGCCAGCGCGGTCAAGACTATCGGCCGTGAACGATGCTGGGCGGCATTCACAATCGCCTCTGTCGCGGGCTGCCCGTTTTTCACGTTCAGATCGACTTCGCCAATCAGAATAACCGCATTACGAATAATCATGCCCGCCAACGCAATCGCCCCCAGCAGCGCCACAAACCCCATCGGTGTGCCGGTCGGCAACATGGCGGCAACAATACCGATCAGGCCAAACGGCGCGGTCAGAAATGCCAATACCATGCGAGAAATGCGCTGTAACTGAATCATCAATAGCACCAGCATGACCAACAGCGTCACTGGCAACACCGCATATACGGAACTATTGCCTTTATCAGACTCGGCCGCCACGCCACCTTCTGTGATGTGGTACCCTTCGGGTAACGTGGTACGATAGCGTTCAATCTCAGGCGCCAGTTTTTCAGATAGCGCAGGAGCCCGCACGCCCGATGCCACATCCATTTGTACCGTAATGAACGGCTCGCGCTGACGCCGCCAGATAATCGGATCGTCGACACCATACGCCACGGTAGCGATTTGCTCCAGCGGGACGGCGCGCCCATCCGCGATCGGTATTTGCAGATTAGCGATCGTCGCGACGTCTCTGCGTTCCTGCGGCGTGCCGCGCACGACCACATCCACCAGCCGATTACCATCGCGCACCGACGTCAGCGTAGAACCGGAAAATATCGCCGCCAACATGCTGGCTACATCCTGCGAACTGATGCCAACGGCGCGGGCTTCCGTCTGATTGAGCACCACGTTCACCGTGCGCTCCGGTTGGCCCGAGGTCAGATTCACCTCACGAACATCAGCCTGATTCCCCACCAGGCTAGCCAGACCTTGCGCAATATCACGGACGCGGTGAATATCCGGCCCGGCGACTCGATATTTAAGTGGCCAGCCCACTGGCGGCCCCAGCTCCAGTGCGGACACACGCGCCACAATATTGCTAAAATCGCGCTCAAGCACCTGATTCAACCGTGCGGCCAATGCGTCCCTCGCCTCCAGACTTTTTGCCACCACCACTAGTTGCGCAATATTTTCGTGGCTCAACAGCACATCCATCGGGAGATAAAAACGTACCGCGCCCGACCCAACATAGGTGGAAAAGTGGTCAACATCGGGATCGTCTTTCAGCATGGCTTCCAGCCGTTTCGCCTGCGTTTCCGTCGCTGCCTGTGAAGCGTTCGCCGGCAGCGTCAGACTGACCAGCAGTTCCGGTCTGTCCGAAGCGGGAAAAAATTCGCCTTGCAGCCGGGTAGCGCCAAACAAGGCGACCACCAGCAACAGCACTGCGATGAGTAACGTCATTCCCCGGTTTGCCAGCGCTTGTTGCAGCCACTGGCGATAAAGACGACCAACCCGCCCCAGTTCGTTATGCTGGTGACGAAACGTTTTTGGCAACAACCAGACGCCGAGCAAGGGTGAAAAGAGAATGGCCACGATCCAGGAACTCAGCAAGGAGATAAGCACGACGACAAAAAGTGAAAAGCAGTATTCGCCCGCGCTTGATGAGGCAAACCCCACCGGGATAAACCCGGCAATCATCACCAGCGTCCCCGTCAGCATGGGGAAGGCCGTGCTTTCATAGGCCCATGCCGCCGCCCGCTTGCGATCCCAGCCCTCTTCCAGTCGCGACACCATCGCCTCCACGGTAATCATGGCGTCATCAACCAACAACCCCAGCGAAATAATCAACGCCCCGAGCGAGATACGCTGTAAGCCAATACCGGTTATCTCCATACCAATAAAGGTCATCGCAAGCACAATCGGGATGGATGCAGCAACGACCAATCCGGCACGGCTGCCAAGAGAGACGAACGATACCGCCAGTACAATCGCAACAGCTTCCAGCAGCACTTTGATGAATCCGCCGACTGCCCCTTTCACCACTTCCGATTGATCGGCCACGCGCGTCATTTCAATCCCATGCGGAAGCTGCGTTGCAATCACGTTCATTTTATCGCGAATGGCCTGACCGAAATTGAGCATGTTGCCAGTCGGAGCCATGGAGATTGCCAGCCCAATCGCTTTCTCACCATTAACCCGAAACGTTGGCGACGGTGGTTCTGCCGTTTCACGGTGAATCGTAGCGATATCAACCAGCGGGACAAATTTCCCGCCGATGCGCAATGTAATCTGGCGCAAGCTTTGCTCGGAGGTGAACGCCCCGCTAACGCGCACGGCAATCTTCTCATCTTCAGTGCGAATAATACCCGCAGGTGTGACCGCATTCTGCGCTTTCAGTGAATCAATAACCTGCTGCGCATCAATCCCTAATCCGGCAAGACGTCGGGGAGAAAACGTCACCACGATCTGTTCTTCTTCCACGCCCAGCATGTCGACCTTGCCAACATCCGGCACGCTCAATAACGCAGCGCGAATATCCTCGACACGATCGCGCAGCTCTCGCGGCGAAAACCCTTCGGCGGTAAAGCCATAAATCGTACCAAACGTATCATCAAATTCGTCATTAACAGACGGCGGGCTGACGCCATCAGGGAGCGAACTGGCGATGTCCGTCATTTTCTTACGCACCGTATACCAGATATTCGGTACGGCAGATGGCGGCGTGTCATCACGCAGGTTAACGAAAACCACCGATTCCCCAGCTCGGGTGTAGCTCTCGACATAATCGAGATACGGCGTTTCCTGTAATTTTTTCTCCAGCTTATCAGTAACGAAATTGACCGTATCATTCACCGTGGCGCCCGGCCAGGCGGCAGACACCACTGCGGACTTAATGGTAAATGCCGGATCTTCGTTGCGAGGCAAACGTTGGTAGCTCATCACGCCTGCCGCCATAATCACCAGCATCATAAACGCGACCAGTTGCTGATGCGCCAGTGCCCAGGCGGACAGGTTAAAGCGGGCGCGAGTGGGTTGTTGTTCCTGTGACATCAGCGACGCTCCTCCTCATCCAGCCGAATTTTCTCATCTGGCCGTAATTTACTGACGCCAGCGGTCACCACGCGATCGCCTTGTTTCAGCCCCTCGGAGATGAAAATCGTCGTGTCGCTATAGCGCGCCACGGTAACCGGCCGCAAACGAACCGTCTGCGTTGCCGTGTCTACGACATAGACCGCAGGCTGCTCCCTCTGTCGCGTAAGCGCAGAGGCGGGCAGTTCAATGACGGCCGTGTCAGACTGCTGTATTGCACCCTTCACACTTGCTCCCAGTACCATCGCAGCGGGTGGCGAAGTTAACGTGACTCTCACTCTGAAAGTACGCGTAACGGGATCGGCCTGTGGGCTGATATCCCGCACTCGCCCTTCAGCCTGAACGCTCGGATCCGACAGCAATGAAACACGAATAACGCGCGAGGAAAGTGACTGATTAACCAGCCGTTCCGGTACATCAAACACCGCATCGCGCCCGTCGAGGGAGGCCAGTTTCACCACCTCTTGTCCGGCACTCACCACCTGGCCGGGGTTCGCGCTGACAGTAGTGATGACGCCGTCCTGTGTGGCCGTGAGTTGCGTATAGCCGAAGCGTTCCTGCGCGCCTTTCACCGTTGCCTGCGCACTTTCACGGCGGGAAACCGCCGCGTCCCAATTTGCCTGCGCTTCATCAAGCTGCACGCGTGCAATCGCTCCGCCCGGAGCCAGTGCCTTCATGCGGGAAAAATTGCTTTTCGCCAGCCGTTCCGCCGAAATTGCGCTGGCTAAATCCGCCTGTGCACTACGCAACTGGTTTTCACTGTCGCGTGCATCAAGCGTCGCAATAACATCGCCACGCTTTACCGACGCGCCCACATCCACCAGACGATTAAGGATGCGACCATCCAGTCGAAAACCTAACGCCGTTTCTTCATAAGGACGAACTTCCCCTGTCAACGTCACCGGTTCCCGACTCATCGCCGGCATGACCACCAACGTTTTTACCGGCCTGACGGACGGTGACACAGGCACATCATCAGCGCTGTCACAGCCGCTAAGTAACACGGCCGACAGCAGACAGAAAGCAAAACGGCTGACCATCATTACATCCTCTCACTTACCAGATAACATCAGAACGAATACAGAACGGCCAGCGTGGCGCCGGTATCATTACGCCGTTCAACAACTTGACTATCCGCAACCTTGTCAGTAAGCCAGGTTGAGGTCACCGCCACGTTAGTTGACCACACAGGGCTAAATTGATGCGTCCAGTTTGCCCCCAGCGCATAGCCGTAAACGCCTTTACCAGCATGATAAACTGCCAACCCGGAGCGGATACTCTGCTGCTGCGTCACGCCATAGTAGGTTTGGTTAAAGCGAGCATCCCCCATCAACACGTCCGCCGACAATGCCAGCACATCGTCTTGTGCCGCGGACTGCCATACCGTGCTCTTTGCCCCGACGCGGTAGTGATTTCCCCTTTTTGTCTCACTCAGCGCAAACTCGCCGCTCGCTTCCAGCGCTAGCCACGGCGCAAACTGATACCCCGCCGTTACGGTGGTGGTTACCGATCCTTTAACCTTGCCCATTCCTTTCAGTCGGTTTGAGCCTGCACGCCACTGGCTGTTTTTATCATCCCTTCCCATGTCGTAACCGATGGCGTGATCGAGATAAAAACCGGAAGGCGACTGGTATTGCCAGCCGATACCATGCGTAGAATCGAAATAAAGCGCGCCGCGCTGAATGGTCAGCACAGGCAGGGCCGTAGTCTGACGATCTTTACTCCCTCGGTAACGCGGCGCATTTTGAGCGGCAGCGCCCACGGTCACATCCGTGTGGTCGCCGAAAATCGAGGGCGATGATGTTTCCAATTCCGCAGCCAATGCGGTGCCAGATAGCACGATAGCGGGCAGGCTAGTAGATAAAATCATTCTTGTTATGTTCATACATCCCCTCTTTGACGCGATAATCTTTTACCATGGTGTTCCCTGGTGGGTGCAAGGTAATTGGTGTTAGCTTTTATGCACCGTGGCGGATTATGCTGATGCTTAGTCAAGAAACGTTTTGTGGTTTTTTAAGATTTCATCAAGAGGGTGCGATGGCAGAAAAACGGGTGTTAATTATTGAAGACGACATGGATGCCGCTAGCGTGCTCGAGGCTTATCTGCGGCGCGATGGCTATCAGGTTGCTATCGCGCCTGATGGACAAAAAGGTCTGCACATGGCGCTGACCAGTAAACCCGATTTGATTTTGCTGGACGTAATGCTACCGAAGATGAATGGTTCAGAGGTGCTATCCGCCCTGCGTCAGCGCAGTAATATTCCGGTGATTATGGTCACGGCTATCGGCGACGAGCCGGAAAGGATTGGCGCACTGCGCTACGGTGCGGATGATTATGTCGTCAAACCTTATAACCCACAGGAGGTGGTAGCACGGGTGCAGGCCGTACTGCGACGAACGGGCTATGCGGTCCGCGAAGAGGCGATCCTGACATTCGAAAATCTCTCGGTTGATCCCACCTCCGTGACGGCAAGCATCGCGCTATCGCCATCCGAATCTGTGGTTCTCGATCTGACTCCCACTGAATTTAATATTCTGGTGACGTTGCTCAAAGCGCCAAACCGCGCCTTTACGCGGAACGAATTACTGGAAGCCAGCCTGCCGGAAAGCGACGCGCTGGAACGAGTGGTGGACACGCACGTCCACAATCTCAGGAAAAAGCTCAACCAGCACAACATCATCAATGTGCTCGTTACCGTCCGCTCCGTCGGCTATCGATTCCGGTGAACCTGATGAAAAAATCGATCTTTCTGTCAGAAAACATGTCGCTGTGGCGCTGGCTGTGTTTCCGTATTATTTCACTGCTGCTCGCCACCATACTGATTATTGCGGCCCTCATGTGGCTGCGCTTCGCCATCAACAATGTCTACATCGAACAGCAAATGCCGGACGAGGTACGGACGGAGTTTCAACAGTTAAGCAAACAGGAAGATTACGGTAATCTTCGCTACCAGCAGATTATCAATCAGTATTATGGCCCGGATTTCTTCGTGCCTAAGATTGCCAACACCGACTGGCTGGTGCTCGCGATCATGATTCTGATCGCCTTACCTACCGTCGTCGTCGTGCTTCTGTGGCGGGCGCGGCCGCTGTCACAGCAATTTTCCAATATAGCCAGCGCCGCACGTGACGTCGCTCAGGGAAAATTTGATACTCGCACGCAGCTTGTCGAACAGGCGCCGATGGAGCTAGTCACGCTGGCAGACGATTTTAATAACATGACCGCGCAGTTGGAGCGCTACGAACGGGAACTGCGCGAATCCAGCGCGGCGCTGGCCCACGAACTGCGTACGCCGTTAAATGCGGCGATGGGCCGCGTTCAAGGCATGCTCGATGACGTTTTCCCGCGTGATAAAACCCAACTGACAATGGTCATCAAACAGCTTGAACAGCTCAATCATGTGATTCAGGATCTGCACTTCCTGTCGCTCGCCAGAGCCGGGCAGTTGCAACTGGTTCAGACCCCTTTCTACTTCGACGAACTCATTACCGAGCGACTGACCTGGTATCGACCTCAGCTAGAGCAGGCAGGATTTCAAACGCAGACGCATATTGAACAACACGACTTTTGCCTTGCCGACCGCGAACGGTTAGGACAGGTGTTCTCGATTTTGATCGAAAACGCATTAAGCTATGCCAGCGATGGCCGCTATCTGGCGATTGAGGTACGTGAAACAACGCTGCGTGAAAACGCGCCGTGCTGGCAGATTACCGTTTCCGATCGCGGGCCGGGGATTGAGCCTGAATCGCTGCCCCTGCTTTTTGACCGCTTCTGGCGTGCCGAACATTCGCGCGGACGGCACTCCGGCGGCAGCGGGCTGGGGCTATCCATCGCCTCCGCCATTATCACCGCACATGGTGGCACTATTTATGCAGAACGCGGCAAAAACGGCGGACTTATCATCATAATGACGCTGCCTCGTCGTACCTGAAAGAACAGTGCCTGACAGAACGGGGGATTATGCGTAATTGCTCATAATTAAAAAGCATAGCGAAATTATTGCTATGCCCTGCCGCAGGGGAAAACACCGAAAATAGCGGCAACGTTCACCAGCTCCGTGGCAAAAGAAATGGAGCAACCCCAGATGACGCGCCTTACCGCAAGGAAGACTATGCGCCAGAGTGATTTTTATCTCAATGAATCGTTATATTTATCTGGAATGAGATAAGACGAAAAGAACTAATTTCGCTATAAGTATTTCGCTACTCTGCATGAGCGAAATATATCGCCTCGATTAAAACTCAATCATCAAGGTAACTATAATGAAACGTTCACTTCACCAGGTAGTCATGGCGTTAACGCTGATTAGCGCCGCCTTCTTTAGTCAGGCTGCGGAAACGCAAACCTCAACCTGGCAGCACATCAAACAGACCGGTGAGTTACGCATCGGCGTGGCACAGGGTGAGCCGTGGTATTTTAAAAACCCGTCAACCGGAGAATGGGACGGCATTGGCTATAACATCGGCAAAGAACTGGCAAAAGACCTTGGGGTAAAATTGGTGACGGTGGAAACCACATGGGGCAACGCCATCGCCGCCTTACAAACCGGTCAGATCGATACCATGCTGGTGCTCGACCCAACGGAAGAGCGGAAAAAAGCGGTCGATTTTCCTGAACAACCTTTCTTTTGGTATGCACAAGGCGTGTTGATTCGCGATGGCATTACGGTGACCAACTGGGACGACCTCAATCGGGAAGATGTTAAAATCGGCGTCACGCTGGGTTCCAGCCCGGATCTGATTCTGACCAAACGTCTGCCAAAAGCGCAGTTGGTGCGTTTCCCGAATATGGATGAAGGCGTGGCGGCATTCTACGCGGGTCGGGTCGATGCGCTGTCCTATTTCCACCCTGCGCTGGCGCTGCAACAGGCTAAAGTCGGCAAAGGCAATTTGATTCTGCCGAAGCCGATTATCGAAGTCAGTACCAGCGGAGCAATCCGTAAAGAAGCTGATCAAACTTTCCATAACTTCCTGAATGACGAGTTTGCCAAGCTGTATCAATCCGGCAAGACGCAGCACTACTATGAGCAGGCGCTCAAATTGCGCGGCGTGGACGTCAGCAAAGTGCCATCGGTCATTAAAGAAGACTGGAAATAAGCTAAGTCGCTACCCGTCCTGAACGGATTCAGGACATCTGCATTAGCGGGGTCAGCAGCGCGGCGACATCCTGACATTGCTCAAGTTCGGATAACGCCGCCGTTGCCTCCGCAACCTTTGCTGGGGCAAATCGGGACGAGAGATTCTGCGCAAATTTCGCCATAATGCGGCTTTCCGCTAGCGGGTTTTCGGCGCAGCCCAGCGGAAACGCGATGCGTTCACCGCTCACTACCTTTCCTCGCGTGACAACATCAACCTGCAACACTGGCCGACGTGCCTGCGCCATAAGCTGGTCAAGTTCAGGAGAAACCTCAACCTGAACCTTATCGGCCAGCGCCAGAAGTTCTGGGTTGGTTAAGGCGTCGTCCGCACTCCAGCGATGGCGCGGAATACGATAAGCCAGACACGCCAGCGCAAACGGCAGGCTAAACTGCGCGTCCGTCGCATTTTGCGGTCGCGTATCCATAAAGTCCGCGGCCAGCCGCTGGCTTCCCTTGACGCGAATCAGGTCAATGTCCTGCGGTGATAGCGCCAGATCATGCTGTACGCGCTCGAAGGATTCCAGTGCGGTATGTATCCAGCGACAGGCCGGATACGCTTTGAAGCTGGCGTGCTGGATGGCCCACTCCTCTCCTAGTCCAGCCAACAATGCCGTTTCATCAAAGCGATCAGACCCCATCATGCGCCAAAATCCCTGCTCGCCGGACAGCACATCTCTTGGCCCGATAATCCCGCCGCGATGGAGTTCTACCCCACGCACGCCCGATTCTGCCGCCGGGGCATTGTAATCCTTGAAAGACACCAGCGGCCGCTGCTGCCAGTTGTATTTGTGCAGGCTGGGCAACGGCGTCAGCGACGCCGCCAGACCGATGGCGTTCTCTAGTCCTTCCGCATCACACCCCGTCAGTAATCCGTAGGCCACTGCCGCTCCAATGGATTCATGCTGGCACACGCCGTAAACCTGCTGAAAACGCGCCGGACTCGGCTGCTGAGACTGAATGATCCGGCCATTAATTTCATACGCCGCAGCCAGCGCACAAATCAGCGTTTCGCCGTCGATCGGACGCGTTCCTCCTGCCGCTAGCGCGGCGGCAACCAGTGTGGCACCGGGGTGCCCCATGCCGCGCCCGGCAACCTCATAACCATCATCGTAATCCAGCGCATTGATCGCAGCCGCATTCAAAAATGCCGCGCCGATGGCGGCTAGCGGCGCTCCGCCATCCACTATTGGGCTGTTACCCGCCGCATAGTGCAGGCGGGTGACGCGTGCACAATCCCGTACCACCTGACTGTTTGCGCCTGCAATGCCGCAGCCCAGGCTGTCGATAAAATGCAGCACAATTTTTCGTCTTAATGCGGCGGGAATGTCCTGAATCGTCAACCGATGCGCAAAGGTCGCCAGACGCAGCGTCAGCGGTAATACGGCAGAGTGAGTCATCGAAAAATCATCATTGTTTATACATAAAAGGAATATTAGCACCACGTTTTATTATTTATTTATCATTTTTTCGACCTGCTAAGATGCATAGGTTCTAACAAAATAAGAAACGTATTTCCTAATTCACCCTAAATAATTCGAGTTTCAGGACAAAACGTTAGCGTTTTGAACAACGCAAGGCGTTGGCCCACAGGGCGAGGCCCACGACGGGACGAGTATTTGAACGTAGCCAACGCACATGCAACTTGAAGTATGACGGGTATACGCACTTTTCAGGGGCGCTATATCTATGTCTTATCAGTGGGATTTTTCCGCCATCTGGCCTTACCATCAGCTACTGCTGGAAGGACTGTGGGGAACGATAAAGATCGGTGCCACCAGCATCCTGATCGGAATGGTGGCAGGCATGGTGCTCGCCGCGATGAAAATGTCACCGCGACGACTGTTGCGTCTACCTGCTGGGATATTGATTGGCTTTTACCGTAATACACCCGCGCTGGTGCATTTTTTCTGGATTTACTATGCCCTGCCCGTCATTACGCCGTTAACCTTTTCGCCTTTTACCGCCGCCGTGATCGCGTTGTCCGCACAGTCCGGTGCCTTCTATGCCGAAGTTTACCGTGGCGCGATCTCCTCTATTCACACGGGACAATGGGAAGGGGCTAAAGCGCTGGGCATGCCGAAATCAACGGCGCTACGTCGGGTTATTCTTCCGCAGGCATTACGCCGGATGATCCCGCCCTTTATTGAGCGCTCGTTTGAACTCATCAAATCCACGTCGCTGGCGTCATCTCTGGCCTACAGCGAGCTGCTTTATCAGGCCATGCAGATCAACAGCCAAACCTACCGACCATTGGAAGTCTACAGTCTGGTGGCGGTGATGTATTTCACCCTGCTGCTGCTGATTAGTCTGTTGAGTCAACATATTGAGAAACGGCTGTCGCTGGCAGACCGTCGGCTCACGTAAGGAACATCATGCACTATCAATGGGATTTCTCGCTGGTCTGGCAAAACCTTCCCGTGTTGCTAAAAGGCCTTGGCGTCACGCTCGAACTCTGGCTGCTCGCGGGGGTACTGGGCACCGTACTGGGGCTGGTTCTCGGTCTGTTTCGCGTATTTGGCAAACGCTGGCTGTCGCTCCCTGCCAGGCTCTTTGTCGAAATCTTTCGCAACACGCCGGTGCTGATTCAGTTGATCTGGTTTTATTACGCCTTCCCGGTTTTGGTCGGTGTGCAGTTCAGCACTTTTGCCGCCGCCGCACTGGCTCTGACGCTCTATAGCGCCGCCTACTGTACGGAGATTTTCCGCGCGGGGCTGCAATCCATCGACCACGGGCAGTGGGAAGGGGCGAAAGCGCTGGGCATGCGGCAGGCGGTGATCCTGCGGCGCGTGGTGCTGCCGCAAGTGTTACGCAACATGCTGCCCGCCCTCACCAACCGAATGATCGAGCTGGCTAAGGTCACCTCACTGGCCTCCATACTGGCCGTCAACGAACTGATGTACCAAGGACGACTGCTGAGCAGCACCTATTATCGTCCGCTAGAAATTCTGACCGTGGTGGCGCTGCTGTATTTCGTTTTGATCTGGCCGGGGAGTTACCTCGCCGCACGGCTTGAGCGTCGTTTCCGTTCCACCCCCTAGTCTGACAGCACCACAGGATTGCTATGAGTGAAGATAACGTTCTGCGTGAAGATATAGACCTGAATGAGGATGTCGTCCTGAGCATTCGCGGCCTCCAGAAGCGCTTCGGTGCCGTTGAGGTATTGAAAGGTATCGATCTGGATGTACGACGCGGCGAAAAAATTGCCATCATCGGCGGCAGCGGGTCGGGAAAAAGCACCCTGCTGCGCTGTCTGAATTTCATGGAGATTCCCAGCGCGGGCACCATCGAACTGGATGGCGTCGTGTTGGGAAAAACCAACGCGCAAGGCCAGCGCGACTACCCGGAAAAGCAGCTGTGCGCCGTGCGTGAACGCGTCGGCATGGTGTTTCAGCAATTCAACCTGTTTCCCCATCTGACCGTGCTGGAGAATGTGCGTGAAGCGCTGGTGTCGGTGAAAAAAATGCCGCGCCATGATGCGAATGCCATCGCCAAAGCCCAGTTGGAAAAGGTTGGATTGAGCAACAAGCAAGACGCACGCCCCGCCAACCTGTCTGGCGGCCAGCAGCAGCGCGTGGCAATTGCCCGTGCGCTGGCCATGTCGCCGGAAATCATGCTGTTTGATGAGCCGACCTCATCACTGGACCCGGAACTGGTGGGGGAAGTGCTGCACACCATCCGCGACTTAGCGGACGAAGGACGCACATTGCTGCTGGTCACTCATGAACTGGGATTCGCCTACCACTTCGCCGACCGCGTCATCTTTATCGAGAATGGCGTGATCCATGAAATGGGCAGCGCCGAACAGGTGCTGAAAAACCCACAGCAACCGCGAACCCAGGCTTTTCTTGCCCGGTTTGCCGAGCGAGCCTTTTAATTCATCATTCACATTCAGGAACAGCAAAATGCAACCCACGTTATCCAGCCAAAGCAGTCAGGCCTACTTGCAGGATCCGCGTAATAACGACGTACAGGTGTATGTGAATGGGGAATTTGTTCATCGCGATAACGCGGTAGTGTCGATCTTTGATTCCGGCTATGTGTGCGGCGACGGCGTATGGGAAGGATTACGTCTGGTTAACGGCCGCCTGATCGCGCTGGATGCCCATCTGGATCGCCTGTTCGACGGTGCCGCCGCAATCCAACTGGATATCGGCCACAGTCGGGAGGCGCTGATCGATATTCTCTACAAAACGCTCGCCGTCAACGGCATGACCGATGGCGTACATATTCGCCTGATGATTACCCGTGGGAAAAAACATACCCCGAATCAGGATCCCCGCTTTATTATCGGCGGCGCGACTATCGTGTGCGTGGCGGAGTATAAGGTCGTCGATACGGCAGCGAAAAAGCGCGGGCTGACGCTCTTTACCTCCACCTATCGCACCAGCACACCAGACGTCTTCGATCTGCGGCTGAATTCACACAGCCGGCTTAATCTTATTCAGGCGCTGTTACAGGCCTTACAGGCCGGTGCCGACGAAGCGCTGATGCTGGACCCGAACGGTTTTGTCGCCAGCTGTAACTCCACCAATTTTTTTATCGTCCGCCGCGGTGAACTGTGGACGTCGTCGGGCCGTTATTGCTTCAACGGGATTACTCGCCAGACCCTTATCAACCTCGCGCAGGCTAATGGACTCAAGGTCAGGACTCAGGATTTTACGCTGGCAGAAGCCCTCACCGCCGATGAGGCTTTCGTCACCGGCACGCTGGCAGGCATCACCCCGGTAAAAGCGCTGGATGGCCGCCCATTTAACGCCGAACACCGTCCGGTTACCGAACAGCTCAGCCGCTGGTATGAGGCGTACTTACACGCACGCTAATAAAGATGCATCGTCGAGATAACGACGACGATGCAAGAGATATCCTGAAAGTCTGTGCTGCGTCGGGAATGCATTAGCTCAGACTTGCACTGGCTGTGTTTTGTGTTAGAACACGATTATTGGATAGTCGGTAATGAGCGAAGAGCGGACATCAAATTTGTAAAGGTATGGTTTGGAAGTGTTTTGACCAAAAATGGTAACTCGATAAAATTTTCTAGGAAGTTATTTTTAGAATTGACCAACCGTGTACCATACCTGTGTACCATACCTTAGCATTTTCTGATTTGATATTGGGTTTGATGGAATGGACTTGAGAGGCTCATATGAGCAATCTAACTGATTTGGCTAAACTTGTTTGCGGCAGTCGGTAAGTGTCAAGATAGTTGGCCCCCCCTCTTCCACCAGATACAGGTAAAACCAGCGCCCCTTTATGGTTGACGGAACCCATGTAATGTCCCATGTCCACACCTCATTCGGCCTGATCCTACCCACGTAATGTGGACACAGCCCTAAGCGAGGTTCTGGTTTTCAAACTGTTCCGGGCTGAGACCGTCGCATGCACTGTGGCGACGCCAGCGATTGTAATCGCACTCGATATAATTAAACACCGCCATTCGCATTATTTCCCGGCTGGCAAAGCACTCACCGTGGATACATTCCACTTTCAGTGAGTGGAAAAACTTTCAGCACAGGCATTATCGTAACAACATCCCTTTGCGCTCATGCTGCCTCGCAGATTATGGCTTTTCAGCATGGCCTGATAATCTGCTGAACAATACTGACTGCCACGGTCTGTGTGAACAATCACGTTCTGAGGCCGTTTTCGTCGCCACAGTGCCATGTGCAGGGCATTACAGGCCAACTCCGCCGTCATTCTCGATGACATCGACCAGCCGACAACGGCACGCGACCACAGGTCAATGACCACCGCCAGATACAGCCAGCCTTCATCCGTACGTAAGTACGTGATATCGCCTGCCCATTTTTGATTCGGGCCGCTGGCGATAAAGTCTTGCTTCAGCAGATTTTCAGACACGGGCAGGCCGTGCTCCCGGTAGCTGACCGGACTGAACTTTCGCGCGGCTTTTGCCCGCAGCCCCTGACGGCGCAGACTGGCAGCAATCGTTTTCACGTTATAGTCCGGTAGCTCATCAGCCAGTCGTGGGGCTCCGTACCACTGTCTGGCATGATTGAATGCCTTGCTGACGCGGCAGCATCGCAGACAAGTCGGAACCGCTGACGCGAGTTGACCTGATGACGGCGAGACCGCCAGACATACCAACCGCTGCGCGCGACTCTGAGCACCCGACACATGGCTTTGACGCTAAACTCAGCCCGATGCTTTTCGATAAAGACATACTTCATTTCAGGCGCTTCGCGAAGTATGTCGCGGCCTTTTGGAGAATGGCCAGCTCCTCGTCCCGCTCCGCCAGTTGGCGCTTGAGGCGGGCAATCTCTGCTGCCTGTGCACTTTCTCGCTCAGAGGACGTTGTCTGGCTCTGCTGCTTGCTACGCCAGTTATAAAGCTGGGATTCGTACAGACTGAGTTCACGAGCAGCGGCAGCCACACCGATACGCTCTGCAAGCTTCAGGGCTTCGTTGCGAAATTCAGGCGTATGTTGCTTACGTGGTTTTTTACTGGTTGATACGGCTTTTGTCATGTGAGCTACCTCTGGTAGAGAGTTTACTCACTTAGTCGCGTGTCCACTATTGGCGGGTAAGATCACTTGCGTTGTGGGAATACTTACAGGCGACGGTTTATGTCACGGTCATTTTTGCGATACGGGTTGGCATTTTGGTGCTATCGATACCGCTTTTTATCATGGTTGCTGTGACAGGGATCGTTGATGGTTTGGTTCGTCGGGATTTACGGCGCTACGGTGCTGGCTACGAATCCAGTTTTATCTATCATCATGCGAAGCGGTTTGTGAAGCCTGCTATGTATGGCCCCTGCATGCTGTATTTGTCCTGGCCAACTGCCGTGTGGCCGAATCTGTTGCTCTTACCCGCTGCGGTGTTGTTGGGCGTAATACTATCTGTAGTCACCGGAGCATTTAAGAAGTATCTATAAATAACATGTGGTAATTATTTTTATTTTAATTATTTTATTTAAACGGAAGTTTATATAGTGATAACTATATAACTTGTAACTATATGATATGGAATCAATGAGATATTTGTGTTTTTTACTTTTCATAAGCTAAGTAATGTTTTTTTACAAAATAAGTTATGCTTTTTAACATTGCATGCTGAAAATTAATCCGTATTATCACGTTTTCAATTCATCCATTTTAATGGAATCTATGGTTGCAGTTATCTGGCGATTGTAGGAAATACATGGAGAGTTTCATGAACGATTTACTACGTTTCACTTCTCGTATAAATATTTCTTCTCCCCCTATTTCAGATATAAGTTACCTTTTCAAATTACATTATGCTCATATATGTTCAATTCCATTTGAAAATATGAGTATGAAAGAAAATGCATCAAAGGGAAACAGCTATTTAACTATATCCGAAGCCATCTTAGGGAATAGGAGAGGAGGGATTTGTTTCGAATTTTCTGTTTTACTTAGACCTTTTCTAGAACATGTTGGATTTATATATAGATACCGATTGGCTAGATTGTTAACACCGATGTTGACCCCTGCAACCCACCAGATATTCATTATTTCAATAGAGGAGAAGGATTGGATATTTGACGTTGGTTATGGGGCTAAAGGCCCACGCGCGCCTTTACTTTTAGTTGATGGATATGAGCACCAACACTCTTTCCTTTCTTCCCGCGTAAGTAAATGCCGCAAGCATGGATGGACCGTTTCAGTGAAAGAAAATAGTAAACCGGATGCATCGTGGGAAGCTATTTATGCTTTTCATGATATTGAAACAACTATTGAAGATGTCGAGATGGCGTATTTCTATACTCTGTATTCATCAAAAAGTCTCCTCAACACGAATAATGTGGCAAGTATGCCAACGAAAAATGGGCGGATAAGTATACGTAACAACATTTTCACTGAGGTCGACGGGTTGTCTTCTTCTTCAAAAGAAATAGCAAACCGAGAAGAACTATCATTACTTCTTTCATCTCGATTTGGGATCAATATCGAATCCGAAAAATTACCCCATATGTGAGGAATGAATGGAAACTACTTATCTGGTTGTCCCTGGCTACACTAACTCTGGTCCTGAGCATTGGCAGTCTTACATGGAAAGGAAGTATACGAATGTTATCCGTGTCATACAGGATGATTGGAATAATCCTTGTCGCCAAACATGGGTCGAGCGTCTGGATCAGACCATAAAGAATACTACAGGTGACATCGTGCTAATCGGGCATAGTTGCGGCGCTGTTAGTGTAGCCCAATGGGTGGAATCTTACGATAGTGAGAAGGTCGTGTATGCAATTATGGTTGCGCTTGCTGACGTTGACGCTCAGGATGCTCTGGAGGATATTCGTCAGCAAAGGCCGTTACCTACCAAGAATCTTTCTATAACTTCTCTTTTGATTTGTAGCGATAACGATGAGCATCTTTCATTGCAACGAGCCCATGAGTTGGCCTCCGCATGGGGAAGTGAAATAAAAGTAATTCCTGGTGCTGGACATATTCATACAGCCGCAGGATACGGCGAATGGTTGACTGGGGAAAAACTAATTGAGGAATTTACAGGTAGGAAATTAATCAGCAAGGGAGAAAAAGAATAAAAATGTTAAAAGAAATAGAGAAATTTAGTCCTGCGGTTAGGAATTTCCTGATTGCGACTTTTTTAATGGGGTTGAGTAATGGCATGTTCGATGCTGTTTATAATTTCTATCTGGAAATTCGTGGGATTGATAAATCAGATACAGGACATATTTACGCCATTGCAATGATAATGATGGCCGCAGCAGTAGTGCCTTTGATTTATCTGAGTAAGAAAGTTTCTCAGAAAACACTTCTTATCTACTCTTCTTTCATTTATGCATTTCCTTTCATTTTACTCCCTTTCTTGACAACAATAACTGCGAGTGCATTGGCGTTGGGAGTGATCTTATCTGGCATGATTGCGTTGCTATCGCTCGGAAACTCATTGGTAGGATCAAATGTTGAATCTAGTAGCCGTACTGCGCTATTTAGCTGCTTCTTCATTTCTTATCTGGGAGCGGCCATGGTAGGATCGGTTATAGTTAGCCTAATAACTTATTATTCTCGTGTGGATAACCTAGTAAACTATCAATTTATTCTATTGGCATCTTTTTTTTCTGCCATATTGATGATTTATTTCCGTTTGAGATCTTTAGATGGAATTGTTGAGCCAGACAAAGAGGGAGTAAAAATTTCAGGGGGACGGGAAACAGAATGGTTCAATTTTTTTGTGCTTTTTGTTGCATCTTCCTTTCTTGGTGGTTCTATTACCTTGATATTTCGATTCATTAATATTGTATTCAATCTTGCGTATTCAATGAATGTCAGTGAAATCTCTCTTATAATGGGGGGGGACAAAATCATTAGTGTTGTTGGGGCAATTTTTGCGCCTTTGTTGGTTAAACGGTTTTCCCTTAAACCGACTGTCATTATCTCTGGAGTGCTAACATTCATATGCATCTATGCTCAGTCTCTCCATGTGTCAGTTGCGATTTTTATCGCTCTGTATTTCATCAGACTTTTACTTAATTATTGTCTGATGCCACTTCTTGATACGCTTGCTATTACGGGGTTCGCGAAAGAGAGAACACTATTATCGACAAGTATACGCCAACTTTCTTTCTATCTCGGGAGTGCTTTATCTGCCATCATTTATGGAAAATTTCTTGATAGTGGTCATTGGGAAAATGCCCTTGTAATTTCAGCTGTGCTTGCACTCACTGGTTCCATTTTTATGACCATGATTCGAGTTAAAAATAGCAATTAATAGTTACATGAACTGAGGCATAATTTATGAATACTAATGTAGTGATCCCTGATAGTGAGAACGTTGCGATAATGTTGAAAAAACTTTCCTTATTATGGAGAAATAGGGCAGCGGTCAATAACAAACATTCAGAATATTCAGACCTTGAGTTTGATGTATTAAAAAAAGACTTTAGTGAGTCACTTCTACCATTTCGTTTGCATGATGCATGGAAGGAGGCACCTGATGAGCTAAAAAATAGATGCCTCTCGTATGCATGGGGTATCTATAACCTGAAGACAATATACATTGAATGCGACATCGTAACGCCAGCATGTGAGGATATAATCAAGTCACCCCCTGTGAACGCTCCTAACCGGGCAGAGTTACAAGATGTTATGTCTGAAGCCCTTTTGGATGAAGCGCTTCACACACGTATGTCAATTATGGCCTGCAACTATATCTATGATAGGAGACGTATTGCTCCATTAAACCACACAAGTTTCAATCTGATTAGCTGGCGTCAGCAACTCTTGGCGGGTTGTAGTGCTGAGTGGCAGAGGCGGCTTAGCCGATTTGCCATTGCTTGTGCAAGTGAAACGTTGATAACTGACTATCTTAAAGTCATGGCGGAAGATGCCAGTATTCAAAAGATCTGTCACGAAGTAACGAGAATTCATGCAGAAGATGAATGGAGTCATGCTAGCGTATTTAGCTATGTTGCTTATGATATTGTGAGAGACCTCAGCCGTAGTGAAAGGAAATATCTGCGGGAGACCATGTTGAAAACTGCTGACTTATTTGCAGATAACGAACTTGGTGCATGGGAGAATGTGTTCAATATGGTTGAATTCCCGTATGCCAGAGAAATTATTGCTGAAACAGACAGTTGCAATGAGATAAAAATCTATCTTGACTCGGCAGAAACCGTCATATCTAGAATTGGCTTGTAATATTATTTATGGACAATCTCTGATGAAGCTTATTTGTTCCGAATCCTATTTACTTACAACTAATACTAGACTGTTTCGTCTTAACCTTGTCGAGAACACTTCCGTAATTGATGCTGATCTAAGTCCTGGTAAATATTTAGTTTTCAAATTTTCGGATGTAGATAATTCATCCCAATATCGATGCTATACACTAGTCTCAGTTAGTGATGAACAATGCTACGATATTATAGTCGAGAATAAAGGGACTGCCAGTGTTTCATCTAGGATAACGGAACTCTGTTTGATTGGAAAGGAAATGGAAGTTGTCGGTGTTGGTGGGAACATCACTTTTGATACCATTAAAAATAGTAATCACCTGCTAATGATTGCGGGGGGGATAGGCATCACACTTCCACTATCACTGATTAGAGAATATTATAGATATTATGGAGAGGAAAACACTGGACATACGGTAACACTCGTATTGAGTTTTAACGAACTAGTCGCTATTCCGTACTTAAATGAGCTTATTGATCTATACAGGCGTTGTAGTTGGTTCAACTTGCATATTCATGTCACACGCAGTCCGTTATACAGAGTTGATGAAATCATTCGTTATGGAAGAATAGATCTACGGAAAATTAATTTTTCCTATGAACCCGATAAAGTTGTTATTTGCGGGAGTATTCAATTTGCTGCTGCCATAGGAGAATCAGTACGGTTGATTTTTCCTATGGCAAAGGTCGAAACAGAATCATTTACTTCCTCAACGGCCTTAGAATTAGGAGAGGAAAAAACGGAAGAACAATCATATATGGTTATATCCGGTAGAGATCTGTTCCGACAGGTGAGCGTAAACAGAAAAAAGACTGTACTGGAGAACCTGATTTTACATCAGGTTCCTATTAGAAGTATGTGTCGATCGGGGATATGTGGAAGTTGTAAATTCCGGCTGAATAGTGGAGAGGTTAAAAGCGAACCTGATTTTTGTCTTTCCGTAACAGAACGAGATAACGGTATTCGTCTTGCATGCTGTTCTTATCCATCGAGCGATATCGCTAGTATAGAAATCATTTGAAAAATATTTTTAAATAAGGATGTATCAGTGAAGAGTAAATATGTTCTGGTAGTTGACCCTTTTTCAAGTGGCGCAGTGTTCGCGAATAGAATTAAAGCACTCTATGGATATGAGACTATTGCTCTGATAACAAATAGTCATCTTCCCGAAGCTGTTATGGCAACCTTCAAGAAGGAAGACTATGCACAGGTTTTTTATTATAAATCACTGAATGTCACTGTGGCTGAAATCGAGAGTTATTTAACACAAGCGCCTGACTTTATCATCTGTGGTTCTGAACCCGGAGTCTCTGTATTTGATTTACTGTGTGATAAATGGGATCGTATGCCTAATATATTGTCACTTTCGGCAGCGCGCCGCGATAAATATCTGATGCAGAAACAGCTCAAATTGGAAGGTATCAGATATATTCCGCATTTTAAATCGGGGGATTTTAACTGCATATTACAGTGGTGCAGTGATAATCCTTTCACTGAGTATGTGGTTAAACCTATTCGCTCATTCGGAACAGAAGGTGTTTTCTTTTGTAAAAGCGTTGATGAAATAAAAAAGGCTTATGATAGCTTAATCGGTACTTTAGACTACTCCGGTAACCGCAATAGTGAACTGCTCATAGAACAGAAAATCGAAGGGATCGAGTATGTTGTTGACGCAGTAAGCAATGAGGGTAAGCATTTCATCGTAAATATATTCAGATATATAAAAGAACAGGTAGATGGAGTGCCTATTTACCGACAGATGATTACTGAATCTGTAACTGAACATTCGGCTCTCGTTAACTATGTCAAACAGGTCCTGACCTCACTCGGGATCGTTAACGGCAGCTCCCACAATGAAGTCATAATGTCCTCAGATGGCCCCGTATTGGTTGAGTCAGGAGCAAGAATGCATGGTGGGCTTGGGCCCCGTCTCGTGAATGAATGTAATTCACATTCCCTTGTTGACCTTGGTTTGATGGCTCGCATTTCTTCTTCAGATTTTAGAAGGCAAACCATGAATGCTCCGACATTGAAGAAATATGCCGTTGAATATTTTCTCAGTTCGCCCTCTTCAGGAATGGTAAAAGATGTGTGCATAGAGGATATGTGTTCACCATTATCAAGCTACGGATTTACAGTATGTAAAGTTAAGTCTGGCGATCATATAGAGAAAACTACCGATCTTGTCACATCGTATGGCCGTGTTGTGCTGTTCAGTACGGATTTGGCAATTCTTGAACGAGACGCAGCGGCTATAGTTGAAATGGAGAGAAATAGTAGATTAATCATACTCGAAAGCTAAACATCGGTTATCTGGCTATTTTATCGCCATATATCAAGTGAATAAGGAGGAAATATTCCTCCTTATTCTAACAAATGGTGTAGTCGCACACTAAATTTTCACCATCCCATAAACAGTTTCCTGCTGTGCTTATCCCCCTGTTACGTCAGTCTTTCTCCTCGCCGTTATGCGCTACAGGAGAAGAGAGATGTGCCGATTTATTGGGCTGAGTGTACTGCTGGCTTCGGTTTGCGTAGTTCAGGCCCATGCTTCCGAAAAAGATGAACTTGCACTGGTTATGCGTCAGCTTGACCAGGTTCAGGCTGGATTAGATCGTGCCCGGGTGGTTGCCAATCAGAATGGTCAGGATGCGGTAAGTGTCAAGATAGTTGGCACCCCCGGTTGATTTAGGCTGCCTGTTTTTCCCGTTCTGGATTCAGCATTACCTTCCCTACCTGATGCCAGTTCCGTGTTCTGCCAGACCAGCGTTCAGGCCGTTGCGATTTTGCCTTTTTGTACACCTCATCCCGATTTTTCAGCAACACACCGTCTTCTCCACGATGTCGCTGACCCGGCGTCACATCCCTGATGCCGCTATGTCTGTGCGTTTCGTTATACCACTGCGTAAAATCTTCTACCCATTCACACGCCTCATCCAATGTATCGAACCCCGATGACGGCCACTGCGGGATATATTTCAGTGTCCTGAACAGCGACTCCACATACGCGTTGTCGTTACTGACTCCTGGGCGGCTGTGAGATGGCCTTATTGCCAGCTCATGTAGCTTCATTTGCAACGTCTGTGACTTCATCGCCGCACCATTGTCCGCATGCAGTACCGGCGGGGATTGCCAGCATCCTTCCCGGAGGACCGTGCGTTGTATCAGGGCTGCCGCCTGCTCACCACTTTCAGTTTCATGCACTTCATATCCCACGATTTTTCGGCTGTAGAGGTCTTCCACCAGATACAGGTAAAACCAGCGCCCCTTTACGGTTGACGGAACCCATGTAATGTCCCATGTCCACACCTCATTCGGCCCGCTGGCCTGCCAACTCGTAGCCGGGGTGACCTTCTGAGCCGCCCGTTGTCGTCCCCGGCGATGCACCTCTCCATGACGACGCAGTACCCGGTAAAAGGTTGACTCGCTTGCCAGATAAATCCCCTTATCCGCCAACGCCGGTACGATTTGTGACGGGGGAAGGCTGGCGTAGTCTGGCTGATGGCACACTGCCAGTATCTGTTGCTCTTCCTGCTCACTTAACTGGTTCACCGGGGAGGGTCTGACCGCGCTGACGCGCTTGTCCTCCCTCGACGTTTGCCAGCGTCGCCACGTCCGTTCACTTAATCCCGCTTCCGTCAGCGCTATTGACAGCCGGGCTCCTGACGCCATCGCTTCCCGCACATAACCGATAAGTGCCTGCCGCTCTGTTCCGGGCGTCAGTCGTCCTCGTCGGTTTCCCCGTAAAAATCCCGCAACTGCTTTCGCAGCACCAGTATCGCTGCCGCCTCCGCCAGCGCCTTTTCCTTACGAACCAGCTCGCGTTTTAGTTGTTTAACTTCTTTCTGGCTTTGTTTGAGCGCCGCTTTGTCATTGGGCGAAGAGACCTGCAAAAAACCTTGTTTCCACTGACTAATCTGCTCAGGAAAGAGCCCTTTTTTACGGCAGTATTGGGCGAGTTCCGATTCAGTGAGTGTTGCGGTTTCGATAATTACTGCCAGCCGGGCTTCGGCTGACCATTGGTCTGTAGTTCTGTCTGCACCCGGCACCGGTATTCCCTCTGCTTTCGCCTTGTTACGCCAGTAATAGAGAGTAGCTTCCGATATCCCTTCCATCTGCGCAACTGCGGTGACGGTCATGTTGTAGGGCGGTAGCAATTTAGCCAGTGCGGCTGATTTACGTTCTGGTGAAATTCGTTTCACGCTCTGTTCCCATCTTGTCATTAGTATTTTCGATGGGGGTGACAACTATCCTGACAGAGGGGGTCACAACGCGATCTATTAATCCTTTCGCTGGCAGTCTATACGCCCGCACCGCTACGCCTCTGCACATCCTTACGGCCAATCAGAATATTATATTACTTAAATGCATATTCTTTGGTGATTTACTTCGTTCATTTTCGATTTGCAGCAGATCTACTATGTGGCATCCACCATTTTCGACAGAGTGAAATGCTATGAAAAGTGCCAACGCCGTTCTCGACCTGATCGGTCATACGCCGTTGCTGGAGCTCACCCAGTTTGATACCGGCCCCTGCCGACTGTTCGTCAAACTGGAAAACCAGAACCCCGGCGGCTCGATTAAGGATCGTGTGGCGCTGTCTATGATTGAAAACGCAGAGCGTCAGGGCTGGCTGAAACCGGGTGGCACCATCGTTGAAGCCACCGCTGGCAATACCGGACTCGGCCTAGCACTGGTCGCCGCACTGAAAGGGTATCACCTGATTCTGGTGGTGCCAGACAAAATGAGCCGCGAGAAAATCTTTCATCTACGGGCACTCGGTACAGAAGTGCGGCTTACGCGCTCTGATGTCGCCAAAGGCCACCCTGATTACTATCAGGATTATGCCCGTCGTCTGGCAGAGGAAACGCCCGATGCGTACTACATCGATCAGTTTAATAATCCAGCCAATCTGGAGGCGCACTACCGCACGACGGGCCCCGAACTGTGGCAGCAGATGGAAGAACAGATTGACGCTGTCGCCGTCGGCGTGGGTTCCGGTGGCACGCTAGGCGGGTTAACCCGCTACTTCGCCGAGGTGTCGCCGCAGACTGCCTTTGTCCTTGCCGACCCCGCCGGTTCGATTCTGACGGACTATATACAGCGCGGTGAATATGGTGAGGCAGGAAGCTGGCTGGTGGAGGGGATTGGCGAAGATTTTGTGCCGGATCTGGCCGATTTCACTCAGGTTACCCACGCTTACGCGATTGATGACGCCGAGTCTTTCCACACCGCACGGGAACTGCTACGCAAAGAAGGCGTTTTGGCTGGCTCCTCCAGCGGCACGCTACTGGCAGCCGCCCTGCGCTACTGTCGGGCACAAACCGAGCCTAAGCGGGTCGTCACCTTCGTTTGCGACAGCGGCAACAAATACCTGTCCAAGATGTTTAACGATTACTGGATGATTGAGAAAGGACTTATCACGCGTCCGTCACACGGCGACCTGCGCGATCTCATCACCTATCGCCACGATGAAGGTGCCACGGTTTCGGTGTCACCTGACGACACGCTCAGCGTGGTACATACCCGTATGCGACTGTACGACATCTCCCAACTTCCCGTATTAGACAACGACCGCGTAGTCGGCGTGATTGATGAATGGGATCTGCTAAACAGTCTCAAAAACGATACCCAGCATTTTTCACTGACGGCGCGTGAGGCGATGTCCGATCAGGTCAAGACGCTGCCAAAAGAGGCGTCGCCTGACGATCTACTGGCAATTTTTGACAGGGGGTTTGTCGCTGTGATTCTCGACGGCGATCGTTTTCTCGGTTTGATTACGCGTACAGATGTCCTGAACCAATGGCGGCAGACGCTTCGCTGATACGTTGCTCACGCTTCTCTTTTCTTATCACTTAGGATGTGAACCATGCCTCAATTCGATACCCAAACCGTTCACGCGGGCTATACCCCGGACAGCACTGGCGCAGTCATGCCCGCGATTTATGCAACCTCCACGTTTGCCCAACCCGCACCCGGTGAGCATACCGGCTACGAATATTCACGCAGCGGCAACCCGACGCGTGCGGTGCTGGAGGCGGCGATTGCCGAACTGGAAGGTGGGACGCGAGGCTTCGCTTTTGCCTCTGGTCTGGCCGCCAGTTCCACGTTGCTAGAACTGCTCGATCAGGGTAGCCATATTGTGGCTGTGGACGATCTCTACGGCGGCACCTGGCGTCTGTTAGAAAATGTCCGCAAACGCACCGCCGGATTGCAGGTGACCTACGTTGACCCCGCCGATCTCACCGCGCTCGAACACGCCATTACGCCGCAGACAAAAATGATCTGGGTTGAAACGCCAACCAATCCACTACTGAAACTGGCCGATTTGGCGGCCATCGCTACGTTAGCCAAAAAACATCGGCTCATCAGCGTGGCGGATAACACCTTTGCTTCACCAGCTATTCAGCGTCCGCTGGATGTGGGGTTTGATATCGTGGTGCACTCCGCAACCAAATACCTCAACGGTCATTCAGACGTGATTGCCGGGCTGGCAGTCGTCGGCAAGAACAGTGAACTGGCGTCACAGTTGGCCTATCTGCAAAATGCGATTGGCGGCGTACTCGACCCCTTCAGCAGCTTCCTGACGCTGCGCGGCATCCGCACGCTGGCGCTGCGAATTGAACGCCACAATCAGAGCGCCCTTCAACTTGCACACTGGCTGGAACTCCAGCCGCAGGTGGAGCAGGTTTACTATCCGGGGCTACCGAGCCACCCGCAGCACGGGTTGGCACAGCAGCAGATGCGCGGCTTTGGCGGCATGATCTCTGTGAGGTTGAAGGGCGATGAGGACTATGCGCGTGAGGTTATTAAGCGCACGCGATTATTTACGCTGGCAGAGAGTCTGGGCGGCGTGGAAAGCCTGATTAGCCAGCCCTACTCCATGACCCACGCTTCCGTGCCGTTGGAAAAAAGACGACAAAAAGGGATCACGCCACAGCTGCTGCGTTTATCCGTGGGGATTGAAAATGTGCAGGACTTAATCGACGACCTGTATCAGGCACTGAATGCGAGCAATATAAGTGAATGAAACAGGCGGCATCTGCCACTCATAGCATTAGGAAACGTCAACCAACGCGTGTCGTTTATGGCACCGATCTTCACGGCGTAAAAATTATGCTGAGGTGGACATGAACGCCGAGTGAGCGACAGGACGTCGCGAAAGTCAGTGCCGCGTAGGACAAAAACGTCGAGACGTTTTTGAACAGCACTTGTGCTGGTCCGAAGGGCGAGACCCATTTATGGGGCGAGTAAACGCGTCACTGACGGCTCGAAAGGCGGGCATGGGCACCGAAGGAACCGCGTTAGCGGCATAATTCCCGCCAAAAAGCCTGGGTTCTTAGGGCGCCGGCGATTGGGCGCCCTAAGTCGGGCGTGGCATCAATGCCACAGAGAAACTCCGCGGCTTATCACGCACGAAACCTACTGTTCCTTGTGTTGGAATGCATCTAACTTTCACAAAGATAGCTATCAGGGATTAATAACGCTCCAGCCAGTGAGCGTAAGGCGTTGGCAGCGTCCATGAAGCGCGTTCGATGCCCAGTTCGCGGGCGGCTTGATAGCTCCAGTGCGGATTCGCCAAATGCGCTTTGCCGACCATCACCAGATCCAACTGACCTGATGCCACCGCCTGCTCAGCCAGTTCCGGCGTGCCGAAACCCCAAGCGGAAGAGACAGGCAGATCGGCCTGCTCGCGTACCTGTTTAGCAATCGGCCCCATAAAAGCGGGTGCCCACGGCACATTCGCTTCCGGCGTAGAGAAGCCGATGCTCACGCTGAGCATATCCAGCCCTGCGGCTTTAAAGCGACGCGTCAGCTCAATGGATTCCTGCAAGGTTTCTTCATCACGACCGTCAAATTCAATCACGCCGAAACGGGCGGTCAGCGGCAGGTGTTGTGGCCACACGTCGCGAACGGCAGCCAGCGTTTCCAGCAGAAAACGGCTGCGGTTGTCAAAACTGCCGCCGTACTGATCGTTACGCTTGTTGGAATGAACGGAGAAGAAACTCTGTGCCAGATAGCCGTGAGCAAAGTGCAGTTCCAGCCATTCAAACCCGGCATCCAGCGCGCGGCGCGCCGCGGCAACAAAGTCATCACGAACGCGGGCGATATCTTCCAGCGTCATTTCCTGCGGCTGTTTGGACAGATCCGCGCCGAAAGCTTCTGCGGAAGGGGAAATGGTCTGCCAGCCGCGTGAGTCGCCAGCGGGGATATGGTCGTCGCCTTCCCAGGGAATGTTGGCGCTGGCTTTGCGTCCGGCATGTGCAATCTGAATTCCCGGCACGGCGCCTGCATCCTTAATGGATTTGGCAACCTTGGCAAACGCCTGCGCCTGCTCATCGTTCCAGATGCCTGCACAATGCGGCGTGATGCGGCCTTCAGGGGCGACCGCCGTCGCTTCCACGATAACCAGCCCGGCACCACCGCGCGCCAGTGAGGCATAATGCACCTGATGCCAGTCGTTGATCAGGCCATCATTTGCGGAATAGGTACACATCGGTGGAACGGCAATACGGTTGCGTAACGTGATGTCTTTCAGTTTGAAGGGTTGAAACAGTGCGGACATAATATTTCCTACCTTGTCTGGTTACTTCGATAATTCGATATTAATCGAACAATAGATTTTAGACAACCCTATCGCTATAATTCATCTATGAGACCTTTTAAGCACCCATCCCCTGAAGAATTTACTCTTGAGCGCGTCCTGTACGCCTTAAGCGATCCGTTACGCTTATCCATTGTGCGTTGTTTGTCCATACAAGAAGAAGCAACATGCAGCGAACTTGACGGCGGCCGCCCGAAATCCAGCGTATCGCACCATTTTCGCGTGTTGCGCGATTCTGGCCTGCTGCATACCACGAACAGCGGTACCACGCACATCAACCGACTACGCCGGAGCGAAATGCAACAGCGCTTCCCTGGCCTGCTTGACGCCATTCTGTCTCAACCCGTCAAGTAACGTTATCGCATCAATGGCGGCCTCTCCGCCATTGCATATTCGCAGCACATTCCCCTCGCTTCCACATGCTCCGCCATTCCAGCATTGATGCTTTGCTTTGCACTTCTATGAATATAGCCGCCGTCATTTTTCCATTACTCTGATGCTGATACAGGTTTTATGAGGCAGCGTGGATGGATTACTACATTGGCATTGATATCGGGACCTCAAAGGTCAAATCGGTGTTATTCGATGCCGATTTCAACGAGCTTCAGATTGCGTCGGCCAACACCGTTACCGATTCTCCGCAGCCTGGCTATGCTGAACAAAATATGCACCATGTATGGGACAGCGTACTTTCTACCCTGAAAACACTGGCCGTTTCGCCACCATTACGCCACGGCCGCGTGCGGGCCATCGGGCTGACCGGTCAAGGAGAGGGGGTCTGGCTGAGCGATCGCCACGGCCACCCCATTCGGCAAGCCATCCTCTGGAGCGATACCCGGACGGCGGAACAGGTTCATCAGCTTAAACAGCGCCCGAATCTGGAAGCGACGCTCTTTCCCGAAACCGGTTCTCCCCTGCTCCCGTGCAACAGCGCGCAGCAATTACGCTGGCTGGTACAGCACCAGCCAGATGCGCTAAGTAACGCCGATTACTTCTTTTTCGCCAAAGACTGGGTTCGCTTTCGACTAACCGGACAGGCGAATCTGGAACTGACGGATACGGGGACGTCGCTGCTGGATCTGCATAGCGAAACGCTGTCAAAAACCGTGCTGGATAAACTGGACTTACACGCCATCAGCGCGCTTTTTCCACCCTTGCTTTATCCCGATGACATCGCCGGCACCCTCAGCGACGCCGTCGCCGCACAGACAGGCCTGCCTACGGGAATTCCCGTCTGTGCTGGCGCACTGGATGTCTCTGCCGCCGCGCTGGGCATCGGCGCCATTCACGACGGCGACATTTTCACCATTCTTGGCACCACCTGTTGCACCGGCATTGTGTGCCGTGGTTTAACGCAGGTGAGTTTGCAAACCCGTTTTGTCGCGCACGCCTGGCCGGGCCACTATCTCAACCTATTCGCGATGCAGTCCGGCACGCCAAATATCGACTGGGCGCTGAACGCGCTGGCTGACGATGCCGACTTTCATACCATCAACGCACGTATTGCCCGCATTCCTCCTGGTAGCGGCGGCGTGTTCTATCAGCCTTACCTTAATGGCGAGCGGGCACCGTTTTACAGTACCTCAGCACGAGCAGGATTCTTTGGCATCGAGCAATCCACAACCAACGCCCATTTACTGCGCGCGGTATTTGAAGGACTCGCCTATGCAATAACCGATTCGCTCAGCGGTTACCCTACCCACGGCGATCTCTACATCGCCGGTGGCGGTGCCGCCTCAGCGATTTGGCTGCAAATTATTGCGGACTGCACCGGACGCCGGGTCATCGCCAGTTCGGTCAAAGAGCTGAGTGCATGCGGCGCTGCGCGCCTCGCCGCCTTATCCATCGGAGAAAATGCCAACATCGTTCCCACCGTCAATGCACAGGCATCAACGTTTTTCCCCGATACCGACGCCCATCGGCAGTATCAGACACTGTTTCCGGTTTTTCGCCAACTGCGCGACCAGCTACAGCCGCTCTGGCAGGCGCGGGCTCAGGCACTTAATGCACTAGAGAACCACAGCGCAATGCATTCGTACACGACGCCCACCTCACAGGAAAGTCTTGCCTCATGAAAATCGTCTTTACCGCCGAATATGGCGGCAACCTTGATGCCTTTCGGGCGTTGGGGGAACTGATTGTGGACGGCTGGGCCATCGGTCAGCCCAAACTGAGCGAAGCGGCACTGATTCGACTGGCGGAGAACGCCGACGTCATCGTCACCAGCTATGACGATATTACCGCTCGCGTCATTGAGGCTTGCCCTCACCTGCGGCTCATTGCCTGTACTCGCGCCAACCCGGTAAATATCGATATCGAGGCCGCCCGCCGCCGAGGCATTCCGGTGCTTTACACGCCCGGACGCAATGCCGATGCTGCCGCAGAATTGACGCTGGCGCTAATGCTGAATGCCGCACGCCACATCCCTCAGGCCCATAGCGCCCTGAAACGCGGGGAGTTCACGCGCGAAACCGACACCGCCTTACAAACACAGACGGGGTTGCGGCAAGATGTCGTATGGGACGTAGACAAGCACAGCCCGTATGAAGTTTTCAAAGGCGGCGAGCTGCGTAACAAGACGCTCGGCCTCATCGGCTATGGCAGTATCGGTCGCCGTGTCGGGAAACTGGCACGCGCCTTCGGTATGCAACTATTGATTGCCGATCCGTATATCGCCGCCGAAGAGATTGATGAACCAGGCATTCGAAAAGCCACGCTTGATGAGCTGTTTTCACAATCCGATTTCGTCAGCCTGCATCTGAACAGCACACCGCAGACCAAAGGGCTGGTCAACCTCGACAGACTCAGGAGCATGCGCCCTACCGCCTATCTGATCAACACCTCGCGTGCAGCCGTGATTGTCGAAGCCGACCTGATCGCAGCGCTACGCGAGAAGTGGCTGGCAGGTGCCGCACTTGACGTTTACGACAGCGAACCGCTCTGGCGTCATCACCCGTTCATTACCGAATTTGATAACGTGGTACTCACACCGCACATTGCCGGCGCGACGCGGGAGACGCTGGTGAAGCACACCGCGATGATTGCCGCCGACCTACAGCGGTTCATTCGCGGTGAACCGCTGCTTTACGAATGGAAATAGACGCCGCACCGCTCTGGTCGGTCAGCGTCGCTTAATAGGTCAGCAACGCCTACTAATAGGTAGGCGTTTCTGCCATAAATTGCAGCGTGTGTTCCCAGTCGATCACGCCCGCATCAGACCCCAGACCAGTAGCAACCAGCCCTGAAACGGCTGAACCAAGCTGGCAGGCCTGTTCCAGATCCCAGCCTTTCGCCAGACCAGCAATAAAACCGCCGCAGTAGCTATCGCCGCAGCCGGTAGTATCCGAGACCGCCACACGGTAGGCAGGAATACGCAGCGCACCCCCCTGACCGAACGCGTAAGACCCGGCCACTCCCGCTTTGAAAATGCAGGTGCCGACGCCGCGATCGAGAAAGAAAGCCGCAATCTCTGCTGGCTTAGTCAGGCCGGAGATAAACGCGGCCTCGTCCAACGATGGCATAAAGTAGTCGACGTCCGGCAGCAACGGCGTCAGTAGCCCAAGCGTCTCGGCATTGGGTGCGATAAGATCGAAACTGGTCGTTAGCCCCTTCGCTTTGGCGTGACGGAGCAGACGCGCGCTCTGACCCTGATCCATTTTCGCCAGCAGCCCCGTGCCGCCGTGGTGTAGGAAACGCGCATTACACACGGCATCAAAGTCCTGCTCATCAATGAACAGGTGATCTGATGCGCCGCGATAGTGCAGCGCCGGACGCTCGCCGTCCGGTCGAATGGTCAAAATCGTCGCCGATGTCGACGCTGCCGCCGTTCGCTGTATTAGAGAACAGTCGATGCCCAGCTTGCGATAGGTCGCCAGAATAAAATCGGCTTTTTCATCCTCACCGAGACAGGCGGCCGTCGCCGTGCGGATACCGAGTTTGGCTGCGTTCATCGCCGCGCCGCTGGCCGTTCCGGCAGGATTAAGGCGAATTTCATCGATAAAATGAACGCCACCGCCTTCGGGCAACCCAGTCACTGGCCGACCGGCGACATCCAGAATAGTTAATCCGACAAAAACCGCATCAAACTGATTCACGCTCGCTCCTTCTTCATATTCTGCTTCTTCACGTTATGCTTTTTTATTCGTGTTCGATTCATTTATTGCCGCTGGCGCAGCCGCCCTTGCAGGAAAGAGAGCGCCAACGCCAGCACTAAAATCACGCCGCTCAGCGCATCTTTTACGATGAAATTCAGCCCCATCAAGTTCAAACCGTTGGCGATCATGCCGAGAAACAGCACGCCGATTAGCGTCCCCGCCACGTTAGGTCGCCCCTGTGCGTGGAACGCAGTGCCGATGAAAACAGCGGCAATGGCATCCATCAGGTACGCCTGTCCGGCCAGCGGCGTAAACTGCCGCAGATTGGCAGATAACACCACGCCACCGATAGCGCACGTCACTGACGTGACAATCAACAGCCAGAACATCGTGCGCCGCACGTTAACCCCGGCAATCAGCGCCGCGGGCGCATTCAAGCCCATTGCATGAATACGTTTACCGGCAATCGTCCGTTCAAAAAACAGGTAATAGGCAAGCCACAGTACCGCAACAATCAGAATCGGCACCGGAATGCCCCACAGATCGCCCACAGCCAGTTCGTGATACTGCGATGCCATCCGGCGGTAAGCGATCGGCCCGCCACCTTCGGTGTAGATACGTTCGATGCTGCTACCGATAAACCATGTCCCCAGCGTTGCCAAAAACGGCTTAATTCGGCAATGGATAATCAGCACCGCATTCACCAGCCCCACCAGTGCGCCCCCCGCCAACGCGGCCAATACCGCAGCCTGCCACGGCAGACCATAGACTTTGAGCGCCACCAGCGCGAAGGCCGCGCCAAAATCCAGCGCAACCCCCACGGACAGATCGATCCCGCCCGCCGTCACCACCAGCGTCATGGCCAGCGCCACAATCAGCAGTACCGCACTGCCCTGCAGCAGATTCCCCCAGTTGCCTAACGTTAAAAATATCGGGTTTTGCAGTGAGAAAAACACCAGAAAGGCCAGCAGAATGACCAGAAAGCCATAGCGGATAAAAAACGACAATCCGAGCCTGCTGCCCGACAGCGCAGGCTGCGCCGCCAAAGAAGAACTTTTCACATGCGGCTCCTTTGTCTGCGCAGCGAGGCGGCGGTGAGCACCACCAGAATCAGTGCGCCCTTAATCGCACCGACCCAAAAAATATCGACGCGCAGCAGCGCCAGACCGTTCGACAAGGCATTAACCAGCAGCGTGCCCAGCAATGCTCCCCAGATAGTGACCACCCGACGACGCGAAAACGCCGCCCCCAGAAACGTCGCCAATACCATCTCCAGCAGCAACGGTTCTGCCGTACCGGGCGAGCTGCCCGATCCTTGCGCCACCAGCGTCAGCGAGGCCAACGCCGCCGCCAATGCGCCTAACAGATACGAACCGATAACCAGCGGCGTGTGGGCAATCCCCGACAGCTGCGCCGCTTCGCGGTTTCCCCCCACGGCCTGCAAATGCTGGCCCCAGCGGCTATGGTGAACAAAAAACTGAAACAAGAGAAAAACCAGCAGCATGAACCAGACTGCCAGCGGCAGCCCGAGCAGGCTGCTATCACGAAATGCCACAATCACCGGGTCGCTCACGCTGATACGCCGCTGCTGGGTGAGCAAATTGGTGAGCCCGATAACCGCCACGGAGCAGGCTAATGTCGCCAATAGAGGCGGTAGCCGAATCGCCACCACCAGTGCGGCATTCACCGACCCCGCCAATAACGCGGCCCCCGCCACTAGCGCAATCAGCCACGGATAGCTGATACCTGCGTTCGTCAAACCGTCGCTGACGATCGCGACGGCAAGTACCGCAATCGCGGGCAGCGAGAGATCGATACCGCCGGAAACCACATCGTCGCCGCCGCCGGTAATCACACAAACCAGTCCGAAACACAGGATCGCCAGCGGCGCGCTTTGGCGCAAAATAATGGTGATATTCTGCCAACTGAGAAAATAAGGTGCGCTCAGGCAGAGAAACAGCAATAGCGCTGCAAACAGCAGCAAGGGAATATGATTGGTAAGCCAGACTAAACGCGATGTCGGACGGATGGGCTGTAGAGCGTGAGTCATACCACCTCCTGTGTTCGGCCACTGCTGGTCAACGCCAGCAGGCTATCCAACGAGAGACGCTCCGTCGGCACATCGGCGATGAGTTCGCCACGCCACATCACCAGAATACGATCGCACAGCCCCAGCAGTTCACCATCGTCGCTGGAAGAGACGATAACCGCCCGCCCCTCGGCAGCGAGCTGTCGGGTCAACTGATAAATTTCTGCCTTCGCGCCAATATCAACACCCAGCGTCGGTTCATCAAGGATAAACAGGCGGGTGTCGGTCTTCAGCCAACGCGCCAGTATTACCTTCTGCTGGTTACCGCCGCTTAAATTACGTACGGGGATACTGACATCACCCGGCCGAATATCCAGCGTCTGCGCCAGATGATTCGCCTGCGCAGCGGCTTTTTTACGCCGTAGCCAGCCGCGCCAGGCGACAGCAGGCAAGGAAGCCAAATTGATATTGTCCGCCACGGATAGCGGTAAAATCAGCCCATCATGACGACGATCGCGCGGCACCAGCGCCATACGCCGTGCAATTGCCTGTACCGGAGAACGCGGTCGCAGCGTCTGCCCCTCGATCGCGATATGTCCCTCACGGGCAGGCGTAATACCATAGAGCGCATCAATCAGCGCCTCACGCCCCGAACCTAACAGCCCCGCGATACCAACAATTTCTCCCGCCGCGACCTGAAAACGGATCGGTTGGAAATGCTGCCGATCGGTAAGCTGTTCAACCTGTAGCAGCGGCGTTTCACTTTTCCCTGCCTTCCGTTTACCGTCAAACAGACTGGCAATCTCTCGCCCTACCATCAGGCGGATCATTCCATCGATATCCTTCGTTTCAGGATCGTCCAGCGTCGCCACGCCCTTACCATTACGTAATACGGTGACGCGATCGCAGATATTCGCAATTTCATTAAGATAGTGAGAGACATAGATAATGGCGATACCACGCCGTTTCAGCGTCTGGAGCGTATCCAATAGCTGTGCGGCTTCGCGTGCTTCGAGTGGCGCGGTCGGTTCATCAAACACCACCAGCCGCGCCTTGCCATCAATCAGCGCCCGCGCAATCTGTACCAGTTTGCGTTCCGCCAGACTTAGCTCGCGAATAAGCCGGTTAGCGTCTATCGATAAAGTAAAGGTATGCTGAAAAAACTGCTCCGTTTCACGCCGCATCGCCCGACGATCGACACCTCGCCAGCGCTTCACAGGCTCCTGCCCCAGAAACACCGATTCCGCCACGGTAAAATGGGGAATCAGATGCAGTTCCTGATGGATAAAACGCACGCCGTGCGCGTGGATAACCGCAGGCGTCACGGCGGGCAGACGTTGCCCATCGATGGCGATCTCGCCGCCGTCCGCAGCATAAACACCAGCCAGTACCTTGATTAAGGTCGATTTCCCCGCACCGTTCTCCCCGATCAGACCGAGAATTTCTCCCGGCCGAACCGTTAGCGAGACATTATCCAGCGCGGAAATCCCCGCAAACTGCTTACTGATGTGTGCCATTGCCAGACCGCCGCCGGATGACGACGAGGCTAAATCATATCCCGCCATAGATTATTTCAGGTCGCCATAGCCAAGCTGTTTATAGACTGCCTTGGCTTCTGCCTCCCCTTTGACGGGCAAGACCGGCACAAACGTCTGCGGCAGCAACGTGGCACCCGCGAAATAACGGGCGACGTTTTTCGCCGATGTAGTGCCAATCAGGCGCGGCTGCTGTGCGACGTTAGCAACAAATGGGCTGCCTTTTTCCGCCATAATTTCCAGCGTTTCTGGTCCGGCATCAATCGCCGTGACCTTCACGTCCTTGTCACGCCCGGTTTCTTCCAATGCCTGCACCACACCGATGGCGGGCTGATCCCAGCAGGCAACGTGAATGGCATCCAGCGTGCCTTTCGGATGCTGGCTCAGCAGTTCAAGGGTTTTCTTGCGCGCGTCTTCCGGCGAATTGGAATATTGTTCAGCCAGTTCAGGCTGAATGATTTTGATCCCTGGGTAATCTTGCAGAACGTATTTCCACAAGTCATAGCGAATACCACAGATGCGCAGCGCGTTGGAGAACGCGTTGAAAACCGCGATATTCCCTTTTCCACCCAGCGCATCCGCCGTATAACGCCCGATCGTCGAACCGATCGCATAATTATCCGACGTCGTGTTATTGATGGAGTAAGACGAAACATGATCGACGGTAAAAACCGGAATCTTTGCCTCACGCAGCGCTTTAAACTTCGGCTCTACCGCGCTGTCGCCGAGAATACTGATAACGGCATCGACCTTGCGCGCCAGCAAAATATCGTGGTTATTGGCATGAACCTGATTATCACGTCCGCCATCCACGCCCACGACCTGCCCACCGAGTTTCTCGATTTCCTCGGTCGCCCCTTTGTAAGCCTCACGATCCCAAAAATGCTGTGTTCCCACCACGGCAACGCCAATGGTTTTTCCCTTCAATGACAGTGTCTCATCCGCCGCCTGAACCGAGGTCAATACCCCTGTCGCCAGCACATATGCCGCGAGACGAGAAAAGCGAGTCTTCATCATATTTATCCCGATTTTTATCAAATTATTAGCAGTGAAAGAGATTAGCAACGGGAAAAGTTAAATCGAAATAACAAAAATGATAATGGCTAGTAATTAAATGGAAATAGCATTGATCAGCAGATGTAATGATTGTTAATCATTGAATTATAAGGAATAAGTTATAAAAAAAGCATCTTGTTTTTTATCCCTATAAAGTAAATGGTTAAGGCTCTTCTACCCTGATGAGAAAAACGGCCATGACAACGCTCTCGATTTATCACCGCCCGCACATCACACAGCCCGTCCAGCAACTCACTGCGTTTACTGACATCGCGGCTCTACTCGCCAGCGCTGGAATCCAGTTAGAACACTGGCAGACCGACGCACCGCCGCCTGATGCCAGCAGCGAAACCATTTTGACGCAGTATCATGCCGATATTGAGCGTCTCAAACAGCAGGAGGGCTACACCTCTGCCGATGTAATCAGCCTGACGCCAGATCACGCGGAGAGACAGGCACTGCGGGAAAAATTTCTTCAGGAACATACCCATAGCGAAGATGAAGTGCGTTTTTTTGTGCGCGGCAGCGGCACCTTCTTTGTACCGATGGGCGAACAGGTTTTCCAGCTTACCTGCGAGGCCGGCGACCTCTTACGCGTTCCCGCCAACACGCCACACTGGTTTGACTGCGGCGAATTTCCTGATTTTGTCGCGATCCGCATTTTTACTAATCCAGAAGGCTGGGTTGGGCACTTTACCGGACGGGAGACGTTTCACTAATTCCACGATCGTTTCTGCATTTCTCCGCCGTTCCCTTTATACTGTGCGTTTTGTACCAAGATGAACGGCGAGACCCCTTCCGTAATGATGAATAACGATGTCCTGCGCAGCGTGCGCTATATGCTGAATTTGAACAATGACCACCTGCTGAAGATCCTGGCGCTGGTGGAGATGACCGTCCCTCCCCAACAGTTGGCGAGCTACGTCAAAAAAGAGGGTGAGGAAGGCTATCAACCTTGCCCGGACATCGTGATGAGTTATTTCCTGAATGGACTGATTCTGCAAAAACGCGGCAAAGATGAAAACCAGCCTGCGCCGCAGTTTGAGCGCAAGATGACCAACAATATTATTCTGAAAAAGCTGCGTGTCGCATTTTCGCTAAAAACGGATGATATTCAGGCGATCCTGCTGGAGCAAAATTTCCGCATTTCAGTGCCGGAAGTGACCGCGATGATGCGCGCGCCGGATCATAAAAACTATCGCACCTGCGGCGATCAGGTGATCCGCTACTTCCTGAAAGGGCTGACGGCACGAGTACGCAAAGGCTAAAAGCGCCGTTAACGAAAGACGTGAGCGTTGCCTGACTGACCTTTTCTTGTAAAGGTATCAGCAACGCTCAGTTTTTAGTGCAGTATCGTTGAATACGGTATCAATGCTGTGTGTCATGCAAGATGGCCGCGACCAGTTGCTCTAGTTCTTCGTTTTCAAGTCGGGTAATTTGCCGCACTTTTTCTTTATCCATACCCGTTAACAGCAACTCTCGGGCAATTTGCCTGGCACTGTTTTTCATCCCTTGTTCAATACCCTGCTCCAATCCTTGCTGAATACCGTGTTGGATCCCTTCTTCGAATCCCATTTTTTTCAATTGTTCTGCAATCGTCATAATGTCCTCCTGACCGGTTGATAGCGGTGCAGCCAGTGCGTCAATAAAATCTGCGGGTTTGGATGTGTTTCCCGCTTGTGCAATATAAAATAACAGCGCCCGACGCTGCGTCAGCGGCACCGACCAGCGTTCAAATAGTAACCCAATCTCACGCGCCAACTCCAGCATATCACGGGTACGAATATGCTTCTGTACCAGTTCCAGTAACGCCATACGCCGGTGCGTGCGAATCTCATCATCCGAAATAGCAGTTAAATCCACCAGTGGAAAAGGCTGTTCATATAGCGTTTGTGCCAATACAGGATCGGCAAAGCTGTCCAACCAGCGCAGACTATAGGGATAAGGACGCGCTCTGCCATGATAAAACAGCAGCGGCACCACTAACGGTAAGCGATCGTGCCCCTGATCCAGATGCTGCTGCATGGCAGCCAGACAATAGCGCAGCAGCCGGAAAGCCATCTGCTTTTCTGGGCGGCTTTGGTGTTCAATCACGCAGTAAATGTATCCTTTACCTGCGGTGGTGCGCAGCGAGTACAGTACGTCCGATATCCGCGCGCGCAGCTTTTCATCAATAAACGACGCGGATTCCAATTGCAGCGTGCTGAAATCACAGCGTTCGCGGATTTCATCCGGCAGATGAATAGTCAGAAAATCCCGTGCGACCGCGATGTCGCTGAGAAACTGTTTGAAGATCGCATCATGCGATGGCATCTCGTCCCCTTCCCTGTAGACCATGACTGAAAATTCAGTAGGGAGGGTAACGGGGACACGATAAGAAAGCAGAAAATAGCGGAGAAAGTGGAAAGCGCCTCGAAGAAAAATCGGTTTATTTCGAGGCGCTCGACTGTAGACAGGGAGCCGTTGCCGTCAGGCGGCTTGATGTTTTTCCATCGCCAACCGCGCAGGTGCCGCGTCGACATGCAACGCCGGATGACGGCAGAAGCGGACGACATCACCGACCACCAACAGACTGGGCGACTGTGGCTGATAACGTGCCAGCAGT
The DNA here is from genome assembly GCF_025643735.1 of Pectobacterium sp. F1-1. NCBI lineage: Bacteria > Pseudomonadati > Pseudomonadota > Gammaproteobacteria > Enterobacterales > Pectobacteriaceae > Pectobacterium > Pectobacterium sp. F1-1. The sequence goes on from NZ_CP104733.1 coordinate 3,197,266, forward strand.
GCCGGTAACGTCGCCAGCGTCGCCGTCAATAGCCGCTGATCCGGCTGCGTACCACGTTCGATAATCGCGACGGGAGTCTGGGCTGAGAGCCCATGCTCAATCAGGCGCTGGCACAGTCGACTGCTGTGGCTCAGCCCCATATAGAACACCAGCGTTTGCTGGTTGTCCGCCAGCGTCGGCCAGTCCAGTTGCGGTTCGCCATCGCGCGAATGGCCAGTCACGAAGCGCACCGACTGCGCACAGGCGCGGTGGGTCAGCGGTAATCCCACGGCCGCCGCACAGCCGGTCGCGGCAGTAATACCCGGCACCACGTGGCAGACGACCCCAGCCTGCTGGGCATAGTCCATCTCTTCACCACCACGACCAAAAATAAACGGATCGCCACCTTTCAGACGGATCACCCGCTGCCCAGCCTGCGCCAGTTCGACCAACAGCTGATTGATTTTTTCCTGTGACAAACGATGGCAGCCGCGCGTTTTCCCCACGTCGATGCACAGCGCCTGCTCCGACACCAGATCCATAATCTCCGCCGACACCAGCCGATCATAAACCACCACATCCGCCTGCTGGATTGCCCGCAGCGCCTTCAGCGTCAGCAGTTCCACATCGCCCGGCCCTGCGCCCACCAGCCAGATTTCACCGCCGAGTACGGGCTGACGCCGCTGACCTTGTGCCAATATCGATTGTGTTGTCATCATGTCACACCTCATTACGCCGTGGCGCTCAACCTGCTTTCTTCAGTTCATTGATCGTTATCGGTACATGCTGACTCAATAACGCCTTCAGTTCGGGGATACAGGAACCGCAGTTAGTGCCACATTTCAGCGCTCCGCCTAACGCCACCACGCTGTGGCACCCTTGACGAATCGCGCCAACAATGATCGCTTCACCCACGCTATAGCAGCTGCAAATCGTTGCACCTTGCTGCACCTGCCCCTGTGGTGCCTGACCCGCCAACAGCGCATGCCGCTCGTGCGGTAGCTGAGGCGGATGGATAAACGCCTGACACACCGCATCGCTGTCGATGCGCAGCACCTGTGCGCTGACATAGCAGGCAAGCACGACACGGCCATCACGCCAGCCAATCAGGTGAAAGATGCCGTTGCCCTGTGCGATCTGATACTGCATGTTCTCCAGGCAATAATGCTCAGTCAGCCATGCCTGCCAGTTGTCTACCGGCACGCGGTCGGCAAACAGATACTGCGTCACGCCCTCATGCGGAATCTTGCTCCAATAGGGTGCAGGCGGCGGCAGAACGTCATGCTCTGTGGGTAATCTTAATGGCGCTGAAGCCGATTCATCGGCAAAAAATAGCGTTGCCTGCCAGGCGGTATGCGAGGGTTGGATACGTACCCGGCTGTGCTTGCTTTCCGGCTGGCCGGAATGGGGATCGGTAATCGGCGCGACTAAACTGTCGACCCGCGCCTGGGCGCTGAACTGCTGATTCCAGTGCATCGGCACAAACACGCTGCCGCGTGCCTGTCCGGCGTCAATCCGCGCCCGCGCCAGCATCCAGCCGTGCACCGACGACAGGCGAACCAGATCGCCCGCCTGAATATCATGCGTTTGTGCATCCTGCGGGTGCAGCTCGCAGTAGGGTTCGCTGATATGACGCATCAGCCGAGCCGCTTTACCGGTGCGCGTCATGGTGTGCCACTGATCGCGAATCCGCCCGGTGTTCAGCACCAGTGGATATGCCTCGCTCCACAGGCTTTGCGGCAGCGACGGGGTTACCGCCACCAACCGCGCTTTGCCATCGGCATGCCAGAATCGGTCATCGTCACCCAGCCGGGCACGCCCGCGTGGAAATGCCGCATTCACCGGCCACTGTATCGGTTCCAACTGCTGCCACTGCTGATTGCTGAGCGTCGCCAGCCCGCTGATATCAAACGCGCGGCTGCCGTTATTCTCAAACCCGGACAGCGCCGCATGTTCACGAAAGATCTCCGCCGGATGCTGATAAGCAAATGCCTCGGCAAATCCCATACGCTGCGCCACCTGACTCAGGATCCACCAGTCGGCTTTGGCTTCCCCCGGCGCAGACAGAAAGGCACGCTGACGGGAAAGGCGGCGTTCGGAATTGGTCACCGTGCCATCTTTTTCTCCCCAACCCAACGCGGGCAGTAAGATATCAGCGGTTTCTGCGGTATCGGTATGACGCATTACCTCGGAGACGATCACCAGCGGGCAGCGCTCCAGCGCCTGTTTCACGCGGTCGGCATCCGGCATCGATACCACCGGATTGGTGCCCATCACCCATACCGCCTTAATATCGCCGCGTTCTACTGCGCGAAATAGGTCTACCGCATTCAGGCCGGGCTGCGTCGCTACGTTATCGCTCTGCCAAAAGCGTCCCACGCGCTCGATATCCTGCGGTGTAAAACCCATGTGGCTGGCAAGCTGATTGGCTAGCCCACCGACTTCCCGCCCGCCCATCGCATTTGGCTGTCCGGTTATCGAAAACGGACCGCTACCGGGTAAACCAATTTTGCCGCTCAGCAGGTGGGCATTGATGATCGCGTTACATTTATCACTGCCCGAGGACGATTGGTTAACACCCTGCGAATAGAGCGTCACCACCTTTTCACTGGTGCTGAACAGGTGATAGAAACACTCGATATCGGCTTCATCAAGCTGGCAGAAATCCGCCACCTGTGCCACCGACCATGCTTGCGCTGACTGTAATGCTTCCTCCACGCCGGAAAAGCGTTCAGCCAATGCGGCGCGATCGATACGTGAACCTTGTGCAATCCAATGCAGCAGGCCGTTAAACAGCCCGGCATCGCTGCCGGGCTGCAGTGGTAAATGCAAATCGGCGATATCACAGGTTGCAGTACGCCGTGGGTCGATCACCACCACCTGCATCTGCGGCCGCTGCTGTTTCGCCTGCACCAACCGCTGATACACCACCGGATGTGCCCAGGCGGTATTAGATCCCACCAGCACCACCACATCCGCCTGTTCGATATCTTCGTAATTACAGGGAACGGCATCCGCACCCAGTCCACGTTTGTAGCCGATCACCGCCGACGCCATGCACAGCCGCGAATTGGTATCCATATTGGCGACGCCAATAAAGCCCTTCATCAGCTTGTTGGCAACGTAGTAATCCTCCGTCAGCAGCTGACCTGAACCATAAAACGCCACCGACTGCGGACCGTGTTGCTGCATGGTTGCCAGCAGCCGCTCGGCCACCGTATCCAGCGCCTGCTCCCAGCTAACGCGGCGCCCTTCCACCAGCGGCCACAGTAGCCGACCTTTCAAATCCAGCGTTTCCCCCAGCGCGGAGCCTTTGACGCACAGCCGACCCCAATTCGCCGGATGCACCGGATCGCCGCTGATCGTTATTGTGCCTTGCTCGTCGCGTTCTGCCAGCACGCCACAGCCGACGCCACAATACGGGCAGGTCGTCCGACAGACACGCGCGGTCATGATGCTTTCGCCATGGCGGCGTCAGCCAGAGCGACGCTTTCCGGTACGGCCAGCGGTTGACGGCATACCCAAACCTCGTCGTCTTCCACGCGCACCGGCCAGGCGCGCACGTATAGCGCACTGTCATCCGGGCTCACGCCATCACGCAGCTTGAAGCGTTTCTTGTACAGCGGTGAAATCACCACCGGTTCACCCGCCACGTCGCCGATCAGCCCACGCGACAGCACATTCGCCCCGCTGCCCGGTTCATGGTTTTCCAACGCATACACCTGCTGATCGCTGCCCGGCAGGTGGAACAGCGCGATCTGCTGCTGCCCAAGGCGCGCCGCCATGCCAGCATGACGCGGAATATCCCCCAGCGTCGCCACCTGTACCCACTCCGCTTCGTGCGCGGCGGGTTTCAGGGCAACCGGTTCTGGCGATACCGCTTTCTCATGCTCCTGCGCCGGACGAATTTGTCCACGCTCCGGCACCATCACCACCGCTTCATCCGGGCTATCGCTGTTCAGGAAACCGCGGAACAACGCCAGACGTTCCGGGCTTTCCAGTGTGGTTTGCCATTCGCACTGGTAAGCCTCCACCACGCGCTGCATCTCTTGATCTAACTCTTCGCCAATATTCAGGCTGTCTTCCAGAATCACCTGACGCAGATAGTCGATACCGCCTTCCAGATTATCCATCCAGGTGCTGGTTCGCTGGAGGCGATCGCCAGTGCGGATATAAAACATCAAGACCCGATCGATCGTGCGCAGCAGGGTTTCCGTATCCAGATCGCTGGCGAAGAGATCCGCATGGCGCGGTTTCATGCCACCGTTGCCGCACACGTAGAGATTCCAGCCTTTATCGGTGGCAATCACGCCGATATCCTTGCTCTGCGCCTCCGCACATTCGCGGGTACAGCCCGATACCGCCATTTTGATCTTATGTGGTGAACGCAGCCCTTTGTAACGGTGCTCCAATTGGATCGCCAGCCCGGTGGAATCCTGCACGCCGTAGCGACACCAGGTCGATCCCACGCAGGATTTCACGGTACGCAGCGATTTACCGTAGGCATGGCCGGTTTCAAATCCGGCATCGATCAGCTCACGCCAGATCTCTGGAAGCTGCTCTAAGCGAGCACCGAATAAATCCACCCGCTGGCCGCCGGTGATCTTGGTGTACAGGTTATAGCGCTGCGCAACCTGCCCGATAGCGATCAGGCCTTCTGGCGTGATCTCCCCTGCCGGAACGCGCGGCACGACGGAATAGGTGCCATCTTTCTGGATATTGGCAAAAAAACGATCGTTGGTATCCTGCAACGGCAGGTGCTGCGGTTGCAGCAGATAGTCATTCCAGCAGGAGGCCAGCATCGACCCCACCAGCGGTTTACACACTTCGCAGCCCAAACCGTGGCCGTAACGCTCAAGGAGGCTGTCGAACGAGCGGATCTCATGCACGCGAATCAGGTGGTACAGCTCCTGACGCGAATAGGCGAAGTGCTCGCAAATATCCTTTTTCACTTCGACGCCCAACTGCGTCAGTTCGTACTCCATCACCTGTTTAAGCAACGGCACACAGCCGCCGCAGCCCGTCCCCGCTTTGGTGCAGGTTTTCAGCGCGCCCAGTTCGCCGCAGCCGCCCGCCACCGCCGCCGAGATATCGCCTTTGCTGACGTTATGACAGGAACAAATCTGTGCGCTAGCCGGTAAGGCTGCCACACCCAGTCCTTTCGGCGCATCGCCAGAACGTGCTGGCAAAATCAATCCTTCCGGCTGTGCAGGCAGCGGCATATCGTTGAGCATCATTTGCAGCAGCGTGCTGTAATCGCTGCTGTCGCCAATCAGTACCGCCCCCAGTAAACGCTTGCCATCGGCAGAGACGACAATTTTCTTGTAGACCTCGTTCGGGCCGTCCGTCCACTGGTAGCTTTGGCTTCCCGCCGTGCGCCCATGCGCATCGCCAATCGAAGCCACTTCCACGCCCAGCAGCTTCAGCTTGGTACTCATGTCCGCACCGGTAAATAGCGTATCGCGCTGCGCCAGCGTATCCGCCACGCTGCGTGCCATTTGGTAGCCCGGTGCCACCAGCCCGAAAATCTGCCCTTTCCACAGCGCACACTCGCCGATGGCGAAAATCGCGTCATCGGAAGTCTGGCAGTGGTCATCAATCACGATACCGCCGCGCGGCCCTTTCTCTAAATCACCGCTATCCGCCAGTTTGTCACGCGGACGAATCCCGGCGGAAAACAGCACTAAATCGGTTTCCAGTACGCTGCCGTCAGCAAAGCAGAGGCGATGCAACGCCTGCTCGCCGTCGGTGATTTCCCGCGTTTCTTTACTGAGATGAATCTGTACGCCCAGTGCTTCAATCTTGCGCCGCAGCATGGTGGCACCGCCGTCATCCAACTGTACCGCCATCAGACGCGGCGCGAATTCTACTACATGGGTATCCAGCCCCAGTTGACGCAGGGCGTTGGCAGCCTCCAGCCCCAGCAAACCGCCACCGATCACCACGCCGGATTTAGCCTTTTTCGCCTGTGCCGCAATCGCGTCCAGATCGTCCAACGTGCGATACACCAGACAGCCAGGGCGCGTATTACCGGGAATCGGCGGAACAAACGCATAAGAGCCCGTTGCCAGCACCAGTTTGTCGTAGGCGGTTTCACGGCCCTGCGCATCGCACACGCACTGACGTTCCCGATCGATAGCCACGATCTCGCTGGCGCTGCGCAGCTCAATGCCGTTCTCGGCAAAAAAGCCCTCTTTTACCAGCGACAGCGAGGCCGCGCTGCGGCCGGAGAAATACTCGGAGAGGTGAACACGGTCATAGGCTTCATGACGTTCTTCACCAAAGACGACGATGTGGTAGTGCCGATGCAGGTCGCGCTCGACCAGTTGTTCAAGAAAATAGTGGCCGACCATACCGTGGCCGACGACCACCAAAATAGGTTTGCTCATGACAGGAATCCTTACAGCTTCAGGCTGTGAGTCAGAACCAGGGGAAGAAAAGCCGAAAAGCAGCGAGGCAGGCGAAATCATCTCGCCTTCTGTCGCGCTATCCATCGCGGCCAGCAAACGCTGGCTGTCGTCAATGTCGCCATACAGCAGGACACCGCTCAGCCGACCGTCGCGAACGAGCAGACGACGGTAGTGCTGCGTCTGCGGATCAAACAGGGTGTACACCTCATCATCCGGTGCCACGTTAATATCACCGCCGCTGACCACGCCAATGCCCGTAACTTTCAGCCGCGTCGCCGCCTGTTCAGGCTGATAGTCTTTCGGCGCATGTCCAGCAAGGCGCTGTGCCGCCAGCGTGGCATGGGCGAAACACGGGGCAACCAGCCCAAAGGTTTCGCCATTGAGTTCGCAACATTCGCCAATCGCGCTGATATACGGATCGGCGGTTTGCAGTTGTCCGTCCACCAGCACACCGCGGTTACAAGGCAAGCCACACTCGCGTGCCAGTTGGCTGGCGGGAATCACGCCCGCCGTCACCACCACCAGTCCGGCGGGGATCGTGCGGCCATCCGCCAGGGCGACAGCCGTTACGCCATGTTCATCACCGTGTAGCGCCACCACCTGCACATCTGTTTCACAGACAATGTCGCGTGCGCGCAGGCTGTCGCACAGCAGGCCACTCGCCGTCGCGTCCAGTTGACGCTCCATCAGAATCGGGACGCGATGCAGCAGCGTGACGTCGGCACCGCGCAGTTTCAGCGCTGCTGCCGCTTCAATCCCAAGCAAACCGCCGCCGATCACCACCGCAGGCACGGACTGGCGAATCGTCGTCAACATCAGCTCGACATCATCCAGCGTGCGGAAGCCGCATACGCCCGGCAGATCGATACCGGGCATCGGTGGCATAAACGGCGTAGATCCGGTCGCCAGCACCAGATGATCGTAATGCAGTTGCCGTTGCGTCGTTGTCACCTCACGCTGCTGGCGATCGATATGGGTTACCCGCTCACCCAACAGATAACTCACTGGCAGCGCCGCATCATCATCGATAGCCGCAGGCATCAGCAGCGTATCCGTAAACGCTTTTTCGCCGCTCAATACCGGCGACAGCAGGATGCGGTTGTAGCTGGCGCGCGGTTCATCACCAATCACGGTGATGCGGTAGCGCGTCGCAGCCAGTTGCCGCAACGTATCGACAAATCGCGCACTCGCCATCCCGTTACCAATCACAATCAGATGCGGTTTCATCATCGTTCCGGCCTCGCTGTCAGGCTGCTTTTGGCTGCTTTTCATATAAGAAATGCAGCACCTGCTGACGATAGTGGTGATAGCGCGGATCGTCAGCCAGGGCGACACGTGAGCGCGGACGTTCCAGCTCGACCGTCATGATTTCGCCGACCGTGGCCGCTGGGCCATTCGTCATCATCAGCACACGATCCGACAGCAGTACCGCCTCGTCGACATCGTGGGTAATCAGCACAATCGTGGTTTGCAACCGCTGCTGAATCTCCATCACCGCATCCTGAAGGTGCGCACGGGTCAGCGCATCCAACGCGCCGAACGGTTCATCCATCAGTAACACCTTCGGCTTCATGGCCAGCGCGCGGGCGATCCCCACACGCTGCTTCATCCCGCCGGAGATCTCATTAGGTCGCTTGTTCAGCGCATGCCCCATGTGCACCAGTTCCAGATTGTGGGTAATCCATTCGTGCATCTCGTGCTTGTTCATCTGCCCGCGAAATACCTGGCGTACAGCCAGCGCGACGTTTTCGTAGGTGGTCAGCCACGGCAGCAGCGAGTGGTTCTGAAAGACAACGCCGCGCTCCGGCCCTGGGCCGTCGATTTCACGGTTGTCACACAGCAGGCCACCACTGCTCGGCAGCGTCAGACCGGCGATCAGGTTCAATAGTGTGGATTTGCCGCAGCCGGAATGGCCGATCAGGCTGATCGTCTCACCGGTGTGAATGTCGAAACTCACCTGATCGAGCGCCAGAAACTCACCGCTGGCGGTATTGAAACGCTGGCTCACCTGCTGCACTTGAATAATCGGTGTTGTACGCATGGTCGGCTCCTTAGCGGTTGTCATAGCTGAAACGGTTAGCAATCCACACCAGTCCCTGCTCCAGCAGCAGACCGATAACGCCAATCACCACGATGGCGATGATGATGTTTTCCACATTCAGGTTGTTCCACTCATTCCAAATCCAGAAGCCGATACCGACGCCGCCCGTCAACATCTCTGCGGCGACAATCACCAGCCAGGCGACACCAATCGACAGACGCACACCGGTCAACACGTTAGGCAGCACCGCCGGCAGCAGAATTTTGCGCATGATGGTGAATTCGGACAGTTTCAGCACACGCGCCACGTTCAGGTAATCCTGCGGGATGCGGCGTACGCCTTCGGCGGTGTTGAGGATCATTGGCCAGATGGAACAGATGAAAATGGTCCAACTGGATGCCGGTTCCGCGCGCTGGAACAGCAGCAGACCGATAGGCAACCACGCCAGCGGACTGACCGGACGCAGCAGTGAGATAATCGGGTTAAGCATGTTAGCCAGAAAGGTAAAACGGCCAATCAGAAAACCGGTGGGAATGCCGACCAGCGCCGCCAGCCCAAAACCGATGCCGACACGTTGCAGCGAGGCCAGAACATTCCAGCCAATCCCTTGATCGTTCGGCCCGGCGATGTAAAACGGATCGGCGAAGAGGCTGAGCGCCGCAAGCCAGGTCGTCCACGGCGTCGGGAAATTTTCGCTGTTGAGCGCGGCAATCTGCCAGACCGCAACCAGCAGACCCAACCCCAGAACCGCGGGGAAAAGCTGCTGAAACAGCTTACGCAGCCGCGCTCGGTAGGCGAAAGCCGGTGCTGCTGGTGCTTTTTCAGGTGTCACCGGTTTGGTTGGCAGCGGCATAACTTCAGCACTGTGCACCGTTTCCGGGGCGTTATCCGCAGTAATCGGAATGACTCGAGCCTGGTTTTTCATCATCAACCTCACTTATTTCTTCACGCTGAAACTGTTGGCATACCCCGCCGGATCGCTACCGTCCCAGCGGCGGCCGTCGATAAGCACGCTGCTGCGCATGTCGCTACCGGGCAACGGCACATTCCCCACGGCCTCGGCCGCCTGCTTGTAGATATCAATGCGGTTAACCTGCTTCGCGACAGCCAGATAGTCCGGTTCTTCGGTGAGCAAGCCCCAACGTTTGTGCTGGGTGAGGAACCACATGCCGTCGGACAGGTACGGGTAGTTCACGGAACCGTCGTGGTAGAAACGCATCGCGTGTTCGTCTTTCCAGCTTTTCCCCAGTCCGTTTTCGTACTGGCCCAGCATGCGTCCGACGATAGTGTCTTCTTTGGCATTGATGTAGGCGCGTCCGGCAACGACGCCTGCCGTCTCACGGCGGTTGTCGTCCGAGGCGTCAATCCAGCGTGACGCATCGAGAATCGCGGCAGTCAACGCGCGGGCGCTATTGGGGTTGGCGTTTACCCAGTCGGCGCGGGTACCCAGCACTTTTTCAGGATGATCCGGCCAGATGTCTTGCGAGGTGGCGGCGGTAAAGCCGATTTTTTCGCTGATGGCACGCTGGTTCCACGGTTCGCCGACGCAGTAACCCACCATGTTGCCAATCTTCATGTTCATCACCATCTGCGGCGGTGGCACCACCACGGTGCGCACGTCGTTCAGCGGGTGGATCCCGGCAGAAGCCAGCCAGTAATAGAGCCACATGGCGTGCGTACCGGTCGGGAAGGTTTGTGCGAAGGTGTAAGTGCCCGCCGGGCTGGCGGCGATATATTTTTGCAGCGCCGCCAGATCCGTGACATTGGCTGCACGCAGCTGGTTTGCCAGCGTGATGCCTTGTCCGTTCTGGTTGAGCGTCATCAGTGCCGCCATATTGCTCTGCGCCCCGGACAGCCCCATTTGCAGACCGTACAGCTGCCCGTACAGAATGTGGGCGGCATCCAGTTCACCCGACACCAGTTTGTCGCGTACCGCCGCCCAGCTGGCTTCTTTGCTGGGAACAATCGTGATGCCGTATTTCTTATCGAAACCTTTCACTGCCGCCATCACCACGGAGGCACAGTCCGTCAACGGGATAAACCCGACCCGGATTTCCTTTTTCTCCGGCGCGTCGGAACCTGCGGCCCAGGCGCTATTCATCAACCCTGGCAGCATCAGGCTGCCTCCCAATGCAGCACTCCCCAACAGAAACTGGCGGCGAGAGACAGACATGCTTTTGGTTTTGGAATCACTCATCAACGGCACCCTTGCGCAAAACACCTTTTCAGGCGGTAAAAAACAAAAACGGCGTCCACAAGCCCATGCAAAATTTGCACGCTTATGGACGCCGTTGTCCGATTAACACTTTCCGCACCGCCATTGGCCCGAAACGCATTATGAATGTTTGGTTGTTGCTAATGAGTTAAAGCAAGGTTTGTGCCAGTTATCACAGTTTTGCGAACCTTCCCTTCTCAGGGGCGGTTTCTTAATCACATATCTATACAGGTTCGGAGACCGTTTCGTGCGCCATACCGCCACCCTTTTATGCAATACCGTACACGCGCCCGACGCAGGGCGCTCAAGCGCCGCAGCCCTGCGAACCCTGGCTTCCGGCTAAATTATGCCGCTACGCGGTACCATCGGTGAACATGACCGCTAATCGAGCCGCCAGTGACGCGTTCCCTACGCGGCACTGGCTTTCGCGGCATCCATGCCGCTCACTCGGCGGTCACGCCCACCGCTGCATAATTTTTACGCCATGCAAAAGTAAGATATTAATAAATAGTGAAATTTTATAATTTATGACCACAACAGAAAGAGGGTAATAGTGGTTTGTCTTTTCTGTCGCGTAAATTACGCTGAGGAGAAATCAGTCTCCAGGATGAGCAGCATGGACGCTGCGAAAGTGGCTGCCGCGCCGGGAGCGCGTCAGCTAAGGTCCGTCAGGTGACTGATTTTCCGAAGGAACCGCGCAGCGGCGTAATTTCCCGCGAAAAAGCCTCGGGTCACGGGGCGGCGGCGACTGAGCGCCCGTGTCGTGCGTGTGCTACGACGTAGCATAGAAATAGCGATCTTTGTACGCACGAAACCATTTCACACCGTCAGTGACCCAGCTATTTTCGCACTCACAAGACGGCGTCTTGCACCGCCAGCAAGCAGAACACGCACAGTTCATGTGCATATACCTCTTAAGGGGTATCCCCGAATACGTCAGCTACCGCGAGCATCGCGGTGGCGATGTCGATCAGCTTTTTATTCTGGCTCATCGCCATGCGGCGCAGGGTTTTGTAGGCCTCTTCTTCGCTTAATCCGCGGTGCTGCATCAGCAATACCTTCGCTCGGTCGATCTGTTTTCTTTCATTTAAGGTCGCTCGCAGCGCGGCTAATTCATGATCCTGCGCCTGTAAGCGCCGCGATTGTTGCTGCACCAGCGACAACAGCGATCGTCCCAACTGTGGGCTGACGCCATCGCTATTAAGCCAGCCGGGAGAGACGTTCTGCCCTTCCACATCATGACCGGCGATAAATATTGAATAGCCAGGATCGTCCTTCTCCTGCTGCGCCATCAGTTCTTCGAGATCCGCACGTTGATCGCGGCATGCCTTCTCCGCTGCCGCAATACGGGTACGGCAGCGCTGCATCAGCGTCTGCTCAAGCTCATCTTCCATCTGCTTCATTTCATCGATGCGCCGCGTGGCAATCGAAAACCAGTGCAGACTATCGGCCTCCGACAGCTTTTCTATCGGGCTGCGGGTGCACACAATGCGGCGCAGGCGCTCAAATTCGCTGTCTATCGCGATAGCATTCCAGCGCTGCTGGTTTTCTTCATCGCTAAAACTGAGAAAGGTATCGAAACAGCGCTCTTGTCGTTCAATCAAATCCAGCAGCTTTTGCCGGGTTTCCTCATCTACGCTGCCCGCCCCATAGGCCGCCGCGCCAACCGCACGCTCCTGCCCCGCCAGCTCTTTCCCCTGCATAAAGCTGAACATGGCAATCAACGCGCGGGAAATGCCCGGATCGGCTGCCGTATCCGACACCTCAAAAACCAACGCCAGCAGGTTACGGACAATGTCATTGAAAAATGTCATCGCCTGCGGCTGAGGCAGCAAACGCTGGCGGATCTGCTGGCGCAGCGCGGGCAGCAGGCTCAGCGCATAGACCACGCTGGCGACACGGCTGAACAGACGGCTCGCCTGCGGCAATTCCGCCGTCATTTTTTCCAGTCCGGCCAGATGTGTCATCAAATGCGTCTGCGCCGTCTGCACGTCTTTCTCACGTAGCACCAGTTCGTCGGCGAAAAATCGGCCGTCGGAGCAAAGAAACAGGTTGGCCGTTCCCCGTTCGCGCTGTAATAGATGCACGAGCTGGCTGATTTTCCCCACCAGTTCACCACTTTGCAGCAGGTAGCGCAGGTTGTTCAGCTCACACTGGCGCGAGGCAAGTAAAAATCGAATTGTCGTTGAAGGCTCCGCCACCATCGCACTCTCTCCTGAAAAAAACCTGCTCGGAAATATGCAATTAGCGCGCCAGCAATCTCGGCTCATATTGATTGGGAAGCAAGGACAGGGTGTCTGCTCGGTTGCTACGGCTTTCGTGCACTTTTCATTTCCATTTTTAAACTCCGTTACTAAACCCACACCACCGGAAAAGGTACGCTCTTCCTCGTGACTAAAACTGTTTTATAGCCATCGGCACAATGCTGACATCGGCATAGAAACAGAGAGAAATACGGCGATGTCACATCGTGGCACTATCATCACTCATAGGAACGCATGAAAATGGCGAATTTATCTGAACAAAAAAGCTGGATTGATGGGATTTATCAGCTTGAGACATCGGACCCGGTGGTCGCAGGCCCAGGAGGCATCTCCAACCGTCAGGCTGAGCAGTTAGCCAGCCGCACGGCGTACCTGAAAAAAATGCAGGAAACCACTGGCGAGAGTTTGCAGGTACATCTCGCGGCCAGCGACCCGCATTCCCAGTATGCCCCGAAAGCGAGCCCTGCTTTCACTGGAACGCCCACCGCGCCAACAACAGCACAGACGGCAAACAACACGCAAATTGCCACCACTGCATTTGTGAAAACGGCCATTGCCGCACTGATCAACGGTTCTCCGGCAGCACTGGATACGCTGCAAGAGTTGGCAAATGCGTTGGGTAACGATCCACACTTCAGCACAACCATCTTGAATGCGATTGCAGAAGTGAAAACTGAGGTGACCACTAAGCTGAATGCTCATGCATCAACGCTTGATGCACATCCCCAATACGCGCCGAAAGCGAGCCCGACATTCACGGGAACGCCGACGGCACCGACTGCCGGAGCGGCGGCGAACGATACACAGATAGCGACCACGGCCTTTGTGAAAGCCGCCGTAGCCGCATTGGTTAATGGTTCTCCTGCGGCACTGGATACGCTGCAAGAACTGGCTAATGCGTTGGGCAATGATCCAAATTTCAGTACAACCGTACTGAATGCACTGGCCGGGAAGCTGGCAAAAGATCAGAACGGCGCGGATATTCCAGACAAAACGCAATTTAGGCAAAACATCGGTTTACTCAACAACCCCGTGTTTGCCGGAGCAGTAACTGTTGATACGAAAAATGCAGGAATCGAAATAGGCGCAAAATCGGAAAAAAACACGCCATTCGTTGATTTTAACTCGAGCGGTAACGGCGTAGATTTTGACGCCAGAATCATCGCAGATGGTGGCAGCGGCATTAACGGCGGGGCATCACTACGGATACTTTCAAATGAGTTGCTGCATAATGGTATCCCTGTCATGCAACTGGGACAGTATGGGTTTGGCGGCGCAGGGACAGTGCTGGATTATGATGCCGGGGCGCTGTTCAACTGGTTAAAAAATTCATCCACTCCCTCACAAATCATACGCAACCAGCAGTTAACTCCATATATGCCTCGCTACTCTGCGGGAATGATGATGCGCGCAGGTGACACGTGGTCGCTAATTTCAGCGGGTATTGACAGTAACAGCGCCGAGTTTGGTGGGGTAATTGTCAGTGCTGGAAATGACTCAGGCACAATCAGTTCAGTCTATCGCCTGTGGCATGACAAAAATCTGACATTCCCACTGCGGAAAGAGCACGGCGGCAGCGGAATGGAAACGGGGGCTGTCGGAAACGCAATAACGACAAAATTCGCCACTATTGCTGATTGGCTGTATGTCTGTGACCGCTCAAGAAACAATCTAATCGGCTCTGTTGAGTTTGAAAATAACGGATGGGCATGCTTTTTGTCCGCACGCCATCGGGCTGGGGACGCCGACGGCACTGAGTGGGGTTGGATTCTCGCAGATGAGAACATGACCTCACAGGACTATAACTATTTCACGCTACGTAAACGCCATTCCACGGGGTGGTTACCGCCCGTTCACCTTTATCATTCAGGAAACCTAACGCCGCAAGCAATCGGCGCTATGCAGGCGTCTGAGCTGGCGGGTATCCCGCTGCCATTCCCCGGCGCCGTCGCCCCTACTGGCTGGCTGAAATGCAACGGCCAGTCATTTGATAAAACTCTGTATCCGGTTTTAGCCTCGCGTTACCCGTCTGGTGTTCTGCCCGATTTGCGCGGCGAATTCGTGCGCGGCTGGGATGATGGGCGTGGGGTTGATGTAAACAGAGCTATAGGTTCATTACAAATTGATGCGATGCAACCCATCACAGCCAGTTGGACAATCGATGATCAAACGGCTGATTCTAATTTTCCTCCAGCAGGTGCCTTATATACTGATACTTCTGGCTATGTTAACTATGACGCAACTTCTAATAGAGCTGATGGTGGTCGACGAGCTAAGTTTGATTCTTCACGCGTAACACGAACAGCATCTGAAACCCGCCCACGCAATATCGCATTTAACTACATCGTGAGAGCAGCATAATGAGCCACTATTCAACACAAATCAAAAACGCAGAACTGAACGAAAACGGGTTAGCCATCAACACTGGGTGGATTACGGTTTATCACGTTAATCCAGCGACGCGGGAATACCAGAGCGCCAGCTATGAATATGTGATGCAGGGCGTCGGCTTGCCTGCCGACAGCTACGCCGATGAGCCGGAATTACCGCCTGCTGGCCGAGCCTTGCGTCGTCGTGCAGACGGTAAAGCGTGGGAACAGGTGCCAGATTACCGCGGCCAGACCGTTTACAGCACGGAAACCCGTCAGGCGCAGACGGTGATGCAATTGGGCGAACTACCAGAAAATATGACCGCTCTGGCTCCAGCCACCGAGTTCGATCAGTGGGATGGAACGGCCTGGGTGACAAACCTGGAGGCGCAGCAGCTTGCCGTAACCAAAAGCCTACAGCAGGAACTGGCGGCACGGCGTGCAACGGCAACAACCCACATTACCGAACTGAGCTACGCCGTGGACTTAACTATTGCCACGGATGAAGAACAAGAACGGCTAACGCAATGGAAAAGGTATCTGGTTGCGTTGAACCGCATTGATCTCACCGCCGCATCGGTGGTGTGGCCAGAAGCGCCTTCCGCGTAGTCGATAGCCTCAGTCAACCATATAAATAAGGTGTGCCGTATTTTAACGTACGGCACACGCACCTCATCTCCGTTTCTTTGAGCGGGAAGCCTTGATCATTCCTTATTATTCTTGTCGCCAAATATAAAATTAAAGACAAAATTAAACTGTTATATTTATGCATCTCTAATCTGTTCTATTTTAATTAAATTCAGTTTTTAACAATGAAATAAATTAAGAATAAAATGTCAATTATTTAATTTAAGTGGCATTATCAACCAAAAATAAGTTAAACTTGAAATATAAAAACAAAATAACAACATTAAAGATAAAAAAACAAAACCAACAAACTGTACTATTTATCCTTTAGTTTTTGCACGTTATAATCCCTGCACGTTTCACTCACGATTTATTCTTATCTCACTTCACTCAATGAAGTTAATTTTCGACGCATGTAAATATCGTCGACGGTAATGTATTCGCATTTGTTCATCACTATTTATTCCGACACGTATCGGAATAACAGCATTTTCCTGCCTGACGCTAGGAGCCTAACATGTTTGATGTCGTCGAGCTGTCGCGGCTGCAATTTGCCCTGACCGCCATGTATCACTTTCTTTTCGTCCCGCTGACGCTGGGGTTATCTTTCCTGCTGGCCATTATGAACACCACGTATGTGTTGACTGGCAAGCCAATCTACAAGGATATGACCAAATTCTGGGGCAAGCTGTTCGCCATCAACTTTGCGCTGGGCGTAGCAACTGGCCTGACGCTGGAATTCCAGTTCGGCACCAACTGGTCTTACTATTCTCACTACGTGGGCGATATTTTTGGCGCACCGCTGGCGATGGAAGGGTTGATGGCGTTCTTCCTCGAATCCACGCTCATCGGCCTGTTCTTTTTCGGCTGGGATCGTCTGACCAAAGTCCAGCATATGCTAGTGACCTGGTTCGTCGCGCTGGGTTCCAATTTCTCCGCGCTGTGGATTCTGGTCGCCAATGGCTGGATGCAAAACCCGATTGCCGCCGAATTCAATGATGAAACCATGCGCATGGAAATGCTGAGCTTCGCCGAACTGGTGCTGAACCCGGTGGCGCAGGTGAAATTCGTGCACACCGTGGCTGCAGGCTATACCGCAGGCGCCATGTTCGTCCTCGGGATCAGCGCTTACTATCTGCTGAGAGGCCGCGATATCGCCTTTGCCAAGCGATCGTTCGCCATTGCAGCGAGTTTCGGTCTGGCTTCAGTTCTGTCCGTCATCGTGCTGGGTGATGAATCCGGCTATGTGATGGGCGATGTGCAGAAAGCCAAGCTGGCCGCGATTGAAGCCGAATGGGAAACACAGCCCGCTCCGGCGTCTTTCACCCTGTTCGCCCTCCCCAATCAGGAAACGATGCAGAATGACTACGCCATCAACGTTCCCTATCTACTGGGGCTTATCGCCACACGTTCACTCGACAAACCCGTCGTCGGCATTAAAGACCTGATGGCACAAAATGAACTTCGCATTCGTAACGGCATGACGGCCTATGGTCTGCTGGAGGAACTGCGTTCGGGTAACACCGATCCGGCCGTTCGCACACGCTTTGAAGCCGCCAAACACGATCTTGGCTACGGTCTGCTGCTTAAGCGCTATACCGATGATGTCGCCAATGCCAGCGAAAACCAGATTCAGCAGGCAACCAAAGACTCAATCCCTCGCGTCGCACCGCTGTATGTCGCTTTCCGTTTGATGGTGGGCTGCGGCGTGCTGATGCTCGGCATTTTTGCGCTGTCGTTCTGGAGCGTCATACGCGGCCGCATGGGACAGCGTAAATGGCTGCACCGCGCCGCGCTGTACGGGATTCCCTTGCCCTGGATCGCGATTGAGTCCGGCTGGTTCGTCGCCGAGTACGGCCGCCAGCCGTGGGCAGTTGGCGAGGTTCTGCCTACCGCCATTGCCAATTCGTCTCTGGAGGCACATGACATCCTGCTGTCGATGGGGCTGATTTGCGGGCTGTATACGCTGTTTCTTATTGCGGAAATGTATCTGATGTTCAAATTTGCCCGACTGGGGCCAAGCAGCCTGAAAACAGGTCGTTACCACTTTGAGCAACCAGCGACACCCTCACTCACCACACCTGCAAAACCGTAACGGGAGCCTTAATAATGCTGGATTATGAAACACTACGCCTGATTTGGTGGGGATTGATTGGCCTGTTGTTCATTGGCTTCGCCATCACCGACGGCTTTGACATGGGCGTAGGCATTCTGCTGCGTCTGCTGGGCAAAAACGATACCGAGCGGCGGGTGATGATTAACGTCATTGCCCCGCACTGGGACGGCAATCAGGTCTGGCTCATCACCGGCGCGGGCGCGCTGTTCGCCGCCTGGCCAATGGTCTATGCCGCCGCCTTTTCCGGTTTCTATTTCGCGATGATTCTGGTGCTGGCTGCCCTGTTTTTCCGCCCAGTGGGCTTTGATTACCGTTCCAAACTGGAAAACCACCGCTGGCGCAATATGTGGGACTGGGGCATTTTCATCGGTAGCATCGTCCCCACGCTGGTGTTCGGCGTCGCCTTCGGGAACCTGTTGCAGGGCGTGCCGCTGAGCGTCGATATGTATTTGCGTCTCACCTACCACGGTGGATTGTTTGGCCTGTTAAACCCGTTCGGGCTGCTGGCGGGTGTTGTGAGTATCGCCATGATTGTCGCACACGGCGCCATTTACCTGCAAATGCGCACCACAGACGTCCTTCAGCGCCGCGCGCAAAAAACGGTCCTGATCGCCAGCGTGCTGATGAGCCTCACCTTCTTACTGGCAGGCTTATGGGTACAGACGGGCATCGACGGCTACATAATTACCTCTACTATGGATAAAGCCGCACCGTCTAATCCGCTGCATAAAGAAGTGGTGCAGCAAGCTGGTGCCTGGTTAGCCAACTTTACGGCGCATCCCACGCTGTGGGCGATCCCCGCACTGGGCGTGATTTTACCGTGGTTAACCGTGCTCTTCTCGCGCCTGAACCGC
Organism: Pectobacterium sp. F1-1; assembly: GCF_025643735.1. NCBI lineage: Bacteria > Pseudomonadati > Pseudomonadota > Gammaproteobacteria > Enterobacterales > Pectobacteriaceae > Pectobacterium > Pectobacterium sp. F1-1. The sequence continues at coordinate 3,216,141 of NZ_CP104733.1, forward strand.
TGCGGCTGGGGTTTTCTGACCTCGTCATTAACGATTGTCTGCGTGATTTTGACGGCAGGGATTACGCTGTTCCCGTTCATTATGCCTTCCAGCTTCGCGCCTAACGTCAGCCTGACTATCTGGGATGCCACCTCCAGCCAGCTTACGCTTCAGGTGATGACCATTCTGGCCTGTATTTTTGTCCCCACCATCCTGCTTTATACCAGTTGGTGTTATTACAAAATGTTTGGCCGCATTGATGCCCGCTACATCGAAGCCAATAAGCATTCCGTTTACTAACAACTTGAGGAGAAAGAGAATGTGGTATTTCGCCTGGATACTCGGCACGCTACTGGCCTGCGCGTTCGCACTGGTCACCGCATTAGCGGTGGAGAACCATGAAGCAGGCAAAGACGCTTCCTGATAAAACGAAGCGCCGCATCGGGCGCTTCATCATTCTCAGTTGAGACCATGATTGCCGATACACTCGTCGCCGATACAATAGCCATAGATACAATAGCGGCAGATACACGAGTCACTGATACAATCGGGCAGACGAAATCCGCCGGGGGTACTAGAATGCAGACGCGGTGCCCAATCGGATGCCCTCTTTTAACCTGACATCAGACGACAACATGACCACACCCAGACAGGACAAAACTCCGTGGTGGAATCAAGGGAAAACCCCGGACTACCGTTTTTCATTAGCGAATGAGCGCACCTTTCTGGCGTGGATCCGTACCGCGCTGGCGTTTCTCGCGGGTGCTGTGGGTATCGATCAATTCACCGTCCATATCGACCCGCTGATACGTCAGGGGCTGGCTCTACTTCTGGTCGTCTGCGCCGCGCTGCTCGGCGCTCTGGCCTATCGTCGCTGGGTCAGCAATGAGAAAGCCATGCGTCAGGAAAGCGATATGCCGTATACGCCGATGCTGCTGATCGTGACGCTGTTTATCACCCTCATTGCCATTGCGCTTGCCGCTATGATTCTGCTCGGGTAGCGCATGGAAACCACACGCGATCCGGGATTACAACCGCAGCGAACCGGCATGGCCTGGTCACGCACGCTGTTTGTGATGCTGATCAACAGCCTGTTGTGTTTTCGTCTGAGCATGGTGGACGACAGCCGTGTGGTGTTCGCCTGCACCATTCTGCTCTTGTGCGTTTCTGCGCTGATGTCGGTGCTGGCGATACTACGTTATCGCTTTAACGCCCGTTGCCAATCGGTACTGTCACTCGCCAGCCAAGGACTGATCGTGCTCACGTCGTCGTCCATTGTGCTCACCGCACTGGTCTTGCTGCTGCATTTCAGCGGCGTATGGTAAGCGCCGATTTTCTTGACTCTTTTATGAAAAGAAAGGTTTTTTGAAAGAAAGATGGTGAAGCCCAAACGCGCTTCACCGATTAGGCTGGCTATTCGATCGAGCTTTCCGGAAACAGGAAGGGGTTGATGCTGCTGCGAGAAAAGCCTTCTTCCTCCATTTTCACATCCAGCACCAGCGAAGCCAGATCGTCGGCAACGGCTTCTACGCGGTGATCTTTTTCCTGATATAGCAATTTCAGATACGTGCCGCAGTGGCCGCAGCTTTCCGCTTTGATGGCGGAGTTTTCACTATCCAGCGACCAGTAATTGAGATCGCTAGACTCTTCACAGTTGCTGCATTTCACCCGCACCATGTGCCATTCACTCTCGCACAGATTACAGTGCAGATAACGCAGCCCGCTGGATGTGCCTAACTGCACCACGCCGGATACCGGAATACTGCCACACACAGGGCAGAACTGGCGATGTTCGCCGGGCACCGCGCGCGCTTTACCGGGCAGCAGGCTTGCCATCTGTGCCCAGAACAGCGACAGCGCCGCCCAGATGAACGGAGCTTTATCATTGTTCTCGGCGCGAAATTCGTGTTGCAGCAGCGCAGTAGCCTGCTCTTCCAGTTCCTGCTCTGAGGCTTTTTCCAGATTTTCCAGCGTGGATAATACCTGTCCGCTAGCATCCGGTTTCAATTCTTCAATCAGCGCGCGCAGCAGCGTGTGCCAGTGTGCATCACGCGGGAACACCGCGATATCGAGCGGCGGACGTTCGCCAGACTGTTGCAGCACATCACTCAGGTCAAGCCGCAACGGATGATCGTGCAACACCTTCTGCTGGGCTTCCACCACGCCCGCGGCGAAGGTGAGGTAATCCCCCAGCGGGTGATCTTCAGCGAGTTGACGCAGACGCTCTGCACGGCTGCTGTACAAGCTTTTTAGATTGGCAAACAGCAGCGGAGGAATATTCCCTTCCGGCGTCGATTTCTCATTCTGTTCTAGCTGTTCCTGAGGAACAATGCGAATACTCATCAGGGTGGTTTTTCCTGTTGTTTACGTTGTCTTGTTTACGTTGTCTATCCGATAGATTTCGGGGTGCAGGAAGGCCGCCAGCGCGGTCCGGGTATAATAGCTAACGCCAATCGCTTCAAGATCGAGATACACGGTGCGACCACAGGGGTGAGGCCTCCCTGCGGGAACCGTCCCCTGCGATCCCCCTAAAAACGGGCTTCAATGATCAGCATTCGGGTATCGCTCAGCTTTAGTCGAGATTATACGCATCGTGCCTGATGACTTCCTGATTTCCGGCAAGGTTATGGCTGTTTTCCACCATCGATGCCGCCACCTTCCGCCATGACGGCACAGTAACAGAAAAGCGGCACACATCTCCACACCTCTAAAGGGGTGATCGGGTCAGGCGCTCGCCTATCTGCGCCCGAATCAGCGATGCTAAGACGATCACGCTTTGTTCGCAGCGATCGTCCCATTCGTAGGACGCGTTAAAGCGGAAATAGCGATCGTATTTGTCGCCGGTCGTGAACATTTTCCCCGGCGCAATGCTGACGCCCCGCTCCAGCGCACGACGGTATAGCTCCGTGCTGCTGACACCTTCAGGCAACTCCAGCCAGAGAAAATAACCGCCTTGCGAATGATTAATGCGGACTTCGCCGGGAAAGTGTCGGCGTAGCGACTGTAATGCCGCATGTTTGCGCTGCTCCAGCGCTCGCCGCAGGCGGCGCAGGTGGCTGTCATAGCTGCTGGTCGCCAGATAATCCGCAATCGCCAGCTGCATCGGTGCGCTGGTTGATAATGTACTCATCAGTTGTAAACGCTGAATGCTTCCCGCATGGCTCCCTGCCGCCACCCAGCCGATGCGGAACCCTGCCACCAGATTTTTAGAAAACGAGGAGCAGTGCAAAATCATGCCTTTTTTATCCAGCGCCTTCGCGGGCAGCGGACGTTGCAGGCCCGTGTAAAGCTCGCTGTAGACATCATCTTCTACCAGCCCGACACCGTGTGTTTCCAGCATCGCCACCAGCCGCTGCTTCTTCTCCCAGGACAACGTGCAACCAAGCGGGTTATGGAAATTGGTCATCAGCCAGCAGGCTTTGATCGGATAGTCGTTCAGCGCCTGCTGCAATGCCTCAAGATCGATGCCCTGCTGCGGATCGGTCGCAATCGCAATCGCCTTGAGCTTAAGGCGTTCAATCGCCTGTAGCGCGCCATAAAATGCCGGAGATTCGATCACCACATAATCGCCCGGCTCCGTCAGCACCTGAAGACTGAGATTAAGGGACTCCATCGCCCCCGCCGTAATCACAATCTCGTCGGGCGAGACGGCAATCCCCTGCAACGCATAGCGCTGGGCGATGTTCTTCCTCAGGCTCTCATTACCCGGCGGCAAATTATCCAGCGCGCTCTGTGGCTGCATATGACGCGCCACCGAAGCCAGCGAGCGTGTCAGTTGACGCTGTGGAAAGAGCTGCGGATCGGGAAACGCCGATCCGAACGGCATCACCGCCGGATCTTTGCTGGCCTGAAGCACGTCAAAAATGAACGCATTGACGTCCACGTCTTCGGTCAACTGAACGCGTTCCTGCCCCACAGGCGAATGCAGGCTGTCTGCCGGTAGTGCGGACAGCTGAGGTGCTGCGTAATAACCCGACTGCGGACGCGACACAATCAACCCCTGACTTTCCAGCAGCTGGTATGCATGCAGCACAGTCATCAGGCTCATACCCGAATGCAGTGATTTCTCCCGCAGCGAGGGCAGTTTGTCGCCCGGCTGCCAAATCCCTTCCTGAAGCTGCTCACGGATCTGGTGAGCGAGCTGTTCAAACTTTGCCATAGCGCTACGGTTTCGGTGGATGAAGCGGTCATCATTCTTGGCTCGATCGGCACCAATGAGTGGCGACCGAGAAGGACATTTTATCGCGCATAACGCGTTGTTCGAGGGCTACTTCGCCGCATAGCGTTGTACAAAATCCAGCAGGATCTTGCGCGCCCAGACGGGTTCTTGCGGGATGTCCATCATCCGATCGACATCCCAGCCGCCCTGTCGCAGCGCCGCTTCATTATGCCGCAGGCACGTCAGCATGATATCCGCGCTGAATTCCGGGTGGAATTGTACGGTCAACGCTTTATCGCTGTAGCGGATAATCTGGCAGCCATCCATCTCTGACCTCGCCAGCACCTGTGCACCTTCGGGCGGTTCCAGCACGGACTGCTGATGAGTCAGATAAGCGCCAAACTGCGGCGGATAATCACGCAGTAATGGGTCTTGCGCTGCGGCTTCATTCGTTGTCACAATCTGAACGCCAACTTCCTTGCCGTTCGGGTTATCCCCCACTTTGCCGCCCAGCGCATCGGCAAGCAGTTGGTGCCCATAGCACACGCCCAGCAGCGGGATATCCGCGTAATACGCTTCACGCAGCCAGCCAGCGGTATATTCACTCCAGTCCAGTCGATCTGTGACCATTGACCACGAGCCGGAGATCACCACCGCCGCCAGCGTATCAAACGGCGGCAACCGTTCCCCAAGATCGGGACGAACTACCTGCACCGGCTGCGTGTTACCCTGCACCGCATCAGCAAACCACTTCCCTTGTTGCCCAACCTGAGATGCAATGCCTTCCGGCGGTTGGCCCAACTGAATCACCAGCAATACCTTTTCGCTCATCGTCCTGTTCTGCCCGTATTTGAAAAACTATCAGCCTGAAAAACCATCGGTCTGAAAAACCACAAGAATGCGGCACGCACAGCTTCTTATGAACGCACTTGAGGAGCTACAATTTGTCAAAAAGGTGGATCTGTCTGAACGCGGGAGGACAACTCTTTGACCTTCAGCCAGAACTGCGCAGAAGAGACGATCTTCCCCAACGCATTAGCTAATGACTCCTGATCCCAACAATCGACCCTTGCTCCCTGGTATTCAATTGTAAAAGGGTAACCATCGGTATGTTGTGCCCACGTCGCAATATCTGAAATAGCACCGTCGTAGATGATACCTAACCTTCCCTTTGGGGGAAGGTTTAACTCACGGCTGCCGTCATATTCTTTTATTAGTTCCCATTCATCAAATATATCCTCTCGGGATATTCGACTTATTGCTAAATGTCCATCAACTTCACTTGCTAACGCTTTATTTAATGAACGGAAGACATCTCCAATATCCTTATGATTTTTCTCGACGACAGAGGCAGATTCACGCCCTGCCTTAATAAACTCTTTAAATTCAAACATTCGCTGCCCCTTTTTTTCTGACACAACCGATAACAGGCATATGATCGAAATAATGCTGACTATCCAGAATAGCAGCACGCAATACATCCGTTAGTACGACACCTGTCGCCGCCTCATCCAGATACCACGGCCCCGAACTAAGGAAATCACCCGAGAAGATGATCTGATCGAAAGCTGACCAGCCATTACGATTCCCCGCTTTACTATAACAGGTTCCAAAATCATGTTGCTGTTCTTCAATTGAGAATGGCACTCGGGCTGAGAGCGTTTTCCAGTAGGGGTTATAGAGCCAATAATCAGGCTGAGAGAGTACCAGTGCACGATCGTTGGTGGCCGACAGGTTTTTAAACAGGCTTGGAGCATAGGGTTCAGCGTTGTAATCGCCCATTAAAATCACCTGCTTTTTATCCGCAAGAAGGGACTCAACAAACCCTCTTAACCCGATAGAGCATTTATTTCTAAAATCTTCGGCAATGGTTCGTAACTGACTCGGCCAGTGTGAAACCAGCATGTTTATTTCGTTGGGCGTTTCCGTTTTAAACGCTATTTTTAATTGCTGTGCAATTTTTAGTGACGAGCTGCCAATTCGGCCGGTATGCGTCTTCCCTTGGGTGACCGCTATGCGAGTTGAACGATAAAAATAGCCGATATCAAATTGGCCTCCAGTTGGCGTAGTGTCATCCATAAATTCGGATGCAATATCGATGTCCAGAAGCCCTTCAACAAGTAATTGGAAAGAGGTTTGATTCACTTCACACACCGCTAATAGATCAATGTGTTCATGAATAAAAAGATGTCTGATGATCCCAATAGCATCGGCGACATTACCCCGATTTTGCCAATCTTTTACACCAGGAGGCGATATCGCACAGTTCCAAAAAGCAAAACGAAAACTCAATGTAATCAGCCTTGAAAGAGGGAATCCTATGCATTGAATTTAATCACAAATCGTTCTTCCAGAGTAATACGTTGGGTGAAATTTCGCACTGCTTCGCAGATTCAAAACATCATCCAACAAAAAAACGCAGAGAGTGCAATCAAAAACAGAAAAGATTAGGCAGAAGGTTGCTTGCGGTAGGCTAGCGAGAAAACGTCATAGAAATCTACATCGCCTTTCGTACGCTGAATTTTTTCTATCCCTGCTTTCACCGCGGGCGGCACTTGCTCATTGCGTAGCAACTGATCCAGCGTGTCCTGCGATACGTGGCGGATCGTAAACCACTCGCCGTTATAGCACACGCGTAAATCCAGCGTATCGATGTCTTCAAAACGATAGGTCGGGTTAATGTCCATCGACAGTGCCAGTGTCATCACCAGCAGAAAGACGGTAAAACCGATCAGATACGGTAAGCCAAAATAAGAGGCATAAAAAAGGATGATCGCGACCGGCACGTAGCTCACCAGCATCGCGGCAAACAGATAGGGGTGAGACTGCATGAATTTGCGACTAAAACGTATTTTATTGTCGCGTTTTTCTTCCCGATTGATACGTTCGATCTCTTCGGTCAGAAGGCGTTTTACTTCGTCCATCGTCGTCACCATCATGCTTAAGAAATACAACACTGCTGGTATCGATTAGAACATAGCCACATAAGAGATAACAGATACAGTTTTCGACAGATTGACTATAACAGTTTGCCTGATGCCGGGAGAGATTATCCCGGCAACCTTAATGACAAGATGGCAATTACGGAATGGCAGGCAGGGTGAGATCGGGATCGATCAGATTATAGATCTGATTGCCAAACACGGGCTGTTGCAGCAATTGATCAACCGCCAGCGCCACATCCCAGCGTGACACTAGCCCCAGCGTCGCAGTGCCTTGCGTCAGCTTCGCATTGTGCGTCGCGACCACATCCAGCAGGCCGCCGGGACGCACAATACAGTGATCCAACGAGCTGCTCTGCAACCAGCTTTCTGCCAGCGACTTCTCACGTACTGCAAAACCAAACGCGGCTCTGGCGCGGGGCGACAACAGCGGCCAGCTATCACCGCAGCCCAGTGACGTCACCAGCAGCATACGCTTGATGCCCGCCTGCTCGGCGCCATCGATCACCGCTCGGTGACCCTGATAATTTACCGAGCCACCGCCCATCGTCGATACCACAATGGTAGCGGGGCCCGCCACACGACAGGCTTCAGCTACCGTTTCCGGATCGCAGGCATCGCCTTCCACCACTGTCATTCCCTGCTCACGCCAGTGTTTAGCCTGTTCAGGATTACGCAGGACGAGTACGACCGCCTGTTCGCACTCAATAGCCCGCTGTAATAAGCAGGCGCCAACCCCATTGCCCGCGCCGAAAAGTAACCACGTCATACCTGCTCCAGTTGTAATTCACTCGCCAACGCGCGGAACGCCTCAACCTGAGCGCTCAACAGCTGGCGGTGGCTGTCTCGTCCAAGGAAAATTTTAAACATCGCTGCTCCGCTGGCATTAAAGAACACCACGGACGCCGTGTCCATCCCCATGAACTTACGCTCAATAAACGCAATGTGCTGACAGCTCGTTGCACGAATATGCCCGCTCAGGCCATTTTTGCCGCGCAAATTAAAGTAACCGTGGCGATGTGTACCGGTTGACAGCTCGCTCTTGAATTCCAGAATCGCGTCCGCCGTGTGGCTAATGAGCGTCACTTCACCCCAGGTCGCCATCGTGTCCCACACCTGATCGAAGCGATCGCCCATCACTACTGTACGCTGTGCCGCAGGCAAAGCCTCAACCACGGCAAACAGCGAGGTATTGTACTTTCCGGCGATCTCTTCCAGTGTGCCATCGGGGTTGGTTGCCAGTAATTCATGCAGTGTCATGGTCATCGTTGCGTCTCCGGCTAGTGCGTATGCTCTTCGGCATTAAGCTGAGGGATAATTTGTTGTAATGCCTGCATCAGGTTGTTCGCCCAGAAGCGGCCGTCGTTGGTCAGGCGCAGGCAGGTGGAATCGTCACAGGTCAACCCAGCCTGATGCCACTGGCTAAGCAGCGGCTGAAGTTCACGGGCATGTCGGGTCAGTTGAGGCAACGTAATACGACCCACTTCAATCCCCGCCTGAAGCTGATGCTGCCACGACCCGGTAGGACTAGCTGGCGTCATCATCATGATCGGTTTTTGCCCCTGATCGACCTGCTGGTAGTAGCGTTCCAGGCTGCGTTCCATCATGTAGGCTTGCCCGTTTATATTGCCGCCCGCTCCGCTCCCTATCGCCAGACAGTCCGCGCCTTGTTTAATCAACAGATTGTACAGATTGCGTTCGCGCGTGGTGCGCGCCCAGTGGCTGTTGCTCAGTTGATGCCAGCCAGCATCAGCCAGAAATGCCGCGCCAGTCCGATAAAAATCACGGCGGGCAACCACATCGGGCAACGCGACACGCTGGTTTTCGGCGGCTTTCGCCAGCGGCGTAGTCGGTAACAGGTTCAGCGCATACAGATCGACGCCGTCTAGCGGTAAATCGCTGACGATCGCCAGATCTTCGCGCCAGATTTCCGGCGTTTGTTCCGGCAGGCCGAACATCAGATCGCACACTACGGCGGCTCTGTCGCGCTCGCACAGGCGTTCAAGGAAGCGGATTGACTGCTGTTTATCCGACGTACGCGCCATACGTTGGCGAATGCGGGTATCAAACGTCTGAATCCCGATGGAAAAACGGTTCGCTCCCGCCTCCAGACAGGCATCGATCCGCTCATCGTCAAAATCCATTGCCCGTCCTTCTACCGTGATTTCACAGTCTGGGGCTAGCGGCAGAGAGGTGCGGATCGCACGAATAATTTGTGACAGTTCATCGGCTGCCAGCGCCGTTGGCGTGCCGCCACCAAAATACACCGCATGAATGGGCGCAGACTGATGCAGCGGGCTGTCCGCCTCCATCGCCAATTCCTGCAACAGATAACGGGTGTAAGTCGCCGTGCTGTCATCACGCAGTTTGTTCTGGTAAAAACCACAGAACGTACAGTGCGTCGCACAGAAAGGAATGTGCAGATAGAGCAGTCGTTTACGCGCAGGCACAATGTGCTGCTTCAGCGCCTGCCAACCGGCCGGAATCTGTTCTGGTGAAAGCGGCACATGGTTGCGCCAAGGCATTGCCATACGTCGGGTGCTAAAAGGCTGCTCACCGGGCTCGGCATAATACGGCGTCAAATCGATGTTCATTAACGGCCCCCAAATATTCAATAAAATAAATTAAATGATAATTATTTTTATTTGGCAACGAGGAGAAAACGTAAATGAAGGGGCTGAATTTGAATACAGCAAAATAACGACAGGGATTAACAAACTGTTTTCTTTTGTGCAAACTGAAAATCATGCCGAAAAACCGTATCGCTATTTTATTTCATAGGGTTACGGTCTATCCCTCTTTGTTTTTTTAACAAGTACGAAAAAAAAACAGCGTTTATTAAAGTTCGTTAATTTGAGTAATAAATACAGGCAGGATCGGGGAATGTTTCCGTCCGATGGCATCGGCGAAAAGAAATAAACCGCGCACAGAGAGAACGAAATAAAGGAAAAGAAAGGAAAATAGCCGACCTTCAGGCCATGATTTAGGCCTGAAGGTCGGTATAGGACTTACTGAATACCCTGGCTGCGCAGGTAATCTTCATAGTTACCGGTGAAATCGATCACTTTATTCGGCGTAATTTCCAGAACACGGGTCGCCAGCGAGCTAACGAACTCACGATCATGAGAAACGAACAGCAGCGTCCCTTCATACATATCCAGCGCCATGTTCAGCGATTCAATAGATTCCATATCCAAGTGGTTAGTCGGTTCATCCATGACCAAAATGTTAGGACGCTGCATCATCAGTTTACCGAACAGCATGCGGCCTTTTTCACCACCGGATAACACCTTCACTTTCTTCTTAATGTCATCCTGGCTGAACAGCAAACGACCCAGCACGCTGCGTACGGCTTGTTCGTCGTCTTTTTCCTGTTTCCACTGGCTCATCCAGTCAAAAACGGTCAGTGTCTCGTCGAACTCGTATTCGTGATCCTGCGCGTAGTAGCCGATTTTTGCATTTTCAGACCACTTCACCGTACCGCTGTCTGACTGAAGATCGCCGACCAGCGTTTTTAACAGCGTCGTTTTACCGATACCGTTGGTACCCAGAATAGCGACTTTCTCACCAACTTCGACCATCAGGTTCAGCTTGTTGAAGAGCGGACCATTGTCAAAACCTTTGCTCAACGCTTCCACTTCCAGCGCATTACGGAACAGTTTCTTATCCTGATCGAAACGGATAAACGGGTTTTGACGGCTAGACGCTTTTACTTCATCCAACTGGATTTTATCGATCTGGCGTGCGCGTGATGTCGCCTGTTTGGATTTAGAGGCGTTGGCGCTAAAACGGCTAACGAACGATTGCAGTTCGGAAATTTGCGCTTTCTTCTTGGCGTTATCGGCCAGTAGACGCTCACGAGCCTGCGTCGCGGCCGTCATGTATTCATCATAGTTACCGGGATAAATACGCAGTTCGCCGTAGTCCAGATCCGCCATGTGCGTACACACCATATTCAGGAAGTGACGGTCATGCGAAATGATGATCATGGTGCTGTTACGCTCGTTCAGCACCTGCTCCAGCCAGCGGATAGTGTCGATATCCAGGTTGTTGGTGGGTTCGTCGAGCAACAGGATATCTGGATCGGCAAACAGCGCCTGCGCCAACAGGACACGCAGTTTCCAGCCCGGCGCAATCTCACTCATCAAACCATAGTGCTGCTCAACCGGAATCCCTACGCCCAGTAACAGTTCGCCGGCACGAGATTCTGCGCTGTAACCATCCATCTCACCGTATTGCACTTCCAGATCGGCAACTTTATAACCGTCCTCTTCGCTCATTTCAGCCAATGCGTAGATACGGTCGCGCTCTTCTTTTACCGCCCACAGCTCCCCGTGGCCCATGATGACGGTATCCAGCACGCTGTATTTTTCAAAAGCGAACTGATCCTGACGCAATTTACCCAGACGCTCATTAGGATCGAGGAAGACGTTACCAGCGCTCGGCACCAGGTCGCCACCGAGAATCTTCATGAATGTGGATTTACCGCAGCCATTTGCGCCAATCAAACCGTAACGGTTACCGCCGCCAAATTTAACGGAAATGTTTTCAAACAACGGCTTGCTGCCGAACTGCATGGTGATATTGTTGGTACTTAACACAGCACTTATACTCGAGTCGGAATGTGATTTGGCGCGCATTATGCCACAAGCGCGCGATAGGATCGCGGTTAGTTTTGAGTGATATTTAAGCGATAGCGCATACAGGAGAGAAATGCGATGCCTATAGTACGTCGTTTCAAACAGGTCGACGTTTTTACCCAACAGCCTTTCAAGGGCAATCCGCTTGCCGTCATTCTGGAAGCCAATGGGCTAACCGATGCGCAAATGCAGGATATCGCGCGTTGGACAAACCTGTCAGAAACCACGTTTGTCCTGCCCGCCACCGACCCTCTGGCGGATTACCACGTACGCATTTTTACGCCAGAGTCGGAAATGCCCTTTGCCGGACACCCTACACTAGGCACTGCACATGCCCTGCTGGAAGAAGGCTTGCGCCCGAAGTCCCCAGGCCAGTTGGTGCAGCAATGCGGCGTTGGCTTAGTCCCGATTAATATCCATGATGATGGAAGCCTGGCTTTTCACGCACCGCAGGCCACTATGGTTCCGTTCGGTGACGAGCACATGCCACTGCTGGAAAAAACGCTTGGCATTACGGGTTCTGATAATGCTGCTATCGATAACCGCTACCCGCCCACCGCAATACACATGGGTATTCGCTGGCTGGTGATTCGTGTCGACAGCGCCGACACCTGCCTGAACATCACACCTGATGCAAACGCGCTTTCAGCCGTGCAAACCCTCAGCCAGACTGACGGCATTGCCATCTACGGCCCGCACGATAACGCGACACCAGCCGATTATGAAGTTCGCGCGTTCTATATTGAGCGTGGTCATCTCAAAGAAGATCCGGTGACTGGCAGTGCTAACGCCTGTCTGGCTGCGCTGCTTCGCCAACAGCACTCCACCAATAACGTCACCGCGCCACTCAGCTACCTGGCACGACAGGGCACGATGCTGAACTGCGATGGCCGCATTACCGTCACTTACCTGAACGATGAACCCTGGGTCGGCGGACACAGCGTCACGATCGTTGACGGTACCTTGCAGGGGTAACGGGAGGGATTTTATGGAAAAACCATTTGCTGATATGTCCGTGATCGATGATCTGTATGAACTACGGCATCCACCACACTTGCGTCTGACGATACAGGAAGAGCGCGATGCCGATGCGCTCTTCGCCTTGATCCAGCAGGAAAAAGCCCGTCTGCGGCGGACGTTACCCTGGCCGGATTCCGTCAAGCGCGTCGATGACACGCGTGAAACGATTCGCGGCAACAGAAAGGCGTTCTTCGACAAAACGTCCGCCGTGTATGTCATCCGCTGGGACAATGCGCTGGCTGGCATCGTCTCCTTCAATACGATTCAGGATAAAGAAGGCGTCATCGGCTACTGGATCGCCGAAGCCTTTGAAGGGAAAGGCATCGTTTCTCAGGCCGTCAGCACATTGATAGCCGCCTATACCGCTGCACACCTCGTCGAACGTAGCATCATCAAAGCCTCAACCGCCAACACGCGCAGTAACGCTGTCGCGCAACGGCTTGGTTTCCACTTTCATCACATCGAGAAAGATGCCGAGCGGATTGGTGAACAGTGGTTCGATCACAATATTTATCGCTATCCCGCCTGATATCACGTCCCATGACATGCCATCACCTGATTCGCTGGCTAGCCGGTCGCGCATCAGGTTCTTTCACTCCACAACGTACCGCATGTGCCAACTCGTTATATTTTTGTGACTGAAATCACAAAAATGTTGAAATCCGATTTCATCTTCGCTACCATTAAAAACGTGATGAACATCACACTTAATTAACCCGTTAGAGGAGCCTGATAATGAAAACGATGCGCAAAATCAGCAAATTCTTTAAAAGAATGGGAGATGTTTATGTCAGTTACTGTGAACGTATTGGGTCAATCATCAGCCCGTTCTGATTGTGATATAAACAATCTCTGAAGCCGCCTCCTACAGGCGGCTTTTGTTTTTTCAGCCTCTCTCATACCTATTCATTCCCCTTTCCTTTTTGTCTACCCACACGTCGCAGATTTGTGCAGCACACCGCATGCCTGAACATTCTCTTTTAAAAACAGCTCAATGCGTTTTCCTTTCACGGCAAAACCACCGTTAACAGACTATGCTTTTCTCTGGCTGTACTTGCTTCGCGTCCCCGACGTCTGCGCTAAAAGATAAAAAGGACATGACTATGAGTAAAGTTAAGCAACAGGATATTGACCGTCTGATCGAACTGGTCGGCGGGCGCGAGAATATCGCGGCTGTCACGCACTGCATCACCCGTCTCCGCTTCGTTTTGCATGATGCGTCCAAAGCCCATCCCAAGAACATTGAAGAGCTGCGAATTGTCAAAGGGTGCTTCACGAATGCCGGGCAGTTTCAGGTTGTAATCGGCACCGACGTGGATGAGTATTACAAAGCGCTGCTCGCCACGACGGGAAAAGGCGAAATCAATAAAGAAGAGGCTAAAGTCGCCGCTCGTCAAAATATGAGCTGGTTCGAGCGCAGCATTTCACATTTTGCCGAGATCTTTTTTCCGCTGCTTCCTGCGCTTATCAGCGGAGGCTTGATCCTCGGCGCACGTAACGTTATCGGCGATATCCCGATGCGCGACGGGCAAACGTTGGTACAGCTCTACCCCACCTGGCAAACCGTTTACGATTTCCTCTGGCTGCTGGGCGAAGCCATCTTCTTCTATCTCCCCGTCGCGGTCTGCTGGTCAACCGTACGCAAAATGGGCGGTACGCCGATCCTCGGCATCGTACTCGGTATCACGCTGGTATCGCCGCAGCTAATGAACGCCTACCTCATCGGCCAACAAACGCCTGAAGTGTGGAATTTCGGCTGGTTCACGATTGAGAAAATAGGCTATCAGGCACAGGTTATCCCTTCTGTCTTAGCCGGGATGGCGCTGGCGCTGATCGAAATACGGCTGAAAAAAATCGTGCCGGATTACCTCTATCTGGTGGTCGTGCCAGTGACCTCACTCATTCTGGCTGTTTTCCTGGCACATACCTTGATTGGTCCGTTTGGCCGAATGATTGGCGATGGTGTCGCCTGGGCCGTTAAGGCAGTAATGACGGGAAGTTTTGCCCCCATTGGTGCTGCGCTGTTTGGGTTTCTGTACGCACCGCTGGTCATCACTGGCGTGCACCAAACAACGTTAGCGATTGATATGCAGATGATTCAGAGTATGGGCGGCACGCCGGTTTGGCCACTCATCGCGCTGTCCAACATTGCCCAGGCGGCCGCAGTCGTTGGGGTGATTCTCGTCAGCCGGAAAGCCAACGAGCGTGAAATTTCTGTTCCCGCCGCCATTTCCGCCTTTCTGGGCGTGACCGAGCCGGCCATGTACGGTATCAACCTGAAATACCGCTTTCCGATGCTGTGCGCCATGATTGGTTCCGCCGCCGCTGCGCTCATTTGCGGCCTGTACGGCGTGACGGCCAATGGCATCGGTGTCGGTGGATTGCCGGGTATTCTCTCCATCAAGCCACAATTTTGGGGAATTTTCGCGCTCGCCATGCTGGTTGCCGCCGTCATTCCAATCGTATTGACGTCGCTGGTCTATAAACGCAAGAGCCGCAATGGCACACTGGATCCTGCATAACGGCCACGCATAGATTAGGAGGATTGTTCATGACTACCTCGCTTCCCTGGTGGCAAAACGGCGTAATTTATCAGATCTACCCGAAGAGCTTTCAGGACAGTACCGGAAATGGCAGTGGCGACATCGCTGGCATTACCGCCCGACTCGATTATCTGCAACAGTTGGGCGTTGATGCGATCTGGCTGACGCCGGTTTATCTTTCCCCTCAGGTTGATAACGGCTATGACGTCGCCGACTACTGCGCCATCGACCCGACCTACGGCACCATGGCTGATATGGAAACGTTGATCGCAGAAGCGCACCGACGCCGCATTCGTATCGTCATGGATATGGTGTTCAACCACACCTCTACGCAACACCACTGGTTCCTGAACGCGCAGGATCGCCGCAGTCCCTATCGACATTTTTATATCTGGCGTGATGGCAATGACGGCGCATTACCCAATAACTGGCGTTCAAAATTTGGCGGCTCCGCCTGGCAGTGGCACGAAGAAAGCAAACAGTATTATCTGCACCTTTTCGCCACTGAACAGGCCGATCTGAATTGGGAGCACCCGCGCGTACGGGATGCATTAAAACAGGTCTGTAAATTTTGGGCGGATAAAGGCGTGGACGGGTTGCGTCTGGATGTGATCAATTTGGTCTCCAAACAGCAGGATTTTCCGTCCGATGCTCAGGGCGATGGACGCCGTTTCTACACCGATGGACCGCTGATTCATGATTACTTGCAGGAATTCAGCCAAGATGTTTTTCAGCCCCGTGGCTTGATGACCGTCGGCGAGATGTCATCAACCTCGCTGGAGCATTGCCGCCGCTACGCCGCGTTAGACGGTAGCGAACTCTCTATGACGTTCAATTTTCACCATCTGAAAGTCGATTATCCGAATGGGGAAAAATGGACGCTGGCGGAGCCTGACTTCATCCAGCTCAAGCAGATTTTCACTCACTGGCAGCAGGGTATGCACAACCATGCCTGGAATGCGCTGTTCTGGTGTAATCACGATCAGCCGCGCATCGTGTCGCGTTTTGGCGATGAAGGCGAATTCCGCGTGCAATCCGCCAAGATGCTGGCGATGGTGCTTCACGGCATGCAGGGCACCCCCTATATCTATCAGGGCGAAGAACTGGGTATGACCAATCCCGGCTATACGCAGATTGAACAATACCGGGATATTGAAAGCCTGAATCAATTTGCTGAACAGCTCGATCGGGGTCAGCCAGATGCACAAATCTTAGCGATCCTCGCCAGCAAATCACGCGATAACGGCCGTACACCGATGCAATGGGATGCCAGCAGCCATGCTGGATTTACGACTGGCACGCCGTGGATAGCACCGTGTCAAAACTTTACCCACGTCAACGCGAGTCAGGCATTGGCGGATAAAGACTCTATTTTTTATACCTATCAGCAGCTTATCGCCATGCGTAAAGCGCTACCGCTACTGACGTATGGAGAGTATCAGGATTTGCTGCCAGATCATCCCCATATCTGGTGCTATCAGCGTACCTGGGAAGGCCAACGGCTTCTGGTTCTGGCAAATCTCAGCAAACAGCCCCTACGTTGGGAACCACCAACGGACGCCCATGAGCGCCGCTGGCGACTGTTGTTCAGCAATTATTCTGACACACAACCCCAGCCCGCCATACTGGCGCTGCGTCCGTTTGAAGCCATATATTGGGTGCAAGGCATGCCGGAGAAAGAGGATAAGATCCAGGAATAGAGAATATTGGAGGATGTAGCGGGGAATCCCGCTACATGATTGGCAGAAATTAACGCTTAGCCAACAGTAATCCCACGACCAGACCGACGGTGGCACCGATACCGATACCGTGCCAGGGTTTGTCATGCACATACACATCGGCTTTGTCGGCCACCTGTTTTGCACGCGCATAATAGCTGTCTGTTACGCCAATGCGGGCTTTCACTTCCAACAGCGCTTTTTCTGCTCCTTTTTTCAAATCAAGGTAGGCCTGATCGGCCTGATCGCCCGTATAGCGCAGTACCTCATCCAGCGTTTCAGACAGAAGTTTTAAATCATCATCGACACGAATTTCTTCAGACTGTTTTTTGGTTGTCGCCATAAAGTGCTTCCTTCTGTTATGAAAGATCATTGGTTATGAAAAATCATGAGTTACAAATCGTTGCCTTCTTAACTATAGACAATTTTTCCTGACTTCTATGGCTTCAGCAGACCAGATCATTCCTAAAACGTACCTTGCTTGCTCTTACCCCCGTTCAAGAACGTGGTGATTTTGCTGATAAAAAAACGCAGGGAGCGTTTTTCAACGTCGCTTGCGACGGCCCGAAGGATGGCGAGCAGGAAGCTTGCCATAAAAAAACGCCGTTGATTCTCATCAACGGCGTTTCATGACTCAACCCGACTCTCGTCGGTGGTTACAGCATTGGCTGCGCCAATTGCACCAGAGAGATAAGCGGCTGTGGATACAAACCGAAGAACAGAACTGCGATGGAGGAGATCAGTACGACTACACCACCTGCGGTTAAGGCCCAGTTATTTGGCGTATCACGCTGTAGCTGTTGAGGAGCCGTCAGGTACAGGCTCACCATCACGCGCAGGTAGTAGTACAAACCAATGGCGCTACCCAGCACAACGGCACCAGTCAACCACCACAACTCCGCATTCACACCGACAGCCAGCACGTAGAATTTACCGAAGAAGCCCAGCGTCATCGGGATACCCGCCAGCGACAGCATCATCACCGTCATTACCGCAGACAAGATCGGTTTATGCCAGAACAAGCCACGGTAAGAAAACAGTGAGTCGACATCCGGACCACGGTACGGGCTGGACATCAGACTAACCACGCCGAACGCCCCCAGGCTGCTGAACAGGTAACCCACCAGATAAACGCCGACGGTTTCCAGCGCCAGTTGATGGCTCTGCACCGCAATCAGGGCAACCAGTAAATAGCCCAGATGCGCGATGGAAGAGTAACCGAGCAGACGTTTGATGTTGGTTTGCGATACCGCCATCACGTTACCGAACAGAATCGACGCGAACGCGATGATACCCAGCACGATTCTGACAGACTCGCTGTCGGCCATTGGCGCGTACAGGAACAAACGCATGACCGCACCGAAAACCGCAATTTTACCAGCCGTAGCCAGGAAGGTAGAGACTGGCGCAGGCGCCCCCTGATACACATCAGGCGTCCACAGCTGGAACGGCACCAGAGACAGCTTGAAGCCCAGACCGACAATCATCATCCCCAGACCAGCCAGCAGCAGTGGTTCATGAATTTGATGATCGCTCAGGCTCTTACCGAGGCTGGCAAAACTCATATCGCCCGATTCAGCATAAATCAGCGCCATACCAAACAGCAGGAAGGAAGACGCCGCCGCCGATAGGAGCATGTATTTAATACTGGCTTCCAGCGAACGTTTCTGACGGAAGGCATACCCCACCAGACCAAACAGCGGAAGGGAAAGCAGTTCAATCCCGATGAACAGCGACGCCAGATGGTTGGCGCTCGACAGCAGGATTCCACCCAACGCAGCAATCAGCACCAGCAGGTAGAACTCATCGCGGTTGTCCGAGTAGCCTTGCAGCCACGGATAGGCAAACGTACTGGTTGCCAGACTCGCAAGCAGAACCAGCCCGGTATAGAACATTGAGAAGCCATCAACACGCAGCAGCGGCGTTACGTCCGTTGGGCCAGCCTGGCCGACAAAGTACAGTGACAGCAACGCAATATTCAGGCCGATAACCGTCATGGTTGCGTTGACAAAATGGTTGCGTCGCCACGCAATGCACAGCATCACAACCACTACCGTCAATCCGACGATCAACAGCGGCGATAGCGCAATTAGTTGTTGAAGAGTTATTGTCATGGCGAATTACGGCCTTGTTGTTGAAATAATTGAATCTGGAGCAGACGACATAAACCACTGCTGGATATTTGACATCGCGGCACTGGAGGTATCCAGAATCGGTTGCGGGTAAACCCCTAACAACACCAGTAATACCACCAACAGCATCACGATAGACAATTCGCGGATCGACATACTCTTCAATGGCTCATCAGATTTAGGCGCGCCGTAGTAAGCACGCTGCATCATGATCAGTGAGTAGACTGACGCAAATACCAGACCGAAGGTTGAGATCACCGTAATCACCGGCACAACCTGATAGCTGCCGAACAGAATCATGAATTCGCCAACAAAGTTGCCCGTTCCTGGCATCCCCAACGTCGCGACAGCAAAGAACAGAGACAGCGCTGGCAGGTATTTCAAACGCGCCCACAGGCCGCCCATTTCACGCATGTCACGAGTATGCAGACGCTCGTACAGTTGACCGCACAGAATAAACAGACCGGCAGCAGACAGGCCGTGCGCAATCATCTGAATCACTGCGCCCTGATAAGCCAGTTGATTACCAGAATAGATGGCAATCATGACGAAGCCCATGTGGGACACCGAGGTGTAAGCGATCAGGCGTTTGATATCCGTCTGTTTAAAGGCCAGCCAAGCACCGTAGAAGATACCAATCACACCCAGCCACATGGCAATCGGTGCAAAGGCATGCGAGGCGTTCGGGAACAGCGGCAGGCTGAAACGCAGCAGACCATAGGCCGCCGTTTTCAACAGGATCCCCGCGAGGTCAACAGAACCTGCCGTTGGCGCCTGACTGTGTGCATCCGGCAGCCAGCCGTGCAACGGCACAACAGGCATTTTTACAGCAAACGCGATGAAGAAGCCCAGCATCAGCAGATATTCAACACCATACGACATCGGCGTTTTCAGCAGGTCTTCATAGTTGAACGTCCAGACACCAGTGGCATTGTGATGCACAAAGACCAGCGCCAGAATCGCAATCAACATGATCAGGCCGCTTGCCTGGGTATAAATGAAGAACTTGGTCGCCGCCGTAATTCTGGTTTTACCGTCAGAGCCTTTATGCCCCCACAGTGCAATCAGGAAGTACATCGGCACCAACATCATTTCCCAGAAGAAGAAGAACAGGAACATGTCGATGGCAAGGAACACACCGATAACGCCGCCCAGAATCCACAGCAGGTTCAGATGGAAGAAGCCCTGATAACGCTGAATTTCATTCCAGGAACAGAGGATTGCCAGCACGCCCAGCACCCCCGTCAGCACCACCATCAGCAGCGACAGGCCGTCCAGCGCAAGATGGATACCGATGCCGAAGCGCGGGATCCACGGCACATAAAACTCGGATTGCCATTGTGGTACGCCTGTCGGCGCGGTCAGCGAATAACCGCCTTGCAACCACAGTTGCAGAGACAGTACGAGTGTCAGCCCCATTGCAATCAACGCGATCCAGCGCGGTACTTTCGTACCAAAACGCTCTAACTGCCAGCACAGCAGACCGCCGATAAAGGGGAGAAGAATTAGCCAAGGTAGTAGCATGGCGTTTTGTGTCCCTAAATTAAAGAAATCTGAAAACTTGCCGTGGCGGGCATCCCTGTCTGCGGAATGCCCTACCTTTCATACGTTACCGGGTACTGCTTTACACCAGCAGCAACAAGGCCAGTACCAGCACGGCACCAAAGCCCATAGAAGCAACGTACCAGCGCAATTGACCATTCGCACTGAGAGCCAGCCCACGGTTACCCCAGCGGGTAATCGTTGCCGGAATGGTCATCAGCCCATTTAACGGATCACGCTGCAACAGCTTCGCGATAGCCAGATACGGTTTAACAAAGACATGGTCGTACAACCAGTCGAAGCCCCACGCGTGGAACCACCAGGTCGAGAAGAAACGACCCGGCGCACTCTTCGCGATGCTGCTCACCGCCTGACGTTTACCCAGCCACAGCACAGCAGCAAGCAGAATACCGGCAATCGCCACGACACCAGAGGTAATTTCCAGCGTCATCAACTGGCCGTGTTCAAGCTCAGTCGTCGCCGGCAACACACCGTGCAACGGCGGAACAATCATCGCACCAATAAAGGTGGACAGAACCATCAGCACAACCAGTGGTAAGTGGTGAGAAATGCCTTTTCCTGCATGCGCTTTGGTTTTCTCTTCACCGTGGAACACGATGAAAATCATACGGAACGTATACAGCGAGGTCATGAAGGCACCGGCCAATCCAGCCACCATCAGATTGATGTGACCATTTGCCCATGCACCAGCCAGAATCTCGTCTTTACTGAAGAAGCCTGCGGTAACCAGCGGCAGTGCAGCCAGCGCCGCGCCCCCGACCAGAAAGCAGACATAAACCAGCGGAATCGTTTTACGCAGGCCACCCATCTTGAAGATGTTCTGCTCATGGTGGCAGGCCAGAATGACCGAGCCAGAAGAGAGGAACAGCAGCGCTTTAAAGAACGCATGCGTCATCAGGTGGAAAATTGCGGCATCCCATGCCTGAACACCCAGCGCCAAGGGAACATATAACCAATCTGGCTCATGGTGGAATAGGCCAGCACGCGCTTGATGTCGGTTTGCACCAGAGCGGCAAAACCTGCCAGCACCAGCGTGACTGCCCCCACAATCCCCACCAGATGCAGGACATCCGGTGCCATCAGGAACAGACCATTGGTACGCGCAATCAGGTAGACACCCGCGGTAACCATCGTCGCGGCGTGGATCAATGCAGAGACTGGTGTTGGACCCGCCATCGCATCCGCCAGCCAGGTTTGCAGCGGCAACTGTGCAGATTTACCGACCGCACCACCCAGCAACATCAGCGTCGCCCAAGTGATTTCCGGTGAGCCTTCAGCCAGTTTCTGCGGCGCTAATACCATCAGCTCGCGGAAGTTGAGCGTACCCAACTCTTTGTAAAGGATGAACAGCGCAAAGGCCAGGAAGACGTCACCCACACGGGTAACGATGAAAGCCTTCATTGCCGCCGCACCGTTTTTCGGATTGGTGTAGTAGAAACCGATCAGCAGGTAACTGCACAGCCCTACCCCTTCCCAACCGAGATACATCAGCAACAGGTTATCGGCCAGTACCAGAACGACCATACTTGCGATAAACAGGTTGGTGTAGGCGAAGAAGCGGGAATATCCCTCTTCCCCACGCATATACCAGGAGGCAAACAGGTGAATAAAGAAGCCGACACCCGTAACAACGGACAGCATCGTCACCGCAAGGCCATCGAGCGTCAGCGTTACGCTGATGTCGAAATTGCCAACGGCCATCCATGTCCACAAATGCTGATTAAAGAAGGTGACGCCACCGTGCTGTTGGCCCATGAAATCGACCACAACCCAAGCGGTAACCAATGCTGCCAGACCAATCGAGCCAACACCGACTGTCGCGGACGTATTTTCCGACCAGCGACCGCGGGAAAATGCCAGCAACAGAAAGCCGAGCAGCGGGAAGAGTATTGTTAAATAGAGTAAGTTCATCCGCGCATCTCACTGACTGTATCAATATTCAGGGTCTGACGACGACGATACATCTGCAACAGCAGTGCCAGACCAATACTGGCCTCAGCCGCTGCCAGCGTAATCGCCAGAATGTACATCACCTGACCATCCGGCTGCTGCCAGTAGCTGCCTGCGACGACAAATGCCAGCGCGGCAGCGTTGATCATAATTTCGAGACTAATCAACATAAACAGCAGGTTACGACGAATCAGCAGACCAGTCAGACCCAGAACAAACAGAATAGCCGCTAAAATCAATCCATGTTGTAACGGAATCATGCGCGTTCCCCCGTTATTTTCTTCTCAGCGTCCTGATTCGCGCTTTCTTTATTCACAACGTCACCGCGTTTATCTTCACGACCAATGTGGAAAGCGACAACTAATCCCGCCAGCAGCAGCATTGACGCTAATTCAACTGCCAGAACATAAGGACCAAACAGGCTGATACCTACGGCTTTCGCCTCAACAGGCGTGCCCGTGATTCCCTGCTCTTTCAGGCTGAGGATCGCGTTGACGACAATCACCAGTAACGCCAGAGAAAGAATACCTGGCCCTACCCAAGCGCTAGGTTTCAGCCAATTCCGCTCTTGTTCTTCTACGGAATTACCGAGGTTGAGCATCATGACCACGAACACAAACAGCACCATGATGGCGCCCGCATAAACGATGATGCTCAGCGCGCCGGCAAAATTAGCCCCCAGCGAGAAAAATACGCCCGCAATCGCCATGAGCGAGGTGACCATATACAACAATGCATGCACAGGATTGGTATGCGTAATGACGCGCAATGTCGCCAGTATCGCAATCAAGCCTGTGGTATAAAAAGCGAATTCCATGCTAACTCCTTAGGGCAACAGGCCTTTGACATCAATGGGTTTGGCTTCGTTTTCAGCTTCGCCTTTATCTTTCCCATCGATTGCCATACCAGCCATCCGGTAGAAATTGTATTCCGGATATTTACCCGGCCCCGATATCAGCAGATCTTCTTTCTCGTACACCAGATCCTGACGTTTGTAATCGCCCATCTCGAAATCCGGCGTCAGCTGGATAGCGGTTGTCGGGCACGCTTCTTCGCAGAAGCCACAGAAAATGCAGCGCGAGAAGTTGACGCGGAAGAACTCGGGATACCAGCGACCATCTTTGGTTTCCGCTTTCTGCAATGAGATACAGCCGACCGGACAGGCCACAGCACACAGGTTGCAGGCAACGCAACGCTCTTCGCCATCGGGATCGCGCGTCAGCACGATACGACCACGGTAGCGCGGCGGTGGATTCACAGGCTCTTCTGGATACATTCTGGTTTCGCGCTTCTTAAAAGCATTCGATCCCACCATACAGATACTGCGTATCTGGGTGCCGAAACCAACCACTAAGTCTTTCAATGTCATGGTTTATTCACCCCTTCTTAAGCGTTGTACAAAATGACGGCCGCTGTCGCCAGCAGATTCAAAAGCGTTATCGGCAGACAGACTTTCCAACCGAAAGACATCACCTGGTCATAACGCGGACGGGGTAACGAAGCACGAATCAGGATGAACATCATCATGAAAAAGCCCGTTTTCAGCGCAAACCAGACAAATGGAGGCAGGATTGGACCATGCCAGCCGCCGAAGAACAGCGTCACCATCAGCGCAGAAACCGTAACGATCCCGATATATTCCCCAACAAAGAACAGACCGAATTTCATACCGGAGTATTCAATGTGGTAACCATCGGCAATTTCCTGCTCAGCTTCAGGCTGGTCAAACGGGTGACGGTGACACACCGCCACGCCTGCGATGGCAAACGTAATAAAGCCGAAGAACTGCGGGATCACGTTCCACAAGTGTTCCTGAGAATCGACGATGTCACGCATGTTGAACGAGCCCGCTTGCGCGACTACACCCATCAGTGACAGGCCGATGAACACTTCGTAGCTTACGGTCTGAGCAGAAGCACGTACCGCACCCAGCAGCGAGTATTTGTTGTTACTCGCCCAACCAGCAAACAGCACTGCGTAAACGGCCAAACCCGCCATCATCAGGAAGAAAAGGATCCCGATGTTCAGATCGGCGACACCCCAGGTTGGCGTAATCGGCACAATCGCAAAGGCAATCAGCATTGACGTAAACGCGATCATCGGTGCCAGCGTGAAGATCACCTTATCGGTGAAATTCGGCACCCAGTCTTCTTTGAAGAACATTTTGATCATGTCAGCGACAAGCTGCAATGAACCGCCCCAACCTACCCGGTTCGGTCCATAACGTCCCTGGAAGAGACCAAGCAGTCGACGTTCACCCATACTCATGAATGCGCCACAGGTCACCACAACCAGCAGAATCACGATCGCTTTTCCAACGGAGATCAGAATTTCGGTTAATTCCGGCGTTAACCAACTCATTGTGCGGCCTCCCGCAGATTTTCAACGGTTGCACCCGCCAGCACCGGTGCAATACCCGGCAAGCCCAGCGGTAAACCAACCTGTCCCTGACCCAATTCCGCACTTAAGCGCAGTGGCAGACGTAGCGTTTGTCCTGCACAGGTCAACTCCAGCAACGCACCAGCGTTCACACCCAGTGTTGCCGCATCAGCTGGGTTCACCATCACGTAAGGCTCTGGCATACGCTGTTGAATCACGTCGGAACGCTGTGACATTTCATCACTGCCAAACAGGTGATAGTACGGCGCAACGCGCCATTGACCAGCTTGTGGAACGAAAGCCGCAGGAATGTTGTCGAAATACGCCAGAGAACCTTCGCCAGCTTCGATCAGACGAACACCCGGATCGCCATGACGCAAATGTCCACCCACTTCATCCTGGAATTTGTTCGAGGCTTGCGGTGAGTTCCAGCCTGGTGCCCAGGCAAATGGAATCTGCTGACGGTTGGCTGTCGGGCTGTTATTCCCTTCCATTGAGAAGGCAAACATCGTGTCTTTATCGACAGGCTGACGTGGTTCATGGACGCTGATGTTAGCGCGCATCGCAGTACGGCCACTGGAGCGAATCGGTGAACGCGACAGTTTCTGACCACGGATACGGAACGAGGCGTCCGGCGCGGCGTCTTTGATCGCAGCCAGCTGCGGCAGTGCAGCAGCACACGCATCAATCACGTTATCCAACTGCGTCCAGTCAACCTGACGGCTGTTGTAAGTGATATACAGCGAGTGCAGCCAGCGCCAGCTCTCCAGCATCACGACTTTGTCGTTGTAGTACGTTGGGTCATAAACCTGGAAGAAACGCTGAGCGCGACCTTCCTGGTTAATTAGCGTACCGTCGCTTTCAGCAAAGCTGGCAGCAGACAGAATCATGCTGGCCTTGTCCATAATGCGGGTACGCTGATGGTCGACCACAATCAGGTTTTCCGCTTTTTCCAGCGCCGCATCAACGCGAGCGATAGGCGCATGGCGGTAGAGATCGTTCTCCAGCACCACTACGCTATCGGCGTCACCGTTTTCCAACTGCGCCAGCGCATCATCCAGCGAACCGCCGCCCATGATTGACAACCCGATGCTGTTGGCAGCAGGAGCAACAAAGGTAATTCCGACGTCAGAACCGCGATTTTTCAGCGCTTTGGCAACGTTTGCCGCCGCAGAGATCACGTCTTCGCTGCCAGCATTGGTGCCGGAAATGATGAGTGGTTTTTTCGCACCGGCCAGCGCCTGTACGATGATATCAACTTTCTGGTCAAGCCCCGCAGCCAGATCGGCAACGGCCGGCGCACTGCTATCCAGACCGTGTGCAATGGCAAAGCCAAGGCGCGCCTGATCGGCAACCGGCGCACGGTAGTTCCATGCGGCGATGTCGTCCAGACGAGTGCTGTCTACGTTGGTGACAAACAATGGATGTTTGGCGTGTTGACCAATGTTCATGATCGCCGCGATCTGCCAGTCAGCCACTTTCTGCGCTGCCGCCATTTCACGTGCTTTGCCTTTAACGGCCTGACGAACAGCCAGTGCGATACGTGCCCCTGTCTGCGTCAAGTCTTCACCCAGAATCAGAACGGCATCGTAGCCTTCGATTTCACGCAGCGCCGGCGTTCTCACCCCGCTTTCGCGCAGCACTTTCAGGATCAGTTGCAGACGATTTTGCTCTTCCTGCGCGATACCAGTGTAGAAGTTTTCTGCACCGACCAGCTCACGCAAGGCGAAGTTGCTTTCAATGCTGGCACGCGGCGAACCGATACCGATCGTTTTCTTCGCCTGACGCAGCACATCCGCCGCGCCTTGCAGTGCCTGATCGGCATTCAGCGCGATCCAGTCATCGCCGCGACGTTGCAGCGGCTGGTTCGGACGGTCTTTCTGATTCACATAGCCGTAGCCAAAACGGCCGCGGTCACACAGGAAATAGTGGTTTACGCTACCGTTAAAACGGTTTTCGATACGACGCAGTTCGCCATAGCGTTCACCAGGGCTGGTATTACAACCGATACTGCACTGTTGGCAGATGCTCGGTGCAAACTGCATATCCCATTTACGGTTATAGCGCTCAGAGTGCGTTTTATCAGTGAATACACCGGTAGGACACACTTCGACCAGGTTACCGGAAAATTCGCTTTCCAGCGTGCCATCTTCCGGACGACCGAAATAAACGTTGTCGTGCGCGCCGTAAACGCCGAGATCTTTGCCATCCGCATAGTCTTTGTAGTAACGCACGCAGCGATAGCATGCGATACAGCGGTTCATTTCGTGAGAAATGAACGGGCCAAGATCCTGATTGCGGTGGGTACGCTTGGTAAAGCGATAGCGACGGAAGTTCTGCCCCGTCATGACTGTCATATCCTGCAAATGACAGTTACCGCCTTCCTCACACACCGGGCAATCGTGCGGGTGGTTGGTCATCAGAAACTCAACTATCGTCTTACGGAATAGTTTCGCTTCTTCATCTTCAATGGCGATGAACGTACCCGGTGCCGCTGGTGTCATACAAGACATCACCAGACGACCGCGGGTGTCTTCCGCGTTTTGATACTGTTTTACCGCACAGAGGCGGCAGGATCCGACGCTCCCGAGCGCGGGGTGCCAGCAAAAGTAAGGAATATCAAGTCCCAGAGTCAGGCAAGCTTCCAGAAGGTTGTCTGCTCCGTTTACTTCATACTCTTTGCCGTCTACATGAATAGTAGCCATAGTCAGCATGCTTCCATAATGGCCCGTGTTGCCACGAGCGCTAATCAAAAATTCTGTATACCCTCATCTTTCAAATCGCAAATGCGTTAGCTACCTGCGCCTGAAATCTATTGGGTTTATAGAGGGTGGCTTATTTGCGCCACCCTGCGGATACATTCACTCACTGCATCTCGCACGTGTTGAGCGATAGCTTACCAGCGCTCTTTCAACAGGTTAGGCTGAATACCGCCAATCGCTTTAACGTTGCCTAAATACTGTTTAGAGATACCCGCTTCGAATTCTTCCCGGAAATATTTGATGGCACTTTGCAGCGGCTCAACCGCACCCGGCGCATGCGCACAGAAGGTGTTACCCGGACCAAGGAAGCGGCAAAGCTGCTCCAGCGTTTCGATATCGCCGGGCTGACCTTCGCCCTTCTCCAGCGCACGCAGAATCTTCACGCTCCACGGCAGGCCATCACGGCACGGCGTACACCAGCCGCAGGATTCACGGGCGAAGAACTCTTCCAGATTGCGCGTCAGCGAGACCATATTGATCTCGTGATCGACGGCCATCGCCAACGCCGTACCCATACGGCTACCTGCTTTCGCAATGTGCTCAAAATCCATTGGCAGATCGAGATGACTTTCTGTCAGGAAGTCCGTCCCTGCGCCGCCCGGCTGCCAGGCTTTCAGCTTCAGACCATCGCGCATACCGCCCGCGTAGTCTTCCAGAATCTCACGCGCCGTGGTGCCGAATGGCAATTCCCACAGGCCAGGATTGTTGACGCGACCGGAGAAGCCCATCAGCTTCGTGCCGGCATCTTTACTTTTACCCGCAGACAGCCCCTGATACCACGCCGCACCGTGTTCGATAATCGCCGGTACGTTACACAGCGTTTCCACGTTGTTGACGCAGGTCGGTTTACCCCACACGCCCGCAGACGCCGGGAACGGCGGCTTGGAGCGTGGGTTGGCACGACGGCCTTCCAGCGAGTTAATCAGTGCAGTTTCTTCACCGCAGATGTAACGCCCGGCGCCCGTATGCACGAACAGCTCGAAATCAAACCCGCTGCCCAGAATATTTTTGCCCAGCAGACCCGCCGCTTTCGCTTCTTCGATGGCACGACGCAGGTGGACAGCCGCTTCGATGTATTCGCCGCGCAGGAAGATGTAGCCGCGGTAGGCTTTCAGCGCAAAGGCGCTAATCAGCATACCTTCAACCAGCAGATGGGGCTCTTGCTCCATCAGCAGACGGTCTTTATACGTCCCTGGCTCCATCTCATCCGCGTTGCACAGCAGGTAGCGGATGTTCATGCTTTCGTCTTTCGGCATCAGGCTCCACTTCAAGCCTGTCGAAAAGCCCGCACCGCCACGCCCTTTCAGGCCAGCGTCTTTAACCAGTGAGACCACGTCATCCTGCGCCATACCGGTTAACGCTTTTTGCGCAGCGACATAGCCATTTTTGCTGCGATATTCATCCAGCCATACCGGCTGTTTGTCTGCGCGTAAACGCCAGGTCAGAGGATGCTGCTCAGCAGTCAGAACAATGTTTTTACTCATTGATACTGCTCCAATAACGATTCAATTCCTTCCGGCGTCACATGGCTGTGGGTATCGTCATCAATCATCATTGACGGCCCCTTGTCACAGTTCCCCAGGCAGCAGGTCGGCAACAGCGTGAAACGTCCATCGAACGTCGTCTGCCCCGGTTTGATGCTGAGCTTACGCTCCAGCGCCGCCTGAACGCCCTGATAGCCATTGATATGGCACACAACGCTGTCGCAATAGCGAATGATGTGACGCCCAACCGGCTGGCGGTAAATCTGGCTATAGAACGTCGCTACGCCTTCCACGTCACTGGCAGGGATGCCCAACACATCGGCAATCGCGTTGATCGCGCCATCCGGCACCCAGCCGCGTTCTTTTTGCACGATTTTCAGTGCTTCAATTGACGCGGCACGCGCATCTTCATAGTGATGTTTTTCGTGCTCAATGGCGTCACGTTCAGCGTCGCTCAGCACAAAAACGTTGTTATCAGAAATGTTGCGTTCAGAAACATTGTTATCAGGTATGTTGTGATCAGGCATAATTAGCGGTCCACATCTGACATAACGAAATCAATACTGCCGAGGTAAACGATCAGATCGGATACCAGACATCCGCGAATAACAGACGGAATCTGTTGCAGATGCGCATAGCTCGGCGTGCGAATACGGGTACGGTAGCTCATCGTGCCGCCGTCACTGGTCAGGTAATAGCTGTTAATGCCCTTCGTCGCCTCAACCATCTGGAATGATTCATTGGCAGGCATAACCGGTCCCCAGGAAACCTGAAGGAAGTGGTTAATCAGCGTATCGATATGCTGCAATGTGCGCTCTTTTGGCGGCGGCGTCGTCAGCGGGTGATCCGCTTTGAACGGCCCTTCCGGCATGTTCTTGAGGCACTGATCCAGAATACGCAGGCTCTGACGCAGCTCTTCAACCTTCAGCATCACGCGGCTATAGCAATCACTGATGCCATCGCCAACAGGCACTTCAAAGTCGAAGTTTTCATAACCGGAATACGGACGCCATTTGCGCACGTCAAAACCAATACCTGTAGCACGCAGACCCGCACCCGTTACGCCCCAATCCAACGCTTCTTTCGCATTGTAGGCGGCAACGCCCTGAGTACGGCCTTTCAGGATGGTGTTCTGCAGCGCAGCCTTAACATAGGTATCCAGACGAGCAGGCATCCAGTCGAGGAATTCACGCAGCAGGCGCTCCCAGCCGCGTGGCAGATCGTGCGCCACACCGCCGATACGGAACCATGCCGGGTGCATACGGAAGCCGGTAATCGCTTCAACCAAATCGTAAATTTTCTGGCGGTCAGTAAACGCAAAGAACACCGGTGTCATCGCACCAACGTCCTGAATAAAGGTACTGATATACAGCAGGTGGCTATTAATGCGGAACAGCTCAGACAGCATCACGCGAATCGTTTTCACGCGATCCGGCACCTCAATACCCGCCAGTTTTTCGACGGCAAGTACATACGGCATTTCGTTAACACAGCCGCCAAGGTATTCAATACGGTCGGTATAAGGGATATAGCTGTGCCAGGACTGGCGTTCGCCCATTTTCTCCGCGCCGCGATGGTGGTAACCCACGTCAGGCACGCAGTCGATGATTTCTTCGCCATCCAATTGCAGGATAATACGGAAAGCACCGTGTGAAGAGGGGTGGTTTGGACCGAGGTTGAGGAACATGAAGTCCTCATTTTCAGTGCCGCGCTTCATTCCCCATTCTTCCGGTTTGAACGTCAGCGATTCCATTTCCAGATCTTCTTTCTGCTTGGTCAGCTCGAAAGGATCGAATTCGGTCGCACGCGCCGGATAATCTTTACGCAATGGGTGCCCTTCCCACGTCTGCGGCATCATGATGCGCGTCAGGTGTGGATGGCCGTTGAACGTAATACCAAACATTTCCCATGTTTCGCGCTCATACCAGTTGGCATTCGGGAACAGTTTGGTTACGGTCGGTACGTGCAGATCGCTCTCGGCCAACGCGACTTTCAGCATGATGTCGCGGTTACGCTCGATGGAAATGATGTGATAAAAGACGGAGTAGTCTGCGGCAGGTAAACCTTCACGGTGAGTACGCAAACGCTCATCCATACCGTGTAGGTCAAACAGCATGACATAAGGCTTCGGCTGTTTTTTCAGGAATGCGACAACGTCCAGTAATTGCTCACGTTTGACCCACACAACGGGAATACCTGTGCGGGTTGCTTGTACAGTAAATGCATCTGGTCCAAAACGGTTACACAGCTCGCCAACGACCGGATCGTTAAGATGATCGCGGGTTTGCCAGCCTGGCTGAGCGAGATCGTGTGTCGTTAAATCTGTCATAAATATGTCACCACATTAAATGTGCTATTTCTGCATCTGATAATGACCGCACACTATTATCGGGGTATTACACGGTCACCGGATTTATCATCTACAGGTCAAATCTCATCAGGCGAACGCAGGTTAGTCACCGCGATTCGCTCGCCGCGTTTGCGCTCACGCTCAGATTGCATATTGGCACGGTAAACGCCCTGTTCACCCACCACCCATGACAGAGGGCGGCGTTCTTTACCGATGGATTCTTTCAGCAGCAACAGCGCTTGCATGTAGGCTTCAGGACGCGGAGGGCAGCCCGGAATATACACATCAACAGGCAGGAATTTATCTACGCCCTGAACCACGGAATAGATGTCGTACATACCGCCGGAGTTAGCACATGCGCCCATGGAGATAACCCATTTAGGCTCCAGCATTTGTTCGTACAGACGCTGAATGACGGGAGCCATTTTAGTAAAACAGGTTCCCGCTACGACCATGAAATCGGCCTGACGTGGCGACGCACGCAAAACCTCAGCGCCAAAACGTGCTACGTCATGAACGGCAGTAAATGACGTCACCATTTCTACGTAGCAACAGGAAAGGCCGAAGTTGTACGGCCACAGGGAGTTTTGACGACCCCAGTTCACCGTATCGTGTAATGCATGTTCCAGTTTGCCCATGTAGACACTACGGTGAACATGTTGCTCCAGAGGGTCGGAAACGATCTCCTGACGTTGCAGGGGATAACGGTCATTCTCACCGTCCGGCTCTATGCGGGTGAGCGTATAGTCCATCTTAAAATGCCTCGCTGTTACTGCGGATGAGTGTTGGTAGTGTTGATGATGTCTGATTTAACGACTTGTCTCTTGGAACGTACCGGGGTCCAGTCAAGTGCCCCAACGCGTACCAGATAAATCAAACCAGCCAACAGCACCAAAATGAAAATGGTTGCTTCAATGAAGCCAATCCAGCCGCTTTCTTTGATAGACACCGCCCAAGCGTAGAGATAGAGGGCTTCAACGTCGAAGATAACGAAGAACATAGCGACAAGATAAAATTTAGCAGACAGGCGTAACCGCGCTGAACCCACTGAGTCGATCCCGGATTCATAAGGTACGTTTTTGGCCCTGGCTCTGGCTCTCCCCCCCAGCAAGAATCCACCGGTCAGCATGAAGACACAAAGGCCTACGGCAATGATAAGGAATAGCCCAAATGCCCAATGATGGGCGAGGATTTCAGTAGTTGTTGACATTCTCTTTGCTTACTCATCAAAAGTGGCGGGTAACATCTCTGCTCTATTATCGGCAGTTAATGCGCCACATCGATTAAAAGGAAGGATTAATAACCACAAAAAAGCACGGAAACGTATCAGGTAAGCCTTGCTTGGTATGGTTGAGCCCCTAAATTTGTAACCTTTTTTTCAACCTTACTAAAAATAACAGTACATTACTTTACATGCACGCTGTTTTGTTAACATTTTGTGTTCTCATCCATAGCTAAATCGAGTCAGTCCTTTTATCGGTTAACCCACACGCAGCAACACAGGAAGCAAATTCGCTGCGTCACTATACCATTTTCACAGAAAATGCCTGTTCCCCCATGTGGTTATTAGGGGTATTTTTTGATCCAGCACACATTTTTACCAATTTAGTTAGTAAAAAAATCAAGACGATGTAGGACAGGAGGGATATCATTTTCCATAACATAATTTTAAAAAAATAGAACCAGCGTTTCATAAAAAGCAAGTGAGCGTTAATCTCGCTACGCCTAGCCTATTGATGTGAAATGGAAAATGCAACGTGGGATCGGAGTGAAGAAATCGGGGTAATAAGACGCTGCCAACGCAGGTTTAACACCTTAGTCATAAATCATCATCATTCGGGGTGCATCCCTACCCTCCCCGAATGATGGTTAACTACCCATTACGATCAGATCGCGTCCTTCAGCGACGGATCGGAAGACAACTTTTCATCCGTGCTATTTATTAACATGCTGACAGGCGTAATGTGAGAGGGCTTCCCTGATTCAATCACATTGAAAATTGCCGTCGCCAGTTCATTCTCCTGGTTAGGGTTCTGGCAGAGGAAATAACGCGTTTCAGGCAATCTCGGCAACCCTTCTTCTTCGCCCAGCACCCGCAGTTCCGGACTCATCATTTCTACCGAACGTACGGTGATGCCCATACCGGCCTTCACCGCAGCTCGCACAGCAGAGAGCGTTGAAGCCACGTAGGCGATTCTCCAGGGAATCCCTGCGGCCGTCAGTTGCTGCGTAGCCAAGGCACGGAAAGGACTGGGTTCATCCAAAACAACCAGGGGTACAGGTTCCTGCGATCGGAACTGATAATCCGCCGCGCAATACCATAGCGTCGGGGAGCTACGTAATAACACGTGAGGAAATACCACACCGTTCATTGTGGTAATAACCAGATCTATTTTCCCCTGATTCAGCATTTCCATCATTTCAGCGCTGCGTTTTACGCTGACATTGACGGAGAGTTTAGGAAATACGGATGTCACACGATGCAAAATATAAGGAAGGATGGTGTCTGCAGTATCGTCAGACGCCCCAATGGTCAGCGTACCCTGAATATCGCTGTACATTAATGAAATACAGGCTTCATCATTGAATTGTAATATTTTTCTGGCATAACCCAGAAACTGGATACCGTGTTCGGTCAGTAATTTATTACGCCCGTGCCGGGCAAAAAGCTCCTTTCCGATGAGTTGCTCCAGCCGCTGCATCTGCTGGCTGACAGCCGATTGAGTCCGATTGACTGCGGTCGCCGCCGCTGCAAATGTATTTAAATCTGCAACGGCAACAAACGTCCTCAGTAAATCAAGATCGAGATTAAGTACTGGTCGATTTGCACTGGTCATACGATTTTTCACTTATCTATTTTAATTTTAACAAAATATTCCTGGTGTTTTATTACATGTACAGGTAATGACCGATACATTTAAAGACACTATCGCAGACGCACGATAAGGGCAAAAAAATACTTATATTTCGTTACCCCTATCGCCTTTCCATTGGTAAGACATCACTAATTAAATGACTCACCAGTCTTAATCCTTCATTCAATAACAACGACACGTTCTCTTTATTTCATTCTGCGAAATAAATACGCTTCACATTTAAATAAACGAGCTTTCCCTGTCACCCTATTCTGGCGCTAAAAAGTGCGGTATGAATAGTTGTCCGCACCCCTACCATATCGCACCATCCAACGAGTACACAACCATATAGTGCAGATGCGCAACCATTTGCAGCAAAAGCGATAATCATTCTTCAAAAGGTACTACAGGAGGAGTACATTAAGCAGGTTATGCTATTCCGTATGGGAATATGCGCTCTCTGCAGAAGGTTCGTACTATTTATGTCTCCGATTGAAAAATCCAAGAAACTGGAGAACGTATGCTATGACATCCGTGGCCCAGTCTTAAAGGAAGCCAAGCGGCTTGAAGAAGAAGGTAATAAAGTCCTTAAACTGAATATTGGCAACCCCGCCCCTTTCGGCTTCGAGGCACCGGATGAAATTCTGGTCGATGTCATCCGTAACCTGCCCACGGCACAGGGCTACTGTGATTCCAAAGGCCTCTATTCTGCCCGCAAAGCCATCGTTCAACACTATCAGGCGCGGGATATGCGCGATATCACGGTGGAAGACGTCTATATTGGCAACGGTGTGTCCGAACTCATTGTGCAATCCATGCAGGCGCTGCTTAACCCAGGCGATGAAATGCTGGTTCCTGCGCCGGACTACCCGCTCTGGACCGCCGCCGTCTCCCTGTCTAACGGCAATGCCGTTCACTACCTCTGCGATGAGTCCTCCGATTGGTTCCCCGATTTGGATGATATCCGCAAGAAGATCACGTCCAATACTCGCGGTATCGTGATCATTAACCCGAACAACCCAACAGGGGCCGTCTACAGCAAAGAACTGCTGTTAGATATCGTCGCGATTGCGCGCGAACATAACCTGATCATTTTCGCCGACGAAATTTACGACAAAATTCTGTATGACGATGCGCAGCACCACTCTATTGCCGCACTCGCGCCGGATCTGCTGACGGTCACGTTCAACGGCCTTTCAAAGACGTATCGCGTCGCGGGCTTCCGTCAAGGCTGGATGGTACTGAACGGCCCGAAAAAGCACGCCAAAGGGTATATTGAAGGGCTGGAAATGCTGGCTTCCATGCGTTTGTGCGCTAACGTGCCAATGCAGCATGCGATTCAGACCGCTCTGGGCGGCTATCAGAGCATCAGCGAATTTATTCAGCCCGGTGGACGCTTGTACGAGCAACGCAATCGCTCCTGGGAGCTGATCAATCAGATCCCCGGCGTATCGTGCGTAAAGCCACGCGGTGCGCTGTATATGTTCCCCCGCATTGATGCCAAACGCTTTAACATCCACGATGACCAAAAACTGGTGCTGGATCTCCTGTTACAGGAAAAAGTGTTACTGGTTCAGGGAACCGCATTTAACTGGCCTTATCCGGATCATGTCCGCATCGTTACGCTACCGCGCATCGATGAACTGGACATGGCGATCCACAAATTGGGCCGTTTCCTCGGGCACTATCACCAATAGCCCAGCCCTTCTTCGCCGGGCGGCCATAGCCCGGCGAAAACGCGACCTTCGTTTGCATAATCCCCAGCAAGTGACCACAATAGACGCCCACGCTATCGCTATTTCACCGTGCTGCTGTCTGAGAGATCGCCATGAATCAGAGCCATTTTTTCGCCCACTTATCCCGTCTAAAGCTCATCAGCCGTTGGCCGCTCATGCGCAATGTGCGCACGGAAAACGTCTCCGAGCACAGCCTTCAGGTCGCCTTTGTCGCACATGCGCTGGCAGTCATCAAAAACCGCAAGTTCGACGGTAATCTGAACGCAGAACGCATCGCACTTCTGGCGATGTATCATGATGCCAGCGAGGTGCTGACCGGCGACATGCCGACGCCCATCAAGTACTACAACGCGCAGATCGCGCACGAGTACAAAAAAATAGAGAAGATTGCACAGCAGAAACTGGTTGAGATGTTACCGGAGGAGCTACAGCAGGATTATCGGATGCTGCTGGATGACAACTACACCAGCGAAGACGAACGTGCCATCGTTAAACAGGCAGACGCGCTCTGCGCCTACCTGAAGTGTCTGGAAGAATTATCGGCGGGCAACGCGGAATTCATGCTTGCCAAAGCGCGGCTGGAAAAAACCTTGCAACAGCGCCACAGCCCGGAAATGGACTATTTTATGACAGTTTTTGTTCCCAGCTTTAGCCTGTCACTTGACGAAATCAGCCAGGATTCTCCGTTATAACGCGCATCCGTCAGCACAGGGTCAGAATGGATACAGCCACGGTACCATCACCACGCTGACCAGCATCACCAGAACAGTAAAGGGGACGCCAACGCGCACAAAGTCCCCGAATTTATAACCGCCTGGCCCCAATACCAGCGTATTCACCGGTGACGAGACGGGCGTCATAAACGCGGCGGATGCCGCAATCGCAATGATCATCGCAAACGGATACGGTGACACCCCCATCTGCTTCGCCGCAGCAATCGCAATAGGTGCCATTAACACCGCTGTCGCCGTGTTGGAAATGAACAAACCAATCACAGCACACAGTACAAACAAACACACCAACATCACATGTGGCCCGGCGTCCCCGGCAACATCCATCAACCCTTTAACGATCAGCGTCACACCGCCGGTTTGCTGCAATGCCAGCGCAAACGGCATCATCCCAACAATAAGGATAATACTCGGCCAGTGGATTGCCCGATAGGCGCTTTCCATGTCAATACAGCGGAACTTACCCATCAGCAAACAGGCAATCAGCGCGGCAATCGCATTCGGTATTTCATCCGTCAGCATCATCGCCACCATCAGCGCCAGACAAAACAACGCATGTGGAGCCTGGCTCACCGCGGGTGCGACGTCATCCACTTCAGCAGGAAGATTAAGCAGCAGGAAGTCGTTTTTCTGCGTGTGCAGCTGCCGGATCATGCGCCAATCGCCCATCACCAGCAGAATATCACCAAGCTGGAGCGGTTCATCGGCGAGGATACCTTCCATCGCCTCACCTGCCCGGCGGATCCCCACGACGCTCAGGCCATAGCGGCTTCGGAAGCCGACATCGTATAGCGTTTTTCCCAACAGCTCGGAATCAGGGATCAACGAAACCTCCGCCATCCCCACATCACGTGCCTGCTCAGAAAAATATTCACCGCGCAGCACCATCGGTTCAAGCCGCTGCGCGGTACAAAATTCACGTAAATCCACTTCCGATGCTGACATGTCGATCAGCAGAACATCGTTCAGGCGAAGTTCGGTATTGCCCGCTACGCTGATCATCACGCGGCGAAACTTACGCCAGCGTTCAATCCCCACCACGTTCGCTCCAAAGCGCTGACGCAGACGTAAATCATCCAGCCGGTGGCCGATAAAAGGCGAACCCGGACGAATCGCCAGCCGGCGCGCCCTGCCCGTCAGCCGGTAATCACGAATCAGATCGCGGAACGTTCTTCTCTTCCACATCTCTTTTGCTGTGGCTGTCTCCGCGCCGCCAAGCCAGTAACGCGCCACCATCATATACGCCACGCCCAGCAGCAATACCACTATCCCTATCGGCGTCACACTAAAGAACCCAAAACCTGCCACGCCTTCGCGCATCAATTCACTGCTCACCACCATATTCGGCGGCGTCGCTACCAGCGTCATCATGCCGCTAATCAACCCGGCGAAACTCAGCGGCATCATCAGCCTTCCAGGAGAAATCTTCATCCGTGCGGAAACACTCAGCACCACAGGAATAAAAATCGCGACAACCCCAGTGGAACTCATGAAGGCCCCCAGCAGCGCAACGGTGACCATCAGTAAAACCAGCATCTTCATCTCACCGCTGCCCGCCACGCGAACCAGCCAATCACCGACCTGATAAGCGACGCCGGTACGAACCAACCCCTCACCAATCACAAACAGGGCTGCAATCAATATCACATTCGGATCGCTGAACCCGACCAGCGCTTCAGATAGCGTCAGCGTGCCGCTCAGTACAAACGCGATAATGACCAACAACGCTACGACGTCCATGCGTAATTTATTGGTGGTAAACAACACAATGGCGATCAGCAACAGGGATAAAACCCAGAGAAGTTCGCTATTCAAAACGGTTCCCCTGACGGAAAAATGCATGTTGAGAGGTGTGGATTCGCATACCCTGAAAAAGGGAGCCAACGCACAGGCAGCTTGAAGTATAACGGGTATAGTCTGCCATAAAAAAACCTCGCGGATGCGAGGTTTGATCATATTTAGTCACAGTTTTGTCATTAGGTTACAGACGACCTACTGGCGCAGAAGTACCTTAGCGCCGTTCGGTAATTTCTCTATTTCTATCTGCTCCAGCGAATCCAGTACCAGATCGACCTGATCCAGCTTTGGCGTGTCCGCTGGCGCTTTCACCGCAATGACCTTGCAGCCCGCGGCCAGACCCGATAGCACACCCGCTGGCGCATCCTCAACGACGACACACTCTTCCGGTTTCAACCCTAACTGCTGCGCGCCAAGTAAATAGGCATCGGGATGAGGCTTACCTTTGGCAACCTGCTCCGCGGTAATGAAGGCACGAGGAGCAGGCAGCTCTCCACGGTGATGACGCGCGCTGGCAATCGGCACCGTGCCGGACGTCACAATCGCCCAGGGAATATCCAGCGCATCCAAACGCTCCAACAGCACCTTCGCCCCTGGCATGGCGACGATACCTTGCGTATCAGACGCTTCCGTTTTCTCCAGCGCATCGAACTCCTGTTGAATCGTTTCTTCGCTCTGCCCCTGAAGAAAGTGGCGCAGGGATGTGATGGCCTGCTTGCCATGAATAAAATCCAGCACTTCCTGTGGTTCAATACCGTGATCTTTTGCCCAGTTAATCCACGCACGTTCTACCGCTGGCAGTGAATCGACCAGCGTACCATCGAGGTCGAACAGAAAACCTTTACACTCCACAGAAAGCCCCTTTTTCATTAATCAGGCGTTGATGATCTGCGCGATCTCCACCGCACTCAAGTGATACTGACGCGGGCAGGATTGCCAGACCGCCAGCATTCTGTTGTATTTTTCCCACATCTTCGTCTGCGCGTTAAACCCATGCGTGCCCGCATCAAACTGGGGATAGCGCCCCTCGACATGTACCATAAAGCGTACAAAACCGAGGTAGCGCGCTTCCGTTGCGGCATCAAAGCCGAGGAAGGTCAGACGTCGTTCATCCACATCCTGCTTATCTTTCAGATTGGTCCACGACACCTGCAAGGCATGATGCATTTCCATGATGTTAATAATGGTACGGCAAACCTCTTCGGTCAGCTCGCCAAACTCACGGTCCAGTTCGCGCATCTGCAAACCATAACCACGCTCGATAATCGTTTGTAACCGGCGATAGCGCTCGGCATTGTCGGGATCGAGCATCGTCATCATTTTATATTGATTTGAAAGGATCAATCTCTGGGCATTTGTCATTTCCATGTTGCTCTCCTGAACCTCTTTGGTGTAAGCCAATGTCGCTAAATAGGTATTGGTCTCAGAATCGCATACTGAATCGTGTCACGGTAGCGGTAGCCACCGCTTCTTTGATTTGAAACAGGGGAAAGAGCAAAATAGCCATCAACCCGCACACAGCCTGACGCCGATCACAAATCATCAAGGAAGGTTTTATCAAGCTGGTTGAATGCCCGCTTCAGCACATCCGCCAATGCTTGGTACGTCGGCGCTTCTTCCAATGGGGCTAACGCCTGACCTGACTCCAGCAGCTTATGACGAATGTCATGGAACCACTGTGCCAGCGTCGGCGGTAAGGGCGTAACGGAACGGCGGCCAAGCCACCAAAGGCCTTGCAACGGCAGGCTACAGGCAAACAGTGCGGTGGCGATGGCTGGGCCGAGCTGGCCGCCGAGCGCGATCTGCCACGTTAAGGTAAACACCGCCAGCGGCGGCATGATGCGGATGCCGAACCGCGTCGCTCGCGCCACGCGGTTTTCAGGAAAGACTGGCGCCAGCTGCTTTTCTGCCGGCCACGTTTTCATGTAATGCTGCCCACGTTGGAGTAGCTGTAGCCAACTGATTCTACTGTCTGGTTTCGTTGCCATAGCCACACCTCAACTTTACAGATAAAAAATAAAACTTTTGCACAAATCAACAACTCAAGTTGATAAGGTTAAAATATATTTTGTGTTTACCTTACGCTATCGGTATCCTAGACCGGCCTTTTGGCCGCTGTATACCTAAAGTAGTATGACTACACGCAAGGAGTATAATTCCCTTCGCGACATAAGCGCAGCCAACGGCCATAACGCGGTTATCCATCGCTTTAAAAGCTGCGGTTTACATCAGGTCGACGTCACGTTGTTGTAGAGATTAGTTATAGAGATTCGTTGTAGCGGTTAACTGTTGTAACGATTACCCGATATAACATACGTCATCGTATCGACCCTATTTCATCATCGTGTCTGGTGTATCGCACCAAGGCATGATGTTAATCATAAATGCCAGCGGCGGCATGCGATACGCTATGCCCTGTATGAAATTTTTTTAACCATGTATAACAAGTAGGTACTTCCATGTCGAGTAAGTTAGTACTGGTTCTTAACTGCGGTAGTTCATCCCTGAAATTCGCCATCATCGATGCGATTAACGGAGAAGAGTACCTGTCTGGTTTAGCCGAGTGTTTCAACCTGCCTGAAGCCCGCATCAAATGGAAAATGGACGGCGGTAAACACGACGCCGAACTGGGTGCCGGTGCCGCTCACAGCGAAGCGCTGAACTTCATCGTCAACACCATTCTGTCTCAGAAACCAGAGCTGTCAGCTCAATTGGTTGCTATCGGTCACCGTATCGTTCACGGCGGTGAGAAGTTCACCCAATCCGCGATCATTACTGATGATGTTCTTCAGGGTATCAAAGATTCCGTACCTTTTGCACCTCTGCACAACCCGGCGCACTTGATCGGTATCGATGAAGCACTGAAATCCTTCCCTCACCTGGCTGATAAAAACGTCGCTGTCTTCGACACCGCGTTCCACCAGACCATGCCGGAAGAGTCTTACCTTTATGCACTGCCGTACAAACTGTATAAAGAAAACCACATCCGTCGCTACGGTTTCCACGGCACCAGCCACTACTTTGTTTCTCGTGAAGCCGCTAAAGTGCTGAACAAACCTGTAGAAGAGCTGAACGTCATCACTTGTCACCTGGGCAACGGTGGTTCCGTTACGGCAATCCGCAACGGCGAATGCGTTGATACCTCTATGGGTCTGACGCCGCTGGAAGGTCTGGTGATGGGTACGCGCTGTGGCGATATCGACCCGGCTGTGATTTTCCACCTGCACGACGCACTGGGCATGGACGTAGCCAGCATAAATACATTGCTGACCAAAGAATCTGGCCTGCAAGGTCTGACTGAAGTGACAAGCGACTGCCGTTACGTTGAAGATAACTACGAAACGAAAGCAGACGCGAAACGTGCGATGGACGTTTACTGCCACCGTCTGGCTAAGTATATCGGCTCCTATGCCGCGCTGATGGAAGGTCGTCTGGATGCCGTCATCTTCACTGGTGGTATCGGTGAAAATGCCGCAATGGTTCGTGAAATGTCGCTGAAAAAACTGGGTCTGCTGGGCTTTGACGTCGATCACGAACGCAACCTGGCTGCACGCTTCGGTAAAGGTGGCAACATCGCCAAAGATGGCACACGTCCAGCGCTGGTTATCCCGACCAATGAAGAATTGGTCATTGCTGAAGACGCTTACCGTCTGACTGCGTAAAACACGTAACTCCCAACACCGTCAGCCAAGGCTGACGGTGTTGTTTTTGACTAACGAGCAACCGTAAAGAGGTTCAGCCGTGTCCCGTATAATCATGTTGATCCCAACTGGCACCAGCGTCGGTCTGACAAGCGTCAGCCTGGGTGTCATCCGTTCCATGGAACAGAAAGGCGTTCGCCTGAGCGTGTTCAAACCTATCGCCCAGCCGCGCAGTGGCGACAATACGCCAGATCAAACGACAACCATTATTCGTGCGAATTCCGCCATCAACGCCGCCGAGCCGCTGGCGATGAGCCGCGTTGAAGCCCTGCTGAGCTCCAACCAGCAAGACGTGCTGATGGAAGAAATCATCGCGCGCTATCACGAAAATACCAAAGACGCCGAAGTCGTTCTGGTTGAAGGTCTGGTTCCTACCCGTAAGCACCAGTTTGCTAACGCATTGAACTATGAAATCGCCAAAACGCTGAACGCAGAAATCGTCTTCGTACTGGCGCTAGGT
Source organism: Pectobacterium sp. F1-1 (assembly GCF_025643735.1). Lineage (NCBI taxonomy): Bacteria > Pseudomonadati > Pseudomonadota > Gammaproteobacteria > Enterobacterales > Pectobacteriaceae > Pectobacterium > Pectobacterium sp. F1-1. Next base: position 3,259,042 of record NZ_CP104733.1, read on the forward strand.
AACGACTCCCCGGCACAGCTGAAAGACCGTATCGAACTGGCACGCTCCAGCTTCGGCGGCAGCAAAAACAAAAACATCACTGGCGTGATCATCAACAAACTGAATGCGCCGGTAGATGAGCAGGGCCGTACTCGTCCTGACCTGTCTGAAATCTTTGATGACTCCACGAAAGCCAGCGTTGCCAACATCGATCCGAAGCAGCTGTTCGCTAACAGCCCGCTGCCGGTGCTGGGCTGCATTCCATGGAGCTTTGACCTGATCGCAACGCGCGCCATTGATATGGCGAAGCACCTGAATGCGCGTATCGTCAACGAAGGTGACATTCAAACGCGTCGCGTTAAGTCTGTGACCTTCTGCGCACGCAGCATTCCTCATATGCTGGAGCACTTCCGTTCGGGTTCACTGCTGGTGACCTCCGCCGATCGTCCTGATGTTCTGGTTGCCGCCTGTCTGGCTGCCATGAATGGCGTGGAAATCGGTGCCCTGCTGCTGACCGGCGGCTACGAAATGGATCCGAGCATTGCCAAGCTGTGCGAGCGCGCCTTCCAGACTGGCCTGCCTGTATTTATGGTCAACACCAACACCTGGCAGACCTCACTCAGCCTGCAAAGCTTCAACCTTGAAGTTCCGGCTGATGACCGTCAACGCGTTGAGAAAGTACAGGAATACGTTGCACGCCATATCGACACCCAGTGGATCGATTCCCTGAGTGCAGAGTCTGAGCGTTCACGCCGTCTGTCTCCGCCAGCATTCCGCTATCAGCTTACCGAGCTGGCACGTAAAGCAGGCAAACGCATCGTTCTGCCAGAGGGTGATGAGCCGCGTACCGTTAAAGCCGCTGCTATCTGTGCTGAACGCGGTATTGCTCACTGTGTGCTGATCGGTAACCCAGAAGAGATTCAACGTGTTGCAGCTGCTCAGGGCGTAGAACTGGGCAAAGGCATTGAAATCGTCGATCCGATTGTTGTACGTGAGCGCTATGTGGCGCGTCTGGTTGAACTGCGTAAGAGCAAGGGCATGACCGAAGTGGTTGCGCGCGAACAGCTCGAAGACAACGTGGTTCTGGGTACGCTGATGCTGGAACAGGGTGAAGTTGACGGTCTGGTTTCTGGTGCCGTTCACACCACCGCTAACACCATCCGTCCGCCGTTGCAGCTGATCAAAACGGCACCGGGCAGCTCACTGGTATCTTCTGTCTTCTTCATGCTGCTGCCTGAGCAGGTTCTGGTTTACGGCGACTGCGCCATCAACCCAGATCCAACCGCAGAGCAGTTGGCTGAAATCGCTATCCAGTCTGCGGACTCCGCTACGGCATTCGGCATCGACCCACGCGTTGCGATGATCTCTTACTCCACCGGTAACTCCGGCGCGGGTAGTGATGTAGAGAAAGTGCGTGAAGCAACCCGTCTGGCGCAGGAAAAACGTCCTGATCTGGTCATCGATGGTCCGTTGCAGTACGACGCTGCTATCATGGCAGACGTTGCACAGTCTAAAGCACCGAACTCACCTGTTGCGGGTAAAGCGACCGTGTTCATCTTCCCTGACCTGAACACCGGTAACACCACCTACAAAGCGGTACAGCGTTCAGCCGACCTGATCTCCATCGGGCCAATGCTGCAAGGCATGCGTAAACCAGTTAACGACCTGTCTCGTGGCGCACTGGTAGACGACATTGTTTACACCGTCGCCCTGACTGCCATTCAGGCTACACAGCTCTAATCTGTTTGAGAGCATGGATATTGATGCCAGCCTTAGGGCTGGCATTTTTATTTGGAAGGAGAGCAAGGAGAGATGCCGCAGCGGAGAAAAAGCCGCGGCGAAGCGGGTCCTGATTATTTCTGTGAATCCGTCTCCGATGGAGCAACGTTGCTGTCATTCTCATCATCAACATTGTCATGATTCACAACAGATGCTTCTGTAGCCTCAACCGCCTCATTCAGCTTGCGTGAAATAGGCTTACCGTATTCCCGATCGCTATAGCGCGTCAGCCACAGCGACAGGGCTTTCAGCGAGTCCGGCGTAAATTCATCGCAGCGCGCAGTAATCTCCTGTGGCGTCAGCCAACTGACTTCGTCCACTTCTTCTTCCTGTAACGCAAATGGCCCGTGAGTGACGCAGCTAAACAAGGCGCCCCACACCCGGCAATTCTCGCCTTCGTAATAGAACAAGCCGTGTTCTGCGAATGGCACGCCAGCAATACCAAGTTCTTCTTCCGCTTCACGACGTGCGGATTCCAGCATTTGCTCACCGCTTTGCACCACACCACCTGCGGTCGCGTCCAGCCAGCCTGGATAGAAATCTTTGATCTTGGTCCGGCGCTGCACCAGAATTTTACCCATTCCATCATGCACAACAATGTAAGTAGCACGATGACGAAGACTCTGCGCACGCATCTGCTGACGACTTGACTGAGCAATTACCTCGTTGTTTTCATTGACGATATCAACCCACTCTGTGCCTGCTGCCTGACTTTGTTCCGCCATCCTCTGAAACCCTTTAGTATTGGCACGTTGCTACGCGCGTCTGTTTTAAATGATCGATCTTTGCTGCGAATCTTCCCTGCTACCTTGCCGTTATTCAAGGTCAAAAGCAGGGTATATGCTAAATTAGTGTCTAATTGAGAGCTGTGCAATAGGCTCGCGGCCGTGTAACGGCAGAACCCGAAGCGCGTCTTGTTCAAGCAAGCCATAGCTCGCGGGGTATCCCCCTTTCGGCAAGCTCACTGAACCGGGGTTGAAAAAATAATATTCACCGCGTCGCTCAGCAACCGGAATATGGGTATGACCATATACCAGCACATCCCCCGCGCGTAACGGCGGCAGATTATCTGGATGATAAAGATGGCCGTGCGTCAGGAAAAGGCGGTTTTGAGGCAGTAGCACATGTTGCCACGGTGTCGTGATCGGAAAGGTCAACAACATCTGATCAACCTCGCTGTCGCAATTCCCGCGCACGGCGATAATACGTGACGCATAGGCGTTAAGCCGCGTTGCCACCTCTGCGGGTTGATACGTCTCCGGCAGCGGATTACGCGGACCATGATTGAGAAAATCGCCCAATAAAATAAGCCAGTCGGCATGACTCTGCTCAAAGATCTCCAGCACACGTTCCGTCGCGCTGAGAGAACCGTGTATATCGGACGCAAACATCAACTTCATCGTTATCTCCACAATGTTTATCTCAGCTGTGTTTATATTCACAACCTCCCCATCCTTTATCGGAAATAGTCTACCAAAGTTGACCAGGTGCTTCCGGTAAAGATCGCTCAACGACGTGCGTCATCGCTTATTTTTCACCCGTAGAAGTGGTAGGGTAAGAGCCCGTTCCCCAATACGCTATTCTGACAGCGCATCGCACTGTGAAGCGATCAACTGCCATACAGTCCATGATGTTTTTCTGAATTAAAACGGAGATGTGATTCATGATTGACCTGTATTACGCACCAACCCCTAATGGGCACAAGATCACCCTGTTTCTGGAAGAAGCGAATCTCCCCTACCAACTCCACCGCGTAAATATCAGTAAGGGTGAACAGTTCAGACCGGAGTTTCTGGCTATCTCGCCTAACAACAAAATTCCCGCGATTGTCGATACACAGCCCGCGGAAGGTGGCACGCCGATTAGCCTGTTTGAGTCAGGCGCTATCCTGCTGTATCTGGCGGAAAAACACGGCGTGTTGCTGAACACCTCATTACGTGAGCGTACAGCCACGCTGCAATGGCTGTTCTGGCAGGTTGCTGGTTTCGGACCGATGCTGGGGCAGAATCATCATTTTAACCACTACGCGCCTCAACCAGTGCCTTACGCCATTGAACGCTATCAACAGGAGACGCTGCGCCTGTACCGCGTGCTGGATAAACATCTGCAAGACAGCCCTTGGCTAGCGGGAGAACATTACAGCATCGCCGATATCGCGACCTACCCGTGGGTGGTTTCTTATGCTCGCCAGCGCGTCGACCTTGATGATTATCCGGCGGTAAAAGCGTGGTATACACGCATTAGCGAGCGCCCGGCAACGCAGCGAGCCTATCAGCTCGCCGAGCAATAAAATTCTGGCATCATCTCGTTCGGCCTTTAGGTATCTTCTGCTATGGTAATCAACATATTGTCGTTAACGATACCCCTGAGGCTGCGGTTTAGCCGCAGTCACAGAAGCAACCGAGGGCCGAGCAATGCCACATCACTATTCTGACGCCATTATTCGTATAAAAAATCTGCGGCTGCGCACCTTCATCGGCATCAACGATGAAGAAATCACGAATAAGCAGGATGTGATCATCAACGTTGTGATTCACTACCCAGCAGAGCAGGCGCGCAACAGCGAGAATATCGCAGATGCGCTGAACTACCGCACCATCACCAAAAGCATTATCCGCCACGTCGAAGATAACCGCTTCGCGTTGCTGGAAAAATTAACGCAGGATGTGCTCAACATCGCCAGCGAGCATGAATGGATAACCTATGCTGAAGTAGAAGTCGATAAACCGTTTGCCTTGCGATACGCCGATTCGGTTTCTATGACCCTGCGTTATCACAAGGCATAAATATATGGGAGCGCGCAATGCAACTACTCATAACAGGCGGAACCGGCCTTATTGGCCGCCATCTTATCCAACGATTACAGCTGCTTTCCCATCACATTACGGTACTGACACGCGATCCTGAGCGCGCCCGAGGTATTCTCGGTAATCAGGTAGAATACTGGTCAACGCTGAGTAATATCACTTCACTGAATGACTTTGATGGCGTCATCAATCTGGCCGGCGAACCTATCGCCGATAAACGGTGGACGCCACAGCAAAAACAACTGTTGGCAAAGAGTCGCTGGAACATCACCGAGCAGCTTGCTGCGTTAATAAAAGCCAGCAGCGAGCCGCCAGCCGTTTTTATCTCAGGTTCTGCTGTCGGGTATTATGGCGATCAGGGGGAAGCGCTGGTTACGGAGAATGAATCTCCCGTTGATGAATTCACCCATCACCTGTGCGCCCGCTGGGAAGCGCTGGCGCAGTCCGCCGAAAGCGATAAAACCCGCGTCTGCCTGCTGCGTACGGGTATTGTTCTTGCGGCACAGGGCGGTGCACTGGCAAAAATGCTGCCGCTTTTCCGGCTCGGGCTTGGCGGGCCGATGGGTTCTGGCAAGCAATATATGCCGTGGATTCATATTGATGACATGGTTAACGGTATTATTTACCTGCTAGACCAACCGATATTGAGCGGCCCCTTCAACATGGTTGCGCCCTATCCGGTCCATAATGAGCAATTCTCCGCCACGCTGGCACACGTCCTGGATCGCCCCGGTTTTCTACGAGCACCCGCTTTTGCGATCAAATTACTGATGGGAGAAGCCTCGACGCTGGTGCTGGGCGGCCAACGCGCCATTCCACAGCGGCTAGAAGCCGCAGGCTTTGGTTTCCGCTTTTTTGAGCTGGAAGAAGCCTTACAGGACGTCATCAAGAAACCGAGCTGATAACTATCCATCTTAGGTTGCTGGTAGCCTTTTCGCAGAACGGGAACGATGATAATGGGATAGAAGAGTAAAGCGTCCGCGCCAAGGATGGCGCGGCTCGAGCTTACAGGGATGTATTCACAGCGTCTTTACGATCTACCCATTATCATCGCTCAACGCACATCACTATCCCCCAAAACTTACTTCAACGCACCAGACAAAACTGCTGCAAACGCGCGCTTTTCGGGCTGCCAAACAGTTGATCCGGTGCCCCTTCTTCTTCGATCACGCCCTGATGTAGGAAGATAACGTGGCTGGAAACATGGCGGGCAAACTCCATTTCATGCGTCACCACGACCATCGTTTTCCCTTCCTCCGCAAGCTGCTGCATGATGCGCAACACCTCGCCGACTAGTTCAGGATCGAGTGCCGATGTCGGCTCATCAAATAATAACACTTCCGGTTCCATCGCCAGCGCTCGCGCAATCGACACGCGCTGCTGCTGACCACCAGAGAGATCAGACGGGTATTTCTGCTGGGCAGAATCGGTGATCCCAACTTTGTTCAAATAGAACACCGCCCGCTCGCGCGCTTCCGCTTTGCTAAGTCCTAATACCTGAATCGGCGCCTCCATCACATTCTCCAACGCCGTCATGAAGCTCCACAGGTTGAAATGCTGAAACACCATCGTCAGGCGCGTCCGCAGCATCTGAAGCTGCTTTTTATCAAACACCTTCAGCTGTCCGTCAGTATCTCGCACCATGCGAATTTCCTGATCGCTAACGTAAATCGCCCCTTCGCAGGGCTTTTCCAGAAAATTAATGCAACGCAGTAAGGTGCTTTTTCCCGAACCGGACGAGCCAATAATTGAAATAACGTCACCCGCTTTCGCCTGTAATGAGATCCCTTTAAGCACCTCATGTTGGCCATAGCGTTTACGCAGTTCCGTCACCATCAGTTTGTTGTTCGACATGCTCTTTTTCCTGCGTTTAATGGGATGAACGGGTATAAAGATGACGTAACCAGCGCCGTTCCGCTCTTCTGAACAGCCCGATTAACACAAACGAGATCGCCAGATAGATAACCGCAGCGATACCAAATGCATAAAACGGCTGGTAGGTTGCGGCGTTGATATCGCGGGCAATCTTCAGAATATCCGGTACGGTCACGGTAAAGGCCAGCGCCGTCGAATGCAGCATCAGAATCACTTCGTTGCTGTATGCAGGCAGCGCGATACGTAGCGCCCCCGGCAAAATGATGCAGCGATATTGCTTAAAGCGGGAAAAGCCGTATGCTCTGGCCGCTTCAATTTCCCCATGCGGCACCGCGCGGATTGCGCCCGCAAAAATCTCTGTCGTGTACGCACAGGTATTCAGCGCCAGCGCCAAAATGGCACAGTTTAGCCCGCTGCGAAAAAAGGCATTCAGCAGGTCGGTACCGCGCACAATCTCCAGGCTATACACGCCGGAATAGAACACCAAAAGCTGCACGTAGAGCGGCGTGCCGCGGAACACATAGGTGAATAACCAAACCGGAAAGCTGAACCGGCGTCGCGGTGACACACGAGCGATCGCCAGCGGCAACGCCATCAGCCCACCGATGATCACCGAAGAAATAAGCAGCCAGAGCGTCATCGCCAGCCCGGTCAGACGGTAACCATCGCTCCACAGTAGCGGCTGCCAATATTGTTGCAGGATCTCACTCATAGTTTACTTTCTTGACTCCCTGCGAATAGTGCCTTTCCAGCCACCACAACACGCCGTTAGAAACGGTGGTAAAAATCAGGTACATCGCCCCGGCAACCAGCGCAAAATAAAACGGTTCATGTGCACCCTTGCCCGCCAGTTGCGTCGCCTTAATCACGTCATTCAGGCCAAGCAGTGACACCAGCGCCGTTGCTTTCAGGATCACCTGCCAGTTATTGCCAATACCCGGTAGCGCGAAGCGCATCATGGAAGGAAACAGAATGCGACGAAACACCTTTATGGAAGAAAAACCGAACGCCACCGCCGCTTCGATTTGTCCACGCGGCACGGCAAGATAGGCACCGCGAAAGGTTTCAGTGAAATACGCGCCGTAAATAAAGCCCAGCGTAATAATCCCGGCGGTCAAAGGATCGATGTCAATCTGCGCCATCCCCATCGACTCCGTCATGCCGTTTAAGACGATTTGCAGGCCATAGAAAATCAGCAACATCAGCACCAGGTCGGGAATGCCACGAATCAGCGTGGTATAGCAGGAAAAACACCCCGCCAGCAAACGGTTGGAAGACAGCTTCGCCGATGCGCCAATCAGGCCGATAACCAGCGCCAACAATAGCGAACTGGCTGCCAGCTCCAGCGTCATGATGGCGCCATCCAGAATTAGCTGGGAATAGCCATAGAGCATCAATGATATCCGTTGAAATAGCGTTTAATGGCACGGTGCGTCATCATCAGGAACACGGTACGGGAGGAACGATCCCGTGCCGTATTACCCTGCGATCCCGCTACACACTATCTACTGTAATAAAGAATCTACTGTGATAAAGAAATATGTACCGTGATAACGATATGCATCGTTGTGACGACATTAGCCGCCGTAAACGTCAAAATCGAAGTATTTTTTCGCGAAGGTATCGTAGGTACCGTCTTTACGCATCTCTTCAAAAGCCTTATCCAGCGCGGCTTTCAGCTCGGTATCCGCTTTACGTAAGCCCATCCCCGTCCCTACACCGAAGAATTTGTCATCTTTTACCGCCGGGCCAGCAAATGCGTAGTCTTTACCCATATCGAGCTTCAGGAAACCTTCGCTTCCCGCCACTTCATCCTGAAAAGCAGCATCGATGCGGCCTGCGGTCAGGTCTGCGTAAATCAGATCCTGGTTTTGGTAAGCTACCACGTCAACGCCTTTTGGCTGCCAGTTTGCGTTGGCAAATGCCTCCTGCGTCGATGCCTGCAACACACCAACACGCTTGCCGCCCAGAGAGGCCAGCGTCGGCTCGATGCTCGCGCCCTTCTTCGCAATCAGACGCGCGTTAGCTGCATACAGCTTCTCGGTGAAAGCAATTTCCTGCTGGCGTTTTTCAGTGATGGACAGGGAAGAGATGATGGCATCAATTTTTTTAGCTTTAAGGGAAGGAATTAATGCGTCAAAGTCACTTTCCACAAACGTACAGTTAGCCTGAATGCGTTTGCACAGCTCTTTCGCCAGATCGATATCAAACCCAACCAGTTCGCCGCTGGCGTTTTTGGATTCAAAGGGAGCATAGGTCGGATCGGTGCCAATTTTAATATTCTTAGGAATCTCCGCCATCGCGCTGCCCGCAGCCAGAATGAGCGCCAACGGCAAAACTTTGATCAGTTTCTTCATATTGCTACCCTTATCATGAGTGATTAATGTGTCGTCAATGTCGGAACAGATATCGATTTATTGCTTTAAAAATGAACGAGATGAAGGCTATTTGTTTTCTAACGCCGACTATTACCTTTTTCGTAGCAGTTTTCATGCCACAATGAACGCAAGGACATTGTAAATGTCCGGTGGAAAACACATGCGAGAAAAAATGAATAACCAATTGATTATTAAATATTTTCATCACAACCTTTTGGTACACAATAATAAGAATAGATAAGATTGCCATGAATACAAAAACCCAATTGCACCATTTAAGTGCTTTCATGCGCAAAATTAGTGCAATGTGATAAAAAGGCACGAAAAAAGGGCAGTAACGTGTTACTGCCCGGTGAGAAAAAAATATCAGATGTCCGCGTCTACCCTGCTACGACGCCCCCTGCCAGCGGATAAAGAGATCTTTCGGCAGTTCGATATCAAACTGGTCAAGAATACGATTCACCGTCTGATCGACAATGTCCTGCACACTTTCTGGGCGATGATAGAACGCAGGCACAGGCGGCATGATTATCGCGCCCAGCTCAACGGCCGTCGTCATCAGCCTTAAATGCCCTAAATGCAGCGGCGTTTCACGAACCCCTAGCACTAAAGGACGACGCTCCTTCAGCACCACGTCGGCCGCACGGGTTAATAAGTTATCGCTGTAGCTGTGCACAATGCCGGACAGGGTTTTTATCGAACAGGGTAAAATCACCATTCCCGCCGTTTTAAACGACCCCGAAGAGACGCTGGCAGCGATATCACGCGTATCATGCACCACATCAGCCAGCGCCTGCACATCACGCAGGCTAAAATCGGTTTCTAACGCTAGCGTTTGCCGGGCGGCCTGACTCATGATCAAATGTGTTTCGATATCTTCCAGCGTCTGTAAAACCTGTAGCAACCGGACGCCGTAAATAACGCCGCTGGCGCCGGAAATCCCTACAATAAGTCGCTTCATTCGTACTGCCTCTGGCTGACCGCGTAAGCAAAAACGCGGAAAAATCATCTGCGCAAACTTTGCCGCATTGACTGGCGATAAGCAAGGAGAAGCGCTGAAGCGATGTTTTTATATACCATGCTGTTTTTTATATACAACGGTTTTCTCTATGCAACAATTTTTTCTATATACAATAAAAAGGGGAAGACACTTTCGCGCCTTCCCCCTTTGATGAAGCCTTGACGTGCAGTTAGCCGTTAGCCTTCGTTGTGCAATTCCAGATCTTCGACTTCATTCTGGCTACGTAACGCTTTGGCGTCGTCGTTGCGCAAGACTTCCAGATAATCCAGATAGCCTTGATCGACATCCTTCGTCACGTAAATTCCGTTGAACACCGAGCATTCAAACTGAGCAATATCCGGGTTATCTTCGCGCGCCGCCTCGATCAGATCGTCGAGATCCTGGAAAATAAGTGCATCAGCGCCAATAATCTTACAGATTTCATCCACTTCACGACCGTGAGCAATCAGCTCATTCACGCTCGGCATGTCGATGCCATACACGTTAGGGAAGCGAATTTCCGGTGCCGCCGAGGCCAGATAAACACGTTTGGCTCCCGCTTCACGCGCCATCTCCACAATCTGCTCCGACGTGGTACCGCGCACGATGGAATCATCCACCAGCAGCACGTTTTTATCACGGAATTCGGCACGGTTAGCGTTCAGTTTACGGCGCACTGATTTCTTACGCGCCTGCTGCCCCGGCATGATAAAGGTACGGCCAACGTAGCGGTTTTTCACAAATCCCTGACGGTACGGCTTGTTGATAATACGCGCGATTTCCAGCGCGATATCACAAGAGGTCTCAGGAATCGGGATCACGACATCAATATCGAGATCTTCCCACTGACGTGCAATCTTTTCACCCAGTTTCTGGCCCATGCGAACGCGTGCGCTGTAGACCGAGATTTTATCGATGAAAGAGTCCGGGCGAGCGAAGTAAACATATTCGAACAGACACGGGTTGCTCTTTGGATTTTCTGCACACTGGCGGGTAAACAGCTGCCCTTTTTCCGTAATGTAGATCGCTTCTCCCGGCGCCACATCGCGTAAAAATTCAAAGCCCAGCGTATCCAGCGCGACGCTTTCCGACGCCACCATATATTCGCTGCGGCCATCTTCCAGATCGCGCTTACCAATCACCAGCGGACGAATCCCGTTAGGATCGCGGAAAGCCACCATACCGTGACCGATAATCATGCCGACACAGGCATAGGCACCGCGAATTTGCTGGTGCGTCGCGGCAACGGCCGCAAAAATATTATCGGCTTCCAGTGGGTAATGTTGGAAACGGTCCAACTCTCTGGCAAAAATATTCAGTAGAATTTCAGAATCAGACGTGGTGTTAACGTGACGGCGCTCCTGCTCGAACAGCTTTTTACGCAGCTCGTGGGCGTTAGTCAGGTTACCGTTGTGAGCCAACGTGATACCGAAAGGAGAGTTAACATAGAAAGGCTGTGCTTCCGAGGCGCTGGAACTGCCCGCGGTTGGATAACGCACGTGACCAAGCCCCATGTTTCCCTGTAAGCGTTGCATGTGCCGCGCTTCAAACACATCTTTCACCAGGCCATTGGCCTTACGCAGGCGAAAACAATTAAAGGCATCGATGGTTACAATACCCGCTGCATCCTGCCCACGGTGTTGCAACACCGTTAACGCGTCATAAATCGACTGGTTGACCGGTGTAAAACCGGCGATACCGACAATACCGCACATGGTGTCTTTTCCTCATCAGCGCTACCGCAGCGGTAAATGCTGCGGCAAGAAACTTGACGTGCTTTGCAGGTAGTCAAAAAACCACCTGATAATATAACTGAACTGCGGGATTAACTGGGACTGCTTCCAGTCATCACTTTGTGAAAAACCGGTGAAAGTATCCAGAAAGAATAGCAGTGCGGAAACGATCAGCACCCCGCGCAGCGCACCAAAACAGATGCCCAGAACGCGATCGGTGCCGGATAATCCGGTACGTTCAACCAGCGAACTAATCGCATAGTTGACGATAGCCCCCACAATCAACGTTGCAATAAACAGAATGGCAATCGCAATACCATTACGCACCAGCTCATCATCAAAACGGGTGAAGTAGACCGCGAGGTAAGCGTAGTAATGGCTGGCGACAAAAAAAGCACATCCCCAGGTCACTAACGACAGCGCTTCACGAACAAACCCCCGGATCAGGCTAACCAAAGCCGAAAATCCGATGATGCCAATAATGACGTAATCAACCCAAACCATGAACTATCCTAATAATGAACGATGCTACCGATAAGCCGCTACGTCATCCTGTTCGCGGCGCATTCTAACAGAAAAAGAAAACGTTTGCGTAGCGTATTTCCGCCGATTTCATCAATAGATAATCAGGCGAAAAAATCAGCAATAGACCATGCCTGAGCCTATTAACCGTCGGCGTAATAAAATCAACAACAACCGTCTTAAAACAGGTACGGGGCGAAGCATCACGCATGTGAGCCTCATCCCCGCGGCCTGTTTCTATCTATTTACGTGGCAGACGACAGACTACTCCACCCCGTTATTCTCACGCTCAACGACCGTTAACGAACGGAATGCGCACGCACCTGTCCGCTTAGCCCGCTGAGTTGTTTCAGCTCACCCAGCGAGGACTCCAGCTTCTGCTTAGACGCATCCGGCCCCACGTAAATACGGGTGATTTCTCCTGAAACCGGCGTTGACGGCACGGTATACGCGCGATAGCCGGAAAGACGCAATTTGGCGACAATTTCATTCACCTTATCCGCGTTTTTCAGTGCACCAAGCTGCACAATGTAGGCCTGTCCGACAGGGGCTTGCTGCGCTGGTTGGGTTTCAGGCTTCACTTCCGGCTTGGGTTCCGGTTTAGGCTCAGGCTTTGGTTTCACTTCTGGCTTCACCTCAGGTTTTGGCTGAGGCTTCGGCGTCACCGGGGTCTGAACCGGCGGACGCTCAACCACCACTGGCGGTGCCGTCATGGATGGCGTATTCGTGCCAGAATGGGACGATGGCGGCGCCTGCGTCGTGGTTTCAGGTGCTGTAGTTGTAGATGATGTGGATGATCTCGCTTCGGCTTCCGCGCTGTTCTGCATCGCCGCTTCCGCCCCTTCCGGTGGCAACGACGGGTTCAGCGCAGGCAGCGATTCCATCTCATTACTGTCACCCGGTTTAGGGATCAGCGGAATCGACGCAAACTCATCCTCGTAGTGCTTCTTCTTACCGTCCAGCAGGCCAGGTAAGACGATCACGCCCAACGCGACCAGAATGACCGTCCCCACCAGGCGATTCTGAAATTTACTCGCCATTCGCCTTCTCCTCATCCAGCGCTTCCATCACATGCGCTACCGTATGAAAAGATCCACAAACAATGACGATATCCTGCTCTGCGGCCTCGGACATCGCCTGCTGCCAGGCAGTCACGACATCGGGGAACGATTGGCTGCGCGTCAGGTGCTCAGCAATCTGCTGCGCGGTGGCACCACGCGGCCCTTCCAGCGGTGCGCAATACCACTCATCCACCAACGGCGTTAAGTGAGCCAGCGTACCAGCAATATCTTTATCCGACAGCATGCCGACGACGGCCCGCACTTTTCCGGTTGTCGGCAGTGCGGCTAAACGGTTTGCCAGATACGCCGCCGCATGGGGATTGTGTGCAACATCAAGAATCACTCGCGGTGATGCCTGCACCGTCTGAAAACGCCCCGGTAACGCCGCGTTCTGCACCCCCTGTCGAATCGCGTCTTCGCTCACATTGAGTGACGAATAGTGCAGTGCGGCCAGCGCGGTGGCAGCATTAGCCAATGGAACATTGGGTAATGGCAGACGAGATAATTCACGCTGCTTATCCTGCCAGCTCCACGTCTCACGCTGAACGGAATAGTCCCAGTCCCGACCACGATGGCGCAGCAGTGCCCCTTTCTCCGCGGCAACATCGGCAATCGTTCCCGGCATATCCGGCTCGCCGACAACGGCAGGTCTACCCTGTCGAAATATTCCCGCTTTCTCACGGCCAATACTTTCTCGATCGTTACCTAACCAGTCGGTATGGTCGATCGCAATACTGGTGACGACGGAAACATCGGCATCCACAATATTGGTGGCGTCCAGACGCCCGCCCAACCCTACTTCCAGAATGACGACATCCAGGTTCGCCTGCTTAAAGAGCTGCAACGCCGACAGCGTGCCGAATTCAAAATAGGTGAGCGATACCGCCCCTCTTCCTGCTTCGATATACGCAAACGCCTGAGTGTGCTGCGCTTCAGGCAATTCTTTGCCCTGGATACGCACCCGTTCAGTATAGCGAACAAGATGGGGAGAACTATACACGCCAACCCGTAACCCAGCAGCCAGCAGAATCGATTCCAGCGTACAGCAGGTGGTTCCCTTGCCGTTTGTCCCCGCGACAGTGAAAACCGTTGCGGCAGGCTGTAGCAGTTGGAGATGTTCAGCAACCTGCTTAACGCGCTCCAGACCTAAATCAATGGCCTGCGCGTGCAGGTGCTCAAGATAATGAAGCCACGTGACCAAAGGTGACGTGGCTTGAGGTATTTGAAGAGTATCCATGAGTCCCGTTCACTGGCTTACGGTTCATTGCGGGCTGAGCGTGCGTATGGCTACTCGGTCGAAAACGACGTGGTCGAGTACCACACGCCCAGCCCATCATGTCAATTATGCGTCATCCTGTGATGATTCAGACGGCGCATCGCTGCGGATTTCCACGTCATCGTTGCCCGGTTCTGGATGATTCGTCAGTTTGGCAAGAATGGTGGCCAGCTTGTAGCGCATTTCCGGACGACGAACGATCATATCGATCGCCCCTTTCTCAATCAGGAATTCGCTGCGCTGGAAGCCCGGCGGCAGCTTTTCACGCACGGTTTGTTCGATAACGCGTGGACCGGCAAAACCGATCAGCGCTTTCGGCTCAGCAATGTTCAGATCGCCCAGCATCGCCAGACTTGCGGAAACACCGCCCATCGTCGGGTCAGTCAGCACGGAGATATACGGCAAGCCGCGCTCACGCATTTTTGCCAATGCCGCACTGGTTTTCGCCATTTGCATCAGCGACATCAGCGCTTCCTGCATACGCGCACCGCCACTGGCGGAGAAGCACACCAGCGGGCAGCCGTCTTCCAATGCCTGCTCAACGGCACGTACAAAACGCGCTCCCACAACAGACGCCATTGAGCCGCCCATGAAAGAGAACTCAAACGATGCAGCCACAACCGGCATACCATACAGCGTGCCTTTCATGACGATCAGCGCATCTTTCTCATCGGACTGTTTCTGCGCAGAAACCAGACGATCTTTATATTTTTTGGAATCCCGGAATTTCAGGACATCCTTCGGCTCCAGTTCGCTTCCCAGCTCAACAGTGCTTTCTTTATCCAAAAACGCCTGTAGGCGGCTACGTGCGGAGAGACGCATATGGTGATCGCACTTCGGGCAGACCTCCAGATTACGCTCCAGCTCAGCACGATAAAGAACCTGACCGCAGCTATCACATTTTGTCCAGACCCCTTCAGGGATATTCGCTTTACGGGTCGGTGTGATGTTGCTTTTGTTAAGAATTCGTTCAATCCAGCTCATTGATAACCTTTCTGCTTGAACCTGGCAAATGCCAGTCCGCTGTTCATGTTATTCCCTGACAACATTGCCAATGAAAAAATGCCTGAGACGCACGACAATCGCGGTACAAAGGCATCGGCACCCAGGGTGTTCCCAGGAACAGACCATAAATGCTGCCCATTAAACCATAACGTTCCGGTACTGTGGATAAAAAACTGGTCAAACCGGATGTTAAAATACTTCACTTATTTCACATTGCCGCGCGCGGCCGCTCTACGATGGCGGACAATCTCAATAACGCCCGGCAGGATAGAGAGGAAAATAATCGCGACAATCAGTAATTTCAGATTTTCCTGCACGACCGGCAAATCACCAAACAGGTAGCCCGCATAGGTGAATGACAGCACCCACAGCAGCGCACCAATGACATTATAGGCAGCAAAATGCCGATAGCTCATGTGCCCCATCCCGGCGACAAACGGCGCAAATGTTCTCACAATCGGGACAAAGCGCGCCAGAATTATCGTCTTACCACCGTGGCGCTCGTAAAACGCATGCGTTTTATCCAGATAGCTGCGGCGGAAAATCTTCGAGTTCGGGTTGCTAAACAGCTTTTCACCGAACAGCCGTCCAATCGTGTAGTTCACCGCATCGCCCGTAATCGCGGCAACAATCATCAGGAACACCATCGTGTGCACATTCAGATCGTTCGACGGCAACGCCGCCAGCGCCCCGGCGACAAACAGTAACGAATCTCCCGGCAGAAACGGCGTCACCACCAGCCCAGTCTCACAGAACAAAATCAGGAACAAAATGGCATAAACCCAGACACCATATTGCGCCACCAGTTCCGCCAGATGCACGTCAATGTGCAGAATAAAATCAATAATAAACTGTATAAACTCCACCACAACATCTTCTCCCAAGAATGTATATCAAACGCACGCGGTCGATATACGCAAGGCAGCCGTACCATCCGTGTTGCCTTGCGTATAGCACGCTAACTCGCATCGACCTTATCACGCATTGCATACGGCTTTTTGATTTACCACCATCCGGCAGCATGCAACACGCAAAAGGCGCACTCGTTACAGCAAAAACGTCAATCTGCTAAAAAGAGCGGCCCCATCGTAGGCCGTGGTAAAGCAAAACGCGCGGGGTAATCCACCGCCACTAAATACAACCCCTCAGCTCTGGCCGTCGCGGCGGCCAGCGTACGATCTTTGGCAGCCAGCAGTTCTGCAATCCACGACTCCGGGCGATTGCCACAACCGACTTCCATCAGGCTACCCACGATATTACGCACCATATGATGAACGAACGCATTGGCCTTAATATCTACCACGATATAGTCACCGTGACGTGTAACCTTTAAATGATTTACATTGCGCCACGGCGTACGCGACTGACACTGCACGGCCCGAAAAGAGGTGAAATCATTTTCCCCCAACAGGCACTGTCCAGCCCGTTCCATGCGCGTCACGTCCAGCGGGTGATAAAAATGCGTCACGCCGTGGGCGAGCACGGCAGGGCGATAACGGTGATTATAGATGACATAACGGTAGCGACGTGCCGTGGCGCTGAAGCGCGCATGGAAATCCTCATCCACCGTTTTCACCCAGCGCACGGCGATATCCGGCGGTAAATTCGCATTCACGCCCATCGTCCAGGCCGCGTCTTTCCTGATGGCGTGCGTAGTAAAATGCACAACCTGCCCGGTGCCGTGAACGCCAGCATCGGTTCGGCCAGCGCAAAACACGTCTATCGGTTCATCTGCCACTTTGCTCAGCGCTTTTTCAAGGCAGGCTTGCACGCTGGCAACTTCAGCCTGACGCTGCCAGCCATAATAGCGGCTACCGTCATACTCAATGCCTAACGCGATTTTCAGCGGGGCACGTTCGTTTTCCGCAACGGCGTCGGCCTGAATGGCCTCCGCCTGAGTGGTTTCCGACATTACCCGAGATACTCCTGCACCAGACGCTCCGCAGTTTCCACCGCCATCAGCGCACCGCCAAAGCGAGCGTTATCGGCAACCGACCAGAATTGCAGCAGTTCAGGAATACCGTAATCGTTACGCAGGCAACCTACGCTCAGTTGCCCATTGCCGGACGCATCGCCAACCTGAGTTGGGTAATCCTGTTCATCGCTGACCTGAATATTTCCGGCGTTGAGTAATTCGTCACGCGCTTCTTCCGCAGACAGCAGGCGCAGCGATTCAAGATGAACAACCTGCGCATGACCATAGAACACAGGGGACTGAATGCAGGTCACTGAAATCGGTAATCCGTCATCCTGCAAGACCTTACGCACCTGATCGACCAAACGCCGTTCTTCACGCACGCTGCCGGCGTTATCCGGTAGTAAAGGCAACAGGTTGAACGCCAGCTGTTTCGGGAAAATCCCTTCTTCTGGCGGAATACCGTTCAGCAAACGGGCGCTTTGCCCTGCCAGATCGTCTACCGCTGCTTTACCGAGGGCAGAAACCGACAGCATATTGACAACATGCAGGCGTGAAAGCCCGGCGGCATCGGTCAGCGGTTTAATCGCCGTCAGCAGCTGGCTCGTCAGGCTGTCCGCCACCGCAACAATGTTACGGTTACGATAATCTGCCAGCGTATGCGCATTCACACCGGGCACCACCAGCGGGACATCCGGCTCCAGCGCAAACAGACCGCTGCTATCGATCACCAGACAGCCCGCATCTCCAGCGTCTTCCGCATAGCGGGCGCTGGCATCCTGACCGGCGACAAAAAACGCCAGCTGCGCCTGTGACCAGTCAAAATCCGCTACATCGGTGACCAGACAGGACTGGCCGTTAAAACGTATGGTTTCACCCGCACTACGTTCGCTGGCCAGTGGATACAGTTCACCCACCGGGAATTCACGTTCCTGCAATAATTCCAGTAACGCCGTGCCTACTGCGCCCGTTGC
The DNA here is from genome assembly GCF_025643735.1 of Pectobacterium sp. F1-1. Taxonomy (NCBI): domain Bacteria; kingdom Pseudomonadati; phylum Pseudomonadota; class Gammaproteobacteria; order Enterobacterales; family Pectobacteriaceae; genus Pectobacterium; species Pectobacterium sp. F1-1. The sequence goes on from NZ_CP104733.1 coordinate 3,277,346, forward strand.
GCCCAGCAGAGCAATATTCCAGCCGTTAGACATTTGGTTCTCTCCCAAATTTTGAATGAAACACAAAACATGAATGAAACCGACAAACGATAGCGACGCCGTCCGTCAGTTCATGAATAAGTCACTTTCCGTTAATGAATGAAGAGTGGTACTTGTGCGACGCATCCGCCAACGGAGGATCTCAGCGGCCTCCGTTAACGCGCATCCCGCACTGACGCCGTGAACCCCAGCGCGTTCAGGCAATCTGCGCTGTCAGCATCGGCGCAGATAACATGAAGTGACGACCATTCGCGTCGTTCCTGATAATGTTTGCGCAGGCGATCAAACTCGCCTTCCTGATGCGCAACATGGCGCAACAGTGCATCGTCCCGGCGCACATCATACACCAGATGCACCAGACGTTTTAGCAGCGCCTCATCCAGCGGTACGGTCAGTGCCACTTCGGCAAACTCAGGCTCAGGCAAAAGCGATGAAAGCGCCACCTGCTGTGGGGTTCCGATAAACTCGCTCCAGGCTTCAAAAACCTGCGTAGTGCCACGCGCCTTCCCTTCCAGCGTATAACCAGCGATATGCGCCGTGCCAATATCGACTCGCGCCAGCAGATCGGTTGATAATTCTGGCTCGGGCTCCCAGACATCAAGAATGACACTGAGTTTTTTACCCTGCTGCAATGCCTCAAGCAGCGCCGCATTGTCCACCACCGGACCGCGACAGGCGTTGATCAGAATACGTCCGTCCGCAAAGTCACTCAGCACATTGGCGTCAACCAAATGATGGGTTCGGTATGGACCATCAAGATACAGCGGCGTATGCAACGTCAGGATGTCGGCATCGCGTACCAGCGTCTCTAGCGGCAGGAAATCGCCAGCCTCACCGCGATCGGCACGCGGCGGATCGCATAGCAGCGTTTTAACGCCCCAGGCTTTCAGGCGCGCATCCAGACGTCTGCCAACGTTCCCTACGCCAACAATCCCTACGGTTTTATCACGCAGTTGGAAACCATCACGCTCGGCCAGCATCAGCAAAGAAGAAAACACGTATTCCACTACCGCAATAGCATTGCAGCCAGGTGCAGCGGAAAACGCGATACCGTTGGCGTTAAGCCAGGTATCATCAACATGGTCAGTGCCTGCCGTTGCGCTGCCGACAAATTTTACCGCCGTACCCGACAGCAGATCTGCGTTCACCTTCGTGACCGAGCGCACCATCAGCGCATCCGCACCAGCCAGCAGATCGCGCGGTAAAGGGCGTCCCGGCACGGCTTGCACCTCACCCAGACGGCTAAAAAGCTCGCGGGCATACGGCATGTTCTCATCAACCAGAATCTTCATTGTCTTCTCCGACATCGGTAGCCAGCCAAAAAAAGCGGGGAGATATTTTGCCACCGAATGATGCAGAAACCCAAGGCAATTACGACACAACGTCTTTAGGTTATCCGTTCACACCAATGAAAGCCTTACAAGAGGGGGAGCATAGACAGCCGCTCGCCATACAAGGTTGATAGTCGCCACGTGGCTCTGTTATGTTGTTTGCCAATGCCACACTTGCCCCATTTTATCTACCAGACTGGCAATAGGTACGTTTTCCGTCTGGTCTGCTATGAGAAACCCAACGTTGAACGCCCTATTCCCCACTATTGCCGTCCTGATCTGGTCAATTAACGTCATCGTTAACAAACTCTCTGCGAACGTTATCGATCCCGCCGCCATCTCGTTTTATCGCTGGCTACTGGCATTCCTCGTCATGACGCCATTCATGCTGCCAACCCTGCGTCACCATGTGGCGGCCATTCGTCAACATGCCTGGAAGCTGCTGGTGCTGGGGTTGCTCGGCATGGTGTTGTATCAGAGCCTGGCCTACTACGCGGCACACACCATCAGCGCAGTAATGATGGGAATCATGGGCTCATTGGTGCCGCTCCTCACCGTTGTGCTCAGCATCCCTCTGCTACGTTTGGCTCCTACGCTGGGTGTTCTACTCGGTAGCCTGCTGTCGATGGCGGGAATTGTCTGGCTGATCGGTGCGGGGCATCCTGAACAGATTCTGGCGCAGGGCATTGGCCCTGGTGAATTCATGATGTTTTGCGCCTCATTGTCCTATGCGCTTTATGGCGTATTAACCAAACGCTGGAACATCCCGCTGCCCAATTGGGTTTCGCTCTATGTGCAAATTGCCTTTGGTGTGGTGTTGCTGGTACCCAATTTCCTGCTGACGGACAATGTGCAACTCAACGGTCAAAATCTGCCGCTGGTGATTTTCGCTGGCATCATGGCTTCAATCATCGCGCCTTTTCTGTGGATTCAGGGGGTTATGCGTCTGGGAGCCAACAAGGCTGCCATCTTTATGAATCTGACACCGATCTTTACGGCGATGATTGCGATTGGCTTGCTGAACGAACCCTTGCATCACTATCATCTGGTTGGCGGTGGCATTACGCTACTCGGTGTTATCCTCGCTCAGCGCTTGCGCATTCCTCTAGGACGTCCCACCTAGCGCCCACCATGATATTCGTGCCGTTTTACGCGACGCATGACTATCGGCCGTCACGGGAGATTGCTATGATTCATCTCAATCATGACGGCAGTGAGGATAACCGATATGCAACCTGTAAGTGGCCCAGGTGCCCCGCTGCCCGGCGAACGTCCGGTTACGCCGACCACCACATCCTCGGCCTCATCCGCCTCGAATACCACGGGTTCAGCCAACGGCGATCGTCCGCTCACGCTGGCGCAGCGCACCACGCTGGAAAATCTGGTGCTTAAAGTTGCCGCACTGACAACATCAAAGGCATCGGAAGTCTGGACGACGGTGAAGCAGGGATTAGGTCTGGCAGAAAATAATGAGCTGTTGTCCCGCCATTACCGGCCTGCCGAGCAAATACTCCAGACGCGTTTAACGCAGGCACAAGATAGCGGTGGACGTCAGCAGTTGCTGCAACGCCTGACAGATATGCTGTCACAGGGAAATAATCGTCAGGCAGTCAGCGATTTCATCCAGCAGCAGTTCGGTAGCACCACGCTAAGCGCACTGAATAAAACACAGCTACAGCAGGTGGTTACCCTGCTGCAAAACGGGCAAATTCCGCAGTCAACCGCGTCAACGAGCACCCCACAGGCGGCTCAGGCAGCCAATTCGCCCGAACGCCCGCTCTCCCCTGCGGAACAGCGCGGCCTGAATCAGTTAGTCACCCGGTTAGCAACCATGACGGGTGAACAGCCTGCGAGGGTGCTAAGCAATCTGATGATGATGCAGAATCTTAACGCGGGCGAAGCTATCCCGTTAAAACATCTGCCGCTGCTCACACAATTTCTGCAAGCACAGGTTGAGCTGCAACAGACGCAGACGCTGCTGCGCGCGACCTCACCGGCCCCGCACGCGGGAACAGCAGGCGCATCGCCAGAAGCGCGGACAGACACGGCAACCAACATTGCTAATGCGACCAATACGGCTACGAATTCGTCATCCGCAACAACCCTATCACCACAGCCATTATCGGCACAGAGCACATTGCTTTCTCCGAACCTCGCCCCGTTGCAGGCGCTGCTACAGCAGCCGATGAGCGTGCAGGAACAGCACTTATTGATGGATTACACGCAGAATCGCTTCAATATCGGGTTACAAACTCCGCTGACGCCAATGCAGGTCAGCGATCTGCTGACGTTCCTGTTTACTCAGCGCATTCAGCGTGCACAGGAAACGGACTGGACGACAACCTCACAGTTGTTGCATCCGCTGTTTAATCCTCTGATTGCCTCACTGCCGCTCAGTTGGCAATCCTTGTTCCATAAGCCCATGTTTCTGGTGATTGTCAGCACCTGCGTGGCGGCATTTCTGCTTTGGGTGTTGATCTAACGCTCCCCATTACAGCAAACATCGGGTTATCACTCGTACCAACAAAAAACCCCGCGGCTCACGCCTACGGGGTTTGTTTCTATTCCTGAGATAACGCGATTATTTATCGAGTTTTCTCATGACCAGCGTCGCGTTCGTACCACCGAAACCGAAGCTGTTAGACATCACCGTGGTCAGTTTACGTTCCGTCGGCGTCGTCACGATGTTCAGGCCAACCGCCTGCTCATCCAGATTTTCCACGTTAATGCTCGGTGCAACAAAGCCGTGTTCCAGCATCAGCAACGAGTAAATCGCTTCCTGAACGCCTGCGGCACCCAGAGAGTGACCGGTCATCGCTTTGGTCGCAGAAATAGCTGGCGAGTTGTCGCCAAACACTTCACGAATCGCACCCAGCTCCTTCACATCGCCAACCGGCGTGGACGTGCCGTGAGAGTTCAGGTAATCAATCGGGGTATCCACACCGTTCATTGCCATCTTCATGCAGCGAACGGCACCTTCGCCTGATGGGGCAACCATATCCGCGCCGTCAGACGTCGCGCCATAGCCGACCACTTCCGCATAGATGTGTGCGCCACGCGCCAATGCATGTTCCAGTTCTTCGACAACAACCATACCGCCGCCGCCTGCAATCACGAAACCATCGCGATCGGCATCATAGGTACGGGAGGCTTTTTCTGGGGTTTCATTGTATTTGGTCGACAGTGCGCCCATCGCGTCAAATTCACAGGCCAGTTCCCAGCACAGCTCTTCAGCACCGCCGGCGAATACGATGTCCTGCTTGCCCATCTGGATTTGCTCAACGGCGTTACCGATACAGTGTGCGGAGGTCGCACAGGCTGAGCTAATAGAGTAGTTCACGCCGTGAATTTTAAATGGGGTTGCCAGACACGCGGATACCGCAGAACCCATTGATTTGGTGACCACATAAGGGCCAACGGCTTTCAGGCCACGCGGGCTACGCATCGCGTCAGCACCAAACACCTGATAGCGCGCAGAGCCGCCGGAACCGGCAATCAGACCAACGCGTGGGTTATTCTGATAAACCTCATCGGACAGCCCGGAATCCTGAATCGCCTGCTCCATAGATAAGTAGGCATAAATCGATGCATCACTCATAAAACGCACAACTTTGCGATCGATGAGGCCAGTGGTGTCCAGTTTGACATTCCCCCAGACGTGACTACGCATACCGGAATCTTTCAGCTCTTGAGAGAAAGTAATACCCGAGCGGCCTTCCCGCAATGATGCCAGAACTTCCTGCTGGTTATTACCGATGCTTGATACGATCCCCAGGCCAGTAATCACTGCACGTTTCATTTAATACCTCTTTTCCACTTATAGAGTTTGGGATTTCGCTTCGCACTTTAGCGTACAGTTGTAAGCTGAACAAGTCCGATCAGCCGAACTATCGAGAAATTATTGCTAAATTTGCGCCACGATAGTCCGCTCGTTAAAATCTCGCCATCACTTGAATAATGAGCTTTTGTCGTGGCCAATCTTCCCATCCAACACGCGTCGTTAAGTTGGAACGCTCAGGGTACACCTGTATCGCAACAGTTTGATGACGTCTATTTTTCGAATCAGGATGGGTTGGCTGAAACCCGTTATGTGTTTTTAAAGGGCAATCAGTTTCCTGAGCGTTTTATCACACATCCGCGTACCACCTGCGTAGTAGCAGAAACCGGCTTTGGCACTGGCCTGAATTTTCTCACGCTGTGGCAAGCTTTTGCCGCGTTTCGCCAACAGCAGCCGCAGGCGACATTACGCCACCTGCATTTCATCAGCTTCGAGAAATTCCCTCTGCGCCGGCACGATCTGGCTGCCGCGCACGCCCAGTGGCCAGAACTGGCAGCGTTCGCAGATGAGTTGCGTGAGCAATGGCCGCTACCGCTGCCGGGCTGCCATCGTCTGATTCTGGCGCAGGGGGCTATCACGCTTGATCTGTGGTTCGGTGATGTCAACGCTTTACTACCTGAGCTGGATGATACCCAGAATCATCAGGTCGACGCCTGGTTTCTGGACGGCTTCGCACCTTCCAAGAATCCGGATATGTGGACAGAGCATCTGTTTCAGGCGATGGCTCGTTTGTGCCGTAAAGAAGGCTCATTTGCCACGTTTACCGCTGCGGGCTTTGTACGTCGCGGTCTGCAACAGGCAGGATTTCAGGTCAGCAAAATCAAAGGATTCGGCCAGAAGCGCGAGATGCTGAGCGGCATCCTTCCCGACACACTTCCCGTTATTTCGCCCACACCGTGGTACGCGCGCCCTGCGGCCAGTACGACTGATGATATTGCGATTATCGGCGGTGGTATTGCCAGCGTACTCACCGCACTGGCTTTGCAACGGCGCGGCGCGAACGTCACGCTTTATTGTGAGGAAGCACAGCCTGCCACGGGCGCATCCGGCAATCGTCAGGGCGCACTTTATCCTCTGCTGAATAATCGGCACGATGCGGTATCCCGCTTTTTTTCTGTCGCGTTTGACTTTGCACGCCGCCACTACACATCGCTGGCGCAACAAGGGCTGGCGTTTGAGCACCAATGGTGTGGCGTCAACCAGCTTGTCTGGGATGAAAAGAGTGCGCGTAAGATCGAGCAAATTCTGCAAGGAAACTGGCCGGAAGCGCTGGTCGTGAGCGCAGATGCGCAGCAACTGGAAAAACAGAGCGGCCTGAATCCCGGCGTAGACGGCATCACCTATCCCGAGGGCGGCTGGCTCTGTCCGGCGGAGCTGACAGCTTCAGCGCTGAGGCTGGCAGAGCAAAACGGCCTGGCAGTACAGATGAACACCCCCGTTTCGGCACTGGAGAAAACAGACAGCGGCTGGGCGCTTACCCTGAGCAGCGGCCAGAAGATACATCATACGGTTGTGGTGCTGGCGAACGGTTATCGCATTACCGACTGGTCGCAAACCCACCATTTGCCGGCCTACGCCGTGCGTGGGCAGGTCAGTCATATTCCTACCAACCCCGTGCTGGGGCAACTCAAACAGGTGCTGTGCTACGACGGCTATCTGACGCCGGTCAGTCCACGTCATCAGACGCACTGCATCGGGGCAAGCTATGTGCGGGGAGATTCGCGCTGTGATTATCGGGAAGCAGAACAGCAAGAGAACCGCCAACGGCTGCTGAATTGCTTGCCTAACGCAGAGTGGGTCAAGACGATCGACGTCAGCGATGCGCAAGCGCGTCAGGGCGTTCGCTGTGCGCTGCGCGACCATTTGCCGCTCTTAGGGGCTGTGCCGGACTATGAACAAACGCTGGCAGAATATGAAGAACGACTGCATCCCCAGCACCGTGCCGATGTGGTACCAAACGCGCCTTACTGGCAGGATCTGTTTATTATCGGCGCATTAGGTTCACGCGGGCTCTGCTCCGCCCCGCTCGCCGCGGAAATTCTGGCTTCGCAGATCTATGGTGAACCGCTACCGCTGGATCGCGATACGCTCGCCGCGCTCAATCCGAATCGTTTCTGGATAAGAAAACTGCTGAAAGGTAAGCCTGTCACTCAGGATTAATAAGAACAGCGAAGGACTAATGGGGAAGAAGTGTGCTGGCTCGACAGGCCAGCACTGACAGATTAACGATTAGCCCACAGGGGAAATCAGTGCGTACTATTCTGCGCCTGCTGGAACAAACGTTCCCACATTCCGTTAACCAATACCTGATCCGGCGGTGACAATTCACCGTTTTTAATGGCGTTATTAATGCTGTCGCTCACGCGCGCGTGCAGGGCTTCCAGCGTCTGTTCCCCGTGCTCTTCCGCCTCTGCCACCGACACCGTCAGATGACCACGCAGATAGCCGCCGGCAAACAGTTCGTCGTCGCTGGCATGCTCTACCATGTCATCAATCAGCGCCAGAATGCGCGTTTCAAATTCTGCGATCATGTCTTATCCTCAAGTTTTTGCATTTCCCGCGCATCACAGATCGGCTGGATACGGGAAGCTCGCCGCCGTCAGCGGGGGCGTATTGTAAAACGATTGTAGCGCGTGAATAAAGCGTGCCGGACGAGCGGGAATCCCCTCTTCCAGATACTGCATCACCTGCGCATGCACACGCCGCTGAAAATCAATGCGGTCCGGCTCGCAGTCGCCGTTCAGATTGTCGCAGCTGACGTTAAACGGAAAGCCCGCAGCGACACAGAACAGCCAGTCGAAAGCCTGAGGTTTGATTTCCACTCCCTCAAACTGGCTTTGCGTCGCCGCATCGCGGCCATCAGGGCAATACCAGTAGCCGAAATCAACCTGCAAGCGCCGCTGGGCACCGGCAATACACCAGTGAGAAATCTCATGCAGCGCACTGGCATAAAAACCATGCGCAAAGACAATCCGGTGATACGGAATTTCATTATCCGCGGGCAGATAAATCGGCTCATGGTCACCTTTTATCAGGCGAGTATTGTATTCATCGCCAAAGCAATCATTAAAAATATCAATCAGTTGTTGATAATGGTGCGTCGTTGTCATGTTATCTGTTGTTATCATAAACCTGTCATCATAAAAACTGCCCCAGCCAGACAGCAATCGTGTGACCGTGGCTGTCATAAATCAGTTTGCCGCTCATGGTGGCGGAAACCAGCACCAGCATAGGACGAATCAGCTTTTGCCCTTTCGTCATCACCATTCTGGCACCGAGTCGAGCCCCAATCATCTGCCCTGCCAGCATGACACCGCCGGCCACCCAGACAACCTGACCGCCCAGCATGAAAAACAGTAGCCCGCCGAAGTTGGAGGTAAAGTTCAGGATCTTGGCATTCGCTGTCGCTTTAGCCAGATTGAAGCCATACAAGGTGACAAACGCCAGCGCGTAAAATGACCCCGCACCGGGGCCAAAGAAACCGTCATAAAAACCGACGCAGCCGCCTGCCAGAATCGCAAACGGCAGTGGCGACAGGCGACGCTGCCGATCTTCATCACCAATTTTTGGCGTTAATAAAAAGTAGAGGCCAATGCCAATGATCAGCACCGGCAGCAGTTGACGCAGAAAGTCGGCGTGAATTTGCTGGATCAGCCAGGCACCAAAGGTCGACCCCGCAAACGTCAGCGCAATCGCCAGTTTCTGCTCGCCCAGATTCACCGCGCGACGACGGATGAAATACAGGCTGGCGGAAAAGGATCCGCCGACGGCCTGAAGTTTATTCGTTGCCAGCGCCTGCGCCGGGGATAACCCAGCCGCCAGCAGAGCTGGTATCGTCAATAAACCGCCGCCGCCCGCAATCGAATCAATAAATCCAGCCAACGCCCCGACAAAAAACAGCACGGCCAGCGTTTCTGGCCCAAGCACTAACCAATCCATCGTTATTTGTTATCTCGCGGAAAAATGTCTGTCGAGCAATGCCTGACAAGAAGGAGGCAATGGCGGCGGCATGGTTTTTTCTGGTGCTTCACTACTCGGCTGTTTCGGTTGGAACCAGCTGGTTAATTCGGCACCGCATCCGTCACCAAGTGGCGGATCGCTCTGTTCCTGACACTCCAGGCTGTCTGCCGGGCAGCGCAAGCGCACATGCATATGCGCACGGTGTGCAAACCAGGGGCGAACTTTACGCAACCAGTCACGATCGTGGCCAGCTTCAGCACACAGCTGTTTTTTAATCGCCGGATTGACGAAGATTCGCGTCACGTCGCTATCCAGCGCGGCGGTTTTGATCAGGGTGGTGATTTCTGGTCGCCAGACGCGCGGATTAACATTAAGCCCGCTTGCATTCACCAAATCAATAGGCTGCGGCTTCAGCAACTGCTGCTCGCTCCAGCGCTGTCTGGGCAATTGCAGCCAGATGTCCACATCCAGCCCGGATTGGTGACTGGCGTGGCCGCTGCTGAAACGTCCACCGACGGGCATCCCCATATCCCCCACCAGCACATTACCCGAAGTCGTGCGCTTCACCTCGTTGCTCAGGCGGTGAATAAACGCCAGTAGATCGGGGTGACCGAAATAGCGGCGCTGATCGACACGCATCACCTGATAATCCAACGACTGCAACGGCAGCGGCTGGGCACCGATGATACAGCCATTGGAAAAACTCCCAATTGACTGCGGCGTGCCCGCAACCGGATGCGTAATCTCCTGCCAGGGCGTTTTCGCCCACACGGCGTTCGACCACAGCGGCGCACTCAGCGCCAGCGCGAGAACCCCGATAAACCCTTGTTTCATTATGTTTTACCAGCGAGGAACCTGACTGTTCACATCCCCACACTGTGCGCGTTGGCGCAGCAGGTGATCCATTAATACAATCGCCATCATGGCTTCGGCAATCGGCACAGCACGAATACCCACACAGGGATCGTGACGGCCGCGCGTGACCATTTCAGTCGCTTCACCCTGACGGTTGATCGTTTTCCCCGGCACCATAATGCTGGAGGTCGGCTTCAACGCCAGATGCGCGACGATATGCTGACCGCTGCTGATCCCGCCTAAAATGCCGCCAGCGTGATTGCTCTGGAAACCGTCCGGCGTGATTTCATCACGGTTTTCGCTGCCGCGTTTGGTCACAACCGCAAAACCATCGCCAATTTCGACGCCTTTCACGGCATTGATGCTCATCAACGCATGAGCCAGATCGGCATCAAGACGATCAAACACGGGCTCGCCTAATCCGGCGGGGACGGATTCCGCCACGACACTCACCTTCGCGCCAATGGAATCGCCCTCTTTTTTGAGCGCACGCATCAGTTCATCCAGAGCGTCCAGCTTGTCGACATCCGGGCAGAAGAACGGGTTTTGCTCAACCTGATCCCAATCTTTCAGCTCGCAGGTAACATCGCCAATCTGCGACAGATAGCCGCGCACCTTCACACCGTATTTCTGTTGCAGGTATTTCTTCGCAATCGCTCCTGCGGCAACGCGCATCGCGGTTTCGCGCGCGGAAGAGCGGCCACCACCGCGATAATCGCGCAGGCCATATTTTTGCTCATAGGTGTAGTCGGCGTGACCCGGGCGAAAAACATCTTTAATAGCGCTATAGTCCTGAGAACGCTGATCGGTGTTTTCAATCAGCAGACCAATGCTGGTCCCTGTGGTTACACCTTCAAAAACGCCGGACAGGATCTTGACCTGATCGGGCTCGCGGCGCTGCGTCGTATAGCGGGATGTTCCCGGACGGCGGCGATCCAAATCGTGTTGCAGATCCGCTTCCGTCAGCGGGATCCCCGGTGGTACGCCATCAACAATACATCCCAGAGCAATACCGTGGGATTCACCAAATGTAGTGACGCGGAAAAATTGCCCAATACTGTTGCCTGCCATCACAACTCCTTCGCATGTGTTCTGTTTCTGCCTTACCGCTAGGTAAAGCGGTAAGGGTAATGAGTGTCGTTATGACCGTTTAATCACGGCTGCTGACAGAAGTCGTTAAGCGGTAGTAACGGATAGATCGTAAAGACGCTGCAAGTACATCCCTGTAAGCTCGGATTGCGCAGATATGAATCTCGTCCCTGAGATTCACCCTTTCAGGGCCGTCGCAAGCGACGTTCAAAAGCGTTCCTGACGCTTTTTTCCCTGGCGCAAACGCTTTACTCTTCTATTCCGTTACTCCCGCCCTCACTTCGCAAATAGGCTTATCAACTATCCGAATCACGGTAAGCGCTAAAATGATCTTTGCAATCAACCAGCTGTGATCGCGTTAGCATAAACACGCCGTCACCGCCGTTATCAAATTCCAGCCAGGTGAACGGGATTTCTGGGTATTGATCGATCAAATGCACCATGCTGTTGCCCACTTCGCAAATCAGCACGCCGTTGTCGCTAAGATAGTCTGGCGCACAGGCCAGAATGCGCCGTACCAGATCCAGACCGTCATTGCCCGCTGCCAGCCCCAGTTCCGGCTCGAAGCGGAATTCCTGCGGCAGATCGGACATATCTTCTTCATCCACATACGGTGGATTGGTCACGATCAGATCATAGCGAATCGCCGGTAAATCGCGGAACAGGTCAGACCGGATTGGCGTGACGCGGTATTCCAGGCCGTGCTGCTGAATATTCTGCTCGGTTACCGCCAGCGCATCGCCAGAGATATCCACAGCGTCAACTTCCGCTTCGGGAAACGCCTGCGCGCAGGCAATCGCAATACACCCGCTGCCCGTACACAGATCCAGAATGTGATTTGGCGCTGTTGGCAACTGCTCATCGAAATAGTTATTGATCAATTCACCGATAGGAGAACGCGGCACCAGCACGCGTTCGTCAACGTAGAATTCCAGGCCACAGAACCAGGCCTTGTTGGTCAAATAAGCGACCGGAATACGCTCATTGACGCGGCGAATCACGCGTTCCACAATGCGCTGCCGCTCACTGGTGATCAAACGGGACGTGTACATATCTTCAGGAATATCGAGCGGCAAATACAGGCTAGGTAATACCAGCTGTATGGCTTCATCCCAGGGATTATCCGTCCCGTGACCGTAATAGACGTTGGCTGCGTTAAACCGGCTGACAGCCCAGCGCAACATATCCTGAATGGTATGAAGTTCACTGACGGCCTCATCGACGAAAATTTTGTCCAAGGGTGTCCTCCGCAGACAGTTCTGAACGGGAAATTGGCGCTTAGTTTGCCATGAAGCCCGCGACAAATCAGCAGATATAACCGACTGAATGCGCCTCGATACAGACTTTTATTTAGCGACGGCGGGGAGACGAGGTAAACTGCTCGAATGTTGACGCAAGATGAATGAAATATGAGTAATAAATATTCGCTGAATGACGACGAATTACAGCTTTTTCGCACGTCAATCACTGGCACAAAAAAGTTGCGTCAGGACACCTATACCCACAAACCGCAGCGCAGGAAAATAGGCGAATTACCAGCAAAACGGGCATTGCAGGAGCAGGTTGATGCCAGTTTCTATTTTTCGGATGAATTTCAGCCCCAGTTGGATGCAGAAGGCCCGACGCGCTACGTCCGCCCCGGCGCCAGCCACTATGAATTGAAGAAACTCCGCCGGGGAGACTATTCACCGGAGCTGTTTTTGGATCTGCACGGCCTGACGCAGCTTCAGGCGAAACAGGAGTTGGGTGCTCTGCTGGCGGCCTGCCGTCGGGAGCACGTTTACTGCGCCTGCGTGATGCACGGACACGGCAAACATATACTGAAGCAACAAACGCCGCTCTGGCTGGCGCAGCACCCTGACGTGCTGGCTTTTCATCAGGCACCGAAAGAATTTGGCGGGAACGCCGCGCTGCTGGTATTGGTGGCGCTGGAAGCGCCTTCGCTTGAATAGCCCCGCCCTTCGCCAACAAACGACAAGGCGTGTAAACCCATTACACGCCTTGTCTCCTATGAATTCAGGTATTCGGGGTGAATCGTGTTAGGGTTTTGCGGTCAGCTGTGCCGGGCTGACTTGCCAGTGCAGTACGCCGTTGCCAGATTCTGCTTCCACTGTCACACAGGCGATAGCGGACGTGGCGAACATCGGTGCTGTTTCATTGCGGCATAATTCGGCGACCAGATAACCCACCAGCGGCAGATGCGAAACAACCAACACCGCCGCAACACCTTCTCTTGCCAGCGTTTGCAGATAGTAACCAACTAGCTGGGCATCCCCGCCGGGTGTGAGCTCATTTAAGCAATCCGCTTCTTCTGGCAGCGGCAGCACGTTCTTCACTACGTCGAGCGTTTGCTGGGCGCGTAAATAAGGGCTTACTAAAACGCGCTCAATATCGATATTCTGCTCGTTCAACCAACACGCCATCTGACGAGACTCATCACGACCACCGTCGCTCAATGGCCGAACGGCATCACTCGCTGCATCAAGTACCGCATCACCATGACGCATTATCAACACTTGCATATTACACCGCTATGTTAATGAAATATATGGTATATCCTCATAACCAGATGGGATGAGGATTGGCTTTCCTGCAATTTGAGCATGCCGGAAACATAAGCCATATCAGGTTTGCTGTAGGTTACCTGAGTTTTTCACTATGTAAACTCGCCTGAGGTCAGGTTTTGGTAGAAAAATTCATCCTTACCCGCATCCTCCCACAGCCCACCGACCGGAGTCAGTCGGAAATATGACCGAATAGTGTTGTGAAATTAATCATTTTCAACGACGCATTTTTAGCCGATCTGTGACCAAAGCGTCAATAATTGCCCTGAAGCGACAGCGCCAGAAGGTACGTCACACGTCTGCATTATCACTGTAATTATATGATAAATAAAACATTTAAAGACATACAGCACAGTCTCTCACATCCGAAGTAGATAACCACACCATTAGGATGGGAATTCAGATTTATTACGATAAAATAAAAAATTAGGATATACATCCAAGTAGAAATCAAAAATCCAGCATAAAAAACTTTAAAAGAAAAAAATATCGATTACTTAAACTTTTTTGACGCATATCAATTTTGCGATATTGTTAAACAACCACTCTACTTCTATCTTTATCTTAAATAGCGTTTTTTACTATTCTTTTTATATAAACAAGGTCATTACACAGAATATAACGTCATATAATAAAAATAGATTGCTCTTCTATTTATGGACGAATGTGCAATTCAGGATAAAGCCCGAAGAACCTCTCTGTTATTTTATATGCCCGCCATTATTCACACCATGGAAGAAAAAAATTAGCAGTACATTTCTTTATAGATTTATTTTCACCATACGGAAAGCACTGAAAATAGTAGCGATACATATTTCAGCAGTGCGATTTTTTATGTCTGTAGGTTAGGTGATCGGGAAAGAGAACATCTCTTTTGCATTTTCCCGAAAAACCGAAACTATGTCATATAAATACACGTACTGATTAAAACGACTCGTTATGGTTTTTTTCGTAATAGTCACTCATGACGAGCAGTTTTCACGGAAACCACGGTACTTTCGTGAAGGTAATTTCGTGAAGACACTTTCGATGAAAATAAGTGAGAGACATATAAAGGAATCGTTATGAATTCTAAACGTATCACATTATCTATTCTGGCGACGTTATTCACCACATTTGGCCTATCCCCCACCGCCAGCAGCGTGACGATTAATGGTCAGATTCCTGTATCACTTACCATTACCGCCGCCTGCACGGTCGACAACGGAGTAGGCGCAGGAACCACATGGGGAACAATAGACTTCGGCTCCCACTCCGATCTGACTACCGCGATAGATAGCCAGATAACCAGCATCGGGGGCAACGGAATTACGGTCAGTTGCTCTGTAGGTACCCCTGCGTCATTAAAGATAGGTGCTGGTGCAAACGCCACCGCCTCGCTACGCAGGCTGGCTCCGGGTACAGGAACGTATAATATCCCTTACCGTTTATATAGCGACTCAACCCGCACCACTGAAATACCGCTAAGTAGCACCACCGGCATTGCCATTGTGGCAACGGGCAACCCGCAGTTGGTTCCGATTTATGCGCGTATTCAGCCGTTAGACCAAACCGTTCTGGCGCCCACTGCCGGGTCTTATACCGACACAGTCACTGCAACTATCGAATGGTAATCTTTTACAGGCCGGCATGCCCACATGCCGGCCTTTTTAGGGTCATTGATCCACAAAAATTGATCCGCAGAAAAGGAGCCGTTATGTCACCACGCCTTATACACGTTATCGCGTTTACTGACTGCACTCTGCCGTTCACCCTTGCGTCGGGTGTGTTCCACATCGCCATTCTGGCTAGATAACCGTTGGTATTGCGATGCGTTTTCCATCGGCATGGGTTTTGTCACTTCTGCTGTCCGGCGCCATCATTCCCACGGCGGCGATAGCGCTCACCGTGAGCAGCACATTCGATGTCACAGCGACGATACAAAGAGGCTGCGTTTTTGGCACCAGCACGGCAAATAGCCAGCCCAACATGGGCACGCTTGACTTCGGAACGCGCAGCGCCACGGCAACCAACGTGGATATCGCCAGCACCAGCGGCGGCGGCTCGATTGTTGCCACCTGCACACCCGGCACAAGCGCCATCATTGAACTGGGTTACGGCGCCAATGGCGGCAGCAGTGCGCAGCGTTATCTGAAAAATGCAGCGGGAACGCGCCTGTTGGCCTATCAGCTTTACCGCGATGCTGCGCGCACGCAGGTGTGGGGTACGGGAAGTCTGGCGCTCAGTATTGTCTCCTTTCCCGCCACAACCCAGACCTACACCGTTTATGCCCGCTATTTTGGCGGCACGCCTCTGCCTCCCGCAGGGGTTTATACCGATAACGTGACCGTCAGCCTGACTTATTAAAAACAAAACAGGGTGAACACAGGATGAAGAGGAAAATGACGTTTTTTATTCGGGCAATGGCCTTTTTATTAAGCAGTTTCAGCACATTTTGCTTTGCCGCCAGTTCTATTCTCGTGTGGCCGATTTATCAGGTCATTGAAGCTGATGAGAACAGCTCAGCACTGTGGCTGGAAAACAAAGGCAATGCGCCCGTCGGTTTGCAAATCCGCATCATGTCCTGGAAGCAAATAGACTTTCAGGATCGCTATGCTGAACAAAGTAACGTGATTGCTACACCGCCGTTCATGACGCTGGAACCGGGTAAGCGCAATATGGTACGCCTGATTCGCGTCAACTCGGCTCCCGCCAATACCGAACAGGCTTACCGCATCATCGTTGATGAGATTTCCGCCCCCTATCAACAAAATGCCCCGCAGATGGGGCTGCAATTCCAGATGCGCTATCTGCTGCCTCTGTTTCTCGATGGTGAAGGCATATGGACGCATAGTCGCCCAGAGAAACGACGCGCCAACGCCAAACCGACACTCCCCGTACTTAGTTGGCGAGTCAGTGCAGTTGGAGGAAAAAGCTATCTGTATGTCCGTAACCGTGGCGTGGTGCACGCCCGCCTGAGTAACGTCTATTGGTCATCTGACCAAAGCGGAAAAGGAAGCCGGATAAAGATAACCGATGGCTTTTTAGGCTATGTGCTACCAGGGCAAGAGATGCGCTGGCCGTTGCCTGCGGGCGTATCCACACCAGGCGCGGCGATGCAGCTCTTCACCAACTTGATCGATATCACCGATCCCATACTGATTAAACGCGAATGATGGCTCGGTTGATGACAAAGGTGTGTCGAGTGACTGTACGGCCATGGTGAGGTCTGGCATGAAGCGTAAAACAAGTGCCTTCCTTCTGCTCATGTACGCGCCATCTGCGCTGTTTTATTCTGCGACGATTCTCGCGGAAGACTATGCCGATCTTCCTGCGCCCCCCAGCGCCATGCCTTCACTCAGCGAATCCGTTTATTATTTGACGATTTCCGTTAACGGACAGAGCGATAATCAGGTCGTGCCTGTCACATATCGTGACGGGAATTATTATGTCGATGCGGCAACACTGCGTCAGAATCACATTCGTCTGTCGGAGCAAAGCGTGGGGCAGATTAATATCAGCGCCCTGCCCGATGTCACTGTCGATTACGATCAGACCATACAGCAGCTAAAGCTCACCGTGCCGATGCACTGGCTGCCCGAGCAATCCGTCGAAGGTGGGGGACAGGATATGGCTCGTTTCCCCGCCCGCAGTAGCCCTGGCCTGCTCTTCAACTATAACCTTTATTACACCTCGCCCCGCGGCAGTTCGGATTCTCTCAGTAGTTGGATGGAACAGCGCTTTTTCAGCCCCTACGGAACCTTATCCAATACGGGAATCTACTATTTCACCTCGGGCAACAGCACTTCGCAGCAAAATGGCTATCAGCGCTTCGATACCTATTGGCGCTATAACGATAACGAACGCATGATCACCTATCAGGTTGGCGACCTGATTAGCAACTCCCTGACGTGGAGTAACTCGGTACGTATGGGCGGCCTGCGTGTCGCCCGCAATTTTGGCCTTCGCCCGGATATCGTGACCTATCCGATGCTGCAATACACCGGTACCGCCGCTGTGCCCAGCACACTTGACCTGTTTATCAACGGTTATAAAGCCAACAGTACTAGCCTGAACGCAGGTCCATTCACCCTCACCAATACGCCTTACCTGAACGGCGCAGGGGAAGCGACCGTCATCACCACGGACGCACAGGGGCGACAGATTTCCACCACCATCCCCTTTTACGTCTCCAACGCGTTGCTGAGAGAGGGGTTGAGCGATTTCGATCTGTCCGTTGGCGTTCTGCGTCAGGACTATGGCATACAGAATAATTCCTACACTGACGATCCTGCCGTCAGCGGCATCTATCGCTACGGATTGACCAATAAACTGACGGTATCGACACATGGCGAAGCGGTAAAAGATCTCTATCTGCTCGGCGCGGGGGTAGATTTTACCGTCGGCCGCTGGGGAACGCTGAGTTCTTCCTACAGCCAGAGCGAAAAGGAAGCCACCGGACACCAATACACCACGGGATATTCTTACTACAGTTCCGCCTTTGGCATGAGCGTTCAACACGCTAAGCGCAGTGAGAAATACCGCGATTTAACCGCCGTGCTCACAGAAGGCCGACTCAGTCGGGAAAGCTATCAGGCGACACTCAACAGCCAGCTGTTTGGTGAAGGCAATGGCTCATTCGGCGTGGGTTACTTCGACATCCGCGCGTACGATTCAACCCGTACCCGTCTGCTGAATTTCTCTTTCAGCCGTCAGGTCTGGCAGGACAGCTCCATTTACCTCGCCTTTAATAAAGCGCTGGGAGAAAACGGCTACAGCGCCCAGCTCCAGTTCGTGATGCCTTTTGGTAGAAACGGCAGCATCAATGCCGGGGTTCAGCGCGACAGCAATGGCGATTATTCACCGCGCGTAGGGGTGAACCGTACCGCGCCGACAGAAGGCGGATTTGGCTGGAACGCCGCGTATGGCGCAGGAAAAAACCCTTATCACCAAGGCTCGCTGAACTGGCGTGGCCCTTATGCCACAATGGCTGGCGGAACCTATGGCAACGAAGGCGATACCACGCAGTGGGGGGAACTGAGCGGTTCGCTGATCTACATGAACGGGGGGCTTTTCCCCAGCAACCGCATCAACGACGCCTTTATTGTGGTCGATACCGAAGGATACCCCGATGTCCCGGTAAAATATGAAAACCAACTGGTGGGGAAAACGAATAAACGCGGCCACTTACTCGTACCGTGGGTGGTATCCAACTACCCCGCGAAACTGGAAATCGATACGTTACAGCTGCCAGCCAACGTCTCCACACCGCAGGTGGAATCACGCGTGTCGGTCAAAGAAGGCAGCGGCACCATCGTGAAATTCCCCGTTCATGTCGTGCGAGCGGCCAACATTAAGCTGCGCAATACGGATGGCAATCCGCTCACCATCGGCACCTGGATAACCGACGAAATCAGTGGCGACACCACCATCAGCGGCTACGATGGTCTGGCCTACTTCACCAATCTGGGAACCGCTAATCGCTTACGTTTCAAACAAGAAGACGGACGGCTTTGCCGGGTGGAATTCTCACTGCCGGAATCACAGACCATGATGGCGACCATCGGCCCACTCACCTGCCAGACGACTGACCCAAAAGGATAACATGATGCTGACCACGATACCGACAATCCAGCACGTCTTCCCCGCCAACCGGCGATCTGCCCGCTGGCTGCGTCTGGCTTTCCTGCTGATGGCGCTGTATTACGCCCCCTTTGGCTACGCCGCCTGCACGACGCCACCAAGTTCCACTACACTGGGGCCTTATGCTTCTTCCGTTGTCGGTGTTAATGGAACACCCCAAATCATGGCCTCGGGGAGTGGGTTTCGCTGTACGGGAAGTTTGTTGAGCCTAAACAGCACCAATACCATCACCGCCACAATACAGAGTGACAGCAACCCCAGCGGCACCACCATGCGGATGCGCAGAGGGACAAGCTCAGACTACGTTCCCTACAGCCTGTGTATGGATTCTGGCTGCGGTACGCTCTATAACATCGGTTCGACCTACACCTGGAGCCAAACCACCTTTCTGGGGATATTAGGCCTGTTCAACTCATCGGACGGCTCCATACCGATCTATATCCGTACCAGTATTGGCAACAACGTCTCCGCCGGTACCTATACAGATACGGTGACGATCAAATGGGACTATCGGCTTTGCTCACTAGGGGCAACGGTATTAGGTGTGACGGTCTGCGTTTACGAGGAAGGAACAACGACCTCAACCCTCAACATTACCATGAACATCACCAATGATTGCCAGATCACCAGCGCGCCGAATATCAGCTTTGGCACAGCCGCGTTTCCCGCCGATTTCGCGGCGGTCAGCAATAGCCTCGTGGTGCGTTGTACACTGCTGGGCGCGTATACCGTCAAGCTCGTCAGTACGCATCCCGACGATGCCAACTGGCGCAGAATGACGGCCACGGTCGGCGGCACCCCTTACTACCTGCAATATCAGCTCTACCGCACTGGTAATATCGCCTGGACCGAAACAAACGATTACAGCGGAACGGGTACGGGGATTACACAGAGTATCCCGTACACCGCCCGCATTAACGCCAGTCAGGCCAGCCAGCCGGAGGGAGCCTATAAAGACACCGTCACGATCAACGTCACGATTAACTAGCGCTATCGTCCTCATCGATTGGCGGATAAAACGTCCGCCGCTCTTCCCGCATCGCGAGCAAACGTTCACAGGGGGCAAACCGATCTCCATACTGCTGTTGCAGCACCAGCAGCGTTTTCACTACCGTTTCCACTCCCAGACGATCCATGTAGTGGAATGGCCCGCCGAGGAAAGGAGGGAAACCAATACCGAATACGGCACCGATATCTCCATCGCGCGCACATTGGATCACGCCTTCATCCAGACAACGCGCGGCCTCATTTAACATCATCATTACACCACGCTGGCTGATGAGCGCGGGATCGATATGGGCTTTCGGCGTCACATCCAGCAGAGGGTAAATCGAGCTATCCACCTCTCTCCCCGCGTGCCAGAAACGGCGCGTTTTATTGTATCGATAGAACCCTTTCCCATTCTTTCGCCCTTTACGTCCGTCTTTCAGAATTGCATCAAACGCGGGTGGGGAGGTGAAACGTTTACCCAGTTCTTCGCTTAACACCGGCACAATTTTGGTCGCGACATCAATACCGACCTCATCAAGCAGCGCGAGCGGGCCGACAGGGAAGCCAAAGCGCACCAACGCATAGTCAATCGATTCAATCGGTTCCCCTTCCAGTAAGCAGTAAGCCGCTTCGTTGATATAAGGCGCTAATATGCGGTTCACATAAAAACCGGCGCTGTCGCCCACGACGATCGCGGTTTTCCCCTGCTTTCTCGCCAGAGCCACCGTCGTTGCCACCGTCTCTGCGCTGGTGTGCGCGTGAGGAATCACCTCAACCAGCGGCATTTTGTCCACCGGACTAAAATAGTGCAGGCCAATAACCTGCTGCGGACGACGCGCGCCCTCCGCAATCTGGTGGATGGGCAGCGATGAAGTGTTTGACGCGAATATCGTATGCGGCGCGGCATGATCTTCAATCTCCGCCACCATTTGCCGCTTCAGCGCCAGATCTTCAAAGACAGCCTCAATGACGATATCCGCATGTTCAAACCCACGATAGTCCGTACTGCCGGAAATCAACGTCATCAACCGCTGACGCTCCGTCGGCTTCATCCGTTTACGCTGGACGCGCTTGGTCAGCAGTTGCCAGTTGTACTTCAGCGCATGGTTGATGCCCTGCTCATTAATATCTTTAATGCGCACTGGCAACTGCCCGCGCGTCGCCGTCACGCTGGCGATCCCTCCCCCCATCAACCCACCGCCAAGAATGCCGACGTAGTGAATCGGCTTGGCATCAGAAGCCGCACCAGCGGTTTTCTTTAAGGCGTTGGAAGCAAAGAACAGATGGCGTAGCGCGGCAGATTCCGGCGTCATGACCAGCTTGCCAAACGCTCGCGCCTCCTGACGGTATCCTTCTTCACGGCCTTTTTCGATTCCCCGGCGCACCACCTGAATAATCTTTTCGGTAGCCGGATAGTTGCCGTGTGTTTTCGCACGGGTTTTGCGTTTCACTATTTTGAACAGCACATGGCGAATGCCCGGACTGCTCAGCAGACGAGAACGCCAGCCCAGCGGCACGGCTTTGCGTTTTCCTTTTTTGAGGATCTCTACCGCGGTCTCCAGCAGGATATCGTGCGGGACAGCTTCATCAACTAGCCCCTGTCGTAACGCCTGACTCGCGCGGAGATGACGACCGGTCAGAATGAGATCCAGCGCGCTATCCAGGCCAATCAGCCGTGGCAAGCGCTGCGTTCCGCCCGAGCCGGGAAGGAGCCCAAGCTGCACTTCCGGTAGCCCCAGCACCGTCTTTTCATCCAGCGAGCAAACGCGATAATCACAGGCTAATGCCAGCTCCAGCCCACCGCCCAGACAGGCACCGTGAATCGCAGCCACCACGGGGAACGGCAGTGCAGCAATCTGATCGAACGTTTCCTGCCCTTGCTTCGCCAAATTTTCTGCCTGTTCAGCACTGCTGCACTGATCCAACATGGTGATATCCGCACCAGCGATAAACGAGTCAGGTTTGGTGGAAATCAGAATCAGCCCCCTGAGCGTCGCATGCTGTCGCGCCTGCTCGAAGACGGAGAGAATCTGCTGCGCAAATTCGCTTTTTAGCGTGTTCACCTTCTCGCCGGGCACATCAATGCCGATCACGCCAATGTTGTCTGGCCGAATAGTGAGAGAAAAGGCCGAGGAGCTTTCCGTTACGGTAGGGAAAGGCTGTTGATCGTTCATGGCGTCACCTCCAGTACCATTGCCACGCCCAGCCCACCCGCCGCGCAGGCCGTGGTTAATCCCAGCCCGCCGCCGCGACGGCGCAATTCATTCAGCGTTTGGGTAATCATCCTCGCGCCGGTAGCGGCAAAGGGATGACCATAGGCAATAGAGCCGCCCAGCACGTTGAACTTGGCGCGGTCTACTTCACCCAGCGCGGCATGTCTGCCCAACAGGGTGCGTGCGAACTCATCGCTGGCAAACAGTTTGAGGTTGGCCAGCGTCTGGGCGGCAAAAGCCTCATGCATATCAATGAGCGTCAAATCAGCCAGTGCCACGCCAGCCCTTGCCAACGCAAGCGGAGAAGCATAAGCCGGCCCCAGCAACATATCACGCTGTACGCCAATGGCGCTGAATGCATAGCTGCGCAGGTAGCCTAGCGGCGTGAGTCCCAGACTTTTAGCCTTGGATTCACTCATCATTAAAACGGCCGCCGCGCCATCCGTCAGCGGCGTACTGTTAGCCGCCGTGACCGAACCATGTCGGCGATCGAACGCCGGGCGTAAACGGGAATACTGCTCCAGTGCGGAATCATGGCGCACATTGTTATCTTCGCTTAGCGCTTTCTCATACGGTGGGACGTAAGCCGTCATCACTTCATCGCGCAACACGCCAGATTCCCAAGCCTGTGCCGCCAGTTTGTGCGAACGGTGCGCCAGTTCATCCTGCTCTTCACGTGTGATACCGTAGGTTTTTGCCATCTGTTCCGCGGTATCACCCATGCGCAACCCAGTGGAATACTCCGCCACGGCAGGCGCAACCGGCAGCAGGTCTTTCGGGCGCAGACCGCTTAACAGTTTCAACTTCTGGCCCAGCGTTCTGGCTTTGTTCATATCCACCAGCGTTCTGGCCAGCGCTTTGCTGACACCAATAGGCAGCACGGAAGAGGAATCCGCGCCGCCGGCAATACCGACTTCCACCGTACCCGCCATAATACTTTCTGCCACGTTGGCGACCGCCTGAAAACTGGTGGCACAGGCGCGCGACACGCTGTAGGCATCGGTATGTACGCTCATCCCCGTACCGAGCACGATCTCTCTGGCGATATTCGGCGCCTCGGGCATTTGGACCACCTGCCCGAACACCACTAGTTCGATCAATGCAGGATCGATACCCGTGCGAACCAGTAATTCACTGGTGACGAGCTTCCCTAATTCGAGGGCGGGTACGCCATGATAGGCCGTTGCCTGCCGGGCAAATGGGGTGCGTAATCCGCTCACGAACGCAATGCGATCGCCACGGCGGGTTATCAGAGGTAATACCTCACTCATAAACGCTCCTGTTAACCGAAAATACTCCCGTTAACCAAAAATACTTCCGTTAGCCAAAAATAAATTGCGAGCACAACAGGTCAGACCTGATTTCATTGTTAACCAGATGGTTACATTACGCAAAGGCACGCAACACAAAAGTGTGAAGAGCGTGGGGTAGCCGCGAACAAAAGTGAAGAAATAGCCACAACAGAAGGGATAGAAGCGAGGTAAGACGTCAGAGGAAACCGTGACGGGCAGAAGCCACAGAAGGCTCCTGCCGGGACAAAAATTAACGCAGGCCGAGCTGGAAAATCATCGTTTCAGCCTGGCAGCTGAACGTAAAATCGATGTCCAGCTTAACGCCACCGTCTACGTCTTCCAGCGTGCTGACGATGTCGCAAGGTTCGGACTCTACCGCACGCGCTTTTGCCGTCAGAGCGGTCAGCGCCGCTTCCGCATCAGAACGATCGCCGAAAACTTTGCTGTAAGACGCCGTGCAATCGGTGTTATCCATAATTGTGCCGACATCGACACAGCAGCAGGCTGCGGTTTCCTCAGCACTGCATTTGTTGATTACGTTCGTCATGATTCTTTCCTCTTAAAACGCGGGAGATATGATCCAGTTCAAATATTTTCTATCTTCCTTATATTTTACTCCCTCATCCCAAAGCAGTACCAGCACTTCATGCCAGACAGTAATTTTAGTGATATCAATCACATTAGTGTGTTATATGGCAGTAAAAACCACGTAATATCTCTTCACACAAATTAACCAAAACGTTAAGCAGATCTAAATTTTGCATCATTTTGGAAATATTCTTAACACATGAGCGCAACATTATCGTATTCCCAACTTATACTTTGGCAACTGGTCTGATTTGTCTGGCTAAGTGCGCCCCCTACAATGCGCGTCCCTTGTTACCCCGTGTAACAACGTTAAATAACAAGCATATAAAGAGGTTTTGGTCATGAGCCAGAAAAACCTGTTCAAACAATCCACAATTGCTGTTGCGGTGGCACTGTTCTCAGCAAATGTATCAGCAGCTGGTTTCCAGCTAAATGAATACTCCTCATCGGGTCTGGGCCGTGCATTTTCTGGTGAAGGTGCCGTAGCCGACAATGCGGCCTCCGGCAGTCGTAACCCAGCGACCATGACCATGTTTGACCGCCCGTCATTCTCCGGTGGCGTCACCTATATCAACCCGGATATTGATGTTCAGGGGAAAAACTCTCTGACAGGGCAAAATACCAGTGCCAAAAATATCGCTCCGCACGCCTGGGTACCGAACCTGCATTTTATCATGCCGCTTAATGAACAGTGGGCAATCGGCGCTTCTGCCACCACTAACTATGGCTTAGCAACAGAGTTCAACGATACCTATGCCGCAGGTTCCATTGGCGGGCAAACCGACCTGATAACGTCAAACCTGAATCTGAGCGCCGCCTACCGTCTTAACCAGCATTTCAGCTTCGGTCTGGGTGTCAATGCTGTCTATGCTGATGCCAAGATTGTTCGCCGGGCAGGTGAATTGGCAAATGTGCCTACCGCAGTTGGTGGGTTACAAGGGGTCGTCGCTGGTCCTTCTTCAGAAATAGCTCGTCTGGAAGGTAAAGAATGGGGATACGGCTGGAACGCCGGTATTCTGTATGAAGTGGACGAAAATAACCGCTTCGGTCTGACCTATCGTTCTAAAGTCGATATCGACTTTAACGGCGATTACAGCAACAACCTCCCAACAGCAGTAACAGCATTGAACGGTACGGGTGGTGCTAAGATTCCTGGCAAGCTAACGCTCAATCTACCAGAGATGTGGGAGGCCTCAGCCTACCATCGCGTAGCACCGAAGTGGGCAGTGCACTACAGCCTGGCCTATACCAGTTGGAGCCAATTCCAGGAACTGAAAGCGACGGGTAGCAACGGCCAGACTCTGTTCCATAAAGATGAAAGCTTCCGTGATGCTTACCGTATCGCACTCGGAACCACCTACTATCATGATGATAACTGGACGTTCCGCGGCGGTATCGCCTTTGATGACAGCCCGGTACCAGCCGACAAACGTTCTATTTCCATCCCGGATCAGGATCGTTTCTGGCTGAGTGCAGGTACCACCTATGCCTTTAATAAAGACGCGTCTGTGGATGTTGGCGTATCCTACATGCACGGTAAGCAAGTTGATATCAGCGAACCTATCTCTGATAGAGCAGGTTCGCCAAGCTACACGTTCAGCTCCAAAGGTAAAGCCTGGCTGTACGGCGTGAACTTCAACTATGCGTTCTAAAAACGATGCGTTCTAAAAACGATGCGTGCTAAATAAGAACAGACGTTCTCATTCTCTTCACGAAGAACGTGATAAAGCAGGTAAGGCAACTTACCTGCTTTTTTATTGCGCCACGTTATCTTCGCCACCAGAAACAAAAGATCGGCATAACAGCAACCAGCATCTACTCGCTAGAGTCCTTTCCTGAAAAACGTATTTTTGTTTCCGTCATTGCTGTGCTAAACATAACCACGTTGCATTTTTACAATTTCGCAACAAACAGATAAAGACCTGATTCATTACTGCAAGGAGCACACATGAAACGACACTTTTCCCTAGCCTGCCTGACCGCATTGCTGATCATCATCTCACCCTCGACGTTCGCACGTGATTATTTGAAAACGGATGAAACCCAGAAATTTGGTATTTCACCGGGCGTAGTAACCGAAGGGGGTAAGACAGTTTGGATATCAGGTCAAGACGGTTTATACAACGAGCAAGGCAAATCGATGGCCGGGGATTTTGAAGGCCAGGCGAGAGTCATCTTTCGTAGCATCGATGCCATTGCCAAGAGGGCTGGGGAAGCATTAAGGACGTCGTTAATATTACGGTATACCTGACCGATCCGAGATTATTAGAGCCGTTACGCCCTATTCGTCGTGAGTTCTGGCCAGACGGCAATTTTCCTGCCAGCACAACCATCACGGTACATAGCCTCCCGTCCGTTGGGATGATGCTGGAAGTCTCCGCTGTCGCGGTCATTGGCGACAACTAAAACAGCATAGCGCTCAGCCAGCATGGTCAGAACGTTAAAATGCTGTCGTCCGCCGAACACATGCATGCAGAGCATGCGATATACTACTGTGCCATCATAAATAAGGCCGCTTTCGCGGCCTTATTTCGTTCTTTGCGGCTAATACCGATTACTCAGGTTTAACCTCAATATAGTCCAGGCCCAGCGTGCTGCTGGTGTAGCTGCGGATTTTATTGGTCATGTCAATATTACCGTTCAGCTTCTGGCCATAAGATGGAATGATCTCTTTCAGTTTGCCCTGCCATTCTGGCGTCGCCACTTTATCTTTAAAGACTTTTTCGAGCAGGCTCAGCATAATCGGCGCGGCGGTAGACGCGCCCGGAGAAGCGCCCAGCAGTGCCGCAATCGAACCATCCTGAGAACTGACGATTTCCGTACCCAGCTTCAGTACGCCGCCTTTCTCATCATCTTTCTTGATAACCTGAACGCGCTGGCCGGCAATCACCAGTTTCCAGTCTTCTTTCTTCGCGTTAGGGAAGTATTCCTGCAACGAGGCAAAACGATCGTCGTCATCCATCATGACCTGACCAACCAGATATTTCACCAGATCGAAGTTATCCAGACCCACGTGCGTCATCGGCATCACGTTGGAGAAGGTCACAGAGCCGATCAGATCCCACAGCGAACCGTTTTTCAGGAACTTACTGGAGAAGGTAGCAAACGGTCCGAACAGCAGTACCGGCTTACCATCAAAAATACGCGTATCCAGATGAGGAACGGACATCGGTGGCGCACCAACAGAGGCTTTACCGTACACTTTTGCCATGTGGCGTTTTACGATTTCCGGATTTTCGGTTACCAGGAACTCCCCCCCTACCGGGAAGCCACCGTACAGATCGGCCTCAGGAATACCGGATTTCTGCAGCAGCGGCAGTGCCGCCCCGCCCGCACCGATAAAGACAAACTTCGCCTTAATCACGCTCTCCTTCTCGCCGTTCTTCAGATCGGCGTAAGTCACGCTCCAGGTGTTGTCCGCGTTACGCTTGATATCACGCACTTCTGAATTCAGGTGCAGCGCAAAGTTGGACTTGGTTTTCATCGCGCCAACCAGCTGGCGGGTGATTTCACCGTAGTTCACGTCAGTACCAATAGGCATGCGGGTCGCCGCAATCTTCTGAGCCGGATCGCGACCTTCCATCACCAGCGGTGCCCATTCCTTGATCGTGTTGGGATCGTCAGAGAATTCCATGCCACGGTACAGCGTGCTGCGCTGCATCGCATCATAGCGGTGTTTCAGGAAGGTGGTGTTCTCATCGCCCCAGACAAAAGCGATGTGCGGCACGCTATTGATGAAAGAGTGCGGGTTATTCATCACACCGTTTTTCACCTGATAGGACCAGAACTGGCGGGAGACTTCAAAGGCTTCGGTAATTTCCAGCGCTTTGCTGATATTGATTGGGCCGTCGGGATTATCCGGCGTGTAGTTGAGTTCCATGAAGGCCGAGTGACCCGTACCGGCATTATTCCAGCCGTTAGAGCTCTCTTCCGCCACGTTGTCCATACGCTCAACCATATCGATAGACCAATCTGGTTGCAGCTCCTGTAAATACACACCCAGCGTAGAGCTCATAATGCCCCCGCCGATCAGCACCACATCCGTTGTCTTCTCTGTCGTTTTAGCCTCTTCAGCCATCGCCAGTGGTGCGTTAACCACCACGTTCAGGCAGAAGAACATAGCAAGTAGTTTTTTCATGCTTATATCTCTATTTTTATAAGTGCAGGTAAATAGAATTCCAGGCATTCATTAACACACGACCGCACCACCATCAGTTAAAGGCATCATTTTTATGACCTTTTTGTTAATCACCTTGCTAACAAAAAAATCAGCGTGCTGACACATTTCAGCCATGATGGACATCAGTAGCGGTTAACGACGTTGCATTATTGTTATCTGACGGCAGGAAATAAATTTTAGTAAGTAAATAAATGGACAACAAAGTAATAACTTTTAAGAAACAAACCACAGAATCAGTAGGGTAAAAGTAAGTTTAGTAGTGTTTTATAAAAGCAACAGGCACCCGAAGGTGCCTGTGAAAAGCGCGATGCGATGCAAGACTATTGCGCTGAATCGATCTCGTCGAGCGAGTCTTCAATCGCTGCCGCATTTGGATTCTTCTGCGGGGTTATTTGCCCATCGCTGGCGAGGAAATCATGCCGTTGGAAGTAAGCCTCACGCATCATCAAATAAGGATCGGAAGAGTTGCGCAGCAAACCGTCGGAATCCAACAGTTGCGCACGCGTTTCGATCCCTTCGATAGCCCATTTGCCCGCAGACATCCAGAGCGTCAGATAGCTCAGCATCGGATACAGCGTATCCACTACGCCACCGCCGTCTTCACGGGGCGTCGCGCTACCGTAGCCGGGCACCACGACATAAGGCCCGTAACCCACGCCATAGTTACCCAATGTGCTACCAAAGCGGCGAGATTCTTCTTTCGCCAGTTTCGGATTCGCCATTGACGCGACGTCAATCAGACCGCCCATCCCGAGTAGGGTATTCAGGAAGAAACGGTTAAAGTGAATCATCGCTTTATACGGTTTGCCTTCAACGAAGTAGTTCACCATCGTTGCAGGCTCTTCCAGGTTGCTGAAGAAATTCCCCAGCCCATTACGCGCGGGCTTCGGTACATAATCGCGCCAGGCAACAGCCGCAGGACGCACCAGATAAGGATCCAGAACGTCATAGTTAAAGCTGAACATGGTACGGTTAAAGCCTTCAAGCGGATCGGAACGACCTTCTTGATCGCGATCCCCGGAACTGGCGCAGCCGATCAGTAACACGCTGGCAAACACCACCCCACTCAGGCGGTAATTCATATCTGTTCTCCCTGATTTATAGTGTGCTATACCCGCGACCGAAAATGGGTATTCCCAGTATCAGCCCCAGCCTATCAGGCTGAGCGACAAGGACGGGATATCGGCCAACAGTGTAACATTTTATGGCTCCATCGCTACGTTGGCTTACGTATTACTGCATTTTCAGAGGTTTGCCATTTTTCTTATGGGGCAGCTCACGGCATCGTTCGACACGCGCTCCAGCGTGGACGACAGCCCAGTATTTCATTACTCCACTCACAGCATAGCACTGCCAGCCTAAACCAGTGAGCTACGCCACATCATCCCACGTAACACGCGCAAAACGACGTGAAGCGAGGAAAAAGAACGCTCATAAATCCTCTGATTGCCGACACTTTGAGCAAACGCGCCGTTAAGTGCTTATTCTCAGAGCGAAAATGCGTATAATAGTCGGGCTTCACGTCTCCATAGTTAAATGGATATAACGAGCCCCTCCTAAGGGCTAGTTGCAGGTTCGATTCCTGCTGGGGACACCAAAATCTCGCCTACGAACGTCCATTAAAGTCTATTTTTTCCATACTATTCATCAATTTGACACAACCAGTCCGTCTACTAAAATCTACTCAGTTTTACCGACATCCACGCTATTTTGTTGGTATCAATGTTGGCATGGTAAGTTCGATAATGCAGATACCATCACTGTGGGAGATTTTCTATGGCACTCACTGAGGCAAAGGCCAGAAATGCAAAACCTGCGGAGAAGTCCGTCAAACTGACTGATGCAAATGGTATGCACCTGCTGGTTCAACCTAACGGCTCTAAATACTGGCGTTTTCAATACCGTTTTGCAGGTAAGCAAAAAATGTTGGCATTAGGTGTTTATCCTGCGGTTTCTTTAACGGAAGCCCGTCGCAGAAGGGACGAAGCCAGGCAACAGATTGCCAATAACGTCGATCCCGGTGAAAAGAGAAAAGCGGAAAAGGTTGAAGAGACAGGTTTACTCACCTTTGAAACCGTTGCCAGAAGCTGGCATGCCAGCAATAAAACCTGGTCTGAGGGGCACCGGACTCTGATTCTCAATAGTCTGACAACGCACGTATTCCCAATTATCGGGCAAAAAAACATCGCAACCCTTAAAACCCGCGATTTGTTGATCCCTGCTAAAAATGCAGAAAAAACCGGACATCTGGAACTGGCTTCTCGCTTGCAACAACGCATCACAGCAATCATGCGTTATGCAGTTCATAATGATCTGATCGACGTTAATCCGGCTTATGATCTGGCAGGAGCCATCGCTACGGCTAAAAGTGTCCACCGCCCCGCTTTGCCTCTTGAACACATTACGTGGGTAGGATCACCCTCTATCTGCATTGGGGATATGCAACGGTACTCTACGCGGCGGTGGGTTTTGTGGTGATTGCTATCCTGTTCACACTACAACAGAAAACACCAACAAATGCCGAACAGCATTAGTACATTCCCATATCTTATTCAGCAATAATGTTATTTCGTAGAGGAATTTACCCTCTAAAAAATTCAAATGAGAGAGGTAGGTTTCACAATACCTCTCTCATTATGATTATTTCGATGCCGTTATGCTATCATTTGTAAACTCTGGATAACCGGCAGGCCGACCATTATTAAGGTTATTCATGAAATTGTTGTCTTTAAGGGGAATAGAAGCTGAACCGTAGTCAAACGCATTTAATCGGTTACGCAATTCTTGATTATTAATGCCATCTCCAGACATGGAGTACCAGCTGATAATATCCGGTGTAACAAATTTATTATACGGATTTTCCGCTTGCTCATTCGTTTTAGAAAAACGGAAGGCATGGGTTAACAAGCCATCTTTGTGATAAACAAATTTCAGATGACCATCCTGTTTATCGATACCCGATGCATCTTTGGTCGTTAATTTACCGTGTGCACTGTAGCTACCATGTGTCACGACGCCATTTTTAGTCCAAATGGCAACATGTTCCCAATCATGACGGTGGCCTGAGTTTACGCCACTTAATATCTGGTCTTTTAAAAAATAGAGCGCATAAAAGCTGCCACAATAGCGAGCACCGCCGGAATTAACACAGGCATATCGGTGCAATGTATTTGACGAATCGAGGAAGTTACTCCATCGGCATCCGCCCGTAATATTCCCTGTCGGTTTCAGTCCGCCGTTCTGAACACCATTACGGCTTACGCCAGCGCTGGGAAGACAACCATCCGTATCAAAATCAAATACCGGCGCAATCGCCCGCGCATCAATGCCTGATGGCAAAGCCTGATTCAATTTAGGAAACGTGTCCGCCTGTGAAGAGAAAGTCGCGAACAATATTGAGCATGCCAGAACTGTTTTCTTTCCTGAAAGCATATTAACTCCTTTAGCAAAGGATAGTCCTTTGAAAACCAATATCATCACTTGCCATAAAATTAGCCATGATGAAAGCGTAGGAAATAACACTTTTAACAAGAAAGAAAAGGAAATAAAAATCATTTATTTCCAACAATGAACAAAAATATATTTAGCCTGCAAAATAATGCAGGGAATTTACTGATAGCATCAGCCTGGCCACAACTCGCCAGCGCGTTTACTCTCCAACCACGTTATAACGCTGGGTTGCCGTATCGAAACGATATTCCAGCAGAATATCGCCTCCGCCGTGGGAATAACAATTCAGCATAATGCTGCGATTATCTCCACCATTTTCAATATTCATATAAATCGGTGTCATGAAAAAGCCAAACTGGCATTGCTGAAAGTCAGGCTCAAGAAGCTGGTCGACATTACCATTCTTCTTGTTAATCGCCTTAATTCCCTCAACGACCATCCCCGTATCGCTGTTTTGATACACACCAACAAAGCTGTGAGTCGCCGTTTGCCCCCAGAAAGGAATATCGACTTGCCCTTCGATCTTGGCAGGCTGCGTACTGTCATCAAAGGATGCCACACGCCGTAAGCTAACATCATAGCGTGCTTTCCCGTTCGACCACTCGCCGCTGAGCCCCTCCCCCGTTTCCGTCAATGTAAACGGGCAATGTGTTACGTCAGTGTCCGACTTAACCGCCTGAACGATATACTTATCATAATCCTGCGGGGTATGGATTTCGCAAAGCTGAAGCGACGTTCCCGATAGCCGCCCATACAAAGGGATCGGCGCTCTGTATTTATCGTAAAAGTAACTGCCCAGAAGGTTCTTCTCTTGGTCGATACTGTATTTCTGCAATGAGAAATGTACCGGATAAGGCCCGATTTGGCCTTCGTAGTTACTCACAACATACCAGCCGGCATGTGCGGTTGCCGTCCACAATCCACAGGCTATTAAGGTTGATACCGCTAATTTCATCATATTCACCTTGTCTACCCGTCATACTTCAAGCTGCTCGTGCATGGGTTTATCTGCAACTCGCGCGGTATTGGTTATCTGTAAATCATGAAGCAAAAGTGTTCAAAAACGGCTTAGCCTATCAGGCTAATCATGATGGCAGCAGGGGCAGATCTCCACCTCAGACACCGTCATCGCTGTTGTTCCCTCGCAATCCCATTCAACACGCACGGGGAGCGATTCCGGCCCTGAATGGTGCAAATATTTATTGACCGGGCTTTCCGTCATACCGGTAATTATCTCCGTGGCGATAAGTTCATTACCAACAAAAACGCGGGCTGTCGCCTGTGACGCTTCACGGGTTTCACCAGATTGCCGATACAAATAGTTAACCGTCAGTTTAATACTGGGCATAAGGCTTCTTAAGACAGGGAAAAGACGAGGAAAACAGTGTATCGCGTTCCCCCGCGCTTGTAGAGCATATACGTTTCAAACCCGACCACTGCTTTATGCTAATGCCATGATAGTTTTCTATTTTTTTAAAATGAAGATATTTGGTCACATAACATCACACGATTGGTAATCAAAAAGTTAAATCTTATACCTTTTGGGTATTAATGAAGCTGAAAAAACCGCCGATACCTTTTGCGATAGGGTGTTTTTTAATGCAATTGCATTTTGCATAAATAGTGTTTGGCATAAATACTGTTTTACATTAACCGTGTTCTGAATGAGCCACTTAGCTAACGTCATATTGTTGAATAACAGGAAATTATACTCCGCAGATTGATGTCTCTTCAAAGGAAGACAATCCTCTGCCTGTGTTGATAGTCTGAATGTCAACGATTGCAGTATTCGCATGTGGTTTTAACACACTGAAGTAACTCACTGGTAAAAACCATTACCAGCATTAAATAGATATAAGAAGGAGTTATACTGTGGTGATTCCAGATATTCAAATCGTGAATGCAACAACCCCGGCGACCATGCCTCCTATTGGTGCTGCTGCCAACCCAACAGTCGTTGCCGCTATCAGCGCGGGGAATAAAACTGACACATCAACAAACTCCGACTCGCAAAATATGCAGGGCTCGAACGAGAGCACCAAAGTCACGCTGTCTTCTCAAAAGAAACGTGCGTCTCAGGAAGATGATACTCCGAAGACTGAACACACCAAAACACAGCAGAAAGCCGCGACTGAATACTCTCTGGCAATGACAGGTATTCCTTTGTATAACGGCAAGCTCATTTCCATTGTTAAATACCCGGACGGTAACTCTGAGATGTTTGATGCCTTTACAGGAGAACGCATCACACAAGAAGATCTGGCTCTCATGGGTGCGCTTCATAGTTCTGGTGGAGAACAGGTATTACATTTCGAGAGCAAAACATCCTATAGCAATTTATCTGCGGCCGAAGTTTATCAGCAGATTCAGGAAATGTTGCATGGTTCAGGCAGTGAGGAAACCCTGTCTTAATGAAGGTATGGTGCCAAGACAACTAAATTCACTGCCCTGGCATTAAAGGGAAATATAACGTTCTTTTAATAATGGAACACGGCTACTCAATAGAAAATCGGCCTATTAACGACGAGCAATGAGTTTCTCTGAAAACTCGGCTAATCTTGTCAGGCCGTATTCCCATGAGCCAAACCCCGCCTCAGCATTAATATGCCCAGCTTCACCGACATCAACCAGTTCGCTATCCCACGCATGCGCCCAGTATTGGGCGCGTGTAAAACTCATCAACGGATCGTTATGGCTGGCAACGGTCAGCGCCGGAACGGGCAACGGCGTAGCCTGAATACGCTCGTCAATCTCAAAGCGCATGGGTTCGGCAGGCGCCACCAGCATCACACCGGCAATCCCTTTCTGACTTTGTTGCACAACATGACAGGAAGCCAGAGCGCCAAAGCTATGGCCGATCAGAATGACAGGTTGTGTACAGACGCTAAGCTCACGGCGGATCGCCAACACCCAACGATCCAGATTGGCCTGATACCATTCCCGCTGGCGTATATGGTGCCAGTGAGGAAAACGCCGTTCCCAATGACTTTGCCAGTGCTCATCATCGCTGTCTCGCAGACCCGGCACCAGTACCATTGTTAGCTGCTGGCTCACGTCCGTCAGCCGCCGATCGATTTCTGTTGTCTGCACGCCATTAACACTCCTGTCTGTTACCCAGCGACGTCATTTTATTCTGTCTGGTATATCAGCCACCGGTTACTTTAACAATCTGGCCTTACAGCTTTTTCCTTTGATTTTACCTTTCTGGAGCTGCTGCAACGCGCGTTTAGCGCTGGCTTTACGGATAGCGACATACGCATGCAGCGGAAACATATCAATCTTCCCCACTTCTGCTGCCGTTAATCCTGCATCGCCAGTTAATGCACCGAGGATATCGCCGGGACGGATTTTCGCTTTTCTGCCCCCATCAATACACAGCGTCATCATCTCAGGTTCCAGCGTAACCTCGCCGGTGCGGCCAAGGCTATCCGCCGATGCCCATTTAATGCGCATACCGAGATAGTCTTCAATCAAATTAGCGCGGTTCATTTCCTGTGGCGTACACAGGCTAACGGCCAGACCCTGCATTCCCGCACGACCCGTTCTGCCAATGCGGTGAACGTGGACTTCAGGATCGAAAGCTAGCTCAAAATTCACGACTAGCTCCAGCTCTTTGATATCGAGACCGCGAGCAGCAACATCAGTTGCCACCAGCACACGACAGCTGCGGTTAGCAAAGCGCACCAGAACCTGATCGCGATCGCGCTGTTCCAGATCGCCATGCAGCGCCAATACGCTAATCCCCCGCATGTCCAGCGCATCAAACACGCTTTGGCAGTCGCGCTTGGTGTTACAGAACACCACACAGGAGGAAGGCTGATGATGACCCAGAATAGCAATCAACAGCGGCAGGCGCTGCTCTTTCGTCGTCTCATAGAAACGTTGTTCGATGGCCGACTCTTCCACATCATCTGCAACCTCGAAACGCTGCGGCTGAAGCTGAACGCGCGCGCTGATCTGTTCGATCTCTTCCGGGTACGTGGCAGAGAATAGCAGGGTTTGACGATCGGACGGCGTATAGGAAATCACATCATCAATCGCGTCAGTGAAACCCATGTCCAGCATGCGATCGGCTTCATCCAGCACCAGCACTTTCAGGCTCTCCAGAGACAGTGACTGCTTACGTAAATGATCCTGAATACGCCCTGGCGTTCCGACGACAATATGTGGTGCGTGAACCAATGAGTCGAGCTGCTGGCCCATCGGCTGACCGCCGCATAACGTAAGAATCTTAATGTTTTGCGCAAAACGAGCCAGACGACGCAGCTCTTTGCTGACTTGATCGGCCAGTTCACGCGTCGGGCACAACACCAGCGCCTGCGTGGTAAAGTCGCTTACGACAATACGATCCAACAGCCCGATGCCGAATGCCGCCGTTTTGCCGCTACCGGTTTTCGCCTTGGCACGCACGTCTGCACCACTCAGAACGGCTGGCAGCGTCGCCGCCTGAACAGGCGTCATTTCGGTATAGCCCAGTTCATTAAGATTGGATAACTGCTGTGCTGGCAGCGCGAGGGAAGAAAAAGAGGTTGTACTCACAGTGATTACTCTACCAAGGACGAGATAACGAAAGGTGACGCCGAGCCAAAGAGCGACGCAGATATGCCGCAATCATAGCAGAGTTCATCATCGTTGACCGATTTACCTCTCGTCCCCGCTAAAACAACGAGGCGAATCCTTTGTTCACCAGAAAATTCTGCCCTTCCGGCGATAAAAGATAGTTCGCCAGCAGCCGTGCCTCACGTCGGGCTGGCTTCATAATGGCCAGCATGTATTCGGCATCAATACGATAGGGATCGGGCAAGTGAACCACATGCAGGTCAGGTTGATTGAGAAGCAACGGTAGATAACTGGCATAGCTAATGTGCATATCGCTCTGCCCGCTCCGAATCAGGTAACTTCCCGCCGTCATGCCAGCCAGAATCGCCGTAATCTCTCCTTCCCGACAGCACAAATTCAACGGTGCAAAAAAACCCTGTCCCTGGCGGTAGCCATACACCAGCATTTCTGTCGATAACCTGATAGCAGACATGTTAGCGTCCTCTCTCCTGCCGCTGCGTCTTATATAACAGCACGGCAAAAAGTGGCGCGCCAAGTAGCGCCGTCAGAATGCCCAGCGGAATCTCGGCTTCACTGAGCGTGCGCGTCAGATCGTCCACCAGCACCATAAAGCCGCCCCCGCACACCAGGCTAATAACACGCGGGGTAGACGGACGCTCCACACCACTTGCCGTTCGATATCACCAAGCAGCGGTTTTTTTCCGAACAGCAGATCGTTGCCAGACAGCGGTTCGACAAGGATCTGGACAATGCGCCACGGGGATAAGCTAAAATGCCCTATCCCCAGTGAGCACACGGCAATCAGCAGTGTGGACACCACCACCGTTAGCAGCGTGATCCGGTAGGTGCGATAACTCATTGCGCTGCGGAGGCTTCCGCATGGTAGTCCATACGATAAAAGCGTTGATAATACGCATCGGCGGCTTTTTGCATATCAATATCGGCAAAACGTTCAGGGTACAGCTTTTTCGCCATCCACAGTTCGCCAATCGCCAATGCTTCTGGCATCCGGTAACCCCAGGCTTTGGCGTATTCCGGCATCAGATACACGCGATGTTGTTTCACCGCATCAATTGCCTGCCAGGCCGGATCGTTGACGATCTGTTTCACGACCTCCGGGTAGCGATCCTTGAAGAAAATCGGCTTTTTATCATTCAGCCACTGGGCACCCTCGCAGCAGTCTGGCACGCGTTCCGCGGCTGACGCCTTACTGCAATCTATGGACCTCGCTGTTGCCGCAGAGGAACTGGGCGCTGACGGCGCTTATTTCAGGGTGCACCACTTTGCCCGTCAGTTGGGTTCCCCCTTCCCGCTGCTGTCAGCGATTGGCGCGAAAACTAAAAGCATCGAAATTGGCACTGGCGTCATCGACATGCGCTACGAAAACCCACTCTACATGGCTGAAAACGCCAGCGCCGCCGATCTGATCGCTGGCGGACGCTTGCAGCTCGGCATCAGCCGTGGTTCGCCTGAGCAGGTGATCGATGGCTGGCGCTACTTTGGCTACCAGCCGACAGAAGGGGAATCGGAAGCGGACATGGCACGGCGTCACACCGAGATCCTGCTGGATGTACTACGTGGTGAAGGGTTTGCAAAACCGAACCCGCAGCCAATGTTCCCGAATCCACCGGGCCTTTTGCGTCTGGAGCCTTATTCTGATGGGCTACGTGAGCGCATCTGGTGGGGGGCTGGCTCGAATGCCACGGCAGTATGGGCAGCAAAACTGGATATGAACCTGCAAAGCTCCACGCTAAAAGACGATGAAACAGGCGAACCTTTTCATATCCAACAAGCACAGCAAATTCGTGCCTATCGGGCCGCCTAGGCTGAAGCTAGGCATACACGTACGCCACGCGTCTCCGTCAGCCGCAGTATTTTTGCCCTGATGGATCATCGCGATCGCGCCTATTTTGGCGGGAGCAGTAACGATAGCGACAAAGTCGGTTTCCTGGATGAAAAAACGCGTGCGATCTTCGGGCGCAGCTATGCCGCCGAACCGGAAGCACTCATCCGGCAGTTAAAACAGGATGAAGCGATTGCCGAAGCGGATACGCTATTGCTCACGGTGCCGAACCAACTGGGCGTGGATTACAATGCGCATGTTATTGAAGCGATCCTGACACATATCGCCCCCGCAATGGGATGGAGAGAGTAGGTCTGCTGTCTGACGCACTAAGGCCTGCTCAACAGGCGTCAAAAAACCGAAGATAAGGGCACCAAGAATCGGGGGAATTGAGGGCTATTTTCACGCCTATTCCCCCGTTTTTTTCAGGCTCTGAAAGGGCTCAACGCTTTTTAATGCTATTTTGAAAATATAGTTTCTGGACCTCTTGAATTCCCCCCCTCACTCGGCGTAGATTTAGCGCCGATCCCGTCATAACTGGTGTGATTCTGGTGATGACAACGGGAAAGATTACCCTTCGGTGACATAGCCGGCTGCGTAATAATTTCCTTCCATAATAAAACGCACAATCGGGATCGTTGCTGGCGTGGTTTCTGCTGGAGAATAAATCGGTGAAGTATTTTTTTATGGGTATCTCATTCTGTTTAGTCGTTTGGGTGAGTACCTTTATGCTGATGGTAGAATAACCTGTCATTTGCCCGACAAAGATTTATTCATTGAAGGGCACACACAGAGATAAAAAAGGCTGATGGTATTTATACCCTCAGCCTATTTTTATGGCCGTCATTCACCATTCAGTCAATGGTTCGGCATGACGCTTGCTCTTCTCTGGATCTTCCCCTGTCACCGTGACTAAAGTGATAGTGATGGACAGCTAAATATGAATGACTGAGCCAATATCATAGTTAAAGTATATTTTGCAGTAATTGAGCCTTCATACTGGCTTCAAAGGGAATAATATCAGCGGTAGCAATATTCAACTTCTGGAATGGATCCTGACTAAGGCGTTCTTCTAACGATTCAACACTGTCGCATTTTGCCAGTATGACTCCACCGTTTCGAGGGATTCTCCTTCCTGACGCGAGAAACACGCCATCTGAGTTAATGCCGATCGTTTAAGGATCGAGATACCGGGGGCTACCACGGTGCAAGGTATCCCTGCGGGAACCTCATCACCGTGTTTCCCCCTAAATCCACGTTTAAGTGAACAACATTACCATCTGAGTAACCTTTTTTAAGCCACTCAACATGAGCAGGAATTTGCGAATCAACCGCTTCCAAGGGTTTTATATACGTTAAAACCACTACATAAATGATACCCATTTTAAAGTCCTTATAGAAAGAAAGCGTTAAAATGGTATCACCGAGGGAGGTCGTGCTAAAGAACGTAGCCACTTCCCACCATAATCGAGAAAGCCACTGCCCTCTACAGATTGAACCCGTTCATCATCACGCTGAACACGCCACCTATTGCCAGCCAGGGGCCAAAGGCCAGCGGTTTAGCCGTATCTTCTTTACGCAATCCACGCCAAATAAGCGTCACGATCAGACCACTCAGCGCCGCCACCAAAACCAGATTCGGTAATGCCTGCCAGCCCAGCCAGGCTCCCAGTGCAGCCAGCAACTTAAAATCACCGTACCCCAGCGCGTCTTTGCCAGTGGCATATTTAAATACCCAGTAAAGTAGCCACAGGGACAAATAGCCCGCCATCGCACCGACCACGGCATCACGTAATGGAACAAATGTCTCCGACAGGTTAAACAATAGCCCTATCCACAAGAGCGACAGCGTAAGCACATCCGGCAGCAGCAGCGTTTTTATATCAATAACGGTCAGCACCACCAGAAAGGACAGCAGGATTAACGCCGCACACAGCGCCATACCGGGCAGCCACAGCAACCCCGCAGCCAGAAAAGCCAGCATGGTGATGGCTTCCACCAGCGGATACTGTACAGACACCGGTTGATAACAGCAGCGGGAGCGACCGCGTAGCCACAGCCAACTGAACAACGGGATGTTATCCTTCACCGCAATCGCCTGCTGGCAGTGCGGGCAGGACGAAGGCGGCCACCACAGGTTATAGCGCGTAGCCTGCCCGGCATCCGTTACGCCGGTTTGCAGCTCGATGTCTTGCCGCCAGCGCCGTTCCAACATAATCGGCAAGCGATAAATCACTACGTTCAGAAAGCTGCCAACAATCAATCCCAATACGCCCAGCGCACCATACCACCATGCTGGAAACACCTGTGCGAATTCCCTTAAATCATCCACGTTAGTCCCTGATTGTTGATAAAGAAAAGAGATAAGTTAGCGGTTTATTTTTGCAGTCGGCTACACCGCGATGACAGCGCGCGTTTCTCTTACCGCGCTCGTCCCTGTTACAACAGGCGCCCCTGAAAATTCAGCGTTCTGGCACCTTGTTCATCCGCTTTGCCAGTAGTCGCCAATAATTTCTTCATGGTCGCAGGCAAGTCGTTTCCGCTACTCAGTTGCCCCGTAAAACGGTATTCGCCTTTCGGGGTGACGCTGCCCTTACCGGATAGTTGCAGATGTGAGGAGGCCTGCCGCAGATTCGCTTCAAGCGCTCCTTGCTGGCAGCGTAATGTGGCTTTGGGTGTCGCAAGCACAAGCCCACCCAGCGGCGTTTTCACCCGCGCGCCCGGCCAGATTATGTTGGCATCCAGCGACTGGCAGCCAGAACGGTCAACCGTCGCTTCTTGCAGATTCAACTGCACGTTTCCTTCTGCTCCGATTGGCACGATAAAACGCAGGTAGCGGAGTAAATAGCCCGCTGGCACAGACAGTCGCCATTGATAAAACTGCGGCTGCTGCCAGCCACGAATAATTCCGTGGCCTTCGATGCCTTCCGGGTTTTGAAACGCAATTTCCAGCGCGGGCATAAAACCCGAGAAAGTGATCTTCCAGTGCACATCGTCCAACGTTAACGTGCGCCAGCTAAACCGTTGCAGGTTCCCCTGCCATAGCGTTCCGGCGGCTTCTGCGACCACCATGCCAGCCGGCAGCGGCACCGCCGTGAGCAAGCGGGCAGGTGCATAGCACGCCAAGGGAACAGCCCATAGGCCAGAACCAGAGCGACACCTGCGCCGATGCAGGATTTACGCTTCATCCGCCCGTTCCAGCATCAGCCTGGTGACATCGACCATTCCCGGACTTTGCTCGACGGCGTTCACATCCAGCGACAGCACTTTCACGCCGTTCTTCTGTTCCAGTTCGCCAAGCCAGCGTAGCAGGCTAGTAAAGTCGCTCTGAGCCAGCGTCACCGACGCCTGATTGCCCTGCGGTTGCAGACGAACGACAGTCAGCCCGTAACGTTTGGTACTTTGCGAAATCAAAATCGGCAGACTGACATCGCGCTGACTATTTTCCCCCTGTGACTGATTGCCCTGCGGAATCGATGAGGCCTGTTTCTGCATCCAGTTGACGGTTTGTTGCTCGCGGGAAATCGTACGTTCCCACTGTTCTTCCCGCAGTTGCCACGGCTGAAAAATAGCGTAATACACCAGACAGAGCAGGAGCACTGCCGCACACACGACCATCAGTTGACGCTCGCGCTGGCTCATCGCCTGCCAGCGTTGCCGTAATTCATTCATTGCTGGCTCCTTAACGTTAAGCGGCCTTCAACCCGATCGTTTTCCTGCCGCATCTCCCCCGCCTGTACCTGATAATAGGCGGTTGCCTGCTGCTGGAACTGCTCTAATTCCTGATAC
Organism: Pectobacterium sp. F1-1; assembly: GCF_025643735.1. Lineage (NCBI taxonomy): Bacteria > Pseudomonadati > Pseudomonadota > Gammaproteobacteria > Enterobacterales > Pectobacteriaceae > Pectobacterium > Pectobacterium sp. F1-1. Next base: position 3,319,549 of record NZ_CP104733.1, read on the forward strand.
GACGTAGCCTGCAACGCCAGCCGGAATTCGCCAGCGGAACCGTCATAAGACAGCGACTGAATTTTGATGGCGCTATTCTGCGTAATCAGTTGCTGTAAGGGATTCAATTGCTCCAGTAACCCTTTCCCTGCCCCCCCGGCAGCCGTACGTTGCAGGTGCTGCTGCATCTGCGCACGTGGATTAACGACATTCGTCTCGGCAGGGAAAATCTGCCGATAGACGCGAATGCTTTCCTGTCGCCAATGTTCGGCCTGCTGGTAAAGCTGATAGTGCGCCCAGCCCGCATCCGCCAAGACCAATAGAAGGTAGCAGGCAAAAGCAATCCCGACGCCGCGCCACGGCAACAACGTGTTTTGCCAGGCTTTCTCCGGCGCATAGTCGCCTTGGCGCAGATCGACCGAAGCCGGTAGCTGCGCCGTTGCCGCCAGCGTGAAGAGATCCGTTGCAGGTTGTGTTTTCCACTCGCCCTCCTCCTGCCAGTCGTACTGCGACAGCTCACCGCCGACCGATGCGGCACTGTAGCTGTATATCGCTGGCAGCGGCATGGATGCTTTCAGCAGGTCACCACACCAGGAGGACTCCGCCGCCATGGCATGCCCCGTCGGCTGGCGAAATAGCCACATGTCATCATGCTGTAACGCGCTCCAACCATCCTGATGCTTCGGCAATACGCGGGCATCGGGCAATAAGGTATCGACGTTGAGCCCCAGCGCATCACTCTGCGCTAGCCAACGCTGCATCCGGTTTTTTTCCACCACGGCGACCGTGCCATCATCGCCATGAATTTCCAGCACGGCAAAATGCAGCTTTTCAATTTCCGTCGCCAGTTGGTCTTCCAACATAAACGGCACGACCTGCGTCAGCTGACGGCGAGCCTGCCGGGGCAGCGTCAGGGCATAAAACGTCACGTCCGTTGCTGGAACCAGAACGCGAGTAAAGGCCACGGACGGATACGCCGCCAGCGCCTGACGAACCTGTTCTACGTTACCCCGTCCCTGACTCAGTAAACTTTCCCCATTGGATGAACGCACCTGCCATTCAATGTCTCCCAATTCCTCTACCGGAAGGCGTACAATGAGACACGGATGTCGAACAACCGGGTCTCGATTTAATGGGGCTTTCGCGGCTTTTTTCTTCCATTTTCCCGCTATTTTCATGGATTCACCGTCCTATATCCTCCATATTGCCGCTGCACGACCTGTACCTTTTGTCCACTCAGATGAAGCAAGCTACGCTGATGAAAATCACTGTCGCCAACACGCACCTGGAGTTTTACAAAGAACCATTCACTTTTCACTGCCAGCACTCGCTGCGCGGTATTTTTACTATTCGTTGGCAATAACCCGGTTTGTTGCAGAACCTCAAGGCCTGCCCATCCCGTACGAGGCCGCTGCTGCACCAGCGCTTTCGCCTGCGACATCGTCATTTCATTCAGGAATAAAGCAGATAACAGCGGGGCATCAAATTCAGTCAATGTGTTGATATTAATCGACATCGTATCCATCGGTAGCGCACAGACATAGGGCAATAATCGGCGATAGAGATCGCTGTCCATGCCATAAACTGCGCGTAATTCGCTGATTTCACTCATTCTCTGATTGGCGGTACGATAAGGCACTGGAAGCGTGGCGTAGAGCTCATCTTCTGCACCGTTCGCCGACGGATAGTTATCCACGTCAATCCAGTCGCGCAATGCCGCAGTGATTTTTTCTGCACGATCCGCATCTTCGCCCAGATTTTTCAATAGCAAGCGGAAAACCTGCGCCGGATAAGGTGTCTTCACCACCGTGCTGTCGTTATCCACGCCTTGATTGATCGCATTCACATTAAAGCAGGTGCGCGCATCACTAATCTGGCCAAGGATTTCCCCGCCCTCCACCGGGAAACGATGTCCCGGCTGAGACCAGTTCTGCCCGACAAACGTGCGCCCCGGCATATTCTTCGCGTCGCGCAGTAATATCTGCCCGCTTAGCGTTTCCGCCCCCAAGGCATACCATTTCGCCTGCTGACGGCTCAAATGGCTTTCGGTGCGCAAAAACGCTTTGCCGGTGCGTTCCGTAATCACCGCAGCAATCGTCACCATTAATGCCAGAATCAGGAGCACCACCAGTAGCGCCGCGCCACGCTGACGCGACCTCATTTAACTGGCCCGGTGGTAATCAAGAACATACGCGACATTTCTCCGTAATCCCTTAAGGTCAGCACCACTTCAATCCCTTGTGGCAATTGCGTACTGTTATCCCAGCGATCGCGCCAGGTTTTATTGCTGAAAAAACGCAGGCGAAAACCATCAACCTGCGTGAGAAGCGGTTTTGCACCGGGATCGATCCCCTCAATGGGGTCAGGCACCACGTGGGTTAACCGTTCCAGAGTATGTTCCCGTAGCCGGTAGGCAACAGGCTGAAGTTCAGAGCGTGGCAATATGCCAAACGGATTCTGCCAGCCAGCACGCATAAAGCTGACACCCCAGTCATCGCTTTTTAGCTGATCGCGGCCAGCGTAAAATATCGAGGTACTTCCTCTACTACCGCGCGCGATCATCTGGGAGAAATCACTGTCCATTTGTGAAAAGGCGCGCTGTATTTCGGCCAGACGCTCGGCCTTGCGCTGCGAAATCTCATCGTTACGCATCACACCGTTCAAAACCTGAAAAGCACTGACGCTTAGCGCGGCAAAGATCGCGATCGCCAGGATCATCTCCAGCAGCGTAAACCCCTGCTGGCGTTTCTGGCGTCCTGCCTCTCGGCTCCGTCTTATTTGATTGCATGTCCCTATTTTATTAAACATTATTGCTTCACCACATAGGTACGCAGCGAAGCATCCGCGGCAAAAGCATCTTTATTACGTCGTACTTCCACATCCAGCGCTTTGGTCTGAGGGTCACCCGTCTCTACACCTTGCCAGCGCCAATGCCAGCGCATGCCCGCAAACTGCGTTTCGCCTCTCACCCACGCGGCTTCCGGCCAGCGCTGTTCCAGTCGCAGTTGTACCTGCTGGTTTTCCGCCACCCAGCCAGCAAACGTCTTCTCTTCCAGCCGGCTCAGACTGCTTGCCTGTCTGGCTGTCGTTTGCAACACCGCAATGCCTGCAAGTGCGAAAACGCTTAGCGCGACCAGCACTTCCACCAGCGTCATCCCTTTCTGTCGTTTCATCGTTTCTTACCCTGACTCATCGACGTTAAAAATCGTCCGGTTCCATCCACCTGGAGCCAATTCGAGAGCGCTTTGTCTTTAGACTTAACCAGCAAACGGAAAGGCGTGATTTCGCCGCCGGGTAAAATCAGGATATCGGGGTCGTCGCCGCTCTGCGTTTTCTCGACTTTCTTCCCATCAGCCTGCACTAGCTCAAGCCGGAATGCATCAGGCAGCGTTGCCGTTGCACTCACCCGATGAGGTTGCCACGGCTGCCACTTGTAGCCCTGCCAGCGATCACCGCTCGGGATCGGCATCCCTTCCGATGCCTCGGGTCGCTGGAGTTGATAAAACTGCCAGCGATCGGGATAGATACGAACGCCCAACATGTATTCGTTAACCTGACTGCTTTCCGCGGCAAACTCTAGCTGCGCCTGAAAACGAGCCAACTGCCACGCGCTGTCATTCTGGCGTTCGGGAGGAAACGCCATGACCACCATGCTAGCCGCGATGCCCGCCAGTAGCACGACCAACATCATTTCCAGCAGAGTGAACCCCTGCTGCTTTCTCGTTGCCCGCTTCATTGCGCTTTGCCGTCCTTTTCACGCCGCCATCGATAGCAACTACCAACAATCCATCTGCAACAGTTACCAGTAAAGATGGGCATCTCGCCTAATGCCGATCGTTTAAGCATTGAGATACACGGGGCGACCACAGGGGTGAGACCTCCCTGCGGGAACATCCCCCTGTGTTTCCCCTAACAACGGGCTTAAGTCATCAATATTAGGCATACCGCCCATGTCCTTATTTCTTATCCAGGTTCCAGTTGCCGATATCATCTTCCGTTCCCGGCATGCCATCTGGCCCCAGAGAGAAAATATCCAGCTTGCCGTGCTGACCGGGGTTCAACAACTGATACTCCGTGCCCCACGGATCCTGCGGCAGGCGACGAATATAGCCATCGGCTGGGTAGTTACGCGGTTCCGGTTGCACCGTCGGCTTCGTCACCAGCGCCTTCAGCCCCTGCTCGGTGGACGGATAACGGTTGTTATCCAGCTTGTACATGTCGAGTGCGCTTTCCAGAGATACAATATCGCTAACGGCTTTTTGCCTGTCCGCTTTTTCCTTATTCCCCATCAGATTGGGCACGACCAGACTCGCCAGTACGCCAAGAATGACGATCACCACCATAATTTCCAACAGGGTAAAACCACGTTGACCATGGCTATGCTTACCACCACTACGCTGAGACTGTTGCATCCTTACTTTTCCTCGTTCAATTGTTGGTTCTCTTACGAACTCATTAACGTATTCAGTTGCAGAATCGGTTGTAAAATCGCCAATACGATGAACAACACCACCGCCGCCATGCTGACCACCAGCAGAGGTTCAAATAACCCCAGCGCCAGTGTCATCTGCGAACTGAATTCCCGATCCTGATTATCCGCGGCTCGTTCCAGCATGCTGTCCAACTCGCCGCTGCGTTCACCGCTGGCGATCATATGGCGCATCATGGGGGGAAATAGCGCGGTCTGTTCCAGCGCCTTGTGCAAGCTGACGCCCTCACGTACCGCATCCGTCGCCAGCGCGAGCCGATGGCGGGCATAGTCATTGCTCATCACATCGCCGCTAATACGCATCGCCTGTAACAGCGGCACCGCACTGGCGTTGAGAATACTGAGCGTCCGCGCGTAACGCGCCGTATTCAAGCCACGAGCGATACGACCAAGCAGCGGTAGATACAGCAGGCGTCGGTGAAAACGGATACGCCGCTTTTCTTGCCGCAGCATCACGCGAAGCGCCATAAACGCGGCCAGCAGCGCCAACACCACCCACGGCCCGAACGTGCGCACCGCATCGCTCATCCCCATCAATACGCGGGTAGAAAGCGGCAGCGCCTGCTTCATATGAATAAACTGTTCAACAACTTTCGGCACCACGACGGACAGCAAAATACTGACTACGGCAATCGCAACGACGGTTAACACACACGGATAGATCATCGCCTGCTGGATGCGGCTGCGCATCTGCTGGCGCTGCTCGGTGTAGTCCGCCAGCCTATTCAGCACTTCATCAAGGTGGCCGGAGGTCTCGCCTGCGGCGACCATCGCGCAATACAACCGCTCAAAGCTGCCGGGAAAACACTTCATCGCATCGGCAAGCGAATGGCCTTCCATCACTTTGCTGCGCACCGCCGCCATCAACTGGCTCAGCTGTGGCTTTTCGCTCTGTTTCGCCACGGCATCCAGCGCTTCTTCCAGCGGCAACGACGCCGCCACCAGCGTAGCCAGTTGGCGAGTTAATAACGCTAAATCTGAGGTACTGATCCGAATTTTACGGCGGAGAGAGAATCCTGTAGATCCCGGTTTCTGCTGGTCGCCGCGACCTTCATCAACCGACAGCGGCACCAGCCCGCGCTCCCGCAATAGCTGACGCGCCTGTCTGGCGGAGTCGGCCTCTTGCGTGCCGCGGCATTTTTTCCCCTGCGCATCCAGCGCCTGATAGTGGTACTGTGCCATATCATTCCTCTTTGGTTACGCGGATCACTTCTTCCCAGGTCGTGAGCCCCGCCAGTACCTTTTCCAATCCGTCTTGACGGATAGTGGTTCGACTCTCCCCAGAATCTGCGCAATCGCCATTTCACCGTCACTGCGGTGGATCGCCGCACGAACATCGTCATTGATCAACACCAGTTCATGAATGCCGATACGTCCCCGATAGCCGGTATAGCTACACTGCGGGCAACCTACAGGGTTATGCAGCAGCGTACCCGGCGCGATCCCCATCAGTGCAGCCTGAACCGGATCGACCGGATGCGGCTGGCTACAGTCAGAACACAGCGTTCTAACCAGACGCTGGGCGAGCACGCCCAGTAGAGAGGTTGAGAGCAGGAAAGGTTCGACGCCCATATCCTGCAAGCGAGACAGCGCGCCCAGCGCGCTATTGGTATGCAGAGTGGATAACACGAGGTGACCCGTCAGCGATGCCTGCACAGCAATCTGTGCCGTTTCACCATCACGAATTTCCCCTACCAGCACCACGTCCGGATCCTGACGCAGAATGGCACGCAGCCCGCGGGCAAACGTCATATCCACCTTGGTATTAACCTGCGTTTGCCCAATACCTTCCAGCTCATACTCGATGGGATCTTCCACCGTCATGATGTTACGTTCCGAGGCATTCAGGCGACTGAGCGCGGCATAAAGCGTGGTACTTTTCCCCGATCCTGTCGGACCGGTGACCAGAATAATACCGTGTGGACGATGGATCAGGCTGTCCAACCGCTGCCGATTACGCTCCGACATGCCCAGCAATTCAAGATCGAGCTTAACGCTGTTTTTATCCAGCAAGCGCAGCACGACGCGTTCACCGTAGTTCGACGGTAACGTGGAGACACGAACGTCAATCGCCCGTCCCCACTCGTAGCGCCATGCGTCCATCCTGCGGGATACGCTTTTCCGCAATATCCAGCTTCGCCATGACCTTGATACGCGATACCAGCAGCGACGCCAGCTTACGCTGTGGACGCAGGATTTCACGCAGTACGCCATCGACACGGAAACGGATCAGCAAATAGCGCTCATACGTCTCGATATGAATATCCGACGCTTTATCCTTAATCGCTTCGGTTAGCATCGCATTGATCAGGCGGATAATCGGCGCATCGTCATCGGCGTCAAGCAGATCGTCGCTGTCTGGCAGTTCTTCCACCAGCGTATAGAAATCCATCTCATTGCCGATGTCTTCCATCAAACGGCGCGCTTCTTCCGAATCGCGCTGATAGCTAATGACTAATTGCCGTTCAAACTCGTCTTCCGTAACACGTTCAATTTTAAGCGAACAGCCCGCAATCCGACGTGCTTCCAGCAAGGCGGCCGCTGGCGTTTGCGCGACGCAGATCGTCTGTAGACTCGCATCATTTTCCCGCTGCAACAGCAAAATTTGCTGCGATCGTGCATAGGCAAAAGGCAGTACGGGGCGTAATTCTATAATCTGGGAGGCAACGTCACTCATTTCCCGCCCGCCGGATAAAACGCCACAATGGAAGACTGAACCTGACGGAACGTATAGGCGTTCCCACCTTCCGGCAAGCGCAGTAAATCGTTATCCAGAAGATTAGCCTTCCCGCCATTCGCCTCTCGCTGCTTCTCTTCTTCAGCATTGAACGAATGATACTTACTGGCAGAGGCGCTCTGATATTGGCTGCGATCGCGAATAATGGAAGGACGGATAAACAACATCAGGTTACGCTTTTTCGTCTCCTGACTGTTGGAACGGAATAGGTATCCCAGAACGGGAATATCCCCTAACAATGGCACTTTACTTGCTGACTCATTGGTACTTTTATCCAGCAAGCCACCCACCACGACGGTTTCGCCACTGCTGACCAGCACCGCGTTATTCACAGTACGCGTATTGAATGTGGCGCCGAGGTTGGTGCTGCTGCTGGAAGCCGCATCTGCCACGCTGGATACTTCCTGTTCGATCTCCAGCAGAACGGAGTCACCTTCGTTAATTTGGGGCTTCACTTTCAATTTGATACCGACCGTTTTACGCTCCACCGTTTGGAAAACATTGTCACCGGATGTCGTCTGCGACCCCGCCAATACCGGCACTTCCTGACCGACGTTAAACGTCGCCTCCATGTTGTCCAGCGTGACGATACTCGGCGTCGCCAGAATGTCGTTCTTGCTGTTGCTGGACAGCGCCGTCATCAGCATGCTCCAGTTCCCCTGATAGAAACCTGCGGCAATGCCGTTGAAGCTGCTCAATGCACTCGATGTTGCGGTATTCAGCGTCCCGTCACGCCGATACTGATCCGCTCCCGCAATCATTGTCGTGATCGGTAACCCGGTATTCGTAAACTGCGTCGTTCCTGCATTTTTATTGGCCCACTGAACACCCAGATTCATTCCGTCGGCATCCTGAACTTCCGCGATGATCGCTTCGACCAATACCTGTGGACGACGGATATCCAACTGTGCGATCACCTGCTCCAGATCCCTCATGATGTCAGGTGCAGCATTTACGATCAGGGAATTGGTTTGCTCATGTGCCTTAATCGAAATGTCTTTGCGCAGTGCAGGCAGCGCATTTTGCTGGTCGGTTTGGATGCTGTCACCGACGCCGGTAAGCACTTCGACCAGATCGGCAGCTTTGGCGTATTTGAGATAGATGACTTTGGTATTGCCCTGTACCGCCTGCTGGCGATCGAGCTGTTTGATCATATCAATCACGCGCTGGCGTGAATTCGGTTCTCCACGCACCAGCACCGAGTTGGTGCGTTCATCCGCCACCACATTCGCGGTCAACATCCCTGGCAAGGCGGATTTCTCATCCATCTTGTTCAGTTCATTCACCATCTTCACCACTTCCGTTGAGGACGCGTAAGACAGCGGTATGCTGGTCACATTCCGATCGCCCGTCTTATCAACCCGTTCGACAATCGTCATCAACCGCTTGATCACCCCCGCGCGTCCCGTCATCAACAGCACGTTCGACGGTTCGTAATGCACCACGCTCCCGGCACCGGCGTTGTCGTTCAACTGGCGCAACAGCGGTGCCAGATCGCGGGCGGCGACGTTGTTCACTGGCACAACACGCGTCACCACTTCATCACCAATGCCGGGCTGATCGTCAGTCGCCAGCGGCATAGACGTCGATTTCGCATCCTTCGAGCGAATGATTTTCAGGACGTTGTTATCCATCGGAATAACGGTAAATCCGTAGACATCCAGCACGCTCAGGAAGAACTGGTAATACTGTTCTTCATTCATCATGTCATAGCTGCGTACGGTGATCGTTCCGCTGACCGAGGGATCGATAATGACCGTCTTATTCAGATTCTTACTGACGGTATTGATAAACTCCTGAATATCCGTGCCCTTAAAACTGGCGGAGAATTCGGCGCTCCACGCGAGTGATGACGCCATCAGAAGCACACTTCCGCCAAGCAATAACATGCTTTTACGGCGTACCTGACCAAGCCATTGGTTTTTATGTTTTGAAAAAACCTGATGCTTAAAAAATCCCTGTCCCTTGCTAAACAAATTAGTGGTCTCCATCCAATGCCAGATATATATCCTGCTGTTGACCATCACGCTCGACGGTCAAATTAAATTTGCTCATCCCTGCCAGTTGCGCCATCGCCTGCTGTGCCTGATCCGCATCGCGTAAGTCCATGCCGTTTAATGACACAGCGAGATCGTTATCCTGCAAGCCAGCGCGGTAGAAAAGATCGGGATTTTTGCCGGGGTTTAACTGATATCCTTTCAGTACTTCTTCTTCCGTGACGGGAGAAATAGTGAGGTAATCCTGTGCCGAGACGGGATTTTTTTGTATCTCTTCTTTCACTTGGCTAAATGCGCCAGCAGACGGCGACGTGTCAGCCGCCTTTTCTTCCTGATACAAATGCAGCGCCTCATAGCGCCCCTGATACTGGAGCACGACACGATCGGCAGAGATAGTCACAATTTTGGCTTCATAGCCCGGAATGGCATCGCCGACGTTGCGACTGTATTGCAGACCATCTTTAGAGATGATGGCAATCGAACGCTGAGCTTCCCCACTAGCCAGAACCCCTGTCAAGCTGATATTTAACGATGTCAGCGGAATATCACCGGATAATGCAGCGTCATTAACCGCAGAAGCATCCGCATCGGGGGCATGGCCAAACAACGTAAAATCGCCTGGCGTCGCAGGCTTTTCTTTCGCCTGGGCAGGCGTTACCGACACGCCAACAAGGCGTGAATCTTCAGGGAGGAGAAAGCGCCAGGTCAAGACGGCCAATTGCTGACAAATCAGCAGCAAAATCAGCCCCAACACAATACGTCGGATGAGAGGGGCTGGCAGTGACCGGAGAGTGGCGACCAACGAATTAAAAGACGGTTCTTTGAAAACTTGCAATCGTGCCATAGATAATCATCCATAATACTCCCCACGCCCATTGGCGTGGGGAAAATGCCTTATTCCGTTGCGGCTTCTCGGGTGAGCGTTTCATCACCGCTGGTCGCCAGCGCGGCATCATTATTTACACGGTCTTCGAGCCGGATATTTTCAATATGACCGAAATTCCAGGCTCCCGGTACATTCTCAAAAATGACATTTTTAAATTCACTGTTCTTCAGGAACGTAATGTCCGTGGCTTTTACATTTTTGAATTTTACATTCTCAAAATGCAAGCCTTGGTGATAAGCATCGCGTCCAAAGGAGAACTTATACGCATCAGCCATCTCAGTGATGGTCATGCCATCAACCAGAATACTGTTTTTCTTGGCTGAACCATCCACCGTGACGTTGGAAACGGTCACATCACGGAACTGTGCGGGTTCGGCCGCAGGCTGGGTATCGTTCACGTCCGCTTTATATTTAATCGTGAACACGAACGGCTCGTTGACAATATCACGCATCGCGTTATTACGGAATACCACGTCACGCGAGCCGCCACCATAATAAGGTCGGCTCTTCATGCGCAGGCCAACATCCGTCTTATTCATGACATTATCTTCAGCAACAATTTTTTCAATCCAGGTACCCGTATGGCTACCCGTGACCACCGCACCATGCCCGCGACGGAAGTAGTTATTGAAGATCCAGGCACCACTCTGCGCTTTTTGTCCCAGCGTCGCCACCTCGGCACCGTATCCTGCCGCAAAGTTTACGCTGTCATCACCAGTATCAAAAAAGTTATTGAATACCATGACATTTTGGCTATTGCCAAATTCAATACCATCCGCATTATTGGCATCATACGTCGTGTGCACTAGCGCATTCATCGCCACATTTTCGGATTCCAGCACCATCACGCCATGATAGGCTGGATTCAGAATCGTCAGCCCTTCCAGATACATGTTGCTCACGCCGCGCAGTGTCATCAGGCTGGAGCGTCGGTTTTTGTACGCTTCATCCAGTGACATGCCTTCATCAACGGCTTTTGCCGTTTGGTTTTTTGCCAGAATACCGTCACTGCCAACATTGGTCGCTTTGCTTGCACGGTAGAGCGGCAATTCATTCTTTAACTCATCAGTTTCAGTAATGTTTGTATCGCTGGCTTTGATGCCACGCGTCCAGCCGTTGCCATCTATCGTACCCTGCCCGACGATACGAATATTTTTAAACGTACCCGCATGGCTACTGCCCTGATCGTTCGCTTCCAGTACGTTAATCAGCGAAGGAGGTCGTTTCGGTAATTGAGGCGCAGTGTAAGGGTAGAGATAATAGCCACGAGCGAGCGGGTAATCGTCGCCATTTGCCGAGCCCAGCAACGTCGCGCCTTTCGCCACTTCAAACGTCATGTCGCTATGCAGGAACAGCGCACCCGTTTTAAACGTCCCCCCTTCAACCACGACTTTACACCCTTTCGGATACGCGGCTGGCGTACAATCATCAATCGCCTTCTGAATCGCCAGCGTATCATTGGTGACGCCATCCCCTTTCGCACCGTAGTTGGTCACATTCAGTGACGCTGGCGTCGCCGTCGTTTTCTGCACGACGGTTTCACTATCCACGGATTCTTTGCCATCGTCATAAAGCGCACGCACCGTGAAGCGGTATTCCGTTTCCGGCGACAGGTTCGTCACCTTAAAATTATGGAAGCTAACGCGCACATGCCAGTTATTGGTATCAATCGTGTTGTAGAAATTATCGATATAAGGCTTGGCGGGCGAATGAGTATTCTGGTTATCAATCGTGCCGCCCAGCAAGGTTCCATTCATATAGACACGGTAATCCTTAATACCGGCAGCAGGTTTGGTCGGTTTTTCCCAGGCCAGTACCACGCTGTTGTCATCATACGCCAGCGTCGGCACGTTAAGATTCTGTGGCGCCGCAGAACGATCAACACCCACATTTGGCGTTGAGTCGCTATCGCTGCATCCGGCAATCAGGCCGCTCAGAACAAGTGTCGCGCAGAGCGTCAGGCGAGTACGGGGTAAAAAGTCAGTCATAGCATTTCCTGTATTTTTATGTCATCCGACCTATGTTTCCCTACGGCAGAGCCACTACCGCGGGGGAGACACACATCGGGCTGAGGGTTTACAGATAAAAAATTAAATAAAAAATAATGAATGAGGTCGGGTGACTACGGCAGGGCAATCTCCAGTTTTCCCGCACCGGCATTTTCCAGCACATATTTCTCAACGGTGGCGATGGATTTCCCTGCGCTATACGCATAAGGTGGGCTCCATTCCAGTTCATTGGTACAGGTTTCCAGCGCCCATGCGGGTATGGCCTTCCCGGAACTTGTGGCGGCGGCTTTCTCGGCGTCTTGCAAGGCGCTGCATTTGTCTACTGCGATTTGATTCACATTGCTTGCCGGATTGCCATTAAACCAGGAGCCGTTGTCTTTAAATTTGCTTCCCTTGTAGGCACCAATAATCAGCTTTTCATCCGCACCGCCGCCCTGGAAATTAAACACGTTACTTTCGGAAAGAATGGATGAATCGAACCCCATGCCAATCGCATACAGAATAGGGTAATTCGTATCCGTTGCCCCACGATGGTAGTTGTTGAGCAAATGCACCTGACCAAAGCGCACTCGCGGCGAACGCTGCACGCTGTTGTCCCATAAATTCCCTTCAAAGGTGATCCGATACTCTCCTTTATCACCATCACCTGAGCCAATTAATACCGTTTTGTCATGCTGAGCGAAAATGTTGTAGGAAATCGTCAGATAATCGGCTCCATCTTCGATATCCAGCAAACCATCGTGGCGCTGGATATGCTTGCCAAATAGCACCGGCTCCTGATAATCAGGATGTTCACCATCCGTAAAGGTGCAGTGATCAACCCAGACATTTTTGCTGGCATTAATCGATACCGCATCATAGCGGGCATTCCAGTTTCCTTTATCGCCGTCACTGCCGTCCCAAGCCGGGGCAAAGTCGCGCGGAGCCTGGAACGTAATATTACGGATAATGATGTTGCTGTTATCGGTTTTGCCAAACGTGTGGCTTAAGGTATTGAGGGATAAATAACCTTCCACCAGTTTCGCTTCGCTACCCACGCCTAAAATCGTGGTATTCGGTGGGACCTGAAATTGAATTTGCGCCTTCTGGTTGTTGGCATACTGCGAGCGTTGGCCATTTTGCTTCTTAAGCAGGCTAAGCTCAGCGCTAGCCGCCGCATCGCTGCCACCCGCATCCGCCGTCGCTTTCAACTGCGCCATATAATCCTGATCGAACGCTTTGACATATAAATCAAAATCAAACGTTGTTTTATTCGGCTTGGTTTTATAATACTCAGCATCCGCATAGCGTCCATTACCTAAATCATCGCCGCGAATAGTGCCTTGCCAGTAGATAATTTTGGGTTCTAATTTTGCCTTCAACTCCGCATCGGCATCGCCTGCAATATAATGGGGGCTGCGGATATTATTTAACGCATCTTTTAATTCCTGGCGGCTGGTTACGACATAAATACTATTTTCATGTGCGCCTTCGCCTCCCGTTGTTGCATAAAATTTACCATCCGTATTCTGATATTGTGCAGCCCAGCCAAACGGTGCCGTTTTCACCTGTAAATCTGGCGGTGCCGATTCTGCCACTGGCTGCTGACTATTATCACACCCGGAAAGCACGAGCCCGGAAAAGGCAATAGCTACCGCACAGGTGCGTAAACGACCAGTCCCAATAACCATTCTAAACATGTTATCCATCAGTATTTTTTAATTATCAAAATAGAAAAAAAACCGCAAGAAACCCTGCGATATTAATCGCATACTTTAAAATTGCTTTTATTCTTCATTTAGCGGTAGTTTTATACATCCCGTATTGATAAAAAAGCAGCACAATACCTGTAGTAAAAACCACACAATAAAACTGCCGATTTTACACGCGGGATGATTAATTAAAGACTTATGACGCCTCCACATTTATTGACTAGCAAACACAAAAAGAAACGTTATACCTACAAGGGTAAAACATGATTTCATTAAAGCAAATTCGCACGTTTTTTTTGCGACCCGCATCAAGATTCCATCTGTGATTATTATGATTGCAATAGTTTTTAATCAAAATGGAGGAACTGTCACATAACCGAGAGATTCAGTTTTCTGGCTCTTTCTATTTTTTGCAAAATAAGGCATACGGCCCCCTCCTACTCACCCTACTTTCGTTTATGATGTGAGGCTACACAACCTAAGGTTGATAATTAAGGATTAGCACGTGGACAACGCACCGGACGCACCGACACACTCACAGCCAGCGCTGCTTGCCAAATACTCAATGCCTGGGTATTTGATGATTATTTATGCTCTGCTTTTTATCGCGCTTGGCTGGTTCAGCCATCAGCGCTGGGGAATCCTACATCTCCTACGACCGCGTTGGCGGCTCAAGCCGCGACCTTACCTGCGGCAGCAGAACAAACGCCAGCAACACCCGCGGCAACACCTCATCAAGAAGAAGCCTATGTCGATACTCCTGCACCGCCAGAGAAAAGGACCACACTGCCGTTGCCAGCCATCAGCAATGGTGAGATTCCCCCGCTGACCTACAGTGCTCACGTTTACACATCGGATGAAGCCAAGCGCAGTATCAAACTCAACGGGCTGCAATTCCATGAGGGCGATTCGCCAATAGAAGGATTGGTCATAGAACAAATCCAGCAGGATATGACCATTTTCAGCGTTGAGGGCGAGGTGTTTATTCTGGAAGCGTTGGAGGATTGGCCGGGCGGAAAATTCAACGAGAATGAACGTTCCGCCGACAATGAAAGTGGAAGCGCCGCGCCTTAACCGTGACTGCGAATGGCATCAATAAACGGCGTCAAGGTACGGTTAAATTCAGAACACTGCGTCTCTTTGGGCGTACTGTCTTTTAATAACCCTTGATACAGGCTTTCACTGCGCTGCGGTAAAGCCTGATAGCTCGCGACATTCCAGCCTCGTTGTTTCGCCACAGTCAACGCGACATTGGTAATCGTCGCATCATCGGGAAGATCGCTGCGGTTACACTTCGATTTGAGATAGCGGGTAGCCGCTACCAGCGATGACAGCTGATTCAGTTGATCGTTAGGAGAAACCGTGACCGCAGAAGACTGACCTGCCACCGTTCCTTTGTGGACAGACGTTCCTGTTTGTTGGCACCCGGCCAGCACGACGCAAAGTAGCGTTAACGCAGAAAATTTAGACAGAGATAACGACATGACAAACTCATCCTGATTGAGATTAACGGTAGGCATTCTAGCAAATGATAGGCCGCTGTCACGGCATGTTTATGCGGCTCCCAGCACAGAGCGGGAACCGCAGTTATCGGGAAGTCGCTATCAGGCAGCGGAACCTTTGCCTGATACCGGTTTGGTGGTCGGTAAAATACCATCGGCGCGGAACATGGTCTTAATACCGCGCACCGCCTGCCGAATACGATCCTGATTTTCAATCAAGGCAAACCGAACATGGGTATCGCCATAATCGCCAAAACCGATACCTGGGGAGACGCAAACCTTCGCTTCCGACAACAGGCGCTTGGCAAATTCCAGCGACCCCAGGTGCGCATACGCGTCAGGAATTTTCGCCCAGACATACATGGATGCTTTCGGTTCATCAACCATCCAGCCCGCTTCATGCAGACCGCGAACCAACACGTTACGGCGCTGGCGATACTGCTCGGCAATATCCAGCACGCATTGCTGATCGCCTTCCAACGCAGCGATAGCGGCAACCTGCAACGGCGTAAACGTGCCGTAATCGTGGTAGCTCTTAATCCGCGCCAGTGCGCTGACCAGTTCTGGGTTGCCGACCATAAAGCCAATACGCCAGCCCGCCATATTGTAGCTTTTTGACAGCGTGAAGAACTCGACTGCAATGTCCTTGGCACCGGGAACCTGCATGATCGACGGTGCCTTCCAGCCGTCATACACGATATCGGCATAGGCCAAATCATGGATCACCAGCACGCCGTACTGTTTCGCCAACTCCACCACGCGTTCAAAGAAATCCAGTTCGACACACTGCGCCGTCGGGTTAGACGGGAAACCGAGAATCATCATTTTCGGTTTCGGGATACTCTCGCGGATAGCGCGTTCTAATTCATTGAAGAAATCGACGCCTTCTACCAGCGGCACAGAGCGAACCTGCGCCCCGGCAATGACCGCACCATAAATATGAATCGGGTAACTGGGATTTGGCACCAGTACCGTATCACCATGATCCAACGTTGCCAGCATCAGGTGCGCCAATCCCTCTTTCGAACCAATCGTGACGATCGCTTCACTTTCAGGATCGATATCAACCTCGTAGCGATCGGCGTACCAACGGGAGATCGCACGGCGTAAGCGTGGGATACCTCGGGAGGTCGAATATCCGTGAGTATCTTCACGTTGTGCAACCGTACAAAGTTTTTCCACGATATGGGGAGGTGTCGGGCCGTCAGGATTACCCATACTAAAATCAATAATGTCTTCGCCACGACGACGGGCAGCCATTTTTAATTCAGCGGTAATATTAAATACATACGGGGGAAGACGATCGATGCGCGTAAAACGGCGCGGGGAAGTAGAATCAGCCATAACATCCTCAAAGTAACGTGAGCGCCCGGACCATCCGAGCGACGCAGTGCCGGTAAAAGCACTCTACTCAACATCCTTCACATCGCAGAAAAGTCGTTTTCGTTGAACACGGCGTTCACTGAACACAACCGTTATTAACTACAAGACTGTCATTAACTACAAGGCTGTCGTTAACGACAAGCGCCCATGCGACCTAAAGTATGATGAACCTATCCAAGCTATCTCAGATAATTCGCGCTGTCGATAACGTGCCGATAAATTTTTCCAGTGTCAAAAGAAGCCATATCGATTTCTTACGAAAATCGCGAAAAATGAAGAATATGTAGCAGAATAAGCATTACACTTTACGACCCGCTCAGGCCTTCAAGACAAGGCATGGAAGACGCGAAGGTTCAAAATAGAGGCACCGAGAATAAGCTTATGATCGAGATGCGATATTTCACCGAGAGTTGGCCCATAGAGGGCGCATTTACCATCTCACGCGGCAGCAAGCGTCAGGCGGATGTCGTTGTGGTGGCTCTCCAGTCCGGAGACATGGCAGGCTACGGAGAATGTGTCCCTTATTCACGCTACGGCGAGTCCCTAGACAGCGTAATGGAGCAAATTAGCGCATTGCACGGCGACATCCGTAACGGTTTAGATCGACAGATGCTACAAACCATCCTGCCCGCAGGCTCGGCGCGCAATGCGCTGGATTGCGCATTCTGGGATCTGGAGTGTAAACAGCATAAGCAGCGCATCTGGCAACGTTTGAATCTCCCGTCGCCTATAGCGTTGGAGACGGCCTATACCCTATCGCTGGATACGCCAGAGCATATGCGGCACGCCGCGATACATCATGCCAATCGCCCTCTTCTTAAATTAAAACTGGCGGATGCAAACGATCTGGCCAGAGTGGCGGCCGTTCGCGAAGGCGCGCCATTGGCCCGCCTGATTGTCGATGCGAATGAGGGATGGGACACCGAGCGCTACCTGACGCTGGTTCCTGAACTCGCCGCACTTGGCGTAACGATGATCGAACAACCTTTCCCGGCGGGCAAAGATGATGTGCTGGCAGACCTGCCTCGCCCGATTCCCGTCTGTGCCGATGAATCCTGTCATGACAGTCAGTCGCTGGCTGCCCTGACCGGGCGCTATGACATGATCAACATCAAGCTGGATAAAACCGGCGGGCTAACGGAAGCCTTGCGCCTGCGTCACTACGCGCAGGAACAAGGCTTAAAAATTATGGTTGGCTGCATGGTGAGTACATCGCTCTCAATGGCACCCGCCTTTGTCGTGGCGCAGGGTGCCGCCGTAGTCGATTTGGACGGTCCGCTGCTTTTGCAACGCGATCGCGCTAACGGACTGCACTATAACGGTAGCGAAATATTACCGCCCGACGCATTATTGTGGGGATAACGCGCGTTAACCTGCATTGAGCAACTATTAAGGAGTGTTGTGATGCAACGTCTTGTTTATGTTGATGGACAGTATCTGGAAGAAAATGAAGCAAAAATCTCTGTATTTGACCGTGGTTTCCTGTTTGCCGATGCCGTCTATGAAGTGACAGCAGTCATTGATGGCAAACTGGTTGATTTCCCCGATCATATCACTCGCTTGCAACGCTCCTGCCGCGAACTCTCACTCACGTTGCCTGTAGCTCCCGAGGCACTCAAAGACATTCACGATGAGTTGATCCGTAAAAATGACCTGCAAGAAGGCGCGATCTATTTACAGCTTAGCCGCGGTAATGCTGGCGATCGTGATTTCTATTTCCCTTCTGCTGACGTCAAATCCACGCTGGTGTTATTCACTCAGGCACGTTCGCTGGTCGGTAATCCGAAAGCTACAACCGGCCTGCATGTTGTCACTACCGAGGATATTCGCTGGCATCGCCGGGATATCAAAACCGTCAGCCTGCTCGCCGCCAGCCTGGCAAAAGAGTACGCCCATGCCAATCAGGCCGATGACGCCTTCTTTGTCGAGGAGGGGTTCATTACCGAAGGCAGTTCCTGCAACTGTTATATCGTCCTGCATGACAACACAGTTGTGACCCGCCCACTCAGCAACGATATTTTGCACGGTATTACCCGTCAGTCACTGCTCAAGCTGGCAGAAAAGGATGGCATTACGCTGGAAGAACGGTGCTTTACACCGGAAGAGGCTTATCACGCCAAAGAGATTTTTGTCAGCTCGGCCACCATGCTCGTCCTCCCCGTCGTGATGCTGGATGGAAAAACGATCGGTGATGGCAAGCCCGGAAAAATCACTCAGCGGTTGCGTGAAATCTATCTTGATATGATTAAACAACAGGGAAAATAGCCGCGCGTCACATCCTGCAAGCACGGCTTTCGATCTTCATCCGTTACCCGTTCAATGCCGGATAACGGATGACTAAGCGCACTACTTATCGTCACCCGAAATGCTGTCAGGCAGCGCAAAACCCGAGTTTTCCAGCACCATCTTCTGCGGTACGGCCAGCGGAATATTAGATTCCCGCAGCCGCTTGATGATTGCAAACAACAGATCGCTCTTCGCTTCCGATACCATTCTCGGGCTGCTGACATAGCCCGTTACGCTCAGCACCATGCCCGTTGGGTTCAACTGACTGAACTTCACTGACGGTGCTGGTGATTCCAGAATCGCATCGTGGTTGATATAAGCATCCAGTAGCAGCGCCCGGACCTCTTCAGGGTCGATATCCAGCGGGAACGTCAACGCCAGCGTGGCAACCCCAAACGGATTCCCCATCGTAATATTGCGCACATTCTGTGAAATAAATTGAGAGTTCGGCACGATCACCGTCGAACGGTCACCCAACTGGATTTCCGTTGCACGCACATTAATCCGCCGGATATCCCCTTCAACCCCGCTGATGCTGACCGAGTCCCCTACTTTCACCGGGCGCTCCGTCAACAAAATCAGGCCGGAGATAAAGTTCTTCACTATCTCCTGTAAACCAAAACCGATACCTACCGACAGCGCACTGACAATCCATGCCAGCTTGTTCCATTCAATCCCCAATGTCGCCAACGTCAGCAGGATAATCAGGATGTAGCCGATGTTGCTGAACAGCGTCACCAACGACGCTCGGATTCCGCGCTCTAACGTCGTTTTCGGAAGGAATTCATCTTCCAGCCAGCGTTTTGAGGAGCGTAAAACATACACCCCCACGACCAGAAAGAGCACAGCATTGACCAGATGTGCAGGCACGATGCTCAGCGTTTCCAGCCCTTTTCCGCCCCAGATTTCAACGGCTTTTTGCACCAGTTCCAGAGGCGTAGTGGTACCAAACGTGCCGTTAAGTAAGGCAACCGCTGCCATTAAGATTAAAAGCACTTTGCCGCTGGCCGACAGAATCAAGGTGGCCTGAGCCAGATGGCGGTCGTCCAGATTGAGCGAATTTTTCATCCGCTTGCCGCTGGCATTGTTAGGGGAAAAGAGGCTTTCGCAGATATCGGTAATAAACGTTGAGAACAAATACAGGCAGGAGAACACCATGCCAATCCACACCAGCTCGAACGCCAGAAAACGGGCCAGTGAGATATAACCGATAACCAGCGACACCAAAATCGAGAACGATGTCGCTAATACCGCAAGATGAATCACGCCGGATAACGTCGAACGGGCTTCCGGCTGCTCCCCTGAATGCACCATCTGCCGACGAATCTGATCGCTTTTCAGCGTTATCGTCCCTGCGGTGAACGCGAGGAACAGTGCAGATAAGCCGTTCACCATAATAGTTGCCGCGACCGATGTACCCACCGTCGCGGTCACTTGTTCAATAAAACCAAAGATCAGAATAATGCCTGCGGCAACCACAGGAAACGGCTTCATGGCTTTTGCGACGGGGTTAGCAATCGCAGGCAAACGCCAGGAAGGACGCTGATTCGAAAGAAACGCTCGCCCTAACCCTGCCACCATCGAGCAGAAAATGGCCTGTTTCACCAGCGCATCAAGGAACGACACGACGCGTTCAGAAGCCTCGCCGTGGCGCGTAAACGTAAAGTCGATCAGATTTACCGCAATACCGATCGTGACCACGGTTGAAATAACCGACGCTATGGCTAAAAAACTCCGCCGCAGACGCCCTTCCGGTAGCCAGTGAATTCCCGCCCAGGCCAGATATTTTTCCAAATACCGGCGCCCTGCCGAACTCATAACTATGGCGATCAAAATCAGGAATGCAGAACCGTAACGCCAGTCAGGTTCCCAGGCGACACTAAAGGCATCCCTGATCTGATCCTGAAACGCACTCAGGCGACGGACATCTTCAGCCTGCGGAGCCACAACCGGCGACCAGAAGCGCCCACCCAGAATACTGCCGGAATTCAATGCCAGTTGTGTTTTCAGCGCATTACGGCGCAGAGTAACAATTTGTGCTGACAAGTTAGTCGCGCTGGTGCGTAGAGCCTGAATCTGCTCGATCTGCGCATCCATTTTTGCTTTTTGCGCATTCAGGCTATTGCGCTTACGCGTCACTTCACTGGTTTCATTAATACTGGAGCCTGGCTCCGGCGCTGGCCCTAAAACGTCCAACTGAGCCTGAATTTGAGCGCGCTGTGGTGCCACCGCATTAGCAAGCTCATTGGCACTATTTACCAATTCCTGCGTGGTGTCATTCAACGCACCAAATTTGCTGTCGCTATTGGTGCCTGAAACCTGCTGCTTGATGTTATCTAACTGTTTTTGCAGCTTGACCAACTCGGTATCAACATTAATTTGTACTGGCGCATCGGTCTGCACAGGCTGTGGGTCAGGATCAGAATCCGCACTCGCCGCCGATGCATACCCAACAGGCAGCATCAACATTGCCAGCAAACAAACACGCAAGAATGCGGATGAAAGAATGTTCATAAATCAGAAGGTTCCAAAGTTCGACAAAATAGCGGATCCACAAATGACCGAGCGGTAAACCCGATACGTGAAAGCAGCCCACATTCATCCAAAACCCAACGAATGCGGACATAGTGTACCAACAGCGTAGGGTGCAGAATACGTCCGATCATAACTTGAAAAGAATTACTGAACGCATCCAGCAGATAAAACTGAAATTTTCACTGCTCTATGTCATTCATGTGGATGACGCTCGCAATTGTGCAAAAAAGTCACATCAGGAAAAGCGACATTCGCCAAAGTTGTACAGGGATTCACCGTATAGCGTAAATCCAGCGCCAACCCGTTGACTCATTGGGACGTGTGGGTATAATCCAGCCCACTGTTGTGACAAGCAGCAGCCACTTCTTTCGCGCAATGCGCCCTTAGCTCAGTTGGATAGAGCAACGGCCTTCTAAGCCGTAGGTCACAGGTTCGAATCCTGTAGGGCGTACCATTTCGAAGTAAACAGACGTCAGCCGACGTCTTTTTTTATGCCTAAAATTCAGTGAATTAGCTATAAATTCGCTGTTTTCAATCAACCAGACTCTACCGACATCTACGTACATCAAGTAGGATTTGTTGGTATAAGTGATGGTACAAGCCCGTTCAATGAATTCTTATACCAACAGCCAGCGTATGCCGACACCTCACTACCCAGCAAGGGTCACACTTGATCGCCGGAACCACCCAGCAAAAAGTCTTAAAAATCGTACCCGTTGCTATCGGCTAAACCCAGAACTGAATACGCATTGTGCGTATCGGATAGATAAAAAACTCATATGTTGAAAGTTCGTCCCTTAAGAAAATATGTAGACTATCTGTACAAATAAGAAAATTTATGTAATCATATGCAGACATTCTCAATAAGTAACGACAGATAATCATTAAGTCATTATATAACATGAAATATAAAAACGCTGCGAAGTATATTGATAAGGCGATAAATAACCAATAGGTAAGAAATAATAAACATTCCGACACTAAATCCAATCAATCAGCCCGATGGTGAAGGAACAACAATCTCTCTTTAAAAAGGAATTTTTACAATGGCTAATGGAATCCATTGCGAGTTGGAAAATAGACTAATTTGTCGCGTGAATGCCTATAAAACCATGATGAGCCAGGGTTATTGTCAGTTAGACTCAGATGATTTTAGCCTTACCGATGACCAGAAATCCGATTTACACATTATTCAAAGACATTTTGACTCACTGGCGCAGGATCCATACGACCAAAAATCGGGTCGTTATCGTCAGCACAGTAAGTATGTGCTGCTACCTTGTCTAGACCTCTTGATTCCCCAATCATCCGAGCATGCCTATTCTTATAAGCAAGACATTAATTTTAACGATGAAGTGATCGATAAGCCGAGAAAGTTTCAGCAGGTGCCGGACAAGATACTATCGAATAGGCTTATTACTGCACTCATTCTGCATGACTTTAAAAACTCGCCGTTGTATCAGTACTCCGATACCATCCCGATGGAAGTAGGCATCCACTTTATCCGTATGAAGGCAACGTTTGGTTCACCGAGCATCTCCGTTCCCAATCGACTGCATAAGGACGGCGAGCCTTGTACCTGGATACATTTGGTCAATCGCGACGGCGTATCCGGCGGTGAAAATATCATCACTGATAATACTCAGGTCAATGTCCTTTGTAATCAAATCATGCTCAATCCATTGGATTCTATCGGTATCGTTGATGACTTAGTCTGGCACCAGGTGAAACCGATTCACGTGGAGGAGCAAGGAAAGGTTGGTTATCGCGACGTTATACTCATTGACTTTACTCCGATGGCCGCCATACCAAATAGCCCAGAATAATTAAGAATCTATATCATCGACTTAATGCCATAGATAGGCATTCTTTTAATACGTAAAATCAGGTAGTCATCGTGCTAGCAAAAGAAACCCTGGCAGTTCACAGTGGAACAATTGTTGATGAAACGAACGGTGGAATCCTTTCTCCGCTATTTCCAGCGAGTTCCCACAAACATCTGGATATGGAAGAAGATGTATATCCAAGACACGGTAACTTAGCCAACCAACGCGCTGTCGCTAAGAAAATGTGCGCGCTCGAAAGCGGCGGCGAGGCCGCTTTGGTATTTAGTTCCGGAATGGCAGCCTTCTCAACCGCCATGCTGTCTCATTTAAAGGCCGGCGACCATATTGTTTTGCAAAACGGCGTTTACTCCGGCGCGTTTAAATTTATTCAGAATCACTTTGCCAAGTTAGGCATCGGCTACAGCGTCTCCGAGAGTTGTGAAGTCGAGAGCATCATCCAGTCGGTACAGGCAAATACTAAAGCGATATATATCGAAACGCCGACTAACCCACTGCTCAAAATTCTCGACATTGAGTTATTGACTCGCTTTGCCAAAAGCAAGGGGTTATTCACTATTATAGATAACACCATTGCGACCCCTATTAATCAGAACCCGTTGGAATACGGCGTCGATTTGGTGTTACACAGCGCAACCAAATTTTTGGGCGGCCACGGCGATGTGTCAGGAGGCATTGCGGTAGGCAGTGAAGAGTCCATCTCTTTAATGACCAATTATATGAACGACTTTGGCGGCTGTTTAAACGCCCAGTCATGCCACTTGCTGGAGCGAAGCCTTCGCACCCTGGCAATACGCATGAATACAATTAACCGCAACGCCATGGAGTTGGCCTTGCGCTTGAATGAGCATCCCAACGTGAGCAACGTTTATTATCCAGGGCTTGCGCATCATCACAACCATAGCATTGCACGTGAGCAAATGCGCGGCTTTGGCGGCATGGTCAGCTTTGAGATTGCCCAGCGATTTGACACGACAATTTTCCAGAAGAAGTTAAATCTTATCGTTCCGTCAAACAGTTTGGGTGACCTGGAGACAACATTAAATTCGCCTTACCAAGCCTCATCATCATTCAGAAGCCTTAGCGAAGCTGAACAGAAAAAATCTGGAATCACCAGGCAATTAATTCGTATGTCAGTTGGCATCGAAAACATTAACGACTTGTATGAAGATTTGCATCAGGCGCTCAAGTGAAAGATAAGGTTTTGGAAACGAACGTGGTAACGAATTTAACATTAAATAGTGATGAAGTGCGGCGCATAGAGTTTCTTTATGGCATAAACGTAAAAAACAGCACCTTTTTGGGCATGGGCTCAGGCAATACCAATTACTGTCTTGAAACCGATATCGGTCGCTGTGTATTTAGCATTATCGAAGAGCAGAACCGTGACGACGTTGAGATTATGGCTAAGACGCTGGTATGGCTAGAAGAGCATAATCACAAGACATCGTTGCTGATCAGACCCAAACAGCAAGGAAGCTATTCGATTATCTTAAGAGGGAAGTACTCACTACTGCGCTCCTACATGCTCGGAGCAGTGTGCCAGGATTTAAGCGCTTCCATGCTTAGGCAGCTTGGCGCCGAAACAGCGAAGTTGCACAGCATACCTTTGCCCAACTTTTTAAGCGATTCTGTTTTCTACGAACAGCAGAAGTTTATGGATGCTCTTGAGGCCAATATCGATAGAGATTACGAGCGTTGGGCCAAGGGCAGACTGAAGGCGCTTGCAGTGGGAACGTTCGGTGACCTACCAACCTCGATCATTCACTCCGATCTCTTTTATGACAATATGCTTTTTGACGGCGATCGACTCGTCGGTATGATTGATTTTGAGTTAACCTGTATTTATCACTCGGTGTTTGATATTGGCATGGCAATCGTCGGCACCTGCAGCACTGATGGAAAATTATCCGCGGAAAAAGCGCACCACCTCATCGCCGGCTATCAATCGATCCGAACGTTGAAAAACAGCGAGCTCGACGTTCTGCAAAGATATACGGAATACGCTGCCATCCTGACTTCTCTTTGGCGCTATTGGCGCTATCGAATCTATCAGCCAGACGATGTTCGGGCGGATAAATTCCGCGAAATGGTTGTTCTAGCAAATAGCATAGAATCCACCAACTTCAAAACGATTACCGATGCTCTTCCATTAACAATTAACAGCAAGCCGTGATTAAAAGCTTAGTGCTGGCATTCCCCTTTTTATCGCATGGAGTTACTCGCTGCATGGACATGACAGAAACAAACAAGATCGTAATTCTCGTTGACGCTTACTCATCGGGCAATGGATTAGCCCCTGAATTTAATCAGCAAGGCTACCGCTGTGCACATATACAAAGTCGCAGTAACCTTCCTCAGAAACTGCTGGACAGCTATCAGACCGATGATTTCTTTATCAACCTGCTATACGCTGGTAATGAGACCATCAAGCAGCTCGAGAGCTATGACATAATCGCGGTGGTTGCAGGCAGTGAAACAGGGATTGAACTTGCCGACCGTTTGGCTGAGGTGCTTGGGCTTCCCGGTAATAAGACACCGAGCAGTCCTTCCCGGCGCAACAAGTATTTGATGCAGGAGAGCCTGAGAAACAGCAACCTGAGCCATATCCCCACACATCGCCTGACCAACCCAGATGAGGCGGTTCGGCATGCCGCCGACTTGTTGAAGACATACAACAAATTGGTCTTAAAGCCCGCTGACAGTGCAGGTACGGACTCCGTATTTGTGTGTAAAACCATTGAAGAGGTTATGACGCACGCGACTAGTCTGTTCAAAAAAAGCAATCAGCTTAATTTGAAAATGAAATCCTTATTTTACAGCCCTTTATCGAGGGTGAAGAGTATGTTGTGGATACCGTTAGTTACAATGGGCATCACAAGATTTGTGCGGTATGGAAAATGGGCAAAGGCAGCTACAACGGCTTCGATTCTATCTGTGAGTTCACAGAGCTGACCTCACTTGACGAGCGGCAACACACAATACTCAAAAACTATGTCTTTAACTGCCTAAATGCCCTCGGTATCGACTTTGGAGCCGGCCATTCCGAACTATTCTTGACCAAAGACGGCTGGAAACTAATCGAAACCGGAGCCAGACCTCATGGCGCTGGCTTCCCTGCACTGTCATCTCTGGCACTTAAGCGAACACAAATTGACGAGCTGGTCCTGAGCATCTGTTCAAGCGACAGCTTCCTGTCATCTGTTGATGAGCACTATCAGCCGTTAAACCACCTGAAAATTAAGGAGCTGATCTCTTTTAGCGCAGGCAAGGTAAAATCGCTGAGGCATATCGATACCATCGTCAATCTGCCATCCTATAAAAAGTCGAACATGCCGAGTGTTGGTCAGGAAATAAAACGCACGACCGATGTGTTCAGTTCCCCAGGCTGGATTGCTTTAAGTCATCCCAATGCCGATCAGTTGGATGCCGATTATCAGCGCATCGTTGACCTCGAAAGAAAGGGCATGTTTGATCTCTATGACAACTAAAATCAAGATGTCTGGCCCAGCCTATATACTTGGATATTGTATTTTGGGCGCGGCAATAGATGTATTGCTCTCTGGCCTGTTGCAAAGCATCGACCTGTTTGTTTTGTTGTTTTTGACCTTCGCCTTAACTTGGCTGGGATTCTTCCTAGCCTCTGTTTTATTCTTTCCAGTCAGGCTGAAAACGGTTATTGGCTCTTATCAGATCATTATCTTATTGAATATATCAACGCTGGGTTCATGGCTAGGGCTTTTCATTGGCTTAAAATGGACCGAGCCCTCAATTATGGTAGCCATCATCTTTGGCCTTAGCCCGATAATCTCTGTTCTCATCGAAATTTATAACAGAAACGCCATTGGCGTAAAAAACATCGTCATATCCGTATTACTCGCTTTTATTGTGACCCTGCTGATGATTCTGGCGGTAAAAGGCCAGAGGTTTAACCCGTTTGACTCAGACATGACGTTTGTCTTGGCACTTGGCTTGGTCTGTATTATTACCTCAGCCTGCCTGACCAGCGGCACCTACATCGCCAAATCACTTTCCAGTAAGGGATTTAATGCCGTAAACGTGCAGTCGTTCAGGTTTCCACTGCTGATTTTAGTATGCTTTGCCATGTTACCGAGCGAGCACGTGCTGCCCTGGATACAGTCCGACTTTTGGATGTATCTGCCAGTCATTGTGATCTTGGGCAATATACTGCCGCTATGGATGCTCCAAAAGGGCATTGAAGTCACCAGCGCATTGACGACGAATATAATTATTAATATTTCCCCCTGTATCACGCTGCTACTGGAGATGTTTGATCCTTCGATCGCTTACAGCAATATGAAGCTATTGGTGTTACTCATGCTGATGCTGGTTATGCTTATCGCCAATGACGGTACCAGCAAATTTGTCATCGGCAAGCTTAGAGGCAGGGTTGAAAAGATCCGTTAACCCCTTCCCCTTAAAAGTCAGCACGATAAGCTATAAAAAGACTATTACCGTTTAGCGTGGTCTCTTCTGCTTTCACTCTGCTTAAACAGAGGAAAATAGGCTCAGTGCAATTTCACTGAGCCGGCGGTGTTTATAGTGGTGAGGTTTGCCAGCCACTAAAGTAGTGACCAATCGCGGAAGAGTGGTCGAGAGGGGCGGTGGCGGCGATATAGCCATCTGGCCGAACTAACAGGTACTGATCGGAATAAGGGCTACTTCCCGTTGCAACGTGCAGGACATTGACGATATCAGGCAGTGATGCAGGTACAGCTGCCGTGCCAATGATGAGCAAACTGTAATGGTGATAATTTAGCTGTGAGTAAATGCGGTTTGGCTGACTGGATTGAGAATCACGCCACATAAAATCATGCAGCCTGTCGCCAACACACCCCTCTTCTCCATAACGAACGCCCATACCCGTGATGTAACCCGCACGTTTTTCGACAATCTTGACGTAGTCATCGGCATGGGTGCCGGTATCTGAGGTTTTGGTTGAACGCACGAGTTCCGCTGACGTTTTTACCACTTCCAGCGCGACCGCTTTTCGCTCTGTTTCGTAAGTCTGTAATAACGTTTGGGGCGCATGATGATGGGTAATCATCGCGATTTTCCAGATGAGGTTAAAGGCATCAGCCAACCCGGTATTTAACCCTTGCCCACCATTTACCGAGTGAATGTGGCTCGCATCACCAGCGATAAATATTTTATTTTCAAGGTTATAGTGTTCTGCTACAGACTCTTTAACCGAGAATTGTGAATACCACTCAATAGACTTGAAGCGCAGACGGTGTGGTTGCAGAGCATGGTTAATTTTATCTATCGCCTGCTGTTGCGTGAAATCCTCACTTTCCATCTGGATATAGAAACGATCAATCTTACCTTCACGTGGTATCCAGGCGACATCGGCGGTTTCTGCCTGGAAAACAATAATTTCCGGAACTTTGGGAAAATCAGTGTCTATTTCGCCATCAATCACTGCCCAGGTAATCTGTGGTCGAGTAATCTCAAACGGGATAGCGAAGTGTTGGCGCACAAACGATCGTGACCCATCGGCGCCAATCACGTACCGGGAGCGAACTACCTCACCGCTGGAAAGCGTGGTGAGGCAGCCGTCTTCCTCTAACACAATATCTTGCACGGCGGTATTGCGGCGCACGGCTTTGTTTAATTCGGTGAGCTTAGTATCGAGCGCCTGTTCTACATAAGCCTGACCAATCATTAAGAAATGTTTGTGAAAACAGCCTTGTAGAGCCTCCCACCAGGTAGACTGGCGTGAAATAAACTTGCCTTTTGACCAGACAGAGCTGGTATTGCAGGTTTTACCCAAGGGGTAAAGCTCATCGAATAAACCTATAATTTCAAGCAGTTGCAAGCTGCGGGCGTTTAGCGCATCAGCACGGCCGACCGTTAGCGGCCCTTGCGATTTGTCGATAATGACGGTGCTTAAACCGGACAGATGGGCAAGATAAGCACAGGCCAAACCGACCGGCCCCGCGCCGATAATCATGAGATCAACATGCTGTGGTTTCATGACGGTTGCACCAAATGTGGGTTATTCAATGGCTGTTTAGCATGGATATGCACCCGGCGGAGATGGCGACCACTTTGGCTCGAATAAGATTCTCGGCCGTGTAATAACGAGTAGTTATCTGCAATCGCAATATCTCCGCTTTGCCACTGGTGGGCATAATAAACCCGTGGATCATATAAGGCGTCTTGCAAGCTGCTGAGTAGGTGTTCTTGCTCTTCAGGTTCAATACCTGAGAAGTGATAAGTCGATGGATTCAGGAATTCTTTATCGCCCGCAATCGGTGGCTCACAAAAACGAATGACGGGATAAGTGCGGTAGGGGTGCTGTTCTATAATAGGCGCCTGTGCGGTACTGCTGTACAACTCGACTGCACGCTGATACTGACCGGTTGCACGCTGCCACAATGCTTTGGTTTCGGGTGATGCCAGGCGTAACGCCGCGGTGGTACTCGAAAACGTGGTTCTCCCCCCCTGCTCTTTACCAATGGCTGATACGCATTGGAAAACTTGTAGTTCAGGCACGGTTTTCAGGTACATGCCATCCCAGTGCAAGGGGACATAGTTGTTAGCAAAGATATGGTCGGTCGCATCGGGTTGTTCAACCAGTTCTAACACAGAGCCAAACGGCCATTGCATAATGTCACCCATGGCTGTGCAGTATGTTGTTAAATTTTCTGCACTGGTAAAGCTATCAAAGCCCCGCAGTATCACTAATTGCTGGGTTTCTACGAGTGTACGCAGCCAGTTAGGTGATAATTCGCCAATATGCACGCCTGACTGTTTAGGTTCAATACGTACACCAAAATGACAGGTTTCACCTTGAGAGTTAATTAAAGGTTGATAATCAAAGCGATCTTCTAAAGTGAATGAGTCCATTTTACTTCTCCGTGTATTATCCATTGCTGAAAGATCTTTCAGATAATATCGGCAACAAATATTCAACACCACGGATACAATTATAATAATTAGGGTGATTTGAATAGAGAATCACTCTCTCCCTATTTTTTCACCAATAGATAATAGACCTTAATAAAAACCCATAAAAAAACCCCAGATAAATATCCTAATACCGATCGTTTAAGAATCGAGATACCGGGAGCTACCACGGTGCGAGGTATCCCTACGGGAACCTCATCACCGTGTTTCCCCCTAAATCCATGCTTAAGCGAACAGCATTACAGATAAATATCCAGGGTTTTTAAATCATGAAAAACCGTTGCCATTTCAGGCTTAGCCGCGGTTCTCTTCAATGTAGCGAGCCAGGTCCGCAGGGGTTTTCAGAACGGTCGCGACTTCGGTCGGTGGGATCACGCAGCCGTAAACATCCTGCACTTCCAGCACCAAATCGACCGCCAGAATAGAGTCGAGAATATCAGACTCAATCAGCTCATCGTTAAAGCCCACTTTACGGGATAAGATCTTTTCAAACAGCGCGAGTATTTCTTGTTCCATCATTTTCCTAAGTCATTAGATCGTGCGGGCATGGGTGTCCAGCAGCTTACGGTCGATTTTGCCGTTAGGATTAAGCGGCAACGCATCTTTGATAATAATTTGGGAAGGTACCATATAGGGCGGAATCACCTTCGAGAGCGATGTTTTAATCACTTCTGGCGCTAAGTTCGTCACGCAGAACGCCGCGATACGCAACACACCGCCGCCCGATTTCATCAGCGGCAGAACCACCGCTTCGCTGATGTCGGACATCGCCAGCAGGCGGTTTTCAATCTCGTTGATTTCAATGCGGTAGCCATTCAGTTTGATCTGGCTGTCATTACGACCCTGACAGTATAGCAGCCCGTCCTCGTAGCCCAGATCGCCGGTTCTGTAACCCCGATACGCTTCACTTTCCCGATGCAGCAATTTTTCCGCATTCTCTTTCGCCAGCCCAAGGTAGCCGCGCATCACGTTTTTACCCCAAATGATCAGCTCACCTTCAGCGGTAATTTCCATTCTGGAATCCGGCATCATCGCACCGACCGGCAGCAGATCGTTGTCACTGTGCAGGATTTCATCGGTGATTTCGATGACGGTGGTCGCGATAGTCGCTTCCGTTGGACCATAGGAATTGAGAATTTTGGCGTGCGGGAAACGGCGGCGTAGCTGTTTGACCAGCGCTTTATTCAGTACTTCACCAATGAACACAAAAACGTTGAGTTCAGGTAAATATTCACTGTTGAACTGGGGGGAAAGCAGCCTCTGGTAAGCGAAAGACGGCGTTGACACCCAGGCGGAAACGCCGTTGTCTTTCAGGCGATCGAGCCAGTTTTCTGCCGCGATATCCTCTTTCGCATTCAGAACGATATGTCCTCCGGTTGCCAGATTTGCCAGCAGCGGGATCAACGAGAGATCGAAGCTGAACACCGCATGGTTCATCAGCACTGGCACGTCCGGTAGCGCAAAGTCCTGACGCACCCACTTCATGAAGTGCCACAGACTTTCACGTCCAATCTGCACCCCTTTCGGTTTTCCGGTGCTGCCGGAGGTGAACATAATATAGGCGAGATCCTGCTCGACCAGCGGCTGTGCGGCTTCTCCGGTCGCAATGAACTGTCGGGTCGCGACATCGTAATAGTAAGGGGCGCTCGCCAGATGACAAATCTCGTTAAGCCGCTCCTGCGGATAGATGCAGTCCACCGGGATATACGGAATGTTATGCAATAGGCAGCTATAGATCGCCACGGCAAACTCCGCCTGCTGGTGCCCATATAACACGACCGGCGGCCCCGCAGGTTGCCGACATTGCTGGTAGCGCTGCGCCCAGTCTGTCACGGCAACGGATAGCTGTTGCCAGGTCATCGCTTCATCGCTGCCACTAATCGCCAACCGATCGGGGTTAGCGGGGTTAAGCAATGCCGCACGGAGGAAATCTTGCAGTTCCTGAAGCTCGCAGTGTTGGTTCATAGAGGAGACATTCCGCTAAAGATGTAAAGGGAGGCCGCAGCGCTTGCCAGCGTCAGAATACGACCGATGAACGCAATAACCGGATGATGTAGACAATTGCTCAGCGCAGGGCTGCGTTTGGCTGACCACAGCAACATGTTATGAGCAACGGAAATGGCGCCAAACAGCGCGCCGCTGATGACATAGTGTCTTTCAAGCCCGTTCCATGCCCCCATACAAAACAAGGTGCAGAAGATGCCAATATTCTGCGCCAGCGTTTTGTTCTGTCGGAAAAAGTCGAGCTTCATCAGATTCATATAAATTGGCATAAAGACCACGTCCCTCAGCCATTCAGACAGGCTGATGTGGAAGCGCCGCCAGAAATCCTGCGGGTTTTTAGCCAGAATAGGCAGATTAAAGTTCGCCGGGATATTCAGGCCAAATAAGCGCCCTGCCCCGATAGCCATATTGCTGTAGCCGGCAAAATCAAAATAGAGATAGGCGCTGTAGGCCAGCGACATCACGACGCCCACGCTTAACGTAAACGGGCGCTGGCTCCACGATTCAATCACCAGGTTATTGATCAGCATGGCAAATAAGAACTTCTGAATAATGCCGGTAAAAATTTGTTCCATCGCCACTAAAAACTGCTCACGGGTAATGATGAAGACGGGCTTATTAATATCATTAACCCATGTCCGCCAGCGATACATCGGGCCGGCCAAAATAATAAAAGGCATAAAGAGATAGCAGAAGTAATGCAGGAAATGCTGCCCGTCTTTTTTGCTGCGATAAAGCAGCACATCAATGGCGCGGAAGGTCATAAAGGACAGACCGATCATGCCCCAATGGTTATTGAGGTGTAATTTCACCAAAAACAGCGGCAGCAGCGTCAGGCTGACCGCCTGCCAGGTTTTTAACCAGCCTTTCTCTTTTAAGGTCACGAGAATATAAAAGCTCAGGAAAACCGCCACGGGAACAATGTAATCCCCCTGGAAAATATATCCCCAGCCCAATACCGCCAGCACGGAAAAGGCGGATAAATACGTCAGTCGATAGCTGAATACGCGATTAACCAGCGCGAACAGTAACGCTGATGAAAACAGAAGGAAAAAAAACATTCCGGAGCTGTACATCATTTATCCTTCAGAATTTTTGATATTCAAAATGCACTTTTAAACTCATGCTTTCATCAACAGAGGTCCATGCAACGATGGTGACTGCCAGAAAGAGATAAAGGAAAAAAAGGCGAATGGCGGTTTTCATCATTTAAAACTCTCAGCAATAAATTGATCCATCGCGACCCATGCCGGATCGGTTGGGTGCAGGCGATCCCAATTCCAGCCGTTCTGATAAGGCTGCGCATACATATCAAAATAGCGAACCTGATTTTCTTCCAGCATCGTTCTGATTTGGCTGTCGACGGACTGGAATTTCTCGGAATTCTTAATCGCCCACGGATTAATCGGATCGACAATGACCACAAACTGGGCGTTGCGTGCTTTCAGCAGTTGGATCGTCGCCCGTAATGCCTCCATTTGTGCTGGCACAATCGGCGCGTCATCCCACTCTTCCTGCGTTGGATCGTCTGCAAAAACAGACTTATCCATCCACAATGTATCTGCACTTTGCTGGCGGGACTGGTTGAGCACCCGAGCCTGCTGCAACTCGCGAGGCCAGTCGGGGACCGTGTTGACCGTTGGCTGCTGAGGCCACGGTTGTGTCGGTTGGGGGATAATGCCCAGCATCGCCAGCCAGTCGTTTTTTATCAGCTCGCAGAAATTAGCAAATTGATAACTCACTTCCTGCCAGATAATTTGCGGATCCCAGCCATAGACTTTCATTTGGCCGAACGTTAAATGGCTGATCTCGTCTTTATCAATATGGCGTAAGTAATTGACCAAAAAGGGGCGCGTCTGGTCATCCTGCATCAAAGGATTAAAAATAGATGCCGGAAAATTGTTGGCGAAAATTGCCGGAGGAATGCCGTCTGAATAAAAGCTATCGGGCGCCAGCAGTAAAACAACTTTACTGTTAGCGTTCAGCTCATTTTTAAAACGTGAGAGCAGTAGAAAATGCGTAACGTTATCGACATAGCTATCGCCATAGGCCACGACCGGGCGCTGTAGCTGGTTATTAAAATAATTATAGACAGCGTAATGTTCATCTTCAGATGTGGAAACTTCGGACGCCCCGAGAAAGAAAATTGCATTGCCCTGCAACGCATGAGAAAGGGTGGCGATCTTTTCCTTTTGCTCCTTTTCTGTCCCTTCCATGGTTTTAATCAACGGCAGGAACGTCAGCGTCGGATCCACGCTTTTCACCAGCGGAGGAACGCTAAGCAACAGGATGGCAAGGGTCGCCATCAGGATATGTAGGCAGAGAGTATTTTTGATTTTCATTATAAAATAAGGCTACATGATATTTATTGTTTGAAATTTGTGAATTTTTATCTTCACGGTAAATCAATCCCTGTGTTTTTTGGGATTATATACCAGGCTTATCGCCGATGATGAGCGTTGCTGTGTAACGGTATGTACAGTGTTTACATCCGTCACAATAATCAGGCTGATAACCCGGTAAGAGAAGGGGTTTCCGGCATTCAACCTCACTTGCGCCGTCAGAATATGCCATAGCCAACGCGCGTTGACAGGCACCGTACACTCAGGATTATGAGTGATTTCAGGAGTGATTGAGTTCAAGAATCTTTGAGGCGATGAATAAGTGTCATAATAGCGCGATTCTCGCCTTCCTTTTTTATTTCATCTGACAAACCGTTCACTTAATGTTAGCTTAATAAATTCGTAATATTGCCTGCCCGCCCGGTATACCTTTCCCGGTTTACAGAGTTATCTGTCATTGCAAAAAAAGTAAAAGGAGGGTTGATGAAACGCTACCAAGCCAGTATCCGGCAGCTATTAATTACCTCGCTAGCCCTGTTTGCTATCGCCTGTTCATCGGGTGCAGCCCCCCCCAACAGATGAAACGCCAGCGTGTATGAAGTACCGTTCTATGATGACAGCGCCCTTGCCACCAGCGGTGGTGATGAGGCTAAAAAACCAGTGTGAACAGTCCAGATATTAATACGGTGGTATTTTATCCGCGGCCAAAAAGGAATCGTTTTATTTATAGAAAATAGGGTTATCCATAAATAAAAAGATTCCTTTAAGAGATAAGCTAACAAATAGCAGTCATGATTAAAATGGCCGCTATTTATATCACGTGGCTACTTGCTCCAAATCGCCATAAAATGAATACGGATAGCCATTTTCCAGCCACTCAGCTTCGTCAACGACACAGATACCGTCCTCTATATAAATATCTGATGCCATTATTTTTATTGCAAAGCCATTGGTTTTATATTCCGAGCGATAATTATCATAAGTGATTTCACCTCTGCCAAAATAATCCTCGAGCGCTTCCCGCCATACCAGCTCTATCTCAGCACTAAACGGGCCACTCCCCATTTTCCCTTTCAGGCTGGCGATAATCCTTTTCTTCTCAACAAAAACCCACCTTACCGCATCCAGCGTCCAGGCATCGTCGCTCACGCTAAACTCACCGGAAAAAACATCGAAACACGCGTCATTCTTATCAGAGTGCATTTCATTTCCTTGAATATTAAAAAAATCAACATTCCAACCGCTAACGCGGGTAGCGCAGCGCTTCCACAAACAGTGAGAAGGCGGTGGTGTGCTGTTTACGGCTGGGATAGTAAAGATAGTAACCTGGGAATGGCGGACACCACTCCGTCAACACCCGAGTCAGGCGTCCGCTGGCAATCTCATCTCGCACCGCATCTTCCGGCACATAAGCCAGACCTAGCCCGATGAGTGCCGCATCGACTCGCTGACGCAGACTATTCATCGTCAGTTGTCCTTCAACACGCACCTTGATTTCCCGACCGTTTTTTTCAAACTCCCACGCGTAGAGCCCCCCCATCGTCGGTAAGCGCATGTTGATACAACGATGATGCTGCAAATCCTGTGGCGTCGTCGGGGCGGGATTACGCGCGAAATAATTCGGGGAACCGACCACCGCCATACTCATTTCCGGTGCGATACGCACGGCGATCATGTCTTTCGCCACCTGTTCACCCAGGCGAATCCCCGCATCGAATCGCCCAAGAACAATATCGGTTAACGCGTTATCTACCGTAATTTCGACGTTAATATCGGGGTAATTTGCCAAAAATGGTTTTAACACCGGCCATAAGAGGGAATCAACGGCATGTTCCCCCGCCGTGATGCGAATATTCCCCGCAGGCCGCTCGCGCATATCGCCCAGCGCCACCAGCTCGTTTTCAATATCTGCAAAGCGCGGGGCGAGGCTATCTGCCAGCTTCTTCCCTGCTTTCGTTGGCGCGACGCTGCGTGTGGTTCGGGTCAGTAAACGCACGTCCAGTCTCTCTTCCAGGCCACGAATCGAGAGAAACAGCAAAGCCACTCAGCGTGAAGACTGAATGGCTTTTCTACTTACTCTGCGATGCGGTTAGCGTATGTGGAGATTAACGCCAGAGACCTCTTTCCTGAGCTCGATAATCTCTTCAGCCAGTTCACGGCACAGCATCGCGTTCATCAGATGATCCTGTGCGTGCACCACGATAAGCTCGAGAGTCGTTTTTTCCTTACTCTGGTTGCCAATGAATCCGGTCTGAATCAATTGTGCCCGGTTCAGCGCCACCGCAGCCATTTTTAATAATTCATCGACATGATCCCACTCCCCTCGGCGAGCGGATCTCAGAGCTTCCATTGCGCAGGAACGTGTTTCGCCAGATTTAACGATGAGCTCAATCATCCGCGTTTCTACATCCATTTTTCACTCCCCCGAATATCAGTTGCTGTGTCACTTTTTTGTCGGTCAATTAACCCCAAATTGCAGACAAGCGCACGTGACACCGAAGAAATACGGTGCATTTGTTGTATCGCTACTCACAGCCTGCACAGTAAATATAGATGATGAATCAGGATTTGTTTCTGTAAATCATGATGTTATATCTCATTTCTGGTGAAATAAATTTCACACACGTACCCGACTGTTTTTTAAACCATGGGTTTATACAATTTCACACTGTGACATGGACTGAAATAAAGTGATGACCGCTATGTCACACCCAGCAAAACCTTAATTTAACCTTAAGAAAGCGAAATAATAATAACTATCATTATTATTACCGATATGTAGAATCCCTCCTCGACTGCCGCTACATATCGGCCAGTGTCGCTAAAATAGCGTGGCTATCGTGAGCGACACACGGGCTTACATGTAGGCCAGCAATACGCAAACACGACAGGTATTGATAAGGGTAAATAATATGAAGCTTGGTTTTGGATTACTGAGTTCAGCCGTTTTATTCGCTTCCGGCTTGGCTCTCAGCGCGTCGGCAAATGCAGCAGAAAACGATGAAGGGATTGTGATTTACAATGCCCAACATGAAAACCTCGTGAAATCCTGGGTTGACGGTTTTACCAAAGAAACCGGCATCAAGGTAACATTGCGCAATGGCAGCGACACCGAATTGGGCAACCAACTGGTGCAGGAAGGGAAATCATCCCCTGCCGATGTGTTCCTGACCGAAAACTCACCGTCAATGGTGCTGGTCGATAACGCCGATCTCTTTGCTCCGCTGGATAAAACCACCCTCGCGCAGGTGCCGTCTGACTATCGTCCGTCCCACGGCCGCTGGATCGGGATTGCCGCGCGCTCCACCGTTTTTGTCTACAACCCAACCAAATTTACCGACGCGCAGCTGCCGAAATCTTTAGCCGATCTGGCGCAGCCAGAATGGAAAGGCCGCTGGGCCGCCTCCCCGTCTGGTGCAGATTTTCAGGCCATCGTCAGCGCCTATCTGGAGCTGAAAGGTGAGAAAGCCACGCAAGACTGGCTGAAAGGCATGAAAGAAAACTTCACCGCCTACAAAGGCAACAGTACGGTGATGAAAGCCGTAAACGCGGGTCAGATTGATAGCGGCGTGATCTATCACTATTACCGTTTTGTCGATCAGGCTAAAACCGGTGAAAACAGTAACAACACGAAGCTGTACTACTTTAAACATCAAGATCCGGGCGCGTTTGTCAGCATTTCCGGTGGCGGCGTACTGGCTTCCAGCAAACATGCGAAAGACGCACAGGCCTTTATTAAGTGGATTACGGGCAAGTCCGGTCAGGAAATCTTGCGCACCAACGATGCCTTTGAGTACGCCGTTGGCGTTAACGCGGCCTCAAATGACAAACTGGTTCCGCTGAAAGATCTGGATGCACCGAAAGTCGATGCCGCCAAGCTCAACAGCAAAAAAGTCGTGGATCTGATGACACAGGCAGGTCTGCTGTAATCGATAGATCGTAATACGTCGGTTATCACACATCGATTGCTATACATCAATTGCACGGCATCGATGGTAACGACAGCCCTTTCGTCAGGGCGTTCCCGCCCTGACGAATCATCACCCAGAGAGCCTGCTCAGCAGGGTCTCACCGTCACCACACATCGTCCTGACGAGGCAGCAACAAGCCGTATGACAAACGTTAGCTACAGCGAAACCACCACGCTCACCGCATCCTCTCCGCCACGGCGTAAGCCAGCCGCATTGCTGACCCTCGTCGCCCTGACGCTATCCCTGCTAGGGTTTATTCCACTGGGATTTGTGATTGGCGTAAGCATTGATACCGGTTGGGAAACGGCGCGCGTCCTGCTTTTTCGCCCGCGCGTCGGCGAACTGCTGACCAACACGGTGCTGCTGATCGCCCTGACACTGCCCATTTGCACCGTTTTAGGCGTGCTGCTAGCCTGGCTAACGGAACGTACCACCCTGCCCGCCCGGCGTCTGTGGTCACTGCTGCTCACCGCACCGCTGGCGATCCCCGCATTTGTGCAAAGCTATGCCTGGATCAGCGCCGCTCCCGGTCTGCACGGTCTACCGGCTGGCGTGTTTTTATCCGTCGTCGCCTATTTACCGTTTCTGTATTTACCCTGCGCCGCAACGCTACGACGGCTTAATCCCGCACTGGAAGATGTCGCCGCCACGTTGGGCATCCCCCCTGTGACCGTCTTTTTTCGCGTGGTACTGCCGCAACTAAAGCTGGCAATAGGAGGCGGACTGCTGCTGATTGCGCTGCACCTGCTGGCGGAGTATGGCCTGTTCGCCATGATCCGCTTCGATACCTTTACCACCGCGATTTTCGATCAGTTTCAGTCAACGTTTAATGGCCCGGCGGCCAATATGCTGGCTGGCGTACTGGCACTGCTGTGCCTGTTTCTGCTGTGTGCCGATGCGCGCGTACGCGGCGTCACCCGTTATGCACATGTCGGTTCCGGCGCACCGCAGGCTGTCACGCCAATACGCCTGTCGCCGCTTTATCTTTCACTGGCGTTGCTGCTACTGACAGCGCTGGTCGTGCTAACGCTCGGCGTGCCTTTTATTACGCTGTTTCGCTGGCTGTGGTTTGGCGGCTGGGAAGTCTGGCTGCGCCGCGAGTTGCTCGCTGCGTTTCGCCAGACCATGACGCTGTCGCTGAGCGGTGCCGCACTGACGACGCTGGCGGCGATCCCGATGGCCTGGCTGACGATCCGCCACCCCAGTCGCCTGTATCGGTTGCTGGAAGGATGCAATTACATCACCAGTTCTCTGCCGGGTATCGTCGTCGCGCTGGCGCTGGTGACCACCACGATTCACCTCATCAGGCCACTCTACCAGACTGAATTCACCGTACTGCTGGCTTATCTGTTGATGTTTATGCCAAGGGCGCTAGTTAATCTGCGCGCGGGTATCGCGCAGGCGCCCGTGGAGCTGGAGCAGGTCGCGGCCAGTCTGGGGCGTTCACCGTTGCAGACGCTGATGACCGTGACCATTCGGCTGGCCGCGCCCGGCGTCGCCACCGGGGCAACGCTCGTCTTTCTGGCGATCGTCAACGAACTGACCGCTACGCTGCTGCTGGCACCCAACGGCACCCGCACGCTGGCAACCGGATTTTGGGCGCTCACCAGTGAGATCGATTATCCCGCGGCGGCACCTTACGCGCTTATTCTGGTGTTACTGTCACTACCGTGGACCTGGTTTCTCTACACGCAATCACAAAAAATGGCGGGGCTATAATCATGTTGGAACTTCATCGCGTCAGTAAAGGCTTTAACGGACGCACCGTGCTGTCTGACATTCATTTGACGTTAGAAAACAGCCGCCGCACGGCGATTGTCGGCCCGTCAGGCTCGGGAAAAACCACGCTGTTGCGCCTGATTGCAGGTTTTGAAAAACCGGATACCGGCGTCATCACGCTGAATGGACAAACGCTCTGCGATAACGGGCTTTCCGTCCCCGCCCATCAGCGTGGAATCGGCTATGTCCCGCAGGATGGCGCGTTGTTCCCACATCTTTGCATCGCGGACAACATCGCTTTTGGGCTAAAAGGCGCAAAGGCGGAAAAACAAAAACGCGTGGATGAGTTGATGGCGCTGGTTTCCCTTCCCGCGCATTTACAGAAACACTCGCCGCATGAGATTTCCGGCGGACAGCAACAGCGTGTCGCTCTGGCTCGCGCACTGGCACAGCGCCCTGCGTTGATGCTGCTGGACGAACCCTTTTCCGCGTTGGACACCGGCCTGCGTGCCACCACCCATAAAGCGGTGATGGACGTATTACAACAGGCTAACGTGGCATCGATTCTGGTGACCCACGATCAGGGGGAAGCGCTGTCTTTTGCCGATCGGGTCGTCGTCATGCGTGACGGCCAACTGTCGCAATCCGGCTCGCCGTGGATGCTTTACCATCAGCCTGCCAGCGAAGACATCGCGACCTTCCTTGGCGAAACGCTAATTCTCGATGCGCAGGTGACTGGCGGTCAGGCCGACTGCCTGCTTGGGCGCATCGCAGTGGATCGTCCAACCGCAAGCGGTAAAGCCCGCATCATGCTCCGTCCGGAACAGATCGCGATTCATGATGCAGGGGTCGATAGCGCTGAGATCGATAATATTGTGGGGAATCGCGCAGCGACGATTCGTGCAACCATCCGTAAAGTTGATTTTTCCGGCTTCGTCTCTACGCTGACGCTGCACGTCCACCATGCCACAGCCGACATCATTGAACTGAAAACCGTCAGCCACGCCGCTTTCTCCGTTGGCCAACAGGTCAGCCTGAGCGTCACAGGGACCGCACACGTCTTCAGTCAGTAATCAACCGCTAGCGGCACGCTCAGGCGGTTTAGCGCGCCGTCTGAGCGTGACGACTCACCAGCCAGACGCCCAGCATGATAATCAAAACGCCGAGGTTTTTACGCAGGCTCATCGGTTCATTCAGCCACGGCAGGAAAACCGCCGCCAGATAGACCACCGCATAGCTCAGGCTAATCAGCGGATAGGCACGACTGAGCGACAGATAGCGCAGCACCATGAACCAGCACACCATCGACAGGCCGTAGCAAACTATCCCGCCGATCACCGTAATCACAGGCCAGCCGCCCATTAAGGTACTCAGCGGAGGCCAATGCGTCAGGGAAATACTCGGCAGCGCCAGCATCCCGCTTTTCATTAACACCTGCGCGGCGCTGGCTAACACGATACTACCAAGCGCCCAGGCATAGCCTTTCTTCGCCATCATCCCCCCTGCATCAGGTAGATACCGGTGACAATCAGCGCAATACCCCACCAGTGGTGACGGTCCACGCGTTCGCCAAACCAGTAGTGCGCCAGCAGCGTAACCAGAACAAAATTGACGCTCAGCAACGGGTACGCCACGCCGAGCGGAATATGCTGCAACACCACCAGCCACAGCAATAGCCCGATACCCAGCAGCAACGCCGCCAGCATCAGCCACCCGAGCGTTACGCGCTGGCGTCTCTCCGTCGGCAAACGCCGCCAGCACTCCGCCGCCTGTTTCTGGCACAGTTGTCCCAGGCTGGTCAGCAGGCAGACGATAGCCACCAGTAGATAACTCATGGCGCTATCTGCTTATAAAACAGCAACACGTAGCGGTGCGATTTTTTCAACTGATCGGGCGCGGGCAGGCTACGGTATTCCTCATCGGTATCCCTATCAACCTTTAGCACCAGCGCGACATTTCCGCTCCGCCGTTTCTCAGCAAGCCAGGCCGGGAAAGCCCCCTCGTCCACAAAACTGTCAGTGGAGTCGGCGTAGTTCAGCCCGTAATTCAATTCGCCCCGCGCCTTGAACAAGGTGATATCGCTACGTTTGAGCTCCCACGCCAGCCCGGCTGCCAGCCCAACTTCATCGCTAAGGACATAGCGGCTCTCCTCCAGCAGTGGCTGGTGGCTACGAATGAAGGTTTGAGGATTCTTTGAATCGACCACACTCGCCGGAATGCTTCCACCGACGAGCAGCGCCAGAAATAGCGGACAGCCTGCGACCAGATACCCCCACGATCGCTGCTTTTTCAGGCTGACAACGGCAAAGGCTACCCAACCGATAAAACAGACAACGCCCGATACGATAGTCAGCCCTTCTCCCGGTTGATAGAGATGCGGCATGATGATGCCGAGGCCAAGCGCCGCAACAGCGAGCGCCAGCAGGCCACCGAACGCAATATTGAGCCAGCTATTGATGCGCAATAGACGCTCGCGTACCGCAGGAGCCAGCCCGGAAATCCATGCCGCCATCAGCAATGCCAGCGGGGCAAAGCACGGCAAAATATAAGTCAGTAGCTTGCCTTTAGCGATGCTGAAAAACAGCAGCGGCATCACCATCCAGCACAGCAGGAGGAACCGTTCCGGGTTCGCTTTTCGTTCCGTCCAACCGCTACGCAACGCGCCCGGCAGCAGCGCTAGCCAGGGGAATGCGCCGACAATCAGGACTGGCAGGTAATACCAGAACGGTGCTTTATGCTGCGCATCGTCTTCTGCAAAACGCTGGATATGCTCAATCCAAAAGAAGTAATGCCAGTAATCGGCTTCTCGCGCATGCACCGCCAGCGCCCACGGCGCACTCAGCAATACCGCAACGACAATCGCCAGCGGCCCGAACAGCAGCAATTCCTTAATCCGCTTTTGCGCCAGCGCTACCGGCAGCACGCTGATGACCGGCAAGGCCAGCGCCAGAAAGCCTTTGGTCATAAATCCCATGCCACAGGCCAGCCCCATCAGCCCCCAGGCCATAAGCCGTTCGCGCGTCAGCGTAGCACGCTGAATCAGCACGTGGCTGAACAGCGCCGCCGTCATCCAGAGCGTCACCATGGGATCGAGCACGCTGTACGTGCCGATACCATACACGAGCAGCGATGTCAGATAGATCGTCGCCGCCAGTAGAGCTGTACGCCGGTTTTTCCACAACAGCA
Organism: Pectobacterium sp. F1-1; assembly: GCF_025643735.1. Taxonomy (NCBI): domain Bacteria; kingdom Pseudomonadati; phylum Pseudomonadota; class Gammaproteobacteria; order Enterobacterales; family Pectobacteriaceae; genus Pectobacterium; species Pectobacterium sp. F1-1. Next base: position 3,363,042 of record NZ_CP104733.1, read on the forward strand.
TCGCCAGCCAAAACACCAGCAGCGCGCTCAGCGCAGTAGAAAATACCGAACCAAAACGCACGGCAAAATTGGTATGACCCAATAACCACTGGCTGATGTTATTCAGCCAGTAGCCTGCAACGGGTTTCTCAAAGTAGCGAACGTCCAGCAAATGCGGCACGATCCAATCGCCACGCTGAAGCATCTCGCGGCTGATTTCCGCATAGCGCGTTTCATCCGGTGACCACAGCCAGCGGCCATTAAGCGGCAACAGGTAGAGCAAAGCAAATAACACCAGTATTACGGTACTTTTTAGCTTTATCATGCCTTTTTCCATGCTATCTCCTGCTTTATTTATTCTTCCGTTTGCACGCCAAGCCACCCTTCCCGTCCGGGAAACGGCGCGCGGTCAATCCGCCCGACGGGCAGCGTGGCGCGGTCATCAGGCAGCAATGAGGAAAGCGGACAAAATTCGATGTGCTGCTGACGGGCACGAAGCAGCAATTGGCGGAACAGCGCCAGCTTCGCGCCCCCTTCTACCTCCGCATGGATGGTGTAGACCGGCACGCCGCGATCCTGCTGGATCGCCTCAAGTATAAAGTCGTTGAATTCACCGTCACTCACGCGCTCACCGATAACTTCATCGTAAGTCGGCAGCGTTACCGGGATCTGCACGGTACCCAACTCACCATTTTTCAGGCGGGGTCGAAAAGGTCGGGTGCCGCGACAGTCGCTGTTATAGTCCAGATTCCAGCGCTGCTTCATCTCAACAACGCGCGAGTCGGCTCGCCAGCCCGCCACCGCAGAACAACGCACCGGTGATGGCAGCATCGGTGTCAGCGCATCTATTCCTTCACGGAACTGCGTGGCTAATTGCGCATCCGACCAGCGGGCGACATTCGCCTGCCAGCCGTGATGATCCCAGGCGTGTAACCCCACTTCATGCCCGGCATCGTGCGTCTGGCGGATTAACGAACCAAACCGTGCGCCGATATGGCGCCCCGGCCACGCCGTGCCGGCCAGCAAGATATCCCAACCGTAGAGCGAGGCCGCGTTGGAACGCAGCATCTTCCATAAAAAGCGCGGACGCAGCAGGCGCCACAGGTGACGCCCCATGTTGTCCGGCCCGACGCTAAAAAAGAAACTCGCCTGGATATCGAACTCCGCTAACACATCCAGCAGCGCGGGCACACCGTCCCGCGTACCGCGCCAGGTATCGACATCAATGCGCAGGCCGACGCGCGTCATCCCTGCGCATCCGTGGCGTCATCAGCGTGCTGGAGATCAACGGTACGCAGGAAATAGTCCAGCGTTTCCGCGACGGTTTGCTCCATCTTCACCGTCGGTTCCCATTCCAGCAGTCGTTTGGCGTTGCGAATGCTCGGCGTACGATGCGCCACATCCTGATAACCTTTGCCGTAATAACTGCTGCTTTCCACTTCAATAAACCCGGCGAACGGCGGGAAGCGGTCACGCAGCGGATGGTCATTAAAGCTGGTCAGCAGCATTTCGCCCAGTTCGCGGATACTGGCTTCATTGTGCGGGTTACCGATGTTGATAATCTGCCCGTCACACTGGCCGTTGCGGTTTTCAATAATACGGAACAATGCTTCGATGCCGTCGTGAATGTCGGTAAAACAACGCTTCTGCGCCCCGCCATCTACCAGTTTGATCGGCGATCCTTCCACCAGATTGAGGATCAATTGAGTAATGGCGCGAGAGCTGCCGATGCGCGCGGCATCCAGCGTATCCAGACGCGGCCCCATCCAGTTAAACGGACGGAACAGCGTGAAACGTAAACCACTTTTCGCACCGTACGCCCAGATCACTCGATCCAGCAACTGCTTGGACACAGAGTAAATCCAGCGCTGCTTGTTGATCGGCCCGACAATCAGGCGTGAGTTATCTTCATCAAACTCTTTGTCATCACACATGCCGTACACTTCTGAGGTGGACGGGAAAACAATGCGTTTGTTGTAGCGCACGCAGTCGCGCACAATTTTCAGGTTCTCTTCAAAATCCAGCTCAAACACGCGCAGCGGGTTACGGGTGTATTCGATAGGTGTCGCAATCGCCACCAGCGGCAGAATGACATCGCATTTCTTGATGTGGTATTCGATCCATTCGTTATGGATGCTGATATCGCCTTCCACAAAATGGAAACGCGGATCGCCAAGAAAACGGGCGATAGCATCTGAGCTGATATCCAGCCCGTAGATCTCATAGCGATCGTCACGCAGCAGGCGCTCGGTCAGATGGTTACCGATAAAACCGTTCACACCGAGGATCAGGACGCGCGTGCGGCGTCGTTGCACACGGCTGGCGAGGTTACCCAGTTTCGCCTGGGGCACCATGCCCATTTCCGCCGCCAGTCGGCTACCCGACATATACAGCCCGGTCTCACTCTGTCCGCTGACGATCTCAAGCGCGTCTTCACCACAGGCCACCACCAGCGGCGATGTCGAGATAATCGAGCCCGGTTTATGCTTCACGCCATTGGCTCTCACATCGTTGCTTTTAACGCGATTAACCTTCACTACACGAGCACGCCAGACGATCACTTTACGCTCACCGAGGAACGTAAACGCCCCCGGATACGGCTCCGTCACCGCGCGAATCAGGTTATTGATCTCGCGGGCGCTTTTTTGCCAATCGATCAGCCCGTCTGCCGCCGTGCGGCGTCCGAAATAGCTAGCCTGACTGTCATCCTGCGGCGTTAGCATAATGTCACGCGAGCGGATCAGCGGTAATTGCTGCGCCAGTAAAGCCGCAGCGGCGGTACGGCATTTTCCATGCAGCGTCAGCGCGGTATCTTCATCGTCAATCGCCACCACAGACTGGGCAACGATATCGCCGGCATCGGCGCGGGACACCATCTTGTGCAGCGTCACGCCCGTCTGCGTTTCGCCGTTCACCAGTACCCAATTCACCGGCGCCCGTCCACGGTAGCGCGGCAGCAGCGACCCGTGCAGATTGAAAGCGCCAAACGACGGCAACTGGAGAATGTCGTCACTTAATAGCGTGCGGTAATAGAAGGAAAAAATAACATCCGGTGCCAGTTCGCGAATGCGGTTCACCCAAAGCGGGTGGTTAACGTCTTCCGGCGCAAACACCGGCACATCCATATCGGCTGCCGCTTTCGCCACCGACGCATAGAAGTGATTCTCGCCCGGCGCATCGCTGTGCGTGAACACCGCCTGAATCTCATAGCCTGCGAGCTTTAACGCCTCAAGGCCGACGCAGCCGATATCGTGGTAGGCAAATACGATCGCTTTCATTCTTCTTCATCCCGTAAACTGGTGGTCAGTGGCGTTGCCGCACTCACTGTTTTTTGCACAAAATAGCGTGGCCGGGCCCGCACATCGGTATAGATACGACCGATGTATTCCCAATAGCCCCATCCCGACGAACTGCGCGCCGATAAACATAAACAGCACGGCAAACAGCGTGAACACCCCCTCTGCCGCCCATTCCGCCCCTAAGAACAAACGCAGGCCGATCAACAACAGCGCCAACAGGAAACCCGACAGCGCGACGACGCTGCCAATCAGGCTGAGTATGCGCAGTGGCGTCGTCGTCAGGCAGGTCAGCAGGTCGTACATCAGGTTAATCAGCTTCAGAAAGCTGTATTTGGACGTGCCGAATTCGCGCTCGGCATGCATCACATCGATCTCGATGGTTTTCCGCGCGAACGTGTTGGCCAGAATAGGAATAAAGGTGCTGCGTTCATGACAGTGCAGCATCGCGCTGACAATGTGACGACGATAGGCACGTAGCATGCAGCCGTAATCCGCCATAGATTTCCCGGTCGAACGCCGGATCATCAGGTTGATGGTTTTCGAGGCCAGCTTGCGAAACAGCGAATCCTGCCGGTTTGCCCGCACGGTGCCAACCACGTCATACCCTTGCGCGGCATACTCCACCAACCGTGGAATTTCCTCCGGCGGGTTTTGCAAATCGGCATCCAGCGTAATGACCACATCCCCCACCGCCTGCTGAAACCCAGCCATAATGGCCGAGTGCTGACCATAGTTACGGTTCAGCAGCACGGCGATAATGTGCTTTTCCGGGTCGTTCGCCGCCTCAGTCAGCAGGTCCGCTGAGCGATCGCTGCTGCCATCATCAACCAGAATAATTTCCCAGGGTTTACCAGTCTGCCGACAGGCCGCCAACGTGCGTTCAATCAGCGCCGGCAGGCTCTCTTCTTCGTTATAAACGGGAATCACAATAGATACATTTTTGATGTCATCAATCACGAACAGACTCCAGAATCGAGGTTAGCGCCGCGACAACGCGATCGACATCGCTGTCCTGCATATCGGGAAACAGCGGCAGCGTCATAAGCGATGCCGAATTCCATTCCGTTTCCGGCAGGTGCAAATGGGGATAGCGCTCACGGTAATATTTCTGCGTATGCACCGCTCTGAAATGCAGCCCGGTGCCAATGCCGCGCGCTTGCAGTGCCGCCATCAGGCTATCGCGCGATATACCGCACCGCGTTTCATCCACGCGCACCATAAACAGATGCCAGGCGTGCAGATGGGGATAGTCAGGAACCGCCAGCGGCTTGAGCGGCAGCGAGCGCAGTTGTGTGAGATAACGTGCGGCAAGCTGCTGACGGCGGGCGTTGATTGCCGGGAGTTTATCCAGTTGAACCAGCGCAATCGCTGCATTGATATCCGCCAGATTGTATTTAAACCCCGGCATCACCACTTCAGCCTGCGGCTTGCGACCTTGTCGCTGCCTGTCGAACGCATCAACGCCTAGCCCGTGAAACTTCAGGCTGCGTATACGCTCTGCGAGCGCCTCGTCGTCCGTCACCACCATGCCGCCTTCCGCACAGGTGATATTTTTAATCGCGTGAAACGAGAAAATGGCGGTGCCGCGTGCACCGATCCACTCATGGCGATATTGCGTCCCGACGGCATGCGCCGCATCCTCTATCAGCGGAATACCGTAGCGCTCGCTGATATCCCGCAGCGCCGTCAGATCGGCCGGAGCGCCAGCATAGTGCACGGGAATAATGGCTTTGGTTTTCGGTGTGATGGCTGCCTCGATATCCTGCGGTCGCACCATCAACGTATGCCGATCCACGTCAACCATCACCGGTTCCGCTCCCAGGAGCGTGATGATATTGACGGTTGAAACCCAGGTCTGGGACGGCGTAATCACCTCGTCGCCGGGGCCAATGCCAAGCGCCATCAGCGTCACGTGCATCCCGCCCGTCGCAGAACTCACCGCAATCGCCTGTCGGCACCCGACCTGCTGGCAAAATGCCTGTTCTAATTGCTGGCACTTCGGGCCCGTGGTTATCCAGCCGGAACGTAATACTTCCGCCACGGCAGCAATTTCCTCTTCGCCCATATTCGGGCGGGAAAAAGGCAAAAAATCCGTCATAACGTATTCCCAAAATAAATAATGGCGACAAATCATCATTGAGCAGTCTAAATAACGAAGCCTTAAGCCAACCTTAATTTATTACGACAATCATAAAACCATAGATAAACGGCACAACGTGACAAGCGGCAAAAAACATAATTAATTACAATGCAAAAATGAACTTTCCGCTAATAGCGAAATGTCGATTTATTTATTTACAACAAGAAATCAATCTTCACCAAATAAGTCTCTGGTATAAACTTTCCCTATCACATCTTTTAATTCGTCGGCATAACGGTTGGTAATAATAATGTCACACTGTTGTTTGAAACTATCGAGTTGGTGAATGACAGGGAAATCCAGGAAATCATCGCCATCAATCCCCGGTTCATAAACCACGACATTGATTCCTTTCGCTTTTATCCTTTTCATAATGCCCTGAATGGAGGAAAAGCGAAAATTATCCGACCCGGCTTTCATGATAAGACGATGAACGCCGACAGTTTTCGGATGACGGCGAATAATCGTGTCGGCGATGAAGTCTTTCCGCGTATGGTTTGCGTCCACGATCGCCTTGATAAGGTTATTCGGAACCGTACGATAGTTAGCCAAAAGCTGTCGGGTATCCTTCGGCAAACAGTAGCCGCCATAGCCGAAAGAAGGATTGTTGTAGTAGTTGCCGATACGCGGATCGAGGCACACACCTTCAATAATTTGCCGGGTATTCAGCCCCAGCGATTCGGCATAGCTGTCCAGTTCGTTAAAGTAGGCGACGCGCATTGCCAGGAAAGTATTCGCAAACAGTTTTATCGCTTCGGCCTCTGTCGGGTCGGTAAACAGCACGCGAATATCTTTTTTTAATGCGCATTCCATCAATAGGTTAGCGAAGAATCTGGCCCTTTCCGAGCGTTCACCCACCACAATCCGCGACGGGTAAAGGTTGTCGTGCAGCGCCTTTCCTTCACGCAGAAACTCGGGTGAAAAAATGATGTTATCCGTATCCAACTGCTGGCTGATTTTCTCGGTGAACCCCACAGGTACCGTCGATTTAATCACCATAATGGCCTGCGGATTCATCGCTAGCACATCGCGAATGACTGCCTCTACCGACGACGTATTGAAATAGTTCGTCTGCGGATCGTAATCTGTTGGCGTCGCGATAATCACGAACTGCGCATCGACATACGCTTCATGTTTATCCAGCGTAGCGGAAAAATTCAGCGTTTCGTGTTGTAAAAAACGCTCAATCTCGGCGTCATTAATCGGCGATTTTCGTTGATTCAGCATCGCCACTTTTTCAGCTACAATATCTAATGCCACAACCTGATGCTGTTGTGCCAATAATAATCCATTCGATAAACCGACATATCCCGTTCCGCTAATCGCTATTTTCATGAAGGGCTCTTTATTTCACCACTGGCTGAAAACCATATTGCACCGCAGTATCTTTCTTATTTTTCACTCTGAATAGAGAGGTTACATTTCAATTTATTTCTTGTCCCTTTCTCACGATGGTCACACCACATACACGTCACTCTCATTATCCGAAACGTAAAAAACACAATAGCCTTATCATTAGCAATTACAGTTAAACGCCAATTAAACATAGCGTATTTAATGATAAATAAAAATTTCCTTACACCTTGTGACGTTCTCTAATCGTTAGCATAAAAACGAATTTTCATGACGTTATGTGACACAACATCATTTATCGTAGATGATTTTAGTAAATAAGCATGATGATACCGCTTTATTTTAGCGTTTTTATCAACGGTAGATGGAGACGAAATCCAGAGGGGTTACCTTATTATCAAAGCGACTTATTGTTCGATAAAATCCGGCAAAAAATCATAAGCAATTCTCATCAATCACAGCGCAAATGGCAGAAACGTCTACACTTATCATCAGTCATATTTCTGGCTAGGGATGGGACGCACAATGAAGGACAGCACGCACGACAACGCTGACCACTATCAAATGCCGCTGCAAAAATTGATGATCATTTTTATGCTCTTCATTATCACGACTATAGTGACGTTGAACGGGTGGGAGATCGTCAATTCTCGTCAACAGCTTATCAATTCCACAGAGCGAGATGTCAAAAATCTGTCTCTGTCGCTGGCACGCCATGCTGAAGATACCTTTTCGCAAATAGATGTTCTGTTACAGGATTTACAATCACGTATCGATAAAGAGGGGTTAGCGCCAGAGCAACTCATCAAACTCGGTGAAATATTAAAAGTCAGAAAGGCCACAATGCCTCAGTTACACGGCATTTTTATCTACAATGAGAAAGGAGAATGGGTCACCAACTCTGGAATTACCAACCCATCAAAGAGTAATTATACAGACAGAGAATATTTCAAATATCATCAAAATAATGTAGGGCAAAGCCCGCACATCGGCAGTGTCATCAGAAGCCGTTCTACAGGGGATCTGGTCATTCCTGTTTCTATGCGTATCAACAATCCAGACGGCAGTTTTAAAGGGGTGTTGCTCGCCTCACTCTCTCTCGATTATTTCAAACAGTATTACGGTTACTACGCGATGGAAGACACAGACACGATCGCGCTCCTGCTCTCTGACGGAAAAATACTGTACAACCGCCCTTATGACGATTCTTACATCGACCGTAATCTGTTCAGTGGCTCGCGCGTGTCTGAATATCTGAAAAAGTCCGAAAGTGGCACCACAACATTCGTCCCCACACTGGATAACATTGAACGGATTTATGGCTACACAAAATTAAAACGCTACTCCATTGTTATGGCGGTAGGTTACGACCTCAATCTTTCACTCAGTCAATGGAGGACTGACAGCATCATCTACGGTGTGATTACGCTAAGTTTATTGTTCACCATGACACTGCTGAGTCTAATCATCCTAAAACAAATCCGCATCAATTTAAGAAACCAACTCAACTTGGCCCTTGTTCGTGATGAATTGACCTCCGTCAACCGCACCCTTCACACACTGGCTCTGTTTGACAGCCTGACAGGATTAGCTAACCGTCGTCAGTTTGATATTTTCTTGCAGCAAAATTTGCTACGTGTTTCAAACACAGAGCAATACATGGCACTGATCATGATCGACGTTGATGCCTTCAAAAAATATAATGACCATTACGGGCACGTAGCGGGCGATGAATGCTTACGCAAGATTGGTCAGATACTGGAAAGCATGCCAAAACGTAAAGAAGACTTGGTTGCCCGCTACGGCGGCGAAGAATTCGCCATTATTATCACCGAGACGGACAGACAAGGCGCCATCATGCTGGCTCAACGGGCATTGGATGCCGTGCGTGAGGCGCGAATCCCGCATGAAATCACATTGTTCCCGGAAAAAATTGTCACCATTAGTGCAGGTGTCTATATCTTTAACGTGACAAACCCACCACAAGAGGTATCGAAAGTTATTGAGATCGCTGACGAAGCGCTGTATCGCGCCAAAAAAGGCGGTAAAAATCGTATCGAGGTCTGTGAATAGCGAAAGCAATCTCAATAATATTGATGCAATACCTGACAGCACGCACAGCTTCTGACAGAATAGCGGCCATCTCCCCCCTATTTCACATTGATGGGTCTCATCTCAGATGGCAGCAAAGATTATTGATGGTAAAACGATTGCGCAGCAGGTCAAAGACGAAGTTGCCGCACGAGTCACGCAGCGTTTAGCAGCAGGAAAACGCGCACCGGGTCTGGCTGTTGTGCTGGTCGGCGAAAATCCGGCATCACAGATTTATGTCGCCAGCAAGCGTAAGGTGTGTGAAGAAGTCGGCTTTATCTCTCGCTCTTATGATTTACCCATCACCACCACGGAACCCGAGCTGCTAGCACTTATCGACCAGCTCAACGCCGACCAGACGATTGACGGCATTCTGGTTCAGCTTCCTTTACCGGAAGGCATTGATAACACCAAAGTGATCGAACGCATCGCGCCAAGTAAAGATGTTGATGGCTTCCATCCTTACAATGTGGGTCGGCTGTGCCAGCGAGCTCCGCTGCTGCGCGCCTGTACGCCACGTGGCATCATCACGCTGCTTGAGCGCTATAATATCGATACCTTCGGGCTGAATGCCGTGGTCGTCGGCGCGTCTAATATTGTGGGCCGTCCGATGAGCTTGGAGCTGCTGCTGGCAGGCTGCACCACGACCGTCACGCACCGCTTCACCAAAAACCTGCGTCACCATATTGAAAATGCCGATCTGCTGGTTGTCGCTGTGGGTAAACCGGGCTTCATCCCTGGCGAATGGATTAAACCAGGCGCGATTGTGCTGGACGTGGGTATCAACCGTCTGGAAAGCGGCAAAGTGGTCGGCGATGTGGAATTTGAAACCGCGCAGGAAAAAGCATCCTATATCAGCCCCGTACCGGGCGGCGTCGGCCCAATGACCGTTGCCACACTGATTCAAAATACGCTACAGGCGTGCGAAGAGTATCACGACCACGCCGAGTAACGCCGTGGGTAGAACACCGATAAGCAGGAATTTATGACAACGTTTCATCTTGAAAAGCATCCGCACGTTGAGCTGTGCGACCTCTTGAAATTGCTGGGCTGGAGTGAAAGCGGCGCAGCGGCCAAACTGTCTATCGCCGCTGGCGACGTGACTGTTGACGGCCAGACGGAAACGCGTAAGCGTTGCAAAATCGTCACGGGTCAAACCGTTCAGTTCGATGGCCAAACGGTAAAAATCGCCGACTAACACTTAAGGCATCGATCATTTAAAACATCGATCATTTAAGATATCGACAATGGTGAAAAAAAAGCCCGCAATGTAGACGTTGCGGGCTTTTTATTTACAGAAAGATCGGCGTTACTTACGGCGCCAGATCGTTCCTTGCGGGCCGTCTTCCAGCACGATCCCCATTTCATTCAGTCGATCGCGTGCCTGATCTGCCAGCGCCCAGTCTTTCGACGCGCGCGCATCTTTACGCTGCTGGATTAACGCTTCGATTTCTTTCACTTCGTCATTATCCACCTGCGCGCCGTTTTGCAGGAACTGCTCTGGCTCCTGTTCCAGCAGGCCAAGCACGCCAGACAGTTTACGCAGTGCCGATGCCAACTGATTCGCCGCCTGCACATCTTCCGCTTTCAGGCGGTTAACTTCACGCGCCATATCAAACAATACCGAGTAGGCTTCCGGCGTGTTGAAATCGTCATCCATCGCTTCGCGGAAGCGGGCTTCAAACTCGTCACCGCCGTGCGCCGCAACCTCCGGATCCGTTCCGCGCAGCGCCGTATACAGACGTTCTAACGCCGCACGCGCCTGTTTCAGGTTGTCTTCGCTGTAGTTCAACTGGCTACGATAGTGGCCTGACATCAGGAAGTAACGTACGGTTTCTGGATCGTAGTACGCCAGCACATCACGAACGGTGAAGAAATTGTTGAGCGACTTTGACATCTTCTCGCGATCAACCATCACCATGCCGGAGTGCATCCAGTAATTCACATACGAACCGTCGTGTGCACAGTTGGACTGCGCGATCTCGTTTTCGTGGTGCGGGAACATCAAATCGGAACCGCCGCCGTGAATATCAAAATGCGTGCCCAGCTGTTTGCAGTTCATGGCAGAACATTCGATGTGCCAGCCAGGGCGCCCTTCTCCCCACGGAGAAGACCAGTGCGGTTCACCCGGCTTGGACATTTTCCACAGCACGAAGTCCATCGGATTGCGCTTCACTTCAGTAATTTCAACGCGTGCGCCAGCCTGCAATTGTTCCAGATCCTGACGAGACAGCACACCGTAGCCCGGCGCGGTATCAACGGAGAACATCACATCGCCATTACTCGCAACATAAGCGTGGCGACGGGCAATCAGCGTTTCTACCATCTCGATGATATCGGCAATGTGGTGCGTCGCACGCGGCTCGGCATCCGGGCGCAGAATATTCAACGCATCAAAATCGGCGTGCATCTCTGCAATCATGCGGGTCGTCAGTTGGTCGCTGGTTTCCCCATTTTCGGCCGCACGTTTGATAATTTTGTCGTCAATATCGGTGACATTACGCACATATTTCAGTGAATATCCCAGATACCGTAAATACCGCGCCACCACATCAAACGCCACGAAAGTACGCCCGTGACCGATATGACACAGGTCATAAACGGTGATGCCACACACATACATTCCCACCTGACCGGCGTGGATGGGTTTAAATTCCTCTTTTTGGCGACTCAGCGTATTAAAAATCTTTAGCATCAGGGCGTTCCAGTGTTTTTATAAAAAATGGTTTTCACAAAAAAATGGTTTTCAAAGAAATGGTTTGCACAACCGCACAACGTTCAAAAGGCATCGTGTTAAAAAACATAGCACTCAAAAACGTAGCATACACACGATAGGTCAATCACAGCCGCCGTTAGCGTCAGTAACATCAATGCATTCAGGGTTGATACCCAACGGCGTATTGAAACCTGAACCCTACTGTATTGCAAGGTGAATAAGAAGAGGGAATCGGCGAGAAAGGATAAAAATGAAATGACCCGGATTTTCCGGGTCATTTCACACCATTAGTTGCTACTGACAAAAAAGAATCCGCCGACAGAAAACCATTAACGCCAGCGCGGATTCGACATCACAGAGTATTTACCGCTACCGAGCAGAGCAATGGCGATGCCCGCAAAGAAGAACACAGCCGCCCCTTCAACCGCCCACGCACCGGTTTTTTCCAGAGACAAGAAATCGCCGGAATGAACGAGCAACGCAGCAACGACCATTGTGAAAGAAAAAATCAGCGCCGCAGGACGAGTCAGAATACCGAGAATCATCATGATAGGGATAATGATTTCCCCGATATAAACCCCGTAACCGACAAAAGCAGGGATACCAGCATTGGTCAGCATACCTTCAATGAAACCAATGCCACCATGTAGTTTATGCCAGCCATGAAACAGCATCAACACGCTGAAAGATACGCGCAAAAACAGTTTGCCAAAGTCCGGTTTGTCTAATAAACGGTTAACACCATCCAGAATACCCAGCATAGTTCACCTATCTCTTTAGAGTTATGTAGGAAGAATAAGAATTACTCTCAGATTAATCTGAGCCACAAAAAAAGAACACGTTGATTACGCAAAACATTGATCTGGGGCAATAAAAATTTCATTCAAATTAATTAACTATAATTACGAAAATTGATCAATTTATTTGTTTTTAAAAGTCTCTCTTACCTGATTAACGCCTTAATTGCGCACTATTCTGCCGTGCATTCGTGATCTAACGCCTACCAAAATCAGAGTAGTAAACCTTTTTATACGATTTTCTCATCCAGCTAACCGCCAACCGCTGCGCGGTAAAACGTGAACTGCTGACTCAATCGACCAGTTATGCTATAACAGCGCTCTTGTTGTTCACCGCCTTTTGTGAACAACACTCTTATCACTAAGGCTATCTAGGGTTCATTATTATGATTACGCTTCATACCAATCACGGCGATATCGTTATTAATACGTTTGCAGACAAGGCGCCGGTTACCGTAGAAAACTTCCTGAACTACTGCCGCAGCGGTTTTTATGACAACACGATCTTCCACCGTGTGATTAATGGTTTCATGATCCAGGGCGGCGGCTTCGCTCCCGGTATGGATCAAAAAGAAACCAACGCGACAATCAAAAATGAAGCCAATAACGGCCTGAAAAACGCGCGTGGCACGCTGGCCATGGCTCGTACCAACGATCCACACTCTGCCACTGCCCAGTTCTTTATCAACGTTGTTGACAACGACTTCCTGAACTTCCGTTCAGAGCGTGCTGATGGCTGGGGCTACTGCGTTTTCGCTGAAGTCACTGAAGGCATGGACGTCGTTGATAAAATCAAAGGCGTAGCCACCGGCCGCAGCGGCATGCACCAGGACGTACCGAAAGAAGACGTGGTGATTACCCACGTAACGGTCAGCGAATAATTCGACTTGCATGGCAACGCTGTTCATTGCCGATCTGCATTTAAGTCTTCATGAACCGGCGATTACCGCCGGTTTTCTGCGTTTTTTACGCCATGATGCGATTCATGCCGATGCGCTGTACATTCTTGGCGATCTGTTCGATGCCTGGATTGGTGACGACGATCCCCAGCCGCTGCATACGACCATTGCTGCGGAACTCTATGCCTTACATCAGCGCGGTATTCCCTGCTATTTCGTACACGGTAACCGTGATTTCCTGATCGGTAAGCGTTTTGCCAGACAAAGCGGAATGAGGCTGCTGCCAACGGAAACCGTGCTCGACCTCTACGGCCAGAAGATCCTTATTCTGCATGGCGATACGCTGTGTACCGACGATTATCACTACCAACAATTCCGTCGCCGGGTCCACAACCCGTTCATTCAGCGACTCTTCCTGCTATTGCCTTTGTCATTACGCGTGAAAATCGCGGCGAAGATGCGGGCGACCAGCCAGCAGGAAAACCAGAAAAAATCGCAGCAGATTATGGATGTCAATCACGACGCCGTGCTTGAACGCCTACGGCATTATCAGGTGAAGACGATGATCCACGGCCACACCCACCGTCCTGCCATTCATCAGGTCGATCTTGGTGAGTCTGATGGCCGCCGCGCGGTTCTGGGAGCCTGGCATGAAGAAGGGTCGATGATTAAGGTCACGCCACAAAATATCGAACTGATTTCCTTCCCATTTTAATGCGTTTCCAGCCATTGACTTAACAGTCTCTCACCTTATTCCCCCAGCATTTCCGCATACGCAACCGTTTTCCTCGCCATAATGGCGTGATATGCTCTACGCCCTCAACGCCAGACCCTCCCTGTCTGGCCGACGCGAACGCGTCACGAACACGTACAATTATAGGTACAACTACAGGAGCGTTACAGGCATGTCATCCAACGTTGCCCCGGCTAAAATTGCCATCGTCATGGGTTCAAAGAGTGACTGGGCCACCATGCAGTTTGCTGCGGAAATCCTCACCACGCTGAACATTCCTTTTCATACCGAAGTCGTTTCCGCACACCGGACGCCAGACAAGCTGTTCAGCTTTGCAGAACAAGCGGCACAAAATGGTTTTGATGTGATTATCGCAGGCGCAGGCGGCGCGGCGCACCTGCCGGGTATGCTGGCAGCGAAAACGCTGGTTCCCGTGCTTGGCGTACCGGTACAAAGCTCAACGCTGAGCGGTGTAGACAGCCTGTATTCTATCGTCCAAATGCCTCGTGGTATTCCGGTTGGCACGTTGGCCATTGGCAAAGCGGGCGCTGCAAATGCGGCGCTGCTGGCCGCACAAATTCTCGCCCTGCACGATCGTGGCATCGCCATCCGACTGGCCGACTGGCGTCAGGCGCAAACCGATGACGTGCTCTCTCATCCCGATCCGCGGGAGGAGGCATGAAACCGGTCTGCGTATTAGGCAATGGTCAGTTGGGCAGAATGCTGCGTCAGGCGGGCGAACCGTTAGGGATCGCCGTTTATCCCGTTGGGCTGGATGCTGAGCCGGAATCGGTGCCGTTTCATAACAGTGTGATTACCGCCGAGATTGAGCGTTGGCCGGAAACCGCCCTCACTCGTGAGTTGGCCGAACACACGGCGTTTGCGAACCGTGATATTTTCCCCCGTCTGGCCGATCGCCTGACGCAAAAGCAACTGCTGGACTCACTGAATCTGGCAACCGCCCCCTGGCAATTGCTGGCCGGTGCCGATGAATGGCCACACGTCTTCGCCTCATTAGGTGAATTGGCTATCGTTAAACGCCGCGTTGGTGGTTACGACGGTCGTGGACAGTGGCGCTTGCGCGACGGCGAACAACAGACGCTGCCCGCTGATTGCTACGGCGAATGCATCGTTGAGCAAGGCATTAATTTTTCCGGCGAAGTCTCGCTGGTTGGCGCGCGCAATACGCACGGTAAATGCGTGTTCTATCCGCTCACCCACAACCTGCATCAGGATGGCATTCTGCGCACCAGCGTCGCCTTCCCTCAGCCCGATCCACAGTTGCAACAGCAGGCTGAGCAGATGTTGTCCGCCATTATGAATGCGCTGGGCTATGTAGGCGTGATGGCGATGGAATGCTTTATCGTCGGCGATCGCTTGCTCATTAACGAACTGGCACCACGCGTACACAATAGCGGACACTGGACACAAAATGGCGCGTCGATCAGCCAGTTTGAACTGCACCTGCGCGCCATTCTCGATCTGCCGCTGCCGGAACCCGTCGTCGAAACACCGTCGGTGATGGTCAACCTGATTGGCACCGACGTAAATATCGACTGGCTGACACTGCCGTTGGTACATCTGCACTGGTATGAGAAAGCCGTTCGCCCTGGTCGCAAAGTGGGACATCTCAACCTATCGTCGTCGAATGCCGCACAGTTAAGACGCTCGCTGCAATCGCTGGCCCCTCTCTTACCAGAGGAATACCACAGCGGTCTGGCGTGGGCAGAAGAAAAACTCACCGCCTGACGGCCAGGCAACCGTTATCCGGCAGGTTACAGCCTGTCGGATAACCGCCTCGTCTGTTAATCGTCCACGGTGAATAACAACACGATTCGATGCGTGCGCAGGAAGCACACTTGCGATACCGTCTCGTCAAACAGAGAAAAACCATCATCGCGCGTGACATCAGAAAAATTGCGTTTATTATTTCAGCTACCCTTTATTTTATTTATTGTTCATTTTTTATCACCCAGCAATTAAATAAAGTATCAATAACGAGCCGTTAAAAATATTTAAAATAAAGTATCAGGATTGATATTTTAATTCCCGCGGAAATTTATTAAAATATTTCCCGTCAATTCATTTATGTGATCGCCTCAATATTATTCGCTGACCACCACGATATAGAATGCCGCCACAAAACAGTATTGACCTGTTGACATAATTAGCAATATGTCTTGTTCGTTTTTCAAACTCTGTAACGGCAAGTTGCCGGTACTGTAATTTTTATACCCCAGTACGACGGGTATTAATGTGTTCACCGAGGAGAAACCAGTAAATGAGCACAATTCAAGATAGCAGCCAGGTGTTAGAACAGGCTTCAGGATGGCGTAAAAGCGATACCGTCTGGATGCTGGGCCTCTACGGCACAGCCATCGGCGCTGGTGTGTTATTCTTACCTATCAATGCAGGTATTGGCGGTTTAATTCCGTTAATTATCATGGCGCTGATTGCTTTTCCGATGACATATTATTCTCACCGTGCTTTATGCCGTTTTGTATTATCTGGCAAAAAAGGTGGCGAAGATATTACCGAAGTTGTTGAAGAACATTTCGGCGTTGGTGCAGGTAAATTAATCACTTTGCTTTATTTTTTCGCTATTTATCCGATCCTATTAGTTTATAGCGTCGCCATTACCAATACGGTAGATAGCTTTATTACTCACCAATTACATCTGCCTTCTCCACCGCGTGCCGTGCTGTCATTAATATTGATTCTCGGGCTAATGTTTATTGTTCGCTTCGGTGAAGCAATGATCGTTAAGGCAATGAGCATTCTGGTTTATCCTTTTGTTGCCGTGCTGATGTTGCTGGCGTTTTATTTAATTCCAAACTGGAATACCTCTGTTTTTGAAAACATTTCTCTGAGTTCCAGCGTCACGGGCAACGGTCTGTTGGCAACATTATGGCTGGCTATTCCGGTGATGGTTTTCTCCTTCAACCACTCGCCGATCATCTCTTCTTTCGCCGTTGCCAAACGGAAAGAATATGGCGATGACGCAGAGAAAAAATGCTCACGCATTTTGTCTTACAGCCACATCATGATGGTACTGACCGTGATGTTCTTCGTCTTCAGTTGCGTACTGAGCCTGTCTCCGGCTGAGCTGATGGAAGCGAAAACACAGAACATTTCTATTCTGTCCTATCTGGCGAACCACTTTAACAACCCGGTCATGGGCTATTTGGCACCGGTTATTGCCACCATCGCGATCTCTAAATCGTTCCTGGGTCACTATCTGGGGGCGGGCGAAGGCTTTAACGGCATGATCGTGAAAACCCTGCGCAGCAGAGGAAAAACCATTTCCCACACCAAATTGAACCGCATCACTGCGCTGTTCATGCTGGTCACAACCTGGATTGTAGCGACGCTGAACCCAAGCATTCTGGGCATGATCGAAACATTGGGCGGCCCGATTATCGCATGCCTGCTGTTCCTGATGCCGATGTACGCCATTCAGAAAGTCCCGGCAATGAAGAAATACAGCGGCCACATCAGTAACGTTTTTGTCACCCTGATGGGACTGATCGCTATTTCTGCCATCGTTTACAGCCTGCGCGATCTGCTGTAAGCCCCCCACTCGACTTTAACGCCGATACGTTATTTAACTATCGGCGTTTTTTTAAGGAAATCGCTATGGTCAGCGTATTTGATATCTTCAAAATCGGTATCGGCCCGTCCAGTTCTCATACCGTTGGCCCAATGAAAGCGGGCAAAATGTTCACCGACGATCTGGTGAATCGTGGGCTTATCTCATCGGTGACACGCATCGTCGTTGATATTTACGGCTCGCTCTCCCTGACAGGAAAGGGACACCATACCGATATCGCCATCATTATGGGGCTAGCTGGCAACCTGCCAGATAGCGTCAACATCGATAGCATTCCGGCGTTTATTCAACAGGTGAAAGAGACTCAGCGATTACCGATACTCAACGGTCAATATGAGGTCAGTTTCCCTCTGGATACGTCCCTGCGTTTCCAGCCTGAGAACCTGCCACTGCATGAAAACGGTATGACCCTTCGTGCCTACAGCGGACAAGAGCAGGTTTATAGCAAAACGTATTACTCCATCGGGGGCGGATTCGTCGTCGATCAGGAAAACTTCGGCAAACCCAATCTGGCTGAGGAAAGCGCACCCTATCCGTTCTTTTCTGCCCAGAAACTGCTGCAACACTGCCACGATCACTGCCTGTCTTTATCCGCCATCGTCCTGAAAAACGAGATTGCGATGCATGGTCGGGAAGCGCTTGAGCACTACTTTGCCGATGTGTGGAAAACCATGCAGGACTGTATGCATCGCGGCATGAATACGGAAGGCGTGTTGCCTGGCCCGTTACGCGTTCCCCGCCGGGCATCGGCGCTGCATCGTCTGCTGTTCATCAACGATCGTTTTTCTAACGACCCGATGGATGCGATGGACTGGGTTAACATGTTCGCAATGGCGGTGTCGGAAGAAAATGCGGCAGGCGGACGCGTGGTCACTGCCCCCACTAACGGTGCGTGCGGCATTATTCCCGCCGTGCTGGCCTATTACGATCGCTACGTTCAACCAGTCACCCCAGAATCTTACCTACGCTACTTCCTGGCATCCGGCGCTATCGGCATGCTCTACAAAATGAACGCCTCTATTTCCGGTGCGGAAGTGGGCTGTCAGGGAGAAGTCGGCGTGGCCTGTTCGATGGCCGCGGCCGGTCTGGCAGAGCTTCTCGGCGCTAACCCGGAGCAGGTGTGCATCGCGGCAGAAATCGGTATGGAACATAATCTGGGGCTAACGTGCGATCCGGTTGCGGGTCAGGTTCAGGTGCCGTGCATCGAACGCAACGCCATTGCCTCCGTGAAAGCCATCAACGCTGCAAGAATGGCAATGCGCCGCGCCAGCGAGCCACGCGTATCGCTCGATAAGGTGATTGAAACCATGTATGAAACAGGCAAAGACATGAACGCCAAGTACCGTGAAACCTCTCGCGGGGGGTTGGCGATTAAAGTGGTCTTATGCGAATAGCGAATACTAAAGCCGCCTTGCCGCGTTAACTACCAAGCGGCTTAACGCGACAATCAGGGTTCATGCGTAGGGATTTATACATAAGGGTTAATGCATTGGCATTAACCCTTTATTTTTTATCGCTTTCAGGCAGCGACCAGACGATGTTGTTTCAGCCGCCGCGATATACCAATCTACCGTGCTATTAGCCGGCTTCTTGATATTTTCATGCTTAGTGAGTGATTTGGCAGGAAACGTGGCGGCTTTCTTTCTGATACGCAGCGGCGTCTGTTTTTTCTCACCGCTGATCTGCGCATGGAAGGATTCCACTTCGGCATCGAAAAGCACGCCTTCAATCTGATGCAGACGATTTAACCCACGCAAAATAGAGAGCAGGCTGCTAAGCGTAATAGATTCGCCCATTTCTGCACGCTTGATCGTCGCAATCCCCAGCCCCGCCCGTTCGGCGAGATCGACCTGCGATAGACGCTGTTGGATTCTGGCGTCTTTTATTCTCCGGCACAGTTCGGTAATAATTTCGCCTTCGTTCATGGTACTGAATTTCATCTTACCCGCCACTTGCCAGAGTCAAAAAATTTGCGCGCATTTTATCATCAATTTTTCAAATGGCACGGAAAATTGATGAACGGTATCCATAATTTTTTTATGGTCGATACACACTGACAAGGAGACTACCGTATCTCACTGTCAGTACTGATTGCTTTTAGCTCAAAACATTAATTAATTGAATAATTAAAACCATTAATAAATCACTAAAAAAACTAATCAATTGATTTGTATGATTAAAATAACAATATTGATTTTCGAGTGTGAATAACAAACAAAAACACATAAATTAAGGTAAACTTTATTCCATATTCGTACGATTGCACCGTACGCTGATTCTCTACTATTGAACCTCAATCCCATAGGAAAGGAACTTCCGTAATGAGCATCACGAACCTTAATAGTATCAACTACTCAGTCCCCTCGCTGAACCGTAAGGAATCTGCGGAAAATGCGTTTTCACTCAGTGGCAACACATCAAAGTCAAACCTCCATTCAGTTTCTACTATGACTAATCCCCCTTCCACGACTCAGTCAAGCAAGCGTTATGATTTTTCCAATATGACGCCACAGGAAGCGATTGATGCGACAAGAGAGCTCACCGCCTCCGGCGATATGTCATTTGAAGAAAGTTTGGAAATCGGTATGGCGGCACTACTCATTTTGCACCCTCCTGTTGACGATGTCTCCTCCACCGATCCCAATCGGAAAATCAATTTTATACAAATGCTAAAAAATGGGATAAGCGGTTCGCTATCACGCGGCGAGCACTTACATGCAGAACAGCAAAAAACAGTATTAGATAAACTAGCACAACTTAGTTACACGCCGATTAGCGTAAAGGCATAATGAAAAGCAGGTTCTCTTTTAAGGGAACCTGCTGAGAATGCGGTATTATCGAATATTCAGTGAAGTACTGAGCGTTCTAAAAGGTGCATTAGTCGAAGTAGATTGATAGCGGAAAGGACCTGACTGCATACCATCGCCATTGAAATAAGCCATCCATCCCACATAAGTCGAGCCTACAGGGCATGACTCGGTATAATAACCACCGACGACACAGACGCCATTAACCTGATAGGGACTCTTTTGCGTACCATTCACCCAGCCAAAGCGGTTATTACCATAGCCCACTTCCAGCACTGCAATTCGCAGTTGCGCTCCACCATGATCCTGAGTTGTCGCAAGTTTATTTGGGCCAATATATTCCCAGGCTCCGCCATTCTGTGTTGACGCCACAGCATAGACATAGACAGAACTCAAAGCAGGCGCTGGCGCACGAAGTGGCTTATAGTCCTGAGAAGAGGGTTCATTTGCTGATGTTGGGTTCTCCAGAAGGGGGGAGTCGAATGCTGTAATTACCTCC
Organism: Pectobacterium sp. F1-1; assembly: GCF_025643735.1. NCBI lineage: Bacteria > Pseudomonadati > Pseudomonadota > Gammaproteobacteria > Enterobacterales > Pectobacteriaceae > Pectobacterium > Pectobacterium sp. F1-1. The sequence goes on from NZ_CP104733.1 coordinate 3,383,965, forward strand.
GCTACTGGCTCTTCCTGAGCCTGAGAATAAACCGGAAACATCACACTAACCAACATACTGAATGCAACACCAATATATATTTTCTTTCTCATCCTGAGTAATTCCATTTAAATACAGCCAATCGCTGCATATAAACTATGAATCAAAATTTTATTTTTTCAGTAATTAGATCACAAAAAAACAAAAACTTTTAAATTAAAAAACAATAATTAATCGGTTATTTATTTTTATGAAAACTTAAAAATATTCGCAATATCATTACCATTCATAATAAAATGATACGCATAGAAATGATATTGCATTCTATTATTTAAGTACGATTCTAACCAAAGCGACCCGTAATATAATCCTCCGTGCGGCGCTGCGTCGGAGAGGTAAACAGATCGTCCGTACGGTTGTACTCAATTAATTTGCCCTGATTGATAAATGCGGTGTAATCCGATACGCGGGCCGCCTGCTGCATGTTGTGCGTCACCAGCACCAGTGTGAAATGCTGCTTTAGCGTTCCCATCAGTTCCTCGACAACTAGCGTCGAAATGGGATCGAGCGCGGAGGTCGGCTCATCCAGCAACAGCACTTCCGGCTCAATCGCGATCGCCCGGGCTATCACCAGGCGCTGCTGCTGCCCGCTGGATAGCGTCAACGCGTTGTCGCTCAGCCGATCCTTGACTTCATGCCACAGCGCCGCCGCCCGCAGCGCCCGTTCAACGGCATCATCCAGAAAGCGGCGATCGCGTAGCCCCTGTAATCTCAGGCCATAAATCACGTTTTCATAGATCGATTTGGGAAACGGATTCGGGCGTTGAAAAACCATGCCGACCCGGCGACGTAACACAGCAACATCCAACTGGGGATCGTTAATAGGCATGCCGTTCAACCAGATATCGCCCTCGGTACGACAGTCGTCCACCAGATCGTTCATACGATTAAAACAGCGTAACAGCGTGGATTTACCACACCCCGACGGCCCAATCAGCGCCGTGACCTGCTTCTTCGGAATACGAATCGAAATATCGTTCAGCGCCTGCTTGTCACCATAGTACAAATTCAGATGTTCCACGGTTAACATCGTCTGTTCATCACTCAGTTGATGAACATCAGGTAACGGTGCCATCTCCTTTTGTGTCATAAATCCCATAACTTCATCCTACTTTCAAAGTGATAACGAACGATATTTCTCACGCAGAACGTGGCGGATTCCAATCGCCGCAAGGTTCAACCCGACGACAATCAACACCAGTAGCAGCGCAGTAATGTATACCAGCGGCCTGGCGGCTTCCACGTCCGGGCTTTGGAACGCCAAATCGTAAATCTGGAATCCCAGATGCATAAATTTTCGCTCAAGATGCAGGTAAGGGAAAATGTCATCAACCGGTAACACCGGCACCGACTTCACCACGCCGACCAACATCAGCGGCGCCGTTTCCCCTGCGGCACGCGCCACGGCGAGGATTAAACCGGTCATCATCGCAGGAACCGCCATCGGCAACACGACGTGCCACAGCGTTTCGGCCTTGGTGGCACCTAACGCCAGTGAGCCGTGACGTACCGACATCGGGATACGTGACAATCCTTCCTCCGTCGCCACAATAACCACCGGCAGCGTCAGCAATGCCAGCGTCAGCGACGCCCACAGCAGCCCCGGTGTACCAAATGTCGGATTAGGCAGCGCTTCAGCATAGAACAGCTGATCCAGCGTGCCACCGATGAGATAAACAAAAAAACCTAATCCAAACACGCCATAAACAATGGAAGGCACCCCAGCCAGATTGACCACGGCAACCCGCACCCAGCGCGTTAAGCTGTTTTTCCCTGCGTATTCATGTAGATAAACCGCCGCGATCACGCCCAGTGGCATCACCACAATAGACATCAGCACCACCATCAAAACGGTGCCAAAGATGGCAGGGAAAAGATGGCCTGCGCTGTTGCTGTCCGGCGAGTAGTGCGCCAGCATATATTTCGCCTGACTGCCCCAGTGGCTGACTTTTTTCCACAGATTCATCGCATTCGGATACCAGGCCTGTTCAATGTCCCTGAGCGGAATAAGATGAATGCTGCCGTTCGCATCCTGTAGCTGCACGGTATCGCGATTAATATCCAGATTGAGTGCCGTTAACTGACGCGACAGCTCATCGAAGCGGCGTTGCAGCTCAATACGTTCAGCCTGAAGGCGAGCCAGTGCTTGATTATCTAACGTTCGGGTCTGCTGCCGCTTTTTCTCCTCCAGCCGTAGCGCTTCAAACTGCTGGTTGATCTTCGCCATCTCCCCCATGCGGATGGCCTGCGCCTTCGCGAGCAGCCCCTGCACCTGCTCGACGCGGTGCTGTAAGGTCGCCGGGAGATCCGTCGCCACCAACGGCTGTTCACCCTCCAACATGCCGGCAAGGTAACCATAGGCGGTGCCGTTGTTGGTTCGCTTTAACACCAGAATGTCGGCAGGTTTATCAAAACGAACAATGTCACGTGACAGCAACGAACGAAAACTTTGACCATGAATTTCACGCTGGCCAATCTTAATCAAATAGCGTGTTTCAGTATCCCCAGATGCAGAGGTTAGACCTGCCTGTACTAACTGCTGAGGTGAAAGCGTCTGCTCGGCATAAATTTCCCCCATTAGCGCGCGCTGCACACCCTGTTCCGGCTGTAGCGTCAGCAGCCAGACAGGCTGCGGCCACAAATAGCGCATGCCCTGCCCCGCCAGCAGCACGATGATTGCCAGCATCGCCAGCAGGCTAATGGAAATGGACGATGCGGTCAGCCACACCCAGGGCCTTCCCGAACGGAACCAGCGCTTCACGCGTTTTCTCCTTCATCACGGTAGCGTTGACGCAAACGCTGCCGGATAGTTTCAGCCAGCGTATTCACAATGAATGTGAAAACAAACAGCGTTAACGCCGTTAAGAACAGCACCCGATAGTGACCGCTATTCGTTACGGCTTCCGGCATTTCGATGGCAATATTCGCCGCCAGCGAACGCAAGCCCTGAAGCAGGCCTTCATCCATAATCGGCGTGTTGCCCGTCGCCATAAGCACAATCATGGTTTCCCCCACGGCGCGGCCAAAGCTCAGCATCAGCGCGGCGAAAATCCCGGCACTGGCGGACGGCAGCACGACGCGCCACAGGGTTTGCCACGCCGTCGCACCCAGCGCCAGCGAGCCCTGACTTAAACGCGCCGGTACGCTGAACAGAGCATCTTCCGCCAGCGAAAAAATCAGCGGAATCAGAGCGAAGCCGAGAGCGACGCCCGCCACCAGCGTATTACGTTGCACAAAGTCATCACCCAGCCACTTGTACAGCGGCTGCCCTAATACCCAGATTTCCATGCGTGGCGCAATCCAACAGCCGACGACAAATGTCAGCAGGATCGTGGGGATAAGGAAGAGTACGTCCCAGCCGACGGGGAAGCGGTGACGCCAGCGCGTCGGCAGGCATTCAATCAGCCAGCCGCAGCCGAGCACCGCCAGCATCCATAAAATCGGCATAACCAGAATGGCGGACAAGTATGTCGCAAAATGCGGAGCCAGCCAGATGGCGGCAATCAAGCCAACGACGACCGTCGGCAGCGCCCCCATGATTTCCAGCGTGGGTTTAATCCAGCGTCGCAGCGTCGGCGACATAAAGCAGGCGGTATAAACCGCTGCAGACAGCGCCAGCGGCGTGGCAAACAGCATGGCGTAGATCGCCGCTTTCATCGTACCCAGCATCAGCGGCATCATACTGAATTTGGCCTGATAACTGTCATCCGCAGACGTGGATTGCCAGATATAGGCAGGCTCCGGGTAATTCTCATACCACAATTTTTGCCACAGCCCGCGCCAGCCGATATCGGGATATGGATTATCAACCTGATAGCGGTGCCACCCCTGCGCCGTTTCAACCAGCATGGCAGATCCGTGCGGCGAAAACGCCAGTCTCTGCGCATGAGCCGGTAACGTCTGCGTCAGCAGCGCATGCGACTGCTTGCTGGCAAACAGCGACAGTTCACCCTGTGCGCTCAATGTGGCAAAGACGCGCCGCTGCCTCTCCGTTGCCAACAACACCGACTCGCCCGTAACGTGCGGAAACTGACGAATCTCTGTCAGCGTCGCGCCCTTTTCGCCCGGAACGTCAAACCATTGGCTAATCTGCCCGTCAGCAGCCTGCACCAACAGCGATCGTCCACCGGACAACAGCGCCAAATGCAGCGGTTCCGCCAGCTGCAACTGGCGCTCTTCCCGCAGCGTCAGCGCATTCGCCCCCACCTGCCATAGTGTTAATGTCTTACCGCTGAGCAAATACACCTGCTGCCCGTCGGGTGTCAGCAGCAGTTGGTTAATCGTCCCCGCCGGAAGCATAATCTGTGCCCGTTTCCGCACACCACTTTCATCAACATCAGCGATGATCAACGCATTTTCCTGCCCGATAGCCGCAACAACGGCATGCGTTTCGTCCACCGCCGCCACCGCCAGATGACGCAACGGCTGCGCAGGCAGCCCAAGCGAATAGGCCTGCTCCCCCAGCGGATAAACCCAGACGGGAGAACGGTTTTCCGTACGCGATAACACGGGCTGCACAAAAACCAAACGGCCGTCAGGCTGGCTCAGCGCGTAAGTCTGTCGATCTCCCTGACTTTGCGCCACTAAACTCAGCGCAGGAATCAGTCGAATGCGCGACATAGGCTGGTTTTCCGCAAACGGAATAAACTCCCCATAGCCCTGACGGTCGATGCGAAACCCAATTTGCCCGTTGTCGCTAAGCCCCAACACCAGTGACGCTTCCCCAGCCTGACGCTGCACCGTTTTTTGGCCATTAACCGTGGGGGAAAGGAACAGTGGCGTCACCACATACAGGAGATAAAAGAAGATTAACAACAGCATAGCCAATACCAGCAGCCCGCTGCCCGCCACAATGCGGTGAACCAAACGATCTACCCACGCTCGTCGACGATCCCGATACTGTGATGTGTTGACTGTTTTTACCATTATTCTCGCCGTTAGAGTGAAGCTGCCAGAGTCGTGTTGTTAACGTATTGCGGGTAGCATATGTTGCCTTTACGCCCATAATATGACAATGGTAAGTCTGTCTATGAATTAGATTTTATCGTCATCAACACGCCATAATGTTGTTGTACCCTATCTCCACAACGGAAGGGTATGAATATTGGATGAACCTTCAGTACATGAGTTGAGCGGAGTGACAATGGGTCAGGACAAACTCTACATAGAGAAAGAACTAAGTTGGTTATCCTTTAATGAGCGAGTACTTCAGGAAGCAGCAGACAAAAGCAATCCGTTAATCGAACGCATGCGCTTTCTGGGCATCTACTCCAGCAACCTTGATGAATTTTATAAAGTCCGTTTTGCCGATTTGAAAAGACGCATTCTGATTAATGAAGAACAAGGTCTGGACGGCAATCTACGGCATCTTTTAGGCAAAATTCAGGCGCGTGTTCTCAAAACCGATCAAATTTTTGACAGCTTGTACAATGAACTGCTGCTGGAGATGGCGCGTAACCAGATTTTTCTGGTCAATGAACGTCAGGTTTCCCCTAATCAGCAAGAGTGGCTGAGAGATTACTTCCGGCAATATCTGCGCCCGCACATCACGCCGATACTGATCTTTGATGAAACCGATCTGGTGGAATTCCTGAAGGACAGTTATACCTATCTTGCCGTCGAGATTATTCGTGGCGATGAGATCAACTACGCCCTGCTGGAAATTCCTTCAGATAAAATACCGCGCTTCGTCAACCTGCCAGCGGAAGCGCCGCGCCGTCGTAAGACCATGATCCTCATCGATAACATTCTGCGCTACTGTCTGGATGATATCTTCAAGGGCTTCTTCGATTATGATGCGCTGAACGCGTACTCCATGAAAATGACGCGCGATGCGGAATACGATCTGGTGACGGAAATGGAATCCAGCCTGCTGGAGCTGATGTCTTCCAGCCTGAAGCAGCGCTTAACCGCCGAGCCGGTGAGATTCGTTTATCAGCGTGACATGCCGGACGCGATGGTTGCCATGCTGCTGGATAAACTGGGCATCTCTTCCTACGATTCCGTCATCCCCGGCGGGCGTTACCATAATTTCAAAGATTTCATCTCTTTCCCGAACGTCGGACGCGCCAATCTGGTCAACAAACCGTTGCCACGTCTGCGACACACCGGATTCAACCATTTCCGCAACGGGTTTGATGCGATCCGTGAGCGCGACGTGCTGCTCTATTATCCGTACCACACCTTCGAGCATGTATTGGAACTGCTGCGACAAGCCTCTTTCGACCCCAACGTGCTGTCCATCAAAATCAATATTTACCGCGTCGCCAAAGATTCGCGCATCATTAATTCAATGATCCATGCGGCGCACAACGGTAAGAAAGTGACGGTCGTGGTCGAGCTACAGGCACGCTTTGACGAAGAAGCCAACATCCATTGGGCCAAGCGCCTGACGGAAGCTGGCGTGCACGTGATTTTCTCGGTGCCTGGGTTGAAGATTCACGCCAAGCTGTTCCTGATTTCCCGCCGTGAGGGGGAAAAGATTGTGCGTTACGCGCACATCGGTACCGGTAACTTCAACGAGAAAACCGCCCGCCTGTATACGGACTACTCGCTGCTGACCGCCGACGAACGCATTACCAACGAAGTGCGCCGCGTCTTCAACTTCATTGAAAACCCCTACCGTCCGGTTAGCTTCGAGCATTTGTTGGTGTCGCCGCAAAACTCCCGCGACAAGCTTTACCAACTGATCGACACCGAGATCGAGAACGCGCTGGCGAATCGTGATGCAGGCATTACGCTTAAGGTAAATAATCTGGTGGATAAAGGGCTGGCGGAAAGCTGTATCAGGCTTCCTCTGCGGGCGTGAAAATTAATCTGCTGGTGCGCGGCATGTGCTCACTGATTCCTAATTTACCGGGGATCAGTGAAAATATTCAGGTCATCAGTATTCTTGACCGCTATCTGGAACACGATCGGGTGTATGTCTTCAACAACGGCGGGGACAAGAAAGTCTATCTTTCTTCCGCAGACTGGATGACACGCAACATTGATTATCGCATTGAAGTCGCCGTGGAAATTCTTGACCCCACGTTGAAAACTCGCGTGCTGGAAACGCTGGATATCCTGTTCAGCGATACGGTGAAAGCCCGTGTCGTTGATAAAGAATCGAGCAACCGCTATGTATCCCGCGGTAACAAGCGTAAAGTACGCGCGCAAAATGCCATTTACGACTACATCAAGGCGTTGGAGCAACCTGGAGATAAGCCTGAATAATGCCGTTAACGAACAATGAAAAAACCGAGATGAAGCCGCAAGAATTCGCGGCCATCGACCTGGGTTCCAATAGTTTTCACATGGTGATCGCACGCGTGGTAAACGGTGCGCTTCAGGTATTGGGGCGTTTAAAACAGCGGGTACATCTGGCCGATGGGCTGGACAACAAAAATGTACTCAGCGAAGAGGCCATTCAACGCGGCCTGAGCTGTCTCGCGCTGTTTGCTGAACGCCTGCAAGGCTTCCCCGCCATGAACGTGTCCATCGTCGGCACGCACGCGCTGCGTCAGGCGGTCAACGCGCAGGAATTTTTGCGCCGCGCGGCGGACATCATCCCCTACCCAATAGAGATCATTTCCGGCCACGAAGAAGCCCGTCTGATCTTTATGGGCGTGGAGCATACGCAGCCGGAAAAAGGCCGTAAGCTGGTCATCGATATCGGCGGCGGTTCTACCGAGCTGGTTATCGGTGAAGATTTCGAGCCGATGCTGGTGGAAAGCCGTCGTATGGGTTGCGTCAGCTTTGCACAGCAATTTTTCCCGAACGGTGAAATCAGCGAAACCAACTTTAAGCGCGCCCGACTGGCTGCGGCGCAAAAGCTGGAGACACTGTCTTGGGAATACCGTATATACGGCTGGAAATTCGCCCTCGGCGCGTCTGGAACGATCAAAGCCACGCACGAAATTCTGGTGGAGATGGGAGAGAAAGACGGCCTGATTACCCCCGAACGGCTGGAAATGCTACGCACGCAGATCTTGCAGTTTAAGCATTTCAAATCACTGAGCCTACCGGGTCTGTCCGAAGATCGTCAGTCGGTGCTGGTGCCCGGTCTGGCTATTCTGTGTGGTATTTTCGATGCGCTGGCGATCAAAGAGCTACGCCTGTCCGATGGCGCGCTGCGTGAAGGCGTGCTGTACGAAATGGAAGGGCGTTTCCGCCATCAGGATATTCGCATCCGTACCGCGCAGAGTCTGGCGACCCATTACAATATCGACCGCGAGCAGGCGCGACGCGTGCGGGAAACCACGCAGCAGCTTTACGCGCAATGGGCACAGCAGAATCCTAATCTGGTACATCCCCAGTTGGAAGCGATCTTAAACTGGGCTTCCATGCTGCATGAGGTCGGGTTGGGCATTAACCATAGCGGTATGCACCGCCATTCCGCCTACATTCTGCAAAATACCAACCTGCCCGGTTTTAATCAGGAACAGCAGCTTGTGCTGTCGATGATCGTGCGGCTGCACCGTAAGGCGATCAAGCTGGAAGAGTTGCCGCGGCTGAACTTGTTCAAAAAGAAACAATATTTGCCGCTGGTACAGCTCCTGCGTCTGGCCACGCTGTTGAACAACCAGCGCCAGGCAACGACAACGCCGGAATCGTTACAGCTGCATACCGATGACAACAACTGGACACTGACGTTCCCACACGATTTCTTTAGCAACAACACGCTGGTACAACTAGATTTGGAACGGGAACAGGAATATTGGCAGGACGTCACCGGCTGGAAGCTGATGATCGAGGAAGAAAAAGCCTGATGACTGAAAATGTTGTCGGGTAATACGCGCATACGCCAAACCGCAGCGTGACGAAAAATTGTGCAATCGGGCTGTCTGATGAAGTCTGGTTAACATAAAGTTTACAGGGATAGGGCCGATACCAAATTGATGGCTGGCGAGAATTTTCGCTACCATCATGCAACCTCGGTGAAAAGGCGTACTTCCTTTTCGTCGGATAGGGCTCCCTACTCAGCTATGAGGAGAGTAAAATGGATGTATCACAGATTGCATCATTCGCCAGTGACCTCAGCACCATGCGTACCAGCAGTGAGGCCAGCGCGCTTATGACGAAAAAAGCGATCGATAATCAAGAAGCTGTCGTTTCCGGTATTCTGAAGGCATTACCACCTCTGCCTGCAAATCCGGCGATTGGGCGTAACGTCAATACTACGGCGTAATCCCTTGCACTACTCAACCCGCTTACCCGCTGTGGTTTGAGCGGGTTTCTGGTGTATCTTTCATTCCCCTCAGGCTCCCGCCTCTTCGTACTTACCCCCCTATTTCTTTGTACCGAACGTGCGAAAACCAAATCAGCCATCATCTTTTTCACTTCGGCAGATTGACCTCTCCTACTGCTTGTGCCTAAATAAACAACAGCGAATGTTCGCTTTCACAGAGGATTCACTGATAATGTCCACACTTATCCACAAACGGCGATTATCGATACGCCCACGACGAAGTGGCTCTCGGATCGCCCGTGCCGTTTTACTCATCAGTTTCATTATTCTTTTAGGCCGCTTTGCCTACTCCACCATCACCGCGTTTGGTCATCATCAAGACAAACAGCAGCAGCGTGCGGAACAATTACTGCTTCCTGCCAACGTACTCGTCAATCAGAAAGAGTAGCGCTTAACCCATCCGCACCTCACATTTTTCCTTTTCCTCATCGGGCTTATTGCTTACGTATTCTTGTGCCCGCTATTTACGTTTACGTCCGCTCCCGTTGCCTATTCAGACGACACCGTACAAATAAAAAAACGGCAGTGCGAATCTTCGCAGCCACCGTTTTCATCAATTAATCGTGTTCATCAATCAATAATAGACTGACGTCAAGCCGGGCTTAGACGATAGTCAGCGTCACGTCGATGTTGCCACGCGTTGCATTGGAGTATGGGCAAACGATATGGGCTTTCTGCACCAGATCTTCAGCCACCGCGCGATCCAAACCCGGCAGGGAAATTTTCAGTTCGACTTCGATACCAAATCCGGTAGGGATGGCACCGATGCCTACGCTGCCGTTTACTGTGGTATCAGCAGGTACGGCGATTTTCTCACGTGCGCCAACAAACTTCATCGCGCCCAGGAAGCAGGCAGAGTAACCCGCGGCAAACAGCTGTTCTGGGTTCGTGCCTTCACCGCCAGCGCCACCCAACTCACGTGGGGTCGTCAATTTAATATCAACCGCGTTATCGGAAGATACTGCACGACCATCACGACCACCCGTGGCCTGAGCATGAGCAACGTATAATACTTTTTCAATAGACATAATATGACTCCAGATAGTTAGGAATGGCCTAAGCGAGTGTCGATAGAACTCAGGCGTTATTTATATAGTGAAAAATTAAATCGCAAACTACTTATTTACTTAAAAAAAGCGACGCCAACAAGATGCTGCAAGCTAACTGACTGACTTCGCGGTGTATAAACCAACCGCTAACATCGTCAAAGATGTCCGATCAGGCTCTTACGCAGCGTTTCCAAATCTTTTTTGATCGTCTGTAATTGTTCGAGATGACATTCCGTCGCACAAAACACGCTTTCAGGAATCTCTCGCGCCTGTTGCTGAAGTGCTCGACCTGCTTCAGTTAAGCCAACCAGCACCTGGCGTTCATCTTCTGTTCCCCGGTTACGCACCACTAAACCGGCGCTCTGTAAACGTTTGAGCAGCGGTGTCAACGTAGCGGAATCCAGATACAGGCGTTCACCCAACTCAGATACCGTCAAACCATCACGCTCCCACAGCACCAGCATCACCAGATATTGGGGATAGGTCAGGTTCAAGTCAGACAGCAAACGACGATACAGTTTATTCATCGCCAGATTGGCTGAATACAGCGCAAAGCACAGCTGTCCATCCAGTTTGTAAGCGTTGTCGTTCATCGTCTCTGCCATCGGTGTTGGTTACGTTTCTTGCACTGACTATATATCGCTAAAAACTAAATAGCAAACGATTTAATAACTCATTAGACGAATGACCACAATAAAAAAACGCCTCAGGACACCATCGCCCTGCTTTTCAGACTGCGATTCGCCAGTAATCCTATTCTTAATCCACTGATTTTGCGCTACGTTTAATAAAATACGGACAAAAAACAGATCGAGCATAAAACATTATGTCGAGTGTAAAAAAACTTACCGACCTCCGGCGCCACATCTCCCTTCTGCTGTTGGAAAACAAGGAACTGGTTGAAGACATTATCAACCGGCAGCCGCGCGTGACAGAGCGCGATGGCGCACCGTTAAGCGACAGCGACGTATTAAGTAACAACATCGGGCTGCGTGAAAAAAGCATTCTGCTCGACCAAACCGCAGAAATCAGCGAGCTTATCATCGGGCTGCACGCCGCTGACCTTGCCGATTTACTGGAGTCTTTACCGCAGGATGAGCGTCTGGCGCTCTGGCGACTGATCCCCATAGAGAAGCGCGGCCGCGTGTTGATTGAGGCCTCAGACAGCATTTCCGACGACCTGATCGGCGATATGCAGGATAAAGAAATCCTGAGAGCCGTTCGAATACTGGATGTCGATGAACAGGCTCAGCTTTCTCGTCTTGTTCCTCGTCACCTGTTAGGCAGAATACTGACCTCGCTTGAGCCGAAGCAGCGTGCGCAGCTACGCGCCGCCATCAATTATGATGAAGACTGCCTCGGGCACATGATGGATTTCAAACTCATCACCGTGCGCGCCGACGTCACGCTCGCAGCCGTACAGCGCTACCTGCGCTACCGCAAAGCCATCCCCGAATCGACCGACAAACTGTTCGTTACCGATCGCAAGAACACGCTGATCGGTGAGCTGTCGCTGGCCAGTATTCTGCTTCACGCACCTCAGACAAGGGTTAATGACGTCATGGACGATCAGCCATTGAGGTTTCAGCCTGAAGATAAAGTCGAAGAAGCCGCGGGGGCGTTTGAACGTTACGATTTAATTTCCAGCGCCGTGGTCGATAGCAAAGGAAAACTCATGGGACGCCTGACGATTGAGGATATCCTCGACGTCGTGAACCGGGAAAGCGACAGCAATCTGCGGCGTTCAGGGGGGTTGACGCCCTCTGAAGATGTTTATGCTCCCGTGTATAAATCGTTCCGCAATCGCTGGGCATGGCTGGCCGTCAATCTTTGTACGGCGCTCATCGCCTCGCGGGTCATTGGCCTGTTTGAGCACACATTATCTCATTTGGTGGCGCTGGCGACGCTGATGCCGATTGTCGCGGGAATTGGCGGGAATACCGGCAACCAGACGATCACCATGATTGTGCGTGCACTGGCGCTGCATCAGCTTGAACATGGTAAAAAATCGTACCTGCTGCTCAAAGAGCTCGGCGTCGCACTGGTTAACGGGGTGATATGGGGCACGATTATGGGCGTGGTGACCTTCCTGCTCTACGGCAGCGCCGCTATGGGTGGCGTAATGATGCTGGCGATTCTGCTAAATTTATTGCTCGCCGCGCTAATGGGCGTTGCGATCCCACTGATCATGATGAAACTCGGCCGCGATCCGGCCATCGGCTCCAGCGTAATGATTACCGCCATTACCGATACCGGCGGTTTCTTTATCTTTCTTGGGCTGGCAACCCTGTTTCTGCTGCCTTGATAAAAGCACTTAAGTTAACACCTGCGTTTCATTAAGAAACATATAAGTTGTCATTTTATACAAATAAGTTAATGTAGCTATAGGGTGAAAACTGAGCAACATGGCGGGATGCCAAATGAAATACTCTGAATTCAGACGCTGGCTTCTGCAACAAGGAGCAGAATTGACTAAAGCATCAGGAGGTGGGAGCCACCTTAAAGTTAAATTAAACGGAAAAGCATCCGTTCTGCCTTTTCATGGCGCAAAAGAAATACCTGAGCCTCTTCGTAAGAAAATCATGAAAGATTTGGGACTATGATACTTAAGGCTTACCAGCCAATTTGGCTTTTTTATATACCAAAATTTCTGTAAATTCAGCGAATTGGTTAGAAGAACCACTAATATGATTAAGTTGATACCACTATAATCTATGTAAGTGCGATTCTCGTTACATAGGGGGAAACCCCATTTAGAGGTAAAAGTATGTTCAACTATCCCGTAAAACTGGAACTCGACGAAGTAACCGGACAATACGTGGTTTCTTGCCGCGATTTGCCATTAATGAATTCGGTTGGTGACTCCGTTGACTCAGCCCTTCTGGAATCTGTTGACGGAATTGTTACCGCCATAGCCATCGAAATTGAAGAACGCCGCCCTGTTCCTTACGCTAGCGCGCCAATAGCAGGAGAGCACGTTGTCACGATCCCAGTATTAGTGACGATGAAGGCAGCATTACATAATGCAATGATTGAAACAGGAACGCGCAAAGCTGAACTTGCCAGACGGTTAGGCCAAAAAGGTCCGCAAATCGATCGCCTTTTGGACGTTGAACATTCATCAAAAGTTGAAACGATAGAGCTAGCTCTGCGCCAGCTTAACCGTGATGTTAATGTCTCTATTTCCCCACAAGTTCGACAATAAACTGAAAAGGTGAGGTTCCCCTCACCTTTCCCCAGCCAGAACTTAGCTTACGCGCCCGGCACCGCCGGATGCCTGACACAGATAGATGGACGGCTGAAGCCCGGTGCGCGCCGGATATTCACGTTCAATCACCTGTTTGACTTCGTCAGTCAGCGCTGAAGGGATAAGGGCGACAATGCAGCCGCCGAAACCACCGCCAGTCATGCGCACACCGCCCCGCTCGCCGACATAATCCTGAATCAGCGCGACCAGTGTATCGATCGGCGGCACGGTGATTTCAAAATCCTCGCGCATGGAGACATGGGATTCCGCCATCAGCGTAAACAAACGGTGAGCATCCTGACGCGCCAGCGCATCAGCCGCTTCCAGCGTACGGCGGTTCTCGGTAATAACATGTCGCGCACGACGTACCGCTACCGGATCCAGCCCCTCGATTCCCGCTTCAAACTGCGACAGTGAAACATCACGCAGCGCTTTAACGTTAAAGTGACGCGCTGCCGCTTCACACTGCTGGCGACGCGTGTTGTATTCGCTGTCCACCAACCCACGACGCACGTTAGAGTTCACGATCAGAACATCAACGCCGTCGAGCATACGCACCGCGCGCCCTTCCAGAGAGCGGCAGTCGATCAACATCGCCTGCCCTGCACGCCCTTGAGCGGAAATAAACTGATCCATAATGCCGCAGCTACAGCCGACAAAATCGTTTTCCGCCTGCTGCCCGTTTAACGCAATATCCAACTGGCTGATGTCCAGATTATTCAGCTCTTTGAACGTCTGCCCAATTGCCACTTCCAGCGAGGCCGATGAGCTTAGCCCTGCGCCAGACGGCACATTGCCGGAAACCACCATATCCATGCCAGTGAGCGGCAGGCCACGTGCCTGCAAAAACTTCACCGTGCCGCGGATATAGTTCGCCCAGGTGTATTCTGGATGAGGCACGATCGCGTTGGCGAGATCGAACTCGTCCTGCTGGTTGTCAAAATCCACCGCCACGACCCGCACGATGCCGTCCTGACGCACCGCCGCGCTGACCACCGTCTGGTAATCAATAGCACACGGCAAGACAAAACCATCGTTATAGTCGGTGTGTTCACCAATCAGGTTGACCCGACCAGGTGCCTGAATAGCGGCATGCGGCGCATAGCCAAATAATCGGACAAAAACAGACTCGGTTAACTGACGCAGAGAATCAATACGGCTCATAAAATGACCTCAAATTTGCTCACGAAAATGGATATCACTTACGCTGCGTAAACGTTCAGCGGCCTGCTCTGCCGTCAGATCACGCTGTGCTTCGGCCAGCATTTCATAGCCAACCATAAATTTGCGCACGCTGGCGGAACGTAATAGCGGAGGATAAAAATGGGCATGCAGTTGCCAGTGCGCAATGTCGCCATCTTTAAATGGCGCGCCATGCCACCCCATCGAGTAGGGAAATGAACACTGGAACAGGTTGTCGTAACGGCTGGTCAGCTTTTTCAGGAGCAGCGCCAGATCGTCACGCTGAACGTCACTCAGTTGCGGCAACCGCTGTACGGCGAACTTGGGCAGGACCAGCGTTTCAAACGGCCACGACGCCCAATAAGGGACAACCGCTAGCCAATGATCTGTTTCCACCACGATGCGCGAGCCGTCAGCCTGTTCGCGGCGAACGTAGTCCAGCAGTAACGGCGAACCATGACGTAAGAAATAGACGCGCTGCTGCTCATCTTCACGCTGTACTTCATTCGGCAGGAAGTCATTAGCCCAAACCTGCCCGTGTGGATGGGGATTCGAGCACCCCATCATCGTTCCTTTATTCTCAAAAACCTGAACCCACGGATACCGCTTGCCCAGTTCCTCGGTTTGATCGCTCCACGTATCAATCACCGCTTTCAGCGCTGGCAGCGAAAGTTGCGGCAGGCTTTTACTGTGATCGGGAGAAAAACAAATGACGCGGCCGATGCCACGGGCCTGCTGAACGCGGAAAAGCTCGTCGTCACCCGACGGTGCATCCGGCGTGTCTTCCATCAATGCCGAAAAATCATTCGTAAAAACAAAGGTGCCCTGATAGTGCGGGTTGATATCGCCAGTAATGCGTTTGTTGCCCGCACACAGGTAGCAGGTCGGATCGTAAGACGGTGGCGTGGAACGATCGGGCTCATCCTGCTGTCCCTGCCAGGGGCGCTTCGCGCGATGTGGCGAAACCAGAATCCACTCGCCCTTCAGCGGATTAAAACGACGATGCGGATGTTCAGTTGGCTCAAACTGCATAAGCTATTCCTCAATACAAAACACAAATTCGGTACAACGGCGTCGCCATCCGCGGCCAATTGTATGGCGCCAACAGCCCGTCAGCGGCCTGGAAGAGGCATCCGGCCAGCCGGTAAACACAGCCAGAAAAACCCCTAAATGTAATCAGTTTCACTATATATTATGAATAAAATAGCTGTAAAAAAGCCGAATACCGATAGTTCGCTATCGTTTAGCCATCATATAAGTGTAATCGGTTACCCTAAATTTAAACCTCAGAATGGTATTTTGGAAGAGAGAAATGACCGATGATTGTTGATAGCGATCACATAAGTACGGTCTGGATCAAAAAGGCAAGGAGGTCGGATAGGTAACATCACCCAAAAACCTGTACATTTATAAATATTAAGTAATCGATTTTTTCCTTTTTAACTTCTGCGTTAGGCTGCGGTTCGCCTCATAGCGCATTTGACCGTTCAGGAATGCCAATGGCCACAATAAAGGATGTCGCTCGTCTATCAGGTGTATCAGTCGCTACGGTTTCGCGCGTAATTAATAATTCGCCCAAAGCCAGTACCGCCTCAAGGGAAGCCGTACACAAGGCCATGGCGGAACTACAGTATCATCCGAACGCCAATGCCAGAGCGCTCGCGCACCAGAGTGCAGAAACTATGGGTCTGGTTGTTGCGGATGTCTCCGATCCCTTTTTTGGGACGATGGTTAAATCTGTCGAACAAATTGCCCAGGCAACCGGCAATTTCCTGTTGATTGGCAACGGCTATCACAATGCCGAGCAGGAAAAGAAAGCCATTGAGCAGTTGATTCGTCACCGCTGTGCGGGGCTTATCGTGCATGCAAAAATGCTCTCAGATGAAGAACTGGCTGCCTTGATGAGTCACATTCCTGATATGGTGCTGATCAACCGTACTTTGCCAGGCTATGAAAACCGCTGTGTTGCGCTCGATGATCGCTATGGTTCCTGGCTGGCAACGCGTCATCTCATTCAGGAAGGGCACCAGAAGATCGGTTTCCTCTGCTCTAATCACCAAATTTCCGACTCCGCCGATCGCCTGCAAGGTTATATGGATGCGCTGCAAGAGCACGGCATCCCACGGGATGAACGGCTCATTGCGCGCGCCTCACCGGACGAAGTGGGCGGCGAAGCCGCCATGATGGAGCTGCTGAGCCGAGGCGGCAATATGACGGCGGTGGTGTGCTACAACGATTCTATGGCCGCAGGCGCCCTTTCCGTCCTGAGCGACAACAGCATCAGCGTACCGCAGGATATGTCGGTAGTGGGATTTGATGACGTATTGATCGCCCGTTACCTTCGTCCTCGCCTGACAACCGTGCACTATCCGGTTTCCGCCATGGCCATTCAGGCGGCAGAACTTGCCATCGCCTTATCCCACGGTAAAGAGCTTAGCGAAACCACGAACATGTTTAGCCCGACGCTGGTACGCCGCCATTCCGTCAGCCCCCCAACCCGTAAGAAGTAACCACCGTTTATCGACACCACTTGCCTGATACCGAACGTCCTCGCATCAGACAAGTGGTGCTTCTGAACCCTCTTGTTTTCTGTTTCCCTTCATCAGATATCTTTCTCTATTTTCCAGAAACGTTTCCTATTCGGCATCGCGCCACACTTTTTATGCAACGTTTCCGACTCTGCTATAAAAAAATTTTATGCTGTATTTGAAGTATACAGACAAAATGTGTAACCAGTTACACAGCATTACCTAGCAAATAACATCACAATAAGACTAAAAAACATGCAAAACACAGCCTGTAACATCGTTAATTCAGTGTAAATTTTGGTGTAACTCTTTTGTATTTTGTGAGAACAATCATGTCACGCACCGTTTTATTCCCCATAATCCCTCGCCATGAGTGGAAGCGTTTTACCTCCGTTCACGTCATGTTATTTGGAACATCCACATTCTTACCCGAATAAGCGAAAGGTATATTATGAAAAGAAAACTGCTGACAACGTCCATTGCGCTGAGTTTGGCAATGCTGGCACCCCCTTCTTATTCTGTTGATTTTTCAGGTTACTTCCGTTCTGGCGTGGGTGTATCAAACCACGGGAAACAACAAACTGCCGATAAAAATTATGTGGGAAGATTAGGTAACGAAGATGACACCTACGGCGAAATCCAATTAGGGCAACAGCTGTATAACGAAAATGGGAAAACGTTTTACTTCGACAGTATGATTTCCATGTTCTCAAATGGCTCGAACGATAATGAAACGACAAAGGATGACGATGCCGAGTTTGGTTTACGCCAGTTGAATCTTCAGGCGAAAGGCTTTGTACCTGGGCTGCCGGATGCCACGGTCTGGGCGGGGAAACGTTACTACCAGCGCCATGACTTGCACATCATTGATACCAAATACTGGAATATCTCCGGCGCAGGTGCCGGGATCGAAAACGTCAAAGCCGGTGAAGGCGCGTTCTCGTTTGCCTGGATCCGCGCCGATGCCGAAAATATGAACGTCGACTGTAGCAACAGCCAGAACAGTCAGGAGTGTACGTCCAGACGAGATACCTACGACGATCTGAATATCAACTATCTGGACGCACGCTATGCAGGCTGGAAGCCGTGGGACGGCGCGTGGACAGAGTTCGGTATCTCCTACGCGATGCCGAATGAAGCGGACACTCAGAAAAATATCTTCCTCGCAGAAGGCCAAAAATTCGATCCTAAAAACTCGATGATGATCACGGGTGAACTCAGCCACTACTTCTCTGGCCTCAAATCCAGCCAGAAACTGGTGCTGCAATATGCCGACAAAGGGCTGGCGCACAACATGGTCGATCAGGGCGGCGGCTGGTATGACGTCTGGAGCATCAACGACAACGCCAAAGGCTACCGCGTCATTCAGGCCGGTGACCTGCCGATCACCGATGCTATTTCTCTTAGCCATGTTCTGACCTACGGCAAAGCGGATGAAATCAGCCGTTGGCGCGACAGCACAGAATTATTGTCAGCGGTAGGTCGCGGCCAATATGCCTGGACCAAGAACCAGAAAACCTATCTGGAAGCGGGTGCCTATCAGAAAAAAGATAGCTGGACGAGCGGTACGGAAAGCAAATATAGCGGCCAAAAATACACGCTGGCCCACGCCTTCAGCGCCGATATTCCGATGCTGACCCGCCCGGAACTGCGCTTCTTTGTTTCTTACCTGAACGGCGGGAACGAAAACAAAAACCGCTTCAACGACGATCGCAGCAATGCAGTGAACTTCGGTATTCAGGCAGAAGCCTGGTGGTAATACGGCTCTAACCCTCAGCCCGGCGGGCTCATCATTCCCGCCGGGCATTTCCCAAAAGGCCTTCGGTAGAAGGCCTTTTTCCATTTCTGATATCTATGCACTCACTGTTTTTCTTACATCGGCGTAAAAAATCGCGCTGAGATGTACATGATCGCCGGATGAGCGGCATGGACGCCGCGAAAGTCTGCGCCGTGCCGGACAAAAACGTCAACGACGTTTTTGAACAGCACTTGTGCTGGCCCGTAGGGCGAGTCCCGTTTATGGGACGAGTATTCACGTCGCAGGCGGTCCGAGCAGCGGACATGAACACCGAAGGAACCGCATAGCGGCGCGAATCACGCCGAAAAGCCAGTGGTCAAGGCGCTGCGGCGATTGAGCGCGCCTTGTCGGGCGTGTAACGATGTTACAGAGAAATAAGATGCCTAACACGCACGAAACACTTACACCGCATCAGCATAAAGAAAAACAGTTTCTACAAGAGGCCGTAGACAGCGGAAGCAAAGCCAGCGCCCACGAAGGGCGCTGGTTATGTTTAGTAGGGATTTGGGCTGAGATTCAGCGATGCCATTGCTTAACTAGGCGCTGATACGCAAACCATCGGCGTTGAACACCAGACAGTTATTCGGGGAGAAGAACACCTCAATATGCTCATAAGGCTTGAAGGCGCTGTCGCCCGCCAGCAGCAGTTTGAAGTTATCAATCCCGCAGCATTGGCCGAACAGGTAGGTACTGTTACCTAAACGCTCGACAACCTCACAGCCGAATGACAGACGAATGCCCTCGCCTTCCGGTGACACATGTTCCGGCCGCAGCCCCAGCGTTACCGTGCTGCCAACGCGCAATTCGCCAGTACGAATCGGCAGTTCAAGCTGTAGCTGTTCGGCAATATTCACCGTCAGGCATTCCGGCGTCCAGTCGATCACCTGCGCTGGTAGGAAGTTCATTTTCGGCGAACCGATAAAGCCCGCCACAAACTGGTTAACCGGATGATAATAAAGCGCCATCGGCGATCCAACCTGCTCAACTTTGCCGTAATTCATGACCACGATTTTATCCGCCAGCGTCATGGCCTCGACCTGATCGTGCGTCACGTAGATCATCGTCGTTTTCAATTCCTGATGCAGCTTGGCAATATGTAACCGCATATCCACGCGCAGCTCTGCATCCAGGTTCGACAGCGGTTCATCAAACAGGAACACTTTCGGATTACGCACGATGGCACGCCCGATCGCCACACGTTGGCGCTGGCCGCCGGACAGCTCTTTCGGCTTGCGCTCAAGCAGATGAGACAGTTGCAGCGTCTTCGCCACCATCTCGATCTGGTGCTTAATCTGGTCTTTCGGTACGCCATTCACGCGCAGGCCATAGCCCATATTCTCAGCGACGGTCATGTGCGGATACAGCGCATAAGATTGAAACACCATCGCAACGCCACGGTGAGCGGGGGCGACATCATTGACCACCGCATCATCAATCATGATTTCACCGCCCGTGACATCTTCCAGCCCGGCAATCATTCTCAGCAACGTCGACTTACCACAGCCAGACGGCCCGACAAAAACAGCGAACTCACCATCTGCAATCGTCAGATTCACATCGTGAAGCGTAATCGTTTTGCCAAAATGCTTACTCACTTTATCCAACTGGATAGACGCCATAACGGTAACCTCTTGATAATTTTACTTTTCAGTATATAAGCGTTGAGTCGAGATAGCCTGGTGCTCACCCACTCAAAATGGCTCGACAGCCCTTCCAGACGCGTCAACATCTGGTCAGGCTGGCCTGTACGCTGGTCATAATCTCAATATAACAGCATGGTGTAACCGTTTGCACAAACAGGGGGTTACTTTTGTGCATGAGATCACAGCCTTTACATGTTTCGCTGGCAGACGTGGCGCACTCTGCTTAATGTAATCGCAACTGGTGTAACCGTTACCCTACATTGTGGCAAACGCGCAATAAAGCGCCAGCCGCCATACAGAGACGATGACCAGAAAACACGTACCGTCAGATGCTTCATTTCCTGCTTTGTCGTGCCGTGCGGTGTAACGTTACACCAACACCGCACAGAGGCCGCAAAAAGGGCAAAAGAGAACAGAGTACGCGACGATTTCCGACCATGATGGGCCCACCAGGGCTTTGAGGATTAATGATGAAAATGAAAACACTGACCACCGTCATTATGATTTCACTGGGTATCACTGGCGTACTCAGCAAATCAGCGCTGGCAGCCGATAAAACGCTTCTGGTATGGGAAGATATCAAGAAATCCGACGGCATCGCCGATGCGATCAAAGCCTTTGAAAAACAGAATAATGTCAAAATCACTGTGCTGGAAACGCCTTATGCTCAGCAGATTGAGAAACTCCGTCTGGACGGCCCGGCGGGTATCGGCCCGGATGTGATTGTCATGCCGCACGATCAGGTGGGCACCGCCGTCGTTCAGGGGTTGATTAGCGAACTGAAACTGGATCAGACGTTCCTGTCGAGCTTCACCAAACCGGCTCTGGAAGCCCAGACCTATAACGGGAAGCTGTACGGCGTGCCGAAAGCCGTTGAAACCACCGTGCTGGTGTACAACAAAGACCTGATGCCGCAGCCGCCGGAAAAATTCGACGACCTGTTCACCTTCTCCAAACAGCAACGAGCGGAAGGCCGCTACGGCCTGCTGGCAAAATTTGACGAAATTTATTACGCCTATGGCGTCATCGCCGGAATGGGCGGCTACATTTTCGGACAGAACAGCAACGGTTCACCGAATGTAAAAGATATCGGTCTGGATAAGCCAGCCACCATCGATGCGGTGAACTACATCAAGAAATTCTATGCCGATGGCCTGTTCCCACCAGGCATCGTCGGTGAAACCGGCGCTAACGCCATCGATTCTCTGTTTACCGAGAAAAAGGCCGCCGCCGTCATTACCGGCCCGTGGGCGTTCCAGCCGTACAAGAACGCCGGCGTAAACTATGGCGTGGCGCCACTGCCGCTGCTGCCAAACGGTGAGCATCCACGTTCGCTGCTGGGCGTGAAAGGCTACAGCATTTCTACCTACTCCAAAAACAAAGCGTTAGCGCAGAAATTCATTGAGTTCATCAATCAGCCTGAATACGCCAAAGTTCGCTTCCAACTGACCGGTGAAATCCCACCGATCGCCGCGCTGATTGACGATCCGCTGATTAAGGACGACGAGAAATCCCGCGCTGTCGCGATCCAATCCAGCTATGCCGTCCCTATGCCAAGCGTACCGGAAATGCAGGAAGTCTGGACGCCCGCTAACAGCGCGCTACAGCTGAGCGTGACTGGCAAGCAGGACACCAAAGCGGCGCTGGAATCCGCCGTGAAAGTCATAAAAATGCAGATCGAAGCTAACCACAGTAACCAGTAACCCCCTGCTCCACCGTGGGTCAACATGGGTTTCCTCCTTTTCCCCCAATAAATTTCGGGGTGTGAGGATACCCATGTTTTTAAGAAAATGGAGGTAGATGTGACCGTCAACGCCAGCGGCCTTGCGCCACAAGAGAGAGGACGTCGCCATGCCAGAACAGCGGTATTATTGGCGCTCGTCCCCGGCCTTGGGCAGATTTATAACCGTCAGATCGTCAAAGGCGCGTTTTTCTTTATCGTCATGGTCTGCTTCATCAGCATATTCCATGATTTCCTGCGAAACGGCGCGTGGGGGCTGATTACGCTGGGCACCGAGCTACCGCGCGATCACTCTATTTTTCTGCTGGCAAAAGGCATTATCAGCCTGATCGTCGCTGCTTTTGGCGTCGGTGTTTACTATTGCAGCCTGCGCGATGCCTATGTGTGCGGCACCCGACGCGATAAAGGTCTGCCGCTGAACAGCGTGAAGAAGCAATATCAGATGCTGCTGAGCGAAGGCTTCCCTTATCTGATGATCACGCCCGGCTTCATCCTGCTGGTATTTGTCGTGGTTTTCCCGATTATTTTCGGTTTTTCCATCGCCTTTACCAATTACGACCTCTACCACACGCCACCCGCCAAGCTGGTCGACTGGGTCGGGATGAAGAACTTTATCAACATCTTCCGGCTCGATCTCTGGCGATCGACGTTCTTTGACGTGCTGCAATGGACGGTTATTTGGACGCTGATTGCGACCACGCTTCAGTGCGCCGTGGGCATCCTATTGGCGATTCTGGTGAACCAGAAAGGCCTGCGTTTCAAACCGCTCATCCGCACCATCCTGATCCTGCCGTGGGCAGTACCGGGTTTCGTCACCATTCTGGTCTTCGCGGGGATGTTTAACGAAACCTTTGGCGTAATTAATAACGGTATTCTGGCCGCGCTGGGGATTGAACCCAAGGCGTGGATGACCGATCCGTTCTGGACCAAGACCGCACTGATTTTGATGCAAACGTGGTTAGGTTTCCCGTTTGTGTTCGCCATGACGACTGGCGTCTTGCAGGCGATTCCTGACGACTTGTACGAGGCCGCGACGATTGACGGCGCCAGCAGTTGGTACAAGCTGACCACCATCACGCTTCCGCTGGTGCTCTACTCCATTGCGCCGATCATCATCACGCAGTACACGTTCAACTTTAATAATTTCAACATCATCTATCTGTTCAACAACGGTGGACCGGCAGTAATCGGTTCCAACGCTGGCGGAACGGATATTCTGGTGTCCTGGATTTATAAGCTGACCATGTCTTCTTCCCAATATGCGATCGCAGCCAGCATCACCATTCTGCTGTCGATCTTTGTCGTGGGAATCGCGCTGTGGCAGTTCCGCGCCACCAATTCCTTCAAACAAGACAATATGGCATAGGAAAGCGCGCAGATGAAAAAACACAGCGTTAAACGCCAGAATTTTATCAAACTCGGCCTGACCTACCTGCTGCTGACGATAGTCTCCATCATCATTATCTATCCACTGATCTGGACGGTAGGCGCGTCGTTGAATCCCGGCAGCAGCCTGCTCAATACGTCAATCATCCCGGATAACTTCTCCTTCATTCACTATGAGGAGCTGTTTAACGGCCAGATTGACTACGCCGCCTGGTACTGGAATTCGATGAAAATCAGCTTCCTGACCATGATTCTGACGCTCGTCAGTGTCAGTTTCACCGCGTATTCGTTCTCTCGTTTCCGTTTTCGCGGTCGCCAGAACGGGCTGATGCTGTTTCTGCTATTGCAGATGATCCCGCAGTTCTCGGCACTGATTGCCATCTTTGTGCTGGCGCAGATGTTAGGGCTGGTGAACAGTCATATTGCGCTGGTACTGGTTTACGTCGGCGGCATGATCCCGATGAATACCTACCTGATGAAAGGCTATCTGGATGCCATTCCCAAAGATCTGGATGAGTCCGCGCGTATGGACGGCGCAGGCAACTTCCGCATCTTTATCGAGATCATTATGCCGCTGTCCAAGCCGATCATCGCGGTGATTGCCCTGTTCTCATTTACCGGCCCGCTGGGCGACTTCATTCTCTCCAGCACCATCCTGCGTACGCCGGATCAGTACACGCTCCCCATCGGGCTTTACAACCTGGTCGCGCAGAAAATGGGAGCCAGCTACACCACCTACGCTGCGGGAGCCGTGCTGATCGCGGTACCGGTCGCCATTCTTTATCTTTCATTACAAAAGTACTTTGTCTCCGGCCTGACGTCAGGTGGAACCAAAGGGTAATTACTCAACATCTGTACATACTCCAGGAACGTAAAATGAAAATGAAAAAACGCGTACTGATGGCTGCCATGCTCGCAACGGGCCTGCTGACCGTCTCCCTGCCGCAAGCCCTGTATGCAGCTGAGAATGTGACAATCAATAAATTGACGAACGTCCCTGCCGACTTCATTAAAGGCGCGGATATTTCCATGCTGAACGAGGTGGAAAAGCACGGCGGAAAATTTTATGACGAGCACAGCAAACAGAAAGACGCCATGCTGATTCTGAAAGAGAACGGGATTAACTACATCCGACTGCGTATCTGGAACGATCCGAAAGATGCGGCGGGCAACGCCTACGGCGGCGGTAACAACGATCTGGCGACCACGCTGGCGCTGGCTAAGCGCGCCAAAGCGAACGGTATGAAAGTGCTGCTGGATTTTCACTACAGCGATTTCTGGACCGATCCGGCTCACCAAAACAAGCCTAAAGCCTGGTCTGGCCTGAACATAGCGCAGCTCACAACGGCCGTACATGACTACACCAAAGCCACCATTAGCGAATTCCAGAAAGCAGGCGCCATGCCGGATATGGTGCAGATCGGTAACGAACTAAACGGCGGGATGCTGTGGCCGGAAGGAAAAAGCTGGGGTCAGGGCGGTGGCGAATTCGATCGTCTCGCGGCACTGCTGAAAGCCGGTATTCAGGGCGTTAAGGACGTACAGGGCGCGAATAACGTTAAGATCATGCTGCATCTGGCAGAAGGCACCAAAAACGACACCTTTATCTGGTGGTTCGATGAAATCGTCAAACGCAATGTGCCATTCGATGTCATCGGTGCCTCGTTCTACACCTACTGGAACGGCCCTATCAGCGCGTTGCAGTACAACATGAACGACGTCACCAAACGCTACAATAAAGACATCATCGTGGTGGAAGCCGCCTACGCCTATACGCTGGAAAACTGCGATAACGCGGAGAACAGCTTCCAGCAAAAAGAGCAGGATGCGGGTGGCTATCCGGCTTCCGTACAGGGTCAGGCCAACTACCTGCACGATCTGATGCAAAGCATCATCAACGTCCCCAATCAACGCGGCAAAGGCATCTTCTATTGGGAGCCGATCTGGCTGCCGACTCCCGGCGCAACCTGGGCGACGAAAGCCGGTATGAAATACAACAACGACGAATGGAAAGAAGGCAACGCGCGAGAAAATCAGGCGCTGTTCGACTGCAAAGGCAACGTCCTGCCTTCCATCAAAGCGTTTAAGCCGTAAACCGAATTCAACACGTTGACAACCCGTTTAGGAGAGAACGATGTTCAAATTCCCCCCGCTAAGCAGCAAAGTCCCTGTTCTGCTACACGGTGCTGACTATAACCCCGACCAATGGCTGGACAACCCAGAGGTGCTGGAAAAAGACATTGAAATGATGAAGCAGACCCAGTGCAACGTCATGTCCGTGGGGATTTTCAGCTGGTCCGGGCTTGAACCGGAAGAAGGTCGCTACGAATTTGGCTGGCTGGACAGCATCCTCGACACGCTGTATGCCAACGGTATTTTCGTTTTTCTGGCCACGCCCAGCGGGGCGCGCCCTGCCTGGCTGTCGCAGAAATACCCCGACGTGCTGCGCGTAGGTAGCAACCGCGTACGGGCACTGCACGGCGGTCGCCACAATCACTGCCTGAGCTCGCCGAACTATCGCGAAAAAGTGAAACAAATCAACACCCAGCTGGCAAAACGTTATTCACATCATCCTGCGGTGATCGGCTGGCATATTTCCAACGAATACGGCGGCGAATGCCACTGTGATACCTGCCGCAGTACCTTCCAGAACTGGCTAAAAGCCCGCTACGGCACGATAGACGCGCTGAATAAAGCGTGGTGGAGCAGCTTCTGGAGCCATACCTACACCGATTGGTCACAGCTAGAACCGCCGTCGCCCATTGGTGAAGTCTCCATTCACGGCCTGAATCTGGACTGGAAACGCTTTAACACCTCACAGGTCAGCGATTTCTGTGCCGCAGAAATTGCCCCGCTCAAGGCCGAAAATCCGTCTCTGCCAACCACGACGAACTTCATGGAATATTTCTATGATTACGACTACTGGCAATTAGCGAAGGTGATCGACTTCATCTCCTGGGACAGCTACCCGCTGTGGCATAACGCGAAAGATGACTGCACGCTGGGCGCCTATACCGCGATGTATCACGACCTGATGCGTACGCTGAAAGGCGGAAAGCCTTTCTATCTGATGGAGTCCACGCCGAGCCTGACCAACTGGCAGCCGATCAGCAAGCTGAAAAAGCCGGGTATGCATATCCTGTCTTCCCTTCAGGCCGTCGCGCACGGTTCAGACTCGGTGCAGTATTTCCAGTGGCGTAAGAGCCGCGGTTCCGTCGAGAAATTCCACGGTGCCGTGGTCGATCATGTCGGGCATATTGATACTCGCGTCGGGCGTGAAGTACAGGAATTGGGTGACATACTCAACAAACTCGCTCCCGTGGCAGGCAGCCGGGTTGACGCCAAGGTCGCCATCATTTTCGACTGGGAAAGCCGCTGGGCGATGGATAACGCCCAAGGGCCGCGCAACGCGGGGCTGTTCTATGAAAAAACCGTCACCGAGCACTATCGTACGTTCTGGGAACAGGGCGTGGCGGTGGACATTATCAACGCCGATGTCGATCTCAGCGGCTATCAGCTTGTGATTGCACCGATGCTCTACATGGTACGCGATGGCTTTGCCGAACGCGTCGATGCATTCGTCAAACAGGGCGGCCGCTTCGTCACCACCTACTGGTCTGGCGTCGTCAACGAAACCGATCTGTGCCATCTGAACGGTTTCCCTGGGCCGCTTCGTCCTATCATGGGCATTTGGGCGGAAGAGATCGACGGGCTGTACGATCATGAAAGCAACAGCATCAGCGGCCTGAGCGGTAACGAGCAGCGTCTGGTCGGTCCGTATCAGGTCACGCACCTGTGCGAGCTGATTCACCTTGAGGGTGCACGAGCGCTGGCGACCTATGACAGCGATTTCTACGCTGGACGTCCCGCCGTTACGGTCAATGATTACGGCAAAGGTCAGGCCTATTACATCGCCTCACGCAACGACCTCGCCTTCCAGCGTGATTTCTTCACCACGCTGATACAGGCGCTGGCTCTGTCGCGCGCGCTACCGACCGACCTGCCTTATGGGATTGTCGCTCATCGTCGCGATGACGGGGAAAGTGAGTTTATCTTCGTACAGAACTACACGGCAACGGCACAGCAGGTCACGCTGCCTGCCGCCTACGAAGAAATGACCACCGGCAGCACGCTTTCAGGATCCATCACGCTGCCAGGCTACGGCTGTCGGATCCTACGCCGCGCGTTGCAGTAACTACGCCTGCTTGCCGGTTAAGCATCACGGGACTGGGGTGGTCACGGTGATAGGTGTTCCGACGAAACCTCATCACCGTGTGTCGCCTAACAGTAATGTTACGTGAACCGCATTATCATACGCACGCTGATAAACAAACGAAGAGGTGACTACGATGGGCAAGATTCACAATTTTCGGAAATTGTTCGCGTCAATGTTGGGTAAGCAAATTACCGAGATTGAAATCGCTTCACCGCTAGATAAAGAGAATTTGCAGCAGTTAGTGAACGCCTTTGGCGGCAAAGAAAATATCGTCAGCCTGGATGCCTGCATCACCCGCCTGCGCGTCGAGGTTCACAGCCTGCGGCTGGTTAACAGCGACAGTCTGCAAAAACTGGGCGCTATCGGCGTGATCATCGTCGGTCATCAGGTACAGGCTATTTTCGGCACACAGTCGGATAACCTGCGCCGCGAACTGGCCGCCTGGTTTGAGGATGATGGCGCAGAAGCGCGGTAGCGGTTTTAAACCTGCTTGGTCGCTGTTTCTATGCCACTATTGGGGCAGTTTCGTGCGCGATAATACCGTCATTTTCATGCTACCTCCTAGCACGCGCCCGACACGGGGCGGCTCAAACGCCACTCGCCCCGTGACCCCTAGGCTTTTGGCGGAAATTATGCCGCTACGCGGTCCCATCGGTATTCATGCCCGCTAATCGAGCCGCCAGTGACGCGTTCCAGACGCGGCACTGGCTTTCGCGGCGTCCATGCCGCTCACTCGGCGGTCAAGCCTACCGATGCATAATTTTTTACGCCGGATAACAACAAGGTCATCATAAGTCACGACATTTGTGGCGCACGAAACCATTTCCAAGCCTGCATAAAATGTGACGAAGAAAGCCGCTTCCTAATAACGACTCGCGCGATTCAGCAACTCAATATCTTCTGCCGGCAGCACCAGTCGCGTGGCGCTCGCCAGTTCAGCTACCTGCTCCAGCGATGTCGCGCTGGCGATCGGGGCGGTAATGCTCGGACGTGCAATCAACCAGGCCAGCGCCACCTGCGACGGCGTCGTCTGGTGTGCATTCGCCACGCTATCCAATGCCTCCAAAATGGTGCGGCCGCGCTCGTTGAGGTATTTCTCTACCACGCCCTGTCCGCGCGCACTTTTCGAGGCATCCTTCGGCTGACGATACTTGCCAGACAAGAACCCACTCGCCAGCGAATAATAGTTAATGACCCCGATCCCTTGTTCGCGCACCAGCGGTTCCAGCGCGGCTTCATAGCCTTGTCGATCGTACAAGTTGTATTCCGGTTGCAGCGTTTCATAACGTGCCAGATGGTTGGCTTTACTGATTTTCAGCGCCTCAGCCAGACGTGTCGCGCTGTAGTTAGACGCGCCAATCGCGCGCACTTTTCCCTCTTTAATCAGCGCATCAAACGTGGCCAGAGTTTCTTCCAGTGGCGTATCTTTGTCGTCCGTGTGTGCCTGATAGAGATCGATATAGTCCGTTTGCAAACGCTGTAATGAAGCCTCAACCGCCTGACGAATATAGCGAGGAGACAGCCCTTTTTTGCCGTCCCCCAAGTCCATCCCCACCTTAGTCGCGATAATGACCTTGTCACGCTGGCCGCTTTTTTTCAGCCAGTTACCGATGATCGTTTCAGATTCACCCCCCTGATTACCGGGTGCCCAGCGCGAATAAACATCGGCGGTATCAATAAAATTCAGCCGATGCGCCAGCAACGCATCCAGCAGACTGAATGATGTCGGCTGGTCAACCGTCCAGCCAAAGACATTACCGCCGAACGAGAAAGGTGGAACCACGATCCCAGAACGTCCAAGCTCACGTGTGGTATTTGATACTGACATAATCACTCTCCTTTTGAATCATGCAGAAAACATCATAAAAATACTCGCCAACCTGCAACCTAAAGCAGGGCAATGCCACTTTACGTTTGGGATAAGAATAATGAATGACCAGAAAAGTGCGAATAACGAGACGTAGCATTTAGTTTAGATAAAATCCCAAGGTATAATTGTTTTTTTGCGTTCTTCCTCTCATTTTTAATGCACGCGTTACATAAAATGACGTGGAAAATTTGGCCTGCCTCATATTTGGAGCACACATGTCCCTGTCCCATATCGCGCAATTTATTCTGGCGCTGGTTGTTGTTACGGCGCTGGCGCTGCTTGTCTGCCGCGATCGTAAAAGCATTCGTATTCGTTTTATTATTCAGCTACTCGTCATCGAAATTCTGCTTGCTTACTTCTTCCTGTACTCAAACATTGGGTTAGGTGTCGTCAAAGGATTCGCAGCGGTATTCGACAAATTACTCGGATTTGCAGGCCAGGGGACGGACTTCGTATTCGGTGACATGGTGAATAGTGAGAAGAACCTGATTTCCTTCTTCTTCAAAGTGCTCTGCCCTATCGTCTTCATTTCCGCGCTGATCGGTATCCTGCAACACATTAGAGTGCTGCCGATCATCATCCGCGCCATTGGTACGCTCCTGTCCAAAGTGAACGGCATGGGTAAACTGGAATCCTTTAACGCCGTCAGTTCACTGATTCTCGGCCAGTCCGAAAACTTCATTGCCTATAAAGATATTCTGGGCAAGATGTCTGAAAAGCGCATGTACACCATGTCCGCAACTGCCATGTCGACCGTGTCGATGTCTATCGTCGGGGCGTACATGTCTATGCTGGATGCCAAATTCGTCGTTGCTGCGCTGATTCTAAACATGTTCAGTACCTTCATCGTGCTGTCGCTGATTAACCCCTACAAAGTCGGTGAAGAGCCGGAATTGCAGTTGGGTAATCTGCATGAAAATCAGAGCTTCTTTGAAATGCTGGGCGAATACATTCTGGCGGGCTTTAAAGTCGCCGTTATCGTGGCAGCCATGCTGATCGGTTTCATCGCACTGATTGCCGCGGTCAACGCGATTTTCAGTGCCATTTTTGGCATCAGCTTCCAGGAAGTCCTCGGATACGCGTTCTACCCGTTTGCCTGGATCATGGGTATCCCCTCTAATGAAGCCCTGCAGGTGGGTAGCATCATGGCGACCAAACTGGTTTCTAACGAGTTTGTTGCGATGCTGGAACTGCAAAAAGTGGCAGGCGAACTGTCTCCACGCAGCGTGGGCATTCTGTCCGTGTTCCTGGTGTCCTTCGCCAACTTCTCATCCATCGGGATTATTGCCGGCGCGATTAAAGGCCTGAACGAGCAACAGGGCAACGTGGTTTCCCGTTTCGGTCTGAAACTGGTTTACGGTTCCACGCTGGTGAGCATCCTTTCCGCCGCTATCGCCGGTCTGGTGCTGTAACCCTTCATCGTGTTATAGAATTTTTATCTCTATCCGGCAGCCTCGCGCTGCCGGATTTTTTTTCCCTACAAACCCTGACATATCTTCCATATTTCCTTCATTTTTATCCGGCATCTCCTGTTTAAACTAGTAAAATAAGGCCATTGGTCCCACAACCTGCTTGCTAAAGTGACAACGCACGCAAGTGCAGTTTGAAGTATGACGGCTACGCCGTGCTTCCCGCGCAACCTGGAGAGAGTAATCCATCACTATGAATGCCAAACGTATCCGAGGCCTGCTGGTACTTGCCGCCGTTATCGCTATTGCCGTGCTGATCTGGCGCCATTTTACCCAGACGTCGCCTGCCGCTTCTGGTGCAGGTGAGCAGCACGCCGCCCGTACGTCACATTCGGCAAGCAGCAGCGGTGGCGGTGGACGCCGTGCCGCCATGCGTACACTGGCCCCCGTACAGGCTGCGCTAACGCAATCCGCTTCCGTGCCCTACTACCTGTCCGGTTTAGGCACCGTCACGTCGGCCAATACCGTGACGCTGCGCAGCCGGGTGAACGGTCAACTGATGGCGCTACATTTTCAGGAAGGGCAACAGGTTAAGGCTGGCGACCTGCTGGCGGAAATTGACCCACGTCCTTTTCAGGTTGAACTGACGCAAGCACAAGGGCAGTTGGCAAAAGATCGGGCCGTGCTGGCTAATGCTCAACAGGATTTGGCGCGCTACCAGCAACTGGTGAAAACCAATCTGATCTCCCGTCAGGAGCTGGATGCCCAAACCGCCGCCGTTCGTCAGGCGGAAGGCACGCTAAAAGCCGATGAAGGTGCCGTCGCCAGCGCACAGCTCCAGTTGGATTACAGCAAGATCACTGCGCCTATCAGCGGTCGGATCGGCTTAAAGCAGGTCGATGTCGGGAATTATATCACCAGCAGCGACACCAATGGCCTTGTCGTGATCACACAGACCTACCCGATTGATGTCGTCTTTACCGTACCGGAAGCGGAAATTTCCACCATTCTGAACGCGCAGAAATCAGGCCAACCGCCCGTGGTGGAAGCCTGGGATCGTGCCAATCAAAAGAAACTCTCACAGGGCACGCTGTTGAGCATGGACAACCAGATCGACGCCACTACGGGCACGATCAAACTCAAGGCACGTTTTGATAATCTGGACGATGCCCTGTTCCCGAACCAGTTCGTGAATATCCGCATGAAGGTCGATACGCTGAAAAACGCTGTCGTCGCCCCTTCCGCCGCCGTGCAAATGGGGAATGAAGGCCGTTTCGTCTGGATTCTGAATGATAAAAACGAAGTCAGTAAGCGTCAGGTGACCACCAGTATTCAGTACGGCCAGTTGGTTGTGGTAACGGCCGGATTAGACGCCGATGTGAAAGTCGTCACTGACGGTATCGACCGCCTGACCGAAGGGGCGAAAGTAGAAGTCGTGCCCTCAACGCTGACGGAGAAAACGCCCGCCATCGCTGGGGAGAAATCCTGATGCAGGATACCGTTCCAGCCAGCGGTGGCGGGCCGTCACGCCTGTTCATTCTGCGCCCGGTCGCGACGACACTGCTGATGATCGCCATTCTGCTGGCCGGTATCATCGGCTATCGGGCGCTGCCGGTTTCCGCGCTGCCCGAAGTGGATTACCCAACGATTCAGGTCATTACCCTGTATCCCGGTGCCAGCCCCGATGTGGTGACGTCTGCGATTACCGCGCCGCTGGAGCGGCAGTTCGGCCAGATGTCCGGGCTGAAACAGATGTCGACGCAGAGCGCAGGCGGTGCATCCGTCATCACGCTTCAATTCCAGCTTGAGCTATCTCTGGACGTCGCCGAACAGGACGTACAGGCCGCCATCAATGCGGCCAGCAACCTGCTGCCTAACGATCTGCCCTACCCGCCAACCTACAGCAAAGTGAATCCGGCGGATCCGCCGATTATGACGCTGGCTGTGACCTCCAGCGCCATGTCGATGACGCAGGTGCAGGACATGGTGGACAACCGCATCGCGCAGAAAATCTCGCAGGTGGCAGGCGTCGGTCTGGTGTCGTTAGCCGGTGGGCAACGTCCGGCGGTACGGGTCAGGCTGAACGCGCCAGCGCTGGCAGCGTACGGCTTGAGCAGCGAGACGATCCGCACCGCGATTACCGCCGCCAACGTGAATTCCGCCAAGGGGAGTCTGGATGGCCCGACGCGCTCGGTCACGCTCTCCGCCAACGATCAGATGAAAACCGTTGATGATTACCGCAAGCTGATTGTTGCATGGAAGAATGGCGCGCCGGTGCGGCTTCAGGATGTCGCAACGATTGAGCAGGCCGCCGAGAACATTCATCTCGGTGCCTGGGCGAATCGGCAGCAGGCGATCATTATCAACGTTCAGCGCCAGCCGGGTGCCAACGTCATCACAACCACGGACAGCATTAGTAAGATGCTACCGGCTCTAAAAGCCAGTCTGCCAAACTCTGTCGAAGTCACCACGCTGACTGACCGCACCACCAGCATTCGCGCCTCAGTGAAAGACGTCCAGTTCGAGCTGCTGCTGGCTATCGCGCTGGTCGTGATGGTGATTTACCTGTTCTTGCGTAACGCCGTCGCCACGCTGATCCCCAGCATTGCCGTGCCGCTGTCGCTGATTGGCACCTTTGCCGCGATGTATTTTCTCGGTTTCTCCATCAACAACCTGACGCTGATGGCGCTGACCATTGCCACCGGTTTCGTGGTGGATGATGCCATCGTAGTCATTGAAAACATCGCCCGCTATATCGAAAAAGGGGGAAAAAACCGCTTCACGCCGCGCTAAAAGGCGCAGGAGAAATTGGCTTCACCATCATTTCTCTCACCTTCTCGCTCATCGCCGTGCTGATCCCGCTGCTGTTTATGGGCGATATCGTCGGACGCCTGTTCCGCGAATTCGCCGTCACGCTGGCGGTATCCATCCTGATTTCCGCCGTCGTGTCGCTCACGCTAACGCCCATGATGTGCGCTCGAATGCTGAGTCATCAGTCGCTGCGTAAACAGAACCGCTTTACCCGCGCCAGCGAACGGTTCTTCACTCGCCTGATTGATGCCTACGGCGTCTGGCTGCGCAAGGTGTTGAATCATCCGTGGCTGACGCTCAGCGTCGCGCTTGGTACGCTGCTGCTAACGGTTCTGCTCTATATCTGGATCCCGAAAGGCTTCTTCCCGATACAGGATAACGGCATCATTCAGGGCACCGTGCAGGCACCGCAGACGGTCTCGTTCAACAATATGGCCGACCGCCAGCAGCGCGTCGCATCCATCATCATGAAAGATCCGGCGGTGGAGAGTGTCTCTTCATTCATTGGTGTTGACGGCACCAATGCCGCGCTAAACAGCGGCCGACTGCAAATCAATCTGAAACCGCTCAGTGAACGCAGCGAACGTATCCCAGAGGTCATCAGTCGTCTGCAACAACAAACCGCGCAGATTCCCGGTATTCAGCTCTATCTGCAACCGGTGCAGGATCTCACCATCGACACCCAGATTAGCCGCACGCAGTACCAGTTCACATTACAGGCGATGTCGCTTGATGAGCTGAGCCAATGGGTGCCGAAGCTGATGGCTGAACTGAAAAAGCTGCCACAGATTGAGGATGTCAGCAGCGACTGGCAAGACGGTGCCGCCGTTGCCTACGTCAACGTAAATCGCGACAGCGCTAGCCGTCTGGGCATCACGATGTCACAGGTCGATAGCGCGCTGTACAACGCCTTTGGTCAGCGACTGGTTTCCACCATCTATACGCAGGCCAGCCAGTACCGCGTGGTGCTGGAGCACGATACGACCAACAACACCGGCCTGGACGCGCTGAACGACGTGCGCCTCATCAGCAGCGACGGCGGGACCATTCCGCTCAGCAGCATTGCCACCATTGAAGAGCGTCAGGGGCCGTTGGCGATCAACCATATCGACCAGTTCCCGTCGACGACAATCTCCTTCAACGTCGCCAGCGGCTATGCGCTGGGGGCAGCGGTGGATGCCATTACCCAGACCGAACAGCAGATGAACCTGCCTGCGGATATCACCACTCGTTTTCAGGGAAGTACGCTGGCGTTCCAGTCAGCGCTGAGCAGCACCGTGTGGCTGATCGTGGCAGCGATTGTCGCGATGTACATTGTGCTTGGCGTGCTGTACGAGAGCTTTATTCATCCCATCACCATCCTATCTACGCTGCCCACGGCAGGCGTCGGCGCGTTGCTGGCGCTCATGATGGCCGGGAACGAGCTGGATGTGATTGCCATTATCGGGATCATTTTGCTCATCGGGATCGTGAAGAAGAACGCCATCATGATGATCGACTTCGCGTTGGCGGCAGAGCGAGAACAGGGGATGACACCGTATGACGCGATTTATCAGGCCTGTCTGCTGCGTTTCCGGCCGATTCTGATGACCACCATGGCGGCGCTGCTGAGTGCGCTGCCGCTGATGCTGAGCACCGGCGTCGGCGCGGAACTGCGTCAGCCGCTGGGGATCTGTATGGTCGGTGGCCTGATCATGAGCCAAATTCTGACGCTGTTTACCACACCAGTAATTTATTTGCTGTTTGACCGTCTGGCGACGCGTTTCCGCCGGACGCCGCGTCAGGAGGAAGAAACCGAGTGAAGTTCTTCGCCCTGTTCATCCACCGCCCCGTCGCCACCCTGCTGCTGACGCTGGCCATCGCGCTCTGTGGCGTATTGGGTTTCCGCCTGTTGCCGGTGTCGCCGCTGCCGCAGGTGGATTTCCCGGTGATCTCGGTCAGCGCCTCGCTGCCCGGTGCCTCGCCGGAAACCATGGCCTCTGCGGTCGCGACGCCGTTGGAACGGGCACTCGGCCGGATCGCGGGCGTCAGCGAAATGACCTCTACCAGTTCGCTCGGTAGTACGCGCGTCATTCTGGTATTTAATCTCGACAGGGATATCAACGGCGCGGCGCGTGATGTACAGGCGGCCATTAACGCGGCACAAAACCTGCTGCCATCCGGCATGTCCAGCCGCCCAACCTACCGCAAAGTCAATCCGTCCGACGCCCCCGTCATGATTCTGACGCTGACCTCGGACACCTACAGTCAAGGACAGCTGTACGACTTTGCCTCTACCCAGCTGTCGCAGAAAATTTCGCAGATGGAAGGCGTTGGCGATGTCTCCATCGGCGGGAGCTCGCTGCCCGCCGTGCGCGTCGCGCTGAATCCAGTGGCGCTGTTTAATCAGGGAATTTC
This sequence comes from Pectobacterium sp. F1-1, assembly GCF_025643735.1. Classification (NCBI taxonomy): domain Bacteria; kingdom Pseudomonadati; phylum Pseudomonadota; class Gammaproteobacteria; order Enterobacterales; family Pectobacteriaceae; genus Pectobacterium; species Pectobacterium sp. F1-1. Next base: position 3,420,510 of record NZ_CP104733.1, read on the forward strand.
CCTCGATGAGGTGCGGCAGGCTATCGCGCAGGCGAACGTGCGCCAGCCGCTGGGGAACGTGGAAAACAGCCAGAAAAGCTGGCAGATAAAAACCAACGATGAGCTAAAAACCGCCGATGCCTATGCGCCGCTGATTATCCACTACAACAACGGGGCCGCCGTCCGCCTGAGCGACGTCGCCACGGTAGAAGATTCGGTGCAGAATTCCCGTAACGCGGGGATGGCGAACTCGAAGCCTGCGATTCTGGTGATGATTCGCCGCGCGCCGGATGCCAACATTATCACCACGGTAGACAATATCCGCGCCGCGATGCCGGAACTGCGCGCTAGCCTGCCTGCCGAAATTCAGTTGGACGTCGCGCAGGATCGTTCGCCCACCATTCGCGCCTCGCTGGCGGAGGTCGAGCAATCGCTGGTTATCGCCGTCGCGCTGGTTATTCTGGTCGTTTTCCTGTTCCTGCGTTCAGCCCGTGCAACCGCCATTCCAGCATTGGCCGTACCGGTATCGCTTATCGGCACCTTCGCGGCCATGTACCTGTGCGGTTTTAGTCTGAACAACCTGTCGCTAATGGCGCTTACTATTGCCACCGGTTTCGTGGTGGATGACGCCATCGTGGTGCTGGAGAATATTTCCCGCCACATCGAAGCTGGCATGAAGCCGCTACAAGCATCGCTTCAGGGCGTGCGCGAAGTGGGGTTTACCGTCTTATCGATGAGTCTGTCGCTGGTGGCGGTGTTCATCCCGCTCCTGCTGATGGATGGCTTGCCGGGGCGGTTATTCCGCGAATTCGCCGTCACGCTGTCGGTGGCGATCATGATTTCGCTGCTGATCTCGCTGACGCTGACGCCGATGCTGTGCGCCCGCCTGCTGCGTGCTGTTCCCAAGCGTAGCCAGCCGCGCACCCGTGGCTTTAATCGTGTCTTGCTCGCCATGCAGCAAGGCTACGGGCAATCGCTAAAGTGGGTGCTCAACCATGCACGTTGGGTGTTGCTGCTCCTGCTGGGCACCATTGCGCTCAACGTCTGGCTGTATATCAGCATCCCGAAGACCTTCTTCCCGGAACAAGATACGGGCCGATTGATGGGCTTCATTCAGGCCGACCAGAGCATTTCTTTTCAGGCCATGACGGTGAAACTCCAGAACTTCATGACCATTGTCAGCAGCGATCCGGCGGTGGATAACGTGAACGGGTTTACTGGCGGATCGCGCACTAACAGTGGCTCGATGTTTATCTCACTTAAGCCGCTGTCCGAACGTGATGTATCGGCACAGCAGGTGATCAGCCGCCTGCGCGTCAAGCTGGCAAAAGAACCCGGTGCCAACCTGTTTTTAATGCCGGTGCAGGATATTCGTATCGGCGGGCGGGAAGCGAGCGCGGGATACCAGTACACGCTGCTGTCTGACGATCTAAGCGAGCTGCGCACCTGGGAACCCAAGATTCGTGCTGCTTTCAGCAAACTCCCTGAGCTGGCCGACGTGAACTCCGATCAGCAGGATAAGGGCGCGGAAATGGCGCTCACTTACGATCGCGATGCGATGGCGCAGCTCGGCATCAGCGTTTCTGCCGCTAACGCGCTGCTCAATAACGCCTTCGGACAGCGTCAGATTTCAACCATTTACCAGCCGTTAAACCAATACAAGGTGGTGATGGAAGTGGACGACGCCTACACGCAGGATGTCAGTTCACTGAACAAGATGTTCGTGATCAATAACGAAGGTAAACCCATCCCGCTCTCTTATTTCGCCAGTTGGAAGCCGATCAATGCACCGCTATCGGTGAACCATCAGGGGCTGTCTGCCGCGTCGACGATCTCTTTTAACCTGCCGGAGGGTACCGATCTTTCCAGCGCGACGGCAGCGATAGAAAGAACCATGACGTCGCTGGGCGTGCCGTCAGCAGTGCGCGGTCAGTTCTCCGGTACCGCACAGGCGTTCCAGCAGTCGCAGTCTTCCCAACTGTTGCTGATTCTGGCGGCGATTATCACCGTGTATATCGTGCTGGGCGTGCTGTATGAGAGCTATGTGCACCCGCTGACGATTCTGTCTACCCTGCCCTCGGCGGGCGTAGGCGCGCTGCTGGCACTGGAGTGGTTTGGCGCGCCGTTTAGTCTGGTGGCACTGATTGGCATCATGCTGCTGATTGGGATCGTGAAGAAGAACGCGATCATGATGGTGGATTTTGCGCTGGTGGCGCAGCGCAGCGGCAAGCTGAGCGCACAGGATGCGATTTTCCAGGCCTGCCTGCTGCGTTTCCGCCCGATTATGATGACCACATTAGCCGCCCTGTTTGGGGCTCTGCCGCTGGTGCTGACCAGCGGCGACGGTGCAGAACTGCGACAGCCGCTCGGCATCACGATTGTCGGCGGGCTGGTGATGAGCCAAATCCTCACGCTGTATACCACACCGGTGGTGTATCTGTTTTTCGACAAACTGAGGCATATTCGGCGCAAAGCACCAGAGAAGGATTTGTCACTGTCGTGACGGAATAGAATTAACGTTAGCTATCTAATTAATATGCTATTTATGGGGATATTTCGTGCGCTTAACGTTCACTGTTTTTCTAGTAGCGCCCCGAACGCGCCCGACCAAGGGCGGCTCAATTGCCGTCGCCCTTGGAACCCTGGCTTTTGGCGCTAAATTGTACCGCTACGCGGTGCCTTCGCCGAAAGCCGTCTCTTTACGGGCCGCCAGTGACGCGCTCCCGGCGCGGCACTGTCTTTCGTGGCGTCCATGCCACTCACCCGTGAGCCAGCTTCCGTCTCAGTACAATTTTTTACGCCAGAGGCAACAACGATGAATTCCGCCTCCGTCCGCTGGCAGCTCTGGATTGTTGCCTTTGGCTTTTTTATGCAGACGTTGGATACCACCATCGTGAATACCGCGCTGCCTTCGATGGCCGCGAGTCTGAATGAAAGCCCGCTGCATATGCATTCGGTGATTGTTTCCTATGTGCTGACCGTGGCGGTGATGCTGCCTGCCAGCGGCTGGTTGGCGGATCGTATCGGCGTGAAGAATATCTTCTTTGCCGCGATTCTGCTGTTTACGCTCGGCTCACTGCTGTGCGCCCGTTCGGAAACGCTGAATGAACTGCTGGCCTCACGCGTTATTCAGGGCGTCGGCGGCGCAATGATGGTGCCGGTAGGACGGCTGACGGTGATGAAGATCGTCCCGCGCGATCAGTATATGGCGGCAATGACATTCGTAACGCTACCCGGCCAGATTGGCCCATTGATGGGGCCCGCGCTCGGCGGCTTTCTGGTGGAATATGCCAGCTGGCACTGGATTTTCCTTATCAACCTGCCCGTCGGCATTATCGGCGCGCTGGCAACCTGGTTCCTGATGCCCAATTACACTATGCGAACGCAGCGCTTTGACATCAGCGGCTTCCTCTGGCTTGCGGTTGGCATGGCCACCTTAACACTGGCGCTGGACGGCAACCGCAGTCTGGGCATTCCACCGATTGCCATTTTCGCGTTAATCGCTATCGGACTGATCGCCCTGTTAAGCTATTGGCTGCACGCTCGCCACAACAAACGCGCGCTGTTTAATCTGCATCTATTCGATACCCACACCTTCTCTATCGGCCTGACTGGCGGGCTATTGGCGCGCATCGGCAGCGGTATGCTACCGTTTATGACGCCGCTATTTTTGCAGTTGGGAATGGGGTTTTCTCCCTTCCATGCCGGGCTGATGATGGTGCCGATGGTGTTAGGCAGTATGGGCATGAAGCGGATCGTGGTACAGGTCGTTAATCGGCTCGGTTACCGACACGTACTGATTGTCTCCACGCTGCTGCTGGCACTGGTCACGGCACTGTTCGCGCTGGTCGCGCTGATGCAATGGATCTGGATGATCCCGATTGTCTTGTTCTTCCTTGGCATGGTGAACGCCATTCGTTTTTCCACCATGAATACACTGACGCTGAAAGATCTGCCGGATACGTTGGCCAGCGGCGGCAATAGCCTGCTGTCGATGACGATGCAGCTGTCCACCAGTCTCGGCGTCAGCATCGCAGGCATTCTGCTGGGCATGTTTTCCCAACCGCATATGGCGGCGGGGAGCGGAGAAACCCACATGGTGTTTATTTACACCTACCTGAGCATGATCGTGATCATCGCCCTGCCAGTGCTAATTTTTAACCGCGTTCCACTGGACAGCGTCAAGCAGTCCGTGCTGCCGAGTAAATCGTGAGGTCGTTATGAAATTCGGAATCACCGCCAAACTGTTTCTCGCGATTTTCGCCACCTGCATGCTGGTACTGATTACCATGCATTGGGGTGTGCGCGTCAGCTTCGAACGCGGCTTTATCGACTACATTAAGCGCGGCAACGAACAGCGGGTCACGCAATTGCGCGATGCGCTGGCGGAACAATATCAGCAGCACGGCGACTGGTCATTCCTGCGCAACAATGACCGGCTGGTGTTCAAAATGCTGCACTCGTTGGATCAGAACAACGACACCGACAACAATATGCAGGGGCTACGCGTGCGCCTGTGGGTGCTCGATACCGGCAAGCGCAAGCTGTTCGGCTCTCCGGCACCGATACCGAACGAAGGCACCTGGCAGCCGATTCAGGTGCAAAACCAGACGGTCGGCTGGATTGTTGCCTCGCCCGTTGAACGCCTGACCCGCAACGCCGATATCAGTTTCGATCAACAGCAGCAGCGCACCAGTTGGCTGATTGTCGCGCTCTCGACACTGCTCGCGATCATCGCCACCTGGCTGACCGCGCGTGGCCTGCTCGCGCCCGTCAAACGGCTGGTCAACGGCATGCACAGTTTGGCCTCAGGAGATTTCAGCACCCGCGTGACGGCAAGCTCGCACGATGAACTGGGCAGGCTGGCGCAAGACTTCAACCAGCTAGCCATCACGCTGGAAAAAAACGAGCAGTCGCGTCGTGCGTTTATGGCCGATGTCTCCCACGAATTACGCACGCCGCTGGCGGTGCTGCGCGGTGAGCTGGAAGCCTTGCAGGATGGCGTACGCAAGCCTGACGCGCATTCGCTGCATTCGCTCCAGTCTGAGGTGACGACGCTCACTAAACTGGTGGATGACCTGCATCAGCTTACGCTGTCCGATCGCGGGGCGCTGGCCTACCGCAAAACGGCGGTGGACGTGGTGCAACTTCTGCATATTGCTATCGCCGCGTTTCATGAACGCTTCCAGAAAAAACAGATTACGATCACCACGGATCTACCCGCTCAGGCTGGCGTCTTTGGTGACCCTGATCGGTTAAGCCAGTTATTTAACAATCTGCTGGAAAATAGCCTGCGCTACACTGACGAGCAGGGACAGTTGATCATTACCCTCATGCAGCAGCATAAACACTGGGCTATTATCTGGCAGGACAGCGCCCCCGGCGTGACCGACGAGCAACTCACGCTGATTTTCGAGCGCTTTTACCGTGCGGAAAGTTCGCGCAACCGCGCCAGCGGCGGCTCCGGGCTGGGGTTGGCTATCTGTAATAATATCGTTGAGGCGCATAGCGGACGACTGTATGCTGAACATTCGCCGCTAGGGGGAGTGATGATTACCCTTGAGCTTCCCTCGCACGTACCGGATTAAGCGTTATCCCGATCGCTATTCCTGAAACCGACAATAAGCAGAGCTATGACAACCGCATCCGATTTCGCTATGGCATCACCTATTCTGATTGTCGAAGATGAGCCCAAGCTGGGGCAACTGCTGGTGGATTATCTTCAGGCAGCGGACTACGCCACGCACTGGCTGTCCGACGGTAACGATGTCGTCGAGTGGGTGCGGCTGCATTCCCCTTCACTCATTTTGCTGGATTTAATGCTGCCGGGCTGCGACGGCCTGACGCTCTGCCGCACCATCCGCCAGTTCTCCAACGTGCCGATTATTATGGTCACCGCCCGTAGCGAGGAGATCGATCGCCTGCTGGGGCTGGAAATTGGTGCCGATGACTATATTTGTAAGCCCTTCAGCCCACGCGAAGTCGTCGTGCGCGTCAGAACGCTGCTGCGTCGCTGCGGCTGGCAGAACGACGGTATGAAAGCCATCGAGAAAACCGAAACGGCTCTGCTGATTGATAAAAGCGGCTTTCAGGCCAGCTATCTGGGGCAGAACCTTGACCTGACGCCAGCCGAGTTTCGCCTGCTCAAGACGCTTTCTACCGAGCCGGGGAAGGTGTTTTCCCGCGAGGCGCTGCTGGATAAGCTCTACGACGATTATCGCGTCGTGACCGACCGCACCATCGACAGCCACATCAAAAACCTGCGTCGTAAGTTAGAGCAGTTGGACGAAGAGACCTCATTTATCCGCACGGTATACGGCATCGGCTATCGCTGGGAAGCCGCCCCCTGCAATGAGGTATAACACCAATCACGCGATGCTGTTATTGGATATTATGCTGCTACGGAGGCCATTTTGAACGGACCCGATCCGGATAACCGCTACCCCATGGCCGGTTTTCCCCAAGTGTGTTTCATCAAGAATATTGTCACCAACCCGAATATCGAAATTGGCGACTACACCTATTATGACGATCCCGACGGCGCGGAAAATTTCGAGCAAAATGTGCTCTACCACTATCCGTTTCTCGGCGATAAATTAATCATCGGTAAGTTTTGCGCCATCGCGCGCGGGGCAAAATTTATCATGAACGGCGCAAATCATCGGCTTTCCGGCCTGTCGACGTATCCCTTCCAGATTTTTGGCAACGGCTGGGAAAAAGTGACGCCGAAGCCAGAGGAACTGCCTTATAAAGGTGACACGTTCATCGGCAATGATGTCTGGATTGGCTATGATGCACTGATCATGCCCGGCATCCGCATCGGAAATGGCGCCATCATTGCGTCACGCGCCGTGGTCACCGCCGATGTGCCCGCTTATACGATCGTCGGCGGCAATCCGGCAAAAATCCTGAAATCCCGTTTTACGCCAGGCGTCATCAATACGCTGGAAGCGCTGTGCTGGTGGGACTGGCCGATAGAAAAAATCACGCGTCATCTGGACATCATCGCCGCGGGTGATATTGCGACACTACAAGCGTGCCATCTGTCAGAGTAACCGTCTTCCATTCCATACGAATCCATTCCACACAGAAGAGGCTTTCGCGATAATGACCAGGCTATTTTCCGAAACGACCAAAATCGAGACACCTCGCCTGCTGCTGCGCCCGCTCTATCGTGATGATGCGTCTGCGCTGTTCGTTTTTATGTCCGATCCCGTCGTGATGCGTTTCTGGAATCATCCGCCCTGGCAGCACCTCGAACAGGCGCATGATGCGATTGACGAATACTGGAGCGCACTGTGCGCCGGGCAATACATGAAGCTAGGTCTGGAAGTAAAAGCGAGCGGCGAACTGATCGGTACCTGTGTGCTGTTCAACCTTGAGATTGACTCTAAACGCGCCGAGATCGGCTACTGTCTGGCGGCAAGTGCGCAAGGGAAAGGTTATATGGCGGAAGCGCTCTCTGCACTGCGGGATTTTGCCTTTGAAACGGCGGGACTAAGCCGACTGGAAGCGGAAATCGATCCCCGCAATGTGGCCTCAGCCCGATCGCTGGAGCGGCTGGGGTTCACGCAGGAAGGGCTGTTAAAGCAGCGTTGGATTGTGGACGGCGAGGTGTCAGATTCCGCGCTGTACGGCCTGCTGGCAGCCAAACGCTAGCGACCTCATTCCCAGACTGGTCAAAAATACTGTCTGACTTAATGAAAATTTTGTCATTTTCTCTTTTCCCAAGGCTGTTACTCTTTTAAGCCTACAATAATAACGGGTATCACCCCGCACACCGTGCGGGACATTGGTCACCTGCAACAGAACGGACAAGGGGAAAAGAGATGTCAGGCTTAGTGAATGGCAAATGGGTTAACGGCGATGTCGCGGCGGAAGAGATCAAAAACGGCGCGTTCCATCGCGAAGAAACCAAATTTCGGCAAACCGAGCTGGTGCCAGAAGCGGGGCGTTACCAGCTTTTTGTCTCCTATCTCTGCCCGTGGGCGTCACGCACGCTGATTTTCCGCAAGCTGAAAGGGCTGGAGAGCATCATCTCGCTTTCGGTTGCCAATCCGCGCATCGCCGATAACGGCTGGGAATTTGCCACCCCGCAGGATGCGGGTGAGCATGTGGGCGAGATTCGCTATCTGCACCAGTTGTATACCGCCAGCGTACCCGACTACACCGGCAAGGTTTCGGTGCCGGTGTTGTGGGACCGGGTGGAAGGCCGCATCGTGAATAACGAATCGGCGGATATCATCCGTATGCTGAACAGCGAATTTAACGACCTGACCGGCAACTCCCTCGATTTCTACCCGTCAGAACTGCACGCTGAGATCGATCGCTGGAACGAAACCGTGTATCACAACGTCAATAATGGCGTGTATAAAACCGGCTTCGCCAAAACACAGGAACACTATAACGCTGCCGTCACGACGCTCTTCACTACGCTCGACGAGTTGGACGAACATCTGGGCAACCATCGCTATATGCTCGGTGACACGCTGACCGAAGCCGACTGGCGTCTGTTTGTGACGCTGGTACGTTTTGACGTGGCCTACCACGGCGCGTTCAAATGTAACCTGAAGCGCATTGCCGACTACCCGAACCTGTCGAATTACCTGCGCGAGCTGTACCAGTGGCCGGGCGTCGCAGAGACGGTCAATATCGACCACATCAAAACGGGCTATTACGGCATTGCCTGGCTGAACCCGACGCAAATTGTGCCGGTTGGCCCATTGGTCGATTTGTCTCAGCCCCATAACCGTGAAGCGTTCGGAAAATCCCGTATCGCCACGCGTTAATACGGCTTTATCTGGCCTGCTCGATTAATGGCAGGCCATTCTTTATTTAGGTCAAAAAATTGATTTGCATCAAACGATTGATTTATGTCAAACAAAGGCCCCACTTTTCGTGTGTCGTCTACTGCAATTTTCCCCTATTAGCGCTAGAATCCTCCGCCTTTACTGCTCCCGCCGCGGAGCAGCCTGACTTGTGATCAGAATCGAGAGATACCATGTTTAAACCGGAACTTCTTTCTCCGGCCGGTACGCTGAAAAATATGCGCTACGCCTTTGCCTATGGCGCGGACGCGATTTATGCCGGTCAACCTCGCTACAGCCTGCGCGTGCGCAATAACGAATTCAACCATCAGACGCTGGCGCAAGCCATTAACGAAGCGCATGAACTGGGCAAGAAATTCTACGTCGTCGTTAACATCGCACCGCACAATGCCAAACTGAAAACCTTCCTGCGTGACCTGCAACCCGTCATCGAAATGGGGCCGGATGCGCTGATCATGTCCGATCCGGGTTTGATTATGCTGGTGCGGGAAAACTTCCCACAGATAGATATTCACCTTTCCGTTCAGGCCAACGCGGTAAACTGGGCTACGGTGAAATTCTGGCAGCAAATGGGGCTGACACGTGTCATTCTGTCCCGCGAACTGTCGCTGGAAGAAATTGCAGAAATCCGCCAGAACGTGCCGGATATGGAACTGGAGATCTTCGTTCACGGCGCACTGTGCATGGCCTACTCTGGCCGCTGCCTGCTGTCCGGTTACATCAATAAACGCGATCCGAATCAGGGTACCTGCACTAACGCCTGCCGCTGGGAATATAAGGTTCAGGAAGGTAAAGAAGACGACATCGGCAATATCGTCCATCAGCACGAACCTATCGCGGTGAAGAATGTTGAGCCCGCGCTGGGCATCGGCGAACCGACTGACAAAGTCTTTATGCTGGAAGAAAGCATGCGCCCCGGCGAGTACATGAGCGCCTTTGAAGACGAACACGGCACCTACATCATGAACTCCCGCGATCTGCGTGCCATCCAGCACGTTGAACGCCTGACGCAGATGCAGGTGCACTCGCTGAAAATCGAAGGCCGCACCAAGTCATTCTATTACTGTGCCCGTACTGCACAGGTTTATCGCCGTGCCATCGACGATGCCGTGGCGGGTAAACCGTTCGATCCAACCTTGCTGGAAACGCTGGAAGGGCTGGCGCACCGTGGCTACACCGAAGGCTTCCTGCGTCGCCACGTGCATGAAGATTACCAGAACTACGATTACGGCTATTCTGTCTCCGATCGTCAGCAGTTTGTCGGTGAATTCACCGGCATGCGTCGCGATGGGCTGGCGGAAGTCGAGGTGAAGAACAAATTTTCCTGCGGCGACAGCGTGGAGATGATGACGCCAAACGGCAATATTCAATTCACCATCGACTCCATGCAGAACGCCAAAGGGCAACCCGCCGATGTGGCGCCGGGTAACGGCCATATCGTTTACCTGCCCGTGCCGGACGATATCTCGCTGGACTATGCGCTCTTGCTTCGCAATCTGCCGGGCACTACCACGCGTAACCCTAACGCGGAATAAACCGGTCATACCGCCGGATGTCCCGTACATCCGGCAATGCCTCCCACAAGCGATCCCTTCCTTCTCGTATGCCCCCCTATTCTCGACCGTTCTCAACCGCGACTCGGTACGTCAATCGCTCGACGGTATCGTTACAAAGCTCAGGGTTTTTAACGAATATTAGAAACAGATCACATCAATTCACCGGTCTTGTGGTTAGTATTGCGTCGCTGAGAAAACATAGAACGAAAAATAAGCGTAGTGATACTACTAGGAACCACCTCCTTGGCCAGCTCAATCTCCCTTGAGCTGGCTTTTCTTTTTCTCCCGCCCGCGCATTTTCCCCACCGCACATTCACCGACTCTTCTGATGTCTACCTATCGATTTAGTGACTATTATTAATCCCACGATCCTGCTTAGGAGAAATGGCCATGGAAAAAAATCCAATCACACTGCTAATTCTGAATGGGAAGAGTGCGGGTAATGAAGAACTCCGCGAGGCCATTGATACGCTGCGACAGGACGGCTATACGCTGCATGTCCGCGTGACCTGGGAATATGGCGATGCCAAACGCTATGTAGAAGAGGCGATTCAGCTCAGCGCGGATAACGTGATCGCCGCCGGTGGCGACGGCACCGTCAATGAAGTCGCCGCCGCATTAGCGGTACAGCCGGAAGCGGTGCGCCCGTGTTTGGGGATTGTCCCGCTGGGTACGGCCAACGATTTCGCCACCAGTTGTCAGATTCCGATGGAGATGCACAACGCGCTAACGCTGGCGATCAAAGGCCGCGCCACCGCCATTGATGTCGCCAACGTGAACGACAGTCACTATTTCATCAACATGGCAACGGGCGGCTTCGCCACGCGCATTACCACCGAGACACCCGCCAAGATGAAGGCCGCACTGGGAAGTGCGTCTTACGTGCTGCACGCGCTCTTTCGCATGGACATGCTGCAAGCCGAGCGCTGTGAGATTAGCGGGCCGGATTTTCACTGGTCAGGCGATACGCTGGTCATTGCGGTGGGGAATGGTCGTCAGGCAGGCGGCGGACAACAGCTTTGCCCTGAAGCGCTGGTCAATGATGGGCTGCTGGAACTGAGCGTACTATCGGCAACCGAGCTGCTGCCGAATATGCTTCAGGCCTGGTTTACCGGTAGCGAAAATCAAAACATGATTTCCGCTACCCTGCCCTGGCTGGAGATCACCGCGCCGGATGATATGACATTTAATCTGGACGGCGAGCCGCTCACCGCCAAACGCTTCCGTATCGAGGTGCTTCCCGCCGCGATTCGCTGCCGGCTGCCGCCCCAGTGCTCTCTGCTGGAATAGCGGTGCGTTTCGACGATTCCTGTTTCTCCTATTCCCGTTTCAGGCGATTACTGTTTGCCAGGTACAGCGTCACGACTAGCAGCAGGATCGCCGCAGAATACACCAGCGTATCCGACGGGCTTTTGTGATCGACAATAATCAGGCGAATGATGGCCGTAATGCCGATGTAGATAAAATAGCGCAGCGGGAAGTGATAGCCGGACTGGAAATACTTCACGATCAGCGCAATAAACTCAAAATACAGGAAATAAATTACAATGCCTTCTATCAGCTGATAGGAGGAATCTTTCTCATTGGAGATCAGCAGCACCTTCGCCAGATGAAACGTTTCTTTGACTAAAAAAATCACCAGAATAGTCGCCAGCACCAGCAGGCCGATATTGAGTATCGTCTGAAGCGCTTTGGCAGCCATCGCACTGCGAGCAGAACCTGCCATATGTTATCCCCACACCCTGTTTCACATTAACGCCAAGATTTCACAGCAAAGTAACCGGATGCCCCCACACTGTCACGCCAAAAGACGCTTTAATTTATCCCATAATACTTCAAGTTGCATGTGTGTTGGCTTTCCTCGCTCACCCCAGTCACTTACTTATGTAAGCTCCTGGGGATTCGCTGTGTCGCCGCCTTCCTGCAACTCGAATTATTTAGGGCACAGTTTGAAATTACTGGCAAAGATGTCACGCAAAGTACAAGTCAATTTACTTATGGTTTTACCACCAGCGATGGAAATGGTGAACGGGGCCGATGCCGTGCCCGACCTCCAGCGTGTCGGCCTGTTGTAATGCCTGCTGCAAATAATCCTTCGCGGCGTAGACCGTTTCGCTCCAGCTATCGTGGCGCGGTCGCAACGCGGCCAGTGCGGCAGACAGCGTGCAGCCGGTGCCATGCGTATGACGGGTATTCACTCGCGGGGAACTAAAGCGCTGCGGTTCGGCCTGTCGGCTGAACAGCCAGTCCGGGCTTTCCGCTTCACTCAAGTGACCGCCTTTCATCAGCACCGCCTGACAGCCCATTGCCAGCAGCGCCTCCCCCTGCTCACGCATTTCCCGTTCGTTGGTGGCCGGTGACGTATTCAGCAGCGCCGCAGCCTCGGGCAAGTTGGGCGTAATCAGGGACACCAGCGGCAGCAGTTCACGGCGGATCGATTCCACCGCCTCGGGTGCGAGTAGCGGATCGCCACTTTTCGCCAGCATCACGGTGTCCAGCACCACAAAAGGCACCGCGTAGTGACGCAGGCGCTCGGCAACCGCGTCAACAATATCGGTCTGCGCCAGCATCCCAATCTTGGCGCTGTCGATGCGTACATCGCTCAGCACGGAATCCAACTGCGCCGCGACAAAATCCGGCTCAATTCGGTAGACGGACTGCACGCCGCGCGTATTTTGCGCCACCAGCGCGGTAATGACTGACGTCCCATAAGCCCCCAGCGCGGAAAAAGCTTTTAGATCCGCCTGAATACCCGCCCCGCCGCTCGGATCGGTGCCTGCAATCGTCAACGCATTGATACGTTTCATGCCAGATCCTCCGCGCGCAGGGTATAGAGCCTGTCGAGAAAGTTGGGGATAAAACTGCCTGTACCTTGAGACACCGAAGCCGCCTGCTGCCCCGCGAAAGCCATGACATAGCACGCCGCCGCTACGTGGGATAAGCGTTCCCCCTCCAGAGCACAGAAACCCGCGACGACTGCCGACAGCGCACAGCCCGCACCAACCACGCGCGTCATCATGCTATCGCCACCAGTCACCGCGATATCACGTACGCCGTCCGTGACATAATCCACCACGCCGGTCACCGCGACGATCGTCCCCACTTGCCGCGCCAGTTCGCGTGCAGCAGGAAGCGCTGCCAGCGAGTCATCGGTGCTATCCACACCCCGCCCCTGTGCGGCTAAGCCCGCCAGCGCCATGATTTCAGACGCATTGCCGCGAATCGCCGCGGGCTTCCACGCCAGCAATTCCCGACAGAATTCACGCCGAAAGGTCAACCCGCCTACGGCAACCGGATCGAGCACCCACGGCGTCCCCGCCTGATGCGCGCGGTTTACCGCCGCTCGCATCGCCTCGGCGCGCGAGCGCTCCAGCGTCCCGACATTAATCAGCAGCGCATCGGCCACCGCGCTGAACTGCGCAGCTTCTTCAGGATCGACCACCATTGCCGGCGACGCATTCAGCGCCAGCAGCACATTAGCGGTAAAAGATTGCACCACGTCGTTGGTCAGGCAGTGCACCAGCGGCGAGGCAGAACGGAATTGGGTGAGTGAGGTTGCTGCCTGAGCGGCAGAAAGGTCGGTGGGTCGCGTGTTCATAGGTCTCCCAACCGGCGTGGAAGAAGGCGGCAACCGGTGGGCATACCGTGACTTCCCTACGCTGGCATTATCCAGATCAGGTGGTACGGGTATTTCTCAGCCTTCACAAAGAAGGGCACCCCGAGTCATGTACTACGCTTTGCAGCATAAGTAAGTGGGTAACGTAAAGCAAGCGCTCCCCCGCTTCTCTTGCCCACCCGACACCCAATGAAAAACCACAGGCACGTTGTGACATAGAGAAAAACGCCATAACCCTTTAGACTGGTTAATCAAACCCATACTGAGGAGATTGTGATGACGATGATAAAGAGTTATGCCGCACCGGAAGCAGGCGCAGCGCTGGAGTTGTATGAGTTTGATGCGGGTGAACTACAGGCGGAAGACGTAGAAGTTGTGGTGGATTACTGCGGCGTGTGCCATTCCGATCTCTCGATGATCGATAACGAATGGGGCATATCGAGCTATCCGCTGGTTGCCGGGCATGAAGTAATTGGCCGTGTGCACGCCCTGGGCAACGCGGCGAAGAACAAAGGATTAAAGGTTGGTCAGCGTGTCGGTATTGGCTGGACGGCACGTAGCTGTGGGCACTGCGATGCCTGTATCAGCGGCAGCCAAACCAACTGCCAGCAAGGCAGCGTGCCGACCATCCTGAATAAAGGCGGTTTTGCCGATAAGATCCGTGCGAACTGGCAGTGGGCTATCCCGCTTCCTGATTCCATTGATATCGAATCTGCAGGTCCGCTGTTGTGCGGCGGTATCACCGTTTTCAAACCGCTGTTAATGCACCATGTCACCGCAACCAGCCGCGTCGGCGTGATCGGTATCGGCGGTCTGGGGCATATCGCGATTAAGCTCCTGCACGCAATGGGTTGTGAAGTCACGGCGTTCAGCTCAAACCCAGCCAAAGAGCAGGAAGTGCTGGCGATGGGTGCCGATAAGGTCGTCAACAGCCGCGATCCTCAAGCGCTGACGGCATTAGCGGGTCAGTTCGATCTCATCATCAACACCGTGAGCGTCGATCTGGAATGGCAACCCTACTTCAACGCACTCGCCTATAACGGGAAATTCCATACCGTCGGCGCGGTGATGAAGCCATTTAGCGTGCCGGCCTTTACGCTCATCGCAGGTGACCGCAGCGTTTCCGGCTCTTCTACCGGCTCACCGCATGAACTGCGTTCTCTGATGAAGCTCGCCGCGCGTGCCAACGTGAAGCCGCAGACAGAGCTGTTCCCGATGTCAAAAATCAACGAGGCCATCCAGCACGTACGCGACGGCAAAGCCCGCTACCGAGTCGTACTGAAAGCCGATTTCTAATCGGTAAAGACGCCTGAGCAATCGGGCGTCTGCTTTTTGCACATCAGCTCAGCCAACGCCATTCTCTGGACTACACCGCCCCGTACAACGATGCTGAATGTATTCAATCGGTTTCATGATAGGATTGAAAGGTGATGCAAGAGGAGAGCCGCAATGCCTTTTAAAGAATATGACCACGATTTTATTGATAGAAATAAGAAAGCCTCCTCGTCTGTAAGGCTCGCCCTGCTATTGTCTGCATTGGTCATTATATTCAACCTTGTATTCTTCAAGCACCGTGACTTTCAAGAACAGTTGCACAATAATCCAGGGTCTTATACCGATTCGATTGCGCTGATTTTGCTTTTTTTTATCCTGTCCTGTACCAGTAAAATATCACTGAACCATACCTCCGCGTTATCCATTCGCCTCGGGCTGCACGTCTGGATATGCGCCGCCACGTTTGATTTTATGGATGAGTTCATCTATCAGCCCAGACTGGTTGGGTATTATGTTGAAGATCTGCTGAGAATCATTGGGATGTTTGGCGTCGGATTTGGTGTCTATACCCTGATACAGCAAATCAATAATAAATATGTCGAAGCCAGAATACAGTCATTCAGCGACGAACTCACACAGCTCCCTAATCGTCGGTTTTTTATTAACGAATTAAAAAAACTCGAAGCGAAAACACCCTATTTATTTATTATCGACATCGATAATTTCAAAGTCATTAATGATAAATATGGCCATGCAAAAGGCGATGAAATATTAAGTAAGTTCGGCCATATTCTTTCCCGTTTCGATAACAGTGAGATCGTAGCAACCCGAATCGGGGGCGAAGAGTTCGCGATTATTCTGTATGCCGGAACGCAAGAGCGGGCAGAAACGCTGGCAAGGTCGGTATTAAAAAACGCGAACAAAATCATTATCAAGAATATGCACCACCTTTCTGTCAGCATTGGCGCGGGTAAAAAACAGCCGCAGGAACCCACTGAACACTTTATGAAACGCGTGGATGTCGCACTTTACCAGGCTAAAAACACCGGTAAAGGCAAAGTGGAATGGGCTCCTGAGCCGAAAGAAAAAACCCAGTAGCCCGACGTAGTTTCATTCCCACAATACGGCCGCACGGACGCGCCACTCAGCTAATCATCATAAAAACTACTGAAAACGATATTCCCCTCGCCTTTACTCGCTCCTCCGCCAGCTATCATTTTGTAACAAAATTAAATACTTCCTGATTAATCAACTTTTCGGCCAGCGTGTACCCTTTTATAGGTAGAATCCAATACATTACCTCTACAACACATTCCCCCCACAACACATTCAGTAAAAGGAAGACGAATGAAAGCAGCCATCGTAACGAAAGACCATTCCGTTGAGATTCAGGACAAAAAACTGCGCCCCCTCCAGCACGGAGAAGCCCTGCTGAAAATGGAATGCTGCGGCGTGTGCCATACCGATCTACATGTCAAAGACGGGGATTTTGGCGATGTTACCGGCATCACGCTCGGCCATGAGGGTATCGGTATCGTCAAAGAAGTGGGACCCGGCGTAACCTCACTGAAACCCGGCGATCGCGCCAGCGTCGCCTGGTTCTATCAGGGCTGTGGCCACTGTGAGTATTGTAATAGCGGTAACGAAACCCTGTGCCGCGAAGTAAAAAACGCGGGCTACTCCGTTGATGGCGGGATGGCTGAAGAGTGCATCGTCGTTGCCGATTACGCGGTAAAAGTACCGGAGGGTCTGGATTCTGCCGCCGCCAGCAGCATTACCTGCGCGGGCGTGACAACCTACAAAGCGGTGAAGGTCTCGCAAATCAAACCAGGACAGTGGATCGCCATTTATGGTCTAGGCGGATTGGGCAATCTGGCGCTGCAATATGCCAAGAACGTCTTTAACGCGAAGGTCATCGCGATTGATGTCAACGATGCACAGCTGGCCTTTGCTAAAGAGATGGGCGCAGATCTGGTCATCAACCCGGCTAAAGACGATGCCGCCAGAATCATTCAGGAAAAAGTAGGTGGAGCACATGCGGCCGTGGTCACTGCCGTGGCGCGTGCAGCATTTAACTCCGCGGTCGATGCCGTTCGCGCCGGCGGGCGTATTGTCGCCGTCGGCCTGCCGCCGGAATCCATGGATCTGAATATTCCGCGTCTGGTGCTGGACGGCATTCAGGTATTGGGATCGCTGGTCGGCACGCGTGAAGATCTGAAAGAAGCGTTCCAGTTTGCAGCCGAAGGGAAAGTGAAACCGAAAGTGACGCGTCGCCCGCTGAAAGACATCAACGCCATTTTTGCGGAAATGAAAGGCGGAAAAATCACCGGTCGCATGGTGATTGATCTGTCAATGTAAACGGCGTTTTTTATATAAACGGGATAGCACCGCGCTATCCCATTTTTTATATTTTAGCCAAACGCTTGGGTATTACCGGGGCATACGAGCTGCTTACTTTTAATATGGTAAACCTCGACGTCAGGGCGCGTGAAAAAGGCGATTTCCCACGGATTCTTGGTGACGAATTCATGGCGCACTTTTTCGTAGAGCGGATTGTCCTGTGCGATAATAAACGCTTCCCCTTCAATAAGGGTGTAATTCCATTCAATTGCCCGCTCGAAGGTATAATGGCTGCGCTCATCCATCGCAAAAAAGCAGTGCGGATTGCGTTTCAGCAGTTGAGATTTAAAGGTTTCAGGGAACGTAATCAGGAAGATATCGTTATCCACAGAGGACAGGAACGCCAGTACCGTGGTATGTGGCTGCTCTTCCGCCATCGTAATAAGTACGCCGACCTTATTAGTGAAATCTTGCTTTTCCGTTGGAGGAAAATCGACCATCGGCGTCAGTGGTACCGGCTTTGACGGGCGATTATCTTCTGGAAACTGGTAGCCCGGCTCGCGGATATCCAGCACAGGGGTGAAACCGTGTAAAAGCTGGCACTCTCTATTTAAAGGAATAAATAGGAATTAAGAGCGATAACGATGATGTTTCACACCATTATTTCAGCACCAACATCGTGATACCCACGCCGACCAGCATGAGACAAAACGCGCCGCGCAAATAAGCAACCGGAAGTTTGTGAGCAACAGCGACACCCCAGGACACACTGATGATCCCTCCCAGCGCCAGTGGTAAACCGATACTCCAGTCAACATTACCCGCCTGCGAATAAGACAGTAGTGCCGCCAGCGCCCCCGGAACCACGAGAATCAACGCCATTCCCTGCGCCTGCGTTTGCGCAAAGGCAAACAGTGTCACCAACACTGGCACCACCACCAGACCACCGCCAACGGTAAAAATACCGGACATAAACCCACTCGCCACGCCAATCAACGGAAGATATTTGGGCGACAACACAATCTCAGGCTTTTTGCTGCGCTTCTTGTTATACCACTGCCACATATAGTACGCCGCCAGCACCAGCAGGAAAGTGGCGAAAGCGCGCTGGAGGTGGTGAACATCAATCGATGACGCAATGTGAGCGGCAAGGTAGGCAGATCCCGTCGCAAAAGCACACAGGGTTAACGCGACTCGCGTATCAATACGGTTACGTTGACGATAGCGTAGAAAACCAATCAGCACGTTAGGCGTAATCATCACTAACGCGGTTCCCTGTGCCATATGCTGATCCATCCCGAAGAGCACACCCAGAATAGGAATCGCAATAAGCCCACCGCCGATCCCCAACATACCTCCGCAAAACCCCAACCCAATCCCCAAAAGCAAACACAACAACATATCGCTGAACATCATTAAGCTAAACATAACGTAACCAGGTAACCCGTAAGGTAAAAAGAGAGAGGAGAACGCCATCCTAGGCGCAGAGCCGCATTTTGATAATCCCTGAATAGTCAATGACCCTTTCCTGTCAGGAAAACCTCCAGCTGTGTTAACGTATAGATTGACATAAACCATGTGACGACATGCTGCGCGGAATCAAACTGCCAGCTATTGTGCTGGTTTCCAGTTCTGCTGAGGGCTCTCAATACATCATGATTAATCCTGCGCATTTTGACCTTCAGTCGCTCCGCATCTTTTTGCAGGTTGCCCAGACGGGAAGCCTGACGAAAGCCGCAGAGAAGTTTCACATCACGCTTTCAGCCCTGAGCAAGCGTATCGCCGAACTGGAGCGTACCGTGGACTGTGCGCTATTTGTCCGCATGCCGCGCGGCCTGGCGCTAACCCCAGCAGGCAAAGAATTGGTGAATCTTGCAAGCAATGTGTTGAGCAACGTCGAGCGCATGGCGAGCGAAATGAACGACTACGCCGTTGGCGTGCGCGGCCACGTGCATATGTGGGCAAATACCTCGGCGGTTATTCAGTTTCTTCCACAGGATCTGGCGTCATTCCTTCAGACTCGCCCACTCATCCGTATTAACCTGGAGGAAAAGCTCAGTAAAACCGTGGTGACCGCGCTGGCGATGGGGGAAGCGGATATCGGCATCTTCGCGGACAATGTCGGCTCACAGGGCGTCGAGAAAATTCCTTACCGTCAGGACAAGCTGGTTGTTCTCGTTCCTCCTCAACATCCGCTTTCCGCACGGTCAGAAGTGAGCTTTAACGACACATTGCACTACGATTATGTCGGCCTCAATAGCGGCAGCTCTCTGCTGAAACAGCTGAGAGATGCGTCGGATGAACTAGGGAGAGTGCTGCGCCTGCGGGTGCAGCTCAGCAGCTTTGACGGTATTTGCCGGATGATAGAAGCGGGACTGGGTATCAGCGTCTTGCCGGAAGGCGCGATTCGCCCGGAAGTGCTGGGGACCGGGTTACGTGCCATCAACCTCACCGATGAGTGGGCTTCACGCCAGCTCTGGCTGGGCGTGAAATCCGGCGCGATTCTGCAACCCGAAGTCGCCAATCTGCTGACACACCTGCGACAATGCGGAACGTAAGGAAGAGATGCTACGCTTAGCCTTCTTCGCGACCCGTTTTCTCATAGCCGAGACGGCCAACAAAAGGCAAACGCAGCGCTGGCGGGTTAATATCCACGCCCATGTTCAGCCCCAGAATATTGGCTTCGATGCCCTCTTCAACCCCCATCGTGATACCCAGCACACCTAACAGCGAGATCTGCACGCCGCTTCCCGATGGCGACAACCCAACCGGACGCGTGATCGGGCGGTAATCCTTACCAATAGCGTTAGCGGGCATGTCCAGTTTGAGCGCAGGCACTTCGCGGCCAATGTGTGCGAGAAACGTATTGCTATTCGGCCCCGGCCAGGCGTGGTAAGTCTTTGGCCAGATAGCTCACAGAAAAGAGATGGAACGGAATCGATACGCCCGCGGGCGAGCGCCCACAGTGAAGATCGGTCAAAAAAAGCATTTCACCAGTTTACTGCCTGTTGTCGGTAAGGTTAAGACATTGGGTGAAATATTGACCTATTTTTACGTTGCGTGGGGACTATAGGCGAGAGCCTTCCTTATTCAGACCGCATACCACATTCTATCCCCGATGTTCCGCATGAAACCAATTGCGCTCGGGGATCCGCATGATTTTTATCGAACGCTGAAAAATTTCATCTCAGCAAGCAATATCATGGCGTGTAAAATAACTTACTATGAAAATAATATATTCAAAAAACATATTCATTAAATAATCAATCAACATTCCTCTATCTATTTTACGATTTTTAACGTCATTAAATAATCGCTGACTATAATCAATGGGCGAGTTCTATTAACGACACACCTCTGGAAATAGAGAATGGAGTAATTAAATGAAAAAAAAATAATAAGCAGATTAAGTCTACGGTATGTGCACTATCATTAGTCGCATTAACGCTAGGCTCAGCGGTTTCGCTTGCCTGTACACGGCTCGTTTATAAAGATATCAATAATCCTGATTACCCTATTACCGCCCGATCAATGGACTGGGCCGAAGATACGCATACTAATCTCTGGATTTTCCCACGAGAACTAAAACGTTCTGGTGCAGCTGGTCAGTATTCTCTGGAATGGACATCAAAATACGGCAGTGTTATTGCCTCTGCTTTTGATGGCAACGAAAAAATGGCTTCCACAACCGATGGCCTGAATGAGAAAGGGTTGGCGGCTAACGTGCTCTGGCTGGCGGAGTCTGAATACCCTAAAACCAAGCCGACCGCGAAAAAACCGGGCTTAAGCGTCGCCGCATGGGCACAGTATGTGCTGGATAATTTTGCTACGGTCGATGAAGCCGTGAAATCGCTACAACAGGAAAAATTTATACTGGTAACCAAAGACGTACCAGGACAGGATCGCATGGCAACGCTCCATCTGTCCTTGTCAGATTCGTCTGGCGATAGTGCCATTATTGAATACATCGACGGCAAACAGGTTATTCACCACAATAAGGATTATCAGGTAATGACCAATTCTCCAACCTTCGATCAACAGTTGGCGCTGACTGCCTACTGGGATCAGATTGGGGGGAATGTGATGCTACCGGGAACGAATCGCGCGGCCGACCGCTTTGTTCGTGCCTCATTCTATGTGAAAAGTGTTGCTCCCAATAAACTCATTCCCGGGGTAGCAGAAAAAAGTAAAATAGAAAAAGATAAAGCGGACTTAGCCACCGCATTCAGTATTATACGTAATGCATCGGTTCCTTATGGTTATTCCTTACCGGGTATGCCAAACATTGCCTCAACACGCTGGCGCACGGTCATCGATCATAAATCGCTACAGTACTTTTTTGAATCTGCCGTCTCCCCCAATATTTTTTGGGTTGATTTGAAAAAATCGACTTTGCTCCGCGTGGAGATAACGCCAGCAAATTAGATTTAGGGCCAAACCAAAGCACCATTTATTCTGGTCAGGCTTCGGCACACTTTAAGCCCGCTACGCCATTTAAATTTGCTGGGCTGTAAATAATAAGATTATTTACGATATTATTTTTATTCCACGATGATGTTAAAGCGCCATATTCATATGGCGCTTTAATACAGGCATAATAAATAAGGATATCGATAGGCTATTTACAGCACCTTCGCATTCCCTACCCATTCGGCATAGAAATGGCTCGAACAGATTCCAGGTTCGATTGCCTTTATCTCTGTCTTAACTAATCCCAGATTGATGAATGGATCGTCCGCCAGAATGTCTTCCATGTCAGCACTATCTAACCCGTAGGCTAAAATAAGGTTCATCGCGCTTAAGCGTGAACCAATAGAAAACGGCGGTAAAAGTGGTTAGTTTTGTATTCGCCAAAACACTAACCGACCACTCAACCGCCGTCTGCCATGAATGCTAACCTCTCTTCCCTTTTCTGGGAAGGCTTTACCGTTGACTCCTTTTCCCATTCCTCATCTGATGCGCTGCTTATTACGCTTCGCCCAGACCCCCGTTTTGCACCCCAGTGCCGCCGATGTGGCCGAAGAGACTGTGCCGTTCATGATGTCTCTGTACGTCAGGTTCGTGAGCGGGATTTGCTGCACTGGCGCGTCACCCTTCTGGTTCCTGTTCGTCGTCTTCGCTGCGCCTGCTGCGGTGTTGCCACCGAACGTATCTCCTGGTTGCCTGAGAGGCAGCGTTACACCTCTACATTATCCGTCTGGGTTGAGTCTCTTAGCCGTCTACTCCCCGTGAAGCACGTAGCACAGCTGACAGGCCTGCACTGGCACACCATCAAGAATATCGACCTCCGCCGTTTGCGTCGGGAATTGCAGGAGCCAGAGCGACATACACTTCGCCGCCTGATAATGGATGAGTTCGCCCTGTTTAAAGGCCATCGCTATGCCACTGTGGTCGTGGACGCTGATACGCAGCAGGTGCTGTGGGTCGGGGAAGGTCGCAGCCGCGCGGCCTTCCGCCCGTTCTTCACCTGGCTGGGACCGGAAGGCTGCGCGGCTATCGAGTCTGTCGCAATGGACATGAACACGGCGCTGGACCTTGAAGTCAGGGAGCAATGCCCACAGGCGGAAGTGGTCTATGATTTGTTCCACGTGGTGGCGAAGTTCGGTCGCGAGGTCATCGACAGGGTGCGGGTTGACCAGGCGAATCAGCTACGTGACAACGCGAAAGCCCGGAAGGTTATCAAGCGCAGCCGCTGGCTGTTGCTGCGTAACGCTGAAAATCTGCCAGCAGGTCATGATGTAAAGCTGGCAGAGTTGCTGGAGGCCAACCAGCCGCTGAACACCGTGTACGTGATGAAAACTGCGCTGAAAGAGCTGTGGTATGCGCCGGATAAGGAGGTGGCCCGGCATCGCTGGGATGAATGGTACAGGCAGTCTCAGGAGAGCGATATAAAAGCGCTGCAGCAGTTCGCAGATAAGCTCAAGGGCTACGTGAGCGGGATAATCGCCAGTGCTGAACATCGTCTGAATACGAGTGTGCTGGAGGGGATGAATAACAAAATCAAGGTACTAAAGCGAATGGCTTATGGATACCGGGATAACGACTACTTCTTCCTGAAAATTAAAGCAGCGTTCCCCGGTAAAGCGCGATGAACCTTATTAATACCGTACACCCCTTGCTGCTGCGTGCTGAACAACTCATCCGCTATGAGAACCCAGCAATTACCGCAGAAGAATTAGCCAGCGCCCTGAATTTCAGTGACCGAACGCTTCACCGCAAGCTCAAAGAGCTCACAGCGGAAAGCCCAAAAAACTTTATTACCCGCGTCAGGATCGAAATGGCCTGCCGGCTGCTTGAAAACCCGATGACCAATATCAAGCAGGTCGCCGCCGAATGTGGTTACAGTGAAGACACCGCCTTCCGGCGCGCCTTTTCCCAGCAGATGGAGATGACGCCAACCCAGTTCAGGAAATGGGCGCTGTTGAGGAATAATCAGCAGACAGCGCTGGATCATGAGGATGATGATTAAGGCGATGACTCTGAAAGACACGACTTACGGTAAACCACCGTCTTGATTGGCGTCTTTGGTACACATTGCTATTCACTCAGGGAATGTATTAAGGACATAAAATCGATGATAAGGAAAACCGTTATTGCCACGCTGATCGGCCTATCGGCAGTATCCATCAGCCAGGCAAATGACAAGATAGATACGCTCTACGAACGCCTCACGCAGCAGGATGCGACTGCATTAACCGCGTTGACGGCGCTAGCAAAAGACAACGACCCGCAGGCATTGAGCACGCTGGGGTTCATCTATGAATACGGCATCACCGTCCCGCAAAATACGATGCAAGCGCGCCAGTATTATCAGCAGGCCTGTGAAATAGACGGCAATTTTGGCTGCTACAACGTCTGGTATTTTTATCAATACGGCAAAGGTGTCGAACAGGATAAGGCACGTGCCAAACAGTTCGCAGAAAAAATGAACCGAACCGACATAAAAATACCCGTTGATGTGATGGATAAGGTTGTCGACTACATTTATTCCGCGAAAGCCGATGCCGACAGTGATATATCCTATCGTCCTAAATTGATTCGAGCAGTGAGACGATATTTGACGAGCGGTGATGCCGATACTCAACGCTTCTTCACCCATATTGGTTTTAGCAAGCAGGATATTCTGCGACTCGCGACATTCTGGGCAAAGGATGGAGATCCAAAAATTAATTTCCATGTCGGTCATTTCTATAATTTTGGCTATGCCGATATCAAAAATGAGAATATTGAGGCGTTAAAGTGGTTCCGTGTCGCCGCTGAAGGTGGCCATCGAGAAGCACAGAATATACTTGGGTTCGTCTACGAAAAAGGGCGTTGGGGTGTTTTCCCTGATGGGGTAGAAGCTGAAAAATGGTATGAGCGTGCAGCAAAGCAAGGCGATGATGATGCATTAATGAATCTGGGAAAAATGTATTATAACGGTGTGCTTATCAAGGCCAATTACAGTAAGGCCTATACCTTACTTGAACAAGCCTATAAGCGTGACCTGACTGGTGCCAGCCGCTATTTATCTCAGATGTATTACAGTGGGCAATACGTTGACGTAGATTGCCATCAGGCTCAAAAATACGCAGGGAGCACAGATAATAATTATCTTCGCCAGTGTGAAAAAGATAAACGCGAGAGAATAGCGACCCGCGACGTATTACCGTTTTTAACGTTAAAACATGAATCTAGCCCATACGGTGGGAATAATAATCCCTATAAATGCGAGCTTAATTTCTCTATCAATACGAATAAATTAGGCGAAGTCGCCAATTTTCGCGCCACGCTGCGACTCAAAAATAGTGAAGGTGCTTCGGCCGAACAAACACTCGCCTTCCCGCCTTTTGGGTTGAGTAGCCTTGATGCCGGAATGATCGGAGAAAAATTCATTTTTTCCCAGGAATCAACCCTGCTCCCGCAGTACCAATCCGATTTTTGCCAGTTCCACGCTTTGGAATATCAGGTCACCGCAGCTACCGCTACGATCAACGGCGAGGAGGTCGATGTGCTTAAGGCGGGGATTTTGAAGCAACTGGAAAAGCGTTAGCGCTCACGATGAATGCTTGATTCTCCCTACTGATAGCCCAGAGATCTGGGCTATTTAACCTTTCAGCGCATTCGCCGACGTGGCTACAGTTAGTTCTCACGAACAGAGAGGAAATTAGACAGAAAAATCCTCTACATCTCATGCACGATGTGAATATAATATTGTATGGATAACAGAGATCGTAAAGAAAATGGAAACAGACAATAAAGAATTCATTATTCATCAGACGTTAACACAAAACGACTATGAAAAGAGTATTAAGTCGATATCTAGCTGGAATGAAAAGAGACAGAGTTATAAGCACAGGATAATTAATTCCCTGTCAATGCTTTCATTTGTTTTGTTACTTTTGTCGCTCTTTATATTACTGGCGATCATTTTCTTATCCAGCGAACGTGAAGCCCATCCAGTCATAAAACTATTTTCTTACCTTACGGCTTCACTAGTCGTACTTTATATTTTACTTTCATTACTCACCAGAAAAATAAAAAGCTATCCTTCAGGGGTATTTCCAACAAAGGTAAAAATAACGATAAACAATGATGGCATCTACGGAGAAACGGAAAGTTCACACAGTCGCTATAAATGGCATGCAATTTCTCACCTTAATAAAATCGATAATCATTTATTTTTACTCGTTGATAATATTATTGCTATTTCTCTTCGTAATTTTTCTGATGAAAAAGAAGCTGAGTCACTCATTCTTTTTATTGAGGAAAGAATGGGGAACCCAGAAGCAACGCCATAGCGGTGGTCTCTGCATGACTCGG
The DNA here is from genome assembly GCF_025643735.1 of Pectobacterium sp. F1-1. Taxonomy (NCBI): domain Bacteria; kingdom Pseudomonadati; phylum Pseudomonadota; class Gammaproteobacteria; order Enterobacterales; family Pectobacteriaceae; genus Pectobacterium; species Pectobacterium sp. F1-1. The sequence continues at coordinate 3,446,906 of NZ_CP104733.1, forward strand.
TCATGTGGCTGAGTCATTTAAACAAAGCGCCGTCATTCGATGGCGCTTTCTCGCTTATCTCTCCTACTCCCTGCCCTCATTTCACGCCTGAATAACGCGACGGCCAAATCTCTTCCGGCCTTTTCCCCATCGCTTCGGCAATCAGCCGTTCGCCTTTCGGCCAATGTCTGGTGAGCGCATTCGCCAGCGTGGATGACGCCAACCCCGCTGCTCTGGAGACCGCCGCCAGCGTCGTCCCTTTCTTCCGTAATCCCGCGATGATATCCGCCGGGTGCCAGTCAGTGTGATTCATTCCATTCCCTCCACCTATCAAAAGCCCTTTTTGATTTCCGAGTGGGTAGGATCGCGTGTTGTAATGCGTAAGACCACGGACGATGAGTCACAATTTTAAGGCGTTAGACGAGTGTTATGATTCTGACTATCTATTTATGCGAGTAGATACAAAAGTTTCGTGCGTACTAACCGCCGTATTTTTCTGTCATTTCATCACACGCCCGACAAGGCGCGTTTGTGCAACAAAGCAATTCATTACCTATCACGCACGAAACCTCCCCCATCCGTAAATAAAAAACTCAGTTCCAAAGCCTGATGTACCAATACGCTCGAAGGCATCCTTGCAAGATTGTCGTTTTTAAGTTACAAACATTAAAGGACTAAGGACTTGCGAGGACGCTATCTTGTATGCAGTAAAACGTTACAAATGCAGTGACGGTAAAGTCCCTTACACTGAATGGATACAGAAACTACGCAAGAAAGATCCTCGCGCTGCTTCAAAAGTAGATATCCGAATAGACCGCGCAGAAAAGGGAAATTTCGGCGACCATAAATTTGAAAGAGACGGTGTCTGGGAGCTCAGAGTTGATTATGGTCCAGGCTATCGAGTGTATTACGCGATAGAAGGCGATAAGATAATTTTGCTCTTCACCGGCGGAGATAAATCAAGCCAAAGCAAAGATTTAGATAAAGCAATGCAATACTGGCGGGATTATCAAAAGAGGTAACATAATGGCAATCATCACCCAATCCACTACATTCGAAAAAGCCATTAGCCACGATGATGCAATGGTTGCAGAACTACGAGAAAACCCTCAATACGCAGAAATATACCTCCAGACAGCACTAGAGGATATTTATGAGGAAGGTGGCATCGCTGCATTCCTGACAGCATTACGCCGTGTTGTTGAAGCGCGTGGTGGAGTGGGCGAAATAGCCAAAAAATCGGGACTGTCTCGCCAACAGCTATACAGAACATTGTCTGAAAATGGCAACCCGACGCTGACGACGCTCACCGAAATCACCAGAGCCGCAGGCGTTCGGCTTATTCCAAATGCTCACAATAATTAAAAATATCCGTAGCTCAATTATGTAGTCAGACGTAAAAAAACCCGCAGTTACGCGGGTTTAGATTTTTTGTGGTTTAGCACAACGCTATTTCAGACGCAGGCTTACTCCCACTCAATCGTCGCAGGTGGCTTGCCCGATACGTCGTAAACCACGCGGGAGATGCCGTCGACTTCGTTGATGATGCGGTTGGAGACACGGCCTAAGAAGTCGTATGGCAGGTGTGCCCAGTGCGCGGTCATAAAGTCGATGGTTTCTACCGCACGCAGCGAGACAACCCAATCGTATTTACGGCCATCGCCCATCACGCCCACGGAACGAACCGGCAGGAAGACGGTGAATGCCTGGCTAACCTTGTTGTACAGGTCGGCTTTGTGCAGTTCTTCGATGAAGATCGCATCCGCACGACGCAGCAGGTCACAGTATTCTTTCTTCACTTCACCCAGTACGCGCACGCCCAGACCTGGACCAGGGAACGGGTGACGGTACAGCATGTTGTACGGCAGACCCAGTTCCAGACCGATCTTACGCACTTCGTCTTTGAACAGCTCTTTCAGCGGCTCAACCAGACCCAGCTTCATCTCTTTCGGCAAGCCACCCACGTTGTGGTGGGACTTGATGACGTGTGCTTTGCCCGTCGCAGAGGCTGCGGATTCGATCACGTCAGGATAAATGGTGCCTTGCGCCAGCCATTTCACGTCTACTTGCTTGCTGGCTTCTTCATCGAACACTTCAACGAACACGCGACCGATGATTTTACGCTTGGCTTCTGGATCATTTTCGCCAGCCAGTTCGCCTAAGAAGCGATCTTCCGCCGCCACATGCACAATGTTCAGACCGAAATGATCGCCGAACATTTCCAGCACCTGATCGGCTTCGTTAAGGCGCAGCAGGCCGTTATCGACAAACACGCAGGTCAGGCGGTCACCAATCGCACGGTGCAGCAGCATCGCGGTCACAGAAGAATCCACGCCGCCAGACAGACCCAGAATCACTTTGTCGTTGCCGACCTGCTCACGAATACGGGTCACCGCATCGTCGATAATCTTGGCGGGCGTCCACAGTGCTTCACACTGGCAGATGTCACGGACGAAACGCTCTAACATGCGCTGCCCCTGACGGGTGTGCGTCACTTCCGGGTGGAACTGTACGCCGTAAAAACGCTTCTCTTCATTCGCCATGATGGCAAACGGACAGGTATCGGTGCTGGCAACGGTGGTAAACCCTTCAGGGATTGCCGTCACTTTGTCGCCGTGGCTCATCCAGACATCCAGCAGCGGTGCACCTGCGGCGCTCAACGCATCCTGAATATCACGCACCAGCGCGCTATCGGTCTTCACTTCTACCTGCGCATAACCAAACTCACGCTCGTTGGAACCTTCAACGTGGCCACCCAACTGCATCGCCATCGTCTGCATGCCGTAACACACGCCTAATACCGGTACGCCAGCATTGAAAACGTATTCTGGCGCACGCGGGCTGCCAAACTCCGTAGTGCTTTCCGGGCCGCCGGACAGGATGATCCCGTTCGGATTAAACCCGCGAATCTGCGCTTCCGTGACATCCCATGCCCACAGTTCACAGTAAACGCCCAGTTCACGCACGCGACGTGCCACCAGTTGCGTGTACTGCGAGCCGAAATCCAGAATAAGAATGCGGTGTTGATGAATATTTTGAGTCATGAGGAGCATGTTCCAAAAAGCAAAAGACAAAAGCGAAAGAAAAAAAGTAAACCCATCTGGCCGCTCGGCCTTACACAAAGGCAGAGCGGCGCAAAATAGTACAGGGTTTATCGCGTTAAATCACCTTATGAACCCATACGGTAGTTCGGTGACTCTTTAGTAATGGTAACGTCGTGAACGTGGCTTTCCTGAATGCCCGCGCCGCTGATGCGTACAAACTCAGCCTGCGTGCGGAGTGCGTCGATAGTCGCGCAACCGGTCAGCCCCATACAGGAGCGCAAACCGCCCATCTGCTGGTGAACGATCTCTTTCAGGCGGCCTTTATAAGCTACGCGGCCTTCGATACCTTCCGGCACCAGTTTGTCGGCTGCGTTATCGGTCTGGAAGTAACGGTCTGAGGAGCCTTTAGACATCGCGCCCAGTGAGCCCATGCCGCGATAAGATTTGAATGAACGACCTTGATACAGTTCGATTTCACCCGGAGATTCTTCCGTACCCGCCAGCATCGAACCGACCATGACACAGGCAGCGCCAGCCGCGATGGCTTTAGCGATGTCGCCAGAGAAACGGATACCGCCGTCGGCGATGACCGGAATGCCCGTGCCTTCCAGCGCTTCAACTGCATCCGAGATCGCCGTAATTTGTGGTACGCCGACGCCCGTTACGATACGCGTCGTACAGATAGAGCCAGGGCCGATACCCACTTTCACGGCGCTAACGCCCGCTTCAACCAGCGCTTTCGCACCTGCACCCGTCGCGACGTTACCGCCGATAATTTCGAGGTTCGGGTATTTCGCACGCGTTTCACGAATACGCTGCAATACGCCTTCGGAATGGCCGTGTGAGGAGTCGATCAGCAGAACGTCAACGCCTGCGGCAACCAGCGCATCAACACGCTCTTCGTTACCCGCACCCGCCCCCACCGCTGCGCCAACGCGCAGGCGACCGTGCTCGTCTTTACAGGCGTTAGGCTTACGTTCTGCTTTCTGGAAATCTTTTACCGTAATCATGCCGATCAGGTGGAATTTGTCGTCAACGACCAGCGCTTTCTCGACGCGTTTTTCGTGCATTTTTTGCAGCACGACGTCACGCGCTTCACCTTCTTTAACGGTGACCAGACGCTCTTTCGGCGTCATGAACGCGCTAACCGGTTTTTCCAAATCGGTCACAAAACGCACGTCACGACCGGTGATGATACCGACCAGCTCGTTGTCTTTCGCGACAACCGGGTAGCCCGCGAAGCCGTTGCGCTCGGTCAGCTCTTTCATTTCACGCAGCGTAGTTTCTGGCGTCACTGTTTGTGGATCAACCACAACGCCGCTTTCGTGTTTTTTCACGCGGCTCACTTCTTCAGCCTGACGCTCAATTGACATATTTTTGTGAATAAAGCCCAGACCGCCTTCCTGCGCCAGCGCAATGGCCAGACCGGATTCGGTAACGGTATCCATCGCTGCGGATAGCATAGGAATATTCAGGCGAATGTTTTTCGTCAACTGCGTGGACAGATCGGCAGTGTTAGGCAGAACGGTAGAATGAGCGGGAACCAGGAGGACGTCGTCAAACGTCAGTGCTTCTTTAGCGATACGTAGCATGGGCAATATCTCACCAAGGTAGATGTAAGAATAGATAAAATATTGCCGTGGCATTATACAGAGCGTAATCGGTTGCCTCCAGCATTATTTTACTAAAATGCTTGATTACCTGTTTCAGGTAGGTAGTATCGATCAATTAAGTGACTGTTTTAAAATTTGATCTGGCTCACAATGTCTCAATTTCCCTCCTCTGCAATTTTTACCGTTAGCCGACTGAATCAGACGGTTAGACAACTGTTGGAAATGGAAATGGGCCAGATTTGGCTCTCCGGCGAAATCTCCAACCTCTCTCAGCCCTCATCCGGCCACTGGTATTTCACGCTGAAAGACGAGCGTGCGCAGGTGCGCTGCGCGATGTTCCGCACCAGCAACCGCAGGGTAACGTTCCGTCCGCAAAACGGCCAACAGGTACTGATTCGCGCCACCATTACGCTGTATGAACCGCGTGGCGACTATCAACTGCTGGCAGAAAGTATGCAGCCTGCCGGCGACGGTCTGTTGCAGCAGCAGTTTGAACAGCTCAAGCAGAAACTTGCTGCCGAAGGATTGTTCGACCAGCAATTTAAACAAGTGCTTCCTTCTCCCGCCAGACAGGTCGGCGTGATTACATCAGCCAGCGGTGCCGCCCTGCACGATATCTTGCAGGTATTGCAGCGCCGCGACCCGTCGCTGCCGGTGATCGTGTATCCCACCTCGGTGCAAGGCGCGGACGCGCCGCTACAGATTGTTCGCGCTATTGAACTGGCTAACCAGAGAGATGAGTGTGACGTGTTAATCGTCGGGCGCGGCGGCGGTTCTCTGGAAGATCTGTGGAGCTTTAATGATGAACGGGTCGCACGTGCCATCTTCGCCAGCCACATTCCTATCGTCAGCGCCGTCGGCCATGAAACCGATGTCACCATCGCCGATTTCGTCGGCGACCTGCGCGCGCCCACACCGTCGGCCGCTGCCGAGTTAGTGAGTCGTAACCAACTGGAGCTATTGCGCCAGATACAGTCCCAGCGCCAGCGTCTGGAAATGGCAATGGATTATTACCTTGCCCAGCGCAACCGAGACTTCACCCGTCTGCACCACCGTTTACAGCAGCAGCACCCGCAGCTGCGGCTGGCACGTCAGCAGGCACAGTTGGTCAAACTGCGTCAACGGCTGGATGATGCTATGCAGCAGCAGCTACGGCAGACGTCACGCCGGAGTGAACGCTTACAACAGCGTTTGATGCAACAACAGCCGCATGCCCGTATTCATCGTGCACAGCAGCGTTTGCAGCAGTTGAGCTATCAGATGCAAAGCGCGGTGGAGCGCCAGTTAAATCAGAACAAACAAAAACTGGGCATCGCCTGTTCGCGACTGGAAGGTGTAAGCCCGCTGGCAACGCTGGCGCGCGGCTACAACGTCACCACAGCCCCGGACGGTAAAGTGCTGAAAAACGTCACGCAGATTACCCCCGGTGAAACGCTGAAAACCCGTTTGCAGGACGGCTGGATAGAAAGTCAGGTCACAACGCTAATGCCGAATCCAGATTCCGTGAAAAAGCAGCGAAAACCCTCATCCCGGACGCCAAAATAACGCGATCGGCATAAAATGCATGAATGGGGATTTATCCTAAAACAACGGCGATCCCCCATTATTGACCCTGCCATCTGAACTATACTCATTTCCAGTTCACTAATTCATATTAACCGTTTTCACCACACGGGTTCCGGCCTCTGCGCGGTGACACGGATAGGATAAAACTAGTGAGCTTTATTGATCGTCTGTGTTACCCCAATGGTTGCCTTTCAAGGAGATGAGGTATGAAGTCCAGACCGATTTGTAGCGTGATTCCCCCTTATATTTTGCATCGCATTATTGCAAACGGCACAGACGAACAGCGCCACTGCGCGCAACAGACGCTGATGCACGTTCAGTCATTAATGGTCAGCCATAATCCACGCCCGGAACCCCATGAGAAATTACCCGCCAGACAGGCCAATCGCAGCATCCACGATGCCGAACAACAGCAACAGTTACCCGGCAAGCTAGTCCGTGCAGAAGGCCAGCCCGGCAACGGTGATATCGCCGTCGATGAAGCCTACAGTTACCTGGGCGTGACCTATGATTTCTTCTGGAAGATTTTCCAACGCAACTCGCTGGACGCCGAGGGACTGCCGCTGACTGGCACGGTGCATTACGGTCAGGATTACCAGAACGCCTTCTGGAACGGGCAGCAGATGGTATTCGGGGATGGCGACGGCAAAATCTTTAATCGTTTCACGATTGCGCTTGATGTGGTCGCGCATGAACTCGCTCACGGCATTACCGAACATGAGGCAGGACTGATTTATTTTCGTCAGTCCGGCGCGCTGAACGAATCACTATCCGATGTCTTTGGCTCCATGGTCAAACAGTACCATTTAGGACAAACCGCTGAGCAGGCGGACTGGTTTATCGGCGCCGATTTACTGGCAGACGGTATTCATGGCATGGGGCTGCGATCGATGTCTCAACCGGGCACGGCGTATGATGATGATCTACTGGGTATCGATCCCCAGCCCGCTCACATGAATGAGTATGTGAATACGCGCGAAGACAACGGCGGCGTACACTTAAATTCAGGCATCCCCAATCGGGCATTCTATCTAACGGCCATCGCGCTGGGCGGGCATTCCTGGGAAAAAGCCGGTCGCATCTGGTACGACACACTCTGCGATAAAACGCTGCCGCAAAATGCAGACTTCGAGATTTTCGCGCGCCATACCATTCAGCATGCCGCTAAGCGTTTTAACCACACCGTTGCCGACATCGTCATGCAGTCGTGGGAAACCGTGGGCGTGGAGGTTCGTCAGGAGTTCTTATGAAGACGTTGCCGGAGCTCAACGAGGACGCCATCATTGAGCTGGCGCGTGAAGGGATTCGCCTGGATCCCCAAGCTGGCGGGGCCGCGACGCTTCGCACTCGCCAGCGTGCCGTCATCCGAACGGGAACGCATTTGTAATGCGATCCGTAATGCCTTTCCTCAGGCTCGCAACCCCGGAGAACCGGATGGTCCAGGACGTGGCGACCAGTTCTATTACCGCATCCATATCAGCTACCGTCACCCGCAACAGAACCAGTATGCCGATGTCATTTTGCTGATCCCCGAAGACCATGCACCACCAGAGCTGACCGAGCTGTGGCGCAACGGCGTACAGGAGTAACCAACAGGCTTAATCAGCAGGTAAATAGCTGAACACAACGCGCCGTTTGGAAATCATCCCGTGCTGCTGGCAGAAGTAATCTACCGCACCACAGGCTTTCAGTTCCTGAAGCAAGTGCTTACATTCAGGGCACACAGCCTCACGCAGATAACGCTGTTGGCACTCTTCACATCGGAATGAACCATCAGGCTGCCACAGCATCATGTGGTGACAATCAGGACAATGTGCATCCATCTTTTCTCCTCCATTGTGCTATATAACAAGCGGTGTTAGACGTTAAATCACACCGAGGGAACGCAGCACGTACAGCCCAATAGCAATCATGAAAAACGCACCAACCGTCGTCAATCCGATAATATTCGCTGCCAGCGTGGCGTTTCCGCCCATCGCGCGAGTCATGGCATAGCTACCTGCTGCGGTTGGCGTTGAGGAAAACAGAAAAATAATCCCCAGCTCAACACCGCGAAAGCCGACAAGCCATCCGCCCAGCGTGAGCAGCCCCGGCACAACGAATATCTTCGCCACAGAAGACAGCACGGCCACATTGGACGAACGAAACATACTGCGCCACTCCAGACTGGCTCCGGCACACAGCAGCGCCAGCGGTAACGCCATTGAGGAAATAAAGCCACCGGTCTGCTTAATGACGCCAGGCATCGGCAGTTGGCTTTGCCCATAGGCCGCACCAAGCAGCAGACCAATAATCAGCGGATTGGTCACAATGCCCCGCAGCAGTTGGCTTACCGGAATCTTCTGTTCAGGCGATTGCCGCTGCAAGCTGCGCGTCAGCGTAATGACAGACAGGGCGTTAAACATAATGACCGTCACCATCAAATACAGTGAGCCAACAGCAATACCTTCATCGCCATAAGCACTCATCGCAAACGCCAGCCCCATTACACCCGTATTCGAGCGGAACCCGCCTTGTACAAAAATACCGCGTTCTTTTGGATTCTTGACCAACTTCACTGCCGCGATTTCCAGCAGCAGAAATGTCGCCAATGTCCCTACCGTGCCATACACCACCAGCGGCCACTGGCTCGCGAAAGACTGGTGATTGCCTGCAACACTAAAAAACAGCAGACAGGGAAGAGAAAGATTAAATACCACCCGCATTGCCGTATCACAAAACGCATCATTCAGCAGATTGAATTTGCGTAACGCAATACCTATCAACAACATCAGCACATTGGGCATCGTGACGTTGAAGGCAAAACTCCAGGTTTCCCAGGACATGACTTTCCTTGATGATTATTGGTTTTGTTAACCAGGCTTCGTCTATGACAAAACGGGGCGAATATCACTATTCGCCCCGTTAATAAATTACTTACCTTTTTTAATGTGTGACATCAAACGCTTACGCTTGCGTAGCTGGTTTGGCGTCAGCGTGTTGCGCTTGTCTGCAAAAGGGTTTTCCCCTTCTTTAAACTGAATACGAATCGGCGTGCCCATGACGTCCAGCGAACGACGATAGTAGTTCATCAGGTAGCGCTTGTAAGAATCCGGCAGATCTTTCACCTGATTACCGTGGATCACCACGATCGGTGGATTGTAGCCACCGGCATGCGCATATTTCAGCTTCACGCGACGACCGCGCACCAGCGGCGGCTGGTGATCGTCTGATGCCATCTGCATGATACGGGTCAACATCGCCGTGCTCACGCGACGGGTAGCGCACGCATAGGCTTCGGTGACGGACTCAAACAGGTTGCCCACACCGCTGCCGTGTAGCGCGGAAATGAAATGAATACGGGCAAAATCGATAAAGCCGAGACGTAGATCCAGCGTCTCTTTCACCTGCTCACGCACTTCCTGTGACAGGCCATCCCACTTGTTCACCACGATCACCAGTGAGCGCCCACTATTGAGGATAAAGCCCAGCAGTGAGAGATCCTGATCGGAAATACCTTCACGCGCGTCGATGACCAGCAGTACCACGTTGGCATCTTCAATCGCCTGCAACGTCTTGATAACGGAGAATTTCTCTACCGTATCCGTTACTTTACCGCGCTTACGCACACCAGCGGTATCAATCAGAATGTATTCGCGTTCGTCGCGCACCATCGGAATGTAGATACTGTCGCGCGTCGTACCCGGCATGTCGTATACCACCACGCGTTCTTCACCCAGAATACGGTTAGTCAGCGTAGATTTACCCACATTCGGGCGCCCGACAATCGCCAATTTGATCGGCAAATCTTCAGGATTGAAATCATCTTCGGCTTCTTCTTCGCTGGCCTGTCCTTCCGCTTCTAACTCTGCCCAGTAAGCCGCGTTCTCTTCCTCTTCAGTCAATTCGACCGGTTCTTCGATTTCATCCTGTACAAATGGCAGCAGAACCGTTTCCAGCAATGAGGTCACACCACGGCCGTGAGACGCGGCGATAGGGTACACTTCGCCCATACCGAGCGAGTAGAAATCTGCCGTGACCATATCCGGGTCAAGGCCATCAGTTTTGTTCGCGACCAGCACCGTCGTTTTTTCACGGCTGCGCAAATGTTTGGCAATGCCTTCATCCGCAGGCATCAATCCCGCGCGAGCATCCACCATGAACAACACGATATCCGCTTCTTCAATCGCCACCAGCGATTGACCCGCCATACGGGTTTCCACACCATCTTCAGTACCGTCGATCCCACCGGTATCAACGATAATAAATTCATGCCCTTCCACTTCTGCACGACCATACTTGCGGTCACGAGTCAGCCCTGGGAAATCCGCCACCAATGCATCACGAGTGCGCGTTAAGCGGTTAAATAGCGTGGATTTCCCCACATTAGGACGCCCGACCAGCGCGACGACAGGTATCATTGTTACAACCTCATTACTTATATTTCAATACGTTACAGCGAAATACTCGCTGACGATAAAAAGACGAAACGGCCCCTGATAGTGTCAGGAGCCGTTGTGGTTACACATGGAAAAGTGGTAACACATTCAAAAGTACGAGCACATTCAAAAGCACGGTGCTCCACATCAATACGGGGTTACCTAGCGGGTGAACGCGTAGACGTCACCGTTTTTCGCCTGAATCAGCAGTTTGTCACTGGCAATCACAGGCTTGCTCAGGAAGCCAGAGCTATCCACTTTTTGTTGCGCCACGAAGCGGCCATCCGCCGTATTCAGCCAGTGCAGATACCCTTCGGCATCCCCCACCACCAAATAACCGTTATACAGCGCCGGAGCCGTTAAGTTGCGGTGCAGCAGATCGCTTTGACGCCACAGGCTTACGCCACCGTTAGTATTCAATGCAACAACGCGATCGTCCTGATCGACCAGATAGATACGGTCACCGTCGATGATGAAATCATGCACTGAGCCCAGTTCACGTTTCCACAGAATCTGGCCGGAACGCAGATCCAGCGCGGTCATATTGCCATTGTAGCCCAGTGCGTAAACCACTTCGCCCGCGACAACCGGCGTCGTATCGACATCGTTCAGACGATCGATTTCGGTCGCGCCACTCGGCTGCGAAATACGCTGTTGCCAAATGAGCTGGCCCTGATTAATCATCACGGCGTTCACACGGCCGTTGTCACCGCCTACAATCGCCGCACCAAATGCCGTTGTCGGGGCTGATTCGCCGCGCAGAGACAGCGTTGGCATATCCAGGTTGACGCTCCATTTGATGGCGCCATCCGCTTCATTCAATGCCTGCAACATACCGTTGCCAGTGTGAATCAACACTACACCGTCGCTGACGACAGGGCGAGACAGCGCTTCACCTGCCACTTTCGTCTGCCATACTGGCGTACCATCTTCTGCATTCAGCGCATAGACCTGCGCCTTTTCACTACCGACATAGACATGGTTGCCAGAAACCGTTACGCCGCCAGACAGCAGCGCTGGGTTATTGCGGGAGAAGAAGTTAGTCTTCTCCGACAGGTCGGCACGCCAAATTTCTTTGCCGTCATTCAGATCCATCGCTTTCACCGTGCCACGACGATCGGCGGCAAAAACGCGGTTATCCTGCCATGCGGGGTGAAGATTGGAATAAAATTCACCAATACCACTCCCTACCGAGCTGTTCCACACCTTGGTTGGCGTGAACTGGTTTTCCACCTGCGGCAGTGGAGACATAGTGACGACATCTTCTTCGCTGTTAAACAACGAGCATCCGCTCAGCAGGGCAACAGAAACCAGTCCTACCAAAAGTGTTTTACGCAATTGCATGGAATTCCTCTTAGCTGGACAGGTTATTCAGTTTCATACGCAGTAACGCTTGCTGTGCCTGCGATGGATTGGAAGACAACCCTTTGTTGTAGGCATCACGCGCGGCCTGATTATCCCCTTTGCTCACCAGGATATCGCCACGCACTTCCGCAGCCTGCGATGCCCAGCCTTCCAGCTTGATGGCATCCAGTGTTTTCAGCGCGTCATCCGCTTTATTTTCCTGTAGCTGAACCCGCGCCAGACGCAGGTTCACTACCGCCAGCAGGTCGGCGTCTTTAGTCTGCGACTGCGCCTGTACCAATTGCTGTTCTGCTTTCGCAAAATCTTTCAGATCGACGTAATGACGAGCCAACTCCAGAGAAGCCAGCGCGCCATAGGCGTTTTTATTCTCAGCCGTAAACTTCTCGGTTGCCGCAATCGCGTCGGTTTTGCCTTCGGCCAGTTGCTCTGTCACCTGCTGGTAGGATGCAGACGCTGCCATCACGCTATCATTCTGGTGGTTTTGCCAGAAACGCCAGCCAACCAGTGCGCCAACACCCAGCACAACACCGACAACTAACGCCTTTCCGTTCTCCGCGAGGAAACGACGTAGTGCATCAACCTGTTCATTCTCTGTGGTATAGACTTCCACGGTGTCTCTCTCCTCAATCCAGTAACGTTGCCAGCCGCGATGCGACGTCGGCATGTGCCAATGTATCCTGCTCGCCATTGCTCAGGTTTTTAACCACAACCTGACCGGCCGCCACTTCATTTTCACCTAATACCAATGCGACGCGAGCGCCCCATTTATCAGCGCGGGCGAACTGTTTCTTAAAGTTGCCACCACCGTAGTTGGTCATCAGCTTCAACTGCGGTAGCGCGTCACGTAATTTCTCCGCCAGTTGCATTGCGGCAACCTGCGTTCCCGCACCGGAAGAAATCAGATAAGCATCTACGCCTGACTGCGCGTTGAAATCCGGGTTCACCGACTGCACCAGCAGTACCAGACGCTCCAGCCCCATCGCAAAACCGACCGCTGGCGTCGCATGGCCGCCCAATTGTTCCACCATACCATCATAACGCCCACCGGCACAGACCGTGCCCTGCGCGCCCAGGCTGGTGGTGACCCATTCAAATACAGTGCGGTTATAGTAATCCAGACCACGAACCAGACGCGGATTAACGGTATATGGGATACCGGACTGCGTTAAAAGTTCACCCAACGCCTCAAAGTGTTCACGCGATTCGTCATCCAGATAGTCCGTCAGCACGGGTGCGTCGTTCAGCAGCACCTGAATTTGCGGATTTTTCGTATCCAGAACGCGCAACGGATTGGTGTACATCCGGCGCAGGCAGTCTTCATCCAACTGATCTTTATGCTGTTCGAGGAACGCAACCAGCGCTTCGCGATAGCGCGCGCGCGCATCTAATGAACCGATCGAGTTCAGTTCCAGCTTCACGTGATCGGCAATCCCCAGCACACGCCACCAACGAGCCGTCATCAGGATCAGTTCGGCATCGATATCCGGCCCTTGCAGACCAAACACTTCACAGCCCAACTGATGGAACTGGCGATAGCGCCCTTTCTGCGGACGCTCGTAGCGGAACATCGGGCCGACATACCACAGGCGCTGTTCCTGATTGTAGAGAATACCGTGCTCAATACCGGCCCGGACGCAGCCAGCTGTCCCTTCCGGGCGCAGTGTCAGACTGTCGCCATTGCGATCGTCAAAGGTATACATCTCTTTTTCGACGACATCCGTCACTTCGCCGATAGCGCGCTTAAACAGCGGCGTTTGCTCGACAATCGGCAAACGAATTTCATTGTAGCCGTAGCTGCTGAGCACCTGTTTCAGGCTGTTTTCAATACGCTGCCACAATGCCGTTTCGGCTGGCAGGTAATCGTTCATGCCGCGAATGGCTTGAATATTTTTTGCCACGTCAGTTCTCTATGCGTTTTTCAAAAAATAAACCCGATTATAGAGGGATTGTCGTCGCATCTTCAATGCGGGGCATCCCCATCGGGTTCAGGAATCGTGAATTAGGCGGGTGACGGCATACCGCCACGCCGTCAGGGTTATTTATCCACCAGATTGACGGTAATACGCTGATTTTCGTCCATCATGGAGGCTTTCGCGCGGATCTTGGCTTCTAACTGATCGATCATCTGTTCGTTATCGAAGCGCTCTCTCTGCCGCACGCCGTCTTCATAGAAGCCGCTCTTGTTGTGTCCACCAGTAACACCAATGGTCGACACCAGCGCTTCACCAGGGCCATTCACCACACAGCCGATAATCGACACATCCATCGGCGTGATGATGTCTTCCAGTCGTTGTTCCAGCGCGTTCACCGTCCCGATCACGTCAAACTCCTGACGAGAGCAGGTCGGGCAAGCAATGAAGTTAATTCCGCGTGAACGAATGCGCAGCGATTTCAGAATATCGAAGCCGACTTTCACTTCCTCAACCGGATCGGCCGCCAGCGAGATACGCAGCGTGTCGCCAATGCCTTCAGACAGCAGCAGTCCGAGGCCGATAGCCGACTTCACCGCACCACTACGCGCGCCACCCGCTTCGGTGATGCCGAGGTGCAGCGGCTGATCGATACGGGCCGCCAGCAGGCGATAAGACTGCACGGCAAGGAAAACATCCGAGGCTTTGACGCTGACCTTAAACTGATCGAAGTTCAGGCGATCGAGAATATCGACATGGCGCATCGCCGATTCCAGCAGCGCTTCCGGCGTTGGCTCGCCGTATTTTTCCTGCAAATCTTTTTCCAGCGAACCGCCATTCACGCCAATACGGATCGGGATATTGTTGTAACGCGCACAATCGACAACAGAGCGGATGCGCTCCTCGTTACCAATATTGCCAGGATTGATACGCAGACAGTCAACGCCGTACTCCGCGACTTTCAGCGCGATGCGGTAGTCAAAATGGATGTCGGCGACGAGCGGAACATTCACCTGCTGTTTAATAAGCTTAAAGGCTTCCGCCGCGTCCATCGTTGGCACGGAAACGCGGACAATATCCCCCCCCACGCGCTCCAGCGATCTGATTTGATTGACGGTAGCTTCAACGTCGGTGGTTCGGGTGTTGGTCATGGATTGCACCGCAATCGGCGCACCATCACCTACAGGCACCTTGCCGACGTAAATCCGTTTTGATTTTCGACGGGTTATGGGTGCAGCGTTATGCATTACTTCATCTCCAACATTGCAGTCTTACCTGAACAACACGTTATTCTGCGGTCAGCGTCAGGCGTGCAACCTGATTGCTGCGCACAAAGCGGCTTAAATCAACCGGCTTGCCTTGAAATTGAATCTGTACCGCAGCAGGTGCGCCAATTTTAAGTTTATAGGGTGACTGACCATCCAGATTCAGCGTGCCACCATTACGCTGCATACCGCTGAACAGTTTTTTGCCGCTGGCATCGGTCACTTCCAACCAGCAATCGGCCGTGAAAGTCATGACCAATGCATGGGCAGCAGAGACGGGATTGCTCTCCGCTACCGTACCCGTAGCAGGGGCAACTGCCCCAGCGCCTAACAGCGCACTACCCGCAGCCTGAGGCTGCGCGGCGTTCGCCTGTGAAGGC
Organism: Pectobacterium sp. F1-1; assembly: GCF_025643735.1. Taxonomy (NCBI): domain Bacteria; kingdom Pseudomonadati; phylum Pseudomonadota; class Gammaproteobacteria; order Enterobacterales; family Pectobacteriaceae; genus Pectobacterium; species Pectobacterium sp. F1-1. The sequence goes on from NZ_CP104733.1 coordinate 3,462,446, forward strand.
GATGGGCTGGAAGAGACTGGTGACGGGGTTGTTGCAGAAACGGAAGAAGAAGGCGCTGAAGGTGTCGCCGCGACAGTCGCAGACAGGTCAACCGGCGTTGAAACCGGTACCGCAGCAGAATTCTGTGCCGCTGTTTCCTGCGGTGCGCTGTTGTCCATCAACGGGACGGGCTGCCCTTCCGTCTGCGCCTGCATCGAACTGGCGTGATCGACCATGCTGTTGATTTCCGCCTGCTGAGCCTGATGGTTTTGCCACCACCATGCGCCCGTTAGCCCTAGCACAACCAGCACGACCAGCCAGGTGATTGTCATCAACCAGCCATCACGCTTTTTGCGGCTTTTTTTCAGCGAAAAACTCTGCATCGGCGAGACAGAGATCGTTTTAGGTATGGCCTGTTTATCCACAATGGGAAGCAGCTCATCTTCGGGTAAATGAACCAGCTTGGCATAAGAACGGATATAGCCGCGCAGAAAAGTCGGCGCTAAATCGGCAGGCGTCGTACCGTCTTCAATATCACGAACGGTGGAAATTTTAAGGCACAAACGCTCGGCAATAGTTTGCTGGGTAAATCCAAGACGTTCACGCGCCTCACGCAGACGTTCACCGGGTAGTTTTGCTTCTGTTGTATCTTGGGTGGCTTCAGTATTCATTAGCTAAGAAGTGCTGGTACTGTTTAGATTGTGGAAAACTTCGCGCCAGCAGGTTGCCATAACGTTTTTTATCGCCATCATGGCCCGCCAACGCGGCGAAACGAATCTGTAACCATAAGCTTTCGGCACTGGCCGAAAGAGTATGCTGATAAACATCAAGCAGCAGCCGCGCTTGCTCATTTTTCCCGGCATCAAACTGTCTGTTTGCTTCCGCCAGCAAGGCACTGCCTTTCGTCGGGTCATATTTCAGCGCCCGACTTAATAAATTGCGCGCGTTTTCAGTCTGTCCGGCATGGAAAAAGCAGTATCCCGCATTTTCCAACGCATCAGCAACCTGACTGTAATCAGGAAGTTGTGCAGCCGCACTAAACTGTCGCTGCGCCGCTACATACTGCCCTAAACTACACAGAAACGCACCGTAATTATTCATGACGCTGCCATTTTCCGGCGCCATGTTCAACACATGCTGATAACGCTGTTCGGCAAGGCGGTTTTCACCTATCCGCTGTTCGTAAAGCGCCATCCCCAATTGTGTTCGATAATCCTGCGGAGCAATCGCCACCGCTTTTTCAAGATTCTGCCGAGCCGAATCCAGATTATTGTGCGCCAGATACGCCAGCCCCAGTTGCAAGCGGGTTTGAGCGAGCGCTGGGCTTGTCGCCTCCTGAGGCGAATGCATACACCCCACCAGCAACAGCACCGCGAACAGGCCACTCAGCCCGTACGTTCCGCGTAATAACGCGATTCTCTGTGATAGAGACCATCCCTGTGATAGAACCTTTGCCATCCCTGTTCCCTCTCATTGTCATCCTAGCCAGACATCCTTGTGTCAGAGAGGTTACCTGAATATAAGCAGAGTGGCAGTCAGGCCTGGCAACAACGCGGCGCGCCTCGCAATTTGCTCACGTTTGTCCTGCAAATTACCTCAGCGGCAGACACCGGGTTAGCGTTTCCACGCTAACCCGCGCGCCATTTGATCTTAGACCGCTTTCACCGCGATAGGTTCACCTGCCATTTTCTTCTTCAGCGTACGTTTAGTTCTGTCCACGACTTCGCCCGCCAACTGGCCGCAGGCCGCATCAATGTCATCCCCACGGGTTTTACGTACGATCGTCGTGAAGCCATACTCCATCAGTACCTTGGAGAAACGGTCAACGCGGCTGTTTGAGCTGCGGCCATACGGCGCGCCCGGGAACGGGTTCCACGGAATCAGGTTAATTTTGCACGGCGTATCTTTCAGGCATTCAGCCAGTTGATGTGCGTGCTCGGTGCCGTCATTGATATGATCCAACATCACGTACTCAACGGTAACACGTCCCTGATTCGCATTGGATTTTTCCAGATAGCGACGCACCGCGCTCAGGAACATCTCGATATTGTACTTTTTGTTGATCGGCATGATTTCGTTGCGGATGTCGTCGGTCGGCGCATGCAAAGAAATCGCCAGCGCAACATCAATCATATCGCCCAGTTTATCCAACGCAGGCACGACACCAGACGTGGACAGCGTCACACGACGCTTGGACAGGCCGAAACCGAAGTCATCCAGCATGATTTCCATCGCTGGCACCACGTTGGTCAGGTTCAGCAGCGGTTCACCCATTCCCATCATGACGACGTTGGTGATGGGACGCTGACCAGTGACTTTAAAAGCGCCGATAATCTTCGCCGCACGCCACACCTGGCCGATAATTTCCGATACGCGCAGGTTACGGTTAAAGCCCTGCTGTGCCGTTGAACAGAATTTGCACTCCAGCGCGCAGCCTACCTGAGAAGATACGCACAGCGTGGCGCGATCTTCTTCAGGAATATAAACCGTTTCGACCCGCTGGCCGCCCACCAGAATCGCCCACTTAATCGTGCCGTCGGAAGAACGTTGTTCATCTACGACTTCAGGCGCGCGAATCTCAGCGACTTCCTGCAATTTGCTGCGGAAGACTTTGTTAATATCCGTCATCTGGTTGAAGTCATCACAGCAGTAGTGATAAATCCATTTCATGACCTGATCGGCGCGGAACGGTTTCTCTCCCATCGACATGAAGAGGTCACGCATTTGCTGGCGGTTAAGATCCAACAGGTTGATTTTTTCCGCACTGGTTTTAACGGATTGAGAGGCATCAGCGGACGCCGGAGAGAATTCGGACACGGTTTGCTCGGATACGGTAGTTGTTGTAGATGCGACAGTCGTAGATGCGGTCGTTTCAGGCACGACGGTTTCAGACGCGATTTGCTTAGACATTGTCAATCCTGGCCTCGTTATTACACGTTATGGCGCTAAAAAGAAGGTTGAATTCGATGGTTATGACCAAAGAAACGCCCCGGATAAGTGCAGGCTCATCTGGGGCGCAGCATTGTACAAAGTTTAAAACAGGTAAGCTACCATCACCGCTTTTTTTCTGTGTCATTGCTTCGACACGGCACATTAACGCAACGAAAAAGAAGCAACATCACACGCGCTAACCTGTTTATTACCCGCAAGATTACGCGCGCGGGCAGATTTCATCATCGCTGAAGAAATACGCGATTTCACGCTGAGCAGATTCAATAGAATCAGAACCGTGTACCGCGTTCGCCGTGAAGCTGTCAGCGTAATCCGCACGCAGCGTGCCCGCCAGTGCATTTGCCGGGTTGGTGGCACCCATGATGTCACGGTTACGTTGAACGGCGTTTTCACCTTCCAGCACCTGCACCATGATTGGGCCAGACATCATGAATTCAACCAGGCCATCAAAGAACGGCTTGCCTTTATGCTCAGCGTAAAAGCCTTCCGCTTGCTCACGGCTCAGGCGCAGCATTTTAGCCGCAACAAGGGTAAAACCGGCGCTTTCAAAGCGTGCGTAAATCGAACCAATGGCATTCTTGGCAACCGCATTCGGTTTTACGATGGAGAAGGTACGTTCTATCGTCATATTGACCTCATTAACTAAACTGTCAGATTGCAGCCGGATTATAAGAATTGTCTACCCAGCCAGTGAAAGTGGCGCAAATTATAGGTGCAGAGACCTTTGTTGCCTACCAAGGAAATAACATTTTATTAAAAAAATGTTACCTCTCATTTCCTCTTCATTAACGATTACGCCTCGCACTTTTTCGTCCCCCACAGCCCTTGCGCGGGATGTAACAAATCATCAGCGATCACAGTTCTGAAGGTTACTTGTAACGTTATAGGTTATTTGTTTTTAAAACAATAAGATAACTAGAATTCTCTTATCGTTCACTGCTAGCCTTGCTGCTGTACCCACCATAATGGCCAGTAAGAGGGCTGATAATGAAAAGAGCGGTCAATGCATTGCAAAATTTCGGCAAGTCCCTGTATGGGCCAGTGCTGATACTCCCGATTGTCGGGCTATTCATCGCATTTGGGAACGTGTTTGGTAACGGCAACTTAGCGGGCTATGTCCCTTTACTTAATCACCCTTTAATTCAGGATTTTGGTCAACTGGTTTCCAAATCTGCTGTAGCGATTCTGGCTAATTTGGCGCTGGTATTCGCCGTTGGGATCCCGATTGGATTGGCAAAACGCGATAAGGGCTACGCTGCGCTGATCGGTCTGGTGATGTTCATCATCTTCATTAACGCCATGAATATCACGCTGCAATTACAGGGCAAACTCGTGCCAGTCGCAGAGATGCGCTCCGCCGGACAAGGCATGGTGCTGGGCGTTCAGGTGCTGGAAATGGGCGTTTTCGCCGGTATCCTGATCGGCGGATTCGCAGGCTATCTGTATAACCGCTATTCCAGTAAACAGTTTAACGGTGTCATGGCGATTTATTCCGGCCACTGCTTCGTTGCCATTCTGGTTATTCCGCTGGCGATTGCGCTGGGCTTTGCGATGAGCGCGCTGTGGCCGTTTGCTCAGCACGGCATTACCTGGCTGGCTTTCGCGATTAAGGGGGCAGGCCCTGTTGGCATCGCCATTTATGGTTTTCTGGAACGCGTGCTAATCCCCACCGGGCTGCATCACCTGGTCTATACCCCATTCCTGTACACCGAACTGGGCGGCACCGCAGAGGTATGCGGCAAGTTGTATCAGGGCGCACGCAACATCTATTTTGCTGAAATGGCCTGTCAGGACGTCAAACAGCTGAGTTCCACCGTAGTCTGGGACGCACGTGGCATCAGTAAAATGTTTGGTCTGACTGCCGCCGCATTGGCGATGTACGTCACAGCGAAGCCAGAAAAGCGTCTGGCAGCCAAAGCCATTCTGATTCCGGCCGCTTTTACCTCTTTCTTGCTGGGTGTCACCGAGCCGCTGGAATTCTCCTTCCTGTTCGTCGCGCCCATGCTATTTGCCGTCCACGCCGTACTAACTGGCATAGGCATGATGCTGTTCTCCATCATGGGCGTGCATGCCATTGGTGCCAACGGCGTCATCGACTTCCTGCTTTATAACCTGCCGCTGGGCATCGAGAAATCTAACTGGCCGATGTACATCGCGGTTGGGCTGACTATGTCGGTGATTTACTTCTTCGTCTTCCGCTTCCTGATTCTGTATTTCGATATGCCAACACCCGGACGTGAAACCGATGAGGAAGAGACGCGCCTGTACTCTAAAAACGAATATCAGGCGAAAGCCGAGAGCCAGGTAAAAACGCAGGACGCAGTGAAGAACGATGCTCCGCCTGTCGGCGCTACCATTATTGCCGGACTGGGCGGTAAACCAAACATCGAGGTAGTGGATAACTGTTACACGCGCCTGCGGGTCACGCTGATCGACCCGAATCTGGTAGACGAACAACAGCTTAAGAACACCGGTGCGAAAGCCGTTATCCGGCAGGGTAACAACGTACAGGTGGTTTACGGACTTCACGTCAAAACGATACGCGAAGCAGTTGAAAACGCGCTTTAACAGGAGACTGACCATGACGAAACCCCCATTCATTCTGACCATTGCCGGCGGCGGCAGCACCTATACCCCAGGCATCGTAAAGAGTCTGATGGTACGTCTCGCGGATTTCCCGCTGGCAGAGATTCGTTTGTATGACATCGACGGCCCACGGCAGGACATCATCGCGCCGGTGGTGGAAAAGGTCATTCGTGACCACAGTGACAGCATCGTTTTTACCGTCACGACCGACGCGGAGACCGCGTTTAGCGGCGCCCACTTTGTCTTTGCCCAGATGCGTGTCGGGCAGTACAAGATGCGCGAGCAGGACGAGAAAATCCCGCTACGTCACGGCGTCGTCGGGCAGGAAACCTGTGGCCCCGGCGGACTGGCCTACGGCCTGCGCACCATTCTGCCTATGGCTGAGCTGATCGATCTGGTTGAGCGCTATGCGCATAAAGAGGCGTGGATCGTCAATTACTCCAACCCTGCCGCAATCGTTGCCGAAGGCGTACGCCGCCTGCGTCCTAACGCCCGCGTGCTGAATATCTGCGACATGCCGGTTGCCGCGATGCGTAACATTGCCGCCGTGCTGGGCGTCGATCGTCACGACATCACGGTGGACTATTTCGGGTTGAACCACTTCGGCTGGTTTACCCGCGTGCTGGTCGATGGTGTCGATCGTATGCCGGAGTTGCGCGAACACATCGCCCGCTACGGTCTGCTGACCGCCGATGCCGCCGATACTGACCCACAACACGCCGATCCATCGTGGGTGAAAACCTGGCGCAACATCAAACCCGTCATGGATCATTTCCCGGAGTTCGTGCCAAATCCGTATTTGCAGTACTACCTGATGCCGAATCAGATCGTGGAGCATCAGGACCCTGACTACACGCGCGCCAATGAAGTGATGGACGGGCGTGAGAAGAAGCTGTTTGCAGCCGCCGCCAGCTACAAAGAAACCGGTATTCTGTCGGATGCGTTCCACGTTGGCGTACACGGCGCGTTCATTGTTGATGTCGCCTGCTCGCTGGCGTTCGATCTGCGTCAGCGTCATCTGGTGATCGTCGAGAATAAAGGTGCCATCGCCAATCTGCCGTACGACGCGATGGTCGAAGTGCCCGCCTATATCACCGCGCAAGGGCCGGAGCCGGTGCGGATGGGGAACGTACCGCAGTTCCATCGTGCCTTACTGGAACAGCAGTTGGCGTCCGAACAATTGCTAGTAGAAGCCACGCTGGAAGGCAGCTACGAGAAGGCCTTGCAGGCATTTACCCTGAACCGTACCGTGCCGACGATGCAGCACGCCAAAGCCATTCTGGATGAGATGATTGAAGCCAATCAGGATTACTGGCCGCAATTAAAACAAGCATATAGAGACGGTATCGCCCAATAATCTGCGACTTGTCGGATGAGGGAAAATCGCTGACAATGAATCTACCATTGAATATCAATGGTAGATTCGGGGCTGAATTCGTCGGCCCCAACGTGGAGGATCTATGTCAGCATCGTCTTCTGATTTGCCCGTTTCTCATGAGCGGTTTGTTTCCGCAGACTGGCTTGCCAGCCGCCTGAATAACAGCAGTATCACACTCATTGATGCCCGAATGCTGCCACCGGGCAACACCACCCGTGATATTCATGCCGAATACCGCGCCGGTCACCTACCTGGCGCGGTTTTTTTTGATATTGAAACCCTGTCCGATCACAGTACCGATCTGCCGCATATGATGCCAACTCGCGAAAACTTCGCACGGGCGATGAGCGAGTTGGGGATTGATAACCAGCAGCATCTGGTGATTTACGATGAAGGAAATCTCTTCTCAGCGCCGCGCGCGTGGTGGATGTTGCACACCTTCGGTGCGACATCCCTTTCAATCCTGAGCGGGGGTCTGGCAGGCTGGAAAGCGCAAAATATGCCGTTGGAACAGGGTGATGTGACACCGAAACCAACCACGTTTCACGCTACGTTGGATGAAAGCGCGATTCGCTCACGCGATGATGTACTTTCCATCAGCCGGGATAAATCAGAACAGATTGTCGATGCCCGTCCCGCGCCGCGCTTTCATGCCGAAGTGGACGAACCGCGTCCCGGCCTGCATCGCGGCCATATTCCCGGCAGCCTGAACGTGCCGTGGACCGATTTAGTACATAACGGTGCGCTGAAACCCAACGCTGAACTGGCAACCATTCTGCATAAGAATGGGGTGGATTTCACTCGCCCTATCGTCGCTAGCTGTGGCTCCGGCGTCACGGCATCTGTCGTTGTGCTGGCGCTGACGCAGTTAAATGTCCCGAATGTGACGCTGTACGACGGTTCATGGAGTGATTGGGGTAGCCGCGATGATGTTCCGATTGCGCGCGATTAATCCCGTTCAGTGTGTTATTTGCCGTCAATCAGGGGTAGCGGGTGGATAATCGGCTGGCATCCTTAATGCAGCATGGTCAGGTACTGACGCGCGCGGAGTATCGCGTGCTGGCTTTTATCGCCGAACATTCGTCGTTGATAGGCAAAATAACGGTGCGTGAACTGGCGCAGAAGACCTATGTCTCCACCGCCACCATCATGCGGCTGTGCCAGAAAATCGGCTTTAGCGGCTACAGCGAATTCATTTATCACTGTAAAACGCTGCTCACGGATAATCCGCGTCTTGCTCCCTCGCCCGTCGACACGCCTGATGACGCTTCGCTTCCCGATGCCTTCCCGCATTTTGTCGATAATTACCGCCGCACATTTGCCTACATTAGCCATCAGGATAGAGCGACGTTCAGCGCTATCCTGCGACAGGAAAGCCATTTTTTCCTCTATGGCGCGGGGTTCTCCCATCTGTTTGCCGAGTATTTGGCGAAGAAGTTACAGGTGTTGGGGAAAGATGCGTTCTCTTCCGGGCTAGGAGACAGCCGAGGCATTTTTCTTAATAACGCACCGAAATATCAGGTGTTTATCGCTATCTCCCGCAGTGGAGAGACCGAACAAGTGTTGGATAAGGCGCGTATCGCCAAAAACATTGGCATGAAGGTGATCGCGTTTACCCGAGCGTCGTTGAATTCATTAGGCGAGTTGGCCGATTTACACTTCCGGCTCTACGATGATGCGGTTCACTATGCGGCGGAAGCTGGCGAGATTAGCTCATTTGAATCGAATCTGGTGATGCTGATCGATTTACTGTTGTTGCAGGCAACAGCGGAAAAATCGTAATCCGCTGTCGCCTGTATCAAATTTACATAATCGGTATCAGGCGTTGCCGGTGGCCTTAAACTCCCTCAGGAAACTCCCCCACTTGCGTTCATAGAACGGCGTGGTGTGTTTAATCATGTAGTGGCTGATCCCCGGCTCACCTTCTTTCACCAAACACAGATCGACAGGACGCTCGTCCGGCAAGGTATCACTGGCGACGCTGCCCGCTTCACGGATGATGGTTTCTTCATCCTGATCGACATCAATCCCAATCAGCAGGTGGGGCTGTTCTTCGCCCGGCTCCTGAATCTGCGCCAAAAACGCTCGTTTTACATGGCGATGCTTGGTAAACAGCTGCGTCAGGGAATCAATCATCTGTGCTGGCATCTCGGCTGGCTGACTCAGCAAGACCTGCATCTCTTCTTCGACGATACGCTGCTGAACAAAACCGTGACCTTCGCCAGACAGAATATGTTCAATTTCCTGCGGCAAAAACTCTTTGCCATACGGAAGTTTAGGATTGAGGAACAGCGTGACGCCCTGTGTCATTTCAAACAGCGAACGCGTCGGTAGAGCCAGAAAAGACGCTTCTTCCGTAATCACGCTCTGTAAAGCTTCCAGAGAAGAGAAGAAAGGAATAGCAGATGAGCCATCGTCTTTTTCCCAGTGTTGGATATTCACATTACTGCCCGCATGCAACACCACCTCACCGGATTCATCCCCGTCATCGGTCGTGCCCAACACAAACACCGTGGCTTCCATCAGTTCACTGAAAAACTCAGGACGATGTGCGGGTTCCGTTGCAGCCAGAATCAGCACTTCTTCCAGTTTATTACGTGGCGAAAACTCCATACTTTCCTCAACATGATTACGTTAAAAAACCGACGCGTGAGGCTCTAATGCCGATCGGTTAAGGATCGAGATACCGGGGGCTACCACGATGCGAGGCATCCCTGCGGGAGCCTCATCACTGTGTTTCCCCCTAACCCCATGCTTAAGTGACTAGCATTACGCATGAGGCGCGGCGTTATGTCTCAACACATTCGGTAAATGGCAGATAAGTCTGAAACGACTATTTGGCGTTGCTCAGCAAGAGATTCGCCAGCGTGCGTACGCCGAGCCCCGTTGCACCTGTCGCCCACTGATCCACCGCGCCTTTACGGTACGTCGCGGAACAGTCGATGTGCAGCCAGCCCTGTTGGTAATTTTTCACAAAGTGCGACAGGAAAGCCGCCGCCGTGCTGGCACCGGCGGTGTGCGCACCGCTGGCAATATTGTTCAGATCGGCAAAGCTGGACGGCAGGTGACTACGGTGGAACTCTTCCAGCGGCAGACGCCAGAACGGCTCATTCTCTTCTTTCGCACTGTCCTGCAATGCCGCCACCAGCTCGTCATCAAAGCTGAACAGCGCGTGATAGTCGTTGCCCAGCGCCGTTTTCGCCGCGCCCGTCAGCGTTGCACAGTCGATAATCCACTGCGGGTTCTGCTCGGAGGCATCGATCAGGCCGTCCGCCAGTACCAGACGCCCTTCCGCATCGGTGTTCATGACTTCAACCGTCTTGCCGTTGCGGTAGCGAATAATATCGCCCAGTCGGAATGCATTGCCACTCACCATGTTGTCCGCACAGCACAGATACAGTTTCACGCGCTGTTGCAAACCACGCGCCGCCGCCAGCGCCAGTGCGCCAGTCAGAGTAGCTGCACCGCCCATATCTGATTTCATGGAATCCATAGAGCTGCTCGGTTTCAGACTGTAGCCGCCGGTATCAAACGTAATCCCTTTCCCCACCAGACAGGCGAACACTGGCGCATCCGCATTACCCGTTGGGTTATAGTCCAGCGCCAGTAGCACCGGCTGACGTTCAGAGCCGCGGCCGACCGTGTGCAGGCCGGCATAATTTTGCTCACGTAGATCTTCACCTTTGGTGATGCGGTAGCTAACAGCATCACAGGCAACGTCACACAGCAGATCGACCGCGCGGGTTGCCAACTGCTCTGGCCCCAAATCTTCAGCAGGCAGGTTAATGGTGTCACGCACCCAGTCCACAATCTTCAGCCGATCGTTAAACTCTTTCTGATCGGCCTCATTCAGTTCCGCCCACTCAACCGTTCTTTGCCCTTTCGGCCCGCGATAACCCTGCCAGAATGCCCAGCTGTTTGCCAGATCCCAGCCTTCACCTGCCAGTTTAACGTGTTTGATCCCCTGCCCATCGATTTTGCGGGCAGCACGCTGGATCACCGCCAGTGCAGCTTTACCATTCAGCGACGTCGTTCCAACATGAATGGTAAACCCCTGCTCATTCACACTCAGCGTCGCTTTTTCTCCCCAGCGCGCATCAGCAGGTTGAGTGGAGAGTGAAATCAGCATGGTATTGTTCGTCATAGTGCTTCTCCGATAATGGGTATGCCTGCCACTTTTCATGTTTGCAGGTGCTTTTCATAGTTGCAGATACGTTATTTATCAGTGCTTGTTTATCAATATTCAGCTTACCGATAAATAAACTGTGCATCATGACATGAAAATGTTACGAATTTTGGCACGAGAATAAAACGGGCCACCCAAGGCAGCCCCGTCATTGTGCTATTCAGCTTCATCTAACCAGACCAGCAGGATCGCTTCCAGAATTTTTTCATTGGAAGCGTCCGGCCGATCATCAAATTCATCCAGTTCGCAGATCCATTGGTGCATGTCTGTGAAACGCACGGTTTTCGGATCGAGATCGGGAAACTGATCGTAAAGCGCTTCGCCGATAGCCCGGCTGTCTGTCCATTTTAATCCCATCGCGGTTTCTCCTTATTCAGATCAATGCTCGCGTGCATGGTTGATCGTGTAGCGCGGCATCTCGACAACCAGATCGTCCCCGGCGATACGCGCCTGACAGCCCAGACGGCTTTCCGGCTCCAGCCCCCACGCTTTATCCAGCATGTCGTCTTCTTCTTCCGTGCTTTCCGCCAGCGAGTCAAACCCTTCACGCACGATGCAGTGGCAGGTGGTGCAGGCGCAGGATTTCTCGCAGGCGTGCTCAACGTCAATACCGTTACGCAAAGCGACTTCCAGAATGCTTTCACCGCGTTCCGCTTCCAACACCGCACCTTCAGGACACAGATCCTGATGCGGTAAAAAAACTATCTTAGGCATGTTACACCTCATCCACAGAATGGCCTGCCAGCGCGCGACGGATAGAGGCATCCATACGACGAGCCGCGAATTCCTGGGTTTGTTGATCGACTGTTTTAATCGCGGCTTCAATCGCCATGGGATCGCTGCCCTGCATTATCGTGTGCAGGTGTTCGGATGCCGCGACAATGATGCCTTTTTCGTCATTGCTCAATAACTCGGCGTCGGCCACCAGCGCGCTTTGCAAACTTTCCAGCACGCGTGCCGCTTCCACTTTTTGCTCTGCCAGACGACGCGCGCCGACATCTTCCTTCGCGTTCAGCATCGAATCGGTGATCATGGTGGCAATTTCTGTATCGCTCAGGCCGTATGACGGTTTCACCTGAATGGATGCCTCAACGCCCGTCGATTTCTCCATCGCCGTCACGCTCAGCAGGCCATCCGCATCCACCTGAAAAGTCACACGAATGTGGGCTCCACCGGCAGGCAACGGCGGCAAGCCGCGCAGCGAGAAGCGCGCAAGCGAACGGCAATCCGCCACCATTTCACGCTCGCCCTGCAAGACGTGGATCATCATGCCACTCTGGCCGTCTTTGAAGGTGGTAAATTCCTGTGCGCGGGCAACCGGGATCGTGGTATTGCGCGGAATGATTTTTTCCACCAGTCCGCCCATCGTCTCCAGCCCCAGCGACAGGGGGATAACATCCAGCAGCAGCATGTCACTATCTGGCTTGTTACCCACCAGAATATCCGCCTGGATCGCCGCGCCGATAGCCACGACTTTATCTGGATCGATCGACGTCAGCGGTGTACGGCCAAAAAACGTCCCTACCTGCTCACGCACCAGCGGAACGCGCGTCGATCCGCCCACCATCACCACTTCCAGCACGTCTTCTGGCGTCAGTCCCGCGTCTTTCAGCGTACGACGACAGGACAGCAGCGTGCGTTTCACCAGTTGAGCGATCAGCGAATCAAACTGCTCGCGAGTCACATCACCTTGCCAGCCAGCAACATCTACACGGGCTGACTCGGCGCTGCTAAGTGCAATCTTGGCTTTCACTGCCGCGTCGCGAAAGGCATGATCCAACTGGCGATCGTCACGATCGTGAATGCCCGCCTGCTCACGCAACCACTCTGCCAGCAGATGATCGAAATCATCACCGCCCAGCGCAGAATCCCCGCCCGTTGCCAGCACCTCAAATACGCCGCGGCTCAGGCGCAGAATAGAAATATCAAAGGTGCCGCCGCCCAGATCGTAAATAGCGATCACGCCCTCTTTACCGGAATCGAGCCCGTAGGCAATCGCGGCGGCGGTCGGTTCATTCAGCAGGCGCAAGACGTGCAGCCCAGCCAGACGTGCTGCGTCTTTGGTGCCCTGACGCTGTGCGTCATCGAAGTACGCAGGAACCGTAATCACCACGCCATCAGGCACGCCGCCTAATGCCGCTTCCGCGCGCGCGGCCAGTGCGGACAAAATATCCGCCGACACTTGTACAGGATTGAGGTTGCCAGCTGAGGTCTGAATCAGCGGCAGGCCGTTATCGCTGGCATGAAAACGATACGGCAAATGAGGATAGCGCTGCTGAATATCATCCAGAGAGCGCCCCATCAGGCGTTTAACTGAACTGACGGTATTTTCCAGATCGTGTGCAGCATTATCGCGCGCGTGCCAGCCAACGCTGTGACCATCGCGGCGGTAGTGGACAACCGACAGCAGCAGATCGCGCCCGTCGCTATCTGCCAGCGTCTGGGCTTCGCCACTGCGTACAGTGGCAACAAGAGAATGGGTGGTACCTAAATCAATACCGACAGCCAGACGGCGCTGGTGCGGTGCGGCACTCAGGCCAGGCTCACTAATTTGTAATAAGGCCATATTGAGCTTCCATCAATTGGCTAGCGAAAAATCCAATCTGGCAATGGCCATCGGGTTTCCCGCCGAATTAACCCGTTATTTGTCCAGCAGTTGTTCTTCGAGTGCTTCAACTTGTTGCTGGAGCTTGTCTAAAAAGCGTAGCTTGCGCACGGTGTCTGCGGCGTCTGTCCACGTCTCACTATTGAGTTCATCACGCATCTGCGAACGGCGTTTGGCAATCGTTGCCTGCAACCGCTCGGAAAACGCGGCTAGCGCCTCATCCGCATCAGAACGCTGCGAGATCGCATCCAATTCTTCGCGCAATTCCAGCTGTTCCATCAGGAATGTCGTATCCTTCATCGTATGCTGTTCGTTGTTCACATCAAAACCGTGCAGCGACAACATATACTCCGCGCGTTTCAGCGGATGCTTGAGCGCCTGATAAGCATTGTTGATCGTCGCCGCCTGTTGCACCGCCAGCATACGCTCGCGCTCCGGGCTGGCAGCATAACGATCAGGATGGAACTGACGTTGCAGCTCCTGAAAACGGGATGAAAGCAGGCCGCCATCCACATCATAGCGAATCGGCAGCCCGAATAACGTAAAGTAATCCATAGTGGTACTCAGGGAGTGCTGGGTAGCTGCGCCGATCATTCACTGACAGCACGCGACTACCCAAGAGGGGTCAGACGTTGAAACTTTCGCCGCAACCGCATTCGCCGGAAATGTTAGGATTATTGAACTTAAAGCCTTCGTTCAGCCCTTCTTTGACGAAATCCAACTCGGTTCCATCAAGATAGACCAGGCTTTTGCCGTCCACGATGACTTTGACGCCTTTGTCTTCAAAGACCGTATCGCCATCGTTCAAATCATCAACAAACTCCAGCACATACGCCATACCGGAACAGCCGGATGTTCGTACGCCAAGACGCAGCCCAAGGCCTTTACCCCGGTTTGCGATGAAAGCGCTCACGCGTTGTGCCGCACTTTCGCTCAGAGAAATCGACATACTGTTACCTCGATCGTTCGCCGCCTCGACGGGAACAGGCACCGAGAGAAACGGTGACCCGCCGAGTTCAGCCGCAGAGATTACTGCGCGTCGCGTTTACTTTTGTAATCCGCAATCGCTGCCTTGATAGCGTCTTCCGCCAGAATGGAGCAGTGAATCTTCACCGGCGGTAGCTCAAGCTCTTCGGCAATCTGCGTGTTCTTAATCGCTTCTGCTTCATTCAGCGATTTGCCTTTTACCCACTCTGTGACCAGCGAGCTGGAGGCAATGGCAGAACCACAACCGTACGTCTTGAAGCGGGCATCTTCGATGATACCCTCATTGTTGACTTTTATCTGCAACTTCATCACATCGCCGCACGCTGGCGCGCCGACCATGCCGCTGCCGATAGAAGGATCGGCGTTGTCAAATGAACCCACGTTGCGTGGGTTTTCATAGTGATCAATTACTTTTTCGCTGTAAGCCATGATAGTCGTCCCCGATCGGGTGAATTAATGATGCGCCCATTCGATGCTGCTGATATCCACGCCCTGCTTAAACATTTCCCACAGCGGAGAAAGATCGCGCAGACGACCGATGGATGTACGCACCAGCTCGATGGTGTAGTCGATCTCTTCTTCGGTGGTAAAACGCCCCAGCGAGAAACGGATCGAGCTATGCGCCAGCTCATCATTCATGCCCAGCGCACGTAACACGTAGGAGGGCTCCAGACTGGCCGACGTACAGGCAGAACCGGACGACACCGCCAGATCCTTGAGCGCCATAATCAGCGATTCGCCTTCAACATAGTTGAAGCTGACGTTCAGGATGTTAGGCGCGCCCTGCTCAATGTCACCATTCAGGTAGACTTCTTCAATATCATTAATTCCGTTCCACAGACGATCGCGCAGCGTGCGCAGGCGATCCATTTCTGCGGTCATCTCTTCTTTCGCGATGCGGTAGGCTTCGCCCATACCGACAATCTGGTGCACAGGCAAGGTGCCAGAACGCATGCCGCGCTCATGGCCGCCGCCGTGCATCTGTGCTTCGAGACGAATACGGGGTTTACGACGAACATACAGTGCCCCGATCCCTTTCGGCCCATAGATTTTATGGCCGGAGAAAGACATCAGATCCACTTTTAACTGGTTGAGATCGATAGGCAACTTGCCTACGCTCTGCGTGGCGTCGACGTGGAACACGATACCGCGACTGCGGCACAGGTCGCCGATCGTTTCGATATCCTGCACAACACCGATTTCATTGTTGACGTGCATGATGGAAACCAGAATGGTGTCTTCACGCATTGCCGCTTCGAGTTCCGCCAGATCGATAATGCCATTACGCTGCGGAGCCAGATAAGTCACCTCGAAGCCTTCGCGTTCAAGCTGACGACAGGTATCCAGCACGGCTTTATGTTCGGTCTTGCTGGTGATGATGTGCTTGCCCTTCTTCTGGTAGAAGTTGGCAACACCTTTAATCGCGAGGTTATCGGCTTCGGTCGCGCCTGACGTGAAGACGATCTCACGTGGGTCGGCGCCGACCAGCTCAGCAATTTGGTTACGGGCGATATCTACCGCCTCTTCCGCCTGCCAGCCAAAACGGTGGGAACGGGAGGCCGGATTACCGAACGTGCCGTCCAAAGTCAAAAATTGCATCATTTTCTCAGCGACGCGCGGATCAACTGGCGTGGTGGCTGAGTAGTCGAGATAGATAGGTAACTTCATTGCTCATAAACTCCGTACATCACTTCAAAACGTACAATGCGTTTTGTTTTATTGACAGGCTGTTTATACCCGCAACCTTTCGGGCCAATGCAAAAACCCTGACGATGTTATTGTTGGCACAATTTATCGTCGGAACACATTATCGTCAGAACACGCCGTGATAGTCGGGCTAGCACCAACGCCACATTGGACAATGTGGTCAGGATTATGCGGCTATCAGAAAGGCAAAACGTGACGAGTAAAATGTTTACTCGTCACGTTGAAAGTGTGTCAGGCACGCAGGTTAACGTTGATCGTTTCCTGAATACGTCCGTTAGCGGTGCGGCGAATGTCCGCATCCTGACGATCCGCCACATCCAGCACTTCCTTATTGTTCACCAGCTCATCCAGCGTGATATTATTCAGGAAATCAGTGATACGGTCGCTCAGATCGCGCCACAGCGTGTGCGTCAGGCAGCGATCGCCACCCTGGCAGCCTTCACGCCCCTGACAACGCGTGGCGTCAACGGATTCATCGACGGCCGAAATGACCATGCCGACAGCGATTTCATTCGCGTTTTTACCCAGCAAGTAGCCGCCGCCCGGACCGCGAACGCTGGCAACCAGTCCATTCTTGCGCAGGCGCGAAAACAACTGCTCCAGATAGGACAGTGAAATACCCTGGCGTTCAGAAATATCCGCCAATGGAACTGGCCCTTCCTGGGAATGCAGAGCCACATCGAGCATGGCGGTAACGGCGTAACGGCCTTTGGATGTCAGTCTCATGATAGTGGTACCTGTAGGTAAAACATGTATTATGAAAACATGTATTGGCAGAACATACCGCGAGTCTGACATTCCTGAGTATTTTAGTCAACTATTTAACCGAGCAAAATACTCAAGTATTATTCGTCGTGTGTTTTTTGTACCGAGCTTAATATGCCACGCAGGATGTTAAGTTCCTGAGCTTCAGGCCTGGCGCGGGTAAACAGGCGGCGCAATTTGTTCATCACCTGGCCTTGATGCGCCGGTCGGATAAATCCGGTTTGCAGCAGCGTCTGTTCAAGATGCTGATAAAACCGCTCCAGATCGTCAACCAGCGGATACGGGGATTCTTCGTGTTTCGGCTGCCCAGCCTGTAACCGATCCAAATACGCGATGCGCACTTCATAAGCGATAATCTGCACCGCCATCGCCAGATTGAGCGAGCTGTATTCCGGGTTCGCGGGAATCGCCACATGGTAATGGCATTTCTGAAGCTCATCATTCGTCAGCCCCACACGCTCGCGCCCAAACACCAGCGCCACTGGCGCGTGCTCCGCTTCCTGTGCGCTGCGAACGCCACACTCACGCGGTTCCAGCATCGGCCAGGGTAAGGTTCGGGAACGCGCGCTGGTGCCAACGACCAGGCCACATCCTTCGAGCGCCTGATCGAATGAATCAACAATGGTGGCATTACCGATAACATCGCTGGCGCCTGCCGCCAACGCAATGGCCTGTGAATCAGGCTTAACCAACGGGTTGACCAGATAAAGTTTGCTTAACCCCATGGTTTTCATCGCCCTGGCCACTGACCCCATATTGCCAGTGTGCGACGTTTCAACCAGAACAATGCGAATATTGTCTAACATATGAACTCTGTTGTGCGAATAGATAGAAGGAAGTGGTGCGAAAAGGAAATCGCCATACCTTAACACAAACTTAGCTATTTTACTTTTCTGCTGCTATACTCTGCGCCGCTTTCCGTTCTTTAACATTCCAGTGGACCGATACCATGCATCCGATGCTCAACATCGCTATACGCGCTGCGCGTAAAGCCGGCAATTTGATTGCCAAAAACTATGAAACGCCAGACGCCGTCGAAGCCAGCCAAAAAGGTAGCAACGATTTTGTAACCAACGTCGATCGGGATGCAGAACGTCTGATCATTGAAGTCATCCGCAAATCTTACCCACAGCACACCATCATTGGTGAAGAGTGTGGCGAGTTGGCTGGTGAAGATCCGGCAGTACAATGGGTTATCGATCCTCTGGATGGCACCACCAACTTCATCAAACGTTTACCTCACTTCGCTGTATCTATCGCGGTCCGCATTAAAGGCCGTACCGAAGTTGCCGTCGTTTACGATCCTATGCGCAATGAACTGTTTACCGCGACTCGTGGTCAAGGCGCGCAGTTGAACGGCTATCGTCTGCGCAGCAGCACTGCCCGCGATCTGGAAGGCACCGTACTGGCAACAGGCTTCCCCTTCAAATTAAAGCAACACAGCAAAAGCTATATCAATGCTATCGGCGCCCTGTTCACCCACTGTGCGGATTTCCGCCGTACGGGCTCTGCCGCACTGGATCTGGCGTATGTTGCGGCAGGTCGCGTTGACGGCTTCTTTGAAATCGGCCTGAAGCCGTGGGATTTCGCTGGCGGCGAGCTGCTGGTGCGTGAAGCAGGCGGGATCGTAACGGACTTCGTGGGCGGCCATAACTATATGGCGTCCGGCAACCTGGTTGCAGGCAATCCACGTGTGGTGAAAGCGATGCTGGGCACCATCCGTGAAGAACTGAGCGACGCGCTGAAACGCTAATTTCGATCGACTCCGGCTCCTACATAAAAATGCAAGGGGCTGGAGTTGTTATTTTTCTTTACATATGAATCCTGTATACGCATTGTTTATCCTTATACGATAATAATTATCAACCGCATTACACTGATAACTTCATCACATTGATAAACTGTGAATTAGGATCGCCACCATGTTAAGAAAATCAGTCAGATCACTCTTTCTGACCGCACTCTGCACCGCGCCATTCTTCAGCTACGCTACCCAATATCCTCTTACCGTCACCGATCTCGCCGGAAAAAGTGTCACCATTAAACAAGAACCACAGCGCATCATTCTGCAAGATGGCCGCGATATTATGGCGATGGCATTGCTCGATCGCGATAATCCTTTCCAGCGTCTGGTCGCCTGGAACAATCTGGCGAAAAAGCAGGACACCGCAACCTGGGACATGCTGAAAGGAAAATGGCCTCAGTCCGTCGGTATTCTGGATATGGGGTTCAGTGACAAAGGCAATGTCGATCTGGAAAGCGTGCTGTCAAAACAGCCTGACCTGATGATTGCCCAACTGCGTGCCAAAGCTGCGCTGAAAGAAAGCGGCGTAATCGACAAGCTCAACGCGCTCAATATTCCTGTCCTGTTTGTCGACTATGAAGTCAATCCGGCTCAGGATACCGCCCCCAGCATCGACTTGTTAGGTCAGGTTCTGAACCGTGAAGCCAATGCCAAAGCGTATACCGATTTCTACCGTAAACACCTCAACGACATTCAGCAGAAAACCGCTGCAATCACGCCAAAACCGAGCGTCTTTGTTGAGCCGATTGCCGGAAACTCGGACTCCTGCTGCTTCACACACAGCAAAAGCGGCTGGGGCGGATTAGTTGAAGCGGTCGGCGCGAAAAATATTGGTTCAGATTTGCTGCCGGGCGCAACGGGTTTTGTCTCGCTGGAAAAAATCATCAGCATGAAACCTGACGCCTACATCATGACGGGCTCTAAACGTGGCAACAGTCAGGTGTTGCCATTAGGCTATGGCGCCAGCGTCGACGATGTCCGCGCTCAGGCCAATACGTTGTTAAGCCGTACCGGTATTAGCCAGATTCCGGCTGTTGAGGCGAAACACGTTTATGGCATTTACCACCATTTCTACAACCATCCCTACAACATTGTCGGTATGGAATATCTGGCAAAGGATATTTATCCTCAGGCGTTTACCAGTTTGAATCCTGATGACACCTATCACCATATCATTCAAAATTTTACCTCGCTGCCTGACAGTGGCTTTATCTTTGCCTGGAAACAAGGTGAGTAATTTTTCATGAGTACAACCACTGAACCGGGCATCCGCCAACCTATAGCGGATGCCAACACCGTTATGGACAACTATCGCGGCATCATTCGACGCCGTGTGAGTGTTATGGCGATACTGCTGTTGATCATCATCGGCTCGTTGTTATTGGATTTTACGATGGGGCCTTCTGGCCTGACGCTTGATGTGCTTTGGCAGACGCTGACCGATCCGGCCAGCGCCGATGCGGGTACGCGCGTAATCGTCTGGGATATTCGTCTGCCTTACGCGCTGATGGCGATTATTGTCGGGCTGTCGCTCGGGCTGGCGGGTGCAGAAATGCAAACCATCCTGAACAACCCGCTGGCCAGCCCGTTTACGCTCGGCGTGTCTTCCGCGGCCGCATTCGGCGCCGCGCTGGCTATCGTCCTCGGCATCGGTATCCCCGGTATTCCGGCTCAGTGGTTTATCTCTGCAAACGCCTTTATCTTTGCGCTGCTGGCAGCCTTGCTGCTTGATGGAATTACGCGCTGGACGCAGGTAGCCACCTCTGGCGTTGTGCTGTTCGGCATCGCGCTGGTATTCACCTTCAACGCGCTGGTTTCCATGCTCCAGTTCATCGCCAACGAAGACACGCTGCAAGGTCTGGTGTTCTGGACGATGGGCAGTCTGGCACGCGCCTCGTGGGAAAAACTGGGTATCCTCCTGCTGGTGCTCGCTATCGTGATGCCAATTTCACTGATGAGCTCCTGGAAACTGACCGCACTGCGGTTGGGTGAAGATCGCGCCGTGAGTTTTGGCATTAACGTTCGCCGTCTGCGTCTAGCGACGCTGTTGCGCATCAGTATTTTGTCCGCTATTTCAGTCGCGTTTGTCGGCCCCATAGGCTTTATCGGTCTGGTTGCTCCGCATATCGCACGTATGATTTTCGGTGAAGATCACCGCTTCTATCTGCCTGCCAGCGCGTTAACTGGCGCGCTGGTGCTGTCGATGGCGTCCGTGGCCTCGAAAAACCTCATCCCCGGCGTCATTATCCCGGTTGGTATCGTCACATCACTGGTGGGCGTGCCCTTCTTCCTGAGTATTATCCTGCGCCACAGAGGAAACGTATGAGCCAGCACACCTCTTCTGGATTACGCCTTTCCCACTTTCGCGCCGGTTACCCCAAGCGTCAGGTGATTCGCGATCTGTCCGTACCACAGCTGCCGCGCGGGAAAATTACCGTGCTGCTTGGCCCCAACGGTAGCGGTAAATCCACGCTGCTGCGTGCAATGGCGGGTCTGAACGCTTCTGAAGGCGAACTGTGGCTGGATGACACCAATCTGATGACGTTGCCGTTCGCTCAGCGGGCGGAAAAAGTCGTTTATCTGCCGCAGTCACTGCCCGCAGGCGTTCACCTGCACGTGCTGGAATCGATCATCGTCGCCCAGCGAGCCTCCGGCGGCATGCACAGTGTCGAAAAGCAGGATGAGGTGATGAGCCTGCTGCGTCAGTTGGGCATTGAGCATCTGGCGTTGAGCTATCTCGATCAGCTCTCCGGCGGACAGAAACAACTGGTTGGATTAGCGCAATCGTTGATCCGCCAACCCTCGCTGCTCCTGCTGGATGAACCGCTCAGCGCGCTGGATCTGAACTATCAGTTCCACGTGATGGATTTGGTGCGCAAGGAAACACGTAAGCGCAACATCATCACTGTGGTGGTGGTACATGACATCAATATCGCACTGCGTCACGGCGACCACGTACTGATGCTGCAAAACGGCAATCTGATTGCCAACGGCGCGCCGGCTGAGGTCATCAGCTCGGAAAGCCTGTCTGCAGTCTATGGCGTTCGTGGACGCATTGAGCGCTGTTCACAGGGCGTGCCACAGGTGATTATCGACGGATTAGTTAGCGAACCCACCATCTAAGCCCGTCGCCGGACGAAAAGACGGTGAGGGCACTCACCGTCTTTGCTTCCTTACCTTATCGGAACCACTCGGCACTATTCAACACTACGACGTTTGATTCGCCGCACCCACACTATTTATATCGCATACGCTGCGTTGACGTTGGCAATGCCATTATTCAACACAGGACAGGCGTTCAGAGCCAAGCATATCGCGCATGTTCGTCACCATGTTCTCAAACAAACGCAGCGCCAGACCAACGCTGTTTACGTTGTAGTATAACGGCGCGTCATAATGCTTCAGATAATGTTCGAACTCTGGTTTATCGAGCAGCTTATAAATTGCCGTAAAGCGCAAAATAAGGTGACGGCAATTATTGAGGTAGAGATCGAGCGTGCGGTAATCGCTTTTCATTAGCTGAGTAAGCAACGCGGTCATATGTTCGAATTCCGTCAGCAGCGACGCATAATCCTCCAGATTTTCCGCTCTGTGCTCAGTCGATTCCATATCGTTATCTCCCTGGGTTTTTCACCACGGGCCAATTGAGCCAATAACCGCATGCCGTTTCACCTCACAGCATGCGATTTGAGGGATCAGAAACGCTGCCAGTCTGCTTCATCCTGAGCAACAGCACTTTTTTTCCTCACGGGCGAAAGACGCGGCGTGGATATTCCCGGTAACACGGATGCCGAGGCGGAAGCCAGCGCCAGAGAAGGCACCTGCCCTACAATAAACTGCCCCACCAACTGGCTCAGCGTACTCGCCTGCTCTTGTAGCGACTGCGATGCCGCAGAAGCCTCCTCCACCAATGAGGCGTTTTGCTGAGTGACATCGTCCATCTGGTTAACAGCCTGATGCACCTGACTAATACCCCGGCTTTGTTCGTCGGTTGCTGCCGCGATTTCATTCACCAAATCCGTCACCTGCTGGATCGCGTCTTTCATCGCCGACATGTTTTTCCCTACATCGCTGGCTTGTTCAACCCCTGCCGATACCAGCGAGTTTGAGGCGTCAATCAAATCCTTGATCTCACGCGCCGCCGTGGACGAACGCTGTGCCAGCGTGCGTACTTCACCCGCAACCACCGCAAAGCCACGCCCCTGTTCCCCGGCGCGTGCCGCTTCTACCGCCGCATTCAGGGCAAGAATATTGGTCTGGAATGCGATGCCTTCGATAAGCGCAATAATGTCGGTGATCTTGCCTGAGCTGGTGCGAATATGTTCCATCGTATTCAGCATCGTACTGACTGAATCCGCGCTATTGATGGAAATCCGGCTGGCGTTCCCTGCCAGCAGACTCGCCTGTTGCGTGTTCTCGGCGTTCTGGCGCACCGTCTCGCTGATTTCCGTCATACTGGCAGCGGTTTGTTCCAGCGACGCGGCCTGCTCTTCGGTGCGAGATGACAAATCTTCATTGCCTGCTGCAATCTGCGTTGCCGCACTGCTCACGGACTGCGATGAAGCACTCACCGAAGCCAGTGCAGAAGAGACCCGATTCATTAGGTTATTAAAGGCACGGGCGGTATCTCCCACTTCATCCTTGCGTCGATCGTCAGCTTGAATCGTCAGGTCGAGAGTAGTGCTAACGCTTTCCATCGTTTGACTCATATTGTTCAAACTCTTTCTGATGCCCAGAATGGTTCTCACCGCGAAAAAGCCGATCAACAACAACACCAATAAGGTTCCGGACAGCAGACCAAACCACGTTTGTTCATAGATCCGTTGATTCACCTGACGCAGGTCATCGCCAATCTTGATATTCAGATCAAACTGTTTGCGATAGTTGGCGATCAAATTACGTACGGCCTCACCTGGCCCTCCCATGCCCTGGAGAAGGCCAAGCGCAGTGTCATTTTGATTTGCACGTGATGCATTCAAAAAGGCAGGCAGTGAGGCCTGCAATTTTCCGATGAGATCGATCGCCTTGTTTGTCAGTTGAAGATCTTCTTCACTCGATATGTCATTCTTCAGGTAATACTCATTAAGCGCCTTCAATTCCTCAATGGTTTTAGTGATGTCCTGCTCGATCGCCGGCAGCTTACGATCGTCACCCGCAGTCTGATGGCGATACAGAAAAAGCACCAGCGAATTGCTTTTATCCACCAGACTATTTAAATCTTTGATGCTCGGAATTGCATTGTCCTGCACATATTCAAAACGGGACTGGAACCCCGATAACAATGATAAAGCGACTATAACTGATGAGAGAAGTGCTAATGACATTAGTGAAAACGTCAGCAGCAGGCGTTGCGTGATATTCATGACCGCTCCATTTTTGAGTTTATATAGCGTATTTTTTTCTGATTCCTATATGTCAAATAAACAATGTCGTCCTCCGTATATGGCATATTGAGTAAAAATCAGACATACCTTTACCACTTTCAGTTATCGACACAGAAGCGAGCAGCTTGATAGCAAAAACAAATTAAAAAATACAAAAATAATAAATAATAACTATTAAAGAAAGGTAATTGATCGTCAAAAACAACTGACGATCCTGTAACCAAGTAAGTAGAAAAGTAAAAATTTGCTTTGCTCTCTCGCCAAACTAAAGAATGCGGAGAAGTCAATAGGGAGTTGAACCAGCAAAAAAGGCATAAAAAAGCACTGAACGATGAGATTCAGTGCTTTTTTATTACAGAATTTAGTGTATGGCAAATATCGCGTTATTTCTTCGCAGGCAACGTAACCCAGTAGCCAGGCTGATACGGCAGCGGCAGGAACTTCTCATGGAAGGTACGGAACGTCGCGTCAGGATCGATATCCTTAAACAGCTCCGGGTGCATCCATTTTGCTAATACCTGAATCGCTACAAACTGATATGGGCTGTCATAGAACTGATGCCAGATTGCATGAGCATTGCCATTGGTCGCAACAGGTAGCGTTTTAAATGCTGAACGTTCCATCAGTTTTTGCAGGCGTTGCAGCGCTTCTTTCTGATCGGCACCTGGCCCAACGCCAACCCAGCCATTCGCCGTGTTGTAGTTTTTCCAATTCGCCCCTGTCACCACCACCACATCCGGGCGCGAGCTGATAATCTGTTCAGGGTTCAGTGTACCAAACGTGCCGGGGATGATGTTCTTGGCAATGTTGTCACCGCCAGCGGCCTCAACCATACGGCCAAAGTTCTCATCACCGAATGACATACAGCACTCTTCATCATAGCCGCCCGCGCGGTCGATCATCACTTTCGGGCGCGGGCCCTGATAGTTCTTCAACCGATCGGTGACCAGCTCAATCTGCTCACGACGGAATTTAATAATCTCTTCCGCACGCTGTGGTTTACCCACCAGTTGACCCATGATGTGAATGCTTTTCTCAGCGTTTTCAAACGGCTTCTCGCGGAAATCGATAAACACGACCGGAATACCCAGCGAATTGAGTTTCTCGATCAATTTGCCTTCATCCGTCGCCGCTTTTGACTCCAGATTCATCAACACCAAATCTGGTTTCAGCGTCAGTGCCTGCTCAACGTTGAAGGTACCGTCTTTCGCGCCGCCGAAGGTCGGCAGCTTTTTGATTTCTGGGTATTGCTTTTCATAAGCCAGATAGCCGTCGTAATCCGCTTTTGGCAGATCGTCACGCCAACCAACCACACGCTGGAACGGGGCTTCCGTATCAAAGGCAGCCAGCAGATAAATCTGTCGGCCTTCACCCAAAATAATCCGCTTCACTTCGGATTTAATTTCTACCTTCCTGCCACTAACATCTTCAATAACAATCGGGTTAGCGCTGGCGATAGCACTCGCACTCAGCCCCAACAGAACAACGACTGAGAACAGCCATTTCTTCATTATTATTCCCTTCTGAGATTACGGTTATAAATGATAATGGTTATCATTATTGAAATAATATCCCGCCGTGATTATCGGAAGCAATGGATTTTTAGCGCGAGGTTAATAAAAGGTAAAATTAGCCGGAGAATGGCCGAATACCGCCCATCATCGCAGGCTGTGCACTGAGATAAAGCAGGACGCCGGAGCCAACCAAAATCAGCCCGCCAGCAAACGCCAGAAGAGAAAACGTCGCGCGTTGCCATACGGGCGATGCACGATTTGCACCTAAACGCTCAACGATACGGCGGCAGTAAAAAACCAATACGGCCAGCGCCGAGATCGTGATCGCCGTTCCGGCAGCCATCACCAGCGCAGAGGCGACGCCCCACAGATAAACGCCGATCACTTTAGAGAAAAGCAGCACCAGAATAGCGCCTGAGCACGGGCGCATTCCCATCGCCAGCACAATCATCAGGCGCGTGCGCCAACGGCTATCGCGCTCCAGTTCCTCATTGCTCGGGAGATGGCGGTGCCCGCAGCCACAGTCGGCATCGTGCTGATGCAAAGAATGGGATAGAACGGGCGTAGGGCGAAGCGTCATCGGTCTATCCGTGGCGGGATGAAGCGGAGTGACACGCAAAATAGTCGCGGGTTTAGGCTGCTGTGCGAGGGCGGTATACAGCTGTTTTAACGCACGAAAACAGAGCAGTAGCCCCAGTCCCGCGACCAGCACAAAGCTCCCCTTTTCCATCCAGAAACTGCTGTTATGCAACGTTCGGCTGGATAGCTGCAAGATCCCTAATACCAAGGTCACCAGCGCCACCGCCACCAGCCCCTGAACCAGCGACGCCGCAAGTGTCAACTTCAGGCTGCTTTTGAGCTTCGACGGGTGTGTCGCCAGATAGGTCATGATGACCACTTTACCGTGCCCTGGCCCGACGGCATGGAGTACGCCATAGACCAGACTGAACATCATCAGACTCAGCCCCGCCTGATGCGGCTGCTGTTCCACCATTTGCAACAGGTGCGACATTTGCTGATGCAGCGATTTCTGCCAAATCGCGCTTTGCAGCACGAGTTGCGGCCAGTACCCTACGATGTAATGCAGCGCCGAAGCCAACAGTGCCAAAAACAGCCATAGCGGCCACAGATCGCGCAGCCGATTCAACAACGAACGCTGACGCGGCAACGACCCCAGGTTCACTGACATTGCAACGTCACCCGCTGTGCAAACTGTTTACCCAGCTCCATATCTTCGTCCGGCGTATCGTTCTTATCCAGCGACAACGCATAGGATTGCAGGTCAGCATTAGGTTCCGGCGTGACGAGCGAGGTTTTACAGCGCGCAGCTAACTCAGGTGCGAGCTTCACAGCGTTGTCGTTCTGATAGGACATATCGACAAAATAGGTAGGATCGTAAGTAGAAATCAGTAAAGGTTTTCCGGCCAGCGGCTGTGGATGTGCCAACGGCAGTACAAATTCCAGCACCGCCTGATTACCTTTGCGAGAAAGGTGATACTCGGTTGGCAGCGGCGTATATTTCACGGGCTGACCATCACGATAGATATCAGTAAAATAGTGCTGCCCCCAGACATTAGCCATGACTTCCGCCGCCAGTTTTTTCCAGATTTCAGAATCCGTTTTCGCCTTTCCTGCGTCATACAGCAAATCGGCCGACGTGATGGGATCCATTGTCCATTGCATACGTAAACCGGTGATGTGGTCGTTCTGGCTCTCAACTGTGGTCTGCATATCAATAAAACTGTGTGGGTGAGCGAAAACGGGTTGGCCGAATGCCAAGCCTGCCATCAGCAACGTTATCCGTCCGCACCTGCGTTTCAAAGCGTTATAATGTAACATTATTTTTACCACACGACGTTATCTTGACAGTAGATACCACTTTATTAGACCTTTTCGACTGCGGCACGGTGACTGACGGAAGGCCGGATAAACAGTGCTGGCACCGCCAGCAGCGCCATCACCCAGAACGTACCGCCCTGTAAATGTTCAAACAGGAAACCGGATACCATCGTCATCACCGCGATGCTTCCCCCCATTGCCAACGCGGAATACACCGCCTGTAGCCGCAGGATGTCACCACCGGAACGCGCGGCGATAAAGCGCATAGCAGCCAGATGGCACACGGTGAACGTGCCACAGTGCAATATCTGTATCACAATCAGCCACGGCAGAGCCACCGTCGAGCCCATTAGCCCCCAGCGCACCACACCACACACGGCAGAGAGCAGCAGAAGCTGTCTGGCGCTCCAGCGTCGGAACAGACGCTGGCTGAAGGTAAAGATGATAATTTCCGCGACCACGCCTAACGACCAGAGATAACCGATGATCGAGGCGGAATAACCCGAATCCTGCCAATAAATGACGCTGAAACCATAGTACGCCGCGTGTGCGCCCTGTAGCAGGGATACGCAAAGCAGGAAACGCCATACCGCCGGTTCAGTCAGCAAGGTTTTCCACGGCGTCACGCTAACCGACTGCGCGGTTGACGCTGCCGCTTGCGGCATCACGCTGGGGCGGAGCAGCATGCCTAACAGCATGACAACCAACCCCGCGCTGAGAATGGCCAAAATCGCGGGGTGTCCCCAAATGGCAACCAGTTCGCCCGTCGCCGCAGAAGCGATAACAAACGCGATCGAGCCCCAAACCCGCACCTTACCGTAATCCATCACGACCTGCCGCTGCCAGGTCGCGGCTAATGCATCGGTCAGCGGCACCAGCGGCGCGAAAAACAGGTTAAACCCAATCATCACGATCATCAGCCACAGCCAGGCATTTCCCAGCCAGAAACCGACGACTAACGCCAGTGACAGCAACGCCAGCCCGCGTAATACTGTAATCAATTTGGACGGATCTTTTACGCTGGGCGTGATAACCAGACTGCCGACAAAACGCGCCACCAGCCCCGCTCCCAGCAGCATCCCGATCGACTCGGCGGACAGCCCCTCGCCTTTCAGCCATCCTCCCCAAAATGGCAGGAAAACGCCATAGCAAAAAAAGTAGGTGAAATAGCTCAGCGCCAACCAGCGCGTCGATTGCAAAACCATGATGTCTCCCTTTCGATGGCGAAGACTCCCGTTCACCATCCTGCGAACCGTCGCAAATGCGATGTTTCTTTACTGGTTACTCTTTTTTGCCGATTACTCTGTCAGAGAGCATGCGACGGCGCAACGCGTTATTCACCATGAAACGTAAACGAGGGTATCGACCCGCCCAACTGGCATAATAATTTCCGGGCAACGCTCTTAACGTGTTGTCAGTTGCGGCTTGTAAGAGCACGGCGAGGAATCGCACGCCATAAAAAAACGTGGGGAACGTTTTTCAACGTCGCCTACGACGGCCCGCAGGGTGGTGGCCAGGGATGGCCGCCATAAAAAAACGCCAGCACACGGGCTGGCGTTCAGGACATGTTCCGACAGTGATGTCAGAGAAACGACCGAATTATGCGTAAACCGGGAAGCGAGCGCAGATATCCAGCACTTTCTGTTTCACGCGCTCAATGGTCGCTTCGTCATTGATGTTGTCCAACACATCACAGATCCAGCCAGCCAGCTCACGCACTTCCGCTTCTTTAAAGCCGCGACGGGTTGCCGCCGGTGTACCGATACGGATACCGGAAGTCACGAACGGACTCTTCGGATCGTTAGGCACGCTGTTTTTGTTCACGGTGATATTCGCACGACCCAGTGCAGCATCAGCCTCTTTACCAGTCAGGTTTTTGCTAACCAGATCCAGCAGGAACAGGTGGTTGCTGGTTCCGCCAGAAACGACGTTGAAACCACGTGACAGGAATACTTCAACCATCGCTTTGGCGTTTTTCGCGACCTGCTGCTGATACACCTTGAATTCAGGCTCCATCGCTTCTTTCAGCGCAACCGCTTTACCCGCGATAACGTGCATCAATGGGCCACCCTGACCACCAGGGAACACAGCTGAGTTCAGCTTTTTGTACAGCTCTTCGTCACCACCTTTCGCCAGAATCAGACCACCGCGTGGGCCAGCCAGCGTTTTGTGCGTCGTCGTGGTCACGATGTGGGCATGAGGAACCGGGTTAGGGTAAACATCTGCGGCAATCAGGCCAGCAACGTGCGCCATATCGACAAACAGGTAAGCGCCGATGCTGTCAGCGATTTCACGCATCTTCGCCCAGTCAACCACGCCAGAGTAGGCAGAGAAACCGCCGACGATCATTTTTGGCTTGTGCGTACGCGCCAGTTCCGCCATTTCGTCGTAGTCGATTTTGCCGCTTTCATCGATACCGTAAGGAATAACTTTATACAGTTTGCCTGACAGGTTAACCGGAGAACCGTGCGTCAGGTGACCACCGTGCGCCAGGTTCATACCCAGAATGGTGTCGCCCGGTTGCAGTAGCGCGGTGTAAACGGCAAAGTTAGCCTGGGAACCAGAGTGCGGCTGCACGTTGGCATAATCTGCACCGAACAGCGCTTTCGCACGATCGATCGCCAGTTGCTCAACTACGTCAACATACTCACAGCCGCCGTAGTAACGTTTGCCCGGATACCCTTCAGCATACTTGTTCGTCAGCTGAGACCCTTGAGCCTGCATAACGCGTGGGCTGGTGTAGTTTTCTGACGCAATCAGTTCAATGTGCTCTTCCTGACGCACCACTTCTTGCTCCATTGCTTGCCACAGGTCGGCATCATAATCGGCAATGTTCATTTCACGCTTTAACATCCGGATCTCCTGACTCAGCTAACATAAATATACTGGGAATTAATGGCCCGTTTGGGAATTGGGCTACCCTCTTGGGGAATGTCGTATAGTGTAAACCGTTTTTCACTAATGAAGATAGGTCTTGACAGAGGTTTTTACGCAAACGATTAGCTACAGGCAGCACAAGGCTTCAGCAAATATGAGTCGCGTGGTGGTAAACGGATTTTTCTTCATTCTCAACCTGCTCTTTCTTCATGTTATTCCCTTTAGCTCCCACCTAAAAAAGCCCTACCACTAAAAAGGTAATTTACAGTGACGGACAAACCCAATAAGATGTATTTAAAATGCAATTTATAAGTCATACCAATAATAAGGAGTCACCATGCTGGATAACCAAACTATCGCCATTGTTAAATCGACCATTCCTCTGCTGGCGGAAACCGGCCCGAAACTGACCGCGCATTTTTACGATCGCATGTTTACCCATAACCCTGAACTCAAAGATATTTTTAACATGAGCAACCAGCGCAATGGCGATCAGCGAGAAGCGCTGTTCAATGCCATCTGTGCGTATGCGACGAATATTGAAAATCTGGCCGCGCTGCTGCCTGCGGTTGAGCGTATCGCCCAGAAGCACGCCAGCTTTAACATTCAGGCCGATCAGTATCAGATCGTGGGTAATCATTTATTGGCAACGCTGGATGAAATGTTTAGCCCAGGGCGAGACGTGCTGGACGCCTGGGGTAAAGCCTATGGCGTGCTGGCGAATGTCTTCATTCAGCGCGAAGGCGATATCTACCGCAACACCGAAGCGAAAAACGGCGGCTGGAGCGGTGTACGACCTTTCCGCATTGTGAACAAGCAGCCGCAAAGCGCCGTGATTACCAGCTTCACGCTGGAACCTACCGATGGCCAACCGATTGCTGATTTTCAAGCAGGTCAATATCTGGCGGTTTACGTCAGGCATGACAGTTTTGCCAATCAGGAGATTCGCCAATACTCTCTGACTCACGCGCCAAATGGAAAATCCTACCGGATTGCGGTGAAACGTGAAGCACAGGGCACCGTTTCTGGCTATCTTCATGATACCGCACGCGAAGGCGACATCATTCATCTGGCGGCTCCGCACGGCGATTTCTTCCTTGATATCTCCTCTTCCACACCAGTTGCCCTGATTTCCGGCGGCGTGGGGCAAACCCCCATGTTGGGCATGCTGCATACGCTCAAACAACAGGATCATCAGGCAAAAGTGTTATGGTTGCATGCGGCAGAAAACGGCGCAGCGCATGCGTTTGCGAATGAAATCAAACAGACGGGGCAGCCGCTGCTGCAGTTCCAGCAGCACATCTGGTATCGGGAACCGCAGCAGAACGATCGTCCAGGGGAAGATTATCACCATAGCGGACTAATGCAGTTGGCCTCGCTAAAAGAAGAGTTAACCACGCCTGCTATGCACTATTACCTATGCGGCCCTGTGGTTTTCATGCAGTTTATCGCTCAGCAACTGCTGGCACTGGGGATCCCGGCGGAGCAGCTACATTACGAATGCTTTGGTCCACATAAAGTTGTCTAACCCTCATTGATTCTGGATCAAACCCAAAGGCCGCTTTTGCGGCCTTTTTTCATCTTTTAGAGAATCACCTTCTCAGAAACACTTTATCGATCACACTTTTATGCGCTGATACACAGGCTCTCTGCTAAAAAAGAGGTCGGTCACAAAAAATCACAGCTTATTAAAATAACATTTCATTTTTAATGAATGGTTATTTCATCAAAAGGACCTGCGTTTAAGCATCGCCCTTGAGTCGGCTTGGGTGCACAATAAAAGCCCCGACGTTTCTCTAAAGGCCGTGACAAGAACGATAAAAAACAGCGACCTTCCTTTGATAACGCTTGGGTCCATTAACCGTTTTCGATTAACCAACAAGGGATATGTCTGACCATGGCAAAACGTTTTTCAGAAAGTGTCGCTTTAGCTCTGATACTTTCCGCCCCTTTCACACTGGTACATGCTAAAACCCCCGCTGCGGCACACCCAACCACCGCAACAGACAGCGTTAAATTACTGTCGGGTTCAACACTGGGTGAGAAAACCGGTTTATCCGGTAATGTCACCGCACGGGATATCCACCTGCCTGCCACCATCATTATCAGAGACCAGCAGGGCCAGAAGCGGCAGACACAGACCGATGATCAAGGAAAATACCACCTTGATATCTCGGGCCTCACGCCGCCACTACGTCTGTTAGCCATCGAATCCGGCGGCAATAATTGCCTGCTGAATAATATCTACCGTGCCATTTGCCTGTCCGCTGTCGCCCCTTCGTTACATGACGGCAAAGAAAACACCGCCAATATCAACCCGCTGACTGACCGCATTACGTCTGATATCGCGGTAGCGGCAGGCTACATTGGCCCACAGCAGCTCACGGACGATACAGCATCACCAAAACTGGACGCCGCAGCCTGGAAAAAAGCCTACTCGGATTTCAATGCAGGCTTTAATCACGCATTAAAACAGGTGGGCATCAGTGCACCTACCCGTTTCGATCCCCTAACCTACCCTGCCGCTCAGCAGGACGCAGTCACCAAAATCGTCAGCGTCATTAATCATAACCGCAATTATCATAACAATACGGGCTACTCAGGCCATACGGTGCTGACCGACAGCGCGTTCCACCCGATTGTCGGCTTGAACGATAAAGGCAACTATGAACCGTTAGATTATCGCGCTGCTCGCCAGAGTCTGGACGCGATCCAGAAAGCGCAAACCCGTATTTTCATCGTCGGCGACTCAACTGCGGCAACCTACGAAAAAATGCGCTTCCCGCGCATGGGATGGGGACAGGTTTTTGAACAACAGTTCAGCAAAAACAGCGGCGTAAAAGTTGTTAACGGCGGACGCGCAGGTCGTAGCTCGCGTGACTATTTTTATGAAGGCTGGTTCCGTCAGATGCAGCCACTGATGAAAGAAGGCGATTTCCTGTTTATCCAAATGGGACACAACGATCAAAACTGCAACGGGGCCAAAGCGGTACGTGGCCCTGCTGATGTCGCTAACCTCTGCACTTACCCAAACGATGCAGCAGGGAAAAAGCAGGCACCGCAGGGCAAAGCCGATATGTCATTCCAGACGTCACTGGAACGCTACATCACCTTCGCCCGCCAGCACAAACTCACGCCCGTTCTGCTGACGCCAACCACCCGAGTGAAAACGGCTGAAGGCAAAGAGGGTACACCCGCCGTACACAGCCATTTTACCAAGCAAAATTCAGATAACGGCTACGCGTTCATTGGCGATTACAGCCAGACCATCAGGGATACGGCAGCGGATAACAAGGTGATTTTACTGGACGTGGAACCTGCCACTATCGCCCTGGCGAATCAGGGCAACAGCGACCACTGGAAACAGTATTGGTTAGTGATCGATCCCAAACAATACCCTTACTATCGCGATCAGGCAGGTAGCCTGAGCAAACCGGATACCACCCATTTTCAGAAAAAAGGCGCGATTGCCGTGGCAGAGATTGTCGCTGACGCCATTCGGCAGGAGCCCGCTTTAGCTGCTCTGGCGGAGAAAACCGTCAGCAAGCATAAGTAGTTATCAGTCAGGCAAAACGATAAGACAGAACCACGCGCGGCGTTATTTAGCCGCGCGTTATAGACCTTCCTCTTTCCTTTACCGATTACAGGACTCTGGACATGATAAACACCCCACACCTCTGCAAGACGCTGACCTTAGCCATGTTAATTTCTTCCCCCTGGGCATTAGCACAGGCAGCCGACTATAATGCGCTGGTTTCCGCCAATGCAACGGACGCCAAGGCCTACAAAACCATTACTGAAGCCATTGCCAGCGCCCCGGCAGACAGCTCCCCGTTTGTTATCTATGTCAAAAATGGCGTATACCACGAACGCCTCACAATTACGCGCCCCAACATTCATTTAAAGGGCGAAAGCCGTAACGGCACCGTGATCACCGCGACCACCGCCGCTGGGATGCTCAAACCCGATGGCAGCAAATGGGGGACTTACGGCAGCAACACGGTGAAAGTCGATGCGCCTGACTTCAGTGCCCGTTCGCTGACCATCCGCAATGATTTTGATTACCCCGCCAATCAGGCTAAAGCCAGTGACGACCCGACTAAACTAAAAGACTCACAGGCCGTTGCGCTGCTGGTTGCCGAAAATAGCGATCGTGCATGGTTCCATGATGTCAGTTTGGTCGGCTACCAAGACACGTTGTATGTGAAGGGCGGACGTAGCTTCTTCTCACAATGTCGGATCAGCGGTACCGTTGATTTCATCTTTGGCAACGGCATTGCGCTGTTTGACGACTGTGACATCGTCGCGCGTAACCGCACCGATGTGAAAGATCAGCCGCTTGGCTATCTCACCGCCCCAAGCACCGACATTAAGCAAAAATATGGATTGGTCATTACCAATAGTCGGGTGACCAAAGAGAAAGACGTTCCGGCGAAAAGCTATGGTCTGGGCCGCCCGTGGCACCCAACGACCACCTTTGACGATGGTCGCTATGCCGATCCTAACGCGATTGGCCAAACCGTCTTCCTGAACACCAGCATGGACGACCACATCTATGGCTGGGACAAAATGTCCGGTAAAGATAAACAAGGTGAAACAATCTGGTTCTATCCGCAGGACTCACGCTTTTTCGAGTATAAATCCAGCGGTAAAGGAGCAGAGAAAAACGCTCAGCGCCGTCAGTTAAGCGATGCGGAAGCAGCAGAATACACCGCAGACAAGGTGTTGGCTGGCTGGGTTCCTACCGCGCCTAAAGGGAAGTAGACATTAGAGTAGACGTAAATGTGACGAAGCCAGCCCTCGTCAGGCTGGCTTCTAAAACGGAACAACGCGAGGCGAGACGATTAAATCGCTTCCTCGTCCTCTTCGCCGGTACGAATACGGACAACGCGCGCCACGTCAAAGACAAAGATTTTACCGTCGCCGATTTTACCCGTCTGTGCAGTCTGCGTGATAGTTTCTACACAGGTATCGACGATATCATCGGACACGACAATTTCGATTTTTACTTTTGGCAGAAAATCGACCATGTATTCTGCGCCGCGATACAGCTCGGTGTGGCCTTTCTGACGACCAAAACCTTTAACTTCTGTTACCGTCATCCCTGTGATGCCCACTTCAGCTAACGCTTCACGCACATCGTCCAGTTTGAACGGCTTAATAATCGCATCAATTTTCTTCATGGAGGAACCTTTGTGTTATCTATGTTGCGGCCAAAGCCGAGCATCAGCAAATAAACAGCATGTCAGAACTCAGGCAGACAATCCATATCCGTCATACTTCAAGCAGCTTATGCGTTAACTGCGCTTACTCACCTCTGTCACTGATGTAAGCTCTTGAGGATTCGGACGGTTGCCGCCTTTACGCGGCTCGAATTATTTCGGATTACCCCACCTCGCATCACGCTGCAAGCGTGCTGCCAGCTATCTCAACGCTAGTCTTTAAAATCGTTGGCATCCAGTTCATGGCGACCCAACAGTTTATAAAATTCTGTTCGGTTACGCCCAGCCATTCGCGCAGCCTGTGTCACGTTGCCTTTTGCCATCTGTAATAATTTTCGCAGATAGTTCAGTTCAAACTGATGACGTGCTTCAACAAACGTTGGCAACGCCGTGTTTTCACCTTCCAGCGCCTGTTCAACCAGCGCGTCACTGATGACCGGAGCGCTGGTCAGTGCCACACACTGTTCAATGACATTCACCAGTTGACGCACGTTACCCGGCCAGCTTGCCGTCATCAAGCGCTTCATCGCATCGGTTGAGAAAGTGCGCACAAAAGGCTTGTGGCGATTGGCGGATTCACGCAGCAGATGATTTGCCAGCAGAGGAATATCTTCGGCACGTTCATGCAGCGCGGGCAACTTCATATTCACCACGTTGAGTCGATAATACAGATCTTCGCGGAATTCATTTTTCGCCATCGCCTTCGGCAAGTCTCGGTGCGTAGCGGAAATAATCCGCACGTCGATATCCAGATCGCGGTTGCTCCCCAGCGGACGGACTTTTCGCTCCTGCAGCACGCGTAGCAGTTTAACCTGCAGAGACAGCGGCATATCGCCGATTTCATCTAAAAACAGCGTACCACCTTCCGCCGCCTGAAAAAGCCCCTCACGGCTGCTCACCGCACCGGTAAAAGCGCCTTTTGCATGACCGAACAACTCAGATTCCAGGAGTGGTTCCGGCAGCGCACCACAGTTAATGGCAATAAACGCTTTCTTCGCACGTGGGCTGGCCGCATGAATGGCCTGAGCCAGCACCTCTTTCCCGGTTCCGCTCTGGCCATTAATCAACACGCTGACATCCGACTGTGCGACCATTCTAGCCTGTTCCAGCAGGCGCAGCATAATGGGGCTGCGCGTCACGATAGTTTCGCGCCAGCCTTCATCACCCGCTGGCGCGGACAGCGCCAGCGCTTCATCTATCGCTTTATAAAGCGCATCACGGTCTACCGGCTTCGTCAGGAAGCTGAATACCCCCTGCTGCGTGGCAGCAACGGCATCGGGAATCGAACCGTGAGCTGTTAAAATAATCACCGGCATACCCGGCTGATAGCGCTGAATTTCAGAAAACAGCGCCATGCCATCCATCTCGTCCATGCGGAGATCGCTGATCACCAGATCGAACGTCTCGCGCGTTAACAGCCGCAGCGCCTCTTGACCGCTCTCCGCCGTCATCACGCTAAATCCTTCGCTGGTCAGGCGCATGCCTAATAGCTTCAGCAGACTGGGGTCATCATCCACGAGCAATAAATTCGCCGTTTTTCGGGCTGTCATTGTCTTGTTGACTCCTTCTTCGTCGTCGGTTTATCCGTATGCGATTCCATCGGCGGCGTATAGGTGTCATCCGCATCCACTGGCTCACTTCTGGATTTCACTGCCGAATTACGTGAACCGTCTCTATTCGCCCCCGCCCCGCCACGGCGATCGGTATCGTTATCCGGCATTTCTCCCGACAGTTGCTTACGCGACGACAGCTGACGTTCAATATCCGTCAGATTTTCCAGTTTCTGCGTGGTCGTTTCTAACTGGTATTGCAGGTGACTTTGCTGAACGCGCAGGGCATCTAACTGCTTGTCGCTGGACTCCTGTAAACGCTTATAGCGCAGGCGCTCATCCGACAGCGCCAGAAACAGCGTTTGCCTGTCACGCCAGGTTTGCATCAGCGGGCGCAGCGCCGCAGGAAAAGCCAGACGGTATAAATTGATCTGCTCCAGCACCTGACGTCGCTCGGCCTGAGTAATACCGGCATTATCCAGCAGAATGCCCTGCTTAAACACGCGATCCCAACTATCCCCCGCAACCAGCCCGGCTTCCTCGCGAGCCTGGAATTGCGTCAAACGCCCGGCACAATCCATCGCCCGTAACCAATAAAGGGCGTTATTCATGGATTCACGATCGTCTATCTGCCACAGGTGCTCGCATTGCGCGATACGGAAATCCGCAACCTGCTCTTTCGGCGGAGTAGCTTCTGTTTCCAGCAGCGCCGAACTATGATTCACATGGCTATTACACGCTGCCAAAACGAGTGGCGACGACATAAGCGCCGCCTTCAAAAGACGGGAAAATACGCTATTCGTAAGCCATCCCTTCATAACCCATGCATTCATTATCTATTCATTCTCAGACTTTATTCATTATCGGACTATTCGTTATCGGGCAATAAGGGTAGCTCAATGCGGAAACACACATCAGCATAATCCACGGTAATCAGGCTCAATTCACCACGCATACGACGAATGCAATCACGCGCGATACTTAGCCCCAACCCGCTTCCTTTAACCGCACCACGGCGCTGATGGCTTCCCTGATAAAAAGGCTCAAAAATCATGCTCCGTTCTGCCTCAGGAATAGGCGTACCATTGTTGGCGACATCAATCTGAATGCGATTGCCAATTTGACGGCTATAAATCCAAATGTTACCGGATTCCTTACCGTAGTGCACCGCATTGGAATAGAGATTATCAATCACTCGCATCAGTAGGGTCGTCTCCGCCCAGCAGTGCCCAACAATCAGCGCCACATCGGTATGAATCATTTTGGCGCGGGCAGGCAGACTGTGGGACGACACGACAATATCGACGATCTCTTCAATTTCAACCCGTTCCAGTTCGGTCGGCGTATCCGCCAGCTTACGGTTATAATCCAGCAGTTGGTCGATCAGTTGTAACAAATGGCGACTGCTGCTATCGAGGATAGCGACAACCTCTTTTTGATCGGCAGTCAATGGGCCCACCACCTCATCAGCCAGCAGTTCAGTGCCTTCCCGCAGGCTCGCCAGCGGCGTTTTAAGTTCATGGGAAATATGGCGTAAGAATTCATGTCGCTGCGACTCCAGCCAGGACAGACGTTCACTCAGCCAGATAATGCGCTGCGCCAGCGTCCGAATCTCACGCGGGCCTTTGAAGGTGCTGGTGTTCCCCAGCGATCGGCCTTCACCAAGGCGGTTAATCATCCGCTCTACGCCATTAACCGGACCGATAATCATCCGTGTAAAGAGAACCACCAGCATCACGCTGACCAGAAATAAGATCAGCGCCTGCCAACCAAAGAACTGGCCACGTTCGGAAATAGCCTGCTGGAGCTGTTGCCCGCGAGAGAAAACAACGTCACGCGTCACCTGCACCATCTGTCCGTTGGCGCGAGAGAATCCCTCTAGCAGACTCGATGCGGTTTGTTCCGGACCGCTGTTATGGCAGCGAATTTCGCCAAGCTGAGTAAGAAGCTGACGCAGCGTCTGGTAATAGCGGGGATCGGGTAGCACCTGCGCGTGGGAATCCAGCATTTGCGAATACTGTTTACGCTGATTCTGGTAGAGCGTTGCCAGCGTCTGATCGTCCAATACGCAGTACTGGCGGTAGCTACGCTCCATTGCCAGCGCCACGCTGGTCATCGCCTCACTGCGGCGGGCATCCGCCAGCGTTGTCCGGTTGATATCGGCAGCCTGTTCGCTCAGCATGTTCAGGCTTTGGTAAGCCTGATAGGCCAGCACCAACAGCGGCAACAGCACCAACAAGAACGCCATAATTACTAATTGCCGCAGGGAACGCGGGAATAAACGCCATCGTTTCAAAGAAATCATCTCGTTACTTATCGAATCCGCATTGATGCTAACCGAGTCTTATAAAAGTTCAACGTTTTCCCTTGTGACATGCGCAACGCTTCGCAATACGGCGTGAATGCCAATGTAACGTCGTGAAAAAGTAGCGCCGTAAAAAGCAATCAAAGGGATTGGATTCTAGAGGTGACGGGGGGTAAAACGTCACGCGGCCAGAAGAATCGCTCCCTCTGGCCGCATAACTGAATAGGCGGTGCCTCACTCAACGTGTCGCCCGATGCTTGATAACGTTCGTTTTCACGCCCGGTTATCGGTCTGGTGGACGATAGGCACCCTTTCTTTTGGCATCATTCCAGATGTTATGAGCGAAAATATTTGCCAGTCAGCAACGCAATCATAACCAGTTGAATGAGCAACATAAGTTATATAGCACTTATCATGCCAATCATTAATGATTTAATTTAAAACCATGATTATAAATGACATTTAACTAAATTTTTGCCGAAAAAATCATTATCCAGGATAGCAATAACGGAAATACGCGCGAAAGTAGCCATTTATGTCGCTAAAAACAGACAGCTTTATAACAACACCATGTTACCACTATAAATCAATTAGTTAAGTGTCACCAATTAGAGACAACAAAAAACCAGTACGTCGCAAAAAAACGACAAACGGAGAAAACAGACGTAAAAAAGGGGCCGAAGCCCCTAATGCCGATCGTTTAAGGATCAGTTGAACGATCCAGCCGTTGGTGTACAAAAGGTTCATGACATTCATGGACCTTTTTTTATGCAACTTTCTCAGGCTCTTGGCATTATCAATCTTACTGCGCCGGAACAGATTCATACTCTGGCTGATTTCCTGCCCGTTAGCATGATCGAACAGGCATTTACGCTCACTGATACCGTCACGCTGCGCAAGCGAAAACTCCCCCTTGAGTCCATGGTGTGGCTGGTTATTGGCATGGCTGTATTCAATCAGCGACCTCTTTCCCACATCGTTAATCTCATGGATATCGCCGACCGCTCCGGCTCCCCGTTCATCGCCCCCAGTTCAGTCATACAGCGGCGGAAGACGCTCGGCGAGGCCGCTATCAGGGAACTGTTTGATATCACACAACGACACTGGAACGAACAGGCTCAGCATCCGCAATGGCATGGGCTCAACCTGTTTGCCGTCGACGGCGTGGTCTGGCAAACACAGGATACACCGGAAAATGAGGCGGCCTTCGGCAAGGCTTCGAATCAGTACGGTGACAGAGGCTATCCTCAGGTGAGAATGGCTTGCCTGATGGAGTTGAGCAGCCATCTGATAACCGCCAGTGCGTTCGGCCGTTACGATGTCAATGAGATGCGGCTGGCAGCAGAGCTGACCGAAAAAACACCAGACAACAGCATTACCTTGTTCGATAAAGGGTTTTACTCCGCAGGCTTATTACATCACTGGCAGAGTATGGGAGAAAACCGGCACTGGTTGTTGCCCCTGAAGAAAAATACGCAATATGAAGTGATAAGCAAGCTGGGCAGGCAAGACAGACTGGTGCGGATTAAGACATCGCCGCAGGCGCGTAAACAATGGGCAGAACTGCCGGAGAGCATCACCGCACGGTTGTTAACGAAGACGATAGAGGGAAAAACGCGCGAGGTGCTGACGTCACTGACGGACCCGATGCGTTATCCGGCAGCGGAGGTGAACGCACTTTACGCTCACCGATGGGAAATCGAGTTAGGATATCGCGAGGCGAAACAAGTTTTACTGGGTAACAGGTGGCATTTACGGAGCAAACTGCCGGAAATGGTGAGGCAGGAGTTGTGGGGCGTGCTGCTGACGTACAATCTGGTGCGTTATCAGATGGTGAAAATGGCGTT
This sequence comes from Pectobacterium sp. F1-1, assembly GCF_025643735.1. Lineage (NCBI taxonomy): Bacteria > Pseudomonadati > Pseudomonadota > Gammaproteobacteria > Enterobacterales > Pectobacteriaceae > Pectobacterium > Pectobacterium sp. F1-1. The sequence continues at coordinate 3,503,933 of NZ_CP104733.1, forward strand.
TAGGCTGAAAGGAGATTACCTGCCGTATCAGTTGAGCTTCAGCGGCGCCCTGACGGAAATCTGGCGATTACTTATCAGTCTGCCGGGTTCATCACCGGGTGCAATACCAGGACATCTGAAGCATTTTTATGAGCAGGCAGTCTATCTGGTATTGCCGTTGCGCAGGGAGCGAAGTTACCCCCGAGAAATCAGGGGAAGACGAGCGAAATATCCGTTAAAAAACAATGCCGGTCACCTTAATTGACCGGCATTAGGCCGAAGCCCCTTCACTATCAGACACTCACTCAGCCGAGCTGTCTGCGTGCATTACGGAACATACGCATCCACGGACCATCCTCGCCCCACTCTTCCGGATGCCAGGAGTTGCTAACGGTACGGAACACACGCTCAGGATGCGGCATCATGACCGTTGCCCGACCGCTGGTGCTGGTGACCGCCGTAATACCGTTTGGTGAACCATTCGGGTTAGCCGGATAGTTTTCGGTTACCTGACCGTAGTGATTGATATAACGCAGCGCCACCAGGCCGTGCTCTTCAATCGCCGCTAAATGTGCATCATCACGGACTTCAACCTGCCCTTCACCGTGTGAAACGGCAATCGGCATACGCGAGCCAGCCATGTCGTTCATGAACAGCGACGGGCTTTTCTCCACTTCGACCAAGCTGAAGCGCGCTTCAAAACGATCAGACTTATTGCGGACAAAACGCGGCCAGAGATCGGCACCCGGAATCAGTTCACGCAGATTGGACATCATCTGGCAACCGTTACATACGCCCAGCGCCAGCGTCTGCGGACGAAGGAAGAATTCCGCGAATTCATCACGCACGCGAGAGTTGAACAGAATGGATTTAGCCCAACCTTCACCCGCGCCTAGCACATCACCGTAAGAGAAGCCGCCGCAAGCAACCAGCGCCTGGAAATCCTGCAAATTACGACGATTTGCCAGCAGGTCACTCATATGGATATCGATCGCATCAAAACCAACGCGATGGAATGCCGCTGCCATTTCGACATGAGAGTTCACACCCTGTTCACGCAGGACAGCCACTTTAGGGCGGACATTCTTAGCGATATAAGGTGCAGCAATATCTTCCTGCGGATCGAAGGTCAGCGACACGTTAAGACCGGGATCGTTATCATCCTGTCTGGCGATATGTTCCTGATCGGCACACTGCGGGTTATCACGCAGGCGCTGCATCTGCCAGCTGGTTTCTGCCCACCAGCGGCGCAACGTTGAACGGCTTTCCTGATAGACCGCTTCCGCACCCTTATTGATGGTAAAACGCGTTCCTTCCTCAGCGTGACCGAGGTAATGCACACAGTCGGCTAACCCATGCAGCGCCAGAACGGCATTCACTTCAGCACGACGTGCAGCAGGAATCTGGATGACGGCGCCAAGCTCTTCGTTAAACAACGTCGCCAGCGTATCTTCACCCTGAGAGGCGATATCGACGGTAATGCCACAGTGGCCAGCAAAAGCCATCTCTGCCAGCGTCACCAGCAAGCCGCCATCTGAACGGTCGTGGTAAGCCAGAAGCGCTTTGTCCGCGACCAGTTGCTGCATAGCGTTAAAGAAGCCCGCCAACTGCTCTGGACTATGCACATCAGCCGTCTTACGACCCAACTGACGATAAACCTGTGCCAGCGCCGTCGCGCCCAGCGCTTTATTGCCTGCGCCCAGATCGATCAGCAACAGCGCATTATCCTGCCCGGTACGCAGCTGTGGCGTTACCGTGTTACGCACGTCTTCAACACGGGCAAACGCAGAGATCACCAGCGACATCGGCGAGGTGACCGCACGATCTTCACTGCCTTCCTGCCAGCGAGTTTTCATCGACATGGAATCTTTACCGACCGGGATCGTCAGACCCAGCGCCGGACACAGCTCCTCACCCACGGCTTTCACCGCTTCGTACAGCCCGGCATCTTCACCTGGGTGCCCCGCAGCCGCCATCCAGTTCGCGGACAGCTTCACGCGAGTCAGTGGGCCAATGTGCGTAGCAGCAATGTTCGTCAGTGCTTCACCGACGGCTAAACGCGCAGAAGCCGCGAAGTTACGCAGCGCCACGGGTGCACGTTCGCCGATAGACATTGCCTCACCGTAATAGCTGTCCAGGCTGGCGGTAGTCACCGCACAGTCAGCCACCGGCACCTGCCACGGGCCAACCATCTGATCGCGCGCCACCATGCCGGTAACAGAGCGGTCGCCAATGGTAATCAGGAAGGTCTTTTCTGCCACCACAGGCAAATGCAGCACGCGCTCGACCGCTTCGGCCAGATAGATTTCGTCACGCTGTAACAGTGCACCTTCAACCCGCTTACGCTCAACGTCACGCAGCATCTTCGGCGTTTTACCCAACAGCACATCCAGCGGCAAATCGATAGGCTTGTTGTTAAAATGACGATCGTTCATCGTCAGATGCAGTTCTTCCGTCGCCTCACCGATCACCGCATAAGGTGCGCGCTCGCGACGACAAATTTCATCAAACTGTGCCAACTGTTCTGGCGCAACAGCCAGAACGTAGCGCTCCTGCGATTCATTACACCAAACTTCCAGCGGGCTCATGCCCGGCTCATCGTTCAGAATATCGCGCAGTTCAAAGCGGCCACCGCGGCCACCGTCGCTCACCAGCTCCGGCATGGCGTTGGACAAACCGCCCGCACCAACATCGTGAATGAACAGGATCGGGTTGGCTTCACCCAACTGCCAACAGCGGTCGATCACTTCCTGACAGCGGCGCTCCATTTCCGGGTTATCGCGCTGTACTGAAGCAAAATCCAGATCCGCATCAGACTGACCCGATGCCATAGAGGAAGCAGCACCACCGCCCAGACCGATATTCATGGACGGCCCGCCCAGAACAATCAGTTTGGCACCAACGCTAATTTCCCCTTTCTTGACGTGATCGGCGCGGATGTTGCCAATGCCGCCCGCCAGCATGATCGGTTTGTGGTAGCCGCGCAGTTCTGTGCCATTGTGGCTATCGACGCGTTCTTCATAAGTACGGAAATAGCCCGTCAGTGCAGGACGACCGAATTCGTTGTTGAATGCCGCGCCGCCCAGAGGGCCTTCGGTCATAATATCCAGCGCGCTGACAATACGCTCTGGCTTGCCAAACTCTTCTTCTTCCCACGGCTGAATAAAGCCTGGAATACGCAGGTTCGAGACGGAGAAACCCACCAGACCCGCTTTCGGCTTGGAGCCGCGGCCTGTTGCGCCTTCATCACGAATTTCACCACCGGATCCTGTTGCGGCGCCCGGCCACGGCGAAATCGCGGTTGGGTGGTTATGCGTTTCAACCTTCATCAGGATATGTGCATCTTCCTGATGGTAAGCATATTGCCCGTTGGTATCCGTGTAGAAACGGCCGACGGCGGATCCTTCCATGACGGCGGCGTTATCTTTATAGGCGGAGAGAACGTGATCGGGCGTATGTTCAAACGTGTTTTTAATCATTTTGAACAGTGATTTCGGCTGAGCGACGCCGTCGATCACCCAATCAGCGTTAAAAATCTTGTGGCGACAGTGTTCAGAGTTCGCCTGTGCGAACATATACAGCTCGATATCGTTAGGATTGCGCCCCAGTTTGGTGAAGGCTTCCAGCAGATAATCAATCTCATCTTCCGCTAATGCCAGCCCCAGACGGACGTTAGCCTCTTCCAGCGCCTGGCGCCCTTGCAGCAGAATTTCGATGCGTTTGAAAGGTGCAGGCTTATGATGAGAGAACAGCGCTTCGGCCTGTTTCAGGTCGCTAAATACGCTTTCCATCATCCGGTCATGCAGCAATGCCCCCAGTTGCTGCCACTGTTCATCGCTCAGCGTAGGCGCATGAATATAGAAAGCCAGACCGCGTTCCAGACGCAGCACTTTGCTTAATCCACAGTTATGGGCGATATCCGTTGCTTTGGAAGACCACGGTGAAATCGTGCCGGGACGCGGCGTGACCAGTAACAGATGGCCTTGCGGCTCGTGCTCCGCGAGAGAAGGACCATACTTCAGCAAACGTGTCAGTTTGGCCTGTTCATCAGTGTTCAGCGGGGCGCTGACATCGGCGAAATGTACGTATTCAGCATAGATATCGCTAACCGGCAAAACGTGCTCTTTGCAGCGGACCAGCAATTTATTAATACGAAAAGCCGATAAAGCAGGTGAACCACGCAGTATTTCCATAATCTAAAGTTCTCTCGTCTTCGATGCTCTGGCTGCGATACAGCCATTGGGCACAACAGGGGGGAAACGCGCACATTATAGAGAATCCTTCCCCCGGACGAAACCGTTTGCGTGGCGATAATTTCATATCGCATCGGGAGAATGATGAATCGGTGACCAAATCAATAAAAGTTGCACACTGGCGGTTTGTTAAGCAAAATGCCCCCACTCTGGGAAATGACGTATAAAAAAACTGCCGTTACAGACAGACAGGCCGCACGGCCGCCGAGAGATAACTATTTGAAGCCTTTAAAATTAAATTATTTTTTCATCGGGATTATCACGTTACTGCTGGCGTTAGCGCTATGGCCTAGCATTCCCTGGCGCAGTAGCCAGGATGCTCAGCTCAGGCAGATCCTCTCACGCGGTGAGTTGCGTATCAGCACCGTTAATTCACCGCTGACTTATGCATTGAGCAACGGATCCCCGACAGGTCTGGATTATGAACTGGCAAAACGTTTCGCCGATTACCTCGGCGTCAAGCTGGTGGTCTCGTCACGTAAGAACCTTGACGAACTGTTTGACGATCTGGACGGTGATGACGCCGACCTGCTGGCTGCCGGGCTGATCTACAACCATGAGCGTCTGGAACGCTTCCGTGCTGGCCCAACCTACTATTCCATTTCACAGCAAATAGTCTATCGCCTCGGCTCGCCCCGTCCGAAAACGCTGGATAAGCTGCAAGGCCGGCTCGTCGTTACATCCGGTTCCGCGCACGCGGCAACCCTGCGCGATCTAAAAGCAGAGAAATACCCGCAGTTGAACTGGGAATCCGCCTCGGACCAGAGCACGCAGGAATTATTGAAGCAGGTTGCTGACGGCAAGCTGGACTACACGCTGGGTGATTCGGTCACGATTGGCTTGATGCAACGCATTCACCCGCAGCTCGCCGTCGCCTTCGATCTCAGCGACGAAGAACCCGTCACCTGGTATATGCGCCGTTCGCACGATGACAGCCTGTCTGCCGCGCTGCTGGACTTCTTCAGCCAGATTGTCGAAGACGGCACGCTTGCGCGTCTGGAGGAGAAATATCTCGGTCACGTGGGCGAATTTGACTATGTCGATACCACCACATTCCTGAGTGCAATTGATGACACACTGCCGGACCTACGCCCGCTGTTTGAAAAATACGCCACCGATATCGACTGGAAGCTGCTGGCCGCCATCTCCTATCAGGAGTCACACTGGAACCCGCTGGCGACGTCACCGACCGGCGTACGCGGGCTAATGATGCTCACACGCAACACCGCAGAAAGCCTGAACGTCACCGATCGCGTCGATCCTGAACAAAGTATTCGCGGTGGCGCGCAGTATATGTCACACATGATGCAGAAAATGCCGGACACCATCCCAGAGGATGAAAAAATCTGGTTTGCGCTGGCGTCCTACAATATGGGGTACGCCCATCTGCTTGACGCGCGTAAATTGACGGAAAAACAGAAAGGTAACCCCGACAGTTGGGTCGATGTGAAAATGCGCCTGCCGATGCTAAGTCAAAAGCGCTATTACACGCAAACCACCTACGGCTACGCGCGCGGACACGAAGCCTATAACTACGTGGAAAACATTCGGCGCTATATGGTGAGTCTGGAAGGTTACCTGATAGAAAAAGAAGCGAAAGCGCAGCAACAGACCCAGATCGCCCAAGGCTACCCTGCCGTGCCGCTCAGCAAGGTACCGGAATAAAAAGCACCGGAATAAATCCGTATGGAAGGGAAAACGCACCGCTACTCCTGCGCGGCGTTTTTGACTGCGGCACGACGGGCTTTATGTTGCTCACGGCGCAGGCGAAAGAAGGCGCTGAGCGTAGCAGAACATTCATCAGCCAGAATGCCGGATTCAATCACAATCTGATGATTCATTCCTGGGTGGCGCAGAATATCCACCAGCGACCCCGCCGCCCCCGTTTTCTCATCTGACGCGCCGTAAACCAGACGACCAATTCGGCTGTGTATCATCGCGCCTGCGCACATAATGCAGGGTTCCAGCGTGACATACAGCGTGGTATCCAGCAGGCGGTAATTTTGCAGCACCAGTCCCCCCTGCCGCAGCGCCATAATCTCAGCGTGCGCGGTAGGATCGTGATGCCCTATCGGCCGGTTCCACCCTTCACCGATCGCGTCGTTATCCAGCACCAGCACCGCTCCAACCGGCACTTCACCTTCATCCTGAGCACGCTGAGCCAGCGTTAATGCGTGGCGCATCCAGTATTCATCGTTACGCAGGCTACTCACGTTTCCTCACTTAGAACCTATCCCATTAGGACTATTTTACTTGCCATTTTGGCGGCGCATTATACCTATATGGATGGCGTATTGAAGGCGTTACTCCAACTGTTGCAGACTGCCTTCGGGCGTCACGCGCCAGCGGTGTTCACAGAAATAAAGCAGCGGATTGTCTTGCTTACTGTCGCTGTAACCGCTGTAGAGCTTGAGCGGCGCGCCCAGACGCTGCTCCATCTGAACGACTTTTTCATGCCCCAGACAACGCAGCGTCAACACCCAGCCGCCGTAGCGGCGTGTAATCTGGCTACCCATCAGGCGAACGCCGGGTAGGAAAGGTGAATCATAATAGACCTGTTCCACCAGCCGCTGCGGCGATCCGGTCACCAGCCAAACCTGCGCATCGCTGTCTTCAAGATAGGTTTTCAGCCGCTGCTGAACCTGTGGAAACGGGATGACATCATGGCGAAACGCGCCGACAAACTGCTTTTCCAGTTGAACCAGTTCATCTTCAGAGCGCCCAAACGTAATCGCCCACAGCAGCCAGCTCATCGGCCAGCGCGCCGCGCGACCGCGAATCAATAATCCCAGTCCAATAATAGGTAATAGCGGGATAACCAAAACCAGATTTAGCGGCAGCCGACGAAGTAAAAAGCGCAGAAAACTGCCAAACATGTCCTGCTGATGCAACGTGCCATCCAGATCAAAAAAAACAATGCGTTGCTCTCGCTTATCACTCAAAACGTTTCTCCCGATTTACCTCAAAATAGCACCGACACCAAAATAATCTTATCCGCCAATCAGCGCCTCACGCAGGTAGCCGTTGTGCTGTTTCAGGCGCTCACGCGCCGCGTCGACATCAATATTAGCCAGAAGCATCAGAATCGCAGGCTTCACTTCGTTATCCGCCTGCACCAGCGCCTGCCGCGCCCTTTCCCGCTCGGCGCCCGTCGCTTCAACGACAATGCGGCAAGCGCGATCCAACAGCTTCACGTTGGTTGCCTTCACATCCACCATCAAATTCTGGTACACCTTTCCCAGCTTAACCATTACGCCGGTAGAAATCATATTCAGGACGAGTTTTTGCGCCGTTCCTGATTTCAGCCGCGTCGAGCCCGTTAACGCTTCCGGGCCAACCACCGGAGAAATCGCCACCTGCGCCTCCTGCGCGATAGGTGAATGTGGATTGCAGGAGATCGCCGCCGTCCGGCAGCCTACATCACGCGCATAGCGTAGCGCGCCAATCACATACGGCGTCCGGCCTGATGCCGCAAGGCCGATCACCATATCCACAGCGGTTAAATCCAGTGCTTTCAAATCCGCTTCACCGAGTGCGGGATCGTCTTCCGCACCTTCCACAGCCTTCAGCAGCGCGCCCGGCCCACCGGCAATCAGGCCGATCACCAACCCGTGTGGTACGCCAAACGTTGGCGGACATTCTGAAGCATCTAGTACACCTAAACGGCCACTGGTGCCCGCACCCAGATAGATCAGCCGCCCACCCGCCTGTAGCGACGCCGTCGACAGATCGACCGCTTCGGCAATCGCAGGTAAAACCTGCGCAATGGCTTCAGGCACTTTCCGATCTTCCTGGTTAAACGCGTGCATCATCTCCAGCGTAGAGAGCTGATCCAACGCCATCGTTGCCGGATTTCTCGTTTCGGAAACCAGTTTCCCTAAATTAAGGTTATCGCCATTCATCACATCTGAATGCATTCCACTACCTCATGCTTTATCTACATGTTTATGACAAACCACTATTTTCACCACTATACTGCTTTTGAGACCTATGAAAGTACGCTATTCTGCATCGAATTCACTCTCCACATTTATCTCGCAAGGTAAACAGAGAAACCTCAGTGCGGCTCCTCGGGTTCAGACTCTCCAGTTACAAGCTCTTCTTTATTAGCTGTCTGCTGTTTCTGCTGGCGGGTTCGCTACGTGCTGACTGGGATTTTATTACCATTAATCAGCGAACCGAGCAGCTTTATGGCCCGGCAACGCCCGATGCTCGTCGCCGAATAGATGAATGGCAGACGCTGCTGGTCAATTCCCGCAATAAAGAGGAAAAAACTCTGCTGAGCAGCGTGAACCAATTTTTCAATGACCATATGCTGTTTCGCGATGATATCGTCGTCTGGAATCAGGAAGATTATTGGGCAACCCCGATTGAAGCACTGCGTAAAGGTGCCGGGGACTGCGAAGATTACGCGCTCGCCAAATATTTTACGCTGCGCCATTTAGGCGTCCCGGCGGATAAATTACGTATTACCTATGTTAAAGCCGTGCGTCTGAATAAGGCGCATATGGTGGTGACTTATTATCCCACGCCCACCTCGATTCCACTGGTGCTGGATAATCTGACCGACAAGATCCAACCGGCGACAGAACGCAATGATTTAGTGCCGGTGTACGCCTTTAATGGCGGCGGGCTATGGCTGCCCGGTGCCAGCGGCAGCAACAAACGCGTCGGTGACAGTAAACGACTTTCACGCTGGCAGGATGTATTAACCAAAATGCGTGCCGAAGGGTTTTTAATTGAGGAGTAAGGGTAGGCTATGTCTCTATACAAACAATTACTGATAGCCATTTGCCTGTTTGTGCTAATTATTTTCAGCGGGAGTTTTTTCGTCAGCCTGGAAAATTCGCGTGAACAGTACAATAACCAGCTTCACTCTCACGCGCAGGATGCCGCCACCGCGCTTGGGCTTTCCCTGACGCCAAATATTGATGACCCGGCAATGGTAGAGCTGATGGTCAGCTCAATTTTCGACAGCGGCTATTTTTCCAGTATTCGCGTGCGAGATTTAAAAACCGGCAACGTCACGCTGGAGCGTACCGCCTCGCCAGATATCCCTGACGTACCGGCCTGGTTTGTCCAGTTAGTGAACCTGCAACCCGGTGCAGGCGAAGCCATCGTGATGCGCGGCTGGGAACAGGCGGCAAAAGTTGAAGTCATCAGCCACCCGATGTTCGCAGTCACCCGCCTGTGGCGCAGCAGTACCGCGTCTTTCCTGTGGCTGCTCGGCTGTGGCACGCTGGGCGTGTTTATCGGCGCGCTGTTCTTGCGCCGTCAGTTACGTCCGCTCGATTATATCGTCGATCAATCGCTGGCAATTACCCGCCGCGAATTCCTTAGCCAGCCAGATTTACCCAATACGCCGGAATTTCGCCGCGTCGCACAGGCGATGAATCTGATGGTCAGCAAGCTCAAAACGCTGTTCGAAGAAGAAGCGGAACGAAGCGAGCGCTTACGTCAGGAAGTCTATCAGGATCCTCAAACAGGGTTGAATAACCGCCGCGCGTTTGACATGCAGTTCAACGATAAGCTGGCTGATGAGGAAACGGCACCTGGATTCCTTATCATGATTCGCGTTCAGGATCTGGCGGGAATGAACCAACGGCTGGGCGGTCAGCGTACCGATGCGCTATTAGCCTCCGTCGGGCATATCCTGCGTAACACACAGAAACAGCATACGAATGCAGAGAGCCTGCTGGCGCGCATCCGCGGGGGAGAATTTGCACTATTCTGCCCAGGGCTGGTCGATAAAGAAGCCTATGCGCTCATTGGCGAACTGACGCGCAATATCGAAACGTTGCATCTGACAGGCGAAACCGACGTTTCCCCTGTCGCCCAATTCGGCATGGTGCCTTTCCGTCCCGGCGATACCGCACAATCGCTATTTATCCAGGGCGATCAGGCGCTCACGCGAGCCGAAAGCAATACCGATACCAGCGCCCCTCATGAGATTCCGTCCGTCAGCGCCGAACAGGTCGAAACCGATCGCCATAGATGGTTTAACCTGCTCGACCCTATCCTTGAACAGGAACGTTTGCAGCTTTTCCTGCAACCCGTCGTCGCCTGTGACGATCCCAGTCGGGTTCTCCATCACAAGGTGCTGGCTCGCATTCAGGATGAGCGAGGAAACAGTATCGCCGCAGGTCGTTTCCTGCCGTGGATCCAGCGCTTTGGCTGGGATACGCGTCTGGATCAGACGATGCTGCGCGAAGTGCTGGACTACCTTCGCCAGCACGACGGCAACCTCGCATTGAGCCTTTCCGGCACTACCGTCCTGAACCTTCATCTGCTCGCCGATCTGCTTGCTCCGCTAAAACACCAGCCGGATGTCGCCAGCCGACTGATTCTGGAGCTGGATGAAAACCAATTGCCAGACAGCGCCCAACTGGAAGCTTTAATCAAGTTATTGAATGAACATGGCTGTGCGCTGGGGCTACAGCATTTTGGTGGGCGCTTTAATATGATAGGCAACTTGTCCCAGTGGGGGCTGGCGCATCTGAAAGTCGATGGCAGCTACATCCGTAATATCGACCAGGAAGACGATAAGCAAATGTTTATCGAGGCGCTGTATCGCGCCACCAACAGCATTGCTCTGCCGCTCATCGCCGAACGTGTTGAAACTGCAGGTGAGATGAAAGTACTTCAGGAGATGGGTTTACAGGGCGCGATGGGACGGCTGCTGGGTGAACCGGCACCTGCGGTTAGAGTCTGATTGGCTAACCGCGTTTAATGCCCCCGGCTTCTCGCTACGATGTTGAGAAGCCGGAAACGGCTGAACGAAACGGTAGACATGGTTTATTCAAAACATGGTCTATTCAAAACATGGTCTCTTCGTCGTCACCAATCAGCTTGTTCAATCCGCCATTTAACGCTTCACGCGCCTGCGCGCGATTAATCAACTTCAGCTGTGCCGCCTGAGGGAAATCAGTAATGCTCACCACACCTTTCTGAATCAACACCTGAATTAAATCCTCCAGCACGCGTACCATTTCCAGATCGCTTTGCCGTAGCTGCTCCAAACTGGACATCGCCGCCTGATGGCTGCGGAACCAGGCCTGTGCCTCGCGCGAATCATCCGGCAACTCGCCATTCATTTCAGGAAAAGGACGCTTTTCTACCTTCATCAGGTGGCCATCACTGTCGCGCTGGATATAAAACATTCTCGGAGACCTTTTAAATTTTTGATAAAGAAAGGAGCCGGACAGGCTCCCCCTTTTCGTCAGCTCGACTGTTCTGGTTTGCTGACCAGGCTTTCAAGCGACGGCAATGCACCGTTATAGTGTTCCAACGTAATCGACACTGCAACCGTTCCGCCTTTATCCGCCGTAAAGTTCCCCGCCGTGCTAACCTCAATCGTCGGTGAACCATGATTATCGGTGATACGAATATAGCGGCTAATATCGGTCCCTTCCTCCAGTTCGCCCACCAGATCGCTTAAATCAATCCGGTCACCTTCTTTGGCATTGAAGTCTTTGATCACATCGTTGCCGATATCGCCAGCCTGCCACTTAAAGATATCCGCGCCCGCGCCGCCGATGAGCGTATCGCCCCCCGGTCCACCGATCAGGATGTCATCCCCCGCACCACCGTAGAGCAGGTCATTCCCTTCTCCACCAATCAGCGTGTCATTTCCGCCCTGACCGAACAGAATGTCGTTCCCCGCTCCACCGTTGAGTGTGTCGTTGCCATCTTTCGCAGACGACAGATCAAACTCCGCGCCGTGCGTGGCAATATAGCTATGCATCTCTTTCGCCGTCGGTACGCCGGTTTGCATACCTAACTGCTTGCCAATGTAGTTCTGCAAGGCGGTGATACCGTTGCCGTCGATATTAGGAAACGACACCACATCGCCGAACAGAATGTCATTCCCCAATCCGCCATTAAGTTGGTCATTACCTGCATGCATTGACTCACTGCTGCCCAGAATCGCTTTATTCAGGTTAGCAGGGTCAATATGATCCTGAACCACGCCATCGGTGTCATAGCGCTTCAGCGTATTACCATTTAAATCCGCACCAATACCGATCGCTTCAATGGTTGACTGCTTCTTCAGTAAACTGAAAGCCTCAGTCGCATTGGTGTTGCTGACATCACGGTTACCAGAGTTATCGACCCAGTACCATTTGCCGCGGTAGTCCTGCGCCCAGTAGCTGCTGTTATTACCCACGCCGCCCAGAGAGGAGATTTCATACGTTCCATCCCCCTGTGCGTGTACCTGACCAATCACCGTACCCGTGACTTGATTGCTTTTATCACTCCATGCATATTGATAGACGTTCCCTTTGCTATCAATCACTTCACGCACTGCACCGCGAACATCCATAGAGTAGGACTGCCCGGGTTTGTAGGCGAAACTATCGATGTTCAGCGTTTGGTTCCAGTCACTCACTTTCACGACATCGGTTTCATTCTTCTGATAGAACGTTGGCTCACCATCGGTAATGAAGTACGTCAGGTTATTACCCACATTCTTTTTCACCGCATCGCTTTGGAACCAGTTAGCCGTCGTCTTGAATACATCTTCATAGTTGGTTCCACCGCCTTTCTCCGATCCGCCAACCATTGAGTTCAATACAGCGGTCAGCTTATTCAGCGCATTGGTGTCGCTCAGGTTTACGGATGCGGTTTTCCCCACCTGCGTATCAAAGTCAGCCAGGAAAATGTTCACCGTACCGGAATTCACACCACTTGCGCTGTTGATCAGGCTTTTGAACACATTACTCAACGACGTACGCGTATTCTCAATATCCGTTGACGACATACTGCCGGATGAATCGACCATAAAGGCAATGTTGTAATTCTGTCCTTCAATGATCTGCAAACCAGACACATCCGCGACCATCACATCGTGGCTGTGCGTACCGGACATGTTGTCATCGCCTATCGTACCAACGCTCATGCCATACTGCTCAACGCCTCCGGCAGAGTAACCCGTCGCCGTGTCATGGTTGGCAATTTCTGTCGATGTCGCCTGCGCCACCACGTTGAATTTACCCGCATCGACAGGCACTTCGAGCGTAATCTTGCCAGCCAGCGTCTGGGCATTGTTGGCGTTCTTGATGAGATACGATCCATCGTCACCAACGGTATACGTCACATTGTTAATGTGGTCAGTCAGCACTGTTCCTTTCGGGATCCCTGTGAGTGTAATCCCTGACAGGGTTTCACTGCCGTCACGATCGGTCAGGGCTGCCGACACATCCAACGTATGCGTCTGCGTACCAGCCTGACCAGGCACCGTTTCAATCTTCGCGCTATTAGTGCCCGGCGTGTATGTCGTACCGTCACTGTAGATCACGCCTTCAATATTGTTACTGACCTGCGTGGTAAACGAGCCTGACTTGCCGCTGCTATCGGTATAGTTAACTTTCAGTCCGTCCAGCGTGTTAACCGACGTATCCTGATTGTTGTTCGTGCTATAGGTTGCGTTATAGGTGTAACCCGTCTCTTTCATAACGAACACATAGTCAGAATGTGCGCTGCTGCCGTTATTCGTCCGGTTACCGTTAAACGAATCCAGATCGCGATGATCCTTACGATCGGCTGGCCAGTCACTCTGTCGATAGAAATACCCGCTGTTGGAATGCACAACAAAGATATCGCTGTAGTTGCCATCCCCGCTGGTATTGCCCTGACTGTAGTACGCGACCTTACCAGTACCGACCACCGTGGGTACCGGATCCCCTTCGGTTAGCCAAACGCGGACACCGTCGCCCACGGCGACAATTTTCCCATTTTGTACGTCAAAGCCACCGTTGGCGCTACCGCCATTGACCTTAATAATTTCCGAAGAGGTCGGCGTTGTCGCACCGCTGGTGATGCTCAGGCTCACTACCGGCGCATCTGCTACAGGTGTTATGCCAATATGCAGCGCAGCTTTATCACCGGTGTTCCCCGCGACATCAAAGGGCCGATAACCAATATCACCCAGCGATGCGCCTGAGATATTGCCCACTGGCGTAAAGCGCAGATCGGTGTTGCCAGCGGTAAAGGTTTGCCCAACCGTGACCGCTTTCCAACTTCCGCTATCGTTAAAATAGAGTGTGCCAGCGCTGGCTGGCGGTAAAGACGAAATCACGATACTTGTGGTATCGCTCGATACGCCCAGATCGCCCCAGCCAATATGGAGCGGCGTGTCTTCCGTGCCAGACACCGAATTGTCGTGTGCGGTTGGCGGCGTAATATCCATGATCGCCTGGCTCTTATCATGCGCCTGATTACCTGCCGCATCGGTCGCCGTCGCGCCAGCGGTAATCTTGCCTTCCGCTAACGAGCTCAAGTCGACATTCGCCTGCCATTTACCATTCGTCACAGGCACATCATGCAGCGTAACCGACTTACCATTCACATCGGTAAAGACCAGATCGACCGTTTTCTCGTTACTGGTACCGCTGATTACCGTATTTTTCGACTCACTCTGGCTGACATACCCATCGTTACCAGCGAAATTCGTAATATCAATTTCTGGTGCAGTCGTATCCACACCGTATGCATGATGGATATTCGCTGTGGTGACGTTACCCGCCGGATCACGGGTGGTAACCGTGGCGCTCACATCGCTATTGGCGGCCAGTACGGAACCCGGCACGTTCACGCTCCAGGTTTTACCATCGGCATTGACCGTCGTCTGGTAGGTTTCCGTGCCGACTTTGACCGTCACCGCATCGCCCGCTTTGACGTCGTTATCGACGTTACCGGTGACGGCGATGGTCTGACCGGACTCGGTGGCGTTAATCACATTATCGGATGTCACATCGTCGATAGATATCGACGCCGTTGGTGCGACGGTATCGACACCGTAAGCGTGACTGGTATTGGCGGTGGTGACGTTACCCGCCGCATCACGCGTGGTGACCGTGGCAGAGATATCACCGTTGGCGGCTAACACCGAACCGGGAACATTGACGCTCCAGGTTTTACCATCGGCATTCACCGTAGTCTGGTAGGTTTCCGTGCCGACTTTAACCGTCACCGCATCGCCCGCTTTCACGTCGTTATCGACTTTACCGGTCACTGCAATGGTCTGCCCGGACTCGCTAGCATTGATGACGTTATCGGACGTCACATCGTCGATAGATATCGACGCCGTTGGCGCGACGGTGTCTACACCGTAAGCATGAGTCGTGTTAGCCGTTGTGACGTTGCCTGCCGCATCGCGCGTGGCGACGGTAGCGCTCA
This sequence comes from Pectobacterium sp. F1-1, assembly GCF_025643735.1. NCBI lineage: Bacteria > Pseudomonadati > Pseudomonadota > Gammaproteobacteria > Enterobacterales > Pectobacteriaceae > Pectobacterium > Pectobacterium sp. F1-1. The sequence goes on from NZ_CP104733.1 coordinate 3,519,343, forward strand.
CATCGCTATTGGTGGCCAGTACAGATCCCGGAACATTGACGCTCCAGGTCTTGCCGTCAGCATTCACCGTCGTCTGGTAGGTTTCCGTGCCGACTTTCACGGCCACCGTATCGCCAGCTTTCACGTCGTTATCGACTTTACCGGTGACGGCGATGGTCTGCCCGGACTCAGTCGCATTAATCACGTTATCCGACGTGACATTGTCGATAGTAATCGAGGCAGTTGGCGCCACCGTATCGACACCGTAAGCGTGGCTGGTATTCGCCGTCGTGACGTTACCTGCGGTATCGCGCGTGGTAACCGTCGCGCTCACATCACTATTCGCCGCCAATATGGATCCCGGAACGTTGACGCTCCAGGTCTTACCATCGGCATTCACCGTCGTCTGGTAGGTCTCGGTACCGACTTTAACCGTAATGGCATCACCCGCTTTCACGTCGTTATCGACGTTACCGGTGACGGCGATGGTCTGACCGGACTCGGTGGCGTTAATCACATTATCGGATGTCACATCGTCGATAGATATCGATGCCGTTGGTGCGACGGTATCGACACCGTAAGCGTGACTGGTATTGGCGGTGGTGACGTTACCCGCCGCATCACGCGTGGTGACCGTGGCAGAAATATCACCGTTTGCAGCAAGAACAGATCCCGGAACATTCACGCTCCAGGTCTTGCCGTCAGCATTCACCGTCGTCTGGTAGGTCTCGGTACCGACTTTGACCGTCACCGTATCGCCGGCTTTGACGTCGTTATCGACCTTACCCGTTACCGCAATCGTCTGGCCGGATTCGGCGGCATTAATCACGTTATCCGACGTCACATCATCGATAGTAATAGACGCCGTTGGCGCCACCGTATCGACACCGTAAGCATGAGTCGTGTTAGCCGTTGTGACGTTGCCTGCTGGATCGCGGGTCGTGACCGTGGCACTCACATCGCTATTCGCAGCCAGTACGGAACCCGGCACGTTGACGCTCCAGGTTTTACCATCGGCATTCACCGTAGTCTGGTAGGTCTCGGTACCGACTTTCACGGTAATGGCATCGCCCGCTTTCACGTCATTATCGACGTTACCAGTGACGGCGATGGTCTGCCCGGACTCGGCGGTGTTAATCACGTTATCGCTGGTGACATTGTCGACAGTAATCGACGCCGTTGGCGCCACCGTATCGACACCATAAGCATGAGTCGTGTTGGCGGTGGTGACATTGCCTGCGGTATCACGCGTGGTCACGCTGGCACTTACATCGCTATGCGCGGCCAACACAGTTCCCGGAACATTCACACTCCAGGTCTTGCCATCGGCATTCACCGTGGTCTGGTAGGTATCGGTACCAACCTTAACCGTAATAGCATCACCGGCTTTCACGTCGTTATCGACGTTACCGGTGACGGCAATGCTCTGGCCGGACTCGGCGGCGTTAATCACATTATCGTTGGTGACGTTATCGATAGTAATCGAGGCAACTGGTGCCACCGTATCGACACCGTAAGCGTGAGTCGTGTTCGCCGTCGTGACATTGCCCGCCGCATCACGCGTGGTAACCGTGGCACTCACATCGCCATTGGCGGCCAGTACAGAGCCGGGAACATTGACACTCCAGGTCTTGCCATCGGCATTGACGGTGGTCTGGTAGGTCTCGCTGCCGACTTTAACCGTCACCGCATCGCCCGCTTTCACGTCGTTATCGACCTTACCCGTCACCGCAATGGTCTGCCCAGACTCGGCAGCGTTAATCACGTTATCGGATGTGACATTGTCGATAGTAATCGACGCGGTTGGTGCCACCGTATCGACACCGTAAGCGTGAGAAGTATTGGCGGTGGTGACGTTGCCTGCCGGATCGCGGGTGGTCACCGTGGCGCTCACATCGCTATTCGCGGCCAGTACGGAACCGGGAACATTGACACTCCAGGTTTTATCCGTCGCGACAGTGGTCTGGTAAGTTTCGGTGCCGACTTTAACCGTCACCGTATCACCGGCTTTGACGTCGTTATCGACTTTACCCGTCACCGCAATGGTCTGCCCAGACTCGGCGGCGTTGATGACGTTATCTCTGGTGACGTTATCGATAGTAATCGACGCCGTTGGCGCAACGGTATCGACACCATAAGCGTGAGTCGTGTTAGCCGTTGTGACGTTGCCTGCTGGATCGCGGGTCGTGACCGTGGCACTCACATCGCTATTCGCAGCCAGTACGGAACCCGGCACGTTGACGCTCCAGGTTTTACCATCGGCATTCACCGTAGTCTGGTAGGTCTCGGTACCGACTTTCACGGTAATGGCATCGCCCGCTTTCACGTCATTATCGACTTTACCCGTCACCGCGATGGTCTGACCCGACTCGGCGGCGTTAATCACGTTATCGCTGGTGACATCATCGATAGTAATCGAGGCAACTGGCGCCACCGTATCGACACCGTAAGCATGAGAAGTATTGGCGGTGGTGACGTTGCCTGCCGTATCTCGCGTGGTAACCGTCGCGCTTATATCACTATTGGCGGCCAGTACAGAACCGGGAACATTCACGCTCCAGGTCTTGCCGTCGGCATTCACCGTGGTCTGGTAAGTCTCGGTACCGACTTTCACTGTGATGGCATCGCCCGCTTTGACATCGTTATCGACTTTACCGGTGACGGCAATCGTCTGCCCTGATTCGGTGGCGTTAATCACGTTATCCGACGTCACATCGTCGATAGTAATCGAGGCAACTGGTGCAACGGTATCGACACCGTAAGCGTGAGTCGTGTTCGCCGTCGTGACATTGCCTGCGGTATCGCGCGTGGTAACCGTCGCGCTCACATCATTATTGGTGGCCAGTACAGATCCCGGAACATTGACGCTCGAGGTTTTGCCATCGGCATTCACCGTGGTCTGGTAAGTCTCGGTACCGACTTTAACCGTAATGGCATCACCCGCTTTCACGTCGTTATCGACTTTACCGGTGACGGCAATGGTCTGCCCGGACTCGGCGGCGTTAATCACGTTATCCGACGTCACATCGTCGATAGTAATCGAGGCAGTTGGCGCAACGGTGTCGACACCGTAAGCGTGACTGGTATTCGCAGTCGTAACATTACCTGCCGCATCGCGTGTGGTGACCGTGGCAGAGATATCACCGTTTGCAGCAAGAACAGATCCCGGAACATTGACGCTCCAAGTCTTACCATCGGCATTCACCGTGGTCTGGTAGGTCTCGGTACCGACTTTAACCGTAATCGCATCGCCCGCTTTCACGTCGTTGTCGACTTTACCGGTGACGGCAATGGTCTGCCCGGATTCGGCCGCATTAATCACGTTATCCGACGTGACATTGTCGACAGTAATTGACGCCGTTGGCGCGACGGTGTCTACACCGTAAGCATGAGTCGTGTTAGCCGTTGTGACGTTGCCTGCCGCATCGCGCGTGGTGACGGTAGCGCTCACATCGCTATTGGCGGCCAGTACGGAACCCGGCACGTTCACGCTCCAGGTTTTACCATCGGCATTGACCGTCGTCTGGTAGGTTTCCGTGCCGACTTTGACCGTCACCGCATCGCCCGCTTTGACGTCGTTATCGACGTTACCGGTGACGGCGATGGTCTGCCCGGACTCGGCGGCATTGATGACGTTATCGCTGGTGACGTTATCGATAGTAATCGAGGCAACTGGCGCAACGGTATCGACACCATAAGTGTGGCTGGTATTCGCAGTCGTGACGTTGCCTGCTGGATCGCGAGTGGTGACGCTAGCACTCACATCGCCATTGGCGGCCAGTACAGAGCCGGGAACATTGACACTCCAGGTCTTGCCATCGGCATTGACGGTGGTCTGGTAGGTCTCGGTACCGACTTTAACCGTCACCGCATCGCCCGCTTTGACGTCGTTATCGACTTTACCGGTCACTGCAATGGTCTGGCCGGACTCGGCGGCGTTGATGACGTTATCGCTGGTGACGTTATCGATAGTAATCGAGGCAGTTGGCGCCACCGTATCCACGCCATAAGCATGAGTCGTGTTAGCCGTTGTGACGTTGCCTGCTGGATCGCGGGTCGTGACCGTAGCGCTCACATCGCCATTGGCGGCCAGCACCGAGCCCGGAACATTCACGCTCCAGGTCTTACCATCGGCATTCACCGTCGTCTGGTAGGTTTCCGTGCCGACTTTAACGGTAATCGCATCGCCCGCTTTCACGTCGTTGTCGACTTTACCGGTGACGGCAATGGTCTGCCCGGATTCGGCCGCATTAATCACGTTATCCGACGTGACATTGTCGACAGTAATTGACGCCGTTGGCGCCACCGTATCCACGCCATAAGCGTGACTGGTATTCGCCGTCGTAACATTGCCTGCCGCATCACGGGTGGTCACGCTGGCGCTCACATCACTATTGGCGGCCAGTACAGAACCCGGCACGTTGACGCTCCAGGTCTTGCCGTCGGCATTCACCGTGGTCTGGTAGGTCTCGGTACCGACTTTAACCGTCACCGCGTCACCGGCTTTGACGTCATTATCGACTTTACCAGTGACCGCGATCGTCTGGCCGGACTCGGCGGCGTTAATGACGTTATCGCCGGTGACATCGTCGATAGATATCAAGGCAACTGGTGCCACCGTATCGACACCGTAAGCGTGAGTCGTGTTAGCCGTCGTGACATTGCCTGCGGTATCACGTGTGGTGACCGAGGCAGAGATATCACCGTTGGCGGCCAGCACGGAACCGGGAACATTCACGCTCCAGGTCTTGCCGTCGGCATTCACCGTGGTCTGGTAAGTCTCGGTACCGACTTTCACCGTCACCGCGTCACCGGCTTTGACGTCATTATCGACTTTACCAGTGACCGCGATCGTCTGGCCGGACTCGGCGGCGTTAATGACGTTATCGCCGGTGACATCGTCGATAGATATCAAGGCAACTGGTGCCACCGTATCGACACCGTAAGCGTGAGTCGTGTTAGCCGTCGTGACATTGCCTGCGGTATCACGTGTGGTGACCGAGGCAGAGATATCACCGTTGGCGGCCAGCACGGAACCGGGAACATTCACGCTCCAGGTCTTGCCGTCGGCATTCACCGTGGTCTGGTAAGTCTCGGTACCGACTTTCACTGTGATGGCATCGCCCGCTTTGACGTCGTTATCGACTTTACCGGTGACCGCAATCGTCTGGCCGGATTCGGCGGCGTTGATGACGTTATCGCTGGTGACGTTATCGATAGATATCGAGGCAACTGGTGCCACCGTATCGACACCGTAAGCGTGAGTCGTGTTAGCCGTTGTGACATTGCCTGCGGTATCGTGCGTGGTAACCGAGGCAGAAATATCACCGTTGGCGGCCAGCACGGAGCCCGGAACATTGACGCTCCAGGTCTTGCCGTCGGCATTCACCGTCGTCTGGTAGGTCTCGGTACCGACTTTTACGGTCACCGCATCACCCGCTTTCACGTCGTTATCGACCTTACCCGTTACCGCAATCGTCTGCCCGGATTCGGCGGCGTTAATCACGTTATCGCTGGTGACATCATCGATAGTAATCGAGGCAGTTGGCGCCACCGTATCCACGCCATAAGCATGAGTCGTGTTGGCGGTGGTAACGTTGCCTGCGGTATCGCGTGTGGTAACCGAGGCAGAAATATCACCGTTTGCAGCAAGAACAGATCCCGGAACATTCACGCTCCAGGTTTTGCCGTCAGCATTCACCGTCGTCTGGTAGGTTTCCGTGCCGACTTTAACCGTAATGGCATCGCCCGCTTTGACGTCATTATCGACTTTACCGGTGACGGCAATGGTCTGGCCGGACTCAGTCGCATTAATCACGTTATCGCTGGTGACATCATCGATAGTAATTGACGCCGTTGGCGCGACGGTGTCGACACCGTAAGCGAGACTGGTATTCGCAGTCGTAACATTACCTGCCGCATCTCGTGTGGTGACCGTGGCAGAGATATCTCCGTTGGCGGCTAACACCGAGCCGGGAACATTGACACTCCAGGTTTTGCCATCAGCATTCACCGTGGTCTGGTAAGTCTCGGTGCCGACTTTCACGGTCACCGCGTCGCCCGCTTTGACGTCGTTATCGACCTTACCCGTCACCGCAATGGTCTGCCCTGACTCGGCAGCGTTGATCACGTTATCGGACGTCACATCGTCGATAGTAATCGACGCGATTGGTGCCACCGTATCGACACCGTAAGCATGAGTCGTGTTAGCCGTCGTGACATTGCCCGCTGCATCGCGCGTGGTGACCGTCGCGCTCACATCGCTATTGGCTGCAAGAACAGAACCGGGAACATTGACGCTCCAGGTCTTACCATCGGCATTCACCGTCGTCTGATAAGTCTCGGTGCCGACTTTAACGGTAATGGCATCGCCGGCTTTGACTTCATCGCCTACCTTGCCGGTAACGACTATCGTCTGCCCGGACTCGGCGGCGTTAATCACGTTATCGCTGGTGACATTGTCGATAGTAATTGACGCCGTTGGTGCGACGGTATCGACGCCGTAAGCGTGAGAGGTATTGGCGGTGGTGACATTACCTGCGGTATCACGGGTGGTGACCGTGGCAGAGATATCACCGTTTGCAGCAAGAACAGATCCCGGAACATTGACGCTCCAAGTCTTACCATCGGCATTCACCGTGGTCTGGTAGGTCTCGGTGCCGACTTTTACCGTAATGGCATCACCGACTTTCACGTCGTTATCGACCTTACCCGTCACCGCGATGGTCTGGCCTGACTCGGCAGCATTAATCACGTTATCGCTGGTGACATCGTCGATAGTAATCGAGGCAACGGGTGCCACCGTATCCACGCCGTAAGCGTGAGTCGTGTTAGCTGTCGTGACGTTACCTGCCGCATCGCGCGTGGTAACCGTCGCGCTCACATCGCTATTACTAGCCAATACAGCGCCGGGAACATTCACACTCCAGGTCTTGCCATAGCCATTCACCGTCGTCTGGTAGGTCTCGGTACCGACTTTGACCGTCACCGCATCGCCCGCTTTGACGTCGTTATCGACGTTACCGGTGACGGCGATGGTCTGCCCGGACTCGGCGGCATTGATGACGTTATCGCTGGTGACGTTATCGATAGTAATCGAGGCAACTGGCGCAACGGTATCGACACCATAAGTGTGGCTGGTATTCGCAGTCGTGACGTTGCCTGCTGGATCGCGAGTGGTGACGCTAGCACTCACATCGCCATTGGCGGCCAGTACAGAGCCGGGAACATTGACACTCCAGGTTTTACCATCGGCATTGACCGTCGTCTGGTAGGTCTCGGTGCCGATTTTAACGGTAATGGCATCGCCGGCTTTGACTTCATCGCCCACCTTTCCGGTAACGGCTATCGTCTGACCGGACTCGCTGGCATTAATCACATTATCCGACGTGACATCGTCAATTGAAATTGAGGCCACAGGAGGCAGAGTATCAACCGTTACCGCTTCACTTCCGCCTGTACCAGGAATGCCTGCGGCATCGGTGTAACTGCCATCAGGGATGCTGACCAGAACTTCACCCTCAAAATTGGCGGCTGGCGTTAATGTCGCCGTCCAGCGAGTGGGATCGTTAGGATCCTGCACCAGATTCGTTACTGAGCCGTTTGTTACGATGATATCCGTGAGGTCAAAACCAACGGGCGGTTTTGTAAAAACGAAATTTATTGTGCCGTCACTGTTTATGACAAGAGTGACAGAGGGAGGTGTAGTATCGGTAGTATCCGCTGCGGCAGTCAGCAGCGTGGATGAATCGACGCCATCCAGAACGGACGAGGCACGGTCAGTAAACGATAGACCAGCGGTATCATACCCAATCGGGGTCGTCACAACCTCGGCTGTTAAGTTCAAAACGACCGCGGGATTAAAGTGCCCGCCGCCGCCGTCACCCGCCTCTCCGGTGCTGTCATTACCTGCGGCAGTCGCTTCAAGCACCTGTGTCGGGTCAGCGCCCTGAGCAATCGCATCTTGTATCGCGGCGACATCATTCGCAACATCCGCACTGCTCTGAGAAGACGCATTGCTGACATCGCTCCAGCGGCTATCACGTCCCAGATCCAATGTTTTGCCATCCGGTAATGTGATTGAAACCGCGCCATTAGCCCCGGTCACGACCTCTTCACCGCTGTAAACCCGATCGCCAGCAACCAGCAATCTCTGGCTCCCATCAAGCGCGACGATAAAAACCTGTCCAATAACGAATTTAATGACGCCAATCACACTGTTCAAAATACTTTCTCCTTGATATCTATAATTATTTTTATAATGTGGCGATATTGCGGCTATAGATTTTTGCTATCATCCTGATAGGGTTGGTTTGCTGTGTGTCATCCTGACATTTTATTAAAAAAAGCGTTACGATAGGGTTGTTGTGATGCGTCAAACGCTTGACTCAATGCACGATATAATAAAAAATTCAGAATATTCTTTCCAGAACTTTACTCACTTAGAGTAATTTCTATTTTTTTCGCCTTAGATGCATCAGAAAAATAAATTAAAACATTGATATAAATGGAATAAAATAAAATCAATTCGTTAAGCGTTTATATAACATTCAAATACTCCAATAGGAATAATCACAAATAAAGTTTTTGTGAAGGAAAACTGCTGATGATTCGTAGATACCAATTTGCTTTATTGCCTTTTATTACTGTTTTTTCCACAGCGCTCCATGCCGAGACGATTCAGGAAGCCATTAGAAGCACGCTCTACACCCACCCCGAAGTGAGTGCATCCATTAATAATCGTTTTTCTGCCGAACATGATTTACGCGCAGCAAAAGGAGGATATCTTCCCTCCATCACCCTAAGCGCAGGCGTGGGCCGCGAAGAAACCGATAGCCCCTCAACACGTGCCAGCGCTAATAAGCGCGTTGAACTCAGCCGTCAGGAATCGAGTATTAATCTAAGCCAGACGGTGTTCGATGGTTTCGCCACCTCAAGTGAGGTCGGCAGACAACGCGCCACCGTCAATTCACGCGCCTATAAAGTATTAAATACTAGTGAGTCGACAGCGTTAGATACGGTTCAGGTTTATCTCAATGTGTTACAGCGTCAGGAATTCGTCCGTCTGGCGCAAGCCAACCTGACAAGCCATGAGCGTATTTACGATCAAATCAGACTGCGCAGCGAACAGGGCGTTGGTCGATTGGCCGATTTGGATCAGGCCGAAGCTCGTCTCGCACAGGCTCGTAATAACGTGCTGACAGAGCAAACCAATCTGGACGATGCCAAAATCAACTACATGAGCATTGTAGGCAAAGTACCCGATAATTTGGTGATGCCCGATGCTTCTGTGATAAAACTCCCCGCCTCGTTGGAAGAAGCCCAGCGCATCATGCTGGCTAACAGCCCGGCGCTGAAATCCGCGGAGTCAGATATTGAAGCCACACAGCAACAATATGAGGCTTCAAAATCAACATTTTATCCACGCCTCAACGTTGAACTCTCTCGTACGATGGATAACAACGTTGACGGGACGCGCGGCCAAAACAATGAATGGCAGGCGATGGTGCGGATGCGCTACAACCTGTATGAAGGCGGTAGCAGCAAGGCGAATATGGAATCAAAAGCCTATCAGGTAAAAGAAGCGCAGGATGTGCGAAATAATGCCCTGCGCCTGCTGAGCGAAGAGCTAAAACTAGCCTGGTCAGCGTTAAATAACTCGCGTCAACAGTTGCCGATCGCCGCCGAGTATGCCGACCGCAGTATGAAAGTGCGTACCGCCTATCAAAAACAATTTGGCCTGGGGGAAAGGACGCTATTGGACTTGCTGGACAGTGAAAACGAGCTGTTCACAGCACAACGCCGTCTGGTCGAGGTTCGCTTCACTTCACTCTATACCGAATACCGGATCGCATCACGCATGGGAGAACTATTAAATCGTTTGGCGATCCCAGCACCTGAGGCCGGTACCAGCTTGACAAACGTAACCACCCACGCAGAGTTGCCGAGCCTTAATTAATATATTTCATTGGTCAGACGGCGATAAATTATGGTTTATATGCGAGGGAATTACGTTGCGTAAGGGAACGTTCCGTTAAATGAAGTTGCATTCAGTACAAGAGACTCATGGTTCTGATACATCAGTTACCCAGGAGCCTGTCGCCCATGAGTCTGCTGTTTTTCATGAATCAACGGTTGTTCATGAGTCAACGGCCGTTCATGAAGCGACTGCCGCGCATGAAAATAATAGTGACCCTCGTAGCCGTCATGATGACCCGCTATTGGATAGTTTACTGATCCTCTGTGCCTTGCAGGGGAAATCGGTCAGCCGTACCACACTCACCGCCGGGCTCCCCTTAGCCAACCAGCGGTTATCGGTAAAATTGCTTCCGAGAGCTGCGGCGCGTGCAGGGCTGCAAGGGCGTGTTCTCAAACGTTCGTTGAATAAAATTTCCGACATGTCACTCCCCGCGATGTTGCTGTTACGGGAAGGACGCGCGGCAATTCTGCTAGGCTGGAACGCTGACGGTAGCGCACGCCTGATGCCCAGCGAAACAGAAGGCGGGGAAATTTCCGTCGAGCACAATACGCTGCAACAGAATTATCTGGGCCTGGTGATGTTCGCCCAGCCTCGTCACCAGTTCGATCTGCAAAATCCGTCGCTGATCCCCCGAACCAAATCCTGGTTCAAGGATACGCTTAAGCTTTCACGTTCGCTCTACCTCGATGCCATCCTCGCCACGCTGCTGGTGAACATCATCGCACTGGCTACGCCGCTGTTCGTGATGAATGTCTATGATCGGGTTGTGCCGAATCAGGCAACGGCGACATTGTGGGTGTTGGCTATCGGCGTTACTGGTGCTTTTGTTTTCGATTTGATACTCAAAACGCTGCGCGGCATTTGCCTTGATATGGCCGGTAAAAAAACCGATCTGATTATTTCCGCCACGCTATTTGAACGCATTACCGGTATGTCGATGAAGGCCCGGCCACCACGTGTCGGTAGCTTTGCGCAGAATATTCATGAATTTCAATCGCTCAGAGACTTCCTTTCCTCGCTGACGCTGACGACACTGATCGACTTTCCTTTTACGCTGCTTCTGTTGTTGGTTATCGGCATTATCGGCGGCCCGCTGGTCTGGGTTTCCATCCTCGCCTACCCTATCGCCCTGTTGGCGAGTTGGGCGATGCAAAAGCCGCTATCCGCCACCATTGAAAAAACAATGCACCTTGCCAGCGAGCGGCAGGCTACGCTGATCGAAACGCTGAGCTGTCTGGATGCAATCAAGGTCAATAATGCAGAAAGTGAACGTCAGCACCAATGGGAACAGACTATTGGTAGCCTGAGCAAGCTGGAAATGCGGGCCAAGGCGTTGTCTTCACTGGCAGTAAACCTGACGCAATGGTTCCAGCAATTTGCCGGTGTTGCCATGATCGTCGTCGGCGTCTACATGCTGATTAACGGTAAGCTCAGTATGGGTGGATTGATTGCCTGTTACATGCTGAACGGCAGAGCGCTTATGCCGCTGGGCCAACTGTCTGGTTTGGTCAGCCGTTACCAGCAGGCGCGTTTGACGATGCAAACCACCGAACAAATGATGCAGTTGCCACAAGAGCGTAGCGATAACGAACGTCCGCTGAAGCGCGAGAGCATCCGGGGCGGTATCGAATTTCGCGATGTGACGTTCAATTATCCAGAACAAAAAACCAGTTCGCTGCAAGGCATCAGCCTGACCATCGCTCCCGGCGAGAAAGTCGGCGTTATTGGTCGTAGCGGGTCAGGAAAAAGCTCACTGCAAAAACTGATAGTGAACCTCTATCAGCCTAACACCGGCAATATTCTGATCGACGGCGTCGATGCCCGTCAGTTGGATGTCAGCGATTTACGCCACAATATCGGCTATGTTCCTCAAGATATTCAGCTATTTAGTGGCTCACTGCGCAATAACCTGATTAGTGGCGCACGCTATGTCGAAGATGAAGCGATGCTGCGAGCCGCAGAGATTTCAGGGGTGAACGAATTTGCCCGTCTGCATCCGGATGGCTACAACCTTCAGGTTGGCGAACGCGGTCAACAGCTCTCCGGCGGGCAGCGTCAGGCTGTCGCGATAGCCAGAGCGCTGTTGCTCGATCCGCCGATTCTGGTGCTGGATGAACCCACCAGTTCGATGGATAACACCAGTGAAGATCGGTTAAAGCAGGCTTTGGCCCCCGTCATTGCGGAAAAAACGCTTTTACTGGTTACCCATAGGGTTTCCATGCTGGCACTGGTCGATCGTTTAGTGATCGTCGATAAAGGCAAAATTATCGCGGATGGGCCGAAGGCGATCGTGATGGATGCGTTGAAGAAGGGGCAGATCAATGCGTCTCGGTAAATATATCAAACGAATCAAACGCTATTTTGTCGGCGGAGATGAAGAAAGCCTGCAAACGATGCCTGAAGTGAGCCGGGCAATGGCTGAAGATTCGCCACGTTCTATTCGCTTTACACTATGGGCTATCGGCGCTTTTTTCCTGTTTTTCATCCTGTGGGCCGGGCTGGCGGATATTGATGAAGTCACGCGGGGTGACGGTAAAGCCATCCCCTCTTCCCGATTGCAAAAAATCCAAAACCTGGAAGGTGGGATCGTCACGGAAGTGTTCATACGTGAAGGCCAGGTCGTCAATGCCGGCGATCCTTTGCTGCGTCTTGATGATACACGTTTTGCGTCCAACGTCGGTGAAACAGAGGCCGATCGGCTTGCGCTGCTCTCGCGCATTGAACGTCTGAACGCCGAAATCAACGATCGGGATCTGGTGCTTTCGGAAGAAATTACAACGCAAGCGCCCAAAATCGCAGCAGGAGAAAAAGAGCTGTATAACAGCCGCCGCCAGCAGCTCCACAATGAGGTGTCCGGTTTGGAAGAGCAGTTGATCCAGCGTCGCCAGGAACTGAGAGATTTCTCTGCCAAGGAAATTCAGTTCCGCAATAGTCTGGGTCTGCTCCAGCAAGAAATTAAAATGTCAGAACCGCTGATCGCAGAAGGTGCAATTTCTAAAGTAGAAGTTTTACGCCTGCGCCGCGCAGAGGTCGAAACCCGTGGCCAGCTTGATTCCATCAAGCTTTCGATTCCGCGGGCGGAGTCTGCGATTAAAGAGAGCGAGAATAAAATAGAGGAAACGCGCAGCCGTTATAAAAGCGAGGCGTTATCTCAGCTAAGTGAAGCACAAACCAACCTGAACAAAATTGAAGCCACGGGCAAAGCACTTGAAGACCGGGTAAACCGAACGCTGGTCGTCTCCCCCGTTCGCGGTATTGTGCAGCAGGTTTTAGTGAATACCATCGGCGGGGTGATTCAGCCGGGTAGCGACCTGGTGGAGATTGTTCCACTGGACGATAACCTGTTGGTGGAAGCCAGGATTCGGCCACAGGATATTGCGTTTTTGCACCCAGGTCAGAACGCCATCATAAAATTAACAGCCTATGACTACACCATCTATGGTGGTTTAAAAGGCCAGTTGGAACAAATCAGCCCAGATACCGTAACCGATAAAGAAGGGAACAGCTTTTATATTATTCGCTTACGGACTGATAAGAATTATTTAGGCTCAGCCGATAAACCACTTCTTATCATTCCAGGTATGGTAGCCTCTGTTGATATAATAACGGGAAAGAAAACGATCCTCAGCTATTTGTTAAAACCAATTATTCGAGCAAAAGCAGAAGCACTACGGGAAAGATAATAAAAAAGGCGCCCAAACAAGCGCCTTTTTTCTATTCCATTTATCAATGATCGTTCATATTGTGATAAATCTGAGTTTGACTACGCCCCATGGCCTTAGCCTGATACATGGCAGAATCAGCATTAATTGCCAATGTCAGAGAGTCTGTACCGTGTTCTGGATACAACGCAATACCGATACTGCATGATATATCCAGCGTTTTCCCATCGATCTCGAAAGGCTTGTTCAACGCATTATGGATTTTATCTGCCACATAAAGCGTATTGTCAATTTCCTTAAGCCCCTGAAGCAGAATAATAAATTCGTCACCGCTACGGCGATATACCGTATCTGAATCACGAACCGCACCGCGCATACGCGCCGCGGCTTCTTTCAATAGCAAATCGCCAACAGCATGCCCGAACGAGTCGTTTATCTGTTTAAATTTATCGAGATCCAGAAACATCAGCGCAATTTTCCTGCCCGTTTGTTTGGATAACAGAATCGCCTGCTCCATCTGCTCGGCAAATGTCAGGCCATTAGCCAATGACGTTAATGAGTCATAGTGCGCCAGTTGACGATAGTGTTCCTCGCTGCGCCGCAGCATATCAATGGCATGATACCGCTCTATGGCTATCGCAATCAGCTGTGCCGATTTCTCAATAGAGAAGATTTCCTCTTCAGCCGGGACATACACTTTGCGATGGTAAACGCTTAAAACACCTAATATTTCTTTGTTCTGACCGATGATAGGTTCAGACCAGCAGGAACGCAGCCCAGCATACAATGCGAGCCCTTTGTATAACGACCAATGCGGATGGACAGAAATATCATCAGCAATGACGCGCTTTCCGGTATAAGCAGCGGTACCAAAAGAAGCCACACCATCGGCAATTTTCACATTGTGAATGGCATTTTTATAAAAGCCCGGCAGGCTCGGCGCCGATCCAAGCGTCAGGCATTTTTTGTCTTTATCGACCAACAAGACAGAACAAACGATACGACCTGGATTTTTTTCCTCGACGCTGAAAATGATCGCATCCAGAATATCTTTCAGTGGTGCGCCACTTGATAACAATTCCAGTGCACGATTGTATGAATTATCATGATGTTCCTGTGATTTTCGTTCCGTAATATCTAACTTAATGCCGACATACTGGGTTGTGTTACTCGCCTTATTATATATTTTAACGATATTGGCCTTTTCCCAATACAACTGTCCATCTTTGCGTCGGTTAACGAACTCACCACTCCAAACATTACCTTTATTTATGGTAGACCACAGATCTTCATAGACGCTGGCGTTAGTCATACCCGAGTTTAATATATTCGTTTTTTTGCCGATAACCTCATCCGGCATATAGCCTGACATGGTAATAAACTGACGATTGACGTAAATAATTTCACAATTTTCATCTGCGATCATAATTGAAGCTGGACTATATTCCATCGCAAAGAAAGTCATGTTGAGAAAATCTTGCTTTTTCTGCTCAGTTTTAAACTTTTGTTTAATTTTTCTATTTTTTACAGAAGAAAACAATAACAACAGCAATAGTAGGGTTATTATAATTTCATACACAATAACACTCTCCTCAGGCCCGAGTGGTCCTGATCGTACAAATCACAACGCTGATGACGAAAAATCCCGGTAACAAACCCCTACCCCGTCGATTTTCGGGACTGGTGCATTTCCGGAGAGCAGAAAGGATGAAAGAAAAAACGCTCCATGAAGCAGGAGTATTTAGAAACATAGCAACGTCAGCATAAAGCCCTCGCATATGACTGTGCGCAGATAAAAACAACAAATTCAAAAGAGTATCTTAATTTAATAGTAGTAATTGTTCGGGTTATAAGCTTCTCTAATGGAATAAAAGAATATTCCTAAGGGTACATGGCGATATATTCTGAACATCAATTTTTTGTAAGCAAATCAATTATACCAATAAGTATCATTGTTTTAATCAACAAAATCTATCACAAAATGATTTTTGATCGTTAACAGTAAACATTATATTTTTTTACCATTAAAAATCAAATAATTAAAAGAAAAAAATAAAATCATTAACGCAAGCGTTTGATTATATATGTCATAATTTGATGCAAAATCAGCAGTCCTTCTTCTTATCATCTATCTAAAATTAAATACTGCCATAACAAATAAAACAAGAACTAAATAACAAAATTAAAACAAAATTCAGTATTATGCGTTGTAAATCAGAGGGGAATGCTGAGCGGCTAAAGAGGAGATATTTTGTACGACAATGATATATTAGAAAATATAATGAATGAATATAGCGGGGAGGAGTAGAAGGGCATATAACAGTACGTTAATACAAAAAGTGATAGCCTAAACAACAGGTTACCACTTAAAGTTCGAGCTTCAGTGCCTCAAAGTTCTCAAATGGCTGAGGGCGCGAGAGATAGTACCCTTGTGCGGCGTAAGCATGAGATGCTTGCACAATTGCCCACTCCTCCTTAGTTTCGATCCCCTCAATCACAACATAGTTGCAAAAACGCGATAGCAAAGCGATCAGCGCCGGAAACACGGTCTTCCCCTCACCACTCTGTTGCAGGAGAATAAAGAGCTCACGCGCTACTTTAATGCAATCGTATTGAGCCAGCATCAGTGATGAAAAATTCGCCATACCGCAGCCGAAATCATCCAGCCACAGTGTTTGCGCTTCAGGAAGCTTGGTTAATATTTCTTTTGGCAGCCCTCCCTGATTTTCGACCATTTCAAAACGAATCCAGGGCATTGCTGCGATCAGGCGTTTGGCTTCAAGATTATTTTGCAGCGCCAGTAGCGTCATACCATCAATATTGACGGAGGCAAAAAGATCGTCGCGAGTAAATCGAAAACTCCACTCAGATAAAAGTTGCAGCTGTTCTACAATAATTAACAGGCGGGTTTCAACATCAATATTCGCGAAGTATTTTTCAGGAGAGATGAATTTTTGCGGCAGGGTAGGAGAAAAAACGGAAGTCAGTAACTCAATAGCCATTAATTTACCTGATGTTCGATAAATTGGCTGAAAAGTATACCGCCGTTGACATTGATGCCAGTAATCAGCGCTTAATGACTCCTCGTTTCCCTGTTGGAAAAATCCGGCCCCAACCTGATTAAAATGACCTTCCTGCTGCACTATGAGTTCCGCCATTAAACTGACACTATTAGTTATAAAATTATATCATACGGACATGCACCGTCATCGACTCTCCAGATGCAAACTTCATCGGCAATACCGATTAAATCAATGTCCATTGATATGACAAAAATAAGTGGTTCAATATCACAACTAAATTTATTTAAATTGTAAATCAATAAATTAAAACCCAAGAAACACAGTCGCACTGGCTGATTCATACAGTCTAAAGCATGCGTATGAAACCAATTTAACGAACAGATGGTAATTTTACCCTGTAACCTCACTATTTATGCAGCCAATCGGTTACATGCTGAAGGGCCCCGAAAACACGTAAAACCCGCAATAAACCGCCCGGAAAAAGGGTTGGTCAAAAACAACCAGAACCGATTCTGGCAGTATATTCTGCATCCATGACGGTTACGCGTGTTTAAACGCGCCCCAACGGGTATAATCTGCGCCCTGTTTGTAAGGTAGAAGAACATCATGGCGTTACTCATCACCCATAAATGCATCAACTGTGACATGTGTGAACCTGAATGTCCTAATCAGGCCATCTCCATGGGCATGGACATTTATGAAATTGATACCACTCGCTGTACGGAGTGTGTTGGTCACTATGACACGCCTACGTGTCAGAAAGTCTGCCCGATCGACAACACGATCGTTAAAGATCCAAACCATGTTGAAGGTAATGAACAGCTGTGGGAAAAATATGTGCTCATGCACCATGCCGACAGAATTTAAGCATCCAGTTACAGATAATCAGCTTTCGACAATCACCGTCGCACAGGCATAGCGTCTTTCGTCAGCCAGCGTCACATGGACGTGTTTGACGCCCATCTGTTCAGCCAGCTCTGCCGCTTTAGCAAAAAATCGCAAACAGGGCTTACCCAGTTCGTCATTAAAAACTTCAAACTGGTTAAACGCGAGCCCGTTGCGAATTCCGGTCCCGAAAGCTTTTGCAGCCGCCTCTTTCACGGCAAAACGCTTGGCAAGGAAACGAACAGGCTGCTGATGCTGCCGATAATGTTCCCATTCAGCATCCGTCAGAACGCGGCGAGCTAATCGCTCACCTGAACGCTCAATCACCGCTTCAATACGGGCAATTTCGACAATATCCGTTCCGAGCCCAAGAATCGCCATCAGCGACGCGCTTCCCGCATCAAACTTTTCATTTCGGCAACCGCATCCTTCAACCCGCTCATCACCGCGCGCCCGATAATCGCATGCCCGATATTTAATTCATGCATTTCCGGCAACGCCGCAATCGGCTGAACGTTATGGTACGTCAAACCGTGGCCAGCATTGACTTTCAGCCCTTTGGCCGCAGCGTAAGTCGCCGCATCACGAATGCGCTCGAACTCATGTTGACGTGCTTCATCATCTAGGGCATCGGCGTATGCCCCGGTATGAATCTCGATATAAGGCGCACCGCTGGCAACAGCAGCATCAATTTGCCGTTTATCCGCATCAATAAAGAGCGAAACCAGTATGTTAGCCTGACTGAGCCTGGCAACCGCGTTATTGATTTTTTCCTGCTGGCCCGCGACATCCAGCCCGCCTTCTGTTGTCACTTCCTGGCGTTTTTCCGGCACCAGACAACAAAAATGCGGCTTTACCTCACAGGCAATGTTCAGCATTTCTTCCGTGACCGCCATTTCAAGGTTCATGCGAGTTTGGAGCGTTTCTCTCAGGATCCGCACATCACGATCCGTAATATGGCGACGATCTTCACGTAAGTGCACCGTGATGCCGTCCGCTCCCGCTTGCTCAGCGACAAAAGCCGCCTGAACAGGATCGGGATACGCCGTTCCACGCGCATTACGCAGCGTTGCAATGTGATCGATGTTAACGCCAAGCAGCAGTTCAGCCATGATAAATCCTCGGTAAAGTCATGCACGTTACGTGGCAGTTTACACCGATGTCACAGCGGCAGGGTACAGAGGAGACGGGATTATTTATCAGAAGGTGTGGGTTTGGACAAATTAACAGCAGGAACAAACTGACGGAACAGTTCGCGACTTTTCAGTGGTTTTCCCCCCAGATAGGGCTTTAACGCGATGCGGGTGAAACGCTTTGCCGCCTTCAGTGTGCCACTGTCAGGAAATTCACGCGATGCCAGAGAGCGTAGCTCATGCCCGGTAAAACTTTTATTATCGATCACCAGGCTGGCAATAAATCCCCTTTCCTCTCGATATTGATAGGTCATGGTATCTGCCACAGGTTCACCGCTACCGGCACAATGCAGGAAATCCACGCCGTACCCCAGATAGCCCAGCAGCGCTAACTCAAAACGTCTTAATGCCGGTTCAGGGGAGGCATCCTGTGCAGCAAGATGTTGTAAACAGTGGAGATAATCGAAGAAAAGAGCGGAGTAGTTGGTTTCATGCTCCAGCACGCGAGCCAGCAGTTCGTTAACGTATAAACCGCTATAAAGCATCGTGCCAGTCAGGGGTAACGCAAGCGAAACAGGCTCGGCGCTGCGTAACGTTTTCACTTCTCCCCGGCCACTCCAGCGCACCAGCAGCGGAGTGAAAGGCTGTAAACAACCTTTCAGGCTAGAGCGACGGGCTCGCGCGCCTTTGGCAAGCACGCGAACGCGGCCATCGCTTTCGGTAAACAGATCCAGCAACAAGCTGGTTTCACTATAAGGTCGCCCATGTAAGACAAATGCGCGCTGCCAGCCTTCCATCGGCGTGAACCTTACAGGTCTTCGCTATAACCCAGGCTGCGCAGGGCACGTTCGTCATCTGCCCAGCCGGATTTCACTTTAACCCACAGCTCAAGGTGCACCTTGGCCTCGAACATCTCTTCCATATCCTGACGAGACTCAATACCAATGGTTTTAATTTTGGCGCCTTTATTGCCAATGACCATCTTTTTCTGGCCTTCACGCTCAACCAGAATCAGGCCATTGATATCATAACCACCGCGTTCGTTAGTCACGAAACGTTCGATTTCGACCGTGACGGAATACGGCAATTCTTCACCCAAGAAGCGCATCAGTTTTTCACGGATGATTTCCGATGCCATAAAACGCTGTGAGCGATCGGTAATGTAATCTTCCGGGAAGTGGTGCGTTGCCTGCGGTAAGTGCTTACGTACAATGCTGGCAATCGTATCGACATTCGTCCCCTTCTCCGCCGAGATCGGAACAACATCAAGGAAATCCATCTGCTGGCTGAGGAACTGGATATGCGGCAGCAGCTTGGTTTTATCCGTGACGTTATCGACTTTATTGATCGCTAACAGCACGGGGAGTTTTTGATCGCGCAGTTTATTCAATACCATTTCATCGTCGTCGTTCCAGTGTGTCCCTTCAACAACGAAAATGATCAGCTCAACATCACCGATTGAACTGCTGGCGGCGCGATTCATCAGGCGGTTAATCGCCCGTTTTTCCTCAATGTGCAATCCCGGCGTATCCACATAAATAGCCTGATACGGCCCTTCAGTGTGAATGCCCATGATGCGGTGCCGCGTCGTTTGGGGCTTACGTGACGTAATGGAGATCTTCTGCCCCAGTAATTGATTCAATAACGTCGATTTACCGACGTTTGGTCGACCAACAATCGCGATAAAACCGCAGTGTGTCTGTACTTCGCTCATTCAAGCTCCAGTTTTTTCAACGCTTGTTCAGCCGCAGCCTGTTCGGCTTTACGACGGCTCGATCCTGTACCAATGACCGACTCGCTAAAGCCGCTCACCTGACAGTGGATAGTAAACTCCTGATCGTGTGCTTCCCCACGAACCTGTACCACCAGATAGGTCGGCAAAGGTAAGTGACGCCCTTGCAGAAACTCCTGCAACCGCGTTTTCGGATCTTTTTGCTTATCGCCGGGACTGATTTCATCCAGACGCGTTTGATACCAGTTCAGGATCAAACGTTCGATGGTCTGAATGTCGCTGTCGAGGAAAATGCCGCCGATCAGCGCTTCAACCGTATCAGCCAGAATTGATTCCCGACGGAAACCACCGCTCTTTAATTCACCAGGACCGAGGCGTAGGCACTCTCCCAGTTCAAATTCACGTGCGATTTCCGCCAGCGTATTTCCCCGTACCAGCGTCGCCCGCATCCGGCTCATATCCCCTTCATCAACCTTGGGGAAACGATGATACAGCGCATTGGCGATCACAAAACTCAGGATGGAATCACCCAGGAATTCGAGTCTTTCATTGTGCTTGCTGCTGGCGCTACGATGCGTCAACGCCTGTAACAAAAGCTCGTACTGCTGAAAAGTATAGCCCAGCTTTCTTTGTAAACGATTTATCAGGATGGGATTCATGTGTTACCAATAGATCAACGATGCGTCAAAAACAGCAGCATACGGAACAGCCCTGCTTACCAATTCGGTCAAAACTGTTTCGTTTGCATTGGCTCCCGCGAGGGAGCCTGCCTTTCTGCCCATCATACTTCGCGTTGCCTGTCCATTAGCGTTGTGAAAACGGACATATTTTGTTCTGCAACTCGCATTATTTAGGGCATGTTCTTTTAAAAAGAGCGTTTCAAAAAATATTCTACAACGGACAGCATCAGAATGCTGCCTGTATCTTATTTTGCTGAATGCTTACTTCGATTAATGCTTACTTTGGTTAATGAATACCGCCAATGCGACTCAAACGAACACCGGTAGGCCATTCACCTTCCTGTTTCTCAAAGCTCATCCAGATCGCGGTGGCTTTACCGACCAGATTTCTCTCCGGCACAAAGCCCCAGTAGCGACTATCCAGACTGTTGTCACGGTTATCACCCATCATGAAGTAGTGCCCTGCGGGAACCACCCATGTTGCAAGCTGCTGTTGCGATTGCTGGTAATAACCACCGAGCTGATCCTGTTGGCCCGGCACCAGAAGAATATTGTGCGTTACATTGCCCAGTGACTCTTTGCGCGTGCCCATACGGACACCATCCACGCTGTTATCATTGGCAGGAACCTGATAAAAACCACTACGCGACTCCAGCCCAGGCTGATTGAAGGTCTGAACAAAATCACTAGGCTGTACATTACTGTATGTAACCGCCAGCGCCGTATCACACGCCTGTTGTCCCTGACAGGATGGACGAATCGTCACCTGCTTGGTCATCGGGTTATAACTGACACGATCGCCCGGTACGCCCACCACACGTTTGATAAAGTCAACTTTAGGGTCGGACGGATATTTAAACACCACCACGTCGCCGCGCTTCGGATGTCCCGTTTCGATCAGCGTTTTTTGCGTGAAGGGTTCTTTAATGCCATAGGCAAATTTTTCCACCAGAATAAAATCACCGATCAACAGCGTCGGCATCATAGAACCAGATGGAATTTGAAACGGCTCATAAATGAAGGAGCGCACAACCAATACCAACGCCACGACCGGGAATACTGACGCGATGGTTTCAATCCAGCCGGGTTGTTGAATGGCTTTCGCTGAAACGGCACCATCAGCCAGATCGGCACCGCTCATGGCGGCAAATTTTTTCCGGCGAGCAGGTGCCCAGACAAAGCGCTCTAAACACCAGACAATCCCCGTGACCAGCGTCACCAATGCCAGAATTACGGCAAACATATTGGCCATGCCAACTCCTCAGAATTTATTTACTGTCTTTGCCGACGTGCAGAATTGCCAGAAACGCTTCTTGCGGCAGCTCGACGTTACCGACCTGTTTCATACGTTTCTTACCATCTTTCTGTTTCTGCAACAGTTTTTTCTTACGGCTGACGTCACCACCATAACACTTGGCCAGTACGTTCTTACGCAATTGCTTAACCGTGGAGCGTGCAATAATGTGGTTACCAATCGCAGCCTGAATCGCGATATCAAACTGCTGACGCGGGATCAGATCTTTCATTTTTTCGACCAGTTCACGGCCACGATATTGTGAATTATCGCGGTGCGTGATCAGCGCCAATGCATCCACACGCTCGTTATTGATCAACACATCCACACGTACCATGTCTGATGCCTGGAAGCGTTTGAAGCTGTAATCCAGCGACGCATAACCACGAGACGTTGATTTCAGGCGGTCAAAGAAATCAAGCACCACTTCAGCCATCGGAATCTCATAGGTCAGTGCAACCTGATTACCGTGGTAGACCATGTTCGTCTGCACGCCGCGCTTCTCGATACAAAGCGTAATCACGTTGCCCAGATACTCCTGAGGCAGCAACATGTGACATTCGGCGATCGGTTCGCGCAGTTCCTGAATATTATTCAGCGGCGGCAGTTTGGAGGGACTATCGACATAAACGGTTTCTTTTGCCGTCGTCTCAACTTCATACACTACCGTCGGTGCCGTGGTGATCAGATCCAGATCGTATTCACGTTCCAGACGTTCCTGAATGATCTCCATGTGCAGCAGACCCAGGAAGCCGCAGCGGAAGCCGAAGCCCAGCGCGGTAGAACTTTCTGGCTCATAGAACAGAGAGGCATCATTGAGGCTCAGTTTGCCCAGCGCATCACGGAATGACTCATAGTCATCGGAGCTAATCGGGAACAGGCCAGCATAGACCTGCGGTTTGACTTTCTTGAAGCCCGGCAACGCTTTTTCAGCCGGTTGGCGGGCCAGCGTCAGGGTATCCCCTACCGGAGCGCCCAAAATATCTTTGATGGCGCACACCAGCCAGCCCACTTCGCCACAGTTCAAGACATCGCGGTCGATCTGCTTCGGTGTAAAAATACCAAGACGGTCAGCGTTATAAACCTGGCCGGTACTCATCACCTTAATTTTATCGCCTTTGCGCATCGTGCCGTTTTTGATACGAACCAGCGACACAACGCCAAGGTAGTTATCAAACCAGGAGTCGATGATCAGCGCCTGTAGCGGCTCATCCGGGCTACCTTCTGGCGGAGGAATATCACGCACCAGACGATCCAGAACGTCCGGCACGCCAATCCCGGTTTTCGCGGAACAGCGCACGGCGTCGGTAGCATCAATGCCGACAATGTCTTCAATTTCCTGAGCAACACGATCCGGATCAGCGGCAGGCAAGTCGATTTTGTTCAGAACCGGCACCACTTCCAGATTCATATCCAACGCGGTGTAGCAGTTAGCCAGCGTTTGCGCTTCAACGCCCTGCCCAGCGTCAACCACAAGCAGCGCGCCTTCGCAGGCAGCCAGCGAGCGGGAAACTTCATAAGAGAAGTCAACGTGCCCTGGGGTATCAATGAAGTTTAACTGGTAGGTTTGGCCATCCTGCGCTTTATAATCCAGCGTTACGCTTTGCGCTTTAATCGTTATTCCACGTTCACGTTCCAGATCCATGGAATCCAGAACCTGCGCAGCCATTTCACGCTCGGTCAAACCGCCGCAAATCTGGATAATACGGTCAGATAACGTTGATTTACCGTGGTCGATATGGGCAATAATGGAGAAATTTCGTATGTGCTTCATTATAAAAATTTTTCTACCTTGATATTCCTGAAATTCTTGCCGATGGGCATGCGCATAGGTGAAAACAGCAGCGATGTTATTCCACCTGAATCGCAGCATTCTACATGCGAGAAGCGTGAAAACCTAGTCATGTCCGGTGCATTCCCCTTGATTATGACGGTTTTATTTGGAATAGCAGAACAACAAGAGGAAAGCAGGAAGTAAAGTGTCATTACGTGGCAAACATCGTGTCGAAAAATCACAAACATGTGAATAATCTACGTGTGGACAACGTTTCCTTCCGCTCCGCGCGTCATTTACGCCCGGTTAAGCAGGTCAATTTTGTAAGAGCGTGCCAGGCAACGCAATTTGCAGGATAACGGGTTCATAACGTTTATTCTTACCCAATTGCTTCGCCCAGCGTTTCACGCCGATAAACGCCAGCCCACCGCCCAGCAACGCGCCGATGACCGCAGCCAGATCGGTGCCAAATAACGTTTGACAGATCGCCGCACCAATCAGCAACCCGACCAACGGCACGAAATAAACCAGAGTGGCGGAGAACAGCAGCCGCCCCTCAGAAATCCCCAATTCGACTTTTTGCCCGACTTCTAAGGGCCGATCGTAAGGGACATACAGCGTATTGTCGGCAGAAAGCCCAAGCTGACTTAATAAGCCGGTTCCACACGACGAACGGGATTTACAGCTACCACACCCCGCACTCGGCTCACACCGCAGCTCTGCAATGCCATCCTGCCATGAAACCACTGTCGCCCATTCTTTGATCACGGTTGCCCCTTCAAGATAATGCTGTCAGCCACCCGTTTAGCCGTAGAAGGTGGAATGTCACCGACGACGGTAATCTCGCGGTTGCCTTTCATGACAGTGTGAATGGAGCGTCGCCCCGTAAGCAGCGACTGTTCTTCACTCACATCAGAAGACGGGCTAATGTTAATGGAAAAACTGAATAAACCATCGCTATACAGACGAGTTTCGATCGGAACGGACGAACCTGGCAATATTTTTTTGCTGTGTGAACGTTCTTTCATCCCGGCAGGCAGCCATTCAGGCTCCCAGGTAAAATCACCTTTTTCCCCAGCAAGCGTGGGGGGTAACACAGGAGGCAGTTTAATGCCTTCCAGCGGACGCATCACGCTCACCACATCATCATCAACAATCAGCGATGTCGTTAAGAATTGTTCCAACCGCTTGTCACCATTGCGATCCTGCAAATCGATACGCAATGGAAGTTTCGATTCCGCATCAATCCACACCATATAACTGTAGCGTGTCCCATCGCGTGAAATGACTCGAATGCCTGATGCCAGACGATCGGCAATACGCACCCGTCCGTCGGCGGGAATGAAATCATAATAAGGCGATAGTTTCTGGAAATCGGCAAAGACCAGCGCAGGGAGAGAGTCAACGATATGATCGCTGGTGAGCGTAAATGGCTCAAAACCGGGATCGAAGTAGCTCACTTCATTACCACGCAGCACGATCTCGCGTCGCGGCCCGTCCATAAACAGCAATTGCGCTAAGGAACGATTGTTGACCACGGCATGACGATACCGTACCGACTCGAACCCTTGCAGGGTAATGTTGATAAAGGAAATTTCGTAATTCAGAGAACGAACGGCGCTGTTCATCTGTTGCAGCAACGCACCCGGCTCAACATTCTGAGCCGGGGCGAACGTAGAATAAAACAGACTGCCAATCAGAAAACAGGCGGCGGACCAAACACGCTTCATTACCGAGGCTGCGTTCCTAATGATTGAGTACCAGGAACCTGAATGGCCGCTTGCTGATCGTCCTGCGGCAGAGCGTGTTCGGCATGCAGCCGACGCTGTAATTCGTAGTCCTGCAAAATAGCGTTAAGGCGGTTGCGCTGCATATCGGATTTCTGCTGACCGCTGTGAGGGGCAACATTTTCTGACGGCACGCCCAGACTCACAGGAGAGGCGGTGCCCATAGCAGGTAAGGTACTGAACACGCCGGATTCAACCACCGGTTCGGATACATTTCCCTGCTGGTAATTTTGTACGCCGACAATCACGGCTAACGATACGCAGGCAGCAACACCAACTTGCGTCAGTTGGCTGCCCCACGGGCGGATTTTGTGCCAGAACGGCATCTTCGTCCATTCGACAGGTTGTGGCTGAGATTCAGGCTGCGCTTGTGGAACCAGACGAACAGGTTCTTTCTCGATTGCAGCAGCAACACGAGAAGCAATGTCCAGATGAATCACGTTTTCACTGACATCACCACGCAACGCATCACGAATTAGATGATAACTTTGCCAACTTTGCTGCAACGCATCATCCCGTGACAATGCGCTTAGCAGTTCGGAATCTACTGCTTCGCCATCCATTAAAGCGGAAAGTTTCTCTTTCTGCATACCGACACCCTTACCTTGTCAAATCCATCATTAGTCATGCGGATAGCTGAAAACGCTCGCTAGCGCTGAATAAGCGGTTGTACTTTATTATCAATCGCTTCCCGCGCCCGGAAAATACGAGAACGAACAGTGCCGACGGGACAATCCATAATCACGGCAATCTCTTCGTAGCTTAAACCGTCCAATTCGCGCAGCGTAATCGCTAAACGTAAATCTTCTGGCAAAGACTCGATAGTGCGGAAAACAATGCTTCGTAATTCTTCAGACAACATTAAATTCTCAGGGTTCGATATTTCTTTCAGTGCACCCGCATTTTCATAGTTTTCCGCGTCATTCGCATCAATGTCGCTGGAAGGCGGACGCCGCCCCTGAGCGACCAGATAATTCTTGGCCGTATTCACTGCAATACGATACAGCCATGTATAAAATGCACTATCGCCGCGAAATGACTCTAACGCGCGATAGGCTTTAATGAACGATTCCTGTACCACGTCCGGCACGTCTCCCTGAGGAACATACCGCGATACCAGGCTCGCTACCTTATGCTGATAACGAACGACCAACAAGTTAAACGATTTTTGATCGCCTTTTTGGACTCGCTCGACCAGAACCTGATCTGCCAGTTGCTCGCTCATCCGAGGTAATCTCTACTCAAACCGTTCTCCACGCGTAAACGTAAAATAGTACTGCCAGCTATATAAGTCATGTTTAGAGCAAGCTCCTCATTAGAACCAAGACATCCAATAAAGTTCCGAGCTATCGTTTTTCTTTTGCTTAGCGCCGTTACTTGTCTTTGCGATGCGTATCATGACGCATTCTCTTCATCACACATTGCCTTTATCAAAAATGGTCTTCATTTGAGGCTCTACGTACTTCCGGGGGATGATACGATAAATCTGGGGTATTCGCACGATTCCCCCTGATCTGCCATGCGTTTATTTATAGCGCAGAGAAGGGGCTAAAAACCAATGCAGCAATCAAGCATTGGGTGCTAACATCGGATTTCCTCTTCTTTTTGCATCCACGACACAACCATGCAAACGACCACTGAATACGTCTGTGATGTTTTAATCATTGGCAGCGGCGCTGCCGGGCTTTCACTGGCGCTGCGTCTGGCTTCTCATGCCAACGTGACGGTATTAAGCAAAGGCCCGCTCAACGAAGGCGCGACGTTTTATGCTCAGGGCGGCATCGCAGCCGTTTTTGATGAAACCGACACGATTGACTCCCATATCGAAGATACCCTGATCGCTGGCGATGGCCTGTGTGAACGGGAAGCCGTTGAGTTTATCGCTAGCAATGCCAAACACTGCGTGCAATGGCTTATCGAACAAGGCGTGCTATTCGATACTGAAACCAGCACCAGCGGCGAAGAACGCTATCACCTCACGCGCGAAGGCGGGCATAGCCACCGTCGAATTCTGCACGCGGCGGATGCAACCGGAAAAGAAGTGGAAAATACGCTGGTGCAGAAAGCGCTATCCCATCCGAATATTCAGATTATGGAACGCTGCAACGCCGTCGATTTGATTACCTCAAATAAGCTGGGTTTGCCCGGTACACGTCGCATTGTCGGTGCTTATATCTGGAACCGTGAACGCGAGCGCGTCGAATCCTGCCGGGCAAAAACGGTAGTTTTAGCGACGGGCGGGGCATCCAAAGTTTATCAATACACCACGAATCCCGATATTTCCTCTGGTGATGGCATCGCCATGGCCTGGCGCGCGGGTTGCCGCGTGGCAAATCTGGAATTCAATCAGTTTCACCCGACCTGCCTATTCCACCCACAGGCGCGAAATTTCCTGCTGACGGAAGCGCTGCGCGGTGAAGGCGCATACCTGAAACGCCCTGACGGCACGCGTTTTATGCCCGACTTCGACGCCAGAGGCGAACTGGCCCCACGCGACGTGGTCGCCCGCGCGATTGACCATGAGATGAAACGGCTCGGCGCAGACTGCATGTATCTGGATATCAGCCACAAACCCGAAGCGTTCATCAAACAGCACTTCCCGACCATCGATGAAAAGCTACAGTCTCTCGGCATCGATCTGACACGTGAACCGATCCCCATCGTCCCTGCGGCACACTACACCTGCGGTGGCGTGATGGTCGATCAACATGGCCGTACCGATCTTGACGGCCTGTATGCGATTGGCGAAGTCAGCTACACCGGATTGCACGGTGCGAATCGCATGGCGTCCAACTCATTACTGGAGTGTCTGGTTTACGGCTGGTCCGCCGCGGAGGATATCTTGCAGCGCTTACCGCAAATCAAAGCAGTGAAAAAATTACCAGATTGGGATGAAAGCCAGGTCGACAACTCCGACGAACAGGTGGTGATCCAGCATAACTGGCACGAACTGCGTCTGTTTATGTGGGATTACGTTGGGATCGTACGAACCACGAAGCGGCTGGAGCGGGCACAGCGCCGCATCCATCTGCTTCAGCAGGAAATCAATGAGTATTACGCCCACTTCCGTATTTCCAACAATTTGCTGGAGCTGCGTAATCTGGTGCAGGTCGCCGAACTCATCGTCCGCTGCGCGCTGGAAAGAAAAGAAAGCCGCGGGCTGCACTATACTCTGGATTATCCAGAACAGTTCGACGCGCCGACGCCAACCATTTTAGTGCCGTAGTTTATAAAGACATAGTTTATAAAATCGTCGTTCACAGAGAATCATTCGTTCAGCAAAGGCAGACGCAGCAACAAGGCGTCTGCTTTTTACATAAAAGAATAAGAGTTATATAAAGAGATAAAAATCTTTTGTCAGCTGTTGGAAAGCCGTCGAGTAACGTCTTTCTGCATCACGAATTGCGAGCGAGGCATTCACACATTCTCTTGTCTGACGAGACAACGCCAGCAAAACACGGTGCGCGGGTTTATCTTCCTGTTCAGATACGCGAAGCTGCTGGTGAACGTACCAGTTATGCTGCTGTGCCAGCGGAATAAATTTCTCCGCAACCTGAACGGGCAGCACCACGCAAAAAAGCCCCTCAGGGGCCAGCAGTTGATGCGCACAGCGCAACAGGGCGTCATGAGTTAATAAGGTGGTATAACGCGCCTGCTCACGTTCAGCCGATCCGCACGCGATCCCCGGCGGGAAATAAGGCGGATTGCTAATAATCAAGGAGTAGTCGGCGATTCGTGTCTCAGCAAACCCCACGATGTCCTCAGCATAGACCGTAATTCTGTCGGCCCATGGCGAAGCTGCAACGTTTTCCTTCGCCTGCTGACTCGCTGCGCTATCCAGTTCGACGGCATCAATCCGAACATGCGGTTCAGAACGTTGCGCCAGCATCAGCGCGAGCAGACCGGAACCACTGCCGATATCCAGAATCCGCGTGGCAGAGCACACTGGCGCCCAGGCCCCCAGCAAAATACCGTCGGTTCCTACCTTCATGGCACAGCGATCGTGCGCCACAAAGAATTGCTTGAAGGTAAATCCATCCCGACGCAATGTCAGTTTATTATCAGCCTGATGACTCATGAAAATAAGATTCCAAACGCAAACCGCAGTAGCATAGGTGAAACGTCAGTACAGGAAAAGCGCCGTTGTCTGCTTAAACAGGTGAAGAACCCGGCCAATGCGTCTATAATCGGCGCCCCAAACAGAGGTAGACCATGACTGTAACCAATTTTTCCGAGCTCGATCTTGATGAAAGCCTGTTAGACGCCCTGCGTGACATGGGCTACGAACGCCCGACCGCGATTCAGGCTGCGGCAATCCCACCGGCGATGGAAGGCCGCGATGTACTGGGTTCTGCGCCGACAGGAACCGGTAAAACCGCCGCTTATCTGCTGCCGGTTTTGCAGCATCTTATCGATTTCCCTCGTAAAAAATCAGGTCCGCCTCGTATTCTGATCCTTACGCCAACCCGTGAACTCGCCATGCAGATAGCCGATCAGGCGCGTGCGTTTGCGGCACATACGCACCTGGATGTCGCCACGATCACCGGCGGCGTTGCCTACATGAACCACGCTGAAGTCTTCAGTGAAAATCAGGATATCGTCGTCGCGACAACCGGTCGTCTGCTGCAATACATCAAAGAAGAAAACTTCGATTGCCGCGCAGTAGAAACGCTGATTCTGGATGAAGCGGACAGAATGCTGGACATGGGCTTCGCTCAGGATATTGAACACATCGCCGGGGAAACCCGCTGGCGTAAGCAAACGCTGCTCTTTTCTGCGACGCTGGAAGGGGACGCGATCAAAGATTTCGCCGAGCGTTTGCTCAACGATCCGGTTGAAATCGAATCCGATCCATCTCGTCGGGAACGCAAAAAAATTCTGCAATGGTATTACCGCGCCGACGACATCAAACACAAAACCGCCCTGCTCTGCCATCAGCTTAAACAGCCGGATGTGACGCGTTCTATTGTCTTTGTGCGCAAACGTGAGCGTGTGCATGAACTGGTTGCCTGGCTGCGTGAAGCGGGCATTACCGCCTGCTACCTCGAAGGTGAAATGGTGCAGGCCAAACGTAACGAAGCGATCAAACGCCTGAGCGACGGGCGCGTCAACGTGCTGGTTGCTACGGACGTGGCGGCACGCGGCATCGATATTAACGATGTCAGCCACGTCTTCAACTTCGATTTACCACGCACATCGGACACTTATCTTCACCGTATTGGCCGCACTGGCCGCGCGGGCCGTAAAGGCTGTGCTATCTCTTTCGTCGAAGCGCACGATCATCTGTTGCTGGGAAAAATCAGCCGCTACCTGAATGAACCGCTAAAACCGCGCGTCATTGATGAACTTCGCCCAACGACCAAAGCACCAAGCCCTAAAACCACGGGCAAACCGTCGAAAAAAGTGCTGGCTCAGAGAAAAGAGAAGAAAGCGAAGGAAAAAGAAAAAGTTAAGGTGAAAGTTCGCCATCGCGATAGCAAAAATATCGGTAAGCGTCGTCAGCCAACGCAGAAAACTAGTGAACCGACCGGCGAATAAACCGTTGGTGTGAACACGATAAAAACACAGATGTAAAAAAGGGAGCTTCGGCTAATGCCGGTCACTTAAGGTGACCGGCATTGTTTTTTAACGGATATTTCGCTCGTCTTCCCCTGATTTCTCGGGGGTAACTTCGCTCCCTTCTTAACGGCAATACCAGATAGATTGCCTGCTCATAAAAATGCTTCAGATGTCCTGGTATCGCACCCGGTGATGAACCCGGCAGACCGATAAGTAATCGCCAGATTTCCGTCAGGGCGCCGCTGAAGCTCAACTGATACGGCAGGTAATCCCCTTTCAGCGTAAACGCCATTTTCACCATCTGATAACGCACCAGATTGTACGTCAGCAGCACGCCCCACAACTCCTGCCTCACCATTTCCGGCAGTCTGCTCCGTAAATGCCACCTGTTACCCAGCAAGCCTTGTTTCGCCTCGCGATATCCCAACTCGATTTCCCATCGGTGAGCGTAAAGGGCGTTCACCTCCGCCGCCGGATAACGCATCGGGTCCGTCAGTGACGTCAGCACCTCTCGCGTTTTTCCTTCTATCGTCTTCGTTAACAACCGCGCTGTGATGCTCTCCGGCAGCGTCGCCCATTGTTTACGCGCCTGCGGCGATGTCTTTATCCGTACCAGTCTGTCTTGCCTGCCCAGCTTGCTTATCACTTCGTATTGCGTATTTTTCTTCAACGGCAGCAGCCAGTGCCGATTTTCCCCTGCTGTTCGCCAGTGATGCAGTAAACCGACGGAGTAAAACCCTTTGTCGAACAGGGTAATGCTGTTATCGGGTGTTTTTCCGGTCAGCTCTGCTGCCAGCCGCATCTCGTTGACATCGTAGCGGCCGAACGCACTGGCGGTTATCAGATGACTGCTCAGTTCCATCAGGCAAGCCATTCTCACCTGCGGGTAACCCTTGTCGCCGTGCTGATTGGAGGCCTTGCCGAAGGCCGCCTCATTTTCCGGTGTATCCTGCGTTTGCCAGACCACACCGTCGACGGCAAAGAGGTTAAGCCCATGCCATTGTGGGTGCTGAGCCTGTTCGTTCCAGTGTCGTTGTGTGATATCAAACAGTTCTCTGACAGCAGCCTCACCGAGCGTCTGCCGCCGTTGTATGACTGAACTGGGGGCGATGAACGGGGTGCCGGAGCGATCAGCGATATCCATGAGATTAACGATGTGGGAAAGAGGGCGCTGATTGAATACGGCCATGCCAATAACCAGCCACACCATGGACTCAAGGGGAAGTTTTCGCTTGCGCAGCGTGACGGTATCAGTGAGCGTTAATGCCTGTTCAATCATGCTAAGGGGCAGGAGATCAGCCAGAGTGTGAATCTGTTCCGGCGCAGTAAGATTGATAATGCCAAGAGCCTGAGAAAGTTGCATAAAAAAAGGTCCATGAATGTCATGAACCTTTTTTACACCAACGGCTGGATCGTTCAACTGATCCTTAAACGATCGGCATTAGAGCTTCGGCTCCCTTCTTGTTAAGACTTCAGTAACAACTTACAGGCTTGCAGTAAAAGTACGGGCGATAACATCGCGCTGCTGTTCTGGCGTCAGTGAGTTGAAACGCACAGCATAGCCAGATACACGGATGGTCAGCTGTGGATATTTTTCTGGATGCTTAACGGCATCTTCCAGCGTCTCACGGCGCAGAACGTTCACGTTCAGGTGCTGACCGCCTTCCACACGCACTTCAGGTTTGATTTCCAGCGGAATTTCACGATATTCGATCTGACCCAGATCGCTCACTGGAACGATTTGATCTTCGCTATAGCCTGATTTAGCACACACGCAACGCGCCTGTGATTTTTCTTCGTCCAGCAACCAGAAAGAATTGATCAGCGCGCTGTCGTTAGCCTTGGTGATTTGAATACCCGTAACCATAATTGCCTCCGTAAAACGGCGTGTTATTGTCTTAGTTAAAACTGATTTAGTTAACATCGTTATCGGTAAAAATTGACGAATTTCGTAACGATCGTATAAAACCGTTTGTATCTGCCTTCTTATATACCAGCCTGATAGCCAAGCATCCTTGACTTAAATCAATTTTAAAACCCCACCATGCCACCACACGAAGGCAATTTATTGTTTTATATCAATTTTACCAGAACGCCAAGTTGCAAATATTTTTGTAAATTTTCAATTTTTTTTCAAAGAAAGCCCTTTTCATCCAGAGAACGACGGTTACGGTTTTACCTAGGCACGATAGATCGGTAAGCTACCCACAACACCATTAAACCTGTAAAAGAAGAGTGCATGATGGCGACCTCTCTCACCTGGCATGACGTGCTGGCACAAGAAAAGCAGCAGCCTTATTTTATCGATACCCTTGAATTCGTTGGAAAAGAGCGTGCCGCGGGTAAGACTATCTATCCCCCGCAGAAGGATGTTTTCAACGCATTCCGCTTTACCGAACTGCATCAGGTCAAAGTCGTCATTCTGGGGCAAGACCCCTATCACGGCCCGAATCAGGCACACGGGCTGTCATTTTCTGTCCGTCGAGGCGTACCCGCTCCGCCTTCTCTGGCCAATATTTATAAAGAATTGGCGAACGACATCCCTGGATTTGAAATTCCACGACACGGCTTTCTACAAAGCTGGGCAGAGCAAGGCGTTTTACTGCTCAATACGGTATTAACCGTTGAAGCCGGGCAGGCACATTCGCATGCTAATCTGGGCTGGGAAACGTTTACCGACCGAGTGATTGCGGCACTCAATGAGCAACGGGAAGGTCTGGTCTTTCTGCTGTGGGGTTCGCATGCCCAGAAGAAAGGCAATATTATTGACCAACGGCGCCACCATATTCTGAAATCGCCGCACCCTTCTCCACTGTCTGCACACCGCGGTTTCCTCGGCTGCAAACATTTTTCGCAGGCTAACCGGCTTCTCGAGCAGCAAGGGCTATCGCCAATAGACTGGACGCCAAGGCTTCCAGAAGAGGCCTAAGCGATAACGGTTTGGTTGCCTTCAAAGCACGAGGGCGACCAGCGATCCTTTATAAGGAAACATTCACAAAGAACCGCTCACACGCAATTACTGACAAACGTATTGAGCAAATTAAGCATGTCGATTGAATCGGAATAAATCGAGATAACAGGATAATAAGAAAGGATAAGAGAATTTGGTGGAGCTAAGCGGGATCGAACCGCTGACCTCTTGCATGCCATGCAAGCGCTCTCCCAGCTGAGCTATAGCCCCACAATGTGTGGAATGTTCGTGATAATCAACCAAACAGAGGGAGTGTTTGGTGGAGCTAAGCGGGATCGAACCGCTGACCTCTTGCATGCCATGCAAGCGCTCTCCCAGCTGAGCTATAGCCCCGTATCTTACAGCATCACCGTAAAGGCGAGTACTGTGCGAACGCGTCGCATAATATGAAACCCGATTAACAGTGTCAACGGCTAAATCCGGTAATCCGATTAACCGCTGAAAAAGACGCCAAAGGTGAGAAAAAACAGACGACAATTTCGATGTTGTCCCATCATAAGCACAATAAAAAGCTGCTAACGATAACGCGATTTATTATCATCACTCTACGTTACGCTTCTGCCTTCTACTATAAGCCCCATCACATGCGCTATTTTCCTATGATTGTATTCTCTCTGATAGTATCAGCGTCTGGTATTTTGCCCGTCCGGGCACAGCCAACCATTCCTGATATTACCGAACACGCAAAAGCTCAATTTGAGATCAGGCAAGTCGAGATGAAAAGCGACGCGCAACATGCTTATCGACTTTTTATCGCACTTCCCCGCCACCCGGCACCAGAAGGTGGCTATCCGGTTCTGTATATGCTGGATGGCAATGCCCAGTTTCCTGTTGCCGTAAACAGCTATAACGCAAAAAACGGCGCGGCACCGCTGATTGTCGCGATCGGTTATCCGATCGATAAACCTTACGATGTTCCCGCTCGCACGCGCGACTACACGCCACCAACCACCATTACCGACCCAGATTTTGCCGCGGGCGGCGAAGCGGAGGCGTTTTACCAATTCCTGCAATCCACGGTAAAACCCTGGGTTGAAGCAAACTACGCCGTCAATAAGCAAAAACAAACGCTGGCTGGGCACTCTTTCGGCGGTCTGTTTACGCTCTATACGCTTTTTAACCACACCGAATCTTTCCAGCGTTATGTTGCCGCCAGCCCATCTATCTGGTGGGGAAATGGCGTTGTGGTTCCCGCCAGAACGCCGCTGCTTTCCACATCGCCGTTATCAATTACTGTCACAGTTGGGGAAAATGAGGATGAGCCTGTGAAAACACAGGCGGGTAAACCGGTCGATGAGAAGCGGGCAGAACGACTCAGCCAAAGAAAAATGGTGGAAAGGGCAAAAACGCTGGTCGCGCAGCTCAACGAACAGGGCACAAAAACTGACTTTATTCTGTTCCCCGGTAAAGGACACGGCGACGTGATCCCAGATGCCATCGGCAAAGCGGTCGCTATCGCTGGTGAATAGTTATCAGGCAGCACCGTTCTCAAATAAAACGGTTCTCAGATAAAACAATAAAAAAACCCCGACTCTCAGGCCGGGGTTCGTTTTGTATAGCGCTATTTACGCAACAGCGATTACTGCTGTGCTTCACGCTCGCTAATGAACGCCAGCGCTTTATCAATACGCGTCAGCGAACGCTGCTGACCAATCGCATGCACTGTCACATCAACACCCGGAGATTGGCCTGCCCCCGTAACCGCAACGCGCAGTGGCATACCGACTTTACCCATGCCTTGACCCAGTTCATCTGCCGTGCCCTGAATGGCGTGATGAATGTTCTCCGCCGTCCAATCGGTAATCGCTGCCAGCTTCTCACGTACCAGCTCAAGCGGTTGACGTGCAACCGGACGCAGATGTTTCTTCGCAGCATCGGCATCAAACTCAGCAAAATCTTCATAGAAATAACGGCAAGAGTCCGCCATTTCTTTCAGCGTTTTGCAACGTTCGCCCAACAGGCCAACCAATTCACTCAACTGCGGTCCGGTACGGGTATCAATTCCAGCTTGCTCAATATGCCATGACAAATGCGTTGCCACGTATTCTGCTGGTAAATGGTTAATATAGTGATGGTTCAACCATTGCAGCTTCTCAGTATTGAAAGCGCTCGCAGACTTGCTGACGGCGTCCAGCGAGAACAGAGACTTCATCTCATCAATAGAGAAGATTTCCTGATCGCCAGATGACCAGCCTAAACGCACCAGATAGTTCAGCAACGCTTCCGGCAGATAGCCGTCATCGCGGTATTGCATCACTCCAACCGCACCGTGACGTTTGGACAATTTCTTGCCATCATCGCCCAGAATCATCGACACATGCGCATATTCCGGCACCGGTGCGCCCAACGCTTTCAGAATGTTAATCTGGCGCGGCGTGTTATTGATATGGTCTTCACCACGAATAACG
Organism: Pectobacterium sp. F1-1; assembly: GCF_025643735.1. NCBI lineage: Bacteria > Pseudomonadati > Pseudomonadota > Gammaproteobacteria > Enterobacterales > Pectobacteriaceae > Pectobacterium > Pectobacterium sp. F1-1. Next base: position 3,556,209 of record NZ_CP104733.1, read on the forward strand.
TGCGTGATTTCCATATCCCAGTCATCGATAACGACACAGAAATTGTAGGTTGGTGAGCCGTCGGTGCGGCGGATAATCAGATCGTCGAGTTCCTGATTGCTGAATTCGATCGGCCCGCGAATGCGGTCATTGAAGATGACCGAACCTTCCTGCGGGTTAAGGAAACGCACAACGTGTGGCTCATCATCAGCATGATGCTCGTGAGAACCACGGCAATGGCCGTCATAACGCGGTTTTTCGCCGTTTTCCATCTGCTGTTCACGCAGCGCTTCCAGACGCTCTTTAGAGCAGTAGCATTTATATGCCGTTCCGTTTTCCAACATCTGGTCAATAACCGCGTTATAACGGTCAAAACGTTTAGTCTGGTAGTACGGGCCTTCATCCCAGTTCAGGCTCAGCCAGTTCATACCATCCATAATGGCATCAATCGCGTCTTGGGTTGAACGCTCCAGATCGGTATCTTCAATACGCAGCACGAACTCGCCGTCCTGATGACGGGCAAACAGCCAAGAGTAAAGCGCGGTACGAGCGCCACCGACATGAAGATAGCCAGTAGGACTAGGGGCAAAACGGGTTTTGATTTTCATTTGGGATTACAGCCTTATTACGCAACGGCTGTCGGCACAGACCGACATAAGCTCAGAGAACAAAAGTGGGCAACATTCTATCACTCTGCTTCGATTCCTCAACGCCGTAACATGCCGCCCGTGCTTTTATTCTGGCGGAAATAACAAGATAGCAGGCTAAATTGCGCAAGGATGCAGCGCTAGCGGCGATAAATACGACGCCTTGCCTAATTTTGCAACGAACAATCATTTTAGTTTTAAAAAGCGTTGACTCACATTCAAGGATCCCTATAATGCGACTCCACACAGCGGGGGTGATTAGCTCAGCTGGGAGAGCACCTCCCTTACAAGGAGGGGGTCGGCGGTTCGATCCCGTCATCACCCACCACTCTTTACGAAATTTATGTAAAAGTGTCTCGCTGTGTAGAGTAAGAAGATTTGAGATTGGGTGATTAGCTCAGCTGGGAGAGCACCTCCCTTACAAGGAGGGGGTCGGCGGTTCGATCCCGTCATCACCCACCAATCTCATACCAGCTGGTCTTCTTATTAGAAGTTGAAGTAAATCAAGAAGTAAATGTAGTTCAGAAGTGGGTGATTAGCTCAGCTGGGAGAGCACCTCCCTTACAAGGAGGGGGTCGGCGGTTCGATCCCGTCATCACCCACCACTTCTGCGGGTCGTTAGCTCAGTCGGTAGAGCAGTTGACTTTTAATCAATTGGTCGCAGGTTCGAATCCTGCACGACCCACCACTTCCGCAAAGTGATTCCTCTCTGAAGTAAATCCATTAAATTTTACTTACCGCACTTATCGTGCAGGTGAGAAGCTGCGTTCAGGTTCGAGCCGAGCGAAGCGAGACAGCAACGCGCCAGCGTTGACCCCAAAGGGGCGAGGCCAAAGGCCGAGTCATCCTGCACGACCCACCACTTCCGCAAAGTGATTCCTCTCTGAAGTAAATCCATTAAATTTTACTTACCGCACTTATCGTGCAGGTGAGAAGCTGCGTTCAGGTTCGAGCCGAGCGAAGCGAGACAGCAACGCGCCAGCGTTGACCCCAAAGGGGCGAGGCCAAAGGCCGAGTCATCCTGCACGACCCACCACTTCCGCAAAGTGATTCCTCTCTAAAGTAAATCCATCAAATATTCTATTTCTCTGTTTCATCTGTATTTCAAACCAAACTACCTCGTTCGCATTAACGCGAAGGGCAAGTCGAGCGATAACATCAGCCTGCACATCTCACCTATTTTGATGTATTACCAAAATCAAAATGAAAAAATAATTGAAGCTAGGGAGCCACCCAACCATCATGATGGTGACCCTACCCTATTTGACCTGTGAAGGCGGGAATCCATACTGCTTCTTAAACGCAGCGCTGAAACTACTGACATGTTCATAGCACGCCAGCGCGGCCGCTTCATCGACAGACACGGCATGTCGGTGGAGCGCCTGATAGGCTCGTTCCAGCCGATGCTTACGTAGGTAGGCAGCAATAGTGATACCGTTACGGGTACGAAAACCATTCTGCAAATCAACCGGGTTAGTCCCCAACGTCTTAGCCATCTGGCTGATGCTCAGGCGATCGGCTTCTCCGCTATCCAGCCAGTCTTTCAAGCGTATCAGGCAACATTCAAGGTGAGCGCCAAAACGCTTTTGCTGGGGCGACGCATCAATACTCCGTAATATATCCGTCGCCAGATCCAGCGCAAAACTCTCGCATTGCAAACGCTGGATAAGCGAAACCGGAGACCGATCGTCGAAAACCAGCCGACAGGCACGTTGCAGGACATCCGGAGCGGGTTGCCATGACAGGCTTTGCCAGTGCGCACGCCTGAATTGCAGCAAACTGCTGCTGCACAGGCCACTCTCGTTGGCAAACCGTTCAAACCAGGCAGGGCTGAAACTCAGGCAGATCTTGGTTTCCCGTCGGCCCGCCTGCCAATGACGTTGAAACTGATCGCTATCCGTCAGATTAACTAGCATTGCGCGCTGACGGGCGGAATGAGCATCGAAACGCAGACGCTGACCAGCCAGACTCACATCCGCTTGCCCCTGGAGCAGAAATGCGGCAGTAATACCCGGTGACAGCAAATTCTGACTAAACGCATCGATCAAATCTTCACTCTGGCTCAGATACAGTACCAGACCATTACCCAAGGACTGAATCCGCTGCCAACCAGCCAACACGGGCTGGTCGCTCGGCAACTCCTGGCCGAAATGCAGCTTTCCTCCCTGTTCACTGGCTGCCTGACTTAATTGGTCGCAGGTGAATACACGCATGAAACGTACCTGAATAAATATCGTCGCGCCTAACTTTTTCTTTTTTTAGCCTAAGCGAACGATTTGAATTAGAAGTATTCTCATTTGTAACATGACGGCAATCGACTGTCTAAGGTCTGTGACATTTTTCATTTTAAGGGTAACAACGCATGGTTTTACGTGTCACGCAAACCGCGCTGGTCGACGCGGTGTTTCAGGAGAGTGTCAGCGCAGAGGAAATACGTGAATGGCTGGCGTGCATTGAGCAGCTTCTCGAATCGAAACAACCCTTTTTCTTCATCGCTAGCACGCTAGCGCACACCGAGTTCGCTCCCGATTACCGATCCATTCAGGCATTCTGGTATCGACAGCACAAACCCGCGTTTCAGCACTACTGCCGTGGTCTGGTGCGCATTGCCCGTGACGCAGCCGAACAGGCTCGTCTGGATGTCCCCGCCCTACACCGAACCTGGGGCGTGCCGTACTTCGTCACACTTGAGAGGTCCAGTGGCTATCACTGGATTGCTGAACGCATGATGGGCATGGGTGAATGATGAAACGAGCGAGTGAGTTCGCGCCGATCGGCCGATTAGGGCTGACGGCGATCGTGATTCTCTATTTAGCGCATGCCCTGCCGCTGTATTTCTACAACGTCGCTCTACCGAGCATTCTGCGTAGCCAGGGAGTGGATCTACGCTGGATAGGCATGCTTTCACTGCTTTATCTGCCTTGGGCCTGCAAATTTATCTGGGCACCGGTAATTGACCGTTACTATCTGCCTGTGCTGGGGCGTCGTCGCACCTGGTTATGGCTGACGCAACTCGCACTGGCAGGCGGTGTATTGGTTCTGGCGTTCACCGGATTGGATTATGGCTTGCTTCCCTTCGTACTGATTGGGTTATGGATCTCGACCTGGGCTGCCACACAGGATATCGCCATCGACGGCTATACGGTGGAATCACTGGCAGAATCCGAGCATCGTCTTGGAAGCATGGCGCAAAGCATCGGCGTGGCGCTGGGCAGCATGATCGGCGGAGCTGGCATCCTGCTGTTGTATCAATTGTCCGGCTGGCGCAGCGCCTTGCTGTCTCTGGCGGTATTAACTGCACTGACCATGATCGCCGTCACCTGGATTAATGAACGTCCGCAACTATCCCCGGCATCCGAACGCCCAAATTTCGCCAATACGTTCAGGCGTCGTGAAATACGCTGGGCTTTACTGCTCATTCTGCTTTACCGACTGGTTGAAGCCCCCGCCATGGCAATGCTGACTCCGCTGCTGGTCGATCAGCAATGGACACTGGTGGAAATCGGCCTTTTGATGTCGGTGGCGGGAGCGGGAGCCGGGTTGCTGAGTGCTGTCATCACCGCATGGGCGCTCAAACGTTACTCGTCCGACGTACTGCTGGTTCGCGCTGGCTGGCTGCGCAGCGGCGTCTATCTGTTGCTCGCCGCGCTGCTCTACAGCGGCTCAGCCATGATGTCAGGATTTTGGCTCGGCACACTGGTCATCGTGATGTTGGCGATCCGCTACATGGCGATGACCAGCCTTTATGCGCTGTTCATGCGCCTGTGCTCCCGTCAACAGGCAGGCACCGACTTCACCGTGCTGGTGTGCTTTGAACTTCTGGTGTTTTTCCTTGGCGGTTCGCTTTCCGGCTTTCTCGCCGCAGGGCTGGGCTATGGCGCTTATTATCTGCTGCTCGGCGTGCTGTCGCTACTTAGCGTTCTGCTGTGCCGACCGCTCATCAGACAACATCTGACCAAAACTATTTAACCCTTATCATTCAGTTATTCAGGAGACATTATGCGATATCTTGCGCCCCCCGCGCGGGTAACCTTCTTGAGTCTGGCCATCAGTGCTCAGGTATATGCACAGACCGATACGCCTCCCGTGCAGGACACCGATGTCATGACGGTAACGGCTGCCCGCTCGGTGAAAAACATTGCCGACATCGCCGGGACGGTTTACAGCATTGAACGCGAAGATATCGCCAAACAATCCTCCGCAGGCAGGTCTACTGCCGATATTCTCGGTCAGTTAGTACCTGGCCTGGCTACCGCTTCCGGGACCACCAGTAACTACGGTATGACCATGCGCGGACGCACGGTACAGGTCATGATCGACGGCGTGCCACTCACCGGCTCGCGTGACGGTTCGCGGCAGCTCAACAGCATCTCACCGACAATGATCGAACGTGTCGAAGTCGTATCGGGTGCCACAAGCCTCTATGGCGCGGGTGCTACGGGCGGCATAATCAATATCATCACCCGTAACGCCGATGATGAACCTTATGCTTTCAGCAGTCAGTTTGGATTGAAAAGCGTAGATAAGCCGTCTACATCCGATCTGGCTTACAGCGGTACGCAAACCGCCTCTTTCCATAACGATGACGTCAGCGGTTTTGCCGGACTGAGCTATACCTCACAAGGGGACATGCGCAATGCCCACGGCGATCGAATCGGGCCGGAAATCGCCCAAACCGATCGTCAGAACACGACCAGTCTCGATTTCAACAGTCGGCTAACCTGGAATCTGGATGACAACCAGCAGTTGAGCGGCGCGTTCAGGTATTACAATGATGAGCAAGACAGCGACTACGGCCCCGATTATGGCCCCGGATTGGCCGCACTGTTCACTCCCGCAACGTTTCAGCCCAGCCTCAAGGGCATCAAAGGGCTGCAACTTGACGACCAACCCCGTACCCGGCATTACGGTTTCAATACCCAATACCAGAATCGAGACATACTGGGCGGTCAGCAACTGACAGCTGAGGCCTATTATCGCAAAGAGCAATCACGCTGGTTCCCTTCCGTCTCTGCGGTCACACACTCAGCGCTGCCTGGCGGCAGCACGTATGTAGCAATGCAATCGAATACGGATATTGATGTCTGGGGAGTGCGTACCGCATTGCAAAAGAACCTAAGTCTGGCAGGACGTGACCTACAGTTAACCTATGGTCTTGACTACGAACAGGAAAAAGACAGCCAGAGTGGGCAGTCCTATGGTATCAACACCTTCATCGCCAGTAACGGCTTGCGTTATCAAGCCGAAAACCGTTACGCCATGGGGCCGGATGTTCAAGTGGACAAAACCGGCCTATTCTTGCAATCGGACTATGCGCTGACTCAACGTCTTAACCTACAGGCGGGTCTGCGCCACGAGATCATCCGCAACAAGGTTTCCACCTCAACGCCTTACAGCGAAGCCATCACGGCAGATCGGGTAGCTGGCTATCAGGCCAGGCAGTTAGAAGGCGGTCAAGTGAAGCACGGCGAAACGTTGTATAACCTGGGATTAGTGTACCAGTTGACCGATACTCATCAGTTATTCACCAATTTTTCTCAAGGCTTCAGCCTGCCCGACACACAGCGCATGTTGCGCGACGTACCAGCGACATTCACCATTAACGGCGACAGTATCGACTCCATCAAAGTCAACAACTATGAGCTCGGTTGGCGTATGAGGGATAACCGTGGCCTGAATGCTGGCGTTACTGCGTTCTACAACACGTCCGATAAAGTGGTGCAGTTCAACCGTGACTACAGTGTATCAGTAGCCGATACCGACGAACGTATTTGGGGCATGGAAGGCAACCTGCAATATCCGCTGTCTGAAAGCTGGAATGTTGGCGGCACGCTTGCCTATACCCGAGGCGAATATAAAGACGCCGCTGGCAAATGGCGCGAACTCAACGCGTTCCGAGTCGCTCCGCTGAAAGCCACGTTATACAGCGACTGGACATTCGCTGATGGATACGGATTACGTCTGCAATCCCTGACCGTCGGCGGAACCGACCGCGCTTATAATGACGCCAAATCCGCAGCTGTCAGCTCAAGCATCCGTTCCACGCCAGCAGCCAAGATTCAGGGTTATACCGTGTTCGACCTCATCGCGCATGCTCCGTTGTTGGGCGGCCAAGTTGGCTTTGGCATCTACAATCTGGCCAATCGTGACTATAAAACCGTCTACAGCCAGCAGGCCGAAGCCACCTATGGCAAACTTTCCAGTCTGCCAGCACAAGGGCGCACATTCGCTCTGACGTATTCGATTGACTATTGAAACGCAAGGTAGCCGATACGGCAGCGTGATGTTCTGCACTGCCATTACGTGCCTTCTCAAACATCAGCGATAGATGGGTGTTGAACGCCCATCTATCGTTAGCCCTCTAAAATCGCGGTGTGATGCTTATCCAGGTTGACGCGCTTCACCTAATTTTTTGACAGAAAATATCAAATTTATTTGTTTTCTATTCAGGCGTTAAATCGACGACACTGCCGCCTTATATCCAATAGCACTTTAGCACTTTTCGCTAACTCACGAGGTTGTCTAGTATGATTTCTCAGTTGAATCAGTGGTTCACGCGTTTAACCGATCATCCCGATGCAGGTAAACTTTTACTGCGTTTAACCGTGGGTATTCTGCTGCTGTTTCACGGCGTAGCAAAAATTGAGCACGGTGTGGGTTGGATCGTACAGATGCTGCAAGGCGCAGGCCTGCCAGGTTTTATCGCTTACGGTGTCTACGTGGGCGAAGTCGTTGCACCGATTCTGATTATTCTGGGCGTATTTACCCGTATTTCCGGCCTGATTGCCGCGCTGACGCTGGTTGTGGCAACGCTGATGGTTGGCACGGGTAAATTCTTCACCCTAACCGACGTTGGCGCCTGGGCGCTGGAACTGGAAGCACTCTATTTCTTTGCTGGCATTATCATCATGCTGGTGGGCAGCGGCCGTTACTCTGTTGCCTCTAATCCCGCTTATCGGTAATCCTTACCATACGGCAGGCATTTCCGATAAAAGCAAAAAACCCGCGAATTTCGCGGGTTTTTTATTTCTACGATCTACCCATCAAATTTCCCAATCGTGGCTGTAGCGCTTAGGCTTGAACTGAATCACATCGCCTTTCTGTAGTCCGTTCAGGCTTGCATCATCTTTTGCGACTTCCGCTTCAATCAGCTCTGACTGTTCACCCAGCTTCAACGACAGACGTGTTAAGGCACCAAGTGGACGAATATCCCGTACCGTCACCGCCTGATAACCTTCCTGTGCCTGAACAGATAGCGACACCTCATGCGGACGGAACAGAATCGTCTCTTCCGTCTGCGCCACTTTCAACCGGTTGCTGTCGCCAAGGAAATGGTAAACAAATTCGCTGGCAGGGTTGTTATACACCTCCGCCGGCGTACCGATTTGTTCAATCACGCCTTTATTCATCAGCACGATGCGGTCAGCCACTTCCATCGCTTCTTCCTGATCGTGCGTCACAAATACCGACGTCAGATCGATATCTTCATGCAACTGAGACAGCCAGCGGCGCAGCTCTTTGCGCACCTTGGCATCCAGCGCGCCAAAAGGTTCATCCAGCAGCAGAATGCTCGGTTCGACGATCAAGGCACGCGCCAGTGCAATACGCTGGCGCTGACCGCCGGAAAGCTGCTCAGGATAGCGATCCCCCAGCCAGTCCAGTTGCACCAGATTCAGCAGCTCATGCACTTTCTTTTCGATTTCACTCTTTGATGGCCGGATATTTTTCGGCTTCATGCGTAGCCCAAACGCGACGTTATCGAACACGGTCATGTGACGAAACAGCGCGTAGTGCTGGAATACAAACCCTACGTTGCGTTTGCGCACATCGTGGACGGACACATCCTGACCGTGGAAAATAATACTGCCGCTATCGGGCTGTTCCAGCCCGGCGATAATACGCAGCAGCGTGGTCTTACCGCAGCCCGATGGCCCCAGCAACGCCACCAGCTCGCCGCTGTGGATCGACAAATTAATCTCGTTCAGCGCCCGGAACTGGCCAAATTGTTTATTAATATTGCGAATCTCAATGCTCATTTTTGGCCAACTCCTGTTGTTTCTGTATTTGCTTCGTCAATCGACCTTCACTCCACTGGCGCAGTAACAGCACTACCAGCGACATGATCAGCAGCAGAATCGCCACGCTGAAGGCCGCAACGATGTTGTACTCGTTATAAAGAATTTCGATATGCAGCGGCAGCGTGTTCGTCAAGCCGCGAATATGGCCGGAAATAACGGAAACAGCACCAAATTCCCCCATCGCGCGCGCAGTACACAGCACCACGCCGTAGATCAACGCCCACTTCACATTCGGCAGCGTGATGTGCCAGAACATTTGCCAACCGTTCGCACCCAGCAGACGCGCGGCTTCTTCTTCCTGCGACCCCTGTTCTTCCATCAGCGGAATCAGCTCACGGGCAACATAAGGCAGTGTGACGAAAATCGTCGCCAGCACGATGCCCGGCACGGCATAAACAATTTGCAGATCGTGTTCAAGCAGGAAGGGATAAATCTTGCTTTGTGCGCCAAACAGCAGCACATAAACCAACCCCGCCACAACGGGGGAAACGGAAAACGGCAGATCGATCAGCGCCAGCAAAAAGCTCTTGCCACGAAATTCGAATTTCGTCACACACCACGCCGTCGCCAGCCCGAACACCACGTTCAATGGCACGGAAATGACGGTCGCAAGCAGCGTCAGCTTAAGTGCGGAGATCGCATCCGGTTCAGTAATTGCGTCCCAAAATGCATCGATCCCCTTATCCAGCCCCTGAGTCACCACCATCATCAGCGGCAGCACCAGAATCAGAAAAAAGACGATCCACGCCAGTGAAACCAGAATGTAATAGGCTGCGGGCTGCTTTTTTCTTTTAGCCGCGCTGGCCTGAGCGGAAATAACCTGTTCCATGACGACCAGCCCTTACAGTTTCGGTTGAATGCGGCGCTGCAACACGTTAATCAGCAGCAACATAATGAAAGAAACCAGCAGCATGAACACGCCGATCCCAGTAGCGCCTTTATAGTCATACTGATCGAGCTTGGAGACGATCAGCAGCGGCAGGATTTCGGTTTTAAACGGAATGTTCCCCGCGATAAACACCACGGAGCCGTATTCCCCAACGCCGCGGGCAAAGGCCAGTGCAAAACCCGTCAGCCACGCCGGCAACAGTGCAGGCAGCAACACATGGCGGAAAACCTGAAGCGGACGCGCGCCCAGACAGGCGGCGGCCTCCTCGACCTCTTTAGGAATATCAGCAAGCACCGGTTGCAGCGTTCTGACCACAAAAGGCAGCGTCACGAAAATAAGTGCCAGCGTGATACCAATACCGGTATAGGCAATTTTGAACGGAAACAGCGAGCCAATCAGGCCATTCGGTGCATACAACGCCGTCAGGGCAATCCCCGCGACTGCGGTTGGCAGCGCGAAGGGCATGTCGATCATGGCATCGATCACTTTACGGCCGGGAAAGGTATAACGCACAAGCACCCAGGCCAGTAACGTCCCGAGAATGCCGTTAATAAAAGCCGCCGCCAGCGCCGTACCAAACGAAAGCCGCAGGGAAAAAAGCACCTGACGGCTGGTTATCAAATCCCAAAATTGCCCAAACGTTAGTTGGCTGGCATATAAAAACATCCCCGCCAACGGAATGAGGACAATTAATCCTAAATAGCTCAGGCTGAACCCTAACGTTAGCCCGAAACCGGGAATCACTGAGGAAGAACGCTGTGACATACCGTGCCTTTAATTTTCATACTCACTAACCAGCCAACAACTGCTTGCCGACACGCGCTACCTGACAGAGGGTTTAGTGCAGCTCTCGCCAGCCTTTTAACCTGAAAAAAGCCGCTATGTGATAGCGGCCTTAATCCGTCAGACGTTAAAACTTACTTATTGATCTCTTTAAAGATTGCGTCGAACACGCCGCCATCGTTAAAGAATTTGTCCTGTGCCGCTTTCCAGCCACCGAAGTCCTTATCAATTGTCACCAGATTCACTGGCGCAAACTGATCTTTAAACTCTTCGGCAATCTTGGCGTTGCGCGGACGGTAGAAATTTTTACCGATGATACGCTGCGCTTCATCGCTGTAGAGGTATTGCAGATAGGCTTCAGCCTGTTTCTGCGTTCCCTTGCGCTCAACGACTTTGTCGACAACGGCAACCGGCGGTTCAGCCAGAATCGACAGAGACGGTGTGACGATCTCCAGCTGATCGCCGCCCTGCTCTTGCAGAGACAGGTACGCTTCGTTTTCCCATGCCAGCAGCACATCGCCTAACTGACGCTGTACAAAACTAATGGTTGCCCCACGCGCACCGGTATCCAGAACTGGCGCATGACGATACAACTCAGTCACAAATTTCAGTGCGCTTTCATCATTGCCGCCCGGTTGCGCTTTAGCATACGCCCACGCAGCCAGGAAGTTCCAACGCGCGCCGCCAGAAGTTTTAGGGTTTGGCGTGATGACTTCAACGCCCGGCTTCACCAGATCGTTCCAGTCTTTGATTTGTTTTGGATTACCTTTACGCACCAGAAAAACGATGGTGGAAGTGTAAGGCGTGCTGTTGTCAGGCAAACGTGCCTGCCATTTAGGATCGATCAGCTGTTGATTCAGATTTAATGCATCGATATCCCCAGCCAGAGCCAGCGTCACCACGTCAGCCTGCAAGCCGTCAATCACCGAACGCGCCTGCTTTCCAGAACCGCCGTGCGAGTTTTTGATGGTGATATCTTCACCGGTGGTCGCTTTCCAATGCTTAATAAACGCCGCATTGTATTGCTGATACAGCTCACGTGTCGGATCGTAAGACACGTTTAATAATTCGGTAGCCGCCGAGGCCACACCGGAAAACAACAGTGCTGCCGTAGCAACAGATAACCCCAGACGACGTATTGACATTCTTATCACTCCCTAATGCTCGAAAGTATCAGATAAAATCATGACGGATGTGACTGATTAATAAATTAAATAATTCAACTTGCAGGACAAAACGCTATCGTTTTGCACAGCGCGCATGCAGCTTGAAATAGGACGGGTATATCAGGCTGACAACATGGAAGTGACAATAGTGGATATAGGGAGGGGGCAAAAATATTGTTTCGCGATAATTTATGCTATCGCGTTATATTGTTAATGGTTATGTAATAGTTTTCAATCTAAGCAATTTTGTCGCCGTTGACGACATTTTGTGAGGGAAGATGGGGTAGCCCTGATGCCCTACGGCATCAGGTGAGTGCGGCGGAAAAACCAGCTTGAGTCAGGATGGGCGTAAACGCCGTTTCTTTCGGCCCTACTCTTCTTCATCGAGTTGCAAAGCCACGTACAGCAGCAAACGATCGTCGAAATTCCCCAAATCTAACCCCGTCAGTTCAGAGATACGGTTGAGACGATACTCCAGCGTATTGCGATGAATAAACAGCGCTTTCGCCGTCGCACCGGGCTGAACATTATTACGGAACCAGGCACCCAGCGTCCGACGCAGCAGACCATTTCCATCCATTGCTTTCAGCTTCGAGAGTGGCCGCACCAGCTCGTTTGCCTGCCAGCCGCCGCGCAGGCTGTCCAACAGTACGGGCAACATCAGATCCTGATAGTAATAACAGCGCTGAGCGGGCATACGTTGCTTACCCACGCTCATGGTCGTACGTGCCGTGCGATAAGAACGCGCGATACTGCCAGGGCCAGCAAAATAGTTTCCTAGCGCCAGCCGTACCCGTAGCCGGCTGCTTTCAGCCATGCGCGACATCAGTGTATCCACCCGACGCCGGTGATCTTCTGCATCCCAGCGTCCGTGGGTATTTAGCGCCGGTTTCAGCACCACCATTTCCGTCAACGAAACGATAGCGATAAGGTTGTCACGTTCCGGCGTGGTCAGCAGCGTTTGCAACTGCTGTAGCTCCGCCATAGCGGAATCCACCCCAAGCTGCCCGCTGTCCACTTCGATCACCGCCGCGACGCGGGGCTTATTCAGATCGATGCCCAAGCGCTGCGCCCACTCCATCAGGGCGGGGGAGAGATCGTCGGTGCGAATCAGGTTCAGTACCAGCTCTTCGCGCAGGCGGCTATCCTGCGCCAGCATATGCAGCAGCCTCGCCTGTTCCAACATCATTTCCGCCGTCATGCAGACCAGTTCGCCGTATTGCCGTAGCTGGCTGGGGTTGCCCGTCAGGCCGATAACGCCAACGATTTCACCGTCGATGCGCAAAGGTAAATTAATGCCCGGACGTACGCCGTGCAGATGGCGCACCACGGCATCATCAATATCGACAACCCGTCCCTGCGAGAGCGCCAGCAAAGCCCCTTCATGTAACTCCCCCAATCGTTCCTGATCGCCACTGCCGATAATCTTACCGCGAGCATCCATCACGTTGATATTGCTATCAATGATCTGCATGGTTCGCGCGACAATATCCTGTGCCATCTTGGCATTGAGATGATACGACGCCATTTTTACCTCTGAGAGGAACATTGACAATTGCACCAGCATACCGCCACACGGTACGCCACACATTGTGCAAATTAACAAAGAAACGGGAATTAGATTAAATCTGTGGAAGAACTCACAAAAGCACGTTTATGAAAAAGTGGGAAACGGTCGGGCACCTAAGTGCCCGACCAGTCTATCAACTCAACACATTGTCTTAAAAGGTAATTATCCGCTTAGGTACTGAGCGGTGCGGTTATTGAGCCAGCAGATAAATCGTGCTGCCGCCACGACGCACATTCAGCGCCAATACTGCCGGTTTGCTGTCGAGAATTTTACGCAACTCGCCAATATTCTGTACCGCCTGCTGGTTAACCCCGAGAATAATGTCGTCCTTCTTCAGACCAATTTTAGCCGCGGCGGAACCGGGTTTGACGTTATCCACTTTGACGCCTTTCTCACCGTCGACCTGCGTGTTGCTCAGCTCGGCACCTTCAATGCCAGAGTAGAGATTACCGGAAGCCACCTGAGCCTGATTGCTTTGTTGCAGCCTCACTTCAACCGTCAGCGGTTTACCCTCGCGCAACAGCCCCAGATCCACCTTGCTGCCCACCGGTAGCGATCCGACTTGCGCCCGCAGCGCGGAGAAGCTGCTGACCGCTTTTCCATTCAGCGTCACGATCACATCGCCCGCCTTGATGCCCGCTTCATCGGCTGCCGATTTCGGCCGAACCTGGCTTACAAACGCGCCACGCTGGGCATCCACTTTCATTGCCTGCGCCAGCTCAGAATTCAGCTCCGTCCCGGTAATGCCCAGCTCGCCGCGCTTCACTTCGCCAAATTCGACAATCTGTGCCACGACACTTTTCACCATATTGCTGGGGATAGCGAAACCAATCCCGACATTGCCGCCATCTGGCGCAAGAATCGCGGTATTCAGACCAACCAGTTCTCCATTCAGGTTCACCAGTGCCCCACCGGAATTCCCCCGGTTGATCGCCGCATCGGTCTGAATAAAGTTCTCATAGTTTTCAATATTCAGCCCACTACGCCCCAGCGCGGACACAATGCCCGAGGTCGCCGTTTCGCCCAGACCATACGGGTTACCAATCGCCACCGTATAGTCACCGACCCGCAACTGGTCAGAATCCGCGACCTTGATAGCCGTCAGATTTTTGAAGTCTTTCAACTGCACCAGTGCGATATCTGAACGCGGATCTTTTCCTAACATCTTGGCGTCATACTTGCGGCCATCACTGAGTCGAATCTGAATCTTATCGGCGTTCTCCACCACGTGGCTGTTAGTCACCACATAGCCTTTCTCCGCATTAATCACGACACCTGCACCCAGCGCCTGGAAATTTTCCTGTTTTGGTTGCTGTTGGCCGTTGTCATCATCGTCCCCTTCTCCCTGACACACAGGCGACGACTGGAACGGCGATCCGTCCTGGCAGAAAGGCGAGTTTTCACCAAAAAATGGCTGAAGCTGCTGTGGGATACCTTCTTTTCCCGCATTGCCCGCATTGGTGGTATGCCCTTCCACATAGATGCTCACTACGGAAGGCATGACCTTTTCCAGCATGGGAGCCAAACTAGGGAGCTGACCCGATGACGCGGCAGACGCCGCTGACTCAGCCGCATTCGCCGTGGTGGAGCCCATCGCCATCGCCAGACTTAACGCCAGCGCACTCAGAACCAGTGATTTTCTTTTCATAGGAGTATGTCTCATAGTAATCAACACGCGAGTCTTACGGCCCGTGTACCCGACACCAGGTACACTCAGTGGTCGTGCTGTATGAGATAAATATGGACCAACAATGTTCCCAAGGGGAAGATCGTGAAGCGTAAGGAAATATTGAACGGCTTTACAAAACTCGCGATTTCCATTGCCGTCTGTTCGTCGTTAATCTGCCGCCATCAGCTTGCGGTATTCGTCGTAGGCGTACAAATCCGTCATGCCGCTGATGTAATCCTGAATCAGACGCGCCCGATAATAATACTCACGGACGATTCGCTCACTTTCGGGTAAGGCTTCCAACGCGGCAACCGCTTCGCAATAAGCCAGACAGTGCTTGCTAGATAGCTTGTGATAAAGCCGCGTTTCAATCGGATAACGCCTGTGTGTATCTTCGCGAACGAGCTGGCTGAAATCCTGATAGGGCATGTCGAGCAGTGGGCTATAAATATCCAGCAGACCGCGAATCACACGATCCCCCTGTAGCTCCAACTGTTCAACTTCATGATGATTAAAAACGTGTTTTAAGGCGACGCGTTTGAAAATCCCTAGCAAGCGATTCTGTGGGCTATCGTCTTCAAGCAACGCCTGATTGAACGATCCGGCATACACCTCCGGCAGGTTATCAATAAAACGCAGCGCGGCATGCGGCACCATTTGCCCCACGGTATAAACGCGAAGATTCATGAAGAACTGATCGTCGTGGCTACGCCATTGAAAGCGCTCGCGTTCTTTGTAGGCACGTTCAATCGTTTTCGCGAAGATGTCTTTCTCTGCCCCCTCGCCCCAATTCTCACGCAGGCGATCGTAAAGCTCTTCGATCGTGAGAATCTCTTTCTCCACAGCATCTTCTAAATCCGCAATGCAGTAGGACACATCATCCGCCGCTTCCATAATGTAGCTCAGCGGATGACGATGAAATTCCCCCATATCCAATTCTTCACGCAGTCTGGCGACAAACGCTTCTTCTGCCAGATAGTAGCCCGGCTTCTTCATTAAATAGTGGTAATCCGCCGGCAGTTCGCCGTGCCAATATGCGGGACGGGTATATTTCAAAATACACGCCACCTGCCCGTAGGTCAGATTAAGCTTCAGCAACGTGTGTACCAGTCGGATCGCCTGTGCGTTACCTTCAAAGTGGCTCAGATCCTGCCGGATTTGCCCACGCAATTCGTCCAGCCCGTCCTGCTGCATCCGCAGCGTAGGGACTTTACAGTCATCGACCCGTTCCAGGGATTCATTGTCCAGATAATGGCTATCCAGCAATGTTCTAAACCATTGGTTAATCGCGGATTCGCCAAAATGCCCAAACGGCGGATTGCCGATATCATGCATCAGGCACGCCATTTCGACCATGCTTTCAAATGGCGTTTGTCTGTCTTCCAGACCCAGCGACGCCAGCCGGCCATCGGCTTGCAGCCGGTGCAAAATCTCTTTGGCGATATAGCGCCCCACCTGCTGAACTTCCATCGAATGGGTCAGACGGGAACGGACTGCCGCATTACGTTCCAGCGGAAAGACCTGGGTTTTTTGCTGTAAGCGACGGATGGCGGCGGAGTTAATAATACGACCACGATCGCTCTCAAACTGGCGCACAATCGCATATTCACTGTCAGCCGTTTTAGGTCGGCTGAAATGCCGCTGAAAGCTCATTTTTTTGGCGAAATCGATATCAGACATACAGTTCTCCATGTCATCCCGCTACAGCACAATGATGGACACTCCATCTCATCCCGCTAGCCATGATAGACTAACGTCCGTGATGCACACCTTCCATTTATAACAGAATTTGCGGGGAACCTTATGAAAGTCGGTATTATCGGCGCGATGGAACAAGAAGTAACACTGCTGCGCGATCGGATTGAAAACCGTCAAACCTTCCAACGCGCAGGTTGCGAAATTTACACTGGACACATCAACGGCGTAGAAGTCGCGCTGCTAAAATCCGGTATCGGCAAAGTTTCCGCCGCACTCGGCACCACGCTGCTGCTGGATCACAGCAAGCCTGACGTCGTCATTAACACCGGTTCCGCAGGCGGGCTAGCACCTAGCTTAAACGTGGGTGATATCGTGGTGTCTGATGAAGTTCGTTACCACGATGCCGACGTCACGGCCTTTGGCTATGAGCCCGGTCAGATGGCAGGCTGCCCTGCCGCTTTCCCTGCCGATGAAAAACTCATCGCGCTGGCACAGGAAACTATTGCCGATTTACAACTGAACGCCGTGCGCGGTCTGGTTGTCAGCGGTGATGCCTTCATTAATGGCGCAGAACCATTAGCCCGTATCCGCACGACCTTCCCGAACGCCATTGCCGTGGAAATGGAAGCAACGGCAATCGCACATGTCTGCCACCAGTTCGCCGTTCCGTTTGTGGTGGTGCGTGCCATTTCTGATGTAGCCGATAAAGCATCACACCTGAGTTTCGATGAATTCCTGAGCGTTGCGGCACAGCAATCCACGCGGATGGTGGAAGCGATTCTGGCCAAGCTGGCCGCACGCTAATCGTGACAGTCAGGTTCTTCTGCTGGCTAACCGGGCTACTGCTCTGCACCGCCGCTTACGCCATTCCACAGCGCGTCATTAGCCTCGCACCGCACGCGACGGAAATGGCCTATGCGGCAGGCATGGGCGAACAGTTGGTTGCGGTCAGTGCCTGGTCAGATTACCCGCCAGAAGCGAAAAAATTGGAACAGGTGGCTTCCTGGCAGGGAATCAATTTGGAGCGAATCCTCGCCCTCAAGCCCGATCTGATTCTGGCCTGGCGCGAGGGCAACCCGCAGCGACCACTGGAGCAACTTGCCAATTTCTCGATACCCATCGTTTATCTGGATGCGAAAACGTTAGACGATATCCCTGCATCATTGAGGCAGTTGGCGACCTACAGCCGCCATCCTGAGCAAGCAGAAAAAGCTGCGACAGATTTTCAGCAAGAAATAGGCAAACTCCAGCACGCTAACGAGAGGCATAATGCCCCTCCGTTGCGGGTGTTCATTCAATTCGGCACTCAGCCGCTGTTTACGTCTTCTCAAGCGACGCTGCAAAGCCAAATCGTTTCACTATGCGGTGCAGAAAATGTCTTTAGCGACAGCCCGGTGCCCTGGCCGCAGGTCAGTCGCGAACAGGTGCTAAGACGGCAGCCACAGGCCATCATTGTTGGTGGGACGCCAGAAAGGATTGCCAGCGTGCAGGCGTTTTGGCAGCCACAATTAGCGGTGCCAGTGATGACCGTCAATGAAGACTGGTTTAGCCGCAGCGGCCCTCGTTTGCTATTGGCAGCCCAGCAAATTTGTTCTCAACTGGCAGAAGTAAGATCCACATTTTCGTCAACGAAGTGATTGTTAATTAACACAGTGAAATCATTCCGATAACAATAGCTTCATTAGTATACAAGTTGTAACACTAGCAGGCTTTTATTTCGCCAATATTTGCCGATAATCTGAACGCAACGGTGGAATTATAGGCATCACTCATGGTGTTGATTACCACCCGGCGATAACGCCAAAGCAATACGAAATGAGAAAACTTTGAACCGGTATCGGTTCCTTTAACACCAGGTAGCTTTAAATATGAAAAATGCGTTGCTTTACGCGGGCTTACTGATGGCGGCCTGTAGCACGGCATATGCAGGTAGTCAGGGTGGGCAAATTAACGCTCAACTGACCATACAACCGGCGTGCGGCGTAACGCCTCAATCCGGTCAATATCAAATGACATGTAACGTAGCCTCTGTACCACAACCTAAGATTACGGAGTCACGTATTCAGATCGATCAGGCAAAATTTTCGACGTCTGCGGCAAAAACAACGCAGGGTACGGAAACGCGTTTGATTACGGTCGAATGGTAATCACAGTAAAAACACACCTGCGATAAAAAAACCGTGTCTTTTTGCCAGGACACGGTTTTTATTTTTTAGTCGGTCAATAACCGCAATGCAGAATCAAATGCTGAAAGAGGAACCACAGCCACAGGTGGATTTCGCATTCGGGTTTGTCACGACAAAGCGAGAACCTTCCAGCCCTTCGGTATAATCCACCGCTCCGCCAACCAGATATTGCAGGCTCATCGGGTCAACCACCAGCGACACACCTTGCTTCTCAATCGTCATATCGCCGTCGTTGATTTGATCATCAAAGGTAAAACCATACTGGAAGCCACTACAGCCGCCGCCCGTGATATATACACGCAGTTTCAGCTCTGGGTTTTCTTCATCAGCAATCAGGTTTTTCACCTTGCTTGCCGCTGCATCAGTAAATTGCAGAGGCAGTGCTGCTATATCGTCGCTCATATTTTTACTCCCAACTCAGGGCTTATCAGGTGATAGACCCACATTCATACGCTCATTATCCGGCAGGATGAGAAAACGTTCAAGATTTGACAGCGGTTGTTGAATTTATCTCCGCCTCAGCCTGTAATTGGCGCTGTAACGTTCTGGCCAGAATGGACGAATACAACGGCTTGCCTCCCAGGAACTGAGCTAACAATGTCGCCCCCAGACAGGTCACTATCATCGGCAAAATCAGCTGATAATTATCCGTCATTTCCAGTACCAGCACGATCCCAGTCAAGGGCGCCCGTACGGAGGCCGCGAACAGCGCCCCCATTCCCGCAATCGCAAAGGTACTCGCATCAATCGCATAATCAGGGAACAGAAGCGCTGACGTCATACCGAATGCCGCACCTAATAGCGTTCCTAATGCCAACATGGGGGCAAAGATACCGCCGGGAGCCCCGGAGCAAAAACACAGCAATGTCATCAGCACACGTACGGCAAAAATAACGAGCAGCATGCCAATGCTGTAATGCGCGGCCGCCGCAGCAGGAATTAACGCAAAACCACCGCCGGTTGCCTCATTGAATACCAGAGACAGTACGCCACAGATGCCACCAGCCAGCGCGCCAACCAGTAAAAATCGAGATAAATGCTGGCCGTGAAAGCGTAAAAAAACGGCCTGAGTCCGCAACACAAGTTGGTTAAAGATCACGCCAACCACACCAAAGATCATGCCGAGCAGCAAATAAAGCCACAGCGTACCCAGCGGCGCAGAAGCAAGCTGCCCGACATCGATCACCGCTCGCTCGCCGTTAAACACGCGGAAGACAATACTCGACATAATCACACCGATAAAGACGGCTTTGATCGAGATAGGGTTATAGCGAAACTGAGGACGCATTTCCTCAATAATAAAAAGAATGCCCGCCAGAGGCGCATTAAACGCAGCGGATAACCCCGCCGCCGCCCCCGTGGCCAAAAGCGTATGCCGCCCTTCCTGTCGTTTTCGGAGAAATAAATCGGCAATCATTCCACCAACATTACCGCCGAGCTGAACCGTTGGCCCCTCTCTGCCCAGCACCATACCCGAGCCGAGCGTTCCAATGCCGCCAAAGAATTTTACTGGAATCACGCGCCACCACCGCACAGGACGCAGCTCTTCAAGCGCCCCTTCAATTTCAGGAATCCCCGAGCCGCCAGCTTCCGGTGCAAAGTAACGCACCAGAAAGTAACCGCATAGCGCCAACAGCGCTGAAACCCCAAACGCCAGCACCCAGATAAAACTGCGGTCCGAGAATTCAGCAAGCGTTGTCATACGAAGCGCCATCACCCCATTGACTGCTTTTTCAAACGCGACCCCGAGTAATCCCACCAGAGAGCCGACAGCGGCTGCCAGCAGTAAAATCAATACGGGCGTTTTATCCTGCCGCATAAACTGTTTTATTGCGGCTTTGCGCGTTGCAGAGAAAGAAGACGAGGAAGCGGTAGATAATTTAACCACAGGTCGTACTGCCACATCAGAATAAGAGAGAAGTCAATCTTACTCCTTTTAAGGTAATGGTACCCATGATCGCTCAGAGCAAAACAAAGAAAACTCAATGGTATTCGCACAGCGATTTCATAACGGCGGTCAGTTCATTAGAATACCCCTACATTTTACGATCAAGACCAGTCAGGACCGCGTAATGAACAAATCTGAAAGCCTGTATGCTGCGGCACAGCAACTTATTCCCGGTGGCGTGAACTCACCCGTTCGTGCTTTTAACGGCGTTGGCGGTACTCCGCTGTTCATCGAACGGGCTGATGGCGCTTATCTCTACGACGCTGACGAGCAAGCGTACATTGATTACGTGGGGTCGTGGGGTCCGATGGTGCTGGGGCACAATCACCCGGCAATTCGTGATGCGGTGATCGCCGCCGCAGAACGCGGCCTGAGCTTTGGCGCGCCGACAGAGATGGAAGTACAGATGGCGCGTCTGGTGACCTCCCTGGTGCCCAGCATGGATATGGTGCGGATGGTCAACTCCGGGACAGAAGCCACCATGAGCGCAATCCGTCTGGCGCGTGGTTACACCGGCCGCGACAAAATCATCAAATTTGAAGGCTGCTACCACGGCCACGCCGACTGCCTGCTGGTGAAAGCCGGTTCCGGTGCGCTGACGCTCGGTCAACCGAATTCCCCCGGCGTTCCGGCCGACTTTGCTCGCCACACACTGACCTGCGTCTATAACGATCTGTCATCCGTTCGTGCCGCATTTGAGCAATACCCTGACGAGATCGCTGCAATCATTGTCGAACCCGTCGCAGGCAACATGAACTGCGTTCCACCGCTGCCAGATTTCCTTCCCGGCCTGCGCGCCCTGTGCGACGAGTTTGGCGCCCTGTTCATCATCGATGAAGTGATGACCGGCTTCCGTGTCGCACTGGCAGGTGCACAGTCACACTATGGCGTGGTGCCGGATCTGACCTGTCTGGGGAAAATCATCGGCGGCGGTATGCCAGTTGGCGCATTCGGCGGTAAGCGTGAAGTCATGCAAGCGCTGGCACCGACCGGTCCGGTTTATCAGGCAGGCACGCTGTCCGGCAACCCCATTGCGATGGCAGCAGGCTTCGCCTGTTTAACGGAAGTGGCGAAACCCGGCGTACATGAAAAGCTCACCGCGTTGACCAATCAGCTGGCAGAAGGCTTGCTGGCTGCGGCGAAAGCCGAAAATATTCCGCTGGTCGTGAATCAGGCGGGCGGTATGTTTGGCCTGTTCTTCACCGATGCAGAGAGCGTCACCTGCTATCAGGATGTGATGAAGTGCGACGTCGAACGCTTTAAGCGGTTCTTCCACATGATGCTGGAAGAAGGGGTTTATCTTGCACCGTCCGCTTTTGAAGCTGGCTTTATGTCGCTGGCGCATACGCCACAGGACATCGAACGCACCATCGAAGCCGCGCAGCGCTGCTTCTCACGCCTGTAAAAGCGCATCTCGACGGCGTCATTCACTAACACTGACGCCGTCGTATTCATCCGTTGTTTCAGCCTTCATGACGTCCCCTCCCCGCTTTTTTCGTCAGGATTCTCGTTTGAGAATGACAAGCCGTCTCAAATTGGTTATGAGTAAGTCTATGTTCCTGAAAATAGCAGAGAGATCATGTTAAAGATTCTAGGACGCACGTCGTCGATCAACGTTCGGAAAGTGCTGTGGCTGTGTGATGAGTTGGCGATTTCCTTCGACCGCGAAGATTGGGGTGAGGGCTATCAGTCACCGCAATCACCGGAATTTTTAGCGCTCAATCCCAATGCCATGATACCGGTTATTCAGGACGAGGATTTCGTCATGTGGGAATCGAACGCGATTATACGTTACCTCGCCAATGCGAAGGACGGAGCCTGGCTCTACCCGCAAGATCCACGCATCCGAGCTTCGATCGATCAATGGATCGACTGGCAGGCCAATGAGCTCAATCCTTCATGGCGTTACGCCTTTATGTCGCTGGTACGCCAGTCTCCCGCCCATCAGGATCCACAACTGCTGGCCGCCTCCTGCAATCTTTGGTCACGCACCATGGGTATTTTGAATCAACAACTGGAGCGAACCGGCCACTACGTTGCTGGAGACGCCTTTACACTGGCCGACATTCCCATCGGGCTGTCGGTAAATCGCTGGTATGAAACGCCGCTAGAGCACACAGACTATCCCGCCGTCCGTGCCTACTATGAGCGCTTAAGCGCACGTGCAGGCTACCTGACCTGGGGACGAAACGGCACGCCATAAGCGATGTTTATTCAGCTACGTTCATAGGGATAGGACTACGTTGCGCTACCCGGCCCGATACCGCTCATTTCACACGCCAGCGCCCCCGCGCGCTTAAGTGCATAGGTGTAGCGTTCATCAAACGGGTAGCAGCACGAAAGCCGCAGCGCGTGCTTACAGCGGCCACTCAGCGTATAAAGCTCGCCGGGCGTGACGCAAATCTGCTCTTGTAGCAGACGATGGAATAACTCAACCCCATCCACATTACCCGGTAATTCCAACCAAAA
This sequence comes from Pectobacterium sp. F1-1, assembly GCF_025643735.1. Taxonomy (NCBI): domain Bacteria; kingdom Pseudomonadati; phylum Pseudomonadota; class Gammaproteobacteria; order Enterobacterales; family Pectobacteriaceae; genus Pectobacterium; species Pectobacterium sp. F1-1. Next base: position 3,579,291 of record NZ_CP104733.1, read on the forward strand.
GACAAAACCGCCCTGCGGCTGCGTCGCCCGTGTCCCCTGCGGAAAATGCCGGGCGATCAGCCAACGGGCCTCATCCATCTGTGCGGCATAGCGACGGCGCAGCGTACGCAGATGGTGATCGTAACCGCCGGATTCCAGAAACTGCGCCAGTGTTTCCGATAGCAGCGCCGATTCCGCCATTGACGATACCGCTTTCAGCCTCGCCACTTTGGCACGGAAACGGCCCGATGCCATCCAGCCAATGCGAAAATCCGGTGCCAGCGTTTTCGTGAAACTGGAGCAGTAAATCACCCACCCTTCGCGATCAAAGGCTTTCACCGTCGGCGACAGCGGCCAGGTAAATTGAAGTTCGCTGTATAACCCATCCTCAATGAGCGGAACCTGATAGTCATTCACCAGCTTTGCCAGCCGCTTTTTATCCGCCAGTGTCATACTGCATCCCAGTGGATTTTGAGCATTCGGCATCGCGATAATCGCCTGTAGCCGCCCTTCTGACAGCAGCAATTCCAACGCGTCCAGCGCGAGGCCACGTTGCGGATCGGTGGGAATTTCTACCGTTTTCAATCCCAGGCTGGCCAGCAGAGGAAAGAGATAGAAATAGGTGGGCGTTTCCAGTCCAACACAGTCACCCGGTTGCGTGACGGTGCGCAGCGCCAGCTGTAGTGCCTCCATGCAGCCATGAGTGATCGTGATGTCTTCACGCGTCAATGTCATACCCAAGTCCATGGCTCGCCGCGCCACTTCGCGCCGCAGCCGTTCACTGCCCGGCGGTAACGCATAGCGACCAATCAGCTCAGGCTGTCGCCGCAGCAAGGAAGCGGTAATACGGCTGATCTTTTCGGTTGGATAGAAATCGGCATGTTGTGGGCACGCCAGAGAAATGTTGGTGTAATCCGGGTGCGTCTGAGCAGCAAACACCGTATCAATCAGATCCAGTTTCTCACTGCCCGGCACAATCACCTGCGCACGATGAGGCTTACTTTCCGTCAGTGACGGCAAACGTCCTCGTACAAAATAGCCGGACTGCGGCCGTGCTTCGATCAACCCGCGATCTTCGAGGATACGCCAGGCATTCAATACCGTATTCACGCTCACCTGATGCGATCCGGCGACGCGACGAATAGAGGGCAAGCGGCTTCCCGGTGCTAACGTCCCTTGATGAATAGCAGTGGCGAAGGTTTCCGCGAGCTGTTGATAGAGCGTACTTTCTTGTGAGTCGATGATGGACACAGTTCCCTCGCCAGCCAATGAGTACAGTTAAGGATTAATGCATTTTGTACCCATTACAATAATCGTTTTGTGTATCTGTAACCATTTCTTTTTTCTGCCTACCATAGTGTTCTTCCCCATCATCAGGATAACACCATGCTCGATCCTTCTTTTTTCAGCTACGTCACCGTCATGTCCATCACGCCGGGACCCAATAATCTGCTGTTAGCAACGTCAGGCGTCAATTTTGGCCTGCGTCGCACCTTACCCATGCTACTGGGAATTTTTCTGGGCTGCGGGATACAAACGGGGCTGATGGGCGTGGCATTGGATCTGTTGTTGAGCTGGATAAGCATGATTCGCCTCCCACTCACCGTGCTGGGATGTGTCTATCTGCTGTGGCTATCGTGGAAAATTGTGCGTTCATCCGCGCCCGAATTAAAAGAGCGAGTACAGCCTATGACGATACTGCAAGCTGCGTTATTTCAGGCGGTTAACCCAAAAGCTTGGCTGATGACCAGCAACGTAGCGCTGCTCTATACCACCAGCAACGGTGTCTTCACCATTATGCTTGGCTTTATGGCGCTGAATCTACCTTGCATTTTAGTCTGGGCGCTACTTGGCGATCGCATCGGCAAACATCTTCAGGAACCGTGGAAACTGAAAGCCTTCAACGGCGTCATGGCGTTTTCTCTGCTACTCACCACATGCTGGATGCTGGCTGAAGCCATCAATCTCTCCCGCTAATCACACAGTTGAGGCGGTTTTTTCTTCCCGCCTCAGCCCGCGTTATCGTTATTTTACCTGCTTGCGGAGCAGATAAACGAAGTAAGGCGCACCGATAAACGTCGCGAGCAGCCCCGCCGGAACCTGTGCCGGAAAGAGGATCATGCGACCAAACCAGTCCGCCATCACCATCAGCGCGCCACCAATCAATGCTGAACTGACGATTTGCGGCAACACGCGGTTAAAGCCCAGCATTCGCGCCATGTGAGGCGCCATTAAACCGACAAAACTCATCGGCCCAACCATCAGGGTTGCCATCGCAGTCAGCACCGATGCCAGCAGCAACACCAATAGACGAACTGGCGTGACAGCCACGCCGAGCGCTCTGGCCGTTGTGGTACCAAGCGGCAGAATACGCAGCCAGCGCTGGCACAGCGGGACTATCAACAGTAGCAGAACGGCAATCACCGCCGTGCGTATTGCGTCTGCCGGCTCGACCGCGTAGGTTGAGCCTGACAGCCAGGTCAGCACCGTCCCCATCCGCGGATCGCCACTGGCTAACAGCAGCGCAATTACCGTGGAGAATGCCATACTCAGCGCAATCCCCGCGAGCAGCATACGCTGCGTCGAGAAACCACCGCGTCCGGCGATAATCACCATGACCAGCAGCGTTAGTGCCGCACCCGCGCTACCGGCAGGAAGTAGCCATACGAATGCATTGCCCGGAACGAAGAACAGCAAAATAATGACGCCAAACGACGCGCCGGAACTAATTCCCAGCACTTCCGGGCTGCCCATCGGGTTACCCGTCAGTTTCTGTATTAACGTTCCTGCGATCGCCAGCATCACCCCGGCCGTTAGCGCCGCCAGAACCCGGGGCCAACGCCACGAAAGCAATTGCGCGAATACATCGCCACCGCCCCACTGCCAGCCTTCAGCATTCTTCCCTAGCATCAGAGCCGCAAGCACCACCATGCCCAATAGTACAAGACCGAGTACCAGCCATATTCCCCACAGGTGCCGTTCAGGCGTCGGCGTGCTGTTGCTGTCGATCATCGCGGGCTGGCCGCTATTACGCAGGCGCGGCAGTAGCCACAGTAGCAAAGGTGCACCAATCAGCGCCGTCGCGGCACCCGTTGGAACCTCAAACCACACACGACTCAGCCAGATAACGCCCTGATCGGCGACACCGAGCAACAGCGCCCCCAACAGCGGCGCGAGCAAAAGGCGGTGAAACAAGCGCCGTGCACCCAGCATTTTCGCCAGCAGCGGTGCAAACAGGCCGATAAAACCGATAATGCCTGCCGCATTCACCAACTGGGCACACAGGAAAATCCCCAACCCCAGCGCACTCAAACGCGCCAGCGACAGCCCAAGCCCCAGATTACGCGCGACGCCATCATCCAATCCCAACAGCGTTAGCGGGCGAATCAACAGCAGCGCCAGGCAGAAGCACACCAGAAGACGTGGAAGCACAAACTGTACACTGCTCCAGTCCTGCTGGTTAAGTACGCCGCTGCTCCATAGGAACAAGCCCTGAAGCTGCTCATGGTGAAAGAGCACCAGCAGTTGATTGACCGCGCTACAATAGAAATTCAGCACCAACCCCGCCAGTATCAGCGTCACCGGCGATAACCGCTTGCCCCAGGCGACGCCAAAAACTAGCACCCCCACCACCAGCGCGCCGATCATCGCCGCAGCCTGCTGGATCCATATGCCGCCGGGCAGCGCCCACAGCGTTACCACCGTGATCCCGAGCTGTGCACCCGTGGCAATCCCCAGCGTTGACGGTTCGGCCAGCGGATTACGCAAAACCTGCTGGAATAACACGCCACACAGCCCCAGCCCCGCGCCAATCAACAACGCCAACACCATGCGTGGCAACAGACTGTAATGAAAAAGAAGCTGTTGCATATTGTGCAAGACGGGCTGAGTCAGCCCTTCAAGCCACTGTGATACCGGTAATTGCTGCTGCAAATTGTAGCTGCCCATACCCAGCATCACGATCAGTAGAAAACCAATCACGACCACCGGCAGCAACAGCGGATGACTCACGCGTTGATGCGCGGGCGAGGAACCAACGGACAGAGGATTAGCCATGATTTCTCGCCTCCAGAGCCTGATTCAATACGCGGCAGAAGCGCATCGCCGAGAGCGTTCCGCCATACAGCCAGACAGCCGGCACGCGCTGCACATGCTGTTGACGTAAAAACGGCATGGCCTGCCAGATCGGATTGCTATCAAGCCGATCGAGAGCGGCACTATCACCGTGTTCAAAACAGAGCACATGGGCATCGCCGATCTCTGCCAGACGCTCAATACCCACAATCGTACTGCCCCAGAAGCTGGTTTCACCACGCCAGGCATTCTCTATCCCGATGTGATCCATCACTTCCTGAAACAGACTGTTCTTGCCAATAACCAGCACATGGCGACTGTCGACCAGCGTGATCAACAGCAGAGGTCGCTGGGTATACGGCTGAAGGGTGATTTTTTCCTGCTGAAGAAATTGAGCTAGTTCCGTCAGATGCCGCTCCCCGGCAGCTTTCAAATTTAACGCATCAGCCAGTTTCATGACCGAGGACTGTGCCGCCGTCAGCGGTTTTCCTTTTTCACTGCTAAAGCCAAAGCCCAGCATCGGAGAGATACGGGACATTTTCGCGACCGAAGGGCCATAACCTTCAGAATAAAGAATCATGGACGGACGAATCTGCGTCAGCAATTCCAGATTAGGCTCAGTACGCAGCCCCACATCAATCACCGATTCAGGTAGCGCAGGCTCTTTCACCCACAGGTTGTAGTTATGTTTATCCGCGATCGCGAAGGGGGTGACGCCCAACGCCAGAAGCAGCTCAACCGGCAGCCACTCCAGTGCCACAATACGGTTTAGATCGGGAAAATCACGTGTTCCCCCCCTGCTCGCCGCCGAATAAACCAGCGGCGACAGCAGCAGCGCCGTCAGCAAACGGCGGCGGATCGGATCGGGAGAGTGCGGGGAAGAAAAAAATTCAGGCATCATAAGCAGGGAAACCGAGTTAACAAACGAAGCTGACCGGTGCGCCACCAGCCGGATGGGGCAGAATGCCCATGGGAATGCCGTAAATGTTTTCGAGCACATCCCCTTTCATCAGCGCGACAGGCTCACCCTGTGCAATCATCTTGCCACCGCGCAGTGCCACCAGATGATCGCAGTAGCGGGCAGCCATATTGATATCATGCAGCACCGCAATGACGGTGATGCCGCGCTCACGGCTCATGCGCTGGATCAGTGCCAAAACCTCAACCTGATGCGCAATATCCAACGCGGAAGTCGGCTCATCCAGTAACAGACAGCGGCTATCCTGCGCGACAGTCATCGCCAGCCAGGCTCGCTGCCGTTCACCGCCAGACAGGCTATCCACCAAACGGTTAGCAAAGGGCTTCAACCCAACCAGCGTGATGGCTTCTTCGACCTTTTCCCGATCGGCGCTGCCGAAACGGCCTAATGCGCCATGCCACGGGTAACGCCCTACGGCCACCAGCTCACGCACGGTCATCCCTTCGGCAGCGGGAAGCTGCTGCGGCAAATAGGCAACCTGACGGGCGAATAATTTGCTGTCCCAGCTTCCGGTCGCCTGTTCCCCCAGCAATGCGGTTCCGCTGCTGGCGGGCTGGTGCCGGCCCAGAATTTTCAGCAAGGTCGATTTGCCTGAGCCGTTGTGCCCAATCAGACCGCACACTTTTCCGACGGGAAAAGTGATAGAGAGCGGGTGTAGCAGCGTGCGTCCGGCGACGGAAAAGCTGACGTCGTCCAGTCTGAAGGTGGTATCAGGCAGTACAGTTTGATTTTGCATAGCGTTTTTGGTTTTTAGTGTCACTGAAGGACAGAAGTAAGCCGCGATCGCGACACCCGTCACTCTCGAATTCCCCGCGTAACAACCGGGCTAAAAGAGAACGATAATGATTACGATAAAGGCAGCATGATAGGCGCAACAGAATACCAATCGCAAGACTTTTACCTGTCAGCAACAGAATGGCATGTCAGGAAAAGCGGTCTCAGGCAGGATGCGGTGCTCGACTCAAAATAGCAGGCACAAAAAAATACCCCCAAATTAATCCTGTCCCTTATACACAAGTCTAGAAGTATCGCGGTTTTTGCCGTGGTCAGGCGTAAAAAATTATGCTGAGGAGGTAGCTGGCTTCGGATGAGCCGCAGGACGCGGCGAAAGCTTGCGCCACGTAGGGAACGTGTCGCAAGCGGTCCGCTAAGCCAGATACAGACGAAGGTACCGCGTCAGCGGCATAATTTCCGCCGAAAGCCTGGGGTCACGGGGCGGCGGCGTTTGAGTCGCCTCGTGTCGGGCGCGTGCTACGCGGTAGCATAAAATAACCGTATTGTAAGCGCACGAAACCGTCTCTCAGGCTGCATAAGATATAGCTAAGAGACGGCAACCAGTTGAAGCAACGATAGATTATTGACCAAACATTTGTTTGATCCAATCGGCGACGCCTTCTCCATCTTGCTGTTCCTGCTGCGCGGAAGGCTGCGGCTGGCTGGCCTGACACAGCGCCTGCGGATTATCCGTCCAGACCGGCAATACCCGTCCGGCGCTGCTGCCGTTGCAGATAAAGTTACCGCTGGCATCCACCGTCATCGTCGTGATGCCTTCCGGCGGCGTCAGCATTAACGGCAGCGGCGTTTGGTTTTCCAGATAGCGACGGTAAATCGTCAGCGCACCGTTCGCCCCGGTCAGCTTGGCCGGGCCGTTGTTATCACGCCCTACCCAGCTAATCGCCACTTCTTTACCGTCGATACCGGCAAACCAGCTGTCACGCAGGTCATTGGTGGTACCGGTTTTCGCCGCCAGATGATAATTCGGGAATTTCACCGCCAGCGAACGCGACGTACCGCGTTCAACAACCTGCTGCATACCATACAGCGTCAGATAGGCCGCCTGCGCGGGGACCGCTCGCTCAGCCTGCGGGAAGCTCTGGTACAGTACCGTACCGTCTTCCGCAATCACCGAACGCAGTGAGGAAAGCGGTGCACGGTTGCCGCCGCTGGCGATCGTCTGGTATTCCTGCGCCACTTCCATCGGCGTCAGACTGATCGCACCGAGCAGCATCGCCGGTACAGGCTGAATCACGTTTTCCGGAATACCCAGACGCTTCAGCGTTTCCGTGATCTGATTCAGCCCCACGGCCATCCCCAGATTAACGGTCGGCACGTTCAGCGAGTTCGCCAGCGCATCAACCAGCATGACGCGGCCACGGAACTCACGATCGTAGTTCTTCGGCTGCCACAGCTGTCCGTTAGGCTGTTTGATCGACAGCGGCTCGTCCGCCAGCAGGGTATTCAGACGATAGGTATCCGGCTGACTCAGCGCGGTCAGATAGGTCGGCGGCTTCGCCAGCGACCCGACGGGACGGCGCGCCTGTAGCGCACGGTTAAACCCGGCGTACTGCGTTTGAGAACCGCCAACCATCGCGCGAACTTCACCGCTAAAACGATCGACAATCACCATCGCCGCTTCCAGATCGCTGACATTACGGCCTGCGCGCAGCGCCGGAACCCCGACTTCCACCGCTTTTTCCGCCGCATCCTGCGAAACCGGGTCGAGCGTGGTAAAGATCTTCACGCCAGAGAGATCGTTAACCTTGTCGCCAAGCCGCTGTTGCAGTTCCTGCCGCACCAGTTGCATAAACGCGGGCTGAGGGCTGATCACGCCGCCTTTTGGCTGCACACCCAGTGGACGCGCGCTCAGCATGTTGTACAGATCGGCATCAATAACTTGCTGATTCTGCAACAGGCGCAGCACCAGATTACGTCGTTCTAACGTAAGCTGCGGGTTACGCCACGGGTTATACAGCGACGCACCTTTCACCATCCCCACCAGCAATGCCTGCTGATCGAGGCTCAGTTCATTCACTGGCCGGCCGAAGTAGTACAGGCTGGCAAGCGGGAAACCGCGGATCTGGTCGTTACCGCTCTGACCGAGGTACACCTCGTTGAGATACAGCTCAAGGATACGATCCTTGCTGTAGCGGTAATCCATGATCAACGCCATATAGGCTTCATTCGCTTTACGCCACAGCGAACGCTCGTTAGTCAGGAACAGGTTCTTAACCAATTGCTGTGTCAGCGTACTGCCGCCCTGCACCGCCCGTCCCGCCGTGATGTTAGCTAAAAATGCACGGCCAATGGAGTACAGGCTGATACCGTCGTGCTCATAGAAATGGCGGTCTTCGGTCGCAACCAGTGTATCAACCAACAGATCGGGGAAGCCGGAACGCGGCACGAATAAACGCTGTTCGCCATTTGGCGACTGCATCATGGTGATCAGTTTTGGATCGAGACGGAAAAAGCCGAAGTTGCGCTGGTTGTCCAGATTCTGGATCTGCGACAGGCGATCGTTGGCAAACGTCAGACGCGCCTGAATCTGCCCTTCTTTTCCATCGGGGAAATCAAACGGACGGCGCAGCATATCGATACTGTTGCCGCGCACGCTAAATTCGCCCGGACGGGTAATCCGGCTTACCTGACGATATTGCATGCCTTCCAGCAAACTAACCATCTCTTTCTGACTGTAGGCCATGCCGGGTTCAAGGTTGACCATGCGGCCATAGACGGCAGCGGGCAACTGCCAGACTTTGCCTTCAATACGGCTGCGGATCTGGCTGTCGAGGTACACACCATAGATCGCCATCGCCACGGCAAAGATCAGGAACAGTTTAATCGCCAGTCCTAGCCAACGTCGCCTTCTCTGCGATTTACGCGTCATGGTTTCGTCGCCGTCGTCATCATCGTCGTCATAGTCGTCCTGATAATCATCGTAGTCATCATCATCATAGTCGTCATCCCTGCGACGTCGTATAGCCTGTTTGCGTTCAGGTTTACGTTTTGGCGCTCTCCCTTTGCGTCCGATAGGTTCGCGGTCATCCCCAGACATTACAATAACTTCTCCATCAGGTTGTTCACGGCTATCTGCAGTGCGCTCAAGCCGCCTACTCTGTTTCCAGCCCCTTTTTTGGGAAAGCGGAAACGTCTGAAATTAGTGATTCTGATATTTCTTGGTACGCCTCGTCGGCGCCGTATTCGCCGGATCGTCCGGCCAGACATGCTTGGGGTAACGCCCCTTCATCTCTTTCTGTACCTCACGGTAAGCACCTTGCCAGAATGCGGCTAAATCCCGCGTAATCTGTAATGGACGCTGCGCTGGCGATAAAAGTTCCAATACCAGCGCGACACGTCCCTCCGCCAGCATCGGGCTCTGCTGCTCACCGAACATTTCCTGCATCCGCACCGATAGCACCGGTGGCTTATCGTCATAATAGGCGATAGGCAGGCAACTGCCGCCGGGTGCCGTGTAGTGCGTGGGTAATGCGCTATCCAGCCGCTGACGTAGTGACCAGTCCAGCAACCGCAGTAGCGCCTCACTCAAATTAATCTGGTGTAGCGCGCGTAAGTCACGCACGCCAGACAGCGACGGCTGTAGCCAGATGTCCAGTGTTGCCAACAGCGTGTCATCATCCACCTGCGGCCAGTCAACCTCGGGCAACCACTGGTGGGCGCACTGTAGCCGGGCGCGGAGCTGTAACGCCGCAGCGTCCCAGTTTAATGCCTCAATCCCCTGCTCCCGAATCCAGGATAACAGCGCCAGTTGCAATGCCTCATCGGATGGCTTGTTCAACGGACGTGTTCGCAGCGTCAGGCAACCTATCTGGTCGCGCTGGCTGGCGCGCAGAGTACCCTTTTCTTCGTCCCAGTGCACCACGTTATGTTCATTTATTAATCCCGGTAGCCGCCGTTCCAGCCGTTCAATATCCAGTGGCAACGCCAGCAGGATCCGTGCATCCGCGCTTTGCTTGTTTTGCACTAATCGATCGTTCTGTAAGAGCACCGGAGCCAACAACCACTCCGTACCCGACAGTGCGTCATCAGCCGACATCATCGCACCGCTGCCATTAGCAAGCTGGTAGCGCCCATCCTGACTGCGCCGCCGGGCGATGCGATCGGGGAAAGCCAGTGCCAGCAGCCAGTCGGCTTCTCCGCTGTCAATATGTCCAAAATCAGCGATACGCCCCGAAGCCGTCGATAAACGACGCGTCAGCTGTTTTGCCCGCCGCAGCCAGTGCGGCAGCGGACGATGCAGCCAATCGGCCAGATTGATCGACCCGCTACGCGGCGGCTCTTCCAGTATCGCCGCCAGACATCCGGCGGTAGCCAGCGCATCTGAATTTTGCTGTGACGCGGCATATAACATCGTCGCCAAACGAGCATCGCTACCTAGCGCGGCGATCTTGCGCCCCTCTGCGGTCAATCGCTCCTGTCCATCGGTAATGCCAAGCTGACGCAGTAGCTGGCGTGCGGCATACAGCGCGGGGGCTGGAGGCCTATCCAGCCAGGTTAACTGTGCCACATCGGTACAGCCCCACTGTAATAAATCCAGCCAGACGCTGCTTAAATCGCTGTTCAGTATCTCAGCGTCGCTTTGCGCCGCTGCGCGTTCTGCCTGTTCACGCGAGCACAGGTGCCAGCAAATGCCGGGGCTTAAGCGTCCGGCACGTCCGGCGCGCTGTACCATAGAGGCCTGGCTGATTCGCTGCGTCACCAGTCGGGTGACGCCACTTTTCACATCAAAGCTGGCGACACGTTCAAGACCGCTATCCATCACCAGCCGGATACCTTCAATCGTCAGGCTGGTTTCAGCAATATTGGTAGCCAACACCACCTTACGGCGCCCCGGTTCGGCAGGTAGAATCGCCTTTTGCTGTTCCGCCAGCGTCAATGCACCGTATAACGGGCAGAGATCCGTCTCGCCCGACACGCTATTTTCCAGCAGCGCCTGCACACGACGAATCTCCGCGACGCCGGGCAAAAACAGCAGCAGCGACCCTTCTTCTTCACTGAGCAAACGTCGTACCTGCCGCGCCACGCCCTCTTCCAACCTTTCCTGATTATTCAGCGGTGCATAACACCGCTCAACCGGATAGCTGCGGCCTTCAGACACCACGCAAACGGCTTCTGGCAGCAGCGCCGCCAGCCGCGCATTGTCGAGCGTCGCGGACATAATCAGCAGTTTTATATCGTCACGTAGCCCTTGCTGTACATCAAGCAGCAGCGCCAGCGCCAAATCAGCCTGTATGCTGCGCTCATGAAACTCATCAAGGATAATCAGCGCCACGCCTTGCAGCTCCGCATCCTGCTGTAACAGACGGGTCAGCATCCCTTCGGTGACAACTTCCAGTTTCGTTGCGTCGCTCACGCGGCTTTCTGAGCGCATGCGATAACCTATCGTCTCTCCCGGTTCCTCACCGAGCTGCTGCGCCAACCGCCAGGCTACGCTCTTCGCCGCCAGACGACGCGGCTCCAGCATGATGATGCGCCCGTTCAACTTACCCTGTTGCAGCAATTGCAACGGCAGCCAGGTCGATTTTCCCGCCCCTGTTGGGGCATTGAGCAGCACCTGAGGCGCAGTATGTAGCGCCGTTATGACATCATCCAGCACGGCGCTGACGGGCGGTAAAATCACAGACATCTCCGTATAAGGTTAACTTTCAGCGGCGAGCATTGTAGCATCATGATGAATGTAGCATCGGATGGAATCAGAACAGAGAGATCGCCATGTCAGCCCCCCGCCGCCTGTTTTTTGCCCTATCACTACCGGAAACCACACAGCAAGAGATTATCCGCTGGCGTGCCGAGCGCTTCGCTCCAGAAGCCGGTCGTCCGGTCGCGGCGGCCAATCTTCATCTGACGCTGGCTTTTTTGGGGGACGTTAGCGAACAAAAAGCGCAGGTTCTACAGACACTGGCAGGCCGCATTCGTCAACCCACTTTTTCCCTTACGCTGGATGACGCCGGACACTGGCCACGACCCGGCGTAGTCTGGCTGGGCTGTCGCCGCGCACCACGCGGGCTGCTGCAACTGGCAGAACTGCTGCGTTCCCAGGCCGCACGCAACGGCTGTTATCAAACGGCATTACCTTTTCATCCACACATTACGCTACTACGCGGCGCGACTCGTCCCGTTGCGATTCCCGCCGCGACCTTCAGTTGGCAGGTTGATATGACGCACTTTTCGCTTTACGAATCACTTTTCGATAATGGCAAAACCCGCTATCAACAGTTGGAAAGTTGGTCATTTATTCAATAAGAGACCACGCGGATAAACAATAGAATAGGATACGCATGGACTATACCCCACGTTTACAACCTGCCCGGTTGATTAAACGTTACAAACGCTTTTTGGCCGATGTCGTGACCCCAGAAGGCGAGACGCTCACGCTGCACTGCGCCAATACGGGAGCGATGACGGGCTGTGCCACGCCCGGCGATACCGTCTGGTATTCAACGTCTGATAATCCTAAGCGTAAGTATCCACAGAGTTGGGAACTGACTGAAACGCAAAAAAATCACTGGATTTGTGTCAATACTCTGCGTGCCAACACATTATTGTACGAAGCCTTATTGGAAAATCGCATAGAAGAGCTGGCTGGCTATTCAGACGTAAAAACAGAAGTGAAATACGGTACGGAAAATAGCCGAGTCGATTTGCTTTTACAGGCGCCGGGTAAGATTGACTGCTATATTGAGGTGAAATCCGTCACATTATTGCAACATGAATGTGGTTACTTTCCCGATGCGGTTACACTCAGAGGGCAGAAGCATCTACGTGAGCTGCAACAGATGGTTTCCAATGGAAAACGCGCGGTACTGTTTTTCGCCGTGCTCCATTCAGGAATCCAGCAGGTTTCTCCCGCCCGGCATATCGATTCACGCTATGCGGAATTATTTACAGAAGCGCGGCGGGCAGGGGTTGAAATTATATGTTACGGCTCCACATTATGCCCTGACGGTATTACATTGACGCACAAACTACCGTTGTTGGGATGACGTAAAAGCATTGCATAACACGCCAAACGCACCATAAAAGGCGTAACACATTGTTTATTATTTAATGTACACCCTAAATAATTCGAGTTTCAGGAAGGCGGCAAGAGAAGGAATCTCGATGAGCTTACTCAAGTAAGTGATTCGGGTGACTGAACGTAGCCAACGCACATGCAACTTGAAGTATGACGGGTTAAGCAGGTTGTTCCTCACACTTTATCAGGCCGGTGTCAGGAAGCATTGCCAACCCCATCTCCATCTGCTATTTATAGCGGCCTGTTTTTTCCCCCTTTGGGGCCGATATACCCAGATAGCTGAAGTTCTGGTCAACAATGCCGCAACTTCACTGCATAAAAGGGTATTATGCGTGTCGTGTTATGTAGGAGAAGCAACATGCAAGAAGGGCAAAACCGTAAGACATCTTCTCTGAGCATTCTCGCAATTGCCGGAGTAGAGCCGTACCAGGAGAAGCCGGGCGAAGAGTATATGAACGATGCTCAACTCGCTCATTTCAAGCGTATTCTTGAAGCATGGCGCAACCAACTCATGGATGAAGTGGATCGTACTGTATCGCACATGCGCGATGAGGCCGCTAACTTCCCTGATCCTGTGGATCGTGCGGCGCAGGAAGAAGAGTTCAGTCTCGAACTGCGTAACCGTGACCGTGAGCGCAAGCTGATCAAGAAAATCGCCAAAACTCTGGTGAAAATCGAAGAAGAGGATTTCGGATTCTGTGAATCCTGTGGCGTCGAAATTGGCATCCGCCGTCTGGAAGCACGTCCGACAGCCGATCTGTGTATCGACTGCAAAACACTGGCAGAGATACGCGAAAAGCAAATGGCAGGATAATCTTCCTGCTCAGAATCGGCTCCTGCCCGTCGCAGGGGCCGACTTCAGGCACACTACCGCTGATGAATAATGATGTTCATCACGCTATTTTTTGTCTGGATAAAACGCTGACGAGATAGCACCGACCCCTTATGTCTGGAACAGCTTGTTTTACACAAAAAAGTCGTTTTACCGAGAAAAGTAGTTCTACAGAGAAAAATAGCTTTACCGAAACGCCCTCTTCTCCTGAAGTGAATCCCTTTACTGAAACCGACCGCTATGTCGGGCGTTTTGCGCCCTCTCCTTCTGGCGATCTGCATTTTGGCTCACTGATTGCCGCACTGGGTAGTTATCTTCAGGCGCGTTCCCAACAAGGGCGCTGGCTGGTACGCATTGAAGACATCGATCCGCCACGGGAAATTCCCGGTGCCGCCTCCCGTATACTCGCACAGCTAGAACACTACGGCCTGCACTGGGATGGCGATGTGGTTTACCAATCACAGCGCCATGCGCGTTATCGTGAGATTCTTCAGCTACTGCAACAACAGGGAATGAGTTATTACTGCACCTGTACGCGTAGCCGTATTCAGCAGTTAGGCGGACACTATGACGGCTATTGCCGGACGCGTAACCTGCCCGCCGACAACGCCGCGCTACGCCTGCGTCAGACGACGCCAGTATTTCATTTTCACGATAGATTGCGTGGCGACCTGCATGCCGACACGGCTCTCGCGCAGGAAGATTTTATTATCCACCGCCGTGACGGGCTGTTTGCCTATAATCTGGCCGTCGTGATCGACGATAACGATCAGGGAATTACGGAGATCGTGCGCGGTGCCGATCTTATCGAACCGACAGTCCGGCAAATTTCGCTCTATCAGCAATTGGGCTACGCGATCCCTACCTATGTTCATCTGCCGCTGGTGCTGAATACAGAGGGAAATAAACTGTCCAAACAGAATCATGCCCCGGCGCTGCCGAACAGCGATCCGCGTCCCGTGCTACTTGCCGCACTGCAATTTCTGAATCAACCGCTGCCGGAAAACGCGCAAGACATGACGCTTTCCGCACTGCTGGCATGGTCTGTCGCGCACTGGTCCCTTGATATCGTCCCGTTACAGGCGGCAATAAACGCGTCCGCGATCACATCAGCATTCTCAAAGGGACATTGGTGAGCTATGATTAGCCGCTATTTTTCATGGCGCGCCATCCTTAGCCGCCCCTTTGGGGGGCGACGCCAATGCTGTGCTGTTGATTTATCCATCACTATCGAGGTGTATTATCTTTTCCCGAGTTGCTAATTTTTGTCGTAAAGTACTGAATCGTGAGAACGAAATGGTCGAATCAGAGGAAACGCGTCAGAACCTGACGGTCATCCCGCGTGACCAACATACTATTTCACGCAGCGACATCAGCGATAACGCGCTGAAAGTACTTTATCGCCTGAACAAAGCGGGCTACGAGGCTTATCTGGTTGGCGGCGGCGTACGCGACCTGCTGCTGGGCAAAAAGCCAAAGGATTTTGATATCACCACTAACGCTACGCCCGATCAGGTACGCAAGTTGTTCCGCAACTGTCGTTTGGTTGGGCGTCGTTTCCGTCTGGCCCATATCATGTTCGGGCCAGAGGTGATTGAAGTTGCCACGTTCCGTGGTCACCACGATCAGCATCAGGAACAGCAGGAAACCAAGAATTCTTCTCAGCAGGCTCAGAGCGGCATGCTGCTGCGCGACAATATTTTCGGCTCGGTTGAAGAAGACGCCCAGCGTCGTGATTTCTCGATCAACAGCCTCTACTACAGCATTTCTGATTTCAGCGTTCGTGACTATACCGGTGGCCTGAACGACCTGCGTCAGGGTG
Organism: Pectobacterium sp. F1-1; assembly: GCF_025643735.1. Taxonomy (NCBI): domain Bacteria; kingdom Pseudomonadati; phylum Pseudomonadota; class Gammaproteobacteria; order Enterobacterales; family Pectobacteriaceae; genus Pectobacterium; species Pectobacterium sp. F1-1. The sequence goes on from NZ_CP104733.1 coordinate 3,594,787, forward strand.
TCATCCGAATGATTGGCGACCCTGAAACGCGCTACCGTGAAGATCCGGTGCGTATGCTACGCGCAGTCCGTTTCGCGGCCAAACTGAACATGACTGTCAGCCCTGAAACCGCCGAACCGATCCCTCGTTTAGCTTCGCTGCTGCACGATATCCCTGCGGCGCGTATGTTTGAAGAGTCGCTGAAGCTGCTTCAGTCAGGGTATGGTTACCCAACCTATAAAATGCTGTGTGAATATCAGCTGTTCCAGCCGCTTTTCCCGCTGCTGAGTCGCTATTTCACACCAAACGGCGATTCCACGCTGGAGCGCATGGTTGCACAGGTGCTGAAAAACACCGATCAGCGCCTGCAAAACAATATGCGCGTCAATCCGGCATTTTTGTTCTCCGCCATGCTGTGGTATCCGCTGATTGAACATGCACAAAAGCTGGCTCAGGAAAGCGGTCTGGCCTACTTTGATGCCTTCTCGCTAGCGATGAACGATGTGCTGGATGAACAGTGCCGTTCTCTGGCGATTCCTAAGCGTATTACCTCTTTAGTCCGCGATATCTGGCAACTGCAAACGCGCCTGTCCCGTCGTCAGGGGAAACGCGCGTATAAACTGATGGAACACCCGAAATTCCGCGCCGCGTATGACTTGCTTTGTCTGCGTGCCGAAATCGAGAACCATCAGGAGCTGCTGCGTCTGGCGCAATGGTGGGGGGAATTCCAGGTTGCTGCGCCGCCGCGTCAGCAAAACATGCTGAAGTCGCTGGATGACGGCCCGACACCACACCGCCGTTCCCGTCCTCGTCGACCGCGTAAACCAATAGCGGCACGCCGAGATCAAGCCTGATGACACGCGTGTATCTGGCGCTGGGCAGCAACCTTGCCCAGCCTTTGCAACAGGTACGCGCGGCGTTGTCTGCGCTAGACGCGATTCCTCATACTCGCGTCGTTTGCTGCTCCTCGTTTTACCGTAGTCGCCCGCTCGGCCCGCAGGATCAGCCAGACTATCTCAATGCCGTCGTTGAACTGGAAACCGAACTTGCAGCCGAGTCGCTGTTGGATCGCACACAAGCCATCGAACTGGAACAAGGCCGTGAGCGCAAGGAACACCGCTGGGGCCCGCGCACGTTGGATCTGGATATTCTGCTGTTCGGCAATGACGAGATCCAGACTGAACGCCTGACCGTACCGCATTACGATATGAAAAATCGTGAGTTCATGCTCTACCCGCTGGCGGAAATCGCCCCAGACCTGGCGTTCCCTGACGGTGAAACACTTGCCCAGCGGCTAACCCATGTCGATCGCAACGGTCTGACATTATGGGACAGACAATAAACCGACGGAATCGCGAGGCCAACTGACCGCCCCGCTTATCAACACCTCTCACATCTGCAACTTGAAGCATGACGGGTATATCGCTACACGTCAGCTTACATTAGAATGTCCCCCTTAATTCTTCGCCCTATTGACATAGGAAGACCGTCATGAAACCGACGACTATCTCCCACTTGCGCCAATGGAAACAAGATCAGCGAAAATTCGCTACGATTACCGCTTACGACGCCAGCTTCTCTCGCCTATTTTTTGAACAAGGCATTCGCGTGATGCTGGTAGGTGATTCTCTGGGAATGACCGTGCAAGGTCACGATTCCACCTTACCCGTGACCACCAACGACATCGTTTACCACACACAGTGTGTGCGCCGCGGCGCCCCACTGGCGCTGGTTCTCTCCGATATGCCTTTTATGACCTATGCCACGCCAGAACAAACGTTCAGCCAGGCCGCAGAGCTAATGCGTGCAGGTGCGAATATGGTGAAACTGGAGGGCGGAAGCTGGCTTGCCCCAACGGTAAAAATGCTGACTGAGCGCGCCGTGCCAGTCTGTGGTCATCTGGGTCTGACGCCGCAGTCCGTTAACATCTTCGGTGGCTATAAAATTCAGGGCCGGAGCGAAAGCGATGCCAATCAACTGCTGGCCGATGCGCTTGCGCTTGAAGAAGCGGGAGCACAGTTGCTTGTGCTGGAATGTGTACCGGTTGCGCTGGCTAAACGCGTTACGGATGCGCTGTCGATTCCGGTGATCGGCATTGGCGCCGGCAACGTGACCGACGGGCAGATTCTGGTCATGCATGATGCTTTCGGCATTACCGGTGACAACACGCCTAAGTTCGCCAAGAACTTTCTGGCGCAAAGCGGGGGGGATATCCGTTCGGCAGTGCGTTTGTATGCACAAGAAGTCGAACAGGGTGTCTACCCAGCCGAAGAACATTCATTTCATTGAGAACATTCATTTCATTGAGAACATTCATTTCATTGAGAACATTCATTTCATTGAGAACATTCATTCCATTGAGAACACTCGTTTCATTAAAAACGAGCATTCCGTTAATCAGGCTGTTTTGTTTAGGAGTACGGGTGTGTTAATAATCGAAACCCCTCTGCTGCTGCGCCGCGAAGTTCGCCGCTGGCGTCAGGAAAGGAAACGCATTGCGTTGGTTCCCACCATGGGTAACTTGCATGACGGGCACATGACGCTGGTCGATGAAGCCAAGGCACGTGCCGATATCGTTATTGTCAGCATTTTTGTCAATCCCATGCAGTTTGAGCGGCCAGATGATTTAGCCCGCTACCCCCGAACATTGCAGGAAGACTGCGAGAAATTGAACCGTCGCGGAGCCGATCTGGTTTTCGCACCGAGCCCAGATGTGGTATACCCCAATGGACTGGAATCACAAACGTTTGTCGATGTACCTGGCCTGTCTTCCATGTTGGAAGGTGCCAGCCGTCCCGGCCATTTCCGAGGCGTAGCTACCATCGTCAGTAAGCTGTTCAATCTGGTACAGCCAGATTTAGCCTGCTTCGGTGAGAAAGATTATCAGCAGCTAGCGCTGATTCGGCAACTCGTCCGAGATATGGGCTATGACATTGATATCATTGGCGTCCCTATCGTACGTGCAAAAGATGGGCTGGCATTGAGTTCACGTAATGGCTATCTCAGTGCCGAAGAACGCCAGTTGGCACCGAAACTTTACCAGTTGATGATGGATCTGTCGGCGCAGTTGGACAACGGCGAGCGCCAGATAGACACATTACTGGAGCAAACGGCAGAGAAGTTGCGCGATGCAGGCTTTACGCCTGATGAACTGTTTATTCGCGATGCGGATACGCTACAACCGCTGAACGCTGCCAGCACGCGCGCTGTGATTTTGATGGCTGCCTGGTTAGGCAAGGCCAGATTGATTGATAACCACCAGGTCGATTTGACTGTATGAACCGAGGTAACAAAGCGATGATACGTACCATGCTGCAAGGCAAGCTGCACCGGGTAAAAGTGACTCAGGCTGACTTGCATTATGAAGGCTCTTGCGCCATCGATCAGGATTTTATGGATGCCGCTGGCATTCTGGAATACGAAGCGATTGATATCTACAACGTTGATAACGGCCAGCGTTTTTCGACCTACGCCATTGTGGGCGAAAGAGGCTCACGCATTATCTCCGTGAACGGTGCCGCCGCTCGCCTTGCCTGTGTTGGCGACAAACTGATTATCTGCTCCTACGTGCAGATGTCTGATGAGGAAGCCAGAAACCACAGCCCGAAAGTGGCCTATTTCTCTGGTGATAACGAGCTGCAACGTCAGGCTAAAGCGATTCCGGTTCAGGTTGCCTAATCGCTAAACGTCTGACGAAATACCCGAGCGGTAGTAATGGATAGATCGTAAAGACGCTGCAAGTACCTCCCTGTAAGCTCGAGCCGCGCCATCCCTGGCGCGGACGCTTTACTCTTCTATTCCATTACTACCGTTTTCGTTTCTTAAATCGGTCCGCCAAAAGGCAGGCACAGTGTTACCACCGCCTTCTCATTTACAAACTATGTCCGCTTTACAAACTATGTCCGCAGCCCACGTCCGCGTTCAATCAGCCACCAAACCAGCAGATAAAACACCACGATAAAGGCAATCAGTACCGACATCGTAAACAGCAGCGGCACGTCCTGAATCCCGAGAAAACCGTAGCGGAAGCCGCTGATCATGTACACCACCGGGTTCAGTTTAGACACCGCCTGCCAGAACGGCGGCAGCAGCGTCAGTGAGTAAAATACTCCACCCAGATAGGTCAACGGCGTTAACACAAACGTCGGAATCAGACTGATATCATCAAAGGTTTTCGCAAACACCGCATTCAACAGCCCCGCCAGTGAGAACAGCATTGCCGTCAGCAATAGCGTCAAAACAATGACCCACCAGGCATGAACATGTAACGGCACGAAGAACAGCGACACCGCCGTCACCAGAATGCCCACGCACAGGCCACGCGCGATACCACCGCCAACATAACCCGCGATAATCACATAGGTCGGCACGGGCGCAACCAGCAGCTCTTCAATATTGCGTTGAAACTTAGCGCTGAAGAAGGAAGAGGCCACGTTGGCATACGCGTTCGTGATCACCGCCATCATGATCAACCCCGGCACGATAAACTGCATGTAGGTAAACCCGTGCATCTCGCCGATACGTGAACCGATCAGGTTGCCAAAAATAATAAAATACAGCGTCATGGTGATCACTGACGGCACCAGCGTCTGAATCCAGATCCGCCCAAATCGAGTGACTTCTTTCACCCAGATACTCTGTAGCGCCACCCAATACAAATGCATCATGCCTTTTCTCCCTTACCGCTTGTCCCATTTACCAGCGTGACAAACAGCTCTTCCAACCGGTTCGCTTTATTACGCATACTTAATATCGTTATCCCCTGCGCGTTGAGCTGACTGAATAACGCATTCAGGCCTTGCTCACGCATGACATCGACTTCCAGCGTTGACGTGTCCGTCAGACGGAAGGTGTAGCCTTCCAACTGCGGCAGCGGGCTTTTCGCTGCCAGATCGAAAATAAATGTTTCTGATTTCAGCTTGCCAAGCAGCTGCTTCATAGAGGTATTTTCCACCAGTTCTCCGCGCTGGATGATCCCGATGTTGCGGCATAGCATTTCCGCTTCTTCCAGATAGTGCGTCGTCAGAATAATCGTCGTACCTTGCGCGTTCAGCTCTTTCAAGAAGCCCCACATGGAACGACGTAATTCGATATCCACACCCGCCGTCGGTTCATCAAGAATCAGCAACTTAGGCTCATGCATTAACGCACGCGCAATCATCAGACGACGCTTCATCCCACCGGACAACATCATCGCCTTTTCGTTGCGTTTCTCCCATAGATCCAGCTGTTTCAGGTATTTTTCCGCACGCTGCAAGGCATCCTGACGTTTCACGCCATAGTAGCCCGCCTGGTTAACCACAATCTGTAATACCGTTTCGAAGGGGTTGAAGTTAAATTCCTGCGGAACCAACCCCAGTTGGCGCTTCGCATTCACTTTATCCAGCTCAAGGTCATAGCCGAAGACGCGAACTTTACCGGCGGTTTTATTCACTAACGAGCTGATAATCCCAATCGTCGTGGATTTTCCCGCGCCATTCGGCCCCAGCAGCGCGTAGAAATCCCCCGCTTCCACGTTCAGGTCGATCCCCCGTAACGCCTTGACGCCTCCCGGATAGGTTTTGGTTAATTGCGCCAGTTCCAGTGCATATGTCATAAGAAATGGATTGCCTTATTATCAGTGAGTTCTACAGGTTCAAAGTTATGATGGAGATAAACTATCGTTTTTCAAACGACGCATGTTGCCTTATATTACTCCTCACTGCCCCTTGTTTGTTACAGGTCATTTACTTTCATGAAAGAAATTGAAACGCTCATCGCGAACAACCAGCTTTGGTCTAAAACGATGGTGGAAGAGGATCCTGGCTACTTTGAACGCCTGGCGCAGGCACAACGACCCCGTTTTCTATGGATTGGATGCTCGGACAGTCGCGTACCTGCGGAAAGTCTGACCAGCCTTGAGCCTGGTGAACTGTTTGTTCACCGCAATGTCGCCAATCTGGTTATTCACACCGACCTCAACTGCCTGTCTGTCGTGCAATATGCCGTCGAAGTTCTCGAAGTCGAACACATCATCATTTGCGGCCACTACGGCTGCGGCGGTGTTCAGGCTGCGGTGGAAAACCCGGAACTGGGTTTGATTAACAACTGGCTGCTGCATATCCGTGATTTGTGGTACAAGCATAGTTCTCTGCTGGGGGAATTGCCTCCCGAACAGCGCCTGAACACGCTTTGTGAAATCAACGTTGTCGAGCAGGTGTATAACCTCGGCCACTCCACTATCATGCAGTCCGCATGGAAGCGTGGGCAGAAAGTCACGATCCACGGTTGGGTGTACGGCATTCAGGATGGCCGTCTGCGCGATCTGGAAGTGACGGCGACCAACCGGGAGACGCTGGAACAGCGTTATCGCCGCGCGATTTCCTCTCTGCCCTGATTCACTGCCTGACGCCCACTCGTTGGGCGTCGCTCACGGCATCGGCTTTATCTTGTCATTATTCCTGCGGAACAACCTTGCCGACGTAAGGTAAGTGGCGATAGTGTTGAGCATAGTCGATGCCGTAACCCACGACGAACTCATCAGGAATCGAGAACCCAACCCACTCGACTTTCACCGCGACTTCACGGCGCTCCGGTTTGTCCAGCAACGTACAAATAGCCAGCGATTTAGGCTCCCGCAGTTGCAGAATTTCCCGCACTTTGCTCAAGGTATTACCTGAATCGATGATGTCTTCGACGATCAACACGTCTTTACCGCGAATATCTTCATCCAAATCTTTCAGGATCTTCACATCGCGCGTACTGTTCATACCGCTGCCATAGCTGGATGCCGTCATGAAATCCACTTCGTGAGGGACGTCGATCGCCCGGCATAAATCGGCCATAAAGATAAACGATCCACGTAATAACCCCACCAGCACCATATCGCTGCCGCTATCACGGTAGTGTTCGCTGATCTGTTGCCCCAGTTCGGTAACCCGCGCCATCACTTCCTGCTCAGAAATCATGACTTCCACGGTATGTTTCATCATACTGATAACTCTTTGAAGTAAGGTATTCAGCACCATCGGCAAATGACAGACTCATTATCGATGATGCGCCAACGCTGATGTTTAAACACACAAACGTTTACATCAGTCTGGGCAATGCCCAGGCGCGCGAAGTATATCAGAAACCACACCACGAAGGAGACATCATGAGCACCCCCTCTGTGGATGTTTGCTACAAAGTGAACGCCCCGCTTTCCAGCCAGCAGTTCGTTGAGCTGTTGGCGAAAACCTCATTAGGGCCACGTCGCCCACTAGATGACGAGACAGCGATTGCAGGTATGCTGAAACATGCCAACCTGCTGGTTTCCGCCTGGCAAGGGGAAACGTTGGTGGGAATTGCGCGTAGCGTGACGGACTTTCATTTTTGCTGCTATCTGTCCGACCTGGCAGTGTCAGAGGACTTTCAGCATGCGGGAATAGGCAAAAAGCTGATTCAACAAACCGCCCAGCAGCTTGAAAAAGGCTGCAAAATCATTTTGCTGGCCGCGCCGCTGGCGGTGGATTACTACCCGAAATTAGGGTTTGAAAAGCACAATAGCACGTGGCTCATGCCAGCAGCAGACCTGCACGAAGCGTAATCATGGCTTTTCAGGGCCGCCAGCCGGACTGCTAACGGCGGGTAAAGCCGGATACAAGACCGGAGGGTCTGTCTTAATGCTTAAACGCACCTGCTGTCCTGGCTCAAACCAGTTACCCGTCTGCACCAGCAGCATCAGTTCCCCTAACTTTACCCGATACAAATTTGATGTGCCCATAAACAGCCGATCTTCGATTGACGCCGGACCGTCAGGGTCAAGCGCCAGTGCGACATCAGCCGGGCGCACCATCCAGTCGCACGCTGAATCAATTTGCTGATTGAGTGGATGTGTCGCATGGTGATCGCCCAATGGGCTCTGCCATTGGTGGTCGCTCATAATTTTCACGGGCAAATAGTTCGTATTCCCCATGAAATCAGCCACAAAACGGCTATTCGGACGATGGTACAGCTCAGAGGGATAGCCCTGCTGCATAATTTTCCCTTCATCCAGCAGAATCAAGTGGTCAGCGCAGGCAAAGGCTTCCTCACGGCTGTGTGTAGCGAAAACCGCCGCAACATGACGCTGTTTGAGAACCTGCCGCAATTCGGTGATCAGGCGATAGCGAGTTTGGCTGTCCAGACCGGGAAATGGCTCATCCAGCAACAGCAGTTTCGGCTCACAGGCCAGCGCGCGGGCTATCGCCAAACGCTGTTGCTGTTCGTTCGATAGTTCGTGTGGATAACGCGCGGCAACCTCATCCAGTTGTAAAAGCGCCAGCATCTCCACACAGATTGGCTTTACCTCACTTTCAGGGCGGCCATATAACCCAAACGCAATGTTGCCTTCCACCGTCAGATGCGGAAAAAGCGCATAGTCCTGAAAAATCAGGCCAACCTGTCGCTGCTCAGGCAAAACATACGCTTGCGGCGAGCTGACGGGCTCACCTTCCAACAAGACCTTACCCTGAGTAATCGGCAGCAGGCCAGCTATCACCTGCAATAACGCCGTTTTACCGCAGCCGTTTTTACCCAGCAGGCAGATCGTCTCATCGCCACGCACGGTAAATGAAATATTCTCCAACACGGGAGACTGCTGCAACGTACAACTGACTGCCTGAACGCTCAGAATATCTATCGACGCGGCCATGTGATTATCCTTTTATATTCAGTGCGCGATGCAGCCAGAAAACAGGGATCAGCCCCACCGCCACCAGCACCAGCGCAGGAAAGGCAAATGATGCAATCTGCTCATCCGCCGCAAAGCGGAAAACATAGGTTGCCAACGTATCAATCCCGAAAGGGCGCAGCAGCAATGAGACATTCAACTCTTTCATGCTTTCCGTAAAAATCAGCAGCGCCCCGATAAACAGGCTGCGACGCAACAGCGGAATATGCACGCGTGACCAACGGCTGAGGGGGGAAGCCCCTAGCACAAGGCTCGCACTGTCCAGTGAGCGTGGAATGGCCTCCATGCTGCGCTCAAGGCTGTCCAGCATCAGGCGCCCGAATTTAACGCTATAGGCGAGGATGAGAATAAACAGCGACCCCGCCAGCAACGCATCTGCGGTAGGTAACCCCGCTGCGCGGGCAAGCAGGTTAATCCCGCTATCTACCAGTGATAGCAAGGTAAACAGCCCGACAGCCAGTACCGCGCCGGGTAAGGCAAAACTCAGGCTGACCAGCCGAACCGGCGTCTGGTTGGCAAACACCCCAGCCGTGCGCGTATAGAAAATAAACGACAGCGCCATCAGTGTAATGATGACTGTCGCCGTGGCAGACGCCAACAGGCTATTCATCACCGCGTGGAGGAACGCCATATCCCATACTGACATCATGTAGCGGAGAGCCAGAAAGAGCAGATACAGAACCGGGAGCAGGAAAGACAAACAAACGACTCCCCAGCAGTAGACACGAACCACCCTGCTACGCCACCCATTCAACTCGGGCGGCACTACCGGGGAAGTCGTGGCATGTGCCTGATAAATTCGTTGCTTCCGACGCCAGACATTAACCAGAAACATCAAGAGAAAGATTGCGGGCAAAATCAACACACCAAGACGCGCAGCCGCGCCTAAATCGCCTTGCTTCTGCCAGATATCCAGCACCTGTGTCGTCATGGTGGGAATACCAAGGTAAGACGCGGCGCCATAATCCCCCAGCGTCTCCACAACCACCAGCGCGCCCCCACAGGCGATCGCAGGCAGCGCAAGAGGCAAACATAAGCGGCGAAATACCTGAGTGCGCGTCTGATTGAGCAAACGAGCAGAATGGATGAGGCTCGCAGGCTGTTTTACCAGCGCTTCACGCACCAGCAGATAAATGTAGGGATACAACACCAGCGCCAGTATCAGGCTTACGCAACCCAGTGAAACAGGTAGCCCAGCAATGTGTGATGTTACCCATGATGAGACTATCGACAGCCCCCCTTCTTGCAACAACAGCGAAAAGTGCCGTAATACATCGGTATAAAGATAGGCAAGCAGGAAGGCAGGCATTGCGAGAGGCAGGCAAAGCGCCCATTGCAACACTCGATGGCCGGGAAAGCGGTACATGGCGATAAACCAGGCTGAAGGCAATCCAAACAGTAAACTGAAGAAAAGCGTACCCAGCACGATAACCGCGGAATATATCAGGTAGGTGGGCAACCCGATTTGCCACAGTTGGGTAAATCCCATCCCGTCGGCGAAAAAAGCCTGATAGAAAACCGTTGCTAAAGGAAGCAGCAACAGTCCCGCCAACAACCAACTACTGACGCGCCAGACACCGGAGATCATAGAATAAAAACTGTATTGGATGACATCGTTGTTATTAATATCAGAGCCTGACGGCGGCGTCATCGTATCAAACAGCGATAAATGCGCTTTAATCTTGCGATTAATACGAGGTGATTTTGTTCACCGAACGGCAATAAAATAAAAAATAGCGATTTCAATGTATTACGCTTCTCATTTTCCCGCGTCTTCCACCGCTATTTTTTATCGCAATCGGAGGTTTCCCATAAGAAAACTTGGAACCTCATGGGATATCTGTGATAACGTCATCTGACAACATTTGGAACAGGTTCAACCATGAAAAACTCTGCGCTGGCTCTGCTCCTGCTAAGCCTGATGAGCTTCTCTTCCGCCAGCAAGGCGCTGAATGAATTTGAAGCGGAAGATCTTGCCGATCTGACCGCGATCTTTGTTTATTTGAAAAACCACTGTGGCTATCAGGATCTGCCGAATGAGCAGATTCGTCGGACGCTGGTCGCCTTTGCTCAGCAGAACCGCTGGGATCTCAGCAACTACAGCGCCTACGACATGACCGCGATGGGCGAAGACAGCTATCGCGATCTGAGTAAAATCGCTATCCCGACCCCGAAAAAATGCCAGTCCCTGGCACGTAATTCGCTCGGTTTACTTTCCTACGCGCAGTAACGCCCTTCCCCCTCCTCCGCGCTGACTGAAATTTGACCGTGCAAGCGGTAAAAGAGTCGGCTATGATGGCGCGCCAATTTTCATGGCTGTTATCGCGGAGGAAGCCCTAACATGTCCCAGAAAGAAATTTGGTATGAAACCCTGCATGCCAACTTTGGCCAGTATTTTTCGGTTGATCGCGTGTTGTATCACGAGAAGACCGATCATCAAGATCTCATCATTTTTGAAAACGACGCATTAGGCCGTGTCATGGCGCTCGACGGCGTGGTGCAAACCACCGAGCGCGATGAATTCATCTATCACGAAATGCTCACCCACGTTCCTCTTCTGTCACACGGCAACGCCAAACGCGTCCTGATTATCGGTGGCGGCGATGGCGGTATGCTGCGGGAAGTCAGCCGACACCATAGCGTCGAACAGATCACGATGGTGGAGATCGATGCGGGCGTGGTGGAGTTCTGTCGCCAGTACTTGCCCAATCACAGCGCCGGTAGCTATGACGACCCGCGTTTTAATCTGGTGATTGATGACGGTGTTAATTTCGTCCGACAGTGTAGTGAAAAGTTTGACGTCATTATTTCCGATTGCACCGACCCCATCGGCCCCGGCGAAAGCCTGTTCACCTCTGATTTCTATCAGGGTTGCGCACGCTGCCTGAATGAAGGCGGAATTTTCGTCGCACAGAATGGCGTATGCTTCCTGCAACAGGATGAAGCCGTCGGTAGCCATAAAAAACTCAGCCACTATTTCAGTGATGTCAGCTTTTATCAGGCGGCGATCCCGACGTATTACGGCGGCATTATGACGTTCGCCTGGGCCAGCAATAACCCGGCACTGCGTCAGATAGACGCCGCCACGCTGCACCAGCGTTTTGCTCAATCCGGCATCACCTGTCGCTATTACACGCCTGATGTTCATATCGGCAGTTTTGCCCTGCCACAGTACCTGTTAAGCGCGCTACAGAAAGCGCAAGAATCCATCACTTAGGGTGATCACATAACCACAAGGGGGTGACGTAAATTGCACAAGCTGAAACTACACGGCTTTAACAACCTGACGAAAAGCCTGAGTTTTTGTATCTACGATATCTGTTACACCAAAACGGCCGACGATCGTGACGGTTATATCGCCTATATCGACGAACAATATAACGCTAACCGTTTAACAGAAATCCTCACTGAAACCTGCTCAATTATCGGTGCCAACGTCCTTAACATCGCACGTCAGGACTATGAACCACAAGGCGCCAGCGTGACCATCTTGGTCAGCGAAGAACCCATCGATCCGCGCGATGTCGATACCTCCGAACACCCAGGGCCGCTGCCCCATTCCGTCGTCGCGCATCTGGATAAAAGCCATATCTGTGTTCATACCTATCCAGAAAGCCACCCGGAAGGCGGGCTTTGTACCTTCCGCGCAGATATCGAAGTGTCTACCTGTGGCGTAATTTCACCGCTGAAGGCGCTGAACTACCTCATCCACCAGCTTGAATCCGATATTGTGACCATCGACTATCGCGTGCGGGGATTTACCCGTGATGTCAATGGCATAAAACATTTCATCGATCACCAGATCAACTCGATTCAGAACTTCATGTCCGAGGACATGAAAGCGCTTTATCACATGATGGACGTGAACGTGTATCAGGAAAATATCTTCCATACCAAAATGCTATTGAAAGACTTCGACCTGAAACACTACTTGTTCAACGTCAGCCCGGAAGAACTCAGCGCTGCTGAACGGAAAAGAATCACCGATCTGCTGTATCACGAAATGCAGGAAATCTATTACGGCAGAAATCTACCAGTAATGTAATCGATACCTCTCCCTTCACAGGGTTGTCTCTTAGTTACATTTTTATGCCGACGAAGAGACGGTTTCGTGCGCGATGGTGTCATCATTTTCATGCTACCCCGTAGCACGCGCCCGACGCAGGGGCGCTCAATCGCCGCACCCCTGCGAACCCAGGCTTCCGGCTAAATTATGCCGCTACGCGGGGCCATCGGTGTTCATGACCACTCTTCGAGCCGCCAGTGACGCGTTCCCGACGCGGCACTGGCTTTCGCAGCCTCCATGCCGCTCACTCGGTGTTCATACCCACCGCTGCATAATTTTTACGCCGGATAAGGACAAAACCCATGATGACTCCTTGTATTTATGTACAAGGTACAGCGCCTGAGGAAGATTGAGGTGTAGTGAGTTCATCTCTCTTTCATTTCTTCGCACACTATTTCGTCAAAAATGATGCGCATCACATTTATTTCTTTCTGCATTTTTTACTTGCATTCTCTACCAGCCTTGCTGCATCAGGGTTTGCGTCAATTTGTATAAGGTCAACTAAAAATCATATATCTTGTGTGGTTGAAATTTAAAACACCCACATCTAGTATTCTTTGTGTGGCGCTCGCGTAACGCGTCGCTACCCAGTGGATCGGTTCGGGTGCATATGCCCTGGGGATAGCCGCTCCGACATACTTCTTTCACGCCAAAGGATAAATACGAATCATGCGTATTACTATTTTCACTAAGCCGGATTGTGTTCAATGCAACGCCACATGTCGTGCGCTGGATAAGCAAGGAATTCACTATCAACTGGTGGACTTAACTGAAGATGAACAGGCGTTACAGCAGGTAAGAGCGTTGGGCTATCAGCAGGTGCCCGTCGTGATGACGGCCGACGATCATTGGAGCGGTTTCCGCCCGGATAAGATCAGTACTCTGAACGCCGCCCTGCAATTGCAGTAAGGGGGCAATATGAACCCGCTGGTCTATTTCTCCAGCCAGTCGGAAAACACGCATCGCTTCATTTCCAGGGTGAGCTTACCCGCCCTGAGAATCCCGATAGCGACAGAACAGCCTGCATTGAAAGTTGATCGCCCCTATATCCTGGTTGTCCCCAGCTACGGCGGAGGCAGCACGAAAGGGGCTGTGCCGCGTCAGGTCATCATCTTTCTCAACGATCCGCACAATCGCGCTTACCTGCGCGGCGTGATTGCCGCAGGCAATACCAATTTTGGTGCAGCGTACTGCATCGCCGGTGACATCATTGCGCAGAAATGTCAGGTGCCTTACCTGTACCGCTTTGAATTGCTCGGCACGGCAGAAGACGTTGCAAACGTGCGTAAGGGAGTAACTGAATTTTGGCAACAACAGACCACGTGAGTGCAAAAGCAACCAAGACAGACTCGGATGCCCACTCGCTCGATTACCATACACTCGACTACCATGCGCTGAACGCGATGCTCAACCTCTACGACGCAGAGGGGAATATCCAGTTCGATATGGATAAGCTCGCGGCACGCCGTTATTTCCTACAGCATGTAAACCAGAACACCGTGTTCTTCCACAACCTGGAAGAAAAGCTGCGTTATCTGGTGGAAGAAGGCTACTACGAAGCAGACGTGCTGGAGCAATATCAGTTTGATTTCATCAAAAGCCTTTTCCAGCAGGCTTACGCTCACAAATTCCGCTTTCAAACCTTTCTGGGTGCGTTCAAATACTACACCGGCTATACGCTGAAAACCTTTGACGGCAAACGCTATCTGGAGCGCTATGAAGATCGCGTCTGCCTCGTGGCATTGACCCTCGCCAAAGGGGACACCGCACTGGCTAGCGCGCTGGTCGATGAAATCATCAGTGGACGCTTCCAGCCCGCGACTCCCACGTTCCTCAATTGCGGCAAAAAGCAGCGCGGCGAACTGGTTTCCTGCTTCCTGCTGCGCATTGAAGACAATATGGAGTCGATTGGTCGCGCGATTAACTCCGCGCTTCAGCTCTCAAAACGCGGCGGCGGCGTGGCTTTCATGCTCAGTAACATCCGCGAAACCGGTGCGCCGATCAAACGTATCGAAAACCAGTCGTCCGGCATTATCCCGATCATGAAAATGCTGGAAGATGCCTTCTCCTACGCTAACCAGCTTGGAGCGCGTCAGGGTGCAGGTGCGGTGTACCTGCATGCACATCACCCCGATATTCTGCGTTTTCTGGATACCAAGCGGGAAAATGCTGATGAGAAAATTCGCATCAAAACGCTGTCTTTGGGGGTGGTCATCCCCGATATTACGTTCCAGTTAGCGAAGAATAATCAGGTGATGTACCTGTTCTCGCCTTATGACGCCGAACAAGTTTATGGCGTGCCGCTGTCGGAAATTAGCGTCACCGAAAAATATCACGAGATGGTGAACGACAAGCGCATCCGCAAATCCCAAATCAAGGCGCGCGAATTCTTCCAGATCCTCGCCGAAATCCAGTTCGAGTCCGGCTATCCCTACATGATGTTTGAGGATACCGTGAATCGCGCGAACCCGATTCACGGCCGCATCAATATGAGTAACCTGTGCTCTGAAATTTTGCAGGTCAACGACGCCAGCCTGTACGACGACGATCTTGGCTATCGCCACATTGGCAAGGACATTTCCTGTAACCTCGGCTCGATGAATATTGCCAACGCAATGGCCTCGCCCGATTTCGGCCAGACGGTTGAATTGGCGATCCGCGCGCTGACCGCCGTTTCCGACATGAGCCACATCCGCTCCGTACCGTCCATCGAGAAAGGCAACGACGAGTCACATGCGATTGGCTTAGGCCAGATGAACCTGCACGGCTATCTGGCGAAAGAACGTATCTTTTACGGTACAGAAGAAGCTGTCGATTTCACCAATATCTATTTCTACACCGTCGCTTTCCACGCGATTCGGGCATCGAATGCGTTAGCAATGGAGCGAAATCAGCGCTTCTCTGGCTTCGAACACTCCAAATACGCCACGGGCGAGTATTTTGATAAATACATTGAACAGCGTTGGGAACCGACAACGGCACGCGCCCGTGAACTGTTTGAACTGGCTGACATCGACATTCCCACTCAACAGGACTGGGCGGCACTACGCGAATCCGTTATGGCACACGGCATTTATAACCAGAACTTGCAGGCCGTGCCACCGACCGGTTCAATTTCGTATATCAACCACTCGACGTCCAGTATTCACCCGATTGTGTCACGCATCGAAATTCGTAAAGAGGGCAAGATCGGCCGCGTCTACTACCCTGCCCCGTATATGAACAATGACAATCTGGAGTATTACCAGGATGCCTATGAAATCGGGCCGCAGAAGATTATCGATACCTATGCCGCCGCCACGCAGCACGTCGATCAGGGACTGTCGCTGACGCTGTTTTTCCGTGATACCGCCACGACGCGTGACATCAATAAAGCTCAGATCTACGCCTGGACCAAAGGCATTAAGACTATTTACTACATTCGCATACGGCAGATGGCGCTGGAAGGCACCGAAGTTCAGGGCTGTGTGTCCTGTGCGCTATAAGCCATCGCGGAAGGAAATCGAAGCATGACCGCACTCTCTCGCGTCCAGGCGATTAACTGGAATAAAATTGAAGACGATAAAGATTTGGAAGTCTGGAACCGCCTGACCTCTAACTTCTGGCTACCAGAAAAGGTGCCACTGTCGAACGATATTCCGTCCTGGAGTACGTTGAATGCCCGCGAACGTCAGTTGACGATCCGCGTTTTCACTGGTCTTACGCTGCTGGACACCATCCAAAATACGCTGGGCGCACCGACACTTATGCCCGATGCGGTGACGCCACATGAAGAAGCCGTGCTGTCTAACATCAGCTTTATGGAAGCGGTGCACGCTCGTTCGTACAGCTCGATTTTCTCGACGCTGTGCCTGACGAGTGAAGTGGACGATGCGTATCGCTGGAGCGAAGAGAATCCAGCACTACAGAAGAAGTCCGACATTATTCTGTCGCACTACCGTAGTGACGATCCGCTGATGAAGAAAGTCGCTAGCGTGTTTCTGGAGTCATTCCTGTTCTATTCTGGATTCTACCTGCCGATGTACTGGTCAAGCCGCGCCAAACTGACCAACACGGCGGATTTAATCCGACTCATCATCCGCGACGAAGCGGTACACGGCTACTATATCGGCTACAAATTCCAACGCGGGTTGGCGAAGGCCGATCCCGCTCGTCAGCAACATGTGAAGAATTTCGCCTACGATCTGCTACAGGATTTGTACGACAATGAGGTGTTGTATACGCAGGAACTGTATGACGGCGTCGGCTGGACGGAAGATGTGAAGAAATTCCTCCACTACAACGCGAACAAAGCGCTAATGAATCTGGGTTATGAAGCGCTGTTCCCCGCCAGCATGACGGATGTGAATCCCGCGATTCTTTCGGCGCTATCGCCAAACGCGGATGAGAACCACGACTTCTTCTCTGGCTCCGGTTCATCTTATGTGATCGGTAAAGCCGTCAATACTGAAGACGAAGATTGGGATTTCTAAAAAAACGGCCGCTGTTTTTCAGGCGGCCGCATTTTTCTATAGCCGCTTATCTACAGTCTTTTTCGATAAACCCAGAAATGAAAAAACCCTGAATCATTGCTGATTCAGGGTCTTCATAATAAGTGGCGGAACGGACGGGGCTCGAACCCGCGACCCCCTGCGTGACAGGCAGGTATTCTAACCAACTGAACTACCGCTCCACTCATGCTCACTGAGCGGGATGAATACTAAGATGATGGCACTATTACGTCAATGCTTTTTATAACTAACCGTTTCTGTTTGCTTATAATTTCATCTTACTGATTATTCTCTCGCCCGTGGTGCACGAGAGCGCTCTATTTCACTACATCAAGGTCGGCGCTCCGGCGATATTATTCAGCCCGCCACAAGCAGCTACCGCCCTTTTTCGCAATTAAATCCAGACGCTGTTCATGTGCTAACAGTTCAGCCTCATCTGCATAAAGCACCTTTAACGCCGATTGAGGACGAACAATTCTCTGGATCGTTTCAGTATTCTCATTCTTCTGCTGCGTTTCGCCTTCCATTGAGAAAGCTAGAGACGTTTGACCACCGGTCATCGCCAGATAAACTTCAGCCAGAATCTCGGCATCGAGCAATGCGCCGTGCAGCGTACGCTTACTGTTATCTATCTGGTAGCGGTCGCAAAGCGCATCCAAACTGTTGCGCTTGCCGGGAAAGATCTTCCGCGCCATCAACAGGCTATCGGTGATCTTACAGAACGTCTCCGTCTTAGGAATATCCCGATTCAGCAACCGAAATTCATAATCCATAAAGCCGATATCAAACGTTGCGTTATGGATGACCAGTTCCGCGCCACGGATAAAATCGAGGAACTCATCCACGATATCGGCATACGTCGGATAGTCAGCAAGAAACTCATCGCTGATACCGTGTACGTTATACGCTTCGGGATCCACTAAACGATCGGGTTTGATGTAGACGTGAAAATGACGGCCTGTCAGGCGGCGGTTAATCACTTCAACCGCACCGATCTCGATAATTTTATGCCCTTCGTAGTGAACCCCCAGCATATTCATACCGGTGGTTTCTGTATCCAGGACGATTTGTCGCGTAATTTCAGTGCTCATCGTTTTCGTTTATGTCAGACTTGCCGTTTTTACCATAAGGGAGAGTCTACCAGAGATGCGCAAACAGGTAGAAATTTTCACCGACGGATCGTGCCTCGGTAATCCCGGCCCCGGTGGTTATGGCGCCCTGCTGCGCTACAAGCAGCACGAAAAACCGTTAAGTGCAGGCTATCGTCTTACGACGAATAACAGAATGGAGTTGATGGCCGCTATTGCAGCGCTTGAAACGCTGACGACCGAGTGTGATGTCGTGCTCTGCACTGACAGCCAATATGTTCGTCAAGGGATAACCAGTTGGATTCATAACTGGAAAAAGCGGGGCTGGAAAACCGCCGACAAAAAACCGGTTAAAAATGTCGATCTTTGGCAAAGGCTGGATACCGCGATTCAACGCCATTCTGTGCGCTGGGAGTGGGTAAAAGGACATGCCGGACACCCTGAAAATGAGCGCTGTGATGAACTCGCTCGCGCCGCCGCGAGTGCGCCAACGCTTGATGACACCGGCTATCAGGCGGAGTAAATCACCATAGGCATGCGTCTCATCGCCGATATATCTTTGTTGCGCCCACCGTGCGGCGCACCGATGCTTTACGCAACCGTGTCCTCATTGGCGTAAACGTCAGCGGAATCGTGCGCTTTCGGGCAATAATCAGCGTCAGGCATCCTAACATCGGGATATGTTTATTCAACTTCCCTTTATTTCTTCTCCATGGCGTAACGTGAAAATGGGTCTGATGGATAACCTCATAGTTCAAAAGTCCCAACCAGTCCGTGATACGCATTTGAGTAAACATGCGGCTGCAATAGGGATGCTTTTTATTGAGTCTGGGGATCAACTTACCTAGGCCAACCAGACTGATCGGATTAAACGTGCTCAAAATTAACCACCCATCGTCGACCAAAACACGGTCAACTTCACGCAAAACACGATGTGGGTCCGAGGAATAAGATAACGTTTGAGCGAGCAGACAGGCATCAATCGACTTTTCAGAGAACGGTAATTGATGAGCATCAGCCACGACCTGAAGATTATCACCGTGTGGAGCCACGTTAACCTGATGCGCAATCGCGCACTCCGTGATGTGGATTTCCGCACTCAGCGCTCCGACCTTAATAAGATGGAAGCCAAAGAGCTTTGGCCACCATGGAAATAAAGCCAACTCCAGCGACTCGCGATAAAATTGCCCACCGGTGATATCATCCCATGAATCAGGTGCAACAATGGTCTGAGGGATTTGTGCCGATTTCATCTTCTGTTCTCGTCCTCAGGCTACTCGCAAAAAGAGGTGATGAATGAATCTTATCAGTATCCCCGCACTTCAGGACAACTACATTTGGCTATTGAGCAATAAAGAAAACCGCTGTGTGATCGTCGATCCTGGTGAAGCGCCCCCGGTGCTTAAAGCGCTCGATCAACATGCACTTTTTCCTGAAGCTATCTTACTCACTCACCACCATAACGACCATGTGGGGGGCGTCAGTGAACTCCTCAAGCACTACCCTAATCTGCCTGTTTTTGGCCCAAAAGAAACTGCTAAATGTGGCGCAACCAGCCTGGTTGAGGAAGGAAATTCCGTCTCTTTGTTAAATTCGGAATTTTCTGTAATTGAGGTTCCAGGGCACACATCTGGTCATATTGCCTACTATAATGCGCCATTTTTGTTCTGTGGCGATACCCTGTTTTCAGCGGGATGCGGTCGTATTTTTGAAGGCACACCGAAACAAATGTATGAATCCATTCAGAAAATATCAGCTTTTCCTGATGATACGGTAGTGTGCTGTGCGCATGAATACACGCTATCAAACTTAAGATTCTCTAATGCTATATGGCCTGAAGATCAAGATATCGAAGCTTATCTCCATGAAATCAGTCAGATACGAGAAAAATCGCAGTCTAGTTTACCAACAACATTAGGACTGGAAAGAAGAATCAACCTATTTCTTCGTTGCCATGAACTTGATTTAAAAAGAAAATTATCAAAAGAACCTGAAAATATAGAGAATTGGCAAGCTTTTGAGATGCTACGCAGCAAGAAAGACTACTTCTGAAGGTTTAGGTTGTGCTATTCCTCTAATCAAAGTATCCTTGCTCGTCTTTTAAGCAAACTATTGACCAACATATGAAGGCTAAAGCGATAATCATCGCCTCAGTCTTGCTGGCGGGTTGTCAGGTTTCACCACATGACACCTCGCAACCCAAGCAGCATGCACAGAGTTTGTCTTCGGCAAGTCAAAGTGAAGCAGGAAAGTACACAGATGGTCGAGAGGCCTCAGCGCGATGGTTAGATGACGATAGCCTTGCGCAACGAGATCTGTGGAACTTCATTGGCGACGAGCTGAAGATGGAGGTTCCGGATAACGCCCGGATCCGCGAGCAAAAAACGCGTTATTTGAAAAATAAGAGCTATCTCCACGATGTAACATTACGGGCAGAGCCGTACATGTACTGGATAGTCGAGCAGATTAAGCAACGTAAAATGCCGATGGAACTGGTACTGCTACCCATAGTGGAGAGCGCTTTTGATCCAAGTGCCACATCATCCGCCAATGCCGCTGGGCTATGGCAGATTGTCCCTGGTACAGGACGTAACTATGGTTTGAAACAGAACCAATGGTACGACGGACGTCGCGACGTGATTGCGTCTACGACGGCTGCGCTGGATATGATGCAGCGGCTCAACAGCATGTTTGATGGCGATTGGTTATTAACCGTTGCCGCTTATAACAGTGGTGAAGGACGCGTCATGCAGGCAATGAAAGCGAATAAAGCGAAAGGGAAATCAACCAACTTCTGGGCATTGGCGTTACCGCGTGAAACGTCAATTTATGTTCCTAAGATGCTGGCCTTGAGCGATATTCTGAAGAACAGCAAGAAGTACGGCGTAAGTCTGCCGCAACCCAATGAAAGCCGAGCATTAGCAAAGGTTGAACTGGGACAGCAGATAGAATTGACACAAGCCGCTGAGATGGCGGGTCTGTCGTTGAATAAGCTGAAGAGCTATAACTCGGGCTATAAGCGTAATGTCACCGCACCCAATGGGCCACATTACATTATGGTTCCTAAAGCTCACGTTGAGCAGTTGAAAGATTCACTAGCTGATGGTGACATCGCAGCGATTCAACCAACACGCTTAGCGCAAGCACAGCCAACGACAGCATCACAGCAGTATAAGGTACGCTCAGGCGATACTTTATCAGCAATTGCAGCGCGGCTTAATGTCAGTACGAAAGATTTGCAAAGCTGGAACAATCTGCGTAGCGCTGGTGCGCTCAAGGTTGGTCAGACCCTGCAAGTTGCCAAAGCTTCAGGCAATAGCAGCTCTATCACCTATCAAGTTCGTAAGGGTGATTCGCTGGCAAGCATTGCCAAACGTCACGGCGTAAATATCGCTGATGTGATGCGCTGGAATACTGTTATCAACAAGAATGCTAACATCCAGCCGGGCGATCGTCTGACGCTTTACGTTAGCAGCAATATAAAGCCTGATTCTTAACGTCATATCTGAGTCAGTAACAAGAAACAGCCCTCATACAGATGTATGAGGGCTGTTTTTTTATAGTGATTAAATCAGGCTAAACTCAACGAGCAGTGGGTTGTGATCTGAAGCTTGAGTCACAAGTACAGAAGACTGATTTACGGTTAGCTCACGGTAAAAGATGAAATCTAGCGGTCGACCAAATGCCTTGCGCCGTTGGTCATCAACGAAATGCACTTCCATTAGCCCCATCGTTGTCGCAAATCGGTTAAGTGCGTTGATACGCTGCTGACTCCATGCATTAAAATCCCCAGCCATAATAGCAGGCCCTTGATGATGGGCGAGTTGTTCCCCAATTGCAGCTAACTGCTTGGTATACACCTCAACACCAAAACTAAAGTTAACTGCATGGATATTGATAACCATCAGTCTCTGCCCATTCTGAAGCGCATAGACCGTCACCAGGGAGGATTTGGCCAAACGCAGCAAAGGCTCCCTTTCACGTAAAGGACAGCAATATACCGGCTGAGCCGCTGATAGCGTCATCACACCAGAAGGATGTTGCGGGAGAATAATAGCGGGCACCTGATCGGCGGAAAGGTAGTTACTGGTTGCAAAACGGATGAGATCTGGCGTACTTTGCGCCTCCTGCAACAGAACTAGCTGAGTATCCTTACCGAAATTCTGTAGGACGGAAAGCCAATTCATTCGTTGTTGCTTGAAAATATTCCACACCATTACGCGTAAAATATCGCCCTCCAGCAACAATGAGCCTGTCGGTAGAGCTTGCCCCGGATAATGCATTTCCCCGGGAGGAAAGATACGTTCAACCGGTTGGCCGGCAACATACCTCATTGCATAGGTTTTTTTCCGCACACCTTACCCACTATCAATTTCAATACACTAAATACCCTATCAAAAAAGAGCTCTCTTCTGTTATAAGAATTTTATCGCAGACTTGCAATGTACGCTCGGAGATAGGGAAGGAAAGAATAGTGGGAAAAACAGAAAGTAGAGGAAGAGAGGAATCCATATAAAATTCGAATGACCAGATATGCAAAAAGCCTTAAGCGTTAACTTAGGGCTTTTTGCATAATAAGTGGCGGAACGGACGGGGCTCGAACCCGCGACCCCCTGCGTGACAGGCAGGTATTCTAACCAACTGAACTACCGCTCCACCGAATTCCTTTACAACCACCAGATTACTCCGGCTTACTGCTTAATTTGATGCCTGGCAGTTCCCTACTCTCACATGGGGAAGCCCCACACTACCATCGG
Organism: Pectobacterium sp. F1-1; assembly: GCF_025643735.1. Classification (NCBI taxonomy): domain Bacteria; kingdom Pseudomonadati; phylum Pseudomonadota; class Gammaproteobacteria; order Enterobacterales; family Pectobacteriaceae; genus Pectobacterium; species Pectobacterium sp. F1-1. Next base: position 3,617,859 of record NZ_CP104733.1, read on the forward strand.
CGCTACGGCGTTTCACTTCTGAGTTCGGCATGGGGTCAGGTGGGACCACCGCGCTATCGCCGCCAGGCAAATTCTGTTTCATTCCAACCGTCGCACTTCAGTCGCTTTCGCTTCTCTCTGCACAACCATCAGAACCAATCTTCGAACAAGCTGAGTATTGTTTTTTATGAGTCGCCTCACAAAACACCTTCGGTGTTGTAAGGTTAAGCCTCTCGGGTCATTAGTACTGGTCAGCTCAACGTATCGCTACGCTTACACACCCAGCCTATCTACGTCGTCGTCTTCAACGGCCCTTCAGGGGTATCAAGTACCCAGGGAAGACTCATCTCGAGGCAAGTTTCCCGCTTAGATGCTTTCAGCGGTTATCTCTTCCGCACTTAGCTACCGGGCAATGCAATTGGCATCACAACCCGTACACCAGTGGTGCGTTCACTCCGGTCCTCTCGTACTAGGAGCAACCCCTCTCAATCTTCCAGCGCCCACGGCAGATAGGGACCGAACTGTCTCACGACGTTCTAAACCCAGCTCGCGTACCACTTTAAATGGCGAACAGCCATACCCTTGGGACCTACTTCAGCCCCAGGATGTGATGAGCCGACATCGAGGTGCCAAACACCGCCGTCGATATGAACTCTTGGGCGGTATCAGCCTGTTATCCCCGGAGTACCTTTTATCCGTTGAGCGATGGCCCTTCCATTCAGAACCACCGGATCACTAAGACCTGCTTTCGCACCTGCTCGAGCTGTCACTCTCGCAGTCAAGCTAGCTTATGCCTTTGCACTAACCTCCTGATGTCCGACCAGGATTAGCTAACCTTCGTGCTCCTCCGTTACGCTTTGGGAGGAGACCGCCCCAGTCAAACTACCCACCAGACACTGTCCGCAACCCGGTTTACGGGCCCACGTTAGAACATCAAACATTAAAGGGTGGTATTTCAAGGTCGGCTCCATGCAGACTGGCGTCCACACTTCAAAGCCTCCCACCTATCCTACACATCAAGGCTCAAGGTTCAGTGTCAAGCTATAGTAAAGGTTCACGGGGTCTTTCCGTCTTGCCGCGGGTACACTGCATCTTCACAGCGAGTTCAATTTCACTGAGTCTCGGGTGGAGACAGCCTGGCCATCATTACGCCATTCGTGCAGGTCGGAACTTACCCGACAAGGAATTTCGCTACCTTAGGACCGTTATAGTTACGGCCGCCGTTTACCGGGGCTTCGATCAAGAGCTTCTCCTTACGGATAACCCCATCAATTAACCTTCCGGCACCGGGCAGGCGTCACACCGTATACGTCCACTTTCGTGTTTGCACAGTGCTGTGTTTTTATTAAACAGTTGCAGCCAGCTGGTATCTTCGACTGGTCTCAGCTCCATCCGCGAGGGACTTCACCTTACACCAGCGTGCCTTCTCCCGAAGTTACGGCACCATTTTGCCTAGTTCCTTCACCCGAGTTCTCTCAAGCGCCTGAGTATTCTCTACCTGACCACCTGTGTCGGTTTGGGGTACGATTCGGTGTTACCTGGAGCTTAGAGGCTTTTCCTGGAAGCGTAGCATCAGTTACTTCATCACCGTAGTGACTCGTCATCACGCCTCAGTGTTAACGATGACCCGGATTTACCAAAGTCACCCACCTTCACGCTTAAACCGGGACAACCGTCGCCCGGATAACCTAGCTTTCTCCGTCCCCCCTTCGCAGTAACACCCAGTACAGGAATATTAACCTGTTTCCCATCGACTACGCTTTTCAGCCTCGCCTTAGGGGTCGACTCACCCTGCCCCGATTAACGTTGGACAGGAACCCTTGGTCTTCCGGCGTGCGGGTTTTTCACCCGCATTATCGTTACTTATGTCAGCATTCGCACTTCTGATACCTCCAGCAACCCTCACAGGCCACCTTCGCAGGCTTACAGAACGCTCCCCTACCCAACAACACCTGAGTGTCGCTGCCGCAGCTTCGGTGCATGGTTTAGCCCCGTTACATCTTCCGCGCAGGCCGACTCGACCAGTGAGCTATTACGCTTTCTTTAAATGATGGCTGCTTCTAAGCCAACATCCTGGCTGTCTGTGCCTTCCCACATCGTTTCCCACTTAACCATGACTTTGGGACCTTAGCTGGCGGTCTGGGTTGTTTCCCTCTTCACGACGAACGTTAGCACCCGCCGTGTGTCTCCCGTGATAACATTCTTCGGTATTCGCAGTTTGCATCGGGTTGGTAAGTCGGGATGACCCCCTAGCCGAAACAGTGCTCTACCCCCGAAGATGAATTCACGAGGCGCTACCTAAATAGCTTTCGGGGAGAACCAGCTATCTCCCGGTTTGATTGGCCTTTCACCCCCAGCCACAAGTCATCCGCTAATTTTTCAACATTAGTCGGTTCGGTCCTCCAGTTAGTGTTACCCAACCTTCAACCTGCCCATGGCTAGATCACCGGGTTTCGGGTCTATACCCTGCAACTTAACGCCCAGTTAAGACTCGGTTTCCCTGCGGCTCCCCTAAACGGTTAACCTTGCTACAGAATATAAGTCGCTGACCCATTATACAAAAGGTACGCAGTCACCTAACAAGTAGGCTCCCACTGCTTGTACGTACACGGTTTCAGGTTCTGTTTCACTCCCCTCGCCGGGGTTCTTTTCGCCTTTCCCTCACGGTACTGGTTCACTATCGGTCAGTCAGGAGTATTTAGCCTTGGAGGATGGTCCCCCCATATTCAGACAGGATGTCACGTGTCCCGCCCTACTCATCGAACTCACAATCTGTGCATTTTTGTGTACGGGACTATCACCCTTTACTGTGCGACTTTCCAGACGCTTCCACTAACACACAAACTGATTCAGGTTCTGGGCTCTTCCCCGTTCGCTCGCCGCTACTGGGGGAATCTCGGTTGATTTCTTTTCCTCGGGGTACTGAGATGTTTCAGTTCCCCCGGTTCGCCTCATTAACCTATGGATTCAGTTAATGATAGTGTGTCGAAACACACTGGGTTTCCCCATTCGGGTATCGTCGGGTATAACGCTTCATATCAGCTTACCGACGCTTATCGCAGATTAGCACGCCCTTCATCGCCTCTGACTGCCTAGGCATCCACCGTGTACGCTTAGTCGCTTAACCTCACAACCCGAAGGTGTCTTTGATAAATCAAAGTCATTATCGTGCTGTGATTATTTGAGAGACTCATTGACAGACAGAATCATCACAACTCACCCGAAGGCAGTCATGCATATTCAGCTGTCATGTTTCAATTTTCAGCTTGTTCCAGATTGTTAAAGAGCAATATCTTAAACCCTGACTATTGCTAATCAGTTTTAAGATATGAGGTAAGCAGATTACTTACTGAAGACCCCCGCTTTCACCGGAATGGTCGGATGCGCTGGCGTCCCCTAGGGGATTCGAACCCCTGTTACCGCCGTGAAAGGGCGGTGTCCTAGGCCTCTAGACGAAGGGGACACGACACCGTACTTTGTTGACGCTTTTGCTCGTTATTTTCATCAGACAATCTGTGTGAGCACTTCACTCAACGCACATCTTCTTGGTAAGGAGGTGATCCAACCGCAGGTTCCCCTACGGTTACCTTGTTACGACTTCACCCCAGTCATGAATCACAAAGTGGTAAGCGCCCTCCCGAAGGTTAAGCTACCTACTTCTTTTGCAACCCACTCCCATGGTGTGACGGGCGGTGTGTACAAGGCCCGGGAACGTATTCACCGTAGCATTCTGATCTACGATTACTAGCGATTCCGACTTCATGGAGTCGAGTTGCAGACTCCAATCCGGACTACGACGTACTTTATGAGGTCCGCTTGCTCTCGCGAGGTCGCTTCTCTTTGTATACGCCATTGTAGCACGTGTGTAGCCCTACTCGTAAGGGCCATGATGACTTGACGTCATCCCCACCTTCCTCCAGTTTATCACTGGCAGTCTCCTTTGAGTTCCCGGCCTAACCGCTGGCAACAAAGGATAAGGGTTGCGCTCGTTGCGGGACTTAACCCAACATTTCACAACACGAGCTGACGACAGCCATGCAGCACCTGTCTCAGAGTTCCCGAAGGCACCAAAGCATCTCTGCTAAGTTCTCTGGATGTCAAGAGTAGGTAAGGTTCTTCGCGTTGCATCGAATTAAACCACATGCTCCACCGCTTGTGCGGGCCCCCGTCAATTCATTTGAGTTTTAACCTTGCGGCCGTACTCCCCAGGCGGTCGATTTAACGCGTTAGCTCCGGAAGCCACGCCTCAAGGGCACAACCTCCAAATCGACATCGTTTACAGCGTGGACTACCAGGGTATCTAATCCTGTTTGCTCCCCACGCTTTCGCACCTGAGCGTCAGTCTTTGTCCAGGGGGCCGCCTTCGCCACTGGTATTCCTCCAGATCTCTACGCATTTCACCGCTACACCTGGAATTCTACCCCCCTCTACAAGACTCTAGCTTGCCAGTTTCAAATGCAGTTCCCAAGTTAAGCTCGGGGATTTCACATCTGACTTAACAAACCGCCTGCGTGCGCTTTACGCCCAGTCATTCCGATTAACGCTTGCACCCTCCGTATTACCGCGGCTGCTGGCACGGAGTTAGCCGGTGCTTCTTCTGCGGGTAACGTCAATCGATGAGAGTATTAATCTCACCGCCTTCCTCCCCGCTGAAAGTGCTTTACAACCCGAAGGCCTTCTTCACACACGCGGCATGGCTGCATCAGGCTTGCGCCCATTGTGCAATATTCCCCACTGCTGCCTCCCGTAGGAGTCTGGACCGTGTCTCAGTTCCAGTGTGGCTGGTCATCCTCTCAGACCAGCTAGGGATCGTCGCCTAGGTGAGCCATTACCTCACCTACCAGCTAATCCCATCTGGGCACATCTGATGGCGCGAGGCCCGAAAGTCCCCCGCTTTGGTCCGAAGACGTTATGCGGTATTAGCTACCGTTTCCAGTAGTTATCCCCCTCCATCAGGCAGTTTCCCAGACATTACTCACCCGTCCGCCGCTCGTCACCCAAGGAGCAAGCTCCTCTGTGCTACCGCCCGACTTGCATGTGTTAGGCCTGCCGCCAGCGTTCAATCTGAGCCATGATCAAACTCTTCAATTTAAGATTTGTTTGATTTGCTGAACTCGTCAGCGATGCTCAAAGAATTAAAACTGTTTATTCGTAATGAATTTACTGTTGTTCACTCTTCAAGACTTTTTATATCGTCAAGATACGGTCTTGTGAGTACCCACACAGATTGTCTGATTAAATTGTTAAAGAGCAGTGCCACAATCTCTCGTGGCGCGGGTCGCATATACTATGCTAATCCGCTTTAAAGTCAAGTCATTGCTGACTGCTTTATGAAATCTTTTTCCTGTCATCACAACTGCGTTTGCGCTGTTGCCGTGTCAGTGGAGGCGCATTATAGGGACTTCTCACCGCCTGACAAGCGCTAAATGCAAATTATTTTCTAACCGTTCAAAAACAAACCAAAAGACTCCATTTCGCATACTTCACATACAGAAAGTGAACATAATCCGAGCTCGCCGTATAAAAACCGGGGGGCATCAATTAACGAATGCCCCCGTTTATCACTTACCGTTTCACTCACAGATTTATTGCCGTGCGACGATCTGTTCACCTTCAACATCTAATATGATCGGTTTACCGGGTATCAATTTCCCCCCCAGTATCTGCTGAGCAAGTGGGTTTTCTATCAATTGCTGTATCGCTCTTTTAAGCGGGCGAGCACCATAGACAGGATCAAACCCGACCTCTCCGAGCATATCTAAAGCCGCATCCGTCATCGTGACGCTATATCCACGCTCTTCAAGACGTTTGTATAGTCTCTGAAGCTGAATTTGTGCGATCGACGTAATGTGCGCTCTTCCCAGTGGGTGGAAAACCACGACTTCATCAATACGGTTAATAAATTCAGGACGGAAGCTGTGGCTAACGACCTCAAGCACCATATCTCTCATTTCGGTGTAGCCGCGCTCACCAAAACGCTCCTGAATAAGGTCAGACCCCAGGTTTGACGTCATGATGACCACAGTATTACGGAAATCGACCGTTCTGCCCTGACCATCGGTGAGACGACCATCATCCAATACCTGAAGCAGGATATTGAACACATCAGGATGTGCTTTTTCGATCTCATCCAGCAAAATGACCGAATAAGGACGACGACGCACAGCCTCTGTCAGATATCCCCCCTCTTCATAACCAACATACCCAGGAGGCGCACCAACCAAGCGTGAAACGGAGTGTTTCTCCATAAACTCAGACATATCAATACGGACCATAGCGTCGTCACTGTCGAAGAGGAACGTCGCCAGCGTTTTGCAAAGTTCCGTTTTCCCCAACCCCCCGTTGGGCCAAGGAACAGGAAGGAGCCAATTGGACGATTAGGATCAGATAGCCCTGCCCGGCTACGACGAATAGAATTCGCTACCGCTTCGACGGCTTCGTTCTGCCCAATCACACGCTGATGCAGCTCATCTTCCATTCGCAATAATTTTTCTTTCTCGCTTTCCAACATGCGAGAAACAGGAATCCCTGTCCAACGCGCCAGCACATCGGCAATTTCAATATCCGTTACTCGATTACGCAGCAAATGCATCGTTTTCCCTTCCTGCTGCGTTGCTGCCGCCAACTGTTTCTCTAGCTCAGGGATTTTGCCGTATTGCAGCTCAGACATTCTCCCCAGATCGCCCTGACGGCGAGCCTGCTCCAGCGCAATTTTCGCCTGCTCTAAAGACGCTTTAATATTTTGCGTTCCCGTCAGCGACGCTTTTTCTGCTTTCCACTCTTCTTCTTGCTGGGAATATTCACGCTCTTTTTGGTCAAGTTCCGCACTCAGCAATTCAAGCCGCTTTTGGCTGGCCTCATCAGATTCTTTTTTCAGTGCCTGTTGCTCCAGCTTTAACTGGATGATCCGGCGCTCAAGCCGATCGAGGGGCTCGGGTTTCGAATCAATCTGAATACGAATGCTGGATGCAGCTTCATCAATCAGATCAATCGCCTTATCTGGCAATTGACGATCCGCGATATAGCGATGAGAGAGCATTGCCGCCGCCACAATCGCCGGATCGGTGATTTGTACATGATGGTGCAATTCATAGCGCTCTTTCAGTCCACGCAGAATCGCAATCGTGTCCTCAACGGTTGGTTCCGCGACAAACACCTTCTGGAAACGGCGCTCAAGAGCCGCATCTTTTTCAATATATTGCCGATACTCATCCAGCGTGGTCGCCCCGACGCAATGCAACTCACCGCGAGCCAGCGCAGGTTTTAGCATATTACCAGCATCCATCGCGCCATCAGCTTTACCCGCACCCACCATCGTGTGGAGTTCATCAATAAACAGAATGACGCTGCCTTCCTGCTTAGATAGATCGTTGAGCACGCCTTTCAAACGTTCTTCAAACTCACCACGGTATTTCGCACCAGCCACCAACGCGCCCATATCCAATGAAAGTACGCGCTTGTTTTTCAGGCCTTCAGGCACTTCACCATTAACGATACGCTGGGCTAACCCTTCTACTATCGCGGTTTTACCCACGCCGGGTTCGCCAATTAATACCGGATTATTTTTAGTTCGACGCTGCAAAACCTGAATAGTGCGGCGAATCTCTTCATCACGCCCGATCACAGGATCGAGTTTGCCTTGTTCCGCACGTTCCGTGAGATCAATCGTGAATTTCTTCAATGCCTGGCGCTGATCCTCAGCCCCTTGATCGTTCACTTGTTCTCCCCCTCTCACTTGATCAATCGCGTTTGTTACCCCTTGCTGCGTAACACCCGCCTTTTTCAATATATCCCCCAGCGTGCCGCGAGACTCCAGCACAGCTAGCACGAAAAGTTCCGAAGAGATAAAGGTATCGCTACGCTTTTGCGCCAGCTTGTCGCACATATTCAATACGCGGACTAACTCGCTTGAAGGTTGGACATCACCATCGGTACCTTCAACCTGAGGCAAACGCGTGATTGCCTGGTCGATTTCGGTTTTCAGGTGATTAAGATTGGCTCCGGCAACAGTCAGAAGTGGACCAACAGTTCCACCATCCTGATGAAGCAAAGCGCTCATCAAGTGAAGGGGTTCAATAAACTGGTGGTCACGCCCAAGGGCGAGAGACTGAGCATCAGCAAGAGCAAGTTGGAATTTGTTGGTAAGACGATCCAGACGCATAACTCCTCCCATACACTGGTCAAAATTGCTACTGGAGATTAAATGAGGTCATCCCTCAAAAATTTCAAGGTTATTTTGCCAGTCGTGACAGGATTTAAACGTTACTTGTCCTGGATCGTCTTAATTCAATAGGTTATATCAGCCAGATTAAACTTGCCATACGGCCTGTCACGCCATCACGCCGATAAGAGAAAAATTTGTGAGGTTCGCTCACAGTACAGGCGTTTCCACCAAAAATTTGCGTTACCCCTGCGGCGCGTAAACGCAAACTTGCCAGTTGGTAGATATCGGCAAAAAATTTATTTCCTTCAGGCCGAAATGCTGAAGCCGCCGCAGCATCATGCTGAATAAACGCGTCTCGCACCTCAGAACCGACTTCAAAAGCATCAGACCCGATAGCGGGACCCAGCCACGCCATGATCTGCCTAGGCTGCGCACGGAAACAGGCTAACGTTTCTTCCAGCACCCCCGCATGTAATCCACGCCAACCAGCATGCGCAGCAGCCACTTCATCGCCGTTGATTGCACAAAAAAGCACGGGTAGGCAGTCAGCCGTCATCACCGCACAGACCTGCCCTTTCTTATTCGTATATGCAGCATCACCGCAAACGGACGCGGGTGACTCCTCACCAATACGAATTACATCAGTACCATGAACCTGTTCCAGCCAATGCGGCATGGCCGGGAGACCAGCCATTTCCACCAGCGCGTGCCGATTTGCGGTAACGCATGCGGACTCATCGCCCACATGATTCCCCAAATTCAACGAATCATAAGGGGCAACACTATGCCCACCGATGCGCGTCGTACTACAAGATTTCACACTGTCTGGCAAAGGCCAGTCGGGGTATATCAGCATAGTTCGTCACCTCGATAAATCGGCACTTATCGTATTGAATTCATTACCAGTCGAGCTGATCTTTAAACGCTTCGGTATCGGCTTTCAGCGCATCAATCAAATTGACCATATCCTGCGGCAATTCCGCATGCCATTCCATGTGAATACCGGTAATAGGATGATAGAAGCGTAACATGGTGGCATGTAACGCCTGACGATCGAAACCACGCAGCGTCTCAATGAACGCTTCCGAAGCGCCTCTCGGTGGACGAGGACGACCGCCGTATAGCTGATCGCCAACCAGAGGATGATTAATGTGCGCCATATGCACACGAATCTGATGGGTGCGCCCCGTTTCCAGACGCAACCGCAAACGGGTATGCGCACGGAAATGTTCCATGATGCGATAATGTGTCACAGCGGGCTTACCCATTGGGTGCACCGCCATGTGAGTTCGCTTGGTCGCGTGGCGAGCGATAGGCTGATCGACCATGCCGCCCGCAGTCATCGAACCAATCGCAACCGCCTCGTACTCACGGGTAATTTCACGCGCCTGTAGCGCCTCAACTAAACGCGTCTGTGCTGGAACAGTTTTCGCGACGACCATGAGCCCTGTCGTATCTTTATCAAGCCGGTGCACAATCCCAGCGCGGGGCACATCGACAATCTCAGGATAGTGATGCAACAAGGCATTCAATACTGTCCCATCCGGGTTACCCGCACCGGGGTGAACCACCAGATCTCTGGGTTTGTTGATGACCAGGATGTCCTGATCTTCATACACGATATCCAGCTTGATATCCTGTGCTTCCCAGCGGGCTTCTTCCTCAATCAATGCATCAATCGCTACCGATTCGCCGCCAAGTACTTTCTCTTTTGGCTTATTGGTGACATTGCCGTTAATCTGTACCCGATTCTCAAGAATCCACTCTTTTATGCGGGATCGTGAATAATCAGGGAACAATTCGGCCAAAGCCTGATCTAAACGTTGTCCGAGTTGAGATTCGGCCACCGTTGCGGTGAGTTGTACTTGTTGTGCCATATTATGCAGCTTCTTCGTTAACGTTGGGTTTTGACGGCGACGCCGTTTAAAATAATGTACTATTGTAGCTGGTCTAAATCGGGAGCTTAACGGACAGCCTCCCGGAATAACATTCTGAGGATAATCAAAACGTCATGACGCGTATGAAATATCTGGTGGCTGCCGCCACGTTGAGCCTGGCGCTGGCTGGTTGCTCCAGCAATTCCAAAGATGCGGTTCCTGATAGTCCGCCATCTGAAATCTATGCCAATGCTCAACAAAAACTGCAAGACGGCAACTTTAAAGCAGCCATCACGCAGTTGGAAGCACTGGATAACCGGTATCCGTTTGGTCCCTACTCGCAGCAAGTACAGTTGGATTTGATCTACGCCTATTACAAATCCGCAGAGTTGCCATTGGCTCAAGCTTCTATTGACCGCTTCCTGCGGCTCAACCCGACTCATCCAAACGTGGATTATGTCCTGTACATGCGCGGCCTTACCGACATGGCGCTGGATGATAGCGCGTTACAAGGCTTCTTCGGCGTCGATCGTTCCGATCGCGATCCGCAGTACGCCCGCACCGCATTTCGGGATTTCAGCAAGCTCATTCAGGGGTATCCGAACAGCCAATACGCCACCGACGCAAACAAGCGTTTGGTTTACCTCAAAGAGCGTCTGGCCAAGTATGAACTTTCTGTCGCGCAATACTACACGAAACGTGGCGCTTATGTGGCAGTAGTTAATCGCGTTGAGCAAATGCTGCGTGATTACCCTGATGCCCAGGCAACAAAAACGGCCCTGCCGTTGATGGAAAACGCCTATCGTGAACTGCAACTTGCCGCCCAAGCGGATAAAGTGGCAAAAATCATCGCGGCTAACCCGGCATAAGCGAGAGAAGTCACACAATAATGAGACGGCAGCTTCGGTTGCCGTTTTTTTATGGTTCGAACAGTTCGCAATGCATTGATGAGCAGAAAAAACAGCTTGGCGGGAGTCAACAACAAGGCGGTGGCGTCAATACATCCTGTCAATAATGGCACAGGCCAGATGCCCTCTCAAGCACTTCCCTCTTATTCCCGATGGCACCTCACAAATCCCGTTTTCTTGACAAAAAGTGACGAAAAAAAGCGATCAATATCACGCTTTTTGTCGCAACTCACTGTATGCTGAAATCATCCAAGACGGACATAGGCAGAGAGGTAAGTTTATATGACTATTAATATTACCAGTAAGCAAATGGATATCACCCCCGCAATTCGTCAACATGTCGAAGACCGTCTTTCTAAGCTGGATAAGTGGCAAACCCAGCTGATTAACCCGCATATTATTCTGTCAAAAGAGCCTCAGGGTTTTGTCGCCGATGCCACGATCAGTACGCCAAATGGCCCGCTGGTTGGCAGCGCTAAACATGATGATATGTATGCCGCCATCAATGAGTTGATTACCAAACTCGAACGCCAGTTGGACAAACTCCAGCATAAAGGCGAAGCCAGACGCGCAGTCGCTAGCGTCAAAGAAGCCAATCTTCAGCCGACCCAAGAAGAGTAGTTCACTCTCTTCACGTCAATATAACGCGCCTGAGGGCGCGTTTCTGCATTCTACGCCCCCCGTAACTCACGTCCTAAAGTACCAACGCGCGACATGGTTTAACATTGCATGTGGCGATTTTGTATTGACAGGATGAAAAGCCAACAGTTACCTTACCTGCTAAGAATCTGGATTTTTCTGACTAACCGAGCACGCATGACAAATAAACTGTTTTTCTTCGTATTCTTTTTCACCTTCCCCTGATTTGGGAGGCGATTCGTCGTAAGAGCAAGAATACGAAGACGAACAAAAAAGCCTCCTGACCAGGAGGCTTTTTTTATATAAGAACATAAGGCAGGTAATAGCATCATGACAGACAACCCATTACTGGCACTGCGAGAACGCATCAGCGCATTGGATCTGCAATTAATTGAATTGTTGGCACAAAGGCGAGAACTGGCGCTAGATGTTGCCCGCAGCAAATTACATTCACATCGCCCTATCCGTGACAAAGAGCGTGAACGTGATTTGTTGGACAAGCTGACCGCCGCTGGGAAAAAGCATCATCTTGATGGTCACTATATTACCCGCTTATTTCAGCTCATTATTGAAGATTCGGTACTGACGCAGCAGGCTCTCTTACAGCATCACCTCAACCAAACAACATCACATTCTGCTCGTATTGCGTTTCTCGGTCCGAAAGGGTCTTATTCCCATCTTGCCGCCCGCCAGTATGCCGCACGACACTTCGAGCAACTTATCGAATGTGGCTGCCAAAAGTTTCAAGATATCTTTAACATGGTGGAAACAGGGCAAGCGGACTATGCCGTACTGCCGATTGAAAACACCAGCTCCGGCTCGATAAACGATGTCTATGACCTGCTGCAACACACCGGATTATCCATTGTCGGCGAATTAACCAACCCGATAAATCACTGCGTTCTGGTGGCCACCGATACGTCGCTGGAACAGATCGAAACGGTTTATAGTCACCCACAACCGTTCCAGCAGTGCAGCCATTTCATTAATCGTTTTCCACACTGGAAGATTGAATATTGTGAAAGCACCGCTGCGGCGATGGAAAAAGTCGCGGCGCTCAACTCACCAAAAGCAGCGGCACTCGGCAGCGAAGCCGGCGGTCAGCTGTATCAGCTACAGGTGCTGGAACACGATCTGGCAAATCAGTCGCAAAACATCACTCGTTTCATTGTGTTAGCACGTAAGCCGATTGACGTGACTGAACAAGTACCAGCAAAAACCACGCTAATTATGGCAACCGGCCAACAGTCCGGCGCACTGGTGGAAGCGCTATTAGTATTGCGTGATAACGGCATTGTGATGACCAAGCTGGAATCCAGGCCGATCAACGGTAACCCGTGGGAAGAGATGTTCTATCTTGACGTACAGGCCAACCTGCGCAGCGATGCCATGCAGAAAGCGCTAAAAGGATTAGCTCCCATTACCCGATCGTTAAAAGTGTTGGGCTGTTACCCCAGTGAAAACGTCGTCCCCGTCGATGTGAACGAATAGTCGATACGGACGAATCATTGAAAAAGCCATCCTGATTTTCACCGGGATGGCTTCTCGAACACAATTCTAATATCGGATAAAATTCAACTATCAAACACAGCCTGAAGCGCAAACGTACTTACTGACGAATATCGTTTGCCTGCCGTAAAAGTACCCGGCTCTCCGCCTGAAAACGTTTGGCATAGTCACCAAACCAGTGTTCGACTTTTTTGAAGCTGTTAATAAACTCGGCTTTATCCGTCTGCTCCAGTAACGTAATCGCTTCACCAAAGCGTTTGTAGTAACGCTTAATCAACGCCAGATTATCCTCTGAAGACATAATAATGTCGGCATACAGTTGCGGATCCTGTGCAAACAGACGCCCGACCATGATCAACTCCAGACGATAGATTGGTGATGACAGCGCCAACAGCTGCTCAATCTGCACATTCTCTTCGGCTAAATGCAGGCCATAAGCAAATGTCGCAAAGTGACGCAATGCCTGAATAAACATCATGTTCTGATCGTGTTCGACTGCACTAATGCGATGCAAACGCGCGCCCCATACCTGAATCTGTTCCAGCAACCACTGGTAAGCTTCCGGCTGCCGACCATCGCAATAGACGACAACCTGCTTGGCAAGGCTCCCGCTGTCTGGCCCGAACATCGGGTGCAGACCCAGTACCGGACCACTATGTGCCGCCAGCATCGCCTGAAGCGGGCCATTTTTTACCGATGCCAGATCAACCAAAATACAGTCATCCGGTAAAGCAGGAAGGCGAGCAATAACCTGCTCAGTAACGTGAATCGGCACGCTAACAATCACCATACCCGCGTCAGACAGCAGTTCATCTGCGCGCGGCCAATCATCCTGTTCAAGAATCTTGACCTGGTATCCCGACAGCGTCAGCATTTTTTCAAACAGGTTGCCCATTTGACCACGGCCACCGATGATGACGACCGGGCGCAACTGCGGACACAGCGTTTTAAAGCCTTTGTCATTTTCGCTGGTATAGGATTCGCGCATGGTTCGCCGCAGGATATCTTCAATGAGATCCGGTGGAACCCCCATCGACGCCGCCTCTTGACGGCGTGAGCTGAGCATGGCCGCTTCACGATCGGGTGCATAAATAGGCAAGCCATAGCGGCTTTTCACTTCACCCACTTCCGCCACCAAACGCAACCGACGTGATAACAGCGCGACAAGCTCCTTATCCACCTCATCTATCTGATCACGTAATGCGGTCAGTTCAGCTACCATATCTTGTTACTCTCCTGAATGTTTCACACGCGCAGCACTCAGCTCTTGATGAACGGAACGCAGCAGCGCTTCTGTACTTTCCCAACTGATACAGGCATCCGTGACTGATACACCGTAGCGCATATCTGAACGCGGCTGTTCTGAAGACTGGCTCCCCTCGTTAAGGTGGCTTTCCAGCATCAGTCCTATAATGGAACGATTTCCCGCCTTAATTTGTTCAATCGCAGATTCAACAACAAGTGGCTGACGGCGGTAGTCTTTATTCGAATTACCGTGACTACAATCTATCATCAGCGCCGGTCTCAGTCCCGCATCCTGCATCTGTTTTTCACATTCAGCGACATCCTGCGCACTGTAGTTTGGTTTTTTACCACCGCGCAGAATCACGTGGCCATCAATGTTCCCCTGCGTTTGTAGCAGACAAACCTGGCCCGTTTGGTTGATGCCCACAAAACGATGCGGCATTGCGGCCGCTCTCATCGCATTGATCGCCGTTCCCAGGCTGCCATCCGTGCCGTTTTTGAACCCAACAGGCATTGACAGGCCGGAAGCCATCTCACGGTGCGTTTGTGATTCAGTTGTACGAGCGCCAATAGCCGACCAGCTGAACAAGTCGCCCAGATACTGCGGGCTGTTTGGATCAAGTGCTTCGGTCGCCAGCGGCAGCCCCATATTCACCAATTCCAGCAGCAGGCCGCGCGCGATATGCAGCCCTGATTCCACATCAAATGAGCCATCCATGAATGGATCGTTGATGAGTCCTTTCCAGCCCACGGTAGTACGTGGTTTTTCAAAATAAACGCGCATTACAATATAGAGGCGATCGTTTAATTCAGCGGAGAGCGATTGCAGACGACGTGCGTATTCCAACGCGGCATCGGTGTCATGAATCGAGCAAGGCCCACAGACGATCAGTAGACGATCGTCACGGCCATGAATGATATCCGCAATGGTTGCTCTCGCTTGGGCAATATCGCGTTGCTCTGCATCGTTAAGTGGAAACTTGGCTTTCAATTCATCGGGGGTAATCAAAACCTGTTCTGCACTGATATTAATATTGTTAAGTGAATCTTTTTGCATGATCCCATTCCTGAAAAGTTCGGTATGTTCGCGACTGTCTGTACAATCTATTGTCTGTACACTTCATTGCCTGTACGACCTACGCATGATGTTTACACCATAACACGAACCGTAAAGATTTCAATCCAACTGGTGTAAATAAAAAATTACCACCCTAAATATTGTCATAAAAACAATCTCTGCATGCCCAATCACTTCCCGACGCAACCATACCTCTGTCCAGTGTGAATAATGATAGAATCACGCCAACAAGGGGGAAGGATGCTGAAAGCGATAATCATCGATGACGAACAGCTGGCACGTGAAGAGCTCAGTCTGTTACTGGAAAATGAATCTGATATCACCATCATTGCACAGTGCAGCAATGCGCTGGAGGCAATACCTGCGATTCATCGGTTGCAACCGGATGTCATTTTTCTGGATATACAGATGCCAAAGGTCAGCGGATTAGAGCTGGTCGCCATGTTGGATCCAGAGAATATGCCTTATGTCGTCTTCGTGACAGCCTATGATGAGTACGCGGTGAGAGCATTTGAAGAACATGCTTTTGACTATTTACTGAAACCACTGGATGCACAGCGGCTGGGTAAAACGCTAAATCGTTTACGGCGCGGCACAAGCGTAAATAAAAACGTACAGATAATTTCAGAACCCTTGCTTCGTCATATCCCCTGCAACGGGCACAACCGTATTTTTTTGCTCAAAATTGAGGAAGTCGAGTATCTTTGTTCGGAACTCAGCGGCGTGCACGTCGTGGGCGTTAGCCAGTCTGGCTACACCCAACTTTCACTGAAAACGCTGGAAGAGAAAACGCCTTTCGTCCGTTGCCATCGTCAATATATGGTTAACACCGAGCAACTGAAAGAAATACAATTAATGGAGAATGGCGCAGCAGAAGTATTGACCCACACGGGAAAACACATCCCCGTCAGTCGCCGCTATCTCAAGTTACTGAAAGAAAAACTGGGCATCGCCTGACAGCATGCTCCTTCAGGCCAATGGCCGAAACATTGAAGGTTTGATGATGAAATACAGTTATGTCTTGGCTGTAATTCTTTTAATGACAGCATGCCAAAGTAACATCCCTTCGTTACCCGCTAAAAGTGAATCAGGATTCTGGTACGAAGCGGGCTATCAGGATGCAATCTCTGGTATGGTCGTAAAGGACGATAGCACCTTACAGGAATGGTTTGGTAATCCGCAGATCGACCGTGAAACCTACCTGCGTGGTTATCAGGCTGGACAATCGGCTTTTTGCGGTACAGATAACATGGAGGAATGGGGAAAAGCTGGGAAAAACTTTCCTGCTAGCTGCGATGGCGTAGAGAATGCGGAAACGCTGCGCACTCACTGGCAGCAAAACCTGCCTTAATCACCTTCCACAGATAAGACGATGGCCCATACTCATCAGCGAGTTAGCTGATCAAAACCTATGGTTCATCGCATCTGGTAACAATTCCACTCATTTTTGTACTCGCATAGAAATACGTCAGACATACCTCCCCTTCATTATATCCAACACAAATAATCACATCATGTTATTAATAATCTGATGCAGGGATAACGAAAAAATCACAGGTCATTGATCGTTGATTTCATTATCCCTGACAGCGATTGATATTATGGAGTGCTCACATGGCCGGTTCACACAAAACTCATAATCCGTCTCCGAATAACAGCTCAAGACTCTTATCACACGCAACGTCATCGCAAGAAAACCATGATGAGCGCGTCGCTGCAATAAAGAATAGAATTATCGAATCCGGCGACCATCCCGGCATTTATGTAGAGGAGCAACTGGCGCTTCTCGAGGCTTTCTCCCACTTTGAATTAGGCCAGTTTTTACTGAAACATCATGGGTTAAATGCGTACTGGACACATAATGTGATAGCACATCAGCCAACTCATTATGTGAACCCGCTCGAAGAAATCATCTACACACAACTCCCCAACGTGTTAGCGACGCGCGAACGGTTCGGGATTTTCCAACGTCTGCTTCAAGAACGCTTACAGCCGAATACCGTCATGGTATCCGTCCCTTGTGGCGTCATGGCCGATTTACTACTGCTGGACTATACGCAACATCAAGATGTGAAATTAATCGGGATCGACCTGGATAGACAGGCGCTGGAAGAGGCTTACAAACTTGCCAGTCAACGAGGGCTGGAAAACCAGATATCGTTAGTACTGACTGATGCCTGGACTGTTGATTTAGCCGCACAAGCTGATGTAATTACCAGCAACGGACTCAATGTTTATGAGCAAGATGATGACAAAGTGACCGAACTTTACCGCGTGTTCTATTCTGGGCTGAAACCGGGAGGCACGCTGATAACCAGTTTTATGACGCCTCCTCCTACGCAATCGCAAGACTCCCCATGGATAAACGCCGACCCGAAATTGCTGGCGCTCCAGTATGTTCTTTTCTCACGCTTAGTAGAGCCTGTACATAAATTTG
Source organism: Pectobacterium sp. F1-1 (assembly GCF_025643735.1). Lineage (NCBI taxonomy): Bacteria > Pseudomonadati > Pseudomonadota > Gammaproteobacteria > Enterobacterales > Pectobacteriaceae > Pectobacterium > Pectobacterium sp. F1-1. Next base: position 3,635,695 of record NZ_CP104733.1, read on the forward strand.
TGTAATTGCCTGATTTTGATATGTTCAATCCAACATCAAAAGCAGGTTAATTTATGGACGAAAAACAATTACAGGCACTGGCTAACGAACTGGCCAAAAATCTTAAAACACCTGATGATCTCAGCCAGTTCGATCGCCTGCTGAAAAAAATCAGTGTTGAAGCCGCCCTTAATGCTGAAATGTCCCACCATCTCGGGTACGAAAAAAACCAGCCCAAAGCGGGTCTTAACGCACGTAACGGTTATTCCACAAAAACGGTCATTACTGGCGATGGCCCGCTCGAACTGCGTACTCCGCGAGATCGTGATGCCACATTCGAACCTCAACTGGTGAAGAAAAATCAGACCCGGATAACCAGCATGGATAACCAAATCCTGTCGTTATACGCCAAAGGCATGACTACCCGAGAGATCGTCGCGACGTTTAAGGAACTGTATGACGCAGATGTGTCGCCGGCCCTGATTTCAAAGGTCACGGACGCAGTGATGGAGCAGGTTGTTGAATGGCAGAATCGGCCGTTGGATAGCCTTTATCCCATTGTTTATCTTGACTGTATTGTCCTTAAGGTCCGTCAGGATAGTCGTGTCATCAACAAATCCGTGTTCCTGGCCCTGGGCATCAATATCGATGGTCAGAAAGAACTACTGGGTATGTGGCTGGCGGAAAATGAAGGGGCGAAGTTCTGGCTGAATGTGCTGACGGAGCTGAAAAACAGAGGTCTGAACGACATTCTCATCGCCTGCGTTGACGGTCTGAAAGGCTTCCCTGACGCTATCAATGCGGTCTATCCGCAAACCCGCATCCAGTTGTGTATAGTCCATATGGTGCGCAACAGCCTGCGCTTCGTCTCATGGAAGGACTATAAGGCCGTCACTCGCGACCTGAAGGCGGTTTATGGGGCCGCGACGGAAGAAGCGGCGTTGCAGGAGCTGGAAACATTCGCCAGGGTCTGGGATGAGCGCTACCCGCAAATCAGCCGGAGCTGGCGTGCAAACTGGGCGAATCTGTCAACATTCTTCGCGTACCCGAGTGACATCCGTAAGGTGATTTACACGACCAATGCCATTGAATCACTGAACAGCGTCATCCGGCATGCCATAAAGAAACGCAAGGTGTTCCCGACAGATGACTCAGTAAGGAAAGTGGTGTGGCTGGCAATACAGTCGGCATCAAAAAAATGGACGATGTCGATCCAAAACTGGCGGCTGGCGATGAGCCGCTTTATTATCGAGTTCGGTGACCGCCTGGACGGTCACTTCTGAGAAATGGCATTTACACAGAATCATGTACAAGGTCCTTTAGTACCTTGATTTTGTTATTCATCCCCTCCAGCACACTCGTATTCAGACGATGTTCAGCACTGGCGATTATCCCGCTCACGTAGCCCTTGAGCTTATCTGCGAACTGCTGCAGCGCTTTTATATCGCTCTCCTGAGACTGCCTGTACCATTCATCCCAGCGATGCCGGGCCACCTCCTTATCCGGCGCATACCACAGCTCTTTCAGCGCAGTTTTCATCACGTACACGGTGTTCAGCGGCTGGTTGGCCTCCAGCAACTCTGCCAGCTTTACATCATGACCTGCTGGCAGATTTTCAGCGTTACGCAGCAACAGCCAGCGGCTGCGCTTGATAACCTTCCGGGCTTTCGCGTTGTCACGTAGCTGATTCGCCTGGTCAACCCGCACCCTGTCGATGACCTCGCGACCGAACTTCGCCACCACGTGGAACAAGTCATAGACCACTTCCGCCTGTGGGCATTGCTCCCTGACTTCAAGGTCCAGCGCCGTGTTCATGTCCATTGCGACAGACTCGATAGCCGCGCAGCCTTCCGGTCCCAGCCAGGTGAAGAACGGGCGGAAGGCCGCGCGGCTGCGACCTTCCCCGACCCACAGCACCTGCTGCGTATCAGCGTCCACGACCACAGTGGCATAGCGATGGCCTTTAAACAGGGCGAACTCATCCATTATCAGGCGGCGAAGTGTATGTCGCTCTGGCTCCTGCAATTCCCGACGCAAACGGCGGAGGTCGATATTCTTGATGGTGTGCCAGTGCAGGCCTGTCAGCTGTGCTACGTGCTTCACGGGGAGTAGACGGCTAAGAGACTCAACCCAGACTGATAATGTAGAGGTGTAACGCTGCCTCTCAGGCAACCAGGAGATACGTTCGGTGGCAACACCGCAGCAGGCGCAGCGAAGACGACGAACAGGAACCAGAAGGGTGACGCGCCAGTGCAGCAAATCCCGCTCACGAACCTGACGTACAGAGACATCATGAACGGCACAGTCTCTTCGGCCACATCGGCGGCACTGGGGTGCAAAACGGGGGTCTGGGCGAAGCGTAATAAGCAGCGCATCAGATGAGGAATGGGAAAAGGAGTCAACGGTAAAGCCTTCCCAGAAAAGGGAAGAGAGGTTAGCATTCATGGCAGACGGCGGTTGAGTGGTCGGTTAGTGTTTTGGCGAATACAAAACTAACCACTTTTACCGCCGTTTTCTATTGGTTCACGCTTAAGCGCGATGAACCTAAAAAAAGGGGTTAGCCTTTGGCTAAACCCCTTATTCATAACAACTTTCGGATGTTGCGAAAGCGCTATCTTAGTTAAGACGCTCTTTGATACGAGCAGACTTACCAGTACGCTCACGCAGGTAGTACAGTTTGGCTTTACGCACGGCACCACGACGTTTAACAGCGATGCTGTCAACAACTGGAGAGTGAGTCTGGAATACACGCTCTACGCCTTCGCCGTTAGAAATTTTGCGAACAGTGAATGCAGAATGCAGACCGCGGTTACGAATAGCGATAACCACGCCCTCGAATGCCTGCAGACGTTTTTTGCTACCTTCAACAACCCATACCTTCACTTCTACGGTATCACCCGGACGAAATGCAGGTACGTCCTGCTTCATTTGTTCGTCTTCGATTTGCTTAATAATGTTGCTCATAATATGTCTCTTACCCTAGGTAAACTGATAGTTGGGTTCGCCAGATCAAACCGGCGTAACCACCTAATACTCTTGTTGCTCAGACTGATATTCACGTTGGAATTCAGCCAGCAACCTTGTTTGCTCGTCAGTCAGAGCTAGGCTTTTCAGAAGTTCAGGTCTTCTAAGCCAGGTTCGGCCCAGCGACTGCTTCAATCGCCAGCGACGTATTTCCGCATGGTTTCCAGACAGTAACACCGCCGGAACCTCCATGCCTTCCAGTACTTCAGGGCGAGTGAAATGAGGACAATCCAGCAACCCATCGGCAAAAGAATCTTCTTCTGCTGAAGCCTGATGCCCCAGTACACCCGGTATAAAACGGGCAACGGAGTCAATCAGGGTCATCGCTGGCAGTTCCCCACCGCTGAGTACGTAATCCCCGATCGACCATTCTTCATCGATTTCGGTTTTAATTACGCGCTCATCAATCCCCTCGTACCGTCCACAGACCAGAATCATCTTCTGGTTCGCAGCGAGTTGACGTACGCCTTGCTGATCTAATTTACGGCCCTGAGGTGATAGATAAATCACTCTCGAGCCTTCGCCTGCCGCTGCTTTTGCTGCGTGGATCGCATCCCGTAAAGGTTGCACCATCATCAACATTCCGGGGCCGCCACCATAAGGTCGGTCGTCCACGGTGCGATGCCGATCGTAAGTGAAGTCACGTGGACTCCAATATTGTACGTTCAGCAGGCCATTTTTTACTGCCCGGCCAGTGACTCCGTAATCAGTAATTGCCCGGAACATCTCTGGAAACAGGCTAATCACCCCAATCCACATAGTCTCGTTCCGCTGGGTACTACTGGTCGATTCAGAGCTCAAAAACCAGGATCCCAATCTACTTCAATAGTTTGAGTAGACAGGTCGACGCGCTTAACAACCTGTTCAGTGAGGAACGGAACCAGCCGTTCCTTGACTCCGAAGGCATCTTTTAGGTTGGCTTTTATTACCATCACATCGTTCGAGCCGGTTTCCATCATATCGATGACTTTACCCAACTCATAACCTGTTACGGTCACGACCTGACAGCCAATAAGATCCTTCCAGTAATAATCACCTTCGCCCAGATCGGGCAGCTGTGACGAATCTACGACAATTTCGCAATTAGTCAGTAAATTAGCCGCATCACGGTCATCAACACCTTTCACTTTGATGATCAGGTCCTGATTGTGATACTTCCAGCTTTCAATTTCGACAAGCTGCCAACCGCTTTTACTCTGGGTGAACCAAGGCTGATAATCAAAAATGCTCTCGGCATCTTCGGTGGATGAAAACACTCTGAGCCAACCTCGGATGCCGTATGCCGACCCAATCTTCCCCATAACAATCGGGTTAACGGGAGGTTTTGGGCTGAGTTGATTGCTCATTATCACCACCGCAACAGATTATGCTGCTTTTTTAGCGTCTTTGATCAGCGAAGATACGCGATCAGACACAGTTGCACCCAGACCAAGCCAATGCTCGATACGGTCCAGATCCAGACGCAATGCTTCTGCTTGACCTGATGCGATTGGGTTGAAGAAACCAACGCGCTCAATGAAACGACCGTCACGCGCATTGCGGCTATCGGTCACGATTACTTGATAGAACGGGCGTTTTTTCGCGCCGCCACGTGCCAAACGAATTGTTACCATAACATCCTCTTTAGTGAATAAAACAACTGGGCTCCATCGAGGAACGGAGCCCAGTATGTCATATAAAAAGCCCGAAAATTTTACTCATTTTGGCGCAAAAAGCAATCTAAAGCGTGTAATCACGCCAAGAGTTTATCCACGCCAGGGAATTTCAGTGATTAACGCCCCGGAAAACCAGGTGGCATCATCCCTTTCATACCGCGCATCATTTTCGCCAGACCACCATTTTTCATCTTCTTCATCATGCGTTGCATATCATCGAACTGCTTCAGAAGACGGTTCACGTCCTGGACCTGCATACCTGAACCCATCGCGATACGGCGCTTGCGCGACCCTTTGATAATCTCAGGCTTAGCACGTTCCTGAAGCGTCATTGAATTAATGATCGCCTCCATGCGTACCAGCACTTTGTCATCCATTTGCGATTTTACATTATCAGGCAGTTGGCCCATGCCCGGCATTTTGCTCATCATGCTCGCCATGCCGCCCATATTGCGCATTTGCTTGAGCTGATCCAGAAAATCGGTCAAATCAAACCCATCGCCCTTCTTCAGCTTCTTCGCCAGCTTCTCTGCCTGTGTACGGTCGACCTTGCTTTCAATATCTTCAATCAGTGAAAGCACATCGCCCATACCGAGAATGCGCGATGCCACGCGCTCAGGATAGAACGGCTCTAGCGCTTCGGTTTTTTCACCGACGCCGAGGAATTTAATCGGCTTACCTGTAATATGGCGGATAGATAACGCCGCACCGCCGCGGGCATCACCATCAATTTTAGTGAGGATGACACCCGTTAACGGCAGCGCTTCATTAAAGGCTTTCGCCGTATTCGCCGCATCCTGCCCCGTCATGGCATCAACCACAAACAGCGTCTCAACGGGCTTAATCGCCGCATGAACCTGTTTGATTTCGTCCATCATCGCGTCATCGACGTGAAGACGCCCTGCGGTATCGACCAACAAGACATCGTAGAATTTCAGCTTCGCGTGTTGTAACGCACGTTCTACAATCGCAAGTGGCTTTTCCTGTGCGTCTGACGGGAAGAAATCGACGCCCACCTGCTGCGCCAGTGTTTCCAACTGCTTAATCGCCGCAGGGCGATAAACGTCGGCAGAAACCACCAGCACTTTTTTCTTCTGCTTCTCACGCAGGAATTTACCCAGCTTGCCCACGCTGGTGGTTTTACCCGCACCTTGCAGACCCGCCATCAGAACAACCGCAGGAGGCTGCGCGGCAAGATTCAGCTCGGCGTTGATATCCCCCATGGCGCTGACGAGTTCGTTTTTAACAATTTTGACGAACTCTTGGCCCGGCGTCAGACTTTTATTAACTTCATGCCCTACGGCACGCTCTTTCACGCGATTGATAAAATCACGTACCACAGGTAACGCGACGTCGGCTTCCAGCAATGCCATACGCACTTCACGCAGCGTTTCTTTTATGTTGTCTTCAGTCAACCGCCCGCGGCCACTGATATTGCGCAATGTGCGCGAGAGTCGATCGGTTAAATTTTCAAACATATCTCATGCTCAACGTAAGACAGGCCGCCAGCGCGACACGAATGGAAGAGATTATACACAAAAGCGGGAACGATCTCAGCGCTGCTGACTGAGAACTGTTGGTGCCCACGGCGACTAACGCTATACTGACTCTTCATTTTACCTAGTTGATATTTAATAACCTATTTGTATGTCTGTTTTCGCTATTGTGGCGCTTGTCGCCTACACACTCAGCCTCGGACTGATTATCCCCAGTCTGCTGCGCAAGAACAGTGCATATCGTCGGCTGGCAATACTCTCGGCCAGCGCTGCGCTAATCTGCCATGCGGTGGCGCTCTATCAACGCATTTTCGATGTTCAGGTCGGGCAAAACCTTAGCCTGCTGAATATCGGTTCGCTGGTCAGTCTCATCATCTGTACGGTGATGACGATTGTCGCCGCGCGCGATCGTGGCTGGTTTATTCTTCCTATCGTCTACACCTTTGCGCTGATCAATCTGGCCTTTGCCAGCTTCATGCCGAGTGAATTCATTACGCATCTGGAAGCGTCACCGGGCTTGATGATCCATATCGGTCTGGCACTTTTTTCCTATGCCACACTGTTAATTGCGGCCCTTTATGCGCTCCAACTCGCCTGGCTTGATTATCTGCTCAAGAATAAAAAGCTGGGTTTTGCGGCTGATATGCCGCCACTGATGGGCATTGAACGTAAAATGTTCCACATCACGCAGATTGGCGTCATTCTGCTCACGCTGACGCTCTGTACCGGCTTGTACTATATGGATGACCTAATCAATAACAAAGAGAACTTGCATAAAGCCGTGTTCTCCCTGTTTGCGTGGTTCATCTATATTCTGCTGCTTTGGGGGCATTACCATGAAGGGTGGCGCGGTCGCCGCGTTGTCTGGTTCAGCCTGCTCGGTGCGCTGATGCTGACGCTTTCTTACTTTGGTAGCCGGGTGATACAGCACTTTCTTGCCGTCTAACCACTCCTCGAACACAAAAAAAGAGAGCCAACATCCGGCTAATGCCGATCGTTTAAGGATCAGTTGAACGATCCAGCCGTTGGTGTACAAAAGGTTCATGACATTCATGGACCTTTTTTTATGCAACTTTCTCAGGCTCTTGGCATTATCAATCTTACTGCGCCGGAACAGATTCATACTCTGGCTGATTTCCTGCCCGTTAGCATGATCGAACAGGCATTTACGCTCACTGATACCGTCACGCTGCGCAAGCGAAAACTCCCCCTTGAGTCCATGGTGTGGCTGGTTATTGGCATGGCTGTATTCAATCAGCGACCTCTTTCCCACATCGTTAATCTCATGGATATCGCCGACCGCTCCGGCTCCCCGTTCATCGCCCCCAGTTCAGTCATACAGCGGCGGAAGACGCTCGGCGAGGCCGCTATCAGGGAACTGTTTGATATCACACAACGACACTGGAACGAACAGGCTCAGCATCCGCAATGGCATGGGCTCAACCTGTTTGCCGTCGACGGCGTGGTCTGGCAAACACAGGATACACCGGAAAATGAGGCGGCCTTCGGCAAGGCTTCGAATCAGTACGGTGACAGAGGCTATCCTCAGGTGAGAATGGCTTGCCTGATGGAGTTGAGCAACCATCTGATAACCGCCAGTGCGTTCGGCCGTTACGATGTCAATGAGATGCGGCTGGCAGCAGAGCTGACCGAAAAAACACCAGACAACAGCATTACCTTGTTCGATAAAGGGTTTTACTCCGCAGGCTTATTACATCACTGGCAGAGTATGGGAGAAAACCGGCACTGGTTGTTGCCCCTGAAGAAAAATACGCAATATGAAGTGATAAGCAAGCTGGGCAGGCAAGACAGACTGGTGCAGATTAAGACATCGCCGCAGGCGCGTAAACAATGGGCAGAACTGCCGGAGAGCATCACCGCACGGTTGTTAACGAAGACGATAGAGGGAAAAACGCGCGAGGTGCTGACGTCACTGACGGACCCGATGCGTTATCCGGCAGCGGAGGTGAACGCACTTTACGCTCACCGATGGGAAATCGAGTTGGGATATCGCGAGACGAAACAAGTTTTACTGGGTAACAGGTGGCATTTACGGAGCAAACTGCCGGAAATGGTGAGGCAGGAGTTGTGGGGCGTGCTGCTGACGTACAATCTGGTGCGTTATCAGATGGTGAAAATGGCGTTTAGGCTGAAAGGAGATTACCTGCCGTATCAGTTGAGCTTCAGCGGCGCCCTGACGGAAATCTGGCGATTACTTATCAGTCTGCCGGGTTCATCACCGGGTGCAATACCAGGACATCTGAAGCATTTTTATGAGCAGGCAGTCTATCTGGTATTGCCGTTGCGCAGGGAGCGAAGTTACCCCCGAGAAATCAGGGGAAGACGAGCGAAATATCCGTTAAAAAACAATGCCGGTCACCTTAAGTGACCGGCATTAGCCAACATCCGGCTCTCTTTTTTATTTGGATCTTATCCGACAACCTAGATATGCAGCTCGGCCAGCTTATCTTTCGGCAATGCCAGATCGTCATTTTGGTTGATACCAATATCGTGATCCACAATGTGCTGAGCAATTTCCTGCGCTTCTTTCAGCGAGTGCATCTCATAGGTGCCGCACTGATATTCATTCAGCTCAGGGATTTTACGCTGGTCGGTCACTTTCAGAACGTCCGCCATCGCTGCTTTCCAGGAATCGGCAACACGTTGTTCATCCGGCGTGCCAATCAGGCTCATGTAGAAACCGGTACGGCATCCCATCGGAGAAATGTCGATAATTTCCACGCCATCCCCGTTTAAATGATCGCGCATGAAGCCAGCAAACAGGTGCTCTAGCGTATGAATCCCTCGTTCCGGCATCACTTCGATGTTCGGGCGACAGAAGCGCAGGTCAAATACCGTAATAGTGTCGCCATGAGGGGTTTTCATGGTTTTCGCGACCCGAACGGCAGGTGCTGCCATACGAGTATGATCAACAGTAAAGCTATCTAGTAACGGCATAATGCCACCTCCTCATAGAAAAATTTATTTTTTCTCGTTTCCGGGAAACTTTTCTTTTTTATGCGAGTCTGACTTACTGAAAGACGCGCATTTATTATCATCATCCCTATTAGAGATGTTTATTTGGCCACAGTTTCTGTGGCCTTTTCTTTTTAATTCGCCGCCAGATAATCGTCAAAACTCATCGTATCTTCAGACTCAATCTGACGTTGGCGCTGCCAGGATTGCTCGCTCGCCGCAGCCAATTGTTCTTCCGTCAATACCTGCAACGGTTCGTTGCTGAGCATTCTGCGATATTCTTCCGCTAAATTCAGCCCCACGCTACCATTGCCTTCTTGCTTCATCAACGTTAATAGTCGACCAGAGAACGTCGCTTCTGGATCATCAAAGCCAGCAAGCAGCTCATCACAGACCTGCTGATAGTGCGGTTGACCGCTTTCCGCGTCCAGCACTTCCGCAACACGACGTAAATCCGCAAACAGGGATTTCCCTACCTCGGCAATCGGCTGTTGGATGGTTTCACACCGCATCCCCACCGTTTGCCCCGGTTTACGTCCTTCCAGAATCACCCGGTTCCAGTTTTTACGCGTACACAGCAGCTCATCAGCGCTCATTTCCGGCGCATCTGCGAGCGCACACCAGATCAGGAATAAATCCATGAAACGTACCTGACTTTCACTCACTCCCGTCGGAGAGAAAGGATTGATATCCAGCGAGCGCACTTCAATATATTCGATTCCACCACGCAGCAAGGCATCAGACGGCGTTTCACCCGCACGTGTTACACGCTTCGGACGAATCGGCGCATAGAGCTCATTCTCAATCTGCAAGACGTTCGTATTCAATTGCAGATAACGACCATCCTTCTTCATACCAACCCGAGCATATTCCTCAGACGGCGTTTTTATCGCGCGTTTTAACGCCGCGACATAGGTCTCCAGATCGTTGAACGTAATTCCCAAATTGCTCTGTGATTTATTGGTATAGCCTAAATCACTGAGCCGCAGAGAGGTGGCATAAGGCAGATAAAGCATGCCTTTTTCCGTGCGCTCAAACGGGAGAGCCGTCTCGCGCCCTTTCAGGAAAGAAGAACAGATCGCCGGAGAAGCGCCGAACAGGTAAGGAATTACCCAACCAAAGCGGTAATAGTTGCGGATCAGTCTGAAATATCCCGCAGAAATGGCTTTTTTCCCGCTTTCTGCATCAGCGACACCCTCGCGCGCCTGCCAGAATGACAGCGGCAGGGAGAAATTGTAATGCACGCCGGAAATGGTCTGCATCAACGCGCCATAGCGGTTTTTTAACCCTTCGCGATAAAGCGTTTTGAAGCGCCCGATATTTGATGAACCATACTGCGCCAGCTCTATATTTTGCTCACTGTCGATAAAGCACGGCATGCTCAATGGCCACATTCGCTCATCGCCCAGATTGCGGGAAACGTGGCGATGAATATCGCGCAGAAACGTCAGCAGGTGATCAACATCTTTATCAACTGGCGTAATAAACTCCAACAGCGCTTCTGCAAAGTCTGTCGTAATCCAAGGATGTGCCAACGCCGAACCCAATATCTCCGGGTGTCCTGTCGCAGCAAGATGTCCGTTTGCTGTTACGCGCAAAGTTTCGCGTTCAATTCCACGCTGAATACCCTTCACCGCCAGTGGGTGTTTTTCCAGCCAAGAAAGTGCTTCTGAAATGTCCGGGATCAAATCGACCTCCCGTTGTTAAAATGTAATGGTTGTAAGCATAATTGAAACTCAGTAGCACTCACCAGTTCACATTGCAATCTGGTTAAGACCACCACGCCATCCCCTGTAACGTTATACCTGCCAATACGATATACCGCAGCGCTTTTCCAATACCAATGAAAATCGCCGATTGCACCCAGGGCATGCGTAGCCAACCCGCTAACACGCACAATAAATCGCCTACTACCGGCACCCAACTAAATAACAGCGCAGCGCAACCATAGCGCTGCAACCAACGTATGGCCACCGTATAGCCTGCTTGTTGTTTTGGCTGAGGGAGTAAGCGCCCTATAAAAATATTTGTTAACCCGCCCAGCGTATTTCCTACCGTCGCCACAGCGATCAACAGGTAGGGTTTTGCGCTGTCAGCCAGCAATAACGTTACCAGCAGGACTTCTGAACTGCCGGGCAACAGTGTTGCACTGAGCAAGCTACTCCAGAAAAGGGAAAAAACGGCCCAGAACTCACTCACAATGTACGGACGTCAACCACGGCCATGTTAGCTCGCTTAGCCGCTTCAATACCGTAGTCTGCATCTTCAAACACAATACATTGTTCCGGTGCGACAGAAATCAATGCGGCACAACGCAAAAAGGTATCTGGAAAAGGCTTATGTTGAATGACATCATCAGCGCCAACGATCGCATCAAAATAATCATGCAATCCCAAATGTATTAGCAATCTATCCGCCATGCCATGCGTGCTACCCGTACCGACCGCCATAGGGCGCCGTCCGCGATAATGTTTAACCACATCAATCAGCGGTAGTGGTTTTACTGTATCCAGCAGCATTTCTTCAACAACGGCCGTTTTTTCCGCCGCCAGTTGGTGAGCATCAATATCAGCCTGATAGCTGTCGATAATACGCTGTGCAATATGCCAGGTGGGCGAGCCGTTCAATGCGGTCATGCCGCTGGCATCATATCTCATACCATACCGTGCAAGAACCTCATCCCACGCCTTATGGTGCGTCGGTTCAGTATCGAGTAAGGTGCCATCCATATCAAAGATCAGCCCTTGATAGCGATCGTACATCATGACTCCATGATCACTGAAAAGAGAGCTTACTTTATCGTAAAGTGAAAACGTTGTCGCTTACTCAATAACCTTATAAAAAACAGGTTATTACTACCATAGTGGTAAGAAAACCTTTATTTATTCACCGATTCAATATCGGTATACAGACTGGATAGGAGACAAGAATTAAGGTACGAACGTAATGAGAGAAATATCGTTATGATATATAGGTAAGAGAGCACAATGATGCTATCGCACCACAAGCAGATAAAGGATATTTGATAAAATAAGCGTGGTGTATCTGAACACATTATCTGACTTATATCGTAATAACAGGGCGTCGATTACGGGATGTCACTCTTGCGCTGATTAATCCACGCTAAGGTAGAAAGCAATACAGATATTTTATTTACATCAGAATATGGTGCATCCGGGAGGATTACTCGGCTTCGCCTCGCCCTTCGGGCCGTTGCTAAAGCAACGTTTTCCTCCCTTGTTCCTATAAACCAAGACTATCGGTTATAAGAGCAAGATAACAACCTTATCCATATCGAAATATGGTGCATCCGGGAGGATTCGAACCTCCGACCGCTCGGTTCGTAGCCGAGTACTCTATCCAGCTGAGCTACGGATGCAGAGTGTGGTGCAGAAATAAGGGAATTGAACGAGATACTTAAGAATGGTGCATCCAGGAAGATTATTCGGCTTCGCCTCGCTTTTTGGCGCTGTTGCTAAAGCAACGTTTTCCTCCCTTGTTCCTATAAACCAAGACTATCGGTTATAAGAGCAAGATAACAACCTTATCCATATCGAAATATGGTGCATCCGGGAGGATTCGAACCTCCGACCGCTCGGTTCGTAGCCGAGTACTCTATCCAGCTGAGCTACGGATGCATTAATAATTCTTTATCTACGACAAAACTTTCTTTTATTAATACTGCGTGCCTTGCAAAGGCATCTATTTAATGGTGCATCCGGGAGGATTCGAACCTCCGACCGCTCGGTTCGTAGCCGAGTACTCTATCCAGCTGAGCTACGGATGCATATTAAATGGCGGTGAGGGAGGGATTCGAACCCTCGATGCAGCTTTTGACCGCATACTCCCTTAGCAGGGGAGCGCCTTCAGCCTCTCGGCCACCTCACCTTACATTACCTGATGCGCTACTAAGAACTTCTTGTTAGTGCTCACCGGTACTGCGTGGCGCACATATTACTTTCCCAGACTTATAAGTCAAACAATTTTTCCCACCTTGTGTTCGTTTGAACAATTCGCATCCAAGACGAGCATTTTCACAACAAAAAGTTTGTTTTATCGACAGAAAAACAGGCGGTTACCTTGAGAAAGGAATCACACAGTAAAAATGAATCTATCGATAAATGTGTGGGGGAAAAGCGGGAAAGAGCAATTGCGTCCCGCGAAGACGAGACGCATTGTCAATCAATATGACGTTGGTTGAGATTTTTCGGCCTGAATACGCTGATAGATCTCTTCACGGTGGACAGAAACCTCTTTAGGTGCATTAACACCAATACGCACCTGGTTGCCTTTCACTCCTAATACGGTAACCGTTACCTCATCGCCGATCATGAGGGTTTCGCCAACTCGACGAGTCAAAATAAGCATTCTTTGCTCCTTGAAAGATTATAAAGAGTCGGGTCTCTCTGTCTCCCCGCCATTATCCATCATGTGCCGTGAAAACGTAAACCTAGACGATGGTATAAGCACCACCACCACACTCCGGTTTGTCACTACTTGTTAGTTTAGTCGATATCAGTAGCTTGTGCTTTTGTTATCACAACAGCAGGGCTGAGCGTGTCATACTTCATAATCTCTGAAGGTAGCACACGTCCCCCCCCACTTGCCGGACCCTTTTCCGCAGGCAAAAACGCCACAACCAGAAAGTTATGGCGTTTTTGTTGGATAACGCGAATAAAACGTTATCTCTTGTTTATAGCTTAGCAGCGACCCAAGATTCAACACTTGCCAGCGCAGCAGGCAATGCTGACACGTCTGAACCACCAGCCTGGGCCATATCTGGACGGCCACCGCCTTTACCACCAACCTGCTGGGCAACAAACCCAATCAGTTCACCGGCTTTTACGCGGTCAGTCAGATCTTTCGTTACACCAGAAATCAAGCTAACGCGGCCTTCTGCCGCCGTTCCGAGAACAATAACAGCAGACCCTAGCTGATTCTTCAGGTCATCCACCATCGTGCGCAGCAGCTTAGGATCCACGTTGTCCAGTTGCGTAACCAGCAACTTCACGCCGCTCACCTCTTTTGCTTTGCCGGACAGTGACGAGCTTTCCTGCGCCGCCTGCTGAGCCTTCAACTGCTGAAGCTCTTTCTCCAACGTGCGGGCACGATCCAGAACAGAGCGTACCTTATCCGTCAGGTTGTGACTATCCCCTTTCAGCAGTTGCGCGATATCTTGCAGAACGTCGCTCTGGCGGTGCAGCGCAGAAAGCGCATTTTCACCCGTGGTCGCTTCAATACGACGCACTCCGGCTGCGGTACCTGATTCTGAAATGATTTGGAACAGGCCAATATCACCAGTACGGCTTGCGTGTGTGCCCCCGCACAGTTCAATGGAGAAATCCCCCATCGTCAACACACGAACATGGTCGTCGTACTTCTCACCGAACAGCGCCATCGCGCCCTTCGCTCTTGCATCATCCAGCGCCATGACATCCGTTTGCACGGTAAGGTTGCGGCGGATTTGCGCATTGACGATATCTTCAACCTGACGAATCTGCTCAGGTTTCATCGCTTCCGTATGTGAGAAGTCAAAACGCAGATAGCTATCATTAACCAGAGAACCTTTCTGCGCGACATGATCGCCCAGAACCTGACGCAGCGCGGCATGGAGCAGGTGCGTTGCGGAGTGATTCAGACGAATACGATCGCGGCGTTGGCTATCAACGTTGGCATCAACACTGTCATTAACACGCAGTGTCCCCTGATTCAGTTTACCGACGTGGCCGATTGCCTGACCATATTTCTGAGTATCCTGAACAGCAAAGCTGACGCCCGCGTTTTTCAGTTCTCCCTGATCGCCAACCTGACCACCGGATTCACCATAGAATGGTGTTTCATTCAGGATCACGACCGCTTCATCACCTGCAGCAATCTGATCAACCGCGTTTCCATTGTGATAAAGCGCAATAACTTTCGCTTGCTGCTGCGTTTTTTCATAACCGCAGAATGGCGTAGTTTCATCCACACGAATAAGGCTGTTGTAATCAACGCCAAAGCCGCTGGCCTCACGCGCACGCTGGCGCTGAGCCGTCATCGCAGCTTCAAAACCTTCTTCATCGACTTTCAGGCCACGCTCGCGGCACACATCCGCAGTGAGGTCGACAGGGAAACCATAGGTGTCATACAGACGGAAGGCCGTTTCGCCATCCAGCGTATCCCCTTTCAGGTTTTTAATTTCTTCGTCCAGCAGTGACAGGCCGCGCTCCAGCGTACGAGCAAACTGCTCTTCTTCCATCTTCAGCGCTTGCTCAACGACAGACTGCTGCTTTTTCAACTCTTCCGCTGCCGGCCCCATGACTTCAATCAGTGGCGCAACCAGTTTGTAGAAGAAGGCATCCGTAGCGCCCAGCATGTTACCGTGACGTGCAGCGCGGCGAATGATACGGCGCAAGACATAACCACGGTTTTCATTAGACGGCGTCACGCCATCCGCAATCAGGAACGCACAAGAACGGATATGGTCAGCGATAACACGCAGCGATTTATTCGTTAAATCCGTCGTACCGACGGCTTTAGCAACCGCCTCAATCAGCGTTTTGAACAAATCAATGTCATAGTTTGAATTGACGTGCTGCAACACGGCAGAAATACGCTCTAACCCCATTCCGGTATCGACGGAAGGTTTCGGCAGCGGCAGCATCGTGCCATCAACCTGACGGTTGAACTGCATGAATACCAAGTTCCAAATTTCGATATAGCGGTCGCCGTCTTCATCAGGGCTTCCCGGTGGGCCACCCGCGATGTGTTCACCGTGATCGAAGAAAATCTCGGTACACGGACCGCATGGCCCAGTTTCGCCCATCTGCCAGAAGTTATCAGAGGCGTAAGGTCCGCCTTTGTTATCACCAATACGAATAATTCTTTCGCGCGGTACGCCAACTTCATCAGCCCAAATGTCGTAGGCCTCATCATCCGTTGCGTATACCGTTACCCACAGTTTCTCTTTCGGCAGGTTGAACCACTGGGGAGAGGTCAGCAATTCCCACGCATAACGGATCGCATCATGCTTAAAGTAATCACCGAAGCTGAAGTTACCCAACATTTCAAAGAAAGTGTGGTGGCGGGCGGTATAACCTACGTTTTCCAGGTCATTATGTTTACCACCGGCACGCACGCAGCGCTGCGAGGTTGTCGCACGGACATAGTTACGTTTATCCAGCCCGAGGAACACATCTTTAAACTGGTTCATACCCGCATTGGTGAATAACAATGTCGGATCGTTGTTCGGCACCAGAGAGCTGCTATCAACAACCTGGTGTCCCTTACTGTGGAAAAAATCGAGAAACGCTTGACGGATCTCAGCGGTGCTCTTGCTCATAATTGTCCTGGAATCAAGCTAGAAGAACAGGTCGCGGGCAAGGTTAGTCCAGCATGCTGACGCTACCGAGCAACTCACGAACAAAAAAGTGGGAATAAGATAAATTTTCTTCGATGGGAAGTAAAATCCCGTATGCGTTCAATCTGAAAAATTCGTATAAATTGACTGGATTTCTTCATGAAAGAAGCCGCGATAGAGCAGATATCGCTGATGTTTGACTTTGTCTTTCCATTCATCGGACAGAGGGTGCCCGAATTTTCGCTCTACAACTGATTTCGCCAGCGCGCACCAATCAATATCGCTCTCGTCTAATGCCGTGGCTAATATCGTCTTATCGATTCCTTTCTGGCTAAGCTCCATTTTAATTCGCTGAACGCCATAACCTTTGCGACTTCGGCTGCTGATATAGCGGCGTGCATAGCGCGCGTCATCCAGCCAACCGTGCTCTTTGCAATAAGCAATAGCCGCTTCCACATCTTCTGCTGCAGCTCGGGCAGTCGCGTCGTCCGCTTCATCTTCTGCTTCTGCACTTTCTGATTTATATAAATACGCCGCACATTTGCGGCGTATTTCGGCTTCACTATAATCCCGAACAGACAGCACATTCATCGCATAGCGTAAGGGTTTATTCATCCATCTACCCGCTGATGTGTTTTCATCCGCTGATGTGCTTTGTCGCAGGGAATCCAGCCACCATTAAAACTCTTCGTTGCCTTCATCGGCGAATGCATCTTCGTCATGGCTGTTACCAGCTGTGGCAGGCGTTAGCTCATTGCCTTTATGCAGCAGCATTTCACGCAATTTCTTATCCAGTTCCGCAGCAACCGCTGGGTTCTCTTTCAGGAAATTACAGGCATTCGCTTTACCCTGACCAATTTTGTCGCCGTTATAGCTATACCAGGCACCTGCTTTTTCGATCAGCTTGTGTTTCACACCCAGATCGACCAGCTCGCCGTGGATGTTGATACCTTCGCCGTACAGAATCTGGAATTCAGCCTGTTTGAACGGTGCCGCAACTTTATTCTTCACGACTTTAACGCGAGTTTCGCTGCCGACGACTTCTTCGCCTTCCTTGATAGCACCAGTACGGCGAATATCCAGACGAACGGAAGCATAAAACTTCAGAGCGTTACCACCAGTTGTCGTTTCAGGGTTACCGAACATCACACCGATTTTCATACGGATCTGGTTGATGAAGATCAGCAGCGTATTGGCTTGTTTCAGGTTACCCGCCAGTTTACGCATCGCCTGACTCATCATACGAGCAGCCAGGCCCATGTGGGAGTCGCCGATTTCACCTTCAATTTCTGCTTTCGGCGTCAGAGCCGCAACAGAGTCGACGATGATAACGTCAACAGCACCAGAGCGCGTTAGCGCATCACAGATTTCCAGAGCTTGTTCGCCAGTATCCGGCTGAGAACACAGCAGATTATCGATATCTACGCCAAGCTTTTTCGCATAAATCGGATCCAACGCATGTTCAGCATCGATGAATGCACACGTTTTACCTTCACGCTGAGCGGCAGCAATAACCTGTAAAGTTAGCGTTGTTTTACCGGAAGATTCCGGGCCATAAATCTCAACGATACGGCCCATCGGCAAACCACCGGCACCCAAAGCAATATCAAGGGACAAGGAGCCTGTAGAAATAGTTTCAACATCCATTGAGCGATCCTCGCCCAACCGCATGATAGAACCTTTACCAAATTGCTTTTCGATTTGGCCCAGTGCTGCCGCAAGTGCCTTTTGTTTGTTCTCATCAATAGCCATTTCTGCTCCTGTCATGCGGCGTAAAGCTGCTGTCTCTACGCGGCTGCTTAATCATGAATTGCCGAATAATTACTGACATTATACTGTATGCGCATACAGCATCAAGGTTATTTTTTCAGAAACGCGTCAAGCAGCGTTTGCAGCGCAAAATGAACCGATTGCAAACGAACCGCGTTTCGATCTCCGCTAAACCGCATTGTCCGCGCAAATGCTTCGCCGCGTTTGTCTGTAAAGCCAAACCATACCGTACCGACAGGCTTCTCTTCGGTCCCGCCGTCAGGCCCGGCGACGCCGCTTACCGAGATGGCAAAATCTGCATCGGCAGCCTGCAACGCCCCTGCCGCCATCTCATTGACGACGGCTTCACTCACCGCACCGTGCCGTTCCAATGTCTCCGCGCCCACATTCACCAGACGCTGCTTGGCCAGATTGCTGTATGTCACAAATCCATAGTCAAACCAGCCGGAACTGCCTGCGACATCAGTAATAGACTTAGCCAGCCAGCCCCCAGTGCAGGATTCCGCGCACGTCAGCGTAGCACCACGCGCCTTCAGTTTTTCACCGACCAAAACACTTAACCGCAGAATGTCAGCTTCCGTCATTACCGCCTCATCTTAATCAAGGATTGTTGGGTCAGGGTAACACTTTTCCCTGAAAAAGACGCCTCGCTGCGCGGGATGCGAAGCGCATAGCAAAGAAGATGAAAAACGAGGGAAAGCGAATAAAACGCCGCCGGTAATCAGGAAGAAAATAACGCGACTTTACTCTGTAGTCAGTAGGGTACGAGTGGACAGTCAGGTACAAAGCATATAGATAAAAATAATACTAGGCTGTGTCCCTTAATCATCTGAGTTATAGTAACCACTTATTTCCACAACACTTTGAGATATGGCCCGATACGATCTTCCCGATGAAGCATGGAGCATCATCCAGCCCCTACTGCCTGCTGAACCTACATCCCCACGAGCCGGACGCCCATGGGCTGAGCATCGTAAAGTCATCAACGGTATGTTCTGGGTGTTGTGTTCTGGTGCGCCATGGCGCGATTTACCTGAGCGATATGGCTCCTGGAAAACGGTTTATAATCGCTTTAATCGGTGGTCTAAATCTGGTGTCATTAACATTATTTTCAACAGGTTACTTTCATTGCTTGATGCACATGGCCTTGTTGATTGGTCTGCTACTGCGCTGGATGGCAGTAATATCCGTGCGCTGAAATGTGCTGCCGGTGCTCAAAAAAACATCCCGATATCACCGGAGATAATGGGCTGGGTCGCTCTCGCGGTGGTTTTGCCACCAAAATCCATCTGGCGACAGATGCAGGCGGTCTCCCGCTAAACATTGTGCTGAGTCCCGGACAGGCTCACGAGAGCCAGTTCGCATTACGCCTGCTGGATGGTATTGGTGTTCAGCGTCAGAACGGCAGCATGAAGCGCCGTGGTTATGCGGTTTTGGCTGACAAAGCTTATTCAGGGCATGCGCTTCGTAACGAACTGAAACGAAAAGGGATAAAAGTAGTTATCCCCCGAAAATCTAATGAAAAAATGGCTTCTGACGGACGCTCACGGTTCGCCAGAGACGTTTACCGCCGCCGCAACGTAGTGGAGAGATGTTTTGGTCGGTTAAAAGAGTACCGGCGTATCGCCACACGCTACGACAAAACGGCGAGAAATTATCTGTCGATGGTGAAACTGGGCTGCATCCGACTCTTTTACAAGAAGTTATGCAATTAAGGGACACTGCCTAGTCAGATTACAGAAATATCAACGTTCAAGCACATATCATCTGTATTAGTGGAATGTATTTTCGTCGCTGATATATGCTTGAACAAAGTCATTTCTGATAAAATCTTTACCACTCCAAAATGATGAGGGTACATTTATTTTATTTACTGTATCTTATGGCGTATTTCGATGATTAAGTTACTTTGTGACAAGGTATTAATTCGTTCATCAATTTCGCTTGTGTTGACAACATCTAGATTTGCATCCCACTCATCTAAAAGGATAATACGATTCCGTACCCCTGATAATGATTCAAGTTGATGCAATTGTTTTTGTCCTGTGGAGCCAGGTATTGTGTCCTCGTCTATATCAATGCCAGGCCCAAAAAATAGCGCATCGGAATATTTGCTCTTCAAATATTTTATGAGCGATGATTTACCTGCGCCATTTGTCCCCATGATCAATACCCTTCCATTAGGATTACGATCAATGAAACTGCCACCTAAGATATCCTGTACGTTTATCTCGTTGCCATTATAAAGTTCGGTAATTGACAATTTTGCAGGATCAATATTATCAAGATAATCATAACCTTTGAGTGTTGTAGAAAAGGAATATAACTTTGTAATTTTTCGCATCAACAATAAAATCTGGCTTGTGCTCATACTTGCAGCATGAATGTTCTGGAACAACTGTAAACTTCTTGGCAATACAGCAACCAACGCACCGATAGCGACCTCATTAGCAGAAACCTGATAATATGAAAATCCTACCAGTAATGGAATAGAAATAAGAATAGGTGTACAGGAGATTATTTGCTCCAGTAATTTGTACGATTCTTTCCGTTTGAAATAAATAGATGCCTTATCTCGGGCTAACGCCTGTGCTGAAACCAGACGTTCTCGATCACCATAGAACATGCTATCCCATATCTTACTCACAAAATGCAATGTCGTGATTTTATCATTTTGCATGTTTCCAGCCAGCCCGTCGATCTTTCCTTTCGCCAGAAACAAGAGTATGACTGAAAATAGCATGCAGAATACAATCACTCCAGCCAAGTCTATGCCCAAAACGATAAATAGCGCAACAGTAGTGAAAATGACGTTAAAATATATGGCGAGGATCTCAACAAACTCAAAGCCGACTTCATCAAAAGTACTGAGCGCTTCACCACTGAACCAAAGTTGTGTCATTCTTTTATTTTCATCTGTAGAAACAGAATGATTAAGAGAAATAACCTCTAAAGTTGATAGATAATAACTCTGCCATAATGAATTCGATAATTTAACACGATAAAATAAAGATAGAGAACCCAAAATATAAGCAATAAAAATAGAAAAGAAGAACAAAGCAGTATAAAAAATGGCCCCTAAGGGGCTTAAACCAATACTTCCTCCAGCTTGCCCAATAAAATACGTCGACAATCCAACAAGTATTTGTTGAAGGCAAACAAGCCCAACACTTATTATAAAAAATTTATTAAAAAAAACGTTATTCATATTTTTTAATAATCATCCCTGTTAGCTTCAGCGCATGTAACATACGGGGTTTTAGATGCGATGGCAAATTATCTATTATACTATAAATTACGTCTTCTGATTTTTCAACACCCAATTGATGAAACATTTTAACTCTATCCTCTTGATTGTAAGAAGCAGCAAGGCAGGACAATATAAGTCGTTGCTCATTGTTATCAAATAGAGGTTTTATTTCATCAATAAAAAATTGAGACGTTTTACGCAATGTTACTGCGGAGACTACTTTTACTTTTCGTTTCTTTTCATCTTCCGTAGTTGCCAAGTTAACGTATTCATTGAGTAACTCTATACTTTCCGAATGATAAATCATCTTTGACAATTTTAGAATGAACCAAAACTGTTCAGTTAATGAAAGCTGTTTTAAATAACTTTGCCAAATAGTAGATCACTTGAAGGGAACTCAGTCCGAGTTATGCGATCTGATCAATCGCCAAATCAAAACAAATCACCAACCGGACTGAGCGATGCCGATCATAGCAGCAATCCCTGATGAAGAACGACGACTAATGCGTAAAGAAGCCCAACAGACACATGATAAAAATTACTCCAGACGACTCATCGCCATACTGATGCTGCATCGGGGAATGACTGTCACCGACGTTGCCAGACTGCTTTGTGCGGCCCGCTCATCGGTTGGAAGATGGATAAATTGGTTTACTTTACATGGTGTTGAAGGTCTAAAGAGCCTCAAAGCCGGACGAGCACCGCGCTGGCCAGTCGCTGATATCCTGCATATGCTACCGCTTCTTATTAAACGCTCTCCTCAGGATTTTGGCTGGCTGCGCTCCCGCTGGAGTACCGAGTTGTTGGCACTTATCATTAACCAGCTTTTTAACGTGACGCTTCATCCTTCCACGTTACATCGCTATCTGAGACGAGCGGGTATTGTCTGGCGCAGAGCCGCGCCAACACTGAAAATCAAAGACCCGCATTATGAGGAAAAGCGACTCGCCATCGAACAGGCCGTCTCCCAGAAGCAGACGAACCATCCGGTATTTTATCAGGATGAAGTGGATATCGACCTGAACCCGAAAATCGGTGCAGACTGGATGCTCAAAGGGCAACAGAAACGTATTACTACGCCGGGACAGAACCAAAAGTATTATCTGGCAGGGGCACTGCATTCGGATACGGGACGAGTCCATTACGTTGGCGGCAGTAAAAAGTGTTCTGATTTATTTATCAAGCTGTTAGAGACATTACGGCGGACATATCGGCGAGCGAAAACCATTACGCTGGTCGTTGATAATTACATCATTCATAAAAGCCACAAGGTGAAAAAGTGGCTGGGAAAAAATACGAAGTTCCGGTTGTTGTTCCTGCCCACGTATTCGCCGTGGCTAAATCCAATCGAGTTGCTGTGGTTGTCGTTACACGAAACGATAACGCGTAACCATCAGTGCCGGTATATGTGGCAGTTACTGGAACAGGTAAAATTATTTATGAATGCCGCTTCACCGTTCCCCGGCAATCAGCATGGTCTGGCTAAAGTGGAGCGGTATTAGGCGAAGTCATTTAATTCATGCAACATTTGCTTTCTACACTGGACAGAATCGATCATATTTAAAAGTCTAAAATATTTTATTTTCTTATTAAACATAATATCAGTCGCAGAGTGATTAACTCTCAGCCCAGGAGGAAAATAGTTAAGCTGCGGAGACAATTACATGACTGGATGAGTCCTTACTATCAAGCTGACTGTCGGTTTTTCTAAGTGAAGAACAGCATGTTTTTCCTTTCTGCCATAGGGGATGACCCGACAGTCTCCTTTTTTACTGATATAGGCCTCAGTGAGTTTGATGTCACCTAAACTAAGATTGTGGCTAACTTCGTCGGTTTCATCAAATGAATATATCGCATTCAAAGAACTTCCTTCAAGCTGGAGCAGAACCCCAGAAAATCCATGATCATGAATTGAGGTATCATTATCCCACCAATTAAGTACCTCAATGTAAAAACGAGAATTGTCGAAAAGTTTCAGGTGTAACTCAGAGAATTCAGAGACTATTTGGATTTTAGACATTTCACTATTGTCCAAAACATCGATTAGCCCAGTAAAAGAAAAGAGAGAGGTTAAATCAACCTTATCTAACTCTGATTTAGCGATATCGGTGAAAGTGTAACAACTATAGTCATCATCACGCCACCGAGCATCAATATTTCTTGCCAAAGACTTAATTAAATTGGTAATGCGTCCAATTAGTAGAACATGTGTTTTTCAATGAATGCCCCGATGACTTTTTCATGCAATTCTATCGAACGCGAGAAGCAGATTGTTTTACGGGCCAGACGTTTAAATAGCTTTGCATAATAGCGCTACACTCGCTGAAGACGGCATCCCGTCAGCACTGGCCTCGCACGATGAGAAGTGAAGCATCAATGTGCGAAGTTATTTAATACGTGTCCTCAGTGTCAGGTTGTTACGCTCAATACGCTGAGTGAAGATTTTTCCTGTCAGATGCTTATCTTTCGGGAGTTCTCTGGCATAACTGCCCCAGTCATCGCTGGTTATCATACCGATGTTAAACGGCGTCAGCAGAGCCAGAAGTTCACGGCAGGTGTTATCCGTGCGCGGTCCAAACGTGTAAGCCAGAACGCCACCTGTTTTGGTGTTGTATGCATACCAGAGCCAATGCTGCCGGGCTTTATTGCCGACAAAGCTCCATTGCTCATCAAGCTCACAGATAAGTGCTACATCGGCATGAGCGACCGGAGAGGAAGTTATTCGCTTCGGCGCGAGTTTTTTAACGTGCGAATGACGGTGTTAATACCGATTTTCAGTGTTCTGGCTGTATCACGAACGCCGGCGCCGTTGAATGCCATTTCGGTAATTTGTTGTTTGACACCGGGCTTACGCGCTTCATAAGTATAGGTGAGCAGAAACACGCGGTGACAGTCACGACAGCGAAACCGGTCACGACCTTTAGGGTTCTGTCCATGACGGTAAACCTGAACAGACTGACAGCGAGGACAATGAACATTAACGCTGGCCATGAGCAAACCTCAAAGCGGTCATTATATATCAATTCAACTAATTAGAGGCACCACCAAAAATTCTCAGTTACTGATATTTTAACAATTCCTATTGGGATAGGCTCTAAGAATAGTGGGCGGGGTACTGCTATTATCGTTATATAAAAACCCTGGTGTTTTGCGGCACTTCATTCGGCTTCTGTCTGACTCTTACAGTACCGAACGAACATTAACGCAACATTAGGCGCATAAAAATTCTGACGATTGCTGTGATAGCCTGCGCCAACACTATCGCCACCGTCTCCGCTTTGCTTCGTTGGTCGAGATCGTTCAGAATGGCCTGCACATGCCCATAAAGGGGTAATAATCCATTAGGGAGGATGACGGGTGTTTCCCTCTTTCTTAAGAAGAACCACAGCGAAAAACGGCAGTTATGCCAATGAAATCAGCAGCAGCATTACTATCAATCGTCCGGCAGAACGTTTGTTTGATCTTTGGCGTAAACCGGAAACGTTGCCGATCCTGATGGGGCATTTCGCCAGTATTGAGATACTGAACTATACCGACTCCAACTGGCGGATTAACACGCCGATTGGCGCGCTCATTGAATGGCAGGCTCGTATTATTGATGAGAAGCTTGGGGAGTACATCCACTGGCGTTCGCTGGAAGGGGCACGGGTTCCCAATGAAGGCAGGCTCTCTTTTCAACCTGCCGCATCGGAAGCAGGTACAGCCGTGACGCTGACAATTCGCTACAATCCACCGGGAGGCTTGATTGGGAAGAAGATCGGCCAAATGTTTGATATGTTTTCTCGCGATATGCTGACGAAAACGCTCTATCGTTTCAAAAAATTAGCGGAGGATGAGCTGGTCTAAGCCACACCAGCCCTCCAGCAGCAGGTCATCATCGACCCTTTTCCTGAACTGAAGACAGCGCCCAAAAAGAGGAACGTAGAATGCTGGAATTGATTCAAACCATTGGTCTTGGTCTGGTGTTAATCCTGCCACTTGCGAATCCACTGACAACGGTAGCCGTATTTCTGGCAATGTCCGGCAACATGAGCCAGGGGGAGCGAAATCGTCAGATCTTTCAGGCTTCGCTCTATGTCTTCATCATTATGACCGTCGCGTACTACGCAGGTCAGGTCGTGATGAATACCTTCGGAATTTCCATTCCCGGCTTGCGCATCGCTGGCGGGCTCATCGTGGTATTTATCGGTTTTCGCATGCTTTTCCCTCAGCAAAAACCAGAACATGCGCCTGAAGTCAAAAGCAAAAAAGAAGAAATCAACGACAGTTTCTCTGCCAATGAGGTCAATATCGCTTTCGTTCCGCTGGCGATGCCCAGCACCGCGGGGCCTGGAACCATTGCCCTCATCATTAGTTCTGCCTCACAAATCAAGAGCGGCGTCGATATTACGCCATGGGTGATTACCGTTGCCCCCGTACTGACTTTTATGTTGATCAGCCTGATCGTCTGGCTCAGCCTGAAAAGCTCTGGTCTGATTATGCGTTTGATCGGTCAAAGCGGCATTGAAGCCATTTCACGTCTGATGGGATTTCTGCTGGTTTGCATGGGGGTGCAATTCATCATTAATGGCACGCTGGAAATCGTGCATTCTCTCCATTAAGTCGAAGATGATGGAGAGATATCAATACGTTGCCAGATAGCCTAATTAGCGTCTATAACTTTGAATGGCGGGTTTATTCATTGGCCGCAAGCGATGCCCCGCCAGTTTGCCATTGATGGTGACATAACAAAAAGAAAACGTGATTTTGCTTACCTAGCGGAAAATAGGTGCGGCCACCATGAAAATAAGAAAACGGCTCCCGGTCAATTTACGTTCGCTCATTTTATCCCTCGCCATTATCAGCATGCTCATTACGCTGACTAATGCCTATGTTGCTGTTTATAAAGTACAAAAAAAGCTCATTACCGATCAGATACTGAGTTCAAACCTTAATTACTCTTCCAAACTCGCCGCTACCACGGAAAGTTTTTTATCCTCCGCACAACAAGAGCTGGCCTACAGCTCAATATTGATGGCAGAAAGCTTTGATGACGATAAAGCATTGCAGGAGAAAAGCGAGCAGACATACCGCATGAGCGAAAGTTTTAATTCCGTGTTCGTGGCAGATACGCAAAATCACATACGCACGGTTTATCCAACATCGCTGAATCTGAAAGGAAACACACTCACCTCAGCGGCCAGTAAGCAAGCACTCACGGAGCGGAAGCCGTTAATCAGCCAGCCTTATATATCGGTTACGGGAAATCTGATCGTACTGGTATCCTCCCCCATCAAAGACAAACAGGGAAATTATCTCGGTTACATCGGCGGAACCATTTATTTAAAAAGCAAAAGCGTCTTGAACGAATTCATGAATACCCATTTTTATAACGATTACTCCAGCGTTTACGTGATCGATAAAAGTGGGATTGTTCTCTACCATCAGGATAAACAATGGGTCGGCAAATCCATCAGAGATGAGAAAATCAAAGCCGCATTTCAGAACAAAAAAAGTGGAACCCTCGCGATACCCGATATGCTAGGTACCCCATCGCTGGCAGGTTTTGATACGGTCAAGTCATCTGGCTGGATTATCGTTACCTTGCATCCTTCCCAAAATGTTATTGATTCACTTAACGGCGTCATGCGTTCCGTCTTATATGAAGGTGCGCCAGTGATGGTATTAATACTTATCGCGCTCACCTTGTTCGCCTTCTCCATAGCTAACCCTCTACGCCTGCTGGCTGTTTCTGCCAGTAAAATGGAGGAGCCCGACGTGATTGAGAAAATAAAGAAAGTCCCCTCCTGGTACTTTGAAGTTGAGCAGCTAAAACGCGTCATTCTTTTCGGTACGGTTTTGTTGCACAAACGGATCGGCAAACTGAGCTTGCAGGCCCACACCGATCCGCTCACCGGGTTACTCAATCGCCGTGGTGTCTATGAAAACATTGAGCTCATTCTGTCAAAGAGCCATCAGGTTGCCGCCATCGTGATCGATATCGACCATTTCAAACGCGTGAATGATACCTACGGGCACAATATCGGCGACGATGTCATTAGGCTGCTGGCTAAAAGCATAAAACAGGGTTCACGTGACTCCGATCTGATTTGCCGTACTGGCGGAGAGGAATTCCTCGCACTCCTGCCTGATACAGACATGAGGCAAGCTGTTGATATTGCAGAGCGGCTGCGTAGAAAAGTGGAAAAAATGCCGCTGCCGATTCCTGAAAACATCACGATTTCATTAGGCGTCACCTGCTTTATTCCGGGAACGGAACAGATAGACAGCGTGTTGAAAATCGCGGACGACGCCCTCTATCAGGCCAAACATGAAGGCAGAAACCGGGTCGTCACCAAAATCGTGCCTGAGAGTGCAATCCACAACGACACAAAATAGTTATGCTCATCACGCGTCTCATGAGCGGGAAAACAGGCAAAAAAAACCCGCACAAGGCGGGTAAGGTCATTCTAATGACAGGGATGGTTAACTAACACAACAACTCACAGGGATGTGAGGTACTGACAAGGGATAGAAGGACTATAGCAAGCCAAATGTATAGTATTGTCATCAGCAGGTAAGGTTAATCTACCGGTTGTAAAACAACATTGACGATGTTTCCCTGTCATCCTGTCTGGCTATTTCAGCTAGTTTCCCGGCCACTATCACGCTTTTTTCGTTTTCATCAGTGCAGCCAGCAATGCCATGATTGCCAGCGCGCTGGCAAGCCCTCCGACCATCAGCCATCCCCCCTGATGCCAGGCGACCATCGCAACCGAGGAGCCTCCTGCTCCGCCTAAAAACATCCCCCCCATGAATAGGGTATTGATTCGGCCTCTCGCCGCTTCACCAAGCCCATAAATCACATGTTGGTTGGCCACTAAGGCGCTTTGCACGCCAAGATCGAGCAGGATAACACCAATAATCAGGCCAATAACGGAATCGAAGCCGATGAATATTCCCCATGAGAGCAGCGTCAGCAGCGCGCCGGCAATCACAACCGGGCGACTAC
This sequence comes from Pectobacterium sp. F1-1, assembly GCF_025643735.1. Lineage (NCBI taxonomy): Bacteria > Pseudomonadati > Pseudomonadota > Gammaproteobacteria > Enterobacterales > Pectobacteriaceae > Pectobacterium > Pectobacterium sp. F1-1. The sequence continues at coordinate 3,664,175 of NZ_CP104733.1, forward strand.
CGGTTCTGTCGGCGATGCCTCCCGCCAGCGGAGCGGCAAAGATCCCTGCCACACCAATCACGCCGAACAACCCCGCAGCAGCGGCGCCCATTTGAAAACGTCCGCTTTCCAGATACAGCGCAAGCACGCTCCAGAACGCGCTGAACGATGCAAACAGCAGCGCCTGAATCAGCGTGGCTTTGCGTAATGCGCGTTCACCGCGCCACAGCGTCACCAATGAATGCATCAGTTCACGGTAACGAACGGTTTGATTCGATGGTGAAGCCGGTAACATTCTTCCCATTGCCCACGCGCCCGCCAACGCCAGCGGGACGCTCAGCCAGAACATCGCACGCCAGCCGGCGCTTTCCGCCACAAGACCCGCAATCGTACGGCTAAGCAGAATCCCGCTTAGCAACCCGCTCATTACCGTCCCGACAATGGCGCCGCGCTGTTTCGCATTGGCAAGCGCCGCTGCAGCCGGAACGATCTGCTGTGCGGCAGTCGCCCCAAAACCGATGAGCAACGAAGCACTGAGCAAAGCAACAGCCGATGTCGATAAGGCTGCCGAAGCCAACGCCAGCATCAAAAATTGCCACACAATCAACCGACGGCGATCGAATTTATCACCGAGAGGAACCAGCAGTAACAGCCCCAAAGCGTAACCCAACTGCGTTACGGTTGGGATCAGCGAGACTGCGCCGCTCGACGTAAAACTTTCACTCATCACGCCCAGCATCGGTTGGTTGTAATAGATATTGGCAACAGAAATACCGCTGGCTGCGGCCATCGAGAAAATCAGTAATTTGCCGGGAACCTGCTGCGTTCTAACCTCGGCTGCGCTGGATAATGTACTCATCATCATACCTGTCTGTGTGTTTCCCGCCGGAAGTCGGCAAGTGATGAACACAGCATAAGGCGCCGAGTTCATTCCCAGTAGAGAGGTAAAATGGATATCAGCTATTCCAATCAGGAATGGATTAGGAGAAAAGACGCTGAACGAAACCGGTAAAAATTCTGGCGCGAGCGGATGTCATACGGCCTCCGGGGTAGACAGCCCAGAGATCCATCTTTCCTAGCGACCATGAATCCAGCACGGTGACGACCTGCCCACTTTCCAGCTCTGGCGCAAACATCCATTCAGATGCCACGGCCAGCCCTGCGCCGGACAGCACGGCCGCACGCACGCCTTCCGCCGCAGAGACACGGATGCGCCCATTAGGGAATACGGTGGTCTGTGTTCCCTCTTGAGAGAAAACCCAGCGATCGGTTCTCTCACCCTGTAAATAGATGACGGCAGAGTGCGCAGCCAGTGCATCAGGGGAGGCAGGCACGCTATGACGCGCAAAATAGTCGGGAGTCGCCAGCAGTCGCATGGAACACGATGCCAGCCGCTGGGCAATCAGGCTGGAATCCTTCATCTCCCCCAAACGCAATGCCACATCAATCCCTTCAGCAATCAGATCGATGGGACGATCGTCCAAAATGACATCGACATTTAGCTGAGGATGTTCTGCCATGAACTCATGGAGCCGAGGCATGATGTGCAGCCTGGCAAAGGTTACTGGCGCGCAGATGCGCAGCCGCCCGGACAGTGCCGCGCTCCCGCTCACTACCTGCTCTTGAGCCTCACCCAGCATCTTTAACGCAGGGGCAATTCGCTCATAAAAATGCTGTCCCGCTTCTGTCGGCGTCAACCCTCGGGTAGAGCGAAGCAACAACGGCGTTGCCAGTTGATTTTCAAGCTGCATGATCGCTTTGGAAACCGCAGGCTGGCCGATACCGAGCCTGCGGGACGCAGCGGAAAACGACCCCGTTTCAAAAACGCAGATAAAAGTTTCCAGCGCGCTAAGGCGATCCATAGCTTCTCTTCCGCAAAAGGAGTTTCCCTGCATCATACAACAATCCGGCGAGGGTAAGATGGATTCACACACGCTCTTCCTTTCCCCATCCTCTACTGCGGTGAAGCACATTCGCTTTACCGCCAACCACATCAGGTATTACTCTGATGGAATGACTTGTCATGACAGGGCTGGCAAACTTTTGCCACCTTTTTCAAAATATTACGAGGCGATGCATGAAACTTTTCATTTACGAACACTGCCCATTCTGTGTCAGAGCCAGAATGATTTTTGGTCTGAAGAATCTGCCTGTTGAGCAATCCGTCATTATGGAAGGTGACGTCGACACGCCGACGCGTATGGTGGGCCGTAAAGTGGTGCCTATCCTGCAAAAAGAAAATGGCAGCTTCATGCCGGAAAGCATGGATATCGTCCACTATGTCGACAGCAAACAAGCGCCGTTAATCGCCGACAAACCGGTTGATGCGGAGATTGAAGCCTGGTGTAAATCCGTTTCCAGCGCGGTGTTTAACCTTGCCGTTCCCCGCTTCACGAAAGCCGATTTCAAAGAGCTTTCCACGCCAGAGGCGCGTCATGCCTACACCTTGCGCGAAGAAAAAGCCTTCGGTGACCTGGATGCGCTGCTCGCGAAAACGCCAGAACTGATGGCGGAAGTGGAACAAAAACTCGAAACACTGGAACCGCGTCTGGCAAACGTCAGCGCCATTTCCACCACCGATTTTATTCTGTTCCCGATTTTACTGTCGCTCACGATCGTGAAAGGTGTGCAATTTGGCCCTCACGTCCAGGCGTATCTTGAGCGAGTATCAAACGCCAGCAAGGTTGCGTTGTTGACCGATAAAGCGCTGTAGGGTTAATAGTATTCGAATAGCGTTATGGGGCGCAGTTTCACCCCATAACAGCGACATAACTACGCATGGATAAACACTACGCATGGAGAAACGGTGAATCCCTGTCTGGTGTTATCTCCTCCTCCTGTGGAGAACATAGTGCATTCACTTCGGCATGAATCAAAGCAAGCGCATCATGGCTTGCATAATCGGCCTTAATCCATCTTGCACGCTGTAAATAGCCGGGATCTTCCAATATCTCAATAACAGACTGCTTGATCTGCTGCTCACTCGGCGTACTGGTTTGCAGGTTAATCCCGCATTTGGCAAATACCACGCGCGCAGCGCTTTCCTGTTTATCTTCCCCTACCCCCGCCACAATTAAGGGAACACCTTCTTTCAGTGCAGCATTAATCGAACCGTATCCGCCATTGGTGATAAATATCGACGCCCTAGGAAGCCAATCGTCATAAGCGAGGAAACTCACTACTCTGATATTTTCAGACAAGGAGGCTTGCAGCGACTCAACCGCACGTCCTCCGGTCGTCGCCAATACTCTGACGGGTAAGTCAGCTAATGCGCGCAGCGTTGGCCCAATCAACTGCTGGAGATCGACATTCGCCAGCGTTCCCTGTGAAACGATAATAAGCGGCCGCCTATCGTCCGGAGCCCACCATTGCGGGACACGTTCTGCTGCAATCTGGCGAGATAATGGCCCAATAAATCGCACGCTTGGTGGTAAATCGTCACGCTGATACTCAAGCTCTGTAGTGGATAGCTGCAAGAAACGATCGCAATTCCCAATCAGCGCATCCATAAAAGGCTGTTCAAGCGGCTTTCCTCCCGACTGCACCATCGCATGATTAAATGCGTGCTGCACCTCGCTCATCAATCCCCGTGTTTCTTCATCGACCAGTTGTTCATGGCTTAGGTTGGGCGGCAGCAATTTAGGAGGAATGCGAGGCCCATAGAAAACCGAATCTCGTGTCGAATAGGACAGCGGCGTAACGCCTATTAGGATGATGGGCGGTCGTTGCCCGGAAAACAGCAAAGGCAAGACACCATAAAAACAATTTTCAACGATGAGCAAATCGGCATGAGTCTTCGCCAACGCGTCGCACAGTTGGCGATCCAGCAGTGGAATCGGTGCCGCAAAGAAATCCTTCAAAGCCAAAGCCATCTGTGCGTTACCCGGCGGCAACATGGCACGTTGAGGGAAATGCTGTTCAAGGTGTCGGTAGTCGAAATCAATGTTATCGCTAAAAGGAATGAACCCGACGCCAGCCGCCTCCGCGCGATCGCGGAATAATGCGCCGCTAAACAGCGTCACATCGTTCCCTTGTTCAACCAAATAGCGCGCGATGGTCAGTAAAGGATAAACGTGTCCCGGTGTTGCCATCGCCGCCATAAGAATATGTGCCATGATGACTTCCCTATGCCGCGTTATCAATGCAGGTATTCACACAAACCGGGGTTCCCTGAATGTGCACACGTTGCAGGTGGCGCGCAGACTGAGCCGTAAAGGCTTCGCGACCGTGTAGTAGAGAGAAGTTGTCGGCTATGACAACATCGCCCTGCAACCATTTATGTGCGTAGTAATAACGGGGATCGTACAAATGTCGCCGCAACGTCTGGCTAAATTCGCTTTGTGCTTCCGACGCAACATTATGGTATTCCAGCGCATGTTGGTTAAGGAAACGCTCCCCTTCAGTCGGTGGTTCGTTATAACGAATAATTTCCCCTGTCCCGTTGGGATGAGGAATAACCAGAGGAGACGTCACTTCACCACCGTAATGCACAACGGCTTTAATCCGGTAAGTAATTGAAACAATACGCCATTCATCAACCAACTGGGCGTCAGTCTCTGTCAACAAACGCGTGGTATCAACAAAGGTGGTGCGTCCACCTTGATCCTGTCCTGGCGCAGAAACGCAGTGGAACAGTTGAAACTCGGGTATGGTCGGCTTGTACATGCCATCCCAGTGCAATGGTACATAGCTGTTATCAAAGATGTGATCCTGGGTATCCGCATGCTCCTTCACATCCAGCACGGCTCCGAAAGGCCACATCATGATTTCCCCCCAGTGACCAGCATATTCCGTCAGTATTTCAGGATCGGAAAACCCGGAAGAAAACCCACGTAGTACCAGAAGATGATGTTCTCGGGCGAGCGCACGCAGTGTGTCGATCGGCAATGTGGCGATGCTCTGCCCCGTTTCCACAGGCGTCAGCAGCGCACCAAAAGGGGAAAGCGGTTCAACGCGGCAGTTCATGCTATTTTTCATCGTGTATATTCCTTTATAAGATGACAATATCGGCGTCTCAGTGAACGATAACGTTCATGCCATATCAGGCTGATTAACTAAGTAATGGCTAGGCGTACCGCGAATCTCCACAACCTCACCCTCCAACTGCTGTGCTTCAACATTCTTCATCAGCACAAATTGCCCATTCACATTGGCGGCAACACCATGCCAGGGCGTCAGCCAATCATCCTTGGTAGGCATCATATGAATACCCAGCTTCAGGCTGTCCGAAGGCTGAGGGTGAATAGACAAACGGATGGCATCAGGGAATTGCTCAGCAAGCAGGTTGCCCCACGCCCAACTGCGTTGAATCACGCCGCATGCACGTTTTTTGGCATCCTTCTGTAACGCCGCGTTAGATCCGGTATAGTCAGGCCGCAGACTATCCTCATAGAGAAAGCGGGTTATTGAACGATAAAGCTGTAACCCTTCTTCGCTCTGCATGAGCTGCACCTTGATGTCCTCTTCTGACTCGGCGTAATCCTCAACCAGGCGCTGGCGAAGATGATCATAATCAGCAGTAAGTGATGCCATATTCTCTACGTCTTTAAGGTTAAAGACGCTGAGATGAACGGCCCCCAGTTCATGCAGCAAATTTTCAATCTCATCCTGATAGATGTTAATCGTTTCGTCACTGGTTCCAATCAGATCGCCAAATACATGCCCATCCGAGCAAATACGGATATGCGCGCCGGGCGGATAATAAAGCTGAATACGCTGGCATAACGAATTAAGGAAGGTCAGGGACAAACGTTCCGCCATATCTGGCATTCTGCCCAGCACTTTATAGGGGCTAGGAGATTTAACGGGAAACGCTGGCAGAATAAGTTCAATACGACGCCCCTCTTCAACAAAAGCACGAATTCTGGGTAATTGAACCTGAGTCACCTGAGACTCTTCTTCACTAATCGGCTTCGTTGAATGGGTAAATCTACGTCGGTATTGGATCAACTCACTTAATATTAGCGATGAAACCAATTCATTGTTCATTATATCCAAAATAACCTCATTAACTTACATTAATTTAAAGAAGAAAATTAACCACATTATTACAACGTAGAAACAATAAAATAAAACCCTTGTACGCGCACAAAAAAAATACTGAATAACATATTCAGTATTTTTATTTACACCGCTAATAATTCTCATCGATCATAAAAAACAATAAAATAATTAAGAGCCTATCCCAATAGGAATTGTTAAAATATCAGTAACTGAGAATTTTTGAGGACATTGCATGACTGGCAGCAAGTGGCGGATTAGTGATGAACTCTGGGAAAAAATAGCGCCGCTTATTCCTGAACATAAAACTAACCATCCACTGGGAACGCACCGAAAACGGGTTGATGACCGAGTGGCTATGGACGCCATTTTCTTTGTTCTTCGCACCGGATGCCAATGGAACGCACTGAATTAAACGGGGATCTGTTCATCAAGTTCTGTACACCGCCGCTTTCAGGAATGGCGCGCAGCGGGGGTTTTTGAGCGTTTCTGGCAGAGCGGATTGATGACCAGCGAGCAACTGAAAGCCATCGACTGGTCATGGTTGTCGATGGACGGCTGTATGACAAAATCCCCGCTGGCAGGCTCAAAAAAACAGGCCGGAACCCCACGGACCGGGGGAAACAGGGGGTAAAGCGTAGCCTGATGACCGATGCGAACGGGCTGCCGCTCTCAGTGGTTGTCGCAGGGGCAAATACTCACGATATCAGGTTAGTCACAGAGACCCTTGATGCGCTTCAGACGGGGAGGCCGGGCAGAAGGCTGAATATCTGTCTGGATAAGGGGTATGACGCGGAATGGCTGGAAAGTGAACTGAAAAATCGGCGTTATGAACCGCATATCCAGTCGCGTAAAGAAGAATCCGATGCGAGCAAAGAGAATATGAATGACAAAGCCCGTCGGTGGGTAGTGGAGAGGACGCACAGCTGGATGAACCGCTTCCGTCGGCTTCTGACTCGTTGGGAGAAAAAAGTCGAAAACGATGAGGCGATGCTGCATTTTTCCTGCGGCATTATTGTCTGGAATAAAATCCTATTGGGATAGGCTCTAAGTGAGTAAACTCTCTACCAGAGGTAGCTCACATGACAAAAGCCGTATCAACCAGTAAAAAACCACGTAAGCAACATACGCCTGAATTTCGCAACGAAGCCCTGAAGCTTGCAGAGCGTATCGGTGTGGCTGCCGCTGCTCGTGAACTCAGTCTGTACGAATCCCAGCTTTATAACTGGCGTAGCAAGCAGCAGAGCCAGACAACGTCCTCTGAGCGAGAAAGTGCACAGGCAGCAGAGATTGCCCGCCTCAAGCGCCAACTGGCGGAGCGGGACGAGGAGCTGGCCATTCTCCAAAAGGCCGCGACATACTTTGCAAAGCGCCTGAAATGAAGTATGTCTTTATCGAAAAACATCAGGCTGAGTTCAGTATCAAAACCATGTGTCGGGTGCTCAGAGTCGCGCGCAGCGGTTGGTATGTCTGGCGGTCTCGCCGTCATCAGGTCAACTCGCGTCAGCGGTTCCGACTTGTCTGCGATGCTGCCGTCAGCAAGGCATTCAATCATGCCAGACAGTGGTATGGTGCCCCACGACTGGCTGATGAGCTACCGGACTATAACGTGAAAACCATTGCTGCCAGTCTGCGCCGTCAGGGGCTGCGGGCAAAAGCCGCGCGAAAGTTCAGTCCGGTCAGCTACCGGGAGCACGGCCTGCCCGTGTCTGAAAATCTGCTGAAGCGAGATTTTATCGCCAGCGGCCGATAATAGGAGTCTAACCAATCCAGTCATCCCATTGTTTTTATTAGTTATTTTTTGTTATGAAAATTTCATTTATACACATACCTATACATATCGGCGGTTGAGCCACAAAAAGCAAACGCAAAACTTCGCTGTGTAATATACACAATACCGCCCAATGAAAAGATTTTTCACAAAACTGTTCACTCTCTTCACTACGGGTTTTTATTTTTATTAATCAATGTATTAAAGGATGATGAGTTGGTGAACAGGTGACGAGTTACTCATCACCTTGATGATAGGTATGTCGCACAACAAGATAGTCGAGCCCGATCTTATAATCGGTCTTTCGCTGCTTTATAAACCTCTGAGCGTTCCCGTTTGCCCACAGCTAAAACCAGTACCACGATCTCATGCTCGAGCACTTGATACACTAGACGATAGCCAGCGGAACGAAGTTTGATTTTGTAGCAGTCGGCCATTCCATGAAGTCGGTTGGCGGGAACGTGGGGATTTTGTAAAACCTCTTTCAGTTTTTTGGTGAACTGCTCCCGCACGGGCGCACCCAACTTCTTAAATTCTTTCAGCGCATGCTCTTCAAACTCCAGCTTATAACTCATCCAGATCGACCTTCACACGTTTCCCCTTCATCCGGGAACGGGCTATTTTGGCAAGTTCGATATCTTCCTGATAGTCGGCCAGCGCCTCCCATGTTTCGGGGGAAACATAATAGCCAGAGATACGACCATTAGTGAGCACCGCTACAGGCTCGCCGTTAGCTTCTTTAAGCGCGGCATTGGGAGATTTTTTAAAGTCGCTAATACTCACAGCAGCATTAGCAAGAATAGGTTGTACGGACATAATCAGCCTCTTTTAAGTATGATATTTGATACTGAATTTAGCACTTAATCAAAAAAGCAGCAACATCATGGTATAAACGTGATGCCACAATAAAAAGATTTTGCACAAAACAGTGCACTTTCTTCACCATGTTTTTTATTTCTACTAATCAATAGATTCATGGGGATTGGATATTTGCATTCACTTGACTACCTGTTTGCACTTCGCTTGGAAATTTCCAACAGAATATGAAGGGCGGCTTCCTACTGAGTTGATCGGCAGCTAAGTGCCAAAGGCGGACCATACAATCTGGAAAGGCCCTTGGTCTGGCATTGTGAATGCTTGTTATGTTTGCTAACGGCGGCTGGGTGACTATGATGTGTTAGATATAACCTGTAGTAGAATGCAATAGCTCTCAGGTTTTTGAATAAGTAATGTGGTAACAGTTATAATCTAGCAAGTCGATGCGCCTAATTTAGGTCTGCATTTCAATTATATGTTGATAAGCCTACGTTATTATGAGGAAACTAATCAGTATCTAATTTAATTATTTTTAACTAGTTTTAGTGTAGAATTCATAAAAAATTATCAATCTGAGCAAGGAGCTATAACTATGCACGCAGTTCTTCAACAGTATGTTCAAGATCTTTCTACTCAATTTGAAATTGAAGCTGAAGAGTCGAATCTATTTGAATATTTTTGTAATTATGTCATAGCCTCAAAAAAATATTTAGGTAGATTCAATCCAGTCGATATCACCACACAAGAAGATGACGCCTCATTAGATGGTGTGATTTTTATAGTTGATGGAGAATTGATATATAATATTGACGATGCTGAGGCGGCATTTAATACATATAAAACATCATTGCCAGTTGAAATAATTCTTACTCAAGCAAAATCAGGGGAAAGCTTCTTAAAGAATGATATATCAAATTTTAAATTAGGCATAGAAGACTTTCTAAGTTTAGACCCAAAACTTCCAAATGGCATTTATAACACTCAAGCAATAGAAATTCTTAAATTAATCTTTAAAAATGTCAAAAAAATTCATAATAAAAAACCTTCTCTGACGATAAATTTTTGTACTAGCGGGACATATAATGCAGAGAAAGAAATCGAAGCTACGTTCGATATTATCCAACGCTTTTGCATTGGGACTGACTATTTCAGCAAGGTGGAAGTAAAACCACTGGGCAGAAAGGAGTTGATGGACTTATGGATATCAATCACTGAGAAAAATGAAGCAGAACTACAGTTAATTGATTATATCGGCATTGAATCCATGCCCGGTATTCCTCAATCATATATTGCGACTGTTAAAGCAAAACACTTCATTGAAAAAATAGCTATGGATGAAGACGGAAAAATTAAAGAGTCTGTTTTTGAAGAAAATATCAGGGCTTTTCTTGGTGATGAGAATAAGGTAAATAAAAAAATATCAGGAACAATACTAGATACTGAAATAAAATCGAAACAATTCCCAGTTTTAAATAACGGGGTTACAATTATCTCTCCAGAATTATCCATCCAGCCTAATACTAAAGTAATAAATCTTACTAACTACCAGATAATAAATGGCTGCCAAACGACTAATACATTGCATCATCACTATAATGCAATCAATGATGATGTAAGATTAATTGTGAAATTTATTGAGTCTCAAGATACTGATGTTGCTAGCAGAATCATTGAAGCTACTAATAGTCAGTCTGCTATTGAGGGGGAAGCTTTTTTAGCACTTAAAGAAAAAGCCAGGATGGTACAAAAGTTCTTTGATTTGAAACGTAAGGATGATAAGTTAGAAAGCCTTTATTTTGAACGTAGAGAAAATGAATATCGCGGCCACGAAATTCAATCAACTAGGATTTACGATATCAAAGAATTGGCTAGGTGTTTTATATCTGTATTTAAGGCTAATCCTCACAATGCCGCAAGGTATGTGAAGAAAGTTTTGAATCAAAAATCATCAGGCCAAAAAGTTCCAGACCAACAAGCGGCAGACCAACAAACATCTGATAAAAACGAAGATGTTATATTTAACCCTTCAGACAATGAGTGCGCTTACTTCACTTCTGTTTATATATGTTATAAATACAACACAATGATTAACGGTAGAAGAGAAAACGCACAAAGATACAACAAATATCGTTGGCATATCGCAATGCTGTACCCTTGGGTGGTTCATGGTAAAGTTGAAAAAGTCGAGCTAAATTCCAAAAAAATTAATACTTATTGCGATAAAATAATTAAAAGTTTTGAAAATGATGCTTACATTACAAATTTTTCTAAATGTCACGAGATTATAGACACGGTAGTTAATGAAAGTAATGGCGAAGTGACGGATGATCAATTAAAAAGGTCTAGATTTACATCGGCATTAATAGATAAAACACGGAGTTTACTTGGCTAAATAATTTAGTTGAGTTGAGTGAAAATGAAAAGCTAAGGTTCAAGAGCTTTAGCTTTCTTTGCATTAATTAATAATTATATAGTCTAAGAATTAGCATTTCATGAGCTAACCATTTATTTCTTTCATACGCGCCTGAATTGGTGTTAGTTCGTTGATCACAAAATGAGACTGCTATTTTCAACCTTACTAAATCCGTCCGTATTGTTTGGAATTATCCTCATCATTGGCGGCGGAACCCGGTGAGCGGCCAGCATATCATCACGGCTCACATTCTTGATATTCGAAAACTTATCCTTGGCCGCTACTGTAAGTGTCTCGTTAAAAAGGATCATTCGCTTATGGAGAGTTTATGTTAAATTTTGTTTAGGTTCCTTTAAAGCCAATGTCCGCTGTTCGCTCAAGGCTGCCTGTCAATACAGTAGGTGATTTGCGCCCGTTTTTTTGTTGGAGATGGTCAAGTAAGATGCAATGACGCAGATGATGAGCCACTCATCACCGTTCAAGATATTTTGACGTAAAAAACCGGCCGGAGCCGGTTTTGTCGTTTCTGGTGCCTACCTCGCTATCTCACACTTGGGCAGCCAGTCGGCGTCGGATTCGTCTTTCAGTTCAAGATTGGTCTGTATGCCCTGATTGGTTCTGCCTTTGAGGTACGTCTGCCCGTATTCCGACATCATGTTAGGCAGCACCTTACCGAAGGCCGTCAGGCTGATGGGCTTCTGGTGGCCGTGCGACTCCATAAAGGACAGGTAAGCGTGGTACAGGTATTTACGCGGGTTACGGGGCGTAATGTTGGCGTTGCCCATATACAGCCCGGTGGTGTCACTGTGTGCCAGCAGGTAGCCGCAAAAATCAACCAGCGGGTCAGCCTGTCGTTTGATTTCCAGCGCCTCAGCGGAGTGTTGCTGTGCCTGTAACAGCGTCCGGGCGTCGTTCGGGTCGGCAAAACGTTTCATCAGGTGACGCACTATCACCGCCAGCTCTGTGCGGATTTTCTCTTTCAGCTTGGGGTCGCGTTCGCTGGCCGGGATAGTTTCGCCGAAGTGGATAATCACCCGGCGACGCGATACGCCGCCGCTACGGTCGCTAAAACGCATCGGCGAGTTGTTGACGGCCAGAATCACCGCTGGAATCCGGGTGGAATAGGCGTCACGGTATTTTGGGTCAACCATCACCGCATCGCCGCCGGTAATGGCCTTGATACCGGCACCGTCACCGCTCCATTTCTCTTGATCCGGCAGTACGATGAGTGAGAAGCCAATAATCGACGAGCGCTCACGGGATGATTCAATGGTGTTGATGGTCGCCGCCGTGGCGTTATCGTCCCCGGCCAGCATGATGGCGATTTCCGCCAGAATACTTTTGCCGCTGCCTCCGGGGCCGGTGACTTCAAGGAACAGTTGCCAGTCGTAGCAGTTCGCCAGCACCATAAACAGCGCGGCCAGAATGCGCTCCTGTTTATCAGGGTGGTTTCCGGCTGCTCGGGTCAGCCAGCGCCAGAAGTGCGGCGCGTTGTCGGCAAGGTTTTCCCCGGCCTTAAACGGGGTGTAATCCACGTCATTCACGGTATGCAACCAGTGCTCCCGGCGATGAGGTTTAAATTCCCCGCTGACAGTATCAAACACGCCGTTACGAAAACCGATTAACCGGCGCTGGGAGGCTTCCTGCATCGGAACAATCAGTTTCAGCGTGTTTATCACACTGTCTATACCCGCTGCGGTAAAGGGTGCCTGTATCTTCTGAAACAGCGCGGCGATATCGCGGCTTAACAGACGGTGAGGCAGGACTTTCCATGCGCCGTTCTGGTACTGGAAGAACGTTTCCCCGAACGCGTCAATTGCCAGCGTGTCGCGGTAGTGTTCACGTATCTTCTCCGCTTTCTCGCTGGCGCTCATGGCTTTGAATTCGGCCTCGCCCAGCGACTCAAACGGGCTGACTGGCTCTGGTTGGGTAAACGCATTCAGGTGCTGCCGGGTAGCGTCAGCGCCTTCAGTAAGATAAACATCATTCCAGTCACCAAACACCGGCGGCAGCGCGACACGGCCATTGACGGCAGCGGCGGCCTGTTCCGCTTTGGTCTGCCCGGTGCCGTTCTCGTCCCGGTCAGCCGCTATCAGCAGCGTGACCGCCGGGTAGCGGGTTTTCAGCTCACGGGCAAGGGATGGCAGGTTGTTAGCACTGAGCGCGACATACACCGCATCACCGGTTAACTGATGCAGCGTTAAGCCGGTGGCGTAGCCCTCGGCCAGCCAGATAACGCTGGCCTGTTTGCCGCTGAAACAGTGAAAGGTGCCCTTGACCTGCCCGCCTTTCAGCGTGCGCTTGTCGCCCTGTGCGTTAATAAGCTGGAGATTGACCACTTCACCGTCCGGTGTGGTCAGCGGCACCAGTACATCGCCGGGCTGATAGGTGATACCGCCCACGCGCAGCGGCTTACCCTGTAGGGTGGGTACAGCGATATCTGGCCAGCCTTTGGCGCAGAGATACGCATTGCCGGGTTGTGTCACCGCCTCTTTCAGTTTTGCCTGTGCCTGAACCGCCGCCCGTTGCCGGGCGGCCTCGCTGTCTGCGTCATCAGATGTTGATGCTGCCGGGCTGTCCGGCTGGTCGCCCAGCCATGCGCCCACTTTCAGGGCGGCTTCTGTCGGCGTCAGGTTCAGGGCTTTCTCAACCAGATTCAGGCCGTCACCCGCGCCGCACTGGTTACAAATCCATGTGCCACGCCCTTCTTTGTTATCGAAACGGAAACGGTCTTTGCCCTCGCACATCGGGCAGGCGGTATGCTGCCCGGTGGCATCAATGCGAATACCCACAGCCGGGAGCAGTTGCGGCCAGTGGCCGCTGGCGCGTTTCACAGTCTGTGTCACGGTAAGGTGTGCCATGCGTTGCCCCTTAATGCAGTGTGGTGTCGGTGTAGTCAACATCGCTCAGGTCGCCGAGCGCGTCGGGTGTATCCAGCGTGGCCGAGAGTGCTTCCAGCCGTTCGGCCAGCACAAACAACAGCACCTCTTTTGCCATCGGGTTATCCAGTTCAATCACGGCATGGGTTAAGGCGCGGCACTGGTCGGTCAGCTCTTCCGGGGTCAGGGGCGTGTCATCAAACATGGTGCGTACCCCGCAGCGGCAGACGGCCAGCAAACGACAGCACATAGTCACGCGCCAGCAGACGGCGGGCGCTGATTTCATCCGGGGCGATAACGGCTTCACGGTGCGGCAAGGCGCGTAATTCGGCGCGGCGCACGGCCAGAAACAGAAAGGTAAATTGCGGGTGTGACGGGGTGGGGGTCGTAGCCATATGGCAGTCTCCGTTGAGTAGCGAAAGCTGCTACCACCGGAGTTCCTACACTCATGGGTGGTAGCCCAGACGGGGGTAGGAATACCGGCCTCAACGAACACCGGCCAGCCCGAAGGCTGCCCCGCCTGAGCCACCATAATCTGGATGCAGTTACGGCGTAAAACATGCCGCATTTTATGCAGGTGTGCTAAGGCTGCGACGTAAAAAAAGACGCATGGCGCGTCTGGTGTCGCCGTTGAGTAACTCGGGTTCCTACGCCCGACTGCCGATTTTGCGGCAGCGACGAAACTATAACGCCAAAAAGCCCCGGCAGGCAAGCCGGGGAAACGGATAAATTGCGCAGTCATGAACAGCCTCAGCAGTTGGTCAGCGCATCACCGGCACGGGATGCGCAGTAACGCCGGGGAGAATCAGAGGCGGCGGGCGTTGGTGCAATGCTCAGCAGCAACGCGCCGAAACGCTGTTCACAGGCGGCAACAGTGGCCGGGTTACGGATAGCGGGAAACAGTTGGTCGCACAGGCTGAGGGCTTCGCGTTCATCGAGTGTGACTGACTGCCCGGCGATAGTTAAGGTGATCATGCGTGGTTCTCCTGTTGACGGGCGGCGATACGTTCGGCCACCCAGTGATGAATTTCGGACTCAACCCATGCGACGTTCTTCCCACCCAGTGGGACTCGGGCGGGAAAGGCCTTGCGGCTGCTCAGTTCATACAGCGTTGAGCGAGAAATGCCGGTGACGTGCAGCACTTCCGGTAAACGCATTAAGCGCTCTCTGACCGGATGCTGTGACATCGGGGGCATAGCAGGAATAGGAGTTGGGGGTGTGGCTGACAACACGTGGCGCTACCTCGTTAATGTCCGCCCGGCTCTGGCCGGATGGCGCTGGATTTCTCTGGTAGCTCGCTATTATGTGAATATTTTCGGAGCTGGCAACAAGGGGCTGTTGTGTGATGAATGAACAAAGTAAAGGCGGAAAGTTATGTTAATTCTGATAGTTATCGGTAGTTACTGAATATTGCTGAGTTGAAGAAAAGTACCTTGCCCATCCCTATTAATCCTTACGATATTGATAGCAAAAAACATGGGAAAAACGGCTCGCCAGAAAAAAGGCTCAAAAAACCGAGTGAACAGTGTGAACACTCGGTGAAGAGTTATTCATCAACTCTTCACCTCTTTATTTATTGATTTATCTATTCTTTTTTCTCAGGTGAAGAGTGGTGAATAGTTTTATAAAAGAGTTAGTTCTCAATTGGGGAAACGGCCTGCTGTCGAGATTGTTTTGTGTGGGAAGTGGCACAACCAGCTCAGATAGCGGGAGTTGTGTGGTGAATTGCACAATAGCCACCAGACACTCACCCCATACAGAGAAATGACCATGAGCCAGACAACAACACCAGACACTAAGCCCGTTAATACCCTGCCAGAGACGCTGAAAAGAGCGACTAGCTATTACCTGAGAATGCGAGAAGAACACATCGTTAACGCAGGTGAACTGGATAATATCGATACCGCGATTAATCGTGCCAAAGAACAGAAAGCCAGCACTGAAGCGGAAAATCAGCTTTCTGATACCGACTGGCGCGCACGTTTTCTTGCGGCACGTGGCGAAATGACGGAAGAACTGAAAAATCAGCAGCTACAACGGCTGGCACAACGCGAGCTGACACAGGAGTATGATGGGTTGCTGGCACAGTTGGAAATCGAGCAACTCAGGCAGAAAGCGAAATGCCATGCATCAGCAAAAGATTGCTGTGATGCTCACGCAAGCGCCCTGCGTGACTACGCTGAATGGGAATTTAATCAGGCATTAAATAGCATCAGCACAAACCTGATCAGGGCGATTGAGTTAAAGCGGCGTATGCTGGATATCACCACATCCGAATCTAAACAGGGTCTCGCCTATCAGAAACCCGAAAAAGTAATTATGGATTTGATTACTAATAATCTCCGGGTGAAAGCGGATAACTACCGCTTTGATATGAGTAACGAGGAAGTATTGTCATCGCTGGGGCTTAATGTTCCCTCATTGCCGCATTCCTATTTTGAGCCCGTGGCAAGCCCGGCACAAAGAATGAAATTTTTCTGTGAATTAAAAGAAAAAGAGGAAGCGTTAAAAGTTCGGGGGCCAAAAAAGCATGATGTCTTGCCCGTTCTGCGGCCATGCTGCCCATGCGCGAACCAGTCGCTCGTTATCGGAGAACGTTAAACAGCGCTATCACCAATGCCGGAATATTGAATGCTCAGCAACTTTCCGCACACTGGAATCGATAGAGGAAATTATTCAGCCATCGAACCGAAAAGATTTACCGGTGCCGGATATTCCGTTATCTCCGGTCATGCAGAAAAAATATAAGCATTACCCAGCCTCAGCCCTGCGGAATTAATTAGCCAGATTATAATTTCATTACCGTCAGTCTCAGGAGGTCGCCCGCCATTGCGCGGGCTTTTTTACGCGCTTTTCTCTCTGGCTAGCGATTTTTTGACCGTGCATGCATACGGTGCATGGAATTGCATGCATGAGAAGGCTTCAAAAACGCCAGTTTCCCTTTGCTACAAGGCTTCTGGAGCAATTTGTACCATGCATGGAAAGTGCATGATCTAGTGAGAGCGGGCAGGCGGGGAGAGGGTGCGCGCGACGGGATAGAGTGCCGTGGGGTAGGATTGCGCGCTAACCCCAAAAACAATTTGAAATTTATTAATTTTCAAATTTCTTAATAATCTCTTCTATTTTATTGAGTGCCGACGTGTACTCTTTCATCTCTTTTTCTTCAACCAAATATCTCAAGACATGTTCATATGAAAGAGCTTCTGTAGAATATTTATACTTTCCAAATTGCCCCATTGCTTCTTCAGCCTCTTTAGCGAGTGATGTATCAATTGAAGTTATTCCTGATGCCATCAAAAAAAGACCCAACCTCAATTTTTTATTGGGATTAAGTTTTGATGACGGAATTGACTTAACATAATCAACAAGTATTTCCTTTACCGTATCATTAGCAATCAAATACAGCCCATATATAATAGTTTCTACAGAGCGAGCTCTATCATCATCTTTCAAACTCGATAATTTCATCACCAATGCTTTTGCGGTATCTTTATCTTCATATGTTATTTTTAATTCTTTAGCGACTAAAAAAATATTTAGAACACCTTTTGTAATAAAAGCTATTCTTTCAGAACCATTTATTCTCCACTCAGCGAGTTTAGTTACAATCAAGTTAATTACTTTCTCTACAAAATCTTTATTGTAATCTAATAAAAGCCTGTTAAAACCCAAAGTAATGAAATCTTCTATAGCGTCAATTAACTGAATGGAATTAGAGTTATGGTTTAGCAACTTAATGACCATGTCATAAACCGTGCTTTTATGATTTTCAATCTCCTTTGAGTTTGAAAACAAAAATAATAGCTTAACAATATAATCATCGCCTTTACTGTAAAATTTACTATCAGTAACATATGACTCAGTTAAATTTAAAAAAACACGTTCCACTAACCATCGAGCATCATCATCACATACTTCCAACAACAAATAACTCTTATTCCTATTACTTTTAAAGTACTCGCGTAGTTTTTTGCTTTCAATATACTTTATACAAGAAAATAACTCTTCCTTTTTTAAGGTTATACAATCTTCTTTCTTTTGCTTGGTGATAATTATTTGTATAAATTTATTGATGGCGTATCGAAACTCTTTATATACGTCAATCAAAAAACCATTTTTCATTACAAAATTAACTAAATTCATATGTAAGAATTCAGGCTTGAATTCTTCAGAGTCCCAAGAGAACAAACTATTGCTATTTTTCCTATCCTTGGCCTTTATCAAAAGTGAGTCAATAGTATAGTTAAAATTAAACAGATAATTAAAGTTGACCAATTCTAAAACCATCGACGCTGAGCGCCTTATCTTTCTAGGAAACCCTTCGAAAATATCAAGAATATTGTTCGACTCGATATCATTATATTTATCATTCGTCGAGAAACCATATTTTAACTGATGAAGAATAACATTTTGATTGAATAGAGTAAGCAAAAGTGATGCATAGTTTTTAAGTTTTAGATCGTAAGCTATTAGATCTTCTGATGCCATGTACGCTAATTCATTATGCCCATTCTGATAAAATATATACGGATCAACACGGTCATAAGTAAGATTGATTGATGACCTACCTTTCCTTGTATAATCAAATTCCTTTTCATAATTAAAATCAAAATGAATGTCATTTAATTCGCTGTCATTAATATCACTAAACACTACCGCACTTTCTTTTTTCTCATCTACAATTATTCCACTAATGTCAGCCTTTTTCAAAATATCATATACAGATTCTAATTTATTAGTAATGACTTTATTTTCTTTTTCGTCATTTTCTTTCACGATTTTCACAAATTGTAAATAAATACTTCTTAAACTTTCATTGAAATCCATCGTAACTTCTTCACTATAAAAACGCAAAAATGCACGAGGATTACCATCCATGTTAGTATAAACCAAACCACAGTTAGTCAAACTTTTAACTACCTGCTCTGCAAGAATTCCCTCCAGGGTATTTAGGGGCAACAATCTATTATGAACTTGTTTTATTATATTACTAGGTGAAACACTGGAAATATTTCTATTTTTAATCAACAGTAAAAAGTTATATAATTGACTTGTATAATGGTTATTAAAGTGATCTACCGCAGTTTTATCATCTAATATTAGCGTTGTAATACCATGACTTAACAAATATTTAGATTGAGCAGGATCTGCTTTGAAGACTGCCAAGAACATTGGCGGCCTTATATTTGAATGATTTTGAGTCCATTTAATAATTTGCTTAATATCAAAGTCATTATAAGAATAGCCAAGAAACAAGACAGTATGTGTAGATAAGATACTCTTAATATAATTTGAAACTAATGGGAAATTATACTCATAGTTTATGTAGTCATCTTCTTTAAACACGATATTATGATTCGTGAAATCTCCGTGCATTTTAATTAGTTTTTTATCTAAACTAGATTTCATTAAGTCTTTATCGCTTGCGACTAAACCATAAATATACGCATTATCACGAATAACGCTTTCAAGTATACAATCCCAATTTGTTGTTATGACAACATGAGGGTTAATTTCAAAAATTAACTTATGTATTTTTGAGGGAGGTATATCTGTAGGGAAAAATGATTTTATTTTCTTATAATATAAATTCTCCCCAAACTCTAGAAAATATAACTGAGCAACTTTCAGGTAATCAACTTCATAATCGATATTTAATTCCATTTTTAACTCTTCGATTAAATCTCCCCAACTAGGTAATTTTATCATTTCATTTTCAGAAGATTTTGAAACGCCAGCACCAACAAATATCGCAAGTGAATCTTCATCAACAGCATTTAAAATAGTATCGATATGTTTATTGTTAATACTCATTTCACATTCCATAAATAGTCTGAATACCATTGTAACATCTTTGCACGCCCATCAAGATACAGCGCATGATTATAAGTTCCACGAATACTATTTTTATCCACATGCGCCAACTGCATTTCAATCCATGCAGAGTCATAGCCTTGTTCATGCAAGATAGTGGACATGGTATGCCTGAAGCCATGCCCCGTTAGCCGTCCCTCATAACCTATATGCTTTATCATACGGTTGATGCTTCCCTCGCTCATGGGCTTATTGGGATCGTTCCGACCGGGAAACACATATTTATAGTTGCCGCTGATGGTTTGTAACTGGCTTAACAAAGATAGCGCTTGTGTGGACAAAGGGACAAGATGAGAACGCCGCTTTTTCATTCTTTCCGCTGGAACTTCCCAGATTGCGTGTTCGAGATCAAATTCTGACCACTCCGCTGAACGGAGTTCTATCGTTCTCACACCGGTTAACATCAGCAGTTTGGCCGCGATTTGCACTAATACGCTACCGGTATAGGACTCAACCGCCTGAATGAACGCCGGAATCTCATCAGCTTTAAGGAATGGGTAATGCTGTGCTTTGTGCGTGGTAAGTACACTAGTCAAGTCCGCCGCTGGGTTGATCTCTGCCCTCCCCGTTGCGATTGCATAGCGGAATACCTCGGAACAACGCTGGCGAACCTTTTTCATTTTCTCTAATGCGCCGCGCTTCTCCATCTTGCGTAGCACATTAAGCAGTTCTAGCGGTTTTATCTCCGCGATGGCGCGTTTCCCCACATAGGGAAAAATATCATTCCTGAAGGCTTCCATGATGTCAGAAGCGTACCCCGCAGACCAACGCGCACTTTTCATGGAGTGCCACTCACGCGCGATTATTTCAAAGGTATTCTCTGATTCAGACATCAGATTAAGTTTCTGTGCTTTGCGATGCTCGCTTGGATTAATACCGTCTAATACCTGCTTACGGGCCTCATCGCGCTTTTTACGTGCTTCAGCCAGACTCACCAGCGGATAAGGACCGAAAGATATCATCTTGGGCTTACCGCCAAAACGATAGCGGAAACGCCAGCTTTTGCTGCCGCTCGGTTCAATGAGTAAAGACAATCCTAAACCGTCACCGAGTGTATAGGGCTTTTCTTCAGGCTTCGCGCTGCGAACCTGCATATCGTTGAGTGGCATGTGTATAGGCGTCCTTTATCTAACCTGTCTATACACAATCCTATACACATTTATAGCCGGATGTCACTGGACAATATCGGACGCATACGGACGTAAAAGCAGTAATTATCGTTGATTTAAAAGGATTTTATGGACGTTTTTGGATGTACTCGGATGAGTTAGTGGTGCCGATAATAGGAGTCGAACCTACGACCTTCGCATTACGAATGCGCTGCTCTACCAACTGAGCTATATCGGCTTTGGGATCGTCGTGGCAAGAACCAGACGCGAACTACGGGGTGACAAATTAGTGATAATGGTACATCAAGTCAAGCGTTTGGCGATCGTCTGCTGGTTTTATCATCATCCTGTTGAAGATGATACGGTTCTGATAATTTTCCGTACTAATAATACTGCATGCTATAGCTTTTGGGCTTAACGGAGAAGCCAGAATCTGGATTCTCTATCACCTTGCTTCGGGAGCCGATTCCAGACAGATAATATCTGACTATACAAACGCTGCTCATTTTTAAGCAATATATTTCCCAGTAGAGTAGGAACGTTACAATAAAAATAACTTTTTACCTTTATGATAAAAATGAAATAAGTCTCAACCAAACGGTCATTTTGTTTTAGGAGAAATCCCTATTCTTTTTATTTATTATTTTTCTCTACTACTGCCAAGGCAATAAGGATGCTGTCTATACGTTAATGCCAAAATAATATCTCACCATCAAAATATTATTTTCGGCATGACAAGAAAGTACCGTGAGAGGGTGTGAATAATGAAGATGAAAACACTATTTTTAGGCTTGTTATTGGGTACAAGCTATATCGGTATGGCTGCAGCGGATAGCTTTGCCTCAGCAACCGCCAGTGCTCAGTCGACTCATGATGGCAAAACTGAGCGCGTAACCAAAACTGAATCATCATCGGGTCAAGGGATCAGTCACGTCAGTGCTAGCGCTCATGCCGGTACTGTGGGTGAACCGCAGAAGACAAGCAACAGCGAATCTCACTTCCGGGATAAAACTAATGCCATCAAAGCCGATATAAAGGCAAGAGAATCAGAAAATAAAAGCAGGGAAGAAAAAGTCAAAGCCGATGTGAAATCCAGAGAAACTGAAGCCAGAAAAGATGCCGAAAAAGGCTGGGCTGATGCCAAAACTAAAGCGGATAATTTTAACAGTCGTGCGGAAAAACAGGCTCGTGAAACGGCCCGTTCAGTCCACAATGCAGCAGAGAAGCATCAGCATTAATAAATAACGCATTATTGCAGCATAGGAAAAAATTACTATTTATCCTCCGATAGCCAGACAGACTATGTATTTGTGACACGTTACACAAAGCATAGTTTGTTACTATTGGAGGATATTTCTCTAATGTAGTTACTTTATTGGGTTTCTATTATTGCATTAATTTTTAATTAAAAACAACACCACAAATAAAAGAATCACGGCTGGAGCGAGATGTTTTATTTAAAAAATAGCGAAATAAAAGAACGGAGTGAAAATGACGCTGCGCATATCACTTTGCTATGCGCAGCCATTAAACGATTAGGCGCGAATCAAATTGTCGCCATAACCAATCCACTTATAGGTGGTCAGCGCTTCCAACCCCATTGGACCACGCGCATGCAGTTTCTGGGTGCTGACCGCCACTTCAGCCCCCAGACCAAACTGGCCGCCGTCGGTGAAGCGCGTACTGGCGTTGACATACACCGCTGAAGAATCCACTTCACGTACGAAGCGTTCCGCATTGCTCAAGGAGCGCGTCAGAATCGCATCAGAGTGCTGCGTACCATGCTCGCGAATATGGGCAACCGCCGCATCCAGGGAGTCCACCAGCGTGACGTTCAGGTCATTAGAGAGCCATTCATCGTTATAGTTAGCCTCTTCCACCGCAACGACGCTTGCCGGGCCACCGGTCAGGTAAGGCATCGCGGAAGGACTGGCATGGAGCGTCACACCTGCCGCCGCCATTTTCTTGCTCAGTTCAGGCAGGAAGCGGTCAGCAATATGTTGGTTGACCAACAGCGTTTCCAGGCTGTTGCAGGCGCTAGGACGCTGCACTTTGGCGCTTTCAATCACCGTCAGCGCCTTGTCGAAATCAATGCTGTCATCCGCATAGATGTGACAAACACCAATTCCACCCGTGATAACCGGAATCGTCGATTGCTCACGGCATAGCTTATGTAAGCCAGCGCCACCACGAGGAATCAGCATATCCACGTAGCGATCCAACTTCAGCAGTTGGTTAACCAACTCACGATCCGGGCTTTCAATCGCCTGTACTGCGGCAGCGGGCAGGCCACACTGCGACAGCGCCTGCTGAATCACTTTTACCGTCGCCGCATTGGTGCGGTACGTTTCTTTGCCACCGCGCAGAATCACCGCGTTACCGGTTTTCAGGCACAGCGATGCCACATCAATGGTCACATTCGGGCGCGCTTCATAAATCACACCGACCACGCCCAGCGGCACGCGGCGACGTTCCAGCTTCAGGCCGTTATCAAGCATGCTGCCGTCAATCACCTGCCCTACCGGATCGGTCAGGCGACAGACCTGACGCACATCGCTGGCAATCGCGCTCAGCCGTGCCGGCGTTAAGAGCAACCGATCCAACAATGCGTCACTCATACCATTTTGGCGCGCATCGGTTAAATCCAGCGCGTTAGCCGCTAGAATCGTCGCACTCTCGGCTTCCAGCAAATCCGCAATCGTCAGCAGCGCACGATCTTTTTGTGCCGTACTCAAGACCGCCATCTGATAAGAGGCCGCTTTTGCCGCTTTACCCATTTGTTCAAGCATCGCGAACTCCTTAATTAATAATCATATCGTCGCGATGGATAGCCACCGGACCATATTCGTAGCCAAGAATCTCGGCAATTTGTTGAGAGTGGTGTCCGGCAATCATACGCAGCGCATCGCTGTTATAGCGTGTCACTGCATGCGCCACATCGCGCCCCGCCAGACTACGCACGCGGATCACTTCACCGCGAGAGAAATTCCCTTCCACGCTACGAATGCCTTTCGGCAGCAGCGAACTGCCGCGTTCGAGGATCGCCGAAAGCGCGCCGTCATCAACGGTGATTTCCCCCGCCGGCGGTGCGCCGAAAATCCAGTGCTTGCGGCTTTCCAGCGGCGCATCCAGCGCATGAAAACGCGTTCCGACGGAGATATCCGCAATCACATCGCCGATAACGCCTGGCTTGCTGCCTGCGGCAATCACCACGTCGATACCGGCACGGCAGGCCACATCGGCAGCCTGTAATTTGGTCGACATACCGCCTGTTCCGAGGCCTGACACGCTGTCCCCCGCAATGCTGCGCAGTGCATCGTTGATGCCGGTCACTTCACGGATCAGCTCTGCATCAGGATTATTGCGCGGATCGGCGGTAAACAACCCGGCCTGATCGGTCAGCAGCAGCAGCTTATCTGCATCAGCCAGAATCGCCGCCAGCGCAGACAGGTTGTCGTTGTCACCCACCTTGATCTCGGCGGTGGCAACGGCGTCGTTTTCATTAATCACTGGAACAATATTGTTATCCAGCAGCGCCCGCATGGTGTCGCGCGCGTTAAGGAAACGCTCACGATCTTCCATATCCGCACGCGTCAGCAGCATCTGCCCGACGTGGATGCCGTAGATGGAAAACAGTTGTTCCCACAGTTGAATCAAGCGGCTTTGACCCACGGCGGCCAGCAGTTGTTTGGTCGCAATCGTGGCCGGGAGTTCGGGGTAACCCAAATGTTCACGCCCGGCGGCAATCGCCCCTGAGGTGACAATAACAATCCGATGCCCTGCCGCATGTTGCTGCGCGCACTGGCGCACCAGTTCAACAATGTGGGCGCGGTTAAGACGGCGCGAACCGCCGGTTAGCACGCTGGTGCCCAGTTTCACAACCAAAGTCTGGCTGCCGCTCATAATTTCTCTGCCGTTGGATGTCAAAAAATAAGAATAAGGAAAACGTTGTAGCAGGACAGACGCGTTATGCCAACAGGCATAACGCGAAAACCTGCGAATAAATCGGGGATCGTCAGGGAAGCATCACGGTCGTGCGACGAGGGTACAGGCGGGTTCCAGCGAGTGCAGCAGTTTCTCCAGTCGGACATGGAAAGCCTGTTTAGCATTTTCCACCTGTTCCATCACGGCTTTGTCCTTGATTTTTTCCTCACGCCAGTTGCCCTGTTTATCAAACAAACCGTAGTGATAGTCATAGGCAAACGTTTCGCCGGTATCTTCCAGATTCAACCACCAACCCCAGAACTCGCGATTTTCCGGTGCGGGTTTGATGTTGACGCAAACCGCCAGGCAATCAAAGAAGAACCCAGTATTCTCGCACTGCGCTTCACGGATATAAGGTCCCAGTGCCGTAAAATTTTTCATGAGTCGGCTTTTGGAGTGTCCACTCGGTAATATCATCTACGCTCTCCTTTGGTTGAACCTTCTTTTTAGCAGAGAATGGCAATTTATCAACTACCTGCATGACAACTCACGTCTATCCCTCTTGTTCGAGCAGGCTTTCCTGAAAAAGCATTGCCGCCCGACACGGAGTATTCAATACTCTGGTCTCTTCGTTTCCGTTAATTGAGACGTGACACCTTATGCCACATTGTATCGCCGAACATTCGTCAAACATTGATGTAAATGCCCTGCTCCCTGCGATCTATCGCGGTGCACTCGAATCTGGCTTGTTTGCCAGTGACGGCAGTGACATCAAAGTCAGATCCCTTGCTTACGATAGCTACACGACCGGTGGCGAACGAGCCAGTTTCATTCATGTGGTAATCAAGGTGCTTTCAGGGCGGACGGGAGAGCAGAAAAGTAATCTCTCCAATCTGGTACTTCAGAAGATCGAAGCACTTGGATTGAAGGATCTGTCGGTTACAGTTGAAGTGATTGATATGGAAAGACTTTACTACGCCAAAAAGATCCTGTGATCGACGTAATACTGTTCACTTAAGCGTGGATTTAGGGGGGAAACACGGTGATGAGGTTCCCGCAGGGATACCTCGCACCGTGGTAGCCCCCGGTATCTCGATTCTTAAACGATCGGCATTACTGTGATCGACGGCGATTATCTGGCAGGAACAACGGTCCGTGTAGCGAAGATTCGCCTGCACAGACCGTGCGTTACAACTGCTCTTCTACACTTTATCCTGCAACCATCCGCTGATTTGCTGTAGTGCGCGGTGGAAATTCTGGTACACCGGTGAGAAATTAACCGGCAGCAGTTTCCCTTGTGCGGATGAATTCACAATCAGGCTGGCTTCTTCTTTCGGGCAGAGCGGATCGTTATCCCAGTAGCCTGCCAGCATCGGCGTCGGACAGCGGCGTCCTAACAACCCTGCGTTTTCAGCGAATAGCGCCCCAGCTCGGTTTTCAGCGAGGAATCCGTCGAGAACGGCATACCCAGCCGACTCGCCAGCACATCCATAAACATATCCGGTACCTGCTGCTGACGATTTGGTTCGCTTAACAGGTGGTGCACCACGGGGCCGAGACAGGCCACTCCGCGTAAGCGCTGCGATTCCAGATATGCCAGCCGAACGGCGATATTGGCGCCAAAGCGGAAGCCAAACGCGACCACACGGGAGTGATCGACCCACGGGACATCCGGCAGCGCACGCAAGACCTGTTGATGCAGAAAACTGGAATCCTGAGTCAATTTCCAGCGGGAAGAAAATCCAACGGAGGGGACATCAATCGTCAGCATCGCCATGCCCGCCGGCGCAAAATAGTCCTGAAACAGGCGATGATAATCGCTCTGCAACATTTCCAGGCTGCCGCACATCAGAACGGTAGGGAAAGGTGCTTTCGCTTGCGAGGGCATATGCAGAAACCCGGTCAGCGTGCCACCGCCCGTAATCGGGAAGGTTAGTTCTTTGAGTTCATAAGGCAGGTATTTAGCAGCCTCTTCATAGGCGCGGTTTGCCAGCGTTTGCGCCTGTTCTGCCAGTTCATCGCCTTTAATATGTGGATACGCGGCAATACTGTAGAGGTTGGCAGCCTTCAGCCAGAACTGCCCGGTCTGCGCGTCATCGCCGCTCTCTGTTGCTCGCTGCTGCCAATCTGCCCCCTGCTTCACCCATTCATAAATCCAGTTACCACCCCGGTAACCGATCACCGTATCAAGCAGTTGCTCGTTGCTTCTGTCCGCCTTGCTGGCAGCGATACGCGACAGCACGTCTTCGATTTCCCACGGGTCGACGCCACGCCAAATCCACATCAGCCGGTTAATCATGCGATACCAACTGCGGGTCTTTTCCCCTTCCAGCGTAGAATGCAGCCCCTGCACATCCTGACTATTCCGCGTACGTCTGACCAACGTCGAGGTTTCCGGATGTTTAAAGGATGGTTTGAATAGCGTTTCAGACAGGTTAGCTTGCGCCACAGCAGCCTCCGTTAATGTGAACCGCTGTTAGCGGACATCAGACGACTTCTTCGTCACCCGCTAAAGTGTAACGAACTCAGGCCAGAGAAGACAAATGCCTGCGGCAGAAACATACGTTTGGATCAAAGCCTGCGGCAGAAATGATGCGGATGAGAAACCGCTATCGATAAAAATAATCATGATCAAAAACAACAATCACCATAAACAACAATGCCCGGCTAAACCGGGCATTGGTGAAAACGAAGATTCGCTCAGGCGATTAACGACCAGACAACGGCGGAACAAATACCACGCCCATGTCCCACGGCTGTTCAATCCAGGTATCCTGCGGGATATCGATCACGTAGTCGTCAACCAGCGGCTTACCGGCTGGCTTGGCGAAAATGGTCACGAAGTGCGCTTTCGGATACATATCACGAATTGCCTTCGCCGTACCGCCCGTGTCAACCAGATCGTCAATCACGATAAACCCTTCGCCATCTCCCTCGGCACGCTTCAGCACTTTCATTTCGCGCTGGTTGTCGTGGTCATAACTGGAGATGCAAACGGTATCAACGTGACGAATGCCCAGCTCACGCGCCAGCAGTGCGCTTGGCACCAGACCACCACGGCTAACGGCAATGATGCCTTTCCATTGATCGGCAGGCAGTAAACGCTGTGCCAGTTTGCGGGCATGAATTTGCAACATATCCCAGGTTACGACGTACTTTTCGCTCATAAAATATATCCCAGCCGGATAAAAATCGGCTTAATTTGAGTCTGAGGGGGGAAAAAGGTTGCGCGAGATTATAGATAGCCGACAACATAAAAACCAGTTTTTCTCAACGTGAGAGCCGAGTTTTTCCCGTCAGCCGCCGCCCTGCCAAGCCCGTTGGTTCATATTGCAGCAGGAAAAATCAAGCAGGGCCGACGGCAATTCCCCTGCTTCGATGGAAAATGATATTCTGTTGTGACACGCCATGTTATGTGGCTCACCGCGATTAACTTTTAACCTGTAGCCCTGCCCGCCAGAACGCGAAGGCGTGCCGCTAAAAAGGAGACTGAAATAGTGTCTGAATTGTCTCAACTTTCCCCAGCCTCTGTGGGATATTTTCGCCAAGATCTGTTCCATTCCGCATCCGTCTTATCATGAAGAAGCGCTGGCTGCACACATTCTGGAATGGGCTAAAGAGAAAGGCATTCATGCCGAGCGCGATGAGGTCGGCAATATTCTGCTGCGCAAACCGGCAACCGCCGGCATGGAAAATCGCAAGCCTGTCGTATTGCAGGCGCATCTGGACATGGTGCCGCAGAAAAATAACGACACCGTACACGATTTCACTACCGATCCGATCCAGCCTTATATTGACGGTGAATGGCTGAAGGCGCGCGGCACCACGCTAGGTGCGGATAACGGCATTGGTATGGCCTCTGCACTGGCAGTGCTGGCCGATCCGAACGTCGAGCACGGCCCGCTGGAAGTGCTGCTGACGATGACGGAAGAAGCCGGAATGGATGGCGCGTTTGGCCTGCAACCAAACTGGCTTCAGGGCGAAATCCTGATCAATACCGATTCGGAAGAAGAAGGCGAAATCTACATGGGTTGCGCAGGCGGTATTGATTTCATTACCCGTCTGCCGCTCGAACGCGAAGTGCCACCAGTTGGTTACCACACGCTGAAGCTGACGATTAAAGGGCTGAAAGGCGGCCACTCCGGCTGCGACATCCATCTGGGACTGGGCAACGCCAACAAGCTGCTGGCACGTTTCCTGTTCGAGCAGGCGAAAGCGCTGGATATCCGCATTCTCGATCTGAACGGCGGGACGCTGCGTAACGCGATTCCGCGTGAGGCCTTCGCCACGCTGTCTCTGCCAGCCGCTAACGTCGAGTCGTTAAAAACGCTGAGCCAGGAATATCTGGCGGTGCTGAAAAATGAACTGTCTGCCGTTGAGAAAAACCTGACCGTACTGGTGGAAGCCAGCGACAGCAATGAGCACCCACTGACGCAGGACAGCCGCGATCGCCTGCTGGCTCTGCTCAATGCCACGCCAAACGGCGTGATCCGCATGAGCGACGAAGTCAAAGGCGTGGTGGAAACGTCACTGAATCTGGGCGTTGTGACGATGGAAGACGACCACGCGGAAATTATCTGCCTGATTCGTTCGCTGATCGACAGCGGTAAAGATGCCGTCGTTGGTACGCTGACGTCGCTGGGCCAGTTGGCTGGTGCGAAAACGTCACCGAAAGGCGGCTACCCAGGCTGGCAGCCGGATGCGCATTCACCAGTCATGGCGCTGGTGCGCGAAACGTATCAGAAACTGTTCAACAAGACGCCGAACATCATGGTGATTCACGCCGGTCTGGAGTGTGGTCTGTTCAAGAAGCCTTATCCAGAGATGGATATGGTTTCTATCGGGCCAACCATCACCGGGCCGCACTCGCCGGATGAACAAGTTCATATCGGCAGCGTGGATCTGTACTGGAAATTGCTGACAGAACTGCTGAAAGCGATTCCGCCACGTGCCTGATCGCTAACGAATAACACGCACACGAGTAAACACAGGGCGACGGGGAGATGTCGCCCTTTTTTATCCTCAACCACACCTCTTTACCCCCAATCAAACACCAGCTGTCGCTCAATTTGTGGGTCGAGCAGCGTTACATGCAGCCCCACCAGCCGGACGCCTCTGGATTTACGCCGCTCCTGCCAGGTTTGTTGCGCGATCTTCAACAGATCCTGTTTATTCAATATCGGCCACACATGTTCCTGCGTCGTTTGCTGAAAATCATCAAACTTGAGCTTTACCCCCTGACGCGCAATGTGCAGATCGGGCTTAACCCGTTTCAGGCGAACTTCCAGCTCCTGATAAAGCTGTTCTATCAGACTTTCACACTGTTCCCAGTCGTGGATATCCTGCGCCAGCGTCTTCTCCACGCCAACTGACTTCCTCAACCGATCGGGGGAAATCCGTCGCTCATCAATCCCCTGGCATCGCTCCCACAGCACACGGCCAAACTTACCGAATTCTTTAAGCAGATCCGCCAGCGCATATCCCCGCACATCCGCACAGGTATGCAGACCGCGTTCTTCCAGCCGTTTCGCCGTCACTTTCCCGACGCCGGGGATTTTCTCCAGCGGCAGCGCCAGCAGGAAATCATCCACCTGATCGGGTGTGATCACATATTGTCCATTCGGTTTATTTAACTCTGACGCGATTTTCGCCAGAAACTTGATTGGCGCAATCCCCGCCGAGGCGGTCAGATTCAGTTCATCCGCGATGGTTCGACGGATTTCTTCAGCGATGCGCGTCGCCGAACCATTGCAGTGCGGGCTATCGGTGACATCCAGATAGGCTTCATCCAGAGAAAGCGGTTCGATAAGCGATGTGTAGCGGGCGAAGATATCGCGGATTTGGCGGGAGGTGGACTTATACACCTCCATACGCCCAGGTAACAAGGTAAGGTGAGGACACAGGCGCAAGGCCGTTGCGGTCGCCATCGCGCTGCGAACACCGTAACGTCGGGCAGGATAGTTAGCGGTGCTAATGACACCACGACGATCGGCGCTCCCGCCAATCGCCAGAGGAATATCGCGCAGGCGCGGGTTATCACGCATCTCAATTGCTGCGTAGAAGCAGTCCATATCAACATGAATGATTTTGCGCATACTGGCCCTCTGACAACACTGTATAAATATACAGATCAAAGTCAGTATAGACAAGCAGCGCAATACCGCCCACGTTTACTGCGCGATCAGCATCACCAGCTTCAATTCCCCCTGTCCGGCAGGATGGAAAGTCTGTTGGTGATAGGCCACATCCCCCAACAAAGGGTAGTGGAAACGTCGCTCGCCACCTTCACGGGCGGTTACCGCCTGCTGCGACCACCAGAGATTGAACTCGCGGCTTTCTTCACACAGCGCCATCACGACTTGCCGCACAGCCTCGGCAGACACGTAATGGCTGGATTCCGCCCGAAACTCCGCCACTACCCGTTTGGCGCGTTCTGACCAATCAACCACCAGCGATCGTGCCAGCGGATTGAGAAACATAAAGCGCAGCAGATTCGGTTCGGGATCGGTTCCCAGCCATCCGAAAAACAACTGTTCCGATGGCGCATTCCACGCCAGCATGTTCCAGCAGCCATCCAGAAGATACGCAGGACAGGTAATATGGTGCAGGCTGGCGGCAACCCGCGTATCCAGCGACGTTGCCCTGCTCTGCTTTTGAGGGTCCTTCACGCCAGCCAGACTAAAAAGATAGTCATGCTCTGCGGGTTCCAGCTTTAACGCCAGCGACAAGCGAGTCAGCGCCGAGGCTGAAGCAGACACGTCACGCCCCTGCTCAAGCCAGGTATACCAGGTGGTGCTGATTCGGGCGATTTGCGCCAACTCTTCGCGGCGTAATCCGCTGGTGCGTCGCCGTCCGGACGCTGGCAGGCCGACCCTTTCCGGCGAGGTCCGCTCACGCAGCGCCCGTAAAAAAGCCCCCAGTGCCTTTGGGCCGCTCAGAGAATTGGCAGACATAAACGAATTTGCAGACATAACCCGGTGTCCTTTTTATCCCGCCCGCTCAGGCAACTTGCGATGGCAGCAGCATCAGTGAAAGCGGTGTTAATCAAACAGGGAGTATTTTATACCCGTATAAATGCTCATATTGTACCCGTATTTTTCTCTCACTATAGTGTTCTTAAGCCAAAGACAGTGTTCTTAAGCCAAAGACAGTGTTCTTAGACCAAGGATGTTCTTAGACCAAGGATGTTCTTAGACCGACGTCTTCTTTAGTGGCTGGCGCGCCGCCGTTTACCCCTGATGAAACAAGAACAATTCAGATAGAGCGAGAGCAATGATGGAAGAAAAGCAGAATCATAATCGTCGCGTCGAACATCAGTTCGGCTCACAAGCGCAGAACTACCTGACCAGCGCGGTGCATGCGCAGGGCAAAGATTTAACCCAGTTAGCGGCTTTATTAGCGCCTTTCCCGCAAGCGCGCGTCATCGATGTCGGCTGCGGTGCAGGACACGCCAGCTTCGTTGCCGCACAGGCCGTCGCAGAGGTTGTTGCCTACGACCTGTCTTCTCAAATGTTGGAGGTTGTCAGTCAGGCTGCTGCACAAAAAGGGCTGAATAACATCCGCGTTCAGCAAGGCGTAGCCGAGTCTTTACCGTTCGAGGATAGCAGTGCAGATATCATCATCAGCCGTTACTCTGCGCATCACTGGCATGATGTCGGGCAGGCGTTACGTGAAATGCGGCGCGTCCTGAAACCGGGCGGGCGCGTAATCATGATGGATGTCGTTTCGCCCGGACATCCGCTGCTGGACAGCTACTTGCAGACGGTAGAGAAGTTGCGCGACACTTCACACGTGCGTAATTACGCACCGGGCGAGTGGCTGAGTCTGTTTACGGAAGCCGGGTTCATCGTGCGTAACGCCACCAGCGACAGGCTGACGCTGGAGTTCAGCAGTTGGGTTGCCCGTATGCGTACGCCAGAACATTTCACAGTGGCGATTCGTGAACTGCAAAAAACGCTGGCGGACGAAGTGATACAGCATTTTGAAGTACAGGCGGACGGTTCGTTTGTCACCGACATTATGATGATAGAAGCCACCCGCGCCTGACCCGCTTTCTCCTACCATTAATAACCTCACACGTAGCAGCCCGTATCCATTCGGGCTGTTTTTTGTAAATGTTATTTTTTAGCGCTTTTCAACGCTTGATTAATATGAAACCAATGATAATGTGATTTCGTTTTCGTCGTTATCTATTCGCCGACGAAATATATACCGATAACGGCTGTCCTAACACTTTCGCTAACACACCAGTAGCGCGACGCGGACGCCGCGTGTAGCAGGCAATTTTATTATCAGGAACCATAATGCAAAAAATCGCGCTGTCGTTTGCGATGTTGTTTTTTTTGCCTTCTCTTGTTGTTACCAGCGCCGCCAGCGAGACCGCACCGCCGCTCGCGCCGATAGCAAAAGAATTAAAACAGCAATTATTAGGCTCTCCGATCTATATTCAGATCTTTAAAGAAGAGCGAATATTCGAACTCTATGCGAAAGTCGGCAACGAATACCGTTTATTGGACCAATACCCAATCTGTAAATATTCGGGCGGATTAGGGCCAAAACGCGTTGAAGGCGATTTAAAAAGTCCGGAAGGTTTCTATCAGGTCGATCTGCGTCAGTTAAAACCAGACAGCCAATATTACCGCGCGATCAATATCGGTTTCCCCAACGAGTATGATAAATCACAGGGGTATTCCGGCCGCTATTTAATGATCCACGGCGAATGTGTGTCAGTTGGCTGTTATGCCATGACCAACACCTACATGGATGAGATTTATCGCTATGCCGAAGCAGCGCTACGCAACGGGCAGGCGAAGATTGATATTGCCATCTACCCGTTCCGTATGACGGAACAGAACATGCTGCGCCACCGTAATTCCACCTACGCCAGCTTCTGGAAACAGCTTCAGCCGGGGTATGCCTATTTTAATCAGCACAATCAGCCGCCAGCCATCACTGTGTTTAATGGGCAATACGTCGTTAACCCACCGTTGATGACCAGCCAGCCAACCTTAAAGTACGCGCTCGCCGAAACAAAATAGAACGAATTCACCTGGCATGATTTGATGCCAGGTTTCGTTGCCCGTTAGCGGCTGCGTCGCCAGTACCGTGACGACATCATTGGGTGTCGTCTGCTGCTGGAAATCAATCTCCACATCCTGATCCAACAGCGTCGCTTTACCAAACGGCGCGCGACGGGTGATCCAGTAGAGTTTGGTTGAGCAATACCCCATCACAAAGCGCCCGTCCGACAGCAGCATGTTAAACACGCCTTTCTCCCGCAGGACATCCGCCTGTTTCGCGATATAGCGGAACACCGCAGGCCAGTTGCCCGGTGTGCGCGGATAACGTTCGGACAATTGAGAGAGCAGCCAGCAGAAAGCAAATTCGCTGTCAGTCTGGCCTACGGGGCGAAACATGCCCGTTTTTAGGGTGTTGTAACCTTTCAGTTGCCCGTTGTGGGCGAACGTCCAGTTCCTCCCCCACAGCTCGCGGGTAAAAGGATGGGTATTTTCCAGCGACACCGCGCCGCGATTCGCCTGCCGGATGTGTGAAACCACCGCACATGATTTGATGGGATAATCCTGCACCAGCCGGGCAATCGGCGAGTTATAGCTTGGCAGCGGATCTTTAAACGTGCGACAGCCGTTCCCTTCATAAAAGGTAATTCCCCAGCCATCCCGATGCGGCCCGGTATTCCCACCGCGTTGTATCAGCCCGGTAAAGCTAAAGCAGATATCCGTCGGTACATTCGCGCTCATCCCCAGCAGTTCACACATCTGACTTTCTACCCTTCCCTTCTCGCCTTTTTAGAGCATGTTAACGTGGCTTACTGATCTGCCATTTCTTTTTCAATCAACTGAATCAGGATGTGAATCGCTTTGATATGGATCTCCTGAATACGGTCAGCATAGCCGAAGTGCGGAACACGAATTTCCACGTCGGCTGAACCTGCCATTTTACCGCCGTCTTTCCCGGTCAGCGTAATGACCTTCATGCCTTTCGCTTTTGCTGCGGCAATCGCTTTAATAATGTTGCCGGAGTTACCCGAAGTGGAAATGCCCAGCAGCACATCGCCTTCACGCCCCAGTGATTCGACATAGCGGGAGAAGACAAAATCATAGCCAAAGTCATTGCTGACGCAGGACAGATGGCTCGGATCGGAAATCGCAATAGCCGGATAGCCAGGACGGTTCTCGCGATAGCGCCCCGTCAGCTCTTCAGCAAAGTGCATGGCATCACAGTGTGAACCACCGTTACCACAGGAAATCACTTTACCACCCGCTTTGAAAGCGTTAGCCAACAGCACCGCAGCGTTTTGGATCGACTGAATGTTCGCATCATCACTCAAGAAATTATTCAGTGTTTCTGCCGCTTCTTTCAGTTCACTACGGATTAAATCCTGATACATGGAATCCTCTCATTTTGTCTGGTGACAGTATCATCTTCTGCCATGCAGTGTAGCGGATCGTACTAACAGCGAGAAGCGCGTAATCACGGGATCGAGAGGATCGCTGACGCGCGTCAGAAAACGCACGACGGCCGTTCGGTTTGTGAAGTGAGTTGTAATTATGATGTAAACGAATTGATAAACATAATTAGATAAACTACAACCAATATAAGCAACAGGTCAGACCTCTTACGGCATTGACCTATTACGCCTTATTTCACTGATAAAAACGGTTCTCGCTTTCCCCCGTAATACAACGCTCAGGGGAAGAATGAAAACCCTCCATTCGCTCACAATGCTGGAGACACGTTATGGTTGCTGTCAGTATCCTCCTCCTACTGATTATCATCGGCGCGATGTTTTATCATCGGCTCAGCCTGCTGCTCGGCAGCGCCATCCTGCTGGCCTACTTTGCAGCCATGTCCGCCATGTTGCTGTGGCCTGTCTGGCTGATGATTCCACTCGTGATTCTGCTGATTCCGATTACGGTTCCTTCTCTGCGCCAAAAGCTGGTTTCCGCTTCTGCGCTGCGCATGTTCCAGAAAGTCATGCCGCCGATGTCGAACACGGAAAAAGAGGCGATCGACGCCGGGACAACCTGGTGGGAAGGCGACCTATTTCGCGGCGCGCCGGACTGGAACAAGCTGCATAACTACCCACGTCCGCAGTTGACCGCCGAAGAACAGGCGTTTATCGACGGGCCGGTGGCGGAAGCCTGCCGGATGGCAGACGACTTTGAAATCACCCATGAACGCGCCGATATTCCACCGGAACTGTGGGAATACTTAAAAGAACACCGCTTCTTCGCGATGATCATTAAGAAGCAATACGGTGGGCTGGAATTCTCTGCCTACGCGCAAGCGCAGGTGCTGCAAAAGCTGGCGGGCGTCTCCGGTATTGTGGCAATCACCGTCGGTGTGCCGAACTCACTCGGCCCCGGTGAATTGCTGCAACACTATGGTACGGAAGCGCAAAAAGATCACTACCTGCCACGTTTGGCGCGCGGTCAGGAAGTCCCTTGCTTTGCATTGACCAGCCCGGAAGCAGGCTCTGATGCGGGCTCGATTCCCGATACCGGTATTGTCTGCTACGGCAACTGGCACGGCGAACAGGTTTTGGGTATGCGCCTGACCTGGAATAAACGCTATATCACGCTGGCGCCAGTTGCCACCGTGCTGGGGTTAGCCTTTAAGCTGTACGATCCCGATCATCTGTTAGGCGATGAAGACGACGTAGGCATTACCTGTGCGTTGATTCCGACAGATACCGACGGCGTTAAAATCGGCCGCCGCCATTTCCCGCTGAACGTTCCGTTCCAGAATGGGCCAACGCAGGGTGAGAACATTTTTGTTCCGCTGGACTACATCATTGGCGGTGCGAAGATGGCAGGTCAGGGCTGGCGTATGTTGATGGAATGCCTGTCAGTCGGGCGCGGTATTACACTGCCGTCCAACTCCACTGGCGGGCTGAAATCGATTGCCCTCGGTATCGGTGCTTACGCGCACATTCGCCGCCAGTTCAAGATCTCCATCGGTAAGATGGAAGGTATTGAAGAGCCGCTGGCACGCATTGCGGGTAACGCTTATGTGATGGACGCCGCCGCCACATTAATTACCAGCGGCATCATGCAGGGTGAAAAACCGGCGGTGCTCTCCGCTATCGTCAAATATCACTGTACCCACCGCGGTCAGCGCAGCGTAATGGATGCGATGGATATCGCCGGGGGCAAAGGTATCTGTCTCGGCCCGACCAACTTCCTGGCGCGCAGCTATCAGGGCGCACCGATTGCGATCACCGTGGAAGGGGCGAATATCCTGACGCGCAGTATGATCATCTTCGGGCAAGGCGCCATCCGCTGTCACCCTTATGTGCTGGAAGAGATGGCAGCGGCGCAGGAGAACGATGTATCGCGCTTTGACCGTGCGCTGGTCGGTCATATCGGCCACGTCGGTAGCAACAAGGTGCGCAGCTTCTGGCTTGGGTTGACCAATGGCCGTCTAAGCCGTGCGCCAGTAAACGACAAAACGCGCCATTACTATCAGCAGCTCAACCGACTCAGCGCGAATTTGGCTCTGCTGGCGGATGTGTCGATGGCGGTACTGGGCGGCAGCCTGAAGCGTCGCGAACGTATCTCGGCGCGTCTGGGGGATGTTCTCAGCCAGCTCTATCTGGCTTCCGCGACGCTGAAACGCTATGAGGACGAAGGGCGTCAGAAAGCAGATTTACCACTGGTGCACTGGGGCGTGCAGGACAGTCTGCATCAGGCCGAGCAGGCGCTGGACGATTTGCTGCGCAACTTCCCAAATCGTATTGTTGCAGGGCTGCTGACGGTCATCATCTTCCCACTGGGTCTGCGCTGTCCGGCACCGTCTGACCGCCTCGACCACGAGGTCGCGAAGATTCTTCAAACGCCGTCGGAAACACGTAATCGTCTGGGACGCGGCCAATATCTGGTTGCCAGTGAACACAACCCTGTCGGGCTGTTGGAAGAGGCGTTGTTGGATATCATCGCCGCCGAGCCGATTTATCAACGTCTGGCGAAAGCCAGCGACAAACCACTGCCGTTCATGCGACTGGATCAGTTGGCAGAACAGGCGCTGGTGGAAGGTCAGATTACCGCAGAAGAAGCGAATATTTTGACCAAAGCCGAAGCCAGCCGCTTACGTTCAATCAACGTGGATGACTTTGCATTCGATGCACTGGCCGCCAACAAACCTAAACCGGTCGCGCAGTCAGAAAGAAAAACCGAAGCAGCATAAACAAAATCAGGCCGCCAATATGGCGGCCTATTCTTCCTTTGCAGGTCAAGCAGTTGTAAAATCCACATCCTCTTTCCTTCTGAATGAAACCCGACACATGGCTTACATCCCCAAGAACTACGCCAGACTTGAAAGCGGCTACCGCGAAAAAGCGCTCAAACTTTTCCCGTGGGTATGTGGTCGCTGTTCACGCGAATTCGTCTATTCCAACCTGCGTGAATTAACCGTTCACCACATCGATCACGATCACAGCAATAACCCGGAAGACGGCAGTAACTGGGAAATGCTGTGTCTCTACTGTCACGACAATGAGCATTCAAAATATACCGATGCGGATATGTACGGTTCGACTGTCGTCGCGGGTGAGGATGCGCAGAAGGATGTCGGCATCGCCACGCATAATCCTTTCGCGGATTTGAAGGCGATGATGAATAAAGGGAAGAAGTAATCTGTTGCCGCTCCCATCCGGTTCACGATGGGAGCGACGAATTGCATCGTACAGCCACTAATTCATGGTGCCACGGCGCATTAAATAGCCCAGTTCATTAATCGTGCCGCGAATCAGGCACCGCTCTGCCGTACACGCGCCACTAGCGCGTCCACATCAGCAATATGCGGAGCCGCCAGTACCAGCGTTCTGCCCAGTGAAATCGCATGGCGCTGACACGCTAAACGCGCTTCCGTCTCCTGAATGCTGTCCAGATCGGCGACGTGCGCCAGCCCAATCGTGCGCCGAATCAGTTCGGTGCCACAGTAGCCAACAGCATCTCGCCACACCTGCTGTAAAAACAGTGCAGCATAGCCCGATTCCGCCAGTGCCGGATCGCGGCTGTCATTTGCGCTCAGCGCCAGAAAACGGGCGGAAAAGGTCTGCCACAGCGTACGAATATCTTCCAGACGTCGTTCACGCCCCGCCGCTGCCTCACGCGGTGCCAGCAATCCCGGCAGACCGCAATAATTCAGCAACAGATTGCCGATTGCCGTACCTACATCAAAACCAATCGGCCCGTAGAAGCCGAATTCAGCATCGATGGCCTTCAGTCGCCCTTCTGCGACAAAGATCGACCCACTGTGGATATCACCGTGCAGCAGCGCTTCGGCTTTGCTCAGGAAACCGTGCTTCAGCCCGGCAACCGCCAGCTTCAACGCTTTATCGTCACGCAACGCCTGTACATCCGGCGTCAGCGCAGCATCAAACTGGTTTCTTTCATGGTCGATATAGGGGTCGGTAAAGAACAGATCTTCGGTAATCTGACACAGCTCAGGGTTAGTGAACTGGCTTACTGCTGCCTTCTTCTCATGCGGATGCTGATAAAAATCAGAGGTATGGAATAGCGTCTGTGCCAGATATTCTCCCAGCTGTGCCGCGGCCTGCGGATAATCCGCGCCGTTAACCAGCTCGCTACGCCAGATGCGATGATCGGAGAGATCTTCCTGCACCATCACGGCCAATTCGGGATCGTGATAGAGCACGGTCACGGTATGCTGCGGACAAAAGCGTGCGTGCGTCAGCAACGTTTCGGCCTCAATACGAGCACGATCGAGCGTCAGCGGCCAGGATTCCCCAACGCAACGCACATAGGGCAGCGCCTGTTTGACGATGACTCGACTGACGCCCGCTTCATCTTTAATTTTAAACACCAGATTCAGATTGCCATCGCCGATCTCTTCTGCGGCTACCAGCGCCTGCGGCTGACTGACACCGCCGAACTGGCGGGCATATTCAACAGCGTCATCCGCCGTAAAAGTGCGGTAAAGTGACATTCCAACTCCTCGCTATTCTGCAATCAAAACGTATTCTGTAATCAAAACGTATTCTTTAATCAAAACCAGGCAAAAACCAAAGATACGGACATAAAAACGTTCGGACGTCTATACATCTATTAGGCATCTTGGCAGAATAAGAATATCGATGCAACATGGATTTAACGACCTATGCAGACACTTAACACAACCAGCCTGAAAATTGTTGATAACCAACTGTGGATCCTCGACCAGCAGGCGCTGCCGCAAGAAAAATGCTGGAGTCCTTGCCCGGATGTCAGTTCACTGGTTGAACATATTCAGACACTGCGCGTACGCGGTGCGCCGCTGATTGGCCTGTCCGCCAGCCTGCTGCTCGCGCTATTGGCGGAGAGAGGGTTATCGCAGGCCGAGCTGGCGCAGGCGCTGGAGACGCTGCGGGCATCACGTCCTACCGCCGTCAACCTGATGAACAATCTGGATCGCATGAAGCTGGCGCTGGCACAGCCGCAGTTTGTCGATGCGCTGGTGCAGGAAGCGTTGCGGTTGGTCGAAGAAGATCGCGCGCTGTGTGAACGCATCGCCGATCATGGCACCGCGCTGGTGAAGCCAAACAGCCGCTTGCTGACCCACTGCAACACTGGCGGGCTGGCCACAGCAGGCATCGGCACCGCCATTGGCGTACTGCTGCGTGCACATCAACAGGGGAAAGTCGCTCAGGTGTGGGTCGATGAAACGCGACCACTCTTGCAAGGCGGACGCCTCACGGCCTGGGAACTGGGCGAGCTGGGCATTCCTTATCAACTGATTTGTGATTCGATGGCCGCCAGCCTGATGGCACAGGGTCAGGTTGATGCGATTTGGGTCGGCGCAGATCGTATTGCCGCCAACGGCGACGTCGCCAATAAGATCGGCACCTACAGCCTCGCGGTACTGGCGCATTATCACCAGATTCCGTTCTACGTCGCGGCACCTCACACCACGCACGATCCCGCGTGCCCGGACGGCCGAGCCATTCCTATCGAACAACGCGCTGCTGCCGAAGTCACCGGCGTATCCGGCAGCTTCGGTCACTGCCAGTGGGCACCGCAGAACGCGGCGGTCTACAACCCGGCCTTTGACGTCACTCCCGCCGAATTAATCAGCGGCTGGGTACTCGACACTGGCGTGGTCACGCCACAGGATGTGAAAGAAGGGATATTCCAGAACACCCTGAAATAGAAAAACAAATTTCAGTAATGTCGTTCTTTCCGGCGTAAAAAATTATGCTGAGGAGATAGCGGGCTTCGGATGAGCCGCAGGGACGCGGCGAAAGCTTGCGCCACGTATGGAACGTGTCGCAAGCGGTCCGTTAAGCCTGATACCGACGAAGGTACCGCGTCAGCGGCATAATTTCCCGCCGAAAGCCAGGGTTCCCAGGGCGACGGCGATTGAGCCGCCCTGGGTCGGGCGTTTCGTAACATGCAACATAGAGCGGCAAATGTCGAAACGCACGAAACATACTCGTTCATTCACAGAGCATTCGTTCACAACAACCGAGTGCGCTAGCGCTCCAGCCTCGGATACGCATCCGCGATCTTATCTCCAGTAAAATGCGCGATCCAACCTTCCGGGTTATCGAACAGGCGGATGGCAGTGAAGTGCGGTTCCGGCCCCATATCAAACCAGTGCGCTGTGCCCGCGGGTACAGACAGCAGATCGTTCTTTTCACACAGGATCTGGTAAATCTTACCGTTCAGGTGCAGGCAGAACAGTCCCGCGCCTTCCACGAAAAAGCGCACTTCATCTTCATGATGCACGTGCTCAGATAAAAACTTGGTGCGTAGCTCCGCACGCTGCGGGTTATCAGAACGCATGCTGATAACATCCCAACTCTGATAGCCTTTTTCTGCCACCAGTTTATCAATTTCATGCTGGTAGGCTGCCAGCACTTCTTCAGACGATGGCGCATCGCTCAGTTTCTGGCTGGCTTCCCAGCGTTCAAAACGCACACCAATTTCGTTCAGTTGCTTCTGAATCGCCTCGGCATCCTGACTTTGCCAAATCGGCTGGCTTGCATCGCTGTCGCTAAAAATGGTTAATCCACTCATTGGGCGTACTCCGGTAAGTCGATCTGGTCAAAACGTGCCACCTGACGGTGGCGGCTTACGTTATCCGCGTCATCACGAATAAGCTGACAGGTGTGCCAACCGGCTTCCTGTGCTGCATCCAGCTCCTGACGAATGTCCGACAGGAACAGCAGTTGTTCGGCAGGCAGCCCGATGGCTTGTGCAATCGTGCGATAAGCGTCAGTCTCGCGCTTGGCACCGACACGCGTATCAAAATAGTCACTGAACAGCGGACGCAGGTCACCCGCGTTGCTGTAGCCAAATAGCAATTGCTGCGCTTCTACCGAACCTGATGAGTAAACATACAGGCGAATACCCTGCTGCTGCCACGCGGCGAGCTGCGCCGCCACTTCAGGGTACAAATGCCCCTGAAAATCACCGTTGCGGTAGCCCGCGCGCCAGATAATGCCTTGCAGCAGCTTCAACGCGGTGGATTTACGATCTTCATCCATAAACTGGTTCAGTGCGGCAATCAGCGTCTCACTATCCGCTTCAGGCTGACCTAGCTCTTGGCGCAACGCATTCAGCGCCTGCGCGATCTCCGGATCGCTGTCGTGCCGCCGCACCGTGTCCGCCAGACGTTCACGCGCGTAGGGAAACAGCACGCGGTGCACAAAACGGATATCACTGGTGGTGCCTTCAATATCGGTCACAATCGCCTTAATCATGCTTTCGCCTCCAGCAATCGGCGCTGCAACTCGCACTGGAACAGGAACTCTAACCCTTCCAGATGACGACGTGCTTCTTTTACCGTGGCACCCCAGCAGTAAAGGCCGTGACCGCGCACCAGAAAGCCGTAACGCAACGGCGTGTGGCTGGCGTATTCCGCTACCCGCTGCGCCAGCGCTGGAATATCCTGATCGTTATCGAAGATTGGGATCGCTACGCGATCCAAATGCGTGGTCTGCCCCGCCAGCGACTTTTGCATTTCGTAGCCGTGCAGCACCAGTTCAGCGCCTTTCTCTACACGGGATAATACCGTGGCATTCACCGAGTGCGTGTGCAGCACCGCGCCGATAGTCGGCTCGCGGCGATACAGCAGC
Source organism: Pectobacterium sp. F1-1 (assembly GCF_025643735.1). NCBI lineage: Bacteria > Pseudomonadati > Pseudomonadota > Gammaproteobacteria > Enterobacterales > Pectobacteriaceae > Pectobacterium > Pectobacterium sp. F1-1. The sequence goes on from NZ_CP104733.1 coordinate 3,707,040, forward strand.
GTGTGCAGCCCAGTTTCCGCCGATGGCGTGCGGCCACTCGGCACGTGGTTCGTGGCAATCTCCACCAGCAGGAAATCCTCTGCCTGAAGGCTGCCCTTGTCTTTACCCGATTCGGTAATCAGGCATTGCGCTTCATCAAGGCGTACGGACATATTGCCGCCCGTTGCCGGACACCAGCCCTTCTCACCTATCCAGTGGCAGGCCGCAAGCAGCGCCGTCAATTGTTGATTTTCAGTCATGAGGCTTCCTGTTTTGCTCCATTTTTCTAACAACGTTTCTGGATGATTTTTGGAGATATAGACCATTCCGTTATGTCTTAGTCCATAACAGAATTTAGCCGTTTAAACGTCCAAGCGTCTTGATTGCCAAATACTAGCAGCATGTTATATTACGAGGCAATACAGGCTTGCAGGAGTCCTACCCGCCATGAGCGCCGCGTTAATCCCCGACAGTAAACTGCCTTCGCTGGGCACCACCATTTTTACCCAGATGAGTGCGCTGGCCCAACAGCATCAGGCCATCAATCTATCACAAGGTTTCCCTGATTTTGACGGCCCGGACTATTTACAGCAGCGGCTGGCGTATCACGTCAGTCAGGGCGCCAACCAATATGCGCCGATGACCGGCGTCGCACCGCTGCGTCAGGCGATTGCCGAAAAAACAGAAGCTCTGTACGGCTGGCGACCGGATGCCGATAGTGAAGTCACCGTCACGGCAGGCGCGACCGAAGCGCTGTTTGCCGCCATTGCGGCACTGGTACGACCCGGCGATGAAGTGATTTGTTTCGATCCCAGCTATGACAGCTATGCGCCTGCCGTTACGCTGGCGGGCGGCGTACTCAAGCGCATCGCCTTGCAGCCACCTGCGTTTCGCGTGGACTGGTCACATTTTGCCGATGTGCTGAGCGATCGCACCCGGCTGGTTATTCTGAATACGCCGCACAATCCGTCCGCCACCGTCTGGCAGAAAGCGGATTTCGAGCAACTGTGGCAGGCGATTGCCGCGCGTAACATCTTTGTACTGAGCGATGAGGTCTACGAGCACATCTGTTTCGACAGCGAAGGGCACGCTAGCGTGCTGGCACACCCGTCGCTGCGCCAACGCGCCATCGCCGTCTCATCGTTTGGTAAAACGTTCCACATGACCGGCTGGAAAGTCGGCTACTGTGTCGCCCCCGCGGTATTGAGTGCGGAAGTGCGTAAAGTTCACCAGTATCTGACGTTCTCCGTGAACACACCTGCCCAGTTTGCTATTGCCGATATGCTGCGTGAACAGCCGCAACACTGGCGTGAACTGCCCGATTTTTACCGTGCCAAACGCGATCGCTTCATCAATGCGCTGGCGGGTAGCCGTTTTGACATTTTGCCCTGCGAAGGCACCTACTTCCTGCTGGCGGACTATCGGGCGATTTCCGATCTGGACGATGTCAGTTTCTGCCGCTGGTTAACCGAGCACGTTGGCGTTGCCGCCATTCCGCTTTCCGTCTTTTGCGCCGATCCGTTCCCACATACGTTGATTCGGCTATGCTTTGCTAAACAGGAAGCCACGTTGGATGCCGCTGCGGAGCGTTTATGTCGACTTTAAAGATTTCATTGCTGCAACAGCCGCTGGTCTGGCGCGATGGGGAAGCCAATCTGCGCCACTTCGATACCTTACTGGCGGAGATGAGCGGGCGTGATGTGGCAAGACGTGATGTGATCGTGCTGCCGGAGATGTTCACTACCGGCTTTGCGATGGAAGCTGCCAAAGGCAGTCTGGATCAATCGGTTGTAGAAGCGTGGCTGCATCAGTGGGCGCAGAAGACGAACGCGCTGATCGGCGGCAGCGTCGCGGTAAATACGCCGAAAGGCGCGGTGAACCGGTTCCTGCTGGTCGATCCGCACGGCGAGGTGCATCACTACGATAAGCGCCACCTGTTCCGCATGGCGGACGAACACCACCACTATCAGGCAGGCACGGAGCGCGTCACCCTTGAGTGGCGCGGCTGGCGCATCTGCCCGATGATCTGTTACGACCTGCGTTTCCCAGTCTGGTCGCGCAATCGACAGGACTACGATCTGGCGCTGTATGTCGCCAACTGGCCAGCACCACGCGCCGCACACTGGCAAACGCTGCTGGCGGCACGCGCCATTGAGAATCAGGCCTATGTCGCAGGCTGTAACCGCGTCGGCACCGACGGCAACGGCCACAGCTACCGTGGTGATAGCCTGATTATTAACCCGCAAGGGGAAATCCTTGCCTCTGCCGCCCCCAACCAGCCCGCCTGTCTGGACGCCGAGCTGTCGCTGGAAGCGCTGCAAAGCTACCGGGAATCCTTCCCCGCCTGGCGCGACGCTGACCGTTTTACGCTATAGAGACCGAACGCATCATCCCAACCCCGTCATATAAAGATGAGGTTGGGAAACCGTTTCAGCTACAGCGCCGTATGAAAATCCACGGGCGCATTAAGCACAGGCATAACAATTTTCGCCCTGATAACAAAATCACCAAAGCCTTCACCCGCCTTTCTCTCTTTCGCCCATAAACCAATCAGCCGTTCAATTTCGCTAAGTAATGTCGGTACGTCGATATTATCTTTATATAAGCGAGGAATGCGCGTCCCTTCACGATTGCCACCAATGTAAAGGCTATAGCGCCCCACCGCGCGTCCAATCAGTCCCACCTCCGCTAACATGGCTCGTCCACAGCCATTTGGGCAGCCAGTGATACGAAAAACGAACGACTCATCACCTACGCCATATTGATGTAGCAGATGCTCTATCGCTGAAACCACATCCGGCAGAACCCGCTCCGCCTCGGCCATCGCCAGCGGGCAAGTGGGAAACGAGACGCAGGCCATGGAATCCTTACGCTGTAACGATAGCGCGGTCCCCAATAACCCATATTGCCGGGCGAGCGTATCTATCTGCGCTTTGTCTTCACTTGCCACCCCAGCGATGATGATGTTCTGATTCGCTGTCAGGCGAAAATCACCTTTATACACGTTGGCAATTGCCGCAATCCCGCTTTTATTCGGTAAGCCCGGTTTATCCAACAGACGCCCACTGGGAATAAACAGGGTCAGGTGATGTTTGCCATCAATCCCGTCAACCCAACCAATACGATCGCCACGTTCAGAAAAGACATAAGGTCTCAACGGAGAAAACGTCACTCCGCTACGCCGCTCGACTTCAGCTTTAAAGACATCGACCCCGACACGTTCAAGCGTATATTTTGTCTTCGCGTTACGGCGATTCTCACGATTCCCCCAATCGCGCTGGGTCGATACCACCGCTTCGGCAATCGCCAGCGTATGCGCCAATGGGATAAAACCAAACTCCGTCGCCAGACGAGGATACGTGCTGGTGTCTCCCTGCGTCATCGCCAACCCGCCGCCCACCAATACATTGAAACCAACCAACTGGTCCCCCTCGCCGATGGCAACAAAACTCAGATCGTTGGCGTGAATATCCACGTCATTCTGCGGCGGAATAACCACTGCCGTTTTGAATTTTCTCGGCAGATAACTTTTTCCCAAAATTGGTTCTTCATCCGTCTGAATAATTTTCTCTTTATCCAGCCACACTTCGGCATAAGCGTGGGTACGCGGTAAAAGGTGCTCAGATATCTTCTTTGCCCATTCCCAGGCCTGGCGATGCAAAATAGATTCAACCGGGTTAGCCGTACACAACACATTACGGTTAACATCCCCTGCGGTGGCCCGCGAATCCAGCCCGAGATGATTAAGCAGTTTATGTACCGGCTTGATGTCATCTTTCAGCACGCCGTGCAGTTGCACCGTCTGTCGATTGGTAATACGAATGCTGCCATAAAGCGTGTGCTCGCGCGCAAAGGCATCGATACCTAACCACTGATGCGGCGTAATGAGCCCACCCGGCAAGCGGACACGCAGCATAACGGTATGCAGTGGCTCTAATTTCTGAGCGATACGTTCTTGCCTGATGTCCCTATCGTCTTGTTGATACATCCCATGAAAGCGAATTAGCTGAAAGTTATCTGCGACAAATCCTCCCGTTAACGGGTCGGCCAAATCGTCTTGAATGGTTCCTCGCAGATAATTACTTTGTGTTTTAAGCCGCTCATTATCCGACAGTTTTTTATCACTCATTATGCTATCTCACTCGTTATTATTTATTGGAATAATACAAACGAAGTAAAACAGCGATAATTCTGCGTATACAGATACAGTCCTTTCGCTTTCACCTATAACAGTAAATTATCCATAAAAAACAACACACTCACGCTTCAAACCGAAAATAACAAATAAACATTTCATATAGCGATAAAACATATCTACGATATAAAAAATAAATCCTGCTATGCCATTAAATATCAGAGTTGTTATATGAAAATAAGAACAATAAGCAGGAGAACGCTAAGGAAAGGATAATACCGCTCAGGCTAAAGGCTGCCTGAGCGATGTCAGAATGATGATTCAATCAGAAAAATAAAATACCTATCGTTACCGATTACATCACGCCACTTGATGCACCGCGCGATAAAGTGCTGACAGCGCCAGCGCCACATCCGCCGTGGTCACGGATTCATCAGGATGGTGACTGATGCCACCGCGACAGCGGACAAACAGCATTGCCACCGGCCAACGTTCGGCAATAGCAATCGCATCGTGCCCCGCGCCGCTTGGCAGCATCAGCGTTTTCCCCTGCACCTGCGTCACCGCGTCGTTTAGTACCGACTGCAACGCGGGATCGCAGCGGGTGGCCGCGATACGATAATATTCTTCGGCGCTGAACTGACAGCCGCGCTGGTGCGCGATAGCCTGCCCCAACATCAGGAGTTTTTCCAGCAACGCATCCAGCGGCGCATCCTCCGGCCCGCGAATATCCAGCGTCATCTTCACTTCACCGGGGATGACGTTCGCCGCACCCGGTAAACACTGCAACGTGCCAAACGTCGCGACCAGATGAGGATCGCTTTCCCGCGTGACCCGCTCAGCCTGCGCCATCCAGTCCGCCGCCGCCGCCAGCGCATCCTGCCGCTGCGTCATCGGCACCGTGCCAGCATGTCCAGCCAGACCGAGGAAGGTACAGTTGAGCCGCCGCGCTCCGTTGATCGCGGTAACGACCCCCAACGCCAGATCCTGTTGTTCCAGACACGGCCCTTGTTCGATGTGCAATTCCAGATAGGCGACAATATCACTGACCGGGCGCGCCGCCTCCGCCACCTCAAGCGGATCCAGCCCCGCAATGGTCAAGGCCTGCGCCACGCTGGTGCCTTCGGCATCCTGACAATCCAGCCAGCTCTCCGGCCAGGTGCCCGTCACCCCCCGGCTACCGAGCAGGGTAATACCAAAGCGTGTCCCTTCTTCATCCCCGAAGCCAATAATCTCCAACGCCACAGGCAGACGAATGCCCTGCTGGTGAAACGTACGCACCACTTCAATTGCCGTCAGTACGCCCAGCATGCCGTCGTATCGTCCGGCATTGCGCACCGTATCCAGATGCGAGCCGAGCAGCAGCGCTGGCGCATCCGGCGTGAGTCCGTCATAGCGACCACAAATATTGCCAACGCTATCCTGCCAGACGTTCATGCCCGCTTCGCGCATCCATTCCCCTACCTGCACATTGGCACGCAGGTGCTCCAGCGACAGATAAACGCGGGTCAGTTGCCCAGGAGTTTCGCTGATTTCTGCCAGCGCATCACAGCGCAACATAATCTGTTCAGCCGCTGCTTGTGCCGCAGCCGGCGACAGTAGAGGTTCACTCATGCACGCTCCTCATTCGCCGCATAGCTGTTCCACGCGGCCTGCAAGGCCTCGCCCTGCACCGTGCGGAAGCCCAGACGATTCAGCACCGCCTCCAGTGCCGCCAGCGTTTGCATCACACAGTCTTTACGCGCGTTATAGCCCATCGTGCCAATACGCCAGATCTTGCCCTGAAGCGGGCCAAACGAGGTGCCGATCTCAATGGCGAAATCTTCCAGCAGCAGCTTACGTACCTGTTCGCTGTGAACACCGTCAGGAATCACTACGCCCAGCACGTTATTCATTTTGTGTTTAAGATTGCCAAAAGTTTCCAATCCCATTCCCTGAATCCCCGCCACCAGCGCATTACCGTGCAACGCATGGCGGGCAATGCTGCGATCCAGCCCTTCTTCGAGGATCGTTCTCGCGCACTCGCGCGCGGCAAACAACATGCTCGTCGCTTCCGTGTGGTGGTTCAGACGCTCCGGCCCCCAGTAATCCATCACCATGCCCAGATCGAAATAGTTGGAATAGATCATTTCGTCGTCGCCGTCCTGATGCGCGTCCGTTCGTATCCCTTGTTCCACACATTTACGACGGCGGATGACCGCCTCCATCTGTGGACTCAACGTGATCGGTGAACTGCCGGACGGCCCGCCGAGGCATTTCTGTAACCCTGCGGAAACCGCATCCAGTCCCCATTGATCCGTTTCCAGCGGGTTCCCCCCGAAAGATGCGGTGGCATCGGTATAAAACAGTACGCCGTGACGGCGACAAATCTCGCCCAGTTCTTCCAGCGGTTGCAGCATGGTGGTCGAGGTATCACCCTGCACTGTCAGCAACAGACGCGGGCGCACCGCCTTGATCGCCTCTTCAATCTGCTCTGGCGAGAACACCTCGCCCCACGGAACCTCAATGGTATGCACCTCAGCCCGACAGCGGCGGGCAATCTCACACAGCAGATGACCGAAACGACCAAACACCGGCACCAGCACTTTGTCACCGGGGCGGATCGCCGACAGTAAAATCGCTTCGATCCCCGCACGCGAGGTGCCGTCAACCAGCATCGTCCAGCGGTTTTCCGTGCGGAAAAGCTGACGGTAGAGCGCCATGACCTGATTCATATAGTTCGTCATTGCGGGGTCATACTGGCCAACCAACTGGCTTGCCATTGCCCGTAATACGCGCGGATCGGCATTGATCGGCCCCGGCCCCATCAGTAAGCGATGAGGTGGATTAATTTGCGCGTACAGTTCGCTGCTCATGGTTATAGGCTCCAAATTCTTGTTTCTCATCCCCTTTCAAAGAGGCTCATTACGCTTCTGACAGTCCTCGGACCGAGGCGATAAACTGTTTCAATTCCGGCGTTTGCGGGTGAGCAAACAGCGTTTTGCTGTCGCCCTGCTCCCAGACGGTGCCCTGATGCATAAACACCACGCGGTCACCCACTTCACGAGCAAAATTCATTTCATGCGTGACCAGAATCAACGTCATCCCTTCTGCGGCCAGCTGTTCCAGCACTTTCAGCACTTCACCGACTAATTCAGGATCGAGTGCCGAGGTTATTTCGTCACACAGCAGGACTTTCGGGTTCATCGCCAGCGCGCGGGCAATCGCGACACGCTGCTGCTGGCCGCCCGACAGGCTGGCAGGATAGTAGTGAAGGCGCTCACCCAGCCCAACCTTGTTGAGCATCTTCTCACCCAGTTCACGGCATTCCGCCGCGCTTTTCCCCAGCACGCGGCGCGGTGCCAGCATCACGTTTTCCAGCGCCGTCATATGCGGGAACAGATTGAAATTCTGGAACACCATCCCGACCGAGCGGCTGATTTCCCGCGCCTGTGAATCCCTGTCGGTGACCGTCATCCCGCCCAGCTTGATGCTGCCGTCCTGATAGCCTTCCAGACCGTTCATGCAGCGCAGGAGCGTGCTCTTACCGGAGCCGCTGCGCCCAATGATCGAGATGACTTCGCCCATTTCAATATCCAGATCGACGCCTTTCAGGACATGGTTCTGGCCGTAATATTTTTGAACCTGATTAATGGTGATGAGCGGCATTGAATTTCTTCTCCAGATAGCGGCTGTAATAAGAGAGCGGATAGCACATCAGGAAATAGCCCAGCGCCACCAATCCGAATACTTTAAACGGCTGATAGGTCACGTTATTCAGCATGGTTCCCGCTTTGGTCAGCTCAACAAATCCGATGATTGACGCCAGCGCGGTGCCTTTAATCACCTGTACGGAAAACCCTACCGTGGGAGCGATGGCGATACGCATCGCCTGCGGCGCAATCACCCGATAGAGCGTCTGGCCGAAGTCCAGCCCGAGACAGCGCGAGGCTTCCCACTGCCCTTTCGGCAAGGCTTCGACGCTGCCACACCAGATATCCACCAGAAAGGCGCTGGTAAATAGCGTCAGCGCCAGTGCCGCTGCCGTCCACGGGCTGACATCGATACCGAACAGCGCCAGCCCGAAAAAGGCGAGGAACAGTTGCATCAGCAGCGGTGTCCCCTGAAACAGTTCGGAATACAGTTGAACAAAGCGCGTCGGCCACTTGCGTTTGGTCAACCGCAGCAGCATCAGCGGAAACGTCACCAGCGCACCGCCGATGAAGGCCGTCAGCGACAGCAACAGTGTCCAGCGCGCCGCCAGCAGCAGGTTGCGCACAATATCCCAGTCGGTAAATGCCATTATGACTGACTCCCTAAGAAACGCCGTCCCGCCAGCAGCAAGAGTTGCCGCATCAGGACAGACAGCGCCAGATAACACAGCGTGGTCGCCAGATACACTTCAAAGCTTAAAAACGTACGGGACTGAATCAGGTTGGCGGCAAAGGTCAGTTCTTCATAAGACACCTGCGATACCACTGACGACCCCAGCATGACGATGATGCATTGGCTGACCAGCGCCGGATAAATCCGCTGGAGCGCAGGCGGCAGAATGACACGTAAAAAGGTCTGCACACGCGTCAGCCCCAGCACACGGGCGGCTTCCCACTGGCCTTTCGGCGTCACCTGAATCCCCGCACGGATAATCTCAGTACTGTACGCACCGAGGTTAATCAACATCGCCAACAGCGCGGCCTGCCCGGCGGTGAGTTTCCAGCCCAGACTCGGCAAGCCGAAGACGATAAAGAACAACTGCACCACAAACGGCGTATTGCGGATCAGCTCGACGTAGACACCCCATAGCCGACTCAGCAAGGTGGGCTTGCCGCTGCGCAAGGCCGCACCACAGATACCGATGGCAATGCCGCCAAGGGTTGCCATTACCGTCAGCTCAATGGTGACCCACAACCCCGCCAGCAGCTCAGGCCAGAATGGCAACAGCGCGGAAAAATTAAGCTGATAGGTCATGGCGTGCTCCCGTTACGCTTTGATGCTGGCTGGCAGCGGCGCTTTCAGCCATTTTTCTGACAGGCTATTAAGCGTGTCGTCTTTCAGCGCTTGTTCGATCAACGCATCGACTTTTGCTTTCAGCGCGGGCTCGTCTTTTTTCAGCCCGATGTAGCACGGCGAATCTTTCAGCATAAACTTCGCCACCGGTGCTTTCGTTGGGTTCTGCTCGGCGATGGCGGCAACCACCAGGTTACCGGTGGCGACATATTCCACCTGACCTGACAGGTACGCCGACAGCGTCGTGTTGTTATCTTCGTAGCGCTTAATCTGGGCAGCCTTCGGCGCGATATCCGTCAGCACCATGTCTTCTACCGCACCGCGCGTCACGCCGATGCTCTTACCTTCCAGCGCGTCAGACGATGTCAGCGTGCTGTCTTTTGGCCCGAATACGCCCAGAAAGAACGGCGCATAAGCGCGACTGAAATCGATCACTTTTTCGCGCTCGGCGTTTTTGCCCAGGCTGGAGATCACCAGATCAACTTTGTTGGTTTGCAGATACGGTACGCGGTTGGCGCTGGTGACCGGCACCAATTGCAACTTTAGTTTCATCTCTTTCGCCAGATAGCGGGCGATATCGATGTCATACCCCTGCGGTTGCAGATCTGTCCCTACCGATCCAAACGGTGGGAAGTCCTGCGGCACCGCGACACGCAGCACGCCGCGCTTCTCGATATCCTGCAACTGATCGGCCATTGCGCTACCGGCTTGAACCAGTAACATTGCCGCGCCCATCACTGCCAGTAACCCTTTTTTGATGCCCAGTTTATTGATCAACATCGTCTCTGCCCCCGGTTAGTGTAATTGAAACGAAAGATTCTTTAAAAACAAATACTGAAACTATCGTTACAGATATTAAGCAAGGAGCATGCCAGATCACGTGGTTACCCTTGACTGTGAGGAACAACGTAGAAGGTCAGAGAATCGTGCTGGAATATGGCATAGCTGTGGATATGGAATATTGAAGAACAATTTCGGGCGTGATTACAGAGAGATCATTTATGCAACTCATACACCACGCCCGACGTAGGGCTGCTCAGTCGCCGCAGCCCTACGAACCCTGGCTTTCGGCGTGAATTATGCCGCTACGCGGTACATTCAAAACGTGTGTCATCCTGTCGAACCGCCTGTGACGCGATTACTCGCCCCATAAATGGGACTCGCCCTTCGGGTCAGCACAAGTGCTGTTCAAAAACGTCGTGACGTTTTTGTCCGGCGCGGCACAGGCTTTCGCAGCGTCCATGCTGCTCATTCGGGATGATCCACATTTCTCATCATAATTTTTTACGCCTATGAACAGATAACAACGAGAAACAATCCACAGCGCTGCGTCACAAAAATAATCAGGTACTATCACGCCCGAAACGATCTGCACAGCTATATGGCAATCAGTTAAATAGCACCATTTTAGTGCAACAGCACCATCCCAACGCACCATTAGCGTTGCTCTAGCTCATCCAATTCACCATAAAGATCCGCGATCTGGTGAATACGCTGGCGTCCGTCACGCAGCATTTCATGTAATAACGCGTTGCTGATCACGTTCACCAGACTCATGGCAGAGGAATAGCTGTCGAATGCCGAGACGCTGTCCAACGGGACGCACAATGACCAGGTTGCCAGCGACATCAGCGCACTGGCTTGTGGTTCACACAGCAGCAGCACAGGCACGCCGCGTTTTTGCAGTTGGGCCAGCAGCGGCTGAATCAGGCGCGGGCGACGGCGAAAGGCCACCATAATGACGACATCCTGTGCAGTGAGATCGACCAACTCTTCGGATAGCGTCTGCCCCGGCTGCGCCAGCAGGGTGACATGTTGACGAATCTGGAGCAGTTGTTGACGCAGGTGCAGCGCCACCGGATAGCTATTGCGCAACCCAATCAGGCATAGGCGCTGCGCCTGCGTCAGCGCCTGAATCACCGCACCGAACTGTGTCGGGTCAATCTGGTTGATCCACTGCGTCAGGTTTGCCATTTCCTGTTTGTAATGCCGCGCCAGCAGCGTATTGCCCTGCACGGCATCGCGGTTATCCGCCAGCGGCATCCCGCTCTGGCGCAGCGTTCTGAGCTCATCGCGCATGTCGCGGTAGCTGGGGTAACCCAACCGTTTAAACAACCGGCTGACGGTCGCTTTGGAGACACCGCTCAGCCGTGCCAGCTCGGCGCTGTTGTAGCTAATCAGATCGTCAAAGTGATCGAAGATGAAATCCGCGACGCGCTGTTCCTGCGGTGAAAGTTCGCCATAGCGATCCCGTAATCGTTCATCTATTTGCATCATCGTCTCTCACCCATTGCACTTACTGTAACGTTTGTTTCATGTCGCAGAACATAGCACAGGATTGTCGGGATGATACAGATTCTCCCTCCGGGCACGCATACCGACTTTTCATCACCCGAAAAACTGGAACGCCGTTTGCTTATAGCTAGGGTTAATGGAGCAATTCACACTTACCCTACATACAAAAGGAATCCTGAAATGATGCAAAGCAATACCGCCCCGCTGGGCATGGCGGTGGCACCTCATCATTTAGCCAGTGCCAGCGCGTTGGCGGTTCTGCGTGAAGGCGGAAACGCCATTGAAGCCATGGTCGCAGCGGCGGCAACCATTGCGGTAGTGTACCCGCATATGAACGGCATCGGCGGAGACGGTTTCTGGCTGATTGTTCCACCACACGGCGAACCGATCGCCATTGATGCCAGCGGTGCCGCCGGGTCGCTGGCCTGCCGTGAATACTATCAGGGCGAAAGCCGCATTCCACATCGTGGACCTAAAGCGGCACTGACCGTCGCGGGCACCGTCGGCGGCTGGCAGGAAGCGCTGGCCTACTCACAAGAACTCACCTATTCACAAGAAATGGACAGTTCCCCGATTCCGCTCGCCCGCCTGTTATCTGACGCCATTCGCTACGCGGCTGACGGTATTCCCGTCACCCAATCACAGGAAGATGCTCTCACCCAGCGCTATCACGAACTGAGTGATTTCCCAGCCTTTAGCCAGATTTTTATGCCGCAGGGGAATGTCCCACGCGCGGGCAGCCGTTTCACACAGCCAGATTTAGCCGATACCCTGACGACACTCAGCATTGAAGGACTGGACAGTTTTTATCGCGGCTCCGTCGCTGACCGACTATCGAAACAGATGGCGCTGATCGGTATGCCGCTGACGGCTGACGATCTGGCGAATTACCGCGCCAAACGGACAGCGCCGCTGGTGCTTAAGCACAGTAAAGGCGACATCTATAACCTCGCGCCGCCGACGCAAGGTCTGGTGTCGCTCGCAATTCTCGGCCTGACAGACCATTTAGCAATGGAAGATTTGAACGATAGCCAGACGATCCACCGCATTGTCGAGTCAACCAAGCTGGCGTTTGGTTTGCGCGACCGTTTCATTACCGATCCCAAAATGATGACGCAGGACGTTCAAACGCTGCTGGACAACGATGCGCTTGGTGCACTCGCGCGGCAGATCGATACCCGAAAAGCCGCACCGTGGGGCGAAGGTAAAGGCCCAGGGGACACCGTCTGGATGGGCGTATGTGATAGCAGCGGCCTGTGCGTCTCTTTCATTCAAAGTATTTACCACGAGTTCGGCAGCGGCGTTGTCTTGCCGGGAACCGGCGTGCTCTGGCAGAACCGCGGTGCCTCGTTCAGCCTCGATCCGGCGCACCTGTTGGCGTTAGAACCGGGTAAGCAGCCTTTTCATACGTTAAACCCTGCCGCCGCACGCCTGTCCGATGGCCGGACGATGGTCTACGGTTCGATGGGCGGAGACGGACAGCCACAGACGCAGGCGGCCATCTTTATCCGCCACGTCCAGCAGGGTCTACCGCTGCAGCAGGCGATTACCGCCCCGCGCTGGCTGCTGGGCCGAACCTGGGGACAAACCTCCGATACGTTGAAGCTCGAAGATCGTTTTAAACCCGCCACCATCGATGCCCTGCGCCAGCTTGGTCACGATGTCGAGCTGCTGGGCAGCTTTAGTGAAACGGTCGGCCACGCTGGCGCCATCGTGCGCCACACCAATGGCATGCTGGAAGGGGCTTTCGATCCACGCAGCAACGGCAGTGCGGCAGGCTTTTAATCATCAATTAACCGGGAGAACATCTCATGACGACAACCGCTATCCATAGCGACACGTTAGCCGCTTACCTTCAGCACATGGAAGCGCTACTGGCGCTGCAACTGAGTCAGGAACGGCGTCAGGAGCTGTTAGTGCAGTTCAGCCGCATCCACGCCATGGCGCAGCCACTGATGGCTTTTCCTCTTGATGAGCATCAGGAGATCGCCGGTGTTTATACGCTAGGAGCTTATACGCTATGAGTTTATACGCGAGAAGCGCGCCCTCATCGTTATCGATCCGACAGATTCAACAAGGTTTGCAGGCTGGCACGTTCTCCGCGAAGGAGCTTGCACAACAGACGCTGGACGCCATTGAGCAGGCTAACCCCACCATTAATGCCTATACCCATGTCACCGGCGAACGCATGCTGGCAGAGGCTGAACATCTGGATGCTAGCCGTCAACGCGGAGAAAGTTTGCCAGCGCTGGCCGGTGTACCTTACGCCGTAAAGAATCTGTTTGACGTCAGCGGTGAAACCACGCTGGCAGGTGCCGAACTTCTCAGCCAGCGCCCGCCCGCGACACAAGATGCCTTTGCCATCCGCCAGCTTGCCAGCCGGGGCGCACTGCTGTCCGGCATGTTGAATATGGATGCCTACGCCTATGGCTTTACCACCGAAAACAGTCATTACGGCGCTACGCATAACCCGCTTGATACACTGCGCATCGCTGGCGGATCGTCTGGCGGATCGGCGGCGGCGGTAGCGGCGGGACTGGTTAATTTCACGCTGGGCAGCGACACCAACGGTTCAATCCGCGTGCCATCGTCGCTATGCGGTATTTTCGGGCTGAAGCCAACATTTGGCCGTTTATCGCGTCACGGTAGCCACCCGTTTGTCGCCAGCCTCGACCATATCGGCCCGCTGGCGCGCCGTACAGACGATCTGGCGTTAGTGTTTGATGCACTACAAGGCTACGATGAGAAAGACCGTTTTCAGGCCGAACGAGAAACGCAGCAGACGGCCACACAGTTAGAAGCGGGCAGCGACGGATTGCGCTACGCGGTACTGGATGGCTATTTCTCCACATGGGCCAACGAGGAGGCCAACGCCGCCGTTCGTCAGATCGCACAGGCGCTGGGCGCACAGAACAGCCTGACGCTCACCGATGCCGCACTGGCACGCAGCGCCGCCTTTATTCTGTCGGCCAGCGAAGGGGGAAATCAGTATCTACCCGCCTTACGCACACAGCCTGAACGCTTCGAGCCACTGTCACGCGAGCGGCTGCTGGCTGGTGCGATGATCCCCGCCGCCTGGTATGTGCAGGCTCAGCGCTTCCGTCACGCTTTTCGTCAACAGGCGTTGGCATTGTTTGAACACACCGACCTGCTGATCGCCCCCGCGACCCCCTGCTCCGCCACACTCATCGGGCAGGACACCATGCGAATTAATGATACCGACCTGCCCGTCCGCGCCAATATGGGCATGTTGACACAGCCGATCTCTTTCGTCGGTCTGCCTGTCGTGACGGTGCCGGTGGCGACCGCAAACGGTCTGCCAATCGGCGTGCAGATTATTGCCGCACCGTGGCGTGAGGATCTGTGTTTGCGGACGGCGTGGGCGCTTGAGCAGCAGGGCATCACCTATATCTTATGAGGAAAGCAACGATGTTACCTGAGGATATTAACCAGCCGGATGTGCTGGCCGACGTGACAGAAGCATTCTATCGCTACGAAAAAGCCTTAACCGGTAATGACATTGCGATACTGGATGAACTGTTCTGGCACGATGAAAAAACGGTGCGCTATGGCGCGGGAGAAAACCTGTACGGGATTGAGGAAATTCGCGCCTTTCGCCTCGCTCGCCCCTCTGCCGGTCTGGATAGAACGCTGCGTAATACCGTTATCACGACCTACGGACATGATATGGCTGTCGCCAGCACGGAATTCACCCGCGCAGGCAGCACGAAGATTGGTCGCCAAATGCAAACCTGGGTAAAAATGCCGGAAGGCTGGCGCATTGTCGCCGCCCACGTCAGCCTGATGAGCGAATGATGGAGGGGGATTTCCCCCTCCTGTTACTGAGTAGATACTTCAAGGCTGACGGTGATAGACCGCTTCAATATTGTATCCATCGGGATCGTGCACGAATGCGGCGTAATAATTCTGATGATAATTCGGACGTAATCCCGGCGGCCCATTATCTCTGCCTCCCGCCGCTATCGCGGCAGAAAAAAACGCTTCCACCCGCTCTCGCGAGGCGGCGCCGAACGCAAAATGCACTGCCGGGCAGGGCTCGTCCTTTGACTGGTAAATCCAGAATTCACCACCGGGATCGCTTGATTGACCATACCCTTCCGTTACCGCAAAACTGACGGCGAATGACATATCCTTAATCAGGCAATAACCCAACGGCTTGAGTGCCGCTTCATAGAAGTGTCGGCTGCGGGCAATATCCCTCACCGGGATGCTCAGGTGATCTAACACGTTAACCCCTTTCGATAGTCATTATGAATGAAGTCGTGATGGATGATAACCAGCCACTATAACCATAATTTTCACATGGATAACATGATCGCGATCGGCAAAATAGAAAGGCGCGATAGCTGGCAAAACAGCTTATCAAATCCGCATTACTACCCTGCTTTTATTTCCCCTGTATTTCCTCTGAATATGACAAATATATTATTCAGAACACTCTCATTTATTGGTGAGAATTAACACTATCATTTCACCCATTATATCTTTGCTATACTGTATAAAATACCGACAGTTATCATAAGTAAAAAATCTATTTATGTCGGCCTATTTGGGTGCCTACAAGCCAAAAAAAGTGATTTATTCACCCTATTATTCGATTAGTGGAATTCACTATAAATCGCGGTTTATCCATAATCAGAAAAGGTTATATCCCCCGCGAATACGTCACGTAAAAGTTAACAGGTAACGTACTGTTATAAAAATAATTATCTTCAAAACAGAAATCATAAAGATCGCGTAAATCATGAAGATAACACAGCATCAATAGCACTTCAGATATCGCTAGAATTAGCCCAACCAGAACCCCTACCGAGGCAATAAAGGGTTGTCTCAGAATCTGAGTATGGTAGGGTAGATTATGTTTAATCATTATCAGGGCTACGTTATAGAATTATAAACGACACAGGAAAACAATAATTTCATGGCAATTAAACTTGAAGTAAAGAATCTTTATAAGATATTTGGCGAGCACCCAGACAGAGCATTTAAACTGATTGATAAAGGCCTGAGCAAGGATCAGGTATTTGAAAAAACAGGGCTTACTGTCGGGGTAAAAGATGCCAGTCTGGCCATTGAAGAAGGCGAGATATTTGTCATCATGGGATTATCCGGTTCCGGCAAATCCACCATGGTACGCCTTCTCAATCGTCTGATAGAACCCACTCGGGGTCAGGTGCTGATCGACGGTGAGGATATCGCTAAAATATCCGATACCGCGCTGCGCGACGTGCGCCGCAAGAAGATCAGTATGGTGTTCCAGTCCTTTGCGCTAATGCCGCACCTGAATATTCTCAGCAACACCGCGTTTGGTATGGAACTCGCTGGCGTGCCGAAAGCGGAACGTGAGCAAAAAGCACTGGATGCCTTACAGCAGGTCGGTCTTGAAGCCTACGCCGCGTCTTACCCGGATGAGTTATCCGGCGGGATGCGCCAGCGTGTCGGTCTGGCTCGCGCATTAGCGAACGACCCCGATATCCTGCTGATGGATGAGGCATTCTCCGCACTCGATCCGCTGATCCGTACTGAAATGCAGGATGAGTTGATCAAACTCCAGTCTCGTCATCAACGCACTATCGTCTTTATCTCGCACGATCTGGATGAAGCGATGCGCATCGGTGACCGAATTGCCATCATGCACGGCGGTGAAGTGATTCAGGTCGGTACGCCCGATGAGATCCTGAATAACCCGGCCAATGACTACGTGCGCACCTTTTTCCGCGGTGTCGATATCAGCCACGTGTTTAGCGCCAAAGATATCGCCCGTCGCCGCCCGGTCACCCTAATCCGTAAAACCCCCGGCGTAGGCCCACGTTCCGCGCTGAAAATCCTTCAGGACGAAGACCGTGATTACGGCTATGTGCTAGAAGGCGGAAAACGCTTCATTGGCGTTGTGTCTATTGATTCACTGAAGCAGGCGCTGAAAGAACAGCAGCCGCTGGAACAGGCGTTACTGCCCGAACCTGCTCCCGTGCCCGCAGATATGTCACTCAACGAGCTGATTTCTCAGGTCGCACAGGCTCCCTGTGCCGTCCCTGTCGTCGGCGAAAATCACGAGTACATTGGCATCATTTCCAAAGGAATGTTGCTACAGGCACTGGATAAGGAAGGAGTGACCAATGAGTAAATCAACGTCAAACCCGTGGGATACCACCACCACACAAAACCAGCCCGCCGATCAAGGCGCGGCCTCTCAACAGGGCAATACCACGCCAAACGATCCGTGGGCAACCAGCACGCAGAATGCACCTGCCGATTCTGCACCAGTTCAACATAACGCGACGGCAGATAGCACCCCGCAGGGCGATCCCTGGTCCACCAGCGCGCCAGCTCAGGATACACCGGCTAACGGCAGCGATGCCTGGAATAGCGCACCGGCTCCTGATGGTTCCGCCGATGCAGCCCATCAGGCTGCTCAGTCCGGTAGCGACTGGCTGAACAACGCCGCCCCCGCGACACCCGAGCATTTCAACCTGCTCGATCCGTTTAAGGACACGCTGATCCCGCTGGACAACTGGGTCACCCACGGTATCGACTGGCTTGTGCTGCACTTCAGGCCGGTTTTTCAGGGCGTTCGCGTCCCGGTCGATTTTATTCTGGGCGGCTTCCAGCAATTTCTGCTGGGGATGCCAGCGCCAATCGCCATTCTGGTGTTTTCGCTGCTTGCCTGGCAGATGTCCAGCCTCGGCATGGGGGTCGCCACCCTGCTGTCGCTGATCGCCATTGGTGCCATTGGCGCCTGGTCGCAGGCCATGATCACGCTGGCTCTGGTGCTCACCGCACTGTTCTTCTGTGTGCTCATCGGGCTACCCATGGGGATCTGGCTGGCGCGTAGCGAACGAGCCGCGAAGTTTATTCGTCCCTTGCTGGATGCCATGCAGACCACGCCCGCGTTTGTCTATCTGGTGCCTATCGTCATGCTGTTCGGTATCGGTAACGTGCCGGGCGTCGTAGTGACCATCATCTTTGCCCTGCCGCCGATTATTCGCTTAACCATTTTGGGTATTCGTCAGGTTCCGGCCGATTTGATCGAAGCCGCGGAATCCTTCGGTGCCAGCCCGCGTCAGATGCTGTTTAAGGTTCAGCTTCCGCTGGCGATGCCAACCATCATGGCAGGCGTTAACCAAACGCTGATGCTGGCACTGTCGATGGTGGTGATCGCCTCGATGATCGCCGTGGGTGGTCTGGGTCAGATGGTACTGCGCGGCATTGGCCGTCTGGATATGGGACTGGCTGCCGTCGGCGGTGTCGGGATCGTTATTCTGGCAATTATTCTTGACCGTCTGACTCAGTCTCTGGGACGCGATCGCCGTAGCAAGGGCAACAAAAGCTGGTACGCCAGCGGCCCGATTGGCCTGCTGACCCGTCCTTTCATCAAGCCATAACGCTCGTCCCGTTTGTCTGGCACGCGTCAGACAAACGGCGACATTCACTATTCGTTTAATCCGCAATATTCATTTTATTAGCAACATTCGCGAATCAACACACGATAAAAAACAGAGGGAATCATGATGCGTAACACCACACTTTGGGCTGCCGCCCTGACGACCACACTGTTGAGTACACACGTTTACGCCGCTGACACCGCACAACCGGGCAAAGGTATTTCCGTTATCCCGGTGCAAAGTACCATCTCCGAAGAAACATTCCAGACGCTGCTGGTCAGCCGCGCGTTAGAAAAGTTGGGCTATGACGTGCAGCCTCCCCGTGAAGTGGACTACAACGTGGCCTACACGTCGATCGCCTCCGGCGATGCGACATTTATTGCCGTGAATTGGGATCCGCTGCATGCCGACCAATATAAAGCCGCAGGCGGGGACGCGAAGTTCTACCGTCAGGGTGAATATGTCTCCGGTGCCGCACAGGGTTACCTGATCGATAAGAAAACGGCTGAAAAATACAAAATCACCAATATTGCGCAGTTAAAAGATCCGAAAATCGCCAAGCTGTTTGATACCAACGGCGACGGCAAAGCCGACCTGACCGGCTGTACGCCGGGCTGGGGATGCGAAGCGGTCATCAATCACCACCTTCCTGCCTATGGCTTAAGCAACACGGTTGAGCATAATCAGGGTAACTATGCCGCGATGATCGCCGACACCATCACCCGTTATAAAGAAGGCAAGCCGATCCTGTACTACACCTGGACGCCATACTGGGTGAGTGACGTGCTGGTGCCGGGACGTGACGTGGTGTGGTTGCAGGTACCGTTCTCTTCTCAACCGGGAGAAATGAAAGGCGTCAGCACTAAACTGCCTAACGGCGCCGACTACGGCTTCCCGGTTAACAACATGAGAATTGCGGCAAATAAGGCATGGGCAGAGAAAAACCCGGCAGCCGCGAAGCTGTTCGCCATCATGAAACTGCCGATTGCCGATGTGAATGCGCAGAACCTGCGTATGCATGAAGGCCAGGGTTCACAACAGGATATCGAGCGTCATGTTGATGGCTGGATCAAAGCCCACCAGCAGTTGTTTGACGGCTGGGTGAAAACCGCCGCTGACGCCGCAAAATAATCACCTATAGATCAGCGCCCTTTCCAGCGAAAGGGCGCTTTTTATTGAAGAATAGCAATTACGGCAGATTAACGATTTCGACCCAGTTCGCGCCTTTTCCCGTCGGATATTGCCCAACTCGGACTAAATCCCCGTTGTCCTGATTGATGCGATACACCGACAGTGACGTCGATTTTTCACCGCTGGCGATCAGGAATTTCCCGCTTGGATCGATCTGAATACCGCGCGGCTGCGTTTCTGTCGGGTAACGCGTAATGTATTTCAACTGGCCGGTTTTCGGTTCTACCCGCAGCAGCGTAATCGTGCTTTTGGTGCGCTCCGATACGTACAGGAATTTTCCATTTGGCGTCAGACGTAAATCGGCACTCCAGATCTGCGGTCGGCTATCGGTGTTCTTTTTATCCGGTGTGATCGTCCCCGCCCGCATGCCTGCATCGGCCGGAACGGTGTCCGTGTAATCCAGTAACGTCAGTTGCCCCGTCTTTTCATTCAACGCCAGACGCGCGACATTGCCAGACAACTCATTGCTCACATAGAGCGTTTTGTTATCTGGCGATAACACCAGATGGCGAGGCCCGTTCCCCTCCGGCAGTTTAATTTCCGCCGGCTCATTCGGCGTCAACGTGCCCGTTTTCGCATCAAACCGGAACTGAACGATCTGATCGCTGCCCAGATTGCTGGCAAAGACGAACTTATTTTGGCGATCGGCAATAATACTGTGCGCCTTCTCCCCTGTCGGCACCACCCCATTGCTGCGCACGCGTGCCATTCTGGGCTGTCTGTCCTTTGCCAACTTCAGCATTCTGTGGACGTCGATGGCCTTCCTGCTGGCTTCACCGCCATACGGTTATTCCGAAGGCGTAATCGGTCTGTTTGGTCTGGTTGGTACCGCGGGAGCATTAGCAGCATCGCGCGCAGGGCGTCTGGTCGATCAGGGCAAAGCCAAGCCGACCACCAGCGCGGGGATTATCCTGCTTTTGCTGTCATGGGGCTGTATCGCGCTCGGCATTCATTCCATCGCTGCGCTGCTCATTGGTATCATCGTGCTGGATCTGGCGGTTCAGGGCGTGCACGTCACTAACCAGAGCGTCATCTACCGTATGATGCCTGAAGCACGTAACCGACTGACAGCCGGTTATATGACCAGCTACTTCATTGGCGGCGCGCTGGGTTCACTCCTTTCTGCCTCGGCTTATCAGCATTGGGGCTGGCTCGGTGTTTGTGGCGCGGGCGCGATTATCAGCCTGTTGAATCTGGTGGTGTGGTGGCGAAACCATCATCACGAGACGCAGGAAGCCATGTCGGCGCTGTAGCTCCTCGCGTTTATCACTCTCCCGGTTGAGCCCTCTCCGTTGAGACCATTTCTTCCGGGAAAGTGACGTCCGATACCATTGCGCTGAAAATTATCACGTCCGTTTCGCAATAGCGTGAAATTCCGGTAACGCTTTGCTACTGTTATCGATTAATTCCCTTTAAGTACAAAAAATATCAGGCCAGTGAAGACATTCATTACTCCCGCACCATCAGTACCGACAAAGTCTGCGTCCTTTAGCGAAGGCGTCTTTGACAGTCTTCCCATTGTTATCGGCTACATGCCCGTGGCATTCGCGTTTGGCATGAACGCGGTCAAGTTAGGATTTACGCCGCTGGAAGGTATTTTCCTCTCCTGCATCATTTACGCGGGTGCCAGCCAGTTTGTCATCACCGCCCTGCTTAGCGCCGGCATGTCCATCTGGGTGGCGGCCTTGACCGTTATGGCGATGGATGTTCGCCATGTGCTATATGGGCCGGCGCTACGGCATCGCATTGCACAGCGGCTGCCGACCCGCAAAACCGCGCTCTGGGCGTTCGGCCTGACGGACGAAGTCTTTGCCGCCGCCGCTACCCGGCTGGCAAAAGACAACCGACGCTGGTCAGAAAACTGGATGATGGGCGTGTCACTGCTCGCCTGGCTCTCATGGGTGCTCGGTACGGTGATCGGCGCCGTGTTCGGCAACGGCCCACTGGACGACTACCCTGCCGTCGAAGCCGCGCTGTCTTTCATGCTGCCCGCGCTTTTCCTCAGCTTTTTACTCGCCTCTTTCAAGCGCAAACAGAGTCTGGTCGTAGCCTGCGCGCTAGGCGGCGCGCTGCTGGGATTGCTGCTTTCCTCCATTCCCGCCGCAATACTGCTCGGCATTCTCAGCGGCTGTCTGGCTTCGCTGGTTAACCCCGCCACGCCACAGGTGAACACATGAGTACGGAAGTCATTCTTATCGGGCTGATTGTAGGGCTGGTGAACTACCTATTCCGCTATCTGCCCCTGCGGCTGAGCGCCTCACGCGCCTCCGGCTCGTTGCAGCGCGGTAAAAAAGCGCTGTTGCTTGATAGCATCGGCATTGCTTCTATTTGTGCGCTGCTGATTGTTTCCAGCGTGCCGGATGTTCTCGCGCATCACGAAAAGCTGCTGCCAACGCTGGTCGGCTTTATGACGCTGACAGCCTGTTTTTATAAAACCCGCAGCATCGTCTTATCAACGTTACTGGGCGCGCTGTGCTATGGAATTGCGTTTAAGCTGCTTTGAATTCGCAGCCTGAATTATCAAATAAGATTTTGATTTAAATAAAGTAAACGGCGAGTTATTCCTTATTTACGCTATTCTTCGTTTACTTTCTGTCACAGAAATAAGCACAATTTCCCACCTGAATGCCGTTTACCCATTTAGTAACATTAGTTACTATGCACTCCGTGATTAATGAGGTTTATATAAAAAATGGACAGTTCATTCACTCCTATAGAACAAATGCTCGACCTGCGTGCTTCACGTAAACCAGGATTCCCACGTCAAGAAGTCTTACTATTGCGCCTTTTCATGCATGTCCAAGGCAAAATTCTGGAACACAGAAACAGAATGCTGAAAGATCAGGGCATCAATGAAACCCTCTTCATGGCATTGCTGACGCTGGAATCTCAAGAGTCTTATAGCATTCAGCCTTCCGAACTCAGCGCAGCGCTGGGGTCATCACGTACCAATGCAACGCGTATTGCTGACGATCTGGAGAAAAGAGGCTGGATTGAGCGGCGCGAAAGTAGCAATGACAGACGCTGCCTGCACCTGCATCTGACAGAAGAAGGCAAAGCCTTTCTCGGTAAATTACTGCCACCACAGCACCACAGCATGCATGTGCTGTGCTCGGCGCTTGAGTCCAGTGAACAAGCTCAGCTTGAAGCCCTGATGAGAAAACTTCTGGCTCGGCTGGATGAAATGGACGACCTCGATAACCTATAACGTCGCTATTCCATAGTGCCGACAGTCAATAACATCAACGGTTAATAACAACAGAAAACAACAAAGCATCATAGTCGGCACTTTTTTCACCCGGAATGACCCGATGCATGCGTATCGGGCAGGTGGGTTTTGCTGCGAAAAACAGGCATGACCTTTCCGCCGTCGCGACGTGCGGTTTAGCAAAACGGCAATCTCAGGCTCCGGGCGAGGCGATCTGCAAACGCCACCGAGCGGCACAACAAGATGAATTCATTGCGACTATCGCCAGGCTGCCCAGTCTGGTGCGACAGGCGATACAAAGAGAATAAAAAGAGAGAGAACAGCATGAGTGAAAGTGTGGAAAATCAGGTGCCAAAAACGCCACCAAGAAACAAAAAACAACAGCGTAAGCGAGTGCTATCGCTGATGACGTTTATTTTCGTCGTGCTGGGCTGCGCTTGGCTGGTTTACTGGTTCCTGGTACTCAGACACCACCAAAGCACTGACGATGCCTACGTCGCAGGTAATCAGATTCAGATCATGGCGCAGGTCAGCGGCAGCGTCACCCATGTTAACGTCGACAATACCGATTTTGTTAAGCAGGGACAGGTACTGGCGGAGCTGGATCCTACCGATGCTCAACAGGCGTTTGAACGCGCGAAAACCGAACTGGCCAACAGCGTGCGCCAGACGCACCAATTGATTATTAACAGTAAGCAGTATCAGGCTAACATTGAACTGCGCCAAACCGAGTTGAACAAGGCACAAAGCGATTTGAGCCGCCGGGAAGCGCTGGGCAGCGCCAATGCCATCGGGCGTGAAGAAGTGCAGCATGCTCGTGATGCCGTCGCGACCGCCAAAGCCGCGCTGGAAGTCGCCAGACAGCAATATCAGGCGAATCAAGCGATGATTCTGGATACGCCGCTTGAGAAGCAGCCAGCGATACAGCAAGCCTCGGTAGCAATGCGCGATGCCTGGCTGGCGCTACAGCGCACCAAAATCGTCAGCCCGATTGACGGTTATGTCTCACGTCGCAGCGTACAAATTGGTGCGCGTATCTCTCCGACGTCAGCGCTAATGGCCGTGGTGCCTGCCAATCACCTGTGGGTCGATGCGAACTTCAAAGAGACACAGTTGGCCAATATGCGTATCGGCCAGCCAGCTACCGTGGTCGCAGATATCTACGGTGATGACGTGGTGTACCAGGGGAAAGTCGTCGGCCTCGATATGGGAACCGGTAGCGCGTTCTCTCTGTTGCCCGCTCAAAATGCGACCGGCAACTGGATTAAGGTCGTTCAGCGCCTGCCCGTCCGTATTGAACTCGATCCCAAGCAGGTCGCCGAACATCCGTTGCGTATCGGCCTGTCTGCGCTGGTTAATGTCGATACCGCCAATACAGAAGGCAGCGCGTTAGCAGAAACCTCACGCACCACGCCAGCCTACCAAAGCGATGCGCTGACGCTGGATCTCACCCCTGTTAACCAGGACATCAGCGCCATTATTCAGGCGAACGCCGGTTAATCGGGCAGGAGAGAAACGTGCAGAGAGAACCGCTTAAAGGTGCCAGTCTGGCCTGGATGACCGTTGCTCTGTCGCTGGCAACGTTCATGCAGGTGCTGGACTCCACCATCGCCAACGTCGCTATTCCGACCATCGCCGGTAATCTGGGTGCGTCCAACTCGCAGGGAACGTGGGTCATCACCTCGTTCGGGGTCGCTAACGCTATCTCCATCCCTATCACTGGCTGGCTGGCCAAACGGTTTGGCGAAGTCCGCCTGTTTCTGTGGTCAACGGCGCTCTTCGCCCTGACGTCCTGGCTGTGTGGTGTATCCAGCAGCCTGGAAATGCTGATTTTCGCCCGCGTGTTGCAGGGGATTGTCGCCGGGCCGCTGATCCCGCTGTCACAGAGTCTGTTGCTCAGCAACTACCCTCCGGCGAAACGCAGCATCGCCTTGGCGCTGTGGTCAATGACCGTGGTCGTCGCGCCGATCTGTGGCCCGATTCTGGGCGGCTGGATTAGCGACAACTATCACTGGGGTTGGATATTCTTCATCAACGTTCCGTTGGGCATCGCCGTGGTGTTTATTGCTATGCAAACGCTGCGTGGGCGAGAAACCAAAACCGAGATCAAGCCTATCGATACTATCGGGCTGGCGCTGTTGATCGTCGGTATCGGTAGCTTGCAGATGATGCTCGATCGGGGAAAAGAGCTGGACTGGTTTAACTCGACGGAAATCATCACCCTGACCGTTGTGGCGGTGATTGCAATCGCATTCCTGATTGTCTGGGAACTAACGGACGACCATCCAGTGGTGGATTTGTCGCTGTTTAAGTCGCGCAACTTCACCATTGGCTGTCTGTGTATCAGTCTCGCCTACATGTTCTACTTCGGGGCGATCGTACTCTTGCCGCAGCTGTTGCAGGAGGTGTATGGCTATACCGCTACTTGGGCCGGGCTGGCGTCCGCACCGGTTGGGTTGATGCCAGTGGTGCTGTCGCCGATTATCGGTCGCTTCGCACCGCGTCTGGATATGCGCAAGCTGGTGACGTTCAGCTTTATTATGTACGCAGTCTGTTTCTATTGGCGTGCGTACACCTTCGAGCCGGGGATGGATTTCGGCGCCTCGGCCTGGCCGCAGTTCGTGCAGGGGTTTGCCGTGGCCTGCTTCTTCATGCCGCTGACGACCATCACGCTGTCCGGGCTTCCGCCGGAACGTTTGGCGGCGGCATCGAGCCTGTCGAACTTTGCCCGAACGCTGGCAGGTTCGATCGGGACATCGATTACCACCACGCTCTGGACCCAGCGCGAATCGCTGCACCATGCGCATCTTACGGAGTCGATCACGCCGTATAACCCCATCGCGCAGGAAACGTATCAGCAGCTTCAGGCAATGGGAATGAGCCCGACACAGGCCTCAGCTTACATCGCACAACAGATTACCGCACAGGGACTGATTATCTCCGCCAACGAGATCTTCTGGGCCGCCGCGGGCGTATTCCTTGGTGCTGCTGGTGCTGGTCTGGTTCGCTAAACCGCCCTTTACTACCGGCGGTGGAGGCGGTGGCGCGCACTAGTTCGTTCACAATCTATCTTTCCCCTTCCGTCAACTGCGGGCAGAAGGGGAACCTTCTCTTATTATTCCCCCTTCCCTGATTAATCAGATGCCCTTAATCCTGATAGCACAGTAGCGAATAACGATTTACAGATTCGGGATAAACATATTTTCACATTCCGATTACAATGCGCCTCTTTTATTCGGGGATTACGTGGTTCTGCTATGTCACAGGTTTTACATTTCATTTTGGCAACAGCGGCAATTTTTTTGCTGGCATTGCTCGTCAGCCACGACAGAAAGCGTATTCGACCGCGCTTTATTGTGCAGTTGCTGGTGATTGAAATTTTGCTAGCCTATTTCCTTTTGCATTCCAGCATCGGACTTAACGCGATTAGTTCCTTTGCCGGGTTGTTTGAAAAACTATTATCTTTCGCCAATCAAGGAACCGATTTTGTGTTTGGCGGCATGAATGCACAGGGTCTGTCTTTTATCTTCCTCAATGTGCTCTGCCCTATCGTCTTTATTTCCGCGCTGATCGGTATTTTGCAGCACTGGCGAATTTTGCCTTTGATTATCAAAGGTATCGGCACCTTGCTGTCTAAGGTCAACGGGATGGGGAAACTGGAGTCGTTTAACGCCGTAAGTACGCTGATGCTCGGGCAATCGGAGAACTTTATCGTCTATAAAGGCATCATCGCCGACATGTCGCCACGGCGGATGTACACAATGGCCGCGACGGCGATGTCGACCGTTTCGATGTCGATCATCAGCGCTTACATGACCATGCTGGACGCCAAATACGTGGTTGCGGCGCTGATTCTGAATATGTTCAGCACCTTTATCGTGCTGTCGATCATCAACCCTTATCAGCCTGGCGATGAACCAGAATTGAAGCTGGAAAAGTTACATGAAAACCAAAGTTTCTTTGAAATGCTGGGGGAATACATCCTGGCCGGTTTTAAAGTGGCGATGATTATTATGGCAATGCTGATCGGCTTCGTGGCCTTGATTGCCGCCGTCAATGCGCTGTTCAGCACCGTTTTCGGTATTAGCTTCCAGGCAATTATGGGCTATGTCTTTTCACCGCTGGCGTGGCTGATCGGCATTCCGTCTTCCGATATCCTGAATGCGGGCAGCATCATGGCGACCAAGCTGGTGGCGAATGAATTCGTTGCCATGATCGAATTGAAGAAGATCGCGGCAGAGATGTCACCACGCGGACTGGGCATTTTGTCCGTGTTCCTGATTTCCTTCGCCAACTTCGCGTCAATCGGCATTATCGCGGGCGCTATCAAAGGGCTGAATGAAGCACAGGGCAACGTGGTATCACGCTTCGGCCTGAAGCTGGTTTATGGTTCTACGCTGGTGAGCTTGCTGTCTGCGGCAGTGGCGGGACTGGTGCTTTAATTTTTAATTACAAATCAAAAAATTAATAACCAGATAATGACGAAATCACATATTAGGGGAAACGCGGGGATAAGGTTCCCGCAGGGATGCCTTACCCCGTGGTAGCCCCGAGTATCTCGATCTCATCGCCATGATTTTCAACAAAACCATCAGCCCCTGAAAAGGGGCTGATAAAAAAATCAGAACGCGACGCAGACGGGTGCATCGATCCGCATGACGGACTCCTGCGCGAAACGAGCTTTGTAGGTGGTGCGCAGCGCTTCAATATCACGCTCTTTATCGGAACCATGAATCAGCATCAGCGCTTTGCTGTTCTCCCGGGCAACAACCCCATCGTTCCCCAGCCATTGTCCTTTAGCATCGAACACCGTGAGCCCTTCTTTAAAGCGCGGTGTCACCTCGCCGTCCAGAAACGCTTTCCACTCAGCATCGGAGATCACCGGGCCAGCGGGACGATTCAAACCAAAATACAGCGTGGTCTGTACCTGTTTGTCGCCAATCTTACACGCCTCAACGACTGGTGCAGCGGCAACCGGGGTGGATGCGCGCGGTAGCGAACTGCAACCGCTTGCCAGTAATGTGCCCAACAACAACGATACCGCAATAACGTTCTGCTTCATTAATCATTCTCTCATCCGTGGTTATGCCTTCTCAGGGAGAACATTCCCCCTGAGAGTCGACACGTACTATCAGGCCTGATTCTGTCGCCACCACTCGGACAGTAAAATGCCCGTTGCGACCGAAATATTCAGACTTTCAACCTTACCAGTACCGCCGATAGAGACTTTCACATCCCCTTGCTGCCAGGCGCTATCTGACAGGCCATCACCTTCCTGACCCAGCACAATCACGGTTTTCGCCGGAAGCGTCGCTTGCGACAATGCCGTGCCTTTATGGCTGGATGTGGTCACGATGGTGTAGCCAGCGCGACGGAATTCCGCCAGCACGGACAGGAAATCGTCAGCGTTAATCGCCTTAACGTGTTCCGCCCCGCCTTCCGCCGTACGCACAGCCGCGCCGGATTCCAACAGCGCCGAATCCTGCACCAGAATACCTTTCACGCCGAAATGTGCGCAACTGCGCATAATGCCGCCGAGGTTGTGCGGGTTACCCACATCTTCCAGTGCCAGTACACAGTCGTGCTCACCCGCCGTTTTCAGGTACTCACGCACATCCATGCCCTGACGCTTTTTAATCAGGAAGCAGACGCCGCCGTGGTGTTCAGTACCGGATGCCTTAATCAGCTCTTCCTCTTCCACAACGTGGTACGCCTTGCGGTTTGCCGCCATCCAGCGCAGTGCATCGCGGAAACGCGGCGTCACTTCTTGCAGGAACCAGGCGCGAACAATCACCTCAGAGCGGTTTTTAAACAGCGCCTGGCAGGCATTCTCGCCGTAAACACGAGTTTCTTCCTGACGCTGGCGACGCAGTTGCTCAGGATCGATCTGGCTTTTGCCCGTAATACCGCCGTGATCCGGCGTTTCGCTATCGCCCGGCGCACGAGACACGGTTTTCCACGGAGATTCATAACCGCCCGTTTCTTCACCGCGTGGACGCCGAGGACGATCGCCGCTGCGTTCGTTACGATCTTTATTGCCCCACGGCGTTTTATTGCTCTCGCCGTCGCGGGACGGATTTTCCCGGGCATAGCGCGGGTTAACGTCACGCGGATGCTTCGGCTTTTCACGCGGATCCCGTGAACCGCCGCCATCACGCCGATCGCCACGACGATCTTTGTCAGTTGGGCGCTTGTTTTTATTCTCTTTCTCGCCCTCATCATCACTGCGGACGTACATCACACGGACTTTGCCGCTTTTACTATTGAATGAATCGCTCATTGTTTTCTCCACCTACGCGCTGGGCGCGAAGATTACCTTATGTACACCCGCTTAGCCACACGCTTGTGGTAAAAGAGCGCTAACAGTCAGAAGCTATTGTAGCTATTGGGCAAACCACGTTGTTGCCATCATGTCTCCCCACCATAATTTATTCACTTTTAAGCAACATGCCGTTGACTTTCCAATGCCGCATTACGCGCATTTTATCAGCGACATCTTTATTTTAGCCCTTTTATCTGAGGCCCTGTTATGAATACGGTATGTGGATCTTGCCAAACAACCAATCGCTTGCCAGAAGCGCGTGTTGATGACCATGCAAAGTGTGGCCGTTGCGGAGAAACCTTATTCAGCGGCGACGTCATCAACGCCACAGAGGCAACGCTCGATAAACTATTGCAGGACGATCTTCCCGTCGTGGTCGATTTCTGGGCACCCTGGTGCGGCCCCTGCGTCAACTTCGCTCCCATATTTGAAAATGTCGCGCAGGAACGTAGTGGGAAAATCCGCTTTATTAAGGTCAATACCGAAGCTGAACCGGCGCTCAGCGCACGTTTCCGCATCCGCAGCATTCCAACCCTCATGATCTTCAAGCAGGGCCAGATGATCGACATCCTTAACGGCGCGCTGCCGAAGGCACAGTTTGAAGAGTGGTTGGATGAATCACTGTAGAAAACAGTGAGGCATTATTGCCTCTCCCCTTTTGGTCAACCCGCCTGTCGATTAGAATGTCGCCTTTCTGAACCTGCTTCCCGATGATTACAACGAAGCAGGTTCGTTGCAGAATCTCATGGCGTCACCTATTTCATGATCAACCATCCTTTAATGGTCAACCGTCCTACCCTGGACAATGCCGTACTTCGCCTGCGTCAGCAGCGTCTTGAGCAGTCAACCAAACCGTTCCGCGCCCGTGGCTGCCGCGTCGTACGCTGCCAGCAGTGTTTGTTGCCCGCAACCACCTGTCTGTGCCACACCTTTCAGACACAGCCATCCCGCAGCCGCTTCTGTCTGGTGATGTTTGATACCGAGCCGCTAAAGCCAAGCAATACCGGACGCCTCATCGCCGATATCCTGCCTGAGACACAGGCGTTTCTCTGGTCACGCACCGAGCCCGATCCCCAATTGCTTGCGGCTCTGCAAGACCCGGATGTTCAGCCCTATCTGGTCTTCCTCGCCGATGCCGCGGAAGAAGGGCGCCAGGTGTTTCACCAGCTTCCCGCCACGGAAAAGCCTGCGCTATTTGTCTTACTCGATGGTACGTGGCCGGAAGCGCGCAAGATGTTCCGCAAAAGCCCCTATCTGGACAATCTGCCAATCCTGTCGCTGAATGTAGAGGCCCTTTCCCGCTATCAGTTGCGTGAAGCCAGCAGCGCAGGACAACACTGCACCGCCGAGATTGCTATCGCCCTGCTTGCTCAGGCAGGCGATACCGTTGCAGCTGACGCGCTATCGCAACACTTTGACCGTTTCCGGCGACACTATCTGGCCGGGAAATCACACCACAGCGTGCAGGAAAATTTACCCATCGTCACAGCACAACCGGCAGAAAGCGTTTAGTATCAAAGGGGATTGCTGTGTAAGGAGTGACGCATGAGCCAGCGCGGATTGGAAGCACTGTTACGCCCTAAGTCTATTGCCGTTCTCGGCGCATCAGAAAAGCCGGGACGAGCCGGTTTTCTGATGATGAAAAACCTGCTGGACGGCCATTTCAGCGGCCCTGTGCTGCCCGTTACGCCGAAATATCGTGCCGTTTGCGGCGTGCTGGCCTACCCGACGGTCGCCAGCCTGCCCATGACGCCCGACCTTGCCGTGATTTGCACCAACGCCAGCCGTAATCTCACACTGTTAGACGATCTGGGACAGAAAGGCTGCAAAACGGTCATCATCCTCTCCGCACCACCGACCCAGTTCAGCGAATTAAAGGCCTGCGCTGCACGCTACCACATGCGTCTGCTTGGCCCTAATAGCCTCGGGCTACTCGCGCCCTGGCAAGGTCTGAATGCCAGTTTCTCCCCTGTCCCGATTATGAAAGGTAAACTGGCATTCATTTCGCAGTCGGCCGCCGTTTCTAACACGATACTGGATTGGGCGCAGCAGCGCGGTATTGGCTTTTCCTATTTTATCGCCTTGGGCGACAGCCTGGATATTGATGTCGACGACCTGCTCGATTTTCTGGCCCGCGATGGCAAAACCAGCGCGATTCTGCTGCATCTGGAACACATTAGCGATGCACGCCGCTTCCTTTCCGCCTCTCGGAGCGCCTCCCGAAATAAACCGATATTGGTGATCAAAAGCGGGCGCAGCCAGCAGGCACAGCAACTACTGAATGACCAGCGCCACGGTCTGGATGCCGCCTATGATGCAGCCATTCAACGAGCAGGCTTGCTGCGAGTACGGGATACGCATGAGCTGTTTTCCGCAGTGGAAACCTTAAGCCACCTGCGACCGCTACGCGGTGAACGCTTGATGCTAGTGAGCAACGGCGCATCACCGGCCGCACAGGCACTGGATCAGCTTCTCAGCCGGCAAGGCAAACTGGCACAGCTCAGCGAGGCGACCCGTCAAGCGCTACAGGAAGCATTGCCGCAGACCGTTACTATCGGTAATCCGCTCGATCTGCGTGATGATGCGACAGCCGCTCGCTATCAGGCAGCGATTTCGGTCCTACTGGACAGTGACGACGTCGATGCGCTCTTGATCATTCACGCGCCCAGCGCTGCCGCCCCCAGCACCGAAAGCGCTGCCCAACTGATTACGCTCTTTCAACAACATCCGCGTGGGAAAAGAATTACGCTACTGACCAACTGGTGTGGCGAATTCTCCTCGCAGGAAGCACGGCGCTTATTTAATGACGCTGGCATTCCGACCTATCGCACGCCAGAAGGCGCGGTAACCGCCTTTATGCATATCGTCGAATATCGGCGTAATCAGAAACAGTTAAAGGAAACCCCAGCGCTGCCGCTGGATTTGGGCATCAACGCCAGTCAGGCACATGCGCTAATTCATCAGGCACTGTCAGATGGCGTCACTCAGCTCGATACGCATGAAGTTCAGCCAATTCTGCAAGCCTATGGTTTAAATACCTTACCCACCTGGATTGCTGGCGACAGTGCAGAAGCCGTCCATATTGCCGAGCAGATTGGCTACCCGGTCGCGATTAAGCTGAGATCGCCAGATATTCCGCATAAATCGGAAGTGCAGGGCGTCATGCTATACCTGCGAACCGCCAGAGAAGTCCAGCAGGCGGCAGATGCCATTCTTGACCGGGTGAAACGTACCTATCCGCAGGCGCGTATTTACGGCCTGTTGGTACAAAGCATGGCAAATCGCGCCGGTGCGCAGGAACTCAGGATTGCCGTCGAACAAGATCCCGTTTTCGGCCCGCTGATTATGTTGGGCGAAGGCGGCGTTGAGTGGCGAGAACAACAGGCTGCCGTCGCCCTGCCTCCGCTGAATATGACGCTGGCTCGCTATCTGGTGCTGCAAGCCGTGAAAGGTGGCAAGATTCGTGAATACAGCGCGTTGCGCCCGCTGGATATTCCCGCGCTCAGCCGCTTGCTGGTTCAGGTTTCTAACCTGATTCTCGACTGCCCTGAAATTTACCGACTAGACATTCACCCCTTGCTGGCGTCCGGGGATGCGTTCACGCTGCTGGATGTCACGCTACATCTAACACCGTTCAGTGGCGATCCCCAATCAAGGCTGGCAATCCGCCCCTACCCACATGAACTGGAAGAAACGGTCATCCTCAAAAATAGTGATACCTGCCTGTTTCGGCCGATTTTGCCGGAAGACGAACCGCTGCTCAGCTCGTTCATCGCAAGGGTGACAAAAGAAGACCTGTATTACCGTTATTTCAGCGAAATTAATGAATTTACTCACGAAGACTTAGCCAATATGACGCAAATTGACTACGATCGTGAGATGGCATTTGTTGCCGTACGCCAGCTCGGTGAGGAAACAGAGATTATTGGCGTGACACGCGCGATTTCCGACCCGGATAATACGGACGCGGAATTTGCCGTGCTGGTACGCTCCGATCTAAAAGGGCTGGGCCTAGGCAGACGGTTGTTGGAAAAGCTGATCGATTACGCACGGGCGCACGGTCTCTCTCGCTTGACCGGCATTACCATGCCGCATAATCAAGGCATGATTCAACTGTCCAAAAAGCTCGGTTTTCACATCGACGTACAATTAGAAGAGGGTATTGTGACGCTGGAATTGCCGCTGAAAGACTGATCGCACGACGTGACATGGCTCTTGCAACGGGAATTGTTATCACAAAACAGGGTCACAACAGCCGGAAAGTAATGGTATTATCGCCCATTCGGCTACTCCTTAACTTTTGATAATGACCAGAAGGTCATATACCCTAGTGCAGCTCGAAGTATGGTGGGTATAAACTGATGAGAGAAGAAACGCACTGTGATGCTGTCAAATTTTAAACGCAATAAATACCAACAGCACCTTGCACAACTGCCCAGAATCCCTCAGAACGCAGATGATGTTCAGACGTTGCATTCGCCTGAGCTTTTCCGCACGACGCTGATTAACGCCATTTTGAGCGCTAAAAAGCGCGTCTATATCGTGGCGTTGTATCTTGAACGTGACGATGGCGGCATGGGGATTCTATCTGCAATTTATGAAGCCAAACGGCAGTGTCCAGAGCTGGATGTCCGTGTTTTGGTAGACTGGCATCGTGCTCAGCGTGGCAGGATCGGCGCAGCGGCAGAAAATACCAATGCCGATTGGTATTGCGACATGGCGAAAAAACATCCAGACACGGATTTCCCTATCTATGGTATTCCAGTCAACACGCGCGAAGCGTTGGGCGTGCTGCACCTGAAAGGGTTCATTGTCGATGACACGGTCATCTATAGCGGAGCCAGCCTGAATGATGTTTATCTGCATCAGCATCAGAAGTACCGCTATGATCGCTATCAGCTGATCCATAATCCGGTATTGGCTGATACGATGGTGCAATACATCCAGACAATGCTGTCGGCACCGGCAGTGCAGCGGTTGGATCATACCGATCGCCCGAAGAGTCTGGAAATCAAAAATGATATCAAGCAGTTCCGCCAAGCGTTGCGCACCGCCAGTTATCAGGCCCCGGAACACCGTGCGGATGCGAATGAATTAACCGTCACACCATTGGTCGGACTGGGAAAGCAAAGCCCGCTGAATAAGACCATACATCATCTGATGTATTGCGCTGATGAGCATCTGGTCATCTGTACCCCTTATTTCAATCTGCCAGCACTGCTGGTCAGAAATATCATCAGGCTCTTGCGGGACGGCAAGAAAGTAGAAATTATTATTGGCGATAAGACCGCTAACGATTTCTATATTCCAGAAGACCAGCCTTTCAAAATCATCGGTGCACTACCCTATCTCTATGAGATCAACCTGCGACGCTTCCTGAGCCGTTTGGAACGCTACATTGAGAATCAGCAGCTTGTTGTGCGGTTATGGAAAGACGGCGACAACAGCTTCCACCTGAAAGGCATGTGGATCGATGACAAATGGCAACTGCTGACGGGGAATAACCTTAATCCTCGCGCATGGCGTCTGGATCTGGAAAACGCCATCCTGATTCACGATCCTCAGCAGGTTTTATTACAGCAACGTCTGGACGAACTGGATAAAATCAGAACGCATACCCACATCGTAAAAAGCTATATGGAACTGGAAAGCATCGCGCAATATCCGGTGAAAGTCCGTAAGCTAATACGACGCCTGCGCCGTATTCGTATCGATCGGCTCATCAGTCGCATTCTCTAAGACTCACGCTATACTTTGAAAAACCTCGGCTTCCGGGGTTTTTTATTATCTCTGGGGAAGCTCTATGCGCTTACTGTGCGTCGCCGCAATAATTTGCTGCTCTGGATGCAGTCACATCGCGCAAGATCGCTGGACAGGTCAGGATAAAGCCCAACATTTTCTCGCCTCAGCCGCCATCAGCGCCGCCGGATATGAATATGGCACGCATCAGCGCTGGAGTTCAGATCGTAGCGGCGGATTCGGCATTATGTTGTCAATCAGCATGGGGATGGCAAAAGAGCTTTATGATAGCCGAGAAGGCGGAACGGGCTGGAGCTGGCAAGATCTTGTTTGGGATATAGCCGGTGCCACCACCGGCTATGCGCTATGGCAATTATCTGAACACTAAAGCTTCATCCCTTTGCCTTTACGGTGCAACGTTAGCGATACAATAAACGCAATCGCTCCCATTCCTGATACGTACCAGAAGAAAGCCGTTTCCATACCAAACGATTTCAGCGAAAGCGCAACATATTCAGCCGAACCACCAAACAAGGCATTCGCCACGGCATAAGATAAACCAACGCCTAACGCACGGACTTCAGGCGGGAACATTTCTGCTTTTAAAATACCGCTAATGGACGTGTAGAAACTGACAATAATCAGTGAAAGCATCACCAGCGCGAAAGCAATGACAGGGCTAGTCACACTCTGTAGCACCGTCAGAATAGGCACCGTCAGCAGTGCCGCAAGCCCACCGAAGAAAAGCATTGAACTACGCCGCCCAATCTTATCCGACAGCGCGCCAAAGAACGGTTGCAGCAGCATAAAAATGAACAGGGCGAGAGTCATTAACCCACTCGCCGTTTTCGCATGCATTCCCGCCGTATTCACCAGATATTTTTGCATGTAAGTGGTAAACGTATAAAAGGCTAAGGAACCACCGGCAGTAAAACCCAGTACGGTAATAAAGGCGCGGCGATGTTTCCACAACCCCGCAAGAGAACCAGCATCTTTATGTTCGCGAGTCGTTTTATCCGATGTTTCATTCAAAGAGCGGCGTAAATAAAGCGCCACAATTGCCAAAATAGCACCGAGAGCAAAAGGAATACGCCATCCCCACGCATGCAAATCTTCATCACTCAGAATCTGCTGCAAGATCACAACAACTAACAGTGCCAGCAATTGGCCACCAATCAGCGTGACATATTGAAAAGACGCATAGAATCCCTTTCTTCCCTCAACGGCAACCTCACTCATATATGTTGCACTGGTACCATATTCTCCACCGACGGAAAGACCTTGAAATAAGCGAGCTAATAACAATAAAAAGGGAGCCCAGGTACCAATAGTTTCATATCCCGGCAAGCATGCAATAACCAGCGATCCAAAACACATCATGCAAACCGAAATTAACATTGAATTTTTACGACCATGCTTGTCAGCAATGTAACCGAAAAGCCAACCGCCGATCGGTCTCATTAAAAAGCCTGCTGCAAAAACCCCTGCTGTTTGTAGTAATTGAGTGGTGGTATTTCCCGAAGGGAAGAAGATATGGGCAAAATAGATTGAGCAAAAGGAATAAACATAAAAATCAAACCACTCGACTAAATTACCCGATGAAGCGCCAACTATAGCTCGGATACGCTGACGCGTATCTTTCGCATTCTCTGTTAGATCAGTCATCCTATTTTATTCTCCTATTTTTTCCGGGCATAAAACGATGCCCTTTATAGTAAAGCAGCACTTAAAGTTTGAGGCAAAAAGTTCCTGATTGTAATAATTTATTAATGCAACAACGCAGGCAGCACTTTTAATTATTCGTAAATGAAACAGGGATAAATAAAGCAGATATAAACAGAACGTTATTATGAGGAGAGTTAATAAGAAGATAAGTAGAGTTTATTCAGATAAAGGAAACGAGCCAGTATTCCAAAATAGAAATAAACAAAAGGCCATCCTTAACAGGATGGCCTTTTGTCTTAATTGATACCTGGCAGTTCCCTACTCTCACATGGGGAAGCCCCACACTACCATCGGCGCTACGGCGTTTCACTTCTGAGTTCGGCATGGGGTCAGGTGGGACCACCGCGCTATCGCCGCCAGGTAAATTCTTTTTTAAGCCGAACATTAACCCAAATAACTGGTGCTGATACCCAGAGTCGAACTGGGGACCTCACCCTTACCAAGGGTGCGCTCTACCAACTGAGCCATATCAGCGCACCTGTGTAATTTGATGCCTGGCAGTTCCCTACTCTCACATGGGGAAACCCCACACTACCATCGGCGCTACGGCGTTTCACTTCTGAGTTCGGCATGGGGTCAGGTGGGACCACCGCGCTATCGCCGCCAGGCAAATTCTGTTTCATTCTAACCGTCGCACTTCAGTCGCTTTCGCTTTTTGTCTGTACAACCATCAGAACCAATCTCTGAACAAGCTAAAATATCAAAATCTCTGAGTCTCTTCGTCACACCAAAACACCTTCGGTGTTGTAAGGTTAAGCCTCTCGGGTCATTAGTACTGGTCAGCTCAACGTATCGCTACGCTTACACACCCAGCCTATCTACGTCGTCGTCTTCAACGGCCCTTCAGGGGTATCAAGTACCCAGGGAAGACTCATCTCGAGGCAAGTTTCCCGCTTAGATGCTTTCAGCGGTTATCTCTTCCGCACTTAGCTACCGGGCAATGCAATTGGCATCACAACCCGTACACCAGTGGTGCGTTCACTCCGGTCCTCTCGTACTAGGAGCAACCCCTCTCAATCTTCCAACGCCCACGGCAGATAGGGACCGAACTGTCTCACGACGTTCTAAACCCAGCTCGCGTACCACTTTAAATGGCGAACAGCCATACCCTTGGGACCTACTTCAGCCCCAGGATGTGATGAGCCGACATCGAGGTGCCAAACACCGCCGTCGATATGAACTCTTGGGCGGTATCAGCCTGTTATCCCCGGAGTACCTTTTATCCGTTGAGCGATGGCCCTTCCATTCAGAACCACCGGATCACTAAGACCTGCTTTCGCACCTGCTCGAGCTGTCACTCTCGCAGTCAAGCTAGCTTATGCCTTTGCACTAACCTCCTGATGTCCGACCAGGATTAGCTAACCTTCGTGCTCCTCCGTTACGCTTTGGGAGGAGACCGCCCCAGTCAAACTACCCACCAGACACTGTCCGCAACCCGGTTTACGGGCCCACGTTAGAACATCAAACATTAAAGGGTGGTATTTCAAGGTCGGCTCCATGCAGACTGGCGTCCACACTTCAAAGCCTCCCACCTATCCTACACATCAAGGCTCAAGGTTCAGTGTCAAGCTATAGTAAAGGTTCACGGGGTCTTTCCGTCTTGCCGCGGGTACACTGCATCTTCACAGCGAGTTCAATTTCACTGAGTCTCGGGTGGAGACAGCCTGGCCATCATTACGCCATTCGTGCAGGTCGGAACTTACCCGACAAGGAATTTCGCTACCTTAGGACCGTTATAGTTACGGCCGCCGTTTACCGGGGCTTCGATCAAGAGCTTCTCCTTACGGATAACCCCATCAATTAACCTTCCGGCACCGGGCAGGCGTCACACCGTATACGTCCACTTTCGTGTTTGCACAGTGCTGTGTTTTTATTAAACAGTTGCAGCCAGCTGGTATCTTCGACTGGTCTCAGCTCCATCCGCAAGGGACTTCACCTTACACCAGCGTGCCTTCTCCCGAAGTTACGGCACCATTTTGCCTAGTTCCTTCACCCGAGTTCTCTCAAGCGCCTGAGTATTCTCTACCTGACCACCTGTGTCGGTTTGGGGTACGATTCGGTGTTACCTGGAGCTTAGAGGCTTTTCCTGGAAGCGTAGCATCAGTTACTTCATCACCGTAGTGACTCGTCATAACGCCTCAGTGTTAACGATGACCCGGATTTACCAAAGTCACCCACCTTCACGCTTAAACCGGGACAACCGTCGCCCGGATAACCTAGCTTTCTCCGTCCCCCCTTCGCAGTAACACCCAGTACAGGAATATTAACCTGTTTCCCATCGACTACGCTTTTCAGCCTCGCCTTAGGGGTCGACTCACCCTGCCCCGATTAACGTTGGACAGGAACCCTTGGTCTTCCGGCGTGCGGGTTTTTCACCCGCATTATCGTTACTTATGTCAGCATTCGCACTTCTGATACCTCCAGCAACCCTCACAGGCCACCTTCGCAGGCTTACAGAACGCTCCCCTACCCAACAACACCTGAGTGTCGCTGCCGCAGCTTCGGTGCATGGTTTAGCCCCGTTACATCTTCCGCGCAGGCCGACTCGACCAGTGAGCTATTACGCTTTCTTTAAATGATGGCTGCTTCTAAGCCAACATCCTGGCTGTCTGTGCCTTCCCACATCGTTTCCCACTTAACCATGACTTTGGGACCTTAGCTGGCGGTCTGGGTTGTTTCCCTCTTCACGACGAACGTTAGCACCCGCCGTGTGTCTCCCGTGATAACATTCTTCGGTATTCGCAGTTTGCATCGGGTTGGTAAGTCGGGATGACCCCCTAGCCGAAACAGTGCTCTACCCCCGAAGATGAATTCACGAGGCGCTACCTAAATAGCTTTCGGGGAGAACCAGCTATCTCCCGGTTTGATTGGCCTTTCACCCCCAGCCACAAGTCATCCGCTAATTTTTCAACATTAGTCGGTTCGGTCCTCCAGTTAGTGTTACCCAACCTTCAACCTGCCCATGGCTAGATCACCGGGTTTCGGGTCTATACCCTGCAACTTAACGCCCAGTTAAGACTCGGTTTCCCTGCGGCTCCCCTAAACGGTTAACCTTGCTACAGAATATAAGTCGCTGACCCATTATACAAAAGGTACGCAGTCACCTAACAAGTAGGCTCCCACTGCTTGTACGTACACGGTTTCAGGTTCTGTTTCACTCCCCTCGCCGGGGTTCTTTTCGCCTTTCCCTCACGGTACTGGTTCACTATCGGTCAGTCAGGAGTATTTAGCCTTGGAGGATGGTCCCCCCATATTCAGACAGGATGTCACGTGTCCCGCCCTACTCATCGAACTCACAATCTGTGCATTTTTGTGTACGGGACTATCACCCTTTACTGTGCGACTTTCCAGACGCTTCCACTAACACACAAACTGATTCAGGTTCTGGGCTCTTCCCCGTTCGCTCGCCGCTACTGGGGGAATCTCGGTTGATTTCTTTTCCTCGGGGTACTGAGATGTTTCAGTTCCCCCGGTTCGCCTCATTAACCTATGGATTCAGTTAATGATAGTGTGTCGAAACACACTGGGTTTCCCCATTCGGGTATCGTCGGGTATAACGCTTCATATCAGCTTACCGACGCTTATCGCAGATTAGCACGCCCTTCATCGCCTCTGACTGCCTAGGCATCCACCGTGTACGCTTAGTCGCTTAACCTCACAACCCGAAGGTGTCTTTGATAAATCAAAGTCATTATCGTGCTGTGATTATTTGAGAGACTCATTGACAGACAGAATCATCACAACTCACCCGAAGGCAGTCATGCATATTCAGCTGTCATGTTTCAATTTTCAGCTTGTTCCAGATTGTTAAAGAGCAAAATACTTCGCAGCATACTGTTTCCAATACGCTCTGAAGTCTTTTTAATGGTGGAGCTATGCGGGATCGAACCGCAGACCTCCTGCGTGCAAAGCAGGCGCTCTCCCAGCTGAGCTATAGCCCCATCGTTGCTTACAGATACCTTACATACCACTCACGGAAGAGTTGGTAGGCCTGAGTGGACTTGAACCACCGACCTCACCCTTATCAGGGGTGCGCTCTAACCACCTGAGCTACAAGCCTATTAAGGTATTTCTGCTCGTTATTTTCATCAGACAATCTGTGTGAGCACTTCACTCAACCTACATCTTCTTGGTAAGGAGGTGATCCAACCGCAGGTTCCCCTACGGTTACCTTGTTACGACTTCACCCCAGTCATGAATCACAAAGTGGTAAGCGCCCTCCCGAAGG
Organism: Pectobacterium sp. F1-1; assembly: GCF_025643735.1. Lineage (NCBI taxonomy): Bacteria > Pseudomonadati > Pseudomonadota > Gammaproteobacteria > Enterobacterales > Pectobacteriaceae > Pectobacterium > Pectobacterium sp. F1-1. The sequence goes on from NZ_CP104733.1 coordinate 3,748,251, forward strand.
TTAAGCTACCTACTTCTTTTGCAACCCACTCCCATGGTGTGACGGGCGGTGTGTACAAGGCCCGGGAACGTATTCACCGTAGCATTCTGATCTACGATTACTAGCGATTCCGACTTCATGGAGTCGAGTTGCAGACTCCAATCCGGACTACGACGTACTTTATGAGGTCCGCTTGCTCTCGCGAGGTCGCTTCTCTTTGTATACGCCATTGTAGCACGTGTGTAGCCCTACTCGTAAGGGCCATGATGACTTGACGTCATCCCCACCTTCCTCCAGTTTATCACTGGCAGTCTCCTTTGAGTTCCCGGCCTAACCGCTGGCAACAAAGGATAAGGGTTGCGCTCGTTGCGGGACTTAACCCAACATTTCACAACACGAGCTGACGACAGCCATGCAGCACCTGTCTCAGAGTTCCCGAAGGCACTAAGCTATCTCTAGCAAATTCTCTGGATGTCAAGAGTAGGTAAGGTTCTTCGCGTTGCATCGAATTAAACCACATGCTCCACCGCTTGTGCGGGCCCCCGTCAATTCATTTGAGTTTTAACCTTGCGGCCGTACTCCCCAGGCGGTCGATTTAACGCGTTAGCTCCGGAAGCCACGCCTCAAGGGCACAACCTCCAAATCGACATCGTTTACAGCGTGGACTACCAGGGTATCTAATCCTGTTTGCTCCCCACGCTTTCGCACCTGAGCGTCAGTCTTTGTCCAGGGGGCCGCCTTCGCCACCGATATTCCTCCAGATCTCTACGCATTTCACCGCTACACCTGGAATTCTACCCCCCTCTACAAGACTCTAGCTTGCCAGTTTCAAATGCAGTTCCCAAGTTAAGCTCGGGGATTTCACATCTGACTTAACAAACCGCCTGCGTGCGCTTTACGCCCAGTCATTCCGATTAACGCTTGCACCCTCCGTATTACCGCGGCTGCTGGCACGGAGTTAGCCGGTGCTTCTTCTGCGGGTAACGTCAATCGATGAGAGTATTAATCTCACCGCCTTCCTCCCCGCTGAAAGTGCTTTACAACCCGAAGGCCTTCTTCACACACGCGGCATGGCTGCATCAGGCTTGCGCCCATTGTGCAATATTCCCCACTGCTGCCTCCCGTAGGAGTCTGGACCGTGTCTCAGTTCCAGTGTGGCTGGTCATCCTCTCAGACCAGCTAGGGATCGTCGCCTAGGTGAGCCATTACCTCACCTACCAGCTAATCCCATCTGGGCACATCTGATGGCGCGAGGCCCGAAAGTCCCCCGCTTTGGTCCGAAGACGTTATGCGGTATTAGCTACCGTTTCCAGTAGTTATCCCCCTCCATCAGGCAGTTTCCCAGACATTACTCACCCGTCCGCCGCTCGTCACCCAAGGAGCAAGCTCCTCTGTGCTACCGCTCGACTTGCATGTGTTAGGCCTGCCGCCAGCGTTCAATCTGAGCCATGATCAAACTCTTCAATTTAAGATTTGTTTGATTTGCTGAACTCGTCAGCGATGCTCAAAGAATTAAAACTGTTTATTCGTAATGAATTTACTGTTGTTCACTCTTCAAGACTTTTTATATCGTTAAGATACGGTCTTGTGAGTGCCCACACAGATTGTCTGATTAAATTGTTAAAGAGCGTTGCGTTGCGGCCTTAACCACTTCGCGAGGTGGCGTATACTACGCTTATCACCTGCAGAGTCAACGTTTATTTTAAAGCGTTTTCTCTTTCTTTATCGACCTAGTTGTGTGTTCACAGCGCCGTGTCGATGGAGGCGCATTATAGGGAGCCAATTCAGAAGCGCAAGCAAATCTCGTAAACTTTTTTCTGTTTGCGCATCTTTCATTCGTTCCGCTGGTTAAGTGCGCGTTTTTATCCATTTTGGCAGGTCTGCGAGGCTTTCCAACACGCTATCAGCCAGCTTTTCGCCTTGTTCAGTAACAGGTTTGCCCGTGCGAACTAGCAGTTTGGTTCCTACCCCTGCACCAATTGCAGCCTGCATATCTTCTAATTTGTCACCCACCATATAAGATGCCGCCATATCAATGTGCAAATCGCGCTGTGCAGAAAGCAACATGCCTGGCTCAGGTTTACGACAATCACAAGTCTGGCGGTATTCATCTTCTCCTGCTTCAGGGTGATGCGGACAAAAGTAGATGCCATCCAGATCAACACCGCGATCTGCCAACGACCAGTCCATCCACTCCGTCAGTTGCATAAACTGATCTTCTGTAAACTTGCCGCGGGCGATGCCGGACTGATTGGTCACAACAACTAGCACGAACCCCATGTTTTTCAACTCACGCATGGCATCAATGACGCCATCAATAAATTGAAAATGGTCAATGTCATGAACATAACCGTGATCGACATTGATCGTGCCGTCACGATCAAGAAAAATTGCTGGAACGCTTTGTGCCACTGACTTTGCTCCTGAATGGCCTAAATTACGCGGTAGTATCGCATGTTTTCGCCCATAGGGAGAATGCAGAGCCGCGACAATCCAGATTGACTTAGACGTCTAGACACCCTAACATCCATTTCATATTCTGTTAATACAGAAACTGATTTATCCAGCCATAGGCACTCACGATAAAAAACATATGATTGAACTTTCTAATATTACTAAGGTTTTTCAGCAAAACGGGCGGACCATTACCGCACTTGCTGATGTCAGCCTTCATGTTCCTACCGGGCAAATCTATGGTGTCATCGGCGCATCAGGCGCAGGTAAAAGTACACTCATCCGCTGCGTCAATTTATTGGAGCGCCCGACAGAAGGGAAAGTGCTGGTAGATGGACAAGAGCTGACCCAACTGTCAGATAGCCAGTTGACGCGCGCGCGCCGCCAAATCGGCATGATTTTCCAACATTTCAACTTGCTCTCTTCGCGCACCGTTTTTGGCAACATTGCGCTCCCTTTGGAATTAGATAACACGCCAAAAGCTGAGATTACCCAACGGGTCAATGAATTGTTGGATTTGGTTGGACTGGCGGATAAGCACGACGTGTATCCCGCCAATTTGTCCGGCGGACAAAAGCAGCGTGTCGCCATTGCCCGTGCGTTGGCCAGCAATCCCAAAGTTTTGCTGTGTGACGAAGCAACCAGCGCGTTGGATCCAGCAACCACCCGATCAATTCTTGAATTACTGAAAGATATCAATCGCCGTCTCGGCCTGACCATTCTTCTTATTACACATGAAATGGATGTGGTGAAACGCATTTGCGATCAGGTTGCGGTGATCAGCGACGGACGACTCATCGAGCAGGACACAGTCAGCGAAGTCTTTTCACATCCGAAAACCCCCCTGGCGCAGAAATTCATTCAGTCAACGCTACACTTGGACATCCCTGACGATTACCTTACCCGTCTGTCCCCCGACTCTCGCCCGGATACCACACCGTTATTACGGATGGAATTTACCGGCAAATCGGTAGATGCCCCGCTGCTCTCCGAGGTTGCTCGACGTTTTAACGTCAACAACAACATTATCAGTGCCCAGATGGATTATGCCGGTGGCGTCAAATTCGGCATCATGCTGGCAGAAATGCACGGCAACGATGCGGATATCAAAGCCGCAATCCAATTCCTGCAGGAAAGTCACGTTACAATTGAGGTTCTGGGTTATGTCTGAAGCAATGATGTGGTTAATGGCTAAGGGAATATGGGAAACTGTCGCAATGACGTTCGTTTCTGGTTTCTTTGGCTTTGTGCTTGGCTTACCCGTGGGAGTCTTATTGTATACCACGCGTCCGGGGCAGATTATCGCCAATCCAAAGCTTTACCGGACCGTTTCTGCACTGGTAAATATTTTCCGCTCGATTCCATTCATTATTCTGCTGGTATGGATGATTCCTTTCACTCGTATGATTGTTGGAACCTCCATTGGCCTGCAAGCGGCGATCGTGCCTCTCACCGTCGGTGCTGCACCGTTTATTGCCCGCATGGTGGAAAACGCGCTGCTTGAAATTCCAACCGGCCTGATTGAAGCCGCCCGTGCAATGGGCGCCACGCCCATGCAAATCGTCAGAAAGATACTCCTGCCAGAAGCATTACCAGGCCTTATTAATGCCGCAACCATCACGCTAATCACGCTCGTAGGCTATTCTGCTATGGGTGGAGCCGTGGGCGCAGGCGGCTTAGGTCAAATTGGTTATCAGTATGGTTATATTGGTTATAACGCGACGGTCATGAATACGGTATTAATATTACTGGTTGTTTTGGTTTACCTGATTCAATTCTGCGGCGACAGAGCAGTAAAAGCTGTCACACACAAGTAATCACCACAATACGCATTTGCCTGAAGGCATTTGCCAAGAGAATAGTTAATTAGGGGTAAGGATATGGCGATTAAACTGAAATCTATTGCGACCATTGGTGCACTTATTGGTGCTCTGGCGCTAGCGGGATGTGGTCAGGAAGAAAAGAATCCTAATCACATTAAAGTCGGTGTTATTGTTGGCGCAGAACAGCAGGTTGCGGAAGTCGCGCAGAAAGTGGCAAAAGACAAATACGGTCTGGACGTTGAATTAGTCACATTTAACGACTACGTGCTGCCAAATGAAGCCCTGAGCAAAGGCGACATCGATCTGAATGCCTTCCAGCACAAGCCTTATCTGGACCAGCAGATTAAAGATCGTGGCTACAAACTGGTTTCTGTCGGCAACAGCTTTGTTTACCCAATTGCAGGTTATTCCAAAAAAATCAAATCGCTGAATGAACTGCAAGATGGCGCTCAAGTCGCTATTCCAAATGACCCAACCAATCTGGGCCGTTCCCTGCTGCTGCTGCAGAAAGTCGGTTTGATTAAACTGAAAGACAATGTCGGCTTGCTGCCAACCGTACTGGATGTGACCGAAAACCCGAAAAACATCAAACTGGTTGAGCTGGAAGCGCCACAGCTGCCACGTTCTTTAGATGACGCACAAATCGCGCTGGCGGTAATCAACACCACTTACGCTAGCCAGATTAACCTGACGCCAACCAAAGATGGCCTGTTTGTTGAAGAGAAAGACTCTCCGTATGTAAACCTGCTGGTTTCACGCGAAGACAACAAAGACGCTGAAAACGTGAAGAAATTCGTTCAGGCTTATCAGTCTGACGAAGTAAACGACGCAGCAAATAAAATCTTTAATGGCGGCGCAGTGAAAGGCTGGTAATCCAGACCTAACGCGTTTAATTAAAAGATATTGTTAAGACGGGCTACGGCCCGTCTTGTTATTTATGCAATTGCTTGCTTCAATACTCGCTCTTTGAGAAAAAGCAGAGGAATCCTTAATGCGTGCTGTTCCCTTTATATTGTTGGCAATGTCGCTGACAGGCTGTTCTTTATTTCAGAAGCCACCGGCACCTGCTCCTCAACCTGTTATTGAAGCCAAAACCGCAGAACCCGCGCCTAAACCGAAGCCAGTCGCTCGCCCGACGCCCGCGGTGTTATATAAAAGTGCAGAAGAGTTAGTCGGTAAGCCTTTCCGCGATATGGGGGAAGTGTCAGGCTCCTCATGCCAGGTCAGCGCTCAGGATTCCCCTCCTAATGCGGCAAATGCGCGTAAAAGAATGCAAAACCGCGCCACTGCCATGAAAGCCAATGCGGTTTTGCTGCATGAATGCCAAACCGTCAGTGGTGTAGCGGGTTGCTACAGTCAGGTCGTTTGCCAAGGCACTGCGCTGAAAGTCTCTGCACAATGAGTCAGTTTGTTTTCAATCAGATCGGGATTATCCGCTCACCGTATAAAGAAAAATTTGCCATTCCGCGGCAGCCGGGTCTGATTGAAGATGGAGGAGGAGAACTTCAGCTATTACCGCCATATAACCAAGCGGAGTGCGTGCGAGGGCTGGACGATTTCAGTCACATATGGGTAGTCTTCATCTTTCATCAAACGATGGAAGGCGGCTGGCGTCCGACCGTTCGGCCACCTCGTCTGGGAGGAAACACACGGACGGGTGTTTTCGCTACGCGTTCGACTTTCCGCCCTAACCCTGTTGGCATGTCGCTGGTTGAATTAAAAGAGATTCGGGTAAAAGGCGATGCGATTACGCTCGAATTAGGCAGCCTTGATCTGGTCGATGGCACGCCGGTCATCGATATCAAACCTTACTTGCCCTTTGCCGAAAGCCATCCTCAGGCACGAGCGGGTTTTGCCCAAATGGCTCCCGATGCGGCAATGCCGGTGATTTTTTCGCCCCTTGCGGAAAACCAGATAGCCCAGCATCAAAAGAAATATCCCAACTTAAAGCGCTTTATCTCACAGGTATTAGCGCAAGATCCACGCCCGGCCTACCGCAAAGGTGAAAGCACCACGCGGGAATACGCCGTTTTACTGCTGGAATTCAATGTGCGCTGGCGCGTCTGTGGAGAACAAACCGAAGTGCTAAGCCTCGCCCCGTCAAACGCGTGTTAATACATTAACCACAGCAATATATTCTAAAATTGTTCCTGCTCTCTTTTGACGCGCCGTCTGCGCTGGTAAACTAAGCCACTTTTTATGTGCTTTCGGCTGCGCGGCAGCCCTATGCTATTTGTCGTTCTAACGGAACTAAAACCCCATGCGTACTAGCCAATACATGCTCTCCACACTCAAGGAGACGCCAGCCGATGCAGAAGTCATCAGCCATCAGTTGATGCTCCGGGCAGGAATGATTCGTAAACTGGCCTCCGGCCTTTACACCTGGTTGCCGACAGGTTTACGTGTTTTGAGAAAAGTTGAAAACATCGTGCGCGAAGAGATGAATAACGCAGGCGCGATTGAAGTGTCCATGCCCGTTGTTCAGCCTGCCGATTTATGGGTAGAAAGTGGACGTTGGGATCAATATGGCCCAGAGCTGTTGCGTTTTGTCGATCGTGGCGAGCGCCCTTTCGTACTCGGCCCGACACATGAAGAAGTCATTACCGACCTTATTCGTAATGAAATCAGCTCTTATAAGCAGCTGCCGCTCAATTTCTTCCAGATTCAAACCAAATTCCGCGATGAAGTTCGTCCGCGTTTTGGTGTAATGCGCTCACGTGAATTCCTGATGAAAGATGCCTACTCTTTCCATACTTCACAGGAATCATTGCAGGTCACTTACGACGCGATGTACGCCGCCTACAGCCAGATTTTCAGCCGTATGGATCTGGATTTCAGAGCCGTTCAGGCAGATACCGGTTCTATCGGCGGTAACGCATCCCATGAGTTTCAGGTACTGGCTGCCAGCGGTGAAGACGATATCGTTTTCTCAACGGAATCCGACTATGCAGCAAACATTGAACTGGCCGAAGCGGTTGCGCCGAAGCTAGGTCGCGCAGAAGCAACGGAAGAGCTGCGTCTGGTGGACACACCGAATGCCAAGACCATCGCCGAGCTGGTTGAGCAGTTTAAGCTGCCGGTAGAAAAAACCGTGAAAACGCTGCTGGTTAAAGCAACAGAAGAAAGCGGCCATAAACTGGTTGCTCTGCTGGTTCGCGGCGATCACGAACTGAACGAAATCAAAGCTGAGAAAATTGCTCAGGTAGCCAGCCCGTTGACATTCGCAACGGAAGAAGAAATTCGCGCTACCATCGGCGCGGGCCCAGGTTCACTGGGTCCGGTCAAGCTGTCGATTCCAGTCGTTGTCGATCGCTCTGTTGCAGCCATGAGCGACTTCAGCGCTGGCGCGAACATTGATGGCAAACACTATTTTGGCATCAACTGGGAGCGTGACGTTGCGCTGCCGCAGGTTGCAGATATCCGTAACGTGGTTGAAGGCGATATCAGTCCAGACGGTAAAGGCACACTGCAAATTAAACGCGGTATCGAAGTGGGCCATATTTTCCAACTGGGCAGCAAATATTCTGAAGCGCTGAAAGCCACGGTTCAAGGTGAAGATGGCCGTAACCAGACGCTGACGATGGGTTGCTACGGTATTGGTGTCACGCGCGTTGTCGCTGCGGCGATTGAGCAGAATCATGACGAACGCGGCATCATTTGGCCAGACGCGATTGCCCCTTTCCACGTTGCTATTCTGCCGATGAACATGCACAAATCTTTCCGTGTGAAGGAAGTCGCTGAGGATATCTATCAGCAGTTGCGCGCTAAGGGCATTGAAGTTCTGCTTGATGACCGCAAAGAGCGTCCAGGCGTGATGTTCGCCGATATGGAACTGATTGGCGTGCCGCACACCATCGTCATTGGCGATCGCAATCTGGATAGCGAAGAGATTGAATATAAGCACCGCCGGGTTGGTGAAAAGCAGATGATTAAAACCAGCGAAATCGTCGATTTCCTGCTGGCAAATATCGTCCGCTAATCGCTGCCGAACCGCCCTTTCACAGGAAAGGGCGAATGCAGACATAAAAAAATGGTGGGTTTCCCCACCATTTTTTATTTCAAGGCTTCAGTAACTTAGCGCGCATTATTCACGAAACAGTTCTTCAATGCTCAACCCCTGAACCTGCAAAATTTCCCGCAGGCGGCGCAAGCCTTCAACCTGAATCTGACGAACACGCTCACGCGTTAAGCCTATTTCACGACCGACATCTTCCAGCGTAGCCGCTTCATACCCTAGCAGGCCGAAACGACGCGCCAACACCTCACGCTGCTTGGCGTTAAGCTCAAACAGCCATTTAACGATATTCTGTTTCATATCGTTATCCTGAGTGGTGTCTTCAGGTCCGTTGTCTTTTTCGTCTGCCAGAATATCCAGCAGCGCTTTTTCCGAATCACCGCCCAGCGGGGTATCGACGGAAGTAATACGTTCATTCAGACGCAGCATGCGGTTGACGTCGTCAACGGGCTTATCGAGCTGTTCGGCAATTTCTTCCGCACTCGGCTCGTGATCCAGTTTGTGAGACAGTTCGCGCGCGGTGCGCAGATAAACGTTGAGTTCTTTGACGATGTGAATCGGCAAGCGAATGGTACGGGTTTGATTCATGATCGCCCGTTCTATCGTCTGTCGAATCCACCAGGTTGCGTAGGTTGAAAAACGGAATCCTCTTTCTGGATCGAATTTTTCAACCGCACGGATCAGGCCGAGGTTACCCTCTTCAATCAGATCCAGCAGCGCCAGACCACGATTGTTGTAACGGCGGGCAATTTTCACCACCAACCGCAGATTACTCTCAATCATCCGGCGGCGCGATGGGACATCACCACGCAACGCACGCCGGGCAAAATAAACTTCTTCTTCTGCGGTCAAAAGCGGCGAATAGCCGATTTCGCCTAAATAGAGCTGTGTTGCGTCCAGGACACGCTGTGGGACCCCTTGTGATAACAGCTCGTCTTCCGCCGAGTCATTATCATTGGTATCTTCCTCTACCAGCGCCTTATCGTCAAAAACGTCAAGTCCATTCTCGTCGAAATCGGTATCTTCATGTAACTCGTTAACTTTCAGCGTACTTTGGCTCATAAGTGGCTCCTACCCGTGATCCCTTGGCAGAATACCGAAATACTCTGCCCGATTTATCGCTGCGGCAGAAAACGCAGCGGGTTTACGGATTTCCCCTTGTAACGAATTTCAAAGTGCAAGCGAACTGAGCTGGTGCCTGTGCTGCCCATCGTAGCGATTTTTTGTCCTGCCGTGACGTCTTGTTGCTCACGGACTAGCATCGTATCGTTATGGGCATAGGCACTGAGGTAGTCATCATTATGCTTGATGATTATCAGATTTCCGTAACCACGTAGCGCGTTACCCGCGTACACCACGCGCCCACTGGCGGTTGCGGTGATCGGTTGCCCACGTGAGCCGGCGATATCAATCCCTTTATTTCCCCCTTCGGAATCGGAGAAACTATCTATGACTTTCCCATCGGTAGGCCAACGCCAACTGCCGACAGCAGCCGTATTGCTGCTGGCAACAGCCGCTGGTGCGGAAACAGGAGCGGTTGTCGTTGCCCCTGCCGTAGGTAACATCTTACCTACATTCTGTTTACCCTGATTACCAGAATACGCATTAGTTGACTGAGAATCAACCGATGTAGTTTGTATTTGAGCACTCGATGGCGGAGTTGGTACTCCCCCTCGGGTGGCATCGGTTGTTGCCAGCATGCCACCACCGCTCGTCAGACCACCGCCTGAAGCGTTGTTGCCGGACCCATTGCCTAAACTCAATGATTGCCCCACATTCAGGCTGTACGGTTCAGGAATATTGTTGCGCTGCGCCAGATCCCGGTAATCATTACCAGTGATCCAAGCGATATAAAACAGGGTATCGCCACGTTTAACGGTGTAGGAATTGCCACCGCTGTAACTGCCTTTTGGAATATTACCGTAGCTGCGGTTATAAACGATCCGGCCATCGGGCGTCGTTGCCACACTTTCACTCGTCGTTGAAATACGCGATGGTGGCGCAGATAACATTCCCCCTCGGCTGCCCGTATTTCCGTCAACGCTGCTGATCGGTGCGGATTTGGAATTATTGTTGGTACATCCAGCCAATCCTAAGACAATCACCGTACAAGCAGCAATGTGACGCAAATTCATCATTCGGCTTCCCATGCGCCTTACTCCCCTATAACTATAACGTTCAAAAAAATAGCGTTCAAAAAAGTGTCGATAACATTCAAGAAACCGTAATACTCAGAACCCAATTCGGACACGTTTGCCTCGCATCTGCTGCCGTTTTACTGGCTGTAGCCCAACTGCCCATTGCGTAGTTACTGCCGCTGCATAGTTACTGCCGTTGCGTAATTGCTGCCGTTGAGTAATTGATTGTAGCGTAAACGATATCCGCTCATGTATTCGTTAATTGGAACGAGAAAGATCGCTACTTCACCATCGCTGGCGCATAAGCAAAACGGGAAAGGCACCACGATGATTAGAGGCTAACAATATCAACAAGTTCGCACTATAAAACAGTTGTGTTGAAATTTTAAAGACTTAACAACAAATGCACACCAACGCCACGGTATCAGGCTAATTCCCCTTTGACCAGCGGAACAAACCGAACAGCTTCAACCGTTTGAATAATAAATTCACCGGCATGGCGCTGTACAACTTGCAGTATTTGCGACTGTTCCCCAACGGGCAACACCATTACGCCGCCTTCATCCAACTGTTCCAGCAGCGCACGGGGAATTTCCGGCGGCGCCGCGGTAACGATAATGGCATCAAACGGTCCGCGCGATGCCCAGCCCTGCCATCCATCGCCATGGCGGGTAGAAACATTGTGCAAATCCAGCTGCTTTAAGCGGCGCTTAGCCTGCCATTGCAGCCCCTTGATGCGCTCCACCGAGCAAACGTGTCGCACCAGATGCGCTAAAATCGCCGTTTGATACCCCGAACCCGTACCAATTTCCAACACGCGGGATACCGGCGTCAGACTGAGTAGCTCCGTCATTTTCGCAACCATATAGGGCTGCGAGATAGTCTGGCCGGAACCAATAGGCAGAGCGGTGTTTTCATACGCTTTATGTTCAAAAGCTTCATCAACAAAACGTTCTCTGGGTACGGCTTCTATCGCCTTCAGCAGACGTTCGTCCTGAATGCCCTGCTGACGCAGCTGCGCCAGCAACGTTTCTATACGCTTGTTTACCATTCCCCGCCGACCTCAGCTCTGGTTAACCTCGTCACCAATACAGCAATTTTACCGCACAAAGGCCAGCCCGCCGTCACGACCACACGGTTACTGGCATTTCTTCTCTCAACAATTTTCTGCAAAAACATCGCAGCACATCAGACTCATACCGACCACCTAAGGATCGAGATACCGAGGGCGACCACGGTGTGAGGTCTCCCTGCGGGAACCTCATCACCGTGTTTCCCTCTAATACATTCAGCCTTAAACGAACAGCATTAAGTACATCAGACACCGATATCGGCATCCTGATCTGAATGCAGCAATTCACGTACCACACTGGTCGCAAAACTGCCCGCAGGTAGCCAGAATGTCACTTCAACAGTCGCGTCGTCCTGCCATTCCCAATGCATCTGTTGCGGATACAGCAGTATCGCGCGCCGGGCCGATTCAACCCGTTCACGCTTGACCAACGACCACAGCGTTTCTTGTCCCGCCAAAGCCTGCTCTTCAAATTCGCGCGCCTCATCCTGCGTACCCAGCTCACCATCACCGGGCAACGGCGCAGTAATCTGGAGTTCGCCAGCATCAAGGCGCGTCTGTAAGGCTTCCAGTTCGTCAGGCTTAGCAACAAACCAGCTGCCGCGACCTGTCAACTGCAACGCGTCACCACACAAAACGGTTTTCGCCTGCGCTCCCGCCAGTCTTGCGCTGGCAACCTGATTAAACATCGCACTGCGGCTGGCGGAAAGATAAAAACTACGTTTATTACGCTCTTTTACCCGAATTTCGTTATTCGCCCAAAGACGCGCCTGCTCAAGATTATTTCCGTTGCGTCCGAAACGCTGGCTACCGAAATAATTAGGGACGCCGTTCGCGGCAATCAGCATCAAGCGCGCATCCACCTCGCGTCGATCGCTGACCTGACGCAGAACCAGAGTAAAATAGTTACCCCGCAGCGTACCGATACGCAGTTTGCGGCGGTGGCGAACGGACTCCAGCACGTCACAGCCTTCAAGCGCCAGCGAGGGGAAATCTGGCGTGTCCTTTCCCGGCATATGCAGACAAAACCACTGTTCGGTGACAGCATGACGATCTTTCAGGCCTGCATAGCTCACGGCCCGCAGCGGCAAGCGAGCGAATTTCGCCAGCATTTCGGCCACAAATTGCGTATTGCAGCCACGCTTGCGCACGCGCAACAGCACATGCTCACCGTCACCGTCTGGCTGGAACCCCAGATCTTCAACGACGACAAAATCTTCCGCAGCCGATTTCAATGAGCCGGTAGCCTGTGGTTCACCGTGCAACCAAACGAGTTGTTCGCTATTTTCCATCGTTATCCTACACGATCATGGCCGGATGACGCGCAGCCATGACCTTGTTTCTTATACTGTTAATTTTCTATGATTAATAGGATCATGTTGATAAGACATTACTGATAGAAAACGGCTTACCACGCAACAATTTCACCCGTTTCTTTTTTCACCAGCAAGGCAACGGCTTCGCAGGCAATGCCTTCACCACGACCGGTAAAGCCCAACTGTTCTGTCGTCGTGGCTTTCACATTGACGTCATCCATATGGCACAGCAAATCTTCTGCCAGATTCACGCGCATTTGCGGAATGTGCGGTGCCATTTTCGGTGCCTGCGCAATAATCGTGACATCCAGATTACCTAACTGATAGCCTTTTTCATTAATACGACGCCAGGCTTCACGCAGCAAGCCACGGCTGTCCGCGCCTTTAAACGCCGGATCGGTATCAGGAAACAGCTTACCAATATCGCCCAGTGCGGCGGCCCCCAACAGGGCATCCGTCACCGCATGTAGCACCACATCCCCATCGGAATGCGCCAGCAGGCCCTGAGTATAAGGAATTCGCACGCCACCGATCACCAGCGGACCTTCTCCACCGAACTTATGGACATCAAAACCGTGACCGATACGCATCGCGCATTCTCCTTATCTATATTTAACGAATAAATTTAGCGAATAAAATGAGGTTACTGCAAACGGGTTAAATAGAATTCGGCTAATGCCAAATCCTCTGGACGAGTGACTTTGATATTATCCGAACGTCCGCTGATAATTTGCGGGCGATAGCCACAATATTCCAACGCGGAGGCTTCATCTGTGACGGCAACGCCATCCTGAAGCGCCCGTTGCAAGCACTGTTTCAACAGCGCCGCAGGAAAAAGCTGCGGTGTCAGTGCATGCCATAAATCGTTACGTTCTACCGTGCGATCGATAAATCCATCCGTGCTGCGCTTCATGGTATCACGAACCGGGGCGGCCAAAATTCCACCAACGTCACTCTGTTCGACAATCGTCAGCAAGCGCGTCAGATCGTCCAGATGCAGACACGGACGCGCCGCGTCATGCACCAGCGCCCACGCGCTATCCGCAACGGCGGACAGGCCAGCCAGCACAGAATCAGCACGCTGCCGCCCGCCCGTAACGGCAAAAATACGGGGGTCGTTAGCAATCGCCAGAGTATGAAAAAATGCGTCATCAGGGCTAATAACGACAACGACACGCTGCACGCGCGGATGGCGTAAAAGCGCGTCGATAGTGTGTTCAAGAATGGTTTTATGGCCGGTTGCGTCATTACCAATCGTCAGATACTGCTTAGGACGATCGTTTTGCATTCTGCTGCCGTTACCCGCGGCGGGCAAAACGGCAACAATATCAGGCGGGGAAAGGCTCGGTGTCTGCATGCGTCAACGTTGTGTATTGTTGGATGGAGAAGGATTAGATGAAGTCGTATTCGCGCTACGGTGGTTCGATTCTGGTACCAGACGATAGAAGCTTTCACCGGGTTTGATCATACCCAGTTCATTGCGTGCGCGCTCTTCAATCGCTTCCTGTCCGCCATTGAGATCGTCAATTTCGGCAAACAGTTGTTCGTTACGGTCTTTTAATTTGGCGTTGTTCCCCTGCTGGACAACAACATCATCCTTCACCCGAACATAATCATGAATGCCATTCTTGCCCAGCCACAGTGAGTACTGAAGCCAGCCAAGCAATATCAATAATAACAGCGTAAGCTTTCCCATCCCGCCCCCTGAAAAACCGCCTAATCATCCCATAACTTTTGTTTCGACTCCACTGTGTCCGGCAGTGGAAGGCAAGATTCGCTCTGCCGCGTACCTAAATGGGGAGATTTCGGGCAAGAAGTCCCACTCAACACTCCCAGAAACCCTCGTATCTTCTATTCATCCCCCACTCTCCGCCACTTGTCAGAAGACGCAGATGTCCAGAAATAACGTAGATAAAACCGTCCACCGGAAAACGTCGGTTGAACCATTCGTGCTATCTGTGTATTTTTATGCATTCAAAGTGCATAAAAAAAGAAAATTTCACCTTTACGCTTTTATATCTAAACCAGGAGACACAATGTTCAAGAAACTGTTATTTGTTGGTGCGCTCTTCGCCACCGCACTCTCTACCAGCGCCTTCGCCGCTGAGCCTACTTACGTTGTCGGATCTGGTGGAACTTATCGCCCCTTTGAGTTTGAAAACGCGCAGAAAGAGTTGGAAGGCTTTGATATTGATATTATTAAAGCTATCGCCAAGGCAGAGAATTTTAATATCAAGCTGATCAATACGCCGTGGGAAGGCATCTTCGCGACCCTTAATTCCGGTGACCGTGACATTATCATTTCAGGTATCACGATTACCGACAAACGTAAGCAAATGGTCGATTTCTCCGCGCCTTACTTTCCTGCCGAACAGTCGATCGTCGTTCCTAAAGGCTCAACGATCGACTCGATCGCCGCGCTGAAAGATCACAAAGTGGGCGTGGTAAACTCCAGTACCGCCGATATCGTGGTCTCCGATGTATTAGGGAAAAACAGTACATCGATTAAGCGCTTCGATAACACGCCGTTAATGTTACAAGAGCTGTATGAAGATGGCGTGGGTGCAGCGGTTGGCGATGTGGGCGTGGTGAAGTTTTACATTAAGACTCACCCTGAAAAACAGTTCAATCTGGTTTCCGATGCCAAATTCGAACGTCAGTATTTTGGAATCGCCGTCGCGAAAGGCAACGATCAACTGCGTGAGAAGATTAACGCCGGGCTGAAAAAAATCGTTGCTGACGGCACCTACGCCAAGATCTACCAAACCTGGTTTGATAACAACGTACCAACTTTACCCGCAGAATAACGCCAGTAAGACACGGCGCGCTTCTCCTGGTCTTCATCGCCTCACGCGAGACATCGCACTCACCGGACAGCCAGCCTGTCCGGTTTAATTTAGAAGAATCATTACGTTAGCCTATTCAAAAAAGGAAACGATCTTGACGGGATTTCGTTGGGAGATCATTCAGGAATATGCGCCTCTCTTTATGGAAGGCACCTGGATGACCATCAAATGCACCATTATCTGTGTCATTCTTGGCACCTGCTGGGGATTAACACTCGGGTTAGGCCGCTTAGCGCAAGCGCCGCACGGCCCGTGGAAATATATCCTGCACTACGGCGTTCAATGGCCAGTACGCATCTACATCAGCGCCTTTCGCGGTACGCCGCTATTTGTGCAAATCATGGTGGTGCACTTCGCTCT
The DNA here is from genome assembly GCF_025643735.1 of Pectobacterium sp. F1-1. NCBI lineage: Bacteria > Pseudomonadati > Pseudomonadota > Gammaproteobacteria > Enterobacterales > Pectobacteriaceae > Pectobacterium > Pectobacterium sp. F1-1. The sequence goes on from NZ_CP104733.1 coordinate 3,764,254, forward strand.
GGTGCCGCTGTTCATCAATCCACGTGATGGCCTGCTGGTCACCAGCAATATTATGTCGGCCGATTTCGCCCGCACGCTGCGTGCCGATTATGGCGCGTTCCTCTCCTGCATTGTGGCGATTACTCTGAATGCGGGAGCCTATGTCTCCGAGATATTCCGGGCCGGTATTCAATCCATTGACCGTGGTCAGATGGAAGCATCACGCTCGCTCGGCATGAGCTATGGCCGAACCATGCGCAAAGTGATTCTGCCACAGGCATTTCGCCGTATGCTGCCACCGCTGGGCAATAACGCCATCGCGATTGTGAAAGATTCATCGCTGGCGTCGGCGATCGGATTGGCCGATCTTGCCTATGCCGCTCGCACGGTATCAGGGGCTTACGCCACGTACTGGGAACCCTACCTGGCGATCTCTATCGTCTATTGGGTTATTACTTTCCTGCTTTCGCTGCTGGTGCGGCACATGGAAACGAGGTTTGGCAAAAGTGATTCACGTTAAAAACCTGCAAAAACAGTTTGGGGATACACACGTCCTGCGCGGTATTTCCTGTGACATCGCGCCTCAGGAAGTACTCTGCCTGATTGGCCCATCGGGCTCAGGAAAAAGTACCTTTCTGCGCTGTATTAACGCGCTGGAGACGCTATCAGCGGGTGAGATTACGGTCAACGGTTTTGCCATTCACGATAAGAGAACCGACATCAACCGCATGCGTGAAAGCGTGGGAATGGTGTTTCAGCGCTTTAATCTGTTCCCGCACATGACAGTGTTGGAAAATGTGATCATGGCGCCGATGGATGTGAAGAAATTACCCCGTGCACAGGCCGTTGAACGGGCTAAAGCCTTGCTCAGCAAGGTTGGTTTGCTGGATAAAATAGATGCCTGGCCGAACAGCCTGTCCGGTGGACAGCAGCAGCGCGTCGCGATTGCCCGCGCGTTAGCGATGGAACCGGCCATCATGCTGTTTGATGAACCGACCTCCGCGCTGGACCCTGAACTGGTTGGCGAAGTGCTGGCCGTCATGAAAACGCTGGCGAACGAAGGTATGACCATGGTCATTGTGACCCATGAGATGGCATTTGCCAAAGAAGTCGCCGATAGAGTGATCTTCATCGATCAGGGGATCATTCAGGAACAAGGGACGCCAGAGGCGATCTTTACACATCCAAGTAATCCGCGTACGCAGGCGTTTTTGAGCAAAGTGCTGTAAATTCGCTCAATACTACAAAATCAGGCTGTCAGCGTCTTCCGCGCTGGCAGCCTGTTCTTTTACCACCCCGTTAGAAAAGAAAACACCAGCCAGAACAGACAGATCACCGTCAGCCCCGTCGCAAAAAGCGTATAAAAAATATAGCCTCTCAGCAAAAAACTAAACCCGACGCCAACCAGCACCGAAAACGGCATCAGCGCCAGAAAGAACGGCCAGGTGTAGAGCATGAAGAAAAACGTGGTATTGGAGCCGTATACCAGAAAGGGAATGCTAAAGGCCAACCAATAGAAGGAGAACCCCGTCACCGCCCCCATAAACAGGTAGGAAACGCCGTCATCCTCTTCTTGCGCTGGCCGAGTCTTGCTAATCGTTAACTGCGTGGCATTTTGCATAATCTTTCCCATTCTTCCCCTGCATCACCCAACAGCGCGGTGAAAAAAAGCGGGGATGTCAGAGCTTGATAATAGCTCGCTTGCCAAGCAGATCTAACAATTGGCCTGTCAAATTTGTTACTAATTGTTCACCATCCAGGTGACTATCGGGCGCGTCCGGCGCTTCATACGCCGAGTCGATCCCCGTGAAATTACGCAGTTCTCCCGCACGGGCTTTTTTATACAACCCTTTAGGATCGCGCGCTTCACAGGTCGCTAACGGCGTATCGACGAAGACTTCAATGAATTGCCCTTCACCCAGTAAATCCTGCACCATTTTACGCTCGGCGCGGTGCGGCGAGATAAACGCGGTCAGGACCACCAGACCGGCATCCACCATCAGTTTGGCGACCTCACCCACGCGGCGAATATTCTCGCGCCGATCGTCGTCGGTAAAGCCCAAATCCCGGCACAAACCGTGCCGGACGTTGTCGCCATCCAGCAGGTAAGTGCTGACGCCGCGAGCGTGTAGCGCCTGCTCCAGCGCTCCCGCCAACGTGGATTTACCGGAACCTGACAGCCCGGTAAACCAGATAACCACGCCCTGATGACCATGCAACTTCTCGCGCGACTCACGGGTGACATCGTGCGCATGCCAGACGACGTTCTCGTCAGTCGGTTCATCGCGTAAAGACACGTTATTTGCCCCCCAGCAGGTCGCGTGCACCCCAATGCGGGAAGTGACGACGCACCAGCGCATTCAGTTCCAGCTCAAACGCACTGTACGCGCCCGGCTCCTGATACACCTGCTCGATAGGTTCCCGTACCAGACCCGCGCCTACCGTGACGTTGCTCAGACGATCGATAAAGATCATCCCGCCCGTCACCGCGTTGTGCTGATAGTTGTCCAGCACCAGCGGCTCATCAAAAATCAGCTCAACCGAACCGATGCCATTCAGCGGCAGGTTCTCCGCGACGCGCTGCGTTAGCGTATTAATCTCAACCTGATACTGAATATTCTCGACTCGGGCACGCGTTTTTTTACCGCCAATCTTGATGTCGTAGCTCTGTCCCGGCACCAGCGGCTGCTCCGCCATCCAGACGACATCCACCAACGCATGCTGCACTGCTTTCAGTGATTCACTGCTATCGACCAGCAGATCGCCACGGCTAATGTCAATCTCGTCCGCCAGCACCAGCGTAATCGCTTCTCCCGCCTGTGCCTGCGGTAAATCACCATCAAAAGTCACAATACGGCTAACGGTAGATTCCACGCCAGACGGCAGCACCTTGACCCGTTGCCCGACGCGGATAATGCCGGAGGCCAGCGTACCCGCATAGCCGCGGAAATCCAGATTCGGACGGTTAACATACTGCACCGGGAAGCGCATTGGCTGTTCGAGGCTACGCTGCGCCACATTTACCGTTTCTAACACACCTAACAACGTCGGGCCGGTATACCAGCTCATCGTCGTGCTTGGCGTGGCGACATTGTCGCCATCCAGCGCGGAAATCGGCACAAAGGTGATATTCAGATCGGCAGGCAGTTGCTGGGCAAAATCCAGATAATCCTGCTTAAACTGCTCAAATACCGCTTGCTGATAATCAACCAGATCCATTTTATTCACCGCCACCACCAGATCGCGAATCCCCAGCAGGGTCGCAATAAAGCTGTGACGACGGGTTTGATCCAATACACCTTTGCGAGCGTCAATCAGCAGAATCGCCAGTTCGCAGGTCGATGCACCGGTCGCCATGTTGCGCGTGTACTGCTCGTGTCCCGGCGTATCAGCGATGATGAATTTGCGCTTTTCCGTCGAAAAATAGCGGTAGGCCACGTCAATCGTGATGCCCTGCTCGCGTTCGGCCTGAAGCCCGTCGACCAGCAGCGCCAGATCCAGTTTTTCACCCTGCGTCCCCAGACGCTTGCTGTCATTGTGCAGCGTGCTGAGCTGATCTTCATAAATTTGGCGCGTATCATGTAGTAAACGGCCAATCAGCGTACTTTTTCCATCGTCGACGCTGCCGCAGGTCAGGAAACGCAGCAGCGTTTTATCCTGCTGTGCGTGCAAATACGCTTCCACACCGCCCTGCTCGGCGATCTGCTGTGCAATCGCATTGTTGATGGCAACAGCATCTTTCTCAGCCCCATTTTCTGCGGCTGTGTCTTTTAACGAAATTTGGCTCATTCGACGATTCCTCAGAAATACCCTTGACGCTTTTTCAGTTCCATTGAACCGGCCTGATCGCGGTCAATTACCCTTCCCTGACGCTCGCTGGTAGTGGAAACCAGCATCTCTTCGATGATTTCCGGCAGCGTCTGCGCCTCGGATGCCACCGCGCCCGTCAGCGGCCAGCAGCCTAGCGTGCGGAAACGAACCATGCGTTGTTCGATAACTTCACCCGGTTGCAGGTCGATACGATCGTCATCCACCATCAGCAACATGCCATCGCGCTCTAGCACCGGGCGTGGCGCGGCCAGATAGAGTGGGACAATCTCGATGTTTTCCAGATAGATGTATTGCCAGATATCCAGTTCGGTCCAGTTGGAGAGCGGGAAAACGCGGATGCTTTCGCCTTTGTTAATCTGGCCATTGTAGTTATGCCACAGTTCCGGGCGTTGGTTCTTCGGATCCCAACGGTGGAAACGGTCGCGGAAGGAGTAAATGCGCTCTTTGGCACGCGATTTTTCTTCATCACGACGCGCGCCGCCAAACGCGGCATCAAAACCGTATTTATCCAGCGCCTGCTTCAGCCCTTCGGTTTTCATGATGTCGGTATGCTTGGCGCTGCCGTGTACAAAAGGGTTAATCCCCAATGCTTCGCCCTGCGGGTTACGGTGTACCAACAGCTCACAGCCGTAGGCCTTCGCCGTCCGGTCGCGGAATTCGTACATTTCACGAAATTTCCAACCGGTATCAACGTGCAGCAGCGGGAAAGGCAGCGAACCCGGATAGAACGCCTTGCGCGCCAGATGCAGCATCACCGAAGAGTCTTTACCGATGGAGTACATCATCACCGGATTACTGAACTCGGCCGCCACTTCGCGGATGATGTGAATGCTTTCGGCTTCAAGCTGCCGTAAATGCGTGAGTCGTTTCTCGTCCATACCCTTTCCTTAAGCCAAGTTTACTACCGCTGGGCGGCTGTCTTGCGGCACCGTCGGCGTTGTCTGACCAAACCAGGCAATCTGATGGTGTAAATCCACCACCTCGCCAATCACCAGCAGCGCCGGAGTCGGCGCTTGCCGTGCCAAATGTTCTAACTCGTGCAGCGTACCAATTTGCACCTGCTGATCGTGTCGAGTGCCACGGCTGATTACCGCGACAGGGGTCTGTGATGAGCGGCCATGCGCGATAAGCTGCTGTGCAATTTCCGCAGCTTTCATCGTTCCCATATAAATCGCCAGCGTCTGACGCCCGCGCGCCAGCGTTGACCAGTCCAGTTCATCGCCATCCGGACGGCAGTGGCCAGTAATAAAAAGCACGCTTTGTGCGTAGTCACGGTGCGTTAACGGGATCCCCGCATACGCTGTGACGCCCGCCGCAGCCGTCACACCGGGCACCACCTGAAACGTGATGCCAGCCTGCGCCACCGCCTGCAACTCTTCACCGCCGCGGCCAAAAATAAAGGGATCGCCGCCTTTCAGACGCACTACCCGCTTACCTTCTTGCGCCAGCGTCACCAATAGCTGATTAATCTCATCCTGCGGGAGCGAATGGGCACTGGCGCGCTTTCCGACGCAGATGCGTTCGGCATCGCGGCGCACCAGATCAAGCACGTCGGGGCTGACCAGATGGTCATACAGCACCACGTCCGCCTGCTGCATCACTTGTAATCCACGCAGCGTCAGCAGCCCAGCATCGCCGGGGCCTGCGCCAACCAGCGCCACTTCACCACGTGCTGCCGCGGGCAGTTGCTGCTCGTCTTGCTGATTAACCAGTTGCTGTTGCAGTTCATCTTCGGCCTGCGCCAACTGCCCAGCGGACACCAGCGAAGCGAAGCGTCCAACAAATAGCCGCTCCCAAAAACGACGGCGTGCCGGCATCGAATGCAGTCGGGTTTTAATTCTGTCACGCCAACTTCCGGCGATGTCTGCCATCGTGCCCAGACTGGTCGGCAGTAAGGATTCCAGTTTTTCACGCAGCAAACGCGCCAGTACGGGCGCCTGACCGCCGGAGGAAATCGCCACCACCAGCGGAGAACGATCGACAATCGAAGGAAAAATAAACGAACACTTTGGCTGATCGTCCACCACGTTCACCAGCAAATGACGCTGATTCGCCGCCTCAAACACCGCGGCATTCAGCTCAGCGTCATCCGTTGCGGCAATCACCAGAAACACGCCGGATAACAGCTCTGGCGTAAACGTCTGCGCCAGCCATTCAATCTGCCCAGCCTGATGTTGCACAGCCAACGGTTCAGCCAGTGCCTGCGCGACAATTTTTACCTCCGCACCCGCGCGTTGCAGTAGATCGATTTTGCGCGTAGCAACCTCGCCGCCGCCGACAACCAGTACCGGACGCTGACGAAGATCGGCAAATATAGGGAGATAGTTCACAATCGCCTTAACTAAGCAAAAAAGTAGATAATGCGACTATACGGTGAGGACAGAACACTTATGAAATGCCGAATTGGAATGACAAGTTCCGTAATGGAATAACAATACGTTCACAAGCGTTATTCAGGCGATAAAAAACCGGGCGGTGCCCGGTTTCTGTTCACCCTTCGTGCAGCCCACATTCGCGTTTCAGGCCGAAGAAGCGGGTTTCCTCTTCGCTCATGCCCGGTTCCCATTTGCGGGTGGTGTGGGTATCGCCAACAGACAGGTAGCCCTGATCCCAGAGCGGGTGATAGCTCAGGCCGTTTTCTTTCAGATACTGATAAACCGTGCGGTTATCCCAATCGATAATCGGCAGGAATTTGAAGACGCCACGCTGAATCGCCAGCACCGGCAAGTCTCCCCGGCTGCCAGACTGCTCGCGGCGCAGGCCAGCAAACCACGTTTTCGCCTTTAATTCGCTCAGCGCCCGATTCATCGGCTCGACTTTATTCAGTTGGTTGTAGCGCTCGATGCCTTCCACGCCCTGTTCCCATAGCTTACCGTAGCGCGCCTCTTGCCAGGCCGGAGATTCAGCAGCGCGAAACACTTGCAGATTCAGCTTCAGCTGCTCCGTCAGCGCATCAATAAACTGATAGGTTTCAGGAAACAGATAGCCCGTATCAGTGAGAATGACCGGAATATCCGGCCGCAGCTGCGTCACCAGATGCAGCGATACCGCAGCCTGAATGCCGAAGCTGGACGACAAAACATAGTCGCCCGGCAGATTCTCCAGCGCCCAGCTCACTCTTTCCTGCGCCGACAGCTGTTCAAGCTGACCATTCACGACAGCGAGCGCTGCCGCCTGCTCCGCTTTCGGTAACGCGTTGAGCGCCTCAAGATTAAATTCGGCCATCAGGCTCTCCTGTCAGTCATAAAAATCGCGGGCGGGATCCAGCACCGGTTTAATGATGTTGGTACGAATGGTGAAATCACCAAAGCCTTCATTCGGCTGGCGATCCTGCGCCCACAGCCCGATAAGCCGATCGATTTCTGCCAGGATCTCGGTTTCATTAATGTTTTCGCGATACATGCGGGGAATACGTGTTCCCTCGCGATTTCCACCGAGGTGCAGGTTATAACGTCCCACGGCTTTGCCCACCAGACCGATTTCCGCCAGCATCGCGCGGCCGCAGCCGTTCGGGCAGCCCGTGACGCGCAGAACGATATGTTCATCCCCCACGCCGTGCTGCTGCATGATGTCTTCCACTTTTGTGACGAACTCTGGCAGGAAACGCTCTGCTTCCGCCATCGCCAGCGGACAGGTCGGGAACGACACGCAGGCCATCGAATTCTTGCGCTGCTCGCTGACGCCGTCATCAATCAAACCGTGTTCACGTGCCAGCGCCTCAATCTTCGCTTTACTGCGTGCAGGAACGCCCGCGATGATCAAATTCTGGTTCGCCGTTAAGCGGAAATCCCCTTTATGGATTTTAGCGATTTCCGCCAGACCCGTTTTCAACGGGCGCCCTGGATAATCCAGAATACGGCCATTTTCGATAAACAGCGTCAGGTGCCATTTATTGTCGATACCTTTTACCCAGCCGATCCGATCGCCACGTCCGGTGAATTCATAAGGACGTACGGCGTCAAATTTCACACCAGCACGCGCTTCCACTTCCTGCTTGAAGTTCTCGACACCCACACGCTCCAGCGTGTATTTAGTTTTCGCGTTTTTACGGTTGGTACGGTTACCCCAATCGCGCTGCGTCGTCACCACCGCTTCGGCGATGGCCAGCGTATGCTCAACGGAGATATAGCCCAGCTCACTGGCCGTGCGCGGATAGGTTTCTTTGTCGCCGTGGGCGATAGAAAGCCCACCGCCCACCAACACGTTGAAGCCCACCAGACGGCCGTTATCAGCAATCGCAATAAAGTTAAGATCGTTGGCGTGCAGATCAACATCATTCTGCGGCGGGATCACCACCGTGGTTTTGAACTTACGCGGCAGATACGTCGACCCCAGAATCGGCTCTTCATCCGTCGTCGCGACCTTTTCCTGATCCATCCAGATCTCGGCATAGGCGCGCGTGCGCGGCAGCAAATGCTCAGAGATCTTTTTCGCCCACTCGTACGCCTGCTGATGCAGCTCAGATTCCACCGGGTTGGACGTGCACAGCACGTTACGATTCACATCGTTTGCCGTCGCCAGTCCATCCAGCCCAAGACGATTCAGCAGTTGATGCACTGGCTTCACGTTCGGTTTCAGAATGCCGTGAAACTGAAAAGTCTGACGGTTAGTAATACGAATACTGCCGTACAGCGTACTTTCGCTGGCAAATTTATCGATTCCCAGCCACTGTTCCGGCGTCATCACCCCGCCGGGTAAACGGCAGCGCAACATCATCGCATGGCGAGGTTCCAGCTTCTGTTCGGCACGCTCAGCGCGAATATCACGGTCATCCTGTTGATACATCCCGTGGAAGCGGATCAGCAGAAAGTTATCGCCGTTGAAGCCGCCAGTCAGACCATCATTCAGGTCTTCAGCAATCGTGCCGCGCAGAAAGTGACTTGCCAGCTTCATGCGCTCAGCATCAGCGAGTTTCCCTTCTACCACCAACGGACCAGGGTGTTTTTCACTGAAAACGTATTTTTCACTCATTAGTACACATCTCGCTGATAACGGCGCTCAAGGCGCAGGTCACTTAAAAATTCATCGGCTTGTTCACTGTCCATGCCGCCATGCTCAACTATTACATCCAACAGCGCCTGCTCGACGTCTTTGGCCATACGGTTGGCATCACCACATACATACAGGTGCGCCCCGTCCTGAATCCAGCGCCAGACTTCTGCGCCTTTTTCGCGCAGTTTGTCCTGTACATAGATCTTGTGTGCCTGATCGCGTGACCAGGCCAGATCGATATGGGTCAGCAGACCGTCTTTAACGTAGCGCTGCCATTCAACCTGATACAGAAAATCTTCCGTGAAGTGTGGGTTACCGAAGAACAGCCAGTTTTTCCCCCCGGCTCCTTCGGCATCGCGCTGCTGCATAAACGCGCGGAATGGCGCAATCCCCGTTCCTGGCCCAATCATGATAACTGGCGTGTCGGAATTGGCAGGCAGACGGAAGTTATCGTTATGTTCGATGAACACGCGGATTTCATCGTCTTCGCTCAGCCTGTCGGCCAGATAGCTGGATGCGCCACCCGCGCGCGCGCGCCCTTCGTAGTCGTAGCGCACCACTCCAACGGTGATGTGTACTTCGCTTTCGACTTCCGCCTGCGACGAGGCAATGGAATAAAGACGCGGCGTCAGCGGACGCAGCAGACCCAGCAGTTGATCCGCCGTCAGCTCAGTCGGTGCCTGTCGCACCATATCCACCAGCGGCGTACGCTGTGCAAACTGTTGCAGCGCAGGTTTATCGGCTATCAGCGACAGCAGTGTTTCATTGCGCGACAGTGCCGCATATTTCTCGACGATCGGCGCCGTGTTCTGCGTCAGCTCGAAGTGGCTTTTCAGCGCCTGCGATAATGGCAGCGTCTTGCCGTCAACGCTGACAGACTCATCACCTTTCAGCCACAGCAACTCCAGTAGTTCCTGCACCAACGTGGGATCGTTATCAAACCACACGCCCAGCGCGTCACCTGGCTGATAACGCAAACCGGAATCCCCGAGATCGATCTCAATATGGCGCACATCTTTTTCGGAGTTACGTCCGGTGACTTTCTGATTCACCGCAAACGTGGCATGCAGCGGGGACGCTTTGCTGTATGGGCTGCTGGTAATTTCATCCAGTGCCCCTTGAGAAGCGAGCTGTGCTACCGCCGTTCCCTGCACCGGCACACGTGCCTGCAAAATATCAACTAACTGACGGCGCCATTGCTCGGCCAGCGCCTGATAATCCACATCGGCATCAACGCGATCCAGCAGACGTTCAGCGCCTAACTCAGCCAGACGGCTGTCGAAATCCTTACCTGCCTTGCTGAAGAATTCGTAAGAGGTATCACCCAGACCAAACACAGCAAATGCCGTGTCTTTCAGCGCCGGCGCTTTTTTGGACAGCAGGAACTTATGCAGCGCAACCGCCTCTTCCGGCGGCTCCCCTTCCCCCTGCGTCGACGTCACGATCAACAGCAGTTTTTCCTGCCCGATTTGCTTAAACTTGTAATCACCCGCATTGACCAGATTGACGGACAGCTTGGCCGCCAGCAGATCGTCACGCAGCTGTTCCGCGACCCGGCGCGCATTGCCAGTCTGTGAGGCGGAGATCAGTGTGATCGTTTGTACTGGCACCGTGACTGCGGCGGCGGTCGTTGCCGTGGCGGTTATCGCCCCCGGCTGCACATTCCCAGGCTGCTGAACCAGCCCCCAGAAATAACCGGATAGCCAGGCCAGCTGCGTCGATGAGAAATCACCGGTTGCCGCCTGTAAACGCGTTAATTGCTCCGCACTCAGCGGAAGCAATGAAGTGGGGGAAACCGGAGTAGTCATTGTGATGTCTGTTTCCTTGTGCCTGTGCAGTTAGCCAACGACGCTAATACAAAAACATGCAATAAAAAGATGGATGGAGGATAAGGGTAACGATCTGCATCTTAACAATTAAAGAAATGATGGAAATATTAAATAACCAAAATGACTAAATGGTTTTTCTGATAATCCTTATTGCTTAAAGTGTTATGGCTGATGGCACGCGCGTTACATGGCGATATCAGTAAGAATGCATTCGAGAAAGCGGGGCTGCCACGCAACCCCATACAGACAGGATGTGAGTTAAATTTTCAGGACTTTTATGCCGAAATCATCTGGATTCACGATGTTTTCGAGCTGGCCGACCTGCAACAAGTCGCCTTTAGAGACGACGCTGCTGATATTGGTATCAGGAAAGCGCAGGTTCTTAACGAGGTGTACCGCAATAGGTCGGCCCTTTCTATCAATATCCATTACCCACCCGAGGAAGCCTCCCGAATATTTCGCCAGACTGCCTATCGGGTAGAGACCATAAATCTGGACATATTTGACCAACACGCCCTTGTCATAGGCGGCGTTCACCTCATAGATTTTGCGGTAGGCAGCCAATGGTGTGCGGGGCGAAACGCCATTGCGCGCATGCCTGAGCTTATTAATCGCCTTGATTACAGAGACCAGTCGGACTAAAGGCGACAATTGTTCAGCGCGTTTACCTTGCGGATAGCCGCTTCCGTCCAAACGCTCGTTAGCATTCTCAATCACATCACGGCAAGTGGGGCTGATCGCCCAGTCGAGTTCACGTAACTTCGCACACAACACTTCCACATGGCCGCTAAGGATCGCTTTCTGCGTCGGATTCATGTTGACCTTTAGCGATGGCAGACGGGCGTTAACCAGCAGCGGCTTGCCCATCGTGTGGAGTAACGCGCCCAACACCGCCTCGCGCACATGGGGATCGTGCGGATCGGCAAGAAGCAGCATATCCGCCAGCCGCCCTGCAACCTGTACCGCATGCCTGACCCAATCCGCCTCATCGCGCAGGAACGACAGCGCATACAGAAAAGCCTTTCTCTCTTTTTTGACCATATAGATCAGGGTGTCGACGCAGTCATAGAAAATCTCAACAGGCAGTTGATTGCGCGTTTTGATGTACATCAGCCCAATCTGAAGCCGATGGGCAACCTCCATGACGCCTCGTTCCATAGGCGTCTGGCGAGTACGTTTCTCACGTTCCTGGCTTTCTCGCAGCAAGAGGTTTTTCTCCTTGCTGCCCGGAATGAACAACGGGGACGAATACACCATGCTGCCAGTGACGCCAGTTCGATATGCCGCCTCTCTTTCCGACTCATGCGTATAATGAAGCAGGGCTTCAGACTGGGATGAAGACAAATTGATAAACTGGATACCGACAGCCGCATAGCCATTATTCCCAAAGGGCCGTATGTGGCGGATTCTTCCTTCGGCATAAAAGCTTTCCCCGTTAGGAAACTCCAGCGTAATGCCGGGAATATCCTGACCGACGTCAATCGCAATACTTTCCACCAGATCGATTTCAACCAGACAACCACCGGTCGATAAATTACGCAGCGTTCCAGGCACGTTAAGCGTATGCATATAAACTTCGATACGGACACGAGCCTGCATGCCAAGAATAAAAGGAATACGAATCGCCCCTCGGTTTTCAGTGACGAAAACCGAGTCTGGCAGGCGACACTCCAGACGATAAAACATACTGTCCGTCTTGAATAATTGCGTAGAAATATTACACAGACTGTAAGTTTCTCGTTCGATGTTCTCCGTACCTTTGAGCGCCTCCAAATCAAAATTCAAACCACCATCAGCAAGATATCTGTCGATATCTGAACCAGAATATTCTACTGCCAACACAATACGGTTTTTATCCAGATTCAATTCCGCAACGTCAGCCTTTAATGCATATAGCATATCCTTGGCATAGATAGACATCACATAGGGATGTTGCAGCAATGCGCTAATCACTTTAGCGGGAGGAGGAGAAAAATGTTCCACTATAATATCTACCTATTAACGCGATGGTGATATACCCCAAAATCCAAAAAGGACTTCTCTTTTTAATAAAATGAATGCTCACACGGAATTAAATGCTGATTCTTACTGAGTAGAACATCACCCAGATTCAATTCTGAGTTTTTCTCCCTCCTGATAGGATTACGAAACGGCAATCTTAACGTCGTTTATCATCCTAACAAGGATGCTATGAAGTCACAACGGTCACACGCCACTGTCAGATTGATTTAAATTCAAACAAAAACAACTTAACCACTAATTAAACAAAAATAATCAATTTAAAGCACCAAGTAAATTAATAAAATAAGAATTAAACACCAATCACAACATAGATTTAAACGATCATTATTTTTCATTCAATAGCCAATAACTATCAAATGAGAATTATTGATCATTTTAAACAATTTCCAACTATTCCAAATTGCTGTGTAGAATCCAGACGAGCAAAGCTATGGAATTCCTATTTCTATGGAGAGGGTGAGTAATCAGTAAAATGAATACAACAACATTGAATATTGATGGAAAAATTCTTAGGCTGACCGCAGAGTTCCAGCCTATCATCCATCTCCCTCACAATAAAATATTCCGCTATGAAGCCCTCGCCAGGTTTTATAATTCGGAAGGGACGCTCATATCGACTCAACAAACAATAGATAAAATAGAGAAGTATAAAGCAATTGATAAAGTGACAGACTTTATGTTTGATGTAGTCTGTCAGGTAATAAAAAACAAAAGCAGCATGACAATATCATTCAATCTTTCACATTTACTGTTTAATAACTCTGCCTATCTGGAAACGTTATACCAAAAATGCGTCATGCATCAGGTTAGCCCAAAGAATATAGAAATAGAGATCAGTGAAAAAACGACCCGACAGCAGTTAATAGACGGGATCCCCTTTTTAAATCAGGCCAAGAAATATGGCTTTATGCTTTCATTAGATGACTTCGGCGCAGGAAATCTACAAATAGACAGCCTGAGCCTGTTTGACTTCGATACCATAAAAATCGATCGCTCTATTATCGATGGCATCGGTAAAGAAGAGACAAAATCACAAAAACTAAAGGTCTTATTAAACAAACTCATTCCTCTTGGCGTAAACATTATCTGTGAAGGCGTGGAGAAGGCGACCGATTTGAACAGGTTAAACAAATACCACCCCATTGGGATTCAAGGATATATCTTCTATCGGCCACTCACATTCAGCCAATTAAGGCTGTTGGAAGGCTTTTAGCCGATATCCTTCATTTCTGTCACCCTACGTCGGCTGGTGAACGCGTCATCATGCCGCCGATAATCGACATCCCCACAATAACCGCCCCACCAACAACCTCTTACACGATCGACATTAGCGAACAGGCTCACATTTCTGGCGTTCGCTCCAGGAATTTATCCTTTGCGATAGCACATCAATGCGATACTCATACCAGTGGCAACGGGAGAAAAATGATGTGGCAACGGCGCGCGCTGGAACTCAATACGCAAGATATTTGGCATTGGCAACAGGTCCTTGCGGTCATCGATTATGCCCGCGAACAGGGTTTCAATACGCTGGTGCTAGGCGCAGCAGATTTGCTGGATAAGCTGGTCACGCCAGAAGCCTACAATAACGCGCGTTTTGACGATCGCATCAGCAGCCAGCAACGTTCTCGCTGTGTTTACCTGAATCAGGTCGCGGCGCACTGCCGTGAACAGGGGCTGGCGCTGTATCTGCAATGCAAAGAGCTGTCGTTCCCTACGGATTTACTGCTCCATCACCCGGAATTACTGGACGACAAACATAGCCTCCGTATGGATACCGATTTTTGGTGCGACTACCTTGCCGCCAAAGTCGAACTGCTGATGCAGCAGATCCCGCGGTTAAGCGGCCTGCTGTTGGCGATCTCCAATAGCGATAGCCTGCTGCGCTTTTCCGCGCCTTCTGGCGATGAGATCAACGGCGTCGTTCCCGTCACCACGCACTGGCCAACCAACGCCGACAGCGAACAGATCTATCACCGCCTCTTCTCCGCCGTCGCACGCGTGATGCACTACCATCAGCGCCACCTGGTCTTGCGTGCCTTTCCCGCCAGCCATCAGGATATCGGTAATGTCCTGAACGCCATTCGCACGCTGCCGGAATCCGTCTCTGTCGCGATCAAAGTCACGCCGGAACGCTTCTGGCCTGAGTTTCCCAATAACCCCGCGCTGCTGGATGTCAGCGGACGCGAAGTCTGGGTTGAGCTGGATTTGGCTGGGGAAGAAGTCGGCTGGGGTAACCTCCCCTTCCTGCGCTACACCGAAGTGCAAGGGCGGCTACTGTGGTGTCGGGAGAAAAATCCCGCCATTGTCAGCGCACTGTGTCGTATCAGTTGGGAGGGCGTAGATAATCACAGCGTGATCGGCACGCTCAGCGAATTTACGCTGTTCGCCTGTTCCCGTTTACTCACTCACCAGACCACATCGACCAACGAAAGTGCGCTGTTTGCACAATGGCTGATGACACGCTATGAGTGGCAACCGGATGAGGCGGTGCTGCACGCAATGCAAGCCTTGCTTGATCAGGCGCATCAGGCCATTTCCCTGTCGCTGTACACACGCCACCACGTGTTTCATCGCCACAGCCTGCTGCCAACCAGCTTTGGTCAGGCGATCTGGAGCCTGTACGGTCAGCTCAATCGTAACCACTGGTTGCCGGGCTCTGGTCAGGATATTACGTTCGATCCGCAGCATGCGGAGCTGGCTTCGCAGAACCTCTACCACATCGCGAAAGAGAAAGATGCCGCGTGGCAACTGGCGGAGCAGTGCCAGCAGGCCGCTCTGCAATTTTCTCGTGAACACACGATGCCAGAAGCGCTCAGGCAACGCTGGCAGCAGGAATGGCGCGGCCTGACGCTGTATTGCCGCGCTTTTGTTCACGCGCAGAAAGCCTTCTTTACGTTGCACTACTGCAAACAGGTGGAGAACAACTGGACGCTGCGGGAAATCGCCAAAACCAATATTCAGGCGCTGTACGGGATCGGGCATGAGATGGAAGATTTCTGCCTGCAACACCGGGCGTACCCGGTGAGCATGCATGTGATGTTTGATGCCGGGCGTCCACGCGCGTTAGCCGATAGCCTGCAACAGCAGTTGGCTGAACTGACGTAACGCACCGGCCAATAAAATACCTTAGTCAGTAACGACCTTCTCTGGTCAATGCTTAGCGAATCACCCGCTTCAGAATGCGCTCGCCTGAATTGCTGAAGTTTTTCGCCGATTCTTCCACGCTCTTCTTGCCATAGTCGAGCTGTTCGATAGTTTGCAGGATCAAGCTGGCAAGCTGAGGATCTTCAAGATAAGAGGAAACGGGCGTTTGCATCGGTTTTTCCAGCGCCAGTGATAATCCGACAACCGACAGATCGTTCGTATCCAGCTTCTGCTTTTCCTCCAGCGCTTGTCTGGCAATACGGCTGAGCGGAATACCGCGCTCGGTGCCCATCAGCAGCGCGCCTTCAGGATCGTTCATCAGATAGTTCAGCAACAGCGCCGCTTCTTTCGGATGTTTGGTATTTTTACTGATAGCAAACAGCATGGAGGGTTTGAAGAACTGCCCGGAATTATCCGACCCCGGCGTCATGATGTAGGGCCCTAATTCGAGCTTGCCGGGTGCCGCCAGCGGATCGGCGTATTTCTTCACAACCGAAATCCACAGATGAGCGCCGCCGTATTCCCCATTAATCCAGGGACGCGTTTCATACATCCCGACTTTGCCGAACGCATTGTAATACTTCGAGGACGGCATCACATGTTCGTCGATCAAACGCTTATAGAAGCGAAATGCCTCGATCCATTGCGCATCACTGTAGTTAAAGCGTTTGTTCTTTTCGTCGATCATGCCAATCTGGTATTTCTGCGTCATGTAATAGTTGAGCAGTTCCAGTAATCCTTCACCACTGTCCTGTGCAGGCGAGGCGATGGGGAAATAGTTATCGCCCAGTTTCTCTTTAAATACCTTGCCCGCCTGGAACAGCTCATCCCAAGTGGTGGGATACGGTAGCCCGGCTTTCTTCCAGGTTTCCGCGTTGTAATACATCACCAGCGCATTCAGCGAGGTGGAAATCGCGTTTACTTTGCCGTCAATTGTTGCAGGTTTTAGTGCATCTTCGGGAAAATCCTGCAATTTCAGCGTATCGGTCAGCTTATTCAGGTCATAAAAACCAGTACCGGTTTTGGAAAAAATCGGCAACCAGTTCCAGTTTACCTGCATGACATCCGGTTCTTCACCGCTGGCAATCTGCGTGGTCAGACGGGATAAGTGCCCGTCCCAGCCGGTATATTCCGGCCTCACGCTGATGTGCGGATATTTTTTCTGAAACGCTTCCAGCGCAGTCAACGTCGCCTGATGACGGCTGTTTCCTCCCCACCAGGAGAGGCGTAATTCCACTGGATCAGCAGCCTGCGCAACGGAACAGAGCGCAGAGAAGGCGATGAAAATCAGTCCAAGTAATCTCATTTTTCCCCCAACGACATTATTATTGTGTGTGTTTGGCGTACTGGTGTGGTGTGTGGATGAGAAAGCGGGTCGGGTACGTAACCGCCTGGCATTTTGGGAATCAACCTATCCCTCACCCTGACAAGATAGGCAGAACCCTTTTCGTCGCGCCAGCCGCGATGGCGGGAAAACGCGTGATTTGCGGGACTGGCGGAAGAAATGGTGATGGCCGCGTCGCGCTAGTCGGCGTTTCAACCACGCGACTCGAGCGCTATCTGGCACAGCAGGGAGGTGCCTCACATCATTAACTGACGCACCACACTAAAAAGAGATTTAATTCACAAATAAGAAACACAAAAACAACAAAACTGCACCGCGCGGGCGGTAAAAGAGAAAAGCAGCGTAAAAACGTGATGAAACACACATCGTATAAAACACCGCCTCACCTTCTTCGTTATGCCTTTCACATTCTCTTACGCCACATGCCATACGCTGTGAAGCCCGCTCCAACCTCCGCAGATTTCATCACAACAGGCGCAGCCAAAGACCAGCAAACGTGCTGCAATCCATTCATTAATGGCAAACCGTGGATGACACGATGAAACACTCTATTCAGTCATACTCCCCCGCTGCCGACGGCATCACGCTAGATACCGCCGTCTTTCAACAGGCTATCGATCGGATTGCGGCACAGGGCGGCGGCACCCTGACGGTCGAGCCAGGGCGCTATCTATTAGGAGGATTGCTGCTGCCGTCCAATTTTTGCCTGCTGTTGGAAGCGGGAGCAGAGTTAATCGTCAGCGGTGACTATGAGCAATTTACGCAGGCCACCACCATCAGCATGGCCGAACTGTCGCACCGTGCATTTCTTTATGCTTATCAGCAACGCAATGTCACGATCTGCGGTCAGGGTAAGATCATGGGAAATGCCGACGCCTATTTCTCGGCGGAACCCGACGATCAGGGCTATCGCCTGCCTGCGCAACATCGCCCACGCATTGTAGTCTTTGAGGATTGCGAACACGTTCGCCTGTGTGATTTTACGATTGAGCACGCCCCAATGTGGACCGTGCATCTGGTTAGCTGTCGTCAAATCATCGTCGAGCGTCTGACCATTGATAACGATCTGAGCATGGCGAACACCGATGCGCTGGATCTCGACAGCTGTCAGCAGGTACAAATCAGTAACTGTTCGCTGAGCGCCGCTGATGATGCGCTGTGCATCAAAACCACCCGTAAGCCGCCCCATCTGCAACGTAAAGTGCAGCAGGTCATCATCAGCAATTGTCTGTTGCGATCCAAGAGCTGCGCCCTGAAGGTCGGCACCGAAACCTTTGCCGATATTGAAGATATTTCTGTCAGCAACTGTGCCATTTACGAGACCAACCGAGCCATTGGCCTGATCTCCCGCGATGGCGGCACGTTCCGACGTCTACAGTTCAGCAACATTACGTTCCACTGTGTCGCTGCGCATCCGTGCCATTGGGGCAAGGCTGACCCGATCTTTATTTCCGTACGCTATCGCGATCCCGCTATCGAACCGGGCCGGATCGAAGCGGTACAGTTTTCTCAGATCGCAGGGATCAGCGAGGGGGCAATTAACCTGCACAGCACGCCTGTAGGTTACATTCGCGATGTCCATTTCCATGCCGTGCACCTCGAACAGCGGCAAAGCGACTCGCCAGAACAGGGCATGTACGATGTACGCCCGCCCTGCAACCCGGAACGCCCTACGGGTATGGGGCTGGATAATGCCTATCGGGTCGATCCCACAACGGGACGTGCATTCGGCGTTGAGGCCTACCCTGGCGGTATGCCTGCGTTATTCGCGCGTGGCGTTGTGAACCTGACCACCAGCCACATGACGTTCCACCGCCCTGAACCACTGCCTTCCGGCTGGAGCCACGCGACGATAGTGCAGTTGGAAGAGTAAGCGCTTTCGGGTAGTATGCGACGGTTTTTTGCATACTGTGTTCTGAAAGCCCCTTTTTCAGAACGAAACCGGGAACCTCGCTATGGTCACTACGCTATTTAAAGATTTTCAGTTTGAAGCCGCGCATCATTTGCCTCACGTGCCGGAAGGCCACAAATGCGGGCGGCTGCATGGGCACTCTTTCATGGTGAGACTGGAAATTACCGGTGAAGTGGATCCGCATACCGGCT
This sequence comes from Pectobacterium sp. F1-1, assembly GCF_025643735.1. Lineage (NCBI taxonomy): Bacteria > Pseudomonadati > Pseudomonadota > Gammaproteobacteria > Enterobacterales > Pectobacteriaceae > Pectobacterium > Pectobacterium sp. F1-1. The sequence continues at coordinate 3,783,502 of NZ_CP104733.1, forward strand.
GGGTGATGGATTTCTCTGAGCTGAAAGCCGCGTTCAAACCGACGTGGGAACGGTTGGATCACCACTATCTGAATGAGATCCCTGGATTGGAAAACCCAACCAGCGAGGTGCTGGCGCACTGGATCTGGCATCAGTTGAAGCCGACATTACCGCTGCTCAGCGCCGTGATGGTGAAAGAAACGTGCACCGCTGGCTGCGTCTATAAAGGCGAGTAATGAGGCACCGCGGCGCGATGAACATCCTGCTCTCACGCCGCGACGATCAGCCGCTATCATCAGTAGATAAATATCAGGCGATATTCAGGTACTTATGTGTCTGCATAGACAGCCGCCAGTTACGGGCGATGCAGGTCGCGATACACAGTTTGGTCGCATCGTCTTTCTGGCTGATCGGTTGTAGCGCGATAATGCGCGGCTTATCATCATCAAGCCGCGCCAGTAGCGCATCCAACGCTTCAATGTCACGCTCACGCGCCACCGGGTGTTTGATCTCATCCGCCCGTTGCAACGCCTGATCGAGCACCTTCATGCCACCGCGCATATTTACTTTCGGCGATACCGTCACCCAGGTTTTGGGCGAGCAGCGCACATCGTGCGTACCGCTGGTTTCGATCTGACAGCTGAAACCCTGCTTTTCCAGCTGTAGCGTCAGCGGTGCCAAATCGTGGATGCAAGGTTCACCGCCCGTGATCACAATATGGCGCGCCGTATAGCCTTGCTGCGTCATCAGCGCCAGAATATCCTCCGCCGTCGCCGCGCCCCAGGCATCGCTTTCTTCCGTTTTTACCAGCACCTGATCCAATGAGGTTTCCCGCTCTGCCAGTTTGTCCCAGGTGTGTTTGGTATCGCACCAGCTACAGCCGACCGGGCACCCTTGCAGGCGCACAAACACCGCCGGCACACCGGTAAAATAACCTTCGCCCTGTAACGTCTGGAATATTTCATTAATCGGGTACTGCATGTTTTTCACTGTCTCGTTCACTTAAAAAGGCATTATACCCTAAATCCTCCACGTTGCAGGACGGCGGTGATACGGTGGAAAATCTGGCGGACACATACGGTTCGGGGACAGTTGAGTAATTCGCCCCATGCGTCAATAATCGATCTGTTGTTACAATTTCGCCTGCTTTCATTACTCATTATTTACAAGGAAAAGAATCAATGAAGTTATTGAAACCGTTAGCCCTATTATTCGTCTCATGTGCCTTTGTGCCTGTATTTGCTCAGGCGCAGGACATCGCGCAGATTAAAACCCAGCCGGGCTATTACCGTATTATGCTCGGACAGTTCGAAATCACGGCACTGTCTGACGGCACCAACACCATGCCGATGGATAAACTGTTGCAGAGGACACCACCGGAAAAAATCACTGAACTGCTGGCAGAGAAAGCGCTGACGCCGCAGGTGGAAACCTCCATCAACGCCTATTTGGTCAATACCGGCAAACACCTGATTCTGATAGACACGGGCAACGGCAAACAAAGCAATCCTACCGTAGGAAAAGTGCTGCCGAACCTGATCGCGGCGGGCTACAAGCCTGAGCAGGTCGATACCATATTGATGACCCATCTGCACGGCGACCATTTTGGTGGTCTGGTACAGGACAGTAAGCTGAACTACCCGAACGCTACCGTGTATGTCAGCCAGCCAGAAACCGACTTCTGGCTCAGCCCAGATAATCTGAAGAGTGCGCCAGAGAGCAGAAAGGCCGCGTTCCAACGCGTGCAAAGTACCTTTGATGCCATTCGCAAAGAGAACAAGCTGAAAACGTTCCCAGCTCAGCAGACAGCACTGTTGCCTGGTGTCACCGCGATCCCAAGCCCGGGACATACGCCGGGGCATACGTCGTTTCTGATTGAGAGCGAAGGCAAAAAACTGCTGGCATGGGGAGACATCATTCATGCGGAAGCGGTACAGATGAGCTTACCGGCCACCACCATCAGCTTTGATTCAAATATGGATCAGGCGACAGAATCCCGTAATAAAACGCTGGCCGACGCCGCCAGTCAGGGTTACTGGGTTGCAGGCGCTCATCTGCCCTTCCCCGGCATCGGCCACGTGGGTACACGTCTGGAACGCAACGGCACCACCAACGGCTACCGCTGGCTTCCGGCGAATTACAGTGTGGCAGGATTATCGCAATAATCTCCTTGCCGTCACTCAAGCAGGGGGCGGTTCCGTCCCTTGCTCTGCCACCACCTCAGCAATTTGCCCATACAGCCACGTTATCGCCGGATTACTGTCCTGTCTGGCATGCCAGAGCGCCGAGAGCGTATAGGTCGGTAACGCTAGCGGTACGGGGCTGTCGATCAGGCCATAATGCTGACACCACAGTGTCGCCAGCTTTTCCGGTACGGTAGCGATTGACGGCGTTTGCTGCAAGATTCCCGGCAGAGCAGAGAAATGCGGCGTGGTGTAATGAATTGTCCGCGCCATTCCCTGCTTTTCCAACATGTCGTCCACAATGCCATGCGCACGTTCACGGTAGGTCACCAGTAAATGACGCTGATGGCTGTATACGGTCAAAGAAAGAGGACGCGGCAGATCAAGCTGCTGCGGATGCCACAACGCCCTGAATCCTGACGAGAGTAAGGCTTGTTGCTTCAGCCAACCTGCCTGTGAACTGGCGACGGACACCACCAGATCGATGCTGTCATTTTCCAGACGTGCCACATCCAAAAACGGATCGGTGGCCACAAGGTTGATACGTAAATAAGGAGCATGGGTTTTGAGCCGTTTCAGCAGCAGCGGCATCAACCAGATTTCCACCCAATCGGTCATTCCCAGCGTAATCACGCGCGAATCGGTCAGCGGATCAAACCTCTCAGGCTCACCCAGAACCGACTGTAAGTGTTCAAAAACGGGTGACAACTGGGTCGCCAGATAATCCGCACGCGCCGTCGGGCGCATCACCTGTCCCGTACGGATAAACAGCGGATCGCCAAACAGCGTACGTAAACGCGCCAGCGCCCCGCTCACGGCAGGCTGTCCCAAATGCAGCTTATCCGCCGCTGCGGAGACACTTTTCTCGCGATACAGCACCAGAAATGTCACCAGCAGGTTTAAATCCACGCCGTAAAAATCATTTTCCATGATAGTCAGTATCAAATTAATCAATTTGAACAATAGTACCGCTAGCAGAATAATCGTTCCACTCCCTGACGAGCAGGGCCACTTTCTAAGAGTGCACAATGAAAATGAATCTTCTGAAACAGACATTATTACCCGTGGTTTTGTCGGCAGGGGCGTCCTTTATCGCCGAAGCAGAATCGGTACCTCAACAAAGAACGCAGGCACCAGGCTATTATCGGATGATGCTAGGCCAGTTTGAAATTACCGCTCTTTCTGACGGTACGGTCACCATTCCGCTGGATAAATTGCTCACCCATATTCCCCACGAGGAAATGCTACATCTACTGGCACAAAAGAATCTCCAGCCGCAGGTGGAGACCTCCATTAACGCGTATCTCATCAATACGGGCAAACAGCTGATACTGGTAGACACGGGAGCCGGGCCGTTGTTTGGGAAACTGGGAGGGAAATTACCCGACAACCTGCGCGCCGCCGGCTATCCGCCCGAGAAGATCGATACCGTTCTGCTGACCCATATTCATGCCGACCATTCCGGCGGCGTGTCGCGTGACGGCAAGCTGGTTTTCCCTAATGCCACCGTTTATGTTAACCAGAAGGATGCGGATTTCTGGCTCAATCCGGCCAACAGCGCGCATGTGCGGGAGAGCGAGAAACACACGTTCGGACAATCTGAAGATTCACTGCAACCTGTGATTGCCGCCCATAGGCTAAAAACCTTCTCCGGCCAGCAGCAGCTTTTTCCCGGCATTACCGCTATACCAGCACCGGGACATACGCCGGGGCATAGCCTTTATCAGATCGAAAGTGATGGACAGAAATTGACACTATGGGGCGATACGATCCATGCCGAGGCCGTGCAATTTCCTCGCCCCATGACCACGATCGATTTCGATCGCAATATGGATGAAGCCGCAGAAACGCGTTTAACGATTCTGGCAGAGGCAGCGCGCAATAATGAATGGATTGGTGCGGCACACATTTCCTTCCCCGGTTTGGGTCAGGTCAAAGCCGTGTATGATGCTAACGGTAAACCAAACGGTTACCGCTGGCTCCCGGCGAATTACAGTATGGCGGGGCTCAAAAACTAAGGGGCAGAATGGAACGCAATTATGGGTTTTGCCGTTATCCGGCGTAAAAATTATGCAGCGGTGGGCTTGGCCGCCGAGTGAGCGGCATGGATGCCGCGAAAGTCAGTGCCGCGTCGGGAACGCGTCACTGACGGCTCGAATCGCGGTCAGGAACACCGATGGCACCGCGTAGCGGCATAATTTAGCCGGAAGCCTGGGTTCGCAGGGTGGCGGCGACTGAGCCACCTTGCGTCGGGCGCGTATACGGTATCGCATATGAATAGCGGCAGTATCGCGCACGAAACATGCCCCTTAGCCAGCATAATAAATATGACTAAGAGACAACATTCATGTTAACCCGTTACAGATACACCCGTAAGTATTCCGCCAGACACAGAATCGCCATTGCCTGACCGTACGGCATGGAGGTCAGCGCGATGTTGCGGTAGAAATCCAGATCGTTGCCCATCGCGGTGCCGAATGACACCTGCGTCAGTTCGCCGTCCTCATTAACGTGATTAATCACGCCGCGAATCGCTTTCTCCGCGACTTCCGCGTAGCTCGGGTCGACATAGCGCTTGCGCACCGCTTTCAAAATACCGTAGGCAAAACCGGCGGTTGCCGAGCTTTCAAGGTAAGAATTCGGATCGTCGATCAGCGTGTGCCACAGACCGCTGTCATCCTGATATTTCGCCAGTGCTTCAATCTGGCTTTCCAGCACCTGCAACAGGAAGCGGCGCGTCGCATTGTGTTCCGGCAGATCCAGCAGTTCGATAAACTCAGGAATCACGATGGTCAGCCAGCTGTTGCCACGCGCCCAGCGCGCTTTCGCGTAGTTGTGCTGCCCTTCGAACGTCCAGCCGTGGAACCACAGACCGCTTTCGCGATCCATCAAATATTGCACATGCAACAGGAACTGATACGTGGCTTCTTCCACAAACTCCGGCCGGTTTAACAACTTGCCGATTTTCGCCAGCGGCAGCACGCTCATCATCAGCGTGTCGTCCCACAGTTGCTGGTGGTTCTCGTTGTTATAAACAATGTGCTGCAAGCCCTGCTTGTCCGTACGCGGCATTTCATACATCACCCACTCTGCCCAACGCTCCAGATACGGCAACCAGCGCGCATCGCCCGTTTCTTCATAGCGATAAGCCAGCGTCAGGAACGGGCACACCGTGTTCACATTCTTCGTCGGCGTGCCTTCCGCCAGACGCGCAGTAAACCAGTCGTCGATGATGGCGCGCATCTGCTCGTCGCCCGTTTGCTGATAATACTGGTAAATCCCGTACAGCCCGATGCCGTGCGTCCATTCCCAGCCCGCCCAGCCTTTGGTATCAATCACCCGACCATCGTCCAGCCGTAACAAGAACTCACCGGTTTTATCCTCAATATTCACCAGATTGTCGGTGATGCGGCAAATCAGCGCCTTCAGATCCTCACGGGAGATGAAGCGTTCCGGCTGACGTAAAAGCGGGCTATGTTTTACACTGAATACGGTCATAGTCATTCATCCAATTGAGTTATCAGTTAACAGTTCAATACAGTTACGACTGCGTGGCATGCGTGACCGGCTTGTCGCCTTTATGGCGATTCAGGTAGCCGATGTTGTTGTTGCCCCACAGCGATTCATACGGCATACCGGCCAGCATTTCGACCGTTGCCCGCGCCTGCGGCGTAATCTTTTCCGGCACAGGGCGTCCGGCTTCGCGCATTTTCAGCGTTTCTTCCCGCAGCACGCTGTGCGGTGATCACATCATCCACATCGGCGATGTAAGTGTTCCACGGCACGTAGTTGATTCCGCCGCGCCCAATGCACGCCAGCCCAGAACTCAACAACAGCAGAGAGCTAAATAGTTAGCCAAACCGATCTTACGCATTTTCATCGCCATCCTTCTCCGAACATTTTTAATTATGAAGGTGTCACGCTGCTACGGTAGCGCCCGGCGATCGTGAAAACCTTTGCGCTTTTGCCACCCCTCGTCACACGCTGGCAACATGGGGAAGATGGGTGCGATCCGCGTCAAAGATTTTATAAAAACCGATTTTAGCTGAACGAAACCCGTAGTTAGCTTATGGCGATCACAGGATAGAAGAAGGGGTTTAGTTGATGGAGGTGGCACTGTCTGTAATTGAAGAGAAATTCAAGAAACTGGATGTGCTATACGGCATAAAAACCGTCGAAAGCGTTTTTCAACGTTGCGCAGCAACGGCCCGAAGGGTGGCAGACAAGGATGTCTGCCATAAAAAAATCCAGAAACGTTTTCACGCTTCTGGATTTTTAGGGTTAATCACGTTGGCGTATATCAGGCCGTTTTCTCAGCGACCTGATACGCCAGAAACGCAATTACTGGCCTTTAACTTCTTTCAGACCGTTGAACGGTGCAGCATCACCCAGCGCTTCTTCGATACGAATCAGCTGGTTGTATTTAGCAACGCGGTCAGAACGGCTCATAGAACCGGTTTTGATCTGGCCAGCCGCTGTACCTACTGCCAGGTCAGCGATGGTTGCATCTTCAGTCTCGCCTGAACGGTGAGAGATAACAGCCGTGTAGCCTGCATCTTTCGCCATTTTAATTGCAGCCAGCGTTTCGGTCAGAGAACCGATCTGGTTGAATTTGATCAGGATGGAGTTAGCGATGCCTTTCTCGATACCTTCTTTCAGGATCTTGGTGTTGGTTACGAACAGATCGTCACCAACCAGCTGGATTTTGTCGCCCAGAACTTTAGTCTGGTACGCGAAGCCAGCCCAATCAGATTCGTCCAGACCGTCTTCGATAGATACGATTGGGTACTGTTTAGTCAGATCTTCCAGGAAGTGAGTGAATTCTTCAGAGGTGAACGCTTTGTTGCCTTCGCCAGCCAGAACGTATTTACCGTCTTTGTAGAATTCAGATGCTGCACAGTCCATCGCCAACGTGATGTCTTTGCCCAGCTCGTAGCCTGCCGCTTTTACCGCTTCAGCGATAACAGCCAGCGCTTCGGCGTTGGAACCCAGGTTAGGCGCGTAGCCACCTTCGTCACCCACAGCCGTGCTCATGCCTTTAGACTTCAGAACTTTAGCCAGGTTGTGGAACACTTCAGAACCCATACGAACAGCTTCTTTCAGGGTTTTCGCGCCAACAGGCTGAATCATGAACTCTTGGATATCAACGTTGTTATCTGCGTGCTCGCCGCCGTTGATGATGTTCATCATTGGCAGTGGCATAGAGTATTTGCCTGGGGTGCCGTTCAGTTCAGCGATGTGAGCATACAGCGGCAGGCCTTTTGACGCAGCAGCAGCTTTAGCGGCAGCCAGAGAAACAGCCAGAATGGCGTTAGCACCAAATTTGGATTTGTTGTCGGTACCATCCAGGTCGATCATGATCTTGTCGATGTTCGCCTGATCTTTCGCGTCTTTACCCACAACAGCCTGAGCAATCGGGCCGTTAACAGCGGCAACGGCTTTCGTTACGCCTTTGCCCAGAAAACGGGATTTGTCACCGTCACGCAGTTCCAGCGCTTCGCGAGAGCCAGTAGAAGCTCCTGATGGCGCAGCAGCCAGACCTACAAAACCACCTTCCAGATGAACTTCCGCTTCAACAGTTGGGTTTCCGCGTGAGTCGATGATTTCACGGCCGATGACTTTAACAATTTTGGACATTAGATTTTCCTCAGTACAAGTTAAACTAAAACTTTAGACAGAACTAAAACCCTAGACGAACAACGCGCGATAGCGATCGCGCGTTGCTGTATAACTCTTACTTCACCTGACGCTTCTGGTACGCGCCAGCGGCTTTCACAAAGCCGGCAAACAGGGGATGTCCATCTCGCGGCGTTGATGTGAATTCCGGGTGGAATTGACAGGCAACGAACCAAGGATGATCGGGTAACTCAACAATCTCCACCAGTTTGCGGTCGGCGGAAAGACCAGCAACCCGTAATCCCGCCGCTTCAATCTGTTTCAACAGCATGTTGTTCACTTCATAACGATGACGGTGACGTTCGATAATCGTCTGTTCACCGTACATCTGACGCACCAGACTGCCTTCGGTCAGATGGCATTGCTGCCCGCCAACGCGCATGGTGCCGCCCAGATCGCTGGCTTCATCACGGACTTCAACATTGCCGTTCTCATCACGCCATTCCGTGATCAACGCAACCACCGGGTATTTACAGTCTGGCATAAACTCCGTTGAGTTTGCGCCTTCCATTCCGGCAACGTTACGGGCAAATTCCATTAATGCGACCTGCATCCCCAGGCAAATGCCCAGATAAGGGATATGGTTCTCACGGGCGTAACGCGCCGCCATGATTTTCCCTTCGACGCCACGATAGCCAAAACCGCCCGGAATCAGAATCGCGTCTAAATCTTTTAATACGTCGACACCACGGGTTTCGACATCCTGCGAGTCGATAAGCTTAATATTCACCGTCAGGCGATTCTTCAAGCCACCGTGTTTCAGCGCTTCAATCACGGATTTGTAAGCATCCGGCAGCGCAACGTATTTGCCAACCATACCGATAGTCACTTCACCGCCCGGATTCGCTTCTTCATACACAACCTGTTCCCATTCTGACAGGTTTGCTTCAGGGCAGTTTAAGCTGAATCGTTTACAAATATAATCGTCCAGCCCCTGTGATTTCAATAGCGCCGGGATTTTATAAATCGAATCAATGTCTTTAAGGGATATTACTGCTTTTTCCGGCACATTACAGAATAAAGCAATTTTTGCACGCTCATTGGCGGGCACCGTGCGGTCGGAACGGCAAATCAGCACGTCAGGCTGGATACCGATGGAAAGCAGCTCTTTAACAGAGTGCTGCGTCGGCTTGGTTTTCACTTCGCCCGCCGCCGCAAGATACGGCACCAGCGTCAGGTGCATAAACAGCGTGTGCTCGCGGCCGACTTGTACCGCCATCTGCCGAATCGCTTCAAGGAACGGCAATGATTCGATATCACCGACGGTACCACCGATTTCAACCAGAACGACATCGTGGCCTTCGCCACCTTCAATGATGCGCTCTTTAATCGCGTTAGTGATATGTGGAATCACCTGAATGGTCGCGCCCAGATAGTCGCCACGGCGCTCTTTGCGCAGGACATCAGAGTAGATACGGCCAGTGGTGAAGTTGTTGCGGCGCGACATTTTAGTGCGGATGAAACGCTCGTAGTGACCCAAGTCCAGATCGGTTTCGGCGCCGTCTTCGGTGACAAAGACTTCACCGTGCTGCGTCGGGCTCATCGTGCCCGGATCCACGTTGATGTACGGGTCCAGTTTCATGATGGTAACGTTGAGGCCACGGGCTTCGAGAATAGCCGCCAGAGAGGCTGCGGCAATGCCTTTACCCAGAGAGGAAACGACCCCGCCGGTCACAAAAATATAATTAGTTGTCATGCTGAACCTGAGAGTTTAGGTTTAAAGACGATGGAAGTACCAAGACGGGAAAGTAGTATACCTGAACCTGATGAACGCCACAAATGTTCGTTTTACACAATGTGACGATTCCAACACACGTGCAGACGAGGTGAAACCACCTTCACCCCTGCTAACAATCACCTTAAAAAACAATAAAATAAAAACCTTAAAATCAATAAAAAACGATCTTATCGATAAAAATGGATTAATGGCTGATTTCCTGTTTTTTCACCTGCTGCCATGCGGCTTCCATTTCGTCCAGCGTTGCCTGTTCCAGCGTTTTCCCCGATGCCGTAACGATTTGTTCTACCTCACGAAAACGTCGAGTGAACTTACGATTTGCCGCCTGTAACGCCGTCTCAGCCTTGTGTCCCAGATGGCGAGAAAGATTGACTGTAGCGAACAATAAATCACCAATCTCTTCACCTAATTTTTCTTCATCGACAACGGCTTGCCGCGCCTCAAACATCACCTCGTCGATCTCTTCGTAAACTTTATCGAGCACCGGCCCCAGGCTGTCCCAATCGAAGCCAACAGAGGCACAACGCTGCTGAATTTTTTGCGCTTTCATTAAGGCAGGCAGCGCATCAGGAATGTCATCCAACGGCGAATGACGATCTTTCTCCGCCCGTTCCTGCGCTTTGGTCTGTTCCCAGTTTGCCAGCACGGCATCGCTATCCGTCAGCGTCAGATCCCCGAAGATATGCGGGTGGCGGCGTTCCAGCTTATCGCTGATGGCGTTACATACATCGGAGAAATCGAACAGGCCCTTTTCCTGCGCCATCTGTGCGTAAAACACCACCTGAAACAGCAAATCCCCTAACTCACCGCGCAAATCATCAAAATCCTGACGGCTGATAGCATCCAGCACTTCGTATGTTTCTTCCAGCGTATAGGGCGCGATGGTGTCGAAAGTCTGCTTCTTGTCCCACGGGCAACCATTTTCGGGATCGCGGAGGGTTTTCATGATGGCGAGCAGACGCTCGACGGAGGATAAATTCGTCAAAGATACAGTCATAATATTCCTGAAAATCAAAAAATTATTTCTTACGAAGATTGCAGACAAGCCAGAGAGGTTTCGTGCGCGATACATTCCAACGATCATTTCCGCAACTGCGTCGCGCCCGACACGGGGCGTCCAATCGACGCCGCCCCGTGACCCCTGTCTTTTTCGCGGGAATTACGCCGCTTCGCGGTGCCTTCGGAAACACAGTCTTCTGGCGGACCGTCGCTGACGCGTTCCCTACGCGGCAGCGACTTTCGTGGCATCCATGCCACTCATCCTGGATGACTGTGTTTCCTCAGCGTAATTTTTACGCTTGAGGCAAACCACAGCATCAATACTTATGCCCCTTGCTGGCGCCGCGCATCAATCACATCCGGCAGTTGGTTGAGCTTCGCCAGAATGCGGCTCAGTACTTGCAGGTTGTAGATCTCGATATCCATGTCAATCGTTGCCAGTTGCTGTTTGGTGTCGCTGCGGCTGGCGACGCCCAGTACATTGACCTTCTCATTCGCCAGAATTGTGGTGATATCTCGCAACAGGCCGCTGCGATCGTTGGCAATCACCCTCACCACCAGCGAATAACCGCTGGAGTAGCTTTCGCCCCATACCGCGTCCACAATCCGCTCCGGCGAACTGGCGCGCAGTTCATCCAACTGTTCGCAGTCCGCGCGGTGAATCGAAATCCCACGACCACGCGTGATAAATCCGGTGATCTCGTCGCCCGGAATCGGCTGGCAGCAGCGCGCGATATGGTGCATCAGGTTACCGACGCCTTCCACGACCACACGACCGTTATCTTTATTGTTGCTGCGTACTGGCGGCTGATGCGATTTCTGCGTCAGCTGGCGCAGCGCTTCACGATCCAGTTCTTCCGCGCTCGGCTGTTTTAACTGCGATTGCAGGAAATTCACCATCTGGTTCAGACGAACATCGCCGCCACCGATAGCAGCCAGTAGTTCATCCAGCGAATTCACGTTATAGCGCGGCAGCAGCAATTTCTCTGCCGCTTTCAGGCTGATCCCCAAATGCGCCAGCTCGTCATCCAGAATCTGCCGTCCCGCCAGAATATTCTTGTCACGATCCTGCTTGCGGAACCAGTTCTGGATCTTGGAACGTCCACGGCTGGTGGTGATATACCCCAGATTCGGGTTCAGCCAGTCACGGCTTGGGTTTGGCTGCTTTTGGGTGATAATTTCAATCTGATCGCCCATTTGCAACTGGTAGGTAAACGGCACAATACGTCCGCCGATTTTCGCCCCGATGCAACGGTGCCCGATATCGCTGTGGATGTGATAAGCGAAATCCAGCGGCGTGGAACCAGCTGGGAGATCCACCACATCACCTTTCGGCGTAAAGACATACACACGGTCGTCAAATACCTGACTGCGAACTTCATCCAGCACGTCGTTCGAATCAGCCACCTCTTCCTGCCAGGCAAGCAGTTTACGCAGCCAGGCAATGCGGCCTTCATAGCCGGAGCGCCCGCCCACGGAGGTGCCTTCTTTGTATTTCCAGTGTGCCGCCACGCCCAGCTCGGCATCTTCATGCATCTGGCGCGTGCGAATCTGGATTTCAAGCGTCTTCCCACCCGGCCCTAACACCACGGTGTGAATGGACTGATAGCCGTTTGGTTTCGGGTTGGCAACGTAATCGTCAAATTCGTCCGGCAAATGGCGATAGTGGGTATGCACGATACCCAGCGCCCCATAGCAGTCCTGCAAACGTTCGACGACAATACGCACCGCACGCACATCAAACAGCTCATCGAACGACAGCGCTTTTTTCTGCATCTTGCGCCAGATGCTGTAGATATGTTTGGGACGGCCGTAGATCTCCGCCTGCACGCCCTCTTCTTTCATCGCATCGCGCAGCGTTTTGACAAAATCGTCAATGTACTGCGCGCGATCGATGCGGCGCTCGTGCAGCAGCTTGGCGATTTTTTTATATTCATCAGGATGCAGATAGCGGAAGCAGAAATCCTCCAGCTCCCACTTCAACTGGCCAATGCCCAGGCGGTTCGCCAACGGCGCGTAGATATTGGTACACTCTTTGGCTGCCAGCACCCGTTCTTCTTCCGGGGCATCCTTCACTTCACGCAGATGCGCGATCCGCTCGGCAAGCTTGATCACGACGCAGCGGAAATCTTCCACCATCGCCAACAGCATGCGACGGATGTTATCGACCTGCTCAGACGCGCCAGAGTCATTCTGCGTCGCTTTGAGCTGGCGAATTGCATCCATATCGCGCACGCCATGCACCAAATCAACGATGTTTTTACCAAACGCGGCTTCCAGCGTCGCTTCATCGACCACGCCCGCATCCGCCAGTGGAAAGAGCAGCGCCGCGCGCATGCTGTCATTGTCCATACTGAGCGTGGACAGGATTTCCACCATTTCAATGCCGCGCCACAGCAGCAGCGATGCATCGGCGTGATCGTGCGTTTGCTGCTCACAGTAACGCCAGGTTTCGGCTAAACGTTCACACGACTGCTGGCTGGCAATACCCAGCGAAGCAATCCACGCGTCAGGGACAAATTCACCTGCCGTATTCAAATGCGCACTTCTTACCGCAACCATAATTTCTCCCTACGTTACCCTTCACCTTGCAAACGACGCCGCTTTGCAGCCTATGACGCCTTTCGCGTGCCGGTATCGTGCAAAAACAGTGCCATCGATTCAAGGTGCCCGGTATGTGGAAACATATCCAGCATCGCGACATTCGCCAGTCTAAAACCGGCTGCCAATAACACTTTGCTGTCGCGCGCTAGCGTCGTGGCATTACAGGAAACATAGACCACCCGCTCAGGTGCCAGTCGGGTTATCTGTTCCATCACGCCTGCCGCGCCCGCACGTGCCGGATCAAGTAATATCTTATCAAAACCCTGAGCCGCCCACGGCTGCTGTGTGACGTCATCTTCAAGATTTTGGTGAAAAAATGTGACATTGGACAGCGTGTTGCGTCGGGCATTCTCGCGCCCTTTCTCTACCAGCGCGGTCACCCCTTCAACGCCAACGACGCTGGCGGCGCGCTGTGCCAGCGGCAACGTGAAGTTACCCATGCCGCAAAACAGATCTAATATTCTATCCTGCGGTTGCACATCCAACCACGCCAGCGCCTGTGAAACCATCTGCTGATTGACCGCGTCATTGACCTGAATAAAATCGCGCGGGCTAAAAGCGAGCGTCAGCCCAGCGACCTGATAAACCGGCTCTTCGCCGTGCAGACACGTCAGCGAATCAGCATCCGGCGCCAGGTAAACCGAGACGCCCTGCTGCCGGGCAAAATCTCGCAGCGCCTGTTCATCCGATGAATGCAGCGGATCAAGGTGCCTCAGCACCAGCAGCGGGCCATTTTCCGCCTGCACCAGTTCCACATGCCCAAGACGCTTCACCGCCTTTAATCGGTTCAGGCAATCGCGCAGCGGTTGCAGCAGCGCTTCAAGCTCTGGGCGCAACACCGGACAGGCTTTGATATCCACCAGATCGTGAGAATTGGATTGCCGATAGCCCATCAACAGACGTTGCTCTTTTGTCTGAAAGTATAACGCAAGCCGCGCGCGCCTCCGATAGGCATAAGGTGTGCCGGCAATCAGCGAGGCGTCAGGCAGCTCAACGCCTGTTTCCCGCGTCATCAAACGCATTAATGCAGCCGTTTTGCTGCTCTGTTGCAGCATGATGTCCGCGTGCTGCTGCTGGCAGCCGCCGCAGCGGGTAAAATGCGGGCACTGCGGCTCTACGCGCTGCGGGCTGTGCGTCAGAAGACGTTTCAGTTTTGCATGCGAAAACTGGCGTTTCTCTTCCGTCAGTTGAACCTCAGCCTGCTCTCCCGGCAGTACCCCCGTGACAAACACCGTCTTGCCTTCGTGACGCGCTACTCCCTGCCCAAACGGATCAAGTGACGTGACCGTAACAGTGAGGTTCTTAGCAGGAATCGCTTTCCGGGTCGTCACACGCCGGTTTGGAGAGTAGAATTGCGCCATAATGTACTATCGATTGATCTCTTGAGTTGAACGGCAGTGGCAGTATCCGGTAACTAAATTAAATAATAGGATGCCTGGCATCTGCTAATTCTCCCACATTGGAACCCCATGACCAAATACAGTCTTCGTGCACGGATGTTGATACTGATTTTGGCACCGACGCTGATGATCGGGCTGTTGCTCAGTTCGTTCTTCGTTATCCACCGTTACAATCAGTTGCAGTCACAATTGGCCGATTCGGGCACCAGCATCATTGAACCGCTGGCAACCATCAGCGCTTACGCAATTACCCATCGCCAGATGGACACGATTCCAGCATTAATCAATACGCTCCATCGCAGCCACTCTGCGATTATTCGTACCATTAGCGTGTTCGATACGCGCAATCAGCTCCTGGCCACCACCAACGTACGCAACAACGTGACATTGCAGCCGATCAGCAGCGATGCGCCCTCCTACAACAAACTGCACCTGCATCACACGAATGACGCGCTGATTCTGCACATGCCGATCGTCAATGACAGCGAATTTATGCCAACTGGCACTGTGCCCGCACTGCCCGGCACCGCCACACCTCTCGGCTATCTGGTGATCGAACTGGACACCAGCGCCATTCGGCTTCAGCAGTATCAGGAAATCTTCATCGCCGCACTCTTGTTGTTGTTATCGTTGGGTGCCGCCGTTCTCTTTGCCTATCGTCTGATGCGGGATGTCACGACCCCGATCCGTAATATGGTTGAGACCGTCGATCGCATCCGTCGCGGGCAGTTGGATAGCCGGGTAGAAGGGTACATGCTGGGCGAGTTGGACATGCTGAAAAACGGCATCAACTCAATGGCTATGTCGCTAACCGCCTACCATGAGGAAATGCAGCAAAATATCGATCAGGCGACTTACGATCTGCGGGAAACGCTGGAGCAGATGGAGATCCAGAACGTCGAACTGGATCTGGCCAAAAAGCGGGCGCAGGAAGCGGCACGCATCAAGTCTGAGTTTCTGGCCAATATGTCACATGAACTGAGAACGCCGCTGAATGGCGTGATCGGTTTCACTCGCCAGACGTTGAAAACACCGCTGAACACCACACAAACTGACTATCTGCTTACCATCGAACGTTCCGCCAATAACCTGCTGAACATCATTAACGATGTGCTGGATTTCTCAAAGCTGGAGGCCGGCAAACTGGTGCTGGAGGATATTCCGTTCTCCCTGCACAGCACGCTGGACGATGTTGTGATGCTGCTGGCGCATACGGCACATGAAAAAGGATTGGAGCTGACGCTCAGCATTCAGAATGACGTGCCCGAACAGTTTGTCGGCGATCCACTGCGGATACAGCAAATCATCACCAACCTGCTGGGCAACGCGATTAAATTTACCGAGCAGGGCAACATTGATATTCGGGTAGAGAAGCGTCGGCAGGAACATCATCAGGTTCAGCTAGAAGTGCAAATACGCGATACCGGCATCGGCATTGCCGAGTTGCAGCAATCGCAGCTGTTTCAGGCATTCCGCCAAGCCGATACCAGTATTTCACGCCGTCATGGCGGCACGGGACTCGGGCTGGTCATCACCCAACGTCTGGTCAAAGAGATGGGTGGCGATATCAGTTTCCAGAGCCAGCTCAACAAGGGATCGACCTTCTGGTTCCACATCACGCTGCCGCTCAACCCGCACGCCATACCGACAGAACCGGCTTATACGATGCTGCAAGGCAAACATCTGGCCTACGTCGAGTATCATCCCATCGCCGCGCAGGCCACGCTGGATATTTTGAATCAGACGCCGCTCATCGTGAGCTACAGCCCGACGTTTGAGCAACTGCCTGAGGGAGAGTTCGATATCCTGCTGCTCGGCATTCCCGTGCAATATCGCAATACACTGCTCGACTACACGCCCAGACTGCGTGATATCTGCCGTCGCGCCCCCTGTGTGATTTTGGCGCTGCCCAGTCTGGCGCAAATGGATGCCGAACAGCTGAAAACCTTCGGCGTACATGCATGCCTGAGCAAACCGCTCGCGGCATCGCGCCTGCTACCGCTGTTACAGGACAGCACGCTGTTCCAGCTCTCTTTCCTGCCGGACGACACCGCCTCTCACCCGAGTGCTATACGTCATCCGGCTCGTCTGCCGCTGAGCGTGATGGCGGTGGATGACAACCCAGCGAATCTGAAACTGATCGGCACGCTGCTGGAAGAGCAGGTCGAGACGATTATTCTGTGCGAAAGCGGGCAGGATGCGATTGCACAGGCGAAGCTGCACCCGTTCGACATTATCCTCATGGATATTCAGATGCCGGGGATGGACGGCATTTGCGCCAGTGAGCGGATCCGCCATATCCCCCATCATGCCACCACGCCCATCATCGCAGTGACGGCACAAACCATGACGGGTGAACGTGAGCATTTGCTGCGTTCAGGTATGGATGACTATCTGGCTAAACCGATAGACGAACAGATGCTGAAAAGCGTGCTCACGCGCCATGCGCGGAAGGATCCACTGAAGCACGATCGAGCCGATATGACAGGTTTACTGAGCGAGCACGACGATAGCCAGCTGTCTCTCGACTGGGCGCTGGCGCAGCAACAGGCGTCCAACAAGCCGGAATTGGCGCGCGACCTGCTGCAAATGCTGCTGGATTTCTTACCGGAGGTTCAGCAGAAAATAGAAAAGGTGCTGGAAGGTCAAACAGATGACAACATTATTGAGCTGGTGCATAAACTGCACGGCAGTTGCAGCTACAGCGGCGTCCCGCGTCTGAAACGCATTTGCCGCTATCTGGAGCAGCAGTTGCGTAAAGGCGTTCACGCCGGCGATCTGGAACCCGAATGGCTGGAGCTACTGGACGAAATCGACAACGTCAACAAAGCCGCCCAGCTGCATATCAACCCTATGCATTCGTAATTAATATCCCCACTGCGGAGACAGTTTCGTGCGCTTTGCTGTTATCAGGCGTAAAAAATTATGCTGAGGAGATAGCGGGCTTCGGATGAGCCGCAGGACGCGGCGAAAGCTTGCGCCACGTCGGGAACGTGTCGCAAGCGGTCCGTTAAGCCAGATACCGACGAAGGCACCGCGTTAGCGGCATAATTTCCGCCGAAAGCCTGGGGTCACGGGGCGGCGGCGACTGAGCGCCCCGTGTCGGGCGCGTGCTGCGAAGTAGCATGAAATAGCCGTATTGTGGCGCACGAAACCGTACCTCAATCTGCATAGAAATGTGTATAAATACCAAACACCATCGCATCACGATAGCGCTCAGCGCGACACAGACTGCGCCAGTCGGATCGTGGCGGCGATATTACGTGCCGCCATCCTCACATTCTCTGCCGCATTATCCAGCGCTTCTTCTAGTGAGCAGATGTTGTAAAGCACACTGAATACCGCGTCCAGGCCATGTTCATGTACCACGCCGACGTCTGCCGTCAGGCTGCCTGCAATACCAATCACCGGTTTATTATACTGTTTGGCGACCCGCGCCACGCCAATCGGCACTTTACCGTGGATCGTCTGGCTGTCGATGCGGCCTTCCCCGGTAATCACCAGTGTGGCATCGCGTACCAGTTCATCCAGCCCCAACGCTTCCGTGACAATCTCGATTCCCTGACGCAGTTCAGCGCCGCAAAACGCCTGTAGCGCCGCGCCCATGCCGCCCGCCGCGCCCGCGCCGGGAACGTGTTCCACGTCCATATCCAGATCGTGGCGAATCACCGCCGCATAATGCTTCAGCGCATTATCCAACTGCTCAATCATCTCCGCCGTCGCTCCTTTCTGAGGGCCAAAAATCGCCGATGCACCCTGTTTCCCCGTCAGCGGGTTGGTCACATCGCAAGCCACTTCAAAACGACAGCCTTTAATACGTTCATCCAACTCGCTGATGTCAATGCGAGCGAGTTTGTCGAGCTCACCACCGCCAAAACCGATCTGCTCGCCCTGTTTATCCAGCAGCTTCGCGCCCAGCGCCTGCACCATGCCCGATCCGCCATCATTGGTTGCGCTTCCGCCAATCCCGATGATGCAGTGCCGGATGCCGTGATCTAATGCGCAGCGAATCAGTTCACCCGTGCCATAGCTGGTTGTCTTTAACGGATTACGCTGCTGCGAAGGGACTCGCTCCAGCCCGCTTGCCGCCGCCATCTCAATAAACGCCGTTTTTTCATCGCCAGACAGGCCAAAGAACGCGTCGATGCTATCGCCTAACGGCCCTGTCACGTTAACATTCACAATCTTGCCATTGGTCGCGGCGACCATCGCTTCAACTGTGCCTTCCCCACCATCTGCAACAGGTAATTTGACATAGCAGGCATCGGGAAATATTTCGCGAAATCCCTTTTCAATCTGCGTAGCAACATCTTGTGCAGACAGGCTTTCTTTATAAGAATCCGGTGCGATCACTATTTTCATAAACGATCCGATTTCATCAACGTTCCGATTGCATCAATAATCCGCGCGCTCATGAAACGGCGCTTATACCCGCCAGCTTTCAGGGCAGCAGGTCCTGAAATTTATTGGATAGATCAGAATGATTATCTGCCAGTCGGCTGGCATCCTGTGCCAGCCTCGTGACTATCGCTTCACGGCTTATCGCGTAACTTCCACTTTGGCCAGTTTCTCGTAGTAGCATGCCAACGCACTGTGGTCAGCCGATCCCAGATCGTCCGCTTTCAGCGCCTGCATCATTTCCATCACAGCCGCCGTTAACGGCAGCTGTGCGCCAACGCCGTGTGAGGTATCCAGCGCGTTCGCCAAATCTTTGATATGCAGGTCGATGCGGAAACCCGGCTTAAAGTTACGCTCCATCACCATCGGCGCTTTCGCATCCAACACGGTGCTGCCCGCCAACCCGCCGCGGATCGCCTGATACACCAGGTCTGGGTTAACCCCGGCTTTTGTTGCCAGTACCAGCGCTTCCGACATGGCGGCAATGTTTAGCGCCACAATCACCTGGTTCGCCAGTTTGGTCACGTTGCCCGCACCAATATCACCGGTATGAACCACGGAGCCCGCCATCGATTTCAGTACCTCAAAACAGCGGTCAAACTGGGCTTTGTCACCACCGACCATCACGGACAGCGTGCCATCGATCGCTTTCGGTTCACCGCCGCTGACCGGCGCATCCAGCATGGCGATCTCTTTCGCCGCCAGTGCGGTAGCAATTTCACGGCTGGCAAGCGGTGCGATTGAACTCATATCCACCACAATGCTTCCGGCACGCGCGCCGTCGATGACGCCGTTTTCACCCAGCACCACGTCTTTCACGTGCGGTGAATTAGGCAGCATGGTGATGATAACGTCGCACTGCTCCGCAACCTGTTTCGGCGTCGCAGCCGCCGTAGCGCCTGCCGCAACGACTTCCGCGACGGCATCCAGATTTCGATCCATCACGACTAATGAGTAACCTGCTTTCAGCAGATTTTTACTCATCGGTTTTCCCATGATGCCCAGTCCAATAAAACCAATTTTCATCGCCCTAACCTCATTGTCTGATGTAGATATCACTTCAATTCACGATGAACCCACTTCATAGCGGATTCGATTCGCCGCGGAATGACTGAATTTGCTGACAAAATACACCGAGCAATGGTAATGGGTAGATCGTAAAGACACTGCAAGTACGTCCCTGTAAGCTCGAGCCGCGCCATCCCTGGCGCGGACGCTTTACTCTTCTATCCCATTACCATCGTTCTCGTTCCGTAAATAGGTTTGTCAACGGTCTGAATTACTTCTTGTACTTGTCGCTCAGCGCCTGTGTCGCGCTGCGGAACACACCCAGATCGCTACCAACCGCGACAAAGCTTGCGCCCCATTCCAGATAGCGACGAGCATCGGCTTCAACCGGTGCCAAAATGCCACAGGGTTTGTTATGCGCCGCGGCACGATCAAAGATGTGGCGAATCGCTTTCTGCACGTCAGGATGGTTAGGCTGACCGAGATAGCCCAGCGCCGCAGACAGGTCGCTCGGGCCAACAAACACGCCATCTACGCCATCGACCGCGATAATCGCATCCAGATTGTCGAGGCCGTCCTGACTTTCGATTTGCACCACGACAGTAATGTTGTCGTTAATCTTGGCGAAATAGTCCGGTTCCGTACCATAAGAGTTGCTACGGTGCGCCACGGAAACACCGCGGATACCCGCTGGCGGATAGCGGGTTGACGCCACTGCACGAGCAGCTTCTTCCGCCGTTTCCACAAAGGGAATCAGGAAGTTATTGAACCCAATATCCAACAAGCGTTTGATAACGATCGGCTCATTGCACGGCGGACGAACGACAGGCGCGCTGTGGCTGCCTTTCAGCGCCATCAGTTGAGGAATAAACGTCACGATATCGTTAGGCGCATGCTCGCCATCCAGCACCAGCCAGTCGAATCCCGCCAGTCCCAGCACTTCAGTGGAAATCGGGTTGCCCAACGCACACCAGCAGCCAATCAACGTTTTGCCCTGCTGCAAATCTTGGCGAAAACGGTTAGGTAACAGCGGAGTCTTCATTTTTTATCCTCGGTCATTCCAGCGCCGCCTGCCTGAAGCGGCGCGCTCAAAAAACGGAAAATCAGAACGTTAGCGAACCAGACACGGACGTTTATTATCAAACGTCCACTCAGGAATAAGGTACTGCATTCCAATGGCGTCGTTACGTGCGCCTAATCCCATGTTTTTATACAGTTCGTGTGCTTTCATCACCTGATCAATATCCAGTTCGATGCCCAGACCCGGTTTCTTCGGCACTTCCACCATACCGCCAACAATCTGCAACGGTTCTTTCGTCAGACGCTGGTTGCCTTCCTGCCAGATCCAGTGCGTATCAATCGCCGTAATCTTGCCCGGTGCCGCAGCGGCGACCTGGGTAAACATGGCCAGTGAAATATCAAAATGGTTATTGGAGTGAGAACCCCAGGTTAAGCCCCATTCGTGGCACATTTGCGCGACACGTACAGACCCTTGCATTGTCCAGAAGTGCGGATCGGCCAGCGGGATATCGACCGATTGCAGTGAAATGGTGTGCCCCATCTGCCGCCAGTCAGTGGCGATCATGTTGGTTGCCGTCGGCAACCCCGTCGCACGGCGGAACTCAGCCATGACTTCACGGCCGGAGAAACCTTGTTCCGCGCCGCACGGATCTTCCGCATAGGCCAGCACGCCGCGCAACTGTTTGCCCAGACCGATGGCTTCATCCAGCGACCAGGCTCCGTTCGGATCTAGCGTGATGCGCGCCTGCGGGAAGCGTTTCGCCAGCGCGGTAACCGCTTCGGCCTCTTCGCTACCGGCCAGTACGCCGCCTTTCAGTTTGAAATCGTTGAAGCCGTATTTTTCATACGCCGCCTCAGCCAGACGTACGATGGTTTCTGGCGTCAGCGCTTCTTCGTGACGCAGACGGTACCAGTCGCATTTCTCGTTAACCTGGCTCTGGTAAGGCAAGTCGGTTTTATTGCGATCGCCGATGTAGAACAGATAACCCAGCATCTCAACGGCATCACGCTGTTGGCCGTCACCCAGCAGCGAGGCCACGCTGACATTGAGGAACTGCCCCAGCAGATCGAGCATCGCGGCTTCTATCCCCGTGACGACATGGATAGTGGTACGCAGATCGAACGTCTGTAAACCGCGCCCGGAGGAATCACGGTCGGCAAACTGCTCACGCACCGCCGTCATCACATTCTTGTACTCACCCAGCGTTTTGCCCACGACCAGCACAGCGGCGTCTTCCAGCGTCTGGCGGATTTTCTCACCGCCGGGGATTTCACCGACACCGGTATGCCCGGCGTTATCTTTCAGAATCACAATGTTGCGAGTGAAATAAGGTGCATGTGCGCCGCTCAGGTTGAGCAGCATACTGTCGTGACCTGCAACCGGAATAACCTGCATGTGGGTAATAACCGGCGTTGAATTTTGCAATGTCATTTTCTTATCCTTTCTCTCTCATTTTTTATGTCGGGTTAGCGGCCAAAAACCGGGCGTTTGCGGTCAAATTTCCAACCAGGAATCAGATACTGCATGGCGACGGCATCGTTGCGTGCCCCGCTCGGTAATTTTTTGTACAGTTCGTGGGCTTTCATCACCTGTGCCATATCCAGCTCAATCCCCAGACCTGGGCGATCCGGCACCTTAATTTTGCCGTTGACGATTTGCAGCGGCTCTTTGGTCAGGTGCTGCCCTTCCTGCCAGATCCAGTGCGTATCAATCGCCGTCGGGTTACCCGGTGCCGCCGCCCCCACGTGCGTGAACATCGCCAGCGAAACATCAAAGTGGTTATTGGAATGGCAGCCCCACGTCAGCCCCCACTCATCACACAGTTGGGCGACGCGCACCGCACCGTGCATCGTCCAGAAATGCGGATCGGCCAGCGGAATATCGACCGCCTGTAGCATCACGGCATGGTTCATTTCGCGCCAGTTGGTGGCTATCATGTTGGTCGCGACTGGCAACCCAGTGGCACGACGGAATTCCGCCATCACTTCGCGACCGGAGAAACCTTGTTCAGCACCGCAAGGGTCTTCCGCATAGGTCAGAATCCCCTTCATGTCTTTGCACAACGCGATCGCTTCATCCAACAGCCAGGCCCCGTTTGGATCGACGGTAATGCGGGCATCCGGGAAACGTTTCTTCAGCGCCTTCACGGCATCGATTTCCTGCTCGCCGGGCAATACGCCGCCTTTGAGTTTGAAATCTTTAAATCCATAGCGGTCAGTGGTGGCTTCGGCCAAACGCACAATCGCCTCGCTGTCCATCGCCTGCTGGTGACGCAGGTGATACCACTCGTGCTTGCCTTTCTCACCGGATACTTTCTCACCGGATAAGTAAGGTAAATCCGTCTTCGTGCGATCGCCTATATAGAACAGATAACCGAGCACGGTGACTTCATCACGCTGTTTCCCCGGTCCCAGCAGCTCGGCAACGGGGACACCCATAAATTGTCCCAGCAGATCGAGCAGCGCCGCTTCGAGCGCCGCGACCGCATTCACTCGCAGCTCAAACGTCCAGGCGCCTTTGCCGAAGGAATCAAAATCAGAAGACTGGTTGCCGACATGAATGTCATGAACCAGACGGTTCATGCGGGCGATTTTTTCGCCTTTCACGCGGGGAATCGCCTCAACCAGCGTGTTGTAAATGACTTCACCGCCGGGCGCTTCGCCCACACCGGTATGCCCGGCGCTGTCGGTTAAAATGACGAGGTTACGCGTAAAATAAGCACCATGTGCGCCGCCGATGTTCAGCAACATGCTGTCATAGCCCGCGACGGGGATAACTTTCATGTCGGTAATTACAGGGGTCGCTGAAAAGTTTGTCATTACAGACTCCCGTCACGAGTGGCGCGCACAGGGTTTACGCTTAGATTTCCGATGTTTGCCAAAACGCAGGAGCACGTTGCGGCCGATGAAAATAATTCAGCCATACAGAAATAAAAAGCAGATGGTGCACCAGTAGATAATTTCATGTTGTTTTCCTACTCTTTAGCGCAACCTGGTTTTTACTCTGAGTTGAAATGAACAATGCTTGTAGGGCTTGTAAGATTGTCAGAATAAAAACAGGTTATTACTGTCCCGATACCGGAATAAACCAGTTAAGAAGGCGGTCTGATAATCCGCACCGCCTTACCAACCTCAGGAAAAAGTATAAGTTTTCTTATTTCACAACTCATTGGGCAATAGCACAGCATTCCCTGCCGAAATGCAGATTAAATATGTCATTATCACAGGGCAATGGGAGGTGTTTCACGAAAACCGGGGAAAGCGAATTTCCGCCTTACAGCCCACAAAATACATGGTACAGCGGTCAGATTTCAGGAATGAAAAACGCCCTATTTTTCATAAGAAAAATGGGAAAAAGTATAATAGCAAAACACCGCGCTACCATCCTGATAGCGCGGTGTTTTATGTTACTGCCCGAATTCGGATGCGTTATTTAACAAACGGCTTCAATTCGATACGTTTAATATTTTGCACAATAAACAGATAGCTGATGATAGCAAAGGCAGCATGAATACCGACATAAACTAAGCCGCCATTAAAAGAGCCAGTCATCCCTACGATATACCCGATAGCAATCGGGGTTACGATGCCAGAGATATTGCCAAACATGTTAAACAAGCCACCACTCAGGCCACTGATCTCTTTTGGCGCAGTATCCGCCATGACCGCCCAGCCCAGCGCACCAATACCTTTACCGAAGAACGCTAACGCCATTACAGCAATCACCACCCACTCTGTCGAGACATAGTTACAAATAACCATCGACATAGAGAGCAACATACCAAGAACAATCGGCGTTTTACGCGCAAAGGTCAGAGAGTTAGTTCGGCGCATTAAATAATCGGAAATCACGCCTCCCAAGACTCCCCCCACAAAACCGCAGATTGCAGGGACAGAAGCGACAAAGCCTGCTTTCAGAATTGACATACCCCTAGCCTGAACCAGATACACAGGAAACCAGGTGATAAAGAAGTAAGTCAGTGCGTTAATACAGTATTGGCCCAGATAAATACCGATCATCATACGAGAAGTCAGCAGTTGCTTAATTTGGAACCATTTCTCTGCTGATGGAACTTTCGCTTTATTCGATGCCACGTCCATATTAATCAACGCGCCACCCGCTTCGATATAGTCCAATTCAGCCTGATTAACCCCAGGATGATCTTTGGGATCGTGGATGACTTTCAACCAGATGAAACTGAGGATGATCCCCAATCCGCCCATGAACCAGAATACGTGCGACCAACCAACAGCGTGCACCAGCCACCCCATGATAGGAGCAAAAATTACCGTCGCAAAATATTGTGCGGAGTTAAAGATCGCTACCGCAGTACCACGCTCCTGCGCCGGGAACCAGGCTGCAACGATACGGCTGTTGCCAGGGAAAGAAGGCGATTCACAAATCCCCACCATAAAGCGCAATAAGAACAGTGCAATGACAATAGATGCCGTGGTAGGAAAGAGATCGACGAACCCTTGCAGCAACGTGAAGAGTGACCAGGTAAAAATACTCCAGAAGTAGACACGTTTTGAACCAAAGCGATCAAGTAGCCAACCACCAGGGATTTGGCCGATAACATAAGCCCAGGAAAACGCGGAGAAGATATACCCCATACCGACGGCATCCAGGCCAATATCTTTTGACATGGCAGAGCCCGCTATCGAGATAGTGGCGCGGTCGCCATAGTTAAATGACGTGACGATAAACAACATCACGACAATCCAGTAGCGGGCGTTTGTTCTCTTTTGTATCGCGCCAGCTGCTGAGCTTACTGTATTCATGATGAACTCCTGCTTCAATCGCGGTTCGCTCATTCATTCCGAATAACAGATAACGTGTAGGGTTATCAGAATGAAGATCAGTGGATATCCCCGTCATACTTCAAGTTACATGTGTGTTGGCTGCGTTACTCGGTCCACTTACGTGGACCTCGCCCCGCTGGGGCCGCTGCAAGCAGCGTTCAAATCTGCCTCTGGCAGATTTGTCAGTCACCCGAATCACTTACCTAAGTAAGTTCATCGGGATGAAATGAGAGACATCCTGTCTCTCACCGAAGGCCAGCCGTTGGCTGGTCAAATTCGTTCCCGACGAATTTGTCCTTCTCTTGCCGCCTACCTGAAACTCGAATTATTTAGGGTATAGTTAAATTCCCATTTTTAATTTTTTTTTGCGAATAGCCAGGCTATATAGCTTCAGAGTAATTAGCTGACATCTTCAACTCGCCAGATCATTATAATTTTTACCTACTGACCGCTCACTAGATAAAAGCCCAACATTAAAAATGTCCTTTTGAATATGTTGGTGCACTTGCCCTATATAGTGCGAGGTATTTCACGAAAAATGCCGCTATTCTCTTTTTACATTCCTACACATTATTTTCATTTCCTCCGTAAAAACCACACGCCAGCAGAATGTGATCAAACTCACCAAAAACTGGGTCTTCGCCTGATAAATCAGGAACAAAAAGCCCGGACTTAGGTCAATTGCATAATGTACGAGAAGAGAACCTCACGTATACTCGTTAGCGAGCAATGAAGTAATAGCGTGGTAATCACTACCACGGCGTTTCTGCCAAACCAATAATAAAGGCTTGCATCATGTCAGATAAATCAGAAAGTAATGCTGCACAAGAGCAGCCACTTTATATTAAGGTCCACGATTCTGATAATGTTGCCATTGTTGTTAATAATAATGGCTTACGTGTCGGAACCCGTTTTAATGATAATCTGGAATTAATTGAACATGTTCCGCAGGGCCACAAAGTTGCCCTTGTTGATATCGCCAAATCAGGCGCAATTATCCGCTATGGAGAAATTATCGGGTATGCGCTACGCGATATTCCTAAAGGAAGCTGGATTGATGAATCTTTAGTCGAGCTGCCTCAGGCTCCCGCGCTGGACACCCTGCCACTGGCGACGAAAGTCCCCCCCTCTCTTCCTTCGCTGGAAGGCTACACCTTTGAGGGCTACCGCAATGCCGATGGCAGCGTAGGCACGAAAAATCTGCTGGGCATTAGCACCAGTGTGCACTGCGTCGCCGGCGTGGTGGACTACGTCGTCAAAATTATCGAGCGCGATTTACTGCCTAACTATCCCAATGTGGATGGCGTGGTGGCACTCAACCACCTCTACGGCTGTGGCGTGGCAATCAATGCGCCTGCGGCGGTCGTTCCTATTCGCACCATTCACAACCTGGCGCTAAACCCGAATTTTGGCGGTGAAATTCTGGTTGTCGGCCTGGGTTGTGAAAAATTACAGCCGGAGCGCCTGCTCGAAGGGACATCAGACGTACAGGCTATCTCGCTTGATGACAGTAGTATTGTCCGTTTGCAGGATGAACACCACGTGGGTTTCCGCTCGATAGTGGATGACATCCTGACGATGGCAGACAAACACCTGCAACGGCTAAACAAACGTCAGCGTGAAACCTGTCCGGCCTCAGAATTGGTTGTCGGCATGCAGTGTGGCGGCAGCGATGCTTTCTCTGGCGTCACCGCTAACCCAGCCGTCGGTTTTGCATCCGATCTGCTGGTTCGCTGCGGCGCAACCGTTATGTTCTCCGAAGTGACTGAAGTCCGCGACGCCATTCATCTGTTAACGCCGCGTGCCATCAATGAAGAAGTCGGTAAACGTCTGCTGGAAGAAATGGC
The DNA here is from genome assembly GCF_025643735.1 of Pectobacterium sp. F1-1. NCBI lineage: Bacteria > Pseudomonadati > Pseudomonadota > Gammaproteobacteria > Enterobacterales > Pectobacteriaceae > Pectobacterium > Pectobacterium sp. F1-1. Next base: position 3,811,157 of record NZ_CP104733.1, read on the forward strand.
CTGGTACGATAATTACCTCGACAGCGGCCAGACCGATCGTAGCGCCAACCCCTCACCAGGCAATAAAAAAGGAGGTCTGGCGAACGTGGTGGAAAAAGCGCTCGGTTCCATCGCCAAATCTGGCACCAGCGCTATTGTCGAAGTTCTGTCACCCGGTCAACGCCCAACCAAACGTGGGCTGATTTACGCCGCAACGCCCGCCAGTGACTTCGTGTGTGGCACGCAGCAGCTTGCTTCCGGTATCACCGTGCAGGTCTTCACTACCGGCCGCGGTACGCCCTATGGCCTGCCCGCGGTGCCCGTCATCAAAATGGCAACCCGCACTGCATTGGCAAACCGCTGGCACGATCTGATGGATATTGATGCTGGTACGATTGCTACCGGAGAAGCCACAATCGAAGACGTGGGCTGGCAGCTTTTTCACTTAATTCTAGACATCGCCAGCGGCAAGAAAAAAACCTGGTCCGATCAATGGGGGCTGCATAACGCCCTAGCCGTTTTCAATCCGGCACCGGTAACCTGATTATCGTTCTCTGCAGGCCAGATCCATTATCTGGCCTGCGGATGGCATTATTTGATCTACAATAAATTCAGCATCAATAAAAATGAAAGAAAAGCGGTAATTAAAAGAATAAACCTCAGCAAGGCAACATTTAATTTCATTAACGCAAAGAAAAAATAAAAAAAACTTAACAAATGATTCTTCTTAGCGTCAACTTGATTGATTAAAAAACTTCTTTAAGAATAATCCCTATTTATCCCTACGCTTATTTTTAATCATTTTTTTACCGATTATTTATTGCCAATAAAATGAATCAATTGACAGGTAATCCTCCTCATCATAAATTTACGCGTGCTGAAAAAGCGTGCTAACACTGATGAAATATTTGTTACAAAAATATATATCCTAAATAATTCGAGTTTCAGGACAAACGTTAACGTTTGAACAACGCAAAGCGTTGGCTCGCTAAATAACTTCGCACATTGATGCTTCACTTCTCATCGTGCGAGGCCAGTGCTGACGGGATGCCGTCTTCAGCGAGTGTAGCGCTATTATGCAAAGCTATTTAGGGCAAGGCTTATTTATAAGCCTTGTAACGCGGCAAGCGAAGGACAAATTCGTCGGGAACGAATTTGACCAGCCAACGGCTGGCCTTCGGTGAGAGACAGGATGTCTCTCATTTCATCCCGATGAGCTTACTCAGGTAAGTGATTCGGGTGACTGACAAATCTGCCAGAGGCAGATTTGAACGCTGCTTGCAGCGGCCCCAGCGGGGCGAGGTCCACGTAAGTGGACCGAGTAACGCAGCCAACGCACATGCAACTTGAAGTATGGCGGATACAGTTACAAAAACTCCATCACGCACAATATAGGGTCAATAGCCCGCTCATAAATAATGCTTAGCATTATTTTATATAAATGAGTGAGCGCCCAAAAAATTTCAGTATACCCATTTGAATAACTTGAATATTTACACAGCAATATGCCTGACAGATTTCACGGGATGTACCACGCGGCAGCGACACAGCGTATCAGCCTCTGTAATAATCAGAACAACTGAAACGAGAAAAGCGGTCAGTATGGCTGAACCTGGGAACTGAGCGGGATACGTACGCCGGGGTTTCTCATGAGAGTGAATACACCTGTTACACAGCAGGAGTATCTGTTAGACATGGACACCATATTGATGTCCACGACAAATATTCACAGCCACATTACTTATGCCAACTCTGCCTTCATTAAGGTTAGCGGTTTTTCTGAAGAGCAGCTCATCAACCAGCCACACAATATTGTGCGTCATCCAGACATGCCCGTTGAAGCCTATGCCGACATGTGGTTTACGTTAAAACAAGGCGATAGCTGGACAGGATTAGTTAAAAACCGTCGCAATAACGGCGACCACTATTGGGTTCGCGCCAACGTTACGCCGGTCTACCAGCAGGAGCATCTCGCGGGCTATATCTCGGTACGTAACACGCCCAGCGCCGAGGAGATCAAATCTGCCGAAGCGCTGTATAGCGCCGTGCAGAAAAAACAGGCGGGTAGCCGTAAGTTTTACAAAGGGCTGGTGGTTCGCACCGGACTCTTTGCGCCGCTGTCGCTGCTGCAGAAATTGTCAGTCCGCTGGCGCTTACGCATCACGGTACTGACGGCGGGACTCATTCCCACGCTGCTTGCTTTCAGCGGCATGAATCCACTGTGGCTGCTGGCGCTCGCGCTGTCACTCATTGTCATCATGGATCAGTTTCTGCAAAAGCAAATTGCACAACCAATCAGGACGATACTGAAACAGGCTCAGCATGTGGTATCAGGCCGTAAAGTAAAGCATATCCATCTGAATCGGGTAGACGAAATCGGCTTGCTGCTGCGTTCCGTTAACCAGTTTGGCCTGAATTTACACTCGCTGGTTGATGACGTCAGCACCCAGGTAAACGGTATTACCAACGTCAGCCATAAGCTGGCGGAAAACAATATCGACCTGAATACGCGGACAGAAGAAACATCGGCAAATCTGCAACAAACCGCTGCCGCCATTGAAGAAATTACCGTTGCCGTGCAGCAAAGTGCAGAAACCGCGGCACAGGCCACCACCATGGCAGAAACCGCCAGTAGTACCGCACTTAAAGGTGGCAATATCATGAAGGAAACCATCGGTATGATGGATTCCATTTCCAGCGCCAGCGATAAGATCGTTGATATCATTGGCGTGATAGACAGTATTGCCTTCCAGACTAACATCCTTGCGCTGAATGCGGCGGTTGAAGCGGCACGTGCTGGCGTACAGGGACGAGGGTTTGCCGTGGTGGCCGCCGAAGTTCGCAATTTAGCACAGCATTCCGCCTCTGCGGCCAAAGAGATTAAAGCGCTCATCGACGCTAACGTTGAAAGTGTGAAACAGGGCAGCACAATGGTCGAAAACGCGGGCAAACATATTAGCGACATCGTTGATGAAGTCTTGCAGGTCTCCACCATGATCAAAGAGATCAGCAACGCAACACATGAGCAAACCTCGGCATTGGGCCTGATCAATACCTCCATTGCGCAGATAGAACAAATGACACAGCGCAATACCGATATGGTTACGCACTCTACAGAAGCCGCGGAAGGGTTAAACCTTCAGGCCAGGCGACTGAACAGCGCAATTAACGTGTACGGCAGTTAACGGACATTCTCTCTTCAATTGGGCACGTCGGCCGAAAAAGCGCAAAGCGAAGCCAAGCGTAAACTCATCAAGCAGCAGCAGCAGATGATCCAGGCGCAAATTCAGGCGCTCTATGCCGAAATTGCCCGTATCCAAAAAGAAGAAGCAGAAAAGAAAGCGGCCGAGGCTGCGTCAAAAACGACATCACAACAAACTGAAAATAAAGACAAAAAAGGCGGTATTGATATCTACGTCTGACCGGAATATCTGACGCATTCCCTTCTTTATTTCTCTCCCTTTCCTGATTGATACATTTTGTTACATGAGCTATCAGGAAAGTGAGTATTTCATGTTTCATTGCCAACAATATCCCCTTCGAGAAAGTGCTTAAATTGCCGATATAACGGCTTGTACCCCAAATAATTCGGGTATATCGGCATCTTTTCATTTTCAGGAGGGAAAATGTCAAACACCATCAGCAGTATCAGCGTAACGACAACAACAGCAAGCAGCAGTAAAAGCAGCAACACCTCAGAGCAGCAGATTGCGCAGCTAACCAAGCAGGTTCAGGCGCTTACCAAACAGGTGAGTAAATTGACCGAGTCAGCTTCCAGCGCAGAAAGCGATGATGAACGTAAACTGATCGAACAGCAACAGCAGGCCATTCAAGCACAGATCCAGGCGTTACAGGCACAAATTGCCCGCTTGCAGAGTGAAAAATCAGAACAGCAGTCTGACACCTCTTCCTCTGCTTCGGCTCAATATGCTAAAGAAGAAGGCGTTAATCGCCCGACAGCAGACAACCAGATTAATATCTACGTCTAGTCTGCATTAGGGATGGGTAGTCGATAAACGTAAAAGGTCGCTTGATTGAAGCGACCTTTTTTTCGTCAGACGTTACCGCAGAAAATGGACAGTCAGGATTGGGGTCGCTTTAGCGGTGTTACCAACCCTTGCAGACCCTCTATCTTGATTGCCAGCGTCATTTGCATCAGTTCCCCTAAACGACCGTTAGGAAATTCATCCTTGCGGGAGAACCACAGCAGGTACTCTTCAGGCAAATCAATCAGCACTCGCCCTTTGTATTTACCAAAGGGCATCTGCATCCTGGCAATGTCTATCAGGTCTTCTTTTTCCACCGCTTACTCCCCCAATAGTCGAATCATTTCCGCCTCGTCGATCACCGGGATCCCTAACTCCTGCGCTTTTGCCAGCTTAGATCCTGCGGCTTCACCCGCGATCACCATATCGGTTTTCTTCGAGACGCTGCCACTTACCTTTGCTCCTAACGCCGTTAGCCGATCTTTGGCTTCGTCACGGGACAAAATGCTCAACGATCCGGTCAATACCACCGTTTTCCCCGCAAATGGGCTGTCGATCTCTTCGACTTTAACGACCAGAACCTCAGGCCAGTGAATGTTGATGCCCGCAGGATCGGTCAGTTCACGAATAACGGTTTGGTTATGCTCTTCCTCAAGGAAATGGCGTACATGTGCGGCAACGACTTTACCGACATCCGGCACCGCCAGCAGTGCTTCTTCATCGGCAGCAAAAAGTGCTTCCAGAGAACCAAAATGGGCAGCCAGGTTGGCAGCGGTTGATTCGCCAACGTCACGAATCCCCAATGCATACAGGAAGCGCGCCAGCGTCGTGCTTTTCGCCTTTTCCAACGCATTGACCAGATTCATCGCAGACTTCGGCCCCATGCGATCCAGACCCGTCATGATCCCTGCGCTTAGGCGAAACAGATCGGCTGGCGTCTTGACGTACTCTTTTTCCACTAACTGATCGATGATCTTATCGCCCATGCCTTCCACATCCAACGCACGGCGAGAAACAAAATGCTTCAGCGCCTCTTTGCGCTGGGCGCCACAGATCAACCCACCGGTACAGCGCGTAACGGCCTCCCCTTCTACGCGTTCCACATCAGATCCACACACGGGACAGGCCGCAGGGAAAACGATCGGTTGTACCGTTTCTGGCCGTTCAGATTCCACGATGCCGACGATCTGTGGGATCACATCCCCCGCTCGACGCACAATCACGCGATCGCCAATCTGCAAACCTAGCCGCTCAATTTCATCCGCATTGTGCAGTGTGGCATTGCTGACGATGACCCCAGCCACGGCGACCGGTTCCAGACGCGCGACTGGCGTAATCGCCCCTGTACGCCCAACCTGAAACTCCACATCACGTACCCAGGTCAGCTGTTCCTGCGCCGGGAATTTAAAGGCTACTGCCCAGCGAGGCGCGCGGGCAACGAACCCTAGCCGCTCTTGCAGTTCCAGAGAGTCAACTTTGACAACGACGCCGTCGATATCAAAGCCTAGCGAACTACGGGTTTGTTCGACCTGACGATAAAAATCGAGCACCTCGGCTGGACCGGTACAGAGCTTGATGTTGTCACTCACCGGCAATCCCCACGCTTTGAACTGCATCAGCCGTTCCCAGTGGCTGGCAGGCAATTCGCCGCCTTCCAGCAGGCCGACGCCATAGCAGAAGAAGGTCAGCGGACGTTTAGCCGTAATACGTGGGTCGAGCTGGCGTAGCGATCCGGCAGCAGCATTACGCGGGTTGGCAAAGACTTTACTTCCCGTTCGGCGGGCTTCTTCGTTCAGCTTTTCAAAACCGCGGTGTTTCATAAACACTTCACCGCGCACTTCGACACGGCGCGGAATATTGTCACCGTCAAGGCGCAACGGAATCGCCGCCACGGTACGAATGTTACTGGTGATATTTTCCCCTGTCGTGCCATCCCCGCGCGTGGCTGCCTGCACCAGAACGCCGTCTTCATACAGCAGGCTGACCGCTAAACCATCCAGCTTTAGCTCACAGCAAAATGTCAGATCGTCACCGTTTTTCAGCCTGTCGCCAATTCGCTTGCTGAAGGCCAGATAGCTCTCTTCATCAAATACGTTATCCAGCGATAACATCGGCACTTCATGGCGAACCTGTTCAAATGCCGCCAGCGGCGCTGCCCCCACTCGCTGCGTGGGAGAATCGCTGGTTACCAGCTCGGGGTGATCCGCCTCTAACGCTTTCAGTTCCTGCATGAGTTTGTCATATTCAACATCAGGAATTTCGGGCGCATCTTCAACGTGATATTTGTATTCGTGATGGCGTAAGACCCGGCGCAACTCCGCTACCCGCAGTGCGACCACATTCACTTCGGCTGGTTCTTTCTTCACTGGTTTCATACCTGTTTTATCTGACGTGTCGCCCTGTCGGCGTTATGATTGTTATGATTCTCGCCCGTGATGTGTCAGAGCGAGAATCATTAGCTTGCGGTCTGAACAGCATCGGAACAGTGCGAACGCCGTCAGTTTTATTTTTTAAGATTGAGACGTGTTAGCTTTAATCGTGTTGATGATGTTCGTCGTCGAGCAGCCGTCCTCAAAGTTCAGGACTTTCACTTCACCGCCGTTGGCCCAGACTTCTTCACTACCGGCGATTTCATGTGGCTGGTAATCTCCGCCTTTCACCAGAATGTCCGGCAGAATGCTGGCAATCAGGCGCTGCGGCGTATCTTCTTCAAACGGCACAACCCAATCAACGGCTTCCAACGCACCCAGCACGATCATCCGCTGCGGCAGTGGGTTGACGGGGCGAGTCGGCCCCTTCAGGCGTTTGGTTGAGGCATCGCTGTTGACTGCAACAATTAACCGGTCGCCTAGTTTGCGAGCATTTGCCAGATAAGACACATGCCCAGCATGCAGAATATCGAAGCAACCGTTGGTCATCACAATCTTCTCGCCCCGCTGGCGCGCCAGTTCAACCGCCTGTTTCAGCTGTTCTTCTGTCATCACGCCAAACCCGGTGTCGGCACGGCCACGGATCGCATTTTCCAGCTCAATCGGGGTAACCGTTGACGTACCCAGCTTGCCAACGACGACGCCTGCGGCGGCATTCGCCAGAAAACAGGCTTCTTCCAGTGGATTACCTGCCGCCAGCGCAGCAGCCAGCACGCCAATGACGGTATCGCCTGCACCAGTCACGTCATACACTTCCTGCGCCTGCGTTGGCAAATGCAGCGGTGCTTTGCCCGGCTGTAGCAGCGTCATCCCTTGCTCAGAACGGGTAATCAGCAACGCGGACAGATCATAATCGGCAACCAGTTGCATACCACGCTCAACCAGCTCTTCTTCCGTTTTGCAACGCCCTGCGACTGCTTCAAACTCAGACAGGTTCGGCGTCAGCAATGTCGCGCCACGGTAGCGGGAAAAATCCGTGCCTTTCGGGTCGATCAGCACCGGAACACCAGCGTCTTTTGCCGTCTGAATCATGGTTTGCACATGCGCTAATGCGCCTTTTGCATAGTCAGACAGCACCAGTGCGCCAATTTTTGGCAGTGCCAGTTGAATACGCTCAATGATCGGCTGAGGATCAATGCCTTCAAAGCCTTCCTCAAAATCCAGCCGAATCAACTGCTGATTACGCGACAGCACACGCAATTTGGTAATCGTCGGATGTGTAGGAACCGAGACAAAGTCGCACTTCACATTCACTTCACCAAGCTTGGCATTCAGTGCGCGTGCAGCATCATCAATACCCGTTAACCCCACCAGCCGCGACCCCGCGCCCAGCGCTGCGATATTCATCGCGACGTTCGCCGCGCCACCGGGACGCTCTTCGATCGTATCCACCTTGACCACAGGTACGGGTGCCTCTGGTGAAATTCGGCTGGTCGGCCCGTACCAGTAACGATCCAGCATGACATCACCCACCACTAACACACCCGCTTGACGGAAATCAGGCAGCGTCACTTTCATCCTCTACTCCAGGCTTATTTCGCATAATGCGCGTAATAATATCATAGGCACGATAATTACACGTCACCGCCGCGTCACCGGACGCGGCATTTATCACATAACCCGTTGTCTAGATAGACGGAGGGAACTTACTCTCCTACCAGCCACTTATTCCAACTCACCAGCACCTGCTCTCTTTCCGCCACAAACCGATCCTTACTGACCCGCCCGGACAGTTCCTGCAAGGCCAGATGGTGTAACTCATTGCGCATGGTGACGTAGGCCAGCTTGAGCGCATTGGCTTCGCTCTCTTCCATCACGCCATACTGCGCCATCAGTTCCAGAATGCGCACGTTGTCTGACCAGCGGGTCAAACGCGGTTCCTGAGCGGCATAACGCAGTACCAGATACTGGGCAATAAATTCAATATCCGTAATGCCGCCCGCATCCGTTTTGATATCAAAGAGCGCTTTATCTTTGTTCGCCAGATGCTGACGCATTTTTTCCCGCATTTCGCGCACTTCAGTCCGCAGGGTATTCGCATCACGCTCTGCGCACAGAATACCGCGGCGAATAGACTCAAAGGTCTGCTGCACGCCGCTTTCGCCGTACACCATGCGCGCACGCACCAAAGCCTGATGCTCCCACGTCCACGCTTCATTACGCTGATACTCATCAAATGCTTCTACTGTACTCACCAGCATGCCCGCCGCGCCCGATGGCCGCAGACGAGCATCCACTTCATACAAAATGCCTGATGACGTCCGGGTGCTAAACAGGTGCATCACACGCTGTGCGAGACGCAGGTAGAACTGGCGACCATCAATACTGCGTTCGCCATCCGTCATCACGTCTGATGGACAATCCAGCAAGAACACCAGATCGAGATCGGAGCTATACCCCAGTTCCCAGCCGCCGAGCTTGCCATAGGCAATCACGGCAAACCCACGACCTTCACGATGCTGTAAATGGGACGGCTGACCGTAGCGCGCCACCATCTGTCCCCACGCCTGCTGAACCACTGCCGCAATAATCGCTTCTGCCAGGTACGTTAAGTGATCGCTCACTTTCATCACCGGCAGGACGCCGCCGATATCACCTGCGGCAATACGCAACTGCTGCGACTGCTTGAACTGGCGAACCGCTTCCAACTGCTGTTCTTCATCATCTTCAGGGACACGCATCAAATACTGGCGTAGCTCATCGGCATACGCGCCCGGTGCCGTCGGCTGATACAGTGTGGACGCATCGAGTAATTCATCCAGCAGAAGGGGGTAGCGCGCCAGTTGGCTGGCCACCATCGGCGAAGCCGCACACAGGCGAATCAACTGACCGAGCGCAGCACGGGATTCCAACAACAGTTCGAGATAAGTGGTACGGGTAACGATCCCCAGCAGCAGCGGCGTTAATCGAGACAGCACCGTATCCGCCTCCTGACGGGCGCAGACCTCCGCCAGTAAGCACGGCATAAGCTGATCCAGCACGTCCCGACCGCGCGGCCCGATTGTGCGTTTCGCCACATCGTTGCGGAACGCCACAATCGTCTTCATCAGCTTCTCACGCACGGTTTCCGTAAGATGTGGCGTCAACGGGGCCAGTTCACCGTCATCCAACGTATCCTGCCACAGACTGCTATAGCTGCTATGTTCGGGGATATCATTATTGTCTGGCGCATCATCGCCAATCAGATCATCAAATACGTGGCGCACCGCCTGCATATGCTGCGACAGCATGGATTGCAGTGTGGCCCAGCTGTCGCACCCCATTCCCCACGCTAGCCTCTGCTGGTTCAGTTCATCACCCGGCAGGGTTTGGGTCTGCTCATCGGCAATGGCCTGCAACAGGTTCTCCAGACGGCGCAGAAACAGGTAAGCGTTACTGAGAGCAAGCACCTGTTGCGGCGTTAATAGTCCCAGCGCTCCCACATGCTGGAGCGTCGGCAGCAGCGAACGCCCCTGCAATCCCGGCTCACGGCCGCCGCGAATCAGTTGGAAAACCTGCGTAATAAATTCGATTTCACGAATCCCGCCGGCACCCAGTTTGATGTTGTTGCGCAGATCCCGACGACGAACCTCGCGGGCAATCATGCTCTTCATATTTCGCAGCGACTGGATCACGCTGAAATCAATATAGCGACGGAAGACGAAGGGCTTCAGCGTACTGCGCAGTTCCTGACTGTAAGCATCGTCCATTCCGCCCATCAGGCGCGCTTTGACCATCGCATAGCGTTCCCAGTCGCGGCCTTGCTCCTGATAATAATCCTCCATGGCCGCAAAGCTGAGCACCAACGGTCCGCTGTCGCCAAAAGGGCGTAGCCGCATATCCACGCGGTAAACAAAACCATCGACGGTAGGCTGATCCAGCACCTTAATGAGCCGCTGCCCCAGACGCGTGAAGAACTGTGCGTTATCCAGTTCGCGCCGTCCGCCTTGTGTATGACCATTTTCGGGATAGACGAAGATCAGATCGATATCTGAAGAGAAATTCAGCTCTCCCCCGCCTAGTTTCCCCATACCCAGAATCAGCAGAGGCTGCGCCACGCCCTGCGCATTGCACGGCGTCCCCCATTCACGGCAACAGGCCTGATATAGCCAGCTTCTTGCCGCCACAATCACCACCTCGGCCAGTTCGCTCAACTGACGCAGCGTGTGTTCCGTGGTACTGGTTTGCAGCGCCTGCGACCACGCAATTCGCGTCAGCATATGGCGGCGAAACCGACGCAATGCCGCCATTAACGCATTTTCATCGTTAACATCGGCCAGGGCGCGACTTAACCAGTCGGCGTAATGCTGCCACTCTTCAGGCTGCGGCGGTTGCTGATGAATTCCTTGCCACCAGTCAGGATGTAGCGAAAGCGCATCGTTGACAAAATCGCTCAATGCCAAAACAGCAGTGTCGCTGTCCGTTATCGGTTCATCAGGTGCGGCTTCCCGCAAACGCGAGAGCGCACGCTGAGATTGTTCCGTCAGAAGCACAGGTAAAGCAGGCAAAGGAAGTATCGGCATGGGGGTTCCCTTGATGCGCCGCCTATCTTCACTGACAAGCGGCAGTTAACGGTTACTGTGACTGTCCGCCGCTATGTAGCCAGAACGGAGACAAGGCCAGCGCCTCTTTACGGTAGGCTTCCAGATACACGGAAGGCGCCTTCCCGGCAGCAAGTCTCTCAATTTCCTGGAGTAAGGTCCGCCAGTGTTCTATGTAGGCTTCCACCTGTTCCGCCGGATACGCACCGGACAAGAGAAGAAAAGCGCAGAGACTACGTTGCAGACGAGGGATTTGCTGTTCGTACTGCGTTTCCGTCAATTTAGAAGCAAAAGCGCTTTTCAGCTCGGCAGTGCTACGGCTTAGCATAATGTCAGCAAAGCGTTTGAACGATCCCTGTAGCTTAATGCGATCTTTATTATCCATATGGTCCCGCCAGCCAGACTCGACCAGCCAAGAAGTCAGTACCAACTTACTTTGCAGGTAGTCAGTGCTGTAACAGACGTCTGCGCCACTGGCGCTTTGTAACCGGGACTCCAAAGTAGCGAGAGCCGAGCGAAAAAGCGTGGTGACTTTGCGTAGCACGACGCCGCCTACCAGTACCAACATTTCGCGCATCAACGCGCTGGCTTCAGGCAGCGCTTCGCGGGCAGAAGGGTTCCCTCTGACCCACAGTTCTTCGTGGTATTGCCAGTGGCTCAACCCCAGTTCCAGCGCCGCACGGATAGCCTGATCGATAGTGGTTTTTGGATCGACAACTAATCTATTGAGAGGAAGATACTCGCGAACCGGGTTACCTTTTGCCAGATGGTATCCGCGCGCGGCCTTACTGAGGCTGCCCTGCCGCATACCACCAAACTCTGCGATTTCCTTTGCCAGTTCCAGCAGGTGGGTAGTCTGACCAATCTTAAGTTCCATCTCCAATTCACACAGCGGTTCACTCAGATCCCCGGCACGAATTTCACCACGATCTAACGCCACTTCAATCACGCTTTGATAGTAAGTAAACACCCACTTTTCACGCGTAAACTCCGTGCTAAACAGCGGGTTGAGCGATGACTGCAACGCCTCAACATCGCACTCTTCCGGCCAGACTTCCGCTGGAAACAGGCTGAGATCCAGCTCAGCTTTATCCAGTTCAACGTTATATTCAGGATGTTGATGCAGCCCGCCAATGACCTTACCGGCTGTCTTCGCCGTCATTTCATAGCGTTCATTCTCGCCACGAATACGCAGACCGATGCCGTTGCGTCGCAGATAGTTGTCCGCCGTCTCATAATAAGTATTGCTCAGACGCTGAGCACGCATGTGCTCATACTGGCTATAATCACTTTCCCATTCAGCCAGTTGCGTCAACAGCGATTCAACGCTGTCTGGATGAACAATAAACTTCAGTTCAATTTCTTCACTCATAGCATTCACAACACCAAAACCGCGTTCATTATCCTGTCAGTAAATAACATTTTACTTCGCCTTACTACCCTTACCGTACACACTCTTTTTCACCTGCGAACAAGCGCGCATTTCTTATGCAAACCTGTCACCAGTACGCTATTTTCCGCGCTTAAACACCGTCTAAGAACCTGTTCCAGCAGGTGTGATTGATGTGAAATAGCCCTAATGGCTAGGTTCTAAGACTGTTCTCATTTCGGTTTATACGTTGCCTCGTCAGACTTAAGCCTCTACTATCAGACCACCATTAACGCAACATGATGATCTTATGCAGAAATTAGGCTTACTCTGTTTTACTTTATTTTCTCTCACGCTGAGTTGGACCACACAGGCGGAAGAAAAACGCTATATTTCCGATGAGTTATTGACGTATGTCCACAGTGGCCCGGGCAATCAATATCGTATCGTCGGCACACTGAATGCGGGTGCAGAGGTCACGCTACTCAGCGTTAATGAAAACGCGGGCTATGCACAGATTCGTGATGACAAAAACCGCACTACCTGGATCCCGCTCGACCAGTTGAGCAATACGCCGAGCCTGCGCACGCGGGTGCCCGAACTGGAGAATCAGGTCAAAGACCTGACGGACAAACTGAATAATATCGATCAGACCTGGAACCAGCGCACCGCAGATATGCAGCAGAAAGTCGCGGGCAGCGATAGTGTTATCAACGGATTACGTCAGGAAAATCAGGATCTGAAAAATCAGCTTATCGTGGCGCAAAAGAAAGTCAGCGCGGCGAATGTCCAGCTTGATGATAAGCAACGCACCATCATTTTACAGTGGTTTATGTACGGCGGCGGCGTGGCGGGCATCGGCCTGCTGCTGGGTCTGCTGTTGCCACACATCATCCCGCGCAAAAAGAAAAATGACCGCTGGATGAACTAATCGAAATAAGTGCCTGCTTCTTGCATAATGCCGATCGTTTAAGAATCGAGATACCGGGGGCTACCACCGTGCGAGGTATCCCTGCGGGAACCTCATCACCGTGTTTCCCCCTAAATCCACGCTTAAGTGAACAGTATTACTGCTTCTTGCAGGCATTTTTCTTTGCAGCCTACGCGGCGGCGCAAAGATGGTAGTATGTGGTGAAGTATTGGTTATTGATTCAGGAGCCCGACGTTGAAGATTTACCTTGTCGGCGGCGCTGTTCGGGACAGCCTGCTGGGTTTACCCGTCACCGAGAAAGATTGGGTGGTGGTCGGCGCGACGCCGGAGAATCTGCTAGAGCAGGGTTACCAGCAGGTTGGAAAGGATTTCCCCGTTTTCTTACACCCCGTTAGCCGCGATGAATACGCACTCGCACGTACCGAGCGAAAATCCGACAAAGGCTATACCGGTTTTGTCTGCCATGCCGCGCCTGATGTCACGCTAGAGCAGGATTTGCTTCGCCGCGATTTGACCATCAATGCCATTGCCCGCACTGAGCATGGCGATCTCATCGACCCTTATCATGGTCGTCGCGATCTTGAGAATCGCGTACTGCGCCACGTATCCGACGCGTTCAGCGAAGATCCGTTACGAGTGCTGCGCGTTGCCCGTTTTGCCGCGCGTTTTGCTCATCTCGGCTTCCAGATTGCAGAAGAAACCATGGCGCTGATGCAAAAAATGGCGTATGAGGGCGAACTGGCTTACCTAACGCCAGAGCGGGTCTGGAAAGAGACGGAAAAAGCGCTTGGCACGTCATCGCCCGATGTCTATTTTCAGGTGCTGCGTGACTGCGGCGCGCTGGCCGTACTGTTTCCAGAGATCGATAATCTGTACGGTGTGCCCGCCCCTGCCAAGTGGCACCCGGAAATCGATACCGGCATTCATACCATGATGACGGTGGCGATGGCCGCACGCCTCAGCCCTGAGATTGACGTACGCTTTGCCACGCTGTGCCACGATTTAGGGAAAGGGTTGACGCCTCCCGAACTGTGGCCACGGCATCACGGCCATGGCCCGGCGGGTGTCAAACTGGTTGAAGCACTGTGTCAGCGCCTGCGCGTGCCTAACCCAATTCGCGATTTAGCGAAACTGGTTGCGGAATATCATGACCTGATTCATACCGTGCAGGTGCTACAACCCAAAACGCTGCTGAAGTTATTTGATGCCATTGATGTCTGGCGCAAACCACAGCGTCTGGAGCAGTTAGGGCTCACTAGCGAAGCCGATGCCAGAGGGCGGGCGGGTTTTGAAGATACGCCTTATCCACAAGGCGACTATCTGCGTGAAGCCTTCCGCGTTGCCAGTCAGGTCAGCAGTACGGCCGTCGTCGCTGACGGTTTTAAAGGCATTGACGTGCGCAATGAGCTAACACGTCGCCGCACTCAGGCATTGGCAGACTGGAAAGCCCAGCAGCCGGATGCCTCAGCCCCATCCTGAAACAAAGAGGCCACGCTAATGCGTGGCCTCTTCTCTCTCACGGTCTATCTAACGACTACCGACACGATCGGTCTTACATAAACACCATGTAAACGACGCCCGCGACGATAAAACGGTAAATCGCAAACGGGACAAACGAGATGCGTTTGATGACTTTCAGGAAGGTTTTAATCGCAATCAGCGCCACGATAAACGCCGTCACAAAACCAACGGCAAACATCGGTACATCGGACAGCGACAGGAAATGCCAGCTTTTATACAGATCCAGAACGGTCGCGCCCATCATCATGGGAACCGCCAGAATAAAAGAGAATTCGGAAGCCGCATAGCGGCTGACGCCCACCAGCATCCCGCCGGAAATGGTCGCCCCCGAACGTGAAAAACCGGGCCACAGCGCCAGACATTGAAAACAGCCAATCATAAATGCCTGACGATGCGTGATGTCATCCAGCCCGACGGCGCGCGGCTTTTTAGGCTTAAGCCATTCCGCCGCTAACAGCAGAAAACCACCGATAACCAGCGCATACATCACGTTCTGTGGGTAAAACAACGATTTGATCACGTCATGGAAAATCAGCCCAAGCACCACAGCGGGAATCATAGCCAGCAAGATGTGCGTCAATTTCAGACGACCCGCCGTATGCCCCTCATGCGGGACTTCACCGAAGTGAATACCAATCAAACCAAAGAGACGGCGCCAGAACATCACGACAACGGCCAGAATCGAGCCAAGCTGAATAATCACTTCAAACGTCTTGGCTTTCTCATCAACAAACCCTAACCAGTGACCAACAATAATCATATGCCCCGTAGACGATACGGGCAAAAACTCGGTCAGTCCTTCGACCACGCCAAGAATAAATGCGATTAGCAATGAATGCAGGTCAGTCATCTAAAAATCCTTGCCTTTAATAAAACGAAAATTCAGCCCATAAAAAAGCGGCCGCGTACTTTCGCGAGCCGCTATAACTGGGGTATAGACTATTTGGGTTACGATTTAGTTGCACGTAAATCAGTATTTTTCTGTTAAATAAGATTTATCGTGCGCCACGTTCAATAATGACCCCAACCTGACGCGCCTGCGCCACCGCCCCCGGCTTGCTGAGCTTGATCCGCAGCCAGGGAATAGAGAAGCGCTGCATCAGCATGTGTGCGACTTCTTCAGCGACACGCTCTACCAGAGCAAAGCGCTGATTTGCCACATGGGCAATCACCGCATCGCTGACATCAGCATAGCTCAGGCAGTCATTCACATCGTCACTGGCGGCGGCCTGACGGTTGTCCCAGCCCATTTCGATATCGAACACCAGTTTCTGCTGGATAGTCTGTTCCCAATCGTAAACACCGATGGTGGTGATTACAGTAAGTTCTTCAATAAATACGATATCCATCACGCCATTCTCTGTTTTTGTCGCTGTCGGATACCACTTCCGACGGAATGTGCGTATTATCCACAGATGAGAAGAGTAAAACGACCCTTATTAAACGGAATGGCGTTATGAGTGTTACCGCGCTTGGTATGATGTTAATCGCGTATCTGTGTGGCTCTATTTCCAGTGCGATTTTGTTTTGCAGAATTGCTGGGCTACCTGACCCGCGTCAGCATGGTTCCGGGAACCCCGGAGCCACTAACGTATTGCGTATTGGCGGCAAGGCTGCCGCTGCAACCGTATTAGTTTTTGATGTCCTGAAAGGCATGCTGCCAGTCTGGGCCGCTTACGCACTGGGCGTTCCCCCGCTCTATCTTGGGTTAACCGCCATCGCTGCCTGTCTCGGCCATATCTATCCGGTCTTTTTCCACTTTCGCGGCGGCAAAGGTGTGGCGACGGCTTTTGGTGCCATCGCACCAATCGGCTGGGATCTGACGGGACTGATGACTGGCACCTGGCTACTCACCGTCCTGCTGAGCGGTTATTCCTCACTCGGCGCCATCGTCAGTGCGCTCATCGCACCGTTTTATGTTTGGTGGTTCAAGCCACAGTTTACTTTTCCCGTCGCGATGCTCTCTTGTCTGATCCTGATGCGTCACCACGACAATATCCAGCGCCTATGGCGCGGACAGGAAAATAAAATCTGGAACAAGCTGCGTAAGAAGAAACAGCCAGAAGACGAACAAACGCCCCCCGAAGCATAAGGCAAAAAAATTCCCGTTTTCACGGGAATTTTTTTATGAAAGATCCCCCTAAATAATTCGAGTTGCGTGACAAAACGTGAGCGTTTTGAACAACGCTCTGCGTTGGTCCTTTAGGACAAGGCCGCATGGCCTTGTAACGCGGCGACGCAGTGAATCCCCAGGAGCTTACACAAGTAAGTGACTGGGGTGAGCGAGGACAAATCGGCTTAGCCGATTTGAACGCCGCTTGCGGCGGCCCTTCAGGGCGAGGCTCAAGATGGGCCGAGTATCGCCAACGCACATGCAGCTTGAAGTATGAAGGGGGAATTAGAATCGGCCGATAGCGGCAAGCTCCTGCGACTGCACTTTAAACTGCGCCATGCTTTCTGCCAGCAGACGCGCCTGATCTTCTAACGAGCGCGTGGCCGCGGCGGATTCTTCGACCAGAGACGCATTTTGCTGGGCGACCTCATCCATCTGCGACACCGCCAGATTCACCTGCCCAATCCCATTGCTCTGCTCACGCGTTGCCGTTGAGATCTCACGCATCAGGGACGTGACGCGTGCCACGGCGCCAGAAACGTCATTCATCGTTTCGCCCGCCATTTTTGCCATCGCGGTGCCTTCACTGACACGGCTCTGCGATTCTTCCATCAGCATTTTAATCTCTTTAGCCGACTGGGCACTGCGCTGCGCCAGATTGCGGACTTCTCCCGCGACCACGGCAAACCCACGCCCCTGCTCACCCGCACGTGCGGCTTCAACCGCTGCGTTCAGCGCCAGAATATTGGTCTGGAACGCAATACCGTCAATCACCGCCAGAATATCGGCAATACGCTCCGAACTGCTGGAAATCATCTGCATTTTCTCAATCATGCTGCCGACGGTCTCGCTGCCCTTATTAGCGATATCCGACACATTTTGCGCCAGCGTATGCGCTTGTTCCGCACTCTCCGCATTCAGCGCTACCGTGGCAGTCAACTGCTCCATACTGGCGGCGGTTTCTTCCAGCGATGAAGCAGACTCTTCCGTGCGCGCAGCCAGATGGGTATTGCCAGAAGACAGTTCACGCGTGCCGACATCAATTTGCATACCGGCATCGCGAACGCGCCCAACGGCGGTTGCCAGTGAAGACTGCATTACCTGCATCGCCTGAATCAGGCGGCCTATTTCATTATTCCCACCCTCGGCGATGCGCTGGGTCAAATCGCCACGGGCAATAAATTCCAATTGGGCGACCGTTTCTTCAAGCGGAGAAAGGATAGAACGCTTCAGCGCAATCCAGGCAGCCAATACCAGCAGCAGAACGACGACACAGGCAACACCAATGATCGTCAGGCGCTCAAACGCAAAGTTCTCGGCGTCTGTCAGCATAGTTTCTCCCACTTCCAGGCCGAAGTCGCGGAATTCGTTCGCCACCTTATCCATCTTAACGCTGAGCGGCGGCAGTACGTCTTGCAACAGCACGTAATAGGCTGCAACATCGCCGCGTTTCAACGCATCGACCATCGGCTGAACGCCAAGGCTCATGTACTGCTCGTAGCTACTTTTCACCTCAGCCGCCATTCTGGCGCCGCGCTCCGTTACGGTGCCGTAAGAAAGAAAACGCGCCATTTCTTTTTGGGAGAGCGCCGTGTAGGCTTCCGCTCGCGCGACCGATGCATTTGCGAGATCGGTCAACCCGCTTTCCATCTGACGAGCGGCCAACGCCGCGCCCGTTCTTGCACGCAGCGAGGCGGTATAACTCCCCGCCAGCGCCGTGACTTCTTTCCCCTGAATCTTGTCGATTGTCGTCAGCGACGTGACTCCCTGATTGATTGAGGTGATGCCAATTCCGCAGACCAGCAATAACAGCAGGACCATCGTGCCTAACAAAGCAATCAAGCTCGTCTTGATTGTGATATTTCTTAACATCGTTGTTTCCCTGGAATTACAAATGATAAATAAATGCGGAGAAATGCTCCACATAACGTGATCTTGATCATGTTCCTATCGGTAGCAAGCCTGCTTTCTTTAAAGAAACTTTAGTAACGAAAGTATTTTTACTTAAACGACCAACGCGAGCGCACTCCCCCTCACGCACACTAAAAATCAGGGACATTAAACGCTTTTTGGCTATAATGACGGCCACGCTATTTCAGGTTTAAGAGAAGGAAACCGACATGAGTCTGAACAATGTCCCGGCGGGTAAAGATCTGCCGGAAGATATCTATGTAGTGATTGAAATTCCCGCGAACGCCGATCCGATCAAATATGAAATTGATAAAGATACCGGTGCGCTGTTTGTAGACCGTTTCATGTCTACAGCGATGTTCTACCCATGCAACTACGGCTACATCAACCACACGCTGTCTCTGGATGGCGACCCGGTTGACGTTCTGGTGCCAACCCCGTATCCACTACAGCCAGGCTCCGTGATCCGTTGCCGTCCTGTTGGCGTGCTGAAAATGACTGACGAAGCAGGCGAAGATGCCAAGCTGGTTGCCGTTCCGCACAGCAAACTGACGAAAGAATACGATCACATTAAAGACGTTAACGACCTGCCTGAGCTGCTGCGTGCACAGATCGGCCACTTCTTTGAGCACTACAAAGATCTGGAAAAAGGCAAGTGGGTGAAAGTGGAAGGTTGGGATAACGCTGACGCGGCAAAAGCCGAGATCGTTGCTTCCTTCGAGCGCGCGAAAAACAAATAAGCGCCACGCGATATGCATTAAGCCCCTTACGGCTCAAGATATCGCACGATCAAAAACACCGCCTTGCGCGGTGTTTTTATTTATGCCCCTGACTTGATTGGCTATTCGACCTCAAGCCTCATCTTCTTCGTTACGCTTTAGCCAGTCACCGCTGGCTATACGCGTCAATCCTGCAACAGAGTGTTTGTACAAATAGATCCAGGCACTGCCCAGAGGGGTGGAAATCAGCTCACGTTGGTATTCGTGACCGTCCCGCTTTAAGGCATCCAGTTCCGTCAATATCGACGAACTAATGCGATAAACCTCACAATGGATTTCGCCATCACCAGGTACTACTGCCGGATAATGGCCGAGATCGTACAGCTCGAAACCTGCGAGCTGACAATCCCCTAGCCATTGCGCATTGGTCATCCAATGACTATTTCCCTGTTTGCGTCGTAAACTGCCGTAAACAATAATTCGCATCGCTAAAACTCAAACTGATAGAGCACATCTAATGCCTGGCTAATTCCAGACACCGCTTCCAAGTATAGCTTTGGCATCAGGCGGTAACGCAGCGTTAACGTTGCCAAAGAATCGAATATGCCAACACCATATTTCACTTGCAGACCCGGAAGGACGTAGCCGCTGACGACAACCTGAGAATTATCGCCAACACCCTGTGTATCCAGAGCTAAATTACTTACGCCAAAGGCCTCGCCGATTTTACCCACAACTTGACCACTTTGTGCAACCCCTAAACCGACTAACATTGAGGTCATTGCCGAGCTATCGGCTCCACCGCTGTCCAAACCTTGTCCACGCAGCAGATAAGAGAGCGCTTCCTGCTGCGACATGGCCGGATCGGAGAAGACTTCCAGCTTCGGTGTGGCGGCCATGCCGGTGACGCGCACACCAGCGGTAACGTCATCAGCAGTATTGTCTGGGTTACGAATGGCCTCTATATTCAGGATCGGCTGATCCGGCGGGCCAGAGAACAGAATCAGCCCTTTACGGACGATCAAATCCTGTCCGTAGGCTTTGAAGCGGCCAGACGGAATATCGATTTGCCCGTTCAGCCCTAATCCGCGCTCGTCCTGAACCATTTTCAGGTCGCCCTGTAGGCGGGCAGCCAGCCCGAACGCATCCAGCCGCACATCATTCCCGACACGGATGGTGAGATTGCTGTTAATCGGAATTGCCGCACTGGCTTTCTTCAGCGGCTGTCCCTGCGCATCCAGCATCACTTCATCCGATGACACCGCCACCGCGCTTTCCGGCATATCTTTCACCACAATACGCGCCCACGGAATACTGACTGAGCCGTTTAACGCAAACAGCTGTGGCGTGGCTTCGAAAACAATGTCCGGTGAGACGTCCAGCCGCGCCATAGGCGGAATCGTCACGCGTAGCTTCTGGCCTTTCGCTGCGATCCGCGCACGCCAGGCGTCCGGTCGCGACCAGTCGGCATTCCCGCCGAGGTTCAACTGCCCGTTATCTGTTTTCAGGAAGCCTTGCAGCGTTGACGACATCCCGCTGAAGTTCACCGCCAACCGCCCGTTGGTCAGATCAACCGGCATCCAGTTGCCATCAATATCCAGCCGTTCCAGCACCATCTGGCCGAAGATCTGAGGGCGCGCCGCATCCCCTGCCAGACGCAGGTTCGCATTCAGTATCCCCGCCGCTTTCTCTCCTTTACTCAACGCAGGGTTGAGTAAAGCCAGTGAAATATTGCTGATCGTGACATTGCCGCCGAGATTGCGCCGACCCTGTGGATCACTTACCTGAATATCGCCGCTGAATCGCCCGTTATCCCGAATGGCCATCAGCCAGCCAAGCTGCGCCCGCCCGCGATCGATCCCCGCATTCAGCGTAAAGGTGTCGAAATCAATCGGCAGCGTGTTGCCCTGCAGCTGCTGACGAACGCTCACCCCGTTGCCCACCAGCGACACTTTCGCCTGCGGTAAGCCTTGTCCCGCCTGCCAACTGATATCGGTACCGCCAGTGAACGTTCCAGCCAGCACGGTATCCGCCGTCAGGAACGGCTTTAACATCGCGAGATCGAAGCGATTCAGTCGAATGCTCGCCTGCCCGCTCGGCCCGGCTTCAATCGCCTTAGGTACGCAAAGCTCTGCGTTCGGGTTCCTCCAACAGTGCGTGCCGATAGTGATTTTCTGCTGTGCATTCAGGTAATCCAGCGCCATATCCTGTGTCAGACGCCACTCTCCCACTGGCGTGTCGAAGCGGGTATTGTTCAGCGTACCGCGCCAGCGCTGTTCCCGACGATCGAAGCTGCCCGAAAGCGCCAACTGACCCGCGACCGGCTCACCCTGCATATTCAGCCGAAGCTGATGCTGTTTTTCATTGCCGCTGGCATCCAACGTCAACAGCGCAATATTCAGGTCGTCCTGCTTCAGTGCTTCGAGACGTACAGCCAGCTTGCCCTGAATTTGCTGTTCGGAGCGAACATCGCCCTCTACTCTCACCTGACGAATCGTCATCGCCTGCCAGCGCAGGCCGGAAGCGGTGATATCCGCCAGCATCTGAGGTTCACGCAGATTGCCGCGTAATTTGAGCGTACCGAGGGCACGCCCTGCCAGACCGGGTAACATGCCGTCCAGCGATGGCGCATTGATATCTGCATCCAATTGCCACTTGTCGCTCAGTTCGCCTTTGACGTTCAACTGGTTGCGGCCTAATGCCAGATTCAGCTCGGGTATTGTCCACTGACCCGCCGCGTTGCCGCGGAGTTCACCTCTGGCCGTGAGCTTATTCGCTTTTACGTTGCCATCCAGCCGTAGCTCCGGCACCTGTAATTGCCAGCTCCCGCCATAGACGCTACCGCGCGTCGTTATCTTGCCGTCTATTTTCGCGGGCCATTCAGGCCACTGTTTTGCAGTGTTAATCCCGTTCAGCAGCAGCTCACTGCGCCAGCTAATCGCTTTGCTCCAATCGATAAGCGCGCTTAGATCGGCATTCCCCTGCAACGCCGCCAACCGCAGACGGCTCAGCGTAAACTGCTGTTCGTTACCTTTGCCATCCAGCAGCAGCGTCGCGGGGGGAATATCCGCACCGCTCAGATCGCCGCGCAGCGACAGCGCATAGTCGGTCGCTTTGCCGTTAAACCGCAGCCTGACGTTACTGGCCTGATACTGCGTGGCGCCCGTCAGCGGCCAACGCACACGCTCGGTTTGCAGCGTCAATGCCAGCGGCAGCCCGGCTTCTGCCAGTTTGGTTTGCACATCCAACTGAGCGCGCTGCGGCCCCGAGAGGTTCAGCGCCACATTCAGCTGTTCGCGCAGGCCACCATCAACCGCCAGTTTTAGCGTTTCACCTTTGAGCGGTTCGACATTCAACACGCCGTTTGCCGTCAGAGAGACAGGCCAGCTCTCGCTGAGGGTTGCCTCACCGCGTACATTCAATCCACCCTGCGGCGATTGCACGATCAACTTATCCAACCGCAAATGCTGTTGCTGGGTCGATGCCTGCACGAACAGGTTATTAATCACAATGTCCTGATCGCCCGTCAGCCGCAGTTGCTCGCCGTGAATCTCGACAATGTTCAGATCCAGAGGCAACGTGAACTGCGGCAAATCAGGTAATAACGGTTTGGAGAACAGCTCGCTCAGGCGTTCCCCCAGCGGCTGTTCAGGGACTGTCGGCTTGTCAGCGGTGCTATCCGTTTGTGGCGACGACGCGGTCGGTATCGGTGATGTCGTTGTGGCGGCCGCGACCGTATTATTGGCCTCTAATGCTTTATCGATTTGCAGCGTGTGATCGATATGAACGGTTTGCGATGCGCCTTGCTCGGCGGCATCACGCACACTCTTCGCGGTTTCTTTAACGACAGATGCCATTTCCGCCGCCGTTACTTTGCCATCCTCCAGCACGTCAACGGGCGTTTTCGGCAAAGCCACCAGCAACGCGCTGATTTTGGTCGGTAGCAGCGTCAACGCACGCCCTTCCCACTGCATTCCGGTACGGAATTCGCTCAGTGAAATCGCCGTGTCATCCACGGTAACCTGAACGTTGCTAAGCGTTAACTGGCGCAGTGAAATCGGGAACGGTGCGGAGATCTCCGTTACCGGCGTCGAAGGCGGCGGTGTCGCTTCCGCCACGGGTAAGGCTTTGGTATCGACGATTACATCGACGCGGTTCGCCGAGAGATCGTTAATACACAACTGACTTTTGCGCAGGCAGCCCAGTGCGAGCGACAGGTGAAATTCCTCGCTCTTTACCGTCACACCCGGCATCTCGTAGCTGACATTTTTCAGCGTTAAATCACGCCAGCCGCCGCTCACGCTGGCAATATCCAACCCCGGCACCACGCGGGCGGCGGTATTCAGCAACAAATGCAGGCCCGGCGTGGTGCCCACCAACATCCCCAACCCAACCACGAGCAGCAGTAAGAATACCACAAGGCCAATACCGACCTTTTTCCACCCGCGCCCTTTTCGTGCAGGCCGCGTCGGCGCGTTATCGTGCGCGACGTTTTCTTCTGTCACCGGATCCTGTACTTTTTTTTCGTTTTTCTCATCCATCATAATTCAGGCCCCAGCGCGATATAGAACTGAACATCATTCTTCTTCTCTGCATCGCCGATCGGCATGGCGACATCAAGTTTCACTGGGCCAATCGGCGAGGCCCAGCGTACGCCGACGCCCGTGCCCGTCTTGAAGTTACTCCGTTTGATGTCATTCACTGCTTCACCTGAATCAACAAAAACCGCGCCCCACCATTTTCCCGTTACGTTGTATTGGTATTCGAGCGAGCCAGTCGCCAGCTTGGACGCACCGGTCAGTTTGCCATCGTCGTCGCGTGGCGAAATAGATTTGTACTTATACCCACGAATGCTGCGATCGCCACCGGCAAAGAAACGCAGTGAGGGAGGAACGCGGGAGAAATTGTTGGTCTCAATCCAGCCCAGATTACCGCGTGCGACAAAGCGGTGTTTATCCGCCAGCGTACGAATCCAGACGTTTTGTGCCTGAACCACAGCAAAATCGATATCCGACCCCCAGGAGGTGTCAGAGATGTCGATGGAATAACGCTGTGTATCGCCCCACACCGGCATCAATCCGCCGCGTTGGCGAGTTCGATTAATGCTGACACCCGGATAGATCAGCATCGTGGTATCCGTCACACTCGCCTGCGTAAAGTGGTCGAGACTCCAGCGCAGGTTAATCGCCCGTTGCCACCCGCTGGAAAGATCCCAGTAGCGTGCCACGTTCAACGTCGTGCCATCCGATTTAGTATCGTTAAGATCTTCACGTTTGAAGCCGCCTTGCAGCAGGTAATACTGCTCAAGCGGACTCTTCAGCAAGGGGATTTTGTAGCTAAAATCAAGCGATTGCTCCGGTGCGGACACGCTCAGGCTGCTTTCAAGACTGTGGCCGCGTGAATTCACCCAAGGCTTATTCCAGGTTGTTTTAAAACGCGGCCCCACATCGGTAGCGTACCCCACCCCGGTTTCGATACGGTTACGGGTTCGCGGTGTTACCACGGCTTCCAACGGCAGCACTTTGGTGCTTTTTGACTGGTCGAAATCAGGCGACACCACGACGGAATTAAACCATCCCGTCGCAGAAAGACGGCGGTTTAACTCACCGAGATCTTCACTGGTATACGCATCACCTTCATGAAACGGTACCAGATTTTGCAGATAATCCTCGCGGATTTGTGCGCCCTGAAAGTGTACGGCGCCAAAGCGGTAGCGTTCACCGCTATCAAAGTCGATATCCCAAAACGCCTCTCTCTCTTCCCGCATCACGCCAAGCTGACTTTGCTGGAAGCGGGCATCGAAATAGCCTTTGCGTAATGACAAACCGTTCAGCCCGCTTTTAAAACGATCGAAATCGCCGTGGTTCAGCACTGAACCGATTGCGGGGCGATCGTCTTTAACCAGTTGCTGGTAATCTTTATCGTCGTGCGCACCACCGCGCAAGGTGATGTTCACCCCGGCAATTTTTACCGGTTCACCGGGCGTGACGGTAGCAATCAGTACAGGCCGCCCGCCATTAACGGCAGGCCGGAATTCGAAACCGATCTGTGGATCGTAATAGCCAAGCGCGCGCAATCCCTGACGGATCGCTTCATCAACGCGTGAACGGAAACGCCCATCGGCATTGACCTCATCGACCGCGATGGTGGATAAACGTGCCCGCACATTCTTTTGTAGTTGCCCTTCCAGCCCCATGACTTGCAGGCGCACATTCGCCGCCTGGCTCTCCGGTGCCAACATAAGCAGCGCGCACATCAGGCCAAGAAACCGGTACCGTGGCGAACCACAGCCAGCAAAACTGTTTTTTTGTCCTGCTATGCTTTTTTGCCCGGTAACGCTTTTTTTTCCAATGAAACGGTTCTTTGAAGTGAAACGTCTTTTTGCAATGAAACGTTTGTCTGCAATGAAAATAGTCACTGAGCTCCCTGATAAATCGGTCTGTCGCCTAAAACCTCGTCGTCTAAAACCTATAGCATGGCTTTTGTCACTTCGCCCGCCGCGTTGACGGACGACGCTGTACGCTTACCTGGCAATCCGCCACGTAGCGCCGAAATTCCCTACTAATGTTCAATTATCTTAGTGATAAATACTAATTTTTTATCTTAAGAATAGATTTTCAACTACAAACATCAATATGCGGCATTACAGATAAACATTACCTTAACATTAAACCCCAGTAAGATATAAAGACAGGTCAATGCTTCTTGGTTATGCTTTCTATGAAAGCGGGTTATTTACCCAGTCTAGCTGGAGTTAACAACGTGATGAGTTCGATTGATAAAACGCAGCGGATTACACAATCCGATGCTTTACCGGGACGTTCCACCCCGATGCCAGTAGCCAGGCTTCATGTCGTTCATGAACATTCCATGACGCATGTGCCGGATCACATGTCCGTGGCAATTTTTGCGATGGGCTGTTTCTGGGGAGTAGAGCGCTTATTCTGGCAACAGCCAGGCATCTACAGCACCGCAGCAGGTTACACTGGCGGTTACACGCCCAACCCGACCTACCGTGAAGTGTGCAGCGGGCTGACCGATCATGCCGAAGCGGTGCGTATCGTTTTCGATCCAGCGGTTATCAGCTACGAACAATTGCTGCAACTGTTCTGGGAAAATCACGACCCCGCGCAGGGTATGCGTCAGGGCGGTGATATCGGCAGCCAATATCGCTCAGCTATCTATACGCTCTCCCCTGAGCAGGAACAGGCCGCACAGGACAGCCTTCAACGTTTTCAGCAAGCGATGAGAGAAAACGGTGACAGCCGCGCTATCAGCACAGAAATCGAGCCTGTGGGGCCGTTCTATTATGCGGAAGACGACCACCAGCAATACCTGCACAAGAACCCGAACGGCTACTGCGGGCTAGGCGGCATCAGCATCTGTCTTCCGCCTCCGCGTTGACCACTGGCGGTAAATTCACCGCTCCTGCTATAATGCCCCGCAACCGGGCAGATCGTTGCCCGGTTATAGACCTTCAATTATTGCTATTAATTTATACTCTAAATAATTCGAGTTGCGTGAAGGCGGCAAGGGAAGGAGTCCCGATGAGCTTACTCAAGTAAGTGATTCGGGTGACTGAGCGTAGCCAACGCACAAGCAGCTTGAAGTATGACGAGTATACTCACCTTTCTGAGGATCGCTGCGTCAATCTCGACGCATGCGAAAACGTTAAAAATGATGTTAAACAGTCTATTGCTGATTCTTTGTCTCATTGCCATCAGTGCATTTTTCTCGCTGTCCGAGATCTCGCTGGCGGCATCCCGTAAAATTAAACTCAAACTGATGGCCGACGAGGGAAACCTCAACGCCGATCTGGTGCTCAAATTCCAGGAGACACCGGGCATCTTCTTTACCGTGATTCAAATTGGCGTCAACGCCGTCGCAATTCTGGCCGGTATTATCGGCGATGCGGCATTTTCCCCGACGTTTTCCATTCTGTTTGAACGCTTCATGTCACCCGAAGCCGCAGATAAAGTCAGCTTCATTTGTTCATTCGTCCTCGTCACCAGTCTGTTTATCCTGTTTGGCGACCTCACCCCGAAACGCATTGGTATGATTGCGCCGGAAGCCGTCGCGGTCCGCATAATCAACCCCATGCGCTTCTGCCTGTTTCTCTTCCGTCCACTGGTGTGGATCTTTAACGGCCTGGCTAATGTTATTTTCCGCCTGCTCAAGCTGCCGATGGTGCGTAAAGATGACATCACGTCCGATGATATTTACGCCGTGGTGGAAGCGGGTGCATTGGCTGGCGTGCTGCGTAAGCAGGAACACGAACTGATCGAGAACGTATTTGAACTGGAATCCCGCACCGTGCCGTCTTCAATGACCTCACGCGAAAGCGTGGTTTATTTCGATCTGCGCGAGCAGGAAGACAGCATTAAGGAAAAGATCGCCCAGCAGCCGCATTCCAAGTTTCTGGTTTGCGATGGCACGATTGATCAGATCGTCGGCTACGTGGATTCCAAAGACCTGCTGATTCGGGTGTTGGGAAACCAGAGCCTGACGCTGAGTAGCGGCGTGCAGATTCGTCCAGCGCTGATCGTACCGGATACGCTGACGCTGTCCGAAGCGTTAGAAAGCTTTAAAACCGCGGGCGAAGACTTTGCGGTCATCCTGAACGAATATGCGCTGGTCGTCGGCATCATCACGCTTAACGACGTGATGACCACGCTGATGGGCGATCTCGTCGGTCAGGGAATGGAAGAACAGATTGTCGCGCGCGATGAGAATTCCTGGCTGGTTGAAGGCGGCACGCCAATAGAAGACGTGATGCGCGCGCTGAATATTGATGATTTCCCGCATTCCGGCAACTACGAAACCATCGGCGGCTTCATGATGTATACGCTGCGGAAAATCCCGAAACGGACCGATGCGGTGCGCTTCTCAGGCTATAAGTTTGAAGTGGTAGATATCGACAGCTACAAGATCGATCAGCTGTTGGTGACGCGTCTGGAAGACCGCCCGATTGTCTCATCAAGCGTGAAGATTGATAGCGACGATTAACCGCCAGAAGACATGCGTAACCCACCAGTCTTCATAACAAACCAAAACGGCCCGCTACGGGCCGTTTCTTTATCACTCATCCCATCTCAGCCTGAAGCCGGATGACCTGGCGATTCACTTCGGACATCACCAGAAGATGCTGCTTATCCTGTTTCTTTGGCAGTAGAATTTTGCCGTAGTCGAACTCAAAAGCACCAACCCCTTTTATGTACAGCCGCCCGCGAAACAGGGTTTTCACATATTTAGCGACTTTCAAAGGATTGTAACGTTCGAAAATCCTCATCGTTTTACTCTCCCGTTTTACTCTCCCGTTTTATTTTTCTACGCTCTCCCTTTCGCCAACATGACTGAGGTTCTGGAGCGCTAATGAGATAACGGATAC
Organism: Pectobacterium sp. F1-1; assembly: GCF_025643735.1. Classification (NCBI taxonomy): domain Bacteria; kingdom Pseudomonadati; phylum Pseudomonadota; class Gammaproteobacteria; order Enterobacterales; family Pectobacteriaceae; genus Pectobacterium; species Pectobacterium sp. F1-1. The sequence continues at coordinate 3,840,023 of NZ_CP104733.1, forward strand.
TGCTAATTAGTACAGCAAAACGGTATTTAGTTCCCCACACCCCAGTATTCTTAACTGCTTTTACAGATTTTTACAGAACAGTGTTTAAGTAAACCCTTAGTCACCAGTATAAACCTTCAAAAATAAGGGTTTTGTGCACTCAGGCACAAACCGTTTTACTGCGAAGCAGGACAGACCAGTTTCCTGAATCTACGCTTATTCCATAGCCTGATCTTTTCCATCACTGACATCGCATCAGGTTCCCTACACAGAAGGACATACCATGATAAAAATACGCCACCTGCTCCTCGCTCTTGCTATCACGCCGCTGTTAGGGCTTGCCTCGCTTCCTGCCTCAGCCCATACGCTAGTGCTCAACCAATTGGTTCCTCCCGTCGGCGTCGCGGACAGAGGGGAACTTCAGTACCAGAATAATCAGTTTAGTTATAAAAACTGGAACAGCGCGCAATTGCCCGGAAAAGTACGGGTGATACAACATATCGCTGGCCGCACCTCCGCCAAAGAGATGAACGACCCGCTCATCTCCGCACTGAAGGCCGCTAACCTACCGCACGATTATTACCAAACGACGACAATCGTGAATACCGACGATGCCATTATCGGCACCAGCATGTTTGTGCGCAGTAGCCTTGAGGACAACAAGAAAGCCTTCCCGTGGTCGCAATTTATTGTCGATAGCAACGGTAACGTGCGGAAAACCTGGCAGCTACAGCCGCAAAGCTCAGCTATCGCCGTGCTGGATAAACAAGGGAAAGTCCGTTTCGTGAAGGATGGCGCACTGAATGGGCAGGAAGTGCAGCAGGTGATGTCCCTGCTGCGCCAGTTGCTGGAAGAGAAATAACAAACGAGAGCGTCTGGCAGGCTAAAATAAAGAGACGCGAAAGCCGGGGTTGAGGAAGGATTCACGCGGCGTATAGGATAACGGCTGTCCTTGCCAGTCGTGAATCTGTGCCCCGGCAGCCACCGCCACCGCGTGGCCCGCCGCCGTATCCCAAATGTTTGTCGGTCCGAAGCGCGGGTAAAGCTGTGCTTCGCCTTCCGCCACCAGACAAAATTTGAGCGATGACCCAATCGCCACCGTCTGGTGCTCGCCCAGTTGGTTGAGGTAGTCCTTTAATTCACGATCGGCATGAGAACGACTGACCACCACCAGCGGCGGGTGAGCCTGCTTCACCGTAATGTGCCGACGCTGGCCGTTCTCTTCTTTCCAGGCTTTACCTGCCGCCGCAGAATACATCACGCCCGTGACCGGTACATAAACCACACCCAGCACGGCTTGACCATGCTCGATCAGCGCAATATTCACCGTGAACTCACCATTGCGGCTGAGGAATTCTTTGGTGCCATCCAACGGATCAACCAGCCAATAGCGCTGCCAGTGCTGACGGATTTCCCATGTGGGCGGATCTTCTTCTGACAGCACGGGAATATCAGGGAACGCCGCGGTCAGCCCATCCTTAATGACCCGGTGCGCCGCCAGATCGGCGGCGGTCACTGGCGAATCATCGTTCTTATGCGCGACATCCACAGGATGTTGCCCTTCGTAAACCTGCATAATGGCAGTACCGGCATCGCGAGCCAGTTGGCAAACAGTTTCTAACATGATCAACCTCGTCGTTATCGGTTACGCGTAACGCAGACTTCATCTCTGTCATTCATTATACATCTGTGAGGCAATCTACGATTATTGCCATTATTGATGTCATCCTCAGTATTTAGAGACGATAATCACTTTAACTTCACCATGATATGAAAGACACCCCCGATCGCCTCACGCGTCGATAATCACCGCACAAGGAGTTACACAATGAAGCATTCATTGGCACTCAGCCTGCTTGCTACGCTGGTCGCCACGACCGTTCATGCCGCTACCGTTGATCTACGGGTATTGGAAACCACCGATCTGCACAGCAATATGATGGATTTCGACTACTACAAGGATACGCCAACCGATAAGTTTGGTCTGGTGCGTACCGCCAGCCTGATTCACGCCGCACGCGAACAGGCCACTAACAGTGTGCTGGTGGATAACGGCGATTTGATCCAGGGTAGTCCGTTGGGCGATTACATGGCCGCAAAAGGGCTGAAAGCCGGCGACGTGCACCCGGTTTATCAGGCGATGAACACGCTGGATTATTCCGTCGGCAACATCGGTAACCACGAATTCAACTATGGCCTGGACTACCTGCACAAGGCGCTGTCAGGCGCGAAATTCCCTTATGTGAACGCCAACGTGCTGGATGCCAAAACGGGTAAACCGCTGTTTACGCCTTATCACATTGAAAACAAGTCGGTTAAAGACCGCGACGGCAAACCGCATACCCTGCGCATCGGCTATATTGGCTTCGTCCCGCCACAGGTCATGGTGTGGGATAAAGCCAATTTAACAGGAAAGGTCACCGTGGAAGACATCACGGAGAGCGCCAAAAAATGGGTGCCGGAAATGCGTAAGCAAGGGGCCGATCTGGTCATTGTTATCCCCCATTCCGGCCTTTCTGCCGAGCCGTACAAAGCGATGGCGGAAAATTCCGTTTACTATCTCAGCCAGGTTCCGGGCGTTGACGCGATCATGTTTGGTCATGCTCACGCGGTTTTCCCCAGCAATGACTTTGCCAACATCAAGGGCGCTGACATCAAACAGGGAACGCTCAACGGCATCCCTGCGGTGATGCCAGGACAATGGGGTGACCATCTCGGCGTCGTCGATTTCACGTTGAATAACGACAGCGGCACATGGAAGGTGGAACAGGCGAAAGCGGAAGCCAGACCGATCTATGACAAAGCGCAGAAGAAATCACTGGCGGCGGAAGACGACAAGCTGGTGAAAGTGCTTTCCGATGCACACCAGAATACACGCGAGTTTGTCAGCAAACCGATCGGCAAATCCGCAGACAACATGTACAGCTACCTGTCGCTGATTCAGGACGATCCTACCGTGCAGATCGTCAACAATGCCCAGCGCGCCTATGTAGAACACTTTATTCAGGGCGATCCCGATCTGGCCGATTTGCCGGTACTTTCCGCCGCCGCACCGTTTAAAGCCGGTGGACGTAAAAACGATCCGGCCAGCTATGTCGAAGTAGAAAAAGGCCAGCTCACCTTCCGTAACGCTGCCGATTTGTATCTTTATCCAAACACGCTGGTCGTTGTGAAAGTGAACGGACAGCAGGTGCAGGAGTGGCTGGAATGCTCGGCGGGTCAGTTCAAACAAATCGACACCAGCAAGCGTGAGCCGCAATCGTTGCTCAACTGGGATGGCTTCCGCACGTATAACTTCGACGTGATCGACGGCGTCAACTACCAGATTGATGTGACGCAACCTGCCCGTTATGACAGCGAGTGCGCGTTAATCAACGATAAGGCACACCGTATTAAAGGACTGACGTTTAACGGTAAACCGATTGATCCCAAAGCAACCTTCCTGATCGCTACCAACAACTACCGCGCCTACGGCGAGAAATTTGCCGGTACGGGTGAGAAATACGTGGCCTTCGCCTCGCCGGATGAAAACCGCTCCGTTCTGGCGGCCTACATCAGCGCGGAAACGCAAAAGTCGGGAGAAGTGAAACCGCAGGCGGATAACAACTGGCGCCTGGCACCTATCGTCAGCGATACGCCACTGGATGTCCGTTTTGAAACGTCGCCGTCAGAGAAAGCCGCGACGTTTATCAAAGAGAAAGCCCAGTACCCGATGACGTCCATCGGTAATGATGAAACGGGCTTTGCGGTTTATCGCCTTGACCTTCAGCACGCCAAATAAGGGCTGATCGCGTTGTGTCCACAGGCTCTTGCTACCGCAGGAGCCTGTGCGTTGCGCTTAGAGCGGTTCAGCCGTACTATTCGCCGACGCATCAAACTTTTGCTGAGATAACAGCACATTATCCATGTTCTGTTCTGCCCAATACGTGAGCTCGGCAATCGGCTTGGCCAGCGTTTTCCCCATTTGAGTCGAGGCGTATTCCACCGTCACGGGAATCGTCGGAAAGACGGTTCGCTCAACAAAGCCGTCACGCACCAGATTTTTTAGCGTTTGCGACAATACCTTTTGTGAAATCCCTTCTACGTCGCGTCTTAGCTGATTAAAGCGCATCGGTCGCTCAACCAAAATATTGAGGATCAGCAACGTCCATTTATCCGCCACGCGATCCAAAATCATGCGGGTCGGACAGTTTTGTGCATAAACATCATAACGTTTGCTCATCGGCGAGTTTCCATATAGCAGCCTGAAGTATGACGGGTATGGTTACCTTGAAGATACCAACTCACTTAAAAGTGCTGTCTTAACAGAACCATAAGGCTCCGATATAGTCCTCACATTATAAAGTTAGTATCGATTAGAAAGCACGTATCACTTGCGGGGCAGCATGACAAGGCTCCAGCGTATTGTTGATAAACACAGAGAAACGAGGAAAGGTTATGTCAAAAGCAGTCGTTATTTATCATTCAGGCTATGGTCACACGCAACGTTTAGCTCATGCCGTCGCCGAGGGTGCCAACGCCGAACTGATTGCCATCGATGCGGAAGGAAACATCAGCGATGCCGAGTGGGAGAAACTCGCCGCCGCCGACGCGATTATCTTTGGTACGCCGACCTACATGGGTGGCCCGACCTGGCAGTTCAAGAAATTTGCGGATGCCAGCTCGAAAGCCTGGTTTACCCGTGCCTGGAGCAACAAGGTGTTTGGCGGTTTTACTAACAGCGCCAGCCTGAACGGGGACAAGCAGGTCACCCTGATTTATCTGCAAACGCTGGCTTCACAGCACGGCGGAATTTGGGTCAGCCTGAACCAACTGCCCTCCAATGCCAAAGCGGCAAAACGCGACGATTTGAATAACCTCGGTGGTTCCGTGGGTCTGCTGGCACAGACGCCGTCTGACGCCAGCGCAGATGAAGTGGTTGCCGGCGATCTGGCGACCGGTAAGCTGTATGGTCAACGCATCGCTGATATCGCTGCAAAACTGGCTAGCTAGTTCAGCAACGCACTCTACGTACCATTATCCAATGCACAAGCGCCGCCCTTTCGCGGCGCTTTTTTTATCCGCTAGTCGCGAAACGATCCCCGCCCATTGCGATAATACCCATTCCCCCGCTCATGCCCGCGTCGGTCCCAATCACCGCGACGCGGCCCGCGATCGTCAACGTAGCGAGGGGGATCAAAGCGGCGATTATCATAATCGCGCCTGTCGCGCTGGCTCTCACGCCACCAGCGGGGATCGCGCCAACGCCAGCCATCCCAATAGTAACCGTGCCGATTACGTTCGCCACGGTGATAACCCCGATGCTCCTGCCACCAGCGCTCGCTGCGCCAGTCATAGCCATCCCAGTAATTACCACGTCTGTCACGTTCACCAATATTCAACGTGATACCGGGCATCAGATCAATGCTGGCCCCCTTAGCCTCTGGTGCTGGCATAACCGCAAACATTCCCATAAACAGGGCACTGATGACGAGTGGCTTAAACATAGGGTAACTCCTTGCTCACCGCGACTGCGGCCTTGCAAAGGTATACGGGGAATTCCTCTACGCCACTATCAGATAAATACGCATTTTCCTGACTTTACCATTCTTAACGTTTCGCTAACGCCAATGCCCGCTATTCATCATCACCCTATTAATTCATTAATAAATTTAATACCAAAAAACCTGAAATATACGAATAAATGCAGAATAACCGAGTAACCATAGGGAATAAATATTAGAAATATTCACCTAACGGTTAATACTTACTCTCAGAATATCCGTCATTCATAGAGGGAACAGCGATGAGCGAAAACTATACGGTGGGCGATTACTTACTGGATCGCCTGACACAAGTTGGTATTCAGCATCTCTTCGGCGTGCCGGGCGATTACAATCTGCATTTTCTCGACCACGTTATCAGGCACCCGGATATCACCTGGGTGGGTTGTGCGAACGAATTAAACGCCGCTTACGCCGCCGATGGCTATGCACGACGTCGTACAGCGGCGGCGCTGCTCACCACCTTCGGCGTGGGGGAACTCAGCGCAATTAACGGCATTGCGGGCAGCTACGCGGAATGCCTCCCCGTTATTCACATTGCCGCCGCGCCCAGTCTCGCTTCACAACGCAACGGTGAATTACTCCACCATACATTAGGCGACGGCGATTTCAGTCACTTTTCCCGCATGGCGGCCGAAGTCACTGTCGCACAGGCCAGCCTCACCGTCGAAAACGCCACCACAGAGATTGATAGGATTATTGGAGAAGCACTTTCTCAGCACAAACCGGTATATCTGTTTCTGCCATTGGACGTGGCTGCGGCACCGATCGACGCGCAACCGTACCCACTCGCGATCCCTAAACCCTTGCGCTCTGACGATGCTCTACGAGCCTTTACCGCAGCCGCCACAGCGATGCTCAGCGAGGCAAAATCGGTCTCACTGCTGGCCGACTTTCTGGCGCAGCGTGCTGGCGTCGCTGGGCAAATTCAACGCTGGCTCGATAAAACACCGTTCCCACACGCTACGTTGCTAATGGGGAAAGGCACATTAAACGAACAGCACCATAACTTTACTGGCACCTACGCGGGTCGCGGCAGTCACGAAGCGATCCGGGCACACATCGAAGACGCTGATGTTATCATTAGCATCGGCGTACGCTATACCGATACGATTACCACTGGCTTCAGCCACCAGATTTCCTGCGAAAAAAACATCGATATCCAGCCAACATTGGCTCGTGTCGGCAGTCAGGTTTTTCCTTCTGTTCCAATGTCGGATGCTATCGCCGCGTTGGAAAAAATCACCGCGCCGCTCGCGCCCCGCTGGGATCGCAGCCCCATTACGCCTCCGGCTTTACTGCAATCAGAGCATAAAGGCATGCTCAACCAGCGCGAGTTTTGGCAACAGATACAGCATTTCCTCCGCCCTGGCGATATTCTCGTGACGGATCAAGGCACCTCCTGTTTTGGGGCCGCCACGCTTCGGTTACCAGCGGGCTGTCATTTCATCGTCCAACCGCTGTGGGGGTCGATAGGCTATTCTCTACCCGCCGCATTCGGCGCACAGATTGCCGAACCGGAACGGCGCGTGGTGCTATTGATCGGCGACGGCTCACTTCAGCTCACCGTACAGGAACTTGGCTCTATCATTCGGGATCGCTTGAACATGGTCATTGTGGTGCTGAATAACGAGGGCTACACCGTCGAACGGGCGATTCACGGCCCTGAGCAGCGCTACAATGATATCGCCGCCTGGAACTGGACGCAGCTTCCCGCCGCGCTAGGCGCGGATGACAACGAGATACTCTGCGAACAGGTGCGCTCACCGGAAGCTCTCGCCCAGGTGCTTGAACTCGTGAACGCAGAATCTTGCTTGTCGCTTATAGAGATTGTGTTGCCGAGAATGGATATACCCGCGCTTTTACACACCATCACGCAGTCGATTGAGACCCGTAATACCGTGCAATAGCACCGCATACTTTATACCGCTTACCTCGTAAGCGGTATATTCAACGCATAAAGATGCATTTAAAATACAATTTATAGACTACATTCGTTGAGAGGCATCATCATGGCATACCGCGATCAATCTCTGGGTGAGTTGGCTATCGCTATTCCGCGCGCGACCAAACTCTTTCGTGAACTCAATCTGGATTTCTGCTGCGGCGGAAAGCAAACGCTCAGTCGCGCGGCTGGCAAAAAAGATCTTAATATCGACGAGCTGGAAGCACAGCTAGAAAAACTGGCCGCGCAGCCTTCTGACGCGCGAGACTGGCGTGAAGCACCGCTGGCTGACATTATCGCGTACATCATCCCTCGCTTTCACGATCGTCACCGCGAACAACTGCCAGAGCTGATTCTGATGGCGGAAAAAGTCGAGCGCGTGCATCACGATAAAGCCGATTGCCCGCACGGCCTCGCAAACCAACTGACCGCCATCTATAACGAGCTGTCTCAGCATATGATGAAAGAAGAGCGCATCCTCTTCCCAATGATCAGTCAGGGCATGGGCGCGAATGCTGCCGCACCGATTTCCGTGATGGAGCATGAGCACGATGACGCTGGACGTGATGTGGAAGTAGTCAAAGAGCTGACCAACGGCGTTGTACCGCCGGAAGGTGCCTGCAACACCTGGCGTGCGCTGTACTCCGGTATCAACGAGTTCATTACCGACCTGATGGAGCACATCCATCTGGAAAACAATTTGCTGTTCCCACGCGCGCTGCGCGGTGAGTAATGTCATTTCAATAAAAAAAGAAAGTCAGTAGAAAATAAGAAAGGCTGACGAGCGGGAATAACGGATAGATCGTAAAGACGCTGTGAACACATCCCTGTGCGCTCGAGTTGCGCCATCCATGGCGCAAACGCTTTACTCTTCTATTCCGTTACTCCCGTTTGCGGTCAACAAATAGATTTGTCAACGATCTGAAAGGCGCTCAGTGAGCGCCTTTCTTTGTCTGGAGATTACAGAATTTCCAGCAGTTCCACTTCAAAAATCAGCGCGCTGAACGGCGGAATGGAAGCACCCGCGCCACGTTCGCCATACGCCAAATTGTGCGGAATATAGAGTTCCCACTTGGAACCGACTGGCATCAGCGTCAACGCTTCAATCCAGCCTGGAATCACACCGCTTACCGGGAATTCAGCAGGCTGACCGCGCTGAACGGAGCTGTCGAACACGCTGCCGTCAATCAGACGGCCAGTGTAATGTACACGTACGCGATCCTGACGAGCTGGGATAGCGCCTTCACCCTGCGTCAACACACGGAATTGCAGACCAGATTCCGTGCTGTTCACACCTTCTTTCTGCGCGTTTTCAGTCAGGAACTGCTGACCTTCTACTGCCAGCACCTGTTGGCGCTCACGACGTACCGCATCGGCACGTTCATGAATTTCACGCAGCGCACGATGAACCACATCCACAGGCACCGCAGGCGCATTACCTTCCAGCGCATCACGTAGACCAGCAAGCAGAGCTTCTGGGATCAGACCTTCAAGACCTGATTCCTGTAACTGTTGACCAACCTGTAAGCCGATGCCGTAACTTGCCTGCGCTTCGACGCTATCAAAAGAAGGAGTTGTCATGGATGTTCCTTTTAATCTGTAAAAAACTGAAAGCGCAGCATAACAGCGACAGGGATTGGGGTAAAATCATGTGTGCAGGTAATCACGTTAACCGCACGCCAGCCAAGCCATTCCGGGAAGCTGTCCTATACTGGTAGTTCCGATGTTTCGGGTTCAGCGGTTACCTTAATCATCAACGCGTTAACTGGTCAGCTCATACAGATTATCGGTATACTGGATTGCGTTATCATCCTGATACTGTTTTTATGCCGACGCCGCTTTTCTACTGATATAGCGTAGTGACTGGCATAGCGTTGTTAATGACATTGTTTTATATGATGCCGTTTTTATACTGAACTGTTTTTATACTGAATTGTAGTAAGAGAGGTCACCATGGGCAGAATTGCGCCCAGGAAGCGGAAAACCACCTGGGATTATCAAACGCTAGTACGCTTCTGCCAGCGAATTATCCAGCGGCAGCCCTCACATGCTGTAGCCGTAGAAAACGACGGGGAACGCGAAGACCAGGAACGCCTGGCTCCTGCTTCCCCGCGTGAACGCCTTGGTGCCCTGCTGCAAAAAATCTGGCATCTGCCCGATGGCTACCACTGGATGGAACCTTTGCCGCTCCTCCACCGCCGTTGGATTTTAATCGCTATCGCCCTGCTTCTGGTTGTCTTGCTCTGGCCTTACAGCGCACAACACCCGCAACCGACCCGAACCATGCCTATTCCTCTGACCCAGGCGGATAATCAGGCTGCAATGCAGGCGGTGATTATTGAAAATCAGCCTTCAACGTCACATCAGCAACCTGCCACAACGCCGCCAACGCCGTCATCAGCACCGTGGCGGCAGTATGAGATTGCTTCAGGGCAAACGCTGGCTCAGCTCTTTCGCGATAACAATCTGCCCGTCAGCGACGTGTTCGCGATGGCACAGGTGGAAGGCAGGGATAAACCGCTCAGCAATTTACGGGCGGGTCAGGAAGTTAAATTACAGTTGAATGCGCAAGGCATGGTCGCAGAGCTGGAGATCGAAACCACGGCAAACCAGACGATTCGATTCACCCGCGGTGCAGATGGCGCTTTTACGCGTACTCGCTAATGTTTTAGCCGCTCCAATAGAAAATCGCGCAGAACAATAGCATGGTTGTGCTGCGCGTTTTTACTGCCATAAAGCAACGTGATGGCTTGCTTCTGTTCAAGCAACATCAACAGCCTCTCGCACGCCGTTCCCTGCGCTAACTCATTACGATAATAATCCACAAATTCCATCCAGCGCTCCGGCTCGGCGTGAAACCATGTCCGCAACTCGCTGCTCGGTGCGATGTCTTTAAACCACTCCCCCCCTTCCAGGCGCGCTTTACTGATGCCACGTGGCCACAGACGGTCAACCAGAAAAGTGGGAGAAGAGAAAGGCGCGTGCGCGTCATAGACGCGGATAAGGTGGATTAAATCAGACATGCGGCCTCCGGCCTCATTTTTTAGGTATCGGTAATGATAAGTCATTTCCCATTCCTAAAATGCAAAACGCTGGCACAAGGCCAGCGTTTCACATGTTAACTAAAGTATTAATTCGACGATAAACGTGAATTATGCTTCAGCAACAACAACGACATTCAGCTCAGCAAATACATCGCTGTGTACCTGGAAGCTTACTTCGTGCTCACCCAGAGTACGCAGAACGCCGTTCGGCAGGCGAACTTCGCTCTTAGCAATGTCAACACCGGCAGCCGTTACCGCATCAGCGATATCGCGAGTACCGATGGAACCGAACAGTTTACCTTCGTCGCCTGCTTTAGACGCGATGGTAACGCTACCCAGTTCTTTGATCTTAGCGGCGCGAGCTTCAGCAGCAGCCAGAACGTCAGCCAGTTTGGCTTCCAGTTCAGCACGGCGTGCTTCGAAGAACTCAACGTTTTTCTTGGTTGCAGGGACAGCTTTGCCCTGTGGAACCAGGAAGTTACGAGCGTAGCCCGCTTTAACGTTTACCTGATCACCCAGGCTGCCCAGGTTTGCTACTTTATCAAGCAGAATAACTTGCATTACTTTATCCTCTCAAAGTCTCGTTAATGGACAGTGGCCGATTACTGATGACGGTCAGTGTACGGCAACAAAGACAAGTAACGCGCACGCTTGATAGCGCGGGCCAGCTGACGCTGGTATTTTGCACGAGTACCGGTGATACGGCTCGGAACAATCTTGCCGCTTTCAGTGATATAGTTTTTCAGCGTAGCGATATCTTTATAATCAATCTCTACAACGCCTTCCGCGGTGAAACGGCAGAATTTGCGACGACGGAAATAACGTGCCATTTGGCTAGTCTCCAGAATCTATCAATTCAATCTGCTCGGCATGTAACACTATCTTGCTCAAGCCATTGCGCCCTTGATGGCAGCTAATGAACCCGTGCACGGTAAGTTGCGTGCCGACCGTTATACTGTGGGTAACTGCTTGTGACGAGAGTCCGCTGACAATCACGGGCATACGACACCATGCTTGCCGACTCAATCCGGCTTCCTCCTGCGTCGAGCGGTGCTCAAGCACAAACTGAAAGTGAGGAATACCTGACGGGCTGACTTTACGAATGGGCGTCTTGCACACTGTGCCGGACAACACCAGACGATTTACCGTCACCACAACAATTACTCTTCAGAATCCCCTGCATCCACATCATCGCCAGCTTCAGCGAAATCTTCACGACGCTCACGGCGTTCGTCTTTCGCTTTCACCATTGGAGATGCTTCAGTTACCGCGTGCTTAACGCGCATAACCATGCTGCGGATAACGGCATCGTTAAAGCGGAAGTTTGTTTCCAGCTCATCGATCGCTTCCTGCGGCGCTTCAACGTTCAGCAGAACGTAGTGTGCCTTGTGCAGTTTGTTGATCGGGTAAGCCAGCTGACGGCGGCCCCAGTCTTCCAGACGGTGGATCGTGCCCTGCGCACCAGTGATGGTAGCACTGTAGCGCTCGATCATGCCCGGAACCTGTTCGCTCTGGTCAGGATGAACCATAAATACGATTTCGTAATGACGCATCGAATTGCTCCTTACGGATTATTCAGCCTCCTGTCTGGGTCAACCGCGGCCCGTGGAGGCAAGGAACGTGTATGTGTGCGGCTGAAAAAATGACGCGTAAGTATAGTGCCCGACATTAAAGAACACAAGGAAGAAACACAGGAGTTTTCTACGTGGCGATATTTCAGCGATCGGTGCAGAATGACAGCGTCCGCAGGAAGAAATCAGCCCCCGCCTGCAACGCCGTTGGCGTAATGCGGTGCTCCACGCCCGGCTCGGTCAGATACGTCAGATTGGCCAGTTTATCACGCGCCTGTAATGCCTGATAAAGACGAACACTTTCTGCCGCCGGCACGACGTCATCCGCTTCACCGTGCCACACCAGCAGCGGTCGTTCGGACAGCGCGTCCAGACGCGCGGTGACATCATAGTCCGCCAGTTTGGTCGCTAGCGCCTGCAACACCGCCTGATTTTCCTCACGATCGGCCGGAACTGGCGGAAACAGCGCCGACGACAGCGTAGAGAAATAACCGGATCCCATAAACGCCGCCACCGCAGTAATCCAGGGATAACGCGCCATACACCCCAGCGCACTCATTCCCCCCAGCGACGCGCCGCAAACGCCAATCTGCTCGCTGTCGATCAAGCCACGCTGCCGATATTCCGCCACATAGCCAGGGAGCTCTTCAATATTCGATTGCAGAATATCCCAGAAGTGGCGCAGCCGCTGCGCATCATCCCCGTCATAGCGCGCGCCGTGCATGGCCGCATCGGGCAGTATCACCCGAAATCCGGCCTGCGCCAGCGCATAGCCAAAATATGAATACACGTCTTTAGATGAGGTGTAGCCATGAAAGAAAAAAATCGTCGGTAACGGCTGATCTTTTTTTCCCGCAGGTACCGCATGAATCACTTCAATACCGCTACCGAGCTTCTCCAATGACATTTCGACCATATTTCCCTCGTTTTCAGTTCTGTCAGCCTATTGTTATGTAGCGAAATCGTATTTAGCGGAAAGGAGGCGTCCTTTTACGATAAATCGACTCACCGCCATCTTCTTATCCCGTATCGTCATGAATTTCATGCTGATTTAATCGGCACATTTATGTAAATAAAAAAATCACATTGATCCAGATCAATAACTGAAATGAATATTTACACTCCGTGATTAATTTTTTTTCATCCACTGCCGTTAACGCATGTGAAGTAAGACTAAAAAATAACCTTTTTTATTATAAGAGACACACATATGTTGGGACTTTCTTTTAAACACTGGGGCCTGGGTATCAAGTTATCGGTCATCGCTTCATTAAGCGTGGCGATACTTTTCATTGCGTTCACCCTATCCCTCACCCGCTCCGCAGGCAATCAGCTCAAAGCCCTGACCCTCAACGACATGCAAAGCCAGGTGAATGGCGTCACCGACATGATCAACATGTACGATACCAGCCTGCAAGCCGAGGTCAGCAACTATACGCGCCTGCTGGCAAGCTTTCTGCCAACACAGTTTTCGCTGGATACCGTTAACCGCACGCCTTTCGGCACCACATCGCAACCAACGCTCAAGGCTGGCGATACGGTATTGAACCTCAATACCGAAGTGCCGGACGACTTTCTGAGCCGTACTCACGCGATCTCAACGATTTTTGTCCGTGATGGAGACGATTTTACGCGCGTCACCACGTCACTGAAAAAAGAAGATGGATCGCGCGCAATGGGCACCAAGCTTGATCGCGAAAGCCCAGCCTATGCGCTCGTGGTAAAAGGTGACACCTACAGTGGGCTAGCAACGCTATTCGGCAAACAATACATCACCCAGTATCAGCCGATACGCGACAGTGCAAATAAGGTTATCGGCATTCTGTTCGTCGGTGTCGACATCACGAAGCAGTTTACCGAGATGCAACAAACGATTCTGAACAAGAAAATTGGTGAGACAGGCCATTTCTTTGTTCTTAGTACGAAAAAAGGAAAAGATGCGGGCAACTATCTTTACCACCAAAGTAATGCCAACCAACGCCCTGACTGGTCAGAAGGGGCGTTAGAGAAAGTGTTGGCAACCGGTAATGGGACGATCGAATACGACAACAACACGATGACGGGTGAAGAAAAAACCCGAATCATGGTGTATCGCAGCATTCCACAATGGCACTGGATTGTTGCGGGAGCCGTAAGCAAAGAAAGCCTAATGGCTGAGGTTAATGACACTCGTAATTTATTTTTGGGTGGCGGCATTATTCTGGTTCTGCTCTTCGCTGCATTCTTTGTCGTGCTGACACGTAAATGGCTGAGCCAGCCGCTGGTTGAAGTCGTCAAGGTGGCGGAACAGTTTTCTGCCGGTAACCTGACAGCAACGCTCTCCACCGATCGTACCGACGAAGTAGGTCGCCTGATTGATGCCATTAACGGCATCGGACAGGGGCTGACCACCATTGTGTCACAGGTGAGAAACTCGGCAGAAGAAATCAGCACCGCGACCGATGCATTGGCTGCCGATAGCGAAAACATCAGCGAGCACATTGCCCGCCAGGCCAGTAGCGTCGAAGAAACCTCTGCCAGCATGGAGCAGCTCTCCGCCAGCGTGAAGCAGAACGCCGACAACGTCTCCGCCGCCAAAGGGCTGGCAGAAGAGAGCGCCGCAGCGGCACGTAAAGGCAGCCAGACCGTCACCGACTCCGTCTCCACGATGAGCGACATCAAGAACTCCTCACAGCGAATTGCCGATATCACGACGGTGATCGAATCTATCGCGTTCCAGACCAATATTCTGGCGCTGAATGCAGCAGTTGAAGCTGCTCGTGCGGGCGAGCACGGCCGAGGCTTCGCCGTGGTTGCTGCGGAAGTGCGCGCGCTGGCACAGCGCAGTTCTACCGCCGTGAAAGAGATCGAAACCCTGATTGATGAGTCGCTGGAGAAAATCGAAGCGGGTTACCATTTCTCAGAAAAAACGCAGGCGGTAATGGATGATTTGCGCAACCGCATCTTGCAGGTCAGTACCATCGTGAACGATATTGATATCGCCTCACGCGAGCAGTCCGCCGGGATTGGCCAAGTGAATATCGCGATTGTACAGATTGGTCAGGCAACGCAGGAAAACACCATTCTGGTCAACAACTCGGAAGACACCGCACAGAGTCTGCGCCAGAAAGGCCATCACCTCAGCGAACTGGTCAGCGTCTTCCGTATTTAAGCTGGTGAGCTATCCGCTTTTGTGCCGCTACTTTATCCTGTGGCGCAAAAGCGGGAAAACACATCACGGCCATCGTGTTGCAGATATTGCACGATGGCTCCCACTTGCGTATTATGCCGACGTTTTTTCACCCATCCCCCAACTGACAAAGGAGACGACATCATGACAACCATTACTCTGATTCTTTGCAGGACATCTCGGGACTAATTCCGCATTCTTTTCCGCTTTGCGTTATCCCCCCAGCTGTAGCCTGCCTTACCCTATTTTTAAATTGATCAGCAGGATGATCTATGGGCAATGCTATTCGCTCTATTTCGGCGCGCGTCAGTGTGATCGCGACTGAAAATACCTGGATTGAAGATAAAGCAATCCAACAGCTTCACATTACATCACAACTTCCCGATATGGTTCGCGTGGCCGGTATGCCAGATTTGCATCCGGGACGCGGCTACCCTATTGGCGCCGCCTTTTTCTCACAACAGCGCTTCTATCCGGCGCTGGTTGGCAACGATATCGGCTGCGGCATGGCGCTATGGCGCACTGGCCTTAATGCCAACAAGATTTCGTTGGATAAGCTGGAAAAGCGGCTTGGTAATATCGATGGTCCACAGGAAGACGATATCGAAATTCCCCCATCGCTGGCGGATTTCCGCTATTCGCTGGGCACCATCGGCGGCGGTAACCACTTTGCGGAATTACAGCAGCTTGATGAAATCTATCAGCCAGATGCGCTGCACGCTCTGCACATCGATCCTAAACAACTGTTGTTGCTCGTTCACAGCGGCTCGCGAGGATTAGGGCAAACCATACTGGAAGCCCACGTGCGAGAATTCGGCCATCAGGGGCTTGAAGCCAACACGCCTGCCGCACAAGCCTATCTGGAACAGCACCAGTTCGCGCTGACGTTTGCCACCAATAATCGGCGGCTGATCGCACAGCGGATGCTGGATCGCTGGCATACGGAAGGCGATGCCGCACTGGACGTGAACCACAATCTGGTGACACCGACAACGATTGAAGGCATTTCCGGCTGGCTGCACCGCAAAGGCGCAACGCCTGCCGACTGCGGCCCGGTCATCATTCCCGGTTCTCGTGGCGACTACAGCTATCTTGTGCAACCCATTCCTCACGCAGACAGCCTGTATTCGCTGGCGCATGGCGCAGGCAGAAAATGGATGCGCACGGAGTGTAAAGATCGGCTGTCTTCACGTTACAGCGTTCAGCAACTGGCGCGAACCCGCTTCAGCAGCCGCGTGATTTGTCAGGACAGGCAGCTGATTTTTCAGGAAGCGCCCGAGGCCTATAAACCGATAGACAGCGTGATCGGCGCGATGCAGCAGGCGGGATTAATCACGTTGATTGCGCGCCTGAAACCGGTTCTCACTTACAAAACGCGCGGGGAGGATAAATGATATTACTTCAGCTCTCCGCCGCGCAGGGACCGGAGGAATGCATGCTGGCAACGGCAAAAGCGTTGCAGGCTCTGGCACAGGATGCAGCACGGCAAGGTATCGAATGTGACATCATCGAAACCGAAGCAGGAAAACGCGCCGGTACGCTGCGTTCCGCACTGGTGCTGCTAAACGGTGACCAAGCGGAATCGCTGGCTGCTAGTTGGTGCGGCACGCTTCAGTGGACCTGCAATAGCCCCTGGCGTAAAGGTGGCGGACGCAAGAACTGGTTTATCGGCGTCGCGCGCTTTCATCAGGAACAGGCGTTTGCCGATAACGAGATTCGTTTTGAAACCACGAAATCCTCCGGCCCCGGCGGACAGCATGTGAATAAAACCGAATCTGCCGTTCGCGCCACCCATGTCGCCAGCGGCATCACGGTGAAAGTGCAGAGTGAACGCAGCCAGCACGCAAACAAGCGTCTGGCCTGTTATCTCATCGCCTATCGTCTGGAAGCGTTACAGCAACAGCAGCATGCTGAACTACGGGCACAGCGGCGTCTGTTCCACCATCAGATCGAACGCGGCAATCCGGTAAAAGTCTTCAAAGGCGAAGATTTCACGCTGGTCACGCCGCGCTAACCTCAACTCACGGGCGGGCACCGACTGCCGCCCGTTATTTTTCCCTCTTAAAGAGAATGCCATCGGCCCGGCGATAGCGTTACACTCCCGCTATCGATTCCTATCAGGCTGAAACGATGAACATCGTGCGGATACTTTTCTTACCCTTAATACTGATGCTATCGGGCTGCCAGATCATACAAGGAAAGCCTGTCGCGCCACCGCCGCCCGCGGAGAACGCCCTCGAAATTCGCTATGCGCAAACCAGCCAGTTGGAAAAAAATGGGGACGATTTCGGTGAGCATGCGCGGAAACGCAGATGATGTAGATCGCGCCCTTCAACAAAAAGCCGATGCCTCCGGTGTGATGCCGATCGTTTAAGAACCGAGATACCGGGGGCTACCACGGTGCGAGGTATCCCTGCGGGAACCTCATCACCGTGTTTCCCCCTAAATCCACGCTTAAGTGAACAGTATTAATGCCTCCGGTGCGCGCTATTACGTGATAGTGCTGAAATCCGAGGCCGCAACGCTCCCCGGCATGTGGTTCGCGCGTGCCGTGCTGTACCGCTGAATCTGCGGGACAGGTTGTCAAAATGCGGTCAACGAGGATGGCGGACACAAAAGCAGTCCACCATAAAAAATACCGGGCAGATTCTCGGTATTGTCATGCAACATCACATTAATACGACATACACGCCGCATTCAGAATCCCGCCGCTGAGCGAGGCCGCGCAGAGAAAGGCGCCAGAGGCAATATCGTTATTCTGGATATGCTGGCTGAGACGCGGCATATACAGACGGACAGCGAAATAAATCAGCAATTGCACCACCAGCGCCACCACGCCCCAGGTAATGTAATCTACCAGACTCACGGAATTAATCGCCGCACTGGAAAGCGGGATGACATAACCAATTAACGCCCCACCAAACCCAATGGCTGCCGTACCGTTGTTCTCTTTAATCAACGCCCATTCATCATGCGGCGTCACGCGGGTGTAGATAAACAGGAAGGCCAGTACCATGGCAAATCCGATAAAGAAATAGGAGGCAAAAGCAAGTAGCGACGTAACAATAGGCATAGCGATATTCCTTTTAAATGAGACTCGTTGGCGCATCAGTAATATAAGAGGAAGCATGAAGAATATAGATGATTCTTGCATAGCAAAGCGTTTATACATGACTTTACGTGATAAACAACGCAGGAGTCCCCAGCAGGGTGCTTTACCCCTCCCAGCAGCCATATCCGCACGATGTCTCCTCACATTTTTTAAGAAAATGAATAAGCATTGCGCCTGAAATACCGATAACAGATAAGGCATTTTTTATCAGTTAGATAGAGCCCGTTTCACATTCATCACCTGCCTTTTTACACAGACACGCAATTTATACAAACACACAATTTAGACAAATACACAACGACACCGCATCCGTTCTTGGCCTGCAATGACGGAAAAATAGATAAATAATTAATGAACGAAAGGAAGAGGTTTATGCTGCGCTGGATGTCATTTCAAAACCTGTCTGTAACGCGAAAGTTATTGGTAGGATTTGGTTTATTGCTCATCATGGGAGTGATTCTCTCCATGGTCGGCTTTTACGGATTAAACAATAGCGATCAGTCGTTAAAACGCATCAGTCGTCTTGGCGCTATGTATGACAAAACCGTTGTCGCGCGGGAAGGCAACTTCGGTTATGCGTTGGAGCGTAAAGCGCAGTATCTCGAACAGCACGATAGTGCGATCGGTAACATTAAGGAAGAACTCTCAGCACTGCTGAAAGCGATCGACACCGGTCATTGGCCAACGGAAGATAAAAGCGCAATTCAGGATATCAGCGCATCCCTCAACGCCTATATTTCACAGCGCCAGCAGGTTATGAGCCCGGATGTCAGCCAACAGCGGCTCAGTGAATTAAACGATCAAATGGCGGGGTTGCAGGAAAACATCAATAAGCTTTCCTTCACGGAAGAGAGCCGCGCGGGCCGTAACGTTATTAGCAGCGATATACAGCTAGGCGTGATCACACTTATCGCCATCATACTCGGTCTGACCACAGCCATCGTTATCTCACGACAGATTGTACGCCCGCTACATCAGGCGCTACACGCCACCCGCGCGATTGCGGAAGGCGACCTTACCGTACAGCTTCACAACGAACGCCGCGATGAGCTGGGCCAGTTGATTTCAGCCATGGGGCAGATGAACAACAACTTGCACAGCATGATTGATAAAATTCGCCTCAGCGCAAACCAGATTTCCTATGCTGCTGGGGAAATTTCTGCCGGTAACACCGACCTCTCTTCTCGCACAACGCAACAAGCTGCCGCACTTGAAGAAACCGCCGCCAGTATGGAACAGCTGACGTCAACGGTGAAACAGAATGCCGATAACGCCCATCAGGCCAACCGACTGGTTATGGATGCTTCTGACACCGCAAATCAAGGGGGAGAGCAGGTTTCTAAAGCCGTCAACACCATGCACGATATTGCGCAAAGCTCACATCGCATCGCTGAAATTACCTCAATGATCAACAGCATCGCGTTTCAAACCAATATTCTGGCGCTCAATGCTGCGGTAGAGGCGGCAAGAGCCGGTGAGCAAGGCCGTGGTTTCGCCGTTGTCGCCAGCGAAGTACGTAATCTGGCACAGCGCAGCGCGCAGGCGGCCAAAGAGATCGATACGCTCATTGGTGAGTCGGTTTCGCAGATTAATAACGGCGCGGCGCTCGTTAACGGTGCGGGGAAAACGATGGAAGGGATTGTCCATTCAGTGACGCAAGTCCACGCCATCATGAAAGACATTACTACCGCGTCTGACGAGCAGCATCGCGGTATTTCTCAGGTCGGTCAGGCCATTATAGAAATGGATCAGAACACGCAGCAAAACACCGTGCTGGTGGAGCAATCCTCTTCTGCCGCTCAGTCGCTGGAACAGCAGGCGATCGTACTTTCTGATGCAGTGTCTGTTTTCCGGCTTTTACAGCCTTCGCAACACGAGGTTCGCAGACTGACATCTGCTGCATAATCCCAACGACAGCGGGGTGCCTCATGGCACCCCGCTGCTATCAATCACCGTGCTGATTACGCCCGTTGGCGAACAGCTTCAAACAGACACACGCCAGTAGCAACCGACACATTCAGTGAAGACACACTGCCCGCCATCGGAATACTGATCAGTTCATCGCAGTGTTCACGAGTCAAACGACGCATACCTTCCCCTTCCGCGCCCATCACCAGCGCCAGCGGCCCGGTCAGTTTGCTTTGGTACAGCGTATGATCCGCTTCACCCGCCGTGCCAACAATCCAGATATTACGTTCCTGCAACAGGCGCATGGTACGAGCCAGATTGGTCACGCTGATAACCGGTACGGTTTCCGCCGCGCCACAGGCAACCTTCTTCACTGTCGCATTCAGTTGCGCAGAACGATCGCGCGGCACGATCACCGCATGCACACCAGCGCCGTCCGCATTACGCAGGCACGCGCCCAGGTTGTGGGGATCGGTCACGCCATCCAATATCAGCAGGAAAGGCGTTTCCAGATTGTCTAACAGCGCAGGCAGATCGTTTTCCTGATATTTCCGCCCTTCTTTGACTTTCGCTACGATCCCCTGATGCACCGCGTCATCAGCCTGCTTATCCAGCCATTGGCGATTCGCCACTTGAATGACGATGCCCTGCGCTTCCAGCTCCGCAACCACAGGCTGAAGGCGACGATCGTCGCGCCCTTTCAGAACAAAAACTTCCAGAAAACGCTGTGGATCGCGCTCAAGCAGTGCTTTAACCGCATGGATACCGTAAATAATTTCGCTCATTGATACTCTTCAGATTAACCATAACAGGCGGTGCCCGTTAATTTAGAGATAGCGGTTTGCCCCTGTCCTCCCCTTCACAGGGGAGGGAGCAGATTAGCTAACCTTACTCAGCAGACTTTTTCTTCGCCCGTTTCGCTTTGGTTGCGGCGGCGATTTTACGCGTTTTTTCCGCGTTCTTTTTCGCTTTATCGCGGTTCTTTTTCGGTTTGGCTTTTGGCTTATCCGATTTCGCGTTGCGGTCGCCTTCTTTACGGAACGCGGCATCCGGTTCAAAGTTTGCTGGCGCTTTGCTGCCGCTGCGACGACGTCGGGCTGGCTTAGCCTCACGCGATTCCGGTTTCTTCGCGCGGTCGCGCGCGGTTTTCCCTTCGCCACGGACCTTGCGCGTGCTGGAAATCAGCGCAAAATCAATGTTGCGCTCATCCATATGCACCGCCTCAACGCGAATTTCGACTTCATCGCCCAGGCGATAAACCTGCCCGCGCGATTCACCGATCAGGCGCTGACCGATATTATCGTAACGGTAGTAGTCATTATCCAGCGTAGAAACATGCACCAGCCCATCAATAAACAGATCTTTCAGGCGCACGAAGAAGCCAAAGCCGGTCACGCTGGAGATGATTCCCGTAAAGACTTCCCCCACGTGATCCTGCATAAAGTCGCACTTCAGCCAGTCCGCAACGTCGCGCGTCGCTTCATCCGCACGGCGCTCCGTCATCGAACAATGCATGCCCAGCTGTAGCATCTCGTTAATATCGCTATGCCAGCCGCCCGTTGGTGTCCAACGCTCATGGCGATTGCTCAGCAGATATTTAATCGCACGGTGCAGCGACAGATCGGGATAACGACGAATCGGCGACGTAAAGTGGCCGTAAGACGTCAATGCCAGACCGAAGTGACCCCGATTTTCCGGGTCATAAATCGCCTGCTTCATGGAACGCAGTAGCATAGTTTGCAGCATTTCCCGATCGGGACGTTCCGCTACCTCATTCATCAATTCCGCGTAGTCTTTCGGCTGTGGCTTCATTCCGCCTTTCAGCGTCAGCCCCAGCTCGCCCAGCACGCTGCGCAGGGCTAATACATGATCTTCACTCGGCTGATCGTGTACGCGGAACAGCGCAGGCTCTTCGTTTTTCTCCACAAATCTCGCGGCGGAGATATTCGCCAGAATCATGCACTCTTCAATTAGCTTGTGGGCATCGTTACGCACCACGGCTTCCACACGGTCGATACGGCGCTCGGCGTTAAAAATGAACTTCGCTTCTTCGGTTTCGAACGCGATGCCGCCGCGCACTTCACGCGCGTGCTCAAGCACCTTATACATGTGGTGCAGCTCTTCCAGCCCGCCCACCAGCGGTTTGTAGTGCTCACGCAGCTCGGCGTCACCTTGCAGAATGTTCCACACCTTGGTGTAGGTCAGACGCGCGTGTGAACTCATCACTGCTTCATAGAACTTGTAAGACGACAGCTTGCCCTGCGCCGAGATGGTCATTTCACACACCATACACAGACGATCGACCTGCGGGTTAAGCGAACATAGGCCGTTCGACAGCACTTCCGGCAGCATCGGAACCACCTGAGACGGAAAATACACCGAGGTGCCACGCGCCCGCGCTTCATGGTCAAGTGGCGTATTCGGCCGCACGTAATAGCTCACGTCCGCGATGGCAACCCACAGCCGCCAGCCGCCGCCGCGTTTCTTCTCGCAGTACACCGCGTCATCAAAATCGCGGGCATCTTCGCCATCAATCGTCACCAACGGCAGCTTACGCAGATCCACACGGCCTTTTTTCGCTGCTTCTGGCACTTCTTCAGCAAGATCTTTCACCTGCTCTTCCACTTTCGGCGGCGAGGTGTGCGGAATATCGTGGGTGCGCAGGGCGATATCCACCGCCAGCCCTGTGCCCATATTGTCACCGAGGATCTCGACGATCTTACCGACCGCTTTCGTGCGGCGTGTGGCGCGTTGCGTCAGCTCAACCACCACAACGAAGCCCATGCGGGCACCATTAATTTCTTCTTTCGGGATCAGAATATCGAAGCTCAGACGACTGTCATCCGGTACCACGAACCCGACACCCGCATCGACAAAATAGCGGCCGACAATTTGCCCGGTACGCGGTTCCAGCACGCGCACAATGCGCCCTTCACGCCGTCCTTTACGATCCGCGCCCAGCGGCTGTGCCAGCACAACATCGCCGTGAATCGCCCGTTTCATCTCTTCAGCTGATAGATACAGATCGTCTTTGCGGCCTTCCACACGTAGGAAGCCGAAGCCATCGCGGTGACCGATAACCGTACCACGCAGCAGATCGAGTTTTTCCGGCAACGCATAGCACTGACGGCGGGTAAAAATCAGCTGACCATCGCGCTCCATCGCGCGCAGACGGCGGCGCAGCGCTTCGAGGGGTTCTTCTCCGGTTAATTGCAGGTCGGCGGCTAATTCTTCCCGGCTAATCGGGGTATCGCGCTTGGCGATGTGCGCCAAAATATATTCACGACTGGGGATGGGGGATTCGTATTTTTCTGCTTCTCGTTCCAGGAATGGATCTTGTGACATTGCGGTTCCTCCGTTGTCATCAGCAGGAGGCTGAACAAAACTCATTCAACCAATAATAATTTATAAAGCGGCGGGTTTTCTTTGACCATATCAGCCAGCGTGTATTGATCCAGCTCATGCAGGAAATTTTGTACCGCCTGTTGAAGCACCTGCTTTAAGCGACAGGCTGGCGTAATGTGGCAAAACTCATGGCTACAGTTAACCAGCGTGAGCGGCTCCAATTCGCGCACGACATCGCCAATTCGGATGGTTTCAGCCGGTTTTCCAAGACGGATACCGCCATTCTTGCCACGCACAGCCATCACCAACCCAGCACGACTAAGTTGATTGATAATTTTGACCATATGATTACGGGACACGCCATACACTTCCGTTACCTCAGAAATGCTGGTCATTTTCCCGCCCGGCAGCGACGCCATATAAATCAGCGCTCGCAAACCATAATCCGTGAAACTTGTTAACTGCACATAAACCTCGGATACCTCTGGGTATCATTAACCGGCGTCTTAAGTACGCCCCTGAAAAACCAACGCTATTGACAGATAATAAACCAGGCGTAAACGCTACGGCTAATTATTTATCCCCTTTGTGTTGCGAGAAGCGCTCAACTACGCCCTTCTTACCGCCCGTGTTTATCCCTGCCATATCTTTTTAATTTTATCTCACCGCAACACAGATAACGTATTCTCTTTAGTTACACACACCACACCCAATGATGACTGGTTTATCACCGACGAAGGCGGCGTAAGGAAAAGGACACCATGAGGTTGAAAAATATTTCTATTCGTACCGGCTTATTAACGTTATTGCTGTTAACCACCCTGTTGCTACTTATCGTCAGCAGCATGGGCGTAGTCGCGATTAAGAAGGACAGAGAAACGCTGACCGCGCAAAACCAGATTCAGGGCATTGAGCTGGGCAACCTGATGAGCGGCTATAACCAAACGCTCAGCGCACGCGCCTCGGCAACGCTCGCCGTCAGGAAAATCGAAATCGGCCTACTGGACGACGGGGCGAAGGAAACTGGGGTCGTAGAGAAACACCTCAGCCAATCGCAGGAGGATATTGACCGCGTGATCAAATCAGCCAATGCCGATCCGAAGCAGCAGGCGCTCGCGCAGGAGGTATTAAAAACCTATCAGGCCTATTTTCAACAGGGCATGACCCCAATGCTGAGCGCGCTGCAAAAACAGTATACCGACGAATATTATGACGTTCTGGAAAAGCAGCTCGGCCCGCTGAGTGAAGCCTTTGATTTATCGATCCAAAACTTTCGTCAGTATGCCCAACAGCTGTCCGAACAAGGGCTGGCACAGTCCGAACGTAACGAGAACATGATGCTATTGCTGATTGCCGTTGCCTGCCTGCTGTCTATCACGTTGGTTGTCTTAGCCTGGATCGCACTGCGACACATGCTGCTCAAACCGCTGGATTATGCCATTGAGCAACTGGAGCAGGTGGCCGCTGGTAACCTGACCCGTCGCCTGATTCAAGGCGGAGACAACGAACTGGGTAGACTTAATGATGCCATCAGCCGCATGCAGGGTGCGCTGCTGGAGTCGGTTAGCCAGGTACGCGATGCCAGTACGCAAATCGATCTCGGCAGCCGCGAACTCTTTGAAGAGAACACCCAGCTTGCCCAACGCACCGAAGAATCCGTTGCTGCACTGGAACAGACGGCAGCAAGCATGGAGCAACTCAGCGCCACGGTGAAGCTCAATGCCGACCATGCCGAACTCGCGCACCAACTCGCCAACAACGTCTCGAACACCAGCAGCCGCAGCAACGAATCCGTCTGTTACGTGATTGAGAAAATGCAGGAGATCGCCGTCAGCGCTAAACGCATCAATGACATCCTCAGCGTCATTGACGGCATCGCGTTTCAGACCAATATTCTGGCGCTGAACGCCTCCGTCGAATCCGCTCGTGCAGGCGAACAAGGCAGAGGCTTTGCCGTCGTCGCCGGAGAAGTTCGTAATCTGGCGCAGCATAGCTCTCAGGCAGCAAAAGAGATCCGCTCGCTGATTCTGGATTCCCAGACGCGCGTGTCTGAAGGGCTGGAATTGGCTTCTAAAGCGGGTGAAACCATGGATGAAGTGACCGAAGAAATCATCCGCATTACGCAACTGATGCGAGATATTTCCACTGCCACGCAAGAGCAGCATCGCGGTATCGAACAGGTTAACGTCGCTTTCACACAAATCGACAAAGTCGCTCAACACAATGCACAGCTCGTCAAAGCCTCATCCGCGACTACGCAATCGCTGGAGCAGCAGTCTCAGCAGCTCATGCGATCGATGGCGCTGTTTCAGGTAGAGCCTCGCCTTTCCTAATCTGCGGGTGTATTACACCGCCTGTGGTCGGCCTCAGCGCTGGCCACAGGCATCCTCCCATCAATCCACTACTTACACCATCCTCTTTAAAAGACGAATAAATAATCGAACAAGGCAGGACCCCTCTTCATACTTAATGCACTTATTTTATAGGTATACTTTCAGAGAATTTGAGTATTATTTTTTTACCGCTATTCTCTGTTTTTACACATAAGCGTATAAGTAGAGTTTCAACGTAAAAATGGTCAACGTAATTACCTTAATGTATTGAATAAAAAGACAATGAGAAGCATTCCTTATTGGTGATATTTGCCGTACGTTTCCGGCCATTAATTACATTCCGATATAATATTTATTAATCTAATCAATAGCAGGCTATTTTATTAATTCGTCCCATTGATTTTCGCGTAAAAAAAGGGGGGACTGCCGATCGCCCGATAACACCACAGACGGCATCACGATAAAATCACACCTCTGACAACAGCGAATCAAGGATAAAGACAGAAAGAATATAGGCAGAGATAAACATGAATAATCAGTCAGTTGATTTGATTACCAGGTTTGACAGTGAAGCCAAACTGCACGCGCTTGATTCCATTTATGCCATTGCCGAATTCGATCTGGCAGGAAAACTGGTTGAAGCTAATCCTCTTTTTTGCAAAATGCTGGGCTATAAAAAAGAAGATATTATTCAGAAAAATCACACATTTTCTGCCAGAAGCCCAGCGCCAAAAACACGATCATTTCTGGCACGATGTGGTGAAAGGAAATATCAACGCAGGGGAATTCCAGCGAAAAACGCAAAAAGGAGAAATTATTTGGCTCCATGCTGCTTATACGCCAATTATTGATGATAAAGGCCGACGTATCGGCATCATAAAACTGGCAACGGATATTACGCAGGAAAGACTTCTTGTGTCAGAGCATCGCGCACGGCTGGATGCGATTGAGAACGCGCAAGGCGTAATCGAGTTTGATAAAGACGGCTATATTACCCAAATCAATAAACATTATCTGGTGCTAACGGGCTATGAGGAAAAGGAATTACTCGGTCAGCACCACAGACTACTCTGCAATCCCGTTGATACCGAACAAGCCGACTATCAAACGTTTTGGGAGACCCTGCACCGCGGTCACCCCATCAGCGGGCGCTTCCACCGGCTGGGCAAAGACAACCATTCATACTGGATACAAGCGACCTACAGCCCGATCATGGATAGCGACGGCAATGTGAGGAAAATCATTAAATATGCTCACAACATCACACAGAACGTCGAAACCGAAAAAAAAGCCCACCAGCAAGGCATCATTCTCGATATCCTGCTATCAGTCCACGATAGCTTTCTGCTCGACCATAATCTACCCTCCGCCTGCGATAAAGTCTTTGAACGGCTGCTTGACGTCACCAATAGCACCTTCGGCTTCATTGCCACGTTGCAGGAAGACGAAGACGGTCAGTCGCTCTACATTCCCGCGATATCCAATCTTGCCTGGGATGAAGAAACTTTGGCCTGGTACAGAAACCAGCGCAAAACCCACGGCGGCCTGAGGCTCCGTAAACTGGATAATCTGTTTGGTCACGTGGTCACCCACAATACGGTGGTGTGCACCAATAATCTGCTGAGACAAAAGGCTGGCCGGGACCTCCCGCCTATCCATCCCGCACTCTATTCCCTATTGGGGATCCCTATCACTCACAACGGCAAAGCGATCGGAATGATCGCACTGGCTAACCGTCGGGAAGGTTATGATCAAACGATGATCGAGCTACTGGCTCCGCTGGTGAAAACGCTCGGCATCATTATTCACGCCCGTTCACGGGAAGATGAGCGAACACAGATAGAAGCCTCTCTGCGTTTTCACGCGGGGCATGATTTTCTTACCGGCCTACCCAATCGCAGCAGTTTCTTCGAACAAGCCAACGCCTTTTTTCTGCACAAGCAGCAACACCAGCAGACGGACAAAAGCTGTCTGGCAATTATTGACATCGATTTATTCAAAAGCATCAACGATCAATACGGTCATCTGGCTGGCGATGCCGTCCTCAAAGAGCTGGCGATGCTCATGCGCATGTCGCTACGTCAGGAGGATCTCGTCGCCCGCCTTGGGGGAGAAGAGTTCATTATACTGCTAAAGGATGTCTCTTATGAAACGGCGGCGATGACCATCGAGCGTATCCGTAAGGCGATTGAGCTACATACGCTGGAATACGAATGCCAGACTCTGCATTTCACGATCAGCGCGGGGATTGCCGCTTACCGTTCCGACCTTGCTTCCGTTGAGGACTGGATTCAGTTAGCCGATGAAAACCTCTATGCGGCTAAACGGCAAGGGCGCAACTGTGTGAAATAAGCCCATCCCGACAGCGCTGCTGGTAGCTTTGCTCGAACGTTTGCATTCCCGCCGCCGTTCCCGTTTGAATCAGGCCGGGAAGCTGATGCGTTTTCCCTTCCCGAATCAGGTTGCTGACCGCCGCAGTCGCCGTCAGCACTTCATAAAGCGCAATGCGGCCGCCTTGCGCTGCAGGCAACAGCCTTTGCGTCACCACGGCCTGCAAACAGGTGGCGAGCTGGCTGCGAACATAGGCTTTTTCTTCACCGGGAAAGACGTCAATCAGACGATCGACCGCCTGCGATGCGCTGCGTGTATGCAGCGTAGATAACACCAGATGGCCGGTTTCCGCCGCCGTCAGCGCCAGCCGAATCGTATCTGTATCACGAAGTTCCCCCAGCAGAATCACATCGGGATCTTCCCGCAATGCCGCCCGTAACGCCTGCGCAAAAGACGCGCTGTGTGCACCGATCTCTCGCTGTTGAATCAGGCAACGCCGGCTGACATGGATAAACTCGATCGGATCCTCCAGTGTAATCACATGGCGATCGCTGCTGTCGTTTAACGCCCCGATCATGGCTGCCAGCGTCGTGGACTTGCCACTCCCCGTCGCACCAGTAATCAGGATCAGTCCGTTCGGTTTCTCCAGCAGCATCGACAGAACGGGTGGCGCCTGTAGCCCGTCCAATGAAGGCTGAGCCGACGGAATAATACGCAGCGCCGCAGACAGCCCTTCCCGCTGGCGAAACACATTCACCCGCAGACGTTGCCCATCGGGCAGCATTAACGCGCCGTCCACCTGACCAAACTGCCGCAGTTGCTCTCGCTGCGCGGGTTCGAGCCAGGCATTGCACCATTGCGCCACCTGCTCCGGCGTTAAACGTGGTAAGGTATTTTCAGGCTGTAGCCGCCCATCCACTCGTAGCACCGGAGGGTGGCCGCTACAAAGGTGCAGATCCGAGGCATTATGTTTTACACTACGCACCATCCACTCATCCAATTCCATAGATAACCTCCTGAACAACCATGACGACAATCCAGCAGAATCTACAGGACATCCGGCAGCAAATCGCCACCGCCGCTGTGCATTGCGCGCGAGCACCAGAAGAAATTACGCTACTTGCAGTCAGTAAAACCAAACCTGTGAGCGCGATCGAAGAAGCCATCGCGGCAGGGCAAAAGGCGTTTGGCGAGAACTATGTTCAGGAAGGCGTGGAGAAAATTCATTATTTCCAGGAAAACCACCCGACTACGCCGCTGGAATGGCACTTTATCGGTCCGTTACAGTCAAACAAAAGTCGGCTGGTGGCCGAGAATTTTGACTGGTTTCATACCGTAGATCGGCTACGCATCGCGCAGCGTCTGAGTGAACAACGTCCGGCCACGTTGCCGCCCTTAAATGTGCTATTGCAGATTAATATCAGCAGTGAACCGAGCAAATCCGGCATTATGGTGGCTGAACTCGCGGAGCTTGCCGCCAGCGTCGCCGCGTTACCTAATCTGCAACTGCGTGGCCTGATGGCGATTCCGGCACCGGAAACCGATTACGAACAGCAGTTGGCGGTTTTTAAACAAATGGCAACGCTGTTCCAAACGTTGTCCGCAACTTATCCGCATATTGATACACTCTCTATGGGGATGACGGACGACATGCGCGCGGCGATTACCGCTGGCAGCACGCTGGTGCGCATTGGCACGGCAATCTTTGGCGCGCGCGACTATGCTGCAAAAGACTATGCCGCAAAAAGCGTATAACTAAACCATCAGCCAAAAGCGCATAAACCGCAGAGGCACGCCCTGAACGGCACGTCATCTTTGACAAACAGGTGAGCAACGAGGATGCAGATGCAGCAACGTAAAATAGCGTTTATTGGTGCCGGAAACATGGCGCAGGCCATTATCGCCGGATTAGTCAACGGCGGTTACCCCGCTCAACACATCAGCGTCTGCGCGCCTTCGGGTAAGAACCGCGATGCGCTGGCTGCACAATACGGCGTGATCAGCAGTGCAGACAATGTCCGTTGCGCGCAGGAAGCGGACGTTATTGTACTGGCCGTCAAACCGCAAATGATGGCGACAGTTTGCGAACCGCTGCATGAACACGTCAACTTCACGGGTAAACTGGTACTCTCGATTGCGGCGGGCATCAGCATTGCCCGTTTTCAGACCCTGCTGGGAGAACCGCTGAATATCGTCCGGATTATGCCAAATACGCCGTCTCTGGTCGGAAAAGGCATGAGCGGGATGTATGCCCCCGCGTCCGTCAGTCAGGCTGATAAAGACTTAACCGCACAGCTGATGCAGAGCGTCGGTAAAATTTGCTGGGTGGATAGCGAATCAGGCATTAACGGCGTGATCGCCGCAGCAGGCAGCGCACCGGCCTATTTCTTCCTGTTTATGGAAGCCATGCAGCAGGAGGCTATTCGTCAGGGGTTCAGCCAGGAAACCGCTCGCCTGCTGGTGCAACAGGCCGCGTCAGGTGCTGCCGCGCTGGTTGAAGCCAATCCCGATACGCCGCTGTCAACGCTACGGGAAAATGTTACCTCCAAGGGCGGCACCACGGCAGAAGCGCTGCGGGTATTTAACGAACAACAGTTGACGCAAACTGTGGCTGAGGCCATGCAGGCGGCAATTGCTCGCGCACAGGAAATGGAAACGCTTTTTTAACCAAAGCGGGTTCCCCGATTCTTTATCTTATAAGGAAAAGACGTACTTATGCTCACCCTGACTTTTCTGGTCAAAACGCTGGTTGACCTCTATGTAATGGTCCTGTTGCTGCGCATCTGGATGCAGTGGTCACGCAGTGATTTCTATAACCCGCTGTCGCAGTTTGTCGTCAAAATCACCCAGCCGATTGTCGGGCCGCTGCGCCGGATTCTGCCGTCATTAGGGCCGATTGACAGCGCCTCGCTGCTGCTGGCCTTTATTCTGACGACGATCAAATACCCGTTACTGCTGTTGATTCAGGTTGGCGCGATTTCCCTCAGCCCAATGAACCTGCTGGTCGGGCTGATTTCGCTGATTAAATCCGCAGGCTATCTGGTTTTCTGGGTCATCATCATCCGTTCCATCATGAGCTGGGTCAGCCAGGGCCGTAGCCCTATTGAGTATCTGCTGCATCAGTTGACTGAACCGCTCATGGCGCCACTTCGCCGCATTATTCCGGTCATGGGTGGCATTGATTTCTCTGCGATGGCCGTCATTCTGATTCTGTATATGCTCAACTATCTGGGCATGGATCTGTTCCCGGGGCTGTGGTTCCTGCTGTGAGTGCCATTACCCGCCACGGCGATGCGCTGGTGATTCGGCTGTATATTCAGCCGAAAGCCAGCCGGGATCAGATCGTGGGTTTGCATGGCGACGAACTGAAAGTCGCCATTACCGCACCACCGGTGGATGGGCAGGCCAATGCCCATCTGACCAAATTCCTCGCCAAACAGTTTCGAGTCGCCAAGAGTCTGGTCGTGATTGAAAAAGGCGAACTCGGGCGGCATAAACAGATTAGAATTACCCATCCGCAACACATCCCGGCGGACGTCACGGACTTCATTGAATAAACACGCTTGAATAAACACGCAGGACAAGACGATGCAAAAAGTGGTTTTGGCTACCGGAAACCCCGGTAAAGTGCGCGAGCTCGCCAGCTTGCTGGCCGATTTCGGTCTGGATATTGTGGCGCAGACTGAACTGGGCGTGGATTCCGCCGAAGAAACCGGTCTGACTTTCATCGAAAACGCCATCCTGAAAGCACGTCATGCGGCGCAAATCACGGGATTACCGGCGATTGCCGATGATTCTGGTCTGGCTGTCGATGCACTGGGCGGCGCACCGGGTATTTACTCGGCACGCTACGCGGGTGTGGATGCCAGCGACCAGCAAAATCTGGATAAGCTACTGCTGACACTACAAGACGTACCAGATGCACAACGCCGTGCCAGCTTCCACTGCGTGTTGGTTTATCTGCGCCACGCTGAAGACCCAACGCCGATTGTCTGCCACGGTAGCTGGCAGGGTGTGCTGACGCATGAAGCGGCAGGCAACGGCGGTTTTGGCTATGACCCCATCTTCTTCGTGCCTGAGCTGGGTAAAACGGCCGCAGAGCTGACGCGTGAAGAGAAGAACGCACAGTCTCACCGCGGTCAGGCGCTGCGCTTGCTGCTGGATGCGCTACGCAATGCTTAAGCTTCCCCCGCTCAGCCTGTACATCCATATTCCGTGGTGCGTGCAAAAATGCCCGTACTGCGATTTCAACTCTCACGCGCTGAAAGGCGATGTGCCGCATCAGGAATATGTCGATCACCTGCTGGCGGATCTGGACGCCGATTTGCCGTTAGCGAGCGGTCGTGCGCTGCATTCGATCTTCATCGGCGGCGGCACGCCCAGCCTGCTGAGCGCGGAAGCGATGCAGGCGCTGCTCGACGGCGTTCGGGCAAGAATTCCGCTAACGCCGGATGCCGAAATTACGATGGAAGCCAATCCCGGTACGGTTGAAGCCGACCGCTTCAGTGGCTATCAGCGTGCAGGCATAAACCGAATTTCGATTGGCGTGCAGAGTTTCGATCCGCAAAAGCTGACGCGCTTAGGGCGTATTCACGGCCCGGACGAAGCCAAGCGTGCCGCACAGCTGGCGACCGGTCTGGGCTTACGCAGCTTTAATCTGGACCTGATGCACGGCTTGCCGGATCAATCGTTGGACGAAGCGCTGGACGATCTGCGTCAGGCCATTGCGCTCAATCCACCGCATTTATCGTGGTATCAACTCACCATTGAACCGAATACGCTGTTCAGCTCGCGTCCGCCGACGCTACCGGACGACGACGCACTGTGGGACATCTACGAGCAGGGTCACGCGTTACTGAGCGCCGCCGGTTACCAGCAGTATGAAACCTCTGCCTATGCCAAACCGGGCTACCAGTGTCAGCACAACCTAAACTACTGGCGCTTCGGTGATTATTTGGGGATTGGCTGTGGCGCGCACGGCAAGCTGACCTTCAGCGACGGGCGCATTCTGCGCACGGTCAAAGTCCGCCATCCGCGTGGCTATATGCAGGGCACGTATCTGGATAAACAGCACGACGTTGCCAACGACGATCGACCTTTTGAGTTTTTCATGAACCGCTTTCGCCTGCTGGAAGCCGCGCCGCGTGCAGATTTCACAGCGTACACCGGTTTGGAAGAACACAGCATCCGCCCGCAACTGGAGCAGGCGCTGGCGCAAGGCTACCTGACGGAAACCGCCACGCACTGGCAAATCACCGAACACGGCAAACTGTTTCTGAACTCCCTACTGGAGCTGTTTCTGGCGGAAGAAGAGTAATCATTCCGTGGCAGGTTTTCTCTGGTAAACCTGCCCATTGCTTCCCACCCTACTTCTCCTTTTGCAATGCTTACGGCGCCTTCATCAGTCGCAGGACATTGTGCGGCATCTTAAGTGGCTATGAGCCACTTTCAGCGACCATAAGCTGCATTAGTTCAGGCTTGAACTGTCAGTTTTCCAGTTTTCGCGGGCAGGACGCAATCATATCTGACAGGCTGTAATGAGCGAGGAGCGGAAGCTGTCGATTTACCACCTACAGGGCCCCTACGCGCATCGCCGTGTATTAAGCAACGGGGAGGAGGTCACTGTGTCACCAGAATAAATTCTATCATAGTCGCTAAGTTGCAGCTTACTTGCTAGGTAATATAGAATTACATCTTTGCACATCTCGTGAAGGAACATGGCGGAATCATGATACTAATTATTACCAGCAGCTACGATCATACGTGCGATTTTTTAATTAATAAGTATCCTGATGCATGTTTTTTTAGGTTGAATACTGACTATTTCTATGAATACAAAATCTCCTATGGAAGGGATGGTTTCAAAATAGCAAACAATAATGGAGAATCCATTGTATCGGCTGATTGTTCATCTATATATTATCGTAAGCCTGCAAATCAGGATCTTGAGAATGTCATCGAACCGAAATATAGAAACTTTGTCCATAAAGAGTGCATATCCCTAATCGAAGGTATTGCTGACTCTTTTGATGGATTGTGTCTGTCATCACCATCAAAAATGCGTAAGGCTGATAATAAAATTATACAGGCCAGTATTGCAGAAAAGGTCGGTTTTAAAATCCCAAAATTCTCAATTGGAAATAATAGTGATTTCATCGTTAAAAAAGATAAACATGATGAAAAACATATAGTAAAACCTCTAGCAAGTGGGGTTATTTCAGATGGACTGACGAAGGAGTTTGTGCAAACAAACTTGTATTGTTCAGGCATGACAGAGGAGATACTTAAATACTCACCTGTCTACTTCCAGATTTATCAGGAAAAAGATTATGAGACTAGGGTTACTGTTGTTAATGGATCTTTTTTCTGTATCAGAATTGACTCTGAAAACAAAATTGATTGGAGAAAACAGAATAACAAGACTTCGTACTCAGTGAACATCATCCCTGAAAATGTGCGCATCAAGTGTCTGAAGTATATGGAATACTTTGATATGACATTTGGTTGTTTCGACTTCATTATAAAAAATGATGTCTGGTATTTTCTTGAGATGAATGCTAATGGGCAATGGTTATGGCTTGAACTTGCAACCGGCGTTGAAATATCGGCTGAAGTAATGAAGGTGTTAGGATATGAAATTTGAACAACTAATTTCAAATATATTAAATTTTTCATTTTTTTTACATACATCATGTGATAAAAACTTTGACACTTACCAACCTGATCTTCCGGTTAGGATTTCATTGCTACATTTGAATATTGCAATGTCTCATTTTTACTTTTTGACATTTTGCTTGAATACTAAACGTTTTTTATTCTGGCACAGAATTAACTTTAAAGATCTCGTGCCACCCGTTGATCCTGTCATTATCAGGGGTAAAGTAAATGCGTTCAATCTGACACTGTTAGGTAAGAGTGATATTCATGACGCTCAAATTGATTTTCTTAAAGAAAAGAAATCCGATAATAAGGATGCTATTTCTGGGGCGTATAATAAAGCGAGTTTTTTTCTGGCTTTTATAACTTCAGTAGTGGGATTGCTTACATTTCTGTTACCGACAATCTCTGAGTACCACTCTCAATCATACTTAAAAATCGCTATCCTCTGGTTCCTGGTGGCTAGTTCTTTAGTAAACATACTAAATGCTGGTGTGTTTATTTTCGAAATACTGAACGTAAAAGGTTACGTAAGGTATGACTTCAAAGAGTTATCTTCATCCAAAGGAGATAACTTTGAGTTGCTATATCATTACTTTGAATGGAAGGCTGGCGATGCAGAAAGAGTAAATGTCATAAGCCTTTTGAAAAACGCCATAAAATATAGTGTGAGAGTGTTTTGTTTTTCTATATTATTATGGGCGTTTATACAATTTTTCCCTACAGAAAAATTTATTAATCAAAAAATATTAAGCATACCAATTTACTATATTGTAAAAAATTCCAAATCATTAACTTTTGAAGGTGTAGTTAAGAATGAAACCGTATTTATTTAATTACAGTGAAACAGTTCAGATAATTCCGTCCCAGACTAATCAATGCTTAAAAGGGGGGACGGTTAAAACGTTTTCGATTGAGAACAGTGATGCTGATGATCTGTTAATTGATGAAACAATCATTACTGAAAGTCTGGAGCATGTAGATTGCGATATTTATGATGCCAGTTCTACAATGGTAACAAACGTCGTTGAACATTCAGATCAAGATACCTACGTTGCTGAAACGTCTATGACCAGAACTCTTGAAATCTCAGATCATGAGGGAATAACTATTTTCGCAGGTAGCACCACAATTACAAAAACACTGGAATCAACGGACGCTGACTAAAAAAATTTGTTTGCATATAGTGATTATCAATGTGAATTAAGAAACAGGGATGCCCACTTAGCAATTGGCGCACTCCCCGTAACTAGCAAACATTGATGCAAGCAAAATCCTCTTCTGGCTCAGAGCTACCTATCAGATTAGGTTTAGCTCTGCGCAGTAACAGCGCCAGCTCAGCGCTGAGCGAATACGCATAAGCCGCAACATAATCTCAAACAATATCAGCTGGTTCAGGGTTCTAGAGGATTGAATTTTTACCTGCGGTTATGACACAGTAGAAACCTATCACGCTCTGTATCAACAACCTGCGGGTAACGATGATGAAACGTATAACAACGATCGTAGTAGCGTTGCTGGTCACAGCAACATTGAGCGGCTGTAACACCACGCGCGGCTTTGGCCAGGATGTGCAGAAACTGGGTAGTAAAATCTCACACGCAGCTAGCTAACCCCTCGTCAAATAAAAAAAACCGGCAATACGCTATGCCGGTTTTTTCTTTACGCTGCAACTCCCGATTCCTTTCGCCGCCTCGTCATATCCCTCAGAACGCCGACAGCATATCAATATGCGGAATGCCGTCTTCGTCGTACTCCTCACCGGTCACCACAAAACCGAACGCGCCGTAGAACGCTTGCAGATGAGCCTGCGCGGACAGGAACAGATGCTTTTGCGGCCAGTGGCGCGCGCAGGCAATCAGCGTGTGTTCCATCAGCTGGTGCCCCAGATGTTGCCCGCGGGCATGCGGCTCGACAATCACACGCCCAATCGTCACCACATCGTTGTTCGGATGGGGCGCGAGCAACCGGGCGCAGGCAGCCAGCTTGCCGTCACGGTACGCCGTAATATGGCGATTGCCGTCCACCAGATCGCGGCCATCAATATCCAGATAGGGACAGGTTTGCTCGACCACGAACACCTGATTGCGCAGCGCCAATATGTCATGCAGTGAATACACGTTAAGGTCTGCCACATCCCAGTCATGCCATATCAGACTCATTTCCACCCTTCCCTCTTACACCATACGTTTATTACACAAGACGTTTATTACATCAGACGTTTATTCTTTACCTGCGCCGAGGGAACGATCGCGGCGTTTAGCCAGAACCAACCATGCCCACAGTAGCGCAATCGCCAGCGCAAACAGGACGCCAAAGCCAATCCCGATAGCGATAACCGACACGCCCAGTTTCACTACCAGAGAATAGAGCCCAAGCATTAACAGCATAGCGCCGTTCTCACCCAAATTCTGTACGGCGATCGCATTCCCCGCACCGACGCTGGCTTTCCCTCGCTCCTGCAAAAGCGCGTTCAGCGGAACAATGAAGAATCCACCCAGCGCCCCCAGCAGAATCAGCAGCGAGTAGGCGCTCATGAGGTTATGCTGAAGCGTAAAAATCACCACCACTACGCCGATCAGGAACCCCGCAGGCAGGCAGCGTCGCACGCTATCGAGCGTTACCAGCTTCGCAGCCGCACCGGCTCCCACCACGATGCCCACGGCGACCATTGCGTTAAGCAGCGTCGGCGTCGCATTATCGGTAATGCCGAGCGCATGCGGCACCCACAGCACCAACAGAAAGCGCAGCGTCACGCCCGCCCCCCAGAACATACTGGTGCCAATCAGCGAGAGTCGGGCATCGCCATCGCGCCACAGCACCCGACAAGCAGAAAAGAAGCTGCTCGCCATCTGCACCGGATGCCACGGCTGCCCCGGTCGTGCCGCGTTCAGGCGAGGAATCAGCATATTCGCCCCCAGCGCTACGCCGTACGCCACCGCGCAAATCGACAGCGCGCCGTAAATGTTCCAGTCCGCCAGCACGCCACCTGCCACGGAACCGGTCAGGATCGCCGCAATCGTCGAGGCTTCCATCAGCCCATTCGCTTTGACTAACTGGTCACCACGCGTGATCTCACCCAGAATACCGTATTTCGCCGGGGAATATGCGGCTGCGCCAATGCCCACGAGCGTGTATCCCAGAAACGGATTACCGCCCACGCAAATCAGCAGCGCACCCGCCAGCTTCAGGGTATTGGCGAACATCATCACCTGACCTTTGGCGAAGCTGTCCGCAATTTGCCCGACAAACGGTGCCAGAATGATGTACGCAGCGACAAAGCCCATCTGTAAAAACGGCTGGCTCCAGTCGGGATACACCAGCTGTTTGATCAGCGCTAACGTGGCAAACAGCAGCGCGTTATCGCCAAACGCGGAGAAGAACTGCGCAATAATCACCGCGCTCATACTGCGCGACAGCAGGGGCGTCGCGGGTTCAGTCTGTTGACTCATGCATTCGGCTCCGACGCGTTAGTTGCAGGTTCTTCGGCCATGTGGCGCAGCGTGACAAAGTCAGGCTTGCCACTACCGAGTAGCGGTAAGGCTTTCACATAGCGAATATCGCGCGGCACCGCCAGTTCCGGTACGCCGCTGCTGCGAGCCTGTGCAAGCAAAGCGTCACGGGTTATCTGGTTGTCCGTCGTAAACAGCACCAGCGCTTCGCCTTTGCTGCTGTCGCTTTTCGCACTAGCCGCATGCTGCGCTTCCGGCGATACCTTCACCGCCAGCTGTTCCACACTTTCCAGCGACACCATTTCCCCCGCCAGCTTAGCAAAGCGCTTCACGCGGCCGATGATGGTGCAAAACCCTCTTTCATCCAGCTCGACGATATCGCCCGTGTCATACCAGCCCGGCTGCAACTCGCCCTGCGCGTTTTCTGCCGCAGGCGCTTCGAGCACGCCGGGGTTTTCCACCCGCAGATAACCTTTCATGATATTCGGCCCACGCAGTTGCAGACGGCCACCGCGCGTGATGCCCGGCACCGTAATCAAACGCGATTCGATTTCCGGCAACAGCTTGCCGACGGAATGGATTTTCGTTGCCATCGGCACGTTGATCGCCACCACCGGCGAGCATTCGGTCACGCCGTATCCTTCCAAAATGCGGATACCAAATTTATCCTGCCAAACCTGACGCGTGGTTTCAGACAGCTTTTCCGCCCCGGCAACCACATAGCGCAGACGAGCAAAATCATACGGATGGGCAAAGCGCGCGTAATTGCCTAAAAACGTAGACGTGCCAAACAGCACGGTGCAGTTCTGGTCATAAACCAGCTCCGGCACAATGCGATAGTGCAACGGGCTGGGATAGAGGAACACGCGAGCGCCCGTCATTAACGGCGTTAACAGCCCCACCGTCAGGCCAAACGCATGGAACAGCGGCAGCGCGGACATAAAGCGGTCGCGCGGCGTGAAATCCGCCACTGTGCGAATCTGCTCAACGTTCGCCAGTAGGCTGTCATGGGAATGCACGACACCTTTTGGATTCCCCTCGGAACCGGAGGTGAACAGGACGATAGCCGCATCGTCAGGTTTCTGCGGCAGCATCGCGCGGGCAGGAAACAGCAGATGAAACAGGATCCACAGCTTATCCGTCAGCGTCACGGTGTCTTTCAAATCTTCCAGATAGACCCAGTTGGCCTCACTAACCTGCTTCGGCAGATCCGTCAATTTGCCTTTTTCAAGAAACTGGCGAGACGTGACGATCGTTTTTATCCCCGCCGCTTTCATCGCGCTTTGCAGCCCCTTCGCGCCAGCGGTGTAGTTCAGCATGGCAGGAACGCGGTTACGCAACGATGCCCCCAGGATGGATGCGGCGGTAATGGTCGCATTGGGCAACAGCATGCCGACATGTTCATCGACGCGGGTGAAGCGCTGCAAAATGCGCGACACGCCCAGCGATTTTTTCAGTAATCCCTGATAGCTGTCTTCATTGAAGGAGATATCCGCAATGCTGGGGGAGCGCCGTCCATAACGGGTTCTCGCCGCCAGAAAGGCCTGATACAGCGTATGCTGTGGACGCGTGTCCATTCGCGCCTTCATCATAATCTGGTGCAAGTGTTCACCGGCCAACGCACGGCGTTCTCTGGCACTGCTGGCTTCCGGCATCGGCAGCGTGGTAGGCGGTAAATAGGTGATCGTGATCGGTGGGAAACAGCGGCGTTTAAACACGCCCGCCAACCGGCCAAACGGTGTGAATTCGGCGCCATCAATACGCACGGGGATAATCGTCGCCCCGGATTTCGCCGCGACAAACGCCGCGCCGCTGTAAATCTTCATCAGCGATCCGGTGACACTGATGCGCCCTTCCGGGAAAACCACGACGGGCTGACCGCGCTCGATCACTTTGATCAGCCCTTTGATCGCCAGAGGCTTGGTGGGATCTAACGGCACGAAATCGATATAAGGCTTCAGCCAGCGCATAAACCAGCGATCGGAAATGGAGGAGTACACCGCAAAGACGGGTTTTATCGGTAAGAATAACGCCAGCAAGACACCATCAAGGAAAGAGACGTGGTTAGGGGTGATGAGCAATTTGGATTGCTGAAACTGGCTGCTGTCGCCCTCGATCCGGATGCGGTACAGACGCTGGAACACCCAACGTAACAGGGTATGAATCATGCCTTCTCCCAATAGACAGATAAACGGGCAGCTTGCCGAAGCGCAAAACCACCGGGCGATACGTCAAAATACTACATACATATCATACTTCAAGTGACGGGTACGCGGCTGAACGTGAAGATTGCCGTCGGCACAGCATTCACATCGCATGAAAATTGCGGGAGATAATAAAAACGGAAAATTCAGGCAAAAAAAAACCTACGCATCCGCGTAGGTTGGTGTAATCAAATGGTTTCAATGTACAGAGCACATCGATATATCACCAATCAATACCTCTGGGACTTGTTACTCTAAGGATCGCCACTTATCTTCACCAGCGATGAATCGAAAGAGTTATTCTATAAGTGCAACCAACTGTAAAATTCTAGCGAATCATGTAAGGCCGCCCCCTTTTAGCGCGTTTTTCTAGCGTGATAGCGACTGGTGATATAGGCGTACGGCTTTGTCCGGGTAGTCCAGCCCCTCACCGATGTAACGCCAGCCGTGTTTTTCGTAATAGCCGCTAAACGTGGCGTACAGGTAGAGATCCTCAAAACCCTGACGGCGGCAGAAGTCCAGTACGTGCTGTTGCAGCGCGAGACCCAGCCCTTTGTCACGCTGGCTTTCTTCCACATACAGCGAGGCCAGCCAGGGCGTCAGATCCTGTCGGCTGATTAAATCGCAGCGCCAGAGCCCCACCGTTCCGACTAAGCGCTCGCCCTCCTGCGCGATAAACGTCAGCGGCAGTGCCGCTGGGTTCAGGCTATTGCGCACTACGCTTGCAAAGAAGTCGCGGCTGTTCTGGCTGCCGAACGCCTGCCATATCCAGTCAATCACCTGCTCTTGATGCTGGGGATGATCCGCCAGATAACCAATACTTATCCCAGAAATGTCCGTCATGACTACACCAGCTTCCCCTGAAAAATCGGTACAGAATCAAACAAATAGCCGTCAAACTCCGGCGCGTCGGCGTCTGAAATTTCCATCAGCGTATTTTTGACATTTTCGAGGTGCTGCCACATGGCCTGATAAGAGCCGGACACATCGCGACGCCGCAGCGCCGCCAGAATAGCCTGATGATCCGCCAGCCATTTCAGGCGATAACCCTGCGTCCCGACGTGGGTATAAAGCTGCTGCCAGAGCGCGTTATCGTCACGGCACGCCCAGATATTGCTGACCGTTTCCAGCAGCATCTGGTTTTGCGTCGCCCCCGCAATTTGCAGGTGGAACAAGCGATCGAAATCGCCACGGTAATCTTTTCCGGCAATCGCCGCCTGCTCTTGTTCCAGCGTCTTACGCAGGTTTTCGATATCCGCCCGCGTTGCCATGCGTGCCGCAAACGCCGCGATGTTGCTTTCCAGCAGTTGGCGTGCCTGTAACATTTCAAACGCGCCAATATGATTCTTGGCGCTGTCTGCCGCCTCGTCTTCATCGGGAATGCGCAGGACATACACCCCGGATCCCTGACGAATATCGACCGTGCCTTCCAGTTCCAGCATCAGTAGCGCTTCGCGCACTATCGTCCGGCTAACGCCATAGGTTTCCGCAATATTTCGTTCAGGAGGAAGGCGCGATCCAACGGGATAATCCCCTGACTGAATCTTCTGACGCAAATCACAACCGATTTCCTGATATTGCTTCTTCTCTTGCAGAACCACATCCTTCGCCACGCTTTCACCCTACATGCACTGTCGCCCTGAGTGCGGGCGTCAGGCCCGCTCTGAATGTACCCAGCCACATACTGACGTCGCG
The DNA here is from genome assembly GCF_025643735.1 of Pectobacterium sp. F1-1. Taxonomy (NCBI): domain Bacteria; kingdom Pseudomonadati; phylum Pseudomonadota; class Gammaproteobacteria; order Enterobacterales; family Pectobacteriaceae; genus Pectobacterium; species Pectobacterium sp. F1-1. The sequence goes on from NZ_CP104733.1 coordinate 3,882,311, forward strand.
GCGGTGCGCTAGTCTACCAAACTCAGCGCCTGATCCAGTACTTTTGCGCCATTTAATGTGCCGTAGGCAACAGGGTCGATCACCGCGATAGGAATCTGGTAGCTATCCGTCAGCTTTTTATTTTCATTGAGCTTGAAGCGCACCTGCGGCCCCAGCAAAACGGCAATAATCTCACTGCTGAACTCCTGCAATTCATCTCGCAGATTTTGCTCTGGAATCGCATAGATCTTCAGCGCCATTCCTCGCGTTTCCGCTTCTTTCTCCATTTTGGTGACCACCAGTGAGGTCGACATTCCTGCTGAACAGGCCAGTACGATTCTTTTCATATTCCGTTCCTCATTTTGGTTACCTGCACCTATTTCTCTTCATCATCCAAAGTCAATTCAAGCCGACGCGAGTCGTGTAGCTGGCGAAACCAGGCAGCAGACTTTTTCGGCCGCCGCTGCCGATCCTGTTCCAGATCGATTTCGATTAATCCATAGCGATTTTTAAACGCGTTCATCGGCGAGACGTTGTCGGTAAACGCCCACAGCATGTAGCCACGGCAGTTTGCGCCCTCTTCCTTCGCCTTCAGCGTCCAGTAAAGGTGCTCGGCGATAAATGCGATACGGTAATCGTCCTGAATCACGCCAGCGTCATCTTTAAAGCGCGCTTCGTTCTCAATACCGATGCCGTTTTCCGCCACAAACCACGGCGCATTGCCGTAGTCACGCTCCATGCGTTTCGCCATGTCGTAAATGATTTTGGGATTGATCTCCCAGCCGCGCGAGGTGTTCATACGACGCCCCGGCAGCTCAAAATGCTCGTAGTAATAGGCCGGATGGAACGGCGTCTCTTTGTTCCACTCACGGCTGGGCGCTTTGACCCGGTGCGGGTAATACAGGTTGATTCCTACTTCATCGACCGTGTTATCCCGAATGATCGCCAGCTCTTCTTCCGTGTAATCCCACTTCACCTGATGCTGCGCCAGCAGCGCCACCAGCTCCGCCGGATATTCCCCTTTTAACGCCGGATCGAGGAAAACTCGGTTATAGAACAGATCGTAAAGGTGTGCGGCTTTCACATCGTGCGCTGCACGGGATCGCGGATACGTCACTTCGGGATTGAGAATCACGCCGATCGAGCCGCCATCCCGGTGATAGCCCTGCTGTCGAAACCGCTGCACCACTTTTGCCGTCGCCAGATTCTTGTGGTGATTCCACTGCATCCACGTGTGCGTGTTCTGCTCATAAGGGTAGCGTAGCGCGTCCAGATAAACGCGCGTCTGCACCACAATTGGCTCATTGAAGGTAAACCAGCGCTTCACTTTTCCGGCATAGCGAGCGAAAACCGCATCGGCATACAGCACAAACCATTCCACCACCTGCTTGGATGACCAGCCCTGATACTTCTCCAACAGGCAGGCGGGCAGTTCGTAATGCTCAAGACAGATCATCGGTTCGATCCCCTGCCGGTGCATCTCATCCAGCAGGTTATCGATATAGGCCGCGTATTCCTCGTCAACGATGCCTTTCTCATAATCCAACATGAAGCGTGACCAGTTTATCGACGTACGATAGTGCGTCAGCCCCGCCAGTTTCATCAGCGCCACATCTTCCCGATAGCGATTAAAGAAGTCCGTCGCTTTTGCCGGGCCATAGCCGTTGTGCCAGACCTGACGATCCTGCTTGTACCAGAGATCCAGATAGGAATCCTGCCCTTCTTTCTTGCCGCTCCATCCTTCCGTTTGCCATGCCGATGCCGCCGCGCCCAGAATAAAATCAGGTGGAATAGTCAGTGCAACCTTACTCATGCGTTACCTCTCTTCTCGTCCGTTTCAGGCTTTTTCCGCTGCGGCCTGCTTTTCCGCTTCCAGCTGCGCCAGTTCGGCACGACGGGACGCGACTTTGACAAACGGCAGATAGATCAGCGTTGCCACCATAATGCACACGATCTGTGTGGCGACCGCCCCCATTGAGCCTGCCGTCGACAGCCAGGCGTTAATGATCGGCGGCGTCGTCCACGGCACCATCACCACCGCTTTGCCCGCAAAGCCCATGCTGGTCGCGAAATAACCAATCGTACCGGTCACTAGCGGCGTGATAATGAAGGGAATAGCCAGAATCGGGTTGAGCATAATCGGCATACCAAAAATCACCGGCTCATTAATATTGAACACGCTGGGGCCGAAAGAGATTTTGGCAATCTCTTTCATCTCTTTGCGTTTAGACGCAATCATCACCGCCAGCAGCAGGCCAATTGTCAGGCCGGAACCGCCGATGCTCATGTACACATCCCAGAACGGCATAGTGATAATGTTCGGTATCTCATGCCCCTGTTCAAATGCCGTCATGTTGACGGCAATCGCCCCCAGCAATAGCGGTTCACGAATCGGTTTAATCATCTGGTTGCCGTGAATCCCGATCACCCAGAACAGCTGAGCGACAAACATCAGCACCAGTAAACCAGGCAGGCTTTGCACCACGGATTCCAGCGGCTGCTGTACGACTTTATAAACAGCGTCATACAGATACATGCCCGTCACGCGGTGAAACACAAACCCGAAGGTGGCGATAGCGACCACTGTGATGATGGAGGGGAACAGCGCAGAAAAAGAGGCCGCGACGTTGGGCGGCACGCTGTCCGGCATTTTAATCCGCAGCCGATCAACATTTTGCAGCTTGGTATACATCTCGACAGACAGGATGGCGATAAACATCCCCAGAAATAGGCTCTTCGTATCGGAGAACTGTTTCGCCAGCACGTCTTTCACCACCATCATCTGCCCGTTGACGGCCATTTCGATCGTGGTTGGCGTGACGGCAATAAAGCAGATCACCGCCAGCAGGCCGGGAAACAGCCCGCGTGAACCGTTAATCTTCCCAAGCTCGATACCAATCAGGAAGACGGCACCGATAGTCAGAAAGCTGAGTGTGGCATAGTTAATGCCGCTCATAATCGGTTTCAGTTCCGCCAGAAACGAGAACATAGAAAAACTGGCCAGACCATTTTTCGGGTCCATCACCATGTTGGAAATCAGAACGGAAAACGCCCCGACGATAATGACAGGCATCAGCGTAATAAAGGATGCCTTAATCGCCATAATGTAACGCAGACTGTTAAATTTATTGGCAAAGGAGCCCAATGAATCAATCAGTTGGTCCTTAAGTGACATAACACCACCTCTTTCATCATCATATTGTTATATCGCGTGTAACACGCGGGATGGCCGTTACGCGCAGGGTAAATCCAGGTACAGCGCTTTCGCGTTTGGCATACCAAAAATCAACCATAATGAATTATTTTTCTGTGACGCGATTCTCACAAGACGATATTGGAATTCCAATATGATGAAAATGTGATTTTTGGCATACCATAAATTATCAGTCGACTTAGGCTGCTTTCCTGACTGCGATAAGGAAACCTACGATGAAAGATACAGAAAACATTCCTGCATTCGATATGGAACAAACCGTGATGGAACTGCTGATTAATGCGGGTGAAGCGCGCTCAAGTGCCATGATGGCCATTCAGGCGGCGCGCCAACGGGAGTGGCAACAGGCTGACGATCTGCTCGCTACGTCACAAGAAGCGGCGCGTGCGGCTCACCGTGTTCAAACTCAGTTGATCGGTCTGGACGAAGGACAAGGAAAGGTGCCCGTCAACCTGATCATGGTACATGCACAGGATCATCTGATGACCGCCATGCTATGCCGGGATTTAGCAGAAGAGATTGTCTTGCTACGGCGCGAAATGGCTGCATCACAAAACTGAAAAAACCTGGTTGAGAAACGAGCACCGGACGTTAAATCCAGCAATATGCCTGTGGTAATATGTCGTAACAGGGATGGATAGGCGCTTAGCCCGTCATCATACTCAATTAAGGTGCAGCCATGAAAACCATGCAGGAAGTGGCGAAACGTGCAGGGGTGTCTAAAGCGACCGTATCCCGAGTGCTCAACGGTACTGGTCAGGTCAAACAGGCAACACGCGATGCGGTATTTCGGGCAATGGACGAGCTAGGCTACCGCCCTAATTTTCTGGCTCGTTCGCTGGCTCGTCGCACCTCAAACAGTATCGGTCTTGTTATCTCTAATTTCGACGGCCCTTACTTTGGCCGCCTGCTGCGCCGTGCTACGGATATCGCGGAAAGCCACGGTAAACACCTCATCGTGACCGATGGGCACCATACACCGGAGGATGAGCAGCGAGCGGTGCAGCTTCTGTCTGACAGGCAGTGCGATGCGATAATTCTCTATACCCGCTATATGTCCGAAGCGGATCTCATGGCGTTACTCAACACGCTGACCATTCCGATGATTGTGATGAATCGCGATCTGCCGCAAGCACGGGAGCGCTGTATTTTCTTCCGCCAGCAGCAGGCCGCGTTTGACGTGGTGAATTACCTGATCGAACAGGGTCACCGCGAGATCGCCTGCATCACCGCACCGATGCAAACGCCGACGGCACAGGCACGGCTTGCGGGCTATCAGCAGGCATTAACCACTCACCAGATCGCGTTTGAACCACAGCGGGTGGCGTATGGAACCAGCATGGTGGCCAGCGGCTATCAGGCCGCACGGCAGTTGCTGAACAGCGGCATGAGCTTTAGCGCACTGTTTGCCAGCAACGATCACATGGCAATTGGCGCGATGAAAGCGCTGTACGAGGCGGGGAAAACACTACCGCAGGATGTCTCCGTCTTCGGCTTTGACGATGAACCCTGCGCAACCTACCTGCACCCGTCACTCTCCACCGTGTACATGCCGATTGAAGAGATGGCCGCCACGGCGATTACCCAGGTGCTGGATCTGATCGCTGGCAAAGACGTTAAACCGCTACAACCTTTTACCGGTGAACTGAAACTGCGCGAGTCGGTTCAGAAAGGGCCGTATTATTCTCGTAGCGATCGCTGACCCCGCCATTCCCGCTGATATCGACCTGCTCCCTGAGCAGGTCCGGCAGCCTTGAAGCAAGGGCACCACAGGAGTACGTCCAGCGCCGTGCCCCCTTCGCCTCATTAAGACAGCTTACGTGACAGCAGGTAGGCCACCAGCATCACGGGCGGAATCACGGTCAATAATCCAATAGCGCCAACCAGCCCGATACTTTCGCCGACATTGCCAAGTAACAGGGGCGCCAGTAAGAGCGCCAGCCCTACCGACTGCGTTGCTCCCGCCGCGATTTTTGACAGAAACTGCGGCGGTTGCTGCGTTGCAACCGATAATATCAACGGGAAAAAATTCCCCAGACAGGCGCCTAAAATCGCCAGGCTCACCAGCGCAACGGTGACATGAGGAACCAGCCACAGAATAACCAAACCGATTCCACCAACGATGATTGCCCCGATCAGCAGCGTGTTGATTTCATAGCGCAGCAGCAGGCGACTCACCGCAATTCGCCCGACAATCGTACCGCCGAAGTAGGCAGACATCATCCCCACGCTGGTCGCAACCGTTACGGATAACTGCTCTTCCAGAAACTGTGCGCCCCAAAATCCAATGCCCCACTCGGCTGAAATGCCGAGGAAAATCATGCCGAACATCAGGAACGCTACCAGCGGCAGACGAGGGGAACGCTCCGCAGGATTGCTGGTTGAAGTGGCGATATTGACAGGCACCCGCGATAGATTTTCGGGCGCAATAAAGAGAAGAGGCAGCAGCGCGATGATGGGCACGAACATTGCCATCCGCCATCCCCAACCTGACTCCACCGCGAGGCTGACAAAGACCGGTCCGGCAAAGACCCCGATGGCGGCAAAAATGCATCCTTCCGTGATGGCAACCCCGCTGTTTTCACCGTGATGACGTGCCAGCGATTCCTGAATGGCAATTTGCATGGCGCCCCCCGCCAGCCCTAACACCAACGACATGCCCAACGTTGCCGATGAAGGCATTGGCAGGGAAAAAATGGCCACTGCAATCGTCACCGCAAATGAGCTGGTGAGCAGGATACGCTTTGGCGATACCCTTCTTGAACAGTAGGTAACGATAAAGCCTGTCGCAAACATACCAATGGCGTAGAGGCTAAAGTGCCAGCCAATCACGATTCTGGACAGCTGTAATTCATCGCGTAGGAAAGGAGTGATAGAGCCCGGTACGGCCTGATGAAAACCGCACACCACCGACAACATATATAAATAGAACGTGTAATAGTCGCGCTTGAATTGGGGTTTAACCAGGCTCTGTTCCGTCATCTATTCATGTCCTTTAGAGGAGAATTACGGCTTACAAATATTTTTAATCACCAGGTGCTGAAGCAAAATAATGGTTTTGGCATCAATAATCTGGCCGTCATCAATCATTTGCAGCGCATCTTTAATCGGGATTTCCATGACCTTGATATCTTCGCCCTCTTCCGCGATACCGCCGCCTTCATTGATGCGCATTTCGTGCGTAAACGGCGCAATAAAGAAGTGTAGACGCTCAGTAACAGAACCGGGGCTCATGAATATTTCACCAATTTTGGTGACCTCATTGAGTTTATATCCGGTTTCCTCCTCCGCCTCTTTTCTGATGGCCTCTATCGGGTCGCGTTCATCCAGCAGACCTGCACACGCTTCGATCAGCTCATAATGATGACCCAGCAGAAAAGCGGGCAGCCGAAACTGACTGGTGAGAATGACCGTACGCGCATCCGGGTTGTAGAGCGCAATGGTCGCGCCGTGACCACGATCATAGGCTTCACGAACCAGCCGCTGTTCCGTTCCGTTTGAGCGTGTGTAAGTGATGTCGTATTTAGTGAGCTTTCCCCAGTCATTGGCTAATACCCAACTGCCATTGACGACCGCCGTCGTGGCAGAGGGTGCATAAGTCGTGTTTTTCATAGGTGATTACCGTTTGCAATGGATTCAAGTTGGGATAACCAGCGGGTTCGATTTTTTACCGCGTTTTCAGCATCAATAACAAATAGCCGGCTATCCGGTTTTCCGAGAATAACTTTGTTGTAGCTGGCATAAATCCCTTCAGCTTCTTCTGACCTGAGCCATTCCAATGCCTGAGTGACCAGCAAAGGGTGACGGGTCGTGGTAAAGCCAGTAAAAACCTCGGATTCAATGCCGATCGCATCCTGCGGCTCAACGATGCCTAGAGAGGGACGTTCCCGCTGCCGGTTTGAGGCCGCTATTTTTACCGTCACGCCAGCCGCGATCTGTCCTTCTCCGGTCAGCCGGGCGGGTTCCCACGCAGAAGGCGGCCTGATATGTGCATTACGATAAATATCAGCGAGGATCGCCCAGCCTTCGGGTTCACCGTAGAATTGCAGAATCGTTGCTAACGCCAGAAACCCCGCGCCCGACACGGCTGGGTCTGGGAACGCAATCTTCCCCTGAAGCGCGGGTTGGGCAAGATCGACCCAGGATGCGATATCTACCCCTGTCTCAGAGAGGACAGCGGGATCGACGACAAACGCGGTTGAAAAACCAGTGATGCGCATATACCCATCGGCGTCAGCGCCCGGCGCAAATAGCACCTCGCTTAAATCGAGGGTTCGCGAGGCGGTATCTGCCCACCCCAGAATCATATCCACCTGAGGGGCATGCTGTTCCTGAGCCAGCCTTGCCGTCAGGGCTGCCGTAGGCATTCTTTCAATATGGATCGCCACATCAGGCATGTGATGCGCGAGAGCACGCAGATAATCTGCAAGCTCATAAGGTTCAAAAGAACTGTAGGCCTTGAGCGTAGCCTTCGAGCCGTCGCCCGTTGGGGCATGAATGAGAGTGGCGGTCATGTTGGTTACTTTACCTCACGCACTAAGCTTGCTGAGCATGGACGTCAGCTTGTCGTCTTTGAAATCTGGGATCGCCGCTGATGCGCCATACTTCAGCAACGCCGCTTCATCCAGCGCGCCCGTCATACCGAAGGTAAATACCCCCGCCGCCGCCGCAGACTGAATACCGGGGCCGGAATCCTCAAACGCTAAGGCGTTTTCACGCCCAACGCCCAGCAGCCGCATCGCTTCCGCGTAGGGATAAGGATCGGGTTTGCTACGCGGCAGCTCCGCACCGATAAGCAGATGATCGACGGACTCCAATAAATGTAGCCCCTTCAACATCATGATGGCGCTTTCACGCGGCGCGTTGGTTACCACAGCGATCCCAATGTTTCTGTCCTGCGCCCACTCGAAGAGTTCAGTCACGCCAGGGCGGCCTTCCAGCGGCCCCGTAAGCTGCTTCCTGAACAGCGCTTCTTTACGTTCTCCCAGTTCATAACGGTGCTCGGGCGATAGATTGGGGAAAAGATCGCGCGTGATGTGGTCCATCGGCGCGCCCATGATTTTTTCGTTGTAATAGTCAATCGTGACGGACTGACCAAAGTCGGCCAGGAGTTCATTAAACGCGGCCAGATGCAACCGGTCTGTATCGAGCAATGTTCCATCCAGGTCAAACAACAATCCTGCGGTAGTTTTCATTCCAATCTCTCCCAGCTAAGCAACGATTTCAGGACGACATATCGTCCTGGATAACACGGTCAAGTAACGGTGAAAAACGGCTAATGGCTTCGGACGTGATCAGGCTGAAATCCGTCATGATGGCGCCATCTAACGCGTGTTGGCAGCGATCGCGGCATAGCGCCTCACGCTGTGCGAGTTTTGGCACGATGACGGATAACAGAGACTCGGCTTTCTTAATATTATCAGCCATCTGCTCGCTGACCATAGCGGCATTCACCGCCTCATGGGAGGTATGCCAGCAATCGTAATCGGTCACCATCGCGACCATGTTGTAGCAAAGCTCCGCTTCGCGGCAGAGCTTTGGCTCTGGCATGGCGGTCATGCCAATAACCGTGCCCCCCATTTGGCGATGGAATGCGGATTCCGCTTTGGTTGAAAAGTGCGGCCCTTCCATCACGACATACAGCCCCTTTGCCAGATGCGGAATGGCGAGTTCGCCCAGTGCATCAACCAGCAGCGAATGGTTATCCGTGCAAACCGGCTTCCCAAAAGGAACATGCGCCACCACCCCTGAACCGAAGAAGGTATTTACGCGGCGGTACGTCCGATCGATATATTGATCGATCGCGACAAACGTACCTGGAGGGGCTTCTTCGACCAGACTGCCGACGGCGCTAAACGAGATCACCTGCGAAACCCCAGTGCCTTGAGCGCGGCAATGTTAGCTCTGACGTTAATTTCCGAGGGCAGCAGCCTGTGACCGATGCCATGCCGATTAACGATCGCTACCGGAACCCCGGCTATCTCGCCCAGTGTGATGATGCCGGAAGGGTCGCCAAAGGAAGTCGTGACGTTGATGCGCTCAGGCGCCTCGATGATCGACAGAGAATCCATACCGCTGCCGCAGATGATCCCAATACGGGGTGGCGTAGTCGTTCGTTGATCAGTCATTAATCGTTCCTCTTTCCCTGTTTAGTGGCGATTGAACAGCCGTGTTGACGAGCCGATGGTATAGCTCAGAGAGCGCAGCAGGTTGCCCTCCTGAACCAAAGATCATTCCCTTCGCGATGTACTGCGTGTATCGCGGTTCATTGACTTTCAGCGCCCAGTCCACGGCGGGCATATATTGATAGCGAACGGTTGGATAAATGTGGTGTGCCAAATGATAGGCGTCGGACATCGGAAATATCAGATATCGCTGAATCGCGCCGAACACACCGGAAAAATCCGTGGCGCGGCCATGTTCATAGTCATGGGCAAGCCGGTAGCGGGTTGGGGTATAGGGCGTGTGCCAGCGGTGCTTGGAGAGCAGCGACCACCATGAAAACAGTGGGTAAATGGAGAAAACGGGAATCACCCACCCAACAATCAATGCCGCAACGCCTCCCACCCACAGATACAGCGCTACCACGCTTATCGTCACGATGACGCGCAGCAGTGCGGTCTGCTTCGAGGTATTTTCGCGAAACACATCGCGAAAGTTGCCCTTGATGTTATTAACCAGACCTTTAAGGCTAACCGGATAGAACAAGGCTTTGATAAACTGACCACGGCTGATGCCGGGCACCATGCCTGCGGCAATCACCCGCCGCAGATTCGGATCTTTACCCGGAACGTCCGCATTAGGGTGATGTTCAATGACGTGCGTAATAAAGCGCGAATCCATATCCCTTTTCAGCGTCGGGAACTGGAAAAACGTGTTGGACAGGAACCACTGTAACTTCTTCGAGGGGCACAGCGCCACGTGCAGCGCATTGTGACCCAGCTCTTGTAGCGCTCTCATCCGCCCCGAGGTCACCACCGCCAGCAGCACACCAGACAGCACGTTATAGTCTGTCCAGCGGAAAAACAGCACGGCGGCAAAAATCTCCAGCCAACAGTAGATAAACGGCAACGGCGCGAAGAGCGTATCAAATCGCTTGTAGTAACTGATCTCATCTCTGTTGCCGGGGCTAAGTTTGAATTTCGGCAGGATCCGCTCACCGTCGCGATAATAAAGCTTGATCGCCAGCCGGAGAAAAAGACTTAACACGATCAGTACCACCATCACATCGAACACACGATCTTGGCTTAGCATGTGAAACCCTCCATGGCATTGGCGAAATTAGCGGAAATAGGCGCGGTATACCGATGACAGATCCCCGAAAACAAACGGGTGAATAGCGCTCAGCCGTTCGTGCGTCTGATGGCCGTGTGAGACAGAGGCCATCTGCCAGCCACAGGCGTGTGCGACGTCGATGTCATGGTCGGTATCACCGATCATCAGGGCGTCCGTTCCCGGATTGCCCAGTACCGAGTCTAGCTCCAGAGCAATACCCTGCTTGCCTTTAGCCTGAGTATTCGTGAGGCCAAACACATGATCGACCAGGTGATCGATGCCAGCGCTGGCTAGATTGTTCTGCAACGTCTCGTGCTGGCTGGCAGACAGCACGGAGATGCTCACACCGGTACGTCGCAACATACTGATGATATCCACGGCCCCCTGATGGAGAGGACACTGGTTGATTTCGCTATTGAAAATACTCAGATACGTGTGGATCAAATCGTCGAATCGCCCGCTCTCGCAGTCGATCCCGACCGCCTGATAGAACGACTGGATCGGGAACCCGAAATGCTCGCGATATCTCTTTGCATCGAGAGGGGGCAGCGTTTGGACATCGACTGGATGCCATGCAGCTTGCTGGCGCCGTCGCGATTCTGCTGTCTGCCGCCGGAATGACGTTCGGCTGGCACATCAGGTTCAGGGGACAAGCAAATCGCTTTCCCCTGATACCACCGAATAAAAACGATTAAAGCGCTTCCAGCGCCAGCAACTCTTCCAGCGTCTGACGACGGCGAATCAGACGCGGTTCGCCATTTTCAAACAGCACTTCCGGCAGCAGCGGACGGCTGTTGTAGTTAGAGGACATCGATGCGCCATACGCGCCAGTGTCATGGAAGACCAGATAGTCGCCCACCTGTGCATCCGGCAGCGGGAACGTCTCCACACCACCACCCGCCTGCTGGGTAAACACATCACCGGATTCACACAGCGGCCCGGCAATCACGCTATCGCGCAGCGTGGACTGGCTGATATCGCGGCCATCACCCGGCAGCAGAGAAACATGGTGATAGCTGCCGTACATCGCCGGACGCATCAGGTCGTTAAACCCGGCATCAACCAGCACAAAGTGACGGCTTCCCATGGATTTGACCGCCCGCACTTCCGCTACCAACACGCCAGATTCCGCGACCAGAAAACGTCCCGGTTCGATTTCCAGCGTCACCGGATGACCGAGATGCGCGGCAATTTTCTCACGCGCCGCGTTCCACAGTCCGTAATAGTGCTCGGTATCAATCGCTTCTTCGCCGTGGCGATACGGAATGGATAACCCGCCGCCTGCGGAAATCGCCTCAATATCCTGCCCCAGCTCAACAACCTGACGCACCATCGCTTCACACACCTGTTCCAGATGGCCATAATCCACACCGGAACCAATATGCATGTGGATGCCCACCAGCTTCAGCTGATAGCGCTGAATATGCGCCAGCGCCAGCGGCAAATCACCGTACCAGATACCGTGCTTGCTGTTTTCACCGCCGGTGTTAGTTTTCTGGCTGTGACCATGACCAAAGCCCGGATTCACGCGCAGCCATACCGGGTGCCCCGGCGACTGCTGACCCAGTTGTTCCAGCATGTCGACCGAACCAGCGTTCACCGGAATATTCAGTTCGGAAACGCGCTGTAGCGTCGAGCGATCCAGCAGATCGGCAGTAAACACGATCTCATGTGCCTCGGTGCCCGGCACAAAGCCGGCAAGCAGCGCACGTTCAATTTCCCCCAGCGATACCGAATCGACCTTCACGCCCTGCTCACGCATCAGACGCAAAATGTGCGTGTTGGAACACGCTTTTTGCGCGAAGCGGATCGTGTCGAACTGGCGCAGTTGGGCGATACGGTTAACGATGGTCTGCGCGTCATAGGCCCAGACCGGGCAACCAAAGCGGGCAGGCAGTTCACGCAGGCTTTGCGCATTCAGAGCATGGGTTACGTCATTCAGATCGTGAGGCATAAAAAGTTACCGATTTACAGGGTTAAACATGGTTGAGAAACACTATAAAAATCCTCCAATGGGTAAACAAATATCGTTTTAAGCAGACTCTATTCATTTCTGATATGGTTTATCACAACGGTAGTAATAAGAATGAAGGGGAGCGGCATGGCGGCAATATCTTTGCGGCACATCGAGATTTTCCATGCGGTCATGACGACCGGGAATCTGACGGAAGCGGCAACGCTGCTGAACACCTCGCAGCCGACCGTCAGCCGCGAGCTGGCTCGTTTTGAGAAACTGATTCAGATGACGCTGTTCGAGCGGCTGCGCGGCAGGCTTTACCCCACCGCGCAGGGGCTACAGCTGTTTGAAGAAGTGCAGCGTTCCTATTATGGTCTGGATCGCATTATCAACGCCGCCAGCGATATTCGCCGTTTTCAGCAGGCGCAACTTTCCGTTGCCTGTCTGCCCGTGTTCTCACAGTCGCTGCTGCCGGATGTCTGCAAGCCGCTGCTGGCACGCTATCCGCGGCTTAATCTGCACATCATTCCGCAAGAATCGCCGCTGCTGGAAGAGTGGTTGTCCGCCCAGCGCCACGATTTAGGCTTAACGGAAAACAGCCTCACGCCCGCCGGGACAGAGCGGCAAACGCTGATGTTACTCAATGAAGTGTGCGTGCTACCTGCCGGGCACACGCTGGCGAAAAAAGCGGTGCTCACGCCGCAGGATTTTGCCGATGAGCCCTTTATCAGCCTGTCGAGCGCCGATAGCTATCGCCAGTTGCTGGATAAGCTGTTTCAGGAACAGGGCGTATCGCGCCGGATGGTGCTGGAAACCCACAGCGCGGCGTCAGTATGTGCGATGGTGCGGGCAGGCGTCGGGCTGTCTATCGTCAATCCGCTCACCGCATTGGATTATGCCGCCTCCGGCCTGGTCGTGCGGCCTTTCAGCATTGACGTGCCCTTTACCGTTAGCCTGATTCGTCCGCTGCACCGCCCTGCGTCGGCGCTGGTCGATACCGTCATTGAGCAGCTCAGGCAGTACGCTGCCAGCGTGCCTTCACGTCTGGAGCAGGTCTTGCGGCGCTAACGTACCATTTGAGTCGTTAGCCCCATCACTGTGCCGATGGCAGTGCCAGCGCCCGCCAGCGAGGATCGTGCGCAAACCAGTCCACCAGAAAATCCAGCAGGGTGCGCAGCGCGGCAGGCATCTGGCGGCGCGAGGTGTAAATACCATAAATCCCCATCGCCTGTGGCCGGTATTCCGGCAACAGCGCCACCAACTGTCCGCTGGCGAGGTAAGGCGTCACAGAATAACGCGGTTGCAACGCAATCCCCGCGCCTTCCAGCGCGCCTGCCAGCAGCACCAGTGATTCATTGCCGCTCAGGTTGCCGCTGACCGGTATCGTAAACTTTTCATCGCCACGGGAAAAATGCCACAGGCTTTTGCCAAAATAGGTATAGGTCAGGCAGTTGTGAATCGAGAGATCGGTCAGCTGTCGCGGAATACCATGTTCATTCAAATAAGAAGGCGATGCACACAGCATCGACTCACAGCGTGCCAGCGGTCGGGCAATCAGATTAGGATCCAGCTCGTTGGTGATGCGTAGCGCCAGATCGATGCGTTCCTCGACCAGATTCACCGCGCGGTTATTCATTTGCAGATCGATAGCGACCCGAGGATGGTGGCGCAGGAACGTCGTGATCGCCATGCAGAGCGCTCCCTGTGCCAGCGATTGCGAACAGCTAAGGCGCAGCAAGCCACTTAACGTGGCATCGTCGGTCTCGGCCTCGACGCGCATATCCGCCGTCAGCGCCAGCATCTCCCGACAGCGCGCCAGCGTTTTTTCACCGGCATCCGTCAGGCTCAGCTTGCGCGTGGTGCGGTGCAATAGCCGCGCACCTGCCCATGCTTCCATCTCCGCCAGATAGCGCGTCACCATCGCCCGGGACATGTCCAGCGTCTCTGCCGCGGCGATCATGCTGCCGCGATCTATAATAGTCACGAACACTTCGGCTGCCGTAATACGATCCATTTATTAGTCCGTTTTATGCAACAAACAATTGCCTGATTTGCGGTTTTTCGTACGATTAATGCAACATAACATGAACCCACTTTCTGTCATACCTGTTACCTGTGGAATATCACCATGTCTAAATCTATCGCTTTTACCGTATCTTTACTCGCTGCCTCGCTGGGCCTGGCTTCTGCTGCTCACGCCGCTGAGTTAAAAATTGACGTATTTAATCCAGGTGAAGCCAGTGTATTCCCTGTTTCCTCTGAAATTATCAGCGGCGATAAAGAAGTCGTCCTGATCGATGCACAGTTCCAGCGTAACGACGCCCAAACGCTGGTTGATCGCATCAAAGCCACTGGCAAAAAACTGACTACCGTTTATATCAGCCATTCCGATCCTGACTACTATTTCGGTCTGGACGTGATTAAAGCCGCCTTCCCAGACGCGAAAATTATTGCCACTCAAGCCACCATCGACGCGATCAACGCCAGCAAAGACGGCAAAGTGGCGCATTGGGGCCCGGTTCTGAAAGAAAACGCACCGAAAGAGATCGTGGTTCCTCAAGCGCTGGAAGGTGATAGCTTTACCGTTGATGGCAAAAAACTGGAAGTAAAAGGGCTGAAAGGGCCAACGCCAGATCGCACGTTCGTCTGGATCCCTTCGCTGAAAGCCGTTGTCGGCGGTATTCCGGTGTCTGCCAACATCCACGTATGGCTTGCCGATACCCAAACGCCAGAATCTCGCATTCACTGGCGTGACACGCTGAAATCCATTGAAGCGCTGAAGCCAACCACCGTCGTGCCAGGTCACTTTATCGCTCCAACCGATTACACCTTGAAAAATGTGACGTTTACACTGCAATATCTGGATACGGTGGAAAAAGCACTGGCAAAAAGCAAAGATTCTGCCGAACTGATCGCTGCAATGAAAAAACACTACCCTACACTGAAAGAAGAATCGGGTCTTGAATTGAGCGCCAAAGTCCTGAAAGGTGAAATGAAGTGGCCACAGTAAGACTGCATTATATTTACGATCCCTTGTGCGGCTGGTGCTACGGTGCCGCCCCACTCGCACTGGCAGCACAGGAGATTGACGGGTTGGATCTGATCCTCCACGGCGGCGGAATGATGACGGGCAGCAATAGCCGTACCATCACCCCGGAGTGGCATGATTACGTGATTCCCCACGATCACCGCATTGCACAAATGACCGGGCAAACCTTCGGGGAAGCGTATTACGAAGGGCTGCTGCGTGATACCAGCGTCATACTGGATTCCGCGCCGCCGACGGCTGCCGTACTTGCTGCGGAAGCGATGGCTGACAAAGGCATGGAGATGTTGTACCAGATTGAGCAGGCGCACTACGTTTCCGGGCTCAAGATCGCCGATGCTGCCGTGCTGCGTCAGTGCGCGGAAGCAATCGGTCTGGATGGCGAGGCTTTCAGCACCGAGTTCGCCTTTATCCAGGAAGAAACGCTGTCAAAACACATCAGCGCTAGCCGGGAATTACTGGCGAAAGTACGCGGGCAAGGCTTCCCCACGTTTGCACTGGAAGATGCCAACGGGAATTTCCAGCAAATCCCTGCGGCAAACTACCTCGGCCAGGTTGACGCGTGGCGACGCGTGCTGACACAGATGGTCAAACACGCCACCGCATAAGCGTTCTCATCAACCTTCATAGGTAGTCATTCTTTGAATCCTTATCATCGGATTCAAAGAATGACTACTGTGCTCAAAATGAGTAGCGGTACACTGTAAGTATCACACTTAACCGAACCATTCACTTTTAGAGATCTTCAGACATAGTAGTTATGTTCCGTTGGGGAGATAACGATGCGCAAAGCACGATTTATCGAGCACCAGATCACCGCCGTTTTGAAGTCCGCTGAAGCCGAACGTTCCGTGAAACCCATCTGCCGTGAAGCGGGAATAATAATGGACTTCTCGCGCCCCTGAAAGCCTACAGATAACGCCCTGATTGAATCATTTAACGGGAACCTGCGGGATGAATGTCTGAACCTGCACTGATTCATGCCACTGGAAGATGCTCAGGAAAAGAGAAAACACTGGCGACAGGAATATAACCAGTACCGTCCACATTCATCGTTAAATAACCAGACTCCGGCAGAATTTGTCCGAAGTCTGCACATAGCCCCGGATTTCTGATTTATCCGGACGCCGATATTGGAAGAAGATCACAGGGAGTACTCAGGTTTTGCCATAAAAAACTGCACCTTACTCTGTTAGGTATCCAGCATTTGGAGTTGAATCTGCCATCTTCAATGCGCACAGGTATATAACTTTTATTTATATAGGAATAATTACATCAATAAACAACACCAATCTTATTTATACTCGTAATACTTCAAGTTGCATGTACGTTGGCGGCGTTCACTCAACCGAATCACTTACCTGAGTAAGCTCATCGGGATTCCTTCTCTTGCCGCCTTCCTGAAACTAGAATTATGTGGAGTATATGTTGTTGTTTTCAGCGTTCATTAATAACGGGATATTCGTTTTTTAATAAAAAACGTGGGTAAATAAGGATTAAAGGAGAATTAACATGAATAAGGGAAAAGGCCTGCTGGCAGGAATTATTGGAAGTCTTATTATTATGCTGCCGTTTTCATCAGGAATAGCTGAAGAAGAGTTGTCAAATGCTGCGGTATCGGCGGCTAAAACTGCGACAAAAGCAGATTTTTCTTACACCGCAAGCGTACTCACCATCGTATTTGATGGCGGTCTATCTTCTTTTGACCTCGATCGTATTGGTACTTATCAATGGGATTTTGGTGATGGTGTGACATCCACGGAAATGAGGCCACGGCATACTTATGCCAAAGACGGAAACTATACCGTTTCTCTTACGGTGAAGGATATCAATGGCCGTAGCAAAACTCTCAGTAAAAAAATATCTGTCCGTTCAGCCAAGACCGGATTCGAGAATGGCTGGCAATTAGGGAGTGAGCGCTCACATGAGGGCGCGATGCAACCCATGCACATGTGTACAACTCAATCTCCAAATTGGGTCAGTATTGTGGATCTAAAAGATGAAGGAATTAGTACGTCTGATATTGTTGGTACCAAAGCGATTAAAAGCTTTTGGACTGAGACGGGCTATAATTATACGACGCATCCAAGACTGAGACGTGGTGCGGAAGCCTGTGCTGGACCGGATAATGGTACACAAAAAGAGGCGTGGATAGGGTTTATGGTCTATCTGCCTTCGAAAGGCTATCCAATGGATAAACGTGGCGGTATTTTCCAGTTATTTAGTGGTAACGGTAGTTGCACATCGTGGGCAGGGATGTTGACGGTGGTTAACAACAGCCTGATGTTTTCACACCGTACCGGATGTGTGACACCAACTGAACCCATACTCGTTAAGGATATTCCCCGAGATCGCTGGATTCCGGTGATTGTTCATGTAGTGGTATCACGTCAGCAGCAAGGTCAGGTCGAGTTATGGTTTGATGGTGCGCCTAAAAATAAGCCGACCTATAGTGCGAAAAACATCAATTTTGGTTTTGGCGTATGGCGTGATGATGACACCATTGAAGGTCGGATGCATTTTACTTTTGGACAATATGCCTGGGATGACTCTAACTACACACCCAACGAAACTCGGGTCAACTATTTTGACAATATCCATATTGTCAATGAAGGTCGTGACGATGGCTGGGAGAATGTCAATCCACTGACAGCTCATAACCAGTACACTGGTGCACAGGTATGGGCAAATAGGCAGTGGGAAGGCAGCGGTGTTCAGCGAGCATTTGATGGTGATATCAACACCAAGTATGCGGCAAATGAGAGCAATACACCGCTTTACTTGCAATATCGTCTCCCTAAAGGTGAATCATTACAAGCGGTTAGTTATAAAATCAGCAGTACCGACTCATCCACAGACAAACGCTATCCACGAGACTGGACGTTGCTAGGATCGAATGATGGCGTGACTTGGAATACGCTTGACCAACAGATGAAACAGTACTTTGGTAGACGTGCAACCCGTGAATTTCAGGTTGCGATACCGGGGGAATATTCCTACTATCGATTGCGTATTGACGCCAATAACGGCGCTGATGCTACAGAAGTTGGCGATATTGTTTTTCTGGATAAGTAATTAATCAAACAGTTCATCGTCACCCAGAAAATAGGCTGCGTGACGATGTACGACGGCCTGCACCTTATCAGCGTATTCTGTTTTCCCTTGTCGCATGAATGGTTTTTTCCAACACTGCTTTTTGCTTATTAATAGCATGATGACTGATCATGGTTATATACTCGTAATACTTCAAGTTGCATGTACGTTGGTTGCGTTCAGCGTTCACTCCCCCGAATCACTTACCTGAGTAAACTCATCGGGATTCCTTCTCTTGCCGCCTTCCTGCAACTCGAATTCTTTGGGGTATAGAATAAAGTCCTATTGGGATATGCTATTAGCATTAGGCAAGTTGAGGACATGGTCAGACGGGTATAATGAACGAAAGGATCCCACTAACCCAAAGTAAGATAACACTCAGTCACGATGCGCTCCCTATGCTATAGTCGCGCCAGAAAAGGTAACCTCAGACAACACCGCCAGACACACGAAACGATAACTGACAAATCATGACCGACGTAAAATCAGGTACACACCATACGGTATCAGCCGACTCCCGCGCTTCTCGCCTTAACCGCTTCTCCATCGCGCCGATGCTCGACTGGACCGATCGCCATTGTCGTTACTTTCTGCGCCAGTTGACTAGCCAAACATTGATGTATACTGAAATGGTCACGACGGGCGCGATTCTGCATGGCAAAGGCGACTACCTGGCCTACAGCGAGGAAGAACATCCGATAGCGCTACAACTCGGCGGCAGCGATCCGCAAGCACTGGCGCAATGTGCCAAACTGGCAGAGCAGCGCGGCTATGATGAAGTTAACCTGAACGTCGGCTGTCCGTCCGATCGTGTACAGAATGGCCGTTTCGGTGCCTGTCTGATGGGCGAAGCGGCGCTGGTGGCAGACTGCATCAAAGCGATGAAAGACAGTACCTCGATCCCGATTACGGTGAAAACCCGCATCGGGATTGACGATCAAGACAGCTATGAGTTCCTGTGCGATTTTATTCAAACCGTTGCCGAACGCGGCGAGTGCGATACCTTTATCGTCCACGCACGCAAAGCCTGGCTATCAGGCCTTAGCCCGAAAGAAAATCGTGAAATTCCGCCGCTGGATTATCCGCGCGTTTACCAGCTCAAACGCGATTTCCCCGCGCTCACCCTCGCTATCAACGGCGGCGTCAAAACGCAGGAAGAAGCCAAAACGCATTTGCAGCATCTGGACGGGGTGATGATGGGGCGTGAGGCCTACCAGAATCCCGGTATTCTGGCGCAGGTTGACCAAGAACTGTTTGGCATTGATGCCGCCACGCCGGATCTGGCTGGCGTGGTACGTGCCATGTACCCTTATATCGAACGCGAACTCTCAGGTGGTGCAGCATTAGGCCACATCACGCGTCACATGCTCGGCATGTTTCAGGGCATCCCCGGCGCGCGCCAGTGGCGACGCTACCTGAGTGAAAACGCCCACAAACCCGGTGCCGATGCGGCGGTGGTAGAGCGTGCGCTGGCGCTGGTTAATCTGGTTTAAAAAACACTAATAGTTAGTCTTTTTCATCAACATTCGTTCCTTTCTCTTCCCAGCGCCGCTGATAAATCAATCACTTAACAGCGGCACATCTTGGCATAATTCTTGTAATTGCTTGTGTAGCACGCAGAGCTATCTTTTTCTCTTCCCTGCGTCAGATGCGGTTTAACAGCTACAGGAGCGCACCATGTTGGAAATTTTCTTCGTTATTGGCTTTTTTATCATGCTGATGTTGACGGGCGTGTCACTGCTGGGCGTGATTGCAGCACTGTTTGTGGCGTCCCTTTTTATGCTGATTGGCGGGCTGTTTAGTATGGCGATAAAGGTGCTGCCGTGGTTAATTTTAGCCGTTGTGGCGGTGTGGCTGTGGCGCAAATTCAGCGGGCGTCCCGTCTACAATTCGCACCGCTATACCTATCGAAAATACACTTATCGCCAACGCAACGGGAATGAGTGGTAATGCCAGAAAGGGAAAAATCTGGGTTACGCGAAAATGAGTTACGCGCAAAAATGACGGGCAAGACCGTATTTAACAGCGACTTATTTTAGTGCGGCCTGTTTTAATACGGCCTGTTTAGTACAAAAGTGTGCGCCAGCAGATATTTTTTCCCTGATGTGGCTGCTAGGATGACGCCACAGTTTTACGCCTGAGTGTCGTTTAAAAGGTGAAATTAAGCTGGGTAAATAAAATAGGGTGGCAAAAAGCCACACGATTTCATCGTCGTCAGGGCAATAATAGCCGCGCAGCGGCACCTTCGTGACGATCACTACGCTGTACCCTACATACAGTTTGATGAAATTAGCGTAATGGCACAGGCCTCCCGATGGGAGGCCCTCTGCTTTTCAGAAGCGGACATTAGGGAATCAGCAGGCATGACCCTTGTGTGCCACGACTTTCCAGCGCCCGATGCGCCGCTTGCGCCTCCGACAGTGCAAATTTCTGGCTCTGTGGCACGTCCACCGTAATCGCTCCGCTGGCGATCAGTGAAAAAAGTTCATTGCTGGCCTGTTCCAGTTCGGCACGGTTGGTGACGTAACCAAACAGCGACGGACGTGTGACGTACAGCGACCCCTTCTGGTTCAGAATCCCCAGATTAACGCCGGTGACCGGCCCAGACGCATTACCGAAGCTGACCATCAATCCACGGCGACGCAGGCTATCGAGCGAGGCTTCCCAGGTGTCTTTCCCGACCGAGTCATACACGACGTTCACCTTCTGCCCTTCGGTCAGATCCGCAACGCGCTGTGCGATATTCTCGGTGCGGTAATTGATGGTTGCCCAGGCACCCGCCTGTTTTGCCCGCTCCGCTTTCTCATCAGAACCCACCGTTCCGATCAGCTTCGCCCCTAGCGCCTTCGCCCACTGGCAGGCAATCAACCCAACGCCACCCGCCGCCGCATGGAACAGGAAGACTTCATTTGGCTTGATCTCGTACGTCTGGCGCAGCAGATAGTAAACCGTCAGCCCTTTCAGGAAAGAGGCCGCCGCCTGCTCAAAGCTGATGGCGTCCGGCAGCAGCGCAACTTTCTCCGCGACCACGTTATGTACCTCGCTATACGCGCCCAGCCCGGACAGCGCATACACGACGCGATCGCCGACTTTCAGCACGCTCACCCCTGCCCCGACTTTCGTCACGACGCCCGCCGCTTCGGTTCCCAGCCCGGACGGTAAATCCGGCACCGGATACAGACCGCTGCGAATATAGGTATCGATAAAATTAATGCCAATGGCGCGGTTCTCAACCTGAACCTCTCCCGCTGCGGGTTCGGCAGGCGTGAAATCCACATATTGCAGAACCTCTGGGCCACCATAAGCCCGGAACTGAACGCGTTTTGCCATGTTATCTCCTTAATCGTGACAGGTTCATCGTTTCATCATTATAGGTATCCGATTGTGTTATTTCGGACGTGTGGCATATACAATGCCCCCTAATCCAATGGCAAATCAACCGGTAAAGAACCCGTTTCATGGCAGAGAAAAGACCCACCAATAAATCGAATGAACCCCGTGACCGCCAGATGGAAGGTCTGAAACTTCCGCCACATTCGCTGGAAGCGGAGCAATCGGTATTGGGTGGCCTGATGCTCGACAATGAACGCTGGGACAATGTCGCCGAACGTGTTGTCGCGAACGACTTCTATAACCGCGCTCATCGTCTGATTTTCACTGAGATGCAGCGCCTGCTCGAAATGAGCAAACCGATCGACCTGATTACGCTGTCCGAATCGCTTGAGCTGCAAGGTTCACTGGAATCCGCCGGTGGCTTCGCCTATCTGGCCGAGTTGGCAAAAAATACTCCGAGCGCTGCTAACATCGGCGCCTATGCCGACATCGTACGCGAGCGCGCTGTAGTGCGTGAAATGATCTCCGTCGCCAATGAGATCGCCGATGCGGGTTACGATCCACAAGGTCGCAGCAGTGAAGATCTGCTCGATCTGGCGGAATCCCGCGTCTTCCAGATTGCCGAAAACCGCGCCAGCAAAGATGAAGGCCCGAAGAGCATTGACCGTATTCTGGAAGATACCGTTTCCCGAATCGAACAGCTGTATCAGCGCCCGCACGACGGCGTAACCGGCGTGTCTACCGGCTATCAGGATCTGGATAAAAAGACCGCGGGCTTGCAGAAATCTGACCTAATCATCGTCGCCGCGCGCCCCTCGATGGGGAAAACCACCTTCGCGATGAACCTGTGTGAAAACGCCGCGATGATGCAGGACAAACCCGTGCTGATCTTCAGTCTGGAGATGCCCGGCGAACAGATCATGATGCGTATGCTAGCGTCGCTGTCCCGCGTGGATCAGACCCGCATTCGTACCGGTCAGTTGGACGATGAAGACTGGGCGCGTATTTCCAGCACCATGGGGATCCTGCTGGAAAAACGCAACATGTACATCGATGACTCCTCCGGCCTGACGCCAACCGAAGTGCGTTCCCGCGCCCGTCGCGTGTTCCGTGAACATGACGGCCTGAGCCTGATCATGATCGACTACCTGCAATTGATGCGCGTGCCGTCGTTGTCCGACAACCGTACGCTGGAAATTGCGGAAATCTCCCGCTCGCTCAAAGCGCTGGCAAAAGAATTGCAGGTTCCGGTTGTCGCCCTGTCGCAGCTTAACCGTAGTCTGGAACAGCGCGCCGATAAGCGCCCGGTTAACTCGGATCTGCGTGAATCCGGCTCTATCGAGCAGGATGCCGACCTGATTATGTTTATCTATCGTGATGAGGTTTATCACGAAAACAGCGATCTGAAAGGCATCGCTGAAATCATTCTGGGGAAACAGCGTAACGGTCCGATTGGTTCCGTGCGTTTGACCTTTAACGGGCAGTGGTCGCGCTTTGATAACTATGCCGGCCCACAATATGACGATGAATAACGCAGCGCTCAGCAATGACAACACTGCACTAAGGAACAAGAATGAAAACGGCAACAGCCGTCATTAACCGGCGTGCTTTGCGCCACAACCTGCAACGTATCCGCCAGCTCGCGCCTGGCAGCCAGGTCGTTGCCATCGTGAAAGCCAACGCCTACGGCCACGGCATGATCGAAGCGGCCCATACCTTTTGCGACGCGGACTGCTACGGCGTCGCACGCCTCTCCGAAGCGCTGGCACTGCGCGCCGCGGGCATCACCAAGCCTATCGTCCTGCTGGAAGGCTTCTTCTCCGCTGACGACCTTCCGCTTCTGGTCGAGCACCAGCTAGAAACCGCCGTTCACAGCCCCGAACAGCTTGCCGCGCTGGAGCAGGCCACGCTGCCGCAACCGCTACGCGTGTGGATGAAGCTCGATACCGGCATGCACCGGCTTGGCGTTCTGCCGGAACACGCCGACGCGTTTTGGCAGCGCCTAAGCACATGTCGCAATGTGGTTCAGCCCGTCAATATCATGAGTCACTTTAGCCGCGCCGATGAGCCCGAAGCCGGCACCACCGAACGCCAGTTAGCGTGCTTCGATGCCTTTACACAGGATAAGCCCGGCGCGCAGTCCATCGCGGCTTCCGGCGGCATTCTGCTGTGGCCTCAGTCGCATCGCGATCGCGTCCGCCCCGGCATTATTCTCTATGGCGTGTCGCCGCTGGATAACGAAGACGCCGCGCATTTCGGCTTCCAGCCTGCGATGACCTTTACCTCTCACCTGCTCGCCGTGCGTGAACACCACGCGGGTGAAGCGGTCGGTTACGGCGGCACCTGGACCAGCCCACGCAATACCCGCCTGGGTGTGGTCGCCGTCGGCTACGGCGATGGCTACCCGCGCTGCGCGCCAGCCGGCACGCCCGTACTCATCAACGGCCGTGAAGTGCCGCTTTCCGGTCGCGTGTCGATGGATATGATCACGGTGGATTTAGGGCCCGATGCGCAGGATAAGGTCGGCGATGCGGTTATCCTTTGGGGGCCGACGCTACCGGTTGAACGCATTGCCGCGCACACCGGTGCCAGCGCCTACGAACTGATCACGCGCTTAACACAGCGCACCGTATTGGAATACGTCGACGGTGAGTAAAAACGGACTGACTGGTTTTTATCGGCAGGCTCACAGCCTGCCGGCTTTCAGAGAGGTTATCTACTATGCGGCAAGC
Source organism: Pectobacterium sp. F1-1 (assembly GCF_025643735.1). NCBI lineage: Bacteria > Pseudomonadati > Pseudomonadota > Gammaproteobacteria > Enterobacterales > Pectobacteriaceae > Pectobacterium > Pectobacterium sp. F1-1. Next base: position 3,906,940 of record NZ_CP104733.1, read on the forward strand.
TGGCTTGCCGTATCCGCGATTCTGGCGCTGTTTGCCTTCATTAATTTCTCAACCCTGAAACCGACGGATGTCGGTGGCACGCTGTTTGGCGGCATGTTTAGCGCGATGTTCGATCTGATTTACTGGTCTTGCGCGGCATCGGGATTCTGCTTTCTGGCGCTCTTTCGGCTCTCGGGATGGCGTGTTGCCTGGATACTCGCAGGGCTGGTGCAAATCGGCATCAGCGCCCTGTGGCGGGTTCAATATTGGCAGGAGTATGAAAACGACAATCTGATACTTTCACCCATGCCCGGCGAACTGTATGTTTCCATGCTGGTGGGCGCAGGTATGGCCGCTATCGGCATCGTGAAATATCGGCATGCCCGGCGCAACCCGGTCGCCCCGCATCCAACCTACGCTAAAGCGGTCGCCGCGCTGATGCTCATCGCGCTGTATCTGGCGCTTCCGTTGCATCTCTACCTACGTGCCCCCCTTCCCTACTGCGCCTTTAGTCCTGACGGGCAGCAGTTAAGTGTCTGTCTGGGAGAAGAGGATGAACGGATCATTGTAAAATAAGTTATGCCCAATACTGGCCGTCACGCCGGTTAATATTGGGCACCATGCACGATTAATTCACATTAGCAGTCAATGTTGCCGAATTACTCTTCTTCTTTTTCACAACGTAGCTCACGCCTAACGCCAATAGCCAAAAAGGGATCAACAACACCGAAATCTGGATACCCGGCGTCATCGCCATAATGACCAGAATCCCCGCCAGAAAAAGCAGGCAAATGACGTTCGTCACGGGGTAACCCAGACTTTTAAAGCGCGTTTCCTGCCGTGCTTGCTTTTTCGCAGCGCGGAACTTCAGGTGAGTAATGCAAATCATCGCCCAGTTGATAACCAGAGCAGATACCACCAACGCCATCAGCAGCTCAAAGGCTTTACCCGGCATCAGGTAGTTGATGAGCACACATCCTGCCGTCGCTAAAGCGGAGACGCCAAGCGCCGCCAGCGGGATACCGCGCTGATTGACCTTCAACAGCGCACGTGGAGCGTTTCCTTGCTTAGCCAACCCAAACAACATGCGACTATTGCAGTACACACAGCTGTTATAAACCGATAACGCAGCAGACAGCACCACCAGATTCAGCACGGTCGCGACAACGTTGCTATCCAAAGCATGAAAAATCATGACAAATGGGCTACCGCCTTCAACCACTTTCCCCCACGGGTACAGTGATAACAGCACCGCCAGCGCGCCAACATAAAAGAGAAGAATGCGGTAAATAACCTGATTCGTCGCCCGCGGAATGCTGTTTTGCGGATCGTCCGCCTCAGCCGCGGTGATCCCCACCAGTTCCAGCCCGCCGAAAGAGAACATGATCACTGCCATCGCCATCACCATGCCACTCACACCGTTCGGGAAAAAGCCGCCGTGTTGCCACAGATTCGCGACGCTAGCGTCTGGGCCACCCGCGCCGCTGAACAGCAAATAGCATCCAAAAGCGATCATCCCCATGATCGCCGCCACCTTTATGATCGAAAACCAGAATTCCATTTCGCCATATACCTTAACGCTGGTCAGGTTGATCGCATTGATCAGCAAGAAGAATATTCCCGCAGAAACCCAGGTTGGTACATCCGGCCACCAATATTGGATATAAATCCCGACGGCCGTTAATTCAGCCATACTTACCAGGACATACAGCACCCAATAGTTCCAGCCGGACATAAATCCGGCAAAACTCCCCCAGTACTTATAGGCAAAGTGGCTAAATGAGCCAGCAACCGGCTCCTCTACAACCATCTCACCCAGTTGCCGCATGATAAAAAATGCAATGACGCCCGCAATCGCATAACCCAGTAGTACCGATGGCCCAGCCATTTTGATCGTCTGCGCGATCCCTAAAAATAGCCCGGTTCCGACTGCGCCCCCCAGTGCTATCAGTTGAATATGACGATTCTTCAGACCTCTTTTCAACTGCCCTTCTGCCTGTTCTGTATCCATGATTTTCCCCGTCAGCAATAAAATTCGAACCGAGAGGGTTTAGCAACTATCAGGCCAGATAACCGTCCTTAGTCTGTAGACAGACTCACTATTGCTAGTAACACAATGAAAATTTTCATAATTTATTCATGACAACAATTTCACACATCGCGCATTTAACCCAAAAAACACCCACACTTAGTGCAAATAAAAGACACAAATGCACGAAATTAAATCATTCATCCCTCTTCGATGCATGAACATGACCTATCATGGTGCACACGGATGAAAAGGTGCCTTGCTACGATAAAAAACTCATAGGCAACGCGCCCTAAAAAACTGGTAGTCTGTTTGGCTCACTGCCTGACACTGTTTAGGGAACGCGATGTACACCATTGATGATTTCGATCTGAAAATCCTGACGCTGCTACAAACTAACGGCCGCCTGACCAATCAGGAACTCAGCGAGCTGGTCGGGCTGTCCGCCTCACAATGCTCCCGCCGCCGCATCGCACTGGAACAGGCGCAGTTGATTCTCGGCTATCATGCCCGCCTGTCGCCGAACGCGGTCGGACTGGAGTGTCTGGGATTAATTGAAGTGCGGTTGATCAACCACACCAGCGAATACGTTGAGCGCTTTCACCAAATGCTGGGAGAGGTGGACGCCATTATCGACGCGTATAAAACTACGGGCGATGCCGATTATCTGTTAAAAGTCGCCGTGGCGGATCTGCCTGGGCTCAGCACGCTGATTAGCCAGATTCTGTCGCAGAACAAGAGCGTCGCGCACCTGAAAACCTCTGTGGTATTAAACCGCCTCAAAGAAAACGGTTTAATGATGCCGGAACTGCCTGCGTTGCCCTGAATTAGGGCAACCGCCTCTATTTGGTGCAGAAAATGAATGATTCACGCAAAAAAATCAAATTAAATGCACGAATCAACCAAATAAAGAATAAAACTCGCATGAATCACGCATTATTTTCATTCATATAATTCAATACGTTGCTCTTATCAGTGACGATATTACATACAGACCCACCGCTAATTTTCACTATCTGGTGCGATTCTTGCTTTGGTAAGCACATGTTTTTACGACAGTCTATTGAGTGCTCACCATGGATAACGTTATTCCCACACAAAAAATATCACACACGCTGCTGGAAGATATTCTGGCAATACTATTCGGCACGCTGCTGGTGTCATTTGGCGTCATTCTGCTACGTCAGGCAGGTGCGCTCACTGGCGGCACCGCAGGCATGGCTTTCCTTATCCACTATCTGACCAACGTCTCCTTTGGCATCGCCTTTTTCCTGCTGAACCTGCCTTTTTATTATCTGGCTTTACGCCGCATGGGGTGGGCATTCACGGTGAAAACGTTCTGCGCCGTCGGGCTGGTTTCTCTGTTTTCCGACCTGCACCCGATGTTCGTTCATTTCGATCAGCTCAACCCGTTCTACGCCACGCTGTTTGGCAATATCATCACCGGAATCGGCTTCGTGGTGCTGTTTCGTCATAAGGCCAGCCTCGGCGGTGTGAATATTCTGGCGCTCTATCTTCAGGACAAATACGGCCTACGGGCAGGAAAACTCCAGATGGGCGTTGACGTTGTGATTGTGCTGACTTCCCTGTTCGTGGTAAGCATACCGATGTTGATTGCTTCGATTCTGGGGGCAACCATTCTGAACCTGATTATCGCGATGAATCATCGCCCCGGCCGTTACGCGGCCTGATTGTCCCCCACCGTCGTCGGGGTTGCGGTACCCATAAAAATGACACACTCAGGAGAGCTATACTGTGTTTCAAAACGTTGATACCTATGCCGGAGATCCTATCCTGTCTCTGATGGAAAAATTCAAACAGGATCCAAGAGCAGATAAGATCAATTTGAGTATCGGGCTCTACTACAACGAGCAGAATATTATCCCGCAACTGCGCTCCGTCAGCGCGGCAGAAAGTAGCCTGAAACAGCCAGCTCAGAGCGCAAGCTCTTATCTGCCGATGGAAGGGTTACAGCCTTACCGTACTGCGATCCAACACCTGCTATTTGGCGAAAACCACGCGGCGCTGGAAGCGGGTCGCATCGCCACCATCCAAACGTTGGGCGGTTCCGGTGCGCTGAAAGTGGGTGCGGATTTCCTGAAACGTTACTTCCCGGATTCAGAAGTATGGGTCAGCGATCCAACATGGGAAAACCATATTGCGATTTTTGAGGGCGCGGGCTTTAACGTTCACACCTACCCGTATTTCGATGGCGAAAGCCTGGGCGTGAAATTTGACGCCATGCTTGCCACGCTGCAAACGCTGCCAGCGCGCAGCGTCGTACTGCTGCACCCGTGCTGCCACAACCCAACGGGGTCAGACCTCACCACCGAGCAGTGGGATCGCGTCATTGAGGTCATCATCCAGCGTGAGCTGATCCCGTTTATGGACATCGCCTATCAAGGCTTTGGCCTCGGGATCGAACAGGATGCCTATGCGATTCGCGCCGTTGCCAGCGCGGGCGTTCCGGCACTCATCGCCAACTCGTTCTCCAAGATTTTCTCACTGTATAGCGAGCGCGTCGGCGGCCTTTCCGTGGTGTGTGACGATGCCGACAGCGCACAGCGTGTGCTGGGTCAGTTAAAAGCGACCGTCCGCCGCAACTACTCTTCCCCACCGAATTTCGGCGCACAGGTCGTTTCTAAAGTTCTGAATGACGTGCAGTTGAACGCTGACTGGAAAGCAGAAGTCGAAGAGATGCGTACACGTATTCTGAGCATGCGTCAGGAACTGGTTTCAGCATTGAAAAATGCGCTGCCGAACCGCAACTTTGACTACCTGCTCACTCAGCGCGGCATGTTCAGCTATACCGGTTTCAGCGCGGAGCAGGTTGATCGTCTGCGTGAAGAATTCGGCGTCTACCTGATCGCCAGCGGCCGTATGTGTATGGCGGGACTGAACCACAGCAACGTCCAACGCGTCGCTGCGGCCTTCGCCGCGATTCAGTAAATCGTAAAATGACAACGCCACGGGGTTAACCGACTCACCGTTGTGAACTCGCTTAACTCAGTGGCTTGTGTGATAAAAATTTCATGACCCAACTACGCTACCTGAACGGTTACCCTCCGGCGATTGTTGCCCAAGTTCAAATGCTCCTCGATCAAGGCAAACTTGGCCCCTGGCTGGAAAAAAGATACCCTGACCGCCATCCGATCCAGAGTGACAAGTCGCTCTATCAGTTTGTCGCCGAGCTGAAACAGCGCTATCTGAAAAACGCCCCCGCAATATCAAAGGTACTCTACGACAACAAACAGAATCCGATAAAAGGAACGCTGGGAACCAATACGTTTGTGGCGCGCGTACAGGGCGGAAAATTAAAATCCAATAACGAAATCCGAATAGCGACGCTATTTCGTGATGGGCCGGAAGATTTCCTGCGGATGATCGTGATACACGAACTCGCCCACCTCAAAGAAAAAGACCACAACAAAGCCTTTTATCAACTTTGTTGCCACATGGATCCTGATTATCACCAGTTGGAATTTGATATGCGACTCTGGCTCAACTGGCGAGAAATAAGTGCGGGTTAGGATCTACGTTCCCTGCAAAAGGGAAGGCGGGTTAGTCAGAAAAACAGAATAAATGTGATTTTATTTTAATACGTTGATTTTTATTATTTCATATCGCGTAAAAATAACGCTGAGGTGGTGGTGCCTCTAATTAGTTGAATTGATATATAATGACCGCTTTGAGGTTTGCTCATGGCCAGCGTTAATGTTCATTGTCCTCGCTGTCAGTCTGTTCAGGTTTACCGTCATGGACAGAACCCTAAAGGTCGTGACCGGTTTCGCTGTCGTGACTGTCACCGCGTGTTTCTGCTCACCTATACCTATGAAGCGCGTAAGCCCGGTGTCAAACAACAAATTACCGAAATGGCATTCAACGGCGCCGGCGTTCGTGATACAGCCAGAACACTGAAAATCGGTATTAACACCGTCATTCGCACGTTAAAAAACTCGCGCCGAAGCGAATAACTTCCTCTCCGGTCGCTCATGCCGATGTAGCACTTATCTGTGAGCTTGATGAGCAATGGAGCTTTGTCGGCAATAAAGCCCGGCAGCATTGGCTCTGGTATGCATACAACACCAAAACAGGTGGCGTTCTGGCTTACACGTTTGGACCGCGCACGGATAACACCTGCCGTGAACTTCTGGCTCTGCTGACGCCGTTTAACATCGGTATGATAACCAGCGATGACTGGGGCAGTTATGCCAGAGAACTCCCGAAAGATAAGCATCTGACAGGAAAAATCTTCACTCAGCGTATTGAGCGTAACAACCTGACACTGAGGACACGTATTAAACGTCTGGCCCGTAAAACAATCTGCTTCTCGCGTTCGATAGAATTGCATGAAAAAGTCATCGGGGCATTCATTGAAAAACACATGTTCTACTAATTGGGCGCATTACCGGAAAAATGATGATTTTTAAATGGGAATAATGCCCAACTCGCAATTTTTTCATTCCCTCAAAAAGAAACTAATTACTTAAAAAATTTACGAAATAAGGCCATCAATATGCGTTATTTAAAGCCTAAATGGATTGAGCACTTGGCGCAGCGCTACCTCGATAATAGCCAGACAGCAGCGTTTAAGATCGTGGATAAACTACCTGTGCGGCAGTGAACGCGTATCGAAATCTAACGCGGCGCCGATGTCTTTTCTAAGCTGCCTATTCGACAGTGAACATCTTTGAGTGATTCCGCTGCGGTGTATGCCTTTTCTAAGCTGCCTGTCCGGTAGCTTAGAAATCCGTATTCATTCTATAAATTGATGCTTGGAGGTTCACTGCCGTACAGGCAGATATCGCGGTCAGCAACTATTTAACCCAATCTTCCAACGTTAGCCCTGTACTCGCTCAAACTCTCTCAGATTATTGGTAACCAATATGGCCTTAGCGCTGATGGCATGACCGGCGATGGCCGCATCATTTGGGCCAATGGGTGTACCAACCGCGGCTAACGCAATTTTGATTTTCGTCGTCGCGTCTACCGCGGCGCTATCCCAAGGTAACACCGCATCGAGCCGACGACAGAAAGCATCAACCAGTTGCATATGGCGTGGCGAAGCTTTTTTGCCAACCGCACCAAAGCGCATTTCGGCGTAAGTGATGGCAGAGACCACAATTCGATCACGTCGTAACGTGCACTGCTGCAACTTATCAATCACTGCCGCCGGGTGTTCACGCATAATAAAGGAACAGATATTGGTATCCAGCATGAACAAGCGGCTCACAGCTTGAATCTCCCCTCTTCAATCACATCCTGACGTTCTGTCATAAAGTCAGCGTCAGCGCGCTCTTCTTGCAAAAATGAATGCCAATTGGGCTTCACTGGACGCAGCATGATGGTATCCCCCTCACGCACGATCTCCAGTTCGTTGACGCCCTCAAAATCCATATCACGCGGCAAGCGAATAGCACGGTTGTTACCGTTTTTAAAAACCGAAACAATACGCATGATGCATCTCCTCTTTACAGGGAATTCAGCCAGTTACTTACCATTTAATAGTGCTGGCTAAAACATAAGCTCAGTATAGATATTAATCATGTAATTGTATATCCATAGCCTATGCAGATACCCAGCATAGGTCTATCGACGAAAAATAAAATCTTTGCCAGACATTTATGACCCTTTTTACGTATCGTAATAACTCATTGATTTTTAATTTCTATTATCAACCATAATAAAAAAGGGTTTTTCGGGGGAAATGGTTTATTTTCTTTTAAAATTAGGTAACTACCGTAAAATATGAACGGTTCACTGCCGCATAGGCAGCTTAGAAATGAGCCGCCAAAAGCAGATTACGTGCCTGTACGTTCACTGCCGCACAGGCAGTTCGGTATTTATCGGGATGCGTCGCTGGTACGACGCATGTCGTTGGACTATTCCCCGTTGAGTGTGACAACCAGCGAGCGGCTGCCGCCGTGGTTGCGGTGCTCGCACAGGTAGATGCCCTGCCAGGTGCCAATGTTCAGGCGTCCATTGGTTACGGGGATTATCAGGCTGTTTCCTAACAGGCTGCCCTTCAGGTGCGCCGGCATGTCGTCGCTCCCTTCATACGTATGGCGGTAGTACGGTTCATCCTCCGGCACTAAGCGATTAAAGAAGCTTTCGAAATCCTGCCGTACCGTGGAGTCCGCATTCTCGTTAATCGTTAGCGCCGCCGAGGTGTGCTTGATGAACACCTGCATCAGCCCGACGTTTATCTGGCGCAGTGCAGTGACCTGCGCCAGTATCTCGTCAGTCACCAGATGGAAACCTCTGGCTTTCGGTTTCAGGCGGATTTCATATTGCATCCACATCGCCATCTCCCTGCTATCAGGCTTCACGTGCCAGAATCGGTCGCAGGAAGCGTGCGGTATGAGACTTCTCGCACTCTGCCACCGTCTCCGGCGTGCCAGAAACCAGAATTTCGCCACCGCCGCTGCCGCCTTCCGGCCCCAAATCGACAATCCAGTCTGCCGTCTTAATTACATCCAGATTGTGTTCAATCACCACGATGGTATTGCCCTGATCGCGCAACTGATGCAGAACGGTAAGAAGCTGCTGAATATCGGCAAAGTGCAAGCCGGTCGTGGGTTCGTCAAGAATATACAACGTCTGCCCGGTTCCGCGTTTTGACAGCTCGCGAGACAGTTTCACACGCTGCGCTTCCCCGCCGGACAGTGTGGTGGCCGACTGGCCAAGACGAATGTAGGACAGGCCAACGTCAATCAGCGTTTGCAGCTTCCGCGCCAGTGCCGGAATGGCATCAAAGAACTCTCGCGCTTCTTCGATAGTCATATCCAGCACTTCATGAATGCCTTTGCCTTTATATTGAATTTCCAGCGTTTCGCGGTTATAGCGCTTGCCTTTGCACTGGTCGCACGGCACATAAACATCCGGCAGGAAGTGCATTTCGACCTTAATTACGCCATCGCCCTGGCAGGCTTCACAGCGCCCACCGCGCACGTTAAAGCTGAAACGGCCAGGGTTATAGCCGCGGGTACGCGCTTCCGGCACGCCGGCAAACAGCTCACGAATTGGCGTGAAAATACCGGTATAGGTTGCCGGGTTGGAACGCGGTGTGCGGCCAATCGGGCTTTGATCGATATCGATCACCTTATCGAAATGCTCCAGCCCCTGAATCTCACGGTGAGCGGCAGGCTCTGCCAGCGTCGCGCCGTTCAACTGACGCTGCGCCAGTGGGAACAAGGTATCGTTGATCAGGGTCGATTTGCCCGATCCCGACACACCGGTGATACAGGTAAACAGCCCAACTGGCAGCGTCAGCGTGACGTCTTTCAGGTTGTTGCCTTTCGCGCCAATCAGTTTCAGCACTTTGGTCGGATCCGCAGGTACGCGCTGTTTCGGGATGTCGATCTTGCGTTTGCCGCTGAGGAACTGCCCCGTCAACGAATCCGGCACCGCCATAATCTCTTCCATCGTGCCTTCTGCAACAATCTGTCCACCGTGCACGCCTGCACCGGGACCGATATCAATCACATGGTCAGCGGCGCGAATCGCGTCTTCATCATGTTCCACCACAATGACGGTATTGCCCAGATTACGCAGATGAATCAGGGTTTCCAGCAGGCGCTCGTTGTCGCGCTGATGCAGGCCGATAGAGGGTTCATCCAGCACGTACATGACACCAACCAACCCGGCACCGATCTGGCTTGCCAAACGAATACGCTGCGCCTCACCGCCGGACAGCGTTTCCGCCGAGCGGGAAAGCGACAAATAGTTCAGCCCGACGTTCACCAGAAACTTGAGCCGATCGCCAATCTCTTTCAGCACTTTCTCGGCTATTTGGGCACGCTGCCCGCTGAGCTTCATATTCTGGAAGAACGTCATCGCATGGCCGATGCTCATATCGGAAATCTGCGGCAGCGTCGTCTGCTCAACGAACACGTTACGCGCCTCTTCACGCAGGCGCGTCCCGCCGCAGCTGGCGCAGGAACGGTTGCTGATGAATTTCGCCAGCTCTTCGCGCACCGCCGTGGATTCCGTTTCTTTATAGCGGCGCTCCATATTGTGTAGCACGCCTTCGAACGGATGGCGGCGTATCGAGGTATCACCGCGATCGTTGATATATTTGAATTCGACGTTCTCTTTACCGGAGCCGTACAGAATGACTTTCTGGACTGAGGCGCTTAGGCTTTCAAACGGAGCATCGACGTCAAATTTGTAGTGCTCCGCCAGTGAGCGCAGCATCTGAAAATAATAGAAGTTGCGGCGATCCCAGCCGCGAATCGCGCCGCCAGCCAGCGACAGCTCCGCGTTTTGCACCACGCGAGCCGGATCGAAGAATTGCTGCACGCCCAGACCATCACAGCTCGGGCACGCACCCGCCGGATTGTTGAACGAGAACATGCGCGGTTCCAGCTCGTGCATGCTGTAGCCACACACCGGGCAGGCAAAGTTCGCCGAGAACAACAGTTCAGGCTGGGTAGGGTCGTCCATATCCGCCACCACCACGCTACCACCAGAGAGATCCAGCGCGGTTTCGAATGACTCTGCCAGCCGCTGCGCCAAATCGTCGCGCACTTTAAACCGATCGACGACAACTTCAATGGTGTGCTTTTTCTGTAATTCCAGCTTCGGCGGATCGGACAGATCGCACACTTCGCCGTCGATACGGGCGCGGATATAGCCCTGTGAAGCCAGGTTTTCCAGCGTTTTACTGTGTTCGCCTTTGCGATCTTTCACAATCGGCGCCAGCAGCATCAGGCGTTTGCCTTCCGGCTGCGCCAGCACGTTGTCTACCATCTGGCTGACCGTTTGCGCGTCCAACGGCACATCGTGCTCCGGACAGCGAGGCTCACCCACGCGTGCAAACAGCAGACGCAGGTAGTCATGAATTTCGGTAATCGTCCCGACCGTAGAACGCGGGTTATGCGAGGTGGATTTCTGTTCGATAGAGATGGCGGGCGACAGCCCTTCGATATGATCGACGTCCGGTTTTTCCATCAACGACAGGAACTGACGGGCGTAAGCGGAGAGGGATTCCACATAGCGCCGCTGCCCTTCGGCGTACAGCGTGTCAAACGCCAGCGATGACTTACCCGAACCCGACAAGCCGGTGATTACGATCAGCTTGTCACGGGGGATTATCAGGTTGATATTCTTGAGATTATGGGTACGAGCACCACGAACTTCGATCTTATCCATTCACACACTTCCCGGAATAAAAACGGTTTGTCATCGCCTCTCGAACGGAGAGAACCGGTACGAAACGAGCAATTATGGCACAAAAAAAACTGAATGGATATCCAGTATTAAACCCGTTTACCTTGCAAACGCTGCAAATCTTACTTTCATTTCGGAAGCCATTTCGCAGGTATGACATAGAGTTTTCCACATGGTAAGATTGATCGTTTAGACTTAGAAAATAAATCTACCGATTCATCAGGAGACACGAGCATGGCCAGCAGAGGCGTTAATAAAGTGATTCTTGTCGGGAATCTGGGTCAAGACCCGGAAGTCCGCTATATGCCGAATGGCGGTGCAGTTGCCAACATCACGCTGGCGACGTCGGAAAGCTGGCGTGACAAGCAAACCGGTGAGCAGAAAGAGAAGACCGAGTGGCACCGTGTGGTTCTGTTCGGCAAACTGGCAGAAGTCGCAGGCGAATACCTGCGCAAAGGCTCTCAGGTTTACATCGAAGGCGCACTGCAAACCCGTAAATGGTCCGATCAGGCTGGCGTAGAGCGCTACACCACCGAAGTCGTCGTTAATGTCGGCGGCACCATGCAGATGTTAGGTGGACGCCAGGGCGGCGGCGCACCAGCAGGCGGTGGCAATGCAGGTGGCGGCCAAGGCGGTTGGGGTCAACCTCAGCAGCCGCAGGGTGGCAACCAGTTCAGCGGCGGCGCGCAGTCTCAGCAACGCCCAGCGCAAAATAGCACGCCAGCACAAAGCAACGAACCACCAATGGATTTCGACGACGACATTCCGTTCTAAAAAATGCCTCTTTGAGGTTGGCAATCCAGAACCATCAAACCCTGCTTCGGCAGGGTTTTTACTCACCACGGCTAAGCCAGTTTCTCCAGCCACACTGATTTTGACCACATCCCCATTAAGCATGTCATAACGATGTCATTGTTAAATTTGTCAGCCACAACGCCTGATTTATTAATCATCGCGGGTTAATAACCATTTATTTTTTGTTGCTATTCCACGCGTATTTATCATTGGATATGACGCTTAATAAAACTGCCATAAAAAATAAACCACACTCGGTGTTTTACATACCCTGCGTTATTTATGGATAACGACTAAAACCAGAACTATCAGAATAAGTTATAGAAAATAAATTATCCCTTCACTTCCCTTTGAAGGAATGGTTCAAAAACAATTACCAGACAAATAATAACTATAGAAACCAAATAAAAATCCATATATAACAATAAGACAATAAAATAACAACACGAATTATTTTTATCTCAAGGACATTGACAAAACTATTTCTTGAATATAATTTATATCTTGCACTAATTGTTATTGAAATAGCCAACAGCAATACTCCTGAAATAAAGGATCACTAGAATTATTTATTAACAAGGATTAGCTATGTCCACTACAAAATTTCAAGTTGCTAAAGTTCAATCTGGTGCAACACAGAATATCGATTTCGGAACTCGTGTACTTAACGCCTCTGTCGCGGTTCAAGCCTTTGAACTTTCTTTTGGTAGTGCTGACCACCACTTAAAAACCATCAGTGTGTCCAGTTCCATATCCAGTTTTAGCGGCAACGGTGTCACCATTTCTGCAACCTGTTATATGGAAGACAAATCCAACAATAAAGCTTATGGTAGCGTCAACGTTCTGGTTATCGCAGAATGTGATTCATAATCTTATATTTCTCTTTTTTGATTAATTATATCGCAGGTAGCAGAAATGCTATCTGCGATTTTTAAATACCACCACCGTTCATAATATAATTTTTCATCCCCCAGACAGCCATAACCGCCATTACACATTATTGCCTATAATTTAACGCACACAGCCTGACTGATACGCTTCATTAAAAGGATATAAAAAATGAGTAACAGTACGAACAGTCAAACCCCACAAATACGTCCAGGTCAATTCGAAAAGAATATCAATAACATATTCAAGGACAGCGTTAATTTGTTTCGTGGTGATATCAATTTACCTTTAGATTTGGTTTCACTAAAAGGAAGAAACAAGCTGGATGTGAAAGTGACGGCATCCTATGGCAGTAATGTTAAAAATGAAATCCATCAGTCAAATGCCAGCGCGCCAACCAGTATCCTGGGGTTAGGCTGGAAGCTGCCCTTTGAGAGAATAGAAGTAGAAACACGAGGAAATGCCTCACCAGGCGACAACACTTATCAAATTTATACCAATAATAGCGCAACAGAACTGATCAGAACAAAAAATGAATGGCATCGTGCGACACTTCCAAGTAATAACATTGACACACTGAATAAAGGAAAAATAGATTCTGCCATTCAATCTCAGTTTATTGAATCTGGAATAGAAATTGATATTAATGCCCGTGTCAGCACCGTAAACGCCAATCAACAATGGCAAATCATTGATAGCCAGAACCAACGTACTTTTATCGTTAATCGCCAGGATGACTATCTGAATGTGCTTTCCGGCGGCTTTGCCTTTGAATGTTTCCAATATGATTTCAGTAAAATTTTATATTACCCAGAGTTTGAACGCTGGGAAATGGTAAAAGATGATGGCACTAGCTATTTTTATGGTGGAATAACGGCTACCCAACATGCCATTCAATGGAAAGTGAGATGGGGTAACTGGTCAGGACAATCTGCGCTCACGCATTCCGGGGACAAAACATTATTACAATCGAGGTTCGCCGCAACCTGGAATCTGGCACAAATCAAAAGTCTCTGGGGAGATACGATTACTTTCAGTTACGATGTGGTGGAGCAGCAGGTTGGGGACAGCGGGTTATCGTTTACTAAGGCCTGCTATCTTTTAACGATAACCGACATGTTCAATCGCACCATTAATTTCAACTACAAAGAAAAACAGTACGATATCCATTCCCCTGCCAGCCCGCGCGAATACTTGTCTCCACATTGGAATACCCCCTATACACAGATTCCAGATAATCAACCTAGTCCCTATCAGGACAGATACGAAACGCGTTATCTGGATCATATTGTCGTCAATAATCCTCAAGGTGATCTGCTTTATGCCGTGCAACTGGGTTATGACGTTAGCAGCAATTTCAGCCACTACACAAAAAATGATTATCTCTACGGCGATACGGTCAAACGCACGCTGACCAGCATACAACGCAAGTATGCCAACCAATGTTCTCTGCCAGATCTGCAACTCAGCTACTGGGCCGTAGGCAACGTTAACGCCGGTGCGCTAAGCCGCGCGATTACGCCCGATGGAGCCGATATCGCCTATCGATACAAACAGCAGACATTGCCACTTTGCGACAGGCAACAGCAGATTACCAATCCCTGGCCACGCGCCGCGAAGCCCCGAGTCTGGTTCGGCGCGGACTATGTCGTCAGTCTCTGGCTAAACGAATCAACCGACCAAATTCATGTCACACTCTATACTTGGTTAGGCCGATGGCAACAATGGACGCCCCAGCAGCAGATAATCAAGGCCGCATTCGACATCAACAGTGTGAACGTCATTACCAGTGCTGATTTTGCCTGTCTGACCTATTCCAGCCCCCAGAACGGGAAATCAGGCGTACACGTTTACCATAAAGACAACCGCAAGTGGGGCGAATGGTTCGAAGCCGCACCGATTATCGAAAAGACCGCCCACTTGCAGCTTGCCGCAGGCGATAATTTCTTCGTCACCTGTGATAAAGATCATCGTAAGCTCGTGCGCTACACATGGAATAACTTTGCCAAATCATGGGGTATTGAAGAGAGATCCTCAGATCTGACGGCGAACAAACCAAACAATAAGCCTTACATCACCGCTACAAACAAATACTACGCCATTCTGGACTACGCGCCGGAAAGTGGCGGCATGCACCACAACACCTTCACGCTTTATTATCAGGACGGCGACGAGCAGTGGCATACCGGCGCATCGACAACGCTAACCTTTACGATCGGTGGTGCTAACCCGGAAAACAGCTTTGGTTTTGCCAGCAGTGCCTCGTTTATTGCACTGACCTATATCACTCAGGAAGCCTCACTTAGCGTTGATTACACGATTAAAGTTCTGGAATGGGATGCGGCTTTTAGCACGATAAAGAGTGTTGACTTCCCCTGCCGGTTACCGAAAAGTCATCCATCGAAAGTGATTACCATCCCCTTTATCGCCAGATTCATTAACAACAGCATGATTGCTTCCGGCCCTCATTTGCTGCGTTACAACGGCGCATCATGGCTGTTCAACAAAAGCCTGAACTTCCGCGATACCTGTAGCGATCAGGACATAAACTGGTACGCCTACGGCACCGATTACGCCATTGCCGTCAGCAATCGAGAATCTGCCGTACAAGCTAAACTGATTGGCTACGATCCCGTGACCCACATTGCGCGTTGGGATAACAGCGCCACGGACTTATATAGCAAAGATGGCCCAACATCAGCACGGAAGATACATTTCTTCCCCACGGCAGGCGCCGATATTGCCACAATGGGGAATCGTATCTATCAGCGAGGCTCATCGCGTAATTGGCAGGATGCGGTAAACCACTATCAGGAAGTGCCGTATGAGATAGACAGCACCACGATGATCAATCAGGGGCCACGTTTTATTTCTTATCTGAATTTAGCGGGGAGTGCGGTCAAAGATACGACGGTCTGGCCATTCCTTAACCAGAATCTTGCCAATAAAGACGTGATCGTTCAGCGCTACTTCACACAGATCAACGCTGACGGGCAAATTAAAACCAACATTAATGGTCAATACCCTTCCGGTCTTTCCACTTTTGTCACCTACTTACCACTGGAAAAGAGCTTTGATAACGCAGAAACCCTGACACTGAACCGTTATTTAGATAATACCTTGCAAGGTACACTGGTGGATTATTGCGTCGATACGGTCAGTATCAATGATGGCTATACTACCAGCACTACAGCGTATGTCTTTGATATCGCAACAGCGACCTGCGATCCAACCGGTGCCGTGTTTAAGTATTACAAAAGCGCCTATTATCCAGGTACAGATACGCCAGCCCTCCCTCGTTTTGGCTATACCGAGAATCGTTACTTCAATGGGTTAACCAAAAAAAACCAGAAGGTTAACGTAGCAGACCAGGATGACTCAGGTCTTCTGGACGGGCAGCTTATTGAACAAAAAACCTTCGATAGCAACAATATGCTGCTGATTCATGAGCAGAAACATATCAAGGTGTTTACCACGCTCAACGTCAAAGGCGTACAGCGTGACCTGTTTGGCGGCTACATCCGCTGTATCACCGACACGAGCATCAATGATGGCCTGCTGACCAGCACGAACTACACGTATGACAGCCAGTTTGGCAAGCTTGTAGAAGAGACGTTTGATAATGTCACCCGTGATGGTACGGTGGAAACGATCACCAAACACTATGGCTATGCCTATCAGGCCTATCCGTGGTTCTTGCTTAAGCACGTTATTGACGTCCCTTTCACCCATTTTGATTCAGTCACCACCCCGGCGAGTGGCGGAAAAAAAGAGGTATTTTCCGGCAGTTTGCAACAATACCATCCTCAGTCACGCCAGCACCCCATTTCTGGCAACCCGGCACCAACCGTGTGGGCAACAAGTAACGCATATATCCTGCAACAGGCACCTGACAATACAACACCAGAGAATCCACATCTCATCACCGCCAATCCAGGCGCATCGTGGTTGAAGGTCAGTCGCGTCCTGCACAGGAGTTTTTATGGGGCGATTACCTGCGGGAGTGACGCCACGGAACAGATAGAAAGTACGCTGTGGGATAAAAACGAAATTCTGCCTGTCGCTACCTTCACCAGCAAAGACGATAACAGCTGTGATTTTGTCGGTTTTGAACCCTATGAAACCTATCCATCGCGCTGGCAACTAGCGAATGGCAAGGGAACGATGGCAGACGCTCTCATCTCTGGCGATGCCTGCACGGGCACCAATAGCTTTAAGCTGACGGCCCATAGCGCTCTGTTGCGAACAATGCCATTGCAACACACCCAAACAACCATCATTGCTGGCTGGATAAAAGCGGAAAAAGGGTTTCTGACCAACGCGGGCAACGTTTATCTGGAAACGCGCTCAGGAAGCGGTGAACGTAAAAAAGTGGCGGTTATCCCTACCCATGAAGCGAAATGGGTGTACTGGCAGGCGGTCATCGACTATCAGGGAGACGGAGCGCCTCTCCCGCTTACGGTGTCATTCACCAATGAAAAGTCCTCCGCTTATCTTCTGATCAACAATATCAGCATTACCCCGTTGACCAGCAACATGGAAGCAAAATGCTACGATCCGATCTACTGGGATGAAACAGCCACACTCGGCAATAATGCCAACATCACACGTTATGGTTACGATCCACTGCGTCAGAAATTCACCGAAGTCGGTCCACAGGAAAACAGCAAAAGAGGTTCGGTAAGTTACGCGACGAGAAGCTGGAATAACGCACAGCCCTTTGCCTATCCTCAAAACGACCCGTCCAGCAGTTGTGACATCATGGCGGCTGAAGGCGGCCTCTACGAAACCTTTATGGACGGCGAACAAACCTGGGAGCGGTGGATCCGGGATGGCGCTTCTGCCTGGCGTCTCAATAACGGCCAGCTTTGTCACACAGGTTCCGCCGTTAACACCATTTCATGGCGACCCACCCAGCAACATGGCCGCTATGCTATCGGCGTCACACTATCTTCTGGCGCGCCTCAGACTGTCGCTTTTGGCATCACTATCGGCAATCGACTAAGCGTCAAATGGCTATCATCAACGGGCTGGACGCTGGAGCTGGATGGCACAACACACAAAAACAGCAAGATTAATGGTCAAGTGCCCGCAACCGTCTTGCTGATCCCCGTGAATGGTGCGGTGATATTACTCGCCGATGGCCGACAAGTTTTCGCAATAAAAAGCCCGACACCGCTGAGTGGAGAATGCGTTTTTTCAGCACAGGGCGAGCTGCAACTCGCTAACCCAGTGACATATCGCTCCCCTCAAATCTCAATGAGTTATAAAAATGCTAATCGGCAGGATATACAGTCTCAGGTGCTAAATGGTACCCAGTGTCTGGTTAAAGAAAAATGCTATGACGCACTAGGGAACTGCATTGCTGAAACCAAGATAGCGACGTTTGACGACACGCTCTTCGGCTACCGTTCAGGATTTGTCAGCGGGCTAGATAGCGCAACGGGCATAATGAGTGGCGAAATCAGCACGCGTTATCCACAAGATGAAGGATACCCTTACAGCGGCACGCGTTATGAAGCGTCATCACTCGGGCGACCGCTCAAAAAAGGGTTACCCGGTAAACTGTTTGCCCTTACTGACAGCAATAACCATACCACCCAGATTAAGTATGCCGTTGCCGATCAGAAAAGCATCGCGGGCATTCTGTATCGACCAGGCGAGTTATTGGTTACCGCGCTGACCGATGCGAATGGTTCCCAGGTTCTGGAAATTAAAGATCGCAGAGGGCAAACGTTAGGTAAACAGACCAATGCGGATAACACGGTTGTTGATGCCGTTCAGCAAGTTTTTGATGCTGCGGGGAATATCTGCCAAATTCTGCATCCGAACGCCTTTTTATCAGGCAACGACACCGGAGCTTTTACCACCCACAATCGCTATAACTTCTTGCAGCAGCTCATATCCCGAACGACGCCAGATACAGGAGAAACGCGCTATATCTACGATTCCGCAGGCCGTCTACGCTTTAGTTCAACGCCATTAACGGTTGAGAAAGGCACCGTTCTCTATAAGAAATATGACATTCTGGGTCGTATCATTGAGGAGGGAGAAATTACGCGTTCCTGGGGAGATGGCACCCAACTACAGAGCATAGCGAACAGCGATCCGCATTACCCGCAGAACAACCACTGGGAAACCCAGAATAGTTATGACGGAACAGGAGAAGACGTCACATTGCGTGGGCGTTTATGGAAAACACAGAAACGAAACGCCAGCGGAGCGATCATCGAAAATAGCTACGGCTACGATCGCTATGGCAATACGACACGCACTACATTGAGCGTGCCGGAGCACGTCGCGCAAACCACGACATATACTTACAACAATCTGGGTAATACCACACGTATTGATTACCCCGCGGGCGCCCCCATCCCCAGCGTCATATATACCTATAATGACATGGGGCAGAACACGGCTATCGGAACAGAGAACGAACCAGCGAAATTTGCCCAATATCGCTATCACGCGGATGGCAGCCTCGCCGGAGAACAGCTTAATAACACAGGAAGCCGCCCACTGTTGCGCCGTCTGGCCTACAATTCTCCCGGATGGATAACAGAGATAGCGAACCAGTACGCTGACGGTAGCCCGCTGCTCAAGCATACTTTTAGCTACACATCCGGTGGCTATAACGGTTCAGGTTACTACAACGGTAACATTGCCAGCGCCACCAGCGAGAACAGTATTAATCCAGAAAATACATTTACTTACCGCTACCAGTACGACAAGCGCAGCCAGTTGATCGTCGCTCAGCACAGCACTAACGCTGACTACAGCCTTGGTGTCGGCCATCCGCTCACCTTCGATCCTAATGGCAATATCTTGTCTCTTCAGCAAGGCACGGCACGGCGTACATATGATTACTTAAAGAACAGCAACAAGGTTACCGCCGTCCATCACGATAATGCGCCAACACAGCACTACCGCTATGACACGTTCGGCAACGTCACTGCCTCATCGCATCGCCAGATTGCACGTATCGACTACAATGCGCTGAATAATTTACCGCTGTTTGTTTCACTGGAAGATGGCCATTCGCTGGAGTTTACCTATAACGGCCTTAACCAGCGTGTCATCAAAAGGCATAGCAACGGCGCACAAACGTTGTATGTACATGGGCTGAGTGACTTTCCGCTGATGGAGTCAGGGGAACAAGACACCCAGTATATCTATGGCATTGGTGGCCTGCTGGCGCTGGTGAAAAACCATACAACATACTATGTGTTGAAAGACTTACAGGGGTCAGTGCGAGCCGTCATTGCTGACGACGGCACCGTTGCTACCATGCTGGACTACATGCCGTTTGGTCAGCGATTTGCCAATAGCGTTGGTACCCCAGAGATCGTGCACTATCGCTATACTGGCCAAGAGTTTGATGCGGAGCTGGCACTCTACAACTATCGTGCGCGTTTCTATGACCCTCAGCTTGGTCGTTTCTACTCGTGCGACCCGAGATTCCAATACGGTGGCCCTTTCGTTTACTGCTACAACAACCCTGTCAACCAAACCGATCCTTCAGGAGAAATAGCGCCCATTCTGGTCATTTTGCTCATGGGGGCGCTTGTTGGTGCAGTGCTTGGCGGCGGCATGGCCGCCTACACTGGCATTCAATCCGGGCTAAAAGGTGGCGCACTGGCAGGTTACATCTTTGCCGGAGCAGGTATCGGCGCTGTTGCGGGTGCACTATCCGCAGCAGGCGGGGTCGGCGCTTTTGCTGCCGGGTCGGCAGCGGCGGCGGCAACATCGACAACCGCTGGCGGCATCATCGCCGGCTCATTTGTCGGCGCAGTATCTGGAGGAGTCATTGGCGCAGCACAAGGCGTCAGCCAACATTTTGTCAATGATGCCTTTGGCGTCGCCAACTCGGGAACCTGGCAGCAATCCATGCTCAGCGGCGCGATTACGGGGGCGATTGGTGGGGCGATTACTGGCGCAGTCTCCGGCGCTGGCGGTGCGTTTGCCCACCAACAGTCGAAGATTTACGACAACATTCTGGGTGCGGGTAATCGGCTTTCATTCAGCCCGTCATCACTTACGGATGTCAGCAACGCTTACAGCTCGTTTGGCAGCCTCGGTATCGTACCGCAGTTCACTTGCCTCAGCCGTATTCCCGTCATAAAAACGCTGCAAAGCCTCTCATTGGGCAAATTAACGATACCCGCGTTTGGCAGCCTGACCGGAGCGATAGCCAAACAGGGAGTGAAACCCTTTATTCCCACATCTGGCGGAGCAAGCAGCTCGTCATCGACAGCAAAAAGTCAGCTTCCATCATTCTACGGGAAACAGGCTTACAACCCGTCGATGAGCGGCAGTGTAGGGATGCAGTCAGCACTCATTATGAATCCAGCGAACTGGAGCAATAACAAGGCGTAACCGTATCGCAGATGAGGAAAGTGGCGCGTCCTCATCTGCCCAACCAATGAAAAGGAGAATGAAATAGACAACGTACCCGTTCATGTTGTGATCTGCGGTTAAGCAGGTGGTTAAAAAAGCAATACGCCTTAGCTTTTCCAGTAACGAGATACGCCCGTCGCGCTGCCGATCAGCCAGTCAAAGGCTCGATCGGATAACAGCCCGCGTAAAAAGATCATCGGTTTGGCACTGAACCCCACCGCATAACGTGTTTTTGGTCGCCGCGCGCTAACCGCACGGGCAATCGTGTCAGCAATAACGTCTGGAGGTGACAGGCGCTTACTGTTCGCTTCCCCAATCATCGATTCACTCATTGCCCTCGCCTGAGGCGCGTAGGGACCCGTGCCGGAGACATCACGCAGTTTATTCGCGGCGATACTCCCCCACTCGGTCTTAATACCTCCCGGCTCAACGATCACCACATCAATACCGAACGGCTTCACTTCCAGTCTCAGGCAGTCACTTATTGCCTCCAGCGCAAATTTTGTGCCGTGATACCAACCGCCCAGTGGGGTATACATCTTGCCCCCCATCGAAGAGATGTTGACGATGGTGCCCGCATGCTGAGCACGCATGTGGGGCAGCACCAGTTGAATCAGGCGCACGGCGCCAAAGATGTTGACGTCAAACTGTGCCCGAGCCTCATCGGGTGAAACCTCCTCCAGCGCCCCGTATGAACCATATCCCGCGTTATTGATCAGCACGTCGATACGTCCCGATTTTTGAGGATGTCATGAATACCGGCCTGCATAGAGGCATCATCGGTGACGTCCATCGCCAGCGTGTGGATACCGGCATCGGACAGATTTTGCATTCTGTCGACCCGACGAGCAGCAGCATATACCGTATGGCCCAGCGCTTTTAATCTGAGGGCCGTCGCCTGCCCGATTCCAGAAGACGCCCCTGTTACTAAAGAAACTTTCGCATTCATATTGGCTATTCCTGTCTGAGGTAAGGTTGCAAATGGGCCGTTTTCAGCACCGTGTGACTATGGCTGCTACTCTATAAGGCAGCGTGCGCCAATCATCTAGCGCGATACGCCATAGCACTTGCCGATTGCGCCAACCGTATTCAGCATGTTCGGCGAACGTTCAGTGGCGCGATGGAGAGGATGAAATTGATCGCCGCGATCGGATTGTCTGACGCGCATTGTCGGGCGTTTGCCCTGTCCATCCCTGAAATGCACGATAGAACGAGTTAGGGTCTTCAAAGCCAAGAAGAAAAGCAATTTCACCGCCGGACATCGTGGAGTTAGCCAGATAATGTCGGGCCAGTTTCTCTCTGGTACGGTTAACCAACACCCGGAAGTTCTCTCCCTCCTCCTCTAAGCGACGCTGTAGCGTCCGCTTGCTCATCGCCAGACGCTCGGCAACGGTATCAATGGTTGCCGTGTTGCTGGGAATTAACTCCAGCAATAAGGCTTGCACACGCTCGGCGATCGCTGCGGCGGCATCCAGTTCACTCAAACGCCGACGTAATTCAGGTTCAAATACGCGCCACATACCTTCATTGACGGTCAGAAACGGGCGAAGGGCATCTGCGGCGGAGAACGTCACACTCAAATTCGGATCGTGCTGTACTGCTACGCCGAAAAAGGCCTTGTAGTGCGGCGCATAAGCGGCGGAAAGAGGAACGGGCAGGCTGACGCGTTTGGCCTTAACGGGTTCACGTGTCGCCAGCCGAGCCAGCCGAACCAGAAAGGCGATCTCTGCAACCTGTAATGAAGCAGGGACATCTCCCTGTGCAAACAGCCAACGCGGTGAAATGTTCAAATCACCATTGTCGGCAACATCAATATCCAGACGCATAGGGAGTATCAACTGTTTGTACCTGGCAAGCCGTTGCGTTGCCTGCATCAGATTCGCACTACAGAGCGCCGCGAAAAGAGGAGGATCAAAGAGTTCCGCGGTGACCAGTTCGATAAGTTTCAAGGGAAATAATGGATCGTCAGCTTCTGTCTCCAGACTGCGCCAAAACCGAAAGTAATCCTCCACGGAAAGCGTCTGTTCTCCACGGGCAAAGAGATCTTCCGGTAACCCCGCCCGGCGCAGGACATGCTCAGGCCGAAATCCAAAATCCTTTAGCAAAGCCTGCCAGCCAATATCTAAAGAAAAACCCTGATTACGAGTCATGAAATCTCCATTGTCGCGTGAAAAGCAGGCTACACGTAAGCCCTACAGCAATGAGTATATGCCAATGCGCGATGCCCGATATATGCAATGTGCGCCAGAAAACCCGCAATGGGTGCCATTCATGTATCGAGTTATAGGGTGTGAAAGAATTGGTCTGCCCCTCTATCAATAAGTGGATGGGCATATCCGTCTATTCCGCTGCTATTTTATTACTACAAATATCAGCCTGATTTTCAGCGCCTGTCCGCGACAACATGAGAGTAAAAATAATGCCTTCAAACCAACAGATCATGGTGAATTCCGTCGAGCCACAAGATTACGATCAGTGGCTACCTTATTGGCAAAATTATCAGGCGTTCTATAACGTCCAGCTTAGCGATAACGTCACTAAAACCACCTGGGAGCGCTTTTTTCACCCCGACATCCCGGTGTATTGCTCGGTAGCCAGGGACGGTTTACGCATTGTCGGTTTCGTGCACTTTGTTTTTCACGATTCCACCTGGGGAATAAACCGCTATTGTTACTTAGAAGACCTTTTCGTTGATTCAACCGCGCGCGGAAAAATATTGGAAAGAAATTAATTGAATATGTGAAAGAAAAGGCACAAGAAGAACGCTGCGATCGGCTGTATTGGCATACGCAGGAAACCAATAAAACAGCTCAGCGACTTTATGATTGGGTCGCAGAAAAACCCGGCGTAATTGAATACAGAATGCCGCTTTAACTGTAGTGCTTATGCAGAGTGAAACCACCCTGTAAATAACGCCCGCCTACCTCACCCGCCGAACCGACTCTCTGACCACCACCTGTCCGGCCAGCTCCGTGCGCTGGGCAATACCGAGCGCCTGTGAAGGCGTCATTTGCTGCGCCAGTAGCTGTAGCGCCGCGCGGGCGATGGTCTCAAACGGCAGATGCACCGTGGTGAGTGAAACCGGCAGCATGTCGAACGGCAGGATATCATCCATCCCCATGACGGAGATATCCTCCGGCACCCGTAACCCGTGCTGATACAGCGCGTCGATCACGCCGATGGCCTGATTATCCGCCGCGCAGAAAATCGCGGTCACCCCCAGTCTGTCGGGATTCGCCGTCAACCAGCGCAGCAGCGCGTCACGCGCCGTACGCGGGTGAAAATCCGGCAGCGAGAGGATCAGATCGTCATCCACCGCAATCCCTGCCTGCATGAGCGCATCCCGATAGCCGCGCTCACGCTGTTTGATCGTCATGCGTGACGTCCAGGTCAGGTGCAGGATCCGCGTATGCCCTTGCTCGATCAGGTAACGCACTCCCGCCGCCGCCGCATAGTGGTTGGCGGGCGTGACGCTGCTCAGGCGCATCGAGGGATCTTCACCGTTAATCAGCACCGCCGGAATCCCGCTTTCCGCCACGGCGTTCAGCAGGGTCGGATGATCGTCATTCACGATCAGAATGCCGCTCTCTTTTCCGCCCTGAAGCTCACGCAACAGCTGCTGTTCGTTAATGGTGTCGTGCTCCCCCAAAAACGGACGCAGCTGGATATTGCGTTGCAGACAGAGCGTTTTCAGGGCGTTAATCAGCGTCAGCGACACCAGATTGTATTCGCTCTCCAACATCAGATTACGCGGCGTCGCGAGCAGAATGTGGCGCAGCGGTTCCGTCTGCGCGACGGTCGCTTTAGCCACTTTATGCAGCGGATAGCCCTGTTCGGTGGCGATCGCCATAATATGCTGCCTGACTTTGGCACTGATCGGCGCCGTGCCGTTCAGCGCGCGGGAAACCGTGCTGATGGAAACCCCCGCGCGGTCGGCAATATCCTTGAGTGTCGCCATTATTTCATCCCCGTGTTGGCAATCCCCGTCGTGATGTATTTTTGCAGGAAGACGAACACCGCCGTTACCGGCAGAAGCGAGAGCATCGTCATCGCCAGTATATAGTGCCACTGCACCGAGAACTGCCCCTGAAACGCATTCAGGCCAATTTGCAGCGTAAAATTATCCTGACTGGAGAGGACGATCAACGGCCAGAGGAAATCGTTCCAGCGCCAGATCACCGAGAAGATCGCCAGCACCGCCAGCGCGGGTGCAGTTAACGGCAGGATGATCTTCCAGTAAATACGGAACTCGCTGGCGGCATCGATACGCGCCGCCTCGATCAGCTCATCGGGGATGGTCAGCATATATTGCCGTAACAGGAATACGCCGGTCGGCGTTGCCACCGTGGGAATAATCACGCCCCACAGGTTATCGCCCATGTTCAGGCCAATCACCACCAGAAACGTCGGTACCATCACCACCGACAGCGGAATCATCA
The DNA here is from genome assembly GCF_025643735.1 of Pectobacterium sp. F1-1. Lineage (NCBI taxonomy): Bacteria > Pseudomonadati > Pseudomonadota > Gammaproteobacteria > Enterobacterales > Pectobacteriaceae > Pectobacterium > Pectobacterium sp. F1-1. The sequence continues at coordinate 3,932,638 of NZ_CP104733.1, forward strand.
TCGTGGAGAGAAACAGCGTCAGCACCGTACCGCGCCCGCGAAACTCGTATTTCGACAGCGCAAACGCCGCCATAGAACTAAGCAGCAAGGTCAGCAGCGTCGCCATCACCGTCACGAACACGGTGTTCTTCAGGTAGGTAGCAAAGTGGAACTTCGTTATCGGCGTCGTGTAGTTATCCGTCTCCAGATGCAGCGCTTTCATCGGCACCAGATCTTTGGTCGGCACACGAACCACCTCACTCGGTGCATCCGGGTTCACCAGCTGTGCGATCAGGCCGATGCGTCGCACCAGCGCCATGGTTTTCGCTTCTCCGTCGTCCTGCTTAACCTGCCACAGCTCCAGCGGCTTCGGGTACTCTGGCAGCGTGACGGTATCCGCCGCCTGCGGCAGAAAACTCGGTGGAAAACGGTTGATCTCCGCTGGGGTTTTGAACGACGACATCGCCGCCCACATCACCGGAATCAGCACCAGCAGCGTACCCACCACCAGCCAGACCCAGCTCATGATATCCGTAATATGAATGCGCCCCGGATGACGGGTACGGGTGAGAAATGCGATTATTTTCATCATGGCTCCCGTTATTATTTCCCTTCCAGCCGACGCGTCAGCAGGAACTGCAACGCCGTCAGGATCATCAGCACCACCCCCATCAGCACCGAGGCCGCCGAGGCCAGCCCGTAGAGCGACGCGTTAGACGAAAAAGCGGTCTGGTAGATGTACTGCACGATAAAGCTGTTGGCCGTACCAGGGCCGCCGCCGTTGGTTAACACCCAGGCTTCATCGAAGATCTGCACGCTGTTGATGGTCAGCAGAATCACCACCACCAGAATGTTCGGCGCCAGCAGCGGTAGCGTCAGGCGATAAAAGCCGCGCCAGCGCGAGGTGCCATCCACCGCCGCAGCCTCATAAATATCACGCGGGATCGCCTGCAATCCGGCCAGCAGGATCAGGGTATAAAACCCAACGTGAAACCAGACGGAGACAAACACCACCCAGAAGCGCGACAGCGTCGGATCGAGCAGGAAGGTAATCGGCTGCCCCCCCAGCGACGACAGCACCAGATTCAGCAAGCCGTTGCGGTTAAGGAACCACTGCCAGATCAACCCCACCACCACCGGAGACAACAGCACCGGATAGAAGAACATGGCACGGAAAAAACCACGGGCGATAATCTTGCGGTTGAGGATCAGTGCCGTCACCAGCGCCACCAGCAGCGTGCAGAGCACGTTGAAAAAGGTGAACGACACCGTGTTGTAGACGCCAGTCCAGAACAAATCCTGTTCACAGCTCGATGGCTCGGCGTAGTTGCCGCAGCTCAGCAGCGTGGCAAAGTTATCCACGCCCACGTAGGGGCGTTCCCACAGCAGAATATTGGTGCCGCCGGTAAAGGCGTAACACACCGCCAGCAGAATCGGAATAAAGACAAAAACGGCGAACAACAGCATATTGGGCGCGATAAAAAACCACGGCATCACTTTGCGGCCACCGAGTTTTTGTAGCAGATTCACCGCTTTTTCTACTGGCGTCACCAGTTTATCGACCAGCGATCCTGCGGGTAGTAAGGCAATCTTTCTCATGTCGTCCTCTCCCGTCGCGATAATTACTGCTCAGCACAGCGCGGCAATGTGTCATCCGTGTCGCCATCGAACAGATGGCAATACGCCGATGGGAAGCGGACGAACACCGATTCGCCCGCCGCGAACTCGCGGTGCTGCGCCAGATGGACGATCATCTCATCATCAATGCCGCCCATTCGCCCGTAGATGAAAGTCTCATGCCCCATCATCTCGCAGCGATCGACGCACAGCGCAATCCCCTCGCCTTCCGCCACCAGTTCACAGTGTGAAGGACGAATGCCGAGCGTAACGTTCTGACCGACCGTGCCAATAAACGGCAGCGCCAGACGATTGCCGGACGGGCACTGTACCTCGACGCCGTCCGCACGGGTGGCGACGATCTGCGCCGGGAACATATTCATGCGCGGTGAACCAATGAAGCCGGCGACAAATTTGTTTTTCGGCCGATTAAACAGTTCCAACGGCGTGCCAACCTGCTCGATACGCCCGGCGTTCAGCACCACAATGCGCTGCGCCATCGTCATCGCTTCCACCTGATCGTGAGTCACGTAAATCATGGTGGTGCGCAGTTTCTGGTGCAGACGGGACAGCTCGCCGCGCGTCTGCACGCGCAGCTTGGCATCCAGATTGGAGAGCGGTTCATCAAACAGGAACAGGTCGGGTTCACGCACGATGGCGCGACCAATGGCAACACGCTGCTGCTGCCCACCCGACAGCGCGCGTGGCTTGCGATCCAGATAGGGTTCCAGCCCCAACATACGCGCCGCTTCATCAATACGGCTGTTAATTTCCGCTTTAGGGAAGTGCAGGTTTTCCAGCCCAAACGCGAGGTTCTTACGCACCGAAAGATGCGGATAGAGCGCGTAAGACTGGAACACCATCGCAATCTTGCGCTCTGCTGGCGTGAGATCGTTCACCTTGCGCTGGTCGATCCACAGTTCGCCGCTGCTGATCGCTTCCAGTCCGGCAATCATGCGCAGCAGCGTGGATTTTCCACAGCCCGACGGGCCGACAAAAACCATGAATTCACCGTCATGAATCGTGAGATCCACGCCTTTGATGATGTTCACCGCACCGTAACTTTTGTGGACGTTTTTTAGTTCCAGACTCGCCATTGTCAGCCCTCGCAAACAGAATCTAACTGTGCCAATAACATCAGCATGACCAGCGCCTGCCCGTAAGGCACGGCAACATTGGGAATATCGCGATAGAACTGTAAGTCGTGTCCCATCGCCGTGCCGTCCGAGACCCCCTGCACCACGCCCTGTGCGTCAATCTGCGCCACCACGGCGGCATAGCCTTTTTCCAGCACGTCCTGCGGGAAATCGCGCAACATGCCCAACCGACGTGCCGTCAGAATACCGGCGATGAACCCCGCGCTGGCGGAGGTCTCCAGCGGCGAATCCGGGTCATCCAGCAACGTGTGCCACAAGCCGGATTCATGCTGACAGCGTGCCAGCGTGGTCGTTTGCTGCTCCAGAATCGCTTCCAGCGTGCGCAGTACCGGCGTGGACAATTCATCGTCCGCCAGCACCCGCATTTCCGGCAGCACCAGCGTGATCCAGGCGTTGCCGCGTCCCCAGAACGCATTGGCATAATGGTGGCGACCAACGAATGTCCAGCCGTGATACCACAGCCCACTGCGCACATCGGCCAGATAGCGGGCGTGCGTGACGAGCTGATATTCCGCTTCTTCGATCAGATCGCGGCGAGAGAGCAATTTCCCCGCGACCACCAGAAACAGGCCAGCCATGAACAGCGTGTCATCCCACAACTGCCCGGTGTTCGGGCGCTCTTTCACCGTGTGCTGGAAGCCGCCGTCCTCGGTTTTCGGCAGCGAGTGCAGCAGCCAGTCCGCCCAATCGCTCACGGTGTCACGCCACTGCGCGGGGGCATCCGGTTTGTCCTGACACAGCAGCGCCAGTACCAGCATCGGCGCCGTCGAGTTGATCTGGCGCGGCGGCAGCCCGGCATCCAGCTTTTGCTGATACCAGTTCGCCAGCGTCGTCAGCATGGTGTCGTCCTGCGTCAGATGCGCCAGCTTCCAAAAACCGTACAGCCCGACACCGACTTCCCAATCCCACTCTTCGAATTGAATCGTCAGCCCGGCATCCGGCGTGTCGTCCTGCGTCACGCTGTCGATCGCTTTCAGGCGGCAAAATGCCCGCGCCACTTGCGCCAGCAGTGCTTCGGTTTGTTGTCGGTTAAGTGAACCTGTCTGCATGTCATGGGTTTCCTGTGTTGAACTGCGGGACGACCGGGACATCGTCGGGAAAAATGAAAGGCTGCTGCGCTACGCTGAATCCTGCCGCGTGGCTAAAGGCCAGCTCGCCGTAATCGGGATCGTCGATACGCACGCCGTCGCTATCCTGTACCAGCGAACGCCCCCGGAAACGGGCAACGAATGCGGTGAATCCTTCTGCACCATCGCCGCTGTCTACGGCAACGAACCACACGTTCTGCTCGCCATATGCCCGTAGTTCGCCTTCCGCCTGCTGGCCTGCGCTCGCAAACGACTGTAATCCGGCAGGATTATGGAAGGCGGCATAGCCATTGCCGCCGCGTACGAAGCACCAGACCGCGTCAACGATGACGTCATCCAGCGCGGTTTGCGGCAGATAGAGATGTGTCCACGGGCGGACATCCTGTTGCAAATCGAACACCATCAGCGCGCGGTTGCGATACTGCATCAGGTGCGGCAAACGCCCGTTCCCCGCCCAGTAAGACGGACGGTGCACACCATCAGGGCGATCTTCGCCGGGGTGATTCACCCACAGGCGGGCGGCATAGTGCGTGCCCAGCCGCACATCCAGCAGATGCTGCTGGTGCCCATGTTCACCGGGGTGATGATTGAAAACGGAAGAAAAGGCGACGTCGCGCTGCTTCCAGGCGATGATGCGGGCGCTGCGGTTCAGCCCCTGCACCCAGCGAGCTTCTGCCCCGTGCGGCAGTGACCAGTGCGCAATCCGATCCGTCGTTTCCGGCGGCTGATAGTCGCTCAGGCACAGCAATGGCAACGCGGCGCAGTGCGGAATCAGCCAGCCCTCGCCCCACATCAGCGCACACAGGCCAGACAGTTCGGTCAACATGCCGGAACGCAGCTCTTTATCGTAGGCGCGCCCCATGGTGCCAACCGCAACGCCGTTCTGGTGTACCCACGCCGTCATCAGCATGATGCGGTCAATCACCACGCGGGATTTCTCGCGCAGATCGGCATCCTGCGCCAGCTCGTACAGGGCCACCAGCCCAATCAGGTCGATGGGGTAATAAGCCGCCGAATTCCACTCCACCAGCCCGTGTTCCAGAATGGAATCAAACCAACGCGTCAGGCGTTCGTGGGCCATCGCCTGTTGCTCCAGACCACGGCGGCCGCTGCACGGGAAAGTATCGTCAGGGAAGTTTTGCCCTGCCAGATACTGTGCAACGTGGAAACACAGGCAGTGGTTTTCACTCCAAAACCACATGGTGTCGTTGCCCGGTTCATCAATCCAGTAGCGGAAACCGAGAATGGCGCTGCGCACACGCCGCCAGTCCTGCGGCGGTAGCGCCTGCCCCTGATAGCGCTGCCACAGCCAAATCAGCGGCACCAGTTGGAAATCCGCACAGTCTTCACGGCGGCTGATTTTTTGCAGTGCGCTGTTGAGAATCGGCGCCGCAGCATCGTTGCCCTCACCCGTTGCAACAATCGCCAACAACCGCCCGAGGCGCTCAAAACCGTGCCGCGCGGTGTGACGCAATACCGCTTCGCGCCGCGCTGCCAGCGTCGGTAAGGCGGGCATCGTTTGTTCAGGCAAGCGCCCAAAGCTCAGCGTTCGCGTCAGCGTAATACCGTTGCAGGTCGCCGCGCAGACCAGATCGTAGTAACCAACCAGAACCGCAGGCAGATCCACCTGCCAGTCCAGATTACCCGCGGGCAGCGTCTGTTTCTGCTGCCAGACGGGGATGGATTCGTTGACGTTGCCAATCAAGCGATGCGCCATCGTCACAGATTCCGGCAGCGGCAGCGCGCTGTTCAGCACCAGTACGGGCGGTTGGATCAGATTATTTTCCAGCGTCAGCCCATTTATCCAGCCATCCAGCGCGGTCAGTGGCGCGCTGAGTGCTGCGTCCTCATCAAGCTGCCAGAAGAGCGTATCTTCCCCCTGATAGCACAGACTGAACAGGTAATCGGTATCGCGCTCGCACAGCTCTTCACTATGTACAACCAGCGTGTTCATCCCTGCTTTTAGCGGCAGCGTGATCGCACAGGTTTGTTCGGTATTACGGGTAAAGGGCGTAAAGCGGGTAACCTGCTCGCCGTTCAGCCACAGCGTGACGCCGCCGCAGGTGCTGAGCGTAAACGGTGCAACCTGCACGCTGTCGCTGTGAATCGCGCAGCGAGCAAAGCGCTGAACGTGAACCGGACACGGCCAGAAATCGCTGAAATTCACGTTGCGGCTTTCATCGCCGCCGCTCCACATCAGCGGAAAGCGTAAATCGTCTGGCAACGTCACCTCACGCTTTGCCTCTTCCTGCAAAAAACACACGCGGCAGGGCAACACGCCGACATCGACAAAGCCGTTAATAAAGCGGTAATTCACCTTATCCGGCAACGTATCCGGTTCGGCGAAATAACGTTTTTCCGTCAATTCGGTAATCAAAAACCGATTAATGACGCCGTTCTTCTTTAATTTCCAACCGATATTCATACGGAATCCTGTTTACGGCTTTGACAAATAAAATAACGAAAATGTATGGCTGCACGTATTTGCACTTTCGCTGTGCACACGCTGCCAATATTTAGGGCAACGCACCATTTTTTGCACCGTGACATCGCAATTAGAATGCAAATTTGCATAAAATTGTCATTTGCATTCATTTATTGACATTTCGCATTAATAAATAAGATTATCGCGTTTATATATGTGATTAATATCACAAAAACGCTTTATTTAAATCAACATTTAAAATATCTTTAACCTGCTTCACATAAATCAATCAGGGTTCTGTCCATGATTGCATGATGAAAATGACAGATGAATGCAAATTTGCATTAATAAGAAAACGGAATAACTCACAGCAAGAAAATAAACCCCGTTAACCGCGACAGGGTATTTACGTCATTAATCAAACATAAGATGTGCTCATCAACGGAGAGGTTTATGATGCGTTCCAACACCGCGTTATTTTTTTCCGCCCTTGCACTGGGGTTATTCAGCACCAGCGCGTTAGCCGCTAAAACGCAAATAACATTTTTATATAGTGACGACGATCCCGAATTAGTGCATTTCATGGAACAGAAAGTGAAAGCTTTCTCCCAAAGCAATGAGCGCATCGATGTGAATTTTGTTAGCACCGGCTATAACGCGCTGCAAACACAATTGCCGATGCAGTTGGCGGCAGGCTTAGGCCCGGATATTGCCAAAACCACGCAAATGGGGCTGCTCGGGTATACGCTGGATTTGCGCCCTTATCTGAAAGACCCTGTCGCCTTTGAGAAACGCTATAGCACTGGCATCGAAAAAATCATGCGCGTGAAAGGCGTGCATAAAGCGGATGCGCTGCCGGGCTTTGTCGCGTCCTGGACGGCCGATCTGCCATTCGTTAACGTGACGCTGTTTGAACAGGCAGGCGTTCCTCTGCCACAGCCGGGCTACACGATTGATGATTTGATGAAAGCCTCGAAGCGGGTCGCAGAAAAAACCGGCGTGCATATTCCCTTCACCATCGACCGCAGCGGTTTCCGCTTCTCCGGCCCTGCCTACTCCTATGGTGCACGTTACGATAAAGACGGGCTGATCAACTTCCCGGATGCGGCAGCACAGCAGTGGATTAAAGATCTGAAACGCTGGTCGGATGAAGGCGTGTTCCCGCGTGAAATGTGGGGCGCGGCGGGCGGCGGTCAGTACAAGAGCATGGCGGACGATTTCGTGAACGGCAACATCGTGACCTACTTCTCCGGCAACTGGCTGTTGAACCAGTTCAGTAAGCAGATTGGCGACGGTTTTGACTGGAAAGTGCTGCCTGCACCTTGCAAAGAGAAGTGCATCTCGATGGGCGGCGCGACCTTCATCATGCCGTTCACCACCACCAAACACCCGCAGGAAGTCGCCGAATTCATGGAGTGGCTGGGCAGCGAACCGCTGCAACGTGAGATCGCCGAGCGCTTCAATATCATCGTCGGTGCCGATATTGCCGATCTGCACTACCAGACCAAAGATAAGCACGTGATCGACGGCCTGAACACCGCGCGTGAAGAGATCAAAAAGATCCCGTCTTACGTCTTTGATTGGGAACGCATGGAAAGTCTGGGCGCGAACGAACTGTACCCCATCATCCTGACACGCTTTACCCAATACCTGAACGATCAGTTGTCGTTTGATGAGTATCTTCGCCTGACGTCAAACGATGTGAAGCGCCTCAACGAAACGATCGCGACCAATCAACAACAGCGGAAAAGCGCACCGTGAAATGGCAACTGAGGGAGATCGACATTGATGGCGATCGCCCCTTTGATCGGGCGCAGGAAAGTGCGTTGTGCGAACAGCGCTGGCCTGGACAACATCGCTATTTTCTCGTCACTGGCGGCTTTACCCGGCTGCTGCACTGGCATGACGGCCTTCTGACCTGTCGCGGCGGCGACTGCTTTCCTATCGGCACCCCGGCTAGTCTGTCGCGGCTGGGGCTGTGGGCGGTACAGGAGATGCTTCAGGCCGTGGAAGGCATCACGCCGCTTACGCCGCTCAGTGACGCGCTGTTCCTGCACTTCAATAAACAGGTCGATCGGGTTATCGACTGGTCAAAACAGGCGCAGGCCGCAGACTACACAACGCTCGGACACGTTGTGCTGGCACACCCGCAGGACGCGCTGGCGGTGCAACTGCTGGCCCGCTGCGCCGACGAGCTGACCCTGCTACTTAACAGCCTGCCGGATTCGCCGCACGATGCGGTCTTTCTCAGCGGCGATCTGGCGGTAGCCTGCCTTCCCTATCTGGATTCAGGAGCGAGCACATCATGACAACATGGCTCTATGCTGGCGTGGATGGCGGGGGAACAGGCTGTCGGGCACGGATTTATCAGGCCGACGGCACGCCGCTCGGTCAGGGACACGGCGGTCGCGCCAACCTGCTGCTCGGCGTGGAAAGCGTGCGTCAGTCGGTGGACGATGCCATCGCACAGGCGTTGAAGCACAGCGGGCTGTCACTGGATGACATATCCCGGCTGAAAGTCGGACTGGCGCTCGCCAGCGCGGAACATCGCGTCGCCTACGAGGCGTTTCTGGCGTTGCCGCATCCTTATGCCGTTCAGGTACTTAATACCGATGCGCTGGGTGCCTGCCTGGCCGTCAATCAAGGGGAAGCGGCGGGCGTCGTCATTGCCGGAACCGGCTCCTGCGGGCTGGCGTGGCAGAATCAGACGATTACCGCTTACGGCGGTCATGAATTCCCGATTTCCGATCAAGGGAGCGGCGCACGCCTCGGGCTGGCGGCGTTGCAACATACCTACGATGTCCTGCAAGGTGGGTGCGCGCCGTCCGCGCTCAGTCAGAGCATCGACGATTACTTTTCCGCCAGCACAGCACCCGCGCAAGCCGCCAACACGCTTGAGGCATTCCAGACGTTTATCCAACAGGCGAAACCGGGCGACTATGCACAGTTCGCTCGCCGCGTATTTGACTGCGCTCAGCAGAACGATGCCATTTCTCACGCGCTGCTAACGCAAACAGCCAGCGAAATCAGCCTACTGTTGGCCGCCGTGGCACGCCACTCGCCTCCCCGCCTGTCGCTCATGGGCAGCATCGGCTTACATATTCGCCCGTGGCTACCGAACGAATGGCAATCCCACCTCGCCGCCCCGATAGGCGATGCGCTCGACGGCGCACGATTGATTGCCTGTCATGATTATGCGTTATACCGCTAGTCCTTTGGGTTCGACCAGCAGCCCCACCTATGGAGATTAATCATGGAACCACTCACTCGCAGAACCTTCGTCAAGCTCGGTGCTGGCAGCGCCATTACGCTGGCTGGCGGTTTTTTTCATGCTAACGCCGACATGACCGCGCCCGCTGGGCCGCTGCGCATTGCCATTATTTCGGATGTCCACGTCCACAATATCTACGGCAACTACGATTTTGACGGCCTGCCCGATGCGCAGACCGGAAAGAAGCTGACCATTCGCACGCTAAAAGATTCGGTGAATTCGACCCGCATCTTCAATGAGCCTTACTTTGCGCTGCTGGCCGCGCTGGACGAACTGGCAAAACAGCAGGTGAAATACGTGGTGCTGTCCGGCGATTATTCTGATGACGGCCAACAACCTACCGTTGAAGGCATTGCCGCCATCCTGACGCAGTATGAGCAGCGTCACGGTATGCGTTTCTTCGCCACCCCCGGCAACCACGATGTCAATCGCCCACAGGGCGATGACTCCTGGCAAAGAATGCTCAACGCCGACGGCAGCAGCACCATGCTGAGTAGCAAACCCGGCGTTAAGCTTGGCGACGCACAGTCTCTGATCGTCACCGCCAAAATGCAGGCACTCGGCTATGAACGCGGTCTACCGCTGATGAAGCCGTTTGGTTTCTTTAAACGCGACGACTTCCTGCACTGGGAAACACCGTTTGGTGACAGCGACGAACTCAGTAAACGCCAGTACCTCGCCCGATCACCGGACGGCAGCAAACAGTGGAACATTGTGGACGCGTCCTATCTGGTAGAGCCGGAAGCGGGACTGTGGCTGCTTTCCATCGATGCCAACGTGTATCAGGTCAAAGACGGCCCAGAGAAACGCGAAGGGATTGAAGGCTATTCCACCAGCAGCAATACCGGTTGGAATGCGCTGCTGACCGAGAAGCCGTTCATACTGCCGTGGGTGAAATCGGTGGTACAGCGGGCGAAAGCGCAGAATAAGAAGCTACTGGTGTTTTCACACTATCCGCTGGTCGATTTCCTCGACGGCACGGTAGAGGACGAAAAGCAGCTGTTTGGCAGCAACAGCTTCATTAAACGCACGCCACGACCGGAGGTTGCCGAACAGGCGCTGGCGGCTGGAATTCGCCTGCACTTCAGCGGCCACCTGCACGTCAATGACACTGGCGTGTATCGCGGTTCGCAGGGGACGCTGGTGAATGTCGCAGTGCCGTCGCTGGCCGCTTACCCGCCTGCCATGAAGCTGGCGACGCTGCATAGCGATCGCGTCGATATCGATACGCTGGTTCTGCGCAACGTGCCACAGTTCAACCATCTGTTCCCGTTTTATCAGAAAGAGTTGGATCGCACCGGTGAACCGCTGGGCGACATTCTGAAAAGCCGCGATTATTACGACTTCCTGCATCATCATCTGGCGCTGCTGGTACGCCAGCGTTTTCTGGTGAAAGACTGGCCGGAAGATTTATCGCCTCTCATTAATACGCTGAACTGTGGCGATCTGCTGTGGATCGCACAGCAGCAGGAACCGCTCAGCACCAAAACGCTGCCCGATGCCGCTGGGCGCAAACCAAAAGCAGTCACAGGCACAGATGGGTTACAGGCTATTTCCCTGCTCACGCTGGTGACCGACTGGTATTGCCTGCGCAACGGCAGCGATCTCGCCTGGCAGGATATTCCGTCTGCGCGGGTGAAACAGTACCGCGCCCTGCTGGCGGCCTACACGCCAACAGCCACACTGCCGCCGGACAGCCTGCAATACCGCTTCGGCCTGATGCTAAAAATCCTCGCCGGTTACATCAACGATGAGCCTGCAACCCGCTTTGTGGTGGATATGCAGGGGAATTTCGTCACGGTGTGATGTGTTCACGTGGTTACCTTTTAGTCACATGAGTTATGTAGATACAGAGACAGTTTCGTGCGCATCGAGCACTGTTCTCTTCATGCTACGTCGTAGCACGCGCCCGACATAGGGGGCTACGCCAGCCCCCTATGAACCCCGGCTTTTGGCGGAAATTATGCCGCTAACGCGGTGCCTTCGGTGCCCATAACCGCTTTTCGAGCCGCCAGTGACGCGTTCCCGACGCGGCACTGGCTTTCGCGGCATCCATGCCGCTCACTCGGCGTTCATGTTCCCCTCAGCATAATTTTTTACGCCGTGAAGAGAAAAGCCATCGCGATATGAGTTGGCTGGGGTTTGTCAGCAGTGCGGCGCACGAAATACTGCACTCCCGTCCAGCAACTACTTACAACCGAACCCAATCACTTACATACTTTCTTACCTATTCCCTCTGTCGTCATCACCAAAAAATGATACGTTATAATATAACATATTGATTTTTTACCGATGATAATGACAAGTTTTTACTCTCTCTCTCTGCGCTGAAGCGCGTGTTGCTGGTTTCCCTGCTGTTGGTGCTGTTGTGGCTCTTGGTGGGGTGGGCGGTGGTGTTGCCATGATTGCCCTACAGGAACTGGCCTTTGGCTATCGCAGCCAGCCGCCTCTCGCGACACTCAGCGGATGTTTCCATCAAGGATCGCTGACGGCGATTATTGGTGCGAACGGCAGCGGAAAATCCACATTGCTGAAAACGCTGGCAGGCCTGCTGCCGCCGCTTTCCGGTTCATTCAGCCTCGGCGATGGCAGCAAGGATAATGCTATCGGCTATTTGCCGCAGCTCTCCGAATTCGATCGGCAATTCCCTATCAGCGTACGCGATCTGGTTCTCATGGGATCGCTGCCCCATCGTGGCCTGCTGCGGAGTATTCACGTCAACTGGCATCGCAAAGCCACTGATGCACTCGATGCCGTCTCCATGAAGGATTTCGCCGATCGGCATATTGGCGTCCTGTCCGGCGGGCAGCTACAGCGCGTGCTCTTCGCGCGGCTACTGCTGACACAGGCTCCCATCATTCTGCTGGACGAGCCTTTTACTGGCATCGATAGCCATACCACGCAGGCACTCTTACAGATTATCGAGCAACTTCACGCCGAAGGCAGAACCATTCTGGCCGTTTTGCACGATCTGGAGCTGGTCGGTCAGCACTTCCCGAACATCTTGCATCTCACCCCGGACGGCCATCGCTGGGGAGAGGCTCAGCCCATATTGCATAGCCTGCGCCAGGCCGACAGCGATACGCCAACGCTCAGGATCGTCACGTCATGATGTTATTTCACCTGATCGCTTCTCCTTTTGCCGAATTCGGTTTTATGCGCCGTGCGCTAGTCGGCTGTCTGGTCATCACGCTGAGCGCCGCGCCGCTGGGCTGCTTCCTGCTGCTGCGACGCATGAGCCTGATTGGCGATGCGCTGTCTCACGCAGTCTTACCCGGCGTCGCTATCGGCTATCTCATCTCCGGGATGTCGCTGCTGGCGATGGGTATCGGCGGCTTTATCGCCGGGCTATCCGTCGCCATGATCTCCGGCTTCGTCACTCGCCACACGGAGTTAAAAGAGGACGCCAGCTTCGCCGGATTTTACCTCGGATCGCTGGCGCTCGGCGTCACGCTGGTGTCACTGCGCGGCTCCAGCGTCGATCTGCTGCATGTGCTGTTCGGATCGATTCTCGCGGTCGATCGCGCCGCGCTGATCGACATTGCGCTGATCGGATCCGCCTCCCTGTTGGTGCTGGCCGCTCTCTATCGGGCGCTGGTGATCGAATCGTTTGACGTGACCTTCCTGCGCATGTGTTCAGGACGCTATCGGGCGTTGATTCACGGCCTGTTTCTGTCGCTGGTGGTGCTGAATCTGGTCGCCGGATTCCAGCTGTTAGGCACGCTGATGACGGTCGGCATGATGATGCTGCCTGCCGCTAGCGCACGCTTCTGGACGCAGCGTCTGCCCGTCATGCTCGGCATTGCGGTGCTGCAAGGAATGGCCGCCAGCCTGATCGGCCTGCTGTGGTCTTACTATGCCGAACTGCCCGCCGGGCCCGCCATTATCCTGACGATTACGCTGTTTTTCTGTTTCTCGGTCTGTGTTGGTCACCACGGTGGGCTGTTACGCCAGCGTCGTTGACCGATGAATCTCGTTATCTGCAACTTTCTGTGAGGGAAAAATGAAACGTTCACTGTTAGCTATCGCGTTATCCGGCCTGCTGCTTAGCCCATTAGCGATGGCAAAGAATCTTGATGTTGTTGCCAGCTTTTCCGTACTTGGCGATATGGTGAGCCATATCGGTGGCGATCGTGTGACCGTGACCGATCTGGTGAAACCGAATGGCGATCCGCATGAGTTTGAACCGTCACCGAAAGACAGCAAAACGCTGGCTCACGCCGATCTGGTTTTCGTTAACGGGCTGGGGCTGGAAGGGTGGATCGACCGGCTGGTCACCGCATCCGGTTACCGTGGCGACATCGTGACGGCCTCAAACGGCATTGCCACCCGCACCATGGTGGAAGACGGCAAAACGGAAACCGATCCCCATGCCTGGAACAGTATGAGCAACGGTGTGGTCTACGCGCACAACATCGTCAACGCATTGGTAAAAGCCGACCCGGCGAATGCCGATTACTATCGTCAGCAGGGCGAAGCCTACATCAGGCAGCTACAGGATCTGGACAGCTACGCGAAGAAAACCTTTGCCACGATTCCACCAGAAAAGCGTAAGGTGCTGACTAGCCATGACGCGTTCGGCTATTTTAGCCAGGCCTACGGTGTGAAGTTCCTGTCACCGGTGGGCTACTCTACCGAATCGGAAGCCAGCAGCAAAAAAGTAGCCTCGCTGATTAAGCAAATTAAACAAGAGAAAGTGAAAAGCTACTTCATTGAAAACCAGACCGATGCGCGTCTGGTGAAACAAATCGCCGATGCCAGCGGCGCGAAGCCCGGCGGTGAACTGTACCCTGAAGCCCTGACCGACGCCTCGGGCCCCGCCGCAACCTATACGGCGGCGTTTAAGCACAACGTCGATACCATTGCCGCTAGCATGAAATAAATCATATTAGCCAGCACACAGAGTATCAGGAAAGACAGCGCCACGGATGGCACCTCGTTTCACTTACACCAGCGTCAGATTGAACGTTTTACCTTTCATTTGCGCCTGCACCTCGGGAGCCAGCGCGCTGTCGGTGATGATGTCGGTCAACTCAGACAGCGGCGTCACGCAAAACAGCGAATACGCGCCGTATTTGCTGCTGTCGGCCAGCAGTATCCGGCGGCTAGCATTCACGGCGAGATCTTGCTTCACGCCCGCTTTCTCTTCCGTCGGCGTGGTGATCCCTTTATCCAGGCTCCACGAGTTGCAGCTGATAAACGCGATATCGGGATAAATGCTGCGTAACAGACGACGACCATGCTCACCAATACAGGACTGGCTGCTGTCATCAATACGCCCACCGATAATCGTCACTTCAATCTGTTTGAACTCAGACAGGAACAGCGCAATTTGCAGATCGGCAGTAATCACGCGCAGCGGCAAATGCGTCAGGTTACGCGCCAGTTCCAGCATGGTCGTTCCCGCATCCAGCACCACCGCACTGCCCGGTTTGACCAGCGTTGCGGCATAGCGAGCTATCGCTTGCTTCTCCTGAAGACTGCGCTGTAATTTTTCATTCGTGGTCGGCTGGGAAGGAATAAAACGATTGAGCGTCACGCCACCATGACTGCGGCTAATCACGCCTTGCTCATCCAGCTTGATTAAATCACGACGGATCGTCGCCGGAGAAGCGTCGATCACGGACACCAGCTCATCGACTGTCACCAGATTATGGCTTTTCAGATAATCCATAATCTGATCAAGACGGCTCTGGCCTCTTACTTTATCCCCGCTCATGCGGAAAGCATCGGTTAATGTAGGATCCACGGCGATATCCATCTTGCTGTTGTTAAACTCTCTATTCTTGATTGCAGGATACCAGAAACCTTCCCAAACACGGGAAGGAAGATATCCTGCAATGCGCACTGTATCGCGTTTTATTCGCTTACAACACCATGTCATCAACGGTGATGAGTTAGCCTGAATCAGGCCAGCTGCATCGCGAGCTGAATAGAGATCGCCATACTTTCAGACTTCGCTTTACCCGTCCAGGCAATGTCAAACGCCGTGCCGTGGTCAGCAGAGGTGCGGATGAACGGCAAGCCGGCAGTGATGTTCACCCCATCATAGAAGCCCAGCAACTTGAGCGGAATGTGTCCCTGATCGTGATACATCGCCACCACCATGTCGTACTGGCCTTCATACGCCTGCAAATAGACGGTATCCGGCGGGCACGGGCCATAAACATCAATGCCTTTGGCCTTCATGGCTTCAACCGATGGCGACACGATGGTGATCTCTTCGTCACCAAACAGGCCGTTCTCGCCCGCGTGCGGGTTAACCCCGGCAACAGCGATACGCGGGTGGGTAAAACCGACGCGCTTGAGGAAAACATCCGCCATCTCGATCACCGTTTCCACGCGATCGCGGTTCAACGTATCCAGGAATTTACGCAGCGCGATGTGCGTTGAAACATGAATAACCTTCAACTTATCGGTATACAGCACCATCGCGTAGTCACGGCTGTTGGTCAGCTTAGCCAGCAGCTCGGTGTGGCCCGGATAAATATGCCCCGCAGAGTGCAGCGCTTCTTTATTCAGCGGCGCGGTCGCAATCGCGTGGACCTCACCCGCCATCGCCAGCGCCGTCGCTTTCTTGATGCAGCGATAAGCCAAATCGCCCGCCTGTGCCTGAACGACACCAGGCTCCAGCGCCTGAGGATCTTCCAGCGGCTCATCAATGATGTTGATAACACCCGGCGCGAAGACCGCATCGGCAGGCTTATCAATGATTTTCAGTTCGACGGCGGGCACCACATTCAGCGCCAGAATACGTCGCATCGTCTGTACGCAGCCCACCACCACGGCAGGCGCGCCGGAAAGCTCGCCTTCGGCCAGAGACTTGATAATAATTTCCGGTCCAATCCCCGCCGGATCACCCATGGTTACCGCAATAATTTTACTCACTGACCTTCTCCTCAATAAAACGTAAAACGTCGAGCAAAGTAGTTTCGTTGCCAAAACCCCCCGCTTTAGTCATCACAGGGGTCGTGCCGACAACGCTGTTCAGCAGGTATCCCCAGGGCACACAGGATGCGATTTGCCCTTTAATCTGAAAGCCGGTCGCGCCCAGTGCGGTTGCCACAGCAATCGCAATGTCACCACCGGATAAATACAGCCCACCCGGCAGACGCCGGTTCGTTCTGTCCGCTGTCAGGCTGTCTAGCGCCTGAACAATGCTGCGCGTAAGTTCCCCAGATAGTGGCTGATCGTTTCGCCAAGCTGCTGTCGGCTAAGCCCAAGCTGCTGGCACCGCGCATCGATTTCGAAGCGCTGATTTTCGTTGTGACAGGTACGAATAATGCAATGGTGGCCGTTCATCAGCGCGGTTACCGCCTCTTCACACTGGGAGGCCATGACGGTGGATGAATGGGATGAAAAGAGCGCGTTGATATCGATCTCAACCAGCGTGACATCGCTGCGCAATCTGACGGTCGCAATCTGTTTTTGAGCGATATCGCTCATTGACCCAACGACAGCCAGCAGCGGCTTCTCCGTTTTGCGCGTAAAGTCCTGCGCGTTTGCCAGCGCTTCGCTCAGGCCAGCCGAACCGACCAGCAAGGGGCGAAACGGTAACGCTCTGACGGCGTCAACGATATGCGCCAGATCGTCCTGCTCGTCGGTATCAAGAATAATCAGACGTACGCCCTCATCCGCCAACTGCTGCAAACGGTGAGCTAAATTGGCCTGACGAACGTCATCAAGGTGTATTTCCGCCACCGGTAAGGCAGTTTGCTCCGCCAGACGGGCCGCAATAGAAGCCGAGGCCACTGGCGTTTTGGGATCGCTGGCAAATTCCGTGTCGGTAAGCAAACGACCATTTACCCAGACCTCGCCTTTGCGAGTCACGCGTCCCAGCGTCGGCGACGCGACAGCAATCAACGCAATGGGTATCCCGGTGGCAAAAAGAGCAGCGGTCACTTCTGCACCCAGATTCCCACGCAGCGTCGAATCAATTTTCTTAACAATCCAGCCTTGTCCGCCGGCTGCCTGCCAGGCTGTAACCGCTTCTGCGGTACGTTGAGACGCCACGTCATCACGCGCCGCACGGCTATCGGTGTTGATCACCACCGCATCGCCCAGTAAATCCGCATGCAGTTTATTAACGTCAAATACGACGCTAACCCGCGCGCCATGCTGCGCCAGAGCGACGCCCGCATCATTGGCACCCGTAAAGTCATCAGCGACCACTAATACCTGTTCTGCTGATTGCTGCACGTTTGACATACCTCATCCCCGGTTCGTGATTACCTGATAATGATTATATTGAATCACATTTGATTATATGTGAGCAATATCAAATTATTTAAAAGGAATTTCACCTATAAATTATCACCACGATGTGGCAAATGGCGTTTCTGCGTGATGAGAACCACGCTATTTGACTGAAAGTAATCACCATCGCAACCATTATCATCATAGCGATAACGCTCTGGCGAAAGAGAAAAGGCAAGGTAATAAGCATGAACATCAATAGCACTATCCTCAGCGGTTACCGGGTACTTCAGGACATTAGTCACCTGTTGGCAGGGAAACAGCACGTTTTATTTGTCACCGACAAAAACATCGTCGGGCTGCCTGACGTTCAGGCGCTGATCGCACAAGTTAAGCAAGCCGTTCCGCAGGTTCTGTTGGTTGATAATGTTCCTGCCGAGCCAAGCCAGCACGACGTTGCCCAGATACTGAGCCAGCTCACACAAACCCAGACCGATCTGGTGATCGGCGTCGGTGGCGGCAGCGTGCTGGATGTCGCCAAGCTGCTTTCCGTACTGTGCGCAGGCGATGACACCGTTACGCTGGATAGCCTGCTGGCAGGGGAAAAACCGCCCCGCCGCACGACATCCCTGCTCATCCCGACCACCGCAGGAACCGGTTCAGAAGCCACGCCGAATGCCATTCTGGCGATCCCGGAAAAAGAGACCAAAGTCGGTATTATCACGCCGGTGATGCTGCCAGATTACGTTGCGCTGGTGCCGGAGCTGACCATCAGCATGCCGTCACATATCGCCGCTTCAACGGGTATTGATGCACTCTGCCACCTGATTGAGTGTTTCACTTCAACGATTGCCAACCCGGTCAGCGACAACTACGCGCTGATTGGTCTGAAAAAGCTGTTTGCCAACCTCGAAACCTCCGTGCGTGAGCCAGGCAATATGGAAGCCAAGCTGAACATGCTGTGGGCGTCCTACTACGGCGGTGCCGCCATTGCCCACTCCGGTACGCATCTGGTGCACGCCATGTCTTACCCACTGGGCGGCAAGTACCACATCCCACACGGCGTGGCGAACGCTATCCTGCTCGCCCCTTGCATGCGTTTCGTGCAGGACGCCGCACAGGACAAATTCGCACAGGCGTATGACCTGCTGCCGGATGCCGATCTGGCGCTGAGTACCGCGGAAAAAGCACAGGCGCTGGTGACCTATTTCAGCGAGTTGGTTAAACGCCTCAACCTGCCCAACACCTTACAGCAGCTCGGCGTGGAAAAAGACCACCTGCCTTATCTGGTTGATGCCGCGTTACAGGTGCAGCGCCTGATGAAAAACGTGCCGACACAGGTCAGTGCCGACGATGTCCGTGAGGTTTATCTGACGCTCTTTTAACCATACGCGATCGTTTAAGCATCGAGATACACGGGGCTACCACAGGGGTGAGGCCTCCTGCGGGAACCTCCCCCTGTGTTTCCCCTAATAGTGGGCTTAAGTGACCGGCATTCGTTTTAAGTAGGACGGTTTTAACTTTTCATCTTTTTGATTACGTGTCACGAGGAAGAACAATGAGTAAAAATATTACTGGCGTCCTGACCGCCATCGTCACGCCGTTTGATAACCAGGGCGAATTTAACCCCGCTGCCATGCGCCTTCAGGTGCAGCGCCAGATGCGCTACGGCAACGGTATTTTTTGTAACGGCACCAACGGTGAGTTTTTCGTACTGCACACCGATGAGAAAGTCGCCGTCACTGAAACCTGCGTTGATGAAGTTGCCGGAAAAGTGCCGGTTGTCGGCCACATCGGTGAAATCTCCACGCGGGAAACCATCAAGCTCGGTAAGCGCATCGCCGCACTGGGTGTTGATGCCGTTTCGGTCATCACCCCGTATTTCATCCCACTCAAACAGGAAGAATTGATTGCCCACTACACCGCCGTCGCCGATGCGCTGACTGTGCCGGTGTTTCTCTACAACATTCCTGCACGCACGGGGAATACGCTGGCACCGGAAACCGTCCGCACGCTAGCGGATCACCCCAACATCATCGGCATCAAAGACAGCGCAGGCAGCTATGAAAGCCTGAGCGGCTATGTGCAAGCGGTGAAAGGTGTGCAGGGCTTTAACGTACTGAATGGCCCAGACTCGCTCATTCACCAGGGCTTTGTTGACGGCTGCTCCGCCTGTATTTCCGGACTGGCTAACGTGGCACCGGAACCGATCAGCCAGATCTGGCATCGCTTCCATGCGGGTGACATTGAAGGCTCCCGTCAGGCACAAGAACAGGTTGCCGAACTGCGTAAGACACTGTACGCCATCGCGTTCTCACCCGCCGTGGTGAAGAAAGCGCTCGCGATCATGGGTGAAGATGTCGGCGTCAGCCGCTATCCGATCCAGTTTTCCGCACAGGATGAAGACAACATCCGTAACATCCTTAATCAATTCTCGCAGTAACAGAGAAATATCAATTTCCATTTAAGGCCGAGAAGATATGAACCATTTTAACGTTACCGATACCCTCATCATCATTGGGATGATTGTGTTTTATATCGCATTCACCTCATGGTTAACGCTCAAATTACGCAGTAAATCAAGTACCGAGTTCATGGAAGGGTCACGCGCGCTACCGGCGTTTATCGTCGGTATCCTGCTGATGACCGAATTCATCGGCGCCAAATCGACGGTCGGTACGGCACAGTCTGCCTTTGAGAACGGCATCGCCGCCTCCTGGTCAGTCATTGGTGCCGCTATCGGCTTCCTGCTGTTCGGGATGATTTTGGTTAAAAAAATCTACAATACAGGAAAGGTCACCATCTCTGGCGCTATCGCCGAGAAGTACGGCACCAGCACCAAGAACATCATTTCGATCATCATGATCTATGCGCTGTTGCTGGTAAACGTGGGCAACTACGTCAGCGGTGCGGCAGCCATCTCCACCGTACTGCACATCTCCCTGCCAGTTGCCGCGCTGATCACCGCGATCGTGAGTACCTTCTACTTCTACTTTGGTGGTTTAAAAGGCGTGGCTTATGTCACGTTGATCCACAGTGCCGTGAAGTACGTTGGCGTGATGATTATTCTATACGTTGCATTGAAAATGACTGGCGGCTTCAAGCCAATGATCGAACAAATGCCGGATTACTACTGGACGTGGGACGGTAAAATCGGTGCCAGCACCATCTTCGCCTGGCTGATCGGGACTATCGGTTCTATCTTCTGTACCCAGTTCGTTATTCAGGCTATTTCCGCCACCAAAGATGCAGCGTCAGCAAAACGTGCAACCTGGGTCGCCTTCCTCTTCTGCATGCCGATTGCATTGGCTATCGCGATTATCGGTGTCGCAGCGAAGTTTGCTCACCCAGAAATCAATAGCCTGTACGCCATGCCAATCTTCCTTCAGGATATGAATCCTTGGGTTGCGGGTCTGGTTACTACATCACTGGTTGCGTCGATATTTATTAGTGTGAGTACCGTCGCACTGGCGATTGCCTCACTGATTGTTAAAGACTTTTATGTTCCGTATTACAACCCAACACCAGAAAAAGAGATGAAGATGACGCGCGTATTCTCGCTCATCATCGGATTCCTGCCATTGATCTTCGTTTTACTGGTGCCTGAAGTTCTGAAATTGTCATTCTTTACCCGTGCAATCCGCCTTTCTATCTCGGTGGTCGCCATCATTGCCTTCTATTTGCCGTTCTTTAACAGCACCCGCGGCGCCAACGCCAGCCTGATATCAGCCTGTGTGGTGACGTCCGTCTGGTACATTCTCGGCAACCCGTACGGTATCGATAACATGTATGTCGCACTGGTGACCCCAGCTATCGTCATGGCGATCGATAGCGTCATTCCGAACAAAGCGAAAAAAATCCAAACTTCTCCAACTGAAAATAAATCAGGAGCCTGAGTCATGAGTAGCGAAACCATTACCGTAGAACGTAGCGGAAAAATTCATCACGCAGAAGGCGATGCCGTGCGTCTGGATGCCTACATTCCATCGGAATGCCCGCAGAACCATGCCGCTAATCTGCTCCATCTGCCGAACGGCGATGTGCTGTGCGTCTGGTTTGGTGGCACTCAGGAAGGCATTGCAGATATCTCTATCTACCTATCCCGCCTGGTGAAAGGCAGCGATGGCTGGAGTAAAGCCGTTAAGTTGTCCGAGGACGCGACCCGTTCCGAGCAAAACCCGGTGCTGTTCCTCGCACCCGATAACGTGCTGTGGCTGCTGTATACCGCGCAGAAATCCGGTAATCAGGACACCGCCATTGTGCGCTACCGCCAATCCACGGATTTCGGCGCTACCTGGGGAGAAATCGGCACGCTGCTCGATCAGCCGGGCACCTTCATCCGCCAGCCCATCACCGTGCTGGCAAACGGCGATTGGCTGCTGCCGGTGTTCTACTGTCGCGTTCAGCCGGGTGAGAAGTGGGTTGGTAACAACGATGACAGCGCCGTGAAAATCTCCAGCGATCAGGGCAAGACCTGGCAGGAATATCCGGTGCCAAACAGCACGGGCTGCGTACACATGAACATCACACCGTTGCAGGACGGCACGCTGCTGGCGCTGTACCGCAGCCGCTGGGCGGATTTCATCTACCAAAGTCGTTCAACGGATGGCGGTAAAACCTGGTCAGACCCTGTGCCGACCGATTTGCCGAACAACAACTCCTCCATTCAGGTGACCACGCTGGAGAATGGCCATCTGGCGCTGGTGTTCAACCATATGAGCGCTGCCGATGCCACCGAGCGCCGTCTGTCGCTGTACGATGAAATCGAGGATGAAGAGGACAAAGCCAGCAATGCCAAAATGCCGGAAGTGCAAGCGGGCAGCCGCAGCGCTTTCTGGGGTGCTCCGCGCGCGCCGATGACGCTCGCCATTTCGGAAGACGGCGGCAAGAGCTGGCCGTGGCAGCGTAATATCGAAGTGGGTGACGGCTACTGCATGACCAATAACTCCACAGAGAAGCTGAACCGCGAGTTCTCTTACCCCAGCGTCAAGCAGGCGCAGGACGGTAAACTGCACGTGGCATTCACCTACTTCCGTCAGGCGATCAAGCATGTCGTGGTGAGCGAGGAGTGGGTCAAAGCGAACTAAACCGCGCTACTTTTTCTCTTTGTCAGCGGGGGTACTCCCCCGCTAGTTTCAGGACTCGATTATGATTGCAGGAAACCTAAACGCCCTCAAACTCGCCACGCTGCCCGATGCACTGTGGACCATTCTGTCCGCACCGGGCATGTCGTTAGATGAACTGAATGCGCTACCCGAAGGCCGTTATCAGCCGGAAGGTGCCGACTGGTTTTACAGCATCGGTACCGTGAACACCGCACCGCGTGCCACGCGACATACTGAATTTCACAGTAACTACCTCGATATACAACTGATTCTGGAAGGCGAGGAAATTATCGGTTACGGTCTGAATGATGTGCATGGTCAGCCCGCGACCGAGCGTAAACCGGATCTCTACATTCTGGATAACCCACAGGTGCCGCATCAGATCCATCTGCGGGCAGGCGACTTCGTCACGTTCTATCCGGGTGAAGCGCATCAGGCGCTGTGTGCCATTAACGACAGCCCTGCTCCGGTCAAAAAAGCCGTGTTTAAAATCCCCGTCACGTTGTTGTAATTCAGAATGGGCATCAAAGCCGTTAAGTTTGATTAAGGAGACACATGTCAGCGACAGCCCCTAAACACGCCCTGATTACCGGCAGCAGCTCAGGGATTGGTGCCGCCATCGTACAAAAATTACTGGCGGAAGGCTGGCGGGTAACCGGCCTGTCGCGCAAGCCGGGTGATTATTCACATCCACACTTTACCCACTGCGCAGTGGATATTATGGATACGCCCGCGCTAACGGCCATTCTGGACAACATTGCGCAGGTTGATGCCGTCATTCATGCCGCGGGCATTATGAAAGCCGCCCCGCTCGGTCAGCTTTCGCTGGAAGACGGTGAAACGCTATGGCGCTTGCATATTCAGGCAGCACAGGTGCTCGCGGACCGTCTGGTCGATAAGCTGCCGCAAGGCGGGCGCATCGTGCTGCTGGGCAGCCGCACGTCGAACGGCTCCGCAGGGCGCAGCCAGTACGTCACGACGAAATCCGCGATGATCGGCATGGCAAGAAGCTGGGCGGCGGAACTGGCTCCGCGTGGCATTACGGTAAACATCGTCGCGCCAGGTGCCACAGAAACCCCGATGCTGACCATGCCGGGTCGCCAGAGTTCTCCGCCAAAACTGCCACCGATTGGGCGCTTCATCCAGCCACAGGAAGTAGCCGATCTGGTGGGTTATCTGCTCTCCCCGTCTGCCGCGGCCATTACCGGCCAGCAGTTGGTGATGTGCGGTGGTGCGTCGCTGTAATTCATCACAATTTCCGTTCCAAACCGGCTCTACAGGCCGGTTTAGCTAGCTGCTGGCGCGAGGTTCAAAGATAAACTTCACTTTTTCCACTACCGGTGGATGTTCGTCGTTGTCCATCATGGCGAGTACCAGACGCCCGACCTCCGCGCCCAGTTTTTCATAATCAAGCCGCATCGCGGTCAGCGCGGGGAACGTATGCTCACATTGTTCAGAACCATCCAGACAGGCAATCGCCAGATCGTAAGGAACTTTCATCAGGCGGCGCTGGCATTCAAAGAGTGCGCCCAGCGCAATTTCCTCATGGCTACAGATAATCGCATCCAGCTCCGGCTGGCTTTGCAGCAGTTCCGTCATCGCATAGCGGCCAAACTGTAGGCTGGGGGCTTCCGGGATCGTAATTTTCAAATCCGCATTGTGATAGCGTGCCAGCATGGCTTTATTCCAGCCGTTCAACTGCTGTTTTTGCAAACGGTTATCCGTATGCGCGCCGATATAAGCCACGTGACGATACCCCTTTTCCAACAGCGACATCGTCAGTTGTTCCGCCGCTTCGGCAAGGGCGATATCAATATTGATATTCGCACTCAGCACGTCAGCACCGGATACATTCACCGTAATCACGTTACTGGCCTGAATAATGTCTCGGGTTCGCTGTGAGAGTTGTGCGCTGAATAACACCAGCGCCGCTGGCCGCTGCTGTAGGAGCTTTTCGACCATTCCCGCTTCGGTATGCTGGCGATATTCATGGCAGCCCATGATTAACGACACATGATGTTTGCCAACCGCCTGCTGTAATGCCTGCACAAAACGCACGCTGGCGCGGTCTTGTTGAAAAGGATAAAGCACCGCGATAGTGGGCTGATAGGCCGATGCCAGCATGCCTGCTGCCTGATTCGGAACATAGCCCAGCGTTTTTATCGCCTCATTGATTTTCTTCTGCGTGGCATCGGAGACCAGCCCCGGCTCCCTCAATGCGCGGGACACCGTCATCGCGCCGACACCCGCATGGTTTGCAATATCCTGTAGCGTGACGCGACTCGTACTCTCGGTAAGCTGACTGGCTTCCTGATTGGGTTCATAGCCTAATGTTCTGGCGGCCAGTTCCACTTTGCTGCGTAACTTCTCAGAGACCAGATCGGGTTTGCGCATCACGCGCGATACCGTCATCGTCCCGACGCCCGCGTAGTCGGCGACATCCTGTAGCGTAACCTTACCGGTACTACGACGCTTACGCATGCTCACTTCCTCTCCATTCGTCATTTTTCTCATCGCACGCTCGCGATAACAGCCGGTAACGTCATTGCCTTCAGGCTAGCGTGAAGGGGTCGGCAACGAGCGAACAACCCCGACTTCCTTACTGCGTCATTCACGCCCTGTCAGCGCTGCTCATAGTGTGCCTGCGGCGACACGGGGGAACAAATAATGGCCCCACTTGTGCTAAGTCGGTCACAGTTAATGATATGCATATCAGTTAGCGCTATCTTTTTAGAGATTAATCACATTATTTTCGCCATCGCCACACTATCCTGCGTTCAGAATGATACAGAGGTGACTCCAATGCTTAACACTTTACTAACACCAGACGTTGTTCAGATTTTACCTGCCTGTGATGGTTGGCGTCACGCTATTGCCTTGTCCTGTAAGCCTTTATTAGATAACGGTTCAATTGAACCTACCTATCTTGAGGCGATCTATCGCTCTCATGAGGCCATCGGCCCTTACTATGTCGTCGGCCCTGGGATTGCCATGCCGCATGCGCGCCCGGAAGATGGCGTGAATCAACTCGCCGTCAGCCTGACGCTGATTCGTGAAGGCGTGGTGTTCCATTCTGAAGGCAACGATCCCGTTCATTTGCTGATTGTTCTGGCCGCCACGGACAGCAATAGCCACATCGATATTATTTCACAGCTCGCTCAGTTGTTCGACACACCTGATGACATCGCCGCGTTACTCCGCGCGACGGACGTAGAGCAGGTGCTTTCCGTTATTTCTCGTTATTAATCGCCACCAGAGGACACAGATTATGAAAATTACAGTCGTATGCGGTAACGGCCTGGGTACCAGCCTGATGATGGAAATGAGCATTAAAAACATCGTTAAAGAGCTCGGCGTGGTTGCTGATGTGGATCACGTGGATTTGGGGTCTGCGAAAGGCACGGACAGCGACATCTTCGTCGGTACCAAAGATATTGCCGATCAGCTCATCGCGCAGGCGGTAGGGGGAAAAATTGTTTCCCTGAATAACATGATCGACAAAGTGGCGATGAAAGAACGCCTGTCGGTCGCCCTGACAGAACTTGGCGCCTTATAAGCTGGGGGGATCAAAAATGGAATTCTTCCGTTTTTTAATGAGTGATGTGCTGTCTGAACCGTCGATCCTGGTCGGTTTAATTGCGCTTATCGGCCTGATTGCACAGAAAAACCAGCCACAGAGTGCATCAAAGGTACCGTGAAAACCGTGATGGGTTTCCTGATTCTCGGCGCAGGTGCCAGCCTGATTGTGTCCTCGCTGGGTGATTTTGCCGAGATTTTCCACCACGCGTTTGGTATCGCCGGTGTGGTACCTAACAATGAAGCCATTGTCGCCGTCGCACAGAAGAACTTCGGCACCGAGATGGCGATGATCATGTTCTTCGCGATGGTTATTAATATCGCGATCGCCCGCTTTACGCCGTGGAAATACATTTTCCTGACTGGCCACCACACGCTGTTTATGTCGATGATGGTTGCCGTGATTCTGGCAACGGCGGGTATGAAAGGTGTGCTGCTGATTACCGTTGGATCGCTGGTCGTTGGGGTCTCGATGGTACTGTTCCCCGCCATTATTCACCCGTATATGAAGAAAGTCACAGGCTCGGACGACGTCGCCTTTGGTCACTTCTCTGCGATATCACAGCTGCTGTCAGCGTTTATCGGCAGCAAGTTTGGTAATAAAGAGAAATCAACAGAAGACATGGAAGTACCGAAAAGCCTGCTGTTCCTGCGCGATACGCCGGTCGCCATCGCTTTTACCATGTTTTTCATCTTCATGTTTACCTGTCTGTTTGCTGGCCCGGAAGCGGTGAAAACGATGAACGCCGGTGGGAAAAACTGGTTCATGTTTTCGCTGATTCAGTCCATTACCTTTGCCGCCGGCGTGTACATCGTGCTGCAAGGCGTGCGGATGGTGATTGCGGAAATCGTGCCCGCGTTTAAAGGCATTTCTGACAAACTGGTCCCCAATGCTAAACCGGCATTGGATTGCCCTGTCGTCTTCCCCTACGCGCCAAATGCCGTGCTGGTCGGCTTTCTGAGCAGTTTTGCAGCCGGGGTGGTCGGTATGGTGCTGCTCTATCTGTTAGGTATGACAGTGATCATTCCTGGCGTGGTGCCGCACTTCTTCGTCGGCGCAGCTGCTGGCGTTTTCGGTAATGCCACCGGTGGGCGTCGCGGTGCGATTTTAGGCTCTTTCGCCAATGGACTGCTGATTACCTTCCTGCCTGTCTTCCTGCTGCCGGTGTTGGGCAGTATCGGACTGGCAAACACCACGTTCAGTGATTCCGATTTCGGCGCGGTGGGCATTCTACTGGGCATTATCGTGCGCTAAGTCAGCATGATGAATGTCATCCGCAACACGAGTTTTCGTTAACGGGGGAAATGATGGAATTCTATTTAGATACGGCTGATGTGGCCGCAGTAGAACGACTTGCTGGCGTGTTACCGATTAAAGGCGTGACCACCAACCCAAGTATTGTCGCACGCGGAAAATCCGATATTTATACCGTGCTACGGGACATGCAGGCCATTATCGGCACGGAAGGCCAGCTGTTTGCTCAGGTGATGGCACGCGATCCTGACGTCATGGTGGAGGAAGCGCTGAAACTCAGAGACGTGATTCCTTCTCTGGTCATCAAAGTTCCGGTGACGCATGGCGGTTTACGTGCCATTAAGCATTTGACGGCGCTGGATATTCCTACTCTCGGCACCGCCGTCTACGGCGCGGGGCAAGGGTTTTATGCCGCGCTGGCGGGGGCTCGCTATATCGCCCCTTACGTCAATCGCATCGATGCACAGGGCGGAGACGGGATTGCGCTCGTAAAAGAGCTGCAAACCCTGATTAACCTGCACAGCCCGCACACTCAGGTACTGGCAGCCAGCTTTCGAACGCCACGTCAGGTACTGGACTGCCTGCTGGCGGGGTGTCGGGCTATTACGGTTGACCCTGCGGTTGCCGAGCTGTTCCTACAAGACCCTGCGGTTGACGATGCGCTTAACCGATTCGATCATGACTGGCAGGCACGTTTCGGCCATGCCGATCTTGGCTGATTGATGGAAAAACACCACTCGTCTGTCGGGTGGTGTGTCCAACATAACCGTGTTCTCAACACGATCGCATGGCCAAATGCGGTTGTGTTGCCAAAAGCATCAATGCAGGACGAACTCGCGATATTTTTCCACCAGCGTCAGAAAATCATCCAGTCCGCATAAAGACAGGCTTTCCTCGTCGTAATAACTCATGCCTTCTTCCAGCTCGTCCGTGGTGAAAGACAGCTGATTTGCCTGCACCATCACTTCTTCTTCATCCAACGACAGCGTGTATTCATGACCCACGCGCCGCCACTGCCGTTCGCTGCCAGCCACAGAACGTGCCGCTTCTTCAACATCAGTTAAGACCGTTAGCTGGCCTTTTACTTCTTCATTGAACCAGTGCCCGATCGCTTCATGTCCCATCGACATACGAACGATGACCTGGCCCGTCACATCCCGCAAAAATTCATAGTCCATGATGTCATCCTCACTGTGATGTTTCTTCTATTCAGTTTAGTCACCTCTACTCTCTACCGTCGTGATGCATCTCCACCTTTAAGGCGTCCCTGTTGCCATCAGTCAAGCAGGCAGAAAAAAGGAGGCCTGTGTAGGCCTCCTTCGGTGTAGAGATGCGAACTATAGCGAGTTAGACAGTCGTCTGGAAGATCACGCCATCGGCTTTCTCGGTATATTGGCCTAACTGGTCAAAATTCAGATAGCGATAGGTGTCCTGCGCGGTTTTATCCACCTGAGACATGTAGGTCTGGTACTCTTCTGACGTCGGCAGGCGACCCAGCAGAGACGCCACCGCCGCCAGCTCAGCAGACGCCAGATACACGTTGGCACCAGTTCCCAGACGGTTCGGGAAGTTACGCGTCGAGGTAGAAACTACCGTCGCCCCATCCGCCACGCGCGCCTGGTTACCCATACACAGCGAACAGCCTGGGATCTCGATACGTGCTCCGCTCTTACCAAACACGCTGTAGTAACCTTCTTCGGTCAGCTGTGCCGCATCCATCTTGGTCGGCGGCGCAACCCACAGGCGGGTCGGCAACTGGCCTTTGTGGCTATCCAGCAGTTTACCTGCCGCACGGAAGTGCCCGATGTTGGTCATACAGGAACCAATGAAGACTTCATCAATCTTCTCGCCCTGCACGTCAGACAGCCAGCGAGCATCGTCCGGATCGTTCGGCGCACACAGGATCGGCTCTTTGATGTCAGCCAGATCGATGTCGATCACCGCGGCGTACTCGGCATCGGCATCGGCTTCCAGCAGTTGCGGATCGGCCAGCCATTTTTCCATGCCCTGAATACGGCGCTCCAGCGTACGGCGATCGCCGTAGCCTTCGGAGATCATCCACTTCAGCAGTACGATGTTGGAGTTCAGATACTCAATGATCGGTTCTTTATCCAGCTTGATCGTACAGCCAGCCGCAGAGCGTTCCGCCGAGGCATCGGTCAGTTCAAACGCCTGCTCGACTTTCAGATCTGGCAGACCTTCGATTTCCAGAATACGACCCGAGAAGATGTTCTTCTTACCTTTCTTCTCAACGGTCAGCAGGCCTTGCTTGATGGCATACAGCGGGATGGCATGAACCAGATCGCGCAGGGTAATGCCAGGTTGCATTTTGCCTTTGAAGCGCACCAGAACGGATTCTGGCATATCCAGCGGCATCACGCCCGTCGCGGCAGCAAACGCCACTAGACCGGAACCCGCCGGGAAAGAAATACCAATGGGGAAACGCGTATGGGAGTCACCGCCCGTACCAACGGTATCCGGCAACAGCATACGGTTCAGCCAGGAGTGGATAACCCCATCGCCCGGACGTAGCGATACGCCGCCACGGTTCATGATGAAATCAGGCAGCGTGTGATGCGTGGTCACGTCAACCGGCTTCGGATAGGCGGCAGTGTGACAGAATGACTGCATCACCAGATCGGCGGAGAAGCCCAGACAGGCCAGATCTTTCAGCTCATCACGGGTCATTGGGCCAGTGGTGTCCTGTGAACCGACAGAGGTCATCTTCGGTTCGCAGTATTCGTCAGGGCGAATACCCGCGACGCCACAGGCACGACCCACCATTTTCTGCGCCAGCGAGAAGCCTTTTTTGCTGGCTTCAACCGCTTTGGAAATACGGAAGACATCGCTGTGTGGCAAGCCCAGAGACTCACGCGCTTTGGAGGTCAGTCCGCGACCGATAATCAGTGGAATACGGCCACCGGCACGCACTTCATCCAGCAGTACATCGGTCTTCAGCGCGAACGTCGCCAGGACTTCATTGGTGTCATGACGGCGAACTTCGCCTTCATACGGGTAAATATCAATGACATCGCCCATATTCAGATCGTTCACATCCACTTCGATCGGCAGCGCACCGGCATCTTCCATCGTGTTGAAGAAGATCGGAGCAATTTTGCCGCCCAGCACCACGCCACCACCGCGTTTGTTCGGAACATAAGGGATATCTTCGCCCATGAACCACAACACGGAGTTGGTCGCCGATTTACGCGATGATCCTGTACCGACAACGTCGCCGACGTAAGCCAGCGGGAAGCCTTTCTTGTTCAGTTCTTCGATCTGTTTGATCGGGCCAACAGTGCCAGGCTGATCGGGATCGATACCTTCACGGGCGTTTTTCAGCATCGCCAGCGCGTGCAGAGGGATATCAGGGCGTGACCAGGCATCAGGTGCCGGAGATAAGTCATCCGTGTTGGTTTCACCGGTGACTTTAAAAACGGTAACGGTAATTTTTTCCGCCAGTTTCGGGCGGGACAGGAACCACTCGGCATCAGCCCAGGATTGAATCACTTTCTTGGCGTGCGCATTGCCCGCTTTCGCCTTTTCTTCCACATCGTAGAAGTTATCAAACATCAGCAGCGTGTGAGACAGCGCTTCGGCGGCAATCGGTGCCAGCTTGTCATTGTCTAACGCATCAATCAGCGGATGGATGTTATAACCCCCTTGCATGGTACCCAGCAGCTCAACCGCTTTTTCCTGGCTAACCAAGGGGGAAGTGGCTTCGCCTTTAGCGACGGCAGCCAAAAAACCGGCCTTTACATAGGCGGCTTCATCAACGCCGGGAGGGACGCGATTAATCAGCAGATCAAGCAATGCTTCTTCTTCGCCTGCCGGGGGATTCTTGAGTGACTCAACCAGCGCGGCCATCTGCGTGGCATCTAACGGTTTAGGAACAATCCCCTGCGCAGCCCGCTCGGCTACGTGCTTACGATATTCTTCTAGCACGACGTTCTCCTCGCTCTCATTGTCTTCATTATGCCGGCGCTCTTGTTCCCAATTGTGGTGTCCATGCCTGGGTGTCAGCGTGTGGATGTAAGGTAGTAGAGTGTCCGGTCCAGCCTCGTCAGCATATCAGGATTTGAATTGATTGTTAATTCGTTCACATAATAGCAACATTAATTTTTATTCAACTATGCTATGTGCCCAATTTCGCTCTCACTGAAAAATACCGACATCAGCAGAATAGCATGTCCCTGACAGACCACACTATATATACACCCAAAGCCGATGCTATGATGGTCTCAATACATTAGATATAGCTAAATTAATCAGAAAAACAGTGTGGAGTAGCCCATGACGTTAAGCAATTCGGATCGCGAATTCATGCAGGACGGTGCGGAAAAAGCGGCGGCGCTGCTGCGCGCGATGGGTAACGAAAACCGGCTGCTGGTACTTTGCCTGCTCATCGAGCGCAAGGAAATGTCGGTTGGTGCGCTGCTTGAGCACATCCCGCTCAGCCAGTCCGCTCTCTCACAACATCTGGCGAAAATGCGTGAGGAAGAGTTGATTAGCTATCGACGCGAATCTCAAACGCTGTACTACCGCATCGAAAATCAGAATGTAGAAGCCCTCGTCGCTACGTTGAAAACCCTTTTCTGCCCCTGATATCCGTACGTCCCCACAGGATGACAGACAGGGATGACTCGCCATAAAAAACGCCACGGTACAATGGCACCGTGGCGTTGATGATTACGTGGGGCGTTATGATTTAGAACGACGTTTTCACACTCACAAAGAACGTCCGACCCGGTTCGTTATAGGTTGCAGCACCGGCTCCCGCGATGGTCACCACGTTATTGTTCACCACATCCTGCGCATTACCGGCACGGAACAGGCGTTTATCAAACAGGTTTTCTACGCCGCCCGTCACGCTCAGGTTCTTGTTAAACGTATAGGTGCTGCTTAACCCGAACAGCGCATAAGGGCTTAACTCGTTGGTCGCGCTACCGGTTACACGTTCACCTTTGTAGTTATATTTCTTCGGCTTTTGACGGCCATACCAGGTCACATCAGCCAGGAAAGAGAGCTTCTCCGTCGCCTGCCAGTCCACCGAGGAATTCAGGGTAAATTCCGGCGTAATCGACAGATAATCGCCCGTGGTTTTATTTTTCGATTCCAGCATCCAGGTCAGGTTATTACGCCAGTTGATCGTCTCCGTAACAGGAACCGTCAGGTTACCTTCCAGCCCCTGAATAACCGCTTTCGGCACATTGCCCCACTGGAAGATATTGGCGTTGGCATATTGATTATTGGTTCCGCCCACCGCTTTACCGATAACCGTGTTGCCTGCTTCAATTTTGTTACGGTAATCGTTATGGAAGTAGGTGATGCCCGCGATCAACCCATCGCGATGAAACTCCAGACCAATCTCTTTATTCAGGCTGGTTTCCGCTTTCAGGTTTTCATTACCGATCAAATAGCAGGACGTCCCACCCGCACAGCCCTGCCCACGGCTATAGAGGAGG
Organism: Pectobacterium sp. F1-1; assembly: GCF_025643735.1. Lineage (NCBI taxonomy): Bacteria > Pseudomonadati > Pseudomonadota > Gammaproteobacteria > Enterobacterales > Pectobacteriaceae > Pectobacterium > Pectobacterium sp. F1-1. The sequence continues at coordinate 3,965,772 of NZ_CP104733.1, forward strand.
TAATTCTCGTTGGTCTGGTACAGGTTTGGCGCTTTGTAAGCGCGGGCGATACCTAACTTCAGCGTATAGTCGTCACCTAATTCCTGCGACAGGTTGAGCGACGGGCTCCAGTTGGTGCCTGCCGTGCTGTGATGATCGACACGCAGCGCCGGCGTTAACATGGTGCTATCCGTCAGTTCGACGTTATCTTCCACGAAAGCAGAAGCCAGACGCGCGGCAGATTTCTCACTGCGGCCGCTGCTGCTCAGCGATCCTACACTCCCCGCTTCGGTTGTCGTCTGCGTGTTCGACACCGGATCCGTCATCTTCTGTTCATTCCACTCCACCCCGAACGTTAACACCTGATCGACCCAGAGATTCAGCGGAAGATTGACCTCGTTGTGCGCGGTAAAATTATCCAGTTTGATGGTGCCGAATTGGTTCGGATTATTGGTATCAAAAATACCTTCTAAGCCGCCAGACAGCCCCTCAAGGATACGGGTGTTGTGCGTACGTTCATATTGCAGATACGACGTAGAGCTGACGCCGCTGTCCCAGTAGCCGCGATGCGTAACCGCAAAATTCTGGCGGTACATGCGGTTGGTTTCCTTGCCGTAATTGCTAACAACGAGCGGGTTGGTGTTGGTATTTTGCGAATCACCCGCATAGATGTTGCCCTGACGGCTGGAACCTGCTTCAAACTCTAGCGATTGTTGCTGGGTCATATCCCAGCGCAGCATCCCGTTGATATCTTTATTACGCACCCCTTCACGCCCGGAAGGCAGGGAAGCTGACTGATTACCTGCGCGTGCAGACTGATGCCCTTCGTTAATATCGCGTGCATCAGCCTGGGTTTTGTTCAGGTTACCGTACAGACGGAAGCTCAGGTTGTCGGTCAGGCCGCCCATCAGGCTGAAATCGGTACGCTTGGTGGCGCCTTCCGAGCTATGCTCCGGCGCGTTCAGATAGGTATTCCAGGTACCGTGCCATTCCTGACTTGGCTGCTTAGTGATGATATTGACTACGCCGCCCGCGGCACCGTTACCATAGCGTGCCGCCGCCGGGCCACGCAGCACTTCAATACGCTCGACCATATCAGCAGGCACCCAGTTGGTGTCACCGCGGGTATCACGTTCGCCACGCCAGCCATAACGCACGGCGGTACGGCTTGATACTGGCTTACCATCCACCAAAATCAAGGTGTTTTCCGGCCCCATACCGCGAATATCGATCTGGCGATTGTTACCGCGCTGGCCGCTGGTTGAGTTACCGGACAGATTGACGCCCGGCATGGTACGAATCAGATCCGACAGATCGTTAGCAGGTGGACGCTTGCTGATATCCTCAGACGTAATCACCGATACGCCCGGAGCCTGACGGGTTTGCTCTGCGGCCGTTACCACCATCGTGTCGCCCGATGTTTTCGTTTCGGCCTGATTTTGCACCTGAGGAGCAGGTTCTGTTGAAGGCATGGTCGAGGTCTGCCCAGCGCTCAGAAACGATGTCATCCCGCAGCTAACGCCAATGAGCGTCGCCAGATAACGACGCGATTGTGGTAGTTTCATCAAAATTATCCTGCCCTGTAAGAAATGAGGCCTCGCCATGTGACGTCCTCAACGAAAAATGCTATTGAGAAGTATTTGCATTACCATTTTGGCGCGGTCATTGTTACATTTGTCATTCAGGACGGGGTTTGCTCTAGCAGCAAAATGTTTTGCCAAAGCATCAAAATGGAAGGCGCAGGTCGAAGGGTTTAATCAGGTAGGTAATCACGTGCGCAGCTTCACGCAGTCATCAAAGCCGATCTATAAAGATCACATCGTTCAGCAATCCAGTCTGGTGGCGAATAATTACCGTTTCATCGGTCCACGGTTGATCGATAACACACCGGTGCTCTTTGGGTCATTCACCGTTGTGCAGCTTAATCCGCATCTGATCCTGCATACCGCAGATGTGATTAATCGCCACAATATGAAAACCCAAAACCTGCTGGATGACGCAATCAAACTCGCCATCGTGGTGAGCGGCAATGCGCATATTTCATTTGGCCATCAGGAGTTACATCTGGGAGAGAGCCAACCGGCCTCGCTGATTGCGCTGACGGAACCGACGATGTTTACCCGCATCGGCAAGCGTGATGAATATGAACGAACGATTACGCTGACGTTCGACAGAGAATGGCTTTACGGCAACATGATGGACACCGTTGGCGACTGGCAGGCCATCCACGATTTCACACAGACCCATCTGGCGACACACCTGTGGACACCGTCCCGGCAGGCGCTGGCTATTGCCTTACAAACGCTGGACGCTGAACCTTGCCAAACACCGCTCCAGCGTCTCTATCTGGAAACGCAGTGCATGAGCCTGATTATTGAGGCGTTGACGTCATTAACGGCCAGCGTGGCGCAGGAGAAAAGCAGCGGCGTCACCCTGCGCGGCTACCATCGCATTCAACAGATCAGAGATATGCTGGAAAGCGGCAGCGCCGACCATCTTTCGATGAGTGAGATCGCCAAAAGCGTCAACATGAGCGAAAGCACGCTACAGCGCCATTTTCGCCAGACGTTCAATATGAGCGTGTTTGAGTACCTGCGTAACTGCCGCTTACAGCGCGCCATGTTGGCTTTGCAGAAAGACGGTATCGGTATTGCACAAGCAGCCAGCATCGCCGGTTACAACAGCCCCGCTAACTTTGCCACCGCGCTACGACGTGCATTTGGTATTACACCGGGGCAGTTAAAAGACCGCTTCTGACGCCGAAGCACTAATAACCAAATGGAATTTATTATTCCGTTTGGTTATTAATCGCTATTCAACAAGGCGCAGTAAATTACTATTTTTCTGCCAGCACACATGACGACCCATGACCAATCAGACTGATATCACCGCAACGCTTGCCCACCACATCATCCATAGCGAACCCAATCGGGAAGCAATAGAGGCCGCCCGTGACGGAGTGACTGACTTCATCTCTACTGCGCTCCCGATCGCACAAGGAGCCATTGCTGATAGCGGGCTTGCGCCGTTAAAGCAGGTATTCAGCGGCACGGACAGCCTGACGCGTAGTCTGATCCTGGGCTATTCCGGTCACGTGCTGGACTTTGACGATTATCATCCAGCGTTTCGTGGACACCCCAGTACCGTCATTCTGCCCGCACTGTTTGCCCTTGCCGCAGAGGATTCATCCGTAACGGAAGAGACGTTTTTGACGGCATACGTGATTGGCGTGGAAACCGCAGGCAGAATCGGGCTGGCATGTGGCCCGCGCCATTACAGCCTCGGCTACCACAACACGGCGACGCTCGGTGCTATCGCCGCGGCCGCTGCGGCAGCACGCCTGGCTGGCGCCTCGGTGGAGCAGACGCAGATCATTCTTGGCTTAGCCGCCACACAGGCCGCAGGGCTGAGGGCGCAGTTTGGTTCAGCGGTCAAACCGCTACATGCCGGGCTTTCCGCCAGAGCGGGGCTAACAGCGGTCAAACTCGGACTGGCGGGCTTCGAGGGCAACACACAACAGGTCGTTGACGCCTTTCTTGCGGCGCACGGCGATCAACAACACCAACCGGAACTGCTGGTTGAAAACTGGGGCACGCCGTGGCGCATGCTGTCTCCCGGTCTGGAGTTCAAGCGCTACCCAACGTGTGGCGGCACCCACAGCGCGGCCGAAGCCGCGTTTGCCCTGCGGGAACAGTGGCATAAACAGAATGGCGCGGATGCCGATCTGGCCGATGCTATCGAACAGATCACGGTGACGTTCCCGCCGGGTGGCGATGTGGCGCCGTTTATCCGTAACGCGACAAACGGTGTAGAAGCGCGCTTCAGTCTGGAATATGTGATTGCAGCGGCGCTAATTGAAGGGGAATTGAAGCTGGCGCATTTTTCGGAAGCACCGGTTGAAGCAACGATCTCTGCGCTGGCGAATCGCGTCATACGCCGCGCCGATGAAACTGCGCCGCCCGATGAGCTTGACCCGGAAGCACGCTTTCATGAGGTGACACTGCACCTGCGTAACGGCAGTACGTTAATCCAGCGCACCACACGTCAGGAAACCTCGTCGCGCCCCACTGACCTCCGTGCCAAGCTGCAACAAACGCTCGGTTCGTTGACGCACCTCGACAGCGACCAGATCGCTGACCGCTGCGCATTACGACAAGCAGGCGATTTACGCTACTTACTGGGGCTGCTGTTTTAATTTCTCACGACTCAAACCGCAATAACGGTTCTGTGTTGCAGGCGCTGTCGATAATCCTCTTATCGTCAGCGCCAATATCAGCGTTCCGCGATATCCACTCAATCGGCCTGATGGGAAAGCCATTTCCCTTTGTCATCAAATACCGTCACGCCCGGCACTCTGGAGTAACTCCCTTCCCCCTCTGATTTATAGTGGGTCGCCAGTATATGGGGAGAGCGATAGATAAACTCAAAATAGCCATCATCAGGATTCTTGACGATCAGCTTACCCGTGCTGTCGATGAGACCTTCTTCTACCTTGAAGTAGCGATTATCAAGGTTGTTTTTAAAAGATGTCGCTTCGCCATAGGTAAACAGGTTCTTTTTCTCTTGTGCAGAAATAGCGGGGAAACGCGTCACATCAAGCTGACGTAATACATGCAGGAACATCAGGCGTTCCAGCGGCGTTCCCGCATCTTTCGGCACTAGAAATTGTAATGTAAGCCCACTTCCCACATTCACATCGTATTCATAGCCGACAAATGCGCTGTCGCCATAAATAAAAATGTTATCGACTTCTTTTCCTTCAGGAACGATCTCTTTGGTTTCAGCCATGAGCTCGGGAATAGATTGAGGAGAAACCTTAAAATAAATGTCATATTTAAAGCTTTCCGACGGAAACTTTATCTCAATACGCGTTTTTGACATGCTCCGTTTAATAAAGCGTTCCGGCTTTTCCATGCGCTGTTCAAGTTCTTTCCAGATCGCCTTGTGCATATCGGCAATTGCAAATTCTTCAGCGATCGTTACACCATACTTTGCTTCTAACGCCTGCTGAGATAATGCCAGATCGTACATCGACAACGTCTGTTCACCGCGGTAGCGTTCATCCATTGTCCGCAATACGGCAAACGCGTTGGCTAACGCAACGGAGTCTTCAGCATTCGCTAACCCGATAAAATAGCGTTGCTTAGCCTCATCATATTGAAAATAGACGGCTTCCAGTTTGCCCTGTTGATTATCGTATGCCGCCCCGTTTTCCGATTGGAACAACACGCCCTTTTGCCCTTCCAGCCACGATGCCAGATTAAAATCTGCTTTCGCCGCACTCACGGTAAACAGGTCAACGTCGGTGTGATGTTGCCGATCGCGATAGGTATAGATCTGCGTGTCTTTATTTTCCCGATCGATAAGCAGACGCCCCATTCTGCGCACATAAGTCCCGTATTCCTGCAAACTCAGCTTGTCGTATAGGTTAAACGGCAGCTTAATCGTAAAGTCATCTTCAGGATGAAAAGGAATACCAGGAAAATCGTTCATTGGCGCGTGGTTGAATGCTGCTTTCTCTGCAAGAAGCCACGCCTGATAGGCTTTTTTATGTTCGTCAAAACGTTGCTTGATCTTAAGTAAATCGGGTGACTGTTCTTCCGTCTTTTTCAAGACCATAGTGATTTCACAATAATAAAACGCACAGGCAGCGCTTTTATCCGAGACGAACTGCACCGTGTTTTTCCCGGTGATTTTTAGCGTGTGCCACATACCGTTGACCTGTATGCGGTTGTCTTTAATCTCCTCGGTATATTCACCCTCTGCGCTGTAATAGCTCACCTGCGTCGGCGTCAGATTAAAATAGAGGTCGTTTTTAATGCTTTTGAGGTTTTGCTTAATATGATCCTGAAGCTCATCTCTGTTTTTATTCGCTTCTTTATGTTCGCTGTTATCAAACACCACGCGAATATCCTCAACCAGATATTTCCCCTCGCGAAGCGTTTCTTCTCCGTTACAGCCCGACAGCCATAACATCATGATTAAAACACCCAGGTATTTCTTCATCACTGCATCCCTGTAAAATTAAAACGCCTCTGAATGCTACAGCACTCAGAGGCGAATCACGCATCAGCAATCTGATGTTATCAAAAAACTTATTATAATTCAGGCACTGGCGGCTATGGCTTTAACCAGTGGTCCAGAAAGCGAAAGACACCTTCCTGCTGTTCCTGATAGAACACGTGTCCCAGCTCAGGCCATATTTTGGTTTGCAGGTTGTTGTCCGCCCCTTGAGATTGCCACACCTTGTGCATTTTCGCGTAGGCATCTTCAACGGATTGCGTCGGGAACAGTTTGTCTTTGCCACCGTTAAATAACAGCATCGGTTTTGGTGCGGCAACGCTCGCCACATCCGGGAAATCAAAGCGTGTCGGTTGCCCCGGATGCAACATATAGAACGCCGACTGTCCTCTCAGCACATTGTTACCCGGCGTCATCAGACCGTCGTACGTGCCAATCCATGACACCGCCGCCGTCGCCGCGACTTTATCCGACAGCGCTGCGAGCTGCCAGGCGCGATAGGCGCCCATGGAGAACCCCACGACGCCGATACGTTGCTTATCAACCTGTTCAAGTGATGCCAGAAAGTCCGTTGCCCGCATGTCTTCGTAGGCCATCAGACCCGCGAGCGAGCGCCCCAGATTAAAGAAGTTGCTCGCCAGCGCCTGCTGCTGCTCATATTTAATTGGCCCGCGCGATCCCCAACCGAGTGCATCCACTGCCAGCACCACATAGCCCCGTTTCGCCAGTTCATCCCCGACAAAGCGCCCGGTGAAAAACTTATCGGCCCATGCCTGTGCAGAATCAAGCTGTGCGTCATTCCCCCACGGCTTGATCATCTTCTCTTTGCCAATATCAAACTTCGCGCCGTGATCGTGCAGCAGGATAACCGCGGGATGCGGCCCCGCGCTTTTTGGCGTCAGGAGCAACGCGTCTACACGACTTTCATCGGTCAGGTTGAAGGCAATTTTCTCCGCCATGTAGCTGCCGCGATCTTGTTTTTCTATCGCTTGTGGCGCGAAGTCTTTGGTGGAATCCGGCGTCAGCAGTAGCGCACGCAGCGTTTTTCTCGACTGGGATTGCCACTGGCTAAAATCCGTAAAATTCCCGGATAGCCAGGAGTCCGAGTAGGTCATCTGCTGTTTAAGCTGCGGATAAAATGAAGGCAGACCTTCATCCGTCACCGCCTGATCCGTCGCGGGTTGAATCGTAGGGTTCATGTCGTTCGCCATCAGTGAAGGGCTCGCCAGCAAAGCCGCCAATAGCCAGACAGAGGTGCGTAAGGTATTCAGATTCATCATAACCTCAAAAACAAAACATCGTTTCTTTTTTGAAGTTTGATTGTAATTGACGCGGCTAAAAATAAACGGACGGAGGGCGCATTCTGCGAAGCATCTGGCAAAAAAGGTTCGTCGCGGCAGCGTAGACCCAAGGAGGAATACCACACACGCCAGCGATCAAAGTATTCAATTTATTGCATAGTTAAAGATTTATTGCATAGTTAACGATTTAAGATCACTTAATGTCTCAGAGCAGAACGACCTCAGGCGGCCGATTCGTCTCGTTTACGTTCAGCCACCAGCACCACTCCTTTTCGCGATTCATTCGGTGCAAGGCTCCAGATATCGCTTTCGGGAATGCTGCGACCATCGTATCGAATCCGTTCTCCGTCATACGGCCAGAAAGTACGTTGTTCTGAGTCGAACACAAATACCTCAATGCCAACCTCTTTACGTGCCATACGCGCCCACAACGCTTTCCCTCCAGGGAACTGAACGTTATCGCTAACCAGCACAATACCGTCGTTAATGAGCGCCTTATACATGGCGCTGGCGACATTAGCATTTCGTTCACGTTTGGTGACAATCACGCCTTCAACCTGAGTGAGATGATCATTTATCGGTTGCAAGTTCTCGTAGTAACCGATGACGGCCAAAATAGTTTCAGCATCGTTGTCGCTGTTACGGGATTTCAGGTCGATCTTTGCAACAACAATATGCCGTAAATCACCGTTAACATCATCAGGCTCTCCATATATGGCAACAGCGTGATGCCGCTCAGTATGGATATAAATATCCACGGCGCGACCATTCACACTCGTTTCGCCAATTTTCCGATATTCCCGCGCCATAGTGGCGGGGCTATATGACATTGGAAGAATCGCCATATCAAAACTCCCGCTATCGTTGAGGACTGGTGACATTATAAGCATAGCCTGTTGCACATCGTTGGATGTCTATAATATCAAACATCATGCGTGTTTATTAGCCAATTTTCGCAGCAGTATTATCCTCGTTAACCTTGCGTTGGGCTGAACGGGGAATCATTTAGTTCGCACTAACCCACGATACTCCCTCAAAATAACCCGATACATTGAACGAAAATCGGCACGATCGCGATCGTGCCGAGAACGCATTATTTAGGTACGGTATAAACGCTTTCCCACTTCACTGGAAACGTCATTCCTTCCCCAAGATAGAAGCTGGTATGTGGCGGCTGGTTATAGCCCGCGTTCTGCGCCGCAACCTGTGTCCGATAGGCCGGGTCATGCATCAACGTCGGCATACGGTATGTCGTTTCCGTCGTGGTACTGAAAATCTGTAGCTCGCTACTATCAGACTTGGGAATGATGAACTCTTCGCGCCAATCGCCAAACAGATCGGCACTCAAAACGGGTGTCGCTTTCGTCCCGTTTATCGATGTTCCCGAATTGTAGGTGTAAGCACTGAACAGCCGAGTCGATGCCGACTTGGACGGTACCCACTTATCAATCACCGCACGATCCCATGTTTCACGCAGCAGGTCGCCATCCCACCAGATACCAAAATTGATGTGAGATGGTTTTTTATCAGAGATCTGTTCGCCTTTCGCGTTAAATAGCCCGCCTTGTGAAGACCAGCATTCCACTCCCAGGTGGGCAGGATCGACATCCATACAGACGCCGCGCCCGTTATCGCCACCAGACCCATTACTGTATCCCCAAAGGATCTCGCCCGTAGCCGCATCATGCATTTCCATCGCGTTCTTGCCATATTGGCTCGCGGACTCATGCACCATAAAGACCTGCTTACCGGAACGAGAAGGATCGAGAACGCCAAAGTGCAACGCATCACCATGCCCCAACCCAGTAGAATTCAATAATCTTCCGTTGCTACCTATCGTTGCGGCACCAAAGATAATATCGTCTTTCCCATCCCCATCCGCATCGCCGGTACGAAAGTGGTGCGCACCTTGCCCATACGCCGTATTCAGCACATCACCAGTGGTACCGCTGTCGTACGTCCAGCGTTTTGTCAGCTTGCCATTGCGCCAGTCCCACGCAACCACCACGGCACGTTTATAATAGCCGCGAGAAAACACCGCGCTGGGACGCTCGCCATCAAGATAGGCGACACCCGCCAGAAAACGGTCAACGCGATTGCCATAGCAGTCTCCCCAACCGCACACATCGCCACGTTCCGGGAGATAATCCACTGTCGCCATCGCTTTCCCAGTTTGGCCATTAAATACTGTCAGGTATTCAGGCCCGGTGAGAATATAACCGTTGTTACTACGGTAATCCGCCTGACTATTACCGATAACCTTTCCTGTACCATCCACCGTCCCATCGGCGGTTTTCATCATCACTTCCGCTTTGCCATCACCATCCAGGTCATACACGATGAAATCGTTGTAATGCGCTCCAGATCGGATGTTCTTTCCTAAATCAATGCGCCACAGCCGTGTTCCATCCTGTTTATAGGCATCGATATACACATTGCCGGTATAGCCAGAGTGCGCATTATCTTTCGAGTTACTCGGTGCCCACTTGATCACATATTCATACTCGCGGTCGCCATCCAGATCGCCCACCGAGCCATCATTCACCTCATAGGAATAGGTATCACCCTTTGGCGTCACCCCATCGGCCGGTTTCTTTAACGGGATAGACAGATAACGTTGACCATTCAGTACCGATTTAGCGACCTCCTCTTTCCCTGCAACGCCGTTAATGACCGGGCGTATCGCATACGTAGAATCGGCTTTACCGTCGGGATCGATAAAGTTGGTCGTTGTACTGATAGGGGAAGCATTGATGAGTTGACCATCTCGATAGAGATTAAAAGCGATGTTTTCGGGGTCCGTAGCGAAAAGTCGCCAGCTCAAAAAAACATGTTCCGATGATTTGAATGCAAACAGTCCGCGATCCAGCAATTCAATCTGCTTACTTTTTCCTGCCGCATGGGCCGATGTTATCAGCCCAGCCTGACCCCCGCCTAGCAGCGCAGCAAGCAATGCAACAGCCATGACGCCTGCCCGCGGCGTTGATAAATAGCGTTTCATTTTCTCTCCTTGATGATGTGAAGAATGCCTTAAATCCAGTTGTACAAATTACATACAGGCATATCCACGCCAGACTAGTACAGCGGCGTAACTATCAATCACGAAAACAAGGCAAGAAATAATGGCGTCTATGTATGATAAATAAACAGTTTATTGCGCTAGGAAGAGTTACCGACACAAAAATCCGTCCACGGGATCCTCACCGCCGCGCCATAGGGAAACCGTGTTGTCTGGCAGACCAGACGACAACGACCGCAATCAATAACAGCCCCAGCAGCACCGGAGAGAATGCGATAACGCCGACGTGCTCCAGCAGAATGCCGCCGATAATACCGCCCCCAGCGATAGCCATGTTCCAGGCCGTAACCAACATCGACTGCGCCACATCGGCTCCCTCTTCCGCCGTTCTGACAATAGCCGTCTGGAATAACGTCGCCGCGCCGCCAAAGGCGAGTCCCCAGACGGCCACAGCCACATAGACCACGGCCTGCACATCCCCCGCCACACCAAGCGCCAGTACGGACAGGCAAAATAATACCGAGCAGGCAAGCGTAAGCACGCGTAAATAGCGATCAATCAGCACGCCGATAATCCAGATGCCCAGCAGCGATGTGATGCCGAAGACCAGCAGCACCAAACCTGTCTGCGCGACCATGCCTACCGACGCGAGAAACGACGCAATATAGGTGTAGAGAATGTTGTGCGCCAGCACAAAGGCCAGCACGACACATAACACGGGGCGCACGCCTGCTATCGTGAACACGCGTCCCAGAGATAGCCTGTTGCCTGCGGATTGCCCAGCAAAATCCGGCACCTGAATACGTACCCACAACATCAGTATTAAGGCCAAACCGCTCATCATACCGAAGCACATGCGCCAGCCGATCACGTTGCCAAGAAAGGTTCCAGCGGGCACACCGAGCGACAAGGCTAATGGCGTGCCAACCATCGCAATAGCAATCGCGCGCCCTTTCTGGTGCTCAGGTACCATACGCGCTGCGTAGCCCGCCAGTAGCGCCCACAGCAGCCCAGCAGAAACACCTGCCAGAAAACGCGCCGCCATCGTCAGCAGATAACTGCTGGACAACGCCGTAACCGTATTGGCGACAGCGAAACCGGCGATGGCTGCCAGCAGCAGCAAGCGGCGACGCACACCTTGCGTCGCCGCGGTCAACGGAATCGCAGCGACCAGAGAACCGATAGCGTAGATAGTGACGGTTTGCCCGACCCAGGCTTCGGACACCGCCAGTCCCTGCGCCATCTGCGGCAGCAGGCCTGCTGGCAGCGCTTCAGTCAGGATAGTGATGAAAGCTGCCGTAGCCAGCGCCAACAGTGAGGCAACGGGCAGTCTGTCATGGTGTGTCGCCGTCATTGAAGCCGTCATCGTGCTGCCTCCAGGTCGCCATACACGGCATCGCGCAGTTCAGTGACAAAACGCCCCGACATCCCTTCGTACATCGTGTTGGTGAAAGCCACCACGCTCAACCCCTGCGCCCGATCGACAAACCATGAATGGCCGTAGGCTCCCCCCCAACGCCAGGTGCCTGATGATTCCGGCGACTCGGCTAACTGCGGATCGCGCAAGACCGAGAAACCGAGGCCAAAACCACAGCCCGGCGCATTGGGCAGTTCCAAACCACCGGTCTGATCGCGCCCCATCTCCTCAATCAACCCGTCAGGCAACGGGATACCGCCTCCTTTACGCAGGGCTTCCAGTAGGCGCAATAGATCCCAGGCTGTGCCCGCCATGCCCGCGCCACCGGATGGAAAGGCTAAAGAATCAAGGATGCGAGCGGGGCTGTACGCGATGCCGATGGCGCCTTCGAAGGGAGACACCGTTTCGCCTTCGGCCAGGCGATGTGGCTGCGGCGTGTCGTTCACGTAAGCGGTAGTCAGGCGCGATGGGTCGCGTACAACAAAACCGGTATCGTGCATGCCCAGCGGGTCGGTCACCAGTTGGCGAACCGCCTCGTCCAATGACGTACCGTGAATGCGTTCAATCAAGGCGCCCAATACATCCGTTGCCAGCGAATAACCCCAGGCCGTTCCCGGCGCGTATTGCAGGGGAACGCTGGCGATGCGGTGCAGGTTCTCAGTCAAGCTGATGCCGGAGGCATCCATACCATCGGAGACCCCCGCCTGTGCGTAAGGGCCGTCCGCATGGGCTTCGAAAAAGCGGTAGCCCAGACCCGCAGTGTGGCTAAGCAACTGCCGTACTGTGATGCGCGCAGGGCTGCCGTCGGTCAGCCGGAGTTGGAACATCGGCATCCAGCGAGTGATGTCCTCATCCAGATCGAGCCGGCCTTGCGCCACAAGCACCAGCGCTGCCACGGACACAATGGGCTTGCTAACGGAGGCCAACCGGAAGATGGCGTCCAGCGCCATAGGACGGGCGTTCTCCCGGTCAGCCCATCCTGCGGCCTGCTGATGAATCAATTCTCCGTTGCGCACAACCAGCACGACAGCACCGACCAAACGCCGTTCGTCCAACGCCTGTTGAACGGTGGCCTGAATTCGGGCAGAGATAGGCGCTGTTGCAGCACGGGTATACAGAGGAAATGCGGGAGTTATCACGAAATATTCCTTTCATCAATGAGCATTCCCGCTACGATAAAAAATCACCCATTAAAGAAAAAGTGGGATACTGTTCCTAGGTATGCGGAACAAATTGTCCGCAATAGAGAGAGGGTGTATGGATAGCCTGAACGGCTTTGTGGTGTTTATACAGGTGGCCGAAACGCGCAGCTTCGTTGCTGCGGGTCGTCTACTGGGCGTGTCCGCGTCCGCGGTAGGCAAAAGCGTCGCACGGCTCGAAGAAAAACTGGGCGTGAGGCTGTTTCACCGTAGTACGCGCAGCATCACACTGACGGCTGAAGGATCACTATTTCTGGCGCGTAGCCGGCGTATTCTGGCAGAAATCGAGGCCGCAGAACTGGAACTGTCGCAGACCAGAGTCGTTCCACGCGGACGCCTGCGGGTAAGCCTGCCGTTAGTCAGTTCACTGGTGCTCCCCGTACTCGGTGAGTTCATGCGCGAGTATCCCGAGATAGAACTGGATCTGGACTTCACCGACCGAATGGTGGACGTCATTGAGGAAGGTTTCGATGCCGTGGTACGAACAGGAGACCCCGTTGATTCACGCCTCACCGCACGTAAATTGGGCACTTTTCGTTTTATGGTGGTGGCCGCACCGGACTACCTTATTCGGCACGGTACGCCTCAGAAACCTGCCGATTTGATGCAGCACACCTGCCTGCACTATCGCTTTCCCAACAGCGGCAAGCTGGAACCGTGGGCGCTGCGGCTTCCCCCCGGCGAGCCAGAGTTGCCATTGCCTACCTCGATTGTCTGCAACAACATCGAAACGCGCCTCTGCTTCGCACTGCAAGGGCTGGGGATCGCCTACCTGCCAGACTTCTCCATTCATAAACTGCTGGCCAGCGGCCATCTACAGCCGATTCTGACCGACTATGTGGAACGCAACGGCGTCTTCCATGTGTTGTGGCCTGCCAGCAAACATCCGTCGCCCAAAGTGCGGGCACTCGTGGATTTCCTCTGCGCGAGGGTATTTCCCGCATCCGATACATAAAAAAAATCCGGCACCTGTAAAAGGTGCCGGATTGAATTCACGCTAATCGAACCTACGAGAACTTACTTCTTCTTAGCTTTCGGGTTCGGCAGGTCAGTGATGCTACCTTCAAAGATTTCAGCGGCCAGACCAACGGACTCATGCAGCGTTGGGTGCGCATGGATAGTCAATGCGATATCTTCTGCATCACAGCCCATTTCGATCGCCAGACCGATTTCACCTAACAGTTCGCCACCGTTAGTACCGACAATCGCACCACCGATAACACGGTGAGTTTCTTTGTCAAAAATCAGTTTGGTCATACCGTCAGCGCAGTCAGAGGCGATGGCACGACCAGACGCTGCCCATGGGAAGGTCGCGGTTTCGTAGCTGATGCCTTTCTCTTTCGCTTCTTTCTCGGTCAGACCCACCCACGCCACTTCCGGTTCGGTATAGGCAATAGAAGGAATAACTTTCGGATCGAAGTAATGTTTCTTACCGGAGATCACTTCGGCAGCAACGTGGCCTTCATGCACGCCTTTGTGCGCCAGCATCGGTTGACCGACGATGTCGCCGATAGCGTAGATGTGTGGCACGTTGGTACGCATTTGCTTATCAACGTGGATGAAGCCGCGATCGTCAACTTCCACGCCCGCTTTGCCCGCATCCAGGTTTTTGCCATTCGGTACGCGACCGATAGCCACCAGAACCGCGTCGTAACGCTGTGGTTCGGCAGGCGCTTTTTTGCCTTCCATCGTCACATAGATGCCGTCTTCTTTAGCTTCTACTGCCGTCACTTTGGTTTCCAGCATCAGATTGAACTGCTTGCTGATACGCTTGGTGAAGACTTTGATGATGTCTTTGTCAGCTGCCGGAATCACCTGATCGAACATTTCAACGACATCGATCTGTGAACCCAGAGCGTGGTAAACGGTACCCATTTCCAGACCGATGATACCGCCGCCCATAACCAGCAGACGTCCAGGGACGCTTTTCAGCTCCAGCGCATCGGTAGAATCCCATACGCGCGGGTCATCATGAGGAATGAAAGGCAGTTGGATCGGACGTGAACCCGCAGCGATAATCGCGTTATCGAAGTTGATCGTCGTTTTGCCGTTTTCACCGTCAACTTCCAGCGTGTTGGCGCCCGTGAATTTGCCCAGACCGTTAACCACTTTAACTTTACGGCCTTTCGCCATGCCAGCCAGACCACCGGTCAATTGGGTGATAACTTTTTCTTTCCACAGACGGATTTTATCAATGTCGGTTTTAGGTTCACCGAACACGATACCGTGTTCCGCCAGCGCTTTGGCTTCTTCGATAACTTTAGCGACGTGCAGCAGGGCTTTAGAAGGAATACAACCCACATTCAGACACACCCCACCCAGCGTGGAGTAGCGCTCTACCAGTACGGTTTCCAGACCCAAATCCGCCGCGCGGAATGCAGCAGAGTAACCCGCGGGGCCGGCACCAAGTACCACTACCTGAGCTTTAATTTCAGTACTCATCATGACCTCTTAATTGATTTCCGGCGGGTCTGTGACGTCACACCCGTCATCATTCAGACTTAGGGTGCCATTTTTAATAACGCCCTCTTCCACCGGGACGTGTCTTTGCCGCAGTAGTTTACAAAATCGTTAACAATTTTGAAACAACAAGCGACTAACGATTTGTCCT
Source organism: Pectobacterium sp. F1-1 (assembly GCF_025643735.1). Taxonomy (NCBI): domain Bacteria; kingdom Pseudomonadati; phylum Pseudomonadota; class Gammaproteobacteria; order Enterobacterales; family Pectobacteriaceae; genus Pectobacterium; species Pectobacterium sp. F1-1. The sequence goes on from NZ_CP104733.1 coordinate 3,981,319, forward strand.
TAATCACTGATCGCTGTAACAAATAACAGCTTATCAGAAAAAAGCCGGCCGTCAGGCCGGCTTTTCGATTACATCACCAGACGGCGGATGTCAGACAACGTGTTGTTAATGATGGTAATGAAGCGAGCACCATCAGCACCGTCAATGACACGGTGGTCGAAGGACAGAGACATCGGCATCATCAGACGCGGAGTGAACTCTTTACCATTCCAGACCGGCTCCATTGCGGACTTAGACACACCCAAAATAGCCACTTCAGGCGCGTTGACGATCGGCGCAAAGTGCGTAGTCCCGATACCGCCCAGGCTGGAGATGGTGAAGCATCCGCCCTGCATTTCGCCAGCAGTCAGCTTACCGTCACGGGCTTTCTTGGAGATCGCCATCAGTTCGCGAGACAGCTCAATGATGCCTTTCTTGTTCACGTCTTTGAACACTGGAACCACCAGGCCATTCGGTGTATCAACCGCAACACCGATGTTGATGTATTTCTTCAGCGTCAGACGTTGAGCGTCTTCAGACAGTGAACTGTTGAAACGTGGCATTTGCTCAAGGGCAGCAGCAACGGCTTTCATGATGAAGACAACTGGGGTGATTTTCACATCCAGTTTGCGCTTCTCAGCTTCCACGTTCTGCTGTTTACGGAACGCTTCCAGCTCGGTGATGTCAGTTTTGTCGAAGTGCGTAACGTGCGGGATCATCACCCAGTTACGGCTCAGGTTAGCACCAGAGATTTTCTGGATACGGCCCAGTTCCACTTCTTCCACTTCACCAAACTTGCTGAAATCGACTTTCGGCCATGGCAGCATGCCCGGCAGACCGCCGCCAGCGGCAGCAGCTGGCGCAGATTCGGCGCGTTTCACCGCATCTTTCACGTAAGCCTGAACGTCTTCGCGCAGGATACGGCCTTTACGGCCAGAACCCTTCACTTTCGCCAGATTCACACCGAACTCACGTGCCAGACGACGGATAACCGGCGTCGCGTGAACGTACGCGTCGTTCTCAGCAAATTCGCTCTTGCCTTCCGCTTTCGCAGTCGGTGCAGCAGCAGATTTTGCTGCTGGAGCCGATGCCGCCGCTTCTTGCTTGGCAGCCGGAGCTGGAGCCGCAGCAGGTGCAGCGCCTTCCACTTCGAAGACCATGATCAGTGAGCCGGTTTTCACTTTATCGCCGGTGCTGATTTTGATTTCTTTAACCGTACCCGCGAACAGTGCCGGGACTTCCATCGAAGCCTTGTCACCTTCAACGGTGATCAGTGATTGCTCAGCCGCGATTTTATCGCCAACTTTAACCATCACTTCAGTCACTTCGACTTCGTCACCGCCGATATCCGGTACGTTGACTTCTTTCGCCGCAGAGGCCGCTGGCGCAGTTGGAGCCGCGGCTTGTGCCGGAGCAGCAGCAGGTGCAGCACCCGCCACTTCGAATACCATGATCAGAGAACCGGTAGACACTTTATCGCCAGTGCTGATCTTGATCTCTTTAACCGTACCCGCGAACGGTGCAGGGACTTCCATAGACGCTTTGTCGCCTTCTACAGTAATCAGAGACTGTTCAGCCGCAACGGTGTCGCCTACTTTAACCAGCACTTCAGTCACTTCGACTTCGTCGCCGCCGATATCTGGTACGTTGACGTCTTTCGCAGCCGCTGCCGCAGGTGCAGCAGCAACTGGTGCCGCTTCTTTCTTCTCTTCTGCCTTGGCAGGTGCAGCGTCAGCTGCACCGTCGGCGGAATCGAAAATCATGATCAGTTTGCCAGTTTCAACTTTGTCGCCAACAGAGACTTTAATCTCTTTAACAACACCAGCCTGCGGAGAAGGGACTTCCATAGAAGCCTTATCACCTTCAACCGTGATCAGCGACTGTTCAGCTTCAACTTTGTCGCCAACCTTCACCAGCACTTCGGTGACTTCAACTTCATCTGCACCGATATCCGGTACGTTGATTTCGATAGCCATGTAATCTTTACCTCTTATGCCAGACGCGGGTTAACTTTATCTGCATCGATGTTGAATTTAGTGATGGCATCAGCAACCACTTTCTTATCGATTTCACCGCGTTTAGCCAGTTCACCCAGAGCCGCAACCACGACGTAAGACGCATCCACTTCAAAGTGGTGACGCAGGTTCTCACGGCTGTCAGAACGACCGAAACCGTCAGTACCCAGTACGCGGTAATCGCTCGCTGGGATGAAGTTACGGATTTGCTCAGCAAACAGCTTCATGTAGTCAGTAGATGCAACCGCTGGCGCATCGCTCAGTACCTGAGCCACGTAAGGGACGCGTGGCGTTTCGGTCGGATGCAGCATGTTCCAACGCTCACAATCCTGGCCTTCGCGTGCCAGTTCAGTGAAGGACGTTACGCTGAATACGTCAGAACCGATACCGTAGTCTGCCGCCAGAATCTGAGCCGCTTCACGTACGTGACGCAGGATAGAACCGGAGCCCAGCAGTTGCACTTTACCTTTGCTACCTTCAACCGTTTCCAGCTTGTAGATACCCTTACGGATACCTTCTTCCGCACCCTGCGGCATCGCAGGCATGTGGTAGTTTTCGTTCAGCGTGGTGATGTAGTAGTAAATGTTTTCCTGCGCTTCACCGTACATGCGGTGCAGACCGTCATGCATGATGACCGCGACTTCATAGGCGAATGCTGGATCGTAGGAGATACAGTTCGGGATGGTCAGCGACTGAATGTGGCTGTGGCCATCTTCGTGCTGCAAACCTTCGCCGTTCAGCGTCGTACGACCTGAAGTACCACCGATCAGGAAGCCACGCGCCTGTTGGTCACCCGCTGCCCAGCACAGGTCGCCAATACGTTGGAAACCGAACATGGAGTAGTAGATGTAGAACGGGATCATTGGCAGGTTGTTGGTGCTGTAAGACGTTGCAGCAGCCAGCCAGGATGAGCCTGCGCCCAGTTCGTTGATACCTTCCTGCAGAATCTGACCTTTCTGGTCTTCTTTGTAGTAAGCAACCTGCTCACGGTCCTGCGGGGTGTACTGCTGGCCTTTCGGGCTATAAATACCGATCTGGCGGAACAGGCCTTCCATACCGAAGGTACGCGCTTCGTCAGCGATGATTGGAACCAGACGATCTTTGATAGATTGGTTCTTCAACATCACGTTCAGGGCACGAACAAATGCGATAGTGGTAGAGATTTCTTTGTTCTGCTCTTCCAGCAGGGTGCTGAAATCTTCCAGCGTTGGCAGGTCCAGCTTCTCGTCAAAGTTCGGCTGACGAGACGGCAGGTAGCCACCCAACGCCTGGCGGCGCTCGTGCAGGTACTTGTACTCTGCAGAATCTTTATCGAAAGTGATGTATGGCAGTTTTTCGATGTCATCATCAGACACTGGCACGTTGAAGCGGTCACGGAAGTAACGCACGCCATCCATGTTAACTTTCTTAACCTGGTGAGCGATGTTCTTACCTTCAGCCGCGTCGCCCATACCGTAACCTTTAATGGTATGCGCCAGAATAACGGTTGGTTTGCCTTTGGTGTCCTGCGCTTTTTTCAGTGCAGCGTAGACTTTCTTCGGATCGTGACCACCACGGTTCAGTGACCAAATCTGATCGTCGGTCCAGTCTTTAACCAGTTCTGCCGTCTCCGGGTATTTACCGAAGAAGTGCTCACGCACATAGGCACCGTTTTTGGATTTGAAGGTTTGGTAGTCACCGTCAACGGTTTCTTCCATCAGTTGGATCAGTTTACCGCTGGTGTCTTTACGCAGCAGTTCGTCCCAACGGTCGCCCCACATGACTTTGATCACATCCCAGCCAGCGCCGCTGAAGATACCTTCCAGCTCGTTGATGATCTTACCATTACCGGTAACTGGGCCATCCAGACGTTGCAGGTTACAGTTGATGACGAACACCAGGTTGTCCAGTTTTTCACGGGTCGCGATAGTGATCGCACCCTTGGATTCTGGTTCGTCCATTTCACCGTCGCCCAGGAAAGCATAAACGGTTTGCTTAGAGGTATCTTTCAGACCACGGTTTTCCAGATATTTCAGGAATTTAGCCTGGTAGATAGCACCAATCGGGCCCAGACCCATAGAAACGGTCGGGAACTGCCAGAAGTCCGGCATCAGTTTCGGGTGCGGATAAGAAGACAGACCGTTACCGTGAACTTCCTGACGGAAGTTGTTCATCTGGTCTTCGGTCAGACGGCCTTCAAGGAAGGCACGAGCGTAAACGCCCGGAGAAATGTGGCCCTGGAAGTAGACCAGGTCGCCGCCGTCCTGCGCAGTGCGAGCACGGAAGAAGTGGTTAAAACACACTTCATAGAAAGTGGCGGAAGACTGGAAAGAAGCCATGTGGCCACCCAGATCCAGATCTTTTTTCGAAGCACGCAGTACCGTCATGATCGCGTTCCAGCGGATTGCTGAGCGAATACGACGTTCCAGATCCAGATTACCAGGGTACTCCGGCTCGTCTTCCACTGCGATGGTGTTGATGTATTGACGTGCAGCCGTACCAGCAGCAACGCTGACACCGCCTTTACGTGCTTCACTCAGAACCTGATCAATCAGGAACTGGGCGCGTTCAACACCCTCTTCACGGATGACCGATTCGATCGCCTGCAGCCAGTCGCGGGTTTCGATCGGATCCACGTCATTATTTAAACGATCTGACATGGTTATTCCTTATCTTCTCTAATAAGTTGGTTTGTTGGAGCCTGTCTTCCTGCATTCTGGCTTAAGGTAGCCATAAGCAAAACGCATGAAGACAGGCTCATCGTCGTGATTGCCGCATTCAGAGCACCAAAATACGGGGGCTCAGTCCTTGCGTTGCTGGAGCCGACGCAGCGATCTCTCGCGCCGACTATGTTCCCGGTTAAGATCCAGCAATACTTCCTCAATAAACGCCAGATGACGGTGTGATGCTTCGCGCGCCTTCTCTGGCTCACGGGCAACAATCGCCTCAAAAATGCTGGCGCGATGAATGCTAACCTGAGCCAACACTTCACGGCTCAAATAAAGCAACTCAAAATTCTGCCTCACGTTCTGTTCGAGCATCGGCCCCATACAGCGCACCAAATGCAGCAAAACCACATTATGCGTGGCTTCTGTTACAGCAACCTGATACTGCATAACGGCTTCTGACTCGGCGTTCAGATCGCCCGCTTCCCTCGCCTTCTCAATCACGGCATGACAATCCCGGATACGTTGCAGGTCCGACTCTGTGCCACGCAGTGCAGCGTAGTAGGCAGCAATGCCTTCCAGCGCATGACGCGTTTCCAGAAGATCGAACTGTGATTCGGGATGTGTGCTCAGTAATTCTGCCAGCGGATCGCTGACGCTTTGCCATAGATTGGCTTGAACGAAGGTACCACCACCCTGACGGCGCAAAAGGAGACCTTTGGCTTCCAGGCGTTGAATGGCTTCTCTCAGAGAAGGGCGGGAAACATCGAACTGTTTTGCCAGTTCGCGCTCCGGTGGGAGCTTCTCGCCGGGGCGCAAGGTTCCCTCAAGTATCAGAAACTCCAACTGTTGCTCAATCACATCTGACAGTTTGGGCTGACGGATCTTGCTGTATGCCATAATGAATTCTTCTCTGCGAATGGCGCGGAGTCAATTGGTAATACCAATTTAAAAAACGTGACGCTAAAGTAACAAAGTATTCACCTTCTGTCCATAAGGACCTTGAGCTAAATCACCAATCCCACCAGATTTTAACAAATGCACGAGAAACCTGCGGCAAAGTGATAGCCCACCTGTGGTATTACCATTAATCCCCTCTGTCTATATTTTAACTTTTTTGAAACGTGAAGCAGGCATTGCTGAACCGTTTAAATGCGTAAAAAATGAATTTTAATTCAAAAAATAAGAATTTTTATTCTTTAAAAAAAGAAGTTACCCGCCAGCCCTCACCCTGGTCAGCACCGTTTTTACCGCAGGGATAAAGAGGTAATAAAAAGGAGTAAAACCAAAGAGGTATCAAACACACCATTTCCTACCCATTTTCTCGTAGTCAGGGACTCAATCTGGGAACGGTAAAAATTTTGATGTAGCGATAGTTTTTAATTATCAGGCAACAAGAAATCAGTGCAATTTTGCGCACTTACCACTATTCTCTGGCAAACGGTAGATATTTTCTTATTTTAAGAAATACCACTCCGTAAAAATAAAATTACACAAACGTACAGTCACTAATACGCGTGCTCGTTCACACCGTATTTTTTACTGCACTGGCAGAGGGTTAAATTTGATGGATGATCAACAAACAGACGGCACGCTAAAACGTGGTTTGAAAAACCGTCATATTCAGTTGATTGCCTTGGGTGGCGCGGTAGGTACTGGCCTCTTTCTTGGTATTGCGCAAACAATCAAAATGGCTGGGCCATCGGTCCTGCTAGGCTATGCGATTGGCGGGCTGATCGCGTTTCTCATTATGCGCCAGTTGGGCGAAATGGTGGTTGAAGAGCCGGTAGCCGGATCGTTCAGCCACTTTGCTTATAAATACTGGGGCGATTTAGCGGGATTTGCATCAGGATGGAACTACTGGGTGCTGTATGTTCTGGTCGCCATGGCCGAGCTCAGCGCCGTAGGAATTTACGTCCAATACTGGTGGCCAGACATTCCAACCTGGGTGTCCGCTGCCGTGTTCTTCCTGCTGATTAACGCCATCAATCTGGCAAACGTCAAAGTCTACGGTGAGATGGAGTTCTGGTTTGCCATCATCAAAGTCGCCGCGATTATTGGCATGATCGTCTTCGGTGGCTGGCTGTTGCTCAGTGGTACAGGCGGGCCAGAGGCCACCGTGACCAACCTCTGGGCGCAGGGCGGATTCTTCCCGAACGGCGTGCTCGGTCTGGTGATGGCGATGGCCGTTATCATGTTCTCATTTGGCGGGCTGGAACTGGTGGGGATCACCGCAGCAGAAGCGGATGACCCAGAGAAAAGCATTCCACGCGCGACCAATCAGGTAATCTACCGCATCCTGATTTTCTATATCGGTTCGCTCGCTATCCTGCTGTCGCTTTACCCATGGGGCAAGGTTGTAGAAGGCGGTAGCCCGTTCGTGATGATCTTCCATGAACTGAACAGCAACGTCGTGGCGACGGTGCTGAATATCGTAGTACTGACCGCCGCGCTGTCCGTTTACAACAGCTGTGTGTACTGCAATAGCCGTATGCTGTTCGGTCTGGCGAAACAGGGTAATGGGCCGAAAGTACTGAAAGCTGTCGATCGTCGCGGTGTGCCAGTTGTTGCTATCGGGATCTCCGCGTTGGCGACAGCACTGTGCGTGCTGATTAACTACCTTATTCCAGGTAAAGCCTTCGAACTGCTGATGGCGCTGGTTGTGTCCGCTCTTGTGATTAACTGGGCGATGATCAGTCTGGCGCACCTGAAGTTCCGTGCACAAAAGGACAAAGAAGGTACGGTGACCAAGTTTAAGGCGCTGTTTTACCCATTGGGTAACTACCTCTGCCTGCTGTTCCTGGCGGGAATACTGGTCATCATGTTCCTGACGCCGGGCATTCAAATTTCCGTCATGCTGATTCCGGTCTGGCTGGTTATTCTGGGCGTGGGATACTTTATCAAAAAGAAAAATCAGGCGAAGTAACATATTTCCACGTTCACCGCCTCCGTTTTCATGGCCGACGTTTGTCGGCCATTTTTATCTCTGGCAAACGGTTAGAAATCACACCAGCGCACCGTATATCGTCAGAATCGCGACCACCACTACCAGCACCAACGTCACCTTTTTAGCCAGCGTCACGGCGGCTTTGGGCGTTTCGACAGGCTCAATATGAGGTTCACGCGCCAGAGAAAATTGCGCCAGTTGAGTGAGTACCCAATATTGCGAACTGCGAAAATCCCCCAGCGAAGCGAACCAGGCAGGCAGCGCTTTTTCACCGTGCCCCAGCAAAGCGTAAGCGGCACCAGCCAAACGCACAGGAATCCAGTCAAGCCAATGCAGCAAGCTATCCACACCAGATTGCGCACGTTCCAACGGGGTGTGATGGCGAGCAAGCCAGGTCTGTCTGGCACGTAAAAATGCATATCCCATCAGCGCAATCGGCCCGTATGGCCCAGCCGCGATGAACCAGAACAATGGGGCCAAATAAAAGCGGAAATTTATCCACAGCAGCGCGTTTTGCAGTTCTTTCAACTGCTCGCTTTCCCCCGTGCCAACGGGCAGACCGTGAATCAACGCCAGTTCCGCCGCCATTTCCCGGCTGGCATCCGCCTCGCCACGCTGCGCTGCCTGTAAATAGCGTCGATAGTGCTGGCGAATATCGCCTGCGCCAATACACATCAGGCTGATAACAATCCACAGCAGAAGAGAAATCAAGCCGAACAGAATGCCGCTGGTGAGCCACATCAGGCCAGCCACGATGCCCATACTGCACAACGTCAGAAACAGCGTTTGAAATAAAGACGGGGATGGAACGTGCCGGAATACGACCTCAAGCCGATGATCGATCTGCCAGTGTTCCCCCTGTTTGAACAAGCGCTCCCAGGCCAGCGTAAGCAACAGTGTAAACAGCGTCATTAATCTAGGCTCCCTTTGTTTCTGTCCAATGTTCTTGTAGCTGACGATGATAGCCGTCCCAGTCAAATGCCGGGCCGGGATCGGTTTTACGGCCCGGAGCGATGTCGCTGTGTCCGGTAATGCGCGACAGCGTGATGGGGTAAGTCCGCATTAATAGACGTGTAATCGCCACCAGCGAGTGATATTGCTCAGGGGTAAAAGGCAGCGTATCCGTCCCTTCCAGCTCAATACCAATAGAAAAATCATTACAGCGTTCGCGGCCTTCAAACACCGAAACACCAGCGTGCCAGGCGCGCTGATCGAACGACACATATTGTGTGATTTGTCCGTCACGGCGTATCAGGCAGTGCGCCGCAACACGTAGATGGGAAATATCGGCGAAATAGGGATGCGCGGTGGGATCTAACGTCGCCGTAAACAGTTGATCAATATAGGGACCACCAAACTCACCGGGCGGCAAACTGATATTGTGGATCACCAGTAAGGAAGGCACCTCATTATTCGGGCGACCATCATAATGCGGTGAAGGCGTGTGTGTAATGTCAGATAACCAGCCATTTTCCAAAAGCATCGGCGATAACCTCGCATCGTATCGTTTGCCGGCTGAATGAGGCGTAAAAGCGCATTTCTAGCGTAATAAACATTTCTAACGTAATAAACCAGGGTAGCCCAAAAGCCCTTGTATCCAAGATACCATGTTTAGCGCCATCCTATCTATTCAACAGAGTATCAATAGATTTTACCGTTCATTTTGTGATGCTCACGCCGCTTTCTTGTCCGCTCTTATACTCGTCATACCCTGTCAGCCAGGTGAAATCTACCGGCTGGGGTTACTATCTGGTCGTCGGTTACAACTTCTAAAATCACCTTCCCTTTCCGGCGGCCAGCGATGGTCGCCGGGAAATAACAGTAAAGCATTGAATTATAATAATTATTCATTCTGGATGTCCTGATATAAACAAGGTAGCATAGACCTCCGAATCCCCCTTCGGAGTTTTGTCATGTCAACGCGTCGCTACAGTCAGGAACAACGCCAACAGGCCTTGCTCGCTCGTATTGCACAAGATATCCCCGCCAGCGTGCAACTGGCATTGCGTGAAGATTTAGGTGGCATCGTCGATGCTAATCAAGACATTACCGCACTTCTGTTACCCGATAACGAGACCGTCAGCGCACGCATTATCACGCGTGAAGCGGGTATATTCTGCGGTGCGCGCTGGCTTGAGGAAGTCTTTTCTCAATTGGGCGACACGACAACCATTACCTGGCACGTCGTCGACGGCGACGCTATCGTCCCCAACCAAACGCTGTGTGACATTACGGGGCCAGCCAAACAGCTTCTGACTGGCGAACGCACGGCACTGAATTTCCTGCAAACGCTGTCTGGCGTCGCAACGGAAGTCAGCCGCTATGTCGCGGTATTGCAGGGAACACACACCCGATTGCTGGACACCCGCAAAACGCTGCCGGGGCTGCGCACCGCGCTGAAATACGCCGTCTCATGCGGCGGCGGCGACAACCATCGGCTCGGCCTATCCGATGCGTTCCTGATCAAGGAAAACCATATCATCGCTGCTGGCTCCATCAAAAATGCAGTAGAAAAAGCCCAGTATCTGCGCGGTGATGTCCCGGTAGAGGTTGAGGTCGAATCGCTGGATGAGTTACAGCAGGCGCTGGAAGCGTGTGCTGATATCATCATGCTGGATAATTTCAGTCTGGATAACATCCGGGAAGCCGTTAACATCACACAAAGCCGCGCACTGCTGGAGATATCCGGTAATGTCACCCTCGACACGCTGCGTGGCTATGCAGAAACCGGCGTGGACTATATCTCGGTGGGAGCATTGACCAAGCACGTGCAGGCACTCGATTTATCCATGCGCTTTATCTAATCGTTCTTCTTTTTCTTCCGACGAGGTGCCCTCTCGCACCTCGTTCTCGCGACTGAATGAATCTCCATTCTTCCCACCATCGTAATAATGAAAACGTCCTACGCTGCGCAAACGTTTTTTGCTGATAGAACGAAAATTGCGTATCTGCCCGCAAAAATTTTTCAACGTTCTGCAAATCGCTAAAAACACGTCGGGGCGCTTTCCTGTTTTGATTTTCCCCACTCGTCAGACATCACGCCCTTTTCTATGCTGCCGGCTATCCGTATGGATTTGTTTGCCAAAAAATTTATATGCAACAACAGGGAAATCAACATGACAACACAACAAGGATTCACACTGATTGAGCTGATGATCGTCATTGCGATCGTCGCCATCCTCAGCGCCATTGGCGTCCCCGCCTATCAAGGCTATCTGCAAAAAGCGGCGCTGACGGACATGCTGCAAACCATGGTGTCTTACAAAACACCGGTCGATCTCTGCGGTCTGGAAAATGCCGGCTTTACGGCCTGCAACGCAGGCAATCAGGGCATTCCGGGGAGCAAATCCTCACGCTATGTCAGCGCCGTTAGCGTCGCCCAAGGGGTGATTACACTCACCGGACAATCCACTCTGCAAGGGCTGCGCGTTATTCTGACGCCAACATGGGATACCGAAACTGGCGCGTCACGCTGGACGAAAAACTGCGCCACGGATGGCAGTACAGAGAGCCTGCAATCCGCCTGTCAGGACGTTTTCCGTTTCGATAACACGGCGGGTTAAGCATGACAGACTCATCCTTCTCTTCCGAGCATACGCTCAGCGAGCTACAGACGTTGTGCCGACGTTATCAGGCATTATTGCTTAGTCTTGATGACCAAACGCTGTCGGTCGCCGTCACAACGTCTCCTTCCGAGGAGATGATTGCCGCGCTGCGTTTCGCCAGCAATCGCCGCATTATGGTGGAGCAATGGCCACAGGCCAGAATGGAACAGCAGCTTAACCCCGTGAACGCCGTTGCCGAGCCAGCAGAAACCTACCATGCCAGCACTTATCACAATTTCAGTACTCATAACAACAGCAGCGGGCAGCAGGATCATGGCGACGACTCCCCCGTGGCACAATTTATCCATCAAACACTGCGTCTCGCCGTTCAACGGCGCGCCTCTGATATTCACTTTGAACCGTTACTGGACAGCTATCGCGTGCGGCTACGCATTGATGGCGTGCTACAAGCCATCTCCGCCCCACCTCCTGAACTGACAAACCGTATTACCGCGCGGCTGAAAATCATGGGCAAGTTGAACATCGCCGAACGGCGGTTACCGCAAGATGGCCAGTTCAGCCTGATGCTGGATCAACAAGCCTACTCGTTGCGTATCGCTACGCTCCCTGTGCAGCAGGGAGAAAAAGTCGTGTTGCGTATTTTGCAAACACACCAGCAGGAGCTGGTGCTGGATAAACTCGGGCTTACCGCAAAAGCATTACAGCAGGTGATTAACGTACTGAGCGCCTCACAGGGGATGCTGTTAGTCACGGGTCCAACAGGCAGTGGAAAAACCGTCACGCTTTATAGCGCGATACGCTGGCTGAACGAGTGCAGCCGCAATATCTGTAGCGTAGAAGATCCCGTCGAGATCCCTTTGCAGGGCATCAACCAAACGGCAATCAATCCTAAAGCCGAGTTGGGGTTTGGCCGAGTATTACGTGCGCTGCTGCGACAGGATCCAGACGTGATTATGATCGGCGAAATCCGCGATGTCGAAACCGCAGAAATTGCAGTAAAAGCGGCACAAACCGGCCATCTGGTCATGTCCACATTGCATACCAATTCTGCCGTAGAAACGCTGACCCGCCTCAGTCATCTGAGCATCCCCGGTTATCTGTTAGCCGCAGCGTTGAAACTCATCATCGCACAACGCCTTGTACGTCGGTTATGCCCGCACTGCAAAACGCTGGGAGAGCCGATCCTTTCACTGCCAAACGACGTATGGCAAGGGCCACTGCACCATTGGCAAGCCCGCGGCTGTAGTCACTGTTTCTCTGGCTACTATGGTCGAGTCGCGATCTATGAATTACTGCCCATCACGCCGGATTTTCAGTCAGCGTTAGCAGGCAACGCCAGCGCAGGGGAATTATCGGCACTGGCTCGCCATTCTGGTTTCCCAACGTTGCTGGCCGCAGGGCTTGAACGGGTCAATGACGGCCTAACCTCACTCGCTGAAGTTTATCGTGTTGTGGGCGATGAGTACGCCATGAATCAGGAGGTACAATGCGGCTAGCGCGTTTATATCACTGGCAGGCTATTACGTCCGAAGGTGAGTTTATCGATGGCGAACTCATTAGCACACAACGCCAGCATGCCTATGCAAGCCTGATAACCCAAGGCTACCAGCCGCTCATCGTAAAGGCAGGCCATTATCTGTCGAGCCGCTATTGGAAGCGCGAACAGCTAGGCGAGTTAATCAAACAGCTTGCAGCCCTGCTACAAGCCGGATTGCCGCTGCTGGACGCCCTAAAACTGGTATCGGAACAACATGAGCGCCCCGGTTGGCGCTGTGTATTACGGGATATCCGAACCCGTGTTGCGCAGGGAAATTCGTTCTCTGAGGCGTTACAGGAATACCCGCATATCTTTCCCGTTCTGTATCGTTCCCTTATTGCCGTCGGCGAGTTGACCGGGAAGCTGGACGTGTGCTGCCTACAGTTGGCACAACAGCAAGAAAAGCAGTCCAGACTGCAACAGAAAGTCATCAAAGCACTACGCTATCCCTGCTTTGTTTTGGCAATCGCTGTGCTGGTCAGCATGATGATGTTGACACTGGTTCTACCCGAATTCGCGATGCTCTACTCCTCATTTGATACACCGTTACCGTGGTTTACTCGACAGTTGCTTTCTCTGTCAGAAGTCATCACAAGCTACGGATTAATTGGGTTGCTTTCTCTTAGTAGCCTGATCGCGGGATATGTCCGTTTAAGGCAGAAAAGACCCTTATGGAAAACCAGAGAACAAGAATGGCTGCTGAAGCTTCCCATCGTATCCAGTCTGTTACTTGGTAAGTCGCTGAACCAGATATTCAATATTCTCGCTATGACACAACAGGCTGGTTTGACGCTGCCTGAAGGGCTGGATGCCGCCGCGACAATCCGACATCCGCTTTATCAGGATGCGATTCAACAGATGCAGGCGCAGCTGCATCAGGGCACATCGCTATATTATGCCACACAGCATCACGCCACGCTCTTCCCTGCACCCTGTCCACAGTTGATTCGGGTTGGGGAAGAAACCGGGGCACTGGATGCGATCTTCATGCAGTTGGCAGAATGGCATGAAGGACGAGTACAACAGCAGGCCGATATGCTGACCCAAACGCTGGAACCGTTGCTAATGATGGTCGTAGGGGGAATGGTTGGAGCGCTGGTGGTTGGCATGTATTTGCCTATCTTCCAACTAGGGAATGTATTGGCCGGAGCCTGAACCGACCAATACGGCACCAAAAAGCGACAAGCTACGCTACACCGTACCCGACACCGTTAGCGGCAGAAAGACGGCGCGAAACAGCAGCAGCTAACCGTTGAAAATACGGTTTTCCTGCTCAGCCACGCGGATAAACGTTGTACGCTTCGTCAGCTCTTTCAAACGGGATGCACCAACATAGGTACAGGCAGAACGCAGGCCGCCAAGAATATCGCGCACGGTATTGTCTACCGGACCGCGCAGGGGCAATTTCACAGTTTTTCCTTCCGCAGCCCGGTACTCCGCCACGCCGCCAACATGGCGCTCCATCGCGGACGCAGAGCTCATGCCGTAAAACAACATCATTTTCTCGCCGTTTTCTTCGACGATGGTGCCTTCACATTCATCGTGCCCTGCCAGCATACCGCCCAACATGACGAAATCGGCTCCGCCGCCAAATGCTTTCGCGACATCGCCCGGCATGGCGCAGCCGCCATCGCTCACGATTTGTCCACCAAGACCATGTGCCGCATCGGCGCATTCAATCACTGCGGAAAGTTGAGGATAGCCAACCCCTGTTTTAACGCGCGTCGTGCAGACAGAACCGGGGCCAATGCCAACTTTCACGATGTCAGCGCCGGAGAGGATCAATTCTTCCACCATTTCGCCGGTCACGACGTTTCCTGCACAGATAACCTTGTCTGGGCAAGCCTCACGCGCTTTTTGCAGGAAGGTCACAAAGTGTTCAGAGTAGCCATTTGCCACATCGATACAGATAAATTTCAGCTCGGACGACAGTGCCAGAATCTGCTTTAACTTGATGAAGTCAGCGTCAGACGTCCCGGTCGAGACCATAACATGACGCAGCACCGATGCCGGTACGCGTTGCACGAACTGGGACCATTGCTCGACAGAATAGTGTTTATGAACGGCAGTCAGAACATCAAAAGAGGCCAGTGCTTTCGCCATGCTAAACGTACCCACAGTGTCCATATTAGCTGCGATAATTGGTACACCGGACCAGTTGCCTCCGGCATGGAGGAAGGTGAATTGACGTTCCAGTTCAACGTCGGAGCGGCTTTTCAGCGTCGAACGCTTTGGCCGGATGAGAACGTCTTTAAAGCCTAACTTTAAATCTTCTTCAATACGCATGAGGTTCGAGCTCCTGGTGAGTGACGGCGGAATACTCAGTATTGCTGCTGAGTGAAAAAATAATGCCCTTTACCAGTGACGTTATCATACGCAGGAATAATCCTGCGGCAAGACTGCGATTTTCACTTTATTTGGGATAAAATCAGAGAAATTTACCTATCGCCGAGCAACGTGATAGCGTGAAGCAAACTGCGGTTGATGCCTGATTGGCTTTAGAGGAGCGGGAAGGTATTCCTCCCCCCTTGAAAATAGTAGCAATGTTAACTTTTCAACACGGGTGCAATGACATACATCGTAGCCTTAACGGGCGGTATCGGCAGCGGCAAAAGTACCGTAGCCGATGAATTTGCCAAATTAGGGGCCACTATCGTTGACGCGGATATCATCGCGCGTCAGGTAGTCGAGCCAGGGAAACCCGCGCTGGATGCCATCAGGCTCCGGTTTGGCGACGCTATACTCAATATCGATGGTTCATTGAACCGCACCGCACTACGCCAACGGATTTTTTCCTCGCCAGAGGAGAAACAGTGGCTGAATAATTTACTCCATCCGTTGATCCATCAGGAAACACAGGCCCAGTTTCAGGCGGCATCCGCACCGTATATTCTATGGGTCGTCCCCCTGCTGGTGGAGAACGGTTTACAACAGCGAGCGCAGCGTATTCTGGTCGTTGATGTAGACAGAGAGACACAGCTTGAACGCACGCTGGCTCGCGATAGCATCAGTCGGCAGCAAGCAGAAAACATACTGGCAGCACAGGCAACCCGAGAACAGCGCCTGGCTTATGCCGATGATATTATTGACAACAGTCGATGCCCAAGCCAGCTGGCGTCACAGGTTGCGGGATTACACCGCCATTACCTTGAGCTAGCCGCCTCCGCAGCCGACAGGATGACTAAGAATGAGTGACGCTTCCTCAACCATTTTATTCGAATACCCGCTGAACGAAAAAACACGTACCTGGTTGCGTATCGAATCATTATTGCAGCAGCTGCATCAAAACCACTCCCTGACCGATATGGGAAGCGCGCTGACATTTTTTCGTGCTATCGCCGAGCTGCTTGATGTGCTGGAACGTGGAGATGTGCGTACCGAACTGCTGAAGGAATTGGAGCGTCAACAGCAAAAACTGCTGCAATGGAGTGATGTGCCGGGCGTAGACATGGAACGCATCCATACGTTGAGACGTCAGTTGAAAGATTTGGCCAGCACGCTGATGGCGGCACCGCGGATGGGGCAGTTCTTACGAGAAGATCGTCTGATTGGCATGGTACGCCAGCGGCTCGGAATTCCCGGTGGATGTTGCAGTTTTGACTTACCGACGCTGCATAGCTGGCTGCATCAGCCCCAGGAACTTCGTGAGAAGTTGGTTTCTGGCTGGCTTGGTTCGCTATCTCCGCTTAAACACGCGTTGGATATGATCCTGGAATTGATCCGTCACTCCGGTACATTCCGCCCGCAGATCAGCCTGAACGGTTTCTTTCAAGACAATGCCTCCGATGCCGATCTGCTGCGCTTGCGTCTTGAACAGGCACACCAGCTCTACCCACAAATATCTGGCCATAAAACACGCTATGCCATCCGTTTTCTACCATTAGATAGCGAAAACGGACACATTCCTCCTCGTTTAACGTTTGAGCTGGCCTGCTGCTAACCCCAGCGTCACCGACAGACAAAATGTGTTAAACATCAGGTATGGATTACGTATCAAATAGAGTGAAAAGAACCTTATGACAACAGAAATTACGACGGTGAAGTGTCCAACCTGCAAACAGGCGGTCGTCTGGGATGAAACCAGCCTCTATCGCCCGTTTTGCAGTAAGCGTTGTCAGCTCATCGATTTAGGTGAATGGGCCGATGAAGAAAAGCGCATCCCCAGTGATGATATGGTTTCTGATAGTGAAGACTGGAGCGAAACGCGGTAACAGCCACGTTTCGCCACTATAGTTTTCAGGCAGGGATTTTCAGACAGGCACAAGCAAAGCCGCTTAAAACGATTTCAGCCAGCGGATCATCTCCGCATTCGCTGGCGGAAATTCTTCCTCACGTAATTCTTCTACGCTCACCCAGCGAGATTCCTGCCCTTCCCGACCATAGGGTTCCCCCTGCCATGTTTCAACCAGGAAGAAATGAAGCGTAATGATTCTTTCTGGCGTAGAAAATGTTTTGTCGTTTAGCGGTTGGGGCGCGACAGCATCGATGCCCGTTTCTTCACGCAGTTCACGAATCAGCGCCTGTGCTGGCGTTTCTCCCTCTTCAATTTTACCGCCGGGAAATTCCCACATCCCTGCCATGTGAACGCCATCTGGGCGACGAGCAATGAAGTATTGCTGTTCCGCATTGCGAATGATGCCTACCGCGACGGATAACTGTTTTTGCGTCATGACACTTCCTATCAGGTTCTTATCAAGTAAAAGGCGGTCAATGACCGCCTTTCTTTTGCACTTATCACATTTTATTCGCTGATTTCAGCGGTCAATTATTTCTGTAAGCGGCCGTGGCACTGCTTATATTTCTTGCCTGAACCACATGGGCAAGGATCGTTACGTCCAATTTTACGATCTGCCTGCGCTGGTGAACCGGTGTTCAGGCTATCTTCTTCCTGATGGCTCAGTTGCTGCTGCCGTGCCAAACGTTCGGCTTCTTCACGGCGCTGCTGCTCCAGCGCTTCGATCTCTTCCGGCATTCTCACCTGGACTTTGCTCAGCGTGCTGATCACTTCATATTTCAGTGATTCCAACATCGCAGCAAACATAGAGAACGACTCACGCTTATATTCTTGCTTCGGATCTTTCTGTGCATAGCCACGCAGATGGATGCCCTGACGCAGATAATCCATTGCCGCCAGATGCTCTTTCCACAGTGAATCCAGCGTCTGCAACATCACGCCTTTTTCAAAGTTGCGCATGACTTCGCTGCCGACCACGTCCTCTTTGCGCTGATAAACCTCAATCGCCTGCTGGAAAATACGCTCACGCAGCGTTTCTTCGTGCAGTTCTGGTTCTTTATCCAGCCACGCTTTGACTGGCATATCCAGATCGAAATCGTTCTTCAGACGTTGTTCCAACCCTTCTACATCCCACATTTCTTCCAGAGATTGCGGTGGAATGTAGCTGTCGATCGTCGCTTTGAACACATCTTCACGAATGCTGGTGATGGTTTCACTGATATCAGATACATCCAACAACTCGTTACGCTGCGTATAGATCGCACGACGCTGATCGTTTGCCACATCATCGTATTCCAGCAATTGCTTACGAATATCAAAGTTACGGCTTTCTACTTTACGCTGAGCGTTAGCAATCGCCTTCGTGACCCACGGGTGCTCAATGGCTTCACCTGGCTTCATGCCCAGCTTACGCATCATGTTAGAAACGCGATCGGAGGCAAAAATACGCATCAGCGCATCTTCCATCGACAGATAGAAGCGTGATGAGCCCGCATCCCCCTGACGACCAGAACGGCCACGCAGTTGGTTATCGATACGACGAGACTCATGGCGCTCCGTACCGATAATGTGCAAACCACCTGCTGCCAACACAGCATCGTGACGCACTTTCCAGGCTGCTTTAATTTCTGCAATTTGCTCGTCACTCGGGGTTTCCAGAAGCGCCACTTCCGCCTGCCAGCTACCGCCCAAAACGATATCCGTACCACGACCCGCCATGTTGGTCGCGATGGTCACCGCGCCAGCCTGACCCGCCTGAGCAACGATATCAGCTTCCATGGCGTGGAATTTCGCGTTCAACACATTATGTTTGATACCCGCTTTTTCCAGCGCATGAGAAACCACTTCCGATTTCTCGATGGAGATCGTACCGACCAAAATCGGCTGACCTTTTGCTGAACGCTCTTTGATATCTTCAATGATGGCATCGATTTTTTCCTGCTCGGTCATATAGACCAAATCAGGTAAATCTTTACGAATCATCGGACGGTTGGTCGGCACCACAATCGTATCCAGCTTGTAAATAGAGCTGAACTCGAACGCTTCAGTATCTGCCGTACCGGTCATACCCGCCAATTTTTCATACAGGCGGAAATAGTTCTGGAAGGTAATGGAAGCCAGCGTCTGGTTTTCATTCTGAATCGTTACCTTCTCTTTTGCTTCCACCGCCTGATGCAAGCCGTCGGACCAGCGACGCCCCTGCATGGTACGGCCCGTGTGCTCGTCAACTATGATCACTTCACCGTCTTTCACAATGTAATCGACATCGCGGGTAAACAGCACATGCGCACGCAGTGCGGCGGTTACATGGTGCATCAGCATAATGTTCGTTGGGGAGTACAGTGATTCTCCCTCTTCCATAATGCCTTCTTTCACCAGCAGTTCTTCGACCAGAACCAGACCACGCTCGGTGAGGTTAACCTGACGCGCTTTTTCATCAACAGAGAAGTGACCTTCACCGTGGAAGGTATCTGAATCCTCTTTCTCCTGACGGATCAGGTGAGGAATAATTTTATTGACGCTGATATACAGTTCGGAGCTATCTTCAGCCGGACCGGAAATGATCAGTGGCGTACGCGCTTCATCGATCAGGATGGAGTCAACCTCATCCACCAGCGCGTAGTACAATTTACGCTGCACGCGCTCTTCTGGGCTGAACGCCATGTTGTCGCGCAGGTAGTCAAAACCGTATTCGTTATTGGTACCGTAAGTAATGTCTGCGGCATAGGCTTCACGCTTCGCAGGAGCAGGCATCCCCGGCAGGTTGATACCAACGCTCAGGCCAAGGAATTCAAACAACGGGCGGTTATTTTCGGCATCACGCTGTGCCAGATAATCGTTCACGGTCACCACGTGTACGCCACGGCCCGTCAGCGCATTCAAGTAAGCAGGCAACGTTGCCGTCAGTGTTTTACCTTCACCGGTACGCATCTCCGCAATGCAACGCTCGTTCAGTACCATACCGCCGATAAGCTGCACATCGAAGTGACGCATGCCAAATACACGTTTACTGGATTCACGTACTACTGCGAAGGCTTCCGGCAACAAGTTCTCCAGAGACTCACCTTTTTCCAGACGAACACGAAACTCCAGCGTTTTCGCTTGCAGTTCCTCATTCGACAGCTTTTCCATTTCAGGTTCTAAGCGATTGATGACATCGACGTTTTTACGCATACGGCGCAGCGTACGATCGTTACGACTACCAAAAATTTTGGTTAGGATATTCATGATCATAATAGTTTTTAATCTCACAAGTGCCACGTATCCAGTGGCAACACAACATCGAAAAACTGAGAAACTCAGTGAAAACGAGAGAAATTTCTTCAGCTAATTATCCATTACACGTTCAGCTGAGAAGGTATGGCCCTGCACGGATGCCGCGAATTTGGGCAAGCCAGATGCCAATTTGATGATGTGCCTGAGGATAGAAAGTGACTCGCCCAGCGTGGGGGGAAATCACAAAAGGATATTGAGAATCTTGGGTTAACAGCGCGTTGAGCGTATCCAGCAAAACCAGAGAATGGGGTTGCAGATCGTCAACCTGCTGTGCATTGACCGTCTGCGGTGTCGTCAACGCAAAAGAAAGGTGGCGAATTACCGTACGAATCGCATGCTGATGCCAGTAATCAACGCTGTAGGACGAGCGCCGATGCGCTTCCTTTAACGCCACCAAGTCGGTGAGGCTCAGCGATACGTTATTCTGGCGGCTGACGCTGGAGGTCGAATTAGGGAGTGAGGTGATATCCTGTGATTCGTTCAGACTTGTCGGCAGACCAAGACTCGCCGCGACCATCCCCAATAAGAGATGCGGCCAGAAATAACGTCTGCCAAATTGTCGCCAACGATTTAGAATACCAATCACGAGTTAACATCCACCGGAGCCAGGTCTATGCGTGATAGCCGCCCACAATCACTGGAATTTCTGTTTGATAACGCATCCACGTCGGGTAAAGGCCCGTTACGAGATGTGCAACAGCGCGCTATCGCCTTATTAAAACTCAACCGTGCCGTACGCGGATTACTGCCTGCACCGTTGCACCCATGGTGCCGCGTCGCTAACTACCGGCAAGGTTTACTGATACTGGAAACCGCCAACGCCAGTTGGCTGATGCGGTTACGTTACGAACAACCTGCGCTGCTCTCTGCCTTACGCGCACAAATACTACCATCATTGGCCTCAATCGACATCAGGATTAATCCAACGCTTGCCGCAAAAGGGCATGAAATCGTGAAAAATAGTGACATTTCAGCGACGGAAAATGTCGATGACAAACCGCTGCGTCAGTTGAGCGAACAAAGTGCGGAAACATTGAGGACGTTAGCAGGAAACAGCCCGGAAAAACTCGGAAAGATATTAGAACGACTGGCTTCACTGGCCGGAGAGAGTACCAGTAAAAACCAGTCGTAATAAGAAGTAACGGCGTTAAGCGTTACGCCAGCACGATAGACGGTGCTTTAAACGCCAGCGGCATTTCAGCTTCGTCTTCAAAGGTCACGTATTCCCACGCTTCCTGATTGGCCAACACAGCCTGCAACAGTTTGTTATTCAGAGCATGGCCGGATTTAAACGCAGAGAACGCACCGATGATGTTGTGACCACACATAAACAGATCACCGATGGCATCCAGCATTTTATGGCGGACAAACTCATCTTCAAAACGCAGACCGTCTTCGTTCAGTACGCGGTAATCGTCAACGACGATGGCACAATCCATACTGCCGCCCAGGCACAACCCACGAGACTGCAAGTATTCGATATCGCGCATGAAGCCGAAGGTACGCGCACGGCTGATCTGGCGAACAAACGCATCAGCAGAGAAATCCAAACGATAGCGCTGGTTGCCCGCATCAATAGCCGGGTGGTTGAAGTCAATGGTGAAATCCAGGCTGAAGCCGTTAAACGGTTTCATTTCGGCCCACTTATCGCCATCTTCAACGCGAACTGGCTGTTTGATACGCACGAATTTCTTGGCGCAGTTCAGCTCTTCAATACCCGCATCTAACAGCAGGTAAACGAACGGACTGGCGCTGCCATCCATGATTGGAATTTCTGGTGCGTCAACATCAATGACAATATTGTCAATGCCCAACCCTGCAAGCGCAGCGTTAAGATGCTCCACTGTAGAAATACGCACGTCATGCTCATTAACCAGGCAAGTACAGAGCATGGTATCACGCACGGATTTTGCATCAGCCGGAAAATCAACCGGGGGATTCAAGTCTGTGCGGCGATAGATGACCCCGGTATTTGCCGGTGCAGGACGCATAGTCAACGTGACCTTCTTGCCGGTATGTAACCCGACACCAGTCGCCTGAACAATACGTTTTAGTGTACGTTGTTTGATCATCATTTTATCTCGCATGTTACTGAACCTACCGACCTAGTATACACCAGGCTCGGTGGCACAGTTTAGCACAAAGAGCGGAGATTCCAACGTTATCTGGCAGCAAATTAGTCTGCCTGCTTACGCAGAAACGCCGGGATATCCAGATAGTCTGGCTCTTTATTTGTCTGCGGATTCTGGTCGTTAACCACTTTGGCAGCCGGTTTTTCTTGCGCCAGTGGCGTCATACCGTGCTGCTGATAGCGATGATCCATCACAGGCTGGCTGGCCTGCTTGTTCGTCACCAGCGTAATCTCAGGACGTTTGTCCATGCCGATACCCGTCGCAACAACCGTGACACGCAGTTCATCATTCATTTCCGGGTCAAGCGACGTACCGATTACGACTGTCGCATTATCGGATGCGAATGCACGGATAGTGTTACCTACGGTCTCGAACTCATCCAGACGCAGATCAAAGCCCGCCGTGATGTTGACCAACACGCCACGTGCGCCGGACAGATCGATATCTTCCAACAACGGGCTGGAGATCGCCATTTCAGCCGCTTCTTCTGCACGGTCTTCACCACGCGCAACACCGGAACCCATCATGGCATAACCCATTTCGGACATCACGGTACGCACGTCTGCAAAGTCGACGTTCATCAGACCCGGACGCGTGATCAGCTCGGCAATACCCTGCACCGCGCCTTTCAGTACATCGTTTGCCGCGCCAAAGGCATCCAGCAGGGAGATACCGCGTCCCAGCACTTTCAGCAGTTTGTCGTTTGGAATAGTGATCAGCGAATCGACGTGCTTAGACAGCTCGGCGATACCCTGCTCCGCAAACGCCATACGCTTTTTGCCTTCAAAGTTGAAAGGCTTGGTCACCACAGCGACAGTCAGAATGCCCAGGTCTTTTGCGACTTCGGCCACAACCGGCGCAGCACCCGTCCCCGTGCCACCGCCCATACCTGCGGCGATAAACACCATGTCCGCACCTTCCAGTGCTGAACGCAGCGCTTCGCGATCTTCTTCAGCCGAGTTACGGCCGACTTCCGGGTTAGCACCTGCGCCCAGACCTTTTGTGATGCCACTACCGATCTGAATCGTCTGGCCGACAGCCGTTTTACGCAATGCCTGCGCATCCGTGTTAACCGCGAAGAATTCGACGCCTTCGATGCGCTCACGCACCATGTGTTCAACGGCATTACCGCCGCCGCCACCGACGCCGATGACTTTAATCACCGCGTCGTTGGTTAATTCCATTGGTTCAAACATAATTTCTCTCCGTTTGTGCCTGTAACTGCGAGATCATAAAACTGTGCCAGGTGATCTCTTTGATAAAATTAAAATTCTTTCCTCAACCAACTGTTGATTCGTTTGAACCAGTTGCTCACTGAGGCTCGTTTTTCGACTTCATGCTCACCACCCAGATGAGATTCTTTTCCGTAATGCAGCAACCCAACCGCCGTTGAGTAATAAGGCTCTTGGGCATAATCCGTCAGCCCTGTTATATTCATTGGTTGTCCAATACGCACCTGTGTATGGAACACACGCTGCGCACAGGCCGCCAGACCGTCTATTTGCGCGGCACCGCCCGTCAGCACAATCCCTGCTGCCAGATGGTGTTTCACGCCTTGTTGACGTAACTGCTCCTGCAACTGTAAAAGTTCATCGTTCACCAAGTTCAACAGCTCGGTGTAACGTGGTTCAATCACTTCCGCCAGTGTCTGCCTTTGCAGACTGCGGGGTGGACGTCCTCCAACGCTCGGGACTTCCACATTCTCATCTTTGCCGACAATCGCGCCTAATGCGCAACCGTGACGTACCTTGATCGCTTCGGCATCCGTCGGCGGCGTACCAAACGCGTAGGCAATATCGCTGGTAACCACATTGCCCGCATACGGAATCACTTTAGTGTGTCGCAATGCGCCGCCGGTGTAGACCGCGATATCCATTGTACCGCCACCGATATCCACTACGCACACACCCAGCTCACGTTCATCTTCTGTCAGCACCGCATAACTGGAAGCCAGTCCCGCAAAAATCAGCTGATCGACTTTTAAACCACAGCGTTCAACGGCTTTAACAATATTCTTCGCCATATCGTTATGGCAGGTTATCAGGTGGACTTTCGCCTGCATACGTACGCCGGATAAGCCAACCGGATTTTTAATCCCTTCCTGATAATCGATCGCGTACTCCTGTGGAATCACATGGAGAACCCGATGTTCATCACGCACGCGTACGGATTTGGCGGTATGCACCACGCTTTCCACGTCGTCCTGCGTAACCTCTTCTTCCGAAATAGGCACCATCCCTATTTCATTCTGGCAACTGATGTGCTTTCCCGACAGCGCCAGATATACGGAGGAGATCTGGCAGTCTGCCATCAACTCAGCCTGATCAATAGCGCGCTGAACACATTTAACGACTGATTCCAGATCGTTTACGCCGCCTTTATCCATACCGCGTGACGGGCAACTGCCCACGCCAATAATATTGACCATGCCATCGGGCAGAACTTCCCCTACCAGCGCAGCCACTTTTGCTGTACCGATTTCCAGCCCAACTACCAGTTTTCTGTCCGTCGACTTGATCATTGTTGTTTAGCCTGTGCCTGTTTCTGGTTACTGTTTTGTTGCTGATCAATGTCTTGTTACTGACCAACTCGTTGCCGATCAACATTTTGATTTTGTTGATCAAGCAAGGCTGGAGCCCAACCTATCGCGGCCCCGCTGTCATACCGCAAGTCCACATGGCTGATACGTTTGTTTTCGCTCTGAGCCTGGCGCTGTAACAGCGGATACAGCTCGATAAAGCGTTGCAGACGTTTGGCCCTATCGTCCCGCCCCAATTCAAGGCGAGTATCATCGTCTAACCCCAGTTGCCAGGAATGCCGCGCACTCATCGCCACTGTCTTTAACGTAAATTTCCCAGCGGCTAACGTCTGACTCATTGTGCGATAGCCTTCCAACACTTCTGTCTCGCTGCCTTCCGGGCCATACAGCAACGGCATCTTGCGATTGCCAATACGTTCGGCAGGTACACTGAACGAATTTCCTTCAGCATCAACCATTAGCTGATCATTCCAACGCGCTACCGGAACATATTCAACCAGATGAATCTTTAATTCGTCCGGCCACTGCTTACGCACGCTAGCCTGTTTTATCCACGACAAACGTTCAATCTGCTGCTGGATCACATTCACATCCTGTGTCATGAACGTGCCCGGCGACCCCAACGACAAAATGGCCTGACGGATATCGTCGTTGGTGGTGTACTGTCTTTCCCCTGTTACAGCCATGCGGGAGAGCGGTAAACGGCTGGCATCTTTCATCCATCCCACCACCATCCAGCTTCCCCAGACGATAGTCCCTATCACCATCAGCAGGAAAATCATCCCTGCCAATTGGCCTCCATTACTGCGACGTGTTCCTTTCGTTTCAGGCTCTCGTCCGCGTGTATTCAGGGCTGCCTGCGACATATCAGCCAGCGAGCGCCAAAATTTTCACGACCAGTTGCGAGAACGTCAGGTCACGCTGACGCGCCGCCATAGGAACCAGACTGTGGCTCGTCATCCCTGGAGACGTATTTACCTCAAGCAGATAGAAGGCACCGTCGTTATCCAACATAAAATCGACGCGTCCCCACCCGCGACAGCCCACCGCACGATAGGCCGCCATCGCCAATCCAGCTAACGCCTGTTCTTGCTCGTCCGGCAGACCACTCGGGCAAAAATACTGCGTATCATCCGATAAATACTTCGCTTCATAATCGTAAAACGTACCGGCAGGCTGAATACGAATAGAAGGCAACACCTCATCACCCAGGATAGCAACGGTATACTCTGGGCCACTCAGCCATTTCTCGACCAGAACATCGTCATCGTGACGGAAGGCTTCTTCCAGTGCCGCGGGCAGTTCGCTCAGCGTATTCACTTTGCTCATACCGACGCTGGAGCCTTCGCGGCTTGGCTTGACGATCAGCGGCAACCCAAGATGAGAGAATTTCGCCAACAATGCCTTTGCCGCCGTTTCTGAATACTGGCGACGATCCAATGCCACGTAAGGTGATACTGGTAATCCCACCGCTTGCCACACCTGTTTAGTGCGGAGTTTATCCATCGTCAGCGCAGATGCCATAACGCCGCTACCGGTATAAGGCAGCCCCAGGAATTCCAGAACCCCCTGCAATGTACCGTCTTCGCCACCACGACCATGTAAGGCGATGAAAATTTTGGTAAAGCCTTCTTCCTTCAGCGTCGTCACAGAGACGTCACGGGTATCAACCGCATGTGCATTGATGCCCGCTTCTTTCAGACCAGCCAGCACTGCCTGACCGGAAAGTAACGACACTTCACGTTCGGCAGAGGTTCCACCAAGCAATACAGCAACTTTCTCAGTCATGATGTTCCTCATTCACTCATCTGCGGCTGTAATCTGGAATCAGCCAGTTTACGCGCCAGTTTACCGATGTTGCCGGCTCCCTGAACCAAAATCAGGTCTTCACCTCGAAGCGCCTGTGACAACAGTTCCGGTAAAGTATCCACATCCGTCACCAGAATCGGATCAATCTTACCTCTTCCGCGAATCGTACGGCACAGCGAACGGCTGTCCGCCCCCGGAATTGGCGATTCGCCTGCAGAATACACATCCAGCATCAGCAGCACGTCAACCTGTGATAACACATGCGCGAAATCGTCATACAAATCGCGGGTTCGCGTATAGCGATGCGGCTGAAAAATCATGACCAGCCGCTTCTCCGGCCACCCTGCACGGGCAGCTTTAATCGTGGCATCGACTTCCGTCGGATGGTGGCCGTAATCATCCACCAACATTGCCGTACCGCTTTGTCCATTCACCAACTCAAGCGGATATTCACCGAGAAAATCGAAGCGGCGCCCCGTGCCCTGAAAACGTTCAAGCGCACGCAGAATCGCCTCATCATCAATGCCTTCATCGGTCGCCACGGCAACCGCAGCTGCTGCGTTAAGCGCATTGTGACGCCCCGGTGCATTCAGCGTGACGGTTAGCAGCGGTTTATCTTTCCGTTCCAGCGTAAAGTGCCCTTGCGCGCCAACCTGGCGATAGCCTGAAACCCGCACATCGGCATCATCACTAAAACCATACGTGGTGATATGACGACCCACACGTGGCAGCAGTTCACGAATGACCGCATCATCAATACACATCACCGCTTGCCCGTAAAATGGCAGGTTGTGCAGAAAATTGATGAACGTCTGCTTCAAGTTCTCAAAATCACCCTGATACGTGTCCATATGGTCGGCTTCAATGTTGGTCACAATCGCCACCATCGGCTGCAAGTGCAGGAAAGACGCATCGCTTTCATCTGCTTCTGCAATCAGGTAACGGCTTGAGCCCAAACGCGCGTGCGTTCCCGCCGCCTTAACCAATCCACCGTTCACAAACGTCGGATCCAGTCCCGCTTCCGCGTAAATACTGGTGACCATCGCTGTCGTCGTTGTCTTGCCGTGCGTCCCCGCAATCGCGATACCGTGACGAAAACGCATCAGTTCCGCCAACATCTCGGCGCGGCGGATCACCGGAATACGTGCATCATGCGCGGCAACAATTTCAGGGTTATCCGCAGTAATCGCACTCGAGACTACCACCACGCTAGCGTTCAGAACGTTCTCCGCACGGTGGTGGAAATAAATCTGCGCGCCCAGTTCGGTCAACTGCTGCGTCACCGCATTCGGTGCCAGATCGGAGCCGCTAATTTCATAACCTTCGTTGGCCAACACTTCGGCGATACCACCCATGCCAGCACCGCCGATGCCGACAAAGTGTATGTGCCGGACGCGATGCATCTCGGGCACGATTGAACGTAGTTTCGCCAGTTGTTGAGTATTCACTTTATTCTATCGCTACCTTGTTGCGCGGTCGCACAGCCTTCTGCCCGACCACACTGTATTAATTAACCGTGAGCCACAGGTGTGGTCCGACTGCCTGCCGCTGCACTGACTTCCGCAGCAACCCGATCGGTTGCATCTGGAATCGCCACTGCGCGGGCTTTCTGCGCCATTGTCAGCAAGGTTGCACGATCCCAACCGGACAGCACCTCGCTGAGAGCAGCCACGTTAAACTGTGGTTGCTCAATAATTTTTGCTGCGCCCGCTTTTTCCAACGGCAACGCATTCCAATACTGCTGCCGATCTTTATGCTGGAACGGTACAAACAGTGCTGGCAGTCCAGCCGCCGCAATTTCGCTAACGGTTAATGCGCCGGAACGGCACACCACAACATCCGCCCAAGCGTAAGCTTCCGCCATGTCATCAATAAACTCGGTAATTTTGTGCTGCGTCTGTCCAACATCCTGATAAGCCTGTTGAACTGTTGATAACGCGCCTTTACCGACCTGATGCCAAATCGTCACACGCTCGCCCAGCTGTGCCGCCACGCCAGGTAGCGTTTGGTTCAGCACTCTTGCGCCCTGACTACCACCAACAACCAGCACTCTCACAGGGCCTGAGCGATCGGCTAATCGTGTTTCTGGTGCAGCCAACGCCAGCACATCAGTTCTGACCGGGTTACCCACAACATCCGCTTTGGGAAACGCGCCCGGAAACGCCTGCAATACTTTTCTTGCGATGTGGGATAACCAGCGGTTGGTCAACCCTGCGATCCCATTCTGCTCATGTAGGACGACCGGAATGCCGCACAGCCAGGCGGCCAAACCGCCGGGGCCGGAAACGTACCCCCCCATCCCCAGCACCACATCTGGCTGATAGCGGCGCATAATCGCCCGCGCCTGGCATACCGCCTGAAAAATACGAATCGGTGAGCTTAACTGCGCCCGAATGCCTTTACCACGCAATCCAGAAATGCGGATAAAATCAATTTCGATACCATGCTTAGGCACCAAATCGGCTTCCATGCGATCCGCCGTACCTAACCAGCGAACCTGCCAGCCCTGCGCCATCAGGTGGTGCGCAACCGCGAGTCCAGGGAAGACGTGTCCGCCCGTACCGCCAGCCATCACCATCAAACGCTTGCCTTCGCCACTCATCGGGCACCTCTCGTAAACGCCTGCGCTTTCGTCAGGCGCGTTTCAAAATCAATGCGTAACAGCAAAACAATCGCCGTCGACATAATCAGCAAACTGGAACCACCATAACTGATCAGCGGCAACGTCAGCCCTTTCGTCGGTAGCATCCCCGCCGCCGCGCCTACGTTCACCAGCGTCTGAAAACTGAACCAGATACCGATAGAACACGCCAGAAAGCCCGAAAAACGCTGATCGATCTCCAGCGCCCGCTTCCCGATAGACATCGCGCGAAAAGCGACGAAGAATATCATTAACAACGCCAAAACCACACCGATATAGCCGAGTTCCTCACCTAAAATAGAGAAAATGAAATCGGTATGCGCCTCCGGCAAATATTCCAGTTTCTGTACTGAATTCCCCAGCCCTTGTCCCCAGAATTCGCCGCGCCCAAATGCCATCAGGGATTGCGTCAACTGGTAACCGCTGCCGAACGGATCGTCCCACGGGTTCCAGAAAGACGTCACACGTCGCATACGGTAAGGCTCAGCGATAATCAACAGACCAACGGCAAACACGCCACAGCCGATAATCGCCAGAAACTGCCACATCTTGGCACCAGCCAGAAACAGCATCGCCAGCGTTGTAATAAAGAGCACAACCACAGTGCCTAGGTCAGGCTGCGCCAGCAGAAGCACCGCCAACACCACCATCACACCCATCGGTTTGCAGAAGCCCCAGAAGTTATTTCTCACTTCTTCAACTTTGCGCACCATGTAGCTGGACAGGTAGCAAAACAGCGCCAGCTTGGATAATTCCGCAGGCTGAATACGCAGCGGCCCCAGCGAAATCCAGCGGGATGCACCGTTGACCGAGCTTCCCACCGCCAGCACCACCAACAGCATAACCATCGCAAGCAATAACAACACCGGGCTGTAGCGCTGCCATATCTCCATCGGGATACGCAACGTGACTAACGACAAACCAAATGCCAACCCGAGATAAATCGCATCACGTTTCGCAAACAGGAACGGGTCGCTGGCAAGGCGTTGTCCTACTGGCATAGAAGCCGACGTCACCATCACAAAACCAATCACAGCCAGCCCAAGCGTCAACCACACCAACGTCCTGTCATAGAGAACCACGCTCAGCGTATCGCTTTCACGTGTTCCCATAACCCAGCTCTTGATGCGTTCGATAAACGCCAGCCCGAAGAACCGCATCAGCCTAACTCCTCCGCCAGACGAGCGAATTCATCGCCTCGCTGTTCAAAATTGCGGAATTGATCCAGACTTGCGCAGGCAGGCGACAGCAACACCATATCGCCTGGCTTAACACGTTCGGCGATGACACGCATCGCCTGTTCCATCGTTTCTGTCTGCTCGGCAATTTCTGGGCGCAGCGCAGACAACTGTTGCCCATCCTGACCGAAGCAGTACAAACGAACGTGCTCACCCTGTAAATACGGCACCAGTGGTGAGAAGTCGGCAGATTTTCCATCACCACCTAGCAGCAGGTGCAGCGTGCCTTCGACGGTCAACCCGCTCAGTGCAGCTTCAGTGCTCCCCACATTGGTGGCTTTAGAATCATTGATCCACCGCACGCCATTGCGCTCGAAGGCCATTTGAAAACGATGCGGCAACCCGGTAAACGTCGTCAGCGCCGTCAGCGCTGATGCACGTGGAATCTTCACGGCATCAGCCAGCGCCAGTGCCGCCAATGCATTCGTATAGTTGTGCTGCCCAACCAGCTTGATTTCACGGGTGTTAAGCACGCGCTCACCGTCTACCCGCAGCCAGGTTTCTCCCTGCTGACGATTAAGATGATAATCGCCCACGTCGACACCAAAACTACGGCAGCGCGCATCCGCACCGCGAACTGGCATGGTCAGCGCATCATCAGCGTTTACCACACACAACTCTGCGTGTTCATAAATGCGTAATTTCGCTGCCCTATACTGCTGTAGACCAAACGGATAACGGTTGGTGTGATCTTCCGTCACGTTCAGAATGGTTGCCGCAGTCGCGTGCAGGCTGCTCGTCGTTTCCAGTTGGAAACTCGACAGCTCCAACACATAAAGCTGAGCGGGCTGATCAAGCAGTTGCAGCGCGGGAAGACCGATATTACCGCCAACGCCCACCTGCCAGCCTGCAGCACGCGCCATTTCACCGACCAGCGTCGTCACCGTGCTTTTACCGTTAGAACCGGTAATCGCCACAATCGGAGCCTGTGCTTCACGGCAGAACAGTTCAATATCGCCAACGATTTCAATGCCAGCGTCGGCAGCATCGCACAGAACCGGCGTCGCCAACGCCACACCGGGGCTAGCGACGATCAAATCCGCGTTCATCAGCCAGTCTTCATTCAGACTGCCGAGGTGTCGCCCTACCTGCTCAGGCAGTTTATCCAGACCCGGCGGACTGATACGGGTATCCACCACGCGCGGTATCACACCGCGTGCGAGAAAGAAATCAACACAGGAGAGCCCAGTCAGGCCCAACCCGATAATGACAACTTTTTTACCCTGATAGTCCACCATGTCTTATCGTACCTTCAACGTTGCCAGGCCAATCAGCACCAGCATCAACGAAATAATCCAGAAGCGCACAATCACGCGCGGTTCCGGCCAGCCCTTAAGTTCATAATGATGATGAATCGGCGCCATGCGGAAAATCCGCTGCCCACGCAACTTAAAGGACCCAACTTGCAGAATCACCGACAGCGTTTCGACCACGAAGACGCCGCCCATAATCACCAACAAAAATTCCTGACGCAGGAGAACCGCGATAGTGCCCAACGCGCCGCCCAGCGCCAGAGACCCCACGTCCCCCATGAAAACCTGCGCCGGATAGGTGTTAAACCACAGAAACCCAAGCCCCGCGCCCACAATCGCAGTACAAACAATCACCAGCTCACTGGCATGGCGGATATACGGAATATGCAGGTAGCCGGCAAAATTCATGTTCCCTGTTGCCCATGCGACCAGCGCAAAGCCAGCGGCCACAAACACGGTCGGCATGATCGCCAACCCGTCCAGACCGTCGGTCAGGTTTACGGCATTACTGGTACCGACAATCACAAAGTAGGCCAACGCAACATAGAGCAAGCCCAGTTGCGGCATCACATCTTTGAAGAACGGAACAACCAACTGTGTGGCTGGCGTATCCTTACCGATGGAATACATGGAGAACGCCACCACGAGTGCAATCACCGACTGCCAGAAATATTTCCAGCGGGCAATCAGCCCTTTGGTATCCTTACGGACGACTTTGCGATAATCATCAACAAAACCGACCGCACCGTAGCCTGCTAACACCAGCAGTACGCACCAAACATACGGGTTAGACAGATTTGCCCACATCAAAACGGAAAGGATAATCGCCACCAGGATCATCACGCCCCCCATCGTTGGGGTGCCGCGCTTGCTGAAATGTGATTCAGGCCCTTCGTTACGCACCACCTGACCAATCTGCAAACGCTGCAGCCAGCGATCATGTGCGGCCCCATCCATAAGGAAATAACCAATGCGGTCAGCAGGCTGACAATGGCGCGGAACGTCAAATAAGAAAAGACGTTAAAGCCGGTATAAAGTTTGGCCAAATGTTCGGCCAGCCATACTAACATTGCGCATTCTCCTGTAATGCATGTACAACCTGCTCCATCGCAGCACTGCGTGAGCCTTTAACCAATACACTGATGACGTTATGTTCTGACATCAGCACCTTCAAACGTGAAACCAGTGCAGCTTTATCCTGAAAATGCTCACCATTGCCGCTGGCAGTGCCGATCAATTCACTCAATGTTCCCACACTCAATACGCGATCGATGCCCGCAACCCGCGCCGCTTCGCCTACCTGACGATGGCACTCTGGAGCGTCATCCCCCAGCTCGCCCATGTCACCCACAACCATCACGCGGTAGCCGGGCATTTCCGCCAGTACCTGTGCTGCCGCCGTCATGGAACCCACATTGGCGTTGTAACTGTCATCCAACAGCAGCTTGCCTTCAGACAGGACAATCGGAAACAGCCTTCCCGGCACCGCCTGTAGCTGAGATAACCCGGTTTTAACGGCTTCCAGCGTCGCCCCAACGGACATTGCCAGCGAAGCCGCCGCCAGTGCGTTCGAAATGTTATGCCGACCCGGTAAAGGCAGCAGAACCTGCGTTTCACCAAATGGCGTGTGCAGAGTGAAACGGGTACCCTGCGCTAACACCTCTACGTCGCTGGCAAAAAAATTGATATCGCAAGCAGCCTGCGGCGAGAAGCGCCAAACAGTTTTATGATTCAGCATGACCTGCCAATGCGGGAAATCATTGCTGTCTGCATTCACGATCGCCACGCCATCTGCCGGCAAACCGGCAAAAATCTCACCTTTCGCCTGCGCCACACCAGCCAGTGAACCAAAACCTTCCAAATGCGCAGCAGCCAAATTATTGACCAGCGCGCTTTCCGGGCGCACCAGATCGGTGGTATAGGCAATCTCACCAATATGATTGGCGCCCAGCTCAATCACCGCAAACTGATGTTCCGCGGTCAGACGTAACAGCGTAAGCGGCACACCGATATCGTTGTTAAAATTACCGGCGGTATACAGCACGGAACCGCACTGGCGCAGAATCGCCGCTGTCATCTCTTTAACCGAAGTTTTGCCGGAAGAGCCGGTCAGGGCGACTACGCGCGCCGTTGACTGCTGGCGAACCCAGGCGCCCAATTGCCCCAAAGCCAAACGCGTATCGCTTACCAACAGTTGTGGCACATCAATAGGTAAGTGCTTACTGACTAACAGAGCCGCCGCGCCGCCTGTTACCGCATCAGCAGCGTAATCATGCGCGTCGAATTTCTCGCCTTTCAGCGCGACAAACAGGCAGCCAGGCGCCAGCTTACGCGTATCGGTTGAAACATCTTCAATATCTATGTTTTTACCAATCAGTTGCGCATTCAGCACCGTGGCAAGCTGTTGCAGGGAGACGCGAATCATGCAATCACCCCCAGCAGACGGGCAACGGTGATACGATCGGAGTAATCAAGACGCTGATTGCCAACCAGTTGGTAATCTTCGTGCCCTTTGCCTGCAACCAGCACGACGTCATTTTCCTGCGCCTGCATGATCGCGCTGGTAACCGCTTCAGCACGCCCGTGAATAACCTGAACCCGCCCGGCATCCAGCAGCCCGGAGAGAATATCGGCAACAATCGCCTGAGGTTCTTCACTGCGCGGGTTATCATCCGTAACCACAACACGATCGGCCAGTTGTTCTGCGATGCCACCCATAAGTGGGCGCTTACCTTTATCACGATCGCCGCCGCAACCAAACACACACCAGAGTTTCCCCAGACAGTGCAAACGTGCAGCGTCGAGCGCTTTTTCCAGCGCGTCCGGCGTATGGGCATAATCAACAACGACCGTAGGTTTTCCTTCAGCATGGAAAACTTCCATGCGGCCACACACGGGTTGCAATTGAGAGCCCGTAATGACCAACTTGTCGAGCGGATAGCCGAGAGACAGCAGCGTTGCCAGCGCCAACAGCATATTGCTGACGTTAAACGCGCCCATCAGGCGACTTTCGATTTCGCCGTTCCCCCAGCTTGAATCAAACGCAATCGTGGCCCCGTTGTCGTGATAATCAATCTGTGTCGCCTTCAGCCAGCGCCCACGGCAGCCGGGGACCAGATTGTTCTCCATAGTGACAGCAACCGCATCCGGCAACTTTGCCAACCAGCGCAGCCCAACTTCATCATCGGCATTGATAATCATCTGCCCTACGCGATGATCGGCGAACAGCGCCCATTTGGCCGCTTCATAGCTCTCCATATCGCCGTGATAATCAAGATGGTCGCGGCTCAGGTTAGTGAACACCGCTGCCGCGAATGGCAACGCCGCGACACGATGCTGCACCAACCCGTGGGAAGAGACTTCCATTGCGGCGAATGTCGCACCTTGCTCGACCAACTGGCTCAACACCTGCTGAACATCAACGGCGGATCCCGTCGTATTCTCTGTTGGAATCGCACGACCCAGTAGGCCATTGCCGACAGTGCCCATCACGGCGCTTGTTTCGCCTAGTGCCTGACTCCACTGCGCCAGAAGCTGAGTCGTCGTCGTTTTTCCGTTGGTTCCCGTTACGCCGATCAGCTGTAACTTTTCCGCCGGCTGCTGATAAAAGCGGCCTGCCAGTGCGGAAAGCCGCTGGTTCAGATTACTGAGATAGACCACTGGCACACCGTGCATTTCGCGAACGGTGCCATCAGCAGCCTCACCTTCTGCTTCGGCCACGATCGCTGCTACGCCTTGCGCAATTGCCTGCGGAATATAGCGCCGTCCATCTGTTTTATGCCCGACAATCGCGACAAACAGATCCCCGGCAGCCGCAACGCGGCTGTCTAATGTCATTTCCCGCAGCGCGCGCGCCGGAGTGTCTTGCACCCACGGCGCAAGTAAATCGCGCAAATTACGATCTGCCACCTGATCCCTCTTCTCTATTAATTACAAACTCGTTTTTGTCGCCCGACGGCAACGCATCCGGTTCGATATTCATCGTACGCAGAACGCCACCCATGATGGCGCCAAAGATTGGCGCAGAAACTGCACCGCCGTAATACTTCCCTGCCTGCGGATCGTTGATCACGACAACCAGAGCAAAACGTGGGTTACTGGCTGGAGCTACGCCAGCCGTATAGGCAATATATTTGTTGATGTATTTGCCATCCGGGCCGACCTTTTTAGCCGTACCGGTTTTAATCGCGATACGGTAGCCTTTGATGGCGGCTTTGGTACCGCCGCCGCCGGGCAGCGCAACGCTTTCCATCATGTGCACCACGGAACGTACCAGCGCTTCAGGGAAAACACGCTCGCCGGGAACGGGTGGATCAACTTTCGTAATCGACAGCGGACGATAAATGCCGAAACTGCCGATCGTGGCGTAGACTCGGGCTAACTGTAACGGTGTTACCATCAGCCCGTAGCCGAAAGAAAAGGTGGCCCTCTCTATGTCAGACCACCGTTGTTTTTGAGGGTATAAGCCACTGCTTTCTCCGACCAACCCCAAATTGGTCGCTTTTCCTAATCCAAAACGCGAGTAAGTATCTACCAGCGCAGAGGAAGGCATCGCTAACGCCAGTCTGGAAACACCGACGTTACTCGATTTCTGCAGCACGCCCGTCAGCGTCAATTCGCTATAGCGCGCTACATCTTTGATTTCATGACCATTAATGTAATAAGGTAGCGTATTGAGCACGCTATTTTCTTTGATGACACCGCGTTGCAGCGCCGTCATCACCACCATCGGTTTCACCGTAGAACCTGGTTCGAAGATATCGGTGATGGCGCGGTTACGCATAATCTCTTTCGGCGTATCCGCCAGATTATTAGGGTTATAAGACGGGCTATTGGCCATCGCCAGGACTTCACCGGTATTCACATCAACCAGCACGGCCGTGCCTGACTCCGCTTTGTTAAAGGCAACGGCGTTGTTAAGTTCGCGGTAAACCAGCGCCTGCAAACGCTCATCAATACTCAGCGCCAGATTATGTGCAGCCTGACTATCAACCGAGGAGATATCTTCAATGACGCGGCCAAATCGGTCTTTACGCACGGTGCGTTCACCGGGTTGCCCGGTCAGCCAGCGATCAAAGCTTTTCTCTACCCCTTCAATGCCTTGTCCATCGATATTAGTGAAGCCGATGAGGTGAGAGGTCACTTGACCGGAAGGATAATACCGGCGAGATTCCTGTCGCAGATTAATGCCCGGCAGTTTCAGTTTATGGACGTATTCGCCAATGGCAGGATTCACCTGACGCGCAAGGTAAACAAAGCGCCCTTTCGGGTTAGCGTTGATCTTCGTAGCCAGTTGATCCAGCGGGATATCAAGTGCGTCAGACAGGGCTTTCCAGCGCGTATCCAACGTAATCCCACCACGATCGTTCACTTCTTTCGGATCCGCCCAAACGGCATTCACCGGTACGCTGACAGCTAAAGGACGACCCGCGCGATCGCTAATCATACCGCGTGCCGTCGGCACTTCCTGTACGCGCAGGGAACGCATATCCCCTTCACGCACCAGTTTGTCTGGATTGATCACCTGGAGGTAAGCCGCACGAGCCATCAGACCAAACATCGCAAGCAGGATACAGCCGCAAAGCAACGCAAAACGCCAGCTAACAAAGCTGGCTTGATCTTCCTGGCGCTTTAACTTTCCTGTACGGGCTGCTTTCATGCTTAACTGGTTGCCTATTTAGTTCATTGCTTAACCACAATATTTTCCTGTGACGGATCGACATGCCCCATTTGCAGTTTTTCCGTCGCGATCCGCTCAACGCGGCTATGATCCCCAAGTGAGTTCTCTTCCAGGATCAGATTTCGCCATTCGATATCCAACGCATCACGCTCCAGCAGAAGCTGTTCACGTTCCGCTGTCAGCAAACGCGTCTTGTGTGCTGTTGTCACCACAAAAACGGCAGAAACCAGTACGGCAATCATCAGCAACATCGGGAGCTTTGCATTACGCAGCAGATCCTCACCGATGACGCCAACCAGAGTGTGCCGCTCGTTACCGATCATGCCGGCAATCTCTCAGCGAACCGCAGCACGGAACTGCGCGCGCGCGGGTTTTCTGCAATTTCTGCTTCCGAAGGCATCAATTTCTTTCCGACGGCTTTTAACGTCTGCCCGCCCTGACTACGCAGTTGCTCTTCTGTTAACGGTAAACCAGCAGGCACCTGTGGCCCACGGCTCTGGTGGCGAATAAACCGTTTCACAATTCGATCTTCTAATGAGTGGAAGCTAATGACTGACAGACGTCCCTGCGGAGCCAGTACGCTTAACGCACCTTCTAACGCACGCTCGATCTCTTCCAGCTCGCTGTTGATATAAATGCGGATCGCCTGAAAACTGCGCGTCGCCGGGTGCTTATGTTTTTCTCTCACCGGGCTGGCAGCCGCGATCAATTCGGCCAGCTCTTTTGTCCGCGTCATCGGCTCAGTGCGGTTACGTTCTACAATCGCGCGGGCAATGCGCTTGGCAAAACGCTCTTCGCCGAACGTTTTCAAGACCCAGACAATATCTTCCGCTTCCGCTTTCATCAGCCACTCGGCGGCGGACAAGCCGCGCGTCGGATCCATACGCATATCCAGCGGGCCATCGCGCATAAACGAAAACCCACGCTCAGGGTCATCAAGCTGTGGAGAAGACACGCCAAGATCGAGCAGAACACCGTCGATCTGCCCGGTCAGACCAAGCTCCGAAACATACTCCGCGATGGCGGAAAACGGCCCGTGAATAATAGAGAAACGAGGATCGTCAATCGCTTTAGCAGCTTCAATAGCCTGAGGATCGCGATCGATAGCTAACAGGCGTCCTTCCGGCCCCAGTTGGGAGAGAATCAGACGAGAGTGACCACCACGGCCAAACGTGCCGTCGATGTATATGCCGCCGCTGCGAATGTTCAGACCATTTACGGCCTCATCCAACAGGACGGTGGTATGTTTATAATTTTCCAGCATGACTATAGCGATAGGTCCTGCAACCGATCAGATAAGGGTTCCTGAGTCGATTGTTCAGCGTCAATATCATCCCTGACCTGTTGATACCAAGTCTGTTCATCCCACAGCTCAAACTTGTTGAACTGCCCGACTAGCATCACTTCTTTTTTAAGGTCCGCATGCTGCCTTAACGTATTCGCAATCAACAAACGCCCTGCACTATCCATTTGGCACTCGCTGGCATGCCCTAATAACAAGCGCTGAACGCGGCGTTCAGCGGGGTTCATGCTCGATAAGCGAGACAGCTTTTGTTCAATAATTTCCCATTCAGGTAAGGGATAAAGCAGCAGGCATGGCTGATGCAGATCAATGGTGCAAACCATTTGACCTTGCGATTCCCCATTCAGCATTTCCCGATATCGGGTAGGCACAGCAAGGCGCCCTTTACTGTCGAGGTTAACCAGCGTAGCCCCACGAAACATACCTGAGTTACCCCTTCATCACCTTTTTCACCACTTTACCCCACAAATTCCCACCTTTAAGAGTGTACGGAGGGTATGAAAACCTTGTCAAGCCAGAGCTGGCGCGCTTTGGGATTATTCCTGAATGAATTGGAGCCGGCATAGAGGTAAAAGGAATAAGGAGTCAAAATTAACGAAGATTAACGTCATGATAATTTGAGAAAAATTCATAACAGAATGGGAACATTACAAACATATCGCTATTCACTACGGCATCTCGATTATTTTTACTGTCATACGCTGATACCAAAGACAACCGTTTTCAGAATTGTCTTACTCGCCCAGAATACCTTGAATACCAAGGGCTGCATGCGCGCGCAGAATCATACCGCGCAGCTGACAGTTGCTCAATGTCACATTTTTAACATCAGCCTCATCGATTCTTGATGAATCAGCCGATTTACCTGACTTAATGCTCCGCCAAACCCGCAACTAACGATTCCCTGAACGGCCATGCTGGCTCAGAAAGTGGGGTCACACAACGTGTCTCATTTATCCTCCCAAGAGAAGCATGAGTGGGTGCCATAAGCAGCCCTCTTTTATCGGTCATTTACTCACTTCCTTTAATACCATTACCCCCTCGCGGAAACACCTTGCCCTAAAAAACCATAACATATTGTTTCTAAAAAATTTTAAATCTCTTACCGCGATAAAAAAACGGGAAACTTATCGGATAGATATAAAGTAGCGGGAAAGTATAAAAAATGCGCACAAATAAATATTTTTAACTAGTACAAAGCCAATAAGTCAGTGATGTAAACTACACAAATAAAATAAGGCATGACAAAAACCACACAAAACCATTACACCAGTTTATCCACCCTAAGAATGGAGCAACACGGTATGTTTTCCCCGACGTCACGATTGCGAAGCGCCACCGCAGATACCTTTGCGCTCGTTGTCTATTGTTTCATTACTGGGATGGCGATAGAAATCATGCTTTCAGGGATGAGCTTCGAGCAATCGCTGTCTTCACGTTTACTGTCTATCCCCGTTAATATTGCCATTGCCTGGCCGTACGGGCTGTATCGCGATCGCGTGTTGAATATAGCCAGACGTCACGGTGGTGAGCATTTTCTGGTACGCAGCCTTGGCGATCTGTTTGCCTATGTCAGTTTCCAATCCCCGGTTTACGCCATCATTCTCTGGTCTATCGGGGCGAATCCCGCGCAAATCCTGACGGCCGTTACCAGTAATCTGGTGATATCGATGGTGACAGGCGTGATATACGGTTATTTCCTGGAATATTGCCGTCGGCTATTCCGCGTGGCGTTGCCATAAAAGCAAAGTAAGAGTGGGTTGTGAGTTGAGATTGAGCAGTAGCGAGTCGTCAAGAAGAAGCGCCATAGTCATCTATGGCGCAGAAAGGCAGAGAGATTACACGCGGCTTAATGAGCCACGACGGTACAGGTTACGCCGGATACGATTCAAACCGGGCTTCGGTCTTTTCGGCTCATCCAGACTGGCCAACACCAGCTCCAGTACGCGTTCCGCGACTTCACGATGGCGCTGAGCGACAGACAATACCGGGCATTCCAGATAATCCAACAGTTCATTATCCCCAAAGGTCGCGATAGCCAGATTATTCGGCAAACGTCCGTTAATCTTCAGGTTAACGTCCATCACTCCCTGCAATAGCGGAAATGACGTCGTGAACAGCGCTTCAGGCATCGGGTTATTTTTCAGATAATCCATAAACGCGGCAGCGGCGGCTACGCGCTCATAACTATTGGAATAAAGATAATTCACTTCACGCGGATCGCCCGCCCACGCCTGACGGAACCCTTGCTCGCGCAAAAAGCTAACAGAAAGCTCAGGCAAAGCGCCAAGATACAGTACCGATTTCGCAGGCACTTTGCGTAATTCCTGCGCCAGCATTTCGGCATCTTCAAGATCGGCTCCAACCACGCTGGTAAAGTGCTCGCGATCTAACGCTCTGTCCAACGCTATAATCGGCAGGTTGCCGTTTATCCAGCGCTGATAAAACGGATGCTCGGGGGGTAATGCGGTAGAAACGATAATAGCGTCAACCTGACGCTGTAACAGATGCTCAATACAGCGCATCTCGTTGTCCGGCTGATCTTCTGAACACGCAATTAATAACTGGTATCCGCGCTGTCTGGCCTGACGCTCCAGATAATTGGCGATGCGTGTATAGCTGGTATTTTCCAGATCGGGAATAACCAAACCAATTGAACGTGTGCGTCCGGCACGTAATCCAGCCGCGACGGCGTTGGGATGATAATTGTGCTCCCTGACGACAGCCATGACTTTCTCAACGGTCTTATCGCTCACGCGATATTGCTTCGCTTTCCCGTTAATAACATAGCTGGCTGTCGTGCGTGAAACACCCGCAAGACGCGCGATTTCATCCAGTTTCACGGTAACCCCTTAGTAGGCCGGAAAATAAATAGGCCGGATAAATAATAAATAGTGTGATGACCATAAAATCATCATGGATATGGCGTAGATCTAACAGCAGAAGCTTTTGTACGGCAACTGCTTTTATCACGTTACCCGCATATTTCAAGCTGTCATATCAATAATGGACGTCTTTTAACCTGAAATATATTGCGTCTATATAAGATAAGGGAAATAAAAAGGTTCATCGCGCTTAAGCGTGAACCAATAGAAAACGGCGGTAAAAGTGGTTAGTTTTGTATTCGCCAAAACACCAACCGACCACTCAACCGCCGTCTGCCATGAATGCTAACCTCTCTTCCCTTTTCTGGGAAGGCTTTACCGTTGACTCCTTTTCCCATTCCTCATCTGATGCGCTGCTTATTACGCTTCGCCCAGACCCCCGTTTTGCACCCCAGTGCCGCCGATGTGGCCGAAGAGACTGTGCCGTTCATGATGTCTCTGTACGTCAGGTTCGTGAGCGGGATTTGCTGCACTGGCGCGTCACCCTTCTGGTTCCTGTTCGTCGTCTTCGCTGCGCCTGCTGCGGTGTTGCCACCGAACGTATCTCCTGGTTGCCTGAGAGGCAGCGTTACACCTCTACATTATCCGTCTGGGTTGAGTCTCTTAGCCGTCTACTCCCCGTGAAGCACGTAGCACAGCTGACAGGCCTGCACTGGCACACCATCAAGAATATCGACCTCCGCCGTTTGCGTCGGGAATTGCAGGAGCCAGAGCGACATACACTTCGCCGCCTGATAATGGATGAGTTCGCCCTGTTTAAAGGCCATCGCTATGCCACTGTGGTCGTGGACGCTGATACGCAGCAGGTGCTGTGGGTCGGGGAAGGTCGCAGCCGCGCGGCCTTCCGCCCGTTCTTCACCTGGCTGGGACCGGAAGGCTGCGCGGCTATCGAGTCTGTCGCAATGGACATGAACACGGCGCTGGACCTTGAAGTCAGGGAGCAATGCCCACAGGCGGAAGTGGTCTATGATTTGTTCCACGTGGTGGCGAAGTTCGGTCGCGAGGTCATCGACAGGGTGCGGGTTGACCAGGCGAATCAGCTACGTGACAACGCGAAAGCCCGGAAGGTTATCAAGCGCAGCCGCTGGCTGTTGCTGCGTAACGCTGAAAATCTGCCAGCAGGTCATGATGTAAAGCTGGCAGAGTTGCTGGAGGCCAACCAGCCGCTGAACACCGTGTACGTGATGAAAACTGCGCTGAAAGAGCTGTGGTATGCGCCGGATAAGGAGGTGGCCCGGCATCGCTGGGATGAATGGTACAGGCAGTCTCAGGAGAGCGATATAAAAGCGCTGCAGCAGTTCGCAGATAAGCTCAAGGGCTACGTGAGCGGGATAATCGCCAGTGCTGAACATCGTCTGAATACGAGTGTGCTGGAGGGGATGAATAACAAAATCAAGGTACTAAAGCGAATGGCTTATGGATACCGGGATAACGACTACTTCTTCCTGAAAATTAAAGCAGCGTTCCCCGGTAAAGCGCGATGAACCAATAAAAAGGCCCGATACTATTATCGGGCCTCTGAAAGGAAAAAGCAGCGAAAAGTCGATTAACGCATGATTTTATCGCCGCGTGATACGCCGACGATCCCGGAGCGTGCTACTTCAACAATTTCGGCCACTTCACGCACGGCACTGAGGAAGGCGTCCAGTTTGTCGCTGGTGCCAGCAAGCTGTACGGTATAAAGCGAGGCAGTAACATCCACAATCTGACCGCGGAAAATATCGGCGCAGCGTTTCACTTCTTCGCGACCATATCCTGTGGCTTGCAGCTTCACCAGCATGATTTCACGCTCAACGTGCGCGCCCTGACCCAGTTCACTGACGCGCAGAACATCCACCAGCTTGTGCAGTTGTTTTTCGATCTGCTCCAGCACTTTCTCATCGCCTACCGTCTGAATCGTCATCCGGGATAGCGTAGGATCTTCGGTTGGGGCTACCGTCAGGCTTTCGATGTTGTAGCCGCGCTGTGAAAACAGGCCGACGACACGTGACAAGGCGCCTGATTCATTCTCAAGTAATACTGACAAAATCCGCCGCATGATCAGGTCCTCTCCGTTTTGCTCAACCACATTTCATCCATCGCCCCACCGCGAATCTGCATGGGGTAAACATGCTCGCTGCTGTCGATGTTGATATCAACAAACACCAGACGATCTTTCTGCGCCAACGCCTGCGACAACTTACTTTCCAGTTCGTCCGGCGTATCGATAGAAATCCCGATGTGGCCGTATGCTTCAGCCAGCTTGACGAAATCCGGTAGCGATTCCATGTAAGAACTGGAATGACGGCCAGAGTAAATCATGTCCTGCCACTGCTTCACCATACCGAGGAAGCGGTTGTTCAGGTTAATGACCACAACGGGCAAATCATATTGCAGAGCCGTAGAAAGCTCCTGAATATTCATCTGGATACTGCCGTCGCCCGTTACGCAAATCACGGTCTCTTCCGGCAGCGCGAGCTTGATACCCAGTGCCGCAGGCAGGCCAAAGCCCATCGTGCCCAACCCACCGGAGTTCACCCAGCGGCGCGGTAAATCGAACGGATAATACAGCGCGGCGAACATTTGGTGCTGACCAACGTCTGATGCCACATAGGCTTTGCCTTCAGTCAGACGATGCAGCGTTTCAATCACCGCCTGCGGTTTGATTTTCTCGCCTTCGGTGCTGTATTTCAGGCAGTGACGGGCACGCCACTGCTCAATGCTCTGCCACCAGTCGCGTAGCGCATCAAACTGCTGCGGCGCGCCATCCTGTTCCAGCAGCTCCAGCATCAGGGTTAGCACCTGTTTAGCGTCGCCAACGATAGGGATATCGGCGTTGACCGTTTTGGAAATCGACGCGGGATCGACATCAATGTGCAGTACAGTCGCATTCGGGCAATATTTCGCCAGATTGTTCGTCGTACGGTCGTCGAAACGCACCCCCACGGCGAAAATCACATCGGCGTTATGCATCGCCGTATTGGCTTCAT
This sequence comes from Pectobacterium sp. F1-1, assembly GCF_025643735.1. Classification (NCBI taxonomy): domain Bacteria; kingdom Pseudomonadati; phylum Pseudomonadota; class Gammaproteobacteria; order Enterobacterales; family Pectobacteriaceae; genus Pectobacterium; species Pectobacterium sp. F1-1. The sequence goes on from NZ_CP104733.1 coordinate 4,025,967, forward strand.
ACGTCCCGTGCATCCCCAGCATACCGAGGCACTGACGGTGCGTACCGGGAAAACCACCGAGTCCCATCAGAGAAGTGGTCACTGGCAGGTTAAGTTTTTCCGCCAGCGTCAGCAGCTCTTCGTGACACTCCGCGTTAATCACGCCGCCGCCGCTGTAGATAATCGGTTTTTTTGCCGCTAGCAGCGTTTGCAGCGCACGACGAATCTGGCCTTTGTGCCCCTGAACCGTCGGATTATAGGAACGCATGCTGACGCTTTCAGGATAAACGTACGGCAGCTTATTTGCCGGATTCATGATGTCTTTCGGCAAATCGACGACGACCGGACCCGGACGCCCGCTGGACGCCAGATAAAACGCTTTTTTCAGGATCGTTGGGACATCTTCGGTTTTTTTGACCAAAAAGCTGTGTTTCACGATAGGGCGGGAAATCCCCACCGTGTCGCATTCCTGAAAGGAATCATAACCAATCAGCGAAGTCGCAACCTGACCGGACAACACCACCATAGGAATGGAGTCCATATACGCCGTGGCGATACCGGTAATGGCGTTGGTCGCACCAGGGCCGGACGTGACCAGCACAACGCCGACCTCGCCCGTCGCACGCGCATAGCCATCGGCCATATGTACCGCACCTTGCTCATGCCGCACCAAAATATGCTCGATGCCACCGACCGTATGCAGAGCATCATAAATATCCAACACCGCACCGCCCGGATAACCGAACACATGTTTTACGCCCTGATCGATCAACGATCGGACCACCATTTCGGCGCCTGACAACATCTCCATGGGTTTGCCTCTTTTGTTCAGAAAGCGGAATCCGCTTCTGTATTGACCGGGGGAAATCCCCGCGCTCACCTTAAGTTAATAAAGTTAAGTGTTAATACTGTTAATTTTTAGTACAAGAAGACGAAATATTATAGGGGTGACTAATAACCCATTAACATAACGCCAGATTATGACGCAGACAAACGGCAAAAAACCACCGCCCTTAATCAGGACCAGGGGAAATTGAACGTGAGGGAAAAAAGAACTGAGATAAAATACTGACAGGGAACCGTCATACCTGAGAGATCGTCCATGAAGGACATGAATTACAGAGCGAAATCTTGAGGCCGAAAAATCCCTTTTCTTTTCAGGAAACGGGTTATCCGGCCTCCAACACCATCAGGATTCTGCGTACATCGCATCAATTTCCAGCTGGTAACGCTGGTTGATAATCTTCCTGCGTAGCTTGAGCGTTGGCGTCAGCTCCCCTTCCTCCATCGAAAACGGTATAGGCAACAGCGTGAATTTCTTCACCTGCTCAACCCGAGAAAGTTCCTTCTGCATCTCCCGCAGGCGCTGCTCGAACAGCTCAATAATATGGCTGTGACGCAGCAATTCCAGTCGATCGTGGTACTTCAGATTGATGGAGTGAGCGTATTCTTCCAGTGCTTCGAAACAGGGAACAATCAGCGCAGACACGTACTTGCGCGTATCCGCGATAATCGCCACCTGCTCGATGAAACGATCCTGTCCCAGCGTCCCTTCCAGATGCTGTGGGGCAATATATTTACCGCCCGACGTTTTCATCAGATCCTTCAAGCGTTCGGTAATAAACAGGTTACCGTTGGCATCCAGCTCTCCCGCATCGCCAGTTCTCAGCCAGCCGTCCTCAGTAAAGGTTTCTGCGGTTTCTTGCGGGCGATGGAAATAACCCCGCATGATGGTCGCACCGCGTACCTGAATCTCGTTTTCCTCACCAATACGAACTTCAATACCCGGCAGCGGCGTACCGATAGAGCCTAAGCGGAAACGGCTCTCTTCCCAGCAGGAAACCGTCGCACAGGTTTCGGTCATGCCGTAACCGTAAATGATGCGAATCCCGATCGCGCGGAAAAACAAAATGATGTTGTCATCCAGTCGCGCGCCCGCTGCGGGCATAAAGCGAATCTCGCCTCCCAGAAGCTGGCGAAGTTTCCCTAACACCAGACGATCGGCATAGCGATGCATAACGCGGCGGAAGAGCCCTGCTTTTTTCGCCGTCTGACTAGCCAGAAACACGTGTTTCCCCTGCGTCACCGCCCAGTTGAAGAGCCGCTGGCGATACCACGGCGCCTGCGCCACTTTTTCATGAATTGCGCTGTAAACTTTCTCATAAAAACGCGGTACAGCGCACATCACGGTAGGTTTGACCGCCTGCATCGCATCACGAACCAGATTCGTGTTGTTGAGATACACGTTCTGGGCGCCACGATGCATAATGACAAAGCTCCACGCGCGTTCAAATACGTGAGAAAGCGGTAAAAAACAGAGCGATACGTCATTTTCTGACATATCCAGACGATCGTCGTGTAGCTTAAGCTGCATCGCCATGTTGGTGTAATCCAGCATGACGCCTTTCGGCTCACCGGTGGTGCCAGAGGTATAAATCAGCGTAAACAGATCGTTGAGATCGCGACTGTCGATACGCGTTTGCCATTCATCACGCCAGAAATCGTCTACGGCCTGCGCTTCAAATTCCTGTAGAGATTGCGCAATGTCGCTACCGCGCAGGTTAACGCCCTCATCCATCACGATAATATTTCGCAGTTGCGGGCAGCTCTCGCGTAACGACAGCAACGCATCCAACTGCTCCTGACCACCAACGAATATCGTACGGATATCGGCATCATTGATGATGAACGCCGCCTGTGCCGCCGTATTCGTGGCATAGATTGGCACACTGATCGCCCGCAGGTGCAGCAGCGCCAGGTCGGCCAGCGACCAGTTCATCGAGTTATAAGAAAAAATGGCCACCCGCTCCTGAACATCTACGCCCAACGCTAAAAGCGCGCTGGCAATGCGCTGAATGCGCTGTCCGGCCTGTGTCCAGGTGAGCTGTTGTTCGCCCGCAGGCGTCCACTCGCGCAGCGCAATACGACCCGCACACTGATTGATCCGATCTTGAACCCGGTGCACCACATGATATGGCTGTAAATGATTAGTCATCTGTAAAAGAATTTATAAGGGAAGTGAAGTCGACAGCGTTTCAGCGTACAGCTGTACATTATTTGGCGTGCAGTCTACCGCCATTGTTCAAAACCGCAACGTTCTTTCGTGCATTCGCCGCTGGCTATCGCTGGTTTACTTGACGCGCATCACACCAATCAAAAGTTGACATATCCCTGATAATCGCGTACCAATAAAGCAACACCGAATTTTAGATGACGAGACACCATGTTCAACTTTACTGTCCTACTAAGCCTACTACTAAACGCATCCTTCTTGCGCGGTAGGTTTGTGGGCAGAATTCAGAACTAAGTTTCTCGCCACACGATACAAAAAACCCGCGCTGATGCGCGGGTTTTTTTTTACTCGCCGAGCGCCAAGTACAAGTAGACACGACAAGGAACTAAACCGATGAGCGAGCAAGTCATTATTTTTGATACCACATTACGCGATGGTGAGCAGGCTTTACAGGCGAGTCTGAGTGTAAAAGAAAAGCTGCAAATTGCTTTCGCCCTGGAACGTATGGGCGTTGATGTTATGGAGGTGGGCTTTCCAGTTTCCTCTCCCGGCGACTTTGAATCCGTTCAGACCATCGCCCGCAACATCAAAAACAGTCGTGTGTGCGGCCTGACCCGCTGTGTCGAAAAGGACATCGATGTCGCCGCAGAAGCGCTGCGTGTCGCAGAAGCGTTCCGTATCCACACCTTTATCGCGACCTCGCCGATGCACATCGCCACGAAGCTGCGCAGCACGCTGGATGAAGTGATCGAACGCGCCATTTACATGATCAAACGCGCACGTAACTACACAGACGACGTTGAATTTTCCTGCGAAGATGCGGGCCGCACGCCAATCCCAGACTTGTGTCGCGTGGTTGAGGCTGCCATCAACGCCGGCGCCCGCACCATCAATATCCCGGATACCGTCGGCTATACCATGCCGCATGAGTTCGGCAACATCATCTCCTCTTTGTACCAACGCGTTCCTAATATCGATAAAGCCATTATTTCTGTTCACACCCACGACGATCTGGGTTTGGCGGTCGGCAACGCTATGGCGGCGGTGCACGCCGGGGCTCGTCAGGTCGAAGGCACATTGAACGGTATCGGCGAACGTGCGGGTAACTGTTCACTGGAAGAAGTCATCATGGCGATCAAAACCCGCCATAACATCCTGAATGTCCACACCAATATCAATCATCAGGAAATCTACCGCACCAGCCAGTTGGTCAGCCAGATTTGTAATATGCCTATCCCTGCTAACAAAGCGGTGGTAGGTGCCAACGCCTTCGCTCACTCTTCCGGTATTCACCAGGATGGCGTGCTGAAGAACCGTGAAAACTACGAAATCATGACGCCGGAATCCATTGGCCTGAAAGAAGTGCAGTTGAACCTGACTTCCCGTTCCGGTCGCGCCGCGGTGAAACACCGCATGGAAGAAATGGGCTATCAGGACAGCGATTACAATCTGGACGATCTGTACTCCGCCTTCCTGAAACTGGCAGATAAGAAAGGTCAGGTATTTGATTACGATCTGGAAGCGCTGGCCTTTATCAACCGTCAGCAGGAAGAGCCTGAGTTCTACCATCTGGATTATTTCAGCGTTCAGTCCGGTTCCAGCGTGATGGCAACCGCTTCTGTCAAACTGATCTGCGGCGAAGAGACCCAGTCAGAAGCCGCCACGGGGAATGGCCCGGTCGATGCCGTTTATCAGGCAATCAACCGCATTACCGGTTATCAGGTTTCACTGGTTAAATACCAACTGACTGCCAAAGGTCAGGGTCGTGATGCGCTGGGTCAGGTTGATATCGTTGCAGATTATCAGGGCCGCCGTTTCCACGGCGTCGGTCTGGCGACGGATATCGTTGAATCTTCCGCACAGGCAATGGTAAATGTATTAAACAACATCAAACGTGCTCAGCAGGTAGAAAAAGAAATTCAACGTCTGCAGCAGCACAATAGCCAACAACAAAACGATAGCAAACAACAAAACAGTCAGGAAACAGTGTGATGACAAAGAGCTACCATATCGCCGTTTTACCCGGAGACGGCATTGGCCCGGAAGTAATGGCGCAGGCCCATAAAGTACTGGATGCGGTACGTCAGCGTTTTGGCATCCGCATTACCACCAGCGAATATGACGTTGGCGGTATCGCCATTGACCGTCAGGGTACGCCGCTGCCGCAGGCAACCATTGCGGGCTGTGAGCAGGCCGATGCAATTCTGTTCGGTTCCGTGGGCGGCCCGAAATGGGAACACCTGCCACCGGCAGAGCAGCCGGAGCGCGGTGCGTTGTTGCCTTTGCGTAAACACTTCAAACTGTTCAGCAACCTGCGCCCTGCTCGCTTGTATCAGGGGCTGGAAGCGTTTTGCCCACTGCGTAGCGACATCGCCGCGAAAGGCTTTGATATTCTGTGCGTCCGCGAACTGACGGGCGGCATCTACTTCGGCCAGCCAAAAGGGCGTGAAGGTAGCGGTCAGTATGAGCGTGCTTTCGATACCGAGGTGTATCACCGTTTCGAGATTGAGCGTATCGCGCACATCGCGTTTGAATCCGCTCGCAAACGTCGCAGCATCGTGACCTCTATTGATAAAGCCAACGTGCTGCAAAGTTCGATTATGTGGCGCGAAATCGTTAATGAAGTCGCCAAAGCCTATCCAGATGTGAAGCTGTCTCATCTGTATATTGATAACGCGACGATGCAGTTAATTAAAGATCCGTCTCAGTTTGACGTGATGCTGTGTTCTAACCTGTTCGGTGACATTCTGTCCGACGAGTGCGCCATGATCACCGGTTCAATGGGCATGCTGCCTTCCGCAAGCCTGAACGAGCAAGGCTTTGGCCTGTACGAGCCTGCTGGCGGCTCCGCGCCGGATATCGCAGGTAAAGACATTGCCAACCCGATTGCGCAGATTCTGTCGCTGGCGCTGCTGCTGCGCTACAGCCTGGGTGCGGATGATGTCGCAGACGCGATCGAAAAAGCGGTCAATACCGCACTGGCTGAAGGTTACCGTACCGCCGATCTGGCAAGTACCAGCAACGCGATCGGTACCAATGAAATGGGCGACGTGATTGCGCGTTTTGTGGCGCAAGGGGCATAACCATGGGTAAGACGTTATATCAAAAATTGTTCGAAGCGCACGTGGTTCATGAAGCGCCAAACGAAACGCCGCTGCTGTATATCGACAGACATCTGGTACACGAAGTGACTTCCCCGCAGGCGTTCGACGGCCTGCGCGCGATGGGCCGCAAGGTTCGTCAACCGGGGAAAACTTTCGCGACGATGGACCACAACGTGTCCACGCAGACCAAAGACATCAACGCCAGTGGCGAGATGGCCCGCATTCAGATGCAGGAGCTGATCAAAAACTGTGCGGAATTCGGCGTTCAGTTGTATGACCTGAACCACCCGTATCAGGGCATCGTTCACGTTATTGGGCCTGAGCAAGGAATGACGCTGCCGGGCATGACCATTGTCTGCGGTGATTCGCACACGGCAACGCACGGCGCATTTGGTTCACTGGCTTTCGGCATCGGTACGTCGGAAGTGGAACATGTGCTGGCGACACAAACCCTGAAGCAGGGTCGCGCCAAAACCATGAAGATTGAAGTCACCGGCGATACGCCACACGGCATCACCGCAAAAGACATTGTGCTGGCGATCATCGGTAAAACCGGTAGCGCAGGCGGCACCGGTCACGTGGTTGAATTCTGCGGCACCGCTATTCGTGCACTGAGCATGGAAGGTCGTATGACGCTGTGCAACATGGCGATAGAGATGGGGGCGAAAGCCGGGCTGGTCGCGCCGGATGAAACTACCTTCAACTACCTGAAAGGCCGTCAGTTTGCGCCGAAAGACGCCAACTGGGACGCTGCCGTTGCCTACTGGAACACGCTGAAATCGGATGATGATGCGCAGTTCGATACGGTTGTCACGCTGGACGCTGCTCAGATCGCACCGCAGGTCACCTGGGGCACCAACCCCGGTCAGGTTATCGCCGTCAATCAGGAAATCCCTAACCCAGATTCCTTCAGCGATCCGGTAGAGCGCGCCTCTGCCGCCAAAGCATTGGCTTATATGGATCTGCAACCCGGCATCAAACTGACCGACGTGAAGATCGATAAGGTTTTCATTGGTTCCTGCACCAACTCGCGCATTGAAGATTTGCGTGCTGCGGCAGAAATCGCCAAAGGGCGCAAAGTCGCCGCTGGCGTACAGGCTATCGTTGTACCCGGCTCCGGCCCGGTAAAAACCATGGCAGAGCTGGAAGGGCTGGATAAAGTGTTCATCGAAGCAGGCTTTGAGTGGCGCTTACCGGGCTGCTCCATGTGTCTGGCGATGAACAATGACCGCCTGAACCCCGGCGAGCGTTGCGCCTCAACCAGTAACCGTAACTTTGAAGGCCGTCAGGGGCGCGCAGGCCGCACCCATCTGGTCAGCCCGGCAATGGCTGCGGCTGCCGCGGTGACGGGTCGCTTTGCTGACGTCCGCGAGTTGAATTAAGAGAGAAACCAACATGGCTAAATTTACTCAACACACGGGTCTGGTGGTTCCTCTGGATGCCGCTAACGTCGATACCGACGCCATCATTCCCAAGCAGTTTCTGCAAAAGGTGACGCGTACCGGTTTCGGCCAACACTTGTTCCACGACTGGCGTTTTCTGGACGATGCGGGTCAACAGCCTAACCCTGAGTTTGTGCTGAACAAGCCGCATTACAAAGGGGCAAGTATCCTGCTGGCGCGGGAAAACTTCGGCTGCGGCTCTTCCCGTGAGCATGCGCCGTGGGCGCTGACCGATTACGGCTTCAAAGTCGTTATCGCGCCAAGCTTCGCCGATATCTTCTACGGCAACTCGTTTAACAACCAGTTGCTGCCGGTGAAACTGAGCGACGAGGAAGTAGACGAGCTGTTCAAGCTGGTTGACGGGCAGGAAGGCATTAACTTCACGGTCGATCTGGAAAATCAGGTCGTGCAGGCGGGCAGCAAAAGCTATCCGTTTGAAATCGACAGTTTCCGCCGTCACTGCATGATAAACGGGTTGGACAGCATCGGACTGACACTGCAACACGAAGCGTCTATCACCGAGTATGAAAAGAATCAGCCTGCCTTTTTGAACTGATTTGAGATTACAAATAGCTCTGAAGCCCTCTTCAGGGCTGACAAAGTCCATAGAGCGGTAGTAACGGATAGATCGTAAAGACGCTGTAAACACATCCCTGTGCGCTCGGATTGCGCAGATATGAATCTCATCCCTGAGATTCACCCTTGCAGGGTCGTCGCAAGCGACGTTCAAAAACGTTCCTGACGTTTTTGTCCATGGCGCAAACGCTTTACTCTTCTATTCCGTTACTACCGTTTTCGTTCGGCAAATAGGTTTATCAACAGCCTGAGCCTGCATGACTTCCTGTGGGCTTTTTCTTTTGGAAGAATGACGTGGATTACAGCAACCCGGCAATCAAATAAAAAGCCAGCATACTCAAGAGTACCGCGACCACAATATTTCTGATAAAAAAGGAAATCACCACACTCACCATCGCGCCGAGAAAATACGGGTTATCAGGAAATGCGCGAATCACGCCGTGTTCCATCAAGATAATTGGCCCACAAATCGCGGTGAGTAAGCATGGCGCGGAATACTTTAATGCTCGATGGAGTAAAACCGGAATTTTTACCGGCACCGCAGGTTCGAGAAAGATATAGCGATTAAAAAACACGATCCCTGCCAGAACGAATATCAATAACCAACTCATTTTTCCTCCTTAAGCACGGTCGCGATGAATACAGAGAAAAACATGCCGCCAACACCAGCGATAGCGATGGCACCTTCTATCTTGAAATAACTCAATAGCATCGATAGCAGCAGAGAAAACAGGACGCCAGAGAAGGTACTGATCTTCTTTATCATCGGCACAACGATGGTAATGAACGTGGCAACGATAGAGTAATCAAGGTGATACTTATCCAAATCAGGCACAGAAGACGCCATCACCACCCATAATGCTGAAGATATTCCAAGAAATATAAAAGGTCAGGCCTGCGCCCACTAAATAACTGGCACTAAAATTATTCTTCCTGTCTTTCTTTTCACTGAGTGCAAAAAGCTCATCCGATAATAAATATCCGATAGGAAGACGTTTGCTTAATCTTAACGTTGAAACATATTCGCGTAACGTCAGGCCATATATTAGGTGTTGTGCGGTAATAAAAAAAACGGAGATTAATAGTGTCGCGACATTCGCCCCAGACATCAGCAATCCCAACGAAACTAATTGTGCCGCCCCTGCAAAAATAATAGCGGACATCCCGATACTTTGTCCGACGGATAATCCCGACTGGATGGCCATCGAGCCGGCCAGAATACCCCAGGGCACAACGGATAAACAGAGCGGCAGCATCTCAACCACACCGGTCATAAAGTGCTTCCAAGGGCTAATTGTGTCTTTTGCTACAGAAGATGAATGGACTACGGTATTTTCCATATAACATTGCACTACCATAAATAAATCGATAGCGGGAAAACTAACAAAACGTTTTTTAAGAGTATTGGATGAATTTGCTGCGCCCAGAATAGGGATAGCGTTTAGCGTGAATTACCTTTCGCAAACTCGCCTGGCGTCAGCCCCAGAGAATTTTTGAAATGGCGATGGAAGTGGCTTTGATCGGTAAAACCGCACCGTACGGAAACATCGAGGATCGCATCGCCTTTGCGCAACAATGCTTTAGCTTTGCGCAGACGAGCCTGAATCAAATAAGCATGAGGCGTAATCCCCACCACCGCTTTAAACTGTCGTAAGAAGTGCCAGACGCTGAGTTCGGCCAGCGCTGCCAATTCAACGAGAGCCAGTTCCCTCTCGGGGTAGCTGTCCATAAAGGCTTTAACATTCAGTATATTTTGGGTCGCAACGGGCAGCGTCTGTGGCGTCAGGCGCGTCTTGCTATAGCGCATCGTCAGCCAGGTTAATGACGACAACAGCAGCGTTTCTTTCAATAACAGATTGCCCGGTTGAGCAAGCATATTGAACGTCATCAGCAACTGATCCGACAGGCCAGGGTCGTGGACAACGGCGTCGGGGAACCACGGAATGGAATCTTTTGAGCGTTGCAGATCCTGATTAATCGAGTGAAAAAGATCGGGATGCGGATAAATAGCACGATAAGCCCAGCCGGTTTCGACCTCCGAGCTTCCCGTGTGCACATCGTCCGCATTCACCAGAATGATGTCGCCTTTGGGCGCAACGTGCTCTGCACCAGAACGATAAAAACGCTGAGCGCCCTGCTCAATCACGCTAATACAATAGGTATCATGGACATGACGAGGAAAGCGCTGCTGATAATATTGTGCCTGCAGCATATCCAGCCCGCCGAGCGCCTCCAGATGTCTGAAGTGTGTCTGCTCTTGCACTACCGGCTTTTTATGCACGCGTTAACCCTCTTATCGTTTGTACAAAATTGCTCTGGCAGAGAAGCGACATCGGCATACTTCTTTATCGCCATCAACCGCGCACCTGTTCACTGATTCTATCAGAAGCAGATTCATATCCCCATGCTGGAAAAAACAGCGAAAAAAAGCCAGCGACAAAACCGCTGGCTATGGATGATGATTCGTGTCTTTTACCACGTTGGCCTTTTTACCAACTGGATTACATTTACCAACCGGATTACATCAGATGAAATCGGGACACCCCAATATTCAACCGCTCGGCCTGCTGCTCCAGCGAGGAGGCAGACGAGGAAGCCTCCAGCACCAGCGTCGCATTCTGTTGCGTGACCCGATCCATTTCTGATATCGCTAACGACACCTGATTGATACCACTGCTTTGTTCATCAGAAGCCAGCGCTATCTCATTGATAATACGGGTGACGTTATTAATTTCAGAGACAATCTCGGCCATCGCTTTACCCGCTTCGGACGCCAAGGTCGTTCCTTCCGTCACTCTGGTTTCGGATTCTTTAATCAACGCGGCAATTTCCGTTGCGGCGTTAGCCGAGCGCTGTGCCAGATTACGCACTTCTCCCGCCACCACCGCGAAGCCTTTGCCCTGCTCACCCGCTCTGGCCGCTTCAACCGCCGCATTCAACGCCAGAATATTGGTCTGGAATGCAATCCCGTTAATGAGCGCGATAATCTCAGAAATTTTGTCCGAACTTCTGGCAATCTCCGACATAGAACCCACAACCTGTTCCACAATGCTGCCGCCGTTCACCGCTTTGGCTGAGGTATCCGTCGCCACAACGCTGGCATGGTGCGCATTATCGGTATTCTGCTTCACCGCAGCCGTCAGTTGTTCCATGCTGGCCGCCGTTTCCGCCAGCGCCGCGGCCTGCTGCTCCGTTCGAGCAGACAAATCCGTATTGCCGACAGCGATTTTCGTCGAACTGCTGTGAATCGACTCAGCGCTATCACGCACCGAGCCAACCGTTTCAGAGAGCGAATCCTGCATTTGCTGGATATTGCTCCCCAGAATGCCGATTTCATTGCTGCCTACAGCCACGCTCGCGCGCGTTAAATCGCCGTGTGCAATCGCCTGTATGCGTGATACCCAATACTGAATTGGGTTAATAATAATCCGACGAATGACTAAGAACGTCATACCCGTTAATACGATGGCTAAAATAAAGGCACCCGTCATGAGCGTATATCCCAGTGTCGAATTCCTTTCTGCCGTCACATTAATATTTTTTGCCATCTCAATCCGATAAAGATAAGACGCTTTCAACGGCACATCATAGTCATCATCCAATTTAGACATCACCGTCGATTCAAACGCGTTGAGTTCTTCGACATTCCCTTTTTCGCGATGTCAAACATAGGTTTTATCCCGCGCTCAACATAATCGCTATAACGTGCTTTTAATTCATTATCGCGAGCAAATTCGACATCAGAACGAGCCGTTCTGTTTTGATATCCATTAAACATTTGCTGAGACAGCGACAGGCGCTCCTCTGCGGCTTTCATGCTGGCGTTATAGTTATCAGTAAGGCCATTACGTAAATGATTTACCGCATGAAGCAAATTCATACGCGCTGCACGCATATGGTTAGCACTATCCACTAACTCCATTCGCACATTTAATTCCAGCGTAGAGTCATTTAAGGACAGTTCGGCCTGCTTCAGAAAATACGATGATGTGGAGATCGCCAAGGCAAAAAGCAGTAAAACACCAGAAAAAACAACGATGAAAAGTGGCGTCAGTTTGATGTTATGCAATCCGGAAGCGGAATGCCGGGATTCTGGTTGCTCATAAATCGCTATTGACTGGTAAGGGACATCGCTCATTTTTACATCCATCGGGTTATTCAAAACATTGCTGTGAAGTAAATTGCAGACAAGCGGCGAAAAATAGCACTTCGCCACATGTTACATAATATTTAAAGATTGTAACAATCTGCGTTAAATACAAGAAGAAAAACAGTCATTACTAAAAAATAATTTCACCTATAAGATCGTCATCACGAAAAAACGTCATTTCAACGATTATTATTTCAATTAAAAATCATTCAAAAAATAAACTATCACACAATGTTAGTGAATTATCTTAGTCACTATTATTACAGTAATATTAACTATAGAAGTAAAAATTAAATTCATTCTATTTTTCTGAAAACAATCCCCCTCTGACATTCAACGTGGCTGATTAGTTTATCCTTCATCCATTCTGAATATAAAAATCCCACGGCACACACGGGCTAACAAAGATCCCGCACGCGGATAAAAGCAGTGGCAAGGTTGTCGTGTCGATCATGGTATTTTTCCACCGACATACTATGCTAAACATCAGTGATTCAATGAGTGAGAGGAGCCTATGGCGCGCACGATTCAGCGTTACCGTTTAAGCATCTCTGGCGATTGCCGGGCCTGGTTTAACATCGACCATCGCCTCACCAATGATTTTCCTCACCCGCATCATGCCTGAATCAGCACCGCGCTGATCGCTTCCCGTTGCTGTATTCCTTTCCCAGCGTCACATAACGTGTCGCAACGGACTCTTTTTTCTGGAGAATTTTTCTGGAGATCGATGGCATGAAACGCATTCCTGAACCATTCCGCATTAAAATGGTAGAAAACATCCGCATGACAACGCAGGCGGAACGTGAAAAAGCGCTGACAGAGGCGGGGTATAACCCTTTCCTACTGCGTAGCGAAGACGTCTACATCGACCTGTTGACCGATTCTGGCACCGGCGCGATGAGTGACCGCCAGTGGGCCGGTTTAATGATGGGTGATGAAGCTTACGCGGGGTCACGTAATTACTACCATCTGTGTGAAAAAGTCGAAACGCTGCTGGGCTACCCATTTACGATTCCCACCCACCAAGGACGCGGTGCCGAACAGATTTTATTTCCGTGTTTGATAGCTAAGAAACAGCGGGCTGGCGGCGCGAAAAAACCCGTCTTCATTTCCAATTTTCACTTCGATACCACCGCTGCACACGTCGAGCTAAACGGCGCACGGGCCATTAACGTCGTTACGCCAAAAGCCTTTGATACCAACACGGCTTATGACTGGAAAGGCGATTTCGATCTGGATCAGTTACAAAGCGTGATTTCACAGCATGGTGCGGAGAATGTCGTCGCCATCATCACCACGGTAACCTGTAACAGTTCCGGCGGTCAGCCTGTCTCGATGAGCAACATGCGCGAGGTTTACCGTATTGCACAACAGCACCACATCCCCGTAGTGATTGATTCGGCACGTTTCTGCGAAAATGCCTGGTTTATCAAACAGCGTGAAGCGGGCTATGCGGACAAATCTATTAAAGCCATCGTGCATGAGATGTATGAATACGGCGATATGCTAACGATGTCCGCAAAGAAAGATCCGATGGTCAATATCGGCGGATTATGCTGCTTCCGTAGTGATGAAGACCTGTTTAACGAGGTGCGCATTCGCTGCGTTCCAATGGAAGGTTTCGTCACCTATGGCGGACTGGCTGGACGAGATATGGAAGCGCTCGCCATCGGGCTGGAAGAAGGGATGGATGAAGACTATTTGGCCTATCGCATTGGGCAAGTCGCCTATCTCGGAGAACGCCTGAAAGCCGGAGGAATTCCGATTCAGTACCCAGTTGGTGGACATGCTGTGTTTGTCGATGCAGCGCGGCTATTGCCCCATATTCCACCAGAGCAGTTTCCGGCACAGGCGCTTAACAATGCGCTGTATCTGGAAGCCGGTATCCGCAGCGTTGAAATCGGCTCGCTTCTGCTGGGGCGCGATCCTGATACCGGGCAACAGAAAGCATCACCGCTTGAGCTGCTGCGCCTCACCATCCCGCGTCGAGTCTATACCAACGACCACATGGACTATATTGCAGATGCCCTTATCACACTAAAAGCCCGCGCCAGCGATATTAAAGGGCTAACGTTCACCTATGAACCGCCCGTACTACGGCACTTTGTCGCCCGCCTAAAACCGGTGGAATAACCAGCTATCAGCATGCCCGACGCCTTTCTCTGCGGGCATCAGCGCTATTCACGATATCGAGTCGGCAGGCAAACACCATAAAAAAAGCCAGCGAAAAATTCGCTGGCTGGTGAAACGTCACCATTACTCAGAATACATTGTTTTACTTAAAAAATTTTTACACAGAATAAATTGTTTCGACCACCTAGAGCCAATGACGGTACTCATCATCAGACATCTCTTTCAGGTGCCACTGCGTCGCCTGCTGCAATAACGCGATGCGCTGCTGGGAGACATCCATCGCAACCACGTTGCTTTACAGCTCGATAAGTAGTTTTGATAGAACAGGTACAAACGGGAAATCGCCATCAGCCACCTCCTCTCTTTCCTTGTGAGAAAGTATCGACGTAATATAGGGAAAGATAAATTGATGACTTTGGTGCAGGGAGTTCCTCTTTTATGTCTTCTCCTCGTCTACAACAACAGTTCATCCGCCTGTGGCAACACTTTCAGGGGCAGGTCACCGACACCACCTTGCAAGAGTTAACCGGAGTGCTGAACTGTTCTCGCCGCCATATTCGTTCACTGTTGAACGCCATGCAACAGGAAGGCTGGCTCGTGTGGCAGGCAGAAGCCGGAAGAGGAAAACGTTCGCAGCTTTCTTTTGTGTATACCGGATTGGCCCTCCAGCAGCAGCGGGCCGAGGATCTGCTAGAACAGGATCGCATTGAGCAGTTGGTACAGTTGGTGGGTGATAAAGAAGCCGTACGTCAGATGTTACTCGCCCATCTTGGGCGGAGTTTCCGGCAAGGAAAGCATATTCTGCGCATCCTCTATTACCGTCCGTTACGCAATTTACTGCCCGGTTCAGCGCTACGGCGTTCAGAAATGCACATCGCACGGCAAATTTTCAGCGGACTCACCAATATAAATGAGGAAAACGGGGAAATTGAACCCGATTTGGCTCATCACTGGCAGAGTATTTCCCCCCTGCATTGGCGCTTCTACCTGCGCCCGGCAATCCGTTTTCATCATGGTCGAGAGCTCACAATGGACGACATCACTACGTCACTCTCTCGTCTTATTCCGTTTCCGCTCTTTTCTCATATTGAAGCCGTCACCTCACCGATGCCCTTCGTCATTGATATTCGGCTACACAGCCCGGATAAATGGCTACCGTGGCTATTAGGTAGCGTGCACGCTATGATCTTGCCGCAAGAGTGGCAAACGCTACCGGATTTTGCCCAGCACCCGATCGGCACTGGCCCGTATGCCGTGGTGCGTAATAACAGTAATCAATTGAAAATTCGTGCCTTCGATGATTATTTTGGCTATCGGGCGTTAATTGATGAGGTCAATATCTGGGTTCTACCGGACGAACCGGAGGAAATGCCGGTCTCCATCCAGCTACAGTCTGACAATTCTCGTCACGAACAGTTGGAAAGCCGGATGGAAGAAGGCGGCTATTTCCTGCTGTTCGACAAACGCTCACCGTTAGCATCACAGCCAGAAGCACAGCAGTGGCTCAGGCAGGTATTTAACCCAATTTCGCTACTCAACCACGCCAATACCAGCAATCAGCGTGACTGGTCACCGGCCTACAGCCTGCTCCCGCGCTGGCACCATCACCATCCCGATGTGCCGCAATCCCTTCCGAAAGGGCTGACGGAGGTCACACTCACGTTCTATCAGGCACACCCTGAATACCGGATATTAAGCGAGATTATGCGCACACTACTGGCGCAGCACGGCGTCACGCTGCATATCCAGACGGTCAGCTACGAAGACTGGTATCAAGGCAATGCCGAGAGCGATATCTGGTTTAGCAGCGTGAACTGTTATTTGCCGCTCGAATTCTCCCTGTTCGCGATGCTCTACGAACTCCCGCTGGTGCAGCACTGTCTGGATGACGATCTGCACGCGGATGCGCAACAGTGGCGTAACCACGCGCTGCCGATGGCGGAATGGTGTGAAAAGCTGATCGCCAGCGGCCAACTGCACCCTCTGCTGCACCACTGGCTACAACTTCAGGGACAGCGCAGTATGCGCGGCGTCAGGATGAACATGCTGGGCTGGTTTGATTTTAAATCTGCCTGGTTTGCACCGCCGGAACGCTGAGAGCCTTTCGCTGCGCGGCTTAACCCTTTACAATGTGCCGTTCTCAACGGGGTGCGGAAGATTTTTCGCTGAGAAGATACCCGTCGAACCTGATCCGGTTAATACCGGCGAAGGGATTTGAGAGTGCGGCTTATTGCTGCCTCGAAGTCCTTTGCCACCCTATGATTCTCAGGAGTGCAAAGTGTTAAATCAATTACTACACCGTTCAGCCACCGTGCTGAAAACCAGCCTGCCTTGCCTGTTACTGATCTCTGCTTCGGCCTTCGCCAAGCCCGCACTTACCGTTTATACCTATGACTCATTCGCTTCCGAATGGGGGCCAGGGCCCGTCATCAAGACCGCATTTGAAAAAGAGTGCGAGTGCGAACTGAATTTCGTCGCGCTGGAAGATGGCGCTTCACTGCTGAATCGCCTGCGTATGGAAGGCAAGAACAGCAAAGCGGATATCATTCTGGGGCTGGATAACAACCTGTTGCAGGCGGCAGAGCAAACCGGCCTGTTTGCGCCGCACAATCAGGACACCCGTGCCGTCACGGTGCCAGGCGGTTGGGACAACAAGACCTTCGTCCCTTACGACTACGGCTATTTCGCGTTTGTGTATAACAAAAACACACTAAAGAACCCGCCGAAAAGCCTGCATGAGCTGGTGGACAGCAACGAGCCGTGGAAAGTGATCTATCAGGATCCGCGCACCAGCACGCCGGGTCTGGGTCTGCTGCTATGGGTGCAGAAAGTATACGGCGATGATGCGCCGCAAGCGTGGCAGAAGCTGGCGAAGAAAACCGTCACCGTCACCAAAGGCTGGAGCGAAGCCTATGGTCTGTTCCTGAAAGGGGAAGCGGATCTGGTGCTGAGCTACACCACGTCACCGGCCTACCATATCATTGAAGAGAAGAAAGACAACTACGCAGCAGCAACCTTCAGCGAAGGGCACTATCTGCAAATTGAAGTCGCCGGGCAGCTGGCTTCCAGCAAAAATCCCGAACTGGCAAAACGCTTTATGCAGTTCATCCTGAGCCCAACCTTCCAGCAGGCTATCCCCACCACGAACTGGATGTACCCTGCGGTTAAAACTGACCTGCCAGCGGGCTTCGCCACGCTCGCGGTGCCGGAAAAAGCCATGCAGTTCAGCGCGCAGGACGTGGCCGATAAAAGGACGCAGTGGATTCAGGCATGGCAACGCGCCGTCAGCCACTAATCGGCGGACGTCTGTGGCCGGGGCTGCTGGCCACAACGCTGTTAATTTCCGTTGCCGCACTGGCTTTCGGTGCCCTGTGGCTACAGGCGCCCGAAAGCCAGTGGCGCACGCTATGGCATGACAGCTATCTCTGGCATGTTATTCGGTTTACCTTCTGGCAGGCGTTTCTCTCTGCGCTGTTTTCTACCGTTCCGGCCATTTTTCTCGCCAGAGCGCTGTATCGACGGCGCTTTCCCGGCTACCGCTGGCTGCTGCGCCTGTGCGCGATGACGCTGGTACTACCCGTACTGGTCGCCGTGTTTGGCCTGCTCAGTGTATATGGTAGACAAGGCTGGTTGGCCTCCGCGCTGGGCTGGTTTGACCTGAAATACACATTTTCTCCCTATGGATTGCAGGGCATCCTGCTGGCGCACGTCTTCTTCAATCTGCCGCTAGCAACCCGATTGCTGTTGCAGTCGCTGGAAGGCATCGCCACCGAACAGCGTCAGTTGGCTGCAAACCTGGGCATGAACAGCTGGCAGCATTTCCGTCTGCTGGAGTGGCCCGCCCTGCGCCGACAGATTTTACCGACTGGGGCACTGATTTTTATGCTCTGTTTTGCCAGCTTTGCGACGGTGCTGTCGCTGGGCGGCGGCCCACAGGCAACGACGATTGAGCTGGCTATCTATCAGGCATTAAGCTTTGATTACGATCCGGCACGCGCGGCGCTGCTGGCGTTAATTCAGATGGTTTGCTGTCTGGGTTTGGTGCTACTGAGCCAGCGGCTAGGTCGCATTCTGCCCGTCGGCAGCACACAGCAGCTTGCCTGGCGCAACCCGCAGGATAGCGCCGTAAGCCGCCTCATCGACGGCCTGCTGATTGGCGCGCTGTTGCTGTTAGTCATCCCTCCCTTGCTGGCCGTCGTGGTCGATGGCGTGAACCGCTCGTTGGTTACCGTGCTGCAACAACCTGTGCTCTGGCAAACGCTGTTGACCTCGCTGCGTATTGCTCTGGGTGCGGGGCTCCTGTGTCTGGTACTGACCATGATGTTGCTCTGGAGCAGCCGTGAGCTCAAGCTACGTCAGAAGCCGCTCTACGGGCAGTTGATGAACCTGAGTGGTATGCTCATCCTCGCCATGCCCGGTATTGTGCTGGCAACCGGCTTTTTCCTGCTGCTGAATAACAGCATCGGATTGCCGCAATCCCCCTACGCACTAGTGGTGCTCACTAATGCGCTGATGGCGATTCCCTATGCGATCAAGGTGCTGGAAAATCCGATGCTGGACGTCGCCGAACGTTACAATCGACTCTGCACCTCGCTGGACATTCGCGGTTGGCAACGGCTGAGACTGATCGAGCTTTCCGCCCTGAAGCAACCGCTCGCGCAGGCGTTAGCCTTTTCCTGCGTGCTGTCACTCGGTGATTTTGGCGTCATCGCGCTGTTTGGCAATGAGCAATTCCGCACGCTGCCGTTCTACCTGTACCAGCAAATTGGTTCCTATCGCAGCGCCGACGGCGCGGTCACGGCGCTGCTGTTAATGCTGCTGTGCTTTATGTTATTTACCCTGATTGAGAAACTGGCAGGCCGTCATGATCGCGCTTGAGAAATTGACCTACTTCTATCAGCACTTGCCCATGCGTTTTGATTTTCACGTCAAACCGGGCGAACGCATCGCTATCCTCGGCCCCAGCGGCGCAGGGAAAAGTACGCTGCTGAATCTGATTGCCGGTTTCCTGATGGCTGACAGCGGCGAATTACGGCTTAACGGTGAACCTCATCGCGAGACGCCTCCCGCTAAACGGCCAGTTTCAATTCTGTTCCAGGAAAATAACCTGTTTCCTCACCTGAGCATTGGGCAAAACATCGCGCTGGGGCTCCATCCCGGCCTGCGTCTCAATGCCGCACAGCGTGAAACCCTACGCCAGATCGCCGATCGGGTTGGTCTGGCGGATCTTCTGGATCGTCTGCCGTCTCAGGTTTCCGGCGGGCAGCGCCAGCGCGCGGCATTAGCACGCTGTCTGGTTCGTCACCAGCCCATTCTACTGCTGGATGAACCCTTCTCGGCTCTCGATCCGGCGCTGCGGCAGGAAATGCTCGATCTGGTTGAAAGTGTGTGTCAGGAGCGTGAATTCACGCTGTTGATGGTGTCCCACAATCTGGATGATGCCATGCGGATCGCAAAACGTACGGTGCTGATCGTGGACGGAAAAATTTATTATGACGGGCCGACTCAAGCGCTACAGGATGGCAGCGCCGATGCAGCCGCCATCCTGGGAATTTCACGCCCGTCTGCGGATTGAGGCGTTAAGGCAACGCCTGATAGCGCAGGTTGCTGAATGTGACCTCGCCCTCGCCCGACGCATACAAGGCGGGTCGCAAACTGAGGAAGTCATACGCAACGTTGTGATGGTAGCCGGAGACTTCCATCTGCACCGGGTATTTCTTCCACGCTTCCTGATCCGACGTTCGGGTGTAAAACGTCACGATATGACGATCGTTTTTCATCCGAACCTGCACCTCATTGCCTGTGATGTGCGGCAGTTTCTTCTCCGCTCTTTCCAGCCCATAGCGGTGCATGACGGTGCCATCCTGATTAAACGACAGCCCGACGTACAGCTTCGCGTTGTAGAACAGCAGTAAACCAGCCTGTGCGCCAGGGGCAAAATTCGCCGTGACCTCAATTTGGTAAGCCTGATCGCCGGGGATCATCGTCAGCGGCGCGCTGTCTTTCGGCGACGTTCCTTTTGCTTTCAGATGCAGCGTGCCGTCGCTAAGCGTAACCCGTTTTAGCTCTTCCACATTGGCGCGGTAGAAATGCCAGCGTGCCGGAAATTTTTCGTCGGTAAAGCTATCAGACCAGCCGATACCGTGCGGCACCGCTTCGCCCCCTGCCGGTTTGCGAATCGGCTTACCGGTATCAAACCCGGCGGACGTGAACCAGCCGTCATCGCCCCAGACAATCGGCTCCAGCATCGCCTGCCGCCCCAGCGTCATAAAGCCGTTCTCATAGCCGTGATACACCATGTACCAATTTTTATCCGGCCCTTCAATCAGCGTCGCATGGCCGCGCGACCACCACTTCTCTGAACGATCCTGCGTGCGGATAATCGGATTATGCGGCGAGTTTTCCCACGGCCCGTTGATCGATTTGGAACGTGCGGCAATCACCATGTGCCCAGTTGGTGGCCCAGCCGTGCCACCTTCCGCCAGCACCATGTAGAAGTAGTCGCCGTGGCGCAGCATCTTCGGCCCTTCCTGCGAGAAGCTTTCCACATCCCACTCTTCTGGGTACTGCCATCCCTGATAAACCACCGCCATGTCGCCGACCGTCGACAGCCCATCGTCCGTTAATTGCACGCGATTACCGCCAGACATAAAGATGTAACGTTTGCCATCCTCTCCTACGACGTGGCCGGGATCGCTGGCCGGATTTTTCAAGCCCGTGTCTTTCGGTGGCGTCCACGGGCCACGGATATTATCGGCGGTGATCACATACAGCGTTTTCTTTTTCGTTCCTTTGGCGTCGATAATCCGGTTCGTGGTGAAGTAGATATAATATTTGCCGTCGTGTTTCACCAAATCCGGTGCCCAGATTGCATCGACAGGCGTCGCGATCGCGGGGCCAAGCGGTTCCCAGTTAACTAAATCGCGCGAGTGCCAAATCAGCAGCCCGGGGATGTCGTCAAATGACGAGAACGTCATGTAATAATCATCCCCGTCTTTGATAATCGTGGGGTCAGGATGATCGCCCGCAATAATCGGATTGAGATAACAGCCATTGCCCAAATCCGCCTGACGCTGATATTCAATACCCCGTTTCCATTCGTTGGCAGGGCCAGCCTGACAGGCCATCACCGTGCCGATACCCATTGTCATCAATAAGATACCGCTTAATACGCCTTTCCCTACCGCTCGGGACACACCCATTTGTCACCACCTACTATCCCAATGATTATTTTATAATTTATAACATTGAAACCCTGTTCCAATTGTGAAAACAGTCACGCTTCTCTGGTTCTGCGGCGAAAAATCAAGCGGTAATCACACCGTCAAATTTTCAATATACTGTGACCAGTTCGACATATTCAGTTTTTATACCTTGTAGGTATTGTGTCTTTTTGTACTGCTGTGCTTATATAAATTGTCGATTGATAATTCATTCGAATACAACACCCGACCATAAATAACAGTACATAACATAAGTAAACAGGATTCCCGTGACGCACTACTCTTCTTCCACTTCAGCACTACTAAGCACCGCGCATGTTGACGCGGTCGTCGTCGTGCGCGTGGCAGTCGTCGTGGTCGTCGTCGGCAGCGCGCCGTAACGGGTTCCGAATCCAAACCAGATTCTCAAACCCCGCCGGCGCCAGCCGAGCGGGGTTTCTTGTTTCAACCCTCCCCGCTCCGACACCGCACCGGCCCTGATGAAGGATGTAAGCATGCGTTATACAGGCGCTCAGTTAATTGTTCGGCTGCTCGAACAGCAGGGCATCACCACCGTAGCGGGTATTCCCGGCGGCGCGGCGCTGCCGTTATATGATGCTCTGGGACAAAGTAAGACGATCCGCCACGTCTTGGCTCGCCATGAGCAAGGCGCTGGGTTTATGGCGCAAGGTATGGCGCGTGCAAGTGGGCGTGCCGCAGTTTGCATGGCCTCCAGCGGGCCGGGCGCAACCAACCTGCTCACCGCGATTGCCGATGCCAAACTGGATTCAATCCCGCTGGTGTGTATTACCGGACAGGTATCTTCTGGCATGATCGGCACCGATGCGTTTCAGGAAGTCGATACCTACGGCATCTCTATTCCCGTCACCAAACATAACTATCTGGTTCGCGACATCAACGAACTGCCGCGCGTGATCCCGGAAGCCTTTCGCATTGCGCAGTCGGGGCGTCCCGGCCCGGTGTGGATCGATATTCCAAAAGACATCCAGACTGCAACCATTGAGCTAAGCGAACTGCCGGGCGTCTTTCCTCTCGATACGCCACCCACCATCGCGCAGCAGGAGATCGAGCGGGCTGCTGCCATGATTAACGCGGCTCAGCGTCCGGTGCTCTATCTGGGCGGTGGAATCATTAGCAGCGCCGCGCACGAACAGGCGGTTCAACTGGCGGAGCGTTCCAGCCTGCCAACCACCATGACGCTGATGGCGCTGGGTGCGATGGCCGTCGATCACCCGCTGTCGCTCGGGATGCTGGGGATGCACGCCGCACGATCAACCAATCTGATCTTACAGCAGGCAGATTTGTTAATTGTGCTGGGTGCTCGTTTTGACGATCGCGCGATTGGCAAAGCGGAACAGTTTTGCCCGCAGGCCAGCATCATTCACATCGATATCGATCCCGCAGAATTGGGCAAGATCCGCCAGGCGCATGTGGCGATCAACGCGGATGTCGCGGAGGCGCTGGATCGCTTGCTGCCGCACATTACGCCGCAACAGCGTGACGTGTGGCGTACCACCGTTCGCGGGCTGCAAGAGGAGTTTCCGTTCAACATGCCGAATGCTGACGATCCCTTAAGCCATTATGGACTGGTACAGGCCACGGCGCAGGCACTGACGGATGATGCCATCATCGCAACCGATGTCGGCCAGCACCAAATGTGGGTCGCTCAATCTTATCCGCTGCGGCGTCCACGTCAGTGGCTGACATCAGGCGGGCTTGGGACGATGGGCTTTGGCTTGCCTGCGGCAGTTGGCGCAGCGCTGGCCGAGCCGGAACGCACCGTGGTGTGCTTCTCGGGTGATGGCAGCCTGATGATGAACATTCAGGAAATGGCAACCGCGGCAGAAGAAGGGCTTAACGTCAAAATCGTTCTGATGAACAACCAGTCACTCGGTCTGGTTCATCAGCAGCAGGATCTGTTTTTCCAGCAGCGCATTTTCGCTGCCGATTACCGTTACAGTCCAAATTTCCTCGCGATTGCCGCAGGTTTTGGCTTTGCGACCTGCGATCTGAACGCAGCCGCCGATCCACAGGCCGCGTTGCAGGAGATACTGAATCAACCGGGACCCGCGTTGATCCACGTACGCATTGACGCCAATGAGAAAGTTTTCCCGATGGTGCCACCGGGCGCAGCAAACATCGATATGATCGGAGATTAATGACTATGTCCACTCAACAAACGTCGCTAACACAAGCAATGTCGTTAACACCAGTAACGTCAAATCAGGTCACGCTAGAGCTCTCTGTGCGCAACCACCCTGGCGTCATGTCACACGTTTGCGGTCTGTTTGCCCGTCGGGCATTTAACGTGGAAGGCATTCTGTGTATGCCGTTGGCAAGCGGCGAGGAAAGTCGCATCTGGCTACTGGTTAAAGATGACCAGCGACTACAGCAGATGATCAGTCAGGTGGAAAAGCTGGAGGACGTCCTTCAGGTTCGTCGCCACGGTGAAGAAATGCGTATTTTCGAGCAGGTCGCCGAATTTTACCGCTAGTGAATGTTACCGTGATTAACTTTACTACTACGAGTTTTACCACTACGCATTTTACCGCGATATAGATAGTTTGGCCGGGTCTCTCCCGGCCAGCCCACGCTTACCCGTTTAACACTTTTACCCGTTTAATACCTGCCACAGCAGATGACGATAAACCGGCATCAGCGGATGCTGAATCAACACGATCAACAACGCGACTGCCGCTATGGACACGCCAGGCGCCACCCAACGCAGACGTCTGAGCGGCATCGTTCTGCTAAACCAGTCATGCTGTTTGCGCTTATCGCTGTGCCACCAGCGCCAGTTTAGCCAGCCAGCGACCCACACGACGACAGCTGTGAATAATAACAACCACTTAAACCCCGTACTGTTCGTCCCTGCGGGAATATCAATCGCCACGCCAGCCAGAATACCGGGTAAGAAATAGGCCGGCGGCCACAGCAGGCAACCAATGATATTCGGTACGGCAAATTTATAAGGCGGTAGCCCCAGCATCCCCGCCACCATCGGAATAAGGGGGCGCGTCGGGCCAACAAAACGCCCGATCAATATCGTCGGCATCGGATGCTGATACAGGGCATATTCGGTTTTATTCAGCAACGCCTGATACTTTTTCAGGAAAGACCAGTTATGCAGGGGTGCCTTAAAACGCATGCCAATAAAATAGGAAATCCAGTCACCTAGCAGGCAACCGATGATACCGGCCGCCCATGCCGGATAAAGCCCCATTTGTCCGCTACCGATCAGCGCGCCCAGCGTTGCCATCATCACCGTTCCCGGCAACAACAACCCCACCAGCGCCAGTGATTCCAGAAAGGCAACCAGCATGACGGCGATCAGTGAATACGCTAACGATTGGGTAACCAGATGATCCAGCCACGCTTCCATAAACCTACCCGTATTTTATAAAAACAAGGATTGTCTGGATCATAGCAGAAGCCGTCAACTCCTGATTGTTGGTCAATTCTTTTGCACCTCCGGGCGCCAACACTTATGATAGCGGTCATTTTTTGCCACTGTGCCACACTGCCACTATGTTTTTTAAACAATTCAAGTTTTTTAAACGATTCAACCATTTCGGATTACGACGTCTTATCCTACTTCTGGCAGTAGCGAGCGCATTGGTGACGCTGGCAAACAGTTTTTATGCCAGCTACCGCGTCCAACGAGAGCTGCTGATTGATAACACGCTTGAAGCCAACCGGGTTTATGCCACCAAACTCGCAGCGATGACCCACTCTTTTTTTAAAGAAGCCCAGCAGCAGTTAGCCTACAGCGCCAATATCGTCGCCCCCCAGATGGATGATAAGGCCAGCCTGCTTAAAGAAGCCGACCGTCTGCGGCTACAGACCAGCAATTTCAACTCTGTCGTTATTGCTGATGAAAAAGGTATCGTCAGAGCCACCTCACCCGATACGTTTCAATTGATTGGGAGAAGCCTGACCACCGAAGGCGCACTCGAAGCCTTACGAGAAAAGCAGCCTCTTATCAGCCAACCCTATCTATCTGCTGCCAATAACTTCATTGTGCTGATATCTGCACCGATCTTCACGCGAGATGGCCGTTACAAAGGATTTATCGGTGGATCGATCTACCTCAAGCAGCCCAGCGTTCTCAATACGCTCTTGGACAAACATTATTACCGCGACGGTTCTTATATTTACGTCATCGATAAGAACAAAAAATGCTGTATCACCGCGATATCGAGCGAATTGGTAAAACAGAGACCAATAACCTAGAGATCGACGCACAGCATGAGAAGAATGGTAGCCAGCATATGGTGAACTATCTGGGTGAGAAGATGCTAGCGGGCTATGCCGTTGAGTCGACCTCGCAGTGGCAGATTGTAGCGCTCCGTCCAACGGACATTACGCTGAAACCGCTGGATGGCCTGATGCTAAATGTCCTGCGCCACACGCTCCCTCTCGCATTTTTAACTATCTTCGGCGTTTGGCTGCTTGCCCGGCTCATCGCCCAGCCGCTGTGGCTGCTGGCGCGCAGCGCCAATAAGATGGATGCGACGGATGTCTCCGACGACATCAGAAATATTCCCTCCTGGTATTTCGAGGCCTCTCAGCTTAAACAGGCTATGCTGCTCGGCATCGATTTACTTCAGCGCAAAATTGGTAAGTTACGTTCGGAGGCACACTCAGACCCGATGACCGAGTTGCTCAATCGCCGTGGATTGGATAGCGTTCTGCGCTACTGGCAGATGGGACAAAAAAGTTTTTCGATCATCGCGCTGGATATCGATCGCTTCAAGCGCATCAATGACACCTACGGTCATGATGTCGGCGATAATGTCATTCGCTATCTCTCACAGCTTATTCGTACCAGCTCACGCGATTCCGACATTCTATGCCGCAGCGGCGGTGAAGAATTTTTGATCCTGCTGCCGGAAACCAGCCTCGATATCGCACTTAGCATTGCTGAACGCTTGCGGCAGCGCATGGAGGAAGCAACCATTCCTGTCGTGGGTAATATCACCATCTCATTAGGCGTTGCCCTGTGGGAACCGGGCGTCAACAACATGTCGATCGAGCGCACCTTCAAACTGGCGGATGAAGCGCTGTATCAAGCCAAACAAGAAGGCCGCAACCGCGTGGTGTCTGCCTCCGGCAACGAGAGTTAACACCAATTCCTCTCCTCTTTATATCGGTATATCGGTGATGTCGCAGGACGCTGGACATCACCTGTATAAATAACCATACTTACTCCTACTATCCTTTCTTATCCCGCTCGCTATAAAAGGCCGCTTAGTGACTCAGGTTCGTCAGGGGTTTCTGCTGACCCGCCACTGGAATGACACACCAACTGGCACACAGGTTGAATTCTGGCTGGCCACCGATGAGGGGCCGCAACTGGCTCGTCTGCCGCTACAGCAGGCCATTGCTTTTATTCCCGCCCAGCAGGAAACTCGTGCAAGAACGCTCTTACAGCAGGAAAAACGCTGGCAGTTAAAACCGCTTGCGATGCAGGATTTCCACCATCAGCCGCTATTGGGGCTGTATTGCCCACAATACCGGCAGTTGCTGCGGCTAGAGAAATTGCTGCGTGAAGGTGGCGTTCAAATCTACGAAGCCGATATTCGCCCGACGGAGCGCTTTCTGATGGAACGCTTTATCACGGCACCGGTGTGGTTTAGCGGTACGCCCACGTCAGACGGCCTGCTGACGGATGTTCGAATGAAACCTCATCCCGATTACCGCCCGACGCTCAGGCTGGTGTCGCTGGATATCGAAACCAACCGCCACGGCGAGCTTTACTGCATCGGGCTGGAAGGCTGCGGGCAGCGTCAGGTTTACATGCTCGGCCCGCCGAACGGCACGCCAGCCGAGCAGGAGGATTTTACGCTGGAGTACGTCGCCAGCCGCCCGCAATTGCTGGAGAAGCTGAATGTCTGGATGCAGCAGCACGATCCCGATGCCATTATCGGTTGGAATCTGGTGCAGTTTGACCTGCGCGTCTTACAGAAACATGCCGAGCGCTACACTATTCCGCTCAAGCTGGGGCGCAATGGGCAGGCGTTAGAATGGCGGGAACACGGTTTTAAACAGGGGCATTTTTTTGCAAGCGCCACCGGCCGTTTGATTATTGACGGCATTGAAGCGCTCAAATCCGCGACGTGGAATTTTGCGTCGTTTAGTCTGGAATTTGTTGCGCAGTCCCTGCTGGGGGAAGGCAAAGCCATCGACACGCCCTATCAGCGGATGGATGAGATTGACCGACGTTTTGCCGAAGATAAACCCGCGCTGGCGCGCTATAACCTGCAAGACTGCGAACTGGTCACGCGTATTTTCGACAAAACCGAACTGCTGCCTTTCTTACTGGAACGCGCCAGCGTCACCGGACTAGCAGCAGACCGCAGCGGCGGTTCCGTTGCCGCCTTTTCCCACCTCTATTTACCGCGCATGCACCGCATGGGTTACGTGGCGCCCAATCTGGGCGATGTCGCGCTTGAAACCAGCCCCGGCGGATTTGTGATGGATTCGCGCCCCGGCCTGTATGATTCGGTGCTCGTGCTGGATTATAAAAGCCTCTACCCTTCCATCATCCGTACATTCTTAATCGATCCGGTCGGGTTGGCTGTGGGAACACAAAATCCAGACGCACAGCACGCCGTCCCCGGCTTTCGCGGTGCGTGGTTCTCCCGCGAGCAGCACTGCCTGCCCGCGATTGTCGAGCAAATCTGGCAAGGGCGTGAAGCCGCGAAGCGCACCAATAATAAGCCGCTGTCTCAGGCGTTGAAGATCATCATGAATGCCTTTTACGGCGTACTCGGTGCCACAGGCTGCCGCTTCTTCGATCCGCGCCTCGCCTCCTCCATCACCCTGCGTGGCCATGAAATCATGCGCAAAACGCGCGAACTGATCGAAGAACAAGGCTATCAAGTGATTTATGGCGATACCGACTCCACATTCGTCTGGCTGAAACACGCGCATCGCGAAGAAGAAGCGACAGCGATTGGCAAAACGCTGGTGCAGCACGTTAACCAGTGGTGGACACAGCACTTGCACGACACCCAGCAGTTGACCAGCGCGCTGGAACTGGAGTTTGAGACGCACTTTCGCCGCTTCCTGATGCCAACGATTCGCGGTGCCGAGCAAGGCAGCAAGAAGCGCTACGCCGGGCTCATCGACACGCCGCAAGGCGAAAAGATGGTGTTCAAAGGGCTGGAAACCGTGCGCACTGACTGGACACCGCTAGCGCAACAGTTTCAACAGCAGCTCTATCTGCTGATTTTTCAACAACAGCCGTATCAGGAGTGGCTGCGGGATTATGTCGATCGCACCCTGAACGGGGAGTTCGACGATCTGCTGATCTACCGTAAACGCTTACGCCGCCGACTGGATGATTACCAACGCAACGTGCCGCCCCATGCCAGAGCCGCAAAAATCGCCGATGACTATAACCGCCAACAGGGGCGGCCGTTGCAATACCAAAACGGCGGCTGGATCAGCTATGTGATGACCGTGAATGGCCCCGAGCCGCTGGAAACCCGGCATTCGCCGCTGGATTATCAGCATTATGTCGAACGCCAGCTCCAGCCAGTCGCGGACGCTATTTTGCCTTTCCTGCATGATGATTTTGCTACACTGGTAACAGGCCAGATGGGTCTGTTTTAAACGTCAGGGATCAAGGCGTTAGCTAGCGGGTATTCCTGTTTTTACATGACCGGTAGTTATGTTTTTGAGTGGCGCATATTTATGTTTTTAAGTGACGCGTATTTCTGTCTTTAAATGAAAGGGGTTAATTCGCGGTACAGCAAGTTTGAGGGGTGACGAACGCACCGTCATCCATTACCATAACGCCCTTTCTGAATTTGCATCAGCAACATTATCGGCACCCGGTAATGTAATCAGACATTCCCCCGAACAGACGAAAATCGAGCTAAGAATTTATGCCTTTTACACTTGGTCAGCGCTGGATCAGCGATACGGAAAGCGAACTTGGACTGGGAACGGTTGTTGCCGTCGATACGCGTATGATAACGCTGCTTTTTCCTGCCAGCGGTGAAAACCGACTTTATTCCCGCAGCGACGCCCCCATCACCCGCGTGATGTTCAACCCCGGCGACACCGTCACCAGCCATGAAGGCTGGCAGCTCAAAGTTGATGACGTGCGAGAAGAAAAAGGGTTACTGGTGTATTGCGGCCAGCGTCTGGATGATGAAACGCCAGCAGAACTGCGTGAAGTCTTTCTGGACAGCAAACTGACGTTCAATAAACCGCAAGATCGTCTGTTCGCCGGGCAGATTGATCGTATGGATCGCTTTGCCCTGCGCTATCGCGCCCGCAAGCATCAAAACGAGCAGGCGCTACAGCAACAGGTCGGGTTACGCGGCATGCGTGCCAGCCTCATCCCTCATCAGCTCCATATCGCTCACGAAGTCGGCCAACGTCATGCGCCACGCGTCTTGCTGGCGGACGAAGTCGGTCTGGGGAAAACCATTGAAGCCGGTATGATCATCCATCAGCAGTTGCTGGCGGGTCGTGCCAGTCGAGTGCTGATTATCGTACCGGAAACCCTGCAACATCAGTGGCTGGTTGAAATGCTGCGCCGCTTTAATCTGCTGTTCTCACTGTTTGACGACGAGCGCTATGCCGAAGCCAAACTGGACAGCAGCAACCCGTTTGAAACCGAACAGCTCGTTATCTGCTCACTGGGATTTGTGCAGCGCAGCGCCCAGCGTTTTTCGCAACTCGTCAACGCAGATTGGGATCTGCTGGTGGTGGATGAAGCTCACCATCTGGTCTGGAGCGAAGAAAGCCCTAGCCCGGAATATCAGGCCATTGAAACACTGGCACGCGCCACGCCGGCCGTTCTGCTGTTAACCGCAACGCCGGAACAGCTTGGTCAGCAGAGCCACTTTGCGCGTTTACGCCTGCTCGATCCTAACCGTTTCCACGATTATCAGGAATTCCTTGCCGAGCAGCAGCAGTATCGTCCGGTCGCCGATGCGGTCACGCTGTTATTAGCGGGTGAAAAAGCCCAAACGGCTGAACTGAATGCGCTGAGCGATCTGCTGGGCGAGCAGGACATCGAACCGCTGCTAAAAGCCATTAACAGCGACAGCGATGATAATCAGAAGGCGCGTCAGGAACTGATCGCCATGCTGATGGATCGCCACGGCACCAGCCGCGTGTTGTTCCGTAACACGCGTCAGGGGGTTAAAGGTTTCCCACAGCGTATCCTGCATCAAATCCGTCTGCCGCTGCCATCCCAGTACCAAACGGCCATTAAAGTATCCGGCATTATGAACGCGAATAAGACGCTGGAGGTGCGCGCCCGCGACATGCTGTACCCGGAACAAATTTATCAACAGCTCGAAGGGGACGATGCGACCTGGTGGAACTTCGACCCGCGCGTGGAATGGCTGTTGAACTATCTGACCGCCAACCGTGATGAAAAAGTGCTGGTGATCTGTGCGCAGGCCGCCACGGCGCTACAGCTGGAGCAAGTGCTGCGTACGCGTGAAGCGATTCGCGCCGCCGTTTTCCATGAAGGTCTGTCGATTCTGGAACGTGACCGCGCTGCCGCGTATTTGCTTCCGAAGAAGAAGGCGCACAGGTGCTGATCTGTTCAGAGATCGGTTCTGAAGGCCGTAACTTCCAGTTTGCCAGCCATTTAGTGATGTTCGATCTGCCGTTTAACCCCGATCTGCTGGAACAGCGTATCGGCCGTCTGGACCGTATCGGGCAGGCAAAAGAAATTCAGATTCTGGTGCCGTATCTGGAAAATACCGCGCAGGCCATGCTGGTGCGCTGGTATCACGAAGGGTTGGACGCGTTTGAGCACACCTGCCCGACAGGCCGCACCATCTATGATGTGCACCATGCACAGCTGATCGAGCGCATGACGACCGTCGGTGAACAGCAAGGGCTGGATGAATTTATTCACACCTGCCGACAGCAGCACGACAGCCTGAAACAGCAGCTTGAACAAGGCCGCGATCGTCTGCTGGAAATGCATTCTAACGGTGGCGAACAGGCGCAGCAGTTGGCACAGGCCATCGCCGAGCAGGATAATGACGTCAATCTGGTGACATTCGCGCTGAACCTGTTTGATATTGTTGGCATCAATCAGGAAGATCGCAGCGATAACCTGATCGTCCTGACGCCATCCGATCATATGCTGGTGCCGGATTTCCCTGGCCTGCCGCAGGACGGTTGTACGATCACGTTCGATCGCGATCAGGCCCTTTCCCGCGAAGATGCACAGTTTATCAGTTGGGAGCACCCGCTCATCCGTAACGGGCTCGATCTGGTGCTGTCCGGCGATACCGGAAGCTGTGCGGTGTCGCTGCTGAAAAATAAAGCCCTGCCGGTCGGCACACTGCTGGCTGAACTGGTTTACGTTGTAGAAGCACAGGCGCCAAAACACCTGCAACTGACCCGTTTCCTGCCACCAACGCCGGTTCGCCTGCTCATGGATCGTAAAGGGACCAATCTGGCGGCTCAGGTTGAGTTTGAGAGCTTCAACCGCCAGCTCAACGCGGTAAACCGTCATACGTCCAGCAAGCTGGTGAATGCGGTACAGGCCGATGTTCACGCGATGTTGCAGCAGGCGGAAGCGTTAGTCGAAACGCAGGCACGCCAGTTGATTACCGACGCGCAGGAGCAGGCTGACCTGCAATTGCGCCGCGAGCTGGAGCGTCTGGAAGCGCTGAAAGCCGTCAACCCTAATATTCGTGAAGATGAACTGACTGCGCTGGAAAACCAGCGTGAGCAGGTGCTGAGCAATCTCCATGAGGCTAACTGGCGTCTGGATGCGATTCGTCTGGTGGTGGTTACACACCAGTAAACGTTTCTGACAGCGGTATAGGCATAAACCTCATACCGCTGTTATAAAGACACGTTGTTTGCAAAATCGAGATACACGGGCATACCACGGGGCAAGATCTCCCTGCGGGAACCTCATCCCCGTGTTCTCCCTAATATCACACAGTATATGTTGTCTGAAGGTGCTCCGATGGAACCCTATAATCCGCCTACCGATCCCTGGCTGCACATTCTTTACCAGGATCAGCACATCATGGTGGTGAATAAACCCAGCGGTTTGCTGTCGGTTCCCGGCCGTGCGCCAGAACACAAAGACAGCGTGATGAGCCGCATTCAGGCTGACTATCCCACAGCCGAATCCGTTCATCGCCTGGATATGGCGACCAGCGGCGTCATTGCCGTCGCACTCACAAAGGCCGCCGAGCGTGAACTAAAGCGCCAGTTTCGCGAACGCGAACCGAAAAAATCCTACCTTGCCCGCGTCTGGGGACATATGGCACAGGATGAAGGCGTCATCGACCTTCCGCTTATCTGCGACTGGCCGAACCGCCCAAAACAGAAAGTCTGCTTTGAAACAGGCAAAGCGGCACAGACAGAATATCAGGTACTCTCACGCGACGATGACGGTACGACACGCGTCAAGCTGATGCCGATTACGGGGCGCTCCCATCAACTGCGCGTTCATCTGCTGGCACTCGGCCACCCGATCCTCGGCGATGGCTTTTATGCACATCCTGATGCTAAAGCGATGGCGCCCCGCCTGTTGCTGCACGCACAAGAATTGGCTATCACGCACCCGGCTTTCAATACCCCGATGCACTTTCGTTGCGAAGCGGATTTCTGAGGCAACCGTGCCGACGGTATTTGCACATCGAATGTGGTAGAGCGGTAAAACGGGGAAGTAAAAAGAAGGGAAAGGTGCGGGTTATTTTGCTTGATTCGCGCTTTTCAACAGTTCATAGGCCGCCTGAATATCCTGCGCTTTGCGCTTGGCTATCTCCATCATCCTCGGCGACAACTTCTTGGCGACCAGCTTATCGGGATGATGCTCGCTCATGAGTTTACGGTAAGCACGCTTAATCGTCGCGGCATCATCGCTACTGCGCACCCCCAGCGTACGGCAGGCGCTTTCGACCGTTGGCCCACGTGGCGGTGACGCCGGACGCTGACCGCCATAAGAGTGACCGTTGGAATAGCCATTATTACGACGCTGATGCGATTTACCGTTCTGTCGTGACTGATTCTGCCGGGACTGTTGCCCCGAGGTTCCTTCCATATTGCGCAGGAAGAACTCAAACTGTTCGCGCGTCACGCCCAGCTCATCGGCAATCACGTACAACACACGTCGCTCATTCGGGTGCAAAACACCATCAACAAACGCGACCTGAAGCTGAATTTCCAGAAACATCTTAATTAAATCAAAGCGTCCCAGACAGGCATCGCGCAGCTTGCGTAATTTTATGCGCAAAGGGAAATGACCAGCCTTCCCTTCGCGGAAAGCCTGTTGAGCCGCGCTTCTGGCTTCACCAAATAGCTCAAGGCGATCCATCATTTTGGTCGCAATCTTGATATCAGCTTCCGTCACCCGGCCTTTGGATTTGGTCAGGTGCCCCATAGCCTGAAAGGTCGTGAGAAAGAACAAGGACTGGCGAGTAGACTGGGCCGAAAAATAATCACGGCGACGCGATGCCCAGGCTTTGTCAATCCAATGCCCCATCAGTAAACCCATGATCATTCCCCAGATGCCAGCGCTTGAGACGATTCCCAATGCTAACCCCAGCAACTTTCCCCAATACCGCATATACTCCTCAAATCCTCATGCCGTCAGCCAAAAATTGCTTTATCATACCTGTCATTTATCTTTGCACCTAACGGCGGTGCGTATAGGCGGTGGGGATTTAACACTGGCGCAACGCTAACGAGTGATATAGTCTCTGACCGTTTGCCGGCATGATGCCCCTGATGACGGAACACCTAATACTGCGTATGAAAAAAAGTTTCCCAACTCTGCTGGCCACTCTGGTTTGGTCGGCGCTTTACAGCCAGCACGCGCTGGCCGATCTCGCTGAACAGTGCATGCTGGGTGTACCCACGTACAACAGACCGCTGGTCACTGGCGATCCCAATCAACTGCCGGTCAACATTCAGGCCGATAAAACCGAAGCCAACTATCCAGACAGCGCCAAATTCACTGGTAATGTTAACATCCAGCAGGGCAACAGCGTCATGACTGCCGAGCAGGTGGAACTGAATCAGTTGGATCCGACAACGCAGGGCGGCACACCCACGCGGACGATTACCGCGACGGGAAATGTCCACTATGATGACAATCAGGTTATCCTGAAAGGCCCTAAAGCGTGGGCCAACCTGAACACCAAAGATACCGACGTCTATGAAGGCGACTATCAGATGGTGGGCCGTCAAGGGCGTGGTTCCGCCGACAAAATGAAAATGCGTGACAGCAATCGCTACACCATTCTGGAAAACGGCTCCTTCACTTCCTGTCTGCCGGGAGATAATAGCTGGAGTGTCGTCGGTTCGGAAGTGATTCAAGACAGAGAAGAGCAGGTTGCTGAAATCTGGAACGCGCGTTTCAAGATTGCTGGCGTACCTGTGTTCTATAGCCCGTATTTGCAGCTTCCTATCGGCGATAAACGACGCTCTGGCTTCCTGATCCCCAATGCGAAATATGGCAGCAGCAACGGCTTTGAACTGCTGACGCCTTATTACTGGAACATCGCGCCTAATTTTGACGCCACGATCACACCGCACCTGCAAACTAAACGTGGTATGCAGTGGCAGAACGAATTCCGCTACCTGACCACGCCAGGCCTCGGCGTGATTCAGTTCGACTGGCTTCCTAGTGACAATGAATACGCCAAAGTCGCCCCACAGGATAGTAACGACACCCGCTGGCTGTTCCATTGGGGCCACAGCGGCGTGATGGATCAGGTGTGGCGTTTTAACGCGGACTACACCAAAGTCAGCGATGACCGCTACTTCACCGATCTGGACTCGAATTACGGGTCAACCACCGATGGCTACGTCACCCAAAAACTGAGCGTAGGCTATGCGAACCAAAACTGGGACACTGCGCTATCCACCAAACAGTTCCAGGTCTTTTCCAATGCGACCAGCCGCGATGTCTATCGTGCTGAGCCGCAGCTCGATATCAATTACTACCAGAATGATATCGGCCCGGTTGATATGCATCTTTATGGTCAGGCGGTAAAATTTACTAACGTCAACAATAGTCGGCCAGAAGCGACACGTCTGCACGTTGAACCCACGCTGAATCTGCCGTTAGCAAATCGCTGGGCCAGCCTAAATACTGAAGCCAAGCTCTTGGCGACACATTATCAACAAGATAATCTCGATCGTTACCGTGCGACACCAAGTAGCTCTCAAGAGATACAAGATTCAAAAAATGCACTAAAAGATTCAGTGAATCGCGTAATGCCGCAATATAAAGTCGATGGCAAGATGGTCTTTGAGCGCGAAATGGACTGGTCGCAGGCTTATACTCAGACGTTGGAGCCTCGTGCGCAATACCTCTATGTGCCTTATCGCGACCAGAGCAGTATTCATACCTACGATTCTACGCTGATGCAGACCGACTATTCCGGCCTGTTCCGCGATCGCAGTTACAGTGGTCTGGATCGTATTGCATCAGCGAATCAACTAGTGACTGGTGTCACTACACGTATTTATGATGACGCATTGGTTGAACGTTTTAACGCTTCTATTGGTCAAATCTATTACTTCGATCGCCCACGCACAGGGGATCGCAATACTGCGCTCGATAAAAGCGATAACAACGGTAGCCAGGTATGGGCAGGTGACTCCTTCCTGAAAATCGATGACAGATGGGGTGTTCGCGGAGGTCTACAGTATGACAATCGCCTGAACGAAATCGCGCTGGGCGACGCCGTGTTAGAATACCGTCGTGATGCGGAACGTCTGGTGCAGCTGAATTATCGTTACGCGAGCCCAGAATATATTCGAGACATGATCCCTAATGTCACGAACCCTGGCTTCCAGCAAGGTATCTCGCAGGTCGGTATCACCGCGAGCTGGCCGATTGTCGAGCGTTGGGCCGTGGTGGGTGCTTATTATTACGACACCAAGGCCAATCAGCCGGCGAACCAGCTCATTGGCTTACAGTACAACACCTGCTGCTGGGCCGTGAGCGTCGGTTATGAGCGTAAAATTACCGACTGGAACAGCGTTAGCCGCAGCAGCGAATACGACAACAAAGTGTCGTTTAATATCGAATTACGTGGTTTAAGCAGTAATTACAGTCTGGGTTCCGACAAAATGCTGCGTTCAGGTATTTTGCCTTACCAGCGCGCATTCTGATGTCATCCAGAGTGCTAAGCCGATAAGGATGTAGCAAAAACAAACAGGCTGTCTTACAGCAATGTTGGAACTTTAACCCGCCTTGCGGATGAAATAATGGGAAAGGTATGAAGAACTGGAGAACGCTTATTCTCGGATTGGCACTGAGTGCCTCTACCGCGTTCGCAGCACCACAGGTGGTTGATAAAGTCGCAGCAGTGGTCGACAACAGCGTTGTGTTGGAAAGTGATGTCAATGCGCTTTTGCAGTCGGTAAAACTGAACGCCCAGCAGGCCGGGCAACAATTGCCGGATGATGCCACGCTGCGCCATCAGATTACCGAGCGTTTGATCATGGACAACATCATCCTGCAAATGGCGCAGAAGATGGGGATTCAGGTGAACGATGAGCAACTGAATCAGGCGATTGCCAATATTGCCTCTCAGAACCGTATGTCTCTGGACCAGCTAAAAAGCCAGTTGGCCTACGAAGGTCTGAACTACAACACCTACCGTAACCAGATTCGCAAAGAGATGCTGATCTCGGAAGTCCGTAACAACGAAGTCCGTCGTCGCGTGACGGTACTGCCGCAGGAAGTCGATACGCTAGCGAAGCAGATCGCCAACCAGACCGGTGAAAATGATGAGCTGAACCTGAGCCACATTTTGATTCCCCTGCCGGAAAACCCGACTCAGCAGCAGGTTGATGAGGCAGAAAATCTGGCAACTTCTCTGGTGAAACAAATCAATGAAGGCGCGGATTTTGGTAAGTTGGCCATCACCTATTCGGCTGACTCTCAGGCGCTGAAAGGCGGCCAGATGGGCTGGGGTAAACTGCAAGAGATCCCAACGCTGTTTGCCGAGCGCTTAACTCAGGCGCAAAAAGGCCAAATCGTCGGCCCAATCCGTTCTGGCGTAGGTTTCCACATTCTGAAAGTGAACGATATTCGCGGTGGTAACAAAAGCGTATCGGTAACTGAAACCCATGCTCGCCATATTCTGATCAAACCTTCCGTCGTCATGACGGACAGTCAGGCGCAAGCCAAGCTGGCCGAAGTAGCACAGCAGATCAAAAACGGCAGCACCGATTTCGCCTCGCAAGCCAAACTGCTCTCTCAGGATCCCGGTTCAGCGAATCAGGGCGGCGACCTTGGCTGGGCTTCTCCAGATATGTACGATCCGGCCTTCCGCGATGCGTTGTTGAAACTGAAGAAAGGCGAAATCAGCCAGCCTGTTCATTCCTCTTTTGGCTGGCATCTGATTCAGTTGCTGGATACCCGCCAGGTGGATAAAACCGACGCGGCACAAAAAGAGCAGGCGTACCGTATGATCTTTAATCGTAAATTCGCCGAAGAAGCACAAACCTGGATGCAGGAACAGCGTGCATCGGCCTATGTCAAAGTGATTAATGGCGCGACTAACTAATGCTGATTGAAACTAATGCTGATTGAAACTCATGCAGACTGAGAGCAATACGCCACGCGTTGTGATCACCCCCGGCGAACCCGCCGGGATTGGCCCCGATCTGGTGATTGCTCTGGCTCAGCAGGCCTGGCCTGTGGAGCTAGTCATCTGTGCGGATCCCGAGCTGCTACTCAGTCGCGCGCTGCAATTGTCTATGCCGCTGACGCTGCGTGACTATCAACCCGGTCACCCCGCACAGCCACAGCAGGCAGGTAGCCTCACCATCCTGCCAATCGCCGCACCGGCAACCGTCATTCCAGGCCAATTGAATGTCGCTAACAGCGCTTATGTCGTTGACACCTTGGCGCGAGCTTGCGATGGTTGCCTGAACGGTGAATTTGCCGCGCTGATTACCGGCCCGGTACATAAGGGCATTATCAACGATGCCGGCGTCCCGTTCAGTGGACACACTGAATTTTTCGCCGATCGCAGCCACTGTGACCGCGTCGTCATGATGCTGGCGACGGAAGAGCTGCGTGTTGCCCTAGCGACCACGCATCTGCCGCTTGCCGCCGTTTCTGCGGCTATCACCCGTCAGAGCCTGCACGAAGTCATCACTATTTTGCATCATGATTTGCAGACAAAATTCGGCATCGTTCAACCGCAGATTTATGTTTGTGGATTGAATCCTCATGCCGGTGAAGGCGGCCATATGGGCCGTGAAGAGCTGGATGTGATTAACCCTGCGCTGGACGAACTTCGGCAACAAGGCATCACGCTGGTTGGGCCGCTGCCTGCCGACACGCTTTTCCAGCCCAAATATCTGCAACACGCTGACGCCGTGTTGGCGATGTACCACGATCAAGGGCTCCCGGTTCTGAAATATCAGGGCTTCGGGCGCGCCGTTAATATCACGCTGGGGTTACCCTTTATTCGCACATCAGTTGACCACGGAACAGCACTTGAGCTGGCCGCAACGGGTAGCGCCGACCCCGGCAGCTTCATCACGGCATTAAATCTTGCCATTAAAATGATAAAACACAGTAATGAATAATCGCGTACACCAAGGTCACTTCGCCCGTAAACGTTTTGGGCAAAACTTTTTAAACGATCACTTCGTGATCGATAGCATTGTGTCGGCCATTCATCCTCAGCCGGGTCAAGCAGTCGTAGAGATCGGGCCAGGCCTCGGCGCACTAACCGCGCCTGTCGGCGAACGGATGGATCGTTTTACCGTTATTGAGCTGGACAGGGATCTGGCCGCGCGGTTGGAAACGCATCCGACGCTGAAAGATAAGCTGACAATTATTCAGCAAGATGCCATGACGATCGATTTTGCCGCACTTGCTGAGCAAGCTGGGCAACCGCTGCGCGTTTTCGGTAACCTACCGTATAATATTTCCACACCGCTGATGTTCCACCTGTTCAGCTATACTCAATCTATCCGCGACATGCACTTTATGTTGCAGAAAGAAGTGGTTAACCGTTTGGTCGCTGGGCCGAACAGCAAAGCGTTCGGGCGCCTGAGCGTCATGGCGCAGTATTATTGTCAGGTGATACCGGTGCTTGAAGTGCCACCGGAGGCATTCAAGCCCGCACCTAAAGTTGATTCCGCCGTAGTGCGACTCGTGCCTCATACCGAGATCCCCTACCCGGTCAGCGACATTCGCGTGCTAAGCCGCATCACGACGGAAGCATTTAACCAGCGCCGTAAGACACTGCGTAACAGTCTGGGCAATCTGTTCACCCCAGAAGTGCTCGCTGAGCTGGGGATTGATGCCACCAGCCGCGCAGAGAATGTGTCCGTTGAGCAATATTGCCGATTGGCGAACTGGTTAAGTGAGCATCCGGCAAAACAGGAATAACTGGAGTTCATCATGATTAATGCGCCCCGTGTTTGTGTACAGGTTCAGAGCTTCTACGTGGAATCACAATCGGAGCCTGATGAAGAACGTTTCGTGTTTGCTTACACGATTACGGTTCGCAATCTGGGGCGTCATGAAGTCCAGCTCTTGGGGCGTTATTGGCTGATCACCAACGGTAACGGCCGACAAACTGAAGTTCAGGGTGAAGGCGTGGTCGGCGAACAGCCGATTATCCACCCTGGCAGCGAGTTCCAATATACCAGCGGTGCCGTTATAGAAACGCCCCTCGGTACAATGGAAGGCCACTACCATATGACTGACCATCAGGGTAAAGCGTTTCAGGTTTCCATCCCCGTTTTCCGTCTGGCTATCCCTTCACTGATACATTAATTATGTCTACCTATTTAGTTGGCGATGTTCACGGCTGTTTAGTTGAACTCAAAGCGCTATTGGCGCAAGTTTCCTTTAATCCTGAGCAAGATACGCTGTGGTTAACCGGCGATTTAGTCGCTCGCGGCCCGGATTCGCTTCAGGTTCTGCGCTTCGTTCGCTCTCTCGGTTCTGCTGTTCGCATGGTGCTCGGCAACCACGATCTGCACCTGTTGGCTGTTTATGCAGGCATCAGCCGCAACAAACCGAAAGATCGTATCAGCGATCTCCTCACCGCACCGGACGCAGACGAGCTCATCAACTGGCTA
Source organism: Pectobacterium sp. F1-1 (assembly GCF_025643735.1). Classification (NCBI taxonomy): domain Bacteria; kingdom Pseudomonadati; phylum Pseudomonadota; class Gammaproteobacteria; order Enterobacterales; family Pectobacteriaceae; genus Pectobacterium; species Pectobacterium sp. F1-1. The sequence goes on from NZ_CP104733.1 coordinate 4,066,667, forward strand.
CGCCGCCAGCCGATCCTACAGGTCAATGACGATCTGAAACTGGTGATGGCGCACGCGGGCATCACGCCGCAGTGGGATCTCCCTACTGCACAGATGTGCGCTCGAGAAGTCGAAGCGATCCTGAGCAGCGACAGCTATCCGCTTTTCCTTGATGCCATGTATGGCGATATGCCGAACCACTGGAGTCCAGAACTTAGCGGCCTGGCACGTCTACGCTTTAGCACCAACGTCTTTACCCGTATGCGCTACTGCTTCTCCGGCGGGCAGTTGGATATGCTCTGTAAAGAGCCACCGAGTCAGGCTCCTTCTCTGCTAAAACCGTGGTTTGATCTGCCAAGTCAGGTTGCCGGGGAATATGCTATTGCCTTCGGTCACTGGGCATCGCTGGAAGGGAAAGGCACACCGGAAAATATTTACGCGCTGGATACCGGGTGCTGTTGGGGGGGAGAGTTGACTATGCTGCGTTGGGACGATAAGCGCTATTTCACGCAGTCGTCACTTTCATCAAATACCGAATCTTCTGGTGATATCGCGCTCTGAACGTGCGGATTCATACGCTCATGCGCAGCGCACCACCGTTACAGAAAGGGGAAGGCCGTCCCAGACTGAACCTTTTTGGACGGCGGAGCGGCTAACTCCTCGGCGGGAATCGACCAAATACCACCACCAAGAAACCCAGCCAGGCCAACGGCTTCTACATCGCCTGAGGGTAATTCACGGCGGCGTGGATCGCTCAGGCGGTCAGTATTCAGATTGCTGTTTCTATTCGTCATGCTTACTGTCTCCTACCTATCAAACACAGCGGCTTAACGACATCTTGATTTAACGACGGAAAGCCGCAACCCGTTGTCATACTAGCGATAATAGATGACGAAAATGTGACCCATTCCGGCTAAAAAATAGAGAGATCGCCGCTCATTGTGGTTGCTTATGGGTTTCAACGGCAGGTTTTGTCAGCGGCGGAGAAACCGCAGAGTATTGCACCACCAGCATCCCCATAACGATTAACGCAACCCCCGCGATTCGCCCCAGCGTCGCAGGCTTCACCGCCAGCCCCATCAAACCAAAATGATCGATAATCAGCGATGCCACCACCTGACCAGCAATCACACAGACAATAAAGCCTGAGGCACCGAGCTTTGGCGTCAGCAACAACGCGGCGGTGATATAAGCAACGCCCGCGACACCACCCAGCCAAACCCACCACGGCCCCTGCAAAGCAGCGCCAACCGCAGGCGTCGGTATCCGGGCAGCAAACAGGATCGGTAACAACACACAAATACTGACCAGCAGTGAGACCAGCGTCGCCCAAAGAGGATGCCCTAACGCACGTCCCAGCGCCGCATTGCTGGCAGCCTGAAAAGGCACAATGCTCCCGGCAAGCACAGCAATACCCAGCGGCAGCAGCAATGAGAGAGAAAAAGAAGAGAATAACGACATGGAACCCCCTCGTTCACACTATAAAGTTCACAACATAATTGGGATGTTCCAATACTCATATATCCATTACACTGATGGAAATTCGTAGTTTATACGTAAGGTATGCATAGAATGGATGATTTGCGGCGTATCGATATGAATCTGTTGTTAACACTGCACGCGCTGTTGACGGAAAAACACGTCACGCGGGCAGCGCTGCGCCTGCACCGCAGTCAGCCTGCCGTCAGCCATTCATTAGCACAGCTGCGCCAGATTTTTAACGATCCGCTGCTAGTCCGGCGTGAAATTGGCCTGACACTGACGACCCGCGCTCAGGCGCTACTCGATCCGCTGGAACAGGCGCTGGATCAACTGAACGGGCTGATTCAAGCGCCACAGTTCGATCCGCGCCATACCACGCGGCATTTCCGTTTAGCGCTCTCAGATTATGGTACGAATGCCGTCTTGCCAACGCTCATGAGGTATCTACGCACACAGGCCCCCGGTATTTCGCTGGCCGTCAGCCATGCAGGCCGTGAAATGATGCTGGCACAGTTGATTGATGGAGAAATCGATTTAGGCCTCGGCGTTTTCCCCACACGCCCACCCGAGGTGCACGCCGAGCTCCTCTTTGAAGAGCAATTTGCCTGTCTGGCTGACCGTGACACGCTGTCAGAAAACGGTACGCTGTCGCTTGAGGCATGGCTGGATCGGCCACATGTTCTGGTCACCATGCATCCTGATTCTGCCAATGAAATTGACAACACGCTGACCGCAAGCGGCCTGTCGCGCAATGTCGTGCTGACGCTGCCCCATTGGCATGCCGCCATCAACCTCATTGCCGGAACTGACCTGATATTGACTGCCGCGCGGCGTAGCATGGCACGAATCAATACGCCAGATTTGCACATTTTTCCGCCTCCGTTCACGATGCCCGACTTTGCCTTCCAGCAGGTATGGCACACGCGACGCGGGAGCGATCCTGCGCATCGCTGGCTGAGAAACGCCATTTGGGAAAGCTGCCAGACGGCAAATTAAAAACATTGGGTCAGAAAACGAAAAAACCCGCACAAGGCGGGTTTGGCGAGTATGGTATGTCGACAGCGCTATTACACTTAGCGACGTTCCAGAATTTCGAAGCAATAACTGTGTGAGTTACGCTCGTCAGCATCATGGAATTCGCTGAAAACAGACTGCCATTCATCCGGCTCATAGTCAGGGAAATGCGTGTCGCCTTCCACTTCAGCGTCAATGTGCGTCAGGTAAAGACGGTTAGCCTGCGCCAGCATTTGTTGATAAATACTGCCGCCGCCAATCACCATCACTTCATCAAGGTCACCCGCCGCCGCCAGCGCAGCATCCAGCGAAGAGACCCAGGTCACACGATCGTCATCACCGGGATGATTACTGACGACAATGTTCAGTCGGCCGGGCAGCGGCTGACCGATAGAACGGAAAGTATTACGCCCCATAATAATCGGCTTATTCAGCGTATTACGCTTAAACCATGCCAGATCGGCGGGCAAATGCCACGGCATCGCGTTTTCCATACCGATTACGCGATCCACTGCCAGTGCAGCAATCAAACTAATAACCATGGTGAAAAAACCCTGTAGGTCAGAAAATTGCTGACACTATACGGAAAGCCCTTTCGCTCGTCGATATAGATACGAGACCGAAACGTAATATAAGAGTTTTATACTCCCGGCCGTTTGCGATAGAGCCAGATTCCCGGTAAAGACAGGCCGATAGAGAGCGCGCCAACGATAAAACTCGCTTTCAGGAAATGCGTCACCATGACGTTCATCAGCGCCTCGCTGTAGCCAAGATGCGAAATTTCCACTACCGAAATCATCGCCGTGTAGGCAGAAATCCCCGGAAACATCGGGATTACGGCCGCGACGGTAAAGACTTTCGGATGCGCTAACAGCCAACGTGACCAACGAATACCGATGATACCAATCAGGATCGCCGCCAAAAACGATGCCCACTCAATATTCATACCGAAGTGGACCGCCAGAAACCGTACGCCGTGCCCGACGCCGCCCAGCAGCGCACAATAAGGCAATGCTCTTAGCGGAACATTGAAGACCATCGCAAACCCTAACGCCGGAACAGCCGCCAGCACCATATCCTGCAAGAGCGCCCACAGTAAACTTAAGCCCATCCGCGTAACCCCCACAGTGATAACGCCATCACTACACCGATACAGGTTGCCAGCGTCAGTAAACTCGCCACCGTCCAGCGCGCCAGACCGGTATTCACGTGCCCTTTAAACATATCCGCCACGGCGTTAATCAGCGGAAAACCGGGAACCAACAGCAGCACGCTCGCCGCCATCGCCACTGTAGAGGTTTGAGAAAAAGTGGGTAAACGCATCAACAGCCCGGATGCCGACGTGGCAACAAATGCCGTAATGCAGAAGTTGATCAACGGATTCAGGTGTCGCGCCGTAAAGACCTGCCGAACATACATCGCCAGACCGCTGGCAATCAGCGTGACGATAAACGCGTCCCACCCGCCGCCATTCAAACGGCTGAAGCAGCCGCAGGAGAGCGCCACAACCGAAACCATCAGCCAGCGCGGGTAGCGCAAGGGTTTGATGTTCCCCAGACGCTTTTCCACTCCCGCCACATCCAGCAGTTTATGCTCGGCCATGATGACCGCATGCTGAACTTCAATGACAACGTGCATGTTAATGCCGCGGTCGACATTCTTTCGTGTCGACGTCAGGCAATGTCCCTGCATGATGGTGGTCAGGACAATCGAGTTTGCCGAGATGGAACTCTCAACGCTATCAGCACCCAGCGCCATACCCAGCCGTGACGATAGCTGTTCCACGACCATACTCTCTGCGCCATGCTGTAATAGCAGCAGTGCGCACTGGATGCACAGCCGGGTGATTTCCCGCTGCTGTGGCGCTTCCCCCATCCGTTTTGTATTACTTAGTAATTCACGGTTCTCACATTCACTGACCATGTTGTTATCTCAACCCGCCCCTGAAATTAACCACAAAAAATGAAAGGATAATTGTTAACATATCACCGCCGAATAACCAATAAGCATGATGCGAATTCATTATTCTGGCGCTATCATTTCAACCATTCTGACTCCTTTCGCGCTCTGGAATGACCATGCTAGAAACATCGCTGTTTGTCGCCACCATCGCCACGCTGGGAATGCTCTCTCCCGGCCCGGACTTTTTCCTCATTATCAAGAACGCCACACGCTATCCACGCGTCGCCGCGCTGATGACTGCGTTTGGCGTAATCTGCGGCGTTGCAACCCATATGGCGTACTGCGTCGCCGGGTTGGCCGTCGTCATCACGACGACACCGTGGCTATTTAATGTACTGAAATATGCCGGCGCCGCCTATCTGATCTGGATCGGTATTCAGGCATTATTCGCGCGCGGTGGCAGCAAGATGGATGTTTCAACTCAGGGGCCGCAAAGCGTCAGCCTGAAAAAAGCATTTCTGCAAGGTTACCTCTGTAACTTGCTTAACCCGAAAGCGACACTGTTCTTTCTGGCGATGTTCACACAGGTCCTGAATATCCACTCTGGTATCGGTGAAAAGCTGTGGTATGCCATGATTATCTGGCTGCTCGCGGCCATCTGGTGGCCGGTGCTGGTGCTGCTTTTCCAAAGTGAGCCGGTACGGCGTGGGCTGGCTAAAGTGCAAAAACTGGTGGATAAACTGCTAGGAACGGTATTGATCGCATTGGGCATCAAGGTGGCACTGGGGTGAGATTGCCACTAGGCTTGCTCGCCTGTTGCCGTCTGGATTGATATAAAAACCCCCTCGATTTTCACCGAAGGGGTTATGTTCTTATCCTGACGCTAGCTTAGTAGCTGGCATAATAAACACGTAACCGATGGTGATCGGGATCGAGTGCTACGAATGTCAGGCCAAAATCCATCTGGGTGATGTCCTGAGCGATAGTCATATCCCGTGCCTTCCAGTTTTCATAAATCGCGTTCAGTGCGACCTCACTCTCGACACGAATGGCTAATTCGCTACCACCGCCCGCCAGTTGGGTTAGCGGTTTAACCTCATGCTTAGACCACAACCCCAATAATAGCCCTGAGTCAAAGGCAAACATGGCAAAGTTTTCCGACTTCTCAACAGGCTGAAAATCAAACAGTTCACGATAGAAACGTTCGCTGGTAATGGCATCTTCCACATATAAAATAATAAAATTTGGTGCGTTCATCAGAGACTCCCTGTAATCAGGTGGGTAATAAGCAGAAGGCTTCTGCTTGCCTGAATGCATCGTAGTACGCACTGATGTCAATTTCTGTCAGTAGCCATTACTGCTGAGGAATGTCCTCTTTTTCATGCCATTCTTTTAATAACTGCTGGCGACGACGAAGATAACGCTGCTCCAACACCGTCATACTACGGATGCGTTCAGCCCTGAAGTGACGAAACTGCTGACGGCGTTCGCACCAGGCGGCAATCACATGCGTTTGATCGAAAAATCCCAATGCAAACGGCCAGATAATTCGGAGAGACTCATTGCCCTGAAGGTCACAATAAGCAATCTCCGTGCGCCGTTCTGCCCGAATAGCGTAACGTAAGGCTGATAAGTCGATAGCAACAGCGGGAGTAAATTCCGCCTTACCCACTAATAGTCCTGAAGAATCAAGCGCGTTACGCAACTCTGGTGGTAATACCGCGGCAATCTTCATCAACGCATTACGGGCTGCCCCCGCCAAACGCTCATCTGTTCTTCGGACAACCCAGCGCGAGCCCAACACTAATGCTTCAATTTCCTCTTCTGAAAACATCAGAGGGGGCAGAATGAACCCTGGGCGCAGGATATAACCTAATCCCGCCTCCCCCTCAATATGCGCTCCCTGCAACTGTAGCGTGGCAATATCACGATAGACCGTTCTCTGGCTCACACTTAACTTTTCCGCCAAATACGCCCCTGTTACGGGAAACCGGTGATGGCGTAATATCTGTAAAAGCTCAAGCAAACGCTGCGTTCTGGACATCATCTCACCCTGATATCAGGCATAGGAAACCTGCTCAATACCTGCCTCAAAACAGAATGACTGGAAAGAGGATTTCAGGCTAAACAAAAATACAAAAAAGCCAGCGCTGTTACCAACGCTGGCTTTCATCATCAGCTTATTGTCTACCGAGGTCGGTCAATCAGCCTTTAATCATCGCATGCATTTCCTGCACGGAGGTGACTTTCTCCGTCGGATCGGCCGTTAACGACATTGCCGTGGCGAAACCGCCGTTCAGCGTCGTGTCGTAATGCACCTTGTATTGCAGCGCACTGCGGCGAATCAGCTTGGAGTCTTCAATCGCCTGACGCCCTGCGGTGGTGTTGACGATGTAGGTGTACTCGCCGTTCTTGATGCGGTCCTGAATGTGCGGACGACCTTCATGCACCTTGTTCACCAGACGCGGATTAATGCCCGCTTCACCCAGTTCAATCGCCGTACCGTGCGTCGCATCCAGCTCAAAGCCGTGCTTCAGCAGTTTGGCCGCCAGATCCACCACGCGCGCTTTGTCGCCTTCACGCACCGACAGCAGCGCACGTCCGGTTTTCTTCATGTGCGAATTGCTGCCCAGCATCGCCTTGGCAAACGCTTCGGCAAACGTGCGGCCAACGCCCATCACTTCCCCAGTCGAACGCATTTCTGGCCCCAGAATCGGGTCAACGCCAGGGAATTTGTTGAACGGCAGCACCACTTCTTTCACCGAATAGTACGGCGGGATAATCTCTTTCGTGACGCCCTGCTCAGCCAGCGTTTTGCCTGCCATCACACGTGCCGCGACTTTCGCCAGCGGAACGCCAGTCGCTTTCGAGACAAACGGTACAGTACGCGCCGCACGCGGGTTCACTTCAATCAGATAAACTTCATTATCCTTCACCGCAAACTGCACGTTCATCAGGCCGCGAACGCAGAGTTCAAACGCCAGTTTTTCAACCTGCTGACGCATCACGTCCTGAATCTCTTTGCTCAGCGTGTAGGCTGGCAGTGAGCACGCCGAGTCACCGGAGTGAACCCCAGCCTGCTCGATGTGCTCCATAATGCCGCCAATCAGTACACGTTCACCGTCACAGATCGCATCGACATCGACTTCGATGGCATCGTCAAGGAAGCGGTCTAACAGCACCGGCGCATCGTTGGACACGCTAACGGCGGTCTGGAAGTAACGACGCAGGTCAATTTCGTCATACACGATTTCCATCGCGCGGCCGCCCAGAACATAAGAAGGACGCACAACCAGCGGGTAGCCGATGCCACGCGCTTTTTCTACCGCCTGTTCAATCGTCGCTACCGTAGCGTTAGCAGGCTGCTTCAGCCCCAGACGATTAACCGCCTGTTGGAACCGTTCACGGTCTTCTGCACGGTCAATCGCATCCGGACTGGTACCGATAACCGGCACACCTGCCGCTTCCAGCGCACGCGCCAGTTTCAGCGGCGTCTGGCCGCCGTACTGCACGATAACGCCTTTTGGCTTCTCGATACGTACAATTTCCAGCACGTCTTCAAACGTTACCGGCTCGAAGTACAGACGGTCAGATGTGTCATAGTCGGTTGAAACAGTTTCCGGGTTACAGTTGACCATGATGGTTTCATAGCCATCTTCACGCAGCGCCAGAGAAGCGTGGACGCAGCAGTAGTCAAATTCGATCCCTTGGCCAATACGGTTTGGTCCGCCGCCCAGTACGATGATCTTGTCACGATCCTGACTCGGATTAGCTTCACACTCTTCTTCATACGTGGAGTACATGTAAGCCGTGTCGGTCGCGAATTCTGCCGCACAGGTATCAACACGCTTGTACACCGGGTGCAGGTCGAACTTATCGCGCAGTTTGCGAATTTCGCTTTCCGCCACGCCAGCTAACTTCGCCAGACGCGCATCGGCAAAGCCTTTACGCTTCAGCATACGCAGGAACTCGGCATCCAGCGCGGTGGCGCCTTTTTCTGCCACTTGCTCTTCCAGACGTACCAGCTCTTCAATTTGCACCAGGAACCAGCGATCGACGTTAGTCAGGTTAAAGACACCATCGACTGACATCCCCGCACGGAAGGCATCGGCGATGTACCAGATACGCTCGGCACCCGCATCTTTCAGCTCGCGGCGAATTTTGGTCAGCGCTTCTGGGTCGTCTAAATCCACTTTCGGATCGAAGCCCGTTGCCCCCACTTCCAGCCCACGCAGCGCTTTTTGCAGGGATTCCTGCTGTGTGCGACCAATTGCCATCACTTCCCCCACAGATTTCATCTGCGTGGTCAAACGGTCGTTGGCACCGGCGAATTTTTCGAAGTTGAAACGTGGGATCTTGGTGACAACGTAGTCGATAGCCGGTTCGAAGGACGCTGGGGTACGGCCACCGGTGATGTCGTTCATCAGTTCATCAAGCGTGTAGCCCACCGCCAGCTTGGCTGCGATTTTTGCAATCGGGAAGCCCGTCGCTTTAGAAGCCAGTGCGGAAGAACGCGATACGCGCGGGTTCATTTCGATAACAATCAGACGACCGGTTTTCGGGTTCACCGAGAACTGGACGTTAGAACCGCCAGTTTCTACGCCGATTTCACGCAGTACCGCCATCGAGGCGTTACGCATGATTTGATATTCTTTATCGGTCAGCGTTTGTGCAGGTGCGACGGTGATGGAGTCTCCGGTGTGAATCCCCATCGCATCGAAGTTTTCGATGGAGCAGACGATGATGCAGTTGTCGTTCTTATCACGCACCACTTCCATCTCGTACTCTTTCCAACCGATCAGCGATTCATCAATCAGCAGCTCTTTGGTTGGCGAAAGATCCAGCCCGCGTTCGCAGATCTCTTCAAACTCTTCGCGGTTGTACGCGATACCGCCACCAGTGCCGCCCATCGTGAAGGAAGGACGGATGATGCACGGGAAGCCCACATCAGCCGCCACGGCTAGTGCTTCTTCCATCGTGTGCGCAATACCGGAACGCGCGGTGTCCAGACCGATCTTCTTCATCGCGACGTCAAAACGGCGGCGATCTTCTGCTTTATCAATGGCATCCGCCGTTGCACCAATCATGGTGACGCCGAACTCGGCCAACACGCCCTGACGTTCCAGCTCCAGCGCACAGTTCAGCGCGGTCTGGCCGCCCATCGTTGGCAGCACCGCGTCTGGACGCTCTTTTTCAATGATTTTACGCACCACTTCCCAGTTAATCGGCTCGATGTAGGTCGCATCGGCCATTTCCGGGTCAGTCATGATGGTTGCCGGGTTGGAGTTCACCAGAATAACGCGGTAACCCTCTTCACGCAGCGCTTTACAGGCTTGTGCACCCGAGTAGTCAAACTCACACGCCTGGCCGATAACAATCGGGCCGGCGCCCAGAATCAGGATGCTTTTAATATCTGTACGTTTTGGCATTGTCTCGCTCCTGATTATTTAGCGGAAGAACGGTAAGTCTGAATCAAGTCAATAAAGTGGTCGAACAGCGGCGCAGCATCATGCGGGCCTGGGCTCGCTTCTGGGTGCCCCTGGAAGCTGAACGCTGGCTTATCCGTGCGGTGAATCCCCTGAACCGTGTGGTCAAACAGGGATTTGTGCGTGACGCGCAGCGTGTCAGGCAGATTATCTTCATCCACCGCAAAGCCGTGGTTCTGCGCGGTAATCATCACGCAGTTGTTATCCAGATCTTTTACCGGATGGTTGCCGCCGTGATGACCCAGCTTCATTTTGATGGTCTTCGCACCGCTCGCCAGCGCCAGCAGTTGGTGACCAGGGCAGATACCGAATACCGGAATATCCGTTTCCAGGAAGGTTTTGATCGCGCGAATTGCGTAGTCACACGGCTCAGGGTCGCCTGGGCCGTTAGAAAGGAAAATACCGTCTGGATTCAACTTCAGCACATCTTCAGCCGGTGTCTGTGCCGGAACCACCGTCAGGCGGCAGCCGCGATCCACCAGCATACGCAAAATGTTGCGTTTCACACCGTAGTCATACGCCACAACGTGGTAAGGCAGTTCGCTTTCGTTTTTCGCCGCGGGCAATTCACCTTCCAGCGTCCAGCTTCCCTGTAACCAGCTGTAGCTTTCTGCCGTCGTCACTTCTTTTGCCAGATCCATTCCCTTCAACCCGGGGAAGGCTTTCGCTTTCTCCAACGCGACAGTGGCGTCCGGCGCATCGCCCGCGATGATGCAGCCATTCTGTGCGCCTTTTTCACGCAGCAGACGAGTCAGTTTACGGGTATCAATATCAGCAATGGCGACGATGTTGTTGCGCTTGAGGTATTCAGACAGGCTTTCTTCACTACGGTAGTTGCTGGCAATCAGAGGTAAATCGCGAATAACCAGACCTTGAGCCTGTACAGAGGGAGATTCTTCATCGTTGGCATTGGCGCCGACATTACCGATATGGGGATAAGTGAGAGTGACAATCTGGCGGGAATAGGAAGGATCAGTAAGGATTTCTTGATAACCGGTCATCGACGTATTGAAGACCACTTCCCCCACTGCCGACCCTTCTGCCCCAATGGCCCGACCGTGGAATTGGGTTCCGTCTTCCAGAACCAATAGCGCTGACTTAATCAAAACACCCTCCAAGGAATAAACAATCACGTTATTTGCATATTAATTCAGATTCGAGCCACTAAATCAATGCAAAAACTACCTGTAAGGCCAATTTTTGGCAAATTGGGCGCATTTTAATGATGGTCTTCCTGATTGTCTACCCAAACCGCTTTTTTTCTCTTATTTTTATGCTTTCCGGAATAAATCGCTGCCCACTGACGTAAAAAACCATATCAACTTAGGTAAGTAAACGGTTGCGAGGCAACATCGTTAAAATAAGGATAACAAATCACCAGCAAAGGACATTTCAGGAGTAAAGGGGACGTCTTGCCGCTAAAAAACCGAACAAAATACGAATAAAAACAAGTAAGGAGAAGAAATTAAAACGTAACCAATGAAAATAAAGGTGATTATTAAAATAACCACCTTTATCAGTATGATATGAATTATTTATAAATAATTAAAAACTATAAATCATCCAGAGAAAGCACATCTCTCATATCAAAAAGACCACTTTCTTTCGAACTAATCCAGATAGCCGCTCTTACTGCACCATTGGCAAACGTCATACGGCTGGATGCCTTATGGGTAATCTCAACACGCTCGCCAATATCCGCAAACATCGCCGTATGTTCACCGACAATATCGCCAGCCCGCACGGTCGCAAAACCAATACTTTTCGGATCGCGTTCGCCGGTATGACCTTCACGCGCATACACCGCACAGGATTTCAGATCGCGCCCCAGCGCATCGGCAATCGCTTCGCCCATTGCCAGCGCGGTGCCAGACGGCGCATCCACCTTGTGCCGGTGATGTGCTTCAATGATTTCGATATCAGTATAATCGCCCATGACCTTCGCCGCTTTTTCCAGCAGCTTCAGCATGACATTGACGCCAACGCTGAAGTTCGCTGCAAACACAATCCCGATATCCTGTGCAGCCTGCTTAATCGCCGCCTTCCCTGCGTCATCAAAACCGGTTGTCCCAATAATCATGCCCTTACGGTGCTGACGGCAAAAGGCCAGATGCGCTAATGTGCCTTCCGGGCGAGTGAAATCGATCAAAATATCGAAATCATTCTGCACGACATCCAGGCTTTCATTCACGGTAATACCGCTTTTACCTAACCCGGCGAGTTCACCAGCATCGCTGCCGAGCAGAGACGAACCAGAACGTTCCAGCGCCGCGCCCAATACCACGCCGTCCATTTGCTCGATAGCCTGAATCAGCTGACGCCCCATGCGGCCGCCCGCACCTACAACCGCAATACGGATGGATGAATCCTTCATAATGTCTCTCTCTTTTTGATCCTGACGACATAAAAATAACATCAGGTTAACGGGCACCGCGCACTATCGCCAGCGGATTTACCACCAGATTAGAAAATACTGTTTGAAGCCGCAGAAAATCAGCAAAACTGTCTCACTACTGATAGCAGAATCACGTCTGAAAGCGATGAAACATCGTGAGGCATTTGAAAACATGCAGGGAAGGTCAAAAATAAACCACATGACATAACGCATAAAAATTCATTTTTATGCATTAACATTTTCATGAGTGAATACAGGGGAGAGAAAACAGAGGGGGCATAACAGCGGTAGGGCCGAAGCCCTACCACAGAAACAGCGTTAATCTACCTGTTTGACTTCAACACGTAGCTCTTTTGGCACTTCAAAGACAATGTTTTCTTCACGCCCCTGCATTTCAACGGCAACCTTGCCGCCTAATGCTTTCAGGCGCTGAATCACCTGTTGTACCAGGATATCCGGTGCGGATGCGCCTGCGGTTACCCCAACATGCGAAGCGCCCTCTACCCATGACTCCTGGATATCTTCGGCTGAATCAATCAGATAAGCCGCTTTCCCCGCTCTCTGTGCCAATTCAGCAAGACGGTTAGAGTTTGAGGAATTTTTAGACCCCACAACAAACACGACATCCGCCTTATCCGACAAATGGCGAACGGCTTCCTGACGATTGGTCGTGGCATAGCAGATATCATCTTTACGCGGGCCGACGATCTGCGGAAAACGCTCACGTAACGCATCAATCACCGCATAGGTATCATCAACAGAAAGCGTGGTTTGCGTCATAAAGCACAGGTTGCTTTCGTCTTTTACCTGTAGCTGCCAGACATCCTCGGGGGATTCCACCAGATACATGCCACCATCCGCATTGCTGTACTGACCCATCGTCCCTTCAACTTCAGGGTGTCCGGCATGCCCAATAAGAATCGCTTCTACACCTTTCTTACTGGCTCTGGCCACTTCCATATGTACTTTGGTCACCAGCGGACAGGTGGCATCGAATACCGTCAGGTCACGGCTTTTTGCTTCATTGCGTACCGCTTGCGAAACGCCATGTGCCGAGAAAATCAGAATCGCGCCGTCCGGCACGTCTTCAATCTGCTCAATAAAAATGGCACCACGTTCGCGCAATCCGTTAACCACATAGCGGTTATGTACCACTTCATGACGGACGTAGATCGGCGTACCAAACAGCTCTAACGCGCGTTCCACAATGCTGATAGCACGATCGACACCGGCACAAAAGCCGCGTGGATTAGCCAGCAGGATCTGCATGGGACACCTCCTGTTGTACGGGATCGATATCCAGCACGTCGAGATCGAAGGTAATCGCCTGACCGGATAGAGGGTGATTGAAATCCACAGTGACCGATTCCTCGGTCACATCACGGATAATCCCCGGCATATCATTTCCGGCAACACCACTGAACAGCATGATGGTGCCCACATCCGGCACACCGGTCTGAGCGAAATCACGACGCAGGAAGAATTGGATCAGGTTCGGATTGGTCGGCCCAAAGGCCGACTCCGGCGGCAGCGTAAACTTGCGTTTATCGCCACGCTTCAATCCCAACAGGTTTTGTTCCAGCGCATCAGACAGGCTGCTATCGCCAAGGCGGAACAGCGCTGGTTTGCCGCGCTCACGCGTAGACTCGGCAATGGAGCCATCCTCCAGCGTGAGAATAAAATGCACCAGCAGCGCGCTGTTGTGCTGCACAGTCTCGGACATCAGTGACCCTTTTGCTTAACGGTATCAGTATCATCATGCGTACTGAAAAACCCTTCCAGTACGATGAGCGCTGCTCCAATACAGATGGCGGTATCGGCCAGGTTAAACGTGGCAAAGTGCCAGTCACCGACATAGAAGTCGATGAAATCGACGACAAACCCATGCCATGTCCGATCAAACAGATTGCCCAATGCGCCGCCGATAATCAGCGAATACGCAATGTTATTCAGCCTGTGTTTGACGCTACCGCGATACATCATCACCAGCAGCGCCACCACGATAGCAATCGCGATACCGGCAAAGAACCAGCGTTGCCAGCCGCCTTTATCCGCCAGGAAGCTGAACGCTGCGCCGTAGTTACGGGCGTAATGCAGATTCAGAGAAGGCATTACTGGCACCGTATCCCCCAGCGCAAAGTGGGCAAGGATCCACTGCTTGCTGCCAAGATCGATCACTAAAACCAGTATCGCTAACCAGAGCCAGCGCAGTCCACTCGAACAGATTTTATTCATCAGACAAATTTACGCTCTTCGCCGTTACCACCCACGTTAGTCGCACAGCGACCACACACTTCAGGATGATCGGCATTGCTACCGATATCCGTCTCGTAATGCCAGCAGCGTGGACACTTGTGCCCTTCTGCCTCACTTAAGGCAATTTTCAGTCCGGTGAGTTCCGTTGCCTGCGCGCTATCCGGCGCATTTTCATAACGTTCGACCAGCGCTTTTGACGTCAACAGCGCGAAATGCAGTTCCTGACGCAGCTGGTTCAGCTTGCCCGCCAGATTGGCATCGGCGTACAGCGTGACAGAGGCTTCCAGTGAGCCACCGATGCGCTTGTCGTTACGCGCCTGCTCAATGACTTTGTTCACTTCGCTACGCACTTTCAGGATATCCGCCCAGAACGCATCGTTCATGGTTTCTGCGCTATCCAGCGAGAACAGACCGTCATACCACTCTTCGGTAAACACATATTGCGCACGCTCTCCCGGCAGGTAGCTCCAAATCTCATCTGCCGTGAAGGACATGATCGGTGCCATCCAACGCACCAGCGCTTCTGAGATATGGTATAGCGCAGTCTGGCAACTACGACGTGCAACGCTATCGCTTTTTGCCGTGTACTGACGATCTTTAATGATATCCAGATAGAACGATCCCATCTCGATCGAGCAGAACTGCATCAGGCGTTGTACGACGCGGTGGAAATCATAGCTTTCATACGCTTCGAGGATCTCCTCCTGTGCCGCTTTCGCACAGCCGACCGCCCAGCGATCCAGCACGACCATATCTTCTGGTTTCACCATATGTTGCTGTGGATCGAACCCATTCAGGTTCGCCAGCAGGAAACGCGCGGTGTTCCGGATACGGCGATAGGCATCGGCAGAACGCTTCAGGATCTCATCAGATACGGCGATTTCACCGGAGTAATCCGTTGAACCGATCCACAGACGCAGAATGTCAGCACCCAGCTTATTCATCACGTCCTGCGGACTCACAGTATTCCCGATCGACTTGGACATTTTGCGTCCCTGACCATCAACGGTGAAACCGTGAGTCAGTACCTGACGATAAGGCGCTTTGCCTTTGATCGCCGTTGAGATCATCAGGGAAGACATGAACCAGCCACGATGCTGGTCAGACCCTTCCAGATACATATCCGCCGCATGGCCACCGAACTCAGGGCGAACGTCCACGACAGACGCGTGCGTCGATCCAGAATCGAACCATACGTCCAGCGTGTCCGGCACTTTGACGTAGTTGTCAGCGTCTGCGCCCAGTACATCGGCCGGATCGAGATCCCACCATGCCTGAATGCCGTCGGCTTCAACACGTTTCGCCACCGCTTCAATCAGCTCAGCGGTGCGCGGATGCAGCTCTTCCGTCTCTTTATGAACGAACAACGACATCGGTACGCCCCAGGTACGCTGACGGGAGATACACCAGTCAGGACGGTTGGCGACCATCGCTTCGATACGCGCCTGACCCCAATCCGGGATCCACTGCACGCCTTTTATTTCAGACAACGACTGCTTACGCAGGCCTTTCTGATCCATGCTGACAAACCATTGCGGCGTCGCACGGAAAATGATCGGCGACTTATGACGCCAGCAGCACGGGTAGCTGTGCTGTAATTTCTCTACGTGCAGCAACATGCCTTTTTCACGCAGGATTTCAACGATCAGGTCGTTGGCTTTGAAAACGAATTTGCCGTCCAATTCCGGATACGTGCCGCTCAGGTAGCAACCGTTCGGCCCTACCGGGTTAGCGATTTCCAAATTGTATTTCTGGCTGATCACATAGTCGTCAGGACCGTGACCACCGGCGGTATGCACCGCACCGGTACCCGCATCCAGCGTCACGTGCTCGCCCAGAATGGCGGGGACGTCGAAGTTCAGGAACGGGTGTTTGAAACGCAGCAGCTCAAGATCCGCGCCTTTACAGTCGCCCAGAACGCTCCACTGCGTCACGCCGACGCGCTTCATCACGCTTTCAACCAGATCGGCTGCCAGAATCAGCGCCTGACCGTCAATTTGCACCAGCTGATAATCGAATTCCGCATTCAGTGAGATCGCACGGTTTGCTGGCAGCGTCCACGGCGTCGTCGTCCAGATCACCAGCGAAACAGGGCCCTCTACGCTACTCACACCAAACTTGGCTAATACCGCTGCCACGTCGCTGGCGTTAAACGCCACATCAATGGATGGAGAGGTTTTGTCGTAATATTCGACTTCTGCTTCCGCCAGCGCGGAACCGCAATCCGCACACCAGTGAACTGGCTTCGCGCCCTTGTGCAGGTGACCATTTTCAATGATGCGACCCAGCGCACGAATGATGTTCGCTTCGGTTTTGAAATCCATTGTCAGGTAAGGACGATCCCAATCGCCCAGCACGCCGAGACGAATAAAGTCGGCTTTCTGACCAGCAACCTGCTCTGCCGCATATTTGCGACACTCTGCGCGGAATTCCGCAGCGCTGACTTTCTCGCCCGGCTTACCGACCAGCTGCTCTACTTTCAGCTCAATCGGCAGACCGTGGCAGTCCCAGCCCGGCACATAAGGGGAATCGTAGCCAGACAGGCCTTTCGATTTAACGATAATATCTTTCAGAATCTTGTTAACTGAGTGACCAATATGAATACTGCCATTCGCGTACGGAGGGCCATCGTGCAGAATGAAAGTCTTCTTTCCCTTCTTCGCATTGCGAATAATCCCGTACAGATCCTGCTCATACCAACGTTTCAGCATGTCAGGTTCGCGCTTGGCCAGATCGCCACGCATCGGGAACCCTGTTTCCGGCAAGTTCAGGGTAGTCTTATAGTCACTCATTAGATTCTCGATTTCGTTTCGGCTAGAAAAATTAAACCGGTGTCTTTAACCCGAAGAACGTCCGGGCTGTCACCACATCATCGGCGATTTGCTGTTTTAACGCATCGAGCGAAGCAAAACGCTGTTCATTACGGATCTTTTTACGCAGTACGACTTCAATATGGCGACCATAGAGGTTCATCGCCACGTCCAGCAAATGCACTTCAAGCTGCTGGCGTTGGTCACCGTTTACGGTCGGACGTGTGCCAATATTGGCGACGCCCGGCAGCGGTTTTTGCCCCAGCCCATAAACGCTGACGGCATACACGCCACTGACAGGGGAAACCTGGCGCTTCAGCGGCAAGTTGGCAGTGGGAAACCCGATCGTTCGCCCCAGCGCTTTACCATGTTCCACGCGCCCGGAAATGGAGTAAGGGTGACCCAGCAGGCTTTCCGCCCGTTCGAGCTCATCACGACTCAGCGCTTCTCGCACCGCCGTGCTGCTAACCCGTTTGCCGCCATTACAGAACGAATCGGTGCTGATAACATCAAATCCCGACTCACGTCCAGCCTTCTGTAATAACAGGAAATCTCCCTGACGACCAGCCCCGAAGCGGAAGTCATCCCCCACAACCAGAAACTTCACGCCCAATTTCTTCACCAGCAGAGAAGAAACGAACGTCTCGGCATCATTGGCGGCAAAACGCGCATCGAATCTGACGCACAGCAGATAGTCCACGCCGGCCTGCGCCAGATATTTCACCTTGTCACGCAGACGCGTCAAACGGGCTGGCGCTTTTTCCGCAGCGAAGAGTTCCAGCGGCTGTGGTTCAAAAATCATCACCATCACCGGCAGCCCACGAGCGCGCCCTTCCTGCTTCAGTCGTTCAAGCAGCATTTGGTGTCCGAGGTGCACGCCGTCAAAATTACCAATAGTGAGCACACAGCCGTAATGGTGTGCCCGAAGATTGTGTATACCGCGAATTAGCTGCATGGCTGGCCCAGAACAAAGGGTTAATATTATGGAAATCGGCGGATTATACCTTGTACAGCGAGTAAGGTTAACCCGCGATTCGCGCCTTTTGCAGCCACCCTGTAAATAGTGCCGATATTTGCACGTTTTTTAGCGGAATCCTCGATGAATGACGTCCAGACGCAGAATATCCAGATAGCCGATGCCCTGCACAATCCGACTTTACCGATGGCAGACAGGGTTTTATCACATTCAGGATGAATTTCTGCTGCGAAAGGCTGTATTCCACCGCGTGAAGCTGCTAAAATCCTGCGCCATCACAACGTAACAAGTGTCGACGTACAACGACGCTTATTTGCACAAATCCATTGACAAACGAAGGCTAAACGAGCATATTCCACGGCCTTTGAATTGTCCTCGATTGAATATATTTGGGAGTTGGACCTTGGCTAATATCAAATCAGCTAAGAAACGCGCCGTACAATCTGAGAAGCGCCGTAAGCATAACGCAAGCCGTCGCTCTATGATGCGTACTTTCATCAAGAAAGTATACGCGGCGATCGCGACTGGCGATAAAGAAGCGGCACAGAAAGCGTTTAATGACATGCA
The DNA here is from genome assembly GCF_025643735.1 of Pectobacterium sp. F1-1. Lineage (NCBI taxonomy): Bacteria > Pseudomonadati > Pseudomonadota > Gammaproteobacteria > Enterobacterales > Pectobacteriaceae > Pectobacterium > Pectobacterium sp. F1-1. Next base: position 4,085,534 of record NZ_CP104733.1, read on the forward strand.
ACCGATCGTGGATCGTCAGGCTGGTAAAGGCCTGATCCACAAGAACAAAGCTGCACGTCATAAATCCAATCTGGTTGCGCGCATCAACGCCATGCAATAATCACGCACCTGCGTGTTGTTGCTAAGAAAAAACCGGCTCAGGCCGGTTTTTTTGTGTCTGTCGTATCACAGAAGAGCGCCGAAAAATCCGCGTTACACACACGCTGTACCGCCGGATGCTGGATCATTCTGGCCGCAAAGATCGCGTAATACTCGTCCTGAATGTTCTCGATCCTGCCGATCTCGACGATGTCGCCCTGCTGGTAGATTTCATTGGCATACAGCGATGGCGCAACGAAAATGGCGTCATTATTAATGCCGAACGCGGTCATCAGCGCCGCATCATCAAATTCCCCCAAAATGTTCACCTGAATATTCTGCGCAGTAAACCAATTCAGCAGTTTCCGTCCCAGCATAGTTCGCCGTCCTGGAATCAGTAACTTACGCTGTTCAAGGCAGGCAGGAAAAGCGTCTTCGGGCTGAGGACGTTTACAGTAAAAGCTTACGCCACACTCGCCCAACTTGATTGAAAATAGCCCTTCCTGCTGCGTTGAATCTACCGGACAATCCGACAAAATCATATCCAGCTTATGCTGGCTCAACTGCTCCAGCAGCATTTCGTGCGTCGACTCAAAACAGCGCAAATGGATATGCTCCTGTTCCGTCACGACCGTTTCCAGCACCCTGCTCACCAGCCGTTTGGACAATGCATCTGCCACGCCGACATCGAATAACAGGTTCGATTCTTTGCGGTAGTTCACAATATCCAACATTTCCCTGGCTAAGCTGAAACATGCTATCCGCATAGCGAAAAACTAGCTGCCCCAGCTCTGTCGGTTCCAGCCCCCGTCCCTTGCGCTTGAAAAGCTTGCCTTGCAGACGCTCTTCCAGGCATTTGATCTGCCCGGTAATGGTCTGCGGCGTTAAGAACAGCGTCTCTGCCGCACCGGCAACGGAGCCCGACTTATAAACCTGCCAGAAATAATAGAGATGATTAAAATTCAAATGAGACACACCCGCCCCCTCTTCGCGTCTCCGGCATAGCCTCAACCCTTACACGGCTGCACCGCCTTGTCCAGCGCAGGCAACACCCCACGTAGTGCCAGATAGCCAAGCAGCGCCGCCAATCCCGATGCCAGCAAGATTCCCAGCTTGGCATAGGTAATCAATTCCGCATCACCGCCAGAAAAGGCCAGCAGCGTAATGAATATCGACATGGTAAAACCGATGCCACACAGCACGGACACCGCCACAATCTGGCTAAAGCCAACGCCAGCAGGCAAACGCGCGTAGCCCAGCCGAATGGTTAGCCAACTGAACAAGGTAATACCCAGCGGTTTACCGATCAGTAGCCCGGCGGCGATACCCAGACTAAGAGGGGAGAACAGTTTTTCCAGCACAATTCCCTGTAACACAATGCCAGCGTTAGCGAAGGCAAACAGCGGAATAATCAGAAACGCGACCCACGTTTGTAAACCGTGTTCCAGCGTGGTTGCCGGAGACGTTTCCCCGTCGGACGTGCGCAAAGGGATAAAGAATCCGACGATCACCCCAGCCAACGTCGCATGAACGCCACATTTCAGGATGCAGACCCACAGAGCAATCCCCACCAGCAAATAGGCGGATGTTTTCCTGACCTGTTGCCTGTTCAAATAGGCCAGCGCTGCAACCGCCAATACCGCGCCGCCCAGCGCAGGCCAGAAGATCTGCTGCGTATAAAACAGAGCAATGATTAGGATCGCCCCCAGATCGTCAATGATCGCCAGCGCCAGCAAGAAGACTTTTAACCCTGCGGGAACGCGCTTGCCCAATAGCGTCAGCACACCAATGGCGAATGCAATATCTGTCGCAGCGGGAATCGCCCAGCCAGAACGCGTCACTTCATCATTCGCATTGAAAAGCAGAAAGAGCAAGGCGGGAAAAATCATTCCGCCTACCGCCGCCACTAGTGGCAACATCGCCTGTTGACGACTGGCTAGCGAGCCTTCAACCAGTTCTCGTTTCACTTCCAGACCAATCAGCAGGAAGAAAATCGCCATCAGGCCATCATTAATCCACAGCAGCAGATTCTTATTAATTTCCAGTGCGCCAAAGCGCATTTCCACTGGCATCATCAGGAACTGTTGATAACCAGCAGCAGTAACAGACCAATTGGCAAACGCGAGCGCGAAAACCGTTGCCATCATCAGCATGATGCCAGCCGCCGCATCCAATCCGATAAAACGGCGAATCATTGTTATCATTGACTTCATCTCCCATCAGGCGCGAACACCAATACCGTACGTCCGCTTTCTTGCTGGCAAGATTACGCAATATAACTACTCGTTAAAAGCAGATTAAAACTGGCATAAAGATCGTAAAAACCGATCATTTAAGGTGATAACTATTCAGAGGAAGAGATAAAAAACGTCGGGAGCGTTTTTCAACATTGCGCAGCAACGGCCGCAAGGTGGCGGACAAGGATGTCGGTCATAAAAAACCGGCGGGTTTACCCCACCGGTCTTTTGATTACGCATTCACGATAAGCTATTAACGGGTTAAATCGTCGAAGAATTTCTTCACGCCATCGAAAAAGCTTTTCGAACGCGGGCTGTTTCTTTCACCGGACGGGCCGCCGAAACTCTCATCGAGTTCTTGTAGCAGTTGTCTTTGACGTTCGTTCAGATTAACTGGCGTTTCGACCACTACACGGCACAGCAGATCGCCCTGCGCACCGCCACGTACCGATTTCACACCTTTGCCGCGCATACGGAACAGTTTGCCGGTTTGCGTTTCCGCAGGCACTTTCAGCTTCACACGGCCATCCAGCGTCGGGACTTCAATCTCGCCGCCTAATGCAGCCATCGCAAAGTTGATCGGCACTTCGCAGTACAGGTTATTCTCTTCACGCTGGAAGATCGGGTGCGCTTTAACCTGCACCTGAACGTACAAATCTCCTGACGGCGCGCCGTGCTCACCGGCTTCACCTTCACCGGACAAGCGAATACGGTCACCCGTATCCACGCCCGCCGGAATTTTCACCGACAGCGTTTTGCTCTTCTCTACGCGACCATGACCGTGGCATTTGACGCACGGATCTTTAATGATCTTACCGCGCCCATGACAGTGTGGACATGCCTGCTGTACGGTAAAGAAGCCCTGACGCATCTGAACCTGGCCATTACCATGACAGGTTGGACAAGTGATCGGAGAACTACCCAGTTTCGCACCGCTGCCGTGGCACACATCACACTCTTCCAGCGCGGGAATTCGGATCTCTTTGGTGACGCCACGTACCGCTTCTTCCAGCGTCAACTCCATGTTGTAGCGTAAATCGGATCCACGGCTCGCGCGCTGACGGCGGCCACCGCCAAAAATGTCCCCGAACACGTCGCCAAAAATATCACCAAAATCGGCACCGCCGCCGCCAAAACCACCGCCGCCTCCGCCCATACCACCTTGCTCAAACGCCGCATGGCCGTACTGATCGTAGGCGGCGCGTTTTTGCGAGTCGGTAAGGATCTCGTAGGCTTCTTTGATCTCTTTGAACTTGGCTTCTGCCTCGCTATCACCCGGATTGCGATCGGGGTGGTACTTCATTGCCAGACGCTTATAGGCTTTCTTTATCTCGCGCTCATCCGCGCTTTTCGAAACGCCCAGGCTTTCGTAATAATCTTGCTTCGCCATTTCTTTTCCTGCCCTCAACATGCGTGCACGGGCGCAGAGTTTCCTCGACGCCCGTGCTGATTGCCAGCAATAGCCTTGTGGCTGCTACTGCGCCCGCTCAAGGGCGATTACTTTTTATCTTTTACTTCTTCAAACTCAGCATCAACGACATCGTCGTCGCGACGAGCAGAGGCATCATCAGCGGCACCTTCAGGGCCTTGCTGTGGTTGAGACGCTTCCAGCAGCTTGCCGGAAACCTGAACCAGCGCCTGCATTTTCGCTTCAATTTCTGCTTTGTCTTCGCCTTTCAGCGCGCTTTCCAGCGCTTTCAGTGCGTCGTCAATGGCAGCTTTATCGTCAGCGGCCAGTTTATCGCCCGCTTCTTCCAGCTGCTTACGCGTGCTGTGCAACAGGTGATCGCCCTGGTTGCGTACCTGAACCAGCTCTTCAAACTTACGGTCAGCTTCAGCGTTCGCTTCTGCATCGCGTACCATTTTCTGGATTTCTTCTTCGTTCAGACCAGAAGATGCCTTGATGGTGATTTTCTGCTCGCGGCCGCTGTTTTTGTCTTTCGCGGAAACATGCAGGATACCGTCAGCATCGATGTCAAAAGTGACTTCGATCTGCGGCATACCGCGCGGCGCAGGCTGAATACCATCCAGGTTAAACTGACCCAGTGATTTGTTATCGTGCGCACGCTTACGCTCACCCTGCAGAACATGAATCGTTACCGCAGACTGGTTGTCTTCCGCCGTTGAGAACACCTGACTGTGTTTAGTCGGGATGGTGGTGTTCTTGGCAATCAGCGCCGTCATCACGCCGCCCATGGTTTCGATACCCAGAGACAGCGGGGTAACGTCCAGCAGCAGAACGTCTTTCACGTCACCAGACAGAACACCGCCCTGAACCGCAGCACCGATAGCAACGGCTTCATCCGGGTTCACGTCTTTACGCGGCTCTTTACCGAAGAAGTCAGCGACTTTCTTCTGCACCAGAGGCATACGCGTCTGACCACCCACCAGAATCACGTCCTGAATTTCAGAAACGGACAGGCCAGCATCCTGCAACGCCACTTTCAGCGGCTCCAGAGAACGGTTAACCAGCTCTTCTACCAGTGATTCCAGTTTCGCACGAGTCACCTTGATGTTCAGGTGCTTAGGACCCGTCGCATCCGCCGTGATGTACGGCAGGTTAACGTCGGTCTGCTGAGCAGAAGACAGCTCGATCTTGGCTTTTTCTGCCGCTTCTTTCAGACGCTGCATCGCCAGCGGGTCATTGCGCAGGTCGAAACCTTGCTCTTTCTTAAATTCGTCAACCAGATAGTTGATCATGCGGCTATCGAAGTCTTCACCACCCAGGTGGGTATCACCGTTGGTCGCCAGCACTTCAAAGGTTTTTTCGCCATCAACTTCGTCGATTTCGATGATGGAAATATCGAACGTACCGCCGCCCAGATCGTAAACCGCGATAGTACGGTTGCCGACTTCTTTATCCAGACCGTATGCCAATGCTGCCGCTGTCGGTTCGTTGATGATACGTTTGACTTCCAGACCCGCGATACGGCCGGCATCTTTGGTCGCCTGACGCTGTGCATCGTTGAAGTAAGCCGGTACGGTGATAACCGCTTCGGATATCGTCTCACCCAGATAGTCTTCTGCCGTTTTCTTCATTTTTTTCAGCACTTCAGCTGAAATCTGCGGCGGAGCCATTTTCTGATCTTTCACTTCCAGCCATGCATCGCCATTATCTGCCGCGATAATTTTGTACGGCATGATGTTGGCATCGCGCTGAACTTCTTCGTCTTTGAAACGACGACCAATCAGACGCTTGATAGCAAACAGGGTATTTTTCGGGTTGGTCACTGCCTGACGTTTAGCCGGTTGGCCAACCAGAGTTTCGCCATCTTGCGTATAAGCAATAATTGAAGGCGTGGTGCGATCGCCTTCGCTATTTTCCAGTACTTTTACCTGCGTACCGTCCATAATCGCGACACAAGAGTTGGTTGTACCCAGGTCGATACCAATAATCTTACCCATCTAAACATCTCCACTAAAAAGTCATATTCGGTGTGGTGGTTAAACCTACTGTGCGGGCGAAATGTCATTTTTCAACAAGATTTCTCGTTTTCCAACGACACACCCTCGTTTTCATCAGCAGCACACGTTTCATTGTCATGCTAACCACCGATGTAACGGCCCGACACACGCCTTCGCGGCAGGTCAAACTGTTTCGGTTGGAAATAAGATGGGGCCAACATTTCTATCATCAAGGGGGGAAGATGAAAAAAAATGACCTTTATCCCTCGTACGATCAAACTATTCTGCCTTCCCCATGTTGTGTCCATTCCAAACGCCCGATATGATGCCGCGCTCGCCGCAAAAATGGGGACATTTCCCTACACAATGGCGGGCAATAACACCTAAACGACACCTATCCCAACGTGATTGGCGCATTCGCTAGCCTTAATGCTGCGCCCGACGCGAAGGGACTATTAATAATCTGTTATTGCAGAGGATTTATGAGCACGAACACGTTGGCAAATCCTGGTCCATTAGGACTGATGGGCTTCGGGATGACCACTATTCTGTTGAACCTGCACAACGCAGGCTTTTTCCCACTTTCTTCCATCATTCTCAGCATGGGTATTTTCTACGGCGGCATCGCCCAGATTCTGGCCGGTCTGCTGGAGTATAAAAAGGCAATACATTCGGCGTGACCGCGTTTACGTCCTATGGCGCATTCTGGCTGACGCTGGTTGCCATTCTCATGCTGCCGAAAATGGGTCTGGCGGAAGCCAGCGATGCCCAGTTCCTTGGCGTGTTTCTTGGCCTGTGGGGCATCTTCACGCTGTTTATGTTCTTCGGTACATTCGGCACCAACCGCGCACTGCAATTTGTTTTCGGTAGCCTGACCGTACTGTTTGCTCTGCTGGCCGTCGGTAACTTCACCGGCAACCACGCGCTGCTGACCTTCGCGGGTTACGAAGGCATCATCTGTGGCGCAAGCGCAATTTATCTGGCAATGGCTGAAGTGCTGAACGAGAAGTTTGGCCGTAGCGTCCTGCCAATCGGTTCATGTGGCGCGTCCCACTAAGTTCTGATGCAATATAATTTCTGACGCGGTAAGCTCTCGCCGCGTTAAATGCCAACGGGCCCTGTCTATCTGACAGGGCCCGTTTGTTTTTGATGATGACGCGTTTTTAATGACAGTACGTTTTAAGAACGAGACAACACGCTTAAACCTCAACAGGCGAACGATCCCGCGCGTCGCTATCAACCACAGCCTGCAAATCAGCATCCAGATCGCGCTGCAAATACATCCCCAACAGCAGACCTACCGCGGCTAGCGTCAGCACATAAAATGCCGGTGCCAGCGGCGTTGCCTTCATAATCAGCGTGACAAAGACAGGCGTAAGGCCACCGAAAATGGCATAGGAAACGTTGTAGGAAAAAGAAATCCCCGAGAACCGCACCGCAGCCGGAAACGCCCGCACCATAACATACGGCACACCGCCCACCACACCCACGCTGAGCCCTACAATCGCATAGCTGACAAAGAGCAGCGTCGTACTATTTGCTGCCGAGCTGTAGAAGAACCAGCTACAGGCGGCCAGCGACAGGCTACCCACCATAAACAGCTTGCTGGCGCCAACGCGGTCAACCAGCAGCCCCGCACCGACGCAACCCACCATCAACGCAATCGTTGCCAGACAGTTCGCCTGCAGCGCCAGCGCCGCAGGAATACCGTGGACTTTTTGCAGGTAAGTCGGCGCCATCAGAATAACGACGACGATGCACGCAGACAGCAGCCAGGTCAGCAGCATGGAAACCACAACCGCACGTTTATGGTTTAAGACGACAGATTTTAGCGGCAGCTCTTCCGCCAACTTCTTCTGCGCCTGCATTTCCATAAAAATAGGCGTTTCCTGCAACCAGCGGCGCAGATACATGGCAACAAGGCCGAAGACCCCGCCGATGAAGAAGGGGAGCCGCCAGCCGCCGCCCGACATCTGCTCCGGCGTGAGCATCGTATTCAGCAGCGTTGCAATCAACGAGCCCAGCAGAATCCCCATCGTCAGCCCGGCAGTCAGCGTGCCGCAGGCAAATCCAATGCGGGCGCGAGGCACATGCTCCGCAACAAAAACCCACGCACCGGGGACTTCCCCACCGATTGCAGCCCCTTGCAGCACGCGCATCAACAGCAGCAGCAGCGGCGCAGCAATGCCAATGGCTTCATAGGTCGGCAGCAGGCCCATTGCCAGCGTCGGTAGCGCCATCAGCAATATACTGAGGCTGAACATTCTCTTACGTCCGCTCTTATCACCAAAGTGGGCCATGATGATGCCCCCAAGCGGGCGAGCCAGATAGCCTGCGGCGAAAATACCGAACGTCTGTACCTGCCGCAGCCATTCAGGAATATCCGGCGGGAAGAAGAGATCGCCAATCACGGCAGCAAAGAAGACGAAAATAATAAAATCATAAAACTCTAACGCGCCACCCAGCGCAGCCAGAGACAGCGTTTTATAGTCCTGCCGGTTCAACCGGCGGGGATCGGCGTGTTGATCCTGAGTCATAAGATACCGTGCATTGCCAGAGTGAAAAAATCCACCACAGTGTGTAAAGTAGAAATTACTATAGCGGCAAAATTTTTAGACACCAGCAAAGCTGAATCTTATGTTTCAAATCGCCTAACTTTAGTCTTTTATTTCGCGCACGGCATTTTTAGGGCGAAAAGCTGCTACTACATCTGGATTGGTTTCGATGTAGGGGCCTTCCAGCAGTTGGATACAATACGGTACGCTGGCAAAAATACCGGCCACAACCACCTTGCCATCGGTATCTTTTAAACCTTCCAGCGTCTCCTTAATCGACTTAGGCTGCCCCGGCAAGTTAAGAATCAGCGCCTGTTTGCGCAGCACACCCACCTGACGAGAGAGAATCGCGGTAGGCACGAAGCGCAGGCTGATCTGCCGCATTTGCTCGCCAAACCCCGGCATTTCTCGATCGGCAACGGCCAGCGTGGCGTCCGGCGTGACATCACGACGTGCTGGCCCTGTGCCTCCGGTCGTCAACACCAGGTGACAGCCGCGCTCATCAACCAGTTCACACAGCGTTTGTTCAATCATCGGTTGCTCATCAGGCACCAGTCGCGTTTCCACTTCGAAAGGCGTGGTCAGGGCACTACGAAGCCAGGATTCCAGTTCTGGGATGCCTTTATCCTGATAAACCCCGTTGGAAGCGCGGTCAGATACGGAGACCAAACCAATACGCAATACGTTCATAAGCACCTCAGTCTAAATAAAACACCAATTTTATCAGGATATTGAGCGCTTTTAGCAAACAATTAGCTGTTATGAGGAAATTCACACTGCATCTGTTATTTCACGCTGATCGCAATACAGCATTTGATAATAATTATTAAATAGCGTCTCAAAAAATCGAAGCACATGACTTGAATTAATAATACCGTTTCGCAATTAAAATTTAAGAATAGCAGGCGCATAAAAAAGATCGCTTACCCATTAAGAGCGGGTGAAATAAGCCGATAGATTAAAGAGAAAATAATGGCGTCCGCCAAGGCAGAACATCTCGTTAAAGCGAATAATATGATAAAATTAAAGCACTTCTTTCGTATCACAATAAGTAAAAAAAGCCCTATCAAGGAAGTCGCCATGAACGATCTTAAATATAAGATATTAAAGCTATTCTCACACCCCACCTCGGCATTTTTCCTGTTTGGTTCCCTTTCCTTTTTGATCACTATCTTTCTTACGCATGAAGCGAATAAAATTCGTGGAAAGTCGAGCGGCAAAACTTGGACATCACAATAAAGACCTATGAATCCTATAATTCCGGTGGAGAAGTTACGGAGAATGATATCACCCGGAAAACCGGCTCTTACGTATTCGCACGAATGAGAACATGGGTATTTAATACACGTGATGTGCGCAGCGAGTGTATCAATCGTTTGTCGTCATCCGATCTGACATTTAATGATATGGCGATCATCCGCATTTGCCAGAATAAACTGCCATCAATTGGCGAATATGCAGGGAAAGGCACCCTTACTATCATATTTCCTGTGTTATCGCCCACGGATGAATTATTGGGTGTTCGAATTAGAACCACGTCAGAAACGCCCTCTCCTACGTTTTTTTATACACTGACCTCTCTTGGTTCAGCAGCCGTCATTCTCAGCGTTGTACTGCTTTCTGCAATTTTAGGCAGCCTGCTCTCGCTTCTGGCAAAAAAATACCTGATAGAACTGCCTATTATCGCGCGCTATGACGATCTCACCGGCTACTTGCGGCGAGACGCGTTCTTTCTGGCCGCCAATAAAGCCTTTAGTATCGCTAACCTCACCAAACGGCCCGTTAGTGTCATTCTGATCGACATCGACTACTTTAAGCAGGTGAATGACAGCTTCGGTCACAGCGTCGGAGATGAGGCCCTGAAATTTGTTGCCGACACGTTCAAAAAATCATTTCGCCGCGAAGATATTTTTGGCCGTATTGGCGGCGATGAATTTGCCATTGTGTTGCCGAATACCGGATTAGACGATTCATACACCATCGTGGATAAAGCGAGAGCGCGTGTTAGCGAAACACCTTGTGAAACCGCCGCAGGAAAAATCAGGCTGACGGTCAGTATTGGGCTGGTTGAATACCATATCGCTGGAGAAGACCTCAGCGAAGTGATGAAGCGGGCCGATGATAATCTTTATATCGCGAAGAAAACCCGTAACGCGACGGCAAAATAGACTTTCCCCTTCCAAAATACCAATTCACAGACAAAAAAATAGCCGGGAATCCCGGCTATTTTCATGTGACAGAATGTTTACAGTAAATCTGCAATCATCTTTTCCAGTTTTTCCCTGGTCGATAGCAAATTTACGGATCCCGTCGGCCAGTTTATCGATCGCCATTGGGTCTTGATTGTGCTGCCAGTAGAATTCCGCTTCCGTCATTTTAGCCGGACGAACTTTCACTTCACCAGCATAAGACAGTTTGCGAACCACTTCGCCTTCGCTTTCTGACAGTTCTTTCAGCAACGCTGGGGCAATCGTCAGGCGGTCACATCCGGCCAGTTCCAGAATCTCACCCACGTTACGGAAGCTCGCGCCCATCACGACGGTTTCATAGCCGTGCTCTTTGTAGTAATCGTAGATTTCGCTAACGGAAACCACACCTGGATCTTCGTGCGGCGCGAATTCTTTCTTATCGCCATTGGCTTTGTACCAGTCAAGAATACGACCAACGAATGGTGAAATCAGGAACACGCCCGCTTCAGCACAGGCACGCGCCTGTGCAAAGGAGAACAGCAGCGTCAGGTTACAGTTGATGCCTTCTTTTTCCAGTTGCTCCGCCGCACGGATGCCCTGCCAGGTTGAAGCCAGTTTAATCAGGATACGCTCGTTGCTGATGCCTGCATCGTTGTACAGTTTGATCAGGTGTTTTGCCTTCGCCACGCTTGCTTCGGTGTCATAAGACAAACGTGCATCCACTTCCGTGGAGATGCGGCCTGGGATCAATTTTAAAATTTCGAGACCGATGTTAACCGCCAGTTTGTCCGTAGCATCGACAACCTGCTGTTTGCGATCGCTGCTCTGCTCGCGTGCCCAGGCAATCGCCTCGTCGATCAGCTTGCGGTATTCAGGAATTTGCGCCGCGTTCAGAATCAGCGAAGGGTTGGTAGTCGCATCTTGCGGTTGGTACAGTTTCATTGCCGCAATATCGCCGGTATCAGCTACAACCGTGGTCAATTGGCGTAGGGAAGTCAGTTTATCCGTCATGTTGGCATGTCTCGTTGTTTATACGTGGTGCTCGTGAATGAAAATAGCTCGTATATGAATCGACTTATTATCTAATCGGGTGGCCGTCTGTTTTGCGCCGAAATCTGATAATAACACGCGCGTTTTCCCACGCAAGCCAGCCTTTTCCTACGTCCCCTTGCAACAGTGATTACACACTGGTGATTCCCCTTTCCAAACGCGCTCGGACGTAAAAGACAAGGCGTATTGTAGCTATTGGCGTATTGTAGCTATCGCCGTTTTCTTACGGCGTTCTTGCTATAGTAGGACCATCTCAAATCAAACCGACAGGACATGGCGCATGCTTATTACTATTTCACCCGCAAAAACGCTCGACTACACCAGTCCTTTGGCAACGACGCGTTATACGCAGCCAGAACTTCTGGACCAGTCCAGTCAATTGATTGATGTGTGTAAAAAACTGACGCCGGCACAAATCGCCTCTCTGATGAGTATCAGCGATAAGCTGGCTGATCTGAACGCAGGGCGGTTTAGCGAATGGCACCCGGATTTCACGCCTGAGAACGCGCGTCAGGCGTTGCTGGCATTTAAGGGCGACGTCTATACCGGATTAGCCGCGGAAGATTTCAGCGAGGATGATTTCGATTTCGCCCAGCAGCATTTGCGTATGCTGTCAGGCTTGTATGGCGTGTTGCGCCCGCTGGATTTGATGCGCCCGTATCGGTTGGAAATGGGCACCAGGCTGGAAAATAAAGCCGGCAAAGATCTCTACAGTTTCTGGGGCGATACCATTACTGAAAAGCTGAATCAGGCGCTGCGCGATCAAGGCGACGATGTGCTGGTTAATCTGGCATCGGATGAATATTTCAAAGCGGTTAAACCGAAAAAACTCAATGCCCGCCTGATCAAGCCCGTCTTTTTGGATGAGAAAAACGGCAAATTCAAAGTGATCAGTTTCTACGCCAAGAAAGCACGCGGCCTGATGAGTCGTTTCATTATTCAAAACCGCCTGACGCAGCCGGAACAGTTGAAAGCGTTTAATCTGGACGGTTACTTCTTCGCAGAAGCAGACTCTTCGACGGATGAACTGGTGTTTAAGCGCCACGAACAGTAAACAAAGTAGTACGATAGGCAACAAAGAGAAAGGCGGCGAAACCGCCGCCTTTTCAGCAATCTTATTCCGGCAGTGACATCAGGAACTCACGCAGCTTCGCGAAATCATCCGGGAAGTTGTGCGACAGCAGATCCAGATCGGCACGCTCAGCCAGCGCTTCCGGCAGATCCAGTTCTTTGCCCAGAATGTCTTCTACGCTTTCCTTGAATTTCGCCGGGTGTGCCGTCCCCAAGGGAACAGGCCGAACTCACCCGCTTGCAGTTGATCGCGTAGCAGGCGATAAGCAATCGCCGCGTGCGGCTCAGAAACATAGCCTAACGCATCCAGCTCATGCATGGTTTCTTTCGTGGTCTCATCGCTCACCGCGCCAAAGCCCAGCGTTTTCAACTGCCAGTTTTTACGACGGAACAGCTCTTCCACGCGCGGCCAGTTGTTCGGCTGGCTCACGTCCATCGCGTTGGATAAGGTTGCCACCGTTTTATTCGGCTCCCAATTTCCGCTGCTCAGGAAACGCGGCACGGTGTCATTGGCGTTGGTCGCCGCGATGAAGCGCTTAATCGGCAGCCCCAGCGATTTTGCCAGCAGACCAGCCGTCAGATCGCCGAAGTTACCGCTCGGCACAGAAACCACCAGATGATTACGCGCTTCCTGCGGCAGTTGTGCAACCGCTTCAAAGTAGTAGCAAATTTGCGCCAGCAGACGGCTGATATTGATGGAGTTTGCCGAGTTCAGGCCAATCGCCTTTTTCAGCTTTTCATCATCAAACGCCTTTTTCACCAATGCCTGACAGGCATCAAAATCGCTGTCGACCGCGATGGTGTGAATGTTGCAGCCCAGCGTACAGAACAGCTTTTCCTGCAACGGACTGATCTTGCCCTGCGGATATAAAATCACCACACGGACATTTTCCAGACCGTAAAAGGCATGCGCCACGGCAGCACCGGTGTCACCAGAGGTCGCCGTCAGAATGGTAATTTTCTCGTCGCCAGACACTTCCGTCAGCATTTGCGCCATAAAGCGGCCGCCGAAGTCTTTAAAAGCCAGCGTCGGGCCGTGGAACAGTTCCAGCGCGGCGATATCTTCCGCTACCGGCGCAACGGGTGCAGGGAACGCAAAGGCCGCTTTTACGCGCTCGAACACGGTTTCAGCCGCAATTTCATCGCCGATATACGCAGACAGAATGCGGCTGCTGCGGGTAACGAAATCCAGATCCAGCAGGGCATCGATTTCGGTGCGCTCAAATTCCGGCAGTTCCAGCGGGAAGAACAGCCCTTGCTGGCTACCCAGTCCTTGCTTGATAGCCTGAGCAAAACTGACCTGCTCGTTATGATCTTTAAGGTTGTACAGTTTCATGCGTTATCCCAGTTGTCGTGCGCCAGTCGTATCAAGACGGCAAATATGAACAAAACCTTCATCGTTCTGCAAATAGTTATCCCGCAGCCAGTCGGCCAGGCGCTGTGCGCTCGCCATGTCGTTGCAGACGGAGAATAACGTCGGGCCGGAGCCGGAAATACCGCAGGCCAGTGCCCCGATATCTTCAGCGGCCTGGCGAGCGGCAGCAAAGCCGGGCAGCAGTTTCGTCCGATAAGGTTCCGCGATGACATCCTTCATCAGTTTCGCCGCCAGCGCAGCCTGTCCGGTATGGCAAGCGTGGATAAAACCAGCCAGATAACGGCCGTGACTGATGCAATCCTGACGACGATATTGCGCAGGCAGAATCGCGCGCGCTTCGGCAGTCGAGACCTTAATCCCCGGATACGCCATGACCCACAGCCAATCATCGAATGACGGCACAGACTGGCTGATAATGCCGTTCTCTTCCAACATCAGTTGGACGCCGCCAAGGAAACACGGAGCCACGTTATCGTAGTGAACGCTGCCAGAAATGCGCCCTTCCAGCTCACCCATCAGTTTCAGCAGACGGGTATCATCCAGCGGCTTGCCGCAAAATTCGTTCATCGCCATCAGCCCGGCGACGACAGAACAGGCGCTGGAACCTAGCCCTGAACCAATCGGCATATTCTTTTCGAGCGTCATCGCCACCGGCACGGTTTTGCCAATTTCCTGACAGAAAAGCTCCCAACATTGGTACACAATGTTTTCTTTCGGGTTGTCCGGCAGTTTGCTGACAAAACGCCCTTCATTACGCAGGCTGAACAGATCGGCCGCCTCGACAGAGACGCAATCTCCCAGCAATGAACCGTCTACCGGCGAAACGGCCGCACCCAGTACATCAAACCCAACGCTGACGTTACCGATTGATGCAGGTGCATACACCTTAACCATAATTATGCTCCCAACTTCCATGACAAGGTGCGCAGCAGATCTGCGAACACACCAGCAGCGGTAACATCGTTACCCGCGCCATAACCGCGCAAGACGAGCGGCAGTGGCTGATAATAACGGCTGTAGAATGCCAGCGCATTCTCACCATCTTTGACTTTAAACAGCGGATCATTGCCGCCAACGGCGCTGATCTTGACCTTGCAGCGACCTTCTTCAATGACGCCGACATAGCGCAACACTTTACCTTCATCGCGCGCTTGTGCAACACGGCTGGCGAACTCATCGTCTACCGACGGCAGGCGCTGCATGAAGCTGGCAACGTCGCCGGAGGCATCGAAGCTGGCAGGCAGAACAGATTCCACCTCAATATCGCCCAGCTCCAGCTGATAACCCGCTTCACGCGCCAGAATCAGCAGCTTGCGCGCCACATCCATACCGGATAGATCGTCACGTGGATCGGGTTCGGTATAACCTTTCTCTTTCGCCTGTGTGGTCGCTTCCGACAGCGACATACCTTCATCGAGTTTACCGAAAATAAAGGACAGCGAGCCAGAGAGAATACCGGTAAAGCGAATCAGTTCATCACCCGCATTCAGCAGGTTTTGCAGGTTCTCAATCACCGGCAGACCAGCACCGACGTTAGTGTCATACAGGAAACGACGGCGGGATTTCGCCGCAGCGCTGCGCAGTTGGTGATAATAGTTCATCGACCCCGTGTTGGCTTTCTTGTTTGGCGTCACCACGTGGAAGCCGTCGGCCAGGAAATCCACATACTGATCGGCCACGGCCTGATTCGACGTACAGTCAACGATAACCGGGTTCAGCAGGTGGTACTCTTTAACCAGACGAATCAGACGGCCCAGATTGAACGGCTCGCGGGCTTTCGCCAGCTCTTCGCGCCAGTTGTCCATCGAAATGCCGTTAATATTGGTCAGCATGGCTTTGGAATTCGCGATCCCACAAACACGCAGGTCGATATGTTTGTCTTTCAGCCACGGCTGCTGACGGTGAATCTGCTCCAACAGTGCGCCGCCCACGCCGCCCACGCCGATAACAAATACGTCGATCACCTGATCGGTGTTAAACAGCATCTGGTGCGCCACGCGCACGCCAGTGGTCGCTACATCGTTGTTCACTACAACGGAGATAGAGCGTTCGGAGGATCCCTGCGCGATAGCCACGATATTGATATTGGCCGTCGCCAGCGCGGAGAACAGACGCGCAGACAGGCCGCGCAGCGTGCGCATACCATCACCGACGACAGAGAGGATTGCCAGACGTTCCATTACATCCAGCGGCTCCAGCACGCCTTCTTTCAGTTCCAGATAGAATTCGTCTTCCAGCGTTTTGCGGGCGCGTGCCAGCTCGTTTTGCGATACGCAGAAGCTGATGCTGTATTCGGAAGATGACTGCGTAATCAGAACAACAGAGATACCCGCACGCGACATCGCGGCAAACACGCGTGCCGCCATGCCAACCATGCCTTTCATGCCAGGGCCGGATACGTTGATCATCGCCATGTTGTTCAGGTTGGTAATCCCTTTCACCGGATACTGAGTATCCGTGCTGTCCATGCCGATGAGTGTGCCGGGAGCCTGAGGGTTTTCGGTGTTTTTGATGAGGCAGGGAATTTGGAACTGGGCGATAGGAGCGATGGTGCGGGGGTGGAGGACTTTGGCGCCGAAATAGGACAGCTCCATCGCCTCCTGATAGGACATCGATTTCAATAATCGAGCGTCCGGCACCTGACGCGGATCGCAGGTATAAACACCATCTACATCGGTCCAGATCTCACAGCAGTCCGCACGCAAACACGCAGCCAGTACCGCAGCGGAATAGTCTGAACCGTTGCGGCCCAGTACCACCAGCTCACCTTTGTCGTTACCGGCCGTAAAGCCCGCCATCAGGATGACATGATCTTTCGGAATGGCACTTTCGGCGATGCGGCGAGTCGATTCCGTGATATCCACGGTGGATTCAAGATAGTGTCCCTGCGCCAGCAGCTTCTCGACCGGATTGATAACGGAAACCCCATAGCCGCGCGCCTGAAAGACCGCTTCCATGATGGCGATAGACAGTTTTTCCCCTCGGCAGATAATTGCGGCGTTCACACTGTCAGGACACTGGCCCAGCAACGCGATGCCATGCAGAACGTGTTTCAGCTGTGCAAATTCCTGATCCACGAATGCCTTCAGACGGGCATGATCAAAACCGGGTTGAGACTCAGCAAGGCCTTGCAGCAGCGAAGAAAAGATTGTTTCGGCGTCATTCAAATGAGGCAGGATATCTTGTCCGGCGACGGTTTTCTCAATCATGGCAACCAGATGGTTGGTAATTTTCGCCGGAGCGGACAATACGGTAGCCACCTGTCCCTGGCGCGCGTTGTTTTCGATAATGTCGGCAACGCGCGCAAAACGCTCCGCATTTGCTACTGAAGTCCCGCCAAATTTCAACACTCGCATTTTTATCTTTTCTCCTGAATTTCTGCCAACCAAACGCCGGAAGCGTTTTTGTATGCCGCTTGCAGGCGGCGCTGAGGGATAACCTGCCGTAAAAAAAAAGCCCGCACTGTTCGGTGCGGGCTTTTTCTGGAATCTTTATATGCGTCAGCCCGCACCGTTACTGGTTGTATCGGTGATGGTAATAATCGTGGTGATCAGGCTGATAGTGCGCATGCTAAAATCGAATCTCATTAGAAGTAGAGTTATCTGCCCTATTAGTTAGGCCAATCGCCCTTTGAAGTCAACGGATTTCTTTTTTTTCTTCTCACCGAACGAAAAATGTCTACCGCTAAACCCACTGCCGAAACGGGAATATGCCGGACGAACCATTGTCAAAATACACGTTTCAAGATGTTCGACTGCCAAAAAAGCCATCTTTGCTATCTTATTTCGGCAAATTTTTTTCAATGTCGTGTAGCAGCCGATGGAGCATAGCCGTATCGCGCTGCTCTAAACGTCCCAGCCGCTGATGCAGCCAGTCTCGCAGTTTTTCATCATCCTCAACCGCCAAATTTACCAGTAGCCGATCCAAACGATCGTGCAGCGCCGACAATTGTCCCACTGCCGCAGGCTGTGCCACTTCCGGTTTAACGTCCATCAGTTCAGCCAGTTGGTAACAGTACACCATCACCGCCTGACCAAGATTCAACGAAGGGTAATCTGCTTTCATCGGTACGCCGGTCAATACATCCGCCAGTTCGAGTTCTTCATTCGTCAGGCCAACATCCTCCCGACCAAACACCAGCGCCGCAGAAGCCATCCATTGCACCTTCTCCTGCAAGATGCCAGTCAGTTCAGCTGGCGTGCAGTAATAACGATACTTAGCCCGGCTGCGCGCGGTGGTCGCAATCGTAAAGTCGACATCCGCCAGTGCTTCAGCCAGCGTGGCAAACACCTGTACGTTATCCAGAATGTCCCCCGAGCCGTGCGCTACCCAACGAGCTGCCGGTTCTTGATGTGCAGTGCTACCGACAATACGCAAGCTGCTGAATCCCATCGTTTTCATCGCACGGGCTGCCGCCCCTACATTTTCTGCCCGAGCGGGCTCAACCAAAATAATATGAAACTGCATAAACTCCTCAGTATGGGTTACGTGCGTTCTGTCACTATCTCCACCAGCCGTCAAATAAAACAGCAGCGTCATCGATAGCGATTACTGATAACGATTGATTAATAAGTGCTATTCGTTGATAACCGCAGCGTGTTGATCGTTACGGTGAAAAGTTAACAATAAACCAACAAAATTTCCGGTATCAATTCAGCCTTCGGCAGGAAACATCAGAGAGTCCAAAAAAATAGGCAGGAAGAGAAAACCCTAAGAAAAACAGGGTAAATTATTTTATTTCAATAAGTTATAAAACGACTACCGACTGTGTAGCGCCAATTATGATTATTGGCATTTGCTATGCTAAATCGTTCATAAAAAGTGCTAAATTGTGACGTAAACTGGCAATCCTATAAGTGTTTATCACAAAATAGTTAACGTGCTAAAATGAAATTTGATATATGTCAACAGAACCGTAGATTTATCAGCAGGCAAAATCCGTGCTTACTGTTATGTTGCTGTTAATAAGGTTAAACTATGCGCCACTTTGAGCGCAGTTAAATTAGCGCCACGCTCATCCGCTAGCAGTACCTCTAAGCGGGTAGAGAATGAACACCAGTAACGCCTTTACGTACTTGAGTCTGATGTTGAGCGAGAGCGTAGTTTACCTCGATAAGCTCCAGGGAAATACCCGGAATAACTGGCGTTGTAGCCAGCGGGCCAGCAGGGTATGACAGCGACTTCTGTACTTCCGATTTCTATAATTTAAGTTGGCAATTTTAGGTAGCAAACATGCAGACGCCGCACATTCTTATTGTTGAAGACGAGCTAGTAACTCGTAATACCCTCAAAAGCATTTTTGAGGCGGAAGGATACGTTGTTCATGAAGCCACTGATGGCGCAGAAATGCACCACATTTTGTCCGAGAATGACATCAATCTGGTGATCATGGACATCAACCTGCCAGGAAAGAACGGCCTGTTGCTGGCACGTGAACTGCGCGAGCAAGCCACCGTTGCCTTGATGTTCCTCACCGGTCGTGACAATGAAGTCGATAAGATTCTCGGTCTGGAAATCGGTGCGGATGACTACATCACCAAACCGTTCAACCCACGTGAATTGACGATCCGCGCGCGTAACCTGCTGTCACGTACCATGAATCTTGGCAGCGGCACTGAAGAGCGCCGTCTGGTGGAAAGCTACCGCTTCAACGGCTGGGAACTGGACATCAATAGTCGTTCTCTGATTAGCCCTGCTGGCGAACAATACAAGCTGCCGCGCAGTGAATTCCGCGCCATGCTGCACTTCTGCGAAAACCCGGGCAAGATTCAGTCTCGTGCGGAACTGCTGAAGAAAATGACCGGCCGTGAGCTTAAGCCACACGACCGTACCGTTGACGTCACCATCCGCCGTATCCGCAAGCACTTTGAATCAACAGCCGATACGCCGGAAATCATCGCGACGATCCACGGCGAAGGCTACCGCTTCTGCGGCGACCTGGAAAATTAATCCCTCTCAGCCGGAACAGACATCTGTTCCGGCTGTTTTCCCTTCTTACCGCATTACCGCACGTTATTCACTCTTTGCCCACGGCATAACCGGCACTGCGCTTAACGCATTTTTCGGCGAACCATCGACTAAGCGATCGGAGTAAGCGAGATAGATCAGCGCATTACGCTTTTGATCGTAAAATCGAACAACCTGTAATTTCTTGAAAACCAGCGATGTTCTTTTCTGGAACACCACAGATCCGCGGTCACCGCCGTTTTTGATTTTATCGGACAGCGTAATCGGCCCAACCTGCTGGCAGGAAATAGCGGCGTCCGATGTGTCTTCAGCCAGGCCTAAGCCGCCCTTGATTCCGCCCGTTTTGGCTCGGCTAATGTAGCAGGTAACATTTGATACATCTGGATCGTCAAACGCTTCCACGACGATCTTATGATCCGGCCCCAGCAGTTTAAAGGCGGTATCGACAGACCCGACTTCTTCCGCACTGACGACGCCAGCGGTGGATAGCAATAGCAGACCCGCTCCCATGATGCGCTTTATGTTCATATTTCAGGCCCTGTGACAATTCATGACAAACGATTAATAACCACAATTTAAAAGAGGATGTACAAAATAAACCACTATCGCAATCCTCCTTATCCAAATTACCTGCGGAATATTTTCAAAAATCTTCGGCAGTACCAAAGTGAAAATATTGCTATGATGCGGGATCTCAATACGCTCGCGCCCAATGTGTTTGATGAGGAAGATTATGGATCAAGCCGGTATCATACGTGACTTGCTTAACTGGCTGGAAAGCCATCTCGACCAGCCGCTATCACTGGATAATGTGGCGGCAAAAGCGGGTTATTCCAAGTGGCATCTGCAAAGAATGTTCAAAGACGTGACGGGCCATGCCATTGGTTCATATATCCGAGCGCGGAGATTGACCAAAGCGGCGGTTGCACTTTGTCTAACCAGTCGCCCTATCCTTGATATTGCCCTGCAATATCGTTTTGATTCACAACAGACCTTTACCCGCGCGTTCAAAAAGCAGTTTACCCAAACGCCTGCGTCTTATCGTCGTTCCGATAATTGGAATACATTCGGCATTCGTCCGCCGATCCGGCTTGGTGCGTTTACCCTGCCACAGCCGCAGTTTGTCACCCTGCCAGAAACACAGTTGCTTGGGCTAACGCAAACCTATACCTGTCGTCTGGAACAGATTTGTAACTTCCGTACGGAAATTCGCGTCCACTATTGGCGTCAGTTTTTAGGCGAAACCTGCTCCGTTCCCCCCGTGCTTTACGGGCTGCACCATTCACGGCCGAGCAAAGAGAAAGACGACGAGCACGAAGTGCTCTACACCACCGCGTTGGAGCCACAGTACCTGCCGGATGATGTCCACACGGGCGAACCCATTACGCTACCGGGCGGTGACTACGCGATGTTTGTTTTTGAAGGGCCAAACGACGAGCTACAAGACTTCATCATCACGCTGTATGACACCTGTCTGCCGACCTTCCAGCTCACACGCCGCAAAGGGTTCGACGCCGAGCGTTTTCACCCCAGCCGTGATACAGACGGGGAAATACCCGCGATCATCCGCTGCGAGTATTTGATCCCATCCAGCACCCAGAGCCGCTCTCAGCGCTGTAGCTCATCCAGTGCCGGAATATCCAGATGCGAGATATCTCCGGCCGTTTCCACCACCCATCCCGGTGCCAGCCACGGACTTTGCTGATAATCGATACGCGACAGGGAGCAGTTGCGCAGGCGCAGGCGCCGCTCAGCCGACGCGGGTAGCCCCAGAACCGTACTCAGCAGACAGCCCAGCGCCATCCCGTGGCTCACCAGCAGAGGACGGCTTCCCGCAGGCAATGCCAGACAACGTTCCAGAACGCCGTGCATGCGCAATGCGACATCACTCATCGATTCACCTTCCGGGATGCGGCCATCGGGCGTGCCATCTACCAGCCCTTTACGCAACCCTTCTTCCTCGGCGGTCAGCGAGTCCAGATCGCGCGCTTCCAATACGCCCATGTTCAATTCACGTAACCCAGGCTCCAGGATTATCTGGCAATTACCACAAGATTTAGCGATGATTTCTGTCGTCTGACGCGTTCTTCCGAGATCGCTGGTAAAAATATGCGTAATCCCTAACGTCCTGATTCGTTCAGCAACTCGCTGTGCCTGTTGCTCACCTCTTGGCGTCAGCGCACTGTCCGATTGACCTTGAATACGTCGAGCCACATTCCATTCTGTTTCGCCGTGGCGAACAAGATATACCTGTAACATGGTTATTTTCCGTTATACTGCGTCAAATTAACTAAAGGTACGAAACTGTTATGTATCACGTTGTTGCTGCAACTACCAACCCGGCAAAGATTAAGGCTATTACTCTGGCATTCACCGATGTCTTTGGTGCAGAAAATTGCCGCATCGAAGGCGTTGACGTCGATAGCGGCGTCCCGCGTCAACCTCTTGGTTCTATCGAAACCCGTACTGGCGCCAGAAACCGCGTCATGATGGCACGTCAGGTGCGGCCTGAAGCCGATTTTTGGGTCGGTGTCGAAGCGGGCATTGAAGAAAGCATGACGTTCGCCTGGATGGTGATCGAAAACCCCCACCTGCGTGGCGAGTCACGCTCTGCAAGCCTGGTTCTTCCAGAAAGTATATTACATGGTATCCGTGAAGGGCGGGAATTAGGCGATGAAATGGAACGTTTGACGGGCGTTCAGAATATTAAACATAAAGGTGGTGCCATCGGCGTCTTCACCGACGGCAAATTGTCACGTACCAGCGTATACCATCAGGCGCTGCTGCTGGCGCTGGTGCCGTTCCATAACCCGATCTATCAGATTCCCGTTCACGCCGCAAAACCGTAACGGTTACGCGTCGTCACCCAACGGTTTATCTGCCGACAGCAACTGCGCTTCCAGCCAGCTTTTTAACGCGGGGGGCGCGGCTTTCAGACTATTTGAACCGCGCGTGATGGTAGCAATCCCTGCACCTAACTCGCTTTTCAACTCACGCTGACTCATGTCACCCCGCATCAGTTCCTGCACAATTCTCACCCGCGTTCCCAGCGCAGTACGTTCGTCCGGCGTCAGTAGCAATTGAAGCAGCGGCAATTGCAGATCCTCCGCAATAGACTGCTGCAATAGCGCGACAAAGCGCAACCAGTTCTCATTGTCTTGTTCAGAAAGTGCCGGGTCGATAAGCGATAACGGAGTCATAACGGGCTGCCATACTATTTAACTAGTACGGCAGCATAACACAATTTCAGGCAACAATCGCAACGCCGCGTCTCAATAACGCCGCTGCCATTCCGCATCCGTCAGCACATTGGCTGGCTGGTGAAGGAAATAGCGATAGAAGACATCATAGGCCAGCACATTTTTCACATATCCCCGCGTTTCCGAGAACGGAATACTTTCGATAAACGCAACAGGATCAATGCGTCCGGCGCTGTTTCTCAGCCAGGTATTCACCCGCGATGGCCCGGCATTATAAGCCGCAGAAGACAGGATGCGGTTACGGCCAAACGTCTGGTACACGTACTCCAGATAGCTCGTTCCCAACAGAATATTGGTCTCAGGATCGAACAGTTGGCTGCTGTTCGTGTAGAACGTGATATTGCTCATTTTGGCAGTATGCTGCGCCGTCGCGGGCATCAACTGCATTAAACCCGATGCACCAACCGGAGAACGCGCTTTCGGATTCCAGGCACTCTCCTGACGAGCGATCGCCATCGCATAACTCTGGCTAATACCTTTCCCCTGCGTTTCACGGCGGAATTCATCATTCCAGGCCAGCGGGAAACGCTCTTCCAGATGATCCCACAGCTTCGCGACAATCGTTGCCTGCACGCTCAAATCCGCCCAGCGCTGTTCAAACGCATAGCGAGCCAGCGCTTCCTGCTGTGGTTTGCTACGGTTCGCGACTAACCCGACCCATTCGCTGCGTGCCAGATTATCCATCTGCCAGAACATCAATTCCCGCACACGAGCGACTTCCGGTAGCTGGGACAGAGAAGGATCCGGCTTCACTGCTGTCATGATCGTAATGGGATAGCGCTCATTGAGCTTCTGCGCTGCCGCCATCGGATAGAACCCGCGTTCCTGCATCAGACTGCGTAATAACGGCTCGCCTTCCTGACGTTTACCTTGATCCAACAGCACCACCGCACGCCAGTAGCGCCATTCGTCTTTCTGTAACGCCTCCGCTGGCAAACGCGCCATCCAGCTTGTTAGCCCCTGACGGTCGCCTGCGCCCAACGCCATGCGTACACGACGCTCCAGCAAAGTGGTCGACGTACTTTTTCGCACCACGCCATCCCGCCACTGCGCCTGCTCGGGTGTGGCATCGTTGCCCATCAATCTCCAGGCAATGGTTTCTTCCATCTCCTGACGCTCTGCGGCACTCATTTTCTGTAGACGGACAATAATCGGCAGCATCGAACGGGCATTATCAGCATCCTGACGCGCCGTGCGCGTGAAGGCCGACAGCGTGACTTTCCGGGTGAAATCCGTTGGCCCGACAGTACGAGCGAAACTCTCCAGCGAATTCGGATCGTTCTGGAGTTTGAGCAGCGCATCGCCCATCGTTTTATAATCGCCAGGTAACTGCTTGATGAGGTAGCTCACCAGACTACTGCTGCCCTCATCCATCGCCAGACGCGCGCGCTCCAGCGTCGTCAACGGCGTCTGTTCGCCCGCCTGCTGCCACACGGAGAAAAGTTTATCGCACACCGCAGGGAGCGAGCGTCCAGTCAGCCAGATATCACGCGTAGCTTCCCACACCCCCTGACGCTGGCCGGTAGCCCACTGGGCATAATAAAAGTTACAGCGGGCGCTGACCGGTTTCGGCGGCTGCGGGCTAAATGCCAGTAGCCCGATCCAGTCCTGACGACGCGCCAGTTCATTCACAAAGCTGGTATTGAGATTACGGGCGGGCGGCAGCGTCGGATGCGTTGCTATAAACTGCCTCACCTGCGTCGCGCTGATCTGGCTCAAGTCCTGCGTGAGCGAACGGTACTCAAGATAAGGATAAAGCGGGTAACTGCGCAGCGTCGGCATCAGTTGCGCTACCGTGTCCATCTGGTTGCTGTCCCACGCTTGTTTAACCTGCTGATAGCGCTGACGCTGTTCATCCAGAGAATCCGCCAGCACATGACCGGAGACCCCAGCCAGACATATCGCCGCAACGGCGTACCACCAATAACCCGCTTTCATCACCTACATTAACCTCATCCGTTATCGAACTTGCTATCGGCATCCTTCATCGTATCAATACCCCTATCCTATACCCAAAATAATTCGAGTTGCGTGAAGGCGGCAACCGCATGACAAATTCGTCGGGAACGAATTTGACCAGCCAACGGCTGGCCTTCGGTGAGAGACAGGATGTCTCTCATTTCATCCCCAGGAGCTTACTCAGGTAAGTGACTGGGGTGAGTAAGGGCAGCCAACGCACAAGCAGCTTGAAGTATGACGGATATATCGGGCAGATCCAGTGTGGCACATCATGCCAGACAACGATACGTCGATCCGCAAACCGATTCTGAAATTCATCAGGCGGGCTGACCTCTCATATCGGCCATGGCAAATCGCCGGATAGCTGGGATCGCGGGCTGAAACCCGCTACACTCAACGGTTAGGATAATCGAGCGTTGCCGAGGTGTTTTCTCAGCGGCGCTATTCGTATTCAGTAGCACAGTGCTACACATCGTCACCCGCTTAAGGTGACAAATCATAGAGATAAGAGAGAGGCGAAGTCGCAACGTGGCTCAATATGTTTATACCATGCATCGCGTCGGTAAGGTCGTACCGCCGAAGCGTCACATTCTGAAAAACATCTCCCTCAGTTTTTTCCCCGGAGCCAAGATCGGCGTGCTGGGTCTGAACGGAGCCGGTAAATCAACACTGTTGCGTATTATGGCTGGCATTGATACGGACATCGAGGGCGAAGCTCGCCCACAACCTGGCATCAAAATCGGCTATTTGCCGCAGGAACCGCAGTTAAACACGGAGCACACTGTACGTGAATCCGTAGAGGAAGCGGTGTCTGAAGTCGTGACCGCGCTGAAACGTCTTGATGAAGTCTATGCGCTGTATGCCGACCCGGATGCGGATTTCGATAAACTGGCTGCCGAGCAAGGTAAGCTGGAAGAAATCATTCAGGCGCATGACGGTCATAACCTGAATAACCAGTTGGAGCGCGCCGCCGATGCGCTGCGCCTGCCGGAGTGGGATGCGAAAATCGCTAACCTGTCCGGGGGGGAACGTCGCCGTGTGGCCCTGTGCCGTCTGCTGCTGGAAAAGCCGGACATGCTGCTGCTCGACGAACCAACCAACCACCTGGATGCCGAGTCTGTCGCCTGGCTGGAACGCTTCCTGCATGACTTCGAAGGTACCGTGGTCGCTATTACCCACGACCGTTACTTCCTCGATAACGTCGCAGGCTGGATTCTGGAGCTGGACCGTGGCGAAGGCATTCCGTGGGAAGGCAACTACTCTTCCTGCTGGAGCAGAAAGATCAGCGTCTGGCACAGGAAGCGTCTCAGGAAGCGGCACGCCGTAAGTCCATTGAGAAAGAGCTGGAGTGGGTGCGTCAAGGCGCTAAAGGCCGTCAGTCCAAAGGTAAGGCTCGTCTGGCACGCTTTGAAGAGCTGAACAACACGGAATACCAGAAACGTAACGAAACCAACGAACTGTTTATTCCGCCTGGTGCTCGCCTCGGAGACAAAGTGGTGGAAGTCACCAATCTCAGCAAATCTTACGGTGAACGCCAGCTCATCGACGGGCTTTCTTTCTCCGTACCGAAAGGCGCGATTGTCGGTATCATCGGCCCGAACGGTGCCGGTAAATCGACGCTGTTCCGTATGATGTCCGGTCAGGAGCAGCCAGATAGCGGCACGATTGAGCTGGGTGAAACGGTGAAACTGGCGTCAGTCGACCAGTTCCGTGATGCGATGGATAACAGCAAAACCGTCTGGGAAGAAGTATCTGGCGGGCAGGACATCATGCGTATCGGCAACACAGAAATGCCAAGCCGTGCGTACGTTGGCCGTTTCAACTTCAAAGGGGTTGATCAGGGCAAACGCGTTGGCGAGCTGTCCGGTGGTGAACGCGGCCGTCTGCATCTGGCGAAGCTGTTGCAGGTCGGCGGCAACGTGCTGCTGCTCGATGAACCGACCAACGACCTGGATATCGAAACCCTGCGTGCGCTGGAAAACGCCTTGCTGGAATTCCCAGGCTGTGCCATGGTGATCTCGCATGACCGTTGGTTCCTCGACCGTATCGCAACACACATTCTGGATTACCAGGATGAAGGTAAAGTGGAATTCTTCGAAGGTAACTTTACCGAATACGAAGAATACAAGAAACGTACGCTGGGCGCCGATGCGCTGGAACCACACCGCATCAAATACAAGAAGATCGCTAAATAAGCAGTCATCGAACGTGATAAAAAAATGGCCCGCATTGCGGGCCATTTTTTTCCATACTCGTCATACTTACTTCATTTACCGGGAATCAGAACGTTTCCCAGTTTTGATTATCGCTGCCTTTGCTACTGATCCCGGCAATCGCCATTGCTGGCGCTAGACGCGGTTGCGGCGTAGCCTTCGGCAAGGACGTTTTCAGTCTCTGAGCCACCCCAGCCAGCTTGAATACCGCGACAGCCTGCGTCAGACGCGCGGCCTGCTCTTCAAGTGACACGGCGGCGGCCGAAGCTTCCTGCACCAATGCCGCATTCTGCTGCGTCGCACTGTCCATTTCAGACACGGCCTGACTCACCTGCCCAATGCCACGGCTTTGTTCGTCGGAAGCGGAAGCAATTTCCCCCATGATGTCGGTCACGCTGACAACCGCGCGGACAATCTCACCCATGGTTGTGCCCGCCTGAGACACAAGCCCAGACCCCGTTTCCACCAGTCGGCTCGATTCGCCGATCAGCCCTTCAATCTCTTTCGCGGCCTGTGCGCTGCGCTGCGCCAAATTACGGACTTCACCCGCCACCACAGCAAAACCACGCCCTTGCTCACCCGCTCGCGCAGCCTCCACCGCCGCGTTCAGCGCCAGAATGTTGGTCTGGAATGCAATGCTATTAATGACGGAAGTGATTTCAGAAATACGTCGTGAACTGGTGGAAATATCCTGCATGGTATCCACCACGCTCTTCACGATCTGCCCGCCCTTCTCGGCTTTTTCAGAAGCATTCTTCGCCAATTGGCTAGCGTGATGGGCGTTATCAGAGTTCTGTTTCACCGTTGCGGTTAGCTGTTCCATGCTCGCGGCGGTTTCCTCCAACGCGGCCGCCTGCTGCTCGGTACGCGAAGAGAGATCGACGTTACCCGCCGTAATTTCTGACGATCCCTGATAGATCGAATCCGCACCTTCACGCACGATCGTCACCGTATCCGTCAGCTCCGCCTGCATGTTCTGGATATTTACTCCCAGAATGCCGATTTCATTACGCCCCATCACCATCGGCGGTTGCGTCAGATCGCCTGCGGCAATCTTCTGGATACGCTCAACCAGTCTGTTGATTGGCGCAAGGATCACATTGCGCACCATGATGTAGGCCATGATCGCCATAATGATCGACAGGGCAAAGGAGCCCGCCATCATCCAGTAACCCAGCTTGGCATTCTGTTCTGCTTGTAGATTGATATCCTGCGCGGCTTTCGTGAGTTCAGTTACCTTCTTGCGTACTGGAACACTGAACGCTTCGTCTAACTGGCGAGCCACTGTGCTTTCCAACGACACCAGGTCTTCAAATTCACCATCACTCGTGGCTTTCTGCATCACAACAATCGCATTATCGCGATAGTTGTTATAAGCCTTGAGGATATCCTCGTCCAAGGCCTTTTCACCCTCCAGTTTGTCTGGGCGTGCGAGATATTCATCCAGACGCTTCTGTGAGGCTTTGACTCGACCCGCAGCCTGATCTGAAGCGGATTTAAACACCTCGTGATCGCTAATACGATTTGCTGCGCCAGCTTGAATCAGCAGCAGCCGGGCAACACGTAGCTGATCGAGGCTGCTACTGATACCGGCGCGGATATCAGACAACTCATTAGCCTTATCAAGTGAATCATTACTCTGCTTTAAAAAATAACTCGCTGTGCCAATAGAAAGCGCAAATAAAATTAGGATAATTGAAAAAAGAGTAATAAATAACGAAACGAGGCGTATATTGTTGATGTAACTCAACTTCTCTTTTTGAATAGACATCGGTTGCATTCTCATTTTCACCATCACTGGTATACATTATCTCTGCCATGACAGGCACGGCAGAGCCCAGATATCACTGTGACAATAACGCCACGCAGGACGAACCTTTTATAAAAAAGCCAAAAGGAACCAAAAGTGTTATCGGCATTTCCAATTTAAAACGTACCTAAAATAAATTGATAGAAATCACGTTTCAATAAAAATTAAAAAACAACCAGAAAAAATGAAACAAAAATATTGTAGGTATGGCATCACGGCTGATTTTTCAAAAACGCTGAGTAATCATCCAGCGCGCGATGTTGTAAAACAAAGTCAATAAAACACGCCAATGCGGGCGAATTCAGTTTGCGGCTGGGATAAACCAGATAAAGGTCGTTAGCTTCCACCTGCCAATCCGGCAAGACCTTAACCAGCTTCCCAGACACCGCGTCATCCAGGCAGAGGAAATCCGGCAATAGGGTAATCCCCGCCCCGCAATGGCGCACTCACGGGCGTAAAGCAGGTTATCTGTGATATGCGTCTCGGGCAGCAGCCAGCGATAGAGTTCTGAACCGCGATGAAGTAGCCACTCCGTCCAGGCATGGTGCGCAATACAGCGGTGCTGCTGAAGCTGCTGTGGATGGAGCAATGCCGGATGCCGCGCCAGATAGTCAGGTGCTGCCAGCAAATAGCGGGGAGTCTGCCCAAGCGAACGCCCGATCAATGAAGAATCGTGCGGTTTCCCAGTACGAAAAGCGACATCGAAACCTTCCTGAACCAAATCGATCACCTCATCTGAAATCAGCACATCCAGCGATACCGCCGGAAAGCGCTGCAAAAAATCGGCAGTAAGCCGTGCCAGCAAGGTGGAACCGAATCCTGCAGGACTGGTGATACGCAGTCGCCCGCTGGGATTATCACGCAGGCGCTGTATAGCAAGATCGGCACGCTCGCTGGCTTGCAGCATTTCCTGACAGTGAACCAGATAGCGCTCGCCTGCAAACGTCAGATTGAGCTGGCGCGTCGTTCGATTCAACAACCGCAGGCCAATCTGCTGTTCAAGCTGGCTAATGCGCAGGCTCAGGCTGGATTTCGCCAGCCCGGCTTTTCGCGCCGCCTGTGTAAAACTGCCACACTCGGCCACCAGCGCAAACAACGCCATATCCTGCAATTGCTTAAACATAATTGTTCACCTTAGACGAACACTGCATTATTTATTGTCCATCTTATCAGCCCTATCGCCGTGTTCTACACTTGGTTCTATTCAGTTTTATTCACAAAACCGCATTCTGAAAATAATGAGGAACAGACCATGACCGCTCATGCCATAGCCGTTGCTCCACAACAGCCAGAAAATTTCATTGCCATCACTCAAGACATCCCCGAGCCCGGTGAATACGATCTGTTGATCGATGTAAAAGCCGTTTCCGTGAATCCGGTGGATACCAAGGTTCACGCAGGCTTGCGTCAAAATGGGTTAGAGCAGCCCAGAATTCTCGGCTGGGATGCCAGCGGTGTCGTGCTAAAAACCGGCAGTGCAGTAAGCCAATTTCAGGTAGGCGATGAAGTCTGGTACGCCGGCGATATTACCCGTCCCGGCAGCAACACCACACATCAGTTGATTGATTCACGTATCGTGGCACGCAAACCTGTGTCTCTGAACTGGGCTTCAGCGGCGGCAATGCCGCTCACAGCGCTGACTGCGTGGGAAGGGTTGTTCGAACACCTGAAAATACAGCAGGCAGACAGCGATAAAACGCTGTTGATTATCGGTGGCGCAGGCGGCGTAGGCTCCCTTGCGATTTCTCTGGCAGCCCTGCGCAGTTCGGTAAACATTATTGCTACCGCATCGCAGCCTGACTCAGCAGCGTGGTGCCGCCAACGTGGTGCACACAAGGTCGTGGATTACCGTAATTTGGTGGCTGAGCTAGAAAAAGAAGGGATCAAACAGGTCGATTACATTTTCTGCCTGAACGACACGGACGGCCACTGGGATGCCATTAGCAAACTGATCGCACCGATGGGACACATCTGCACCATCGTGGAAAACAAAAATCCGCTCGACCAAACGGCGCTGAAACTCAAAAGCGCGGCGCTGCATTGGGAACTCATGTTCACCCGCAGCATGTTCACCACGCCAGATATCGCCGAGCAGGGGAACATTTTGCACGAAATCGCACAGTTGGTTGATGCAGGAAAACTTCAGGGAACCGCCAGCGAAACGCTGCAAGGGTTAACGGTAGACACGCTGAAGCAGGCTCATGGTAAAGTGCTGGAAGGGCATATGCGCGGCAAGATCGTTATCGCGCTGTAATAACGCAGCCAGTCCCAAAAGGGCTGGCTGTTTATTCACTGATTAAAACGAATCAGAACAGCAGACGGGCACGAATGGTGCCAGGAATGGCCTTCATAAGCTGTAGCGCCGTTTGCGCGCCATCCGTTTCTACGTCAATGACCACATAACCAATTTCAGGCGTCGTTTGCAGGTATTGCGCGGCAATGTTAATGCCTTGCTCAGCAAAGATCTGGTTAATTTTGGTAATAATGCCAGGACGGTTTTCATGGATGTGCAGCAGGCGGCTGGCGCGTGCGCCATGAACTGGCAGCGACACTTCCGGGAAATTCACCGCAGACAGCGTAGAGCCGTTGTCTGAATATTTCGCCAGCTTTCCGGCGACTTCATCACCGATGTTTTCCTGTGCTTCCTGCGTGGAGCCGCCGATATGCGGCGTCAGCAGCACGTTGTCAAACTCACACAGCGGCGACAGGAACGGATCGCTGTTGGTGGCTGGTTCCTGTGGGAACACATCAATGGCCGCACCGGACAGATGCTTACTGCTCAACGCTTCGCACAGTGCAGGAATATCAACCACCGTACCGCGAGCAGCGTTAATCAGGATGGAACCCGGCTTCATCAGCGCCAGCTCTTCCGCCCCCATCATATTCTGCGTGCTGTCATTTTCCGGCACGTGCAGGCTCACTACGTCGCTCATATTCAGCAGGTCGGACAGGTGGCGCACCTGCTGGGCATTACCCAGAGGCAATTTACTTTCGATATCATAGAAGTAAACGTGCATACCCAGGCTTTCAGCCAGAATACCCAACTGAGTACCAATATGGCCGTAGCCGATGATCCCCAGCTTTTTGCCGCGCGCTTCAAACGAGCCTACGGCCAGTTTGTGCCAGATACCGCGGTGTGCTTTCGCGTTCGCCGCTGGGATACCACGCAGCATCAGCAGCATTTCGCCGATCACCATTTCTGCCACGGATCGGGTATTGGAAAACGGTGCGTTAAAGACCGGGATACCGCGTTTGGTCGCGGCCGACAGATCAACCTGATTCGTTCCGATACAGAAACACCCTACCGCGATCAGTTTTTCCGCAGCAGCAAAAATCTCTTCTGTCAGATGGGTACGCGAGCGGATACCCACAAAGTGCGCATCGCGAATAGAGGCTTTCAGTGCCTCAGGATCCAGCGCGCCCTTATGGAACTCGATGTTGGTGTAACCGGCTGCACGCAGGTTATCCAGCGCGCTCTGGTGCACGCCTTCCACTAACAGAAACTTAATCTTGTCTTTTTCCAGTGATACCTTTGCCATTTCCCGACCTTATTTTCAGACTTCAAATGTGACAGAGTGCTAAATAGCCTCTGCCAACATAACAAAAATTACGCAGTCAGCAATACAAACGATTGCTTCGCCCGAATCACGCCACAAAGAGGCGCGCCTGATTTATGGCAAAAAATATTGCCAAAGATGTGCATTGCCATATCGGCGATAAACAAAATAAGAAAATGTGATATTAAGTACCAAAAATGAGCCGTTAAC
Organism: Pectobacterium sp. F1-1; assembly: GCF_025643735.1. NCBI lineage: Bacteria > Pseudomonadati > Pseudomonadota > Gammaproteobacteria > Enterobacterales > Pectobacteriaceae > Pectobacterium > Pectobacterium sp. F1-1. The sequence goes on from NZ_CP104733.1 coordinate 4,118,470, forward strand.
TAAATAGATTTTTTTAGCTAAAAAATTTCTGACGTGGACGTTCACCACGTCAGAACGATCTCGCACTCATTTAACGACGGTTTTTACCCCATCAGCCGTCCCGACCAAGGCGACATCCGCGCCGCGGTTGGCGAACAGCCCAACGGTCACCACGCCGGGGATACCATTGATGTGGTTTTCTACGGCGACCGCATCCATGATATTCAGGTTGTGCACATCCAGAATGACGTTGCCGTTATCCGTCACGACGCCCTGACGGTAGACCGGCTGCCCGCCCAACTTCGCCAGTTCACGCGCCACGTAAGACCGCGCCATCGGAATGACTTCAACCGGCAACGGGAATTTACCCAGCACATCAACCTGCTTGGATGCATCAACAATGCAGATGAACTGGCGCGACAGTGCTGAAATGATTTTCTCACGGGTCAGCGCCGCACCACCGCCTTTGATCATCTGCATGTGGCCATTGATCTCATCCGCACCATCGACATAGACATCCAGTGAATCGACCTCATTGGCGTCAAACACGGGAATACCCAGACTTTTCAGTTTTTCCGTTGAGGCATCTGAGCTGGAAACCGCGCCTTTGATTTGGTGTTTTATCGAACCCAGCGCATCAATAAAGTGTGCTGCTGTCGATCCGGTTCCAACTCCCACAATGGTGTCCGGGCGGACGTAGTCGAGCGCTGCCCATCCCACTGCTTTTTTCAGTTCATCTTGCGTCATAAGCTGCTTCTGGCCTGTAGAATCGATATACGAAAACGTGTGCGTATTATAGAACATGCTCATTGGGGAAAGCGTGTAAATTCACTTCACCGCCGATGCATTATTTCATGCGCCTCATTCCACACCTACCCTGCTGAATCGTAATGGCGCACAAGAGCCAAAATAAGATTTCTGCATGGCAAATCAGCAAAATGTGGCATAGTGAAAAAAACAGGCTCATTCAGAGGATTTTGACTTTCATGAAACGCCCGGACTATCGAACGCTTCAGGCTCTGGATGCCGTCATCCGCGAGCGTGGTTTTGAGCGCGCCGCCCAAAAATTGTGTATTACCCAATCTGCCGTTTCACAGCGTATCAAGCAGTTGGAAAACCTGTTCGGCCAGCCGCTTTTGGTCAGAACCATTCCCCCCCGCCCAACGGAACAGGGGCAAAAGTTGCTGGCGCTGCTGCATCAGGTTGAGCTGCTGGAAGAAGAGTGGCTGGGAAATGAAACCAACAGCGATATCCCGCTGCTGCTGTCGCTGGCGGTGAACGCCGACAGTCTGGCAACCTGGCTGCTGCCTGCGCTACAGCCGGTGCTGGTTGATTCCCCGATTCGCCTTAACTTGCAGGTAGAAGATGAAACACGTACGCAGGAAAGGCTGCGCCGGGGTGAAGTGGTAGGGGCGGTGAGTATTCAGTCCCAGCCGTTGCCAAGTTGTCTGGTGGATAAGCTGGGCGCATTAGATTATCTGTTTGTGGCCTCGCCGACCTTCGCCGCCCGCTATTTTCCCAATGGCGTGACACGTTCGGCACTGCTGCGCGCGCCTGCGGTCGCCTTCGACCATCTGGATGACATGCATCAGGCTTTTTTACAACAAAACTTTGATTTGTCGCCGGGCAGCGTTCCCTGCCACATCGTGAATTCGTCGGAAGCGTTTGTACAGCTGGCACGACAAGGCACAACCTGCTGTATGATCCCGCATCTGCAAATCGAGAAAGAACTGGCCAATAACGAGTTAGTCGACCTGACGCCGGGACTGTTTCAACGGCGGATGCTCTACTGGCACCGCTTCGCGCCAGAAAGCCGGATGATGAGAAAAGTAACGGATGCCCTGCTAGCGCACGGCCATCAGGTACTGCGCCAGTCATAACACCTTGATATTTCAGTAAAATGCCACAGGCCTGTCTGAGCAGGCCTGTGGGGATTATTAACGAGTGAGAACAGTGCTTACGGCGTACGCTGTAGCTCAAAGACAACATCCACCTGATCGTCAAAGTGAATAGTTTGCTGTTCATAGGTTTGTGATGCTTCGGTTTGCACCGCCGCGTCTGCCGTTTTAAACATCCGCGCCATCGGCATCGGCTGATAGTTGGCAACGTGGTAGCGAACGCTGTAAATCGGCCCCAGCTTGGCATTAAAGCCCTGTGCCAGCGCGGCCGCCTGACTCGTCGCCTGCTCAATCGCTTTTTTACGCGCTTCATCACGATAGGCTTCGGGATTGGCAACACCTAATTCTACCGTGCGAATCTCATTCAGCCCCGATTTCAGCGCCCCATCCAGCAGTTCATTCAGCTTGTCTAACTGGCGCAGCGTCACTTCCACCTGACGCACAGCACGATAGCCTTTCAGCACCGAGCCACCCGTTTTAAGATAGTCATACTCCGGCTGCGTGCGTAAATTGGCGGCATTAATATCTTTTTTCTCAATGCCGTTTTTACCCAGAAAATCAAAATATTGTGCAACACGGGCATCGACCTGCTTTTTCGCTTCCGCCGCATCCTTCGATGACACGCTGACTTCAATCGCCAGACGGGCGATATCTGGCGTCGCATCGACGCTGGATGTCCCTGACGTCACGATATGCGGGCCATCCGGCAGTTCCGCAGCCTGAGCGACCATCGACATACCGCCCAATCCTACCGCAGCGGCCAACGCCAGTGCATTTAGCTTCATCATACCTTGCTTCACAATCTCTCCTTACTTATGTTTCGTCGCATGCCGCTGGCAGATTGTCTGTGCCAATAGATTATCTGCACCAACACGGTCTCTTCCAGAATGAAAGAGACAAGACGGAGTGCTTTACCGACTAACATAACGCATGACCAACTCCACACAATATAGGTGAATTTCTGAAACCTAGATGTCTTTCTGAAGCCTAGCGTAAGGGGATGTCATTTATTTCCCGCCATTATTGCCAGCCGTGACGCGCCAGTTGCAAGGCAATGCCCCACATCACTACGCCGACACAAAAGTTGATCCCCCGTTGTACCCGTGGCGTATTCAGCCACGGTGCCAGCCAGGCGGCCAATAGCGCCAGTGCAAAGAACCAGGTGAAAGAGGCGGTCATCGTCCCTAGCGCAAACCAGCGACGGGCATCATCCGCAAACTGGCTTCCCAGACTCCCCAGCACCACAAACGTATCCAGATAGACATGTGGATTAAGCCAGGTCACCGCCAGCATCGTCGCGATAATGCGCCAGCGGCTTTGTTTCATTACCTCGGCGCTGGCGAGTGAAATATTCTTGCTGAAGGCTGTTTTCATCGCGCCCCAGCCGAACCAAAGCAGAAACGCAACGCCGCCCCAGGTCACCGCACCCAGCAGCAATGAAGATTGACTGAGCAACGCGCTACCGCCAAAAATTCCTGCGGTAATCAGCACCATGTCGCTCAAGGCACATAACATTGCCACCATCAGGTGATATTGCCGGCGAATCCCCTGATTCATCACAAACGCATTCTGTGGCCCCAAAGGCAAAATCATCGCAGTCCCCAACAAAACGCCCTGTAAATACACCGCCCACATACTTCTCTCCTGCATCATTTGTTGTTATCGCGGGGGAGTGTATGGAAGCCGATAAGATAAGTGAAATTGAATATTCTAACGCTACATTAGCTAAGCTAATGTGCTGAAGGCAGAGGAAGTCCGTGTCGGACGAGAAGATAATTTCTGACGATGCACCACGCCGATAAGGACATGGTGCATACCTGAAGGCTTATGTCAGAGAGGTTATTCTGGCTGTTTCGCTGCGGATGGTAAGTTATGCAGGTGTACGTCCATCTGCGGATAAGGAATGCCGATACGGTGCTCATCCAGCACACGTTTAAAGCTTTCAAGCAGATCCCAATACACCGCCTGCGCGTTGCCATTGGTTGTCCACACCCACACCACAAAATTCAGCGATGACGCCGCCATTTCATTCAGGCGGATCGTGACGCCCTTGTCGTGCTGAATACGTTCATCCGCCGCAACAATATCGCCCAATAGTTTTTTCACTACGTCGATATCGGCATCATAAGCCACTCCGACAATAATTTCGGTACGGCGATCCGGCTCACGTGAACTATTGATGATGTTGCCAGCAATGATTTTGCCATTCGGCACCACGATGATTTTGCCGTCAGAGGTACGCAGCGTCGTCGAGAAGATCTGTACCTGCGTGACCGAGCCAGACACACCGCCTAAGTCAACCCATTCGCCAGTACGGAAAGGCCGGAAAATCACCAGTAAGACGCCCGCAGCAAAGTTGGCTAACGACCCCTGCAATGCCAGACCGACAGCCAAGCCCGCCGCACCCAGTACGGCAATGACCGATGCCGTCTGCACGCCAACCCGGCTCAATACTGCAATCAGCGTGAACGCGATAATGCCATAACGTACCAATGCAGAGAGGAAATCCGCCACGGTTGAATCGATAGAGCGACTGACCATCAGTTTATTAATCGTGCCGGAAACAATCCGAGCGATCACCAGACCAACGATGAGGATCACTAATGCGGCGACAATATTCACGGCATACTGTAAAAACAAGTTCTGATGCGTCACCAACCAGTTCCCTGCCTGATCCAGACTCGTATTAAGTTCTTCCATTTGAAGGCTCCTGTTTTTTAATCACTGGGAAAGCATAACGTCCATCACTTAAAGCGCAACATTACCACCAAAAATTAAGGCTCCCGTAGGAGCCTTAGCATCAAATCATGTTTACGTCGTCTGTCTTACAGCACATCAACAGCGTTAAGTTCTTTGAAGGCTTGTTCCAGACGCGTCACCATGCTTGCCTGAGCGGAACGCAGCCACACACGCGGGTCATAGTATTTCTTGTTTGGCTGGTCTTCGCCTTTCGGGTTACCCAATTGGCCTTGCAGATAAGCTTCGTTATCTTTGTAGTACTTCAGGATACCTTCCCACGTTGCCCACTGGGTGTCGGTATCGATGTTCATTTTCACCACGCCGTAGCTGACAGAATCTTTGATTTCCTGCGCGCTTGAACCAGAACCACCGTGGAACACGAAGTCCAGGCTGTTGTGCGGCAGGTTATGTTTCTTGGAAACATATTCCTGAGAATCACGCAGGATGGTTGGAGTCAGCTTCACGTTACCTGGCTTGTAGACGCCGTGTACGTTACCGAAAGAGGCAGCGATGGTGAAACGTGGGCTGATCGCGTTCAGTTTGGTGTACGCGTAGTCAACGTCTTCTGGCTGAGTGTACAGAGCAGAAGCGTCCATGTGGCTGTTATCCACGCCGTCTTCTTCACCACCGGTACAACCCAGTTCGATTTCCAGGGTCATATCGATTTTGGCCATACGCGCCAGATACTTAGAACAGATTTCGATGTTCTCTTCCAGAGACTCTTCAGACAGATCGATCATGTGGGAAGAGAACAGAGGTTTGCCGGTAGCCGCGAAGTGTTTTTCACCCGCGTCCAGCAGGCCATCGATCCACGGCAGCAGTTTCTTGGCACAGTGGTCAGTGTGCAGAATGACCGGAACACCATAATGCTCAGCCATTTGGTGAACATGATGAGCGCCAGAAATCGCACCCAAAATTGCCGCCTGCTGGCCTTCTGCTTTCAGGCCTTTACCCGCGATGAATGCTGCACCGCCGTTAGAGAACTGAACGATGACCGGCGCGCGTACTTTGGCTGCGGCTTCCAGCACAGCATTGATTGAGTCGGTACCGACACAGTTCACTGCTGGCAAAGCGAATTGGTTTTCTTTTGCTACTGCGAAAACTTTCTGAACGTCATCACCAGTGATGACACCGGGTTTTACGAAATCAAAAATTTTAGACATGTTACGTGTCCCGTTTCGTTGGCCGTGGAGGGGTTAGAGAAATCGATGTTGAATCGACAGATTGTCTCGGCACGCTATTGCATAACGGCATGCCGAGACAACCACAGGAAAGGGAAAAAGCAGCCCTTACCTTAAATTACTGCTTGGCGCGTTCTTCCAGCATAACCACTGCTGGCAGTTTTTTCCCTTCAACGAACTCCAGGAATGCACCACCGCCGGTAGAAATGTAGGAGATTTTGTCAGCAATACCAAACAGATCGATCGCAGCCAGCGTATCGCCGCCGCCTGCGATAGAGAATGCTTCGCTATCTGCGATCGCACGAGCAATGGTCTCGGTTCCTTTACGGAAGTTTGGGAATTCGAAGACGCCAACCGGGCCATTCCACAGGATGGTCTTGGCATTCTTCAGAATTTCAGCCAGACGCTCAGCGGAAACATCGCCCAGATCCAGAATCTGCTCTTCGTCTTTGATTGCCGTAACTGACTTCAGCGTTGCGGCCGCAGTTTCAGAGAATTCTGACGCAACACGTACATCGCTCGGTACAGGAATATCACAGGTTTCCAGCAGCTTTTTCGCTTCAGGAATCAGGTCAGCTTCGTACAGGGATTTACCCACGTTGTGGCCTTGTGCTGCCACGAAGGTGTTAGCGATACCGCCACCGACGATCAGTTGATCGGCGATTTTAGACAGAGAATCCAGCACGGTCAGCTTGGTGGAAACTTTAGAGCCGCCCACAATAGCAACCATCGGACGTGCTGGTTCGCTCAATGCTTTGCCCAGCGCTTCCAGCTCATCAGACAACAGAGGGCCTGCACAAGCGATAGGCGCAAATTTACCCACGCCGTGAGTGGAAGCCTGCGCGCGGTGTGCAGTACCGAATGCGTCCATGACGAACACATCGCACAGCGCCGCGTATTTCTTGGACAGAACTTCGTCGTCTTTCTTTTCGCCTTTGTTAAAGCGGACGTTTTCCAGTACAACCAGCTCGCCTTCGGCGACATCAACACCATCCAGATAATCTTTCGCCAGACGCACAGGCGAAGAGAGTTTTTCTTTCAGGTAGTCAACAACAGGCAGCAGAGAAAATTCTTCGTTGTATTCGCCTTCGGTCGGACGTCCCAGGTGGGAGGTGACCATAACGCGAGCGCCTTGTTTCAGAGCGATTTCGATGGTCGGCAGAGAGGCACGGATGCGCGCATCAGACGTCACTTTCCCTTCTTTTACTGGTACGTTCAGATCCGCACGAATAAGAACACGTTTACCAGCCAGATCCAGATCGGTCATCTTAATTACAGACATGGTGAATCCTCTTGTTGATTCTCTTTTAAAGTTGCTTGAGCGAGATAGCGACCCCTGATCGCCACCGTCGTACTAGAAACCGCAGGCTGCCATCGCCCGTGTTGTATCCAACATCCGGTTGGCAAAGCCCCATTCGTTATCGCACCAGACCAATGTTTTAATCAGATGCTGACCACTGACCCGTGTCTGCGTGCCGTCAACAATGGCACTGTGCGGATCGTGGTTAAAATCAGCTGACACTAATGGCAATTCAGTATAATCAACTATACCACGAAACGACTCATGCGCTGATTTTTGCAATAGTGCATTAATTTCATTCACGTTTACGGCTTTCCTGACGCTAACGCTCAGGTCAATTGCCGTAACGTTGATTGTCGGCACCCGCACCGAGATCGCCTCAAAACGGTCAACAAACTGTGGAAAAATACGGGTGATTCCCGCCGACAGTTTGGTATCCACCGGGATGATCGACTGGCTGGCGGCTCGCGTACGCCGCAGATCGTAATGATAAGCATCGATCACCGGTTGATCGTTCATGGATGAGTGGATCGTCGTTACCGTGCCATTCTCGATGCCGAAGGCATCATCCAGCAGTTTAATCACCGGAATAATGCAGTTAGTCGTACAAGACGCATTGGAAACAATACGATGCCCACTTTCCAACTGCTGGTGATTGACGCCAAACACCACCGTCGCATCCAGATCTGCCGTGCCCGGATGAGAAAACAACACTTTCTTCGCGCCCGCCGCCAGATGGGCTTCCCCATCTTCCCGGCTACCGTAGACACCGCTGCAATCCAGTACGATATCGACACCGAGTTCTCGCCAGGGCAGTTGCTGAATCTCAGCCTGATGCAACAGGCGAATACAGTCATCACCAACATAAAGCTGATCGCACTCCTGACGCACATCCCACGAAAAACGGCCGTGACTTGAGTCGTACTTGAGCAAATGCGCCATACCTTCCGCACTCGCCAGCTCGTTAATCGCCACAACGGCAATCTCAGCTCGGCGACCTGATTCATACAACGCACGTAAAACACTGCGGCCTATGCGGCCAAAACCGTTTATCGCAATACGGATCGTCATGGCGTTCCTTGTGGTTCCTTATGTCATCGCTGGGCTAGCCAGCGCATAGGATATACCCTTCTTAGACACCAGAGAACCCCTGACGAAACGCCGTCAGCACAACAACTGAAACGCTTCAGCTAGAATAAACGAATTAACGCATAAAAGAAATATTCTCGTCTGGCACGCGCCAGAAGAGTGACCTGCGTCATAAAAATGAAAAAACGGCGTTTGGGGAGCAGGCAAAGCACATTGAAAATAAGGGGAAATTCAGGATGAAAAAAAGCCGCTAGCATTAGCTGACGGCTTCTCATATCGGGGTTAACGCGGCGTGATTACTTCAGCAGCGCCTGCGCTTTTTCCACCACGTTGTCCACGGTGAAACCGAAGGTTTCAAACAACTGCTCAGCCGGCGCCGATTCGCCGAAGCTCGTCATGCCGACAATCGCGCCATTCAGGCCAACATACTTGAACCAGTAGTCTGCGATACCCGCTTCAATCGCTACGCGCGCCGATACTGCCTTCGGCAGCACCGCTTCACGGTAGGCCGCATCCTGCTTGTCAAACGCATCCGTAGACGGCATCGACACCACGCGTACCTTGCGGCCTGCGGCAGTCAGCTTGTCATAGGCACCAACCGCCAGTTCAACTTCAGAACCCGTCGCAATCAGGATTAGCTCAGGCTGACCGTCGCTGTCTTTCAGCACATAGCCGCCTTTCGCCACGTTCGCCAGTTGCTCCGCGGTACGGGGCTGCTGCGCCAGATTCTGACGGGACAGGATGAGCGACGTCGGGCCGTCCTGACGCTCAATCGCGTATTTCCACGCCACCGCCGTTTCCACCTGGTCCGCCGGACGCCAGTTGCTCATGTTCGGCGTCACGCGCAGGCTCGCCAGCTGTTCAACCGGCTGGTGCGTCGGGCCGTCTTCGCCCAGACCGATGGAGTCGTGGGTGTAAACGTAGATGCTGCGGATTTTCATCAGCGCGGCCATACGCACGGCATTACGCGCGTATTCCACAAACATCAGGAAGGTCGCGGTGTACGGCACAAAGCCGCCGTGCAGCGCAATCCCGTTGGCAATCGCCGTCATGCCGAATTCGCGCACGCCGTAGTGGATGTAGTTGCCCGCGTGGTCTTTGTCCAGCGAGACCGAGCCGGACCAGATGGTCAGGTTGCTCGGCGCCAGGTCGGCAGAGCCGCCCAGGAATTCCGGCAGCAGTTTGCCGTAGGCTTCCAGCGCGTTCTGTGAGGCTTTGCGGCTGGCGATTTTCGCCGGATTGGCCTGCAAATCGTCGATAAATTTCTGTGCATCCGCCTGCCAGTTGCCTGGCAGCTCACCGCCGGTGCGGCGCTTGAACTCGGCGGCCAGTTCCGGGTAGGCGCTGGCGTAGGCGGCAAACGCCTCGTTCCAGGCCGCTTCCTTACGCTGGCCCGCTGGTTTGGCGTCCCAGGCTGCATAGATATCCGCCGGGATCTCAAACGGCGCATACGCCCAGCCCAGCTGTTCGCGGGAGGCGGCCACTTCGGCATCACCCAGCGGCGCACCGTGGGAGTCGTGCGTACCGGCCTTGTTCGGTGAACCGAAGCCAATCACGGTTTTGCACATCAGCAGCGACGGTTTGTCAGTGACAAGCTGCGCTTCGCCGATGGCGCGTTTGATGGCGTCCGCATCGTGACCGTCTACGCCGCGCACCACGTGCCAGCCGTAGGCTTCAAAGCGGGCGGCGGTATCGTCGGTGAACCAGCCTTCAACGTGGCCGTCAATAGAGATGCCGTTGTCATCATAAAACGCGGTCAGTTTGCCGAGCTTCATGGTGCCGGCCAGCGAGCAGACTTCGTGAGAAATCCCTTCCATCATGCAGCCGTCACCGAGGAAGGTGTAGGTGTGATGGTTAACAATCTCGTGGCCCGGACGGTTGAACTGTGCGGCCAGCGTGCGCTCGGCAATCGCCATACCGACCGCGTTGGCAACCCCCTGACCCAGCGGGCCGGTGGTGGTTTCAACGCCGGCGGTGTAGCCGTATTCAGGGTGACCCGGCGTTTTGGAATGCAGCTGGCGGAAGTTTTTCAATTCTTCAATCGGCAGGTCGTAGCCGGAGAGATGCAGCAGGCTGTAAATCAGCATGGACGCGTGGCCGTTGGACAGCACGAAGCGGTCACGGTTGGCCCAGTTAGGGTTGGCCGGATTATGGTTGAGATAATCGCGCCACAGCACTTCGGCGATATCGGCCATGCCCATCGGTGCGCCCGGGTGACCGGATTTGGCTTTCTGCACCCCATCCATGCTCAGCGCGCGGATAGCATTGGCAAGTTCTTTACGAGAGGACATGCTTGACTCCAGATCGGATTGAACGACTGCCCTTCCTGTAAAACAAATAAAAATCAATAAGTTAAACAAGAATGACAAAATAAATATGATTACAAATGTACATGAAAAATGTAGCGAATGCACATGGAACCGTGAGCAAAAAACAGGGATTTATTGGCTGACGAATCAATAGCGGTTCTTTTGCCAATTGCGCAGTGAATTACAGCGCCATACGCGATGTTTTCTAGTGGGTTCACCTTTATTTGGCGTGCCTTTTGGGAACGTATCAGAAACAAAATGCATTGCCTGCGCGCTCTCGTAAAAAGTACAAATCAGATTTTCCGATCTATTTCTCAATGTCGTTTTCGGGTAGTTTATAGCCGATTTTCTTTCGTACTAAAAAACAAGAACGCTCGTAGGGAGATGATTTTTATGGTAATTCGTTCTTCTGTGCTGGCGCTGTGTGTCGCAACGTTGCTGACCGGCTGCCAAAACTTAAACACCAATACCTTAATGCAATCCGGCGCTCAGGCGTTTCAGGCGGCAACGCTCAGCGATGCGCAGGTTAAAGCGCTTAGCAACCAGTCCTGTGAGCAAATGGACAAAGAGGCAAACATTGCCCCTGCCGACAACAAGTACACACAACGCTTGAATAAAATTGCAGATGCGCTGGGTCATGACATCAACGGTACGCCAGCCAACTACAAGGTTTATCTGACAAAAGACGTTAACGCCTGGGCAATGGCTAACGGCTGTATCCGGGTGTACAGCGGCCTGATGGACATCATGAACGACAATGAAGTCGAAGGCGTTCTCGGCCACGAAATGGGTCACGTTGCGCTGGGACACACGCGTAAAGCGATGCAGGTTGCCTATGCTGCGACGGCCGCCCGTACTGCCATCGCCTCTGCGGGCGGTGTCGCGCAGTCCTTGTCAGAATCTCAGCTAGCGGATCTGGGAGAAAAACTGGTTAATTCCCAGTTCTCTCAAACTCAAGAAACGCAGGCCGATGATTACTCCTTTGATTTGCTGAAGAAACGCGGCATCAATCGGGAAGGCCTGGCGAGCAGCTTTGAGAAACTCGCAAAACTCGATGCTGGCCATGAGAGCAGCATGTTCGACTCCCACCCTTCATCTGAAGGGCGCGCCAAACACATTCGTGAACGCATTGCTGCCGAGAAGTAACCCCGCGTTCTGATGACGCACAGAGCAGGCACATCGTGGGCAATTGAAAAAATCTCAATTGCCCGCTAGTCATCCGACCACTATCATCCCCGCCATATTCGCTGTAAGCTGTCATGAAATTGCCATCTTTAATCTCGCCATCGTCATGATGATAGGATTTAAGAATTAATCGATAATAAATAGATAGCTATTTTCAATCGCACTAACTTTTCGTTCTCTTTTTAAGAAACGATACTCCGTGGATTTCCAGATGCTGGAAAGCCGTCATCCACCAATGCGGCGGCATACCGACAAACAGGTAACCACGATTAGCACAGAGACCTACGTCTCAATCAGCAGGAATCTTGTGGTAACCCCCTGTATTTAAAGATAGAAATAAACCAGTAAATCAAGCATACTATGTTAAACCAATAAAAATTTTTCCAGTTTGATCATATAGATATATGATAACCCCTGTTGTCTCTTTCACAGGTTTCTCTAGAGGCTCCACCTTTTAGCGATTTAACGGCATTTCAGGATCGCGATTTCTTAATAACTGGATAACATCAGCAGCAATTATTGGTTTGTGGCCACTTTCAGACAATAAACTCATATGTGTTAAAAATCATGGATGTGAGAATTTTCAGTAAATGCAATTTTACCACGGTAGGATTACGGGAAATCCTATCCGGTATCCCTATGCTCTCGATAAAGCCCGTCAACAGGTTTACGCTGCAGCAGGGAAAGAAAAATGTATTTTCATCATCGACGGTAGCAGTGAGGGCTTTGAGGAATACTATGAGTCGATAAGAACTCACTTTTATAATATGGCGTCGTCGTTCGTGATCATCAATAATTCCCCCAATCACCCTCCCGTGTGCATTGACGAAAAAACGATTCTTATTTCAAAATCAGCAGCCATCGATTCTTTTTATAAATTACTCGATTTCGTCCACCTTCACGATCGCCGTTTATTCAGTCCCGTCAGGTTGTCAAAATCTGAATATGCCGTATTCCAGTATTGGTGTGCGGGCTACACGGCGGAAGCGATTGCCGATATCATCGGATTAAATAAGAAGTCAGTACTGAACAGCAAATCACGATTACTGAATAAATATGGCGTTCAGGATAAAAACTCTTTACTGCTAATTGCCAAGATTATCTTCAAAGACAGCGTCATTGAAGAATTTGATTCCCTTCCCAAACCAGCAACCGATATCAATATAAGTAATTCGCTTATCTGATCGATGGCCGAAAAAAAGGGATGCGCGCTCGCATCCCCTTTACTTCGTCAGTCACACTTATTCTTCATCTTCCAAATAAGTATAGCCGTACAGCCCGGATTCAAACTCTTCCATGAACTGTGCCTGAAGTTCAGCATCCAGATCGGTTTCTTTAACCTGATCGCGGAAACGAGTCATCAGCACGTCAGGGTCAAGCTGCACATATTCCAGCATGTCGGCAACCGTGTTCCCTTCGTCGGATTCTTCAATCTCGACGGTGCCATCCTGGAAGACAAACACGTCTACGGTCGACGTATCACCGAACAGGTTATGCATGTTCCCCAGAATTTCCTGATAGGCACCGACCATAAAGAAGCCCAGCAGCGGCGGGTTTTCTGGATCGTAAGGCGGCATTGGCATCGTGGTCGCAATGCCGTCACCATCGACATAGTGATCGATCGTACCGTCGGAATCACAGGTGATGTCCAGCAGCACCGCGCGGCGTTCAGGCTGCTTATCCAGCCCTTCCAGCGGCAGTACCGGGAACAGTTGATCGATACCCCATGCGTCCGGCATGGATTGGAACAGCGAGAAGTTGACATACAGCTTGTCCGCCATCCGCTCCTGTAACTCATCAATCACCGGCCGGTGCGCACGGTTACTCGGATCCAACTGCTCCTGAATCAGCTTACAGATGCTCAGATAAAGTTGCTCTGCTTTCGCACGCTGTGTCAGATCCAACATGCCGTGCGTGTACTGGGTATGTACATCGTGCAAATCCATCTGGCTGTCATGCAGCCACTCACGCAACGAACGACGTTTTCCTGGCTGCTTGATTTCCTTCCAGGTCGACCACAGGCTCTCCAGCGCGCGCGGCGCATCTTCTTCCGGCTCGGTAGGTTCGCTGAACTCGTTGCGTTCCACCCCGATAATATTGGAAACCAGTACGGTATGGTGCGCGGTGACCGCACGACCGGATTCGGTGATCACCGTCGGATGCGGCAGCCCGTGTTCATTACAGGCATCGCCGATACCCCAAATCACGTTGTTGGCGTATTCATTCAGGCCATAGTTCACTGAACAATCGGATTGAGAGCGCGTACCTTCATAGTCCACGCCCAAACCGCCACCGACGTCAAAACACTGGATATTCACGCCCAGCTTATGCAGCTCGACATAGAAACGCGCGGATTCACGCACGCCCGTCGCGATATCGCGGATATTCGCCAGTTGCGACCCCAAATGGAAATGCAGCAGTTGCAGGCTATCCAACCGCCCCGCGTCACGCAGCATCTCAACCAATTGCAGAACCTGAATCGCCGCCAGACCAAATTTGGATTTTTCGCCGCCGCTGGATTGCCACTTGCCCGAGCCCTGAGAAGCCAGGCGCGCGCGGACGCCAAGACGCGGCACCACATTCAAACGCTCGGCTTCTTCCAGCACCAGACGAATTTCAGACATCTTCTCGATGACCAGATACACCTTGTGGCCCAGCTTTTCACCGATGAGTGCCAGACGGATGTATTCACGGTCTTTATAGCCGTTACACACGATCACCGTGCGCGTCATGCCGGCGTGGCCGAGAACAGCCATCAGTTCCGCTTTTGAACCGGCTTCCAGACCCAACGGTTCACCGGAATTCGCCAGTGACTCAATCACGCGACGATGCTGGTTAACCTTGATGGGATAAACCAGAAAATAGCCACCTTCATAGCCAAACGATTCACGAGCCTGTTTAAACGCCGCATTAATAGAACGTAGGCGATGCTGAAGGATTTGCGGAAAGCAGAATAGCGCAGGAAGACGCTGGTGGTGGTCTCTCTGCATATCTTTGACCAATCTGGCCAGATCGACGCGAGCTTCTGGTACGTCAGGATCCGGGCACACGCTAATGTGACCCAGCTCATTGACGTCATAGTAATTATTGCCCCACCAGGCAATATTGTAGGTACGAAGCATTTCGCTGGCATTACGGTCATTCATGGCAACCTCCTGCATTGAGCGCAAATTTTCATGTTTACCCGTCGCTGACGAGCCGTGATGAATCATGTCGTCAGACATAACGAACCTCTTCTTTTTCTAGACTGCTGATCACATCAGTACCTGAATAAACCGCCCACATGAGCATACCTGCAACATGCGGCGTCGACAGTGAAAAAACCGGCGTAGTGAAATATGCCGTCACTTTATTACTCTTATTAGTGTAAAACACGTTGTCAGGCTCCGTATTACGGGTCGATAAAACTCGTCGTGAAAATCACCGGGCGAACGTGACCAGAAAGGCGTTAAGCGCTTCTGGCAGAAAGAATAACAGGCGGATTAACCAGCCCTGGAGTCCTGTGTCGAATTCAAAGACAGGCTACGTCGGGAAACGGAAAAGAAGGGTTGAGTCGCGGACGCGATAGCGTCAAAAGGGACATATTGCGAACGCAATATACTCAGTAAACAACGGATCATTAATCCTACCACCTCCACGTGCGCCGCAGGTCATGCGGTCAGCTATCAATAAGCAATTCAAGATGTCGCGGATTGCATCACCGCTCGCCGTTTATACCTACATGCTACTGGAAAAGCAAAATGAAAATTGTCGCTAGTCATCTCTTGTAAAAGAAAAAACGGCCGATGATAAAAGGACGATGGCATGCTAATGCGAAAAACTACTGGCACTGAGACTAAAAGGTGACCTAGAATAGCCATCCAGATGTTAATCCGTCTATACCGATTAACTGATACACTGCTTAACGGCTTTGATTTGAAGGTAAAGAAACTCATGGCTAAACACCTTTTTACGTCCGAGTCAGTCTCTGAAGGACATCCTGATAAAATTGCTGACCAGATTTCTGATGCGGTTCTCGACGCCATTCTGGAGCAAGACCCAAAAGCGCGTGTCGCTTGTGAGACTTATGTAAAGACCGGAATGGTGTTAGTCGGTGGAGAAATCACCACCAGCGCCTGGGTCGATATCGAAGAAATTACCCGTCGTACCGTGCGTGATATCGGTTATGTCAATTCCGAAATGGGTTTTGATGCCAACTCTTGCGCCGTACTGAGCGCGATTGGTAAGCAATCTCCAGACATCAATCAGGGCGTTGACCGCATCGATCCGCTGGAGCAAGGCGCGGGCGATCAGGGTTTGATGTTCGGCTACGCGACCAATGAAACCGACGTGCTGATGCCAGCCCCAGTGACTTACGCGCACCGTCTGGTTCAGCGTCAGTCAGAAGTCCGTAAGAGTGGCACTCTGCCGTGGCTGCGCCCGGATGCGAAAAGCCAGGTTACGTTCCTGTACGACGATGGCAAGATTGCCGGCATCGATGCCGTGGTACTGTCTACCCAGCATTCGGAAGACATCAGCCAAAAAGATCTGCATGAAGCGGTGATGGAAGAGATCATCAAACCGGTTCTGCCTGCCGAATGGCTGTCTGCCCATACCAAATATTTCATCAACCCGACCGGACGCTTTGTTATCGGCGGCCCGATGGGTGACTGCGGCCTGACCGGTCGTAAAATCATCGTTGATACCTACGGTGGCGCGGCGCGTCACGGCGGCGGGGCATTCTCCGGTAAGGATCCGTCTAAAGTAGACCGTTCTGCAGCCTATGCCGCGCGCTATGTTGCCAAGAATATCGTTGCGGCTGGCCTGGCCGATCGCTGCGAAATTCAGGTGTCCTACGCTATCGGCGTAGCAGAACCGACCTCTATCATGATCGAAACCTTCGGCACAGAGAAAGTGTCTACCGAGCAACTGACGCTGCTGGTACGCGAATTCTTCGATCTGCGTCCTTACGGCTTAATTCAGATGCTAGACCTGCTGCACCCGATTTATCAGGAAACGGCAGCCTATGGTCACTTTGGCCGTGAACATTTCCCGTGGGAAAAAACAGACAAAGCCGCACAGCTGCGCGAGGCCGCGGGTCTATAATCCGGCGATGCAATAAAGACCAAACAGCGAATGAAGATTCGCTGTTTGAGGTTACTGATAAAGTCCGTAGAGCGAGAGCAACGGATAGATCGTAAAGACGCTGTAAACACGTCCCTGTGCGCTCGGCTTGCGCCATCCCTGGCGCAAACGCTTTACTCTTCTATTCCGTTACTCTCGTTTTCGTTCGACAAATAGGTTTGTCAACTGTCTGAAACGGCGAATTCTCATTCGCCGTTTTTCATTATGATTTCCCTCCGCGTCACCTATTGCGTCTCCCTGCTACTCACTTTATCCTCACCGAATATGAATACACCCCGAATCCCCATTGCCAGCCATCAGGCTGTGATGCGCTGTCTGCGTGATAAATTGCAGCAGGCTAATCTCGCGTTGCAAACGGACTACACCGAACCCACGGTAAATTACCAGCAACGTGGCGCCACGGCAGGAACGGCCTGGCTGCAACACTGGGAAATTCGGCTGAATCCTGTCTTGTTGCAGGAAAATCAGCAGGCTTTTATCGATGAGGTGGTTCCTCATGAACTGGCTCATCTTCTGGTCTACGCGCGCTTTGGCCGTGTCGCGCCACATGGCAAAGAATGGCGCTGGATGATGGAAAGCGTCCTGCATGTTCCGGCAAAACGCACGCATCGGTTTGCAGTGCAATCCGTGCAGGGGCAAACCTTCACGTACCTGTGCGATTGCCAACGGCATGAACTGACGATCCGCCGACACAATCGGGTGCTGCGCGGCGAAACAGAATATCGCTGCCGTCGTTGCGGGAAAACCTTACGTCATGATGTAAAAAGTTCTATTTAAAAGGGAATTTCCAGTTTTAAAAACTGCTTTTGCATTTGCCTGCCGACGAGACATCCGGTAGTCTGCCAGCTTTACAGCCTGTGGATTATTTGGAATATGCTACGCAAAATTCTCGCTATCTCCGCCGTTGGCGCGGCGCTGTTTTCGGCCACCGCGTTAGGTCAGAACATCAATAATTTTTCGCAGGCAAAAGCCGCCGCAGTCGAAATCAACCGGGATGCGCCGGGTTCGTTTTACTGCGGCTGCAAAATTACATGGCAAGGCAAGAAAGGCACTCCCGACCTTGAATCCTGCGGCTATCAGGTCAGAAAAAATGAACAGCGTGCCAGCCGTATCGAATGGGAACACGTTGTGCCTGCCTGGCAGTTCGGCCACCAGCGTCAGTGCTGGCAGGATGGCGGCAGAAAGAACTGTAGCAGCGACCCCGTCTACCGTGAGATGGAAACCGATTTGCATAACCTGCAACCGGCTATCGGCGAGGTAAACGGCGATCGCGGCAATGCGATGTATGGGCAGTGGAACGGTGGTACATCCCAGTACGGCCAATGCGAGATGAAGATCGATTTTAAAAACAATCTGGCAGAGCCACCTGCTCGCGCTCGCGGCCAGATCGCCCGTACCTATTTCTACATGCGCGATCGCTATCAGTTACGCTTGTCCAGTCAGCAAACTCAGCTGTTCGAAGCCTGGGATAAGCAGTACCCGGTCACACCGTGGGAATGTACCCGCAATCAGCGCATCGCCGCAAAACAGGGAAACCCGAACCCCTACGTTCAACAAGCTTGCCAGCGCTAGTTCGTCTACCTACTATAGCGAATCTGTTTCCAGCAACACCGCCGTCAGATAACGGTGGTGTTGCCTGTTTCTGGCGTTCATTCGCTTCTCTTTTATTCAAAGGTCTGAATCCGCATGCGAGTACCACGCATTTTTCATCCCGAGACGCTCCCCCTACACGGCGGTGAAGCCGAACTGAGCGACGATGCCGCCAATCACGTTGGTCGCGTGTTACGCATGAATACGGGACAGGCGTTGCAGTTGTTTGATGGCAGCAATCATGTCTTTGATGCAGAAATCATCGCGGCCAGCAAAAAGAGTGTGCGCGTTCGCTTCACAGCAGGTAAGTTGGAAAATAAAGAATCGCCCCTACATTTACATCTGGGACAGGTGATGTCACGCGGCGAAAAGATGGAGTTTACTATCCAGAAATCTATCGAGCTGGGCGTCAATGTGATTACCCCACTGCTTTCCGAACGCTGTGGCGTAAAGCTGGATGCCGAGCGTATGGAGAAAAAAATTAGCCAGTGGCAGAAAATTGCGGTTGCCGCCTGTGAACAATCTGGCCGCAACTGTGTGCCGCTGGTGCGGCCAGCGATGACGCTGGAAGCCTGGTGTGCGGAACAAGACAACGCGTTGAAATTAAATCTGCACCCACGCGCCACACAAAGCATCAATACACTGCCGCTGCCGGTAGAACGGGTCAGATTGCTAATAGGACCAGAAGGCGGGCTCACCGCCGATGAAATTACCATGACCTCAGAACACGGATTCACTGATATCCTGTTGGGGCCACGCGTCTTGCGCACAGAAACCACTGCACTCACCGCCATGACCGCCTTACAGGTACGTTTCGGCGATTTGGGGTAAAGGAGAAAAGAATGATCAAACTCGGTATCGTGATGGACCCGATTGACACCATCAATATCAAGAAAGACACCAGCTTTGCCATGCTGCTGGAAGCACAGCGCCGTGGTTGGGAACTGCATTACATGGAGATGAACGATCTCTACATGCACGCAGGCGTCGCCCGTGCGACAACGCGTCGCCTGAGCGTCCAGTACGATTACGACGGCTGGTACGATTTCTCCGGCGAGCAGGACATTGCGTTGGAAGAGCTGGATGTGGTGCTGATGCGTAAAGATCCACCGTTCGATACGGAGTTCATCTACGCCACCTATATTCTGGAACGCGCAGAAGAGAAAGGCACGCTGATAGTCAACAAACCGCAAAGCCTGCGTGATTGCAATGAGAAGCTGTTCACCGCCTGGTTCCCGCACCTGACTCCCGATACGCTCGTCACACGTCGTGCCGATAAGCTGCGTCAGTTCCATGAAAAACACGGTGACGTCATTCTCAAGCCGCTGGACGGCATGGGTGGTGCGTCTATTTTCCGTTTGAAGCAGGACGACGCCAACGTCTCCGTGATCATCGAGACGCTGACCGAACACGCAACCCGCTACTGCATGGCGCAAAACTATCTGCCGGCAATTAAAGATGGCGACAAACGCGTACTGGTGGTTGATGGCGAACCCGTGCCTTACTGCCTGGCACGTATCCCGAAAAGCGGTGAGACACGCGGCAATCTGGCAGCCGGTGGGCGCGGCGAAGCGCGTCCGCTGACAGAAAGCGACTGGAAAATTGCCCGTGACGTCGCTCCGACGCTAAAAGCCAAAGGCCTGATTTTCGTCGGTTTGGATATTATCGGCGACCGCCTGACAGAAATTAACGTCACCAGCCCAACCTGCGTGCGTGAAATCGAAGCGGCTTACCCAGATGTTTCCATCACTGGCATGCTGATGGACGCCATTGAAAAACGTCTGGCTGCACGTACTCGCTAAGACCAGAGACACCTGACACGCCACCCGGCCCGCGCAATACGGGCCGTTTCTCCAACGCTGACGGATATCGATAAAAATACACAATGAATTTACAGCATCACTTCCTCATTGCTATGCCAGCACTACAGGACTCTGTATTTAAACGTTCGGTGGTCTATATCTGCGAACATAATGAAGACGGAGCCATGGGGCTGATCATCAATAAACCGATGGATCAGTTTTCCGTGGAAAATGTGCTGAACAAGCTAAAAATAGATCCGACACCGCGCGATCCTGCCATTCGATTGGATAAACCCGTCTTCATGGGCGGCCCGCTGGCGGACGATCGGGGTTTTATCCTGCACACGCCCTGCCCCGGCTTTGGCTCCAGCATCAGTATTTCTGAAGACACCATGATCACCACGTCAAAAGACGTGCTGGAAACGTTGGGGACACCTAGCCAGCCGAAAAATACGCTGGTCGCCTTAGGCTATTCCGCCTGGGAGAACGGCCAGTTGGAAGAAGAGCTGCTGGAGAACGCCTGGCTGACCACGCCGGCCGATAAAGACATTCTGTTCCACACGCCGATTGCAGAACGTTGGCGGGCGGCGGCCAGAAAGCTGGGCATCGATATTCATAATATCTCCACCGAAGCGGGACATGCTTGATGAACAGCAGAACCATCCTTGCCTTTGATTTTGGGACAAAAAGCATCGGTGTCGCCATCGGTCAGGAGATTACCGGTACAGCACGCCCACTGACCTCATTCAAAGCGCAGGAAGGCATCCCAGACTGGCAAAAAGTGGAGAAGCTGTTGTCAGAATGGCAACCCGATCTGGTCGTCGTCGGCTTACCGCTCAACATGGATGGCACCGAACAGCCGTTGACGGCACGGGCGCGAAAGTTCGCAAACCGACTGCATGGCCGTTTTGGCGTCGCGATTGAGTTACACGATGAACGCTTGAGTACCGTAGAAGCGCGCGCGGATCTCTTTGA
Organism: Pectobacterium sp. F1-1; assembly: GCF_025643735.1. NCBI lineage: Bacteria > Pseudomonadati > Pseudomonadota > Gammaproteobacteria > Enterobacterales > Pectobacteriaceae > Pectobacterium > Pectobacterium sp. F1-1. The sequence goes on from NZ_CP104733.1 coordinate 4,139,641, forward strand.
ACGTGGCGGCTTTAGAGCACTGGATAAAGGGAGTGTAGACGCGGCCTCTGCGGTGATTATTCTGGAAAGCTGGTTCGAGGCACAACACTAAAAAAGGCGGGTTACGATGAACCACAAGGATGGCGTACTGGACAGCACGCCATAAAGTCACCCCGCGTTGGCAGAAAGCCCGACAACACGGGAAAGCGCTAATTAAGCGTCTGGGAATTCACGGATAAAGCGTTCAACGTCATTCACCATTGATTCCGTCCCGACGAAGAACGGTGAGCGCTGGTGCAGTTTCTCCGGCGTAATATCCAGAATACGGTTTTTACCGTCACTGGCCTTACCGCCCGCCTGCTCCGCCAAAAACGCCATCGGGTTGCATTCGTACAGCAAACGCAGTTTGCCTTTCGGGTAGCTCGCCGTGCTCGGATACAGGTAGATTCCGCCTTTCAGCAGATTGCGGTGGAAATCCGCCACCAGTGAGCCGATATAACGCGACGTATAAGGACGCTGCGTTTCTTCATCCTGCTCCTGACAGTATTTGATGTATTTCTTCACGCCGACAGGAAACTTGATGTAGTTCCCTTCGTTGATGGAATACATATTCCCTTTTTCCGGGAAGCAAACTTTTTCATGCGAGAGACAGAATACACCGAGCGACGGATCGTAGGTAAAGGCGTGCACGCCGTGACCCGTGGTGTACACCAGCATGGTGGAAGAACCGTAAACAATGTAACCCGCAGCAACCTGCTCACTACCCGGCTGTAAGAAGTCAGCTTCCGTGACTGACGTTCCCAGCGGCGTAATACGGCGATAAATAGAGAAAATCGTACCGACGGAGACGTTCACATCAATATTCGATGAGCCGTCCAGCGGATCCATCAGAACCACATACTTGGCATTTTCCGCCTTATCACCTTCAAAGATAACAATTTCGTCTTCTTCTTCGGAGGCAATACCTGCCACTTCACCACGCGCTTTTAATGCCGCTTTCAGTTTCTCATTGGCATACAGATCGAGCTTCATCTGCACTTCGCCCTGAACATTAGAAATGCCGCTGGCACCCAGGATATCAACCAGACCCGCTTTATTGATATCACGGTGAATAATCTTGGCACCCAGTTTAATAGCAGACAGCAGCGCGGTAAGCTCACCTGTGGCGTGAGAGAAATCGTGCTGTTTTTCGACGATAAATTCGCCTAACGTTTTCATAACACTATTCCAGAATCTACGGATGAAAAGCGGTTTCATTTCTGCACCGCCAACGTTTGCGCATGCAGTGTAGCCCAAAGAGAAAGTGAGTACCTAGTCAAATCCATTTCTTATGGCGGATTCATAGCGTTAGAATGTGACGCAGACTCACTGTGAAGATGGAAAATGTATGCGTATTCATATTTTAGGTATCTGCGGCACCTTTATGGGTGGCCTTGCCCTGCTTGCTCGTTCGCTGGGGCATGACGTCACAGGCTCAGATGCGAATGTTTATCCCCCCATGAGTACCTTACTTGAAGAGCAAGGAATCACGCTGATTCAGGGCTACGATCCGGCACAGCTTACTCCCGCCCCTGATTTAGTCATCATCGGTAATGCGATGACGCGGGGAAACCCATGCGTTGAAGCCGTACTGGAACAGGGATTACCCTATGTTTCCGGTCCACAGTGGCTGCACGATCATGTATTACGCGATCGCTGGGTGATTGCCGTTGCGGGTACACACGGCAAAACCACGACGGCGGGAATGGTCACCTGGATTCTGGAAGATTGCGGCTACCAACCCGGTTTTGTGATCGGTGGCGTTCCCGGCAACTTCACCGTTTCCGCACGGTTGGGCGACAGCCCGTTCATGGTGCTCGAAGCCGATGAATATGACTGTGCGTTCTTCGACAAGCGTTCCAAATTCGTACATTACTGCCCCAGAACGCTGGTACTCAACAACCTTGAGTTCGATCACGCCGATATCTTCGACGATCTGAAAGCCATTCAAAAACAGTTCCACCATCTTGTACGGCTGGTACCCGGCAGCGGAAAGATCATCCTGCCAACCAACGACCTTAACCTCAAACAGGTGATGGGAATGGGATGCTGGAGCGAGCAGGAACTGGTTGGCGAAGAAGGCACATGGCGGGCACAGAAAGTGTCGATCGATGCCAGCCAATATCAGGTTTACCTGAACAATGAACTCGTCGGTGAAGTCCACTGGAAGCTGGTGGGTGAACACAACATGTACAACGGGCTGATGGCCATTGCGGCAGCACACCACGTCGGCGTGCTACCCGCAGATGCCTGCCGTGCGCTGGGTGGATTTATCAACGCGCGTCGCCGTTTGGAATTACGCGGTACGGCGCATGGCGTCGCAGTTTATGACGACTTTGCACACCACCCTACCGCGATTCTGGCGACGCTGTCGGCGCTACGCAGCAAGGTTGGCGGCACGGCGCGTATTTTGGCCGTGCTTGAACCCCGTTCCAACACCATGAAATTGGGGATGTGTAAAAACGAGCTGGCACCGTCATTAGGCCGTGCAGATGAAGTGTTCCTCTTCCAGCCAGCACATATTCCGTGGCAGGTCGTAGAAGTCGCGGAAGCATGCGTACAGCCTGCGCACTGGAGCGCGGATATTGACACGTTGGTAGACAACATCGTCAAGACCGCACAGCCTGGCGACCACATTCTGGTGATGAGTAACGGCGGATTCAGCAACATCCACAATAAGCTATTAGATGGGCTGAAGAAGAAAGCGGAAAACGCTCGGGAATAACAGATAGAAGCCGTCGTTATTCACACGACGACGGTTAACTGACAGATAGCAAAAAGGACGGGAATCCCGTCCTTTTTCATCTTCGCATCACCCGTTGAGGGGACGAGATCAAGCGTCGAACGGATCGCGCAACACCATCGTTTCGCTACGATCCGGGCCGGTAGAAATAATATCAATCGGCACACCGGTGACTTCTTCGATACGTTTGATGTAGTTCAGAGCAGCCTGCGGCAGCTTGCTGTGATCTTTCACACCAAACGTGCTTTCAGACCAGCCTGGCATCGTTTCGTAAATCGGCTCAAGACCTTCCCAGCCTTCAGCAGCCAGCGGAGTGGTATCCACTTCGGTGCCATTCGGTAAACGATAGCCTACGCAGATTTTAATCTCTTTCAGACCGTCCAGAACATCCAGCTTGGTCAGGCAGAAGCCAGACAGCGAGTTGATCTGCACTGCACGACGCACGGCAACGGCATCCAGCCAGCCAGTACGACGACGGCGACCTGTTGTCGCGCCAAACTCGTTGCCTTTCTGAGACAGGTGCTCACCGACTTCTTCAAACAGTTCAGTCGGGAATGGACCGGCACCTACACGAGTAGAATAAGCTTTAACGATACCCAGTACGTAGTCTACATAGCGTGGACCCAGACCAGAACCGGTAGCAACGCCACCCGCAGTGGTATTTGAGGAAGTCACGTACGGATAAGTACCGTGGTCGATATCCAGCAGCGTACCCTGTGCGCCTTCAAACATAACGAAATCGCCACGCAGGTGCGCTTTGTACAGCAGATCGGAAACATCAACCACCATCGCAGTCAGGATGTCAGCAATCGCCAGCACATCGTCCAGCACTTTCTGGTAGTCGACCGCATCGGCTTTGTAGTAGTTAACCAACTGGAAGTTATGGTATTCGACGATCTCTTTCAGTTTGACGGCAAAGGTTTCTTTATCAAACAGATCGCCAACGCGCAAACCACGGCGAGCAACTTTATCTTCATACGCAGGACCGATACCACGGCCAGTCGTACCAATTGCTTTCGCACCACGCGCTTTCTCACGGGCGTTATCCAGCGCGACGTGATAAGGCAGGATTAACGGACAAGCTTCAGAAAGCAGCAGACGTTCGCGTACCGGGACGCCACGCGCTTCAAGCTCCGTCATTTCTTTCATCAGTGCGTCAGGCGCCAGCACAACACCGTTACCGATGATGCTGACAACATTTTCACGCAGAATGCCAGAAGGAATTAAATGAAGGACGGTTTTTTCACCGTTGATAACCAGCGTGTGGCCAGCGTTGTGTCCACCCTGATAGCGCACAACATATTTAGCCCGTTCAGTCAGCAGGTCAACGACCTTGCCTTTACCTTCGTCACCCCATTGGGTGCCCAGTACGACGACGTTCTTACCCATTTCAAGAATCACCAGGTTGCTTAAAAAAGGATTCTAACATCTCATTTGGATGCTTTCAGTACTTTTAGCACACGATTGCGCACATTTTTCCGCTTAATTTTAGCCCCCCATGCGGCTACGCAACATGTAGTAGATCACGCACCCAGCAACAACTATTCCACCGCCAAAACGGCGCAAAACATTATCCGGCAACTGTGCGATACCCAAAATCATACGCCGCCAGAGACGGGGAAACAGCAACGGCCCAAGCCCTTCAAGCACCAAAACCAGACCAAGCGCCAGCCAAATCGTTGAATTCATAACAACCTCTTTTCCCCGCATCCGATTCGTGCAGGAGCAAACCCTTGAATATCTCTGCCAGAAAATGGCAAAAAAAAGCCCGAGAAAGAACCCGGGCTTGATGAAAGACGTCAGTGAATGACGATCAGCGGCGTGGTGCCATACTGCTATCCGGTGACTTCATGTAGCGGAAGAAGTCGCTATCCGGGCTGAGAACCATCACGTCCTGATTATTACTGAAACTGCTTTCATACGCGCGCAGGCTACGAACGAAAGCGTAGAAGTCAGGATCTTCACTGAATGCATTAGCAAACAGTTTCGCCGCTTCGGCATCCCCTTCACCACGGGTGATACGCCCCTGACGCTCAGCTTCAGCCAGCGTACGGGTGACTTCATAGTCTGCTGCCGCTTTCAGCTTTTCAGCTTCTTCCTGACCCTGTGAACGGTGGCGACGCGCGACCGCTTCACGCTCTGCACGCATACGTTGGTAAATCGCGTCAGACACTTCAGTTGGCAGGTTGATTTGCTTAATTCGCACATCAATAACCTGAATACCCAGCGCAGCCATACTGTTAGGGTTAATGTGAGATTCGTTACCTGTCGTCTCTTTCTCAACGCGCGCCGCCGCAGAAGCAATCGCATTATCGGCTTCGGTGGTTTCACCGGTGCCGGTATTCAGCGCTTCACGCACGTCAGACATCAGTTGACCACGCGAGTCGGTAACAATCCCTTTCACATCCAGACGACCAATCTCAGAACGCAGACGGTCACTGAACTTACGTTTCAGCAGCACTTCAGCCTGAGAGATGTCGCCACCGCCCGTTGCCAGGTAGTAACGGCTGAAATCGCTGATACGCCATTTCAGGTAGGAATCGACAATCAGGTCTTTCTGCTCTTTAGTGATAAAGCGGTCAGCCTGGTTTTCCATCGTCTGGATACGCGCGTCCAGCATTTTCACTGAGTCGATAAACGGAATCTTGAACTGCAATCCCGGTGCATAAATCAGCGGCTTGTTCTCGTCATCACGCAATACTTTGCCAAAACGCATCACAATGCCGCGCTGGCCTTCCTGCACCACAAACAGTGACGCATAGACCACCATCAGTACCAGGATCAGGATAAATAGTAAGGGCTTACGCATCGATTATTCTCTCCCTACTCGAGTGAAGTCATCACGCTGCGCATTTGCTCTGCGCTGATCCATGATATTTCCATTGTTGCTGCTGCGCGTCTGGTTGCTATTCGCCGCCCCGCTGTTGCCAGTGGGCAGACGCAGTGGGCTAGCGCTGGTGTTACTGCTGTTGCTTTGCGTATTGTCAGCACTTTGTCCACGCAGCATCTGATCCAGCGGCAGAACCATCAGGTTGCCGCCCTTGTCATTGACCAGCACTTTGCGGGTATGACTCAGCACGCGTTCCATCGTTTCGATATACAGACGCTCACGGGTAATTTCCGGTGCAGCTTTATATTCCGGTAAGACGCGAGCAAAGCGAGCAACTTCACCCTGTGCTTCCAGAACGGTACGGGTTTTATAAGCGCGAGACTCTTCGAGAATACGCTGAGCCTGACCATTAGCACGCGGCTGCACTTCGTTCGCGTACGCTTCCGCTTCACGAATGTATTGCTGTTCGTTTTCACGAGCGGCAATCGCATCGTCAAACGCGGCCTTCACTTCTTCCGGCGGACGCGCGGTCTGGAAGTTGACGTCCAGCAGCGTGATCCCCATGTTGTACGGACGAACGGTTTCTTCCAGTACGCGCTGGGTATCCGTACGCACAATGGTACGGCCTTCCGTCAAAATTTTGTCCATCGTGTACTTACCAATCACGCCGCGCAGCGCGCTGTCAGTTGCCTGACGCAGGCTGTCATCCGCATTGGTTACGCTGAACAGATATTGTTCTGGCTGCGTGACACGATATTGCACGTTCATTTCAACGCGCACGACGTTTTCGTCTGACGTCAACATCACGCCCGACGTCGCCAGTTCACGCACCGACTCGACGTTCACGGCGCGAACAGAGTCAATGAAGGTCGGTTTCCAGTTAAGACCTGGCCCCACCAAATGGCTGAATTTACCAAAGCGCGTAACGACACCGCGTTCCGCTTCTTTAATGGTATAGAAACCCGTAGCAGCCCAGATGACAACCGCAGCGACGGCAGCGATACCGACGATCCGGCCACCCAGTGCTGGGCCGCCAGAATTTCCGCTGTTGCTTGAGCCAGAACCTTTTCCGCCACCCAGATCGCTGAGTTTTTTGCTCAGCTTACGGAAGATGTCGTCCAGATCCGGCGGCCCCTGATCTCGGCCACCTTTATTGTTATTTCCGCCAGAGTTGCCGCCATTATTGCTGCTGCTCCCCCACGGGTCGCGGTCTTGTCCGTTATTACCGGGCTGATTCCACGCCATGTTTTAGCTCCATTCTTTATGATAGGTGTTCTTCAGGTTCAATATCCCAGAGTCCGTCAGACTATTTCACCGCTCAGACTGTTTCTGCCAGTCAAATCAGACAATATAGTCCATCAGTTCCTGCTCTTTTTTGCAGAGGCGGCGCCAGTCAGCAATCGGCATACGAATAACCAAACCAATTTGCCCATCCTCTTCAATCCATTCTTTTTCTATTGCCTGAAGCTGGTAAAAACGACTACGCAAGCGTCCTGCCTGCGGGGGAAGATGCAAGGTATATTGTGCGATTTCCCCGGAAAGCCGCTCAGTCAATGCCTGAAATAGCAACGGAATACCGTCGCCGGTCTGTGCTGAAAGCCAGACCCGTACCGGTAAATTCTCTTCGTTGCGATCGATACGCGGAACGAAATCATCCAGCATATCAATCTTGTTCATTACCAACAGCGCAGGTATTTCATCCGCCTCGATTTCCGTCAGTACGTCATTAACCGCCTCAATGTTCTCGTCAAGACGAGGATCGGCAGCATCAACAACGTGCAACAGCAGCGAGGCCTGACGTGTTTCCTGTAGTGTAGCCTTAAACGCAGCCACCAAATCATGGGGCAACTGCCGGATAAAACCTACGGTATCCGCCAGCACTGTATCACCGACATCATCCACTTCAATGCGGCGCAATGTAGGATCCAGTGTGGCAAATAACTGATCGGCGGCATAAACGCCCGCCGATGTAATCTTGTTAAACAGCGTGGATTTACCCGCATTGGTGTAGCCCACCAACGAAACGGTGGGTACATCTGCACGAACTCGCGACCGCCGCCCCTGTTCACGCTGTTTTTCTACCCGTTCAAGACGCGACAGTATCTGAGTGATACGGTTACGCAATAAACGGCGGTCGGTTTCAAGCTGGGTTTCACCTGGGCCACGCAAACCGATACCGCCTTTCTGGCGCTCAAGGTGCGTCCAGCCGCGAACCAATCGGGTCGCAAGGTGGCGCAGCTGTGCCAGTTCTACCTGTAATTTCCCCTCGTGAGTACGCGCACGCTGGGCAAAAATATCTAAAATCAGTCCGGTACGATCGATCACCCGACACTCGCACAAACGCTCCAGATTACGTTCCTGAGCTGGCGTCAGCGCATGATCAAACAGCACGACAAACGCGCCGGTTTCTTTTACTGCCTGAGCAATTTCTTCTGCTTTGCCTTCCCCGACAAAATACTTGGGGTGAGGCGCCTTACGGCTACCAGTAACCACCTGCAAGGATTCAATACCGGCAGAAGAAACCAGAGATTCGAACTCCAGCAGATCTTCCGTATCTTTATCTTGCGAGAAGTAAATATGAACTAATATGGCCCGTTCACCTGATTCATAACGGTCAAACAAGCGAGTAACCTCTCAAACGAGCAAAAAACACCACAGCGAAGGAGCCGAGCGATGCGTCCAGCTCTCCCGCGCCGTGGTGAATTGACAATACGCCTTATTCGGCGTCATCAGCTTCCTGCGACTGCTGCGAAGCCGCCGTGTTGTTACCGTGATAATTGCTGCCGCCGCCTGGATTGTTGCTATGGTGAGATACAGGACGAGAGGGAACAACTGTAGAGATGGCGTGCTTATAAACCATCTGACTTACCGTGTTTTTCAACAAAATCACGAACTGATCGAAAGATTCGATCTGACCTTGCAGCTTAATACCGTTCACCAAATAAATCGAAACCGGAACACGTTCACGACGCAAAGCGTTCAAGAACGGATCTTGCAAAGATTGCCCCTTAGCCATTCTATATTTTCCTTATTTGTATGTTGTTTGTAACAAAGAACCCTACGGTTCTAAAATAACGGTGTAAAAAACTTGCACGCTGAGACTCACCGATTGTACACAATCACTCAACCTATGCACTAACAAACCTATGCCTTAATGACCTGTATAACGTTGTGCAGTGCTTCAGTCGGTTTTTCGCTATCCAGCCAGCAGACATCATCCCAACCGCGTAGCCAGGTCATTTGCCGCTTCGCTAACTGACGCGTCGCACAAATGCCCCGATAAACCATTTCATCGTAATCAATTTCACCGGATAAATATGACCACATCTGGCGATAACCAACGCAACGAATAGAGGGCATATCCGTATGAAGGTCGCGCCGGGCAAACAATGTCCGGGCTTCTGTCTCAAACCCCGCCGCCAACATCTGGTGAAAGCGCTGTTCAATTCGCTGATGCAACAATTCACGCGTCGCCGGGGCGATAGCAAACTGATGAACCTGATAGGGCAGCGCGTCGCCAGACGTTTTTGTCAGTTCAGTTAAAGTGTTACCTGAAACGAAAAAAACTTCCAGTGCTCGCGAGAGTCTCTGCGGATCATTTGGATGAATCCGAATTGCTGCTACCGGATCGATCTCACTGAGCTGCCGATGCATCGCTTCCCAGCCGATTTCTTTTGCCTGCTCTTCAATGCGCTGGCGCACTGCGGCATCGGCTGGCGGCAGAGGAGAAAGCCCCTCCAGCAGCGCCTTGAAATACAACATCGTCCCCCCGACTAAAAGGGGAATGCGTCCGGCGGCGGTAATCTCCGCCATCTCACGTAGCGCATCGCGGCGAAAATCGGCCGCAGAATAAGATTCCGCCGGGTCGAGAATGTCAATTAACCGATGCGGCGCCAGTGCCAGCTCTTCCGCACTCGGCTTCGCTGTCCCGATATCCATACCTTTATAGATGAGGGCGGAATCGACGCTAATCAACTCTACTGGCAAATATTCTCGTAACGCCATTGCCAGTGCCGTTTTTCCTGACGCCGTTGGCCCCATGATAAAAATGGCGGGCGGCAACGGCGCGTTTTCTACATCACTCATGCTTTAAAGCCTTGATGGCATCATCGATGTCCACCATATATAAAAGTTCAGACGGCGGCGCTTTCGCCAACTGCGGACAAAGCCGCTCGACATCCGCCAGTAATTGTATGGCCTGAGAATGGCTCCAGCTTTCCTGCTCACTCTGCAATCGCGTTGCCATCCACGATGCCAGGGCGCCAGGTTCCACCTGCTGTGTCTCAACCGTCTGATAGTCGGCCAGATAGCCTATCAGTTCAGAGATCAAGTTTTGTAAATTTTGTTGGCGCAATGGTAAAGGTACGGCACGCAATGTGGCACGCTGTGACTCAACGAGTACATCAATACCAAAACGCGTCAGCAAAGCGTGATGCGCAGACAACACGCTCAGCTCAGATTTACTCAACGTCAGGCGCTGCGGAATCAGTAACGGCTGCGCCCGCAGCCCCTCTTCCGACGGCGTCAGTTGCACCGCTTTCAGATAGCGCTCGGCAACGGCAAGCGACAGCATCGCCAACCCCTTATGGTACTCCAACAGCGCGTAGCACGGCGGATAAACCGTCAATACTCGCCCAAAACCACTCGATTGACTTTCCAGCGGCGGCTCAATCGAAGTACGTGCCCTGGGATTGCTCGCTGCCGTCTCTAACGTAGCGCGATGTGGAGGGAAAACGGGTAATGCCGTCGACGGCACTGCCGCATCTGGCGGCATAATGCGATTCGGCGGTACAGAAACGCGCTCGCCAGATGGGTTTGGCGAACTTGCCGCGTTATCCGCTGGTTGCAACAGCGTCTTATACAGATCGCCCTGCTTTTTCTGGTACGGATTTTCCGGTTGATAGCCGGAATAAGCAGTTTCTCTCGCCTGACCGGTATGGCCGACGCGCGGCGTTTTCCCGCCATACGATGGAGCGTTATCGGTACGTGACGGCTGAGCAAAGTGATTTTCGCCAGCGGCGGGACGATTTTCCTGCTGCCATTGCACGGGTTTCCCGGTTTCCGGCTCCGTCATACCAAGCCCCGGTGCGGAAGCCTGTTGCAGAACGGACATCACCGCCTGATAGATAAAGTCATGCACCAGTCGAGCCTGATGGAACCGAACTTCATGCTTGGCGGGGTGAACGTTGACATCAACCTGATGTGGGTCGATCTCCAGATACAAAACATAAGCGGGCTGCTGATCGTCGCTAAGCTGATCCTGATAGGCCTGTCGGATGGCGTGATTGATGAGCCGATCGCGCATCATGCGCTGGTTCACGTAGCAATACTGCATATCAGGCAGTTGTTTCGCGCCAACCGGATCGGCCACCCAGCCATGAATGGTGAGATCGCCGTGTTGCCATGACACCGCCAGCGCATGTTGCAGGAAAGTCGCACCGCAAATGCTGCCTAACCGACGTTCATGCTGGCTTTTATCCGGTGCCGCACGGTACTGCCGCATCAGCTTACCGTTATGATGCAGCGTAATAGCGACATCGAAACGCGCCAGCGCAATGCGGCGCACCACCTCATCAATATGGGTGAATTCGGTTTTTTCGGTGCGCATAAATTTACGGCGGGCGGGCGTGTTATAAAACAGATCCAGCACTTCCAGCGTAGTGCCGACAGGATGGGCGGCAGGTTTGACCGTCACGGCCATATCACGCCCTTCGGCGTAGGCCTGCCAGGCTTCGGATTGTTCGGCGGTGCGTGAAGTCAGGGTTAAGCGGGAGACAGAACTGATACTCGCCAGCGCTTCGCCGCGAAATCCCATGCTGACGATCGCTTCCAGATCGTCAAGCGTCGAGATTTTGCTGGTCGCATGGCGTGCCAGCGCCAGCGTTAAGTCATCCTTTCCAATGCCCGAGCCGTTGTCACGAATACGGATCAGCTTCGCACCACCGCGCTCGATGTCGATATCAATCCGGGTCGCCCCTGCATCCAGACTGTTTTCCACCAGTTCCTTCACGACCGAAGCCGGACGTTCAACCACTTCTCCGGCAGCAATCTGGTTAGCCAACTGCGGTGGCAACACCTGAATCGGCATGGCGCATCCCTCTTAATAACGTCAATCTATCGACATTGTCAGCATGAAGTCTCAGGCAGACGGAATAATCAGCGTTTGTCCCAGTTGTACTGTGCCGGAGCGCATATTATTCGCCTGTTGGATATCCTTCATACTAACACCGTAACGGGCAGCAATCGCACTCAGGCTATCACCCTTTACGACCTTATGCTTTACCGGCGCGGCCTTTTTGGGCGCTGGCGTTGATGCCGTCTGTTTCGACCCTGTGGCCGGAATATTCAGGCGCTGTCCAACCCAGACAATGTCCTTGTTTAGCTTATTCACATCACGCATGGCCGCGAGGCTGACACCATAACGCCGGGCAATGGAAGAAAGTGTTTCACCACGTGCAACGGTATGACGCGTGCTACCCGCTGTCACCTTTGCCGCGCTGACGTTATCACTCGACGCTGCGGTATCACTTGCCGCCGACTGTAGTGGGCGGCTTTCCTGCTTTGGGAGAGATTGCATCGGATGCGTCTGGAAGTATCCCCTCAATCCCTGATAAATCGCATTAGCGAGTTTTTCCTGATAGTCGTTACTGCCCAACAGACGCTCTTCTTCCACGTTACTGATAAATCCGGTTTCAACCAGTAGGGAAGGAATATCCGGCGAGCGTAACACCCCTAAACTGGCGTGCTCAGGACGCCGTTTATGCAGCCCCCCGACACGCTGGAGTTCACGCAGCACCTTCGTTGCCACGTCATACCCGACGCGTTGGGAGTGACCAAATTGCAGGTCCAGCACTGCCTGACTGAGGTAAGGATCCGCGCTGCTGTTTGCCAGCAGATCGCCTGCGCCGCCCAACAGCTCAGACTGTTTCTCATGCTGCTCCAGCCAGTTTGCCATTTCGCTGTTCGCACGGCGGTTGGACAACACCCAAACAGAGGCACCTTTAGCATTACGGTTTGGTGCCGCATCCGCGTGAATCGACACTAACAGGTTCGCGCCCTGCTTACGCGCCACGTCCGAACGCCCCATGACGGAGATAAAGTAGTCACCGTCACGCGTCAGCACGCCTTTAAAGGCCGGATCGCTATTCAGTAAGGCTTGTAGCTTACGAGCGATAGAAATGGTGACATTTTTCTCCCGCAACCCGTTAGGGCCAATCGCCCCTGGATCCTGCCCGCCGTGACCGGCATCAATCGCTACCACAACGCGTTCATTCCCCTGTCGGGTCGGTACGCGGGCTGATGACGTACTGCTATTGACGACCACAGTCGGCTTGTTGGTAAACGGATTTTTGGCGGGTTCTATCGGTGCGGTATTCTGCTGCCGTGAAGCCGGAGGCGCTGAGGCTGTTACCGTTTTCGCTTTATCGCCGGTGATAGTGAAGACCACCACGTAACCCGATCCTTCTTTTTGCGTCACCGCTCGCGTTTTAGCCGCTTGGGTCAAATCCAGCACCAAACGCAGGCTTTGTGCGTCCTGCGCATTGCTGGTACGCACACGCTTAATCAGGTTTTGCCCGCTGAAATCCAGCGGCAATCCCTGAATGACGCCAGTCTGACGAATATCAATCACCACTCTGGCAGGGTTACTGAGTGGGAAAAAAGCATAAATAGGCTGACCGCTAAAGCTCAGACGCACCGTGGCCTGGCCTGAGGCATTGTCCACCTTAATGTCCGACAGATTAGCGGCCCACGCCGAACCCGCCAGCAACAGCCACACGCCGATGAACAGCTTAACCATACGACTCATCATGATTCTGTTGTTCCTGGCTGGAGAGAAAAACGTTGTAACATCGCGTCTCCCGTTGCAGAGACAGCGGACAGTTCAGCCTGTCGACCCTGATCCTGATAGCGCAAATGCAGTTCGATATCCGCATCAGGCAATACCCCGGCACCCTGCTGCGGCCACTCAATCAAACAAATGGCATCCTGCGTCAAATAATCGCGGATCCCCATGAATTCCAACTCTTCCGGGTCAGCCAGTCGATAAAGATCAAAGTGGTAGACGGCCAGCGGCGATAACGCATAAGGCTCGACCAGCGTATAAGTGGGACTTTTGACATTGCCCTGATGACCGCGTGCCTGTAGGAACCCGCGACTAAACGTCGTTTTTCCTGCCCCGAGGTCGCCATAAAGGTGGATAACACAAGCGCCGTCACAAGCTTGCGCCAGCGCCGTGCCTAACGAGATAGTGGCTGCCTCATCCGGCAGAAGTAAGACTATTTTTTTCATTCTATTGTTCTAACAACATAAGTCCTAAAAACATCGATTTCTAAAAACATCGGCTCTAAAAACATCAGCTCGGATTAACATACCGGAACAGCACGGGCAGTAAATCGGTTGCCAGCATACCCCGGGTGCCGCGTCGCTCCGCCAACCAATCGGCCGCCGCACCGTGTACGACACATCCTGCACAGGCCGCATCATACAGCGAGAGCTTTTGTGCCAGCAAACCGCCGACAATACCTGACAGCACATCACCCATGCCACCTGTCGCCATGCCAGGGTTACCCACATCAGCAATGGCAACCTCGTCTCGCTCGCTGACGATGACCGTTCCCGCGCCTTTTAACACGACAACGCCACCATAGCGTTTTACCAATCTTGTCGCTGCAAGTAAGCGATCACTTTCAATATCAGAGACGCGACAATTCAGTAAACGCGCCGCTTCGCCGGGATGAGGTGTCAGCACGCGATTCTGCCGCTTATGCGGATTGATTGCCAGCAGGTTAAGCGCATCCGCATCCCATAACATGGGTTTGTTACAATTTTCTGCCAGACGCAGCGCATTTTTACCCCATTCATCCTGTCCTAAACCGGGTCCTATCACGATGACATCCGCCCATTCCAGCCCCTGCCGCAGGGTATCTGTCGTCATTTCCTGCACCATCAGCTCAGGTCGGGCCGTCAGAAACGCCGATTGACATTGTTTGTGAGTAAGTACTCGCACCAAGCCTGCGCCACTGTGTAACGCCGCATCGGCAGCCATCAATACCGCGCCACCGAAACCGGCGTTACCGCCCACCACCAGCAGTCTGCCATTATCGCCCTTATGCTGTCCGGCCGGTCGCGGAGACAGCCATTCGGCAAGGTGCGCCGCAGTCAGTCGCCGTATCGGTGCAATTTGGTCATCCAGCCATGTCTGTAAGCCTAGCGAGTGGTAATGTAATTTCCCAACCTGTTCACGCGCACGACCCGTCAGTAACCCTGGCTTCAGCGCGATAAACGTCACCGTCTGCGCGGCACAGATCGCGACGCCAGCACAGGCACCGGTTTCGGCATGTAATCCAGAGGGAATATCCAGTGAAACGATGGGGGCGGGATAAGCATTCGCCTGCGTCATTAACGCGGCATAGGGTGCGCGCGGTGCGGCGGAAAGCCCGGTGCCGAGCAGACCATCAACGATGAGATCGATCCCTTCCGGCCACGGCGTATCAGCATCCTGTGCATTCACGTCCTGAACACGACCGCCCTGCTCAAGCCAGCGTTGGCGGGCAAGGCGAGCATCATCGGGCAACGGCTTGTCGCTGGTACAGGCAACAACATCCACGTCAATGCCCGCCGCCAGCGCCAAACTGGCGACCACATATCCATCGCCGCCGTTATTGCCGTGTCCAGCCAGCACCCGCCAACGGCGGGTCGAGGGATAGCATTGACGAGCTACTTAGAATGCGGCATCTCCCGCACGCTGCATGAGCACCCACAGCGAAAGCCCTGACTCGCGCGCCGCTCTGGCTTCTTCACGGCGAACCCACTCGGCGTAAAACACCGAATCAGGCAATGTGGTTTCTGCCGTATCGAGCCGATACGGCTCAGTGGCATGATGCATGTTGTTCTCCATCAATGGCATGGAACATGCATTTCAAGTTAGCAAGGTCTGCCCAGGTTAGCCAGAGAGAACGGGCAGACGATCAGGACAGATTAGCGAGAAATGTCAGGCAACGAGGCAAAGAACTGCTCGATTCTCTTTACCGAGTATTGCAACGTTTGTTCATTAAAAGCGCTTTTCAATACATCAAGCGCGCCCGACATAAAGCCAGAGGGGGTGGACACATCAATATCGGCAAAGGGATTACTGATTTCTGCGTGCTTCAGCTCGTTAACCTGCCTGGCAGCGTTGCTCTGATACTCACGTCCCCACTCAGGATGTTTAATCGCCGCCGTGGTGACGAAGCTGATAAATTCCTCTAGCCCTTTTACGGCATCACCGGATGCGAGGGCCTCCTGATACTTCTCATATCTCTCCGGCTCTTTCTCTTTCATAATCACACCCCAGTCCACCTTATATTCCGTCGTTCCGGGGATATATGAAGGAGGTGTGTAATAAGAGACATTGCCTGTTTCGTCCGTTGTCCGCGTCTGCGAAATCGCGGCTATTTGCTGCATCGCATCCAGAAAGGATTGTTTCTGGTCGTCATTGATATAGTGTTCAGCCAGATAAGCAGCCTGAGAAAGCCCCAGCGCTAACGAAGCCTGACGTTGCGCTCCGCTTACCGCGGAGCTATTCATGAAATTTTCATCGATGATACGATAAACCGCCTGAGACACCTGTTCAGGCTGTTCGGCTAACGCCTGTGACAAGGCATTATCGATATCAGAGGAGAAAAAACGGCGAGCAGGCTGCGATATAATCTCGTCCTGTAACTGATCCCGGCCTTCCTGACTAATTTGTACCGGTTCAACGTCAAGGGTAGTCGCCGATTTCTCAACGTTAACTAACTGCGCTGCCTGCCGCTGATTAACATCAATGCTGAGCTCCAAGCCGTGAATCGTGGTGCGATAAAATGACAATGGTGCCATTTCCATGAGGTGCTCCCAGAGGTATTCATACGTTTTTATTTGCTATGTCTAAAATTATCGACGACCGTCTCAAAGTCTTTATCTGTTCTTTTTATCGACAATACAGTTCTGTTCAACAACAATGTCTAAACGTTATGGTAAAATCGGGGTAATACAGTACATTTTACGGTTCCCCATGTCATACCCCTACGATCTCAATGAATTAGCGCAACACATCAAACAATGGGGACAGGAATTGGGGTTCCAGCAGGTCGGCATCTGCGACACTGATTTGTCCGCAGAAGAGCCCCGACTTCAGGACTGGCTGGATAAGCAATACCACGGGGAAATGGACTGGATGGCACGCCACGGCATGCTGCGGGCGCGTCCGCATGAGCTGCTGCCCGGCACACTGCGCGTCATCAGTGTTCGTATGAATTACTTGCCAGCCAAAGCCGCATTCGCCAGTACCTTAAAAAACCCAGAACTCGGCTACGTTAGCCGCTATGCGCTCGGTCGTGATTACCACAAGCTATTACGCCAACGTCTGAAAAAACTCGGCGACCAGATTCAGGAATACTGCGGTGAACTGAATTTTCGCCCCTTTGTCGATTCCGCGCCCATCATGGAGCGCCCGTTAGCGGCAAAAGCCGGGCTTGGCTGGATTGGTAAACACTCACTAATTCTCAACAGAGAAGCCGGTTCCTGGTTCTTTCTCGGCGAATTGCTGATCGATTTACCCCTGCCCGTCGATCGGCCGCAGGAAGAGCAGTGCGGCCGCTGTGTCGCCTGCATGACTACCTGCCCAACTGGCGCGATTGTCGCGCCTTATACCGTCGATGCCCGCCGCTGTATTTCCTATCTGACTATCGAATTAGAAGGCTCGATTCCTGAAGAATTTCGTCCGCTAATGGGCAATCGCATCTATGGCTGCGATGACTGTCAGCTTATTTGCCCGTGGAATCGGTTTTCGCAACTTACCGACGAGGCGGATTTCAGCCCGCGTGCCGCGCTGCACACGCCCGAGCTACTGGCGCTATTCGGCTGGAATGAAGAGAAATTTCTGCGGATTACGGAAGGGTCGCCGATAAGGCGCATCGGTCATCTCCGCTGGCTACGCAATATTGCCGTCGCGCTGGGGAATGCTCCCTATCAGGATAGTATCGTGCTAGCCCTGCAAGCCCGTCTGGGTGAAAGCGAACTGTTGGATGAACATATCCACTGGGCGATGCGTCAGCAGTTGGAACGTCGCGCGTCACTGGAAATTGACGTCCAGTCTACACAGAAAAAACGACTTATTCGTGCAGTAGAGAAAGGATTACCGCGCGATGCGTGAGTCGCCCAAACCGTTGTCATCAGTTTGTCGCACGCGCTGTGAATAAATAAAAAAAACCGTTGCCAATCAACTGTCACAAAAAGTACAAGCGATCGTTATAACGTTTTATAAGTAAAATTTATGAATAGATATCAATAAGATACTCTACAGTATTTTATCAACAATACAGTGTGATTAATAAATAACCAACAAACAGCCTGTGGATAAGTCTGTTAAGAAGAATATGATTTTTTGTATTAACTGATAAAAAATGATGTGGACTGAGGTAACGCTAGCGCTCGAAATACGATGCTGTGTAGACAGCAAAAACGTGCAATAGCACAGAGCGGCCAGCATTATGAATTTCTTATCGCCCCTTGGCAAGGGCTGAGATCTAATTTTTACGATCGAAGGGGGCGTTTTATGATCAAAAGGAGAATTTTATGATCATAAACAAAAAGCGCGGCGACACCTGCTTATGGGGCATCGCCGCGCGAAGCGTTAAGATCGCATTTAGAGAACCGGGAGAGTGACCCCTCCCTTTCCCACGAATTGATGTTATGCGCGGGTTCTAATCAGGTAGTCAAAAGCGCTCAAGGATGCTTTTGCACCTTCACCCGTCGCGATGATGATCTGCTTGTACGGCACCGTCGTACAGTCGCCAGCAGCAAAGACACCTTTTACGCTGGTTTCGCACTTGGCATCGATCTCAATTTCCCCGATGCGGTTTCTGGCTACCGTACCTTCCAGCCAGTGGGTGTTAGGCAGCAGGCCAATCTGCACGAAGATCCCTTCCAATGCTAAATCGTGCACCGTATCGGTAAGACGATCTTTGTAGCTCAGCCCCGTCACCTTCTGTCCATCACCTTTCACTTCTGTGGTTTGCGCATTCAGAATGATGTCAACGTTCGGCAGGCTACGCACTTTATCTTGCAATACAGAATCCGCTTTCAGTTCGGGGGCAAACTCAAGCAGCGTGACATGTTTTACCACACCAGCCAGATCGATCGCTGCTTCCACGCCGGAGTTCCCGCCGCCAATCACCGCGACGCTCTTGTCTTTGAACAACGGCCCATCGCAGTGCGGACAGTACGTAACACCGCGCGTACGATACTGATCTTCGCCGGGTACATTCATATTCCGCCAGCGCGCACCGGTCGCAATGATCACGCTACGCGCTTTCAGCGTCGCACCGGATACGGTGATGACCTGATGCGGTTTACCCGGTTCGCCGCCGGGAATTAAGGCTTCTGCGCTCTGCGCGTCGATCACATCGACATCATAGTCATCAACATGGCTCTTCAGTGCGGTCGCCAGTTTGGCACCTTCCGTTTTCGGAACGGAAATGTAGTTTTCAATATCGACGGTATCCAATACCTGACCGCCAAAACGTTCGCCGACCAAGCCAGTACGAATGCCTTTGCGTGCCGAATAGACCGCCGCCGCTGCCCCCGCCGGGCCGCTACCGATAATTAATACATCATAGACGTCGCGCTGGTTCAGTTTCTCAACCTGTTTAGCCCCCGCGCCGGTATCGATTTTAGTCACGATCTCAGCCAGGGTCGTCCGCCCTTGACTGAAGTGTTCACCGTTCAGGAAAACGGTAGGGACGCCCATCACATTACGGCTTTGGATCTCATCCTGAAACACACCGCCGTCAATCGCGGTATGGGTGATATTCGGATTCAACACGGCCATTAAATTCAGTGCTTGCACCACATCCGGACAGTTATGGCAGGACAACGAGTAATAGGTTTCAAAGTGGAACGAACCGTCAAGGTGGCGGATTTGATCGAGTAATTCTTTCGCTTCTTTCGACGGATGGCCGCCCACCTGCAATAACGCCAGGATCAGGGAGGTAAATTCGTGCCCCATTGGCGCACCGGCAAAACGCGGGCCGCTTTGGGAATCTGGATTGGTAATCAGGAATGAAGGCTTACGCACTGCCAGATCATTCTTTTCAACGAAACTTACCCGTTCGGACAGCTCAGCGATCTCAGTCAGCAAGGTTCTGACTTCAGCAGATTTAGCGGAATCATCCAGAGTCGCAATCAACTCAACAGGTTTGGTTAATTTTTCCAGATAGGCTTTCAACTGGACTTTCATCGTATTGTCGAGCATCGGTCGTCCTTAATTAGGCAAGTGGGTACAAAGACCAAGTGGTGCAAAAGCAAAATCGTAGAGGGAGCTGGCCCCAAAAAACCGGGCCAGAAAAATCGGGTGCAACGCACCCGACAAAACAGCCATGTTTTCTATCGCGATGTTTTCCGAGGTGTTAGCTTAGATTTTGCCAACCAGATCCAGAGACGGAGCCAGCGTAGCTTCGCCTTCTTTCCACTTGGCTGGGCACACTTCGCCTGGGTGAGAAGCCACGTACTGCGCCGCTTTCACCTTACGCAGCAGGTCGGAGGCATCGCGGCCAATACCTTCCGCCGTGATTTCTACCGCCTGGATGATGCCCTGTGGGTCAACGATGAACGTACCGCGATCGGCCAGACCTTCTGCTTCGCGCATGTTTTCAAAGTTACGCGTCAGTTGGCCCGTTGGGTCACCGATCATGGTGTATTTGATTTTGCCAATCGTTTCAGAACTGCTGTGCCACGCTTTGTGCGTGAAGTGGGTGTCGGTGGAAACAGAGTAGATTTCGACGCCACGCTGTTGGAATTCGTCGTAATAGTCAGCGACATCACCCAGTTCGGTCGGGCAGACAAACGTAAAGTCAGCCGGATAGAAGAAGAATACGCTCCACTTTCCTTCAATATTCTTCTCAGTCACTTCGATGAATTGACCGTCTTTGAAAGCCATGTTTTTGAATGGTTTAACTTGGGTATTGATTACTGACATCACTTTATCCTCATGTGTTTTCGTATGTGGCTAAAGTACAGAAACGTGATCGTTATCACCAATCTGTTGTCTTTATCGAATCAATAAGCAATACCTAATTTGATTCCACTTCAAGGGGATCAATCTGCATGTCCTTGCCACCAATTCTGAGCGTTTTGAAGCGTGGCGTAACAACCTCAACCTTGCCTGCTTTAATCAAATCAATCAGCTTTTCCGTGCCCATTGAGCCAAACAGTCTGCCCACAGGCTGCCATTGTCCTTTATCATTACGCGCAAGGATCTTCGCACCAATTCCCCATCCCACCCGAGGAAAAACGAGCACTTCGTTATGGCCGTCGCCTGTCAAATCAATAGCAAAGAGCAGACAAACCGATTCTCTGCATTGATTACCCAAGTTATCCTTCTTCAACATGCCTTCGGCTCCGTCTTCCAGCGGCCCCACCCATTCGACCTGAACAGGAAGGACTTGTGCGGGTTTCCCCTTCAATCGATCGAGCAGCGCCTGACGCCCGACAGCATCCAGTATTCGGTCATGCTGCAATTCTTCAGCCAGCCAATTAAACTGTTGCCTCCCCGCCATTCCTAACTCATCACGCAGTGCCCACAGGTCAAACTTATCGATCGGTGTTTTCCCGTTAAGCAGGCGCTGAACCTGATTCCTCGCACTAAACGCTTCCGGGCTTAACAGCGGCGTATGCAGTAATACCATGAACACGCAGGTGGCCGCGGCAAGCAGCGGATTGCTTGTACGCAAATTCCCCAACCAAACGCCAGAGCGGCGAATCACGGCCCACACCATCGCCAGACTGTACAACATCGCAATCGCCACCACGAAGATCGACTGAAAACGGGCAGGCGTCAGGCCATATTGTTCGATGCGCAGCCAGCTGGAATAGCCCGCCAATACCACCAACACTGGCAAGCACAGCGCGCTGGCGCTAACCAACCCGCGTAACACGGCAGGATAAGCGCGCCCCTCGTTATCATCCTGAGAGGCGCAATTAATCAAAAAGAGGCTTACGCCCATCAGGCATAACAGAATGACGGTGGAACGACCGGTATCCCATATCGGATCCAGACCGCTAAAAGGCAGCGTTAAGGTGAAAACCACCGTAATCAGTGCACTAAACGGCAGCAGGAAACGACAAGCCGATAGCAGAATCCCGCGCAGCAACCCGACTACGGTTTCTTTGGTCATTCCAATATATATGCCGAGAGAAAACACCACCGGCAAAAGCAGCATATAAAACCGAGAATGGGCGAATACACGGTTAATCTGTGGAAATCCCAACATGTTGAACAGCATACCGCACAGTACGAGCAGCAATACCACGACCAGAACTAATAGCCAGGCTAATAGCACAGTAAAAATATTGACCCAGGCATGTTTACAGAGTGCCTCATAAGACGGCCATCGCCCTTCACGGGTTGCCCAGCAGCCAATAAACGTACAGCAGATATAAACGAGGAGGATGCTACACACTATCCAGGAATCGGGCAGTTGATCTACTCCGCTGTCATAGAAAGCCCAGCCACCGATCGCCGTCATCAGCGAGGTCAAGACGAAGACCCATAGCCAGGTCTTTTTCACAAAGAGAGTACGTTCCAGCCATTGCAGACTGATGCCGCCAACCGCCGCCATCATGATCAATAGCGTCTGAAGGATGCCTTCTTTCATTTCTAGCGCGGTGACAAATAACAGCCCCTGAAGCAGGCCAACAACCAGATAAAACCGTAACGATGGGGAACTGGCAGGCATAGCAAATCCTTTTGTCGGCGTACCGTCACATATTGGGTGCTGGCGTACAAACGCATTCACTGCTCGAATAGTGTGAAGGTAGCAAGATAAATGATGTGTGAAGTCTACAGACAAACGCTTCGGGTATCACGTTGATACCAGGCTATATCCTGAAGTCAATCAGTAAAGGAGTTGTACTTCACCCGCCTCCAGCCCGGCGATTTCTATGCCCTGCGCCACGGCTCTCCCCAGCGTCACGTTGATTTTCTTCGGCGTAGCGTCAGCGGTCGGACGGTAAATCACATAGGCACGCCCCTTCTCGTCGGTATGCACAGCCTGCGCAGGCACGGCGATACCCCGCTCGTTACGATAGACAATAATAGCCAGCCGCGCGCTCATCCCCAGACGAATAGTTTGCCTTAACTCCTCCAATGGCGTATCGAGTGATACCACCACAGCATAGTAAGCACCGCTGCCGGACATATCCGCAGCATCAGCCTGCATATCAATCGACACAACCTTGCCTGTCAGCGTTTGTCCGGCAAAGCCATCTCCGGTCACGTTAACCGCCATTCCCTCTTGCAGTTGATGCAGGTCGGTCTCTTCTACCCGCGTCGCTACCTGAAAACGATCCTGAGCAATGACATCAAACAGCGGTGTCCCCTGGCTGACCAGTAAACCAGGTTGGATGACCACAGGCTTGCCGTTATCAGGCTGCGCAGGTCTCACGACAACACCGCTAAACGGCGCTTTGACGATTTGCCGTTCGACCTGAGCCGCCAGCGCCTGATAGCGCACCTGTGCATTGGTCAGTTCCATCTCCGCAATCTTGCGATCTTCGCCGTTCCCACGCGCCAGAACCGTTCGCAGTTCTTCTTGCGCCGCAATCATGTCCTGTTCCTGTGAACGAATTTGCTGTTTTAACGTATCCACTTCCATACGCGCGACGATGCCGCGTTCGAACAGCGCCTGAGTATCCCGCAGATTGGCCTGCGTATTGCTAAACGTTGACCGAGCTGAGTTGACTGCACGACGCGCACGCGACACCTCCGTGCTCTGTTCCCATTGCCTGAGCGATTGCACTTCGCGCTGTGTCTTGAGCACATCGGCCTGCGCCTGACGCAATTGAATCTCAATTTGTCCGGGATCCAGTGTCAGCAACGTTTGCCCTTTTTCGATGCGCTGCCCCTCATGCACCAGAACCTCACGGATAATGCCTTCAAAAGGCGCGGCCAGCGTGGTCTGCGTCGCCGCCTGAATTCGTCCAACCAGTCCTAGCTGATTTTCCAGTAACTGGGGCTGAACAGAAAGCCATTGCCCCTGAAGTGCGCTTTTTTCCTGCTCATTCGTGCGCCCTGCCAGTAGCCAAATCAGCAGCCCAAGCACCAGGATCAGCGACGAGACAATAAGATGACGCCGACGCAGGAGAGAGGAAAAGTGATACCTAATCATTGAGTGCGATATCCCAGCTTTGTAATGTGGTGCCCAGCGTTTCATCCAGTTCCGCTTGCGCATTGAGGTAGCCGATCAGCGCATTGAGGCGGGCGTTTTCAGCATTGCGTAAATCGTTCTCAAAACTCAACACCTGAAAGTTACTGGAACGCCCAACCGTGAGCTTCTCGCGTTCAATTTCCAGCTTACGGCGCGACAAATCCCGTGCGCGTTGGGATATCTCGAACTGCCGCCAGCGCGTACCGATATCTCGCACCGCATTGGTGACATCACGTTCAAGCTGCTGCCTGACTTCATCCAGTTGAATATGCTGATTACGCACGTTGACCCGTGCTTGCACTTCTGCCTGACGGGTACTCAGATCGCCGATCGGGATCTCCACCTGAACGCCGACATAGTTCTCCCAGGTACGCGAGGTGTTGCTCTGTGCGGCTCGGTCGCGCACCTGACTCGCGCCACCAACCAACGAAACATCCCACAGGCGATCGTTACGGGCCACCACCAGACTGAGCGCCGCCTGCTCGTTAGCGATGAGCTGTGCGAGATACGCCGGCCGGGAGGCTTCGGCCTGTTTCAACGCTTGCGCAGCGTTAACCTCCACGCGCTGCGCCTGCATAGACTCTGTCGCCACAACCAACGTATTTAAATCCAGAGCAAGAAGTTGCAGCAACGCAAGGCGTGAGGTATCCAGTTGGTTTCTGGCTTCTTCATGCGCCAGTTCCTGTGTGGCCACTTCGGCTTCGGTTTGCACAATTTCAAATTCAGCCATACGCCCTGCGGCAATCATCGCACGGTTGACCTCAACCAGTTGGCGCGCACGCGCCAGCGCATCACGAGCGATTTGCAGTTGCTCTTGTGAACGCAACAACTCCCGATAAGCGGCGATAATCTGCGTAATCGTCTGTGAAACGGTGGATTTCAGCGCCAAACGATTTAACTGCTCAGTTAACTGAGCAGTATGAACCGGCGCAGTGGTGACGTCTTTACCTGCGCCACGCAACAAAGGTTGAATCACCGTGATGTTGGCACCATCGTTACGCGACAATCCGGCGTTATCAGCCTGCGTGTGACGGTAGGTCCAGCCAAGGCTGAAACGGGTGCCATAAGGCGTGAGCAGGGTTGACGTCGGCGTCAGATTGCCCTGCCGATAGCGATCGCTTTGGTTACGATTGGAGAGGTAACTGCCCGTCAGCGACAGTTTGGGGGTAAAACGATCCTCCGCCACCCGAAGATCAAATTTCTGCGCGATACGATCCAGATAAGCGCTACGGATCGCGCGATTGTCGCGTAAACCAAGATAAATGGCATCGCTCAGCGTGAGATCGATCGTTTGTGCATTAAGCGATGTACTGATTGTCGCCTGCCCCTGCCGCGTCGCCTGAGAAGGATTTAACGCCGTTTCTGCATACCCTTCATGAGCAAGAAGCAAAATAAGTAAACACAGGATAGCGTTACGCATCACGTAGCGCCTGTAAAGGTTCAAGCCGCGCGGCAGTCATCGCCGGGTTAAGCCCAAAAAACAGGCCAATCGCCAATGAACTGCCAATCCCAAGGGGAAGTGACAACGCCGAAAGCGAAAAGGCAGACCAGTCTGAAAAAAAGACAAACAGCCACGCTGCCGCAATGCCACACACCGCGCCAATCAAGGCGCCGCAGGCGGATAACACCACGGCCTCCAGTAAGAACAGCCCCGCAATATCGCGCGGCCGCGCGCCCAATGCCATACGAACACCAATTTCACGGCGTCGTTCGGACACATTCATCACCATGACATTCATCACCCCAACCCCGCCAACCAGCAGGGAAATCCCGCCCAGTCCCGCCAACAGCCATGAAAACATCCGCGACTGCTGCGCCATTCCCTCCAGTAGCTGCTGTGGGATTTGCACATCGATATCAAGTTTCGGCATCAGGAGTGACAGGTAATCCTTTAACTGTGAGCCCGTTTGCACCAGCGCATCACTGCTGCGGCTACGTGCAATCACGCTGACAATTTGCGGGGCAGGCATGACACGGCGCATACCGGAGATCGGCATCAGGATAGCGTCATCAACCGAGACGGGAACCAACGGGTTGTGTCCCCGCGGTTGAAGAATGCCTACGACCTCGAACAGATATTCGCCCACCTGCACGCGCTCACCCACAGCGGCGACGCCTCCCTGCGATGCCCATTGTGTCGCAACATTCGCGCCCAGCACGATGTAGGTACTTTGCTCGTCGAAATCACTCAAGTAGCGGCCCTGTGCGAGCGTGAGTCCTAACACGTCCGACAATTCAGCCCGGCTGCCCACGACCATGGCAGTGAGTGAACGCCCACGCAGCCGCGCTTCGGTGGAAGTAATAATTAACGCCGTTGCCGCCTTAATATCAGGCAGATGCTGTCGCAACACCGGGATATCCAAATCTGCCGGAGCCGAGTTGGTAGCATGGCTGCCCACCCGATTCTGCACAGTGGCCACAAGCAGGTCACTGCCCATCCCTCGGAATACCCCCATGGCTTCGGCTTCCGCGTTGTGCCCGATGTTGAGCAACGCGACAACCGATCCGCACCCAACGGCAATCCCAAGCAAAGCCAGAACTGCACGTCGCCCCAGAAGCATAAGACTGTTCAACGGCTCAAGCAGACGCTGCTGCAACGAAGGGCCATAGTGGACTGGACTCGCTTTCATCCGTGAACGAGGTTCAGACATGGTTTACCTCATGGATGCGACCATCTTGCACATGAATGCATCGAGCCATACGGCAGGCCATGCCTTCGTCATGCGTCACCATCACGAGCGTCGTACCCTGTTCGCGGTTCAATGCCAGCAATAGCGTGATGATGTCATCAGCCGTTTGGCTGTCGAGGTTGCCGGTCGGTTCATCCGCCAGCAGAAGCGCAGGTTCACCAACCAGCGCGCGCGCAATCGCGACCCGTTGGCGTTGACCGCCAGAGAGGTCGGCAGGCCGATGGTGAGTTCGCTCCGCAAGACCGACGCGCGCCAGCTGTATTTGCGCAGCCAGCCGTGCGGCCTGACGCGAGATGCCACGGTAGGTCAGAGGAAGCGCAACGTTATCCAACGCATCCAGACGCGGCAGTAAATTAAAACTCTGGAAGACGAAACCAATGACCTGATTACGCACGATCGCACGTTCATCAGCACTTGCCTGAGACATATCCTGCCCCGCGAGCAGTAAACGCCCCGAGACAGGCTGATCGAGCAAGCCGATGATGTTGAGCAACGTGCTTTTGCCGGAACCCGATGCACCCACGATCGCGCAACTTTGCCCGGCAGGAATAGACAGTGAAATATTGTGCAGTACCGATTGAGAGGAAACACCGGTACGGTAGGTGTGTGAAATACCTTGTAAACAGATCAGATCCGTTATTCTTTCATCAGACATCCTTGCCTCTTTGTTGACCCCCTAGAGCATCACCGTTGCCGAATTATCCTACTGTTTGTGCTTTAGGAAAAGCTGCCCAAGGCACTTTCTCCATCGTTGGTAGACTACTCATGAATTTTCGATGAAGGAATCTATCCTCATATAGGCTTATGCCCAAATTCATACTCACGTTACTGCAAAAGATTCTGCCACCAGCGTCGAATACTTGTCTCGCTGGTTTCAGCGGCACGTAAGATATCGATAATGGAATGAGAGCCTTCGACAAGTCGTTGAACAGGTTCACCATTAACCATCTCAAACCCATTTTTTCGCCCAGTATCTGTAATGATGAAAACACCATCTACAGAACGCACATCCGGTTCTTCGACAGAAAGCACAACTTCATTGGAAGTTTCGATAACAAAGTTATCCTTCCTCTCATGTGTATAAGTAGAAAATTTCGCATCAATAGATTGACCCGCTTCAACGGCTCCAGAACCAAATTTATTGACCACCTGTTCAAGAAACGCGAAATCTGTACGGTGATTGAATGAAAAACCGGGATCGAGTTGATAACGCAGAAATCCCTGATCCAAACTCGTAGATGATATGCCTTGCCCCGTTAGAATTCTCGTGGCAGTCGCGTCGTCGGAATCGGTGAAATGAAAACGTTGTGCATGTCCGTTCACATCGTACATGCCCCCAGAGTTTACATTCGCCATCACACCACCGAACATACGATAACTCCCTAGATCGCTCGCAAGGTCATCAACATAGCTCAAATCCACGCCCTGTTGTTGTGCTTGAGAATAGAGTTCGGAGAGCATCTCACGATCGCTACGGGTAAGAAAATGGCTGGAAGGCAAAGACATGGTGGCCTGTGTCAATTGCGTTTGCACTGATGGCTCTGAATTCGAATCGCCAAACAATCGGGACAGCATAATCGCTTTACCGCTGAGTGTAATTTGCCCAGAGGTTGAGGAAGCTTGGCCTTGCACACTTTCCACTTGTGAAGCAGGTGATATTTTTGATTTTTTAATAGTATTTTCTGAATTCGTCGTCTGAGTATAAGCCGTTGCCGCCGTACTGACTTTCATGGTGTATATCTCTTTGTATTGTGACCGAAATTAAGTGGCAATAGCAGCACTATCGCCACAGACGAATGCGAGCAGAAGCTCAGTAGCTATAATCCCACGTCACACTTTCTTTACGAGAAGGCCGAACATTATCACCAGGACGGCCAGTAACCTCATGCCGAATTTGTAGACCCACGCCAGTATCAAAACGTAGATCATTGAACTGTGTGGTCGTGCCAGACGAGCCACTTGGTACTGTAATACATCTTGTCGGCAGACTTTGATAAGGTTGTAAGTAGCATAATTGAACAGAGTCCGTAAGAGACTGAGGATAAGCAGCTACCTCATATCTTACTTGTGTCAACGTCTTGGGCTTGTTAAGCGTACCTGGGATAAAATTACTTGAATTAGCAAAGAACCCACTCAGCCCCGATAAGCCTTCTCCTGTTGAAAGAATAAAAATAATCTTTGCCGACTCTGATTTCGTAATACTGCCAGTAACGGCTTGTGCAGGGAAAGTAACAACAGCAGTAATAAAAAATAAAATCAGGGAAAATATTTTTTCCATAATTCCTCCATGAATTGAAATTCACGTTATTACATTTGCTAATTACTCATCAAAAATGATTGAGCAGAGAACATATAAACGACATAATTTTAAAAAACTTTAGGATAATCGTTTTAAAAACCATTAAAATCAACAAAAATAATTAACAAACTAACAAAATCACATCAATTATTTTATTTATCAGGCTAATGAGCGCGATAAAAAATTTACTTATTTAGGAAGCGATACCATTAATAACGTGATGAAATAATCAGCCGTCTAACGACTAACATTACAGCTCGATTCACCCACCCACGATCGCGCAACTTTGCCCGGCAGGAATAGACAGTGAAATATTGTGCAGCACCGATTGAGAGGAAACACCGGTACGGTAGGTGTTTGAAATACCTTGTAAACAGATCATATCCGTTATTCGTTCATCAGACATCCTTGCCTCTTTATTAACCCCCTAGAGCATCATTGTTGCCAAATTATCCTTCGAGGTTCGGCCAGTTTATCCTTCTAAGGAAATGTTCTGGTTGCTGGCTCATGTGCACCTGAATTTTTAAATAAATGTCTGAAGATGACGTGCCTTTAGCTCGTTCATCATAATATATCCTTGTTGTATCCGCTAATACCGACTGATCCCACTCAGAAAATTTTTCAGCAGATTCGGGGGTTACCCGTTCCCCCGTATAAGAATTGAATACATCAGGATAATGCTCAATAGAGACTAACTCACCTGAATGACGTGGTGTTGCGTAGGCATCTTTAATATAAGAATCAACTTCATTCTGATCGGTACGGCTACGCAGTTCCTGGTACTTGCTAAAAACAGAATCAGGTAATGTAGACTGCTGCTGTGCCTGAGATGAAAGCGACACCTTAGTGCTAGAGGTTGAGATAATGGGTTGGTTAATTTCACCTTCATTACCAATTAAGGAATAATTGCGTTTTTCAGAGCCAGTAGTAGGAAGGATTCCTGATGTTAACTCAATCTTTGATAACACTTTTATATCTCCTCAAGTCGTACTAATTTTATAAGTTTATCGATTACAGGAACATTTGACTCTGACGATAAATAAACATGCAAACATTCTATCGTTTAACAATGAATGTTTGCATATAATTTATTTTTTGATTACTGATTATTTTGCCAGTTTACCGTTACCTGCGTTGTTCCTGAGCCATAGATAGATCCAATCGTTGAGCGACTGTTTACACGATAGTACAAAAAGAATGGTGTCGTTGCTGATTAATCTCTAAATGTCTCGGTAGAACCTGAGTTCATATTCGATATATCAAAACAAGTTCACCGTTGCCGAATTATCCTACTATTTCGCTCTCTCCGTCATACGATCCATAAATGCTTGTAAGGCATCCACGCTTTGAGACGCATTGCCGCTTTCCGAAGCGTGAATTTGAGACAGTAGCTGCGCATCATATCCTTTAGGCAATTGTGCTTCTTCAATTGCTGGCAGTGATTGGTAATGCTTCAGAATCTCTGACAAGGTATCAGAAGAGACTTGTCCAGTACGGTTATACTCTTCATCCATTTTGGCAATCGCTGCACGCTTCCACTGTTGTTCTTGATCATAAGATTCCAGCCAAGCCGCACGTCTTTCATTGACAGTGAAATCACCACTTTCATCGTAGGCGATTAACGCTAACTGCTCGCGGGACATCCCCTTGAACGGGTTAGTACCATTGCCATTCACGAAGCTGGTCGCTTGTTTGGCTCGAGCGAGTAAATCGGGGTCTTCTGTTTTAGGCACTTCAGCATCATGAGCCGCTTTATTCATATCGTAGCTCGCCCCTAACAGCTTCTCAGTGACTGCACGAGCGATCGCCCCTAAACCATCACGGTCTGTAGCTGCATCTCGGGCAGCCGCTCGAACGGCGGCGTCACTTAACTGACGAGCTAATGCAGAGACCTGCGTGCTCTCATCTTTCGTCGTTGTTGCCGTATTCTCTTTAGCCGATGCTGTCGTCTTTGCATCAGCAGCACTTTTTCCAACCGCATTTGCCGATATATAGCGGCTGGATGTAGCATTAAGTGAATCTATTTTTTCCATAATCTGCCCCTATTTAAAAGCAGCGATGCAACGACATCGATCGTACCGCTATACAATACCCGTAAAGCTGAGCGAGCCAAGAAAGGGGCGTCAATGATGCATAACGCCCCAAGATATACATAACAATAGCGCTAGCCATGCGTTTTATACAAAACGCGGTCTCTCGCCAATCAGCAACAGGATGTCACCTGCAGATTATTTCATTGTGAATTCAACGTTCCACGCATAGGTAGATAAACTCTGCGAGGTAATCGTTGCAGTACAGACCGCCCCACCGCTCCCCTCAGCTGATTTATTCCATTTTGGAACCTTGTTAGGCGCACCAGGATTGAAAATGCCACCAGGGATGATGGTATTCACGAAGGTAGTACCGAATACGCATGTTTTACTCCCTATGGTATAACGAACAATTGCAGCATTCGCATCAGGGCTGATGACATTCTGAACCCGATAAATATCAGACCCCTTTGCCGGAACCGTCGTGGCTGGTTTTGGACTGGCGCTGGCGTTAGTGCTGACCTCATTGTTAGTGACAATTTTATATGTCGCAGTTTCATTGCTCAGATTCTTGAAAGTCACCGTCACTGGAGGCCCGGCATAAGCCGTTCCAGCAGCAAATATAGAAGTCACAATACTAGCCAAAAGCACCTTTTTAAAAGTCATCGCACTTTTCTCCATGTGTTAATGTATTTTTGCTTGCATGACGGAACATCCGCCCTGCTCAGATGCGGCACAGATTTTAAATCAGCACCGCAAATCCACTCCAGTGACGTAGTAATATTCCCTTCACTATAATTCCAGAGAAAGGCTAAGAAAATAACATT
The DNA here is from genome assembly GCF_025643735.1 of Pectobacterium sp. F1-1. NCBI lineage: Bacteria > Pseudomonadati > Pseudomonadota > Gammaproteobacteria > Enterobacterales > Pectobacteriaceae > Pectobacterium > Pectobacterium sp. F1-1. The sequence goes on from NZ_CP104733.1 coordinate 4,171,302, forward strand.
AATACTTGTAAAACCTTAACGACAGCACGAACAAAAACTTTAATTTATTTCTATATAAAGCCATCAACATCACAAAATACTAGCAATAATAAAAATAACCACAGGAAATAAATAGAACAGGTAGAATAATTAACACAAGAATAATTATCGTGATCATTTTATTGGTAATAAGCTAACGTCAACTCAAAAATAACAATATTTTATGAAAAGCTCATAACCGTTATAAATAACCAAGACATTTTAAGACTCAATGATTAATAAGGATAAGTAGAGATCGAGCAGAAATAATAATCTGATGTCAGACTAAATGAAGATATATGAGGAAAAACGATGAAGAATTTTGGAGCGGGAAACGAGACTCGAACTCGCGACCCCGACCTTGGCAAGGTCGTGCTCTACCAACTGAGCTATTCCCGCTGAGAATCGGATTTATTCTCTATGACTTCAACACTTTATAGTGAAATCAACGTTGATTAAATCCTGCTGAATCACATGTAACTTAATGAATTTAATCATTATTTACTCACCTAGCGATTCAACGGTCAGCATTATGTACCAATCAACTTAACGTGGCAAGCCCTTTTCACTGAAAAACAGTATCGCTCAACTGCAAGTCGCGTTATCGCTGTGGAAGCGAAACCATGATCCCGCCTCCACAGCCAGACCGCCTGAAGTTAAGGCGGCCTGATATTTCATTGTCTTCTGCGTATCAGGATTTTACGCTGGTAATCAAGGTTTGTTTGCAAATGTGCCCGAAGGTGACGTAAGTCCCCGTACTACCTACACCAATGCCATCCTGAGCTGGGACATCAATAATCCACGCCCCTACATCATAAGTGGTGCGCCACGTATTAATATAGCCCATGCTATAGTCTTGGAACTGTGTAGTGTGATCGGCATAACAGCCATCCAGCTTTACGGAGCCCGAAGCACTCCCGTTTGAATCAGTGATTATTCCGTGGGCATTGGCAGCATTAAACTCTAACGCACCATTATTTTCTCGTTGGTCGAGTATAAGAATCGCCACGATATTTGGAATACCTGCACCAGTTGAATCAGTTACACGAACTCCCCAGGTAATATCCCGATAGGCTTGTGTTGTCATAAAACCATACGCTGTCGGTGCAGAACTTGGGATACGCAGGACATTACTTTCTCCCGAAAGAGAATGGGTAAATTTGACAATTTTGGAACCTAAAACCAGTTTATATTTCTGGGATACTGTCGGCAATCGTGATGGATTAGGCTGTACTCTCACCAAAACTTTCTCATTCGGCTGAGATGGGATAATGGTAATTTCCTGTCCGGTATTACGGGCTGTCCAGGTATTCCCCCCATCAGTGGAAGACGCCAGCAACCAATTGTTATTGGTTCCACTCGTCACCCCATCAAGGCGAAGTAAAAGGTGTTGACCACGAGTTGCAGTAAAGGCGTAGTAATCCGCATCAGAGTCGCTGTCAGAGTTAGCCTCAATTTCTCTCAGACTATCAGACAACGGGGTGGCCAGAGAGGGAATATCATTTAACTCATAGTCATCGACATTCGTATTAACGATGGCACCAAAATTAAAAGCGGAACCATCTGCCGCATTGGCTTCCATAAACCAATAATAGTGACCCGGCTGCGTTAAATTCAGCGTAGCCTCATCAGCATTACCCGGCTGATCGGAATAGTTAATTGCCGTCAGATTGTTCTGCCCATCGTCCCGAAACAGGCTCAGCGCGATGTCGGTTTCAGCGCTCTGCCCGACAACAAAAGCGGTTGTTTTAGAACGCTGAGTGATTTCGAAATGATAACAGGCACTCCCGCCCGTTTGCAGACCATCCAGCGTATAAATTGAATTGACTGCCAGAGTTGGACACAAAGGCGTGAATGCGCTGTCATTAGCAAGAGGCTGAGTGCTTGATAAAGATTTTTTTTGTGTGTTTTTTTCATCAGTCTGCGCCGTTGATGCATTAGGGGAAATGACAACAACCCCCTCATTTTGCGCTTTGTGAAATTTATAATTACCTGCGGCATCGGATTGCATATTATTTGGCGCATTAAAGATAGAAACCGTGCCTTTTTTTTGCAGCTTACCAATATCCTTCACTTCAACAGGAACGCTGGTTTCAGCAAGCGCAGCACTCATACAGAATGCCAGTCCTGCTGCGGCAAGACATAAATTCAAACGATGACATTTCATCCCAAGATTTCCTTATTTTTGAGTCTTCTCAAATAGAACGCAGACTTATTATTTAGAAATTAACAAATAATCATTCTTAGCAACAGTAGTATTACACTGACACGCCATATAATCTCAATATTTTTTTACAAAAATATTTAAAATAAAATCTTTACATGAGTGAATTGAAATTATTGTAAAATATATAAATTCACTCATTTATAATTATCTTAATTATTATTTAATATTCTCGATTAAAATCCACTTCGCCACGCAGCCTATTATCAGCCTGAAAGCGAGCGAGATTGTCCAGAAATAATCGTCCCATCAGCCCCGGCACCATCGGTCCGGCAATGTGCGCCGTCAACGTTAGATTCGGCATGTTCCAAAATGGGTGACTGTACGGTAGCGGCTCTTGCCTGAATACATCCAGTACCGCTCCTGCAATCTGCCCATCACGCAGCGCCGTCTGTAAATCATCATCCACCACGGCGCTACCGCGCCCGACATTGATGAACAACGCAGAAGGCTTCATCGCGGCAAACAGACGGGCATCATAGATATCGGTGGTTGCCGAGGTATCAGGAAGAAGATTGATGACATAGTCAGCCTTCGGTACCGCGGTGGGTAGCTCCGCTAAGCTCATGATCTGTTTAAAATCAGGCCGCTGTCTGGGTGTACTGACGATACCGTATAGCTCGACGCCAAACGGACGTAGAAAGCCTGCAACCTCGCAGCCGATCTCTCCGGCACCGACAATCAACACATGCTTATCTGCCAGCGATCCCGGTAAACGGTGATCCCAACGTCGTTCTTCCTGACTGGCTTGCCGTTCTCCCAGGCGCAACTCATGCCTGAGCATATAGGCAATCACATATTCGGCTATTGGCTGCCCAAACACGCCCACGGCACGACTTAAACGGTAATCGCGCGGTAAGCCACTGGTCAGCAGCGGCCTGAACCCCGCCCAGGTAGACTGTAGCCACGTCGGTTTCGCCCCCTGAGCCAGCAATGCCGCTGCGGTATCAGGTTCGCCCAACCAAATCGGACAACCCGCCGCCTGCTCTGCTGTACCGTTTGAGAGCACCAGTTCAAGCTCCGGCGCAGCGTGATTTAAGACAGAACCGATCTCATCGGCACGCGAGTCCAGCAGCAGAATAGCAGTCATAAATATGTTCCTTTCCGGGATGAAGCCCTGCGAGGCGCACCCGTCGTTATTACATTTAAGATTCGGTCGACGCCTGAATGAGCGACGTTAATAACGCGCCGCGCTTCGCTTCCGATTTTTTCACCAGTGCGGCGAGTTTCTTGGTATTGCCCCAGATGAGATACAGAACATGTTCGATCACGGCGGGTTCCCGTCGCCGAACCTCATCGACCAGTTGTTCGAACAGCATGTCATCCTCTAACGCAGGCAACATATTCAACTTTAGGCTTTCTGTCGCATGACTCAGGCAGGCAACCAGTGTCGCCACATTGTGCGCCGTCACGCTATGCTTATCGAAAAACGCCCGAATGAAAGCATCTTGTACCGATTGATGCTCATCATCCACGCTTTCCATATACGCTTTTACAAGTGGGAAATAGCCAGCATCAGTCAGGCCTAACCCAAATACGGCATAGCTTCCCGGCATAATGCACTTCTCACCTTCAGAATCGGCGTACCATTCAAATTGCTCAATCGCTGCACGCGCATACTCCTCAAGAAGCGTATAGTTCGATGCGTACTGCAATGCGTTAGCAAAAAAACGATGGGTATCCGATTTTGCTAACCCTTTAATAGGAAGGTACTGTCGCACCGACGATTTCAGGACGATCTTGTAGCTCTTTGGGAAGCCGAGCGTCAGTAAGCGTGTAATGAAGCCCAGCGCCAGCGCATACGCTTCGGCGCTTTCCTTGCGAATACGCACGGTGATGGTCGCAAGCACATCATTCGCCACGCATTCAACCCCTTCATTCTTCAGATTAATCAGCGCGTGTTCAAACGTACCGCTTCCCTCTTCCATCATGCTTACCGCACGCGGATAGCCCAACTGCTTCGCGATATCCAGGTATTCCAAAGCCTGCGGCTTACTGTAAGAAGGTTCATAGCGCAGAATCATGATTGCCGCATAGAGCACTAATTCAACGGGATGAAGCGTTTGTGAACCTTGTAACTCCAGTGCGATACCGGGCTTGAGGGTATAGCTATCTGGTTCAAAAAAATACTCGGGTTTGGACACATCGCAATAGCGCAACAAAAAGTGCTGATCCACCCACGCTTTTAACTCACGGGTAATGGTGCGTCGATGCTCAGACAATTCCGCACTTCCTGCGTTTTTCTGCTGAATCAGCTCAAGCAGAGTGATGACGTTGTCGATATCCATCGCAGGAAAGAGATGCGCATCTAACAAGTGACGAACCAGAAAGAAAGTTTGTAACTTCTCTGTTGGCGCAGTGCCGTGGGTAAGATAGCGATCGATATAGTCGTGAATAGCATTAAGTAGCCGCTGTTTTTTCACCTCATTGGTGAATGTAAACAGCGTAATCAGCAAGCGGCCTTCTGTTGCCGGAAATACAGCCCGAAAACAAAACCGGTAGTCAATCAGCGCCGTATCGGCCAGTTTCTCAACACGCTGCGCGATAGCCTGCGCCAGCACAGGAACGATACTGTCCTGTATCTGCGCCACACTCAGCGCACCTTTGCGACTGCCGGGCGACAGCCCGTCAGCATCCGGTTTCGCTTCAGAGGATATCAACGTACGCCCCGGCGCATAATCCAGTATCAGATCGTCATGGATACCGACCTGCAATGTTGTTCGCGATATAATCTCATCGAGCCCCGCCCTTTGCTCCTGCGTATCAAACCATTTGTTGATTGCCGTAAGCGATTCATCCCGCATCGGCAGGTCGTGTTGTGGTAATACCCCGGTTTCGTTTGAATGCCTGTCCGTCATTTTTCTCTTTATCCTTGTTTATCGCAGATGAAACGTTGCCCCAAAGAACTGTATTAATGGTGTCTACCAACCGCCCAAAAGATATGCCTTGCTCGTTACTCTGTAGCAGTAAGAGGTAGCGAACATTACAGGAGAGCTAAACCAAGATAAATTTCCATTTTCAACTGTCTTTTCGCTGTGATAGAGAAGGAAAATCAACGCGTTGGTGTAACAATGAGGAGTAGCGACGAATAGTACCGCATCCATGCGTCTTTGGTGACAGGAAATTACGACGGCTTGATTTTTCTCATGATGTCGAGAAGGCGTGATAAATCACTTGATGCTTGATGATAGTCCCACAGCGTCGGGAGGAAGTCTGTGCTATGGGACCCAGGCCAATCAGGCGTTCAGCGTGGCGTTATCAATGACGAAGCGGTATTTCACATCGCCTTTGAGCATCCGCTCGTAGGCCTCATTGATTTCGTCGGCGCGGATAAGCTCAATATCGGACACAATCCCGTGCTCGGCACAGAAATCCAGCATCTCCTGCGTTTCAGGAATGCCGCCAATCATCGATCCCGCCACCGTGCGGCGTTTCATGATCAGGTTGAACACGTTAGGAGAAGGATGCGGCGACGCAGGCGCACCGACTAGCGTTAGCGCGCCATCGCGCTTCAGCAGAACCAGAAACGCATCCAGATCGTGCGGTGCGGCAACGGTATTCAGGATTAAATCGAAGCTGCCCGCGTGCGCCGCCATCTCTTCCGCGTTACGAGACACCACGACCTCATTGGCGCCCAGCGCCTTAGCATCTTCACGTTTGGATTCAGACGTGGTGAACGCCACAACATAGGCCCCCATGGCATGCGCCAGTTTGATCCCCATGTGGCCAAGCCCACCGATACCTACGACGCCGACCTTCTTACCCGGCCCGGCATTCCAGTGGCGCAGCGGCGAATAGGTGGTAATCCCCGCGCACAGCAGCGGCGCAACAGCGGCCAGTTCCGCCTCGGAATGACGGACGCGCAGCACATAGCGTTCATGCACGACGATCTGCTGAGAGTAACCGCCGAGCGTCCAGCCGGGCTCATCCGCCGTCGGGCCGTTATAGGTGCCGACCATACCATCACAGTAGTTTTCTAAGCCATCATCACATTCTTCGCAGTGTCGACAGCTGTCCACGATGCAGCCGATACCCACCAGATCGCCCGCCTTAAAGGCGGAAACATGGGCCCCAACCGCAGACACACGTCCGACGATTTCATGGCCAGGCACGCAGGGAAACTGTGTGCCCGCCCATTCAGCACGCACCTGATGCAGATCCGAGTGGCAGATGCCACAGTACGCAATCTCAATCTGGACATCGTGAGCTCCCGGCGTACGGCGGACAATCTGCAACGGCTCGAGAGGTTTATCGCCCGCATGGGCCCCATACGCATGAACAAGCATGGCTATTTCCTTTTCTGTTGAGAAACCGATTCGGTGGAAAAAAATAGACTGTGTAAGAAACACACTATTTTCCCCAATTCCCCCAGCAAACAGGTATAGCATTCCCACTGTTTTCTTGCCTGATCCTCCATTTTTTATCTACACGCTATCGTTTTCGGCAGTTCGGCTTATTACAGAGCAGGTGATTTCCCTCCGCTCTCTTAGAGGGCAATCTTGGTCAACGCCAGCGAAGCGCCTAACGTAATCAGCGCAATGCCAATCCCTTTGTCAACCAGACGTTGCCTGTCGAGCAGGCGGCGGCGCATGACTGGAGTAGCAAAAAACAGCGCAACGATGCTGAACCAGACCCAGTGAGCGATAGACATAAATAACCCATAGCCAACATTATGGCTCAGTGGGCTACCGGGTTGTACAACTTGCGTGTAGGTAGAGACCACAAACAACATCGCTTTTGGATTCAACGCATTGGTGAGAAAGCCCATGCGAAATGCGGTAAGCGATGATGGCGCATGGCCGGACGCTTCTTCCAATGTTATTTTTGTCGTGTTGGTGAGGGATTTATACCCGATATAAATCAGATATGACGCCCCCAGAATTTTCATCGCCATGAATAGCAGCGGGGAGCTAACAATCAATACGGCGATGCCAAAAACGGTATACATCACATGAACCTGAATACCACAGGCAATGCCGAATGCGCTGAACAATCCAACCCGTGAACCAAAAGCATAGCTATTGCGGGTCACCATGGCAAAATCAGGTCCTGGGCTGATCACCGCTAAAATGGTGATCGTCGCGACAGCAATTAACTCATTCATTAACGTTTCCCTTGTTCGGCAAGCCATCTTTTTTCACGATGATTTTGCACAGATAGATGAAAGACTGGCGAAGGGAGGAATGCAAAGGTGATTGACGCAACACGGCGATCAAAGAGGCTGGCCTCACGATATCTCTTCACTATTTAGGTAATTACGCCTCCTATCGCCAGAAGGCAGTGTGATTATTCAGCGTTTGCATGTGGCAAAAAAGCGATTTATCTTGGTGTAAATCTGTCAAATTTCATCGTGTATATGAAACTTCCCTCGCTAGCTTCTTTTCGCTTCTTTGAAGCGGCCGCACAAACCGGTAGCTTTGTTAAAGCCGCTGAGTCTCTGCACGTCACGCATGGCGCCGTCAGCAGGCAGATTAGATTGCTGGAAGAGGCGCTGGGGGTGGAGCTGTTTGAACGACGCAACCGGGCGATCTTTTTAAACGCCGCAGGCCGTTCTTTGCATACGGTCACACAGTCCGTTTTCGAGCAGCTCGAAGGGGCAGTCTATCGTCTACAGCAAGGTGCGCAGGATGACGTGCTGACGCTGTCATGCGAACCCACCATTGCGATGAAATGGCTGATTCCGAGGCTGCCGGCGTTTAATCAGGCAAATCCCGATATCAAACTCCATCTGGTCGCGGCAGGCGGGCCGATTGATTTTGTACGTAGCGGCGTTGACCTTGCGCTGCGGCGCGACGATTTTCACTGGGATCCGCAAACGCATGGAGTAAAGGTGTGCGACGAATGGATGGGGCCGGTAAGCCGCGACAAAGCCGAACGCAAAAGCAGTCTGGAAGGGACGCGCCTGCTCTATACCGGAACACGACCGAAAGCGTGGGTAACCTGGCAACGGCAGACGCACGTGTCCATCAAAGGCAGCATCAGAGCGGACTACGAGCACTTCTATCTGTGTATTCAGGCGGCAGTCTCGGGGTTGGGCATGGCAATGGCGTCTTTCCTGATGGTGCAGGACGAGATTGCGAACGGACAACTGCATGCCCCCTACGGATTTGCGCAGGACGGTTCAGCGTATTATCTGCTCTCGCCCATCCCTCTTGAGCAAAATGAGAAGTACATACGATTTCATACCTGGCTAATGCAGGAAGTGTCCACCTGCCTTTCCGGGGTTGAGGACGCCTGTTAAACCCGCAACTGGAAAGACAATGACAGCACATTCCCGTGAAACCCATTTCACGACACTGAACATGATTATCGCCGCCTCGCTTGTGGGGCTGGTGACAGGCTACACCCTGCCGCTGATCAGCCTGAAGCTGGCCGAGCACGGGCACAGCACGGCAACACTCGGCGTGCTGGCGGCCCTTCCGGCGGCCGGGATGATGCTCTCTTCATTCGTTACCCCGTGGCTCAGTCGCCGTCTGCACGCCAGCTATCTGCTCTCCGGCAGCCTGATTATTCTGGCGGCATCCACCGTGGCCTCATTCCTGCTGTCACATCCTGTTTCGCTCACCTTACCCCGCCTGTTAACCGGGCTGGCCTCAGGGGTGTTGGTCGTGCTGGGAGAAACCTGGGTCACCAGCCGGGCTTCAGACAAACACAAAGCGACGCTGACAGGGCTATATGCCGCCGTTTTCACAGGGTGTCAGTTGCTAGGGCCGTTGCTTATTGCCGCTGGGGAGCCGATGCAAATCTATGCGCTATGGCTGATTTGTGGCATTTCCGCCGCATGCGCGTTCATGCTGAGGAACTGTGCCACGATGGTTCAGACAGAGGAATCGTCTTCAGCGTCTTATCGGGATCTTCTCCCTTTTCTCCCAGCCATCGCCTCTGGCGTACTCTGCTTTTCCTTCTTCGATGCCAGCATACTGGCGCTCTTTCCGCTTTACGGTATGGAACAAGGTTTAGACGAAAAATCCGCGATCTTATTGGTTACGCTCATTTTTCTGGGCGATGCCGTATTTCAGACGCCGATTGGCTGGCTGGCAGACCAATGCGGCATTATCAAAACCCACATAGCCTGCGGCATCCTGTTCTGTGTGATGCTGGTATTGATCACCTTCTCATTCTCCTCCCCTGCACTGCTGGTTCCCGTCTGTATCGTACTGGGCGCCGCCGCAGGCGGGCTTTACACGCTGTCTCTGGTACGGGCTGGTCAGAAATTTGCGGGTCAGCGACTGATCGTAATGAATTCCCTTCTGGGGCTAGTGTGGTCTGCGGGCAGCATAAGCGGGCCGCTGTTCTCTGGCGCAACCATCACGTTTTATGGCTACGACGGCCTCATCGCCATCTTGCTGCTAACCGGCGTGCTGTTTGTTGGCATACAGGGCACATTAAGAAAAGAACGCGTATCGCGTTCGCTGGGTGAAGAGTGAATGTCGGCATCAGGCACACCAAGCCAGCGACGGACTGGCGTGCCTGAAATGGAACGGCAGAGGGGTGGCCTATGCGGCCATTTCGCGTTTGAACACCTCCAGCGTGTGCGCCTTGACGCGAATAAACTCAGGGTCGCTCATCGCCTCCGCACCGCGTGGACGCGCTAAATCAAACGGCACAATCTCCGACACCGTCGTCGGTCGACGCGTCAGCAGCAGGATTTCATCCGCCAGAAACACCGCATCTTCTAAATCGTGTGACACGATGACCATCGTCACGCCGGTCGCCAGTTGCACCTCTTGCAGCTTGTCGCGGATAAACAGCGTCATTTCAAAATCCAATGCGGAGAACGGCTCATCTAAAAACATCACCTCTGGCCCCGTCGCCAACGCCCGCATGATACAAACCGTCTGCTGTTGTCCACCTGAAAGCTCATACGGATAACGCTGAAGATCGAAACGAATATCAAACATCGCGATCAGTTCATCCATCCGCGTCTGCACATCGTGTTTACTCATCCCGCTACGTACCAGCGGATAGGCAATATTCTTCCAGGCGCTCATCCAGGGAAAAAGCGCATCACGGTAGTTTTGAAACACATAGCCAATGCGGGTTTCCGCCAGCGTCTTGCCATCAAACAGGATATCGCCGCTATCCACGGGAATCAGCCCGGCAATCATGTTCATCAGCGTCGATTTACCACATCCGTTCGGCCCGAAAATCGACACAATCTTGCCGCGCGGCAAATCCAGATTCAGATCGGTATACAGCGGCTGACCTGCAAACGACTTGTTCAACCCGCGAATGGTGACGTGGGTGTTCGGTGCCGGATAAGGCGGTAGCGCCGTCTCCGGTTTTTCCACTTGCGCTATGCTCTGTGTCATCATGCTTTGCCACTCCAGTGAACAATTCGTTTTTCTACAATCAGAAACAGGACGTTAAGCAGATATCCCAGCGCGCCCGTAATCAGAATGGAGGCGTACATATCCCGAATGTTGAACACCTGCTGCGCATCGATGATGCGGTGCCCCAGCCCTGTTTCCGAGCCAATAAACATCTCCGCGACAATCACAATCACCAACGCCATCGACACACCGGTGCGCAGGCCGACAAAGGTTTGCGCCAGACTTTCCAGCAGCATGATGTCTTTAAAAATATGCCAGCGCGAAATCCCCATGACCTGCGCCGCCATCAGACGGGTTTTCTTGGCATTCATCACGCCATAAGCGCTGTTGAACAGAATCACCAGCACAGCGGCAAAAGCCGAAATAGCAATTTTATTCGCGTCGGTGATGCCAAAAATCAGCAAAAATAGCGGGATCAGCGCTGATGACGGCGTAGAGCGGAAGAAGTCGATCAGAAACTCCAGGCTGCGGTAAATCTTTTCGTTGCTTCCCAGAATAACGCCCAGCGGCACGCCAATCAGTGCAGCAAAACCAAATGCGGCAAGCGTACGGTACAGCGTCGCGCCGATATCCGTGCGCATGCTGGCATCCGCGAAGGACTGGAACATATAGCTCAACGTATCGACCGGCGAGGGTAATAAAATGGGGTTCAGCCATTTTGCGCTGACCGCCAACTGCCAGAAGAGAAACAGCAGAATCGGGCCGACAGCGGGCAATAATTTAGACGTCCAGTGCTGGCGCATAATAAAGCTCCTCCCTTAAGGCTGATAAATCAGGCTGCTGACATCCACCGGCTGCCGGAAGATTTTTCTTTCGGTGAACACATCATAAAACTTCTGGAACCACGCCAAATTGTCGCCTTTTAGCTCGTCATACATGACAAACCCAAGCAACGGCACCTCTTTACTCAGCTCGGCTTCAATGCTGGTGTATCCGGTGATGTGCTCACGAGCCGCTTCCGGATTCTGCTGAATAAACTGCACCGATTTGGCATAGGCCTGCGTGAAGCGTTTTGCGTCCGCCGCACGGCTTTCGATAAAACCGCTATTGAGTGCCGCCGCACCGCCAAACCACGGCGCATCAGGGTTACCGAGCACATAGCGTGAGATCACGCCTGTTTCCAGCGTACGCGACAGCCCTTTCAGTCGGCCTACCGTCCCCGTCGGTTCCAGCGTATAAACCCCGTCAATCTGACCCGCAGCCAGTGCTGCGGCATGCTGCCCAACCGGCAACTCCGTCACGCGCAGTTCATCCGCCGTAAAGCCGTTTTTTTCCAGAATGATTTTGGTCATCACCACATTCTGAATACCCGGTCCACAGGCAATACGTTTGCCTTTCAGCTCTGCGATGCTTTTTACGTCGCTGTTTAACGGCACCAGAAATTCATCCAGTACCATCTGATGATTCGACGGGTTCGAACAAATGATCTTGAACAGGCCGGGTGAGGTAATCTCGCCTAATCCCAACGCGCCGGTGGCTGTACCATTGGCGCATCCGTGTATGCGCCCCGTGATCATCCCCTCGACAATCTGTTGCGGGCTGGCGAATTTCACCGCTCGCACATTCAACCCTGCCTCTTTGAAAAAACCCCGCTCAACGCCCACGTATAAAGGCAAACCGCCCACAATGGGCCAGTAGCCGATGCGGATCTCTTCACCGTCGGCAGCAAAAGCCATGCCCGGCAGCAGGCTGCTTAGCGTCAACGCGCCTGCGCTAACTGCTGACCACTTCATCAACTGCCTGCGTTTACGATCGATCTTGTCATTGTTATTTTTCATGTGTTCCCCCTTCAACGGTGAGCTAACAACAGCCGATAAACCCCAGCCTGAAAAAACCGATCAGGTCGATTGCCTGAGTCGCCCCAACTTGTACACAAGATGGTATATAAGACTAAGCACAGGCCGTGCCATGATTTCCAATGCGGTGAAAATGCAGTAAACACAGGGATTCCGGCGGCGTTAACGCACCAAAAAAAGGCAAAACGTTACAAAAATGCATTATGGGTGATGCAGAGTGGCTTGCCGTCAGTACATCGCCTTCTTGCTGAGGCAGGCAAATGTGGCATCATAGAAACGATGGGTTGCTGCGTTTTTCTCTGCGTTATTTCGTGCTTTATTGCCCCTCTATTCGGGCTACAGGCGACGGATCGGGATGAGCACACTTTTCGGGCAGACATAGTCTGAGAGTCGTGTCGCTAAGCTCCTGTTCTAAGGAGCAAGTATTCAAACAGGAGTCGTTATGCCAATCATACACATGGAAGAGTCGGCCAATCCCTCCGTGGCTGTCGAACCCGCCCTGCGCCCGCTGCTGGCGGAACATTCTCCACAGCGACAACATCTTCTGAACTCGCTGCTCTCAGCGAATGCTATCGCCCCCATCGCTGATGCTGTGGCTGGCACCTTACGCAGCAGCGTCGATTTCTATCATGGCACAGAGGACGACCAGACCGCACTGGGCAATCATCGGCTGGGCGGCCTGCCGGATTTACCTGTTGATATCCCCTACCCTTGCGTCAGCATCACCGAAGATACCTTGCTCGCATACGAGGAGTGCTGGCAAGAAGGTGAAGACGGAAAAGATGTGTGCATTTTCCCCTGGGACGACGTCACACAGCGCTATCATGTACCGCTGGAATTTATTGCCCAGATAGACTGCCGCGCCTTAGCACCGTTACAGGACTATCTGCCGCGCGAGGGGACCCTATTCTTCTTTCTGGAATGTGGAAGTAGCCCTGTAACAACCCGAGGGAAAGTCATCTATGTGCAGGATGCCGCCCGTCTGTGCAGCGGTATGCGCTTTGCCGGCCTGGCCTTCAATGACGAGAAGACCCTCGGGCAAAAGCCCGCCTTTAAACTGCATCCAAGAACCAGCATCGCCGTACCCAGCTTTTATGCATTGCGCCAAAATCCTCACCTTGACGCCCTATTGTGCTCACATCTGAGTCAGGAACAACAGACAGCATTGCATGATGATGCGTATGACAATGCGCTGTCCCGTCTTGGCTTTGCGCAATATTACGCCTGGCAGTTGCGGCAACTGGGCGCATTCAATCTGTTACCTAATAGTAAAGCGACGGAAGAGCAACTCGTCTGGATGATCGAAAAGGAGATGCTGCCATCGGACTTTCCGCCTGATGCCCCGTTGCCTGAATATCAGGGTATTGCCCGAGTCAACGGCTGTGGTTTCAGCCAGCATGAATTGCCCGAGTTGCAGGCAGCACAACAATTGGGCGGCGAAGCGCAGGACTGGCTGGTGCTGTTTCAGGCCTGTCTGGATGGACAATTTCAGTGGGATGACGGCACGCTAAATTTCATCATCCACCGTAGCGACCTCGCAGCCCAACGCTTCGACCGCGTATTTCTGGTCTGCGACTACTGAGGGGGTATTTCATGAAAACGATCGCAAAGGCAAGGCATAGCCATTTTGCGGGCTGCAGTAAGAAAATAGATTGCACATTGCGACAATTTGTCGCAAACTAAGATCCGTAGTGCGTCGAAAGGTGACGTATCATCAAAACCATCACTAAGAGGCTGTGGTGACTACATCATGGAGTACCGAAATATGGCAACAAGCATCCGCCTGGATGATGATTTTGTTGAAGAAGTGAAAGTACATGCAGAAGCAATGAGCCGAAGCGTGCCAAAGCAAATAGAGTACTGGGCTAAAATTGGCCGTATTGCTGAGGATAACCCTGAATTACCTTTTTCCTTCATCAACGAAATTCTGCTGGCGAAATCAGAAATCGACAATGGAAGAATGACAAAGTATGTGCGCAGAAGAGACCGGGAAAAATCTTGAGGTATATCAGTCACGCCGTTTTGAGAAGAAATTTGCCACTCTGACAGAACAAGAACAGAAAACCGTCGATGAACAGATTGAACTTATCATTGACGAACCTGAGATGGGTGAGCGCAAAAAGGGTGATCTAAATTATCTTTGGGTACATAAATTTTATATGAGTAACCAGCAATATCTCCTGAGTTATCGCTGGGTTGACGCTAAACTCGAAATATATTTATTGAACCTCGGCTCACATGAAAATGTCTATGATGATCAAAAGCGTCACAGAAAAGCTGACCTGAAGCTAATTAAATAACCAATATCAGCCGTTCCTTTTATCTTAAGCGGTTTTATTATTCAGGAAACAGCTAAGTAGAGTCCGACGACAACCCAAAGCGGGTCGATAGCAGTGATTGTCGCCAATGCGGCATGGTACAGGTTTACACGCTGGTACCGATCTGTGTGAAGACATCTTGCAGGGTTGCGGCCTCATAAGTTGGCGCAATATCCGAATCGTTGGCAGCCCCACTGGCATTGAACCAACAGCTGTCGATGCCGTACAGGTTTGCACCCAGAATATCGGCATCAAGTCTGTCGCCCACGATGATCGCCTCGGCTTTTTTGAACGAGCTGAACTTGCTGGCTGAGAATTCAAAGAAGCGCGCATCCGGCTTAGCGAAGCCGCAAGCTTCAGAGGTAGCAACAAACGTGAGCCAGTCCGCCAACCCCGAGTTCGCCACCCGCTGCGCCTGCACATACTCAATGCCGTTGGTAATAATGCCAACTTCACCGATCTCGGCAAGCGCTTCGCATAGCTGAACCGCGCCATCCACCAGCACGACGGTCTCAGGCAGGCACTCCAGATAGAGGCTGCTCGCCTTGTGAGGATCGATATCAATGCCATGAAGGGAGAAGGTGCGACGGAATCGTTCGAATTTCAGTACATCTTTGGCGATCTCCCCCTTTTCGAACGCGCTCCATAGCTGAGAGTTTTCTCGCTGATAGTCCGCAAACAGGGTCGTATTTTCAATATCGACGCCAAGATCCTTCAGCGTACGCGCAAACGAAAGACGCTCAGAGGCTTTGAAATCCAACAGCGTGTCGTCAAGGTCAAACAGAAAATGGCGGTATTTCATAAATGTTGGTTACTCAGAATTAAATAATCGTTTTGTCGGAAACGAATAGTGCAGTTGGGGCTACCATCTCGGTGCGCGATTAACGGCACACGGCATTTGGCTATCTTATCGTGGATGATATCATCCTTATACAATCAGGTAACATAATGACTCCTGACGGTCATCATGCTGCTTATACACATGCAGGTGCGCAATACGCGGTTGGTAGGCAATATTGAGAATACTTTTTTTAATCTTTTTATTACGTACTTGAAAGCATCGACCATTCGGCATCCAGACATTTTTGGGCTTAAGGATTTTTCGCCGACAGAGCTGCTTTCTCAAGGGTACGAATTAGTCGGCGATCCGAAAGACTTTCATTGTTATGAGAAGGACTATGTTGTTGGTTACCATAATAAAAAACTTAGTGTTGTTTTTAAACGCTATTTTTATCTCGATGAGAATGCCGGAAGCGGTCTTTCCATAGGAAGAGGAGCGAGCCTTATTTCTCTTTTGAAATGCTATAAGGCCGTTTGTTTAGCAGATGGGATGGCAATAGGCGGTTTGTTCCGCATTAAGCCGACTTGCCGAGCCGCCATTTTCAGGTTTGAGTTTACGCTGGTTGACGTAATCGTTGATGTGCTGATTTACCGTCGTTTCGTGCAGACGTAGAGCTTGAGCAATCATCGCAGAAGTCCAACCTTCTGAAGCAAGAAGGACGGCTTTAATGCGGTCACGAACACGACCGTCACGAGTATTGTCATGAAGGTGCTCAAGTTCGGCTTTCTGTTCGTCGGTAATAAATATCTTCATAGCGGATGAGCATGATCTCCTTAGTGCGTAAAATCAAGCATCTTCAATGATCACGGGTATATCACCAAACAAGGAAGCGACGCCGCGTACTAACGGTATCGTTGCACAACGGAAAAACGAATAGATTTTAGGCACGACAGGGAAATTGATGGTACAAGAAAAAAGAGAGATGAAAAGATTGGAGCGGGAAACGAGACTCGAACTCGCGACCCCGACCTTGGCAAGGTCGTGCTCTACCAACTGAGCTATTCCCGCATATCGGACAGACATTAACAGGCGTTACGTCTGATTACTGCGCACTGATTGTATGGTGACAAACAGTGATAAAACGTGGAGCGGGAAACGAGACTCGAACTCGCGACCCCGACCTTGGCAAGGTCGTGCTCTACCAACTGAGCTATTCCCGCCCGGGAAATCTTCACACGATGTTGAAGTTCTTTAATTGAAATTCTTCATCGTTATGGGGTGCGCATTATACGAGAAATCCGTTTAACCGCAAGCCCCAAAAAATGAAAAATTGTCTGACTGCTGATAAAAAAAACAATGTGTTGATAAAACAGACTCTCGCTGACAAAACAAACGTTGTTGCGTAGAGTTGTGGCGTAAATAGCAGCAATTCGCTGCACATCACGCCCTACCCATCTTGCTTCATCTACAACCGCAGAAAATTCTCACGGTAATAAGCCAGTTCCGCCAGGGATTCTCGAATGTCGTCCATCGCCTGATGCGTGCCCTGCTTCTTAAAGCCTGTCAGAACTTCCGGCTTCCAGCGTCGCGCCAGCTCTTTGAGCGTGCTGACATCCAGATAGCGGTAGTGAAAGTAAGCTTCCAACTCCGGCATATAGCGGAACAGGAAGCGGCGATCCTGCCCAATGCTATTGCCACAGATCGGTGATTTACCCGCTGGCACCCATTTTTGTAGAAACGCCAGCGTTTCCAGCTCGGCGGCACGTTCATCCGTGGTGCTGGCTTTGACGCGATCCGTCAGGCCGCTGGCGCCGTGTGTACGCACATTCCAATCATCCATCAGCGCTAATTGGCTATCCGGCTGGTGCACCGCCAGTACCGGCCCTTCAGCCAACACGTTCAGATTAGCATCCGTCACCAGCGTTGCGATCTCAATGATACGATCGCGATCCGGGTTCAGGCCGGTCATTTCGAGATCGATCCAGATCAGATTATTTTCATCTACCATCGTGGGTGTTCCTGTTGCGTGGGTGTTACTGTTGCCTTGTGCCCTGTCATCGATACAAGGATAACAGTATCCGCCCCAGTGCTGATACCGACAAGGTGGTATCAGTTAATTAAAGTAAAAATCCACCTCTTCAAGAGGTGGCTTTAAGTGGGGCCCCCTAGAAGGGGGCCTTGTCCGTTTTAATCCTGCAATAATTCCATTTGCTGTTCGTACTCTTGGTCTTTCTTATCCTGATACCTCACGTAACGTCTGATAATTTCTTCGTTCACTCCCACCGTGTCCGCAAAGTATCCTCTAGCCCAAAAGTGATTGCCCCACAGTTTCTTTCTTATATGCGGGAATTTATTGTAGAGACGAATTGCCGTGCGCCCTTTCAGGACGCCCATTAGCGTTGAAATTGAGAGTTTCGGTGGAACCATCACTACAAGATGAACATGGTCTGGTTGAACATTTAGTTCCAATATCTCGCAATCTTTCATATTGCAAAGTATGTAAATCGAACGGTAAAGCTCTTTCCCTACTGTGCCCGTTAAAATCTTGTAGCGATATTTTGGGGTCCAAACCAAGTGGTATTTGCAACGCCAAAACACATGTGCTGAACTTCTATAACTGCTCATGTCAGTGATTTCCTTCTTACTTGTGGTGAGTAAGCTGGAATTTTCTGGCATGGGCTTCCTTCAGGCTATAGCCTCACAGGGACAATCACCACCTCCTGAGGAGGTGGTTTAAGGCTGACAATCAAATAGGGTGTATTATACACCCTAAATAATTCGAGTTGCAGGAAGGCGGCGACGTAGTAAATCCTCAGGAGCTTACACCAGTAAGTGACTGAGGTGAACGAAGGAGCCAACGTACATGCAGCTTGAAGTATGACGGGTGGGGCGATAACGCGCTGCCGCGAACGATAAATCTTATTAAGTGAGGCTCAGTGAGCAAAAAGAAACTGTCGAAAGGTCAGCAGCGTCGGGTTAGCGCAAACCATCAGCGTCGCCTGAAAAAAACGGAAAGCAAAGTCGAATGGGAAGATAGCCAACTGGGCGATGCGCAGGAAGGCATTATCATCAGCCGATTCGGTATGCACGCCGATGTCGAAGCCACCGATGGCGTGGTGCACCGCTGCAACATTCGTCGGACCATTTCATCGCTGGTGACTGGCGACCGCGTCGTCTGGCGCCCCGGCCATGAATCACTCGCTGGCATCAGCGGGATCGTGGAAGCCGTTCACCCCCGTCATTCCGTCCTGACACGTCCTGACTATTACGATGGCATTAAGCCGATCGCCGCCAATATCGATCAGATCGTGATCGTCTCCGCGATCTTGCCTGAACTGTCGCTGAACATTATCGATCGCTATCTGGTCGCCTGCGAAACGCTGGAGATCGAACCGCTGATCGTACTGAACAAAATTGATCTGCTGGATGACGAATCCCGCCAATTTGTTGATAAATTGATGGATATCTACCGCGCGCTCAACTATCGCGTGCTGATGGTGTCCAGCCACACTCAACAAGGTATCCCTGAGCTGGAACAGGCGCTCACCGACCGTATTAGTATTTTCGCCGGACAATCAGGCGTAGGGAAATCCAGCCTGCTTAACGCGCTGCTCGCACTGGATGAAGAACGGATTCTGGTGAATGAGGTTTCCGATACCTCAGGATTGGGACAGCACACAACCACCGCCTCCCGACTTTACCATTTCCCGCACGGCGGCGACGTCATCGACTCACCGGGCGTGCGCGAATTTGGTCTGTGGCATCTGGAACCCGAACAGGTTACGCGTGGTTTCATCGAGCTACGCAAATACATCGGTTCGTGTAAGTTCCGCGACTGTAAACATGAAAACGATCCGGGCTGCGCAATTAACGCCGCACTGGAGCGCGGAGAGATTGCCGTAGAGCGCTATGATAACTATCACCGTATTCTGGAAAGCATGGCACAAGTAAAAACGCGTAAAGGCTTTTCAGATACAGATAACTGACATTTATCATGACCATCGTTACAATGCGCCCCCTTTGAGAGTTAACGAATTCGCTGACTCTCTTTCTGGGCTACCGCTGACAACGTCAGATGTGTTTCCCAGACAGCTTATTTTATGGCGCACTATTAATCCAAGAGGCTCACCGTGCTGGATAATATCAAAATCAAATTACAGTATTGGCTTCCCAAGATCTGGCTGACCCGCTTAGCTGGCTGGGGAGCCAATAAGCGTGCGGGAAAACTCACCAAGCTGGTGATCGATCTGTTTGTCCGCCAATACAATGTCAACATGCAGGAAGCGCAGCAGCCGGATACCGCATCCTATCGCACGTTTAACGAGTTTTTCGTTCGCCCTCTGCGTCCGGGCATTCGCCCTGTCGATCCCCATGCGCACCGTCTGGTGCAGCCTGCTGACGGCGTACTGTCGCAATTTGGCCCCATTACCGACGGCAAGCTGATTCAGGCGAAGAAGCACGACTACACGCTGGAAGCGCTGCTGGCCGGTAACTATATAATGGCCGATTTGTTCCGCGACGGTCTGTTTGCCACCATTTATCTTTCACCGCGTGATTATCACCGCCTCCACATGCCATGTGACGGCGTGCTGCGCGAGATGATTTATGTGCCGGGCGATCTGTTCTCCGTCAATCTGCTGACGGCCGATAACGTGCCGAATCTGTTTGCGCGTAACGAACGCGTCATTTGCCTGTTCGATACTGAATTCGGGCCATTGGCACAAATTCTGGTCGGTGCGACCATTGTCGGCAGCATCGAAACCGTGTGGTCCGGTGTGGTGACGCCACCACGTGAAGGCATCATCAAGCGTTGGACTTACCCGCAGGCGGGTGAAGAAGGTGCCGTCGTACTGGCGAAAGGCGAGGAAATGGGCCGCTTCAAGCTGGGTTCAACGGTGATTAACCTGTTTGCCGCAGGCAACAATCTCCAGTTTGCCGCTCATCTAAACCCCCTGAGCGTGACCCGTGTGGGTGAACCGTTTGCCGAAGTCCGTCAGGATGAACCAACGCCTGTCATCTTCCCGGAAGGAACCGAACTGGCAGCAAACGACGCCGCACCGTCGCCTGTCGTTGCAACGCCTGAGCCTGCTCAGGCTCAGGCTCAGGCTCAGGCTCAGGGACAAAATACTGCGATTGACGCGTCCGGCCAGACGGGCCACAAGCCCGACGCGCCGTAAATAGCGTCCGGCTTTAGTCGCTTGTAAGCGTGTTGTTTGTAATAAAGGGTAGCTAACGTGCGTCTGATTCTGACTTTTCTTCTGGGATGTTTATTATCAACTGCCACGTTGGCTGCCACCGCGCCCAATGAGGCGCAGCTACGCCAGCAGCTACAGCAGGCGGAGGCCAATAAAGGTGCAGCCGATCAGGCAAAAGTCGTTGAGGAATATCAGGCTGCGCTGAACACCCTACAGGATCGTAAAGAGGCGCTGGAACGCGCCACACAATATCAGCGCGTTATTGATGATTTCCCCAAGCTGGTTCAGGAACTCCGTCGCCAGCTTAATGCCGAAGACAGCAAACCTTCGTCGATTCCCGAGGGACTCTCCAGCAACGATCTTGAACAGCAACTGCTGCAAACAAGCAGCCAACTGCTGGAACAGGCCCGCCAACTCCAACAGGAACAGGATCGACTGCGTGAAATCGGCGATTCGCTCAGTCAACTTCCGCAGCAGCAAACCGAAGCCAGCCGTATGCAAAGCGATGCGGAACGCCGCATTCAGTCTCTCGGTACGCCCGCTACGCCGCTGGGGCAAGCGCAGCTCGTCGCGCTTCAGGCGGAATCCGCGCTACGCAAAAGCCGGGTGGACGAACTGGAGCTGGCACAGCTGTCAGCCAGCAATCGTCAGGAGCTATCCCGGCTGCGCGTCGAGCTGTATAAAAAGCGCCACGACAGGCTGGATCTGCTGCAACAGGATTTACGCAGCAGGCTCAATAACCTACGCCAGCGCGAAGCCGAGCAGGCATTAGAGCGCACAGAGCTTCTCGCGGAACAAAGTGGTGATTTGCCCAGCGTCATCAGCAAACAGTTACAGGTAAACCGCGAGCTCTCCGTCGCGCTGAACCAACAGGCGCAACGGATGGATCTGATCGCCTCTCAACAGCGTCAGGCTGCCACGCACACCATTCAGGTTCGTCAGGCGCTGAGTACCATCCGCGAGCAGGCACAGTGGCTCGGCGTTTCACCGATATTGGGAGAAACGCTACGGGCGCAAATCGCGCGTCTGCCGGAAATGCCCAAACCTCAGTTGCTGGATAGCGACATGGCGCAGTTGCGCGTACAGCGGCTGCACTTTGAAGACCTGATCAACAAACCGCAGGATCTTGATAATGCCAAGCAGGATAACGGCGATCCGCTGACCAGCGCACAACAGCGGATTCTGACCGACCAAATGCGTACCCAGCGCGACCTGCTGACTTCACTGATCTCCGGCTGTGACTCACAGATACTGGAACTGACCAAGCTCAAAGTCGCCAATAACCAGCTGGCGGATGCGCTAACCGAAACACGGGAAGCGGCCCACCGCGATCTGTTCTGGGTGGCGGATGTCGATCCTGTGACGTTCGCCTATCCGCTCAAACTGGTGCAGGATCTGACGCGTCTGCTGTCTCTGGATACGCTGACGCAGTTGGGTAGCGCGCTGGTGATGATGGTCACCAGTCAGGAAACCGTGCTGCCGCTGCTGGGCGCGCTGCTGCTGGTGGGCTTCAGTATCAGCTCCCGCCGCCACTATCATGCGTTTATGGAGCGCGCCAGCAGTCGCGTCGGTAAAGTCACGCTAGATCACTTTATGCTGACACTGCGTACCGTGTTCTGGTCCATCCTTACTGCCCTGCCGCTGCCGGTGCTCTGGGCCGCGCTGGGCTACGGGCTGCAAAACGCCTGGCCTTATCCGATTGCCGTCGCCATCGGCGACAGCGTGACCGCCACCGTGCCGTTGATGTGGCTGGTGATGATCAGCGCCTCATTCGCGCACCCGCAGGGGCTGTTTATTGTCCACTTTCGCTGGTCGCCGGAACGCGTCGCCAGAGCGATGCGCTACTATCGCCTTTCCATCGCCTTTATCGTGCCGCTGATTATGGCGCTGATTACGTTCGATAAGCTCAACGATCGCGAGTTTTCCAGCACGCTGGGGCGGCTCTGTTTCATCCTGCTCTGTATGGCGTTGAGTCTAGTTACGACCGGGTTAAAACGCGCCGGTATCCCGCTGTATCTGGATAAAGAAGGTTCTGGGGAAAACTCCGTTAACCGTGCGATGTGGAACATCCTGATCGCCATGCCGCTCATTGCAGCCTTAGCCTCCTGCATCGGCTATCTGGCAACCGCGCAGGCGCTGCTGGCACGCCTGGAAACCTCCGTCTCTATCTGGTTCTTCCTGTTGGTGGTCTACCACATTATTCGCCGTTGGATGCTGATTCAGCGACGCCGTATCGCCTTTGACCGTGCCAAACAGCGACGTTCGGAAATTCTGGCGCAGCGTGCCAAAGGTGAAGAAGACGCGCCGTCTGCGTCGTCCCATGAAAGCAGTTCGGAAGCGGTGGAAGAGCCTGTCGTCGATCTGGACGCCATCAGCGCCAAATCCCTGCAACTGGTGCGATCCATCCTAACGCTGATCGCGCTGGTTTCCGTTATCGCGCTGTGGTCGGAAATTCATTCAGCCTTCGCCTTCCTGGAAAATATCAGCCTGTGGGATGTTTCCAGCACGGTCAAAGGCGTGGAGAGCGTTCAGGCGATTACGCTGGGATCGGTGCTGATCGCCATTCTGATCTTTATTATTACCGCACAACTGGTGCGTAACCTGCCTGCGCTGCTAGAGCTGGCGATCCTACAGCACCTGGATCTGTCGCCGGGCAGCGGCTATGCCATTACCACCATCAGCAAATATATTTTGATGCTGATCGGCTGTCTGATGGGGTTCTCGCTGATCGGGATCGAATGGTCGAAGCTGCAATGGCTGGTGGCCGCACTAGGTGTGGGACTCGGGTTCGGCTTGCAGGAGATCTTCGCCAACTTCATCTCTGGCCTGATCATCCTGTTTGAGAAACCGATCCGTATCGGCGATACCGTTACGATCCGCGATCTCACCGGTAGCGTCATGCGTATTAATACCCGCGCCACCACCATTTCCGACTGGGACCGCAAAGAAATCATCGTGCCAAACAAGGCATTTATTACCGAGCAGTTTATCAACTGGTCGCTGTCGGATTCCGTCACACGTGTCGTGCTGACGGTGCCTGCCCCAGCGGACGCAAACAGCCAGGAAGTCACGGAACTGCTTATGGATGCGGTGAAGCGCTGTTCGTTGATTCTGGATACGCCAGAGCCAGAAGCCTTTCTGGTTGACCTGCAACAGGGGATTCAGATTTTCGAGCTGCGCGTGTTCGCCGCCGAAATGGGGCACCGTATGCCGCTGCGCCATGAGTTGCATCAGTTGATTCTGGAAAACTATCGCAAGCACAATCTGGATCTCCCTTTCCCACCGTTCCAGGTGAGAATGGACAATCTGTCGCGCAGTGGAAGAACGCTGACGCCACGGCAGCGGACGCCAGGCAGCTTATAAGAAGGGCAAATGGGCGGCAGCCAGATATGGCTCCGCCCTGGATCAGATGGGTTACGCGCGTTCTACAGAGAACGCAATCACGTCACTCAACTTCTCGGCATTTAGCGCCAGCATGATCAAACGATCCACGCCTAACGCAACACCTGCACACTCCGGCAGACCGTGTTTCAACGCCGCCAGCAGATTTTCATCAATCGGCTGCTGTGGCAAATCACGTGCGGCACGCTTACGGTTGTCCTGCTCAAAGCGCTGACGCTGCTCATCGGCGTCGGTCAATTCACGGAAGCCGTTCGCCAGCTCGATCCCCTTGAAATAGACCTCAAAACGCTCGGCGACGCGATGATCTTCCGAGCTGATCTCAGCCAACGAAGCCTGAGTGGCCGGGAAATGGTAGACAAACGCCGGTTTGTCGCGCCCGATGTGCGGCTCCACGCCAAAGGTAAA
Source organism: Pectobacterium sp. F1-1 (assembly GCF_025643735.1). Lineage (NCBI taxonomy): Bacteria > Pseudomonadati > Pseudomonadota > Gammaproteobacteria > Enterobacterales > Pectobacteriaceae > Pectobacterium > Pectobacterium sp. F1-1. The sequence continues at coordinate 4,195,774 of NZ_CP104733.1, forward strand.
CAGCATCTGTACCAGCGAATCGCGATCGTCTTCACGGCAAGCGATATCACCCAATCCGATTTTTTCTGCCGCTTCGCGCAGCTGCGCTTTGTCGACAGACAACGGGTCGATTTCCAGATGGCGTAGAAATGCCTGCTGATACGAGAGCATCTCCGCGCTTTCACAATCCAGTACCTGCTGCAACAGATCATCGACCTCATTCATCAGGCGGTACATATCATAGTGAGGGCGATACCATTCCAGCATGGTGAATTCAGGGTTGTGGTGTCGGCCTGACTCTTCATTGCGGAAACTTCGGCACAGCTGAAAGATCGGTCCGCTGCCAGCAGCCAGCAGACGTTTCATGTGGTATTCCGGGCTGGTCATCAAATACAGCGTCATGCCATCCGCAGCGCCGGGGCCAACGAAACGGGTCTGGAACGGGTATAAGAAAATATCCGTTACCGTAGCCTGGCTCATCGCAGGCGTTTCGACCTCCAGTACACCACGATCGGTGAAGAAGCGCCGGATAGCGGCAATGATCGACGCCCGTTTCAACAAATTAGCGACAGAAGCACTAGGTTGCCAACTTGTCGTCTCGCTCATGGTTCTTACTCCAAAGTCAAACAGGGCGTGCAGTCTACCCGCCTCAGCCCAAATTTCCAGCGGAAAAAAGCCTGACGCGCTTTTCAGCAAGGTATGCTCTACCCTTTAAGAGGGTGCGCTCAGGATAGCAGCCGTAAATTATCTCCAGTGGATCATTTTCTTATATCCCCTTCAAAAGGGTTATTAAAGAAATAAAAGCATCATTTCCACCTAAATAAGTCTTTCGATCACGTTTTTATCAATAAATACGAGATTCGCTGAAAAAACGACAAAATACGGGATCACATCAAATTTCATCTACCTATAATTCGGTATAATTATTCCCACACAAAAATTATAGGTTTATCTATTCTTTATACCTCTATCACATAATTTTCAGCGGGTTTGATATTAAGCTCGGATATAAATACAGAAATGAATAGATATTATTTTTTTATTTTAACTTAATTAACTTAAGTAACTGGAGGAATGCATTGCAAACCTTTAATGCCGATTTGGCCATTATCGGGGCCGGAGGTGCTGGCCTACGAGCGGCAATTGCTGCCGCAGAAGCCAACCCTCAACTGAAAATTGCGCTGATCTCAAAAGTCTACCCAATGCGTAGCCATACCGTGGCGGCAGAAGGTGGGTCAGCAGCAGTGACTCAGGAACACGATAGTTTCGATTATCACTTCAACGACACCGTCTCCGGTGGCGACTGGCTGTGTGAACAAGACGTGGTTGAGCACTTCGTCAAACACTGCCCGGAAGAGATGATTCAACTGGAACAGTGGGGCTGCCCCTGGAGCCGTAAACCGGATGGTTCTGTCAACGTTCGCCGCTTTGGCGGGATGAAGATCGAACGCACCTGGTTTGCCGCCGATAAGACCGGCTTCCACATGCTGCACACGCTGTTCCAAACGTCCCTTAAATATCCACAAATCCAACGTTTTGACGAGCACTTTGTCCTCGACGTTCTGGTCGATGACGGCCAGGCGCGCGGTCTTGTTGCCATCAATATGATGGAAGGTTCGCTGGTTCAGATCCGCGCGAATGCCGTGGTACTGGCAACAGGCGGCGCAGGTCGCGTGTACCGGTACAACACCAACGGCGGCATCGTCACCGGCGACGGCATGGGCATGGCGTTCCGCCACGGCGTCCCGCTGCGTGATATGGAATTCGTTCAGTATCACCCGACCGGTCTGCCCGGTTCCGGTATCCTGATGACTGAAGGCTGTCGCGGCGAAGGCGGCATCATGGTCAACAAAGACGGCTACCGTTACCTGCAAGACTACGGCATGGGCCCGGAAACGCCGCTCGGCCAGCCGAAAAACAAATACATGGAGCTGGGGCCACGCGATAAAGTCTCGCAGGCGTTCTGGCACGAATGGCGCGCAGGCCGCACCGTCTCAACCCCGTTGGGCGACGTGGTTTACCTCGACTTGCGCCACCTCGGCGAGAAGAAGCTTCTGGAACGCTTGCCGTTCATCTGCGAACTGGCAAAAGCCTATGTTGGCGTCGATCCGGTGAAAGAGCCAATTCCTATTCGTCCTACTGCGCACTACACCATGGGCGGTATTGAAACCGATCAAAACTGCGAAACCCGCATCAAGGGTCTTTTCGCCGTCGGCGAATGTTCCTCTGTTGGCTTGCACGGCGCGAACCGTCTGGGCTCCAACTCGCTGGCCGAACTGGTGGTCTTCGGGCGCGTTGCGGGTGAACATGCCGTACAGCGCGCACAGGCGGCAGCACCCGCCAACGGTGCGGCGCTGGATGCACAAACGCGTGACATCGAACAGCGCCTGCACGACCTGATGAATCAAGAAGGCACCGAAAGCTGGGCGAAAATCCGCGACGAAATGGGCATGTCGATGGAAGAAGGCTGTGGTATTTACCGCACCACCGATCTGATGCAGAAAACCGTCGATAAGATTGCTGAGCTGAAAGAGCGCTTCAAACGCGTGAAAATCACCGACCGCTCCAGCGTGTTCAACACCGACCTGCTGTACACCGTTGAGCTGGGTCACAGCCTGGATGTTGCGGAATGTATGGCGCACTCGGCGTTCAACCGTAAAGAGTCTCGCGGCGCGCACCAGCGTCTGGATGAAGGTTGCACCGAGCGTGATGACGTTAACTTCCTGAAGCATACGCTGGCGTTCTATAACCCGGAAGGCGCACCACGTCTGGAGTACAGCGATGTGAAGATTACCAAACTTCCACCGGCCAAACGCGTATACGGTGCAGAAGGTGATGCGCAGGAAGGCAGCAAGAAGGAGCAGGCGAATGGCTGAGACGATCAAAACCCTGAAAATGGAAGTCATGCGCTATAACCCTGAACAGGACAATGAACCCTATTTTGAAACGTTCGATGTCCCGTACAACACGCAGACTTCCCTGCTGGATGCGTTGGGTTATATCAAAGATAACCTAGCGCCGGACCTCTCCTATCGCTGGTCCTGCCGTATGGCGATCTGTGGCTCCTGCGGCATGATGGTGAATAACGTCCCTAAATTGGCCTGTAAAACGTTCCTGCGTGACTACACGAAGGGTATGAAGGTCGAAGCGCTGGGCAACTTCCCCATCGAGCGCGATTTAGTGGTCGATATGACCCACTTCATCGAGAGTCTGGAAGCCATCAAGCCGTATATCATCGGCAACGATCGTAAACCAACTGATGGCCCGAACAAGCAGACTCCGGCGCAAATGGCGAAGTATCACCAATTCTCCGGCTGTATTAACTGTGGTTTGTGCTACGCGGCATGCCCGCAGTTTGGCCTGAACCCTGAGTTCATCGGCCCGGCGGCGATTACGCTGGCGCACCGTTATAACCTGGACAACCGCGATCGCGGCAAGAAAGAACGTATGCCGCAGTTGAACGGTAATAACGGCGTGTGGAGCTGTACGTTTGTGGGCTACTGCTCAGAAGTGTGTCCGAAGCATGTCGACCCAGCCGCGGCTATCCAGCAAGGCAAAGTCGAAAGCGCGAAAGACTTCATGATCGCCATGCTGAAACCACAATAAGGGAGGGACAATGATGACAACTAAACGTAAAGCGTATGTTCGCGACATGTCGCCGACCTGGTGGAAAAAGCTGGGGTTCTACCGCTTTTATATGCTGCGTGAGGGGACGGCTGTCCCCGCCGTCTGGTTCAGCATCGTACTGATGTGCGGCGTTTTCGCACTGAAGAACGGGCCGGAAGGCTGGGCACACTTCGTCAGTTTCCTGCAAAACCCGCTGGTGCTGCTGATTAACATCGTTGCACTACTGGCCGCCGTGCTGCACACCAAAACCTGGTTTGAACTGGCACCGAAGGCCAGCATCATCATCGTTAAAGATGAAAAAATGGGGCCGGAGCCACTCATTAAAGGGCTGTGGGCTGTCACCGTGGTGGTAACCGTAGCCGTTCTGGCGATCGCCTTACTATTCTGAACAGGAGAAATAACGTGATTAACCCAACGCCAAAACGTTCTGACGAACCGCCTTTCTGGGGCCTGTTCGGCGCCGGTGGGATGTGGAGCGCGTTCTTCGCCCCGGTGATTATCCTGCTGGTCGGCGTGATGCTGCCTCTGGGGCTGTTCCCGGATGCGCTAACCTATGAGCGCATCGCCGCGTTCAGCCAGAGCTTTATCGGCCGCGTCTTTTTGCTGCTGATGATTGTGCTTCCGCTCTGGTGTGGCTTACACCGCATCCACCACGCGATGCATGACCTGAAAATCCACGTTCCTGCCGGAAAATGGGTGTTCTACGGTCTGGCGGCAATCCTAACCGTGGTGACCGTCATCGGCGTCGTCACGCTGTAAAGCTCACACCGTAAATTGGTACCTCACGGCCTGCACGACATCGTCGCAGGCCGTTTTATTTCCGCACCTGCACACCCCATCGTCTATACTGGAACAGAGATGAAAACGATGAGACGTCAATATGATGCACTTTAACGCGATTCGCTTTAACACGCTTTTCTTCAAACCCCTGTTACTCACCATCAGGCGCTGCGGAAAAGCCTGCATTGCCGCGCTGGTGGCACTCTTTTCTGTCGCCTGTAGCGTAACGCCGCCCGATAACGTCACCGTCGTGGAAAATTTTAACGTCAATCGCTACCTCGGCACATGGTACGAGATCGCTCGTCTCGACCATCGCTTTGAACGCCATCTGGAACGCGTGACAGCAACCTACAGCCCACGGGATGATGGCGGTATCAAAGTAATCAACCGTGGTTTTAACGTCGAAAAACAGGAATGGAAAGAAAGTACCGGGAAAGCCTACTTCACAGGTTCGCCTCAGCGTGGCGCGCTAAAAGTGTCGTTCTTCGGGCCATTTTATGGCGGTTACAACATTATTGAGCTGGATGACGATTACCGCTATGCCCTGATTTGCGGGCCGAACCGTGACTATCTGTGGATACTCTCACGCACGCCAACGCTGGATGCCGCGACACGCGACAAACTGGTCGCCATAGCCAAACGCTACGGCTTCCCGACAGAAGCGCTTATCTGGGTTAATCAGTAATCTAAGCGTATTGGGCGCAACAATGGGATAACCGGTACGTTATCCCTATCCCATAATCTTATCGCGGAACATAAAGAAAACCGCGCCCAGCAGGCACAGCCCCGCCCAAATATAATCGGTGCGGAACGGTTCTTTTAGAATGATCATTGAGAAAGGGATAAATACGGAAAGGCTGATCACTTCCTGCAATATCTTCAATTGACCGGCAGAAGCAACCTGATAGCCAATCCGATTTGCTGGCACCTGCAAGAGGTATTCGAATAACGCAATCCCCCAACTGACCAACGCGGCAATTATCCAGGTACGGCCGCTGAAATAGCGTAAATGCCCGTACCAGGCAAACGTCATAAATATATTACTCAATGTCAGCATGCCGACAGTAATGAAAATAGGCGACATTATTACTTCTCCGAGTGATCCACTTTCACATTATCTCGCCGCGGGGAAGAAAACACCACAAACGGCATTTTCTTCCACTCGGAAAAGTTATTACGACTTATTTCCTATGTTGATTATTGGGCGCTGCGCTGAATAGCCTTCCCACCCGCCTCAACATCTTGTCCAACCCCTCGGGTGGTATTACACCCAACCACCGCAGAGAGAATAACCAGAGAGAAAATGGCAACAAACGCTTTCTTCAACATACTCGGTTCCTTCTTTATGAGAGTAGGATTTCAACGGTACGAAAGTGACTGCTTTTTAAGCGTAGCCAATTTTAATTCTTGTGGGGATTTTTTCGGATGAGGGGAAAAGCAAGAAGGTGATTTCAATGAGGCTACGGGATCAAAAAAGCCGCCCTTCCAGAAAGGCGGCCTTTTCAGATACATTACTTAACGCGTGAAACGTACTCACCAGAACGCGTGTCAACTCTGACCACTTCGCCGATCTGTACGAACAATGGCACTTTAACGACCGCGCCAGTGCTCAGCGTAGCAGGCTTACCACCTGTTCCTGCGGTATCGCCTTTCAGGCCTGGATCGGTATCGGTGATTTCAGCTTCGATGAAGTTCGGCGGCTGAACAGCGATAGGACGACCATCCCACAGGGTAACGATACATTCAGCGTTGTCCTGCAGCCATTTTGCAGAATCACCAACGGTCTTCTCTTCAACCTGATGCTGTTCAAACGTCTCAGGGTGCATGAAGTGGTAGAACTCACCGTCGTTGTACAGGTAGTTCATGTTGGTATCTACAACATCTGCGCCTTCTGCAGAATCGGTAGATTTGAAGGTTTTTTCAACGCGAGAGCCCGTCAACAGGCGACGCATTTTTACACGAGCAAAAGCCTGGCCTTTACCCGGCTTCACAAATTCACTGGATTCGATGGCATACGGCTCGCCTTCGAACATGATTTTAAGACCGGAACGAAAATCGTTGCTAGAATAAGTCGCCATAAAGGCCCTCTACAATTTAATACTGGTACGAAGCCAAAAAAATGGCACACATTGTAACCCTAAATATACCTTCCAGAGAAGATTGGTTGCAGCAACTTGCAGACGTAATTACCGATCCTGATGAATTACTGCAACTTTTGGCACTGAACGATCACGCTAAACTCCGACAAGGTAACGATGCACGCAGGCTTTTTGCTCTGCGAGTACCACGCGCATTCGCTGCACGGATGCAAAAAGGCAATCCTGACGACCCGTTGCTGCGACAGGTATTGACCGCGCGTGAGGAGTTTATTGCCACGCCAGGCTTCACCCACGATCCACTTGATGAGCAACACAGCGTCGTGCCGGGGTTGCTGCACAAATATCACAACCGCGCGTTATTGCTGGTGAAAGGCGGCTGTGCGGTGAACTGTCGTTACTGCTTCCGCCGCCATTTCCCGTATCAGGATAATCAGGGTAATAAGGCCAACTGGCGTCAGGCACTGGATTATATCCGTCAGCATCCCGAATTGGATGAAATCATTTTTTCCGGCGGCGACCCGCTGATGGCCAAAGACCACGAGCTGGACTGGCTGATCACCGAACTGGAAGCTATCCCACATCTAAAACGCCTGCGCATTCACAGCCGTTTGCCGGTAGTGATCCCCGCCCGCATCACCGACGCGCTGTGCGATCGCCTGTCCCGCAGTTCGCTTCAGGTGCTGCTGGTGACGCATATTAATCATCCGCAGGAAATTGATCCTGATTTAACACAAAGTATGGCGCGTTTGCGCCGCGCTGGCGTGACGCTGCTCAACCAAAGCGTGCTGCTACGCGGGGTGAATGACAGCGCAGAAACGCTCGCCCGGCTCAGCAATGCCTTATTTGACGCAGGCATTCTGCCTTATTACCTGCATGTGCTGGACAAGGTTCAGGGTGCCGCGCATTTTCTGGTGGATGACAACGAGGCGCGCGTCTTGGTCAAAGCGCTCATGAAACAGGTATCCGGCTATTTGGTGCCGCGTCTGGCGCGGGAAATCGGCGGGGAAGCCAGCAAAACGCCGCTGGATTTAGGGATGAAGCAGCATCAGGACGACACTGGGATAGTCGGTTGAGCAATACGTTAGGAAAAGCGGTGAGAGCAACATGTCACTCTCACCGGGTTTTTCTTTAGCTTAAGGGCATTTGTAGACGCTGCCGTTCATTTTGCTGTCCAGCGGCGCAAAGCTTGACCAGAAGGTCTCACTCGGACTGGTTGCGCCATAGACCGTATTGCCCCCCATCGCCGCCGCCTTATTACGCAGATCGTTTGCCGCACCGCGCATAGAACTGCCGTCGCTATGGTTGCCTGCCAGCCAGTTAGACTGGCTACCGCTGGCCTGCCCCAACAGCTGACATTCGCTTCCTGGCTTGGTATCCGTGAACGTCACGGCCTGCCCGGCGGCGCTGAGTTGGCTACTGCTACTGCTGCACCCTGCCAGCAACACTGCCGCGGCTAGTCCCAACAAAATACGAACCTGCATGTCTTCCTCCTTGCGATTGAAAAACCAAAGGGCACAGGCCCGATTAGTTACGCCACGCTTTGAAGCGGTTGATCAGTCCGTTGGTAGAACTGTCATGGCTGTCGATCGTACTGTCATTTTCCAGCTCTGGCAGAATACGGTTCGCCAGTTGTTTACCTAACTCCACGCCCCATTGATCGAATGTGAAGATGTTCAGGATCGCGCCCTGAGTAAAGATTTTGTGCTCATACAGTGCAATCAGCGCGCCCAGGCTGTACGGGGTGATTTCGCGCAGCAGGATCGAGTTGGTCGGGCGATTGCCTTCAAATACTTTAAACGGTGCAACGTGCTCCACGTCTTTGGCACTTTTGCCGGCCGCAGCAAATTCCGCTTCCACCACGTCACGGCTCTTACCAAACGCCAGCGCTTCCGTCTGCGCAAAGAAGTTCGACAGCAGCTTGCTATGGTGATCGCTCAATGGGTTATGACTAATTGCTGGCGCAATGAAATCACACGGAACCAGTTTGGTGCCCTGATGGATCAGCTGGTAGAACGCATGCTGGCCATTCGTGCCCGGTTCGCCCCAGATAATCGGCCCAGTCTGGTAATCCACCGGATTGCCGTTGCGATCGACATACTTTCCGTTAGATTCCATATTTCCCTGCTGGAAATAGGCCGCGAAACGGTGCATGTATTGGTCATACGGCAGAATCGCTTCGGTTTCAGCACCGAAGAAATTGTTGTACCAAATGCCGATCAGCGCCAGCAGCACGGGCAGGTTTTTCTCCGCGGGCGTGGAAGCAAAGTGCTTATCCATCGCGTGCGCGCCGCTGAGCAGTTTTTCAAAATTTTCAAAGCCCAGAGAGAGGATGATCGACAGCCCAATCGCCGACCACAGGGAGTAACGTCCGCCCACCCAGTCCCAGAATTCGAACATGTTGTTGGTATCAATACCAAATTCGCCGACGGCTTTCGCGTTAGTGGACAGCGCGGCAAAGTGTTTGGCAACGTGCTTCTCGTCCTGCGCCGTGTTCAGGAACCAGTCGCGAGCGCTGTGCGCGTTGGTCATGGTTTCCTGCGTGGTGAAAGTTTTTGACGCCACGAGGAACAGCGTGGTTTCTGGGTTCAGCGGCTTCAACGTTTCAGCAATATGCGTGCCGTCAACGTTGGAGACAAAGTGCATGTTGAGGTGGTTTTTATACGGCTTCAGCGCTTCCGTTACCATGAACGGGCCCAGATCGGAACCGCCGATACCGATGTTCACCACGTCGGTGATCGTTTTGCCGGTATAGCCTTTCCACTCACCGCCGATAACGCGTTCGCTGAAATCTTTCATCTTCGCCAGCACCGCGTTGACTTCCGGCATCACATCTTTGCCATCCACGACAATCGGCGTGTTGCTGCGGTTACGCAGGGCAACATGCAGAACGGCACGATCTTCCGTACGGTTGATTTTCTCGCCGGCAAACATGGATTTAATCGCCGCAGACAGGTCGGTTTCCCGCGCCAGCGCGTGCAGTTTTTCCATCGTTTCCGCCGTGATGCGGTTTTTGGAGTAATCCACCAGCATCTGATCGTCGAACGTCGCGGAAAAATGCGCAAAACGATCGCTATCCTGTGCAAACAGCTCGCTGATTTGCACCTCTTTCATCGCGTCAAAATGGGTTTGTAATGCCTGCCAGGCGGCAGTTTGGCTTGGATTGATATTTTTCATAATGCGACTTTCTCTCTAAGCATGAGTTCAAAGTGACTGAATCGATTGTATCCCTTAAAATCCCGATTGAGATCCCTTTTCTTGCTAAAAGCGATTTATGCCCTGTGGTTTACTGACAGCTTGTCGTTTACTGACAGATTGTTTATTGACAGATTGTTTATTGACAGAAACCGCATAACCCGTTATTTGTAACACCGTACTTGCACACTCGGTGTGCAAGCCAGAAGAGGCGCGTCGCCCAGGTAAGGTATCGGAGGAACCGTAATCCACTGATGATATCCGAGGGGGAGCGACGCCGAGATGCGGTGAAATACGGCTTTCACCCTATCGACTACAGAGGCTGAATCCTCTGGGTTGTCACCGGATTCGTCCTGATGGACGTTCAGCAAGGTGGAGCGCTTCTGGGTGTATCGTAGCGATTTTCTACGCCTGCCCCCTACTTCTGCTCTCCCCCTGTGCCAAGGCTGATTAATGGAATGCTGTTGACTGAAAACAGCTTACCCCCTGACACGAGGTTTTTTGACATGTCTGCAACTGAAGTCTCCGCAAACGCGAACTCTACCGTTATTGCCAAATTTGGCGGCACCAGCGTGGCGGATTTTGACGCCATGAATCGCAGCGCCGATGTGGTGTTATCTAATCCCAATGTACGCGTTGTGGTGCTGTCGGCATCGGCGGGTATCACCAATTTACTGGTCGCACTCGCAGAAGGGTTAGCACCGGAAGCGCGCGCAGAGAATCTGGCGAAAATCCGCCAGATCCAATACGCCATCATCGACAAACTCACCAACCAGAGCGTCATTCGCGATGAGATTGACCGCATGCTGGACAGCGTCACCACGCTGTCTGAAGCGGCGGCGCTTGCCACATCGAACGCCCTGACCGATGAACTGGTCAGCCACGGCGAACTGATGTCTACCCTGCTGTTTGTCGAAATCCTGCGCCAGCGCGATGTGGTGGCAGAGTGGTTCGATGTGCGCAAAATCATGCGTACCGACGACAACTTTGGTCGTGCACAGCCGGACTGTGACGTGCTGGGCGAACTGACGCGTAGCCAGTTGCAACCGCGTCTTGAGCAAGGTCTGGTGATCACACAAGGCTTCATCGGTAGTGAAGCAAAAGGCCGCACGACCACATTAGGTCGTGGCGGTAGCGATTATACGGCGGCGCTGCTGGGCGAGGCGCTCAACGTCAGCCGAATTGACATCTGGACTGATGTGCCTGGCATCTACACCACCGATCCTCGCGTGGTGCCGACAGCAAAACGCATCGACCAAATCATGTTTGAAGAAGCGGCCGAAATGGCGACATTTGGCGCGAAAGTCCTGCACCCGGCCACGCTGCTGCCTGCGGTACGTAGCGATATTCCTGTGTTCGTCGGCTCCAGCAAAGATCCCGCCGCTGGCGGTACGCTGGTGTGCAATAAAACCGAAAACCCGCCGCTGTTCCGCGCGTTGGCGCTGCGTCGTAAACAAACGCTGCTCACGCTGTATAGCCTGAACATGCTGCACGCACGCGGCTTCCTGGCCGAAGTGTTCAGTATTCTGGCACGTCACAACATCTCCGTTGACCTGATCACCACATCAGAAGTCAACGTCGCGCTGACGCTCGACACAACTGGCTCCACCTCCACGGGCGACAGCCTGCTGTCCAGCGCCCTGCTGACCGAGCTGTCATCACTGTGTCGTGTCGAGGTTGAAGAGAATCTGTCGCTGGTCGCGCTGATCGGCAACAAGCTGTCTCAGGCCTGTGGCGTCGGGAAGGAAGTATTTGGCGTACTGGAACCGTTCCGTATTCGCCTGATCTGCTACGGTGCCAGCAGCAACAACCTGTGCTTCCTGGTTCCTGGTGACGACGCCGAACGCGTGGTACAGACGCTGCACCGCAGCCTGTTCGAGTAAATTCACGACGCGTAGTCGGTCTCTTCGTCATATTTTTATGCAGACGCGGATTTTGCCGTTATTCGGCGTAAAAAATTATGCTGAGGAGATGGCAGGCTTAGGATGAGCCGCATGGACGCGGCGAAAGCTTGCGCCACGCATGGAGCGTGTCGCAAGCGGTCCGTTAAGCCCGATATCGACGAAGGCACCGCGTCAGCGGCATAATTTCCGCCGAAAGCCTGGGGTCACGGGGCGAGCGGCGTCTGAGCCGTCCCGTGTCGGGCGCGTGCTACGAGGTAGCATGAAAATGGCAGCATTATCGCGCACGAAAGTATCTCTCAGTCAGCATAAAAATAGACGGCTGTATCCAGTGAAACCCCACAAAGAGAATCACAGTGTCAGCGGTGACTCTTCGCGTTCTTCGTCGCCATCCTGTTGCACAATCAAGACGTTATACGCTACCGCACAGAACAGTGAATTCAGTCGGTTCATGTCCCCGAGTAAGCTCAAGTGGAGCGAGCTGGTTTCCAGACTCTGTACGTTGTGCTGATGTAAGCGATCGACGTGCGCGTGCGCATAACGGCGGTTCATAATGCGGAAGCGGTGTTTGGCACGACGCAAGCGTTTCGCGCTGGTGATATCCTCCGACAGGAAAACCGATAGCCCCAGACGCAGATTCGCCAGCAGTTGTTCATGCAGTTGATTCAGCTCTTCCAGCCCCTGTGCAGAAAACGCCATCCGCACGCCGGAGGAATGATTGGCGATGTCGTCTGCCATGCGCTCGATAATATCTCCCGCCTGTTCCAGATTCAGCGCCACTTCGATCACTTCAGCCCAGCGTCGGGAATCCCGCTCATCCAACCCGTCTTTCTGAATCTGCGCCAGATAGAGCTTAATCGCGGTGTAAAGAATATCGACATCATCATCGAGTCGACGAATCTCCCGGCGCTGCATATGGTCGCCCTGCAACACGTCGCGGTACAACCGCAGCATCTGCTCCAGCACATCGCCAATTCGCAGCGTTTCCCGCGCAGCATTGGTCAACGCCAGCGCTGGCGTGTCCAACGAGCTGGTGTCCAAATGGCGCGGTTTCATCTGAAGATCGGCCTGCGGTGAGTCCGCAATCATCGCACAAGACAGGCGTGCCACCACGCTGGTAAGCGGAATCAGCAGCAGGCAACGAATCAGGTTGTAGAACAGGTGGAAATAAATCACCAGTTCTTCGGCACCCAGCGGAATACGCGTCAGCCAGCGCGAAAGCGGCTCAACCAGCGGCATCACGACCAGACACCCGATCAGCTTGAACAGCATGCTGCCGAGCGCCACCCGTCGCCCCTCCGCATTCTGCGTCGAGGTGCTCATCATCGTCAGTAATCCGCTGCCCAGATTGGCACCAATGACCAGACACATCGCCACTTCCAGCGAAATCACACCGCTTGCCGTCAACGTTGCCGTCAGCAGCACCGCTGCCAGACTGGAATAGGTAATCACCGCGAACAGCGCGCCAGCCAGCGCGTCCAGCATGACGTCACCCGTCAGCGAGGAAAACAGCACCTTCACGCCCGACGTCTGCGTGATCGGGGCCGCAGCCACGACAATCATTTCCAGCGCCAGCAGAATCAGCCCGAGCCCGATCGCCACACGGCCAATCTGACCAACCCGCGTCTGCTTGCGGCTAAGGAAGAAGATTACGCCAAGAAAAATCAGCAGCGGAGACAGCCAGGACAGGTCGAACGTCAGAATTCGCACCATCAGTGCCGTCCCGACATCAGCCCCGAGAATAATCACCAGCGCAGGCGTTAGCGCCACCAATCCCTGTGAGACAAACGAGGTCGTCAGCAGCGCGGTCGCATTGCTACTCTGCACCAGCGCAGTAACACCAATGCCCGCCATAAAAGCCAACGGTTTTTTCTCAACGCTGTCGCTGAGAACCCGCCGTAGCTGGGTGCCATAAACCCGCATGATACCGGTACGGACAATGTGAGTGCCCCACACCAGTAACGCAATCGCAGAAAGGAGATTCAGCAGTGTTAACAAAAAGTCCGCGCCTCCAGCTAATCATGTGTTGATGAAAGACAATCTGTTGATGACGTAATAAACCATCATCTTACCAGATGTTAGCAGGCCATACTGCGAGGCAGCCCGCGTCAGAGCAAAATCATCCCGGCAATAAATTAATGATAAAAAATTAATTAACTGAAAATATTAAAAAAACAGAATCCAGATCAATAAGCCGATGATTTTGCCTCACGCCTTCCCTGGTTAGCGCTATGCTCTTTTTATCCCTATAATTTTTATGGGTTATAACCCCGCAGTATTCCGCTAGCTCGTGTAAGGAAAATGGATGAAGACGAAAACCTCTTATGGACTGAACTGGTTCCCGCTGATCGTTATTGTTGCCATCGCCGCCTTTTTTTGGCACATGGAACCCCCAACCGGCTTAAGCCCGGCAGCCTGGCACTCCGCCGTCATTTTCGTCGCAACGATCGTGTGTATTGTCGCGAATGTTCTCCCGATTGGGGCCATCGGTATTATCAGTATCACGCTCTTTGCGCTGACGTATGCCGCGGGGGATACAACGGCCAGCGGCGCGATACAAACGGCACTCAGCGACCTGAACAGCTCGCTGATTTGGCTGATTGTTGTCGCCTTCATGATCGCACGCGGCTTTATCAAAACGGGGCTAGGTCGCCGCATCGCCTTGCAGATGATCCGCTTGCTTGGAAAGCGCACGCTGGGTCTGGCTTACGGGCTAGCTTTTGCCGATCTGGTGCTTTCCCCCGCCATGCCGAGCAACACCGCACGCTGCGGCGGGATTATTTATCCCATTGCCGACTCTCTATCGCGCAGCTTCGATTCCAAACCGGAAGATGCCTCGCGCAGTAAGATTGGTACCTTCCTGATTACCTGCATTGGTAACGTTAACGACGTGACGGCGGCGCTGTTTATGACCGCTTACACCGGCAACCTGCTGGCGGTGAAACTCGCAGCCAACGCGGGCGTAACCATTACCTGGGGAAGCTGGTTTCTGGCGGCGCTCGTGCCCTGCTTAATTTCTCTGGCGGTTGTCCCGCTGCTCGTCTATTGGCTAACCAAGCCGGAAATTCGCCATACGCCGGATGCGCCAAAACTGGCCGTCGCCGAACTGGCCAAAATGGGCAACATGAGCCGCGGTGAATGGCTGATGGCATTTACTGTCATCCTGCTGCTGGTGCTGTGGATTTTTGGCGACCGCTTAGGCGTGGATGCCACGACGGCCTCGTTCGTCGGGCTGTCTTTCCTGCTGTTAACCGGCGTACTGAGCTGGGAAGACGTGAAGAGCGAGAAAGGCGCCTGGGATACGCTGATTTGGTTCGCTGCCCTGCTGATGATGGCGAATCAGTTGAAAAAACTCGGCTTCACTAACTGGTTTGGCGATCTCATCGGCAGCAACATCGGCCACCTGATGCAGGGAACCAGTTGGGTATTGGTGCTGTTGTTGCTGAATGCGGCCTATTTTTACACCCACTATTTCTTCGCCAGCGGCAACGCGCAGATCGCCGCGCTTTTTGCGGTGTTCCTCGGTGTCGGGATCAACCTGAACATTCCCGCAGTGCCGATGGCGTTCATGCTGGCATTTACCAGCAGCCTGTACTGTTCACTGACGCAATATACCCACGCACGCGGCCCCATCCTGTTCGGCGCGGGCTACGTGCCCACTGCAATCTGGTGGCGCACGGGTTTCGTCGTCAGTCTGGTCAATCAGGCGATCTTTATGAGCGCGGGTCTGCTGTGGTGGAAGGTCATTGGCTTGTATTGATCGTTAGCGAATACATGATATGCAAAAGCCGGGTTACCCCGGCTTTTTCTTTGCATTGCAGCAACACACGCGATCAGAACGAATAAGAGACGCTGCCGACGACGCTGCGTTCGGCACCGAAGTAGCAGAACTCCAGCGAGTTACAGGCGGAGACATAGCGTTTGTCGGTCAGGTTGTTCACATTAAGCTGCGCGCTCAATCCTTTCAGACCCACTTTCGAGAGATCGTATCCCACAGCCAGATCCACCAGCGTATAGGACGGTAGCGTATGGGTATTGGCACGATCGGAGGTCACACCATTCACGTAACGCACACCGGAACCTATCGTCAGGCCGTCCAACGGACCGCTTTTGACATCATAGCTGGCCCAGGCGCTGGCCTGATTGCGCGGCGCATACACCGCACGTTTTCCTTGCTCAGCCACACTGCTCTTCTTATAGCGAATATCCGTATAGGTATAAGCCGCTTGCAGGCGCAGATTCTCCGTAACATGGCTCACGGCCTCCAGCTCCACCCCTTCCGATTCAATTTCACCCACGGAACGGTAAGGGTCGTTAGGCTGAACTTTGGTCGCTACGTTCTTCTGATTAATACGGAATACCGACAGGCTGTACTGATCTTGAGAGCCTTCAGGCTGATACTTCATCCCGGCTTCCCACTGCTTGCCTTTCATCGGTTCCAGTACGTTGCCGTTATCATCAGCGAAGCTGGTCGGCGTAAAGGCCGTGGAATAGCTGACATACGGCGCAAAACCATTGTCAAACAGGTAGAGCAACGCGGCACGCGAGCTAAAGTTGTTTTTATCCAACTCGCTGTGCGTTCCTTTCGTCTGGTTAATGTGGGTGACCTTCACCTGATCGTGACGACCGCCCAACGTTAAACGCCAGCGTTCCCAGCTCATTTGATCCTGCACATAGATGCCGGTTTGTTGCAGCTTGTGCTTTTCCAGCGTGCCAGACATGCCTGTTGGCCCAGCACCGTAAACAGGGTTAAATGCGTCGATCGCCGGGAAGGAACCCGAAGGCCAGTCCATATTGTTATTACGCTGCTGATAATCGATACCCACCAGCAGACGATGGTTTACCGCACCGGTATCCACGCTACCATCAAGCTGGTTATCTAATGTGATCGCCGACAGCGACTCACGGGAACCGGAGTAGTAGCGGGTCAGCGTATCGGCGCTCGGCTGCGTCCAGCCATAGGCATATACCTGATCCAAATGCACCTTGGTACGCAGATAACGCAGTTTTTGGCGTACTGCCCAGCCGCTATCAAAACCGTGCTCAAAGTTGTATCCCACCATGTTTTGCTTACGGTCGTATTTCTCATAATTCTCTTCCCCTTCATAGAAGGTGTTCGAAATTTTCTGCCCGTTATGCGCCACCACGGTGCCTTCATACGGTAAACCCGAGTGGCTGCCTCCCTCAGGATCGCGTTGCAGGTAAGCCATAAATTCCAGACGAGTTTTGTCGGAAATCCGCCACAACAGGCTAGGCGCAACCGCATAACGTTCTTCTTTCAGCGGCCCAAATTGCGTATCCGCCTCACGCACCATCCCGCCTAGGCGGAACGCAAAACGTTCGTCATCATCCAACGGTCCGGTAACGTCAAACGCCGCACCACGCTGCGCATTGTTGCCTGCGAACAGTTTGATCTGTCCGCTGCGATCGAACGACGGCTGACGGGAATTCAGCGCCACAATCCCGCCCGGAGAAGAACGCCCGTAGAGTACAGACGCCGGGCCTCTGACCACTTCAATGCTGTCGAGGAACCAGGGATCGATAACCAGTGAGCTATGGGAGTTGGTATCTCCCATCACCTTTAGCCCATCAAGATAGACATTATCCAGACTGCCGTCGGAAAAGCCGCGTAATACCATGTAGTCAAAACGATTAGACGCGCCAATCTGGTTGTTATACACACCCGGTGTATAGCCAACCGCCTGCCGAACGCTGGTCGCGCCCTGTTCCTGAATCTGATCGCGCGTAATGATAGAAACAGCCTGAGGAGTCTCGATATCCGGCGTTTCCAGCTTGGTAGCCCCGCGTTGCGTTTGAGACGTGACGACTAACGTATCACCCTGAGAAGAAGAGGATGGCGTATCCTGCGCCAGTACCGACACCGTCAATCCACTGGTGAAACAGCCAACCACCAGCGCCAGCCGCGTTTTTCTGAACATGGGAATCTCCACAGACCTTATTATTGTAAATAAGAATTATTACTGTTTTCGGTCTGGCGATAGCTATGCGCAGTGACAGCTTACGTATGCGCAATGACAAAATGGGAACTCAGCGAGAAAACGCCAGACGAGCGGCACGGCGGAAAAGTCAGGCGTAAAGGGTCAATGAGTTGATGTGGATTGATGTTGATAAGAAAAGAAACGCTAGCTGACCATCCGCACATCGCTTGGCGCCATACCGTAACGCCGCCGGAAAGCCGTGGCAAAGTTGGTCGCGTGCTGGTAACCCGACATCCAGGCCGCCTGCTGAACGCTGTATCCCTGCACCAGATAGCGCCGAGCCAGTTCCAGCCGACAGTCACGCAGGTAATCAAAAACCGAATGGCCATATGCCTGACGAAACTTGGTGCGCAGGCTGCTGCTGCTCATCGCGGCCAACTGCGCCAGTTCATTAAGGGTGTACGCTTTTTCAGGCTGTTGCGCCATAAGCCGCCGGACGTTCTCCAGACGCTCTTGTTCACCAGGTGGAGGCAATACGCGCCGTTCCCCGCCACGTTGTCCGAATGACAGGCCTTGCCCCAGCAGCTGTAGCATTACGCCTTCCAGCATCAGCTGGCGCGATAGCCCCGGTGTTGTGTTTTCCAGCGCGTGCTGCAACCCAGATAATAAATAGCCGGGAACCTGCCATAAAAACGTCGGATTCCCCCCCTGTTCCCACTCGTTCAGCAACGAGCCTAACAGCGGATCCAAAGCGAAGGTGGTGGGAAAAATACCCAGCGATACGGTGCGAAGGTGACAATCCGCAAGGTGGCTGGCGTTCATGACTAACGGGTCGCCCAGCCGAGTGCTGAATGCCATACCGGCTCGCACCACAAACTCCTTACCGCTCAGGCGCAATGCAACGCACCCTTCCAGCACCACCAGCGTATAAAACGGGCAACAGTGCAAAGACGTCGATTCGTAGGGCTGCAACACGCGCACGTTGGAATTCGTCAGGCAAATACCGGAGGAGAGCGTCATTTCTTCGACATCACCCTGCACGACGATACGTTTTTCTTTCATACGATCGCGGCAAGACGACAGCTGCGGGAAGTGGTAATCGATCCCGTAGCGTTCGCCGATGTCGAAGAAATCCTCAATGGAAAAGAGTCGTTTTAGCATGAGCGGGAAGATACCCTCACCCTGTTTAACGCCCAGAATCAGGCCTGCGGTTAGTGGAAATGCGTGGAATGAAAACAGAACAGCGCTTTCTGCTTAATTGATGCTCACCTTACCATTACCATGAAATCGCATCAATAAGACTGATAACTATTCTCATTGAAATGCATTCTAAATCCTGAACACCTTAGTTAGCGTAGGGAAGGTTCTTTGGCTGGCATCAGAAATCATGCTGAGGTATCAGTGAACGCCGAGTGAGCGACAGGACGTCGCGAGAGCCAGTGCCGCGTAGGGAACGCGTCACTGGCGGCTCGATAAGCGTTCAATGATTCCGAAGGCACCGCGTAGCGGCAGGATTTCAGCCAATAGCCTGGGTACATAGGGCAAGCGGCGTTTGAGCTGCCCTATGTCGGGCGTGGCGCTAGTGTCACAGAGAAAAATGTGGCTTATCACGCACGAAACACCCACCCTGCAATACATAATTCAGACAACAATATCAGTAAGTCACTTACTCAATTCCTTAATCGGCATCATAGCCGAGGTTTGGTGCTAACCAGCGCTCTACCTCGCTCACTTCCATGCCTTTGCGCACCGCGTAATCTTCTACCTGATCGTGCTGGATTTGTGCGACGGCGAAGTATTTGCTGCCGGGGTGGCTGAAATACCAGCCAGATACCGATGCACCCGGCCACATGGCATAAGACTCGGTTAACTTCATGCCAGTATGTTTTTCCACATCCAGCAACTGCCAGATTTGCACTTTCTCCGTGTGATCCGGGCAAGCCGGATAGCCCGGTGCAGGGCGAATACCCTGATAGTTTTCTCGAATCAGCAGCTCATTACTGAGGTTCTCATTCGGCGCATAGCCCCAGTACACCTTACGCACACGCTCATGCAGGTATTCCGCAAAGGCTTCCGCCAGACGGTCAGAGATCGCCTTCACCATGATCTTGTTGTAATCATCATGCTGAGCTTCCCATTGATCGGCCAACATATCTTCTTCCAGCCCGCCAGTGACCGCAAAGGCACCGAGATAATCTGGCTTACCGCTAGACTTCGGCGCCACGAAGTCGGACAGGCAATAATTCGGGAAGTCAGTTTTCTCCGTCTGCTGGCGCAGATGGTGGCTGACTGACAGCACCGTTTCACGCCGTTCATCGGTATAAATCACGACGTCATCCCCAACGCGGTTCGCCGGGAATAAGCCCACCACACCACGGGGGTTCAGCGCACCGCGCGCGGATAAATCATCCAGCATCGCGTTGGCATCGGCAAACAGGCGTTTAGCCTCTTCTCCCACCACCTCATCTTCCAGAATGCGAGGATATTTTCCCGCCAGCGACCAGGTCATAAAGAACGGCGTCCAGTCGATGTAGTTGCGCAGCGTTTCAATGCTGGCCGTCACTTCCTGAACGCCCAACCGATGCGCCACCGGCGGCGTGTAGTTTTCCCAATCTAAATCGGAGGCGTTAGCGCGAGCCGCTTCCAGCGTCACGGGCGGCGTTCGCGGTTTTTTACGCGCGTGCTGAATGCGCACGGTTTCGTACTCTTTACGGGTGCGCGCGACAAAGTCGTCATATTGCGTACTGGACAGCAGCGCTGACACCACACCAACAGAGCGGGACGCATTCTGCACGTAGACCGTCGGGCCGCTGTAGTTTTGTTCAATCTTCACGGCGGTGTGCGCTTTAGAGGTCGTCGCGCCGCCAATCAGCAGCGGCAGCGTAAAGCCCTGGCGCTCCATTTCTTTCGCCACGTTAACCATTTCATCCAGCGACGGCGTAATCAGCCCGGACAGCCCGATGATATCGACGTTCTCTTCACGCGCGGTCTTCAGGATCTTATCCGTCGGCACCATCACGCCCAGATCGATAATTTCGTAGTTGTTACATTGCAGCACCACGCCGACGATATTCTTACCGATGTCGTGAACATCGCCTTTAACCGTCGCCAGCAGGATCTTGCCGGCTGACGTCCCTTTGGCCTTGCTGGCTTCAATATAGGGTTCGAGATAGGCCACCGCCTGCTTCATCACGCGGGCAGATTTCACCACCTGCGGCAAAAACATTTTCCCCGCGCCAAACAGATCGCCGACCACGTTCATGCCATCCATCAGCGGACCTTCAATCACCTCTATCGGCCGTGCAGCCTGCTGGCGCGCTTCTTCGGTGTCCAGCTCAATGAATTCGGTAATGCCTTTAACCAGCGAATATTCCAGACGCTTCTTCACATCCCAGCCGCGCCATTCCGCCTGCGTTTTACTGCCTTCATCTTCTGTTTTGCTGCCGCGGTATTTTTCTGCCAGTTCAAGCATACGTTCGGTGGCATCTCTGCGGCGGTTAAGGATCACATCCTCCACCGCATCGCGCAGTTCAGCAGGGAGATCGTCATAGATCGCCAACTGCCCGGCATTCACGATCCCCATGTCCATGCCGTTGCGGATCGCGTGATAAAGGAAAACAGCGTGGATCGCCTCACGGACCAGATCGTTACCGCGGAATGAGAACGACACGTTGGACACGCCGCCGGAGATCATCGCATGAGGCAGTTGCGCCTTGATATCTGCACAGGCTTCGATGAAATCCACCGCGTAGTTGTTGTGCTCGTCGATGCCCGTTGCCACGGCGAAAATGTTCGGGTCGAAAATAATGTCTTCTGGCGGGAAACCGACTTCTTCCGTCAGGATGCGGTACGCCCGGCTACAAATCTCAATTTTGCGCGCGCGGGTGTCTGCCTGCCCGACTTCATCAAAGGCCATCACTACCACGGCTGCGCCATAGCGCCGCACCAGCTTAGCGTGATGGATAAAGGCCTCAACGCCTTCCTTCATGGAGATTGAGTTAACAATCCCTTTGCCCTGAATGCATTTAAGCCCTTTCTCAACCACATCCCATTTTGAGGAGTCGATCATGATCGGCACACGGGCGATATCAGGCTCACCGGCAATCAGATTCAGGAAGCGGATCATCGCCGCTTCCGCATCCAGCATGCCTTCATCCATGTTGATATCGATGATCTGCGCACCGCTTTCCACCTGCTGACGGGCAACATCCAGCGCTTCGTTGTATTTCTCTTCTTTGATCAGACGTTTAAAACGTGCGGAGCCGGTAACGTTCGTCCGCTCCCCGACGTTAACAAACAGCGTGTTGGCATCGATATTCAGCGGTTCCAGGCCGGATAAGCGGCAGGCGACCGGAATCTCCGGCAGCTTGCGCGGCGGCACGCCTTCCACCACTTTCGCCATCGCGGCAATGTGTGCGGGCGTCGAGCCGCAGCAGCCGCCAACAATATTCAGAAAGCCGGAACGCGCCCATTCGCCGATATGTTTCGCCATGTCGGCCGGATCCAGATCGTACTCCCCAAAGGCGTTGGGCAGGCCTGCATTGGGGTGGGCGCTCACATAGCATTCTGAAATACGGGACAGCTCGGCGACATACTGGCGCAGCTCATCTGGCCCCAGTGCACAGTTCAGACCGAAGGAAAGCGGGCGCGAATGGCGCAGGGAGTTGTAAAAGGCTTCCGTGGTTTGGCCGGATAGCGTACGCCCCGACGCATCGGTGATCGTGCCGGAAATCATCACCGGCAATGTGATCCCTAATGCTTCAAATTCGCTTTCAACTGCGAAACTCGCCGCTTTGGCATTCAAGGTATCGAAAATGGTTTCGATCATGATCAGATCGACGCCGCCTGCGATCAGTGCGCGTGTCGATTCGCGATACGCCTCCACCAGTTGATCAAAACTGACGTTGCGAAACGCCGGATCGTTTACATCGGGAGAGATCGACGCAGTACGGTTGGTCGGGCCGAGCACACCAGCAACATAACGCGGTTTATGCGGCGTTAATGCCGTCCATTTATCCGCGCAGGCGCGCGCGAGCTGTGCGGCGACGGTATTCATTTCCGCCGACAGCGACTGCATATCATAGTCCGCCATCGCAATGGTGGTGGCATTGAAGGTGTTGGTTTCGAGAATGTCGGCACCAGCTTCCAGATAAGCATCATGGATTTCGCTAATCACCTGCGGCCTGGTGAGCACCAGCAGATCGTTATTTCCCTTCACATCGCTCGGCCAGTCGGCAAAGCGCTCGCCGCGATAATCTGCTTCCTGTAGGCGATAACCCTGGATCATGGTTCCCATACCACCATCCAGCACCATAATGCGTTGCGCCAACTGGCGCCGTAATTCATCTACCCGATTACTCACGCGAACCCCATTCCCGGCCAATAAATACGCTATCTATTGCGTCTATCCTAGCATAAGTAATGAACACACTAACGCCGTGCAGCATGAGACTTTTTCAGATCATTTGCCGATAAAAAACCCAGAGAAAGAAGAGTTGCATTCTGCGGCAAAAAAACGAAAATCAATTCCATTACCATAAAAAGGAATCGACGCCATGACGCCACCAGAGCCAGCCAAACGTGGGAAAAAACCCCGATCCAGCACGGGCGCTACCGCACAGCCGACCGGGCAGGTTCAGTCGCTGACCCGTGGCCTGACGCTGCTGGAGTATATCGCCAGAGCAAACGGCAGCGTGGCGCTAACCGATCTCGCTCAACAGGCAGGTTTACCGAATTCTACGACCCATCGCCTGCTCACGACCATGCAACAGCAGGGCTTTGTGCGTCAGGTTGGCGATTTGGGGCTGTGGACGATTGGCTCGCACGCGTTTATCGTCGGCAGTAGCTTTCTGCAAAGCCGCAACCTGCTGGCGATTGTGCATCCGATAGTACGCAAGCTGATGGAAGATTCGGGCGAAACCGTCAATCTGGCCGTGCTTGATAAGACCGACAGCCAGGCGATCATTATCGATCAGGTGCAGTGCACGGCACTGATGCGTATGTCTGCACCGATCGGCGGTAAGCTGCCGATGCATGCTTCTGGTGCCGGGAAAGCCTTTCTGGCGCATTTGCCTGATGCACAGGTCACGCAGTTGCTGCACAAAAAAGGGCTGCACGGCTACACGCCACACACGTTTAGTTCGCCGCAAGCCCTGAAGGAAAACCTGTCGCTGATTCGCAAGCAGGGCTATTCGTTCGATGACGAAGAGCACGCGCTGGGGCTACGCTGTATCGCGGCCTGCATTTTGGATGAACACCACGACGCCTTCGCCGCCATTTCCATCTCCGGCCCCGTATCTCGCATCACGGACGACCGCGTCACGGAACTCGGCGCACTGGTAATCAAAGCCGCCAAGCAGGTGATGCAGGAATACAGCGGGTTATGAATAAGGTGTGTTCCTCGTAATAAGCTGCCAATTATGGCGTGCTTTACCATTATCCGGCGTAAAAATTATGCAGCGGTGAGCATGATCGCCGAGTGAGCGACAGGACGTCGCGAAAGTCAGTGCCGCGTCAGGAACGCGTCACTGACGGCTCGAATAGCGATCATGAACACCGATGGCACCGCGTAGCGGCATAATTTAGCCGGAAGCCTGGGTTCGTAGGGCGGCGGCGACTGAGCCGCCCTACGTCGGGCGCGTATACGGTATCGCATAAGAATGGCGGTGCTGTGGCGCACGAAACGCTCTCTGAAACAGAATATAAACGAACCGAAGAAGGGAACTGTTCAAATTTCTATTCGTTGACTAAAACGCTTCCTCCGCCGGTAGGCGTACACATCCTCAATGTGCCCTTCCCTGATACGCTGCTGTAGCGCCCGCCAGTAATCCGCGCAAAACAGATCGCCGTGCATTTCCTCAAACAGCGCGCGAATGTGGTGGTCGCTACACAGGAAATGGGGGAACTCTTCGGGAAACACATCATTCGGCGCAACGCTGTACCACGGCTCTGCGGCCAGTTCATCTTCCAGGTAACGCGGCGGCGGTATTTTGCGGAAATTCACCTCGGTCATGTAGCAAATTTCATCGTAGTCATAAAACACAACCCGCCCATGACGCGTGACGCCGAAATTCTTGAATAGCATGTCGCCGGGGAAAATGTTCGCCGCCGCCAGCTGTTTGATGGCATTGCCATACTCTTCAATCACATCATGCAACTGCTGTGCATTTGCCTGCTCCAGATAGAGATTCAGCGGCGTCATCCGGCGTTCCATGTACAAGTGCCGAATCACCAACCGATCGCCCAGATCTTCCAACTTCTCCGGCACCTCATGCCAAAGCTCATCCAGCAGTTCCGGGCTGATGCGATGCTTATCAATGACGAAGTTTTCATATTCCTGCGTATCCGCCATGCGCCCAACGCGATCGTGCTCTTTCACCAGTTGATAGCACGCCATGACCCGCTCCGCGCTCACTTCTTTCTGCGGCGCAAAACGATCTTTGATGACCTTAAAGACGCGATCGAAAGAAGGCAGCGTAAACACCAGCATCACCATCCCTTTCACGCCGGGCGCGATGATGAACTGCTCTTCTGATTCAGCAATGTAGTGCAGATATTCACGGTAATACTCGGTTTTACTGTGCTTCTGGCAGCCAATAGCCAAATAAAGCTCCGCCGTCGTCTTCCCCGGCAAAATATCCCGCAGCCAGGCCACCAGCGCAGACGGCAGCGGGGCATACACCATGAAGTAAGAACGGGCGAAACCAAACACAATGCTGGCATCCGCCTGACTGGTTAAGCAGGTATCAATAAATAGCGCACCGCGCTCATTGTGGTGAATCGGTAACAGGAACGGAAAAATACCGTCAGGGAGCGACAGCTTGCCCACCAACCAGGCCGCTTTGTTGCGATAAAACAGCTCGTTAGCCACCTGTAATGTCGCCTGAGCCAGCTGCTCCGCAGAGAAAGTGCGCTGTAAATACGCCGCGATATAACCAATATCACGTGGCAAATCTTCCCACGGTAACCGCAGCGGCACATCACCCAACAATTTTTCCAACATGTTCTGCCAGCCGTCGGTTGGCATAAATGTCTTGGCGATAGGTCGGGGAATCTCACGAAAACGCTGTTCAGGCTGAGAACTGAAAACAAATAGCTTATCCGGCGTCAGTTCCCGATGGTTAAACAGCCGACAGTAGACGGAATTAAAGAAACTCTCAGCAATCTCAAAACGCGGGTAGTCCGGCAGTAAGCGGGTGTAGATATGCTTCACTCGCGCCAAAAAATCCGCGTCATCACAGCGGATACCGGTAATACAGCGCAACTGTTCAACCACCAAACCAACGTGGTGATCGTATAGATGAATACGCTGTTTCATTGCCTGTTGTACGGCAGGCCAGTCAGCCTGTTCAAAGCGCTGCTGCGCCCCCGCCGTCACTTCGAGAAAACGTCCATATTGCGCATCAAACCCTTGCAGGATCGTCTGCGCCACCAGCTTTTCAAGGTCACGCGTCATCATGATCTCCAGATGAAACCCGGCCAGCGGTTCACTGACCGGGTTAGGATCAGAACTGCTGTTCTTCCGTCGATCCCGTCAGCGCCGTCACCGAAGACTCGCCTCCCTGAATGATGTTTGTCACCTTATCGAAGTAGCCGGTCCCTACCTCCTGTTGATGTGATGAGAAGGTATAGCCATCTTTAATCGCTTCAAACTCAGGCTGCTGTACCTTTTCTACGTAGTGTCTCATCCCTTCACCCTGCGCATAGGCATGCGCCAGGTCAAACATGTTGAACCACATACTGTGGATACCCGCCAGCGTAATGAACTGATACTTGTAGCCCATCGCCGACAACTCATCCTGAAAACGCGCAATCGTGCTGTCATCCAGATTCTTCTTCCAGTTAAAGGAAGGTGAACAGTTGTATGCCAGCAGCTTACCGGGGAACTTCGCGTGGATAGCTTCAGCAAAACGGCGCGCCAGCGATAAATCCGGTGTAGACGTTTCACACCACACCAGATCGGCATAAGGTGCATAGGCCAAACCGCGGCTGATAGCCTGCTCAATCCCCGCACGGGTGCGATAGAATCCTTCTACCGTGCGTTCGCCGGTGATGAAATCACGATCGTACTCATCACAGTCAGACGTCAGCAAATCCGCCGCATCCGCATCGGTTCGCGCAACCAGTAAAGTAGGCACCCCCAACACATCTGCCGCCAGGCGCGCCGCAATCAGCTTCTGAACCGCTTCCTGAGTGGGAACCAGCACTTTACCGCCCATGTGGCCGCATTTCTTCGCCGATGCCAGTTGATCCTCAAAGTGAACCGCTGCGGCTCCCGCTTCAATCATCGATTTCATCAGCTCAAATGCGTTAAGCACGCCGCCGAATCCCGCTTCCGCATCTGCCACAATCGGCAGGAAGTAGTCGGTATGGCGCTTGTCGCCCGGCTCAATGTGGTTTGCCCATTGGATCTGATCGGCACGCCGAAACGTATTATTGATGCGTTCAATCACCGCAGGCACAGAATTCGCCGGGTAGAGCGACTGATCGGGATACATGCTCGACGCCAGATTGGCGTCCGCCGCCACCTGCCAGCCGGAAAGATAAATCGCTTCAATACCGGCTTTCGCCTGCTGTAAAGCCTGCCCTCCCGTCAGCGCCCCCAGGCAATTCACATAGCCTTTGCGGGCGTCACCATGCAGCAGATTCCACAACTTAGCTGCACCGAGCTGCGCGAGCGTACATTCCGGGTTCACCGAGCCCCGTAGATTAATCACATCTTCTGCGCTGTAAGGGCGCGTAATGCCTTCCCAGCGGGCGGTTTTCCACTCTTTTTCAATATGCTGGACTTGTTGGGTACGAGAGGTCGTCATAGCAGAGGTTCCTTTTTATTATCAGTCAGGGTTAATCAAGCAGTGCGTAGCCGGGTAATGTCAGGAAGTCGATCAGCTCATCTTGCGTGGTAATTTGCTCCATCAGCCGGGCGGCATCATCAAAACGCCCTCCGCTGAAACGGGCATCACCGAGTTCTTCCTGAATCACAAACATCTCTTCGGCCAACATCTGGCGGAACAGCGCCTTGGTGATCACGCGACCATCGTTCAATGTCTTGCCGTGACGAATCCACTGCCAAATTGAGGTACGGGAAATTTCTGCCGTCGCTGCGTCCTCCATCAGCCCATAAATCGGGACGCAGCCATTACCGGATATCCATGCTTCGATGTATTGCACCGCAACACGGATATTCGCGCGCATCCCCACTTCCGTGCGCTCTCCCGGACAAGGCTCCAGCAATTCCTCGGCGCGAATGGGGGCATCTTGCTCACGGCGAATATCGAGCTGATTTTTACGCTCACCTAACGCCCGATCGAACACCTCCATCACCGCATCTGCCAGCCCCGGATGAGCCACCCAGGTGCCATCATGCCCATTGTGAGCTTCCAGCTCTTTGTCTTTACGAACCTTGTCTAACACCCAGTTATTACGTTCCGCGTCCTTACTTGGGATGAACGCCGCCATCCCACCCATGGCGAACGCACCACGGCGATGGCAGGTTTTGATCAACAGCCGTGAGTAAGCGCTAAGGAAGGGTTTTTCCATCGTCACCGACTGGCGGTCAGGCAGAACGCGATCGCCGTGGTTCTTTAATGTTTTGATATAGCTGAAGATGTAGTCCCAGCGGCCGCAGTTCAGCCCAACGATATGATCGCGCAAGTGGTAGAGGATTTCGTCCATCTGGAAAACAGCAGGCAGCGTTTCAATCAACACCGTTGCTTTAATCGTCCCGCGTGGCAGGTCAAAACGATCTTCGGTATAGCAGAAAACATCATTCCACCAGGCCGCTTCCTGCCATGACTGCGTCTTTGGCAGATAGAAATAAGGGCCACTCCCTTTCTTCAGTAATTCCTGATAGTTATGGAAAAAATACAGCGCGAAGTCGAACAGGCTGCCGGGGATCGCTTCCCCCTGCCAGGACACATGTTTTTCGGGCAGATGCAAGCCGCGCACACGGCAAATCAATACGGCAGGATTGGGTTTCAACTGGTAGATTTTTCCTGTTTCATTGATATAGGAAATCGTACCGCGTACGGCATCACGTAAGTTGATTTGCCCGTCAATGACCTTTTCCCATCCCGGCGACAGTGAATCCTCAAAGTCCGCCATGAAAACCTTCACATTGGCATTCAATGCATTGATTACCATCTTGCGTTCAACTGGGCCGGTAATCTCAACACGACGATCCTGAAGGTCATCGGGAATACCGCGTATTGTCCACGCTTTATCAAGAATGGAAGCCGTTTCTGAAATAAAATCAGGTAGCTTACCCTGATCGATATTACGCTGCTGGACCTGCCGTTCGGCGAGCAACTGATTACGTGCCGGTGTGAAATGCGCGACCAGCTCCGTTAAAAAATCAATCGCTTCCTCCGTAAGAATTTGCTTCTCACCTTCGCCAAAACGCTGACTAAACGCCAATTCTCTGTTTATCGTCTGCTGCATCATTCGTGGTTCCTTTTCAGATTCCGCTTCATTCATCAACAACCGCCAAATCGGCAAACCAGTATGTACATTTCTTAGCCGACAGAATTAAGCGTAATACAATAAAAAACAAAATCAAAAACAATTTCCATTTTTATGATTTTTTAAACATAACTTATTAATAAAAATGAAGATAAAAATAGAAAGAGAAAAGAAATGACTTTCACTCATCAGCAGAAATGAAATGATTCAGCACGAAAAAGAAAGGCACCTTAAAAGGTGCCTTAGAGAAAAGAAGGGAGGTGACTTAGTCCAGCGTAGGGTTCATGCGACGTAAATCATAAGGCGTAATCTGGTAGACGTAGTAATTCAGCCAGTTAACAAAAAGCAGATGGCCGTGGCTACGCCAGCTCGCTTTCGGCGCCAATTCAGGGTTGTCGTCAGGGAAATAGTTAACCGGTACAGCCGGATCCAATCCAGCGTCGTAATCACGGAAAAACTCTCCCGCTAGCGTGAGGGCATCATACTCTGGGTGTCCGGTAACAAACGCCAGACGCTTATCTTTGCTGGCAAACAGATAGGCGCCCGCTTGCTCTGACTCAACCAAAATATCCAAATCTGTATGCTGGCGAATCACATCAACCGGAAAATCCGCATAGCGCGAATGTGGTGCCAGGAACGTTTCGTCAAAGCCACGGGTCAACAACGCATGGGGTTGTAATGTTTGATGCGAATAAACGCCAGATAGCTTTTCCTTACGGGTCATTTTTGGAATGCCGTAGAGGATATTGAGAGCAGCCTGCACAGCCCAACACACGAATAATGTGGAGGTCACATGCTCTTTTGCCCACTCGATGACACGCGCGATCTGTGGCCAATAAACAACATCGCAGAAATCGACTAGTCCCAGTGGTGCGCCCGTCACAATCAGGCCATCAAAATTGTCGTTCTGAATATCGTCAAAATCACAGTAGAAATTATTCAAATGCTCAGCCGGCGTATTCTTTGATTCACGACTATCGATACGCAACAGCTGGATATCAATCTGTAGGGGAGAATTGGATAACAGGCGCAGAAACTGGTTTTCAGTCTCAATTTTTTTAGGCATCAGGTTCAGCACCAGCACTTTGAGGGGACGAATTTCCTGCGTTTTAGCACGCGAGGACGTCATGACAAAGACGTTCTCATTACGCAGAAAATTGACGGCTGGTAACTCATCAGGAACCCGAATTGGCATAACCTTATATCCTCAAAGCATACGTTTAAACGTTTAGACATCCAGATGCCCGAAGATAGCGAGTTTTCGTTCTAATGTCGAGTGCTCAGCGCATAAGGTGAAAATGTTTCACGAGATTCAGTATGCACCATCAGAACGACTTCTGCTGAATACGTTTGAGCGCGTCAGAATCACTCAGAGGAACAGCGCTAGAAATAACAATGAGCCTAGACTTACGATAGCTCATGACTGTGATCTCCTGAAGTATGCGTTCCTCTACAGGAGAAAGCCCTCCTTCATTCATCTCCAGAGCGTGAATCAGTAGTGTTGTGCTACTGAACCAGTTACACCAATTACAGGGAGCAACCTGACGAACAACACCCCGTAGAGTCTCTGCGGCATTCATAAAATCAGCGACCAAAATTCTATTGTTGCTAAATGCACTCTGCGTGGAAGCCTCACGCTGAGTGGCAAGATTACGTACGGTTATTTGATTTTTACGGATTTGGATATAGAGATTCATGATGGGTCTTCCTGACGGTTCACTCTTCCCCGAACGCGCACAGCAAAAAGCCCCTGTCTTTCGACAGGGGCCTTCCACTATTTGATGCCTGGCAGTTCCCTACTCTCACATGGGGAAGCCCCACACTACCATCGGCGCTACGGCGTTTCACTTCTGAGTTCGGCATGGGGTCAGGTGGGACCACCGCGCTATCGCCGCCAGGCAAATTCTGTTTCATTCCAGCCGTTACTTAACATGGCTTTTCTCTTCACCATCTCCGTAACCACCAGAACCAATCTTCGAACAAGCTGAGTATTGTCTTTTGAGTCATCTCTCAAAACACCTTCGGTGTTGTAAGGTTAAGCCTCTCGGGTCATTAGTACTGGTTAGCTCAACGTATCGCTACGCTTACACACCCAGCCTATCTACGTCGTCGTCTTCAACGGCCCTTCAGGGGCATCAAGTGCCCAGGGAAGACTCATCTCGAGGCAAGTTTCCCGCTTAGATGCTTTCAGCGGTTATCTCTTCCGCACTTAGCTACCGGGCAATGCAATTGGCATCACAACCCGTACACCAGTGGTGCGTTCACTCCGGTCCTCTCGTACTAGGAGCAACCCCTCTCAATCTTCCAGCGCCCACGGCAGATAGGGACCGAACTGTCTCACGACGTTCTAAACCCAGCTCGCGTACCACTTTAAATGGCGAACAGCCATACCCTTGGGACCTACTTCAGCCCCAGGATGTGATGAGCCGACATCGAGGTGCCAAACACCGCCGTCGATATGAACTCTTGGGCGGTATCAGCCTGTTATCCCCGGAGTACCTTTTATCCGTTGAGCGATGGCCCTTCCATTCAGAACCACCGGATCACTAAGACCTGCTTTCGCACCTGCTCGAGCTGTCACTCTCGCAGTCAAGCTAGCTTATGCCTTTGCACTAACCTCCTGATGTCCGACCAGGATTAGCTAACCTTCGTGCTCCTCCGTTACGCTTTGGGAGGAGACCGCCCCAGTCAAACTACCCACCAGACACTGTCCGCAACCCGGATTACGGGTCTACGTTAGAACATCAAACATTAAAGGGTGGTATTTCAAGGTTGGCTCCACGCAGACTGGCGTCCACGCTTCAAAGCCTCCCACCTATCCTACACATCAAGGCTCAAGGTTCAGTGTCAAGCTATAGTAAAGGTTCACGGGGTCTTTCCGTCTTGCCGCGGGTACACTGCATCTTCACAGCGAGTTCAATTTCACTGAGTCTCGGGTGGAGACAGCCTGGCCATCATTACGCCATTCGTGCAGGTCGGAACTTACCCGACAAGGAATTTCGCTACCTTAGGACCGTTATAGTTACGGCCGCCGTTTACCGGGGCTTCGATCAAGAGCTTCTCCTTACGGATAACCCCATCAATTAACCTTCCGGCACCGGGCAGGCGTCACACCGTATACGTCCACTTTCGTGTTTGCACAGTGCTGTGTTTTTATTAAACAGTTGCAGCCAGCTGGTATCTTCGACTGGTCTCAGCTCCATCCGCAAGGGACTTCACCTTACACCAGCGTGCCTTCTCCCGAAGTTACGGCACCATTTTGCCTAGTTCCTTCACCCGAGTTCTCTCAAGCGCCTGAGTATTCTCTACCTGACCACCTGTGTCGGTTTGGGGTACGATTCGGTGTTACCTGGAGCTTAGAGGCTTTTCCTGGAAGCGTAGCATCAGTTACTTCATCACCGTAGTGACTCGTCATCACGCCTCAGTGTTAACGATGACCCGGATTTACCAAAGTCACCCACCTTCACGCTTAAACCGGGACAACCGTCGCCCGGATAACCTAGCTTTCTCCGTCCCCCCTTCGCAGTAACACCCAGTACAGGAATATTAACCTGTTTCCCATCGACTACGCTTTTCAGCCTCGCCTTAGGGGTCGACTCACCCTGCCCCGATTAACGTTGGACAGGAACCCTTGGTCTTCCGGCGTGCGGGTTTTTCACCCGCATTATCGTTACTTATGTCAGCATTCGCACTTCTGATACCTCCAGCAGCCCTCACAGGCCACCTTCGCAGGCTTACAGAACGCTCCCCTACCCAACAACACTTAAGTGTCGCTGCCGCAGCTTCGGTGCATGGTTTAGCCCCGTTACATCTTCCGCGCAGGCCGACTCGACCAGTGAGCTATTACGCTTTCTTTAAATGATGGCTGCTTCTAAGCCAACATCCTGGCTGTCTGTGCCTTCCCACATCGTTTCCCACTTAACCATGACTTTGGGACCTTAGCTGGCGGTCTGGGTTGTTTCCCTCTTCACGACGAACGTTAGCACCCGCCGTGTGTCTCCCGTGATAACATTCTTCGGTATTCGCAGTTTGCATCGGGTTGGTAAGTCGGGATGACCCCCTAGCCGAAACAGTGCTCTACCCCCGAAGATGAGTTCACGAGGCGCTACCTAAATAGCTTTCGGGGAGAACCAGCTATCTCCCGGTTTGATTGGCCTTTCACCCCCAGCCACAAGTCATCCGCTAATTTTTCAACATTAGTCGGTTCGGTCCTCCAGTTAGTGTTACCCAACCTTCAACCTGCCCATGGCTAGATCACCGGGTTTCGGGTCTATACCCTGCAACTTAACGCCCAGTTAAGACTCGGTTTCCCTGCGGCTCCCCTAAACGGTTAACCTTGCTACAGAATATAAGTCGCTGACCCATTATACAAAAGGTACGCAGTCACCTAACAAGTAGGCTCCCACTGCTTGTACGTACACGGTTTCAGGTTCTGTTTCACTCCCCTCGCCGGGGTTCTTTTCGCCTTTCCCTCACGGTACTGGTTCACTATCGGTCAGTCAGGAGTATTTAGCCTTGGAGGATGGTCCCCCCATATTCAGACAGGATGTCACGTGTCCCGCCCTACTCATCGAACTCACAATCTGTGCATTTTTGTGTACGGGACTATCACCCTTTACTGTGCGACTTTCCAGACGCTTCCACTAACACACAAACTGATTCAGGTTCTGGGCTCTTCCCCGTTCGCTCGCCGCTACTGGGGGAATCTCGGTTGATTTCTTTTCCTCGGGGTACTGAGATGTTTCAGTTCCCCCGGTTCGCCTCATTAACCTATGGATTCAGTTAATGATAGTGTGTCGAAACACACTGGGTTTCCCCATTCGGGTATCGTCGGGTATAACGCTTCATATCAGCTTACCGACGCTTATCGCAGATTAGCACGCCCTTCATCGCCTCTGACTGCCTAGGCATCCACCGTGTACGCTTAGTCGCTTAACCTCACAACCCGAAGGTGTCTTTGATAAATCAAAGTCATCATCGTGCTGTGATTATTTGAGAGACTCATTGACAGACAGAATCATCACAACTCACCCGAAGGCAGTCATGAATATTCAGCTGTCATGTTTCAATTTTCAGCTTGTTCCAGATTGTTAAAGAGCAATATCTTAAACCCTGACTATCGCTAATCAGTTTTAAGATATGAAGTAAGTCGATTACTTACTGAAGACCCCCGCTTTCACCGGAATGGTCGGATGCGCTGGCGTCCCCTAGGGGATTCGAACCCCTGTTACCGCCGTGAAAGGGCGGTGTCCTAGGCCTCTAGACGAAGGGGACACGACACCGTACTTTGTTGACGCTTTTGCTCGTTATTTTCATCAGACAATCTGTGTGAGCACTTCACTCAACCCACATCTTCTTGGTAAGGAGGTGATCCAACCGCAGGTTCCCCTACGGTTACCTTGTTACGACTTCACCCCAGTCATGAATCACAAAGTGGTAAGCGCCCTCCCGAAGGTTAAGCTACCTACTTCTTTTGCAACCCACTCCCATGGTGTGACGGGCGGTGTGTACAAGGCCCGGGAACGTATTCACCGTAGCATTCTGATCTACGATTACTAGCGATTCCGACTTCATGGAGTCGAGTTGCAGACTCCAATCCGGACTACGACGTACTTTATGAGGTCCGCTTGCTCTCGCGAGGTCGCTTCTCTTTGTATACGCCATTGTAGCACGTGTGTAGCCCTACTCGTAAGGGCCATGATGACTTGACGTCATCCCCACCTTCCTCCAGTTTATCACTGGCAGTCTCCTTTGAGTTCCCGGCCTAACCGCTGGCAACAAAGGATAAGGGTTGCGCTCGTTGCGGGACTTAACCCAACATTTCACAACACGAGCTGACGACAGCCATGCAGCACCTGTCTCAGAGTTCCCGAAGGCACTAAGCTATCTCTAGCAAATTCTCTGGATGTCAAGAGTAGGTAAGGTTCTTCGCGTTGCATCGAATTAAACCACATGCTCCACCGCTTGTGCGGGCCCCCGTCAATTCATTTGAGTTTTAACCTTGCGGCCGTACTCCCGAGGCGGTCGATTTAACGCGTTAGCTCCGGAAGCCACGCCTCAAGGGCACAACCTCCAAATCGACATCGTTTACAGCGTGGACTACCAGGGTATCTAATCCTGTTTGCTCCCCACGCTTTCGCACCTGAGCGTCAGTCTTTGTCCAGGGGGCCGCCTTCGCCACCGGTATTCCTCCAGATCTCTACGCATTTCACCGCTACACCTGGAATTCTACCCCCCTCTACAAGACTCTAGCTTGCCAGTTTCAAATGCAGTTCCCAAGTTAAGCTCGGGGATTTCACATCTGACTTAACAAACCGCCTGCGTGCGCTTTACGCCCAGTCATTCCGATTAACGCTTGCACCCTCCGTATTACCGCGGCTGCTGGCACGGAGTTAGCCGGTGCTTCTTCTGCGGGTAACGTCAATCGGTGAGAGTATTAATCTCACCGCCTTCCTCCCCGCTGAAAGTGCTTT
Source organism: Pectobacterium sp. F1-1 (assembly GCF_025643735.1). Lineage (NCBI taxonomy): Bacteria > Pseudomonadati > Pseudomonadota > Gammaproteobacteria > Enterobacterales > Pectobacteriaceae > Pectobacterium > Pectobacterium sp. F1-1. The sequence goes on from NZ_CP104733.1 coordinate 4,231,224, forward strand.
ACAACCCGAAGGCCTTCTTCACACACGCGGCATGGCTGCATCAGGCTTGCGCCCATTGTGCAATATTCCCCACTGCTGCCTCCCGTAGGAGTCTGGACCGTGTCTCAGTTCCAGTGTGGCTGGTCATCCTCTCAGACCAGCTAGGGATCGTCGCCTAGGTGAGCCATTACCTCACCTACCAGCTAATCCCATCTGGGCACATCTGATGGCGCGAGGCCCGAAAGTCCCCCGCTTTGGTCCGAAGACGTTATGCGGTATTAGCTACCGTTTCCAGTAGTTATCCCCCTCCATCAGGCAGTTTCCCAGACATTACTCACCCGTCCGCCGCTCGTCACCCAAGGAGCAAGCTCCTCTGTGCTACCGCCCGACTTGCATGTGTTAGGCCTGCCGCCAGCGTTCAATCTGAGCCATGATCAAACTCTTCAATTTAAGATTTGTTTGATTTGCTGAACTCGTCAGCGATGCTCAAAGAATTAGTCACTGTTTATTCGTAATGAATTTACTGTTGTTCACTCTTCAAGACTTTTTATATCGTCAAGATACGGTCTTGTGAGTGCCCACACAGATTGTCTGATTAAATTGTTAAAGAGCGTTGCGTTGCGGCCTTAACCACTTCGCGAGGTGGCGTATACTACGCTTATCACCTGCAGAGTCAACGTTTATTTTAAAGCGTTTTCTCTTTCTTTATCGACCCGGTTGTGTGTTCACAGCACCGTGTCGATGGAGGCGCATTATAGGGATCCGTTTTCGTTACACAACAACTTTCTTGATCTTTTTTTCTGTTCGCCTGTTTTTCGACCCTTTCGATGAGATCTTACTCGATCCACCCCACTTTTCAGTTGCCGGTGTCTCATATCTGTCGATATTTTGTCTGTAATGCGAATAATCAGTAATGTGGTAAATAACTACATATGCTAAATAACTACGAGGTTATCGATGAGTGCAAAAACATTCCGCCGTTATAACGGTATTTCTCCCGTTTTAGGAGAAAGAGTCATGGTCGATCATTCCAGCGTGGTGATTGGCAAAGTAACACTAGGCGATGATGTCGGTGTCTGGCCCCTTGTCGCCATACGCGGTGACGTTAACTACATCACTATCGGTGCCAAGAGTAATATTCAGGATGGATCCATGCTCCATGTCACCCACTGTTCAGAGAAAAAGCCAGAAGGTAACCCGCTTATTATTGGGGAAGATGTCACTGTAGGCCATAAAGCGATGTTACATGGCTGCCAAATAGGAAATCGGGTTCTGGTAGGAATGGGATCAATACTCCTGGATGGCGCCGTTGTTGAGGATGATGTCATGATCGGCGCCGGTAGCCTGGTCCCTCCTGGAAAGCGGCTAGAGAAGGGACATCTATACCTCGGCAGCCCAGTTAAAAAAATTCGACCGCTGACTCAAGAAGAAATAGAGGGATTAATTTACTCGGCAAACAACTATGTTCGTTGGAAAGATGAATACCTTGCTCAGGACAGCGAGTAGCACCCCTCATCATCCCATTCTTCAGCGACGATCATTTTTTCCAATTCATCCTCAAGATCCCATCGATATTCCCTGAACAGCGCCAGCCACTGTTCAGGGCTATCGCCGCCATAGCGTTGCTGGAGCTGTGTTGCGCTCACTAGACATTCCTGCTGAAAGCCATTCACTAAAACGGGAAAGCGGATCGCCATTACCTTATCATCCCAACTTTCACGATCTGGGAACTGGATCGCCTGATTCACTTTGCAAGATCCTGCTTGAGTAAACCGATCACGGGTTCCACATCAGGCATCACGCCATGCCAAAGCTTAAACGCATGGGCCGCTTGCCCCACTAACATTCCCAAACCATCTGCATAGCGGATAGCACCATGCTGTACGCACCATGACAAAAAAGGTGTCAGTTGCGGCAGATAGAACATGTCATAGCAACCTGTATCAGGCGAAATGAGTTCTGGCGGTAAGTTAGGAATACTATCGTACATCCCAGAAGATGTCGCATTAATGATCAGATCGAATGACTGGCCATGTAAATCGTCGAGAGCAACAGCTTGAATATCTCCAATGCCACTGAAGATCTTAACTAATTCATCAGCCTTGGAAAACGTCCTATTCGTCAGCACAATCGTACAGCCATAGGCCAGTAAGGGTTGGATAACCCCTCGCGCTGCACCACCAGCACCAACCAGCAACACACGATCCAACGGCTTTACCAGCGCCAATCGTTGCAGATCGCTAAGTAAACCAATGCCATCTGTATTATCACCAAACAGGCGACCGTCACTCAGCCTCTTCAATGTGTTGACCGCCCCAGCAAGCGCCGCGCATTCGCTACGTTCATCGGCTTCGGCAAAGGCACGCTCTTTAAAGGGCGCAGTCACATTCGCACCGCCTGCGCCATCGAGAAAATACTGGCGTAGCACCTGCTCAAAATCATCCAGAGGCGCTAAAACGCGCTCATACGTCAACGTTATCCCCGTCTGTGCAGCAAATAGCTCATGTATGCGAGGTGATTTACTATGTGCAATCGGATTGCCAAAAACTGCAAAAGACGTTACTTCAGACACGTTCCCCTCCAACTTACCGTTACCCCTGACGAATAAGTTCGCCTGTTAATACATCCCTGATTTCTGATGGGTTCATTCTTCCGCCGACATCCCCAACTAGCACAGGAAAATCATCACCAAACTGTTGAGAAACTTCCTGAGCCGTGCGGCAAGGAGGTTGACCACTTAAATTGGCGCTAGTCGACACCAGCGGTTTATCGTAACGCTGGCACAGTTCTTTGACTAACGGGTGGTCGCTAACGCGCACCGCAAGTGAAGAAAATTGCCCCGTTAACCACCGCGGAGTCGTGCGTTTTGCAGGCAATACCCAAGTAACCGGACCAGGCCATGTGGAAAACATCATAGCTTTCTGCTCATCGGATAACGCGCTGTCATCAATATAAGGAGCCAGTTGGCTAAAATCTGCCGCAATCAAGATCAGTCCTTTTTGCCAAGGGCGCTGTTTTAACGCTAGCAGGCGATTAACCGCCACTTCACTATCAGGATCGCAGCCCAACCCGAATACTGCTTCAGTCGGGTACGCAATAACCTGCTGGTTATGTAATTCCCGTAAAACGGGAATCATTAGTTCATCAGAGACATCACTCATTCTTATCAACTTCTGCCGCTATCGGCTTTCCACATAATTTACTGGCACAAAATAGCTTGGTACCTTGTGCCGTTTTTTTCTCAAACAATAAGGCGTAATGGCAAGAAGGACACTCACCCGCTATCGGTTTATGGTTTAACGTAAACTGACAATCGGGATAGCGATCGCAAGAATGAAACACCTTGCCGTAGCGAGACTTACGCTGTAACAACGTACCTTCATGACACTGTGGACATCGAATCGCCGTTTCATCAGGGCGATCGATAGTCTCGGTATGATGGCATTCAGGGTAATTGCCACAGCCGATGAACATCCCATAACGGCCTTGCCTGAGTACCAATGTCGACTGACAAAGTGGGCATTGCTGCCCATCCAACACTTTGACGATATGTCCATCAGCCTGTGCTTTCAGTGGGCGAATGAATTCGCATTCTGGATACGCAGAACAGCCGAGAAACGGGCCGTGCCGACCAGAACGGATAACCAGCACTGACCCACAGTCTGGACATATTTCCTGTTTTCTTTCAGCAAACAGTACGGGCTTAGCCATTCGAAATGTTATCCCTCTGGCTATTGCACATAACCGTCATTGACCTCAAAGAGTAATTCTTCCATTTGCTGATAGGCATTCTCACAGCCAGGCACATTGAAAAGCACCATGAGGATGACCCACTTCAGATCTTCCAGATCAAACTCCTGCGTTTCCAACGCCATGACGCGTTCGATGACCATCTCCCGCGTTTCAAGATTCAGAACCTGAATTTGCTCAAGGAACAATAAAAAGCCACGACATTCCGCATCAAGACGCAACTCTTCATCCTGCATATAGATCCGCATAGCCAGAGGATCGTTCGCCAAATAAAGCGGAGCAGTCTGCCCTTCCTGAATATCGGCCAATTTTTCCAGCCAACTCAACGCGCTATAGATATCGTTACGATCGAATCCAGCGCGGGTGAGGTCATCAGTTAACGTATCCTGATCGACACGCATTTCAGTTTCATTGTGGATGTAGCTCTCAAACAAGTACATGAGTACGTCGAACATGGCCTGCCCTCCTTAATCGGACATAGCCGCCGGGTACTGCTGCGATCCATCCTGCTAACTCCAGCTCTAATAGCTTGGTGACTATCTCTGGCACAGGTTGGCCGGCACGTTCAGCGACAACGTCAACAGGTGTAACCTCATCTCCTACGTTAGCCAACACGTCGGCAAATGGCAATTCGCCATCCTCTTCTTCGTTAGAAATAGTTTTCCCGCTTTCCATTGACAGCCACTGTAGCTCACTCACCAACTGCTCAAGAATATCCTTCGGATGTGTAACCAGGCAGGCTCCTTGCTGGATCAACCAGTGCGTCCCTTCAGTCATAGGATTACCTATTGGCCCTGGCAGAGCGAAAACCTCCCGTCCTTGTTCTAAAGCATAACGCGCCGTGACCAGCGATCCGCTGCGGATAGATGCCTCAATGACCAGAACACCCAACCCTAGTCCGCTAATGATGCGATTTCTTCTGGGAAAGTTGGTTGGGAAAGGCGGCATCGCAAGGGGAAATTCGGAGACCAATGCACCGCCAGTGCCACAAATACGTTCTGCAAGCTTAGCGTGCCGCTTGGGATAAATATTCTCCAACCCACTTCCCAATACGGCAATGGTTCTCCCCCCTGCATCCAAAGCAGCCCGATGAGCAATACCATCAATGCCAATGGCTAACCCACTTGTTATTGTGAGGTCACTTGCGGCAAGTTCTTGAGCAAAAAATCCTCCCCAGCGTTCACCGTAAGCACTGCAGCCTCGGCTACCAATAATCGATATTTGTGGCGATGCCAATAACTCAGGAGAGCCAGATACAAAAAGCAACAGTGGAAAATCACGAATGTTGCTCAACAGAAAGGGATACAGGGCATCTTCGCACGTCACGATATGATGATTAGGATAAGACAACCAATTGAGTGTTTCTTCCAAGGTCTTACGATCATAGGAACAGAATTGTTCTATTTGATCATCAGACAGGCCTAACGCACTCAGGCTCTCGTTATCGAACGCCTTTAAATCAATAAGTTTTCTGACAATAGCCCGAGCACGTAAAGCGCCCAGGTGCCTTACGCCCGTCATACGTAGCCAAATTTCCGTTGATAGCATCAGCGTCCCTTATTCCGCTATGTTCAGATAAGTGGTGCAATTCAGAGCTGATGCTGTCAATCGGGGCAGGAAATGTCTAGAATGAGCGCTAAGACTCTCTCACTATTCAGATACAGATCTAAACATATATGTCAGTTTTGCAGGTATTACATTTTCCAGACGAGCGGCTCCGCATCACTGCGCAGCCCGTAAAAGAAGTCAATGCAGATATTCAACGTATCGTGGATGATATGTTCGATACCATGTACGAAGAAGAAGGTATTGGGCTGGCCGCAACACAAGTGGATATTCATCAACGCATCATTGTCATTGACGTTTCTGAAGAACGAAACCAACGGCTGGTGCTGATCAATCCCGAACTGATTGAAAAGAGCGGCGATACGGGTATTGAAGAAGGTTGCCTGTCGATCCCTGAAACGCGTGCGCTGGTTCCTCGTGCAGAGCATGTAAAAGTGCGTGCATTGGATCGTGAAGGTAAAACGTTCGAACTTGAAGCAAGTGAGCTACTTGCCATTTGTATTCAGCATGAAATGGATCATCTGGTTGGGAAACTGTTTATCGATTACCTTTCCCCACTTAAACGCCAGCGCATTCGTCAAAAACTGGAAAAACTGGCTAAGCAGAATAGCCGGGCCCGCTAATTTTCATCCTGACAGGAAGCACCGTGTCTGATTCTTTACGCATAATCTTTGCCGGCACCCCTGACTTTGCAGCGCGTCACCTTGACGCGCTTTTATCATCAGGACATGAGGTCGTTGGCGTTTTCACCCAGCCCGATCGCCCAGCAGGCAGGGGCAACAAGCTCACCCCCAGCCCGGTAAAAGTACTCGCAGAGCAACATAGCATCCCTGTTTTTCAGCCCAAATCTCTGCGACCGGCAGAAAATCAGGCGATGGTTCAGGCGTTAAATGCCGATGTTATGGTCGTTGTCGCCTACGGCTTAATTCTGCCGCAGCCCGTATTATCCATGCCGCGCCTTGGCTGCATTAATGTCCACGGTTCTCTGTTGCCTCTCTGGCGTGGTGCGGCGCCAATTCAGCGCGCACTGTGGGCTGGGGATAGTGAAACCGGTGTGACGATCATGCAAATGGATGTCGGACTCGATACTGGCGCAATGCTGCACAAAATTTCATGCCCCATCCTGCCTCAAGATACCAGCGCAACGTTGTACGATAAACTTGCTGAGCTGGGACCACGTGGCTTATTGGAAACGCTGGAACAACTTGCTGATGGCAGCGCTGTCGCTGAAGCGCAAAATGACGCCCTTGCTACCTATGCAGAAAAACTCAGCAAAGAAGAAGCTCGCCTAAACTGGCAGTTATCTGCTGAGCAGCTTGAGCGCTGTATTCGTGCTTTCAATCCCTGGCCAGTCAGTTATTTCACAGTAGATGAACAACCGGTGAAAGTCTGGAAAGCGGAAGTCATGACCACAGCACATGGCTCATTGCCCGGAACCATCCTTCAGGCAGATAAACAAGGTATTCAGGTGGCAACAGCTGCGGGTATCTTGAATATTCAGGAATTGCAGCCTGCTGGCAAAAAAGTAATGAGTGCACAGGATCTGCTTAACTCACGTCGTGAGTGGTTCGTTCCCGGTAATACACTGAACTAATCTATTTTTCATACCGGCGTCATGCCGGTATATCCTCTCTTTTTACGTATACGTCATCGCTAACACATGAAAAGCTCATACAATTTACGCAGCATTGCCGCAAAAGTGGTGGGACAGGTTCTGGATCAGGGACAGTCGCTCAGCGCCTTATTACCCGTTCATCAGCGTGAAGTCTCCGATAAAGATCGCGCACTTTTGCAAGAGCTTTGCTTTGGCGTATTACGCGTTTTACCACAGTTGGAATGGTGTATTCAGCAACTGATGTCAAAGCCCCTGACGGGTAAACAGCGCACGCTGCACTACCTCATCATGGTCGGCATCTACCAACTGCAATATACGCGGATCCCGCCACATGCAGCGCTGGCTGAAACAGTAGAAGGTGCTGTGGCGTTAAAAAAACCGCAACTCAAGGGGCTGATTAATGGTGTATTACGCCAATTTCAGCGTCAGCAGGAAGAACTGATTCAACGTGAGGCAACTCACTCGTCCCACTACCTGCATCCAAGCTGGCTGCTGGCGCGCATTGAGCGTGCCTATCCAAATCACTGGCAAAACATCGTTGAGGCGAATAATCAACGCCCCCCAATGTGGTTACGTGCGAATCGATTACACCACACACGTGAAGCGTATTTAAACTTGTTAGTACAAGAGGGTATCGAGGCATTTCCTCATGCTGAATACAGCGATGCGATACGACTTGCCTCTCCCTGTGCGGTCGATCAATTGCCAGGATTTTCTCAAGGATGGGCAACGGTACAAGATGCATCGGCTCAAGGCTGCGTCTATTGGCTCGATCCACAAGATGGCGAACAGATCCTCGATCTCTGCGCTGCACCCTGGCGGAAAAACGACACACATTTTAGAAGCGGCACCAAAATCTCATGTACTCGCTGTCGATGTAGATGAAACACGTTTAGGCCGAGTAAAAGAAAATTTACTGCGGTTACAAATGCATGCCGAAGTAAAACAAGGCGATGGACGTTACCCCGATTCATGGTGTGAAGGGCGTGTGTTTGATCGCATTCTGTTGGATGCCCCGTGCTCAGCCACGGGTGTGATTCGTCGTCATCCTGATATTAAGTGGTTGCGCCGAGACAGAGACATTGAAGAGCTGGTTGCACTACAAAAAGAGATCCTTGATGCCATTTGGCCACATCTCAAAACCGGCGGCACAATGGTCTATGCTACCTGCTCCATTCTGCCGCAAGAAAATGCTCAACAAGTTACGGATTTCCTAACTCGCCATGCCGATGCAAAACTGGTTGATACAGGTACAAGAGAAATGCCAGGTATACAGATGCTTCCTCATGCTGATGGTGGCGATGGTTTCTTTTATGCGAAGCTGGTAAAAAACTGATATTGAACCCAGTATTGTCTGCAACAGGAAGCAATCAATAAACGGCATGGCTTATTATGAAAATTATCATCCTTGGCGCGGGTCAGGTCGGCGGAACACTGGCAGAAAATCTAGCAGGTGAAAACAACGACATCACTGTCGTTGATACTGATGCAAACCGGTTACGCCAGCTTCAGGATAAGTTTGATCTGCGTGTCGTTACTGGCTATGCCTCTCACCCGCGAGTGCTACGTGAAGCGGGAGCGGAAGATGCTGATATGCTGGTCGCCGTTACCAATTCCGATGAAACCAATATGGTAGCCTGCCAGATCGCTTATTCTCTTTTCAAAACACCAAATCGGATCGCGCGCATTCGTGCTGCCGAGTACATCCGTGAATCAGAACAGCTGTTTTTACCCGAAGCGGTTCCCATCGATCACCTGATCTCGCCAGAGCAACTGGTGATCGATAACATCTACAAACTGATCGAATATCCCGGAGCACTTCAGGTCGTCAACTTCGCTGAAGGCAAAGTGAGTATTGCAGCGGTTAATGCTTATTATGGCGGCCCATTGGTTGGTAATGCCCTCACCTCTCTCCGTGAACACATTCCTCATGTAGACACTCGCGTTGCGGCTATTTTCCGTCACGATCGTCCAATTCGCCCACAGGGTTCCACTATCATCGAAGCCGGTGACGAAGTGTTTTTTGTCGCTGCTTCCCAACATATTCGCGCAGTGATGAGCGAATTACAGCGCCTTGAGAAACCGTATAAAAGGATCATGATCGTTGGCGGAGGTAACGTCGGTGCTGGATTAGCTCAACGGTTAGAAAAAGACTACAGCATCAAGTTGATAGAACGTAATGCAGATCGTGCAGTTGAGTTGGCTGAACTTCTGCAAAATACGGTGGTATTTCACGGCGATGCTTCAGACCAGGAGCTCCTTGCCGAAGAACATATTGAGCAAATTGATGTATTCATCGCCATTACCAATGATGACGAAGCGAATATTATGTCAGCGATGCTGGCCAAACGTATGGGGGCGAAAAAAGTCATGGTGCTCATCCAGCGCCGGGCTTATATCGATCTGGTCCAGGGTAGCGTCATTGATGTCGCTATCTCCCCACAGCAGGCAACCATTTCTGCGCTACTCAGCCATGTCCGTAAGGCAGACATCGTTAGCGTATCCTCCTTGCGCCGTGGTGTGGCTGAAGCAATTGAGGCCATCGCCCACGGTGACGAGGGCACATCGAAAGTTGTTGGAAGAATGATCGAAGATATTAAGCTTCCACCGGGTACCACTATCGGCGCAATTGTTCGTGGTGATGACGTCATTATTGCCAATGCAAATAGCAAAATAGAGCAAGGCGATCATGTCATTATGTTCTTAGCGGACAAAAAATTTGTACCTGATGTTGAACGACTATTTCAACCAAGTCCCTTCTTTTTGTAATGTAGGAATAGATTTATCGCGAATCGATAATCTGGCAAAGATACGGCTATTGGTTAGAATTAATTTATATTTTTGGCAAGGAGAACGGATATGAGCATCATCAAAGAATTCAGAGAGTTTGCCATGCGTGGCAACGTTGTCGATTTGGCGGTGGGTGTCATTATTGGTGCTGCTTTCGGCAAAATTGTCTCTTCGTTGGTATCAGATATTATTATGCCGCCACTTGGACTTTTGATTGGCGGGGTTGATTTTAAACAATTCAGCCTAATCCTTCGTGATGCCCAAGGCGACATTCCTGCCGTTGTCATGAACTATGGCGCTTTCATTCAAAATATCTTCGACTTTGTCATCGTCGCTTTCGCAATCTTTATGGCAATCAAACTCATGAACAAGCTACGCCGTAAGCAGGAAGATGCGCCTGCTGCGCCGCCTAAGCCTAGTGCTGAAGAGAATCTGTTAGCTGAAATTCGCGACTTACTGAAAGAACAACAACCTAAACAATAAGAGCTGAGTGTCTAGCAACTCTTGCTTTCGTTACACAGAAAGCAGGAAGGCCAGAGGTAAATAATCGCTTGATTGCTTACCACTGGCCTCCCAACTACCTTTCTTCACATGTTTTTCTTTTCTACGATAACTTCCTTTCCCTTTTTCATTTACTTCAATACGTTGGCGAAACAGTGGGTCATGTAACAGTGCCTCAATGGCGTTGTCCTGAATTTTCCCACGCTTATGACGATATGTGGTCATCATCACTCCTAAGAAAGTTGGGCTAATGAATTGTATATGTATAAATAAATCAGACGGAGTATATAGCCGAAATGGAAAGATGAGAATAGCACTCCAGCGAATTCTTCTGGCAGCTAGAATTTCTTATTGAGTTGTATTTTGTAATCCTGATGTAGAAAATCAGTATTGATCCCTTTCTGCTGCAAGCTGATTTCCAACATACGCAAGCGCCGGGAAGCTTCCTCATATTCAGGAGAATCGCGGGATATCGTTTTAAGAAAGTCGGTTAGCTGTAAAGCAGCTTTTCTTTCTTGAAGTTCTACAGGTAAATAGCCAGCATTCTTGAGCAACCGATAGGCTGTTCTGAGCTCCTGTGGTATGCCGCTATCATCATCAAGAATCAAAGGGCTGCCGGAACCTGAAAGATTATCAAAAACACCATCTTCCTGAGCCTTGCGGATATGTTTTTCAACTAACTCATCAATCAACCACATGGCAATCTCTTACCTGTTTTCATTAATGGAGCTTAGTTTATTCCAGATGTAAAAAAACCGGGTTTCCCCGGTTTTTTTATGCTCTTACAGATTACTCTGCAGTAGCAACTTCTTCTGTCTGAGAGACTGAGCGATCAACAAGCTCGATGTATGCCATCGGCGCATTGTCACCAGCACGGAAGCCACACTTCAGAATACGAGTGTAACCACCGGCACGGCTCGCGAAACGCGGGCCCAGTTCATTAAACAGTTTTGCCACGATCTCGTTATCACGAGTACGGGCGAATGCCAGACGACGATTAGCAACGCTGTCGGTCTTGGCAAGAGTAATCAGCGGTTCAACAACGCGACGCAGCTCTTTCGCTTTCGGCAGGGTCGTCTTGATGATTTCATGACGAACCAAAGAACTAGCCATGTTACGGAACATAGCCTGACGATGGCTGCTGTTACGGTTCAGTTGACGACCACTCTTACGATGGCGCATGACCTTATCCTTCTCAGTAAAACCTTAACCTGTGATCTGGTTACTCATCAGCAATGCTTGCCGGTGGCCAGTTTTCCAGGCGCATGCCCAGAGACAGACCACGGGAAGCCAGTACGTCTTTAATCTCAGTAAGAGATTTTTTACCCAGGTTAGGCGTTTTAAGCAGCTCAACCTCGGTACGCTGTACCAGATCACCGATGTAGTGGATAGCTTCTGCCTTAAGGCAGTTAGCAGAGCGGACAGTCAATTCCAGATCGTCAACAGGGCGCAGCAGAATCGGATCGAATTCTGGTTTCTCTTCTTTAACTTCTGGCTGACGAACATCACGTAAGTCAACAAAAGCTTCAAGTTGTTCAGCCAGAATGGTAGCCGCACGGCGGATCGCCTCTTCAGGATCGATCGTGCCATTGGTTTCCATTTCGATGACTAGCTTGTCCAGGTCAGTACGCTGTTCTACACGAGCCGCTTCAACATTGTAGGCAATACGCTCTACAGGGCTGTAGCAAGCATCAACTAACAGACGACCAATCGGGCGCTCATCTTCTTCCGTATGAATACGGGCAGATGCCGGCACATAACCACGGCCACGTTGAACTTTGATACGCATGCTAATAGATGCGTTCTCATCGGTCAGATGGCAAATTAAGTGCTGCGGCTTGACGATTTCGACATCACCATCATGGATGATGTCGGCTGCAGTCACAGGGCCAATGCCAGATTTATTCAGGGTAAGAATAACTTCATCTTTGCCTTGAACTCTCACCGCCAGCCCTTTCAGGTTGAGCAGGATTTCCAGGATATCTTCCTGTACGCCTTCTTTGGTGCTGTACTCATGCAGTACACCATCAATCTCAACCTCGGTCACCGCGCAACCTGGCATGGATGAAAGCAGAATACGGCGCAGTGCGTTGCCAAGAGTATGGCCGAAGCCCCGCTCTAATGGCTCAAGGGTCACCTTGGCGTGCGTCGAACTCACTTGCTCGATATCAACCAGGCGCGGTTTTAGAAACTCTGTCACAGAACCCTGCATTGTGTCCTCTCTTTGGTACTAAGCTTTACTTGGAGTAAAGCTCGACGATCAGGTGTTCATTAATGTCCGCAGACAGATCGGTACGTTCAGGAATACGCTTGAACACACCTTCCATCTTGGCAGCATCAACTTCCAGCCAAGTTGGCTTTTCACGCTGTTCAGCCAGCTCCAGAGCGGCTTTCACGCGAGATTGCTTTTTAGCTTTCTCACGGATGCTGACTACGTCATTCGGGGATACCTGATAAGAAGCGATGCTAACAACGCGACCGTTTACCATGATAGCTTTGTGGCTTACCATCTGACGTGCTTCAGCACGAGTGGCACCAAAACCCATACGATAAACAACGTTATCCAGACGACCTTCCAGCAGTTGCAGCAGGTTTGCACCTGTATTGCCTTTCAGACGTGCAGCTTCTTTATAATAGTTACGGAACTGACGCTCCAGAACACCGTAGATACGGCGAACTTTTTGCTTTTCACGCAACTGTACACCATAGTCAGACAGACGCGGTTTACGCGCACCGTGCTGGCCAGGAGCTTGTTCAATTTTACACTTGGAATCGATCGCACGAACACCAGACTTCAGGAACAGGTCGGTGCCTTCACGACGGCTCAGCTTGAGCTTAGGACCCAAATATCTTGCCATTTTCTTTCTCCAACAATCCTAAAAGCGGCGTTATACGCGGCGCTTTTTCGGCGGACGACAACCGTTATGAGGGATCGGAGTCACATCAGTAATATTAGTGATGCGGAAACCAGCCGCGTTCAATGCGCGGATAGTAGACTCACGGCCCGGACCAGGTCCTTTAACCATAACTTCTAGGTTCTTAATACCGTACTCTTTCACGGCCTCTGCGCAACGTTCTGCAGCTACCTGAGCAGCGAACGGCGTAGATTTACGAGAACCACGGAAGCCGGAACCACCGGCAGTTGCCCAACCCAGCGCATTACCCTGACGATCAGTAATGGTTACGATGGTGTTGTTGAAAGAAGCATGGATATGAGCCACACCGTCAGAGACTTGCTTTCTTACACGCTTACGTGCACGAATAGGTGCCTTTGCCATTATTCAATCACCCCGATTATTTCTTGATCGGTTTGCGCGGACCCTTACGGGTACGGGCGTTAGTCTTGGTACGCTGACCGCGAACCGGCAGACCACGACGATGACGCAAACCACGATAAGTACCAAGGTCCATAAGACGCTTGATGCTCAGGGTAACTTCACGACGCAGATCACCTTCTACAACAAACTTGGCAACTTCGTCACGCAGCTTATCGATTTGCTCTTCAGACAGCTCACTGATCTTAACATCTTCGGCAATTCCTGTTGCAGCACAAATAGCCTGCGAACGGGTTTTACCGATACCGAAAATCGACGTTAACGCAATAACGGTATGTTTATGATCAGGAATGTTAATGCCTGCTATACGGGCCACTATGCACTCCTACAATTTTATACAGCAACACCATTCTGAAAAGCCCGTTTTCAGGATACTCAAATAATGTTGCAGTTACATACAAAAGATTGGCTGGCTAATCTAGCCAGCTCAATCCAACTTTGCAAGAAAAATATGCGAGATAATCAGCCTTGACGCTGTTTATGCTTCGGCTCGGCACTGCAGATCACACGAACGACACCGTTACGCTTAACAATCTTACAGTTACGACATAATTTCTTGACGGAAGCACGAACTTTCATTTTTACTCTCCGTAACTTCTCAAGCTCACCTAATTAACGGTTATAGCCTTTCAGGTTTGCTTTCTTCAATGCAGACTCATATTGACTCGACATCATCAGAGTTTGCACTTGAGCCATAAAGTCCATGATGACGACAACAACGATCAATAAAGATGTACCCCCGAAATAGAAAGGTACTTTCATTGCGTCACGCATAAACTCCGGGATCAGGCAGATAAAAGTAATATACATCGCACCAATCAGAGTCAGGCGAGTCATCACTTTATCGATATATTTCGCCGTTTGCTCTCCCGGACGAATTCCTGGCACGAATGCACCGGACTTCTTCAGGTTATCTGCTGTTTCACGCGGGTTGAAAACCAACGCAGTGTAGAAGAAACAGAAGAAGATGATTGCAGACGCATAGAGTAACACATAAAGCGGTTGTCCGGGCTGCAAATACAGCGAAATAGTTGTCAGCCAGTTCCAACCGGTACCGCCCCCAAACCAAGATGCAATCGTGGCAGGGAACAGAATAATACTGGAAGCGAAGATCGCGGGAATAACCCCAGCCATATTCACTTTCAGCGGTAAATGCGTACTCTGTGCTGCATAAACACGACGACCTTGTTGACGTTTCGCATAATTAACGACGATACGACGTTGACCACGCTCAATGAAAACAACGAAGAAGGTTACTGCAAACACTAAAACTGCAACCAACAGCAACAGGAGGAAGTGCAGGTCGCCTTGCCGAGCTTGCTCGATGGTATGGCCAATGGCCGGCGGTAAACCCGCGACAATACCAGCGAAGATTATGATCGAAATACCGTTACCGATACCACGTTCAGTAATCTGTTCTCCCAGCCACATCAGGAACATTGTCCCAGTAACCAGACTCACAACAGCGGTAAAGTAGAAAGCAAAACCTGGATTTATCACCAAGTCTTGCATTCCAGGCATATTCGGCAAACCAGTAGCAATACCGATCGACTGGAATATGGCCAATACCAAGGTACCGTAACGGGTATACTGGCTGATCTTACGACGTCCAGCTTCCCCTTCTTTCTTTATTTCAGCTAACGCAGGATGAACCACCGTCAGTAACTGGATAATAATTGACGCCGAAATATACGGCATAATACCCAGAGCAAAGATAGAAGCACGGCTGAGAGCACCACCAGAGAACATATTAAACATTTCAATGATGGTGCCTCGCTGCTGTTCAAGCAATTTGGCAAGCACAGTGGCATCAATACCAGGAATCGGAATAAAAGAGCCAATACGGAAAACAATTAGCGCACCGATAACAAACAAAAGTCTGCGCTTCAGTTCACCAACTCCGCCTTTAGCACTCTGAAAATCTAATCCTGGTTGTTTGGCCATCTGCTACTTATTCCTCAATTTTACCGCCAGCAGCTTCGATAGCAGCACGAGCACCTTTAGTGACACGCAGACCACGAATCGTTACCGGACGAGCAACTTCACCAGACAGAATCACTTTCGCAAATTCAATCTGAATGCCAATAACATTAGCGGCTTTCAGCGTATTCAGGTCAACTACGTCGCCTTCTACTTTAGCAAGATCAGACAGACGAACTTCTGATGTGATCATCGCTTTGCGAGAAGTAAAACCGAATTTCGGCAGACGACGATATAAAGGCATCTGACCACCTTCAAAACCACGACGTACGCCACCGCCAGAACGAGATTTCTGACCTTTGTGACCACGGCCGCCAGTTTTGCCCAGGCCAGAACCGATACCACGACCTAAACGCTTCGGTGCGTGTTTAGCACCTTCGGCCGGAGACAGAGTATTTAAACGCATCTGTTACTCCTCCACTTTAACCATGTAGGAAACCGCGTTGACCATACCACGAACCGCAGGAGTATCCTCACGCTCAACAGTATGACCAATACGACGCAGACCCAGGCCAAGCAGTGTCGCCTTATGTTTCGGCAGACGACCGATTGCACTACGGGTTTGAGTGATTTTAATAGTCTTTGCCACGGTCATTACCCCAGAATTTCTTCAACGGATTTACCACGCTTGGCAGCGACCATTTCCGGGGACTTCATGTTGGCCAAACCATCAATCGTTGCACGAACCACGTTAATCGGGTTAGTGGAACCATAGGCTTTAGCCAATACGTTGTGAACCCCTGCAACTTCCAAAACGGCGCGCATTGCACCACCGGCGATAATACCGGTACCTTCGGAAGCTGGCTGCATGAACACACGAGACCCCGTGTGAGCACCTTTAACTGGGTGCTGCAGGGTGCCGTTGTTCAGCGCGACATTCATCATATTGCGACGGGCTTTTTCCATCGCTTTCTGGATCGCTGCTGGAACTTCGCGAGCTTTACCGTAACCAAAACCAACGCGGCCGTTACCATCACCCACTACAGTTAGTGCGGTGAAGCTGAAAATACGACCACCTTTAACGGTTTTAGATACGCGATTTACCGCGATCAGCTTTTCCTGCAGTTCGCCAGCTTGTTTCTCGATGTGAGCCATCTTACACCTCTACCTTAGAACTGAAGGCCAGCTTCACGGGCAGCATCTGCCAGTGCTTGGACTCGACCATGATATTGGAAACCGGAACGGTCGAAAGAGACATCTTTGATGCCTTTTTCTAACGCGCGCTCTGCAATAGCTTTACCTATTGCGCTTGCTGCGTCTTTGTTACCGGTAGACTTCAGTTGTTCAGCGATAGCTTTTTCTACAGTAGAAGCGGCTACCAGGACTTCAGAACCGTTCGGTGCGATGACCTGCGCATAAATATGGCGTGGAGTACGATGTACCACCAGACGCGTCGCACCCAGTTCCTGGAGCTTGCGGCGTGCGCGGGTCGCACGACGGATACGAGCTGCTTTCTTATCCATAGTGTTACCTTACTTCTTCTTAGCCTCTTTGGTACGCACGACTTCGTCGGCGTAACGGACACCCTTGCCTTTGTAAGGCTCAGGACGACGGTAGGCGCGTAATTCCGCAGCAACCTGACCAATAACCTGCTTATCAGCACCTTTCAGTACGATTTCAGTTTGGCTTGGGCATTCTGCAGTAATACCTGCCGGCAGTGCATGATCTACTGGGTGTGAGAACCCAAGAGACAGGTTAACCACATTGCCTTTAACAGCAGCACGGTAACCAACACCAACCAGTTGCAGCTTCTTAGTGAAGCCTTCGGTAACACCGATAACCATTGCGTTCAACAGAGCGCGAGTGGTACCCGCCTGGGCCCATCCGTCAACGAAACCTTCGCGCGGGGCGAAAGTCAGAGCGTTGTCAGCTTGTTTCACTTCAACAGCATCGTGGATCTTACGACTCAGCTCGCCGTTTTTACCCTTAATCGAAATATCCTGACCGTTGAGTTTTACCTCTACGCCGGCAGGAATGACGACGGGTGCTTTTGCAACACGAGACATTTTTCCTCCCGATTAAGCTACGTAGCAGATAATCTCGCCACCAAGACCAGCCTGGCGAGCTGCACGATCAGTCATAACACCTTTAGAGGTAGAAACAACTGCGATACCCAAACCGGCCATAACTTTTGGCAGCTCATCTTTTCTTTTATAGATGCGCAGACCTGGACGGCTTACTCGCTGAATGCTTTCTACCACAGCTTTGCCCTGGAAATACTTAAGTTCTAATTCCAGAACTGGCTTGGTGTCGCCTTCGATTTTGAAATCTTCAATGTAACCTTCTTCCTTCAGCACGTTGGCAATTGCCACTTTCAGCTTGGAGGAAGGCATGGTGACCGCAACTTTGTTCGCGGCTTGACCGTTACGGATACGGGTCAGCATATCCGCGATCGGATCTTGCATGCTCATCTGTCTTTACTCCCGTGATTCAATTGGTGACAATTACCAGCTAGCCTTTTTCAGACCCGGAATTTCACCGCGCATAGCGGCTTCACGGACCTTGATACGGCTCAACCCGAACTTCCGCAGGAAAGCGTGCGGACGACCAGTTTGGCGGCAGCGATTACGCTGACGAGACGGGCTGGAATCACGCGGCAGAGTCTGCAGCTTAAGAACAGCATCCCAACGATCTTCGTCGGATGAGTTCACACCAGAGATGATAGCTTTCAATTCCTCGCGTTTAGCGCGGTATTTTTCAGCCAGTTTCACACGAACAACTTCGCGTGCTTTCATGGATTGCTTAGCCATTAGTAACCCTACCTTACTTGCGGAATGGGAAGTTAAAGGCGGCCAACAGCGCACGGCCTTCATCATCGGATTTCGCAGTAGTGGTAATGGTAATGTCCAAACCACGAACGCGATCGACTTTATCGTAGTCGATTTCCGGGAAGATGATCTGCTCACGCACACCCATGCTGTAGTTACCACGACCATCGAATGACTTGGCAGACAAGCCACGGAAGTCACGAATACGCGGTACAGCAATGGAAATCAGACGCTCAAGGAACTCCCACATGCGTTCGCCACGCAGAGTTACTTTACAGCCGATCGGATAGCCCTGACGGATTTTGAAGCCTGCAACAGATTTGCGTGCTTTGGTGATCAACGGTTTTTGACCGGAGATTGCTGCCAGATCAGCTGCTGCGTTATCCAGCAGTTTCTTGTCAGCGATCGCTTCACCAACACCCATATTCAGGGTGATCTTCTCGACCCGAGGGACTTGCATGACAGAATTGTAGTTAAACTCAGTCATGAGTTTTTTAACTACTTCGTCTTTGTAGTAATCATGCAGTTTCGCCATCGTACTACTCCAAATTACTTGATAGTTTCGCTGTTAGATTTAAAGAAACGGACTTTTTTGCCGTCTTCGAATCTAAAGCCTACACGGTCAGCCTTACCAGTTGCCGCATTGAAGATTGCAACGTTAGAAACTTGAATTGCAGCTTCTTTTTCAACGATGCCACCTGGTTGATTCAGGGCCGGAACCGGCTTCTGATGTTTTTTAACCAGGTTAATACCTTCAACGATGACCTTACTAGCAGACAGGACATTTTTTACTTTACCGCGCTTACCTTTATCTTTGCCGGTTAGCACGATAACTTCGTCATCACGACGGATTTTCGCTGCCATGATTCGCTCCTTAAAGTACTTCTGGTGCCAGAGAGATAATTTTCATGAACTTCTCATTACGCAGTTCACGAGTTACCGGCCCAAAAATACGCGTACCGATAGGCTGTTCGCTGTTATTGTTTAAAATAACGCAAGCATTGCCATCGAAGCGAATGACAGAACCGTCCGGGCGACGAACACCCTTCTTGGTGCGCACCACTACCGCCTTCAGAACATCGCCTTTTTTCACCTTACCGCGAGGAATTGCTTCCTTGATGGTAATTTTGATGATATCGCCGACGCCTGCGTAGCGACGGTGCGAGCCACCTAGAACCTTGATACACATTACGCGACGTGCACCGGAATTATCGGCCACATTCAGCATAGTCTGTTCTTGGATCATTTTAGTGCTCCGCTAATGTCAACTACTACTTTAGGACCCTTTCGGGCCATTAAATACCCCATAATTGAGGGCGCAGCATTATAACACCGCTTCCTTGGTATGGGTAGAAAAAATAAACGGCCCTTTGCAGAGCCGTTTATCATAAGAGAAGAGCGCTACTTTATTACAGAATCGCTTTCTCTACAACGCGAACAAGTGTCCAAGACTTAGTTTTGGACAGTGGGCGGCATTCGCGGATTTCAACCACGTCACCGATACCACATTCATTGTTCTCGTCATGTACGTGCAGCTTAGTCGTACGCTTGATGAATTTACCGTAAAGCGGGTGTTTCACAAAACGTTCGATAGCAACAACCATGGATTTCTCCATTTTGTCACTTACAACACGACCTTGCAGAGTACGGATTTTATCGGTCATTACGCACCCGCCTTCTCAGTCAGTAAAGTCTTAACACGTGCAATATTGTGACGCACTTGTTTTACCAGGTGAGTCTGTTGCAGTTGACCACTGGCAGCCTGCATACGCAGGTTAAATTGCTCGCGCAGTAAGCCGAGCAGTTCAGTGTTCAGCTCTTCAACGCTCTTTTCACGCAGCTCATTTGCTTTCATTACATCACCGTCTTAGTTACAAAGGTGGTTTTGATAGGCAGTTTCGCTGCTGCCAGTTGGAATGCCTCACGGGCTAACTCTTCCGGCACACCGTCCATTTCGTACAGGACTTTACCTGGCTGAATCAAGGCAACCCAATATTCCACGTTACCTTTACCTTTACCCATACGAACTTCAAGCGGTTTCTCGGTGATCGGTTTGTCCGGGAATACACGGATCCAGATCTTACCTTGACGCTTAACAGCACGGGTCATGGCACGACGTGCAGCTTCGATTTGACGAGCAGTCAGGCGACCGCGGCCAACAGCTTTCAGACCGAAAGTGCCGAAGCTAACATCCGTACCCTGCGCCAGACCACGGTTGCGGCCCTTGTGCACCTTACGGAATTTTGTACGCTTTGGTTGTAACATCAGCGACTCTCCTTACTTGCGGCCTTTACGCTGCTGCTTTTTAGGTTGAGCAGCCGGTTTTTCCGGTTGTTCAACGGCAGCCATACCACCCAGGATCTCACCTTTGAAGATCCACACTTTCACACCGATAACACCATAAGTGGTGTGCGCTTCGGAGGTGTTGTAGTCGATATCCGCACGCAGTGTGTGCAACGGAACACGACCTTCGCGGTACCATTCGGTACGTGCGATTTCAGCGCCGCCAAGACGGCCGCTTACTTCAACTTTAATACCTTTAGCGCCCAGACGCATGGCGTTCTGTACCGCACGCTTCATAGCACGACGGAACATGACACGACGTTCCAGCTGAGAAGTGATGCTGTCAGCAACCAGTTTTGCGTCCAGTTCAGGCTTACGAACTTCTGCGATATTGATCTGTGCAGGTACGCCAGCGATATCCGCTACGACTTTGCGCAGTTTTTCAACATCTTCACCTTTTTTACCGATTACGATACCTGGGCGAGCAGTGTGAATAGTCACACGGATGCTTTTTGCAGGACGTTCGATAACGATACGAGAAACGGAAGCCTTCTCCAGTTCCTTCGTCAGGTATTTACGAACTTTAAAGTCGCTGTCCAGGTTGTCAGCGAATTCTTTGGTATTCGCATACCAGGTAGAGTTCCAAGGTTTGACAATACCCAGGCGAATACCATTAGGATGTACTTTCTGACCCATTGCTAGTCTCCAGAGTCTCAGCGATCGGACACAACCACAGTAATGTGGCTGGTACGCTTCAGGATGCGATCCGCACGACCTTTAGCACGCGGCATAATGCGCTTCATGCTTGGGCCTTCGTCTACGAAAATTTTCGCGACTTTCAGATCATCAATGTCAGCGCCATCGTTGTGTTCTGCGTTAGCAATAGCAGACTCCAGCACTTTTTTAACCAGACCAGCAGCTTTCTTGTTGGTGTAGGTCAGAACTTCCAGAGCTTGCGACACTTTCTTACCGCGAATCAGGTCTGCCACCAGGCGAACCTTTTGAGCAGAAGAACGAGCGTGGCGATGTTTAGCGATAGTTTCCATCTCTTCCTCCTACCTTAGCGCTTCTTGGCCTTTTTATCGGCCGCATGGCCGCGATAAGTACGAGTCGGCGCGAATTCACCCAGCTTGTGACCGACCATTTCATCGGAAACAAACACTGGTACGTGCTGACGACCATTATGGACAGCGATGGTCAAACCGATCATGTTTGGAAAGATCGTTGAACGACGGGACCAAGTGCGCAAAGGCTTCTTGTCACCGCTTTCCACCGCTTTCTCTACCTTCTTCAGCAAGTGCAGGTCAATAAATGGACCTTTCTTGAGAGAACGTGGCATGGTTTATCCTCTAAGATTATTTAGTACGGCGACGTACGATAAATTTATCAGTACGCTTGTTGCTGCGGGTCTTCTTACCTTTGGTCTGAACGCCCCACGGACTAACCGGGTGCTTACCAAAGTTACGACCTTCACCACCACCGTGTGGGTGGTCGACTGGGTTCATTGCCGTACCGCGAACGGTAGGACGAACACCACGCCAGCGTGCAGCACCAGCTTTACCCAGAACGCGCAGCATGTGCTCAGCGTTGCCAACTTCGCCCAGCGTAGCGCGGCAGTCGGATTCGACTTTACGCATTTCGCCAGAACGCAGACGCAGGGTAACGTAAGAACCGTCACGAGCAACGATCTGAACGTAAGCACCAGCAGAACGAGCCAATTGGCCGCCTTTACCTGGTTTCATTTCTACGTTGTGAACCGTTGAACCGACAGGGATGTTACGCATCGGCAGGGTGTTACCCGCTTTAATCGCAGCATCAACGCCAGATTGGATCTGGTCGCCGGCTTTCAGGCCTTTCGGCGCCAGGATGTAACGGCGTTCGCCGTCTTTGTACAGAACCAGCGCGATATTCGCGGAACGGTTCGGATCATACTCCAGACGCTCAACAACCGCAGGAATACCATCTTTATTGCGTTTAAAGTCAATCAGACGATATTGCTGTTTATGACCACCACCGATGTGACGGGTAGTGATGCGGCCATTGTTGTTACGGCCACCGGATTTGCTGTTCTTTTCCAGCAACGGGGCATAAGGTTTGCCCTTGTGCAGCTCAGGGTTAACCACTTTAACAACGTGGCGACGACCCGGAGATGTCGGTTTACATTTAACAACTGCCATTGTCTTTCTCCTCCGACTTACTCAGCGCCGCCGATGAAGTCCAGATTCTGGCCTTCTTTCAGGGTGACGTAAGCTTTTTTCCAGTCGCTACGACGACCAATACGCTGTCCGTGACGCTTAACTTTACCCTTAACTACCAAGGTGTTTACGTCTTTAACTTCTACTTCGAACAGTTTCTCGACAGCAGCAACGATCTCTGCTTTAGTCGCGTCTTTAGCAACTTTGAGAACGATGGTGTTAGTTTTTTCCATCGCGGTAGATGCTTTTTCAGATACGTGCGGCGCGCGCAGTACTTTCAGCAGACGTTCTTCACGGATCATGCCAGCATCTCCTCAACTTGCTTAACTGCGTCAGCAGTCATAACGACTTTGTCGAAGGCGATCAGGCTAACTGGATCGATTGCAGCTGCATCACGCACGTCAACCTTGTACAGGTTACGCGCAGCCAGGAACAGATTCTCATCCAGTTCACCGGTAATGATCAGCACGTCTTCCAGTGCCATTTCTTTCAGTTTCTGAGCCAGCAACTTAGTTTTCGGTGCTTCTACAGAGAACTTCTCGACAACGATCAGACGATCTTGACGTACCAGTTCGGACAGGATGCTTTTCAGCGCGCCGCGGTACATCTTTTTGTTAACTTTCTGACTGTGGTCCTGAGGCTTAGCAGCGAAGGTCACACCACCGGAACGCCAGATCGGGCTCTTGATAGAACCAGAACGCGCACGGCCAGTACCTTTCTGACGCCAAGGTTTTTTACCGGAACCAGTTACTTCAGCACGGGTCTTCTGGGCGCGAGTACCTTGACGGGCACCTGCTGCATAAGCAACAACAACCTGGTGTACCAGCGCTTCGTTGAAATCACGACCGAAGGTAGTTTCGGAAACAGTCAGCGCGCTTTGCGCGTCTTTCAATACTAATTCCATTGCTATCTCCTCACGCCTTCACAGCTGGTTTAACGATCAGGTCGCTACCGGTAGCTCCCGGTACAGCACCTTTAACCAGCAGCAGGTTGCGCTCAGCGTCAACACGCACTACGTCCAGGCTCTGAACAGTTACACGTTCGTTACCCAACTGGCCTGCCATTTTCTTGCCTTTGAACACTTTGCCCGGAGTCTGGTTCTGACCGATAGAACCCGGAACGCGGTGGGACAAGGAGTTACCGTGGGTAGCATCCTGGGTACGGAAGTTCCAGCGCTTAACTGTGCCAGCAAAACCTTTACCTTTAGATGTACCAGTAACGTCTACTTTTTTAACGTCCGCGAAAATTTCAACACTGATGCTCTGACCTACAGTGAACTCTTCGCCTTCAGACAGACGGAATTCACGCAGAGTACGGCCAGCTTCTACGCCAGCTTTAGCAAAGTGACCTGCTTCTGGCTTAGTAACACGGTTTGCTTTTTTAGCACCAGTAGTTACTTGCACAGCGCGGTAACCGTCGTTAGCCAAGTCTTTAACCTGAGTGACGCGGTTTGCTTCAATTTCGATAACGGTTACGGGGATAGATACGCCATCTTCAGTGAAGATACGGGTCATGCCCACTTTTTTACCGACTAAACCAATCATTGTTTCAACCTCTCAATCGCTCAATGACCTGATTAACCCAGGCTGATCTGCACGTCTACACCAGCAGCCAGATCCAGACGCATCAGAGCATCAACGGTTTTCTCGGTTGGCTCAACGATGTCAACCAGACGCTTGTGAGTGCGAATCTCGTACTGATCGCGCGCATCTTTATTGACGTGCGGAGAGATCAGAACGGTAAAGCGCTCTTTGCGGGTCGGCAGCGGGATCGGACCACGTACTTGCGCACCAGTGCGCTTAGCAGTCTCGACGATTTCCGCAGTTGATTGATCAATCAAACGATGATCAAACGCTTTCAGGCGGATACGGATTCTTTGGTTCTGCATGAGACCAGAGCTCCAATTATTTATAAACGTAAATAATTACTCCTCACACCCATTTCGATTGATGGGGGAGTGTAATCGTTAGCACATAACCCCCATATCGGGAGTATTGTTTTGGTCAATAAACGAATATCGACCCCTGATTCTGATTGAATCACGCTTACCTTATTTTGGTAAGCTCGCGCATTATACGCAAATTGGCTGAGGAAGCAACAAGCAGGATGAAATGATTTTAAACGCGGCCGGAGCAATGTGTCTGAGTCCGGCCGGAGTTAGGCTATAGGGCGATTTATGACGCTATGTTACTCAGCTTTTAACTGCGCTTGAAGATAGTTTTGTATACCAAGGCGTGAAATCAAATCCAACTCAGTTTCCAGCCAGTCAATGTGCCCTTCTTCATCGGCAAGAATTTCTATCATTAAATCCCTGCTGACGTAGTCATGCACCGAATCAGCATAGGCAATCGCCTCGCGCAGATTCTTTGCACCATCCAACTCAAGTTGAAGATCAGAACGTAAAATCTCTTCAACATCTTCACCAATGTTTAACTTCCCCAAATCCTGTAAATTTGGAATGCCTTCAAGAAACAGGATACGTTCAATGTAGCGATCAGCGTGCTTCATTTCGTCAATAGACTCATGATATTCGTGATCGTTAAGACGGGTTAAGCCCCAGTTTTTAAACATTCGGGCATGAAGAAAATATTGGTTAATGGCTACCAGCTCGTTGCCCAATAACTTATTCAGGTGTGTAATGACTTTTTTATCGCCTTTCATGACATGCTCCTCCGCTCCAGTTCTTAAAGTGTAGAACCGGTAAGCAGAGAGTCAAAAAAACGACCCTACATTTTATGCTACTTCATACATGTCAGGAATTTTGGCTTGTTCTTCCTCGAAAATGACACGCGCCTGACGAATGCACTTACCGCAGTCTGTACCAATAGGAACGAGTTTGCGTAGCTGCTGCATGGATTGAGGCTGGTGCTGACGAACAGCATTACGAATAGTTTTGTCAGAAATTGCGTTGCACAAACAAACATACATACCGAAATGACTCATCGTTATCGCGAGTGTCTTTTACGCTACCTTTCGGGACACTGCAAACGGTATTTGAAACCGCTCCTAGCGATTTTTTAATCAATCGACACATTGTAAATAAGAATTGTTTTTATTTCAATTTACATCTTATCGTTCAGATATAAAAAATCGCCGTAAGCAATTTTCAATATTGCTTATGACGATGCGATGAGTGGCAGCTATGAGTCTTCGCCATAAAAAAAGGCACCGAAGTGCCTTTTTCATGCATTAAGTTTATCAGCGATTAAGCGATAACTTTAGCAACAACGCCCGCGCCTACTGTACGGCCGCCTTCACGGATTGCAAAACGCAAACCGTCATCCATCGCGATTGGGTGGATCAGGGTAACAACCATTTTGATGTTGTCGCCCGGCATTACCATCTCTACGCCTTCTGGCAGTTCGATGGTGCCCGTTACGTCAGTGGTACGGAAGTAGAACTGAGGACGGTAGCCTTTGAAGAACGGAGTATGACGGCCGCCTTCATCCTTGCTCAGGATATACACTTCTGATTCGAACTTGGTGTGCGGCTTGATTGAACCCGGCTTAGCCAGTACCTGACCACGCTCGATTTCTTCACGCTTGATACCACGCAGCAGAACACCAACGTTCTCACCCGCACGACCTTCGTCCAGCAGTTTGCGGAACATTTCTACGCCGGTACAGGTAGATTTCGCGGTGTCTTTGATACCAACGATTTCCACTTCTTCACCAACTTTAACGATACCGCGCTCTACACGACCGGTAACAACGGTACCACGGCCGGAGATGGAGAATACGTCTTCGATTGGCAGCAGGAACGGCTTGTCAATTGCACGCTCTGGCTCTGGGATATAAGAATCCAGGAACCCTGCCAGTTCGATGATTTTCGCTTCCCACTCAGCGTCGCCTTCCAGCGCTTTCAGCGCAGAACCACGAACCACTGGGGTATCGTCGCCTGGGAAGTCGTACTGAGACAGCAGCTCACGCACTTCCATCTCAACCAGTTCCAGCAACTCTTCGTCATCAACCATGTCACACTTGTTCAGGAACACGATGATGAAAGGAACGCCAACCTGGCGACCCAGCAGGATGTGCTCACGCGTCTGAGGCATTGGGCCGTCAGTCGCAGCAACAACCAGGATCGCGCCGTCCATCTGGGCAGCACCGGTGATCATGTTCTTCACATAGTCGGCGTGTCCTGGGCAGTCAACGTGCGCGTAGTGGCGAGTCGGGGTGTCGTATTCAACGTGAGACGTGTTGATGGTGATACCACGAGCTTTTTCTTCTGGCGCGTTATCGATCTGGTCGAATGCACGTGCGTTACCACCGTAGGTTTTAGCCAGAACGGTAGTGATTGCAGCGGTCAGCGTTGTTTTACCATGGTCAACGTGGCCGATAGTACCGACGTTAACGTGGGGTTTTGTACGTTCAAATTTTTCTTTAGACACGGCGATATTCCTTACTCAAATGCTCTCCCCCTATGGAGAGAGCACGGGATTTTGTTTTAACCCTGAGGCTTATTTACCACGGGCTTCAATTACGGCCTGAGCAACGTTGTTAGGCGCATCATCGTACTTCAGGAACTCCATGGAGTAAGAAGCACGGCCTTTGGTCAGAGAACGCAGTTGAGTTGCGTATCCGAACATTTCAGACAACGGAACTTCAGCGTGAATCACAACGCCAGTAACGTTGGATTCCTGACCGCGCAGCATACCACGACGACGGCTAAGGTCACCGATGACGTCACCAGTGTTCTCTTCCGGCGTTTCAACTTCAACCTTCATGATTGGCTCAAGCAGAACAGGTTTTGCTTTCTTAAAGCCATCTTTAAAGGCGATAGAAGCAGCCAGTTTAAACGCCAGTTCAGAGGAGTCAACGTCATGGAAAGAACCGAAGTGCAGACGCACACCGAGATCAACCACTGGGTAACCAGCCAGAGGACCCGCTTTCAGTTGCTCCTGGATACCTTTATCAACGGCAGGGATGTATTCGCCAGGAATTACACCACCTTTGATGTCGTTGATGAACTCGTAACCTTTCGGATTTGAGCCCGGCTCCAGTGGGTACATGTCGATAACAACATGACCATACTGACCACGACCACCAGACTGCTTGGCGTGTTTACCTTCGATATCGGTAACTTTCGCACGAATCGCTTCACGATAAGCAACCTGTGGTTTACCCACGTTCGCTTCAACGTTGAATTCACGCTTCATACGGTCAACGATGATATCGAGGTGCAATTCACCCATACCAGCGATGATAGTCTGGTTAGATTCTTCGTCAGTCCATACACGGAAAGACGGGTCTTCTTTAGCCAGACGGCCCAATGCCAGACCCATTTTTTCCTGGTCAGCTTTGGTTTTTGGTTCTACCGCGATGGAGATTACCGGCTCAGGGAATTCCATACGCTCCAGAATGATGACGTTGTCTGGATCACACAGAGTGTCACCCGTCGTTACATCTTTCAGACCGATAGCAGCAGCGATATCGCCTGCACGAACTTCTTTGATCTCTTCACGCTTGTTAGCGTGCATC
This sequence comes from Pectobacterium sp. F1-1, assembly GCF_025643735.1. Taxonomy (NCBI): domain Bacteria; kingdom Pseudomonadati; phylum Pseudomonadota; class Gammaproteobacteria; order Enterobacterales; family Pectobacteriaceae; genus Pectobacterium; species Pectobacterium sp. F1-1. Next base: position 4,259,466 of record NZ_CP104733.1, read on the forward strand.
TGAACGATACGACCAAAACGTTCACGTGCTGATTTAACTGGGTTCAGTACGGTGTCACCGGAGTTAACAACACCAGAGTACACGCGGAAGAACGTCAGGTTACCCACAAATGGGTCGGTAGCGATTTTGAACGCCAGCGCAGCAAACGGCTCTTCATCACTTGCGTGACGCTCAGCCGGCGTGTCTTTACCGTCATCCAAAATACCGTTGATCGCAGGTACATCAACTGGAGATGGCAGGTAATCCACTACCGCATCCAGCATCGCCTGAACACCTTTGTTCTTAAATGCAGAACCACAAGTTACCAGGATGATTTCGTTGTTCAGAACGCGCTGACGCAGAGCTTTTTTGATCTCTTCTTCAGTCAGTTCTTCGCCACCCAGGTATTTTTCCATCAGCTCTTCAGAAGCTTCAGCTGCGGACTCAATCAGGTTCTGGTGCCATTCGTCAGCCAGATCTTGCATATCAGCCGGGATATCTTCGTATTCGAAGGTCACGCCCTGATCGGCATCGTTCCAGTTGATGGCTTTCATTTTCACCAGGTCAACAACACCGGTGAAACCTTCTTCAGCACCAATCGCCAACTGCAACGGAACAGGGTTCGCGCCCAGACGGGTTTTGATCTGACCAACAACTTTCAGGAAGTTAGCACCCATGCGGTCCATTTTGTTAACGAACGCAATGCGTGGAACTTTATATTTGTTTGCCTGACGCCATACGGTTTCAGACTGTGGCTGAACACCACCAACTGCGCAGTAAACCATTACCGCACCATCAAGTACACGCATAGAACGTTCTACTTCGATAGTGAAGTCAACGTGTCCTGGGGTGTCGATGATGTTTACGCGATGCGGTTCATACTGCTTAGCCATACCAGACCAGAATGCAGTAGTCGCTGCGGAAGTGATAGTAATACCACGTTCCTGCTCCTGCTCCATCCAGTCCATGGTAGCAGCGCCGTCATGAACTTCACCGATTTTATGGTTTACACCAGTGTAGAACAGAATACGTTCGGTAGTAGTGGTTTTACCGGCGTCGATGTGCGCACTGATACCGATGTTACGGTAGCGTGCGATGGGTGTTGTACGAGCCATTTGTATCCTCTATATACTAGGGCGTTCAATTTAGTTAACCCAAGCGGGTTGGCTATTTTTAGCGCCCGCTTGGTTAGCATGACTACAACGAAGGGATTACCAACGGTAGTGAGCGAACGCCTTGTTGGCTTCAGCCATACGGTGAACGTCTTCACGTTTCTTAACAGCAGTACCTTTGTTTTCTGCTGCATCAGAAAGTTCGTTCGCCAGGCGCAGAGCCATAGATTTATCACCGCGTTTACGAGCAGCTTCTACGATCCAACGCATTGCCAGAGCATTACGACGAACCGGACGGACTTCTACTGGTACCTGATAAGTAGAACCACCAACGCGGCGCGACTTAACTTCGACAGTCGGGCGAACGTTGTCCAGAGCTACTTCAAAAGCTTCCAGATGATCTTTACCAGAACGCTGAGCCAGGGTCTCCAGCGCGGTATAGACGATTGCTTCAGCAGTAGATTTTTTACCATCTACCATCAGGATGTTTACAAATTTGGCCAGCAGTTCTGATCCGAACTTAGGATCCGGCAGAATTTTACGTTGACCAATGACGCGACGACGTGGCATGGAAATACTCCGTTGTTAATTCAGGATTGTCCAAAACTCTACGAGTTTAGTTTGACATTTAAGTTAAAACGTTTGGCCTTACTTAACGGAGAACCATTAAGCCTTTGGCTTCTTCACGCCGTATTTGGAACGGGATTGCTTACGGTCTTTAACACCTGAGCAGTCCAGCGCGCCACGAACGGTGTGGTAACGCACACCTGGCAGGTCTTTAACACGACCGCCACGGATCAGGATCACGGAGTGCTCCTGCAGGTTATGACCTTCACCACCGATATAGGAGGTAACTTCAAAACCGTTAGTTAAACGAACACGGCATACTTTACGCAGTGCGGAGTTCGGTTTCTTAGGGGTGGTAGTATATACACGAGTACATACGCCACGTTTCTGCGGGCATGCTTCCAGCGCCGGAACGTTGCTTTTAGCAGCCTTCAGGGAGCGTGGTTTGCGTACCAGCTGGTTAATTGTTGCCATTAAAAAAGCTCCTGGGTTTTGCTTCGTAAACACGTAATAAATCGTCTCATGTCTGCGCAAGGCAAAGTATGAGGACGCAGAATTTTAGGGCTGGCAGTGGAAGGAGTCAAGAAATATACAAAAATTCGGCGTTACCACGCGAGTTGCTGCGGGTGCTCCACTGTCAGTTGGACAAATTTATTATAGTCAATGAGTACGACACTGTTTGAAATTTGTTCAGCCATGCCTCTCGCTACGACATCAGGCCGGAGCGCATAGAGAGGAACTGACGAATCCAGAAGACGATGGATAATGCTGCCACCAGCCAGAGCCGCGATAACACCATCCTGCAGTAGGACGACAACATCGCCGTTACCCAAGCTACGCAATAGCGTATCGAGGTCAGCGTGATAAGGGGAGCATGAGAGCGTATGCAGCATAAATGGAGAGATCCGTCGCTAGAATGAAAGGATAGAATGATAGCTAGCCAGTTTGCTGCGCCAGGCTTCCGGCGCTAACAGCTCCACATCCAAAACCCAGTCGGTATCGATATTCAATCCACGCTGACGCACGGACGTTTCGCACAGATAGCAACTGTCGATATCGTACAGCGGCAGCACGCCAAACGTTGCGATGTAATTACGCATCAAAATCTGCTCTGGCTGCTGCTGCGGCAGCAGTTGAAATACACCGTCGCCGACAAAAAACACGCCAATGTCTTCCGTCAGAGCAGACATCGCCAACAGCGCATCCAATCCCTCTCGCCCGGACGCGTTACCATGTGGGGAATGCGTAAAAACAAATGCGATTCGCTTCATAACGCTACCTTAAAACTGAATAACCCGATCGCAGGTCAGTACCGATTGCGCTAGCTCCCCTAACCCGCTAAGAACAAAGCCGGGTTGCAGGTTTGCACCGGCAAGATTGAGCTGGGTGGCTTGCTGTGCATCGGTTACGCCTCGGCGCAGCGCAGCAGCAACACAGACATTCAGCGCCACCTGATGCGTTGCCCCCAACTGCTGCCAGGCGCGTACAAGATCAAACTCATCATTAGCGGGCGACGTCAGTTGGTTGGCATTCAACACGCCTTCCCGATAGAAGAACACACTTTTCAGCCTGTGCCCCTCAGCCAACAGCGCCTGCGCAAACTGCAACGCGCTGCTCGCCTGCTGGGTACCATAGGCAGGGCCAGTCACCAGCAAACAGTAACTCAGCATCAACGTTCGTGTCCGCTGAAGTCGCCGCTTTTGAATTGACGGATATAAAGGTAGACCGTGTGTTTGGAAATATTGAGACGTTCAGCGACCTGGTTGATGGCGTCTTTAATATCAAAGATGCCTTTCTCATACAGGCTCAGTACGATCTGGCGATTCTTCGCATTATTGGAGACGTTGCGATCCGCATTAACTTCTTCGATCGAAAATTCCAGCGTTTGCGCCACGAGGTCGTCAACCGACGACGCAAAGTTAACAGAAGATGCAGCATCATGCGTTTCAGGTGGGATAAAGGTCTGCACAATCTGGGAGAAAGGCACATCCAGATTCATGTTGATACACAGCAGCCCAATCACGCGCTGATCGCGATTACGGATTGCAATCGTGACTGACTTCATCAACACACCGCTTTTTGCGCGGGTAAAATAGGCCTTCGATACGCTGCTATCCTCACCTGCCATGTCATGCAGCATACGCAATGCAAGATCCGTAATCGGCGAGCCAATCTTCCTGCCGGTATGTTCTCCATTCGCAATACGCACGGCGGAACATTTAAGATCCTCAAGCGAGTGCAACACAATCTCACAATGCTCGCCAATCAACATGGCCAAGCCATCAACCACCGCTTCATATGATTTCAGGATCTCATAGTCCGTCTGGCTGAAAGGACGTTCATCCAGCAAATCAAGCTCATAAGATTCGCCAGATACAAGCGAATTAGACATGGCAGACACCACCCTCAGCATCATTATCCCCACAATAATTCGAGTTGCGTGACAAAACGTTAGCGTTTTGAACAACGCTCTGCGTTGACCCTTTAGGGCAAGGCCGATTCATGGCCTTGTAACGCAGCAACCGCACAAATCCCCGGGGCTCACTCAGGTAAGTGACTGGGGTGAGTCAGGCGGCCAACGCACAAGCAGCTTGAAGTATTACGGGTATCTTTATTTTGTATTGACAAGGGACATAGTCTAGCAAATGTCCACTCTCGCGTCCCTGAATTTAACGGGCTACCTCTTAAGGTTGTATTAATTTAATCCCGCTAGAGTCTGCGTCTTCTTTCCTCTCACTCATGGAAATCACGAGAGACGTATATGAAAAAACGAATACCGATGGGCAGACCACACCTGAGCAGCATCACGTTCGTACTGATTTTTTCTGCCTTTATTACTCTGGTTCAGAACATCGCTTACTATCGTCAGACGCTGCAACTGCTGGACATGACAGACTGGATCAATATTCCTTTCTTTCTCAGCATGCCCGTCGTGATCTTCGCGGTGCTGAATATTATTTTCACTCTTCTGGCAGTACCTTATCTGCGTAAGGCCGTGATTGTTTTCTTCCTGCTGAGCGGCGCCGCCGCGCAGTACTTCATGTTGAACTACGGCATTATCATTGACCGCACCATGATCCAGAATATTCTGGAGACAACGGCCAGCGAATCTTTTTCGCTGCTTACGCCACAGCTTGTCACGTGGGTATTCTTCATTGGCGTCATTCCTGCCGCACTCGCCATCTGGATAAAAATAAAACCCGCTAAGCCGACAACGCTCTATATTGGCATGCGCTTTCTTAGCGTTATTATTTCGTTATTCGCCATTTTATCTGTCGCGGCCTTATTTTATAAAGATTACGCCTCGTTCATGCGTAATAACAAAGAGCTGGTAAAAGCGATTACGCCCAGCAACATTGTGGCAGCCAGCTTGTCCTACCATAAACACAGCGCGCTGGCTAATTTACCCCTGGAGCAAATCGGCCTGGATGCTCACAAAGTGTCGTCACCGTCTCCGACGGCAAAAAAGAACCTGGTTATCCTGGTCGTGGGAGAGACATCCCGGGCACAAAACTTTTCGCTAGGCGGCTACGAGAAAGAAACGAACCCGCTGCTGGCAAAAGACAATGTGGTTTATTTTGAAAACACCTCATCGTGCGGTACCTCAACGGGCGTCTCTGTTCCCTGCATGTTCTCCAACATGCCACGCCAAAGCTTTAACGGTGACTTAGCGAGCCATCAGGAAGGGCTGCTGGATATATTACAACGGGCAAAGGTTAACGTACTCTGGCAGGAAAATGACGGCGGCTGCAAAGATGCCTGTACGCGTCTGCCAACCGTTGATGTGACATCGCTGAAGCTGCCGGAACTATGCACCAACGGCGAATGCCATGATGAAGCGTTATTTCACGGCGTCGAAGACTATATTAATAAGCTCGATAATGACGGGATTATCGTATTACATACGATAGGTAGCCACGGCCCGAGCTATTACCAGCGCTACCCTGATGCCTTTAAGAAATTTACCCCAACGTGTGATACCAACCAGATTCAAACCTGTACGCAGGAAGCGCTGACCAACACGTATGACAATACGATCCTGTATGTCGATTTTGTTGTGGATAAAGCGATCAATTTATTGAAACAGCATCAGGATAAATTTAATACCTCACTGGTTTACCTGTCCGACCACGGCGAATCATTAGGAGAAAACGGTATCTACCTGCACAGCATGCCCTACTCTATTGCGCCGCAGCAGCAAACGCACGTGCCAATGCTGATGTGGTTATCGCCGGGTTACCAGCAACAACAGACCATTCAGGACACCTGTCTGCGCCAGAACGCGAAACAGCAGGCGTATTCGCAAGATAATCTTTTCCATACCATACTGGGGATGTTTAGTATCGCCACGAAAGAATATCAGCCTCAGCTCGATATCCTTCAGCCGTGCAGGGACAAGGCAACATGAAACTATTGATTGTTGAAGACGATAAGCTGTTGCAGGAAGGATTATTACTGGCATTGAGTCACGAAGGTTATGCCTGCGATTGCGCGGGCACAGCCAAAGAAGCAGATGCGCTCATCAGCAGCGCACACTACAGTCTTGTTATTCTCGATTTGGGTTTACCTGACGAAGATGGTCTTACTTTGCTCACTCGCTGGCGTAAAAACGATTACCAACATCCCGTGCTCATCTTAACGGCACGGGATAACGTCAACGATCGCGTTAATGGGCTGGATGTGGGCGCAGACGATTATCTTGCTAAACCGTTCGCATTGACGGAATTACAGGCGCGTGTACGCGCGCTGATTCGACGCAACCAAGGCTCAAGCAACAGCTTGATACAGGTTGACAACATCACGCTAGATTTAAACAATCAGCAGGTTTTGGTCGACGGCAAGCCTGTCGTGCTGACACCAAAAGAATTCGCGATACTGTCTCGTTTGGTACTAAAAGCAGGCTCTCAGGTGCATCGAGAAGTTTTGCATCAGGATATTTACTCCTGGAGCGATGACCCGTCTTCTAACTCTCTGGAAGTGCATATCCATAACCTGCGGCAAAAAATCGGGAAAGACCGTATCCGAACCCTACGAGGCTTTGGCTATCTGCTGACTAAAGGTGAACAACCATGAAAGACGATGCCGTCATCAGCATGCGTCTGCGTTTAGTGTTGGCACTGGGTGGTATTTTACTGGTTTGCCAAATGATTAGCGTATTTTGGCTCTGGCACGAAAGCGAAGAGCAGATCAACCTGCTAGTCGATAAATCGCTCAGCGCCAGCGCCCAGAACATACAGATCGATCAAGAAATTAATGAGGCAATTGCCTCGTTGAGTGTTCCAAGTCTGGTGATGGTTATACTGACATTGCTCATGTGTGTTCAGGCGGTCAATTGGATCACTCGTCCACTTTCCCGTTTGCAGGAAGAATTACAGGAGCGCACCGCCGAAAATCTGGAACCCTTACCACAACAGAGTGACATAAAAGAGATCGCGGCCGTCACACACAGTATCAACCAGCTTTTTCAACGTCTGGACGAAACGTTGAAACGCGACAGGCAATTTACTGCGGATGTCGCACATGAATTACGCACCCCGTTATCCGGTATTCGGTTACATCTCGAATTATACCAACAGCAGCATCAGATTGACGCCAGCGCCCTTATCAAACGCATTGATAAAATGGTGAAAACTGTCGAGCAGTTGTTGTTACTCGCCCGCGCAGGACAAGATTTTTCAGCAGGCCATCACCAGAATGTTGCATTACTGAGAGACGTCATTTTTCCCATGCAGGATGAACTGACTGAGATGCTGCAAAAGCGCCAGCAGACATTGAGGTTGACCTTACCCCAAGACGATACCGTCATTCGCGGTGATGCCACCCTCCTTCAGCTACTGTTACGCAATCTGGTAGAAAATGCCTACCGTTATAGCCCGGAAGCCAGCCAGATCACCGTGAGTCTGAAAACATTGCAACATCTTGAATTGCAGGTCGAAGATGAAGGTCCGGGTATTGATGAAAGTAAGGTTGGTGAGCTGAGCAAGGCATTTGTCCGCATGGACAGCCGCTATGGCGGTATCGGCCTCGGACTGAGTATCGTGACACGCATTGCTCAATTGCACGATGGGCAGTTTTTCCTGAGTAATCGACCACAAGGTTCCGGCACCCTCGCCCGCGTGGTGCTTACCATCCCTGATGAATCCCCAGACGCCGTCTGAACGACAATTAAGCGGTAGCACACATTTCTTTAAGGTTGGACGGCACATCCCTGTGCAACAATCTCGCCTGCCTTATTGGTACACCGGATAACGTCGGCCAGTTCCGGGTCGAAGTCGGTGAGGGTAAGAGAAGCGTCATACATGGGCATCGTCCTATACGTTCGTCATTGGTTTTTTAATCGAGTGATTCTGTGAGGGGTTCGTCAGGCCAGTAGTAGCTATCCGGTAACGGACGGGCGCCAAAGATTGCCTGACCGACGCGTACCACGGTAGCGCCTTCCTCAATGGCTATTTCGAAATCACCGGACATGCCCATGGATAATTCATCCAGTTCAATGCAGGCAGGGAGATTTTGCTGCAACCGATCGCGCAACTGATGCAACCGTATAAAACACTGACGTACGCGTTCGGCTTCGCTGGAGAACAGCGCCAACGTCATAAACCCACGCACACGTAGTGCAGAGAATGCGGGGAGCGCCTGAATAAAAGTCGGAACATCCTCAGGAGGCAGGCCGTATTTGCTGGCTTCACCGGAGGTATTTACCTGCACGAAAACATCCAGCGAACGTCCTTCAACCTGCAAACGACGATCCAGCGCTTCAGCCAACCGCAGGCTGTCCAACGCCTGAAACTCGGTAGCAAAACGTGCCACCAGCTTAGCCTTGTTAGTTTGCAGGTGCCCAATGACCGACCACTGTAAATCGGCTAAATCCTGCATAGATTCCCATTTACCGTACGCTTCCTGCACTTTGTTCTCGCCCAATACCCGACAACCTGCCCTATACGCCATACGCAGGCGGCTTTCGGGCTTGGTCTTGCTGACAGGCAGCAATCGCACCGTGGCGGGATCGCGGCCAACGCGATGACAGGCCGCTTCGATGCGAGCCTGAACCGCCGCCAGATTGAACTGGAAATCTTCAACCGTGGCGGCTTCGGGATAGCGACCGTGCCTGTCGTGGCGAGTCGGTGTAGCGGAAGAGAGCGGCATCAGCTTAACTCCTGACGAAGAGAATGAATGGATTGTGAAACGCATTTATAGACTTAAAATAGCCGGATGTTCCCCACCATTTTTATGACAAGAGGCAGACCAATTGTTCAAACACGCCCAGCTTGAATCAGTCAAAGCCTGGATTAGCGATCCTGCGCAAGGTGCCCTCCCCCTGCACGCCCGCATCCAGCGGGCGATTCGCCAATTAATCCTCGATGGCGCTCTTGATGTGGGCAAATCCTTACCCGCCTCACGCGCGCTGGCGACATCACTGGGAGTGTCGCGCGATACGGTCGAATCGGCTTACAGCCAGCTGCATGCGGAAGGATTTATCGAACGTCGTGTTGGCAGTGGCAGCTTCGTGTCAGAGCGGGCAAAGCGTCTACCGGGGCGCGGCAAAGCGCGGAAAACGGGAGACAGCAAAGCAGAACTACGCCTCAGCCAACGCGGTAGCGCCATGTTCCAGAATGGTGGGGTACGTGATTTCATCATCCCGCGCGCGTTCGCGCCCGGCGTGCCGGAAACACGCAGTTTTCCCCTCCAGACGTGGGAACGGCTGGAGAGGCAGGTGCTAAAAGAATATGGCACACGGGCGCTGTTACACAGTCCGCCGCAGGGCATGGAAGCACTGAGGCGCGCCATCGCAGATTATGTCAATCTCGAACGGGGCGCTCGCGCCACGCCCGATCGCGTATTGGTACTAACCAGTTCCCAGCAAGCGCTAACCCTGTGCGCGAATGTCCTGCTGGATGCAGGCGATCGGATCTGCCTTGAAGATCCCGTGTACCACGGCGCACGCAAGGCATTCGAGGCGGCCGGACTCGCGTGCGTGCCCATCCCATTAGATGCCGATGGTTTGCAGGTCGAATACCTGCTTGAGGCAAGTCATGCGAATAATACGCCCGCTAAAGCGGTGTTCCTGACGCCCTCACACCAGTTTCCAACCGGAGCCACGCTGGCGCTGGATCGGCGTCTGGCCGTTATCGAATGGGCCTGGCAGCACCAGAGCTGGATTATTGAAGACGACTACGACAGCGAGTTCCACTATGTGGGCAAACCTACCGCCTGTGTACAGGGGCTCGACCCGCACGATCGAACCATCTACATCGGCACCTTCACCAAATCGCTGTTTCCCGGCCTGCGCATCGGTTACATGGTTCTGCCGCCGCAGTTGGTTGCCCCGATGACCGTGGCTCGTACTCTGATGGATGGACACAGTGCCCCCATTCCACAGCTCACGCTGGCCCGTTTTATCGAAGGGGGACACTTCGGTGCCTATGTACGCACAATGCGCGCCGTTTATGCAGAACGCCGCGATGAGCTGGCACGGCTGGTGCGCCATCATCTGGCTGACTTCGTGGAACCGCGGGTGCCAGCCGGAGGCATGCAGATGCCCTGCCTCTTCATCCGTGACATCCCGGAACACGATGCGGTGGAATCTGCACGTCGGGCCGGCATCGACCTGCTCGGGCTGACAGCACTGTATGCGTCGTCGGGTCAGCATCAAGCCGGCTTCCTCATGGGGTTTGCCGCCCATGAGCCTCATGAACTGGAGATTGCCGTCAAGGTATTAGCGAAGGTGCTACGTGCGCTGTGCCGATGAACAATGGCAGAAAGTGAATGAGTGATGACGTCCCGGCCAACGGGAAAATATCAATCAGGCTGAAGGTGAACGCCATTAAAAGGCATTTGCGGGAAAAAGGATGAGGCCGCAGACAATCGCTTAAAGCAAAAAAAACCGCAGGCCGAAACCTGCGGTTATATCATCGTTATCGCGATGCTTATTTAGCGGCTTTTTCTTCTGCTGCTGGTTTTTCAGCTTTCGCATCATCCGCTGCTTTCAGATCAGCGTCGGATTTAATGTCCAGCAGTTCAACGTCGAACACCAGCGTAGAGTTAGCCGGGATACCAGGCACGCCATTTTCGCCATAGGCCAGTGCAGGTGGGATAGCCAGCTTGATTTTGCCGCCTTTCTTAACGTGTTTCAGGCCTTCGGTCCAGCCAGGAATCACACCGTCCAGACGGAAAGAAAGCGGCTCGCCACGTTTGTAGGAGTTATCGAACTCGCTACCGTCAACCAGCGTACCTTTGTAGTTAACCACCACGGTATCGCTGTCTTTCGGCGCATTGCCGCTACCTTCTTTCTCAACCTGATACAGAAGGCCAGATGCGGTTTTCTTCACGCCTTTTTCTTTCGCGAAGGACTCAAGATACTTGGCGCCTTTGTCCGCGTTATCTTTCGCATCTTGCTTCATTTTGGCTTCAGCGGCAGCTTTTACTTTGCCTTCAAAACCTTGCAGCGTTTTCTCGATTTCTTCGTCAGTCAGCTTGCTCTTGTCAGCAAACGCATCCTGCACGCCGGCAATCAGCTGTTCTTTATCCAGCTTAATACCTAATTTTTCTTGTTCTTTCAGGGAATTATCCATATAACGCCCTAAAGATGCACCTAACGCATAAGCCGCTGCCTGCTCATCGTTCTTGAATTTTGCTGCCGCAGTATTGTCAGACGCCTGCGCCTTGTCTGCCGCCAGAACCTGGCCTGCGTTCAGAGCCAGAGCCATCGTTGTTGCTAACAGCGTTACTTTAAACAGTGATTTCATCCATTTCTCCAGCATCTGGAGCGACGCGCCCCAGCCATCATTAAAATACATTCGCGCCTACTATAACTGTGCGGACGAAGACAACACAACGATGCACTCGACAATCCTTTGATAAAAAACGTCAGGAAGCTTTTCCGGCATCATTTGTGTCGTCCTAAGGCCATCTGGCAACAATATGCCCCACTTTGGAAGGTTCATTGCGCCCTACTGCGACCGTTTTTACTACCAGAAGTTTCCGCTTTCTGACAAACTCGCGGGTAACAAGAAGTAAGGGGAATACCGATGTCACCATCAGCACTTGAAGAACGGCTCGAACAGCTGGAAAGCCGACAGGCTTTTCAGGAAGTCACCATAGAAGAGCTTAACCAAACGGTTATTCAACACGAGCGGGAAATTAGCCGCCTGCGCGAACACGTGCGTCTACTCACCGACAGGGTTCGCAACCAGCAAACGTCGCTCGTTGCTCCCCAGTCGGAAGAAACGCCGCCGCCGCATTATTGAGATCTGCGCCCGTGATATCGGCGCTCAAAACAAGTCAGATATAAAAAAACCTCAGGTGATAATCATCAACCTGAGGTTTTTATGCGCTACGACTAATTAGTGGCAGCCGCATCCACCGTGGCCGCCGCAGCCGCCTTTACCGTGCTGGTGACCATGGTCGTGCTCGTGATCGTGGCCATGACCGCCACAGCAGCCGTCGCCGTGCTCATGATCGTGCTCACCGTGAACGTGACCGTGCGCCAGCTCTTCTTCCGTTGCTTCGCGGATAGCGACAACTTCAACGTTGAAGCTCAGGTTCTGGCCTGCCAGCATGTGGTTGCCGTCGACCACAACGTGGTCGTCTTCAACTTCGGTGATTTCAACCGGTACTGGACCCTGATCGGTCTCAGCCAGGAAACGCATGCCAACCTGCAACTCGTCAACGCCCATAAAGACATCTTTCGGTACGCGCTGAACCAGATTCTCATCATAGTTGCCGTAAGCGTCGTTGGAACCGATGTTCACATCGAACTTCTCACCCGCTTCACGGCCTTCCAACGCTTTTTCCAGACCAGAAATCAGGGAACCGTGACCATGCAGATAGTCCAACGGCGCGCTCACCGGAGACTCATCAACCAACACACCGTCTTCTGTACGTACCTGATAGGCCAGGCTGACCACCAGATCTTTTGCTACTTTCATGATATCTCCTACCGTTGGAAATCAAACTGGCGCAAATTGTAGCTGAAAAATGTCCCTATGTACCGTCCGGAATCAAAAAACGTCAACGGTTGGCGACAATGCCATCACGGCATTCATCCCTCATTCAGGCCGGAAGATCCCGATAATCTCGTTAGCCTGCGGCGTGGCTGCCGCAACGGGTTCATCAGTCTGACTCTGGCGATATCCGCACTTCACGCACACCACCACCTCAACGTCATCCTCTCGTCCAACTGCCAGTGTGTCCTGCGCCTGACACGTCGGGCACACGGCTCCTGCAATAAAGCGTTTACGCATGATAACTCCCATTCATCTCCGCCCTAAAATCTAGATTCTGAAATCTAGAACCTACTCTACTAGGCGTTATTGGTGCTTACTCGTCATCCTCATCCCACACACTAGGCCGACGACGCTCACGCTGCATTTCTCGCTGGAAAATATCCTCCAGTTCGCGTCGCGCTTCTTTCACACGGGAAATTTGTGCGACATCTCCCGTCAGCTGCGGCATCAGCTCACGCAGCATACGCATATCCAGACGGCGGAAGTGCTGTTGCGCACGCATCGCCTGATGGGGGTGCATACCCAATGTCACCAGCGTTTTTCGCCCCAACTCTAACGCGCTGGAAAAGGTTTCACGCGAAAAATGTCTTACACCCGTCTGCAACAGCTCATGAGCTTCAACACGTCCGCGCGCCCGCGCCAGAATTTCCAGATTCGGAAAATGCTGCTGACAGAGATGCACAATCTCCATCGTATCTTCCGGCGCATTACAGGTAATCACGATTGAGCGCGCTTTATCCGCGCCCGCCGAACGCAGCAGTTCCAGCTCGGTGGCATCGCCATAGTAAACCTTATAGCCATAGCTGCGCATCAGGCTCACGGCGCTGATGTCACGTTCCAAAACCGTAATCCGCATTTTGTTCGCCATGAGCAAACGGCTGATCACCTGCCCGAAACGGCCGAACCCCACCACAATCACCTGTGGCTCGTCATCCTCGACATACGGTTTCTCATCCGGTACATCCTGCACGTTATAACGACGCGCCAGAATGCGGTCGATCACCTGCATCAGCAGCGGCGTCGTCATCATCGATAAGGTCACCGTCACTAGCAACAGCGGCAGCTGTTCGCCTTTCAAGACGTTGAATGACGCCGCAGCGGAGAACAGGACGAACGCAAATTCGCCGCCCTGACTCAGCACGCCGGCAAACTGCAAGCGCTCGGAGCGGCGCATCCGGTTAACCCGCGCAAGGAAATAGAGTACAGCCGCTTTCACTGCCACCAGCACCATCACCGCAATCATAATCTTCACGATGTGGGTGTAGAGGATGCCGAGATTCAGCGCCATCCCCACCGAGATAAAGAACAGGCCCAGCAACAAGCCTTTGAACGGTTCGATGGCAATTTCCAGCTCATGCCTATACTCGCTTTCCGCCAGCAAAATACCGGCGATAAACGTCCCTAGCGCCATGGAAAGCCCCAGCGTTTCCATAAACAGCGCCGAGCCAAGCACCAGCAACAGCGCGGCGGCAGTAAACACCTCGCGCACGCCAGATGCCGCGATAAAGCGGAACAGCGGACGCACCAGATAGCGGCCACCGATTAACATACCGAGAAACGCAGCGACCTTCAGACCAATCCGTTCCCAATCCCCGAAATCGCCCTGCACACCCGCCAGAATCGGAATCAACGCCAATGCAGGAATTACCGCGAGATCCTGAAACAGCAGGACAGAGAACCCCAGTTGCCCGGACTCGCTACGGTTCATGCCCTTTTCGCGCATCAGCTGTAGCGCCATGGCCGTCGACGACATCGCCAGCCCGACGCCGCCAATCAGCGCGGACTGCCACGAAAAGTCAGTCAGATACAAGGCGCCGCCTAAAAGTAGCGTACTCAGGCCAACCTGAGCCGCGCCAACGCCAAAGATCGAGCGACGCAGCGTCCACAGCTTGGAGGGATTCAATTCCAGACCGATGATGAACATCAGGAAAACGACACCCAGCTCCGAGAAGTGCAGAATAGCGTCCACATCACGGATAAAGCCGAGTCCCCAGGGGCCAATAGCGATCCCGGCGATCAAATAGCCCAATACGGCACCAATGCCTAATCGAGCCGCAATTGGTACGGCTACGACCGCCACAAACAAAAACAAGACTCCGGCGGTCAGTAGCGCAGAACTCTCCATATTAGCGTTCCTCTTCAGGTAAAGGGGAGGCTAGCCATTCACCATAAGCTCTGGCTTGACTCGATAACACATCAGGCTGTAAACGACGCGCCCAGTAAACAATCATAGGGGGCATCCAATGCATACGGCACATTGCCGCCGTCAGCTCAAACGGACGGAGCAACTCTTCCATCGAGTAACGATTATTCCCGTCAGGATGGTAGGCATCTTCCGGCTCACCGGTCGTAATCACCGAGCGCCAGTATTTCCCCGCCAGCGCATTACCGCCAATCCCGTTGGCAAAACCGCGGGATAGCACTCTATCGAGCCACTCTTTCAGCAAAGCCGGACAGCTGTAGGTATAAAATGGATGTTGGAAAACAATGACCTGATGCTCACGCAGCAGCTGTTGTTCATGATGAATATCGATAAAAAAATCAGGATAGTGTGCGTAAAGATCGTGCACGGTTACATTCGCCAACTGCTGCGCCGGTTGCAATAAGACCCGGTTTGCCACCGAGTCCTGTGGTTCCGGATGGGCATACAGCAGCAAAATCTTCGGTGGCTGCGACATCATTCCCCTCCAAAGCGTCGTCATAATAATCGTTTTCCGTTACCATGCAGCGCAACGACTAAAAACAGGACACCGCGTGTCCTGATATGTCCATAATTTAACATACTCTGAACAGACGGCGCTTTATGATTGTTTTCTCTTCGCTGCAAATTCGACGTGGTGTGCGCGTTCTGATCGACAACGCGACAGCAACGGTTAATCCCGGCCAGAAAGTCGGTCTGGTTGGCAAGAACGGCTGTGGTAAATCTACCCTGCTGTCCTTACTGAAAGGTGAAATCAGCGCCGACGGCGGCAGCGCGACATTCCCGCAAAACTGGTCGCTGGCCTGGGTCAACCAGGAAACACCGGCATTGGACAAACCCGCGCTGGACTACGTGATTGACGGCGACCGCGAGTTCCGCCAACTGGAAGCCGCGTTGCAGACCGCCAACGAAGAGAACGACGGCAACGCCATTGCCACGCTACACGGCAAGCTGGATGCGATTCAGGCCTGGACGATTCAGGCCAGAGCCTCCAGCCTGCTCAATGGGCTAGGGTTTTCTCAATCACAGTTACAGCAGCCTGTCAGCGCTTTTTCCGGCGGCTGGCGGATGCGTCTGAATCTGGCACAGGCGCTGATCTGTCGTTCAGACCTGCTGCTGCTGGATGAACCCACCAACCACCTCGATCTGGATGCCGTCATCTGGCTGGAAAAGTGGCTGAAAAACTACACAGGCACGCTGGTTCTTATCTCGCACGACCGCGATTTCCTCGATCCGGTGGTGACCAAAATTCTGCATATCGAACAGCAGTCGCTCAACGAGTACACCGGCAACTACTCCTCGTTTGAACGCCAGCGTGCCACCCGTCTTGCACAGCAGCAGTCGCTCTATGAACATCAGCAGGAGCGCGTCGCGCATCTGCAACACTATATTGACCGCTTCCGCGCGAAAGCGACCAAAGCCAAGCAGGCACAAAGCCGGATAAAAATGCTGGAACGCATGGAGCTGATTGCCCCCGCGCATGTCGATAACCCCTTCCGCTTCAGCTTTCGCGCCCCGGAATCGTTGCCTAATCCATTAATGAAGATGGAAAAGGTCAGCGCGGGCTATGGCGACAAGCTGATTCTCGAATCGATCAAACTTAATTTAGTGCCGGGTTCCCGCATCGGGCTGCTCGGCCATAACGGCGCGGGTAAATCCACGCTGATCAAGCTGCTTGCTGGCACACTTGCCCCACTCAAAGGGGAAATCGGGCTGGCGAAAGGCGTGAAGCTCGGTTACTTCGCCCAGCATCAGTTAGAGTTTTTGCGTGCGGACGAGTCGCCTTTACAACATCTGGTGCGTCTGGCAGAGCGGGAAACGGAACAGCAGCTACGCGACTACCTCGGCGGCTTCGGCTTTCAGGGCGATAAGGTCACAGAGATCACCGAACGTTTCTCCGGCGGCGAAAAAGCCCGTCTGGTACTGGCGCTGATCGTCTGGCAGCGTCCGAATCTCCTGCTGCTCGACGAACCGACCAACCACCTCGATCTGGATATGCGTCAGGCGTTGACCGAGGCGTTAATCGATTTTGAAGGCGCGTTGGTTGTCGTTTCGCACGACAGGCACCTGATCCGTTCAACCACGGACGATCTCTATTTGGTACACGACCAGAAAGTCGAACCGTTCGACGGCGATTTGGAAGATTACCAACAGTGGCTGGTTGGCCTGCAACGTCAGGAAAATGCGGCGGCTGAAACGCCAAAGGAGAATGCCGCCAACAGCGCGCAGGGCAGAAAAGATCAGAAACGCCGTGAAGCTGAGTTGAGAACGCAAACCCAGCCGCTGCGTAAACAGATCGCTAAGCTTGAACAGCAGATGGAAAAGCTGGGTGAAACGCTGGCAGCGCTTGAAGCCCGACTAGCGGACAGCGCAATCTACGACATCAGCCGCAAGGCCGAACTCACCGACTGCCTGCAACAGCAAACCAAAGTCAAAATCGAGCTGGAAGAAACGGAGCTGTCCTGGCTGGATGCGCAGGAACAGCTAGAGAAAATGATGCAGAGCGATTCGCTTTAAGATTTGTATTTTAAGAGGCATAGCGAGCGGAAAACCGCTCGCGACGTTATCAACGCAGCCTTAATGCCAAATAAGCAGCACGCAGGCGGCGGTCAGCAGGCCCATTGACACATTAAAGATAATCCACGCTTTCTTACTGCGTAGCAGTCGCCCAATCATCGTGCCGAACCCGAGCCAGATGACGCCGGACACCAGATTGACCAGCACAATCCCGATGCTTATCGCGATCACTGACTGATTATAGCCTTCCCCCGCCAGACTAAAGCTGGCAACCGCGCCCAGCGCCATGAGCCACGCTTTCGGGTTCAGGAATTGCAGCAACCACCCCTGATAAAGCCGGATCGGCTGCGGTGGAGCAACGGACGTTTCCAGCCGTTCATAAGCTGCCGTGGCGATTTTCCACGCTAGCCAGAGCAGATAGGCGCTACCAAGGACTTTCAGGATAACGTGCAAGGAAGGATAAATCAGAATCAGCCCACCGACACCGAATGCCACCAGCAGCAGAATGCTTTGCATACCCAGCATGATGCCAATCATCAGCCACAGTGAACGCATAAAGCCAAAATTCGCGCCCGAGGTGGTCAACAGCATATTATTCGGACCCGGCGTGATGGCCGCGACCCACAAAAACCCTAACATCGACAGAAATAAACTCAGTTCCATTATTTGTGGGCGCTCCTGACCCAAATATCGTACCAACTGGCAGCATTGAAGCTAACAGTGTGATATTGATCGTACAAGAGCCGACAATAAGATTTCCATATCCTTTATGTATGACCATTTTCATCCGCTGAGCGGTGCCCATAACCCGCATCTGCAAACGCTACTCCCGCGTCTGATTCGCCGTCGCGTACAGTTTTCACCCGTCTGGCAATCGCTCGAATTACCCGACGGCGATTTCGTCGACCTGGCGTGGAGCGAAGCGCCCGAACAGGCTCGGCACAAACCGCGAGTGGTGCTGTTTCACGGGTTGGAAGGCAGCTTTCATAGCCCCTATGCCCACGGTCTGCTGCATGCCTGTAAACAACGCGGCTGGCTGGCCGTCATCATGCATTTTCGCGGATGCAGCGGTAAGCCCAACCGGATGAAACGTATTTACCACTCTGGTGAAACCAGTGATGCCAGCTATTTTCTGCACTGGATGCAAGAAACGCTGGGCGAGGTGCCTACCGCCGCCATCGGCGTTTCGCTCGGCGGCAACATGCTGGCCTACCTGCTTGCCCAGCAGGGCGAAGCCTGTTCTTTGTCGGCTGCCGTGGTTGTCTCCGCACCATTGATGCTCGAACCCTGTAGCCGTCGAATGGAACAAGGCTTCTCCCGTGTCTACCAGCACTACCTGCTGCGCCTGCTGAAGCAAAACGCCGGCCGCAAGCTGGCGGCCTACCCGGACACGCTGCCGATTCAGTTACCGCAGTTGAAGCAAATTCGCCAACTGCGAGAGTTTGATGACGTCATTACTTCACGTGTCCACGGCTTCCGCGATGCCGCCGACTACTATCAACGCTGTAGCGCCCTGCCGCTGTTGCCTCAGATTCGCAAACCGCTGCTCATCATCCATGCGAAGGACGATCCTTTCATGACGTCAGAGGTGATTCCCGATCTGTCACAGTTACCGTCTAATATTGAATATCAGCTAACAGAACACGGCGGGCATGTCGGCTTCGTCGGTGGAACGTTGCTGAAACCGGAGATGTGGCTGGAACAACGCATTCCCAGCTGGCTTAGCCCGTTTTTGGACCACGCCAGCGACTCTTCAGGCACTTTTTATGCAGAAACTTTTTATTCAGGAGGAATAGCGTGATTATTCCCTGGCAACAGCTCGATCCAGAAACGCTGGATAACATCATCGAATCTTTCGTCCTGCGGGAAGGCACCGATTACGGCGAACAGGAGCGGTCGCTGGCGCAGAAAGTGGAAGATATCCGCAAACAGCTCAAATCGGGCGAGGTGGTGTTGGTGTGGTCAGAGTTACATGAGACCCTCAATATTATGCCGCGCGGCCAGTTCAATGAAGGAGGACATGCCCCTTATTGAGCATGCCGAAAGGCGTGAAAGAATACGCCAAACATGCTAACAATGATAAAAACTTAGGTCATTTTTGAGGATGCGCGCGGGCTCTCAGCCGATGCGTGTATCGCGATCACGGAGTTACGCGCCTTATGTCACATCAGCATCCGATTATTGCAGTTACCGGCTCCAGCGGGGCGGGAACGACAACAACCAGTCTGGCCTTCCGTAAGATTTTTCAACAGTTTGACCTGCGCGCCGCCCAGTTGGAAGGGGACAGTTTTCATCGCTATACCCGCCCGGAAATGGATATGGCCATTCGCAAAGCGCGTGATTTAGGGCGCCACATCAGCTACTTCGGTCCTGAAGCAAATGACTTCAGCCTGCTGGAACAGTCGTTTATCGAATACGGTCTGCACGGACGCGGCCAGACGCGTAAATATCTGCATACCTACGATGAAGCCATTCCCTACAATCAGGTTCCCGGAACCTTCACACCGTGGGAGCCGATGCCGGAACCCACCGATATCCTGTTTTATGAAGGGCTGCACGGCGGCGTCGTCACCGACCAAAACGACGTGGCACAGCATGTCGATTTGCTCGTCGGCGTGGTGCCGATTGTCAACCTGGAATGGATCCAAAAGCTGATTCGTGATGTCAATGAACGTGGTCACTCGCGTGAAGCGGTGATGGATTCCGTCGTCCGTTCGATGGAAGACTACATCACCTACATCACCCCGCAGTTCTCCCGTACGCACATCAACTTCCAGCGTGTGCCCACCGTGGACACCTCCAACCCGTTTGCTGCCAAGTCGATTCCCTCACTGGATGAAAGCTTCGTCGTCATTCACTTTCAGGGGTTGGATAATATTGATTATCCCTATCTGCTGGCCATGTTGCAGGGATCGTTTATCTCCCACATCAACACGTTGGTCGTTCCCGGCGGGAAAATGGGGCTGGCGATGGAGCTCATCATGGCACCGCTGGTGCAGCGGTTAATGGAAGGGAAAACCATCGAATAAGCCAGACTGGGCACGGCAGAACCGTGCCCAGAAGAAGGGATCAACCCAACACTCTAATTTCGTGGCTGTGCGTCACCTCAACGGCTTTGCCCAGCATCAATGCCACAGAGCAGTATTTTTCCGCCGACAGGGCGACAGCTCGTTCAACGGCTTTGTCGGTCAGCCCTTTCCCCGTCACGATAAAATGCAGATTGATATGGGTAAATAAGCGCGGCGCTTCAGACCGGCGCTCTGACGTCAGTTTCACTTCACAGCCCGCCACATCGTTGCGGCCTTTTTGCAGAATCGAAACCACATCAATCGCGCTGCATCCCCCCACAGACATCAACACCATTTCCATCGGGCTGGGCGCTTTATCGCCGGAATTGCCGTCCATCAATATCTGGTGCCCTGACGCGGATTCGCCCAAAAACGTTAAGCCTTCAACCCATTTTACCCGTGCCTGCATGGTGCCTCTCCACTAAAAATTTTTTGAAAATTTATACCGTTACTGTACAAAAACCAGCGTTAATCAGAGCTTTGTCATGCTGAAGCGAGACAACACAAGACACGTCCTTAAAGCTGTGTTAAAACGAAAACAGAATAGACCTTTTCTGGACAAACCCAGAAACGAAGAAGATGATGACGTAGCCGGACATACCCCAGCCACGTTTACGGTGCGGCAAGGCAGCAACCGGAAAATCAAGGGTACAGTGGTTCCAGTATATTCCCTGACGTCATTCTGCCTAGACTGAATTTTATTTTTTTGAGCAGTTAAACACGCCGTACAGGGAACTCTGACCCCTGTAATTTGCGCAGTGAATTACAACAGAGGATGATAGCGAATGGTTCTCGGCAAACCGCAAACAGACCCAACTCTCGAATGGTTCCTTTCCCATTGTCATATCCACAAGTATCCATCGAAGAGCACGCTTATTCACCAAGGTGAAAAAGCAGAAACGCTTTACTACATCGTGAAAGGCTCTGTCGCAGTGCTAATCAAAGATGAAGAAGGCAAGGAAATGATCCTTTCCTACCTCAATCAGGGCGATTTTATCGGCGAGCTCGGCCTGTTTGAAGAAGGTCAGGAACGCAGCGCTTGGGTGCGGGCAAAAACCGCCTGTGAAGTGGCTGAAATTTCCTATAAAAAATTCCGCCAGCTCATTCAGGTTAACCCAGATATCCTCATGCGTCTGTCTGCGCAAATGGCAAGCAGACTCCAGGTGACTTCAGAGAAAGTCGGCAACCTCGCCTTCCTTGATGTGACCGGTCGTATTGCTCAAACTCTACTCAACCTGGCCAAACAACCTGATGCCATGACGCATCCAGATGGCATGCAAATAAAAATTACCCGTCAGGAAATTGGGCAAATCGTTGGCTGCTCGCGTGAAACCGTGGGCCGCATTCTGAAAATGTTAGAAGACCAGAACCTGATCTCGGCACACGGTAAAACGATTGTCGTTTACGGCACTCGCTAAATCCCTGTCGCTGTACCCTACCCACAAAAAAGCGTGAAGCCTCGGCCTCACGCTTTTTTTATGGCGAGCTTCCTGCTCGCCACCCTTCGGACCGCCGCAAGCGGCGTTGAAAAACGTTCTCTAAGTTTTCCTATCACACCGTTTTCAGTGAGTAATCAATTTGCTGCATTAACAACCTGTGCGACGGCGTTGGCGAACTTCTCCATCCCCTGCGCAATGTCATCCTCATCAATGATCAAAGACGGCACAAAGCGGATGACGTTCGGCCCTGCCATCAGCACCATCAGACCCTGAGCCGTTGCAGCAGCCAAAAACTCACCCGCGCGGCCATGCCACTGCGGTTTTAGTTCTGCCCCCAGCAGGAGCCCCATGCCGCGAACCTGCTCGAATACGCCGTACTGCTGGTTGACTTTCTCCAGTTCACTGACAAAGCGATCGTGCCGATCCGCGACGCCTGACAGCACTTCCGGCGTATTGATGATATCCAGCGCAGCTTCCGCCACCGCACAAGCCAACGGGTTGCCGCCATAGGTGGTGCCGTGTACCCCAACCGTCATGGCCGATGCGATCTCTTCCGTCGTCAGCATCGCACTAATCGGGAAACCGCCGCCCAGCGCTTTAGCAGTGGTGAGAATATCCGGCGTAATACCGTAATGCATATAGCTGAATAATTTACCGGTACGCCCCATCCCACTCTGCACTTCATCAAATACCAGCAGCGCCTTGTGTTGATTGCACAGCTCGCGAACGCCTTGCAAAAACTCAGGCGTAGCCGGTGTAATGCCGCCCTCGCCCTGAATCGGCTCCAGCACGACAGCACAAGTGTGATCGTCCATCACCGCTTTGACCGCAGCCAGATCGTTGAAAGGAACATGGACAATATCCGCAGGCTTAGGCCCGAAACCATCGGCATACTTAGGCTGTCCACCAACCGAAACGGTAAACAACGTCCGGCCGTGGAACGCATTGTAGAAGGCGATGATCTTGGTTTTATACGGGCTATGACGTTTAACCGCATAGTGACGTGCCAACTTAAACGCCGCTTCGTTAGCTTCAGCGCCGGAGTTAACAAAAAACACGCGATCGGCAAAAGTGGCATCAATCAATTTACTGGCGAGGCGTAGCGCAGGCTCGTTGGTGAAAATATTGCTGGTGTGCCACAGCTTTTCACCCTGCTGCTGCAATGCGTTCACCAGCGCAGGATGGCAATGACCCAGTGCCGTAACCGCAATGCCACCGGAGAAATCAATATACTCACGGCCGTCCTGATCCCAGACGCGGCTCCCTTTACCTTTCACTGGTACAAACTTCGCGGGTGCATAAACCGGCAAAATCACTTTATCGTGAGTATCCCGTGTCACTGCTTTCTGCTCTGCTGCCATTTGCTGCCTCACTCTGCTATCCATCACGTTAGAATGAAAATATAGTCAATAAATATGCATAAAAAATCAATTACAGGCAATATTAAATCGGCCACTGGAGAGAATAACTTTCTATCTCACTAAATTTTAAGGAAATTATCCAAAAGTTGATGCCCTTGCTGGCTGAGGATGCTTTCAGGATGAAACTGCACACCTTCCAGCGGAAGCGAGCGATGGCGGATCCCCATAATCTCGTCACGCTGACCTTCATGTTCGCTCCAGGCCGTGACTTCAAAGCAATCGGGTAGCGAGGAAGAATCAATGATGAGTGAATGGTAGCGAGTAACCTTCAAAGGCAGAGCTAGCCCCGTGAAAACACCTGTATTGCTATGCGCAATCGCAGACGTTTTCCCGTGCATGACCTGCCGTGCCCGCACCACGCGCGCGCCGAACGCCTGCCCCATCGCCTGATGGCCAAGGCACACGCCCAGAATCGGTAATTTATCGGCGAAGTGACGGATAGCCGCCAGTGAAATGCCCGCCTCATCCGGCGTACAGGGGCCAGGGGAAATGACCAATCTCTCAGGCGCAAGCCGTTCAATCTCACGCAGCGTGAGTTCATCATTACGCTTCACCACAACCTGCGCGCCAAGCTCACAAAAGTATTGGTAAAGGTTGTAGGTAAAGGAATCGTAGTTATCGATAATTAGCAGCATAAATTAGTTAACTTATTGATAAATAATAAAAATTTTATTTAATCTTTCTTTCCATACCCGCAATTTTTTTCGATACATGCTTATGGACTAAAGCGGTAAAGGCCATTGTACCCGTCTCCAGCATGAAAGGGATGACAAGAAATTTACGTTAACAAAACGCTAAAAATATCTATGACCATACGGAGGAATCCATCACACCGCGCCAGCCCTTTTTTGGGAGGGGCTGGCGCTCATCTTTCTTATGTAGGTAATTTTTCCATGACTCACTCGATCGGGAACAGAGAGCCATCCCCCACCTTGCCCCCACTTACTCAAGGATCACGGCTTCCCCCACCTGATTTTCATGACTAAATTAAAAATGATTACTTATTAGTGAGTTAAGTTATTCCCCCATTTCGCGCCTATATATGCGTGGGAAGTGGGGGAAAATGCCGGATAGAAGGACTTCTTATCCGTTCGCCCCCACTTTCCCCCGTTTAATCCCCCACCTTATTCCGTTGTGATAGCGGCGTAATCCGCTCCCCCTCAAAGGCGATCAGGCCATCCTTTTCCAGCTTGTCCAGCCAGCGGGTAAACTTCTTGTTCACATCAAAGCCCATTGCCCGCATGTCGTCACGCACCAATGAGCGGGTGCAGCCTTCACCGTTGGCTGTGCGTGAGCGAATAGCCTGCCACAGCGCAAAATGATTTTCCGTCAGCCGTGGGATACCGGCTAAATCGGGATCGCTGGCAGCCTCATCCTCTCTGACTTCACGGCCTTCATCGTTCAGCACCAGCGAGGTGATCTGGTCGCCATCATCATCCACGTACAGATCGACGGCATTCAGGTCATAGGCACGACGCGGTGGTTCTTCCGCATCCTTCATCTTGGTGCAACTGAGGATCAAGGCGCCGCCTTCACCTTCACGCCTGACGTTAAATTCTACGTCCAGCGCGGCACGAAAGGCGCTGGAGCCCCGCGCCCCTTTATCCTGATCTTTACCGGAATGATGAATAATCAGCACCGTCGCCTGTGTCGCTGCTTTAATCGCGTCACATCCCTGAATGAATGCGCCCATATCTTTAGCCGCGTTCTCATCCGAACCGCCAAAACAGCGGGCGAGCGTATCCAGAATAATCAGGCGAACTGGCATACCGGAGGCGACTTTCACATCGCGGGCGGCACGTATCACCTGTTGCACGCTCTCCGGACTGGCCGGAAAAATCGGGCAATCGACACGATACAGTGCATCAATCGGGCTACCGCCGTTAAGCGTCTGCTCCCATGCCCGGATACGGCGGGGAACGCCAATCCCACCTTCACCAACAACATAAATCACCGCACCCTGTGTCACCGGCTTGCCTGCCCACGGTTTGCCGGTGGCGATATGGCATCCCCACGATACCGCCAGAAAAGACTTATACGAGCCACTGGCACCGTAAGCGCTGGCGACGGATGAACTCGGCAGATAGCCTTTAATCAGGTAGTCCTGCCGCGTATCAAAACCGTCAGAGCCTTTACGCAGGGGTAAGGCTGTGTTGAAGGCCGGTGTAGCGGAATCGGTGCGGACTAACGGGGTATACATCGTGTCGGGCTGATAGCGTTGTTTGTTGAACGCGGATTTGGTGGCCTCAAGCCCGTATTGCTGACGGTAATCATCCCAGTCACAGAGCGTTGTGGTGGGCGGTAACGACACCCAGCCGTCCACCGCGAGCGCGGCTTTTTCAGCCTGTTCCTTACCGATATTGGTTGAACCGTCGGCATGCAGGTCATGATCGCCCGCCAGAATAATAGTGGCATCGGGATACCAGCCACGCAGCGCTTGGGCGACGTTCATCAGGTTATTGGCCGACACCGCAGCGACCACCGCCGCCGTGGTGATCTGGCTGATGGTCAGGCCGGTGGCGTATCCTTCGGTGATCACAATGGTGTCCGGCTCTTTCGGGTAATGCACCGCAATGAAAGCGCCTTTCAACTGCGAACCGGGCAGTAGGCGTTTTTCTCCGTCGTCGTTAATCAACTGTGCGCCGATCAGTTCACCGGAAACGCGATGCAATTTCAGCAGCAGGCTTCCCTCATCAAACAGCACGCCGCCGATGTGCATTTTTTGCTGTGCAGTCAGGCGGGCATGGACGATAGAGAATCCTTTTGCTTTCAGGTAGGCGCTTTCGCCGTTCCTTGAATGGGTCAGCATCTGCTTGATTTTATCGGCCAGCGGTGGGCGCTCAGTGGCTTTTTCCCTGGCTGGCGCAGTTGAGGCAGGGAGTGTCAGCGCGGCCACCTGTTTTGCGGCATCTGACAGGTCACAGTTTTTCACCCGTGCGACCAGATCAAGGCCATCACCATGACCGCATTGATTGCAAAACCACGTTCCCCGTCCTTCCTTGTCGTCAAAGCGGAAGCGATCTTTGCCGCCGCAGGCAGGACAAGCGCCATGTTTACCGCCGGAAGGCATCGGAATCGCCAGTGCGGACAGAATGGTACGCCAGCGGTGGCGCGACTGTGCGGTAATGTCTGAAACGAATTTACTCATCGTCAGCCACCTCCGCTTGCAGCGCGTCATTCAACTGGTTCAGACGCTCCCACAGGATAAATATCAGCAGCTCTTTCGCGAGCGCGTTGTCGAGTTCAATGATAGCGTAGGCCAGCGCCCGACAGTGGTCGACGAGTTCTTCTAACGTCAGAGGAGTGGGGTCATACATGGTGTACCCCCGCAGAAAAAAAGAAAGATTGCGGGTAGAGAAAGGGAAGGATCGTAGCCATAAGGCAGCCTCCGTGGTAAGCAGGGTATCACTACCACCTGAGACGCCAACCTCTATGGTGGTAGCCCAGACGGGGTTGGCGTAACCGGTTACCACGTAGCCCGGCGCTCCTTGCGGAGCCCCCGCCTGAGCCACCATTGACAGGTATGCGCAGGCATCGCCTAATAAAAGACACGTAATAAATCCGTGTCTTTTAGGCAACGTGGTAAGTGTCGGAACGCCAATTCCGGCTACGGATTTTGCCGCAGCATCAGCAGTATATCGTAAATTGCCCGCCAGAAAAAAATAACAATGCATCATGGTTTAACCTCCCCGCGCTGGCTGATACGCGCCGCGATCCAGTCATTCACCTCACTTTCCACCCACGCTACCGAGCGAGCGCCGATTTTGACCGTCTGAGGGAAGTCCCCCTGCTTCATCAGCAGGTAAATCCACGATTTCCTGAGGCCGGTTTTTTTCATCACACCCGATAAGCGAATCAACGTGTTATCCGTCATGTTCAATCCTCCTTCCGGGTGTAAACCCGCTCGACATAGCGTCCACGACCATCACCGTGGCCGAGATCCATAGAGGTTAATGCTCTGGCTTCACTGCGGGAAAAGCCCTGTGACAGGTAATAACGTATGGCATCCTGCGCCCATGCGTAGCGCAGGCTGTGTGGGGAGTAGTGGCCGGTCAGCCCTAAGCGGGTGGTCTGCGTGCGCCAGAAATTCATAGCGGTTTTCAGGTCGGGTTTATCGATCAACCTGCCGTTACGCGCTTCGGCCACCTTTAGCGCTTCTTTTACTGCCCGTTGAATCGCTTCGCGATCGATAATCCGGGTTTCGCGTGGCCTGCCGCCTTTGGTGCCAAACACCACGGTCAGCATCTGTTGATGGCACTCAAGCTGCTTTTCCCATGTCTTCAGCGAACTGGCGCACTGCACCGCTTCCTGAGAGCGCAGCCCCAGCAATCGGGCAAGCTGAAGTGCGCAGGCCAGCCCTTTATCACGCTGCTGCGCCGCGAGCAGAACAGCCTGATAGTGTTCGTCCGGGATAGCGAATTTTGTCCCGGCACGGCTTGCGCCACTCAGCCCCAACGCGTTGTTGGTCAGGCGATCAGAAACGGCGAGCTTTTCCCGTCCTCCCTGCTTAAACACCGTGCGTAGCGCCGCCATTTCGTTGTGCAGGGTACGAAGGGCAATCCGCTGTGACAGGCGCTCGCAGACATAACTTTCGATATGTCTGGCTTTGAGATACTTAACGTCACGCACCTGAATATTCAGCGCCAGAAGGTGACGGCACAGCCTGTCCATGATGCGGATACGATCATGAACCGTCTTGTAGCTCCCGCCAGCCTGTTTCGCCAGCGTGGTCATTTCACGACTTAATTTACTCATGCAACTTACCTCTCATAATTCAACTGGATGCTTTTCTCTGGCGCATGGGAAAGGGCAGAAACAATCGCAATTGACCTGCCTTGAACGATACCTGTGCGCCAGAGCGAACAGCAGTTGAGGTCTTGGGAGGTGTCGGCTAGGCACTCGGTGCGGCCGCCTGCGGTTGCAGGATTTCCTCTCAGGCGGTTAGGCCTGCCTCGGTATCGGTTCAATCTCCTGTAAAAAAAGCGATCAGTCCGGCACAAACGGGTGTGTCAGATTCATGACGCAGTAGTTGAGGTGCATGTCTCAGGGGCTGATGGGGTCTTCGGCTGCGGCGTCACTTTCATCCGTTGACACGGAAAAAGTGACGCCAGTGCAGACGTTGCCGGCAGGCGCGTAGCAGATGCCTGAAGGCATAGCAACGCGCAGCCAGCACGTTCACACGCGCAGACGCAAATCATTGAGACGAGTAAAATCGAAGCCGCGTGATAACGCGAACTTACGAGGATAAGCGCTGTTTAAGCCGCCTATGAAGTGAAATCACCACAACGATAAACGTTGCAGCTACGGCCAGTCTCCTACGGCATGGAAGCCGCTCTCTGGCTGGGTATAGTAAGCCCACGGCAATGTTGGGCTTGAAGTAAAGTAGTCAAAACGGACCTTCATCACCACGCTCGCAACGGCGTTCAAACTACCCAGTGATATCTGCTTTCAAAGGCTGGCAGATTTACCACACGCAACTGAGCGTGTTCTTCCTTGCAGGCTACGGAAGTGTTTGTGGTCGCCCGAAGGCGTCAGTCTCAGACCACGCTCTATTCCTTATGACTTTGGCAGTGTGACCACCCGAAGGCGTTTCTCACAGGTCACTCGTATCATCCCGATACTGGAAACATTGGTGGCTGTCATCGACAGCAAGTTTTCATGGTCAAAAATACGACAGAGCTTTGCAAGTTTCAAGCACTTTGACTCTGCCAGAAAAGGGAGTAATCTAGCACCAAGTGCTATAGTTAAGGTTACAGGATGTCGGCCTGATGCGTGTATTCAAAACCAAATGGTTCACTAAGGCGGCTAAATCCCACGCCATTAAGGATAGCGAGTTGTGTGAAGCTATTGAGGCGGTGATCAAGAGTAAAGAACGGGTGGAGATTTGCCATGACCGCAAAAAGTAAATCCAAAAGTCCTGCATTTGAGGCTATCCATAGCGCGGCTTCTGGATTATTCAGCGTTGACGCAATCCCTCAGGAAACTATGCGCAACTTTGATAAAGCGTGCCTCAACAGCGTGGACGATCTTCAGCCTATTGAAATCAAGGCGCTGCGTGAGAAGCTGAACGTCAGCCAACCGGTTTTTGCCCGTTACCTGAATACCAGTGTTTCAACCGTGCAGAAATGGGAAAGCGGCGTAAAACGCCCCAGCGGGTTATCACTGAAACTGCTTACCGTGGTGCAGAAGCATGGGTTGAAGGTGTTGGTTTGATTAGTATACCTGCAATGAGTTAGGATTCGGCTATCACTCTTCATCAAAGATGAATGCTATTATCGACATACTCAGCTAAGTGGTCGATTTGTGATCTCTGGCAATCACCCTGATCGGCTGAGTTTCCCTCAATAAACCTACTATTTTGAGATTATTTAGCACATTGATCCAGCATCAATGAGGAAATAAAGCCTCCTAACGGATAAGATAAGCAGTGCTTAAAATAAATTATTATTCATTCCTATAAAATTTATAGGCTGCGAGAAATAAAGCTGCTAAAAACGCGCACATTAGCAAGTTAAAATTAATACCTATTTTAGAAATAAAGAATGCAGAAAGAGGCATAAATACAAACATCAATATTTTTGAAAATACCGCCGCAGATGACATAATAGTTGATCTAAAACCTTCAGGGCTATTTTCAATAAGTTTCGCAGTACTGATACTTGAAAGTAGTGAAGCTATGAAAAATAGCATACACATTGAAAAAATTGAAACCCATACTATTGAACTAAATATAACTGTACTTATAGTTGAAAGAGTTAAAGATAATATTATAGAAATATTAGTTCCTCTTTTATTACCGAATTTCTCAACCACTAAACCTGCCACTGATTGAGAAAGAAGAATGAAAAAAAACGCCACACCATAAATCAACTTCCCGTCAACATAATGTTCATTATTAATTATTAACACCTGCCAGTACTGTATCAATATTTGTAACGATATAGAAAGCAATAAATTAAGATACAAATAATATGTAAGACAACTTTCTTTCATAAAAAATAAAGAGATTATTTTTTTTAGAATAGAAAAAAAACCGCCTTCAAAAGAGTTAAGATTATGTCGGTCAGGAGGAAGAAAAAGAGACAGACCAAAAACCAGCATCATCAATAGTGCGGAAATAAACCATACAGCACCTTCTACCCTCTCATAAACAACCACCCCTAAAATAGAAAAAAACGCCATAAATAAAAAATTATATTTCTGATACTTTGAAAATATACTTATGGAGGTTATATCATTATCATATAGTTTTGACTTATCATATAAATAAGATGCAAATGTTCCAGACATTAACCCAAGTGATATAGCATTGAATAATTCAGCTATCAAAAAATGAATAAATGTTGTACCAATGCCTGTAACAGCAAGCCACAGTGATGCGGTCAGGATGCTTAAACAGATTGAAAACTTCCTACTATATCGATCAGAGAAATGTGAAAGAGGTATATCTATAAAGACGAGAACAAATCCTTGAAAGGCCTTCAACCAACCAATCTCTGGTAAAGTCAGCCCCTTACTTAAAAGAAAAATAACGGAGAATGCTCCAATTAACATTCTCACGCAACCAAATGATATTCCTACGCCATTAACGATAATTAGAGATTTTGACATACTTTACAATTCTTATTTATAGAAAAATCTTGTTCTTCCACTTTTAGCGTATAATCGTGTAAGCCGATTCTTCTGTTTATTGTTGATATGGCCTCGGAACCTGCAAGATATCGGATTATATCTGCCGTAGCTAACGCTGATGCGGTTGCATTTACCGGAGGAAAAGTTGCTGATTTAAAACGATTATTTATACATTTCAATATTGCAGAATTGTCACCACTGCTTTTTGCACTCAAGCTTAACCTTTCACAACCACATGCATGGCATCCTGTTTTCCCTGGTATAACAAAAGGTCCCCATACAGCAATATCATTCATGTAACATACGTTAATATAGGGTACCTTATTCTTGATGCAGTATTTATTAACCACTGTTACAATATCTTCTGAATCAGCAGATAGAATGATTAAGTCACTTTTTGGTAACTTATCTAGATCGTTTTCATCTTTTATATAAAGATCTATAGAATTAATATTACATTCAGAGTTTCTTTCTTTTAGTCTTTTGGCAAGAATTTCAACTTTCCTGCATCCTACATTGTGTTCATCAAACAATATCTGACGTGTCAAATTAGAAAGCTCAATGTAATCCCCATCAACGAGATTAACATGACCTACACCATTACTAACAAGGGCTGCACTTATATGGTTACCAATACCTCCACACCCTAATACAGTAACAGTAGAGTTTCTCATATTTTTTTCAGCTTGTTCTACATTTAACCCAAGACTTTGATAATAATAATAAGTGCGGCTGTATCGACTAGTCATTGATACTTCGCATGATTCAACTATAAAATTATTTTCTATTAAATACTGCAATGTCCCAGGTATCTCACTAACTATATCTATTTTCTCTAATTCTGATAATTCAATAGGTTCAATAGCTTTAGCTGCAAGAGAAATGATACATTTCCATTGTTCTTCTGATTTTATTTTCACTTGTTTTGAACCAAGACCGAGATAATTTCCATCTCGAAGTTCTTGTGCAATTACATATTTACCTAAAACATACTTATTCAAAGTATAATCTCCATATTACTTCTCTATTAATGGGGAGGCATCCGCCTCCCCCATTATTAATTAGTTATTTCCCATTGAACTATGCATATCATTCCTCCTTTTTAATGAAAGTTAATTTATTGTGCACATATATATCAGCAATCTGTGATATTTCGGTCAGCATAGTATTGAGTCGACACATTAAAAAATGTGACACAAATCACATTTAGAGAGAAATGCAAAAAAATAGACTTTAAAAAAAACACTCAATAATCACAATAATCACAATAATCACAATAATCACAATAATCACAATAATCACAATAATCACAATAATCACAATAATCACAATAATCACAATAATCACAATAATCACAATAATCACAATAATCACAATAATCACAATAATCACAATAATCACAATAACCACAATAATCACAATAATCACAATAATTAACCATTATCATGCATACTGAATTAATAAAAAATGTTTACAACGCTAATCAATAATAAATATTCAATTCGAATATATTATTTTATTTCTGGTATTTTTAAATTTTATGGCACCTACAACTTAACCTCATGACTTGACGAAATGCCCTCTACCAAACTCAGCGACAAGGCCAAAAACTCCGTATTCCAACCCAGAACTATAATAAATTACCAACAAAATCCGCCCACACTTGCATCATCTTACGCCGTTCATCCAGATACTCCGCACGGTTGTAACTTGCCCGTACCTTGTTACGTTCAGTATGAGCAAGCTGGCGTTCGATCACATCTGGGCGGTATCCCATTTCATTTAAAATAGTTGATGCGGTAGCGCGAAAGCCGTGCGCAGAAAAACCGATGCTGTCCTTGCCATTAAATCCCATACGCTCAAGCGCACGGTTAAGAGTGGTCGCCGTCATACAATCCTGCGGGTTCCGATAATTCGGAAACAACCATCCACGTCCGCCAGTATATGTTTGTAGTTCTCGTAACAGAACAATCGCCTGCGTTGATAACGGGACGATATGCTCTTCTCGCATCTTCATTCTTCCTGCAGGGATTCGCCACTCGGCTCCATCCAAATCAAATTCATTCCATTCTGCTTTGCGAAGCTCAACGGTTCTGACAAACGTCAGTAACATCAATTTTAGGGCAATCACCGTGGTTCGATAGCCACCATAGCGATTCAGTGCCTGCATGAAATCCGCAATTTCAGTACGAGACAGGGGTTTATGATGCTCAACTTTAGGGCGGCGTATCGCGCCTTTGAGCGCAGCCGCCGGATCGTTATCTGCTCGAAGCGTTGCTACTGCGTAACGAAATATTGCAGATGACCATTGCCTGACCAGCAGAGCAACCGTCTCTGCCCCTCGCCCTTCAATACGTTTAATGATCTCAAGCAGGTGAGCCGCTTTAACACTTTTTAGCGGCAACTTACCAATGGCAGGGAATACATCGGCAGCAAAGAAGCGTTCTACCTGCCGTAAGTAGTACGGTGTCCAGTCTGGTGACTTTTTATCGATCCATTCACGCGCAACGGCTTCGA
Organism: Pectobacterium sp. F1-1; assembly: GCF_025643735.1. NCBI lineage: Bacteria > Pseudomonadati > Pseudomonadota > Gammaproteobacteria > Enterobacterales > Pectobacteriaceae > Pectobacterium > Pectobacterium sp. F1-1. Next base: position 4,292,924 of record NZ_CP104733.1, read on the forward strand.
AGGTATTCGCATTTGCACTGTGGTTTGCCATGCGTTCTAGCTGGCGCTGATGTACTGGATGTACCGCCTGTTTGACTAAAGCTCTCGCTTTATCATGCTCTGCGCGGGCTTCAGCAAGGCTCAGTGTTGGATACTCTCCCAGAGCAAATACGTTTTCTTTTCCTGCAATACGGTATCGGTAGCGCCACAGTTTTGAACCGGATGGACGAACCTCCAGATACAGGCCACCGCCATCAGCCAGCTTTATCGGTTTGTTGGTCGATTTGGTACTACGAATTTTAGCATCAGTCAGCGGCCTAGGATTGCGGGTATCAGATAAACGATACCCGCAAAGATACCCGCTATTTTCATGGATAACAATGGACTACTTGATCCACTAATGAACGATAATTCACTGTAATTTAATGAAATAAAACTATGAAGTGGAGCGTAACAAACGCCAATGGACGTCAATGACAGTTATAGATAATTAGCAGCATAGTTATTATACAGGTAGTCAGAAAAGCCGTACTAACATACATGAAATTCGTGTCAGGCACCCAACCGTTGTCGCCAGCAAAGACAGAAGGCGCCCCATCGCGATCTAATAAAAATAGCACGATAATAATCACGTAGTTTATAAGTAATTTACTCTTGTAATAAACATCTTTATTAATAGGTAATATTTATTATTCATCTCTATAGAAAATGATTTCTTTGAAATCATTTTTAACAAAAAAATAATAACCAAAAATTCCTTATGAATTAATTAAGTTTTTTCATCTGGCATGAAAAAACGATAGGATTTTTTTATCATCGATGTTTATTTTTGATGGCGATCACAGTTGCCTACCGAGTGAATAAATCCCACATGAAGACTGGGTAAAAATAAAGAATCCATATTGAAAAAATGAGCGTAAAAAACACAATGTATTGAATTTAAAGCGTTTAAATAGAAATTAGTTTCCATTTAAAAGTAATAACCACAAATCCGCTAAGTTGTCCTATTTTATTTAACTAATATATTTAACGCCCCATCTTGTATTGTTTATTTTTTCTGTTAACACTTATCTCGGCTTTATAGACAAACCTTAATTTCATTTTTGTTGAAACAGCCTTTTTATTACACAGGGTGTGTAGTGATAAATACCCAAAAAAATCTATGTCAAGGAGAGTACACAATGAAATACCTACTGCCTTCTGCAGCCGCTGGGCTGTTGCTGCTTGCTGCCCAACCTACAATGGCGGCAAATACGGGAGGTTATGCCACCACGGACGGCGGCGACATTTCCGGTGCAGTGAAAAAGACGGCGCGTTCTCTGCAAGAGATCGTCGATATCATTGAGGCTGCGAAAAAAGACTCAAGCGGTAAAGAGGTCAAAGGGGGAGCCTACCCGCTCATTATTACCTACAACGGCAATGAAGATGCGCTAATCAAAGCCGCCGAAGCTAACATCTGCGGCCAGTGGAGCAAAGATCCACGCGGTGTGGAAATCAAAGAGTTCACCAAGGGGATCACCATCCTCGGGACCAACGGTTCTTCCGCTAACTTCGGTATCTGGATTGTCAACTCTTCCAACGTTGTCGTGCGTAACATGCGCTTCGGCTACATGCCGGGTGGCGCAAAAGATGGTGATGCTATCCGTATTGATAACTCGCCGAACGTCTGGATCGATCACAACGAGATCTTCGCTAAGAACTTCGAATGCGCCGGTACACCAGACAACGATACGACTTTTGAGTCAGCTGTCGATATCAAGAAAGCCTCAACCAACGTCACGGTATCCTACAACTATATCCATGGCGTGAAAAAAGTGGGTCTGAGCGGTTCCAGCAACACGGATACGGGTCGTAACCTGACTTACCATCACAATATTTATAGCGATGTTAACTCACGTCTGCCGCTGCAACGTGGTGGCCAGGTTCACGCGTACAACAACCTGTATGATGGCATCAAAAGTTCAGGCTTTAACGTTCGTCAGAAAGGGATTGCACTGATCGAAAGCAACTGGTTCGAAAATGCGCTCAACCCAGTGACCGCACGTAATGATGACTCCAACTTCGGTACCTGGGAACTGCGTAACAACAACATTACCAGCCCATCTGATTTTGCTAAATACAACATCACCTGGGGTAAACCATCCACACCACACATCAATGCGGATGACTGGAAAAGCACGGGCAAATTCCCTGCTCTCCCGTATAGCTACTCCCCAGTTTCCCCACAGTGCGTGAAGGATAAACTGGCAAGCTACGCTGGCGTAGGTAAAAACCTGGCTGTACTGACTGCCGCTAACTGTAAATAAGCACAATAAACCCGGCTCATTCACTCTGTACCGGGTTCTCTCTGAGCGAGCCATTCAGGCTCGCTCATGTTTTAAGGAACCTGTGCAAAGTTGCCAATGCAGCCGTCAAAGAAACAGACTTCATACTCACCACCATTCCGACAATCATAAATTATGGTCAATAAGATCTATTTTCCTATTGCGTAAAGTGCGCTATATAGCAATTAATAATAATTATTTTTTAACAAACTAAAATTCAACATAAAATTAACGCATAACATAAATAATATTGAGCACACGTGTGATAGTATATTTTGACTTAAGATGAGTTTTTACGTGAGTTGTAACAATCATCACCAGAAAAATCGCCAACCAAAAGCTAATAAATAACGAAACCAGAATGAAATTATCGTCAACCCTAAACATAACCTACTGATTTTCTATTCTTTTAAAAGAATGATGTTTCTTATAAATCCTCGATTATTAAACCATCAGCATTACAAAATGTTTCAACCCTGATACATTTAACATTTCACCCTTGAACTGATCTTATTTTTTGACCACACTCCCCTTGGTTTTTCATCAAGATTGAGATTCATTTTTGTTGAAAAATTTGTACCTGTTACATCGGGCATACGGAGCAATAAATGCCCATGAAATTATATTCCAAGGAGACAGTTATAATGAAATATCTATTGCCTACGGCAGCAGCCGGATTGTTACTTTTCGCTGCTCAGCCAGCCATGGCCGCAAATACGGGCGGTTATGCCACCACGGATGGTGGAGACGTTTCCGGTGCCGTAAAAAAGACTGCACGTTCTCTGAAAGAGATTGTGGATATCATTGAAGCCGCAAAAGTGGATTCAAAAGGCCAAAAAGTCAAAGGCGGCGCGTATCCGCTTATCATCACCTATAACGGTAATGAAGACTCGCTAATCAAAGCGGCCGAAAAAAATATCTGCGGTCAGTGGAGTAAGGACGCGCGCGGCGTAGAAGTCAAAGAGTTTACCAAAGGGATCACCATTCAGGGCACCAATGGCTCATCCGCCAACTTCGGTATCTGGATTATCAATTCATCCAACGTTGTCGTACGTAATATGCGTTTTGGCTATATGCCGGGCGGCGCGCAAGACGGCGATGCCATTCGTATTGATAACTCGCCGAACGTCTGGATTGACCACAATGAGATCTTTGCCAAAAACTTTGAGTGTAAAGGCACGCCAGACGATGACACCACTTTTGAATCGGCCGTCGATATCAAGAAAGGGTCAACTAACGTCACGGTATCCTACAACTACATCCACGGCATTAAAAAAGTGGGTCTGAGTGGTGCAAGCAATTCGGATACGGGTCGTAACCTAACTTATCATCACAATATTTATCGTGATGTTAACTCACGTCTGCCGCTACAGCGTGGCGGGCTGGTTCATGCGTACAACAACCTGTATGACGGCATCACGGGTTCAGGCTTTAACGTCCGCCAGAAAGGGATCGCGCTGATCGAAAGCAACTGGTTTGAAAATGCGCTTAATCCGGTGACAGCACGTAACGACAGCTCCAACTTCGGTACCTGGGAGTTGCGCAACAACAACATCACCAAACCGGCAGATTTTTCTAAATACAACATAACGTGGGGTAAGCCTTCCTCTCCGCATATTAATGCGGATGACTGGAAAAGCACCGGAAAATTCCCTTCCATCTCTTATAAATACACCCCAGTTTCTGCACAGTGCGTGAAGGATAAACTGGCAAACTATGCAGGCGTAGGTAAGAATCTGGCGGTACTGACTGCAGCTAACTGTAAATAAAAGCGGTCAGGCTTTTCCCGTCATATGAATGACAGGAAGTCATCAGCCTGAACTTCCCGCAGCGGCGTCTCTTCATGAAGAGACTCGACTCTACCCGAGCGAGCGCTAAGCGTTCGCTCGTTTTTTATGGGAACCGACACATGAGCGTGGATGCACATTTCTTAAAGCGATGAATTAAAGATCAAGCTAACTATTTAAAAAATTAATTAATAGTCTGATAAATTAACGAAAAAACCATTCATTAACCAAGGATTAAATAATAAAAAGAATAGTAACTCATCAACACGCGATTAATTAATAATTTGATCGGCATCAAATATTTTTTGACACGGTCATCTCAATGAGGAAAATTTACTTATTTATTGATATCGCTCACAGTTATCGCTTCTATCAAAACCGCCTTATCACAGAATAATAAAACGAAATGTAATTTTATTTTTCATAAAAAAACCTCATATCATTATTTTAGAAAAAATGAAAAAAATATTTTCATTTAAAATAGAAACTTATTAATAACCAACATTGTCGGTGTTATTCACCCGATAGATTTAATATCTAAATATTGAATTATTTTATTTTTATGGTAACACTTAATTGGGATTTCAATAAACCTTGATTTCATTTTTATTGAAACATCCCGATAATATAATCTGGGTTATGTGGATCATTTATACCCAAAAAAATTCAATTCCAAGGAGAGTACCTTAATGAAATACCTACTGCCTTCTGCAGCCGCTGGGCTGTTATTACTTGCAGCCCAACCGACGATGGCGGCAAATACGGGCGGTTACGCTACCACTGATGGTGGTGACGTTGCCGGTGCCGTGAAAAAAACTGCACGTTCCATGCAAGACATCATTGATATCATCGAAGCCGCGAAGCTGGATTCCAATGGTAAGAAAGTCAAAGGGGGCGCTTACCCACTCGTCATCACCTATAACGGTAATGAAGACGCGCTGATTAAAGCCGCAGAGAACGATATCTGCGGTCAGTGGAAGAAAGACGCACGCGGTGTGGAAATCAAGGAGTTTACCAAAGGGATTACCATTATCGGAACTAATGGGTCTTCCGCCAACTTCGGAATTTGGCTGGTTAAATCATCCGATGTCGTCATCCGTAATATGCGTTTTGGCTACATGCCGGGCGGCGCGCAGGACGGTGATGCCATTCGTATCGATGACACCCCGAACGTCTGGATTGACCACAACGAGATCTTCGCGAAAAATTTTGAATGCGCGGGAACAAAAGACGGTGACACGACATTCGAATCTGCGATTGATATCAAGAAAGCCTCAACCAACGTCACCGTGTCGTACAACTACATTCACGGCATCAAAAAAGTGGGCCTGAGCGGCTTCAGCAGCAGCGATACGGGCCGTGACCTGACTTACCATCACAATATTTACGACGACGTTAACGCTCGCCTCCCACTGCAACGTGGCGGTAAAGTTCACGCCTACAACAACCTGTATACAGGCATCACCAGTTCTGGCCTGAACGTGCGTCAGAATGGGATTGCGCTGATCGAACGTAACTGGTTCGAAAATGCGAAAAACCCGGTGACCTCACGTTACGACGGATCCAATTTTGGTACCTGGGATCTGCGTAATAACAACGTTATGAGCCCTGCTGACTTCGCGAAATACAACATCACCTGGGATAAAGATTCCAAGCCCTACGTGAATGCTGAAGACTGGAAGAGCACTGGCACGTTCCCTTCTCTTCCTTACAGCTACTCTACCGTTTCTCCACAGTGCGTGAAGGATAAACTGGCGAACTATGCTGGTGTGGGCAAAAACCTTGCTGTCCTGACGGCAGCAAGTTGTAACTAGTTGATAAGTGTAAAGCGAACTTCAGGCTCCGCCCCTCATTGTCCTGTGCTAGCAGGAGCCTGCAAGCGAGTTTAACGACCGTCGATTAATCGTTCAGGCCGCACTTAAGCGAGCCCTTAGGGCTCGCTCATTTTTATCGTTACTATTCAAGGAAATGAAATGAAACGTTCTCTTCTGTTCGCCGCACTGTTCAGCGCTGGCTTAGTATTCAGTGTTGCCGTACCGATGGCTAGCGCCGCCACACCGGCAGCACCAGAGTTGAAAGGATTCGGAACCGATACCGTTGCAGGTAGCGGTGGGCGTATTATTCGCGTCACAACGCTGGCCTCTTCTGGAGCTGGTTCACTTCGGGAAGCCCTGGCCGCTAAAGGGCCACGCATTATTGTTTTTGAGGTTGGCGGGATTATCGATCTGAATAAAAGCGACCTCCGGTTAACGGAGCCGTTTGTCACCATCGCTGGCCAGACGGCCCCCTCTCCCGGCATCACCATCATTCGCGGCGGAATGGGCATTAGCACTCATGATGTGCTCATGCAGCACATCCGTTTTCGCATCGGCGATGCCGGTACGGGTAAAAAAAGCGGCTTTGAACGCGATGTTTCAATCAACGGTAAAGATGCCTACAACGTTGTGATCGATCACTCGAGTTTTGCGTGGGGGACAGACGAAAATCTGTCTATTTCCGGTCCACGCTATGACGGCCCACAGGGAACCGCACACCGCATCACACTTTCAAATAATATTGTTGCTGAAGGCTTATACGACTCGGCTCACACCAAAGGCATCCACTCGATGGGCACGCTGGTTCACGATAACGTGACTGATGTGTCAATCATTGGCAGCCTGTATGCGCACAACAACGAGCGCAACGCCTGGTTCAAGGCTGGCTCAACGGGTGTCATGGTCAATAACCTGATCTACAACCCCGGCATTTGGGGCATTCGCGTTGGTGGCGTTAAGGCTGAGTGGGAAGGGAAAACCATGCCAGCCAGCCCACGCGTTTCCGTTGCGGGTAACGTGATGCACTACGGTGCCAATACCAAAGCCGGTTTAGGATTGGTAGGAAGCAACAGCTCCGGCGATATCTGGATGTCAGACAACCTCGCTTACGATGCCAACGGAAAAGCGGCACCACAAATCTGGGGCAGCGGGATTAATTTACTCAAGGTCTCCCCTATTTGGCCTTCAGGTTTAACAGCATCGTCCGCCAGCGCCGTCACCAATCAGGTGCTACAAAGCGCAGGCGCACGCCCCAAAGATCGTGATGCTGTCGATCAGCGTATCGTGGACAATTTCAAACAGCGGAAAGGCAATTTCGTGAACAGCCAGGAAGAGGTTGGCGGCTATCCCGTTGCGACGGCAACCTACCGTCAGTTGAACGTGCCGAGCACGGGTGTGGATGCCTGGCTACAGCAGATGGCAAAAGCGCTGGAATAACGCGGTAGTCGAGACGTTAATAACGTATATCTACGCAGTAAAACGGTGGTAATGGAATAATAGAAGAGTAGAGCGTTTGCGCCATGGACAAAAACGTCAGGAACGTTTTTGACCGTCGCTTGCGACGGCTCTGAAAGAGTGAATCTCAGGAATGAGATTCATATCTGCGCAAGCCGAGCGTACAGGGAAGTATTTACAGCGTCTTTACGATCTATCCATTACTACCGCTTGCTAGCTTTGTCAAAAACGCGAAAAGGGCCACATCAGTGGCCCTTTTCGTCTTCTCAGCTATTGTCTATCTCACCACTCAGGGCAGCACTTTCGCGGACTGAATCACGATAGGCGTAGTCGGCACATTCTGGTAAGGCCCGACGTTATTCGTTGGTACCTGAGAGATCTTATCTACCACTTCCATCCCCTTTACCACTTTACCGAACACGGCGTAGCCAAAATCACGCTGGCCGTGATCGAGGAACGCGTTGTCTGCAACGTTGATAAAGAACTGGCTGGTGGCGCTATCCTTTTCTGCGGTACGCGCCATCGCGATCGTGCCACGCTGGTTACGCAGGCCGTTGTCGGCTTCATTTTTGATCGGCGCATTCGTCGCTTTTTGGCTCATTTCGCCAGAAAAGCCACCGCCCTGCACCATAAAACCAGGGATGACACGGTGAAATGTCGTCCCGTTATAAAAACCATTGTTAACGTACTCGACGAAATTTTTTACCGAAACTGGTGCTTTTTGGTTATCTAAAGACAGTTCGATATTGCCCGCAGACGTCGTCAACAGCACACGCGTGGTGGCGTTGGAAGCCGCAAAGGCCGGAGAGAATGCCGTCAGTGAAATAAGGGCTGCCGCGGCAACCAGAGTACGTTTGAACATGAGAATTCCTTTTTGAAGAGGCTGACTACACAAAGCGTAATGATTGTAAGTATCCGCCCCCTTCAACGCTACCCATTTACCTTTTTTTACGAATAAAAGTCTGTTCGTAACCAACTGTGAGCGAAAACCGGCGCGTAAGATAAAAAAAGGGCCGATTGCTCGGCCCCCATGATGATTATTGCGCAGCGCGACGAGTCCATACGTACCTAGCCCATGCGCTCCGAGCGCACCGCCAGATCGCGGCTGTACTGACGGCTGGCATCCACCAGCATTGAGGTATACGCATCCTTCGGCACATCACTAGTCAGGTCGTCAGTTTCCAGCGTTTCCAGTATCTTGCCGTACTGCATCACCGCCACTTTATGACACAAATGGGAAATCACGCCCAAGTCATGTGTCACCATCAGGTAGGTCAGCTTTTCCTGCTGCTGCAACTCCATAAGCAGGTTGAGAATTTCCGCCTGCACCGACACATCCAGCGCCGACGTCGGCTCATCCAGCAGCAGAACTCTAGGCTCCAGAATCAGCGCACGGGCAATGGCCACACGCTGACGCTGCCCGCCCGAAAGCTGGTGCGGGTAGCGACGACGGAAGTTCGTTCCCAGCCCCACTTTCTCCAGCAGGCTGTCGATACGATCGTCACGATCGTCAAAACGGTGGATCGACAGCGGTTCTTCCAGAATGGCTTCCACGGTATGACGGGGATGCAGCGATCCGTACGGATCCTGGAACACCATCTGCACTTGCCGACAGCGCGCCTGTTCGATCCGGTGCGCCAGTTGCTTCCCGTCAATATGCAGCGTGCCTTCCCAATGATTAAATAACCCGGCCAGACACTTCAGCACCGTGGTTTTACCAGAGCCAGACTCCCCCACCAGACCGAAGATATCGCCATCGTTGACGGTGAGGTTCACATCATACAACACCTGATTCTTCGCGCTGCCATGACCAAAAGAGAGATTCAGGTTATTCACTTCGATCATCGGCTTACGTTGACGCATTGCTTCAGTTGCCATGATTGTCCCCTTTATCCGTTGATCCAGGCAGGATCGCGATTCATCACCGGCAAACGCGGACGGCGATGATCGATATCCGGCAGCGAATTCAGCAACCCACGCGTGTACGGATGCTGTGCGTTGTCGAGATCGGCAGCGGCAATGGATTCCACGACGCGCCCGGCGTACATCACCAGCACCCGATCGCAGAAGCTGCGTACCAGATTGATGTCGTGACTAATGAAAATCAGCCCCAGACCGCGCTCGCTCACCAAATCATCCAGCATTGCCAGCACCTGCAAGCGCACAGACACATCCAACGCCGAAGTCGGCTCATCGGCAATCACGATTTCGGGTTCCGTAATCAGCATCATCGCAATCATGATGCGCTGCCCCTGCCCGCCCGAGATTTCATGAGGATACAAATGATAGACGCGCTCTGGCTGACGAATCCGCACCACGTCCAGCATCGCCATGACCTTTTCCTTCGCCTCACGGTGCGACACTTTATGGTGCGCCAGATAGGCTTCAGCAATCTGATCGCCGACGCATACTACCGGATTCAACGAGTATTTTGGGTCTTGCATAATCATGGAGATACGCTTGCCGCGAATCTGACGCATCCGCGCCTCATCCGCTTTCAGCAGATCGGTATCGCCGAAACGCAGTTTGTCCGCCGTAATCCGCGCACTGTGCGGATGCAACTGCAACAGCGCCCGGCCGACTGTCGACTTACCGGAGCCGGATTCACCGACAATCGCCAGCTTTTCACAGCCAAGCCGGAAGGATACGCCGCGCACGGCATCAGTCACCGCCCCGCGATTCACAAAACTCACCCGCAGATTTTCCACTTCCATCAGGGGCGAGCTTCCCGGCGCACGTTGAGAAAACTTATTCAGTTCTGGGATCGAGGATGTCACGTAGGCCGTCTCCAAGGAAGTTGAACGCCAGGCTGTTAATCAAAATCGCCAGCCCCGGAATAGTTACTAACCACCAGCACTCCATCATGTAACGACGACCCGCAGAGATCATCGCGCCCCATTCAGGATCGGGCGGCTGCGCCCCCAATCCCAGAAAGCCCAGACCCGCCGCGGTCAGAATGATGCCGGCCATATTCATGGTGATACGGATAATCACCGACGGCAGACACAGCGGCACAATGTGGTGTAGCAGGATGCGAATAGAGGATGCCCCTTGCAGCTTCACAGCAGAAATAAAGTCCGCGTGACGCAGCGACAGCGTCTCCGCCCTTGCCAGACGTGCAATCGGCGGCCAGGCCGTCAATGTAATCGCGATCACCACATGCTCCAGACCAGGGCCAAGCGCCGCAACGAACGCCAGCGCCAACACCAGGCTGGGGAAAGAGATGAAAATATCGGTGATACGCATCAGGATCGTATCGACAATCCCGCCGTAATAGCCCGCCACCACGCCCAGCAGCAGCCCAATAGGCCCGACGGTGACAGACACCAGCGCCACGATATACAGCGTGATGCGTGAGCCATAAACCAGACGGCTAAACACATCGCGTCCAAACTCATCAGTGCCAAAATAATGTGCGGCACTCGGTGCCTGTAACGCGTTGGCCAAGTCTTGCGCCAGCGGATCGTGTGTCGCAATCCACGGTGCGAAGATCGCAACCAGCATCAACATCAGCACAATCGCGGAACCCATCGCGGTCAGCGGATTGCGCAACATCATCAGCAGGAACCCGGCGATCCGTGCCCCACGTAGCCGCAAGCGGCTCACGCGTTTTTCCGGCGGTGTCCGCATTACCGATTCACGACTGACCGGTGGCTCAGAGGAAATATTCATGCGTTCGTCCTCGGATCAAAGATTTGATACAACATGTCCGACAGCAGGTTAAGCGTCACGAAGATCAACCCGACCAGCAGCACACACCCCATAACCGCGTTCATATCCCCCAGCAGCAGGCTGCCTGTTAGATAGGAACCAAAGCCCGGCCATGAGAAGACGGTTTCGATCAGTACCGCCCCTTCCAGCAGCGAGCCATACGCCAGCGCGACCACCGTCAGAAGCTGAACCAGGATATTGCGAAACGCGTGCGCCCAGACGACACGGAACTCAGACAGCCCTTTCACGCGAGCGGTAATGATGTATTCCTGCGAAAGCTGCGCCAGCATGAAGCTGCGCGTCATACGGCTGATATAGGCCAGCGAGTGGAAGCCCAGAATCGTGGCTGGCAGCACCAGATGATTCAACGCGCTGCGGAATACATCCCACTCACCCGCCAGTAGCGAATCCACCAGCAGCAGACCGGTACGGTTTTCCACCAAACCGTCATAGGCCATATCAACCCGCCCTGCTCCGCCAACCCAGTTCAGCCAGGCATAGAACACCAGCAGCCCCATCATCCCGACCCAGAATATCGGCGTGGAATAACCGGCCAGGCTGATAAAACGCACCACATAATCCGCCCACTTACCGCGTCGTGCCGCAGCCAGCACGCCTAGCGGCACGCCCAGCCCCGCACCGACGATAATCGCCATCGTCGCCAGCTCAACGGTGGCGGGGAAGACACGGATAATGTCATCCATCACCGGTCGTCCGGTCAGGAGCGCATTGCCCAGATCCCCATGCATCAGCGAATTAAAGTAAATAAAGAACTGCACATACAGCGGCCTATCCAACCCCAGCTGTTGGTAAACCTGTTGATAGGTACTTTGGTCGGCATCCTGTCCGACAATAGCCAGAACGGGATCGATTGGCATCACGCGGCCAATCACAAAGGTCAGGATTAATAACCCGAACAGCGTGACGATCACCTGAAACAGACGCTTTGCCAAACGACGCAGTACTCCACCCGGCTTGATCCAATCAGAGAAAACCATGTTCTTTCTCCTGATATCCCGGCGAGCGGCGACAGCAAATCGCCACTCACGCGGTCATCTCTTTTTAACGTATCTGATCGGGATGAATCGCCGGGAACGTGTCGGCGACGCATCCGGTTTAACGTGTGGACACTAGCGCTGCTTGTATACCTCGCGCAGATGCGTCGTAGAAGACGGATGCGGCACATAGCCTTTCACGTCCTTACGCAACACCACAGAATCGATCATCTGCGACACCGGAATAATGGCCGGGAACAGTTCTTCATAACGATTCTGCACGTTGATATACATCTGCTTTTGTTTCTGAGGATCTTTCTCCAACAGCGCCTGATCGATCATGTCGTTCAGCGGTTTGTCGTAGAAAGAGGTGCGCCAGCCCTGGAAGTTGGTCAGTTTGGCTTCGTCGCTGTTATCCGGGTTATAGACAACAGAACGCAGGCTGGAGTGAGGATGCGGATCGACGCCGCCACCGCCACGGCCGACCAGCATGTCGAATTTACGATCGCGCATCGCGCCGTAAACCTGATTACCGGTGCCGGAGATGATTTTGGCTTTGATGCCCGCCTGTGCCAGCGTGGACTGTACCGATGTCGCCAGATTCAGGAACGGCTGGTCGGACAGAACACGCAGCGTGGTTTCAAATCCATTTGGGTAGCCCGCTTCGGCCAGCAGCGCTTTGGCGCGCGGCACGTCAAGCTTGTAGCCAGGATCTGGCAACGTCGCATCCATCCCTTTCTGGATGGGGCGCTGATGATAGAAACCATAGCCGGGCATGACCGTATTATTGATGCCATCGTAATCAATCAGGTAACGAACCGCTTCGCGCACTTTCGGCTTCGCGAAGTATTCATTTTTCAGGCTCATTGCAACGTAGTACAGCGTGCCTTTTTTCACCTCATCAACCACCACGTCTTTATCTTGTTTCAGCGCATTGATATCCGGCACCGACATGCCAGAAGCGACGTCAATATCGCCTTTTTCAATCATCAGGCGCAGCGCCTGTGACTCGGTCATGTGGCGGAAAATCACGCGCCGCATTTTCGCGTCGCCCTGCCAGTTGTTCTCAACCTTACTGATACGCAGAACGTCTTTCGCCTGCCACACGTCCAGCTTAAACGGGCCGGAACCGGCTTCATTCGTGGTCAGCCAGCCGTTGCCCCAGTCGCCGTTTTTCTCATGCTGCATCACCGTTTTGCTATCCAGCACCGATCCGCTCCCCAGCGTCGCCAGCGAGTAGAGCACCAGTTTGGGGTCGTTCGGTTTTGGCAGTTCGATTTCAACAGTGTGAGCGTCTTTGGCGCGGATCATTTTCTCCACGTTTTCCGCGGTGAAACCGTAGGATTTCCACGTCGTCGCCTGCGCCATGTTGAGGTTAAGCAGACGCTTCATCGACCAGGCGAAGTCTTGCGCCGTTACGGGGTTACCAGAATGGAATTTGGCGTTATCCACCAGATTGAAGGTAATGACCTTGCCGTCATCACTGACGCTCCAGCTTTTCGCCAGAGAAGGCTGGATGTTACTCAGGTTGGCGGGATCCAGCACCACCAGCGAGTCATAGAGGTTGACGATAATGCCCACCACCTCGTTACCGGTCATGGCGGCCGGATCGAGTGAGAGCATGTTGTTCATGTTCATCCCGACAATCAGCTGATCGTCAGGCGTTTTTGCCGATAGAATGGCCGGCGTAGCGGCCATGCAGAGTGAACCTAACAGCAGGGTACGGAGTATTGCTCGTGCTTTCATCGTTATTCTCCAGGTGTGGGAGCATGGAAGACGACAACTTTTTATTTTTTAGGTAAGGCTATCTTTCAGATCGAACAAAACCATTCATATATAAAGTTATTCTTTGCTTAGGGTATGCTCCTCAATCCAGTCAAAATTGATATCTTCTCCCAGCCCCGGACGTTGCGGCAGATGCACAAAGCCCTCGTCATCCATTGGATCGACAATCGAATTCAGATACGCAGCAGGTTCGTCGTAATCGAGGAAAGGATGCAGCAGGCCGCGTTCATACCAGCGGCAATTTTTGATCGCCCCAACGACGTTGAGGTTTGGCGCACCGTTACCGTGAACTTCGCAGTCCATACCGAAGGATTCCGCCAGGCTAGCGACCTTCATACACGGCCAGAGACCGCCCACGCCCTGCACGCCCGCGCGTAAAATGTCGCATGCACCTTCTTTAACCCAGTCAGCACGGCTGAAGTATTTGCCTGACAAACTTTCCGGCCCAATGACATCAATATCCAGGCTCTTGGTCAGCCAGCTGTAGGACGCCATGCTCTGTTCTTCCATCGGTTCTTCAAACCAGGTGAAATCAAGCTTTTGCAGTTCACGGCCGATATACAGCGCATCGCTACGGCTGTACCAATGGTAGCCATCCAGCATCAGGCAGATGTCCGGGCCGACGGCTTCGCGTACTGCGGCACAGGCTTTCACGTCGATCTTCGGGCTAGGCGCGAACGACACTGGCGGCATCCAGGTGTGCAACTTGATGGCTTTATAGCCGCGCTGCACCAGCTTTTCTGCGAACTGGCCGTATTCCTCTGGGGTAGATAAACCGCCATCCAGCTCATCACCACACATGGTGCTGCCGTAGGCAGGGACTTTTTCACGATAGCCGCCGAGCAGTTTGTGCACCGGCATGTTCAGCACGCGGCCTTGCAGATCCCACAGTGCGGATTCCACAATCGACAGCGCGCGATCGGTCAGTTGGTTGGCGCTACCGCGTTGCCAATGCACCAGATCCTGCCAGAGGCGTTCACGGTCGAAGGGGTTCTGCCCAATCAGCACTTTGCGGAAGAACGCATTAACAATATGAGGACGGATCACTTCCGGCGGCGCGAAAGCGTAACCTTTTTGGCCGTCATCTGCCGTGATGGTTAACAGCGCCATCTTCGCCTGATTTTCAGGCCCTGGGTGTGAATGACCCGCACTGTCGGAAACCCGGCGTGTGGGATAAGTGAAGACGGTGACATCAATTGATTCTATTTTCACGTTGTTACCTGCCTTGATGTTTAACACAACTCATGTACAAGATTTGCGACTAAATAATTAAAGAATAACGGTACTGACGGTGTTGGGACGGGTAGATAAAAAGCACCTACCTCTCCCTGGTATGACCTTATAAGTCGATCAATGTCACAGAATAGAAATGGCGTGCTAATTAAAAAAAAATGGCGTTTTATTTTTAATTATTAAGGTTGTTACGCCGTTAGTCATTAGGCAATTTCTTCCATATGACGAAATTATGTCGCCGATAATTGTGCAATCGCACATAAAGCTGTGAGCATTATCACCAGAAAATTTCATATCCTTATTAAACAAATGGATAATCCCTTAGTTTTATTTTTAAGCAGCACAGGCGCGCGAATGATTAACGAGGAGGACGATTATGCTGATAGCGGATTGGCCGCTAATCAGTCGGCTTCTGACCAAAAGCGTGCTATAGGTCTCATTTTTGCCAGTCGCTAAAACCCCAACAAAAACCAAGACTTAATAAAAAATAAGTAAAATCATGAAGATACTCATAAAGTAGTATATAAAAGACTATTTGATATACATCAATAAGCGCCCCCCGTGGAGCGATAAGGTAACCTCAGAAGAAGCAATTTTGAGGCAAAAATGAACAAAGTCAGACTCGCTGTGATCGGTAACGGGATGGTCGGCCACCGTTTTATCGAAGAGTTGCTGGATAAGGCCCCGACATCCACCTACGAGATTACCGTTTTTTGTGAAGAACCCCGCGTCGCCTACGATCGTGTCCACCTCTCTTCTTACTTCGCACACCACACGGTAGAGGAGCTTTCTTTAGTACGCGAAGGCTACTATGAAAAAAATGGCGTTAACGTCCTGCTTGGTGAACGCGCCATCACCATTAACCGCAGTGAAAAAGCCATTCACTCCAATTCCGGTCGTACCGTGTATTACGACAAACTCATCATGGCAACCGGCTCCTACCCTTGGATCCCTGCCATTAAAGGCTCAAACGGGCAGGACTGTTTCGTGTACCGCACGATTGAAGATCTGAACGCCATCGAAAACTGCGCACGCCGCAGCAAACGCGGCGCGGTAATCGGCGGGGGTCTATTAGGTCTGGAAGCTGCTGGTGCACTGAAACACCTTGGCGTGGAAACACACGTCATCGAGTTCGCTCCGGTGCTCATGGCCGAACAGCTGGATGCACAGGGCGGCGCCCTGCTGCAACGCAAGATTGAAAACATGGGTGTGCGTGTGCACACCAGCAAGAATACGCAGGCCATTCAGCATTCCGGTCTGGAAAACCGCAAGACGATGGTGTTTGCCGACGGCAGCACGCTGGAAGTCGACTTTATCGTGTTCTCTACCGGCATCCGCGCACAGGACAAACTGGCGCGCCAGTGTGCGCTGGAAATCGGCCCACGCGGCGGTATCGCGATTAACGACTGGTGCCAAACCTCCGATCCCGACGTCTACGCTATCGGCGAATGTGCCGCCTGGCAGGGCCGGCCATTTGGGCTGGTCGCCCCCGGCTACAAGATGGCGCAGGTTGCCGTCGACCACCTGTTAGGGCATGAAAACCGATTCCAGGGTGCCGACATGAGCGCCAAGCTCAAGCTGATGGGCGTCGATGTCGGCGGGATTGGCGATGCGCACGGCCATACGCCGGGATCTCGCAGTTACATGTGGCTGGATGAAAACAAAGAAACCTACAAACGTCTGATCGTCAGCGCCGATAATAAAACGCTGCTCGGTGCCGTACTGGTCGGCGACACGCGGGACTACGGCAACCTGCTGCAATTCATGCTGAACAAGATCCCGCTGCCGGATTCCCCCGAAGCACTGATTCTTCCTGCATCCGCTGGCAGTGCAAAACCGACGCTGGGTGTCGATGCGTTGCCGGAAAGCGCGCAAATCTGCTCCTGCTTTGACGTCTCCAAAGGCGACATCATCAAAGCGATTAACGGCGGCTGTCACACCGTTGCAGCGATTAAGGAAACCACCAAAGCCGGAACGGGCTGCGGCGGCTGTATCCCACTGCTTACACAGGTGTTGAACGCCGAGCTCAGCAAACAGGGGATTGAAGTCAATAATCACCTGTGCGAGCACTTCGCCTACTCGCGCCAGGAGCTGTACCACCTGATCCAAATCGAGAAAATCAAAACGTTCGATCAACTGTTGGAGAAACACGGCTCAGGCTATGGCTGCGAGGTCTGTAAACCAACCGTGGCATCCCTGCTGGCTTCCTGCTGGAATGAATACGTGCTCAAACCACAGCACACGCCGCTGCAGGATTCCAACGATAATTTCCTCGGCAACATCCAGAAAGACGGCACGTACTCCGTGATCCCACGCTCCGCAGGCGGAGAAATCACGCCAGATGGCCTGATCGCCATCGGTCGCATCGCGAAGCAATATAACCTGTACACCAAAATGACCGGTTCCCAGCGCATGGCGCTATTTGGCGTGCAGAAAGACGATCTGCCGGACGTATGGGCTCAGCTCATCGAAGCCGGGTTTGAAACCGGCCACGCTTACGCCAAGGCGCTGCGTATGGCAAAAACCTGCGTTGGTAGTACCTGGTGCCGCTTTGGCGTCGGCGACAGCGTAGGCTTTGGCGTCGAGCTGGAAAACCGCTACAAAGGCATCCGCACCCCACACAAAATGAAATTTGGCGTCTCCGGCTGTACGCGGGAATGTGCAGAGGCACAGGGTAAAGACGTGGGGATTATCGCCACGGAAAAAGGCTGGAACCTCTATGTATGCGGCAACGGCGGGATGAAACCGCGCCACGCCGACCTGCTGGAAGCCGATTTAGATCGCGAGACCTTAATCCGCTATCTGGATCGCTTCATGATGTTCTATATCCGCACGGCCGATAAGCTCCAGCGTACCTCCGTTTGGCTGGACAACCTCGAAGGCGGCATCGACTATCTGCGCAACGTGATTGTGAAAGACAAACTGGGCATTAACGATCAGCTTGAAGCCGATATCGCACGGCTGCGCGACGGCTACGTCTGTGAATGGCAGGCGACGCTGGCAGCCACGGAAGCACAGAAACGCTTTGCCCACTTCATTAACAGCCCGGCACGTGATCCGAACGTGCAAATGGTGAGTGAACGCCAACAACATCGTCCGGCGCGCCCTGTTGAGCGCATTCCTGTGCAACAGATTGAACCAGAAGAGGAAAACGCATGAGCCAGTGGACTACGGTATGTAAGTTAGACGACATTCTACCCGGCACCGGCGTTTGCGCACTCGTCGAACAGCAGCAAATCGCCGTGTTCCGGCCGCGTAACGACGAACAGGTTTACGCCATCAGCAATATCGATCCGTTCGCGCAGGCTAGCGTATTAAGCCGTGGCATACTGGCCGAACATCATGAGGAGCTTTGGGTAGCAAGCCCATTGAAAAAACAGCATTTTCGCCTTTATGATGGCTTCTGTCTGGAGGATGGCGCCTATTCTGTTGCGGCTTATGATACTCAGGTAACCAACGGTCATGTGCAAATATCTATCGCAGACCGTGACATCGCGGTTGATAATAGCCAACCATTACCCTAATAACCTGAGCTTTCAAGAGGCGTTACATGGATTACCTGCCAATATTCTGTCAGTTGCACGATAAACCTTGTCTATTGGTGGGAGGGGGTGAAATCGCCGAGCGCAAAGCCCGGCTGTTGCTGGACGCTGGCGCAGTCATTACCGTCAACGCGCTCGATTTTAACGATCAATTTCACGCCTGGGAGCAGGACGCGCAATTAACGCTGGCACGCGGCACTTTCGATCCCACATTACTGGACGAGGTGTGGCTGGTGATTGCCGCCACTGACGATCAGGACGTCAACAACCATGTCTATGCCAGCGCCAGCGAACGTCGGATTTTCTGCAATGTCGTCGATTCACCTGAACGCGCCAGCTTCATTATGCCGTCGATCATCGACCGTTCACCGCTGATGGTCGCGGTCTCCTCTGGCGGCGCAGCACCGGTATTGGCTCGGCTACTGCGGGAAAAACTGGAGAGTATTCTGCCGCAACATCTCGGTAAGCTGGCGGCATTCGCAGGCGAACTGCGCAGCCGGGTGAAAAGCCGATTCCGCAATATGAGCGCACGTCGTCGCTTCTGGGAAAAACTCTTCGTCCACGATCGGCTGGCGCAGGCGCTGGCCAATGAAAATAGCCAAAGCGTTCAGCAACTGACAGAACTGCTCTTCTCCGCCCCGCTGGATGATCGAGGCGAAGTGACGCTGGTCGGCGCTGGGCCAGGCGACGCGGGATTACTGACGTTGAAAGGCCTACAGCATTTACAACAGGCCGACATCGTCGTTTACGATCGACTGGTCTCGGAAGAGGTTCTCAACCTGTCACGCCGCGACGCCGAGCGAATCTTCGTCGGTAAATCATCGGGCTACCACAGCGTTCCTCAGGAGCAAATCAATCAGTTGCTGGAAGAAAAGGCACGCGCCGGTCATCGAGTCGTCAGGCTGAAAGGCGGCGACCCCTTTATCTTCGGCCGTGGTGCCGAAGAGCTGGAATACCTGCAACAGGCGGGCGTACCGTTCTCCGTCGTACCCGGTATTACCGCCGCATCAGGCTGTTCAGCCTACAGCGGTATCCCGCTCACCCATCGCGATCATTCACAGGGCGTCAGGCTGATCACCGGACACGTCAAGCACGACACCGATCTGGACTGGTCCAGCCTCGCCGCGGAAAAACAGACGCTGGTGTTTTACATGGGGCTTCAGCAGGCTGAGCACATTCAAAGCAAGCTCATCGAACAGCAGTTACCGGAAACCGTGCCTGTCGCGATTATTGAAAACGGCACCTCAACCAAGCAGCGCGTTCTGAGCGGACAGCTCTCCCAACTGGGCGAATTAGCACAGCGGGCCAGCAGCCCGAGTTTGATCATCATCGGCGACGTCGTTGGTCTACGGGAAAAATTGAGCTGGTTCTCTGACCAGACAGCATAATCCTCTCCCTGGCACTCTACTCACCCGCTATCCGTTCTGCCGGATAGCGGTTATTGCACCATCATAATGCAACGCCCCGCCACATAGCATAATAATGCACTATTTTGAACATACTCCCTTACAAAATGTCACTTTAATGCTTTACCGCAGGCCACATCTGCCTTATTTTGACTAAAACAAAACTCATTAATAAGCAGACTATATGAATAAATAATCAATAATCTTTTACGTAAAACGTGGCCCGACTATTGCTTAGCTTTCTAATAGATTCGCGGCACGACCTCTGAAGCGTTCCTATCGAACCGATTTCATCGTCAAGCCATCGTGCTTTATCGAAATGAGTGCCTCATCGAATACGTACATATCGAAGGGTGATGCATCGCATCATGACGTATTTCTACTCTCGTTCCTGAACGGAGTATGTCGTCCTCTCATCACAAAAACAGTTCTGTTCAGCAGAACAATAAGTAAGCAGTTTGGAGTCACTTGTGGAAGACGTTACTTTCTGGCAGCTCATCAGTTTTGGTGAACATGGCTGGGGGAAATTATTACTGATTGGGGCAGGAATGACGATCGCACTGGCGATCGGCGGCTTCCTGCTGGGGGCGGTGATCGGCACGATCGGTGCCTGGTCCAAAATTTGCGGCAACCGCCCCGTGCGCTATCTGGCCGATGGCTACACCACCCTCATCCGTGGCGTCCCCGATCTCCTCATCATCTACCTGCTTTATTTCGGCGGAAGCTCTGCATTAACCCTGCTCGCCAAACTGTTTGGCAGCAATGAGTTCTTTGGCTTTCCTGGCTTCCTCGCAGGGGTAATCGCCGTCGGCATTTCCTCCGGCGCACAGCAGACGGAAGTCTACCGCGGCGCGTTTTACGCCGTGTCCAAAGGGGAAATTGAGGCCGCCAAAGCCTGCGGTATGCCAACGCTACTGCGCCTGCGCCGCATCATCATACCGCTCCTGCTGCGCCACGCGATCCCCCCACTCGGCAACGTGTGGCAGCTGGTGCTGAAAACCTCCGCGTTGGTTTCCGTTACCGGCGTCGCTGAACTATTGACGCAGGCGCAAACGGGTGCGGGTTCTACCGGCAAACCGTTTGATTTCTTCATGGCGGCCGCGCTGCTGTATCTGGCTATCTCAATCTGTTCCGGCTGGATTATGCGCCGTGCTGAGTCTCATTATTCCCGGGGTGTGAAACGCTGATGGATTTTCCTTTTCTGTACGAAACGTTTCTGGAGATTATTCCCGGTATCCCGTTAACCCTGCAACTGGCGGTCAGCTCGGTCTTTCTGGGCTTCTTTCTGGCACTGGGCTTGGCGTTGATGCAGCTATCATCCTTTGCCGTACTGCGCTCCATTGCCCGGACCTACGTGCTGTTTTTCCGCGGTACGCCGCTGCTGGTCCAGCTGTTCCTGATTTACTACGGGCTGGGGCAATTCACCTGGGTTCGGGAAAGTATGCTTTGGCCATTCCTGCGAGAACCGCACTGGTGCGCCCTGCTGTCGCTCAGCCTGTGTACCGGTGCCTATGCCAGTGAAATTATCCGTGGCGGGTTGCAGTCCGTTCCGGTTGGCCAGATCGAATCGGCACGCGCCTGCGGCATGCCGTCGTTCATGATTTTCAAGCGTATCGTTTTTCCGCTGGCAATTCGTCAGGCGCTCCCAGCTTACGGCAACGAACTGATCTCGATGGTCAAATCGACCTCGCTGGCTTCCATCATCACGCTGATGGAAATCACTGGGATCGCGGCACGCCTCATCGCGGAAACCTACCGGGCGCTCGAAGTGTTCCTGGTTGCCGGTGCTATTTATCTGTTTATTAACCTTATTCTGACACGTTTACTGATGTGGACAGAATTTACACTTACCCCTCATCTCCGTGCGCCGGGTGCGCAACCGGCAGCGAAAAAAATTAAGAAATTGGGAGATCTGCAATGACGACACCCGCCATTAGCCTGCGCAACATTCATAAAAGCTTCGGCTCTCTGGACGTCCTGAAAGGGATTTCGATTGAGGCCAATCAGGGGGAAGTCATCTCAATTCTGGGATCGTCCGGTTCAGGTAAATCGACGCTGCTGCGCTGTAGCAACCTGCTTGAGCTTCCCGATCAGGGCGAGATTCTCGTCGGCGGAGAAGCGATTGAAATGAAGCCAAATCGCAAAGGACAGAACCGTCCGTCGAACCTCAAACAGATCGACAGAATTCGTACCCAGTTGGGCATGGTGTTCCAGAATTTTAACCTCTGGTCACACAAGACCGTGCTGGAAAACATCATCGAAGCGGCCGTGCACGTCTTAAAGCGTCCACAGGCGGAATGCGTGGAACACGCCGAACAGCTGTTAGAGAAGGTCGGCCTGGCGGATAAGCGTCACTACTATCCTGCGCATTTGTCCGGCGGTCAGCAGCAGCGCGCCGCAATTGCCCGCGCGCTCGCGATGGAACCGAAAGTGATGCTGTTTGATGAGCCGACCTCCGCGCTCGACCCAGAGCTGGTCGGCGAAGTACTGCGCGTCATGCGCACGCTGGCGGATGAAGGGATGACCATGCTGGTCGTGACTCACGAAATGGATTTTGCCCGCGAAGTCTCCAACCGCATCGTCTTCCTCCATCAGGGGGAAATTGAAGAACAGGGAACGCCGGAGCACGTTTTCACTGCCAGCCAGTCGGCTCGCTTCCGGCAATTTATTGCCAGTTGGTAAACACTGCCCCACTGATTTCGTGCGTAGATTTCACCGATGTCGCGAGATGATGTGGGGGAATAAACAAAGCATAACTATATAAAATACCGGGAGAAAAAATAATATGATCAAATCAAAACTCACACTGCTCGCCTGCTCGCTGTGTATGGCAGGAACGCTGGCTACCTCATTCACCGCCTCAGCGGAAGAGAAAAAATGGACGACCGTCCGTATCGCGACCGAAGGCGCTTACCACCCGTATAACTTCACCAAACCAGACGGTACGCTGGATGGCATGGAGATCGAGCTGTACAAAGTGCTGTGTAACAACATGCAGGTGAAATGCGAGATCATGGTTCAACCCTTCGCCAGTGCTATTCCTGCGCTGAACGCGGGTAAATATGACGCGATCATTGCGGGCATGTCTGCCACAGCAAAACGTCGTGAAGTGATCGATTTCAGCCAGCCGTACACGCAGGCAGGGCAGACTTTCGCCGTGCTGAAATCCAGCTCACTCGCCAAAGATTTCCCAGACGCGGGCGTGCGTTTCTCCATTGAGCCCGCCGATGAAGCGAAAGCACTGGCAGAGGTTGAGAAGCTGAAACCGCTGCTGGAAGGCAAAACTATTGGCGTACAGTCTGCTTCTATCGCCAGCGCCTTTTTGGATAAATATCTGAAAGGCGTGATGAAAGTACGCGAATATAAAACCACACAGGAACACGATCTGGATCTGAAAGCAGGCCGTGTGGATCTCGTCATCGCTTCCGCACCGTACCTGAAAAGCACAACGGACAAACCAGGCAATGAGAACATCGTGATGCCAGGGCCACAGTTCATCGGCGGTATTCTGGGCAGCGGTTCTTCCGTTGGCCTGCGTAAAAGCGATCCTGAGCTGAAAGCTATGTTCGACAAGGCAATCGATCAGGCTAAACAAGACGGTACCATCAGAAAGCTGAGCGAAAAATGGTTCGGCATGGACACCACGCCGCTCTAAGCGTTACCCAATCGCTAAATCGCGTGTCATGGCTGACTGGCTGTGACACGCCCCTCGCCAATGCCATCAAAGAAATCAAACGAGCACACCACGCATGAATGCAACACACACTGAAGGAACGCTGCCGGCCGTTAATCGCCAGAACGTGGAAGAGATCTGCGATCTGATTGCCACCAAGCGACAGCAGTTCTGTACGCTGAGCGACGGCATCTGGGACACGCCGGAGCTGAACTACGAAGAGCATCGTTCGGCGGCACAGCACGAAGCCATCCTGAAAGCAGAAGGCTTCCGCCTGACGAAAGGCATCGCCGACATGCCGACCGCACTGCTGGGAGAATTCGGCGAAGGTCTGCCGATTATCGCCATTCTGGGTGAATACGATGCGCTGCCGGGCCTGAGCCAGCAGGCGAATGTCGCTGAGCCGAAACCGCTGGAAAACGGTGGCAATGGCCACGGTTGCGGGCACAATCTGCTCGGTACCGCAGCGCTACAGGCGGCAACGGCAGTGAAAGATTATCTGCAAAAGCACGCGCTGGCCGGAACCGTGCGTTTTTACGGTTGCCCTGCGGAAGAAGGCGGATCGTCCAAAGGGTTCATGGTCAAGGAAGGTGTCTTTGACGACGTCGATATCGCCCTCTGCTGGCATCCGGCGACCTTCACCGGCGTCAACAGCCCGGTGTCGCTGGCCTGTAATGAACTGAATTTTTACTTCAAAGGTCGCGCCGCTCATGCCGCAGCCAGCCCACATCTGGGCCGCAGCGCGCTGGATGCCGTGGAGCTGATGAACGTCGGCGTGAACTACATGCGCGAGCATATGCCTTCTTCCGCCCGCGTTCACTACGCCATCACCGACAGCGGCGGCCAGGCACCTAACGTCGTTCAGGCCAACGCCACCGTGCGTTACCTCGTTCGCGCCCGCCAGTTGCCGGAACTGCACCAGTTGGTCAAACGCGTGAAGAAAATTGCCGAAGGCGCGGCGTTGATGACGGAAACCGAGGTCAGCAGTGAAGTGATTAGCGGTGATGCCAATCTGCTGGCAAACCCGCCGCTGGAAGCACGTATGCACGAACATCTGCTGGCGCTCGGCCCGATACCGTTTGATGACGAAGACCGTAAGATGGCGGCAATGTTCCAGACCGCGCTGAGCGCCGAAGACATTGCCGAATCCTACGCGCGTTTCGGCGTCAAGCCTCAGCCGGGTTTAACGCTGCACGACGGGATTTATCCGCTGTATAGTCCGAATGAAGCCTTCATCGGCTCGACCGATGTGGGTACGGTGAGCTGGGTTGTGCCGACGGTACAGATCCGCAGCGCCACCTACGCCATCGGTACACCGGCGCATTCATGGCAGTTGGTCGCACAGGGGAAAACCGGTGCGGCACACAAAGGCATGGAGTATGCCGCGAAAGCGATGGCATCACTGGCTATCGATCTGCTGGTCACTCCCGAACTAATTGCGCAGGCAAAAGCCGACCATCAGGAAAGATTGCAGCAGACACCGTTTGAGAACCCGATTCCAGACGACGTGTTTCCGCCTATCCCACAAGGATAAGATAGCGGATTCGAAGGGATAGATAAGTAGTAGCAGGAAACCGTCAGGAGAGAGCCTCCTGACGGTAATTAAGACTTACGGGCGGCCAACAAAACCGATAGCGTCATAGACTTTCTTCAGCGTTTCCTGTGCGCGAGCACTCGCTTTTTCAGCGCCTTCACGCATAACCTGTTGCAGGAACGCCTCATCGTTACGGAAGCGGTGATAACGCTCTTGCAGTTCAGACAGCATGCCGGATACCGCATCCGCCACCGCGCCTTTCAGGTGACCATACATCTGGCCGTTGAATTCCTGCTCCAGCTCGGGAATAGATTTTCCGGTCACGCCGGACAGAATATCCAACAGGTTCGATACCCCGGCTTTATTCGCCACGTCATAGCGAATGACTGGCGGCTCGTCGGAATCCGTCATCGCGCGTTTGATCTTCTTCACCACCGACTTCGGATCTTCCAGCAGCCCGATAACGTTATTGCGGTTATCGTCAGACTTGGACATCTTTTTGGTCGGTTCCAGCAGCGACATCACGCGCGCGCCCGATTTCGGAATGAACGGCTCTGGCACTTTGAAAATGTCGCCATACAGGCTGTTGAAACGCTGACCAACGTCACGGCTCAGTTCCAGATGCTGCTTCTGATCTTCACCCACCGGCACCTGATTCGTTTGATACAGCAGGATATCCGCCGCCATCAGCACCGGATAATCGAACAGACCCGCGTTGATGTTCTCTTCATAACGCGCGGATTTATCCTTGAACTGCGTCATGCGGCTCAGTTCGCCGAAATACGCGTAGCAGTTCAGTATCCAGCTCAGTTGGCTGTGCTCAGGCACGTGGGACTGAACAAAAATGGTGCTCTTTTTCGGATCGATACCACAGGCCAGGTACAGCGCCAGCGTATCCAGCGTCGCTTTTCTCAGCGCCTGCGGATCCTGACGTACCGTGATGGCGTGCAAATCCACGATGCAATAGATGCAGTCGTAATCGTCCTGCATGTTGACCCACTGACGTAACGCCCCCATGTAGTTACCAATGGTCAATTCACCAGACGGTTGCGCACCGCTAAATACAATGGGCTTGCTCATACTAA
This sequence comes from Pectobacterium sp. F1-1, assembly GCF_025643735.1. Classification (NCBI taxonomy): domain Bacteria; kingdom Pseudomonadati; phylum Pseudomonadota; class Gammaproteobacteria; order Enterobacterales; family Pectobacteriaceae; genus Pectobacterium; species Pectobacterium sp. F1-1. The sequence continues at coordinate 4,319,247 of NZ_CP104733.1, forward strand.
GGGTTCCTGATTGTGTGAAGAAGAATGCCCGATCAGGGGCAAAATATCGGCAAAACGATCCAGAACGACATCCGGCTGGCTCAGTTCGATCGCTTCACCATAGTTATAACCATACGTCATGCCAACGCTACGGCAACCCGCCGCCTGTGCCGCCTGAATATCATTGCGGGAATCGCCGATGAACAGGAGTTCGCTGGCACGCAGCCCCAGCTTACCGAGCACCAAATAGAGCGGCGCAGGATGCGGCTTTTTCACAATGACGTCATCGCCACCGATGATCAGCGAGAAATAGTCGCCAATCCCTAACCCAGCCAGCAACGGTGCAACGAACGGCGTGGGTTTATTGGTCACCACCGCCATCGGAATGCCCTGCTGCGCCAACTGCGCCAGCGTCTCTTTTACCTGCGGAAACAGCGTGCTGCCGCTATCCACTGTCTGCGCATAATAGACATCGAACCGCTCACGGGTTTCCTGCAAACGCGCCGCCGTTGGCTCAACGCCTGCCCAGCGCAGCGCGCGTTCCACCATCACGTCCGCACCGTTACCAATCCAGGTGGCGACACGGGCTTCGCCCGCCGCAGGTAACGACTGCGCCACTAACGCCTGATCGATCGCCGCTGCCAACCCCGGTGCGCTGTGAATCAGCGTACCATCCAAATCAAAAGCCAAGCCGCGAACTGCGGTTAATTCAGTCATGTTTCGTCCTTGAAATTTCATTACGCATTTGATCAATGACGGCACGGTAATCTGGATGACCAAAAATAGCCGATCCCGCCACAAACATATCCGCGCCTGCTTCAGCAATCGCGCCGATATTCTCCACTTTTACACCGCCATCGACTTCCAGTCGAATGTCGTAACCGCTGTCGTCGATCAAGCGGCGAACCTGACGCAGCTTATCCAACGTGCTGGGAATAAAGGACTGGCCGCCAAATCCGGGGTTAACCGACATCAGCAGAATGATATCCAGCTTATCCATGACGTAATCGAGATAACTAAGCGGCGTCGCAGGGTTAAACACCAGCCCGGCTTTACAACCGTGATCTTTGATCAGCTGTAGTGAACGATCGAGGTGATCGGTAGCTTCAGGATGAAAGGTAATGAAACTGGCTCCCGCGTTGGCGAAGTCGGGGATGATACGATCAACGGGTTTCACCATCAGATGAACGTCAATCGGCGCGGTAATGCCGTAATCGCGCAGGGATTTCAGTACCAGCGGGCCAATCGTCAAATTTGGCACATAGTGGTTATCCATGACATCAAAATGGACCACATCCGCCCCGGCAGCCAATACATTAGCGGTATCTTCACCAAGACGGGCAAAATCAGCCGACAAAATGGACGGCGCGATTAAAAACGGTTTCATTCATTTCTCCAAACGGTAAAGTCTGAATGCCTGCGGGTAACCTGTTCCCGGTTAATGACATCTTTCACGCCATTAACCGATTCACTGCGCTCTGCTTACCCCACCCTGTATATAAAACGGTATCACCGATAGAGGGCTAATAACTCGTTTACTTTACTACGCCCTAAAATATTACGGCTAATTGTTCGACGCGCTTTAACCACATACAGCACGGCTTCCTGATACCACTCACGGGTCAGCAACGTGTCATGATTGGAAATCAGTACCGGAATCTGGCTTTCTACCGATAAACGGCGCGCCAATTGCGCCAAACTCTGCTGATCGGCACGGCTGAAATTATTGGTGTGATAGGCCGTAAAATTTGCGGTCGCAGACAGCGGCGCATAAGGCGGATCGCAATAAATAACCGATCCCTTCTCTGCTTTTTCCAGCGTGTCCTGATAGTGCTCACAGACAAAGGTGGCATTTTGCGCCTTAAAGGCGAACCAACGAATCTCTTCTTCAGGAAAATAGGGCTTCTTATAGCGCCCAAAAGGAACATTGAATTCCCCACGCATGTTGTAGCGGCACAGGCCGTTATAGCAATGGCGATTCAAATAAAGAAACAGCAGCGCACGCCGATAGGCGTCGCTGCAAAGGTTAAATTCATCACGCAGCAGATAAAACGCCTCAGAGGTGTTCATCTCTTCCGTAAACAGTGTACGGGCGTCGAGAACAAACTCATCGGCATTCGATTTGACGATATTGTACAGGTTAATCAGGTCGCTATTAATATCGGCCAGTATGTAGCGATCGTATTCCGTATTCAGAAATACGGAACCCGCGCCGACAAAGGGCTCAATAAGACAGTCTCCTGCGGGTAAATAGCGACGAATCTCTTCTACCAGCGGATATTTACCACCAGCCCATTTTAAAAAAGCGCGGTTCTTCTTCATGCCGTCGTTAGTTACTCATACGTTTCAGAGCCGCGGATTGTACTCTGTGTAAGACAGCACATCAGGGCTAAAATTGGTGTTACTTATTCAAGTCCTGCTTCACCTGGCGGATCGGCTTAACCCATGGTTTTTTCGCTTGAACTTCTGCGGGCAAAGTAGCAATCGCCTGTTTCGCTTCCGCAGAAGACGCATAGACTCCGGTCACTAACACATACCAGGATTTTCCGTCTCGTTTCGTTTCGTACACCCACGAATGGGTGAGGTTGTTCTGTTTCGCGTAGGCTTTCAGCGTGTCGGCACGTGAAGCACTGCTCAGTTGTAACGTAAAGTGGCTGGCAGGCGCATTCTGTACGGAGACGTTCTGCCCAACTGCCGCAGGAGCCGCTTTGGCATTAGCCGCTGGCTTGCTTGCGCTTGCGACTGGCGCTTTTGGCGCGCTGTTCGCTGCTGGCTTGGCACCATTCACATGTGCAGGCGTCGTATTGTGCGTATTTTTAGCGGATGAAGCCGCTGGCGCTTTCCCCGTCGTCGCGACTGTCGCAGGCGCTGTCGGCAGCGTCGAGTTTCCCGTCGCCCCCTGAGAGAATTCGCTCACACGCCCTTGCTGTTGCGACAGCGCATCGGTGATATTGCCTGGCAGCTCGATACGCTGCTGGCCTGCCACTGGCTGCTGAACCTGCGCATCCGTCGGTGTACCGGAAATTGGCGGAGCGCTTAGTGTCTGAGGCGACGTCGGCATCTGAGAAGACGGTTGCCCTGACTGTTGGCCATGGCTGGCATCGGCGGAAACTGCCGCCGTGCTTTCTCCCTGTGAGGAAGGCGGTGCGCTCTGCGTCATGGAGGACGAGGAAGAGAGATCGATATTTCTCTCGCCGCTCGCTTGATTCTGCGTCTGTGACGTTTGTGGCTGAGAAGGTGCCTGCAAAGCAGAACCGATACCCACGATCAGCAATACCAGTACTACAATCCCGATACCAATCATCAGGTGCTGTCTGGAAAGTGCGATTTTAGGTACCGCGAAGTTGCTGCTTTTTTGCTGACGAGTAGGTCGACGGTCACTGGTATCAGGCTTCAGCTCATCTTCCGGCTTGAACTCATCCATTTAACATCTCCCCACTAAAAAACTCGAATCCGCCGCGCAGTCACCGGGGCGAATCATTGAATCGTAACGCATTGTATTTTATTAACCATAACCCATCAGGGCGTGTCTGTCGTTAATACTTATCTTTCATAACTGCCAGTCTTTCATCACCCGATAGCATGACGCATCAGGCAAGGCAATCCGCTATCGAAGCCAACACCATGTCATGCGCGACGCCGCCACGGACTTCCGACTGGCCAATTGCCGTTGGCAGTACCAGGCGTAGCTCGCCCGCCAGCACTTTCTTGTCGCGCATCATATGAGGAAGATAGGCTTCAGGCGCCATTTGCGCCGGGCCGTTCACCGGCAGGCCAGCGCGAATCAGCAGAGATTTGACTCGCTCGACGTCCTCAACGGAGAACTGCCCAAGGCGACGTGCCGTATGTGCAGCCATCACCATGCCTGCCGCAACCGCTTCGCCGTGAAGCCAGTTACCGTAGCCCATTTCCGCTTCGATGGCATGACCGTAAGTATGGCCCAAATTAAGCAGCGCACGCATACCACTTTCGCGTTCATCTGCCGCGACCACTGCCGCTTTGATTTCACAGCAGCGTCGAATGCAGTAAGCCAGCGCGTCATGCTGTAACCCACGCACGGCTTCAATGTTTTCTTCGAGCCAAAGAAAGAAATCGCGATCCAGAATAATGCCGTACTTGATGACTTCCGCCAGCCCGGATGACAATTCCCGTGCCGGTAACGATTTCAGGCAATCCAGATCGATCACAACCGATACGGGCTGGTAGAACGCCCCGATCATGTTTTTACCCAACGGGTGATTGACGGCGGTTTTACCACCGACGGAGGAATCTACCTGCGATAACAGCGTTGTCGGCACCTGAATAAACCGGACGCCACGCTGATAACTGGCCGCGGCAAAACCGGCTAAATCGCCGATGACGCCGCCACCCAAGGCAACAATCGTCGTATCACGACCATGCGGCTTCGCCAACAGAGCGCTGAAGACCTGATCCAATACGGCCAACGATTTGTACTGCTCGCCATCAGGTAAAATAACCTGATCGACATGTACACCGTTGTTTTCCAGCACACCACGAACGCGGTCAAGATACAGAGGGGCCAACGTCTGGTTAGTCACCAGCATGGCCTGCTCCCCCGCTTTCAACGGCATAAAAGAAGCCGAATCATCAAATAATCCGGCGGCTATCGTAATGGGATAACTGCGTTCCCCAAGTGTTACGGTAATTCTTTCCATGCGCGTTAAACAACCCGTTCAGGATCCGCTCAATACGGATATAAAGGTATGCTCTTAGTTACTTTCCAGCATATTGATAATCTGGTTAGCAACGACCTTGGCACTTTGCTCGTCAGTCCGAATGGTCACGTCAGCGATTTCTTCATAAAGCGGGTTCCGCTCTTTCGCCAGCGCTTCCAATACTTCACGTGGAGGGGTTTCAACCTGAAGTAACGGACGCTTCTTATCACGCTGCGTGCGGGCCAGCTGTTTCTCGATCGTCGTTTCCAAATAAACGACAACGCCGCGCGCGGAAAGACGGTTACGCGTCTCACGTGATTTGACTGAGCCACCGCCTGTCGCCAGTACGATGCCTTGCTTTTCCGTCAATTCATTAATGACTTTCTCTTCACGATCGCGGAAGCCTTCTTCGCCTTCCACATCGAATACCCAGCCCACATCAGCCCCAGTGCGTCGCTCAATTTCTTGATCGGAGTCGAAAAACTCCATATTGAGTTGCTGAGCTAACTGACGGCCAATAGTGCTTTTGCCGGCACCCATAGGCCCAACCAGAAAGATATTGCGTTTCTCTGCCATGTTTTTTGGTATTACTAAGACAATTCGTTAATGATAACCCGCCCCGCCAATCAACCCAGCGGCGGGACCTAAACTGAAACCTCATGAGCGATAGTGCGAGAATCAGACAAAAAATTATCTCAAGACTCAGGGTAGTTTGGCAACCGAATAAAATGTCACACCGACCACAGGTGGTCAATGCAGTATGTTTTATCGACATTTTCGGTGGAACAACACTTCAGTGCTCAATTCGCTAACCCTTGTAAGCTAAATCCGCCGCAGCGTCAAACGCATAAGCGCGAACGCGACAAAATATTGCGCCCTGTCAGAAAAAAATAACCGCATGGCAGCAGTGCGCAACTGGGTTTGCTCATGATGAGGCAGGAATCAGCGTCGGCGTAATGAAAATCACCAATTCTCGTCGCGTGTGCTGTTGAGTATGGTTTCTGAACAGGTGACCAAATACGGGAATCTCACCCAAGAGTGGCACTTGTCTGTCGCTGTTCTTTTTTTGCTGCTGGAAAATACCGCCCAATACGATAGTTTCACCATCGGCGACCGTCACCTGAGTTTGGATCTCCTGTTTATCGATCGCTAACGCTTCGCCATTATCACCCTGCTTAATCGTCTGTCCCGGCATGTTTTGACTGATTTTCAGGTTCAGGGTAATCCGACCGGCACGCAAAATAGCCGGCGTGACCTCCATTCCGATCACCGCTTCTTTAAACTCGATGGACGTCGATCCGCTGGCGCCGCTGGAAACCTGATACGGGATTTCCGTACCTTGTTTAATACTCGCGGTCTGCTGGTGCGCCGTAAACAGACGGGGGCTGGCAATAATTTCGACCTGGCTTTCCTGTTCCAGCGCCATGAGTTCCAGATCCAGTAGGCGACCATTCAATCGTGCTAAATGGAATCCCGCATTAATTGCCGGTGTGTCCACTGGTAGGCCGACATTAAAATTATTCAGCCTGAGCGCTTTATTCGCCGCGTCCCCTTCCCCCAATCCCCAGTTAACGCCCAGTTCCTGAAGGTGCTCACTGCTAATGGTGACAATGTGCGCCGCCAGTTGCACCTGCGCTAAGGGGAGATCGAGCGCCTTCACCCACGGTTCGAGCTGTGCCAGAGCCTCTTCCGTATCGCGAATCAATAAGGTATTCGTTCGTTTATCCACGGTTACGCTGCCCCGCGCAGAGAGCAGTGTTCCACGCTGAGCCTGAACGCTGGCCGCCACTTCCGTCGCCTCGGCATACTGCAACGCGACAGAGATATTGTGCAGCGGCAATTTCTGCGCCTGCTCCGCCATACGTTTGTCCTGCTCCTTCTCTAAAGACTCAAGGTGCCCGGCAGGGAAAACCATCAGCACGTTACCGTTACGTTCTGCGCTGAGCTTCCCCATGCGCAGCACAATATCCAGCGCTTGCTGCCACGGTACGTCCGCCAGCCTTAAACTCAGGTTGCCCACTACGCCCGGCGCAATCACGACATTAAGCTGCTGGTGATCGGCTAATGCCTGTAGTACCCGCGGGATCGACGAATCCTCAAACGCCATCGATACCGTATTTTCCGCACGAACCTGAAACGATGCGATAAGAAAAAGTAGCCCGCTCCACACCATCACCTGACATAACAGCATCACCTGACATAACATCCTAATTTTCATAACTTTCCTTGTTATTGAGATACGCTGTTATCAGCGTTGTTTTCAAAGAGCGGCTGCGCAAAAACGAATACGCGCGACCAGGCAGGCTACGCCTATTCCTCTGGCTTATTGATAAACGGGGAAGCCAGCAGCAGGCTATCTGGCAGGCCGTCACAGCCTGCGTCACGCAACGTCGGGACAAATTTGGCACCGGATTTATCCAGTTGGCTAACCACCCAATACCCCGGAGGGATCGTCTCGCCGATCGCCAACCTGATCCAGCCAGCCTCTGGTTGCGCTAGCCAGCCAATCCAGCGTTCGCCAGAGCCGATCACACCTTTTAGCTGCCACGGTGGTAGCGCCGTTGAGGGTAAACAGCGCGTGGTAACCAACGGCTGAAAAGGATCGCTACGCACTGCGGTGTTTTCTGCCTGTACGCTATGCGACGCGAATAGCAGCACCAATGTGATACGGAACGAGGTGAGGCTCATGGCAACGCCTCCGGCCCGATCAGCGCTAATGCCACCTGAAGCTGCGGTGTTCCCGGCGGCGATGCGGTTGGAATCGCGTCAGACTTGATGCTCAACTGCGCAATACGCAGCACATAAGGCAGCGCAGCCAGTTCACGCAGCACCTGCAACACCCCCGTATAATCTGCGCTAAACGCCAATTGCCAACGTTCCTGATGAGGTTCCCCTGCGTGGCGCGGGGCCGGTTGCCAGGACAGCAGCGATGCACCAGCCTGTGCCAGCGGCTCGACGATAAGCTGCGACAATCGGTCAGGCTGGAAAGGGGCGTCTTGCGTGATTTTCTCCGCTAATTGCTCGCGTAGCTCTGGCAACTGCGGCATCACGTCTAGCTTTTGCTGGATTTCCCGTAACGCGAAGCGTGCCTGAGCGGTTTGATCTTCGATACCAAGTACCACCTGCCGAGACCCACCGATAAGTAGCCAGCCGACTAGCAGTCCGGTCGTGGCGACAAATGCCAACTGAAGGGCTATCTGTTGCCAGAGCGGTTTATTCACCAGCTCTGGCCGGCGTAGTACGACATCAATCAGGAGCGTTTGACTAATCATGGCCTTCCCCCAGTGAGGAAGTACCCACATCACGCCAATTAGCCTGAAAGGAAAAGCGCAACCCAGTGTTCACGCCACGCTCTTGGGAGGTATGCAGCAGCTGTACGCGGTCGACGGAAGCATGGCGCAATAATGCATGCTGTAGCGTAACGATATCGCGATAGCTTTCACTCACGCCTGAAAGTAACAGATGCGATCCACGGTCGGCGATTTCCGTCAGCCACAGACGCGCGGGCATCATGCCTGCAATCTGCTCTAGCAAATGGAGGTTGCGACGATTGTCATTCAGGATTACCGCCTGAGCCCGTTCTTGTTCCAGATAGCGGCGCAGCGTTTCCTGCGCCTGGTGCGTTTGTTGATATCGCACCGTCAGTTGCTGTTGCTGGGCCAGCACCGTATTGAGTGTATCCTGTGCCTGTTGCTGCCTGTGCAGCCAAAACAGATAACTAGCGGCGATAAGGCATAACGCCATCCCTATCTGTAGCCATAGCAGCCCCAACCAGCGACGTGCCTGCCGATGCATCTGGACTTTCCGCCAGGGTAAAAGATTAATCAGCAGCATAATCAGGCATCCTCAGGGCGCAATGCCAGCCCACCCGCAATCGCAAAAGCCGGGGGAAAACTCGGCAGCGGCGGCTGCATGTGGCTAAACACGGTAAACGGCGACCACGGCTGTAATACGTCAGCGATCTGGTTAGGTAAATCAGGCGAAACGCCAGAATAGTAGGCCATACTATCGACATCATGCTGATAGCGAGTACTCACAATCGATAAAATATCGGATTCATCATTCAATTCATCAAGATGTATGAACCCCGAGTGAAAAGCGTGGTTTAGCGGGGATGCCCACAGCCAGCCCTCCAGCAGGCGATGCAGCAACAGGCGATGAGATTCCAGCCCTGCCAGTTGCGCCATCGTTCGGAGCGCACAGGTTGAAACATCAAGAACATCAGGGCGTAACTCCACACGATCCAGACATATCAGCCATCTATCAATTTCCTGTCGACGTGCTGCCGTCACCAGCAGAGAACCCTGTTCCTGCGGGTCTTCCCGATAGTCTATCGCCAGCGATTCGCTGCTAACTGGCAGCTTACGCGCCGCCATCGTTTCAATATAGAGACTGCGCCCTGGCTCCTGTAAACGCCGGTCGGGCATCGGCAGATGCTGCTGCAAGATCAGTTGGGCAGGAAACCCCACCCGTAGCGAAATGTGTCCAGGCAGCAAACGACGCCATGTACGCAAGGCCTCACAAAGCGCCTCAGTATGGTGTAAACTACCCGAGTGCAACGTATCGTCTGGTAGCGGACATTGCCACCAGTGACGAAGCTGCCAGCCATTGCGGCGGCGCTGAACCGCCAGAGCGCGCATGAAGCCGTTCTGTATATCTAATCCAACCCGCCAGATGTGATAAGCCATGCTCAACCCGATTTCCTTATCCAATAAACATATCCACAGTGCTGGCTTACCTTTATACTAGCGCTCGGTTGTTTATAAACTGTCCAAACGCTACTGAATGGAAAATCCCAGGTGAAGTTCGTAAAGTATCTATTCATCCTTGCAGTCTCTTGCATTCTGCTGGGAGCTGCCTCGATATACGGTTTGTACCGTTATATCGAACCCCAACTGCCCGATGTCGCCACGCTGAAAGACGTTCGGCTACAAACGCCAATGCAGGTTTACAGCGCTGATGGCGAACTGATCGCCCAGTTTGGTGAAAAACGCCGTATCCCGCTCAAGCTGGACCAGATTCCCCCTGAGCTGGTACACGCCTTTATCGCGACCGAAGACAGCCGCTTCTACGATCACCACGGTGTCGACCCCGTCGGGATTATTCGCGCCGCGTCTATCGCGTTGACGTCTGGCCACGCCTCTCAAGGGGCGAGTACCATTACGCAACAGCTCGCCAGGAACTTCTTCCTAAGCCCGGAACGCACTCTGATTCGTAAGATCAAGGAAGTGTTTCTGGCTATCCGCATTGAGCAGTTGCTGACCAAGGATGAAATCCTTGAGCTCTATCTGAACAAGATTTACCTCGGCTATCGCGCCTATGGCGTTGGTGCGGCGGCACAGGTGTACTTTGGTCGCCCGGTTGATCAGTTGACGCTGAGCGAAATGGCGATGATCGCCGGCCTGCCGAAAGCACCGTCAACGTTCAACCCGCTCTATTCCTATGACCGCGCCGTTGCCCGCCGCAACGTGGTGCTTGCGCGCATGAAGGATGAAAACTACATCACGCAGGCGCAATACGATGCGGCGCGTAACGAAACGCTGGTGGCGAATTATCACGCCCCAGAGATTTCGTTCTCCGCACCGTATGTCGCGGAAATGGCGCGGCAGGAGATGGTGAAACGCTACGGTGAAGACGCGTATAACGACGGTTATAAGGTCTACACGACGGTCACAAAAAAATTGCAAACGGCCGCGCAGGATGCCCTGCGTAATAACGTGATGGCCTATGACATGCGCCACGGTTATCGTGGCCCGAGTAAAGTGCTGTGGAAAGTGGGTGAAGGCACTTGGGATCAGGCGAAAATGATTACCGCTCTGAAAGCGCTGCCGGTCTACGGTCCGCTCTCTCCGGCTATCGTCACCAGCACCACGGCAGACAACGCGATTGCAATCCTGTCTGACGGCAGCAATATTGCTCTGCCAATGGCAGGCATGCGCTGGGCACGTCCATACCGTTCCGATACGCAGCAAGGGCCAACGCCGAAACGCGTAACGGACGTGGTGCAGGCAGGCCAGCAGATCTGGGTACGCAAAGTCAATGATGACTGGTGGCTGGCACAGGTGCCGGACGTCAACTCCGCCATCGTTTCACTCAACCCGAAAGATGGTGCGATAGAAGCGCTGGTCGGCGGTTTTGACTTTAACCAAAGTAAATTCAACCGTGCGACGCAGGCTTTGCGTCAGATTGGTTCCAACATCAAACCGTTCCTGTACACCGCGGCGATGGACAAAGGGTTAACGCTGGCAACGATTCTGAACGACGTGCCGATCACCCGCTGGGATGCCGGCGCCGGATCTGACTGGCGGCCAAAAAACTCACCGGCAACCTATGATGGCCCGATCCGTCTGCGTCAGGGGCTGGGTCAGTCCAAAAACGTGGTGATGGTACGAGCCATGCGCGCGATGGGCGTGGATTATGCGGCGGATTACCTGCAACGCTTCGGTTTCCCGGCGCAGAATATCGTCCATACCGAGTCACTGGCGCTGGGTGCCGCTTCATTTACACCGCTCCAGGTTGTACGGGGTTATGCCGTTATGGCAAACGGCGGCTATCTGGTTGATCCCTATCTGATTACCAGAATAGAGAGCGAAGCGGGTGGTACGGTCTTTACAGCGACGCCAAAAGTGGTCTGCGATACCTGTAACTTACCGCTAATCTACGGTGAAACGCCACGTTCTCCAGTATTAGCGACCACTAACGTTGAAGACGTCGCCACATCAAACGAAACGCCACCGCAAGGTCTGCCGCAACCGGAGCTGGAGCCTGTCACACCAGAGGCGGCACAGCAAAGCGCCGCACAGCCTTACGCCCCGCACGTGATCAGTACGCCGCTGGCGTTCCTGATTAAAGACGCACTAAACAGTAACATTTTTGGCGAACCCGGCTGGATGGGAACAGGCTGGCGCGCGGGCCGAGAGTTGAAACGTCATGATATCGGCGGTAAAACCGGTACAACGAACAGTTCCAAAGATGCCTGGTTCTCCGGCTATGGTCCGAATCTGGTCACCTCGGTCTGGATCGGCTTTGACGATCACCGCCGCGATCTGGGTGCCAGCAGCGCCTCTGGCGTCATCAAAGACCAGATCTCCGGCTATGAAGGCGGTGCGAAATCCGCACAGCCTGCGTGGGATGATTTCATGAAATCCGCGCTGGATGGCGTACCGGAACAGCCGCTGACACCACCACCCGGCGTCGTCAGCGTGGTCATTGACCGCAGCAGCGGCAAACTGTCTAACGGTGGCGGGAACAGCCGTTCCGAATACTTTATTGATGGAACGCAGCCGAAAGAATATGAAGTGCACGAAGTCGGCACCACGCTGATGGATAACGGACAAAGCGAAGAGCTGTTCTGATATCCGGCATCATGTTCATTGATGGCCTTCCTGACGGAAGGCCATTTTTATTGCACACTCAGCACAATGCCCTGTAGGTCGGGCTATCGGCGTTCAATTCCTCACTTTCCAAACCACATCACTTCGGCATCACGGTGACAATCGCCCGACGATAGGAGAACAGATTCGGTGTTCCCTCATCTTTCGCCTGCAAAATGATATGGAAAGGCGTCGGCGTTTTAACGTCCGGTGCAACAAACTGCGTTTGCATCCCTGATGCGTTGGCCAGCTTCACCTCTGGCGCAAAATGTACGCCTATCGCGGTGGCCGTGGGTTCCTTATATTGCCACCAGGTATAATTCACTTTGTCACCATCACGATCGTGAGAACCATCGGCGGATAGCGTCACGGTTTCCCCTGCTTTCACGTTGATCGCCACAATAGAACGTCCGGCCTGACCATTCAGCACAAGGTCGGGGTTATGGTTGGCTTTTTTACTGTCCTTCGTCAGCGTCCAGTCCATACGAGCAGCAAAATCATTCTGGAATGCGTCACGCCAGCGCCAGATCGTGGCCGAGGCGGTACGGTACATTTTACCGTTATGACTCATGACCTGATCGGAGGTGCTGACGCGTAGCCCACTGGTGTCGCCCGGCACAATAGCCGCATAGCGCCCTCCCCAACTGCCATATTCCGCGTGTTCTGGATCGCCAAGCCCGTTTTGAATCAGATAGAGGAATGAGGGTGTATCCCCTTCCATCGTATATTCAATCGCTGGGTAGACCGCACCGAGCGGGCCTTTGCTACGGATATGTTTGCTCAGCCATTCGTTATTCACCTGACTCATATCGCTGCCTTCGGCAAACGACGAGGACATGCCGATCCAGGTAGAGAGGAAATAATCATTCCAGGCATGGATACTGGTGATATAGCGCAGCGTCGGAAAATTCGCGCGAATCCAGGCACCGGTATTATCCTGATCGGAAATCGCATACACGCGAATCTTACTGACAAACGTCGCCACCTGCTCCGGCGTGCGAGTCGCACGTACGTCATGCAGCGCCTGCGCTAAGTCTACTGCCCCGCCCCATACCGTAACCCACAGAGGACGCGTGTCCTGTTTGTCCACCGCCTGAATGATCAACCTGGAGGCCTCTGTCGCTTTATTATCACCCACGACGTCCATGCCAAATCCGGCACGGCCAGATTTGACAACCTGACGTAATGCTTCCGCAGAAGGGTAGCCGGACGCATGCTGGCGCAGGTTAGGCAACACCTGCTCGTAAGCATCAAGGCGCTGCATAATCATCTCTGGATTGACCTTATCCCTTAGCCAGGTTGAGGTCGTTGCCACAATCCCTTCGACATCGAACTCGTTACTGTAGAGCAGGAAGCGAACCAAAGACTGCGAATCATCAGGCTCGTTACCAATGTCCGTCAGAATAAGTATTCGGGTTTTCTCCGGCGCGGTTTCTGCCGCCTGACCCAGCACAGGAAAGAGCAGCGTGCTCATCAGCGCCAGCAGCACCAATGGTGTACGTATGATCCCCTTCGGTATGTTCATCTTATCACTCTCTTTTGTCGGTGTTGTTTTACCCATTTATCAGGGCTGAAAAACAAAAAAACCCGCCGTGAATAGCAGGTTTTGCTATCCACGGCAGGTTCGCCTTCATTCATCAGTCACGCCCTGTGCAGACGTTATAGACGTCCGCATCGGTCACGACAACGCGTTAAAAAAGGATGTGTGACCGATATCACCGGAAAAGACGTATGCTTTCCGTTATGTCACTGGAAATTAGCGGGGTGTACGACGCAGCCAGTCGTGAGCCAGAAACAGCGCACTGACATTACGTGCTTCGCGGAAATCAGGCTCTTGCAACAGCGACATCATGTTCTCCACAGGCCAGCGGATTTGCGGCATGGGTTCCGGCTCATCGCCTTCCAGGCTCTGCGGATACAGCCCCCGCGCCACCACGATATTCATCTGGCTGGAAAATAGGAGGGTGCCATGGTTAATGTCGCCAGTAACTCTAGCTTTTCTGCCCCAAAACCGATTTCTTCCATCAATTCGCGGTTAGCGGCTTCAAAGACCGTTTCACCGGGATCGATCAGCCCTTTGGGGAAGCCTAATTCGTATTCTTCAATGCCGACGGCGTATTCACGAATCAACACCAATTCATCATCAATGACCGGGACAACCATCACCGCCTGTCGACCGCTTGAGCGCATCCGTTCATAAACCCGGCGAACCCCGTTGCTAAATTCAAGATCGACGGATTCCACATTGAACAGGCGCGAACGCGCTACCGTTTCTACCTTGAGGATTTTAGGTTTTTGCAGGTTATGACTCATTGATGCCCCCAGAGCGTTACGACCAGAACGGCATCTTAGCCCAACACGCATGAGAGACTGCGCTTAATGCAATCCGCATATGGCATGCTGTTGGATAAGAAAAGATCGTAAATATTCTTTTTTGATTCTGCTCACATTGTGCGTTAACAGTCGCCTTCGCTGCAACTATCATGACGATGAATTTACGTGTGAGCAACATACAGGATACATCCTGTATGAGAAACCGCCGCTAAAAGTCAATAACTTAAAAAAAATAGGAATATCCTCATTCAAGTGGCATTTTTTGCTTGTTACTATCATCACCTTATGCGATTAATTCCATTCACAATTACGTTATTAATCTAAGAAAACAATGCCATACGGGTTATCATCAATTGTATAATTTTGTTAAACTCCGACGAAAACAAGGAGCCTCGCGTTTTGGAAGGGAGATGACATGAGCACAATATTTACCTTATTGGCGATATTGCTTGCCTGTCTGATCGCGATCGGAGGTGTTATTGGCTACCGACTGCGCCGTCGTTTCTTATCCACCCCGCCATTACCCGTTTCGCAATCGCTTCCCCGACGGCTCACTGAAGATGAACGCATCGCCGTGGAGCGTTATCTGGCTCAGGAAAACAGCCAGCAGACCACGCCGCTTGATACCCCGAATGCGCAGCCAAAACTGCCGCGTTCCCTGCAAAGTAATCGGGTTTACCCCGTCACCAAGACGATTACCCGCTACGGCCTGAGCACCGATGCTCAGAATAAGTGGCGCTACTACATCGATACACAAGAGATCCATCTGCCGCCCAGTTGGGAACAGTTCATTACCGAAAACAACACCGTCGAACTGATAAAGACGCGCTCGATTCCGCTGGTGATTTCCCTGAACGGACACTCGCTAACTGAGTGCCTTGACGATCGGCCGCTGGCTCCACTACCAAGCGAAGTCCCCGTCCCGAACGCCTCCATCCGTCAGGAAGGGAGTGAGCATGCCGAATTGGTCACTATCCGTAAGGAAACACGTGAAGAACACGCCATGCACCACTCTGGGGGCTTGAAGGAAGCCGCCGTGCTCTGCGTGTCTTTCTTGCTCTTGTTCATCAGCCTGAATAGCCCTATCGCCCTGCTCCCCTGGCTGATTGGTACCGCATCCTTATTGGCGGGCTGGAGCCTCTGGCAGCTTTTCCGCTCGCCGTCCGCTCAGGAGCTGCGGGATGTCCACTGCCTTCACGGCACACCGCAAGGCTTGGGCCTGTTTGGCGAGTCCAATCAAGGACCGCTCGGCAATATCTCACTCGGCAATATCGATCTGATTTACCCGCCTCACTGGCAACCCTACATCACGCAAGATCTGGGCAGAAAAACGGATGTCGATATCTATCTCAATCGGCAGGTCATCCGTCAGGGCGAACACCTTTCGCTGCATGATGAAGTGAAACATTTCCCGTTACAGCGCTGGGGCAGGAATCTGCTGCTATCCGTTGGTTCACTGCTCAGCCTGATTTTACTGATTACCAACGTGCAACTTGAACTGCCGCTCAAGCTCAGTCTGGCCTGGCTTCAGGGCGCACAGCGTATTGAAGTCACGCAGGTCAGCGATCTGGAAAAGGCTCAGCTCCACATTGGTGATACGCTGGCGGTGCGTGGCAGTGGTATGTGCTATGTGCCCGCAGGAATTCGTCCCGTCTCCACGCCGTCATCCTACGCGTTCAGCCCGTTCGACTGCTCCGCCATTTACTGGAATAAAGCCACGCCGCTGCCCTTACCGGAATCCGAGACCATTGAAAAAGCCTCTGCCTTGCTGAAATCCGTCAACAGCCAGCTCCACCCGCAAGCGGAAAAAGAAGGTCAGGTTAATTCCCAGCTAGCGTCCACGATCCAGAAATCAGGGCTGATCCTGATGAAAAACTTCGCTGACGTTGTCCTGAGAACACAAGATCTGTGTAAACAGGAAAACGATTGCTCCCGGCTGAAAAATGCGCTGGTTAATCTGAGCGATGTCAAAAACTGGAATACGCTGGTCAAAGACGCCAACTCCGGCACGCTAAAAGGCATGAATGTGGTGTTGCCCGCCGTCAGCGCAGAAACGCTGGAATCTCTGGTCAACAGTTCTACCGATCAATTCTTCTATCAGGAAATCAATAATGCGGCAGAATCGCTGAACAGCCCGCCGCCCGGTGGATTCCTGATTCGCAGCGATGAAGGCCGGCAGTTCGTTAACCACCCGCTCCCTCCAATGCCGCTCAATGAGTACCGCCCGTCGGATCAGTGGCAGGAACTCCAGCGGCTTTCCGCGATGCTGTTGCATACCCCGTTTAATGCCACAGGCGTTATCACCCAACTCAGCACCGATGCCAACGGGACGCAGCACATCAACCTGCACAGCGAACCCGACGTCATTACCGTCTGGCGCTATCTCGGCAGTTGCCTGCTGCTGCTGCTGTTTTCTGCAACGTTTATCGTTAATGCGGTTCTGGCCGCCATTAAACTGCGTAAAAGCCAGAAACGAGTGACCGATATTCAGCGCTATTACGCTTCTCGGTTCAACATGATGACGGATGCGTTCCCGGACAACCGCCCTCTGCTCCCCCGCTAACGGCATCGTGCCCGTACTGCGGTTATGCTAACCTAGCGGAATCGGTTTCCCGCCACTATTGCATTGCGCGCCTCCTGCTTCATCATCCCTACAGCACGGCGCGACATCTGGAGTCGTTATGAATCCCCACGTTAACTGGCACGACATCGACACCGTGATACTGGATATGGATGGCACGCTGCTCGATCTGGCGTTTGACAGCTATTTCTGGCTTCAACTGGTACCGCAGTCGCTCAGTGAAAAACGCCATATCAGCCTTGAGCAGGCACACCAGCTCATCGAACAAGAGTACCGTGCCGTTCAGCACACGCTAAACTGGTACTGTTTCGATTACTGGTCAGAACGTCTGGATCTGGATATCTATCAAATGACGACGGATATCGGCACACGTGCCCGGCTGCGCGATGACACCACGCCGTTTTTAGCGGCGCTGCGCGAATGCGGTAAAGAGACCATTCTCCTGACCAACGCCCATCCACACAGTCTGGCGGTAAAAATCGAACATACGGGGCTGGATCAGCACCTTGATTTATTGCTTTCCACCCATACTTATGGATATCCGAAAGAGAATCAGCGCTTGTGGCAGGCCGTACAGCAGCAAACCGGTTTCGACCCTGCCAGAACATTATTCGTGGATGACAGCGAGCCGATTCTGGATGCCGCAAAAACGTTCGGTATCCATTACTGTCTGGGCGTACGTAATCCAGATTCCGGCCAACAGGAAAAGGCGTTCCTGCAACATCCGTCAATGAACGACTATCTTGCGCTGCTACCCGCTCTGCGCCACTCCGTTAACGCCGGATAATGCAGTGGCTTGAGGGGGAAACACGACGATGAGGTATGCCTCGCGCCGGTGTCGCCCCCAGTATCTCGATCCTGAAACGATCGGCATTAGGATAATCAGGGGGATTGATGGTGAAAGCTACCGAGCAGGCCGACGACGCCGTTCGTCTGGATAAATGGCTCTGGGCCGCCCGTTTCTATAAAACCCGAGCCATTGCCCGCGAAATGATCGACGGCGGCAAAGTGCACTATAACGGACAACGCGGTAAGCCAAGCAAACAGGTCGAACTGAATGCCGAGGTTAAACTGCGTCAGGGCAATGACGAACGCACCGTGGTCATTCTGGCCGTCAGCGGCCAGCGCAGAAGTGCGACAGAGGCGCAGGCGCTGTATCAGGAAACGGCCGACAGTATTGAGAAACGAGAAAAGCTGGCGCTGGCGCGGAAAATGAATGCGCTAACGATGCCACACCCCGATCGCCGCCCTGATAAAAAAGAGCGACGCGATCTGATTAAATTTAAATACAGCGATCAGGAATAACGCTCCGCCCTTCATTTATTGGTCATCAAACTGATGACAATAGAGAGAAGACTCAGCGATCGCCGCACCATTACGACGAGAAAACATTATGGCTCACGACCAATTACACCGTTACCTGTTTGAAAATTATGCCGTTCGTGGCGAACTGGTAACCGTTAACGAGACGTATCAACGTATTTTGACCAACCACGATTATCCGTCTGCGGTGCAAACGCTGCTGGGTGAAATGCTGGTTGCCACCAGCCTGTTGACGGCAACGCTAAAATTCAGCGGCGATATTACCGTTCAGCTTCAGGGCGATGGCCCACTGAAACTGGCAGTGATTAACGGTAACCACCAGCAGCAGATGCGCGGCGTTGCCCGTCTGCAAGGGGATATCGCACCGGGGAGCTCGCTGAAAGAAATGGTCGGCAATGGCTATCTGGTCATTACCATTACGCCGACTGACGGCGAGCGTTATCAGGGTGTCGTCGGTTTAGAAGGTGAAACCGTGGCCGAATGTCTGGAGAGCTATTTCCAGCAGTCCGAGCAGTTGCCGACACGGCTGTTTATCCGTACCGGACAGCACGAAGGCAATCAGGCGGCCGCGGGGATGTTGCTTCAGGTGCTGCCTGCACAAGATGCCGATCGGAATGATTTTGATCATCTGGCGCAGCTCACCACCACGGTCAAAGCCGAAGAACTGTTTACCCTGCCTGCGACCGAGGTACTGTACCGTCTTTACCATCAGGAAGAGGTAACCGTGTACGAACCGCAGGATGTCGAATTCCGCTGCCACTGTTCGCGCGATCGTTGCGCCGATGCATTAATGACGCTGTCCGATCAGGAGATCAATGAAATGATCGAACAGGATGGTGAAATCGATATGCACTGTGATTATTGTGGTACGCACTACTTATTTAATTCGCTGGACATCCGCGCCATACGGCACGATTCATCAGGAAATCTGTTGCATTAATCGTTTTAACGGGTACGAAAGTACCCGTTTTATTTTGCTTATTTTCCCATCTATAAACTGCCGTGATTATTTTTCAAACACCCTAAATAAGCAAAGTTATTAATGAATTTATTTAATTTTATGATTGCTATCGCGGTTAAAATAAGCTCACTCCCTACAATGTTTAGTAGTACGACTATAACTTGAGGAGTAGCAACATGCTGATCAACGGTATTACCCCGCAAGCCCTGACGGCTTATGGAATCCACGATGTCCGCGATATTGTCTACAATCCCAGCTATGAACTGCTTTTTGAAGAAGAACGCTCCCCTACCCTACAAGGCTATGAACGCGGTATCGAAACCCAATTGGGTGCCGTAGCCGTCGATACCGGCATCTTTACCGGCCGCTCCCCGAAAGACAAATACATCGTGCGCGATGACGTTACGCGCGACACCGTGTGGTGGTCCGATCAGGGTAAAGGTAAGAACGATAACCATCCATTGAGCCAGGAAACCTGGACGCACCTGAAACAGCTCGTCACTACGCAGCTCTCCGGCAAGCGGTTGTTCATCATCGATGCCTTCTGCGGCGCGAATCCAGATAGCCGTCTCAGCGTACGTTTCGTCACAGAAGTGGCCTGGCAGGCGCATTTCGTCAAAAACATGTTTATCCGCCCGAGCGATGAAGAGCTGGAAGGCTTTGAGCCGGATTTCATCGTGATGAACGGCGCAAAATGCACCAACCCGAACTGGCAGGAACAGGGGCTGAACTCCGAGAACTTTGTCGCGTTCAACCTGACAGAGCGCATCCAACTGATTGGCGGCACCTGGTACGGCGGCGAAATGAAGAAAGGGATGTTCTCCATCATGAACTACCTGCTGCCGCTGAAAGGCATCGCTTCCATGCACTGTTCGGCAAACGTCGGCGAAAAAGGCGATGTGGCGGTGTTCTTTGGTCTATCCGGTACCGGCAAAACCACGCTTTCCACCGATCCCAAACGCCAACTGATTGGCGATGACGAACACGGCTGGGACGACGACGGCGTCTTCAACTTTGAAGGCGGCTGCTACGCCAAAACGATCAAGCTCTCCAAAGAAGCCGAACCGGATATCTTTGGCGCCATCAAACGCGATGCGCTGCTGGAGAACGTCACTGTGCTGGCGGACGGCACCGTAGACTTCAACGACGGTTCCAAAACTGAAAACACCCGTGTTTCTTATCCGATCTATCACATTCAGAATATCGTTAAACCGGTCTCTAAAGCGGGCCATGCAACGAAAGTGATTTTCCTGACGGCTGATGCGTTCGGCGTGTTACCACCTGTTTCTCGCCTGACGTCCGATCAAACGCAGTATCACTTCCTGTCTGGCTTTACCGCCAAGCTGGCGGGAACCGAACGCGGCGTGACAGAACCAACACCAACGTTCTCCGCCTGCTTCGGCGCGGCATTCCTGATGCTGCACCCAACGCAGTACGCTGAAGTGCTGGTAAAACGCATGAAGGCGGCAGGCGCACAGGCCTATCTGGTCAACACCGGCTGGAACGGCAGCGGTAAACGTATCTCCATTAAGGATACACGCGGAATTATTGATGCCATCCTGAACGGCAGCATTGATAATGCAGAAATGCAGACGCTCCCTGTCTTCGATTTGGCGATCCCAACCTCGCTGCCCGGCGTCAACCCTGACATTCTTGACCCGCGTGATACTTACGCAAACGTCGAGCAATGGCAGGAAAAAGCGGACGATCTGGCACAGCGCTTTATCACCAACTTCGATAAATACACCGATGCACCGGCAGGTGCCGCGCTGGTGAAAGCAGGACCGAAGCGGTAAACGCATTCCCCTCCTCTGAGCAGGGGAGGGGACATTCATTCCATCTATACGTTAACGACTCACCCAGCGAACTATCTCTTATACATAAATACAGGAATTTACCTCGGTTTTTTCCTTTCCGGCGTAAAAGATTATGCTGAGGAGCTAGCAGGCTTAGGATGAGCCGCAGGACGCGGCGAAAGCTTGCGCCACGTCTGGAACGTGTCGCAAGCGGTCCGTTGAGCCTGATACGACGAAGGCACCGCGGCAGCGGCATAATTTCCGCCGAAAGCCTGGGGTCACGGGGCGAGCGGCGTGTGAGCCGTCCCGTGTCGGGCGCGTGCTACACGGGTAGCATGAAAATAACGGCATTATCGCGCACGAAACCCTCTTCTCGTCAGCATAAAAACTGTGGCTAAGAGACAGAGGAAATCGGGTGGGTCATTCTTTCACTGTACTGATTTCAGGCGCATATGCCTCTGCGAGCAGCGGCAAATACGCGCGGACACAAAGTCCACCGCGTTCGCTGGTGCCGACATCCAGCACGCCATTGTGCGCATCGATAATACGCTGCACAATCGCCAACCCCAGCCCGGTACCGCTGGTGGTTCGCGCACTGTCGCCGCGAACGAACGGCTGGAACAGGTGCTTCAGTTGATCGGGCGCAATGCCTTCTCCGTCATCCTCGACCTGAAACCAGACGCGCTGTAGCTCCCGTCCGGTACTGACTTTTATCCAGCCGTTACCGTAACGCGCCGCATTCACCACCAAATTCAGCGCCGCCCGTTTTATCGACAGTGAACTGATGCACACCAGCAGCTCGCCGGTAGCAAACTCGCTGTCGATCTGACGTTCATAACCGCTCTCCGATGCCACGACTTCACCCATGATGGCGTTCAGATCGGCCACTTCCGTCTGCATTTCCTGACCGGTACGCAGGTAGTCGAGGAACTGCTCAATAATCGCATTACACTCTTCAATGTCTTTATTGATCGACTCCGCCAGATAGTCATCTTCCTTGCCCATCATTTCGGTCGCCAGACGAATTCGCGTCAGCGGCGTACGCAGGTCATGGCTCACGCCCGCCATTAACAGCGTGCGGTCATCCGCCAGCAGCTTCACGCCGGAGGCCATCTGGTTAAAGGCGCGGGTCACGGAACGCACTTCAGAGGCGCCATACTCACGCAGCGGCGGCGGAATAATGCCCTTACCGACCTGCAACGCCGCATGTTCCAGCTCAACTAAGGGTCGGTTCTGCACCCGGATAAAGAGCCAGGCACCGCCAATCACCAGCAGCATGATCGCCAGCGTATAGCGGAAGAGCGGCGAGAAATCGCCTTGATGGATTTCAGTGAGGGGAACACGCACCCAGATATCCGGTGACAGCCAGGTTTTCAACCACACCACCGGCGTATTCTTGCTGACCTCAACCCGCACATCCGTCGGGCCGCCCAGCTGTTGCGCCATCTGGTCACTCAGAAACTTGTAGTGCTGAGCCCACCGCAGGCCGCTTTCCTCCGCCGCCGCATTGGTGTATAGCGATATACCCAATTCGCGGTAAATCTCACGCCGGAACGCAGGCGGCACCTCAAGCGTGGAGCCATCTTCCAGTTGCAGACTGTCCGTCATCAGCATTCTTACTTCGTATGCCAGCACCTTATTGAACTGCTGCAAACTCGGCATAATAGCGAAGTTGAGCACCACAAGATAGGTGGTGACCAAACTGACAAATAACAACGTGACAATCAGTAGCAACGTCCGTGCAAATGAGCTGCGCGGAGAAAAGCGCCATTGCATCATGCCTTGCTGCCGTCCGGGACAAACACGTAGCCAAGACCCCACACGGTCTGGATATAGCGCGGGTGCGCCGGATCCTCTTCCACCATGCGGCGCAGACGAGAAATTTGTACGTCGATGGAACGCTCCATCGCGCTGTATTCACGGCCACGGGCCAGGTTCATCAGCTTATCGCGGGACAGCGGCTCACGCGGGTGGCTCACCAGCGCCTTGAGCACAGCAAACTCACCGCTGGTCAACGGCATCGGTTCATCATCACGGAACATTTCGCGCGTGCCCAGATTCAGCTTGAATTTGCCAAACGCGATAATGGCTTCTTCCTGCGACGGCGCGCCCGGCAGTTCATTCGCCTGACGACGCAGCACCGCACGAATACGCGCCAGCAGTTCGCGTGGGTTGAAAGGTTTGGGAATATAATCGTCCGCGCCGATTTCCAGCCCAACGATACGGTCCACTTCTTCCCCTTTCGCCGTCACCATAATGATCGGCATCGGGTTGCTTTGGCTACGCAAACGACGGCAGATGGACAGACCATCTTCGCCCGGTAGCATTAAGTCCAGCACCATGAGGTGAAAGGATTCACGGGTGAGTAAACGGTCCATCTGTTCAGCATTGGCTACGCTACGTACCTGAAAACCCTGTTCAGTCAGATAACGCTCCAATAGCGCACGCAACCGCATGTCGTCATCTACAACCAGAATTTTATAGTTTTCTTGCATTCTCTTTCTCCAAAGGCGTAATAGCGCCGACGCTGCTATTGTTCAGAAACACACGAATGACTGACAGTCGTTTCTGGTATACATTCTAGGCAAAATTGTTACAAAGCATATTAAAATTCGTGTAATCAATCATTTCCGCCACGATAACGCTCGTAACCAATGGAATTGACGAACCACTCACGCGGGCCGTCTGGCGTATTCACGGTGAATTCCTCATCCACCGCTTTTTTCAGCATGGCGCGCGCCATCGGGGAATCGATCGAAATATAGTCTTTATTGTCGCCATAGATCTCGTCTGGGCCGACAATCCGAAAACGCTTCACATCACCTTGCTCATTTTCGATCTCGACCCAGGCACCAAAAAATACGCTGCCATCCTGCTGCGGCGAATAATCAACGATTTTCAATTCCGTCAGGCATTTTCTCAGGTAACGAACACGCCTGTCGATCTGGCGTAGTAAACGCTTGTTATAGGTGTAGTCCGCATTTTCTGAGCGATCCCCCAGACTGGCCGCCCAGGAGACAATTTTGGTAATTTCCGGGCGTTTTACATTCCAGAGATGGTCGTGCTCTGCCCGCAGTTTGTCATACCCCTCGCGGGTAATCAGATTGGTTTTCAAGTCATTAACCCCGTTAGCGCTTTAGTGCGTAAGCTGTCCGGCGTACCTTCAAAAATAAAAGGGTTGAAAAACATCCGGCCCCAAAACAGCTTACGATCCACTTCGCTCAATGCGACTTCATCGCAGATGCTTTCCCAGCATGCACGCACCGTTTCTATCTGATGCATGATGATCTCAATAGCTTCAGCTTCGCTCAGCAGAAATTTAGGTGCAGCCGCCAGACAGACAGAGAAATTGCTCATCCTGTTTTCACCCGTGATCAACATTGCCTGCGTCGCCTCATTACCCGCCCGATTCTGCGGGCAAATATCATAGGCTGGAGTCAGCTTTAGTGTTCGGCCATCCCAGAATGCCGCGTGGTTTCGGGCATGATCGTCGGTGTTTCCGCAGATGATGTTGAAGACCAGACGGCCAAACAGCTCACGCAGCGTCGCTTTCGGTTCGTCGAAACGTTGCCGGATGATGTCCGAGAATTCTTCGTAGCTCGCATATCTCGCCATCATTTCATCAAGGCCGAAAAGCGTCAGTGCAGAGACCATTAGCCTGCGTTTCCAGCCACCTTCTGCTTTCATACGGTCAAAACGTTCTATCAGAATAACGTCCTTCCCCGCCGTCTGGCGAAAGTGCACCGGAGCCACATTTAAACCAATACTCGCAGCCAGCCGCATAGCAATGTATTCAGCTTTAACGACGTTATAGGTATCCGTCGAGGACGAAAATTTTGCGATGAACTTATGGTTCTCATCTTCGATCATCGCTTTCGGCCGAGCCCCTCCCAACGAACTCCCATGGAAAAGAGCTTGATCAAGCTCAGGCGTCAACAAGACACCGTTTTCCACCATAGTGGCCGCAATCATCAACTCTTCAAGAGAAGCATTTTGAGCTGAACGCGGGACATACTCTGTCGGCGACGCCTGAAAATCGAGCCCGCCAATTCTGTCTGAACCGGACTCAAGCAAATATGTCAATTCATCCAGCGTACTGCTATCTGCTCCCCTGCCTCTGACACCCATAAGTCGATTAAGGATGACCCTGCGTCCCCATGCGTCAGGCGCGGCATCGCGTAATGCACTCGCCTGCCATAGGCCCGCCGCTGGCGGTATAGCACCACGCATTAACGGCAATTCAGGTTCATAGATAGGGATCGCGTCTTTTCGCTCCAGATAGTTACGACCATAATTGAAAATGAGTCGGTCGCCGTCCCGGCTCAATAAACCGGCCACAACAGGCTTCGTCGCATCAGGCAACCAGATCCATACATAGGCTTTGTCGACAGCGTTATCAGAAGTCATCATTCACGACCTTTTTAGAATGATGTACAGCGCGCGGCAGAAGAGAAAGTGTTTTCTCCATGTTGGCAATATGAAGTGCCATTGCGGATTGGTCTGCGGTAAAAAGAGGGACACCAACAAGGGTAGCCAGCTCAAAAACCGCGCCAATTGAACATCCCATATCTCCTTCCTCTGCGCGATAGACTAAGCCTCGTGATACACCTGCCCGTTCAGCTAATTCTTCCACTGTCATATTACGTTCGATCCTCGCGCTGCGAAGCATCAACCCGAGTAAACGAGCTGCGTCACGGCTG
Source organism: Pectobacterium sp. F1-1 (assembly GCF_025643735.1). Taxonomy (NCBI): domain Bacteria; kingdom Pseudomonadati; phylum Pseudomonadota; class Gammaproteobacteria; order Enterobacterales; family Pectobacteriaceae; genus Pectobacterium; species Pectobacterium sp. F1-1. The sequence continues at coordinate 4,344,970 of NZ_CP104733.1, forward strand.
TAGCGAGAATATGTTCGAGCAGAAGGTTTTGCCATCGCTATATTCCTGTTCCATTAATGGGGCATACCCCATACTTAACACCTATTTATAGAACATGATGCGTCTGCAATGAAGGAAATACAAGATTTTCGTTCTATTAATAGGTCATATTGGCAAGCTATGCCTCATTAATGAAACACGGAAAACAACTCTGCATTGAATAACAGCGGCAACAGATCTGTCCTAGCGAGCTTTTTCCACAGCTAATCAGCATGCTGGGTTGGTAATAGCCCGAAAAAATCACGCGTTGATTACACAAACTTACAGTTTTGGCTAATAATCTATCAACAGACATAAATATGTCATTTCTATCCCGTACTTTTATCCACGGAAAGCTACGGAGAACGATTTATGTTTAGCTTAGACGCCATTCTGCAAGATCTTGCCCCGCATCGCCATACGCCACCCTGGCAGAAAACGGTTTTGCGTTCTCTGCTATTTGAAAATGAAATGCAGCAATTTGCCCGGCGTTACCCACATTTGAAAGGCTTGGATCTGGTCGAACAGATTCTTGATTACTTCAACTTCAATTGTGAAATGGTCGAAGGGGATTTAGAGAATATCCCCAGTCAGGGGCCAGTGGTGCTGGTTGCCAACCACCCGATTGGCTCACTGGATGGTCTGGCGCTACTGCGCACCGTCGCCAGCGTCAGACCCGATGTCCGCATCGTCGCCAGCCAGCTACTCTCTTATGTCGCCCCGCTCAAAAATCTGTTTTTTTCCGTCGATAACTTCAATAACCGCACCAAACGCCAGCAGATCAACGCCATCCAGCAGCATCTGGAAGGTGACGGGGCGATTATCGTCTTCCCGGCGGGTGAAGTTTCACGCGCCAGCTTGCAAGGTATTCGTGATGGTCACTGGCACAACGGGTTTATCCGCATGGCAAGCAAAGCCCGTGCCCCCGTGGTTCCGATTCATATCTGCGGGCGCAACAGCGCGCTATTTTATCTCTCCTCTATGGTTTATCGCCCGCTATCCACCCTCTTGCTGGTGAGAGAAATGTTTGGTCAACGCGACCAAACCCTCAAGCTACGCATCGGTGCCAGAATTCCCTATACGTCCTGGAGTCAGGGCGAGTGGAACGCTAACGATCTGGCGGCCCGTTTCCGGCGTCACGTTTATCGGTTAGGACAAGGAAAGCCCGGCTGTTTTACCGGTGAAAAACCCATTGCGCTGGCCGAAGACCGCGTGCTGCTGAAGCGCGCGCTGTCAGAGTGTGAAACGCTGGGTACTACGCCGGATGGCAAGGTTGTCTATCTCTATCGTCGCGGTGAGGAAGGTTACGTGCCGCTGTTGCGCGAACTCGGACGCCTGCGTGAAATCGCCTTCCGGGCCGTGGGCGAAGGCTCCGGTCAACGTCGCGATCTGGACAGCTACGACGATGACTACCTGCACCTGATCCTGTGGGACGAGCGCGAACTGGAGATTGTCGGTGCCTATCGCTTTGTCTCGACAGCAAGCCTGATCGCCGAAAAAGGGAAAAGCGGTCTCTATAGCCACAGCCTGTTTCAGTACGGTGACGAAATGGATCCGATACTGGCCTCAGGCATTGAGCTGGGGCGCAGTTTCATTCAGCCCAAATATTGGGGTAAGCGCGGGCTGGATTATCTTTGGCTGGGCATCGGCGCTTATCTGGCTCGTTATCCAGAACACCGCTATCTGTTCGGCCCGGTGTCGCTGTCCGGCGCGTTGCCGCCCCATGCACGCGATTTACTGGTTACCTTTTACCGCCTGCACTTTGCACCCGATCAGCCGCTGGCAACGTCGCGCCGTCCTTACCCTGCCTCGCTGCCTGACGTGCTGAAACAGTTTGAAGGGATAGATTACCAGCAAGATCTTACGCGGTTAAAAAGCATGCTCAACAACATGGGCTGCGCTATGCCTACGCTCTACAAGCAGTATTCGGAGCTGTGTGAGCCAGGTGGCGTGCGGTTTATCGACTTCGGCATCGACCCCGATTTCAATAACTGCATTGATGGTCTGGTACTTGTCGACCTGCAACAGTTGAAAGAATCACGCTATCAGCGCTATATCGCCCCTTTTATACCCTAAATAATTCGAGTTTCAGGAAGGCGGCAAGTGAAGGAATCCCGATGAGCTTACTCAGGTAAGTGATTCGGGTGAGTGAGCGAAGCCAACGCACATGCAACTTGAAGTATGACGGGTATATCAGCGACAGCGCTTCTTGATTGACCAGTGCGTTACCCTCTAGGGGTTAACGCACCACTCTCCCACGTTTTTCTCATTATTCCCATTAACCAACACCATACCCGCACACATTTTGTCTTTCAGATCACACATTTCATACAAAATCCCGCTTGCCGTAATTTACGTGATCAACTGAACGCTTTTCCTGCCGATATTACAGATATTCTTATCGATATGTTTTTGAGGACGGGAGTTACCGATGTATCCCGAAAATGTAAAACATAGCTATAATTCCTTGTCATTACTTGCATCAATTACGATAGCAAGCCCCCTCCGTTATGCCTTCATAGCATGTCAAAAAATTAAGGATGTTTATGAATATGCTGAACAGAATCAAACTCGGCAAGATGCTGGGTATGGGATTTTCTCTGGTTATCATCATCAGCTTGATGGTGGCATTCTTCGGACGACTCCAACTGGTTGGGCTGGGTAACGACATCAACCGGCTTTCCGGCACGACGTTAGCGAACATGTTGTTGATTCAGGAAGTTAAAGCCGGTTTTGACGCCAATGCTCGCCTGATCCGCAACATTGCAATCAGCACCGATCCTGAGCAAATCAGGCAGGAAAAGCAGTTCGTCGATGAGCAAATCGCCCGCAACACCGCCAATCTGAAAAAATTGGGACAACAGTTGGACACCGAAGGCACCAGCGCGCTGCTGAAACAGTTTCAGGACACCCGTCCGCCGTACCTTGCGGCCTTTTTGAAAGCCATAGAACTGGTGCAATCCACCGATCCACAGCAGCGCCTGCAGGGTAACGCCATTATTCTCAATGAGATGCAGCCCGCGCAAAACGCATTGTTCAAAGTGTTGGACGCGATGATGGCCTCACAGCAGCAGGATACCAACGAGATTGTCAGCCACGCACAGCATAGCGCACAGTCCGGCAGCGTGATTATGCTGATCCTCGCCCTTGCCGCCGCCGCGATGGCCGCGGTCGTGGCCTGGCTGATTACCCGCACGTTGAAAAACCAACTGGGTGGTGAACCGCTCTATGCCACCCACGTTGCCCGTCAGGTGGCCGATGGCGATCTGGCCGTTGATATCAACATCAAACCGAACGACCACAGCAGCCTGTTAGCCACCATGCGTCACATGAGCAATAACCTGGGCGATATCGTCGAACAGGTGCGGCAAAGCAGCGAAGCTATCGCTTCCGGTTCTAGCCAAATCGCCGCGGGCAGTGAAAACCTGAGCCAGCGCACAGAGGAACAGGCCGCCAGCCTACAGCAGACTGCGGCATCGATGGAACAGATGAGTCAGGCGATTCGTCAGAATGCGCATACCGTGCGTAGCGTCACCCAGCTTGCCAGCCAAGCCAGCGAGACGGCGACTAAAGGCGGTGAGGCAATCGGCGATATGGTGATTACCATGAAAGAGATCTCCGACAGCTCACATAAAATTCGCGATATCATCAGCGTCATTGATGGCATCGCCTTCCAGACCAACATTCTGGCGCTGAATGCGGCGGTCGAAGCGGCACGCGCGGGTGAGCAAGGTCGCGGCTTTGCCGTGGTAGCCGGAGAAGTCCGTTCTCTGGCGCAGCGTTCCGCCTCCGCCGCCAAAGAGATCGCGGCACTGATCAACACCAGCGTCGAAAAAGTCGAAGCGGGGAACCGTCTGGTCGAAGACACCGGCAGCACCATTGATGAGCTGGTGCGTCAGGCACGCAGCGTGGCAGAGTTAATCAGTGAGATCGGAACGACAACGCAGGAACAGGAATCTGGTATTTCGCAAATTCATGATGCTGTGAACCAGCTCGATCAAGTCACCCATCAGAACGCAACGCTAGTGGAAGAGTCCGCCAATGCGGCAACCAGCCTGCGCGAACAGTCATCCCATCTGGTTACACTCATGAACCATTTCCATCTGCGCGGCACGCCAGCAGCCCGTCCGGCGCCAATGGCGAAGAAAACGCAACCGGCCCGTTTAGCCCTCGCGCCGATCGGCAACACACAGGATAACTGGGAAAAATTCTAGGCTTACTTCTGCTCACGATCACCATGATGCCACGGTATAGGCATCATGGTGATCGTCACATCATCGCACTAATTGGAATCTTTTTAGAAATATTAGTCTTTTTTGGAAACTTCAGTCTTTTGTAGAAACATAGTCACGACACGGCTGACCGGTATAAATCTGGCGCGGACGGTAGATGCTAATTTCTTCCTGCTTGTGCATCTCATCCCAATGCGCAATCCAGCCGATCGTCCTGCCAACGGTAGGTAAATTTTGTTGCACTGAACAACGCGAGATCATCCGCGTTTTCCAGACGGCAGTGGCTGGCATTTTGCACGCTCAATCCGTATAACTGTCCCCACTTATTTAATTCACTTGATGACGACTGATATCAGACCCATGAATGATTCATTAAGCCACATCATCGCCAGCGAATTGCAGGCGCGTACGGAGCAGGTGGACGCGGCAGTCCGCCTGCTGGACGAAGGAAATACCGTCCCTTTTATCGCACGTTACCGCAAAGAAGTGACCGGCGGGCTGGATGACACCCAACTGCGCCAGCTCGAAACGCGCCTCGGCTACCTGCGAGAACTGGAAGATCGGCGCCAGACTATTCTGAAATCCATCGATGAGCAGGGGAAATTAACTCCACAGCTCGCCAGCGCCATTAACGGCACGCTGAGCAAAACCGAGCTGGAAGATCTCTATCTGCCGTATAAACCGAAGCGCCGCACGCGCGGTCAAATCGCGATTGAAGCCGGTCTGGAACCGCTGGCCGACGGCCTGTGGCAAGACCCAAGTCAGGATCCGGAGCTGACGGCACAGGCTTATGTCGATGCCGAGAAAGGCGTAGCGGATGTGAAAGCCGCGCTGGACGGCGCACGTTACATCCTGATGGAACGCTTTGCCGAAGACGCCACGCTGTTGGCGAAAGTGCGTAACTACCTGTGGAAAAACGCGCATCTGGTTTCCCGTGTCGTGGAAGGGAAAGAAGAAGAAGGCGCGAAGTTTCGCGACTATTTCGATCATCACGAACCGATTGCTCAGGTGCCTTCACACCGCGCACTGGCGATGTTCCGTGGTCGTAACGAAGGCGTGTTGCAGTTGGCGCTGAACGCCGACCCGCAGCATGAAGAAGCGCCGCGTGAGAGCTACTGCGAACAGATTATTATCGACCACCTGAACCTGCGTTTGGGGAATGCCGCAGCGGACAACTGGCGACGTGCCGTGATTAGCTGGACATGGCGTATTAAAGTGCTGCTGCACCTTGAAACCGAACTGATGGGCAGCGTGCGTGAAAAAGCCGAAGATGAAGCGATTAACGTCTTCGCCCGCAACATGCACGACCTGCTGATGGCCGCTCCGGCGGGCATGCGCGCCACGATGGGTCTCGATCCCGGTCTGCGTACTGGCGTAAAAGTCGCGGTGGTGGATGCCACCGGCAAGCTGGTCGCGACCGACACCATTTACCCGCACACGGGTCAGGCAGCTAAAGCGGCTACGGCTGTGGCCGCACTATGCCTCAAACATCAGGTTGAGCTGGTGGCGATTGGCAACGGCACCGCCTCACGTGAAACCGAGCGTTTCTTCCTCGACACGCAGAAGCAGTTCCCAGATATCAAGGCGCAGAAAGTGATCGTCAGCGAAGCAGGTGCGTCGGTGTATTCCGCGTCCGAACTGGCCGCCCAAGAATTCCCCGATCTGGATGTGTCGCTGCGCGGTGCGGTATCCATCGCCCGTCGTTTGCAGGATCCGCTGGCAGAGCTGGTGAAGATCGACCCGAAATCCATCGGCGTTGGCCAGTATCAGCATGATGTAAGCCAGAGTCTGCTGGCGAAGAAACTGGATGCGGTGGTCGAAGACTGCGTAAACGCCGTCGGCGTTGACCTGAACACCGCGTCCGTGGCGCTGCTGACGCGTGTTGCAGGGCTGACGCGCATGATGGCGCAAAATATTGTGACCTGGCGTGATGAGAATGGCCGCTTCCACAATCGTGAGCAATTGCTGAAAGTCAGCCGTCTGGGGCCAAAAGCCTTTGAACAGTGTGCGGGCTTCCTGCGCATCAACCACGGTGATAACCCGCTGGATGCCTCTACCGTTCACCCGGAAGCGTATCCGGTCGTAGAACGCATTCTGGCCGCGACGGAACAGGCGTTGCAGGCACTGATGGGGAACCCAAACGCACTGCGTAATCTGAAACCTTCGGACTTCACCGATGAGCGTTTCGGTGTACCGACAGTGACCGACATCATCAAAGAGCTGGAGAAACCGGGTCGCGATCCGCGCCCTGAGTTCAAAACCGCCAGCTTCGCCGAAGGCGTAGAAACCTTAAACGATCTGCTGCCGGGCATGGTTCTGGAAGGGTCAGTCACCAACGTCACCAACTTTGGCGCGTTTGTGGATATCGGCGTCCATCAGGACGGTTTGGTCCACATTTCATCATTGGCCGATCATTTCGTCGACGATCCGCATAAGGTCGTAAAAGCGGGCGATATCGTGAAAGTGAAAGTGATGGAAGTGGATCTGCAACGTAAGCGCATCGCGCTAACCATGCGTCTGGATGAGCAGCCGGGCGAGACGGCATCACGCCGTGGCGGCGGCAATGCACGCAGCGACAGCAACACCTCTTCGCGTCAGTCCGCAGGTAAATCACGCCCTCGTCCAGCGAATGCCCCCGCCGCTGGCAATAGCGCGATGGGTGATGCGCTGGCCGCCGCCTTTAAAAAGCGCTAATCACCTCATGCCGATCGTTTAAGCATCGAGATACACGGGGCGACCACAGGGGTGAGGCCTCCTGCGGGAACCTCCCCCTGTGTTTCCCCTAATAACGGGCTTAAGTGACCCATATTCGCTAATAACCGTTCTACTATTATCCAGACCTTATTTTCATAAGGTCTGGCATCTTTCTCTTTCCCGCCAAAATATCGCTATTTTGTTTCCCTAATAAAACTACGTTTCATTTATATTGAAATATTCAACCATTTCGAGATTGTTTTGTGATCTGTATCTAGGTAAATAAATTACCGTTGCGTTATTATTGTTCTATATAGGAAACCATAGTTTTATATATAGAACAACCATGAATATATTCCAACAGCTCGAACACAGTAAAGCACCAGCAGCCGTCCGGTTGGTGATGATTATTGACTACATCGCCAAACATGATGAAGCCAGCTTTACTGAGATTTGTACTGATTTGTCTATCCCCAAAAGCAGCGTGCACCATCTATTAGAGGTGCTGGTTGTCACGCAATTGCTGCGCCAACGCGCTGACGGGCGTTATGTTTTGGGATTAAGGCTATTCGAGCTGGGCGGTCTGGTAATAAAGAATATCGATCTGCGTAAAGACACCATTAACTTTATGCATGAGTTGGTCAAAGAGACGGAATTGACCTGCCATCTCGGTATTCTGGACGGCGATAACGGTTTCTTCCTGAGTAAAGTGGAATCGCCCAAGGCCATCGTAAAAACATCCTGGGAAGGGAAGAAAATCGTTTTCAATCGCATGTCTCTGGGAAAAGTATTATTAGCCTGGCTGCCACAGGAAAGAATTGATGCCCTGATTGCTGATTGTACTTTTGAATATTTAACCCCCCGAACCATTACCAAAAAAGAAGATTTCCTCCAGCACCTGAAAACCGTCAAGGAACAAGGCTGGGCAATCGACGACGGCGAAGATATCGAAGAGATCTGCTGTATGGCAGCACCGATTTTTAACCAAAACGGTGAGGTCATCGCCGCCATCGGCGTTAACGGTATGCAATCACAATATGCGAATGGAAAAAAAGAGAAGCATCTGGCAAGCCTGATTAAAACCAGCAAAGCGATTACTGCGCATATTAACAGTAGGAATATTGATATCAGATAATTTATTTCGCTCAAACAGACATATACCCTAAATAATTCGAGTTTCAGGAAGGCGGCAAGAGAAGGAATCCCGATGAGCTTACTCAGGTAAGTGATTCGGGTGACTGAACGCGGCCAACGCACATGCAACTTGAAGTATGACGGGTATAGTCAATTTTACTGAGTGACGTATTGAACGTCATTCAGTCATCGTCACGACATAAAAACCCGTAAGCGCGAATTATGCATTACGGAAAGGCCATCTATACCTGAAACATGGCCATACCATAAATATAAAAACAAAGAAGAGTATTCATTATCAATTTTATAATAAGGATCACCATCTTCACTATTTAATGGAATCGGGTAATAACCGCTTAGGTTTTATTTACCTCTATTTATTATTTTATATCAATCATCTTTCTGCTTTTACTGAAAGCGGGCTGAATATCTTTTTATTTTTAAATGAGGTCTGTTATGAAAATCAAACAAGCTATTGATAAAATCCCTGGGGGATTAATGCTGGTGCCGCTCTTTTTGGGCGCACTCTGTAATACCTTTACGCCAGGGGCGGGGAAATATTTAGGGTCTTTCAGCAACGGCCTGATTACTGGCACGATTCCTATTTTGGCGGTCTGGTTTTTCTGCATGGGCGCGTCCATTGAACTTAAAGCGACGGGAACGATGTTGAAAAAATCAGGCGTTCTGGTGATAACCAAACTCGCCACCGCCTGGGTGGTCGCGTTGATTGCAGGCACATTCTTGCCGGGAGACGGCATCCAAAACGGTATGCTGGCTGGAATTTCCGTACTGGCTCTGGTCGCGGCAATGGACATGACAAACGGCGGTTTGTACGCGGCATTGATGAACCAATACGGCTCGAAAGAAGAGGCAGGCGCGTTCGTGCTGATGTCTCTGGAATCCGGCCCGTTAATGACTATGGTTATTCTGGGAGCCAGCGGTATCGCGACCTTTGAACCTCAGCTCTTTGTCGGTGCCGTCCTGCCTTTCCTGATTGGTTTTATACTGGGTAATCTCGACCCGGATCTGAGAAAACTGTTCGGTAATTCCGTACAAACGCTGATTCCTTTCTTCGCCTTTGCGCTAGGCAATACGATTAATTTGGCCGTGATCCTCCAGACTGGCTTTGCAGGACTCTTCCTCGGCCTGCTGGTGATTGTCGTTACGGGTATTCCATTGATTATCGCCGATAAATTTATCGGCGGCGGTAATGGCACCGCAGGTGTAGCGGCATCCAGCAGCGCAGGCGCTGCCGTCGCCACTCCTCTCTTGATCGCGAATATGGCGCCGGAATTCGCGCCGGTCGCTCAACAGGCAACAGCGTTAGTCGCCACCAGTGTGATCGTGACATCAGTACTGGTGCCCATCCTTACGGCAGTATGGGCAAAACGCTTTTCACCTAAAACCGCATAAGAAGGTAGCAAAATGGACGTACGACAAAGTGTACACAGTGAACATGCGAAAACGCTTGATACCACTGAGCTGAGAAAGAAATTTCTCATTGAGCAGATATTTACGCCAAGCCAATACACCATGACTTACAGCCACATCGACCGTATTGTGGTGGGCGGTATCATGCCGATAGATGGCGAGATCACGTTTGATGATGGTATCGGCAAACAGTTTGGCGTGAACTATTTTCTTGAGCGGCGCGAACTGGGGCTTATCAACATCGGCGGCCCAGCCAACATTTTTATCGACGGCACGAGCTATCAGGTTGGTAATGAAGAAGCGCTCTATGTTGGAAAAGGTGCCAAAGCCTTAGCATTCAGCAGCCTGGACAAAGCCAATCCAGCCAAACTGTATTATAACAGCGCCCCGGCGCATGCCGTTTACCCGACACGCATCATTACGCAGGATGACGCGATCAAAGCCCCGCTGGGCGATGTGAAAACCTGCAACAAGCGGACGATTTGCAAATATCTGGTGCCGGAAGTGGTGGACACCTGCCAGCTGAGCATGGGATTAACGCGTCTGGCGGAAGGCAGCAACTGGAACTCCATGCCGACGCATACCCATGAACGCAGAATGGAAGTGTACTTCTATTTTGATATGGCGGAAGACACCATTATCTTCCACATGATGGGTGAACCGCATGAAACACGCCATCTGGTGATGCATAACGAGCAGGCGGTGATCTCCCCCAGTTGGTCGATTCACACCGGTGTCGGCACGAAAAACTATGCCTTCATCTGGGGTATGATCGGCGAAAACCTGACGTTTGACGATATGGATCATATCGCGATGTTGGATTTACGCTAATCCGCCAGCGGTTACCGCGATCGTAAAATACAGCAGGGTGAGCCTCGTTCACCCTGTTTTAATACCGCGTCAGTAGGACGTCTCATGACGTCATCCCGGGTTATCAACACCCGTCGCCCCTATCCCCCCTTCACTGCCGCAGCAGTCACCATTGCAGTGCAATTTAGCCGCCAACGCCCCACGCGGTGCACCAAAGCAAAGACTCTCCGTGATTAATTAGCAGGGTAATAAATGAATACGCATTGGTATAGAAATTGCTTTTGTTCTTGCTCTCCCATGACAAAAACAAGGATCTGCCAATGCAACTTTCATTCATCGCTCGCACCATCACCGCCGCCTGTCTGATGCTGTCGTCTCATGCGCTATTGGCCGATGACGTCAAACCTGGCGTCACGATATACGCAACGGGGGGGACCATCGCCGGAAAAGCCGCATCCAACACGGATACGACAGGCTATCAGGCGGGCGCGATCGGCATTCAAGAACTGCTGAACGCCGTGCCGGCTATTGGCGATGTCGCGACGGTGACAGGCGAGCAAATCGCCAACACCGCCAGCGGCAATATCGACCAGACCATTTTGTTGAAGCTATCCAAAGCGATTAACAAACAGTTAGGCGATGCCAATACCCATGGCGTCGTGATTACTCACGGCACCGACACGCTGGAAGAAACGGCATTCTTTTTGGATCTGACGGTAAAAAGCGAGAAACCGGTGGTTATCGTCGGTGCAATGCGCCCTGCCACCGCCATCAGCGCGGACGGCTCCATGAACCTGTTGGAAGCGGTCACGCTGGCGTCGAGCAAGAACGCAGAAAAACGCGGCGCGATGGTGCTGCTGAATGATCGCATCGGCTCCGCCTTCTACACCACCAAAACCAATGCCACCTCGTTGGACACGTTCAAAGCCAATGAACAAGGCTATCTGGGCGCATTCTACGGCGGTGTACCGCGCTTCTTTTACCAGCCAGCCGCCCCCGAAAACAAGCCATTCTTTGATGTAAGCAATAAGGAAGCGCTGGCGAAGGTCGACATTCTGTACAGCTATCAGGATCAAGACAGCGGCCTGCTGAATGCCGCGATTGAACAGGGCGCAAAAGGCATCATTATCGCGGGTAGCGGTAACGGCTCTACGCCAACGCGTATCAAAGAAGACATCAAGAAAGCGGTCGCTAAAGGCATCCCGGTAGTGATCAGCACACGCACTGGCAACGGCTATGTAACCGATAAGAAGAAAGACGGTGCTATCGGCAGCGGATTCTACAACCCGCAGAAAGCCCGCATTCTGCTTTCGCTGGCGTTGTCTAACGGCGACGACATCGAGAAAATCCGCAGCTATTTCGAGCAGTAATCGCAGGGTAAACCGTCATGGTAAGGTATCCCGTCGTTCCAGTCTGTCGGGATACCTTTTCACAACAACGTAGGTTTTCACTATGATCGCGTTAGTAATCCAGCTCGACCGGCACGGGGTAGTTCTGCAACTTGGCGGCTCCGCCCAACGTCTCACGAATCGTGGCCGAATAGCGCGTGGTTTCCATGCCACCAACAAGGTTATCCAGTTCGCTAAATGCAAAGCGTAACGAACGATTGTACGCCCAGTCCTCCAATGAGGTCAGACGATACGTGAAGTACACCACCGTCAATTCCTGGTTCACGCGATCGATTTTCTCAATACGACTTACCTGCATACGGCCGTAGCACAGGTCACCATATTGACGCCAATTCTTCTCTCCTACAGGGGATAAACGATAGACTTTGCCTGTTCCTTCAGGCGTCTCGTGCGCCAACTTTGCTTCCACTAACGCATTCAAACGTCCACTGTTCCAGGGGGAATCACCTTTAGGACTATGAACCGGCCACTGCTTCTCGCCCAGACACAGCGGCGGTTCTGCATCAAAAAACTCCTGTACGCGTTGCTGGTAATCCTGCTCACTAAGCTGTGCCAACGCACAGAGGGGAACAACATCCCTGCTGCGATGAATACCGATATTTTCATTTTGCCAGCATCGCCTCATTCACTTCCTTGTAGGCCTCGTCCACCGATTGGTAGGTATTTTGTGTTACCACACGCTTGCGCTCCGACCATTCATAGAGCGGCACACCGGGATCGTCCCGTGAGGCTTTAAAGTCGTAAATCGTTAAAATAACCTTCGTGGGATCAAAAACGTTTTCCCCTTGCTTCCTCGCCGTAATCAGAAAGTAATGCTTTCCAGACACAAACAACCGATTATCCTGCACCAAAAAGTCCGCTGCGGCCGATAACCGGTAGTCGAACCAGGTAAACGTATTACTGTTGGCAACCGGCATAATACTGTGCCCGCCGTCTGGGCGTCGTACAAAGAAAGTCATGCCGAGATTGGTGTGCGAGGTATTGTTGTCAAACTGAGCGACGACGACATAATCCTTACCGCCGTCCTGATTGAGATCTACCCGATTGATACCATCTTTTAACGTCACAGGAGATAGTGCGGCAGCCGTGCTGCTAATGGCACAGAGCGTCAGCCACCCTACGAATTTATTGACCATCAAGTGTCCTTACTAGTCGAAAACCAATATCTGGCATGAAAAAACCGGGGGTGTGCAGATCGCAGCTTGCCAGACTGTGAGTCCGTTCGAGATAACTTCCGCCGCAAAAGTAGTACATCGTTTTGCCGCCCTCCACCGCATAAGATTCATTCAGCCACTCGGACACATTGCCGCTCATATCGTAAAGCCCCAGAGCATTGGGGCGCTTCGAGGCCACAGGCACCGTGCCGAATGATTGAGAGTCAGAAGGAAAATGCGCCACACTGTCGGGTTGCTCGCTACCAGCATAGCGCTGTCCATACGTCCCCTGCGTCAGCGCCTTCTTTCCGCCTCTGGCTGCCACTTGCCATTCCGCCAGCGTTGGCAAACGGTAACCCGAAGCCTGCGGATTCTCACGTATGACTTTTTCACTGCCATCATCCGGCGCGTGCTTTAGCGTTTTGCCATCTGCTGTCAGATAGTAAGGCGGCAGCCGTTCCCGTTCACTCAGCGCATTAGCGAAAATCACCGCATCCCACCACGACACATTCGTGACAGGATGAAGGCCGCCGTCCTGTTCAGGCGGCAGGCAATCTTCAAAAGTGGCACCGTTACAACCACCGCTGAGCTGATAACCGTGCGCATCAGCCCACTCCAGCAAAGCATGGTATTGCTGATAGGTGATTTCCGTTTTCGTGATGGCAAAAGAGGCAACAGACGTATTGGTATGGGCGGCATAGTCCTCTGCTCCGAAGACCGACCCAACATAGAAATTGCCCCCTTTAACCGCCACCTCATCGGGAACAGCATTCTCTGCTTGAGCCACTAAGAGGGGAAAGGCACAGAACAGTCCAACGATTAGCGTTTTCTTCAGCATGACGATACAGGTTCAATTTCGATGTTAGAAAGTGGCACGGAGCAGCAAGGCAGAATGTAACCATCAGCGATATCTTTACGCGAGATCCCACCCGAATGATCCATGTTGACGTTGCCGGATGTCAGACGCACTTTGCATACGCCACAGTAGCCGGAGGCACAACGGTAAGGCAGTTCGACACCCGCTTCATAGGCTGAACTGAGCACGCTTTCATTCTCCGATACCGGAAAATCGATAGCACTATCGCGGATATGACAGTGAAATTTTGACATTACATCCCTCCCACGAGACGGCGCAACAACTCCTTCTGCAAGAGTTTATTTTCCTTTTTGAAGGTTGCCGAGGCAACCGCGTTCTCTTCAATCCTGCGGAGTAAATAGGGCAACGACTTATCGAGTGGACCGTAAGGCAAGTATTTGCAAACGCGAAAACCGGTTTGCAGCAGCGAATAAGTAATATGATCGCCCAACCCGTAAAGCTGACCTACCCAGGTTCGCCCCGCTCGTAGCGACTCATTCTTCATAATCAATGCGAGGCTTTCCTCATTGTGCGTGGCAAAAAACGGGGCTATTCGATCTAAGCGTTGTGCAATATAGTCCACCGCGGCGTTATAACTACGATCGGTTTCCTGCTTGGTCGCGAAACAGCGTACGCCACCGTTCACGCGTTTCTCTTCTTCCAGATAAGCACCGCGCACGACTTTCACGCCCAGCAGGAAATTATCCTGACAGGCTTGCTGATAGCACTCATCGAGAAAACGCAGTTGATCCTTCAGATAAAATTGCAGCGTCAGCGTGATCACCGCGCTATCGCGATTAAACTCACGCATCATGTCCAGAACCAGACGATCTACCGCGGGCTGAATCGCGGTTTGCTCCGCGTCAACCATCACACGCACGCCATGGGAGCGGGCATAGTCGAATAGGTGTGAGAAACGCGCGACGATGCGTGACCACGCGCTAGCGGATATTTCATCCAGCGCTAATCCTTCGCTTAGCCGGGCATACACGGCGGCACTCCCCAGCGACGACGGTTTGATCACGACAAAAGGCAGGCTATCCGTCTGCTGCGACATCTCGATAAGGCGCAGTGTATTTTCCATCGCTTTATCGAACTGCGTCTCATCATTTTCCCCTTCCACGGCGTAGTCCAATACGCAAGCAATGCCAGAGCGGGCCAGAAAAGTTGCTGTACTCTGAACTTCCTCCAGCGTTTCTCCGCCAAAGTAAATGCTGTTAACCAGAGAGAAAAGGCGTCCCCGTGGCCGGGCAAGGCACTTTTTCAACGTAAAAAGCGACAGCCGACGTGTCAGCTTGTGCGTTAGCGTTGCTGTCGCACAGTATTTAAAAAACAAGGTCCTTGACGTGTAACGATTGTAGATAGCATAAAGATCGTTAGGCATGATGGTTCCAGATCCATATCAATCCGGCACGTTTTCGCGCCGGAATCATGAGAGTTAGATATCGGCGGTTTGTCCGCGATACAGACGACGTACGATGTCGTCATCGTTAAACTCTTCACGCTCATGAATGACACGACGGTTGTCCATAATCAGCAGGTCACCATCTTCCCAGAAGTGTTTGTAGTAGTAGCGCGGCTGTTTTAAAAACGCCCCGAGTTCCTGGAAGAATGCATGGGTTTCATGCTCGGTGAAACCGACAATCCGCGGCTCCCAGCTAGCCGGTTGTCCTTCGTCAAATGGGAAATAAATCAGCATCTTTCTGACCCATCCCAGATCGGTGAAGACCGGCACCTTGAACCAACCGTCTGGAGAAACATCCACGTAATAGCCTCGCTCCAGCACACGAACTTCGAACGTTTCCTCTTCCAGAACGCGCAGCAGGTGAGCCGGCATTTCCTGACAGGCCAGAGCATGGTCGCATACCGTTGTTGCACCACGGAATTTGACGTTTTTAATCTCGGCCGCGTAGAGGAAAACCTGATCCACCTGTGACAGCAGCAGGCCACCGTCAGCATGGAAAGGAAGTTGACCACGTCCGGTAACGATTTTTCCTTTTTCCCCTTCCAGCTTCAACGTATCGCGATAGCCGAAGCCTACGCCGATTTTTTCATCCGCATACTCCACGATCGTTCCGTAAGCCGAGTAGATATCGCGGAATGTGTCACCATCAATATCGAGGTTTTTGACCACGACAAATCCCTGACGCATCAGTAAGTTTTTAATCGTTTCTGTCTTGGCTTCGAGAAAGTCCCGA
Organism: Pectobacterium sp. F1-1; assembly: GCF_025643735.1. Classification (NCBI taxonomy): domain Bacteria; kingdom Pseudomonadati; phylum Pseudomonadota; class Gammaproteobacteria; order Enterobacterales; family Pectobacteriaceae; genus Pectobacterium; species Pectobacterium sp. F1-1. Next base: position 4,360,906 of record NZ_CP104733.1, read on the forward strand.
TGATCGATATACGCGCCAAAACCGGACGCCATGATCGGATTAAACTTCACTATTTCGCTCATTTTCTTCCTTATCCTCAGTATTTTTTGCCAAGCACATTTTTGAAATGTCCCTGAGCGTCACGAGCCTGGAACGCTGCCTTATGGACAGCTTTGGAAGCGTCACGGGTTTGTTCCAGTAGATGGATGAACGGCTTGTTGACCGCTCGCTTCGTATTGATGAATGCAGAAGCCGGGTAGCTGGCCATCACGTGCGCCTGTGTGATAGCGGCATCCAGCAGCGCACTGCTCTCCACCACCTGATTAACCAGCCGATAGTCCACACAGCGTGGAGCATCGAGCGACTGGCACTGGTAGATGATTTCCTGCATTGTGCTAAATCCGTGGGTGAACCCCAGGATGGCCGCCCCAACCGAGCACCCGATACCATGCTTAAGTTCCGGCATCACAAAACTTGCTGTCGACGCCATCAGTCTCTGGTCAAACATCAGCGCGAATTGGAACCCCATACCAATCGCATAGCCATCCACCGCTGCAATCGTCGGTTTATGCACATTCAGGACGGCCTGATACAAATCAATCACGCGGTCAATCCATTCTTCGATGTCCTCACTGCGCGATAGCTGCTTAACTTCGTTGAAATCTCCGCCAGCGGAAAAGGAACGCTCGGCTCCGCCATACACCACGACAGCTTGCACACTGTCGTCAGCGTTGGCTCGCGCCAGCGCGTCCTTCACGCTGGTCTCCAGCGAACGACTAAAGGGGTTATGCTTGTTCGGATGATCGAGTGTGATCACCCGGACCTCACCGAAATTCTCTTCCAAAACCATAGTTAATCCTTTTTAATCAGTTCTTTAAGCTGAGATGGCGTCACATCTGTAATGGAGAGACGGCCACGGAGGAAGGCTTGATAAACACGGTAGGTAAAGCGACTTTTGGTCTGATAGTTATCAACCGTTGAGCCGAGAACATTCGCAAAGGCCTGATTGACGGAGGAACCTTCGTGAATGCCGATTTTCTTGCGCCAGACAATGTCTTTCGGCAGCAATTGCAGCGAATCGGCATATTCACGCAGGATGTTTTTGACTTCGTTGTCGAAAATTTTGTAATCAGGATGTAGCGCATGACACAGAGAGATTAAGGAATGGCTCCAGAAGGGGTGGCGAATATCAATGCCGTAACGGGAAGCACCGTGGGTAGCAAATTCCCCCGTCCAACGCGTCCGGTACACTTGCTCGGCAAGCAGCTGGTTCGGGTTGTCATAATGGGCTCCCGGCTTCAGTATGCCGCCAAAGAGCAGGTCGGAACCATATCCGGTCAGCATGCAAGACACCTGCCCCTGCGCCTGACGATATACATTGAACAACCCGGATTGGATTTCAGCGGATAAGCCGTCAAATATTTCGTTGTAATAGATGGATTCGATGATGCCGTTGATCACCTCGGTTTCGGACAGAATTTTCACCTGATGATGTGTACCGAGTGCATCAGCAACCTGTTGAGAAAACTCAAACTCATTGCTGAGTTCCGTACCAATCGAATACGTATTCAACTTTTTGAAATGACGACTGGCGAGTGCCGTTACCAGGCTGGAATCCAGACCGCCGGATAAGGGAATACCTACGGTATCAAAGCGGGGCGCTAAATCCTCAAGCGGCGCATTAAGGTAGCGTTCAATCAATGCCAGCAGCGGTTCACGCGGAAGCGCTAACAATTGGTTGCTGGCGGGAGTGGTCAGCGTGCGGCTTTCAACGAAAGAACACCCTTCGCTATCGTGCGTAAGGACGTGCACCGCACCCGGTTTAAGACGCTGCGCATTTTTCACCGGCGTATAGGTATCCGCCCGCATCAGCGACTGACACACCAACGCCTCCTCTTCAAACCACAGCGTATTCTCACCTTCTGCCGCAGTCACCAGTTTCAAGCTGTTGGTCACCCAGGTTTTTTTTCCCTGTACAACATGAACCGGCGAGAAACCACGCGACTCGGTAATCACCGTCAATTCGCCGTTTGGTTCATCAATGAAAAAGCAGAAATCACCTTCAGCCAGCGCCAGTGCATTCGCACCCAGACGCGTGAACAGCAACGCTAACAGCTCGGCATCATTTGCCAGATAAGCCTCGCCTTCCCACACGCCGGCCAATCCGCTCAGAAACGTCCGATTGTACAGCGAGCCTATTAGGTAGGCCGATCCTCTTTCCATCTCACACTTCTGATAATGGCCATTCTGTTCGATAAAGATAGCCATTAGATAATGCTTCGCCCTTTCCGTCGAAGTCGCGTTGGATATTATTTATATCGGTATCAGAACCTTTATAAACAACGCAAAAACTATTGCTCACAGTAATAACCCTTACCTTAATAACAACATGAGAGAAAACAACGTTTGTATTCGTCACGTATCATAGAAAAGGCAAAGGTAAATATTAACCGTGTAAAAGTTCAGCTACTGTATTTCTTTTAGATAGGGAGTAACTATTCTTTTGGATAGGTTCCTCCCTAATAGCAAGTATTAATACACGCTAGCGGGTATCCATATGCTTCATCACGACAGATTCACAAGGGGAATGGAAAAGATTTAACTCAAGTGCTTTAGTTATAGCATGGCGGGAATTGATAACATCCAACTTACGAACTGAGTTGTTAATGTGGAACTTAACGGTGACCTCACTGATACCTAATATACGAGAAACCTCTTTGTAAGTTCGTCCACTACTAACCTGGAAAAGCACTTCGGTTTCACGCGGGGAGAGTAAGGCGTTTCTTGAATTATCGGGGGGATTATCTTGGTCGTTGATAGCTCGCTGATAGGCCATCACTTTTTCATGTACATTCACCAGTAACATCTGTAAATCATTTTCATGATTTTTCATACATTTTTCGAAATCCCCATCTTCCAGGTGATTCGCTATACTCAGTGTCGCCACATTATTATCATGGTCGTGCAAAACAAAGGTATAACCTGAACTTATATCGTGCTGTACAGAAGAAATAAAGACATCCTGATTCTTGGCTCTTAGCGTCACAAGATCATTATCATCCCAGGAAAATGGCGTGATCCGAGCTAATGAGGCAACAATGATAGGATCACTCAGAAACATCTCTTTTTTATATACTCCTTCATCCATGCTTCTGGATAATTCGAAATAATATAAGGTTGGCTGGTAGAGTTTTTACTCATCATAAAATAAGAAAACCATACATCACCGACTCCTTTCAACTTCCTTTTGATAAACGAATGGATTTCATGATCCATGTTACCCTCTCTTACCGACTTTGCTCAATGATAAAAAACTATCTCCCAAAGAGTAAATGTAATTATTTTTAGTTATACAGAATATAATCATTAATATCTAACAGGGACGAAAAATATCAATTAACACACAAATAGTCAACATTTTATACACATGTTTTTCCGCGATGAATAATTAATATCGTTATTATATATAGAAATATTATTTCCCTCAGATGAATAATATTAACACTATTATTGTTCGTTATTTATCCTATGACATACACAGCTTGATATTGTGCAAAATTCAAACACACAGCCTAAGGAAAGGCTACATACCAATAGACACAGGCATTTTTTCGTGAGGGCAGCCAGAGCGTGTTCAGAAACGAACAAGAAAGGAAGTGAAAAAATAGCACCGGGCGCAGAAACCACACGCCCGATGCTAATACGGCTATAGTAGAGGCTTACTCACCACGTAGCGCCGTAGCAGGAGATTGGCGGTAAGACAGCATCGCGGGGATGGTGAGTACCACGGCGGCGATAAGCAACAGGAGCAGGACGAAATGGATGTCTTCCCATTCCAACGTCACTGGCAGGACAAAGCCGCTTTTTTCGCTCATGACCACCGCAATCGCACGGGCAGCCAGATAGCCCAGACCAACGCCCAGCAGTACGCCGACACTCACCAGCGACATCAGCCCGCTCCAAATCAGCGTGAAAATACCGTAGCGCGGTGCGCCAAAGGCACGGAGTGCGCCAATCTGTTTCTGCCGCTGCCGCAGGTGGATAACCGCCACCATCGCCACCGCGACGCCGACTAACCCCTGCGTGCCCAGCGAGATATAGGTCAGCAGCTCACGAATATCACCCAACAGCGAGTACAGCTTCACCAGCACTTCGCCGGGGAACACCGCCAGCGTCGTGTTACTGCGATACAGTGACCGCAACTGATAAGCACCCGCGATCGTTTTTGGTTTAACGACGATAGCAGGCAAGCCCGCCTGATGCGCGTGTCCATGCGCTTCTGCTTCGCCGTGCTCGTCATCGTGTGAAGCCGTTACTGGCTGAGCGACATCAGCATGATGATCATCACTTTCCACACCTTCCGCTGGATGAGCGTCGTTGTGATGCTCACCTTGCACATGTGCGGTTTCATCATGATCGTGTGCATGGCCGTCATGTTCCCCCTCATGCTCATGCGTTTCATGATCGGCATGTTCGTCATGGTCGTGATCATCGTGATGCGCATCGTCCGCACCATCATCGTCCACACCATGCGGTGGATGGATGCCGTGCACCCGCCACACTGCATTCACCGGTACCAGAATCGCTTTATCCCACGCGCTGCCGTCAGCAGGTAACACGCCGACCACGGTGTAGGTGACGTCATCGTGCGCATGCGCCCCTTCCGTCCCCACCTGACCATGAATCGGGCTGAACGTGCTCCCCACTCTCAGCCCCGTTTGCTCGCCGACTACGGCTTCAAAGTCATCGTTGAACACGCGTCCGGCGATGAGCTGCCGCTTACCGTTATCCGTAACCAGCGGTGGTGTAGTACCGACAATCGGCATTCCCTGATAGAAATCACCAAACGCGACCGGGGCCGCCCAGGCCACCAGCGGGTTCTTTTCCAGATCGGCCAGCACCTGCGCAGGAATCAGCGTCAGCGCGGACGGTTGCAAAAACACGGATGACAGCACCAGTTGGGTTTCACTCCCCGGCGCGCCGATCACCAAATCGAAACGGTCAGCGGCTTTGGCACTGCCCATGCGCAGCGCCCTTTCCTGCAAACTCACCGAAATACTTAACGCTGTCGCCATCGCGATCAGCAACACCACGACCAGCACACCCGGCCAGAGCCGACGCCAGTCGACCCAGATAAGACGCCAAGGAATCATGCGCGATCCTCCTGATACGGCGTGTCCGCCACGAGGCGTCCTTTTTCCAGTTGGATACAGCGCGACATCTGCGAAGCCAGACGCGCATCGTGCGTAATGGCAATAAGCGTGGCGCGACTATCGCGCGCTAGCGTCACCAGCAGATCGGCAATCTGCTCGCCGCTCTGCGCATCCAGACTGGCTGTTGGTTCATCAGCAACGATAATATCTGGCTTGCTGAGCAACGCTCTCGCCACGGCAACCCGTTGCTTCTCGCCGCGTGATAGCACTTCGATCGGGCGTTTCGCGGTATCCAGCCCCACCTGAGCCAGCAAATCCGCCGCCCGCTGTTTGAGCGACGCCGGTATCCGCCAGTGGTGAAACTGCGCGGGCAGTAAGACGTTTTCCAACGCATTCAGACCGGGGAACAGATGGAAATCCTGCATCACCAGCCCGATGTGTTGTGCCCGCCAGCGGTCGCGTTCCGCTTCGTTCATCTGCCAGATATCCTGCTTTTCCCACTGCACACAGCCCGTTCCGCTGTGATCCATCCCAGTGATGGCATTCACCAGCGTGGTCTTACCGGAACCAGAAGGCCCCATCACCGCGACCCGCTCGCCAGAACGAATAGACAGCGCGGGAATATCCAGCACCGCCTCGGACGTATCGGGAAAGGTCACACTCAGGTGTTGAATCAATAGCTCCGCCATCGGCGCTCCTAAAGGGTATCGAACGTGGCTTCACGCAGTCGCAACAGGCTGACAAAACCCGTTTCAGGATCGGTCCACGAACCGTGTTCCAGCACGCCTTCAACTTCAATCATGGTGTTGTTCTGTACGAAGGTCTGACGTTTGGCGAGATAGACGACGACAATATCTTCAGGCCAGTCCGCATCAGACGAACAGAAGGGGCACAGCGCCATTGGCATTTTGGTTAAGACAAAGAATTGTGACTCCGCCTTGAGCGGCGGTGCCATAAAGCCGCGCATCTTGACCCGTTTACCGGAGAGCGCTTTGACGTCATTGGAGAATTCCAGACCCAGCACGCCGTAAGAGGCATACAGCTTATCGAAGGAAAGTTCAGACTGCGCGGCCTTCACCGGGGCAATACCACCGAGAAGGAGGAGCACCAGCACCGTGCGCAACCAAGAGAATAAAAGCGGGGTTGCCCCCGCTTTGCTGCATTTCGCATTATTCATCGCGTTGCCGGATTACTTTTTGTCCTGCGGTTTAACCGCAAGCGCGTCCACAATCACCCGGAACAGGTCGGTGTTTTCCATGTAGCCACGGATACGTTCTGCACCTGGACCACTAGCCTGAATCACCATATCGTCAACGGCATGAACGCCCGTGTCAGAAGAGCGTGGCAGAATCCCTTCGCGGAATACCGCACCTTCCACTTTCTCGTAGGCTTTGTTGGCAACATATTCATCTTTTTCGTTCTTGATAGCAGGAACGAACTGGCCATCCAGCTTCGGACGGAACGTTTCGTAATAATCCGGAAAGTTGTTGAAGAACACGGCAAGACGTTTAGACACGTTCAGATCATCCGGGTAGCCGTCTTTGTTGGCATCCTGATAGTTTGGGTAGCCCGCTTCTTCATACACGCCGACTTTCTCACGCATCTCCGTGCCCGGCTTGTTGTCATCCACGGTACCGATGATAGACAGACCGTGAGTATGGTCACCCGTCACGATAATCATCGTATCCGGGTTTTTCTCGGCGAATTTCTTCGCGATAGCCACAGACTGATCCAGCATGATGGTGTTGGTGAAAGCACGTTCCCAATCCAGCGGGTGCGAGGCTTTGTCGATCAGCGCGGATTCCACCATCAGGAAGAAGCCGTCTTTGTTTTTGGACAGCACATCCAGCGCCGCCTGCGTCATGTCCGTCAGGTCAGGCTGGTTAGGGAATTTCTTGGCGACATCGTTTTTCAGGAAACGACGATCCATCACACCATCCAGATTGCCGGTATGGAACAGCCCCAGCAGCTTGGTGGCCTGCGCCGCGTTTTTCTTCAGAGAATCCGCATCGGTCACCAATGAGTAGCCCGCCTGCTGGAACTTCTCAACGTAGTTGGTTTCGTCTTTACGTTTAGAGCCCGGCGTGCTTTTCGGCAGGAAGTAGGCAGAACCGCCGCCCAGCATGACGGTAGGCTGCACGTTGTAGAACATCTCAACGATTTCCGCTTTATCCGCACGACGACGAGTGTGAGAGACGACCGCCGCTGGCGTAGCATCCTGAAGTTCAGCATCGCTGACGACGCCGACAGACATCTTGGTAGAACGTGTTAACAGCTCACCCAGCGTTTCCTGCTTCGGGTGCTCCAATGAGTTTTTGCTACGGCTGACGTACACACCCAGCGCGTTCACACCGGATTTGTGACCGGTCATGTAGGCACTCATGGTGTTGGCGCTGTCGGCCGCGATAGAGTCAGTACTGGATGTGCCGGCAAACGCCATATATTGCAGGTCATCAATCGCCAGACGACCGTCTGCCTTCCCTTCCGTCACTCCTTTGGACAAGATGCGCGCACCGGTGCGGTGTGCAACGGACAGGCCATCGCCGATGAACAGAATCACGTTTTTGGCTTTACGCGTACCGGACGCCTGATAAACCTCCCAGTTCACCTGCGTCTTTTTGCCCTTGGCTTCGGCCTCTACCACATACTTACCTGCTTCCGGTAAGTTCACATCACGCAGCCAGATCGTGGAAGCATTGCCGCCGTCTTCACGCTCAACAAACGACGCCGTTTTGCCCAGCACCTGCTGGTAATCTTTGCCGTTGATCAGAATGCGGATATCTTCCGGCTTGAGCACTTCATCAAACTCGACTTTAAAATCGAATTTTCCGCCTGCCAGCATCGTGGCGCGGTCAATGGGATAAATAGCCTGAGCCTGCACCATCCCCGGTAAAGCAGCAGAAATCAGTAAAGGCAGTAACCAGCGAGCTTTCATTGTTATGTCCTTGGTTGCGTAATTTAGCAGTAAATAACGTAGTTACCTTTTTTTACAGTTTGATGAATTTCCTTAAAAATTATGGCCGCACGAGCATTTGCGTAAGCATGGTCTCCTTATAGGATTCAGCAAGCAATTGCTTCCAATCTCCCGGAGGATTCCCGCTTGCTAGCATGCCGCTAAAAACTTTATAAGCATCATGCTGATCGCCATATGCTCGTTTAGTGTCTGAATCATTGACCCAGGCAAGGATGATAGTTTTATGTTTCTCGCTATAGCGAAAAAATAACCGATACTGACCCAGAAATTTTGCCCTGAACCAATGTTTGTTGCCTTCGCCTAACGTATCGCCTTGTCTAAACTTCGTCTGGGACGGATCGCCACAAATCTCAGTACGGATGACTTTGACTATTGCAGCCAATAGCTTAGTTGCCTGCTTTTTCTGATAAGATTCTGGGTGTTTTTTTCTCAATTGTTCAACTTCAACAATAAGAGACTCAAACTGCACATCAAAACAAGGATGCGTAAATAGCTGCCACCCATTTATTACTCGCTTATCAACCATTTTGCTCACTCGTCGTCAGTAAGCGGTGCATCCAGATCAATATCCATCCCTGCGGTTAACACACTGGCACGTGACATAAGCGATTGATCAAACGGCTTAATATTTTCTGGATGATGTTGCATATCTTCAGCCAAAAAATGCAGAAAACGATGAATAACGGGATCGTCATCTACAGCCTCTTCACGCCGACTGATCAGCACCTGCCCACCCGGTAGCACGCTATAATGAATGTACTCCCCAGGTTGCAGGTTCATGGCATCACGCACAGACGATGGAATCGTTGTCTGACTACGCGCCGTTAAGCGGCTATCGGCGCGCAACAATACATCCGCTGATTTTAAATTAAACATTTTTTAACCCTCAGTATCGCGTGACTGAACTCGTGTTAAGTATTAAATGTTATCGGTTAAAACAACCGAATCATGGCGAATAACACCAGGTTAGCGTATTCACTCTCTATGTTGGAATGCCGTAATTACGCGATACACAATCAGTGTAATGCACTTGCATTACTAGAGCAATGCAAATGCATTATATTTTTATTGGGTTTATTCCACTGATTTCGACACCTTCTCCTTTAACGGGAAGCGACGCCGTACAACGACAAAGAACAGCGGCACGAAGAAAATCGCGAGGAAAGTCGCAGCAAGCATACCGCCGATCACCCCCGTACCCACCGCATGCTGGCTGGCCGAACCCGCGCCGCTGCTGATCGCCATCGGCAGAACACCGAAAATAAATGCCAGCGATGTCATCAATATCGGCCGCAGTCTCTGGCGGGAGGCTTCCAGCGTAGCCTCAACCAGATCCTTCCCTTTCTGGTTCATTTCGTTGGCGAATTCCACTATCAAGATGGCGTTCTTCGCCGATAGCCCGACTACCGTCAGTAGCCCAACCTGAAAATAGACATCGTTTTCCAGACCGCGTGCCCAGGTTGCCACCAGCGCCCCCAGCACGCCCATCGGCACCACCAGCATGACGGAAAACGGCACCGTCCAGCTTTCATACAGCGCGGCCAGACACAGAAACACCACCAGCAGAGAAATCGCATACAGCGCCGGCGCCTGCGCCCCGCTCAGCCGCTCCTGCAACGACATGCCCGTCCACTCTAAGCCAAAGCCTTCCGGCAACTTCGCCACCAGCGATTCCATGATCGTCATGGCAGTACCGGTACTGACGCCCGGCATCGCTTCACCGACAATCTCCAGCGAGGAATAACCGTTGTAACGCTCAAGACGCGGCGAGCCGGTTTCCCAGACGGTTTGCGCAAAGGCGCTGAACGGCACCATGCCGCCACGGTTGTTACGCACATACCATTTGCTGATGTCGTCCGGCAGCATACGGAACTTCGCCGCCGCCTGAACGTAAACTTTCTTCACCCTGCCACGGTCAAGGAAATCATTGACATAGGTCGATCCCCAGCCCGTTTTCAGCGTGCTGTTAAGGTCATCCACCGACACACCCAGCGCCTGTGCTTTACGCTGATCGATATGAATCCGCAGTTGCGAGCTGTCATCCAGACCATTGTGGCGCACGCGCGTCAGTTCGGGGTTACTGTCAGCCATATTTAACAGTTGATCCCGCGCCGCCATCAGTGCGTCGTGCCCCAGCCCAGCGCGATCCTGTAACCGCATGGCGAAACCAGCGGCACTACCCAGCCCGTTAATCGACGGCGGGCTACTGGCAAACACGCGCGCTTCCTGAATATGACGAAAGGCTTTGGTCGCGCGTTCAATCACGGCAAACGAGCTGCTCTCCGGCGTGGTGCGTTCGCTCCAGTCTTTAAGACGTATAAACAGCCGCGCCACGTTTTGCCCGTTTCCGCCCGGCCCTGAACCAATGGTGGAAAACACGGACGTCACCGTGTCTTTTTCCTGCGTGAGATAGTACTGCTCGATCTTGTGAACCACCTGTAAGGTCTGCTGCTGCGTCGCCCCTGGCGGTAGCTGCACTTGTGTCGTGAACACGCCCCGATCTTCCTGCGGCAAAAACGAGGTCGGCAGTCGGAAGAACAGGAAAGCCATAACCCCGATGATGCCCATATACAGCAGCAGCCAGCGTCCGCTGGTAATCAATATCTTGCCGACGCCGCGCTCATACTTCAGCGACGTGCGGGTAAAGCTCCGGTTAAACCAGCCGAAGAACCCTTTGCGGCCATGATGCTGCCCCTTGGCAAGCGGCTTGAGCAGCGTCGCGCACAGCGCAGGCGTCAGAATCATCGCCACCAGCACCGACAGAATCATTGACGTCACAATCGTGATGGAAAACTGGCGGTAGATCGCTCCCGTGGTGCCGCCAAAGAAGGCCATCGGCACAAACACGGCGGACAACACCAGCGCAATCCCGACCAGCGCGCCCTGCACCTGCCCCATTGATTTTCGTGTCGCTTCCCGTGGTGAGAGCCCCTCTTCGCTCATCACCCGTTCGACGTTCTCCACCACCACAATGGCATCATCGACCAGCAGACCAATCGCCAGCACCATCGCGAACATCGTCAGGGTGTTCAGGCTGAACCCACAGACGTACAGCACGGCAAACGTACCGAGCAACACCACCGGCACCGCAATCGTGGGAATCAGCGTGGCACGAAAATTCTGCAAGAACAGGTACATCACCAGAAAAACCAACAGCACCGCTTCAAACAGGGTTTTCACCACATCGGTGATAGAGGCTTTAACAAAAGGGGAGGTTTCAAAAGCGATTTTAGCTTCCAGCCCGTGCGGAAAATAGTGTGATAGTTCCTCGATACGCTCCCTGACACGCTTATCTGTTTCCAGCTCATTCGCGCCAGACGCCAGCGTCACTCCCAAACCAGAAGCGGACTGACCGTTGAAACGACTGAGAAAATCGTAGCGTTCGGCACCCAGTTCGACTTCTGCAACGTTAGCTAACGTCACGGCGGAGCCATCCTGATTGACGCGCAGCGTGATATCACGGAACTGCTGTGGCGTCTGTAGCAGGGATTGTGCATTGATCGTCGCGTTCAGCGCCTGATTGTCCACCGACGGTACGCCACCGACTTGCCCGACCGAAACCTGACTGTTCTGCGATTCGATGGCGCGTACCACGTCGCTGGTGGTCAGCGCATAGTCCATCAGTTTGGCCGGATCCAGCCAGATGCGCATCGCATACTGCGATCCATACGCAGAAACTTCACCCACCCCGCTGATACGGCTAATCGGTTCCTGAATATTCGTCGCAACATAATCAGCGATATCCTGCTTGTCCATACTGCCATCGGTAGACACAAACGCGACCATCAGGATATTGGTATCGCCCGTTTTGCTCACGGTGACACCCTGCTGTTGGACTTCCTGTGGCAACTTGCGAATAGCGGATTGAAGCTGGTTTTGCACCTGCTGGCGAGCTTCATCAGGATCGGTACCCGCCTCGAAGGTCAGCATAACGCGCGCTTGCCCGGTATTGCTGCTGTCTGAGGCCATGTACATCAGGTTATCCAGCCCGGTCATACTCTGCTCAATAACCTGCGTAACGGTATTTTCCAGCGTTTGCGCCGATGCACCGGGATAGCTCGCCGTAATCCGCACGCTGGGTGGAGCCAGATCGGGATACTGTTCCAGCGGTAATGACTTGATGGCTAACATACCGCACAGGCTGAGAAGGATAGCCAGCACCCACGCAAAAATAGGACGGTCGACAAAAAAATTCGCCATCGCTTCTATACTCCTCAGCCATATTTTAATGTGGCTGCTTTATGAGCAGCCTACTTATGATCGTTCAGAACAGGATCCACTAACCCCAGAGAAAAAACCTGTGCACAGGATAATGCTGCTCTTTTAAGGATCGAGATACCGGGGGCTACCACGGTGCGAGGTCTCCCTACGGGAACCTCATCACCGTGTTTCCCCCTAAATCCACGCTTAAGTGAACAATATGACTGCGCATAAGGTGACAAATTACCTTAACTGCCGACATCGGCTAAATCGTGGAGAAATTGAGGAGAAAATGTAAATTATCGTCGTCTAGGCCTGAGCGAACGCGATCACCTGCTCGGTAAAGGCATCGGGATGCGAGATAAACGGCGCATGCGCGGCCTTTGGCATCACCGCCGACGTCGAATTCGCCCACTGCTCATCCAGCAATCCAGCGACTTTGCGCGGCACCAGCCCGTCTAGCGCACCATAAAGCCGCAGGAACGGCACGGCCAAGTCGGCTAACGGCTGACGTAAATCCGCTTCACGCAATATGGCCAACCCACCGTTTAATACCTCGACGGACGGCATTGGCTGTTCCAGCACCACGCTTTTTAATAGTCGGGCATCCTGCCGTGCGCTCTCCGTTCCCAGCGTTTGCAGCGCCAAAAACCGCTCGACCGTACGCTGGAAATCTTCACTGAGCTGCTGCTGAAACCCCTGCAAGACGTCCGGCTTGATACCCGGCCAGCCGTCCTGTGCGCTGAAACAGGGCGACGATGCCACGGTAATCAGCTTTTCCACGCGCTCAGGCGCGCGCCACGCAATCTGGCTGGCAACCAATCCGCCCAGCGACCAGCCTAGCCAGACGGCACGTTCCGGTGCCTGCGCTAATACCTTCGCCGCCATGTCACTCAGCGACATCGGTCCAAACCCCTGACTCCTGCCATAACCCGGCAGATCGACCCTATGCAGACGAAAATGCGGGGCGAGTCGCGCAATAATGCTTTGCCATACCTGCGCATTCAATCCCCACCCGTGCAGCAACACAAGATCCGTGTTTCCTGCACCTTCGGTCTGCCAATACAACGCTGCCATCCGTTATCTTCCTTACTCAGGGAAAAACATTTTTAGGGAAAAAATATGTTAACCATCACCGCCCGCTGCTGGCTATGTTTATTACCGCTTCATCGTAGTCGGCAAGGCATTTGCTCGTACTGCCAGCGCCATTTGCCGCGTCTGCCCGCCTGCTGCCCACGTTGTGGCTTGCCCTCCGGCGACACAGCGCGTCAGTGCGGGCGCTGCCTGCAAAATCCACCGCCCTGGCAATCGCTCACCTTTATCAGCGACTATGTACCGCCGTTTAACACGCTGCTGAAACAGTTTAAGTTCCACGGTAAAACCGAGCTGGCAGCCGTGCTCGCCCGGCAACTCTTACTGCGCTGGCAAATGACCTACCGCGAGCGGAAACTCACCGGACAGGTTCCCCTGTTCCGCCCTGACCGTCTGTTCACCGTTCCTCTGCACCGAAACCGTCAGTGGCATCGCGGCTTCAACCAGACCGCGTTGCTCGCCCGTCCTCTCGCCCGCTGGCTGAACTGTGCTTATGACCCCCGCGAATTGCAGCGCACTCGGCGCACATCGCTACAGCAAACGCTCAGCGCCAGCGCGCGGCGGCGGAACCTGCGGGGCGCATTCTCGTGTGATATTTCGCTGTCCGGGCAACAGGTGGTGTTACTGGATGATGTGGTCACGACGGGCAGTACCGCCGCGGAAATCAGCAGGCTGCTGCTGGCTCAAGGTGCGGCGGGCGTTCAGGTCTGGTGTGTGTGCCGCACCTTGTAGTTGGGGGGAGGATGGGCGTATTATAACCGACAAGTGCAGTCAACTATTGAGCTTACTATTATGATCCGTATTACCGATGCTGCTCAGGAGCATTTCCTGAAACTGTTGGCAAAACAGGAAGAAGGCACACAGATTCGCGTATTTGTTATCAATCCAGGTACGCCAAACGCCGAGTGCGGCGTCTCGTATTGCCCGCCGGATGCCGTAGAAGCCAGCGATACCGTACTGAAGTTTGAAAAGATTTCTGCCTACGTAGACGAACTCAGCGCACCTTATCTTGAAGACGCTGAAATCGACTTCGTGACTGACCAGTTAGGTTCTCAGCTCACGCTGAAAGCGCCAAACGCCAAAATGCGTAAAGTGGACGACAGCGCCCCGCTGATGGAACGCGTTGAGTATGTGCTGCAATCGCAAATCAACCCACAGCTGGCTGGCCACGGCGGCCGCGTAACGCTGATGGAAATTACCGATGACGGCATGGCGATTCTGCAATTTGGCGGCGGCTGTAACGGCTGTTCTATGGTCGATTACACGCTGAAAGAAGGGATCGAGAAAGAGCTGCTAGAAAAATTCCCTGAGCTGAAAGGCGTGAGAGATCTCACCGAACACCAGCGCGGCGAACACTCCTACTACTAATCCTCTCTCCTGCTGATTTATCCTTCGGCATCCTCCCCGGCTTAGGGGAGGATGCGTATTCATTCTGCCTTAGGCTTTCTGCGTTTTCATCGGCGCGCCACGACGCAAATCCATATCCCGAACCAGCCGTTCAAGGCAACGGTCAGCGAAGATCGACTCTAGCGGGCGCGTGAGCTTGCGTCGCCAGTTGGGGTATTCACGATTGGTGCCCGGCACATTGACCGGTGTCGCCATATCCAGCCAGTCTTCCAGTTGGAACCCGACCAGTGCGCTTGCGCTATCGGCGACATACCGATGAACACCGCGACTCAGCGGCGCGCCCATCGTCGTCAGCGCCGAGTTACGCCCCACCCGCTGCGGCAATAGCCCGAATTCGTGCAACGCGTTGAGCAGCCCCTGTTTCGCCTTCTCACGCTGCTGCATTTGTTCTTGCAGTAACGCTTCCGTCGGGTACAGCCCCAACTCCCGCCCCAGCGATAAATCCACCGTTTGCCAGTAGCCGCGTAGCGTCGGGAGATCGTGCGTCGTAATGGTTGTCATCGCCTGACGCGGGTAGTCTTCCGGTGCGCGGAAGTGATTCTCCTCGTCCTTTTCAAAGAACAGCACCTTGTAAGAATAGATACCGTAGTCATGCAGTTTGCTGATAATTTCCGGCGGCACCGTGCCTAAATCCTCACCGATAATCAGGCAGCGATGACGTTGACTTTCCAGCGCCAGCACCGCCAGCAAATCGTCGACCGGGTAATGCACATAAGCACCGCTACCCGCCGACGCCGCCTTGGGTATCCACCACAGGCGCAAGAGCGCCATCACGTGATCAAGTCGCAACGCACCACAGTGCGCCATGTTACTGCGCAGGACATCGATAAACGGTTGATAGCCGCGAAGCTGCATCATCGTCGGGTTCATCGGCGCGAGCTGCCAGTCTTGTCCCTGTGGTCCAAGCGGGTCCGGCGGTGCGCCAATAGAGGCATCAAGGCAATAGAGCTGCCGTTCATCCCAGGTTTCCGCGCCGCCCTGTGCAACCCCAACGGCTAAATCGCGATACAGGCCGAGCGGCAGGCCAAGCTGTTTACTGTGCGCATAGCACTCCGCGAGTTGCTCATGCGCGACCCATTGCAGCCAGCTGTAGAAGGTAATCTCATCGCTATTTTCACGGCGGAATGACTTCACGGTTTCACTGTGCACGTCATGGTAACTGGCAGGCCATTGGTGCCAGTCCGCGTAGTTCTCGCCCTGCTTTTTCAGATAAGCCTGCAACGCATCAAACGTCGCCTGAAGTTGCAGACTCTGCCCGCCGCTGACAACAAACTGACGAAAAGCACTAATGCGTGGGTCCAGCGCGCTGCGGGTGGTAAAGTAGCGGAACGCCAGCCGTAAGGCGGTCAGTTTAAGCGACGTCACCGGTTCATAATCGACCCAGCGCCCTGCCCGTAACGCGGCAACCGCGCTTTGTGTATCCTCACGGTGCCACCATGCCTGCGCTTCCTCGCTCTGCTGAAAATCATCAATGCGATTCACATCGATATAAATAATATTCAGCCAGTGTCGGGAAGAAGGACTGTAAGGGCTTGCGGCTTCTGGCTGTGCGGGATACAGCGAATGCAGCGGGTTCAGCCCCACAAAGGCACCGCCGCGTCGGGCAATCTGCTCCACCAGTTGGCGCAGGTCGCCAAAGTCCCCGACGCCCCAGTTGTTCTGCGAGCGCAGGGTATAAAGCTGGACGGTAACGCCCCACCAGCGTTTTCCCTGCTGTAAGGCTTCTGGCTCATAGCAGCGGTGCGGCGCGACAATAATTCGGCAGCTCCAGCGCTGGTCGGCCTGCGTCAGCGTCAGGTAGTGATAACCCAGCGGCAACACGCCCGGCAACGCCAGCGTTGAACCTCCCGTTATCTGTCCTTGAATTTGACCGCCGTTTTCATACATCAGCGTCCAGAGGAATTCACCGTGACCAGCAAGCTCGATGATCGCATCCCGGCCCTGCAAAAAGACACGAACAGGCGGCAAAGGCGCATTGCCGCTATCAGAAACGTCCATCATTGCCTGAATCTGGTTTCTGATTGCGGCCGCAACCATGTGCTCTTTGCCATAGGCATCGGTATAGCTTTCCGCGACGCCTGTCTGCTGGCTTGCCAGTTTATCCACCTTGAACACCCTCTCCTTTTCCTAACGATGCGCCTGCCAAATGCGCGTCTGGTAATCATGGATCGCCCGGTCCGAACTGAACATCCCCATTTTGGCGGTATTCAGCACACAGCGGCGCGTCCATTCATCCGGCTCACGGTAAAGCACATCAACACGCTGTTGCACCTCGCAGTACGGTGCAAAATCGGCCATTAACATATAGGGATCGCCCAGCTTCAGCAGGCTATCCAACAACGGGGCAAACGCGTTTTTATCCCCCTGGCTGAACGCGCCGCTCGCTAGCTCATTCAGCACTTCACGCAGCAGCGGCGTCACGGCAAGGTAGTCAGACGGCTCATAGCCCTGCGCCTGCAACGCTTTTACCTGTTCAACGGTGTGGCCGAAAATGAACAGATTGTCTTCACCGACCTGCTGCGCCATTTCCACATTCGCCCCGTCCAACGTGCCGACGGTCAGCGCACCGTTCAGCGCCAGCTTCATATTGCCCGTGCCAGACGCCTCTTTGCCTGCCGTTGAAATCTGCTCAGACACATCCGCAGCAGGAATCATCCGTTCAGCCAGCGAGACGCGATAGTCCGGCGGGAAGACGACCTTAAGGCGATCGTTAACACGGCGATCCTGATTAATGACCGCAGCAACCCGGTTAATGGCGTAAATGATGTTTTTCGCTAATACATAGCCCGGTGCCGCTTTGGCACCGAACAAAAAGACGTGCGGCACTATATCCAGATGCGGATTGTCACGCAATTGACGATATAGCGCGAGAATATGAAGCAGATTCAAATGTTGGCGTTTGTATTCATGCAATCGTTTGATTTGCACATCAAACAGCGCCTGCGGATCGATCACAATGTCGTACTGCTGACGCAGGTAGGTTGCCAATTGCGTTTTATTATCGGCTTTGATTTGTCGATAACGCTCACGAAAGCCGGCATCGTCAGCATAGGGTTCCAGCCCTTGCAGTGCGGGCAAATCATTCACCCACGGCGTGCGCAGCGTATCGTCGATCAGCGCGGACAGCGCCGGGTTACACTGTTTTAGCCAGCGACGTGGCGTAATGCCGTTAGTAACGTTATGGAATTTGGTCGGCCACAGCTGATGGTATTCAGGAAACAGATCTTTCACTACCAGCGCCGAGTGCAGCGCGGCCACGCCGTTGACCGCAAAGCAACTGACGACGCACAGGTTTGCCATGCGAATCTGGCGCTGATGGCGGATGGCGAGCTTCGCCCACACCTGTCGATCGCCGGGCCACTTGTCCTCGACCAGCGCCTTAAACTGCGTATCAATTTGCCGGATGATCGACAGGTGGCGAGGTAGCAGGCGGCCAAACAACCGTTCGTCCCAGCGCTCAAGCGCTTCCGGCATCAGTGTATGGTTGGTATAAGCGAAGGTGCGTCCGGTTATCGACCAGGCTTCATCCCACGGTATCTGATGCTCATCCAGCAGCAGCCGCATCAACTCAGGGATCGCCAGTGTCGGATGAGTATCATTAAGCTGGATGACTTCGTAATCCGGCAGCGTGGACAGTGCACGCCCCGCCTTAAGATGGCGGCGCAGAATATCGGCCACCGAACAGGCACAGTGGAAATACTGCTGCATCAGGCGCAAGCGTTTGCCCGCCGCGTGATTGTCATTCGGATACAGCACGCTGGTCAGGCTGGCGGCAGAAATGCCCGCCTGGGCCGCGCGCAGATAGTGCCCTTCGTTGAATAGCGTCAAATCAAACGGATCGCGATGCGTCGCGCGCCACAGACGCAGCGGCTGCGCGGCGCCGTTGTGATAGCCAATCACCGGCAGGTCACAGGCTTCGCCTCTGAAAACGGTATCCGGCAGCCAGCGCAGGGTGCCGTCCGTCTGGGGTTGCAGACGCCCGCCAAACCCGACATCCACCGCCAGCTCCGCACGCGGTACAAACCACGGATAGGCGTCGCGCTGCCAGTCATCGGCAGTTTCCTGCTGCTTTTCTTGCGCAAAGTGCTGACGAAACAGGCCATACTGATAGTTAAGGCCGTACCCCGTTGCAGGCTGCCCTACCGTCGCCATCGAATCCAGAAAGCAGGACGCCAGCCGACCTAATCCGCCGTTGCCTAAACCCGGATCGGTTTCCTGTTCAAGAATATCGCTCAAATTCAGCCCCTGCTCCGTCAGCGCAGCGGCTACCGCGTCATACCATCCCAGATTCAGCAGGTTGTTGCCCGTCAGACGACCGGGCAAGAACTCCATCGACAGGTAGTTCACATGACGCTGAGGCGTATGGGCAGTGGACGGCGTTGGCGACGCGGTATGCATCAGCAATTGTTCAGACAGCGCAAGGCTGACGGCACGCCAGCACTGTACTGGCGTCATCGCGTTAAGCGACGCGACGCCAGCGAGTCGCTGTTGGCGTCGCAGCGCGGCGGCAAATTCTGATGCATCAAAGGCAATGGGGGGAGGAGCGGAAGACACGGGCTGCGCTAAAGCCTCTGGCTTTTTTGCCGTCGCTGAACGCGTTGACGATCCTGATCGCTTTGCAGAACTCGGCTTTCTTGAAGAATCTGACATCGTGCCTCCTCCGTTGTCCGTCATGGAAAAGGCACATCGGGCTCAACACAACTCCAACTGTACCTTATGTTGTTCAATGATTTTCAGTACGCTGGCTGGTGGTGACTGATCGGTAAAAAGATAGTCGATCAAATCCATGTTGCCCAAGTTCACCATCGCATTACGGCCAAACTTGGAATGATCCGTCACCAGCATGACGCAGCGAGAATTTTCAATAATCGCCCGTTTTGTGCGCACTTCATGGTAATCAAACTCCAGTAATGACCCATCCATGTCAATACCGCTGATGCCCAAAATGCCGAAATCCAGACGGAACTGAGAGATAAAATCCAGCGTCGCCTCACCCATGATACCGCCATCGCGGGTACGCACTTCGCCACCGGCGAGAATCAGGCGAAAGTCCTCTTTTGCCGTCAGCAACGTTGCCACGTTCAGATTATTGGTCACCACGCGCAGATCCTTATGCTGCATGAGCGCATAGGCCACCGCTTCAGGCGTCGTGCCGATGTCGATAAACAAGGTGGCGCCATCTGGAATCTGGCTCGCCACCCGACGGGCAATGCGCGCTTTTTCGTCCGACCACATCATTTTACGGTCATGGTAGGCCGTATTGACTGAACTGGACGGCAAAGCCGCGCCGCCGTGGTGGCGATGGATTTTATTCTGCTCAGCCAAATCGTTCAGATCGCGACGGATGGTCTGCGGGCTCACCGCAAAATGATCCACCAGCTCTTCAGTACTGACATACCCCTGCCGACGCACCAGTTCAATAATGGCGTCATGCCGTTGTGTCTGCTTCACATTTATCCCCTAAGACGCCCCGGTTTACCGGGGGTTTGTTTTATTATACGTGTCCCAAAAGGCCATCAATAGCCCGACAACCAGCCCAGCCACATGCGCCGCGTTCGCGATCGACATGCCTAAAATATCGAAATATCCGGCAACCAGCCACAGTAAAGCGAAGGCCATCAGACTACGCGGCATCGATAAGTCGCCATCTGGCTCCCTTTCTCCTCGCAGCCAGACGTAGCCCATCAGGGCATAAACCACGCCAGACAAACCGCCAAAATAGATACCGCTGAACCAGGACTGCGCCCAGCCGCTGACCAGCGCGGAAACCAGCGTGATGACCAGCAGTTTGCCGGTTCCCAGCACTTTTTCAACCGGCCCGCCCAGATACCACCACCACATCAGATTGAACAAAATGTGCAGCAGGGAAAGTGCAACAAAGCATGACTGAACCAGCGCCACAGCTGTAGCTGCTGCCCCTCCGCCGGAAACGCCAGCCACGTCATTACGCTCTCATAGCCTGAGATCTGCATCAGGATAAACACCGCAATCGTTACAACCATCACGGATAACGTCAGCGGCCCTGCCTTTTGTTTCAGCGTTTGCAGGTAAGAATAACGTTGGTATTGAATACCGGTATCCATCGATCCGGTTTGCCAACTGGCCGCCAAATAGCGCGGGTTCATCGGGTCACGCAGAAAAATCTCCAGCGCTTCCTGAACCTTGCCGAGTTGGGTTTCATCCTCCAGCCACAGCTCAGCTTCATGCCCCTGAGGCCGCATTTCCAGATGAACCTGCTGCGTACGCATATAATCAACAAATGCCTGAGCCAGACGCGGGTTGGAGAGAGCAATAACGCGGATTGTCATAACAGGAAGCGCCAGCGAGTGGGTTGAGTAAGAAACATGATAATAAAAATGCTAATTGTCATGCGCTCAGGCCTGCGCCTGCGTGTCTTGCGGGTAGCGATGTTGCCAGGCTTCAAAGCCACCATCGATACTGTACACCGCATCGAACCCCAGGCTAATCAGGTACTGTGCCGCATTGCGGCTGCTAATACCGTGGTAGCAAATCACCATGACCGGTGCTTCTAAATCAGCGCCACGCACAAAGTCAGACAGGGTTTCGTTCGTCAGGTGCGTCGCACCGGGAACATGGGCTGCGGCAAAGCTCTGTGGATCGCGAATATCAACGACGACGCCCCCTTCCTGCCAGCGAGAATGGGCTTGCTCAAGACTAATAGCTTCAAATTGTTCCATCGAAAGTGACAACCTTGTTAATAATGGACAGGATGTTCGTAACAACTGGCGTCATTGTAACCCGCCTTCAGCGGCATAAAACCTATATGATTATAAGGTTATTTATAAAAACAGTGCTTCACTAACGTGAAGCGTGATGACAAAACAGCACAACCCCAGCCAAATCCCCTAATGCCGATCGTTTAAGCATCGAGATACACGGGGCGACCACAGGGGGATGCCTCCCTGCGGGAACCTCCCCCTGTGTTTCCCCCTAATAACGGGCTTAAGTGACCAGTATTAGCCTAATACCCCTTACTTTAATGTGACAACTATCATCATATTGTTAGCTTCATCACGCATAAATGTTTTTATTTGGTTAACCATTGGCTGATTTGTTTGTTTTCGATTATTATAATGCTCGAAAACGAACATTTTGATTTATTCGAGGGTGGAGGAAGAAACGTGGAAACCAAAGATCTCATCGTTATCGGCGGCGGAATTAACGGTGCAGGCATCGCCGCAGATGCGGCTGGGCGGGGGTTATCAGTCCTGTTGTTGGAAGCGCAGGATCTTGCCTGTGCCACGTCCTCCGCCAGCTCCAAGCTGATTCACGGCGGCCTGCGTTACCTTGAGCACTATGAGTTTCGTTTGGTCAGCGAAGCGCTGTCTGAGCGCGAAACGCTGCTGAAAATGGCTCCGCACATTATTTTCCCGATGCGCTTTCGTTTGCCCCATCAACCGCACCTGCGCCCGGCCTGGATGATTCGCATCGGCCTGTTCATGTACGACAACATTGGTAAACGCGTTAGCCTGCCTGCCAGTAAGGGACTGAAATTCGGCGCGGATTCCGTGCTTAAGCCTGAACTGAAGCAAGGCTTTGAATATTCGGACTGCTGGGTAGACGATGCACGTCTGGTGGTGTTAAACGCGCAGGAAGTGACAAAACGCGGCGGTGAAGTCCGTACCCGCACCAAAGTCACCCGTGCACGTCGTGAGCAAGGCGTGTGGATTGTGGATGCGGTCGATTCACTAACCGGTGAAACCTTCACCTGGCGTGCCAAAGGTCTGGTGAACGCCACCGGCCCGTGGGTGAAAGAATTCTTTGATGACGGCCTGCAACTGAAATCGCCTTACGGCATCCGTTTGATCAAAGGCAGCCACATCGTGGTGCCAAAAGTCCATAACCAGCCGCAGGCGTATATTCTGCAAAACAAAGATCACCGTATTGTGTTCGTGATCCCGTGGCAGGATGACTACTCGATCATCGGTACGACCGACGTGGAATACAAAGGCAATCCACACGATGTGAAGATCGACGATAACGAAGTCGGCTACCTGCTGGATGTGTATAACGACCATTTCAAACAGCAGTTGACGCGTGACGACATCGTCTGGACTTACTCCGGCGTGCGTCCACTGTGTGATGACGAGTCCGATTCTCCGCAGGCGATTACCCGTGATTACACGCTGTCTGTCGATGATGACAACGGTCAGGCTCCACTGCTTTCCGTGTTTGGCGGCAAGCTGACGACGTACCGTAAGCTGGCAGAACACGCGCTGGAGAAGCTGCACAAATACTATCCGCAAGCGGGTAAAGCCTGGACGAAAGATGCAGTATTGCCGGGTGGTGATATCGCTGGCACGCGTGACGACTATGCCGCTGCGCTGCGTCGTCGCTTCAACCTGCCGGAATCACTGGCGCGCCGTTACAGCCGCACTTACGGTTCAAACAGCGAGCTGATTCTGACTAACGTGCAAGGCCTCGGCGATCTGGGTGAAGATTTCGGTCATGACCTGTATGAAGCGGAACTGCGCTATCTGGTCGAGAAAGAGTGGGCCGTCACGCTGGACGACGTCATCTGGCGCCGCACCAAGCTGGGCATGCGCCTGAATGACGCACAGAAACAACGCATCAGCGACTGGTTAGCCAACCACCGCCAACAGCAAATGGCAAAAGCGGGTTAATCAGCAGTTACCGCAAGCGTCTTTTACTGCCGCAAATACAAAAGCGCCGTAGGCAAAAACCTACGGCGCTTTTTCATCTCAATGCACAATCACAACCGTATCGGTTTGATATTCCAGATATCCTCTGCATATTCGCCGATGGTGCGGTCAGACGAGAAATAGCCCATGTTGGCAATATTCTGGACGGCACAGCGCGCCCATTCGTCCTTTTTCTCATACAGCTCATCCACCCGATCCTGTGTATCCACATAGCTGCGATAGTCCGCCAGTAGCTGGTAGTAATCGCCAAAATTCACCAGTGAATCAAACAGGTCACTGTAGCGTCGGCTGTCATCAGGGCTGAAGACGCCTGTAGTAATTTGTGTCAGCACACGGCGCAGTTCTTCATCCTGATCGTAATACTGTCGCGGGTTATAGCCGCTCTGGCGCAGCGCTTCGACCTGCTCAGCCGTATTGCCGAAGATAAACATGTTCTCTTCACCAATATGTTCTAGCATTTCGACATTAGCCCCATCCAACGTACCGATCGTCAGCGCACCGTTCAGGGCAAACTTCATGTTACTGGTCCCGGATGCTTCCGTCCCCGCCAGCGAGATCTGCTCAGAGAGATCCGCCGCCGGAATGATTAACTGCGCCAGACTCACGCTGTAGTTCGGGATGAAGACCACTTTCAGCCGATCGTGCAATGCCGGATCGTTATTGATCACCTTGGCGACGTCGTTGATCAGGTTAATGATGTGCTTCGCCATGTAATAGGCCGATGCCGCCTTGCCCGCAAAGATGGCAACGCGCGGTACACGATCAACATCAGGATCGTCTTTAATGCGGTTATAGAGCGTAATGATGTGCAACACATTCAGTAATTGCCGTTTGTATTCGTGAATGCGCTTAATCTGCACATCAAACAGCGACTCAGGGTTAACCACAATATTCAGGTTTTCCGCCATATAAGTCGCTAAGCGCACTTTGTTCTTCAGCTTCACCTTACGGATTTTCTGCACAAACGCCGGATAATCGATGTGCTGTTTCAATTCGCTCAACTGACTCAGATCGGTGCGCCAGTTGTGGCCTATGGTGTCGTCCAGCAGTTTGGAGAGCGATGGGTTAGCCAGAGCCAGCCAGCGCCGTGGCGTCACGCCGTTGGTCTTGTTACAGAATCGATTAGGGAAGAGGCGGGCGAAATCGGCAAACAGAGATTGCACCATCAGGTCCGAATGCAGCTCCGATACGCCGTTGACCTTATGGCTGGCGACCACGGCCAGCCACGCCATCCGCACCTTACGCCCGTTGTTTTCATCAATGATGGAAACCCGCGCCAGCAGATCGTTGTCATCCGGGGCTTCTTTCTGGACGTATTCCAGAAAATGTTCGTTGATTTCGAAAATCAATTGCAGATGGCGCGGCAGAATTTTACCCAGCATATCGACAGGCCAGGTTTCCAGCGCTTCCTGCATCAGCGTATGGTTGGTGTAGGAGAAGACTTTTCTCACCACCGTCCACGCTTCTATCCATTTGAATTTGTGCTCATCGATCAGCAGACGCATCAACTCAGGGATGGCCAGCACCGGATGCGTATCGTTCAGGTGGATAGCGAACTTCTCCGCCAAATTGCTGTACGTTTTATGCATCATCCAGTGACGGTTCAGGATGTCCTGCACCGTGGCCGAAACCAGAAAATATTCCTGACGCAAACGCAGTTCGCGGCCTGAATAGGTGGAATCATCGGGATACAGCACACGCGACACGTTTTCCGAGTGGTTTTTATCTTCTACCGCCGCAAAATAGTCGCCCTGATTGAATTTACCCAGATTGATTTCGTTACTGGCCTGTGCGCCCCATAGACGCAGTGTATTGGTGGCATCCGTATCAAAACCGGGAATGATTTGGTCGTAAGCACACGCGATAACTTCTTCCGTTTCCAGCCAGCGCATTTTGCTGCCTTCCTGCTGGATACGGCCGCCGAAGCGCACTTTGTAGCGCGTGCTGTGGCGCGGGAATTCCCACGCGTTGCCGTATTCCAACCAGTAGTCCGGCGATTCCGCCTGCTTACCGTTAACGATATTCTGTTTGAACATGCCATATTCGTAGCGAATACCGTAGCCGCGTCCCGGCAGCGCCATCGTTGCCAGCGAATCCAGGAAACAGGCCGCCAAACGCCCCAGGCCACCGTTCCCTAAGCCGGGGTCATTTTCTTCCTGTAGCAGATCGTCCAGTTCCAGCCCCATGCCATCCAACGCCGCTTTCAGATCGTCATACAATCCCATCGCCAGCAGCGCGTTCGACAGCGTCCGCCCCAGCAAGAATTCCATCGACAGGTAATAGACCTGCCGCACATCCTGCGAAAGCTGTGCACGGTTCGAGCGCAACCAGCGTTCCACCATCCGGTCACGCACGGCTAGCAACGTGGCGTTCAGCCAGTCATGTTTATTCGCAATGGAGGGATCTTTCCCCACGCTAAACATGAGCTTGTAAGCAATAGAGTGTTTCAGCGCTTCCACACTGAGCGTTGGTGAAGTATAGATAAACGGCGAGTTCATAATATTCATTCCCAAGTGAGTGTTACCCTACCCTGTCGTTTTCAGATTGCACGCGGATGACGCGCAGCAGGAAAACTAGTGGGTATACAAGCGTTGATAGAGCGCACCATAAGCCTGAGCAGAAACCTGCCAACCAAAGTCCATCGCCATCGCCTGACGCTGCACATAGCGCCATAACGTGGGTCGGGACCACAACACAAACACACGACGAATCGCGCGGGATAGCGATCCCACACTGCAATCGTTAAAGACGAACCCGCTTGCCAGCCCATCAGCCAGATTCTCCAGCGAACAGTCCGATACCGTATCCGCCAGCCCGCCGGTTCGGCGCACCAGCGGCAACGTGCCATATTTCAGGCCGTAGAGCTGCGTTAACCCGCAAGGCTCAAATCGGCTCGGCACCATGATGACATCCGCGCCGCCAATAATGCGGTGTGAGAAGGCTTCGTGATAGCCAATCTGTACCCCAACCTGACCGTGATATTCGGCCGCCGCCGCCAGAAAGCCTTCCTGCAAATCCGCATCTCCTGCGCCCAGCACCACCAACTGCCCGCCCTGCTCCAGCAGATCGGGTATCGCGCTTAGGGCGATATCGAGCCCTTTCTGGCTGGTCAGACGGCTGACGATGGCAAAAACTGGTGCCTTGTCGTCAACCTTCAGACCCATTGCCGTTTGCAGATGGCGCTTGTTTTCCGCTTTATTCGCCAACGCATCACGGCTGTAATGGTTCGTCAGTAAAGGATCGTGCGCCGGATTCCAAATCATGTCGTCTACGCCATTGAGGATGCCGGACAGGCGTCCTTCCTCTTCACGCGCCTTCAGCAAGCCTTCCATACCGTAACCATACGCTGGCAGCGTAATCTCATGCGCGTAGGTCGGGCTCACGGTCGTAATATGGTCAGCGTAGAACAGCCCCGCCTTGAGGTAGGAAATCTGGCCATGAAATTCCAGACCGTACACCTGAAAGAAATCGCTCGGCAACTGAATACCCGGCATATGCCGGGCATCGAATAGCCCCTGATAGGCCAGATTATGAACGGTAAAGACCGACTTCGCCGGACGGTTACGCGCGGCCAGATAGGCGCAGGTCAGCCCTGCGTGCCAGTCATGGGCATGCACGATATCAGGCCGCCAATAGTGATCCAGACCGCACGCCATTTCGCATCCCATCCACCCCAACAACGCGAATCGCAGATAATTATCAGCATAAGCGTAAAGCGCAGGGTCGTGATAAGGGCTGCCCGCACGCTCATACAGCTCGGGCACATCAATCAAATAAATACCGACGCCGTTAAAATGACCGAATAGCAGCGTGACGTGCCCGGCGAAGGTATCCAACTCCCGTACAACCTGTATGTTGGCGATGCCTTTTTTCAGATCGGGGAAGGCGGGCAGGATGACGCGGACATCCATTCCCGCCGCAATCTGCGCGCCGGGCAACGCACCAGCCACATCCGCCAGTCCACCGGTTTTCAGCAGTGGAAAAAGCTCTGAACAAACATGTAAGACCCGCATTATTACTCCCGTTTTGTTCCGATGGTGTTTACAGCTTTTCCAACATCGATCGCGTGACCAGCACGATCCCCTCTTCCGAGCGGTAAAAACGGCGGCTATCCTCTTCCGCGTTCTCACCAATCACCATGCCTTCCGGCAAGTGGCAGGCGCGATCAATCACGCAACGGCGTAAACGACAGGATCGTCCTACGTTGACATCCGGCAAAATTACCGTCGAATCGATACTGCAAAATGAATTGACCCGCACGCGTGGGAACAGCACGGAATGCGTGACAACAGAACCGGAGACGATGCAGCCCCCGGATACCAGCGAGTTCATCGTCATGCCATGGCTGCCGGAACGGTCCTGAACAAATTTGGCTGGCGGCAGCGATTCAATCGCGGAACGAATCGGCCAGTGCCGATCGTACACATCCAGCTCCGGCGTGACCGACGCCAGATCGAGATTGGCGCGCCAGTAGGCTTCCAGCGTGCCGACATCCCGCCAATACTGGTTTTCATCTTCACCTGACGTGACGCACGACAGGGTAAACGGATGCGCCCAGGCCAAACGCTGCGAGACGATCTTCGGGATCAGATCCTGTCCAAAATCGTGGTTAGAGTCCGGCGCATTACGATCCGCTTCCAGTAATTGATAAAGATAGTCCGCATTAAAAACATAGATCCCCATGCTCGCGAGCGCCATGTCGGGGTTATCTGGCATCGGCGTCGGGTTATCCGGCTTTTCGGCAAAATCGAGGATACGGTGCTGTTTGTCCACGCTCATGACGCCAAAAGCATTGGCTTCTTCCAGCGGCACGGGCAGGCAAGCGACGGTACATTCCGCGCCCTTCTCTACGTGATCGATGAGCATACGCGAGTAGTCCATCTTGTAGATGTGATCGCCCGCGAGGATCACAACATACTCCGCACGGTAGCGCCGAATGATGTCGAGATTCTGACAAACCGCATCCGCGGTTCCCCGATACCAGTGATCGGTGGCGTTACGCTGCTGCGCGGGAAGCAAATCGACAAATTCGTTCATCTCTGCATTCAGAAATGACCAGCCGCGCTGAATATGCTGCACCAGCGTATGCGACTGATATTGCGTAATCACGCCAATACGGCGGATACCGGAATTCAGGCAGTTAGAGAGCGCGAAATCAATAATGCGAAATTTGCCGCCAAAGTGGACGGCAGGCTTGGCACGCAGCGCCGTCAGCCCTTTTAGTCGCGTTCCACGGCCTCCGGCCAGAATTAATGCCACGGATTTCAGAGGGAGCTGTCTTGCTAACATCAGAGGGTCATGCTTATCGTTATTCACCATGGCTATCTCCTGATTATTCTTTTAATGGCTTGCGCTTAGGCGATCTGCTTTATCAAGACGCATACGGCCTGCGCTTGTCCTTGCCACATTCCGCCCTCGGGCGGGTTCGTCTCATCAAACGGCGGTGAAACCTGCCAGTGGCCTTCTGGCAAAACGAACGCCCCGGCATGCAGGCTGGCGTTAAACACCACAAGCCAGCGACCAGACAGTAAGACCTGTAACTGATGTTCCCCGTGCTCCCACTGCGGCGGCGTCAACGGCTGACCTTCTCTGTTCAACCACTGCACTGCACCGTCCCCTTCTTGCCACCACGTCTCCTGCTGTAATGCAGGGATCGCGCGACGCAGTTGGATCAATCCGGCGACAAACTCGCGCAGTTCGCGGTTCGCGTTTTCCCAGTGCAGCCAGGTCAGTTCGTTATCCTGACAGTAGGCATTGTTGTTGCCCTGCTGGCTGTGCCCCAGCTCATCGCCCGCCAGCAGCATGGGCGTTCCCTGTGACAAAATCAGCGTCGTCAGCAGCGCCTTCTGGCTGGCCAGCCGCCGCTGGAGGATGTCGTCATCCGCCTCCAGCCCTTCCGTACCGTGGTTATTGCTGAAATTGCTGTCTGTGCCGTCGCGGTTGCCTTCACCATTGGCGTCGTTGTGCTTGTGGTTGAAGCTCACCAGATCGCGCAGCGTAAAACCGTCATGAGCCGTCAGTTTATTAACGGAGGCGTAAGGCAGGCGGTCATGCTGCTGGAAGATGTCGCTGGAGGCGGCAAAGCGGCGGGCAAATGCGCCGAGAGAAATATCACCATGCAGCCAAAAGCGGCGCATGTCGTCACGGTAGCGGTCACTCCACTCGGCAAACGGTGTCGGGAACTGACCGAGCTGATAACCGCCATACCCGATGTCCCACGGTTCGGCAATCAGCTTGCAGCCCTGCAAGCGGCTATCCTGTTTCATGGCGGACAGCAGCGGCGCGGCGGCGGTGAAATCCGGGGTGCGCCCCAGCACTGTTGCCAGATCGAAGCGGAAACCGTCAACGTGGCACACCTCGCGCCAGAAGCGCAGGCAGTCCATCACCCAATCAATGACCGCCGGATGGTTCAGGCGCAGCACATTGCCGCAGCCTGTCCAGTTATGGTATTCACCGTTTTCATTCAGCCAGTAATAGCTGCGGTTATCGATACCGCGCTGGCACAGCGTGGGGCCTTCAACGTCCAGTTCAGCGCTATGGTTGAACACCACATCCAGAATGACCTCAATACCCGCGTGATGCAGCGCTTTCACCGCATCCCGAAATTCATTCAGCGCATCGTCACCCGCAGCCAGACTGTTATCTACGGCGAAGGGCAGCAGCACGTTATAGCCCCAGTAGTTACGCAGCCCCAGTTGCTGAAGCCGGGGTTCATCAGCATGTTGCTGTACCGGGAGTAACTCCAGCGCGGTAATGCCGAGTGACGTCAGATAATCAATCATCACCGGATGACCCAATGCGGCATAGCTACCGCGAATGTCTTCGGGAATATCAGGGTGCAACTGCGTCAGCCCGCGAACGTGCGCCTCATAGATCACCGTCTGATTCGAGGGCGTTTGCGGATGTTGGTCATCCTGCCAGTCGTAATCCTCAGCCGTGACCACGCACTTCGCCATGATGTCAGCGCTGTCACGTTCATCCCGTTCATCAATCCCGCCTTGCAGACACTCATCATCCACCACCCAGCCATCAAGCTGGCGGGCGCAGGGATCCAACAGCAGCTTATGCGGATTGAAACGCAGCCCCTGAGAAGGTTCGAACGGGCCATCGACCCGGAAACCGTAGCGTAGCCCCGGCTGTGCATCGGGGAGATAGCCATGCCAGATATCGCCGCTGCGTGCCGTCATCTCAATGCGCTGTTCCTGCTGACGTTCATCAAAGACACACAGTTCGACCCGCTCGGCATCCGCCGAAAACAGCGCGAAGTTCACGCCCTGTCCATCAAAACTGGCTCCCAGCGGCGTCGGCTTACCCGTCTGTAATTCCGCCATTCACGCCTCCTTCACCAGATACAGCGTGGCAAGCGGCGGAATGGTCAGCACAAGAGAATGCTGACGCTGATGGCTGCCCCATTCCTCGCTGTAAATCGTTCCGACATTGCCCAGATTGCTGCCGTTGTAATAGCCAGAATCCGTGTTGATCACTTCCCGCCAACCACCGGGTTGGTTAATACCGATGCGGTATCCATAGCGTGGAACTGGCGTGAAATTGCTGACCACCAGCACTTCGTTGCCCTGCTCGTCACGCCGCACAAAGGCAAAGACCGAGTTTTCCCGGTCATCTACCACCAGCCATTCAAAGCCCTGCGGCTGAAAATCCAGCTGATACAACGGCGGCTGTTGGCGATAGCAATGGTTGAGATCGCGTACCAACGTCTGCACGCCCCGGTGCCAGCCTTCCGGCTCATCCAGCAAATGCCAGTCCAGACTGGCGTCGTGGTTCCATTCACGACCTTGCGCAAATTCGCCGCCCATAAACAGCAGCTTCTTGCCGGGATACGCCCACATAAAGCCGTAATAGGCGCGTAAATTGGCAAATTTCTGCCAGGCATCGCCGGGCATGCGATCCAGCAGCGAACGCTTACCGTGCACCACCTCATCGTGAGACAGCGGCAGCACGAAGTTCTCGCTGTAGGCGTACAACATGCCGAATGTCAGCAAATCGTGATGATATTTGCGGTGAACCGGATCGTGCTGCATATAGGCCAGCGTGTCGTGCATCCAGCCCATGTTCCATTTGTAGTGAAATCCTAAACCGTTGCAGTCTGGCGGCAGCGTCACGCCCGGATAATCGGTAGACTCTTCGGCCAGCGTGATCGCCGCGGGTGCCGCATGTCCCAGCATGTGGTTGGTGTAGCGCAGAAACGCGATCGCTTCGAGATTCTCTTTACCGCCGTAATGGTTCGGCACCCATTGTCCTTCGCTACGGCTGTAGTCGCGGTAAATCATGGAAGCCACGGCGTCCACCCGCAGCCCGTCGATGCCATAACGTTCCATCCAGAACAGTGCGTTACCCGCCAGATAGTTACGCACCTCATGGCGGCCATAGTTATAAATCAGCGTGTTCCAGTCCTGATGATAGCCTTCGCGCGGATCGGCATATTCATACAGCGCGGTGCCGTCAAACTGTGCCAGACCGTATTCGTCGCCGGGAAAGTGCCCCGGCACCCAGTCCAGCAGGACGTTAATGCCCGCGTCATGGAGCGCATCAACAAACGCTCTGAACTCCTGCGCAGTGCCGAAACGGCGCGTTGGCGCATAGAGCCCCAGCGGTTGATAACCCCAGCTACCGTCGAACGGATGTTCGTTAATCGGCATCAGCTCCACGTGCGTGAAGCCCATATACTGCACGTAATCAATCAGTTGCTTCGCCAGATCCTGATAGCTCAGCCAGAAATTGTTATCCGTATGCCGCCGCCAGGAACCGAGATGAACTTCATAAATGGAGATCGGTGAACGCAGGCTGTTCGCCTCACGCCGGGCATCGCAGGTCGGGACTTTCTCAGGCAGTGGCGTAATCAGCGATGCGGTATCGGGGCGCATCTGTGCTTCAAACGCATACGGGTCGGCCTTTAACCGGACGTTCCCGTGGCTGTCGATCATTTCATATTTGTAGAGCTGCCCCGCTTTCACATCGGGCAGAAACAGTTCCCAAATGCCGTTTTCTCTACGCAGCCGCATCGGATGGCGTCTACCGTCCCAGAAATTAAACTGCCCCACCACTGAAACGCGTTGTGCATTCGGCGCCCAGACGGCAAAACGCGTCCCTTCTACCCCGTCCAATGTTTCCAGATGGGCGCCTAATCGCTCGTAAGGCCGCAGGTGGGTACCTTCGGCCAACAGCCAAATGTCCATATCCTGCAACAGCGGGCCAAAGCGGTAAGGATCTTCAATCACCCAGGTTTCTTCACGCCAGGTCACGGCCAATTGATAACGGAAGGCATTTTTACGACGCGGCACCAGACCACAAAAAAAACCGCGTTCGTCTATACGTTCCAGCTCGACAATTTTTCGTCCATTGCTGGCATCAACCACCCAGGCTGCCTGCGCATCCGGCAGCAGTGCCCGAACTTCAAGGCCTTTAGAAGAATGATGCATACCTAACAGCGAAAACGGATCGGCGTAATGCCCGGAAATAAGTGAATTAATCGCATCAGAAAACGCTGACATGGTATCCATCCTCTGATTAACCATTTGAATTAAATAAATAAGTAATATAAAAGCGCATTAGGTTGCACTTATATTCTCCCGCTACTTATTTTTAACAAAAAATCAATAAAAATAACGGGTTATTAGCTTGCTAATGAATAACGGCGACGTGTAAAAATAATGAATAGTATGAAAGAGTTCTTGAGCCACGCCCCCTAATTCAGCGTAGTCAAAGAACGGAGAAATATCAGAGAACTGATGAAATTTTTCCGTTTATATTTATATGAATAAGTTATGACACGAGATAATTAGCATCTTTTGTTTAAAGATCGATTCGTCCGCTGGCAAAAAGCAGTACAATTTGGCGGATTATGTATGTTGACCGATGTATGACGAGACCCCGCCCATGGTTAGCCAGGTTGATCTGATTCTTTCCCTGTTACAGCAGATGTGTGTTTATCTGGTTATCGCCTATTTGCTCAGCAAGACACCGCTATTTATCCCGCTGATGCAGGTCACTATCCGTCTGCCGCACAAGCTGGTGTGCTATCTGGTGTTTTCCGTGTTTTGCATTATGGGAACCTATTTCGGCCTGCATATAGACGATTCGATTGCCAATACCCGCGCGACGGGTGCCGTGCTCGGGGGCATGCTGGGCGGCCCTTCCGTTGGTTTTCTCGTTGGGTTAACGGGCGGGTTACACCGCTATTCGATGGGCGGTATGACCGCGCTGGCCTGTATGCTGTCAACGATTGCCGAAGGCCTGCTCGGCGGGCTGTTACACCGCTATCTGGCACGCCGCAATCGTATCGATTTGCTGTTTCAGCCCCTCGTCGTCGGTCTGACCGCACTGGTAGCGGAATGCCTGCAAATGGCGATTATTCTGTTGGTCGCTCGTCCGTTTGATAACGCCGTTGAGCTGGTGAGAGATATCGCGCTACCGATGATGATTACCAATACCGTCGGTTCCGCCATGTTTATGCGCATTCTGCTCGACAGACGCGCCATTTTTGGAAAAAATACACCTCTGCATTTTCCGCCAAAGCGCTGCAAATCGCCGCCCGCGCCGAAGGGGCGCTGCGCCAGGGGTTCAACCCGCAAAACAGTATGCGCGTTGCCCGTATTTTGTATGAAGAACTGGGGGTCGGTGCCGTGGCGATTACCGATCGCGACAAACTGCTGGCCTTCATCGGACTGGGCGATGATCACCACAATGTCGGTGCGCCTATCACCTCATCACACACGCGCCGGGCGATAGACAACAATCAGGTGGTGTATGCCGACGGCAACGAGGTGTCTTATACCTGTTCGGTGTCATCACACTGCAAACTCGGTTCCACGCTGGTGATCCCGCTGCGGGGCGAAGATCAGCGCGTTGTCGGCACGATCAAGCTTTATGAGCCCAAAAATAAGCTATTTTCCAGCATTAACCGCACGCTGGGAGAAGGGATCGCCCACCTGCTTTCTGCACAGATTCTGACAGGCCGTTTTGAGCAGCAAAAACAGCTGCTGGCCCAATCGGAAATCAAGCTGCTGCACGCGCAGGTCAACCCCCATTTTCTGTTCAACGCGCTGAATACATTGTCCGCCGTGATACGACGCGATCCCGCTCATGCCCGCCAGTTGGTGCTGTCTCTATCGACGTTTTTCCGTAAAAACCTCAAGCGCAGCAACGATGAAGTCTCGCTCAATGACGAGCTGGAGCACGTTAACGCTTATCTCGAAATCGAGAAAGCACGCTTTGCCGATCATCTGACGGTAGATATTTCACTACCGGAAGCCCTGCGTGAGGCTCGCTTGCCGGCGTTTTCCCTGCAACCCATCGTCGAAAATGCGATTAAGCACGGTATCTCACAAATGATTGAAAGCGGGCACATCCACATCAGCGGACGCCTGCACGCCAACACGCTGGAGCTGTCAGTGGAAGATAACGCCGGCACCTATCAGCCCCGCAGCGGCGGTGATGGACTAGGCATGAATTTGGTCGACCGCCGGATCAAAGCACGCTACGGCAACCGCTATGGCATCACCGTCGTCAGCGAAGCGGATAAATTCACCCGGGTAGAAGTACGTGTCCCGCTGATTTCACCCCGTCAGGTATTGGAACAGCTGGATAGCGTGGCGTGATGGGTTAGATAAAGGCGTTGCGGGTGGATACGTAAACAACCGTGACGTCAGACTGAATCATCACAATTGTGAAAAACACACATTGCACAGTCGATCACGTACGCTTAAATCCATCATATTGGGGCTTATCCCATAAAAATGAACTTAACACCCAATATTATAGATTTATTTATCATACGACAGAGTTGTAGGGCTAATTTCGCCGATAAACGCGTTACCGTAGCTAGGATCAGGATCTGACAGAGATAAGAACATTGCCTAAAACAATGCTTAATAGAGGGGTACGACTCTTAATCTGACGGTTTTACTAAAGCCGGATGAATCTTTGATTGATACATATCAGGACGAGTAATCGTCCAGACATAGTTTTCTTTGTTAACCGGAGAATATCCTGCTTTTTCATAGAGCCATGGTGCAGTTGATGTCAGTAACATAATACGCCGCAACCGCTTAAGCACTGGGTGGTCAAGGCAGCATTCCATTAACCAGCTTCCCAATTTTTGCTGCTGATATTCTTCCAGTACATAAACATCACAGAGATAACCGAAAGTCGCAAAATCCGTCACTACACGTGCTAACCCAATCTGCTTACTTTCAGTAAATAACCCGAAATTAAGGCTGTTAGCAAGGGATTCCTGAACGGTATCAATATCAATGCCCGTTGCCCAGCTTGAACGCGTCAAATAGCAATGTATGGCATCAATATCCAGTAGATCGTTATTCGTTGTTACAACGAATTTCTGATTTCTCCAGGTCAATACCTGCGGTATCTCCTCTTCACTGTCGGTATTCATTCATTTCTATTTCCGATATAACGTGAATATGAAACTGACGCAACACCAACCGATGCTGCGCCAGAAAAGCAGGAAGACTATAGCAAGATAACTACAGCAGGATGCGCAGCATACGGCGCAGCGGTTCAGCGGCTCCCCACAGCAGCTGATCGCCAACCGTAAAGGCGGACAGGTATTCCGGCCCCATGTTCAGCTTACGCAGACGACCCACTGGCGTAGAGAGCGTGCCCGTTACCGCAGCAGGCGTCAGTTCACGCATGGTGATGTCACGATCGTTCGGCACCACTTTCACCCAGTCGTTGTGCGTGGCCAGCAGCTGTTCGATTTCCGGCAGCGCCACGTCTTTCTTCAGTTTGATGGTGAATGCCTGGCTGTGGCAGCGCAGTGCGCCGACGCGCACGCAGAGACCATCGACAGGAATGACGCTACTGGTGCCCAGAATTTTGTTGGTTTCCGCCTGACCTTTCCACTCTTCGCGGCTCTGGCCGTTATCCAGTTGTTTGTCGATCCACGGAATCAGGCTGCCCGCCAATGGCACACCGAAATTATCGGTTGGCAGCGAACCGCTACGGGTCAGCGCGGTGACTTTACGCTCGATATCCAGAATCGCAGACGCCGGGTCCTGTAGCTCTTTCGCCACTTCACCGTGCAGCGCGCCCATCTGGGTCAGCAGCTCACGCATGTGACGCGCACCACCGCCAGAAGCAGCCTGATACGTCGCGGCAGAAACCCACTCCACCAGATTGTTGGCAAACAGGCCGCCCAACGACATCAGCATCAGGCTGACAGTACAGTTACCGCCAGCAAAGGTTTTGATGCCTTTATCCAGCCCCTGCTGAATCACCCCGTGGTTAACCGGATCCAGAATAATAATCGCGTCATCTTTCATACGCAGCGAGGATGCGGCATCGATCCAATAGCCCTGCCAGCCACTTTCACGCAGCTTCGGGTAGACTTCATTGGTATAATCGCCGCCCTGACAGGTAATGATGATGTCCAGCGCGCGCAGAGCTTCGATATTATAAGCATCCTGCAACACGCCTTGATGACCGCCCAACGCCGGAGCAGGTTCGCCGTGCTGAGAAGTCGAGAAGAATACCGGGTGAATCACATCAAAGTCGCGTTCTTCCACCATGCGCTGCATGAGAACCGAGCCGACCATACCGCGCCAGCCAATAAAACCAACATTTTTCATGGTAACTGTCCTGCTTTGGGGGTAACAAAAAGAATTGTGGCTAACGTCGATAGCGCCTGGTTATTGCTGACTCAGTGATCTGCCGCAGAGGGTGCGCGTGTCGTGTCGTAAACCCGTAAATAATTGTGTCATTCAGCCTTACAAAATGTACATCAAGTCGCAAGTGAATTTATTCGATAGTACGGCATTTTTCAGCAGTCATTCTAATATCATCGACCTGGCACAGGATAATCACGTTGACCCGCCCGTGAAGATGGCCCAGGTCAGGAAACAAGGTTTCGGGAGTAAAAAACCAACATGACAGAAATGATCTCCGCAACGGTGCTGCTGTTGCTCATTATGGATCCACTCGGCAACCTGCCGATTTTTATGTCCGTCCTCAAGCATCTCGACCCCAAACGCCGACGCGTGGTGCTGATCCGTGAAATGCTGATCGCGCTCGGACTGATGCTGATTTTCCTGTTCGCGGGTGAACGTATTCTGGCGTTCCTGAATCTGCGTACCGAAACCGTGTCCATTTCCGGCGGAATCGTGCTGTTCCTTATCGCGATTCGTATGATTTTCCCTTCGCAGGAAGGCAACAGCAGTGGTCTGCCAGCCGGTGAAGAGCCGTTTCTGGTGCCCATGGCGATTCCACTGGTGGCGGGGCCGTCGATCCTGGCAGCACTGATGCTACTTTCCCACCAGTACCCTAATCAGCTCCCCCACCTGACGTTGGCGCTGTTTATCGCCTGGAGTATCTCTTTCATTATCCTGCTGATGTCCAATGTGTTCTTGCGTTTGCTGGGTGAGAAAGGCGTGAGCGCGCTGGAGAAATTGATGGGATTGATTCTGGTGATGCTATCGACGCAGATGTTCCTCGACGGCGTGCGTGCTTATATGAAGTTATAGCCGCATCGTAGCTTCCCTGTGTCTTAGTCACATTTTTTATGCCAACTAAGAGACGGTTTCGTGCGCGAGAACGCCGTAATTTCCATACTACTCCGTAGCACGCGCCCGACGCAGGGCGCTCAGTCGCCGCCGCCCTGCGAACCCATGCTTCCGGCTAAATCATGCCGCTACGCGGTGCCATCGGCGTTCATGATCACCCTTCGAGCCACCAGTGAGGCGTTCCCGACGCCGCACTGGCTTTCGCGGCATCCATGCCGCTCACTCGGTGCTCATGATCACCGCTGCATAATTTTTACGCCGGATTAATGTCAAAACCTTCCCTTGTAAGAGGGAGGGGTTAAACACATCAGAGCAAGATACTGCCTATCACCGCTATCAGGAACGCGATGGTGCCGAGCAGCGTTTCCATCACCGTCCAGGTTTTCAACGTCGTTTTCTCATCCATTTCGAGGAAACGACCAACCAGCCAGAAGCCTGAATCGTTCACATGCGACAGCACGGTCGCACCACCAGCAATTGCCACCACGATAAAGCAGAGATCGAACTGGCTGAGGCCGGGAGTCGCTGCCACCGCAGGTGCCATCAGCGCCGCCGTCGTCGTCAGCGCCACCGTTGCAGAACCCTGTGCCACACGCAGAGCAGCAGACACCACAAACGCCGCCACAATCACCGGCATACCAGTATCCGCCAGCGCACCCGACAGCGCGTCACCAATACCACTGGAACGCAGAACGCCACCGAACATGCCACCCGCACCAGTTACCAGAATAATCGAACACACCGGACCCAGCGCACCTTCACAGATTTTCTCAAGGTGTCTACGGCTATGCTGACCGCTAAACATAATCATGGCGAACAAGACCGTAATCAGCAGAGCAATCGGCGTTTTCCCCAACATACGCAGGAACTGCACCAGACCGCTATCGCCACTGATGACACCCATCACCGTCAGAGTATTCAGCCCGGTATCGAGGAAGATCAGGATCAGCGGCAGCAACAGCACCCACATCACCACGCCAAACGCCGGCGGCGTATGCTTCTCATCCGCTTTGACTTCAGTCAGGAAAGTCGACGGCAGCGGCAAATGGAATTTCTTACCAGCCCACAGACCAAACAAATAACCGCCCAGATACCAGGTCGGGTAAGCAATCACAGCGCCGACCAGCACCAGCAGGCCAATATTGGCACCCAGCAGCTCACTGGCCGCAACCGGACCGGGATGCGGCGGCAGCAAGGCGTGCATCACGGCAAATGCGCCCGCAGCAGGGAACGCGTAGGTCAGCGTTGAACCGCCAAACCTTTTCGCCACGCTGAAAATAATCGGCAACATCACGATCAGCCCGGCATCGAAAAAGATCGGGAAGCCGAACAGCAGAGAGGCAAGCCCCAGCGCGAAAGGCGCACGTTTCTCACCAAATTTATTGATTAGCGTATCCGCCAGCACATTTGCGCCGCCAGTCACTTCCAGCAGGCGGCCAATCATTGCCCCCAGACCAACCAGCAGAGCAACGGAGGCCAACGTGCTGCCGAAACCGCTGAGCAGCGTAGGTACAAGTTTCTCAAAAGGGGTTTTCGTCGCCAGCGCCGTGATTAGGCTCACCAGCGTCAGCGCCAAAAACGCGTGAACGCGGAAGCGCATAATCAGCACCAGTAGCAGTGCGACTGCACCAGCGGCAATGGTTAATAACACACTGGCGCTATAAGCGGAGGTGATTTCTGTCATCGTTAATAATCTCTTTAGGGCACTCGGTCTGGGTTAGCTGATTGTTTGTGAGGTGTATCACATCATCATTTGATACCGGTAACATGATACGGGTAACATGTTAAAGTGTGGAACCATTAAGCATCATTTAATTTACATTTTGAGATAGAGATCAAATTATGTCAGGTCGAAGCATTATTCTGATGGGCGTATCAGGCAGTGGAAAATCCTCAGTTGGCGCTAAACTTGGCCGCGCCATTCAGGCAAAATTTATTGACGGCGACGATCTGCATCCGCGCGCAAATATCCAGAAGATGGCCAGCGGTACGCCGTTGAATGACGACGACCGCGCACCGTGGCTGGAGCGACTCAGCGATGTCGCCTACAGCCTGGCGCACAAAAACGAGACCGGCATCATCGTCTGTTCCGCGCTGAAAAAGCGTTACCGTGACCGCCTGCGCGCAGGGAACGAAAAGATGGTGTTTATCTATTTGAAAGGCAGCTTTGAGCTGGTTCTTGAGCGCCACAAAGCCAGAGCGGGCCACTTCATGCCGACGGAGCTGCTGAAAAGCCAGTTCGATGCGCTGGAAGAACCAGGCAGCGATGAACCGGATGTCCTAAAGGTCGATATTGATGGCAGCCGCGAAGACGTCGTACAGCGCTGCGTTGAGGCACTGCGCGCGGCTGGCTAACGCAGCCGCTTAAAGGCTTTCGCCGTCCAGCACGGTAAAACCGACATCGACCATCCCCTGCGCCACTGGCTCACCCCGCAGACGAGCCAGCAAACGCTCGGTGCCGATGCGCCCCATGTGCTCACGCGGCGTCAATACGCTAGCCAACTTCGGCACCATCGCCTGGCCGATGTCGTGCCCGTGAAAACCCGCTACGCCGATATCTTCCGGCACGCGCAATCCCTGGCGTTGGCATTCAAACATCGCACCAACGGCTAAATCGTCATTGGTACAAAATACGCTGTCGACCTGCGGGTATTCCGCCTGCGTCTGCCGCAGCAGTTCACCACCGAGCGAATAGGAAGAGGCTCGCTCGCTCATCACGCAATAGCTCTTGAGCCCGCTTTCCCACATCGCTTGTTCATAGCCTCGACAGCGCATGATCGTACGCTCATCCTGCCGCGCGCCGAGATAAACGATATGGCTGTGCCCCAGCGCGACCATACGCAGCGTCATCTGGCGGGCGGCTTCAACATTATCGAACCCGACGGCCATATCCAGACAGGGCGAGACGGAATCCATCAGCTCAACGACCGGAATGCCAGCCACGTCCAGCATCTGGCGCGTTCGCGGCGTATGGGTACGTTCAGCCAAAATCAGCCCGTCGATGTGATACGACAGCAATGAGGTCAGACGCTGTTCTTCTCTGTCAGGATGATAGCCATAGTGCGCCAGCATGGTCTGGTAGCCGTGCGCTTCCGCCGTGCGTTCAATCCCGCGCAATACCTCGGCGAAAACCTGATTGGTCAATGACGGCAGCAGCACGCCAATCGCCCGGCTGGTGGAGCTGGCGAGCATATTCGGCGCGAGATTGGGGATATAGCCCAGCTCATCCAATGCAATAGCGATCTTTTCCTGCAACGCGGCGGACACCTGAGCGGGATTACGCAAATAACGGCTTACCGTCATTTTGGTAATCCCAACGCGGTCCGCAACGTCCTGGAGAACGGGTCTTTTCTTCTTCATCGTCGACTAAAAATGCCTGAAAAACAGTAATCTAAGTCTAGCAAAAAAAACATGAAGAAAGTAAAGGCAAAGGGGCAGAATCTGCATGATAACGTGAGGCTTTTAAGAAAGTAAAAAGCCCGCGTCTTTCCTACGCGGGCTTCAGACCGTTGACAAACCTATTTGCCGAATGAAAACGGGAGTAACGGAATAGAAGAGTAAAGCGTTTGCGCCAGGGATGGCGCAAGCCGAGCGTACAGGGATGTATTCACAGCGTCTTTACGATCTATCCGTTACTCCCGCTCTATGGACTTTGTCAGCAACCTCAAGCCCGCGTCTTTCCTACGCAGGCTTTTCCGTTATGACTTAGCCATCCTTATACCGGCGGCAAATCAAACAGCAGGATTTCGCTGTCCTCACTGGCGTGGACGGAGATCGCCGTTTCGTCCCAGACAGCAAACGCATCGCTGGTTTCCGCTTTCTGGCCGTTAATCTCTACCGTACCGCGCACCACCTGCACCCAGACGCGGCGTTCAGCCTGAATCTGATACACCGATTGCTCCTGCGCCTTCAGCGCCCAGCGCCACAGCGTCATGTCCTGAAAGACTTTCAGCGAGCCTTCACGCGCATCCGGGGACAGTACCAGTTGGCGCCCTTGCTGCACATCAAAGCGCTTCTGCTCGTAGCGCGGCGTCAGCCCGGTTTTTTCCGGGATAATCCAGATTTGATACAGATGCAGCGGTTCGTCCTTGCTAGCATTGTATTCCGAGTGACGAATACCCGTGCCCGCACTCATAATCTGGAATTCACCCGCTGGCACCTGCTCTTTATTTCCCATGCTGTCCTGATGCTCAACGGCACCGGATAAAACATAGGTCAGAATTTCCATATCTTTATGCGGATGTGTGCCAAAACCCTGACCGCCTTCGATAACGTCTTCATTAATGACGCGCAGTGCCGAAAATCCCATGAAATCAGGATCGTAATAATCGGCAAATGAAAACGTGTGCCAGCTGTCGAGCCAGCCGTGATTCGCATGCCCGCGATCTTGCGCTTGACGTAAATAGATCATGTTATTTCCTCCCGCGTTTTTGATAAGGAAAGTGTAACGGGCGGTGGCAAATAAGATAGCGCAAAAAACTCACCGCTCTGTTCGAAAAATCAGAACGGGATGTTGCCTTGAGGAATGACGGAACCAGAGGTTAACTCTGGTTCCATGTTCGGCGATTACTTAACGACACCTAACGCTATCGGGTCGGGATATAACATCACCCACAGACCATTATCATTATTAACGCCTGT
Source organism: Pectobacterium sp. F1-1 (assembly GCF_025643735.1). Lineage (NCBI taxonomy): Bacteria > Pseudomonadati > Pseudomonadota > Gammaproteobacteria > Enterobacterales > Pectobacteriaceae > Pectobacterium > Pectobacterium sp. F1-1. The sequence continues at coordinate 4,403,570 of NZ_CP104733.1, forward strand.
TCCGGTCGCTGAAATTTGATAGGTGTCAGGATCCATAATGATGAAACGCTTATTCGACACCGCGAATAACGTTCCATTACCGTTTCCGGAGTCGGTATAAATAAAAGATTCGCTGTCGGTCACCTTGTTGGCAGACGCCACTAAATGCCCGTCAGCGGTGGCAGAAATATATTTCCCCGTCTGTATTGAGCGAAAAGCGAATCTATTTTGATTAAGGTAAACCACCTGAATGCCACTGGTTACAGAGGGATTTACGCCATTAACGATAATGGGCGTTGATTCGCCAGTAACCGTAGCCAGCGTCCCGGTATTATCCTGATTTCTCGATTTGCTGACCGATTGCAAAACAATAGACATCGAGCCTGAGACAGAAGCCCCCGTGGCATTAATCAGTCCTTCATACGAGGGATGATCAAAATAGAATTTACCTATCGGCATACGGCTGATGACGTCTTTCGTGTAAGGCAGCTTGGTTTCAGACACACCAGCGGCGGTGAATAAGCTGAAAATCCCCCGATATATTGGCCTGAATTCTCCGCGAAAACGTGGAGATATCGTTAAGCCTGGTGTCCATGAGTTTCCCTTTCCCATATCCGCCAGCGTATAGCCTTTACCAGGAATCGGCGTATAGGGCACCGTATATCCCAGATTATATTTCGCGGTGTATTCCGCCGCCTTAACAAGCGGATAGCTATTATTCGGGTAGCTCACCATATCTGCACCGCTTGTATGATACTGGCGCTGGTTATAGCCAATCTGCGCCGCCATCACTAATAAGCCTAATCCCCCTTGTGCATGCGCCTGATCGCGGCCACTTTCCTGTAATTGGCCATTTTCATTTTGTACATAATGGATAACCGAGCCATTACCCTCGCCCTGCTTAAAGTAATTAACTGCGTCGTTATATATTTCGGCATCGTTCAGCCATACGCCTAAGCTCAGGTTAAATACCGTGTCGGCCGCGTCCCAATTGCCATTGGCCCAGCCGCCATTTACCTGACCATACGTACGGGTTAATGGGTAAAATACGCTGGTCATCATTTTACTAAACTGCGCAATATCAGCCGACGACCAACCGCTGTCGGTGTAGCGCAGAATTTCAGCCGCATTAAGCAATTTATAACCATACAGGCTGGCGGCAAGCTGTGCGTCGTTACCCTTAATTGCCGTCAACGTCGTTGACCAGCCGTTAAGAATTTTTATCGCCGCACTAGAATAAGCGGGATTCTTTGTTATCGCCCATTCAACTGCGAGGGACAAGGCGGCTGAAGCACTATTCTGTAACTCGCCATTTCCCACATTGCCATTCGTCGGATCGTTCCGGTATACCACCGCTTTTGGCGTGACCAAATACGTGGAGCTTGCCAAATAGTGAGATTGCAGCAGTTGCCAATCCGTATACCAGGGGTCTTGTTTACTATCGACTCCCGCCTTCATCCGTTCCAGATCGGTTTGTGTATAAAGCATACCCGGGTGCAGGAAGGCCTTATCGTTACTTGCCGCATGGCTTACTTTTAGGCCACACAGAAATAGACTCAACAACATCATTATTAAGAAAAATGTATTTTTTTTCCCACTCCATAAGCTATCCATAAACCCTTTCCTTTTCGTCGATTGAGAGCAGATTACAGAAATCACGGAACAATCGTGATAACGATTCTATAATCAGATTTTGGGTGGTGCCTCTAATTAGTTGAATTGATATATAATGACCGCTTTGAGGTTTGCTCATGGCCAGCGTTAATGTTCATTGTCCTCGCTGTCAGTCTGTTCAGGTTTACCGTCATGGACAGAACCCTAAAGGTCGTGACCGGTTTCGCTGTCGTGACTGTCACCGCGTGTTTCTGCTCACCTATACCTATGAAGCGCGTAAGCCCGGTGTCAAAAAACAAATTACCGAAATGGCATTCAACGGCGCCGGCGTTCGTGATACAGCCAGAACACTGAAAATCGGTATTAACACCGTCATTCGCACGTTAAAAAACTCGCGCCGAAGCGAATAACTTCCTCTCCGGTCGCTCATGCCGATGTAGCACTTATCTGTGAGCTTGATGAGCAATGGAGCTTTGTCGGCAATAAAGCCCGGCAGCATTGGCTCTGGTATGCATACAACACCAAAACAGGTGGCGTTCTGGCTTACACGTTTGGACCGCGCACGGATAACACCTGCCGTGAACTTCTGGCTCTGCTGACGCCGTTTAACATCGGTATGATAAATAACCAGCGATGACTGGGGCAGTTATGCCAGAGAACTCCCGAAAGATAAGCATCTGACAGGAAAAATCTTCACTCAGCGTATTGAGCGTAACAACCTGACACTGAGGACACGTATTAAACGTCTGGCCCGTAAAACAATCTGCTTCTCGCGTTCGATAGAATTGCATGAAAAAGTCATCGGGGCATTCATTGAAAAACACATGTTCTACTAATTGGACGCATTACCCTTTTTTAGACACTAGACACTATGAATTTATTGAACACTAGTGACTATCTGCTCTATGGCGAAAAAATAAAACACTGTTTTTACTTTGTTGTGATCGTCTTCGCATCCCGAATACTGTTGGATGGCACTGGATCTCAGGCAGGCAATCTCCAGCACAACGTCTCAATTAACCAGCGGTGAATGGCTTATGGCAGTGGAAAAAGAAGGAGACTTACAGAAGAGCTTAAACGGCATTGTCAGGCGCGTTCGACAGGCAAAAAAAAAGCCAGCACCCGAGCTGGCTAAATAATACTGGAAGCAATGTGAGCAATGTCGTGCCTTCACAGGGAAGCCGAATCGTCATGAACACCATCGGTAGTTAACACAGGTACATGACATCGTTCCCCGGAACGCACAGCAATAATAATCATTATCATTCGCACCTGTAAAGTTATTTTTGCGATAAATTCTTATTCTCAATAAGAACCGAAGGATTACTTGCAGGGGACCTTCAAGCCTTACTTTCCACCCTCATCCAATGAGTTCATCAGCTAGGAAGACTGAACCTGGTGAATCGAACCAGATAATGACACCTGTCGATATGCCAACACCGACGAGTACAATGCCAACAGGCAACAGCAAAATGAGAAAAGGAACATAGCAGGATAGCCAAAAACAGAAACTATGATGCCCCCGATAAATCCAGAAAACAAAATGCCAATATCAAAGCAAGATTCATAGGTACTGAGAGCAAGACCGAGATGCTCTTCCGGCATACTTTTTAAAGCAGGAAGAGCGAGCAACGGATATACCATAGATAAACCAAATCCTGTAAGGAAAGAACCCAGCATTGCCTCATACGGATGGGATGATAAGCCGATCAACAACAGACCTATCGCCTCGATTGTCAGTGAGAATAGAGTCATTTTTAACCCCGAACTGTCAGCCTTCCAACCAAGAGTCAGCCTCGAAATAACATATCCCACGCCAAAAAGAGCAAGCGCAACAGCCGAATTTTCTCCCCAGTCATTCTGTATAAAATAAAGAACTAAAAAAGTGGTAATAGAGGCATAACCAATATTAGCTAATGAAAAACCAGATCCGGCTTTCCATATTCTTTTAACAGCAAATAAGAGTGTCGCGTGTGTTTTATTCGGATGCACAGCTACAGGTTTGACGATTAAAACAATGATAAACCCCAGAGCGGGTAACATTGTCATTATAATCGCGGATAGAGTGATACCAGTGTGATAATAAGACCATATGCCAAAATAATTGCCAATAGCTAATCCAAGAAACATTGCTATTCCAACCCAAGACATAATTTTACCTGCATGTTCCCTTCCAACCAAACCAATCGGCCAAGTGCCACTACAGGTAAAAATAAGACTCTCACCTATTCCCATTAGTATACGTGAAATAATTATTACAGAAAAAACCGCTTTTCCTGGGTCCAGAAATGCAAATGATAGATAGCATAATAAGCCAGAAAAAACAGTTAAACATAAGCCTACCACCATACCTTTCCTCGGGCCATGATTATCGGAATATCGACCGGCGAGCGCACGTGATAGCAAGGTGGACACAGACTCAACCGCAACCACAAGACCAACATAAAATGCAGAATACTCAAGCACTTTATTAACATATAAAGGAAGGATTGCCAGTGACAACCCTAGGCTGACAATAGCTAAAAATAGTATACTTGCAACACAGATCGCAGCAATAATATTATTTTTTATCTTGTACATCGAAATATCCTTCATAGCTAACTCTATTATTCACTATTTTTATTCTCCCATCCAAAAAAGCACGAATGGCGTTATATATCATTTTCTTTTCAGCCTCAACAATACTCTCTCTAAGCTGAGATTCGCTCATCCCATTAGTGATTCTAACAGGCTCTTGATCAATTATTGGACCAGCATCAACGTCTTCATTAATAAAATGCAACGTTGCTCCAGTCACTCTCAACCCTGCTTGCAACGCTTTAAGTTGCGCTTTATCACCGGGAAAAGCAGGGAGAAGTGATGGATGCGTGTTCATTGTTTTGTCACCAAATCTCTCGACAAATTCGGGAGAAAAAATTCGTCTAAAACCACCTAAAATAATCAAATCAACTTTTTCTTCTATTAATTTTTCCGCAATTTTCTCTTCGAAATCATATCGATTTTTATAATCATGATGAGCTATTTTTGTAACTGCAACACCGTCGAAAATAGGTTTACCCTCGGGAGAAAAATCTCGGTTATTTGTTAAGACAAGGCTTAACTTTGCCTGAGAGTATGTATCCTTGATAGCATCTTGCACAGAGGTTAAAAGACTTCCTCTCCCTGAAAACAAAAAAGCGATGCTTTTCATATTATGATCTTCCTTCTAATTGCAGAAAATTTTTCGTTGTTACCTTCTAAAACAGGGTCTATAAATTGACCATTATTCAGGCGAATTTCGCCATTCACGATTACTTTACAGGGATTCTCATAGTGCAACATTTTCAGTAATGAAATAGGTGTATTGATATAATCAACACCGATGCATGTCTTATCAAAGAAAATGAGATCTGCTTTAAAACCACGAGCAATTCTACCCACATTCATCAGACCAAGAGACTTCGCTCCCCCTTCTGTAATCATATGAAGAATTTTCCGGCATCTACTTTCGTGTCAAAATTGGCATCACCATGATGGTATAAGGCAAAAAGCGCGTCAAAAGTAAGATCATTTCCAGGATTAACCATTGCAGCATCGGTACCAAGCCCCAGGTCCAAATGAGACGAGAGTCGACGTAATGGTAAGGTGCCTGCGCCAACAAAACTATTACTTACTGGGCAATGGATAATATGACATTGTGTTGATAACAGAATATCTAGCTCACTATCTGATAGGTGGCAACAGTGAATAAGCGTTGTATGCTTATCAAGAATACCCAAACGAGCAAGACGCTCAACGCCGCTCACATCAAATATTTTTCGGTGAGAATCAACCTGATATGCTCCCTCATGAATGTGAAGAGTAAACTTTTTTTGATGGTGATTAGCAAGCTGGTGTAATTTTTTAAGTAAAATGTCATCGGCAGAAAGTTCAGATGCGGTAGCCGGTAGAATAGTAATTAATTCGGACTGGTATTTTTCCTCAGCAAGGAGGTATTTATAAACAATCGTTTCAACACTTTCATTTTCTGGACCTTTACCATTGCCTACCCATTGATTACTCTGACAAAAATTTACTACACACCGATTTTTCACCTGTTGTATCGCACGTATATCACTTTCAATTCGGCTTGTAAAAATACCAACTGTTGTTATACCTTTCTTCATAGCCATCATTAATGATTTAAGCGAAGCAACATACTGACCTTCAGCGTCCTCCAGCGTATTATTTCGATGCACAGAATCAAGCACTACATCAATAGGAGATGCATCTAAGATGCTTCCATAAATCTCTTTACTCGGGTGAAGATGAGCATTGACAAGCCCAGGTAAGACGACGAATTGTTCTGATGGTATAACTATTCCTTCGACATCATCCTTCCTCCTTTCGCCTACGTAAGTTATCTCCCCCCCAATCATCGAGATATCTCCTTGAACTAACTTCATTGAAGTCGAATCAAGGTAACTTATATCCCTAAAGATAAATTTCTTATCCATTGGTGAGTTCCATAAGTATTTTTTTAATAGGTTGAAATGAGTTAAAATCAGTATAATGTAGTGTTTTAATCCCCAGTTTTTCACAAGGGAGAATATCGTTATTAATACTATCCCCTATCATAATGGCATTTTCGGGTTGCACATTAAAATCCAGAAGAATTTTTGTGAAGAAATGAGTATCAGGCTTACAGTCAGGATAACGATTTCCAAAATAAAAACGACTAAAGAATGGAAAAATCTTAGTATGCATAAGCTTCCGGCGCTGGACGGCCTCCATACCATTACTACATATCACCAAAGGAAGCCTGGAGCTTAACTGTTTAAGTAAAGGAAGCCAGTCACTTTTCAACGCACAATTTTCTATATATGCATTCCAATATGTTTCTTCAATAACTTCATAATCAGAATCTTTAACGCCGAACCAATTATATATATAGATAAATCTCTTTTTTAATAATGTAGCAATATCAATTTCACCAAATTCAAACTTTGACCAAAGTGTATGGTTCCGCGCCTCATAGCTGAAAATAAATTCACTAAAGTCATACAGGGCATCAGCATAATTTAGACGAATCATTAGGTCCGAGATTCTCTGTATAGCCTGATAAGCCCCAGTTTTATGGTCCACAAGAGTATCATCAATATCAAATAAAATTAATTTAATCACCCATCTTACCTTTCTCAAGAGCAAGTGAGCCAAATGCACATTTCAACGCGGTTTCAAACTCATGAACTCGCGTATAAAGCCCATTGGTGAGCACGCCATTAGTGCCAAGCCTACCCATATCTGCTTTTGATATATGTGGGTATAAATTAAGAACTACATCTGATAACCGGATATCTTTTGAAAGCTTTTCTGTGACATCTTCAGGTAACATGACTTTGCCACTACAACCATAGTGATATTTATTTTTTTTCGTATCTTTAATAACCGCCCACCCATAAACAAAACTACCAAAAGATGTTTTTTCTGTTAACCCCTCCAGAGCAATAATATAATCAACGTGATAATTGGTGTTGCTCTCAACATTATCAATACGTATATAACATCCCTTTATAGCTTCGTCATCATTTTCAGGTGTTTCGCTTACACCAGAAGAGACGATATGATGACTAAGTGTGAAGTTCGGGAAAAGATTACTACATATATTTTTCGTAGATGATATTTTCGCTTCGTTATTTGAGGCCAAAATAATAGTGACATGTTTATTCTGCATTAGCATGAATCCATTTCATAACGGTGGTATTTTCATTGCCAGTCAAAATATCTGACAGCGTTTCGCTTGCTGACTCAATAGCAGGCATTCTCGTTATAAAAGTATCATCAGAAAAATTTTCTATAGCTTCATATGCTTTTGAGATATTCTTATCATATATTTGGGTAAATGTGGTTTTCATTATAGTATATCCCAAATCAAGATTTTTAACTCCATTTTCAATCAAATCTTTCCAAACCAACTCGTGAATAAAAGAGAAAAAACCCATGTCGTATGGAAGACCTGTAATTACATCTGTACTACGGGAGATTGTTTCACAGAATAATTTATTATTTTTTATATAAAATTGCATTCCAAGCGTACATGGGAAATCCTTTGTATCAGATTTATGGTAATTTTGGTTTATATTTATAATCGCTCTTCTTGAATCCCTATTTTTAAGTAGAACACTTTTCACCCAATTATACTGATTACCATATGACTCAACCGCCTCATAAAAAACATAGTATCCATAATTAGAATTTACATTCCCATCTTCATCTACAAGTGTCATCCAAAATTTGGATGCTTTTGCAAGCCCAGTTTCAGCTTTAAGGTTCCCACTGAAATAAGCCAAAAACTCACGAGAAAGATACTTTATTGCCCCATCACGAAGATGATGAAGTCGGTTACGTGGATCTTTAAGTACATAATTTACCCCATAGGACTGTAATGCGTCTCCCGCTCTGGATGAAATTCGCTTTCCAGAAGTTTGAATATGATAAATTCCTTTTTTTACAAGCTCATCCACGGAAGAGCCGCCAATGGTCACAAAATCCTGAATCTCTGAAGAGGTGTTTTCTGCAATATCAAAGCTCATGTTCTCTCCTTGTATCATAAAGCTTATATATCCGTAGTACGTCACCCAATACCCCAACGACATACTGGTACAGGCTCTTGGAGAATGCTGCTGTGTAGTTCGATAATTTTAGAATGAAATAACATTTAAAGAACTGGAATTAACACTTAATAAGATATGTCCAAAAATAATTTTTATCAAATGTTTTCTAAAGATTAATTAAGTAAAAATAAACAATGAGATAAAGATAAAAACATTAACATCATAATAATTAAATCATGAATAATTAGGAATAAACAAATAATTAAATATATAATTAATGTATGGCAGGTGGAGACTTACACCATTATTTATATGTTCAAGTTAATGAATCACGTCACTTATCATGGTAAGTCGTTAGCTTATTAAAATATAGTTTTATACGCCAACCTCCGAGGAAAGCAGAAAGAGAGAAATTTGAATTATTTAGCGTATAACACGCCTTGAGGATGCTTCACTTTTAAAATAATGTGACTGAAATAAATAAGATAAGTGGCTATTACGTGAGCGCTTTATATTTCGTGTTTCCGAGCGTTAAACGTTCGGAAACACGTTATTGCAGATTGTTACTCTGACTGCACTAATGACCTCGCCAGCAGCGTGATCGGGTGTTCACACCGTTTGCTGGTCGACATCTCAATCTGCCACTTACAGGTTTCGCAGTCCGTCACCACGATATCGACTCCGCTCTCTTCAATCTGCTGGAACAGCGGTGCGCCAATGCCTTGTGACGTGGCGTAATTCTCTTTCTTGAAGCCGTAGGTGCCCGCAATACCGCAGCACTGGGAGTCCAGCATCACCAGTTCAAGACCGGGGATACGTTGCAGCAGCGCCAGGGTATACGCTGTCCACCCCATTCTCTCCAGATGGCAAGGGGTGTGATACGCCACCCGCAGCGGTAAGTGACGCAGCGGCAGTGTTCGCCCCTCTTCTTCCAGCAGGCGATAGAGCTGGCGCGTCACCAGTTCGATGCCATCACGCACGTGGCCGTTATCCACGCCCAGCAGATGCGGGTACTCGTCTCGCAGCGTGAACGTACAGCTGGATGACGTCGCCACCACCGGCAGGGATTTCTGATTGATTGCCTCATCCAGCGACGTGATATTCGCGCGTGCCTGCTTTCTGGCCTTGTCGTGAAAACCATTGGCGATCAGCGGTACGCCGCAGCACTTCTCTTTATTCAGCAACTGCACACCAATCCCCATCGCGTTAAAGACCTGCACCAGATCTTTACCCAACTGTGGATGGTTGTAATTCACATAGCAGCCGTGAAAGTAAGCGATCTGCTCATCATAAGCCTGCTGTTTTGCTGCCTGCTGACGATACCAGCGCCGGAAGGTGCCGAACGAATATTTCGGCAACTGGCGGCGATGGTCAATTTTCAACGCTTTATCCAGCAATTGGCGCACCGGCTTCAGGCTGGTCGCCGTATTGACCAGCGGCGCAAACGGCGTGGCAATCGATCCCATGAAATCGGTATGGCTCAAAATGGCATCGCGCAATGTCGGCTTGTGGCTGTTGTGCGTCGCTTTCGCACGCTGAATGATGTCGCCAATTTTAACATCCGACGGGCACGCGACTTCACAGCGTTTGCAGTTGGTGCAGTATTTCAACGCGTCATCATACAGCGCCGGGTCTTTACGCCGCAGGCGTTCGCCGTCCGGTCCGGCCTGTTTCGGGCCGGGATAAAGCGGATTCACGCGCGAAACCGGGCAGTACGTGGTACAGACCGTACATTTGATGCAATCTTCAAAACTGTTATCGCTAAGCAGGCTCATGAGTTGCCCTCCGTCAAAATCTGTTCGGCAACATGAAGTGCGCTGAGCAAAGAAACGCCCGCCCCACATCCCTGTGCAATCGGATCGAAACCTTCCAGCACCGCGCCGATGGCATACAGATTGCTGATCGTTTCACCGCCAATACGCGGGTGCAGATGCTCATCGACAATCGCACCAAACTGCATATAGGGCTGCGGCGCAAACACATCCTGCTGGCTCCAGCCCTCGCGCAGGTCAGCGAACCGCACATCCAATCCAAAGACGGGCTCGGTCACCCGATCGAACTGCGTCACCAGCCCGTTGCTGAAGAAACTGCCGCTCGCCAGCACCGCGTGCTTTGCCCGCAGCGGAATATCGCGGTGATGGTGGCTATGGACGGCAATCTCCTGCGGCGATAGCGATGCACGCACCGCGCGATCGCCCGGCATCACCATGCCACCCAGTTGGCGAAAGCGCTGCGACAGCGCCTGATGCAAACGCAACCCGAGCACTGACGGCGGTAATGTCGGCAGTAGCAATACCGGTTTACCGAGTGCATCAGCCAGTTCAGCCACGATCGCGGGGCTATCCAATCCCAGACAGGCGGGCATGATGATGGCATCGTTGCCGTTGGCCAGAAGCGACAACTCCTCCACCAGCGCCGAACGATTTTCCGGTCGGTCGAGCACGCGGGCGATATTTACCGCGCGAAATTCGCTGGGGTTTTGGCGTAATCGATCCAGAACCGGCAGCTTGAGTTCATCACTGCGCGCCGCAATTCCCTGCGTCTGAAGCGTGCCAGCCACGATACGGGATTGAAAATCCAGAAAACCGTCGATACCGGCAATCAACGGGTTATCGCCAAATCGGGAATCCGGCAGGCCACGCGTGACGCCATCGACCGGGCTCAGCCAGCATGAACGAAACTTACCTAACGGCGTCATACGCCAGTGATTCTGCTGATGATTGCCTTGCAGAGAGAGAGTGCTACGCTCCAGCAATGCTTCAACCTGTGGCAACAATGCGGCAACCGCCGTCGCTCCCATACGCGAATAAGGGTGATGAGGAGCCTGACGCGCCAGCTCGTCTAGAGCCTCAAGCGGCTGGCTCACGCGCTGTCCATCGGGAAGATGGGAGAGTAAATCCAGCGCACCGGAAGAAAAATGCAGCGCATTCTGTCCGGCGCTGATGATCGCGCAGCGTTTCCCCTGCTCCGCTAAGCGGATACCGCAGGTCAGCCCCGCCAGCCCGCCACCGATAATCACAACGTCATAACGCATGGCGATCCTCCTGACTGTCGCTGGCCGTCAGGCCGCACAAACCCTGATAAACCCAACTGGTGAATTCGCTTTCACGCAGGGCATTGCCCCAGGCAATCGGCCGAATGCCTTTCCAGCGTTCGTTCAAAAACTGGCTGAGCTGCGTGAGCGACTGCTCCGGCGTCGCAGTACCCAGACGGCACAACAGACCTGCCGCACGACAGGCGCACAGTTCCCCCTGACAGGTGCCCATGCCAACGCGAGTACGCCGACGCAGGTCAACCAGGTTATTCACCTGCAATGATTCCACGGCGTAGCGCACTTCCCCCGCCGTCACGGCCTCGCATTCACACACCAGGCTGCGGTCCAGACGCTCACCGGACAGCATTCTTCCGGCACGTTCACCGTGGCGATAAATCGCCGAACCGCGCAGCGGTGCCGAGAGCGGTTTTGCTGGTGGATAGGCAGACAGCGCATGGGGAACGGTTTTCACTTCATCCAGTGATTCCGATCCGGGCAGCGGCGTCTGTGCCGTCGAGCAGGCCACGTCATGGCCCAGTTTTTTACAGACGGCATCCGTCACCCATTCCGCCATCAGGCGATAGGTCATCAGCTTGCCGCCAGTGATCGTGATAAACCCTTCCAGTCCGTCGCGACTGGCGTGGTCGAGCAGCACAATGCCACGGCTTACGCTACGACCGCTGGGGTCACTGTCGCTGGCAACCAGCGGACGGACACCAGCATAGGCACGCAGAATTCGCGTGCTTGCCAGCGACGGCGCCAGCATGGAGCCTTCCCGCATCAGCGTTTCCACCTCGGCAGGCGTCACCAGCATGTTGTCGATTTGGTCGTAGTCGATGTGGGTTGAGGTCGTGCCGATCAGCGAAATAGTGTCGCCCGGCACCAGAATGTCGGCATCCGCCGGTTTGCGGCAGCGGTTGATCACCATGTTGTTGATGCGGTGCCCAAGAATCAGCAGTGCGCCCTTTGCCGGAAACATGCGCACGCGCAGATCGGCATATTCCGCAATGTGTTGCCCCCAGATACCGCCCGCGTTGACGACCACCTGTGCGTATATTTCTGTTTCCACACCTTTTTTATGGTCGAAAACGCGCACACCGATAACCCGATCGCCCTGACGAATCAGCCCGATAACCTCATGATAGGTCAGCACTTCCGCGCCGTGCTCGCAGGCATCGATCATGTTGGCCGCCGTCAGGCGAAAAGGATCGACGGAACCATCCGGTACGCGCACCGCGCCAATCAACGCCGGATTAGCTGCCGGCTCCAGCCGCAGCGCTTCCTGCGGATCTATCGCCTGGGCGCGAATCCCCGCTTGCTGGCAGGCGGTAATAAACTGCGCCTGCCAGCCGAGATCGTCTTCCGGCAACGTGATAAACAGGCCGTCGGTGGGTTCAATACAGTGACGGGCAATCCGCCGGAGAATCTGATTCTCTTCAATACATTCGCGGGCAGACTCGCCATCGGTAACGGCGTAGCGGGCACCACTGTGTAACAGGCCGTGGTTACGCCCAGTCGCACCGGTCGCAATATCATAACGTTCAAGCAACAGGCAGCGCAGTCCGCGCAGGGCGCAATCCCTTGCAGTACCTGCTCCCGTCGCGCCACCGCCGATGACAACTACGTCAGTTTCACGCCAGTTCCCAGTATTTTGCATCATATTCTCGCTCCGGGCGGATGGTATATGTTGCTATTGGGGCACAGAAAGAAGGGTTAATGTTTGATAAAGAGCAAAAACGAACACTAAACGAAAATAAAGAGGTGTCTAAAAACAATAAGTGTGATTAAGGTCACTAAAACCACACTGTGGAATTTTCCGATTCTGTTAACATGAACGCAAAAATCGTCACAGTTTCATAAAAGTGTAACATTAGCGTCATGAATCACACTCATTTGCACGCTATCCCCTTACAATAACGTTCGTAATAGAACAAAAAAGCTATCGTTTTTTTTCGCATTGGAGATATCTATGCTGAGTATTTTTAGACCCGCAGCCCACCAGGCGCGCGTATCGCAGGATCGTGTCGATCCCCTCTATCGCCGTCTGCGCTGGCAGATTTTCATGGGGATCTTTTTTGGCTACGCCGCCTACTATCTGGTACGTAAAAACTTCGCACTCGCCATGCCTTACCTGATTGAGCAAGGCTTCTCGCGCGGCGATCTTGGTTTTGCGCTGTCCGGCATTTCCATTGCCTACGGTTTTTCCAAATTCATCATGGGTTCGGTATCTGACCGTTCCAACCCGCGCGTGTTCTTGCCTGCTGGTCTGATTCTGGCCGCTGCCGTTATGCTGTTCATGGGCTTCGTACCGTGGGCAACGTCCAGCATCGCGATTATGTTCGTTCTGCTGTTCCTGTGCGGATGGTTCCAGGGAATGGGATGGCCGCCGTGCGGACGCACCATGGTTCACTGGTGGTCACAGAAAGAACGTGGTGGGATCGTGTCCGTGTGGAACTGTGCTCACAACGTCGGTGGCGGTATTCCTCCGCTGCTGTTCCTGCTGGGTATGGCCTGGTTCAACGACTGGAAAGCCGCACTCTACATGCCAGCCTTCGCTGCCATTCTGGTTGCGCTGATTGCCTTTGCGCTGATGCGCGATACCCCGCAATCCTGTGGTTTGCCGCCAATCGAAGAGTACAAAAACGACTATCCTGTTGATTATAATGATAAAGCAGAAGAAGAACTGACAGCGAAGCAGATCTTCATGCAGTACGTTTTCCCGAACAAACTGCTGTGGTACATCGCTATCGCTAACGTCTTCGTTTACCTGCTGCGTTACGGCATCCTCGACTGGTCACCGACTTACCTGAAAGAAGTGAAACACTTCGCGCTGGATAAATCCTCCTGGGCTTACTTCCTGTACGAATACGCCGGTATTCCGGGTACGCTGCTGTGCGGCTGGATGTCCGATAAGGTGTTCAAAGGCAACCGTGGTGCAACAGGCGTATTCTTTATGACGCTGGTTACCATCGCAACCATCGTCTATTGGATGAACCCAGCCGGTAACCCTGGCGTGGATATGGCCTGTATGATCGTCATCGGCTTCCTGATCTACGGCCCGGTTATGCTGATTGGTCTGCACGCGCTGGAACTGGCACCGAAGAAAGCAGCAGGGACAGCAGCAGGCTTTACCGGTCTGTTCGGCTACCTCGGTGGTTCCGTTGCCGCCAGCGCCATCGTCGGCTACACCGTTGACTTCTTCGGTTGGGATGGCGGCTTCATGGTCATGATCGGCGGCAGCATTATGGCTGTACTTCTGCTGATTGTTGTTATGCTGAATGAGAAAAAGCATAAAGCAGAGTTAGCCAGCCGCGCCTAACCCGCTCTTGTAAGAATCCCTCTGGCGGCGTCATGATGACGCCGCCTTCGTTTGTACCATCAATCACCGCGTAACCTCTGCGCAGATTATTTCAGAAACAGCTCCCGCAGGTAATTCGGCACAGCGCTGTCTGCGTTAGACCCAATCACTTCACGATCCGGCAGTAAATCTTTCAAGCGCTGATGCGCGTTCTGCATGACGCAGCCTTTACCCGCCATCGACAGCATTTCGTAGTCGTTCATGCCATCACCAAACGCCACGCACTCTTTGAGCGAGAAGCCGATAATCTTCGCCACCTGCTCAAGCGCATGGCCTTTCGATACGCCGCCCGCCATCACTTCCAGACACGTGAGCGTCGAAAAACTCACGTTAACGCGATCGCCCCAGCGCGCGTTGATCGCTTCTTCCAGCGGCAGCAGTTGTTCATGGGAATCACACGTGAAGAACACCTTGCTAACGCCATCGGTTTCCAGCAACGCAGGCTCAAACAGCTTGTATTTAAAGATCGACTCTTTGAAGAAACGCTCTTCTTCCGCACGCGGACGGTTCATAAACCACTCGTCATCACGATAAACGTGCGTCAGCATATCGGGGTTGTTGTGTACGACGCTGTAAAGGTCGCGGGCGATATCCTGATCCAGATTGTGACTGAAAATCAGCTCGCCCTGCGAGTTATGCACACGCGCACCATTCGAGGTAATCATAAACGCGCTGATGCCGAGATTATCGCGGATCTGCGCGACATCCATGTGATGCCGTCCGGTAGCGAACACAAAGTGAATCCCTTTTTCCGTCAGCAGCCTGAGGGTTTCTTTCGCATATGGGGACAGCGAGTGGTCAGGTGACAGCAGTGTGCCATCTAAATCGGAAGCAACGACATGGTACATAACGATGAGATCTCACTTCTGGTGTGTTGTAGCGGCACGCGCCGCAAAAAATTAACGAGGTGACTCCGCGTCCGTTAAGCGGTTTACCAACAGCCTACAATCAATGATAACGCGCAAAGTGTGCCAGAATCAGCGCAAATGCCTGAGCGCGGAGCGTATCCGTTTCAAAGAGAATTTCATGCCGCGCACCGGGGATAACCTGTAAAACGCCATGCGCATTGGCGTTACCGCTCTGCGCCAGCGCCTGACAAAACGCATTCTGGCTGCAGTTATCCACTACGCGCTCCTCTCCTGCCTGTAGCAGCAGAAGCGGCGTAGTGACCATGCTGGCCTGTGCCTGCAACTGTTTCCCCGCCTGTATCGCTTCACGCACCCAGTGATAAGTGGGGCCGCCGACGCGCAAATCCGGTGAATCCGCATAAAATCGAATGCTGCGCTGGTAGCGTTCACGGCTGTGCGTCAGCACATTCATCCGATAAGGCAACGGGCGCCACTGTCCGGTGCCGATGGCGTAATAATCGCGTATTGCCGGGCGACGCTCTGCCCAATCGACAATCCACCCCACGACGCAATGAGGAAGCGGCAAGCGGATACCAAACATCGGCGCGCACAGCGCCACGGCATCAAACATCGCGGGCTGACGAATCAGCAACCGTGCCAGAATCGCGCCCCCCATTGAATGCGCTAACGCAAACCGGTGGATATATCGTTTAGGGCCAATGTGCTGCTGACACAGCGTTTCGGCATCATCAACATAATCGCTGAAGCGCACGACGTGTCCGCGGTGGCCGTCTTGCAGCACCCGCCCAGACCGACCTTGCCCACGGTGATCCATGATGAGTACATCATAGCCGCTATGAAAGAGGTCATAAGCCACTTCGCTATATTTGACATAGCTTTCGATACGGCCTGAAAAGACAACGACAATCTTGTCGTGCTGTGACGCGGTAAAACGAACAAACCGGATAGGCACGTCATCAACGCCAGGGAATTCACCCTCTTCGCGCTGACGCCAGAAATCCAGTAATTCTCCGGTAGCAAAAGCGGCAAACTGCGCTTCTCGCGTTAGCAGGTTCGAGGTTAACCCCTCAGGCGTTAACCGTTCCGACGTAAACAACGTATTGTGGCGTTGAACCATCACACCTCTCCGGTGACGCGGGAAAACTAAAGCTAGCGGAAGAACATGACAAGCGGTAGAGCACCAGCGTATTGTGACATAAAAAACAGACAGACTCTCGTAATACAGAACGTGATTCAGGGGCATGCTTTATGACATTGGATTGGTGGTTAACCTATTTACTCACAACGCTAATTCTCAGCCTGTCGCCCGGTTCTGGTGCCATCAACACCATGAGCACCGGAATTAGCCACGGCTATCGCGGCGCAGCGGCCTCGATCTGTGGTTTACAGGTCGGGCTGGCGATTCATATTGTGCTGGTCGGCATCGGGCTGGGCGCGCTGCTTAACCAGTCCGTACTGGCTTTCGATATGCTGAAATGGCTGGGCGCAGCGTATCTGATTTGGCTGGGGATTCAGCAATGGCGTGCAGCTGGCGCACTGGATCTTCAGGCGATTGCCAGCGCAATGCCGCGCCGTAGACTCTTTAAACGCGCGGTGCTGGTGAATCTAACCAACCCAAAAAGCATTGTGTTTCTGGCAGCGCTTTTCCCGCAGTTCATTATCCCCCACCAGCCGCAGGCCGCACAGTATCTGGTGTTGGGCGTCACCACCGTTGTGGTCGATATTATCGTGATGATTGGGTACGCCACGCTGGCCACGCGCATCGCCGGCTGGCTAAAAGGCCCACGGCAGATGAAGATGCTTAACCGGATATTCGGTTCACTGTTTGTGCTGGTTGGCGCGTTACTTGCCACCGCGAGAAAAGCCTGATGAAGGAGCGCGCCGTCATAAATGGCGGCGCGTTTTTTCCTCAAAGAAAGGGGTTTCCTACGGCTTTTTCTCCACAGAACTCGCGCTGAGAGACATCCTCGCAGGGAAAAATTAGCGAGAGAAAATCAGGTGCAGACCAAATCCGGTAAACAGCACGCCCGCTACGCCATCTACCCATTTCGCCAAACGCTGATAGCCGCGACGCATGGCCGGTAGGGCGAAAACGACCGCAACCAGACTGAACCAGATCAACGTTTCAATCGCGATCAGCGCAAACAATCCCCAGCGAGCACCGCTGCCGACGCTATCGCCAACAAACAGCGAGAACACGCTGCCGAAATAGATCAGCGCCTTCGGGTTAGCCAGATTCGTCAATAACCCGCGCATAAAGGTTTTGCCACGCTGAGGCAAAACCACCGCTGTCTCTTGCGTGGTTTCCAACTGCGCTTTACTTCGCGCGGAACGCAGCATCTGCCAGCCCATCCAGCACAGGTACAGCCCACCGCCGACGGTAATAGCCGTATGCAGCCAGGCCATTTTTTGCAACAGCAGGTGCAACCCCAGTAGCGCAATCGCCGCCCAGACCACCACGCCCAGAGAAATACCCAGCACGCCCATCATCGCTTCACGGCGGGAACGGCTGGCAGCGGTTTGTGAAACGAAAAAGAAATCCGGCCCAGGGCTCATCAGCGCAATGAAATGCACCAGCGCCACCGTCAAAAATAGCATCAGCATGTTGGTTTTCCTGTTTTTAAAGGCAATCAGATAAGGCGAGCGTTACTCGTCATCATTATCGACATGATCGCGAATCATGTTCATGAAAGGCGCCCCGAAACGTTCGAGTTTACGGTGTCCTACCCCGTTGATATTCAGCAGTTCACCCGCGGTGATCGGCATCAGTTCCGCCATCTCCAGCAGCGTCGCATCGCTGAACACCACGTAAGGCGGGATATTGTCTTCATCCGCAATGGATTTACGCAGTTTGCGCAATTTGGCGAACAGCTTACGGTCGTAATTTCCGCCGTAAGATTTTTGATTCGCGCGAGGTTTCAGGTTAATCACACGCGGCACGGCCAGCTGTAGCGGCACTTCTCCCCGCAATACCGGACGCGCCAATTCGGTAAGCTGTACGGCGGAATGCATCGTGATGTTCTGGTTCAGCAAACCCAGATGAATCAACTGGCGCAGTACGCTGACCCAATGCTCCTGCGATTTGTCCTTACCGATGCCGTAAACCGGCAGCTTGTCATGACCAAAGTCTCGGATACGCTGGTTATTTGCGCCGCGCAGCACCTCGACGATATACCCTAAACCAAAGCGCTGTCCGACCCGATACACGCAGGACAGCGCCTTTTGCGCTTCAACCAGCCCGTCGTAGCGCTTCGGCGGATCGAGACAAACATCACAGTTACCGCAGGGTTGTTGGCGTCCTTCACCGAAATAGTTCAGCAGCACCAAACGGCGGCAGGTCTGCGCTTCGGCAAACGCGCCCATCGCATTGAGCT
The DNA here is from genome assembly GCF_025643735.1 of Pectobacterium sp. F1-1. Lineage (NCBI taxonomy): Bacteria > Pseudomonadati > Pseudomonadota > Gammaproteobacteria > Enterobacterales > Pectobacteriaceae > Pectobacterium > Pectobacterium sp. F1-1. The sequence goes on from NZ_CP104733.1 coordinate 4,422,370, forward strand.
TATGGCGCTCGATATCCAACTGCGGCCCGGCTGGCTTTTCTTCCAGACAACGGCGCAGCCACGCCATATCCGCCGGATCGTAGAACAGCGCGGCTTCCGCTGCGAGGCCATCACGTCCGGCACGCCCCGTTTCCTGATAGTAGGATTCGATGTTGCGCGGAATATCAAAGTGCACCACAAACCGCACGTTAGGCTTGTTGATGCCCATACCAAATGCGACAGTCGCCACCACCACCTGAAGATCGTCACGCAGGAAGGCTTCCTGCACCTGCGCACGCCGTTCATTATCCAGACCGGCGTGATAAGCCCCTGCGCTCAGCCCCCGGGCCTGCAAACGCGCGCAAATATCTTCCACGCGGGAACGGCTATTACAGTAGATGATACCGCTTTTTCCACGCTGCCCCTGCACGAACATCCAGAGCTGATCGAGCGGTTTAAACTTCTCTACCAGCGTGTAACGAATGTTCGGGCGGTCAAAACTGTTGATCTGGATGAGCGGCGACCGAAGATCCAGCAGGCGAACGATATCGTTGCGCGTGGTCTCGTCAGCGGTGGCCGTCAAAGCAATAAAAGGAAGATGGGGAAAACGCTGCTTAATCTGCCCCAGAGCACGATATTCAGGGCGGAAATCGTGCCCCCATTGGGAAATGCAGTGTGCTTCATCCACGGCGATCAAGGCGATCTGCCAGTGTGCAAGATGATCGAGGAAGCTGTCTGTCGTCAGACGTTCGGGCGCAATATACAGCAGTTTGATCTGACCAGTACGGCAACCCACCATCACGTCAAGCTGCTGTTCACGCGTCTGCGTCGAATTCAGACAGGCCGCCGACACGCCGTAGGCCTGAAGCTGATCGACCTGATCTTTCATCAGCGAAATCAGCGGAGACACCACCAGCGTCAGCCCGTCCATCACCAGCGCGGGGATTTGATAGCACAGCGATTTGCCGCCGCCTGTCGGCATGATAACCAGACAGTCCTGCCCGCTGAGCGTCGCGCTGATAATTTCCTGCTGACCCGGTCGGAATTGCTGGTAGCCGAACGTGTCCCGCAGAACCTGAACCGCCAGCGCTTCCTTATTCAATACTTCCGCCGTAGACACGCCTTCCCCAATTCAATGAAATCAAACAGGCGCTATTTTCAGCGCCGTTTGGTAAAACTGCAATGGTTAAGTTTGGTAAAACGACGATGGCTAAAAACGGCAATCGCTAAAACACACGTTCATTAGAACATGTCATTCAGCGTCACCCCAACGCCGAAGCGGGTCTGGCGATGGTTGTAGTCAATCAGGGATTCACCGTAGCCGCTAAAGACCTTGGTATAAAAGCGAACATGGCGCGTCAGCGGGTAGCTCCAGCCCAGTTCACCACCGCCGTAGCCGCTGTTCCAGTTATAACGTCCTTCCGCGCTAAACACACTCTCGCCCCACACATAGCCGATGCGTAAGCGGTAATGACCCATGTATTTGGTGATATCCGGGTTATCATCCTGGCTATCGGAGAAACGTATCCACGGTTTCACATCGACCTGCCAGTTGCCGTTCTGCGCCATCAGACGAGTATAAGCGCGGTTCCAACTGCGTGACGTCGGTTCGGAACGGCCATTAGACTGGTGGTTAAAACCCACTTCCACATCCCGTAACGTCCAGCCCGCGAAGGTGGCGTTCGTTGCCCAGCCCAAAAAGACCTGGGGTTCATAGTCCGTTTCACGAAACGGAGAAGACTCGCTTTTATTCGACAACTGCCACCATGAGCGCTGCGTGTAGGAAGCCCCCAGAAGCGAATTATCCCCCAGAATACCGCGCCAGATCGGGAAGCCCAGGCTCAACTGGTAATGCACTTCATCTTTACGTGCTTCATTACCCCAGTTATAGCTCTGAATCGCTGTTTTATTGATATTGCTGGTATAGGTGTAGAGTAAGTAGTTACTTTCATAGGGATAGAGGACAAACGGGGTATCGTGCTCTTGTAACAGACTGGCGATAATGCTGCCACGTACCGCCGGTTGATTTGGCGCTGGCGCGTTTGTTGTGACTTCAGCATGGGCCTGTGCCATCAGTAATGCTGCCAGTACGAATCCGATTTTATGCATTCATTTTCTCCGACATGTTTCTTCTCCGGCATTCTTTTATAAATAAAGTCTTTTATCTAAATAAACTCTTTTATCTAAATAGCGATAAGCCTTGCCCACTCAAGCCCGCCATTCTACACAGTTCCGCGACATTTGAATTACCGTTCCTCCGTTTCTCAGCCTTTTCTGGCAAGAAACAAAATCAATGCATAAAATAAACATTCACATAACCTTAGTGCATCAAATCGCCTACATTTAATGTGTATCTCTTATTGCTCGGACGGAAAACAACGATGGCTAACCTCCCCTCATCTCAGGGAACGATATTAACCAGAGATACCGTGCGCCAGCTTGTTGGCGAGATTTTCATTTACAAAATGCCGTTCAACATTGAGCTAGGCCTTGAGCTACAGCAATTTGAAGCTGATAAGGCCGTCCTGACGTTCGTCCGGCAAGAGAAGCTAATCGGCAATGTGGCACAAAAAATCCTGCACGGCGGTGTGATTGCGGCCGGGCTGGACGTCGCTGCCGGAGTGGTGTGCGTCGGTAACACGCTGCTGCGCCATGAGACGATCAGCGAGCAGGAGTTTCATCATCGGCTTGCCCGCATGGGAACCATTGATATGCGAGTAGATTATCTGCGTCCGGGTTATGGGGAACACTTCACCATTACCAGTACGCTACTGCGCGGCGGCAATAAAATCGCCGTCGCACGCGCCGAATTGCATAACGAGCAGGGTTCACATCTGGCCAGCGCCACCGCCACCTATATTGTTGGATAGCATTTCGTTGGCAAAGATTGTCATGAACACTTTACGTGAAAGCGCTCACAGTTTTGGGTAGACTTAGCGTTTTCCCGCCGTCCTTATCGAGTCACCCATGAACGCGCAACAAACCCGTGAGGGGATATTTTTCGCCCTCGGTGCGTATTTCATTTGGGGAATTGCTCCCGTTTATTTCAAGCTGCTTGAGCACGTTCCACCCAATGAAATACTGACGCACCGTATTATCTGGTCATTCTTCTTTATGCTGATCCTGCTGACGATTGGCCGGAAATGGCGTCAGGTGAGCTATGCCTGCCGCAACGTCAAGCACCTGTTTCTGCTGGCATTAACGGCGGTGCTTATCGGTGGAAACTGGCTGTTGTACATCTGGGCGGTCAACAATCATCACATGCTGGAAGCCAGTCTGGGATATTTTATCAACCCGCTGGTCAACGTTATGTTGGGTATGATTTTCCTTGGCGAGCGCTTTCGCCGTCTGCAATGGCTGGCCGTACTGCTCGCGGTGACAGGTGTACTGGTTCAACTGTGGACGTTCGGATCGCTGCCGGTTATCGCGCTAGGGCTGGCATTCAGCTTCGCGTTATACGGCCTGCTGCGTAAGAAAATTGGGATCGACGGGCAAACCGGGATGCTGATCGAAACGCTGTGGCTGCTGCCGGTGGCGGTCATTTATCTGTTTTTTATTGCCGACACGCCAAGCAGTCATCTGACGGCCAATCCCTGGTCGCTGAACCTGCTGCTGCTCTCGGCTGGGATCGTCACCACCGTGCCGCTGCTGTTTTTCACCGCGGCGGCCATGCGCCTGCGCCTGTCGACGCTCGGCTTTTTCCAGTATCTCGGCCCTACCATCATGTTCCTGCTGGCCGTGGTGTTCTACGGGGAAACGTTTAGCAGCGACAAGCTGGTCACGTTTGCCTTCATCTGGGGCGCGCTGGGGCTGTTCATTTTGGATGCGCTTTATACGCAGCGTAAGCTACGGCGATAATCGCACAGAGCAGAGATGCTGCATTGAAGGAAAAGACATGATACGCCTGCTGGTGAATACCCATCAGGCGCATCGGTGAAAACTTACAGCCAGTTTTTACGTTTGAAATAGAGGTAAGGTGCCAGTCCAGCGAGAATCATCAGCACAATCGCACCAGGATAACCAAACGACCACTTCAGTTCAGGCATAAATTCAAAGTTCATCCCGTAGCTGGACGCCACCAGCGTCGGTGGCAGGAACACCACGGAGACCACCGAGAAGATCTTGATAATCCGGCTCTGCTCGATGTTGATGAAGCCCATCGCCGCCTGCATCAGGAAGTTAACTTTCTGGAACAGGGATTCATTGTGCGGCAGCAGGGATTCGATATCGCGTAAAATTTCGCGCGCCTGTTCCAATTGGCCGGGTGGCAAACGGGCTTTACGCACCAGAAAATTCAACGCGCGTTGGGTATCCATCAGGCACAGGCGCACTTTCCAGCCCACGTCTTCCAGCTCTGCTAACGTGGACAACGCATCGTCGTACTCTTCGCCCTGCCGCCCTTCCATAATGATGCGGCTCAGCGATTCCAGATCGCTGTAGATGTTCTCGATTTCATCCGCCAGTTGCTCAATTTTGGTCTCAAAGAGATCGAGCAGCAGTTCATAAGCATTGCCGTCCACCAGCGTTTGGTTGCGGGCGCGCATGCGATACAGGCGGAACGCGGGCAGTTCACGCTCGCGCAGGGTGTACAGGCGACCATCGCGGATAGTAAACGCCACCGTGGAGTTACCGGCGTGATCCTCAGCATCTTCAAAGAAGAAAAAGGAGTGAATGTGCAGACCATCTTCATCTTCAAAAAAACGTGCCGACGCTTCAATATCTTCGAGTTCCGGACGGGTTGCCAGGCTTTGTCCCAGTTCGTTTTGTACTTTTTCACGCTCATCGTCTTCTGGTTCGATCAAATCGACCCAAACTGACGTGGTGAGATCATCGGAGTCATCCAGTTCCAGACGAGATAAACGGCAATTATCCAGTTTAAATGCGCTCAGCATGGGCCATAGCTCCCCTTTCAGTAGCAGAGATGGACAACGCGATTGAAGCACAGAAACAGAGGTGAGGTGTCACCGGCAGGTTTCAGTCCGTTCGACGGATCTGACTCGTAGCGACAAAAACAGCGTCGCTGACAACCACGAAGGCTATCAGCAGAGGAAGATAGCCTTAGAAGTTGTACCTAATGAACAGGTTAGTGAGCCAGTATCGACTGGGTGTGTCCAAGGCGTTAGTCCTCCGAGAATAATGATGCGCGCATGTTACGCCGAGATGAAAAAGACTTCAACTTTAAAACCGCGGCGGAAACACGCTGTAAAATATTGGTCAAATGAATGGGGTTTATCCAATAAATCCAGCGCTGAAGCGGTAAAAAACGCAGTCCCTCAAGCAAAGAGGAACTGCGTCTGTCGGTCAGGCATTGTCCGGTAAATAGGCAATGGCTCGGACGGGGAAACCGGGTGCGCCAGCAAAATTAGGGTAGCTGACGTGGATATAAGCACCGGTAGGCGGCAGCTGATGCAGGTTATTCAGCACCTCAACCTGCCAGGCATTTTGGTTCAGCACGAAGAACTCGCCAATAAGCCCGTTGTTGCGACGGAAATCCGCGGCGGAATCCGTATCCAGCGTTTCGTGCCCCACCGCGCTAATACCACGCTCTTCAAACAGGAACGTCAGTGCCTCAAACGACCACCCCGGCGTATGGCTGTTGCCTTCTTCATCTTTATTCGCGAAGGCGTCAAGATCAGGCCAGCGCGTGCTCCAGCCGCTGGCAAACGCGACAAAGCTGCCCGACGGGATTTCCCCGTATTCGCGCTCAAACGTCAGAATGTCGTCAACCGACAGGCGGTAATCGGGATCGTGCGCGACGGCGTCTTGTTTGTGGATCACCACCAGCGGCAGCAACAGCTCTTTATTATCAATATGATCCAGATAACGTTTGCCCGCGACAAAATGCCCCGGCGCATCAATATGTGTCCCCGTCTGCGTCGCGAATGTCACGGACTGTGCGAAAAAGCCATGCTCTTCAACGTTAAATAACGTCTTGCGCTGCAACACGCCTTCAAACGCGCTAAAAATAGGAATCGACTCCGTCACCGTGTGCGTGAGATCGACCCATTTTTTCTTCTGTAATTCGGCAATAATCTGATCTAGCGTCATGGGCATGCTCCTTTTTTATTGTGATACCACACATCCTGGATACGCGGTAGACCACCTAGCATTGTCGAAAATGGTGATAAAGGTTAATACCCGTTTTTTATGAGATATACCGACTCACACATGACAATCACACCGTTTCCAGCCGGGCATAGGCGGCAACCAGCCATTTAATGCCCTGCCCCTGAAACGCAACCTGAAGGCGGGCGTGATCGCCGCTGCCTTCCAGATTCACGATCGTACCTTCGCCGAACTTGGCATGGCGAACCCGCTGTCCCAATTTGTAGCCGCTGTCGTTTTGCGTGATTGGTGTGCCGAGGCGCTGGTGATTGACAGGGCGGGAGACGCTGGCGCGTAGCCGCACTTCTTCAACACACTCTTCCGGCAGCTCGCCGACAAATCGGGAAGGCCGGTGATAGGCTTCTTTGCCGTATAAACGGCGGGATTCAGCGTAGGTTATCGTGAGCTTTTGCATCGCACGTGTGACGCCGACATAAGCCAAACGACGCTCTTCTTCCAGACGCCCACCTTCATCCAGCGACATCTGGCTTGGGAACATGCCTTCTTCCATACCGACGATAAACACCTGCGGGAATTCCAGCCCTTTCGCCGAGTGCAGCGTCATAAGCTGCACGGCGTCTTGATTGGCGTCAGCCTGACCTTCTCCTGCTTCCAGCGCAGCATGCGACAGGAAAGCCTGAAGCGGCATCAGATCCTGATCTTCTTCCTGATAGCTGAACTGGCGCGTAGCCGTCACCAATTCCTCCAGGTTTTCTACTCGTGCCTGCCCTTTCTCGCCTTTTTCCTGTTCGTACATGCTCCACAGGCCGGAATCCTTAATCACCCGGTCGGTTTGAATATGCAGCGGCAGCTCAGAGGTTTCATAGGCCAGCGCATCAATCAGTTCGATAAAGCGTTGCAGCGATGCCGCCGCCCGTCCGGCAAGCACTTTCTCCTGCAACAGCGCCCGCGTGGCTTGCCACAGCGTCAGTTGACGATCGCGCGACGTCTGGCGGACGACATCCAGCGTGCGGTCGCCAATACCGCGCGTCGGCGTATTCACCACACGCTCAAACGCCGCATCGTCGTTACGGTTGGCGATCAGACGCAGATAAGACAGCGCATCTTTAATTTCCTGACGCTCAAAGAAGCGCATGCCGCCATAGATGCGGTACGGCATACTCTGCTGCAACAGCGCCTCTTCCAGCACGCGCGACTGGGCGTTGCTCCGGTAAAGAATGGCGTTATCCTTCAGCGCTCCGCCATTTTCCTGCCAGGTTTTAATCCGGTTGACGACGTAACGCGCTTCATCCAGCTCGTTAAACGCGCAATACAACGAGATAGGTTCGCCCTCTACGCCATCGGTCCATAGGTTCTTGCCGAGTCGCCCGCCGTTATGGGCAATCAGCGCATTCGCCGCTTTCAAAATATTGCTGGTCGAGCGGTAGTTCTGCTCCAGACGGATCGTTTCTGCGCCAGCAAAATCCTTCAGGAACAGCTGAATATTTTCGACCTGCGCCCCGCGCCAGCCGTAAATCGACTGATCGTCATCCCCGACGATCATCACTTTGGCGCTGTCGCCCGCCAGCATACGGATCCAGGCGTACTGAATGCGGTTGGTATCCTGAAATTCGTCCACCAGAATATTGGTAAAACGTTCGCGATAGTGGTTCAACACATGCGGCTTGTTCAGCCACAGTTCATGAGCGCGCAGCAGCAGGTCGGCAAAATCCACCAGCCCGGCGCGATCGCACGCTTCCTGATAGGCCTGATACACGCGCTGCCACGTTTGCTCAATAGGGTTGCCGTAGCTTTCAATATGCTGCGGGCGCAGACCTTCATCCTTCTTCCCATTGATGAACCACATCGCCTGACGCGGCGGCCACTGTTTCTCGTCCAGATTGAGTGCCCGAATCAGGCGTTTCAGCAGACGCAACTGATCTTCGCTGTCCAGAATCTGAAAATCCTGCGGCAGATTGGCATCCATATGGTGCGCACGCAGCAGGCGGTGTGCCAGCCCGTGGAAAGTGCCAATCCACATGCCGCCTTGACTGGTGCCGATCAGGTGATCGATACGATGGCGCATCTCCGCCGCCGCTTTGTTGGTAAATGTCACCGCCATGATGGAGTACGGCGAACAGTTTTCGACAGACAAAAGCCAGGCGATGCGGTGTACCAGTACCCGTGTTTTGCCGCTGCCTGCCCCCGCCAGCACTAATAAATTACTGCGCGGCGCGGCTACCGCGTCACGCTGTTTGTCGTTGAGGCCATCGAGCAGATCAGAAACGTCCATAGGTACGGGTTATCCGGTGAGGGAACGCCGCACATGTAAGTCATGCCGATCGTTTAAGCATCGAGATACACGGGGCGACCACAGGGGTGAGGCCTCCCTACGGGAACCTCCCCCTGTGTTTCCCCTAATAACGGGCTTAAGTGACCAGTATTCGCACATGCGAGGGCGTTTCCACTGGTGATTTATACAGATTAATGCGGTGATTATAACAACGCCGACAGCGATGCCAACCGCGAAATTTCAATATGCGGCAGCAGTCGGGCATCCCCAATCTGCGTCAGGCTGCCTTCACGCAGGTTAATCCAGCAGGCCTGCATACCGCAGCGGATCGACCCCGCCACATCGGTCGTGAGATCGTCGCCCACGTGAAGGATCGCATGCAAAGGCAGATTGAGTTTTTCCGCTGCCAGATGGTACATGTCATCAAACGGTTTGGCACGACCGTGCGGGCCAGCGCGCAGGATGAACGAAAAATAGCGATCGAGGCCAAAGCGGTGCGGCTCAGCATTACCATTGGTGATGGCGGCCAGCGGCACTTTCTCGGCTAACGCCGCCAGCGTCTGGTGCGTCTCTTCGGTAATCGTAATCTGGCTGCGCCAGTGGGCAAAATTTTCCATTGCCGCTTTTGCGCCATCCTTCGCTTCTGCCGCGCTCAGTCCACGTTCTAACATGGCCAGTTCAGCCGCACGGCGACGCCATTCGCTCACGTCGTGATAGATGTCCGGCTCGCGCTCAAGCAAGGTCTGGCGTAAGTTCTGAAAATCCTCCGCCTGGAAGTCACGAAGCGCAGGATGGTACTGTTGCAGAAAGCGGATTGACTCTTGCCCCGTGCGCCGGATGACGTCCGCGTTGTCGTACAGCGTGTCATCCAGATCGAACGTGATCGCCCGGATCGGGCCAAGAGATCGGTAAAAATGCATCAGGGTTTCCCTCGTTTGGCGCGTGGATGCGCAGCATCGTACACGGAGGCTAAATGTTGAAAATCAAGATGGGTATAAATCTGTGTTGTAGATAGGTTGGCATGACCCAGTAGCTCTTGCACCGCCCGTAAATCACCGCTGGATTCCAGCATGTGCGTCGCAAAGGAGTGGCGCAGCTTATGCGGATGAACATGGCTATTCACGCCCTGCTTAATCCCCCATTCGGCAAAACGCTTCTGCACGTTGCGCATCGAAATGCGTCGTCCCTGATTGGAGATAAAAACGGCATCATCCTGCGGGCCAAACAGCTCGCGCAGCGCCAGCCAGCGTTCCAGCCAGGTTACCGCCGTTTTTCCTATCGGCAATTTGCGCTCTTTGCTGCCCTTCCCCATGACCCAAACTTCACCGCTGGCCAGATCGATATGCTGACAGTCCATACCGACCAGCTCCGCCAAACGCAGCCCCGCACCGTACATCACTTCGAGCATCGTGCGGTCGCGTACCGCGAGAGGATCGTCCAGATCGATCTCCAGCAACCTGCCCATTTCATCTACATCCATATTCTTTGGCAACGGGCGTCCGGCTAGCGGCGTGGATACTCCTTTCGCCGGATTCGCCGCCAGCACGCCGCGTGACACCATCCAGTCGAGAAAGCTGCGTAATGCCGATAGGCGCAACGCCAGACTCCCTGAATGCAGGCCATCGCGTTTACTGCGGGATACCACGGAACGCACGCCAGCGGCGTCCAGCTTACGCCAGTCGCTCACACCCGCAACAGAGAGAATGGTGATAACCGCAGACAGTTGACGCAAATAGCTGGTCTGCGTGAGCGGGCTTAGCTGACGCTCTACTTTCAGATAGCGCAGGAAAGCCTCAACATCGGCGTGTAAAGGGGACGAGGAAGGTACCTCCGATGACGCGGGCTGTCGGCTCATACCCGCTCAACCCAGCGCGCCAGCATCGCCGGCAGCATCATGGCCATTTGCTGGAGCAGTACGGTTCCCATACCATCCTGATAATGGTGGCTGTCACGGCTACTGAAAATCAGCACGCCCAAATCGTGATTGTTGCCCATCAGCGACAGCGCAACCGACCCAATCTGCCTGGCCTGCGGCAGCAGGAGCAGCAGTTCCGGCCCATTCAGGCTGCCAAGATAGTGGTTGCTTTGTCCGAAACGCTGAATGCGCAACGGCTCAAATGTGGTGCGATGTAGCCCAAGATGGGTAAAACCGGATGGCGCGCCAATACGCCATTTATCGCTGAACAGACGAACCGTCGCGCCCGCCAAACCAAGCTGGCGCGCCCAGCGCTGCAACCGCTCCAGCATGTCCGTCAGGCTATCCGCCGACGCCAATTCAGTTTGTAACCCCAGCAGGCGATTGAACAACGCTTCGTTCGCCCCCGCCTGCTCCATCAACAGCGTGATTTCTTCCTCAAGCTGAGTAATGTGGTTACGCTGGCGCGCCAGTTGCCATTCCACCAGCGACACGGTTCCCCTGACGGGGTGAGGGATGCGCATCTGCTCGACGGGACGCGCATTGCGGATAAAAAAATCGGGATTCTGTTGCAGGAACTGCAAAACCATCTCGTCACTGAGTGCGATCTCGCGCTCTGCCTGTTCCTCGACATTCTTCATAAATGAATAAATCCATCGTAGACATGCGTTGCAGGCCCGGTCATGAATAACGGATGTCCCGGCCCATCCCACTGGATATCCAAATCCCCGCCCGGCAGAGATACGCGAACGTTCGCGGACAATAACCCCTGCTGGATCCCTACCGCCACAGCGGCACACGCGCCGCTACCACACGCCTGTGTTTCTCCCGCCCCGCGCTCGTATACCCGCAGGCGAACCGTGTGGCTATCGACAACCTGCATAAAACCAATATTGGCACGCTCGGGGAAACGCTCATGGCTTTCCAACAGCGGCCCCAGCGTTTCCACCTTCGCCGTGTCCACATCCTCAACCTGAATCACACAGTGCGGGTTACCCATCGACACCACGCCGCACAGCACCGTGTGTTCATCGGCACGCATGATGTAGGTTTTCTCTGCTTTGACCGCGCGAAACGGCACCTGTTGCGGCTCGAAATTGGGTTCGCCCATATTGACGCGCACCAGCTCATCATCCGTCACAGACAATACCATCCTGCCCGTTTGCGTACTGACGGCAATATCACGCTTGTTAGTCAGCCCTTTCAGGCGAACAAAGCGGGCAAAACAGCGCGCACCGTTACCGCACTGCGCCACTTCACTGCCATCCGCGTTAAAAATACGGTAATGAAAATCCAATTCAGGATCGTAAGGCGGTTCAACGACCAGCAGTTGGTCAAACCCGACACCACAGTGCCGATCCGCCAAACGGCGAATCAATTCGGGTGAAAAATAAACGTTTTGCGTAACGGCATCAACAACCATGAAATCGTTGCCTAATCCGTGCATCTTAGCGAACTGCATTATCCTGACTCCCCCGCTTGCTTAACCGGGCGCGATAAACATCTACGTGACCTGTTATTTATTATTACCGTCACGCATTAAGGACGTATTGACGCTTTCTTTTGCGGCGGCTGGTTCTCATTTTGCTGAGTCGTTGACGCACCGGATTTGCCATCGGCAGGCATATACAGCGGACCTTTCAGGCCACAACCGAATAAACTCACTACTGCTAACACCAGAAAAAACTGGCGAAATACGTTCTTCATCACGTTAAGACCTGTCATTAATACTCGTATGCTCTCTATAATCGCAGGTGGATCATGAAAATCAATAGGAATCGAAAATGAACGATAGCGAGTTCCACCAATTAGCCGACGAACTCATGCTTCAGTTGGAAGAAACGCTGGATCGGTTTGAAGGTGATGCCGACATCGATTACGAAACCAACGGCGGCGTGATGACGCTGAGTTTTGAGAATGGCAGCAAAATCGTGATTAATCGACAGGAGCCGCTGCACCAAATCTGGCTGGCGACCAAAGCAGGTGGTTACCACTTCAACCTTCAGGACACACGCTGGATATGCGATCGCAGCGGTGAGGACTTTATCGCGCTGCTGTCATCAGCCTGTTCGGCTCAGGCCGGGGAAGCCGTGCACTTCGGATAACAGTCATCTTTTCAATCACGCAGCACCGTACCTCATCGCCGTCTCAGTAATATCAGAGCCAGTAGCAGTAACAACAACATGCCGATACCAACCATATTCACCAGCGGCCAGCCGCTGGTCAGCGCCATCAGGCTCCCGGCAGACAGCGAAGCCAACGCGTTAGGCACGTAAATCACCAGCGAATTAATGCCCTGCAAACGGGATTTGTGCACGGAATGCGTAAAGGCGTTCAGCATAAATGTCCCGCCGTTAAACATAAACGCCCACCCGATGCCGAACAGCGCCAATGCAAAAAGGAAGTGCCAGAACGTCAAACCACTCAGCGCGACCGCCACGCCAACGACGTTACATACCATGCCAATCGCCACCACCTGAATCGGCGTCAGCCGTTTCGCCAGTATCACTAATAGTAGCGCTGGCGCATACATGGCAACAAAGTGCCATTGCAACACCGTCGCACTATGGCTGACGGAAAAGTGGTGCTGGTGCATCGCCAGCGGCACTGAATTCATTAATAGCGTCATCACCACAAACCCGATGGAACAGCTTGCCGTTCCCAACACAAACGCCCGGCTTTTCAGGATTGGCGCCAGCGGTTCACTGCGCTGAGCGCCAGCCGTGGCAACGGACATCGGAGGCAGTTTAAGGCCAAGCAACAGCAGTGATGTGATGACACAGATGAACGCCGCCGCGATAAAACTGCCGAAAAACGGGTACGATGCCCAGAGCTGAGACGATTGACTCGCCGCGAACGGACCGAGGAAGCCCCCCAGAACACCGCCGCTGATCACCCATGAAATAGCACGATTTTTCTGCTGATTGTCGGTGAAAATTTCAGCCGCGGCGAAACGATAGTATTGATTGAAAGCGCAGGACATCCCCAGAACAAACGTCGAGAACACAAAGAGGAAGAAGCTGTGCAGCACAATCGCCAGCGCCGCCAACAGCGCCCCTGCCAGCCCCATCATCGTGCCGATGATGAACGCATTACGCCTGCCATATTTTGTCATCAGCGATGAAACGGCGTAGATCATCAGCGCCGCACCGCACACCGTCGCGGTAATCGGCAAGGTGGTCAACAGCGGAACCGGCGTCATGGATACGCCAACCAGCGTAGAGCATAACGTCATCAGGGAAATAATACTGCCGGTCAGCCCTTGTCCAAGCGCCAGCAGTATCAGGTTTCGGCGTTGCAACGAATCCATCAGTACATCCCTTTCTGAGTACGCTGAAAGCCGAGTATAGAGTGGTTATAAAATCTGTAGTCGCTGCTTCATTGTCATCATCTCATCATCCACCACGGGCGTGATGCACAGATGAGAAAGCGCGCTACTGCGGAACGGGATCACCTGCGTGCGGCCGTCCAACTGCACGATTTGGTAGAACTGCGGCAGGTTGAAATTGATAAAGCTGGAACCGTAGGTAAAGCGATCGTGCGATGACGAATAGAAGCGGCTGACATCGCGCACCAGCTCTTCTTTACTGCCCTCACAGTGGTGATACACCTCAACGCGATTCGATTCATCCAGAATATAGATATTAAAACCCTGATTTTCCGTCAGATCTTCAAAGAAGAACTGGATGATCCCTTCACTGGCGACGCCATCGACCACCGGCGGTAAATGGACATGGTTGGTTTCAACCTGAACCGGCTGGCCTTGCAGTTTGTTGTTGGAAATGGCGCCATAAAATTCAACCGCGTTTTCCAGCTTCTGCACTGACACGCTGAGCCGCTCGAAGAACAGCCCCCAGGTTTGACCCGCCACTTTCACCGCTTTGAAGCGACCCGGCTCCTGACGCGTACTGGTCAGGCGCAGCTCAATGCATTCGGACACCAATTGCTGCACACGGGTACGAATCAGCCCGCGCAAATGCTGGCTGTAGCAGAACACTTCCAGTGATTCCGGCAGCGCCGCATCCTGATGCATTTTGCCCAGAATGGTTTTCAGCGCTTCCAACACCGCCTGCTCGCCGCTGAAATGCAGGGTACGCACTTCGTTCCACGAGTTGCGATACAGCAGGTCGATACTGCCGACCAGACACTGCTGCTGCTGGCCGAAGCTAAACACATCCAGATGACGGAAATCGAAATGCACCACCTGATTGCGGAAGGCCGCGGTCGGATCGTGTTCCAGATTGACGATAATCGCCAGATGACGAATTTCACACGGGCTATACAGCGCTTTCGGCGTTGGCGCAGGCAGTCGCAGCGGGAAGTGGCTGGCGACATCGTCCACCAGCGCTTGCAGGCGCGTGATATCGCACAGCTCGTTGCCTTTAATGTACAGACGCGTGCTTGGTGTCAGCAGGCCATTAAAATAGGCCCACGCCACCAGTTTGTTCAGATAACGGTTATATTCCAGCGGCTGGTGGCTGACGATGGCATCCATCGACGGCGCCTGATTGTACAAATACCAACCAGAACGGTTCGCACGACCCGGAGGAACATAGATAAAGGTTAAGTTCGGCTCCGACAAATCAGGCGATATTTGTGGGTTCAGCAGCGTGACTTTGCCCGGCAGCGCTTCAAACGCAGCATACAGTTTACGGGTCAACACACCGATATCCTGCGGGCTGGCGCTGACACTCAGATTATTACGGCGGGCAAAGCGGATCAGGTTGCGATAGGTCTGCATCATCGCGTCCAGCAGTTCATTATGCGCTTCGCGTACCTGTTCGATTTTCCAGTTAGCGCGGTTATCCAACATCGCCAGATGTTCGTCGCTCCAGCCCCATTCTTGCACCAACTGGCTCAGAATCTGGCGACGCCAGCCAACGCAGGCTTTTTCTCTGGAGAGCTTTTCACAGACTTTTAAGTAGAAACATCGACGCGCCAGATCGAGACGCGTGGGATCGTTGATCGCCGTCAGGTAGTGCGTCACGCGCTCCAACATCATGCAGTAAGGATCAAGACCGAAGGAGACGATCTCACCATCATGCAGACGTTTTTTAATTTCAGTCGACAGCAAGCTGGTATCCGGGTATTCCCAGGAATAGGCTTCCAGCAGCAGCGTTTTCAGTACGGCTTTATAAGGAGAATCGATACTTTTATAGAGCTGCCAAAGGCTCGCGCCGAAATACTCTTCCGCCGACAGCGTACTTAAGCCGCCTAAATCCATCCACTCGTTAGGTGCCAGCGCACCTTGTGAGTACAGCGACAGCACATAGTCGTCGTAGTGAGATTCTTCTTCGACCGGCACCATGTTCCACAGAATGCGTTTACCCGCCATACGCACGGCGGTACGGTAGAATTCGTCGAGTAACAGGATATGCTGCGTGGTACCGCAGTCTTCACCGCTCAGGCTGCCGCTTTCATTGTGGCGAAAACGGCTTTCATCCATCAGGAAGAAGCTGACCTCTGCGCCTTGCGCCGCGGCCCACTGCTCCAGCAGCGTACATTTTTTCTGTAGGAGCTGGCGTTCTTCGCTGTCCAACCAAGATTGGTGGCACACCCAGATATCAAGATCGGAGCTACAACTCTGCCCGATAGACGAGGTGCTGCCCATGGAATAGATGCCCGTGATCGGCAGTTCGCCTTGCGGATGAGAACAGTCAAACTGACCCCAGCGCAGCGCGATGCCATCAAGGTACTGTTGTTGTTTTTCATCAGGCGTGTGAGTGCAGATACCGTGAGGCACCTTGCCTTCAAGGTAGCCGGGCATCAACGGGTGATGATGATGTAATAAAATGGGCAGAAGACTGTAAACCTGCTGAAAAGCGGGCTTCATTGCTCCCAGAGCACGGTCAACACGCAGTTGGTTGATCGCATCCAGTCTTTGCTTCAAAGTCTCGATGTAGAAGTACAAGACGTTTCGCCTGATTTATCCCAGTGCCTAGAAAAACCCCGTGTTCCAAATCCGCCATGATGAAATTAGAAGAATGTTTAGCGAATTATTGCTGGAAACGTGATCAATTTAACACCTTGCTGAATGGGCGTAAAGAAAGTAAAGAAAGTTAGACTTATCTATCTTGCTTTATTACGAATTTCTCTACCCAACTGCATCAGCACGGTCTCCTATCTCTATGTTTGCGGCACCCGAATTTCAGACCGTTTTAAAAGGCGCACCGCTCATGCCCACAACCTGACACCAACGCACCATCAATGATACGATGGCGGAAAATGATAAAAACGGTATCAAGCATGTTAGCCAATATTATTAGAATTGCCACCCGACAAAGCCCGCTCGCCCTGTGGCAAGCACAATATGTACAGCAGTGTCTGAATCTCCTCTATCCGGATTTACACGTGGAGCTGGTGCCGATGGTGACTCGCGGCGACATCATCCTGGATACGCCACTGGCAAAAGTCGGCGGTAAAGGATTGTTTGTTAAAGAGCTGGAATTGGCGCTGCTTGAAGGGCGTGCCGACATTGCCGTCCACTCCATGAAAGATGTGCCCGTCGAATTCCCGGATGGCCTCGGCCTGACCACGATTTGCGAACGTGACGACCCGCGCGACGCTTTTGTTTCCAATCATTACGACAGCCTCGAACAGTTACCGGAAGGCAGTTGTGTCGGCACTTCCAGCCTGCGCCGCCAATGTCAGCTGCGCGCCCGACGCCCCGATCTGGTGATTCGTGATTTACGTGGCAATGTCGGAACGCGCCTGTCAAAACTGGATAGCGGCGACTACGACGCCATTATTCTTGCCGTCGCCGGTCTGAAACGCCTCGGCCTCGAAGAACGTATCCGCAGCGCGTTGAGCCCGGAAGAATCTCTGCCCGCCGTCGGACAAGGCGCAATCGGCATCGAATGCCGTTTAAATGACGATCGTATCCGCCAACTCCTTGCCCCACTCAATCACTCCGCTACCGCTGCCCGCGTTCTGGCTGAACGCGCCATGAATGTGCGTCTTGAAGGGGGTTGTCAGGTGCCGATTGGCAGCTATGCCGAACTGGAAGGCGACACACTGTGGCTACGTGCGCTGGTTGGTGCCCCGGACGGCAGCCAAATGATCGTCGGTGAACGTAGAGGAAGCGTCTCCGACGCCGAACAAATCGGTATTGCGCTGGCTGAAGAGCTGTTAGCAAAAGGAGCCAGCGCTATCCTTCAGGCCGTTTATCACGAGTCGAGCTCATCATGACGATTCTGGTTACCCGTCCGTCACCAACTGGCGAACAACTGGTGACCCGTTTAAGAAAGCTTGGCTATCACGCCTGGCACAGTCCACTGATCGAATTTTCACCCGGACGAGAACTCGCTCGCCTGCCTGCTTTGTTACAGGCACTACGCGCCGACGATCTGGTGTTTGCGCTCTCACAACACGCGATTCACTACGCCGATCCGATGCTGGCACGAGCGGGTATCAGTTGGCCCGCCCATCTCGCTTATTATGCGATTGGCCGCACCACAGCGCTGGCGCTGCATAAAACCAGCGCCCACCCGGTAACTTATCCTCCCGAACGCGAAACCAGCGAAACGCTCCTGCAACTGCCTGACCTACAAAATCTTTCTGGCAAACGCGCACTATTGCTGCGCGGTAACGGCGGCCGGGAATTGCTGGGAGAAACGCTAATCGAACGCGGCGCGCAGGTGACCTACTGTGAATGTTATCAGCGAAGGGACGTTCATTATGATGGGCCAGAGCAAAGCCGTCACTGGCAACAAATAGGCATCGACAAACTGGTGATCACCAGCGGAGAAATGCTACAACGGATCTATACTTTAGTACCTGATTACTATCGGGCTTCCTGGTTACTCGGCTGCCAGTTGATCGTCGTCAGCGAACGGCTGGCAGAACAAGCCCGTCAGCTTGGCTGGCGTGATATCCGGGTCGCCGATAACGCCGATAACGATGCGCTCGTGCGCGCACTACAATAAACCTGATCATGGGATGTACCATTATGACGGAACACAATACCCCCACAGCTCCATCCGACGAGGTTGCTGAACGGGTTGAACCCGCGCATCAGCAGCAGGATCCCGCACCGCAACCCAAACGCAGTGGTGCCGTGCTGGGGGCCATCGCGATTGTCATTGCGCTGGCGATAGGCGCGGGGCTGTATTACCACGGCCACCAGCAGGCGAAGCGGGAAACCGCTACGCTTCAACGTCTGGAAGCACAGTTAAACGCCTTGCAGCAGCAACACAAGCAAGAGCAACAACAGTGGCAGGACGCTCAGCAGCAGCAAAGCAAAGCGCAGGACACGGCCGCACAGCGTCTTGAAGCACTATCGCGTCAGTCAGATGAACTACGCGATAAGCTGGCGGCACTTTCCAGCCATGACACCAATACCTGGCTGATCGCTCAGGCAGATTTTCTGGTAAAACTGGCAGGGCGTAAGCTGTGGAGTGACAAAGACGTCACCACCGCGGGCGCGTTGCTGAAAAGCGCGGACGCAAGCCTGGCGGAAATGAACGATCCCAGTCTGATAGAAATCCGTCGTGCGCTGACTAGCGATATCGGTGCGCTGGCAGGCGTGAGCCAGGTGGATTTTGACGGCATCATCCTGAAAGTGAACCAGCTCACCGATCAGTTGGACAACTTGCAGCTCGCCGATAACAACACCGATGAAGCGCCGATGGACGCCAACAGCACTGAGCTGTCCGCTTCCCTGAGCGAATGGCGACAAAATCTCAGCAAGAGCTGGCACAATTTCATGGCGGATTTTATCACCATTCGCCGCCGCGACAGCGCTGCCGAACCATTGCTGGCGCCCAATCAGGATGTGTACCTGCGTGAAAACATTCGTTCACGTCTGCTGGTTGCAGCCCAGGCCATCCCTCGTCACCAGAATGAAGTGTACAAACAGTCTCTGGAAACGGCCGCAACCTGGATCCGCGCCTACTTCGATACCACCGATCCCACCACGCAGGCCTTTTTGGATCAGCTCGATGCCTTAAGCCAGCAGTCAGTTTCATTGGATGTGCCTATGGAGCTACAAAGTCAGCCGCTGTTGGAAAAATTGATGCAAACGCGCGTTCGTAACCTGCTGGCTCAAGCGCCAGCCACGCAGCAGGGGGAATGAACATGCTGAAAGTCTTATTGTTGTTCCTGATCCTGATCGCGGGCGTCGTAGTCGGCCCCATGATCGCAGGCCATCAAGGTTACGTCCTGATCCAAACGGATAACTATGATATTCAAACCAGCGTGACCGGTTTGGTCATCATGCTGGTGCTTTTTTTCCTCACCTTTCTGGCGGTGGAATGGGTACTCCGCCGGATCTTTCGTACCGGCGCCCGCACGCGCGGCTGGTTCCTCGGCCGCAAACGCACCCGCGCCAGAAAGCAGACCAAAGCCGCACTGCTCAAGCTGGCCGAAGGGGATTATTTACAGGTAGAGAAGCTGCTGACTCGCAATGCCGATCATGCTGAGCAGCCCGTGGTGAACTACCTGCTGGCAGCCGAAGCCGCCCAACAGCGCGGTGACGAATTCCGCACCAAACAATATCTGGAACGTGCAGCGGAGATTGCGGATACCGACCAGCTCCCGGTAGACATTACGCGCGTGCGCATTCAGCTAGCGCGTAATGAAGATCATGCCGCGCGTCACGGCGTGGACAAACTGCTGGAAGTCGCCCCCCGTCATCCAGAGGTGCTGCGTTTAGCGGAACAGGCTTTCCTGCGAACCCACGCCTACAGTGCACTGCTGGATATTCTGCCTGCGATGCGCAAGATCAACCTGTACCCTGAAGAACGTTTGCTGGATCTGCAACAGCAGGCCTATATCGGCCTGATGAATCAGGCGATGGCGGACGGCGGCAGCGAAGGACTGAAATCGTGGTGGAATAATCAGAGCCGCAAAGTGCGCCATGAGATCCCACTTCAGGTCGCGATGGCCGAGCATTTGATCGAGTGTGACGATCATGATACGGCTCAGAAGATCATTCTCGACGGTCTGAAACGTCAATATGACGAGCGTTTGATCCTGCTGATGCCGCACCTTAAAGCGGGGAATCCAGAGCAGTTAGAAAAAGTGCTGCATCAATACATCAAACAGCAGGGAGCAACGCCGCTGTTGAGCAGTACGTTAGGACAATTGCTGATGAAACACGGCGAATGGCAGCAGGCCAGCGACGCCTTCCGCACCGCGCTAGAGCTCCGCCCGGACGCTTATGACTACGCCTGGCGCGCCGACGCTCTCGATCGATTACATCTGCCGGATGAAGCGGCGCAAATGCGGCGCGAAGGGCTACTGCTCACGCTACAGCAACCTGCCGACTGATCGCGACACTATCCCTTTCATAAGGCTCCTTTTTGGAGCCTTTCTCTTTTTATGGGCTGTTTTTTATAGACGGCTTCATCTAGCACGACAGCAGACGGCGACCGAACATTTTCATCAGACGAAAAAAACGCTTACCGATAAACGGTAAGCGTTGAAAATATCAGGTCTGTCAGACAACAGAATGGTGCCTCACTCAACGTTATGTCCGGAAAGCCCGATGGAGATTTGCATCTTCATCTGGAGTTGGACGATAGGCACCTCAAATTGGCTCTGCGTCATTCCCAGGATTATGAAGCCGAAGCAAACATAGAAGGTGGAATGAGCATCTACCCGTATATTTAAGCACAAATTATGCCAATATGCATAACTTTATTGCCATCGCCCGATAAATTCATGATAACCCACTAATAATCAATACTATTTTTATTTCTTCACTGGAAATGAAGCAAACGCGCAATGGGTGATAAAAACGAGACGGACCTCACAAAACCTGTCGCTATTCAGAGACGGATTTATAAATAAAAATATTAAACCTTATTAATCAACTAATTAAATGTCTCTTTTTTGCGACAGCAGATCCCGCCAAGTGTCGTGTTTTTCCGACAGTCCTATCAAAGCTGCTGATTTAATTTAGAAAAGGGGAACATATCCGCGCCGGAAAACAGACGCGAACAGAGTTGACTTAATGATAGGAGCTTAGCGGGAGGAGAGTTGTTCCAGACTCTGCTTCGCCATCTGGTACAGATAGTGCGCGGTCGGGAACAGCGCGCGATCGTCAACGCGGAATTTCGGGTGGTGCAGCGCATATGGCCCGCCGGAGCCGACCATCATGAACGTACCCGGTAGTTTCTGCTGATAGAACGCAAAATCTTCACCAATCGGGCTGGCTTCCACACGACGTGCTTCAAACCCTTCGTCACTCGCCACATTCAGCGCAAACTCGACCCACTCCGGCGTGTTGATCACCGACGGCGGCCCTGCGTGCCACAGGAACTCGATTTCCGCACCAAAGGTGCTGGCAATACCGGCCACGATCTGGCGGAAACGCTGTTCAATCAAATCACGCGCATCCTGATTGAACGTTCTGACCGTGCCTTCAACGTAGGCAGTATCAGGGATAACGTTCCAGGTGCTGCCGCTATGAACCTGAGTAATCGACACCACCGCGTTGTTGTCAGAAGACACCGTACGGCTGATGATGGTCTGTACGGCAGAAATCAACTGACCCAGAATGATAATCGGATCGTTGCCTTCATGTGGCTTCGCGGCATGACAGCCTTTCGCCGCAATCTTGATCTCAAAGCGGTCAACACCCGCCGTCAACGCGCCATCTTTCCCGCCGATAACGCCAACAGGCAGCGTCGGATCGTTGTGGATACCGAAAATCGCTACCGCATTGTCCAACGCACCAACCGCAATGACTTCCGGCGCGCCCAGCCCGGTTTCTTCGGCAGCCTGGAATAAAATTCTCACCGTGCCTTTCAGCTCCTGCTCGATTTTCTTCAGCAGAATCGCCGCGCCCAGCGCAGCGGAAGAGTGAAAATCATGACCGCAGGCGTGCATCACGCCTTTATTGAGCGACGTGAATTCTACGCCAGACTCTTCTTCAATCGGCAGGGCGTCGATGTCAGAACGCACCACGACCAACGGGCCATCCTGAAGGCCGCCCACTTCGGCAACCAAACCCGTTTTCAGCGGCAGATCGAGGACGCGAATCCCCTCTTTTTCCAATACCGCACGAATCTTCTTCGTGGTTTCAAACTCCTGATTCGACAGTTCAGGGTTGCGGTGTAAATCGTGGCGAAAGGCCTGAATAAACTGAGCCAGAGGCTCATGTTGAGGTGCTGTTCTCATGAATACTTGCTCCACATTATCGTGCCCTGCCTGACAGGGCGGCCTTGTTCAGGCGTGCAGGTGTGTCTACGTATACGTTAAATATCGTACTCAAGCGGCTCAGGCAGCTTGGTCAACTGACGCAGGAAACGCTGGGTCTGCGGGTTGTCCGAGAAGCTAATGACTTGCTCCGCCGGACCTTCTTCAACGATGTGCCCGTCCGCCATGAAGATCACACGGTCAGCCACTTCTTTCGCAAACTGCATTTCATGGGTAACGATCACCATCGTGGTGTCGTTCTTCGCCAGCTTCTGAATAACCTGAAGCACTTCGTGTACCCTTTCCGGGTCCAGCGCCGAGGTCGGTTCATCAAACAAAATCGCCTTAGGATCGACTGCCAGCGCACGCGCAATACTCACGCGCTGCTGCTGCCCGCCGGATAACGTCACCGGATACTGCGCCGCCTGCGGCAGCAGACCGACCTGCTCCAGCAAAGCAAGACCGATTTCATCCGCCTGCTTCTTCGGCATTTTTTTCACGACAATCAGCGCTTCCGTTACGTTCTCCAGCGCCGTCTTGTTCTTAAACAGGTTATAGCTCTGGAACACCATCGCCGTCTGGCGGCGCAGCGCGTAGGCTTCTTTAGAAGAGTAACGACGCGTATCCAGCGTTTGGTCGCCAATGTGAATGGTGCCCGATTCTGGGGTTTCCAGCAGGTTCAGACAACGCAGCAGCGTGGATTTACCCGACCCGGATGGGCCGATAATCGCCACGACTTCGCCTTTCGCGATATCCAGACTAATGTTGTCCAACACCACCTGATCGCCAAAGCGTTTAGAAAGATTCTTTACACTGATCATGTCAGCCCCTTATCGCTGTAGCGAGTGATTCAGTTTCTTCTCCAGCTGCTTTTGCAGCCAAGAGTAAACAATGATCACCAACCAGTAAATCAGACCCACAACCAGGAAGGTCTCAAAGAAACGCAGAGATTCGGCGGCAATCATTTTGCCTTCCGCGAACAGTTCGGAAACACCCAACGCAAAAGCCACCGAGGTATCTTTAATCAGAGAAATGAACGTGTTCCCCGTCGCTGGCAGCGCGTTCAGCATGGCCTGAGGCAACACGATGCGGCGATAGACCTGCGCTTTACTCATGCCAATGGATAGACCCGCTTCCGTCTGACCGAAATCCACCGAGGCCAGACCCGCACGGAAAATTTCTGCCATATAGGCGGACGTTTTCAGGCTAAAACCGATAATCGCCGCCGTCATCGCATCCAGATTGGATAAGCCGGGGAACAGCTGCGGCAGGCCAAAGTAGATGATAAACAGTTGAACCAGCGACGGAATGCCGCGGAACAGCGAGATATACAGTTCGACGATTTTTACTACCACGACGACCTTGCTTTCACGGACTAACGCCAGGATAAGGCCGAGAACCATAGCAAAAAACATCGAAACCACGGCAAGAAACAGCGTGGTCGGCAAATACATTAATACCTGGGGAAAGACCTTTAACAGGTAGGCAAGATCGATATTCATGAGTAATACCATTAATGCTTCCACCGGCCATATTGCGCCGGTGGAACAGGGTTATGACTAGGCTATATAACGAATCATCTGGCTATCTACATCACGAATCATCAATCTACGTAACGACCCGGCCAGAATGACGGCGTGAGGTTATTTAGCCGGTGATACCGTAATGTCTTCACCAAAATATTTTTCGGAGATCGCTTTCAGGCGTCCATCTGCACGCATTTTCGTTAACTCTGCATCGAACTGCTTACGCAACGCATCGCCTTTCTCGTCCTTATGGAACGGGAAGCTCACTTCTTCAATCACCAGCGGTTCACCAACCAGTTTGAACGGCAGGTTACGCTTATTGATTTCCGCCAGCAGGATAGGACGTGAATTCACATAGCCTTCAACACGTTTAGATAACGCGTCGTTCATTGCGCCGTCGCGCGTTTCATAGGTGCGGATATTCACGCTGCCATCGGCAAACGCTTTTTTCAGGTTATTAACGTGGTTAGAACCCAGCACACCAGCCACTGTCTTCCCTTTTAGGTCAGCCAGCGTATTAATGTCCACGTTGTCTTTGTGCGTCACAATCTGGCTGCCGTAGAAGCTGTAAGGCTGGGCGAAATTGTATTTTTCCTGACGCGCAGGCGTAATTGCCACCACGTTCGCCACGGTATCCAGTTTTTTCGCTTCCAACTGTCCCATCAGGCCGCTGAAATCGGCGGTAACCCACTCAACTTTGTAGTTCAGATCTTTCGCAATGGCTTCCGTCACTTCAACGTCAAAGCCGACCAGCTTGTTATCTTGCTTGAAGCCGCTTGGATAGCTTTGGCCGGTTGAACCCACTTTCAGGACTTTTTCCTGCTCGGCGCTGCTTTTCCCAGAATCACAGCCGGCTACAAGAAAGGCGGTCGTCAGCGCCAGAACAGACAACGTTACTTTTTTCATCATTTTACTGCCTCTCTTTTTGAGTTTTTATCTTTCCACTGGTCATACAATTGGTTATCAAGGATTTTTTCCATCCAGATTGTCAGGTGTCCTTTCCCCAGATTCGTCTGCCCGACTTCCCTGAAACCATAATTTCTGTACATCTCGATCAGCCACGGGTGGTTTTGTGCCGTGCCAAGCGACACCGCAGGCGCTTTAAGCTGGTTAATCAGAATTTCTTCTTCCAACCAGCCCATCATTTGCTTACCCAACCCCTGTTTTTTATAGCCAGGGTGCGTTGCAAACCAGCCCAGATGGGGTAAACCGAACGGGCCTGGCTCCGGCCCCCACGGATAGCGGATGGTAAATGACGACACCATCTCTCCGTCTTTCTCCATCACATAAACGCCGTGTGAGGCAATATGCGTGCGCACCATGTCGATATCCGCATGGGCAGCAGAGAAGTTGATACCTAACTGACGGATCGGCTCAAACGCCGCCAGCGCCAGCGCCAAAAAAGTTTCATCATCCGCAAGCGTAGCCTGACGAAATACGATACTCATGGTGTCACCTTATGCTGGCAGCAGGCCGGAGTTGTCCGCATAACGAATCACGTCATCCACTTTCTGCGGCGCACTGCCAACGTAGTTAGCCGGATTCAGCCATTCGTCCAGATCGGCGGCAGTCACCTGCTCGGAAAGCACCGGATGGGTCAATAGCACCGATTTAAACGATTGATTCTGCTCGAATGCCTGCATAGAGCATTCGTAAACCAGATGGTGAGCGGTCTGCTTGCCGAGACGTTTACCAATCTCAAACATCACTTTTTCAGACAACAGCAGGCCATTTTGCAGATCGAGGTTCGCCAGCATTTGCTTCTCGTTGACGGACATCCCACGCAGGATGCCTAGCGCGTTCTGAAGCTGAGCGGACAGATAGATATTGATTTCCGGCAGCGCGATCCACTCCGCACGCCAGCTCATCGCATCACGCTCGTGCTCAACTTTCATGGATTCATGAATCAGCGCGGCACTCTTGAACAGCGGTGCCGTCAGGCTCGCCAGCCCTTCCAATGCGGCAGGGTTACGTTTATGCGGCATGGTGGTAGAACCGATTTTCCCTTCGGAGAACGGCTCTTCGATTTCATTAATCTCGGTGCGCATCAGGTTGTACAGCTCGTTGCCGATTTTACCCAGCGTACCGCTGATCAGCACCGCGACAGAAGCATATTCGGAGAAACGATCGCGGGCAGACTGCCAGCCGATGTTCGGCGTATTCAGCCCCAGTTTATCCAGCGTCAGACGCTCGATTTCCGGCCCTTGTTCGCCAAAAGAAGCATAGGTGCAGATGGCACCGTTAATGTTGCCGACCAGAACACGTTCTTTGATTTCACTCAGGCGTTCGAGGTGGCGAATAAATTCATCCAGCCACACGGCCAATTTGAAGCCAAACGTGGTAGGTAGCGCCTGCATACCGTGGGTACGACCGGCCATCAGCGTATATTGGTATTTCTTCGCCAGACGTTTCAGTTCAACGGCCAGCAATTGTGTATCTCTGACGACAATATCAAAAGATTGTTTCAGCTGTAACACAGTTGCCGTATCAACGATGTCCTGCGTGGTCACGCCGTAGTGAATAAACTCACCTGCCGCGCCGCACTGTTTCTGAATCGCGGTAATCGTCGGCATCAGAGAGTGCTTCATACGTGCCGCATCTTTTGCAATCTCTTCAACGTTAAGCGCACTTGCGTCAGCGTTTTCTGCAATGGTTTTTGCCGCATCCAGTGGAATGACACCCAGTTCACCCTCAGCAAGCGCCAGGGCAACTTCGACTTCGACCTGTTTAGTCAGGCGGTTATGCTCGGACCAGACACCGCGCATTTCGGGCGTGCCAAAATTATTCCCTATAAGAAGAAAATCAATAAGATGTGATGCCATAATTAACTCGTTAGTGTTGGATTTATCAGGCGGGATTTATGTCGTCTTTTTAATTTTTAAAAATATAACATGCGGAAATTATGCGCTTTATACCTTTGGGATCTATCTTAGATCAAAAAGTTTGATTGCAAACTATGCATGTAGAAATGTTCGCTAACACTCTCTCCCAAGCGGAAAAGCCCGTTTGTCACTTTCCTCTTCCTACAATAAAACTTCTTATCCGTATGACTGCTGACGAAGGATTATCATGCTTTCCCACACGACATTACGCATGCCCCGTACCCTATTGATTACCATGATCATTATTTCTTCATTCTCTACTCAGGCCCAGGCTCAGGATCGCTACCAGTTGGAAAAGGTGGTCGAAGTCAGCCGTCATGGCGTACGTCCTCCGACAGAGTCCAACACGACGGCGCTGGAGTCCGGCACAGCACGAGAGTGGCCGAAGTGGGTCACACGCGAGGGTGAATTAACCGGACACGGCTATGCCGCTACCGTGCTAAAAGGCCACTATGAAGGCGAATATTATCGTCAACAGCATCTGTTCGCTTCAGGTTGTCCGACAGAGCAGCAGATTTACGTGCTCGCCAGTCCATTACAACGCACCCGCGCCACCGCACAAGCCTATATGGATGGCATGTTTCCCGGCTGTGGCGTGGCGACGCACGCCGTTGAGGATGAAAAGCAAGATCCGCTGTTCCACGGGGATAAAATGGGAATTGGCAGGCTTGATCCCGAACGGGCAAAGGCCGAGGTGTTGAAAGCAATGGGAGGCGATCTCAATATTGCCTATCAGCGACTTCAACCCAGCATCGAGCAGTTGAAGCAGATCGTATGTAAAGCGGATAAACCGTGCCCGGTGTTTGATAAACCGTGGGCGATAAAACAAGATAAAGACGGTTCGATTTCTATCAGCGGCCTGAGTACGCTGGCGAATATGAGCGAGGTATTCCTGCTGGAGTACAGTGAGAATCTGCCACAGGCGCAGGTCGCATTTGGTCACGTCAGCAACACGCAGGATCTCACTCCGTTGATGGCTCCGATGACGGCTAAATACGATTTCACCAATGATGTTCCCTATATCGCACAGCGCGGCGGTTCACTATTCATGCAGCAAATCGCACAGGCTCTGGCACAGGGGATGCAGGAAGAGCAAGACACCACACAAGGGGAGCCGCCGTCAGCCCCTTACTTACTGTATGTCGCCCATGACACCAACATCGCCTACCTACGCACGATGTTGCAGTTTCATTGGCTGCTACCCGGCGATACCGCAGATAACATTCCCCCCGCGGGTAGCCTGGTATTCGAACGCTGGCGCGATACCACCACGCAACAGCGTTTTTTACGTATTTATTTCCAGACACAATCGCTGGATCAGATCCGTTCGCTGACGCCGTTGAGCGCTCAACAGCCGTTATTGAAAGAAGAATTGACCTCTCAGGGCTGCCAGCAGACGGAAAAAGGCACGCTGTGCCCTTTCGATACCGCTCTGAAATCCATGCGAAAAAGTATCGATAGCAGCGCGCTGGCACCTGTGCACTACGCGCCATAACGCGCACTCCCGCAGAGAAGCAACGTCTTGTCGGGTTGACGAATCTGACAAGATTTTTGCCAGAGAAGACAAATCGCAGACGAAAAAAAAGCACATCTTTCGATGTGCTTTTTTTTTTAATTGGTCGGCGAGAGAGGATTCGAACCTCCGACCCACTGGTCCCAAACCAGTTGCGCTACCAAGCTGCGCTACTCGCCGAATGTACTGCTTTTTTGAACATCACTGATGTTCTCGTTTGTGTGGTGCGAAGAGAGGGACTTGAACCCTCACGTCCGTAAGAACACTAACACCTGAAGCTAGCGCGTCTACCAATTCCGCCACCTTCGCATAACTCACAAACTGTCAATCAACTACTATAGCTGCAAAATCTGGGGTGGCTAATGGGACTCGAACCCACGACAACTGGAATCACAATCCAGGGCTCTACCAACTGAGCTATAGCCACCATCACCACACTTTACATCAACTACTTATTACGCGGTACTTCCTTTTCACGGGATACTTTCTTTACGAAGGTAAATGTACCACCGCAGCTCTTGCACACAACATACTTCATAAAAATATAATGGTGCGCCCGACAGGATTCGAACCTGAGACCTCTGCCTCCGGAGGGCAGCGCTCTATCCAGCTGAGCTACGGGCGCTTAGCGCCGTTGCGGGGCGGGATATTACGGGCTTAGCGACTGGCTGTCTAGTGCTTTTTTATCGAAATGATGCGTTTGGTTATGATTTATTCATTCCAAGCTAAATAACAGACAGTTATGCCCTTCCCGCCCCCAAATGCTACGATTTACCCCCTACTGGCGGCGCTTTTTTACCCAGTCCCAGCGCGAAATAGCACAGGCTGACTACGGCTAAAAAGGCGATACCGACCAATAAAGACATCCGCGTATCGATATTGATGTACATTCCTACCAGCACACACAGCAAAAACGCCATCGTCAGGTAGTTTACCCACGGGAACAGTATCGATTTAAACGGGTGTGCGGCCAGCGCGGCACAATGCTGTTCACGAAAACGCAGTTGGCTAATCAACACCACAAACCACGGCACCATGCCCGGCAGTACGCTCGCGCTATAAACATAAACAAACACTTTTTCAGGGTTAGGGATAATGTAATTCAGTACCGACCCAGCCATCAGGCAAAGAATCGAAATCATGACGCCCGCAGCCGGTACACCGCTGGCCGTCACTTTACCTAACCAGGCAGGAAGCTGGCGATTATTGGCCAGCGAATACAGCATACGGCCACAGCTATACATACCGCTGTTACAGCCGGACAGCGCGGCCGTCAGTACCACAAAGTTGATGATGCCTGCCGCCGCCGTGATGCCAATTTTCGCAAAGGTCAGCACAAACGGGCTGCCGGATGTACCAATTTCATTCCAGGGGAAAATCGTCACGATAACGAAGATTGCGCCCACATAGAAAATCAGGATGCGCCACAGAATATTGTTGATTGCTCGCTTCAGCGTCACCTGCGGGTTTTTCGCCTCACCCGCCGTAATCCCTACCAGCTCCACGCCCTGATAAGACGCTACCACCAGACAGAGTGCGAATAGCAGGCCTTTCCAGCCTCCGGCCAGAAAACCACCGTGTTCGGTCAGATTACTGAATCCGGTCGCCTGACCGTGGTTACCAAAACCGAAGAAAATAATGCCGACGCCAACGACAATCATCACAACGATGGTGGTGATTTTTATCATGGCGAACCAAAATTCGATTTCGCCATACAGCCTTACCGCAGCAAGGTTTGCGACCGCAACCAGTGCAACCGCGGCAATAGCCGGTATCCACTGCGGCAAATCGGGGAACCAGTACTGAACATATACGCCAATGGCGGTAATTTCCGAAATCCCGACCGCCATCCACATAAACCAATAGCCCCATGCGGTGAGATAACCGAAAAAGGGATTCATATATTTATGCGCGTAGACGGCAAACGATCCTGCGACCGGCTCCAGATACAGCATTTCACCCATTGAGCGCATGATGAAGAAAACGAAGATCCCAGCGACAATATAAGCCAGCAAGACCGATGGCCCTGCCCACTTCAGCGCACTGGCTGCGCCCATAAACAGCCCGACGCCGATCGTGCCACCCAGCGCAATCAGCTCAATATGTCGGGCTTCTAACCCCCGATGGAGTTTTTCCTGCTTTGCCTCTTCTACCATATATCCTCTGTCTTTATGTTGTGCTTATCCCGGCTGCTGCCGGTTATTGTTCTTATTCAGAAAGGCGATTGATTAGAAAGCATGTGCCCTCGCCTCCAATCAGCGGCCATGAAAATACCGTAATGTGAGTGTGAATAACACATCAGGGATGACGAATACGCCAAAGATAGAATTCTGTATTTCCGATTGACTGGAAAACAGACAATTAAAATCGAATAGGAATAAAAAAACAGGGCGATATATCGCAGAGAAAGGTTGGCGTGTTCAACACGCCAATTCAGTGGGGTTACAGGCGACCGCTATAGTGATAGGCCACATATTTCAACAGCCTGAGTTGCCGAAAAATACGACTCGGCTGGGACAGCAAGCGATACAGCCACTCCAACCCTAAGTTTTGCCACACTAACGGAGCACGCTTGACATGCCCGGTAAAGACGTCATACGTTCCGCCCACGCCCATATACAAGGCATCAGGATAGTGGTGACGACAATCGCGCATCAGAATTTCCTGTCGCGGCGACCCCATCGCGACGGTAACAATCCGTGCACCGCTGGCGCGAATGCGCTCAAACAACACATCGCGCTGCTCTGGCGCAAAATAGCCATCCAGACTACCAACAATATTCACATTCCACAGTGCTCGCAGTTTTGCTTCCGTTTGTGCCAGCACCTCAGGTTTGCCACCCACCAGAAAAACCGGCGTTCCCTCTTTGCCTGCCCGCTCCATTAGCGCTTCCCACAGGTCTGCGCCTGCAATCCGCGTGACGTCAGCCTGCGGGTACTTGCGACGAATGGAACGCACAATGCTAATGCCGTCCGCATACTTATAGTCTGCGCGATCGAGCAGTGTACGCAACGCCACATCTTTCTCTGCCGTGAGCACTTTCTCAGCGTTAATTGCGACAAGTGTTCCCGCCTCAACCTGTTCTCCTGCAAACAGGTAATCAACGAACTGCGTCATATTGCGGAAGCCGTGAATGGGCAAATCACGGATGGTATACAGAGGGATTGTCTCTGTGGTTTTTAACGCTGTCATATCTGTTCCTTTATCACAGGATCCGGTACGGTGCTGGATGTCGGCGCTAGCGGCGTCGCACGCATACGCATCAGGCGCTGCCGGATTAGCCCGGCGCTTTCCAGCAGCCAGTAAAGCAGTTTGGCAACGAGCAGACACAGGCCAAATACCAGGCAGAAAAACACCACGCGTGAAACAAAGGAATCGACGCCTTCACGCGTCAGCACAATGATATTGAACACCGCCCCGAAGCAGAACGCCTGCAAAATAGCGGCCTTATAGCGGTTGCTGTCGCGTTTTCCTAACTCGTACACCCAGTCGAACCACTTGATAACCAACCCGACAGCAATCGCTCCCAGCGGGATAAACAGTACGCCGCCCATCACCACCAGCGACCCCAGCAGCGTGGGAGATATCGCCAGCCCGGAGTGGTTATTCAGCACTTCCCAGGTGAAATAGTTCGCACTGTTTAACACCAGATTCGGGCGTTCAGGCCATAGCCAGGAGGGAATGAAAACATAGAAATCACGGGCAATCGGCGCCAGCCCCTGAAATTCAATCTTGTCGTAGTTCTGCCACAGCAGCGCCAGATTTTCCCAGGGTGAGAAGGTGTCACGGGTTAAATAGAGGAAGGTATAAAATGCATAATCGCCGCTGACATCCAGCCCATAGCGCTTCAGCGCCAGCCAGAACATCCCGACAATCCCGAACGCGCCTGCCGCAACCAGCATCCAGAGCGTAATCCAGCCACGTACAATGCCAATAAACAGAAACAGGGCGAAGGCGATGATCAGATTCGCACGCGTTCCGCCGACAATCACGTAGGTCAGCATCCCAAATGCAACCGTACCAATGAGGAACATCAGCCACGCACGCTGCGTCTGACGCAGGAAATACACCACCAGCATCGCCGGAATGAAGAAGTAGAAAAAGCGTTTCAACGCCACGCCGGATACATCGCTGGAGAATATCTGGCTATAAGAGCGCAGTTTAAACAGCAGAAAGCCATTGTTAAGAAAGAAAATACCGACGGTGGCGACCGCAATCAACGCCAGCAACAGCCAGGTCAGATTGGCTTCAACCCGATTCACCGTCAGGAGCGGCGCACGCGGCGCGGAGGCTTTCTGACGCAGGCGAGTCTTATAGCTGACGTAATAGATCGCATAGAACGCTGTCGCGGACAGCATCGCCTGAAGCAGATACTGCACGGGAACGACCTCAACGCCGAAGCGGAATACCAGCACGCAGGTAAACGGAAAGCCGAAATAGAACGTCAATAAATAGAGCAATGAAAACAGCACGTTAAAGTTAAAACGCACTCGCCGAAACTCCATCCAGGTCAGGCTCAGGATAAAGATGACTGAAATCAGGTAGACGACAAACAGCCCACCAAATTGCCCCAGCGTCATGTTGGTTCTCCCGTCGCCAACGCCAGCGCCTCTCGCCAGCCTTGCAGATAATTGGGATTAAAGAACGCGATCTGGTGCTTATCTACCGATGCCAGTTGGCGCTGCGCCTCACGCACCAGCGCTTCATCCAGCTCATCACCGTAAAACAGTACGGGCAACCCCTGTTCCGTCAGATCCTGCCAGAACGGATTTTGCCGACTGATCACGAACGGCACGCCAAACTGAATCAGCAGGCATAACGTCCCGATGCCCTGCTGGCGATCGAAAATAAAATAGCCCAAATCGCAGGTGCGTAGCATGTTGAGGTAGTCATCAAACGCCAGTTGATCCTTTAGCAGTTGGAAATTTTTCACGCCGAACAGCGCCAAACCGTCTTTTTCCACCTGCGCGATGTAGGATGCGTTATTCGCAGGGTAGCCCATTGGCACAATCACCCGCACATTTTTCCCGAACTGCTTGTGAATCGCCCGCAGCGCTTCCTGATGACGATTCGTGCGATCGCCAGAATTGCCGACCAGAATCGTCATCGGCCCTGCCAGCGGTTTATCCACCTGCATGCCTGTTAGTGCCGGATTCATGCGCGTTGGGAAGTACAGCAATGACGTCGGCACACGAGGCGCACGCTGCTGATACCACGCCAGATCGCCACGCGTGGCAAACACGTGCCCAACACGCTTTTGCGCCATACGCCGCAGCAGATAAAACAGGCGATATTTCAGGCTGCTCGCTTCTTCATACAGATCAGCGCCCCACACGTGCCAGTAAACCTGTTCGGATTTGATTTTCCCGCTCAGCAACGCCAGCCACAGCGTGGGGTTAAACTGCCCGTGCAGGAAAAAGCGCATCTTACGGTTCGCTTTGGCTCTGGCAATGACGGCCTCAGCCAGCGTTTTCTTATCCACGCAGGTTTCAATACGCAGTGCGGGAAAGTCAGCCGATGAAATGCCATCGCGGGACGCCACGATGAAGTGCCGAATCTGCTGTTCGGGGAGTTCCGTCGCCAGTACGTCGTTAAAAAAACGTAAAACGGTCTGGTTATGATGCGGGATGTCAGATCCCAATACATGAATCAGTGTCGTCATGCTCGCCTACGGTAAATAATGAATACGCAACAACAAAGCAAAAAATAGACCAGATAGGTTGCCATATAGGCCTGCGCCGCACCTTGTGCGCCATACAGCGGAATCAGCCAGTGGGAAAACCCTGTCAGCAGGAGAAATTGGCTGACTTCCGTGAGCAGATAAAAGCGCAGTGCCGCTTTCGCGATGACCAGATAGCCAAAGACGTAAGCGCCCACTTTCATTACATCGCCTACCAATTGCCAAACGAAGATATCTCTCATTGCCGTAAACTGACTGGAGAACAACAGCCAGATGGCAAAATCTCGCAGCAGCCACACGCAAAAGCTGACGCCTGCCACGACGGGCAGCACAAATTTCAGCGAGCGAACGATTTCCTGCGACAGCGCAGCCTTGTCCGTCAGGCGCGACAGTGTCGGCAACAGATAAACGGTAAAGGAGGCGGTAATGAATTGCAGGTAAGCATCGGAAATACTGCTGACGCCCTGCCAAATGCCCACCTCATCCCAGCTGTAATGCGCCGCCAGCAAATTACGCATCATGATATATGCCACGGGCAGCGTCACTGCGGTCATTAACGCCATCAGCGTGAACTTGCCCAACTGACCCGCAATAGCGCGCTCCCACGCTGGTTTTAGCGACACAAGCGACAGCGGCGTACGTCGCAGTAGCATGATGCCCGCGGGAATCACCAGCAGTGCAGGCACCAGCGCCAACCCCGCCAAAGCGCCAACGTAGCCACCGAGTTGCAGACAGAGCCAAAAAGCCGCCAATCCGATCAGGCTACCGCCGATCACCGCCAGCGCGTTGCCTACCGCATCCCGATAGCCTTTGAGGATCGCCAGAAACAGGTTGGCATAGGCGATGCCCATTTGAATAAACGCCAGCGCACGCACCACGTCATGATAGTCGTCATGCCCAAATAGCAGATTAGCGATAGGCGTTGCAGCAGCCAGAAAGAGTATCGCCAGCAGCGTGGAAAACCCCAGCACCAGCGTGACAGACGTACCGAGCAGCAGCCTCAGCCGTTCAGGCTGTTGCTGATATTCCGCCACGTATTTGGTGACGCCGTTGAAGATCCCGGCACCGGCTAACACCCCCAGCACCGTAATAAGCTGGCGGAAATTCCCTGCCATTCCCACACCGCCAGGGCCAAATGTGACCGCCAGCAGTTTGACGACAACCAGCCCCGCGCCGATTTTTATCAGCGTGGAACCAGCCGTCCATATCGATGCCTTCGCCAACGACATATCAGGAGAAGAAACTCAGAATGGTGTTGATGACCGTCCGCTGATTGACGTCCGACAGGTTGTAGAACAGCGGTAAACGTACCAGCCGTTCACTTTCCTGCGTGGTGTAACGATCTTCACCAGAGAATTGACCGAAATTCAGACCCGCCGGGCAGCTATGCAGCGGAATATAATGAAAGACCGTCATGATTTCGGCTTCTTTCATGTAATTGATAAACGCGCTGCGATCGTCTTGGGAGCTGAGTTTGATATAAAACATATGCGCGTTGTGAATGCCATTAACTGGCACGGTCGGCAGGGTAATACGCCCGGCATCGGCCAGCGATTTGAATGCCGCATAGTAGTTCTGCCATAGCTTCAGGCGGCGCTCGTTGATTGGCCGTGCCGCTTCCAACTGCGCCCAGAGATAAGCAGCCTGAATGTCCGCCATCAGGTAGCTTGAACCGATATCACGCCACGTGTATTTATCTACCTGTCCGCGGAAAAACTGGCTACGGTTCGTGCCTTTTTCACGGATGACTTCCGCGCGCTCCACCAGTCTTGCGTCATTAATCAGCGTGGCCCCCCCCTCACCGCCTGAGGTGTAGTTCTTGGTCTCATGAAAGCTGAAGCAGCCGATATGACCAATGGAACCCAGAACACGGCCTTTGTAGCTGGACATCACGCCCTGCGCAGCATCTTCCACGACATATAAATCGTATTTCTTCGCCAGCGCCATAATCGCGTCCATCTCGCAGGCCACGCCCGCGTAGTGGACTGGCACGATAATGCGCGTCTTTTCCGTAATGGCCGCTTCGATTTTCGTCTCGTCAATGTTCATGGTATCCGGGCGGATATCGACAAACACGATTTTCGCGCCGCGTAGCACAAAGGCGTTAGCAGTGGAAACGAAGGTATAGCTCGGCATGATCACTTCATCGCCGGGCTTAACGTCCAGCAGGATAGCAGCCATCTCCAGCGAAGCGGTGCAGGAAGGCGTGAGCAGGACTTTTTTACTGCCGGAATAATGTTCCAGCCACTGCTGACAACGGCGGGTAAACCCACCATCGCCGCACAACTTACCGCTGCTCATGGCAGCCTGCATATAGTCCAGTTCCGTACCGACAATCGGTGGCGCATTAAATGGAATCATGTGATCACCTGTATAACCAATACGCCGTGCTCTCAATCGTGGCACCACGGCGAAGATAAAGACGAAGCGCCGCCACGTTGCCAACCTGCGTCGCGACTCGAAGACGAATCAATCCTTGTTGTCGACACCACGTTTCCGCCAGCGCCATCAGATGTGAACCGATACCGCGTACCGCCACACCCGGCCAAACGCCAAGTAGCCCGATACGTGCATCCGTGTCATCCACTCTGCGTAGCGTGACCCATCCTTGTGGATTGCCGGCGGCATCTTCCGCCAGTAAACAGCAGTGATCGAACGTACCGCGCACGGCATTTTCAATCCACTGCGCATAGAAGCGCCCGCTATCCTCCGGCTGGTACCACGGAGAACGAAAACGACTCAGCGCAAACACGCGTGATGCCGCGTCCCTCAGTACCGGGATATCGTCGGGCGCGGCTTCACGCCAGCGCGGTAGCGGCGTCACTACCGTAGCCCGCTCCAGCGACAGACTGAGATCGACTTCGCCTTCCACCAATCGAAAACCAAGATCGGCAAGCGCATCCGCCAACACCAGATTGTCCGCCGTAATTTTGGCCTGCGTCAGCGTAAAGGCGCTCAACACATCAGGCGTCAACACGGGCGCAGCAGGCGAAAAATTCAGCTTACCGCTGTCGTTCTGGAAGAACTCACTCTCCCAGCCCAGCGGTTCAACCGTGGCGCGAACCTCTCCCTGTCCTACTGATACCGGATAGGTCATTGTTTCGCTCCTTCTTTTCCTTTTCCGCCACTGGGCACAGGTTTAATCGTTCAGCCCCAAGCGTTCGCCGGCATAAGAACCATCCTGCACGCTGCGCCACCATTTTTCGTTATTCAGATACCAGTTGACGGTTTTTCTCATACCCGTCTCAAACGTTTCTTCCGGACGCCAGCCCAGTTCACGTTCAATTTTTCCGGCATCGATCGCGTAGCGCATATCATGACCAGGGCGGTCTTTCACGTAAGTGATGAGATCGCGATAATGTTCCACGCCAGCGGGTTTATTCGGTGCCAGTTCTTCCAACAGCGCGCAAATGGTCTGCACGACCTCAATGTTTTTACGCTCGTTGTGGCCACCGATGTTGTATGTTTCGCCGATTTCACCTTCTGTCACCACTTTGTACAGTGCACGAGCGTGATCTTCGACAAACAGCCAGTCGCGGATTTGCGCGCCGTCACCGTAAACCGGCAACGGTTTACCCGCGACGGCATTCAGGATCACCAGCGGAATCAGTTTCTCTGGGAAATGGTAAGGGCCGTAGTTATTCGAGCAGTTGGTGATAATCGTCGGGAACCCGTAGGTACGCAGCCAGGCGCGAACAAGATGGTCGCTGGATGCCTTCGAGGCGGAATAAGGGCTGCTCGGCGCGTAGGACGTTGTTTCTGTGAATAGATCGTCTGTCCCGTGCAGATCGCCAAACACTTCATCAGTGGAGATATGGTGAAAACGGAACGCACGTTTGTCCGCATCAGCCAGGCCCTGCCAGTAGTGGCGTGCCGCTTCCAGCATGGTGTAGGTGCCAACAATGTTGGTTTCGATAAACGCCGCCGGGCCGTCGATAGAGCGATCGACATGACTTTCTGCCGCCAAATGCATCACCAGCGCGGGCTGGTAGGCCTTAAAGACACGGTCCAGCTCAGCACGATCGCAGATATCTACCTGCTCGAACGCAAAACGTTCGCTATCGGCAACGGGAGCCAGAGAAGACAGATTACCTGCATAAGTCAGTTTATCGACAATGACGACGCTGTCCTGCGTCTCCGTCAGAATGTATCTGACCAACGCCGAACCAATAAACCCTGCACCACCGGTAATTAAAATACGTTTCAACGCCATACTCCTTTGGTATCAATGACCCACTGTTGTTTCACATCTTCTGGGTTAATCGCTTTAAACTGACGATGGTCGACTAACATCACCAACACATCGGCTTCTTTTAATGCACTGCTGGTATCGACCAGTTTCACCTGCCCGGTCAATACGGACGGCAGGTGTTTGACATTGGGTTCGACGGCTAACGTCACGCCGGTATTCCACTGTGCAATCATGGACGTAATCCCTACCGCAGGGCTTTCACGCAGATCGTCAATGTCAGGCTTGAACGCCAGTCCAAAGCAGGCCACCGTAACCTCGCTGGCACGTTTATTCGTTTGTGCCAGATAATCCGCTACGGCCGCTTTGACGCGATCCACCACCCAGAGCGGTTTGCCATCGTTGACCAGTCTGGCGGTATGAATCAATCGAGCCTGCTGCGGGCTCTGCGCCACGATAAACCAGGGATCAACCGCAATACAGTGCCCGCCGACGCCAGGGCCGGGTTGCAGGATATTGACGCGGGGATGACGGTTTGCCAATCGGATAAGTTCCCATACGTTAATGTTTTGTTCGGCACAAATCAGCGAAAGCTCATTGGCGAAAGCAATGTTGACATCGCGGAAGCTATTTTCCGTCAACTTGCACATTTCGGCGGTGCGGGAGTTAGTAACCACACACTCACCTTCAAGGAAGATTTTGTACAGTTCACTGGCGCGCGCAGAGCACACCGGGGTCATACCACCAATCACGCGATCGTTTTTAATCAGCTCAACCACCACCTGACCGGGCAGCACACGCTCAGGGCAATAGGCAATATTGATATCCGCCGTTTCCCCAGCCTGCTGCGGAAACGTCAAATCCGCACGCGCATCGGCTAGCCACTCGGCCATTTGCTCGGTTGCCCCTACGGGGGATGTCGATTCCAGAATCACCAGATCGCCTTTCTTTAGCACAGGTGCGATGGACGCAGCGGCAGCCTGAACATAGGTCAAATCGGGTTCGTGATCGCCTTTGAAAGGGGTAGGAACGGCGATCAGGAAAGCATCGGCGGGTACGGGCTTGGTCATGGCCTGGAGATAGCCATTTTCCACGGCGACTTTGACCAGTGAATCCAGATCGGGCTCGACAATATGGATTTCGCCGCGATTAATGGTTTCAACCGCCAGTTTATTCACATCAATACCGATGACTTTTTTCTGACGGGATGCAAAGGCTGCGGCAGTGGGTAAACCGATGTAGCCTAAACCGATTACGGAGATGGTAGTAAAGCTCATAGTGTCACCTGATAATTTTTATGTCTGGCCGTCGTGTGACGACGTTTAAAATCGCTCCTGGCGATTTTTTATGTCGAGCTATCCCTGCCCGCCCCCCTTCGGGTCGCCGCTGGACGGCGCTAAAAATCATTTCCTATGATTTTTTAAAGCATCAACAATGCGTTGGCAGGCCTGACCATCGCCATAGGGATTATGGGCGTGGCTCATTGCCTGATACGCCTCTTCATCCGTTAGCAGCATAGAGACCGCATCAACAATGCTGGTCACTTCTGTTCCCACCAACTTAACCGTGCCCGCTTCAACCGCCTCCGGCCGCTCTGTCGTATCACGCATCACCAATACGGGCTTGCCTAACGACGGCGCTTCTTCCTGAATACCGCCAGAGTCGGTCAAAATCATGTAAGAGCGATTCATCAAATACACGAAAGGCAGATAGTCCTGCGGCGCAATCAGCATCACATTATCAATGCCGCTCAGGATTCGATTCACGGGTTCACTGACGTTAGGATTCAGGTGAACCGGGTACACAATTTGTACTTCAGGGTGGCGACGAGCAATATCCGCCAGCGCGCTACAAATGCGCTCAAAACCGCCACCAAAACTCTCGCGTCGGTGTCCGGTAACCAGAATCAGCTTCTTGCTGTCGTCCAAAAAGGCATATTTTTCATCAAGGCTACGGCGCAACGCGGCATCGCCGAGGATACGGTCACGCACCCAGAACAGCGCATCGATCACCGTATTGCCGGTCACAAAAATATGTCGATCGGACAAGTGCTCACGCAGCAAATTCTGGCGGGAATTTTCCGTCGGAGCGAAGTGGTACATTGCCAAATGCCCGGTTAATTTACGGTTGGCCTCTTCCGGCCAGGGCGAATACAGATTGCCAGTGCGCAATCCCGCTTCTACGTGGCCGACGGGGATGCGCTGATAAAAGGCCGCCAGGCTGGTTGCCAGCGTCGTGGTGGTATCGCCGTGTACCAATACCAGATCCGGTTTGAACTCCGTCATAACGGGTTCAAGCCCCGATAAAATTCGGCAGGATATCTCACTCAGCCCCTGTCCCGGTCGCATAATATCCAGATCGTAGTCTGGCGTAATATCGAACAAACGCAGCACCTGATCCAACATCTCTCGATGCTGGGCTGTCACGCAAATCCTCGATTCAAAGGCTCCATCCTGAGCCAGAGCATGAACCAGCGGCGCCATTTTAATGGCTTCCGGCCGGGTGCCGAAAACAGTCAATACTTTCACATTGAATCTCTTTAATCAGGTTAGACGCAGACGCTCGCAGAGCGTCAAACGCGAATCAGCAAGCTGCTTAGCGCGGACGGCGAGCCAAGGCAACACCCGCCCCAACGAGCGCACCAATCGCACCCCACATCACCATCAGGAATGCCCGGCGTGGGCTGTCGCGCTTCACCGGTTCTTCCGGCGTACGCAAATAACGGTATGTCTGGAAACTCGCCTCAAGCGTTGGGCCAACGTCCAACGTCGCCAACATCGCGCGATTTTGATCATAATCCAGTTCGTAGTGCGGGCCGCTGGTCTGCAATGTTTCCAGTCGGGCCTGGAGCATCGGCCTGCCGAGCAGGAACATTTCCGATGCGGGGATTTCGTCTGCCGGCGTATCCGTCTGGCTACGGCTAATGCCTTGCTGCTGTGCGATTTTCAGCGCCAGTTCAACGCTGCGGACTTCGCGATCGTAAATCGCTTTCGCTACGGCTTCCTGACGCTTGATCTGCGATTTCATGAAGATAGTTCTGGCAGCCCAGGCCCCCTTGATCTCTTCATTCAGGTGGTTGGCGGCTCGCTGGCTGGCAAAAGCCACATACTGACGAAGCAACGTGTTGGAATCCGCAGAGGTTTCCGCCACCAGCTTCACAGAATCATTGGTTTTTTTCCCATCATCGCGCGGCGTAAACTGAATGTTGTTGACCATTTCATCCAGCAGAGCGGAATCCGCCTTTGCATCACCTTCCAGTCGCTGCTTGTAATAATCGGTCTGCAACCAGAAATCGCGGCGGGTATCGTAAGCCGCTAATTGCATGATGAATTCATCATAAGCATCAGCCGAAATAGACGGCTGCTCTGGCTGAGGAGTAGAAAAAGATCGAGCGTCGAGGTTACGCAGGAATTGCTGCTGCGAATAATACCCTCCTAGCATATTGACCGTCGGCTTGTCGGTAATCGCTGTCGCGCTCCATTCCTGTTTAACAAGATAGGAGTAGCCTAATGCCACAACGGCAAAAAGCAGGCCGATCGCTATCGGCCATACCTTTCCCCGCCACAGCAGGCGAAATAAACCACGGATATCCAGTTCGTTATCAATCAACGCATTCCCGGTAGACAAATTCTCTGATTTCATTACTTCCCCAAAATTATTTGGTCAGGATGACTGCTTTTGCTCATCGGAATGCCGCATACGGCGTTTGATTCGCTTGATAAAACGGGCGACCCGCCATGCTCGTTTCAGGCAGTAGCCATACAGTAGAAATGCAAGCAAGAATAATGCCAACATCAACCATTCGGGTATAAAAAAGAAATACTCTCCCAACACACCAACCGCAGCCAACAAAGCGGCGGCGAGCGTAATCAGCACAAAAGCCTGTCGGGAAGAAAAACCTGCACGCATCATTAAATGATGAATATGCTGTCGGTCAGGTGAGAACGGGCTCATCCCTTTGCGTAAGCGCCGATACATAATGGCGATCATATCAATCAGCGGGATCGCGATGATCCACAATGCCGTCACCGGATTAATCGGATGCTGCGGGCCTTGCGTCGTTTGGATCAGAAGCCAGATCGCCGTGAAACCAATCATTGTGCTTCCCGCATCGCCCATGAAGACTTTGTAGCGCCGTCCAAACACGCCCAGATTCAGCAAAATGTAAGGCAGCGTCGCCGCGATCATGGCGAAACACCACAGGGCAAGATTCGAATGGCCGCTCAGATACAGCAAAATCCCCATCGCCCCAAATGAGACGCTGGACAATCCGCCGAGCAACCCATCGATCCCGTCCACCATATTGAACGCATTAATCGCCGCCCAAACGGCAAAC
Organism: Pectobacterium sp. F1-1; assembly: GCF_025643735.1. Classification (NCBI taxonomy): domain Bacteria; kingdom Pseudomonadati; phylum Pseudomonadota; class Gammaproteobacteria; order Enterobacterales; family Pectobacteriaceae; genus Pectobacterium; species Pectobacterium sp. F1-1. The sequence continues at coordinate 4,464,869 of NZ_CP104733.1, forward strand.
AGCGTGACCAGATAACCAAACGGCCCCAGCGCCATCTGCCATGGGCCGAAAATGTATCCCAGATTGTGTAGCGTCAAGCCAGCAAAGGCCATCATCACCACCGCGACAAACGCTTGCACAACGGCACGAATTTTCACACTGATATCAAAACGATCGTCCAGCATGCCGACAAAGACCAGCACGCCCGCACACAGCAGGTAAAGACGGAAGTTGGGAATATATTGGTCGGTAATAAAGTAGCTAAAGCAGATACCCGCATACACAGAAATGCCACCAACCAAAGGCACAAGACCCCGGTGACGTTTACGGTAGTTGGGACGATCGACAAGCCCTATTTTACCCGCGATGCTGCGAGCAAAAAAAAGAAAGCCCAGAGAAAACAAGAAAATAAATAGTAATTCGGTACTCATAGTGAGTAAGTTCACCGTTAACAGCTGCGCTGTAGCTGTTCAGTATAGACTCGGTTTACGCCTTATATCCTATCGCCCACGTTGATCGCCAGTACAAATTGAGTGAGAACCGCGACTTCCCAGTAGAAAGCCCTTTCACACCCGATCAATGAGGGGATAAAAAAACGCCACGACCCAGCGTGGCGTTCCCCGAGTTATCCGTAATGTACCCGTCATACTTCAAGCCGCATGTGCGTTGGCAATACTCGGCTCATTTCAGAGCCTCGCCCGAAGGGTCGCCGCAAGCGGCGTTCAAATTGGCTAAACCAATTTGTCCTTACTCACCCCAGTCACTTACTGATGTAAGCTCCTGGGGATTCGTGCGCTTGCCGCGTTACAAGGCACATAAATGTACCTCGCCCTGACGGGCCAACGCTTTGCGTTGTTCAAAACGCTAGCGTTTTGTCCTGCAACTCGAATTATTTAGGGTATATATAGATGAACGCCCGGATTTATGAACGTTTCATCATATCGAAGAATTCATCGTTGGTTTTCGTCATCGCCAACTTGTTGATCAGGAATTCCATCGCGTCGATCTCGCCCATTGGGTGAATGATCTTGCGCAGAATCCACATCTTCTGCAATTCTTCAGAGGTGGTAAGCAATTCTTCTTTACGCGTGCCGGAGCGGTTGTAATCAATCGCTGGGAAGACGCGTTTTTCTGCGATTTTACGTGCCAGGTGCAGTTCCATATTACCTGTACCTTTAAACTCTTCGTAAATCACTTCATCCATCTTGGAACCGGTATCCACCAGCGCAGTGGCGATGATGGTCAGGCTACCGCCTTCCTCAACGTTACGCGCCGCACCGAAGAAACGCTTTGGACGATGCAGGGCGTTAGCATCCACACCACCAGTCAACACTTTGCCCGAAGCAGGAACAACGGTGTTGTAAGCACGCGCCAGACGAGTAATGGAGTCCAGAAGAATGATAACGTCTTTCTTATGCTCAACCAGACGCTTCGCTTTTTCGATCACCATTTCGGCAACCTGAACGTGACGGGAAGCGGGTTCGTCAAACGTTGACGCCACCACTTCACCTTTCACCAGACGCTGCATCTCGGTCACTTCTTCCGGACGTTCGTCAATCAGCAGTACCATCAGCACACAGTCAGGATGGTTGTAAGCAATGCTCTGCGCAATATTCTGCAGCAGCATGGTTTTACCTGCTTTAGGCGGTGCAACGATCAAACCACGTTGACCACGGCCAATCGGCGCAGCCAGATCCAGCACACGCGCCGTCAGATCTTCTGTCGAGCCGTTACCGCGTTCCATACGCAGACGAGAGTTTGCATGCAGTGGCGTGAGGTTTTCGAACAGGATCTTGTTGCGGGAGTTTTCAGGTTTGTCGTAGTTGACTTCGTTAACTTTCAGCAGCGCAAAGTAGCGTTCACCTTCTTTCGGCGGACGAATCTTGCCAGAAATGGTGTCACCAGTGCGGAGGTTAAAACGGCGGATTTGGCTGGGAGAAACGTAGATATCATCGGGGCCTGCGAGGTAGGAGCTGTCTGCGGAGCGAAGAAAGCCGAAGCCGTCCTGCAATATCTCCAGCACACCATCGCCGAAAATATCCTCGCCGCTTTTGGCATGCTGTTTCAGAATAGCGAAGATAATATCCTGTTTACGCATGCGGGCCTGGTTTTCCAGTCCCATATTTTCGCCAAGAGCAATTAACTCAGAAACTGGCGTATTCTTTAATTCGGTAAGATTCATAGTGGTGGGTTCTTTAACTCGGGGTAAATCTCGAACTATTAACGTGAATGGTATGGCAGGGTCATCCGTGCCTCTATAACAGCCTTCAACCACCGGATTCCTGTCTGGTTTCACACCTGAAGCGCATTACATCCGCGCAAAACAACATCCGCATAAACGATATCCGCATAAATCAACGGCAGGAGATCGAAGACACATAAAACCAAGTATTGTAAAACTAGTAGACTGCCAAAATCGGATCATAAATGTGTTGTAAAACAACGGCGTTTCGATTTCGACACAGAATAATGCTTTAGACTCTAACTTTCAGGCTTAAGCCTAAGGGCTTAAACATAGGCAAGTACGATATGCAGTAATGAAGAATCTAGCACGCTTCCCGACGAGCGGCAAGCAGTCAATATGAGAATTGCATATTGCCCGATTGCGCCCGCCGGCAATACCCTTTTGAGGGTATAAAGCTAATTACAGATTCGCCGTCAGGAACTCTTTTAGTTGCCCTTTGGACAGTGCGCCGACTTTTGTCGCAGCGACTTCGCCGTTTTTAAACAGCAGCAGAGTGGGGATACCACGGATACCGTACTTCGGCGCAGTAGCCGGATTTTCATCAATGTTCAGTTTGGTAACCGTCAGTTTACCTTCAAACTCTTCGGCGATTTCATCCAGAATAGGAGCGATCATTTTGCAAGGACCACACCACTCAGCCCAGAAATCAACCAAGATAGCGCCCTCAGCTTGCAGTACTTTCGTGCCAAAGCTGTCATCAGTCAGGTGAATTATTTTATCGCTCATATTTTACTCCGCAGGATTATTTCTACCTTGTTGGTGTAGCATTAACCAACAACGGCTTGACTTTATTTCACCGGATACGCTTTCGTAAAGCAATAGTTAGCTGATATTCTACCACACTATGAGCAAAACACACTTAACTGAACAGAAGTTTTCCGACTTCGCCCTGCACCCGCAGGTTATTGAAGCTCTTGAAAGCAAAGGGTTTCATAACTGTACGCCTATTCAGGCGTTAGCTCTGCCATTGGCTCTGTCAGGGCGTGATGTTGCAGGTCAGGCGCAAACCGGTACCGGCAAGACGCTGGCTTTTCTCGCGTCTACTTTCCATTATTTGCTTTCACACCCTGCAAATGCAGAGCGTCAAACCAATCAACCACGTGCCTTAATTATGGCACCCACTCGTGAACTGGCTGTCCAGATTCACTCTGACGCAGAAGCACTGTCTCACCTTACCGGGTTAAAACTGGGTTTAGCCTACGGTGGAGACGGTTACGACAAGCAGCTTAAGGTGCTGGAAAACGGCGTTGATATTCTGATCGGCACCACGGGTCGCCTGATCGATTACGCTAAACAGAACCACATAAACCTGGGCGCGATTCAGGTCGTCGTGCTGGACGAAGCAGACCGTATGTACGATCTTGGCTTCATCAAAGACATTCGCTGGTTGTTCCGCCGCATGCCGCCAGCGACACAGCGTCTAAACATGCTCTTTTCCGCAACGCTCTCCTACCGAGTGCGTGAACTCGCGTTTGAACAGATGAATAACGCAGAGTATGTGGAAGTTGAACCGGAACAGAAAACCGGCCATCGCATTAAAGAAGAACTGTTTTATCCGTCTAACGAAGAAAAAATGCGTCTGCTCCAGACACTACTGGAAGAAGAGTGGCCGGATCGCTGCATTATTTTCGCGAATACCAAGCATCGCTGTGAAGACATCTGGGGTCATCTGGCTGCCGACGGCCATCGCGTTGGACTGCTGACGGGCGACGTCGCACAGAAAAAACGCCTGCGTATTCTGGAAGAATTTACCCAGGGCAATCTGGATATTCTGGTGGCAACGGACGTTGCAGCGCGCGGTTTACATATTCCTTCCGTGACCCACGTTTTTAACTACGACCTGCCAGATGATTGCGAAGACTACGTTCACCGTATTGGCCGTACCGGCCGCGCGGGGCAAAGCGGAAATTCTATCAGCCTGGCCTGTGAAGAGTACGCACTGAACCTCCCGGCTATCGAAACCTATATCGGTCACAGCATCCCGGTTAGCAAATACAACAGCGACGCGCTGATGAATGATTTACCCGCGCCGAAGCGTTTAACGCGCCCACCGCGTTCCAATAATGGTCCGCGCAGACACAGCAATGCGCCGCGCCGTAGTGGAGCGCCCCGTAATAACCGTAAACGAGCGGATTAACCGTCGATGCTGAGCTCTTCTTCACTTTATGCTGCCATCGATCTCGGCTCGAACAGCTTCCATATGCTGGTCGCCCGGGAAACCGCAGGCAGCATTCAGACGCTGGCGAAAATAAAGCGTAAAGTCCGCCTTGCGGCAGGGCTGGATAAACAGAATCGGCTCTCGCAGGACGCGATGCAGCGCGGCTGGCAGTGTCTGCAACTGTTCTCCGAACGGTTGCAGGACATCCCGCAGGATCACGTGCGCGTCGTCGCAACCGCAACCTTGCGGCTGGCAACGAATGCTGACGAGTTTCTGCAACGGGCTCAGGATATTCTGGGCTTGCCGATTCAGGTTATCAGCGGTGAAGAAGAAGCACGCCTGATTTATCAAGGTGTAGCACATACGACAGGCGGCCCGGATGCGCGTCTGGTCGTGGATATCGGCGGTGGCAGTACCGAGCTGGCGACAGGGGTTGGCGCCAAAACAACCCAGTTGATCAGCCTCCCGATGGGATGCGTAACGTGGTTGGATCGCTATTTCAGCGACCGCAATCTGGAAGCCGGTAATTTTGAACGCGCGGAACAAGCGGCGCGTGAAATGCTGCGTCCTGTTGCCGCCTCGCTACGTGAGCAGGGCTGGCAAATCTGCGTCGGCGCCTCCGGTACAGTACAAGCGCTACAGGAAATCATGGTCGCGCAGGGAATGGATGAATACATTACCCTGCCGAAGCTCAGGCAGCTTAAAGAGCATGCAATTCAGTGCGATAAGCTGGAAGAGCTGGAAATTGAAGGCCTGACGCTGGAACGCGCGCTGGTTTTTCCCAGCGGATTAGCCATCTTGCTGGCGATCTTCCAGGAGCTTGACATCAAAACGATGACGCTGGCTGGTGGAGCGCTGCGTGAAGGGCTGGTCTATGGCATGTTGCATCTGCCCGTCGATCAGGACATTCGTCACCGCACATTGGCGACGCTGCAACGCCGCTATCTGCTGGATGCCGAACAGGCTAAGCGCGTCAGCACACTGGCAGACAACTTTCTGCAACAGGTTGCCCGTGACTGGCAGTTAGATAACCGATGTCGCGAGTTACTGCGCAGCGCCTGTCTGGTACACGAAATCGGTTTGAGCATCGATTTTCGCCAGTCGCCCCAGCATGCTGCCTATTTGATTCGCCATAGCGATCTCCCCGGCTTTACGCCCGCTCAGAAGAAACTGTTAGCCACACTCCTGCAAAACCAGATTAACCCTGTCGATTTAATGCCGTTGAGTCAGCAGAACGCACTACCGGTCAATCAGGCACAGCGCCTGTGTCGCCTGTTGCGTCTGGCGATTATTTTTGCCAGCCGCCGCCGCGACGACACGCTGCCAGCCGTACGATTACGCGTAGAAGGTGAAACACTGCGTTTGATTCTGCCTGCGGGCTGGCTGGCACAGCATCCATTACGGGCAGAAATGCTGGAACAGGAAAGTCGCTGGCAGAGTTATGTACACTGGCCGCTGATGCTGGAAGAAGCTTCAGCTTAACGAGCATATAGGGGAGAACGCTTTATTCCCCTTTTGCTTTCGCCAACATCGCTCGGATGTTAGCAACGTTCGCCTGACCTTTCTGCATACGCTCTTGTGCGCTGACCACTTTCCGTTCCGTTTCCCACACGACATCATCCTGTGGCAATTCCAGCAGGAAACGACTCGGCTCAGGGCGAACCAATTCACCATACTGGCGGCGTTCTTTGCACAGTGTGAAGATGAGTTCACGCTGCGCGCGCGTAATCCCCACGTACGCCAGACGGCGCTCTTCATCAACGTTGTCTTCATCAATACTGCTTTGGTGCGGTAGTAGTCCCTCTTCCATCCCGACCAAAAAGACGTACGGAAATTCCAGACCTTTGGACGCATGCAGCGTCATCAGTTGTACCTGATCCAGCTCCTCTTCACTTTCTCCACGTTCCATCATGTCTCGTAGGGTGAAGCGCGTCACCACCTGCGTCAACGTCATGGGCTCATCCAATTCGGAGCCTTCCAGCATCTCCGTCATCCAGCTAAATAACTGATTGACGTTCTTCATCCGCATTTCCGCGGCTTTTGGGCTGGGCGAGGTTTCATACAGCCAGCTTTCGTAGTCCAATCCATGAATCAGGTCGCGAACGGCGGCTACCGGTTCACGCTCTGCCAAACGGGCAATTTCCGCCAGCCACTGGGTAAACCGTTGCAGGGATTCCAGCCCACGTCCAGTCAGCGACTGGCTCAACCCCAAATCAAAACTCGCACTGAACAGACCTTTATTGCGCTGCCCCGCCCATTCGCCCAGTTTCTTCATCGTCGCCGGGCCAATCTCACGTTTAGGCGTGTTCACGATGCGTAAGAACGCACTGTCATCATCCGGGTTGGTCAACACGCGCAGATAAGCCAGCAAATCCTTGATTTCAGGACGGGAGAAAAAGGACGTGCCGCCAGAAATGCGATACGGAATACGGTTCTGCATCAGCATCTTTTCAAACAGGCGCGATTGATGGTTACCACGATACAAAATGGCATAGTCGCCATACTGGGTCTTTTTAATAAAGTGATGGGCAATCAGTTCACCCACGACCCGCTCCGCTTCGTGATCTTCGTTGTTGGCGGTAATCACTTTGAGTTCATCGCCGTAGCCCAGCTCCGAGAACAGGCGTTTTTCAAAGACGTGCGGGTTATTGGCGATGAGAATATTGGCCGCTTTCAGAATACGCCCGGATGAGCGGTAGTTTTGTTCCAACTTGATCACGTCAAGCGTGGGGAAATCCTGCTGTAGCAACACCAGATTCTGTGGACGCGCCCCGCGCCAGGAGTAAATAGACTGATCGTCATCTCCTACGACGGTGAAACGCGCGCGGGTACCGACCAGCAGTTTAACCAGCTCATACTGGCTGGTATTGGTGTCCTGATATTCATCCACCAGCAGGTAGCGCAAACGGTTCTGCCAACGTTCGCGTACCTCAGCGTTTTGCTTCAGCAGCAGCGTGGGCAGCAAAATCAGATCGTCGAAGTCCAGCACGTTACAGGCGCGCAAATGTTCATGATAGAGCGAGTAGCAGTGCACAAATAGCTTGTCGCGTTCGGAACGCGCCATCGCTGCCGCACCAGCAGGATCGATCAGATCGTTTTTCCAGTTTGAGATCGTCGAGATCAGCTGCTGCAGCAAAACCTTATCATTTTCCAGCCACTGCTCCGTCAGCTCTTTCAGCAGCGCCATCTGATCCTGATCGTCGAACAGGGAGAAGTTGGATTTCATCCCCAATGCTGCGTATTCACGTTTGATGATCTCCAACCCCAGCGTATGGAAGGTCGCAATCATCAACCCGCGCGTTTCTTTGCGCCCCAGCGTTTGCGCCACGCGCTCCTTCATCTCCCGCGCCGCTTTGTTGGTAAACGTCACGGCAGCAATATGCCGAGCCTGATAGCCACACTGGCGGATAAGGTGCGCAATCTTGTTGGTGATCACGCGGGTCTTGCCTGAACCTGCGCCCGCCAGTACCAGACAAGGTCCGGTGACGAATTCGACGGCGTGTTGTTGGCTGGGGTTTAAGCGCATAACGATCTTGCTCACTCATAAAACGGAAGGCGATTGTAGCAGAAAGCCGTATCGATCTTGACCAGGGATTTGTTATTAAGGAAAGCACGTCGCAGTCCACATCTTGCGTTGCAAATGTTACATTGCGCGCAGGAATCTCTTTTGCAAAAAAGGTAACAACATGGCAAATACCGCAGCAGCTCTGCACATCCTGGTGGACACCGAACAGCAGGCTAACGACATTCTTGCTCAACTGGAAAAAGGCGCAGACTTCCAGAAACTGGCGCAAAAACACTCCACCTGCCCGTCAAAACGCAACGGCGGTGATTTAGGTGAATTTCGTAAAGGCGACATGGTGCCAGCGTTCGATAAGGCCGTGTTTTCCTGCGAATTGTTGAAACCGTTTGGTCCGGTGAAAACCCAGTTTGGTTACCATGTGATCAAGGTGCTATACCGCAACTAAGTCATTACATCGACGCACATAAATAGAAAAAACGCGCCGACCTTCTGGGCTGGCGCGTTTTTTTTCTTAGCCTATCGTCATCAGGCTGGCGTTGCCGCCCGCTGCCGCAGTATTAATACTCAGAGCACGCTCGGTCAGCAGGCGCTCAAGCTGAACGTGGGTATCGCCCTGCGCATAACCCAGCGGCAGGATAATCGGGCCATCGCGCTCTGCAAGCGTTGTACTCAACTGCCGTAACCGATCGGCATCGCCGTGGTAAATGACGCCATGAAAAGAGACGCCGTGCCGCTGCCAGTCAGGCGTGAGCTGAATATGCGACTGTACCTCGGCGGGTAAATGCTCATAGAGTGTTTTCTCCTGCTCACCTGCCGGCCACAGGAGTTGCCCGCCCGTTGCCAACACCGCCGCCGTCTGAATCAGGCGGTCTTCCTCATTATCCGCCAGACATAAAATCCGTTCACGCGGCAACAGCGTATAGGTATTGCTTTCTCCTGTCGGCCCCGGCAGCAGTCGCGTTATCCCGCTTACACTATATTCTCTATAACGCTGGCACAGCGTCGCCAGCCCGTGGCGTTCGCCGGCAATCGCCCACGCTTCCAGCGCCTGTAGCCCTGCCAGCAGCGACGCTCGGGCAGAAACATCGGGGGCCTGCTCACGATCCCGCTGTGCGAAGCTTTTCGCGAGCGCCTCATCCGGCCGATGTGCCAACAAGCGATACAGATAAAGCGGTCCGCCTGCCTTTGGCCCGGTTCCTGATAAGCCTTCACCACCGAATGGCTGAACCCCAACAACAGCACCGACCATATTGCGATTCACATAGTGGTTGCCCACCCTCGCCTTACCCGTCACACGCTGGATGGTTTCATCAATGCGGGTATGCACGCCCAACGTCAGGCCGTATCCCGTTGCGTTAATTTGCTCAATCACGGTATCCAACTGCTGGCTTTGATAGCGAACAACGTGTAAAACTGGACCAAAAACTTCTTTTTTCAACTCGTCTATACTGCCCAGTTCAATCAGGGTCGGTTTCACAAACGTCCCGTGCCGCCAGGTTTCCTCATCCTGCGGGTGCGCAGCCTGAAATACGGTATGGCCTTTCGCCCGCATCGCCTGAATATGCAACTCCACGTTCTCTTTCGCTTCCGCGTCAATCAGCGGGCCGATGTCGGTCGATAAGCGTTCAGGATTCCCCATTCGACACTCTGCCATCGCGCCACGCAGCATAGCCAACGTGCGATCCGCAATGTCCTCTTGCAGACACAAAAGACGCAGCGCGGAGCAACGTTGTCCGGCGCTATCGAACGCAGAGGCGATCACGTCATTCACCACCTGTTCCGTCAGCGCAGAGGAATCGACAATCATCGCATTCAGGCCGCCAGTTTCGGCAATCAGCGGCGTCACCCGTCCCTGTGGATCGAGCCTGCCAGCAATACTGCGCTGTAGCGTTTTAGCCACGGCCGTCGATCCGGTAAACACTACGCCGCGTACCCGCTCATCATTGACTAACGCTGCACCAATCGTTTCACCCTGCCCAGGCAGCAGTTGCAGTACGCCCAGAGGAATGCCCGCCTCATGTAAAATACGCACCGCCTGTGCCGCAACCAGCGGCGTCTGTTCAGCCGGTTTGGCCAGCACGCTGTTTCCTGCCGCCAGTGCGGCAGAAATTTGTCCGGTGAAGATCGCTAGCGGGAAATTCCACGGACTGATGCACACCACCGGCCCCAGCGGACGATAGGTGTCATTGGTGAACGAGTCGCGGACCTGACCTGCGTAATAGCGCAAGAAGTCCACCGCTTCGCGCACTTCCGCAATCGAGTTACTGAAGGATTTACCCGCTTCCCGCACCAGCAGCCCCAGCAGACTTTGCAACTGCCCTTCCATCAGCGAGGCGGCCTGATTCAATATCGCAGCACGCTCTGCGGGTGGCGTCGCAAACCAAATGGTGCCAGCATGTACCGCTGCGTCTACCGCCTGCTCAACATCCGCCACCGAGGCATCGAGAACGTAACCCACGACATCGTGCACATCCGCGGGGTTCACGACAGGCCTTTCTTCACTCGCCTCGCTTTCCCCCTCAATCATCGGTGCGGCATACCACGGGTGTGACGCATGATTCAGCAACGCGCTGGAGAGAGAAGCCAGCCGATGCTCGTTCGAGAGATCCAGCCCGCTCGAATTTTGCCGTTCCCGCCCATATAGCTGACGTGGCAGAGGAATCTTGGGATGCGGTGCGCCCATGCTCCATTCCACTTTTGCCAGCGCCTCTACGCCACGAATCGGATCGGCAATCAGCGTTTCCAGCGCCATTGAGGTATCCGCAATGCGGTTAACAAACGAGGTATTCGCGCCGTTTTCCAGCAGACGTCGCACCAGATAAGCCAACAGCGTTTCATGGGTTCCGACAGGTGCATAAATACGACACGGACGGTTCAGCTTGCCGTCAGCAACCGTCCCCACCACCTGATCATAGAGCGGTTCCCCCATGCCGTGCAGGCACTGAAACTCATACTGGCCGGGATAGTAATTATTGCCCGCCATGTGGTAGATCGCACTGAGCGTCTGCGCATTGTGCGTGGCGAACTGCGGGTAAATCAGATTCGGTACGGCCAGCAGCTTGCGGGCGCACGCCAGATACGACACATCGGTATAGACCTTACGCGTGTAGACAGGGTAGCCTTCCAGCCCGTCAACCTGTGCCCGCTTGATTTCACTATCCCAGTACGCGCCTTTCACCAGACGAATCATCAGCCGCCGATGGCTGCGCTGTGCCAGCTCAATTAGCACATCAATGACATACGGACAGCGTTTCTGATAAGCCTGAATGACAAACCCAATACCGTTCCACCCCGCCAGTTGCGGTTCCATGCAGAGTTTTTCCAGCAGATCGAGTGAGATCTCTAGTCGATCCGCTTCCTCCGCGTCAATGTTGATCCCGATATCGTACTGACGCGCCAGCAGTGTCAGCGTCAACAAACGCGGATAGAGTTCTTCCATTACGCGGTCATACTGCGCCCGGCTATAGCGAGGATGCAGCGCCGATAGCTTGATGGAGATGCCCGGCCCTTCGTAAATTCCGCGCCCGTTCGAGGCTTTACCAATGGCATGAATCGCCTGCTGATAGGCTGCCAGATACGCGACGGCATCGTGCTCCGTCAGCGCCGCTTCACCTAACATATCGTAAGAGTAGCGGAAGCCTTTTTCCTCTCGCTCACGGGCATTCGCCAACGCTTCACCGATGGTCTCGCCAGTCACAAACTGCTCTCCCATCAGCCGCATGGCCATATCAACGCCTTTGCGGATAAGCGGTTCGCCGCTTTTCCCGATCATGCGGTTCAGCGAATTCGACAGGTGCGCCTCGTTATGTGTCGCCACCAGTTTTCCGGTAAACAGCAGCCCCCAGGTTGCGGCATTCACAAAAAGCGACGGGCTATGACCAAGATGCGCCTGCCAGTTCCCCCGACTGATCTTGTCGCGGATCAGCGCATCGCGCGTGGATTTATCAGGAATACGCAGCAGCGCTTCGGCTAAACACATCAACGCCACCCCTTCCTGAGAAGAAAGTGAGAATTCCTGTAGCAGCCCTTGCACAATGCCCGCACGCCCGCTTCCCGCTTTCTGGCTGCGTAATTGCTCCGCCAGCCGATAGGCCAGTTTCTGCGTTAATTCCGACATTTCATCGGTAAGTCTTGCCTGTTCAAGTAAAATGGGGACCAGTTCACTTTCGGGGCGGCGGTAAACAGAGGTAATGGCGGCGCGGATAACGGACTGGGGAAGGACATGCTCAGCGAAATCAAGAAAGGGTTGGTGGGTTTCTTCTTCCCGAGATTGCGGCATAATCTCTTCCGCTTCAATGTGGCTGACATTCGCCCATTGCGGTGTTTCAGGAGTGTCGAGGCCACTTTCGAGGCGTTCGAGGTAATGGAAAATAGCCTGTTTGATCAGCCAGTGCGGTGTGCGATCAATACGCTGTGCTGCAGCCTTGATGCGTTCGCGCGTTTCCTCATCGAGTTTTACACCCATCGTGGTAAAGCCCATAGCGTCCACTCCTGTCATTAGAAGATGCACATCGGGAAAACGTCAATATCGACCATGTTGCAACTTTGTGCAACCTTGTTAACAAATGGAGCGGTTGCCCCCTTATCACCTTCAGACCTCGTTCCGGCCTGAGTGATGACAATAAAACACAACGTCGCCGCGACAGCGGCACGAAAAATAATGTGGAGAGTTGAATGACAATAAGTACACCCATGCTGGTGACATTTCTGGTGTATATTTTCGGGATGGTCCTCATCGGCCTGTTTGCCTACCGCGCCACCAATAACTTTGGCGATTACATTCTGGGCGGACGTCGGATGGGTAGCGTGGTCACCGCGCTGTCGGCAGGCGCTTCCGATATGAGTGGCTGGCTGCTGATGGGGTTACCGGGTGCCATTTTCATTTCCGGTATTTCTGAAAGCTGGATCGCGATCGGCCTGACGTTAGGCGCATACCTGAACTGGAAATGGGTCGCCGGACGCCTGCGTGTCCACACCGAAATCAACCACAACGCACTTACGCTACCTGACTATTTCACCCACCGTTTTGAAGATAACAGTAAATTACTGCGTGTCATTTCCGCGTTAGTCATCCTGATTTTCTTCACTATCTATTGTGCATCCGGCGTGGTCGCAGGGGCGCGTCTGTTTGAAAGCACCTTTGGCATGAGCTACGGCACCGCCTTATGGGCAGGCGCAGCGGCCACCATCGCCTATACCTTTATCGGCGGCTTTTTGGCTGTAAGTTGGACGGACACCGTTCAGGCCAGCCTAATGATTTTCGCCCTGATCCTAACGCCAGTAATCGTCATTCTGTCACTTGGGGGAATCGATAGCTCGCTGATGGTGATTGAAGCGAAAAACCCAGCCAATCTGGATATGTTCAAAGGGCTGAATGTTGTCGCAATCCTCTCGCTGATGGGCTGGGGGCTGGGCTATTTCGGTCAGCCGCACATTCTGGCGCGTTTTATGGCCGCCGATTCACACCATACGATCCACAGCGCACGCCGCATCAGTATGACCTGGATGATTCTTTGCCTGGCTGGTGCGGTGACGGTGGGCTTCTTCGGTATCGCCTACTTCCAAAATAACCCGGATCAGGCAGGTAACGTGACGCAAAACAGCGAACGCGTCTTTATCGAGTTGTCCATGCTGCTGTTCAACCCGTGGATTGCTGGCGTGCTGCTGTCTGCGATTCTGGCCGCCGTGATGAGTACGCTGAGCTGCCAACTGCTGGTCTGTTCCAGCGCCATCACCGAAGATTTATACAAGCCGTTCCTGCGCAAAAATGCCAGCCAGAAAGAGCTGGTGTGGGTAGGTCGCGCCATGGTGCTGTTAGTGGCCATTATCGCTATCGTGCTGGCGCTTAATCCTGAAAACCGCGTGCTGGGTCTGGTGAGCTATGCCTGGGCTGGGTTCGGGGCCGCATTCGGCCCCGTGATTCTGATTTCTCTGCTGTGGCCGCGTATGACGCGTAACGGCGCCCTGTTTGGAATGATTGTGGGCGCAGCAACCGTGCTGATCTGGGAACACTACGCCTGGCTGGGCCTGTATGAAATCATCCCTGGTTTCCTCTTCAACAGCCTGACCATTTTTGTCGTCAGCCTGCTGGGTAAAGCGCCATCAAAAGCGATGACCGACCGCTTCAATCAGGCGGAAGCGAAGTATCGCTCGGTGCAATAGTCCAAAACGCATACGAGTATGATAGCTGGCCATCCTATACGGTTAATGCCGATCGTTTAAGCATCGAGATACACGGGGCGACCACAGGGGTGAGGCCTCCCTACGGGAATCTCCCCCTGTGTTTCCCCTAATAACAGGCTTAAGTGACCCGTATTCATCTTATATGGTGGCCTTTTTACGCCATACTCTGCGGCAGTGAGCGAGCCATTGCCTTTATCACGATGAATCGCTATCCGAAATTCGTTCTGATTGCATCAACAAACGTTTTCACTTTAACCGTTGACCGTCTGGCAGAGGGCACCATGACGTGTACAGGACGTACAGGCCCGCTGTAATCAGGCAGTACCTGAACCAAACGCCCTTTTTGGATTTCCTTGCGCAATACGGCTTCTGGACCGAGTGTCACGCCATACCCTTCGATGGCGGCATGCAGCAACGCATTCCAGTCATTGGCGTACAATCTCCCTTTCGGCCTGACTTCTTCTGTTTTTCCCTCCTTTTGGAACACCCATTGGCAAGGCGTCAGGAGGGATTTCACCCCATAAATCAGGCAAGTATGGTTTACGAGGCTTGATGGTGTATCAGGCAGACCCGCACGTGCGACGTAATCTGGCGATGCGCAGGCAATAAGTGAGTAAGGCTGAAGCGGCCAGGCGATCATGGTACTATCGGTCAACGGTCCGATACGGATAATCACTTCAAACCCTTCCTCAATGGGGTCAACCAGACGATCGTTTAACGTTAACGCAATCTGCGTCTCTGGATAGCATTCGAGATAACGAGTGATAAACGGCGCAAGCAGATGCGATCCCCAGGTAACAGGCGCGTTAACGTGAATAATTCCCGAAGGCGTCGTCTGCATTTCCCGCGCAATATCATCGGCGGCCTGCAATTCAGCAAGAACCACTTTGCAACGTTCATAATAACGTTGGCCGATATCGGTCAGGCTCTGACGGCGGGTCGTACGGTTTAGCAACCGGGAGCCCAGTCGAGTCTCAAGCCACGCCACATACTTTGCGACCATCTGTGGCGAGAGGGTAAGAGCATCAGCGGCAGCAGCAAAAGATCCCAACTCCACCGTTTTGACAAAAATGTTCATGCTGGTAAACCGATCCATGATTCCCTCATTTTTGTTGTTTATTCCTTTCTGATAACACACTTTATCTTCAATAAGTAGAGGATTAGCCTTTTCTTCTCACAACCATAAAGGTGGAAAAGATGAAAATTGGCATCATTGGGGCAGGCTTTGTCGGGCGGGCAATCGCTAAATTGGCGATCCAAACCGGACATCAAGTCATGCTTAGCAACTCACGCGACCCTCAAACGCTTTTCAGCCTACGGCCTATGATCGGTTGCGATATTGGAACGCCAACACAAGCCGCCGCGTTTGGCGATATTGTCGTCATCGCGGTTCCTCTCTACGCTATCGATAACCTTCCTACTCAGGCGTTAGAAGGCAAACTAGCCATTGATGCCGTCAACTATTACCCGGAGCGAGACGGGAAAGTGGCGGTTCTTGATACACAGCAGACAACGACCAGTGAGCTTCTGGCCGACACATTACCCGGTGTAAAAATCATCAAAGCCTTTAACGCGATCACCATGACACATTTGGAAAGCGACGGTTTACCCACGGGTCACTCCGACCGACGCGCGCTACCGCTTGCAGGTGATGACATTCAAGGAAAAACGCTTGTGGCTGAGCTTTATGACGCGTTTGGATTTGATGTGGTAGACGCTGGTGCCCTGTCTGAGGGGTGGCGTTTTGAAAGAGGTATGCCGTCTTACTGTGTGCGGATGACCAAAACGGTGTTAACCACGGAACTGGCTCGTGCTTCTCGCCAGCCACGCTTCGACGCATCGTGAGTATGGCGGGTATCAGAAGAAGGTAAAAAATATGCCGCACATATTTTGTATGTGCGGCATGAACATTAGCTCACCTTCACAAGGGCATTAGCCCGCAACGGCGATACGCTTCATATCCGTCATGTAGCCACGCAGCGTGCGGCCTACCGTTTCGATTGGGTGGTTACGGATAGCTTCGTTAACATCACGCAGTTGCGCGTTGTCCACTTCAGTACCCGCGACGGCTTTGCCCAGATCGCCTGGCTGCAAGGAATCCATGAAATCACCTTTCAGCAATGGAACCGCGGCATTCGCAAACAGGTAGTTGCCGTATTCTGCGGTATCAGAGATAACCACGTTCATTTCATACAGACGCTTACGCGCAATGGTGTTGGCGATCAGCGGCAGCTCATGCAGGGATTCGTAGTAAGCGGATTCTTCGATGATGCCGGAGCTCACCATGGTTTCAAACGCCAGCTCAACGCCCGCTTTCACCATCGCAACCATCAGCACGCCGTTATCAAAGTATTCCTGCTCAGCGATTTTACCGTCGAACTGCGGTGCGTTTTCGAATGCCGTTTTACCGGTCTCTTCACGCCAGGTCAGTAGTTTAACGTCATCGTTCGCCCAGTCGGCCATCATGCCGCTGGAGAATTCGCCGGAGATGATGTCATCCATGTGTTTCTGGAACAGCGGTGCCATGATGCCTTTCAACTGCTCAGACAGCGCGTAAGCACGCAGTTTCGCAGGGTTAGACAGACGATCCATCATCAGCGTAATTCCGCCTTGCTTCAGCGCTTCGGTGATAGTTTCCCAGCCGAACTGAATCAGTTTTTCTGCGTAAGCCGGATCGGTGCCTTCCGCAACCAGTTTGTCGAAGCTCAGCAGAGAACCTGCCTGCAACATACCGCACAGAATAGTCTGCTCACCCATCAGGTCAGATTTCACTTCCGCAACGAAAGAGGATTGCAGCACGCCAGCACGGTGGCCACCGGTTGCCGCAGCCCAGGCTTTAGCAATCGCCATGCCTTCGCCTTTCGGATCGTTTTCCGGGTGAACCGCAATCAGCGTCGGTACGCCGAAACCACGTTTGTATTCTTCACGTACTTCCGTACCTGGACACTTCGGTGCCACCATCACAACGGTGATGTCTTTACGGATTTGTTCGCCGACTTCAACGATGTTGAAACCGTGAGAGTAACCCAGCGCCGCGCCTTGCTTCATCAGAGGCTGTACCGCCTGAACCACAGCGGAGTGCTGTTTGTCTGGCGTCAGGTTAACCACCAGATCAGCCTGTGGGATCAGATCTTCGTAGGTGCCAACGGCGAAGCCGTTTTCGGTCGCTTTGCGCCATGATGCACGTTTTTCTGCAATGGCTTCAGCACGCAGGGCATAAGCGATATCCAGACCGGAATCACGCATGTTCAGACCCTGGTTCAGGCCCTGAGCGCCACAGCCGACGATCACCACTTTTTTCCCTTTCAGGTAGCTCGCCTCATCGGCAAATTCATCACGCCCCATAAAGCGGCACTTGCCCAATTGATCCAGCTGCTGACGCAGGTTTAATGTGTTGAAATAGTTAGCCATGTCGTGCTCCGTATACGGTTTTGTTTGTCTATTATTCGAGAAAGGATTCCCGCCAGATGGGAATTCACTATGACCCCATCATATGACAGGAATTGCGTTGCTGAAATTGATATATTAGCAACGTCATATTGCACTATTTGCAAGATAAAAAGCAGTTGCAAGATATAAAACGGCTGAAAGATAAAAAACGGGGCCTGCGTCGCATGGATTTACGTGATCTCAAATTATTCCTGCATCTGGCGGAAAGCCGACACTTTGGTCGTACCGCCAAGGCGATGCACATCAGCCCGTCGACACTGTCGCGGCAAATTCAGCGGCTGGAAGAGGATTTAGGGCAGACACTGTTCCTGCGCGATAACCGCACCGTGCAGCTCACCGATGCCGGAGAGCATCTGAAGCTGTTCGCCCAGCAAACGCTGCTGCAATACCAGCAGCTACGCCACACGATAGACGCGCACGGGCCGTCGTTAAGCGGCGAGCTGCGCATCTTCTGTTCCGTCACCGCTGCCTACAGCCATCTTCCACCGATTCTGGATCGCTTCCGGGCGCTGCACCCGCTGGTGGAAATCAAGCTGATGACCGGTGATGCCGCCGATGCCGTTGAGAAAATTCAGTCGAATGAGGGGGATTTGGGGATTGCAGGTCGCCCGGAAGCCCTGCCTGTCAGCGTGGATTTCATGCCGCTCGACAAACTCCCTCTGGCCTTGATCATCCCGGCGCTCCCTTGCCCCGTGCAGTCACTGGCGCGTCAGGCGAATCCAGACTGGTCGCAAATTCCCTTCATCCTGCCAGAACATGGCCCGGTGCGTAAGCGCATCGATCTATGGTTCCGACGCAACCACATCACCAATCCGCAAATCTACGCCACCATTTCCGGGCATGAAGCGATGGTATCGATGGTTGCGCTAGGCTGCGGTATCGCGCTGATTCCCAACGTGGTACTGGAAAACAGCCCAGAGCCGGTACGCAACCGCGTCTCCGTCTTTGTCGAGCAGGTGATGGAACCGCTTGAACTGGGTGTTTGCGTACAGAAAAAACGGCTTAGCGAACCGCTGATTGCCGCCTTTTGGGATATATTACAGGACACGCCATGAAGATAGCCTTCACTACCCTTATCGCCGTCGGGGTGACGCTGGTCTCCCTCAGCAACCGCGTCCAGGCCGCCAGCTTCCCCTGCGACAAAGCCGCCTCGACGCAGGAAAAACTGATTTGCGCCAGCCCACTGCTTGGACAACTGGATGAAGAACTGGCGCAAGTATGGAAAACATCCCGCGCGTTTCTGACAGCCTATAGCAACAGCGCACCGTGGGAAAAAACGCTCAACCAGTTTCAGCGCAACTGGCTGACCACCCGTGACCAGTGCAAAGACGAAGACTGCCTACGCCAGCGTTATCAGCAACAGCTCAATCGTCTGCGCTACCTGAATGACATCGCACAGCACGCATTGCCGTCCCCGATTACGCCCGTGAAAAGCACGTCCTGCTTCCACGGTTCATTCAGCTACGAGTATGTGATGTCAGGGCTTTCCGCCGAAGAGTACCGCGATCTGGGGGACTATTTTCGGGAAATGTACGATCAGAAAGCGCCCTATCACGCCGTCAGCCTGACAATGACCAACCAGCGCGGCAAGATTGAGGGCGGCGCATCCATTGCATTCCGCTACGGTAACAAGCTGGATGACTCTGCCTTCACGGCCCGTCAGATGAGCGATGTACAAGCGATTGGCAAAGGCGAAAGCAGCTTCGGTCAGCAGGTGAAAATACTGCTCACCTGCATTGACGACGATCATCTGCAAATCGCCACCTTCGGCAGCAATCGGGAAGAAGGTTACCTGTTTAACTATTTGCTGGAGCGCGATAAAACCCCACAGGAGCCGCAGAAAGCGCCGTAGCGTTGGCTCACTTTGTCTCTAGCGTTCAAACCACTTATCCGGCGAAAATGCCCGCGCATCGGACTCCGTTTCCTGCGCGGCTTTCTTCATGGTCTCGACATTCATCAGGTAATGATAGAGCGGTTCAAGCTGGGTAAAACCCTGTGACAGAAGCGTCACCAGATCGCCGGAAAACAGCGCGTCCATATCCTGTCGGGTACATATCGCAGCAAACGACTTACGGTTATACCAGTCAGCCAACTCCGGATCCTGACCTTTAATCAGCGGGCGTTTGTAGCTTTCGCCTTCCAGCGTGAAGGTATTGCCCAGACAACTCGCCACTTCAAGAAACTGTGACGGATTCCCGCGCAGCGTCTGACGGAATAGGTCCATCGTATTACGCGTCGCGCTGTAATAGCCCAGCCCGTAACGCCAAGTATCCGGTGTGATTTCAAAGAAATACACCGGCGCGTCCGTCCAGTCTTTGCGAGTACGTTTGAAAGTGAGCCACATATGGCTGCGATAACGTGATTTATCGTGAGAAAAGCGTGTGTCACGGTGAATACGGGAGAGCGTTTTGCCGATGGCAGGACGCGTTTCAAAACGGTCGTCAATCTGCAACATAGTCAGACTGAGCTCATCCACCAGCGTGCGGAACGGCGCAACCAGTTGTTCGTCGTAAATTGCACGATGCTCGTCAAACCACGCTTTATCGTTGTACTGACGCACCTGCTGAAGAAACGTTAAACCCGCTTGAGAAAAACCTGTGAACTGCGTTGCCATAAAGAGATGCCATCCCTGTTGCTGTCAGATGGCATTAAAGATAACGCCGCCGACGGCGAAACACCATCGGCGGCGTTAGGGGAACACTCAGTAATTAACCTGCTAAAAAGAAGCGGAACGCTGGGTTATTGGTTTCATCGTGGCATTCATAGCCCAGCGCCTGTAGGTGCTGCTCGAATTCCCGATCGCCCGCATCCAGCTCGAACGCGGCCAACACGCGGCCAAAATCCGTACCGTGGCTGCGGTAATGGAACAGAGAAATATTCCAGTGCGTGCCCAGCGTCTGCAAAAATTTCAGTAACGCCCCCGGCGACTCTGGGAACTCGAAGCTATAAAGCCGTTCCTGAAGCGGTTTGGAAGGGCGTCCGCCGACCATATAGCGAACATGCAGTTTCGCCATTTCATCATCGGACAAATCCACCACTTCATAACCATCCGCAGACAGCTCGGCAATAATCTCCTGCCGCTCTGCATAGCCACGCGTCAGACGTACACCGACAAAAATGCAGGCGTCTTTAGCATCGGCGTAGCGATAATTGAACTCGGTAACAGAGCGGCCGCCCAGCAGTTGGCAAAACTTCAGGAAGCTGCCCTGTTTCTCGGGGATTGTCACCGCCAGCAAGGCTTCGCGCTGTTCGCCCAGTTCGCAACGCTCTGAAACATAACGTAATCCGTGGAAATTCACGTTCGCACCGGACAGAATATGCGCCAGACGCTCCCCCTGAATCTGATGCTGCTGGATGTATTTTTTCATCCCCGCCAGCGCGAGCGCGCCAGACGGTTCAGCAATCGCACGAACATCTTCGAACAGATCTTTCACGGCCGCACAGATGGCATCGCTGTCGACGGTAATCACGTCATCCAGATATTCCCGACACAGGCGGAAGGTTTCATTGCCGATGCGCTTCACCGCAACGCCTTCGGCAAACAGCCCGACACGCGGCAGATCGACCGGTTGCCCGGCATCCAGCGCCGCGCGCAGACAAGCGGAATCTTCCGCTTCCACGCCGATCACCTGCACCTGTGGCATCAGCTGTTTAATCAGTACGGCAACCCCCGCCGCCAGACCGCCGCCGCCGACGGGCACAAATACGCGGTCCAGATGGGCATCTTGCTGTAACAATTCCAGCGCCAGCGTACCTTGACCCGCAATCACCGCTGGGTGATCGAACGGCGGCAGAAACGTCATTTTCTGCTGCTGTGACAGCTCAATAGCCTTCGCCTTGGCTTCATCAAAGTTCGCGCCGTATAGCAGCACTTCGCCGCCAAAACCGCGCACGGCATCCACTTTGATATCGGCCGTCGCCACGGGCATCACAATCAGCGATTTAATCCCCAGCTTGGTGGAGGAGAGCGCCACGCCCTGCGCATGGTTACCCGCAGACGCCGTCACCACACCGTGTGACTTCTGCTCGTCGCTCAGCCCCGCCATCATGGCGTACGCGCCGCGCAGCTTAAAGCTGTGCACCGCGTGCCTGTCTTCACGTTTTACCAGAATGACATTACCCAGCCGCGAAGAGATCTTCTCCATCTTCTCCAGCGGTGTGACCTGCGTAACTTCATACACTGGCGAGCGCAAGATCGCCCGCAGGTACTCCGCGCCTCCCGGCGCGGCAGGAAGAGGTTGTGACACAGCCATCAGCATTAGCCTCCCAGCTTGCTTTTATCCCGCACAGCGCCTTTATCCGCGCTGGTTGCCAGACTGGCGTACGCTCGCAGCGCAAAAGACACCTGACGTTCACGATTGTGCGGCGTCCAGGCGTGTTCGCCTCGTGCTTCTTCCGCGTCGCGGCGGCTCGCCAACTCCGCATCATCCAGAACCAGCGCAATGCTGCGGTTCGGAATATCAATCGCGATGGTGTCACCGTCCTGTACCAGGGCAATGGTCCCGCCGCTGGCCGCTTCAGGAGAGGCATGGCCGATAGACAGACCTGATGTACCGCCAGAGAAGCGACCATCGGTAATCAGCGCGCAGCTTTTACCTAATCCCATCGATTTCAGATAGGTGGTCGGATACAGCATTTCCTGCATGCCCGGCCCGCCTTTTGGCCCTTCGTAGCGAATCACAACCACATCACCCGCCACGACTTTACCACCCAGAATAGCGTCTACCGCATCATCCTGACTTTCATACACTTTTGCTGGACCACGGAAAACCAGACTACCTTCATCCACGCCTGCGGTTTTCACGATACAGCCATTCTCTGCCAGATTGCCGTACAGCACGGCCAAACCGCCGTCCTGACTGTAGGCAAATTCGCGGGAACGAATACAGCCTTCCTGACGATCGGTATCCAGTGAGTCCCAGCGGCAATCCTGCGAGAACGCTTTGGTCGTACGGATACCCGCCGGGCCAGCGGAATACATGCTTTTCACACTGTCATCCTGCGTCAGCATGACGTCGTAGGCTTCCAGCGTTTCCGGCAGCGTTTTGCCCAGCACGTTGTTTACTTCACGGTTCAGCAGACCAGCCCTGTCCAGCTCACCCAAAATACCGATCACGCCGCCCGCACGGTGTACGTCTTCCATGTGGTATTTCTGCGTACTCGGCGCCACCTTACACAGGTGCGGAACCTGACGTGACAGTCTGTCGATGTCGGTCATGGTGAAGTCCACTTCACCTTCCTGTGCCGCGGCTAACAGATGCAGAACGGTATTGGTGGAACCGCCCATCGCGATATCCAGAATCATGGCGTTTTCAAATGCGGCTTTATTGGCGATGTTGCGCGGCAGCACGCTTTCATCATCCTGCTCGTAGTAACGCTTCGCCAAACCGACAATGCGTTTGCCTGCGTTCAGGAACAGTTGCTTACGGTCGGCGTGCGTCGCCAACAGCGAACCGTTGCCCGGCTGAGACAAACCCAGTGCTTCGGTCAGGCAGTTCATAGAGTTAGCGGTAAACATACCGGAACAAGAACCGCAGGTAGGACAGGCAGAACGTTCCACCTGTTCGCTTTGTTCATCAGAGACTTTCGGGTCTGCCCCCTGAATCATCGCATCGACCAGATCCAGCTTGATGATCTGATCGGAGAGTTTGGTTTTCCCCGCTTCCATCGGGCCGCCAGAAACGAAAATCACCGGAATATTCAGACGCAGCGACGCCATTAGCATCCCTGGGGTGATTTTGTCACAGTTGGAGATACACACCATCGCATCCGCGCAGTGGGCATTCACCATGTATTCTACCGAGTCGGCAATCAGTTCACGGGAAGGCAGAGAATAGAGCATACCGCCGTGGCCCATCGCGATGCCGTCGTCCACTGCGATAGTGTTGAATTCTTTCGCGACACCGCCAGAAGCTTCGATCTGCTCGGCAACCAGTTTACCCAGATCGCGCAGGTGTACGTGGCCAGGCACGAATTGGGTGAAGGAGTTAACCACAGCAATAATGGGTTTCCCAAAATCACTGTCGGTCATCCCGGTGGCGCGCCACAAGGCTCGGGCACCGGCCATATTACGGCCGTGCGTGGTGGTGGCTGAACGGTACTTAGGCATGCTCTATTACTCCAAAAATTACAAATTGGGCGATGACGGAACGTATCACCGCCTGACTGTCTTAATTGATTACTGATTTACCGGATCCAACCAGCCCCATTTATCTTCGGTTTCACCCGTGAAGAGGCCAAAGAACGCCTGTTGCAGAGCTTTGGTGACCGGACCGCGTTTGCCGATGCCGACCTGAATACCGTCTACGCTGCGCACTGGGGTGATTTCCGCCGCCGTACCGGACATGAACACTTCATCCGCCAGATAGAGTGACTCACGGGACAGCACCTGCTCGCGCACTTCATATCCCGCATCTTTCGCCAGCTTGATGATGGCGTCACGCGTAATGCCCGGCAGCGCCGAAGAGGTGAATGGCGGCGTGAAGATGACGCCATCCTTCACTTCAAACAGGTTCTCGCCAGCACCTTCAGAAACATAGCCGTGGACATCCAGCGCGATCCCTTCCTGATAGCCGTGACGGCGGGCTTCGCTACCCACCAGCAGAGAGGAAAGATAGTTACCGCCTGCTTTAGCCGCAGTCGGAATCGTATTCGCCGCAGCGCGATTCCAGGACGACACCATCGCATCAATGCCCGCTTCCAGCGCTTCTTCACCCAGATACGCGCCCCACGGGAACGCCGCGATGATCACGTCAGTTTTATAACCGTCTGGTGGATTCACACCCATACCGACATCGCCAATGAACACCAGCGGGCGAATATAGGCGCTGGTCAGGTTATTTTTACGCAGCGTTTCACGGCAGGCTTCCATCAGTTCATCCACGCTTTGTTCGACCGGCATACGATAAATTTTTGCCGAATCACGCAGGCGCTGCATGTGCTCACGGTGACGAAAAACCACCGGGCCCTTGTGTGAATGGTAGCAACGAACGCCCTCAAACACGGAAGTGCCATAATGCAAGGCGTGCGACATCACGTGTACTTTTGCTTCAGCCCATGGAACCATCTCGCCATTGAACCAAATGTAATCCGCTTTTTTTGTCATTCTTTTTTTTCCTTACTCTTTTATGCGTTAGGCGCTGATCTGCTGTGATGTCGTCATCGGTTGAATGTCAACACAGGCAATATCCAACAGCTTACTCAATTGTGTTGACAATAAATCTACCGAACGATGGCTGGCAACGGTCAGTTCAATATTAATGTGATCGGTATTGGTAGTTTGCACCATATTCATCGCGCAAACTTTGAAACCGCGATGGCGGGTAACACGCAATACACGCTCCAGAACCTCGGGACGAAAGCGTGCCTGAATCGAAAGTTGATGATGTGTCATTCTGTTGTCTCCAGCACTTATTCTGTGTAAGTCGGCCATTATTGGCTGTTGTCGAGCCTATTCGGGTTTATCGAGCCCATTAGGTTCTATCGAGCATCGTTTCGTTACCCGCACCCGGCGGAACCAACGGCCAGACGTTTTCGTATTCATCGATCGAGACGTGCAGTAAATAGGGTCCTTCGCTGTTAAACAGGGCATCCAGCGCGACATCAATTTGATCTTTACGGGTGATGCGCTGGCCGGGGATATCAAATGCGCTTGCCAGCGTCAGGAAATCAGGGTTATCGGAGAGGTCAGTTTCACTATAGCGTTCATCAAAGAATAACTGCTGCCACTGACGTACCATGCCCAACCGTTGGTTATCCAGCAGCACGATTTTCAACGGCAGCCGTTTTCGTTTGATGGTGCCCAGTTCCTGAACGTTCATCATGAAAGAACCGTCGCCGGAAATGCAGATAACCATGTCATCTGGGCGCGCAACCTGCGCACCGACCGCCGCTGGTACACCGAATCCCATGGTGCCGAGGCCGCTGGAAGTGATGAAATTCTCAGGGCGGCTGAACGTCATATGCTGCGCAGCCCACATCTGGTGCTGGCCCACATCAGTCGTCACTACCGTGTCCGCATCCATTCGTTCAGAGATCGTTTTCAGCAGCGCAGGCGCATAAATCGCCTGACCGGGATGATCATAACGCCACGGGTATTCCGCTTTCATCATGGTCGCCTGCTGGCGCCATGCATTGACGTTCAGCCGTTGTTGCAGTGCCGGTAATATCGTCTTCAAATCGCCTTGCAATGCCACATTGGCATGGCGCAATTTACTCAACTCCGCTGGGTCGATATCCATGTGGATCACGCTGGCGTGAGGCGCGAAGGCATTCAGTTTGCCTGTCACGCGGTCATCAAAACGTGCTCCGACGGCGATTAACAGATCGCATTCCTGCACAATCAGGTTCGCCGCTTTCGTGCCGTGCATACCAATCATACCGAGGTAATAGGGGTGATTGGCATCCACGACACCCAAACCTTTCAGCGTCGAAACGGAAGGGATATCTGCCACACTCAGGAATTCACGCAGTGCCGGAACCGCATTCGCCATACCGACCCCACCGCCAACATACAAGACCGGTTTTTGTGCTTTCGCCAACAGGGCTCGTGCCTGCGCGATATCTTGCTCGGGGAACTCAACATCATTAGCAACGGGCGCAAAATTCGGCGTGAAATCGCCCATAGCCAGTTGAATATCTTTAGGAATATCGACCAGAACAGGGCCAGGACGGCCGCTATTAGCAATCGCGAACGCTTCTGCCATCACTTCCGGCAGTGATTCGAGAGACTCGACCAGAAAACTGTGTTTCGTACAGGCCAGCGACAGCCCCAACACATCGATTTCCTGGAACGCATCGGTTCCAATCAGCGCCGACCCGACCTGTCCGGTGATCGCCACTACAGGCACAGAATCCAGCAGCGCATCGGCCAAACCTGTGATCAGGTTCGTCGCGCCAGGGCCAGAGGTCGCAATGCAGACGCCCACGTTGCCCGTGGATCGGGCATAGCCAATTGCCGCCATCGCCGCGCCTTGCTCGTGGCGACACAGCAGGTGTTTAACGCCGCCGTCATAAAGTGCATCATAGACGGGCATTATCGCGCCACCCGGATACCCAAAAACGGTGTCCACTCCCTGCGCTCGCAACGCTTGTACCACCCACTGTGCTCCATTCATAGTTATTTCCCCGACATCTTATGGGAATAACAGAATTTTATGCTGATGTTCATTTTCTGTTCCTTTCCGTTATAGATTGCGCCCAGTAAAAATCCACCTCTTCAAGAGGTGGCTTTAAGTGGGGCCCCCTAGAAGGGGGCCTTGTCCGTTTTAATCCTGCAATAATTCCATTTGCTGTTCGTACTCTTGGTCTTTCTTATCCTGATACCTCACGTAACGTCTGATAATTTCTTCGTTCACTCCCACCGTGTCCGCAAAGTATCCTCTAGCCCAAAAGTGATTGCCCCACAGTTTCTTTCTTATATGCGGGAATTTATTGTAGAGACGAATTGCCGTGCGCCCTTTCAGGACGCCCATTAGCGTTGAAATTGAGAGTTTCGGTGGAACCATCACTACAAGATGAACATGGTCTGGTTGAACATTTAGTTCCAATATCTCGCAATCTTTCATATTGCAAAGTATGTAAATCGAACGGTAAAGCTCTTTCCCTACTGTGCCCGTTAAAATCTTGTAGCGATATTTTGGGGTCCAAACCAAGTGGTATTTGCAACGCCAAAACACATGTGCTGAACTTCTATAACTGCTCATGTCAGTGATTTCCTTCTTACTTGTGGTGAGTAAGCTGGAATTTTCTGGCATGGGCTTCCTTCAGGCTATAGCCTCACAGGGACAATCACCACCTCCTGAGGAGGTGGTTTAAGGCTGACAACAAAAAACCCCCGACCTTTCGGTGCGGGGGTTTTCTTGAATTAGGCCTTGATTTCTAAGCCATTCTTCGTCCAAGTGCAGCCCCGCACGGTGGGATAATAATCACCACCACGCTAATCACGACTAGGCTAATCACTAGGGATAGGGCTTTCATAATAGGTTGTTCATTAATCTTTTGTCGAACGAATGCCTACAGAGTTATCACAGTCAGACATGGCGTGACAACCATTTTTTTTCATCGCTCTTGGTAAGAAGAACCTATGATATAGGAAAAATACAACGTAATCATAAGGTAGACGCGCATCAAATTATTTTCGCTCATTGGCGTAAAAATGAACATTTTACGAGAAAGATGGCAAATGAATACCAATGCTACCGGTCGTCGGATCACGTAAAGCGATCGGTTCCCCCTCCATCATTGCGATGCATCGCGCACAAATTTTCTCGATTGCTGAAACAGAGCAATATTTTATGACGCCGTCGCGCAAGATGGTGATGACGGACTCTACTTCCTCTCCCCTACCGGACATGATGCAAGCCATCAGCAAAGGGGAAATAGCATGTCATTGGCAGTTACCTACACTCGGGCAATGATTGGCGTAGAAGCGCCGGATGTTTACATCGAAGTGCATATCAGCAGCGGGCTACCGGCCCTAACGCTGGTGGGCTTACCTGAAACCACCGTCAAGGAAGCGCGCGATCGCGTGCGCAGCGCACTCATCAATTGCGGATTTACCTTTCCAGCAAAGCGTATCACGGTCAACCTCGCCCCCGCAGATCTACCGAAAGAGGGGGGACGCTACGACCTGCCGATTGCTCTGGCGATTCTGGCCGCATCAGAACAAATCGATGGGGAAAAGCTAAGCCGCTACGAGTTTCTGGGCGAACTTGGCCTGTCTGGCACCTTACGTGGCGTCAATGGCGCGATTCCCGCCGCGCTGGAAGCCATAAAATCAGGTCGCCAGCTTATCCTGCCAGATGACAACAAACGGGAGATGACGCTAATACCGCAGGGTGAGGCACTCATGGCTGGGCACTTGTTGGAAGTATGTGCTTTTCTCAGCGGAGAAGAGGAATTGCTCAGGTGCTCCGACATCTTATCGGCTCCGCAGTCAGAAGAAGATGCGCTCGATCTGAAGGATATCATCGGTCAGGAGCAGGCTAAACGTGCGTTGGAAATTGCGGCGGCTGGCGGCCACAATCTGCTATTGCTGGGCCACCGGGAACAGGGAAAACGATGCTGGCGAGTCGGCTAGGCAATCTAATGCCGCCATTAAGCGACGAAGAAGCACTGGAAAGCGCCGCCATCAATAGCCTCATTAACATCGATGCCACCATGACGCGCTGGCGAGCAAGGCCATTCAGAGCCCCTCACCATAGTTCCTCCATGGCTGCGCTCGTAGGAGGAGGATCGCTACCTAAACCGGGGGAAATCTCACTCGCCCACAACGGCGTGCTGTTTCTGGATGAATTACCGGAGTTTGAGCGACGCGTTTTAGACTCACTACGAGAGCCTTTGGAGTCCGGTGAAATTATCATTTCCCGCACACGCGCCAAAGTGTGCTACCCGGCACGCGTACAGCTCGTCGCCGCAATGAATCCCAGTCCGTCGGGCCACTATCAGGGGATTCATAACCGATTACCAGCACAACAAATACTGCGCTACCTCAGCAAACTGTCCGGTCCCTTTTTGGATCGTTTTGACCTTTCTATCGAGGTTCCTTTGCTACCACCAGGGGTTTTATCTCAGCAACATTATCAGGGGGAAAGTAGCGCGACGATTCGTGAACGCGTGCTGATCGCACGGCAGATACAGCTGAAGCGATCAAATAAAATCAACGCCCTGCTCACGTCACGCGAAATAGAAAAACACTGTGAATTGGAGATGGCTGATGCCGCCTATCTGGAAGAGGTGATGAACAAACTTGGCTTATCCGTACGCGCCTGGCACCGGATATTAAAAGTTGCACGCACGATCGCTGACCTCGGCGGTCGGGACAACATCGAGAGAAAACATCTTGCCGAAGCGCTGAGCTATCGCAGTATGGATCGATTGCTCATCCGGCTCCACAAGAGCCTTGAATAGCGGGAGCGCTGGATGTGCTCACCACAAAAGGAAATGGGGCTAATGCCCCATTCTTAATTAATCATCGCTTTCCGTGTATTCTTCCACCGCATCCATCTGCGGTTTACCACCAGACAAGGTATGGAAGCGTTTAGGACGACGGATACGATCCAGATATTTGGACCAGATTTTTTCCAGTTCCGTTTCCGCCTTACGTTCACCGCGGCACATTGCGACAAACGATGTCTCTTCCTCAGTCACCGGTTCACGTTTACCCAAATCCAGCTCGTTAAACGCGTAACCGTGGCGTTCCAACAGTTGTGCTTCTTTAATCGTAAAGTCGCCGTGTCGGGAAAAACCACGCGGATAGAACTTGTTATCAAAAAAACGATGAGTGGTAGAGAAGCTTTCTGCCATCTTACACGCTCCTAATTCTTCTATGGTCGTGTTGTTTATGGCGCGGAGTATTAGATAGGCTTGACATTGTGTAAAACAAAACATTTAAATCATTACGACAAAATTTTTTTGGAGATGGGCGTGGATACCGAATTACTAAAAACCTTTCTGGAAGTCAGCAGGACAAGACACTTTGGCCGTGCCGCCGAATCCCTGTATCTGACGCAATCAGCGGTGAGTTTTCGGATTCGCCAGCTAGAGACACAGCTTGGTGCCAACCTATTCACACGCCACCGGAACAATATACGCCTGACACCAGCAGGCGAGCGGCTTCTGCCCTATGCCGAAAGCCTTATCGGTACCTGGCAGATCGCTAAAAAAGAGGTCGCACGCTCGCAACAGCACAGCCTGCTTTCAGTGGGAGCCACCGCTTCGCTGTGGGAAGCCTATCTGACGCCCTGGTTACAATCGTTGTACCAGCAGCGCCCATTGCTCCAGCTAGAGGCACGCATTGCCTTACGTCATTCGCTGGTAAAACAACTCCATGAGCGTCAATTGGATCTGTTAATTACCACCGAACAACCCAAAATGGAGGAGTTGGCGAGCCAGCTGCTAGGAAACTTTTCCCTTTCGCTGTTCGCGGCAGAAGCACACCCGCCTGGACAGGAATTGCCCTATATAAAATTAGAGTGGGGCGCCGACTTCCATCAGCAAGAACATCGCCTCTTAGCCAGCGATCAGCTTCCTGTTTTGACCACCACATCAGCCCACTTGACCCGCCAGCTGCTTGAAACCACCGGCGGTTGCGCGTTCTTACCTAGCCACTGGCTACAAACCTATTCCAATCTGCGGATCGTCGGCGACAGTCAACCTGTCGTGCGCCCGTTTTATGCCGTTTGGTTACAAAACAGCGACCAGCAGACGATGATTCGTCAGTTGCTGAAAACGCCGATTTTAATGAATACCTGATCCATCCAGCTCCGACTTAAGCACGTCTGGCTAACCAGAATGTGCTTAACGCTTTCTGTAACCCAATGAAAGCAAACAGCAGGAAACCAATGACGATCTTTGTCCACCATGAGCTCAAGGTGCCATCAAACGTGATATACGTTTGAATCAAGCCCTGAATCAGTACGCCAAACAGGGTTCCCAATACGGTTCCAACACCACCGGTCAATAGCGTACCGCCGATGACAACGGCTGCGATGGCGTCCAATTCCACGCCGCTTGCCGCCAGAGCATAGCCCGCCGAGGTATAGAGCGAAAACACAATGCCTGACAGTACCGCTAACGTACTGGAAAGCATGTATATCTGAATCGTCGTCCGCCTGACAGGCACCCCCATCAGCTCCGCAGAATAGCTATTACCGCCAATCGCATAAACACGGTTACCAAAGCGGGTACGATGTGCCATCACAATCCCCAGCAGCACAACAATCAGCATAATCAGCGCCAGAAAGGTAAAACGTCCCCCATCAGGCATGCGCCATGCTAAACCCGCCAGTTGGCTATAGACCGGATGATCGATGGGTATCGACTCCTGTGAGACGATGAAACTCATCCCTCGAACAAAGAACATCCCCGCCAGCGTGATAATAAATGCGGGCAATTTGAGCGTATCGATAATCCATCCCATTAACCCGCCAAACATGGCTCCCATCACCAGCGCGATTGCGAATGCAAAGAAAGGATCGATGCCATATGTCCCGATCAATTTGGCCAATAGCACACCGGTAAACGCAATGACTGACCCCACGGAGAGATCGATCCCGCCAGAGAGAATGACAAACGTCATCCCAACCGCCACGACCCCCAGAAACGCATTATCCGTCAGTAAATCAAAAAAAACGCGCGTCGAAGCAAAGCCTGGAAACTGGCTAAGACAGAATAAATAACCCGCAATAAATACCAGAATAGTCATCAACAGGGGGAAGTGGCGTTTCAACATTATGTTTTCCTCCTGAACAGATGATGCAGCGAAATACGCGGAGATTGCATAACCAAAACCAACAGAACGACGAGTGCCTTTAGAACCAGATTGAATTCCGGTCGATAGCCCGAAAGCAGGATGCCAGTATTCATACTCTGAATAATCAATGCACCAACAACAGAGAGCGGCAAATTAAAACGACCGCCGAGTAGCGAGCCTCCACCGATCACAACGGCCAGAATCGCGTCTAATTCCAGCCAGAGCCCTGCGTTATTCGCGTCCGCACCGCGGATATCCGCCGTTACAATAACGCCCGCTACGGCGGCACACACGCCGCATATGACATAAGCCACGATTAATACCAGCTTCGTACTCACACCGGCGTTACGAGCTGAGCGTAGGTTAATCCCGACAGATTCGATAAATAACCCAAGCGCCGTTTTACGCGTCAGAACCCACTGCGCCAACAACACCACGCAGGCAATAATCACCGGCATAGGCAGATAGAACAGAGCCCCGTTGCCCAACTTAGCCAACCCAACGTTATCAAAGGTAATAATCTGGCCTTCAGTAATCAGTTGAGCAATGCCGCGCCCGGCAACCATTAGCATTAACGTCGCAACAATCGGCTGAATCTGTAGCACCGCAACCAGAAAACCGTTCCACAACCCGCACAGTGCGCCAACCAATAACGCAGTCAGCAGCACAGAAGGGAGTGGATAACCAGCCGCAGTCAACGTTGCGGCCGTTGCTCCCGCAATCGCCATGACGGCGCCAACCGATAAGTCGATACCGCCAGTAGCAATCACCAACGTCATGCCTAATGCCAGCAATGCAACAGGTGCCCCGCGATTAAGAATGTCGACAAGGCTACCGAACAAGCGCCCGTCCTGAATGTGAAGGGAGAAGAAGTTTGGCGCGACCATGCTGTCAATCAACAGAATCGCGACCAGCGCCAGAAGCTGCGGCACGCCCTTGGTAAACGTTAGGCGCACTTTCTTGGCAGGTTTGATGTTATTGTCTGTCATCCACCGCCCCCGTTTGTACCGCGATTGCCTGCATCACTGCGGCAACCGAGATCTCACTATGTTCGAGATGCGCAACGTGCTGTCTGTCACGTAGCACAATGATGCGATCGGCATAACCGGTCAGCTCTTCCAGTTCAGAAGAGATCACAAGTAACGCCATCCCCTGTTCACACAGTTTTTCAATTAGGCGAATGATTTCAGCGTGCGCGCCAACATCGATTCCTCGCGTTGGCTCATCCAGAATCAAGAAGCGCGGCTCGGTTGCCAGCCAGCGCGATAGCAGGACTTTTTGCTGATTCCCCCCCGATAGATATTGAATTTCCTGCTCTGGACTGGGCGTGCGAATCCCTAACAGGCTGATAAACTTTTCAGCAATACGGGTTTGCTCACGTAAGGAAATGGGTTTCAGCCAGCCCCGCTGCGCCTGAAGCGCCAGAATGATGTTCTCTCGTACCGTTGCCGCGCCGACAATACCGTCAGTCTTGCGATCCTCAGGGCAATAGCCAAAACCCAGCTTTCCTGCTGCACGCGGCGTGCGAATGCTGACTGGTTTGCCATCAACCCAGGCTTCTCCGGCATCAGGCACGTTAATACCAAATATCAGCTGCGCGGTTTCTGTCCGACCGGAACCCAGTAGACCAGCAAGGCCAACGATTTCTCCTGGACGCACGAAAAGTTCGAAGTCATTAATCGAACCACGTCGACCATAGTGTTTAAAGTGCACAATGGGATCCCCGGCGACGTCACTGTGTTCACCCCGTTTCAATAACGTTTCATCAAAACTGTGCCCCAGCATCATTTGGACTAATTCAATACGCGGTAATTCCTCGACCGGCAATGTCCCCACCAATCGTCCATTACGCAAAACTGTAATTCTGTCGCTAATACGATAAACCTGATCCAGAAAATGCGTGACGAATATCATGCCAATTCCACGGTCGCGCAATTTCCGCAATATATCCAGCAGCATCTCAACTTCTTTTGCATCAAGACTGGCGGTGGGTTCATCAAGAATTAAAACTTTAGCAGAGAGATCGATAGCTCTGGCAATGGCGACAATTTGCTGCACTGCGATGGAGTAATTGCCAAGCGGATGGCTAACATCAATCGCCAACCCATAATTCAATAATATCGCTTCGGCCTGGCGCAGAATTTTATGTTGATCAACGATGCCCCAACGTGTGGGTTCACGACCAATAAATAAATTTGCCGCAACGGACAGATTCGGTAATAGATTAACCTCCTGATATACCGTACCAATTCCCAATGACTGAGCATGGGCAGTATTTACAGGATTAATCGCTATACCATCGAGGATAATTTCACCCGTTGAGCGATGGTAAACGCCGGTCAACGCCTTAATTAACGTTGACTTTCCTGCACCATTCTCCCCTAATAGCGCCACTATTTCGCCGCGATTAAGCGTGAAGTCCACTTGATCTAATGCTTTTACCCCCGGAAACTCAACGCTCATGCCCCGAATATCTAACAACCGTGTCGTTTCCATTAGCATCACCTATGCGACAACTTAACAAGGCTGCGTCATACCTGAGCAATATTATGGATAAGTAGGCTGGCAATATTCACTGTTCCGTAGTTTAACGGTGCAGAAAACATAGCAAACCCACTTTTCCATATTCATATTTCTGCCAGGTATTTGGCAAAATTTATATCAACGATGAATCCATAATATAAATATCAATAACCAAGATCTTTCTTGGTTTCATATTCCTGTTTTGCCGTATCAGGCAGTAATAAACGTGATTCGGTTTGAATGAATTTTTCAGGCTGTTTGCCATCCTTCTTCATCGCTAATAAGGCATCAAAAGCAGGCCCTGCCATATTAGGTGTTAATTCAACGGTAGCATTAGCTTCGCCATTCATCATGGCTTTGAAGATATCAGGGACGCCATCAATGGAGACAACTTTTATCTGTGAACCAGGTTTCAAACCTGCTTCTTTAATTGCCTGAATAGCGCCTATAGCCATGTCATCATTATGTGCATAAACCGCACAGATATTTTTTCCATTCTGCTCGGCTTTAATGAAGCTTTCCATGACTTCTTTACCCTTACTACGAGTAAAGTCTCCCGATTGTGAACGAATAATTTTTATCTGCGGATCTGAAGCTATGCCTTCAGCAAACCCTTTTTTGCGATTTATCGCGACGCTAGCCCCAACCGTTCCCTGTAGTTCAACAACATTACAGGGTTTGCCAGCGGCCTCTTTCACAAGCCATTCCCCCGCCACTTTTCCTTCATAGACGCTATCAGAAGCGATAGCAGCGGTGTACAGCGATGGATCGCTTACCTCGATCGTTCGATCAAGCAGGAACACTGGAATTTTTTCTTCCTTAGCTTCCTGTAAGACTGGTGCCCAACCTGTTGCGACGACCGGCGCAATAAATATGGCATCGACCCCCTGCGCGATAAAGGACCGCACAGCCTTAATCTGGTTCTCCTGCTTCTGCTGAGCATCCGCTATTTTTAACGTTATTCCACGCTTCTCGGCTTCCTGCTTTGACACTTTGGTTTCTGCAGAGCGCCATCCTGATTCTGAACCAATCTGGGAAAACCCAACAGTTAAAGGTTTTGCCTGTACGGCACCACATAACGCCGTGCTTACAGCAACAGCTACCAGTAAACGTCTGTACATACTTAAACTCCTTCTGTGTAGTCTTACAGCTACTTAGTCAGGTTTCAGGTACAGCATAGCGCTACGAATTTCTGCTATAGCGCTACCGATGTGGTGTTGGCAGATATCACTAACAAGTGAATGCAACCTGAAGGATCGCTACGGAAAACGATTCCCCTTCACTCAGGTTGTAGATAGTTTTAGTTCAAATATCGAACAAGGTGGATGAGCAAGTTCACAACCTGGTATTACGGTGATTTTGTGCATATTTACAGCTAAATCGACACGTTCTGGCAGAGGGACATCAGAAAATTTTATCTATTAAATAACAAAATGTTAGATTAATTCGGCCTCTAAAGAAGGGAAATAACGGGGAAACGAAGAAGAGGGATGTGAGGCAGGATCGAGCATAAAATACAGATCAAAAAAAACCCTTCACGATAATGTGAAGGGTTTTTATTTGGCAGGGGCGGAGAGACTCGAACTCCCAACACCCGGTTTTGGAGACCGGTGCTCTACCAATTGAACTACGCCCCTAAATAGGGTGGCGGAACGGACGGGGCTCGAACCCGCGACCCCCTGCGTGACAGGCAGGTATTCTAACCAACTGAACTACCGCTCCACCGAATTCCTTTACAACCACCAGATTACTCCGGCTTACTGCTTAATTTGATGCCTGGCAGTTCCCTACTCTCACATGGGGAAGCCCCACACTACCATCGGCGCTACGGCGTTTCACTTCTGAGTTCGGCATGGGGTCAGGTGGGACCACCGCGCTATCGCCGCCAGGCAAATTCTGTTTCAT
Source organism: Pectobacterium sp. F1-1 (assembly GCF_025643735.1). Lineage (NCBI taxonomy): Bacteria > Pseudomonadati > Pseudomonadota > Gammaproteobacteria > Enterobacterales > Pectobacteriaceae > Pectobacterium > Pectobacterium sp. F1-1. The sequence continues at coordinate 4,501,089 of NZ_CP104733.1, forward strand.
TCCAACCGTCGCACTTCAGTCGCTTTCGCTTCTCTCTGCACAACCATCAGAACCAATCTTCGAACAAGCTGAGTATTGTTTTTTATGAGTCGCCTCACAAAACACCTTCGGTGTTGTAAGGTTAAGCCTCTCGGGTCATTAGTACTGGTCAGCTCAACGTATCGCTACGCTTACACACCCAGCCTATCTACGTCGTCGTCTTCAACGGCCCTTCAGGGGTATCAAGTACCCAGGGAAGACTCATCTCGAGGCAAGTTTCCCGCTTAGATGCTTTCAGCGGTTATCTCTTCCGCACTTAGCTACCGGGCAATGCAATTGGCATCACAACCCGTACACCAGTGGTGCGTTCACTCCGGTCCTCTCGTACTAGGAGCAACCCCTCTCAATCTTCCAGCGCCCACGGCAGATAGGGACCGAACTGTCTCACGACGTTCTAAACCCAGCTCGCGTACCACTTTAAATGGCGAACAGCCATACCCTTGGGACCTACTTCAGCCCCAGGATGTGATGAGCCGACATCGAGGTGCCAAACACCGCCGTCGATATGAACTCTTGGGCGGTATCAGCCTGTTATCCCCGGAGTACCTTTTATCCGTTGAGCGATGGCCCTTCCATTCAGAACCACCGGATCACTAAGACCTGCTTTCGCACCTGCTCGAGCTGTCACTCTCGCAGTCAAGCTAGCTTATGCCTTTGCACTAACCTCCTGATGTCCGACCAGGATTAGCTAACCTTCGTGCTCCTCCGTTACGCTTTGGGAGGAGACCGCCCCAGTCAAACTACCCACCAGACACTGTCCGCAACCCGGTTTACGGGCCCACGTTAGAACATCAAACATTAAAGGGTGGTATTTCAAGGTCGGCTCCATGCAGACTGGCGTCCACACTTCAAAGCCTCCCACCTATCCTACACATCAAGGCTCAAGGTTCAGTGTCAAGCTATAGTAAAGGTTCACGGGGTCTTTCCGTCTTGCCGCGGGTACACTGCATCTTCACAGCGAGTTCAATTTCACTGAGTCTCGGGTGGAGACAGCCTGGCCATCATTACGCCATTCGTGCAGGTCGGAACTTACCCGACAAGGAATTTCGCTACCTTAGGACCGTTATAGTTACGGCCGCCGTTTACCGGGGCTTCGATCAAGAGCTTCTCCTTACGGATAACCCCATCAATTAACCTTCCGGCACCGGGCAGGCGTCACACCGTATACGTCCACTTTCGTGTTTGCACAGTGCTGTGTTTTTATTAAACAGTTGCAGCCAGCTGGTATCTTCGACTGGTCTCAGCTCCATCCGCGAGGGACTTCACCTTACACCAGCGTGCCTTCTCCCGAAGTTACGGCACCATTTTGCCTAGTTCCTTCACCCGAGTTCTCTCAAGCGCCTGAGTATTCTCTACCTGACCACCTGTGTCGGTTTGGGGTACGATTCGGTGTTACCTGGAGCTTAGAGGCTTTTCCTGGAAGCGTAGCATCAGTTACTTCATCACCGTAGTGACTCGTCATCACGCCTCAGTGTTAACGATGACCCGGATTTACCAAAGTCACCCACCTTCACGCTTAAACCGGGACAACCGTCGCCCGGATAACCTAGCTTTCTCCGTCCCCCCTTCGCAGTAACACCCAGTACAGGAATATTAACCTGTTTCCCATCGACTACGCTTTTCAGCCTCGCCTTAGGGGTCGACTCACCCTGCCCCGATTAACGTTGGACAGGAACCCTTGGTCTTCCGGCGTGCGGGTTTTTCACCCGCATTATCGTTACTTATGTCAGCATTCGCACTTCTGATACCTCCAGCAACCCTCACAGGCCACCTTCGCAGGCTTACAGAACGCTCCCCTACCCAACAACACCTGAGTGTCGCTGCCGCAGCTTCGGTGCATGGTTTAGCCCCGTTACATCTTCCGCGCAGGCCGACTCGACCAGTGAGCTATTACGCTTTCTTTAAATGATGGCTGCTTCTAAGCCAACATCCTGGCTGTCTGTGCCTTCCCACATCGTTTCCCACTTAACCATGACTTTGGGACCTTAGCTGGCGGTCTGGGTTGTTTCCCTCTTCACGACGAACGTTAGCACCCGCCGTGTGTCTCCCGTGATAACATTCTTCGGTATTCGCAGTTTGCATCGGGTTGGTAAGTCGGGATGACCCCCTAGCCGAAACAGTGCTCTACCCCCGAAGATGAATTCACGAGGCGCTACCTAAATAGCTTTCGGGGAGAACCAGCTATCTCCCGGTTTGATTGGCCTTTCACCCCCAGCCACAAGTCATCCGCTAATTTTTCAACATTAGTCGGTTCGGTCCTCCAGTTAGTGTTACCCAACCTTCAACCTGCCCATGGCTAGATCACCGGGTTTCGGGTCTATACCCTGCAACTTAACGCCCAGTTAAGACTCGGTTTCCCTGCGGCTCCCCTAAACGGTTAACCTTGCTACAGAATATAAGTCGCTGACCCATTATACAAAAGGTACGCAGTCACCTAACAAGTAGGCTCCCACTGCTTGTACGTACACGGTTTCAGGTTCTGTTTCACTCCCCTCGCCGGGGTTCTTTTCGCCTTTCCCTCACGGTACTGGTTCACTATCGGTCAGTCAGGAGTATTTAGCCTTGGAGGATGGTCCCCCCATATTCAGACAGGATGTCACGTGTCCCGCCCTACTCATCGAACTCACAATCTGTGCATTTTTGTGTACGGGACTATCACCCTTTACTGTGCGACTTTCCAGACGCTTCCACTAACACACAAACTGATTCAGGTTCTGGGCTCTTCCCCGTTCGCTCGCCGCTACTGGGGGAATCTCGGTTGATTTCTTTTCCTCGGGGTACTGAGATGTTTCAGTTCCCCCGGTTCGCCTCATTAACCTATGGATTCAGTTAATGATAGTGTGTCGAAACACACTGGGTTTCCCCATTCGGGTATCGTCGGGTATAACGCTTCATATCAGCTTACCGACGCTTATCGCAGATTAGCACGCCCTTCATCGCCTCTGACTGCCTAGGCATCCACCGTGTACGCTTAGTCGCTTAACCTCACAACCCGAAGGTGTCTTTGATAAATCAAAGTCATCATCGTGCTGTGATTATTTGAGAGACTCATTGACAGACAGAATCATCACAACTCACCCGAAGGCAGTCATGCATGTTCAGCTGTCATGTTTCAATTTTCAGCTTGTTCCAGATTGTTAAAGAGCAAAATACTTCGCAGCATACTGTTTCCAATACGCTCTGAAGTCTTTTTAATGGTGGAGCTATGCGGGATCGAACCGCAGACCTCCTGCGTGCAAAGCAGGCGCTCTCCCAGCTGAGCTATAGCCCCATCGTTGCTTACAGATACCTTACATACCACTCACGGAAGAGTTGGTAGGCCTGAGTGGACTTGAACCACCGACCTCACCCTTATCAGGGGTGCGCTCTAACCACCTGAGCTACAAGCCTATTAAGGTATTTCTGCTCGTTATTTTCATCAGACAATCTGTGTGAGCACTTCACTCAACGCACATCTTCTTGGTAAGGAGGTGATCCAACCGCAGGTTCCCCTACGGTTACCTTGTTACGACTTCACCCCAGTCATGAATCACAAAGTGGTAAGCGCCCTCCCGAAGGTTAAGCTACCTACTTCTTTTGCAACCCACTCCCATGGTGTGACGGGCGGTGTGTACAAGGCCCGGGAACGTATTCACCGTAGCATTCTGATCTACGATTACTAGCGATTCCGACTTCATGGAGTCGAGTTGCAGACTCCAATCCGGACTACGACGTACTTTATGAGGTCCGCTTGCTCTCGCGAGGTCGCTTCTCTTTGTATACGCCATTGTAGCACGTGTGTAGCCCTACTCGTAAGGGCCATGATGACTTGACGTCATCCCCACCTTCCTCCAGTTTATCACTGGCAGTCTCCTTTGAGTTCCCGGCCTAACCGCTGGCAACAAAGGATAAGGGTTGCGCTCGTTGCGGGACTTAACCCAACATTTCACAACACGAGCTGACGACAGCCATGCAGCACCTGTCTCAGAGTTCCCGAAGGCACCAAAGCATCTCTGCTAAGTTCTCTGGATGTCAAGAGTAGGTAAGGTTCTTCGCGTTGCATCGAATTAAACCACATGCTCCACCGCTTGTGCGGGCCCCCGTCAATTCATTTGAGTTTTAACCTTGCGGCCGTACTCCCCAGGCGGTCGATTTAACGCGTTAGCTCCGGAAGCCACGCCTCAAGGGCACAACCTCCAAATCGACATCGTTTACAGCGTGGACTACCAGGGTATCTAATCCTGTTTGCTCCCCACGCTTTCGCACCTGAGCGTCAGTCTTTGTCCAGGGGGCCGCCTTCGCCACCGGTATTCCTCCAGATCTCTACGCATTTCACCGCTACACCTGGAATTCTACCCCCCTCTACAAGACTCTAGCTTGCCAGTTTCAAATGCAGTTCCCAAGTTAAGCTCGGGGATTTCACATCTGACTTAACAAACCGCCTGCGTGCGCTTTACGCCCAGTCATTCCGATTAACGCTTGCACCCTCCGTATTACCGCGGCTGCTGGCACGGAGTTAGCCGGTGCTTCTTCTGCGGGTAACGTCAATCGGTGAGAGTATTAATCTCACCGCCTTCCTCCCCGCTGAAAGTGCTTTACAACCCGAAGGCCTTCTTCACACACGCGGCATGGCTGCATCAGGCTTGCGCCCATTGTGCAATATTCCCCACTGCTGCCTCCCGTAGGAGTCTGGACCGTGTCTCAGTTCCAGTGTGGCTGGTCATCCTCTCAGACCAGCTAGGGATCGTCGCCTAGGTGAGCCATTACCTCACCTACCAGCTAATCCCATCTGGGCACATCTGATGGCGCGAGGCCCGAAAGTCCCCCGCTTTGGTCCGAAGACGTTATGCGGTATTAGCTACCGTTTCCAGTAGTTATCCCCCTCCATCAGGCAGTTTCCCAGACATTACTCACCCGTCCGCCGCTCGTCACCCAAGGAGCAAGCTCCTCTGTGCTACCGCCCGACTTGCATGTGTTAGGCCTGCCGCCAGCGTTCAATCTGAGCCATGATCAAACTCTTCAATTTAAGATTTGTTTGATTTGCTGAACTCGTCAGCGATGCTCAAAGAATTAAAACTGTTTATTCGTAATGAATTTACTGTTGTTCACTCTTCAAGACTTTTTATATCGTCAAGATACGGTCTTGTGAGTGCCCACACAGATTGTCTGATTAAATTGTTAAAGAGCAGTGCCACAATCTCTCGTGGCGCGGGTCGCATATACTATGCTAATCCGCTTTAAAGTCAAGTCATTGCTGACTGCTTTATGAAATCTTTTTTCTGTCATCACAACTGCGTTTGCGCTGTTGCCGTGTCAGTGGAGGCGCATTATAGGGACTTCTCGCCGCCTGACAAGCGCTAAATGCAAAAAAATTATCGAGTGGGGATTTTTTCAGCAAAGCGCATTAAAAGACGCCGTTATGCCGGATTTTCGCCGCTAATTGGGAGAAATCCTGAGCGAAACGGGCAACCTGCTGCCAGTCCGTATATTCAATCTCTTTTGTGCTATCCGTTTCGCCTCCCGTTATACGCATAATCAATTTAATCATTACCCGGTCGAACCAACGATAGCGCGGATAACGCAGAGCTCCTGCGAACACACAGCACAAATCTGGCTGCCATGGCGAAGTCAGCAGGAATTTACGCGTGTAAGCGTTGGTTTGTATTGTGCGCTTTTCTGGCTTACGAGCGGTAAGGTTCACGGAGAAGAATGCGCTGGGCAGCTGTTGCAAAGAAACCAGGTGTTTATGGATAAATTGATTTACCGCAGGATGAAAGCGCCCGTATCGAATCGATGCCCCAATCGCAACCCGATCATATTGGCTCAGATCGATATCATTCGCATTGAGTACGTTAACAACATCACACTCCAGGGTGCCTTTCAGCGTATTCGCAACATAGGAGGCAATGGCTCTTGTTTGCCCATCCCGACTCGAAAACACGATCAAAGCTTTCATTGTTCTTTATCCTTATAGGAACTATTCGCGCCAGAAGGTTGGCGTAAACAGGACTAAAAGCGTGAACACTTCCAAACGACCAAACAGCATTGTCATTATCAGAATCCATTTCGCCGTATCATTCATCGACGTAAAATTCTCGGCGACGACGCCTAGGCCCGGCCCCAGGTTATTTAATGTGGCAGCGACCGCGGCAAACGCGGAGAAATCATCAACGCCTGTCGCAATGACAGCCAGCATGCTGACAATAAAAACCAACGCATATGCGGAAAAGAATCCCCACACAGCTTCAAGGATACGTTCTGGCAGTGCCCGATGACCCAGCTTAATGGTGTAAACCGCATTCGGATGTACCAAACGCTTAAGCTCACGCGATCCTTGTAAGAAAAGCAGCAGGATACGAATCACTTTCAGCCCGCCCCCAGTTGAGCCCGCACACCCGCCAATAAATGCGGAACACAGTAGCAAAACCGGCAAGAAAAGCGGCCACGATGCAATACTATCCGTCGTAAACCCTGCCGTTGTCGCCATGGAAACGACCTGGAAAAACGCCTGATTGATCGTCTGCATCCCGCTGTCATAAACGTGGTGGAACCACAGGACAATCGTACACACCGCCACCAGCGACAGTTGAACAAAAATGAACATGCGGAATTCTGGGTCACGCCAGTATACCTTCAGGCTGCGGCCGCTCAGCAGGGCAAAGTGCAGACCAAAGTTACAGCCGGAAATCAGCAAGAATATTGCGATGATGGTATTGATCGTCGGGCTGTTGAAGTAGCCAATACTGGCATCGTGAGTCGAGAACCCACCGACAGACACCGTAGAGAAACTGTGTCCAATCGCATCAAATACCGGCATACCAGCCAGCCAAAGCGCGACAGCACAGGCGATGGTCAGTAAGAGATAAATCAGCCACAGCGTTTTTGCCGTATCGGCAATACGCGGGCGCATTTTGTTTTCCTTCAATGGCCCTGGCATTTCGGCACGATAGAGCTGCATCCCACCAACACCAAGAATCGGCAGGATGGCAACCGCAAGTACGATGATCCCCATGCCACCAAACCATTGCAGCATTTGTCGATAAAACAGGATGGCTTTAGGCAGTGAATCCAGCCCGACCAACGTGGTTGCCCCTGTCGTCGTTAACCCAGAGAACGATTCGAAGAAAGCATCCGTCACGCCCAAATTAGGATGTTCAGCGAACAGGAAAGGCAGTGCCCCAACGCTTCCCAGCACCGTCCAGAAGAGAACAACGATCAGGAACCCTTCACGCGATTTCAATTCATGTTTCTGTTTACGGTTTGGTAGCCACAGTATGATGCCAATCGCCAGCGCGACAATAAATGTCTGCGTAAACGCCCGGCCTGCGCCATCACGATAAATTAACGCCACCAGTCCGGGAATAACCATCGTCCCGGAAAAGAGGATAACCAACTGCCCGACAATACGGGTTATGGCGCGCAAGTGCATCGCAGGGAATTCCTTAATGATTCATAAAAAAGCGCTGGGATTATTATGGAATCGGCAATAAATGCAACGCGCCGCGGCTTAAATCACGCAATTTCAGTGCCGCTTCCTCAGTTCCCCTGACGGGGATAGAGAACCGCAATACGACGTCCACGCCATACTCACTATGCAGAACCTTTCCGCCAAGCTGGAAGATCAGGGATTCTACCTGAGGCAACAGTGCATAGTCACATTGTAAGCCATACTCTTGTTGCAATACTTTCTCTTGCAACGGTAGCAGCTTCAGCGCTTGCTGAACGCCGCCACCGTAGGCCTTCACCAACCCACCTGTGCCCAGCGGGATTCCACCATAGTAGCGCACCACCACGGCCGTAATCTCACCGACACCGCTACCCATCAGTTGCGACAGCATCGGCTTACCTGCCGTGCCTGAAGGCTCGCCATCGTCAGAAAAACCCAGTTGCTGCGAATCATCGGGAGCGCCTGCAACAAACGCCCAGCAGTGGTGACCCGCCGAGGCGTGTTCTTCCCTAACGTGCTGGATGAACGCTTTCGCTGCGTCGATTCCCGGCGTTGCCGCCAGGATCGTCGTAAATCGGCTCTTCTTGATTTCCTCGCTGAAGCTCACTGACGCAGCAGGGATTGGATACGCTTGCATCAGGCCAGATTCAAGTCGCGCGTCATGTTCTCCACGCGCCCGTCATGAATGACAATATTGTCTTCGATGCGAATACCGCCAAACGGTTTCAACGCATCGATTTTTTGCCAGTCAATGTGCTGACGCAATTCGCCCTCACGCCACGGCGCGAGCAAGGATTCAATGAAATAGATACCCGGTTCAATCGTCATGACCATGCCAGGTTCAAGCACGCGGGTACAACGCAGGTAAGGATACTGCGACGGCGCCGCCAGATGCGTGCCGCGATCGTCTTGCATAAACCCAGCGACATCATGCACCTGCAACCCCAGCGGATGACCAAGACCGTGCGGCAGGAAAGGCGACGTGAGTCCCTGCGCCACCATCGCCTCTTCGCTGATGCCCTGCACCAGCTGATGTGATTTCAGCAGCTTCGCAATCCGCTGATGCATCTGAATATGGTAATCGGTATAACGCACGCCCGCCTGAACGGTATCAATCAATGCAAGCATTTCCTGATTGAGATCTTTAATCAGCAGGGCAAACGCACCATCGCTCTGCGCAGAATAGGTTCGCGTCAGATCGGCGGCATACCCGTTATATTCGGCACCTGCATCAATCAGGAAGCTGCGGACATCGGCAGGCACCTGATGATCTAACTGGGTATAGTGCAACACCGCGGCATGCTCATTGAGCGCAATGATATTGCCGTAAGGGACATCAATATCCCGATGACCGGTGGCCGTCAGATACGCCAGGTTAATATCAAATTCGCTCATACCGGACAGGAACGCTTCATGCGCCGCCCGATGACCGATAACCGCCGTCTTCTGCGCTTCGCGCATGCAGGCCAGCTCGTAGTCGGTTTTATAAGCGCGGTGATAGTGCAGATAATCCAGCACGCCCTGAGGATTAATATTGTCCGCGCGAATCCCCAAATCCTGTGCACGCTGCGGCGCATAACCGATATAGGCAACACGCTCGCGCTGCGACGGCAGGCATTGCCCAATACCATCAGCATTGCGTAGTACGGCAATATCAATCTCTTCTGTCCAAAAACTCTCAGGAACTGGCGCGACGTTATGCCAGTAATCCACCGGTGAATAGAACCACAGCTTCGGCGGATTAACACCATCAACCCACAGCCAGCAGTTCGGCACCTGCGTGACGGGCACCCAGGCTTTAAACTGTGGGTTAACCTTGAAAGGATAGTCGTGATCGTCCAGAAAAACGGTCAACAGCTCACCAGAGTGAATCAGTAATGCGTCAAGCTGATGGCGCGCTAAAACTGCCTGAGCACGCGCTTGCAGCGTAGCCAGATGGTGATGATATAAAGAAGCCAGCTTTTCCATGAGTATCCTTGTACGTCACGACATGATCCCTCCATTTTAACACAGGCATCCCTCAAGGGCAGCGTCCGGTGCTTTGTGATCGATTCGGCAAAAAATTAATCTCTCGTTTGCAAAAAATTAACATTAAAACCACAATTCGATTATCTGGTCATACCAGATCACTTAAACAAACAGCGGAGATAAACATGCTTTATCAAGGTGAATCCCTCTACCTTAACTGGCTTGAGGACGGCATTGCCGAGCTGGTATTTTCTGCCCCTGGCTCCGTAAACAAGCTAGATACCCGCACGGTGGCCAGCCTGGGTAAAGCGCTGGACGTTCTGGCGGAACAGCCGAATCTAAAGGGCTTACTGCTACGTTCTGACAAACCGGCATTTATTGTCGGTGCCGATATCACGGAATTCCTTTCTCTTTTTGCCGCACCGGCTGAAAAACTGCATGAATGGCTGGTCTTTGCCAACCGCATTTTTAGCCGCCTTGAGGATTTACCCGTTCCCACGCTATCCGCAATTAAGAGCTATGCGCTGGGAGGCGGTTGTGAATGTGTGCTGGCAACCGACTTTCGTTTGGCGACGACGGATGCCCGTATCGGGCTACCAGAGACTAAGCTTGGGATCATGCCGGGCTTTGGCGGCACAGTCAGGCTGCCGCGCCTGCTGGGTACGGACAGCGCACTGGAAATTATCGCCGCAGGTAAAGATATTAGCGCAGCCGATGCCTTAAAAGTGGGGCTGGTGCAGGCCGTTGTGACCAATGACAAGTTGGTTCCCGCCGCCATCAAGATGTTGAAACAGGCGATTGACGGCTCGCTGGACTGGCAGGCTTATCGACGCCCAAAACTTGAACCGCTGAAGCTCAATAAAATTGAAGCCATGATGAGCTTTACCACCGCCAAAGCGATGGTGCTACAAACTGCGGGCAAACACTATCCGGCACCGATGTTAGCGGTAAAAACCATCGAAGCTGCCGCGACCATGACGCGTGATGACGCATTGCAGCTCGAAACACAGCACTTCGTTCAACTGGCGCGTTCAAATGAAGCGCGGGCACTCGTCGGCATTTTCCTCAACGATCAGTATGTTAAAGGCAAAGCGAAGAAGCTGATTGGCGAGACATCCGTACCGCAACAGGCCGCCGTACTGGGGGCAGGCATTATGGGCGGCGGCATTGCCTATCAATCTGCGTTCAAAGGCGTGCCAATTCGGATGAAAGATATCAACGAGAAGCCACTTGCGCTGGGGATGAATGAAGCAGCCAAGCTCCTGAATAAACAGATGGAGCGCGGCAAGCTGGACGGGATGAAAATGGCAACGATTCTGGCCAGCATTCAGCCAACACTAGATTACGCTGGCTTCGAGCGCGCCGACATCGTGGTTGAGGCCGTGGTTGAAAATCCGAAAATCAAAACCAGCGTACTTGCGGAAACCGAGTCGCACGTTAGCGAGAATACGATTCTGGCTTCAAATACCTCAACTATCCCGATTGCTTTACTGGCTGCATCGCTAAAGCGGCCACAAAACTTCTGCGGGATGCACTTCTTCAACCCGGTACACCGCATGCCGCTGGTTGAAATTATTCGCGGACCTAAAACCAGCGACAGCACCATCGCCAGCGTGGTGGCTTACGCCAGTAAGATGGGTAAAACGCCGATTGTCGTGAACGACTGCCCCGGGTTCTTCGTGAATCGCGTACTGTTCCCCTATTTTGCTGCGTTCAGCCTACTGCTCAGAGACGGTGCTGATTTCCGCGACATCGATAACGTCATGGAGAAAAAATTCGGTTGGCCGATGGGCCCGGCCTATCTGCTGGATGTAGTCGGCATCGATACCGCTCATCATGCCCAGGCCGTCATGGCTGAAGGATTTCCACAGCGCATGGCGAAAGATTACCGTGACGCAATTGACGTGTTATTTGAGCATCAGCGTTTCGGGCAGAAAAACGGTCTGGGCTTCTACCGCTATCAAACCGATAGCAAAGGCAAACCGCGTAAAGAACAAGATGAAGCCGTAGATACACTCCTTAAAGGCATCAGCCAACCGAAAAAAACGTTCAGTGCAGAAGAGATTATCGCTCGCATGATGATCCCAATGATTAACGAAGTCGCGCGCTGTCTGGAGGAAGACATCGTCGCCAGCCCGGCCGAAGCGGACATGGCGTTGGTATACGGGTTAGGTTTCCCTCCCTTCCACGGCGGTGCCTGCCGCTATCTGGACACATTGGGCAGCGAACGTTATGTCGAAATGGCGCAGCAGTTGGCGCACCTCGGCGCAATCTATCAGGTGCCGGACGGCTTGCAGCAAAAAGCCAGAAGCAATGAAAGCTATTACCCATCGGTCGCGCCACACGCGGACGTTTCTTACGGTCAACCGGCATGAGGACAGGAAATATGGAAAAGGTAGTGATTGTTGATGCCGTACGTACGCCGATGGGGCGTTCCAAAGGCGGGGCTTTCCGTCAGGTGAGAGCCGAAGATCTGTCCGCACATCTGATGCGTAGCCTATTAAGCCGTAACGCAGCGCTGGACGCCCATGAGATCGACGATATCTATTGGGGATGTGTGCAGCAGACGCTGGAACAAGGCTTCAACGTCGCCCGAAACGCTGCCTTGCTGGCAGAAATCCCGATGAATGTTCCCGCGACGACGGTTAATCGGCTATGCGGCTCCTCCATGCAGGCCCTCCACGATGCTGCCCGCGCCATCATGGTTGGCGACGCGAATGTCTGCTTGATCGGTGGCGTTGAGCATATGGGGCACGTGCCGATGAATCATGGCGTCGATTTTCATCCGGGGCTGAGCCGCACGGTCGCGAAAGCGGCAGGTATGATGGGGCTAACGGCGGAAATGCTGGCGCGTATGCACAATATCGGTCGTGAGATGCAGGATCAGTTCGCCGCTCGTTCGCACCAGCGGGCTCATCACGCCACACAGTCAGGGGCATTCCGGCATGAAATCATTCCTACGGCTGGGCATGATGCTGACGGCGCGCTTCAACGCTTCGATTATGATGAAGTTATTCGCCCAGACACCACCGTCGATAGCCTTGCTGCACTCAAACCCGCGTTTGATCCGGTTAACGGCACGGTAACCGCTGGATCATCCTCGGCGTTGTCCGATGGCGCGGCAGCCATGTTGATCATGAGCGAATCCCGCGCAGCATCATTAGGCTTACCCGTACGAGCTCGCATCCGGGCGATGGCTGTCGTTGGCTGCGACCCTTCAATTATGGGCTATGGCCCTGTTCCAGCCACCAAGCTGGCACTGAAGCGGGCAGGATTAAGCCTCACCGATATCGGTCTCTTTGAGCTCAATGAGGCATTCGCCGCCCAGACGCTACCCTGCATTAAAGATTTGGGATTGCTGGAACAGATCGATGAAAAGGTCAATCTCAATGGCGGCGCGATTGCGCTGGGTCACCCGCTTGGTTGTTCGGGCGCGCGCATCTCTACCACATTGATTAATTTGATGGAAAGCCGCGACGTTCAGTTTGGCGTGGCGACAATGTGCATCGGGCTGGGACAGGGTATCGCGACCGTGTTTGAGCGAGCCTAAGTTTGCGCATGTCCCTCGTGATGGCGGCGAGGGACATGACCCGCACGCAAATAATATCCATCAATATAAAAATAACACCAGAATTAAAACATCAGCCTATTCATTATCACAATCATTTATTAATAACAAACCTTCCATTATCAATAAAATAACATCACGTTGTTTTATTGATAAGAATATCCATTTTATGAATTTAACTTCATTTTCCATAAAGCGCATAATTCTAAAATATTAAAAAACCAATCGGGAATTAACACTAAATAATAGTGTTCCACTCTCTCATTTTTATTAAGGAAAATATTATGAGTACCGCTATTGCGGAAGTCGGTCATATCGCTACTTCTGAAGAAGAGCATGAGATTGCTCAGAACGGGGCATTTGTTCGGCAAAAAAACCGCTTCACCACACCATTTGGCGATCGGCCAGGTGATTTACCCGTCGAAAAGGATCGCTATCGCTTATTATGGTCTCCCGTTTGCCCGTGGGCGCACCGTGCAGTGATCGTCCGTGCGCTGCTGGGATTAGAAGACGTCATCAGCCTCGGCACAGCGAATCCAGTCAGAACCGAGCACGGTTGGGAGTTTTCATTGGATACAGATGGCGTAGACCCCGTGTTAGGCATCCGCTATCTACCTGAAATTTACGCCAAAAGCGATGCAAGTTATACGGGTCGTGCAACCGTCCCCACCGTTGTAGACGTGAAGCAAGGCATTGTGGTCAATAACGATTATTTTAAATTAACCAATTACCTTGAAACGGCATTTAAACCGTTTCACAAACCGGGCTCACCCGATCTTTATCCAGCAGCGCTACGTGCCGAAATCGATGCGCTTAATGATGTGATTTTCAATGACATCAATAACGGCGTCTATAAGGCTGGCTTCGCACATTCACAAGCCGCCTATGAAAATGCATGGGATACCCTCTTCCTGCGTTTAGATGAACTGGAAACACGCCTGAGTACTCAGCGTTACCTGTTTGGTGATCGGATCACAGACAGCGACATTCGTTTATACGTTACACTCGCCCGTTTTGACGTCGCCTACTACAGTGTCTTCCGTGCAAACCGTAACCGCCTGATCGACTTCCCCAACCTGTGGGCCTACGCCCGCGATCTCTACCAGACTCCCGGCTTCGGTGACACTACGGATTTCGAAGCCATTAAACGCGGCTATCATCTGGGAGATACTAGCTTAAACCCCTACCAGATTCTGGCAAAAGGACCTGATGTGTCGATCTGGCATACACCTCATCACCGTGCCTGATGACTTTACCTGACACAATCCGCTCCATATTGGCAGTCGATATGGAGTGTGACCAATTCGTTTTTACATCACAGACTGCGGACAGACAAAACCGTTGCAGACGAAATCGGGTTGGCCATTTTTCTTATCATTACACACAGGATTCTTCAGAATGAAAACACGCTTTACGAAAATCACCTTGCCCTCATTATTTTTAGGTCTGGGTGCAATAATACTCGGATATGTCAGTCCCCATGACGTTCAGGCTGCGGCAGAAAAATCCATTACTATTGCGACAAGCGCTGACCCTCGGCCATTCACCTATTTTGATAAAGATAATCAGCTCACGGGGTACGACATTGACGTCGCAAAGGCTATTTTTAATAACTTGCCACAATATAAAGTGTCTTTCGTCACAACCGAATTCACATCCATTCTGGCAGGGCTGGATGCAGATCGCTTCCAACTCGGAGCCAATAACTTTGCCGAGAATCCAGAGAGAAAAGAGAAATATTTATTCTCTCAACCTATTTTCGAAAATCAATTTGTGATCGCAACCCCTGAAAAAAACAATACGATTAAAACCTTCAACGACTTATTGGGAAAATCCACAGAAGTAAACCCAGGAGTCAATTTCACTACGGCGTTAGAAAAATTCAACCAGCAACATAAAGATAACCCTGTAAAATTACAATACACGGAAGCCGACTTACTCATTTCATTGCAAAATCTGGAAAACGGAAAAACAGATTTCGTCCTGATTGATAAATCGATGCTGGAACAATATGTTCAAGAGCACCATTTGAAGCTCAATATCATCCCACTCAATAAGGAAGACAGCCAGCGAATCGGTTCTCCTTACAGCTACTTTCTTATCGCCAAAGGCAAAGCGGGTGAACAACTTTTAAATAATATCAATGACCAGATAAAGAAATTAAGCGCTGACGGCACATTATCGAAAATCAGCGAAAAATATTTCAATGGGGATTATGCGCCTAAATGACACAGGATTGGTTTTGAATGCCCAATATTTTCGATATAAAACTGGTTTTCACCCAGATTCCAGCATTGCTTGAGTATCTGCCCGTCACGCTGACGATAACAGCAATATCTATGATCGCTGGTGTGGTACTTGGATTTATTATCGCATCAATTCGTATCAGGAAAATCGTATTTCTCGATCAGGTAGCAGGAGTTTTTGTTTCTTTTATTCGCGGAACGCCACTCATTGTGCAATTGTATCTTTCCTATTACGGTATTCCCGTTTTATTAAAATATTACAATTACTACAATCAGACGGATTACAACGTTAACGATATTCCTTCCATGCTATTCGTGTTGCTGGCATTTTCACTGAATGAAGCCGCCTACAATTCCGAAAGTATTCGTGCAGCAATGCTATCCGTGGATAAAAAGCAGATCGAAGCGGCGCAGTCACTCGGGATGACGCCATTTCAGGTATTGCGTCGCGTCACCCTGCCTAATGCGTTTATTGTCGCCTTGCCGACGCTCGGTAACACGCTGATTAGTTTGCTCAAAGGAACGTCGCTGGCATTTGTTTGCTCGGTGATTGACCTGACAGCCAAGGGGAAGATCCTCGCCAGTAGCAGCTATCGCTATTTTGAGGTCTATATTTCGCTGGCACTCATCTACTGGGCGCTCACGATCATTATTGAGCAGGTCATTAAGCGGGTTGAAATAGCGATTTCGGTTCCAGATACCCCACCAGCGACGTCAGGAAAAAAACGTTATGCTCGACATTAAGCATTTATCGAAGACGTTCCACAATAACGTCGTTCTGGACGATATTTCTCTGAACATACAAAAAGGTGATGTCGTCGCCATTATCGGCTCATCCGGCTCAGGGAAATCAACGTTACTCCGCTGTCTCAATCTGCTGGAGCAGCCGGAGTCAGGGGAAATGGTGCTCAACGGTCGTCTCTTTAATCTGGCTAAAATGAACCGACGAGAACTGATCGCGCTCCGGCAGAACACAGCGATGGTTTTTCAGCAATTTAGCCTGTTCCAGCAAAAGACAGCGCTGGAGAATGTTATGGAAGGCTTGCTGATCGTCAAAAAATACGCCAAAGAAAAAGCACGACAGATCGCACTAAAGCAACTCAAAAACGTCGGCCTCCCAGACCGGGCAACCTATTACCCGAAGCAACTGTCAGGCGGGCAACAGCAACGCGTGGGGATCGCCAGAGCACTGGCCATGGAACCACAGCTTTTGTTGCTGAATGAACCCACATCAGCGCTGGATCCAGAATGGGTTGATGAGGTGCTGGATGTCATCAAACAAGCCGCGTTGCAGGGCAATACCATGATTATTGTTTCCCACGAAATGGCGTTTGTTCGTCAGGTCGCCAGCCGCGTACTGTTTCTGGAGAAAGGAAAAATCATTGAGGACGGCACGGCTCAGCAGGTTTTCGAAAATCCACAAATGGAAAGAACCAAAGCGTTTCTTTCTCGCTACTACAAACGCTACGAACCGGAATATACCATCTGACATGAGAGCACGATGATGTCTATCAGAGTAGAGACAACCACCCAGAACATTCCCTGGCAGCGTGTCGCCGACCTGCTGGCTTTTTACGGTTTAAGTGATGACAAGGCGGAGACACAGGAGAGAATTTTCCAAAACAGTTTCTCCGTTGTTTTCCTATTCGATGAGGATTTGCTGGTTGGCGTAGGCCGAACCCTCTCAGATGGGGTCTGTCAGGCGGCGATTTATAATATCGCGCTCGATGAGCGCTATCACGGCCAGGGATTGGGAAAACTGATCATTCAGTCATTGGTTGAAACAGTGGCACAGTGCAATATTATTTTGTACACCCACCCCCAAACGGTCAGCCTGTATGAGCATGTTGGTTTCAGACGTATGAAAACGGGAATGGCAAAATACCGAGAGGACAGCCTGGCTGAATTAGAGGAACTAGATTTCATTTAGTGACAACGTTAACCTCGTTTAAAAACGAGGTTAACGGGACAATACGAAGCGATCAAATAAACGAAAACGCATCGCTGAACATATGGGCCGTCAGCGCACCGCGCTCATTACAAAAACGCTCACGCGCAATTTTTGCCATTTCAAAACGACCGGCAATGTAGATATCCTGTTCTGACAGCGAACCGTAATCCTGCAATACCGCGCTCAGAACGGTTCCCGTTCTGCCATTCCATCCCGCTTCCGGCTGTTCGACTACCGGCACCACCCGCAGGTTGGGGTGCTTGGCCGCAAAGCCTTCAAGCTCGGCTAAATCATACAGGTGCTGGGATTCACGTCCGCCCCAGTAAACGGAGATATCGCGATCGGGCTGCTGCGCCAGCGCGGTCAGCAGGATAGAACGCACGTATGAAAATCCGGTTCCGCCCGCAATCAGCACCAGCGGACGCGTACTCTCTTCCCGCAGCCAGGCTTCACCATGCGGAATATCGACCGTCAGGGCTTTTTCCTTGTGAATGCGCTCCATCACGGCCATCGCGTAAAGATTCAGTTCGGACGCCCCAATGTGCAATTCGATAAAATTTTTATCCATCGGGGTAGATGCCAGTGAGAAAGGTCGTTTGTCCCGATCGCCCATCACCACCATCAAATACTGGCCAGCCCGAAAGGAAAACGGTGCTTCAGGTAATAAACGAACGCGATAGACCGTATCGGTTATGGCTTCGACCGAAGTCACTTTACAGCTCAATGTTGTCATGCATTCCCTCTATAGGGTCATAAAAGCAAAACTGAGAACAGGGCAGCCGTTAACGCCGGGGCTCTCTGTCACTAAAAATGGCCAGCTCGTCCCATATTTCATCAATACGGGCACAAACCTGTGGGTCTTTCTTGATGGGGTGTCCCCATTCGCGCTGTGTCTCGCCCGGCCATTTATTGGTCGCATCCAGACCCATTTTGGAACCCAGGCCAGAAACCGGAGAGGCGAAATCAAGATAGTCGATCGGCGTATTTTCCACTAATACCGTATCGCGTGCCGGATCCATACGCGTCGTGATCGCCCATATCACGTCGTTCCAGTCACGGGCGTTAACGTCATCATCGCAGACAATGACAAATTTCGTATACATGAACTGGCGTAAAAAAGACCAGACGCCCATCATGACGCGTTTAGCATGGCCCGCGTACTGTTTCTTCATGGTAACGACCGCCAGACGGTAAGAGCAACCCTCCGGTGGCAAATAAAAATCAACAATCTCAGGAAACTGCTTTTGCAGGATCGGCACGAAAACTTCGTTCAACGCCACGCCCAGTACTGCGGGCTCATCCGGCGGCCGCCCCGTATAAGTCGAGTGATAAATGGCATTCTGACGCTGAGTGATATGCGTGACGGTAAAGACCGGAAAATGGTCAACTTCATTGTAATAGCCGGTGTGGTCGCCATAAGGCCCTTCAGCCGCCATTTCTCCAGGTTCAATATAGCCTTCCAGAACAATTTCCGCACTGGCAGGTACTTCCAGATCGTTTGACAGGCACTTCACCACTTCGGTCTTATTCCCACGCAGCAAACCGGCGAAGGCATATTCCGATAGCGTATCAGGGACTGGCGTCACCGCACCGAGGATCGTCGCAGGGTCAGCGCCCAATGCGACAGACACCGGAAAACGCTGCCCCGGATTTTCCTGACACCACTCCTGAAAATCCAGTGCGCCGCCGCGATGAGACAGCCAGCGCATGATCAGTTTGTTTTTACCCAGTACCTGCTGGCGATAGATCCCCAGATTCTGCCGTTCTTTATGCGGCCCGCGCGTCACAGTAAGCCCCCAGGTAATGAGCGGCGCGGCATCTTCCGGCCAGCACTGCATCACCGGAATCCGGCGCAGATCAACGTCATCACCTTGCCAAATCTGTTCCTGGCACGGCGCCGAAGACAGCCGTTTCGTCGGCATATTCAGTACCTGACGGAACTTCGGCATTTTATCAACCAGATCGCGGAACCCTTTAGGCGGCTCAGGTTCTTTCAGAAATGCCAGCAGCTTACCCACCTCGCGCAGTGCGCTGACCTCTTCTTGCCCCATCCCTAATGCAACACGTTTCGGCGTGCCGAATAAATTGCACAGCACCGGCATATCATAGCCTTTGGGATTTTCAAACAGGAGAGCCGGGCCTTCCGCACGCAGCGTCCGGTCAGCAATTTCCGTCATTTCAAGGTAGGGATCGATGGGCTGGGTAATGCGTTTCAACTCCCCTCTCTCTTCCAGCAGCGAGAGGAATTCGCGTAAGTCACGGTATTTCATGCTATTCATCGGGGGCAGTCTATCGTTCTGGTTATTATAAAGTCTCTTCAGCCACCTGTCGCTTCCCGCAGCGCCTATTTATGGTAAGAATCCAATCACCATCAAGAATCCGATGACCACCGTGCGGTAACAAAAATATCTGCCGAAAATTTTTTATCCGTGCTCGCTTTTGTTATGCTTGCTCGTCGGAATCATAAGTCTGCGAAATTATGGAAGCCTGGTACTTACTGTATTGTAAACGTGGCCAACTGCTGCGAGCGAAAGAGCATCTGGAGCGTCAGGATGTGACCTGCGTGAGCCCGATGATCACGCTGGATAAAATCGTCCGAGGTAAACGAACGGAGGTGTGTGAACCGCTGTTCCCAAACTATCTGTTTGTGGAATTCGACCCCGAACGCATCCACACCACCACCATCAGCGCGACGCGTGGGGTAAGCAACTTTGTGCGATTTGGCGCACTGCCAGCGACCATTCCGCAGCAGGTTATTGATGAATTATCGCTCCGCCCGATTCAGGGAATCATTGACCCACTGACGCCACAACCCGGCGATAGCGTGGTCATTACCGACGGTATTTTCTCGGGTCTTCAGGCGATTTACACCGAACCTGACGGTGAAGCCCGTTCGATGCTGTTGCTGAATATGCTGAACAAGCAGGTCAGGCAGAGCATTGATAACCGCGAGTTTCGCAAAGCCTAGCCCGTGTCTATGTTCTTTGCCCCACCCGGCGCGTTTATACCGCGCCGGATGAAACAAACTTAGCGCTGCATGTGCTGATCGTGCAGCCACTGTGCGACACGCTTAGCAAAATAGGTCAGCACCCCATCCGCACCCGCGCGTTTAAAGCACAGCAGAGACTCCATCACCACCGGTTGCTCCTGCAACCAGCCGTTCTGAATCGCCGCCATGTGCATCGCGTATTCGCCAGAGACCTGATAGGCAAACGTCGGCACGCCGAACGTATTCTTGACGCGGCGCACTACATCCAGATAAGGCATACCCGGTTTCACCATCACCATATCCGCGCCTTCCTGCAAATCCTGCGCGATTTCCTGTAAGGCTTCATCGCTGTTAGCCGGATCCATCTGGTAGGTTTTCTTGTTGCCGCCTTTCAGATTGCTGGCAGAGCCCACGGCGTCGCGGAAAGGTCCGTAATAGCACGATGCATACTTAGCCGAGTACGCCATGATCTGGGTATTGATCAGGTTCTGCGCTTCCAGAATGTCGCGGATAGCACCGATGCGGCCATCCATCATATCGCTGGGCGCAATAATTTCGGCTCCGGCTTCAGCGTGGGACAGCGCCTGACGCACCAAAATCTCCTTGGTGACATCGTTAACTACATAACCGTCTTCATCAATAATTCCGTCCTGCCCGTGCGTCGTGTAGGGATCGAGCGCCACATCCGTCAGCAAACCCAACTCAGGAACAGCGTCTTTCAGCGCGCGGATCGTGCGGGGAACCAGACCATCCGGGTTGTAGGCTTCTTCGGCATAGAGTGACTTCTTATCCGCTTCCACAACGGGGAACAGAGACAGTACCGGAACACCGAGCTTAGCAATCGCTTCAGCTTCTTTCAGAAGCACATCGATAGTCATCCGGTATACCCCCGGCATTGAGGGAACTTCCTGACGATGATTTGTCCCTTCCATCACAAAAACGGGATAAATCAAATCATTCACCGTCAGTTGATTTTCAGCAACCAGGCGACGGCTGAAATCATGGCGGCGAATACGGCGCATACGTCGGCCGGGAAAAGTGCCGGGAAAAGCAGTGCTCATGTCATTATTCTCCTGAATCAGGCCAGCCGGAAAACCCGGCGGGCATTTTCATCTGTTGTCTGTCCCAACCATGTGGCATCTTCTCCACGCCACTCCGCAATCTGGCGAATAATATGAGGCAGATAACAGGGTTCGTTACGGCGGGATGCCGGTTTAGGGCGTAAATCCCGGGGTAACAGATAAGGGGCGTCGGTTTCCACCAACAGCCGATCGGCAGGGATATGCGGCAGTAAAGCACGTAGCTCCAGCCCGCGACGCTCATCGCAAACCCAGCCGGTAATGCCAACCATCAGCCCCGCAGCCAGGCATTCATCCAATTCATGACGATTGCCGGTAAAGCAGTGAACCACGGCGGCAGGCAACTGATTGAGCCAGGGTGTTAGCAACGAGATAAAACGGGAATGCGCGTCACGGCAGTGAAGGAAAACCGGCATAGATCGTTCAGCCGCAATCGCCAGTTGCGCGCTAAATGCCCGCTCTTGTTCTTCTGGCGTCGAAAAGTTACGGTTGAAATCCAGCCCGCATTCGCCGATGGCAACCACGCAGTCGGCGCTTGCCTGGTGGTGAATTTGTTCAGCGATAGCGTCATTCCATTGGCTGGCATCATGTGGATGAACACCCGCCGTTGACCAGCAATAATCAGGATAAGCTTGCGCCAGTAACATTGCCTGCTGGCTTCCCTGCGCGTTGGTTCCGGTGATCAAGATGCCACTGACACCCGCTTGCTTCGCCCGAATGACGACCTGCTCTCTGTCTTTTTCAAACTGAGAACTGGTTAGGTTAACGCCAATATCAAACATGACTCTCACCTGCTCGTGACCGTTCGCCGGCTTCACTCTGGCGAATAAAAAAATAAGACCTCTCAAAGAGAGGTCATTTTACCGTCCTACCGCAGGAAACCGTGTGTTACTGCGATGGCTCTTCGGTTTCAGCCCGTCGGCCTTTGCCAACGTAAAACCGCGAGAAGAAGACGCCGATTTCAAACAGCAGATACATGGGGATTGCCAGCAGCGTCTGTGAGAAAACATCCGGCGGCGTTAGCAACATGCCGACAACGAACGCGCCAACCAGAATATAAGGTCGCTTTCTTTTCAGATCTTCCGGCGTCACCACACCACTCCAGCAGAGCAGCACAATAGCAACCGGCACTTCAAACGATACCCCGAACGCCATGAACAGTGCCATAACAAAATCGAGGTAGTTATTAATATCGGTCGCAATCAGCACGCCAACGGGCGCGGTTTTGGCAAAAAAGCCAAACGCCAACGGGAACACCACAAAGTACGCGAATGCCATACCCGCATAAAACAGCAGGCTGCTGGAGACCAACAGCGGCATCATTAAACGACGTTCGTGTTTATACAGGGCTGGCGCCACAAACGCCCACACCTGATACAGCACCAGCGGTGCAGCAACAAACACGGAGACAATCATCGTCAGCTTGATCGGCGTAAAGAAAGGCGAGGCGACATCAGTCGCGATCATGCTGGCACCCGCAGGTAATTGCTTGATGAGCGGGGCGGAAACGACTTGGTAAATGTCATTGGCAAAGAACACCAGCACAATAAATACCGCCAGCACACAGATAATGCTGTTCAGTAGCCGCTTGCGTAGCTCAATCAGGTGACTAATTAGCGGTTGAGTATCTTCATCGGCCATAAACTAACGACTATCGCTCGGTTGGCGGGCAGAAACAGCAGGAGACTGGGACTGCACAGGTTTAACATTATCATTGCCGACAGTTTCTGCACCAGTGGCGCTGTCGCTCTCATGGTGATGTTCAGCAACAGCACCCTTTTCAGGCTTAGGCTGGCTGTCTGCCGGACGTACTGCGGTTTCCGTTTCAATCACCCCGTCATAAGCCGCTTCGGGATCGTTTAGCGGGACGTTGCGAGGCGGTTCCACCGTCGCATTCGGCTCGTCTGACTTTTGATGACCTTCTGATTTTTGCAGCGGCGATGTTTCGGTATAACCACGTTTCATCGCTTCTGCCGCTTCTTTAAGTTCATCCATTGAGGCTTTCAACTCAGGCGACAGATTCTGCAAACTGGCTTTTTCAACTTTTTTCAGGCTTTCCTGAAACTCCTGAAGTTTCAGCTCCTGCGACAGCTCATTCTGAACAGTAGACGCCAGTGCACGCAGCGTCCTGATCCAGCTTGCAACCGTCTTGACTGCCACAGGCAAACGTTCCGGCCCGAGGACAATCAGGCCAAGAACCATCACCAATAGCAATTCACCAAAACCGATATCGAACACAGATTACACCTGCTCTTTATGCTGACTCTTCGTGTCGCCCTGCTTGACGTCTGCCTGATTGTCAGCAATAGATTTGGTAGAGAAATCTGCATCTGGCTGCGTTTTGTCTGCGCTAGTGGACGGCTGATCGTCACCCATCGCTTTCTTAAACCCTTTGATTGACGCGCCCAGATCCGAACCCAGCGTTCTCAGCTTGTTGGTTCCGAACAGCAGTACGACGATGACTGCGATAATCAACAGGTTCCAGATACTAATACCACCCATAACATTTACCTCTTTTCAAAAAGGGGAACGACAGAATTCCCGTCATTATATCGGGTAATTCTGGCGTGCATCATGATCTGCTTCAACGAGTTCGACGCCAGCCGATAATCCAGGCAACAATTCCTGCGGCCATCAGCCCTGCGGGAACCATATCGGCTTCAACACGGCTGATCAGTAACAACGTACCACTGATTAGTAGCGTTGCGCCAATACCCAAAAGATATCGTGATTGCCCTTGACGCGCCTGCTGCGTTTTCAACTCATAGGCCAGTTGATCGACGCTGTGCTTTAACATCTTATGCTGACGCAGCCCGTCATAAAACAATTCAGGCACTTCCGGCAATTTCTCCGCCCAGAACGGCGCTTTTTCTTTTAGCGCACGAAACACTGCAGGCAAACCGACCTGCTGCTTCAGCCAGGTTTCCAGAAACGGTTTGGCGGTTTTCCACAGGTCGAGCTGCGGATAAAGCTGTCGGCCAACACCTTCAATATACAGCAGCGTTTTTTGCAGCAACACTAACTGGGGCTGTACTTCCATATTGAAGCGACGCGCCGTATTAAACAAATTCAATAATACATGGCCGAACGAAATTTCCGCCAACGGCTTCTCGAAGATCGGCTCACAGACAGTACGAATCGCAAATTCAAAATCGGCAACATTAGTATCCGCTGGCACCCAGCCAGAATCCACATGCAGTTCGGCGACTTTACGATAATCACGGTTGAAGAAGGCGATGAAATTCTCGGCCAGATAGCGCTTGTCTTCTTTATTCAACGAACCGACGATACCGCAATCAATACCAATGTATTGTGGGTCTTCCGGGTGCTCATGGCTGATAAAGATATTGCCGGGATGCATATCTGCATGGAAGAAACTGTCGCGGAATACCTGCGTGAAGAAAACCTGAACACCGCGTTCGGCCAGCAGTTTCATATCCGTTCCATTTGCCTTCAGCGCATCGACATCAGAAACGGGAATACCGTAGATTCGTTCCATCACCAACATGCCTTCGCTGCAATAATCCGAATAGATTTCCGGCACATACAGCATCGGGCTGTTCTCAAAATTCCGTCGCAGTTGGATGGCATTGGCCGCTTCTCGCAGCAAATTCAGCTCATCAAGCAACGTTTTTTCGTATTCCAGCACCACTTCACGTGGCCGCAGGCGGCGACCATCCGGTAACAGGCGAGGCAACCAGCCCGCTAGCCGTTTCATGAGACGCATATCCGCTTTGATGACAGGCAAAATATCCGGGCGGATGACCTTGATAACGATCTCTTTTCCCGTACTTTTCAGGCAGGCGGTATGCACCTGTGCAATCGAGGCAGAGGCCAGCGGTTTAATATCAAAATCATCAAACCACTCTTCCAGAGGGATTCCCCCCATCGACAGCTCAATTTGCTCACGCGCCAGCTTGCCATCAAACGGCTCAACCTGATCCTGCAACATCGCCAGTTGATCGGCGATGGCTGGTGGAAACAGATCGCGGCGTGTAGACATCATTTGTCCGAACTTAATCCACACCGGCCCCAGCTCCTGAAGCGCCAAACGCAGGCGCTCCCCTAAAGGCATGTCGCGGTGACGATTGGGCAACCAGAACAGCAGACGACGACCCGCACGTAGCGGAAACGTCAGACGCATTTTAGGAATGAGTTCGTCCAGACCATAGCTCAGCAGCACACGCACAATGCTGTAAAGGCGGCGTAATTCACTGGGCGTCATCGTAAAGCCTCCAGCTTCGCCAGCCGTTCAGACAACGTATCGGCGGCTTTATCCAGCGCAACAATTTCCTCATGGAACCAGGCATTTTCCAGTTTTCCCGGAGCCAGTCGCCACTCTTCCGTTAACGTCTCAGACAGGAAATGTTGCTGCTGATGTAATGACCGTCTCAGGAAGCTCAGCATTTTCTGTGCCGTCTGGCTAAGACCCTGGGCAACAATATCGCCCAGGTAGGGAGACAGCCATTCCGCGGGATCGAACTCTGCCAGATCAACCAGTACGATGAACTGTTGAACGACCTGAATATCACCTTCAATCACCAGTTCGCCACTGCGCATCAGCGACGATAGCTGTTGGCGATCGCGTAATTTCATCAGAACCGGAACGCGTGTTTTCAGGCGGCAATCCGCCAATTCGCCCCACTGGCTGACAACGTCCAGCCGCTGTTCGTTAAACACCAGCACCAACGGCACATCCAGCTCAGCCAGTTCGATCTGTAGTGTTTTTCCCTGTAAGCGCTGGCGGGCAGACTTCATGCTTCTATCACAAGAAACCGTATCGTGAAAAAGCAGCTGATTCAGCGCGGTTTCCAGCGTAGCAGTCAGAAAAGACGTTATCAGCATTGGCGTTTCCAATCAGAATGTAAACCCACGATTCAGAATTTGAACCTGCGATTCAGAATTTAAACCCACGATGTAGTGCAACGATTCCACCGGTGAGGTTGAAATAGTTAACACTGTCAAAACCGGCGTCGCTCATCATCCCTTTCAGTGTTTCCTGATCGGGATGCATGCGGATGGATTCAGCCAGATAGCGGTAGCTCCCGGCATCACTCGCCACGGCTTCGCCAATCCTCGGCAGGATATGAAAGGAATAGGCATCATAAACGGTGCTCAGTTGTTTAATTATCGGCTTGGAGAATTCCAGAACCAATAACCGACCACCCGGCTTCAGGACACGGTACATTGAGCGCAGCGCTTTGTTTTTGTCCGTCACGTTGCGCAAGCCAAAGGAGATAGTAATACAGTCGAAGAAGTCATCAGGGAACGGCAGCGCTTCTGCATTGGCCTGCACATAGCTGATGTTGTCGATAATGCCTTTGTTACGCAGTTTCTCACGGCCTACTTTCAGCATAGATGCGTTGATGTCCGCCAGAATGACTTCACCGCCTTCACCAACCATACGGGAGAATTTGGCGGTTAAATCCCCTGTTCCTCCGGCCAGATCCAGAACACGCTGGTTACGTCTTACGCCACTGCATTCAATGGTGAAACGCTTCCAGATACGGTGGATACCAAAGGACATCAGGTCATTCATCAAGTCATATTTTGCTGCTACAGAATGAAAAACTTCAGCCACCATGACTTCTTTTTCATCCCTGGCGACAGTCCGAAAACCAAAGTCGGCCGTATTCTCCTGCTCACTTGCCATCTTATCCGCCTACTATTTCAGTCAAATTTCGGGTCTACCCATTTATGGTGAGAGTGTACCAGACCCGGATAAAAACCCCACTGCACTAATTTCTTTCGCATAGCCGAGTGCCAAGCCCGCGAAATCCATACCCATTTAGTACGGGTGAGTACGGGAGGAAAAGAGCGTTTCCCCTTCTTCACCTTCCGTTTTTACGGCAGGAGGGACAGCGTCGGGCGCGACAGAACCCGGTAATTCATCGCGTTCAGCGTGCTCATGGGCCGTTGCTTTTTCGGCCAATGACGGGCTGATCGTGCGTTTAATTTCTACCCCCAGCGCACGGAACCCCTCAGCCTGGCCAATAAGGTTACCACGCCCAGAGGAAAGTTTATTCATTGCCTGGCGATAAGTGCCCTGCGCTTTATCCAGACTTTGCCCCATCGCTTCCATGTCATCGACGAACAACCGCAGTTTATCGTATAGCCGTGACGCTTTTTCAGCGATGTGCTGTGCATTGCGGCTCTGCTGTTCATAGCGCCATAGGTTATTGATGGTACGTAACGCCACCAGCAGCGTGGTCGGGCTGACCAGCATAATATTGTGCTTTAGCGCCTCGTTGATCAATTCGGGCTGACGATCGATAGCAACCAGAAAAGCGGGTTCGACCGGAATAAACATCAGCACATAGTCTAGCGAACGCAGCCCCGGAAGCTGCTGGTAATCTTTGCTGCTCAGTTGCCGAATATGGCTGCGAACCGAGAGCAAATGCTCGTTCAGCGCCGTGTTGCGCTCGACGTCATCGTCGCTATTAAAATAGCGCTCATAGGCCACCAGCGACATCTTGGCATCGATCACGACATCTTTGCCCTGCGGTAAACGCACGATGACATCCGGTTGCAGGCGGCTATTCGTCCCCGTTTGCACGCTGACCTGCGTCTGATACTCATAGCCTTCACGTAGACCGGAGGCTTCCAGCACGCGACTTAACACCACCTCGCCCCAGTTACCCTGCGTTTTATTATCGCCCTTCAGTGCTTTCGTCAGGTTGATGGCTTCGTGTGCCATCTGCGCATTCAACTGTTGCAGATTGCGGATTTCATGCGCCAGCGTATGGCGTTCGCGCGCTTCCGCGCCAAAGCTGTCCTGTACCTGACGGCGGAAGCCGTCAAGCTGCTCACGCAGCGGCATCAGCAGCTTATCCAGACTCTGTTTATTTTGCTCGTCCACCTTGCGGCCGCTGTGTTCGAAAATGCGGTTCGCCAGATTCTCAAACTGCGTCGTCAACCGCTGTTCACTGTTTGCCAGCAGTCTCTGCTTCTCTTCAGCCGCCATACGGGTTTCTTCCAGCCGAATGGTGACTTCCCGCAACTCCGCTTCCTGCGCGCTATTGATTTCACGCAACGCCCGCAGTTCCTGATTTAACTGCACGCACTCGGTACGGAGTTCACCGAGCTGTTGCAGCTTTTCATGGCTGGCAGAAAGTTGCGCGTGAACCGTGCGCAGTTCCAGCTCGTTTTGCCGCAGCCGCTGTTCGTCTTGCTGCTTTACCTGCTGCTGTTCGCTGAGCGATTGCTGGGTCTGCTGTAACGTCTGTGCCAGCAGCCGTTGTTCGGTATCATGCTGTGACAGCTTCTGCTGATGAATCAGGCTGGCAATCAACCACCCGACTAGTAGCCCAACCGCGCTGCCGCCCAGACCATAAAATATGCTGATATCCACTTTGCCTCCGCAGGCCTTTCACGCTGTCGGTCAAGGTAAAATGATACTGTATGGATGTCCAGAAACAATTCAGGCAGGAGGGACGCTGAGCAGAAAAATGCGAGCCGCATTCCATATGAACAGGGATAGAGGATAATTTGCAGAAGAATCAGACGGGTAATATTGACGTTCCCCCAACGCGGAACAACAACGTTGGGGGATACAACGTAAACCTATTCTAGTGGCTTAGCCTAAACGCTGCTTCGCATCACCGATCGCTTTGGCGACCTGCTGCGGTGACACGCCACCTTGTGCAGCACGCTTATCCAGACAGGATTGTAACGCCAGAATCGGGTACACATCTTCACCAATCACGGCGCTGAATTTTTGCAGATCGACCAGCGGCAACGCTTCCAGCGCTTTGCCCTGACGAATGGCTTCCACCACCGCTTCACCCACGATATGGTGCGCTTCACGGAACGGAACGCCTTTCGCCACCAGATAATCTGCCAGCTCGGTCGAATTTGCGTAGCCTTGCTCGGCCGCTTCTTTACAGCGTGGACGTTTAACCTGAATGCCTTCCAGCACCAGACCTGCCATCATCAGGCAGTCGTGCCAGGTATCCAGCGCGTCAAACAGCCCTTCTTTGTCTTCCTGCATGTCTTTGTTATACGCCAGCGGCAGGCCTTTAAGCGTCATCATCATGCCGGTCAACGCCCCCTGTACGCGGCCGCATTTACCGCGAATCAGCTCCAGCGCATCCGGGTTTTTCTTCTGTGGCATCAGGGAAGAACCGGATGTCACACGGTCAGACAGCTCAACGAACGCGGCTTCACCGCTGTTGAAGAAGATCAGATCTTCGGCAAAGCGCGACAGGTGGATCATGCCGATCGAGGCATCGGACAGCAGTTCCAGTACATGATCGCGATCGGAAACCGTGTCCAGACTATTACGTGTGGCCGAGGCAAATCCTAACCAGCCCGCCAGTTGCTCACGGTCTATCGGATAAGCCGTTCCCGCCAACGCGCCACAGCCCAGCGGGCTGACATCCAGACGCTTCAGCGTATCTTCCAGACGGCTTTCATCACGCGCCAGCATCTCGTGATAGGCCAGACACCAGTGGGCAAATGTCACCGGCTGTGCGCGCTGCAAGTGGGTGTAACCCGGCATCACCGCATCCTGATTCGCTTCCGCCGTCGTCACCAGCGCCTGACGCAGCTGGCGTACAGACAGCAACAGTTCTGCAATCTGCGCCTTGCACCAGAGTTTCAGGTCGGTTGCGACCTGATCGTTACGGCTACGACCCGTATGCAGTTTTTTACCTAAATCACCGACTTTCTCAATCAGGCGCTGCTCTACCCAGCTGTGAATGTCTTCTGCATCGCTTTGCAGGATCATCTCAGGATCGGCTTGTACCTCAACCAGCAGGGCATTCAGCGCCTGTTCCAGTTGCTGCTGTTCCTGTTCGCTGAGCACATTAACCGTCACCAGCGCCTTCGACCAGCCGATCGAACCCACGATGTCCTGTTCCGCCAGACGGTAATCAAACCGCAGTGAGTCATTAAATTGTTTAAAACGCTGATCTGCTGCCTGACTAAACCGACCGCCCCACAAAGCCATAACTCTTACTCCTAAAAATATCATTCATGTTGGTATCGCATGATGCCATACCCAGAAACGACTTACGCCAGAATACGTGTACCAATCGCCACGCCGTTGAACAGCGCAGGGAGTTGCTCGGCATGACGCCAGCTGGCGATATCAACCGGACGACCCAGCGCGCGAGCGGCATCCAGCGCGGCGTTGACCTTAACAATCATGCCGTCGGTAATGATGCCCTGAGCAATCAACTGTTCGGCTTTCTCTGCCGTCATTTCGGCAATACGCTGACCTTTACCGTCCAGAATGCCGCTCACGTCAGACAGCAGGATTAAATCCGCGCCCAGCGTTTGCGCCAGCGCCGTCGCCGCCTGGTCGGCGTTGACGTTCATCAGGTCGCCCTGCGCCGTAATCCCGATAGAGCTAACAACAGGCAGATAGCCCGCAGACAGCAGCGTGTTCAGCAACGCAGGCGATCCCGCTTCCGCTTTACCCACAAAGCCCAGCGCTTCATCTAGCTGTGTGACCGTCGTGCTGCCGCCATCGCCCAGACACAAGCCGACGGCGTTGATGTCATGCTTCTTCGCCCATGACAGCAGCGTCTTGTTGGCGGAACCTGCCAGCGCACCGGTGATGATGTCGATCTGATCGGCAGGCGTGACGCGCAGGCCGTTTTTCTTCACGACGGGCAGCGACAGTTTCTTCATCAGGTCATCCACCAGACAGCCGCCGCCATGCACAATCACCAGCGGACGCTGGTGTTCCTGACGGTAAGCCACCAGCGCGGTGAACAGACGTTCCAGCGCTTCTTCGCTATCCAGTAAAACGCCACCTAACTTGATAATTAACGGATTCATTATGCTTCACGCCTCGAAATGTCGGGACCAGTAATTGTTAAATTAACGATTGGGTTTCAGGGAAACCAAAACGAATGTTCATGCATTGCACAGCCTGCGCCGATGCGCCTTTCAGCAGGTTGTCTTCGGTGGCCACCGCGATCAAATGCTCACCATCCACGGAAAAACCGATATCGCAGAATGGCAGGCCGACAACGGATTTCAGCGCCGGAACGCCCTTATCATACAGGCGTACCAGCGGCTTATCGTGATAAGCGTTGTGATAGGCTTCAGCGACATCCTGCTGGGTGACGCCCGGTTGCAGACGACAGGTGATGGTTTCCAGAATGCCACGGGCGAAGTTGCCCAAATGCGGCGTGAAGATCACTGGCGTGCCGAGGTGCGTTGAAATTTCAGGTTCATGACGGTGATTGAAAATGCCGTACGGTTGCAGGCTCACTTCACAGAAGCTGCTGGTCAGAGACGCTTTCCGCCCTGCCCCGCTCACGCCGCTCACGGCATTAATGACCGGCCATTGGGCAGGGTTCAGCAGTTGTGCATCCAGCAGTGGTTTCAGCGCCAATTGCGCCGCCGTGGGATAACATCCCGGCACGGCAACCAGCTGTGCCTGCTTCACGCTTTCTGCACGCCATTCGGCCAGACCGTAAACGGCTTTTGCCAACCAGTCAGGATGCTGATGCTCAAAGCCATAGTAGCGACGATAAAATTCGGCATCCTGTACGCGGAACGCGCCGGACAAATCAAAAACAGTGCAGCCAGCCGCCAGGAAAACAGGGGCCAAATCGTGGCTGACTTTGTGGTCGGTCGCCAGAAAAACGACATCCACGCCTTTCGCGGCTTCTTCAGCATCGGTCAGCGGTTTTACCGGCATATCAATAATGCCCTTGAGCTGCGGATGTAAATCAGAAATCGATTTTCCTGCATCGACACTTTGCGCAGAAACCATCAAAGCGGTTATGTTCATCTGTGGGTGACGATTCAGGTAAAGCACAAGCTCAGCACCAGCATAACCACTTGCACCAACAATCAGCGTATTCAGCATGGGATCCGTATACCTTCTTACTTATCTATGGAACAGGTAACAGGGCTCACCAGCGTCGGTACGCAGTTCACCCGCGAAGCTCAGTGAAAGTGGCGAATCGCCATCGCCATACCTTTGGGTTTCCTTTCACCGCGCAATATTGTATTTTTATTCATAATAAATGCATGAATATTGATACTATCCTAACCAGAGGCTGTCAACAGTGAAGATGAATTTACCCCCTTTTATTGAGCTATATCGGGCATTAATCGCGACACCGTCCATCAGTGCCACCGACAGCGCGCTCGATCAAAGTAATCAGGCGTTAATCAACCTGCTGGCAGGCTGGTTCGGCGATCTCGGCTTCCATGTTGAAGTCCAGCCGGTTCCCGGCACCCTCAATAAATTTAATATGCTGGCACGAATTGGTGAAGGAAAAGGCGGTTTATTGTTGGCAGGGCATACCGACACCGTGCCGTTCGACGATGGCCGCTGGACGCGCGATCCTTTCACGCTAACCGAGCACGACAATAAGCTGTACGGTCTGGGTACGGCGGATATGAAAGGGTTCTTTGCCTTTATTCTGGATGCGTTACGCGATATCGATCCAACCAAGCTGACAAAGCCACTCTATATTTTGGCGACAGCGGATGAAGAAACGACGATGGCCGGCGCCAAATATTTCTCCGAATCTACGCAGATTCGCCCGGACTGCGCCATCATCGGCGAACCGACCTCGTTGCAGCCAGTGCGGGCGCACAAAGGCCATATGTCCAACGCGATCCGTATTCAGGGACAGTCCGGCCATTCCAGCGATCCTTCACGCGGCGTGAATGCGATTGAGCTGATGCATGAGGCAATTTCCCACCTGCTGGTGCTGCGCAACACCCTACAGGAACGCTATCACAACCCGATTTTCCACATTCCTCACCCCACCATGAATCTCGGCCACATTCACGGTGGCGATGCTGCGAACCGTATCTGCGGCTGCTGTGAACTGCATATGGATATTCGTCCGCTGCCGGGCATTACGCTTAACGATCTAAACGGACTGCTGTCAGAAGCGCTTGAGCCTGTCAGTCAGCGCTGGCCGGGTAGGCTGACCATCAGCGAGCTGCATCCGCCCATTCCCGGTTATGAGTGCCCGCCCGATCACCGTCTGGTGTCGGTCGTAGAGAATCTGCTGGGGACGAAAACGGAAATCGTGAACTACTGCACCGAAGCCCCGTTTATTCAGACGCTGTGCCCGACGCTGGTTCTGGGGCCAGGATCAATCGAACAGGCGCACCAGCCGGATGAATATATTGATACCAAGTTTATCAAGCCGACGCGGGAGCTGATTTCTCAGGTGATTCATCACTTCTGCCACCACTGATCCGATGAAAGCGACTTTGTCAGCGATGCTGGCAAAGCCATTTTGAGACAGATAATGAAAAAGAAAGATTTCATCGCACAGGATTTACTGAGCAAAATCTATCAGCACACCGACCCATTGCCGGAAAAACTGCCGCCGGAACGTCAACTGGCGGAAGAATACGGCGTGTCGCGCTTTACCATCCGCCAGGCACTGGAAAAGCTCGCCAGCATCGGCGCGATCCATATGGTGCAGGGTTCGGGTAACTTCATTAATCAGGGCGTACGCAGCAACCCGCTGGTGTATAACTCGATTACCGAAAAGAAATTTAATCAGATTTCATTCCGTCTGCTCAGCCTGCACAAGCGCCTGCCCAATCGGGAAGAGCAACAGGTCTTTGCGATCGGCGACAGTGAATTTATCTGGGAATTCAGCCGATTACGCTACGTTGATAACCGCAAGGTGCAGATTGAGATATCGAAAATGCCCGCCGCAGATTTCCCGGACATGAGCCAGAAGATTATTGAAAGCTCTATTCAGCAGTATGTGCTCAGCAAGGGCTATGCGATTTCACACTACCTGACACATTATCAGGCAGTTAACGTCACTAAAGCACAGGCTGAGCTGCTGGGCTGTAAGAAAGGCACAGCGGCGATGCACATTCTTAATCGCGGTATTTTACAGGGTGGTCGCGTGTACGAATCGAGCGATATCATCGACATTAACTACGCCTGCACTTACGTCATCCCCTTCAACCGCGATAACCTGAATTTCCGCCAGTCGCCGTAAATAGTTCACTCAGGGCGTATGCATCGTGCCATCCGGCAGGCGGCTCTGCGTCCATTCATGCGGACGATAGACGACGGGGAACTGCTGCGCCGCATCCAGATCGATACCGACACCAATACCCGGGCGCTCAATCGGATACAGATAGCCCTTCTCCGGCTCCACCGCTTGCGGGAAGACCTTGCGGGTATTTTCCGGGTAAGCGACAAATTCCTGAATCGCGGCGTTATGCAAGTGGATATTCAGGTGAATGTTGACCGCCGCTCCGATCGGCGTCATATCCGGCGGACAGTGCCACGCGAGACGAACGCCAAAGTTCTGACAGAACGCGCCCAGTTTCAGCGCTGGCGTAATCCCGCCAATCTGCGAGACATGGCAGCGAATGAAATCAACCTGTCGATTAATCACCAAGCTCTGCCACTCGGCGGGGTTATTAAACAGCTCTCCAGTCGCCAGCGGCACTGCGCTCTGGCTGCGGATCTGCGCCAGCCACTCATTTTGCGCGGGCGGTAAGATATCTTCGATAAAATAGGGGCGATAGGCTTCTACCGCTTTGGCGAACTGCACGGCCTGATTCGGGAACAGGCGCTCATGAACATCATGCAGGATGTGGAAACGATCGCCGTATTTCTCGCGCAGCGCACGGAACATGGCGAGCGTGTTGGCCATGTACTGATCCTGATCGTAATAGGCTCCCTCCGTCGGTTGCCGCGTGCTGTGCAGCGCATCGGGATTACCGCCATAGAATCCTAGCTGGCAGCGGATATGACGATAGCCCTGCGCATACAGCCGATCCACTTCCTGATACAGCCCGTCCAGCGTATCGCTGGCAGCATGGCTGTAAGCGGCAATCGCATCGCGGGATTTCCCACCAAACAGGTGATAAAGCGGCATATCCGCCAGCTTGCCTTTGATATCCCACAGCGCCATATCGACGCCCGCCACCGCATTGTTGATAACCGGCCCGTTACGCCAATAAGCGTTGACCATCATCATGTGCCACAGATCTTCAATGTGGTTAGCATCTCGTCCTAGCAGCAGCGGTTTGAGGTACTCGTCCACCATCGCTTTGACGGCCAATGGGCGCTGCTGGAAGGTCGCACAGCCATATCCCGTAACGCCTTTATCCGTGTAAACCACCACCGTCACCAAATTATGACGGTCAGGGCGGGTAACGAGACATTCAATGTCAGTAATGATTGTCGGCAACACAAAAATATCCTCCAGTGCATTTCCGGAATAGCCATTCCCGGAAAAAACACAGTCTAAAAATCAATTTCTTTTTTGTTTTCTACTTATTTTTTCTTTTATTGTAAACCTCTTAATTAAAAGAATTATTTTGGTTTGAAAAACACGTTAAATTGATAAAAAAACCAGACCAATTTAGAGAAAACAACAACAAACACCCCTTTAAAAATTAACCATGTGACGAAAATCATGTTTTATTGGTTTGTTTTTTAATTTTTTTTAAATTTTACTATCTGCGGAAATAAGTCAGCCAAAAACAACATAAGGCTATGCAGCGGAGAATTTATTCCATGGGAAAAAATGACGTTATTCAGTCAATCATTAAATTGGTCGGCGGAAGCGAAAATATTAATAAAGCCTGGCACTGCATGACGCGGTTGCGGTTTGATTTAATTGACGAAAATAAAGTGCAAACGGACGCTATCAGGAACCTGCCAGGTATATTAGGTGCCCAACACCAGAGTGAGCAATTCCAGATTATTATCGGGCCGCAGGTCAACGAGTATTACGAACTGCTGAGCGCCCAGCTTTCCACCACCGCGACGTCCCCTACAACAACGCAGCCCGATGCGCAGAAAGCGAAAAAAGGGCTGGTCTCACTGTTTATGGATACCGTTTCCGGCGTGTTCGGCCCGATCGTCCCTGCGATTGCAGGAGCCGGGATGATCAAAGGGCTGCTGGCTGGATTGATCGCCTTGAAAGTGGTCTCTGCCAAAACCGATACCGTGATCGTCCTCGATCTGATCGCCAGCGGTGTGTTCTATTTCTTACCTTTCTTCCTCGCCATCTCCGCAGCCAGGATATTTAAAACAAGCGAATATCTGGCAGCGGCTGTTGCAGCCTGCCTGATGTACCCGTCGTTGATAGAAGCGGCGAAGGCACTAGCCAGCAATAGCCCTAATGCGGTCAGCGCCTTTTACTTCATCGGTGTGCTACCCATTCCAGTGTTCAACTATGCTGCCAGCGTCATCCCGGTGATTTTCTCCGTGCTGGCACTGAGCTATATCCATCGTTGGGTCGACCGCATCATGCCTTCGGTGCTGAAAACCGTGTTTACCCCAACGCTGACGCTGTTTATCGCCGCACTGGTGTCGCTCACCGTTATCGGGCCATTCGGGATCTACCTCGGTAAACTGCTGGCACTGTTTATTCAGAGCCTGTTCGATGTGTCATCTATCTTTGCTGGTTTCGTGGTCGGTGCGATTCGGCCTGTCGCTATCCTGACTGGCATGCATCACGCGATGACGCCTATTGCACTGCAAAATTTCAGCAATCAGGGCTTTGATATGCTGATGCCGATGATGTGCATGGCGAATATGGCGATTGCAGGCGCAACGTTCGCCATCTACTTCCATGCCAAAACCCGTCAGGACAAATCTGTCGTGCTGTCTGCTGGGGTTTCCGCGCTGCTCGGTATTACCGAACCTGCACTCTTCGGCGTCCTGACCAAGTATAAAAAAGCATTTATCTCCGCGACTATTGCCAGCTCCATCGCCTCGGCCTTTATCGCGTACTTCGGTGTCCGGCTGTATGGCTACATCTTGTCGAGTATTTTCAGCCTGCCAGCCTATATCGGCCCGTACTTTAGCTACGCCGTTTCCGGCATGGCCATCGCCATCGTGCTGTCCTTCACACTGACTTATATTCTGGTTGTCAGAGCCTCCAAACAGTCGTAACCGCACTCGCGGGGCCGTTGCGCCCCGCCCTCTTTCCTCTCTGATTAGTTAGTCTAATATCCGCGCCGCTGTAATTAAATTTCACAAATTGCCAAGCCCGCCTCAATGCAAGTACAAAGAATAAGGAGAAGAAAGAATCGTCAATTGACGAACCCGCCTTATCGTGGCTAGATGGAGGCAGTGCGTCAAAATATGTCAAGT
The DNA here is from genome assembly GCF_025643735.1 of Pectobacterium sp. F1-1. Lineage (NCBI taxonomy): Bacteria > Pseudomonadati > Pseudomonadota > Gammaproteobacteria > Enterobacterales > Pectobacteriaceae > Pectobacterium > Pectobacterium sp. F1-1. The sequence goes on from NZ_CP104733.1 coordinate 4,538,427, forward strand.
GAAATAAACTTACAAAAATGGTAGGGGTGGGTCAGGGTAACTATGAACGAACAATATTCCGCAATGCGCAGTAACGTCAGTATGCTCGGCAAACTGCTCGGCGATACCATCAAGGAAGCACTGGGTGAGAACATCCTTGATAAAGTCGAAACAATCCGCAAGTTGTCAAAATCTTCCCGCGCAGGTAATGAAAAACATCGTCAGGAGTTGCTGACCACACTGCAAAACCTGTCTAACGATGAACTGTTGCCGGTTGCACGCGCATTCAGCCAGTTCCTTAACCTGACCAATACCGCCGAGCAATACCATACCATTTCACCGCATGGTGAAGCGGCGAGTAACCCGGCACTGCTTTCCAACGCCTTTGAGCGCCTGAAGGAAAGCAACGATCTGACCGAACGCGATATCCGCGATGCCGTGGAGTCGCTGTCGATCGAACTGGTGTTGACCGCACACCCAACCGAAATTACCCGCCGGACGTTGATCCACAAGCTGGTGGAAGTGAATACCTGTCTCAAGCAACTCGACCATAACGATCTGGCGGATTATGAACGTAACCAGATCATGCGTCGTCTGCGCCAGTTGATCGCGCAGTCCTGGCATACCGATGAGATCCGTAAAATTCGTCCTACCCCGGTAGATGAAGCCAAATGGGGCTTCGCCGTGGTGGAAAACAGCCTGTGGGAAGGCGTACCCGCGTTTTTACGCGAGCTGGATGAACAGCTGGAACAGGCTTTCGGCTACCGTTTGCCCGTTGACGCCGTTCCGGTGCGCTTTACCTCCTGGATGGGCGGCGACCGTGACGGTAACCCAAACGTTACGGCAGAAGTGACTCGCCATGTTCTGCTACTCAGCCGCTGGAAAGCCGCCGATCTGTTCCTGCGTGATATTCAGGTGCTGGTTTCCGAGCTGTCGATGTCCGAATGTACGCCGGAGCTGTTGGAACTGGCTGGTGGCAGCGAGGTACAGGAACCGTACCGCGCCATCATGAAATCACTGCGTTCACAGTTGAGCAGTACGCTGAACTATCTGGAAGCGCGCCTGACGGGCGAAGAACATCTGCCCCCCAAAGATCTGCTGATTACCAACGAGCAGCTTTGGGAACCGCTCCACGCCTGCTACCAGTCACTGAAAACCTGCGGCATGGGCATCATCGCCGACGGTCGCCTGCTGGATACGCTGCGTCGCGTGCGCTGCTTCGGCGTGCCTTTGGTGCGCATCGATGTTCGTCAGGAAAGCACACGCCACACCGAAGCGGTGGCTGAGATTACCCGTTATCTGGGTCTGGGCGACTACGAAAGCTGGTCAGAGTCCGACAAGCAAGCCTTCCTGATTCGTGAACTTAGCTCCAAGCGCCCGCTCCTGCCACGCTACTGGGAACCGAGTGCGGATACCAAAGAAGTGCTGGATACCTGTCGGGTCATCGCCAAAGCGCCGCAGGGTTCCATCGCCGCTTACGTTATTTCAATGGCGCGCACGCCTTCCGACGTGCTGGCCGTTCATCTGCTGCTCAAAGAGGCAGGCTGTCCGTTCGCCCTGCCGGTCGCGCCGCTGTTTGAAACGCTGGACGACCTGAACAACGCCGATGATGTCATGACCCAACTGCTAAGCATCGACTGGTATCGTGGCTTTATTCAGGGCAAACAGATGGTCATGATCGGCTATTCCGACTCCGCGAAAGACGCGGGCGTAATGGCAGCCTCCTGGGCGCAGTACCGTGCACAGGACGCGCTGATCAAAACCTGTGAGAAAGCCGGTATCGCACTGACGCTGTTCCACGGACGCGGCGGTTCCATCGGTCGCGGTGGCGCACCGGCTCATGCCGCTCTGCTGTCACAACCGCCGGGCAGCCTGAAAGGCGGCCTGCGCGTGACAGAACAAGGCGAGATGATCCGCTTTAAATACGGCCTGCCGGAAGTCACCATCAGCAGCCTCGCGCTTTATACCGGCGCCATTCTGGAAGCGAACCTGTTGCCGCCGCCGGAACCAAAACAGGAATGGCACGAGGTGATGGACGACCTTTCTCGTGTGTCCTGCGAGATGTACCGTGGCTACGTGCGTGAGAACCCGGATTTCGTCCCTTACTTCCGCGCCGCCACGCCAGAACTGGAGCTGGGCAAACTGCCGCTGGGTTCACGTCCGGCCAAGCGTCGTCCGAACGGCGGCGTGGAAAGCTTGCGCGCTATCCCGTGGATTTTTGCCTGGACGCAGAACCGCCTGATGCTGCCAGCGTGGCTGGGTGCGGGTGCCGCATTGCAGAAAGTGGTGGATGACGGTAAGCAGGAACAGTTGGAAGCCATGTGCCGCGACTGGCCGTTCTTCTCGACGCGTATCGGCATGCTGGAGATGGTGTTCGCCAAAGCCGACCTGTGGCTGGCGGAGTATTACGATCAGCGTCTGGTAGAAGAGAAACTGTGGCCGTTAGGGAAACAGCTGCGCGATCAGTTAGCCGCCGACATCAACATCGTGCTGGCGATCTCTAACGACGATCACCTGATGGCGGATCTGCCGTGGATCGCCGAGTCGATCGCCCTGCGTAACGTCTATACCGACCCCCTGAACGTGTTGCAGGCCGAGTTGCTGCATCGTTCGCGTCAGCAGGAAAAACCGGATGCCGATCTGGAGCTGGCGCTGATGGTCACCATCGCCGGTGTCGCGGCAGGTATGCGTAATACGGGTTAATCACCCCAGTAGCAAAGCAACACAGCAGCAAGGACTAAATCAGAGGCCGGTCAGATGACCGGCCTTTTTTGCTGAAAAAATCAGTCAGCGGTAATGATGGAGTCGATTCACCAATAAGGTGAAGAAAACCTTACGCCAGATATTTATCCTGCAAATAGTTCCGCGCACGATTATCCAGGCCGTATTCCACCTCCAGCCAGCTATCGATCGAACCGTGTCGTTCGTAAATAGCCTGCAACGCCGTCACAATGAACTCTTCCTGCACCGACAGCACATAAGAGAACTGTCCCAACGCTTTCTCATTCAGCGTTGCCGACAAATGCGTCAGCAGTTGCTGGCGGAATGGCGTCAGCGTCGTTTCCGTCAGCAGGTAATCTTCCATCACCGTCTGTTCATCCGCACCCAGCGCAAACATCACCAGCGCCGAGCCGATACCCGTACGATCTTTACCCACCGCACAGTGCTGTACCAGCCCGCCCTCACCCGGCTGTAATAGCAGCGACACCAGCTGTTTATAGGCTGAATTATTGAAAGGTAAACGGCGATAAAGCTCCAGCATAAACGCCCGGGAATCAAACGCCGCCAGCACATCAGACCCCAGCGAGTCCAGGTTGGCCGTCACTTCATGGCGCAATGGGTTGGCAGGGTAAGCGTGATAGGTCGCACCTGCCCACAATACATCGGGCTTTTGCGCAATTTCATCGGCATCCCGATAATCCACCACGTGGGAAATAGGCACGCCCGCAAGATGTTCACAGTCTGCCTGACTCAGCAGATCCAGTGAGCCAGAGCGAAAAAGTTTGCCATGTCGGATAAGCCGCCCATCAGCAGCGCGGTTGCCGCCTAAATCGCGGAAGTTGATTCCGCCGTCCAGCGGTAATAAAGAGGGATGAAGCAACGTTGGTTCGGTCATACATCTCCTTGCGAGGTTGAAAGGCGAGCAAGGCAACCGTATTACACACGTAGAGCATGTCGCAGGTTAACCCAATAAACCAGAACAAGTTATTAGAATAAGGGCTGGCCTCTGCGATGACCAGCCCAAAATATCATCAATTTTTTCGCTTATTCAGCCGCTAACAACCGACGTGTCGCATCCAGCAGCACCTTAATCACGGTGGTTTCGGCCAGCTTCATGGTCGCCGCATCAGGGATTTCCTGCTGGGTACGGTTCACGATCACGCCCGCGATCATGCCCGCTTTTAACCCCTGACTGGCGCACATGGTCAGCAACGTGGCAGATTCCATTTCATAGTTCAGCACCCCCATGCTCTGCCACTCTTCCATCGAACCGCGGAAGCGACGTACAACGCGGCCAGAGAAGGTGTCATAGCGTTCCTGACCAGGGTAGAACGTATCGGAAGACGCCGTGATGCCGACGTGCAACGCCGCACCCGAAGCTTTTGCCGCTTCCACCAGCGCGGTGGTACAGCCAAAATCCGCAACGGCCGGGAATTCCATCGGTGCGAAGTGCAGGCTTGCCCCGTCAAGACGGACGGCTGCGGTGGTCACCAACACATCACCGACGTTGATGCCGGACTGAATCGCCCCGGTGGTGCCCACACGCAGGAAAGTACGAATGCCAAGCTGGGCCAATTCTTCTACCGCGATTGACGTTGATGGACCGCCAATACCCGTCGAGCAAACAATAACGGCCTTGCCGTCCAGCTCCGCACGCCAGGACGTAAACTCACGGTGCGATGCCAGATGTACCGGGTTGTCCATCAGACGAGCAATTTTTTCTACACGCTCAGGATCGCCGGGTACGATAGCCAGCGTCGCGCCCTGTAAATCGTTCTTGACCAAACCAAGATGGAACACATCAGATGTAGACATAACTGCCTCCCGGGCAATCAATTGGGTATTCAGAGAAATCATGCCGGACGCCCCGTAAACGCGCTCTGTAAGCGTAACGCTGTTCACTTAAGACTGGATTGACTCGCCCAGTTCCTGTGTTCGCCCTGACGGGTTGCCACAAGTGGCATTTAAAATGCGCTTGCATTTTATAGGGGGAAACACGGTGATGAGGATCCCGCAGGGATACCTCGCACCGTGGTAGCCCCCGGTATCTTGATGCTTAAACGATCGGCATTAGTCCATAAGCGTCCGTTCAATAAAAAGACTCTAGCGCACCATGACGTTTTTTTAAGTGACGAGAGTCACCGATGAAAAAGAAACAAACATAAACATACATAAAATATGTGATGAAAATCACTATTTATCAGGTGAGGTATTCATGTTTGCCGATGAATCGTCTTCTAGTGTAGATTCTTTAGCCTTATCGGTTATCACAACGAACCAAACTCGATACTCTCTGGCTCAATCATTTCCAGAAAGGCATGACATACCGCTTGCCCCTGCCACGATGCGCAAATGGCTTCTGCGCACGGTTGATTGTCGGCAAAGGCAAGATCAATAAAGACGCCATTATCCAGACTAACCAAATACTGACCTTTCCAGCCAGGCTGAAGTGAAAGGTGGCGTTCTATCATCTGATTATAAGCCTGGCGCATGTCACTCTCCTGAATACCCTGCTTGAGACGAAATCGCCCTATTTCGATACCGCCTCTGCTCGTGACTGACGGTGCGTCCAGCATGTGGACGGTGTAGTCCCCCATGCTGTGCAACGCGCTGACAGAAGATCTGAAACAGGAAAATTCAGGTTGGCTTTCAACCGCTTTTGCCGCAGCCCGTGCGGCTTCAAGACTATTCCACACCACAAGATCGACACGCTCAGCGGAAATATCGATGCCTGAAAATGCGATCCAATCGATAAACCCAGGGAAATGCTTTAGCAGACGTTGTGCCGATAAGCGCGCTGAATCGGCCTCTTGCTGGGTTTTTACCGTGTAAGTGACTATTTCGTAACATGGGGTAGCCATGATGAACTCCGTTATCAGGATGATATGAAGTCTGAATCGTATTACACCACCCTGACAGAACTTGTCAGGGTGGTGTAATCTCTTCTCATGAAAACGATCCGACTACTCTCTTTACTTGACCATCTTCGCGGCCGTGTACACCCAGTATCAGCGGAAATATTAGCTCAAGCGTTGAATGTATCAGTCAGAACGATCTACAGGGATATGGCGGCACTACAAACCATCGGCGCCCCTATTCGCGGTGAATCGGGACTCGGTTACCTACTTGAAAAAGACTACTTCCTTCCTCCACTGAACTTTGATCCAGATGAACTGGACGCCATTATGCTGGGAATGCGGCTGATAGGTGCACGAGGCGATGACATGCTTTCCGCAGCGGCCAGCCGGGTTTCAGCAAAAATCAGCGCGGTGATTGGCGCCAAAAAAGCAGAGACCTATAAGCTGCTGCCTCTCAGAGCCGTTTCTCGACATACCGAGGAAAATGAGAGAGCCATAAACCATCTGGCTTTTCTTCGTCTGGCCATTCGTAACAAGCTCCAACTGCGTATTACCTATGTTGATCTGCAAGGAAGAGAAAGCGATAGAATCGCCCGTCCTCTTGGTTTAACCCTGTTTGATGCCGTATGGTTACTCACGATATGGTGTGAAACTCGCTCAGACTTTCGTAATCTAAGGGTAGATAACATCACTTCAGTGGCGGAGACCGACCTATACTTCAGGCCAGAGAAAGGAAAACGCTTCGAAGACTATCTCAGCACGCTGTAGGCACATCTCAACGTGCTGTAGGCACAATGCTGCTAGCAACGATTCATCGATAACAGGAGAGCGCGTAATGAAGACTGATGAACAGACGACCTTCAAACATCTTCCTCAGGGGCTATCCCCGGCAGTGGAACCGCAGACCTCCTCCATCATTACCACGGATTCTGTAGGTATTATTGCCAGTGAAACCACCATTTCTTCTCAGGGTGAGCAGCTCCCCGCGTATATCGCCAGACCGGCGAACCATGACAAGCCGCTCCCTATCGTGCTGGTGGTGCAGGAGATTTTCGGCGTTCATCAGCACATTCAGGACGTTTGCCGCAGGCTGGCCAAACAGGGCTATATGGCCATTGCGCCAGAGCTGTATTTCCGTCAGGGCGACCCCAGCCACTATAACGACATTAAGCGGATCCTGGCCGAGCTGGTTTGTAAGGTGCCTGATACGCAGGTGCTGTCCGATCTCGATCACACCGCCAACTGGGCGATTAAACAGGGCGGCGATGCCAGTAAGCTGGCGATCACCGGTTTCTGTTGGGGCGGACGCATCACCTGGCTCTACGCTGCGCACAACCCGCAGCTCAAGGCGGCGGTTGCCTGGTACGGTAAGTTTACGGGTGGAAAAACGCTGAATAGCCCCAAACATCCGGTCGATATTGCAACGGACCTGGGAGCCCCTGTGCTGGGGTTATATGGCGCAAAGGACGAAGGGATTCCGTTGTCACAGGTTGATACGATGCGGCAGGCGCTACGCGCTGCCAATGCGGCGGCAGATATCATCGTCTACCCCGATGCCGGTCATGCTTTTCATGCCGATTATCGCCCCAGCTACCATGAAGAATCTGCACAAGACGGCTGGCAGCGTATGCTGGCGTGGTTCCAGCAAAACGGTGTGGCGTAACGTCATCACACCGTTTTCGTGCTTATCTACGCTCTAAAACGCCACCGGACATAGGTGGCGTTGGTGTTTTACCTAACCGCGTGACAAAAGCAGCCTTAGAACGTCGTCCAGTCGCCGTTATTTCCCTTGTCTTTCGCTGCCGCTGGCGCTAAAGACAGCGTTGGCGTGCGCGTTGGTGCCGGTGCATAAGAAGCGGTTTTGCCGCTGCCATAAGACAGAAGCTTAAACGCGCTCACCGCTTCCGCCAGAACGGAGGCCTGCGCTTGCAGAGACAGCGCTGCAGAGGCCGATTCTTCGACCAGAGCCGCGTTCTGCTGGGTCGTGGTATCAATCTGTCCAACGGCCAGATTCATCTGGTTAATCCCGTCGCTCTGTTCACGGCTGGCCTGCGAGATTTCACTGATGATCTCATTCACATCCCGCACATAGCCCGTTAGCCCGCCCATGGTTTCTTCGGCAGTATCCACCAGCGACATGCCTTCCTGAATTTTGCTCACGGAGTCGTCGATCAAATCCTTGATCTCCCGCGCGGCGGTCGCACTGCGCTGTGCCAAAGAACGTACTTCCCCTGCTACCACCGCAAAACCGCGACCTTGCTCGCCCGCACGTGCAGCTTCAACCGCCGCGTTCAGTGCCAGAATATTAGTCTGGAAGGCAATGCCGTCAATCACACCAATGATCTCCGCCATACGCTGAGATGAATCGCGAATGCCGCGCATTTTCTGCGTCACCGAAATCATCACGTCGCCGCTTTGCTTCGCCGCACCGGAGGCTTTATTGGCGATTTCCGTCGCCTGCTGGGTGTTCTCCGCCGTGTTTTTAATGGTAGAGGTAAGCTGTTCCATCGACGCTGCGGTTTCTTCCAGCGAGCTGGCCTGTTCTTCCGTGCGCGCTGACAGATCCTGATTACCTGCGGCGATTTGCGAGGCTGCCGTCGAGATGGTTTCCGCACCGTCACGCACCTGTCCGACAATCGTGCTCAAGCTGGTGTTCATGTGATCCAACGATTGCAGCAGCAATCCGGTTTCATCTTTGCTGGTAACAGTGATACGTGAGGTCAGGTCGCCCTGTGCCACTCTGTCTGCCACTTGCAAAGCCTGCTGTATCGGTCGGGTTACGCTGCGCGTAATTGACCAGGCAATCAATGCCCCGAATACGGCACCCAGCGCCAAAATGAGCAGCAGAATAATACGAGTCTCGCGGTATACCTCAGCCATATCTTCAACGGAGGCTCCCATTGCATCATCCTGATAGTTAACCAGTTGCCTTACCGCATCACGGTACTGGCGCTGGATGACATTCAGGTTATTGTTGAACTCCTCAATTGCCGCATCCCGATTACCCGCCACCACATCGCTAACAATTTTGTCGCCGGATTTCAAAAATTCGGTACGAATCCCGCGGATAAGACGTAACTGAGCGACCGAACGTTCTTCAACGGTCTGGCTTTCTAGCTTATCTAATAGGCGACCGATCTCCTGGCGGAATTCATTCACACGAGTAACATTTGCCTTGATTTGATCTGCACCTGAAACCAGCATTAGCCGCTGATATGCCACCAGAATGCTGTTCACATTATCGATAAGGCTATTAGAATCAACAGTCTGAGGGTAAACGTCTTTCACGATACTTCTGGCACTATCCTGAAAACCAGATAGCTTAGACAAGGAAAAAATACTCACGACAAACAGCATCAAAATCAGGATGGCAAATCCGGCTCCCAGTCGATAGCCAATACGCCAGTTCGCTAAATTCATGTCTCACTCCTTTAAGGTAATGCATAGCAAGGTCAATTGCGCACATGTCGCAGATTGATGGAACCACAGGGCGGAGAATGGTTGGCGATCCGAAGGAAAAAACCTTCTGACGCGACAGAGATACCTTAAGGCAGGCATTTTTTACGCATGCTCTGAGCAGCATGAGAAGCGCTATCAAAAATCAAATAGTTTCCCTCGGGTGTTGAGGTGCAAAAGTGGAAATAAATCGAACAATGCTACAAATACAACTGATAAGACCGCAGAGACGTGATTGAAGTGATAAATCGTGGTCTTCCCTCTCCGGACTCATGCAGCCATAACCGCTCCTGTGTTATCTATTTTTATCGGCAAGGCGTTTCTGAACTTTACGAATTGATCGTTTAAATCATTCAAAAACATATAATAAATAGACAGCAACTATCAAAAGTCAAGTTTCGATCGGAAAAATCACAGTTTAATCAACCAATAATTAACATAAGTAACGCCTCAATTACATAAAAGGATAGTCAGACATGTCTGATATTAAAAATAAAGAGATGGGAATATTTCTTAGTAAAGAATAACCAGCTGAATAAGAAGAGAAAAAATCATATTTGCTCTATACAGCGTAGAGAACGAATTAGGGGAGTATATTGCTCCCCTGCTGAAATAGGTGCGGTACAGCAACACGACCAAACGCTAGCCGTAAATTTACTCTTTGCTTGCCAGCGCCAGAGACAGCGTTGGCGTGCTCATCGGCACATAAGAGCCGTAACCGCCGCTGTTATACGACTGTATTTTAAACGCGCTCACCGCGTCTGCCAGAACAGAGGCCTGTGCTTGCAGAGACAGCGCTGCGGAGGCAGATTCTTCTACCAAAGCCGCGTTCTGCTGAGTCGTGGTGTCAATCTGTCCAATCGCCAGATTCATCTGGTTAATCCCGTCGCTCTGTTCACGGCTGGCCTGCGAGATCTCGCTGATAATGTCGTGTACGTCCTTCACGTGGGCCGTCAATCCGCCCATGGTTTCTTCAGCAGTATCGACAAGATCCATTCCTTCGCGAATTTTGCTCACCGAGTCGTCGATCAAATCCTTGATCTCCCGTGCTGCGGTCGCACTGCGCTGTGCCAATGAACGGACTTCTCCCGCCACCACCGCAAAGCCGCGTCCCTGTTCGCCCGCCCGCGCCGCTTCAACCGCCGCGTTCAGCGCCAGAATATTGGTCTGGAAAGCAATGCCGTCAATCACACCGATGATTTCCGCCATACGCTGGGACGAATCGCGAATACCGCGCATTTTCTGCGTCACGGAAAGCATGACATCGCCACTTTGTTTTGCCGCACCAGTCGCCTTATTAGCAATCTCTGTCGCCTGCAGGGTGTTCTCCGCCGTGTTTTTAATAGTGGATGCCAGTTGCTCCATGGAGGCTGCCGTTTCCTCCAGCGAACTCGCCTGTTCTTCCGTGCGCGATGACAGATCCTGATTGCCCGCCGTGATTTGTGACGCCGCCGTCGAGATAGTTTCCGCCCCATCACGTACCTGGCCGACAATCATGCTCAGGCTGGTGTTCATACGATCCAACGATTGCAGCAGCAATCCGGTTTCATCCTTGGTGGTCACCGTAATACGTGAAGTCAGGTCGCCCTGTGCCACGCGATCGGCCACTTGCAATGCCTGCTCTATTGGGCGGGTTACGCTACGCGTAATCGCCCAGGCAATCAGCGCTCCAGATACGGCACCCAGCGCCAAAATAAGCAGCAAAATCATACGAGTGCTGTTATACACCTCAGCCATGGTCTCGACAGAGTTATCCATCGCCTCATTTTGGTAATTCACCAGTTGCTTCACCGCGTCACGGTAATTGCGCTGAATCACGTTCAGGGTGTTATTGAATTCCGCGATGGCGACATCGTTGTTGCCCGCCTGCGCATCACTGATAATTTTATCGCCGGATTTGATGAACTCGGCACGAAACCCGCGGACAACCCCCACCTGCTTGCGAGCCTGTTCTCCTGAAGCATTCCTTTCCAGATTATCAAGCAGACGGCTAATCTCCTTGCGGTACGCCATAATCCGATCGACATACCCCTGACGCTGTTCCTGACCGGATACCAGCATCATCTGCAAATAAGCGACGAAGTGCCCATTCACATTATCGATGAGGTCATTCGCATCTACCGTTTGTGGGTAAACGTCTTTGACAATATCTCTGGCGCCATCCTGAAAGCCGGACAGTTTAGACAGAGAAAAAATACTCACGGCAAACAACATCAGAATTAAGATAGCAAACCCGCTTCCTAATCGATAACCAATACGCCAATTCGCTAAATTCACATCTCACTCCTTTTAGGTAATACCTAATAATGACTACTGCGCACGGTTATCGTCTAATAACCTCGCAGAGTGGGGGAAATAATCGTTTTCGGGGAAATAAATATGCTTCATGGGTATAATAAATATACCCACAAGAGGGTAATTGCAGATGCATTTTCAACATCAGTAAAACGTTAGAAAATACAAAAAACCTCCCTCTACTTGTACGCCTGAGCCGCCTCCATGCCTTTTACCTTATCGGCATAAGACTGCTGAGCTTTATGACAGCGTTGCTTAAATGCTTTGAGGAATAGATATATCGATGACCGATGAATATTAAACTTCGGAAAATAACCGACCAGTCGATGCAGAAAAAAACGCGGAATAGCGAGACAATTTTATTAAAGGAAAGACAATATAGTTAATTCTCGGGAAGGCAGACAATATGCCGAGAGAAATAATAAAAATTGAGAAGCAGGGGAAATAATGCGTATTTTATCTATTCATCTGGTGTAAAAAGTCAGGGAGGCCATGCCTCCCTGATGTCATCAAGCAATTAAAGCTTATTGGGTTTCACGCAAACGCTGCGCTGCCTGAACCATATTCGCCAGAGCCTGACGCGTTTCCGGCCAGCCGCGGGTTTTCAAACCGCAATCCGGGTTCACCCACAGGCGTTCAGCGGGAATACGCTGTGCCGCTTTCTTCAGCAGATCTTCCATCCACTCCACGCTCGGTACGTTCGGGGAGTGGATATCATAAACACCGGGGCCAATTTCATTCGGGTACTCGAACTCTTCAAACGACTCAAGCAGTTCCATATCGGAACGAGAGGTTTCAATCGTAATCACGTCGGCGTCCAGTGCGGCGATAGAATCCATGATGTCGTTGAACTCGCAATAACACATGTGGGTATGGATCTGCGTATCATCTTTCGCCACGGCGGCATTCAGGCGGAAAGCGTCCACTGCCCAGGTCAGATACGCGTCCCAGTCCGAGCGGTGCAGCGGCAGACCTTCACGCAGCGCCGGTTCGTCAATCTGGATGATGCCAATACCTGCGGCTTCCAAATCTGCCACTTCATCACGCAGCGCCAGTGCAATCTGTTTAGCGATAGTTTCACGCGTGACGTCTTCACGCGGGAACGACCAGCACAGGATGGTCACCGGACCGGTCAGCATGCCTTTCATCGGCTTGTCGGTCAGAGACTGTGCGTATTTCGCCCATTCAACGGTGATCGCCTCTGGACGGCTCACATCACCAATGATGACAGGCGGTTTCACACAGCGAGAACCGTAGCTCTGTACCCAGCCATTCTGGGTAAAAATAAACCCATCCAGATGCTCACCGAAATACTCCACCATGTCGTTACGCTCGGCTTCACCGTGCACCAGCACATCCAGCCCCAGACGCTCTTGCTCAGCGACAGCCTGCTTGATGTGCTCGGCAATGCCGGTGCGATAGTTATTGCCATCCAGGCGCCCCTGTTTGAAATCCAGACGCAAGCCGCGAATTTCCGTGGTCTGCGGGAAAGAACCAATCGTGGTCGTCGGCCATGCTGGCAGATTAAAGCGCTCACGCTGAGCATCCGCACGCACCGAATACACGTTCTGACGCTGGCTGTCTTGTGCGGTAATCGCTGCCAGACGCTGCGCAACGGCGGCGTTATTCACACGCGCTGAGGTACGACGGGCGCGAATCGGCGCGCTGTAGGCTTCCAGTGCCTGACCGTTGCCGCTATTCAATGCCTGAGACAACAGTGACAGCTCCGCACATTTCTGAATAGCAAAGGCAAACCAGCTCTTCACTTCATCATCCAGACGCACTTCTACACTCAGATCGATAGGGCTATGCAGCAGTGAGCATGAGCTACCCAGCCACAGATCGCGCGTTCCCACCAACGGTTGCAGGCGCTCGAACCAGTTGCTCAGATCGGCGCGCCATACGTTACGGCCATTAATCACCCCCAGAGACAGTACCCAATGAGCAGGCAGTTGGGCGCTCAGCGTCGCGGCATCATCCTTACCGTGCACCAGATCGATATGCAGCCCCTGAACCGGCAGCGCTTTAATCGTTTCCAGATTCTGGCTTACGCTATCAAAATAGGTCGTCAGCAGCAGCTTCACCGAACCCTGCAACGCATCGTAAGCCGGTTTAAACGCGGCCAGCCACGCTTGCGGCAGTTCCAGCGCCAGCGCAGGTTCATCAATCTGCACCCACTCAATCCCGCGTTTCGCCAGTTCAGCCAGCACCTGCTGATAAACAGGCAGAATATCCTGTAGCAGCGACAGACGATCAAACTGCTCACCTTTCACTTTACCCAGCCACAGATAGGTAACTGGGCCTAACAAAACAGGCTTCACGTTATGGCCCAGCGCCAGTGCTTCATCCACTTCATCCAGCAGTTGTGTCCAGGTCAACTTGAACTGCTGCCCTTTGGTGAACTCTGGCACCATGTAGTGATAGTTAGTGTTAAACCACTTGGTCATTTCAGCGGCAGCGGCAGGCTGGCCGGTTGGCGCACGTCCACGGCCAATACGGAACAGTGTATCCAAATCGACCGAGCCGTCCTCATTCTGATGACGTGCGGGTACGTTACCCAGCAGCAAACTGGTGGTCAGTACATGGTCGTACCAGGCGAAATCACCCACTGGCAGCAGATCAACGCCAGCATCCTTCTGTTGTTGCCAATGACGCGCACGCAGCTCACGTCCAACGGTCAGCAACGCTTCCTGTGTCGCGTTACCTGCCCAGTAGCTTTCCTGCGCTTTTTTCAGTTCACGGCGTAATCCAACGCGCGGAAAACCCAGTGTGTGATTCACAATCGCCATCGTTAATTCCTCATTTAGCCGTCCAGATGTTTACACATCCATAATCCGCAGGTAGTGTAGTAACTACAAGCGCAATTTATTCACTGTCACTGTGAAGGACTCTCATGATCGAATTTAAACACCTGCGAACGCTGCAAGCACTGCGTAATACCGGATCGTTAGCCGCCGCTGCCGCTGCACTTCATCAAACTCAATCGGCGTTATCCCACCAGTTCAGCGATCTGGAACAGCGCCTTGGGTTCAGGCTATTCGTGCGTAAAAGCCAGCCGCTGCGCTTTACGCCTCAGGGAGAAATTCTGTTGCAGTTGGCAGAGCAGGTGTTACCGCAAATCCAGCAGGCGTTGCAGGATTGTCATGCGCCGCACCAAACCACGCTCCGTCTGGCCATTGAGTGCCATAGCTGTATTCAGTGGCTGACGCCGGCGCTAGATGAGTTCCATCTGCACTGGCCGCAGGTGGTGATGGATTTTAAATCAGGCGTGACATTCGACCCTCAGCCAGCACTCCAGCAAGGCGAGTTGGATCTGGTGATGACCTCCGACATCATGCCGCGCAGTGGCCTGCACTATTCGCCTCTGTTTGATTTTGAAGTCAGGTTAGTGCTGGCACCCGATCATCCGCTGGCAGGAAAAGAGAAAATCGAACCGGAGGATTTCACCGCCGAGACCCTGATGATCTATCCGGTACAGCGGCAACGGCTGGATGTTTGGCGTCACTTTTTACAGCCGGCCGGCGTCAGCCCTACGCTGAAAAGCGTGGACAATACGCTGCTGTTGATTCAGATGGTCGCCGCCCGCATGGGAATTGCCGCGCTACCGCACTGGGTAGTGGAAAGTTTCGAGCGTCAGGGGCTGATTGTCACCAAATCGCTGGGTGACGGGCTTTGGAGCCGGTTGTACGCCGCCGTCCGTGACGGAGAGCAGCGCCAACCGGTGATTGATGCGTTTATTCGTTCGGCGCGTCAGCACGCTTGTGAGCACTTACCGTTTGTAAAGGACGCTTCACGACCCAACGCTGGTGTACCCACAGCGAGGACGTGATAATTATCGTCCCCACGATAAAGCTCAGCCAGTCTGGCGTTTTATGCCAGATAGCGAAGTTAACCAAGAGCCCAGCCGGCACATGGAAGTTATTCATTATGCTGAGCGTTCCGGCATCCACCTGGGTTGCGCCGTAGTTCCACATAAAATAACCCAGGCCAGAAGCACCAATCCCCAACCAGAGCAGTACGCCCCACTGCAAGGTTGTGGTGGGTAATTTGTCCAGATTGCCGAAGAGCAGCCACGCGGTTATCGTCACGATCGCCGCCCCCAGGTAAAACCAGGAAAATGCACAGTGTTGCGGCACCGGATGGAGCTCCATCAGGCGCTTGTAGCCAACCTGACCTGCGGCAAAACACACGTTAGCCGCCTGCACCAGCAGGAATCCCCACCAAAAATGCTCACTTACACCGTGATAGTGGATCACGGCTGCGCCGAATACCGCCAGCAGAGCACTCATGACATAGCCCCAGCGCAGACGCTGCCGAGCAAGCAAATCATAAATCAGCGTAACGTACAGCGGCGTCATCACCGTAAAGAGTAAAAACTCAGGTACGGTCAGGTACAAGTAAGCCTGGAAAACGAACAGGTACATGATACCGAGTTGGCAAGCACCCACTAACAGATACAAGAAAATGACGCGTGGCGCATAGCCTCGAAAGCGTAAAAACGGCAAAAACACCACCGCCGCCGCTGTCAGGCGGAACATCGCAGAAAACCAGCTATCAACCTGACCCGCCAGATATGCGCCAATCAGGCTGAATGAAAATGCCCACAAGATAGTGGTAATAGTAAGTAATGGCACAACAACATCCGCTTAGGAAAAAGTCTCGCCATTGTAACGGAGATGACTGAATGAATTTCAGTCAATGTGGTTTACATCAGGGTGAATAACGAACAAACAGTAAGCGTAAATTCCACAATGAAAGAGATGACATTAAATAACCTTCATCCAGGTAACATTGACATCATCGATGTATATTTCTATCCACACAACGCGTTATCAAATAATTAGAGCCTCTCTTTATGAAATAAAAGAGGCCCGATAACCTAAAAATTAAATCTGCCATCTGAGCCAGGCAAAGAAAACATTACCGTTATTATATGTACCGGGGATGTAAGTCGCCTGGAAAGAGAGTTTGTTATAACTTATTGATGCCAGAGGCAGCAATACAGGAATCGGAATATAGTTCCAGTTATCACGCATCGTTACGCCGGCCGTAAAACCCAGCCCCAATTGGAAATCCTGATCGCTGGTTGGCCGCCAGCGCTTTTCATAACCATAGCCACCGATAGGCTCCCATTTATTATAGGAATCTTTAAATGCCATAATATAAAGCCCGTGCCAGTCCCCATCCTTATCCAAACGGGAAAGGCCGTAGCCCGCGCCCCACGGCCTTTCATTATATCGATCAGTCTTTTCTTTATCGTACGTCCAGCGGTTATGCCAGGTAATCGCCGGGATATAAATATCGTGGCTTTGCGGCGAATTCCAGGTCGTAGACAGGTTATTTTTACTTCTTTGCCACCAGCTTTCACTCTGCTTATCCGATGCCAAATCATTGGAATCAACCGCTGTAAGGGTACGGTTAGCCATGCTATCCGTATTATTTATGCTTTCTGCTGCGTAGCTCAAAAAAGGGACAACGGGTAGTGTACTCAAACTCAGCGTGATTAAAGTTCGCTTCAAATACATATAATTTTCTCTGTAACAGCGTCACGATTCCATTCAAACAAAGGTAATCCAGATAAAGCTATCCTTGGTCGTTACCAAAATATATAGTTCAACTTACGCCATCTGCCTATATAAACGGTAAACTAAAGCAACCTATTATGAAGGGATAAGTAGCAACTTTGCTTAAATAGATAGTGAATTCAGTACCGATTTCAGACGTTTCTTAGCAGAAATAACAAAAAACCACCTTGTTTACCGGTGGTTTATACTCTGATGAGGAACCGTTTCAGATGGATAGCAAAAACGTTAAATCGCCTATGCTGCTGCGGGGCTAGATACCATCACCGTATTCAAAGCCACGATTGATGCCGTTGAAATACTGATCCATATCCATAGCAGGTTTATCGCTTTCCGGTCGACCAACAATACGAGCCGGGACACCTGCCGCCGTCGTGTGTGGAGGAACGGATTGCAGCACGACAGAACCGGCGCCAATTTTCGCGCCACAGCCAACTTCAATGTTCCCCAGAATTTTAGCACCAGCACCAATCATCACGCCTTCACGAATTTTAGGGTGACGATCGCCGCTCGTTTTACCCGTACCGCCCAGCGTCACGGATTGCAAAATAGAGACATCATTTTCAACCACCGCGGTTTCGCCGATCACAATACCTGTTGCATGATCGAGCATGATCCCGCAGCCGATTCTCGCCGCTGGGTGGATATCGACACCGAAAGAAACCGAGATCTGGTTCTGGAAATAGACCGCCAGCGCTTTACGATCCTGCGACCACAGCCAGTGGCCAATACGGTAAGCCTGTAGTGCATGAAACCCTTTCAGATAGAGCAACGGCGTCGAGTATTTATCCACCGCCGGATCGCGCAGGCAGACGGCCTGAATATCGCGCGCGGCAGAAATGATCATCTGTGGATCGGCGTCGTAGGCTTCTTCAACCACTTCACGAATGGCGATCGCAGGCATGATCGCATTTGCCAGCTTGTTTGCCAGCATATAGCTCAATGCGCTACCCAAATTCTCGTGCTTCAGCAACGTGGCATGAAAAAAGCTGGCCAGCATCGGTTCACAGTCTGCGAGACTGCGCGCTTCTGCCTTGATATTGGTCCAGACCAGTTCCAGTTCTTCTGTCGACATTGCCTTACTCTCCGAGAGACCACACACTACAACGTATATCTGTTCTCAAACGGCAGGCTTATTTGCACCACCGCTTGCATACAAGAAAATGAAGATACTATGAGCCTCCCAGATTAGGAAGCCCAGCGCAGCATAGAACAACGTGTTTTATAACCTGGCGGTTTCATCTTTACGCGTGCGCCCCAACAGGCTCAGCGCCGCCTCTCGGGCGTCTTTTCCGCAATACAGCACCTGCCAGAGTTGTTCGGTAATCGGCATTTCAACGCCGTAGCGCTGTGCTAGCGCCAACACCTCTTTCGTATTGCGATATCCTTCAACAACCTGACCAATGCTATCCTGCGCGCTCTGAACATCCATTCCCTGCCCCAGCATCATCCCGAAGCGTCGGTTACGGGACTGATTATCAGTACAGGTCAGAACCAGATCGCCCAGCCCCGCCATCCCCATGAAGGTGGTGGGATCGGCACCCAGCGCCGTGCCAAGCCGAGTCATTTCTGCCAGCCCGCGGGTGATCAACGCGGTTCGTGCATTCGCGCCAAACCCAATGCCGTCAGACATCCCGGCACCGATAGCGATGACATTTTTCACCGCCCCACCCAGTTGCACGCCGATAAAATCAGGATTACTGTACACGCGGAAACTTTTCCCACAGTGCAGCAGTCGCTGTAGGTCGTCAGCAAATTCACTGTCCGTCGATGCCAGAGCAATCGCCGTTGGCATACCGGCCGCTAATTCTTTGGCAAATGTCGGACCGGAGACCACCGCAAGCGGAATAGTTTCGCCCAACGCTTCGCGGGCAACATCCTGCAATAAACGTCCCGTTTCGGCTTCCAGCCCTTTTGTCGCCCACACGATACGTGCATCGGCCCGTAAATACGGTTTCAACTGACGCAGAACATCACCAAACACATGGCTCGGCACCACAACCAGCACGTTTCTACTGGCGGCAAGCGCCTGCGCCAGATTGGTTTCCAACTGTAGCGAATCGGGGAAAGGGACATCTGGCAGGAAGGCCTGATTACAACGGGCAGCCTCTAACGCCTGAATGTGTGCAGGGTTATGACCCCACAGCGCAACTCGATGGCCATTACGCGCCAGCGTAATGGCCAGTGCGGTGCCGTACGAACCGGCACCGATGACGGTCATGGAAGCGTCAGACGCGTTCATCAGGCATCCTGATGCTGCGCAGCGCCTTCACCTTCGGCCTGCTGTTGCAGGTAGTTCATGAACAGCGCATCAAAGTTAACTGGAGCCAGGTTCAGTTGCGGGAAGGTACCGCGAGAAACCAGGCTGGTGATGCACTCACGCGCGTAAGGGAACAGAATGTTCGGGCAGTACGCGCCCAGGCAGTGCGCCAGTTGGGTTCCTTCAATACCGCCAACGGTAAAGATACCACCTTGCTGAACTTCACACAGAAACGCTGTTTCTTCACCCAGAGAAGCCGTTACGGTCACACGCAAGACAACTTCATAGATGTCATCAGCCAGTTGGCTGGAAGCGGTATCCAGATCCAGTTTTACTTCCGGTTGCCATTCCTGCTGGAACACCTGAGGCGCATTTGGCGCTTCAAAAGAGATATCTTTGGTGTAAATACGCTGGATCTGGAAAGCCATTTCTGTGTTGTTTTGTTCGGACATGTTAAGTAATACCCTTTTGTTAGATTTTCTTGACGTCTTCCGTCGTCATAAATAGGCGGACGTCAGCACAGTTCAGTCATTGTCGTACTGCAATCAGCCTGTCGATTATCCTGCCAAATCGTTGCCATTTTCGCTGCGTATGACTCATCACACTATGACTTATCACACACGGCACGACGAGGATAGTTTTACCACAAACCGTTTTATTTGCCGCGGACTAAAGGCAGATTCTCACCACTCCAGCCAGCCAGGCCGTCTTTCAGTATCTGCACACGCTCAAAGCCCGCTTTGAACAAATTCTCGGCCGCTTCTCGTGAAGAAAGGCCATTGGCGCAAACCACGATAATCGGCTGCGACTTATGTTTTTCAAGTTCACCTACACTGCCGTTCTTAATGTCGTTCGGCAACAGGTTAAATGCGCTGGCAATATGGCCACGGCGATAGTCGTCACGATTACGGATATCGACGACGACAGCATCTTCTTTATTAATCAGGCGGATCGCTTCACCGCGAACCACTTCTTTTACGTTCGACAGTTTACTCTTCACAGTAAGCACGATAACCGCAACCAACAGTGCAACCCAGGAAATGCTCAAAATAGGGTTCTTGCTAATGAATGGCATAATCTCTTGCATGGGGTGTAACGACTCCCGGATCAGTTAATCAACAAAAATATAAGGTTCCTGAGTATACCTGCGCAATATGGCAATTACAGCCAGTAAGCCAACATAGCGTATCGAATCTGCGGCGCGATACCCAAAAATTTCCAGGATAGCGATTTAACGCCATCCCAACACCGACGCCAGCCAGAGAGAGCAGGCCACAGAAACTGGCATACCCAATAATGCCATTCCTTCATTTTATGCGCAGAGCTTTCCATTTATCCATTATTGATACGCATAGATGCCCGTCTTTGTGCCATGCTTGTCACGTCTGGAAATAGAAATCAGACAAGAGACAACTGGTAAGCCGCTGTTCATCGTGGAATAATTCACCGCTATGAGTAAAAACGCGTTATTTGTACAGAGTCGAGTGGCATGTAGCGCCGATCGCCATTTATCCGCATTACAAAGGCTGCTCACCCGCTGCGTAAGCGCACTCTGCGTTGGCGTTTTGCTGTTGCCCGCGCTCGGCCAGGCGGAAGATAATCAGACGCAGCTCAAGACCCTGCAACACGATATCGCCGCGAAAGAAAAAAGCGTTCAAGAGCAACAAAAGCAGCGCAGTGCGTTAGTCCAGCAGTTGAAAAAGCAGGAGCAGTCTATCTCTGAAGCCAGTCGTCAACTGCATGAAACGCGCAATACGCTGTCCACGCTAAATAAAGAATTAACCAGCCTCAGCACTTCTATCGCCAAGCTGCAATCTCAGCAGGATAAGCAACAAACGCTGCTCTCCCGTCAGCTTGACGCCGCCTTCCGGCAAGGCCAGCACAGCGCGCTGCAATTAATGCTGAGCGGAGAGGAAAGCCAGCGCAACGAACGCATCCTCGCCTACTTCGGCTACCTGAATGAAGCTCGCCAGAAATCCATCCACGAGTTACAGCAAACCCGCGTGGAACTGGCTGACCAAAAACGTCAGTTGGAACAAAAGCAGACGCAGCAAAAAACGCTACTGAGTGACCAACAGCAGCAACAGCAAACGCTGGAGCTGGCGCAGTCCGACCGGAAAAAAACGTTGTCGACGCTGGAAAGTTCGCTGGAAAAAGATCGGCAGCAGTTGACGGAGCTGCGTCAGAATGAAACCCGGCTGCGCGACCAGATCGCTCGCGCCGAGCGAGAAGCGAAAGCCCGTGCCGAACGGGAAGCGCGTGAAGCCGCCAAAGTTCGCGCGAAGGAAGAGCAGGCCAAACGCAGTGGCAGCAGCTACAAACCTACGGAAGGTGAACGCTCACTCATGGCACGAACTGGCGGTTTAGGGCGACCTTCAGGTCAGGCTATCTGGCCAGTTAATGGCCGCATCGAACACCGTTTCGGCGAACCGCTACAGGGTGAACTACGCTGGAAAGGCCTGGTGATTGCCGCGCCGGAAGGAACGGAAGTGAAAGCCATCGCCGACGGTACTGTACTGATGGCTGACTGGCTACAGGGCTATGGGTTGGTCGTTGTCGTTCAGCATGGTAAAGGCGATATGAGCCTGTACGGCTATAACCAGAGCGCGTTGGTCTCCGTTGGCGCTCAGGTTAAAGCCGGTCAGCCTATTGCGCTGGTTGGCACCAGCGGCGGGCAGAGTCAGCCCGGACTGTATTTTGAAATCCGTCGTCAGGGTCAGGCGGTCAATCCACAACCTTGGCTAGGAAGATAGTCTTGTCATATTTCACCAAAACGCCGTTATTGGCACTGGGTCTGCTCGCGCTGTCTCCTTTGGCACTGGCCGGAAAACTTTCCATCGTCATCGATGATTTCGGCTATCGTCCACATAATGAGAACCAGATTCTGGCAATGCCAACAGCGATTTCCGTCGCGGTATTGCCCAATGCGCCGTACGCCCGCGAAATGGCGACCAAAGCCCACCAGCAAGGGCGAGAAGTCTTGATTCATCTGCCAATGGCCCCGATGAGCAAACAGCCGCTGGAGCGTGACACGTTACGCCCGGACATGAGCAGTGATGAAATCCAGCGCATTATTCGCCAGTCGGTCAATAACGTGCCTTACGCCGTGGGGTTGAACAACCATATGGGCAGCGCGATGACCGCCAGCCTGCCCGGCATGCAAAAAGTCATGCAGGCGCTAAGCGCTTACCAGCTCTATTTCCTCGATAGCATGACCATCGGCAGCAGCCAATCCAGTCAGGCTGCGGCGGGAACGGGCGTCAAAGTCATCAAACGCAAAGTATTTCTGGATGATTCGCAAAACGAAGCCGAGATTCGTAAGCAGTTTACCCGCGCTGTGCAAATTGCCCGCCGCAGCGGTTCCGCCATCGCTATCGGGCATCCGCATCCTTCCACTATCCGCGTCTTACAGCAGATGCTGCCCACGCTGGATGCCGATATTGTCTTAGTCCGCCCCAGCCAGTTGCTGAATGAACCGACGCGGCAGTACGAGCCTCAGCCGCAGCAGCCAGTCAAACCGCGTAATCCGTTCCGCGGCATACCGCAGTGTCGGGTCAAACAGCCGCCGGAACCGGTGAAGAACGATGTGTTCTTTAAACTGGTGAGCAACAGCATTCGGGAAAGCGCCCCGGTGATGTTTATCAAGCACCGCTGGCAGACCTGGGTGGCTCCAGCCGACACCGAAACGCACGCTCAGCCGTAACACCGGGCGTACGTTTCCCTTTTGCCATCGCACAAATTCGTTACGGCAGGGTTATTCTGTCCCCCAATTGAGAATAACCTTGCCCGACTGACCCGAGCGCATGGCGTCAAAGCCTTGCTGAAACTCATCAATGTGAAAGCGGTGAGTGATAATCGGTGACAAATCCAGCCCCGATTGAATCAGCGCCGACATTTTGTACCAGGTTTCGAACATTTCCCGTCCATAGATCCCTTTGATAAACAGCCCCTTAAAAATCACCTCTCCCCAGTCAATCGACATCGGTTCGTGCGGAATACCCAGCATGGCGATGCGGCCACCGTGATTCATCGCTTTCAACATGGCACGAAAGGCTGACGGTGCGCCCGACATCTCCAGTCCGATATCAAACCCCTCAGTCATACCTAATTCGATCATCACATCTGCCAGATTTTCCTGCGCCACATTGACGGCACGCGTCGCCCCCATTTTACTGGCCAGCTCCAGCCGGTACGCATTAACATCGGTAATGACGACATTCCTTGCGCCGACGTGACGGCACACCGCTGCCGCCATCATGCCTATCGGCCCTGCGCCAGCAATCAAGACATCTTCCCCCACTAAATCAAAGGAAAGCGCGGTATGCACCGCGTTGCCGAAGGGATCGAAAATGGCGGCCAGCTCATCAGAAATATTGTCGGGAATGCGAAACGCGTTGTAGGCAGGAATCACCAGATATTCTGCGAACGAACCGGGACGATTGACCCCGACGCCGATGGCATTGCGGCATAAATGACGTCGCCCAGCTCGACAGTTGCGGCAGTAGCCGCAGGTAATATGGCCTTCGCCGGAGACCCTGTCGCCAATATGAAAACCGTTAACTTCCTGACCGATAGCGACAATTTCACCAACGTATTCATGCCCGACGACCATCGGAACGGGAATCGTCTTCTGCGACCATTCGTCCCAGTTATAGATATGTACATCCGTTCCGCAGATCGCGCTTTTGCGGATTTTAATCATAATGTCGTTATGCCCGAGCTCCGGCATGGGGGAATCCACCATCCAGATGCCTTCTTCTGGTCGCAGTTTTGCCAATGCTTTCATGACGGTTTCCTCAGTTGATCACACCCAGACGTTTACCCACGCGGGTAAAAGCCTCGACGGCAAATTGGATTTGCTGCGGCGTATGGACGGCCGACATTTGGGTACGAATACGCGACTGACCGAGGGGAACAACGGGATAGAAAAAGCCGGCGACGTACACGCCTTCCCGCTGTAGCGCCCGCGCAAAATCCTGCGCCAGCTGCGCCTCACCCAACATGACGGGAATAATGGCGTGATCGGCTCCCGCTAGCGTGAACCCTGCGGCCGTCATCTTTTCACGGAACAGACGGGCATTTGCCCAGAGACGCTCACGCCGTTCGCCACTCTGTTCCAGCAGATCGAGAACGCTGAGCGATGCAGTGACAATCGCAGGCGCAAGCGAGTTGGAAAACAGATAGGGTCGAGAGCGCTGGCGCAGCCAGTCGATCACCTCACGTTTGCCCGCCGTATATCCCCCCGATGCGCCCCCCAGCGCCTTGCCTAGCGTCCCGGTAATGATGTCGACACGCTCCATCACCCCGCAGTGTTCAGGCGTTCCGCGCCCTTGTTCGCCCACAAACCCCACCGCATGGGAATCATCCACCATCACGAGCGCGTCATAACGATCCGCCAGATCGCAAATCCCCTGCAAATCGGCAATCACGCCATCCATCGAAAACACGCCGTCAGTGGCGATCATGATGTGCCTTGCCCCTTCCGCTCTCGCCAGCTGCAACTGCGCTTCCAACTGATTCATATCGTTATTGGCATAGCGGTAGCGTCGCGCCTTCGATAGCCGAATACCGTCGATGATTGAGGCATGATTGAGCGCATCGGAAATAATCGCATCTTCCGCTTCCATCAGCGTTTCAAACAGCCCGCCGTTGGCATCGAAGCAGGAGGAATAGAGAATCGCGTCATCCATTCCCAGAAAATCCGCGAGCTTACGTTCCAGCTGCTTGTGGATATCCTGCGTGCCACAGATGAAGCGCACCGAGGCCATACCGAAACCGTGGCTGTCCAATCCGGCTTTGGCGGCGGCAATCAGTTCAGGGCTGTCCGCCAGACCAAGATAATTATTGGCGCAGAAGTTGAGCAGGCGGTTGCTGTCCATCACCTCAATTTCAGCCTGCTGCGCAGAGGTAATAATGCGCTCCTCTTTGAACACCCCTTCGGTGCGTGCTGCCATAATTTGTGTAGTAAGTTGTTGATAAAACGCGGCAGGCATAGCGTGACTCTCCCATAAAAAGATCGCTTTATGGTTTTTAAGCTAGCGGATGTGGGCAGAAATGCGGGGTAAACAGTCTGAAAATGCTGGCTTCGTCACGGCCTGAATCATCTTAAAAACGTGAGGGCAACATGGGATAAATTAAGCTCTGGCTGCTTGCGGTAAAATGAAATGCTATTATAGCGGTCATAAATAGCGTGGGGCGCGGTGCCCCACCAGCAAGATTAACAAAGGTCGCGCCCATGATTATCGTTACTGGCGGTGCCGGTTTTATCGGCAGCAATATCGTAAAATCTCTGAATGACATCGGCTATCGGGACATTCTGGTGGTCGATAACCTGAAAGACGGCACCAAATTCGTCAATCTGGTCGATCTGGACATCGCCGATTACATGGATAAGGAAGACTTCATCGCCAGCATCGTTGCAGGTGACGATCTGGGCGATATTGATGCCATATTCCATGAAGGTGCCTGCTCTTCCACCACCGAGTGGGATGGCAAGTACATGATGGATAACAACTATCAATACTCCAAAGACGTGTTGCACTACTGCCTCGATCGCAACATTCCGTTCCTGTATGCCTCTTCTGCCGCCACCTACGGCGGTCGCAACGATAACTTCATCGAAGAACGTCAGTACGAGCAGCCGCTGAACGTCTATGGCTACTCCAAATTCCTGTTCGATCAGTATGTGCGTGAAATTCTTCCAGAAGCGGAATCGCAGATCTGCGGCTTCCGTTATTTCAACGTCTACGGACCGCGTGAAGGCCACAAAGGCAGCATGGCAAGCGTCGCGTTTCATCTGAACAACCAGATTAATCAGGGTGAAAATCCGAAGCTGTTCTCCGGTAGCGAAAACTTCAAACGTGACTTCGTCTACGTCGGCGATGTCGCCGCAGTTAACCTGTGGTTCTGGCAAAACGGTGTTTCCGGCATCTTCAACTGCGGTACCGGCCGCGCCGAATCCTTCCAGGCAGTTGCCGACGCGACGCTTGCTTTCCACAAGAAAGGCAGCGTGGAATACATCGAGTTCCCCGAGAAGCTGAAAGGCCGCTATCAGGCTTACACTCAGGCTGACCTCACCAACTTGCGTGCCGCAGGTTATGACAAGCCGTTCAAAACCGTCGCCGAGGGCGTGGCGGAATACATGGCCTGGCTGAACCGTACCGTTTAATCAAATAAGGATTCATAAGCGGTATGAAAATTTTGGTCATCGGCCCTTCCTGGGTCGGCGATATGATGATGTCGCACAGCCTTTATCGCACACTGAAGGCTGAACACCCGGAAGCGGTCATTGACGTGATGGCTCCGGCTTGGTGCCGTCCGCTGCTGGCACGGATGCCGGAAGTCAATCAGGCGTTAGCCATGCCGCTCGGTCACGGCGCACTGGCACTGGGCGAACGTCGCCGCCTTGGCGTATCGCTGCGCGATGCAGGTTACGATCGCGCTTACGTGCTGCCCAACTCCTTTAAATCCGCGCTGGTCCCGTTCTTTGCCAACATTCCGCAGCGCACAGGCTGGCGTGGCGAAATGCGTTATGGGCTACTGAACGACTTACGCGTGCTGGATAAGGCAGCATTTCCGCTGATGGTTCAGCGTTACGCCGCATTAGCCTACGATCGTCGCCGTATTCGTCGTGCTGAGGATCTGCCGCAGCCGTTACTGTGGCCACAGTTACAGGTCAATCAGGCCGAAATTGCGGACATGATGCAGGCCTTCGACCTCAGCGATGCACGCTCCATCATCGGCTTTTGCCCCGGTGCCGAATTCGGTCCCGCCAAACGGTGGCCGCATTATCACTATGCTGCGCTGGCGCAAACCCTGATTGAGCGTGGCTACCAGATCGCGCTGTTCGGCTCCGCCAATGACCGTTCAGCCTGTGACGATATCCTTCAGGGGTTGACGGAAGAGGCACGGCAGCATTGCGCCAATCTGGCGGGGAAAACCTCGCTGGAACAGGCAGTGGTGTTGATCGCCGCCTGCCACGCCGTCGTCAGCAACGACTCCGGGCTCATGCACGTTGCCGCAGCGCTTCATCGTCCGCTTGTCGCGCTTTATGGCCCGAGCAGCCCCGATTTTACCCCGCCGTTGTCCCATCAGGCCGAGGTGATTCGGCTGATCACCGGCTATCACCGAGTGCGCAAAGGGGATGCCGAACAGGGGTATCACCAGAGTTTGATCGACATTCAGCCCGAACGCGTGCTCAACGCACTGGATAAGTATCTTGTTAAGGAAAAAAGCGTTTTTTCCGGAGAAAGTCCGCTGCTGGGAGCTGGCGCATGAGAGTGTTGATCGTCAAAACATCGTCAATGGGCGATGTGCTGCATACGTTACCCGCCTTGACCGACGCCATGCAGGTGATTCCTGGGATCCAATTCGACTGGGTGGTTGAAGAAGGTTTCGCGCAAATTCCCAGCTGGCATCCAGCGGTTTCCCGCGTGATTCCAGTAGCGATACGCCGCTGGCGCAAAAGCTGGTTCAGCGCCCCGATACGTCAGGAACGTGCCGAATTTAAACGCCAGCTACGCCAGTACCGTTATGATGCCGTCATTGATGCGCAAGGGCTGATTAAAAGCGCGCTGCTGGTGACGCGGCTCGCCAACGGAAAGAGACACGGACTGGATTGCAAGAGCGCGCGTGAACCGCTGGCAAGCTGGTTTTATAACTATCGCCACCCGATAAGCCGTCAGCAGCATGCCGTCGAGCGCGTACGAGAGCTGTTTGCCGCCAGTCTGGGCTACCGGAAACCCGCCGAGCGCGGCGATTATGCGATTGCCTCGCGTTTCCTCTCCCAGCCGCCCGCAGACGCCAACCGCTATCTGGTGTTTCTCCACGCCACAACGCGCGATGAAAAACACTGGCCGGAAGCACACTGGCGTGAACTGATTGCCCTATTGGCACCGAGCGGACTACGCATCAAACTCCCCTGGGGAGCGGAGCATGAGCATCAGCGCGCATTACGGCTGGCGGAAGAATTCTCCCACGTTGAGGTCTTACCGCGCCTCACGCTGCAACAGGTCGCCGAGGTATTAGCAGGCGCTAAAGCCGTCGTTTCCGTCGATACCGGGCTTAGCCACCTGACGGCGGCACTGGATCGCCCGAATATCACCTTGTACGGACCAACCGATCCGGGGCTGATTGGCGGCTACGGAATGAATCAGGTGGTGGAAATGTCTGAAAGCCAGAAAATGGAGACAATTCCTGCTAGCCACGTCCATCAGAAATTAGAGAAGCTGATAGAATTACCTGCATCAGACGAGTGATATCGCTCCCGACAGTGAATAAATACATGCTTAATGAATTAAGATACGAACTGGGCAAAACGCCCAGTATAAGCTCGACTGTCGCGCTTAAAACTGTTTTCCCCGGCTGTTTACTCACATTAGCCATCATGCCATTTAGTAGCATTATTGCCGGGTGGCTGTTTTATCTCACGGGTTCTCTCTCTGTTTTCTATGTGGCGACAAACCTAAGAACCGTAATAGCGGCTAAACGATTGTTACTGATTCCACTTTTCCTGCTGGCTATCGGTTTAACCAATCTCATCTGGTATCACCACTATTATCAACCTGATAGCCTTTTCCCTTATGTCTATAACGCGTACAGGGCATCCGCACACGCCGGTATTCTGGGTGCATTTACCCTGCTGACGGTCTTGCATCTCTCACAAAAGAGTCAGCCACAACGGTTACATGCCTATATGCTCGTCATTTGTGTCTTAGCATTAGGATATGCATTTTATCAGGCATGGTTCAGTGGAATGCATCGTATTGGGTTGGTATTTGGCACAGCCACGAGCGCGGCCTATTTTCTGACTTTCATTGGCGCCCTAAGCGCACAGGCACTGCTTAAACTCGATTCGCCTTATAAGTATTATCTTTACCTGGGGCATTTTCTGTTAGTGATGGTGGCTATTCTGCTAACAGAGACGCGGGCAGCGATATTCGTCTACCCGATTGTCGGCGCAACTATTTTATTGTCAGAAGTCAGACATAATAAACGCCTGCTTATTAAAGCATTCATCGGCTCAGCCGCCACACTTCTCCTGTGTTTATTCCTCTTCCAGAATACACTTCATCAACGAGTCAACGACCTGATCAACGATATACACAGCTATAGTATGGACAACAGCATGACATCGGTGGGGGCGCGTATTGCGATGTACCAATCTGGTATCGAGGCAGGAGAAGAAGCCCTGTTTGGACAATCCGCCGAACAGCGTGCAGAACATATCATTGCACAAGCAAAGCAAGAGTCTGAATTATCCGGCGCGCTGGGGTATTTGAATGTTCACCTGCATAACGAAGTGATTGACGCTTTTTCGTTGAAGGGCATACCAGGAGTGATACTGCTAGTATTGCTTTATGCCTCTCTATTTTATTTTTCATTTTTTGTTCTACGCAGCCATCTCTCTGCGGCGCTGCTTTTCGCACTGCTGATGTATGGGCTGAGCGACGTTATTCTCTATTCACGAGATATGCTTATTGCGTGGCTGATGGCGTTTTGTCTTGGCACCACGCTGACGGGAAAATGGCTAAAGCAGCGATGATCCTAATCGACGAGTTTTTTCAGTTCTTCCGCGACGGTATGAACGTCGTAAAGCCCTTGCGCTGCCATTACCACAAAATCAGCAAAGTTTTCTGACGGAGTCATTGACGCGCCATTCATATCAAGAAACACCATAGCCGCTGCCGCCGAAGTCCTTTTATTCGCATCATTAAAGCCATGCCCGCGCGCTATCGAAAGCAACAGCGATGCGGCAAGCATGTGCAGGTCATTCTCATTCTGGTATGTGTGAAGATTCTCAACGCGGGCAACCATGCCTTCCACTACGCCGATATCCCTGTACCCAGGCAAGCCACCATACATTTCCAACTGATAATCATGGATTGCGATGACCTGCTCAACCGTTAAGAAGAAGATCATTTATCAGCAAGTTCCTTAAACAACGCCTGATTCTTTGGCTTACTCATTACCTTGGCAAGAGAAGCTTCAAATTTAGCCTGCTGCAACTCGGCAAACTGTGCCGCGGTGATAACCACCATATCCGGCGCTGAACGACGGGTAATCGTCACTGGCTGCGTAATAGCCGTATCCAGCACTTTGGCAAATTTCTGCCGAACATCAGAAAAAGTCATCGTCAACATCGCCTGTTCCTTTACATTATTTCGGGTTGATATCAACTAAGTTGTACAATTAAGTTGATATGACTGTCAATTCAATGCGCTCAACATCTTTTCGAAAAACGAGGAAGGGCATGACAACACAAAACCATCGGTGGTCGGGAACCTCCGAGTAAAGGTAACCTCTGCGCAGCTTTCAAGATGACGGGTATAATATTAATTACTACTGTGAGAGGGGTGTGGGTTTTAGTACCATAAAGGAAAAATTAGCTATCCATGCTGTCGCGCCACATGGATAGAATCAGTCTTTTGGTCGCTGTTGAGCCAAGGCGGTAGCGTGCCTGTAAAAATCATAACTTTTGATGACATGAAGGAAAACGAGTGAGTCAACGCATCATCTCTTATCGCCGAATTCTCGTGGTGAAGCTTAGATATCATGGCGATATGCTGCTGACCACTCCGCTCATCAGCACACTGAAAGCTAATTATCCTGAGGCTAAAATCGACGTATTACTCTATCAGGATACGATGCCCATTCTCTCCGCCAATCCAGAGATCAATCAGCTTTATGGGTTGAAGAGAAAAACGAAGACGCTCTCCGAGAAAGTGCGTAATTTCACCGATGTCAGAAAAACACTGAAAAAAAATAAGTACGACCTCATCGTTAATCTTGCGGATCAGTGGCCGATTGCGTTGTTAGTACAATCCTTAGGTGGACGTAGCATTGCGCTCGATCGCGGTAATAAGCTGAAGGGTAAAATCTGGCGTTTGTTTTTCGACCACTGTGTACCGCCAATAGGCGCACATATTGTTGAACAAAATCTCTATTTACTTACGCCGCTAGCGCTACCAGCATCGAATACCGTTTCACGACTATCACTGCATTATCATCAAGACGATGCCAAACGTATTTTTAACCACTGTCCGACGCTGTTAACACAGCCTTATGTCGTCATCCAGCCCACAACGCGTCAATATTATAAATTTTGGGATAACGACAAGTTCGCTCAGGTGATTGACTATCTTAAAGAAAAAAATCTGGAAGTCGTGTTAACGTGCGGTCCATCGGAAGAGGATTTATCTGTCGTTCGCGATATTTATTCACAGTGCATTCATAAACCTGAGATGTCATTTGCGGGCAAAACGAGCTTTCCGGAACTGGCGGCGTTAATCGACAATGCCGTGCTATATATTGGCGTAGATTCAGCCCCAATGCACATGGCTGCCGCATTAAATACGCCACTCGTCAGCTTATTTGGCCCAACAGACTACAAGGTATGGCGTCCGTGGTGCGAACACTATAAACAGATTTGGGCAGGGGAATATCAACCGATGCCAGCTCACTATAACTATGATCAGACGGTTAAGTATTTGTCCTGCATCCCTGCGGAAGATGTCATTTTGGCCTCAGAACAGATGCTGAATATCACGTCGCAAAGAGATGCCCAATGAAAATCGCATTCTGCGTCTACAAATTCTTTCCTTTCGGCGGGCTACAGCGGGATTTTCTGAGCATCGCACAAACTTGCCAAAAACAAGGCCACAATATTCGTGTTTACACTAGCGAATGGCAAGGCGACAAACCTGAAGGGTTTGAGATCATTCTCGTGCCCATCTCTGGATTGGGAAATCATACTCGCCATCGCCGTTTTTCCGACTGGATACAACGCCATTTACAACAGCATCCTGTCGATCGCGTTGTCGGATTTAGCAAAATGCCAGGACTGGACTTCTACTATGCCGCAGAAGGATGTACGGCAGAAAAGGCGGTTCAGGAAAAAGGCTTCTTTTATCGGTTAACACCACGCTGCCGAGGATATGTGGCACTTGAACGCGACGTGTTCGACAGAAACAGTCGCACGCGTATGCTGATGCTAACACCGAGGCAAATTGCCCATTTTCAGAAGCATTACGGCACACAAGATGAACGCTTTTTTATGCTACCACCGGGGATTTCACGGGATAGAAAATACAGCACGCGTTCTCCAGATACGCGTTCTCGGTTTCGTCAACAGCACCATCTGGATGAAAACGGATTTGTTCTGTTGCAAGTCGGTTCCGATTTCAAACGCAAAGGTGTTGGCCGCAGCCTGAGCGCGATTGCCAGCCTGCCAGAGGAAATACGCAAACACGTTGCCTTTCTGGTGGTCGGTCAGGACGATCCAAAACCGTTTCAACAACAAGCGGAACAGCTCGGTATTGGTAAACAGATCCACTTTTTCTCTGGCCGAGATGACATTCCTGACTTCATGGTAGCCGCAGACTTGTTACTGCATCCGGCACATCAGGAAGCCGCAGGCATCGTTTTGCTTGAGGCTATTGCGGCGGGGTTACCGATACTGGTTACCGATGCGTGCGGTTATGCGTTTTACATTGAGCGCTCACAGGCTGGACAAGTCATCCCCGAACCTTTTAACCAGATAGCGTTGAACCACGCGTTGTCACATGCACTTAGTCAGCCAGAAACGCTGAAACAGTGGGCAGAAAATGCCCGCCACTTTGCCGACACGGAAGATATTTATAGCCTGCCAGAAAAGGCGGCGCAGTTGATTATCGAATCATAATGATAAATAAAAACATATTCTGACCTGTTTCTTACAACACGTTATTCTCTTCGCTATTCATCCAACACGGTAAGCTCATGTACTTTGACAAAGAAAAAGTCATAAAAACTGTACACTCATTCTCCTATACTAAAAACGATGCCGAGTTAGACATAGCCTTTGGCACGGATGAAAAATTCATTTATGGCTGCGCCATCGCTATCGCATCTATTTTATTAAAGAATCCCGATTACTGTTTATCCTTCCACGTGTTTACCGACAAACTCAGTGATGGTGATAAAGCCAGATTTCAAGAGATGGCAGAGCAATACAATACAACTATTAACATTTATATCGTTGATTGCACTTGGTTAAAAACGTTACCAGAAACAAAACTCTGGAGCTATGCCATTTATTTCCGCTTTATTATTGCCGACTATTTCTATCAGATACTCGATAGAGTTCTCTACCTTGATGCGGACATTATATGTAATGGCTCGTTGCAAGAATTAATAAAATTAGATATTAGTAGCCATATTGCCGCTGCTGTTTTAGATGGTGATAGCCGTTGGTGGGAAAACCGTGCACAAAAACTTCAACATCCTGAACTCAGCAATGGTTACTTTAACTCCGGCGTTTTGTTAATTGGAATCAATAACTGGCATCAGGCCGCTGTAACAGAAAATAGCATGCGTTTTCTGATCGATCCAGAGATGAAGCAAGTCATTACCCATCCGGATCAGGATGCTTTAAATATACTTTTGGCAGGGGATTTTTACAAACTGGATAATAAATACAACACCCAGTTCAGTATCAATTATGAGTTAAAATATAGTAACGGCGAGTCGGCGCCAACACCTATATCCACAGAGACTATTTTTATTCATTATATCGGCCCCACTAAGCCATGGCATAAATGGGCGGCCAATTACACTTGTACAAAATACTTTTTAAAAGCCAAAGACAATTCGCCATGGCGAAATGAGCCTCTCTTAGAGGCAGTAACTGCAAGTAATATGCGATATTGTGCTAAGCATCAGTTTCATAATAGAAAATATATAAAAGGCGTAAAAATTTATGCCAAGTATTTTTTCATTAAAGCATTCTTTGGAAAGTAAAAATGGAAAAGAATAAAATTCCAGTATTCATTGTATCTTTAGCTAAAGACACCGACAGAAGAAAATCCATCGCTGAATCGCTTAAAAAAGAGAGTATTGATTTTGAGTTTATTGACGCGATACTAGGTTCTGATCTACCAAGAGAGGAACTAGACAGGATTAAGGCTAGTTCGCCAAAAGAGTTTAATCCAACGGTATCGGAAATAGGATGCTCTTTAAGCCATCAAAAAATATATTCTAGAATAATTAATGATAACATAGAGTGGTCTATTATTTTGGAAGATGATGCTATTGTTGATTCATCATTAAAAAATTTTATAGATGGCTTATCTGGACATGATAGAGAAAAGCTAAATAAATATGCGTTATATATACTTGGTGGGCAAGAAGGGTTAGAGCAAAGAAGAAAAGCATCCTTATCATTTTTTAATAAGCAAGTAATTAACGGCGTAATATGTAGGAAATTAATCTACAAACCGGCTTACATAACAAGAGCATGTTGTTATCTTATCAGCAATGAGTTAGCAAAAAACTTTCATGAAGAATTCAATAGAAATTATTACATAGCTGATAAATGGGATTATTTATATAAAAAAGGATGTTTCAGAGAGCTATATTTTTCAGAGATAATACGTCACCCCATTGTTAGCATATATAATAGTAACATTGAGAAAGAGAGGCAATTAAATCTGCAAAAAGAAAAAAGGAGTAGAAAAAAAGGGACGATGGAAAAGAACATCAATTTATTCTTCTTTCTTATAAAGAAGTTTTTACGTTCCTTAAAATGCTAAATATTATACAGTTATCGGAAAACTAATTCCTTATAATTCTCTATTATGACCATACAAATGACAATGCCATTATTATCTGTAATTGTACCAGTATTCAATTCTGAAAAATATCTTGACAAATGTTTGTTGAGTATAATAAATCAAACATTTAAAGATATTGAAATAGTATGCATAGACGATGGCTCAACTGATAGATCTTTATCTATACTATTAAAATACTCGGATTTAGATAATAGGATAAAAGTCATATCCCAAAGAAACTCAGGAATAGCCTATACTCGGAATGTAGGGTTAAAAAACTCTACAGCAAAATATATTACGTTTGTTGACTCAGATGATTATATAGAATTAAACACATATGAATACGCATTAGATTTTTTCCAAGACCCTCATATTGATATAGTTCATTGGGGGGTCAATTTAGTCAAAGAAAATGAAAACGCAATAGCTTATTCTGATGAATACACAACACATAAGTTTACAGGAAAAAAAGAAATAAACTGTCATATAATAAAAAAAATGGATGTTTATTTATGGAATAAAATAATAAAAAAAGAAATCATAATAGATAATGACATTCAATTCCCTTCAGGATTATTATATGAAGACCATGTTTTTTTACTAATGTATTTAATATATTCTAATAACATTTACTTTATAAAAGAAAGATTATATTATTATGTTAGCCATCAATCATCTATAATGAATGAAGTATTAAAAAAGTCAGATAAATCACAAGAGCAATTGGATTGTTTTAAGTACTTTTTCGGCTACATGAAAAATAAAAATCGCCTTGTAGAAAACAAAGATATCATCATTGATTATTTACAGCATGTAATAGGTTTTTCGTATGAGTTCTCAAAAAAAGAAAACATTAAAAAATTGCTAGAGAAATCACGAGATATGATATTTGAACTAAAATTAGATAATATATACCCAGATGACAAAGTTATAATAAACATAAAAAACAGGCATTTTTATAAAATACCAGGAGTAAATTATTACACATTGAAACAAAAAATATTCTCTTATAGAAACACAGAGAAACATCACGTTATATATTTTCTATTCATAAAGATAAAAATAAGAAAAAAATAACAAATAGATTATTAAATAATAACATCATATTTTCTTTTCATAACTTTCCTCCATTTGACAACATGAAAAAAAATCTATCTGCCTTACTAATCACAAAAAACGAATCCGAACTAATAGAAGAGTGCCTGCGCTCTGTTAGCTGGGCGGATGAGATTATTGTCGTCGATTCTGGCAGTACCGATTCTACGGTAGAAATAGCTCATCGATATGGCGCAAAAGTCTATCAACATAATGACTGGCCGGGGTATGGTAAACAAAGGCAACGGGCGCAGGGTTATGCTAGTGGAGACTATGTTTTTTTCATTGATGCCGATGAAAGAATTACCCCTGAATTACGCCAATCCATTGAAAAAATATTACTCCAATCCCATCTAGACGATAAAATCGTTTACTCCTTCGCGAGGAAAAATCTCTTCCTTGGTCGCTTTATGAAACATAGTGGTTGGTATCCCGATAAGGTAATCCGGCTCTATGCAAATAAACACTACCAATACAATGACAACAACGTGCATGAATCATTGAATTGCGGCGATGCCCCTGTTCAACATTTATATGGAGATCTTAAGCATTTAACCTGCCGTGATTTCTCAGTATTCCAGGAAAAGCAGTTGCGCTATGCTGTTGCGTGGGCAAGAGAACGTCATGAGAAAGGAAGATCTTGCCGCTATTCTGAGATATTTACTCATTCTATATTTTCATTCTTAAAGACTTGGATCTTCAGAGCAGGTTTTTTGGATGGGAAACAAGGATTGCTGCTCGCATTTGTTAACGCTCAATATACATTTAATAAGTATACAGCGTTATGGTCACTGAATAACAAAACTAGAAAATAAGAATCACGATCACTATATAATTTCTATTATTAAATAATTTCTATTATTAAATAATTTCTTTACCAAGGACGACACAGTGATGAAAATACCTAAAAAAATCCATCAGATATATACTAAAGGCGTACATGATCTGCCTAAAGAAATTTTAGTGTCTGTGGATAAATTAAGAGAGCGGAATCCGGGATGGGAGTATTATTTCTACGATGAAAATAGCATAATTGAATATATAGAAAAACATTACGGAAAAGAGACGCTGAATATTTATTTAAGTATAGATCCAAAGTATGGTGCGGCCAGAGCTGATTTATTTCGCTATCTTTTGATTTACATCGAGGGTGGTGTCTATTTGGATATTAAAAGCTCATGTTCAATCCCACTCGATGAAGCCATTAAAGAAGATTGTGAAGTATTGCTATGCAGTTGGGATAATAAGAAATATGGCTGCGATAGAAATATGGGGATACACAAAGAGTTAAAATTCTTAAAATGTGGGGAGTACCAACAATGGAACATAATTGCAGTACCCGGCTCTCCTTATATTAAGTCTGCTCTAGACGAAGTTGTTTATAGATTAACAAACTACAAGCCCTGGATTTATGGTGTAGGGATGAAAGGTGTGTTAAATACCACAGGCCCTATTCCATTTTCTGTTGGCATTGAAAAAATCAATAAAACTGAATTTTTCCATCATGAAGAAAATCATCGTAATATAGGATTAACATACCGTAATGTTGCCGAAGAAACACTAAGGCAACTTAACAGAAATCACTACAGTAAGCTTAAAGACTCTATTGTTATTCTGGAAGGAATAGATAAGTTATATTATCGATTATGGTTGTTTTTTCTTTACCCTTTGCAGCGGCTAAAGAAAAATATTATTAATGAAAGCAAAGGCATCACAAGAAAAATGAAACGTACATTCCTTAAAAACTCAAAATAGATACCAACACCTCATAATTAAGGTGCGTGTGGATTATAGTTGGCTCTTCTGGCTTGTTCGGTTGTCCGTTTCCCGTATTAGATTCAACGATTGCGGCCATGTGCACATCCGCCTGCAATTTTTAGGAAAATAGGCTGAGGAATAAACGACATCCGTTTTACAAATAGCCTTATCCTCACGAACCCGATAAAATCATCCCAGCGATAACCGATAACAGTAAACCTTATGCTACAAACTCTCTACACCATTATCCTGTACCTCATCCAACCGTTGATTTGGCTTCGCCTGTGGCTTCGTGGCCGCAAGGCTCCTGCCTATCGTCGGCGCTGGGGTGAACGCTACGGTTTTTGTGCAGAGAAGGTTAAGCCAGACGGTATCATGCTGCATTCGGTGTCGGTGGGTGAAACGCTGGCTGCCATTCCCCTAGTGAGAGCGCTGCGCCATCGTTACCCCAATCTGCCGATCACAGTAACAACCATGACGCCAACCGGTTCCGAGCGCGTGCGTTCCGCTTTTGGCGACACGGTCTATCACGTTTACCTGCCTTATGATTTGCCCAGCGCTCTGAAACGCTTTTTTGACCAGGTTCGTCCGAAAATCGTCATCATTATGGAAACAGAGCTATGGCCAAACCTGATTGCAGAGCTGCATAAACGTGACATTCCGCTGGTTATTGCAAACGCAAGGCTGTCAGAGCGATCTGCGGCGGGTTATAAGAAAATAGGCAAGCTAATGCGCCATATCTTGCAGCGCATTACCCTCGTTGCCGCACAGAATCAGGAAGACGGGAATCGATTTATCGATCTTGGCCTGAAGCGCTCAAGCCTGAAAGTGACCGGCAGTCTTAAATTTGATATTTCTGTGACGCCGGAACTGGCGGCACGTGCGGTGACATTACGCCGACAATGGGCGCCGCGCCGCCCAGTATGGATCGCTACCAGTACACACGAAGGTGAGGAAGCGATCGTTCTGGCCGCTCATCGACAACTGCTTGCTACCTACCCTGATTTATTACTGATTCTTGTGCCCCGCCATCCGGAACGTTTCGCAACCACTCAATCATTGGCGGAAAATCTGGGATTTACCTATACGCTGCGCAGCAGTGGTGAACAGCCTTCAGCCAGCACTCAGGTCGTGATTGGGGACACCATGGGTGAGTTGATGTTGTTGTACGGCATCGCCGATCTGGCGTTTGTCGGTGGAAGTCTGGTTGAACGAGGCGGGCATAATCCACTAGAAGCCGCAGCCCATGCTATTCCGGTATTGATGGGGCCACACACGTTCAATTTCAAAGACATCTGTAACAAGCTAGACCAGGCCGACGGATTGATTACCGTGACCGATGCAGACTCGCTTGGCAAAGAAGTAGGGAAACTGCTCGCTGACGAAGACTATCGCCTCTACTATGGTCGACACGCCGTGGAAGTGTTACACCAAAACCAGGGCGCACTACAGATGCTGCTTACGCTCCTGGAACCTTATTTGCCCCAGCGGACGCAGTAAAGTCGCTACCGAGACAGTGAATGAAGGGCTGACGTGATGACAACCAAAGCGATTTACCCCGGAACGTTCGATCCATTAACCAATGGTCACTTGGATCTGCTGACGCGTGCATCACGACTGTTCGATCATGTGGTACTGGCCATCGCCGCCAGCCCGAGCAAGCATACGCTTTTCACTCTGGATGAACGCGTGTCACTGGCAAAAGGGGCGACCCAGCATTTATCGAATGTCGACGTCATTGGCTTCAGCGATCTCATGGCACACTTCGCACAGCAACAAAACGCCACTATTCTCGTACGCGGTTTGCGAGCCGTTGCCGATTTCGAATATGAACTCCAGCTCGCGAAAATGAATCATCACCTGATGCCTACGCTCGAAAGCGTTTTTCTGATGCCATCGGAAGAGTGGTCGTTTATTTCATCTTCTCTGGTCAAAGAAGTCGCTCGTCACGGCGGTGACGTATCACATTTCTTACCCGATGCCATCGTGAGTGCTTTAATGGAAAAATTGAAAATATCTTAATTGTTAGATTTACTCTGTCACAATACGGATCAAATTTTCGGTGTTTGTATCGCGACCAAATCGTGCTCTGACATCTTTTTTTCCGACTTCGGCATAAGCTCGGATAACGTCTTTATTTGACAAGGCCGACGCGATGGCCTTTACCCATGCCTGCGGTTCATTAGACGACACAACTATACCAGTAACACCATCCTGCACTGTTTCCGGTAAACCACCTTCGTTGCTTATAATGACGGGAACAGCCAATCCTAGCGCCTCTATTTGCGCCATCCCAAGCGGCTCCCTTGTCGATGGCATTACCAGAATGTCCGCGCATTTCAGTGCAGCAGCAACGGAGCTAAGCTCACCAATCCAGACATGCTGTTGCAAATTGCGGCTAGCTATATCTTTTTGCAACGGCTCAGCATTACCACCGCCTGCAATCACATAGCGCAAATTAGGCGAATGCAGTACAAGCTCACTCAATGCGGCAAGAATAATGCCATGTCCTTTTTCCTCACGCAGCATTCCGAGCTGGATGATCACATCCCCTTCTCCTTCACCCAACCATGCTGCAAATGAGTCAGAGAGCGGTAAATTCACTTCCCTATCCAATTTCTCAAATGCAATGCCAGGATACACAACTTCAATCTGCTTACCTGGGAAATGAGGTCTGACCTTTTCAGCCATAAATTGGCTTGGCACCATAACTAAATCGATAGGGAGAAAGCAGCTTAACGGATTAGGTTTTCTATTCGTGTAGTAGGTACGTGAGCGAATAATTTTCGGTCGATTAAGCAATGTTAGAACCGCAATACACAAATTATTAGCGTCGTGTCCACTATGGCAAATACAAGCAAGTGGACGTTGACGTTTTATTTCATTTCGTATTCCACGAACAGTAGGTAAATGACAACTATTACGAAACGGTAAATTAATCACAGATAGACCACGAGCCCGAGCTTCATCATTTATGCGACCTTTCTCACTACAAAAGAGGTTGGTAGTAAATCCCCGAGCATTCAACGATTCCATTTGCTGTAAAAGCTGCCACTCTTGCCCCCCCATATTCTTTGAGCTTTCAAGGAAAAAGACTGTACCCATATTGATTTCCATAGTCTGAATTGATTTTTATTATTTACTAATAGGTGGTTAACGTTGACAACGGTGGCAGAAAAACGTGCTACGTTGCCCATGTTTCGCGGTTTCGATCGGTGTCCCACATGTCCGGCAAGGTTCACCATTGCGGCCATAGACTCGCAGTTCCTGAGCGAAATAGCCGGGTTTACCGTCTGACTGCAAAAAGTCACGCAGCGTCGTTCCACCTTGCTCAATCGAAAGCTGTAGCACCTGCTTAATCACGTTCACTAATACGGCTGCATCGTTTTCATTTAACGATCCGGCGGCTCTGTCAGGGTGGATACCCGCAGCAAACAGCGATTCGCTCGCATAGATATTGCCTACGCCAACCACCACTTTGTTATCCATAATCCACTGTTTGATTGCCGTTTTTTTACCGCGCGAGGCCTGATAGAGATAGTCCGCAGAGAATTCCGCCTCTAACGGCTCCGGCCCCAGATGCGCCAATACCGAGCAGGTTTCCGGATTATCCGTCCACAGCCAGGCACCAAAGCGCCGGGGATCGGTGTAACGCAGCACTTTGCCACTGTCCATCACCAAATCAACATGATCGTGTTTCTCCGGCTCGCTATATTCCGGCAGTACCCGCAGGCTGCCCGACATGCCGAGATGCACAATAATCCAGCCGCGAGTCAGTTCAATCAGCAGGTATTTTGCCCGCCGACGCACGCTGCGCACCGGCTCATCGCTCAGCGAGAGGATCTCAGCCGACACCGGCCAGCGCAAGCGCGTATTCCTAACCTCAGCATACAGAATGGTATGATCGACAAGATAGGGTGAAATCCCCCGACGACTGGTTTCAACCTCAGGTAATTCAGGCATATTCTCTCTCTGGAAGATATCTCAATTATTGCAAACGCTGCCAGAATGAATATTTCCGACCATGTTGCTGTTTTAGCTGCTCTTGATACTCGCCCCACTCCGATAAAGGTGCATGGCTTGTGAGCTGAGAAGCCAGTTTGTCCAATTTACGATAGTACGTCGCCGCATGATCATAAGCCTTACTGCGCCCAGAAGATAAAATATCGTCGAGTAGTAGACGATAACAAGCAACTTCAGCCAGAAATGCGTTAGCGCGATGGAATTTATCAGCCCAATCGATCAATCTGCCATAAAAAACAGACAATGAGGATAAATGCTCAATAACTTGTGTTCCTGCTTCTGTATAAGCACATAGAGCGAGTAAGGTATCGATTCTTGTGACGATATCGCTTATCGTGATCGCATTCGTGACAGCCTGACGTTCTAGTGCTTCCCGTTCTTGCTGGTCGGGTAATACCTCCAGTAACGCGCATAACCGATGATAATCAGGGGAACGTTGATAAGCCTCACGCCGTAAAATCAAAAGCGCATTGAGATCGCCAAGCTGCCTATAGGCTTGATCCAGCAAGGCTTGACGTCGGCTTTCGGCATGATGTTGGAACGGTTTCAGTAGCCATTTCAGTGCCGATTGCGCTTCATTGATCGACAGACAAAATTCTACAATACGTAGCTTTTGTAATTCATTAGGTTCTGGAGAGCCCAACAGTATAGAACGCTCAAAGAGCGCTACGTCTTTCAACGCTTCCGCCACACCAGAAATCCCTATCGCGGCATGTGCGGCTCGGAAGTTATATTCTTCGAGAGGAGCATTGATCAGCGCTGCCGCATATTCATGTTCAAAGTCCTGCGCCAGTTGCCGCAACTCTGGCTCGGTAAGTAACGTGCCACTTTGTGCAATCAAATCATCCCACACGGCATAATCGTTCTCGTCATGCCGTTTTTTTACCTCATCAGGCCAATTCCGTGTCTTTCCGCCTTGCGAACGCCACTGGCTTGCCGCCTTAATCCACACACTAAGTGCTGCTGCATAGGCTCCACCAATATCGCCATTTGAATCATCCGCTCGTTCATAGACACGGGAATGTGTAGACATCAGTTGATCAATCAGCGCAAATGCCACTTTCGGCGTGTCGTCAATCAAGTAAGCGATATCACCAACCAGTGCCTCAAGTTCCATGGCAAAGCCATAAGACTGATAATAATCAATAAATTTCTTACCGCGAGTAATGGATGCAATACGCTGTTTTAATGAGGTTTCTTGCATAGCGATATTCTGGCCATGTAACAACATTTCAATACGCTGGTCTACTTTGGGATCTAAACCATAAACTGCTTCAACGAGCAGTAAGAGTTGCGTATGTGGTGTTGCTAACAACAGTTGGTGCAATGTCGAGTCCATGTCTGCGTACCGAATGGTTGTAAGGTCGAAGTACAGGAAATTGGCATAACGCCAGACTGGGTACAAGAAGTAAGACTGAAATATGGGCGAAAAAAAACCCGACCAAGGCCGGGTTTTTATCAAGAAGCAGAAATTACTTAATTTTAGCTTCTTTGTAGACAACGTGCTGACGAACAACTGGATCGAATTTCTTCAGTTCCAATTTTTCCGGCTTAGTACGTTTGTTCTTCGTAGTGGTATAGAAGTGACCAGTACCAGCAGAAGAAACCAGCTTGATCTTCTCGCGAACACCCTTAGCCATGATTCAGTTCCTTAATACTTTTCACCACGGGCACGCAGATCGGCCAGAACCGTCTCAATACCCTTCTTATCAATAACACGCATACCTTTAGCAGATACACGCAGTGTTACAAAGCGCTTCTCGCCTTCAACCCAGAAACGGTGTGAATGCAGGTTCGGCAGAAAACGGCGTTTGGTCGCATTCAGTGCGTGGGAACGGTTGTTCCCGGCCACCGGACGCTTGCCAGTAACTTGGCAGACTCGGGACATGTCTATTCTCCAAAAATCAAATCAGCTCGAGCTTCGTATAGGGTTTGGCCGCCTCGTCAGGCTTTAGAGCCCATCTCAGCAACTTCACTGAAAAGACTCTGTCATCAGGATAAACCTGCTGAGATAGGCTCTTAACGCCACACCCAAGATTCTCAAAGGTGGCGTAGTATACGCTCTGAAGCGTAAGTGCTCAAGTCCCGAACAGCTAAAGATCCCACCGGATCGCGGAAATATCTGTTAAATCCAGCCGCGTTCAGCAAAAGAAACGTATTCGCCATGCCCAATAACCAAATGATCGAGCACGCGGATCTCCATTAACTGACAGGCTTTAACAATCTGTTCGGTTATCGCACGGTCCGCCTGACTCGGCTCCGCTTTTCCCGACGGGTGATTATGCGCCAAAATCAACGCCGCGGCATTTGCCTTTAGCGCTTCACGCACAATTTCACGCGGGTGTACTTCCACGCTGTTAATCGTACCAACAAACATCTCCTGATGGCGAATAACGTGATGCTGATTGTCCAAAAACAGGACTAAAAAAACCTCGCGCTCACGTCGTGACAGCAGTAGCTGCAAATACTCGCCTGTCGCCTGAGGATTCAGCATCGCGTCCTCTTTCGCCAGACGAGAGAAAAACAGCCTACGCGACAGCTCTGCAATCGCCCTGATTTGCGTATATTTCGATATTCCTACGCCTTTGGCGGTATGAAATGCGGATTGATCGGCTGTCATAAGTTGATATAACGACCCGAATTGCGCCAACAACGCTTCCGCCAGCTGCATCACATGCACGCCCGGCAACCCTGTACGTAAAAAAATCGCCAACAATTCAACATCCGTCAGCGATTCGGCCCCTAATCGCACCATTTTTTCACGCGGTGCCAATCCCTTTTCCCAGCCCATAACCCTCTCCCTATACCGCTCGATGGCATCATGTCATGCCCGTAAAAACAGGACGATAGCGGTGACAAAAGGCTGCGAAGCGCTTCGCAATCTTCCTAGGGAAACCGCAGCAGCGACCTTAAGATTCCTATCTGGCTGCAAGGTTATGGTAAAATGGCGCATCTTCTGACTTTCAATCGGACCA
This sequence comes from Pectobacterium sp. F1-1, assembly GCF_025643735.1. Taxonomy (NCBI): domain Bacteria; kingdom Pseudomonadati; phylum Pseudomonadota; class Gammaproteobacteria; order Enterobacterales; family Pectobacteriaceae; genus Pectobacterium; species Pectobacterium sp. F1-1. The sequence continues at coordinate 4,583,019 of NZ_CP104733.1, forward strand.
TGATGATGACGGAATTTTCCAGCCTGAATGCACTCTCCGGCAAACGAATCGTGCTGGGTATCAGCGGCGGTATCGCCGCGTACAAGTGCCCAGAAGTGGTGCGGCGCCTGCGCGATGCCGGAGCCGACGTACGGGTTGTCATGACATCTGCCGCTAAAGCTTTCATCACTCCGCTGACGCTACAAGCTGTCTCCGGTTATCCCGTTTCAGACGACCTGCTTGACCCCGCGGCGGAAGCCTCAATGGGTCACATTGAACTGGGGAAATGGGCTGATTTAGTCATTCTCGCTCCGGCCACCGCCGATCTGATCGCTCGAGTCGCAGCTGGTATGGCGAACGACCTGCTGACCACCATTTGTCTGGCGACCTCTGCCCCCATCGCCGTTGTCCCTGCGATGAATCAGCAGATGTACCGCGCGGAACCCACGCAAGACAACCTGCGCACGCTGGCCGCTCGAGGTTTGCCGATCTGGGGACCGGATAGCGGTAGCCAGGCGTGTGGCGATGTTGGGCCAGGCCGTATGATCGACCCGCTGGAAATTGTTAGGCTGGCGCAGCGTCATTTTTCTGCCATCAACGATCTGCAACATCTCAATATTCTGGTCACCGCCGGGCCAACGAGAGAAGCGCTGGATCCCGTTCGCTTTATCACCAATCACAGCTCCGGGAAAATGGGCTTTGCTATCGCACAGGCCGCGGCTGCCCGTGGTGCTAAGGTCACATTGGTGAGCGGCCCGGTGTCACTCTCCACGCCGCAGGGTGTCACACGCATTGACGTCGGCAGCGCGTTGGAGATGGAGCACGCGGTGATGGAACATGCGGCTCAGCAGCACATCGTGATCGGCTGTGCGGCGGTTGCCGACTATCGCGCCAAACACATCGCCGATGAGAAGATTAAAAAACAGAATCAGCAAGGCGATGAAATGACTCTCACTCTGGTCAAAAATCCAGATATTATCGCCGGTGTTGCAGCCATGACGAAAAATCGTCCTTATGTTGTCGGGTTTGCTGCCGAAACCCAGAATGTGGAAGAATACGCCCGGCAAAAACTGGCGCGTAAAAAGCTGGACTTGATTTGCGCGAACAACGTCTCTCTTTCCGGGCATGGTTTTAACAGTGAAACCAATGCGTTACACCTTTTTTGGCAAGGTGGAGACGTACCGTTGCCGCAGTGTGACAAACGTCTTCTTGGCCAAAAATTAATCGACGAGATTATCAGCCGTTATGATGAAAAAAATCGACGTTAAGATTGTTGACCCACGCGTTGGGCAGCAATTTCCGTTACCAACCTATGCCACTCCGGGTTCTGCCGGACTCGATCTGCGTGCCTGTCTGGATCAGGCAATTGAACTCAAAGCAGGGGAAACGACCCTGATCCCAACCGGGTTGGCGATTCACATTGCCGATACCGGGCTGGCGGCGGTTATCTTGCCCCGCTCCGGACTGGGCCACAAGCACGGCGTGGTGCTGGGGAATCTGGTGGGGCTGATTGATTCGGACTATCAGGGGCAACTGATGGTGTCCGTCTGGAATCGTGGTCAACAAGCGTTTACGGTTGAGCCGGGCGAGCGCATCGCGCAGATGGTCTTTGTGCCCGTCGTTCAGGCTGAATTTAATCTGGTCGACGATTTCGTCAGCAGCGAACGTGGAGAAGGCGGCTTCGGCCACTCCGGCCGTAGCTAACGCGCTCCAGCCACCCCATAGTGTAAAAAATTCCTATAAGCCACAGCGCCTGTCTCTCCAAAAGGAAATGGCTACTGTGGCGCTAACGGGTGCTTGTCAGTCAAATATTTAGCAAGGGTCTTTTCAGACATGGCAGAAAAAGAAAATACGAAAAGGAATCGTCGCGAGGAAATTTTGCAGGCCCTGGCGCAGATGCTGGAATCCAGCGACGGCAGCCAACGCATCACCACGGCAAAACTGGCAGCGAACGTCGGCGTGTCCGAAGCGGCGCTCTACCGGCATTTCCCCAGTAAAACGCGGATGTTTGATAGCCTGATTGAATTTATTGAGGATAGTCTGACCACCCGCATTAACCTGATTCTGCAAGATGAAAAAGAAACGTTTAATCGTCTTCGTCTGATTTTGCTGCTTATTTTAGGGTTTGCGGAACGGAATCCGGGTCTGACTCGCATCATGACCGGCCACGCGCTGATGTTTGAACAGGACCGCTTGCAGGATCGCATCAACCAGCTGTTTGAGCGCATTGAGTCGCAGTTGCGTCAGGTGTTGCGCGAGCATAAGCTGCGCGGCGGACAAAGTTTCCAGCATGATGAAACGCTGTTGGCTAGCCAGCTGTTAGCGTTTTGCGAAGGGATGCTGTCGCGCTTTATTCGCTCGGAGTTCCGTTATCGCCCGACGCAGGAATTCGACACCCGCTGGCCGCTGTTGGCCGCCCAACTGAACTAAGCACCGCCCTTAGATCTTAAAACCCGCCAGACATCTCTGGCGGGTCCGACCGTTGACAAACCTATTTGCCAAAGGAAAACGGGGTAACGGAATAGAAGAGTAAAGCGTTTGCGCCAGGGATGGCGCAATCCGAGCTTACAGGGACGTACTTGTAGCGTCTTTACGATCTATCCGTTACTCCCGCTCTACAGGCTTTGTCCGCAACCTCGGGTTTATAACTCATAACATTAAATCCCGTACTGCTCACGATAGGCTTTCACCGCATCCAGATGCGCTGCCATCTCTGGTTTTTCCGCCAGATAAGCAATCAGCTCCTTCAGCGTAATAATCGAAATCACCTTGCACTGATAGTCACGTTCCACTTCCTGAATCGCAGACAAATCGGCGCGGCCGCGTTCCTGACGATCCAGCGCAATCATCACCCCCGCCAGCGTTGCTCGATGTGCAGCGATGATCTCCATCGATTCGCGAATCGCTGTCCCTGCAGTAATCACGTCATCCACCAGCATCACACGACCCTGTAATGGGCTGCCGACCAGACTACCGCCCTCGCCGTGGTCTTTGGCCTCTTTGCGGTTAAAGCAGTACGGCAGGTCACGATCGTGGTGTTCTGCCAGCGCCACTGCGGCGGTAGTGGCAATCGGAATGCCTTTGTAAGCCGGCCCGAACAGCAAATCGAACGCCACACCGGAATCAACCAGCGCTTCGGCATAAAAACGCCCCAGTAAGGCCAGATCGCGCCCGGTATTAAACAGCCCGGCGTTGAAGAAATAGGGGCTGATACGCCCGGATTTCAGGGTAAACTCGCCGAACTTCAATACCTGCTTGCTGAGTGCAAACTCAATAAACTGGCGCTGGTAGGCTTTCATTACGGCATCTCCTCGTCTTACGAATTAATCACGTTGTTAAGCAATTCATCTATACCCTAAAAAAAAGCGACCAATTGGTCGCTTATAAAATCAATCGATTAAGGCAGCTTTCTGCGCCTGAACGATGGTATCAATTCCCCCTCGGGCCAGCGCCAGCAGGGTCAGCAATTCCTCGTGGCTGAACGGCTCGCCTTCGGCGGTTCCTTGCACTTCAATCATGCGGCCGTCTTCGGTCATCACCACATTCATGTCGGTTTCAGCGGCGGAATCTTCCACATATTCCAGATCGCACAGCGCTTCGCCGTTAACGATACCGACGGAAACCGCCGCGACCATGCCTTTCATCGGGTTCTTCTTCAGCTTGCCGCTGGCAACCATCTGGTTCAGCGCATCGGCCAGCGCTACGCAGGCCCCGGTGATGGACGCCGTACGCGTACCGCCATCCGCCTGCAAGACGTCGCAGTCGAGCGTAATGGTGTATTCGCCAAGCACTTTCAGGTCGATCGCTGCACGTAAGGAACGCGCAATCAGGCGCTGAATCTCCAGCGTCCGCCCGCCCTGTTTGCCTTTAGCGGCTTCGCGAGCGTTGCGGCTGTGCGTCGCACGCGGCAGCATGCCGTATTCGGCGGTGACCCATCCTTGCCCCTGGCCTTTCAGAAAGCGCGGGACACCCTCTTCTACCGTGGCATTGCATAACACTTTGGTGTCGCCAAATTCGACTAAAACGGAACCTTCGGCGTGTTTCGTGTAATGACGGGTTAATTTGAGGGGGCGTACTTGCTGTGCACTTCGGCCTGTTGGGCGCATGGCTCATCTCCGGCGGGTCAATGAAAACTGGCGCGTATTATACACGAAATCCTGCGCGCTGCGGCAAAGCGCAACCAGAAAGCCATACCTTGAAAATAGGGCATAACCTGAGGTTATACCCTACTGATGAACAAGTATTCGTCAGTGATGATGCATCATGAAATAGTCCGTTCATCCCCTGAGCGTTGATGAGAAAAAAATCATGATGCGGCATATGCAAATTGAAACCGTCAATCTGCCACTAGCCCGTCCTATGGCGGCTGAGAACGGTACGCGTCGCGCGGTTACCGTTATCCGCGTCGCGCTAGAAGAAAAAGGATTTATTGGACAAGGCGAATGTACGCCTGTCGCCCATTATGGCGAGTCCGCCGATAGCGTATGTCGCCAGCTCTCAGCGATCCGTGAGGCAATAGAACACGGCCTGACCATCGAACAACTCCAGAAAGATTTAGCGCCGGGTGCAGCCAGAAATGCATTGGACTGCGCGCTGTGGCGGCTCAACACCGCATTGGAAAAACAGACGCTGTGGCAGCGCCTCGACATTCATCCCCCTACATCCGTGGTCTGTGCGCAAACGTTGGCGCTTGATAGCGTGGAGAAAATGGCTGCCGCCGCATCCAATGCCGTTTCCCACGGCGCCCTGCTGCTGAAAATCAAACTGGATCGCGAGCTGATTCTGGAAAAGGTTGCCGCCATTCGTACCGCCGCACCCAACGCCAAATTGATTATCGACGCGAGAGCAAGCTGGAGCGGGCTGGATTTACATAGCCTGTCCACGGCGCTGCTGCCCTATCAGGTCGCCATGATTGAGCAACCGCTTCCTGTCGGTAAGGACGAAGATTTACAGCGTTTTGCCCACCCGATTCCTATCTGTGCGGATGAAAGCTGCCGCCACAGTGGCGACATCGTCGGGCTGCGTCGTCGTTACGACATGATCAACATCAAGCTGGACAAATGTGGCGGGCTGACCGAAGCCCTGGCGATGGTACGTGAGGCTCACTTTCACGGCCTGCGCATTATGGTCGGCTGCACGCTGGGCTCGTCGATGGCGATGGAAGCCGCTCTGCCCGTCGCCGCCGATGCCGAGCATGTCGACCTCGACGGTCCTATCTGGCTGGCCGCCGACAGCTCGCCTTATCTGACCTATAACCTTGGCCGAATCTGGCTATGACGCAATCAACTTATGACGCAACGCAATTAACTACAGTAACCCTAAAACCTTCAATCGGAGTGACCATGACGGATATCATGCACGCGGGTGCCGCCACAGCACCCGGTAACGCCCCTAGACCTGTACTGGAAATCGACGATCTGAGCGTCAGCTTTAGCGGCCGTTCCGGCACACATCAGGCGCTAAAAGGCATTTCCTTTACCGTGAATAAAGGGGAAGTCGTCGCCGTGGTCGGCGAAAGTGGTTCAGGCAAGTCCGTGACGTCACTGACCGTGATGGGGCTGCTGGCGGACTCTGCCAACATCGAACGCGGCGCGCTCCGTTTCACCGCGCGCGACGGTCAACAACACGACCTGTTGAGCATGAAAGCGGAAGCGCGTCGTAAGCTGCGTGGGCGCGATCTCGCCATGATTTTCCAGGAGCCGATGACCTCACTCAACCCGGTACTGAAAGTCGGCGACCAACTCACCGAAGCGCTGCTGGATCACAAAATCTGCGATGCCGCCAGCGCGGATAAGAAAGCCCGTGAACTGCTGCACAAGGTACGCATCGCGGACGTCGATCGCGTGATGAAAAGCTACCCGCACTCGCTGTCCGGCGGGATGCGTCAGCGTGTGATGATCGCACAGGCGCTGGCCTGCGATCCGCAACTGCTCATTGCCGACGAACCGACCACGGCACTGGATGTCACCGTGCAGGCGCGTATTCTGCAAATCCTGCGTGACCTGCAACAACAGAGCGACATGGCAGTGCTGTTTATTACGCACGATATGGGCGTGGTAGCGGAAATCGCCGATCGCGTGGTGGTGATGTATCGCGGCGAGATCGTGGAGCAAGGCACCGTCGAGCAGATTTTTGCCGCACCGCAACACCCGTATACCCAATCGCTGCTGGCCGCCGTACCGAAACTGGGCGATATGCGCGATAGCCTCTGGCCGAAGCGTTTTCCTTTATTGGGGCAAGCTGCCGACCCGGAAAACAGTGAACAAGTCACCGCGCGCTATGACGCCGAGCCGCTGTTGGATATTCGCGGGCTGCGGGTGTATTACCCGATGCGCAGCGGGATTTTATCCACCGTGACCCACCATGTTCACGCGGTAGAACAGATCGATTTCAACGTCTGGCCGGGCGAAACGCTGGCTATCGTCGGGGAAAGTGGCTGCGGCAAGTCCACCACCGGGCGCGCCCTGCTGCGTCTGGTACAAAGCGAAGCTGAGAGCATCCATTTTCAGGGCAACGAAATTTCCCAGATGAAAGAGCGTGATTTCCAGCCGCTGCGCCGGGAAATGCAGATGGTGTTTCAAGATCCGTACGCTTCGCTCAACCCACGCCTGACGGTCGGCTTCACCATTGCTGAACCACTGCTGCTGCACGGGCTGGTGAAATCACTGGAGGAAGCGACGCCGCAGGTACAGGCGCTATTGAAAAGCGTTGGTTTGCTGCCTGAGCACGCCCGCCGTTATCCGCACGAATTTTCCGGCGGACAGCGTCAGCGCATCGCGATTGCCCGCGCCATGGCGCTACAGCCGCAGGTCATCATTGCTGACGAAGCCGTGTCGGCGCTTGATGTGTCCATTCAGGCGCAGGTCGTCAACCTGATGATGGATCTCCAAAAGAAAACCGGCGTGTCGTGGATTTTCATCTCGCACGATATGGCAGTCGTCGAGCGTATCGCCAACCGCGTCGCGGTGATGTACCTCGGCCAGATTGTGGAAATCGGCCCGCGCCAGTCGGTATTTAACGATCCCCAGCATCCGTATACCCGCCGCCTGTTGGCCTCGGTTCCGATTGCCGATCCAACCCGTCGCGGCACACGCCAGTTTGACGACAGCGAAATCCCCTCCCCTTTGCGTAAAGCAGGTGAGGCCGTCGCCAAGACGCGCTACCGCGAGGTTGCGCCGCAGCACTGGGTCGCCGACAACGAATCGGCAGCCTGAAACACGACGTCATGACAAGAAAATAGCCACAAAAAATAGCCATAAAACACAACGTATTAATAAAACACAACACACGTTCATTGCTGACCAGGAGAGATAACCATGAAGCCATTCGTTCGCCGCTCCGCCGTTGCCCTCGGGCTCTCACTGTGTCTGGCGGCTGTTGCCCAGGCGCAAGACCTTCGTATTTCCATGTATGCCGATATCACCGGGCTAGATCCGCACGATACCTCAGATACGCTGAGCTACTCGATTCAGAGCGGCATCTTCGAACGTCTGTTCCAGTTCGATAATAAAATGAAGCTGGTGCCGCGTCTGGCGACGGGCTATACCAGCAACGATACGGCGACTGAATTCGTCGTTACCCTGCGCGAAGGCATCACCTTCCAGGACGGCACGCCGTTCAACGCCGACGCCGTTAAAGCCAACCTTGACCGTCTTGCCGATCAGAGCAAAGGACTGAAGCGCAACAGCCTGTTTAACATGGTGCAAACCGTCACCGTGCTGTCGCCGACGCAGGTCAAAATCGAGCTGAACAAATCCTTCGGTGCCTTTGTGAACACGCTGGCGCATCCGTCCGCCGTCATGCACAGCCCGGAAGCACTGAAGAAATATCCAGATGAAGCACAGTTGCGCGTCCACCCAGTCGGTACGGGGCCGTTCAAATTCACCGAATGGCAACAGGGTAAAGACGTGAAGCTGGTGAAATTCGACAACTACTGGCAGAAAGGCTGGCCGAAAGTCGACAGCGTGACCTTCTACCCGACGCCAGAAGATTCCACCCGTGTGGCGTCCCTGAAATCCGGCCAGGTCGATGCCGTGTATCCGCTGCCTTCCGACCTGATTGCGACCGTACAAAGCGACAGCAAGCTGGCGATTCAGCGCGACGCGAGTATTTATCAATTCTGGCTGGCTATGAACAACCTGCGTCCGCCGCTTAACGATATCCGCGTGCGTCAGGCGCTCAACTACGCCATCAACCGCGATATCTGGCTGAAAGTCGGCTTCGCCGGCATGGGTGTTCCTGCTACCTCTGCAATGGCGCCGGACGTCCAGTTCTTCGCACGCCAAAGCTCACCGAACTACACCTACAACCCAGAAAAAGCCAAAGCGCTGCTGAAAGAAGCGGGCTACGCCAACGGCCTGAGCCTGAAACTGTGGACGACGAACCGCACCGACTACATTCGTAGCGCGCAGTTCTTCAAGCAGCAGTTAGAGCAGGTCGGCGTCAAAGTTACCGTCACGCCGATGGATTCTGGGATGCGCAACGCCAAACTGTTTGGCGTGAAAGATCCGAAAGATGCCGAATTTGACCTGTTCTACAACGGCTGGTCGCCATCCACCGGTGATGCCGACTGGGCGCTGCGTCCACTGTTCGCCACCGAGTCCTGGGTGCCGGTTGCGTATAACGTCTCTTACTACAGCAACCCGGTAGCAGATAAAGCGATCACCGCCGGCCTGGCTACCGCCGATGCCGACAAACGTGCCGCCGCTTATGCCGACGCACAGCGTCAAATTTGGCAGGATGCGCCTGTGGTCTTCCTGGGGACGCCGGACAACATCGTCGGTAAAACCAAGAACCTCGACGGCGTATATATGCTGGCAGATGGCTCGCTGATCTTCGATCAGGCTGAATTTAAGTAATCGGTCAGGGAGAACGCCATGTTTGCTTATATCGTCCGACGTTTGCTGGAAATGATCCCGGTTCTGCTGGTGGTCTCCCTGTTAGTGTTCGGTTTTATCAAGCTGTTGCCGGGTGACCCGGCACGTATTTACGCGGGTGCTGATGCGACGATTGAGGCGGTGGAAGCCGCTCGTCAGCAGTTAGGCTTGAATGACCCACTGCCGCAGCAGTATGTCCACTGGCTCGGCGGCCTGTTCAGCGGCGATCTGGGTGTGACGTACCGCACCCAGCAGCCGGTCATCGACGTCATCAGTAAGAGCTTTATGCCTACCATGTGGCTGGCGCTGGCGGGCTTCGTCTGGTCGGTGCTGCTCGGCCTGCTGATTGGCGTGGTGTCCGCGCTCAAGCGGGGAAAATGGCAGGACTGGACGCTGATGAGCTTCGCGGTCGGTGGCATTTCCATGCCGCCGTTCTGGCTCGGCCTGCTGCTGATTCAATTTGTGGCCATGCCATTCGGCGTCTTTTCCGTCAGCGGCTTTAATCAGCCCAGCGATATTATTCTGCCCGCGCTGACGCTCGGTGCATCGGTCGCCGCCGTTATGGCACGCTTTACCCGCTCCGCGTTTCTGGAAGTCGCGCAGGAAGACTACGTGCGCACCGCCCGCTCCAAGGGGCTACGCAGTCGGCTGGTCACCTGGAAACATGTGATGCGTAACGCGCTGATCCCGGTCATCACCATGCTGGGGCTGCAATTCGGCTTCCTGCTCGGTGGCTCCATCGTGGTCGAGAGCGTATTTAGCTGGCCGGGGCTCGGCTGGCTGCTGATTGAATCCATCAAGACACAGGATCAGCCCGTCATTCAGGCGCTGGTGATGCTGTTCGTGTTTGAATTTATTGTCATTAACCTGTTGGTGGACCTGCTGTACGCGGTGGTCAATCCGGCGATTCGCCTACGTTAGGAGACACGATGAACCTTCCTTCCGAACCCGTCGTGGCCGCTGCCACGCTTGATGAAGAGACGATACGTTCGCCGTGGCGCGATTTCGTTCAGGTCTTTATCCATAACCCGATGGCGCTGTTATCCAGCGGCTTCGTCCTGCTATTGGTACTGGTCGCGATTTTCGCGCCCTGGCTGGCACCGTGGAACCCAATGGAGCCTGACTGGGCATCGCTGGCTTCACCGCCGTCGGCAGCGCACTGGATGGGTACCGACGATTTGGGGCGTGATGTGATGAGCCGTATCATCTACGGTGCACGCATCTCGTTATATATCGGTATCTTTTCCGTCACGCTGGGCATGCTGGTCGGTATCGTGCTCGGCCTGCTGGCAGGCTACTACGGCCGCTGGGTCGATACGTTGATCATGCGCGGTTCCGACGTGCTATTCGCGTTCCCCGGCATGCTGCTGGCGATTGCGGTTGTCGCCATCCTCGGCCCTGGCCTGAATAACGTGATTATCGCCGTCGCGGTCTTTAGCGTGCCGGTCTTCGCCCGCATCGTGCGCGCCTCCACGCTGTCGCTGAAACAAGCGGCTTATGTGGAAGCGGTACGCTGCGCCGGTGCGCCGGATCGCATCATCCTGATGCGCCATATCCTGCCCGGCACCCTGCCTAACGTGATCGTCTATTTCACTATGCGTATTGGCACCAGCATCCTGACGGCCGCAGGGCTGAGCTTTATCGGTCTCGGCCCAGAGCCGGACGTACCCGAGTGGGGCAATATTCTGGCGATGAGCCGCAGCCTGATGATGGCAGGAGCCTGGCACGTCAGCGTATTCCCCGGTCTGGCGATTTTCTTCACCGTGCTGGCGTTTAACCTGCTCGGGGATGCGCTGCGTGACACGCTCGATCCCAAACTGAAAAGCTGAGGAAGGCGATGCACGGCGATCACCCGATGAACGACTATCACCAGCAGCAGCAGGTGCTGTTGCTACAACGCTGGAAAGCGACGCGGCAGTTGGGTACGCCGCGTTCGGATAGCGGACCGCATAACCGTATCAGCGATGTGGCGGGCGTGCGCGTCGGCCACTGCACGCTGGCGGCAGGCGAAGTGCAAACCGGTGTCACGGCGATTGTACCGCCCGGCGACAACCTGTTCACCCAGCCCCTGCCCTGCGGCGCGGCGGTACTAAACGGTTTCGCTAAACCTGTCGGGCTGGTACAGATTGAGGAACTGGGACAGTTGCAAACGCCCATCCTGCTCAGTAACACGCTGGCGACCGGCACGCTGTTTACCACGCTGGTGCGCGACGCCATTGCTCGCAACCCCGAACTGGGCCGCACGCTACCGACGGTGAACCCACTGGCGCTAGAGTGTAACGACGGCTGGCTAAACGACATTCAGGCGCTGGCGGTAACAGAACACATGGCACGGCAAGCGCTGGACAGTGCTGCGGACAGCTTCACACGCGGTAGCGTCGGTGCCGGACGTGGTATGAGCTGCTTTAGCCTGAAAGGCGGCATCGGCACCGCATCACGTCTGATTCCTGAATTGAATGCCACGCTCGGCGTACTGGTGCTGGCAAACTTCGGCACGCTTTCCTCACTGACGCTGGACGGCGTGCAAATGGGGAACGCCCTCGCCCCTATCCTGCCTGGGCTCGCACCGCAGCAAGACGCCGGATCGATCATCATTATCATGGCGACGGATGCCCCGCTCGATGCCCGACAGCTCAAGCGCATCGCCAAGCGTGCCGGTGCAGGATTAGGTCGGCTAGGCAGCTACTGGGGACACGGCTCCGGCGATATCGCCGTCGCGTTCTCCACTTGCCCACAACCACGACCGCCGGAGGATGCGCAGCTTGAACCGCTATTAAGCGCCGCCGCCGACGCCACCGAACACGCGGTGCTCGACGCCATGCTTCAGGCTGACGCCGTGACCGGTTTTCGCGGCCATCATCGCCCGACGCTGCCACAGGCGTTGGATCGGTTGGCTGCAACTCTTTATCCATAAGCAAATTCTCCCGTAGGAAACTGATTATGAAAGTGTTTATCTCTGCTGATATCGAAGGGATCGCTGGCGTGATGCGCCCGGAACAGTGCAGCCCCGGCACCGCAGAATACCAACTGGCGCGCGGCCTGATGGAGCAGGAAGTGAACGCCGCGATTGACGGTGCGTTCGCGGGTGGCGCAACAGAGGTGGTGGTCGCCGACAGCCATGCGGCAATGGTCAATCTGCGTGCGGAGAATATCGACGCCCGCGCCCGGCTGGTACAAGGTAAACCGCGCGGCTATTCGATGGTCGAAGGGCTGGAGCAGCAGCAGTTCGACGGCCTGATGTTTATCGGTTATCACTGCGCAGCAGGCGAGTTTGGCGTACTGTCGCACACCATCAACGGTCGTGCGTTCTACCGCGTGCGCATCAACGGCGAAATCATGGGTGAGAGCGACATCTACGCTGCCGCCGGCGTGGAACAGAAGACGCCGCTGTGGCTGGTCAGCGGCGATGACACGCTCCAGAGCTGGATCGCTCGCTACTACCCCAACACCGACTATGCCTGCGTCAAGCGTGCCATTTCGCAACATGCGGCCGAATCCCTCAGCACCGAACAGGCACGTCAGGTGATTCGTGACGCAGCAAAAGCCGCGGTGGAAAAAGCACACCGTACGCTGAATTCGCGGATTCAGGCACCCTATCGCCTCGAACTGATGGTGGCAAAACCGGTACTGGCCGATCTATTCTGTCTGCTGCCAAGCGTTGAACGTTTGGATGCCATAACCGTAGGTTATACGGCGCAGAGCATGCGGGAAATCACCAGCCTGCTAGGCACATTTTCCTATCTGGCGACAACGCAAAACTGATTCCGGTCTCTCCGCCCCTGATTTTGGGGGCGTAAACCGCTTGAAAAGAGAATTTATCGCATGACGAAACCCGTGATTGTGATCCACGGTGGCGCAGGTGCGCTGACCCGCTCGGCCATGAACGCTGAAAAAGAGCAACGCTATCTGGCCGCGCTGTCCGAGATTGTCGCCAGTGGACAACGCATTTTGGCCGAAAACGGCAGCGCGCTGGATGCCGTAACGGAAGCCGTCCGCCTGCTGGAAGAGTGCCCCTTGTTCAACGCCGGACACGGCTCGGTCTTCACTCACGCGGAAACCCACGAACTGGACGCCAGCATCATGGACGGACGCACGCTGGATGCCGGTGCGGTCAGCTGCGTCAGCCATATCCGCAATCCGATTCTGGCAGCACGTACCGTACTCGAAGCCAGCCCGCATGTGATGTTTACCGCCGACGGCGCGGAAGCCTTTGCACAGCAGCACGGACTGGAAAGGGTCGAACCTGCGTTTTTCTCCACCGATGAACGCCGTCAGCAACTGCATAACGCACAGGCAGGCTCAGGCCGCGTCATCCTCGATCATGACGGCCAGAACGACCCTATCGATCCCGACCGTAAATTCGGCACCGTCGGCGCGGTCGCTCTCGACAGCGCGGGGAATCTCGCGGCGGCAACCTCGACGGGCGGCATGACCAACAAACAGGCCGGACGCGTGGGCGATAGCCCCATCATTGGTGCTGGCTGCTACGCCAATAACCAGACGGTAGCCGTTTCCTGCACCGGTACAGGCGAAGTCTTTATGCGCGCCGTCGCCGCCTATGATGTCTCGGCGCTGATGGAATACGCCGGACTCACGCTACAGCAGGCCAGCGATCGTGTGGTGATGGAGAAACTGGTACGGATGGACGGCAGCGGCGGGATGATTGCCGTCGATAAAGCAGGCAACATTGCCCTGCCGTTTAATAGCGAAGGCATGTACCGCGGCTATGGCTACGTGGGTGAAGAACCCGTCGCCGATATCTATCGTTAACGTTCCAGCACATTGAAACAGAGCCAAACGCCCAATAGCGGTGCGCTCGCACCACTATTGGGCTTCATGATAGTGCAAAAAACCACTTCATCGCTTATCGATCGACCATTCATCGCGGCCTTATAATCTGGCGTAATAATTGCAGAACTTTTGGTTATTACTCATACGATGCTCATCAGAAAGCATCAGCAGGAGCCTGCACCATGCGATTACGCCACATTGAGATCTTCCAGGCCATTGTTCAGGCAGGCACCATTAGCGGCGCCGCGCGCTTGCTCAACGTCTCTCAGCCCAACGTCAGTCGGGTACTGAACCACGCGGAACAGCAGCTCGGTTTTTCCCTGTTTGAACGTCGTACTCAGGGGATGGTCGCCACCGAAGAAGGGCTACGCCTCATCCCGAAAGTGCAGGAACTGTTCAGCCACCTGCAAAGCATCAGTTCCCTCACCGAACAGATCAAAACCAGCAAAGCCCACTCCGTGCGGCTGGGGGCAGCGCATGCGTTCGGACAGATGATCGTGGCACCGACGCTGGTGGAGTTTCATAAGCAGGCGGCCTCGGTTAACGTCGAACTCGTCACCGAACACTTCAGCACGCTGTGTCAGAACATCCTGCAAAACCAGCTCGATTTCGCACTGATTTTTGGGCAGCAGGTGCCATCCGAACTGCTGGCAGAGCCGCTCTTCCAGTCCACGATGGTTGCCCTGCTGCCTAAAGACAGCCCAATAAACGGTCCGGTATCGCTGGAATGGCTGTGCAACAACAACCTGCTAATGATGCAGCATCAGGATCCGCTCGGTCAGGTGTTGCACCGTGCATTGCGCGATAAAGCGCTGCAACCCGTTGCGTCGCTCTACATCAAAACCTACTCGGTGATTGCCGATATGGTGCTGGCAGGCGGTGGTGCCGGTATCGTCGATCTCTTTACCGCCTGTCGTTATGCCGATCAGCTCAAAATCGTCCCTATCGACCAGCCGCTGCCTTTTGAAGTCACGCTGATCAGCCGCCGTGATAACCCACAATCACAGGCAACATTGCAACTGAAACAGATGATGAAAAACCGCTGTCGCGAGATAGCCAAACAGAACGAAGCCTTACTTAACGCCGCCTGATTCACGGCAGACACCACACCACGGACGGTTTTCCTATCCCCTGTGGCGGACTCAACGCTATACTCTTTCTCATCATTTGCTTTACAGGTATGCACCAATGATTCGCAGCATGACCGCTTACGCCCGCCGAGAAATCAAGGGCAACTGGGGAAGCGCAGCCTGGGAACTGCGTTCCGTTAACCAGCGCTATCTGGAAACCTATCTTCGTTTACCGGAACAATTCCGTAGCCTCGAACCCGTTGCGCGTGAGCGCATCCGCGCCCGTCTGACCCGTGGCAAAATCGAATGCAACCTGCGTTTTGAGCTCGACCCGAGTGCGCAAAGTGCGCTGATCCTGAACGAAAAGCTGGCCAAACAGCTAGTCAACGCCGCCAACTGGGTCAAAATGCAGAGCGATGAAGGAGAAATCAATCCGGTTGATATCCTGCGCTGGCCTGGCGTGATGTCGGCGGAAGAGCAGGATCTGGATGCGATCAGCGCCGAGTTGCTGACCGCGCTGGAAGGCGCGTTGGATGACTTCATCGCCGCCCGTGAAAGCGAAGGCAACGCGCTAAAAGCGCTGATTGAACAGCGTCTGGCTGGCGTCAGTGCCGAAGTCGTCAAAGTCCGCGCCCAGATGCCGAACATCCTGCTATGGCAGCGCGAACGCCTGCAAAGCAAGCTGGAAGATGCGCAGGTACAGCTGGAAAATAACCGTCTGGAACAGGAACTGGTGCTGATGGCGCAGCGCGTCGACGTCGCCGAAGAACTCGACCGCCTCGACGCTCACGTCAAAGAAACCTACAAAATCCTGAAAAAAGAAGAAGCCGTCGGTCGCCGCCTCGACTTCATGATGCAGGAATTCAACCGCGAATCGAACACGCTGGCCTCGAAATCCATCAACGCCGACGTCACCGCTTCAGCCATTGAACTGAAAGTGCTGATCGAGCAAATGCGGGAACAGATTCAGAACATTGAGTAAATTCCACTCTGTACCACCGACTGCCACAACGCCCTGTTTTAAGGGCGTTTTTTGCTTATGAAGAATAACAACGCAGAAAAACACGTTACTTGTCTACATTCAAATATACCCAATCACTAAGGTGTAAAGGACCAAATATGCACTACCTTGTATAGTCTTTGGATATGATCAAGATGATGAAAATAACAGGCGCTCAAAGCAACGCATTGATATCCGCGCCTAAGCAAGTAGTTTATGCAAGTTACTAGTCTAACGAGGGATAACTCCGTTTATATAAAATTCGGCAAAATCAGTAGAAACGAATTGACGCGAGATCAGCATTGCACAAAAATGAAGCTGTGATGATAGACGATCTTTATATTTAAGGGCGCAAGACAGCAGATGGGCAAGAAAAATAGCCTGACTCTCAAACTTGACGGCACAAGCCCAGATAAACTGCCAATGGCTAGACTGGGTAAGTATCTGTCTGCACTTTCAGAGCTTTACGGCTCTACTGATGCCGTTCACTTCAAGGATGTGAGCGAGGGCTCTGCGTGCCTAAACAGCTGGGTTGACAATGACTCTGCATATAATGATGTATTGCAGCGCTCCATATCTCAAGCATCTAATTCAGGTAGCTCTTACCTGAAACTGGTTACATTATTAGAGCAAGATAAGCTAGAGGGGAGAATTATCAATGACGATGACGTTACAATTGTTGATTTCCCACGAATAAAACAAGACTCTCCGTTTTTGGTTAGAAAGAAAGCAAAAATACAAGGCAGACTGTATAACGTCGGCGGCAAAGATGAATCAGTCCCTGTAAAATTAGAGGGTGCAAATGGGGAGACATTCAACTGTGAAGCTTCTCCATCGATGGCAGTTAAACTCGGAACCCTGCTCTTCCAACAGATAAGAGTAGAGGGCGATGGTGAGTGGGAAAAAAAAGACGGAATATGGAAGCTCAAGAAGCTTAAAATTTCATCATATGAAGAGTTGCAAAAGTCATCTCTAAAAACCGCTTTGTCATCCATACATAATGCGCCTGGAAATCAATGGAAAGAACAAGATGACTTACATGTTGTCTTAAAAGCACTAAGGGCTCTCAATTGCGAATAGTCTTTGATACCAATGTGTTAGTTCAAGCGATTACTGGCACTAAAGCTGGTTGTACATTATCAAACCCTGCGAATGGGGAGAATATACCTGACCTTGAACGCAGGATGGATGCCCTAATTGATCACGTAGAAGCAAATCGCGGCAAAATAATAATTCCAACGCCGGTTTTAGCAGAATACTTAGTTGGGATCGATAAGAGCCATCATCAGACGCATTTAAATCTTATACAATGTCAGTCATGCTTTGAGATCGCCCCGTTTGATGAAATTGCGGCCATTGAGTGTGCACAGATGCCAAGTATAAAAGAACTAAAAGCGATGATGGCTAAAGACACAGCAAACAAAGTTAAGTTTGACAGGCAAATAATATCCATTGCGATTGCACTAAATGTAGATGAGGTATGGACTCACGACAAAGGTGTTTACAACCGTTGCAATGAACTGGGCATTGTAGCCAAATCTCTAGCGGACATAACACCAGCACCCAAACAAGGGATCATTGATTTGTCGAATGAATTCCCAACTGAGCTTCATTGACACCAACCTCAGCCTACTTTCAGGTTTCTTATTGCCTACCTACGCATCTACAATTTTAACCAACTACGAAACTCGTAGTATCTGAACCCGTAAAAAGCATCGACAATTGGCGACACTGACTTTCAAGGAGGATCGCCAATGACCACGACAAATGCAGCCATTACCGAGAGTTCCATTACCATTTTCCGAGACCTCATCGCTTCGCTACCCGTTGCTCACCTTAGTCATGCTCAGCGTGACGATTTCAGCGCAATCGCCGCTGAGTCGGTTGAAGGGTTGTGCCACGGTCTGCAATATGCCAGCGAATCACTGGCGACAGAAGCCACCACAGAACACCTTCAACAACTCAGAGCCTACCTCAGTACTTGTGCGCACCTGATCCCTGCGCTGATGGTAATCAGCGAATAGATGGCATCAGTTCGCACCGTAACCCCCCCCTAAACTGTCTCTATCCGATCCCAATAAGGACAAACCTTCTATAATCTGTCCTTATTGGCTTGAACTTTGTCCTTGTATCTACTACGTTTAGAGACACCGACTACTATTCTGTCCTTATAAAAATGAGCCAAGACAATCGTATACAGCAAGAAAAAACATCAATTTTGAAAGCAATGCTTCAGTTCGATGAAGCAAAAAGCTTGGGCGAAATTGAAAAATTATTATTATTTTCAATAAATAAGAAAACACTACAGCGCCGACTTAAAGAGCTGTACGACGACAGGCAAATCGTGACGGTAGGGGAAAAACGCAATACTAAATATTATGCAAATAAGGACAACTCATCTTCATTGCGTGTCCTTAAGTCATTCGATAAGGACACTATCGATAACAACACAAGGACAATACGTGCAGATGAGGACAATCACCCCATCTTTTCCAAAGAGGCTATCTCACAGCTCGCCTATTTAGATACGCCTTCGTATGCACGTAAAAAATCCAGCTATCAATTTGATATTTTGGATAATTATTTACCCAACGTAACTCAGTACCTGCCGAATCAGATACAAACGACGCTGGCGAAAATGGGGAAACGATTTGATGACACACTGGCAGCAGGGACTTATGCGAGGAATATTAGTCAACGTCTACTCATTGATTTGTCTTATAACTCTAGTCGACTAGAAGGTAATACCTACTCCAAGCTTGATACACAAAAACTCATAGAACAGGGGCTGACAGCCGATGGTAAAGTTCATAAAGAAACCATCATGATCATGAATCACAAAGAAGCGATTGAATTTTTAATTGAAAATGCCGAAGAGATAATAATTAATCCCTTCACAATCAGAAATATTCACGCCCTGCTTTCGCAAGATTTACTCGCCAATCCCAACGCATGCGGTAACATCAGGCAGATAGAAGTCTCTATTGGAAAATCGGCCTATTTGCCGCTAAACAACCCCCATCAACTCGAAGAATACTTCTCTCTATTGCTACGCAAAGCAGAACAAATCCACGACCCATTTGAACAGAGCTTTTTCTTATTCCTTCATTTATCGTATCTACAAGCCTTTGAAGACGTAAACAAGCGAACTGCTCGATTATCTTGCAATATCCCTTTTATTAAGCACAATTTTTGCCCGTTAAGTTTTATTGATGTACCGCAAGAGGATTACTTTAAAGCATTGCTGTACTTCTATGAAACCAATGAGCTCCTGCCCGCTTTGGAGCTGTTCAAATGGGCCTATACGAGATCTTGCGAACAATATGATGTAGTAAAAGAGTCGATTGGCGAAATTGATATTTATCGCATACAACATCGTGTGGCACGAAAAGTGGCGATGGGGAGTATTATCCGGGAAAATCTTAATGAACAGCTTGCAGAACAATATCTTGAGAAATATTGTGCAGAAAATGAAATTCCTTCTGCCGATAAATTTATTGCCATGACACTCAGTGATTTAGCTCAACTTCATGTTGGCTCAATCATTGGACTTGGCATTACAGAAAAAATGTTTATTGAGTGGAAAAAATAATTGAATAAACGGAAGAATCGCAGCGAATCGATAGGAGTTACTCGTCAGGACAGAAACGTAATAGTGGCGAGCGGCAAAGCGGTATCCAAAGATCACCAAAATGCCAAGCTAGACGCCGAATTTGCTCTCATCATGCAGCGCCACGGTCATACCATCGAAGCACTGCATGACCGATGATAAATGCAACAAAATAGGGGTGGTGCCTCTAATTAGTTGAATTGATATATAATGACCGCTTTGAGGTTTGCTCATGGCCAGCGTTAATGTTCATTGTCCTCGCTGTCAGTCTGTTCAGGTTTACCGTCATGGACAGAACCCTAAAGGTCGTGACCGGTTTCGCTGTCGTGACTGTCACCGCGTGTTTCTGCTCACCTATACCTATGAAGCGCGTAAGCCCGGTGTCAAAGAACAAATTACCGAAATGGCATTCAACGGCGCCGGCGTTCGTGATACAGCCAGAACACTGAAAATCGGTATTAACACCGTCATTCGCACGTTAAAAAACTCGCGCCGAAGCGAATAACTTCCTCTCCGGTCGCTCATGCCGATGTAGCACTTATCTGTGAGCTTGATGAGCAATGGAGCTTTGTCGGCAATAAAGCCCGGCAGCATTGGCTCTGGTATGCATACAACACCAAAACAGGTGGCGTTCTGGCTTACACGTTTGGACCGCGCACGGATAACACCTGCCGTGAACTTCTGGCTCTGCTGACGCCGTTTAACATCGGTATGATAACCAGCGATGACTGGGACAGTTAGGCCAGAGAACTCCCGAAAGATAAGCATCTGACAGGAAAAATCTTCACTCAGCGTATTGAGCGTAACAACCTGACACTGAGGACACGTATTAAACGTCTGGCCCGTAAAACAATCTGCTTCTCGCGTTCGATAGAATTGCATGAAAAAGTCATCGGGGCATTCATTGAAAAACACATGTTCTACTAATTGGACGCATTACCCGGAAATTCAGGAATTGAAACAGTACCAGATTTAATATTCTGCCATAACGAATCTACGTCGTTAGCCCCGGGAAAAACTCCTTGCATTGCAACAATAGCTATATTCACTCGTGGTCACCAGATAATAAAATATTGAAAAGCGCCTACGGTTAGAGGGCACCACATCTTATTCCTGGTAAAAAAAAGCAAACACGAATGAATATAAATTATTTTTAGGACTACTTTATGAATTTCAATATATCCAGTTTTGTAAACTACTGTCAACTTCACTGCAAGAAAAAATTCATAAAAGTTTTACAATACATAAAAAAAGTGTGACCTTTAAAAAAAAAGACTATAAAAAACATACATGCTTAGTGTTTAACGCTGGTTTATAACGCTTTTACGGTTTTAAAATCTGCTTGACATGATAAACATTAAGAATTTTAAAAAATTTAAAAAAACTCACAAATCAATAGATTAACATAGGGAAATATGTTACATGCTCCAATAAGAAAAGTATATGACATAAAAACATAAGATAAGATATTATTATTCATGGTGAGTAGGTAATGATTTACCAAAACATACAGCTTCTGGCCGACCGATATAAACTCCATAGTTATCAATAATTTTATATCCTTTTTTTAAATAAAAATTTACGGCATCAGTATTCACTAGCCGTGTTTCTAAGCAAACAAAATTATAACCATATTTCTGGGCTGAAAATTCCAGTTCCTGCAAGATTTTAGATCCCAGACCAGTATTTTTTTCCAGAGAATACATCCGTTTGATTTCGCAAATCTCGGAATTTAACGGCCGAAATCCGCCACAAGCAATGGCTTCCCCACCTCGCAAAGCCAGCAAAAATAACGCCTTCTCTTGCAAGAAATCTGTCAGGTCGGCATTTTTCGACCCATCACTTCCTGTAATTTTGTTGAGAGTGACATTTAAATTTTCAATTAAAAAAATAACACGGCCATCACTTGACGGGTTTTTAACACTTTCAATTTCTACATTCATATCACCCTCTAAATTCTAATTAAAAAAAATTAAAAATCAAAGATATATAATGCAATCATTTTGTCAATATCGAAATATGATACTCGCTTAAAAATCATTCCATTGACACCTGATAAAACCATCGTCAACAGAAGCAGAAATACCATCAAACTCTGGGATGATGGTGGTGGTCCTTTATGTGCTGACCAGTATATTCCAGAATATTTACGCTACGGCGTTTTAATCTGAACCGACATCAGCTTACAGATTTTAGTCGATGACCAATCACTGAATGGCTTCGTGAACTTCACTGCTTTTTGTGTGTAGTGTATTGCCTACGGATACATAAAAAGTTTCAAAATAGCTTCATATTTGACATGATCTTGACCCGCCATCTCCGGACAGCTTTTGTATCTTAAGTTAACGATGCCCGCTGCCGCCGGTATTCCCTCGGAGAGTGATATCCCAGCGCACTGTGCGGGTGGTTCTCATTGTAATGCGTGAACGCTGCTGCAAGGTTTTTCAGTGCTGTTCTCACATCCGGTTTTGGCATAAACGCGATATAATCTTCCTTCATCGTTTTCACGAACCGCTCGGCCATGCCATTGCTCTGCGGGCTGCTCACCGCTGTTGTGCAGGGCTCCAGATTTAGTTCTCTCGCGAACCTGCGCGTTTCATGCGCGGTATACGCTGAACCGTTATCCGTCAGCCACTGCACCGGGATGTCCGGCAACCTGTCGCCGAAGCGCTTTTCCACTGACCTCAGCATCACATCCTGCACGGTCGAACTATCGTAGCCTCCCGTGCTCGCCGCCCAGTCTATGGCCTCCCGGTCACAGCAGTCCAGAGCGAACGTAACCCGTAGTTTTTCACCGTTGTCGCATCCGAACTCGAAGCCATCTGAGCACCAGCGCATATCGCTTTCTGCCACCGCGATTTTACCCTTATGCTCGCGCTGCGGCCGCTCTGGTTTGTCATGCAGTAACAACAGCTTATGTTTGCGCATTATCCTGTAAAGCCGTTTGGCATTTACCGGCGGCTGCCCCTCTGCACGACGTTGCTTACGCAGGATACCCCACACACGTCGATAGCCGTAGCTGGGCATATCGCTGATGATACCGAGGATGGCCGACAGTATTTCAGCGTCAGCTTCGTCATTACGCCGGTTACAGCGACTGTCCTGCCAGTCGGCAGAACGCTTAATCCGCAGTGACAACTGCGCACGCGACACGCCCATGGTACGGCTGACCTGAGCTATTCTCCGTCCTTTGGCAACAAGGGCGCGTGCGCTATCCATTTTCGCGACTGACCGTACTCCACAGCTTCTTTCAGGATCTCAACTTCCATCGTCTTCTTGCCCAGAAGGCGCTGAAGCTCCCGGACCTGCTTCAGAGCAGCGGTAAGCTCGGAAGCAGGAACGACTTCCTCTCCGGCCGCAACGGCGGTGAGGCTGCCTTCTTGATATTGCTTCTTCCACTTAAACAGCAGGCTGGGCTGGATACCATGCAGACGGGCGACATGGGAGACATTCATGCCCGGCTGCATCGTCTGCTGGATAATGGCGATCTTCTCCTGTGGAGTTTTACGTTTACGGACTTCTTGCCCTAACAGGATCCCGGTCATCTCAAAATTGGCGTTAGTATTAGACATATATTCAAGCCTATCTCTTATCTGGAGATACAGCTACTGTCTGGTGTTTCAGGGGGCTAGATCACTAGGCGAGCGGCAGTCTCCTAACTTTCTTTATTACACATACATTAAGATGGGGGTGGTGCCTCTAATTAGTTGAATTGATATATAATGACTGCTTTGAGGTTTGCTCATGGCCAGCGTTAATGTTCATTGTCCTCGCTGTCAGTCTGTTCAGGTTTACCGTCATGGACAGAACCCTAAAGGTCGTGACCGGTTTCGCTGTCGTGACTGTCACCGCGTGTTTCTGCTCACCTATACCTATGAAGCGCGTAAGCCCGGTGTCAAACAACAAATTACCGAAATGGCATTCAACGGCGCCGGCGTTCGTGATACAGCCAGAACACTGAAAATCGGTATTAACACCGTCATTCGCACGTTAAAAAACTCGCGCCGAAGCGAATAACTTCCTCTCCGGTCGCTCATGCCGATGTAGCACTTATCTGTGAGCTTGATGACCAATGGAGCTTTGTCGGCAATAAAGCCCGGCAGCATTGGCTCTGGTATGCATACAACACCAAAACAGGTGGCGTTCTGGCTTACACGTTTGGACCGCGCACGGATAACACCTGCCGTGAACTTCTGGCTCTGCTGACGCCGTTTAACATCGGTATGATAACCAGCGATGACTGGGGCAGTTATGCCAGAGAACTCCCGAAAGATAAGCATCTGACAGGAAAAATCTTCACTCAGCGTATTGAGCGTAACAACCTGACACTGAGGACACGTATTAAACGTCTGGCCCGTAAAACAATCTGCTTCTCGCGTTCGATAGAATTGCATGAAAAAGTCATCGGGGCATTCATTGAAAAACACATGTTCTACTAATTGGACGCATTACCAAAATAGGACTGTATTCCTACAATCCCATCAAAAATGGGAATATAGTCCCATCATCGCAGTACAAATCGATCCACCAAATCACCAGCACCATCTCAGGAACATCTTCACCCGCAACAAAACAGGGAAAAACCGTCATGCGTTATCTCGTCCTCCCCGTCATCCTTCTTGCGTTAACCGGTTGTCAGGGGCTCACTACCTTCGATAAATACGCCACGATGCGCCTTTACGAAGTGTATGAAGCTAAGAACCTTTCTGCCTGTGAGTACAAGCCGCAGTTTCGCGACTGTACTGTAGATAAGCGCTCTTTTAACGTCAGGATTACCGACGATAAAAGCAAAATCGCGTTAGTGGTAGGAAAGCGCTATGCCTATTTCGGCTTCACGCGTGATGATTTTTCGCGCCAAACGCAGCCGCTGCGTGATTTCCTGATTTGGGCAGAAGATCCGAACGCGCAAGATAAACAGATCAAGCAATTACGCAAAGCCGGAAACGTTGGCGGAAGTCTGTTTTACAACACGGAGGTGGAATATCAGTTTGATTACCTGCACACGCGTGCCGATGTTGCGCTGCTCGTTGTTAAACCTCATCAAACGGCTGATTCTTATGGCTTGACCGTCGAGGAAGTGGAAAACCTGCTGTCGGTGATGGACGCTTGGTATGCCAGTACGTTTACCGGGAAACAGCTCACCTAAGCACAGTGAAGGCGGGCAAACAGATCACATCTGGCCGAGTAGCAGCATTAAAACTTATGCACTCTGGAATCAAATCCACCACAGTTTTTCAGCATCAAATCTTTGACCAGTCGGCGGTCGTAGTAGCCTTTTTCCGTCTTGAATACTTCGTAGACTTCGATGCGGCGTGGTGAATAAACATCAACAAATTTACCAGTAACATAATAGTAATTCCCCACCACGGGCTTAAAGGTCACGGTACTAAATCCACCATTGGCAGCAATCATTCTGACTGCAATATTATGTTGTGCACTGACCCAGAATTCACGAATCATCGTTGGCGTTTCGGGAATAGCTGGGAAGCCGAACTCTTTATTATTGAGTTTAGTTTGGAACCCAAACGCATTATTGGTGTAGCCATTTTCTGGCGCATCAATATTAATACATCGGCCAGTCGTCGGATACACGCGAATATAGTCGAGGTTACGATTATCGAACGTGATCCCTACGCGGTCAGCCCCCTGATAATCCTCCAGTTTATGACTATAGGTCGCTACCGAGCATCCGCTGAGTAATGCCGCACCTATCGCAATCAGAATAAATTTCCCAAACATCACCATTCCTTATTTTTATAAAATCAGAACTTCCTGATTATTTTATGCCGTTTTTTATTCGAAAATTTATGCCGTATTACCTCACCTTAAACACTATTAATAAACGAGGCAACATGGCAATTTCTCTCTATTACACCGCTAGACGCAAAAAATCCCTTAACCCACAAGAGATCTCTGCCGTGAAGGAGATCGTTCAGCGTCATTCCGTTAATGAACAAATTGAGAACTATCTGACAACCGGGGAAGGCTTGAACTGGGAATCCTTTGATTTCGCTCTCAACGTGAAAACCGGTAACGTGTTCAGAAAAGGAATCGTGCTCTCTGGTTCGACCAAACTTCCCGATAACGACGAGGAAGCCACCTGGGTTGGCGTTCAGCACTGGTGCCAATGTTTATCCGAAATACGCACCGCTCTGACGCACTGTGAATGGCACGTCGCGGTCAACGATCATGTGATTCCGTGGAGCCATGAGGTCAACGCCTATGACCCCACACGCTAGAGGGCGGCTTTCTGAAAGGCAAAGGCAGTAGAAAATCCTGCCCTTTCCCCTACATACTCCTGATTCCACCTAATCATAGACCATCGCTACTATTTACCTTATTCTCACACACGCCATGAACAACGTATTCACTCTTGCATCAAGCGGAACAAACATGAGTAAACCAACGATTGTTTTTATCGTGATTGCCATCATAGTCGGTTTAGGCAGCAATTTGGGCTGGTGGTAACGACGTCCCACACTTAAGGCTGCAAATACGTTGCCTTAAGTGCCTAAAAGAATGATTTTATAAAATGACAGCCACCTCTATAAAATAAAAAATATATTTTTATTCTTTAATATCATCATTTTAAAACCCAACGTTACTGCCAGAGATAAATAAAATCACCTTGCTTTCACCAGAGAAAACATCCCTTTTCCTCCGCGATTCCACCCGTAAAGTTTACGTTACTTTTTCCTATGACATGTTCAATTTCTATTTTTATCGTTTCGTTGATTTTAACGATCGATGAAACTATATTGATAGGTTTTTTCCTTTTTTGTTTTTTTGATTTTAAATGCTTTTAACGATCGATTTAATAAAGATTTTACCCCTTCGTCCGATACTCCATACCGTACAAGAATGTGGCTAAGCCAATCGGCTATTGTAAAAAATCAATGGCATACAACCCCTTATCCTATTGTTAAAAATGAATTTTAATTATTCCGCTTCACATAGGACTCCCAGGGCAATGACATCGCTTACCACCACTCATAACAATGATTAAATCCACATAATTATCAGGTAAAGGAAAAAAGATGAGCATCGTAAATTGGCGCATTGGTTATCGGCTAGGCATAGGTTTCTCTGGGTTGATTATTCTGTTGTTCCTTGTCGGCACCTTATCTGTCACCCGATTATCAGATTTCAATCAAAGTGCAAAATTAATCGTAACCGACACCTACTCAGATACCGTTGACGCAAATCGTCTACGTCATGCCATTGATGAAACGGTACTGGGCTATGACCGTTTATTGCTGGCAGAAGACGAACAACAACTGCGGAATGCATTAAATTCGATTGAGAAAATTCGCCAACAGGGCAGAACGATATTGAAGGCAATCATTCAGGACTCAGCGGAAAGCGATGATCCTACACTGCAAAAAATCATGTCGGATATGGCGCCGACACGCAATGATTTCATCGCTTCGGGCGATGCACTGATCGCCGCCATCACCGCAGGAAACCGTGAAGCCGCAAAGGCCGAGTTTGCTAATCGCTTAGATCGTGCTCAAACTCTTTTTATTGAACAAATCCAACGCTACGTCGACTATAAAGACAATGCCATGATGAAAACACTGGATGTCATGGATGAAGATTTTCAGCATTCTCGTTTATTTTTGCTGACGTTGATTGGCATCGGTGCGATCTCTGGAGCCATAGCCGCGTGGGTGATCACCCGCAGCGTAACCCAACCCATTCAGCAAGCACTGACCATCGCGAATCGTGTGGCTGAAGGCGACCTGACTTCACAGATTGTGAGCAATCGCCAAGATGAAACAGGGCAATTGTTAGCCGCGCTGAGCCATATGAATACCAGCCTATGCCACATTGTGAGCCAAGTTCGCGATGGTTCCGAGGCGATTTCAACAGCGGCATCACAAATCGCAGCAGGCAATCAGGATCTCTCCGCTCGTACTGAAGAGCAGGCAAGTTCACTGGAACAGACCGCATCATCAATGGAAGAACTCACATCCACCATCAAAAATACGGCTGACAATACCCGCCAAGCGATGGCGGTTTCACGCCAGTCATCTGAAGCCGCCGAAACGTCCAGTGTCGTCATGACATCGGTGACCCAAAAAATGCGTGGTATTCGTGATTCATCTCAGCGTATGGCCGAAATCATCAGCGTCATTGATAGCATTGCGTTCCAGACGAATATTCTGGCGTTGAACGCGGCTGTTGAGGCCGCACGAGCGGGCGAACAGGGGAGAGGTTTTGCAGTGGTCGCCAGTGAAGTACGTTCGCTGGCACAACGCAGCGCCACAGCAGCAAAAGAAATCAAAGAATTAATTGATGATTCAGTAAACAAAGTGCAAGAGGGAATGATGTTAGTCGACTCAGCCGAAGCGACGATGAATACCCTGACGAGCCATGTTTCTGACGTCAATGCCATCATCGCTGAAATATCTCAGGCCAGTCAGGAACAGAGTGATGGTATCAGCCAGATAAATATCGCGGTTGGACAAATTGATACCACAACGCAACAGAATGCCGCACTGGTTGAGGAATCTGCAGCAGCAGCAGTATCGTTACAATCTCAGGCAAATGTGCTAACACAGACCGTCAGCGCATTCAAACTGGCACAATCAGGCACACCAGCACGCTTATCCATCGTGCCAGAACTGGCATTAGGCACCGCGGGATCCCCCAACAGTTCCACATTGAAAACACCAAAAAGTGACACGCAGGACTGGACATCCTTCTAGTTCACAGTGGAGCCACACCCGTGGCTCCAGCGCTGTGCCGTGTGAGTTTATAAGGCAGGTCCTTTCACCCACACTCCGTCATTTGACAGGCTATTTTATCTCGACATCCCCTTATTCGGCTTTCTTACTCGCCGTTTCGTTACCTTCTCGCGCCCGATGATCCGCCGTCTGACTCCCCTCCGCATCAGCCTCTTCGGGAGTGGTCGTACTCGCGTACAAGCGACCTTCCTCGATAAAATCTTCGTCGATGCCTTCAATATTTTCCTGATTATCCCGCCCAGAGAGGATGTTCCAGCAGGCGATGAACAGTGCGGCAATCAGCGGACCAATCACAAAACCGTTAATCCCGTAGATTTCCATGCCGCCCAGCGTGGCGATCAGAATCAAATAGTCCGGCATTTTGGTGTCTTTCCCCACCAGCAGCGGACGCAAAATGTTATCCACCAACCCAATCACCAGCACGAAGAACGCGACGATGAAGATGGCCTGCCAGAGCATATCTGTTGCAAAGAGATAGATCGCGGCGGGAACCCAGATAATCGCCGAGCCTACGGCAGGGATCAGCGATAGGAACGCCATCAGCGAGCCCCACAGCAGGCTCCCTTCTATCCCTGCGATGGAGAACGCAATGCCGCCCAACGTCCCCTGCACAATCGCCACCACAGCGGTGCCTTTTACGGTCGCCCGGGATACCGCGGCAAATTTCACCAGCAGGTGGTGCTTAACATGGGTGGAAAGCGGTAGTGATTCCAGAATCAGGTTTACCAGATAGGAACCGTCTTTCAGGAGGAAGAACAGCAGGTAGAGCATCACCCCGAAACCAACGAAGAAGGTGAACGTACCTTTACCGATCAGCAATACGCTTCCCGCCAGATATTGCCCGCCTTTCAACGCAACCTGCGACAGCTCTTGCTGTATTTTGGCGGCGTTATCCAGATTGTGTTCCGCCAGGAAATGCCGCGCCCACTTCGGCAAATGCTGAAGCAGCTCCGCCAGCACCACCGGGAATTGCGTATTGCTGTCCTGCAATCGGGTGTAAACCCCGTTAATCTCAACCACCAACGAGGAAACAATCACGCCCAATGGAATGAAGACGATCAGGAAGATGATCAGGACCGTCAGTAGCGAGGCAACACCGTTGCGATCGTTTAATTTTTGCCGAATTTTGCTTTTCAGCGGATGGAAGATGACGGCCAACACCGCCGCCCACAAGATGGCGGAATAATACGGCGCCAATATGTCAAAAAACGCCAGCGTAACGACAAATAAGATCAGGATGAAGAATCCCTTCGTAAGCCCTTTAATATTCACAACGATTTCCCCTTCGTTCAATCTGCTCTCGAAATATAGAACGAAGTGGGACGTTTGCAATATAGGAAAAAGCCGTCGTCCGGTGAAATACTATCAGAAAGCGCGGCGAGGAGACGGTAAATGCCTCTCACCACGTCATCCGTGCTTACAGGCCATCCAATCGCCGCTGGGTCGCCTGCACCAGCGAGTCGGTGGTGATATCGGCAATGGCTTTAGCTCCCGTGAGCGTCATCGCCACGCGCATCTCTTTTTCAATCAGGTTCAGCAGATTAACCACACCCGCTTCGCCTGCTGCTGCCAGCGCGTAGACAAACGCGCGCCCGAGCATCACGCCATCCGCGCCCAGCGCAATCATACGCACCACGTCCAGCCCGGTACGAATACCGGAATCCGCCAGAATGGTGATATCGCCTTTCACTGCATCGGCGATAGCGGGCAATGCATGTGCCGTCGAGAGCACGCCGTCCAACTGACGACCGCCGTGATTGGAGACCACAATGCCATCTGCGCCGAACCTGACGGCTTCTTTGGCATCTTCCGGGTCGAGGATGCCCTTGATGATCATTGGCCCTTTCCACATCTCGCGGATCCACGCCAAATCCTGCCACGAAATAGAGGCATCGAAATTCTCCGCCAGCCAGCCGATATAGTTTTCCAGCGTCGTCGGCGTACCGCGATAGGCGGAAACGTTGCCCAGATCATGAGGTTTACCGTTCAGGCCAACGTCCCATGCCCACTGTGGATGTACCATCGCCTGCAACACACGGCGTATCGCCGCATTCGAACCGCTCATGCCAGAGTGCGCATCGCGATAGCGCGCACCCGGCGTCGGCATATCCACGGTAAACACCAGCGTCTTGACCCCTGCCGCCTGTGCGCGCTCCAGCACGTTGCGCATAAAGCCGCGGTCTTTTAGCACATAAAGCTGGAACCATAGCGGCCGATTAATGGCGGGAGCCACTTCCTCAATCGGGCAGACAGAGACGGTAGACAGCGTAAAGGGAATCCCCTTTTGCGCCGCGGCACGGGCAGCCTGCACCTCGCCGCGTCGGGCGTACATTCCGGTCAGGCCAACGGGAGCCAGCACCACCGGCATCGCCAGTTTTTCGCCAAACAGTTGGGTTTCCAGGCTGAGGTCGGAAACATTTTTCAGGATGCGCTGACGCAACGCGATATCCGCCAGATCGGCGGTATTACGCCTGAGCGTGTGCTCGCCATACGCGCCGCCATCGGCGTAGTGGAACAAAAAAGGCGGCAGCTTACGCTGCGCCGCCGCCCGGTAGTCCGTTGAAGCAGAGATGATCATCGTCCTTTCCCATCCTTCTTCTTGTTTGTGCCACTGTTACGGTAAGTGGAATGACCGTTACTGGAGCTGCTTTTAGTGAAATTATGCTGTTCACGTAAGTCCGTTTTTAGGGGAAACACAGGGGGAGGTTCCCGCAGGGACACCTCACCCCTGTGGTCGCCCCGTGTATCTCGATGCTTAAACGATCGGCATGACTTGAATAAAATTGCCTTTAGTGAAATTGAAGGTACGCGACATGCGTTTGCAGGTATTCCTGCAAGCCGTGCTTGCCGTCCGCCCCGCCCACACCGGATTTACGCCAGCCCGCATGGAAGCCCTGCATCGCCTCGAAGTTCTCACGGTTGATATAGGTTTCACCAAACTTCAGCCCTTTCAGCGCCTTCATCGCGGTGTTGATGTTTTGAGTATAGATCGATGACGTCAGGCCGTATTCGCTGTCGTTCGCCATCGTAATCGCCTCTTCCAGCGTGTCGAAGGTCGCGACCGGCAGCACCGGACCAAACACCTCTTCGTGCATGATCGGCATCTCTTGCTTCACGTCCACCAGCAGCGTGGGCGGGTAGAAATAGCCCGTACCGCTTTCGCGCTTGCCACCGAGCAGCACTTTCGCGCCCTGCGATACCGCTTTTGCGACTTTGTCTTCCACACGCTGTAACGCCGCCGCGCTGATCAGCGGCCCCATATCCAGCGCTTTTTTCTCCGCCGTGTTGCCGAAGGTCACCTGCTCCATCGCGGCTTTAATACGGGAGATAAATTCGTTGTAAATGCCTTTCTGCACGTAAACGCGCTCGGCACAGTTACACACCTGTCCGCTGTTGATGACGCGGGAACTGACAATCGCTTTCACGGCCAGATCGAGATCCGCATCATCCATCACAATGGCAGGCGCTTTGCCGCCGAGTTCCAGCGATACTTTGGTGACGTTCTGCGCCGCCGCCGCCATGGTCGCGATCCCCGCCGCTACGCTGCCGGTCAAGCTGACCATGCCCACTTTCGGGTTAGCAGCCAGCTCTTGCCCTACCGTCGGACCGTAACCGGTAACGAAATTAATGACGCCTTTCGGCAGACCAATGTTGTGAATGATTTCGGCAAAAATCACCGCATTATTCGGTGTGATCTCGCTCGGTTTAATGACGATCGTGTTACCAGTAATCAGCGCCGGTGCCGCTTTACGCGCAATCAGGAAGAAGGGGAAGTTCCACGGCAGAATCCCGGTCGTGACGCCAATTGCTTTGCGGAAAACGAAGATATTTTCATTCGGGCGGTCGCTCTGAATGATTTCCCCTTCATAACGGCGTGCCCACTCCGCCATATAGTCCAGATAATCGGCGGTAAACAGGACTTCAGTCTGTGCCAGACCGTGCGTTTTACCGCCTTCCGCGATAATAGTATCGGTCAGTTCGGCTTCACGCTCGCGGATACCATCGGCAATCTTGTGCAGCCAGACACCGCGCTCAACCGCAGGCAGCGCTTCCCAGCCCGGCTGTGCGGCTTCTGCCGCGTCTATCGCTCTCTTTGCATCATCAGCAGAACCTTCCGGGATCTGTGAAATAACCTGTTCTGTGGCTGGATTCACCACATCAATCCATTTCCCGCTTCTGTTTTCAACAAACTCACCGTTGATGTACATACGTTTCTGGGTGGTGCTCATGTCAGGCATCTCCAAAGTAGGGTTAGAGAATACAACGCATAAACGAGTTGTTAATAAAACACGTCTTTTTTGTGAAGTTTTGCCATGCTGCGCGTTCTGCGCGGCATTTACCTTTTCATGGCTGCCATCTCAGTCTAGCAAGTGGCAAAAAAGCCATGCTGAGCACGCCTGACGTAACACTTTTGCAAAGTCTCGGGGAACACGGGGAATAACGACAACGGAGGGGGAATAAACGAAGCTGTGGCAGACACCGCATTCAACCACGGCGCCTGTCTATGAAGCAGGAAATATTACTGTTCGTCGGTTTTTACGATCTCTTCCTTCACCTTCCACTTGCCGCCCACCAGCTCGCGCGTGGTAGCGACCATCGCCTGTTTCTCTTCGGAGTAGGCTTCCGTGGTTTCGGCAATCAGGACAGGCTGATTATTGGCGATCTGATAGGCAGACCATTGATGCCAGCAGCAGCCGCTTTTGGTAAACGTCGTGATGGTCTTACTTTTCTCATCAATATCGAACAAGCCGAGGTTGGTGCTGGCTAACTCGGTCAGCGACGCATTCAGAGTGAACTGCTGCTTTTTCACATCAAACAGGAACACATCGTAAGACGGCCCACCATAAGCCCCACTATTGCCATTACGCACGATGATATCCGCGTGGTGATCGAAGTTAGCGTCATCAATCACCAGCCCGCTGTTGTTCTCGCCGTAGACCTCAACCAGATTCGCCGTCACCTCACCCTTTTTGTTCAACTCGATAAACATATTTTCCATCGTGATACGCTGGAACAGCTCACCACGCCCTTTCTTAAAGATATCCAGCGTGCCGGGGCCTTCACAGGTTGAGTAAGAAGAGTCGAGATCGCACGTCGCCACGCTGAGCACAAAGTCCCACTGCTCTGATGCCTGCGTAATCAGGGAGATATTTTCACTCCCGGAAAGCGTCTGAATACGGGAAATCATCTCATTTCCCAGACAAACGTCATCCTTACAGCGGTCACGCTCGGCCAGCCACGCACGCTGCTCCTGACGCGCCTGCGCGTTGTCTGCCTTTTTCACGTAACCCTGATAGGCCTTATTTAATACCGCATCAAGCTGCTGTAAACGGCTGCTGGCACAAATCATTTTCTCGCTGTCTGTGCTGGCCTTGCTGCAATCCATCGCCCAGACGGACGAGGTAAAAAAGACCAGCAGGGATGAAACGGCCAGAGATAAATAACGCATGAGGTATCGCTCCTTGAAAAATAAAAAACCTAACTAGCTGATAAAATGGGTAATGGTTATTTTTCGCTGCCCTTTCCCATTTTTTTAAGAAACCGCTGCTGCTCAACCAAAATCGCCTTTAACGTAATGCATTGATAATCAATGCCGTAACGCGGGGCAACATCCGCAATAATTTTCGACAGCGCGGGATAATGCCGATGATTCCAGTTGGGGAAAATATGGTGGGTCAGGTGCATATTGAGCTGCCCTAGCCAATAACCAAGCCAGGCGGGACGGGTAGACCAATCCACCGTGGTAGAAAAGGTGTGCTGATAGCGACCATGCCTGAATAAGCCATCTTCCGGTGCCTGATAGAACGTTCCTTTTGCCCAGTGCGACCCGAGGATCAGGACGACAAAAATCAGCGACGACAGCATCTGGCTCAGCAGATACACCAGCAGCAGCGAACTGACGCTAATGATGGTCGCCGACAACAGCCAGTAAGGAATCGCCAGCGCCAGCAAGGCATGCAGCGCTTTTGAAAGCAGGAAAACACCCCAGCCCTTCACGCCCTGAAGCGTCATATTGCGCGTCACCTGCGTTTTCCCCGCGCGATCGATCCAGTCAAAAAACCAGATAATGCAGGGGAAGGTCAGCGACGCCACCATCGGCCAGTAGTAGCGCTGGGCGCGCATAAAAAAGCGAAACCGATGGTAGGGCGATTGCCGCAAGACGCCGTTCTCTTCGATATCCAAATCGTAGTGCTGCACATTCACGTGTGCATGATGGAAAATCACATGCCTCACTCGCCAGCAGTCGGAATCCATGCCGAGCGGAATACTCACCACAATATTGAGCAGGCGATTCGCCCACGGCCGCCGGAAAAAGACGTTATGAGAAGCATCATGTATCACATTCACCGCCAAAAACATGGCGGTAAAAATAAAGCCAAAATAGCAGCCAGCAAAACCCCATAGCGTCGTCTGTCGGAGGCTGAAGCCATAAAATGTCAGACACAGCGCCACCAGAAACACCGTCTTGCCGATAAACCCGGCGTTGGCAAAACGGTGGTCGCCTGTTTCCGCCAGATAGTCATTCGCGGCCTTCATCAACGCCCGATGCAACGCCAGATCGCGACCTTGCTCATAGCGCAGCGGCTTCAGCGGTGCAGGCATCATCTTTCCCCTGCCCTTTCTTCCACACCACGTTGCGCAGTCCGCCGATCGTTACCTTCGCCCATCAATTTTAAAAACCGGCGCTGACTGGCCAGTAGTTCACGATAGGTAATGCAGCGATAGTCCATACCATGCTCGGCGGCAAGGCGCCGTAAGATAGCGGCGAGCGCGGGATAATGGCGATGGTGCCACCCCGGAAAAAGATGGTGCGTCAGGTGCAGGTTTAACCCTCCCGTCCAGTGCTCAAGCCAGCGCGGCGTCGGCAGCCAGTCGCAGGCGGTCGCAAAGTTGTGCTGATAC
Source organism: Pectobacterium sp. F1-1 (assembly GCF_025643735.1). Classification (NCBI taxonomy): domain Bacteria; kingdom Pseudomonadati; phylum Pseudomonadota; class Gammaproteobacteria; order Enterobacterales; family Pectobacteriaceae; genus Pectobacterium; species Pectobacterium sp. F1-1. The sequence continues at coordinate 4,617,998 of NZ_CP104733.1, forward strand.
CAGCCCTGAGGCATGGCCTCCGCATCGGTTACGGCATAGAACTCAGCCTCAGCCCAGTGCGTACCCAGCAGTAAAAATACCACCAGCAAGGAGGCCAGCATCTGCCCCAGCAAATAACTTAGCAGCACGATGGCCGGGCTAATGCCCTGCGCAGCTCCCACCACGATGGGAACCACCAGTAACAGCAGAATATGGCCGACTTTGCTGCCGATAAAAATCATCCACCCACGGTAGCCTGACTGCACCACACGAGCGTTAACGGGGGTTTTACCCAAGCGATCGGCCCAGTCAAAGATCCAGGCGATATAAGGGAGCGACAACGACGCGACCAGCGGCCAGTAAAGGTGCTGATAGCGCATGTAGGCGCGGTGACGCTGAAAAGGCGTTTGGCGAAAAACCCCATTCTCTTCCGTATCCAGATCGTAATGTTCCACATTCGGGTAAATATGGTGGAAGTCCACATGGCGCAAACGCCAATAGTCCGGATCGATGCCTAACGGCAACGTCACGACCCGCCCAACGATGCGGTTCAGCGTTCGATTGCGGAAAAACGTATTATGGGAGGCGTCATGATTCACGATGATGTTCAATAACATCGACAGCATGATGAAAGAAAAATAGCTCAGGAAAAACGCCCACGCCGTCTGCTGCATTAAGCACAGCGCATAACAGGCAATGCAGCATAAAAAGAGTAATCCGGCCTTCACGAACTGGCCGCGATCCGCAAAGCGATGATCGTGGTTAGCGCGAAGGTAGGCCGACGTTTCTCGCTGTAATGCCCGATGAAAAGCCTGTTCCCCCTGCGCCGGATACGGTCTGGCGGGAAGTAGATTAGCCATTTTCATGCTCTCCAGTCAGAGGATATCGACCCCAGCCGAACGCCATCGCCACCCCGTGCAGCGCCAGCATCAGCATCGTTATCTTCCAGTAGAGCGCTTCCCAGCTCAGATAGACAAGAAACACCGCAGGGAACAGCAGAACGACCAGCAGCCAGACGTAAATGCCCCAGCGTCGCCCTTCGGAAATCCCGCCCAAGGCAACCGCGCCCGCCACCAGCAATAGGAAGAGCGCCGCTTGCGACAGGTTCGCGGAATCATAGCCGTAGCCATACAGGTAGACATAGCCCACCACCAGCGCAAACAGCAGCATGGCACCGGCAATCAGCGCCACTGGCGTACAAGCAAACGTCGCCTGACGCGTGCGGCGCACCGATAGCTTCAGGTACGACATAAAAGGCAGGTTACTGGCCCAAAACGGGTTTTTCGATGGCGTGTCTTTTCCAGCACCGTAGCGGAAAGGGGTATCAGGCAACTGTGGGCAAAAGCTACCAAACAGTTTGTCCCAAAAAATGAAGGTACCGCCGAAGTTCTTATCAGCGTATGCACGATCGTTCACGTGGTGTACGCGATGGTGTGCCGGCGTCACCAGCACGTTTTCCAGCCAGCCCAGTTTGGGTGTCATGGCGTTATGGTTAAAGAGTTGGACGCTGTAATGCAGAATGGACACCGTGACGAACACATACAGCGGCACACCGAGCAGCGCCAGAATCAGGAAGAACGGAATGGAGGTCAGCGAGGAGTACCAGGAGTTACGCACGCCCAGCGACAGATTGAAATGCTCCCCCTGATGATGCACCACATGCACCGCCCAGAGCACGCCAAAGGTATGGTGCAGACGGTGTAGCCAATAAAAACCGAAATCCCAGGCGAGTATCGCGAACAGCCACATCAGCACTGGTGGCCAGGTTTCCACCCAGCCCAAACTGAAATGCGCCGCGACATAGCCATAACAAAAAATTTCCACGCTGCGAAACAACCACAGCATGATATGCCCGGAATTCAGGTTGAAAGCCACGTCATGCCAGTTCACCTTCTCACGCTGCATCCACTGTAGAACCAGCGCTTCACCAATCACCACAACCAGCATAAAGACAAGGGGTAAGGCCAAATCGATCATGATGTCATTCCTGATGGCGCTTATCGTTAGGCAACAGAGCCCGTGAAGAAACAGCCCTTACCGCTTCTCGGCTACGCAGAAAAATCCATCCGGTCATGCCCGACAGCATCGCCCCGGTCACCAGATCGATGAACAGATGACGGCGCAGTTGCAGAATGGAAAAGGCAATCGCGGCGCCCCAGAGCAGGTACAAACCGGTTTTCACCTTGTGCTGGCGATCGCTCATTGCCCACACCGCCAGCACCGTTAGCGCAATATGCAGCGACGGCAGGCAATTTTGCGGCGAGTCGATAAGCAGCAAAAGCTGTAGCAGACGAGTGGAGAGATCGTCCCCGACGACCTGCGGATACACCATCGTGGTCGGAAAAACCAGGTACACCGCACCCGCGATCAACGCACTAAGTTGCGTGGCCCGGCGTAGCCCAGCCAGACGCGCGATCGGGCAGGATAAATAAGACAGCGGCACAATGATGAAAAAAGAGAGATACAGCCAGATCGCTGAAGGGCTAAAGGGAATCCACTCATCAACAAATGACATCGGCAGCACCGTTCCCTGCCCCTGAAACTGTGCGCTCAATTGATACACCACGCCGACCGTTCCCCAGCCGAAGAGCAGCGCTTTCAGCCGTAATAACGTCGCGGCTTGAGGAAATCGCCTCATGCTCTCTCCTTCAGGCGGCTAATCCGTCTGCGCTTCTGCGTAAACGCTGGCGCAATCTCACCGGCGGTGAGATGCCACCGTAGCCGCGATGTATCAATCCCCTGTCGCGCAAACTGCTGCGACAGACTGCCCCGACAGGCTTCCAGCGCTGGCAGGCTACACGCGGCGGATAAATGCAGCGTCGTTTCTCCCTGCTGAATTAGCCGATAGTCGGCATGCAGCGGCAGCGCATTGGCGATAATCCGGCTACAGAGATCGGCAAACACGGTCTGAGGCTCACCGTTGCTATCCGGCAATCGCAGGCTGTCATCGCTGCGCCCTTCGATGCGGGCAATCGCCATCGTCACTCGACCACATGCACAGGGCGTTTGTTGCTTCACCAACACATCGTCCAGCCGATAGCGCACAATCGGCTGCGTGCTGCGGGTAAAATCGGTAATGATGGGCGTAAAGCGAGTGTCATCCAGCCACTGTGGTTCGATGTGAATAAATTCTTCGTTGAGATGCAGCGTGCCGTATTCACAGGTCGAGGCCAGAAAGCCTTCTGTCGCCTGATACACCTCCCCGACCTGCCCGAAAACCTGCTGCAACAGCTGCTTATCTTGCGGTTCCAATACCTCAGCCACGGAAATCACCTTTTTGACCGACAGGCGCAGTTCACCGCGCTGTACCGCCAGCGCCAGTTCGCGCAGCACCTGCGCAGGTGCGACGATAATCGACGGTGACCACGCTTCCAACCGCGCAACATGTGCGGAAAACGGCGCAAACAGATCGTAAAACGACAGGCTGAGCCAGCGGTTATCCACGCTGTGGTACAGATTGTTATCCGCCCGTAGGAACAGCGCCACCCGCTCACCGGCACGTAAGCCGTTCGGCAGCATTTTCGCCAACATGCCCCCCGCCCACACCTGCTGTTCACGCGGGCTGACGACAAACAGACCACGCTGGCCAGACGTACCGGACGACAGCCCGACGCTGAACCCATTCACATTCGGCGTGAAATCACGATCCGCTTCGCTGCGGCGCGCGCAGGCAAGCAGGTCATCCTTCTTAAGCTCGGCGGTGTTCATCCGATCGAATTCGCCCATCATCACGGCTTTATCCATCATCGGCCAGGCGCTAATCGGCAGTTGGCAATAAGGCCGAAAATAGGGACTGCGCGCCAGCACCCGTCGAGCAAAGCGAGCAAGCTGGCGCTGTTGATGGCGCTCAAGCGCCTGACGGGTAGCAAAGGTGAGGCGTCTGGCACGGAAATAGTGCCAGAGGGTCATCAGCGGAATCATAGATCACCCTCATGACACAGCCGAATCTCGACCTGCCCGTTCAGGTGCAACTGGTGCAACTGGTCCAGCGTGTGGTAATAGGCTTGTGGATCGTCCATCACCAGATTCGCCAACCGCGACGGCCCACGACCTTCGCGATAGCTGTGCGGCGACCAGGCAGCATCGCTTGCCAGCAACACCCAGCCGTTTTCAGTCAGCACAAACGCGCCGAGGTGTCCGGCGGCATGACCGGGCAGCGGCACCAGCACGATCGCTTTATCGCTATCCGGCAACGCATAGCCTTGCGTAAACGGCGCCAGCTCGGCTGGCAGATCGGTAAGCGGAAAGTTTTCGACAAACTGGAGCGCCTGCTCGAAATGTTCAGGGATCAGCGCAGGCACAAACGCCCGTTTCAGGGCCGCAAAACCGCGCAGATTCCGCGTCTGCTGCCATCCCAGCGCCGAACAAATAAACGGCACGTCTGGGAAATCCCGCAGCCCCGCAATATGGTCGCCGTGAAAATGGGAAATAATCAGGCCGTCGATGTCCGCAGGCTGAATGCCCTGGCCGTGTAGCTGGTGAATCAGCGCGTCTTTCGTCTCGAAATGTACGGGCGTCATCCTGCGGTATAGCTGGAACAGACCAGAACGCGTGGCATCGGTAAAATGCTGCGCATAACCGGTGTCCCACAGCCAGCGCTTGCCCTGACTTTCCAGCATCCAGACGCGTGCTGGAAAACGGCACACTTTCCACCCTGCGCCACGCAGTGCCATACAGCCCGGATGCAGGCAGTACCCGACTTCAAACGTTGAAATATTAGCCATGTCCGTCAGTGCTCCGCTGCGCAAAATGTGTTTTGAACCAGCTACCGGTTAACGCGATGCCCTGTTGGAGGGAAAAACGCGGCTGATAGCCCAGCTCTTGCTGCGCTTTTTCCGCGCTGAGCGTCATATCAAAATTCACCGCCCCCGCGCTGTAGCGCGTCAGCAGCGGCTCTTTCCGGCTAAACCACGAGAACAGCTCCATGCCACCAGCCACCGCATGCAGCAGCGGATACGGCACGGCCTTAACGCGATAATGCATCCCCAATTGGCCGACCAGCAGTTGCTCAAGCATATCCGCAAGGCGTTCTGGTTCATGATTGGTGATGTTGTACGCCGAACCAGAAACCAGCCCCGAACGCTGGCTGGCAAGTGCCATCGCCTCCACCACATTGCCGACAAACGTCAGATCCAGCAACGCGCTCCCCCCGCGCGGGAGCCGCAGTACGCCGCCACCCACCGCGATCTGTTCCAGAACTCGCGGCAGAATCACGCGATCATGTGGGCCAAACAGGCCGCGCGGACGCAGAATCACGTAGGTCGTTTGCGGGTAGCGCGACGTCAGCGCCTGAAGCCGTTCTTCCGCCAGAAATTTGGTCTGCGCATAGTGATTGGCAAAACGCACCGCACGGTAGCTTTCATCAATATTCCGGTGGTGTTGATAATCAAAATAAATCGCAGGCGTGGAGATGTGCACAAAGCGTGGGATCCCCAACTGGCCAGCGGCCTCTGCCAGTCGTGCCGTTACCTCAGTATTGTTCTGATAAAAATCAGTATATTGACCCCACGGTGAGGATTTCGCGGCACAGTGCCAAACGACATCACTGCCGGTCATCAATAATCGATACTGCTCGACCGAGGTTTCGACCAAATCAATCCCGGCGAACTGCGCGCCCAATGCTTCAAGCTGCAACCCCACCGTGCGATCGCGCCCGCAAGCCAGCACCTGATGCCCAGCTTGAAGCAGCCATTCCACCGCGTTACGCCCCAGCCCGCTGGTCGCGCCCGTGACGAAGACTCTCATGGAATCAGTACCATGCCACCCAGCGTCAACCCGGCGGCCGTACCGACCAGCATCGCGGGTTCCCCTTCTGGCAGACGTTGCGTCACGATGGCATGATGCAGCGCCGTCGGAATCGACGCCGCCACCTGATTACCGTGATAGCGATAAATATCAATCAGCTTTTCCGTCGGGATCGCCAGCCGCTTCCGCATGTGTTCCAGCGATAAGTGGCTGGCCTGATGCGGAACCACTGCCGCCATCTGCTCTAGCGAGTAGCCGCTGGCATCCAGCAGACGTTGCAGATAGCCCTCAATCAAGGCAGAAGCCTGCCTGAACAACCGTTTTCCCTGCATATGGAACAGAAAATCATGCAGTTCCATCCCCGCTCGCGGGTTACGTAAGGTGCCGCCTGCGCGAATCTGGCACAGTTCGTTGCCCTTCGGATACGTTTCCAGCAGACACGCTGCAATACCGCTGCGCCCATCACCGCGTTCGACAATGGCACAGGCGGCGCCGTCGCCAAAAATCAGCGACGACTCTTCGTCATCCCAGTCAATACCGCGCGAAGCGAGTTCAGTAGAGACAATGGCAATGCGCCGATAGGCACCCGTATTTAACAGCCCAGCCGCCACCTGAAGCGCGGAAATAAAGCTGACGCAGCTGCTGTTAATATCAAAACAGGCCGTCCCTTTCGGCAAAGACGACGCTTTTAATACATGGCTGGCGCTATAAGGCAGCGCCTGAATGGGAATCGCAGAAGCAAACAGCAGCAGGTCAATGGAAGCCGACGGAATAACGCCGCGCGCCAGCGCGTCATTTAACGCCGCCACACCGAGTTCAGCCTGGCTAGCCTGATTATCCGCATGGTGGCGATAGAGAATACCGGAACGGCTTTCGACATAACCGGCAGGTTTATTGAGCCGTACATCTAATTCAGCCGACGTCACCCGTTGCGCGGGAAGTGCGCAGCCGGTAGCAATAATCTTTAGAGGAACCAATCCCTTAGTGAATGCATGATGTTGAGTATTCAATATCAATCCTTTCCAGAGTCTTATCGTTTTACCGGCGAACAATATCCTTATAAAAAAGGAGATTATCGTGCGCGATATTTATTCATTCTGTTGCTAAGAATAACGAAATCACCACGAATTGAAATCTTAAGCTGTATGATCGCACTATTCCATCCCGATACTTTTTCGCTATTCTCTGTGCATTCACGATGCTTAATTACACCAGAAGTTATACTTATGTCATTGTTTATTAAATCTGTTATTGGTGCGCTGATCGTATTACTCATCAGCGTACTGGCGAAAAGCCGAAACTATTATATTGCCGGGCTGGTGCCGCTATTCCCCACATTCGCGCTGATCGCACATTATATTGTTGGCACTGAGCGTGGGCTGGACGCGCTACGCGCCACCATCCTGTTTGGCATCTGGTCAGTGATTCCTTATCTGGTTTATCTCATCTCACTTTATTACTTTACCGCGTGGATGAAATTGCCACAGGCGCTGCTCGCGGCGGTCGTATGCTGGAGTGTATCAGCGGCAGTGCTGATCAAGATCTGGACGTGGTATCAGGGGAATTAGCTTCTGGCTTCTTTTATTAGGGTAGCGCAATGACAAAAATGACGTACCCCGGCACGGTTTCTCGCCCCATTCTTTCCGAGCAGGAAGCGAGTCGCTTTACGCCACGGCACTATTTTACGCCGCCTGAACACGGTAACCATACTGACGCCGACGTTTGGCAACCCGCGCCGATTATGGTCGATCCGGCTACGTGCTGGGTTGTGGGGCCGCAGGTGGGGGTGAATGGGGCAACCCACGCTCATGTTCAACAGGCGGTCAATGCCGCACTCCGAGCACAGCAAGATCAGGAGCGTATTGCCATTAAACTGTTGCCGGGCACCTATACCGGCACGGTCTACATTCCCGCCGATGCGCCACCGCTCACGCTTTTTGGGGCGGGAGAACAACCGGATGACGTGGTGATTCAGCTCGCGCTGGATTCGATGTTTTCACCAGCAACCTATCGGGAAACAGTGAATCCTCACAACGAATATCAACCCGACGATCCCGCCTGGTATATGTACGATCTCTGTGCGTCGAAGCAGAACGCGACGATTGATACCATTTGTTCCGCCGTAGTGTGGTCGCAGAGCGACCATTTCCAGTTGAAGAACCTGACAGTGGTGAATACCCTGCTGGATACGGTAGATGGCCGCGCACATCAGGCTATAGCGCTGCGCACCGACGGCGACAAGGTACAGCTTGAAAGGGTCCGCCTCATCGGTCGTCAGGATACCTTTTTCGTCAATACCAGCAACCTCCGCAACGAGTACGTCACGGATCGCTACAGCCGCGCCTACATTAAAGACAGTTACATTGAGGGCGATGTCGATTACGTTTTTGGGCGTGCAACCGCGGTATTCGAGCGTGTCCACTTTCATACGGTTTCAAGCCGTGGAGCGAAAGATATCCATGTATTTGCGCCTGACAGCATGCCGTGGGTGCAATACGGTTTTCTGGCGGTGAAGTGCCGCTTTACGGGTGATGAAGGTTTCAGAAGAGGAAGAAAAGCCAGATTAGGCCGAGCCTGGGATCAGGGGGCAAGGCAAACGGGATACCTGCCGGGTCAGACGGCAAACGGTCAGTTAGTGATTCGCGACAGCACGATTGACGCCAGCTATGACAGAGAACAACCGTGGGGAGCAGCGGCAACCACTGCACGGCCTTTTACGGGTAATAGGGATTTAGCCCGCAATCTGGACGATAGACATTTCAATAGGCTGTGGGAATACAACAATATCGATGAGGCGTGAGGGACTGCGAAAGCGGATAACAATATAAAAGGTGAGTGTTATTCGCGAAAGAGTCGCACTGATGGAATTAATTAGCCTGAACTGCCAGCGGCCTGTAAACAATACAGGCCATAGAACAGTAAAAGAATTTTATTATATTACTGATAAATCTCGCTTAATTAGCATTCCCTGATGTTAGCCAATCATCACGCCTATCCTGAGCGGTGTTTATTCCTTTTGCTTTACGTCCTTAACATTGTTGTAAGATTGTATGTTTTTAAACCGCAAAGAAAAGCTATACTAAGGTATAGGTATAACTATCGGTATAGTTCCTATAGATATACCTATAGGTATAGGTATATACTTTTTCTATTACAGGATGTTGAGTTTTCAGACTGAGGTCATGAGATGTCGCAATTATTCTCCAATAACGAAACTATAAGCAAGGTAATAAAAAATCAATTCGATACCGCATTAAGTCACTATGGCGACATCAAATATTCTTATATGGTATTAAATAAGAAAAAACCTACAGAAATTCTTATCATTTCAAATCACCACGATGAGTGGAGAGAGATATACCGAGCCAATAACTATCAACACATTGATCCTGTAGTCATTGCTGCTCTTAATAAAATCACACCTTTCCCTTGGGATGAAGATTTACTTGTCAGCACACAGTTGAAGATGTCAAAGATATTCAACTTGTCCAGAGAGCATAACATCACTAACGGCTATACATTTGTTCTTCATGACCATAGTAACAATCTGGTTATGTTATCTATCATGATTGACGAATCTAATGTAAGTAACATTGATGAGGTTATTGAGAGTAATAAAGATAAGTTACAAATGACGTTGATGAATATCCATGCAGAAACCATCTCTCTTTACAGAGAGATGATTAGAAACAAAGAGGATGAAAGGTCAAATGATAAAGATATTTTTTCTCAACGAGAAAATGAAATTCTCTACTGGGCCAGTATGGGAAAAACCTATCAGGAAATCGCGCTGATATTAGGCATTAAAACAGGCACCGTTAAATTCCACATCGGCAATGTTGTAAAAAAACTCGGTGTATTAAATGCCAAACATGCAATCAGACTTGGCATCGAACTACAGCTTATCCGACCGATTCAGTCATAGGCTCGAAAGACAGTGGCCACTCTCGTAGCTTACTTTCAACGAATTCTTGATTGTTATTTATACGACGAACTAACACATCCTGACTTTCTTTGTCGACAGGTAAAAACAGTAAATAAACCCTTTCCTGCTTTTCTGACAACCCTTGTTCAACAACAGAAATTTTCCAGCCAGATCGCTTTAATATTGTGAGCATAGGATGGCTGACGATTGTGTAAACGCCATCATACCCTTTACTTCTTGAGTAATTCACTGTTGCCAAAAAGAACATCGTACTAACGGGATAAGTATTACCTAAAATAGTTTTCGAACGAGCCTTATCTACAAAAAATCGGCTCGACTCAATATAATTCCCTTCGGGTATATCTACTTTATCAAAATAGGAAAAAAATGTGCCGGTAATCATATTCGGATATTTTGTTTCGATTAACCGGGAGCTGCAAATAACCTGATTATCCTCTACGCCGAAAAGATAGGTCGCGTTATCGTCATCGTATTGATCGAACTCCATCCCATTAATACATTTTACCGCCCAATTAAGCCGATCCTTGAAAGTTTCTTTTCTGAGAGTAAACAATTCTTCCGATTTTTTTTCCGACAATAGTGCGTAACTTACATCGAATATTTCTAACATTTTTCCTCCATTAAAAATTTGCAGCTAGACATCACAAAAACAGATACACCATCCAATACGTTCTTTCGCCTTTTAAAATTCTCGGCTTATTGTCATTGTATTCTGTCCCTTTCCACGATAGTTGTACAGATGCAACCTGCACTGTAAGCAAGAGTTCATATACGAAAAAACACCGCGAGAAGGCCAAACATAAACCTATGATAAACAGATAAAAAAAATCCGGAAACGCAAGACGATTCCGGATTTTTATCTTACTTAATCTCTGCGTTATTTCTCTGTTTTATCCTGCAATTGGCCTACCTGCGGCAGACCCGTGCTGGCAGAGGAAGAGAGCAAGCCTGTTTCAACATAGTTAAACAGTTTTTCACGCGTGTCCGTGATATCCAGATTGCGCATGGTCAGCTGGCCGATACGATCATCTGGCGAGAAGACCGAGTCGCCTTTCTCCATAGTCAGACGCTCTGGTTTATAGGTCAGATTGTCAGACACGGTATTCATGATGGAGTAATCATTGCCGCGACGCAGCTCCAGCGTCACTTCGCCAGTAATAGCGCTAGCGATCCAACGCTGAGAAGCATCACGCAGCATCAGTGCCTGAGAATCGAACCAGCGTCCCTGATACAGGAAACGACCCAGCTGACGACCATTGGCGTGGTATTGCTCGATAGTGTCTTCGTTGTGGATACCGGTAACCAGACGCTCGTAGGCAATGTGCAGCAGTGCCATTCCCGGCGCTTCATAGATGCCACGGCTTTTCGCTTCAATGATACGGTTTTCGATCTGATCGCTCATCCCCAGACCATGACGTCCGCCGATACGGTTCGCTTCCAGCATCAGTTCAACATCATCGGCAAAGGTCTTGCCGTTCAGCGCAACCGGATGGCCACGTTCAAAACGGATGGTCACTTCTTCTGCCGGAATCTTGACGTTCTCGTCCCAGAATTTCACGCCCATAATCGGGTTAACGATTTTGACGCTGGAATTCAGGAATTCCAGATCCTTCGCTTCGTGCGTCGCACCCAGAATATTGGAATCGGTGGAATAGGCTTTCTCGGCCGACATTTTATAGCCGAACCCTGCCTGCGCCATGAACTCGGACATCTCCTGACGACCGCCCAGTTCATCAATAAAATCGGTATCCAGCCATGGCTTATAAATCTTCAGTTCAGCGTTGGTCAGCAGGCCGTAGCGATAGAAACGCTCAATATCGTTGCCTTTATAGGTGCTGCCGTCACCCCAGATGTTCACGCCATCTTCTTTCATCGCCGCAACCAGCATCGTCCCGGTCACTGCGCGACCCAGCGGCGTGGTGTTGAAATAGGTCACGCCCGCTGTCGTGTTGTGGAATGCGCCACACTGAATCGCAGCGATACCTTCAGCAACCAGCTGCTTACGGCAATCGATAAGGCGAGCATTTTCCGCGCCATATTCCATAGCCCGACGAGGGATTTCATCGTAGTCATCCTCATCTGGCTGCCCCAGATTTGCGGTATACGCATAAGGAACCGCGCCCTTTTGACGCATCCAAAGCAGCGCGGCGCTGGTATCCAGACCACCCGAGAACGCAATACCAATACGCTGACCAACCGGAAGATGCTTGAGAATCGTTGTCATATATGTAATCCCTGCTCGAAAGATCTATGGTGATATACCCCTAGGGTATCAGCTTAGCCGCCACACCATTATGTTACGCCATGCATTCATGAGCGTTCGAGCCCTGCGCACATCCTACATCAGACGGGCTGGCCGATAATCAAAATAGACACGCTCACAAATGAATATTTATGCAAAATAAGTGAGTGATAATTTAAACATCTTTTTGGCGGGACAGGAAGAGAAGAGTCATGCTTTCGCGTAAAAAAATTCGCGGCCGATTCACGACCAAGTTAGCAAGTATAGCGCTATCTTCTCTTCAGGCTAAGCAGCAAAAATCGTTTACGCGACCCACCCGACATTAATAAAACATCGTTTCATTTTATCGATATTTCTTTGCTATCCTCCTGCGGTTAACACCTTCCCTTGCATATTGCTGGAGATGCTATGTCTAAGAAAGTCGCCGTTCTGCTGGCCCCAGGGTTTGAAGAAGCGGAAGCGATCATGGTGATTGATGTACTGCACCGCATGAAGATAGAAGTCACCATGCTGTCATGCTATGACAGACTGGAACTGCGCAGTTATCACAATATTCGCATGTTTGCCGATGCTCTGCTGGAAAGAAACCAGGACACGCTGTTTGATGCCGTGGTCATTCCTGGTGGCCCACAGGGTACGGTAAACCTGGCTGCCAACCCAATGGTTGTCGAGTTTATCCGTCGCCATGACGAGGCGGGAAAACTGATTTGCCCACTGTGCTCTGCGGCTGCACGCGTACTGGGTGGTAACAACATGCTGAAAGGCCGTCGCTACGTTTGCTCCGGCAAGTTATGGCAGGATGTGACCGATGGCGTTTATGTTGACGAGAAAGTCGTGGAAGACGGCAATCTAATCAGCGGCAAAGGGTTAGGCGTGACATTCGATTTTGCCTTTACCCTCGCCAACCGCCTGACGGGTGACAAAGAAAACGCCAACTTCCAGGTTGAGCACATCGATTACGATTACTGGCGCGTGCCGGCGTAACCGCTCATCTGCCTAATATAAGGCGCGTCCCGCCGCGCCTTCCCGAGTGATGAATAACCTCAATAACGACCTAACAACACCCACGATACGACGCTTCTGCGGTGATGTCATACGTCCGGTAAACCAGACAAAGGTCAACTCACCCAGCGCCGCACATCGATTTTCTGTAGCGCCATCGAGAGCAGCAGGCTGGCTCCTAGCGCGATGGCGAAAACATACAAAATATCGAGAACCGGGAGGGATGGCAGTACCACGTCATGCGTACGCAGATAGTGAATGATCAACGCGTGGAAACCGTAAATCGCCAGCGAATGGCGCGAAATGATGGCAAATCCCGGCAAAATCCGCTGGCTACAGTAGTGTTTAAACACCACCACAAGGCTGACCGCCGCCAGAAACACCAGCGGGCCACAGTAGATGTAAAATGTCTGGGTAAATGTATCGTTCAGTAATGTGTGGTGCTTAGTCCCCATCGCGACTAGCGCGACACACGCGATAAAGAACGGGATAGCGGCTAGCGCGATTTTCTTTGGAACTTCCAACATACCCAATGCACGCCCCAGCGCGGCATACAGCACGTAGTAAAACGTATCGCCGTAAATATAGAGATTCACGGGCAGTAATTTAAACCCTGCAAATTCCACCCGCCCTGTATTGGGATTGGCGACCACAGCCAGCAGGATAATCAAGACGGCTAAATATTTTCCCGATACCGGCTTGATGGTAATAAGTGGGGAAAGCAGATAAATCACGATAATGGCGTAGAAAAACCATAAGTGATAAAAGACCGGTTTTTGCAGCGCATGGTGCAATGAGTTCAGGCCATTAATCGGCGTGAGCGTCGCAATATAAATCAGCGCGACCGTACTATAAAAAAGCAGGCATAAACCGATACGCAGGAAATGTTTTTCCCCCGCGCTGCGCTCGCCAAAGAATAAGTAACCCGAGATCATGAAAAACAGCGGAACACAGACGCGCGAAGCGGAGTTCAGAATATTCGCCACATCCCAGTGCCCATCGCCCGGCGTGCCGCCTGCAGTAATATAGTAGGTTGTGCTATGAATCAGAACGACCATCATGCAGGCCAGCGCCCGCAGGTTATCAATCCAGCCGATCTTATCCGTCATGCACAACCTCTTGAAAGCAAAGCGCTATTCAAAACAGCGTAGCCGTTGTTGAGCGCTGGCACAATCAACGATCAACAACCCACAATCAAAAGTCTGTACTCAACAATCGGGAAAATCTGAGTGATAAAGACAGATTAATACGGGAAAACATTGGGTTACGCCATGCATACTCGCCAGAAAAGGCAGGCACGGCATGGCGTGAGTGAATCAGAACAGTCCCATCGGCTTATCAGAGTAACTCACCAACAGGCACTTGGTTTGCTGGTAGTGTTCCAGCATCATTTTATGGTTTTCACGCCCGATACCGGACTGCTTGTAACCGCCGAACGCCGCATGCGCCGGATAGGCGTGATAGCAGTTGGTCCAGACGCGTCCGGCCTGAATACCGCGCCCCATCCGGTAAGCGATGTTACCGTTACGGCTCCACACGCCAGCCCCCAGCCCGTATTCCGTATCGTTGGCGATCTCCAATGCGTCATCCATGGTTTTGAATGTCGTGACCGCCAGCACCGGCCCGAAAATTTCTTCCTGAAAGACGCGCATACTGTTTTTACCGAAAAATATCGTCGGCTCCAGATAGTAGCCTTCCGCCAGTACGCCCGGCATCACCTTACGCTGGCCGCCCGTGAGCACCCGTGCTCCCTCTTTCTTACCGATATCAATATAGTTCAGGATGGTATCAAGCTGACCTGCGGACACCTGTGCGCCCATCATGGTTTTGCTGTCCAGTGGGTTGCCGATGCGGATAGCCTCAACGCGCTTGATTGCCCGTTCCATAAAACGATCGTAGATAGATTCCTGTACCAGCGCACGACTCGGACAGGTGCAGACCTCTCCCTGATTGAAAGCAAACAAGGTGAAGCCTTCGAGCACTTTGTCAAAAAAGCTGTCTTCTTTATCCATCACATCGGCAAAGAAAATGTTCGGCGATTTGCCGCCCAGCTCCAGCGTGACTGGCGTCACATTCTGCGCCGCATAGCTCATGATCTGCTGACCCACCTCGGTCGAGCCGGTGAAGGCGACTTTAGCAACGCGTTTCGACGTTGCCAGGTATTCGCCAATTTCACTTCCCGACCCGTTGACGACATTAATGACCCCCGCAGGCAGCAGATCCTGAATCAACTCCATCAAAATCAGCACCGACATCGGCGTCAGTTTGGCGGGTTTCAACACAATACAGTTACCGGCGGCCAGCGCTGGCGCCATTTTCCAACAGGCCATCAGCAGCGGGAAATTCCAGGGAATGATTTGTCCGACAACGCCGAGAGGTTCATGAAAATGGTAGGCCACGGTATCGCCGTCAATTTCACTGATCGCCCCTTCCTGCGCACGGATACAGGCCGCGAAATAGCGAAAATGGTCAATCGCCAGCGGCACGTCCGCCCCGCTGGTTTCGCGTATCGGTTTACCGTTATCCCAGGTTTCCACCTGCGCGAGCAGCTCAAGATTTTGTTCCATTCGGTCGGCAATGCGGTTAAGCACCAGCGCCCGCTCCTGCACCGACATGCCGCCCCATTCCGCTTTTGCCTTGTGGGCGGCATCCAGCGCGTGGTCAATATCTCGCGTTGATGAACTGGCCACTTCACACATCGGCTGGCCCGTTACTGGCGTCAAATTGACAAAATACTGACCCGCATCAGGGGGAACCCAGGCTCCGCCGATAAAATTGTCATAGCGTTTTTTCAGGTTGAGAGAACCGACTTCGTCAGATGCGCGTCGGCCTTCAAAATTATCATGCGCCATTTCAGTCTCCTTTTCAGTTCCGGGTAAGCGGCCATGCCGCGGTGAAAAAAGAGGCAAACAGTAAGCAGTTAAATTAAGCCTATACGGGGTATGGAATTAGCGACAGGATTCGGCCAGAGAAGAAGGCAACTCTTCGAGTTGACGCACAGTTTCTTGCGAGAAAAAGTCGCATCCCTTCAGGCGCGGTGAAATAATACTTTTAATTTCCAGGGTTACTAACATGCAGGTATTTCAGGTGGAAGGGGTTCATTTACGCGCGGATGCCGCCCTTGAAGGCGCAACGCAACATTCGGTCTATCATCCCGATTCGCTGCATCAACCGCAGTCTGACTGGCTGGCGGAAGAAGTGCCCGTTGCGCTGGTCTACAACGGCATATCACATGTCGTCATGATGGCTTCGCCGAAAGAATTGGAACAGTTCGCCCTCGGATTTTCCTTATCTGAAGGCATTATTGAATCACCGGCGGATATCTACGGGATGGATGTTCAGGCCGCCTGTAACGGCATCGAAGTACAGATTGAGCTTTCCAGCCGACGCTTTGCCGGACTAAAAGAGCGACGCCGGGCGATGGATGGCCGCACCGGCTGCGGCGTATGCGGCGTAGAGCAGCTCGCGGAAATCGGCAAACCCATCGCCCCTTTACCCTTTACGCAGACATTTTCCCTCAGCAGGCTCGATAGCGCACTGGCGCGACTACGGGACGTGCAGCAGATCGGTCAGGTAACGGGTTGTACGCATGCCGCGGGTTGGGTTGCACCAGACGGTACGCTATCCGGGGGGAGCGAAGATGTCGGCCGACATGTCGCGCTGGATAAACTGCTGGGTACCCGAGCGAAACAAGGGTGGCAGCAAGGCGCAGCACTGGTTTCCAGTCGTGCCAGCTATGAAATGGTTCAGAAATCTGCCATGTGCGGCGTGGAAATTCTGTTTGCTGCCTCAGCGGCAACCTCTCTGGCTGTTGAGGTCGCAGAGCGCTGCAACCTGACGCTGGTCGGTTTTTGTCGACCGGGACAGGCGACCATCTACACACATCCACAGCGTCTGAGCGAGTAAACAACACCACCAGCGCAGCCTGAAGTATGACGGGTATAGATTAATTTGTTTCTACATAGTGCGATAATGACATAACCGTTTGTTATCATGAGGTAAAGCAATATGGCTCATGATATCAGAGCGAGAATAATCATTTTCAATATCATTTAATTAACTATAATGAACGTATTGCTTACGCGGCACTAACAGTACAGTGCTGTAACATTTTTTTTACCATGGAGATGCTAAACATGAGTTATTCACTGCCATCGCTGCCATATGCTTATGATGCACTGGAACCGCATTTCGACAAAGAAACGATGGAAATTCACCATTCCAAACACCATCAGGCTTACGTCAATAATGCTAACGCCGCGCTGGAATCTCTGCCTGAGCTGGCTAAATTGTCTGCTGAAGAGCTGATCGCTCAACTGGATAAAGTTCCTGCTGAGAAAAAAGCAGCACTGCGTAACAACGCTGGCGGCCACGCCAACCACAGCCTGTTCTGGAAAGGCCTGAAAGTTGGCACGACGCTGACTGGCGACCTGAAAGCAGCCATCGAACGCGATTTCGGCAGCGTTGATGCGTTTAAAGAGAAATTTGAGCAAGCCGCAGCAACCCGCTTTGGCTCTGGCTGGGCCTGGCTGGTTCTGAAAGACGACGGCAAGCTGGCTGTCGTGTCTACTGCAAATCAGGACAGCCCACTGATGGGCGAAGCCGTTTCTGGCGCCTCTGGCTACCCAATCATCGGCCTGGACGTCTGGGAACACGCTTACTACCTGAAATTCCAGAACCGTCGCCCAGATTACGCTAAAGCCTTCTGGAACGTGGTGAACTGGGACGAAGCCGCCGCACGTTTTGCTGGCGCGAAAAACGCCTGATACCATCAGGTTTCTTCTGCGTTTGAATATAAACTGGAATAACAGTCTGTTATTCCAGTTTTTTATTGTCCCCGCTATATTTCAAGCCACCTGTACGCTGGTATCCGGTTCATCTTTACGTTTCTCTCCGACAGGCCGCCGCTGGCTGGCTCGTAAAGTTTCAGAGTAACATGCCGATATCTACTGCGGGTTTTTACCATGTAGTTTTGCAAAAATAGGCTTGGCAAGCGGTAATCCGAGATGCTAGCACCGCTAATCAAGTGTGCATCGGGATAATGAATTTGACTCAATACGATATAGTGGTGGGATGTGATGGCTATGAATTTTGACAATCTAAAAGTCGGTAAAAAATTAGGATTAGGCTTTTTCCTGATTCTGCTGATGACCATGGTAATTGCCGGCGCGGGCATTATGCATATTAGCTCGCTGAAAGACAGTATCGATAAAGTTAATTTAAGCAACAATATTAATGATGAAATTAACCAAGCTAAATATTACCGTGCACTATACGGCACCACTTATAATCCTGATGATATAAAAAGGAACGTTGAACACATTGCCAATGTCAGTAAACTCGCTGAAAAGGCAAAAGAATTTAACTGGCCGGAAAATGACGCCAAGAAAATAGCCAACATCCCCACATTAATTACCAGCTATCAGGAAAAACAAAATAATTATATTAATGCCGTGAGCAAAAAGGATGCCGTTAGAAAAAGCTGGAATCTTTCAACAACGGAAAAACCGCTACAACAGCTCAACGAGCAATTAAAGACAGACAACAGCACAACGCTTCAATTATTACTTTCTGACCTGAACCAAAAACTGATTGCCGTCCGCTACCACGTCCGTGGTTTATTACTTTCTCCCAATAAAGAATCCGAAGAAAAGCTGACGGATGCCATTGATGCGGCACAAACGTCACTGACCTTCCTGTATCAGAGCCTATCTACCGAACAGCGTGAAACGCTGGCACCCGTTCTCACAATCATGAACAACTATGAAGAGCAGGTTCTGGCCTACATGCCAGCCTATCAGGAAGAGATGGCACAAGCAGCACAAATGCAGGCTGTCGCCGACCAATTGAACAGCGTGGTTAAATCCCTGCTTAGCGATCAACTGGCAGCCTCACAGGCAGATATTCATAGCGCCACGCTGCAAATGAGCATTGCGGCATTGATTACGCTGCTGCTTGGCCTGCTGATTTCATGGTTCATTTCACGCCAGATCACCACACCGCTGGGCAACACCTTGAACATGGCTGAAAAAATCGCGACAGGCGATCTCACCATGTCCATTAACACAACCCGTAAGGATGAGCTGGGTCAGTTGATGAGTGCAATGTCGAAAATGAATGACAACCTGCACAATATGATCGATAACATTCGCGTCGGCGTCAGCCAGATTTCTAACGCCTCCAGCGAGATAGTCGCGGGCAATACGGATCTGTCATCACGTACCGAGCAACAGGCCGCCGCCGTTGAGCAAACCGCCGCCAGCATGGAACAGCTCACCGCGACAGTTAAGCAAAACGCGGATAACGCGCACCACGCCAACAAACTGGCAATCAGTGCTTCCCAAACGGCCAAACAGGGTGGCGAGCAGGTGAATAACGTGGTGCAAACCATGACCGCGATTGAAAACAGCTCTAAACGTATCGCGGAAATCACGTCCGTCATTAACAGCATCGCCTTCCAGACCAACATTCTGGCATTGAACGCCGCGGTGGAAGCCGCTCGCGCTGGTGAACAAGGCCGTGGCTTTGCCGTGGTCGCCAGCGAAGTCCGCAATCTGGCACAGCGCAGCTCTCAGGCCGCGAAGGAAATCGAAGGCCTGATCTCTGAATCGGTTAATCAGGTATCACACGGTGCGACGCTGGTCGGCAGTGCAGGCAAAACGATGAATGATATCGTCACCTCGATCACGCAGGTGCATGACATCATGGGTGAAATTGCCACTGCATCGGATGAGCAAAGCCGGGGCATCAGCCAGGTTAGCCAGGCGATTGTTGAGATGGACAGCACCACGCAGCAGAACGCCGCGCTGGTTGAACAATCCTCTGCAGCCGCCGACTCGCTGGAAGAACAGGCACGACTGCTGAAGCAGGCGGTTTCCGTCTTCCGTCTGGCCAATACACAGCACGATGAGACGCCTGCCAGTATCGCATTTACCAACCCAACGCATCGTCTGCACGCACCGCGCTAATATCGCAACAGCCACGTACCAGAAACAACAAAGCCCCTGTTAAACAGGGGCTTCATCAACAAATCCATCACGCCAACACGTACATCATCAGCGTCTGTCGGCGCAGAGAAACAAACCTCAGAACGGTTTCGGCGCGTAGCCCGTCATCTCTGTTAAGCCCATCTCGCGCCCCAGTGCAGTCATCGGATGTACCACTACCAAACCGCGAACGCTTTTCTTCAACGTCCCCATATCAGCCTGCTCTTTTTTCGTAATAGCACGGCTGAAAGGCAGATTCGCCAGCTTCTGCGCTTCTTTACTGAGTTTCTGTTCTCTCACGTTACGCAGGCGCTCAATTTCGGCCGTCAGCTTCTCACGCACTTCCATATTGAGGGCGATAGCTTCAGCATCACCTTGTGCCAGCAGCGTGGCTTGCTTACGCGTCAGCTTATCCAATTGGTCGCTAAGGCGTTTAATCTCTGCTTTTTCCTGCTCTTTCATAAAAGATAACCTGTATAACGGGAGAATAATGCGGAGCACAGCATACACTATACTCTTGGCTGACGCAGTGACGTGATACTGTAGAATCGCGTTAAAACGCCTTTTTCAGGCTGATTTGCGCAATCAGAGTGGTCAGGGATAACACCAGCGTGGAACGCACCATTTGCTGATAGCGCTGCTGCTGCATGTTCACCAGAAGCGGGTCGGCAGCGTCGGCTCCCGGCGGCAAAGCGGGTTCTGCGGGCAGCGCCGTAACGCAATGCAGCTCGCCGATAGGTCCCAGAATTTCATCGTCGGTAAAACGGTAATGCCCATCGTCATGCGACAGTTCTTCACCCAGCGCCATTAACAGTTCCGCATCTTCGTACTCTTTACGGCTGATCATTCCCAGACCATAAATCAGCTTCAGGCGCACGGAAAGGTCGCCCAACGGGCCCGTTCCCGTCATCAAGGGTTCAACGGCGTATTTCACCGCATAGTCGTCTTTACGGAACACCTGCAACATCAGGATGCTGACCGCTTCAGCCAGCAATTCAACGGCACAAAGCATAAAATCGCGCACGGTCTTCCCTGAGTTCAGCGCTTCCAGAACCCGGTTTTCAAACGCCTGTGTTTCTTCCATCGTCACTTCTCGACTCTTTAACCCCGCACACCGCATACCCCATCTCGGCAGCATGCTTACACCGGCAGGTGTGGCGACCTCCCATTCCCGACGTCGCCCATATACATGACATTGTGTCGAAAAGACCACACCAGCCTGGTGACGAGACGCGCCGATTACTGCATGGCGTTATACACATTCACTGCTTGCGCGACAACCTCGCTGTCAGCATCCAGACCAGAAATCTGTGCCAGCGCCGCCTGCGGCCCATGTGCACGGAGCAACTCAGCCAGTTCCAGCGCCTGCGGATCCTGTTCACTGCGATAATGCATCGCGGCGGCAATACCGGTAATCAGATTGTCATGCGGCAAATGGTACTCCAGCGTTCCCAGCAGCGGCTTGATCAGACGGTCGCCAGCGCTCAGTTTACGCAGCGGCTGGCGGCCAACACGCTCCACATCATCATGCAGATGGGGGTTTTCAAAGCGGCTGAGAATTTTATTGATATAGGCGGCATGCTTATCCACATCAAAACCATAGCGCTTGATGAGCACCGCGCCACTCTCTTCCATTGCGCCTTTGACTACGGCTCTGACTTTCGGGTCAAGAATCGCGTCGCGAATCGTTTGATGACGCGCCTGCTGGCCGAGGTAGGCCGTAATCGCATGACCCGTGTTCAGTGTGAAGAGCTTACGCTCGACAAACGCCATCAGGTTGTCAGTCAATTCCATACCGGGAATCGCTGGCGGCTCACCGCAGAACTGGGTTTTATCGACAATCCATTCACTGAAGGTTTCTACCGTCACCGCCAGCACATCATCACTGCCCGCTTCGGAAGGGGGAACGATGCGATCCACGGCAGAATCGACAAATCCCACATGCTCGACAACCCATTCCTGATGGCCTTCGGGCAGCAGTTTCAACACATGCTGTTTTAACTGGCTGGTGCCGCGCACCATATTTTCACAGGCAATAATGTTCAACGGCCGGGAATTGCCGTCGTTATGACGCTTAACCAGCCCCTGAGCGATAGTTCCGGCGATTTTTTCCAGAATCTGCGGCCCCACCGCGGTCGTTACCAAATCGGCCACGGCAATCAGCGCGACGGCATCCTGACTACCGCTGTGAACGGCGCTAACGTTGCTCACGGTATCAAGACGTGTGTTATCCCCAACAATCTGTACCGTATAGCTTTTACGGCTGTTCAAGGCATCCAGCAGCGGCTGATTGACGTCAGCAAATGTCAGTTCGACGTTGGCATCCGCCAACAATTTCCCAATAAACCCACGGCCAATATTACCCGCGCCAAAATGTAATGCTTTCATGAGACATAACCTTAAAAAAACATAAAAAGAGGCCGCCCGAAGGCGGCACTAGCCACATCAATTAGGCACTCTTTTTACCGGAGAGTAAGTCGAGTACTTCCTGAACATCCTGCGTGTGCGCCAGACGCTCAATGACGGCGTCATCGTCCAGTGCATTGGTCAGGCTGGTGATGACCTGGATATGTTCGTTGTTACGGGCAGCGATACCGATAACCAGACGCGCAACCTCATCTTCTTCATCGCCAAAGCGCACCCCTTCAGGGTATTGGCAGAAGACAACGCCCGTTTTCAGCACGCGATCTTTCGCTTCAATCGTACCGTGCGGCACGGCGATCGACTCGCCCAGATAGGTAGAGGTCAGTTTTTCGCGCTCCAGCATCGCTTCAACATACTCAGGCTCGACATAGCCGCCTTTCACCAGTTGCTCACCAGCGAAACGGATTGCCTGCTCTTTGTCTGTCGCATGCTGATTCAGGAACACATTGCCAGCGCCCAATTGGAACAGGTTCGTCTGCGCATCGGCAGTCGCAGGGGCAGGCGTCGCCACGGTTTCAGGCTGCACGGCACCCTGCGCAGCCACCAGACGAGCCGCCAGATCGCTATACAGACCGCTATCAAGGAAGTTGGTCAGCGAAATGTGCTGTGCCTGCGGTGCATGACGCATCGCGCGCTCGGTCAGGTCACGGTGTGTAATCACCAGATCGACATCGTCCGGCAGGCTATTGATCGCGCTGTTAGTCACCGAAATGTTGGTCAGCCCAGCGTCCTGCACTTTCTTGCGCAGCACGCCAGCACCCATCGCGCTGGAACCCATACCGGCGTCGCAGGCTACGATGATTTTACGCACGGTGCTCATATCGCCGCTGACACCAACGTTAGCTGCCGTGCCTTTAGAAGAGGCTTTCATTTCCTGTACGCGGCGCGTTGCATCGCTCAGGTCTTCTTCTTTTTGCTTGGTGCTTTTCAGCAGAATCGCCGACACGATGAAGGACACCGCAAAGGCCGCTGCAATGGCTGCGAGGTTAGCGAAGTAAGCGCCTTTTGGCGTCATCGCCAACACCGCCAGAATGGAGCCTGGAGACGCTGGAGAAACCAAACCGCCGCCCAGCACGCTCAGCGTAAATACGCCAGTCATCCCGCCCAGAATCACCGCAATAATCAGACGCGGATTCATCAGCACATACGGGAAGTAAATTTCATGAATCCCGCCCAGGAAGTGGATAATCGCCGCACCTGGCGCAGACTCTTTCGCATTACCACGACCGAAGAACATATAAGCCATCAACACGCCCATACCTGGGCCTGGGTTTGCTTCGATCAGGAAGAAAATAGACTTGCCGGTTTCCGTTGCCTGCTGAATGCCAAGCGGTGAGAAAATACCGTGGTTGATCGCGTTGTTCAGGAACAGAATTTTCGCCGGTTCAACGAAGATGGACGTAAACGGCAGCAGGTTGTTCTGGACCATCAGGTTAACGCCGGAAGCCAGTACCCGAGAGAAGACTTCAACCAGCGGACCAATCGCAAAAAATGCCAGAATTGCCAACAACATACCGATAATACCGGCAGAGAAATTGTTGACCAGCATTTCAAAGCCGCTCTTGATTTTACCGTCGACCATACGGTCAAAACGTTTGATCGCCCAGCCGCCCAATGGGCCGACGATCATGGCGCCGAGGAACATCGGGATATCGGTCCCGACGATCACACCCATCGTCGTAATTGCCCCCACCACGCCACCACGCTCACCGAATACCAGACGTCCGCCGGTATAACCAATCAGCAATGGCAGCAAATACGTAATCATCGGGCCGACGAGCTTCGCCAATGTTTCATTGGGAATCCAGCCGGTAGGAATAAACAGAGCGGTAATAATACCCCAGGCGATAAAGGCGCCAATATTGGGCATGACCATATTGCTGAGGAAGCGACCAAAGTTTTGCACTTTGATCTTAATATCTGGTGAAAGCATAAAAACACACCCCTATTGAAACGCGCTGACAATAAGAGCGCGTGGTAATTATCGTGAGACGGCGTGGCAATATGTGTTAGTTGCAGCGATGGTTAGCAACAACGACCGACAGCCTTATTTTTACCGAGATATCAGCAGTGACCAAAACCCCGGCTCTTATAGGCCTATCGGTTATCAAAACACCGATTGCTTCCGTCAGTATTACTGTATGCAGCGCGGACTCTAACACGCTGTTTTCATACCGCAACTCCACGGCAGTAACGTGACAAAAATCACACAACCACCCTACATCAACGATACAAATAGGTGATTTACTTCACAAAAAAACGTTAAAAATGAAAAACTAAACCAATTCCCAGACCAACACGGCCCTTTATATGTGATATAAGTCACACTTTAAAGACCTGTATTTGTTTTATTTATGTGATGTCACTCACAATTTATTTTTACCCCCCTCGCCTCTCATCGCCCTGTTATCCAGAATCCCTATCCGTAATAGCGCATCGCTAAAACATGAGAAAACGACGCGGCTAGGGAGAATTCACGCCATTTACCCCTCTGAGCGCATTCATTAAATTCTGCTGTTGCATGGGTAACGCCGCCACCATGCCGTTATATTGCGCCACCTGTTGTGGCGTACGGAATTGCACAGACGCACCATTGAACACGGCCTGATCGCCCTGAGCCTGAAGGAAATCGCCGATCTGAGTCAGACTCTGTGCAAAAGCAATCGCATTTGGAATAGCGGGTAACAGCGCGTTAGTTGGCTGTATTACCGTGCGTGCATACAGCCGCTCATAGGGTATCTGTACCTCTTCAGGCTGTTTTAGCATCCGGTGGGCATTGTCCGCCTGTACTTTCGCCGCCTGCACATGCTGGCTCAGCAGGTTCATTGCCCCGATAGATTGCCGAAGGCCATCGCGCTGTGTCAGATAGTCTTTAGGGACGCGGATACGGGAAATTTGCCCCAGCATCGGCGTCAAACTGCCGGATATCGCCTGATTAAACTGCTGAGAAAAGGTGGTTAAGATCGCGTAATCGTTGGCAAAATTGCCAAAATTCTTCTTTTGCTCTTCCGTCAATGTCGGCAGCTTCCCACCCTGCTGCGACTGCGCGCTTTGCAGGAACGCAATGAATGCCTTCCGCTGCTCCGCCTCGCTGTCACCACAGGCAGCCAGCTGCAATGCCGCCAGAATAACCAGAACCGGCAGCAGCCAGCGTGAACGGTACATCATCAGCCTTCTCATTCCCTACTCCTGTTATGCTTACTGCCCCGCCAGCCGTGCTTTTTTCAAACCCAAACACGCTGACGACGGATTTTCCATGACAAGATTTTCTACGACATAAGCATAGTCGAATCAGGCTGGCTGTGCAGGAAAGGTCAGATCTGACGTTCAAAAGAAATAAAAACCAATATGGTTATTGTTTAATCATAAACATATTATTAAAATTGCGTTTCATATCGCATTTTTCATCCTAATAATAACGAACACCTAAAAGATGAGGTTACTCGATAGTATGAAAAAATGATTACATAATTTAATAATTATCAAGCTAATTAAAATGCAATTTACTGCCTTAACTAAAAAGTGCCTCCTTTAGCACTATAGCTTCATTTTTATCTTATTTTTAACAAACGGACGATTTGACTACTCTATGCTTAATATATTACCACTTGAAACATGGCTTTTTATTGCTGTGATCCTTGCCTACTTCATCTATAGCAATCAGAATTTTACCGAGAAGAAAGCTCATGAATCACCAGGAATCCTCATTACTATAGGGATATTGGCAACCTTTCTGGGCATTGCGTTAGGCTTGGCATCATTCGATATGAATGATGTAGAAAATAGCCTACCTAAGTTGATTAATGGCATAAAAACCGCATTTTGGGCCTCTGTTGTGGGTGTCGCTTGCGCATTAATTATAAAATGGCGCTATGCTTTCCGTGGTGTAAGAACAAAAAACAACCAACCAACACCAACAGACTCCACAATTGACGATATTGTTCAACACCTGCAGCTTTCTACAGAATCAATTGGACGATTGCATTATGCTATCGCAGGAAATGAAGACGCATCTTTGCTGACACAGTTAAAATTAATGCGTGGAGATCAAAACGATAAGCTAACCAATATCCATAATGCATTCATTGAATTCTCGAGAAATCAAACTGAAAACAACTCAAAAGCATTAATTGAAGCATTAAAAGAAGTTATTCATGATTTTAATGAAAAAATTGGTGAACAATTTGGCGACAATTTCAAACAGTTAAATGAAGCTGTCGGTAAAATAAATGAGTGGCAGCAGCAATACAGCCTACAAATACGAGAGATGATTGAGCAACAAACTCAAACAACAGAAAATATGCAACAAGCGACCCAATCCTTTTCTGAAATAATGACACAATCGGAATCATTTACTCAAGTTGCAAAAGACATTCATCAAACGATTGGTACGGCCTCTAGTTTAGAAAAAGGCATAGAAGAAAATCTGAAACAACTTGCTGAATTAATTGAATCATCAAAAACAGGCATCCCCGAAATAGAAAAAGGAATCATGGCTATTATAGAGGATGTGAGGAACGGGGCTACAGCCTCCGCCACAGCCATTGAAAATAGTGTTTATACTGTAACGCAAACATTGGAATCATCGACAGCCGATTTTAGCAACCAGATGATAGATAGTTCAAAAACAATGTTTGATGCTATAAGAAACCAAAATCAGGAAATGCAAAAATCTGTGCAACAAACAGGCACAGAGCTACAAGAGCAGATAACACGCCTTTCTCAAGATCTCACTAAATACATACAGCGACACAATGAAGATGTAACGAATAATATTGTCGAGCTGAATAAAAAAACAGAGCAACAGGTTCAAACATTAGATGCAGCTCTAGCGGCTGCGTTGAAGAAATCTCTCGATAGTCTCGGCCAACAATTAGGGGCACTGTCTTCTAAATTTGTACAGGATTACGATCCGCTAACAGAAAAGCTAAGAGACGTCGTACGCCTATCAGAGAATTTAAGGGGATAGGGGATAGAAGATGAATAATCCATTACTGACTCGCCAAAAAGCAGATAAAGAGGATTTTTGGATCAGTCTGAGTGATTTAATGACCTCTCTAATGATGATCTTTTTACTTATTTCTGTTGTCTATATGATAAAAGTACAGGAGATGGTTAAGATCCCATCTGTATATAGAAATACCTTACAGGGGCTTGGTCAAGCCTTACAGCACGAATTCCAGGACGATCTAAAACGCTGGCACGCAACAATCGACGAAGATCTAACAGTGCGATTCCAAGAGCCAAATATTTTATTTACGACCAGTTCCTCTGAGCTAAAGCCGGAATTTAAAAGTATCTTAGATGAATTTATTCCTCGCTACCTTAGTATTATGACTGATAAAAATATATCAATAATATTGAGGAAATACGCATTGAGGGACATACATCAACGATGTGGCGAACTGGTGTAAGTGAAAATGATGCTTATTTTCATAACATGGAACTGTCTCAGTCAAGAACTCGGACAACTCTGTCATATATTATGAATATGCCCGCTGTTTCAGACTCTAAAAGTACCTTAAGTTGGTTTAAAAATCACGTTCGCGCCATTGGGTTTTCTTCAGCAAAGCCCATTGATAAAGAAGGGAAAACGATCACATCCCCAGAGCAGGTTGAAGATAGTGCGCGTTCTCAACGAGTAGAATTTCGTGTCAGGACGAATGTTGAACGCCAGGTAGCCAATATTGTAGAAAAAGGGAGTAAAATATAATGGATTCGTTTCTCGTCTCTCAACTTCCCGATTTTCTTGAATCGCCAATTTTCAATAAGCTACGCAAGGAAATGAAAGCGGAGATTATCCCACCAATTGCTAATATAAAAATGGACGCACTTGTTCTTGATAAAATACTTTCAACAACAGGAAAAGACATTGATATATTAGAAATAGAAATTAATAGTGACAACACGATTAATTATAAAGATAAACGCGTTATTCTTCATATAAGAGATGTTGCATCTTATGGTGGGAGTATGAGTTTGCCAAAATATCACTTGGCAAACTGTAAAACATTACAAAGAATGTGGGAAAATAATAAAAGTGGAAGATACGTTGCAGCCACCCGCAGTGACGGTATTTTTACAATAAAATCACAGAATACTGAAAAAACAGAGTGGATCACTAGAGAGGAAAGTTTAGATGTATGTAAATTTTGTCTCGAAACATTAAATTGGAAAAACTACTCTAGAAAATATCAGGATAGAGAAAATATTTTTTCTACTTTTGATCTAAGAGAGTTTTTTAGCGTTTATCCAAATTCAGCAACGACGTACAATGTCGAGCATAATGACGTTACTGCTCCGATTAATGATTACTCCAAAGATTTCCAGATAATATCAAAACAATATCGAGAGTCAGTTAATTGGCAATGTGCAATTTGCAAAATAATTCTTGAACGTAAAGATTTAAATAAATTTTTACATGTCCACCACCGCGATGGACAAAAAAATAATAATAACAAAAACAATTTACAAGCACTTTGCATTGAATGTCATTCAAATCAAGACAATCACGGCCATATGAAAAATAGTCCCCAACTAACATCATTCATTCAAATAAAAGGTGAAATGGCCTTCGCTGCAAGCTAAACGATCTTTCCCCGAGCCCGCTTGCAACCCGGGGAAAGATTACGTAACGCTATCGTCGTTATTGCAGCACAGAAATATCCGCAACCTGCAAGAACAGCTCACGCAGTTGGCTCAGCAGCGTCAGGCGGTTCACACGCACCTGCTCATCTTCCGCCATTACCATTACCTGATCGAAGAATGCATCGACAGGTTCACGCAGCGAAGCCAGCTCAACCAGCGCTTCTTGATAGCAACCTTCAGCAAACAGCGGCGTCAGCTTGTCGCGCAGCACAACAAGGTGCGTTGCCAGCGTAATTTCCGCCGCGTCTTTCAATACGGCAGCGTTGACGCTCTCATTCAGCGTATCGGTAGACTTCGCCAGAATGTTGGAAACGCGCTTGTTAGCCGCTGCCAACGCCGCGGCGGCATCCAGCGAACGGAAGTGGCTGACGGCTTTCACGCGGGCATCGAAATCTGCCGGGCGAGTTGGACGACGCGCCAATACCGCCTGAATGGTATCCACGCTGTGGCCTTCTTCCTGATACCAGGCGCGGAAACGGCCGAGCATAAACTCAATCACATCATCGACAACGTTGGCGTTAGTCAGCTTGGTACCATACAAACGCACCGCTTCTTCGGCCAGCGTCTGCAAATCCAGCGGCAGACGCTTTTCGACGATGATGCGTAGCACACCAAGGGCGGCACGACGCAGTGCAAACGGGTCTTTGTCGCCTTTCGGGTGTTGGCCAATGCCAAAAATCCCTGCCAGCGTATCCATCTTATCGGCAATCGCCAGCGCACAGGCCACTGAGGAAGACGGCAGTTCATCACCTGCAAAGCGCGGCTGGTACTGCTCGTTCAGCGCAACGGCAACATCTTCCGCTTCGCCATCATGACGCGCATAGTGCATCCCCATCACGCCCTGCGTGTCGGTGAATTCAAACACCATGTTAGTCATCAGGTCACACTTGGACAGCAAACCCGCACGCGTCGCGTGATTCACATCAGCACCAATCTGACCAGCCACCCAGCCTGCCAGTGCCTGAATGCGGTCGGTTTTGTCGCGCAGCGTACCCAACTGCTGCTGGAACAAAACGGTTTCCAGACGCGGCAGGTGATCTTCCAGACGCTTCTTACGGTCGGTATTGAAGAAGAACTCGGCATCAGCCAGACGCGGACGCACCACTTTTTCGTTACCGGAAATAATCTGCTGTGGATCTTTGGATTCAATATTGGCAACAAAGATGAAGTTCGGCAGCAGATTGCCGCTGTTGTCGTAAACCGGGAAATACTTCTGGTCACCTTTCATGGTGTAAACCAGCGCTTCGGACGGCACAGCGAGGAATTTTTCTTCAAATTTCGCGGTCAGTACCACTGGCCATTCCACCAGCGAGGTGACTTCTTCCAGCAGGCTGTCGCTCAGATCGGCATTACCACCAATCTTGCGTGCGGCTTCTTCGGCATCAGCTTTGATTTTTGCTTTACGCGCATCGTAGTCGGCGACGACTTTACCGCGCTCCAGCAGAATCTGCGGATACTGCTCGGCAGTATCGATCGTAAATTCCGCTTCACCCATAAAACGGTGGCCGCGAAGGGTACGAGCAGAGTCAATACCCAATACCTGACCGGGGATCAGTTCTTCACCCAGCAGCATGGTTACGGTGTGTACCGGACGCACAAACTGTGTTTCTTTGTCGCTCCAGCGCATCAACTTTGGAATCGGCAGCTTCGACAATGCCGTGCTTACCATGCCAGCCAGCAGCGCCTGCGCCTGTTCGCCTTTCGCATGGGCACGATACAGCAGCCACTCACCTTTGTCGGTCGTCAAACGCTCAGCCTGCTCAACGGTGATGCCACAGCCACGCGCCCAGCCTTCTGCCGCTTTGGTTGGTTTACCTTCAGCATCAAACGCCTGGGCAATCGCCGGGCCGCGTTTTTCTACTTCACGATCGGGCTGAGAAGCGCTTAAGCGTGCCACTTTCAGCGCCAGACGGCGCGGCGCAGCAAACCAGCTCACCTCACCATGCGCCAGATTGGCGGCATCCAGCTCCGCCGTGAAATTAGCGGCAAAGGATTCTGCCAGATTACGGAGAGCCTTCGGCGGCAGCTCTTCCGTGCCAATTTCCACCAGAAAAGTCTTGTCAGTCATGGCTGCCTCTTAGCTCTCTTTCTTATTGCACATCGGGAAACCCAGCGCCTCACGAGAGGCATAGTAGGCTTCCGCAACCGCTTTGGTCAGGGTACGAATACGCAGAATGTAGCGCTGGCGCTCGGTAACCGAGATCGCTTTACGCGCGTCCAGCAGGTTAAAGCTGTGCGCCGCTTTCAGAATGCGTTCGTAAGCCGGTAAAGGCAGCGGTTTTTCCAGCGCCAGCAGGTGCTGTGCTTCTTTTTCGTATTGCTCGAAACAGCTGAACAGGAAATCAACATCAGCGTGTTCAAAGTTGTAGGTCGACTGCTCGACTTCGTTTTGATGGAACACGTCACCGTAGGTCGTTTTACCTAACGGGCCATCGCTCCAGACCAGATCGTAAACGCTATCAACGCCCTGAATGTACATCGCCAGACGTTCCAGACCGTAGGTGATCTCACCCGTCACTGGTTTACATTCCAAACCGCCAACCTGCTGGAAGTAGGTAAACTGCGTGACTTCCATACCGTTCAGCCAGACTTCCCAGCCCAGACCCCAGGCACCCAGCGTCGGGTTTTCCCAGTTGTCTTCCACGAAGCGGATATCGTGAATGGTCGGATCCATACCCAGCTCTTTCAGAGAACCCAGATACAGCTCCTGAATGTTGTCCGGTGATGGCTTAATGACGACCTGAAACTGGTAATAGTGCTGTAAGCGGTTCGGGTTTTCGCCATAGCGTCCATCGGTCGGACGGCGAGAAGGCTGCACATAAGCAGAGGCCATGGGCTCCGGCCCCAGTGCCCGCAGGCAAGTCATAGGATGTGAAGTGCCTGCGCCGACTTCCATGTCCAATGGTTGAACAATGGTGCAGCCCTGACGCGCCCAATAATCCTGTAATGTCAGGATCAGGCCCTGGAAGGTCTTGGTATCAAACTTTTGCATGTTGGATTCGCGCACGATACAAGTGGATTTATAAGGAATGCGCCAGTATACCCTCTGACCGCAAGATATACAGCCAGAATGCGGTAACAAGTGCAAATCCCCGTCATCATCTTTCAAATTTCAGGATCAGCCTGAAAAAACGGTCTGCAACATCTTCAGGCTTAGCAGCAGTAACAATGCCGCAAAGGCCTTTTTCAGCGTTGCCACAGGCAGACGATGCGCCAGACGGGCACCGACAGGTGCGGTGAAAAAGCTGACGGCGGAAATCAGGAGCACGGCGGGCAGAGAAACATAGCCGATGCTGTAGTCAGGTAACCCGGTCGTCGACCAGCCGTTGATCAGGTAGCCCAGCGCACCAGACAGAGCGATCGGTAGCCCAACCGCCGCGGATGTACCAATCGCCTGCTGAATACGGACGTTGCACCACGTCAGGAACGGCACCGTGAGCGACCCGCCGCCGATCGCCACCAGCGCCGAAATGCTGCCAATCACCAACCCCGCCAGCGAAACGCCAGCTGTTCCGGGCAACTGGCGCTGCGGTTTTGGCTTGATATTCAGCACCATTTGCAGCGAAACGTAGGCCATAAAACAGGAGAAAAAGATCGCCAGCGCCCGCGTCGGCAACAGCGTCGCCAGCCAGGTGGCCGCGAATGTCCCAATCAGGATAGCGGGCGTAATCCGCATCACCACAGGCCACAGCACCGCCTGATGTTGATGATGCGTACGCAGGCTAGAAATCGCGGTGACGACGATGGCCGCCATTGACGTTCCCAACGCCAGATGCACCAGATGTGTATTCTCCACACCCTGTGCGGCAAACAGCGCCGTCAGCACCGGCACCATGATTCCACCGCCGCCAATCCCCAATAAACCCGCCATAAAACCTACCACTGCGCCTAATGCCAGATAGGCTGCAATCCACTCCACTGCCATTCCCTGTACCCCTGTCTCTGTCTATGCTTTTTTATGATCGATTAAACAGCGTTGAACTAATAAACAGCCCTGAGCGAATAAATAGCCCTGAGCTAATGAAATGAATAATCCTGAGCTGTTGGCAAAACATTATTCACGATTCCACGACGACTTTCCGCTCCATCCGTAAACGACCTTTCATATCTGCGAGCACGCCCGCAAAACACTGGTTGCTTATACAGCATTATAAATGCCATCATCGCACCACATTGCGATAGACCGCCTTACAATCAACGGCATCACCATCATCGGGAGAAAGGCATGCAGCGCTGCGGCTGGGTTACACAAGACACCTTATATCAGGATTACCACGATAACGAGTGGGGAAAGCCCTGCACCGACAGCCAGAAGCTGTTTGAGTTACTGTGCCTGGAGGGCCAGCAGGCGGGTCTTTCCTGGATCACCGTGCTGAAAAAACGCGAACACTATCGCCGTTGCTTCCACCAGTTTAACCCTGAGCGAGTGGCGCAGATGACGCAAGAGGACGTAGATCGGCTGGTGCAGGACAGCGGCATTATCCGCCACCGTGGAAAAATCGAGGCGATTATCACCAATGCAAAAGCGTGGGTGGCAATGGAAAGTCAGGGGGAAAGCTTTTCGCACTTCATTTGGTCTTTTGTCGAGCACCAGCCGCGTCTCAACCACCCCGCGTCACTCGCAGAAGTCCCCGCCAAAACGGACGTTTCGGATGCCATGTCAAAAGCCCTGAAGAAGCGCGGCTTCAAATTTATCGGCTCAACCATCTGCTATGCCTTCATGCAGGCGGGTGGATTGGTCAACGACCATGTCACCGACTGTTTTTGTCATCAGGGCTGTGTTTGTGATCAGGAAAGTACGGCATGATCCGCTCTGCCAGCTTCAGGTTGGTGATGATGGGTCGGGTGATTTGTCGAATGACAGACCATGAAATGACCAAGCCAAACATGACGGCGATCGCCGCTGACCGAGGATGCCAACGCATCGTAGGATGCCTTATATTCGGAATAGAGCTGTTTCTGCGCGTTAAACGCAGCATCGCTATTCTCTCTTTGTAAGGTCGAGGTGCTATTCCCCCCGTTTCAGGAACTGCAGTGAAAAGGCTTCCTTCTACATAGATAATGCATTTTCATCCGCACAGACGGAAAGGCGGTATCGCTTGCAGTCTCCCGCCAGCTACGCGATTATTCGATGAGCTATTTCTACGTTAACTTCCTTAATCTGCTGGAGTTTGTGATGAAACCTAGCGTTATCCTGTACAAAAAAGTTGCTGACGATCTACGCGCTCGTTTAGATCAACACTTCACCGTCACTGAACTTGACGCCTTTCCTTCACTCGACCACCCGGCTCTGGCAACGGCCGAAGGCATCATTGGTTCCGGTGGTAAAGTCGATAAAGACTTCCTGCAACACGCACCGCGTTTACGTGCAGCCTCCACCATTTCTGTCGGTTACGACACCTTTAACGTCGACGCACTGAATGAAAAAGGGGTGATTCTCATGCATACCCCAACCGTGCTGACGGAAACCGTGGCGGATACGGTTCTGGCACTGATGCTCGCCAGCGCGCGTCGGGTCGTGGAAGTCGCCGAACGCGTTAAAGCAGGCGAATGGAAAGGTGGCGTTGACAGCGACTGGTTTGGCACAGACGTTCACCATAAAACCATCGGCATTCTGGGGATGGGCCGCATCGGTCTGGCCGTCGCACAACGCGCTCACTTTGGTTTCAGCATGCCGGTGCTGTACAACGCACGCCGCCATCATTCCGAAGCGGAACAGCGCTTTAATGCCCGTCACTGCGATCTCGATACGCTCTTGGCCGAGTCTGATTTCCTCTGTATCACGCTGCCGCTCACGGCGGAAACGCATCATCTGATTGGGCGCGAGCAGCTGGCAAAAATGAAACCCAGCGCCATTTTGATTAATATCGGTCGTGGTGCCGTCGTAGATGAAGACGCGCTGACGGAAGCCCTGGTGAAAGGAACCATTCAAGGCGCGGGCCTGGATGTGTTCGTCAAAGAGCCGCTCCCCGTCGATTCTCCGCTGCTGGATTTACCTAACGTTGTGGCGCTGCCGCATATCGGTTCCGCCACGCACGAAACACGTTATGGCATGGCTGCCTGCGCCGTTGACAATCTGATTGCCGCCCTGAGCGGTCAGGTAAAAGAAAACTGCGTGAACCCACAGGTTTTGAAATAGCTTTCAGGTAACCTTAGCGCTGCGACGACACGCTCGCAGCGCTACCGACGCCCACTCAATAAGTTCACCATCACACGCGAAACGCGGCGATTTCCCGCAAAAAACCTCTCTTTTTCCTACCTAAAAACTGGATAACCAATGCCGGTTTTGTTCTTTGCTGTTTCCTACCGCCTATGGAAGTATCGGCTGTAACGAACGGTTAACGCCCCGCCGTATTTCCCCATTTCGGGGCGGAATCGATCTGCATATTCACCTGATAAAACAGAACGTTAATAAAAACCATTACCTGTAGGAACAACCATCGTGGCGACTTTTTTGCATCCTCATCAGAAACTCACTCTTTTTGCCTCGTTGCTCCTTCTGGGCGGTGCGCTAAGCGCACAGGCAGCGAACGACACACCGAAAATCGGCGGCACGCTGATTTATCTGGAGCAGCAGGCGCACACCAATCTCTATACGCCCGCGGGCGGGTTTTACCCAAACGGCGGCATTCTCAATCAGGTAACCGATAAACTGACGTACCAAAACCCTGAAACGCTGGAAATCGAACCGTGGGTTGCAGAATCCTGGAGCGTCAACGCAGATAACACCGAATACACATTCAAGATTCGTCCCGGTATTACCTTCTCTGACGGCACGCCGCTGGATGCCAACGCGGTGGCGAAAAATTTCGATACCTACGGATTAGGAAATACGGCGCTCAACCAGCCAATTTCAGAGGTCATCAATAACTATCTGCGCAGTGAAGTTATCGATCCGCTCACCGTGAAGTTTTACTTTAAGAAGCCGTCTCCAGGCTTCCTGCAAGGCACCTCGGCCATCGGTTCCGGGCTGGTTTCGCTCAGTACGCTTGAGCGCAATTTCAATCAGTTAGGCAATGCCAAAAACATTATCGGCTCTGGTCCATTCGTGGTAAGCAGCGAGAAGCTGGGGCGCGAACTGAAGCTGACCGCCCGTAAGGATTACAACTGGGCACCGGTTAAATCAAAGCATCAGGGACGTGCCTATCTGGACGGCATTACCTATCTGGTCACCCCGGAAGACAGCGTGCGTATTGGCGCGTTGGTATCTGGTCAGGCGGATTTCATTCGTCAGATCCAGGCCTACGATGAAAAACGGGTGCAAAGTCAGGGCTTCAACCTTTATGCCCCGCCGACGCGCGGCGTCAATAACAGCGTGGTTTTCCGCCCGGATAACCCACTGGTCGCCGATATCCGCGTGCGTAAAGCACTGCTGCACGCCACCAACACCAAAGAGATCATTGCTACGCTGTTCTCTGACAACTACCCACAGGCCACCTCGCCACTGGCTAAAACCGCCGCCGGCTATGTCGATCTCTCCAGCAAGCTCACGTTCGATCCCGCACAGGCCAACAAACTGTTAGATGAAGCGGGGTGGAAAACCGGTTCGCAAGGATTGCGGCAAAAAAACGGCAAAACGCTGGAACTGACGGCTTATGAATCTCTGCCGCAGCCGCAGAACAAAGAAACCCTGCAACTGGTTTCTCAACAATGGGCAAAAGTCGGCGTGAAGCTGAACGTGCTGGCGGGTGATGCAGGCAGCAAAACCGTCGATAGCCTCGATCCGCTGAAAACTGGCGTGGCTCCGGCGATGGTAGGCCGTGCCGACCCGGATGTGCTGAAAAGTCAGTATTACCCGACAGTGCGTAACGTTCTGCTGCAAAAAGGCGGTTCCAGCGACAAGGTGAATACCTTTGTGGATGCACATCTGAATACGCTGCTGGATAGCATCGCCGCAGAAACCGACCGTAGCAAGCGACTGGCGCTGGTGGGAGAGGTGCAGAACTACCTGATCGATCAGGCCTACGTCATTCCCATTTTGAAGAACCACAGGTGTTTGCTGGCGCGCCCACCACCAAAGGTATCGCGTTTGAAGCCGTAGGTCGCCCCAGCTTTTACAACACCTGGCTGGATAAGTAACACAGAAGAAAGAGGGAGGAGATCATCATGAACCGATACCTGGCACTGCGCATCGGTCAGGCACTGCTCGTCCTGTGGGCGGCATTCACCCTGTCTTTTATCCTGCTTCAGGCGATGCCGGGTGATGCCGTACTGATCAAGTTTCAAAACCCAGAGCTCGGCCTGAGCGCCGAGCAGATCGCGCAGCTACGTTTATCCTACGGTGCAGATACACCGGTACTCACGCAATATTTTCATGCGCTAGCCCAGATACTGCGTGGCGATCTTGGTCTCTCTCTTCAGGCTGGCGTGCCGGTCACTGAGCTGATTGCAGCCAATCTACCGCCTACATTGCTGCTCGCGGTGCTGGGTTTCATCGCCGCTGGCCTGCTGGCGTTTGCTCTCGCGTTCTTATCGACGTTAACGCCGTTCCAATGGCTGCGAACCGCATTGCAATCGCTGCCGTCGCTGTTTATTTCCGTGCCGACCTTCTGGCTCGGCATCGTACTGATTCAGATTTTCTCTTTCCGCTTGGGGCTGATTCCAGTGATTAACCCCGGCGAATGGGAAGGGCTGATTTTGCCGGTTCTCACGCTGGCGCTGCCGATCTCCGCCCCGCTGGCTCAGGTGCTGATGCGCAGCATCGATCAGGTGCAAACCCAGCCGTTTGTTGCCGTCGCCCGCGCCAAAGGCGCCAGCCGCAGCGGCGTACTCTGGCGACACATCGCCCGCAACGCCATGCTGCCCACGCTGACCATCGCCGGCCTGCTGTTGGGCGAGCTAATTGCGGGGGCGCTGATTACCGAAACCGTATTTGGCCGTAACGGGCTCGGCCAGTTGACGCAGGAAGCCGTGAACTATCAGGACAGCAGCGTATTGCAGGCCATCGTGCTGATTTCCGCCGCCGCCTTTGTCGTCGTCAATTTGGTCGTCGACCTGCTCTATCCCCTTCTCGATCCGCGCCTGAAAAACACGCCAGGAGCCACGCTATGACTACCGTACAACTGGAAAAAATCACGTTTCCTCTTCTGCGCAAGCGGCCGCTTCTGCGTCGCTACGCCTTTCAGCCGGGACTAGTGCTAGCCTGGCTGGTTATGCTAACCGTCGCTCTCTGGGCGCTGTTCCCAGGCTGGTTTACCAGCTATAGCCCGACGGAAGGCATCGCGGGCGCACAGCGGCTGGCACCGGATGCAGACTACTGGCTCGGCACCGATCAGTTAGGGCGTGACCTCTACGCACGTATCGTTTATGGCGCGGTACACTCACTTTCCGGCGCGGTCATCGCCGTCGGGCTAGGTCTGGTACTTGGCAGCTTCTTCGGTCTCTTGGCGGGTGCCGTTGGCGGCTGGCTGGATAGCGTCGTGATGCGCAGCATTGATGTATTGCTGGCCATCCCCGGCCTGCTACTGGCGCTGAGTGTCATCATCCTGTTGGGTTTCGGCACGGTTAACGCCGCGATTGCCGTGGGTGTCACTTCCGTTGCCAGCTTTACCCGACTGGTACGTTCAGAAGTGCTGCGCGTGCGCCACAGCGACTACGTCGAAGCCGCCTACGGTAGCGGCGGCACCTTTCTCAGCGTGTTATGGCGGCATATTCTGCCGAACTCACTGACCACCGTTTTCGCCTTTGCCGCGCTGCAATTCGGCAGCGCAATTCTGGCTATCTCCACACTCAGCTTCCTCGGCTACGGTGCGCCGCCGCCCACGCCGGAATGGGGCCTGCTGATCGC
The DNA here is from genome assembly GCF_025643735.1 of Pectobacterium sp. F1-1. NCBI lineage: Bacteria > Pseudomonadati > Pseudomonadota > Gammaproteobacteria > Enterobacterales > Pectobacteriaceae > Pectobacterium > Pectobacterium sp. F1-1. The sequence continues at coordinate 4,656,757 of NZ_CP104733.1, forward strand.
CGAAGGCCGCAACTACATTGCTACTGCGTGGTGGCTAACCACCTTCCCCGGTCTGGTGGTGGTACTTGTTGTGCTATCCGCTAACCGCATCAGTCAGTCAATCAGGAGAACGGCACGATGAGCCTGTCAGCAAGCCTACAAACCAGCGCCGCGGTGCCCGTGTTGGCTCTGGAGAACGTCACGATTGCCTATCGCAGTGACGATCGCGAGCAGACCGTCGTGGAAGGCGTCTCTTTCCATATTCAGCCTGGAGAAGTGGTCGCGCTGGTCGGAGAATCCGGTTCAGGGAAGACCACCACCGCGCAGGCGGTTATCGGTTTGCTGGCCGAAAACGGTCGGTTAACACGCGGTGCCATTCGGCTCAATGGCGTGGACATCAGCGGCTGGTCACAGAAGCGGTTGGACAGCGTGCGCGGCGCGCAGATCAGTCTGATCCCGCAGGATCCCACCAGTTCCCTGAATCCGGTGCAGACCATTGGTGAGCAGGTAGATGAGATTCTGCGCATTCATCAGCGGGAAGATCGCCAGACCACGCGTCAGAAAACGCTGGCGCTGCTGGAGCGCGTGGGGCTCAACCAGCCGGAACTGCGCGCAAAGCAGTACCCGCACGAACTGTCTGGCGGTATGAAACAGCGCGTCCTGATAGCCATAGCTATTGCCTTGAAACCCGCGCTGATTATTGCCGATGAACCCACCAGCGCGCTGGATGTCACGGTGCAGAAACGGATTCTCGATCTACTTGATGAACTACGGCGCGAAAATGGCACAGCGGTGCTGTTCGTCACCCACGATCTGGGTGTAGCGGCCGAGCGTGCCGATCGGCTTCTGGTCTTTCAGAACGGCTACATTCAGGAGCAAGGCCCTACGCTTGAGGTACTCAACGCGCCCTCAAGCCACTATGCACGCACGCTGCTGGCTAACGTCCCGTCGCTAAACCCAACGCCGCGTCCACCGCGTACCAATACATCGGAATCTGACATTATTGTCTCGGTTGAAAATCTGGTGCAGAGCTTCCCCTTGTCAGGCCGTAAAGGGGAACACTTTCGGGCGGTAGATGACGTCTCCTTCAGCGTGGCGCGCGGCACAACGCACGCTATTGTCGGCGAGTCCGGCTCAGGTAAAACCACCACAGCGCGCAGCCTGCTCGGCTTTCATCACCCCAACGCCGGACGCATTTTGATCGACGGCACCGATATCACTCACCTGAAAGGTGAAGCGCTACGGCAGTTCCGGCAGAAAATCCAGTTGGTCTATCAAAATCCTTTTGGCTCGCTCGATCCGTCACAGCGGTTGTACGACATCGTTGAAGAACCACTGCGCAATTTTAATCGCCATACCACCGCGCAGCGGGAACGCAAAATTCATGAGATGTTCGAGCGTGTCGCCCTGCCAATTGCGTTGCTGTCACGCAAACCGCGTGAGCTGTCTGGCGGCCAACGCCAGCGTGTTGCTATCGCCCGGGCGCTGGTGCTGGAACCTCAGGTATTGGTGTTAGACGAGGCTGTCTCGGCGCTGGATGTCACCGTGCAGGCGCAGATTCTGCGTTTGCTGACCGAATTACAGGAATCACTCGGGTTAACGTATCTGTTCATCTCGCACGATTTGGCGGTGGTACGCCAGATCGCCGACACCGTTTCCGTGCTGTACCACGGCAAGCAGCTTGAATCCGGCCCGGTGGAGCAGATCTTCTCTCAGCCCGCACATCACTATACCCGTGAACTCATTGCAGCCATTCCCGGACAACAACATCCGGTTTTTGCCCGTTCACATTACCCTCACGTTCACACTGAAACACATGCGCTCTGAAAAATGGCACTAAACCAAGGACTGTAGAATGACAACGAAACGGCTGGGATTTTTCACGCGATTGCTGGACGATGCTTCCGCTCAGCAGCGCTATCGGCTGGCGACGGAACAAATCGTCAAAGCCGAACAACTCGGATTCGACAGCGCCTGGGTCGCGCAGCACCACTTTCACGCCGATGAAGGCGGGCTACCTTCGCCGCTGGTGTTTCTGGCGCTGGTTGCCGCACGCACGCACCGCATCCAACTCGGCACCGGCGTGATTACACTGCCGATGGAAGAGCCGCTGCGCGTAGCGGAAGATACCGCCGTGCTCGATTTACTCAGCAACGGCAGGCTGGAAATCGGCGTAGGTTCCGGCGGTACACCGTCCTCATTTGCCGCCTTCGGTCACGACAGCGCACAGCGCGGGCAGATCCTCGGGCGCTATCTTGAGAAACTGCGTGCTGCGTGGCGGGGGGAAGCCTTGAGCGAGGAAGGTAATCAGCTCTACCCTGCTGCGCCGCATTTGGATAAGCGCGTCTGGCAGGCCACTTTCTCCATTGAAGGCGCAGAACGAGCCGGTAAAGCAGGCGATGGCCTGATGCTCTCTCGAACTCAACCACGCCCAGAGCATTTCGCGGACGCCACACTGGCTGACCTGCAAAATCCGATGATCGACGCCTATCTGGCCGCGTTGCCTGCTGGCGTCGCACCGCGCATTCTCAGCTCGCGTAGCGTTTTCGTGGCTGACGATCGCCAGTTGGCGCTGAGTCTGGCAGAAAAAGGGCTTAATCGCTCCGCCGCCCGTTCCGGCACGTTCCGCCCGATTCCTCACAACTCGGTAGAGGCGCTGATCGCCTCCTTCGATAGCCATGTCGGCACCGCGCAGGATGTCATCGCGTCACTTCGGGCAGACAGCTCGCTAGAACGTGCGACCGATGTGACATTCCAGGTACATTCCATCGATCCACCGCATGCGCTGATTCTGCGTTCGCTTGAACTGATTGCCACTCAGGTGGCTCCCGCGTTGGGCTGGAGACCCGCCGTGAAACAGAAAAGCCCGCTCGGGCAGGAGATTGCATGACGCACGATAACACATTACACACCCCTGACGTACTGGATGCACTGGCCGAAATCGGCTCAGATTCCGCCCTCGCCGCCGCCAGAAAAACCCGCGATGCAGCAACCCGACACACCCAAGGCAGCTACGATGCGCTGTTTAATGCCAACACCGCAGACGATGCAACACTGCCGCTATCGCTGCGCTTCTGGTTTGCCGCAAAGATTAGTGGCTGGCAGCAGGATGAGCAGCTACAACATTTCTACGCCGAGCGGCTGGCAGACTTCCCGGCCCCCACGCCGACACCCGCGCTACAGTTGGCGTTGGATCACGCCGAGCGCCTGACGAAAACGCCCGTGCAGGCTTCAGCATCCCATGTCAGCGCGCTGGAGCAGGCGGGCTGGTCGGTAAACGATATTGTGACGCTGTCTCAGCTCATCGCATTTGTGAATTTTCAAAGCCGGCTGCTGCGCGGCTATCGCCTGATTGCCGGTCATCGCGTCGGTCAGCCGCATTCGCAGGCCGCCGTCGCGGGTCAGTGGCATACCCAACCGCAGACACACAGCGGCAAATCGGCACCGCAGGCGTTTACTCAGGCAGAGCTAGGATGGGAACCGTGGATCGCGCCCAAACCGCTGGCCGAATTCAATGCAGATGAGCAGGCGATTCTGGCGCGTTTCGGCCACACCGATTCCGACTATTTTCGTCTGCTAGGCCGCAATCTCCCGGTACTGGAACAGCGCACGCTGACGGATAAAGGGATTTTCTATACTGCTGGCGGCCTGCCGCGCAAAGAACGCGAACTGATCGCCGCCGTCACCAGCAAGGTCAATGGCTGCATTTACTGCGCCTCGGTACACGCGCGTAAAGCCAGCCAGCTTTCCAAACAGGATAGCGATGTGCAGCGGCTGTTGGATGTCGTTCCCGGCGGCGATTTAGGCATCGGGCAAAGTCCGCGCTGGCAGGCGATTATCGATTTCTCGGCACGCCTTTCCGCTACGCCCGCGCAGGTCAACGCCAACGACCTGAAACAGCTGCAAGAGCAAGGATTAGATACGCTGGAGATTGTCGATGTGGTGCAGTCCGCCGCCTTCTTCTCATGGGCAAATCGATTGATGCTAACGCTGGGCGAACCGTTCTGGCCGGAGCATTAATATTCAAGCGGTCTGTTTTGTTATCTCGACAAAAGGACCGCTTCTTCATTTGAAATCAATTTTTATCCTGATGACGTTCATGCTGTTTGATTAGCTCTGTAACCAGTACACTATAGAGCTCATATCATCCCACATGGGGGTAGCATGCCCGTTGAACTGTCTCAAGAAAATTTACAGAGCTTACTTAACGAGTTACGTCGCTTACCCAAGGAGACGGAATGGGCTGAGTTCAAGCATAATGCCGACGTGGAAAAGATTGGCGAGTACATCTCTGCTCTGGCAAATTCTGCCGCGTTGTTAGGTAAACCATGTGCTTATCTTGTCTATGGACTTGATGATGAGTCTCATGATGTTATCGGTACGCATTTTCGCCCATTAACGCAAAAGCATAAGCAACAGGAGATCGAGAGCTGGCTATTACAAAAAATCACACCAAAGATTCATTTCCGATTCTATGAATTTATTACGGAGAAAGAAGAATTACCTGTAGTGATTTTGGAAATTCAAGCCGCAAGCCATACTCCTGTGCTATTCGATGGCACAGAATATATTCGTGTTGGATCTTATAAGAAAAAACTAAGAGAACTACCGGAGAAAGAACGAGCTCTTTGGCGTGCTTTCGATAGAACCCCATTTGAACGTCTACTTGCTACAGAGAATAGTAGCGCTGAGGACGTCTTGTCATTACTAGATTACCCAGCATATTTCGAGCTTGTAAACTTGCCTTTGCCGGATAATAAAGCAGGGATCTTGTCAGCTCTCAGAGCCGATCAACTTATCCATGACGCTCCTGATGGACGTTGGCACATTACCAATTTAGGTGCCATCTTATTTGCCCGCAAGCTACAGAGTTTTCAACATTTGGGGCGTAAGGCTGTGCGACTGATTTTATATAGTGGTAATAGCCGAATAAAAACTATTCGAGAAATCCCAGGAAGCAAAGGATATGCCATTGGGTTCGAGAGCTTGATTGATTATATTAAAACGCTATTACCTGCTAACGAAGAGATTGGAAAAGTTTTTCGCAAAGAAGTACCTATGTATCCGGAGTTAGCCATTCGTGAGCTAGTGGCAAACGCCATCATTCACCAAGATCTATCTCTAACTGGGACAGGCCCCATGATCGAGATTTTCGAATCTCGTATGGAAATAACTAATCCAGGAACCCCGCTAGTTGATATTGATCGATTCATTGACTCACCGCCACAAAGTAGAAATGAAGCGTTAGCATCATTTATGAGACGAATTAATATTTGTGAAGAGCGAGGAACTGGCGTTGATAAAGTCGTGTTTCAAACTGAGTTATACCAGCTGCCTGCACCCATCTTTGAAGTAACCGAGAAACACACGCGCGCTGTCCTCTTTAGTCACAAAGAATTTTCGGAGATGGATAAAGGCGATAGGGTCAGGGCATGTTATCTGCACTGCTGCTTACGTTATGTTAATCGGGAACAGATGAACAATACGTCGCTAAGGGAACGACTTGGAATTGACGTTAAAAACAGCGCGATGGTTAGTAGGGTGATTAAGGATACGATTAATATGGGTTTAGTTCGCCCCTATGACCCCGATGCTGGTACAAAAGCAATGCGCTACATTCCCCATTGGGCGTAATTTGCTTGACCGTTGCTTGATTCACAAGATGATTATCAATACAAATAAATAAAAAAACACCTATTTATCAATATATTGGTTAATTTCCTTTGCTTGATTCATGAAAACATCTTTCTGATAAAAACCCGAAATAGCTAGTCAGGCGACACGACCTCGTGTCGCCTATTGCTGTTTATTTTTTCAGACAGGCAGGGAAATCCGCAGGCAACTTGCTGGCAGGGCAATTGATGACCTCATTGTTGTTTTCACCACAATCGCGGATGAACGTGATGGTGGCAAACTCATCGATGACTTCGGTGGGGTACGCCGGGCCTGCTTCGCGATACGCTTCCATTTCAGCAATGTGTTCGTTCTGGAAGCACACCGTTTTCTCTGGATTATTGATGATCCAACGCGGGAAGAAGATCGTGCCGTGAAAGAGCTTATCGGCCATGTTAACAATCAGGCTGACGTCCGTTCCTGTTGGCTCTGTCCATGAAATCTTATAAACCTCGCGGGCAACCTGCACGATATACACCTGCTGATCCTTCACCCAACGATTACCCACGATACCGCTATGAATACGGTAGTCTATCGTGTTGGCATTTTGACATAAAGCTCGTAATTCCAACCATTATCATAGGTATAGACCAGATGTTTCCCCACAAAATGGCTCAGATCGTGTTGATTAAATGACGGCATCATCGTTCTCCTGAAGTGTGTCAATTCACTCTAGAGCTTTATTAATTCGATGAATAACGCTATTTTTCACGGAAAACCATTCGATATTTAGATGAATTAAAGATGCTGGCAAAGACGACGCTGGAACAGTGGGAAATCCTTCAGGCGGTGATTGATTTGGGCGGTTACACGCAGGCAGCGAATGCGCTTCATCGCAGCCAGTCTTCGGTTAGCTACCAGCTTTCTTTGTTACAAGAGCGACTGGGCATCCCGCTACTCACCATCCACGGACGCAAAGCCGAGCTGACGCCAGAGGGTGAAAGCCTGCTGGCACAGGCGCGACTCGTAATACGTTCATTTCATGAATTGGAAACCCGCGCCCACTCTTTAAAAATGGGCGAACAGACCAGTATCAATCTGGTTGTCGACAGTACCTTCCCCAAAGATCGCCTATTCCAGTTGCTCAGCGCCTTTCAAAAACAGCATCCGGCTACACGTATCCACCTGACCGAAGTGCTGCGTAATGAAACACCGGAACAGTTGAAAGCACGCGAGGCAGATATTTATGTCATCACATCACGTGAACTCGGCGGCATTGCCGGGCAGTGGCTGATGAACGTTGATTTTGTTGCCGTCGCGCACTGCCGCCATCCGCTTTTCTTACTGCCGACACCGCTAAGCCATGAAGCACTGTCTCGCTACCCTTGTGTAGAGATTGTGACGCGCACGACGCCACAGACGCAGCCTTCTTCTGCCGAAAGCTGGACATTCACCACGTTTGAAGCGGCCACACAGGCTGTTTTGCATCAGGTGGGCTACGGCTGGCTACCGGAAGCGCGGATTTCAGAGCACATAACACGGGGTGAATTACAAATACTGCCGTTGCAGCAAGGGGAAAGGCGTACCACCCCGCTCTATCTGTTAGCCGAAGAGAAAGGGCAGCCGTTCAGCAAAGAGATTCTGACACTCATCGCACTGCTGTTTGGCAGGTTCTGATGTCTGGGGGATCCGATGATTCCCCCCTACCGTCGGGAAAGCGCCAGGCGCGCGGCGAAGGCCAGAAAGACAACGCCTGTCGTCCGGTCCATCCATTTCACGACCGAGCCGCGACGCAGAAAACGCGACAGCGGGCGCGTCGCGGCAATCAGTGTAGACGACCACACCGTGCCGATAACGACATGAATAAGCACGAGCAGATACGTCCACAGCACCACTGAATGGCCAGCAGGGATAAACTGCGGTAGGAATGAAACGTAGAACACCCCCACTTTCGGGTTTAATACGTTGCCCAACATACCGCGCAGGAACCAATTCTGCTGCTTTACTTCCCCAGATGGTTCCGCCACCAGCTCGGTTCTGGGCTTCAGGATCATTTGCAACCCCAGCCAGCAAAGATACGCTGCACCGCACCATTTCAGGATGTTGTAGGCCAGCTCAGACGCGGCAATCAGCGTGCCCAGACCAAAGGCCACCATCGCGCCCCAAATCAGGCAACCAATCTGAATACCAAACGCGGCATGGAAGGCCTTCTTACTGCCTTCAACGGTCGCCGTGCGTAGAATCAGCGCCGTGTCCAGACCCGGCGTCAGGGTCAGCAGCGTCGCGGCAAACGTAAAAGCAATCAGCGATTCGGTCAGAGTCACGGTAATTCATTACTCCAGCAGGGAAAACCACAAGACACATCATCCTCATCAAGGATGATGCAAAACAACCGACAAGAAATCCTAATTAAACGCCACGTAATATACGGCAAAACCTGCTCCTACCAAACCACACTCTTCGGCCACAGTAGATCGCATAGCGGCAGCTCACCAGCTTTCCCTGATTCAGGAAGCGTAAATAAGCTCCCCTTATTGGCACCTCTCTACTAGGCTATCCGGCAGACATGATCCACGATACAGGCGCAACACCATGATAAAACGCTTATCCCTCATACTGACCTTATTAACGCTTTCCGCGTCGTCACTGGCGCAAGATGTTCTGCCTGATGCGATGAAGAACATCGAAAAACAGGGCATTACGATCATCAAGCCGTTCACCGCACCTGGTGGCGTACAAGGCTGGCTGGGCAGCTATCAGGGAATGGGGGTTACCATCTACTTAACGCCGGATGGTAAGCATGCCATTTCAGGCTATATGTATGATGAGAAAGGCAATAACCTGAGTGAAGCGCTGATTCAGCAGGAGGTGTATGTGCCTGCTGGTCGGGAGATGTGGCAGAAATTACAGCAAGCGCCGTTTATTACCGAAGGGGACAAGGATGCACCGCGTAAAATCGTCGTCTTTGCCGACCCGTTTTGCCCTTACTGCAAACAGTTTTGGCAGCAGGCACAACCGTGGGTAAAAGCAGGAAAAGTACAGCTGCAAACGTTGCTGGTTGGCGTTATCAAACCGGAAAGCGGACGTTATGCCGCCGCGATTCTTGCCGCCAGCGATCCGGCCAAAGCCTGGCATGATTATGAACTCTCGAACGGCAAAACTATCCCCCCGCTCCCTGAGAAGTCGTCACGCGACATCTGGAATAACATTCAGCACAATCAGAGGCTGATGGATGAACTCGGCGCCAACGTCACGCCTGCCATCTATTACCTGAATGATAAAAATGAATTACAACAGGTCGTCGGGCTGCCGGATGCACAGCAGTTGGCGGAGATGATGGGGAAATAAGCACAGGAGGGGATTACCCTCCTGACGTTTTCTTTTAGCGATGCGACCAGTAAGCCATAAAGTTGATCGTCTCTTTATCGAGGTGGCGTTCGTCCAGCAGATAACGACGCAACCGTTTGATTGCAGAAGACTCGCCTGCCGCCCAGGCGTAAAACGGACGATGCGCCGTTGCCCGTTCCCACAGTAATTCGTCTTCCGGCGTCTCCTGTGCGATTTCATCACGCTTGGTACAGGCGCTGGTGGGGATCTTCACGTCCTGTTGCACCGCAGCCAGCAGGCGTTCGCCCCATACTGTGCTACCGGTTTCCTCACGCGGCAGCCAGTGAATCTGAGCAAACGGGAAATTACCCGACGTCACGCAGTCAGCCGCTTTCGGCACTTCAAAAAAAGCCTGTACCGACGGTGGGGAAGGCTGAGTCGCCAGTTGCTCAAGAATCCCCATGGCCGCAGGCAGCGCCGTTTCATCCGCAATCAACAGCACTTGCTCAACGCCCTCGTGCGGTGCCCACTCATAGCCGCCGCTATCGCCATCGGCCTCTGCGTTGGGGGCAACGATCTGTAGCGCATCGCCCGGCTTAGCATGATTCGCCCAGCTTGAAGCAGGCCCGGTGTCACCGTGCAGCACAAAATCGACCGTTGCCTGCTGTGACTCGCGTGAGACAGAACGCAGTGTATAGGTGCGCAAAATCGGACGACGCTCGCGCGGCAGCGCCAGATAGTCCTGATACCAGGTGTCGCTCACAGCCATTGGCGTCAGTTCCCCGCTTTCGCTAGCGAACAGCAGTTTGATGCGCTGATCCGGCGCATCCAGTTTCATCTGGCGCACTTCCGGGCCGGTGAACACACAGCGAGCCAATGAAGGCGAGAGCAGCGTCTTGCTCTCTAAACGTAAATTGAACAGCCGATAGGCTGAAGACGTTGTACGGGTAGCTAAAGACATAGTGAGAAAACCGGTATGTTTTGTAAGGGAAAAGTCATTAATCGGGATAAAACCCATTCACCGCAACTTACCATAAAAAAAACACTAACGATAATCATTATCACTATTCAGGTGAATGCCGTGATAAAAGCAGCATTTTCTTCATCTTGTTGGCAGGAAGCCATTCGGAGCGGGTATAAAAAACCATCAAAAGACTTGTTAACAGGTCTTTGATTGCTTATTTTAAAGACCTATTAACCGGTCATTAAAGGTCTATCATGCCAAATATTATATTGAGTGATACCAGTGCTAGTGTCAGTGAACTGAAAAAGAACCCAATGGCGACGGTCAATGCTGGCGATGGCCTGCCTGTCGCTATCTTGAACCGCAACCAGCCTGCGTTTTATTGCATTCCTGCGGATCTCTACGAAAAAATGCTGGATGCGCTGGACGATCAGGAGTTGGTTAAGCTAATCGGTGAACGCAAAAACCAGCCGCTGGTTGACGTGGATTTGGATAGTTTCCTATGAGCTATAGCGTCAAATTCAGGGAAGATGCGCTAAAAGAATGGTGCAAGCTCGATAAAACCATCCAGCAGCAATTTGCCAAAAAACTAAAAAAATGCTGCGAAAATCCCCATATTCCTGCGGCAAAGTTACGAGGAATGAAGGACTGCTACAAAATAAAGCTCCGGGCGTCAGGCTTTCGTTTGGTTTACGAAGTCATTGACGACATATTGGTTATCGCCGTGGTGGCAGTAGGCAAACGTGAGCGCAGCGGCGTCTATAATCTGGCAAGTGAGCGGATGAGGTAGCCGGATTAGACTGACCATAAAAATGCTGGCCAAATAGCTCACTATTCAACCAGCATGTTTCATTTTTCAGAAAAGCAGTAAGGCTAACTTTCCTACACCATCACCGCATCGTCACAAACTCTTCCGATGCCGTTGGGTGGATGGCGACGGTGTTGTCGAAGTCTTTCTTGGTCGCGCCCATTTTGACGGCGACCGCAAAACCTTGCAGCATTTCGTCCATACCAAAACCGATGCCGTGGATGCCGACGATTTTTTCCTCTTTACCCACACAAACCAGCTTCATGCGGCACGGCTGGCGGTGCTGCGTAACGGCGGTGTACATCGCGGTGAAGGCAGATTTATACACTTTCACCTGATCGTCGCCGTACTGCTCACGCGCCTGCGGTTCGGTCAGCCCGACCGTGCCAATCGGCGGGTGGCTGAAAACAACTGTCGGGATATTGCTGTAATCCAGATGCTCGTCCGGCTTGTTATTAAACAGACGTTCGGACAAACGACGCCCTGCGGCGACAGCAACCGGCGTTAGCTCGACGGCACCGGTGTTATCACCTACGGCATAAATGCCAGGAACGTTGGTGTTCTGGAATTTATCGACGTTGATGTAGCCTTTGTCGTTCAGCTCTACACCGGTGACGCTCAGGTTCAGGTTATCCGTCGCGGGTTCGCGACCAATCGCCCAAATCAGGCAATCGACGGTGTGTGACTGACCGTTTTCCAGTTCCAGCGTCAGGCTGCCATCCGCATTCTTCACAATCGCTTTCGGGATCGATTCGGTATGCAGCGTCGGTCCTTCTGTGTTCATCACTTCCACCAGCGTATCGACAATCAGCGGATCAAAGCTGCGCAGCGGCGCGTGCTTACGCACAAACAGGTGGGTTTCAGAACCCAGTCCGTTCAGCACGCCAGCAATCTCTACCGCGATATAGCCTGCGCCAACAATGGCAGTACGCTTCGGCAACGCATCCAGCTCAAAGAAACCGTCGGAATCGATACCGTACTCCGCGCCAAGGGAATGTCAGGGTGAACCGGACGACCGCCCGTCGCGATCAGGATATGGTCAGCCGTAATTTTCTCACCATTCACTTCCACCGTGTGCGCATCGACAAAGCGGGCAAAACCGTGAATGACATCGACCTTGTTCTTATCCAGCACGTTGTCGTAAGACTGGTGGATGCGATCGATGTAGGCGCTACGGTTCTTGACCAACGTGCCCCAGTTAAACTGGTTCACCGTGGTGTCAAACCCGTAATCCGGCCCGTACTGATGGATCGCTTCGGCAATCTGCGCCGCATGCCACATCACTTTCTTCGGCACGCAGCCGACGTTGACGCAGGTGCCGCCCAGATATTTTGCTTCGATCAACGCACATTTTTGTCCATACATCGCCGCGCGGTTGATAGACGCAATACCTCCGCTGCCGCCGCCAATAGCAAGGTAGTCATAGTGTTTGGTCATCAGTGTATCCATGCTTAAGTGAATAAAATTTGCCTAGAGTGTAACGCCAGAGCCATACGCCTCATAAAGGTTATGCCTATGGTTGCGATAGGAAAAACTGACCGTGTTTCCCACCACCGCCATGCGCATTACTCCGGTACGATTTGCTCCACCAGCGTATGTCCGGTGCCTTCCGGTACCAGCACGCTATGCAGCCACGGCAGCACGCTCTTCATCTGCGCTGCCAGCTTCCACGGCGGGTTAATCACAATCATGCCCGACGCCGTCATACCGTAGCGATCGCTGTCCGGCAGCACCGCCAGCTCAATTTGCAGGATATTGCGAATACCCGTGGCTTCCAGCTCTTTCAGCATACGTTTGATGTGCTGACGCAGCACCACCGGATACCACAGCGCAAACACGCCGGTAGCAAAACGCTTATGCCCTTCCTGAATGCCTTTCACCACGGCCTGATAGTCCGTTTTCAACTCATACGGCGGGTCGATCAGCATGAAACCGCGGCGGGAAAGCGGCGGCAACTGGGATTTCAACTGCTGGTAGCCATCGTCACGCAGCACTTTGGCGCGCGAATCTTTCTGAAACTCATTGCGCAGCAGCGGGAAATCGCTGGGGTGCAGCTCGGTCAAATGGAGTTTGTCCTGCTCGCGCAGCAGCTGGCGCGCAATCAGCGGGGAACCGGGGTAATAGCGCAACTGGCCGTTGTGGTTATAGGTGCGCACCGCCTGCATGTAAGGTTCGAGTTCAGCCGGAATGTCGTCACGCTGCCAGATTTTCGCGATACCATCCAGATACTCGCCTGTGCGCTCGGCATGTTCACCGCTAAGTTGATAGCGACCGGCACCCGCGTGGGTATCCAGATACAGGAAAGGTTTCTCTTTCTCTTTCAGGGCAGTGATGATCAGGCTCTGAACGGTGTGTTTCAGCACGTCGGCGTGATTGCCGGCATGGAAACTGTGGCGGTAACTTAACATGCTTGCTTTCCGGTGAAGTTTTCATAAATAACGTCGATTAGCTGACAGTATAACCTCCTGCGGCGGAAAATATCCCACCAAACGCTTCCCCCTGCGAACCGCCCCGCAAACCCGCCATTTTTATCGTATTAAATCAGTGAATTGTGAAACATGGCCGTTTTTCATTCGATTGAAAGCTACCGATATTCAGGCACATAAAGTACGATCGCACGCTAACCATGATGGAATTGGACGTTATTCTGATGGAACCTGAATATCAGCGCTGGCTGATGGCGCTTTCCGCCCCGATGGTCGCACTCAATATCAAGTACGGCGCCCGCTTCTGCGAGCCGTCCTTTTATGAGCCCGGTGAACCCATCAGTCTGAGCAACAGCTGGGGCATCACCTCCCGCGAAGGCCTGATCTCAATGATTAACGATATGACAGACGGCGGCCACGCCGAGCGTCTGGCGAATGACTATCACCTTTGGCACCACCTGACGGCGTTCGAATGGCAGCAGCATTGTGCCAATCAATCGGAAGAAGCGCAGGGTGCGCTCGCGCTGGTGGCAGAAACGGCGGCACTGTGCGGTGAAGGCGGGATCCGTGCCTGGGATCTGGGTCGCATGAGTTTTCTGAGCCGCGTCGGATTACTCAACGGCTGGATTAGCGAAAAAGAGAACCTGTGGATTCACACCCGGCTGGCCGACAGGGCGCGTTACTATTACCGCAGTTGGGAGAATTATTACGCCGCGTTCTTAATCGGCCGCACCTACTGGCTTTCCTCGGATGAGGAAGACCCGGAATGCCAGCGCTACATTTTCAGCAACGCTAGCCAGAATCCCGACTACATTGACCAGATCGGCACACTCTATACCCACCCGGACTGCCCGATTCATGACCTCGACTGGGATGTTGATCCGATAGAAATGGATAAGCCCGAGTCCTTACCAGAAGCGGAAATATAATGGACACACTGTGCTGGGAGCGATTAGGCATTGAGCCGACGCTGGATCTGGATGTTATCCGTCAGGCTTATCGTCAAAAAGTACCGCAGTTTCATCCGGAAACCGACCCTGAGGGCTTTAAGCAGCTACGCGAGGCGTACGATACCGCCTGCAAGCTGGCGAAGAATCCCATGCCGTCGGGTGATGAAGAACAAACCACCGCAGAAGCGCATGACGCGTCCCCGACAACCGAGCACGCCGATCCCGAAGCAGAAGCGCTGGTCGCGGCATTTGATCGGCTGTTAAACAATCCAGCCGAGCGCTTCGTCCCCCTGTATTGGGAACGCTACATTCAGTTGCTGAATCAGCATGCTTTTGAGGTGATCGATCGCATTCGCTGGCCGCTGCTTCAGCGCCTGATGCACGAATCTTGTCTCTCCACCCGCTGTGTCCGCACGCTGGCAGAACGCCTGCGCTGGAAGCAACGGCAGGGAGAACTGTCAGGCGATGGAATCGACGATGTTCGTCACTTCCTCGACTCGCTCGACTACGACGATCTCTTCGATTTTTCCCTGTTGTCGCACCTGAGTCTACCCGCACAGCTGGAAACCATCTTCTATTTCCAGCAGGCTAACGGAACGTACTGGAATCGTCCGGCGTTTATGCTGGGCACGTTACTACGCAATCCGAGCGCGATTTATTGGCCTGACAACCCGGCGCTGATGCAAAAACTCGCGCGCTGGCACAGCCACGCAGGCGTCCCTAACGCCATACTGCGTGATTACTGCCTGCAACAGTTAGACGCTGCTCCGCACGATGCGGAATGGCTCGCGCTCAGTGCCACGCAGTGTTCACTTACCGGCAATGACGAGCAAGCCTTCACGCTATGGCTGACGCTTTATCAGCACACGCACCATGCACAGGCGGAGCAATGGCTGATCGACTGGTGTAAACAACATCAGCCGAATACGCTTCCTTTATTGATTCAGTCGTTCAACACTACGCCAGCGCCAGATTTAACGGGATTAGCGCTAGACGATCCACGCCAGCGTTTCTTCACGTCGCAGCACAACACCCAGATGCTGATACGCTGGGGAGAAGCGCTTAAGCTGCCGCTGTCGCCTATGGCGGAAAGTTACGCTCTGTGGAAGCTGGGAAAACAGGATCTCCAGAACCTCTATCAGCACCTACTGTTGCATAGCGGGGACGCGATTGAAGATCGGCTGTATTGGCACGCCAGCATGTTAACCGTGGGGAATGAGCGCCTGTTGCAGGACATCCTGGCGCAGCCGTTGCCTGACGAGCCACTGTATGCGTTGATCTTACAAGGATTGCAGTTTCAGGCGACACAGCGTTTATCCTGGCTGGAAACCTCCGGCGCGATTCATGCTTTCACGGAGTGGCTGTATTCGCCGTCAGAAGAGGCGTTGCCCAGCGCGTTCACCAACCAGAAATCCTCCGCCTGGCTGCAAGCGCAAACCTGGCTGCGGCAATGGCGTCCGCTGTCACTGAGTCAGTTGAACCAGCTGTATAACAGCGGCATACATACGGAGGAAATCGACCCGATCAATGATTGTCTGGTCGAGCTGTCCGCACGCTACGAGTGCGATGCGTCTCTGGTGCCGCAAGGAGTGGAGAAGCCGCAAGATCTCAGCGCCAGAGACGAGCTGAGACAGGCGATGCTGATCGCCTTAATGATGACCGATCCAACGTCTTGTCTGGGTTTACCGCGCCAGTCAGTGCTGCCAGAGCTGACGTTAACCCACCCTGCGCACTCACTCTCCCGACTCTTCCGCAAGGCAGAATGCCGCAATGGCGATGCAGTTACCCCCTTTTAAAAAAACAGCTCGATCTCACCGACCCACTGCACTATCACTGCTGGATGAATTTCCCCGTTTCTATCGAGGAGTATCTCAGCAACGGTGAGATTTACAGCGAGTCTGC
This sequence comes from Pectobacterium sp. F1-1, assembly GCF_025643735.1. Taxonomy (NCBI): domain Bacteria; kingdom Pseudomonadati; phylum Pseudomonadota; class Gammaproteobacteria; order Enterobacterales; family Pectobacteriaceae; genus Pectobacterium; species Pectobacterium sp. F1-1. The sequence goes on from NZ_CP104733.1 coordinate 4,672,726, forward strand.
GGCGAGCCATTTTTATCTTACCGATGAACATTGGCAGGCGGCGCTGGCGAAATCGCCCATCATCTACCAGATTTTTTTCCACGCGTTTTACGTTCTTGTGGGAGAAGAAGGGCAGGCTGAGCAGCACCTTGAACAGTTGGCCGCGATTCCTGTGGAAATGGAACAGGAAGACGCGATCCGCACCGCATTTACCGAAGGGTCGGACGAACTGGAAAAACAGCTAAAACAGTTCTCCGATGACAAACGGGTCACCCTCATCGGCAAGCTGATTCAGAGCTGTGCAAAGGATGACTCATTCTTGTTCGATAACAGCGATCAGGGTTTTTTAGCCGAGCATGTGTCCTACCCACACGAAGACGTCACGCTGAGGTTGGTCGCAAAAATCCTGCTGCAATGCGCCGATCGGCGCGAACGCCTGTTCAAAGCATCACAGGCTAAAAAGAGCTACTGGTGGCAGTTCTGGCGCACGAACGCTCGCATTGGCCGTCTCGGTTTTCTGATGCAGGGCGGGTTGGGAAGTTATTTTCTCTATCGCGCGAGCGACTGGATAGGATCGCCGCCGCCGTATATTGAAGGGCTGTTGATGGTGCTCATCGTGCTCAATCTGCTGATTGCGGCACGTCGACGCTATAACGATATCGGTTCCAGTACGCCGTGGGTGATGAGTGTCTTTAGCATCCTGATACCAATATTTCTGTTGCTCCCCCTGTTGGCACCAAGCATTAACCGCTGGAACCAATTCGGCGCGCCACCAACGGGTAAGAAAACCGACGCCACGACCACATCAACCTAACGAAAATAATTCGGGCGGCACAGCACGTGCCGCCTAAACGTCAACGAGAGACCTCATCCAGATACTGCTCAATACGCTGCCGCGTTTCGTCAATGGCTGGTGCATATTGCCCCGCCAGCACCTGTTCAAAATCGCGCAGCCAGAAGCCGATCTGCTCCCGCTCTTCCAGACGCGTCTGCGCCCAGGCTTTTTCCAGCCGAGCCAGCAGATTACGGTTCACCAGATTATCTCTGGGGTGAATCTTCAACGCTTGCAGTTTCTGATGACTTTTCTGCTGTTGCTCGGCACTCAACCCCGTCGGGCTGCGATCGATCACTTTCGTAAAATTATCGCCGCTGTCCGGCAGGTTAACATCCACTTCCAGCAACCCATTGATGTCATAGCTGAAACGCACCTCAACAGATTGCTTATACGATTTCGCTTTTATCGGCATGGTGAATTCATCGATGAACACATTATTATCGACGTAAGGGCTTTCTCCCTGATAAATCGCGATGCAGATACTGTCCTGCCCAGGTGACCCAGTGGAAAACGTTTCAACCCTTGAGGTCGGCACCACCGTATTGCGCTCCAGTATGGGAGAAAACAAGCCGTTTTGTTTATCGTTGGCAGTCTTAATCCCGAGGGTATACGGACAAACGTCCGTCAGGATCACTTCGTCAATATCCTGCTCGCGTAGCCGACAGGCGGCCTGCACCGCCGCCCCTTTGGCGACAACGGTATCTGCGTCCAGATGCTGATAGGGTAATTTGCCAAAGAGTCTGACCACCAGCTTCTGGATAATCGACATCTTTGATGCCCCGCCGACCAGTACCACATGGTCTAGTTGCTCAGGCTTCAAGCGAGCATCGTGCAGCGCCTGCTCTATCGGCGCACGGATACGGTTCATCAGCGGCAGCCAGGCCGCTTCGATTTCTTCATCATCCAGCACGAGGCGCCATTCTTCCTCACGCCAGTGCCATACCAGCTCATTCGATTGAGCAGGAAAGCCGGGCTGACATTTCAGCGTTTCGGCATGACTGTAAAGACGCGCCAGATCCGTCGCAGGAATCGCCGAATCCTCAAGCTTCCACGCTTTCAGACAGCTTTTCACTATCGCCTGCGTGAAATCCTCTCCCCCCAGATAGTTGTCACCCGCCGAGCTGTGTACCTCGATCAGCGGAAACGCATACTCCAGCACGCTGACGTCGAAGGTGCCGCCGCCTAAGTCGAAGACCAGCGTACGCCCCAGCTCCTGTGTGTGTAAGCCGTAAGCCATAGAGGCGGCGGTAGGTTCATTGATTAAGCGAACGGCATTGAGATCCGCCAATTCCGCCGCAAAACGCGTCTGCTTGCGCTGCTCGTCGCTGAAATAGGCTGGTACGGAGATCACCACATCCTTGATCGGGTGCCCGAGATAACTTTCCGCATCGGCTTTGAGCGATTTCAGCACCATGGCTGACAGTTCGGCGGGAGAGAACGTTTTGTCCCCGAGTCTGAAGGTTTTCTTGCTCCCCATATAACGCTTAAACAGCGACGCCGACAGATGCGGATGCGTCGTTAAACGGGAAATCGCGGGTTTGCCCACCAGAATACTGCCGTCGTCATCAATGCTGACGGCCGAGGGAGTGAAGCTGTCATTCAACGCATTCGGTATCAGGCGTGCCTCGCCATTTTGCCAAACGCTAATCAGGCTGTTTGTCGTGCCCAGATCGATACCAATTGCCGGAGAAGCGTCTTGCGGGTGCATCATGCTGTTATTCCTTGTTAACCATTCCGTATTCCCAGAGTGCCCATCAGGCGCGGCCCCCTCGCCCATTCAGGAGGCAGGGCGATAGTATATAGAGGTTTGGAGTTCACTCGATCGAAAAACCACGTTACCTGAAACTTGAAGACGCTGGAGGCTGACAATTCTTTTTTGATGTTATCACAAAAAACAATTTACATCTTATCATTAAGAACGGAAAATATAAGCCAAATTAAAAAAAAGAACAAAAGGATAATAACATGTTATTTGCGAAAATATCCCTCGAAAAGAATCTCCTACGTGAGATTCTTGATCGTGCTGATGAGCATGGCACTGAGATAGATGAGGTCATTTTATCCGCCCTACGAAAAGAATTTTTAGACCTGAAAATCATAGAGTTAAGTGATATTGAAGTTAATAATGCCATCTCCGACATGATGAATTTTGCTTTCGGAAATATAAAACCTAGCCAGAACTTCAAAGTTAATGAGTTGTATTTAAAGACATTTGGTGCCCAGTGGACCAAATTAAGTCCATCAACCAGGAAATCTCTGGGTCGAAGATTCCGTTCTGCCGTTCGTAAGCACTGGGCAGATGCCGAGAATGGGGATCTTGTTATTGATTTTCAAGGTAAAAATATCAATAACGCGGCTTTCTACACAGTAGCTCATAAGGGAGACCTATAGCATCCAGCATGTTGGATGCTTGCTTTCGCTTGGGTGAACTACCTGTGCTAGGTACATGCGGGGATAAACATTCCCTTCATTTCTTTCCGAGGGTTTTTATGGCAATTGGTGATGATGCGCTAAGAGATGCGATCCGTTTCTACACACAGTGGGTGGATGGTATCATCAGTTCTGCTCAGCAAGTGCCTAATGATGAATGGCGTGCTCCTCTCTTCACTTATATACTGACAAAGCGCCAGTTGAATCAGCTCAACGTGATATGTAAAAAGGAAGGTTGGCCACGCCAGACTTGCCCGGGGATTACGATTTATCCCCAACAAATCAAACATATAATCACATCACGAGCAAAAGACGGACTTAACTGGATCCAAGTGGCGGATATCCTTTCTGCGTCATTCTGCACTCGTAGTGAAGTGGCGATGAATAAGGATCGGAATATGCAGGGCGTAATTCTTAACGCTAATGAGAGGTTGTCGACGATACCAGCTCAGAAATACTTCGGGATGGCGATTTTGCAGGTCTCTGAAAATGATTTGGCCCCAGTAACTGCGTATCACGCAACTGAGGCCAAAATTAAAGCAATCAAAAAATGATGCTGTAACAGCCGGAGGTACGCCACCCTGAACGACTCTCCACAATTAAATGTGAATAAATACCATGTTCAGCGTTCTCCTCATCGGTCCACCTTATGGTGGTCTGCATGGCGTCGGCGTTTTTCCATGCGTCAGCTGTTACATTATCTATTCTATCGTGATTGACGGTTACGTCAAGTGACCTGTAATTAGGTGACTCTGGGACCATGATCCCAGTGAAGGTCGATTAGTTACGAGGGGTGGTGGAAAAAGCGGTAAAACCTTCAATCGGAGCACTTGTCCTTAACCCAGACAACCCTATTCCAGGGTTAATGAACGCAGATTGCCCGATTTTCGCACCGGTAAGTGTCAAGATAGTTGGCACCCCCGGTTGATTTAGGCTGCCTGTTTCTCCCGTTCTGGATTCAGCATGACCTTCCCTACCTGATGCCAGTTCCGTGTTCTGCCAGACCAGCGTTCAGGCCGCTGCGATTTTGCCTTTTTGTACACCTCATCCCGGTTTTTCAGCAACACACCGTCTTCTCCACGATGTCGCTGACCCGGCGTCACATACCTGATGCCGCTATGTCTGTGCGTTTCGTTATACCACTGCGTAAAATCTTCTACCCATTCACGTGCCTCATCCAATGTATCGAACCCCGATGACGGCCACTGCGGGATATATTTCAGTGTCCTGAACAGCGACTCCACATACGCGTTGTCGTTACTGACTCCTGGGCGGCTGTGAGATGGCCTTATTGCCAGCTCATGTAGCTTCATTTGCAACGTCTGTGACTTCATCGCCGCACCATTGTCCGCATGCAGTACCGGCGGGGATTGCCAGCATCCTTCCCGGAGGACTGTGCGTTGTATCAGGGCTGCCGCCTGCTCACCACTTTCAGTTTCATGCACTTCATATCCCACGATTTTTCGGCTGTAGAGGTCTTCCACCAGATACAGGTAAAACCAGCGCTCCTTTACGGTTGACGGAACCCATGTAATGTCCCATGTCCACACCTCATTCGGCCCGCTGGCCTGCCAACTCGTAGCCGGGGTGACCTTCTGAGCCGCCCGTTGTCGTCCCCGGCGATGCACCTCTCCATGACGACGCAGTACCCGGTAAAAGGTTGACTCGCTTGCCAGATAAATCCCCTTATCCGCCAACGCCGGTACGATTTGTGACGGGGGAAGGCTGGCGTAGTCTGGCTGATGGCACATTGCCAGTATCTGTTGCTCTTCCTGCTCACTTAACTGGTTCGCCGGGGAGGGTCTGGCCGCGCTGACGCGCCTGTCCTCCCACGACGTTTGCCAGCGTCGCCACGTCCGTTCACTTAACCCCACTTCCGTCAGCGCTATTGACAGCCGGGCTCCTGACGCCATCGCTTCCCGCACATAACCGATAAGTGCCTGCCGCTCTGTTCCGGGCGTCAGTCGTCCTCGTCGGTTTCCCCGTAAAAATCCCGCAACTGCTTTCGCAGCACCAGTATCGCTGCCGCCTCCGCCAGCGCCTTTTCCTTACGAACCAGTTCGCGTTTTAGTTGTTTAACTTCTTTCTGGCTTTGTTTGAGCGCTGCTTTGTCATTGGGCGAAGACACCTGCAAAAAGCCTTGTTTCCACTGACTAATCTGTTCCGGGTAAAGCCCTTTTTTACGGCAGTATTGCGCGAGTTCTGTTTCGCTGAGTGTGGCTGTTTCGATAATCACAGCCAGCCGGGCTTCGGCTGACCATTGGTCTGTAGTTCTGTCTGCACCCGGCCCCGGTATTCCCTCTGCTTTCGCCTTGTTACGCCAGTAATAGAGAGTAGCTTCCGATATCCCTTCCATCTGTGCAACTGCGGTGACGGTCATGTTGTAGGGCGGTAGCAATTTAGCCAGTGCGGCTGATTTACGTTCTGGTGAAATTCGTTTCACGCTCTGTTCCCATCTTGTCATTAGTATTTTCGATGGGGGTGACAACTATCCTGACAGAGGGCGTCCTCGCCGGGCTGAAAGCCGCCAGTCCAAAATCTACCAACGACATCCACCCTTACTGCTACGATTATCAGCGCGGCTATATCTGTGGCTATGCTCACAATCTGGCGGAAACCAAAGGCGATCGTCAGCAGGCCGCCTTTGAGGCAGGGTTGTTGTCACGCCGCTACGGGCTGGAACGAGAGAGAGTCGCTGAGTTCTTTACCGAACAAGGCAACCCTTATGCAATTCGATTTTTTTATGCAGGCTATGATGCCCACATCGCTCGCTAGCGGGTGGTTTCCCGTAAATCAAAGCTAATGGGGATCGTGATGGTAAGCTGCGCGTTATCCCCAATCACCTCAGCTGGTGGCGCCGGAAGCGGCTGCGCGCGCTGTGGTAAGGCGACAGACTCCTTATCCAGCGGCATCACCCCGCTGCTGCTGGCTAACGAGACAGCCAGCACATTTCCGGTTCGATCTAACGTCACGCGAATCTGAGCAACGCCCTGCAATCGCTGGCGCGCCGCCTGCGCAGGGTAACGCTTATAGCGGCTCAGGTGTGCCAGCAGCTTACTGCTCCAGTCCGCCACGCCTTTACGCATTTGCGCGGCATCGCTGTTATAGGGTGCGGCGACTTGCTGACTGCTGCCCGGCAGCGGTGCGCTGGTCACGGGAGCTGGAGGTTTTTCCGACGGTGCAATCTCTTCCTGCGGCGTCGTTTCCTGTACCGGCTTCTCCCTTTTTTTCTGTACTTTTTTCTGCGGCTGCGGCTTTTCCTTTTGCGCCGTGGCAATCACTGGCTTGGGTGCAGGCGCCAGCGGTGGCACATCCTGCGTCATTTTCTCCGGTTCGGCTGACGCCTCTTGCGGCGTAGACAGCGTCTGCTGCAGGCAGACAGGCGCATCCTGAGGGCTGGGCGTGGACTGCACGCTATCCGCCACCATTAACATCATGGCGGGCGGCGGCGCTTCAATGGAGGAATCAAGCGCATGGTAGCTAATCCAGACAATCAGCCCGGCGTGTAGCGCCAACGCCAACAGCGAACCGCTCCCCCAACGAACCGTCGTGGCGGGCCGAATCGTATTGTATTTCAGCGTCTGTGCAGCCATTAGCCTACCGCCCCGCGCCGTGGAGACAGGGGAAACAGGCTCAATGAATGGGGTTCCTTGGGGAGATCATCATGCGTTCTTCATCACATCGTTAGGCATAAAAAAGCAACTGATAATGGTAGGTCGCTTAACCATGAGGATCGGGCAGAAAAAAAGTGAAAACAGCATAAATAGTAATGTTATTAGATTTTGACAGGATATTTTATCGCGCAGTAATCTGAACCCAGTAACGAGAGAAATAACGCACCTGTACCGGAAGCGCTTCCACCAGCGCGGCTAAAATATTATCGGTATCCGACAGCGGGAAGACGCCGGAAAACCGCAGGCTCTCCACCTCCGGCTGGCAGCGAATCACGCCGCTGCGGTAACGGCTCAGTTCATCAACAAAATCCACCAGACGCTGATTATCCGCCAGCAGTTGCCCTTTCACCCATGCAGGCTCAGCCTTCGCCGTCTCTATCTGGCCGCAGCGTTGCGTAGTGAACGTCGCGATCTGCCCGCGTTTTACCACTTGACCATCCTGGCCGTTCCGCTGCGGATGCAGTCTCACCGCACCGTCATACACCGCCACCTGCGTATGCTCATCCTGTACGCGCAGGCTGAAGCGCGTACCTAGCGCCTGCACCTTTCCCTGTGCCGTCGTCACAATGAAAGGGCGCGGATACAACGCGGCCTTCTCTGTCTGACCGGTTTCGATCATGACTTCACCACGAATCAGCGTGAGCTGGCGTAGATCGTCGCCGTAGGCCACATTCAGCGCCGTCTGCGTATTCAGTAGCAGCGTCGTGCCATCGTCCAATACCGCATGGCGCTGTTCACCGACCTGCGTCTGGTAATCCGCCGTCAGCGACTGCCAGAGGTCGGTGCGCGATCCCGCCACGCCAGCGCTCCCCGTCAGACAGAGAACGGCCAGCGCTTTGAGCACGCTGCGGCGCTGCATACCATTAAGCGTCGACAGGCTCTGATGGGCAGCCCGCGCGTTAAGCTGACCCAAATTGGCACACACGGATTCAATATGCTGCCACGCCTGTTCGTTATCCGGCGAGGCTTCCCGCCAACGCTGCCACTCGCGACGATCCTGTTCAGTCACACTGTCGGACATCAGTTGCGTCAGCCACGCCACCGCTTCACGCGCGCTGTCTGGCTGAATCGGCTGCCCCTGTCTGTCACGATAAAAAGTGCGATCGTTCATAGCGGCAGCGCAAAGAAACACTGGAGGTTGGCACGTTGCAGATACTGTTTCACCGAACTGCTGGAAACCCTTAGACGTTCGGCAATCTCGCTGTAGCGCATGCCGTGGAGATGCGCCAGCAGAAACGCTTCCCTGACCGGTGCGGGCAGGCCGTCCAATGCGGTATCAAGCTGTTCAAGAATTTCGAGGGTAAGCAGACGCGTTTCCGGGGATGGCATACAGGTATCCGGCTGCATACTCAGCGCTTCCAGATAGGCATCTTCAATCTTTTTACGACGATAATGATTGGCGACTAAACGGCGGGCCACGGTGGCCAGAAACGGGCGCGGCTGGCGAATCGTGAGCAGTTCCGGGCTCATCAGCACGCTAAGGAACGTGTCCTGTGCTAAGTCTTCCGCGTGCTGGGCACAGTCCAATTTATGGCGCAGCCAGTTATACAACCAGCGGTGGTGATCGAAATAGAGCTGCTGAGCAAAGTCATTAACGCTGGCCGTCGCTTTCCTCACCATCGAACGTTACTCCAGAGCGCCATTTAAACATAAGAATGATAATCGTTCTTATTTATGTTTTTTCACTCTGACTGTCAAGTTCCGAAACGGAAATTATTCAAATTTGCTGAATTTGCATTACGCCCCTGCAACATCCCTTCGCGAACGGGGCGGACAGGATATCCGCCCCGCGTACCGCGACTAGAAGCGTTGTAACACGCTGATTTTTACATTGCGCCCTACGCCGGACACGGATTCGCCCAGATACGGGTAGTAATCGGTATTCAGCAGGTTATCGACCGTCACCCGTGCCTCAAATCCTTTTATCGCCTGCGGCTGCCAGCTCGCGAACAGGCCATGCAGCACGTATCCCTTGCTCTTCGGTAACGCCCAAAGATCGGCTCTTGGATCACCGTCCGCAGGCGAACGATCCTGCTTACGTACAAAGTCCCCCGTCCAGCCTATCGCCATGTCTAGACTCGGAATTTTGGTGCCCAGCGTAGCGTGTGCAGTAGTTGGCGGGATTTCAGCAATCCAGGTTCTGTTGCCCCACGGATTGATAGGCGATGCATCACGTTCACCACGAATAGAAGAGAAGGATAAGCTGCCAAACAGCCAGCGGCTGTCGTAGAAGGATTCAATCTCGACCCCTTCAATGGTATAGCCCGGTAAATTACGATACAACGACAATGGCCCGGCACAGGATGAATTACTTCCTGTCTGGGCTGATGATTCGCAAAAGACCCCGCTACGCTTGAAAATTTCATTTTTGCCGCGATTGCGGAACAACGTAGTACGAATCTGTAAGCTGTCCTCTTCCTGCATCAGGTTATTGAAATCCAGAATCGCCCCCAGACGAACCCCCTTAATGCTTTCCACTTCCAGATTACGGCTAGTTCCCGGTACGCTGGATGCCGCAGATTGCACTTCATACTGTTCATCAACAACAGGTGCGCGCCAGGTTCGGCTGGCATCGGCAAACAGAGACAGATTATCCGTCGCTTTCCATAACGCACCAATACGCGGTGACCAGCCAGTATAAGTCACGCTACGATAGTCATGTCCTGCGGCGGGAATGCTGCTGTTATAACGTGGCGCAAAGTTAGGCTGACCTGTATTCGTCACATGGTCATAGCGCACACCTGGCGTAATTGTCACGCTGCCCAGCGTCACCGCATCTTGCACATACACACTACGCGTTTCCTGATCGCCGGCTGGCATATAACTGGGCTGAAAATAGCCATAATTGTAGCTAGCACTGTTCTTTTCTGACGGGTAGTAGATGAGTGTATTGCGCTTATGTTTGTGCCAACTCATCCCGACCAAGATTTTATGGTCAACAGGACCGGTCGTGAATTGGCTTTCATTACTCACTTCCGCGAGCTGGTCTTTATAGCTCACCCAACTCTCATTTCCCAATGTCGCCAAATAACCTTGTGACGCTAAAGCAGAACGCTCGTCATGCTGTTCGGTTTTTGAGGTAGCAAATGACGCCGTCAGATTCAGCCACGGCTGATCCTCTGGCGCAATGTTCCATTTCAGCGAGTAGTTTTTATCGACCTGATCGCGATAAACCAGCTTGCGCCGCCAGGCCTCTTCCCAACCGTAGCGATCGATTTCCGCCTGCGTGGGGGACGCCATATCGTCACGCTTCGCGGCAAACGGCTGCCAGCCGTCAGATTCGGAGCGCATGGCTGAGAGCGTCAGCGTCTGAGCATCCGTCAGGTAGATGTTGGTCTTCAGTAAGTAGGACGCCATGTCGCTGGTGGAGTAGACAAAGCGCGTGCCATCAGGGCGTTCAATATTGTCGCCATCGCGCTTGCTCATGTAGAGCAGGCCATCTGCCATCCCCTCTTCCGTGCGGCCATACAGCGCGCCGCTGTAGATATTTTGCCGATCGTTAGTGTGATAGCTGTATTTGACCATCCCACCGAAATTTTCTCCCGGCAGCAGCAGATCGCTGGCGTCTTTGGTATCAACATGGATGGTGCCGCCGAAGCCGCCGTTGCCGCTGCGAATATCATGCGGCCCTTTATCGACGTCGATACGCTTAATCAGCTCCGGTTCAATAAACACCGAACCCTGACGGTATTTCTCAAAGCCTTTCGGCGCGCCGTCCAACACGACTTTGACGTCTTCCATGTCGCCCATACCCCAGATGTTCAGGCTCTGCCCCCCTGGACGGGGAGAACCAGCCATCGACACGCCGGGGAGTTTATCAAGCAGGCTGGCAATATTATCAGCCTGCACGCGATCAACATCGGCCTGACGCAACACGGAACGCCCAGCGGCGGCGCTGTCCGAAGTGCCGCCAACAACCGACAGCGTCGGGATCATCAGGCTGCCGTCGCTTCCCTCGGCGGCAAGCGTGGATTCAAGCCGATATCCTGTGGCCGTCTGTACCGCACTCAGCCCCGTTCCCGCCAGCGCGGCCGCGAAAGCCTCCTGAACGGTATAGGTTCCCTGCACGCTCCCGCTGGTTTTATTCTGCGTTTGATCGGGAGAAAACGTGAGAATGACATTGGCGCGGCTGGCAACAGCCTGTAGCGTGGCTCCTAGCGGCCCCGACGGTATGGAGAACGTCACTGTTGGGGCCACCGCCTTGGCGGCCGTTTCCGCCGCCAAGGCCGAACTGACCGTTCCGGCACTCAATATCAACACGCCAGACAGTGCCAAATGGACTGCCCGCGCCAGCGCCAAAGCAGGTTTATGCGCGATGCACCTGCCATCATAATTGTTTATCGCCATTGTCATTCCCCTGAAATATTGAAAAAAAAGACACATCAGGTAGGTCACGCGAAAAACAAAATCGGGCAGGAAAAGTACAAAAATTTTCAGGAAAACCTCTTCAACGCGACGTGAGCAGCCGTGTTCAGGCACTCAATGGAGCTCCTCCACGACCGCAAAACGCACCTTCGGCCACGAACGGCAACCCCTCCACCATTGATTTTCACGGCGCTTGACCCCATCTTAGTCAGTAATCCGCAGTAGATATCCGCCTTGCCGTATTTTTCTCTTCAACGGATTGCCCGCAGTAGCCAGTCTGGAACGGCAAGATGAAGACGCGATCGGCAACGAGATCACCCACAATTATCAGGACGGCCCCATGACGAATCCATTACTGACCTCATTTACCCTGCCCCCGTTCTCCAGCATCAAGACGGAAGATATTGTCCCTGCGGTGCAATCCGCACTGGATGAATGTCGCGAGACGGTAGAACGCGTGGTGGCGCAAGCGGGGCCATTTACCTGGGATAATCTGTGTCAGCCGCTGGCAGACAGCGACGATCGCCTTGGCCGCATCTTCTCCCCTGTCAGCCACCTGAACGCCGTGAAGAACAGCCCGGAGCTGCGCGGCGCTTACGAACAGTGTTTACCACTGCTGTCCGAGCACAGCACCTGGGTCGGCCAACATGCTGGCCTGTATCAGGCTTACCGCAGCCTGCGCGACGGCGAACATTACGCTACGCTGAGCGTGGCGCAGAAGAAATCCGTGGATAACGCGCTGCGCGATTTTGAACTGTCAGGTATCGGCCTGTCGCCGGAAAAACAGAAACGCTACGGCGAAATTTCCGCTCGCCTGTCCGAACTCGGCTCGCAGTACAGCAATAACGTGCTGGATGCCACCATGGGCTGGAGCAAGCTGATTACCGACGTCACCGAGCTGGATGGCATGCCGGAAAGCGCGCTGGCAGCGGCCAAAGCGCAGGCCGAAGCCAAAGAACAGGATGGCTGGCTGCTGACGCTGGATATCCCGAGCTACCTGCCGGTGATGACCTACTGTACCAATCAGGCGCTGCGTGAAGAGATGTACCGCGCCTACGGCACCCGCGCGTCCGATCAGGGGCCGAACGCAGGTAAATGGGACAACAGCGAGGTGATGGCGGAAGAGCTGGCGCTGCGTCACGAGCTGGCACAACTGCTGGGCTTCGATAGCTATGCGCACAAGTCGCTGGCGACCAAAATGGCGGAAAACCCGCAGCAGGTACTCGATTTCCTGACCGATCTGGCGAAACGCGCCCGTCCACAGGCTGAAGAAGAGCTCGCGCAACTGCGCGCCTTCGCCAAAGAACACTACGGTGTGGATGAATTGCAGGCTTGGGATATCACTTACTACAGCGAACAGCAGAAGCAGCACCGATATTCCATCAGCGACGAGCAGCTTCGTCCGTACTTCCCAGAAGAACGTGCGGTGAACGGCCTGTTCGAAGTGGTTAAACGCATCTACGGCATCACCGCCAAAGAGCGTAAAGACGTGGATGTCTGGCATCCGGATGTCCGTTTCTTCGACCTGTTCGATGAAAGCGGTGAACTGCGCGGCAGTTTCTACCTCGATCTGTACGCCCGCGAACACAAACGCGGTGGTGCCTGGATGGATGACTGCGCGGGTAAACTGCGTAAGGGCAACGGCGAACTGCAAAAACCCGTCGCCTATCTGGTCTGCAACTTCAACCGCCCAGTCAACGGCAAACCAGCCCTGTTCACGCACGACGAAGTCACTACGTTGTTCCATGAATTCGGTCACGGCCTGCACCACATGCTGACCCAGATCGATACCGCCGGTGTCGCGGGTATCAACGGCGTACCGTGGGATGCGGTCGAACTGCCGAGTCAGTTCATGGAAAACTGGTGCTGGGAACCTGAAGCGTTGGCCTTTATCTCCGGTCATTACGAAACTGGCGAACCGCTGCCGCAGGAACTGCTGGATAAAATGCTGGCGGCGAAAAATTATCAGGCCGCGCTGTTCATTCTGCGTCAGTTGGAATTCGGCCTGTTCGATTTCCGCCTGCATGCCGAGTTTGATCCTGCGAAAGGCGCACAGATTCTGCCGACGCTGGCCGAAATCAAAGCGCAGGTGGCCGTGGTGCCAAGCCCAAGCTGGGGCCGCTTCCCGCACGCGTTTAGCCATATCTTCGCGGGCGGCTATGCCGCAGGCTACTACAGCTATCTGTGGGCCGACGTGCTGGCAGCCGATGCCTATTCCCGCTTCGAGGAAGAAGGTATCTTCAACCGCGAAACCGGCCAGTCATTCCTAGATAACATCCTGACCCGCGGCGGTTCCGAAGAGCCAATGGAGCTGTTCAAACGTTTCCGTGGCCGCGAACCGCAGTTGGATGCCATGCTCGCGCATTACGGCATCAAAGGATGAGCATCTGCTTAATCGCAGAAGAAGGCGCCGACAGTGGCGCCTTATCTTCTCTGGCCGCACGCTGGGGGCTGGTTTCCGATCCCGATGCGGTGATGGCGCTGGTGCTGACTGCGGAGCGTCTGGAATTGCGCAAGCAGGATGAGCCGAAGCTCGGTGCTATCTTCGTCGATTTCGTTGCAGGAACCATGGCGCATCGTCGTCGCTTTGGCGGCGGACGCGGCGAAGCCGTCGCTAAAGCCGTGGGGATCAAAAAAGATTACCTGCCGGATGTCGTGGATGCGACGGCCGGGCTGGGACGCGATGCCTTTGTACTGGCAGCACTAGGCTGTCGGGTACGTATGGTGGAACGCAATCCGGTGGTTGCAGCACTGCTGGACGACGGGTTGCAGCGTGGCTATCGGGACGCAGAAATTGGCTCTTGGCTACAAGAGCGGCTGACGCTACTGCACGCGTCGAGTATGACGGCACTGCGCGATATCACGCCGCCGCCGGATGTGGTTTATCTCGATCCGATGTTCCCGCATAAACAAAAGAGCGCGCTGGTGAAGAAGGAAATGCGGGTATTTCAGTCGCTGGTTGGCGCAGATGATGATGCCGATGCGCTGCTGGCACCCGCGCGCGCGCTGGCGAAAAAACGCGTCGTGGTGAAGCGGCCGGACTATGCGCCACCGCTGGCTGGCGTACCGGCACAATCCATGCTGGAAACCAAAAGCCACCGTTTTGATTTCTATCTTCCCGCCTGAAAAATCTCGTCGCCGCGACGCTAAGCGTATCGGCGATGAAAAACTTAGCCTGCTTCGCATTTCCTACGCTGCTTTTGCAAAGTCTGTGGCACTAATGAGAAGCAAATCGCATAATTCCGCGCTATCACCTTTTATGACACTAAGATGACATAATGAAAAAAACACTTTTGTCACTTCTGCTTTGTTTGAGTACCTCTGCTATGGCCGTTCAGGAACCGGTAAATATTACGATTCTGGGGACATCTGATCTGCACGGCACGTTCGTTCCCTGGGATTACGCCACCGATACTGCCAACATGGCAGGCAGCCTGAGTCAGATCGCGACACAGGTACAGAAGGTTCGCGCACAGCAGCCTAACGTGATTCTGGTTGATGCGGGCGATACGATTCAGGGCAACTTTGTCGAAACCTTCAAAAATGACAAAACCAGCCCGATGATCCTCGGTTTTAACGCCCTGAACTATGACGTCTGGGTGCTGGGCAACCATGAGTTCGATTTCGGCCTGAATGTGCTCTCCACCTCGCTTGACCAATTCAACGGCACCGCGCTGGCGGGCAACATTTTTTGGGAGAGCGGTAAACCTTACTTACCTGCCTATAAAATTGTCGAACGACAGGGCGTGAAGATTGGCATCATCGGCATGGATACGCCGATGACCGCGGAGTTCGCCAAAGGCACAGACCGCGTGAAAGGACTGAACTTCACCGATCCTGTCGGGGCAGTAAAAACCGTTATTCAGCAAATCCACGATAAGGTTGACGCTATCGTGTTGGTCGCCCATATGGGCATCGATAACGAGAACCAACGGCCGGGGACGGGCGTAGGTGACATTGCCCGAGGGAACCCTGAATTAGCCGCCATCGTCGCGGGTCATATGCACGTAAAAGTAGATAAAGAGGTGATAAATGGCGTGATTGTCACCGAACCAGACAAATACGGCCGCGCACTGTCGCGCATCGATTTGCAGTTTGAACAACAGAACGGCAAATACGTACTGATCAATAAGGACAGCTATACCTATTCGATTAAGGACGTGGATTCTGACCGCAAGATGGAAGACATCTACGAGCCTTATCACAATACCCTGCGCGCCAACGCCAACCGTCCGATTGCGCAGCTCCTCGGACACGATCTGGTGCCGCAAGATGCCGTGAAAGGCATTCCTCAGGTACACGTGCAGGACACGGGTATCAGCGCCCTGTTTCAGGAAGCCAGCCGTCACTACGCCCCTAAAGCGCAGGTTATCGCGCTGCAAATTGATAACGATCGGCCCAAGCTGAACGTCGGCACCATCTCCGCCAAAGACATTGCCTTTAACTATCAATACGCTGGCGGTGAGATCACGGTTTACCAGCTCACCGGAAAAGCACTGAAGAAATACATGGAATGGTCAGCGGATTACTTCAATCAGCTACAGGACGGCGATGTGACTTACAGCTTTAATCCGCAACGCCGCGCGTCCAAGTATTCCACCAACGATTTCTTCGACGGCGTGACGTACACCATCGACCTGACGAAACCCGCCGGGCAGCGCATTACCGACCTGAAAATGAATAACGGCACGCCTGTTACCGACGACATGCCGATTCGTCTGGGCATGAACAGCTACCGCATGGGCCACCTGACGCAGAAAGGCGGTGTGCTGGAAGGCATGCAATTCCCGGTGCTGTCGGATACCAAAGTGGAATATGGCGAAGAGGCAGGCACGATTCGTAACCTAACCATCCGCTATCTGACCGAGGTGAAAAAAGGCCAATACGAGGGTACGGTGCCGCAGCGCTGGAAGCTGGCAGGATTGCAGGGCTATGAGCGCGAACGCCGTATTGTCGAATCGCTGCTCAACAGCGGAAAAATCAGCGTACCGACCTCAGACGACGGCCGCTACAGCAACGTGCAATCCATCAACGTGAAAACGCTGCTGCTGCCGGATGCCGCACAGCGGGAGAAACGCGTGGCGGAACTGACGCAACAGCGCGACAGCGCCACCAATGCGTTGACCAAACAGCGGCTGAACGATCAACTGACCATTATCGCGGCCATTAACTAACCGACACCTTGCGGGAATCTGGGTAGTAGACAAAGTGCAGCGGTAATAATGGATAGATCGTAAAGACGCTGCAAGTACCTCCCTGTAAGCTCGAGCCGCGCCATCCTTGGCGCGGACGCTTTACTCTTCTATTCCATTATCACCGTTTTCACTCTACGAAGAGGTTTTCCAACGATCAGCAAACACTGCTATCTCTCGCTGCGGGCTTTCCAGCGCTCGCTCGTCAGATAGCCGTTCACGCCCACATCCAGGAAAGGGCGTGGCGGCAGGTAGTTCGCCTGTCCGAGCGAATACATATCGCCAATCAGCGGGTTGTCTTCACCCAGCGCCACATCCGCCAGAATATGTCCGGCAGCGGTTTGCTTCGACAGCCCCGCTCCGTTACAGCCTGCGGACGCGTACACATTGTCGCTGAGCTGCCCCCAAATTGGCGCACCGTTACGCGTTACGCTAATCAAGCCTGACCAGGTATGCGCCATCTTCACATCACTCAACTGCGGGAACATCCGGGCAAAAATAGCCGCGTGACGACGCGCGTGGCGTCCGGTTTCTACCGCGCTATTGACCAGCTCCGGGGCAAATTTTACATGTTCCCGAATCAGGAAACGATGGTCGCGCGTATAGCGTAACGTCGCGCTGGCCAACGCATTAACTGGCGTCACGCCCCAGTCTGGCATATCGCCAATCCGTGCTAGCTGTTCCGCATTCAGCGGTTCCGTCAGCGTCGCGAAGGTCGCAACGGCAAACACCCGACCATTGAACAGCGGCAGACCGCGTGCCGCGCCGTTAATCGCCATCATCAGTTTATCTGCCTGAATCTCGCCATAGGGCGTTTCCACGCGAATGCGCGATCCGGTCTCGATATTCAACGCAGGGGAATGGGCATAAACCGTCACGTTCTTCGGCAGGTTCGCCACCAGACCGACCACCAGCGCCGCCGGGTTTAGCAGAATGCAATTCGGGGTATACACGGCACGATGATAGAAAGACGTGCCGAGGCGGCGAGCCAGTTCGTCTTTTTCCACCACCTGATAGGGTTCATCCAGATCGTCCAATTCACGCACATAGGTATCGATCAGGCCGTTAAACGTCGAACTGACCGCGCAGTGATATTTCCCCGCCACGCTCCAGTCGCACGCGATAGCATGGCGATCCACCTTCTCTTTCAAGCGTGCCACGCCGGACTGCAACAGACGACGATAAGCGGCCGCTTTTTCCAGCTCCGCCGTCGAGCTACCGATGTTGTGCGGTAAATCGATCACAAAACCGGAGTTACGCCCAGAGGCATTGTCGCCAATCTCTCCTGCATCCAGCAGGATAATGTGTTTATCCGGACGCTGCTCAGCCAGACGCTGCGCAAAGGCAATTCCCGCGTAGCCTGCGCCGATCACCAGCCAGTCCGCCGTTGCTTTTCCGCGCTGCTGCGGGTAATTCGGTTTATCGATAAGATCTGCCGACCAGCCATTACGATTCTGATCGAAAGGAAGATGTTTGATTTTCACAATGGTGTAAGCCTTGAAAAGAACGGGTTGTATCGGAAGGCAGGAACAGAATACCGACGATACGCAATGCTGATTAAGATAAAGAAAGGCGGGAAGCAGTGTCCAGCAAGAAATGTCGCTAAAACTGAGAGAAATAAGTGAAAAGGTAAAACACCTGCGAATAGTCCATCGCGCGGGAGTATCGGATAGATCGTAAAGACGCTGTAAACATCCCTGTGCGCTCGGCTTGCGCCATCCCTGGCGCAAACGCTTTACTCTTCTATTCCGTTACTCCCGTTTTCGTTCTGCAAATAGGTCTTCCAACGGTCTAAGCACCTGCAAATACAGGCACCAGAGGAATCATCCGTTACACCACGCCCTGCGCCAGCATCGCGTCGGCCACTTTTACAAAGCCCGCCACGTTGGCACCGCGCACGTAGTTAGTCTGGCTGTTTTCACCGCCGTACTGCACACACGCATTGTGAATATCCAGCATGATGTGGTGCAGACGCGCATCCACCTTCTCTGCTTTCCAGCCCAAACGTGCCGCGTTCTGCGCCATTTCCAGCCCGGATGTCGCCACGCCGCCAGCGTTAGCCGCTTTGCCCGGCGCAAATAGCACGCCGGCATCCAGGAACGCGTCGGTGGCTGGGATCGTGGTTGGCATGTTAGCGCCTTCTGCCACAGCTTTCACACCGTTAGCAATCAGCGTCTGCGCCGCTGGCAGATCCAGCTCATTCTGCGTGGCGCACGGCAGCGCGATATCTACCGGTACTTCCCACGGCGTTTTGCCTGCAAGGTAAGTCAGCTTCGCTTCACGCGCATAATCTTCCACACGGCCATAGCGTTTGTTTTTGATCTCTTCCAGCAGTGCCAGTTTCTCTGGGGTAAACCCGTTTTCATCCACTACCGTGCCGTTAGAATCCGATGCCGTAACCACACGCGCACCCAGTTCCATCGCTTTTTCAATCGCATACTGCGCCACATTACCGGAACCGGACACGGCAACACGCATACCTTCAAAGCCCAGACCGTGGCGTTTCAGCATCGCTTCCGTGAAGTAGATCAGGCCGTAGCCCGTTGCTTCAGGACGAATCAGACTGCCGCCGAACGACAGCCCTTTACCGGTAAAGACGCACGCGGTGTTGTTGGTCAGCTTCTTCATCATGCCGGTCATGAAACCGACTTCGCGGCCACCTACGCCAATGTCGCCCGCCGGAACGTCCGTATCCGCACCCAGATGACGATACAGTTCCGTCATCAACGCCTGACAGAAACGCATGATTTCACCCTGGCTTTTCCCTTTCGGGTTAAAGTCCGAACCGCCTTTACCACCGCCCATTGGCAGCGTCGTCAGCGCATTCTTGAACGTCTGCTCGAACCCGAGGAATTTCAGAATCGACAGGTTAACGGACGGGTGGAAACGCATGCCGCCTTTGTATGGCCCGATCGCGGAGCTGAACTGGACACGCCAAGCGCGGTTCACCTGTACCTGACCTTTATCGTCCGTCCACGCCACGCGAAACTGAATCACTCGTTCCGGTTCTACCAATCGCTCCAGCAGGCTGTAATCCGCATAGTGAGGGTTCTGCTCCAGAAAAGGCCACAGCGTGGAAAGCACTTCATTAACGGCCTGTAGAAATTCAGGCTGATGCGGATCGCGTTGTTGAACAGAATCAAGAAAACTCGCCAGAGATACGATTTGTGCCATGAACAGCTCCTGATTGAACGAATAAGCTCCCTTCTGCTTCTTTATTTTTAGACACGCAGAAGCTTGTGGGATCGGTGAAAATGATGTTGTGTCCTCTGGACTATAACACTGGCGATGGATATTTAAGCAAGCGTTTTCTTTTCAGATAAACGTTAGAATCCAATGAGATAGGAAGGGTTTTTTGGCGATTTAGGAAGGAAAATTTGCCATAAGTTTTTGTTATATAACAAAAGGCACAGCCTGGAAGCCATGCCTTTCATCACTGAAAAAAAATGCAAAAAAAGCTAATTTTTATTCGTCTTCATCATCACGCAGCGGCACAATGAGCATGTCGACATGCACGGTATTAATCAGTTGGCGCGCCGAAGACATCAATTTGCTCCAGAAGTCCTGATGGTGACCGCACAGCACCAGATCGGCGTCGTATTTCTTAATCGCATCAACCAGCACTTGCCCTAAATCGCCACTGCCGCTCAGCGTCTCGCTGATGGGGTAGCCTGCGCTCTGTGACAGCTCGGTCAACGCGTTCTGGGTTTCTTCAGAGATACGCTGTTGCATGTCGCCCAGATTAACGTCGATAAGCCCCGTGTAGAGATCGGAGTAGTTCACATCGACGTGGATTAACGAGACTTTCGCATTGTACGGTCTTGCCATTGAAACGGCTTTTTCCACTAACACTTTGCTTTCTGGAGAAAGGTCAACAGCAATAAGGATGTGTTTGTAAGCCATAATAAGACTCCTTCCGTAAAGACTAATTAAGGGTTAGCAGCTATTTCTCCTGCCAATCTGATACTTAACAGCGGATTATAGAATAACACTCATCCGCGCTATCGGACTGTTCAGTCGATCACAACCCGTTTTCAAACCTGTTAATTCTATTGATAAGTGTAGTAGAAACCGCTCCTTTTCGCCGTTAAATCGCGCAGCTTCTCCTTTCGGAAAGGGCGTTATCTCGCCGAAAATCGTCCTTCATGCCGATTGCGCCTGCCTCTCTGGCACAAAAGAACATTCTTCTTCTACACTACAAGTAGGGGGCGGCGAGCCTGTCCGCTGCGCCCTGGGATGAAACACGAGAACGGGGCTAGCCGTGATGCTGTTGGCTATCCACAATGACAATAAAATCGTGCGCAAGCGCGTGGCATAACTATTCGTTCATAGAAAAACATTCGTTCGTAGAAAAACATCGCAAACAAATGTCGTAGAGCGGCGTCGCGGATAATCGTAACGCTTGTCATCTGCCACAGGTGGACAACGGGAATGTGTGGCCATCGTATCTGACGAATAGAACGACCGGGAGGGAAGCATGATTAGTACATTTGCGCTTTTCTGGGCTTTATGTATCGTCTGCATCATTAATATGGCGAGGTACTACTCTTCATTGCGCGTGTTACTGCTGGTTTTGCGTGACTGTGACCCGCTGCTTTACCAATACGTTGACGGAGGGGGATTCTTTACCTCGCACGGCCAGCCAAGCAAGCAAATCAGGCTGGTAGGCTATATCTACGCACAACGCTATCTTGATCATCACGACCCTGAGTTTATTCGCCGCTGCGAGCGGGTGCGGGGACAATTCCTGCTCACGACCGCCCTGTGTGGCCTTATCGTCATCAGCCTGATTGCCATGGCGATCTGGTATTAAACGTTGGGACTGGCACCATCACGGGTATTAACCTAATCATCGGTATTAACGCCATGAACGTTGATAAAAAGTAAAAAGGCGATTCCCCACAGAATCGCCTTTTTTATGACGCAAGCAACGTTGAAAAACGTTCCCTACGTTTTTTATGCGTGATGAATGACCGCAGTTAGATCAGCTTCAACGCCAGCCAGTACAGCGTGCCAGACATCAGCATTGAGATTGGCAGCGTCAACACCCAGGCCAGCAGGATACTTCTTATCGTTTTGCCCTGTACGCCACCACCATCAGCAATCATCGTCCCGGCAACCGCCGAGGACAATACGTGCGTGGTGGAAACCGGCATACCGGTGTAGCTGGCAACACCAATCGACAGAGCCGCCGTCACCTGCGCAGAAACGCCCTGTGCGTAGGTCATGCCTTTCTTACCAATCTTCTCACCGATGGTCACCGCTACGCGTTTCCAGCCCACCATCGTGCCCAGAGACAGCGCCAAGGCGACAGCGACGATAATCCAGAGAGGCGCATACTCAACCGTCTGCAGCATGTCTTTACGCAGGTTGCTCAGGTAGCGTTTATCATCACCCGACGTCTCTGGCAGCTTGATCACCCGATCCATCGTGTCCGAAATACACATCAGCAAACGACGCACTCTGCTGCGATCGTCAGGGTTCAACTGGTCGTAACTTTTCAGGTTATTCAGCAGGCTCTGTGTACGTTCAATCGCAATCATCACGCGCGAACTGTCGCAATGAAACTCTTTCTGACCGTTGCCGGGAATCGTGTTTTCCGGCGCAGGAATCACAGGAGGAGACAAGTCGATAACGTGCGTCAACGCGTCGCCATGCTGTTTGTAGTATTCCTGCAAATTGACAACGGCATCGCGGGTACGGCTGATGTCATAGCCAGACGCATTCATGTTAACAATGAACCCGGCTGGCGCAACGCCAATCAGCACCAGCATAATCAAGCCGATACCTTTCTGACCGTCGTTTGCCCCGTGAGAAAAACTCACGCCAATCGCCGATAAAATCAGCGCGGTGCGCGTCCAGAATGGCGGCTTACGTTTGCCATCCTGCTTTTCGCGATCGACAGGCGTCAGGTGTACACGTTTACGCTTTTTACTGTTGTTCCAGAACCGACGCAGCACCAGCAGCATCAGACCCGCAACCACCATCCCCACAATCGGCGATAGCAACAGCGACAGGAAAATGCTGATCATTTTTGGCACGTTCAACGCATCCACGACGGAGGTATTCGTCAGCAGCGCGTTAGTCAAACCAATACCGATAATGGAGCCGATCAGCGTGTGAGAACTGGAGGCCGGAATACCAAAATACCAGGTACCCAGGTTCCAGATAATGGCGGCCAGCAGCATGGAAAACACCATAGCCAGACCGTGCGCCGAACTCACGTTCAGCAATAAATCCGTGGGGAGAAGGTGAACAATTGCATAGGCTACGCTCAGGCCGCCCAGCAGTACACCGAAGAAATTAAAGATACCCGCCATAACAACGGCAAACTCTGCGCGCATGGCGCGGGTATAAATAACAGTGGCAACGGCATTCGCAGTATCGTGAAAACCGTTAATGGCTTCATACATGAGTACAAACAACAAAGCCAATATCAACATCAGGCCGGTGTAGTAATCCAGTCCGGCAAATAAATGTAGCATAAACGTTAGGCCATTTAGTGGTCATGAACGCGGCGCATTATCGGCGACAAGCAGGGGTCGGGAAAAGGAAAAAATATGACATTTTTTTGACTTAATCTGTAATGGGGATCGGAGGGGAAATCACTTAATCAATAAAAATCAAATAATTATATATTTTTACTAAAATACGCAAATTGTTACGCTGGTATCGAACAAAAACCAACACTACAATTTGCCGCCCTACGGCTTATCGGCCTGCGGCTATCCAAGATAGATAACATCACTCATCGGAGAAATGCATTGTGGAACAGTTTGACGCTGTCATCATCGGTGCTGGTGCAGCAGGCATGTTTTGTGCGGCACAAGCGGGACAACGCGGACTGCGTGTGCTACTGCTCGATAATGGCAAAAAGGCTGGCAGGAAAATATTGATGTCCGGCGGTGGTCGCTGCAACTTTACCAATATGTATGCAGAACCCGCGGCGTACCTGTCCCACAATCCTCACTTTTGCAAATCGGCACTGGCGCGTTATACCCAATGGGATTTCATCAGCCTGGTCAACAGCCATCGCATCGCTTACCACGAGAAAACGCTCGGTCAGCTATTCTGCGATGATTCCGCACAGCAAATCGTAGACATGCTGGTGGCCGAGTGTGAACGGGCTAACGTCACCCTCCGGCTGCGCAGTGAAGTCACCTCGGTGGAGAAATCAGACGATCTGTTCACCATCCAACTAAACAACGGCACATCATTCCAGAGCGCATCGCTGGTCGTTGCCAGCGGCGGCCTATCCATGCCCGGTCTGGGCGCGACGCCGTTCGGTTACCAGCTCGCTGCACAATTCGGCCTCAACGTGCTCCCCACTCGCGCCGCGCTAGTGCCCTTCACGCTGCACAAACCGCTGCTCGAACAACTGCAAACGCTCTCCGGCGTCTCCGTGCCTACCGTCGTCACCGCGGAAAACGGCGTGACGTTCCGTGAAAACATTCTATTTACGCACCGCGGGCTCTCTGGCCCGGCTATTTTGCAGATCTCCAGCTACTGGCAAGCGGGTGAATTCGTCACCATCAATTTGCTGCCCGATCGCGACCTCACCCAGCTCATTAATGACGAGCGCACCGCTCATCCGAACCAAAGTCTGAAAAACACGCTGGCACAGTGGCTGCCTAAACGGCTGGTTGAATGCCTGCAAGCATTAGGACAACTGCCGGACGTCACGTTGAAGCAGCTCAACAGCGCACAGCAAACGCAGATGGAACAGAGCCTGCAACAGTGGCGCGTACAGCCAAACGGCACGGAAGGCTATCGCACGGCCGAAGTGACCATCGGCGGCGTTGACACCCGTGCGCTGTCCTCCAAAACGATGGAAGCCAATGCGGTACCGGGGCTGTATTTCATCGGTGAAGTGGTCGATGTGACCGGCTGGCTCGGCGGCTATAACTTCCAATGGGCGTGGAGTTCAGCATGGGCGTGTGCGCAAGCGCTACCTGCTACACAGAATGCCTGATAATCCGTGACATAAAGGGATGTATCATTGCCAGAAGATTTGTACACTTCAGCATGTGACGAAATGTCGACCTAAGGAACGGATGATGAAAATAAAGCAATTCACGTTGCACAATGTCGGGCGCTTTACGTCTTTGGATGCGCCCATCGCGCCAACGGCTGATCATCCTTCCAATGTCACGGTACTGGTCGGTAACAACGGTGCAGGAAAGACATCCATTCTACAGGCACTGGCAACGTCACTCGGCTGGCTAGTGGCGAGAATACGCAGCGAAAAAGGCACCAGCGCCGCTATCAGCGAAAACACCATCACGAACCGACAGCCTTCCGCAGCCATTAAGATTGCCGTTTACACTGGCACATTCCCTCCAGAGTCTGATGAGGAAAAAGAAGCGAGTTACAGTTGGACGCTAGCAAAAGCCCGTAGCGGCCAAAAAGGACAACATGTCAGCCAGTTGAACGACCTTTCCGCACTGGCGGATCGCTACCGCACCGCGTTAACCGAAGACGATCAAAGCAGCCTGCCGTTAATCGCTTTTTATCCGGTTGAACGCAGCGTGCTGGATATTCCGCTGAAAATAAAAGGTAAACATCGTTTCCAACAATTGGATGGGTACGATAACTCACTCAACAGGGGCGTAGATTTCCGGCGGTTTTTCGAATGGTTTCGTAAGCGGGAAGATATTGAAAACGAGGCGAGACCATCCCTGACAGATACTCTTTCTACTATGCTCGAGAACAACCCTGAGCAATTTATTAGTCAAACCTTTGATCATGAGAAAAATAAAGATATCGATATTGAAAAGCTAAAAAATGTACTATCCAAATTAAAACTATCCGAAAAATCGAGTAAAGATCCACAGCTTGATGCTGTTCGACATGCCATTTACCACTTTATGCCAGGCTTTTCTAATCTCCGAGTCCGCCGTAAGCCCAGGCTGCATATGTCAGTCGAAAAAAACGGTGAAACCTTCAACGTACTGCAACTTTCTCAGGGTGAAAAATCGCTGATGGCGCTAGTGGGGGATATCGCACGCCGGTTGGCAATGATGAACCCAGGATTAGACAACCCGCTACATGGGCAAGGTATTATTCTGATCGATGAACTGGATATGCACCTGCACCCCTCGTGGCAACGCAATATCATTGAACGGCTGACCACCACCTTCCCACACTGCCAGTTTATTTTAACCACCCACTCACCGCTGGTAATCAGTGACAGCAAAGACGTGCTGGTGTATTCACTCGATGACGGCAAGCTCACTGAGGTGCCATCCCAATATGGTCAGGATGCTAACAGCGTCTTGCTGGAAGTCATGGATACACACATCCGCAACGCGCACATCGCCTCAAAATTTAACGATCTGCTGGATTTAATCCAGCGCAAACAGTTAGCACAAGCCAAAACGTTGTTGAACCAACTGACAGAGGAGTTGCCCCCCACTAATTTGGAGCTAACCAAAGCTCGCCTATTACTGCGCAAACAGGAGTTACGCGGTGAGAAAAATAACTAAAGGCGCGGAACCTGCCAGTCTGACAGTCTGGAAACGTACCTATCCAACGGGTCGATATGATGATCTGTCATCAGCCGCGCGTCAGGACATCCGTGACGCCTGTACCAAAGAGCAATTTGGTTTGTGTGCCTACTGTTGTAAGCGAATAAGCGGTGATAACAACGACACCATGAATGAACATGTTCAGGCTCGCAACTCTGCACCGCAGCGTAGCCTAGATTTCACCAACATTGTGGCGAGTTGCACTACGCCAAACCAGTGCGATGCCGCCCACGGTTCACAGTCTTTCTCGCTTACCCCTCTGATAGCAGAATGTGAAACTGAATTAGCATTCATGATCAGCGGGCGAGTTACTGGCACCACACTACGCGCACAAGAGACTATTCAGGTACTTAATCTCGGTGACCATGAAGATAATAATAAAAAACTGGTTGAAACACGCAAGCAAGCTATCAATACGATCTTATGGACGAATGGGATTGATCCTGATGAAGGTCTGGAAGATGACGAACTTTTGCAATTAGTCATTAGCGATCTCTGTACTCCTAGGAATGGCCTACTTGAACCTTACGCGCCTGTGTTGGTTAATATTTTGAGAGGGTGGTTGTCAGTATAGAAACCAGCGTCTTTCACCAACGCCCTTCTAATAACCAATCTGAAAGCGCTCTGGCTTTTTTGCCCAACCCGATGAGAAGCAATGCCCTATACATCATTAAGCAGGGCAAGACGAACTTATTCAGATTACAAACTTTATTGCCACCGAATCTCTTTCTGCAAATAGGCACTATAATATCTCTATTCAGCACTCTCCTTTAATTTACGGAGAAAAGGACGTCTCTACATAGGCCTCTGCTGCCAGAAAGGAGATGTGGATGAGCCGCAGACGTAGTGAACATAAAATCAACATATTGCAGTTATTGGTTGCAGGCATGCTGCCACTGCTGCTTGGATTATTGTTCACGTTTGTTGAGTCCAGATTAATGGTAAAGCGCGATTTGGAATCCACCGCGCAAATCGCAATGAATCATGCCGAGAATATTTCGACACAGGCATGGCAGATGGTGGATCGCCTCCAGCGCTTTAATGGTCAGCCCTGCGACGTCATCGGTGATGAACTGCAACGCCTTGGTTCGGTCTTTTCTTACTTCCGCGCTATCGGCGTTATCCATAATACTGACGTCTATTGTTCTTCAACGTTTGGCAGCACGCTGACGCCACTCAGCCGCGTCATTCAACAACCGCTACCGGAGACCTATTCTGAACGCTGGAGCCTGTCGATTGCCGGTTCAGATAACGTGAAAGAACGCCCGGCGCTGATCTTCGTCCAGATGCCCCTCACAGGTTACGGCGCTTACGCGATGGTCGATACGCAATATCTGATCGACCTCATGATGGCGATAAGTAAAATTCGCGGCTACCAGCTTATCCTGCAAATGGATAACGGCCACCCAATTCAAACTGGTCCAGCGATTACGCCCCGCACGGCTGACGAATCCCCAGAAAACAAGACAGGCATAGAGTTTTATGATCTACTGATTTTCGCCAAAAAATTCAATGAGATCACCCTATGCCTGTCCGTAAAGTATGCCAGACTTTTTTCCATAACGCTTTAGCTTCAACGCATCAATACCGACAAAACGCGCTCATTGACTCAACCACTGCGTTGATAAACGGTGCGACGCTTTCGCTCACCAGTATCGGGCGCCATTTGCCCGGTGCGGCTCGTGTGAAAGATAAAATAAAACGGGTTGACCGCCTTTTGGGAAATTCTGCGCTTTATAACGATATTCCGAAAATATTTAATCAGATTACGTCCATGATGACCAAAAACATGCCGTGGTGTGCTATTGCCGTTGACTGGAGTGGCTATCCCTCTCAGGAATTTCATGTCCTGCGTGCCAGCCTTGTCTGTGATGGTCGTGCTATCCCCTTGATAAGCCAGATTGTTCCGTCGAAAAAGCAAAACAATGTTCTGATACAGAATGCCTTTCTTGACGCGCTTGCCAGTGCCATCGCTCTGCAAACGAAAGTCATCATCATCACCGACGCGGGCTTCCAGAGTGAATGGTTTCGGCGTATCAAATCACTGGGGTGGGACTTTATTGGCCGCATCCGGGGAAACGTAAAATTTTGCCTTCATCATGACAAAGAAAACTGGCTGAGCGTGAAAGACTGCAAGGAAACGACATCTGCGGAATATCTGGGAATAGGTACGCTGGCGCGTTCAAAAAAAGCGCAATGCAACGGATATTTTTATCTTTATAAAAAAACGCCGAAAGGCCGAAAAAGCCAACGTCGCAAAGGGAAACCGAGCCATCCCACAACAGAAAAAGAGCAACGAGCCTCAGCCAAAGAGCCGTGGCTGATATTTACCAGCACAGAGGAATTTAAGCCCCGTGAAATCATGAAGCTCTACAGCAGACGCATGCAGATTGAACAAAACTTTCGGGATGAAAAGAGTGAGAGATTTGGCTTTGGCTTACGCGCCTGTGGAAGCAAAACAGGTGAGCGGCTTTGGGTGCTGAGTCTGCTGGCGACACTGGCATCCATTGTACTCTGGTTATTAGGATATCATTTTGAAAATAAAGGACTTCATCTTCATTATCAAGCGAACAGCCTTAAAAGTCGAAGAGTGATATCGTTTTTGACACTGGCGGAAAATGTACTGCGGCATTCACCGCGAATAATCGGGCGGGTGAAACTGGAGAGTATTTTAGCCCAACTCACCAGCACCTACCGAAGCATGGTGCTGGTTTATTAGCGACGATTTTGTGGGGATCCCTCAGCCCGCACGGGCCTATTTTCTACCGCTGCGCTTGAAATCAAATCGAATCGCTTCCCGATTACCCTCAATGTCACCGCCCCCGCCTCGCAAGAAATAACCAACTGGAAGCAGGCATTCTTCACGTTTCTGCCACTGGCGATTATTCTCTCTTTGCTGTTCACGACGGCGATGTGGTACTGGCAAAAACGTAAGTTATTATTCCGCGATGAAATCCGTAAGGGCATTGCTAACGGCGAGTTTTCCGTCTATTACCAACCCATCTATGATGCAGAATCGCGAACCTGCACCGGCGTTGAGACGTTACTGCGCTGGCGATGCAGCAATGGAAAGTGGATCAGACCCGATATATTTATCTCTGCCGCCGAAGCAGAAAGTATGATTATTCCCATCACCCGGCATTTATTTGATCTGGTCGCATCAGACATTGCCAGTTGGCAGGTAAAACCGGGGTTTCATCTGGGGCTCAACGTTGCAGCCGAGCACTTGCATCATCCTAGTTTTGTCTCAGACGTACACCGCTTCGCCGAGAAGGTCACCTCTCATTCACTAAGCATTACGCTGGAACTGACAGAACGTAACCTCATCAGCAACGGCCCTGAAATCATACAGCGCCTGCATCAGCTGCGTGAAGATGGCTTTATGATTGCCATTGATGACTTTGGCACCGGGCACTGTTCGCTCTCTTATCTGCAAAACTTTCCGCTGGATTGTCTGAAAATAGATCAGGGATTCGTTAGCGCCATTTCATCACCGGATGAAGAAGCACCCATTCTAGATGCCATTATTAATTTGAGTCATCGCATCAATCTTCAATCCGTAGCGGAAGGCGTAGAAACCGAGCAACAGCTGATGTATTTACAGCAGCGCGGCGTCAAATATATTCAGGGGTTCCTTTACGCTAAGCCGATGGACAATGAATCGTTTCTCGTCTGGCTTCACTGCAATGGCAATAAATCGATAGAAAGTTTCATGAAAAAAAATGAAGAAGGAAAGAAGAAGGACTAACCGGCGGAAATTTACCCACCGGTTTTCTATATCATATAAATTAGAAACGATAACCGACGCCAACATTAAAAGCATCTACGCGCGTTTCATAAATCTTCGTGCCTTCGTAGCCAATATCAATCGCCCAGTTTGCTACTGGCGTAATTTGAATACCGGCACTGTAAGCAAAGCGGGTCTCCTTCTCACTACCGGAATCAGCAAAAGCACCGTAATCGTACTTCCAGTCTACTTTCCCATGGCCAACACCCGCTAAACCATAAACGCTGACATAGTCGTTAAAGCGGTAAGATGGACCAGCCATCAAAGAATAGTATTTAAGTTTAGTCGAGTCATTGGAGTTGAAGTCACGATCATAATAATCTTCTTTTGCTCCCAGATAAGTGAAAGAACCAATAATGCCAAGCGCGGAATCACCCTGATAATGGTATTTGGCTGTAATCCCTTTTGGATCTTTAAAGTCATCGACTTTCGCCTGAGCATAACCCAAAGACACTGTTTGTGTCGCCTGAGCAGCAGACATTCCCATGGCACAAGCAATCAAAGTGGAGAGTAGCAGTGTTGTTTTTTTCATGATCGAAACATTTTCCATATTTGAATAAAAAGACGGCTTCAACAAAGCGAATATATAAGTATCGCGAATGTTGTCCGCACATAAACTTACATTTAAATACGGATAGGTAAAGTCAGTATTATTCTTAAATAATCGGAATGATTTTTATTTAAACCATTAAAAAACCAAAAAAGATAGGTATTATCCATGATAATGGACGTGCGATTTTTCACGCTATTTTTGGGAACATTCTGAACTAAAAGTAAGGGAAATATGACAATAAACGACGCCAGAAAACACCGAAATAAAACCCTATTTTTATAAGGGAATAATTTTACAAAGGACGATTTTATAAGCGAACAGCTTTATAAATGAGTCGTACCAATAGATAGTATTTAAAAAGGAATGGAAAATGATTGACTACGGGAGAAGAAAGTGGTCGGCGAGAGAGGATTCGAACCTCCGACCCACTGGTCCCAAACCAGTTGCGCTACCAAGCTGCGCTACTCGCCGAATGCGGGCGCATCTTACTGCTACCCTATTGAAGCGTCAATACCTTTTTAGCAAAAGGATTTCGGCTGCCGTTAAAGTGTCCATCCCTTGTATTGGCAGCCTGAAACCGACGTCCTTGTCCGTGATTCATGTCACTGAGCAGGTCTCTGACACCAGTTATTTTTAGGGTTAATACCACCATCAGGCGACGTGTATCCCACACATCCAAGAATCGTATCAAACAGTTCTTCATGGCGATGTGTTTTGCCAACGCGCTGCTGAGCCTTCAACTGCTCGAACGCATGCTGATTATCGGCATCAGCCAGAAATTTATCTGAAGTCCAGACCATCATCGGTGAGCGGAACTGCTCTGGTGGCGCCATCTCACGCGGCGTGCCGTGCAAATGGTAGTTATCATCAATGGATTCACCGTGATCGGAGGCATAAAACACGATCGCTTTCTTATCCCGAACCTGATCGATCACGCTATCGATAAAGCTATCGGTATAGAGCACGCTATTATCAAACGCATTAATCAACTGCTCACGGGTACAGGAGGCATCAACACCCATGCACTCTGGTTGATAGCGCGCATAGCTGCGGGGATATCGCATGGAATACAGGTAGTGAGAGCCTTTGGTATGCAGCACAATCAGATGCTTACCTTTGGGGTAGCGTGCCAGCGACTCCTTGACCTCATCGACCAGCAACATATCCTGCACCGATTTACCGTCATTGTGTTTCTCTGACGCAATCATTTCGCGGAAAGAGTAGTTGTTCGCCTCAATGCTATTGTAGAACCACACCTCACTTTGCATGGCAAACAGCTCAGAGGTAAAGCCCAGCTCTTTCAATACAGCAAAGATATTCTGTTCTTTCAGCGTTCGCTGCGGGTTGTCTTCCGTTCCGCCTTCTCGCACAAACATACAGCGCATGGAAAGCTTGGTTGAGGTATCACATGACTGACCACGGAATGCGACCAGATTCTTTTCTTTCGATAGATTTGGCGTCGTATCCCGCTCGTAGCCTAATAGCCCCATATGATCCCAGCGAGTTGTTTCACCGATAATGAAAATTACGTAGGTATCATCAATGCCTTTCGGCGGGACATAAGTGAAATGCTGAGCCGGATCGAAAAGATTGGAAGAGTCATGACTCTCATCATACTTGGTGTAGGCAAATAACCCTAACGCAGACAACCAGTTAGAGGGAAGATACGAGTGAGCGACTACGCCGCCATAGCTCGGCAAATCCACATTAGATTCCCGCTCAGCCGCCGACTGCATGTTATCCATATAGCGAAGCGGCATCCAAACCAACGCCACGACGGCGACAAGAACCACAAGAGGAGTCAAACGCTTTCCTGGCGACTTAAGCTGTTCGATCAGCGTATGACGCAGCGAATTCTTCCAGATCAAAAATAGCGGTAGCGCACTCACCGCCAGCATCCATAAGAGAAAACGAAAACCAATAACTTCTTTAGAAAGATCAATATCTGTGGTCATGACCGCAGCAATGATGCCATAGCCTATCACCACGTTAAAAAACGTCATGTAATAGCTAGCGGCAACGGAAATCAACACCAAGAGAGAAGCAATAATTCGATAAAAACGACGCCCCCCGAGTGAAATAATTCTCATCAGGAAAAAGGTAAATAAGATACTCGCCGTCAATTCGACAAGAGCGGGAATAAACGTTGGGACCTGGTTACCAGCAGAGAGTGAGAAATAATCAAACCGGCGATAATACACTGAGATATTGAGAAAAAGACCAATGTAGATTGCCAGGACAAACGATAATTTGGGTTGCGAAAAAGATGCTACAAACTTCATTATGACAAGTGCTCCAACAAACCTTTCTTATTATCTGAAGCTATACGACAACATCCCAATGCCTGAGTTCAACAGAAATAATCAGGCTCTCGCGTATCCTATACCGCAAAACAGCAAATAGGTTTAGATCGTTTAAATTCGTAAATTTCACTTATGATTACGTGAAGAAAAAAGAGAAAAAAAACGGTCCTTTTGTGTGAATTAGTCCACGAAAAAATAAAAAGCGCAATCTCGACCTACCCTGAAAAATCATCACCGCTTATCTATTTATGCCTTCACGATCTAATCGGGCAATGAGTTCCACCACGATCGGGTGCTTCAGGAACGCCATCATCTCTTCTGCGCGTCGTTCCCCAATACCAGAGAACTGCCGCCACTGTTGTGCAGTCCATTGCTGTAATGCTAACCAATCCACATGATCCAATGCGCCACTTGCGGAACGGGGAATAGGAAAACCCAGTGCAAGTAGCCAGCGAGATAGCGGCATACGCCGTGACGACTGCAAGCTCTTGTAGATATCTCGTGCCCGCTTATCGCCCATGCCATTGACCGCATTAAGCTGTGCCTCCGTCAGAAACAACCATGACAGCACATCTTCCAGTAAATCATGCTGTATCAAGCGTAACCACATCCCGTCGCGCACCCCAGCTAGATTTAACCCATGTTCTCCACTCAACCAGACTAAGCGCGCCAGAAATTGCTGCTGACAAACCACGCTATACCGAAAACAGCTAAAAGCATGGAAATCATGTTCATTGGGGGAAGCGATGGCAGGCCTCTCAGTCCCCCGCCATACCACACTATCCAGACGCGGAATACCCTGCCCTGCCAGGCTGACGCTCACTCGATCGCCAGGCAACACGTCCCATTGTTTCCAACGAGACAGTGAACCGACATTCACCCGACTGACCGATTTGTCATCCAGTTGCAGAGGATTAAGTTTTAATACCACGGCGATCTTTCCCGTCCGCCCGACAGAAAAAGCCACATCAATGACTTCCGCCACCTGATGAACAGGCGGATATTTCCATGCGATCGCCCAGTCGGCCGATGCATTACGCCAATAGCGCCCCTGCGGCTCTTTAGTCTGGCGGATAACGACGCCATCCGTCACGAAGGGCAATGGGTTGTGGTACCAGTCATGACGCCATTTTTCCGCGTCGGCGAATGACCCAATCGCATGGGTATAGTCCGCCGTCATGGCAAAACCCATTTCCTTCAACTTCTCCAGACGTTCGGGCATCGTTTTTGGGCCATCCGGCCACTCCCAGACAAACAGCCCCATCTGTGACAGCACGGGAGATGGCTGATGGCGACGCATTTCCCCTGCCACCACCGAGCGCGCATTCACACCGCCCTGAATATGCTGCTGATGATTGGTCATCTTCAGGAAAAGCTCGCCTTGTAATACCAGTGAGGAAGGTACATCGGCCAATAAATGCGGGATTCCCGGAATCAGGCGAACCTTTTCCGTCCAGTCTTCACCTTGCAGGCCGTTACCCCGGCTAACCGCAGATACAAGCCTGCCGTGCCGATAGACCAGCGTAACAGCCACACCATCGACTTTTGGCTGAACCCATACATCCTCGCGCTGGGCGATCCATTGCACCAGTTGCCCGCGGTCAGACAATTTTTTCAATCCTGTATGGGCTACAGGATGAAGCTGCTTGCCATGATCGGGTAACCGCACAGGAGCACTCTTTTGGGGCTGGAAACAGCTTAGCCACTGGTTTAGCTGTTCCCGCAGTTGATCGTAAACATCATCTTCTATTGGGCTTTTCCCCTCGGTGTAATACACATCATCCCACTGCTCTAACTGATGGCGTAGCGCATCAATTTCTTTGCTGGCGCGCGTGTTATCCCAATCGGGGCAAACCTGAGCCGCTGCGGCAAAACCGCTGCTCCCACCAACAACAATGATGATCAAAAATGCGCGTATCCTGAGCCACATAATCCCTCCAGCCATCCATTAGCGAATGGCCGCAGTACATAGCAATGGAGAGAAAAATACGAGGCACAAAAAAGAGAAATGCTAAATGCGCCGCAAGATGATTTATCGTTTGCATCGCCTGTAAAAAAGACAGGAACACGCGTCGCAATCTCAAAAAAACACGTTGGAAAACGATTTGCCCGATGGCATAACGAAGAAACAGTCAGCAGAGAATTTATCGCAGCGCGACTGATGACATATTGGCGTGTATAATGCGGGGATATAAGCATTCTCCTGCTGCGTATCGACATTCACCATCGTAACCATGAATAAAACTTCATTATGGCTCAAGGCACGTTATATATCGTTTCTGCTCCCAGTGGAGCCGGGAAATCCAGCCTGATTCAGGCGTTATTAAAAACTCAGCCGCTTTACGACACTCAGGTATCGATTTCGCATACCACTCGAGCTAAACGACCGGGAGAAAATCACGGCGAACATTATTTCTTCGTCGAAGTCGATGAATTTAAGCGTATGATTCAGGATAACGAGTTTCTGGAACACGCTGAAGTCTTCGGTAATTACTACGGAACATCCCGACCGGCCATTGAGCAGGTATTAGCGACGGGCGTTGATGTTTTTCTGGATATCGACTGGCAAGGTGCCAAGCAAATCCGCGCCCAGATGCCGTACGCGCGCAGTATTTTCATTCTGCCGCCGTCAAAAGAAGAGCTAGCTCGTCGCCTACGCGGTCGTGGGCAAGACAGCGATGAAGTCATTGCCCGCCGTATGTCTCAGGCAGTGGCTGAAATGACGCACTACGGCGAGTATGATTATCTGATTGTGAATGATGATTTCGATCTGGCGTTACTCGATCTGAAAACCATTATTCGCGCCGAACGTCTGCGTTTGAGCAGACAACAGGTTCGGCATGATGCATTAATCACCAAACTATTGGCAGACTGACGCCTCTTTCAGTATGATGCGCAGTCATTTTATTTCCTGTGGAGTAGCACATTATGGCACGCGTAACTGTTCAAGACGCTGTAGAGAAAATTGGTAACCGTTTTGACCTGGTGTTGGTCGCTGCTCGTCGCGCCCGTCAAATCCAGACTGGCGGCAAAGATCCGCTGGTTCCTGAAGAAAACGATAAGTACACCGTGATCGCACTGCGTGAGATCGAAGAAGGTCTGATCAACAACCAGATTCTGGATGTTCGTGACCGTCAGGAACAGCAAGAGCAGGAAGCCGCAGAGATTCAGGCGGTTACCGCGATTGCTGAAGGCCGTCGTTAATCACACCACGAGTCGCCCTTGTACATTTTTGAAAGCCTTAATCTGCTGATTCAACGTTATCTGCCAGAAGATCAGATCAAACGTTTACAGCAGGCTTACTTAGTTGCACGTGATGCTCACGAGGGGCAGACTCGCTCCAGCGGTGAACCCTATATCACACACCCTGTTGCCGTCGCCTGTATTCTGGCGGAGATGCGTCTCGATTACGAAACGCTGATGGCGGCACTGCTGCATGATGTCATAGAGGACACCCCCGCCACCTATCAGGACATGGAACAGCTTTTCGGTAAAAGCGTTGCTGAACTGGTAGAAGGCGTTTCCAAGCTGGACAAGCTGAAGTTCCGCGATAAGAAAGAAGCGCAGGCTGAAAACTTTCGCAAAATGATCATGGCGATGGTGCAGGATATTCGCGTCATCCTGATCAAGCTCGCAGACCGTACCCATAACATGCGCACACTGGGCTCATTGCGCCCTGACAAGCGCCGCCGCATTGCTCGCGAAACGCTGGAAATATACAGCCCGCTGGCACATCGGCTGGGTATCCATCACCTCAAAACCGAACTGGAAGAACTGGGTTTTGAGGCGCTGTATCCGAACCGTTATCGCGTCATTAAAGAGGTCGTCAAGGCTGCACGCGGTAACCGCAAGGAAATGATTCAGAAAATCCTGTCGGAAATCGAAGGACGTCTGACGGAAGCGGGCATTGCCTGCCGCGTTAGCGGTCGCGAGAAGCACCTGTACTCCATCTACTGCAAAATGCACCTGAAAGAGCAGCGTTTTCATTCCATTATGGATATTTACGCGTTTCGGGTGATCGTGAAAGAAGTCGATACCTGCTACCGCGTGCTCGGCCAGGTTCACAGCCTGTATAAGCCGCGCCCAGGTCGGGTAAAAGACTATATCGCCATTCCTAAAGCCAACGGCTATCAGTCGCTGCACACGTCTTTGATTGGCCCGCACGGCGTGCCGGTCGAAGTACAAATTCGCACCGACGACATGGATCAAATGGCGGAAATGGGTGTTGCCGCGCACTGGGCCTATAAAGAAGGCGAGAGTAGCACTACGGCACAGGTACGCGCCCAACGCTGGATGCAAAGCCTGCTGGAGCTCCAGCAAAGTGCCGGTAGCTCATTTGAATTTATCGAAAGCGTGAAGTCAGACCTCTTCCCTGACGAGATGTACGTCTTCACGCCGGAAGGCCGCATTGTGGAACTTCCCGCAGGCGCGACGCCCGTCGATTTCGCCTATGCGGTACATACCGATATCGGCCATGCCTGTGTCGGCGCGCGCGTCGACCGTCAGCCTTACCCACTGTCACAGTCGCTCACCAGCGGCCAAACCGTTGAAATCATTACCGCGCCAGGTGCCAGGCCAAATGCCGCATGGCTTAACTTTGTCGTGAGTTCCAGAGCGCGCTCCAAAATCCGCCAGATGCTGAAAAACCTCAAGCGTGATGATTCCGTGAGCCTCGGTCGCCGTTTGCTGAACCACGCGCTGGGCAACGGCCGTAAACTGTCTGACATCCCTGAGAAATCTATTCAGCTTGAGCTTGAGCGCATGAAGCTCGCGACGCTGGACGATTTGATGGCAGAAATTGGTATGGGTAATGCCATGAGCGTCGTCGTGGCGAAAAATCTGCTGAACGAACAATCGGAACTGGGAACAACCGGGCTGCGCAAGTTGCCGATCAAAGGCGCGGATGGCGTCATGATCTCCTTTGCCAAATGCTGCCGCCCTATCCCTGGCGACCCGATCATCGCCCACGTCAGCCCCGGTAAAGGGCTGGTTATTCACCATGAATCCTGTCGTAACATTCGCGGCTATCAAAAAGAACCTGAAAAATTCATGGCGGTAGAGTGGGATAAGGTGACGGAGCAAGAGTTCATCGCTGAAATCAAAGTCGATATGTTCAACCATCAGGGCGCACTGGCCAATCTGACGGCAGCGATCAACGCCGCGAACTCCAATATTCAGAGCATCAATACGGAAGAGAGAGACGGCCGCGTATACAGCGCCTTTATCCGTCTCACCACCCTCGATCGCGTTCATCTGGCCAATATTATGCGTAAAATTCGCGTAATGCCGGATGTCATCAAAGTTAACCGTAACCGAAATTAATCGTCATGACCCCTCAACGTTATGCACGTATAAAAGAAATGCTCAACTGCCGTCAGCCCGATCTGACGATTTGCATGGAGCAAGTGCATAAACCCCATAATATTTCTGCCGTTATCCGTACCGCGGATGCCGTCGGCGTGCATCAGGTTCATGCGATTTGGCCCACCAGCCGGATGAAAACGCTGGTTTCCTCCGCGGCAGGCAGTAATAGCTGGGTGCAGGTGAAAACCCACCGCAATATCGGTGATGCGGTTGGTCACCTGAAAGCCGAGGGCATGCAGGTTCTGGCGACCAATTTGTCTGAGCACGCGGTCGATTTTCGGGAAATTGATTACACTCGCCCAACCTGCATTCTGCTCGGACAAGAAAAAACCGGTATTACTGCCGAAGCACTCAAACTGGCCGATCGGGATATCATCATTCCGATGACTGGCATGGTGCAATCGCTGAATGTTTCCGTAGCCTCAGCGTTGATCCTGTACGAAGCGCAGCGCCAGCGCCAGATCGCTGGCATGTATCAGCGCGAAGACAGTCCGCTGGATGAAGAAGAGCAGCAGCGGCTGCTTTTTGAAGGGGGCTATCCGGTACTGGCACGCGTCGCAAAACGTAAAGGGCTGCCTCGCCCTCATATCGACCATCAGGGTCAAATTGTCGCGGATACCCCGTGGTGGGCCGCGATGCAATCGTCGGAGTGCTGATGAAAGGCCGCCTGCTTAACACCCAACCGCTGAGTACACTCGCCGGCGTGGGGGCAAGCCAGGCAGCGAAACTCGCGCGACTCGGGCTGGAAACCGTGCAGGATCTCCTGTTGCACCTGCCTTTACGCTACGAAGACCGCACACATCTTTACCCCATTGGCGACCTCCTTCCCGGTATGTATGCCACCGTGGAAGGTGAAATTCTACGTAACGACATCACCTTTGGCAGCCGTCGTATGTTGACCTGCCAAATCAGCGATGGCAGCGGCATGCTGACCATGCGCTTCTTCAATTTCAACGCCGCAATGAAGAACAGTCTCGCTCCGGGACAGCGTGTTACCGCTTATGGTGAAATCAAACGCGGTAAAATCGGTGCGGAGATCATCCATCCTGAATATCGTGTTCAGGGGGATAATACGCAGGTTGAGCTACAGGAATCACTCACGCCAGTTTATCCCTCCACGGAAGGTATTCGTCAGGCAACACTACGCAAGCTCACCGATCAGGCGCTGGCATTGCTTGATGCCAACCCCATTGATGAGTTGCTACCTGAATCCCTGAGCCGCTCGCTCATTAGTCTGCCGGATGCACTGCGCACGTTACATCGCCCCCCGCCGGATATGCAGCTCAGTGAACTGGAACACGGCAAGCACCCCGCGCAGCAGCGACTGATTATGGAAGAGCTGCTGGCGCACAACCTGAGTATGCTCGCCGTACGAGCCGGGGAACAGCGACATAAAGCCTCGTCGCTAC
Source organism: Pectobacterium sp. F1-1 (assembly GCF_025643735.1). NCBI lineage: Bacteria > Pseudomonadati > Pseudomonadota > Gammaproteobacteria > Enterobacterales > Pectobacteriaceae > Pectobacterium > Pectobacterium sp. F1-1. Next base: position 4,712,144 of record NZ_CP104733.1, read on the forward strand.
AGGAGAACGACGGCCTGAAGCAGCAGTTGCTCGCCGCCCTACCTTTCACCCCCACGCAGGCGCAAAAACGTGTCGTCGCTGAAATTGAAACGGATATGGCGAAAGACTTCCCAATGATGCGTTTGGTACAGGGTGATGTAGGTTCAGGGAAAACACTGGTCGCCGCGTTGGCAGCATTACGTGCCATTGCCAACGGCAAACAGGTCGCCTTAATGGCACCCACAGAGCTATTGGCCGAACAACACGCCCATAATTTCCGTCAGTGGTTTGAACCGCTGGGGCTTGAAGTCGGCTGGCTGGCTGGCAAACAAAAAGGAAAAGCGCGTCAGGCGCAGCAGGATGCCATCGCCAGCGGTCAGGTTTCCATGGTGGTCGGAACGCACGCCATTTTCCAGCAGCAGGTGAAATTCAACGGGCTGGCATTAGTCATTATTGATGAACAGCACCGCTTTGGCGTGCATCAACGCCTTGCGCTGTGGGAAAAAGGCGAAGAACAGGGCTTTCATCCCCATCAATTGATTATGACCGCCACACCGATTCCCCGCACGCTGGCGATGACGGCCTATGCCGATCTGGATACGTCCGTCATTGATGAACTGCCGCCGGGCAGAACTCCCGTCACCACGGTCGCCATACCGGATTCACGCCGCAGCGACATCATCGAACGTGTGAATAGCGCCTGCCAGCAGGAAGGACGGCAGGCCTATTGGGTGTGCACGTTGATTGAAGAATCCGACCTTCTGGAAGCGCAGGCAGCAGAAGCCACCAGTGAAGAGCTAAAAGCTGCTCTGCCGAATCTCAAGGTCGGATTGGTTCACGGCCGCATGAAAGCGCAGGAAAAGCAGGCAGTGATGCAGGCTTTCAAACAGGGCGAGCTGCAACTGCTGGTGGCCACCACCGTCATTGAGGTCGGAGTGGATGTACCGAATGCCAGCCTGATGATCATTGAGAACCCGGAGCGTCTGGGTCTGGCACAGCTGCACCAATTACGCGGTCGCGTCGGACGCGGCGCAGTGGCGTCTCACTGCGTACTACTCTACAAAACGCCAATGAGCAAAACCGCCCAGAAACGGCTTCAGGTTCTACGCAATAGTAACGATGGTTTTGTTATCGCTCAGCGCGATCTGGAAATTCGCGGACCAGGCGAATTATTAGGGACGCGACAAACCGGCAATGCCGAGTTCAAAGTAGCCGACCTCCTGCGCGATCAGAACCTGATTCCACAGGTGCAGCGCGTTGCACGCCACCTGCATGAGCACTATCCCGAGCATGCCATTGCGCTCATTGAACGCTGGCTGCCAGAGCGCGCACGCTACACTAACGCCTAATCACAGCTACACATTCTTCCTTTTTCTAAAAACCTCGCCGCCAACCCGCATGCAGCGGAAAGTATGACATTGCATATCCCCTTAAATAATAAGGTCTTGCCCATTCAGACAAAATTCATATCGAAGAGATGAGTTAGCAAACGTTTGCTTTCGACAAAGAGATCATTAAAATGCGCTCTTTGTCGTTTCAGGAACGCCAACTTACATCATGACTACCACCACGGAAACGTCCCAAACAGAAACCGCTGCCACACCTCAGCGCAGTGAACTCATCTATCGTCTTGAAGACAGGCCGCCGCTGCCGCAAACGCTGTTCGCCGCCAGCCAGCACCTGTTGGCCATGTTTGTTGCGGTGATTACCCCCGCACTACTGATCTGTCAGGCATTAGGTTTACCCGCTCAGGATACGCAGCGCATTATCAGCATGTCGCTTTTCGCTTCCGGTCTGGCCTCTATTCTGCAAATTAAAACCTGGGGTCCCGTCGGTTCTGGTCTGCTGTCTATTCAAGGCACCAGCTTTAACTTCGTGACACCACTGATTATGGGCGGACTGGCGCTGAAAAATGGTGGCGCGGACGTTCCCACGATGATGGCGGCACTGTTCGGTACGCTGATGGTCGCGTCCTTCACCGAAATCATTCTTTCACGCTTTCTGCATTTAACCCGCCGTATCATCACCCCGCTGGTTTCCGGCATTGTGGTGATGATCATTGGTCTGTCGCTGATTCAGGTCGGCCTGACTTCTATCGGCGGCGGCTATGCCGCAATGGGGAATAATACCTTCGGCGCACCCAAGAATTTACTGCTGGCTGGAGTGGTGTTACTGGTTATCATTCTGCTGAACCGCCAACGTAACCCCTATCTGCGTGTTGCATCACTGGTGATTGCCATGGCGGTGGGCTATCTGGGTGCCTGGATGATGGGAATGCTGCCGGAAAATACGTCTTCGCAACACGATACGGCCATCATGGTGCCAACACCGCTGTATTACGGTTTAGGCTTTGACTGGAACCTGTTGATCCCACTGATGCTGGTCTTCATGGTGACATCGTTAGAAACCATCGGCGACATCACCGCGACCTCCGACGTGTCTGAGCAGCCGGTCAAAGGCCCGCTGTACATGAAACGCTTAAAAGGCGGCGTGCTGGCAAACGGTCTGAACTCTTGCCTTTCCGCCGTATTCAATACCTTCCCTAATTCTTGCTTCGGCCAGAATAACGGCGTCATCCAGCTTACTGGTGTTGCCAGCCGCTATGTGGGTTTCGTGGTGTCGCTGATGCTGATCGCACTGGGGCTGTTCCCTGCCGTTAGCGGATTTGTGCAGCATATTCCAGAGCCGGTTCTGGGCGGCGCCACTATCGTGATGTTTGGTACGATCGCCGCTTCCGGTGTGCGCATTGTGTCCCGCGAGCCGCTGAACCGTCGTGCTATCATGATTATTGCGCTGTCGCTGGCCGTTGGTCTTGGCGTATCGCAACAGCCGCTGATTCTGCAATTCGCGCCGGATTGGATTAAAACATTACTGTCTTCCGGTATTGCGGCTGGCGGTATTACCGCAATCGTGCTGAATTTGGTCTTCCCACACGAAGAAAAATAGCGCCAACCCGCAATAATTTCTGTTCAGTTTCATGTAAAAGCGAGCGGTGATGCAACACCGCTCGCTTTTTACTGTCTGTAACAGCATTACCTATTGAGCCTTCAGGGAAATTGCGGCATAAGAACAGTTCTCCCTGACGATTGGCATGGACTGACACGATGAAATTTATCGGGAAATTATTGCTGACCCTACTGCTGCTGGCCTTTTTAGCGCTGGTAGTCGTATACGTATTACTGCAAACCAGTTGGGCAGCAGGCTGGGTGAGCAATTGGGTAAACCAGAACACCGACTACCAGTTGTCACTGGGCAAGATCAATCATGACTGGTCAACAGCCGATCATATCCAATTCACCGACGTCAGTTTCGGTCAGAAAAACCAGCCGCCGACACTCGCTGCAAAGCGGGTTTCAGCCGGGTTTAGCGTGCGCCAGATTACCGATCCGCGCCATTTCGCCAGTCTGGAGCTGGAAGGGGGCACGCTAAATCTTTCCTCTCAGGCCGCCACACCCCCTATCGAAGCCGATGTGCTACAGCTGCGCACGATGGCACTGCAGGCGAAAGACGGCGATTGGCGGCTGAATGGTCAACAGATTAACGGTGGAATGGCACCCTGGCAGCCCGAAGCGGGTTATCTGCTAGGCAAACAGGGGCAATTCCAGCTCAGCGCCCGTTCACTCGAACTCAACGATATTCCTGCCAGTCAGATCTTGGTTCAGGGCGAAATCAACCATAACCAGCTGATTCTGAGCAATTTCGGTGCCGATGTTGCTCAAGGGCAGCTAACAGGCAACGCCAGTCGCGCAGAAGATGGCAGTTGGCAGATCGGTAACCTCCGGCTCAGCAATGTCCGTTTGCAAACGCAGAGAACGCCGGAAGCCTTCTGGCAACCCGTGACCGAATTACCTTCCGTTACGGTTGCTCGCTTTGATCTGATTGATGCCCGTATCGAAGGGCCGGGGTGGGCGTTTATCGACCTCGATGTTGCCCTGCAAAATGTCACGTTTAAGCAGAATGACTGGCAGAGCGAAGGCGGAACGCTGTCGTTCAATGCAACCGACATTGTGAACGGCAACATGCACCTCATCGACCCTATCGTGAATCTGGATTTGTCACCGGCAGGCGTTAACATCAAGCAGTTTTCTACGCGCTGGGAAGGCGGTTTACTGCGAACCAACGGCAACTGGCAGCGTAGCAACCAACGTTTACAACTGAATGAGTTTGTTGTCGCAGGGATGGAGTACACACTCCCCGGCGATTGGCGTCAGCGGTGGCAAACGACGCTGCCATCCTGGCTGGCAGAAGTGAATGTGCAGAAATTCACGGCTAATCGCAACCTGCTGATCGATATCAACCCTGATTTCCCCTTCCAATTGACCGCGCTGGATGGGTACGGCAGTAATCTGTTGCTGGCTCGCAACCACCAGTGGGGAGTATGGGCAGGAACGCTGAATCTTAATGCCAGCGACGCGACGTTCAAGAAAGTCGATGTGCGTCGCCCTTCACTGGCACTAGTGGCCGACGATAACCAGATCGCCATTAACGAACTTAGCGCCTTTACGCAAAATGGCATGCTGGACGCTAAAGCGACCATCAACCAGCAACCGGCACGTAATTTCTCCCTGTCTCTGACAGGGCGCGCCGTACCGCTGGATGTTCTGACGCGTTGGGGATGGCCAGAACCCGCAACCGCACCGACCGGTAATACGAATCTGCAACTGCAATTGAATGGGCGGCTCGCCGCCGATACGCCGTTGAAGCCGACGCTAAACGGTACGCTGCAGGGTGTGGATAGCAACGACCACCCAATCAGGCAGCAAATGCATCAGGGAACCGTGACAGAAACGCAATAACTATCGGGTATTCAAAACACGGGGCCAGATCGTTGGCAAATCTATTTTCCAAATGGAAACGGGAGTAACGGAATAGAAGAGTAAAGCGTTTGCGCCAGGGATGGCGCAAGCCGAGCTTACATGGACGTACTTGCAGCGTCTTTACGATCTATCCGTTACTCCCGCTCTACGGACTTTATCAGCAACATCACCCAGTGAGAATAACGGGTATTATTATGGCGAAATGCTGCTGGCTAACATGCCGCGTGATGTATTGATGGGAATAGAGTCATAATATTTGCCTCTCTATAGTGCTTAGATACGGGTTAATCCACCTCCGACCCGCCTGCTTCCAGTGGCGCATCCGGTTGAGCAGGCAGCACGATATACACCCCTTCAAATAACGCCCCTTTACTGTCATCACCGAAGAGCTCAACATTTAGCTGCACGCGTGCCTTACGCCCCCGCGCCAGACGATCCAGATCGCCACTCAGTGACCCTAAGTCGGCAACAGCGCTCGGCCGACCGCTCACCGGTGTGCTGTAACGAATGTGCGCATCCGCCAGAATAATCGTTCCACCGAGGTGCCGTTCACGCAGCAGCAGCCAGATCAATCCCCAGCCGGTGAGCGTCGCGAGAGAAAACATGCTGCCGGCAAAAAGCGTGTGATGCGGGTTCTGATTGCCCGTTTCAGGCATGGTGGTGATAAATTTTTTCCCGGTGTACTGGCTTATCCGCACTCCCATCTTTTCACTCAGAGGAATGTGCTCGTACCAGGCCTGTTGTAGCTGTCCGCACCAGTCAGGGCGGTGCAAAATATCATCCAGCGTCGCCACCGGTTTGATCATCAGAAAGTGCCGCACAGGCGTTGTTTGTGGCGCAGTGATCTCCCCCTGGTTAACAAAACCCAGCTTGGAGAAGAAATCCATTGCGTCTTCACGGGCGCTACAGACCACACGCTTGACGCCTTCCTGACGCGCGACAGACTCCAGAGTAATCGCAAGCAACGTCCCTAACCCTTTCCCCCGCACGTCGGGATGAACCGCTAAAAAGCGGATTGCCGCTTCGTTATCCGCATTGATGGAAAGACGGCCAATTGCGACCAGCCTTCCCTGCTCATCCACCACGGTTTGGTGATGTGCCAAGGCATCATAGGCATCACGCTCGGAGCCTAACGGCTGGCGCAGAGGTTTACGCAGCATTTCCCAGCGGAATTGATAGTACGCATCCAGTTCTTCTGCGCTTTCAGGTACTCTCAGATGATACATAACCCTTCCTCTATACCGAGATGCCCCATTGCATCGGGGTTCATAAAATCAGACCGCTGACAAACTGATACGCAGCGCGATAACCGTGGCGGAGCCTGCAATGCTATGTTTGTAGAATGCTATGTTTGTAGAATGCTATGTTTGTAGCCAGAACGTCACCGGGCCGTCATTCACCAATGCCACTTTCATATCCGCCGCAAACTGCCCTGTTTCCGTGTGAACGCCTTGCTCACGGCACTGTCCGACAAAATACTGATAGAGACGGTCGGCCTCCGAGGGGTGCGCGCCGCGAGAAAACCCAGGTCGCATACCACGCTGCGTATCAGCCACCAGCGTAAACTGAGAAACCACCAGCACGTTGCCGCCAGCCTGACGAACATTGAGATTCATTTTCCCATTATCATCACCGAATATGCGGTAACCCAACACACGCTCGCAGAGCCGCGTGGCTTTTTGTTCGTCATCGCCCTGCTCAACGCCCAGTAAGATCAGCAAACCTTTATCGATTTCCCCAACCACACTGCCTTCTACCGTAACGCTGGCGCTGGATACTCGCTGAATTAGCGCAATCATAAAACCCAACTACTCCTGATGTCATCATTCCCAATAGAGGCCGTGTCCGCCCCTGCGATATAAATCATGCTTTAGCTGTCGTTGCCTGCATAGCAAAAAAATCCGGCACCACCTGACGATCGGTCACCAGAATGCTGTGAATGCCCAAACTCTGGGCAGCATCAACGTTTGCGGCATTATCGTCAAAAAAGACGGCCTGCGCTGGCGTCACGCCTTCCTGCGTCAGAACATACTGATAAATCGCCAATTCTGGCTTACGTAATCCAATGTCTTGTGACAGATAGATTCTGTCGGCCGCCGCCCCCACTTCCGGGAACAATGCCGGCCAGTGTGAACAATGGAGGCGATTGGTATTCGACAGAATCACCACGCGGTGACCTTCCTGACGCAGGCGCTGCATGATGTCGATAACCTCAGAACGCAATGCGACAAAGATAGCCTGCCAGCCAGCGGTGAATTGCTCGAAGCTCAGGGCGATACCCATTTCCTGACACAGTCTGGTCGCAAATTCTTCATCGCTAATCTCGCCCCGCTCATGCTGTTCAAATGCTTCCCCCATCACAAAACGTTCTTGCAACGTCGCGAGCGGCGCACTGCTCAGATTACTCCAGACGCCTAATACTCTTTTGAAATCAATATCAATGACGACATTACCTAAATCAAAGATATACAGCATGGCAGCCTCCTCCTGACGTAATCGTAGGATTTTCACTGTAGCGGGAAATGGCGAAACTGAACAGGGAGGAAATATAAGGAAAGGTTAAAGTGGAAGAAAGCGCATAAAATTCAGGGCACCCGAAGGTGCCCTGTTGCGTAACAGACAAATCCGTCTGAAATTAGACGTCTTTGCTGCCGCGGCTAGCGCGTTTACGGTCGTTTTCGGTCAGATGACGCTTACGAATACGGATAGACTGTGGCGTTACTTCAACCAGTTCGTCGTCATCAATGAACTCCAGCGCTTGTTCCAGAGACATTTTGATCGCCGGAACCAGCGTGGTCGCTTCATCAGTACCCGATGCACGCATGTTGGTCAGTTTCTTACCGGTCAGACAGTTTACTGTCAGATCGTTAGAACGTGAGTGAATACCGATGATCTGGCCTTCATACACTTCTGCACCGTGTCCGAGGAACAGCTTACCGCGATCCTGCAGGCTGAACAGCGCAAACGCGACGGCTTTACCTTGACCGTTAGAGATCAGCACGCCGTTCTGACGCTGGCCGATTTCACCCGGACGCACATCATCGTAGTGGCTGAACGTGGAGTACAGCAGACCTGTACCAGACGTCATGGTCATGAATTCGGTACGGAAACCGATCAGACCGCGAGCTGGGATCAGGTAATCCAGACGGATACGACCTTTGCCATCTGGAATCATGTCTTTCACATCACCTTTACGCTCACCCATGGCTTGCATGACTGAACCCTGGTGCTGTTCTTCGATGTCCAGCGTCACGTTTTCAAACGGCTCTTGGTTACGGCCGTCGATAACGCGGTTGATAACTTTAGGACGTGATACGGCCAGTTCAAAGCCTTCACGACGCATGTTTTCGATCAGAACCGACAGGTGCAATTCACCACGGCCAGAAACGCGGAACGCATCAGCGTCTTCGGTTTCGTCAACGCGCAGGGCAACGTTGTGTACCAGCTCTTTGTTCAAACGCTCCAGAATCTGGCGCGACGTAACATACTTACCTTCTTTACCACAGAACGGTGAAGTATTGACGTTGAAGAACATGGTAACGGTAGGTTCATCGACGCTCAGTGCTGGCAGCGCTTCGACATTCTGCGGATCGCAGATGGTGTCGGAAATATTCAGCTCGCCCAGACCGGTGATCGCGATGATATCGCCAGCTTCCGCTTCGGTTGCGTCGATACGCTCCAGACCCAGGTGAGTCAGAACTTTACCGACTTTACCGTTACGGGTTTTGCCTTCGCTATCAACAATAGTCACTTGTTGGTTAGGCTTAACTTTACCGCGCTTGATACGGCCGATGCCGATAACGCCAACATAGTTGTTGTAGTCCAGCTGAGAGATCTGCATCTGGAACGGTGCATTCATCTCAACCTGAGGCGGAGACACGTGATCGACAATCGCCTGATACAGCGGGGTCATGTCTTCCGCCATGTCGGTATGATCGAGACCCGCGATACCATTCAGCGCAGAAGCATAAATGATCGGGAAATCCAGCTGCTCGTCAGTTGCATCCAGGTTCACGAACAGGTCGAATACCTGATCGACAACCCAGTCAGGACGCGCGCCAGGACGGTCAACTTTGTTGATAACCACAATCGGTTTCAGACCGTTGGCAAATGCTTTTTTGGTCACGAAACGCGTTTGCGGCATCGGGCCATCCATCGCATCAACAACCAGCAGTACCGAGTCAACCATCGACATTACACGCTCAACCTCGCCGCCGAAGTCGGCGTGTCCCGGGGTATCTACGATGTTAATGCGGTAGTCTTTCCAATTAATGGCGGTATTTTTTGCGAGGATGGTAATTCCACGCTCTTTCTCCAAATCGTTGGAGTCCATTACACGCTCGGTTGCTTCGACACGTTCACCGAACGTTCCGGATTGTTGCAACAGCTTGTCAACCAGGGTGGTTTTCCCATGGTCAACGTGCGCAATAATGGCGATGTTACGCAAATTTTCGATCACAGCTTTGCCTCAGGCATTTAGAAATAGCGCGCTATTGTACACGTATTAATCGAGGGACTAAACAAGATCACAAGCATCTATGATAAACAACCTAGAGCTGCTTGCTTTGTGATCCCTTTCACGGTGCAAAAGCGCTACAAGCGAACACAAATGCACTAAATAAGTGCAATAATTCACATACAGGGCACCATTTTGGTGCTTTAAACTATAATGGTGCAGTGGATTTCCGTGAGAAAGCCCCAAGTAGCAACACATTGCACACATTTAAAAAGTTGGCACACTTTTAGCTTTAGTCTACTCACGGCAACAACATCAATCCACAACGATATTCGTTCCACGACGATAAATGACCAATCGGGAGAACCAAGTATGTCCGCAGAACATGTTTTGACGATGCTGAATGAGCACGAAGTGAAGTTTGTTGATTTACGCTTCACGGATACTAAAGGTAAAGAACAGCACGTCACCATTCCGGCTCATCAAGTTAATGCCGACTTCTTCGAAGAAGGTAAAATGTTTGATGGTTCCTCGATTGGCGGCTGGAAAGGTATCAACGAGTCAGACATGGTTCTGATGCCCGATGCCAGCACAGCGATGATCGACCCGTTCTTCGAAGATTCTACGCTGATCATTCGTTGTGACATTCTTGAACCAGGCACCATGCAGGGTTATGACCGCGACCCGCGTTCTATCGCGAAACGTGCGGAAGATTTCCTGCGTTCTTCTGGCATTGCCGATACCGTTCTGTTTGGGCCTGAGCCAGAATTCTTCCTGTTCGATGACATCCGTTTCGGCAGCAGCACGTCCGGTTCTCACGTTGCTATCGACGATGTTGAAGCTTACTGGAACTCCGGTAAAGAATACGAAGGCGGTAACAAAGGTCACCGTCCAGGTCTGAAAGGCGGCTACTTCCCGGTTCCACCAGTCGATTCATCACAGGACATCCGTTCTGCTATGTGTCTGACTATGGAGCAGATGGGTCTGGTTGTTGAAGCTCATCACCACGAAGTCGCAACCGCTGGTCAGAACGAAGTGGCTACCCGCTTCAACACCATGACCAAAAAAGCTGACGAAATTCAGATCTACAAATATGTCGTGCATAACGTGGCTCACGCCTACGGCAAAACTGCGACCTTTATGCCAAAACCTATGTTCGGTGATAACGGTTCTGGTATGCACTGCCACATGTCTCTGTCCAAAGACGGTACTAACCTGTTCGCTGGCGACAAATACGGCGGCCTGTCTGAACTGGCTCTGTTCTACATCGGCGGTGTTATCAAGCACGCTAAAGCCATCAACGCCTTGGCGAACCCGACCACCAACTCCTACAAGCGTCTGGTCCCTGGTTACGAAGCTCCAGTTATGCTGGCTTACTCTGCCCGTAACCGTTCTGCTTCAATCCGTATTCCGGTTGTTGCCAGCCCGAAAGCACGTCGTATCGAAGCGCGCTTCCCGGATCCAGCAGCTAACCCATACCTGTGCTTCGCTGCACTGCTGATGGCTGGCCTCGACGGCATCATCAACAAAATCCACCCTGGCGATGCGATGGACAAAAACCTGTACGATCTGCCTCCAGAAGAAGAAGCAGAGATTCCAAAAGTTGCAGGTTCTCTGGACGAAGCCCTGGCTGCACTGAACGAAGACCGCGAGTTCCTGACCCGTGGTGGCGTGTTCACCGACGACGCTATCGAAGCGTATATCGAACTGCGTAAATCTGAGATTGACCGAGTTCGTATGACGCCGCACCCAGTTGAGTTCGAACTGTACTATAGCGTTTAATAACAACAGCGTTTAATAACGACAGCATGGTTGGGTGTGCTGATACCCAACCATGCCCGATAAACAACAGAATACTAAGAAGTTTGTTCTTGTTGCCGTGGAAACGCTTCAGCCCATCTTCGGATGGGCTTTTTTCACCACCGGCATTGGCCGTTGCGACGTAACATCCATCATTCACACTACAATGCACCACGATGGTGCGGGAGTCTGCGTTATGGCAACAGGCACGCTGCCCGATGCTGGGCAGATCCTCAATTCCCTGATAAACAGCATCTTATTGCTGGATAACGATCTGGCGATTCACTATTCCAATCCGGCAGCACAGCAATTACTGGCACAAAGCTCGCGTAAATTATCCGGCACGCCGCTGCCCGATTTGCTGGGATACTTTTCTCTGAATATCGATTTACTGCGTGAAAGTCTGGATTCAGGGCAAGGTTTTACGGATAACGAAGTCACCATCGTCGTAGATGGTAAAGCGCACATCATGTCGCTCACCGCCCAGCGGGTACAAAACGATTTTATCCTGCTGGAAATGGCGCCGATGGATAATCAGCGCCGTCTCAGTCAGGAACAACTTCAACATGCACAACAGCAGGCCGCCCGTGATTTAGTCCGGGGCTTAGCGCATGAGATAAAAAATCCGCTTGGCGGATTGCGTGGCGCCGCGCAGCTGCTTGCTAAAGCGTTGCCCGATCCGGCGTTGACGGAATATACCAAGGTCATCATCGAACAGGCGGATCGCCTGCGTAATCTGGTCGATCGCCTGCTCGGGCCACAACAGCCCGGCCTGCACGTCACTCAAAGTATCCATCAGGTCGCCGAACGCGTTTGCCAGCTCGTTTCACTGGAAAAACCAGATAACGTGACGCTGGTGAAAGACTATGACCCCAGTCTGCCAGAACTGACGCACGACCCTGACCAGATTGAACAGGTACTGCTGAATATTACCCGCAATGCGCTACAGGCGCTGGGCGAGGAAGGCGGGACGATTACGATTCGTACCCGCACGGCTTTTCAACTGACGTTACACGGCGTGCGCTATCGGCTTGCCGCACGTGTTGACGTGGAAGATGACGGCCCCGGCGTACCCGCTCAACTACAAGACACCCTGTTTTACCCGATGGTGAGCGGGCGCGAAGGGGGAACCGGTTTAGGGCTTTCCATCGCCCGCAGTCTGATCGACCAGCACTCCGGTAAAATTGAATTTAACAGTTGGCCAGGACACACCGAATTCTCGGTTTACCTGCCCATTCGCCAGTGAGGTTCACAATGCAACGAGGGATAGTCTGGATTGTCGATGACGATAGCTCCATCCGTTGGGTGCTTGAGCGCGCGCTTGCTGGTGCGGGTTTAACCTGCGCAACGTTTGAGAACGGAAATCAGGTACTACATGCGTTAGCAACACAAACTCCCGACGTTCTGCTGTCCGACATCCGCATGCCAGGGATGGATGGATTAGCGCTCTTACAGCAAATCAAACAGCGTCACCCGATGCTCCCGGTCATCATTATGACGGCACATTCTGATTTGGATGCCGCCGTCAGTGCTTACCAACAGGGTGCGTTCGACTATTTGCCGAAGCCGTTCGATATTGATGAAGCCGTTGCGCTAGTTGAGCGCGCGATCAGCCATTATCTGGAACAGCAGCAGCCGGTACGTAACCAGCCGATCAATGGCCCGACAACGGACATTATCGGCGAAGCGCCCGCGATGCAGGATGTCTTCCGCATCATTGGCCGTCTGTCTCGCTCATCGATCAGCGTGCTGATTAACGGCGAATCGGGAACGGGTAAAGAGCTGGTAGCACATGCCCTGCATCGCCACAGCCCGCGCACCAAAGCCCCTTTTATCGCCCTGAATATGGCCGCTATTCCCAAAGATCTGATCGAATCAGAGCTGTTCGGCCACGAAAAAGGTGCGTTTACGGGAGCGAACCAGATTCGTCAGGGTCGCTTTGAGCAGGCTGATGGCGGAACGCTATTTTTGGATGAAATCGGTGACATGCCGCTAGACGTGCAAACACGCCTGTTGCGCGTCTTGGCAGACGGACAGTTTTATCGCGTTGGCGGCTATGCGGCGGTGAAAGTAGACGTCCGCATTATCGCGGCAACGCACCAAAACCTTGAACAGCGCGTGCAGGAAGGCAAGTTCCGTGAGGATCTGTTTCACCGCCTGAACGTGATTCGTGTTCACCTGCCCCCGCTGCGTGAGCGTCGAGAAGATATCCCTCGTCTGGCGCGTTATTTCTTGCAGGCCACGGCCAAAGAGCTGGGCGTCGAGCCGAAGAATCTGCATCCAGAAGCGGAAACGGCGCTAACCCGTTTGCCGTGGCCCGGCAACGTGCGCCAATTGGAAAACACCTGTCGCTGGTTGACGGTCATGGCCGCCGGTCAGGAAGTGCTGATTCAGGACCTGCCGCCCGAACTGTTCGAGACCACGGCACCAGATTCCACTGTACATATTCTGCCGGACAGCTGGGCTACGCTATTGGCACAATGGGCCGATCGCGCGCTGCGTTCCGGTCATCAAAACCTGCTGGCGGAGGCCCAACCGGAAATGGAAAGGACGCTGCTGACAACAGCACTGCGGCATACGCAGGGTCATAAGCAGGAAGCGGCAAGATTGCTGGGGTGGGGTAGAAATACTCTGACGCGTAAACTAAAAGAGCTGGGAATGGAGTAGCGAGATTGCTTTTTTATTACTCAATTGTTAACAAACAAACTGGTGATAAAAAATACAATCTGGCGCACGAAATTGTCACTAATTTGTCCTTTACTTGCCTCGAGTCAGCAGTATGATCGTGTCGCTGATTCGGGAGAATGAGATGAACGCATCCCAACTATTTGACGAGTAGCACAGAGGCTGAAAGACGGGGTGTGGAGCCTCGCAGATTTCCGGCATCATCGTGCCTATAACGGGATACTCATCGTTCCCCTGACTGGAGACTCCACACATGAATAACTATACCCCTGTTGGCGTTGATATCGCAAAACACCTGATTCAGGTTCACTTCATCGACAAACATAGCGGCGAAGTGGTGGATAAACAGCTGCGACGTCAGGATGTTCTGACCTTCTTCAGCAACCGTGAACCCTGCCTGATTGGTATGGAAGCCTGTGGCGGCTCTCAGCACTGGGCCCGGGAGTTGAAGAAACTTGGTCATCAGGTTCGCCTGCTTCAGGCGAAATTCGTCAAAGCCTTCCTGATGGGCAACAAGAACGATGTCATGGACTCCCGCGCCATATGGATGGCGGTCCAGCAACCGGGACGGGGGATTGCCGTAAAGAGCGAAGAGCAGCAGGCCGTTCTGGCACTGCATCGCATGCGCCGCCAGTGGGTGAAGTTCCGCACCGCGCAGACCAATGCCCTGCATGGCTTACTGCTCGAATTTGGTGAAACAGTACGCAAAGGACGTACCGCGCTGGACAAGGCTCTGCCCGTGGCGCTGGAGAGGCTGAAAAACCGCCTGCCGCTGTTCCTCATCGCCCAGATTGAAGAGCAGCACCGTCGCTTGAGTGAGCTGGATGCTCAGATTAACGGCATTGAGCAACAACTGACGGCGCTGGCGAAACAGAACGAGACCTGCCGACGGCTGATGGCTATACCCGGCGTAGGGCCACTGATAGCCACGGCGGCGGTGGCTACGATGGGCGAGGCTCATGCGTTCCGGTCGGGACGGGAGTTCGCGGCCTATGTCGGACTCGTCCCAAAACAGACCGGCACTGGCGGCAAGGTTCGCCTGCTGGGGATAAGCAAACGCGGTGACACCTACCTGCGTACGCTGTTTATCCATGGAGCGAGGGCAGCGAGCCTGTTGGCGAAAGAGCCGGGACCGTGGATAACGGAGTTAAAGAAACGGCGGCCGACCAGTGTGGCGATAGTCGCGATGGCCAACAAACTGGCGCGCACGGTGTGGGCGGTGGCGGCGCACGAACGGGAGTACCGGAAAGATTACGTCAGCATCAGGCCGTATTAACAGCGGATGCTGAAAACCATTAACCCTTAACAAAAGGATGAATGCGGAAAGGTTGCGAGGGCAGCCAGCGTGATGACGACGACAGGTAAGACCGGGACTTGCTAAACCTGAATGGTGTGTCGGGCATAAAGCCCGCCAGGAGAATAAGGAGCAAGTCGGCGAATCTCATCGAGGCCCGCGGCACAGGCTGCAATAAGGCCGGATATAGAGCTGCGACCTATCCGTCAACGTCAACACAACGGAAGCCTTGCAAACGGGATGCGTTCATATAGAACACCATGCTGGACTCATTGATTTCAGTTGCAACACTTTCCGTTGCAACACATGGCGCTGAAATTGGCTCCGCGGCAAGCCATTCGCCGCAGGCTGCTATTGCCGCCGTATTGTGTGCTGCACTGATTAATTTCTTTAGTTGATCACAAAAGTTTGAGAACAGCCAGTCGGTACTAACATCGACTGGCTGTTTTTTTGACTAAATCACGCGGGAAAACTGCTGTGTTCTGAGCTTGCTACGCAGATAGACGTCAAAGCACATACAGATATTGCGGATCAGCAAACGTCCTTTCGGCGTCACCACCAGCCCGTCTTCCTGACTATCCACCAGCCCATCAGCCACCAGCGGAGCCAGTAACGCTAAATCCTGCTCAAAGTAGGTTTTAAAATCGATCGCATATTCTGCTTCAATGGGCGCATAGCTAAGCTGGAAATTACAAATTAGCGTCTTAATCACATCGCGACGAAGGCAGTCGTCACGCGTCAATTGCAGCCCGCGCCACAGGGCATTTCCTTTGTCTTTAACCTGCGCATAATACTGCTTCAGTTCCTTCTGGTTCTGGGCATAGCTATCACCGATCATACTAATCGCAGACACCCCCATCCCAAGCAGATCGCTATCGCCCTGCGTCGTATAGCCCTGAAAATTGCGATGCAGCTTCCCTTCTCGCTGCGCCACGGCCAGTTCATCGTCCGGGCGAGCAAAGTGATCCATACCGATAAACTGATAGCCCGATTGTGTCAGCGACCCAATCGTCTGTTGCAGAATATCCAGCTTTTGCTCCGCGCTCGGTAAATCCGCTTCTTTGATCTTGCGCTGCGCAGCGAACAGGCTGGGTAAATGCGCATAGTTAAAGACGCTAAGCCGGTGCGGGCTTAATTCCGCAACGCGCTGTAGTGTAAAAGCGAAGCTTTCCGGCGTTTGCTTCGGCAGGCCGTAAATCAAATCGATATTGGTTGAGGTGAAGCACAGCGCCTTTGCCCGCTCAATAAGGGCAAAAATAAAGTCTTCATCCTGCTCACGATTGACCAGCTTCTGAACGTCTTTATTAAAATCCTGAACGCCCATGCTCAAGCGGTTAAACCCTTCGGCGCGCAGATGATCGAGGACGTCCAGCTCAATTTCTCGTGGATCGACTTCAAGCGACAGCTCAGCCTGCTCGGAAAAAGAGAACAGCTCACGCAGCAGTGACATCAGTCGACTAATTTGTGCTTTATTCAGGTAGGTTGGCGTACCACCGCCCCAATGCAATTGCGTCACCGTTCGCCCGGCGAATAGCGGCGCACGCTGGCGAATTTCCTGCTCCAGCACATCAAGGTACTCATCCGCTTTATGCTGCTGACGCGTAACCAGCTTATTACAGCCGCAGAAATAGCACAGCCGATGGCAAAAAGGGATATGGATGTACAGCGACAGCGGTCGCTGCGGATAACGGACGATGGCCTGTTGAAACGCAGGCTCATCGTAAGCTTCATTGAATTCTAACGCTGTGGGATAAGACGTATAACGCGGCCCAGAATAGTTATATTTTTGAATCAGGGCCAGATCCCAGTCAACGGACGGTATCGACATATTCGCTCACTCCTTCCAGTTTTTACTCGGTGGGTTATCCTTCCCCTCCTTTAGATCACCAAAAATGGCGCTCAAAAACGTTTCCTACGTTTTGTTACTCGTCTCATCCTTGAGACTCGCCCTAAAGGGCCGTCACCTTGTGACGTTCAAAAACGCTCCCGGCGTTTTGTTACTCGTCTCATCCTTGAGACTCGCCCTAAAGGGCCGTCACCTTGTGACGTTCAAAAACGCTCCCGGCGTTTTTGTCTTGGGCGTTGGCGTCGCGCATGATTCATACGCCCGTTAAACAGGGCGCGATGCAACCGATGCTTACGCTTCGATAATAGCCATAGTTTACTGAACAGATAGAGCAGATAAAACGCGACCAGCAATATCAGGAACAGAAACAGCCATTTCATTGATTAGAACGCGTCTTTCGGGTTATTACGTTTCAAAAGCTGCAACATATCTTCCTGCTGCTCTTCTTCGTCATCATCACCCAGCTCAATGCCAAGCTCTTCCATCAGGATATCGATACGATCCAGCGTTTCATCAACCCATGACTGATCTTTAGCGCTTAGCGTTTCACCGCTATCCAGACGATCTAATAAAGCATCCAGACGTGAATCGTTTTCTAACATTTCCAGCTCTTCTTCCGGAGACATTGTCGGTTTGGCAGCAACAACTTTCTCCACAGGCGCAGAAGGCTTCGACTTAGGCTTCGGTTTCTCTACGGCGCTGTCTAACACGCCAAGCTGTACGGGCTTCTTACTACCAATGCGCGGATCGGCTACTTTACGCTGACCAGAACGCTGATCGGTGGATACTTTTTCCTGAGTTCGGCTGCCCGCCGCGTGACCACGATGCTTTTTATCTTTCTTACGCTCACGCGCTTCGCGCTCTAACTCTTCGCGAGTCTTTCTTTTTACTTTGGGTTTTCCTGCCTTATCGGCAGCCCCTTTGACAGGTCGGTTCATAATGTTGTTCTCAGGTACACAGATATAAGGGAAGTGCGGCGGAATCTAGCAGAAAGCCCAAGAATAAAAAAGCGTCCACATCAGACGGCTGAGCTTTGAGGCAGATAAACCCGCCTTTATTGTCAGTTACAGGTATAATCCCCAACCAGACAGAGATCCAGATAGAGATAACCATCGTGACCCTGCAATATAACTACCACATGACGCGTTTTATCATCAGCGCCCCGGATATTCGCCATCTGGCAACAGATAGCGGTATTGAAGTGGCCTTTGCTGGGCGCTCTAACGCCGGAAAATCCAGCGCGCTAAACACGCTGACCAATCAGAAGAACCTGGCACGAACCAGTAAAACGCCGGGCCGTACCCAGTTGATCAACCTGTTCGAGGTGACCGACGGCGTGCGTTTGGTCGATCTCCCTGGCTATGGCTATGCCGAAGTGCCAGAGCAAATGAAGATCAAATGGCAACGTGCGCTCGGTGAATATCTGCAAAAGCGTAACAGCCTGAAGGGGCTGGTTGTGCTAATGGATATTCGCCATCCGCTGAAAGATCTCGATCAGCAAATGATTCAGTGGGCGGTCGATGTCGAGCTTCCAGTCTTAGTGCTGCTGACCAAAGCCGATAAGCTGGCCTCTGGCGCACGTAAGGCACAGTTGAATATGGTTCGCGAGGCAGTCTTGCCATTTATGGGTGATATTCAGGTCGAAGCGTTTTCATCACTGAAAAAACTCGGTGTCGATAAACTACGGCAGAAATTGGATAACTGGTTCAGCACGCTAGAACACGCTGAAGAAGAACAAGAAGCAGAATAATTCTTTCGCGTGGTGCAGAGCATCATCACTCGCATCACGCCCCCACTTTCCCGCAATGATCGCCCACCAGAGACGTTATTTTCACCCTCGAAACCGCGCTGACACCTTGCTGCCAGCCACGTAGCTACCGCCGTTTTGAGGGGTAAAAAACCTGGATAAGCCCCATAAAAAACGCCCCGCTCAAAACTGAGCGGGGCGGCTAATATTCAGCCAAATCCGATTACGTGAAGTAAAAGGTCTGAAAGATAGAACATCTTACCTCTGTACCCTACGTCTTTAACTCTACCCTATTTTTTCACGGGAACAAAGGATTTTTTGTTGTTTACTTTCATAGAAAATGGTTATCGATTACACAAAGTTAAACCAGGTCACACAATACTGTTATTTAATTACAGAAATAGCGCAAGAATCGGCCATTAATGTGCTTCATCCCAGTTCATGCCCGTACCGATGTCGACCTGTAACGGGACATTCAATTGCATACAACCTTCCATTAATGCTTTGATTTTACTAATGGATTCTTCAATAACCGAATCGTGGATCTCGAAAACCAGCTCATCGTGAACCTGCATGATCATCTTCACCTGCGGCGCGTCTTTCTGTAGCCAGTCGTCAATCGCGATCATCGCTTTCTTAATAATATCAGCAGCGGTGCCCTGCATCGGGGCGTTAATCGCCGCACGCTCCGCACCTTTACGCGCCATCGCATTACGAGAATGGATATCAGGCAGATAGAGGCGGCGACCGTCAAGCGTGGACACATAGCCATGCTCCGCGGCCTGTTGGCGTGTACGCTCCATGTAATCCTGCACACCCGGGTAACGCTCAAAATACAGGTTCATGTATTTCTGCGATTCGCTACGGGGAATATTCAACTGACGCGACAGACCAAATGCGCTCATACCGTAGATCAGACCAAAGTTGATCGCTTTCGCACTGCGACGCTGTTCTGATGTCACCTTATCCAACGCAATGCCAAACACTTCTGACGCCGTTGCCCGGTGGATATCCAGTCCGTTCGCAAATGCGTTCAACAGCCCTTTATCACCGGATAAGTGCGCCATGATACGCAGTTCGATTTGCGAGTAGTCCGCCGCCACAATGCTGTAGCCCTTCGGCGCAATAAATGCCTGACGAATACGGCGCCCTTCGTCATTACGCACCGGGATATTTTGCAGGTTCGGATCGCTGGAAGACAAACGCCCGGTCGCAGTAACGGCCTGGTGATAAGACGTATGCACACGCTTTGTCGCCGGATTGATCATCAGCGGTAGCTTATCGGTGTAAGTAGATTTCAGCTTGGCCAACCCACGATATTCCAGGATCAGCTTCGGCAGAGGGTAATCCAGCGCCAGTTCAGCCAGCACTTCCTCATTGGTTGACGGTGCGCCTTTTGGCGTTTTCTTCAGAATTGGCAGCTTTTGCTTTTCATACAGAATGCCCTGTAGCTGCTTGGTCGATGAGAGATTGAACTCTTCGCCCGCCAGCTCATACGCTTGTGTTTCCAGCTCCGCCAAACGGATTGTCAGCTCTTTTGAGTGCTCCGCCAGAATCGCGGGATCGATCAGCACGCCAGTACGTTCGATGCGGGATAAAACTGGCACCAGCGGCATATCGATAGTCTGGAAGACCTGACACAGGTCTGCATGCGGCTGAAGTTTCCCCCACAGTTTCTGGTGCAGATGCAGAGTGACGTCCGCATCCTCGGCCGCATAAGGCCCAGCCTGTTCCAGTGCGATCTGATTAAACGTCAGCTGATTTTTCCCCTTACCCGCGATCTCTTCAAAGGTAATGGTTTTGTGGTTCAGATAACGTTCGGCCAGGCTATCCATATCGTGGCGGCCGGCCACGCTGTCGAGTACGTAGGATTCCAACATGGTATCAAACGCGATACCGCGTAAATCGATGCCGTACCGCTGCATCATGCCTTTATCAAATTTGAGATTCTGACCAACCTTAAGCAGCTTCTCATCTTCCAACAGTGGTTTGAACAAAGCCAAAACCTTGTCGCGATCCAGCTGTTCTGGTGCATCCAGATAGTCATGCGCCAACGGCAAATAAGCCGCTTCACCCGGTTTAATGGCAAATGATAGGCCTATCAGGTTAGCAGTAAGCGTATCCAGCCCGTCGGTTTCTGTATCAAACGCGAAAACGTCAGCCTGTTTTAAACGCTCAACCCAATCAAGCAGCGTTTTCTCATCAAGAATCGTGACATAACCGTCGGCAGAAAGCGCAGGAGCATCCCCCTCTTCAGCAGCCTGCTCAACCACAGCCTTGCTCACAGCCTGAACTGGCTGGCTACTTTTTTTACCTTCCAGCCAGGTGCCAGATTCAACATCTGATAACCAGCGTTTGAATTCATAACGGGAAAAAAGACGATGCAGTTCATCCACGTCCGGTTCATTAACGGTAAGCTGCTCGCTGCTGAGATCCAGCTCAACATCCGTTTTAATAGTGGCAAGCTGATAAGAGAGGTAGGCCACATCTTTATGCTGTTCCAGCTTCGGCGCCATGGTTTTCGCACCACGGAAAGAAAGCTCGGCAATTTTATCCAGATTGGCATACAGCGCATCCAGCCCACCGAGACCTTGCAATAGCGCCTGCGCCGTTTTTTCACCCACACCGGGTACGCCAGGAATGTTATCCGATGCATCTCCCATCAGCGCTAGGAAATCGATAATCAACTCAGGGGGAATACCATATTTATCACACACTTCTTGTGGGCCAAGAATCGTGTTATTCATGGTATTAATGAGCGTCACGCTTGGCGTCACCAACTGTGCCATATCTTTATCGCCGGTACTAATCAGCACCGACTTACCCGCTTTTTCCGCCTGAACGGCGAGCGTGCCAATCACATCGTCCGCTTCTACGCCGGAAACGGCCAAAAGCGGCAGTCCCATCGCTTTCACCATACTATGCAAAGGTTCTATCTGTTCGCGTAGATCCTCTGGCATCGGTGGTCGGTGAGCCTTATAGTTTTCGAACAGTTCATCGCGAAACGTTTTTCCTTTCGCATCAAAAACAACGGCAACATGGCTGGGCTGATATTGCAGCAGCAAACTGCGTAGCATATTCAGTACGCCATACATTGCACCGGTTGCTTCTCCCGCGCTGTTTGTTAGCGGTGGAAAAGCGTGATAAGCACGATACAAATAGGATGAACCGTCTACCAGTATTAAAGGGTTTTCTGCAATCTGAGCCATAGCCTGCCGTGATCGTTGTTGTCTGTCATGGCGCTAAGCATGCCATAGGTCAGGGAAAGAGACGATCCTTAACGTAAGATATTGGCTGATTTTGCATGGATCCTCGCAAGATCTTTCTGTGGATAACTTTGTGAATAGTTTTATCCCGTTAATTATTAATCTCTTTTGTTATCTTACGAATTTTTTTTATATTCATTAATTTCATACATTTATAATATAAACTGTTTATTTTTGAGACATGATAAACCGTCATCCAATTTGTGGATATAAATAAACAGATAAATAGCCATTGTAGGTTAGGGTGATATAAAGATAAGAAGGTGAACAGCGAAAAGGTATACAGTCATGCGGGTAAACCGCATGACTTATTAAATAATTACTTTTTAGTAAGGAGGAAATTCACAACGTCAGCGTACTGTTTGGCATAATTATCCATTGAACTGGTATCAAGGCCATCGCTTTTTATCATGTATTTGCCGTTCACGAACACAGCCGGAACACCTCGCAGTTGCAAATCGGCAGCAGCTTTTTCCTGTTGTGCAACCAGAGATTTCACCACAAAACTATTCAATGCACTGTCGTAGTCTTCCGCTTTTACACCCGCAGCGACAAAAACCTGACGAATGTCTTGAGGTTGTTTCACCGTCTGAGTTTTTTGGACAGCATCAAACATCAGTGGGGAGACTTTGTCTTCTACTCCCAAGGCAATTGCCACCGCCCAAGCCTGAGTCAAGTCCTTACCTAATGGCCCCAGAAAATCGACATGGTACTTTGTTAATTTAGCATCAGTCGGAAGGGATTTCTGAATAGCATCAGGAATATGGTAAACCTGAGAGAACTGGTAACAATGTGGACAATAGAATGAGAAGAACTCCAACACCTGAGGGGATTGAGTAGCAGGTTTATCCAGCGTAACATACTGCTTACCATCAGAAAAATCAGCAGCAGACGCACTAAACGCAAACACAATGCCAGCCAGCACAAGCCATAATTTCTTCATAAATTTAACTCTCTCCATTTAATTTCAGTACATTGGCATTAGCTGCAGAGGAGGTTCCTGTAACAGCTGAGTTTGCCCAATAAATATTGCCGTTTGCTTCAACCAAAAATCAGCATCCGTCATCCAGGGGAAATTTTTCGGAAAAGCTGGGTCTTCCCAGCGACGAGCCACCCAAGCTAAATAATAAATCTGTCGCATCGCACGAAGCGGTTCGATCAGTGCGAGCTCTTTCTCCTGAAACTCCGCAAATTCGCTATAGGCCTCTAACAAAATATCCAGTTGAATACGTTGTTCACGTCGGTCACCGTGCAACAACATCCATAAATCCTGTATTGCCGGGCCATTGCGGGCATCATCCAAATCTACAAATAGCGGGCCATCACGCCACAAAATATTGCCAGGGTGACAATCTCCATGCAAACGCAGTGGCCGCCAGTCGCTGTGCCAATAAGTTTCAACTGTATCAATCAGTTGACGGGTTGCCTGTAAAAAATCATGTCGATGTATTTGCGGTATTAACGGACATGTTTCCAACAACCGATAAGGCTCATGCAGATATTCATTTACCCCAATCGTCGGACGCTTGGTGAATAACGCTTTCTGCCCCGTTTGGTGAATCCGGCCAAGAAAACGACCGACCCACTCTAGCTGATCTTCATTATCCATTTCATACTGCCGCCCCCCCACACTGGGGAATACGGCAAAATGAAAGCCTTCATAGACATTCAGTGTCTGTCCATTAAGCAAAACGGGCGCGACAACAGGGACTTCATCTTCTGCCAACTGCTGGGCAAAAATATGCTCTTCCTGAATCTGTGCCGTGATCCACCGTTCCGGGCGATAAAATTTCACCACAAAGCGTTTACGATCTTCATCCGTAAACTGATACACCCGATTTTCATAGCTGTTTAGCGCCGTCAGGCCGGAATCAACGCGCAGCGCAACGTTCAGCAAGGCATCCATGATCAGCTCAGGGAACAGCGTCTGGAAATTAAAGACTGAACTATTCATCGCGGGCACAATAGGTCAGAGACGACGTAAAACATATGCGTGCAATAGTTAGCATCATGAACGTGTTATTCCTTTCCACTAGTCTTTAATAACTCCCCGGGCACGAAGCAAAGCGGTCTTGAAGTCCTCTTCATAGTCTTTCTTCAAACCGGGAATGACTTGTTCTTTATCTGCATCACGCATTTTTAGATGGTAAATAAGGATATCATCAGTCAGTTCATTTAACTGCCCCTCGAACCCCGCCTCCTGTGCAAGGTTTTGTAAAAATTGCACAAGATTTAAATCGGGTTCTTTTTGCCAGGCTGAGTGCAGCAGTTCAATCAACTCATTAACGCGATGACATTTCATTTTTTTCTCCTTAAAAACGATTTGTACTCAATAAATTTCAATATGCAGTAAGTTACCTAAGAGATATTGAGCATATACCCTTGTATCTTGAAGTTTAGATATTATTGACAATGTAAGTTTGGCACGGTTCATGTAGCCTGTTTTACTCTGGGGTTTCTAAGCCCGTTATTTAGCGCATTGCGCATGAACCGCGCCACTCATCTGAAACCCGAACAGTTGTTTGACCTCATTTCGTATTTGCAAGGAGGGGTAAAAATGAGTCTGCCAGATTTACTTCACATCGGTATTGATGTTTCCAAAGCCTCCCTCGATATCGCTATGGGTTCTGCATTGCCGCCCTTTTCCGCCAGTAATGACCTCGATGGCTTTGACGCTATTCAGGCTGAACTGGCAAAACATTCAGTTTCTCTTATCCTCATGGAGGCCACCGGCGGACTCGAAGCTCCACTGGCTTGTTCGTTACAAGCTGCTGGTTTTGAGGTCGTCGTTATCAATCCCCGCCAGGCAAGAGACTTCGCTCGCGCCATGGGATATCTGGCTAAAACCGACCGCATTGACGCCAAAGTATTAGCGCAAATGGCTGAGGTCATTGACCGACATCCTGAGCGTGAACGTTTCATTCAACCCCTGCCAGATATTCAACGTCAGGCTCTGGCCGCTCTCGTCACGCGGCGACGTCAACTCGTTACCATGCTTGTGGCAGAGAATAACCGACTTGCTTCGGCTCACCCTCAGTCCCGCAAGAGCATAAAGACGATCATTAATGCCCTGAAACACGAACTCGCTCGAATTGACCACGACATGAACAAACATGTTCAAAGCCATTTCAAAGCGCTTTCTGATTTACTTGGCAGCGTCAAAGGCGTTGGGACGACCACCATCTCTACCCTTCTGGCTGAGTTGCCCGAACTGGGGACACTTTCCCGTCGGCAGATAAGTGCGCTGGTAGGCGTTGCCCCTTTAAACCGGGACTCTGGGAAAATGCGCGGCAAACGGACAATATTTGGCGGAAGAGCCAGCATACGTAGCGTGTTGTATATGGCCGCGCTTGTTGCCACACGTTTTAATCCGGTGATTAAAGATTTTTATACCCGCCTTGTGAACGCGGGTAAGCCGAAAAAAGTCGCGCTTGTCGCGTGTATGCGTAAACTTCTGACTATTCTGAACGCGATGCTCAAAACGGGTCAGGCTTGGGACAACGATTTTCATCGAGCTACCCCATGAAAAAATGTTGTTCAAGACAGTTGCTAAATAATTCGAGTTTCAGGACAAAACGTTAGCGTTTTGAACAACGCTATGCGTTGACCCGCTAGGGCGAGGCTCATTTATGAGTCTCGTAATGCGGCAAGCGAGGGAATCCCGATGAGCTTACACTGGTAAGTGATTCGGGTGACCGAACGCGGCCAACGCACATGCAACTTGAAGTATGACGGGTATATAGTGATAAAAATAACAGCCTTGCGTACATGAGGAAAGAACTTGGTCTTCTACAAAAGTTTTCAGAGAATAGTGCAGGGTTATCCCTCAGAAACCTTCAGAACAGAGGAAAGTGGGCATAGATAATTGGGAAGTAAAATGATTACAGGGGTTATTCTCGCAGGCGGACGGGCAACGCGTATGGGCGGACACGATAAGGGTCTGGTAGCACTGAACGGTAAGCCGCTATATCTACACGTTCTATCTCGGCTTAGAGCGCAGGTCGATGAGGTTATTATCAGTGCCAACCGCAATCAGGCTGTGTATGCGCAAAGTGGATGCCGCATTATTAGCGATGCTGATACGCGTTTTTTAGGCCCGCTGGCGGGCATTCTAAGTGGACTACATGCCGCCACGTCTGAATGGGTGGTGTTCGTCCCCTGCGATGTCCCTGCCTTCCCCCTCGATCTGGTGCATCGCTTGTGGCAAAAACGGGGGGAAGAAAATGCGGCTTATGCCACTGACGGAGAGCGTCCACATCCCACATTACTCTTAATTAATAAAAATCTTATTGAACCACTAGAGACCTATCTACATCTCGGAAATCGTAAGCTGATGCTATTTATGGAACAGGTTGGAGCAAAAGCCGTTTCATTTAACGAACAGCCTGAAGCGTTTCACAATCTGAACTCACCTGAAGATTTATCTAATTGGGAGGATCAACGCAGTGGGTTCTAATCATCTCCCTTTACTCGCTGTCGCCGCTTATAGCGGTACAGGTAAAACAACGTTACTTAAATACGTCATTCCTCTGCTGATGAATCATGGTGTTAGAGTCGGGTTAATTAAACATACGCACCACCAAATGGACATTGATACACCAGGCAAAGACAGCTATGAATTGCGTAAAGCTGGCGCGGCGCAAACCATCGTTGCCAGCAATCAAAGGTGGGCATTAATGACGGAGACCCCAGAGCAGGAAGAGCCAAATATTTACAATCTGGTAGAGAAAATGGATGCCTCGACTCTCGACCTAGTGCTGGTTGAGGGCTTTAAACATGAAAAGATCGCTAAAATAGCCCTATTTCGCCAATCGTTGGGCAGAGAATTAAGTGATTTGATCGATGAATATGTTATCGCTATTGCGGCAGATACCGAGATACGCACCATACTTCCGGTGCTTGATATCAATCAGCCTGAGCAAGTTGCTGATTTTATTCACCAATGGCTTAAAAATGGTTCATCGCGCTTAAGCGTGAACCAATAGAAAACGGCGGTAAAAGTGGTTAGTTTTGTATTCGCCAAAACACTAACCGACCACTCAACCGCCGTCTGCCATGAATGCTAACCTCTCTTCCCTTTTCTGGGAAGGCTTTACCGTTGACTCCTTTTCCCATTCCTCATCTGATGCGCTGCTTATTACGCTTCGCCCAGACCCCCGTTTTGCACCCCAGTGCCGCCGGTGTGGCCGAAGAGACTGTGCCGTTCATGATGTCTCTGTACGTCAGGTTCGTGAGCGGGATTTGCTGCACTGGCGCGTCACCCTTCTGGTTCCTGTTCGTCGTCTTCGCTGCGCCTGCTGCGGTGTTGCCACCGAACGTATCTCCTGGTTGCCTGAGAGGCAGCGTTACACCTCTACATTATCCGTCTGGGTTGAGTCTCTTAGCCGTCTACTCCCCGTGAAGCACGTAGCACAGCTGACAGGCCTGCACTGGCACACCATCAAGAATATCGACCTCCGCCGTTTGCGTCGGGAATTGCAGGAGCCAGAGCGACATACACTTCGCCGCCTGATAATGGATGAGTTCGCCCTGTTTAAAGGCCATCGCTATGCCACTGTGGTCGTGGACGCTGATACGCAGCAGGTGCTGTGGGTCGGGGAAGGTCGCAGCCGCGCGGCCTTCCGCCCGTTCTTCACCTGGCTGGGACCGGAAGGCTGCGCGGCTATCGAGTCTGTCGCAATGGACATGAACACGGCGCTGGACCTTGAAGTCAGGGAGCAATGCCCACAGGCGGAAGTGGTCTATGACTTGTTCCACGTGGTGGCGAAGTTCGGTCGCGAGGTCATCGACAGGGTGCGGGTTGACCAGGCGAATCAGCTACGTGACAACGCGAAAGCCCGGAAGGTTATCAAGCGCAGCCGCTGGCTGTTGCTGCGTAACGCTGAAAATCTGCCAGCAGGTCATGATGTAAAGCTGGCAGAGTTGCTGGAGGCCAACCAGCCGCTGAACACCGTGTACGTGATGAAAACTGCGCTGAAAGAGCTGTGGTATGCGCCGGATAAGGAGGTGGCCCGGCATCGCTGGGATGAATGGTACAGGCAGTCTCAGGAGAGCGATATAAAAGCGCTGCAGCAGTTCGCAGATAAGCTCAAGGGCTACGTGAGCGGGATAATCGCCAGTGCTGAACATCGTCTGAATACGAGTGTGCTGGAGGGGATGAATAACAAAATCAAGGTACTAAAGCGAATGGCTTATGGATACCGGGATAACGACTACTTCTTCCTGAAAATTAAAGCAGCGTTCCCCGGTAAAGCGCGATGAACCTTAAAAATAACCGTCTGTAGTTCGGAGTAGGTCGCCGTTTACACTAAGCCATTCAGTAATCGGCTGATAGCGGCGATCTTTCACCACAGTATAGAGATTCATGATGGGTCTTCCTGACGGTGTTGTCTTCTCCAAAACGCAGACAGCAAGAAGCCCAGTCTTTCGACTGGGCTTCTTGTTTTATTTGATGCCTGGCAGTTCCCTACTCTCACATGGGGAAGCCCCACACTACCATCGGCGCTACGGCGTTTCACTTCTGAGTTCGGCATGGGGTCAGGTGGGACCACCGCGCTATCGCCGCCAGGCAAATTCTGTTTCATTCCAACCGTCGCACTTCAGTCGCTTTCGCTTCTCTCTGCACAACCATCAGAACCAATCTTCGAACAAGCTGAGTATTGTTTTTTATGAGTCGCCTCACAAAACACCTTCGGTGTTGTAAGGTTAAGCCTCTCGGGTCATTAGTACTGGTCAGCTCAACGTATCGCTACGCTTACACACCCAGCCTATCTACGTCGTCGTCTTCAACGGCCCTTCAGGGGTATCAAGTACCCAGGGAAGACTCATCTCGAGGCAAGTTTCCCGCTTAGATGCTTTCAGCGGTTATCTCTTCCGCACTTAGCTACCGGGCAATGCAATTGGCATCACAACCCGTACACCAGTGGTGCGTTCACTCCGGTCCTCTCGTACTAGGAGCAACCCCTCTCAATCTTCCAGCGCCCACGGCAGATAGGGACCGAACTGTCTCACGACGTTCTAAACCCAGCTCGCGTACCACTTTAAATGGCGAACAGCCATACCCTTGGGACCTACTTCAGCCCCAGGATGTGATGAGCCGACATCGAGGTGCCAAACACCGCCGTCGATATGAACTCTTGGGCGGTATCAGCCTGTTATCCCCGGAGTACCTTTTATCCGTTGAGCGATGGCCCTTCCATTCAGAACCACCGGATCACTAAGACCTGCTTTCGCACCTGCTCGAGCTGTCACTCTCGCAGTCAAGCTAGCTTATGCCTTTGCACTAACCTCCTGATGTCCGACCAGGATTAGCTAACCTTCGTGCTCCTCCGTTACGCTTTGGGAGGAGACCGCCCCAGTCAAACTACCCACCAGACACTGTCCGCAACCCGGTTTACGGGCCCACGTTAGAACATCAAACATTAAAGGGTGGTATTTCAAGGTCGGCTCCATGCAGACTGGCGTCCACACTTCAAAGCCTCCCACCTATCCTACACATCAAGGCTCAAGGTTCAGTGTCAAGCTATAGTAAAGGTTCACGGGGTCTTTCCGTCTTGCCGCGGGTACACTGCATCTTCACAGCGAGTTCAATTTCACTGAGTCTCGGGTGGAGACAGCCTGGCCATCATTACGCCATTCGTGCAGGTCGGAACTTACCCGACAAGGAATTTCGCTACCTTAGGACCGTTATAGTTACGGCCGCCGTTTACCGGGGCTTCGATCAAGAGCTTCTCCTTACGGATAACCCCATCAATTAACCTTCCGGCACCGGGCAGGCGTCACACCGTATACGTCCACTTTCGTGTTTGCACAGTGCTGTGTTTTTATTAAACAGTTGCAGCCAGCTGGTATCTTCGACTGGTCTCAGCTCCATCCGCGAGGGACTTCACCTTACACCAGCGTGCCTTCTCCCGAAGTTACGGCACCATTTTGCCTAGTTCCTTCACCCGAGTTCTCTCAAGCGCCTGAGTATTCTCTACCTGACCACCTGTGTCGGTTTGGGGTACGATTCGGTGTTACCTGGAGCTTAGAGGCTTTTCCTGGAAGCGTAGCATCAGTTACTTCATCACCGTAGTGACTCGTCATCACGCCTCAGTGTTAACGATGACCCGGATTTACCAAAGTCACCCACCTTCACGCTTAAACCGGGACAACCGTCGCCCGGATAACCTAGCTTTCTCCGTCCCCCCTTCGCAGTAACACCCAGTACAGGAATATTAACCTGTTTCCCATCGACTACGCTTTTCAGCCTCGCCTTAGGGGTCGACTCACCCTGCCCCGATTAACGTTGGACAGGAACCCTTGGTCTTCCGGCGTGCGGGTTTTTCACCCGCATTATCGTTACTTATGTCAGCATTCGCACTTCTGATACCTCCAGCAACCCTCACAGGCCACCTTCGCAGGCTTACAGAACGCTCCCCTACCCAACAACACCTGAGTGTCGCTGCCGCAGCTTCGGTGCATGGTTTAGCCCCGTTACATCTTCCGCGCAGGCCGACTCGACCAGTGAGCTATTACGCTTTCTTTAAATGATGGCTGCTTCTAAGCCAACATCCTGGCTGTCTGTGCCTTCCCACATCGTTTCCCACTTAACCATGACTTTGGGACCTTAGCTGGCGGTCTGGGTTGTTTCCCTCTTCACGACGAACGTTAGCACCCGCCGTGTGTCTCCCGTGATAACATTCTTCGGTATTCGCAGTTTGCATCGGGTTGGTAAGTCGGGATGACCCCCTAGCCGAAACAGTGCTCTACCCCCGAAGATGAATTCACGAGGCGCTACCTAAATAGCTTTCGGGGAGAACCAGCTATCTCCCGGTTTGATTGGCCTTTCACCCCCAGCCACAAGTCATCCGCTAATTTTTCAACATTAGTCGGTTCGGTCCTCCAGTTAGTGTTACCCAACCTTCAACCTGCCCATGGCTAGATCACCGGGTTTCGGGTCTATACCCTGCAACTTAACGCCCAGTTAAGACTCGGTTTCCCTGCGGCTCCCCTAAACGGTTAACCTTGCTACAGAATATAAGTCGCTGACCCATTATACAAAAGGTACGCAGTCACCTAACAAGTAGGCTCCCACTGCTTGTACGTACACGGTTTCAGGTTCTGTTTCACTCCCCTCGCCGGGGTTCTTTTCGCCTTTCCCTCACGGTACTGGTTCACTATCGGTCAGTCAGGAGTATTTAGCCTTGGAGGATGGTCCCCCCATATTCAGACAGGATGTCACGTGTCCCGCCCTACTCATCGAACTCACAATCTGTGCATTTTTGTGTACGGGACTATCACCCTTTACTGTGCGACTTTCCAGACGCTTCCACTAACACACAAACTGATTCAGGTTCTGGGCTCTTCCCCGTTCGCTCGCCGCTACTGGGGGAATCTCGGTTGATTTCTTTTCCTCGGGGTACTGAGATGTTTCAGTTCCCCCGGTTCGCCTCATTAACCTATGGATTCAGTTAATGATAGTGTGTCGAAACACACTGGGTTTCCCCATTCGGGTATCGTCGGGTATAACGCTTCATATCAGCTTACCGACGCTTATCGCAGATTAGCACGCCCTTCATCGCCTCTGACTGCCTAGGCATCCACCGTGTACGCTTAGTCGCTTAACCTCACAACCCGAAGGTGTCTTTGATAAATCAAAGTCATTATCGTGCTGTGATTATTTGAGAGACTCATTGACAGACAGAATCATCACAACTCACCCGAAGGCAGTCATGCATATTCAGCTGTCATGTTTCAATTTTCAGCTTGTTCCAGATTGTTAAAGAGCAATATCTTAAACCCTGACTATTGCTAATCAGTTTTAAGATATGAGGTAAGCAGATTACTTACTGAAGACCCCCGCTTTCACCGGAATGGTCGGATGCGCTGGCGTCCCCTAGGGGATTCGAACCCCTGTTACCGCCGTGAAAGGGCGGTGTCCTAGGCCTCTAGACGAAGGGGACACGACACCGTACTTTGTTGACGCTTTTGCTCGTTATTTTCATCAGACAATCTGTGTGAGCACTTCACTCAACGCACATCTTCTTGGTAAGGAGGTGATCCAACCGCAGGTTCCCCTACGGTTACCTTGTTACGACTTCACCCCAGTCATGAATCACAAAGTGGTAAGCGCCCTCCCGAAGGTTAAGCTACCTACTTCTTTTGCAACCCACTCCCATGGTGTGACGGGCGGTGTGTACAAGGCCCGGGAACGTATTCACCGTAGCATTCTGATCTACGATTACTAGCGATTCCGACTTCATGGAGTCGAGTTGCAGACTCCAATCCGGACTACGACGTACTTTATGAGGTCCGCTTGCTCTCGCGAGGTCGCTTCTCTTTGTATACGCCATTGTAGCACGTGTGTAGCCCTACTCGTAAGGGCCATGATGACTTGACGTCATCCCCACCTTCCTCCAGTTTATCACTGGCAGTCTCCTTTGAGTTCCCGGCCTAACCGCTGGCAACAAAGGATAAGGGTTGCGCTCGTTGCGGGACTTAACCCAACATTTCACAACACGAGCTGACGACAGCCATGCAGCACCTGTCTCAGAGTTCCCGAAGGCACCAAAGCATCTCTGCTAAGTTCTCTGGATGTCAAGAGTAGGTAAGGTTCTTCGCGTTGCATCGAATTAAACCACATGCTCCACCGCTTGTGCGGGCCCCCGTCAATTCATTTGAGTTTTAACCTTGCGGCCGTACTCCCCAGGCGGTCGATTTAACGCGTTAGCTCCGGAAGCCACGCCTCAAGGGCACAACCTCCAAATCGACATCGTTTACAGCGTGGACTACCAGGGTATCTAATCCTGTTTGCTCCCCACGCTTTCGCACCTGAGCGTCAGTCTTTGTCCAGGGGGCCGCCTTCGCCACCGGTATTCCTCCAGATCTCTACGCATTTCACCGCTACACCTGGAATTCTACCCCCCTCTACAAGACTCTAGCTTGCCAGTTTCAAATGCAGTTCCCAAGTTAAGCTCGGGGATTTCACATCTGACTTAACAAACCGCCTGCGTGCGCTTTACGCCCAGTCATTCCGATTAACGCTTGCACCCTCCGTATTACCGCGGCTGCTGGCACGGAGTTAGCCGGTGCTTCTTCTGCGGGTAACGTCAATCGGTGAGAGTATTAATCTCACCGCCTTCCTCCCCGCTGAAAGTGCTTTACAACCCGAAGGCCTTCTTCACACACGCGGCATGGCTGCATCAGGCTTGCGCCCATTGTGCAATATTCCCCACTGCTGCCTCCCGTAGGAGTCTGGACCGTGTCTCAGTTCCAGTGTGGCTGGTCATCCTCTCAGACCAGCTAGGGATCGTCGCCTAGGTGAGCCATTACCTCACCTACCAGCTAATCCCATCTGGGCACATCTGATGGCGCGAGGCCCGAAAGTCCCCCGCTTTGGTCCGAAGACGTTATGCGGTATTAGCTACCGTTTCCAGTAGTTATCCCCCTCCATCAGGCAGTTTCCCAGACATTACTCACCCGTCCGCCGCTCGTCACCCAAGGAGCAAGCTCCTCTGTGCTACCGCCCGACTTGCATGTGTTAGGCCTGCCGCCAGCGTTCAATCTGAGCCATGATCAAACTCTTCAATTTAAGATTTGTTTGATTTGCTGAACTCGTCAGCGATGCTCAAAGAATTAAAACTGTTTATTCGTAATGAATTTACTGTTGTTCACTCTTCAAGACTTTTTATATCGTCAAGATACGGTCTTGTGAGTGCCCACACAGATTGTCTGATTAAATTGTTAAAGAGCAGTGCCACAATCTCTCGTGGCGCGGGTCGCATATACTATGCTAATCCGCTTTAAAGTCAAGTCATTGCTGACTGCTTTATGAAATCTTTTTTCTGTCATCACAACTGCGTTTGCGCTGTTGCCGTGTCAGTGGAGGCGCATTATAGGGACTTCTCGCCGCCTGACAAGCGCTAAATGCAAAAAAATTATCGAGTGGGGATTTTTTCAGCAAAGCGCATTAAAAGACGCCGTTATGCCGGATTTTTCGCCGCTAATTGGGAGAAAATCTCACCGTACAGACTGACGCACCATTAATTCCGGCGTCAACACCAGCGCATTAGGTTCAGTATTGGGATGTTCCAGACGATACAAAAGTGTATCCACCGCCAATTCGCCGAGTTCATCCTTCGGTTGGTGAACAGTAGTAAGAGGTGGAGACATATAGCGGGCCAGCTCAATGTCATCGTAACCCACAACCGCCATGTCTTGCGGAATAGAAAGCCCAGCCTGATAAAGCGCATGGTACACGCCAACGGCCATCGCATCGTTACTGGTGAATACCGCTTCAGGTTTATCTTCCAGCGCTAACAACTGCTGCATAGCGCGGTAGCCCGCTTCAAACTCAAAATCGCCGAAAATTTCATAGTCAGCGGGAATGAATAGCCCAGCGAGCTGCATCGCCTGCCGATAGCCTTCTAATCGGTTATAGGCGGTCGTCTTATCTTTCGGACCCGCAATGCAGGCTATCTTTTTATAGCCACGAGAAATGAGATAATTGGTCGCGATCTCCCCACCGAGCAGAGAGTTATCTTTAATAACGTCCATGACGCCTTCAAAAGGTGCCCAATCCATCATAACCATAGGTATAGAAGGATAGCGACTCATCATTTCAGGCAAAGGGCGATGGCTTTCAGTGCACATCAACAGTACGCCGTCGACCCGCTTTTGCAGCAGCGTTTCGAGACTATGGCTCATTCTGTCGCGATCGCCTTCGGTGTTGCACAGAATCAGGCTATAGCCTCGCTCATAACAGCAGCGCTCTACGCCACGAACCACTTCGGCATAAAACGGGTTATTACTGGCAGTGAGCAACATGCCGATGGTGCGGGTCTGGTTTATTTTCAGACTTCTGGCCAGCGCAGACGGCGCATAGTTGAGATCCTCAACGGCCTTCATCACTTTGTCGCGAATGGTATCGCTGACAAAGCGATTGTTATTAATGACGTGAGATACGGTAGAAGTAGAAACGCCCGCAAGACGGGCGACATCTTTCATGGTGGCCAAAGATCACCCCTGGGTTTGCAAAAATGCGTCGATCTCTTCACGCCACGGGACAGAGGGCTGAGCACCCCGGCGAGTAACGGCTATCGCAGCTGCCGCATGGGCAAATTTTACTGCGGAGGACATCGGTTTATTTTCCAGCAACGCGGTAACAAGCGCACCATTAAATGTATCCCCGGCGGCAATAGTATCCACGGCTTTTACACGATACCCCGGAATGCGCTGCCCCTGGCCATTTTCACTTAGCCATACGCCACGGCTACCCAACGTGATGAGAACCGTTTCAATGCCTTTATCGTGCAGAACCTGTGCTGCGCGAGCCGCATCGTCTTCCGTCTCAACGGTAATTCCCGTCAGGAACTGTGCTTCGGTTTCATTCGGCGTGATCATATTGACCAGCGATAACAGTTCATCGGGCAGTTCACGGGCAGGGGCGGGGTTCAGAATCACTTTTGTTTGGTGTTCATGCGCGAGTTTAGCGGCCGCAATAACCGTTTCCAACGGCGACTCAAGCTGCATAAGCAACGCAGAAGCATCAATAATGTGTTGCTGATGACGATGAAGGTAATCAGGCGACACAGCAGCATTCGCACCGGCGTTAATCGCAATCATGTTCTCAGCGTCGGCGTTAACAAAAATCAGCGCAACACCGGTTGTTTCCCCGGAGATAGCCTCGACGGCGGAAACATCAATATTATCCTTGGATAGCTGCTGGCAAATACGGGTACCGATATCATCTTCTCCGACGCAGGCAATAAAAGCGATGTCTGCGCCGCTTCGACCAGCGGCAACGGCCTGATTGGCACCTTTCCCACCGAAAGCAACGCTATATTGCTCACCGATCACCGTTTCGCCTGGACGGGGGAATTGCTCAAGATTGAGAATATGGTCAGCATTAATACTGCCCAGCACCACCAGCTTACCCGTTTTCATTATGTCGAATCCCGCTACGTTAATAATGCGCCACCACAAACGGGTGGCGCGAGCCCTGCTTTATTCTTTAATTATTTTGCTACCAGCTTCAGGTCAACCGGAATGATGGCCTGCGTTTTTTCGCCTTTCAGCACTTTCGCAGCCGTTTCGATACCGATTACACCAATCTGATCAGGACGCTGAGCAACCGTTGCAGCCAGCTTGCCTGACTCAACAGCCTTCACGCCATCCTGAGTGCCGTCAAAGCCGACAACCAGCACATCTGTTTTGCCTGCGGTTTGCAGTGCACGCAGTGCACCTAACGCCATTTCATCATTCTGAGCAAATACGGCCTGAACGTCAGGGTGCGCGGTCAGCAGGTTCTGCATCACGTTAAGCCCTTTAGTACGATCGAAGTCGGCCGGTTGGCTGGCCAGCATCGCGAATTTATTTTTCTCAGCAGATTTCATGAAGCCTGCACCACGCTCGCGCGCGGCAGACGTTCCGGCGATCCCTTCCAACTGAATCACTTTAGCGCCTTCACCCAGTTTCTTGGCAATGAAGTCACCAGCAACTTTACCACCGAAGGCGTTATCAGAAGCGACGTGGCTTACAACTTCACCACTGCTGGCAACGCGGTCCAGCGTAATAACAGGGATCTTGGCCTGATTGGCCATTTTGATCGCATTACCGACCGCATCAGAATCAGTTGGGTTGATGAGCAGAACTTTGGTTCCACGTACCGTCAAATCCTGAACGTTAGCCAGTTCTTTTGCGGGGTTATTCTGAGAATCCAGCACGATCAGCTCGTAACCCAGTTTGTCGGCTTCTTTCTGCGCACCCTCTTTCATTGAAACAAAGAACGGGTTATTCAGCGTAGAAACCACCAGCGCAACCGTATCTTTGGCCAAGGCATTAGCACTGACAGTCGCGCTCAGCGCAACAGCGGAAACCAGAGTAGCCAGCTTTTTCATATTCATAACTCAATTCCTGTGTGAATGAAGGTTATTTACTGCTTTTGTTATCTACCAGAACCGCCAGCAAAATAACGACTGCTTTAACGATCATTTGGTAGTAAGAAGAAACACCTAATAAATTCAGTCCGTTGTTGAGGAAACCAAGGATAAGTGCGCCGATCAGCGTGCCAACGATACGCCCTTTTCCTCCAGCCAGACTGGTACCGCCCAATACCACAGCCGCAATAGCATCCAGTTCATACCCTGTGCCTGCCGTAGGCTGTGCAGAGGACAAACGAGCGACTTCGATAATTCCCGCCAGAGCAGACAGCAGCCCACACAGGGAATAGACAATAATCTTGATTTTATCAACGCTGATGCCGGACAAACGGGTAGCAGATTCATTGCCGCCCAGCGCATAGATATAGCGTCCAAGGCGTGTGTGGTGCAGCATGTACCAGGCCGCCGCGAACACGATAGCCATGATCCAGATGGGTGTCGGAATCCCCAGCGGACGACCGATGCCGAACCAGCCAAATGCATCCGCCACGTCGGAAAAGCCGGTATTAATCGGGCTACCGTTGGTATAGACCATCGTCACGCCGCGCAGTAACAGCATCATGACCAGCGTGGCGATAAACGCCTGCACTTTTCCTTTGGAAACAATGACACCGGTGCCCGCACCAATCAGCGCCCCCAGCGCCAGCGCGCCAAACACGGCCACCAGCGCATTGACTTCAAGCCCGACAATGGAAGCCGCGACCGCACCGGTCAACGCCAGCAGTGACCCCACCGACAAATCGATGCCTGAGGTCAAAATCACCAGCGTCATGCCAACGGCCATGATGGCGTTCACCGACGTCTGCTGAAGAATATTGAACAGGTTGTTCAGGGTGAAAAAGTTAGGGCTCATGGCGGAAACAATCGCAATAAGGATCAGGAGCGCGATCAGCGATTTCTGCTCCAATAACCACTCTTTGCTGAACCAGCGTTTTGCCGCGATAGGTTGAGAACTCATGTCTGACTTACTCCTGCTTTGCGCCGTATTGCTTACCAACGGCCGCAGCCATCAGTACTTCCTGGGTTGCCTGCTCAATCGGGAAATCACCGCTCAAGCGCCCTTCATGCATCACAATGATGCGATCGCTCATTCCCAAGACTTCGGGCATTTCGGATGACACCAAGATGATACTCAGCCCTTCTTCTTTGAATTGATTGATTAACTGATAAATTTCTTTCTTCGCCCCGACATCGACACCACGCGTCGGTTCATCGAGGATCAGGACATTCGGACGCGTCATCAGGCCGCGGGCTATCGCCACTTTCTGCTGATTACCGCCGGAAAGCAGGCCAATAGGCTGCTCCATTGATGGCGTTTTAACGTTGAACAGGCGAATAAAGTCGGCAACCGTCAATTGCTCTTCGGCGTGTTTCAACCGACCGCCCGCATGGCTGAAATAACGCAGTGCAGTTAAGGACATGTTTTCTTTTACCGACATGCCCAACACCAGACCATCACGCTTACGATCTTCCGAGATGTAAACGATGCCGTTCGCCAAACCATCCTGCGGTTTTCGGGTTACCACGTCGCGGCCATCCAGCGTCACATTACCGCCAGTCCGCGGCAGTGCACCGTAAAGAATCTTCATCAGCTCGGTACGACCCGCGCCCATTAGCCCGGCAACACCCAGAATTTCACCTTTCCGCACCGTAAAGCTGACGCTATCAACGCCCGGCCCAGACAGGTTTTGTACCTTAAGGCGAACCTCTCCCGGTTCTTTACTCGAACGTGGGTACTGATCTTCCAGCTTGCGGCCCACCATCATTTCAATCAGCGTATCTTCCTCTAAGTCACTGACCGGACGCTCGCCGATAAACTGGCCATCGCGGAACACGGTAATGTCATCGCAGATTTCAAAGATTTCTTTCAGACGGTGGGAAATATAGACAATGCCGCACCCCTGAGATTGCAACTCTTTGATGACACTAAATAGCGAAGCGGTTTCGGTATCCGTCAGAGCATCGGTAGGTTCATCCATGATGATGACTTTCGATTCAAAGCTCAGCACCTTGGCAATTTCCACCATTTGCTGATCGCCAATCGATAACTCTCCGACCATACGACGGCTGTCGTAGCGCAGATTAAGGCGCTTCAGCAGCTTGTCGGCTTCCGCATACATCTTATTCCAGTCGAGACGGCCAAAGCGGTTGGTAAATTCGCGACCAAGAAAGATATTCTCGGCAATCGTGAGCTGGGGAATCAGGTTAAGTTCCTGATGGATGATACCGATACCTGCTTCCTGGGACGCTTTCGGCCCGTTGAAATCCACCTCCTGCCCCAGAAAATGGATACTACCGGCATCTTTACGGTAGATCCCGGTCAGGACTTTCATCATGGTGGATTTGCCCGCACCGTTCTCGCCCACCAGCGCCATCACTTTTCCCGGATAGACGTTAAGCGCCGCACCGGACAGCGCCTTAACGCCGGGAAAAGATTTCGTGATGCCTTGCAGTTGCAGTAAAGGTTGCATG
The DNA here is from genome assembly GCF_025643735.1 of Pectobacterium sp. F1-1. NCBI lineage: Bacteria > Pseudomonadati > Pseudomonadota > Gammaproteobacteria > Enterobacterales > Pectobacteriaceae > Pectobacterium > Pectobacterium sp. F1-1. The sequence goes on from NZ_CP104733.1 coordinate 4,751,427, forward strand.
GATGCCTCAGAACGTTACGCCAGCACAAAGGATGACATTGGCATACGGAGAGCATTCTCCGCTGCGAATGATGGCCCGGCTTTTGCCGCTTTGGGTTTTAAATTCTTCATGGCTGACATAGTGCAATGCAATTGAGTTTCCCTGGTGTTGTTCAAGTTGCTTCAATTGATCGAGTAATGCGTCATGGACTGCGGGGTTCTTCTCAATTATCTCTTCCGCCAGAATAGCGGCCTCAACCTGCATTTCACTGGTGACCACACTCACCACCTGCAAAAACGTCGGCACGTTGTGCGTCAACGCCAGATCGATACGCGTCGTTGTTTCAGGAATCGGTAAACCCGCATCACCAATAACAAGGCTATCGGTATGGCCCAGTCGAGCAATCACGGAAGAAATATCTGAATTCAATAATGCTGCTTTTTTCATCTTTTCACCCCACCAGCGAAACGTTTCGCTAATAACATTCTAGAAAAAGAAGAGAGAAAGGCAACGGAGAGATAAAAAAAATGTGATCGCTATCGAAACGTTTCGCTAACAAAAAAATAAAGAGAACAAGAGGCGGTTATAGAAGATAGAGCAATGACGGGCAAAAGCCCGCCAATAGGGAATTGAGGATAACGATTTAGAGTTTACGAATCTGCTTCACATCCAGTTCGACGGAATTGAAGTCTTTATCCAGTTCCCCCTGAATTTCCACTTTATCAGTGGGTGAAATCATCTGGCCATTCCAGCGCTTGTGATCGATCTCAACCTCCATCGTGCCTGTCGAATCGCGGAACAGGTAGTTCTCATCACCGATTCGTTTTTCAATATTGCCGCTCAGCGTAACCCAACTGTCGTCACGCAGATCTTTAGCCTTATCTACCGTCGTAAGGGAACCCTGCGAATCGATGAATCCCCCTTTATGCGTGCCAACCGCCGGCGTTTCAGGGTTGACGAACCCACCGCCACTTTGCGCGGCAAATACCGGTGCAGAAACCAGAGCGGTAATGGCAAGTAACGCAGCTGCTTTTTTCATATTTACCTTCCTTATTTTGTCTGTCGTTTCGAGTCAACGATTTCGCAGTCAGCCTGCGGGAGTAATTGGTCTTCGGGAAGGATTAAAACAAACCGTTCTTAACAGAATCTTAAGGAATCAGCGTCTGCATTTTTAATTTTTTTTATATTGCCGAAATCGCCCGATTTCAGCGATTTGTCCTGTACATGTCGCCTCCCGATTTCGTATAAAACCGGAAAAGGCGCAAACGCGACAGCAGCACATTTCCTGTGAGGCAGCCATGAGAATATTGTTAATCGAAGACGATCGCCTGATTGGCGACGGCCTGAAAGCAGGCTTAATCAAACTGGGTTTTAATATTGACTGGTTTACGGAAGGCAAAGCGGGTGCCGCGGCCTTGAAGGCTGCGCCCTATGATGCGATTGTGCTCGATCTCAGCCTGCCGGGTATGGACGGAATGGATATCCTGCGCCAGTGGCGTCAGGCTGGGCATGACGAACCGGTGCTGATTCTGACCGCTCGGGATGCGCTGGAACAGCGTGTAGAAGGGCTACAGCAGGGTGCCGATGATTATTTATGTAAGCCCTTTGCGCTGACAGAAGTGGCCGCTCGCCTTCAGGCGCTGATTCGCCGTCGTCACGGCCAACTTCAACCGACATTAACGCACGGTGCGGTTTCCCTTGAGCCGGGATCGCGGAGCGTCACCCTTAACAACGAACCGCTGATACTAAAATCTCGCGAACTGGCGTTACTGGAACTGTTTTTGCTCAATCCAAACCGCGTACTCACACGCGCGCAGTTGGAAGAAAAACTCTATGGGTGGGACGATGATGTCTCCAGCAATGCGGTAGAAGTGCATATCCACCACCTGCGCAAAAAGTTAGGTGGCGGGTTTATCCGTACCGTGCATGGCGTTGGCTACATTCTGGGAGATGCGCCATGAACCGACTCAGCCTGCGTTTACGCCTGATTGCGGGTTTTACGCTGCTGACGCTGATTTGCTGGGGCGTTGCCAGTCTGCTTTCGTGGTATCAAACGCGTCATAACATCAATGAGCTATTTGATACCCAGCAAATGCTGTTTGCCAAACGTCTTGCCACCATGAACCCCGATGAATTGCGAATTCAGTCGACTTCTCTGCCCAAAACCAAAAGTCTGGTACATAAGGATCGAGGCAAGCAGGACGACGATGCCCTAGCCTTCGCCATTTTTACTCGCGACGGGAAGATGGTGTTGAATGATGGTGAGAACGGCAAAGATTTCATTTTTGATTACCAGCGAAACGGCTTTACCGACGGCAAATTGCGCGATGACAGTGACGCATGGCGCATCGTCTGGCTAACAACAGCGGATAATCGCTATGCGATCGCGGTTGGGCAGGAATGGGAATACCGTCAGGACATGACGCTGGATATTGTAAAAACCAACCTGATGCCCTGGTTATTCGCCCTTCCGATCATGCTGGCACTACTATTCTGGCTGGTCACACGTGAACTCTCACCGCTAAAACGTATAACCGCCGAGCTTCAGCAACGTTCCCCCGACGACAGTACACCTCTGGCAACGCAGCACATTCCACAAGAAGTTCGCCCGCTGGTTAACGCGCTGAACCACCTGTTTTCCCGTATCAGCGACATGCTGGTTCGAGAACGTCGTTTTACCTCCGATGCCGCTCACGAATTGCGTAGCCCGCTGGCGGCGCTGAAAGTCCAAACCGAAGTCGCGCAATTGGCGCATGACGATGAAGCCATGCGCCGCCATGCCCTGATCAATCTGGACAAAGGGATCGAACGGGCCACCCGGCTGGTGGATCAACTCCTGACGCTGTCTCGACTGGATGCCGACGCCTCCCCCGAAGGGATGCAGCCCGTCCAGTTCAATGAACTACTGCAACAGGCGGTGATCGCCCACTACCACACAGCGCAAACCGCAGGTATCGAACTGACGCTGGATTTACCGGACACCCCGGTTATCCGACAGGGCCACCCGCTGCTACTAACTCTGCTGGTACGCAATCTGCTGGATAACGCTATTCGCTACAGCCATGAAAGGGGAACGGTAAGCCTGACGCTGACAGCGCGCGGCTTTCAGGTTGCCGATAACGGACCGGGCATTAGCGAGGAGGCGCTGGCAAGAATTGGCGAACGTTTTTATCGTCCGCCGGGGCAAGAGAAATCCGGTAGCGGTCTGGGGATTTCCATCGTCAACAACATCGCTAAATTGCACCACATGCGGGTCACGTTCACCAATCAGCCCGGAGGCGGGCTGATCGTGTCAGTGAATTGGTAAAGGTTCTAAGACGTTACGTAGAGGTAAGATCGAGATACACGGTCGACCACGGGGCGAGGTATCCCTACGGGAACCTCATCCCCGTGTTTCCCTAATAACAAACAACGAGTCGCTGTCAGTGTATTAACTGATAGAAAATGAGTGGGAACACTTAAATTTCGACCTGTATCCCCAGCTCAATCAGCCTGTTCGGCGGTATTTCAAACTGATCCGCCGCTCGTAATGCATTGCGGCTGAGCATCATGAATAGCTTGCCGCGCAAGCGCAGATACCACGGGCGCTCACCGATAATCAGCGATTCATTGGACATAAAGAAAGAGGTTTCCATCATTTGGCAGGTTAACCCATCCTGCCAGCAGCGCTGAAAGACCTCTTCCACATCCGGCGTCTCACGCCAGCCATAGTTGGCAATCACGCGCCAGAACGTCGGCGAAAGCTGTTCAACCGTCACTCGACGTGCGTTCAGCACATAGGGCGCATCCTCCGTTCTCATGGTCAACAGCACCACGCGCTCGTGCAGGATTTTATTGTGCTTAAGGTTATGCAGCAGTGCGAATGGAATCACGCGAGTCGCACGCGAGAAATACACGGCGGTCCCTGGCACACGCGTCGGCGGCGTTTTCTCCAGTGACGCAATCATGGCATCCAGCGAGTTACCATGCTCATGCAGCCGACGCAGCAGCCTGAAACGCTCGCTTTTCCACGTCGTCATGATAATAAACATCACCATACCCAGCGCCAGCGGCAGCCAGCCGCCGGAGAGGATCTTGACCACGTTGGCCAAAAACATCGGCACGTCGATAACCAGTAAACCCGCCAGCAACACCCACGCCAGGTAGCGATTCCAGAGCCAATTCTTCACCGCCACCGTACAGAACAGAATGCTGGTAATCACCATCGTGCCCGTTACCGCAATCCCGTAAGCCGCCGCCAGATTGCTCGAATGCTCAAAGCTGACAATCACGATGACGACGGCGATATACAGCATCCAGTTAATGGCAGGAATATAAATCTGACCGGATTCCATATCTGACGTGTGTACGATACGCATCGGCGGTAAATAGCCCAGCCGCACCGCTTGACGCGTCAGGGAGAACACGCCGGAAATCACCGCCTGCGAGGCAATAATTGTCGCCAGCGTGGCCAATATCATCAGTGGAATCAGCGCCCAATCTGGCGCCAACAGGAAAAACGGGTTCTTGATGGCTTCAGGGTCTTTTAACAGCAACGCACCCTGCCCGAAGTAATTTAACACCAGCGACGGCAACACCACCGTAAACCAGGCCAGACGAATCGGGAATTTACCGAAGTGGCCCATATCGGCATACAGCGCCTCGACCCCGGTAATCGCCAGCACTACCGCCCCCAGCGCGAAGAACGACACCGCTTTATATTCGGCAAAGAAGCGCACGGCGTACATCGGATTCAACGCCTGCAAGACTTCGGGGTTGGCGACCACGCTGCGCGCACCCAGCACGCCAAGCGTTAAAAACCAAATCAGCATCACGGGTGCAAACAGCTTGCCGACGCTACCCGTACCGTGTTTTTGAATGATAAACAGTAACGTCAGGACGACAATCGAGAGCGGAACGATATAGCTGTCCATCGACGGCGCGGCAATTTCCAGCCCTTCCATCGCCGACATGACCGAGATGGCTGGCGTGATGACCACTTCCCCATAGAAGAAGCTGCCGCCAATCAACCCCATGATAACCAGCACGGACGTCATACGATCGGAGGTATTGCGTCCGGCTAGCGACATTAAGGTAAGAATCCCACCTTCGCCTGCGTTGTCCGCACGCATCACATAGGTCAGGTATTTCAGCGAAACAACAAGGACCAACAGCCAAAAGATCAGTGAAAGGAAGCCAAAAACCGAATCAGGTTCGACCCCAAAACCAAACTGCCCTGATAAACATTCCCTTAACGTATAAAGAGGGCTGGTTCCTATATCTCCATAAACCACCCCGATGGCCGCCAGCGTGACCGCTGGAAGCGAACGTTTATGTTCTGAGCTCATAAACCTATCTTCTGTTATTAATCAGTCCGCGAAGCGCATCGTTCACTGCAACCCGTCCAAGAGCGCACAGTATGCACAAATCAGGGTAAAAACCCATTTTTATTATGTGAATCGCCAGCTCAAGCCTCGCTGTAAAAGCGGGTTTATTGATTACTGTCGCCATTAGGTTGAATAATTCGTAAAAGTATTCTAATAAAAAACTGTGATCTGCCGTTTAATATTATTGTCTTTATAAAAGTAGGGGCTTTATGAAGTTCCGCTTTTAGTCATGCAGTGAGATTTAAAGATAAACGATTTCAGTACATCACACATGGACTAACGGATTAATTATGCGTCAAACTGCGGCATTGGCTGAAAGAATTTCTCGTCTCAGTCATGCGCTAGAACACGGACTCTACGAAAGACAGCACACCATTCGTCTCTGTCTGCTGGCCGCACTAAGCGGGGAAAGTGTTTTCCTGCTGGGGCCGCCAGGTATAGCCAAAAGTATGATCGCTCGGCGTCTTAAATTCGCTTTTCGTCATGCGAACGCGTTCGAGTACCTGATGACTCGCTTTTCCACCCCGGAAGAGGTATTCGGTCCCCTTTCCATTCAGGCGTTAAAAGACGAAGGGCGCTATCAGCGCCTGACCGCTGGCTATCTGCCGGAAGCTGAAATCGTGTTTCTGGATGAGATCTGGAAAGCGGGCCCCGCCATTTTGAATACCCTGCTGACGGCCATTAACGAGCGACGTTTCCGTAACGGCAACAGCGAAGACACGATCCCGATGCGCTTGCTGGTCGCAGCCTCGAATGAGTTACCAGAAGCGGATGGCGGTCTGGAAGCGCTGTACGACCGCATGCTCATCCGCCTGTGGCTCGATCGTGTTCAGGAAAAACAGAATTTCCGTGCACTCCTCGTGAACAACAGCAGCGAACGCGATAACCCTGTACTACCGGCTCTCAGTGTCAGCGATGAAGAGTACCAACAGTGGCAGAAAGACATTGAGCACATCGCGCTGCCTGAAGCCAGTTTCGAGTTGATTTACACCTTGCGCCAGCAGCTTGATACGCTAGAACAGGCGCCTTACATTTCCGATCGGCGCTGGAAAAAAGCCCTGCGTCTGCTTCAGGCCAGCGCATTTTTCTGCGGTCGGGATGCCATTACGCCAGTTGATATCATTCTACTGAAAGACTGTCTCTGGCATGACCAAAGCACCCTGGCGCTCATTGAGCGTCAGCTTGAGCTGTTGATCACCGAACACGGTTACCAACAGAGAAATCTGCTGTTCCGCCTACAGCAGGTGAATACCAAACGCCAGCAATACCAACGAGAACAAAGCGAATTACAGGCATTTTCAGTAGAGAAGCAGGGGCACTTCCTCGGCCGGAAAATCCACTACACGCTGCCTGAAACCATCATCACAGACACATTGGATCTGGTATTACAGCGCCCACTGATCTTGCATGATATTGAAGTCAGCCATGTGATTATTGAAAAGAATGCGCTGCAAAGTTGGCTACAGAAAGGGGGAGAGATTCGAGGTAAGCTCAACGGTATTGGCTTTACTCAACGTCTCGATCTGGCGGTGAACGATCGTCAGCATTTAACCATTCGCGACATCAGTCTGCAAACCTCCATTCTTTCTCTACCGGAAAAGCGAAACAGTGCACTTCCAGCCGAAATTACCGATGAATATGAAAAACTAAGTATGCAGTTGCGCGAACAGCGCCGCTTATTCAGCCAGCATCAGCCTTGCCTGTTTGTCCCCAGTGAGTGGTTGGCCAAAATAGAAGCCAGCCTGCAACAGGTCGCTGAGCAGATCCAGCAATCAGAGCAACAGGACTAACGCCCGATGATCACGCTGGAATCACTGGAAATGCTGCTGTCTATCGATGAAAACGAGCTGCTGGACGATCTTATCGTCACACTGCTGGCAACGCCTCAGCTCGCTTTCTTCTTTGAAAAGTATCCCAGCCTGAAGTACGCGTTACTCAACGACCTGCCTCACTGGAAAGAAACCTTAAAACAGCGCCTGCGTGCCACACAGGTACCGCCGGAGCTGGAAAAAGAATTTAGCTGCTACCAGCGTTCACAATCGATCGACAATCAGACTTTTCAGGCACGCCTGCCTGCGATTATGGATACGCTGAACAACGTGGAATCCCCCTTTCTGACACAGGCCTCACTGCTCATGGCTTCTCCAGAGCGAACCTTAGGGCAGAAGGTTACGAGCGGGCTTCACGCACTCTTTCTTCAGCGCTGGCGGCTAAGCCTCACTCTGCAAACTGTTTCACTGCATCAGCAATTGATGGATCAGGAGCGGGAAATCCTGCTGGATGAACTGCAACAACGCCTGACCCTCAGCGGCAAACTCGAACCTATTCTGGCCGAAAACGAAAATGCGGCCGGACGGCTCTGGGATCTCAGCGCCGCGCAGCGTATTCACGCCGATCCCCGTCCGTTACTGGATTTCGGCGCTTTCCTGCAACGCCAGCCTGCATTACAAAAACTGGCGGAACGCTTAGGCCGCAGCCGAGAAACCAAATCCATCCTCACGCAAGAGGCACCACAAGAAGCCTTCCGGGTCAGAGAGCGGGAACCCGCCACCGTGCCTGAGCAGGTGAGCGGCGTGCATCAGAGCGATGACATTTTGCGTTTGATGCCGACAGAGCTGGCCACATTGGGCATTAGCGAATTGGAATATGAATTCTATCGTCGCCTGCTAGAGCATCGGCTGCTGACCTATCGCTTACAAGGGGAGAGCTGGCGCGAGAAAATCACCGAGCGCCCCGTTGTCCATCAGCAAAACGAGCAGCAGCCGCGTGGCCCGTTTATCGTCTGCGTCGATACATCAGGCTCGATGGGCGGCTTTAATGAACGCTGTGCCAAAGCCTTCTGCCTTGCGCTGATGCGCATCGCGCTCGCCGATAACCGCCGTTGTTACATCATGCTGTTTTCTACCGGCGTGGTGAAATACGAACTCACGTCTGCGGATGGATTAGAGCAGGCGATACGTTTTCTCAGCCAGTCCTTCCGTGGTGGTACGGATATGAGCGCCTGTCTATCAGCGTTGTTGGATAAGATGGATGAAGCACTTTGGCATGATGCCGATGCGGTGGTGATTTCAGATTTTATTGCCCAACGATTGCCGGATGAGGTGGTCGATAAGGTGAAAAGCCGCCAGAAGCAGCTACAGCATCGTTTCCATGCTGTAGCGATGTCCGATCACGGCAAACCCGGCATCATGCGCATCTTTGACCATATCTGGCGCTTTGATACCGGGTTAAAAAGCCGCTTAATGCGCCGCTGGCAACACGGAAAAACGCATTAAAGCAGGCCGGAAACTGACTCATGCAGCGGCTGTGGCCAGACGCCGCACTGAACCTGACCAATGTGCGACAATTGCAGCAGCAGCATGACCAGGCGAGACTGACCGATTCCCCCGCCGATCGTTTGCGGCATCTCACCGCGCAGCAACGCCTGATGCCATTCCAGCTTCAGTCGTTCTTCATCCTGCGTCAGCGCCAGCTGGCGAGTGAGTGCCTCTGCATCCACACGAATGCCCATGGATGAAATCTCAAACGCATCGTTCAGAACCGGGTTCCATACGACAATATCGCCGTTCAGACCCGCCAGTTCCTGCTCGCCAGGCGTTGTCCAGTCATCATAATCCGGCGCACGCACATCGTGAGATTGCCCGCTGGACAGCTTGCCGCCAATCCCTATCAAGAAGACAGCGCCCAGTTCTTTCGCAATCGCTCGCTCACGCCCTTTGGCATCCAGATCGGGGTAGCGCTTCAGCAACGTTTCGGTATGCACAAAATGAATCTGTTCTGGCAGGAAAGGCTGAATGCCAAACGCCTGATGAACCGCAGCCTCTGTCGCCTTGATACCCTGATAAATACGCGTCACCGTCGATTTCAGGTACTCTGCATGACGCTCGCCGTCTCCCATCACGCGCTCCCAGTCCCACTGATCGACATAAACCGAGTGGATCGGGCTCAGACGATCTTCGTCCGGGCGCAGCGCCTTCATATGGGTATAAATGCCTTCACCGCTGCTAAAATCATACGCGCCCAGCGTTTTACGTTTCCATTTAGCCAGTGAGTGCACCACTTCAAAGGTGGCATCCGGCAGGGCTTTCACCTTAACCTGCACCGCTTTTTCCGTACCGGACAAGTTATCCTGCGTACCATCACCGATACGGCTAAGAATCGGTGCCTGAACTTCAATCAATCCCAGAAGTTGCTCCAGTTGGCTGGAGAAGAAAGATTTAACGAAGCTGATTTGCTGCTGTTTTTCGATGTACTGCTTTTTCATTGCCGCGTCTCTTATTCATCGTATTTAGTTATTCATTAAGCAATAAAAACCGCTAGCCATTCAATAATCTTATGGATAAATTGCTCTTGTGCTTTTAATCCGTCATTTTATAGCGGTATAAAATCATTATTCGCTAAAATAGGAGGCTCAAAGTGGCAGAAATTTATCAGATCGATAATCTCGATCGCGGCATTCTTTCCGCCTTAATGGAAAATGCGCGCACCCCCTATGCCGAACTGGCAAAACAGTTTTCTGTCAGTCCGGGCACCATCCACGTTCGGGTAGAGAAAATGAAACAGGCGGGCATCATTGTCGGCACACGTCTGGACGTAAACCCGAAACAGCTTGGCTATGACGTGTGCTGCTTTATCGGCATCATTCTGAAAAGCGCCAAAGATTATCCCTCGGCGCTGGAGAAGCTGAACAATCTGGAAGAAGTGGTCGAGGCCTATTACACCACCGGGCATTACAGCATCTTTATTAAGGTCATGTGTCGCTCGATAGAAGCATTGCAACATGTACTTATCAACAAGATCCAAACTATTGATGAAATTCAGTCCACGGAAACGCTAATCTCTCTGCAAAACCCCATCATGCGGACGATCGCGCCATAATGCTTTTTTCCTATACCCATATTATCCACAGGTAGATCCCAGCCAGATCACAGCGTACAATGTCCCGTCTTTTATCGGATGGGATCGCTATGGCAGACATTACCTTGATCAGTGGCAGTACCCTTGGCAGCGCCGAATACGTCGCAGAGCATTTGGCTGAACTGCTGGAGAAGGATGATTTTTCCACTGAACTTCTGCACGGTCCTGAGCTTGATGCACTGCCTGAAAGTGGTGTGTGGCTGGTGGTGACCTCCACCCACGGCGCAGGGGAATTTCCTGATAACCTGAAAGCGCTGTTTGATCAGTTAGAACAGCAGAAGCCCGATCTTTCTCAAGTGAGCTTCGGTGCGATAGGGATCGGTAGCAGAGAATACGACACGTTCTGTGGCGCGATCCAAACAGCGGATCGTGTACTAACCCAGTTAGGGGCGAAACGGATCGGTGAAATCCTTGAGATCGACATCACCCAGCATCAGATTCCTGAAGATCCGGCTGAAGAATGGCTAGGATCGTGGGTTAATTTACTCAAATAAGATTAAATATTCGTCAGTTGAATGTGGATAACTATACTTAATTCTGGTGTAAAAGCCGTAGTTATCCCAATAACAACCCGAGTGCGTTTTTTGTCCTGTGTATAAACCCACATTAAGATCCCAGCTTATACTGGCGAGGATCACCGATCATTCACAGGTAAGGATCAATGCCATTCTCTTGATCTTTAATGTGAATAATCACTTATCCACACAACCAGACGATCCTAATAAGAGATCTAATAAAGAGATCTTTAAATAAAAAGATCTTTCTTTAATTAACGAGGATCCAACGGACTTGGTCGTTGGCTCAAAGTTGAGTAGAATCCCCCACCCCAGGGCAAATAACGATCGTTCTCCACTCATCATTCGCAATAATGCGAGGAGCAGTACCATGTTTTATCCAGATCCCTTTGACGTCATCGTGATCGGTGGCGGTCATGCCGGAACAGAAGCTGCGATGGCTTCTGCCCGAATGGGCCAACAGACGCTTTTACTTACACACAATATTGATACGCTGGGGCAAATGTCTTGTAACCCGGCGATTGGCGGTATTGGCAAAGGCCATCTGGTTAAAGAGATCGATGCCATGGGAGGGTTGATGGCACGCGCTGTCGACCAGGCCGGTATACAGTTTAGGATACTAAACAGCAGTAAAGGCCCAGCGGTCAGAGCCACTCGCGCACAAGCGGATCGTGTGCTCTATCGCCAGGCTGTTCGCACCGCGCTGGAGAATCAACCAAACCTGATGATCTTCCAGCAGGCTGTTGACGATCTGATTGTGGAAAACGATCGTGTCGTGGGCGCAGTAACCCAGATGGGGCTAAAATTTCGTGCAAAAGCCGTCGTATTAACGGTTGGCACTTTCCTTGACGGCAAGATTCACATCGGGCTGGACAACTACAGCGGCGGGCGTGCAGGCGATCCACCTTCTATTCCACTGGCACGTCGCCTGCGTGAGCTACCGTTACGCGTTAACCGCCTGAAAACCGGTACTCCGCCGCGTATTGACGCCAGAACGATCGATTTCAGCGTGTTGGCTCAACAGCACGGCGACAATCCAATGCCCGTTTTCTCATTCCTGGGGAATGCGAGCCAGCATCCGGCACAAATGCCGTGCTACATCACGCATACCAACGAGAAAACCCATGATGTGATCCGTAATAATCTGGATCGTAGCCCGATGTATGCCGGGATCATCGAAGGGATCGGCCCGCGTTATTGCCCATCGATCGAAGACAAAGTCATGCGTTTTGCCGATCGAAACACTCATCAGATCTTTCTTGAGCCAGAAGGCCTGACCAGCAACGAAATTTATCCTAACGGGATTTCAACCAGTTTGCCGTTTGACGTTCAGTGGCAGATTGTTCGTTCAATGGCAGGAATGGAAAATGCACGCATTGTCCGCCCTGGCTATGCGATTGAGTACGACTTCTTTGACCCTCGCGATCTGAAGCCGACGCTGGAAAACAAATTTATTCATGGCCTGTTCTTCGCCGGACAAATCAACGGCACAACAGGGTACGAAGAAGCCGCTGCACAGGGCATGCTGGCCGGGCTGAATGCCGCTCGGTTGGCTGCCGATAAAGAAGGCTGGTCACCGCGTCGCGATCAGGCCTATCTTGGCGTACTGGTTGACGATCTCTGTACGTTGGGAACCAAAGAACCCTACCGTATGTTTACGTCGCGTGCCGAGTATCGTTTGATGCTGCGCGAAGATAACGCCGATCTGCGTTTGACTGAAATCGGTCGCGAGTTGGGGATGGTTGACGATCATCGCTGGGCGCGTTTCAACGAGAAACTTGAGAGTATTGAAAAAGAGCGCCAGCGCCTGCGTGATATTCACGTTCACCCACAGTCTGAGCAGTTAGAGCAAGTTAACTCGTTGCTGAAAACGCCGTTGTCCCGCGAAGCAAACGGTGAAGAGCTGCTGCGTCGCCCGGAAGTGGATTACGTTCAACTGACTGCGCTACCGCTGTTTGCTCCAGGATTAACCGACGAGCAGGCTGCTGAACAGGTTGAAATTCAGGTCAAATACGAAGGGTATATTGCTCGTCAACAGGATGAAATCGAGAAACAGTTGCGTAATGAAAATACGTTGCTGCCTGCCGATCTGGATTACAAGCAGGTTAACGGCTTGTCCAACGAGGTGATCGCTAAACTGAACGATCACAAACCGTCGTCTATCGGTCAGGCTTCACGGATTTCCGGTATTACGCCTGCGGCAATCTCCATTCTGCTGATCTGGCTTAAAAAACAGGGTCTGCTGCGCCGCAGCGCCTGATTTAAGGTAAACTTATCCCTTAAATAGCCGGTTATCCGGCTATTTTTATTATTAACCTCATATTTTTCATCGGGATATTATTGTGCGCAACACACTCGATAATCTGCTAAACGCGGCTAGCATTGTGATTTCAGATAAGCAAAAAAATCTTCTGATACAGTATGTTGACATGCTGAATAAGTGGAACAAGGCTTATAACCTGACGTCTGTACGCGATCCGCAGCAAATGCTTGTCCGCCACATCATGGACAGTATCGTGGTTGAGCCACATTTACACGGGCAACGTTTTATCGATGTCGGAACAGGGCCTGGGTTGCCGGGGATTCCATTAGCGATTGTTCGCCCTGATTCGCATTTTACCTTGCTGGATAGCCTGGGTAAGCGTGTACGTTTCCTGCGTCAGGTTCAGCATGAACTGCAACTTGAAAACATCACGCCGGTGCAAAGTCGCGTTGAAGAATTTCCGGCAGAGCCGCCTTTTGATGGCGTGATCAGTCGGGCATTTGCTTCTCTGCATGACATGATTAGCTGGTGCAGCCATCTTCCAGCCAGATCGACAGGGCGATTTTATGCGCTAAAAGGCGTACTTCCAGAGGATGAATTGTCATCCTTGCCACAAGGTGTCCTATTGGATCAGGTCGTTCGCTTATCTGTTCCCGAACTGGAAGGTGAGCGCCATTTGGTCGTGCTTAAACCAAACTAATTTTGTTTTTTATCAAAAAAATTATAACTAAATATTGCGTGTGACGTTACCACCTCATTTATCGGTGGCAACGTTCCAGAACGCATCACGATCACTGAAATTTTACATCTTCGTTTTTTCAGCGCCCTCCTTTTGCTTTCGCACTGAATAATAACGAACGAAAATAAATCATCGGCATCAAAATTTAGTTATTTTTGTGTTAATTGAGTAAAAAAACGATATCAATAATGTCAATAGGTGGTTGAAACGTTGTTTGTTACGTTTTCTGAATCGATATTTTTATAAGTTATTGAAATTAAATAAAATAAATAGATTGTTTTGCTGGCGGCAAAAAAAAGCACGTTCTGTTATAAACAGTCGAAAAGCCTTTTATGTGAGTCACATCACAGATTGGAGGCCTTTAGAAATTAATTACACCAGACGTGATCAGGGATGATTGTTAGTAAAAACGGGGCTTCAGAAAGAAATTTAAATAATTGTTCACCTTTTCGCTACTTATCGATTGAATTCGCAGGTATGACCCGTATAATTTGCTCGTTTTTTGCTGCTTGACTCAATGGTGTAAAGGCAGTTTTATACGTCATTCGGTATACCTCTGAAAAGGTACGGAGAGAGCAAACGTCATGCCTGTATCCCTTTACAGCGGAAAAGTAGCCTTCAGGCTGCTGTTGTTACAGTTAGTGACTTTTGCTTTGTTGAGTGCTGTTTTCAGCCTCAATAGCGTCAATGCTGCCGCTTCTGCATTAGGTGGGGGATTGGCAGCCTGGTTGCCGAATGTTTTGTTTGTGCTGTTTGCCTTGCGTCATCAGTCGCACAAGCCCGCTGATGGGCGTGTGGCCTGGTCATTCGCGATTGGCGAGGCGCTCAAGGTATTTATCACCATTGCACTGTTAGTGGTGGCGTTAGGCGTGTTTAAAGCGGCATTTTTTCCGCTTGGCCTGACTTATTTATCGGTGCTGATTATGCAGATCGTGGCACCGGCCGTAATTAATCGTTACCGTAGTTAACAACAAAAGGGTAAGGGACATCATGGCTGCTGGAGAAATCTCTACTCCGCAAGAGTATATCAGTCACCACTTGCACCATTTGCAGGTAGGGACGGGTTTTTGGTCGATCAACGTCGATTCGATGTTTTTCTCCATCGCTCTTGGGATCCTCTTTCTGGTTATCTTTCACCGTGTCGCTAAGCGTGCAACCAGCGGTGTGCCAGGTAAGCTGCAAACGGCCGTCGAACTGGTTATCGGTTTCGTTGATGGTACCGTGCGCGATATGTTCCATGGCAAAAGCAAACTGATTGCTCCTCTGGCACTGACCATTTTCGTCTGGGTTTTCCTGATGAACCTGATGGATCTGCTGCCTATAGATCTGTTGCCGCAAGCCTGGGCGGGTATCTATAGTCTGCTGGGATACGATCCGGCGCATGCTTATCTGCGTGCTGTGCCGACAGCTGACGTGAACATTACGCTGTCGATGGCGCTTGGGGTGTTTATCCTGGTTCTGTTCTACAGCATCAAAATGAAGGGTCTCGGTGGTTTTGTTAAAGAACTGACCATGCAGCCGTTCAACCATCCAGTATTTATTCCTATTAACCTGATTCTTGAAGGTGTCAGCCTGCTGTCCAAACCTATTTCTTTAGGCTTGCGACTGTTTGGCAATATGTATGCGGGTGAGTTGATCTTCATCCTGATTGCCGGTCTGTTGCCGTGGTGGTCACAATGGCTGTTAAATGTGCCTTGGGCTATTTTCCACATTTTGATTATTACGCTTCAGGCTTTTATTTTCATGGTTCTGACGGTTGTTTATCTCTCGATGGCATCTGAAGAGCATTGATTTTCTTTCAACAAATAACGTTTTTAACTGAAACAAACTGGAGACTGTCATGGAAAACCTGAGTGTGGATCTGCTGTACATGGCTGCCGCGTTAATGATGGGTTTGGCGGCAATCGGTGCTGCGATCGGTATCGGCATTCTGGGTGGTAAATTCTTGGAAGGTGCTGCTCGCCAGCCTGACCTGATTCCTTTACTGCGTACACAGTTCTTTATCGTCATGGGTCTGGTTGACGCCATCCCGATGATCGCTGTTGGTCTGGGGCTGTATGTGATGTTTGCGGTGGCCTAAGCAGAATGTTTTCTGCTGAGGTTAAAACATCAACTTATTTAACTTTGAAAGAGGCATTGTGCTGTGAATATTAATGCAACAATCCTCGGCCAGGCCATTGCGTTCGTCCTGTTTGTCTGGTTCTGCATGAAGTATGTATGGCCGCCTATGATGGCAGCCATCGAGAAACGTCAGAAAGAAATTGCTGACGGTCTGGCTTCTGCTGAACGTGCCAAAAAAGATTTGAACTTGGCTCAGGCCAATGCGACAGATCAACTGAAGAAAGCCAAAGCGGATGCTCAGGTTATCATCGAGCAGGCGAACAAACGCCGTGCTCAGATCCTGGATGAGGCGAAAGCTGAAGCGGAAGCTGAACGTAACAAGATTGTGGCTCAGGCGCAGGCTGAAATTGAAGCCGAACGTAAACGCGCTCGTGAAGAGCTGCGTAAGCAAGTTGCCGTATTGGCGATTGCCGGTGCCGAGAAAATTATTGAACGTTCCGTGGATGAAGCTGCTAACAGCGACATCGTTGATAAACTGGTCGCTGAACTGTAAGGAGGGAGGGGCTGATGTCTGAATTTGTCACGGTAGCTCGCCCCTACGCCAAAGCAGCTTTTGACTTTGCGGTTGAGAATCAGGCCTTGGATCGCTGGCAGAACATGCTGGCGTTTTCGGCCGAAGTAGCGCGCAATGAGCAGATTGCCGAGCTGCTTTCCGGTGCGGTTGCACCGATTGAGCTGGCGAAAACATTTATTGCCGTTTGTGGTGATCAACTTGATGAAGCCGGTCAGAACCTGATTAGGGTTATGGCCGAAAACGGACGTTTACCGGTACTTCCTGAAGTGCTGGAACAATTTATTCAACTGCGGGCGGCTCTGGAATCGACGGTTGACGTCGATGTGATTTCTGCCAACACGTTGAGTGAGCAGCAGCTGTCGAAGATCGCTGCCGCTATGGAAAAACGTCTGTCACGCAAAGTGAAGCTGAATTGCAAAATTGATAAGTCTGTCATGGCCGGCGTGGTTATCCGCGCGGGCGATATGGTGATAGATGGCAGCATTCGCGGTCGTCTGGAACGTCTGGCAGACGTCTTGCAGTCTTAAGGGGACTGGAGCATGCAACTGAATTCCACCGAAATCAGCGAACTGATCAAGCAGCGCATTGCTCAGTTCAATGTGGTGAGCGAAGCTCACAATGAAGGTACTATTGTTTCCGTCAGTGACGGAATCATCCGCGTCCACGGTCTGGCAGACGTGATGCAGGGAGAGATGATCTCTCTGCCGGGTAACCGTTATGCGATCGCTCTGAACCTGGAGCGCGACTCCGTGGGTGCGGTCGTCATGGGTCCGTATGCGGATCTGGCTGAAGGCATGAAAGTAAAATGCACCGGCCGTATTCTTGAAGTTCCCGTTGGCCGTGGCCTGCTGGGCCGTGTGGTCAACACGCTGGGCGCACCGATTGACGGTAAAGGCGCACTGGATCACGACGGTTTCTCTGCGGTTGAAGCGATTGCGCCTGGCGTTATCGAACGTCAATCCGTTGATGAGCCGGTACAAACGGGCTATAAGTCCGTTGATGCCATGATTCCAATCGGTCGTGGTCAGCGTGAGCTGATTATCGGTGACCGTCAGACGGGTAAAACTGCTCTGGCTATCGACGCCATCATCAACCAGCGTGATTCCGGTATCAAATGTGTGTACGTCGCTATCGGCCAGAAAGCCTCCACGATTTCTAACGTGGTGCGTAAACTGGAAGAGCACGGCGCACTGGAAAACACTATTGTTGTCGTTGCTACCGCGTCCGAGTCTGCTGCTCTGCAATATCTGGCACCGTATGCCGGCTGTGCGATGGGTGAGTATTTCCGCGACCGCGGTGAAGATGCGCTGATTATTTATGATGACCTGTCCAAACAGGCCGTTGCTTATCGTCAGATTTCTCTGCTGCTCCGTCGTCCACCAGGTCGTGAAGCTTATCCTGGTGACGTTTTCTATCTCCACTCCCGTTTGCTGGAGCGTGCATCGCGCGTTAACGCCGATTACGTTGAAGCATTCACCAAGGGTGAAGTGAAGGGGAAAACCGGTTCGTTGACCGCTCTGCCGATCATCGAAACGCAAGCAGGTGACGTTTCTGCGTTCGTTCCGACCAACGTAATTTCTATTACCGATGGTCAGATCTTCCTGGAATCCAACCTGTTTAACGCCGGTATTCGTCCTGCGGTTAACCCAGGGATCTCCGTATCCCGTGTGGGTGGTGCAGCACAGACCAAGATCATGAAGAAACTGTCCGGTGGTATTCGTACCGCTCTGGCACAGTACCGTGAACTGGCGGCATTCTCTCAGTTCGCTTCCGATCTTGATGATGCAACCCGTAAGCAGTTGAGCCACGGTCAGAAAGTGACCGAGCTGTTGAAGCAGAAACAGTATGCGCCGATGTCTGTCGCACAGCAGTCTCTGGTTCTGTTTGCGGCGGAACGTGGTTATCTGGAAGATGTTGAGCTGTCGAAAGTCGGTAGCTTTGAAGCGGCACTGCTGGCTTACGCCGATCGTGAGCATGGCGAACTTCTGCAACAAATCGACCAAACTGGCGCTTATAACGATGAGATCGAGGGCAAATTTAAAGGCATCCTCGATACTTTTAAGGCAACCCAGTCCTGGTAACGCCCGGTGGCCTGCTGTAAAGCAGGCCGCAAGGCTTTGAGGAGAAGCAAAGATGGCCGGCGCAAAAGAGATACGTAGTAAGATCGCAAGCGTCCAAAATACGCAGAAGATCACCAAAGCAATGGAAATGGTCGCCGCTTCCAAAATGCGTAAATCGCAGGATCGTATGGCGGCCAGCCGTCCTTATGCGGAAACCATACGCAATGTGATTGGTCACCTTGCGTTAGGAAATCTGGAATATAAACACCCGTACCTGGAAGAACGCGATGTTAAGCGTGTTGGGTATTTGGTGGTGTCTACTGACCGTGGCCTGTGCGGTGGCTTGAACATTAACCTGTTCAAGAAACTGTTGGCTGATATGAAATCCTGGAGCGACAAAGGCGTTGAAACTGATTTAGCGCTGATTGGTTCCAAAGCGGTTTCTTTCTTCGGTTCGGTAGGCGGAAACATTGTTGCTCAGGTTACCGGTATGGGAGATAACCCTTCCGTATCAGAACTGATCGGCCCGGTTAAAGTTATGCTGCAAGCCTATGACGAAGGTCGTCTGGACAAGCTGTATATCGTAAGCAACAAGTTTATCAATACCATGTCTCAGGAACCGCTTGTTGTTCAAGTGTTACCGTTACCGCCTTCGGATGACGGTGAGTTGAAGAAGAAATCCTGGGATTACCTGTATGAACCCGATCCTAAGTCGCTGCTGGATACCCTGCTGCGCCGTTATGTGGAATCTCAGGTTTATCAGGGCGTCGTAGAAAATCTGGCCAGTGAGCAGGCCGCGCGAATGGTTGCGATGAAAGCCGCGACCGATA
Source organism: Pectobacterium sp. F1-1 (assembly GCF_025643735.1). Taxonomy (NCBI): domain Bacteria; kingdom Pseudomonadati; phylum Pseudomonadota; class Gammaproteobacteria; order Enterobacterales; family Pectobacteriaceae; genus Pectobacterium; species Pectobacterium sp. F1-1. The sequence goes on from NZ_CP104733.1 coordinate 4,770,731, forward strand.
ACGGCGGTAGCCTGATCAAAGAGCTGCAGTTGGTATACAACAAAGCTCGTCAGGCCAGCATTACCCAGGAACTCACCGAAATCGTCGGGGGAGCCTCCGCGGTTTAAAGCAGGTTTACGAATTACGTATTGTCGAATTACGTAGAGGATTCAAGATGGCTACTGGAAAGATTATCCAGGTAATCGGCGCCGTGGTGGACGTCGAGTTCCCGCAAGATGCCGTACCGAAGGTGTACGATGCGCTTGAGGTAGAGAACGGCGCTGAAAAACTGGTGCTGGAAGTGCAGCAGCAGTTAGGCGGCGGCATTGTTCGTTGTATCGCAATGGGTTCTTCTGACGGTCTGCGTCGCGGGTTGAACGTGAATAACCTGAACCACCCGATCGAAGTACCGGTAGGTAAAGCAACGCTGGGTCGTATCATGAACGTGTTGGGTGATCCCATCGACATGAAAGGCGACATCGGCGAAGAAGAGCGTTGGGCTATTCACCGCGCAGCGCCAAGCTATGAAGAGCTGTCAAACTCACAGGAACTGCTGGAAACCGGCATCAAGGTTATCGACCTGATGTGTCCGTTTGCCAAGGGCGGTAAAGTGGGTCTGTTCGGTGGTGCGGGCGTAGGTAAAACCGTAAACATGATGGAGCTGATCCGTAACATCGCGATCGAGCACTCCGGTTACTCCGTGTTTGCAGGCGTGGGTGAACGTACCCGTGAAGGTAACGACTTCTACCACGAAATGACCGATTCCAACGTAATCGACAAAGTATCACTGGTTTATGGCCAGATGAACGAGCCACCAGGTAACCGTCTGCGCGTCGCATTGACCGGTCTGACCATGGCGGAAAAATTCCGTGATGAAGGCCGTGACGTACTGCTGTTCGTCGATAACATCTATCGTTATACCCTGGCCGGTACTGAAGTATCTGCACTGCTGGGTCGTATGCCTTCTGCGGTGGGTTATCAGCCGACGCTGGCGGAAGAGATGGGCGTTCTGCAAGAACGTATCACCTCAACCAAAACCGGTTCTATCACTTCCGTGCAGGCCGTTTACGTTCCTGCGGATGACTTGACTGACCCATCTCCAGCCACCACTTTTGCTCACTTGGATGCAACCGTGGTACTGAGCCGTCAGATCGCTTCTCTGGGTATCTACCCGGCCGTTGACCCGCTGGATTCCACCAGCCGTCAGTTGGATCCGTTGGTTGTTGGTCAGGAACACTATGATGTTGCCCGTGGCGTGCAGTCTATCCTGCAACGTTATCAGGAACTGAAAGACATCATCGCGATTCTGGGTATGGACGAGCTGTCTGAAGAAGACAAGCTGGTGGTATCTCGTGCTCGTAAAATTCAGCGCTTCCTGTCACAGCCGTTCTTCGTAGCGGAAGTATTTACCGGTTCTCCTGGTAAATATGTTGCCCTGAAAGACACGATCCGTGGCTTTAAAGGGATTATGGAAGGCGAATACGACCACCTGCCAGAGCAGGCGTTCTACATGGTTGGTTCCATTGAAGAAGTTGTGGAAAAAGCCAAGAAACTGTAACGCCTTGTAGGAGGGTGACATGGCTATGACTTACCATCTGGATGTCGTGAGTGCAGAACAGCAAATGTTCTCCGGTCTGGTGCAGAAGATCCAGGTAACGGGGAGCGAAGGCGAACTGGGTATTTATCCGGGACATGCCCCTCTGCTTACTGCCATTAAGCCTGGTATGGTTCGTATCGTTAAGCAGCACGGTGAGGAAGAGTATATTTATCTTTCTGGCGGCATCCTTGAGGTGCAACCGAACGCAGTTACCGTTCTGTCTGATACCGCTATCCGTGGGCAGGATCTGGATGAAGCACGTGCGCTGGAAGCGAAACGCAAAGCTGAAGATCATATCCGTAATTCGCATGGCGATGTGGATTATGCTCAGGCTTCAGCAGAGCTGAGCAAAGCGATTGCGAAGCTGCGCGTTATCGAGCTGACCAGAAAAGCGATGTAACAGATAAGCTTGCAATAATTGAAGGCCAGTCAGTTCACACTGACTGGCCTTTTTGCACTTAAGTCTATGTTACATACCAAAAATGCCTGCGAGAGCAGGCATTTTTGGTATGACAAAGTGCGTCGAGCGATAGTAACGGATAGATCGTAAAGACGCTGTGAATACGTCCATGTACGCTCGGCTTGCGCCATCCATGGCGCAAACGCTTTACTCTTCTATTCCGTTACTACCGTTTCCGTTCGGTAAATGGGTTTCCCACCACCTTAATTGGGATACTTGAAGCCCTTATTTTTTCTTCAGGAAGTCGCCAAGTACCAGATTGCCTTTGGCATCACGTGTAAACGTTTCAGGTACGGTTACCGATACGAAGTTATTTACGGTGATTTCCTTACCTTGCGCGTTAACAGAGCGGTCGCCTTTGATGAAATAGTTGGTGTTATCGATATTGCCGACAACCGCATCATCATATTTACCCGCTTTGGTCTTCAGTGAAATGTTGTTCTTGAAGACGCCTTGTTTTTCCGGGCCAGAGTAAGGGCTTGGGCGGAAAATAAAGTTAAAGCGTTCGTTATCTAACGCGATGTTGTCTTCAACGATCAGTGCGCCAGGGTTGAAGTTGTCAGTGAAACCATCAAGCTTGTTACCCACGGCAATGCTGTGTTTAACCTGATGCGCCACCGGCTGACCTTCGCCACCCATTTTGAAGCCGTTGCTAGTGTTGTTCATGGCAATTGAGTTCTCGATCACCACAACGCCGTTTGCGCCGTCTTCAATTTTGTTAAACAGGTCGAAGCCGTCATCGATATTGTTGTGCGAGAACGCGCCGCGAATCACGTTGCCTTCACCCACACGCATTTTCACCGCGAAACCATCGGCGTTAATTTTGCCTGGGTCCTGATTACTGTGAGATTCTGAATTCAGAATCAGGTTATGACTGGCCCACAGCGGTCTGCCCACATCGGCTGTTGAGGTCACCTGAATACCGGTATCGTCAGCGTGATGCGCCAGAACGCGTTCGATGGTGTTGTAGCTACCCTCGATACGGAACGGTTTCTCTGTGATTTCAATCCCTTTAACATGCCAATGGCTCGCTTTCAGTTGCAGGCCATGAATGACGGCTTTATTACCGACAGTAAACAGGTTTTTGACGGCTTTTTGCTGGCCGCTGGCGCTGACAGGGATTTCAGACGCGTTGTAATCACCATCGCTGAGCCAAATGGTGCCGCCTGCTGGCAGAGCGGCGACGGCGCTGGCAAAATCGAGCGGTGCATTTTTACTGCCGTCATTGCTGGCTGAACCTTGTGGCGAAACATACAGATTTTTAGCGTCTGTATAGGCCACTTTTTCAACCTTGAATGTGCTCTCTTTTACCGCTTTATCATCCCCTTCCGCAGGCTGATAGGCTATCTTGAACTCAGCACTGTTGCCGGCAATTTTCGCTGGCAGAGAGAAGGTCTCTCCCGCTTTTACCTGCTTGGCATCACCCAGCGATTTACCGTCTTGTGATACGGTAATTGTGCCGTTGTAATTGGCTTTCGCCTGTACAACATAGTGTTCGCTGGTGGTTTTAGGCGATGACATCACCTGAAGCAAAGGATCATAAGCCTTAGCCTTAAACTCCGGTGACGCTTTGGTTTGCGCCGGCGTGGTGGTCAACTGAGCATTGCTGACGGTGATTTTGGCGTTACGAGAAGCAAAGAAACCGACGTAGTAGTGGTCTTTATCCAGCTTGGTAACGACGTCCGCACCTTTGACTTCTTTAGAGACCCAGTTATCCGTGCCTTTCGGTGCATAAGAGGTGATAAAGCCGTCGTTGGTGCGCTCCAGTTTCAGACGGAAGGTCGGCGTTTGATCCAGATTCACATTTTCCTGATAGCTGGTTTTGGTAATCTTCGCGCCTGCGTTGCCCCACGGCTGCGTTACGCCATTACGCAAAATCGCCTGTAGCTTGATTTCGGTATGAGACTTTTTATCCTGCGTCATGATGGCGTTCATCACCATGTTGGATGCGGCAGGGAATTCTTCATACCCTTCTTTCAGCGGTTCCTGACGCGGCACGCCTATAATATCGCGCACCAGAATCCCCGCCCCTTCCTGAGCCGCAGGTTTGGCACCGTTTTCTGGCCCAAACTGTTCTACGGTAATGTCAGACTGAAGCGTGAAATTCACATTAGCAGGCAACTGCGTATAGAAAAACGTCAGCCCGTCATGGGTGTTAGCAATCTTTCCGCCACGGCTCTCGATCGTGATCGGAGCGGACAAATCCGCGTTATCTCCCGGCGCTAATTTCTTGCCGTTGATGGTGACGTCATTAACACCAATTTTTTCCGGCAGGACATTGGATGAGAAGTTTACGTCTGTTGATTGGCCAAAGGCGATACCGTGCCAGACTGGTGCTGATTCTGTCGCGGCGTGTGTACTGAAGCTGAAAAGTAATGCATTCGTCAACGCGACGGCTGCGAGGCGTGAAGAACGGTGTTTCCGTAAAGAACCACATTTTGGTGAAGAACAACGTTTCATTGTGTCTCCTTCGTTATTGAATTATTCGCCCGCGTATATTGCTATAAATGAAACGCTGTTTCTTTTGCGTGTGTCACAAATGGAAATACTTAAAAACAAAGTCTGTTTTTTATGAAACTTCGTGCCATTTCTGTTTTTGGGGACTTCACCCTCCCACCAGGAGTATTCGCCGCGTTGTGCGAGATTTTCAGAAAAAACTCACCAAAAAGTATCCGCGTTATGTATGAGTTTCGGTAAACTCTGGTTATTCATGCCGTAACAGGCTAGCCATTTTTATTCTTGCGGAGCGGTGGCTTCGCACTGTCAGGATGCTTATGTCAAATAGTGCTATGAGTGTGGTGATCCTTGCTGCGGGTAAAGGAACCCGTATGTATTCCGACCTTCCCAAGGTGTTACATAAGCTGGCAGGTAAGCCGATGGTTCAGCACGTCATTGATGCGGCAATGACGACAGGCGCACAACACGTTCATCTGGTATACGGTCACGGCGGTGATTTGCTAAAACGTGAATTGACCGATCCGGCCTTGAACTGGGTATTACAAGCGGAACAACTCGGAACCGGTCATGCCATGCAGCAAGCTGCTCCTCATTTTGCCGATGATGAAGACATCCTGATGTTGTATGGCGATGTGCCGCTGATTTCTTCACAAACCCTGGGGCGTTTACGTCAGGCTAAGCCGCAGGGCGGTATCGGCCTGTTGACGGTGAAGTTGAGCGATCCAACGGGCTATGGGCGAATTGTGCGTGAAAACGGTGCCGTAGTCGGGATCGTCGAGCACAAAGATGCTAGTGAAGAACAGCGCCAGATTAACGAGATCAATACCGGCATTTTGATTGCGAACGGCAAGGATTTGAAGCGTTGGTTAAGCCAGTTGAACAACAATAACTCACAAGGCGAGTTTTACATCACCGATATTATTGCGATGGCAGCGGAAGAAGGTCAGCGTGTTGAAGCGGTCCATCCCGAGCGACTGAGTGAAGTGGAGGGCGTTAATAATCGCCTGCAACTGTCGGCGCTAGAGCGGGTTTATCAACGTGAGCAGGCGGATAAACTGTTGCTGGCCGGTGTGATGCTGCTCGACCCGGCACGGTTTGATCTGCGTGGTGAGCTGACCCATGGTCGCGATGTGGTGATTGATGTCAATGTCGTCGTGGAAGGCAATGTTAAGCTAGGCAACCGGGTGAAAATCGGCGCAGGCTGTGTGATTAAAAACAGCATCATTGGCGACGATTGTGAGATAAGCCCTTACTCGGTGTTGGAAGACGCGGTGTTAGAAGCTGCGTGTACCGTTGGCCCGTTTGCCCGTTTGCGCCCAGGTGCAGAGCTGGCTGAAGGCGCGCATGTCGGTAACTTTGTCGAATTGAAAAAGGCGCGTTTAGGTAAAGGCTCAAAAGCAGGCCACTTGAGCTATTTGGGGGATGCGGATATCGGTTCCGGTGTTAATATTGGCGCGGGAACGATCACCTGTAATTATGACGGTGCGAATAAACACAAAACGGTGATTGGCGACGATGTGTTTGTTGGCTCGGCTACGCAATTGGTAGCGCCCGTTAGCGTTGCCAGCGGTGCGACCATTGGTGCGGGAACAACGGTTACGCGTGATGTAGCAGAGAATGAGCTGGTGGTCGGCCGCGTGAAACAGCGGCATATTTCCGGCTGGGTACGGCCAGTGAAAAAGAAATAATATTTGATGCCTCCGCACGCGGCGGAGGCGGTTTTGCCCTGTGCTTTGGCCTATTCCCGAGCACAGAACAAAACATAATAATCCCCAACTCTCTACAAGGCTCGGGGAACCCGGAAAAACCGGAACAATCAGGTCTAAGACATCCCTGGTGACACAATATGTCACTTTTATAGGAATACCATCGATGTGTGGAATTGTAGGCGCTGTTGCGCAACGTGATGTTGCTGAAATTTTGCTGGAAGGTTTACGCCGTCTTGAGTACCGCGGCTATGACTCTGCGGGCCTGGCGGTTGTTGACAGCGAAGGACATGTCGCTCGTTTGCGTCGTCTGGGAAAAGTGCAGGTGCTGTCTCAGGCTGCCGATGAACATGAGCTGCGCGGCGGTACGGGAATTGCCCATACTCGTTGGGCAACGCACGGCGAACCTTCTGAAGAGAACGCACACCCGCATGTTTCTGAACATATCACTATCGTCCATAACGGCATTATCGAAAACCATGAGCCGCTGCGCGAACTGCTGATCGGTCGCGGCTATCGCTTTGTTTCTGAAACCGATACGGAAGTGGTTGCCCATCTGGTTCATTTCGAACAGCAGCAGAACGGCGGAACGCTGGTTGAAATCGTTAAGCGTGTGATCCCACAGTTGCGCGGTGCGTATGGCATGGTGGTGTTGGATAACCGTGACCCAAGCGTACTGGTTGCCGCACGTTCTGGTAGCCCGCTGGTGATTGGCCGTGGTGTCGGTGAAAACTTCATCGCCTCCGATCAGCTGGCGCTGCTGCCAGTGACTCGCCGTTTCATGTTCCTGGAAGAAGGCGACATCGCGGAAATTACCCGCCGTGACGTACGCGTGTTTGATAAATCCGGCCAGATTGCCGTACGCGAAGAAATTGAATCAAAAGTGAATTACGATGCCGGCGACAAAGGCGCGTATCGTCACTACATGCAGAAAGAGATCTACGAACAGCCGATGGCAATCAAGAACACCCTTGAAGGGCGTTTCAGCCATGGCGAGATCAATCTGTCTGAGTTAGGCCCGAAAGCGGATGAGCTGTTGGCGAAGGTTGAACACGTTCAGATCATTGCCTGCGGTACATCCTACAACTCCGGTATGGTTTCCCGTTACTGGTTTGAATCACTGGCCGGTATTCCGTGCGACGTGGAGATTGCTTCCGAATTCCGCTATCGCAAGCCTGCCGTGCGTAAGAACAGCCTGATGATTACCCTGTCTCAGTCCGGTGAAACCGCAGATACACTGGCGGCACTGCGTTTGTCCAAGGAGCTGAGCTATCTGGGTTCGCTGGCCATTTGTAACGTTGCGGGTTCCTCGCTGGTGCGTGAATCCGATCTGGCGCTGATGACCAAAGCGGGCGTAGAGATTGGCGTGGCGTCGACCAAAGCCTTCACTACCCAGCTTACCGTTCTGCTGATGCTGGTGGCGCGCGTTGGCCGTCTGCGCGGTATGGATGCGCAGATGGAGCATGATATCGTTCATGGTTTGCAGGCGCTGCCTGCGCGTATTGAGCAGATGCTGTCTCAGGACAAGCTCATCGAATCTCTGGCAGAAGGTTTCTCTGACAAGCACCATGCGCTGTTCCTTGGTCGTGGCGATCAGTATCCGATCGCGATGGAGGGCGCGCTGAAGCTGAAAGAGATCTCTTACATCCACGCGGAAGCCTATGCGGCAGGTGAGCTGAAACACGGCCCGCTGGCGCTGATTGATGCGGACATGCCGGTTGTGGTGGTGGCACCGAACAACGAACTGTTGGAGAAATTGAAATCCAACATCGAAGAAGTGCGGGCGCGCGGCGGTGAGCTGTATGTCTTTGCTGATGAAGATGCCGGTTTCACCAGCAGCGAAAATATGAAAATTATTCCGCTGCCGCACATCGAAGAAGTGATTGCGCCAATCTTCTATACGGTGCCGTTGCAGTTGCTGTCTTATCACGTCGCGCTGATTAAAGGCACCGATGTCGATCAGCCACGTAACCTGGCGAAATCCGTTACTGTTGAGTAATGTTTAAAAAACGAAGGTAAATAGCTGTCGGGTGACAAAATATTTGTAAAATGAAAAAGCCCAGTAATGCTGATTAAAAAGCATACTGGGTTTTTTTGGTTGATCGCAGTTTGGGTTGTGATCCTACCCACGTAATATGGACACATCCCTGAGCGAGATTTTCATTTTCAAATTGTTTCAAGCTGAGACCACTACAGGCATTGTGGTGTCGCCAGCGATTGTAATCGCACTCAATATAATTAAACACCGCCGTTCGCATTATTTCTCGACAGATGAAGCGCTCTCTGTGCATAGGATCAGTTAGCTTTGTGTTAGTTTGTAGATATTCATTTTTTGGGTGCTTTTCAATAGGTGGGTTCAGCTTTATAGTAATCAGTGGCCTCAGCCTGTAAAGAGAGATTCGTATGGGGGAAAAGGATTGAACTTCCAAGGTTTGCAAGCCAAGTACCGGCGGCTATTTGCCGAGAACGCAGCTTGGAAGTTGTTAAAGGCCGATAATGCGCCTTATATCCTTGCGTTCATTGCTGCTCTCTTTTTGGAAGACAGTGAAGTTCCCTACGGTCGAGCTAGAATCTTGTTGGATGTTGAGATTGAACGCAGCCGCGAGCTCGGCATTTGGTCAACCGAGACGTCGGCAGCCACTTATCTGAATCAATGGATTAAGAATGGCTGGTTACGAGAAATGGATGATTTACTGACTAAAACTGACGCCAGTGAAATAGCACTTAGATTCTGTAAAGGGCTCGATGAACGCAATTCAGGCACAACAGCCTCACATTTGCGTATTGTTCAAGAAGCCGTTCGTGACTTAGCGGTTGCAATTAGTCCTAACGTTGATGAGAGAGTGACTTTGCTTGAAAGCAAAAAGGCAGAGATTCAACGCGAAATCGAGGCGCTTCAAGCGGGGATTGTCCCGGTTCTAAGTGAGTCCGATCAAAGAGAGCGAATCCGTCAGATCTATCAACTGGCTTCAGTGCTGACGGGTGATTTTCGTCGTGTAGAGGACGAAATTAGGACTCTAGATAGAGAACTCAGGATTCAGATTATAGAAGGTGACATCTCTCGTGGGGATGTGCTGCTCTCCGTAATGGAAAGAGAAGCATTGCTTTCTACTACAGAAGCAGGAAGTGCGTTTGAAGGCTTTTTTCAGTTGCTGTGTGATCAAAACCGCTCAATGGAATTTCGTGAGCAGCTCCGTAGCATTCTTAGTAGACCGGTCGGTCAGCAATTATCCAGTAGTCAGCATCAGTTTCTTAGTCACCTTATGCGTGAGCTGAGCCGCGAGAGCGAAAGGGTTTTTCGTGTCAGGCGGCGTACTGAAGAGAGCCTGCGTTCCTATATAGAAAGTGGCGCTGCTGCCGAAAATCAGGCGGTTGATAGATTGCTTTCAAAGCTAGAAAGACAAGCTGTATTGCTGCGTGATGAAGGCTTCGATTTGACAACGGAAACGGTACTTAGTCTCCCTGTTGGTCCTATAGAAATTAAATCCCCTGAATCGATCAAATTAAGAACCCCGGACGACAAGCTCGATACATCGGGTGTTGAAGAAAACGCCAATAGAAGAGAACCAAGTGCTCACGTGCTTGACTGTCTCGATGCTGTTCAAGTAAGACAGGTGGCTTATCAGGTCCTTAACACCCTGAGAAAACATGGCCCGATGTCGATTGCCAGGCTTGTAGACGAAACCCCGTTGACGTCAGGGCTGGAGGAACTGGTCGCGTATTTGCGAGTAGCAAAAGCGGTGAATGCGACCATGCTAGATGAAAAAGAGGATGTAATCGTAGTTGATAAGCAAGGCGTTAAGCTGAAAGCGTCTATACCTACCTATCTATTAACTGCCGAACTATTCCCAGAAGACATCGATGAACTTACCCTCTAGCGGGTAGCAAAGGAAAGCCAATGACGAACAACACGCCACCCAATAGCTTCTTCTCGATGGTAACAGGCAAATCCGATCAAGAGCTACATAACGAAGGCAATGAAGGAAACAGCGAGGTATCGGATGATCCCCATAATTTAAATGATCCAATTCCCAAAGTTCCGAATCGAGACTTTGAAGACCAGTCTTTGGAAAGCGACGGGGCGGGGTTAATAACGGAGAGCGCCAAATTCAGTGATTCTGAAATGCCTCATGATACCCGGCGAGTTTTGGTTCATCTGATGCGGCAGGGCTCCATTATGGCATCACAAAAACCGAAACTATTTGAACAGCTTTGCCGTTATGAATTGGCGATACGGAAGCATCTATCTGAAGTTTACCTCCAACTGGTACTTGATCAGAAATCTGGTGTGGCATTCGTGGCCAGTACTCTCTCAGAGTATGTTGGCAATATCGAAGATGATGGGTTGGAAGATGAGGCGTCAGATTCTGACGAATCAGCCACCTTGATCCCAAAGCGTACCCTTTCCCTGTTTGATACATTGATACTACTTGTTTTAAGAAAGCATTATCAGGATCGAGAGTCGGCAGGAGAACAAAAAATTACGATTGATATCGAACGTTTAGAATCCTATCTGACGCCCTTCCTTCCGATAACTGACCACGCGTCAAAAGATCGAAAAAAGCTACTGATTAGAGTAAAAGAGATGGTTAAGCGGAAAGTTTTGTCGACGATCAGAGGCGAAGAAGATCGATACGAAATCACCCCCATCATTCGTTACGTAGTGAATGCCAGTTTTTTAGAGACAATGTTGACTGAATACACTGCGCTAGCCCTAGAGCAACTCAACGAAACAGGTCGTGCGGGAAGAGATCAGAAATGACTGCTGATTTATTCGAAAACTTAGCTAAGTCTTCTACCAATGATATCGGTGACTCAATACCAAGTAATGATTTGTTTTCTCAGGGGCAAATAAGGTTGTCTGAACTATCAGTGTTCAACTGGGGGTCTTTTCATGGGTTACATACTGCTGCTATTGACCCGGAAGGAACATTGGTAACGGGAGACAATGGTGCCGGAAAGTCGACTTTTATTGATGGGTTGATGGCTCTTCTTCTGCCGGCAGGCAAAGCAATATTCAATGTCGCCGCAGCACAAGGTGATCGCTCCGACCGTTCTCTCTTATCTTATATGCGGGGAAGTTTTGGTTCGGCTCATGATGGAGCTTCAACCCGTGTAAAAAGCAAACGGGAAAAGGGCGTTGTTACCGGCCTGAGAGCACTTTATCGAGCTGACGATGATTCATGTATCACTTTAGCGGTGCTTTTCTGGACTACAAGCGCGACAAATACACTGGGTGATGTAAAGCGTGTTTATCTTGTCGCCAAGCGTAATCTCCAACTTAAAGAGCTTCTCGATGCCTTTGGTGAAGGTAATACGAGGCAACTCAAACAGTGGTTACGGGACGATCCTGCCATAACAGATTGCGACAGTAATTTCTCAGATTATCAGGAGCTATACCGAAAGCATCTCTATATGGACAACAAGAACGCCCCTGCATTGTTGTCGCGAGCGCTTGGTTTAAAAAAGATTGATGATCTAACCAAGCTAATACGTGAGTTAGTGCTCGAACCAAGTGGTGTAAAAGAGGATGCGAAAAATGTTGTGGAGGAATTTGCCGACCTCGTAGCAATACATGAACAGCTGATTGATGCGAAAGAGCAGTACAGCCATTTAAGCAGATTGCCTGAGCTGGCCGATTCCATCGCAAAGGCCACCAAGTCCCTTGATTCACTCCTGCTGGAAAAAAGTAACCTAGCGACGTACTTTGGTGAGGCGCTTTCCATTCTTTGGGCGGAGAAGCTAGAAGATATAGATAAAGCGCTGGATTCAATATCAAGAGAAATTAACCGTGTAGAAATCGACGAAAGTGATGCCCAGTCATCCGTTGAGAAGAGGCATGAAGAATATCTGAATCTTGGTGGCGATAAAATTGAATCACTGAAAAACGAGATTAAATATATTAGAGGCAAGCTTGATGATGTAATTCAGGTTTCATCTAAATATCAGGTTGATTGCCGAAGACTTAGTTTGAATTCGGAGATTAATGAAGGCGTTTTTTTCACTAACAAGAGCACGGCAATCGAGAATTTTGCCAAAATTGAAGAAGACACTAAGCAGGCACAAGATCACTTTGGTGATGTTGCCGCTCAGTTAAGTGAGCAACAGAAAAATTTAAATGCGATTAAAGGCGAGATTCTGGAGATAGAGGCTCGTCCAGATTCAAATATCGATGTTCGTTACCAGAAGCTCCGAGATGAAATGATTGAATCACTTGACTTGCCAAGCGAGGAACTTGTTTTCATCGGTGAGTTGCTGGATGTCAAAGATGACGAAAAGCCATGGCAAGGGGCCATTGAGCGGGCACTGGGTGGACTAAAAACGACTATGCTTGTGCCCCAAAAGAATTACTCGATGGTCACGCGCTGGCTCAATGTTAGACATACTGGTTTGCATGTACGGGCTCAAATTGTCTCTCAAGTTCGAACAGATCAAAAATCCACAGGTTTCACTGAATTCAGTGAGCGGGGTTATCTTCGCAAATTGATATGGAAAGACCATGCGTATCGAGATTGGTTGAAAAGTCATTTGCACAATTTTGATTTACAGTGTGTGTCTGGCACGGATGAACTTGATGCCACTCCATTTTCAATGACTAGGGAAGGCCTTGTGCATATGGAGCGAGGCCGTTTTGAGAAAAAAGACCAGCGGAAGATAGATGATCGAAGAAGTTGGAGTCTTGGATTCTCGAACAAATCGCGCCTGGCGCTGCTAAATACAGATAAAGGGTCTGCGGAACTTCGTTTGTCTGAGTTGGATAAGACTTTAAGTGAGGCAAGAGAAGCACTCAATAAAAACGCTGAGAGAGCTAATCTCTGGGAACGTCTGAGCTCGTACACCTGGGAACAGGTCAATGCACCATACTGGCAAAGACGTTTGGAAAGTGTGCAAGCTGATCTGGATGAACTAGAAAAATCGGGTGGCAACCTTGAAGTGGCCAGAAGTCGGTGGGATACGGCTAAAGAACACCTGAAAAAGATTCAGGAAAGCAAGGGGCAGCTTTTAACGAAGAAAGGGTCACTAGGGAACGATAAATCTCATGCTCAAGAACAGTTGGACAAATATCAGCAGCTAGCCGCCGCCGGAATGACAGATGGCGTCAGGCAATTGCTTCAATCAAGGGTGGGCGAGATTCGGTTAGATGATGCCCATCGACAAGCGAACTTTGAAAAAGCCATTGATGGTGAATTAGACAAGATACGTTCCTCTAAGAGCACAGCGGAGAATGTCGCAAACGGGATAATGGGTTCGTTCCGAGGAAAGGATAAATGGCAACCTATCACTGTTGACTGGCCTACAGGGCTGGAAGGATTGCAATATTATCTGGAACACTATACCTATATTGAGACGGAAGGGCTACCAGAGCTAATTGATCAGTTTAAAGAGCGATTGAACAAGCATGCCACTCAATCATTGGCTCGCATCAAGACAAAGCTTGAATCTGAAAGAGAAGATATTTTAGAAAGAATAGATACGATCAACCAGGTTTTGAAGCGCACTGAATTTAAACAAGGAAGCCATTTAAGGCTGGGTTCCAAGCGTGAAAAATATCCACATGTGCTGGAATTTGAGCGAAAAGTCAGAAGTGCACTGAGTCAAGCAACGAGTGATGACCATGAAGCTCGATTCAGGCTCTTGTCTGACGTGGTTGATATTCTTGATAAGGCGAGTGCACCGGGCACATCCACCAATGAAGAAAGCAAGAGGCTTCTGGACCCGCGTTATCAGATGTCATTTTTTGCTGAAGAGATTGACTCGCATACGCTTGAAGTTCGAGATGTGCTTGAATCAAGCAGTGGAAAGTCTGGTGGTGAGAAAGAGTCATTTGCTGGCACTATCGTTGCGGCAAGCCTTGCTTATGTATTAACACCGGATGGGTACGACAGGCCAATTTACTGCACTGTGTTTCTGGATGAGGCGTTTTCTAATACCGCAGAGGCTGTCAGTCGTCGAGTTATTAGAGTATTCAAGGAATTGCATATACACGTTAATTTGATTACGCCTTATAAAAACCTCAACCTGGCAAGGGAGTCTGCACGATCGCTACTTATTGCTGAGCGTGACTCAGCACTCCATGAAAGTCATTTGTGCGAAGTCACATGGGAAGAAATAGATCAGCGCATGGCTCATCAGAAGGAATCAGCCCAGTTAAAGGAAATAGCTGGTGAAATCGAGCTGAAAGAGTTGCGAAACACGGAAGTTGAGCCTAGTGATGTCTGAAACAAATAGTCGACCACCATGGGGGCTTCTCCAGCAAGATGCCGTTGAAGTACTGAAGGCTAAGTATTGGAATAATAGAAAGACTTTAAAGAGTTTGCTTATTGGTAAGACCGAATTTCCGATACAGATATCTCTGAAGCCGCCAAAAGGAAATGCAGCCCTGAATAATATCATTCATTTTCAGGAGTTTGTGGATTCCTGGAAGTCGTTTTGCGAACAGGCTGCATATGAGTCCATACAAGTTAACGTCCGTTGGGATACCGTAACATTTAGATCGCTTTCTGAGCAGAAAGTGCCAACCTATTTGACAATACCTGATATCAGCTCGCTTGCTCAAATGCTTGGTGATGAGGCAGGGAAACAGCTTAGAAACTGGCAGTCCAGAATTGCAAATATCTTTGATTCACTCTCCATAGAACTTGCTAAATGCACTGTCCACTCAATAAGGCCAACCTATGAGCGTGAATTGTTCTCCGTACTCATTTCGAATCTGGAAACCTTATCCGGTTTTAGTGATTCAGACATGCAATTGCTAGTTAAACTCATTCCTCAGTTTCACAAAGGCATGGGGAGTGGATGTTATTTAAGGGCTCTTCCTGTCATATTTGTCGATACCAAATTCATAGAGAAAAATCTGGGGTTTATTGAGTCAGTTACCGCAGCCATCATCGATTGCTCTGCAAAGGAAATGGGGCTTTTGAGTTGGCTGGATTGCAGAGATAAGCCAAAAGATTGGTTGTTAGTAAGGCCGTTGTGTAAAAACACTGCGGATTCCCTCGGAGGTCTGCCAGTGTTACGAATGTCGTCTGAAACATTATTAGGCTTCGAGTTGCCTGCTAAAAATATTCTTGTGATTGAGAATGAGCAGTCGTGCCTGTCTCTCGATAATATCCCTGACACGATCGCTGTGTCGGGAGGAGGCAAGAACGTTTCATGGATGAGGGCTGATTGGCTTGGCAATAAGCGAGTTGCCTATTGGGGTGATATTGATTCTGAAGGGCTTGCCATACTCAGTGATGTTCGCAGTAAGTTGAGTACGGTTATCCCGCTGATGATGGATTTGGAGACCGTTGAGGCCTACCGAGATAGGATGGTTGACGAGCCAGAATCGTTAGCTAGAGAGCCCGTTGCATTGACTGACCGGGAACTGATGCTCTTTAGAATGCTGCGCAATGGTGATTACGGCTGTACGCGTTTAGAACAAGAGCGTTTGCCGATGGATTTTGTCCACGAGAAAGTGCGGCAGTGGGCTGGCTAAGTGGGACTGTCATTAATTGCGTGTTTAAGGCATAACATGCCTTGCAAGACGAAGACTGCACCGCCGGTATTGCCGGTGATTCCAGCCGAGCTGCTTGAGCCGTTCGGCAATGGCTTGATGACGACTGAAGCCATCAATGCAGCGACGCTGGCCCTGAAGAACGCCTTGATTGAACGGGCGCTGGCTGGTTGCCCCTGGATTTTCCTGTCCACGGCCTACTTGTCATAAAACTGTCATATTTCGTACATTTTACTGTCACTAAATTGTCCTATTTTTCCTCCTGCGAACTACACTCTGATTTGACAACTCTGATTGATAACGGCTCTACGTCGACACGTCGAGTATCCCACAGGAGGGATTATGAAACTGATGCGTACCACTCTTGCCAGTGTTGTTGCGGCAACCTTTTCTCTGACGGCATTCTCTGCTTTTGCTGCTGCTAACCTCACCGGTGCCGGTGCGACATTCCCTGCGCCTGTTTATGCCAAATGGGCTGACTCTTATCAAAAAGAAACCGGTAATAAAGTTAACTATCAAGGCATCGGTTCTTCTGGCGGTGTAAAACAGATTATCGCTAAAACGGTAGACTTCGGTGCTTCTGATGCGCCGCTGGCTGACGACAAATTAGCACAGGATGGTTTATTCCAGTTCCCTACCGTTATCGGTGGCGTGGTACTGGCAGTGAACGTTCCTGGTATCAAATCTGGCGAATTGACGCTGGATGGCAAAACACTGGGTGATATCTACCTGGGCAACATCAAAAAATGGAACGACCCGGCAATCACCAAACTGAACCCGAATGCCAAGCTGCCGGATCAGGATATCGCTGTTGTTCGTCGTGCTGACGGTTCTGGTACCTCTTTCGTGTTCACCAGCTACCTGGCGAAAGTGAATGCTGAGTGGAAAGAGAAAGTCGGTTCTGGCTCTACCGTTAACTGGCCAACCGGTCTGGGCGGTAAAGGTAACGATGGTATCGCCGCGTTCGTACAGCGTCTGCCTGGTTCTATCGGTTACGTAGAATATGCGTATGCCAAGCAGAACAACCTGGCTTACACCAAACTGATTTCTGCCGATGGTAAGCCAGTTAGCCCGACTGAACAGAGCTTCAGCAACGCGGCTAAAGAGATCGACTGGAGCAAATCTTTTGCTCAGGATCTGACCAACCAGAAAGGCGCGGATGCGTGGCCAATCACGTCAACTACTTTCATTCTGGTTCACACCAAGCAGGATAAACCTGAGCAGGGCGCTGAAGTGTTGAAATTCTTCGACTGGGCGTTCAAGAAAGGTGGCGAGCAGGCAACTGCTCTGGATTACGCCACACTGCCAAAAGAAGTGGTTGAGCAAATCCGTGCTGCCTGGAAAACCCAGGTAAAAGACAGCAACGGTAAAGCGCTGTACTAATTATTGCATCAACAACGTATTGCATCGGCCGTTGTGTTGATAACCAGAGCGTGATGAGGTTGTCGGGTTCTGGGAAATACGTAGTGGAATAACAAGTCGTATCGGGGCGGAGAGGCAATCATAACCTCTCTGCCTTTCATATGTAGTTAAAAATGAGAAGAGAGACGTATGGCTGAGTACAAGCCAACTATCAAAGCCCCGGGAAAATATGGCGATATCCTCTTCAGCACGCTGGTAAAACTGGCGGCGCTGGTCACGCTACTGCTCTTGGGAGGCATCATTGTTTCCCTGATTGTGGCGTCCTGGCCCAGCATCGAGAAGTTCGGTTTTGCCTTCTTGTGGACGAAAGAGTGGGATGCGCCCGCAGAACAGTTTGGTGCTCTGGTGCCGATTTACGGTACCGTCGTGACCTCACTGATTGCTCTCATTATTGCCATCCCGATTAGCTTCGGGATTGCGTTATTTCTGACCGAACTGGCCCCCGCATGGTTGAAACGCCCGCTTGGCGTGGCGATTGAATTGCTGGCGGCCATACCGAGTATTGTCTACGGCATGTGGGGGCTGTTCATCTTCGCTCCGCTGTTTGCCGAATACTTCCAACAGCCGGTAGGCAACGTCCTGTCTGGCATTCCTATTGTGGGCGCGCTGTTCTCTGGCCCGGCGTTCGGGATCGGTATTCTGGCGGCCGGCGTCATTCTGGCCATCATGATTATCCCGTACATTGCGGCGGTGATGCGTGATGTGTTTGAGCAAACGCCAGTCATGATGAAAGAGTCTGCCTACGGTATCGGCTGTACGACGTGGGAAGTGATCTGGCGCATTGTGTTGCCTTACACCAAAAACGGCGTAATCGGTGGAGTGATGTTGGGATTAGGGCGCGCCTTGGGGGAAACCATGGCGGTCACCTTTATCATCGGTAACACCTACCAACTTGATAGCGCCTCGCTGTATATGCCAGGTAACAGTATTACCTCTGCGCTGGCGAACGAATTTGCTGAAGCCGAATCTGGTCTGCACACGGCGGCGCTGATGGAGCTGGGTCTGATTCTGTTTGTGATTACCTTTATTGTTCTGGCGTGTTCAAAGCTGATGGTGATGCGTCTGGCAAAAAATGAGGGGGCGCGCTAATGGCTACATTAGGCATAGAACAAGAAGCCGAACTGGCACGCTCACGGCGTAAAATGCAGGCCTGGCGTCGCCAGAAAAACCGCATTGCGCTGTTCTTATCCATGTCTACGATGGCATTTGGCCTGTTCTGGTTGATCTGGATCCTGTTCTCGACAGTGACCCGCGGCGTAGACGGTATGTCTCTGGCATTGTTTACCGAGATGACGCCGCCGCCGAATACGGCAGGTGGCGGACTGGCAAACGCCATCGTCGGGAGCGGATTACTGATCCTGTGGGCGACGCTACTGGGGACGCCGCTGGGCATCATGGCGGGTATCTATCTGGCGGAATACGGTCGTAAATCCTGGATCGCCGAAGTGATTCGTTTCATCAACGATATCCTGCTGTCAGCACCGTCAATTGTCGTCGGTCTGTTTGTCTACACGCTGGTGGTGGCAAAGATGCAGCACTTCTCCGGCTGGGCGGGTGTGATTGCGCTGGCGCTGTTGCAGGTGCCGATTGTGATTCGTACCACCGAGAACATGCTAAAACTGGTGCCGGATAGCCTGCGTGAAGCGGCTTATGCACTGGGTACGCCGAAATGGAAAATGATTTCTGCGATTACCCTGAAGGCATCGGTATCGGGCATCATCACTGGGGTGCTGCTGGCTATCGCGCGTATTGCTGGGGAAACCGCACCGCTGCTGTTTACGTCGCTGTCGAATCAGTTCTGGAGCACGGATCTGATGCATCCGATTGCTAACCTGCCAGTGACCATATTCAAATTTGCCATGAGTCCGTTTGTGGAGTGGCAACAGTTGGCCTGGGCAGGGGTTCTGCTGATTACGCTGTGCGTTCTGCTGCTGAATATTCTGGCGCGTGTTATTTTCTCTGCTAAGAAGCATTAATTAGCGAAGAAATCGTAATTCGTTGAGAAACAGTAAATAAATTCAAGGCGTTGCCAGGCAGCGCCAGGAAAAAGAGAGAAGTCTTGATGAGTATGGCTACTGAGACATCCAACAAAATCCAGGTACGCGACCTGAATTTCTATTACGGAAAATTCCATGCGTTAAAAAACATCACGCTGGATATTGCCGCGAATCAGGTTACCGCGTTTATCGGCCCGTCCGGCTGTGGTAAATCCACGCTGTTGCGTACGCTGAACAAAATGTACCAGCTCTATCCTGAGCAGCGTGCGGAAGGCGATATTCTGCTGGATGGCAATAACATCCTGACGGATAAGCAAGATATCGCCTTGCTGCGCGCCAAGGTTGGCATGGTTTTCCAGAAGCCGACGCCGTTCCCGATGTCCATCTACGATAACATCGCGTTTGGCGTGCGCCTGTTTGAAAAGCTGTCTCGCGCCGATATGGATGAGCGTGTGCAGTGGGCGCTGACCAAAGCGGCGCTGTGGCAAGAGACGAAAGATAAACTGCACCAGAGCGGCTATAGCCTGTCTGGTGGTCAGCAGCAGCGTCTATGTATTGCCCGCGGTATTGCGATCCGCCCGGATGTCTTGCTGCTGGATGAACCCTGTTCTGCGCTCGACCCGATTTCTACTGGCCGTATTGAAGAGCTGATCTCCGAGCTGAAAAAAGACTACACCGTGGTCATTGTGACGCACAACATGCAGCAGGCGGCGCGTTGTTCCGATCATACGGCGTTTATGTATTTGGGTGAGCTGATCGAGTTCAGCGATACTGATACCCTGTTTACTGCCCCACGGCAGAAACAGACTGAAGATTACATCACCGGCCGCTACGGTTGATTAGGAAGCATCATGGATAATCTGAATCTGAACAAACACATTTCCGGTCAGTTTAACGCCGAACTGGAACATATCCGCACGCAGGTCCTGACCATGGGCGGGCTGGTAGAGCAGCAACTGACGGATGCCATCACCGCCATGCATAATCAGGATGCGGAGCTGGCTCAGCAGGTCATCGAAGGCGATGCCAAAGTTAACATGATGGAAGTGGCGATTGATGAAGCCTGCGTGCGCATTATCGCGAAACGTCAGCCTACCGCGAGCGACTTGCGTCTGGTGATGGCGATCATCAAAACCATCTCTGAACTGGAACGTATCGGTGACGTGGCGGATAAAATCTGTCGCACCGCGCTGGAGAAATTCTCCCATCAGCATCAGCCGCTGCTGGTTAGCCTGGAATCATTAGGGCGCCATACCGTGCAAATGCTGCATGACGTGCTGGATGCTTTTGCCCGTATGGATCTGGACGAAGCGATTCGTATTTATCGCGAAGACAAGAAAGTGGATAAAGAGTACGAAGGCATTGTGCGTCAGCTGATGACTCACATGATGGAAGATTCCCGCACCATCCCAAGCGTACTGACCGCGCTGTTCTGCGCCCGTTCTATCGAGCGTATCGGTGACCGTTGCCAGAACATCTGCGAATTTATCTTCTACTTCGTCAAAGGCCAGGACTTCCGTCACCTTGGTGGCGATGCGCTGGAAAAGTTGCTGGCGCAGAAAGATAAAAAAGCGGAAGAGTAAGTTCGTTCTTACGCTTATCATGCTAACGCCCTGCTTGCAGGGCGTTATTTTTTATCACGATTTAGTTTTAGCAGGATAGTGAATCAGATCGTGGAAGCGTGCTGTGGTAGCGGTAGGGTTGTAGTAGCGGTGTTCTCTGTCGGCGGCAAAGCGTAGGGCATCCCCAGCGGACAGTGAATGCGTCTGCCCATCAATGGTCATTTCCAATTGACCATCCAGCACAATAATATGTTCGATCACCCCGTTTTCATGCGCCGATGAGGTGCTGCTGGCACCCGCTGCCAACTCAATGACCAACAGATCAAAACGCAGTTTTTCGTCGAAGGGGAAAAGCGGCACAACGTGCATTCCCACCTCGCTTTCCCTGAATGCTGAACCTGTCCCTGATCGATACGTCACGTCTTCCGCTGCGAGCGTCGGTTCAATGAAAGTAGAGAACGCCACATTCATACCGGTTGCAATTTTCCACAAGGTGGCCACCGTCGGGCTGGATTCGCCCCGTTCTATTTGGCCCAACATCGCTTTGCTCACGCCCGTTTCTTCTGATGTGCGCGTGAGGCTCCAGTTTTTCTCTTGTCTTAATATTTTCAAGATGTTGCCAATGCGGCGGGTTAGCTCATCAGACATCAATATTGGCTCCTGCTTGTACGTTATAACGCACGCTGCTATGTTAACGCTTTCTGTGCGTTATAACGCACGACAAGAGTGAAGGTATACCATGCCTGCGTCATTTGCGCTAAAAGATGTCAGCTTTTCGACCCTTATCGCCGGTTTTGTTGCGGTGCTGGTGGGCTACACCAGTTCGGCTGCCATCATTTTTCAGGCGGCGGAAGCGGCGGGTGCCAGCGCGGTACAAATCGGTGGCTGGTTAAGCATGCTGGGGATTGCCCAAGGGCTGGCATCGATTAGCCTGTCGCTATACTACCGTGCGCCGATACTGGCCGCCTGGTCAACGCCGGGGGCAGCGCTGCTGGTTACCACCTTGCCGGGTACATCGCTCAATGAAGCGATCGGCGTGTTTCTGTTTGCCTCCGCGCTTATCTTTATCTGTGGGATCACCGGTCTTTTTGCCCGACTGATGAACGTCATTCCGCAAGCCATTTCTGCCGCAATGCTAGCGGGGATTCTGCTGCGCTTTGGTGCGGATGCCTTTCTTTCTCTGCAACAGGACTTCTGGCTGACTTTTGCGATGTGCGTGACCTATTTGCTCAGCCGTCAGCTGCTGCCGCGCTTTGCCATCGTGTTGACGCTGCTTGTTGGACTGCTGCTGGCCTTATTCCGAGGGCAAATTACGTTCTCTGATTCACCGCTGGTCTTCGCCGTACCTGAGTTTATTACGCCGCACTTTTCGTGGGCATCGCTGTTGGGCGTCGGTATTCCATTTTTCATTGTCACGATGGCATCGCAGAACGCACCGGGCATTGCCACGCTGAAAGCCGCGGGCTATCAGGTTCCTGTATCCCCGCTGATTACCGTTACAGCATTAATTGCGTTGATATTGACGCCGTTCGGTGGTTTTTCCGTTTGTATCGCCGCGATTACCGCCGCGATCTGTATGGGGCCGGATGTGCATCCCGATCCGAAGAAACGCTATCTTGCTGCCGTTGCTGCCGGTGGATTTTATCTGCTGGCGGGCGTTTTCGGTGGGTCTATCGGACAGCTTTTCACGGCGCTGCCGCAGCCGCTGATTCACGCTATCGCCGGTTTGGCGCTGCTGAGTACCATTTCGGGCAGTCTGTATCGCGCTTTGCTGGATGAAAAACAGCGTGATGCCGCGGTGGTCACTTTCTTGATCACCGCTTCTGGACTGACGCTATGGGGGATCGGTGCGGCGTTTTGGGGACTGATCGGGGGGATGATGACCTGGTTTATTCTGTCAGTAAGGGAAAATAGTTAGAGCTAAATGCGTAAAGAAAAACACGCGAGAGGGAAATTTATCTTGAATGGGTCGTGTGATAAACAAAGCGGTGCTTCTGACTGAGGTAGTGTGGGCAATATAGCCCTATGTTAAATATGGGTGATGGATATATTAGAACGGAGGCCTTATGAACTTTCACCATCTGCGTATCGCTCGGCCAGTGAGTAACCTGAAGCTCAGCTGTGACATGTATTGTCGTGGGCTTAAGCTAAAAGAAGTAGGTTCCTTTTCAGATCATGAGGGATTTAGTGGATATATGCTGGGTCATACTGACTTAGGCTGGCACCTTGAATTTACGCAATGCCACCACCATGCTGTATCACCTTCTCCATCAGATGAGGATTTACTGGTTCTGTACATCGCGGATAAGGTGTTATGGGACGAGGCATGTTCAAGAATGGACGAGGCCGGATTTGCTAGAGTCAGCTCGTTCAATCCTTACTGGGATAAAGATGGTGTGACTTTTCATGATCATGATGGGTACAGGGTTGTTATCCAGAACCGGCAGTGGGAATAACCTTGACAGCGCTTTATAGGCCTATGGTAAATAGAATGTATAGGCTAGCTCACTCTGACTAGCATGAAAGCAACAAAGGCTCACCATATGGTGAGCCTTTGTTGTATCGCTACTTCTGTTGTCCTCGGGGGGAAGCATTACTGCTAACAAGTCCCGTGGCTAGTGATGTCAGTATAAGGATCGTTGACGATGCCGTCAAACAGCATAAAGGATAGCCTCTCTGCGGCCAGAATAGGAACGTATGAAAATATCGTCGGTGGACCGACTGGCTTGCTTCAGACAGAAAAAGCCTTAAGGCTTTACATGTGGAATGCGCAAATATCAGCAGCTTTTTTTGTTCCTCTTCATGTGTGCGAAATCCTCACGCGCAATGCTATTTCTGAAGTCATTGAAACGGTATACGGGGACAGATGGCCTTGGTCCATTGGTTTTGAGCGAAGCCTACCGATCCCTATCCATGGCTATAAGCCAAAAGATGATCTGATTAGTGGGCGACGAAATCAGCCAACGACGGGAAAAGTTATCCCTGAACTAAAGTTTGTTTTCTGGCAAAAAATGCTGACCGGAAGATTTGATACTCGCTTATGGAACAATCACATACTCACCGCTTTCCCTCATGCCGTCGCACAGGGCCTGAGTGCCGCGCAGCTGCGTCAGAATCTCTATAATGATTTAGAAACTGTGAGAAAACTGCGCAACCGCATTGCTCATCACGAACCTATAATCAACCGGAACCTGCTGGATGATTTCGCAACGATAAAAAGAATTATTGCATATCGGTGCGAACATTCGGTTGAGTGGATGCAAAACAATCAGATGCTGCTCCCGCTCCTTACACTTAAACCGTAGTAATACTGTGCCTGGCTGCCGTTATCTCTTCCGAAAAAGTCTGAATAGGAGATTTCCTGTCGCTTTCCATCACTCTACCTAGCTGTATTTGAATCAGGATAATCTGCCAGAATACCGAAGTAACATAAGGTTATATTATAGCTGTTTATGTTATTTCCGGCGTTTTCCCCCTGCTGATAGCCTGCTGCTAATACAGCAATAATCAAGGGGCAGGGAATGAAAAAGCATATTTTGACAGTGACTTTGTTGGCCGGATTGGCTTCCGTTTCTGGTGCGGCACAGGCCGATAAACTGGATGATATTCAGAAAGCGGGTGTGGTGAAAATTGCCGTCTTCGACAGTAACCCGCCGTTTGGCTATGTCGATCCGCAGAGCAAAAAGCTGGTGGGTTATGATGTAGATATCGCCGAGGCGATTGGTAAGGCGCTGGGCGTGAAGGTAGAGCTGCGAGCGACTAACCCGGCTAACCGTATTCCGTTGTTAAGTTCGCAGAAAGTCGATCTGATTGCTGCGAACTTCACCATTACCGATGAGCGCGCCAAGCAGGTTAACTTTAGTATTCCTTACTTCGCTACCGGACAGAAATTCATCGCCCGTAAAGGCGTGCTGAAAACGCCGGAAGATATTAAAACGCTGCGCATCGGCGCGGATAAAGGCACTGTGCAGGAAATTACCCTGCGTGAGCATTACCCGACCGCCAAAGTGATTTCCTATGACGATACGCCGTTGGCCTTTGCTGCGCTGCGTAACGGTAACGTTCAGGCCATCACGCAGGATGATGCCAAGCTGGTCGGTTTGCTGGCGAACGTACCTGATGCCCAGAAAGCCGAATTCGAAATCTCCCCGTTCAGCATTACCAAAGAGTATCAGGGGGTTGGGATTCCGAAGGGTGAAGAACGCCTGACGGCGAAAATTAACGACACGCTGATTAACCTGGAGAAACAGGGTGAGGCGAAGACGATCTACGATCGCTGGTTTGGGCCAAGCACGAAATCGGCTCAACCGCGCGGCGATTTCACCTTTGCCCCGTTGGATCAGCAACCTAAATCCTGATAGCTGGCATCTTCGGTGCTATGATTTTAGCCCTCTGCATTGCAGGGGGCATTTCTATTTGTATCTCGTAATAATGAAAAAGAGAGAGAAAACGCATGGATACGGCGCTGCAATCGCTTGAGTCGTGGCTGTTGGCTCCTCAGTACCTCATCTGGTTGTGGCACGGTTTTCTGATCACGCTGGGCATTTCCCTGAGTACGATCGTTCTGTCTACGGCGCTGGGTTTTCTGCTGGCCGCGGCCAGAGACAGCCAGATTCGAGTGCTGAGCGGTGTCGTGGTCGCTTACAGCTCGTTATTTCGTAATACGCCGCTGCTGGTGCAGTTGTTTTTCTGGTATTTCGGTGCTGGGCAGCTTTTTCCCTCATCGATGATGCAATGGCTGAACACCCCGCATACGCTTTCGCTCTTCGGTACGACGTTGGCGTGGCCTTCTTTTGAGTTTCTGGCGGGATTGGCCGGGCTGACGCTCTACTCCAGCGCGTTTATTGCCGAGGAAATTCGCTCTGGTATTCGTGGCGTGGCGCGCGGGCAGAAGTACGCGGCGCATGCTCTGGGGTTAACCGGTTGGCAATCCATGCGCTATGTGGTGCTGCCGCAGGCGTTAAAAATCGCCCTGCCGCCGCTGCTGGGGCAATACATGAATATCGTTAAGAACTCGTCGTTGACGATGGCGATTGGCGTCGCTGAATTGTCTTACGCGTCGCGTCAGGTGGAGACGGAAACCTTACGCACGTTTCAGGCGTTTGGCGTGGCGACGGTGTTGTACATCGTGATTATTGCCGTGATGGAAGGCTGGGGCATGTGGCGTCAGCAGCGTAGTCTGACGGAGAGACACTGAGATGGATTTTACCGTTATCACCGATAACATCGGTTATTTGATGTGGGGCACGTTCCCGGATGGCCCGCTGGGTGGCGCGGCGCTGACGCTAGTGATGAGTCTGCTGGCGGGCGTAGTCTCTGCCATCTTGGGTACGATTTTGGGCGTGGCGCTGGCGATGTCCCGGGGATGGTGGAGTGCGTTGTTGGCGATGGTGCTGGGGTTCTTCCGTGCGATTCCCGTCATCATGCTGATTTTCTGGACCTACTTTCTGCTGCCGATCGTTTTTGGCGTCGATATCCCTGAAATTACGACCGTGGTGTGTGCGCTGGCGCTGATCGCCTCGGCGTATCTGGCGCATGGCGTGAAGGCCGGCATTGTCGCTATTGGGCGCGGTCAGTGGCAGGCCGGACTCTCGCTGGGATTAAGCCGCTGGCAGGTACTCTGGCAGATTGTCCTGCCGCAGGCGCTGCGGATGATGGTGCCTTCTTTCATTAACCAGTGGATTTCCCTGATTAAAGACACCTCATTAGCCTACATTGTTGGCGTTGGCGAACTGACGTTTCTCGCTACGCAGGTCAATAACCGCAGCATGGTCTACCCGATGGAAGTTTTCCTGTTTGTCGCGCTGGTTTACTTTGTGTTTTGCCTGTCATTGGAACTGCTGGCTAACCGGGTTAACGCCCGTTTTAGCCAGCAGGAAAAGCAGCCGAAACGCCGTCTGCTGTGGTGGCGGAATAAGCCAGCCTGAGGATGAAGATTGTCGACAAACCTATTTGCAGAACAAAAACGGGATTAACGGAATAGAAGAGTAAAGCGTTTGCGCCAGGGATGGCGCAATTCGAGCTTACATGGATGTACTTGCAGCGTCTTTACGATCTATCCGTTACTCCCGCTCGGTGACCTTTGTCAGTAACCTCAAACTGCCTTTTGGTGGTTTATTCCTGCGCGGTGATGTTCCAGCCCTTTTCGCGCCAGATTTGCGGCAGTTCACGCATATCATCGAACATCGTGACCAGCGGGTGATGAATCGGCTGATTATGGGGGGCGGCGCAGTAATAGAACACCGGAATGCCCGCAGCGATGCCAGCCTGTACGCCAGCGGCGGAGTCTTCAACCAAAATGCAGTGCTCAATCGGAAGCTGTAGCTGCTCGGCAGCGTGATACAGCACCGCCGGATCGGGCTTCCACTTTTTCAGATCGTAGCCGCTGTAGAGATGGTCGCCAAACAGATCGAGCATATTCGTCAGGCCGAGTGAATGCTGCATTTTACTGACCGGTCCATTGGACACCACGGCCATCGGAACGGTAATGGACTGCGCTAACTCACGTGCGCCCTCGATAGGTTGCAGGGACTCATCGAACAGCCGTTTCACCTCTTGCCGGAAATGACGCTCCGCGTCTTCTACCGATACGGTTAAACTGTGCTGCTGGCTGATACGGGCAATAATCTCGTACAGCTTCACGCCCTTGTAGGTTTTTATCACCTCCTCCAATGATAGGTTCACCCCGTATGGGATGAAGATATTCACGTAAGCCTGACAACACAGCACTTCGCTATCAACCAGCGTGCCATCACAGTCGAAGAAGACGCATTCAATACGGGGCATGACTAATCCTTATTGATGAAATAAAAGCAGATACACTAATGCTGGCTGTTTAAGAACCGAGATACACGGAGCGACCACGGTGCGAGGCTTCCCTGCGGGAACCTCATCCCCGTGTTTCTCCTAATAATGGGCTTAAGTGAGCAGCATTAAGCGGATAACCCTACTTTAACCAATTGGCCCGATATTGCGACCTGCAAAGCCATTTTTAGCGCTATCTTGCGTAAAATCAGGGGGATTTAACCGAGAGAAAACGATGACGTTAATAGGTTCTTCTTATTCGATGAAAAAAAACGTGGGATCAACGTAAAAACGCAGCGTTTTGTTATAGGATACCCGACGACAGTTATTCCCTTCTTTGGATTGTTACTCATGAATAAATCACAACCCGGTCTTGCTACCGAGCAGGGCCTGCTGGAGCGTGTGTTTAAACTTAAACAACACGGTACGACAGCACGTATGGAAACGATTGCCGGTTTCACGACGTTTTTGACGATGGTCTACATCGTTTTTGTTAACCCGCAGATTCTGGGCGCGGCGGGGATGGATACCAAAGCGGTCTTTGTGACCACCTGTTTGATTGCCGCATTCGGCAGTATTTTGATGGGGTTGCTGGCGAACCTGCCTGTGGCACTGGCTCCGGCAATGGGTCTGAATGCGTTTTTCGCTTTTGTCGTCGTCGGCGCGATGGGGCTGCCGTGGCAAGTTGCGATGGGTGCTATTTTCTGGGGCGCAATCGGTTTCCTGTTGCTGACCATTTTCCAGATTCGCTATTGGATGATCGCCAATATCCCGCTTAGCCTGCGTTTGGGTATCGCCAGCGGTATCGGGCTGTTCATTGCCATGATGGGTCTGAAAAATGCCGGCATTATCGTTCCTAACCCAGAAACGCTGGTGACCATTGGTAACCTGACGTCACACAGCGTGCTGCTGGGGGCGCTGGGCTTTTTCATTATTGTGGCGCTGGCGTCACGCAATATTCACGCCGCGGTGCTGATCTCCATCGTCGTGACCACCTCGATTGGCCTGCTACTGGGTGATGTGAAGTTTGCTGGCGTGTTCTCTATGCCGCCGAGCGTTACGTCGGTAGTTGGTCAGGTTGATTTGGCGGGGCGTTAAATCTGGGAATGTCCGGCATTATTTTCTCTTTCATGCTGGTTAACCTGTTCGACTCCTCCGGTACACTGATCGGCGTAACGGATAAAGCCGGTCTGGTCGATGCGCGCGGTAAGTTCCCGCGTATGAAACAAGCGCTGTACGTTGATAGCGTTAGCTCTGTGGCCGGTTCATTTATCGGAACCTCCTCCGTTACAGCGTATATTGAAAGCTCCTCTGGCGTATCCGTCGGTGGACGCACCGGCCTGACTGCCGTCATCGTGGGTCTGCTGTTCCTGCTGGTAATCTTCCTGTCACCGTTGGCGGGTATGGTGCCTGCCTACGCGGCGGCTGGCGCATTGATTTACGTGGGCGTACTGATGACGTCCAGCCTGGCGCGTGTGAAGTGGGATGACCTGACGGAAGCGGTTCCAGCCTTTATTACCGCTGTGATGATGCCGTTCAGCTTCTCGATTACTGAAGGGATCGCGCTGGGCTTCATTTCTTACTGTGTGATGAAGCTAGCGACGGGACGCTGGCGTGAAATCAGCCCATGCGTGGTTGTCGTTGCGCTGCTGTTCCTGCTGAAAATCGTGTTTATCGACGGGCATTAATCCGTTCGTGGCTCCAGGGCTTTCCTGGAGCCACAAGTCTGCGACAAGGCAGATGGCTACTGTGAAGCGATAGAGGTGACTTTTTCTATCGTATGGCTGGTTAATTTCATATAGCGTAAAGACTGGCGCTGTTGCTGTAGAATTTCTCCCGCTTTTCTCATGCCCGATGCCGATGTATATTTCCACATGATCAATCGGTTAAGCGTCGGTATATGGGCACAGGCCCAGGCAAGATAATCATCAACATCGCTCATCACTTCTACGGTGGGGATGCGGGTTGAACGCAGCCTGCCAGAAGCGGGGTGAAGTTTCAGGTGATTGGGAGGGTGGCTGTTTACGCCAGGGATTTTCATTAATGACTGGCGAATGGTGCATAGCTGCGTTGCCGCTTCCAGCGGATCGCGCTGAGCGTCGATCCACGCCTGTTCGGCCTGTGTCTGCGCCTGCATCTGTGGAATAGCCTGATTCGTCGGCCTGACATGAACGATTTCGATATCCATACCCACGCTTCCTTCTTCACTCAGGAGGATGGCGATGGTGTTGCCTGCATAGCCGATGCTGAAATTGGGCATATTGGGATCGGCAAAATAAGGGCGTCCTTCAGGGGACTCCAGCAGTGTGGGTAACAGCGGATAGCCGAAAAAATAGAACATCATCTCAGCCAGCAGCACGCGACTTTTCAGATAACGCTCGCGGCGTTTGGCTGAAAAACCTTGTGTTGATGAGATGAGCCTATCGGGCAGTCTTTGTAAGTCAGGAAGCGCTTCCGTGCTTGTCCACCTGACAAAATGGCAGGTCATTGTTCACTCCGTGATCGTGATAAAAGATGGGAACCTATCAGGCATTACCAATGCATATTATCAGACAAATATGTGATCTAAAGAAAAATCGATGGATAAATCGGCGATAATTATTAATTAGGCACAACGAATTTTCTGCATTGTGTGTTTTGTGGCGATTCTTCCCTGTTCGCCACCTTCCAGTCTGTTCTAATGGTTCGGCCATCCCAGCGCGGAACGCCGCTGTTTTTCCAGCGTCTGCTTACGCAGCTCATCTGCGGTCACTAAGCGTAGTGCCGATGTTGGACATACGCTGACGCAGGATGGGCTCTGGGCGACATCCACGCACAAATCGCATTTGTGAACCTCGCTTTGCGTGAGGTGTGATTCTCCTTCGTCATTCGATGCTTTCGTCACCACATTGATGGCCCCGAAGGGACAAGCGACGACGCAGCTTTTGCAGCCGATGCAGCGGGACTGCATCACCTGGATGCTGTCCCGATCCCGCACCAGCGCGTCATTTGGGCAGACGCTGGCACAGGGTGCATTCTCACACTGCCGACACAGGACAGGGACGCTGACGCTGGCGCTTTTGACGACCTTCAGGCGGGGAAAGAAGTGAGAAGGCCTCAGCTGCGCGCTATGGGCGACCGCGCAGGCGATCTCACAGGTTCGGCAGCCGATACATTTTTCTGCTTCAGCGATGATAAATTGGTTCATGAGCGAACCTCCTCGCGGGTTGCGTTCATCTCAGGACGTTGTGGATGCGCGGGAATCGTACCCGTGACGGCGGTCAGCCCCATTGTCGCCATCATTCCCAATGCGGCTTTGCGCCCGTCGGCAATGGCGGTCACGACCAGATCGGCACCGCGTACGGCATCACCACCGGCAAAGATACGCGGGTGATTAGTCTGGCAAGGTATCTGGCTATCAAGCGGGGTGGTGATGTACCCCCAGTTATCCAGATTGACGCCGGCCTCTTCCAGCCACGGCATGTTGTGTGACTGAAAGCCAAATGCGGTGATCACGGCTTCCGCAGGCTGCACGAATTCTGAGCCAGGAATGGGGCGCGGACGACGACGACCGCTGGCGTCAGGCTCGCCCAGTTCGGTGAGAACCAGACTAATCCCGCAGACTTCGCCCTGTTCATTGAGGCAGATTTTTTGTGGCTGGACGTTAAACAGGAACTCTACGCCTTCTTCACGGGAGTTCTTCACTTCTTTTTTCGAGCCCGGCATGTTGGCTTCATCACGACGATACGCGCAGGTGACGGATACCGCACCCTGCCGAATGGACGTGCGCAGACAATCCATCGCGGTATCTCCACCGCCGAGTACCACGACGCGCTTGCCCGCCATCGAGATATAAGGTTCATCCTCTCGTTCAGGCAGACCCATCACGTGTTTGGTATTGGCAATCAGGAAGGGAAGCGCATCGAAAACGCCGGGAGCCTCTTCATTATCAATGTTGGCCTTCATGGAGCGGTAGGTGCCTACGCCGAGGAAAACGGTGTCATAGTCGTCCAGAAGGTGAGCCAGAGAAATATCTTTCCCCACTTCGGTATTCAGTCGAAATTCGATTCCCATGGCGCTGAACACCTCACGACGATGAATCAGGACGTCTTTATCCAGCTTGAACGACGGAATGCCGAACGTGAGCAGCCCACCAATTTCCGGGTGACGGTCGAATACCACGGCCTGCACGCCGTTGCGAGCCAGCACATCGGCACAGGCCAGCCCAGCCGGACCCGCACCGACAATCGCCGCGCGTTTTCCGCTGGGAACGACATGCGTCATGTCGGGCGACCAGCCCATTGCCATGGCGGTATCGGTAATGTAGCGCTCAACGTTGCCGATGGTGATAGCACCGTACTCTTTACCCAGCGTACAGGCTCCTTCGCATAGCCGATCCTGCGGGCACACCCGACCGCAGATTTCCGGCAGGCTGCTGGTTTGGTGCGACAACTCAACGGCTTCAAGAATACGCCCCTGCTTCGCCAGACTCAGCAGTTCAGGAATATTATTATGCAGCGGACAGGTCCACTCACAGATCGCGCGTTTGCCGCAGGAAAGGCAGCGATCGGCCTGATCTTCCGTCTGCTGCATAGAGAAGCCATGATAAATTTCATCAAACGTGGAGGTTCTCTGGGTCAGCGGCTTTTTCTCGGCATCCTGGCGCGGCCAGTTCTTTCTTTTACTGAGCGGATTGGTTGTCTGCGCCTTCAGTACAGGCGTTTCACGCTGCCAGTGGGAGGCTGAACGCAGTGCCATCATCTGCTGTTTTTCCTGACGGCGAGCCACTAACGTTTGTTCGCTGACTAACTGCAAGGCTTGCGTCGGGCAGGCTTCTACGCACGCTTGCCCTTGGGGGCGATCGGCGCAGAGATCGCATTTATGGGCGACGGTGCTGTTGTCCGCAGGGTTGGTCACCATCGACATCGCACCGAACGGGCAAGCCAGTACACAGCTTTTACAGCCAATACACTTTTCCTGAACGAGTTGAATGCTATTGTCTTTTCTGATCAAGGCCTGCGTTGGGCACACGCTGGCACAAGGGGCATCTTCACAGTGACGGCATGTCACGGCAGCCCGCAGCGTTGGCGTATTGAATGCCTTGATTCTGGGCTGAAACACCGTGGTGCTATCTGGATACCGCTCATCATTGTGTGAAATAACACAGGCGATTTCGCATGCATGGCACCCCATACAGTCTTGAGTACTGGCAATAACAAATCGGTTCATTACCTTTTCCCACTCTGGATCCCTCGATCGTGGCCTTTATCCTAATCGCTGGATAACGCCCTGACCTTGATATAGAGCAGGTTAAAAGTCGGTTAATGTTAAATCTCACTCAGGTTATTAATGAAATTATTGAATCGTTTCAGTCAGTTGTAATGTTATGTGAAAGTAATGGCATGGTTGCATATAACCTTGTTTTTTATCCTTTTTAAAGCGATTTATTCCAGGTAAAAATTCTGGTTTTCATGATTTTTGTTCATTTTCCCATGAAATAACTCGTTACTTTTCCTTACGCCCCTCATAATGTCGAACGCTATTTAAATGCAGCAAAACAGTGTTTTATCAAAGCAATGTTTCTGCTAAATAGTATGTTTAGGGCATTTTCATTATTAATCAATAACCTAGAATTTATCAGGGTTAATGGATTGTCACTAAGGGATAGTGTTATGAATAAAAAGGTCGTTCTTTGTTCTGTATTCATGTCAGCAGCGTTATTGAGCGGATGTGCGACAGAGTCTTCCCGTACTGTAGAAGCACAAAAAGTCACTTCTTACAGTACGCCTTATCAGGGCGTTCGCAGCCCGATTTCCGTCGGAAAATTTGAAAACCGCTCTAACTATATGAACGGTATTTTTTCTGATGGGGTTGACCGCTTAGGTAATCAATCCAAGACCATTCTTGTTAGCCATCTTCAGCAGAGCGGCCGCTTTAATGTGTTGGATCGTACCAATATGGAAGAGCTGAAAGCGGAAGCGGGTATTAAAGGACAAACGCAGACGCTGAAAGGCGCGAGCTATGTTGTTACTGGCGATGTGACCGAGTTTGGTCGCAAAGAAGTGGGCGATCATCAACTGTGGGGCATCCTTGGGCGCGGTAAGACACAGGTTGCTTATGCAAAAACTACGTTGAATGTGGTGAATGTACAAACGTCTGAAGTCGTGTATTCCGTACAGGGCGCGGGCGAGTACACCTTGTCCAACCGTGAAATTATCGGTTTCGGCGGTACGGCCAGCTATGACTCGACGCTGAACGGTAAAGTGCTGGATTTGGCTATTCGTGAAGCCGTCAATAATTTGGTTGCGGGAATTGAAAGTGGTGCCTGGCGCCCAACGAACTAATGGAATAGGAATATAACCATGTTATCTCATAAGAAAATTGTCCTGCTGCTTGCAGCGACAGTACTGGCTGGTTGTGCGTCTCAGCCAAAAACGATTTATAGCTGGGACAAGTATCAGCCCGCACTTTACGATTACTATCAACAAGATAAAGTTGGCCCTGAGCAGCAAATTCTTGCGTTGAATGAATCGATCGAAAAAGCGAAAGCCGCAAACAAACCTGTCCCGCCGGGACTCTATGCTCAACTTGGGTTGCTGTATGCCAATACTGGCCGTGATAGTGAAGCTCGCCAACAGTTTGAAACTGAAAAAGCGAAATTCCCTGAATCAGCACCTTTTATGGACTTCCTGTTGAGTAAAAATAAAGGGAGCATTAAATGAATCGTTTCTTAGGATTATGTGGTCTGGTTTTTGCGCTGGTGCTGACCGGTTGTGCTAAACCCGTTCCCTATGACTACACGGCATTTAAGCAGAGTAAACCTAAGTCTATTCTGGTATTGCCGCCGGTTAACCATTCGCCGGATGTGAAAGCGAGCTATAGCCTGCTTTCACAAGTTACCTACCCGCTGGCGGAATCCGGTTATTACGTCTTGCCTGTCGCTGTCGTAGACGAAACGTTCAAACAGAATGGTCTGTCGACTGCGGCGGATATTCATGCGCTGAGTACGGCGAAGCTGCACCAAATCTTTGGTGCTGATGCTGCGCTGTATTTGGACGTAAAAGAGTACGGTACGTCATACATCGTGATTAACAGCGAAACCCGCGTTTCTGCGGATGCGCGTCTGGTTGATCTGCGTACCGGAAAACTGCTGTGGAGCGGAAGCGCAACGGCGTCCAGCAACGAGCAGCAATCAAACGCTAACGGCGGCATTATCGGTATTCTGGTGCAGGCCGCAGTGAACCAGATTGCGGACACGATCTCTGACAAAGGCCACGATGTTGCGGGCGTGACCAGCGCGCGCCTGCTGGCGGCGGGCCATCCACGCGGTATGCTGTACGGGCCTCGCTCATTGCAATACGGTAAAGAAACGTACTGATCCGTTATGTAGTACGTTGCCAAATCGCCATTACCAACGCCGTTCGTCATTGAACGGCGTTTTTTATCGTCTTAGCCTATGGCGCTATACATCAGCGGCCTGATGACGATGTTGTTTATTATGGCGGGTTGTCCAGACGAAGGCCGCGGTCAGCAGCAGGATCAGCGTGGCTGCGGCCAGCACAATGGAAAATCCGGAATCAAAGGCGGAATGGGCCTGTGCAGTAAGAGTCTGTCGCATATTTTCCGGTAAGGATTCGGCAAAAATTAATGCCTCGTCCAGGCTGTCATACGCGGTGTCCGATGCGGCAAACCCAGCGGGTAACATAAACGTTGCGGAATAAGCGAAAGACAGCAAGCTGCCCATCAGCGTCACGCCCGTCGCCCCTCCTAATTCATAGGACACTTCTTCGATTGACGCTGCCATACCCGCTTTTGTCGCTGGAGCAACTTGCATAATGGTGCTTGATGCAGCCGTCATGGTGGAACCCACGCCGGCGCCAATCACCATCAGGCAGATGATTTGTACGACGATGGGGGCATTGTGGAGCAGCAAATAGCTTCCCATTCCGAGCCCGGAAACCAGCAGGCTGGCGGATAACATCGTCCCGCTATTTACGTGCGGCAGTATCTTTCCTGTTAACGGGCCGGAGATGAAGGACGCCAATGACAGCGGCAAAATGAACAGTCCCGCCTGTAGCGGAGACAGCCCGACCACAAGTTGTAATCGTTGGGTGAAAGCCAACTCCATTCCGATCAAGGCGGCGGCCGCCACGATAGCCGCGGCTACGGCCGCGCTGAAAGGCTGTAGGCGGAAGAGTGAGAAATCGACCAGAGGATGTTTGCTGTTACGCTGACGCCGAACGAACAGGGTAATAAACACCACGCCGATCAGCAGTGCGATGAGCGCATCTTCATAAGACGGAACCCGCTTGCCCAGCTCTTTGATGGCATAGGTGATACCAATCAAACCAACCATAATTAATAGAGAACCGATGAAATCCCAGCGGTGAGAGGCGTTGCCCGGCCGGTGTGGAATCACGGTGATTCCCATGATGAGCGCAAGCAGCACGACCGGTACGTTAATGAGGAAAACTGAGCCCCACCAGAAATACTCAAGCAGTATCCCGCCCATCACGGGGCCAAACGCCGCGCCGCCAGAAGCCACCGCGGCCCAGATACCGATCGCCAGTGCGCGTTCCCGTTCATCAGTAAATGTCAGACGAATAATCGACAGTGTGGCGGGCATCATCATTGCGGCACCGACCGCCAGCAGCGCGCGAGCGGCGATAAGCAGACTGGGTGTGGGCGAATAAGCGGCAAACAATGACGCTGCACCAAAGACCAGTAGCCCGGAAATAAATAGAGGTTTATGGCCCAGCTTATCGCCCAACGTGCCCATCCCCAGCAGTAAACCGGAGGCAACCAGCGCATAGATATTAACGATCCACAGCTTTTCCGATGCCGTCGCGTGCAGGTCGTGAGTCAGTGTCGGGAGTGCGGTATACAGTACCGTCATGTCGATAACGATCAGGAACAGTGCACTAGAAACAATGGCCAGAATCAGCCACTTTTTTGGTGATTGCATCACAGGATCTCTGCCTCGATCTTCCATTTTTCATCTGTTGGATAGCGTTCTGATGATATAGAATTGCTTTTTAAATACAAACGTATTTTAAATTGGGGAAGGTATGGGGCGTCATAAGAGCATTAATCGTGCAGGCGTGTTGGATGCGGCGGAACAGATCGTTCACACACAGGGCATTGCCTCGTTGACGATTGATGCGGTCGCCAAAGCCGCGGGCGTGACAAAAGGCGGTATTCAGTCGTGCTTCGGCACGAAAGACGAGCTGATTAATGCCATGTATCAGCGTTGGGAAGATGAATTTGATGAGATGACGGCTGCATGCATCGGTACGGATGACAGCCCGGAAGCCAGAGTTCGAGCGTATATTGACGTCACTTATCGCACGGATGCCGCAGAAGGCGATCGCGCGGCGGGTATGATGGCTTCATTGCTGAACATGCCTGAGCATCTTGCTAAATCACAGGCGTGGTATGACCGCCAGTTGTCTGGGCTTGACCTGAATTCCCAGGAAGGGCGAGATGCTCGTCTGGCGTTTCTGGCATCGGAAGGGGCATTCCTGCTGCGCTATTTTGGCTTTATGGCCGTCGATGACGAAACCTGGCAAGCCATTTTCACGGACATTTCCCGCCTGCTGCCCGATCGTGCCCCTTCCTGATTAAGGCGCTCTGTTCAGGGGCGCATTGTTTTATGAATTATTGTTTTGTGACTTATTGTTTTATTTCCTATTGCTCACTTGGCTGTTGTGCCGCCAGAATTTCGTCCAGATTTCCCTCAACCCATACTGCCAATTCTTTTACCCGCTCGCCTACTTCTTTGCCTAGTGGCGTCAGGCTGTATTCAACATGTGGCGGAACAACCGGATAGGCGATTCGCAGGACAAAACCATCACTTTCCAGCCATTGGAGAGTCTGCGCCAGCATGCGTTCACTCACTCCATCGATCCGCCTACGCAACTGACTGAAGCGATGTGTATCATCAAGTAATGCGATTAAAATCAGTACACCCCAGCGACTAGTAACGTGGTTAAGTATCTGGCGTGACGGACATTTTTCAGCAAAGACATCACCGGATGGCAGAATAGGTGGCAATAAGTCTGCGGATGTTTTGGATTGTTTCACTATACTTACCTTTATGTATGTACTTACTTAAAATTAGCTTTACCGATATTATGCCATTCAGTTCTTGTTAACAAAAGACAGTCAATAAAAGACAGCCAATAAAAGGAGCTTGAGATGATTGCTATTACTGGTGCATCTGGCCAACTGGGCCGCTTGGTTATCGCAAAATTACTAGAGAAGGTTCCGGCGAACGAGATCGTGGCGCTGGTGCGTGATGTCAATAAAGTTGCCGCTCTATCTGCAAAAGGCGTGCAGGTGAAAGCGGCGGATTACAATCAGCCAGAGGCGCTGGCTGCTGCTCTGCAAGGGGTGGATAAAGTGCTGCTGATCTCTTCCAGCGAGGTCGGTCAGCGTGCGACACAACACCGCAATGTTATTGAAGCAGCGGTGAAAGCCAGCGTGAAACTGGTGGCATACACCAGCCTGCTGCATGCGGATAAATCCCCTCTGGCGCTGGCAGAAGAACACAAGCAGACGGAAGCGCTGCTGAAAGAGTCTGGTTTGCCACATGTCCTGCTGCGCAACGGCTGGTATACCGAAAACTACG
The DNA here is from genome assembly GCF_025643735.1 of Pectobacterium sp. F1-1. Lineage (NCBI taxonomy): Bacteria > Pseudomonadati > Pseudomonadota > Gammaproteobacteria > Enterobacterales > Pectobacteriaceae > Pectobacterium > Pectobacterium sp. F1-1. Next base: position 4,808,820 of record NZ_CP104733.1, read on the forward strand.
CGGCCAGCATTCCTGCTGCGCTGGAACACGGTGTATTTATTGGTAGCGCGGGCGAAGGGAAAATTACCTCTGCCACGCGCGAAGACTTCGCTGCCGCGGCGGTCGCGGTGCTGACGCAGGAAGGACAGGCCGGTAAGGTTTACGAACTGGCTGGTGACGAGCCTTACACGCTGACGGAGTTGGCGGCAGAGATTAGCAAACAGTCTGGTAAATCCATTGGTTATCAAAACCTGTCTGAAGCTGAGTTCACCACGGCGCTGGTTTCCGCTGGGTTACCCGATGTTTTCGCGCAGATTATTGCCGATTCAGACACCGGAGCCTCCAAAGGCGGCCTGTTTGATGACGGCAAGCAACTGAGTCGCCTGATCGGTCGCCCAACGACGCCACTGTCAGCCGTCGTGAAAGCAACGCTGAAGTAATGCGTAAAAAGTAACGCGTAAAAGCTCGGCCCGGAGATAATTCTGGGCCGATTACCATTACACAACTGCTAATCTAGACAGTAATGACAGCATTTCTTTCTGTGGCCAAAGATATCCACGATCTTTAACTGAACAAGGTCTATCAGCCAGTAATTGACCGAGAGAGTAACCCGCTAATTCAGCCATGTTGAGGCTATCAAATCGCACTATGTGCTCAATATCACCTTTCATCTGATTCAATGTACCTTGCACAGAACGGCTGCACTGCGTATCGACCTGTAGCGGGCGTAAATAATGTTGTGCTGCGCTGAGGTGTTCTTCATCTGCTCCACACTTGAGTAGGGTATTGATGAAGCTATCCACAAAATAGTTGTTTAGCTCTGCGAAATCCTTCTTTATCAACGCCGGAAGTACCAAAGGAAACCGGGTGGCGTCATGAACTAGCAGTACGCAATTCCGTCGCTGTAAAGTGATTAGATTTCCGTGCCAACTGCTCAGTGGGTTGATATCTACTGTGGGTTGCGTAAATAGCCACTGGCTGCGTGGTGTAACAGCAAGTTGACTGCTGTCATTCAGCGGTAAACGATTGAATAGCTTGTGTGTGGCATGAAGTTGAATCATCTTATCCCCTTGTTCTTCTGTATCCACCTTATTGCTTATATTCTGTTTACACGCCATAGCAGGTAAATACATAATTAACGGCGGTAGCGTGTCATTCTTTTTTACCTGCTAAAGCGTGTAATATTTATTCTACCGTCTATAACCGGTAGGATAAGAGGATGAGGATCATCAACAGAAAGCAGCTATCTGAAAGATGTTCGTATCACGCAGAAGCTTTCACAAGGGAAAGTGACCAGTAAAGTGGGTATTCGCCAGGATACGATATCCAGCTTCGAGCAACATCCTGATTCCACCAAGTTAGAAATCTTCTTTAAAATCCTGTCGGCATTGAACTTAGAACTTACTGTTACGCTCCGAAATGTGGATATCGGCAATAACGAAGCCTCCGTTGCATCATCCTGGAAGGAAGAATGGTAATGGCTGCGCTCGATGTTTACATGAACGGCTATCGTGTGGGGATTCTGACTAAAACAGGGGGCAGTGGAGCACATCATTTTTCCTATGATGCGAACTGGCTCTGATTACCGGTGAGTTGCCCTATTTCACTCTCGATGCCCTTAGCATACTGCTCAATTCCGTATGACGATGAGTATTCCATCGTGTTGAAACTGAAAATTTATGAGGCTGTTCAAGGTGCTGAGGAAAACAAGCAGCAATAAGGCATGATTGGCTCTGTAACAGCTATGGGGCAAAAATGACAAATGCAATAAGGTCAATTGAATGACAGATAACATCCCACTAGCCCCTCAAGGCGAGTTTGTTCTTTTCACCAGTGCTGATGGGCAAACCCGCGTTGAGTGTCGCTTTGAGTCCGATACGTTGTGGCTTTCTCAGGCTATGATCGGTGAGTTATATGGAAAAGCGAAAGCGACCATTAGCGAACATATAAAAAATATTTTTGCTGAAGGTGAATTGGACGAAAATTCAGTTGTTCGGTTATACCGAACAACTGCGGCAGATGGGAAATTATACAATGTCCAATACTTTAGCCTGCCACTGGTATTAGCGGTTGGTTATCGCGTCCGTTCAAGCCGCGGCACTCAGTTCCGCCAGTGGGCAACGCAAACCTTACAAGAGTACCTGATCAAAGGATTCGTTATGGATGACGAACGCCTGAAAAATCCGCCCGTTGGTCATTCTGCTGTGCCTGATTACTTTGATGAAATGCTGGAGCGTATCCGCGATATCCGCGCCAGTGAGCGTCGCGTTTATCTGCGAGTCAAAGAAATCTTTACCATGGCTGCCGATTACGAGCCATCTAACCAAGAAACCAATCGCTTCTTTCAAACTATCCAGAACAAGCTACATTATGCCTGTACGCATATGACCGCGGCTGAGCTTATCGCCAGCCGTGTGGATGCCAGCAAACCGGATATGGGCCTGACCAGCTATAAAGGCGATGAAGTCCGCAAAACCGACGTCACTGTTGCCAAGAACTATCTGCGTGAAGACGAAATCAAAGAGCTCAACCGCATCGTCAATATGTGGCTCGATTTTGCTGAAGACCAAGCCTTACGTCGCAAGCAGGTGTTCTTACAAGACTGGACCGATAAACTTGACCAGTTTTTAAGTTTTAATGATCGGGACGTTTTAAATGGAGCAGGAAAAATCTCCAAAAAAGAGGCAGATGACAAAGCGAAACTGGAATTTGATCGCTTTGCAGAACAGCGCCGTCGTTTAAAAGAAGCCGAAGGCGCATGGGCCAATATTGCAGCACTCAAGGCCATTCTCAAAAAAGACAAATAGCCACTACATCAGCGCGAGTGTTCCAGGATATGGATGGCCAGAGCGTTTATCTTGAATAGCATTCTCATACTCGATCTTACCCATGTCACGTGGACACAAAAATCCCTGACTCTTGGTGAAAGCGAATAGACATCAATGGAAAAAAGATCTCGCATAACAATCAGCTATGCGAGATCAGCGGAAGTGAATGGACGCTTACGAACTCAGCGTCACTTCCCAATACAAAAACTCGAAAAGATACGGCCCAACAGGTCGTCAGAGGTGAATTCACCCGTGATTTCACTCAGGGCCTGCTGTGCCAGTCGCAGTTCTTCCGCCAGCAGTTCGCCTGCGTAGGCGCTGACCAGTTGCTCTTTCCCTTGAATCAGGTGCTGCGCTGCCAGTTCCAATGCTTGCAGGTGGCGACGTCGCGCCAGGAAACCGCCTTCGGTATTGCTGGTGAACCCCATGCTTTGCTTGAGGTGGTCACGCAGTGTGTCCACACCTTCACCCGTGCGAGCGGAAAGGCGAATAAGTGAGTGAGTGTTCACATCTTCGATGCCAAGAGTTTCCCCTGTGATGTCAGCTTTGTTGCGTACCACGGTAATTGGCAGTGTTTTCGGCAGGCGTGCCATAAATTCGGGCCAGATCTGCTCAGGTTCAGTCGCCTGCGTAGTGGTGCCGTCTACCATAAACAGCACGCGATCGGCCAGCTCGATTTCTTGCCAGGCACGCTCAATACCAATGCGTTCGACTTCGTCGCTGGCATCGCGTAGTCCGGCGGTGTCGATGATGTGTAGCGGCATGCCGTCGATGTGGATATGCTCACGCAATACGTCGCGCGTGGTTCCGGCAATATCCGTGACAATCGCTGCATCGCGACCTGCTAATGCATTGAGTAAGCTGGATTTACCGGCGTTAGGGCGACCTGCAATCACGACCTTCATTCCTTCACGCAACAGGCTACCTTGGTGGGCTTCGGCTCTGACGGCATCCAGATCGGCCATTACGCCATTGAGCTGTGCTTCAATTTTGCCATCGGAGAGAAAGTCGATCTCTTCATCCGGGAAGTCGATGGCAGCCTCGACGTAGATTCGTAGGTGAGTAAGTGCTTCCACTAACTGATTTATGCGGGTGGAAAATACGCCTTGCAGGGAGTTCAGCGCTGAGCGAGCGGCCTGTTCCGAGCTGGCGTCAATCAGATCGGCAATCGCTTCCGCCTGCGCGAGATCGAGTTTGTCGTTCAGGAAGGCGCGTTCAGAGAATTCGCCAGGGCGTGCGATGCGCACGTTGGGGAGCGCCAAAATGCGTTGCAGGAGCAAATCAAGAATAACCGGGCCGCCGTGTCCCTGAAGTTCCAGCACGTCTTCGCCGGTAAAGGAGTTCGGGCCGGGAAACCAGAGGGCGATGCCCTGGTCGAGCGTGGTGCCGTTGGTATCACGGAACGGCAGATAATCGGCGTGACGCGGCTTAGGAAGCTTGCCCAGAACGGCGCGCGCCACTTCGGCGGCAACCTGTCCTGAAACGCGCAAAATACCCACGCCTCCGCGTCCCGGTGGCGTGGCTTGGGCGACGATGGTGTCGGTATTGCTCATGATGTTCTCTCTGCGTTGATGCCTGTCTGGCAGGCTATTTTACGTATCGTTGGGTGATAAGACAGCTATTAAAAAAATAAGGCGGTCAATGACCGCCTTACGCTTTCTATCGGTTAGCCATCAACCGGATTATTTTTTCTCGCGGCTATGCAAGCCACGTTTTTCCAGACCGCGGTAAATTAATTGCTGCTGGAGAATGGTAACCAGGTTGCTGACGATGTAGTACATAACCAGACCTGATGGGAACCACAGGAAGAAGACCGTAAAGATAACCGGCATGTAGGTCATGATCTTCTGCTGCATTGGGTCGGTCACGGTGGTTGGCGACATCTTCTGGATGAAGAACATCGTCACGCCCATCAGGATCGGCAGAATGTAGTACGGGTCTTGTGCGGACAGGTCATGAATCCACAGGGCGAACGGTGCATGACGCAGTTCAACGGAGCCCATCAGCATGTAATACAGCGCCAGGAAGATTGGCATCTGAATCAGCAGTGGGAAACAACCACCCAGCGGGTTCACTTTCTCTGACTTGTACAGCGCCATCATTTCCTGACTCATGCGCTGTTTGTCATCACCAATACGCTCACGCATCGCCTGCAATTTAGGTTGCAGTAAGCGCATTTTCGCCATTGAGGTGTATTGCGCTTTCGTCAGCGGATACATGATACCGCGCACGATAAAGGTGATGGCAATGATGGAGAAGCCCCAGTTGCCGATAAAGCTATGCAGGAATTTCAGCAGCTTAAACAGCGGCTGAGAAATAAACCACAGCCAGCCGTAATCTACGGTCAGATCCAGATGCGGTGCGACAGCAGCCATCTTGTCCTGAATTTCCGGGCCGACCCACAGCGTTGCGTTCAGGTTCTGTTGGCTACCTGCGGCAACCACAACGGGAGCAGCCTTGAAGCCAATCGCAGCCTGACCGTTGCCCAGTTTACTGGTATAGAACGTGTTAGCGCCTGCCGTCGTTGGAATCCACGCGGTTGCGAAATACTGTTGCAACATCGCCACCCAACCACTGTTGGTGGTGATGTTCAGGTTCTCGTCCATGTCGCTGAAGCTGTACTTTTTGTACTTGTCTTCGCTGGAGGAAAACGCTGCGCCACGATACGTGTGCAGTGCAAAGTTGCTGCTGCCAGTATCGCGGTGCTTAGGCAGATCGATAGACTGCTTTAACTGACCGAACAGCGTAAGTTCCAGAGGCTGAGCGCTGGTGTTGTTGACGCTATAGTCAACGTTCAGTGCATAGCCGCCACGTTTCAGAACAAACGTTTTGGTGTAAACCACGCCGTCAGCCGCGGTGTAGGTCAGCGGAATACGCAGTTCTTCCTGACCCTCGGCCAGTTCGAAGCTATCTTGCGTGGTGGTAAACAGCGGACGTGGGCCGTTAGCTGGGTTGTCCGGGCCGTTTTTGCCCGTTAAACCGCTCTGAGCCTGATAGACAAACTCTGGGGTGGTTTCCAGCAAGTGGAAAGGTTTATCTGAACCCAGTGTGTCCGGGTAAGCCAGCAGGTGCGCTTGCTCGACATCGCCGCCACGCGTATTGATTGTCAGCGACAGTACGTCGGTTTTCACCGTGATCAGCTTGCCTTGACCGCTGGCTGGTACGCCCTGGTTGTTAGCATCACCGGTCACTGCGTTCGTCGCCTGCTGTATGGCCTGCGTGGTGGTTGGCGGATTTTTATCCGTTTCCCAAGCCTGCCAAAGCATAAAGGTTACGAATAGCAGAGCGATGAGAAGAAGATTGCGTTGCGAATCCATCGTTAATGTTCTCTGTTATTGTCGGTTTTTGGCGGTACGGGATCATCACCACCAGGGTTCAAAGGATGGCATTTTAATACGCGTTTAAGCGTCAACCAACAGCCTTTTATCATGCCGAACCTGCGTATTGCTTCAATCCCGTATTGCGAGCACGTTGGCCGAAACCGGCAATGTGGTCCGAGTAACGGGCTGATAACGAGTTGATAACCGCGTATCAACCCGATCAGGAGTCGGGAGCCAAACGACGGTGCCGACGCCATAGTTTTTCCAATGCTTCCGTCAGAGTGCGGTTATCCAGCTCAGACACCCCTTTTTTCACGAGCACCACAAAGTCCATTGCAGGCAATGAATGTTGATGCAGGCGAAAGCTTTCGCGCGTCAGGCGTTTAATCCGATTGCGTTCATGAGCACGTTTGACATGCTTTTTGGCGACGGTAAGACCGATGCGGGGATGCCCCAGCGAGTTCAGGCGGCCGAGGATGGTAATTTGCGGCGTGCCAGCCCGTTGCGGTTGCTGGAAGACGAAAGTGAAATGACTGGGAGTTAACAAACGTAACTCCCTGGGAAATGCGAGCTTAACCACTCGGTGGGTTAGCTTTTATTACTTAGAAACAGACAGACGAGCACGGCCTTTCGCACGACGGCGGGCCAGAACTTGACGACCATTCTTGGTGGCCATACGAGCACGGAAACCATGGCTACGGTTACGCTTCAGTACGGACGGTTGGAAAGTGCGTTTCATGGCGATTTCTACCTAAACTTGGAAAATTATAACTTCACAGTAAACGCGTTTGGCTGTTCGGCGTGAAAATGACCGACGCCTCAATCGCATATCACAGTCTATATAACGGAAAGAGGCAGGATTGTAATAATTGTACAGTCCTGAGTCAATTAACATCACACTTCACACGCCAGCCATTCCGACTATTTTTGGAATTTCTGTCTGTCAGAGCACAGAAAAGGCGTAGACGCGCGGGCAGGGAATTATACGGACTCTGTTGCAAAGCGCAAGGATCCTCCTACGATCTGTCGAGCAAGATCATGATCGATATCACCGTAACGATCGTGTCTCCGAAGGTATGCTTAAATGCGTTTCATCAGGCGGGGATAAAATGCCGACTCGCCGTCCATTTGGCGTATCGCGGGGAGCCGCGATAAGAATAGCCTGTGGATAAAAAGGATCGAAACTGTGCAGAAGGGGAAGATCTCTTTGGCGGATTAGGTTATGATCCGCGGTCCCGTCAGCGATCCTTTTAATGGATCGTCGGGATAAATCGCCGCGCTATGTGGTGTGTCTGCTATCTGAATTGTGAATGAAGCAAGTGTGGATAACGCAGACGCCAAAAATCATGAGTTACATAAATAACGTCTTATTCTTTTCTTTTTGATCGTTCTTGTTCGA